>NZ_CP176580.1:0-4817508 GCF_046271865.1 Nitrincola salilacus
CAGGATGCACCAGGCGCAGAGCCTCAGCTTGAGTTCGAGATGCCGCAGCCGGTAGAGGAGCACCGCCAGCGCCCGCGTAGAGTGAATGTTGAAGGCAGTCTCAAGCATCAATCAAATCTGAACCCGGCATTTACCTTTCAGTCATTTGTACAGGGTAAGTCCAACCAGCTTGCACTGGCAGCTGCGCAGCAGGTCGGTGACAATCCCGGCGGCGGCTATAATCCTCTGTTTATATATGGTGGAGTGGGCCTGGGTAAAACGCATTTGATGCATGCTGTCGGGGCGCAGATGCTCAAGCATAACCCCAATGCGCGAATCGTTTATCTGCACTCTGAGCGGTTTGTTGCGGATATGGTGAAAGCGTTGCAGCTCAATGCGATCAATGATTTCAAGCGCTACTACCGTTCTGTTGATGCACTGCTGATCGATGATATTCAGTTTTTTGCCGGTAAGGAACGTTCCCAGGAGGAGTTTTTCCATACCTTCAATGCGCTCCTTGAAGGTGGTCAGCAGATGATTCTGACCAGTGATCGCTATCCCAAGGAGATCTCCGGTGTTGAGGAGCGCCTTAAGTCCCGCTTCGGTTGGGGGCTTACGGTAGCCATTGAGCCACCCGAGCTGGAAACGCGTGTTGCGATTCTGATGAAGAAGGCTGAAGAGGCGCGGGTTATATTGCCTGATGATGCCGCTTTCTTCCTTGCCCAAAAGATACGATCCAATGTCCGCGAGCTTGAAGGCGCTTTGAAGCGTGTCATTGCCAATGCGCACTTCACCGGAAATTCGATCACGACCCCTTTTATCAAAGAGTCGCTCAAAGACCTGCTGGCTTTACAGGACAAACAGGTTAGTATTGATAATATTCAGCGCGTGGTTGCAGACTACTACAAAATCAAGATTGCGGATCTGCATTCCAAGCGCCGCAGTCGCTCAGTCGCCAGACCAAGGCAGGTTGCCATGTGTTTATCCAAAGAGTTGACCAATCACAGTTTGCCAGAGGTTGGCAGTGCGTTCGGTGGCCGTGACCACACAACGGTGCTGCATGCCTGTCGCAAGATTAAAGAGCTTCGTGACACAGATGCCGATATTCATGAAGATTACAAAAACCTGCTGCGTCATTTGACTGCGTAGCACCGGATCCTGACTAAGGTAGACAGCCATGAGATTCGTTATTTCCCGTGAAGCCCTGATCAAACCACTGTTGTTGGTGGCGGGTGTTGTAGAGCGCCGTCAGACTTTGCCGGTGCTATCCAACATATTGCTTGTCGTCGAAGAGGGGCAGCTCTCCATGACCGGTACCGACCTTGAGGTCGAACTGGTTGCTCACATTCAGTTGCTTGAGGCGCCGGAAACCGGCGCAATCACAGTGCCTGCGCGTAAGCTGATGGATATCTGTAAATCCCTGTCTGACGATGCGATGATCGAGATCTCGGCTGGTGAGCAGGGCAAGGCTCAGATCAAGTCTGGCCGAAGCAAATTCTCGCTGACCACGCTGCCGGCATCCGACTTCCCGAATGTTGAGGATAGCCCCGAAGCGCTGACCTTGAGTTTGCCGCAGTCTTCACTGCGTCATCTGATCGAGAAAACTGGCTTCTCCATGGCCCAGCAGGATGTCCGTTACTACCTTAACGGTATGTTGATGGAGGTTAAGGATCAGACGCTGCGAGCGGTGTCCACTGATGGCCATCGACTGGCCACCTGTACGGCTGCTGTTGAGGTGTTGCCTGGATCAGATCATCAGATCATCGTACCTCGCAAAGGTATTCTTGAGCTGGCCCGACTGCTTCAGGGTGGTGATAATCCTGTAGAGCTGGTGATCGGCTCCAGTCATATTCGAGCCAATGTTGGTGACTTTACGTTTACGTCCAAGCTTGTGGATGGCAAGTTCCCTGATTATCGCCGTGTCATTCCGCGTAATGGCGAGAAAGTGATGCTGGGCGATCGCCAGGAGTTGCGCCAGGTGTTCAGCCGTATCGCGATCCTGTCCAACGAGAAATATCGCGGTGTACGTCTGACCCTGGGTAACGGCATGTTGCAGGTGATGGCGAATAACCCGGAGCAGGAGGAAGCTGAAGAGACGGTTGCAGTCGATTATGAAGGCGATGCGCTGGAGATCGGCTTTAACGTCAACTATCTGCTTGATGTCCTCTCTATTCTGAACTCCGACGTTGTGCGTTTTGTGCTATCCGACTCCAACAGCAGTGCGCTGGTACAGGGGTTCGATGAAGAAGACGCTCTCTACGTCGTTATGCCAATGCGTATGTAAGGGGTGGGGAGCACAGCTCCTCACCAGTCTTTGATGTCTATACGCTCACTTCAGATCGCTCGTATCCGCAACCTCGAGAGTGTCAGCTTTGAGCCCTCGCCGCGCATCAATATTATTCACGGTGCGAACGGCAGCGGCAAAACCAGTATCCTCGAGGCGATCCATTTTCTTGGGGTTACCCGTTCCTTTCGTACGCTGCAGTTTCGCCACCTGTTAACGCATGGTTGCGATTCAGCGCTTGTATTTGCCCGTCTGGCGCCATTTCTCGATCAAGAGCAGCTTTTCCCGCTGGGTGTTGAAAGGTCGCTTGAGGGGGCTGTTAAGGCCCGTTTCGATGGTCAGGATCTTGATTCTGCTGAGTTGGCTCAACTACTGCCGCTCCAGGTTATTCACGCAGATACTTTCCAGTTGCTGGATGGCAGCCCCTCGATCCGGCGTCAATTTGTCGATTGGGGCTGCTTTCATGGTGAACGCCGATTTATTGCTCTCTGGCGTCGCTTCAGACGCGCGCTCAAACAGAGAAATTCCCTGCTGAAATGTGGTAAAATCGATCCAGAACAGATACGGGTCTGGGATCAGGAGTTTGTACAGTCAGGAGAGCTGCTGACGCAGCTGCGACGAGATTATCTCGAACAGTTGATTCCAGAGTTTGAACGCATCCTGTCCGGGTTGCTTGAGGGTTATACGGTGTCGTTGCACTTCTCTTCGGGGTGGGACAGCAAGCGGCCACTCGAGCAGGTCCTGACTGAAAGCCTTGAGCGTGATAGCCGGCTCGGATTTACCCAGAGTGGACCGCAGCGTGCAGATATCCGTTTCAGGGTTGAGGGGCAAAATGCGACTGATCTTCTGTCTCGCGGGCAAAAAAAACTGGTCGTCAGTGCTTTAAAGCTGGCTCAGGGAGCGCTGTTTCATCGCCTGACCAGTCGTCCCTGTATCTATCTGATTGATGATCTCCCATCGGAGCTTGATGAAAAGCATTGCAGGCTTTTCTGTCGTTTCCTTGAGGAGAGCAGCGATCAGTGCTTTATCACTTGTGTCGATCCAGACACCTTAATTACATGCTGGGCTCCGGATACAGATCTGGCGCTGTTTCAGATCGAATCAGGTACGTTATCGCACAGGATGCGCTAGGAGAAAAAAATGAGTGGTGAAACTTCAATTGGTGATACTTCGATTGATGAAGTTCCAGTGAGTGAAGTGCCGGCTAGTGAAGTGCCGGTTTATGATTCAACCAATATCAAGGTCCTCAAGGGCCTGGATGCAGTTCGCAAACGTCCCGGTATGTACATAGGTGATACCGATGATGGCAGTGGTCTGCATCATATGGTGTTTGAGCTGGTTGATAACTGCGTCGATGAAGCGCTGGCTGGTTACTGCAGTGAAGTCGGTGTCATCATCCATCCTGATGAGAGCGTTACAGTATCTGATAACGGTCGCGGCATTCCTACAGATATTCATAAGGAAGAGGGAGTTTCTGCTGCAGAAGTGATCATGACGGTCCTGCATGCTGGCGGTAAATTCGATGACAACTCCTACAAGGTATCCGGCGGTCTGCATGGTGTGGGTGTGTCGGTTGTTAACGCGTTGTCCTCTGAACTTTATCTGACGGTACGCCGTGAGGGTAAGGTACATGAGCAGGTATATCGTCATGGCGTACCCCAGACACCTCTGGCGGTTGTCGGCGAGACTCAGTCCACAGGCACGATTGTACGCTTCAAGCCCTCGGAAGAAACCTTCTCCAATATCGCGTTTCAGTACGATGTTCTTGCCAAGCGCCTGCGTGAGCTCTCTTTCCTCAACTCGGGTGTTCGCATTCGTCTGAAAGATGAGCGCAGCGGGCGTGAAGATGTGTTTGAGTATGAGGGTGGCCTGGCTTCCTTCGTTGAATATGTGAATCAGAAGAAGACCACAATCAACTCCATTTTCCATTTCATTGCCACGCATGAGAATGAAGTGACGGTTGAGGTGGCGATGCAGTGGAATGATGGATATCAGGAGAGCATCCATTGCTTTACCAATAACATTCCTCAACGTGACGGCGGAACCCATCTATCTGGCTTCCGCTCTGCATTGACTCGTTGTCTGAACAACTATATTGACAGTGAGCAGCTCAACAAGAATGGCAAGGTCGCTACAACGGGCGATGACAGTCGCGAAGGGTTGAATGCCATCATATCGGTCAAGGTTCCTGATCCCAAGTTCTCGTCTCAGACCAAAGATAAGCTGGTTTCATCTGAAGTCAAAACAGCCGTTGAGCAGCTTATGGCTCAGAACCTGCTGGATTATCTGCTTGAGCGTCCGCAGGATGCCAAGGCGATTGTGTCCAAGATGATCGATGCTGCCCGTGCTCGCGAAGCGGCGCGTAAAGCGCGTGAAATGACCCGTCGTAAAGGGGTGCTGGATGTGGCAGGTTTGCCGGGTAAGCTTGCAGACTGTCAGGAAAAAGATCCAGCGCTGTCTGAACTTTACCTCGTCGAGGGTGATTCTGCGGGTGGATCTGCCAAGCAGGGCCGTGATCGCAGAACTCAGGCAATATTGCCGTTGAAGGGTAAGATCCTCAACGTTGAGAAGGCGCGTTTCGATAAAATGCTGACCTCTGTTGAGGTAGGTACTCTGATTACGGCACTGGGTTGTGGTATCGGTCGTGATGAGTTCAATCCAGACAAATTGCGCTACCACCGCATCATCATCATGACGGATGCCGATGTCGATGGCTCGCATATTCGTACTTTGTTGCTGACATTCTTCTTCCGCCAGATGCCTGTATTGATTGAGCGTGGCTATATCTATATTGCTCAGCCGCCACTGTACAAAGTTAAGAAGGGTAAGCAGGAGCAGTATCTTAAAGATGAAGATGCACTTGAGCAGTACCTGCTTCAGGGAGCTCTGGATGGCACGAGTCTCTATCCCGGTCCTGATGCGCCAGCCATTTCAGGCTCGGCTCTGGAGGGCTTGATAGGGCGTTACAGGCATGCTCAGGCATTGATTGCACGTATCAGTCGTGTCTATCCTGCTTCAGTACTTTACCAACTGTTCCATCTGCCGCAGCTGTCTCTATCGGATCTGAAATCACGCGAGACAGTTCAGGCCTGGACGACTCAATTGTCTGAGTTCCTGGCACTGAATGTTGCGTCAAACTCGGCCTGGTATGAGTGTCTGCTGATAGAGGATCGGGAACATAGTCAGTTCTTGCCGCAGGTGAAATTCACGCAGCATGGTATAGATACCTTCTACACCTTTGATCAGGAATTTATCCGCTCCAAGGATTATGCTGCGATCTCGCTGCTGGGCGAAGAGTTGCAATCACTGTTTGATGATGGAGCCTATCTGCAGCGCGGTGAACGCAAGTTTATGCTGACCAATCTGGGTGAGGGCATTGCCTGGTTGCTGGATCAGTCGCGTCGTGGTAACACTGTCCAGCGCTATAAAGGTCTGGGTGAGATGAACCCTGATCAGCTGTGGGAAACTACGATGGATCCTGATGCGCGCCGGATGCTTCAGGTTACTATCGATGATGCCATCGCAGCTGATCAACTCTTCAGCACACTGATGGGCGATGATGTTGAGCCGCGTCGTGCCTTTATCGAATTGAATGCCTTGAATGTGTCGAACCTCGACGTCTGACCTTTGATTGTTGCTTACTAAAACGCGGCATCGTTAATTCGGTGCCGCGTTTTTTTATGGCTGAATTTCATTGAGATGTTCCACGTGGAACATTTGTCATATAGGTTCGTTCGAAATATCTCTTTCACGCCAGAGAATGTCGTCAATGCTTGTCAGCCTCGGTTGGCAAATATGCTGTGCTTGTTTAGCATTTAGTACTCTTTTCTGTTTGTAAAAGAGGATGATAAGGAGGGATGTTCCACGTGGAACATAAAAAACCCCGCCGTGGCGGGGTTTGGTAGATAGCGTCTGGAACTTAAGTTGAGCCTTTGAGCAAGCTCAGAGGCTCAGAGTAATGAGATGTCGGCAGTGCCCAGAAATAGCTCGCGAAGGTTTGCAAGAAGAGCGATGCGGTTATTACGCACAGCTTCATCTTCAGCCATAACCATAACGTCATCAAAGAAACGATTGACGGGTGCTTCCAGTTCAGCCAGAAGCGTCAGTGCCTGTTCATAGTCGCCAACCGCAAACAGCGGAGTCAACTTGGTCTGCAATGCCAGAACCAGCGTGGCAAGTTCCTGCTCGGCTGTTTCAGTCAGCAGCGCTGGAGCAACATTGCCCGCACCAGATCCTTGCTTGGCAAGGATGTTGGATACACGCTTGTTAGCGGCAGCCAGAGCTGACGCCTGAGGAAGGGACTGGAACTGTGCAACTGCACGGATGCGCTTATCAAAGTCCAGAGGGCTGGTCGGGCGCAAGGCATGAACGGCAAGATAGATCTCGGGAGATATGCCTTTTTCATCATACCAGGCACGGAAGCGATCCAGCATGAAGTCGACCACACGAGTAACAACTTCATTCTGCGCTGGAAGCGAGCCGTAGTTATCGGCAGCGATTTGAGTCAGCTCCTGCAGGTCAAGATTGAGGTCGCTCTCGATAATGATGCGAAGTATGCCCAGTGACTGACGACGCAGTGCAAAGGGGTCTTTGGAGCCTGTCGGCGGCTGATTAATACCGAAGAGCCCGACAAGGGTGTCGAGCCGGTCAGCGATAGCGAGCGCCTTGCCAGTTGCTGTCTGAGGTAGTTCGTCACCTGAGTAGCGAGGCATGTATTGCTCATTCAGTGCCTGTGCGACCTCTTCAGGCTCACCGTCATGGCGGGCATAGTAAAGACCCATTAACCCTTGAAGCTCGGTGAACTCGAAAACCATATCGGTCATCAGGTCACACTTGGAGAGGTTGGCAGCGCGAGCAGCAAAATCGGTGTTACCATCTATACGTTTGGCAATCTCGATGGCCAGGCGCGCAACTCGCTCGGACTTGTCAAACAGGGTGCCCAGCTCATTTTGAAAAATGATGTTTTTCAAGTTGCCGATCCGGCTTGCGAGCGGCGTTTTGCGGTCTTTATCGTAAAAGAAGGCCGCATCAGCAAGGCGCGGGCGGATAACTTTCTCATTACCGCTGATTACCTGGGCCGGGTCTCGAGACTCGATATTGGCAACAGTAATGAAATAGGGAAGCAGCTTGCCCTGGCTATCCAGCAGATGGAAGTACTTCTGATTGGCCTTCATGGAGGAGATCAGTGCTTCTGGCGGAACTTCCAGGAAGCGCTCTTCAAAGCGGCCGGTTAACGCTACGGGCCACTCATTAAGTGCGGCCACCTCTTCAAGGAGATCTTCATCAATCTCAACCTGGCCGGATAGCTTGTCACTCTCTGCAAGAATCTGTTCTCTGATACGCTCACAGCGCTTGCTGAAATCAGCAATAACCTTGCCGGTATTCAAGAGTTGCGACTCGTAACTGTCTGGGCTGATCAGCTCAATATCTTGATTGTAGTGGTAACGGTGGCCCCGAGTCTTACGGCCGGCCTTAAGGCCCAGCAGAGAGCAATCGACAACCTCATCTCCGAACAGCATCACCAGCCAGTGCGCAGGGCGGACAAATTCGGTACGGCTGGCGCCCCAGCGCATGCGCTTGGGAATGGGTAGTTGGTGCAAAGACTGGCTGACAATCTCGGGCAAAAGTTCGGGTGTCTGCTTACCTTGTTCAGTTCCGCGATAAACAAAGTAACTGCCTTTGTCTGTTTCAAGTTGCTCAAGTGCCGACAGCTCAACACCACAGGAGCGGGCAAATCCAGCGACGGCTTGCTCAGGGGCCTTGAGTGCAGGGCCGCGCTTCTCAAATGCACGATCTGCCTGACGAGAGTCAAGGCCGGTTACGGCAACAGCCAAGCGGCGTGGGGATGCAAAGTATCTGATGCTGGTGAAGCTAAGGCCGGCGCTCTGGAGACCCTGCTCAATGCCATCACGAAAGGATTCGGCAAGTGACTTCAGTGCGGTTGGTGGCAGCTCTTCAGTACCAAGCTCTACCAGAAAATCATGTGTGGACATTATTTTACCTCTTCAGAAGCAGAGAGCACTTCGTTGCGCAGAGCCTCTGGCGCAAGCGGGAAGCCCAGACTGCGGCGTGCATTGAAATAGGCATGGGCAACATTGCGAGCGAGCGTGCGAACACGCAAAATATAGCGTTGCCGCTCAGTGACGGATATCGCCTTGCGGGCATCCAGCAGGTTGAAGGTATGGGATGCCTTCAGAACCATTTCATAAGCGGGCAGTGGCAAGGAGGCATCCAGCAGTTTGCTGCACTCAGATTCGTAGTGGTCGAAGTTGCTGAATAGAGTAGCAACATCGGCATGCTCAAAGTTGTACGCCGACATCTCAACTTCATTCTGGTGGTAAACATCGCCATAGGTGACAACACTGCCATCGGGCTGTCTGGCCCAGACCAGATCATAAACGCTGTCGACATTCTGGATATACATCGCCATGCGCTCCAGACCATAAGTCAGCTCTCCGGTGACGGGGTAGCACTCAAGGCCACCTGCCTGTTGGAAGTAGGTGAACTGCGTCACCTCCATGCCATTAAGCCAGATCTCCCAGCCGAGCCCCCAGGCGCCTAGCGTTGGTGATTCCCAGTTATCTTCGACAAAGCGGATATCATGTACCAGAGGGTCAAGCCCGATATGTGCGAGTGAACCCAGGAAAAGATCCTGCAGATTGTCAGGCGACGGCTTGAGCACAACCTGGAACTGATAGTAGTGCTGCAAGCGGTTTGGGTTTTCACCATAGCGGCCGTCTGTTGGGCGTCGGCTGGGTTGTACATAGGCCGAGCGCCAGTATTCTGGGCCGATGGCGCGCAGAAAGGTAGCGGGATGGAAGGTGCCGGCGCCCACTTCAAGATCAAGTGGTTGCACCAGAACGCAGCCCTGTTCTGCCCAGTACTGTTGTAGTGCGAGGATCAGCCCCTGAAATGTGCTAACGTCTGGAGATGCCTTGTCAGTCACTTAAATCACCATAGCTGTTGAAATATTCAAAATAAACGCTGGATTATACATGATCAGGCAGGATAATGATCAGGAATGAGACTAACTCCTAATATCAGGGGCGGTTGTTTTTTGCTACAAAGTACAGAGTGGCCATCGTGTTATCATGCACTGTTCATAACGTTATAATGGCCAGCCTGAAAAGCACCCCTTCAAAGGATGGAAAAGAGTCCAGTGAAAAAAATCAAAGCCCTTCTAGTCATCATGCTGCTTGGCTTGCTGTCACTGCTGCCCCTTGAAACCGCCCGTAAACTGGGGCGGAAGCTGGGTCGTCATTTATATAGCAAAGGGGATAAATACAAGATTTGCCGTATCACCCGTCAGAATATCGAGGCGTGCTTTTCTGAGATGCCTGCGGCTGCCAGGGAGCAGCTTGTCGAGGCCAGTCTGGTTGAGACAGGTGCAGTAGGTGCTGAGATGGGGATGGCGCTGATGTGGTCAGCCAAGCGTACTCTAGCCCGCGTTCAATACATTGAGAATGAAGCCTTGCTGAAAAAGGGGCTGGAGCGAGGTAAGGGTATTATCGTGCTGGCCCCCCATTTGGGCAACTGGGAAGTTCTGGGCTTGTATCTGTCTGCGCATTATCCATTAACATCCATGTACAAACCCCCCAGGCTGGAGTTGCTGGAGCGGATCGTCAGGCGCAAACGAGAGCGGATAGGAGCAAATCTGGTTCCGGCCAATCTGAAAGGGGTCAGAGCTCTTTTGAAGGCTCTCAAACGTGGTGAGATGGTGGGTATCCTGCCTGATCAGGAGCCGAATCGAGAAGGTGGAGTGTTTGCTCCCTTTTATGGTAAGCAGGCGCTTACCATGAAGTTGTTGCCACAGTTGGCAGCACAATCCGGAGCCATGGTGGTATGTGGATTTGCATTGCGGCTCTCAAACGGCGATGGTTTTTCGATTCACTTTGCTGAGGTGGGCGGCAATATCAATAATCAAGATATTGAACTGGCTGCAGCTGAGATGAACCTGGCAATCGAACGCTGTGTGGCATTGGCTCCCGAGCAGTACCAGTGGGAATATAAGCGCTTTAATACACAGCCAGATGGCAAGCCTTCGATCTATTCCTGATCATCTACTTTCCTGCAGTTTCAAGATCAGGACGCCCCTCAGCGACGCCAGAATACCGGTGTAAACAGAACCAGCAGCGTAAAGACTTCCAGACGGCCCAGCAGCATCGCAAAGCACAGTACCCATTTCGCAGTAGAGTTTATATCACCGTAATGGCTGGCCACGCCACCAAGCCCGGGGCCGAGGTTGTTCAGCGTTGCAGCTACAGCGGACCAGGCTGTCACCTGATCAAGTCCTGTACCCAGCAATATCACCATCATGATGACAAACATCAGCAGATAAACTGAAAAGAATCCCCATACGGCCTCCATGACTCGATCTGAGATAGGTCTGCGGCCAAGCTTTATCGGAATCACGGCGTTTGGGTGTACCAGGCGTTTGAGTTCGCGATGACCCTGCTTGAAGATAAGCAGCAGTCGTACCACCTTCATGCCTCCGCCTGTGGATGCCGCACAACCACCTGCAAATGAAGCGACCATCAGCATGAACGGTAGCATGATTGGCCAGCTGGAGAAGTCTGCTGTGGCAAAGCCAGCGGTAGTTGCAATGGAGACAACCATGAAGCTGGCTTTACGTAAGGCATCGACTGGTGCGTAGGTTTGGCTGATGGCCAGCGCAAAGAGCGTGACTAGAATGGTGAAGCCAAGGATACCTAGGTAAAAACGCACTTCGCTGTCGGTGAAATAGTGAATGATCGAGCGCTGTCGCCAGGCAAAAAAGTGCAGAGCAAAGCTGATACCGGACAGGATCAGGAATACGATACAGATCATTTCGATTACTGGATTATCAAAGTGCCCGATACTGGCATCGTAGGTGGAGAAACCGCCGATGGCTACGGTGGAAAAGCTGTGTCCGATAGCATCGAAAAGTGACATACCCGCACCCCAGTATGCGGCTGCACAGGCGATGGTAAGGGATAGGTAGATATACCAAAGTGCCTTGGCCGTTTCTGTGATGCGCGGAGTGAGTTTGGCATCTTTTACAGGGCCCGGTGTTTCAGCGCGGAACAGCTGCATACCCCCTATGCCAAGCATTGGCAGTATGGCGACGGCCAGTACGATGATCCCCATCCCGCCCAGCCACTGCAGTTGCTGTCTATAATAGAGTATGGATTTTGGCAGGTGGTCAAGCCCGGTTATGACTGTTGCGCCGGTCGTGGTCAGTCCTGACATGGATTCAAAAACAGAGTCGACCAGAGACAGATCCGGTTCGGTTGACAGCCATAATGGAATCGCGCCGAAAAGCCCCAGAATGGTCCAGAACAGTACGGTGATCAGAAAGCCATCCCGTGTGCGCAGCTCCTCTTTGACCCTGTAGACGGGCACCCAGATGATGAAACCGGCAATAAGCGTTATGAAAAAAGATGAGATAAAGGCTACGCCTGCACCATCATCGTAGTAGTGAGAGATAAACACGGGAGGAAGTTGGGTAAGGCTGAAGATCATCAGCAGTATGCCCAGTATGCGCAGAATCACCTTGAAGTGCATGTGCCGTCCTCAGTGCGTAACATCAATGCTTAGAAATAGTGCTCAGAAAAAAGCCAACCCCACCTGGAACAGGCGTTCAACTTCTACGATACGTTTCTTGTCGACCAGGAAAAGAATCACATGGTCATCGTTCTCTATCATCGTATCATCGTGTGCGATCAGCACCTTATTGTTACGAACAATAGCGCCGATGGTGGTGCCCGGCGGCAGGTCTATCTCTTCGATAGTTCTACCGACCACTCTGGAGGACTTCTTGTCGCCATGCGCTATCGCTTCCAGAGCCTCTGCAGCACCTCTTCTCAGCGAGTGCACCGCGACGATATCGCCTCTTCGGACGTGAGTCAGCAGCGCGCTGATGGTGGTTTGTTGCGGCGATATGGCGATATCGATTACGCCACCCTGCACCAGATCTACATAGGCCGGGTTGTTGATTAATGTCATTACTGTTCTGGCGCCAAGACGCTTGGCCAGCATTGATGCCATGATGTTGGCTTCGTCGTCATTTGTCAGTGCACAGAAAACATCGGTATCTTCGATATTCTCTTCCAGCAAAAGGTCTCGATCGGAAGCGCTACCATGCAGCACGATGGTTCTGTTCAAGCGCTGTGCCAGCAGATTGGCGCGACGCAGATCACGCTCAATGATCTTGACCTGCACCTCATTTTCCAGACTTTCGGCCAGTCTGGCGCCGATATTACCGCCACCGGCAATGATGATGCGTTTATAGGGATTATCCAGACGGCGTAACTCGCTCATCACTGCGCGAATATCATGCTTGGCAGCGATGAAGAACACCTCATCATCCGCCTCGATGATCGTATCCCCTTTGGGAATTATCGGCCGATCCTGCCTGAAGATCGCAGCAACGCGTGTATCAACGTTGGGCATATGCGAGCGAAGGAATGAGATTTCCCGTCCTACCAATGGGCCGCCATAATAAGCGCGTACGGCTACCAGCTGTGCCTTGCCTTCGGCAAAATCCAGTACCTGGAGTGCGCCGGGATGCAGGATCATTTTGCGGATATGCTTTGTTACAAGCTCTTCAGGGCTGATCAGGACATCAACCGGCATCGACTTGTCGGCAAACAGTAGTCTGTCCTGATAGAGGTAGTCATGCTCGCGCACACGTGCAATCTTGGTCGGAATCTTGAACAGGGTATGCGCCACCTGGCAGGCGATCATGTTGACCTCATCACTGTTAGTAACAGCAACCAGCATGTCGGCATCCTTGGCGCCGGCCTGAGCGAGCATGGATGGATGCGATGCCGGGCCGTCCAGTGTGCGGATATCAAGCCTGTCCTGAAGCTCACGCAGTCGAGCAGAGTTGGTATCGATGACGGTAATATCATTGGCTTCGTTCGCGAGGTTCTCGGCCAGCGTACCGCCGACTTGCCCGGCACCAAGAATAATGATTTTCATCGTTCTGCACTTCCCTCGTGATCAGTGCCTGATTCAGAAAGAGTAGCCTTGCGCAGGCACGCGTAATAGAAGCCATCGTGGCCATCAATCTGTGGGAAAAGCTGCCTGCCGTAAGGGCGCTCCAGCCCCCATGGCGTATCCTCTGGCACGTCTATGGGCTGGTGAACCGCGTCGGCAGTCATCTTGAGGAACCGCTCCATGACGCGTTCGTTTTCCTGAGTGAAAACTGAACAGGTAGCGTATACCAACTTGCCGCCAGGTTTCAGCATAGGCCATAAGTTGTTCAGAATCCTCAGTTGCAGATCCGCCAGCAGCTTCAGGTCTTCGTTGCGACGCAACAGCTTGATATCAGGGTGGCGGCGAATAACGCCGGTACCACTACAAGGTGCATCAATCAGAATGCGATCGTAAAGCTGACCGTTCCACCAGTCGGTGTCACTGGCATCAGCTACAAGCACTTCACAATCGGTATCCAGGCCAAGTCTTTGCAGGTTGTCATGTATACGATCTGTCCGCGACACGCTGATCTCTATAGCGGTCACACTGGCGGGTGCTTCGGCCAGCTCCAGCAGATGGCAGAGCTTTCCACCAGGCGCCGCACAGGCGTCAAGCAGGTGTTGTTCTGGCTCCAGTTCCATCAATTCGGCAGCAAGCTGGGCAGCCTCGTCCTGAACGCTGAACCAGCCCTCTTCAAATCCAGGTAATTGCTGTACTTCCACTGCCTGTTGCAGATAGATCGCCTGGTTGCTGATCAGGCCGGGCGTGGCATCGATCTCATGGATGTGCAGCTCTTTGATCAGCTCTTCTCTAGTAAGTAAGCGCTTATTAACCCTGAGGCATAAGGGGCCTTTGACATCATTACCAGCCACGATTGACTGCCATTGCTCAGGCCAGTTGTTACGCAGCTTTGCCAGCATCCAGTCTGGGTGATTCCAGATAAACTGTTCATCATCACTCAGGCTGGCATCAATATCGTCCCGTTCGCGCTGATAGCGACGCAGAACTGCATTGATAAGTCCTTTTGCCCATGACTTGGACAGATCATCTGCCACTGCAACTGTCTCGCCAATGGCAGCATGGGCAGGAATGCGGGTATCACGCAACTGATAGATGCCCAGCAGGATCACCGCCAGCAGATCCTGATCCTTCTCCTGCATCGGGCGCTGTAACAGGGTGTTGGCAATTGCTTGCAGCCGGAAAAAGTCTCGAGTCACGCCATAGCACAGCTGCATCAGCAGGCCCTTGTCGCGTGCGGACAGGTCGTATGCAGCGGATGGTACAAGCGTGCTCAGCGAGCCGCGATGAGACAGAAGTGAAGTGAGAATGGATACTGCAAGATAGCGTGTCAATGGAACCTCTGACCGACTGTGAAGCGTTGAGGATTACCGTTAAGCAGGGATGCCAGCGGTTGTGCCTTGCCGCCCGGCAATTGCAGTTGTTCGAGTCGCAGTGTGCCAGAGCCTGTAGCGACTTCAACACCCTTCTTGCTGACGGAGCAGATGGTTCCTGGTGGCTGGCTCTGCTGCTCCTCTATCGCACTTGCTTGCCACACCCGCAGGGTTTCATCGCCCAGACGGGTGTAGGCGATCGGTCTGGGGTTAAGTCCGCGAACCTTACAGGACAGCTCTGCTGCGCTCAGACTCCAGTCGAGCAGCCCCTCTTCCTTGCTGAGCTTACTGGCATAGCAGGCTAAGGCATCATCCTGTGGCTGGGGATTGGCCTTGCCATCTGCCAGCATGGGAAGTATTTCCAGTAATGCTGAGGCACCCAGTTCAGCCAGGCGATCATGCAGGGTGGCGCCAGTATCATCTGCCTGGATCGGGCAGCGGTTGATGCTCAGCATATCTCCGGTGTCCAGGCCCTTGTTCATCTGCATGATGGTGATGCCTGTTTCGGTATCGCCGGCCAGCAACGCACGCTCGATAGGTGCCGCTCCACGCCAGCGAGGCAGGATGGATGCGTGTACGTTGATACAGCCAAGACGGGGGATATCGAGCACCTCCTGAGGTAGTAGCAGGCCGTATGCGACAACGATCATCAGATCGGGCTTGAGGCTGGCCAGCTCGGCTTGAGCCTCGGCCGTGCGCAGGCTCAGGGGCTGATATACAGGCAGCTGGTGCTCTATTGCCAGCAGCTTCACCGGGCCAGGCATGAGCTTGCGACCCCGTCCGGAGGGGCGGTCAGGCTGGGTATAGACAGCGGTAATCGGATAGCCGTGAGACAGCAGCTTATCCAGACAGGTGGCTGCAAAATCAGGTGTGCCGGCAAAGACAATACGAAGTGGCGCCGCGCTCATTACTCAATCCATTCAGGAGATAAGGGTAAAATCATCAAACATCTGGCGCTCAGGCCGGGGTCTGCTGCTCGAGCTTATGTTTCTTTTCCAGCTTGCTGCGGATGCGGCTGCGCTTGAGATTTGACAGATAGTCCACGAAAAGCTTGCCATTCAGGTGGTCCAGCTCATGCTGAATACATACAGCGAGCAGGCCTTCGGCTTCAAACTCTGTCGGTTCGCCGTCTCTGTTCAGGCATTTGACACGAATCCTGCGCGGGCGCTTCACATTTTCATAATAGCCAGGTACCGACAGGCAGCCCTCCTGCCCCTCTTCCAGCTCGGCTTCAATCACCTCAAAACTCGGGTTGATCAAAACCAGCGGCTGATCGCCCTCATCAGAGACATCCATCACCACGACCTGCTTGTGTACATTGACTTGTGTAGCAGCCAGACCGATGCCGGATGCATCATTCATGGTGTCGAACATGTCGTCGATCAGGGTGCGAATAGAGTCATCGACAACATCCACCGGCTCTGCGATAGTACGCAGGCGAGGATCTGGAAATTCAAGAATAGTCAGTATAGCCATAGGTATAGGTCTTTCGGCAGTTAGATTTTGAACAGATGATAGCGACATCTTTGTATCAGCCTATTATACTGAATATGATTTGCAATGCATTGTTAAGACACCACGAATGGCACAAACGGGCCGCGCTGGCCTGAGGTGTCCGGATCACAGGGAACCGAATATGAAACATCTGCTTTGCGGACTGCTGGTGGCAGGCTTGTTGAGTGTGAGCGTTGTTACCGCAGATGTCAGACAGGATCAGGTAAAACTGCGCGACGGACACCCCACTGAATATGTTGTGGTGCCGGGAGATACGCTCTGGGATATCTCGGCAAGGTTTCTGAACAGTCCCTGGTTATGGCCCGAGGTCTGGGGTGTCAACCCGCAGATCGATAACCCTCATTTGATCTATCCGGGTGATGTAGTTTACCTGACCTGGGTCGACGGTCGTCCCAGGCTGGGGTTGCGCTCCGGTGGCAGCGACGGGGTAAAAAAACTAAGCCCTCAAGTGCGAGTCCAGCCGCTTGAGCGAGCGGTCCCCGCTATTCCTCTTCGCGATATCATGAGCTTCCTCAACGATAATCGAGTTCTTGAGTATGATGCACTTGAAACGGCTCCCTATGTGGTGGGCGCAGAGAACAAGCGCATAATTTCGGGTGCCGGTGATCGTATTTATGCCCGTGGTGAGCTGCTGGCTCCAGATCGTTTGCAGGGCATTTACAGGCCCGTTCGTGAATATGTGCACCCCGGTACCGGTGAGTTTCTCGGATATGAGCTCTTCAAGGTCGCGGATACCGCTGTTGCTTCGCAGCAGGATGATATCGTGACGCTAGAGTTGCGCCGTACCCGCGAGGAGGTTCGCTCTGAATATCGCGTACTGCCCGGCGGAGAAAGTCGAATTCAGTCGATGTTTTATCCCAAGCCAGCACCTTATACCGAAGACGGGCTGGTTATCGATATTCTCAAGGATGGTGTCGATAAGATCGGTCAATATGACCCAGTCGTCTTGAGTGTCGGGCGACGTGATCGTGTTGAGCCGGGTGATGTTTTTGCCATTTACTCCCAAGGTGAAACGCTGCGAGATCCGGTGACGGGTGAGTCAATACAGCTGCCTGCTGAAGAAGCTGGTGTGCTGATGGTATTCCGTTCGTTTGATCGTGTCAGCTATGGCCTGATCATGCGAGCAACCAATGTAATCTCTATCGGGGATGAGATCAGAACCCCCTGATGTCTGAAACCTGATATCGACAAGGAGTTAGTCAATGCCAAGCGATCCAAGGGAATGGATCGCAGTCAGCCTGTTGCCGGGTATGGGTCCGGTAACCTTGGGTAGACTGTTCCAGCAAAGCTGCAATCCCTCCGACCTACTCAATCTCAATCTGCCTCCGGATACCTCGCTTCGGCGTGATACCCGAGCTGCGCTGGCCTGCTCCGACACCCGTCGTCGTCTGATGCAGCGTGCTCAGGAGCTATATGGCTGGGCCGAGAGTGAAAATATCACTTTAATGACACTGGATGCTGATGATTATCCTCCCTTGCTGGCGTCGATCTATGATCCGCCTCCTCTGCTGTGGATAAAAGGCGATGCGACTATACTGACGCGGCCGCAGTTGGCTGTGGTCGGCAGTCGGCATGCCTCGCGAGGAGGTTTGCGAAGTGCCTATGACTTTTCATCTTACCTGTCACGTTCAGGTTTGATTGTGACAAGCGGACTTGCGCTGGGGATCGACAGCGAAGCGCATCGCGGTGCTGTAGAGCAGAAACTACCAACCATTGCTGTGATGGGGACCAGCATCGAACAGATATATCCTAAGCGAAATCGTGCTCTGGCAGAGCAGATAGTGGCTGAAGGTGGTTGTCTGGTGTCTGAGTTGATGCCTGGCTCACCGCCGCTTGCTGCACACTTTCCCCGACGTAACAGGATTATCAGTGGTCTGTCAGTGGGAACGTTGGTGGTTGAAGCGGCGCTGAAGAGCGGCTCACTGATCACCGCAAGGGAAGCTCTGGAGCAAGGTCGTGAAGTATTTGCCATACCGGGCGCGATCGCAAACCCTCTCAGCCGTGGGTGTCATGCGCTCATTCGTGAAGGGGCAGTTCTGGTCGAGAATGCGCCGCATATCATCGAGCAGTTGGGCTCCTTACTGGGTTCGTTGGTGCTGTTGGATGAGGAACAGAAGGATCTGTCACCGGCTGATCTAATTCCTCCTGGACTAATCCCTTCTGAACTCATCCCTCCTGAGCTCATCCCTCCTGAACAGGCCAGGCTACTGCAGCAGATCCCCTTTGATCTGATCGATTTGGATCAGTTGTCAGTGTCGATGGGTGGGGATTTCAGTCAGTTACAGCAGGGGTTGATGCAGCTGCAGTTATCCGGTTGGGTAGAGTCGATAGGCAGTGGTGTCAGGCGTTGTCGATAGTGCGGCGATCTATTCAATGCTTTCTCTTTTCCCCGCTGACATTTAAGGGTATCCTGCTCGGTTTTCTGTAAACTGTTGGTCATGATTTGCAGGCCTGGATCAAAATGGGATGTATACTATGCAACCAAAAGTAGGCGTTATAATGGGTTCCAAGTCGGACTGGCCGACCATGGAACATGCTGTTCAAATGCTGGAACAACTAGGTGTCACCTACGAGACACGCGTAGTGTCTGCTCACCGTACTCCAGATCTTCTGGTTGAATATGCCAAATCTGCAGTCGGTCGCGGTTTGCAGGTGATCATTGCCGGGGCCGGTGGTGCCGCGCATCTGCCAGGTATGGTCGCAGCACAGACGGCCCTGCCGGTGCTGGGTGTCCCTGTAGAATCCAAAGCGCTCAGCGGAATGGACTCCTTATTGTCAATTGTGCAGATGCCTGGTGGTATACCAGTGGCGACTCTGGCAATCGGCAAGGCTGGCGCGACCAATGCAGGGATACTGGCGGCACAGATACTGGCGTTGCAGGATCCTGAAGTCCGTCAAGCGCTGGAAACATTCCGCGCCGAGCAGACGCAGAAAGTGCTGGACAATCCCGATCCGCGTGGCTGATATCAAAAGCTTATAGTAGAGGCAAGGTGTAAAGATGCGTATAGGTATACTTGGAGCTGGTCAACTGGGGCAGATGATGGCGCTTGCCGGGTATCCGCTGGGCAACCGCTTCGTATTCCTTGATACCAGTGGCAGCCCCAGTGCCGATATCGGCACAGTTGTAATGGATCAGGCAGAGCAGTCTCTGGATCAGTTCTTGCAACAAGTCGATTGCGTAACATATGAGTTCGAGCATCTTCCTCTGTCGCTGGTAAAGGCTGTTGAGGCGCGAAAGCCCCTCTATCCGGGCAGCGAAGCGATACGTGTCTGTCAGAATCGCGCTGAGGAGAAGGCACTGTTCACCCGCCTGGGAATCCCTGTGGCAGACTACAGACTTGTATCCTCGGCAGAAGAGTTGGCTGCTGCGGCGGCTGAATTAGGTGGAGCTCAGCAGATTCCGGTTGTTGCCAAATCCCTGACTGAAGGATATGACGGTAAGGGGCAAGCGGTATTGCGCACCCCTGCCGAGGCTGTTGATGCCTGGAATAAGATCGGGCACCCTGAGCTGATCGTTGAATCCTTCGTCGACTTCGTGCGCGAAGTGTCGATGATTGCCGTCAGAGGGCGCGATGCCCAGGTGGTTTTCTATCCGATCGCAGAAAACCATCACAGTGAAGGCATTCTGCGCTACTCCATGGCGCCATTGCCGGATGTTTCGGAACAGTTACAGACGGTGGCAGAGGGCTATATCCATCAGTTGCTGGATGCGTTGGACTATGTCGGCGTGCTGACACTGGAGCTGTTCCAGACGCGCGATGGCAGGCTGCTGGCAAACGAGATGGCTCCCCGTGTGCATAACTCCGGGCACTGGACGCAAAATGGTGCCGTCACCAGCCAGTTTGAAAACCATCTGCGCGCTGTTCAGGGCGTTCCGCTGGGTTCTACGGCACCGCGCGGCCTGACCTGCATGATCAATATCATCGGAGAGCATGGTGATCTCTCGGCGCTGCTTGAAATCGAAGGTGCGCATCTCCATCTCTATGGCAAGGAAGAGCGTGCCGGTCGTAAGCTCGGTCACGTTAACCTGGTCGCAGATAGCTACGAAGAGCTGCTGGCGAGTGTAGAACGCGCAAGAGCCTTGCTGCCGGGAGCGCCAGAAGCGCAGTTCAGTTTTATCTGACATTCATATTTATTGGGATTCCCCGGTTAGCGTTCACTAGCCTATATTGGCTGGAATAAGGTTCGGAGGGTAATGATGAATGCCTGGCAGTTGAATCGGGCGGTCAGAGTGTTGCGACAGGGTGGTGTCATCGCTTATCCCACTGAAGCGGTCTGGGGGTTGGGCTGCGATCCCTGGAATGAAGCTGCTGTCATGAGGCTACTGCGCCTGAAGCGCAGACCTGTAGACAAAGGGTTGATATTGGTGGCCTCCTCCATCGATCAGGTGCAGCCGTTGCTGACGCCTCTGACACTGTCGCAGAGGCAGAGTGTCATGGATAGTTGGCCCGGCCCCGTTACCTGGTTGATCCCGGATCCAGCCGATATGATCCCCGACTGGGTCAAGGGGCGACATGACAGCGTTGCCATACGTGTCAGTGCGCATCCATTAGTAAAGCATCTCTGTGATGCCTGGGGTGGTCCTCTGGTGTCGACTTCAGCCAACCCTTCTGCGGCCCAACCAGCCAAAACAAATTTGAAAGTTAAGACTTACTTCGGCTCTGGGCTCGATTTTATATTGAATGGTGAGCTTGGTGGCCGAGACCGTCCAAGCGAGATTCGATCTATCTCAGATTTTTCGGTTATCAGAACGTAAGTAAGTATTCACATCTGGAGTTAACTATGTCTGTTCCTGATATCGACGCCGTAAAAAACTATCTGCTGGGGCTTCAAGATCGTATCTGTGATCAGCTGCAAAGCATTGATTCAAATGAATTTATAGAAGATAGCTGGGTGCGTGAAGGTGGCGGTGGTGGCAGAACCCGTGTACTGAGCCAAGGCTCAGTCATAGAAAAAGGCGGCGTTAACTTTTCCCATGTGCATGGCGATAAGCTTCCTGCCTCTGCCACGGCCCATCGACCCGAACTTGCGGGGCGCCATTTTCAGGCGATGGGCGTCTCGCTGGTGATACATCCGCATAATCCGCACGTTCCTACTTCACATGCCAATGTGCGATTCTTCGTAGCTGAGAAGGAAAATGAAGAACCGGTCTGGTGGTTTGGTGGTGGTTTCGATCTGACCCCCTACTACGGTGTGGATGAAGACTGCATCCATTGGCATCAGGTTGCACGTGATGCCTGTGCGCCGTTTGGTGAAGATATTTATCCACGTTACAAGCAATGGTGCGATGACTACTTTTACCTGAAACACCGCAATGAACCCCGCGGCGTTGGCGGTTTGTTCTTTGATGATCTGAATGAGCCAGATTTCGAGACCAGCTTTGCGCTGATGCGCGCGATCGGCGATGCTTATATCGAGGCATATCTCCCTATCGTCAAGCGTCGACGTGACATGCCCTACGGTAAGCGTGAGCGTGATTTCCAGTTGCATCGTCGTGGCCGCTATGTAGAGTTCAACCTGGTTTATGACCGCGGAACACTGTTTGGGCTACAATCGGGCGGGCGCACTGAGTCGATCCTGATGTCGCTGCCGCCGGAGGTGCGCTGGAGTTATGACTGGCAAGTTGAGCCAGGCTCGCCCGAAGCCAGGCTTTATGAGCACTTTCTGCAGTCGAAGGATTGGCTGGGAGATATCAAATGATTGATAAATATGCAGTATTCGGTCATCCAATCAACCATAGTAAATCGCCTCTGATCCATGGCATGTTTGCTGCGCAACAGGATCAGCTACTGGAATACACAGCGGTTGATATTGCTGAAGAGGAATTTGAACAGCGGGTTGAAGCGTTTTTACAGGAGCCCGGTAAAGGTCTGAATATCACGGTTCCCTTCAAGGAGCGTGCCTGGGCATTGGCGGCAGTAAGAACAGAGCGCGCCGAATTGGCTGGTGCGGTTAATACCCTCTGGCGCGATGAGTCAGGATCGATCCGAGGAGATAATACTGACGGTGCCGGATTAGTTGCTGACCTGACCTGTAACCACAGAATTCAACTCGATAAGAGTCGCATTCTGTTGCTGGGTGCAGGCGGCGCGGCGCGGGGTGTGATAAAACCACTTCTTGATGCGGGTGCTTCAGAGTTAGTAATTGCTAACAGAACCTTGTCGAAAGCGCAGCTTCTGGTCTCGGTTTTTGGCCCGGTCGGCTCATCAAATCATCAGATCAGCGCCTGTGATTTTCAACACCTGCCGGAAGGCAATTTTGATCTGATCATCAATGCGACCTCTGCAGGGTTGAGTGGAGAAACCCCCGACCTACCAGTTCATCTGATGAATGAGTACACCATCTGTTACGACATGTTGTATGGCACTTCAGAAACGCCTTTCTGTCGCTGGGCTCGACAGCATCAAGCAAGTAAATCGCTGGATGGCCTGGGTATGTTGGTGGAGCAGGCGGCTGAGTCTTTTCTGATCTGGCGCGGCATCAAGCCGGATACTGCTCCCGTCATTGAAGCTCTGCGCCAGAGTCTGGGGCAGCAATAAAGCTCACAAGGCTTGTCAAACCTAGCCGTGAAACGCTATAACTGAATTGAACCCACCTTCTGGATCAATAACATGCCTGATCATGTTTCACTGAGCGCCGAGCAACTATATAAACGTTGCGACCATCAGGATCTGCCCTTTCTGACGACTGAAACGCTGGAACCCTTTAATGGTTTCTTCGGTCAGGAGCGTGCTGTTGAGGCCATGAGCTTCGGCGTCGGTATGCAGAGACCGGGCTACAACATGTTTGTCATGGGTAACCCTCATACCGGACGCTTCTCTTTTTCCATGGAAAGCCTCAAGAGCGGAGCGAAGAAGGAGAGCAAGCCGAGTGACTGGTGTTACCTCAATAATCTGTCGGATTCGCGCTACCCCGTTGTGCTGGAGTTGCCGTCAGGAAAGGCGGGTCCGCTGAAGCGGGATATTGGTGGATTACTTGAAAGCATCATGACTGAGTTGCCGGCTGCGTTCGAAAGCCCGGGTTATCAGCGCATGAACAGCCGTATCGAGCGTGATTTCAACCGCCGTTACGATCAGGCGATTGATCAGGTAGAGCGTAAGGCTCGTGAGTGCAGCATTGCCGTGTATCGCGATGCCGGTACGATAGGCTTTACTCCTGTCGCGGCGGGTCAGGCGATGGATGAGGCAGTATTTTCGCAACTGCCTGAGGAGGAGCGCGATACCTTCCAGAAGAATATCTCGATGTTGGAAGAGCAGTTGAATGAAGCACTGGCCGAGCTTCCGAAGTGGCGTCGTGAAGCTGCGCAGCAGATGAAAGCGCTGGATCGTGAAACTGCACAGAAAGCACTGGCGCCGCTGTTCAACTCGCTGCGTGAGCGCTATATCAATATGCCCAGTGTGGTCAGCTACCTTGCCCACATCGAACGTGATTTAATCAAGAATGCTGCTGACCTGGTGAATGACGACAAGCCACTGGAAAGTAAGAGCGATCAGCAGCGCAGCAGTTATCTCGAAGAAAACTACGGTATCAACCTGTTGGTGGATAACCACAAAACTAAAGGTGCGCCGGTTGTTTATGAAGCGCACCCAAGCTATGAAAATCTGTTTGGCAAGATCGAGTACCTGAGTGAGATGGGGTCATTGCAGACCAACTATACGCTGATTCGCCCCGGTGCTCTGCATAGAGCCAATGGTGGCTATCTGGTGATGGAAGCTGAGAAGTTGCTTGAGCAGCCTTTTGTGTACAACGCGCTGAAGCGTGCACTCAAAGCACATGAGATCCGCATCGAAAACCCGGTCAGTGAGTATACCGGTATCAGTACCATCTCCCTTAATCCACAGCCGGTCAAACTGAAGGTGAAGGTGGTGCTGGTAGGCGAGCGCGATACCTACTATCTGTTGCAGGAGCTGGATCACGATTTCGAAAAGATGTTCCGAGTCGTAGTGGATTTTGATGAAGATGTGGGCAGAGGGCCCTCCTCGATTCGAAACTATGCGCGTCTGATGAAGACGCTTTCTGTTGAAGAGGGGCTCGCAGCACTCAAACGCGAAGCGGTTGCTCGCCTTGTAGAGCACAGCTCACGGCTGGCGGAAGATCAGGAGTTGTTATCTGCGCACATAGGCGAACTGGTTGATCTGCTCTGTGAAGCGGATTACCATCGCCGTCAGCGAGGAGAGGCGCTGATCACCTCGGATCATGTGGAGCGTGCTCTGCAGGCAAAAGAGCGGCGCACCGGTCGTCTGGCCCAGAAGATCCTCGATGGCATCCTCAACCGCACTGTTTTGATCGATACTGAAGGAGAGGCCGTCGGTCGCTCCAATGGTCTGACTGTGTTGCAAGTAGGTGATGTGGCTTTCGGTACACCGGCCAGAATCACGGCAACCGTAAACCCGGGCAATCGTGGGATAGTGGATATTGAGCGTGAAGTGACTCTCGGCCAGCCGATCCACTCCAAGGGTGTGTTGATCCTGACTGGCTATCTGGGGCACAAGTATGCGAAAGACTTCCCCCTTACCCTGTCAGCCAGTATCGCGCTGGAGCAGTCCTACGGTTATATCGATGGCGACAGCGCATCTATGGCGGAGGTCTGTACGCTGGTGTCGGCACTGACCGGCATCCCGATCAGTCAGCAATACGCGATCACCGGGTCAATCAACCAGTATGGCGAAGTGCAGGCGATTGGTGGTGTTAACGAAAAAATCGAGGGTTTCTTCAAACTCTGCAAAACCCGAGGCCTGACAGGGAGCCAGGGTGTTGTGATTCCACGGGCCAATGTGCGTAATCTGATGCTCAAGCGCGAAGTGGTAGAGGCGGTCAGCGAGGGGCAGTTCAAGGTCTATGCAGTCAGTACGGTGGATGAATGCATGGAGATCCTGATGGGGCGCAATGCCGGGGTGTTGAAGGCAGATGGCCACTTCACTCAGCGCAGCATCAATGCGGAAGTGGTAAAACGCTTGCGTGAAGTGGCTAAAGCCAAGCCGTGATCGGCCCGGCGAACAGGCCGGTCAGAATTTACCACAGATAAGGCTGGATAAGCCGTATGACGGGCCTTTCAGGAGGTCCAGTTCTCAGCTAGATGCTTGTCCTTGAGGCGAGCATAGTTTTCTGCGGTATACACAAAAAAGGCGCGTTCCTTGTCGCTCAGTTCACGCATCTGTTGTACAGGCCTGCCGACATAGAGATAGCCGCTCTTCAGCGTCTTACCTGGTGGTACCAGGCTGCCTGCACCGATAATTACCTCATCTTCGACTACCGCACCATCCATCACCATGGCACCCATGCCGACCAGAATACGACTGCCCAGCGTGCAACCATGCAGCATCGCCTGATGACCGACCGTGACATGATCGCCGATAATCAGCGGGAAGCCTTCCGGATTATAGGGACCGGCGTGGGTGATATGCAGCACCGAACCATCCTGGATGCTGGTATACTGGCCTATGCGGATGCGATGCATGTCGCCACGGATCACGACCAGTGGCCAGACTGAGCTTTCATCGCCTATCTCGACATCGCCCAGTACGATGGCGCTAGGATCAACGAAAACTTTTTTTCCCAGTTGAGGGGTCTGGCCCTGATACTGACGCAGAGTCATGCTGACTATCCTGTAGTTGAGGTGTAGTTGAAGGTGTAGTTTGGCTGTGCGGTTAGACTGTAGTTTTGGCTATTTGTTTGGCTGCTTGTTTGAAAAACGCACGCTCTGCCCTCATTGTATAACAAAGTGCAGCCACAACTGCAGGCTGCAGATCAGATTCCCGCATCACCGGAGGCTAAATCATGACCAACCCGCTGTTAGAGCAGCATCTGCTGCCTGAATTCAGTCGTATCAAGGCAGAGCATATCGAGCCTGCGATCGATCAACTGCTGGCGCGTAATCGCAGCAGGATTGAACAACTGACGGCGGACCCGGATGCGTTGAACTGGGAGTCGCTGGTATTGCAGCTGGATGAGTTGAATGATGAACTGTCCAGAGCCTGGTCACCCGCGTCGCACCTGAATGCAGTGATGAACTCCGATGAGCTGCGCGAGGCTTATAATCGCAGCCTGCCCAAGCTGTCGGAGTACTGGACTGAGCTGGGGCAGAATCAGGCACTGTTCAAGGCTTACCAGGCGCTCTCTGAAGGTGATGGTTATCAGCAGATGACGCTGGAGCAGCGCAAGGTGATCGATAATGCTCTGCGTGACTTCAAACTGTCGGGAATCAACCTGCCCTCGGAACAGCAGCAGCGCTATGCCGAGTTGAGGAAGAAACTGTCGGCTCTGACCACAGGTTTCTCTGAAAACGTCCTGGATGCCACGCAGGGCTGGTTCCATCACACGCAGAACGAAGCCGATCTACAGGGGATGCCGGAGCATGCGATCGCTGCTGCCGCCCAGGCGGCCAGTACTCGGGAACAGCAGGGTTGGGTGGTCACACTGGATTTCCCTGCCTATTATGCCGTACTGACCTATGCGGACAATCGTGAGCTGCGTGAGCAGTTGTATCGTGCCTACAGCACACGGGCGTCTGATCAGGGGCCGAATGCCGGTAAATGGGACAATAGCGGTGTGATGCAAGAGATTCTTGAATTGCGCCATGAGCTGGCTGCCCTGCTGGGCTTCAGCAGCTATGCGGATTACTCACTGGCAACCAAAATGGCTGAGTCGCCTGAGCAGGTGCTGGGTTTTCTTCGCGATCTGGCCGAGAAGAGCAAGCCGGTTGCCCGGCAGGAACTTAAAGAGCTGAGTGATTTTGCCGCAGACCTTGACGGCACTGCTGAACTGATGCCCTGGGATGTCAGCTACTATGCCGAAAAACTGAAGCAGCAGCGCTATGAAGTGTCGCAGCAGATGTTGCGCCCCTATTTCCCCCTGCCTAAGGTGCTGGATGGCCTTATTGCACTGGTGGATAAGCTGTTCGGTGTGCAGATTCGTGAGATGGACAGCTTCGACAGCTGGCATGACGATGTACGGATGTTTGAGCTTAGCAGAGACGGGGAAATCCTGGCCTACTGCTATCTGGACCCCTTTGCGCGCAGTAACAAGCGTGGTGGTGCCTGGATGGATGGCTGTCGGGTGCGCCGTCGATGTGTGGATGGGCAGCTGCAGTTGCCGGTCGCTTATCTGGTGTGTAATTTCACGCCGCCATTGAACGGCAAACCGGCGCTGCTGACCCATGATGAAGTGACCACTCTGTTCCATGAGTTCGGCCATGGCCTGCACCATATGCTGACACGTATCGAGTATGCCGATATCAGCGGGATAAACGGTGTGGCGTGGGATGCGGTCGAGTTGCCCAGTCAATTTCTGGAAAACTGGTGCTGGGAACCTGAGGGGCTGGCGTTGATGTCGGCCCATCATGAAACGGGTGAGCCACTGCCGCAGGCGTTGCTCGACAAGATGCTGGCCGCCAAACACTTTCAGGCAGGCATGATGATGGTGCGACAGATAGAGCTTTCGCTGTTTGATTTCCGCCTGCACCACGAATTTCAACCAGGCGTGACTGATATACAGGCGTTGCTGAATCAGGTGCGTGACGAGGTGGCTGTTATTCAACCGCCTGCCGAGAACCGCTTCCAACACAGTTTCAGTCATATATTTGCCGGTGGTTACGCTGCAGGCTACTACAGTTACAAATGGGCAGAGGTCTTGTCGGCAGATGCTTTCTCGCGATTTGAGGAGGAGGGTGTGCTGAATCCGACTACTGGCCGTGATTTCCGTGAAAATATTCTGGAAAAAGGTGGCTCGGCGGAGCCGATGGAGTTGTTTGTTGCCTTCAGAGGGCGTGAGCCCAGTGTTGAGCCACTGCTGCGCCACTCAGGCATTACTGGAAGAGCGTGAGAACATGACAGTCACAAAACGTTTTGTTGCCGGTGCGGTCTGTCCGCGCTGTGCCGCCATGGATGCGATACGCATGTATCGGGACGAGGAGAGGGAGTACCGCGAGTGCGTCAAATGCGGCTTTGCAGATTCTCTCAGACTGGATGGCCGGCCGGAACCTCAGGAGGTTGAAACCCGTGTGACACGGCCTACCCAGCCTGTTGAAGTAGAGCCGGCCCAGCCGATAAAGTTCGTGATGCCATCCAAGCGAAAGGATAAGTAAGATGCACCTGCCCGACTCCGTCAGCCAGCCCTGTGGCTGGGCCATGCACAGCCCGCTGGAACTGCATTACCATGATACCGAATGGGGCATGCCGCAGACGGATGATCAGGTGCTGTTTGAGTTTCTGGTGCTGGAAGCTGCTCAGGCGGGTCTGAGCTGGAATACCGTGCTGCAGAAGCGGGATGCCTACAAGGCCCATTACCGGAACTTTGATCTGCAGCAGGTGGCTGCGTTCGACGAGTCAGATATCAGCCGGATGCTGGCCGATCCCGGACTGATCCGTCATCGTGGCAAGCTGGAGTCCTCAGTTAGCACCGCGCGAATTGTGCTGGAGATGCAGGCTAAGCATGGCAGCTTTGCAAAGTGGCTCTGGCAGTTTGTTGATGGTCGTCCTCTGAACGGGAACTGGGAGCGGATGAAGGAGGTTCCGGCGGAAACCGAGCTTTCAAATCAGCTATCCAAGGCTTTGAAGAAGGAGGGAGTGAAATTCTTTGGTCCGACCATCGCATACGCATTCATGCAAGCTGTCGGGTTAGTGAATGATCATGTAGTGACCTGCCCAAGGCATCAGATCTGTGTTGATGCAGGTGCAAGGATAGCGTTATAGCTGTTGCGTACGGCCATCTGCTTTACCACCATCGGTCATGCTGACACAATTGCCAGTAAACAAATGCGCCTGTAGCGCCGCGGGCAAAGAACAGTGCGCAGAACGCGAGCCAGAGGCCATGATTGTCCAGTGACTGGCTCAGCCACCAGACTGGCAGAAAGACGGCAAATACCGAGAGCAGCATGGTGTTCTGCATCGCCTTGACCTGTGTCGTACCGATGAAGATCCCATCCAGCAGAAAGCTCCACACTCCGATTAACGGCAGGGCTATCAACCAGGGTAAGTAAGTGCTAGCTTCTTGTCGTATCTGTGGTATGTCTGTGAGCAGGGAGATGATCAAGTTGCCGCCTCCCCAGAAAAACAGCGTCATCAGCAGTGCGCTGACCAATGACCAGATAGCGGCCGATGTGATCACCTGATAGAAGTGCCGCCGATCCTTTTTACCCAGGCTGCGTCCGGTCAATGCCTCTATCGCATGAGCAAACCCATCCAGCGCGTTTGAGATCAGCACCAGAAAGTTCAGCAGCACAGCATTGGCCGACAGTATATCTGTCCCCTGCCGTGCACCCTGTGCCGTGAAGAAAGCGAATGCCATCAACAGCACAACGGTACGCACAAACAGATAACGATTCACCTGAAGCAGCGCGGCATAGTCCTTAAAGCGCAGTAACTGGCGCATCATGAACTCGCCCGAGGTTTGCAGCAGTATGCGTCTGCAGAACCATATGCCGACTGCCAGGGAAAAATATTCGGCGCAGACAGTTCCCAACGCAACACCATCGGCCCTCATGCCGAAGCCGAAAACAAACAGCAGGTTGAGCAGAATATTGACCAGGTTGGTCAGTGTCAGCAGCAGCAAAGGGATGCGTGTGTTCTGATTACCGACGAACCAGCCCAGTAGCGCAAAGTTGCATAGCACGGCTGGCGCGCTCCAGGCACGAATCTCAGCATACAGACGAGCCTGAGAAGTAACATCCACCGCTGCACCGGCCAGATGCAGAGCAGCCTCCGTCAGTGGACTGCGCAGGAGGATAATTATGCCGCCGATGACTATCCCAATCACCAGCGACTGTCCCAGGTAGGTGCGTATTGCGCTGCCATCATCGCGGCCATGTGCCTGAGCCACCAGGCCGGTAGTGCCCATGCGCAGAAAGCCGAAGGTCCAGTATAGAATGGAAAAGAGCATGCCGCCGATAGCGATAGCGCCCAGGTAGTGAGGCTCTGGTAGATGTCCCATTACCGCTGTATCCACCAGACCGAGCAAAGGGACCGTGATGTTCGATAGCATCATTGGCCAGGCCAGTGCCCAGACGCGGCGGTGCGTCTGTCGCTCGGGCCAGTAAGCGTATCGGCTCATCATACCGGGCTCACCATACCAAGCTCACAATACCAAGCCCTTGCATATCAGGAAGACTCATATTGAGCGTCGGCGCAGAGGCAGGCTGTAAAGCAGCAGGAACTCCATCAAAGCCACGACAACAACAGAGGGGCCAGCAGGTGTGTCAAAGGTCCAGGAAAGCCAGATGCCGCCGACGACAGCGAGCATGCCGAGTAGCGAGGCAAAAATTGCCATCTGCTCCGGGGTGTTGGATAGCCTGCGGGCAGCCGCAGCTGGGATGATCAGCAATGAGGTGATCAGCAGTATACCGACCAGTTTCATCGCTACCGCAATAACGATAGCGATCATCACCATCAGCGCAAGCCTGACGCGCGTGACCGGTACACCCTCAACCTGCGCCAACTCCTCGTTGATGGTGATCGCGAGTAGTGAGTCCCATAAACGCCAGAGAAGCACCAACACCAACAGGCCACCGCCATAAACCCAGTAGAGATCCTGCGGAGAGATGGCCAGCAGATCACCGAACAGATACTCCATCAGATCGATACGGATATTATCGAGAAAAGAGACCGCGACCAGGCCGATAGATAGCGTGCTGTGGGCCATGATACCGAGCAGCGTATCGGTGGCGACAATCGTCTGGCGCTGCATCGCGACCAGCAGTATGGCCAGCAGAATACAGCATACGGCAACCGCCAGATTGAGGTTGATACTGAACAGGAAGCCCAGCGCCACTCCCATCAGCGCCGAATGTGCCAGTGTGTCGCCGAAGTAAGCCATACGTCTCCAGACCACAAAAGCGCCCAGAGGGCCCGCTATGGCAGCAACACCAATACCTCCAAGTACGGCAAATAACAGAAAATCCGGCACTGATAATCTCCCTGGCTATTGGTTGACCTGACTATTGGTTCACCTGATTAGTGGCTAACCTGATGAGGTTTATGATGGCTGCATGACTCTACGGTGCCGGGTGGCTCGGGATGATCAATGATCACCTCACCATGAATATCATGATGGTGATCGTGGTGGTGATTATACAGAGCAAAGGCATCGGCCTGTGAGCGCCCGAACAGTTCAATGAACGATGGGTCGTTGCTGACCAGCTCTGGATGACCTGAACAGCAGATGTGCTGGTTTATGCAGATCACATGGTCGGTTGCCGACATGACCAGATGCAGGTCATGTGAGATCATCAAAATCCCGCATTTGCGTTGCTCGCGGATGCTCGATATCAGCTTATACAGCTCCACCTGTCCGTTAACATCCACGCCCTGAACCGGCTCATCCAGCACCAGTAGCTGGGGGTTACGCAGCAAGGCACGCGCGAGCATGACACGCTGAGACTCGCCACCTGATAGATCGTGAAAGCTGTGTTTGAGCAGATGGACTGCCCCGACATCATCCAGTGCTCTGGAAAGGGCTACAGGATCAGACTTGATCCCGATTCTGAGAAAGCGTTCGACGCTGAGCGGCATGGTCCGGTCTATCTGGAGCTTTTGCGGCATGTAGCCGACCTGCAGCCCCGGGCGGCGCCAGACTGATCCGCTGGTTGGTGCAACCAGACCCAGTACCACTTTGACCAGAGTAGTTTTTCCAGCTCCATTGGGGCCGATCAGGGTTGTGATGCAATCATCATGCAAGCCCAGTGATATGGATTGCAGGGCTTGCTGGCGCCCGAAATTAACGTTGATCTGATCCAGTCTAACCAGATCCTGATGTGTTTCATGCATGCGGGTCTGAGTTCCGTTTGCAGCTGGGACAGGTGCCGAGAACCTCGACCGTTTCCTGATCGATACTGAAGCCCATATTGTGAGCCTGCCGGTTCAGGGCGCTGTGAACAGGGTCCGATTTGACCTCGAGTGTTTGGTGGCATTCGCGGCAGATGAAAAAATAACCGGTATGTTCGGCGTCAGGCTGGGAGCAGCCAATAAATGCGTTCAGTGATGCCAGGCGATGCACCAGCCCCTGCTCCTGCAGAAACTCCAAAGCACGATATACCGTGGGTGGCGCCGAGTTGAAGCCTGCTTCAGCCAATGCTGGTAGCAGATCATAGGCGCCAAGCGGTTTGTGGCTCTGCCAGATCAGGCGTAACACCAGTTCTCTGATCGGCGTGAAACGCAACTGCTTTGCCTTGCACAGGGCTTTGGCGCGCGCCAGAGCCTCGTCTATACAGGTCTGATGGTTGTGTTTTTCAGTGAAAACTGTGTCGTGTCTGAGCATGGTAACCGCACATCAAAACATTTATGTTATATTATAACTTACTATTTTCAAAATCGTCAGGATTAAACCGTGATGTCAAAGCTTAGTTCTTTTACCCGCATACTGCCTTTTGCGGCCAGTATGATATTTGCCAGCTCAGTGAGTGCCAGTCAGGTAGTGACCAGTATAAAGCCTCTGCAGTTGATAGCCAGTGCGATAGGCGAAGGTGTGACGGAACCGGAACTGTTATTGCCGGAAAACGCATCGCCGCACAGCTTTAATCTGCGCCCTTCCGATATGCAGAGGCTCACCGATGCCGAGCTGATCTTCTGGGTAGGTCCGGATCTTGAGCAGTCTCTTGTGCGGCCGCTGCAGCGGACCAATGCCAGAGTAGTGCAGCTCTATATGGCAGACACAGGACATGTTGATCATGGCGATGAGCATGATGAGCATAAGGAAGACGATCATGGTCATCAGCATGACGAGCACAAGCAGGACGATCATGGTCATAAGCACGACGATCATGGCGATGAGCATGATGAGAGTGAGCATGCCGACCATGATCATGATGTTCATATATGGCTGGATCCGGCTAGTGGGGTTCAAATTGCTGAGGCAATGGCAGCAGCCTTGACTGAGCTGATGCCGGAGCAGGCGGATCGCATAGCAGGCAATCTGCAGCGCTTTACAGAAGAAACTCATGCACTGGACAATTCACTGAAAACTCAGTTATCTGCGCTGTCTGATAAAGGATTTTTCGTATTTCATGATGCTTACGGTCATTTCGTAGAGCATTACGGATTGAATCAGGTGGGTTATTTCACACTGGATCCTTCACGCCAGCCTGGCGCGCGCCATCTTGCTGATATACGCACCAGGCTTGAGGCGGGACAGGCGGTTTGTGTATTCAGTGAGCCACAGTTTACACCTGCAGTCGTTGAATCTGTGGTGCGTGGCATCGAGATTCGTCACGGTGTTCTGGATCCGCTGGCGACTGATGTAGTCGTTGCTCCAGGCGCTTATCAGGCCTTTTTACAGCAACTCGCAGATCGCTTCAGCGACTGCCTGGGCGCCTGATCGAAATGAATAAAGTTGTGATCCCCTGTATTCCATGAAAAAAAGTGGGATCGGGGCTTCACAAGAGCTATAGGGGCCGATATAATGCGCCCCACTTTACGCAGATGTGGTGGAATTGGTAGACACGCTAGCTTCAGGTGCTAGTGCCTTCACGGGCGTGGGAGTTCGAGTCTCCCCATCTGCACCATCTTCCCTGACCGGGTAGTGGTGCCAGATAAAATACGTAAAGAGAACAGATCCGGCGTGGATTAAAAACGCAGCTTACAATGCAGATGTGGTGGAATTGGTAGACACGCTAGCTTCAGGTGCTAGTGCCTTCACGGGCGTGGGAGTTCGAGTCTCCCCATCTGCACCAACCTGAAAAACTCTCAGCTCTTCCGAGCACACTCTTCAGAAATAATCCTTCATAAAAAATAATCAAAGCACTCAATGTATTGAGTATGTTTCATTGAGCAAGCTCAGCTTTTCCTTTGCAATATTGATTTCGCGCTTTATGCAGACTCATTATTCCGGCACGGCTCTATGTGCTTTCGGGTGAGTGTCAGCGACCGACCTGAGTCGGCCGCCAGGCGTAATGGGCTCTTCAGCTGATTCTGATGCTCGCCATCATGCCCATTTCCTCATGCTCAATGATATGACAATGGAACATCCAGTCGCCCGGATTGTGGAAAACCAGCTTCAGCTTAAGGCTCTGGCCTGGTTCAAGATTGACGGTATCCTGCCACGCGCGCCTTTGTACAGGCTGCCAGTTACCCTCTTCCTGACGGTATGCCTCAACCTGGAAATGGGTTCCATGAATATGGAAAGGATGGTCCATGTGTGAGAGGTTTTTCACGATCCACTCCTCCACTTTGCCACTCTGGCCTTCAAACATGGGAGGTGAGTCCATCGAGAACTGCTGGCCATTGATCAGAAAGCGGACGGGTGGCTTACCCATCATTGTGACTGGGTCTGAGCTCTCAGCGTTATGTTGACCATGACCACCATGCTCGTTGTTGGCCATTCCGGCCATGCCTGGCATCTCTTCGCTTAACTCAATGTGTCTTACTATGCTTGCTTCGCCAAGTACCGGCAGGCTACGTAGCGTCGATGGTAACGGGATAGCCGGGCGGACTGCACTTTGGCGGGTCTGAAGGTTCAATAGCTGCACTGGTTGCCGATAGTGTGCAGGTTCAGGCCCCATCCAGTCACGATCATAGGGCAGGCTGGTCAGCTCAAAGCGGCTGTCGGGCTCATCGTTGATGCGCACGATCAGATCACAGCGCTGTCCCGGTACCAATAGATAGTTATCCACAGTTTCTGGTTGTTCTATCAGTCCGCCATCAGTACCTATCAGGGTCAGTGCGTGCCCTTCCAGGTTCAGCTTGAGGTAGCGGCCGGCGCAGGCATTGATCAGACGCAGGCGCAATGTGGTTCCTGGATCGGCCTCCAGCACAGGCTGATACTGACCATTCACCAGCAGCAACTCGCCTTCACGTCCGTTCATCCAGTCTGCCGGGGTATGCGGTGCCACCTGTGCCTGATCATCCAGACGCAGGTCGGTCACCATCAGAAGGTGTTCTTCAATCCCATCTGGCAGCTCCGGTGTTTTGGGTCTGACCATAAAAGCACCCGCCAGAGAGTGGGCTATCTGTTCAGCGGTATGGTCATGCGGGTGCGGATGGAACCAGTGCAAGCCGGCATTTCCTTCGGGAACGGTAAAGCGATAGTGTAGTGTCGAGTCGGGAAGAATCGCGTGATGCGGACCTCCATCCTGATCACCCGGAACCATCAGGCCATGCCAGTGAACGGTGGTGGGTTGACTAAGCTGGTTGCTGACCGGAATGCTGATCTCCTCACCTTCGGTCACCTCAATCAGAGGTGTCAGCAGATTGTTATATAGCCATAGCTCGGTCTGCTGGCCTGAAATCAGCTCAACACCCTTTGGCGCGACGGCAAGGGGGTGATGAAAGCCTGCTCCGTTGGCCTGATTGATCAGTCGTGGCAAGGAACGAAGTGGCTGGCCCATGGCAGGCATCGTTGTGGAAGCGTTGGCTGTGGCAGTGACTCCTCTGCTGTGCAGCAACCACCCGGCAGCAGGGACGGAGAGCAGGCCAAGTGCGCCCAGGCGCAAGAATTGACGACGTTGCATGATGTAATCCTTCTTCAGATAGATAAATGGCTGCAGAGCAGCGAATGGATCAAATTATCTGAAGGAGGCCACGCGGCGGGCGTTCCAGGCGATCTTTGGAGCGCTCTGAAGCTTCGAGGCTGAAGGAAGCAAGTGTTGGAGGATGGCTGCGCAGAATCAGGCTCAGCTCCGTAGTCAGCACAGGACAGGCGCAGCAAGCGATGCAACTGGCCTGCAGCCATTGTGGACAATCATTGCTTTGTTGATGGGCATTAAGGTGAGTATCAAGCTGATTATCATGCATGAAAGTGTCAGTTGTCTGCTGCTGATGCATATGCGCAGCATGAACCGGATCAACTGGTGTTGCTGAGAGCTGTTCTGACTGATGCTGCGTGCCACCAGCAAAGGCGTGTGTTGGCAGTAGCGATAACAACAGGCATAGCGCCAGCAGAAGGCTGGTCAGGCGGCGTTGCTTGTTGCTTATGGTGGTATCCTGAGATTTCATGAACATTATTGAGCCAGCATGGTGCAGAAAGTTCAAGAGTGCTGGTGAGATCTGGCTGCTGAAGGCTATCGAACGCCATAACGCAAAAAGCCCTGCATCACTGCAAGGCTTTGATATCTCTTTCAAATATAAGTGGTGCCCGGAGGCGGAATCGAACCACCGACACGAGGATTTTCAATCCTCTGCTCTACCGACTGAGCTATCCGGGCAACCTGAGGCGCGTATTTAAAAGGAAAGCCTCATTGATGTCAAACACTTTTTAAAAACTTCCGCAGAAATTCTTTTCAGCGCTTGCGTTCTTGTGTCCAACTCAGAGATGACTTGAGCAGCTCAGTCGCTGGCAGCCATTCAGAACCTTATCGACAGTATCTCCTGCAACTCTGCATCGGTGAGCAGGATGGGGTTGGTTTTCATGCTGCCGCCTCGGGCATTCGCCACAACACGCGTAAAGTCGTCTGTCGTCATACCGAACTGATGCAGGCGAGGCAGGTTCAGTCTGGCAACCCATTCTCTCAGGAGGTCGACAAGAGCTTCCAGGGCCTGTTTGTCGCTCAGGGCGGCATTATCTGTCAGTAGTCTGCCTACCTGTGCATATTTGCGCAGAGCTGCGCTGTCAGCGGCTCGCGCTTGCAGTGCAGCGATATTCATCGCGGTGGCTTCCGCCAGCAGTGTTCCGCATACCACGCCGTGTGGGATAGGAAAGAATGCACCAAGTGGAGAAGCCAGACCATGAACAGAGCCCAGGCCCGCCTGAGCCAGAGTGATGCCCGACATCATTGAGGCATAGGCAAGCTGACTGAAGCCGCTCTCTGCCTGAGGGAGACCTGCCTGAGGGTGATCTGCCTCCCATGCCGACCAGAAGCCCGCGCAGAACGCCTGCATGCCGGACCATGCCAGGGAGTCGGTCAGTACGCTGGCATTGCTCGACACATAGGATTCCAGCAGTTGTGTGAAAGCATCCATACCATTCGCCGCGATCAGCGATTTGGGGCAATCGCGCAGCAGGTCAGGATCGACAATCGCGGTATGCGGCACGAGCGCATCATGGCGAAAGGATTTCTTGAAACCTTCGGCGCCCTGAACGCTCAGGACGGCATTTTTGGTCGCCTCGCTGCCTGTGCCTGCGGTGGTCGGGACCGCAATCAGAGGTGTTGCCGGTCCTGTATATTCAAACCCCTTGCCGACGCCTTCAAGATAATCCATCACCGAGTGACCGCTCGGCAGCAATCCTGCTACGGCTTTGGCCGCGTCCAGAGCACTGCCTCCACCAATGCCCACGACTATATCTATCTGCGAGTCCCGGTAGTCAGCGACTGCCTGATCCACCCACTGTGGTGAAGGCTCACCACTCACGTGCAACAGATGCCATGTTATGCCTGCCGCTGCCCACTCCTGCTGCAGGGTTTGCCAGTGAGGAGTCTGAATAAATGACTGACGACCGGTGATCACCAGTGCTGTGCGACCATGCTGGAGCATGCATGGTGTCAGTCTGGACAGGCTGCCTGCACCGAAATGTATCTGTGGCAGACGGCTGAGTGAGAACGGGGTGATCAGCATGTGCAGGGCTCCTTTGAGGCTAAGCGGAGGTAGTGGGCTACCACCCTCAGGTGATGGGAATAGATAAACTGCTTGCGTTTGAACTCTATTAATTCCCGGTCCACTCTTGTGGACAGACTATCCGCTTCTCGCATAAAACGGAACCTACGCGTCCGCACCCGACCCGCAAGCACGTTCTGTCTGCGCGTGCTGCGGGCAGCCCTGAGTGGCTTTAGGAAGTCTTGACTTAGTTAGTTCAAACAGCGTTGCAATTCGAAAAATCCTGTGGCAGTCTCAACTTAAACGATTAAGTTTGTTTTGTTTAAGGAGATCGCGAGTGGCAAATGCATGGTGGAGGTCAGCTGTAATCTATCAGGTATATCCGCGTTCGTACTGTGACAAGGATGGTAATGGGATCGGGGATATCCCAGGCCTGATCAGCAAGTTGGACTACATTGCGGCATTAGGTGTGGATGTTATCTGGCTTTCACCGGTTTATCCGTCGCCTATGGAAGACTTCGGCTATGATGTCACCGACCATTGCAACGTGGACCCGATGTTCGGAACACTTAACGATGCACGCGATTTGATTGGGGCGGCCCATGATCTTGGTCTAAAGATCATTGTGGATCTTGTGCTGAGCCACACGTCAAACCAGCACCCTTGGTTTCAAGAGAGCCGTCGCGACAGATTCAACGTAAAAGCGAACTGGTATGTCTGGGCGGATGCCGCAGACGATGGGTCTCCCCCCAATAACTGGCTGTCGCTGTTCGGCGGAAGCGCTTGGGAGTGGGAGCCGGTTCGAAAGCAATACTATCTGCACAACTTTCTGGTATCGCAGCCTGACATGAACTTTCACAATCCCGAAGTGCAGGAAGCCGCTTTGAACGTTGTGAAGTTCTGGCTGGAGTTAGGTGTTGACGGATTCCGTCTTGATACCGTCAATTTCTTTTTCCACGATGCTGAGTTGAGATCGAACCCCCCGATTTCCAAAGACATCGAGATCAGAAGTGTTCCGTCCGATTATCCCTATGCGATGCAGTCGCATCTGTACGACAAGTCTCGGCCCGAGACCCTGATTTTTCTGGAGCGTTTTCGCAAGTTGCTGGACGGCTACGGAGAGAAATTGACCGTTGGAGAGTTGTCCACCGATGAGGCGGTCGCCGACCAGATGCGGGCTTATTCTGAAAGCAACAAGCGATTGAGCATGGTCTACGGCTTTGACCTGTTTTGCGAAACGCCAACCGCGGGCGAGCTTGGGAAGATCATTGAGGAACGGCAGCGTAACATCGGCGACGGGTGGACTTGCAACAGCCTGAGTAATCACGATGTCAAGCGTGTTGTGTCGCGCTGGGGGTTCGAAGATCAGGCCAAAGACGCCGGTGTCATGCTGACGGCGTTCGTCTGCACTCTGCAGGGAACGCCTTGTCTTTTCCAAGGGGACGAATTGGGGTTGGAGGAATCGAGCATCGCATTCGAGGATCTTCAAGACCCGTTCGGCAAAAGGTTTTGGCCTGAGTTCAAAGGGCGGGACGGGTGCCGAACCCCGATGCCCTGGACAAGCCAGGGAGAGTTTGCCGGTTTCAGTTCTGTCAAACCCTGGTTGCCTGTAAGCGTGTCGCATTTTGTCAAAGCTGTCGACGTTCAAGAAGCTGACCCTCGGTCAACTTTGGGGCGTGTACGTGCCTTCTTGGCGTGGCGGAAAGCTAACCGCTCCTACTTTGTGGGGACTTTCGAGCTTCTTAATCTACCTGAACCGGCGCTGGGGATCGTGCGTGCGTCAGGGTCTGAAACTCTGCTTGCTGTTTTCAATTTCGGCAAGCAGCCGCTTACGCTGGATATTTCGAAGTACGGCACTGCTAGACTGATTCGCGGCTGTGGTTTCGACGATGCCGAGATAGACGGAGCCAAACTTTTTCTGGGTGCGGCAAGCGCCGCCTTTGCGCAGTTGGACTAGGGCTGACAACACCAATTTCATGGAGGAAACAGCAATGAAAATCGGAACTATCGGGGCAGTACGAACTATCGGAAATCGATCCAGATCGTGAAGCATTCTGAACGCGCGATCGTTCTTTCGTTGCTTCTGTCCTATTTTTCCTGGGGTGTTTTTTGGGGTGCCTGGGGGGTTCTGTTGCCCCAGTTCAAGTATGATCTGGCGCTGTCTGATGCGGCCCTTGGTTATGCGCTTACGGGTATCAGCATCGGGGCCATCGCGGCCATGGTATTGGGCGGAAGGCTGGTCAAAACAAGTCCAGCCAAAGCCTTGATGGTTCTGCTTTGTGCCTTTGCCTGTGCAGTTCTGCTGTTGGGGAACGCTTCCGGCTTTGCAAGCCTGGCCGGGTTTTTGGTTGTTTTGGGCATGATGTCGGGGCTGTTGGACATTGCGCTGAACGTGAACGTGTCGAATGCCGAGAAAGCATTCGGTCGCTCATTGTTCCAGCGCGCACATGGCGTGTTCCCGTTGGGTGTGATCCTGGCCGCACCCATTGTCGGTGTGGCACGGGACATGAACATATACACCGATATCATTCTTTTCGTGGTCGCCGCCTTTATGGTGCCACCACTTGCTTTGTTCTATGCGAGTTCAAGGCACGTCAGCGCGATGTCCAGGGAAGAAACCTCTGCATCGAACGATGGCCAAGCGCTGCTGCGTTGGTCGGTACCGGGCGCCTTCGCAGGCATCAGCGGCATTTTCGCCCTGATTGTGATCTTTCTCTTTCTGGAAAACGCTGTCGAGCAATGGTCGACCCTGTTTGTCGAGCAGAATCTCAACAGCACTGCCACGGTCGCAAGCCTTACGCCAAGCCTGTATATGGCGGCGATTTTTGTAGGGCGGATGGCGGCGGACCGGTGGGAACACGTCATAACCATCGAGCGCACACTGCATTGGGGGACGATTGGCACAGCCGCCGGATTTACGCTGATGGCATTCAGCACTTCGATTTATCTGACGCTGGCGCTGGCCGCCATTATGGGCCTGCTGGTGGCCCCGATTGTGCCGAGTCTTTACAGCTGGATAAGCACCAATGTTGCCGACGACAGACGCACGACTGTACTGAGCTTTGTGACGACATTGTCTTATCTGGGCTATTTGCTCAGCCCTGTTTTCGTCGGCAGCGTTGCGTCGCACGCTTTCGGACTGCGCACCGCGTGGTTCGCGTTGGGATTGGTCGCGCTTGTGGCATATGTGTTGAGCAGGATTCTGCGCAACACAATCATGTCCCGGACAGGGGGAGGCACGCTATGATTCTTGTATTTGATGTTGGGGGAACAAAAGTCGCAAGCGGTCTGGCGTGCCCCCTGACAAGGCTGGTCAGTCTCTGCAGTAAGGTAAGACCCCCAACCATCATGACATGCGCAAGCCGGGACGAGATTCTGAGTGCACTGCTGGCGTGCCTCAGGGCATAGCGATCACTCAGCGGCTAAGCGGCTGCTGCTGAGTGATGCAGTGAATATTGCCACCACCGAGCAGTATCTCCCGTCCCGGTACCTGGACCACTTCGCGCTCGGGCATCAGGCTGGCAATCATCTCGGCGGCAACGTTATCCATGGGATCATCGAAAGCCGGCATCACAATGCCACCGTTGCAGATCAGGAAGTTGATATAGCTTGCCGCCATGCGCTGACCGGCCAGGCGTGGCTGAGCACCCTCGGAGGGGTCAACAGCATCGGCTTCCTCTTCTGTGATATACATCGGTGCAGGCAGTGGCAGTTTGTGTATGGTTAGAGGCCGGCCACGGGCATCCGTCTGTTGGCTCAGATAGTCAAAGGCGGCGCTGGATAACCCATACTGCGGGTCTTCGCGGTCATCGGTCCAGGCCAGCAATACTTCGCCGGGACGGATAAAGCAGGCCACGTTATCGATATGCTCATCGGTTTCATCCTCATGGATACCGCGTGGTAACCACAGTACCTTGTCGATACCCAGATAGTCACTGAGGTGAGCCTCTATCTCCTGCCGCGACAGGTGCGGGTTGCGATTCGGGTTGAGCAGGCAGGCTTCGGTGGTCAACAGGGTGCCTTCACCATCCACATGAATGGCGCCGCCCTCAAGGATGAAGTCGGCACGATAGCGGGCCTTGCGCTCAATCTGCAGCACTTTACGAGCCACCAGATCATCCTGATCCCAGGGGAAATAGAGCCCGCCATTCAGCCCACCCCAGGCGTTGAACATCCAATCGATACCACGCACTTCACCCAGATCATTTATGACAAAGGTCGGGCCGGTATCGCGCATCCAGGCATCATTGCTGGACAGCTCGATAACCCGTATATCGTGGCTTTTGCTGTCATCGCGGCTCTGGGCGAGTCGGGTAGCGGCGTGCTCATACTGGGCGGCAGAAACGCCGACGGTCACCGGTTCAAAGCGGGCGATGGCTCTGGCGACATCTACGAATGCCTGCTGTGCCGGTTTAGCCCCGAGTCGCCAGTTATCGCAGCGCTCAGGCCAGACCATCCAGGTCTGTTGGTGCGTCAGCCACTCGGCAGGCATATGAAAGCCATCAGCACGCGGTGTGCTCTGCAGCAGTTTGCTCATGCACCATACTCCTTGCCATCTTTTGTCAGCAGTACATCATAGAGTTCGGTGCGACGGTCGCGGAACACCCCCCAGCTGTGGCGCTTGTTAGCCAGGGCATCGAGATCGAAGGTATGGACCAGAATACCCTCTTCATTGCGGCCCAGTTCTGCAACACGCTTGCCTGTTTCATCGGCAATGAAGGATGAGCCATAGAAGGTGATGCTGGAATCGCCCTCGGTTTCAACCCCGGTGCGGTTGCTGGCAATCAGGGGCACCAGGTTGGCGGCTGCGTGGCCACATTGAGCATTGTGCCAGTGATCGCGCGAATCAAGACCAGTGTCCTGCGGCTCGCTGCCGATGGCTGTTGGATAAAAGAGTAGCTCAGCCCCCATCAGTGCCATGGCACGGGCACACTCCGGGAACCACTGATCCCAGCAGATGCCGACACCAATACGACCATAAGCGGTATCCCAGACACGGAAGCCGGTATCCCCCGGAGTGAAGTAGAATTTCTCTGAATAGCCCGGTCCATCGGGTATGTGGGCTTTTCGGTACACCCCGAGCAGGCTGCCATCGGCATCGATGATCGCGATACTGTTGTAGTAAGCGTTATTGGCCCGCTCGTAGAAACTCACAGGCAATACCACCTGCAGCTCTGCTGCCAGCGCACTGAAGTGAGCTACGGCCGGGTTCTCTTCCAGGGGGGTGGCGAAGGAGAGGTAATCATAGCGCTGCTTCTGACAGAAGTAACAACGCTCAAACAGCTCCTGAATCAGGATGATCTGAGCACCGGCTGTATGAGCATCACGCACCTTCTGTTCCGCTTTACGGATATTCTCATCAACATCCCAGCCACAGCTGATCTGGGTGGCAGCGACCGTTACCTGGCGCATCTTACAGTTTCCTCACGCTCGTTATAGTGTGTTGTCTGGGGCTAAACACCCAGCTTATCGCGCATATTATAGTACCAGGCCCCCATGGCCGTCAGTGGCACCCGGAACAGACGTCCGCCCGGGAAGGGGTAGTGGCGCAGGCTCGCAAAGGCATCGAAGCGCTCGGCCTGACCCTGGATTGCCATTGCCAGTGCCTTACCGGCAACATGGGTAAAGGTGACGCCATGACCTGAACAGCCCTGGGAATAATAGACATTATCCTCCAGACGGCCCATCTGCGGCAGTCGTGACAGGGTCAGCAGGAAGTTGCCGGTCCAGGCATAATCAATCTTCACCTCGGCGAGCTGAGGAAAGGTTTTCAGCAGATTCGGCTGGATCATGTTGATGATGTTGGCCGGATCACGCGCTCCATAGATCACACCCCCGCCATAGATCAGGCGTCGATCACCGGACAGGCGATAGTAATCGAGCAGGAAGTTGCAGTCTTCGACGCAATAGTCCTGTGGCAGGAGCTTTGCGGCCTGCTCTTCAGACAGGGGCTCGGTGGCAATAACCTGAGTCCCACAGGGCATCGACTTGGCCGCCAGTTCTGGGATCAGAGTGCCCAGATAGGCGTTGCCTGCAATCATCACAAAGCGAGCCAGCACAGAGCCATCATCCGTGACCACTTCAGGCCGTGCGCCATGATGAATCGCGGTGACGGCTGAATACTCATAAATGGTCCCACCCAGCGATTCCAGAGCAGCGGCCTCTCCCAAAGCCAGATTCAAGGGGTGAATATGCCCTCCGGTCGGGTCCAGCATGCCGCCGATATAGCGTTTGCTGTCGACCATGCCGTGAATCGCATCTTTATCCAGCATCTCAAGGCCTGGGTGACCATAGCGCTCCCAGAGCTGCTTCTGGCTCTCCAGATGCTCCATCTGCCCGGGTGCCAGTGCGGCAAAGACGCCGCCATCTTTCAGGTCACAGGCTATATCATATTCTTTCACGCGCTGGCGGATGATACGGCCACCCTCAAATGCCATCTCGCCCAGCAGGCGCGCATTATCGGCACTGGTCTGCTTTTCGATCACATCCAGGTCGCGGCTGTAGCTGTTGACTATCTGGCCGCCATTTCGGCCAGAAGCGCCCCAGCCGACAGTAGCGGCTTCAAGGACAACAACCTTGAAGCCGGCCTCAGCCAGAAAAAGTGCGGTGGAAAGGCCGGTATAGCCTGCTCCGACGATACAAACATCCGCCTCGATCCTCTCTTTGAGAAAGGGCCGCTGGGGTGCCGGGTTGGCGGATGCGGCATAGTAGGAGGGTACCGGAGAAAAATCGGTCATAAGCACCTCATTTCTTAGACGAAAGTATGTCTTAACCAAACATCAGTCTATGTCACAGAAAAGAAACTGCAAAGCAGGATTTTTTCCAGTCAGACCGATATGATTAACTGAATACACAATAACAGAACTTGAGGTTGTTATGTCTGCACCGGCTACATATGAAGATTGGGAAGCTCGGGCTGCGGGTCTGAGCATCAATGGCAAGGCCTTTATACAGGGGCAGTATGTCTCCGCGCTGAAGGGTGAAACCTTTACCTGCATCAGCCCTGTGGATGGGCGCCAGTTAGGTGAAGTGGCGAGTTGCGACGAAGGTGATGCCGAGATTGCGGTTCAGGCGGCGCGTGAAGCGTTCGAATCTGGTGTCTGGTCCAGAATGGCACCTGCGAAGCGCAAACAGATTCTGCTGAAGTTTGCGGATCTGATCCGCGACAATCGCGAGGAGCTGGCGCTGCTGGAAACCCTGGATATGGGCAAACCGATACGCTTTGCGTTGCGCGGCGATATTCCGGCTGCCGAACGGGCGATCCGCTGGACCGCAGAAGCGATCGACAAGCACTATGATGAGCTGGCACCAACTGCACATAACGAGATCGGCATGATCACGCGTGAGCCGATCGGCGTGGTCGCTGCGATAGTCCCCTGGAACTTTCCGCTGATCATGGCTGCCTGGAAGATTGCACCGGCCCTGGCAACCGGCAACTCGGTCATTCTGAAGCCCTCCGAAAAATCACCACTGACTGCCATTCGTATCGCCATTCTGGCAAAAGAGGCCGGAATACCGGACGGCGTGTTCAATGTATTGCCGGGTTACGGACATACTGTGGGCAAGGCGCTGGCGCTGCATATGGATGTTGACTGCCTGGTGTTCACCGGTTCAACCGGCATTGCCAAGCAACTGATGATCTATGCCGGGCAGTCCAATATGAAGCGCGTCTGGCTTGAAGCCGGTGGCAAGAGCCCGAATATCGTTTTTGCCGATGCGCAGGATCTCAAAGTTGCTGCAAAGGCCGCAGCATCAGCCCTGGCGTTCAATCAGGGTGAGGTGTGCACGGCGGGTACGCGCCTGCTGGTAGAGGCGAGTATCAAGGATCAGTTTGTCGAACTGGTCAAGCAGGAGATGCTGGCCTGGGAACCGGGCCATCCACTGGATCCGAATACGGTGAGTGGTGCGATAGTCGATCAGCAGCAACTGGAACGGGTGATCGGCTATATCGAAGCGGGACAGCAGGAAGGCGCAAAACTGGTGCAGGGCGGCAAGCGTTTGATGCAGGAGACTGGCGGCATGTTTGTTGAGCCGACCATCTTCGATCAGGTGCATAACCGCATGCGTATCGCCAGTGAAGAGATCTTCGGGCCTGTCCTCTCTGTTATCCCCTTCAACACGGCTGAAGAGGCGGTTGAGATCGCCAACGACACCATTTATGGTCTTGCTGCGGCTGTCTGGAGTGCGGATATCAACAAGGCGCACAAGGTGGCCAAGGCGCTACGTGCCGGTAGTGTCTGGATCAATCACTATGATGGTGGTGATATGACAGCACCCTTTGGTGGCTTCAAGCAATCGGGCAATGGGCGTGACAAGTCACTGCATGCTTTCGACAAATATACCGAATTAAAGGCCACCTGGCTGTTGCTTGAATAAAGAGCTTCCGGGTATGCAAGTGCTTACCATTGCTGGATGGATTGATACATGGACGATGTAGTTGTTGACTGGAAGGTACAGCTATACACGCTGCTGGCAGCGCTGCCGCGTGACCGGGTAGTCAGCTATGGTGGGTTGGCGAAGCAGTTGGATGGCGTGAATGCCCGTATGGTGGCGCGTGCGATGTCCAGCCTGCCTGCCGGCTCCGCTTTACCCTGGCACAGAGTGATCCGCAGCGATGGTCATCTGGCGGATCACGATGGGGCAGTTGAGCAGCGTGCCCGGCTGCTGGCGGATGGCATTATGTTGCAGGGTAATCGAGTGCCTCGTCGGTATTTTCTTTAGTATCCGCCGTAACTGACTAAAAAACAGCTACGGCTTGGGCTTTGCATCAGGGCTTACATCAGAGCTTACATCAGAGCTTTGCATCAGGTAGTTACAGCAGGGCTTGTAACAGGTTGATCAGCAGCAGAATGGCTGCAATCAGTTTCCAGCCCAGTAGTGGGTTGCGAGTCATCAGGGGCTGGTCGCGCACCCGTGCCTCCAGCTGGCGGTTGGGGGTCGTCAGGTCATGCATAAATTCGGAATAGGCGTTATAGCGGTGCGCTGGGTTGGGCTGCAGGGCCTTGCGCAGGCAACCTTCCATCCAGAATGGCAGGTCTTTGCGGTACTTGAGTGCCGGTATGTAATGCAGTTCGCCGTAATGCTCAATGCGATAGCGCTGGGTGGAAGGCTCCTCATAGGGCAGCTGGCCGGTGATCATTTCATAGCAGATCACGGCAAGTGAAAACAGGTCGGCACGAAAGCTGCCCTGCTGTCCCATCAGGTATTCAGGGGCCACATAATTGACGGATCCCTGGGGAATGGACTTGTCCAGAGGCGAGCCCATTTCCTCGATGCCGGCGATACGCACGGTGCCGAAATCCAGAATGCGCACCCTGCCGTCATGATCGATCATGATGTTTTCCGGCTTGAGATCCTGATGCACCATCTCGGCACGCTGAAAAGCGCGCAGGCCAGCAATAATCTGTCGCATCAGGTCGCGAATCTTGTCCAGTGGAGGCTGGGGGGTGTCCTGCATCCACTGTCGCAGGTTCTGGCCCTCGATATACTCGCCCAGGTAGTACAGCAAACGCTTGGGCCGCGGTGGGGCGTAGGTTTTCATGACATTGGGGTGATCCAGTCTGCGCCCTACCCATTCCTCGCGCATGAATCCGTCCAGGTACAGGCTGTCTTCGCTGAAGTTCTCGGATGGTGCCTTGAGTACATAGATCTGACCGCTGACCGAATCCTTGACGCGGTACATATGGCTGCGGGTGCCGCTGAATATCACGTCCAGCACCTCGTAGTCGTCAATGCGGTTGCCAACATTCAGCACCGGCGGGATGGGCAGGACGCTGAGACGCTGGAAGTTTTCATCCGGGGTTTCCAGTGGCAACTGGTCCACCTCGATCAGCAGTGCGGTGAGATTGTCATCGCTGCCAGCCGCCATAGCTTGTTCGATCAGCAGTGCGCTGGTGGCCACTGGATCGCTGGGATGCTGGGTCAGCAGCTGACTGATCTGCGCCCGGGTCAGGTGTTCATGCACGCCGTCGGTGGTCAGCAGGATGCGATCGCCGGGCTCCAGCGTCTGGGTGCAGTAGTCGAGCTCCAGATGCTGGTCGGCGCCGAAGGCGCGGGACAGGTAATTGCGCCCGCGCTCCACATGTACATGGTCACGTGTCAGTTGCTCCACTTCGCCATTACGGCAGAGCCAGATGCGGCTGTCGCCGACATGAAAGCAGTGCAGCGTATTGGATTTGAAGATCACCGCTGAAAAGGTGCACAGCATGCTGTCGTCGTGACCTTGGCGGTTCGCGTTTTGCTGATACAACCAGCTGTTGAGGCTCGACACCACGCGGGCAGCCGCATGGCGAGTACTCCAGCTGTCCGGGGTGCTGAAATAGTCGGTGATGAAACTGGTGACAGCTGTCTGGCTGGCGATATGGGAATCGGCGCAGCTGCTGACGCCGTCGGCAATGACCGCCGCGGCACCCTTTAGCAGTAGTGCCTGATCGTCTGGGGCATGGGCGGCAAAGGCATCCTGATTCTGTGGCTTGATGCCGGCAATCGACTGGCCGCCGAAGCGGATTTTCAGTCTGGCCTGCACACTCAGGGACTGATTCATCATCGTGGTTCCAAAACCTCAAAAAGGAGCGAAGCCCTGCTGGGGCTTCGCTCCCTGTTAACTGCCTGTCAGCATGCAGATCAGGAGACTCTCATCAGGAGACTCTGATCAACTCGACACTACCGTCTGCATTGACTTCGGCCATGTGTCCGCGGGGTTCTTCCAGCAGCAACAGAGTGATAAAGCCGAGCACCGCAGTAGCGGCAATGACCATGAAGAAGGTTTGGTAGCTGACCATGGACAGCACGGTGAGATAGAACACCGCACCGACGTTACCGTAGGCGCCGGTCATGCCTGCCACCTGACCGGTGAGGCGACGCTTGATCAGCGGTACCACCGCGAAGACCGCGCCTTCGCCAGCCTGTACAAAGAACGAGCAGGTCATGGCGGCAATAACCGCCAGTACCAGCGGCCAGCTGCTGTCGATCACCGACATCACGGCATACCCGATGGCCAGACCCGCTGTCAGTACCAGCAGGGTGGCCTTGCGGCCGAAGCGGTCACTGATCAGGCCACCGGCAGGACGGGACATCAGATTCATGAAAGCATAGCCCGAAGCGAGCAGACCTGCATAGACCATGTTCAGTTCGAAGACATCGGCAAAAAACAGCGGCAGCATGGAGACCACAGCCAGCTCAGAACCAAAGGTGGCGAAGTAGAGCACATTCAGTACCGCGACCTGCTTGAACTTGTAGCGATGCATCTCCGGTACCGGCTGGGTGAAGATCTCTCGGTTAACGAGGTAGGCGCAATAACAATCGTAAAAGAAGAAGGCCACCAGACCGATATAGACGAAAAGGGCCGCGGTGCTGCTTAGGATCGAGACCCCCTGGGGTGAGAGTTTCCAGCACAGCAGTATCAGTGCCGCATAGAGGGGGATCTTCATGATCAGCAGGAAGACGAAGTCGCCCTTGCTGGTGACTTCCAGGCCACCGATACGCTTGGGCTTGAAGTAGGTCGAGCCCTTGGGGGTGTCGGACACATTGAAGTACCAGACGAAGCTGAAGATCAGGGACATCAGGCCAGTGATGCCCACGGCATAGCGCCAGCCGTCGTCACCGCCGAATATCAGCGCCAGAGTCGGCAGCAGCATGGCGGCGGCGGCAGAACCGAAGTTGCCCCAGCCACCGTAGATGCCCTCGGCGGTGCCCAGCTCATTGGCCGGGAACCATTCGCTGACCATGCGGATACCCACCACGAAGCCTGCTCCGATAAAGCCCAGCAGGAAGCGGGCGACAGCGGCCTGGGTGAAGTCCTGGGCCAGGGCGAACATGAAGCAGGGCAAGCTGCAGAAGAGCAACAGTGTTGCATAGACATTGCGTGGACCGTATTTGTCGGTGAGCATGCCGATCAGTACCCGGGCCGGTATAGTCAGGGCGACGTTGAGGATCAACAGGGTTTTGATCTCGTCGGAGGTCAGTCCGAGGGAGGTCTTGATCACGCCCAGCAAGGGTGCAAAGTTGAACCAGACAAAGAAGGTCAGGAAGAAGGCGATCCAGCTCATATGCAGGATCTTCATTTTCCCGGTAAACGAGAACAGATTGAACTTGGTGTGAGCAGTCATTGTTTTACATCCATCGCTGGGTCCACAAGGGCAAAAAAAAATGGCGTTCAACGATCCCCCCGCTAGAGGGAGTGTTGAACGCCATTGTTCAAAATTGGTGCATTTAACGATCGGGAGGCCTTTTTTCGGTGCGCTTCGACAGGCCTGTTACCCGTCAATGAGCCCTCAGCAACTTTGCTGTGGGGCAGAGCGCCGTATTAGCCGCTTTCTCGCCATCTGATACCTTGTTTGAATGCAGATACTGTGCCATCTCTGTTTTTTTGGTCAGATTATTTTTTCCACGATGGCGGTGTTAATCAGTGTCGACCAAAGGCTGCACAGTGACTTCAGGAAGGCCTTGGCCAACAGACAATCAGGCAGTGCCAGAATAAAAGTTCTCATGGCCGAGGATATGGGTAATCAGGTAACGTTAAATATATGCGTGTAGGAGCCCTTAAATACCAAGTTTGACTTGCCGTATTTAACTAGCTAGCATTACTGTTGGAAAGTGCTCGTCTAGGAGATTGAGCTTTAGTTAATTGTCAAAAGGAGCTTGACCCAACATGTCTATCGGAATTGTCTCTTGTAGCCAGGCACGTCAACAGCAGCGATTAATCCAACAACGTCTCGAAAATCAACTCTCAGCAGAGTTCCGGCTCAATAAAAGTACTTTGATTGCTTTGAATCTTCCACACACCTTAGCGGTTTGGATTGAATATAAGCGGCAATCGGGTTTACAGAATACACAAATATCTGAAGCTTTTTCGTAACTATTCAGCCATTATAGACCCAGCAGGTTTATTTATTATCATCGGCAGCATTCATAAAAGGTAACAGCTCTCCTTTAAAAAGTGATGCCATAGCCTGCGAGCCGCTGACTCCTTGCTTGCGTGCAGTCGATAAATAACTCCGGACACGACAGAAGATATGAGCACCTTCCAGCGACCGGAAGCACCCTGATATTTTCTGCTGCACCTTGAGCATCCGGATATCCCGTTCACCTTGGTTGTTGGTAAAGGGCACATGGGGATCCTCTAAAAATCTAAGCACATCGGCTTCGAAGTTCCTCAGCCTCTCAAGTAGATTTCGTGCCGTTGAGCGCTTAAGGCGACCGCGTTTGCCGTCTCGTTGTACTTCATCGGGTGGCGGACATTCAATATCCGCTTTCTTTAAACAGTCTCTATAAGCTTTACGCCAACCTTCCGCTTGATCGGCAGGTACTGACCCGCCAGCATTGATGACGGCATCATTCATGGTGCACAGTAATGTCTGCATGCGCTGTGCCCAGGCTTGTTTGTCCTGCTCCCAGACGCGTTCAAGTTCACGCAAATGGTGAGCATTACACAGTGCATGCTGGCAATCGGTATAGCGGTAATAGGGTTTCCAGTGATCATGACACAGCGTACCGGTAAAGCGCGGTAAGATGCCGATCTGATCCATGGCTTCACTGCCTCGTTTTGAGTGAGGTGCTAACCACGTGAGTGACTCATTGGATGCACAATGCAGCCAATGACGCTTTCCACCAATATTGATACCGGTTTCATCGGCATGGATCACCTGCGCCTGAGTCAGACGCTGTTTGACCCATGACTCAAACGGCGCGGCTTTATCGAAGGCTTCTTTATTGAAGTTAAATAACGAACCGACACTTAACGGAATACTGAGCTGATCTTCAAAGTACTCACGTACGCGGTCATACGGCAGTAACTGATACAGGGATAAGTAAACCGCATGAGCCTTTAATACAGGGCCATATTGAACTGACGATTTCACACCCTCTGGAAAGGGCGCGGTGACACGATTACCCTGTTCATCTTCAAGGATTTCAGCACGGTACTCTGTGACGAGACGACTGATATCGATATCAAAGACCTGCCGAGTCTCATAGCCAGCGAACGTGTAAGTGCTCCCCTTGGGCAAGGTGCGACGATCGATTTTAACAACGTTGATCTCATCTGGATCATCCACGGGTTGTAATGTTTTCCCGATACGCCCCTGTTGGCCGCCGGGTTTACGATCACTTTTAGCGCGTTCTTTTTTAACGCGATCAGGATCCTGAGACGGGGGTTTGCTGCTATTGCGACTGTTGGTGTTGACGCGTCCTAGCAGGATTGGAATGATTAACAGGAGTATCTCAAACGTTGATCGTAACGATGGAGAAATAGATGCATCATCTTTAAGTTGCTGCCTTGCATTCGCTATGATCGCGTCGACATCAATATCACTGATCTTCATGAGATAGACCTGAATCCTGCTGTTTGATGGCTTATTATCGCACGCTTTTTTCAGATCGGATTTTTCGCTCTGTGATGCGTTCTAAGCGGTTTTAAGCATTCATCCTCGCAGGGAGTGATATCGTCTGATCTGTAACGACTGCGGGGCTAAATGGTGCGCTTGGTAAGTACATATGATGGAAGCCAGGGCGGCGATGAGATCTGGACGTTTTTAGCCAAAAACACTGTCAAGTACTTTTTTAGTTATTTTGGGCTGAATAGATACGCTTTTTCTAAACTTGATAGTGGTAATGCAAGCTTGCCAGAGCTGATTATCGAATCATCAGGTTATAAATTGGTGCAGGATCATACGGGAGCAGTAATAAGTGCAGCGGTAGAAGGGCGTGCATTGAGCGCCCTAATACAAGATTTTAAGCGCTCGGGTAATCTGCTTGGAAATTATCGAATCACGCAGGGTAATGGTCGCTATTATGTGGTTTTTAAAGGTAATCAAAAACTCAGAAGCCTCATTAAAGGTACGCGCTACCTCACGGATAACCCTCTAGTAATAAGTTTAGGTATTGCATCGCCTTCTGAGATGCTCAAGGGCGCGGCTCGATCTAATATTTTCATTACACTTATTATTTCTGGAGGTGGCAATAGTATTAAATGGATCTTTTTGGAAGAGTACCTCTGGACTAATTTTCTTTCGGATATATCTATTGATTTGCTTAAAGGAGGTCTTTCTATTTTAGCGGGAGTAGCTGCTGCATATTTTACTGCTAAAAGTATGCCCAGGGTAATTATATCAAGACTTGTGGGATTGGCGGTTGGAATTGGTACGGGTGTGGGGTTGAATCAAATAGAGAATGATCAAATTGAAAAGAGCGCTGTCAGTATGGCACAGGAAATTGCTTTCACATATTTGACTGCCTATGATGCGATGTCAAACCCTATAGGGTTTGTCTCTGAAAAAGGTGAACAAGCTAAGGATTTAATGATCTGCTCGGTTAGCAATACTGGAGATTGGGCTATAAATAAGGCAGAGAACATTATACGTGACAATGTGAACCGAATATTACGCCAGTTCCTGAATCCACCTAGGCGATTGTATTGAGTATGAGTGATCTTCGTTTAATTAATGGCAGATCAGTCACTAGGCATATATTTCAAGTGTTCATTTTTTGTTTGATACTTGGTGGGGGGTGTTTTTGGTTATTTTATGGTTTTTTAAATAGTGAAAAAATTTATAGGGCCAGTATTTATCAACAAAATTCAATTTTTGTTTTTTATATTTTTCACTATGGGCTTTTAATTGGCCCAGTAATAATATCGATTTTTATTTTATATTTTTTAACTCTCGTTCCGAGACAGGTTATGGGGGTGGAAAATAAGCCTTGGTCTAAGCGGGTCGATAAAGTATTTGTTCCAGTTTTGCTATATGGAACTATTATGATAGTACCTATTACGATTGCAGGGCACTTTTACGCTAAGTATCAGTTTGGTCAGGCTGGCTACACTGAGTGTAATACTTTTTTGCTGAGCAATCGCTATAAAAGAGCTTTTGTTTTAGACGCTGATGATTGTTACGATGGGAAGCTGCGATGGATTTTTGCGCAAAGAAATAAAAATTCTGCTGCGAGGTTGCAAGAGGCACATGTTTATTTACGTGACAAACATCATTTGACCATAAAAGGCAAATCGGATGGTTGAAAATTGGAATATATAATATCAGCTCAGATAATTGAAGTGTAAATAAAGCGGAACAGATTCTATACTAGGCGATCTGTTCCGCAGTTTCAGTTGCGTTGCATAAACTGGCTTACAGGCTCGGCAGCAGCGGCTGCTGAACCAGCTCGCTGAGGCGGCGGCTTTCCAGCAGTTCTATCGCGACCTGAATATCCGGTGCGAAGAAGCGATCCTTATCGTAGTAGTCCACCTTTTCACGCAACCACTGGCGCGCTTGCTCCAGTGGGGCTGTGGTTTTCATTCCATTGCGGAAGTCCAGGCCCTGGCAGGCAGCTAGCCATTCGATCGCCAGCACGGCGCGGGTGTTATCGGCCATCTCCCACAGGCGTTTGCCAGCGGCAGGTGCCATGGAAACATGATCTTCCTGGTTGGCAGAGGTGGGCAGGCTGTCAACACTGTGCGGATGCGCGAGTGCCTTGTTTTCGCTGGCAAGGGCGGCTGCCGTGACCTGTGCGATCATGAAGCCGGAGTTGACGCCGCCATTTTCGACCAGAAAGGGTGGCAACTGCGACATGTGTTTGTCCATCATCAGCGAGATGCGACGCTCGGTCAGCGAACCTATCTCGGCGATTGCCAGCGCCAGATTGTCGGCTGCCATGGCAACCGGTTCGGCATGGAAGTTACCGCCGGAGATGATGTCGCCCTCTTCCGCAAACACCAGTGGGTTATCAGAGACGGCATTGGATTCCACCAGCAGCACCTCGGCTGCCTGGCGTATCTGGGTCAGACAGGCGCCCATCACCTGAGGCTGACAACGCAGTGAGTAGGGGTCCTGTACCTTGTCGCAGTGGCTGTGAGAATCGCTGATCTCGCTGCGATCCAGCAGCAGATGGCGGTAGCCTGCTGCGGCATCTATCTGGCCCTGCTGTCCACGGATAGCGTGGATACGGGCATCGAAGGGGCTGCGAGAGCTGAGTGTCGCCTCGACGGTCAGCGAGCCGCACACGGTTGCTGCGGCGTACAGATCTTCTGCCTCAAACAGGCCACGCAGGGCATAGGCTGTGGACACCTGGGTGCCGTTCAGCAGTGCCAGACCCTCTTTCGGAGCCAGAGCCAGCGGCTCCAGACCTGCCACCAGCAGCGCTTCGCTGGCGCTGAGCCATTCACCACGGTAGCGAGCCTTGCCTTCGCCGAGCAATACGGCGCTCATATGCGCCAGTGGTGCCAGATCGCCGGATGCACCGACAGAACCCTTTACCGGAATGCAGGGGTAGATCTCGGCATTGATCAGGGTGATCAGTGCATCGATCACCTTACGGCGTATGCCTGAAAAACCACGCGCCAGGCTGTTGACCTTGAGCACCATGATCAGGCGTACCAGATCATCAGAGATGGCGGCACCGATACCGGTTGCATGCGACAGTACCAGTGAGCGCTGCAGGCTCTCCAGGTCCTCATGCTTGATCCGGGTCTGTGCCAGCAGGCCAAAGCCCGTGTTGATGCCGTATACAGTGCGATCTTCAGCAACCACCTGATTCACGCAGCTTACCGATGCCTCTATAGCCGTATTGGCGCTCGTCGGTATTTCAATGCTGACAGGGCTGCTGTAGACCTGGCGCAGCTGCGCCAGGGTCATCTGTCCCGGTTGGATAACCAGCTTACTCATTTTGCTTCTCCTGTGGCGATCATCGGCAGATCCAGTCCATTCTCTCTGGCACAATCGATCGCGATATCATAACCCGCGTCGGCATGGCGCATCACGCCAGTACCGGGGTCATTGCGCAGTACTCGTCCCAGACGCGCATGAGCAGCATCGGTACCATCAGCCACGATCACGACACCTGAGTGCTGCGAGAAGCCCATGCCGACACCGCCGCCGTGGTGCAGCGAAACCCAGGTGGCGCCGCCTGCAGTGTTCAGCAGGGCGTTCAGCAGCGGCCAGTCGGAGACGGCATCGGAGCCATCGCGCATGCTTTCGGTTTCACGGTTGGGGCTGGCAACAGAGCCGGAGTCCAGATGGTCACGACCGATCACAACCGGCGCTTTCAGTTCGCCATTCTTCACCATCTCGTTGAATGCCTGACCCAGACGTACACGATCCTTCAGGCCGACCCAGCAGATACGCGCCGGCAGACCCTGGAAGCTGATGCGCTCACGTGCCATATCCAGCCAGTTGTGCAGGTGCGGGTTGTCCGGGATCAGTTCCTTGACCTTGGCGTCTGTCTTGTAGATATCTTCCGGATCACCCGACAGTGCAGCCCAGCGGAAGGGACCGATCCCCTGACAGAAGAGTGGACGGATATAGGCCGGTACAAAGCCGGGGAAATCGAAGGCATTGCTGACACCCTCCTCCTTGGCCATCTGACGGATGTTGTTACCATAGTCGAAGGTAGGAATGCCCTGCTGCTGGAACGCCAGCATCGCCTGCACATGCACAGCCATGGACTGTTTGGCCGCTTTGACCACGACTTCTGGCTCGGTTTTGCCGCGCGCCACATATTCGTCCCAGGTCCAGCCGGATGGCAGGTAGCCGTGCAGCGGATCGTGCGCACTGGTCTGGTCGGTCACCATATCCGGGCGAATACCGCGACGAACAAGTTCCGGCAGGATATCGGCAGCGTTACCGCACAGACCGATCGATACAGCCTTACCCTCTTCGGTGTAACGTTTGATGCGTGCCAGTGCATCGTCCAGATCGGTTGCCTGCTCGTCCAGATAGCGGGTACGCAGGCGGAAATCGATGCTGGTCTGCTGGCATTCGATATTCAGTGAACAGGCACCGGCCAATGTGGCGGCGAGAGGCTGTGCGCCGCCCATGCCACCGAGACCTGCGGTCAGAATCCAGCGGCCTTTCAGGCTGCCGTCATAGTGCTGACGACCCGCTTCAACGAAGGTTTCGTAGGTACCCTGCACGATGCCCTGAGAGCCGATATAGATCCAGGAGCCGGCCGTCATCTGGCCATACATCATCAGCCCTTTGCGATCCAGCTCGTTGAAATGCTCCCAGTTGGCCCAGTGCGGAACCAGGTTGGAGTTGGCGATCAGTACACGTGGTGAGTCGGGATGAGTCTTGAACACGCCGACCGGCTTACCGGATTGCACCAGCAGGGTTTCATCGTTCTCCAGACGCTTAAGCACCTCAACGATCTTGTCAAAACACTGCCAGTCACGCGCCGCACGACCGATACCACCATAGACCACGAGATCTTCCGGGCGCTCGGCGACATCCGGGTGCAGGTTGTTCATCAGCATGCGCATGGCCGCTTCTGTCAGCCAGCTTTTGCAGCTCAATTCGCTGCCAGTGGGCGCTTTGATCACACGGCTGGGATCATGGCGATTGCCGGTATGGATGGGGCTTGTTGCGGTCATGTCGTAATCCTCGTCTTTCTTATGTTCAGTCTTGTCCGGAAGGGTTGTTGCCGGATAGGTAGTTGTTGTCAGAATAGCTATTGCCAGATAGTTGGCTGTTCAGGTTGCGTTTGAGTGGTGCTGCAGTCCTTTGAGCGAGTAGCCCTGGGTGATCTGATGAATCAGACGGGCACCCAGGCGGGCTGTATGTGAATCGGTATCGTAGGCCGGGTTGAGCTCGGCCAGATCGACCAGGCGCAGCTTGCCGCTGTTGCGGATCATGATCAGCAGCGGCTCGATCACTTCAAGCGATACGCCTCGCGCGGCCGGAGCGCTGACACCGGGGGCTGTGGCCGCCGGGAATACATCCATATCGATCGTCAGATAGATCAGATCGCAACTGCTGATAAAGTCATGCAGTGCCTGACGCAGGTCCGGCAGGTCGTTCTGCGTCATCTGCAGATCTTCACGCACCATCACACGCAGCGATTTGGCACGCTGAAATAGCGCGGGCGTGTTGCTCATGCGGCTGACACCCAGGCATGCATAGATGAACGGCCAATTCTGATCGTGGCAACGCTGTGCAATCTGGCTGAAAGGTGTGCCGGACGACGGGCGCTGGCTGTTATGATCGCGCAGATCAAAATGGGCATCGAAATTGATGATGCCGACGCGCGGAGCATGCGCCATGGGCTGTCTGGCAAGATGCAGGGCCAGCCCGGACCAGCTACCGAAAGCGATCTCGTGGCCGCCTCCCAGTACCACTGGCAGGTGGCCCTGATCCAGCAGCTTGCTGACTGTTTCAGCCAGCTGTTGCTGTGCTGCTTCCAGCGCATCATCCAGGCAGACCACGGTACCGCACTCATACAGCGGTGCATCATGATGTACCGGCAGACTGGCCAGTGCACGACGCAGTGCAAGAGGGCCTTCGGCAGCTCCGGTGCGACCCTGATTGCGCCGCACACCGGCATCGCTGGCAAATCCGAGCAGAGCTATACCGGGAGGATTGTCATGAGGGTTGTCATGAGAATTGTCATTAGGGCTGTTGGAAGCAGCACCGAGCGAAATCGGCTGAATCAACTGATGCCAGCGCTGACTGTTGGCTTCGGGATCGACCCGGCCAGTCCAGCTTGCCATCTGGGATTCTGCTCCCAGCCAATTGATCTGATCGGTCATCAACTGATCTCCCCTTGAAATATACGTTGCTTGAGGCGGCCTGGCTGAATCGCATAGGCCAGTTCAGACGGGCTGTGGATATCCCAGACGCAGAAGTCAGACTGGCGTCCAATGGCTAGTGTCCCGGCCTGTCCAGACAGTCCAAGGGCACGTGCGGCATGGCTGGTGACACCCTGAAGGGCTTCGGTAGGAGTCAGACGAAACAGCGTGCAGGCCATATTCAACATCAGGCTGAGCTGAAAAATTGGCGAGGAACCGGGGTTACCATCGGTGGCAAGCGCCATGGGCACCTGATATCGGCGCAGCAGATCGATCGGTGGCACGCGCGTATCGCGCAGCGTGTAGAAGGCGCCGGGTAACAGCGTGGCAACAGTACCGGCTTCGGCCATTGCCTTGACACCGTCCTCATCCAGCCATTCAATATGATCAGCCGAAAGAGCCTGATAGCGCGCCGCCAGTGCAGATCCACCGAGATTGGAGAGCTGCTCGGCATGGGCTTTCACGCGAAGATCATATGCCTGAGCTGCCTGAAAGACGCGTTCACACTGCGCGACACTGAAGCCGATCCCTTCGCAGAAGACATCCACCGCATCGGCCAGATTTTCTGCCGCTGCCGCTGGAATGATCTCGTTGCAGATCAGATCGATATAGCCGTCTGCGTTGTCCTTGAACTCGGGCGGCAGCGCATGTGCCGCGAGCAGGGTTGTGACAACGTTAACAGGCTGCTCAGAGCCCAGACGACGGGCTACGCGCAGCATTTTCAACTCATCCTTCAGGGTCAGGCCATAGCCGGATTTGATTTCAACGGTTGTCACGCCATCCTGGATCAGTGCCTGCAGCCGGGGCAGTGCGGCCTGGTACAGCTCCTCTTCGCTGGATGCACGGGTTGCACGCACGGTGCTGATGATGCCACCGCCACGACGGGCGATCTCTTCGTAGCTGACCCCTTCGAGCCGCTGTTCGAACTCATCGGCACGTGAACCGCCGAATATCAGATGTGTATGGCAATCGATCAGTCCTGGCGTGATCACCCCGCCACTATGCATCGTTTCCGCTTCCTGTATCTGCTCATCAGACAGTTCACTCATTGGGCAGAGCTGGGCTATCTCATTGCCGACGACAAGTAGTGCCATCTTCTCGTCACTGGTTTGCCGACCATCAAACAGGATGGCATCACGCCACAGGCGGGTGGTGTCTTGTCTGTTGATCATGGGGCACTCCGTTATGTCTGTATTTGTATATACATTTAACAATTTCGAGATTAATGTCAAGCCTGAATCGAAAAAAATCTTTACTGTGTGACACGGACCTTCACATTGCATAAGGTTTGAAATTAACCACATTATAGTACTGATGCTCTGGTATTGCTGACCATGATGGGTTCCGCTGCATTGATCGTGTGCGTTTTTTGTACAGCAAAAGTGTTGACATAATTTTATCAGGTATTGTATATACAATAATGTAACCCAACAAAAATAAGCCTGAGGTATTCACCATGTCCGATCAGAGTCATCTTTCCGAGCCCGTAGCAGCCACGTCGCGATCAGACTGGAAGCTGGCCATGAAAATGCTGCTACCCAGTCTGCTGGGCATCTTTATCTTTTTTGTCCCCCTGACCATCAATGGCAAAACAACCATTTCGCTGGATCATATGGTCACGGGACTGCGTACCCTGCTGGGGTCGGGCACGGCCTGGTATGCGCTGGCGATGATTGTGGCCGGCGCCCTCTACCCGCTGATCACCGGTAAATGGAAAGAGAGCCTGACAGAGAAGATCTTCACCCTGCTCAAGCTGTTCGGTGTGCTGGCAGCGATTCTGGCGATCAGCGGTTGGGGACCTGCCGTATTGCAGGCACCGAATATGCTGCCCTTCCTGTTCAATACGCTGGTGGTCTCGGTCGGGCTGATCGTACCGCTGGGAGCGATCTTTCTTGCGCTGTTGATCAGTTATGGTTTGCTGGAGTTTGTCGGTGTGCTGTGTCAGCCCTTCATGCGTCCACTGTTCAGAACACCTGGCCGCTCGGCTATTGATGCCGTGGCATCCTTTGTCGGCAGCTACTCGATCGGCCTGCTGATCACCAACCGCGTTTATACCGCCCGGCAGTACTCCGCCAAGGAGGCTGCCATCATCGCGACCGGTTTCTCGACGGTGTCCGCCACTTTCATGCTGGTGGTGGCGCGCACGCTGGATCTGATGAGTATGTGGAACCTCTATTTCTGGCTGACGCTGCTGATCACCTTTATCGTCACGGCTATCACGGTACGCCTGCCACCTCTGAGAGGTATGGATGATCAATGTGAACGGGTTGACGATACTATCCCGGCGCGTGAGCGTATTCCGGCTGCCTGGAAGGCTGGGCTGGAGGCGGCATCACGTGCTCCATCGCTGGCTCAGGGAGTGTGGCTGAATGTCCGCGAGGGGCTGATCATGGCGATCAGCATTCTGCCCTCCATCATGTCGGTGGGCCTGATCGGTCTGCTGGTGGCGAATCACACCCCCTTCTTTGACTGGCTGGGATTACTGTTCTATCCCTTTGTGGCGGTCTGGGGGTTGCCTGAGGCGCTGGAGTTGTCACGCGCTGCGGCTGCAGGACTGGCTGAAATGTTTCTGCCGGCGTTGCTGATGCGTGAAGCCGAACTGGTGGCACGTTTTGCTGCGGCCATCGTATCGGTATCCTCTATTCTGTTCTTTTCTGCGTCGATCCCCTGCATCCTGTCTACCAGTATTCCCCTGTCGGTACCCAGAATCCTGGCGGTCTGGTTTATCCGTGTGGCGCTAAGCCTGTTTCTGGCCGTACCGGCGGCGTGGTTTGCTGTCTGGATGGCTGGCTGAGTCTTTTAACCACCATTATCATGACCACCGGATCAGTTCTGATTCCGGTGGTTTTGCTGGCGCCTGACGGAGGAGCGTAGCTTGTAGCGGTTTCCCGGATGTAACAGGCGGGCGTAGCTGATCAGATGATCACCCGACCAGGTGCGTCGGATCATGCTCAGGCATGGCTGATTGATCTCGGTTTCGAGCCAGGAGGCGGAGCGTGCATCCGGCAGTACCGCCTCCACGACATGCTCCAGATCGGTGATCGGACAGGCGGCCACCAGCACCTCGTTGGGGGTCTGACGGGAAAAGTCGGTGTTCAGGTAGTCTGGTACCCAGCGAGGATTGACATAGCGGTTCTCCAACTGGATCGCGATATCGTTTTCCCGGTGTACGATGATGCTGTGAAACACCTTGCTGCCGACCCGAACGCCCAGCCTCAGGGCTATCTCATCATCGGCATTGACCTCTTCACACAACAGCACGCGATTACTGTACAGGTGCCCACGGCTGCGCACCTCTTCGGCAATGTTGTTGATCTCGGACAGTGGTGATTCGGACTTCTGATCGGTGACAAAGGTACCGAGCCCTGGTTGTCGCACCAGATAACCCTCCTGCACCAGATCGCGTATCGCCTTGTTGGCAGTCATGCGGCTGACGCCGAAGTCTCTCGCCAACTGCTCCTCCGGCGGAATTTTGTGGTGCACAGCAAAGCGACCGGAGTGGATCTCCTCTAGCAGATATTGCTTGATCTGCAGAAAGCGTGGTTTCGGATTGTTCACATCAAGTCCAGAAAGTCATGAAAGCACTGGTTAGGAGCCTGTCTGGCTTTCTCGCAGTAGATCAACGCCAAGTCAGGCAGGTCCCTAGAGTAAAGCCTGATATCGGGTTTGTCATCCTGCTTCACATGACCGACGCTGCATCTCTGCTGAAATGGATAAATGTTTACACTGAAGTGGACAAACATTTACTGTGCTAAACTGAGTCGAATGGTACGCGGTTGTGCTCTTCAGGGATTAGCAAGAGACCTTACTCATGGTTAAATCATTCGTCAGATCATTTGGCTGCATCCAGTGGATACTGTTGATTCCACTTCTGATCTCATTTCCTGTCCTTGCCGGGCATGACGAAACACTGCGCTTCCATATACCCGCTGCCGACTACCCTCCTTATGTAATTATTGAGGGTGACAATATCTCTGGTCTCATGGTGGAACCCCTGCAGCAAGCCGCAGAGCGTCTGGGCATAGAGCTGGTGCTGATTCCCCTGCCGACCATGCGAGCTGAAGTGATGTTGCAACAGCATGAGATAGATGTTCGCTTCAAATCACCAGACTGGGTTGCCGATCCGGAGAACTATCTGTGGAGTGATACGATTCTGATCGCAGAAGATATTCTGATCTTTCCACGCAATGCGGGTTTACGCCTTGAAAAGGTCGAAGATCTGATTGGCATGGAGGTATTGGTCGGGTTGGGGTATCACTATCCAACCCTGCAGGGGCTTTTTGAGCAGGAGCAGATCACGCGTGTGGACTTTGCCTTCACTCGAGATATCCTGCCAGCTCTGCTGAAGGAGGATGCAGAGGTGCAGCGTGTCGCTGTACTTAATGCTGATGTGGCGCGCTGGTTGATTAATGAAGACCCCAGGTTGGCGGATACCTTCGAGTTTTCCGACTGGGTGGTCGAGTCCTCGCCCCTTAAGTATCAGTTTGTTCGCACTGACCGTATGGCGGAATTGGTGCCGAAGTTGAATGTCGAGTTGAAAAAAGTACTAGCCGACCAGCGCTGAACCATTCGGAAAAGTTTCAGAACAGGTCCTTGAACTTGTACCAGAGCATACCGGTCGCGAGCAAAGGTGAACGCAGCTTGTCACCGCCGGGGAAGGTCATATGCTGAACCCGGGAAAACAACTTGAATCGATCCAGTTCACCACTGATCGCCTCACCCAGCACTCTGGCAGCCAGATGGCTGGCATTCAGACCATGTCCGGCATAAGCCTGAGCAAAAAAGATCGACGGACAATCCGGTAGCTGGCCTATCTGTGGTAGTCGATTGGCACCTATACCAAGCATGCCACCCCACTGGTAATCGATGCGAACATCACCCAACTGTGGAAAAACCTTGCGGATATTCGGTTGCAGTGCTGCGGCAATATTCTTTGGATCCTTGCCTGTGTAAGTACACAGACCGCCGAACAGCAGGCGCTTGTCGGCCGTAATACGGTAATAATCCAGCTCGATGCGCAGGTCCGCCACCGCCATGTTGCGTGGCATCAGGTTGCGACATATCTCGTCACCCAGAGGTTCAGTGACGACAATATAGCTGCCGGCGGGCAGGATCTTACCACCCAGCCAAGGTTCCAGGCGTGACGGCAGATAGCCATTAGCGGCTATCACCAGTCGGTCACAGGTGACTCGGCCCGCTGCAGTCTCTACCTGAGGCCTGTCACCCTTGATGATCCGGGTTACGCTGGAGTTTTCATAGAGACGTGCGCCTAGTGAGCGTGCAACAGCTGCCTCACCCAACACCAGATTGAGTGGATGCAGGTGGCCACTGCCCTCATCAATCAGGCCGCCGAGATAAAAGTCGGAGTTGACCACCTCCTGCTTCAATCCGGATTTATCCACCATTTTCAGTGCATGGGGATAGTTCAGGGATTGCAGTTCCTCACAGTCCTCTTCCAGCGCCTTCATATGTCGTGGAAGTGTGGCCAGGTCGCTGTAGCCCAGAGTCAGATCACAATCGATGTCATGCTCAGCAATCCGCTGCTTGACGATCTCGAGCGCTTCTATCCCCATCAGCTTCAACTGATGCACGCCCGCGTCACCGATCTGATGCCGAAACTGATCCAGACCATGACCGATACCGCGGATCAGTTCACCACCATTTCTGCCCGACGCTCCCCATCCTATCCGGTTGCCCTCAAGCAGGATTACCGAGTAGCCGCGTTGCGCCAGTTCGATGGCGGTGTTGACGCCGGTAAAGCCGCCGCCCAGTATGCAGATATCGGCTTCCTGCTCACCCTTCAGTTCGGGCAACTCAAGGGCGTTGTTACGGGTGGCCGCGTACCAGGAGGGCGCGTGCCGGTTGTTTGAAGGTGACATAAAGACTCAGTGCTGTTCCGTTAAACCGTGTGCAGATACCAGAGGTACTCCAGATCGGAGATGGTATGTTCGAACTCGTTAAGCTCATGTTCCTTGCACGCAACGAAGATATCCAGGAAGTTCTCTCCCAGGTATTCCCGCATCACTTCAGAGCTCTCCAGATTGCGCAGGGCATCACGCAGGTTGTTGACCAGCGATGCTTCATGCTGGTCATGCGCATTGCCTTCCGTTATCGGAGGAGGCTCGATTTTATGAGTGATGCCGTAATGGATGCCCGCAAGCAGGGATGCCATTAACAGATAGGGGTTGGCATCGGCACCGGCCACGCGATGCTCGATACGGAGCGCTTCGGGATCTCCGCCGGGGATGCGCAGCGCCGTTGTGCGGTTATCCAGACCCCAGGTGGGCGCGCTGGAGACATAAAACTCAGGGCTGAAACGGCGGTAGGAGTTGATGTTCGGGCACAGCAGCGCCATCGCATCATTCATTGTGGCCAGCAGACCGCCGACTGCCCAGCGCAACATATCATTGGGTTGTTCGGGATCGCCGGCAAAAATATTGTGCCCTTTATCATCGACCAGGCTGATATGCAGATGCATACCGCTACCGGATTGGTCGTGATAAGGCTTGGCCATGAAGGTGGTATCCATCTCATGGTCGTAGGCCATGTTCTTGATCAGGCGCTTGAGCAATGTAGCGTGGTCACAGGAGTACATCGGGTTGTCGACATGGTGCAGGTTGACCTCGAACTGGCCAGGGGCAGATTCAGCCACCAGCGCATCAGCCGGAATGGACTGCTCATGCGCCGCATCAAGGACGTCTGCCAGGAATTCGGCATACTCATCCAGATCATCAATTGAATAAACCTGCACGCTGGCCGGACGCTTGCCTGAAATAGGTGATTTCGGAGGCTGTGGTCGGCCGCTGATGTTCTCCTGATCGATCAGGTAAAACTCCAGCTCAAAAGCGGTGACGGGTGTCAGCCCCAGCTCATCAAAGCGGCTGATCACGCGTTGCAAGACCACTCGAGGATCGGCAAAGAAGGGTGTCTCGCGATCCAGCTCAAACATGGTCATCAGCAACTGGGCGGTGGGTCGTTTCTGCCAGGGTTCCATCGAAAGAGTATCGGGAACGGGCATGCAGATGCGATCCGCCTCACCAATATCCAGACCCAGTCCTGTCTCCTCAACCGTGGTGCCCTGAATGTTCAGCGCAAAGATGGAGGCCGGCAGGGCTATGCCCTTATCAAATACCTTGGTGAGAGCAGATGGATCGACGCGCTTGCCGCGAACGATGCCATTCATATCGGCAATCAGAAGATCAACAAATTGAAGTTCGGGGTGTTCGCGAAGGAAAGCCTCTGCTTGTGATAAACCAGAGCTCATAGGGTAACCTTTTCGTTGTTTATATCAGGAGGAGTAGATTCTATTACTCGTTAGCTGTCAATAAGCAGCTGAGATCCATCATAGGATGTGTGAAACTGTTGTATGTTGTAATAATTTACAACTGAAGGTTAAGCATTCCATAACAATGCGCGCAATTAAATCTTGCCATGTTCTGTTCGGCAGGCTAAAAATTGTTGGCATGCACTCGTGATGTTATAGAGATTGCGATACCTTCCATTCATTAACAGAGTTTTCAACCATGAACAGTCATTTGGCTGCTCAGCCACAGCGCCCGATCATTGGCGTTAATGCCTGCAGTCAGCAGTTGCCGAGTCATCACCCTTTTTTTATTGTCGGCGAAAAATATGTCAGAGCAGTTCTGCAGGGCGCAGGTGGATTGCCCTGGGTGATTCCTGCGCTGGGCGATGATCTGCCGATCGAGCAGTTACTGGCTAATATTGACGGCCTGTTGCTGACCGGCTCACCATCCAATATCGAGCCGCATCACTATGCCGGTGCGCCCAGCGACCCGGGTACAGCTCACGACCCCAAGCGCGATGCCACCAACCTGCCATTGATCCGGGCGGCGCTGGACGCCGGTGTCCCCCTGCTGGGTATCTGCCGCGGTTTTCAGGAGATGAATGTCGCGTTCGGTGGCACTCTGCATCAGAAACTGCATGAGGTTGGTCGTTACATTGAACATCGTGAGAACAAGGATGATCCGATATCACGCCAATATGGCCAACTGGCGCACCAGGTTGAAATAGTACCGGGTGGTTTATTGTCCCAGATCTGGCCGGAGGTGGATGTCGGCGTCAACTCAATCCATACTCAGGGTGTTGATCAACTGGCGCCGGGTTTTCGGATCGAAGCTCAGGCACCGGATGGACTGGTGGAAGCTTTTTCAGTGCCACAGGCGAGCGCGTTTGCACTGGCGGTTCAATGGCATCCTGAGTGGCAATGGCATCCGGACGATGGTGTAGGTGACTTTCCTTTTTATCGTGCCATACTGGCAGCATTCGGCGACGCATGTCGTGCCCGTCGTCAGCAGCGCTGCGTTAGTCTATGATAATGTTACAATAATTACCCCCTGTGAGTTAATTTATGAAAGATCTTGAGAGCTGGTTAACCGAGAACAAGATCACTGAAATCGAGTGTGTTGTCAGTGACATCACCGGTATAGCCCGGGGCAAGATAAGCCCCGTGTCTAAATTCATCGCCGAGAAAGGGATGCGCCTGCCAGAAAGCATTCTGCTGCAGACCGTCACCGGCGATTATGTTGAAGATGATATCTATTACTCCCTGCTGGACCCGGCGGATATCGACATGATCTGCCATCCAGACCCCTCCGCTATTTTCCTGATTCCCTGGGCGCTGGAGCCGACAGCACAGATTATCCATGAGTGCTACGACAAGATGGGCAACCCCATAGAACTGTCGGCACGTAATGTGCTCAAGCGGGTGCTCAAGCTTTATGATGATAAGGGTTGGAAACCGATCGTATCGCCCGAAATGGAGTTCTATCTGACCAAACGCTGTGCCGATCCGGATCTGCCGCTGCAACCTCCGATCGGGCGCTCCGGGCTGCAGGAAACCGGCCGCCAGTCCTTCTCCATCGATGCCGCCAACGAGTTTGATCCGCTGTTTGAGGATATGTATGACTGGTGTGAGCTTCAGGGTCTGGATATCGACACCCTGATCCATGAAGAAGGCACCGCTCAGATGGAGATCAACTTCCGTCATGGCGACCCGCTGGCACTGGCGGATCAGGTGTTTGTGTTCAAGCGCACGCTGCGTGAAGCGGCGCTGAAGCATGATGTCGCAGCGACCTTTATGGCCAAGCCAATCACCAATGAGCCTGGCAGCGCGATGCATCTGCATCAGAGCGTGGTGGACAAGAAGACTGGCAAGACCATTTTTTCCAATCCGGATGGCTCCATGAGCCAGCTCTTTCTGCACCATATCGGGGGCTTGCAGAAGTATATACCGGAAGTGCTGCCGCTGATGGCTCCCAACGTCAACTCCTTCCGCCGTTTTTTGCCTGATACCTCGGCGCCGGTGAATGTGGAATGGGGGCTGGAGAACCGTACCTGCGGTTTGCGCGTACCGGATTCCGACCCACAGAATCGGCGTATCGAAAACCGTCTGCCGGGTGCTGATGCCAACGCTTACATTGCGATTGCTGCAAGTCTGCTGTGTGGATATATCGGCATGACGCAGCAGATCAACCCTTCTGCGCCGGTACAGGGTCGTGCCTATCAGCGTCGCAATCTACGCTTGCCCTTCACACTGGAGAGCGCGCTGGAGCGGATGGAGAACTGCAAGGTACTGGAGGAGTATCTGGGCAGTAAGTTCGTGCAGGGATTCATCGCCGTGAAGCGAGTGGAAAATGAAAATTTCAAGCAGGTGATCAGCTCCTGGGAGCGCGAATTTCTCCTGCTGTCGGTGTAAGCATGAAAGGAAAGGGCGACCTTTCCTTTTTACGCCCAGGGATGGGCGGTATGCTGGCAACGCAGGAGCAGTTGCCAGTTTGCATTCCGGCTATTTTAAAAACAACAAAAAATGTTGAAAATGCCCCGCCGTTTTTGACCCTAATGCTGAGAGGTAACAACATGATCCGACATTTCAGGAAGGCTGTACTGACCACATCCATGGCGCTGGCGTTTGGTGCCGGAGTTGTAAATGCCAATGAGGTCAGGGTGTATAACTGGTCTGACTACATTGCTGAGGATACGCTGGAGAAATTCACTGCAGAATCCGGCATCAGTGTCACCTATGATGTTTTTGACAGCAACGAAGTGCTGGAGGCTGCACTGCTGTCCGGTCGTTCCGGTTATGACCTGGTGGTGCCATCCAATCACTATCTGACCAAGCAGATCAGTGCGGGTGCCTTTGCAAAGCTTGATCACTCCCTGTTACCGAATATGGTTAATCTCAATCCAGATCTGATGGCGCAGATGGTATCCATCGATCCGGGCAGCCAGTATTCCGTACCCTACCTGTGGGGTACCAATGGCTATGGTTATAACGAAGGGCGAGTACTGGAAATTCTGGGTGATGATGCGCCAGTTAACTCCTGGGCACTGATGTTCGACCCTGAGATCACAGCCAAGCTGGCTGCAGCAGGTTGCGGTATCTCCATGCTGGATTCGGGTGATGAGATGTTGCCGGCAGCAATGGCATACCTGGGGCTTGATCCGAACAGCAACGAGGCGGATGATTTTGCCAAAGCGGCGGAGGTGATCTCCTCAGTCAGACCTCACATTACTTACTTCCACTCATCACGCTATATCTCTGATCTGGCGAATGGTGATATCTGTGTTGGTGCCGGCTACTCGGGAGATATATTCCAGGCAGCGGATCGTGCTGATGAAGCTGGTAATGGCAATGTGATCGTTTACACCATTCCTAAAGAGGGCGCTGCTCTGTGGTTCGATATGCTCGCGATTCCTAACGATGCACCGAACAAAGAAAATGCCCATACACTGATCAACTTCCTGCTGCAGCCTGAGATCATTGCCGATATCACCAACTACGTGATGTATGCCAATCCTAACAGTGCTGCAGATCAGCTTGTAGACTCTGAGGTGCTGTCTGATCCTTCTATCTATCCGACGGAGGAGGTTATCTCCAAGCTGTATATTGCCAAAGAACGCCCTCTGGATACCCAGCGTGTGATTACGCGCACCTGGAACCGAGTTAAATCCGGACGTTAATATGCCCTGAGACCCGGCAGCAACAATGAGTTGCTGACCGGGCTGGCTTTTCACTTTTTCATGTCGGGATGTTCATGTCCGTCCGTGACCGGAGTTTTTGCTAATGGCAGAAGCAGCTAGCGAGATTAAAAAACCAACGGCGAAACCAGCAACCGCTGAAGTGCTGTTGAGAATTGAAGGTGTCAGCAAGCAGTTTGATGAAACGCTGGCGGTTGATAATGTCAGTCTTGATATCCCACGCGGCGAGATCTTTGCCTTGTTGGGTGGCTCAGGCTCAGGTAAGTCAACGCTGCTTAGAATGCTGGCAGGCTTCGAAAAACCCACACAGGGACGCATCCTGCTGGATGGCAGGGATATCACCGACCTGCCTCCGTATGAGCGCCCGATCAATATGATGTTTCAGTCCTATGCTCTGTTTCCGCATATGAGCGTGGAGCAGAACATTGCCTTTGGCCTGAAGCAGGATCGCATGAGCAAAAGCGAGATAAGTGAGCGTGTCGCTGAAATGCTCAAGCTGGTCAAGATGGAGACCTTTGCCAAGCGCAAGCCGATGCAGCTGTCCGGTGGTCAGCGTCAGCGTGTGGCACTGGCTCGTTCTCTGGCCAAACGCCCCAAGCTGCTGTTGCTGGATGAGCCGATGGGGGCGCTGGATAAAAAACTGAAGACCCAGATGCAGCTGGAGGTAGTCGATATTCTGGAAAAAGTCGGCGTGACCTGTGTCCTCGTCACACATGACCAGGAAGAGGCGATGACCATGGCAGGGCGTATTGCGATCATGTCTGATGGCTGGATCGCGCAGGTTGGCTCGCCGATGGATATCTATGAAAGCCCGAACAGTCGCATGATTGCGGAATTCATCGGTTCGGTGAACATGTTTGAAGCACAGATCACCGAGGATGAGGCAGACAGCTGCACCTTGATGAGTGATGCGCTCAGTACCCCGGTTTTTATCAGTCATGGTATCAGTACGGCCGCGCAGGATCGTAAGGTCTGGCTCGCGATACGACCCGAAAAGACCTTGATCACGCGGGAGCAACCTCCTGAACCACATAACTGGTCATCTGGCGTGATCCACGACATCGCTTACCTCGGTGGTGTATCGGTTTACTATGTGCGCCTCGAAAGCGGCATGATCGTACAGGCCAGCATGGCAAATATCGAGCGTCGTGGCGACCGTCCCACCTGGGAAGACAAGGTGTACATCAGCTGGGAATCAACCAGTCCAGTCGTACTCTGGCAATAAAAGGATGGTTCGCAGATGAGTAAATTGGCAAACAAACTCAAACGTCTGAAGCCAAAGGGGCGAACGCTGGTCTTTGCGATCCCCTTCCTGTGGCTTTCGCTGTTTTTCCTGCTGCCATTTGCACTGGTGCTGAAGATCAGCTTTTCATCCGCTGCGATTTCGATACCGCCTTATCAGCCGGTGCTCCAGTACGCCAGTGATACGCTGACACTGGTGATGAATTTCGGCAATTTTCTGTTTCTGGCAACTGACTCACTCTATGTGTCGGCTTACTGGGGTTCACTGAAGATTGCGTTCATCTCGACCCTGGCCTGTTTGCTGCTCGGATATCCCATGGCCTATGCCATCGCCCGTGCGCCGGTTCAGACGCAGGTGGTACTCTTGCTGTTGGTGATGCTGCCCTCCTGGACCTCCTTTCTGATCAGGGTGTATGCCTGGATGGGGATACTGAGCAATCAGGGTTTGTTGAATAATTTTCTACTCTGGCTCGGGGTGATCAACGAGCCGCTGAGAATCATGAATACCAATATCGCGGTGGTGATCGGTATCGTATATGCCTATCTGCCCTTCATGATACTGCCACTTTATGCCAACCTGGTGAAGCTGGATAGAAGTTTGCTGGAGGCTGCTTCCGACCTGGGCTCACGTTCGCTCAACACCTTCTGGAAGATTACCTTACCGCTGTCGAAGGGTGGAGTGATCGCGGGTTCCATGCTGGTCTTTATTCCAGCGGTGGGTGAGTTCGTCATTCCTGAACTGCTGGGTGGGCCTGATACGCTGATGATCGGCAAGGTGCTGTGGGAAGAGTTCTTCAATAACAGAGACTGGCCTGTGGCATCAGCATTGGCGATTGTGATGCTCGGCATACTGATCATTCCAATCATCCTGTTCCACCGTTATCAGTCGCGCGAACTGGAGAAGAGTGAATAAGATGAAAAAACCACATTTCTCTACCGTGATGCTGGTACTGGGGCTGCTGTTTCTCTATGTACCCATGCTCATTCTGGTGTTCTATTCATTCAATGCCTCACGTCTGGTAACGGTCTGGGCTGGATTTTCGACGCAATGGTACTTCGAGTTGTTCCGGGATCAGCAGTTGCTGTCGGCTGTCTGGACCAGTCTCAAGATTGCGTTCTACTCCGCTAGTATGGCGGTCTGTATCGGTACACTGGCGGCATTTGTGATGACCCGATTCCGCCGCTTTCGCGGGCGTACGGCGCTCTCCAGCATGATCACGGCACCATTGGTCATGCCGGAAGTGATCACGGGCCTGTCGCTTTTGCTGTTGTTCGTGCATATGGCGCAAATCATCGGCTGGCCGGCGGATCGTGGTGTCGCCACCATCTGGATAGCCCACACCACCTTCTGCAGCGCCTATGTCGCAGTCGTGGTTTCATCGCGTCTGCGTGAAGTGGATCTGTCGATTGAAGAAGCAGCGATGGATCTTGGCGCCACACCCTTCAAGACCTTTTTCCTGATCACCCTGCCAATGACCGCGCCAGCATTGATATCCGGTTGGCTGCTGGCCTTCACCCTGTCGCTGGATGATCTGGTCATCGCCAGCTTCGTGTCAGGCCCCGGCGCAACAACGCTACCGATGCTGGTGTTCTCGTCAGTCCGGTTGGGGGTATCGCCCAAGATCAATGCGCTGGCTACCCTGATCATACTGGCGGTGTCTATTGCAGCCTTTATCGGCTGGTATCTGATGCGGCGCTCAGAAGAGAAGCGCAGGCGTCAGTTGCCGGATCTGGAGTGATAGCAGACGACAACCAGAGGATAAGTGAAGCATGGCATAGGATTCTGCAAGACCGGCTGTACCTCCACTCCTTAGAGTGATAGAGAGGTTGGCAGTCGGACTTGCAGCGCTGATCTCGATATGCGCTATAGTTTTGTAAAGCAGAAATGTCGTAATCAGAAATAGTATAACCAACTGATTATGCTATAGTCAGATGAACCATAGCATTAGAGATCAAGTGCCTATGTTATCCAGCCTGTCGATACGTTTTATTATAAACGCCCTGTTCGGTGCAGTGCTCTTCCTGCTGCTGGTAACCGGTATCTTTGCACTGTTCAGCACCAACCAACTCAGTGACGATCTGACCTTTCTCCGCAGCGAAACCGAAAGCGTTGCCGAAAATATGCGGCAATCGATCACGGTGCTCGGTGATATAGAGAAACAGATCGGGCAGCTGTCCGAAGCGCAATCCTCATTGCAGCGTTTGAGCCAGCTTGAGAGCCGACTGGCCGAAGGCAGTCAGGCCAGTGAGCAGATCGACGCCGGGTTGCAGGAACTGCAGATGGTGGCAGAAAAGCAGAATGAGAGTGTCGCGGCGATCAGTCATGTCACAGGACAGATCGCATCTAATCTGGAGCTGGTGTCCGGTCCGATGCACTCAATGATCACCTCTTCGCAACTGATTAACCAGCGAGCTCTTCAAACGCTGATCGATTTTTACAAGTTGGGTCAGGGTGAAGAAGGGGCTTTTGAGTCGATCGAAGAAAATCTGCAGTATATTAACCGTGGCCTTGCCGCGATCACCAGTGCGCTTTTTAATGTTGATGCCACAGATGATACCCGCCAGCATCTGGTGCAGATGAAACGATTACTGCGCCCCTTTCGCAGCCAGGTCAGAAAGTTCTCAAATATGGAACCATCTTTTGCCCGTAACACGCTAGGGCGAGAGATAGTCCAGTCGGTCGAAGGGATCATAGAGCTGGCCGACAAAATTCAGACCGGCAGTCTGGAGCTGGCCAACCGCACAGCCGAAGAGGCTAATCAACTGGCGATTCAAACACAGGAAGCCGCTCAGGCTCAACAGGATGCCAGTGTTGAGTCGGCCAGGGTGCTGGCATCTGCACTGGAGCTGGTAAACAGCTCCACCGAGGCATCAGCCACCATGACCAGCGAGCTGTCTGCCACGCTGATGGAGCTGACTGCTTCACTTGAGGTGATCCCTCGCGTTGAACAGAGTATTGATCAGTCTGTCAGCACCATGCAGCGTGCGGTATCGGGCGATCAGATCGAACGACTGGGTGAGGCCGACAGCCGTGCCGAGGAAGCTCGACGCAATGCCGAAATCATACCTGTGGTGCTGCTGACACTCTGCATCATTGCTTTGCTGGCGAGCCTGCTGGCAGGGCTGTTCCTGCAGCGCCTGATCGTTAAACCTTTGTCCCACTTCGTATCGGGTGTGCGTCGTGTCACTCAGAATGATCTGCGCACCTCTGTGGATCAGACCGGCGCCGTCGGCGAGTTGCGTAATGTGATCCAGTCGGTGAATGAGTTGATCGATAGCCTGCGACAGAACGTAATGGATATGACCCGGGCCGGTCGGCAGATCACCGACAGCGCTCAGGTAATGAAGGACACCTCGGTCAAGACCCGACAGGCATTGATACAGCAGCAGCACAGCGAACAGGCGATAGAAGAATCGACCTCTTCGCTTGCTGAGCTGGTGCAGTCAGTGGCCGACAGTGGATCCTTCGCTGCAGACACGGCCAAAACAGCAGACGAGTCGATCAAACAGAGCCAGCAGGGCGTTGCCTTTGCCAAGACCGAAATGGGGCACCTGGCTGAAACCGTCACCAAAGCCAATACCGCGATTCTGTCGTTGAAGAAAGACAGTGACAATATCGGCACAGTACTTGAGGTTATTCGCAGTATCTCGGAACAAACCAACCTGCTGGCGCTCAATGCTGCAATAGAAGCGGCCAGAGCGGGTGATCATGGGCGTGGTTTTGCCGTCGTGGCCGATGAGGTACGTCAGCTGGCGCAGCGTACCGGCGAAGCCACCATCGAGATTCAGGGGCTGATAGAACAGCTGCAGAACAGCGCAGATCGTGGCGCTGATGCGATCAAGAGTGGCTTGTCACAGGTAGACAAAAACGTGGAAGCGACGCAGACAGTGGCGGTGGCACTGGACTCAGTGATTGAGAGTGTCGCCACCATCAGTCGTCTCAACCTGGAGATTGGAGCGGTTACTCAAACGCAGCTTGAGCAGTTGCAGTCGATCAATCAGGGCATCATCAGCGTGCGTGAGCAATCCAATCAGGCGAATGTGGCCGTGGACGCGAATGTGTCAGCCAGTGAGAATCTTAACCAGACAGCCGGTCAACTGGAGGTGCTGGTGAAGCGTTTCTCCATCTGACACGTCAGAAGAAAAAACGCCACAGAGCAGCTGTTGCTATGCCCGCGGTAATGGCTGGCAGCGGCTTCTTGATCACAAACATCATGATACAGGTCACCAGCAGCGCCATGCGTGCACCGGTATCGCCCTGCCACGCCATCGGTACCAGGATGGCGATCAACACCGAGCCAGACATGCCGTTGATGAAACCCTCGACACGTTGATTAATCGGTACAAAAGACATGATCAGCACACCACCGACGCGAGTCAGCAGTGTCACCAGTCCCATGATGACGATCAGCAGCAGAGTACCGGTTGCTGTGGTTTCAAGCGTCAGCATCTGAGTCTCCTGCGGTAGCCTTGCGATCCAGCCAGAAAGCTCCGACCAGCCCGCCTGATAATGCGCCGACAATCACGTGTGTGTTGGGTGGCAGCCAGATAAACGCCGCCAGAGAGGTCAGGGCCGCCACGCACCAGATCACCAGCGTTCTGGGGGTTTTGTTACCCCCGAGTGCCATCGATAACAAAAAGCAGCCCAGCACCATATCCAGTCCCAGGCTGTAGGGGTCTTTAATACCGGTACTGAACACCATGCCGAGCAGTGTGCCGATCATCCAGGTTGACCAGAGCGCAAGGCCGCCTCCCAGCAGGATGCCAAGGTTGCGCTCTCCGCGCTGATAGTCCTGCGCGGCCATCGCCCAGTTGGCGTCACTGATCACGGTCAGAATGGCGTAACGACGGCCTGTGGGTAACTCACGCAGCCAGGGGTAGAGCGAAGCGCCCATCAGCAGGTGTCTGGCATTGATCGCAAAGGTGGTTATCATCAGCGCCACGACCGGCACCTGAGGTCCCCAGAGTTCCAGTGCGCCGAACTGAGAGGCGCCGGCAAATACCAGTGCACTCATCAGCATCGCTTCGAAGGTGCTCAGGCCGCTTTGTGTCGCCGCCATACCGAAGGCCAGCCCGAATGCTATGACAAACAGCGATAGAGGCAGCAGGCGTTTAAAGCCCAGCCAGGTCCCTTTGAGATCAAGGCGGGTCTGAGTCGAAACAGGAGTCATATTGGAACCGGATGAAATGGGAAAAATAACAGCATAGTCGTATTTCATTGCCATTGTATAACGGCACTTGCTGCTTGAGTGGAATCGGATATAAGAGTTTTGCCACCATGACAATTATGCTGGCAAAGGAAAAGGGCGGGTAGGGCGCTGAAAAGAGCGCCCTACCCGCACAAGGGGATCAGTGATCGTAATCCAGCACGACCTTGTCGGTCACTGGGTAGCACTGGCATGACAGGACGTAGCCAGCGGCCACCTCATAGTCTTCCAGCGCAAAGTTGGCATCCATCTCCACTTCACCTTCCACAACCTTGGCACGGCAGGTTGAGCAGACACCGGCCTTGCAGGAGTATGGCAGGTCCGCGCCTGAATCATTACCTGCATCAAGGATGCTCTTGGTGTTGCGGGTCAGTTCAAAGCTGATCTGACGACCATCGGCAATCACAGTGATCTCACTCACAGCGGCCGGATCTATCTGAACATCGGCACGCTCCTGACGGGATTTTGGTGCACCACCGGCAGGTGTGAAGAGCTCAAAATGAACCTTCTCCTTCGCCAGGCCGTGGCGAGTCAGAGAGTCGCTGACCACTTCGGTCATCTCCTGAGGGCCACAGATGAACGCGCCGGTCAGGTTATCCACCTTGACCCAGCGGTCGAACAGCGCGTCACACTTCTCAGCTGTGATACGACCGTTATACAGATCGATATCCTGCTGCTCGCGGCTGAAAATGAAAACCAGATTGAAGCGGCCCATATAGCGGTTCTTCAGGTCTTCCAGCTTCTCACGGAACAGTGTGCTGTTGGTGGAGCGGTTGCCGTAAAAGAGGGTTACCTTACTTTTGGGCTCAGTCTTCAGAGTGGTGCCGATGATTGACAGAATCGGTGTGATACCGCTGCCAGCAGCCACTGCCAGATAGTCACCTTCGCGCGCCGGGTCCAGTTCAACATAGAAGTGGCCGGTGGGTGGCATCACATCCAGTGTCTGGCCCGCTTTCAGGTCATCATTGGCGTAGTTGGAGAAAAGCCCGCCAGCAACACGTTTAACGGCCACGCGCAGCTCGCTTTCGTCCACAGCCGCACAGATGGAGTAGGAGCGACGCACCTCTTCACCTTCGAGCTGGGTACGAATTGTCAGGTGCTGACCCTGGGTGAAGCGAAAAGCGTCCTGCAGTTCTACAGGCACATCAAAGGCGATGGAGACAGCATCGCGGGTTTCGGGTTTGACTTCCCGGATCGTTAAAGCGTGAAATTGGCTCATGCGATTTCTCTTCTGAATTCTTGTTGCTTTGGCCGACAGAAGCCATGACAGACAGGTGTCATGTAGCTTCGGCTCAGATGCATTTGAAATAATCAAAGGGTTCCAGGCAGTCCCTGCAACGGTACAGCGCCTTGCAGGCGGTGGAGCCGAACTCGCTGACCTGTTCCGTGTGCTGGCTGTTGCAGTGAGGGCACACGATCACTTCGGAATGCCCCATCAGGCTCAGCTTGCTGGCGCTGCCCTGAGGAGGCGCTATGCCAAACTCGCGCAGCTTTTCACGGCCTGCCGGTGTTATCCAGTCGGTCGTCCAGGCGGGCGCCAGTCGGGTTTCCAACTGGAACTGCCTGAGCCCTGCCTGCTCCAGCGCAGACTGAATCATCTGCTCGATCAGCTCGGTGGCCGGGCAGCCCGAGTAGGTGGGTGTAACGCAGACATGCAACGTCTCATCCTGCCACTCGATACTGCGCACCACGCCCAGTTCAACGACACTGATCGCCGGCACTTCCGGATCCTTGACCTCATCGAGCAACTGCCAGAGCTGCTCGATGCTCAGGCGCTCGCCCGAGGCGTTAGCCGGGATCCGATCACTGGCGATCAGACTGTCCATCGGATGCTTACCAGACAGCATCGGGGTAAGCTCGTGGCAGGAACTGCATTTCGGCAAGCAGGAAGCCCAGGTGTTCGGTGTGGATGCCGCGCTTGCCACCCACATGCATCCAGGCATTTTCATCCTGCAGTGTCAGCGTCGCTTCGGTCAGCACATCACGTACCATCTGCTGCCAGGCCTGTTTCACCGTATCAAGGTCGGCTCCGATGCCGGCGTCGGCCATCATCTGGTCCACCTCATCCGCTTCAATCAGTTCACCGGTGAAGCGCCACAGCTCTTCGACGGCGACTTCCATACGCTGATGGCTCTCTTCAGTACCGTTACCCAGACGCTTCATCCATTCGATGGAGCGACGCAGATGATAGGTCACCTCTTTGATCGCCTTACCGGCCACCTGAGCAATGCGCTCATCGGAGGAGTTCACCAGTGCCTGCAGGGTGTGATAGTGCCAGACATCAAAGAAGAACTGGCGTGCCATGGTCATGGCGTAGTCGCCATTGGGTTGCTCTACCAGCAGCAGGTTACGAAACTCCCCGGCATCCCGGCGGAACGCCAGATAATCGGCGTCGTGGCCTTTGCCTTCGAGTTCGGCGGCATATTCATACCAGTTGCGTGCCTGACCGATCAGATCCAGACCCAGGTTCATCAGGGCCAGTTCCTCTTCGAGGGCCGGCGCGTGGCCGCAAAGCTCACACAGGCGCTGGCCGAGAACCATGTCGCTGTCTGCGAGGCGCAGCAGGTACTGTTGCAATGCTTCTTGCTGTGTCACAGGCTGTCTCCTCACATGTGGCCGACTTCGTCAGGCAGCTTGTAGAAGCTGGCATGACGGTAAACCTTGTCGTCGGATGGGTCGAACAAAGCTTCCTTGTCATCCGGGGATGACGCGGTGATGTTGTTGGAGGGTACAACCCAGATGCTGACGCCTTCGCTGCGGCGTGTGTACAGCTCACGTGCGTTCTCAAGCGCCATTTCAGCATCTGCTGCATGAACGCTGCCGACATGCTTGTGGTTCAGGCCGTGCTTGCTGCGCACGAAAACTTCATAGAGTGACCAGACTGACATTTCTTATTCTCCTGACAATTATGCGGCTTGATGTTGCTGTTTCTGCTTTTCGGCATAGGCGGCTGCGGCTTCACGCACCCAGGCACCCTCATCAATAGCTTTTTTGCGTGTGGCGATACGATCACGGTTGCAGGGGCCATTGCCCTGAATCACGTCGTAGAACTCCTGCCACTCGATATCACCGTGGTCGTAATGACCGGTTTCTTCGTTGAATTTCAGTTCCGGATCAGGCGCGGTACAGCCGAGCAGTTCAAGCTGTGGCACGGTCTGATCGATAAAGCGCTGACGCAGTTCGTCATTGGTGTGACGTTTGATCTTCCACGCCATCGACTGTGCGGAGTTGGGGGAATCATCATCGCGCGGCCCGAACATCATCAGTGCTGGCCACCAGAGGCGATTGATCGCATCCTGAACCATCGCTTTCTGTGCGTCGTTACCCTTCTGCATCATGGTCAGCAGAATTTCGTAGCCCTGACGCTGATGGAAGCTTTCCTCTTTGCAGACTCGCACCATGGCACGTGCATAGGGGCCATAAGAGGTGCGCTGCAGCGGTACCTGGTTGACAATCGCGGCACCGTCGACCAGCCAGCCAACCACGCCGATATCGGCCCAGTTCAGTGTTGGATAGTTGAAGATACTGGAGTACTTGGCCTTGCCAGTATGCAGTTTCTCAACCTCTTCATCGCGATCGGCACCGAGCGTTTCCATGGCGCTGTAAAGATAAAGGCCATGTCCGGCTTCATCCTGAATTTTGGCCATCAGCTGCAGCTTGCGCTTGAGGCTCGGGGCGCGTGTCACCCAGTTGCCTTCGGGCAACATGCCGACGATTTCGGAGTGTGCGTGCTGGGAGATCTGGCGGATCAGCGTTTTGCGGTAGCTGTCTGGCATCCAGTTCTTGGGCTCGATCTTGATTTCGGCATCGATCTTTTCCTGAAAAGCGCGCTCTTCAGGTCCCATCTCTTCCAGGGTCTTGAGACGCTTGCTTCCGGTTTCGACAAGTTGGGCGTACATAGTCTGCTCTCCAGTGAAACGTTTTGTCGTATTTTTATTCGGCAGTTACTTTTATATAGCCCAGTTTCGCAGGGCCATCAATGTGATTAATGTAATATGATACCTAATTAATATCAAGAAATGATTTTATGTATCGCGTTAATCTGAAGCATCTATTGTGTCTGATTCAGAACACAATCACGCCAGAATCAACATGAAATCGAAATTTCTCCATGAAAAACAGGTGCTAAAGCAATGCTGACGAGATGTGTGCATATGGATAAGATAGACCTTAGTGATACATTAATATGAATATTTGTTATCACTAATGTTGTGCGTTTCTGACATTCAGCGCAGGGGGGCGGGTGAGCGTATCCAGTGACAGGATATCCGGGCATTGGCGGTCGGGCTCAGGAGGTCGAGCTCAAAAGGTTGAAGAGCCAGGCCAGACCCTGAGTCTGGCTCAGGATCTGGTAAAAAATAGATCGGGGAAGTATCAGGAAACCAGATGACTGGCCGGTGCCGTCTGAGGCAGCGCCTGATCAAAGTATCCTTCGGTATAGATCATCTCTTCCTGCGCGCCGAGTGCCTTGACGGCTTCGGTGCACTGCTGCACAAACTCAGGACTGCCGGCAATGAATATGCTGTGAGCCGACAGGTCATCAAACACCTGTGGCAAAACTTTGGGCAGGCGGCCATGCAGATAGCCATCAACCTCCTCACGGGTCAGCGTGGGTTTAAAGCGAAAGTTACGGTGCTTGGTTTCCCAGAAACGCATCAGACCCTTGTCATAGATATCGGCTTCATGGCGTGCGGAAAACATCAAGGTCACGGGTTTGCGGTACTCACGGCGCATTGCCGCTTCTGTCAGTGACAGGATCGGTGCCAGACCTGATCCTGCGGCGAGACACAGTACGGGTGTCTGTAGCGCCAGATCACCGATAAACGTGCCATAGGGGCCTGCAAGCGCCACCATATCTCCTGTCGTCAGATCATTATGCACCCAGTTGCTGGTTTTACCGGCTTCCACCTGAGTGATCTGCAGGGTGATTTCACCATCTGGGCGTGGAGCATTGGCGATGGAGTAACAGCGGGTTGGAATCCCGGCAGACGGGTTACCCAGCGTGACGTACTGCCCCGGCCAGTAACGCATGATCTGGCCAAGGGGGCGCAGGCGCAACTCTAGTATGCTGGGTGTGCGCTGAATACGGTCTGTCACCAGATAACGCTGGTTTTCGCGCGGGGGGAAAAGCTTCGGTTTGGCATCTTCTGTGCCCCACTCGATAGTCAATTCATCAGACAGGGATTTGGCCATGCACATCAGACCATAGCCCTCACGGCGCTCCTCCTGGCTGAGTGCCATATCCAGCACCATGCCCTGATCAAACTGACCGGAGATCACCTTGACCTTGCATTCGCCACAGGCGCCGGCCCGGCAGTTATTGGGCAGAGCGTAGCCTGCTTTTTCCAGCGCACCGAGGACGGTATCACCCTGCTGGTATTCGACCTCTCTGCCGGATGGATGTAGACGGATTTTCTGCATGAACAGCCTCAGCTATCAGGTTGAGGAGGGTATCTGTCGAATCTGACAGATACCCTGCGTGTGTTTCAGAGATAGTCGAAATCAGAAGACAGGAATGATGTTTTCCAGATCGACATCATTGACCTCTTCACCGCTGATACCCACTTCAGGGATTGCAGGGAAGGGGATGTCGTAACGATCCAGAACCCCTTTCAGGTTCAGCATCGCATTACGCCAGTTCTCTTTTTTCGCTTCATAGCTCGGGATACCGAAACCGGCACCGCGTGCCACCTCTTCACCTTCGCGCTGATTGCTGATGAAGTCTTCCGGCAGATCCCAGAACTCCATGGGTGGTTCGAACAGCACCGCAGACAGGAACAGATAGCCAGCACGGATCTGTTTGGTGACCAGTGAACGGTTTTCAGTAGTCAGGCCAGGATAGTCGCGCTCCATCAGTGCCATGCAGATCGCCATATGGCGTCCTTCATCACGGCCGATATTGCGGAAAGCTTCCTTGAACACCAGTTCGTGCGAATTATCGTGCATCTGCTTGAAGATGGTCGCTGCAGCGATCTCACCCATCAGGAAGGAGCTGAACAGCACAGCCAGAGAGTATTTGGGCACAGCTTCTTTATAGCCATTCCAGTAACGGCCACCGTTGTAGTAGAGCCACTTGGCGTTTTTCTGCAGACGCTTGCCGAGTTCTGTTTTCGGCTCATAGGTCAGTGGATCGGTATGGCCGAGGAACTTGGTGATGGCCAGGCCGCACATCTGCTCATGGTTCTGCTCGTCACGGGTAACGGAGAAGAAGCAGCGACGGACAGGGTCCTCTTCATGGTCTTCATAGGTTTTGATGAAAGCTTCGGCAAAGACCGGAGGCGCTGAGGCATCAAACACAGACAGCAGTGTCCACCAGTAGGCGATCGCTTCGCGCTCTTCCCAGCTGTAGGACTCGACATCCAGCGTGTCCCAGGGCAGGTGCTTCGGATCCCAGTTTTCGCGCTGGGCGGCATCCCAGATCTCTTCCATCTTGCCGGTTTTGGCGTGCCAGGAGAGCGGGTAGATATTTGGCTGGGGCGTTTCGGGTGGGAACTCCATGGTTTTGGCAAGCTTTTCATTTTTAGCCATGTCTGGATCCTCTGTTTCTTATTAAGTTGGCCCGAAGGCGATAGTTTGTCTTATTTATGACACATAAATAATTAACCAAATAATAAAATATGTATCATAAATATTTGTTGATCTGGATCAGTATTCTGATTAAAAGGTGGTCGCTGATTAAGCGATTGGCCAGGTTGATCAGCCTGATGGATTGTCATTTTGAATCGTACGTGTGAGTGCCCTTGTGAGTGCGATTCAGGAGCAGCAGCAAGGGGTATGATAAGCGGCATTTCTGCAGATGGTAGGCATAAAAAAACCCCGCCAGTTGGCGGGGTTGAAAGGGCATCCTTACCTGATGAAGTAAACCTTAACCTGTCTGAGAGGGCTCAGTGCCTGCTATAAACACGTGCTATAGCAGTACCATCGCTCTTTGTGCTACGGCTGCTTTCTGCGGTCAAACACTCGCTTCGCCTTACCTTCGGAGCGGGCAATGCTGCCTGGATTCAACACTTCAATCTTGGTGCTGATACCGATGTAGGACTTGATGTGATGACGCAGTTCAGTGCTGACCTGATTGCGCAGATCGTCACCATCAGGAGAGGCTTCTGACTTCAGCTCAACCCGTACGATCACGCTGTCCATATGTCCATCGCGATACACTTCTATCTCATAGTGTGGTGCAAGTTGTGACATTTTAAGGATCTGCTCTTCCACCTGAGTCGGGAAGACATTGACGCCACGGATAATCAGCATGTCATCGCTGCGGCCGGTGATCTTGTCGATGCGACGCATCGGACGCGCGGTACCCGGCAGCAGACGGGTCAGGTCGCGGGTGCGGTAGCGCAGAATCGGCAGGGCTTCCTTGGTCAGAGAGGTGAACACCAGCTCACCATACTCGCCGTCGGGCAGGACTTCGCCTGTGTTAGGATCGATGATCTCAGGATAGAAGTGATCTTCCCAGATGGTCGGGCCATCTTTGGTTTCGATACACTCCTGACCAACACCGGGTCCCATCACTTCAGACAGACCATAAATATCCAGTGCGTCGATGCCCAGGCGCTCTTCCAGCTCCTTGCGCATGCTGCCTGTCCAGGGCTCGGCACCGAAGATACCGATACGCAGGGCCAGTTTGTGTGGATCCAGGCCCTGGCGATCCATCTCATCGGCAATGTTCAGCATGTAAGAGGGGGTCACCATGATGATATCCGGTTCGAAGTCACGGATCAGCTGCACCTGTTTCTCAGTCTGGCCACCCGACATCGGGATCACGGTGCAGCCCAGGCGCTCAGCACCATAGTGTGCGCCAAGACCACCAGTGAACAGGCCATAGCCATAAGCGACATGCACCTTGTCACCTTTGGAGCCACCCGCTGCGCGGATTGAGCGCGCGACAACGGAAGCCCAGGTATCGATATCATTCTGCGTGTAGCCGACAACAGTAGGCTTGCCGGTGGTGCCGCTGGACGCATGTACGCGCACCACGTCACTCATCGGCGTGGCAAACATGCCGAATGGATAGTTGTCGCGCAGATCCGTCTTGGTGGTGAAGGGCACCTTGGCCAGATCTTCCAGCGAATGGATATCCAGTGGATGCAGGCCCTTGTCATCAAAAGCCTTGCGGTAAAAAGGCACGTTCTTGTAAGCGTGAGCCAGTGTGCTGCGCAGACGCTGCAACTGAACATGGCGTAGCTCATCAAGGCTGGCAGTTTCCAGAGGGTCGAGGGCGCCCTGAAATTTGGATGGCGAATTCATATTATATTTCCTGTCAGTCGATAGGGGTCAAACGCGTTCAATGATCAGTGCAATGCCCTGACCGACACCGATACACATGGTGCACAGTGCATATCGTCCCTGACGTTGTTCAAGTTCGTGCAGCGCTGTCGTGATCAGCCTGGCGCCGCTCATACCCAGAGGGTGACCCATCGCGATGGCGCCACCGTTCGGATTGACGTGCTCGGCATCATCCGGCAAGCCGAGATCGCGCAACACGGCCAGAGCCTGTGCGGCAAAGGCTTCGTTGAGTTCGATCACATCCATATCAGCCAGCGTCAGACCCGCTTTTTCCAGCACCTTGCGGCTCGCTGGAGCAGGGCCGATACCCATGATGCGAGGCTCTACCCCGGCAGTGGCCATGGCCACCACGCGTGCACGTGGTTTCAGACCAAAGCGCTTGACGCCCTCGGCACTGGCCATCAGCAGTGCACAGGCACCATCATTGACGCCAGAAGCGTTACCCGGGGTGACGCTGCCACCAGCACGAAAAGGCGTCGGCAGTTTTGCCAGCTGTTCCAGCGTGGTTTCACGTGGATGCTCGTCGGTATCGACGATCAGCGGCTCCTGCTTGCGACGTGGGATGCTTACCGGCGTGATCTCCTGTGCCAGGCGACCATTCTTCTGTGCGACGGCGGTGCGCTGCTGACTGCGCAGAGCAAAGGCGTCCTGATCTTCACGCGAGATATTGAAATCTGCGGCGACGTTTTCAGCTGTTTCGGGCATGGAGTCGACGCCGTACTGCTGTTTCATCAACGGATTGATGAAACGCCAGCCGATGGTGGTGTCGAAGATCTCTGCCTGGCGGCTGAACGCCTGATCTGCTTTACCCATGACAAACGGTGCGCGGGACATGGACTCGACGCCACCGGCAATGATCAGATCGGTTTCGCCACCGCGCAGCGCACGCGCAGCTGTACCCACTGCATCCATACCCGAACCGCACAGGCGGTTGATGGTGCCACCCGGTACATCGACCGGCAAACCCGCCAGCAGAGCGGACATGCGTGCAACGTCGCGGTTATCTTCACCGGCCTGGTTGGCGCAGCCATAGAGCACATCATCCACTTTTGACCAGTCCAGATCCGGGTGGCGTGCCATCAGTGCCTTGATCGGAATGGCACCGAGATCATCGGCACGGACGCTGGACAGGGCGCCGCCGTAGCGGCCAACCGGCGTACGCACGGCATCGATGATATAGGCATCTTGTAACAGGGTGGTCATGCGGTTTCCTCCAGGCGGCGAACACTGCCGCGCACTTTATAAGACTTGCCACGGAACAGAGCGACGGTCTTGCCGTGCTGATTCTGAACCGTGATGTCATAAACGCCGGTACGGCCACTGCGGCTTCTCTCTTCGCCAATAGCGGTGAGCAGGTCGCCGGATTTGCCGGGGGCCAGATATTCAATACTGCAGCCGGATGCAACGGTGGCTTCATCATAGGTGTTGCAGGCAAAGGCGAACGTCGAATCTGCCAGCGTGAAAATATAGCCACCGTGGCAGGAGTCATGCCCCTGAATCATCTCATCGGTGATTTTCATGCTCAGAACGGCACGGCCGGGGCCGACTGATTCAATCTTCATGCCCAGATTCTGGCTCGCCATATCGCGTGAATACATCGCTTCGGCGCAGGCCTCGGCCAGTTGCTGTGGAGATAGTTCGCTCATAGATTCCTCAAAACAGATTCCTGAAAAACAGCCAAGTGTTGAGCATTCAGCATTTAAACCGGTTATCCGATCAGGCTGTGCGGGCTGTAGTAGTCACGACGCAGCAGTAACGAGGGGCGATAACGATCCTCAGCGTAGCTGGCCTGAATATGCTGCAGCACCTGATAGATGCGCCCCTTGCCCAGTCGAGAGGCCCAGCTTAATGGCCCCTCGGGATAGTTCACGCCTGCGCACATCGCCAGATTGACATCGGCAACGCTGCATACGCCCTGCAGCACGGCATCGGCGGCTTCATTCGCCAGCATCGCGACGGTGCGCATCACCACCATGCCTGGCGCATCTTCGATCAAACTGATACTGATACCTGCGCTCTGGAACAGACGTATGGCATCATCACGCGCCTTGTCAGATGCAGACAGGCTGACGCTGAGGGCCAGACGGCTGGCGGTGGCGTAGTTCAGCGCCAGATCGAACAGCACCAGATCACGAATACCTGAGTCTCTGGCGCGCTCGGTGGCCATGCGACCATCGGTCAGGGCCAGCGTCGCTTCGCCGAAGCGCAGCAAGCCGGCGCCCTCACGCTGTGCTACCTGAATACCACAGGCCTGAAGACGGTCGATCAGAGCACTCGCAGGGCCGATATCCCCCTCGACCACCAGTACGGAATCGCCTTCACCGCTGGCGGTTGCCGTCGCGGGCTGGGGCTTCTCGGCAGCCTCGGCATAGTTGTAGAAACCACGACCGCTCTTGCGACCGAGATGGCCGGCATCCACCAGACCTTTCTGAATCAGCGAAGGTTGAAAGCGTGGGTCGCCATAATAGGCGTCGAACACGGAGTTGGTGACGGCATAATTGACGTCGTGGCCAATCAGGTCCATCAGCTCGAAGGGGCCCATGCGAAAACCACCAGCTTCGCGCACGATGGCATCAATCGTCGCGACATCGGCCGCGCCTTCCTGCAGCAGGCGCAGCGCCTCGGCATAGAAGGGGCGCGCCACGCGATTGACGATGAAGCCGGGTGTTGAGGTGGTATGTACCGGCTTCTTACCCCAGGCTATAGAGGTGGCATAGATGGTATCAGCAACGGTTTTGCTGGTCGCCAGACCGGATACCACCTCAACCAGAGCCATCAGCGGCGCCGGATTGAAAAAGTGCATGCCGACCAGTCGCTCAGGCAGGCGCATTTTTGCAGCCAGCGCCGTCACCGAGATGGATGAGGTGTTGGTGGCCAGGATCGTATCGTCTTCACACAGCTCTTCCAGTTGTGCGAGCAACTGCTGCTTGATCGACAGATCTTCGATGATCGCTTCGATCACCAGACCCGCCGAGGCCACTTCACCCAGGCTGTCAACCGGGTGAATACGATCCAGCAGTGCCTGGAGTTCGGCAGCTTCCATCTTGCCCTTATCGACGCGCTTTTGCAGTTGTGCGGCAACACCAGCCTTGCCCTGCTCGGCAGCACCCGCACGCTGATCCTGCAGAAATACCTGATGGCCTGCCTGAGCGGCGATCTGTGCAATACCCGAGCCCATGGCTCCGGCGCCTATCACGGCGATGACTATCTCTTTATCCAATGCGTTCATCTCAGCGCCCCTTGAATTCCGGTTTGCGTTTCTCAATGAAAGCGGCAACGCCTTCGCGATAATCTTCTGTGCGCCCGGCCAGACGTTGCAGATCACGCTCCAGATCCAACTGCTCATCAAAGCTGTTGCTCATGCTGGCATTCAGTGCACGCTTGATCAGTGCCAGACCGGCAGTGGGCTGGCTGGCCAGATGGCGTGCCAGCTTCAGGGCTTCGTCCATCAGTTGTTCATCGTCAACACACTGCCAGATCATGCCCCAGGATGCGGCCTGCTCAGCGCTGATCTTATCGCCCAGCATCGCCAGCGCCTTGGCACGTGCCATGCCTACCAGGCGAGGCAGGCTCCAGGTGCCACCGGAGTCCGGGATCAGACCGATCTTGCAAAATGCCTGAATAAAGCTGGCGGAGCGGGCTGCCAGTGTGATGTCGCAGGCCAGAGCGATATTGGCACCGGCACCTGCTGCGACACCATTGACGGCGCAGATCACTGGCATCGGCAGGTCGCGCAGGCTGCGCAGCAGCGGGTTGTAACGCTTCTCGATCGACTCACCCAGATCAGGTACTTCGGCACCCGGGGCGACATTACGGTCAGACAGATCCTGCCCGGCACAGAAACCACGGCCAGCGCCTGTGATCAGCAGTGCGCGGACTTCGGGGTTCTTTCTGATCTGGCTGATCGCACTGCGCATCTCGGCGTGCATGTCAGCATTGAAGCTGTTCAGGCTACCGGGGCGGTTAAGGGTGAGTAATGCAACACCCTGTTCGATCTCCAGAAGAATGGTCTGTTCGCTCATGGCTGAATCCTTGTTATCTTTCTGTTATTCATTGGCCGCAGTGGTCAAACTTACGGCGCGTAATCAGTGATGGCAGCTACTACTTACCGGTGCTACTTGCCAGTACTACTTTTACGAGTACTACTTACCAGTAAAGACCGGCTTGCGCTTCTCCTGAAAAGCCGCCAGTCCCTCTTTGCGGTCCTCAGTGCCTGCCAGAATGGTGAAGGCATGGCGCTCAAAGCGCAGGCCTGTCGCCAGATCGGCATCAGCCGCTTTATGGATCGCTTCTTTGGCAAGACGCACAGCAAGGGGAGCCTTGGCAGCGATGATCTGCGCGATGTTGGTAGCTCTTTCCAGGGTCAGTTCGGGAACACAGATTTCACTGATCAATCCAGCTTCCAGTGCACGTTTCGCGCTGATCTGCTCGCCAGTCAGAACCATCTGCATCGCCATCGATTGCCCAACGGCGCGCAACAAGCGCTGCGTGCCTCCAGCACCGGGCATGATGCCAAGATTGATTTCGGGTTGGCCAAAGCGAGCGTTTTCGCCGGCAATCAGAATGTCGGCATGCATCGCCAGCTCACAACCACCGCCGAGTGCAAAACCATTGATGGCCGCGATCAGCGGTTTGCTGAAACGGGCGATACGGGCCCAGTGAGCCTGACGGGGATCTTCCAGAATACCAACCAGATCGCGGCTGGCCATCTCATTGATATCGGCACCGGCCGCAAAGGCACGGTCATCGCCGGTGATCACAACGGCGCCGGTGGCACTGTCGGCTTCTGCCTCATCCAGTGCCAGAGAGATCTCACCCAGCAGGGCGGTATTCAGCGCATTCAGCGCTTCGGGGCGGTGCAGGGTAAGGATGCGAACACCTTTTACCGGTCCCTGCACGAGAAGGTTCTGCGACATTGGGCAACCCGCTTTATCTTATTAGTTATGAAAGGTTCACCGTCATCAGAAAGGAGCCTTTCAGTGAAGCAACTCAGTGTTGGTGCCTTGTTGTACCTGGTTGTACCTTGTTGTTGCTTTGTTGGCACCTTGAGCAAGTGTAGTTTGAAATAATAGTTTAGTTCCAAACATTTTAGCTACTAAGTTTGTTGGATACCGCTGACCAGACTAAGCTTGAACCTTGACTCAAGGTTGTTCTGAACTCTGTGCTCCAGTTGTACGGGCGACCTGCGGTTGAATCCGAATGTCACGAGTATATCCAATATTTGATACGCATCAACCATATATTTTTAATTTTTTGTATCGCTTAAGGCGACTATTGATTAAAGAACGCTACAAATCATTGTTTTTCAATGTATAAATCATTGGTCTATATACCGCTAGTGCTGAGTATGCTCCTAAATTACTAGTTGACATGGATGTATTGATACAATAGTTTCTAATATTGTTTATCTGGTGTGTCACTTTATGGCTGCCTTGAAGCCTTGGACAGGATGTTGAGCAGGCGCAAGAAAGCGAACGAACATTGCATGTAACAATAAACGAGGGCAGACACTGCCCCGATTTTGGAGAACAAAAATAATGTCTAAGAAAATCTTCCGCCGTGCCGGTTTTCTTGCAGCGACCCTGGCTGCTGGAATATTCGCAACCTCTGTTCAGGCCAGCGATCCGATCAAGATCGGTTCCTTCCTGTCTGCAACAGGTCCTGCATCATTTCTGGGTGATCCTGAGCTGAAAACCCTCGAAATGTATGTTGAAAAAATCAATGCTGATGGTGGTGTACTGGGCCGTCAGCTGCAGTTGATCCATTATGATGATGCCGGCGATGCCTCACAGGCACGTAACTTCGCCAGCCGTCTGGTACGTAACGACCGTGTGGATATCATCGTTGGTGGCAGCACCACCGGTACCACCATGTCGGCTGCGCCGCTGATCGAACAGGCACGCACGCCGTTCATCTCTCTGGCAGGCGCCATCGTGATCACCGAACCGGTCAAAACCTGGGTCTTCAAAACACCTCAGTCAGACCGCATGGCCGCTGAGCGTGTGTTGGCTGACCTGCAGTCACGCGGTATCACCAAAGTGGGTCTGATCTCCGATACCGGTGGTTTCGGTAGTTCAGGTCGTACCCAGACTCTGGAAGTCGCTGCAGACTACGGCATTGAAATTCTGGCTGATGAAACCTATGGCCCATCCGATACCGATATGACCGCACAGCTGACCCGTATCCGTAATGCCGGTGTCGAAGCCGTATTCAACTTCGGCTTCGGTCAGGGTCCTGCTCTGGTAACACGTAACTATGCGCAGCTGGGTATCGATCTTCCTTTCTATCAGTCACACGGTGTTGCGTCTGATCGCTTCCTGGAGTTGGCTGGCGAAGCGGCCGAAGGCCTGCGTCTACCTGCATCTCCTTTGCTGGTTCCGGATTCACTGGATGATACCGATCCTCAGAAAGCCGTGGTTCAGAACTACAAAGCCGAGTACGAAGCTCATTGGAACACTCAGGTGTCCACCTTTGGTGCCTACGCATATGACGGCTTGATGCTGGCAGTTATGGCGATCGAGCAGGCCGGTAGTACTGATCGTGAAGCGGTGCGGTCTGCGCTGGAGAATATTCAGGGCTATGTCGGTGTGACTGGTATCTACAACCTGTCACCGGAAGATCACATGGGTCTGACTGCTGACTCCTTCCGCATCCTTGAAGTAAAAGACGGTCAGTGGAACCTGGTCGACTAATCCTTGTAACAAACAGACAGACCAGATCCCGATGAGCAATGATGCTCATTCGGGGTTTGGTTGACCCTGATGGGGCCATTGCCATGCTTGCTGAATTCCTCCAATACCTGTTTACCGGTATCACTATCGGGGCGACCTATGCCCTGGTTGCTCTGGGATTTACCCTGATCTATAACGCCAGCCATGTGATCAACTTCGCACAGGGCGAGTTCCTGATGATCGGTGGCATGGCCACTGTTTCACTGATGGGAATGGGCCTGCCCATGCCGATCGCCATTATTCTGGCTGTCATTCTGGCCGGGATTCTGGGTGTTGCGCTGCAGCGCCTTGCCATTGCTCCTGCGCGTCAGGCCAATGTTGTGACTCTGATCATCATCACCATTGGTGCATCAATCTTTATCCGTGGCGTCGCACAGCTTGTCTGGGGTAAGGAGTATCACGTCATGCCAAGTTTCGGCAGTGATCAGCCGGTGCGTATCGGTGGAGCCGTCATGCACAGCCAGAGTATCTGGGTGTTGCTGATTGCCGCGATCCTGGTCGTGCTGCTGGTGCTCTTCTTTACACGCACGCTGATAGGCAAAGCGATTCTCGCGACCTCCATGAACAAAGACGCAGCGCGTCTGGTGGGTATTCGTACTCAACTGGTGCTGATGCTGGCGTTCATGTTGTCTGCACTTATTGGTTCAATGGCCGGTATTGCCGTGGCCCCGATCACCTTCACCTCTTACGACATAGGCATCATGCTGGGTCTGAAAGGCTTTGTCGCTGCGGCGATGGGCGGCTTGGGCAGCGGTGTTGGCGCTGTCGTGGGCGGTATCACGCTGGGCATCGTCGAGGCGATGACAGCCGGTTACATCTCTTCTGATTATAAGGACGCTGTTGCCTTCTCGATGATCCTGCTGGTGCTGTTCTTCATGCCCAGAGGGATGTTCGGCAGCCGTGTCGTGGAGCGTGTCTGATGTTGAATTCACTTTTTCAGTCACGACAGTTCGGGTTGCTGGTGCTGGCACTGATCATCATTGTGCTCCCCTTCGGACTGCAGAACGACTTTCACTATGATATCGCGATCCAGATGGGGCTGATTGCCGCCACCGTTGTGGGTCTTAACCTGCTGGTAGGCTTTGCTGGCCAGATCAGTCTCGGTCACGCCGCCTTCTTTGGTGTAGGCGCCTATCTGAGTGCGATCATGACTGGTGTGTATGGCTGGTCACCGATTCCCGTGCTGCTGCTTGCTGCAGTGGTGGTTGGAATCATCGCCTTTGTGGTCGGTCGTCCGATCCTGCGTCTTAAGGGACATTATCTGTCCATGGCGACGCTGGCGGTAGGCTTCATCATCTACATCATCATCAATAACGAGCGCTGGATCACCGGTGGCCCCGACGGCATCGTTGTGCCCTCTCTGTCGCTGTTCGGTGCCGAGCTGAATGTGTTCAATGAGTACCAGATTCTCGGCATGACCCTGAGCGGCACTTTCCTGTGGTATGTGCTGGCCGGTGTATTGCTGCTGTTGGCGGTCTGGATTGCCCAGAACATCATCGACTCCCCGATCGGTCGTGCTCTGCGCTCGGTGCATGGCTCCGAAGTGGCGGCGCGCGTGGTAGGTGTTGATACCGCCCGTTTCAAAAGCATGGTGTTCGTAATATCCGCTGTGTATGCCAGCATCATGGGTAGCTTCTATGCCCACTACACTGGATTCATCACACCACAGATCGCCTCCTTCGAGCACTCCATCGTGCTGATCACCATGGTAGTACTGGGTGGCATGGCCTCCACACTGGGGGTTATTCTCGGCGTGGTGGTGCTGAAGCTGCTGCCTCAGGTACTGGCAGACTTTCAGGAGATGGAGATGATGATGTTCGGTCTGATCCTGATGCTGACCATGATCTTCATGCCGAAAGGGCTGCTGCCAACCTTTGTAGGGCTGGGGCGTAAATATCTGCGCAAGAAGCCGGAGGAGGGCGTATGAGTGCACTGATCGAAGTCATCGGCCTGGATAAAGCCTTCGGTGGTGTGAATGCCGTAGAGGGTCTGAGCTTCAGCGTTAATGCAGGCCAGGTTTACTCAGTAATCGGTCCGAACGGCGCTGGCAAAACCACCCTGTTCAACCTGATCACCGGTATCTACACGCCGACCAAGGGTGAAATCAAGCTGCGCGGCGAGTCTGTCGTCGGGCTGGAGCCTAACCAGCTGGCCGAGCGTGGCATGTGCAGAACCTTTCAGAACCTGCAGATCTGCATGAATATGTCTGCACTGGAAAACGTCATGCTGGGGCGGCATCTGCAGCTCAAGAGCAACTTCCTGTCGACACTGTTTCGCCTGCCATCGATGCTGCGTGACGAAGCAGCCTGCCGTGAACGCGCCATCGAGCTGATGGAGTTTGTCGGCTGTGGACAGTATGTGAACACCGAAGCTTCAGCCATGTCCTACGGTGCACTGAAGCGCCTTGAGATTGCGCGTGCACTGGCGGCAGATCCCAAGGTGATCCTGCTGGATGAGCCTGCGGCTGGCCTTAACGGCACAGAAACCGCAGCACTGGAAGATCTGATCCGTAAAGTGGCACAGCAGGGTATTACAGTGGTGCTGGTGGAGCATGATATGAAGCTGGTGATGGGGATCTCCGATTACCTGCTGGTGCTCAACTATGGCCGTAAACTGGCGGAAGGTACTCCGGAACAGATCCGCAACAACCCTGATGTTATCGCTGCCTATCTGGGCGGTTGAGCGAGGAGAACCGGAATGACAACAACCAATACAACGAGCCCCTCAGCTCAGAATCGCGCCGAACAGGCAGTCAGTATTATCGTTCAGGAACATCTGGGACTGTGGCGCATCATCGACCTGCTCGACAGCCTGCAGCAGGACATGAACCTGCGTGGCAACAAGCCGGATGAGCTGCTGCTGACCACGATATTTGACTATATAGAACACTTCTCGCACCGCGTACACAGCCAGCCGGAAGAGGTGCTGCTGTACAAACTGCTGCGCGAGAAATCACCTGAATCAGGGCCGCTGATCGACAAGCTGGAAAAAGGCTATGTCGTTGGGCACAGAGCGCTGGCCGAGCTGCGAGAGTTGTTGACCAACTGCATGCAGCAATGGCCGGATGGGCGCGAGGCGTTCAGTCATGCCCTGACCCGCTTCACACAGGCGCTGCGCAAGCACATCAAGAAAGAGGAAGGGGTCGTAATTCCCCGTGCACGCGAAGTGCTGTCGGCCGACGACTGGAATCAGATCATCGACGCCAAGGATCAGCACAATGATCCGCTGTTCGGCGAGATGGTGCGGGATGAGTTCCGCGAACTGCGCCACAAGATCGTCAGCCTGACGCCTGAACGCCTCGGTGGGCTTGGCTTGCTGCACACTGAGAAAACCAGTGCCAGCGCCAATACCGGGCGCGAGATGCTCAGCATCAAGGGACTCTACAGCTCCTATGGCCAGATCGAAGTGCTGCACAACGTGGATATCAGCATCAACGCCGGTGAGATCGTCTCACTGGTGGGCGCCAATGGCGCGGGCAAGAGCACTCTGCTGATGACGCTGTCGGGCCTGCAGCCGATTGACCGTGGCGAGATGTTGTTTGAAGGCAAGGATATGCGCAAGATGTCTTCAGACAAGCGTGTTTCCAACGGCATCGTGCAGGTGCCGGAAGGGCGACAGGTGTTCAAGGATATGACTGTGCAGGACAACCTGCTGCTGGGTGCCTACACCCGTGGCAGTGGTCCTGAAGTGAAGCAGGATCTGGAGAAGATCTACGATCGCTTCCCGATCCTGCGTCAGAAACATCACGATCTGGCTGGCGCCCTCTCGGGTGGTCAGCAGCAGATGCTGGCGATGGGACGAGCCCTGATGGCCAAACCGCGCCTGCTGTTGCTGGATGAGCCCAGCATGGGTCTGGCTCCTCTGATTGTTGAAGAGATCTTCAATATCGTGCGCGAACTGAAGAAAGAGGGAATCACCATCTTTCTGGTCGAGCAGAACGCCTCCCAGGCACTGGCACTGGCCGATCGTGGCTATGTGCTGGAAACCGGCGAAGTGGTACTGCAGGGAACAGGTCGCGAACTGCTGAGCAACGAAAAGGTGCGCGAAGCCTACCTGGGGATGTAATCCGGGTTAAGGCCGCTTGACTTCTTTTGAGGCCAAGCGGCTTTTTCACGTTTATCCGAAAGGCCTGTCGGGTTAAATGTTCAGGCGCTCCTCTGCCTGCTTGTGCATTGACTGTACTTGCTCTTTCTCTTTATCGAGTGCAAGAGGGTGGTCGTTCAGAAAGGCTTCGGTGACTGCAAGTACATGACGCAAGGCATCAATACGGGCTTCGGAACCCTCTGCGCTCTCATATCTGGCCCATATGCTCTCAACAAACTCGAAATGACGAGTGGCTTCACGCTGTGCAAGACGGGTTTCCCAGTAAGCGTGCAACTCAGCAAGCTCTGCATTATCAGGTACTGCACGAGTAATGCGGCCCAGAGACTGCTCAGCGCCAGCTGGGTTTTGATCACTCCCTTGAGCAAAAGCAACTTTGAGGGCATCAACGGGATCGCCCAACATAGCGCCATGGACACCGCCAAAGCAGCAGTTCAGATTAAGCAGAACGACATTACCATCTGCGATAGACTCATTGACTGTTATTTTGTAACGGTCATCGCCCAGTGGGGTAACAGAGTGCTTTTGAGAGTTACGAGCTGCAGCCATGTCTACAGGACGTATTTCCATCTCGAAGTGGCTTGGGTAGAAGTCAGGGTGGTGTATTACAATTTCCAGCTTTTCGTCACTGCGCTCTACCACGGGCATGGTCATCATAGAAGCGCTGGCATCGAAGCCGAATCCATAAAATGAATCCAGATTTTCAGCAGCAACGTAACCATCAGTTGATTGCAGGTACACCCCGTAGGCATCAGTACCAGAAAGGTCTGCCTGCGCAACAGATATAGAAAGACCGACAGCGGCAATAGCAGTCATTAATCGCATACTTTTACTCCTTGCATTAGATGCTCCATGTAAAATAAAAATCCCAGTCGAAGATAGGTAAACCAGGCCCTTGGGCACACTTCGACGTGTATAACTCAACTGAGCTATACAAATGGCCAGTTTCCGGTAGGTTCGTTACATGCTCTCCGGTAAAGGCGCATGAAAGAAGCAACTACAAGTGGCTGACCGGCGCCAAAGATGCCAGATTGAGGCGCTAAAGAAAAGCGGTTTTGGTCAGTTGGCGCGAGGGAATGTGGTTGTTCAGCTTCCAGTCGCGCTACTCGTTTGCTACACCTATGTACCATTGCCTTCCCCGATTCGCTCTCAAGACCTGCATGCAGCAACAAACGAGTAAAGTTCATTGAATGGGTTGCATACACGAAATGTATGCATTAGATTCAGGCCACAAACAGGATGTAGTCATGAGTGATGGATCACCACTGGGCATCGTATGTATTGCGATCAGTTGCCTTTCTTCTCTCCTCTTGGTTCTTCTTTTCGTTTTGTTGCTGGATCACTTATTTAGTGTCAGTTGATTATGGTGTCAATGAAAATACTGTTGCAAGCTGAACTTGGCATACTCAATGAGAAAGCCAAGTAGTTTTACAGCTAGGAATCACAGAAAAGGAATTTCATGAATAATTTATCTTTGACTAAAGAACAAAAAAATGCCTCACAAGATCTGATTGAATCTCTTCAATCTATGACTCAAGAGGAACTGAATAGGTTTACCTCAATATATGCTATTTCAGAGCCTGCATGGCATAGGTTCCTCAAAGGGGCTTACAATCATCCAGTAACATGGTGGATTGGTATATTTCAGCTACAAATGCAAATGGGAGTTTGGGGGTATCAAAAAAAGGCAGCGGCCAATGCTGTAGGAAGCACCTTATGGCAAATCACAAAACCGCTTAGAGATGAGGCAAGCACTACAGGTAAGGACACAATCCTTACGGTAGTTAAGTATAACCTTAAACATAGAAAGTCTGACATTTCAGGTAGACTAGTTGGCGCTCAATTCACAAACTTCGCAAGCACTGGTGGGCGATCAGGAAAACGAATACCAAAAGGATTGAAGTACCCTGCAAATCTTAGCAACTTCATACTCTCCAGCTATGGTGCTGCTATTAAGTCCGTAGCAAATGGTCAGAATAATTTAGAGTCTGTTATACAATCAATACTCACGGGTAGGTCAGAAAAATTACAGAGGCTTCCTCAGCAGTCTTCTGATGCACTGTCGGTGGATGAAGAAAAATTGCTCAACAGTTCTGCAATGGCCTTAGTTGAAGTTATGGCACTCTCACAGATTTCACCATCTCCAGTGCCTATAAGAGAGTTTTGCTCTCGGCCTGAAAATGTCACCCTGAAGAGTATATGCAAGTGAGGTTTGTTATGGACAAACTGCGTAAATTTATCGCTTCCATATCTGAGCAGATACTATATTATCTAGCATTGTTTTTAAGTTTTTTAGTATGGGCTTATTCTAACTCTATTTATCTTTCAATACTAACTTTCGCTGTTTTATTGTTGCTGGCATGGTATCTATCCTCAAAAATTGAAGGTGAAAATAAAAACGATAAAAAAAACTAAATCATTCACTTCAGCTATTCGCTATTACTATTCTATTAGGTACTGTATTCGTGAAGTGGTTTGGAGCATTTGAGAGGTGATTCTATAGTGCCTCTTTTGATCTAATTCGGGCTGAGTTAATGAACGTTGAGCTTGTTACAAACCTCAAGCGCCAAGCCATCCGCCTATCTTGTTGATGTGCTGGATTACGAGTGCGTGCAGTGCCGACTTGAGTTGCTTGACGTTCTCTCGCGGGGAGAGCAGTCTGTATTTGAAGGAAGAATTTCAGCCAAAGAGAGGCCAGGGATAAAATGATTAAATGGCTGAAGTAGTTTGTTCAGCATCAATAGCTTAGATCGGAGAACGTAATGGCAGGTGGTTGGTCACGGGATGGTGCCGTTCAGGATCAAATTGACGCGAGCGTTGAAGAGGCTGTGCAGCGCGCTCGAAGTAAATTGGCCAACGGTGAGAGCGCCGTCAATTGCGACGAGTGTGACTGTGTTATTCCAGAAAAACGCCGCAAAGCAATTCCTGGAGTCAGGCTTTGTATTGCGTGTCAGTCAGCACTGGAAAAGAAGGAAGTTAACTCCAGTGGCATCAATCGCCGTGGCAGCAAAGATAGCCAACTCAGGTAGCCAGCTGATCTGCAATAACTCTTGTACCCAGGTTTTCATCTTAACACTGCTGTGTTCTTCTATACGGGCGCCATATATGTAGAAGCGATCAGTAACCATAGCACTACGAGAGATATGTAAAACCATGTTTTTTAATCATTTCCATCCCTTTTCGAACGATTTTTCATATGTCTGTCACCCCCGAAAATTATTGACCAGATAATATTGAGTTCTGGTTTTTTTGAATACGTTTGTATCTTGGATTTGTTTGTGTAGAAAAATAAAGTTATTGGTATGGCCCCAAGACTAAAAAATATGCTAACGAAAATAGATCTCTCAATTAGAGTCAGCGAATTATCTCGAGTTACAAAAATAACTGTTCCGAGAAAAATCACATAGAATGCTGATGTGAATTGAATGTATTTCATAATATGGTCATCATTATTTTATATTTATAATAAGAAAGTAAATGCTGAAAAAATGATAATCAGAAATCCTAAGTGCTCAAACAAACTGCCTCTACAGTCCCTCTCCAGCTCTTCACTCAGTAATAGTTTTGCACTCTTTTTAAATATTTCTGGCTTTTTAATGCCACCCATAAGAGTTAAAGCGAATCCAGCGCATAATAAGCCATATGCGTAGTTGCCCGAAGAAATATTGATTATAGAGGTCGTTAGCATGAAACAAGACCCCAGTGCCAACATGGCAACAATACTGGACTCTTTTGCAATAAACTTACGAACTCTTGAAGAAGGGTTTTTTGTCCCATCCATGGACGATTGACCTCTGGTGATCCCCATTCAGGGGTGATTGACTATTAACCCGGTGGCAATTTATATCTGATATAATGCGTACATGAATATAGACGCACGCAAGCTCAGCCCAGAGCAACAGGAACTTCTCAGGAAGAAAGCGATTCGCCTCCGTAAGAGAGGCAAAACCTTCCGTGAAATCGGCCAACTTCTCGACATTCATCCCGATACTGTCGGGCGCTGGTACAAGCGCTACGAGACAGGCGGTGCCGCCGCTATTGCGGTTCAAAAACGAGGCCCCAAAAACAAGCCACGTCGATTGAGTGAACAACAGGAGCAGCAGGTCATAGAAGCTGTTCGCGATCAGATGCCAGACCAGTACAAGCTTGGTTTCGCCCTGTGGACTCGTCGCGCTATTGCTCAGTTGATCAAGCAGCTCTGGGGCATCGACATACCTGTCCGTACAATGGGGGATTACCTCAAACGCTGGGGCTTCACACCACAGAAGCCGCTGAAGAAAGCATGGGAGCAGAACCCCTCTCGTGTCGATGCCTGGCTGAAGGAGGAGTATCCCCAGATCAAAGCGCGTGCAGAAGCGGAGAATGCCCAGATTTTCTGGGGTGATGAGACGGGCATCAAGAACAACACCCAGCACGGTCGGAGCTATGCACCGGTGGGCCAAACTCCGGTCCAGCCACTGCCTGCCAAGCGGGTGTCGCTGAATATGATTTCGGCGATCACCAATCAGGGCACTGTGCGCTTCATGTTGTATGAGTCGACGATGACAGCCAAGGTGTTGAAGAAATTCCTGCGGGCCTTGATTGAGTCGACACCCGGTAAGGTTTTTCTGATCCTGGACAATCTGCGGGTACATCATGCGAAAGTGGTGAAACGCTGGCTCGAACGTAAGGCGGTTAAGCGCTATCTGGAAGTCTTCTTTCTGCCGGCGTATTCGCCAGAACTGAACCCGGATGAGTATCTGAACTGCGATTTGAAAGGCATGGTGCACAGTGGTCCAGCTCCCCGGACGGTGGACGAGTTGAAGAAGCGTACACGCTCTTGCATGCTGACACTTCAACGGCGCCCTGAGCGGGTGAAGAAATATTTTAATGCGGAGCATATTCGTTATGCAGCATAATTGATGTAAATTGTCGCCGGGTTAATAAGTGGCACATGTGCTCAAAGCGCTTACATAATATAAAATAAGAACCATTAGTGTCTACCTTTGTATTCGTAATTGATTGATGTAGACATGTCAGCGCACTGATTCGATGTCAGCCCCCCACCAGATTCTCAAACAACCACTGCGCCCTGTGGTCTATCGCCTGCTGTTCCTGCACATCTTTCCTGTCCCAGTTTTTCACCTGCATCCCCAGCCTTGGGTTGTGTTGCAGCCATGAGCGGTGTTTGGCAATGAAGTGCCAGTAGAGAGTTGTGAAAGGGCAGGCTTTCTCGCCGCTGGCTTGTTCAGGTTTGTAGGGGCAATGCTGGCAGTAGTTCGACATCCGTTTGATATAAGCGCCGCTGGCGATATAAGGCTTGGAGCCGACAATACCGCCGTCGGCATACTGGCTCATGCCCAGGGTGTTGGGCACCTCCACCCAGGCGACGGCATCAACATACATCGCCAGATACCACTCATGTACCAGCTGCGGCTTGGTTTCCCACAGCAGTGCAAACAAACCGGTGACCATCAGGCGCTGGATATGATGACCATAGCCATGCTGCAACACCTGCGAAACAGACTGCTTCAGGCACTGCATATCCGTATCGGCGGTCCAGTAGAGATCAGGCAGGCTGCGCACAGACTGCAGATAATTGAAGCTGTCCCACTGATCACGGTGATGCCAGTAGAGGCCGCGGATATATTCCCGCCAACCCAGTATCTGGCGAATAAAACCTTCCACCGCATTCAGGGGGGCTCTGCCTTCAAGCCAGGCTTTCTCTGCCGCTTCTATCACCTCAACCGGGTTAAGCAGCTTCAGATTCAGGCTGGATGACAGCAGCGAGTGATACAGCCACGGCTGATCTGTCCACATGGCGTCCTGATAATCACCGAAGCGGGGCAGGCGGTGAGTGATGAAATCATCAAGCGCCGTTAACGCCTGCTCGCGCGTCACAGGCCAGTTAAAGTTATCCACAGCACCCGGCAGCCCCAGCAGATACTTCTCAACATCAGCCATTACCGCATGTGTGATGCTGTCTGCTGAGAAGGTAGGCAGTGGCGGTAGAGGAACTGGCCCCTGCTTGGTGAAAGTACCGCGGTTTTCCTTGTCGTAGTTCCACTGTCCGCCCTGTGGCTTGCCTTCGGCATCCATCAACCACTGCCGGGTTTTGCGCTGATGGCGATACCAGTACTCCATGCGCGGCTGTTTGCGCTGTGCCATCCACTGAGTGAACTCACCCTGCTGTGTGATGAAGTGGCTATCGGGCAGTAGCTCAAGCGAAACTTGATGCTCTTGGCACCACCAGCGGATCTGTTGCAACACACGATGATCCCCCGGTAATACACAGCGCAGCACTTCGGGCGTGGTGTGAGCCCTATTCAGATCCATATTCAGAGCCATCTCCAGCGCACTGCTGAAAGAGTCACACTGCTGAGTCAGATCGATATAGGTCAGACGGATACCGGATGCTCGCAACTCCTGCGCAAAATGGCGCATCGCAGACAAAAACAGCACCGTGCGTTGCTTGCTGGACAGCGTGGAGCGGGATTCATCCAGCACTTCGGCCATCAGTACCTGATCCTGTTCGGGGTCGAAACCTGCCCATGTCAGATAATCATGACTGAGCTGATCACCCAGTATCAGATAGAGAAACCTCGTTTTCATCGGACCATTTCCATCCCTGCCTCACCGCCAGGCGGCATAAGCAAAGGGATACGGATAATCCAATCGGATGGATCGTGCCTGTCGGTAGGATGCGATTTCATGCGCGCGCTGACCCTCGATCACAATGTTGAATGTTTCGTGATCATTTCGTGAGGATTCGATCGGTGGGTCGGGTGCAGTATTAGCACTAAGCAGGCAACGCAACTCGAATGCACCTGCTGTACCCAACCCATAGAAGAAAAGGAAATAGATATGAAAACGTTACTTCACGGTGCACGCATAGCCGCTCTTGCCGCAGCTTTTGCAACTTCAGGTATGGCTCTGGCTGCTGAGCCACCCGCCGGCTCCACTGGCAAGGCTATTTCGGCTGGCGACAAAGTACATTGTTACGGCGTGAACTCCTGCAAGGGACAGGCCGATTGCAAAACTACCCAACACGAATGCAAGGGTCAGAACGAATGCAAGGGCCATGGCTTCAAAGGTATGGCGGCGAGCGAATGCCTGTCGGCCGACGGTGTGATCGGCGACCTGAGCTGAGTACGCCCGGTCAATTGTTCTTGCCCGGAGGCGTGTTTCGGCACGCTTCCGGTAATCAGTCAGAGGTGTAAACGGATGATGAAAAATACTGCGAAGGCCGGATCGACTGCACTGCGCGACGATCTTTGCGTGCCATTCCAGGGTTTTGGACTTGGTTTGCGGCCGACTCACTACAGCAGCTATCTCGCCCAGCGTCAGGCGGTGGACTGGCTCGAGATCATCTCCGAGAACTACATGGTCCAGGGTGGCAAGCCACTTGCGATGCTCGACACGATTCGCGCCGACTACCCGATAGCGATGCATGGTGTGTCGATGTCGATCGGTTCAGTATCACCCCTTGATCGTGACTACCTGCAACGCCTCAAGGCGCTTGCGCACCGCATCGAACCTATGTGGATATCCGACCACCTATGCTGGACCGGCGTGCACGGCACGAACCTGCACGATCTTTATCCCTTACCCTATACCGAAGAAGCCTTGCGACACGTTGTTACGCGCGTTCGCGAGGTACAGGACACGCTCGAGCGCCGTCTGGTGCTTGAAAATGTGTCGAGCTACATCGATTACGCGAGTTCAGAGATGAGCGAATGGGCGTTTCTGTCGGCACTGGCCGAGGAAGCCGACTGCCTGCTGTTACTCGACGTGAACAACATATACGTGAGCGGTATGAACCACGGCTTCGATCCACGCGAATTCGTGGATGGTGTCCCGGCGAACCGCATACAGCAGATCCACGTAGCGGGGCACTCGAATATGGGCGATGTGATCATCGACACCCACGATGCGCCAGTGCCCGACGCGGTGTTCGATCTCTATGCCTATGCATGCCAGCGCTTTGGGCTGGTGAGCACAATGATCGAGCGCGACGATGCGATTCCGCCGCTCGAAGAGCTGATTGCGGAGCTTGACCGGGTACGCGAGGTGGCAGCACTTCATGCCAATGTTCAGGTTCGCGAGGAGGCATGTGCATGACAAATCCAGCCCCGAGCACACTTGCCGAGCTGCAAGCGCAACTGCAAGACTATGTACTGGGTAACCATGGCATCAGTAACGGCAGCGATGTGGATGGCGTCCTGCCCCTACTGACTGGCGGCGCTCCCGAGAAGGGCAAGCGGCGCCTGAACATCTACCACTACGCATATCGTGCACGGCTGCGTGATGTGCTCGGAACGGCGTTCGAACACACCTGGAGCTATCTCGGCGACGAAGCCTTCAACACACTCTGCGCACGCTTTATCGAGACGCATGCGTCGCACTCTGCCAACCTGCGCGACTATGGCGGCGACTTCCCAGGCTTTCTGCACCAGAGTTTGCGTTCCGATCCAGAGGTAGCCGAGTTGGCGACTATGGACTGGCGGCTCCATAACGCCTTCGACGCACCCAATGCAGACATTCTCAACAACGATCAACTGGCAAATGTCGACGAGACACAGTGGGAATCGCTGGGCTTTGCGTTCAACCCGTCTGTTTCCCTCGCCCTGTTCGAGTGGAACGTGCTCGATATCTGGCACGTGCTTAACCAGGGTGAGTCACCACCGCTCGCACAAAGACTGGAGATGCCGATCGGGCATCTGTTCTGGCGCAGTGAGCAGCGCGGCTACTTTCGCTCACTTGGGGAGGATGAGTATGCGGCCCTCAAGGGGCTGATCGAGGGCTACAGTTTTGCCCGTGTGTGCGATGAACTTATCCACAAGTATCCGGATGCCGGCATCGAAACATCGATCGGTACCTGGCTTGCGCGTTGGCTGGCAGACGAACTGTTGTCGGCGATCGAGCTGGAACCTGCTTGAATGATGCGTCTGTGAGGCTCTGAATTTTTTTAGTGGAGTTGTAAGGAAAATGCGCTCCGCTTCGACTTACCAGTAAGACGTAGAACACAGCGTTCGGTGTCTTACCCGATAACCCTTGTCGGCCTACCCTTGCCGACCATCTATTACCAGGAGTTTGAAATGTCACAATCTACAACACAAGCCAACACCGCCCGCATTATGACTGCTGCTGCCATGGCACTTGCTCTGGGTACCGCACTCACCATCGCTGCTGTTCCGGATGTCGCTCAGGCGGCGGATATGGAAAAGTGCTATGGCGTTTCTCTTCAGGGCAAGAACGATTGCGCTGCCGGAGCTGGAACGAGCTGCGCTGGCACCTCCACGAGCGACTATCAGGGCGACGCCTGGTCACTGGTCCCTGAAGGTACATGCGAGCAGACCGCTTCCCCCACCTCTCCAACGGGTTTCGGCCAGCTCGAAGCCTTCGAGGAAGTGAAGGGATGAAATCCCTGCCCGCAAGGGCCGGTCTGGGCCTGAAGTCGATGCACTTTCGTGACATTCTCGACAAGGGCCCGGATGTCGGGTTTTTCGAAGTCCATGCCGAAAACTACATGGTGCCTGGCGGGCCGCTGCACCATTATCTGGGGCGTATTCGCGAAAGTTACCCGCTGTCGCTGCATGGGGTTGGCTTATCGATCGGTGCCGATGCACCGCTGGACGAAGCTCATCTTGATGCGCTCGCGGTGTTGATCGATCGCTATGAACTGCACGCCTTCTCCGAGCATCTGGCGTGGTCGAGCCATGGTGATATGTTTCTCAATGATCTGTTGCCTCTGCCCTATACCGCCGCCACGCTGGCCCGCGTGTGTGATCATATCGATCAGGTGCAGTCGCATCTGGGTTGCCGCATGTTGATTGAGAACCCAGCGACCTACGTCGAATTCTCGACCTCGACTCTGTCCGAGGCAGATTTCATCAGCGAAATGGTGCGTCGCACTGGCTGTGGTCTGCTGCTGGATGTGAGCAACGCGTATGTGTCGTGTGTTAATCATCATCGCGATCCACAGGCCTATATTCGCGCTTTACCACTCGATCAAGTAGGTCAGATCCATCTCGCTGGCTTCGCCACTCAGGCTGATGCCAACGGCGACCCGCTGCTTATCGACAGCCATGGCGCGCCAGTCGCGCAAGGCGTGTGGGCGCTTTATACCGAACTACTCGGGCTGATCGGGCCTTGCGCCACGTTGATCGAGCGCGATAACGACATTCCCCCCTTCGACGTGATGCTGGCCGAGGCCAATCTCTCCGAAGCGCTGCTTGTTCAGGCCGCGCAGGCTCAGGGAGTCGGTGTCGAGCTGGCGGCAGGCAGAATTTCGGCATGAGTATCGGTATGAGTATCGGCATGAATGACCAGACAGACTTCGCCCGAGCGCTGCTCGATCCGGCACTACCCTGCCCTGATGATCTGCAGACGTGGAATCATTCCGATCCAACACCGCGCTTTGCCGTGTATCGCAACAACATTGTGGTGTCGCTGGTCGATGCACTGGCCGTCACTTTTCCTGTGTGCTGCGAGCTGGTCGGCGAAACCTTCTTCCGCTCCATGGCGCGAGTGTTCGTTTCGGCACACCCACCACGCTCGCGCATCCTGACCTTTTACGGCCGCGAGTTCCCAGCCTTTATCGAAACCTTCACCCCAGCCGCGTCGGTGCCTTATCTGGCCGATGTCGCCCGGCTCGAAATGTTACGGCTTGAAGCTTTCCATGCCGCCGATGTTGAACCACTGAGCGCGGATGAGATTGCCAGAGTGCTGTCAGATCCCGCCCAGCTACCCGGGTTGTGTATCGAGGCCCATCCGTCGGCGGCGGTACTGCAATCGCGGTTTGCAGTGTTTTCGCTGTGGGCTGCACATCAGGAGGAGGGCGATCCGGAACTGGCTAGCGTCGATCCCCAGCAGCCGCAAACTCTGCTTGTGGTGCGTGCCGGTCTGGATGTTCAGTGCATTCACGTAGCGCCTGCAACCGGCATTTTTATCGAACGACTCATACAGGGAGCCGCATTGGCGCAGGCACAGGAACAGGCGCAGGAACAGGCATTGGCACAGGTACTACAGGACGCCCAAACAAGCGAGCCCGAATTCGATCTCGTCTCCGCGCTGACCTTGCTGCTGCGCTGGCAGATCATAACCAACCTTCGTCCCGGAGATCATCATGAACAACTCCTCTAAAACCGCTCCACAGACTTCATCCGACACTGGCGCGGGATACGCTCTGCCACAATTGATCGAGCGGGCAAACGCTCTGTGCGGGCAGATCCCCAACTCCCTGATTGCGCTGCTCGCACGATTTTCGATTGCTGGTGTGTTCTGGAAATCCGGCCAGACCAAAATTGAAGGGCTGGCCATCGATATCATCAATGGCGAGTTCAGCCTTGGGATGCCGAGCCTATCGGGTAGCGCGGTGTATCTGTTTCAGGAAGAGTATCGGTTGCCGCTGATTTCGCCCGAACTGGCTGCACCGATGGCTGCCTTCGCCGAGCATCTGTTTCCGATCCTGTTGTTGTTCGGATTGGCCACACGTTTCTCGGCGCTGGCCCTGTTGGTGATGACACTCGTTATCCAGATATTCGTCTATCCAAGCGCCTGGCCCACACATGGCGTATGGGCGGCGACGCTGCTATACCTGATGGCCCAAGGGCCGGGTCGGGTGTCACTGGATCATTGGATCGCTGCGCGATATCGTCGGTGATGAATCTCTGTGATCCTTATAGCTGGCAAAGACCAGACTCAGCGCTAATAAAGCAGGTAATGTCACGCCAGCAAAATCCTCAATCAGGGATATTGTCCCGCATATACCAACAATGACCTCCCACACATGAATGATGGCGTGGCCTGTCAGCCAGGCAGCAGGCATCAACCAAAGTACCCGCCGCTGCTTAACCAACATGGCGCCAGCAATAAAGGCCACCCCTATCAGCATGTAATTGATACCAATATCACGCACAAAATGTTGGTTAAACGGCCCACGACCCGGCACTCCAGGCACTAACCAATACCAGGCCTCAGGTGAGAAGGTCATAAGTAAGCCATTAATTAACGCAGCCACCACCAACAGGGTAGCTGCCACCGTGGTTACGACTTTAAAGCCAGAGTTAAAAAAAGAGTTGAAGCCAGAGTTAAACATTCCCCGGCCTCTCGGACAGATCAGACTGACGCGTTGGTGCCAGAGATGAGTCGTTCACGACGACTTTGCTGCAGGCTTTACCGTATCCCAGGGTGTACTTCAGCGCGGGATAAACCCTAGAGGAACTGATGCAAAAGCTAAGGGTGATGAGCCCTTTGTTGCCCCATAAGGCCAGTATCTCTTCACGCAGATCATCGGCTTCAGGATTGTGGGCCAACACAAGCTCAGTAAACTGCACGACCAGCGCGATATCCGCAGGCAGCTTGCTCAAATCTCTATCAATAATGGCACGCACAATCTCCGGGCTGACTTTGGCCTCCAAAGCCATATTAACCACCAACTGAGTGCAGGGCCCGCAATCATCCCAGATAATCGCACGTAATCTGGCTGCGAACAGAGGCCCCGGCGGCAAGTTCCCCGAGTGAGCTGACATGGTCTGAAAACCCATAAACTTTAAAAAAGCCGCCATATCTGTTTGCAGGATATCCTGCATATAACCCACGTCATAATCGTAACGCTTATTCATCGACAGCAGCATTTTGTTGAATAGATAACGGATCATTTTGTCTCCTCAGGCTAACTGGCCAGATATAAAACGAACTTTTACAAACAACCTTGCAGGGCTTGCGCCTTTCCCTGTGCCTTTACCGGTTTCAACAAGAGAGAAAAACTCAATATGAAAATCATGGCGCAGGTGTAAAGCATCACTGAGAAGTTGCCGCTATCCAGCAGGCTGGATGCAAGCATGGGTCCTGTTGCGAGTCCGACAAAGGATACGACTACCGCAATGGTTGAAAGCCTTCCGCTGCTATCCATCTCGGCAGTGACAGCAAACAGGTATGACTGGACAGCTGGCCATGAGAAGAACAGCAAAGTCATGCCAATGATATAAAGCGAAGCAAGGTGTGAGAAATTGAGCAACACTGCAGCCGCTGTCGACATGGCGATACCGGCAGTAATCAGATATATGCGACCAGGGCGTTTACCGCTAATCACAGGAATCATCGCTCCCAGCAACCCAGACAGGCCGGTTATTGCGATGTAGGTACTGACACTTTCAGAAGCAAAGCCAGCACCCAGGCCGATTAGCCCTACGTAAGCATAAATGGCACTGGCAGCCGTCAGATAGGAAATGATCGCCAACAACAATAGCAGTGGTTTTCCAAACAGCTCAGCCAAAGGCATGGATTGCTGGATAGACTGGCTGCTCAATGGAAGAGAGGGAAGAAAGGGTATCAGCACCACGCTCAGCAATATAAACCCTGCCATCACGTAGAAAACAGCATGCGCGCTCAGCTGCGTTTCGAGCGCTGGCAAGGCGTACATCACGATAGAGCCAATACTGAACTGTATGAACAGCAAGGTGCCAAACGCACGATCCGGGTTATTCAGCCTGGCCAGTACCGAGAAGCCAATCCCGACGCATAGCCCACCCAGCGCCCCGGCCAGAAAACGCCAACCCAGTATGACGCCATAATCTTCAACCCATAAAGTGCCGATATCCACCAGCGCCAGCAGAGACAAACCTATCAGCATGACGGATTGCCAATGAAAGCGTCGCACCAGGAAAATAGCCACAATACTGCCCAGCAGGCTTCCATATCCGTTAAGTGCAACAATCTGCCCGGCTTCGGCCTCATTGAAACCAATACCGCCCGCCAGCGCATTCACAACACCTGGCAAAAAGTTAATATAAGCAAGACCAGCCATGGCGATAAATGCCAGGAAAAAGTATGCAAAGGGATTATCTGCAGGTAATTTTCTTGAAAGAGAGTACTTCAACATGATTCCTCACTTAGATATCTGTGTTCTATCGTCAGGAATTCTATGGCCGTGAATAATCCAGAAAAATAGGCTAACTTCCCTATCAGTCGTGAAGGATATTCATGAGTTTCGTGTTATAGACAGTCTGCGGAACGACCGACTATACTCAGCCGATGGATAAACTGCGCTCACTGGAAATATTTATAGCCACTTGTGATAGTGGTAACTTTGCGGCTGCGGCGAGAACCTGCAACACAGATCCCTCCACCGTCAGCAAGGCCATTAGCCGACTGGAAGCGCAACTGGGATTGACGCTTTTTCAGCGATCCACCCGACAGCTGCGCATCACCACCGCCGGTCAGCGCTATGCCGACACCGTGCGCAAGCTGCTTCAGGATCTCGACTCCTGCGAAGATGAGTTGCGACATTTAAATGAATCTCCCTGCGGTACCCTGCGTATCAATTCTGCCGTCTGCTACGGCCATCTCTACCTTCGTCCCTTATTGCAGGCTTTCTGTCAGCGCTACCCAGAGATCAAGCTCGAGATAGAGATCAACGACTTCCACGTGGATATTATTGAAAACGATATTGATGTGGCGCTGCGTACCGGCTTCGTCAAAGACAGTCGCCTGGTGGCAAGGCGCCTCAGCCCAATGGACTTTCTGACGTGTGTGTCGCCTCACTATTTAGAGACACACGGAACACCACGCTGTGCCGAGGACTTTAAACAGCACAGTTGGATTGGCTTTCGTATCAAGGAAACACAGCAACTACAGCCGATCTTTTTGCCCAATGATAAAGGGGAATATCTCCCTTATGAGCTGGAACGCAGCCATATCACCGATGATGGCGAGGCAATGGCACATATGTGTGCCGACGGCTTGGGTTTTGCACAATTACCCCACTTTCTTGCGAAACAGGACCTGAAGAGCGGAGCCCTGGTTTCCCTGTACCCTTATTTCAGACCGCCCCAACCGGATAGCGGAGTGTTTGCCATCTATCCCAAGCGAGATTATCTGCCCGCCAAGGTCAGAGTGTTTATTGAATTCATGACATCATCATTAGAAGCTATGGGCGAGAGCACCCACCACACCTGGGCTGAAAACTGGGTGCCGATTATTGATTTTTCGCGGTAAAGTACAGCAGTGCCATTAACCCTGCTAAAAATCCAAAGTGGTCAAACTGTACTATTGTTGGCACCTGCTTGGGTTGTCCACGCGTTTCTCGGGCAAAACTAAAGTAGATGCCCTTCAAACAACATGCGCTTATGGAGGATGCGGATAATCTCAACACTACCTTCAGTGTCCTGCCGATAAAAAATTATATGGCTGCCCTGAGGCTGTTGTCGGTAGCCCGGACTTATTTCGTCGCAGCTTTGCCCCAAATTCGGGTTTTCACTCAGAAGGTGGAAGCACTGATCGAACTGAAGGATGTAGTAGTTTCGTTGATCCCGGCCCCATTGATGTTCCGTATAAAGGGCAATAGATTTGAGGTCAGCTTTGGCCTTCCTGGAAAGCTTGAAATTCGGCATCAGTGCCCTTCATTGTCCAGTTCACGAATGAAAGAGTTGTAGGAGTAGTCCTCAAAGCCACTGTCTTCGCCTTCCTTGAGCAGTTTGCGAAGCGTGGTCAGGCGTGTCTCAGACTCTTCAAGTAGGCGCAATCCCGCACGAACGACTTCGCTAGTTGAGCTGTATCGGCCATTTTTGAGCTGTTCCGAAATGAACGCATCAAAATGTTGGCCTAGAGTGATGCTAGTATTCTTATGCATGATGCCATCTCACAAGTACCAATAATTGGTATATTTTGGTTCAGGTGGCATCACAATGCAAATTCCGTGGCTGGGATATGATGGGATGTTTTTGTACTCATGGCTTCAACTTCGGCAAAGCAACCGGTTTTGCCTGGCTCCATTCCAAGAAAGAGCAGCACATGCTGTAAGCGTTAAATACCAGTGACTGCGAGATCCAGCGCCGCAACAATCTGATCCCTGAAATGTGAAAGGGAACCGACGGGGTTTTTGAGATGCTTTTCTGGTACCGAGGAAATTTGAGGAGTCATTAACAGCAATTGCTGATCGTCAAACGATATTTCAGGCGTGAGGCCCCGCATCGACTGCCCCCCAAAAGCTGAATACTTACCCAATGGAATAACGATACGAGTTGCCAAGTCCGTCAAGAGGCTGCTTTGAATGTCAACGAGGTAGGGATATTGAGTATTACTGGTTTTGCTTGGGTTGGGGTAAACATCGAACTGCGCCATTAAAACTCCCTGAATTCGTCACCGAAGCATCCATGTTGTTCTACAAACTCGTTGTAACTTTTGATCGCAGCGCGGTTTTCTTCGACCCATTGAGCAGCTTCGCGCTTGGAAAGCTCCTCTTTCAACGCTCGCTCCAGGGTTGCTGACAGGTTGATATTCAGATCCCGGGATTTACGGAGCAGGTCACTGTTAACTGACAAATTTGCTGCTTTTTTAGGTGCGGCAGTGTTGTAAAGTTCAGTCATCATAGCCTCCAATGGGATGTCACCTTATGCACCAGTCTATGCGCATCATAATGCGCATACAAGTGCAGCAGTTTGCATCTTCGACACAATGCGCTTCTACCACGTCTCCTGAGACATCGAGTGACCCACCTGCAACCTTACCGCGACTGTCCTATTCAAAAATCGAGTTACTTGTCAGTGAGACTATAATAGAGTGTATCAAAAGCTGGCAGCATGCTTCTCAACTAGGCAATCATCAGCCAACAGCACTCACTGTGCTGGGTAAATAGTTTTTATGACCTATCCTTTATCCAAAGCTTCATTGGAATGTCTGCGTCTACTTTGGCAACACTCGCCAGATACGATGTTTATCATTCAGGCACGCTCAGGCCGTTATTATCTGGATAACTATAATCCTACCCAGGAAAGGGCGCTCCCGGGAGGGTTGGATCTTCGCCAGGCGATTGATGAACTCCTGCCACCGGAAATGTACCGTGAGATAAAGGCACGCTACGAGCAGTGCATCGCCACTCGCCTGCCCATGAGCTATGAGGAGCCGGGCTTTAACGATGACTACTGGTCCACCTTGCTGGTGCCCTTGGTTGAGGAAGACGGAAGGGTTGAGTACATTGCCGGGGTATCCAGGAGTATCAAAGACCTGAAGTGGGCCGAACGGCGTATGCGCGAAGAGAAAGAGCGTGCTGAGTCTCTGAATGTGCAGTATGAGAAACTGAATGCCGAGCTTGAAAACAAGGTGATTGAGCGCACCAGAGAGCTGGCGATAAAAAATGAGGAGCTGGAACGCCTCTATATAACAGATAGACTGACAGGACTTGTTAATCGTCACAAACTTGATAGTTTGCTGGCAGAAGAGGTGCAAAGAACCGAGCGCTACTCGCATCCTTTTGGGGTAATCATGCTCGATATTGATGAGTTCAAACTCGTCAATGATATTCACGGACATCAGGTTGGTGATGCGGTTCTTGTCGCTATAGCTTTTATACTCAAAGAGAATACACGAGCTACAGACGTGACAGGACGATGGGGAGGAGAGGAGTTTCTGATTCTTTGTGCAGAAACCAATATGGATGGGCTGCTGCTATTGGCAGAGAAACTCAGAAAAGCCCTTGAGGGCCAGTCCTTCCCCGCGGTAGAACATAAAACCGCCAGTTTTGGTGTTGCGCTACATGAGGCAGGTGACAGTGTAGAGCAACTGATAGCAAAAGCAGACTCAGCTCTCTATCGTGCCAAACGCAATGGTCGCAATCGAGTGGAAGAGTATCAAAGCGGGCAATAAAGCGCTTCACTGAACGCATCAGCCAGACTATTGCAACTACAAGCCTATCCTCGTGGTGAAGAGCAAGTCATCTCCGCTGAAGATGTATTTGCGGATCCAGGAGCAGATGATCGTTGACCAGCACTGGAGTGAACAACGTGCCATCAATTAATGACAGCCTATCGAGCCACCACACACGCCAGATTGCCCCATGGGTCAGTTGTTATCCTGCCGGCAGCGTGATTGAGCCACATTCCCATGATGAGCTGCAGATTGTCTATGCCAACTCAGGCTCCATGCATGTCAGGACGCAGGGGCAGGCTAGCATCGTTAACCCCCTCCGTGCGGTCATTATTCCCCCGGGGTTGGAGCATGAAATCCACATGAGCGGCCAAACCGAGATGGCCAGCTTGTATGTTGGAGATCTGGAACACTCCCCGCTGCTTGATGGTGTTTGCTCTGTCATGGTGTCGCCGATGATAAAGCAACTGTTGCTGACGGCGATTGATCGCAGCGCCCAGCCATCCTTCAGCCCTGCTCGTAACGTCCATCTGTTGGGGCTGCTATTTGAGGAGATGCACAACTGCCAACACAACAAGGACTGTCGAGTCCCTGGTATCAGCATTCCCAAAGATCGTCGGGCAGCGCTCGTTTGTGAAAAGGTCCTCGCGGATCCCGTTGCGCACGCATCTCTGGACGTGCTTGCTGATCAGGTTGGTGCGAGTTCCAGAACGATAAGCCGGATCTTCCGTCGGGAGCTGGGGCTGACCTTCAGTGAGTGGCGACAACAGGTCCAGATCAACTTTGCTGTCAATGCTCTGCAACAAGGGCAGCCAGTATCCGACATTGCGTTTGACCTTGGCTACTCCAGTGTCAGTGCCTTCTCGTACGCGTTCCGAAAACAAACCGGCCACTCGCCATCCGCCTACGCTAAACTGACAACAGCCTGGCCCCGGCACAACCCAAGCGTATTGCCTGCTCTATCTTAACGTTGGAGACATTTTGCTCGGGCGATGTGACAAGGGGCACTCTGCATGGCGGCGGGAACCACGCCGCGCTGCCTGCGCGCAAGGAGTGGGCTTGTCACCGTTTTCCGTTCGCGTCTGGATACACGTGGCTCAGGGTCAATTCGATGTGTTGGGCCAATGCCGTGCACGCTTCTTCGCAGTCACGACCGAGGATGGTTTCGGCCAGTTGGACGTGCTTCGCGACGAAATCGTCGAGGTCGTCCCAGTGGCTGAGCATCACTTTCCGATAGCGTTGGGCCTGATCGTAGAGCATCTGCTGGAACGACGTCAGCCGAGGTGAGTGGCAGCCTCCGAGCAGTGCCAGATGGAACTGGCGGTGAGCACGCTCGACCTCTTCCAAAGACGGCGGTGTACCTTCCCTACTGCGCGCACCGATGAGCCTCAGACGGGCGATGGCGGCCACCACGCCGACCTCCCATTCGTCGTCGCCCGCCGCAATCGAACTGCGCAGCGCTTCGATCTCGATAATCTTGCGCACCCGGGTGATATCGACCAGATCCTCGCGTGAGATTGCGGCGACGCGAAAACCGCGTCGACTATCGAACACCACGAATCCGAGCGATGACAGCTTGGCCAGCGCCTCGCGTAGCGGCGAGGCCCCAATCTGGTATCGGGTCTTGAGTTCTGCGATCTGCAACTTGTGATCTGGGGGCAACTCACCACTGACGATGTCGGCCGACAGCCGGTCGATCGCGACTTCGATCAGCGTTTCCTTCGGTCCCGATTCGCTCATTTCTAACTCCATCGATGGTTTCGACAATTATCGTTATTTACGGTAGTTAAGTCAAAATTTGGTTTTTATCGATAGATAACTTGACTTTTTATCGATAAAAAATAAAACTATCGTTAATGGGCTGGCGGCCGTCGATTCTGGCGACCTTCCTGAGGTACGCCGGAGGAGGCAGAAAATGAAGATAAGTAGATTTGTGGACCTTTCCGTAGCGCTCGAAAACGGCGTGCCGTCCGACCCACCGGGGCTCGAGCCCCACATTGATTACATCGATCACCAGACCGGTGCCGGGCATCTCGCCGGTATCTTCCCCGGTCTCAAACAATCTGATCTGCCTGATGGTGAGGGTTGGGCGGTCGAGGATCTGCGTATCAACACCCATAGCGGCACGCATATGGATGCGCCGTGGCACTACGCCTCGACCATGGATGGCGGGCGGCCAGCGATCTCGATCGACCAGGTACCGCTGGAGTGGTGTTTTCAGCCGGGGGTGAAACTGGATTTTCGCGACCGTCCCGATGGCCACGTCGTGACAGCGGTCGAACTCGAGGCTGAGTTCGACCGCATCGGCCACGTGCTGAAGCCACTCGAGATCGTGTTGATGAACACCTCTGCGGGCGCGGCGTACGGCACTCCGGCCTATATAAACAAAGGCTGCGGATTCGGCCGCGAGGCCACGCTGTGGTTGCTCGAGCGCGGTGTGCGCGTAGTAGGAACCGATGCATGGAGCTGGGACGCACCCTTCGCCTACACCCGTGAGCGCTTCGCCGCGGACGGCGACCCCTCGATCATCTGGGAGGGGCACAAGGCCGGTCGTGACATCGGCTACGGCCAGATGGAAAAACTCGCTAACCTCGACCAGTTGCCGCCCTCTGGCTTCATCGTTAGTTGCTTCCCGTACAAGATCAAGGGCGCTTCGGCCGGCTTTACCCGCTGCGTCGCCCTGATACGGGATGATAGTCCATGACGCCGGACAAGCCGTCTCCCCCTGCGGCCTGAACGATACCCCTATTAATCCGGAACCCAGGGTTCCATTTCAACCTGTCGCGCCCCGACCGGACTGAGTGTCTGCGCGCATTGCCAGGAGCAAAACATGATTCTTGCCACATTTTTCGACAAACAGGGCAGCCTACGCCTGGGAGCGGTTCGCCGCGACCGTGAGGCGGTGGTCGATCTTCAGGCGGTGTATCGGGCGAGCAGTGGCGGTCGCGATGCACCAGCCCTGTGCACCATGCAGGCATTGATTGAGGCCGGGGGCGAAGGCCTGGCGCTGGCTGCTGAGATGGAGCACAAGGCCGGATCGGACGCGACGTGGGGTGCACCGCTGGCGAGTACCCGGCTAGCTGCGCCGCTGCCGGTGCCGACGCAGATGCGCGATTTCTCGACCTTCGAGATGCACATGCGCCAGGCCGCGGTTGGCATGGCACGACTGCGCTCCGCCCGCCATGGCACAGGACCGGAGGCGGTGCCTCGGGCATCCGACATCGTGCTGCCCGAAGCCTTTGCCCATCAGCCACTGTACTACAAAACCAACCGCTTCAGCGTAGTCGGCCACGAGCATGAGGTCGAGTGGCCCAGCTACTGCGAGCGCTTCGATTACGAGCTCGAGTTCGGCGCGATCCTCGGTCGCGGCGGACGCGACATTTCCGCCGCAACCGCGCGTGACCACATCTTCGGCTACACAATCTTCAACGACTTCTCGGCGCGCGATGCCCAGGAATATGAGATGACCGGCCCTCTTGGCCCGACCAAGGGCAAGGACTTCGATACCGGCAACGTACTCGGGCCGTGGGTAGTCACCGCTGACGAACTTCCCGATCCGTATGCGCTGAGGATGAGCGCTCGCGTCAATGGCGAGATCTGGTCCGACGGCAACAGTCGCGACATGGTGCACAGTTTCGAAGACATGATCGCCCACGTCTCCCGCGACGAGACCCTGTATCCGGGCGAGTTCCTCGGCTCCGGCACGGTGGGTGGCGGCTGCGGGCTGGAACTCGACCGCTGGCTCGAGCCCGGAGACGTGGTCGAACTCGAAGTCGAAGGCATCGGCGTATTGCGCAATCGTGTCGTCCGGCGCAAGGGCAGCGCGCCGGCATTTTCGCCGGGTTGAGGAGATCGCCTCAATCCTATTCCTGACCGTCCCTGATCCAAAAATAACAACGGAGACAAACATGAACAGGCAATCCTTCTCCCCCATGTCGTTGCGGCGGCAAACCAGCTTGTGTCCCCATGTCTTGGCAACCACAATTTTGGTGGCCTTGCTTCCGGTTACGACAAGCCATGCGTTAGAGATCGATACCGGGGTGTCCGGGTTGAGGCTGAACTGGAATAACACGCTCGCTTACAGTTCGGCGTTCCGGATCAAGAGCGCTTCCGACACCCTGAGCAACGATCCACCGAGGACCGTCAATCAGGACGACGGTGACCGCAATTTCAGCCGTGGCCTGATCAGCAATCGCGTCGATTGGCTTACCGAACTCGACCTTAGCTACGGCAATTTCGGCGTTCGTACGACCGGCGCGGCCTGGTATGACACAGTGTACAACCGGCGCAATGACAACAATTCGCCCGCCACCGCTAACCAGCTCTCGGTCGACCACAACGAATTCACCCGCGAGACACGCGACCTGCACGGGCGCAAGGCTGAACTGCTTGATGCCTTCGTCTATGGGCGCGGTGAAATCGCAGGCAAGCGCGCCAGTTTTCGTCTGGGCCGCCATTCGGTGCTGTACGGTGAGAGTATCTTCTTTGGCGCCAACGGCATGGCTGGCACCCAGGGCAGCGTGGACGTAGTGAAGCTGCAGTCCAATCCAAACGCTCAGTTCAAGGAAACCATCCGTCCGACAAATCAGGTGTCGGCATCACTCCAGATCGCCGATGGGGTGAGTCTGGGCGCCTACTACCAGTTTGGCTGGGAGCCGCTACGCACACCAGCCGTGGGCAGCTACTTCGCGACCACCGACACCGCCTTTGGCGGAGGGGCTGAGCGCCTCTTTATCGGCCCCTTTGGTGGTTACCTGTCGAAGGGGGCGGACCTGAAGGCCAAGGATTCGGGTCAGGGCGGCGCGCAATTGCGCTTCAGTGTTGATGACTGGGACTTCGGGTTCTATGCGGCCCGCTTCCATGCGAAAACGCCGACCCTGTACCAGAACATGACCGCGCCGGTGACGCCGTTCAACACCGGCAGTATCGGCTCATTCTACTGGGCCTACCCGGAGGACATCACCGCCTACGGCGCCAGTTTCAGCACCTCGGTAGGCTACTTTAACATTGCCGGTGAAGTATCTACCCGGCGCAACACGCCCCTGGTGTCCGACGGTGTCGTCGTCACCGGAACCAATGCGGACAACAACAGCAACCCGGGTTATGCGGTAGGCAACTCGGCCCATGCGCAGATCTCGGTACTGGCCAACCTGCCGCCGAGCTTCATTTCACGCGAGGCGACGCTGATCGGCGAGATTGCCTGGAACCGCCTGCTCAATGTGACCAAAAATCCGGAAGCACTCAACCCCTTGGCGACCCGCGACGCAACCTCTTTGCGCATGGTGTACACCCCGACCTACCGACTGCTGTTCCCTGGGACCGACGTACGCATCCCGATCGGTATCGGCTATTCGCCCAGTGGCCGTTCGTCGGTGATCAGCAGTGGCTTTGGCACCTACAAGGGAGGCGACGTGAGCCTCGGTGTGCGCGCGACCTATCTCGACCGCTGGAACTTTGGCGTCAACTACACCCATTACTTCGGCAAGGAAGGTACATTCCTTGATGGATCGGTGCCGCCGCATATCACGCAGGCGCAGTCGCTACGTGACCGCAACTACGTGTCGGTTTTCCTGAGTCGCGCGTTCTGACCCCCATAGTAGGAGACAAGTATGAAATTTCGCATATCGATTCTCGTCATTGCCCTGTCGGGCTGGTTCGTTCTCACGCAGCAGGCTGGCGCTGGTGTAACGCCTGAGGAAGCCGCCTCTCTCAAGTCCACCCTGATGCCGCTCGGTGGCGAAAAGGCTGGCAACGAGGACGGCACTATCCCGGCCTGGACCGGAGGCAACACCGAGGTGCCAGTTGGTTTCAAGAGCGGAGCGCGTCGCCCCGACCCCTTTGCCGACGAGACGCCACTGTTCTCGATCACGGTGAATAACATGGAGCAATACGCCGACAAACTGTCAGACGGCGTGAAAGCAATGCTCAAGAAGTATCCCGACAGCTACCGCATTAATGTTTACCCGACCCACCGAACTGCGGCCGCGCCACAGTGGGTGTATGACAACACATACAAGAATGCCACCCGTGCTCAACTGGGAGAAGGTGAGGCCGGGCCGAAGGTGGAAGGCGCCTACGGTGGTATACCCTTCCCGATTCCCAGGAGCGGTGCCGAAGTCATGTGGAACAGTCTGCTCGCGTGGCGCGGCGAGTCGTGGAGCTGGGATGGGCACAACGTGCTGATCACTCCCGAAGGAAAGGCAGTGGTGACCGCCCACGGACCGGCGCAACTGCAGATGCCGTACTACTTTGAGGACGGCGAGGAAAGCTTCAATGGCGAACACTGGATGTTGCGCCGGATCAATGCTGGCCCCGCGTTGCGTGCAGGCGAGGGCATCCTGAGCCGGCTCAATCTTGATCCGAGTGATGACCGCTCGTGGGTGTATCTCACAGGTCAGCGTCGCGTGCGTCGCCTGCCCAATGCCTGCTGCGACACGCCACTGCCTTCGGCTGCCGGGGTGTTGTCGATCGACGAGGTGTCGGTATACACCGGCCGCATGGACCGCTATAACTGGAATCTGGTGGGCAAGAAGGAGATGTTCGTCCCCTACAACGCCAACAGAATCCTGCAGCCGACCAGCAACGCCGACGTGCTTGGCGAGCATCACCTGAATCCCGAGCACGTGCGCTGGGAGCTGCACCGGGTGTGGGTAGTGGAGGCCACGCTGGCGGAGGGTAAGCGTCATCTGGCGCCGAAGAGCGTGTACTACATCGACGAGGACAGCTGGGTGGCGCTGCTCGGCGACCGCTGGGACGCCAGTGGCCAGTTGTGGAAGACGATGTGGCAGATGCCCTTCACGATGCCCGAGATCCCGGCTGTGCACACCAATCTGTACGGCTTCTACGACCTGGTGTCGGGGGCCTGGTTCTCGATCGGAATCATGAACGAGACCACCAACCAGTACAGTACGGTGGAGCGCTACCGCGATTCCTTTTTCAGCCCGGATGCGCTCGCTGCGGAAGGGGTGCAGTGATCCTGTGATGGCGGCGGAACGGGCATAAATCCGCTCCGCCGCCAGGCAGCCCAATACCGCACACTCGCACATGTCCAACCGAGGAATCCAGTATGATGAAATTCCTAAGCTGCCTGTTGTCGGCGGTCCTTGTTTTTCCGGGGTCACACGCACTAGCGCTGGCCGCACCGGCAGAGGTGATCGACCCGTTGGAGCGCCCCGCGCTGCAGGCCCGCGATTTCGACCAATCGATGCTGACTGCGATTGCCCGTGCCGGAGAGCGCCTGATTGTGGCCGGCGAGCGCGGCCTGGTGCTGCTCTCCGACGACGACGGGCGTACGTGGCGCCAGGTGCCGGCACCGGTCTCGGTGACGATCACTGCGCTCGCCTTCCCCACACCGAATCACGGCTGGGCGGTTGGTCACGGCGGCGTAGTGCTGCACACCGTCGATGCCGGCGAGCACTGGGACGTGCAACTCGATGGTCGGCGTGGGGCAGAACTCGTGCTTGATTCGGTTCGTGCCGATATCGATCCCGGCGATGGGGACAGCAGCAAGGTGCTTGTCGCAGCGCAGCGCCTGGTCGAGGAAGGAGCCGACAAGCCGCTGCTGGCGCTTGCCTTCGCCAACGCCCAGCGCGGCATCGTGGTCGGTGCCTATGGCCTTGCATTTGCCACTCACGATGGCGGTCGCAGTTGGCGCTCGATCGGCGCCGCCATTCCCAATCCGCGTGGCATGCACCTGTATGCCGCCGCCCATGACGGCGAGCGTTGGTACGTGGCCGGCGAGCAGGGTTTTGCGGCGCGTTCGGACGACAGAGAGCAGTCCTTTCATGCCCTCGAAACGCCCTATCGCGGCAGCTTCTTTGCCATCGATGTGCGCGGCGAGGAGGTCCTGCTTGCCGGTCTGCGCGGCAACGCGGTCCGCTCCGCCGATGGTGGCGAGAGTTTCGCCAAGGTACCAGTGCCGGTGCCGGCATCGTTGTTGTCGACCGCGCGGCTGGCTGACGGCCGGTTGCTTGCCGTCGGGCAGGGCGGCCAGTTGATGCAGGCCGGTAACGCCGGTTTCGTGTCGCTTCCGCTACCCCCGGGGCCGCCGCTCAACGCGCTGGTCGAGGCGCAAGACGGCGCCCTTATCGGCGCTTCATGGCGTGGTCCGGTGCGGATCGAATCCATTCAGTGGGAGAGGGCGCAATGAACTCCAATCAGACGACGGCTGCGCGACCACACGAGGCACCCTCCGCCGGCTTTGATCCCCGATCAGGCAACGCGCTTGAGCGCCTGTTCTTCAATCATCGTGCGGCCGTTCTCGCGCTGTGTCTGTTGATCACCCTGGTTCTGGGCGGGCAGGCGGCAGGGCTACGGCTCAACGCGAACTTCGAGCGAATGATTCCGACCGGACATCCCTACATCGCCAATTACCTGGACAACCGCAGCGAACTCGCCGGCCTCGGTAATTCGCTGCGAATCGCGGTGGCGACCACGGGTGAGTCGATCTACGACGCAGAGTATCTCGCGACACTGCAGAAGGTCAGCGAAGAGGTGTTCCTGATGCCAGGTGTTGACCGGGCCACGATGAAGTCGTTGTGGACGCCCTCTACGCGCTGGACCGGCGTCACCGAGGACGGATTGGACGGTGGACCGGTGATCCCTAACGATTACGACGCGTCTACGCAAGCCGTAGAGCAGGTCCGGGTGAATGTGGCGCGGTCGCGCGAAGTCGGCCAACTGGTGGGGCTGGATCACAAGTCATCAATCGTGTTCATGCCGCTGCTGGCGACGGATGCCGAGGGTAGGCCGATCGACTACGCGGCGCTGTCGGAGCGGCTCGAGGATTTGCGCGACAAATACCAGTCCGACTCGATTCACATTCATGTGACCGGATTCGCCAAGGTGGCCGGCGATCTGATTGAGGGCCTGCATGGCGTCGTCGCCTTCTTCGCGGTGGCGATCGCGCTCGCCGGCGCAGTGCTGTTTGCATACTCGCGCTGTGTGCGCAGCACCCTGCTGGTGGTCACCTGCTCTCTGATCGCGGTGGTATGGCAGTTCGGCCTGCTACCCACATTCGGCTACGAACTCGACCCCTATTCGATGCTGGTGCCCTTCATCGTTTTCGCCATCGGCATGAGCCACGGCGCACAGGTGATGAACGGCATCACCCGCGACATCGGGCAGGGCGTGCATCGCTACGTTGCCGCGCGTCTGACCTTCCGCCGCCTGTTCGTGGTCGGGCTTACCGCGCTGGTGACGGATGCGATGGGATTCGCGGTCCTGCTGGTAATCGACATCCCGGTGATCCGCGATCTCGCGACTACGGCGAGCATTGGCGTGGCGGCGCTGATCCTGACCAATCTGGTGCTGCTGCCGATCCTGCTGTCCCATGTCGGGGTGAGCACGGCTGCTGCGGAACGCAGCCGGCGCGCGGAGCTGGCGGATCGCTCGGGTTCGAGCCGGCACCCGCTGTGGGCGGTGCTTGACCGCTTCACCGACCGGCGTTGGGCGGCGGGTGCAATCATCGGCGCGACGCTACTTGCCGTTGGCGGCCTTCAGCTCGGGCAGGGCCTGAAGATCGGTGATCTCGATCCGGGTGCGCCGGAGCTGCGTCCGGATTCGCGCTACAACCGCGATAACGCATACCTGACCGCACACTATGGCGCCAGCAGCGACGTCCTGGCGGTTATGGTGAAGACGCCGGAGGGCGAGTGCACAAACTACGACACCCTGATGCGACTCGATGCGTTGGAGCATCGCTTGCGCCAGGTGGAGGGCGTCGAATCCACCAACTCGCTCGCCCTGCTCAATCGTCAGGTGATGGTCGGGCTCGCCGAGGGCAACCCGAAGTGGTACGACCTCAGCCCGAATCAGTACATGCTCAACACCATCACCAGCGGTGCTCCGCGCGGTCTGTACAACGACGCCTGCAGCCTGCTCACCTTCTATGCGTACCTGACCGATCACAAGGCCGACACCCTGGCCCGTGTGGTCGCCGAGGCTGAAGCTTTTGCTGCAGCCAATGACAACCCGCACGCGAGCTTCCTGCTCGCCGCCGGCAATGCCGGCATCGAGGCGGCGACCAACACCGTCGTGGCGCGGGCCAACCGCGAGATGCTGCTGTGGGTCTATGGCGTGGTGACGCTGCTGTGCCTGCTGACTTTCCGCTCGTGGCGGGCGGTGTTGTGTGCGATTATCCCGCTGGCGCTGACCTCGATTCTGTGCGAGGCGCTGATGGTGTTGCTGGGCATCGGGGTCAAGGTCGCGACCTTGCCGGTGATCGTGCTCGGCGTCGGGATCGGTATCGACTATGCGCTCTACGTGATGAGCATCGTGCTGGTCCGGCTCAAGGAAGGAGAGCGCCTTGCCGAAGCCTACTACGGGGCGCTGCTGTCGACCGGCAAGGTGGTGATGCTGACTGGCGCGACGCTGGCCGTCGGGGTGGCGACCTGGATCTTCTCGCCCATCAAGTTCCAGGCCGACATGGGCATCCTGCTTGCGTTCATGTTTCTGTGGAACATGTTCGGTGCCTTGATCCTGCTGCCGGCTCTGGCCCGTTTCCTGATGCCCGACAGCTTGTATGCCCGGGCGCCCAGGGCTGGGGGTGCCGCAGGAACCGGACACGGGCTCGTCCCGGTGCGCGGCAATGACAAGGGTAACAACCCGAACGTCCATATCGAGGAGACTGCAAGTGTTTGAAGCGAACAAGCGGTCGGCAGGCGCCGGAACCCTGAGCCCGAACCTTGCGTGGTACCTGCTCGGCCTGCCGCTACGCAGATCGCCACAACCGCAAATGGTTGGCAGTCAAATCACGGATCCAGGTGGTTATCTTGGGAGGGGAAAATGAAAAATTCTGAATTTCTAGAAAACTGGCGAGTATTGCTTGCGGCTTTCATCGGTATTTCGGTTGGGGTTAGCTCAATTTACTTCTACTCCATTGGTATTTTTATGGGGCCATTGGCAGCCGAATTCGGCTGGACCCGCGCCGATGCTTCGCTTGGGGCATTAATCGGTACCATTTGTGCCGCCATTATGGTGATCCCTACTGGCTGGCTGGTGGATCGCTTTGGTAGTACCAAGGTGGCTTTGATCTCATTGGTGTTAGTGTCTTTGTCCTTCTTTGCGCTGGGTCGTTTTACCATTGATTTGACCAGTTACTTGGTGATTATCTCTATCATGTCAATGTTAACCGCCGGTTCAACGCCGTTGCCTTTTACCCGTTTGATTATCATGGCTTTTCAGAAAAACCGTGGTAAAGCGCTGGGCATCATTCTGACGGGCACGGGCACAGGGGGAATTTTATTGCCTGAGTTATTGGCACCTTATATCGATAGTCATGGTTGGAGAGCAGGTTACTTTGCACTGGGTGTGGTAGTGGCCGCGGCGATTCCTATTATCGGGTTGCTATTAATTGGTGCGAAAGACTCCGAAACAACCAAAGAAGCGAAAACCGCTGGAGTAGGAAGCTTATTGAACAACGGGTGTTTTTATTACCTATGTTTGATCTTCTTTTTGTCGGCACTGGCCGTGTTAGGAACCGTCGCACATTTCTTCTCCATGTTGACCGACAGTGGCCTGACACCACCACAAGCAGGGGCCATTGCTTCCCTCGTTGGCGTATCCGTTATTGTTGGAAGATTGGTGGTGGGCTTCTTATTAGACCAGTTCAGGGCGTCTTATATTACCGCTACACTATTTGTTGTGGCTGGTGTTGGATTCTTGATTTTGGGGCTAGGTGGGCCAGCTTACGCTAAATTAGGTGCCATTATTACGGGCTTGGCTATTGGTGCGGAAGTGGATCTGATAGCTTTCCTACTTGGTCGTTTGTTTAAACGTCAAATCTACGGCTTGGCTTATGGTCTGGTGTATGCGGTGTTCTTAGTGGGTGGCGCTATTGGGCCTTATTTGGCAGGTCGGTTATACGATTTTTCAGGAGACTACGTCTCATGGCTAATGACGGCATCGGGACTATTGCTGCTAGCAGGGTTGTTATCCTTATTCATTCCGGTTTCCAAACCAAATGAGCAGGCACCGGATACCTTAGAGGGTGAAAAAGCGGCGGTTTAAACCACACCGCTTACTCTGACTGCTGCATACACAGTAAAACGTTCCAGTGCCTATAGAGGATTGCTCCCGTAGCCTGATATCTGCACCTAACCGATCTCTCAGACTATCTTCCAGCGCATCACGTCTGGAATACTACGAATACTGAACTCACCGGGCGCTGCATGGGAGGCGAGCGGCGCTGCAGGCGTTAAGCCTGGGCTACTGGGTTTGCTACCCGGTAGTGGTACACCCAGTCGGGCGTGGGTAGGTACATGGTTATTTAACTGAATCTTTTCAGCACGTAAAAGTGATTTGCCTCATTGGGTGGTCCACAGGCGAGCCTCTTATCGACATACAGTAGTACAGTTCTATCTTCGTGGTGAAGAGCAAGCAATCCCCGCTGAAGATGTATTTGCGGATCTTGGAGCGGATGATCGTTGACCAGCACCTGAGTGAACAACGTGCCATTAATTAATGACAGCTCGCGGTCCAGTTACGCACGCTGGGATCAATAGGCAATAATAAAACTATCAGGGTTTGCTGCGTTCCCGCCAGTAACCAGGTTTTCGGGAGTGGTGGGCAACGGCTATTACGATGGCTTCTTCCGGCAACTCAATCGCGATTATATCGTACGGGAAGCGGTCAAGGACCAGTCGTTTCACACCGGTATCACCAGCTTCTTCTGGCATAGGTGATAGAGGGATAAAATTTTCTTCAATAATATCAATGGCAGCATCAACCTTAGCGAAAAACTCGGCTCCGAGTCCAGGTTGCTCATATTCGTACCATGCTGCAGCCTCTATAGCTTCCTGCGAGGCTTCTTCCAGTATCCTTACCGTTCGCACTGTTACTAGCCTATCCTCGCTCGCATCTTTATTCGGAACTCTTCGCGGCTAAGCAGAGTGGCCTTACCGCTTTTGACCTTGGTGACGCGACGAATAATTTCATCATTCCAGGCTTGCCCGGCTGCATCGTCACGAGGACCGTCCAGGCTCATTATGAGCTCGCGAGCCAAGTCTGCACGTTCCGACTCGGAGAGAGTATAAATCTGTGAACGTAGGTGATTTAATGTTTCTGTAGTCATGTTACCTCCGAGAGTAGAGATACAACTATACTATCCCGATTCAAAGGCTCTAACAAGACGCTGTCCTTGGCGTGATTGAGCCACATTCCCACGATGAACTGCAGATTGTCTATGCCAACTCAGGCTCCATGCATGTCAGAACCCAAGGGCAGCCAGTATCCGACATTGCGTTTGATCTTGGCTATTCCAGCGTCAGCGCCTTCTCGTACGCGTTCCGAAAACAAACCGGCCACTCGCCATCCGCCTACGCTAAACTGACAACAACCCATCTCCGGCACATGTGATGTTGGGCTGGACAGGCCACCTGGTCAGCCCGAAGCCTGCCTGTTGATCCATCGGGAGGCCCTGATGGCTTTCACAATCCAGTCAGGAGAGTTGGTTTTGAGGCGGGTGAAGCTTATGCTCACCACACACATTTCTTTTTCGGGAGTCGTTTTATGAGTCTGGCTATCGCACTGCATGTTCTCTCTGCCATGATCTGGGTTGGCGGCATGTTTTTCGCCTATATGGCCATGCGGCCGGCGGTGGTGGAGGTGATTGACGCATCGCAGCGGGGCTTACTCTGGTGTCGTACCCTGTCCCGCTTTTTCCAGTGGGTATGGGCGGCCGTGATCCTGTTGCCGGTGACCGGATACTGGATGATCTTCAGTGTGTTCGGTGGCATGTCTGGTGTCGGCTGGCATATTCACTTGATGCAGGGTTTGGGGATTGTGATGATCCTGATCTATTTCCACGTCTTTTTCTCCCCCTTCAGGAGACTGAAGCAGGCCGTTGCCAACCAGGACCCTCAGGAAGGCGGTCGCCAGGTGGGGCAGATCCGCAAGCTGGTGGGCATAAACCTGATTCTTGGACTGATTGTGGTGGTGGTCGGTGCGGGTGGACGGTATCTGTAGTCGCCCTGGACTCTGCGAGTTGAGCGAATCACAGAGGATGACGTTAAAGCGCCTGGCTTGATCACCAAGCCTTTAACGTTCCAATGCTCGAGGCATTGCTTACCGAACAATCACCTCGGCAAACTCTGCATCCTGCAACCCTTTAAGACGCACTGTGAGCCAGGCATGAAGTCTCTGCCAATAGGAGACGGGAAGCTGGGCCTCGAACAAAAAACCATCCCGTACTCCTGTGCAAGCTTCATCCCTTCTTTCTCCGCATCTCCAAATCGTCCCACTTCCCGCCTGCCAATATTTATCCATTGGAAAAATGGCATGGATCTCCTTTCCACTAGGGTCGGTGAGTAGATAGACTGTGTTAGACGAACTCATCCATCCAGTTCGGTGCTGCTTTGCAATATAAACAACTCCCCCTCTGTATTTACCATCATGCGAATAGCTCACATAGGCCTCCCCACTGTCATAGCTAGGGGTACGAGCCACCTCTATGGCCATTTTCAGTGGTGGAAGTATTAAGACCAAAATCAGGCTCCATTTGGCCCAACGCATCAATTTGGCTTTATTCATAGTGTCACCTCGACACTGATGTTGACTGGCACGCGCTTGATATCGGAAAACAGCAAATAGTCGCCGCCCCTACCATGAGTACGCTGGTAGTGGCGATAATCGCTGTTGTTGACTGGTTGCATAAAGCCATGACGGATGCTGAAGCCCCACAGGCGCCATTCTCTTCTATTATCACCAAAGATTCCGAGACCATTTACTGCAGCAGTCGGGTTAAATCCGAGGCCTGCAAAGTTCCAATGCCCAAGGTATTGAGAGTCGATGAATTCATAGGTGTCGCGGACATACACGGCAATTTCTGAGACGGAAAGCCTGTAACGATTAGACCCTAGCGATTGGACTTGCCCAATATTGACTGCCGCATACACAGTAAAACGTCCCAGTGCCCCGTAAAGATCATCCATATCACGGGGTCTGCCGTAGAGGACATCTGCTAATTGGAACTGCCATAGGGAGTGCGCCTCAATCACATCTCTACACCTAATCAATACAGAGCCTCTGGATGACTGCTCTCGCAATCTTGCATTTGCAATTAATTGTGCATGAAATTTGTTCTCAAGCTCTTCCATAGCAGCAGAATTTACCAATCTAGAGTGCAAGCTCTGCTCAGCCTCTGCAACCCGTGAAAACTGATTCAGCCAGTGCCAGCGAATCAGCTCAGTATCAACATAATCAGCAGGCATCGTAGTGGGTTTTAACTCTCCGCTTTTTTCTCTAGGAAGCATCTCCCGAGCCGGCAGTGCAAACCACTTCTCCATCACCCTGGCTGCAACAGGCCAACCCAGCTTCCAGCGCATCACGTCTGGAATACTACGAATACTGAACTCACCTGGTGCTGCATGGGAGGCGAGCGGCGCTGCTGGCGTTAACCCAGGACAACTGGGTTTGCTACCCGGTAGTGGTACGCTCAGACGGGCATGGGTAGGTACATGGTTATTTAACTGAATATCTTCAACATAAATCGACCGTCCTGAGGGGTGACGATAGAACGCCATAGGTTACTCCTGTATACCTTTGTAGAGTGGTGCAACTGATAAGGGGATTGCATTGCGAAGAAGTGCGTTGATGCGGTATGTAAAGAGCCGAGGTAGCCACAAGCACGTCCTTATCCCTGGATGCTTCAAGTCATCTGTCTGTGGTCATTAAAGCGGTAAGCCGAAAACATGATAACTGAATCTTTTCAGCACGTAAAAGTGATTTGCCTCATTGGGTTGTTCACAGGCGAGCCCGAGGTTTCACAAGGATAAGCGTACAGAACTGACGACAACCAAACCCCTGCACATGTGATGTCGGACTAGACACCCTTCATGGCCAGCCCCAGAGCGACAGCAATAAGGAGCGCCCCGGGTGTCCGCCGAAGCCAGACACTATCCTGTGTCAGCCACTGCGCAAGTTTTGCAGCCAGTATCGCGTATGTCATCAAGAACATGCCGTCGAGCATCAGGTAAGTCGCGCTCAATACCGCAAACTGAGGTACGACAGCACCCGAGCTGTCTATGAACTGCGGAAAGAGCGCAGCAAAGAACATGACCGCTTTAGGATTAACTGCGGAGACAATGAAACCCTGCCAGTACAGAGACGATCTGCTGCGACGCTCATCATGCGTCTGGGATTCAACACGTAAAGGCTTTTGCCGCACGAATGACATAGTCCCCATACACAGCAGGTAAGCCACACCGACCCACTTAATGATGGTGATCAGCTCCTCGTTGCTCTGTATGAGATAGGCCAAACCGGCTGTGGCCACGATCATCTGAATAAGGTTTGCTGTCAGATCGCCCGCCGCCGTCATCGCTGCCCCCGAAAAACCCGACGACAAGCTGTTCGACAGAATCAGCAGTTGGCTTGGCCCCGGAGTGCTCATCAGCAGCAAGACGGTACCCACATAGATATACCAGATTTCAAAATCCAATCGCTTCTCTCCATCGCGTCACATGCCGCAACTGGCTGAGTGAGTAGTGAGGTAGTGTCGCTGACAGCTATCCAGGAGAGGTATTGAGAACCGGACAGATAGTTTATAAAACCAGACAAGCTGAGCGTGGTTTCATCACCGATCCAGACCTGTTAGCCGGTGAGGTATGGACCAAAGGATATGAATAAAGCAAAAGGAAAAGTTTGCACACACAAAAAGGATGGATTAGATTCAGATAACAAACAGGACGTAGTCAAGTGTGATGGAGCACCATCGGGGCGGTAGCGTGTTTTTCAAACGGTCGCCCCAACCATCTTGTATCCTCGCTGTAGTGCTACCGATAGATGCTGTCTTGCGTACTGAAAAAATGAGCATGCCTGTGAATTCTGGAAAAGTTGCTCGTCTTGTCGATAGTCATGCTTTTATATCATTGCATTTAAATGAATTTTTTTGATGCGGCTGAAATGCTGCGCATGTCTGACTAAAAAAATGCATGCGTATTTTGACAGATTAATTAAATGAAAACTGTTAGCACAGTGCATTAGAGTTCAGACACAAACATAATTGAGAACTGGAGAATGTATGATTAAAGAATTTTACATAAACAATTTATATGAAGAGAGAAATGTTAGGATTCCCTTCAGTTCTGAATATAAGATTATTGTTGCCGAGAATGGGTATGGTAAAACAACAATCCTTAACTCATTTTATGCGCTTGTTTCTGGAGATGTCTCAAAACTTAGGAAGGTTGTATTTGACTCCATTGGTATAGTGTTTTCAGATGATGAGAATATTTCCTTTCAGAAGGAGGATTTTGATGCGGATCTTGAATTTATCAAGGGGCACCACTTTTTTGAACATCTTGAAAACAGACTTGGTGAAGATTTTATACTTGAATTAATAGATGATGTACGTAAATTTCCATCGAATTCGATGGAAAGGTCTCATTTATTCAGGCATGCTATGAATTCCCTTGATATCCCACCTTCAATCCTAAGGGATTATTTAAGAGAGGTTAGGAGCAATAGGCCGAACAAAAGAATTAACTCTTCAACTCAAGAAAAATTAGATAATATCAAAAAGAAATTCCCCCTAAAAACATTGCACCTGCCAACTTATCGGCGAGTCGAAGAAGATATTCGTGCGTTTAGTGGCGTTAAAGATGGGTCGCCACTAAGGAACTCTTCCATCAATTTTGGAATGAGTGATGTAAAAACAAGCATTGAGAAAATTACTTCTGAAATTTTAAGCTCATCAGTAGAGTGGTTTTCTAAAATCAACGGACAGATGCTAGCTCAGCTTGTTAGTGGCTTTGCTGTCACAGATGAAATGAGATCATCAATCTCCAGTCCGCGAGCTGTAGAAATTGTATTGGAACGAATTGGAAAGAACATTTCACCATCTCATAAAGAGCAAATACTTTCCTTGGTAAATAGTGGGGAAATCCTTACTGGACATGACCCGCTTATTTATTTTGTAAGTAACTTACTTAAAGTTTATGAGCAACAACAAGACAACGATGAGGCAATACAGCAATTCACAAAGGTTAGTAACAAGTATTTGGCTGATAAAGAAGTTGTTTACGACGAAAGCAACGTAACAATTGAGGTTATACGAAAGAAAAATGGGCGTGCTGTAGATATTGAAAGCTTATCTTCAGGTGAAAAGCAGATCATTTCATTATTTGCATTGCTTTATCTTCAGAAAAAAGAAGAGTTAGCAATATTTTTTGACGAGCCCGAATTATCGTTATCTATGGAATGGCAAAAAACATTACTCCCTGACATAGTGTCTTCTGGGAAATGTAAATTTTTATTCTCGACAACTCACTCTCCATTTATATTTGAAAATGAACTGGAAGCAAATACTGTGGATTTGGCTGAGTATATTGAGGAGCTGTAATGTCGAGGGTGAATACATTAATAAAATCCCGAAGCAATTTGTCAGTAAAATTTATAGAATTTACAAGGATTGCTTCTAAAGGAAAGTACGCTGTTTTCTTTGAGGGAGAAGATGAGAAATATTATTCAATAAGAATCAATAGTATTCGGCCGGATATTAAATGGTCAGCTATAAATGCCGGAGGTAAATCAAATGTAGTTGAGCTTAGAAGAAGAATCAGAAGGCACGAAACATACTCAATTTCGGCATGTATGTTTTTTGTCGATGCTGACTTTGATGACAATAGTGCGATTCTTGAGTTCGGTGATATATATGTAACACCGTGCTACTCAGTTGAAAATCTATACATTAGTCTAGGTGCATATACTAGAATTCTTAGTGCAGAATTTGGGATTAATGACTCTAGAGAAAACGAACAGTGCTATGCAAATTCAATTAGAGTTTTTGAAAATACCAAGTCTGTATATATTGACGTCATCAAGCCTTTTAATTTTCTTGTTCGGGAGCTTCGTTTAATGGAAAGGCGTGGTGAAATTGAAGGACGTTTGAATATAAATAATGTTAAATTTGAAGATTTGGTTAGAATTGATTTGGAGGTTGTTGAAAAAGTCTATGATGAAAAAAATCCAAAATCATTATTTCCTGATTTTCGAGAAGAATTTGCTGTTGAGTTAGAAAATTCTGAACAGTATTTTGAAAACTTATCAGGAGAGCTTTGGTTTAGAGGAAAGCAGAATCTAGAGTTTTTTAGGGTTTTCCTCGAAAAGATAAAAGCCGAAAGGTGTCGAAAAGATTCTCGTAAAATATTCAAAGATAAAGGTAATGTAAAGCTGCAGATTTCTAAAGGGAATTGCATTTCTGAGCTTAGTCAGTATGCCGATACTCCGCCATGCTTAAGAGATTATCTAGAAATACAGCAAGCATTGGACTATGCGGTCTAAGTGCTGCTAATCGGGTAACCGGGGGGCTTTAACCCCCAGTCCCCACAATACCCTGCATGCGGCTCCGCACAGGGCTACACCTACTATGAGTATTAGGATCAATGAAACATTCAGAATGGATTAGCAAAGCCTATATAAGCTCTAGCCAGGCTCTGGCTAATTGCTATAACACAGCACATATTGGTGGCTGGAATGAAAACCACATTACAACAAAGGTTTTGGAGTCTATTGAGTCAATCGGACTAGAGCTTGATTGGAGTGATAAGCCGCAGAAAGTTAGATGGGAAGGATTCAAGCTCAGAGGAAATTCTGAATATGAGTTTGGCGACATTGTTGTAATAGTAAGAATTTGGGTTACAAGCGACCGTTATGTTGACGGCGTGGCATTTTATGAAGCGAAAAGACAGTTCTTCCATGAAAACAATAGTCCAATAGGCTTCTCTTCGCTAAAAGTTGAGCAGCTTTCGAGAATTCATGATCATACATACGCAAGTAATGTTTTACTTTACGATGTAGACATAGATAATGAAATGGCATTAGCCTCCTCAGTAACAATGCCATTTGTGAAAGAGCTAGTCGAAGCAAAACTAGCAAATTCATCAGGAAGAATGCTGCATTATTACGGGGAGCCTTGGGTAGTTTCTTTGGCGGGCAACTTGCTAGGGTTGCACTTAGATCTTCGAAAAGAAGTCGTTGATGAACTGAAGATCTCGACTTCTTCGTACAGAAAACCAAACTTCATACTGAATGCATCTGTAGCACTATTGAGTACACTGGAGCCAAGTCTTGATAACTCATTTGTAAATAGTAATGACTATGAGCATTGGATAAAAAAGGATGATCCAAAACCAACCTTCAGTAATACCCCGAAATATGATGGCCCCAGCTTTTAACTCATGTGCGAACAAGGCAAGATATTCTGCATCGATTTGCTGACTAGCCGAGTAGCTTCACTGAAGGCGAGGCAGATTACTGCAATTGGCCGATTGGCGAACGCCCCCTAAGTTCTACCTACTCCTTCTCAACAGGCGGCACATACCCCTCAGCCTTGTCATAATCCTCACCCGCAAAAAACTTCTGCATCTCCTGCTTCAAATACTCGCGTGACGAGGCATCCATCATATTCAGGTGCTTCTCGTTGATCAGCATGGTCTGATGGCTCAGCCAGTCCTGCCAGGCTTTCTTTGAAATGGTTTCATAGATGTTTTCACCGATCGGGCCGGGGTAGGGGGCTCTTTCCAGGCCTTCCAGCTCTTCCTGATACTTACGACAAAATACGGTACGGCTCATCTCTATCTCCATTGCTTAAAACTGTCAGTTCAGGCTGTCTGGCTGCTTGCTCAACTGTTGCAGCAATCGCTCAACAGGAGCGGCCAGGCCGACTTTTGAGGGTTGGTTCATGTTATACCAAAGCTGCTGCGGTTGCTCCATCACAGCGTCGGTAAGTTGTTGCTGCTCTGCTGTAACTCGCATTTCCACGGGTGTGATATCCAGGTGGAAGTGTGAAAAGGTGTGGCGCACGGGTGGGTGCTGTTTTGCCACCGCTGTATCGAGCGCTGCCAGGTCGCTCACTTCTGGCAGGCTCCACAGGCCGCCCCAGATGCCGGTGGGTGGTCGTTGCTGCAGGAGTATGTCACCTGCTGCGTTGCGCAGTATCAGCATATAGGTCTGGCGCACGGGGATGGTTTTTCTGGGTTTGGGCGCGGGGATTTTGTTGGTGATGCCAAGCTTCAATGCTGCACAGTCGCTCTGCAGCGGGCAGGCCGGGCAGTCGGGCTTGCTGCGGGTGCAGAGCGTGGCGCCCAGGTCCATCATCGCCTGGGTGTAATCGGCGCAGCGTGTGTCTGGTGTGTAGTGTTCGGCATATTGCCAGAGTTGCTTCATGATGGCCGGTGTTCCTGACCATCCTTCCACGGCATGAAAACGGGTCAGCACGCGTTTTACATTGCCATCCAGTATTGCAGCGCGGCGGTTGAAGGCGATGGAGGCGATGGCGCCTGCTGTTGATCGCCCGATACCTGGTAGTTCAGCCAGTGCTTCTACGCTGTTCGGGAACTCGCCGTGATGTTCTGCCTGTATCAGTTGCGCGCACTTGTGCAGATTGCGCGCTCTGGCGTAGTAGCCGAGGCCTGTCCAGTGGTGCAGCACTTCGTCGGTGTCGGCTTCGGCGAGTGATTGCAGATCCGGGAAACGCTCGATAAAGCGCTGGAAGTAGGGGATCACGGTGCTGACTTGTGTCTGTTGCAGCATGATCTCCGACAGCCAGGTACGATAGGCGGTTTTCTCGGCCTGCCAGGGCAGGTCGTGGCGGCCATGCTGATCAAACCAGGTCAGAACCGTTTGTTGGAATGCCTTGGGTAACATCAGTTCACTCGCCATCACTCTGGGCTCAGCCCCTGCAACAGGTTACGTACCGCCTCTTCACTCAGCCGCTCCTGTAGCTTCTCGCTCAGGCGCTGCTCCAGCTCTCCGCGCAGCAGTTCTGTGAACTGGTCGGCATCTGGTCTGCACAGTTGCGCTGCTGGCATGTCAAAGCTGCCGGCACAGACAATCGGAAACTCTCTACCTTGCAGTGCGCTGGCAATCGGGCAGTTCTGCTCAAACCCTTCATCCTTGGCTGTCAGCCCAAAGCGATAATCCAGCGCCTGTGCGCTCAGATCTATCTGCCCTTGCCCCGTTAGTTGCAGTGCATCGAGGTTGGCGTTCAGGTCTTCGTTGATCAGGATACCCTGGCGCACTCTCAGGCTGGCCTGCAGGTTGCTGAAGACGGTGGGGAGCTGTGGCTGTTGTGACTGTGATGCTTGTTGTGTTGCCGCCTCTTCGCCTGTCAGCGCCTGGTTGATCTCTCGGCACAGGTTGTTTGCCATATCAAACCCCTGCACTGCGCCATCGCTCATAGTGAGGCTGATGCTGCCATTGAGCTGACGAATCAGGTCGTGCGGTGATAATCCGGCTGTGGTCAGGTCGGCTTCTGCATTCAGCTGGCCGCTGACGGCTCCGCTGTTCTCATTAGTAGTACTCGCCTGCAGATCCTTAAGCAGTGGCCCCAGTTGTACCGACTGTATCGCATGTTGTGAGTCGATCTGCAGCGTGTCGCCAGTGGCGTCCAATGTCATGCTGTTGCGTATGCTGCCGTCATAGAGGTTGGCATTCAGGCGGCTGAGGTTGATCAGCCCGTTATCTGCCTGCAGTGTCATGCCGGGGTCGTTGAGTGTCAGGCCAGCAAAGATAAGGCGCTGTAGATCCAGCATGGCGTCGAGCCTGAGGCTGCGCAGCAGGTCGAGGTCTGTCAGCGGTTCTTGTGAATAGGTGGGTTGTGCGGCTTCTGAGGTGTTAGCTGCGCTATTCTCGGCACTGTTAGCTGCACTGTCGTCATCACTAACATCAGACGCCGCCCGATAGCGATCAGCATCCAGCACATCACCGCGCAGATGGATATTCAGGTGCTGGTTCTCGCGGCTATAAACCAGTGTTCCGGCCAGGTTGGTGTCGTCTACACGCAGCACCAGCGGGTTCAGGTGCAGGTATTTGTTCTGAGAGTTGAGCGCCGCATTCAGGCTGATCAGGCGCAGCGCTGCTGGGTCTGCTGTGTCGGGCAGTGGTCGGCCAAGTGTTTCCATAAAGAGTTTCAGATCAAACGGGGCGATGCTGATCTCGCCCGTCAGGTTCGGCATGGCTGTTTCTGCTGCTTCAGATTCAGGTGGTGGTAACCCAGAATCATCCAGCACCAGGCGCCCCTGAAGCTGCAGGTTGGCAAGGCTCAGTTTGAAGTTATTCAGGCTGGTGGTGCCGCTGCGCAGGTCTTTTTCCAGATTGCCCTTCAGGATCATCTCCAGTGGGGCGGGCAGTTCGGTGCCGCTGAGTGCTATCTGGCTGGTCAGGTTGTGGGCCTGCAACAGCATCTGTTCCGGGCTGAGTAGAAAGTCTCCCTGCAGATTAAGCGTTGCCGTCAGCGCTTCCGGGCCACCACTGCCATGCAGGGTGAAGCTCAGGTCCGCAGGGAAGCGCTGTTCAGCCAGCAGGTTGCTGGCGGTGATATTCAGGTCGGTCAGTGTCAGGGTCTGGCCCAGCAGCAGGTCCTGATAGTGCAGCTCGGCATTGCTGATCAGGATGGATGCGATATCCAGCGTTAATAATTTTTGCTCAGCCGAGGCAGGTGCTGCGGTTGTCTCGCTCGGTTGCGGCTTGCTGCCCTGAGGCAACCAGTTCACTTCGCCTTGCTCATTGCGCTGCAGGTTCAGTTCCAGGCCATCGATCAGTATATCGCGTATCTGCATCTGCCCTGTGGCCAGTGCCGGCAGGTGCAGCGAGACATGTGCTTTGCGCAGTGATGCAAGATCCGCCTGGCCGGGGTAGCGGGTGGTGATCTCGCGGATATCGAAGCCCACCCACGGGAAGATCGACCAACTGACATCGCCATCTATCTGCAGCTCGATACCACCCTGCTCAAGGGCGATGCGCTCGATATCCGGCCGATATTGATTCGGGTTGAAGAACAGTGTCAGGTAAACCGCGACTGCCAGGAGCAGAGTCATCGCCAGGGCGAAAAGACCCAATATGAGCTTGAGCAGGCGTTTCAACACAATCATCCTTCTGGCAGTTCGAGGTTGCGGTTTTTGGTGTACGTTTTGGTGCACGCTTTTTGTGGCACGTTTTGGAGGCATGAGTGTAACGAATTTTTCGGCTCACGAGTATGTTCAATGCACTTCAGTGCAACTCTATGACAACGGAAACTGCCGTTATGCTGACGATAACGGTATAATGCTTTTTTTCAATAAACAGTCTAATGATCAGATGGCGGAGATAAGCATGGCAGATCGCACAGCCAGGGTGACTCGCAATACACTTGAGACCCAGATTACGGTCGCGGTGAACCTGGATGGTACCGGTCAGTTTGAGGCAGATACTGGCGTTCCTTTTCTTGAGCACATGATGGACCAGATCGCTCGACATGGCATGATCGACATCGAGGTGAATGCGGTGGGTGATCTGCATATCGATGACCACCACACAGTGGAGGATATCGGTATCACACTGGGTCAGGCGTTCAAGCAGGCGGTGGGCGACAAGAAGGGTATCCGTCGTTATGGCCACGCTTACGTGCCGCTGGATGAAGCGCTGTCTCGCGTGGTGATCGACTTCTCCGGCCGCCCAGGTCTGGAGATGGATGTCGCGTTCACACGTGGCAGTGTGGGTGGCTTCGATGTGGATCTGTTCAGCGAGTTCTTCCACGGTTTCGTCAATCATGCGCAGGTCTCGCTGCATATTGATAACCTCAAGGGCAAGAATACGCACCATCAGGCCGAGACTATCTTCAAGGCGTTTGGTCGTGCGCTGCGCATGGCGCTGGAAGCTGATCCGCGCGGCGAAGGTATCATGCCATCCACCAAAGGGTGTCTGTAATCATGAGCAGTATTGCCGTTATCGATTATGGTATGGGTAATCTGCACTCTGTCGCCAAGGCGCTGGAGCATGTGCAGCCGGGTGTGGAGGTGCTGGTGACGGCTGATCCGCAGCAGGTACGCGATGCTGATCGTGTGTTGCTGCCGGGTGTCGGCGCGATCCGCGATTGCATGGCCGAGATTCGCCGTCTGGGTGTGGATGCCGAAGTGGCGGAAGCGATCCGTTCCGGCAAGCCTTTTCTGGGTATCTGCGTTGGCTTTCAGGCACTGATGAGCTTCTCGGAAGAGAATGGCGGCGTGGAGTGTCTGGATGAGTACGAGGGCCGCGTCAATTTCTTTGGCGATAACCTCAAGGATCAGCAGGGCGAGCGCCTCAAGGTGCCGCATATGGGCTGGAATCAGGTGGAGCAGACTGTTGATCATCCTCTGTGGCAGGGGATAGACAACGGCAGCCGTTTCTATTTTGTCCACAGCTATTATGTGCGTGTGAATAACCCGGCACTGGTGGCAGGCACCTGTGAATATGGTGTGCCGTTTGATGTGGCACTGGCGCAGAACAATGTATTTGCCGTGCAGTTCCATCCCGAAAAAAGTCAGAAGGCCGGTCTGCAACTGCTGCAGAACTTTCTGAACTGGGATGGCAAGCGCTGAGTAGCTGTCCCGGTCGGGCTGTGATGGCCACCGGTGATGGGATCTGAAAACCGATACAACTGGAAATCAAGATGGTAATTATTCCCGCGATCGACCTGAAAGATGGCAAGTGTGTACGTCTGCGTCAGGGGCGTATGGATGAGTCGACAGTTTTCTCCGACAACCCGGTCGAGATGGCCGCAAAATGGGTGGAGGCTGGCTGTCGCAGGCTGCATCTGGTCGACCTGAATGGTGCGTTTGCCGGTGAGCCGGTCAATGGCGAGATTGTGCGTGCGATTGCTGAGGCTTTCCCCGATCTGCCGATTCAGATCGGTGGTGGTATCCGCACGGCCGAAACGATTCAGGCTTATCTGGATGCGGGCGTCGATTACGTGATCATCGGTACCAAAGCGGTCAAGGAACCAGCGTTCGTGACCGAGATGTGCCAGCGTTTCCCCGGCCATATCATTGTCGGTCTGGATGCGCAGGATGGTTTTGTTGCGACCGACGGCTGGGCCGAGATCAGCAGCGTGCGTGCCACCGATCTGGCGAAGCAGTTCAGCCGTGATGGTGTGTCCTCCATTGTTTACACCGATATCAGCCGCGACGGCATGATGCAGGGCGTGAATGTGGAAGCGACCGTTGCACTGGCACAGGAAGCAGGCATCCCCGTGATCGCGTCTGGCGGCGTGACGGATCTTGAAGATATCCGTCGTCTGGCGGCTGTGGCCGATCAGGGCATTCTGGGTGCAATCACCGGTCGTGCCATCTATGAAGGTACGATCGATCTGGCTGAAGCACAGGCGCTGAGCGATCAACTGACCGCAGGCTGAGGAGTTAGGCATGGCACTGGCAAAACGCATTATCCCTTGTCTGGACGTCGAAAACGGTCGTGTGGTCAAGGGTGTGAAGTTCCTGGATATCCGCGATGCCGGCGATCCGGTGGAGATCGCACGCCGCTATGAGCAGCAGGGCGCGGATGAGATCACTTTTCTGGATATCACCGCGAGCCACGAAGGGCGTGATACCACGGTGCAGACGGTTGAGCGTATGGCGGCCGAGGTGTTTATTCCGCTGACCGTCGGTGGCGGCATCCGCACCTGTGAGGATATCCGGCGCATGCTGAATGCCGGTGCCGATAAGGTCTCGATCAATACTGCTGCCGTGTTCAATCCCGAGTTTGTCCGCGAAGCCGCACAGCGTTTCGGTTCGCAGTGTATTGTTGTCGCGATCGATGCCAAGCAGGTGTCAGGCCCGGGGGAAGAGCCACGCTGGGAGATCTTTACCCACGGCGGGCGCAAGCCAACCGGGATCGATGTGGTTGAATGGGCGCGCAAGATGGTGGATCTCGGTGCCGGTGAGATACTGCTGACATCAATGGATCAGGATGGCATGAAGTCCGGTTTTGATCTGGGTCTGACACGTGCGGTGAGTGAGGCGGTGCCGGTGCCGGTGATTGCATCCGGTGGCGTGGGTACGCTGGATCATCTGGTGGATGGTGTCGTTGCAGGCAAGGCAGATGCTGTTCTGGCTGCGTCGATCTTCCACTTCAATGAATACACTATTCCGCAGGCCAAGCAGTATATGCGTGATCGTGGGGTAGAGGTCAGGCTGGATTGATCAGCTTTATCAAGGTCATACCCAGCTCAGAGCTGAGGCGTCCTGTCTGGCTCTGAGTTCTACCGTGTTGCCGTCCGGGTCTTCGATATACACTGAGCGGCCCATCCCTTCTGAGCCATAGCGCTCGATGAATTCACCACCTTCAATTCCCTTGTTGTGCAGATAATCCAGAATCTCCTGTTCAGACAGCGGCTCCAGCAACAGGCAGAAGTGATCCAGATTTCTGCCTGTTTCTGCTGGTGCCTCGCCTCCTTTACGCCCCATTTCGCTGTCGGTGGTGACCAGGTCGATCAGGGCGTTGCCTGCACGCAGTTGTATCAGTCCTTTTTCCGGTGGTAACTCTCTTTCCACTACACAGCCGAGTACATCGACATAAAAGGCCAGCATCCTGTCCAGATGCGCAGTGCGCAACACGATATGATCGATCGCGGCTATCCTGAACATCTCGACCTCCTTGGGCGCTGTGTTGTCTGTCTATTCAGTGTAGTGGATTAATCAGGTGCATCAATTGAGCGATGACTGAAGCTCCTCAGAAAGCTGACTGGCAACATCCTGATTGCGTCCCGACGCTTCCACCAGCTGCTGTGTACCCGCTACCAGCTTGTCTACTGTTTTCAGTACCTGGTCTGAAGAGGCCAGTTGTTGGCGCAGCTGTGTAATGGTGGTCTGAGCCGCCCCGGCACTTTGCTTGGAGATGGCCGACAGCGTGGTCAGTTTTTCGGTGGTTTGCCGCGAGATATCCACACTGGTGTTGATCAGTTGCTGAACATCATGCTGTTTGGTCAGTACAGAGCCAGACATCTCCATGATCACGCGCATCTCGGCCTGAATCTGTTCTGCCGAATGGTTGGCTGTAGTGGCCAGCGAGCGGACCTCATCTGCCACCACGGCAAAACCACGGCCATGCTCGCCTGCTCGTGCGGCTTCAATCGCGGCATTCAGGGCCAGCAGGTTGGTCTGGTCGGCAATACCTTTGATCGACTCCACCAGCTTGTCGATATTCTTGCTCTTGCTTTCAAGTTCGGTAAGGCGCGTCGTGAAATCAGCAATATAGCTGGCAGATTGCTCGATGTTATGGCCCAGCTTGGTCAGAAAGCTGATGCACTCCTGGCCGGTTTCGGTCGTCTGATCAGCAAGCGAGCTTGCCTCGGATGAGGAGGCTTCGATCTCGTGTGACTGATGAACAAACGCTTCAACCTGCTGATGAGTCGATTCAATCTCTTTCAGGCGCTGTATGGCATTCTGCTGGATACTTCTGGATTGGTTACTGAGCTCTTGGGCCTGTGACAGGGTTGCGCTCTGGCGCAGGGTGGTGAGTTGTGCTGCCTGCTTGCGTAGAGTTGCCAGCTCCTGGCTGTCTACCATTTCAAATCCTGCCGGGGATGATTTCTTGAACCAGTTGATCATGCAAAAGCCTCTGAGACTAGTGTGCCAGCTGTTTTTCGGTCGACCATGCGCGTGTGCTACACGGTGGGCAACTGGCTGGGTTACTTGTTGTTATTAGTATGCAGCCGTGGATCAGCTGGTCTGCAAGCATAATGTAAAAAATGTGTCAGGTCAGCATTCTGATCAGTGTCTGAGTAAATGTATCGATACATTAGGGCATGGTGATTATCTGATTGAAATTTCAGCGCGCAAAATGGCTTCCTAAACTATAGTGCTTAAGTACTGGTAGATTTTCGAGTAGTCGTCCTATGCGATCGATAAGAAGCTATTTTCTACAGTATTTACTTGTCTGCATGTTGCTGTTTACTGCGGCATTCCTGACCTATCGCCTTGTTGTTGAGTATCCCCGAGAAGTCGCGACCATCGAGTCACACCAGGTGCGCGAGCTGGCCAGCCTGCAGGAGGGGCTCAATCGTAATCTGCACCACCTGAGTAGCATAGTCAGAGACTGGGCGCACTGGGATGATACCCGGGACTATATCCTCAACCCGGATGACGGTGAGGCTTATATCAGAGCCAACCTGATATCGGGCACCTTTGATACTTTCGAGCTGGTTGCGATTCTCTACTTTGATCAGAATTTCCGGCTGGTTCATGGTCAAGGCTATGATCAGCGGCGCGATATGCATGTACCCCTGACGTCGGTGTTGAAAGATCTCTCAGAGAATCTGCTGTTTCAAGGGCATGAGGCAGGAGACGCCCTGTATAAGGCGGGGTGGTTGCGGACCGAGCAGGGGGCGGCGGGCTTTGCCCTGGATTATATCACCGACTCACTGGATGAAGCCGAGCCGGCAGGCTATCTGATGTTTATCCAACTGATCACCGAAGATCAGGTACAGGCGCTGGAGTCGGTCACCCGTCTGAGATTACAGCTGCAACCGGCGCTGGAGACGATAAGGTTGTCTGATATTGAACCTCTACACAGTGGCCGGCTGGTCGAGGGTTTTCAGCACCAACGGTTGAGATTGCTGCAGGATTTTGCTGGCCGCCCGCTGCTCTTGATGGAGATCACGCATGATCCGCTTTCTGATCCGGTGATGTTGCGCACTGGTGATGTTCTGATGCTGCTGGGCATAGTACTGATCCCTCTGCTGCTTTTCTTCATCGCCGACCGGCTGCTGCTCAGGCCGCTTAAATTTCATGTCGAGCGTATTGAGACGATGGTCAGTAAGGAGACACTGGAGGAGTTACCGGCGGTGATGCCGATCTGGGAGCTGGAGCAGTTTCGTCTGGCGTTCAATCGATCGGTGCATCTTGTCGATATGCAATACAAACGGCTGTTGTACTTGTCGCAGACAGATAGCCTGACAGGTATACCCAACCGGCGTGCTTTTGATGAGTATGCGGAGTCGGCCTGGCGACGGGCGCGGCGTGTCGAGAAGCCCTTTATGCTGGCGCTGATTGATCTGGATTATTTCAAGGCCTACAACGATACCCTCGGGCACAGTCAGGGCGATCAGGCATTGCGTGAGCTGGGAGAGCTGTTGCACGCATTTACCCGGCGAGCCAGTGAGTTTTCGGCCCGGCTGGGCGGGGAGGAGTTTGTCATCGTGATCAATGGATTGTCTGCGGAGCTTGCAGTCGCGCGCATGGAGGAGCTCAGGCAGGCCATAGAAAATCTGCAGTTGGAGCATCCCGGCTCAGAAGTGGCGCCGGTAGTGACGGCCAGTATTGGCCTTGTGTGTGTGGAAAAACCCAGTCAGGCCTTTCGTGCCGTGAAGCTCTCTTTTCTGCTTGAGATGGCTGATCAGGAGCTATACCGAGCCAAGGCGCAGGGGCGCAACCGAGCCTGTGTTCATCAAATCAGTCTTTCTGCGGATATAGCCTGTTGATGGATCGCCCCACCTTGGGAGGGGCGATCAGATCTTACTATTAAGGGCCTAGACTTTACTGTAGAGCTCGCTGCCTTTGGCTTTGAACTCTTCGGCCTTCTCCTGCATCCCTTGCTCGGCCTGTGATGTCATGGCTGCCACCTGTTCCGCATCCAGCTCACGTACCTCCTGAGAGATTTTCATGGAGCAGAACTTGGGTCCGCACATGGAGCAGAAGTGAGCAACCTTGGCGGAGTCCTTGGGCAGGGTTTCATCATGGAAGGCGCGGGCTGTGTCTGGGTCCAGTCCGATATTGAACTGATCCTCCCAGCGGAACTCGAAGCGCGCCTTGGACATGGCGTTGTCGCGTATCTGAGCACCCGGGTGCCCTTTGGCGAGATCCGCCGCATGTGCCGCAATCTTGTAGGTGATGATGCCGGTTTTGACATCTTCCTTGTTCGGCAGGCCAAGGTGCTCCTTGGGTGTGACATAGCAGAGCATCGCACAGCCATACCAGCCGATCATTGCCGCACCGATACCTGAAGTGATGTGGTCGTAACCCGGCGCAATATCCGTGGTCAGCGGGCCAAGCGTATAGAAGGGCGCTTCATCACACACCTCCAACTGCTTGTCCATGTTCTCCTTGATCATGTGCATCGGTACATGACCAGGGCCTTCGATCATCACCTGTACATCGTGCTTCCAGGCGATCTTGGTCAGCTCACCCAGGGTTTCCAGTTCGGCAAACTGCGCTTCGTCATTGGCGTCGTATACTGAGCCGGGGCGCAGACCATCACCCAGTGAGAAGGCAACATCATAGGTTTTGCAGATCTCGCAGATATCTTCAAAATGGGTGTAGAGGAAGTTCTCCTCATGGTGTGCCAGACACCATTTCGCCATGATTGAACCACCGCGGGATACGATACCGGTCATGCGCTTGGCGGTCATTGGCACATAGCGCAGCAGTACACCGGCATGGATGGTGAAGTAATCGACACCCTGCTCAGCCTGCTCGATCAGTGTATCGCGGAACACTTCCCAGTTGAGATCTTCGGCAACACCGTTGACCTTCTCCAGCGCCTGGTAGATAGGCACGGTGCCTACGGGAACCGGTGCATTACGCAGAATCCATTCACGTGTTTCATGAATATTCTTGCCGGTCGACAGATCCATGATGGTGTCTGCGCCCCAGCGGGTTCCCCAGGTCATCTTCTCTACTTCATCTTCAATGGATGAGGTGAGAGCCGAGTTGCCGATATTGCCATTGATCTTGACCAGAAAATTGCGGCCGATGATCATCGGTTCCAGCTCAGGATGGTTGATGTTGCAGGGGATGATGGCGCGACCTGCAGCAACTTCTGCACGCACGAACTCGGGTGTGATCTCTTCCGGCAGACGGGCACCGAAATTATGGCCCGGATGCTGCTGCGCAATGACGTTACCTTCGGCGCGGTGCTTGGCCAGCTTCATGTTCTCGCGGATCGCGATGAACTCCATCTCGGGGGTGATAATCCCCTGACGCGCATAGTGCAGCTGGGAGACATTCTTGCCGGCCTTGGCACGGCGAGGTTTGCGCTTGAGGTTGAAGCGCAGGTTGTCCAGGCGCAGATCTGCTTCGCGTGTACGGCCATATTCTGAGCTCAGCTGTGACAGTACTTCGGTATCGTCGCGCTCCAGAATCCAGGTCTCGCGCAGCGGTGCCAGGCCTTCACGCACATCGATACTGACGGTTGGGTCGGTATAGGGGCCGGAGGTGTCATAGACAAATAACGGCTCGTTTTTTTCGCCACCCATCTCGGTTGGCGTGTCATCCAGGCTGATTTCGCGCATCGGTACACGAATATCCGGGCGGCTGCCCTCTATGTATACCTTGCGTGAGCGAGGGAAGGGTTGCACGGAGTGCTGATCGACGATGGCGCTTTCGCTGAGTACTTTATTGGGTTGGTTCATATGACAGTCCTGAGGGATTTATTATTTGCGTTTAGTTGGGAATGTATGAGGGGTTATTGCTGTCCTGATGCCACCACTCATGGAAGTGGTTGACCGGGCCGTGACCTGAACCTACCTTCAGCATATCTGCGGTCTTGATCGCATTGCTGATGTAATGTTTACCGGCCCGAACGGCATCGGGTAGCGTCATCTGCCGCGCCAGAAAGGCGGTAATGGCGGATGACAGCGTACAGCCGGTGCCATGCGTATTGCCGGTGTTGTAGCGCTTGGATGTCAGCTCAATGACCTGAGTGCCGTCACTGAACAGGTCGATGGCCTGATTGTCGCTCTGCAGGTGCCCACCTTTCAGCAGGATCGCTGCATCGGTCAGGCTGTGAAGAGCGGGTAACAGGTCATGCATCTCTTGCACTGAACGGGGTTCGGGACGGTCGGTCAGTCGAGCTGCTTCCGGGAGATTGGGTGTGATCAGGCTGGCGCGAGGCAACAGGAGGCTCCGCAACGAATTGATCGCATCTCCCTGCAGCAGGGCATCGCCACTTTTGGCGATCATCACGGGATCAAGCACGATCGGACGCGCAGGGTATTCACTCAGCGCCTTCGCAACACATTCAATAGTTGCAACATCACCGAGCATGCCGATCTTGATTGCCGCCACATTCAGGTCATCAAGCACGGCTTGAATCTGGCTGCGAATAAAATCGGCAGGGATCGGCAGAATGGCACGCACTTCACGTGTGTTCTGGGCCGTCAGTGCGGTAATGACAGATGCGCCGAAAACACCCAATGCTGAAAAGGTTTTCAGATCTGCCTGAATACCCGCGCCGCCTCCGCTGTCGGAGCCTGCAAGGGTCATGGCGATGGCTGTGTCAGCTATCATGAAGCAACTCCTGTGTGGATAAGTCCATACAGGGTGTCGCTGGGAAAAAGCGAGATGTCATACGAAGCGATCTTGATTCCCTACGCCGGTGTTAGCCGGATCAGGTTCAGCGGGTATGATCTCAGCCCAGTGGGCACCCCGATCGAAATGATCAACGCAAGTCTAAACGCTTTCGCTGTCCAGATACAAGGGCTGTTCCGGCACTGGATTCAGGTAATCCTTCAGCTATTGAGCTATAAGTTAAGGATGTAGTTGTGATGTAGAGCGATGTTGTGATGTCCGCAAAGTCGGACGGTTGTAAAGGAGTTATCCATGAACCCAATTGAATCAGTCGAAATTCTCTGCCCTTATTGCAGTGCCCCACTGAGTTTGATGGTTGATTGCAGCGAGGCTGATCAGGAGTATGTGGAGGATTGCCACGTCTGCTGCAGTCCGATACTGGTGCATGCACAGGTGACTGACGGTGTGCAGGTCAGCATCAGTCGGGAAAATGGCTGACTCTCTTATCTGACTCTCTTGTATAAGCAAGTCGCGCTTCAGCGGTGCAACTGCAGAGCAATGTTCAGCAGCTCAGGATCAAGGCCCTTACGGTAACGCAGCAGATCATCCAGTGGTGTATCCACAATGCGACCGTCTCGCACACCCACCATGATGTCGCTGTAACCAGCCAGCAGGTATTTGACGGCCATTGCACCGAGGCAGGATGCCAGCACACGATCATGCCCGGTCGGGGTGCCACCGCGCTGAATATGCCCCAGAATACAGACATGGGGTTTCTGTCCATGGATACGCAACTGCTCGGCGAGTCGTCCTGTCAGGCCGGGCACCTTGCCCTCGGCAACCACGATAATCCCGCTGGAGCCATGCCCTGCAACACGGCTGTTGGCCAGCTGCAGACTCAACTCCTCCAGATCCAGGGCGTGTTCGGGCACGACGATCATCTCTGCACCGGCAGCAATACCGACATGCGTGGCGATAAATCCGGAGTTGCGCCCCATCACCTCGACCAGAAAGTGGCGCTCATGCGAGTGGGCGGTATCCCTGATTCTGTCGATGGCATCCAGCGCCGTGTTGACGGCAGTATCAAAACCGATGGTATCGTCAGATCCGAAGACATCATTATCAATCGTGCCGGGAATGCCGATGGTCGCAAGTCCGGTTTCCTCTTCCATCAGGTGGGCGCCGGTCAGTGAGCCATCGCCACCGATCACAACCAGCCCGTCGATACCCCTCTGGCGCAGGATCTGTGCTGCAGTGGCTCTGACTTCGGGTTGCTTGAAGGTTTCGCAACGATCACTTTTCAGAAAAGTGCCGCCACGCTGAACAATATTCGAGACCGACTGGCTGTCGAGAAGCTGCATATCGTTTTCCAGCAGCCCACTGAAACCGCGCTTGATTCCGTAAACCTCTATGCCATGATTGAGCGCGGTACGGACCACCCCCCTGATAGCAGCATTCATGCCCGGTGCATCGCCGCCACTGGTCAGTACAGCCAGCGCTTTGAGCGGTAGTTTCGGTTCCAGAACAGGCAGTTCGTACATGGTATTCTCCTGTGTACGCAGCGGTGCGCAGTATTCTCTCAAGGCAGCTTCAATGATGAGGTGCCTGATTAGAGTATATATATTGAACGATACGGTAATAGTGATTTGACTAAAAAACTGTTACACATCAATCATAGAGTCCAGCTGTAAAGGAATATTGGTCATGAGTAACAGCTATCCGGCCCAGATTGCCGAAACCGCGCTGCAGAACTTCACCGGCTACCGTACCCGCTTCAAGGAGTTGACAGCCAGGGCACGGCCGCTGTTCGAAGCGGCAGACTGGCGGGGTATTCAGCAGCTTGGATCGGATAGAATCGATCTCTATGAACAGATGGTCAGCGAGGCTGCCACGGCATTGATCGAGCGCTTCGGTGATAGGGTCTATGAGTCTGATCTTTGGCATCAGGCTAAGCAGCGCTATACGGAGATCATCCGAACACGTGATGACTTCGAACTGTCCGAAACCTTCTTCAACTCTCTTTATTGCAAACTGTTCAAGCACTTGCATATCTCGAATGAAAACATGTTTATCCGCTCCTCCATGGAGGGGAGGGAGATTACATCCGGCGATGAGATCTACCGCAGTTATTCCCTGAAGGACGGTCTGGTCAGCATGCTTAATAACCTGCTGGACGACTATGCTTTTAATATTCCATGGGAAAACAAACGCAGGGATGTCCGCAACCTGGTGCATTATGTCAATAATAATATGTCTCAGGAGATGATCAGTCAGGAGGGGGCGCAGGTAGAGGTTGTCAAAAATGTCTTCTTCCGGAACAAGGCGGCCTATATCGTTGGCAGGGTGCATTTCGTAGACAAGCAGGTGCCCTTCGTTATTCCGGTACTGCATAACGATCAGGGCGCAGTTTATGTGGATACTGTGATCAGTGAAGAGTCTGATGTGTCGATTATCTTCAGCTTTACCCGCTCCTACTTTCTGGTGGATGTGAATGTGTCGTCTGAGTTCATTCGCTTTCTGCACAGTCTGATTCCGATGAAGTCCAAGGCCGAGCTGTACAGCTCCATAGGTTTTTACAAGCAGGGCAAGGCGGAGTTTTTCCGTGATTTCATGGATCATCTGGGCAGTTCGGATGATCAGTTCGTTATCGCGCCGGGGATCAAGGGAATGGTGATGACCGTATTTACCCTTCCCTCCTTTCCGGTAGTGTTCAAGATCATCAAGGATCGCTTCTCATCTTCCAAATCGATCACTCGTGCGACAGTCAAAGAGAAGTATCAGTTGGTAAAGCGCCATGATCGTGTCGGGCGCATGGCGGATACACAGGAGTTTTCCAACTTTGTCTTTCCCCGCGAGCGCTTCTCTCAGGAGTTGTTGGACGAGTTGCAAAAGGTTGCAGCGTCTTCGGTCAAGGTGGATGAGCGCAGTGTGACTATCTCGCACCTCTGGACTGAGCGTCGCATGACGCCGCTGAACATCTATATTGATGAGGCGCTTGCGAAGAAAGATGAATACGCGATATTTCATGCCATCAACGAGTTCGGTAAAGCGATCAAGCAACTGGCCGCCGCGAATATCTTTGCCGGTGATATGCTGTTCAAGAACTTCGGTGTGACGCGCCATGGCCGGGTGGTGTTCTATGACTATGATGAGATTCTGTATCTGACCGAATGCAACTTCAGGCGAATTCCTGAGGCGATGTATCCGGAGCAGGAGATGTCGGGAGAGCCCTGGTATTCGATTGGCCAGAATGATGTATTCCCTGAAGAGTTCACGATACTCACCGCCTGTAATACAACGGTCAGGAAGATATTTAATGAGTTGCATGGTGATCTGCTCGATATCGGTTTCTGGAAGGAGATGCAGGAGCAGATTCTCAAAGGTGAGATTGTTGACGTCTTCCCCTATAGAAAGATCAAGCGTTTCCCGCGTTGTTGATGTATGAATAATGTCCAGAGAAAAGTGTAGACTTTAGTTGAAGCATTTTCCGCAGTGAACAATACTGAGTGGCATATGCTCAAGTTGGCAGGTATGGCTAGGATGAAAAGTGCAATGACGTTGTTTGAGCTGAACACAGGAGTTTCATCATGACGCTGAACAGAACATTGATGTTGGCAGTCGTTACAGCGGGAATCAGTTTGTCTGGTGCATTCATGCCAGTTGAGGCTGAAGCCAATACCTACGTCACGATAGGTACCGGTGGCGTTACAGGTGTTTACTACCCGACAGGCGGTGCCATCTGCCGTTTGGTTAACCGGGGGCGTGCGGAACATGGGATCCGCTGTTCGGTCGAGAGCACTGCCGGCTCGGTCTATAATCTGGCCACCATCAGGTCTGGCGAGTTGGCACTGGCTGTGGCCCAGTCCGATGCCCAATTCCATGCTTATCACGGTAGTGAAGCGTTTGCCGAGCAGGGGGCGGATCCTGATCTGCGATCTATTTTCTCACTGCATGCCGAACCTTTTACGGTGGTCGCCAGAGCTGATTCGGACATCACCGAGTTTGATCAGTTGAAAGGTAAGCGAGTCAATGTCGGCAATCCAGGATCCGGTCAGCGTGCGACTATCGAAGCGTTGATGGAGGTCAAGGGCTGGACCATGGACGACTATGCGCAGGCCCTGGAGCTCAGGGCGGCGGAGCAGTCCAGCGCACTGTGTGATGATCGCTTCGATGCCATGATGTATGTTGTTGGTCATCCCAGCGGTGCCATACAAGAGGCGACTACAACCTGCAGCAGTCGCCTGGTCAATGTAATGGATCCGGTTATCGAGAAGATGATCGAAGAAAACAGCTATTACCGCAAAGCCACCATCCCGGGTGGGATGTATCGTGGTAATGACGACGATGTTGCAACTTTTGGCGTTGCGGCAACCTTCGTGACATCGGCCAAGGTGCCGGATGAAGTGATCTATCAGATAGTCAAAGCAGTATTCGAAAATTTTGACGCTTTCACCCGTCTACATCCCGCATTTGAGAATCTGCGTAAGGAAGAGATGGTCAAGGATGCTCTGAGTGCGCCGTTGCACCCCGGTGCCGAGCGCTATTATCGAGAAGCAGGGCTGCTCTGATAAGACCCGATAAAGGACCCAACATGTTCAAGAATATTCTTGTTCCTCTTGATCTGCAGAACAGATCGACAGCAGAGAAAGCAGTCAGGCTTCTGAGCAACTATATAGACAGCCCGGATGCAAGAATCAACATCATGACGGTTCTGCCCGGGTTGAATATCCCGCTGCTGTCCTCGCATCTGCCTGCCGATGCAATTCAAAACGCCATGGCTGCCTTGCGCAGTGAGTTGACGGAGTTGCTGGCAGAGCAGGCGCCGGAGCTTGAGAATTACCGAGTGCATGTTGCCGAAGGGGTAGCGCATAAGGAGATCATCAAGGCTGCCACTCAATTCGAAACAGATCTGATCATCATGCCCAGCCACAACCATAATCGGGTGGAGAATATACTGATCGGATCTGTGACCTCCCGAGTGGTCGAAAAAGCCAAATGCTCAGTGCTGGTGGTGAGATTGTAAATATTACTGAAAAAAGCAAAATCCCCTGTTGACTCCCCCTCATATCCATGTAGAATACGCACCTCGCTTGAGACAACAAACACCGCTACGGCGGGTGCTCAAGCCGCTCTTTAACAAGTTGATCAGGTAATACAAGTGGGCGCTTGTCGAGGTTAAGCACACAAGCTTAATCAGACAAGTAACCTAAATTCATTTAGTGTTGTTTTTGTCTGAGCATGCATTAAGTATCGGCAGCTTGCTGTTGATACGCTGATTTAAAACTGAAGAGTTTGATCATGGCTCAGATTGAACGCTGGCGGCAGGCCTAACACATGCAAGTCGAGCGGTAGAGAGTAGCTTGCTATTCTTGAGAGCGGCGGACGGGTGAGTAACGCGTAGGAATCTACCTGGTAGAGGGGGATAGCCCGGGGAAACTCGGATTAATACCGCATACGCCCTTAGGGGGAAAGGAGGGGATCTTTCGAGACCTTTCGCTATCAGATGAGCCTGCGTAGGATTAGCTAGTTGGTGTGGTAAAGGCGCACCAAGGCGACGATCCTTAGCTGGTCTGAGAGGATGATCAGCCACACTGGGACTGAGACACGGCCCAGACTCCTACGGGAGGCAGCAGTGGGGAATATTGGACAATGGGGGCAACCCTGATCCAGCCATGCCGCGTGTGTGAAGAAGGCCTTCGGGTTGTAAAGCACTTTCAGTGGTGAGGAAGGCTGTGCGGTTAATACCCGTACAGATTGACGTTAGCCACAGAAGAAGCACCGGCTAACTCCGTGCCAGCAGCCGCGGTAATACGGAGGGTGCAAGCGTTAATCGGAATTACTGGGCGTAAAGCGCGCGTAGGTGGTTCAGTCAGTCAGATGTGAAAGCCCCGGGCTCAACCTGGGAATTGCACCTGATACTGCTGAGCTAGAGTACGGTAGAGGGTAGTGGAATTTCCTGTGTAGCGGTGAAATGCGTAGATATAGGAAGGAACACCAGTGGCGAAGGCGACTACCTGGACTGATACTGACACTGAGGTGCGAAAGCGTGGGGAGCAAACAGGATTAGATACCCTGGTAGTCCACGCTGTAAACGATGTCAACTAGCCGTTGGGACACTTGATGTCTTAGTGGCGCAGCTAACGCGATAAGTTGACCGCCTGGGGAGTACGGTCGCAAGATTAAAACTCAAATGAATTGACGGGGGCCCGCACAAGCGGTGGAGCATGTGGTTTAATTCGACGCAACGCGAAGAACCTTACCTACTCTTGACATCCAGAGAACTCGCTAGAGATAGCTTGGTGCCTTCGGGAGCTCTGAGACAGGTGCTGCATGGCTGTCGTCAGCTCGTGTTGTGAAATGTTGGGTTAAGTCCCGTAACGAGCGCAACCCTTGTCCTTATTTGCCAGCACGTAATGGTGGGAACTCTAAGGAGACTGCCGGTGACAAACCGGAGGAAGGTGGGGACGACGTCAAGTCATCATGGCCCTTACGAGTAGGGCTACACACGTGCTACAATGGCCGGTACAGAGGGCTGCAACCCTGCGAAGGTGAGCGAATCTCAGAAAACCGGTCGTAGTCCGGATCGCAGTCTGCAACTCGACTGCGTGAAGTCGGAATCGCTAGTAATCGCGAATCAGCATGTCGCGGTGAATACGTTCCCGGGCCTTGTACACACCGCCCGTCACACCATGGGAGTGGGTTGCACCAGAAGTAGCTAGTCTAACCCTGACTTTTCGGAGAAAGGGGGGACGGTTACCACGGTGTGATTCATGACTGGGGTGAAGTCGTAACAAGGTAGCCCTAGGGGAACCTGGGGCTGGATCACCTCCTTAAACGATAGCGAGACCTTGGCAAGCGTTCACTTGTATTACCTGATCAGACGAAGAGCATAAGGTTGTCTATATATACGGCCGGCGCACACGATAGGCTTGTAGCTCAGCTGGTTAGAGCGCACCCCTGATAAGGGTGAGGTCGGTGGTTCGAGTCCACTCAGGCCTACCAATTTTGCGTCATTCCACGTTAAATTCCTCGTCGCATAGTTGACTATGCGTCCTCAGAATTTGCCTTGACTGACCCAAAATTCCAGATGGTGTCTGTGTTATAGGCTGGAAACGCATTACTTGGGGCTATAGCTCAGCTGGGAGAGCGCCTGCTTTGCACGCAGGAGGTCTGCGGTTCGATCCCGCATAGCTCCACCATCTCGTGATCACATCACGAAGATGTCATATCGATAGGGTCACGACAGTACAACAACATTATGCTCATGAGTTTTAAGACTTGGTTTGATGCCTGGGAACAGGGTCAGAGCAACTCTTAAGGCTTAGGTCTTAAACGCTCTTTAACAATCTGGATCTGAAGAAAGTAACAAACTTGATTGCGTTTTGTCGACGCAATACAAGCGCCAATTGGCGAATCAATCGTAATAAGCATTCAATTGAACAGACGCCTTCGGGTTATATGGTCAAGTGAATAAGCGTGCACGGTGGATGCCTTGGCAGTCAGAGGCGATGAAGGACGTGGTAGCCTGCGAAAAGCTTCGGGGAGCTGGCAAACAAGCTTTGATCCGAAGATGTCCGAATGGGGAAACCCACCTAACTTGTTAGGTATCTCTTAGCTGAATACATAGGCTTTGAGAGGCGAACCCGGGGAACTGAAACATCTAAGTACCCGGAGGAAAAGAAATCAACCGAGATTCCCTAAGTAGTGGCGAGCGAACGGGGAACAGCCCTTAAGCTGAATTCGGGTTAGTGGAAGACACTGGAAAGTGTCGCCGTAGAGGGTGATAGCCCCGTACACGAAAACCTGTTTATAGTGAAAACGAGTAGGGCGGGACACGTGATATCCTGTCTGAACATGGGGGGACCATCCTCCAAGGCTAAATACTCCTGACTGACCGATAGTGAACCAGTACCGTGAGGGAAAGGCGAAAAGAACCCCTGTGAGGGGAGTGAAATAGACCCTGAAACCGTGTACGTACAAGCAGTGGGAGCGGACTTAGTTCCGTGACTGCGTACCTTTTGTATAATGGGTCAGCGACTTACTTTCAGTGGCAAGCTTAACCGAGTAGGGGAGGCGTAGGGAAACCGAGTCTTAATAGGGCGAATGAGTCGCTGGGAGTAGACCCGAAACCGGGCGATCTATCCATGGGCAGGTTGAAGGTTGAGTAACATCAACTGGAGGACCGAACCGACTACCGTTGAAAAGTTAGCGGATGACCTGTGGATCGGAGTGAAAGGCTAATCAAGCTCGGAGATAGCTGGTTCTCCTCGAAAGCTATTTAGGTAGCGCCTCATGTCTCACCTTGGGGGGTAGAGCACTGTTTCGGCTAGGGGGTCATCCCGACTTACCAACCCGATGCAAACTCCGAATACCCAAGAGTGCAATCATGGGAGACACACGGCGGGTGCTAACGTCCGTCGTGAAAAGGGAAACAACCCAGACCGCCAGCTAAGGTCCCAAAATTCTGGTTAAGTGGGAAACGATGTGGGAAGGCTCAGACAGCTAGGATGTTGGCTTAGAAGCAGCCATCATTTAAAGAAAGCGTAATAGCTCACTAGTCGAGTCGGCCTGCGCGGAAGATTTAACGGGGCTCAAACCAGATACCGAAGCTGCGGATGCTTAGATTTATCTAGGCATGGTAGAGGAGCGTTGTGTAAGCCGTTGAAGCGGAAGCCGGGAGGCACCGTGGAGGTATCACAAGTGCGAATGCTGACATAAGTAACGACAAGGGGCGTGAAAAACGCCCCCGCCGGAAGACCAAGGTTTCCTATCCAATGTTAATCAGGGTAGGGTGAGTCGGCTCCTAAGACGAGGCTGAAGAGCGTAGTCGATGGGAAACAGGTTAATATTCCTGTACCGGCTATTACTGCGATGGGGGGACGGAGAAGGCTAGGCCAGCGCGGCGATGGTAGTCCGCGTTTAAGGGTGTAGGCTGAGAGAGCAGGCAAATCCGCTTTCTTAAGGCTGAGACCTGATGACGAGCACCTTCAGGTGCGAAGTGGTTGATGCCCAGCTTCCAGGAAAAGCCTCTAAGCTTCAGGTAATAGACGACCGTACCCCAAACCGACACAGGTGGTCAGGTTGAGAATACCCAGGCGCTTGAGAGAACTCGGGTGAAGGAACTAGGCAAAATGGTACCGTAACTTCGGGAGAAGGTACGCCGCTTTTGGTGAAGGACTTGCTCCGTAAGCTGAAGGCGGTCGAAGATACCAGGTGGCTGCGACTGTTTATTAAAAACACAGCACTCTGCAAACTCGAAAGAGGACGTATAGGGTGTGACGCCTGCCCGGTGCTTGAAGGTTAATTGATGGGGTTAGCGCAAGCGAAGCTCTTGATCGAAGCCCAAGTAAACGGCGGCCGTAACTATAACGGTCCTAAGGTAGCGAAATTCCTTGTCGGGTAAGTTCCGACCTGCACGAATGGCGTAACGATGGCCACACTGTCTCCACCCGAGACTCAGTGAAATTGAACTCGCTGTGAAGATGCAGCGTACCCGCGGCTAGACGGAAAGACCCCGTGAACCTTTACTATAGCTTCACAGTGGACTTTGACATTACTTGTGTAGGATAGCTGGGAGGCTTTGAAGCGTGGACGCCAGTTCATGTGGAGCCAATCTTGAAATACCAGCCTGGTACTGTTGAGGTTCTAACTCAGGTCCTTTATCGGGATCGAGGACATTGTGTGGTGGGTAGTTTGACTGGGGCGGTCTCCTCCCAAAGAGTAACGGAGGAGCACGAAGGTACCCTCAGGCTGGTCGGAAATCAGCCAATGAGCGCAAGAGTAGAAGGGTGCTTGACTGCGAGACAGACACGTCGAGCAGGTGCGAAAGCAGGTTCTAGTGATCCGGTGGTTCTGTATGGAAGGGCCATCGCTCAACGGATAAAAGGTACTCCGGGGATAACAGGCTGATACCGCCCAAGAGTTCACATCGACGGCGGTGTTTGGCACCTCGATGTCGGCTCATCACATCCTGGGGCTGAAGCCGGTCCCAAGGGTATGGCTGTTCGCCATTTAAAGTGGTACGCGAGCTGGGTTTAGAACGTCGTGAGACAGTTCGGTCCCTATCTGCCGTGGGCGTTTGAGATTTGAGAAGAGTTGCTCCTAGTACGAGAGGACCGGAGTGAACGAACCTCTGGTGTTCCGGTTGTCACGCCAGTGGCATTGCCGGGTAGCTACGTTCGGACAGGATAACCGCTGAAAGCATCTAAGCGGGAAGCCCCCTTCAAGATGAGATCTCACTGGACCTTTAAGGTCCCTGAAGAGCCGTCCGAGACCAGGACGTTGATAGGCAGGGTGTGTAAGCGTTGTAAGGCGTTGAGCTAACCTGTACTAATGGCTCGTGAGGCTTGACCATATAACGCCGAAGGCGTTTGGTTGAATGCTGGAGATTGATTGTAAGACAGCTGATTGAGCTTGTGTTGTACGACAAGAATTACGGAAAGTAGTAAAGAGACGCATCAAGTACAGACTTCAGATCCCGGTTGTTCCAGTTTTGTCTGGCGACCATAGAGACGTGGCACCACCTGATCCCATACCGAACTCAGAAGTGAAACGCGTCATCGCCGATGGTAGTGTGGGGTCTCCCCATGCGAGAGTAGGTCATCGCCAGGCACCTAATACCGCAGCCCCCGGTCTCTTCGAGATCGGGGGTTTTTGCGTTTCAGGCTTCAGCAATCATTTCTGCGTAGGCGGCAGCATCAAGCAGGTTATTCAGATCACTGGCATCATTCAGATGCAGTTTGACCATCCAACCGTCACCATAGGGATCATTGTTGACAGTCTCAGGTGCATCGCTGAGAGCTTCGTTAACGGCTATCACAACACCGGAAAGCGGTGCGTAGATATCAGAAGCTGCTTTCACCGATTCCACCAATGCGAACTCTTCGCCGGCGACAGCACTGTGCTCCAGCTCCGGCAGCTCAACAAATACAACATCACCAAGCAGCTCCTGGGCATGACTGGTGATACCTATCGTGACGGTATCGTCACCATTATCCAGTACCCATTCGTGACTCTTGGTATAACGCAGATTGGCAGGGGTTGTGCTCATTGATCTTTCCTTTATAGGCAGTTTGAATGTTCGGGTATTTGTTCGTGTGGAATCAGTTCAGCAGGCAACGACATTGACGGCCAGGCCGCCGGTTGAGGTTTCCTTGTATTTGTCCTGCATATCCAGACCTGTCTGGCGCATGGTTTCTATGACGCTATCCAGCGAAACGTGGTGCTTCCCATCACCATGCAGCGCAAGGCGTGCGGCATTGATCGCTTTGATGGCCCCCATTGTATTGCGCTCAATGCAGGGTACCTGTACCAGCCCTGCAATCGGATCGCAGGTCAGCCCGAGGTTATGCTCCATGCCGATCTCGGCAGCGTTTTCCACCTGCTGATTGGTTCCACCGAGGACTGCGCAGAGTGCTCCGGCAGCCATGGAGCAGGCGACGCCTATCTCTCCCTGACAACCCACCTCGGCCGCAGAGATAGATGCGTTTTTCTTATAGAGAGCCCCGATTGCAGCGGCCGTAGCCAGGAAGTCGAAAATCCCCTGTTGGCTCGCGCTGGGTATGAATCGGTGATAATAGGCGAGCACAGCAGGAATAACCCCTGCCGCGCCGTTTGTAGGTGCAGTAACAACTCGACCACCTGCTGCATTCTCTTCATTCACAGCCATCGCAAACAGATTGACCCAGTCGAGCACCATGAGTTGATCATGCAGGATACCATCGGTGCTTTTATTCAGGGTCGTTAACAAGTGATTGGCACGGCGTCTGATCTTCAGTTCACCAGGCAGCAGGCCTGTCGCTTGGCAGCCTGCCTCAATACATTGATGCATGGTGTTCCAGATGTTCGTCAGTCCGCGCTCAATTTCTGCCTCTGTGTGCCATGATAGCTCGTTGGCCAGTTGCAGTTGTGCGATGCTGAGGCCTGATTTCTCACCGGCTGCGAGCAGTTCAGCACCGTTGTTGAAGGGGTAGAGAGGCTCTGATCTGCCGTTATCTGCTGCGGATTGTGAAAACTCTTCATCACTCAGGACAAAGCCTCCACCTACTGAGTAGTAGATGTTTTCCTGAAGGATAATCCCGGATGCATCCAGCGCCTGAAAACGCATTCCGTTGGGGTGCTTTGGCAGGGTTTCAGTAAAGTAAAAGCGCAGATCCTCGGCTTCGCTGAAGGGGATTCGTCTCAAGTCTGCCAGTTTAAGGCTTTTACTTGTTCGAATCTCCTGCAGGTAGTCACTGATCTTCAGCGGGTCGACCAGATCCGGGCGTTCACCCTGAAGGCCCAGTAAAACTGCGGTATCTGTTGCATGTCCTTTACCGGTCATGGCCAGTGAGCCATATAGACCAATTCTTACGCCGGCAATTTGGGTCAGAAGGTGTCTGCTGCAGAGCTGTTCGACAAACCGGTTGGCTGCGACCATCGGGCCGACTGTGTGAGAGCTGGAGGGGCCAACTCCGATTTTGAATAGATCAAATATACTCAATGACATCAGACCATCTCACTTTTTTATTAGTCTTGGATGCACTCCTCATTAACTGGCAAACGCATCCTATGTTAGCGGCAAGGTTAACAAGGGGGTTTTCCAAAATCAACCAAATATTTCCTATTGGAAACATTGTATACTCATGCGATAATTCCTGCTGTTCATAAATTGTACTGATGCCTGTGCTAAAGGAGATATCCATGTCCGAACTGCTGAAAACGCCACTCCATGATCTACATGTCGAAATGGGAGCAAAGATGGTTCCGTTTGCTGGCTACAATATGCCGGTACAGTATCCAGCCGGAGTGATGAAGGAGCATCTGCATACGCGTGATCAGGCGGGCCTGTTCGATGTTTCACATATGGGGCAGGTGGTGTTACGTGGCGAGCGGGCAGCGGCAGCTCTGGAGCAACTGGTGCCTGTGGATATTATTGATCTGCCGGTCGGCAAGCAGCGCTATGCATTCTTTACCAATGAGCAGGGTGGAGTGCTGGATGATCTGATGGTGGCCAACTATGGCGACTTTATCTATGTGGTCGTCAATGCGGCCTGCAAGGAACAGGATATTGCCTATATGCGGGCATCACTCGGTTCTGATGTTGAGCTTGAAGTGCTGGATGATCGCGCTTTGATTGCGCTGCAGGGCCCAGTGGCAGCACAGGTGTTGGCCAGACTTCAGCCTGAACTGAAATCCATGCTGTTTATGGATGTTCGTGAGGTGGAGATAGAGGGGATGTCCTGTCTGGTCAGTCGCTCAGGTTACACGGGCGAGGATGGCTATGAGATCTCTTTGCCGGGCGATCAAGCCGAGCGTTTCTGCCGTTTGTTGCTGCAGCAGCCTGAGGTTGCACTGATTGGGCTGGGAGCACGTGATTCTTTGCGTCTGGAATCCGGTCTGTGCCTTTATGGACATGACATCACGACCGAAACGACACCGGTTGAGGCGAGCCTGTTGTGGGCGATCAGCAAGGTACGTCGTGCTGATGGTGAGCGTGCGGGTGGTTTTCCGGGTGCCGACAGAATTTTTGAGCAGATGCGAAACGCTTCCGAACTGCGCCAGAAGCGCGTTGGCCTGATTGCTACCGGTAAGGCGCCGGTACGTGAAGGGGCTGAGCTGGTGAATATCGAAGGCATCAAGATAGGTGAAGTTACCAGCGGAAGCTTCGGTCCTTCTATCGGTAACCCGGTTGCGATGGGTTATCTGGCGCGTGAGTATGCTGCGTTGGATACCGAGGTGTATGCGTTGGTGCGTGGTAAAGCGTTGCCGATGAAGGTGGCATCCATGCCTTTTGTGAAGCAACGCTATTACCGTGGCGAAGGCTGAGATAACGATTCAGCTATAAAGCTTGATATGAGTTGTGCAGGTCAGGGAGGCTATTCCACAGCGACCTTTCTGACCTGCACGAAATCGGTGTCACCCTTGACCACTTTATAGATACCGTCCTGTAGCAGTGTCCGCATGCCCTCTTTTATCGCTACCTGCTTGATAGCAGCCACGCTGCTCTGCTTGTAGATCAGTTCACGCAAGGGTGCTGAGGAGACAAGCAGCTCATGTATCCCCGTTCTGCCTCTGTAGCCCGTGTGGTTGCAGGCATCACATCCGGTGGGCTTGTATAATGTCATGCCCGTCTTCAGCTCCAGATCCTTCTCATGCAGCGGTCCATAGTGGCGCTTGAGCACTTCCACTTCCTCTTCACTGGCGGCATAAGGCGCTTTGCATTGGCCACACAGGGTTCTGACCAGACGCTGAGCAAGGATTCCCAGCAGGGCGTCGGAGAAGCTGATGGGGTCGATACCGAGATCCAGCAGGCGTGTGATGGTTTCCGGTGCTGAGTTGGTGTGCAGGGTGGAGAAGACCAGATGCCCCGTCAGTGAGGCTTCTACGGCTGCATGAGCCGTCTCTTTGTCCCTCATCTCACCAATCAGTATCACGTCGGGATCGGCACGCAGGAAGGCTCGCAGCGCAGCCGTAAAGTCAAAACCGATTTTCGGTTGTACCTGCACCTGTTGTAGTCCCGGCTGAGTGATCTCGACAGGGTCTTCGGCGGTCCAGATCTTTCTGTCAGGTGTATTGAGGCACGCGAGCACGGCATGCAGTGTAGTGGTCTTACCCGAACCTGTCGGGCCGACCACGAGAAAGATTCCGTGTGGATGTGTCAGCAACCCCTCGATTGATTGCTCTGTGGCAGGTGCCAGATTGAGTTGGTCGAAGGGAATCGGTTCGCCTGTCTGCAGCAGGCGCATTACCACTCCCTCGCCGTTAACGGTTGGAATGGTGGCCACACGTACTTCGAGCGTCTGCCCCATCAGGCGTACACTGAATTTTCCGTCCTGAGGCAGGCGGCGTTCCGAGATATCCAGCCTCGATATGATCTTGATGCGTGAGATGGCAGCCTTGGCATGGCTTGCGGGTATCTGAATGATTTCCTGACACACACCATCTATACGCATACGCACAGAGGTAGGCTTCTGCCCTTTGCCTGGTTCGATATGGATGTCTGATGCATTCAACCGCTTGCAGTCGATCAGGATGCGATTGACCAGTTTGACGATGGCCGAATCCTGATCAGAGATCTGTTCATCATCCGACTGCTCATCATCGGCGGGGGATGCGTCCGCCACTTCCAGCTCATCCAGCAGACTATTGAGGTTGGATGAGTCACTGACATCCGGGCTCATATAGCCGAGATATTGATGGATATCCTCAAGCAATCCCACACAGATCAGGGCTTCACGAGTGCCGAGAATATTTTCAACCTCCATGATGCGTTTGGCATCATTGGGGTTGTCTATCAGGATCAGAACTTTGCTTTCATCTTTGCCGTTGGTCAGCAGCGCAATATTGTTGTTCTTCAGATAGGCTTTGTTGATCTTGCTGCAGATAGGGTGTGCAAAGTAGCGATCTGGCAGATAACCGATGAAGGGGACCTGATAGAAGGCTTCCAGTGATTGCCCCAGCTCAGCTCTGGGTACCTTGAAATATTCAGTCAGAATGCGTGTTACGGGTACCTGCGGCTTCTCTTTGCTGACCTTGTCGATGTCCGTCTGCTTGAGTAACCCTTTTTGAATGAGGTATTCAAAGGGCGATTGGGTGCAGCCGAAATCATAGCGGAATTTCTGTCCGATCAGCGACGCCAGTTCACACGCCTTACTCATGTCATCTTCGCTGAAGCACTCACCATCCGAACGATTGATGATCTGCAGCACGCCCAGAAGCACATCATTGTTTGCAATGGGTACCACCAGCATCGACGTACTTCTGAAATCGGTCGGTTCCTCAAATGCGGGATTGAAGTGCAGGTTGGGGTGCAGTTGTTGCAACTCATCTGCATCCCGCACATTGCGGATCAGCAGTGGACGACGACTGAATGCGACATATCCGGCAATGGAGGTGGTGCTGACTGGCACGCGGATCTCACTGATGTCATCTCCCGTCTTGAAGCGGGAGACAATGTCGTTGCTTGCCCGGTTGCGCTGGTAGATGGTCAGTCGTTCTGCATGGAACAAGCGCAGGATCGACTTTTCAACAGCAGGATAGGCATCCTCAAAACTGCGTGAGTGGTGAACTTTATTCAGAATCGATAGCAGGCGCTGATAATACTGATCCTGCGTGTGGGTTTGCTGCGTTGTACTCATCGTCACCTGCTCATAGGTTCAAACCTGAGATCAATCCCATATGGCTTGAGTTTAGAAGCATTCAGGTGCGATTGTCATTATTTCAGCGAGAGAGGCTGGCAGAAATGCATGAAGAATGGGGGAACATGAAAATGGTGCCCGGAGGCGGAATCGAACCACCGACACGAGGATTTTCAATCCTCTGCTCTACCGACTGAGCTATCCGGGCAAGGAAGATGCAGGATTACACCGGAAAACAAACTGTTAGTCAAGTGTACTCCTGCAGGGTAGGTAATCAGATACCGTAGTTGCGGCGATAATCTCGAATAGCGTCCAGTTCCTGCTGCAGATTACCTTTTTCTTCAAGGTACTCAATCAAGTCAGTCAGGCTGATGATGCTGGTTACCGGGATGTTGTAATCACGTTCCACTTCCTGAATGGCTGATAGCTCGCCGGTACCACGCTCCTGACGGTCCAGTGCGATCACAACGCCAGCAGGTGCGGCACCTGCCTGCTCAATAATGCTCATTACTTCACGGATCGCAGTGCCTGCAGTGATCACATCGTCGATAATCAGCGCTTTGCCCTGCAGCGGAGCACCGACCAGGTTACCACCTTCGCCATGATCTTTGGCTTCCTTACGGTTGAACACGTAGGGCACATCCAACTGATGGTCGTTGAACAGTGCCACTGCGGTTGTCGTTGCAAGCGGTATGCCTTTATAGGCGGGGCCAAGCAGCAGATCGTAGGAGATGCCGGCATCGACGATGGCTGCGGCATAGAATTTACCCAGGCGAGCCAGCGCTTCGCCCGTGTTAAACAGGCCTGCGTTGAAAAAATACGGACTTTTCCGTCCTGATTTGAGGGTAAATTCACCAAATCGAAGAACTTTTCGGTTGATGGCGAAGTCTATGAAAGCGCGTTGGTAATCCTGCATCTGCTGTTATCCACGTGTATCATGTCCGGGAAGCTAATGATAACGTGCCTTGAGCAGCGCTTCTATCAGACAGATACAGATAAATTTCAATTTGTGCTGCATACCTATACAATTTCCGTTTAATATCAACTAAAGAATAATTCACACACGCTCAATGGAGCTGGAGAGATATGCGCGTCATCACCTTCAATACACAAGGTATTGAACAAGCCGCAGACAGAGGTTTTTTTGACTGGATGGTTCGCCAGGATGCGGACGTAATCTGTCTGCAGAATCTTCGTGCAAAAGAGTATCAACTGGATGGCGATCGTTACCACCCAGAGGGCTATCATGCCTATTTTTTCGATGCCTTCGAAGATGGCGTCAGTGGTGTGGCCATATACACCCGCCATGTGCCCAAGGCGATCATGACCGGGCTGGGTTTCGAGCAGTGTGATTTTCATGGCCGTTTCATCCAGGCAGATTTTGACAAGGTGAGTATCTCGTCTCTGACGGTACCATCTGGCCTCAGAAGCGATGAAGCACAGGCCGCCAAGATGGAATATCTGGCCCTGTTCATGGGGCATCTGAAAAAGACACTGCGCAAGCGTCGAGACTTTATCTTTACCGGTACGCTGCATATCGCTCATAAGTCGATCGATCTGAGCAACTGGTATGTGAATCAGCGTGTGTCAGGTTTTCTGGCTGAGGAACGTGCCTGGCTGGAAGAGGTGTTCAAGGATCTGGGGTATGTGGATGCGTTTCGTCAGATCAACAAGGCGGATCGGCAATATACCTGGTGGCCTGACTATAACCGTGCCTGGTCATTGAATGAGGGTGCTCGGTTGGATTATCAGATCACAACCCCGAACCTGCGCAAAAGTGTCAAGAATGTGCATATCTATCGTGAACAGCGCTTTTCTGATCATGCGCCGTTGATCATCGACTACGATATACCGATGTAAATTCTGTCAGGGCAGTGCCTTGCCGGCCCGCCCTGACAGTTCGTCTTATGCGTTCAGTGCCGCTTTCTGATGTTCCACCAGCTCTGTAATCCCTTTGCGGGCCAGCTCAAGCATCGCGTTCAGCTCTTCCTGAGTGTAAGGGGCTGCTTCTGCTGTGCCCTGAATCTCGATGAAGCCACCCTGATCCGTCATGATCACGTTCATATCGGTTTCGGCGACTGAGTCTTCTTCATAATTCAGATCCAGTACTGGCTCACCTTTGCAGATACCCACCGATATAGCGGCGATCATGTACTTGATCGGATTACCTTTCATGGCACCGTTCTTGTCTTTCTTCAGAAAGGCGATCGCGTCCATCAGTGCCACGCAAGCACCCGTGATGGCTGCTGTGCGGGTGCCGCCATCAGCCTGAATCACATCGCAGTCGATGGTGATGGTGTTCTCACCCAGTTTTTTCAGATCAAGTGCAGCGCGTAGTGAACGGCCGATCAGGCGCTGGATTTCGGTGGTGCGCCCGCTTTGCTTGCCACGCGCCGCTTCGCGGTCATTTCGCGTGTTGGTAGAACGCGGAAGCATACCATATTCGGCCGTGACCCAACCCGAACCTGAACCACGCAGGAAGCGGGGAACGCCTCGTTCGACGCTGGCGGTACAGATCACCTTGGTATCGCCAAACTCAACCAGTACAGACCCTTCTGCATGCTTGGTGAAATTGCGGGTAATGCGTACTTCCCGCATCTGATCCGGCTGCCTTCCGCCGGGACGTATCTTGTTCAGTCCAAGAGTCTGAAGTTGCTGTGAAAGGGTAGAGCTCATACTGGTTACCTTGTGACTGTACCGGCAAAAAATAGTGGATCGATTGCCGGGCTGTTAGAATGGAGCATTCAGGACAACGATTTTAATCGAGATCGATCAAATATGACACGAAGCATGACTGCTTTTGCCCGTCAGGAGCAACAATATGAGGGTGGGACCCTGATCTGGGAGATCCGTTCCGTCAATCATCGCTATCTGGAGTATCAGTTACGTCTGCCGGAATCGTTGCGACATATTGAAACGGCCCTGCGAGACAGACTGCGCAAACAGCTCAGCAGGGGCAAGGTTGAGTGCACCCTGAAGCTGAGTACCGAGCAGAAACAGCAATCGCTCGAAGTCGACTCAGTCTTGGCTGCCGAAGTGATCAGGGCTGCTGAAAAGATCAGTGCGCTGCTGCCTCAACCGGGCACGCTCGATATCATGGAGGTGCTGCGCTGGCCCGGTGTCATGAAGGAGACTCAACCGGACACCGAGCAACTCTCAGAAACCGCGTTAGTGCTGTTCGACAAGACCCTGCAGGATCTGATAGCCGGTCGTGAACGTGAGGGGAGTGAGCTGCAGCAGATGATTCGACAGCGCCTGGATATGATCAGTCAGATCGTGTCTGAAGTCAGGCAGTTGATGCCGGAAATTCTGAAAAATCAGGCACAGGTGCTGCGCAACCGTCTGGCTGAGCTGAAGTCTGATCTGGACCCGGCACGGCTTGAGCAGGAGCTGGTTCTACTGGCACAGAAAGCCGATGTGGCAGAGGAGCTGGATCGGCTGGAAACTCATGTGCAGGAGGTCGGTCGGGTGATGAAGGATAAAGCCTCGGTCGGACGCCGCCTGGATTTCCTGATGCAGGAGCTGAACCGTGAAGCGAATACTCTGTCATCGAAGTCGATTGTGGTAGCCACCACGCAACGGGCAGTTGAACTGAAGGTGCTGATTGAGCAGATGCGGGAGCAGATTCAGAATATCGAATAGGTTCTTAGGTAGAAGGCTACCCGTTCAAGAATGTCTTAGAAGTCCTATTATTTGATTGTTAATACAGGGCTTTTTTTTATTTTTCCCGTCCAAATCGGTTTGCAGATGTCCGTTACCAGTTACTGTTTAAGTGGTGGGCAAACCCTGTTTTTTGACTCAATAAGCGAAAAGTCAAGGTATCTGGTGAGCAGATTTTTGCATCTATCTCACCACCGCCTTATGCCATCTCCACTTATCGTGCTGGTTGCTTAATCACTCAACTATCGAGCCATTCGATAAACAAATGGTGGTGGGCAATGGTGAGCAAAATTTAACGATTTCTTAGGAATATAGAGTAACAAACGATGGCAAAACTAACCGCAACTCAGGTGCAGTCTTATGCTCGCGCCGCAACAGCAAACAAGAAATACAGCGATGGCAATGGCCTACATTTTTGCGTAAGAAAATCAGGCATGCCGTATTGGATGCTAAGGTATACCAGCCTAAACGGACGACGAGAAGCAAATCTCGATCAATACCCAAGTATGACCCTGGCAGAATCTCGGCTTGAAGCATCTAAAATGCAGCTACAACTTCAGCAAGGTGAAGACCCATTAGCGATCCGCGCCATTGAAACCATCCCTGAGATCCAAAATGTCAGTCAGCTGTTTCAAGATTGGTATGCCAAAGACTTAAGTCGCCGGTTAAAGCACCCAAATATACCCAAACGTGTTTTTACCAAAGAGATTGTGCCAGTGTTGGCCAACTCCCCCTCCGCGCTGTGCGACCAACGCACGTGCGCGAAGTATTAGAGCGCATCCGGGAAAGCAACCGCCCAACCATTGCCAACGACACCTTGATGTACATGAAGCAGGCGTGTTACGGGCAAATGAATATTGGGTGAAGTAGAAGTAGATGGTAACTTTGCTGGTTGGACAAGGTGCGTTTACCCTCTACCCAGCATTAAACCAGTGCGACAATGCGCCAGAGCGACTAACCCGCTTGGCCTACCAGTTCCGCGCATTAAACAAGCGCACCTAGGCTGCCCCCATTCACCAATGGCTGAATAACATTGGCGCACAAGTAATTGCGGAAAAGTGGCAGAGCCCTGAGCAATTGTCAAATTTATACTGCTACCTTTACCTGAGGTTGACGGCCAAGCGCAAGGCGGATTGGTTTTGTTGCCGGCATATATGGATGGCACTTTTAAATCCAGAGTTTTGCAACCAAATACGCCGGCAATCGCCTGTATCTTTTGGTGCATTGCGCCAGATGCTTCAACTTTGCACCCCAAGCAGCAAAACCGAGCCTTCTGCCTGCCCAGTGCGCCAGAGCAAATAGGCAAACCTTGTACTGGGTTGCTGCTGACTGGTTTAAGGAAGAACAACAGAAAAACGACAGGGCAAAGTGATCAGCCACCAGATTAACTTGGCACTGCTGCACCACCTTTGTGGGCTGGAAAATGATGTATGGTTTAGGGCGAGTGTCGCTATTTTTTAGCTCGCTCTTACTTGTTTTGGCTTCGTCATAAATGTCGGTACCGGACAATAGCTACTTCATTCCTCGGTGCAAGCCCATATCGGGTCAATTCAGTCACACTCAAGCATTACGCCAAAAATACACAAATTACAGTAACGGCGTTTTTGCAAAATAAAAGTTGACAGGTTGTAATTCTCTGCTTACACTGATTCACAAGTTGCAGAAACGCCATTACAACGCATTTGAGGTAACAATGAAAGTTAATTTGAAAAAAATTGCCTCTGTACAGATGGGACACTCGTTTAGGTCAAAGCTTGAGCCAGACGCTAATGGAAATATCTCTGTTATCCAGATGAAGGATCTTACTGAAGATAACCGACTAAATGCCCAAGAGCTAGTGCAGATTGCTATGCAGGACTTAAAGGATCATCACAGAGTTAAACATAACGACTTAGCATTTCGCTCTAGAGGTCAAACCAATACGGCAGCATTGATTGACCAAGAGTTGAACGATGCTGTTATCGCTGCGCCACTGTTACGAATTCGGGTTGAAAGTGATTCGGTTATGCCTGCGTATTTATGCTGGTTTATTAATCAACCGACTTCACAAGCAGTATTGCAAAGTAAGGCAACAGGCACGGCGGTAAGAATGATTGGCAAACCTGCACTTGAGGATCTGGAGATAGTGGTCCCTAGTCTCGATGTGCAGAAAAAGATCATTGAGATTTACCAATTATCCATCAACGAGCAGAAGCTAATGAACGCATTAGCAAAGAAAAAGGAGATGTTAACTGACGCAATATTAATGAATTTAGCAATGAATACCCAGTAATGACAGTTACTGGGTTTAGACGAGCCGAAAGTGTGACAGCACTTCTAGCAAAACTTTAATCCACGTTTCATTTGAAAAAACAGGAGCCGAAATTATGGCAAAGAATACATCATCAAGCAAGGGCAATACCCGACATGTCGTACCACATCCTGATGGATGGGCGAACAAAAAAGGCGGTGCCGAACGCGCTTCAAGCGTACACAGCACCAAACGAGAGGCCGAAGCTGCGGCGCGCGAACAAAGCAAGCGCGAAGGCTCTGAGCTTTTTGTACATGGCAAAGACGGCCAGATACAACGCAAAGATAGCCATGGTAACGACCCTAAAGACATTAAAGGATAGGAGCCCTTATGAGTGATGAATACAAAAAGAAAATTGGTATACCTGAATCGCATACCCTCAACATCGTGAGCAGTCAGTGGTCGCAACGAAAAGGCCAAGACACTGATACCTATGAATGTGAAGAGTTAAACGAGCAAGGTGAAGTCATTGCACGGTACACCATAAAGGACAGTACATCGATTTACCCTCCATTTGGGCGTTCGATTACCTGGACTCAGTCTGCCGTACTCGATTCTTAACCTTTTAACTTACAGCTAGCGGGGCGCTACCGGTATAGCCTGCCCCGCTTTATAGACACTGACCAAATTTGAGGGCGAATTAATGGACAAAAGCATGAGCGATAAAATTCAACAAAAAGACATCAACAATGCAGCATGGGCTGCATGCGATACTTTCCGTGGCGCGGTAGACCCTGCGCAATACAAAGACTACATCCTAGTAATGCTGTTCGTAAAATACATCTCCGATGTATGGAATGACCACTACGCAGAATATAAAAAGCAGTACGGTGACGACGATGTCCGTATCAGACGTAAGCTTGAGCGCGAGCGTTTTGTACTGCCAATGGTTGAACTGACAGAAGAAGTTGAAGACAAAGCAACCAAAGAGAAGAAAACCGTTGTTACCGATACCTTTTTGGCCAACTACTATTCATTGTTAGAGCGTAAAAACGAACCCAACATTGGCGAGCTGATCAACATTGTTTTAGAGCATATTGAAACCGCGAACAAAGCCAAGTTAGAAGGCGTATTCCGTAACATCGACTTCAACAGCGAAGCCAATTTGGGTAAAACCAAAGACCGCAACCGCCGCCTAAAAACCTTGCTGGACGACTTCAACAAGCCCGCACTCGACATGAGCCCGTCGCGCGTGTCTGAAGATGTCATTGGTAACACCTACATCTACCTTATTGAACGCTTTGGCTCCGATGCAGGTAAAAAAGCCGGTGAATTCTACACCCCACATAAAGTCTCTGAGCTAGTAGCCCGTCTGTCTGCACCCAAATCGGGGGCGCGTATTTGTGACCCAGCCTGTGGCTCAGCCGGTTTATTGATTGAAGCCGCACGCCAAGTGGGCGACCGCAATTACTCACTCTACGGCATGGAAGTCAACGGCAGCACTTGGGCGCTTGCACGTATGAACATGTTCTTGCACGGCTCAGACTCTGCTCGTATTGAATGGTGTAACACCCTCACCTCACCAGCGCTGGTCGAAAATGACAGACTGATGAAGTTTGATAACGTGGTTGCCAACCCACCGTTTTCACTCGACAAATGGGGTTCAGAAGACGTTGAATCCGACAGATACAACCGCTACTGGCGCGGGCTACCACCTAAATCAAAGGCCGACTTTGCCTTTATCAGCCACATGGTTGAAGCCGCCGTTGAAAAAGAAGGTCGTATTGCCGTAGTAGTCCCTCATGGTGTGCTGTTTAGAGGCGCAGCTGAAGGCCGTATTCGTCAACAACTGATTGAAGAAAACCTATTGGATGCCGTGATTGGTTTACCTGGCAACTTATTCCCAAGCACTGGGATTCCAGTGGCAATCCTGATATTCGACCGCTCACGTGAAAAAGGCGGTGCCAATGAAAACCGCAAAGACGTGCTGTTTGTCGATGCCAGCGGCAAAGATCATTACCAAGCAGGGAAAAACCAAAACATCCTGCTGGATGAACACCTAGACAAAATTATTGCAGCGGTAACAGCCCGTGAAGAGGTAGAAAAATACGCCCATTTAGCCACCTTTGACGAGATCAAAGAGAACGACTTTAACCTGAATATCCCGCGTTACGTCGATACCTTCGAAGAAGAATTAGAAATCGACATTGTCGCCGTGCAGGCTGAGATCACCACCCTTGAAACTGAACTTGCCGAGGTTCGCGGCAAAATGGCAGCGCTGTTGAAGGATATTGTGCCTAACGAAGCGCAAAGCAACACAACGGAGGCGGCTGAATGAAGCAAGAATTAATCACCCAGCTTAGTCAAAGCTTTAATCAGACTTCCCACACATGGGAGGGTTCAGAGATAGAGTATTGGTATGCTCGCGACCTTCAGAAAATGTTGGAATACAGCGATTGGCGTAACTTTATCAAAGTGATCGAAAAGGCCAAAGAAGCCTGTAGCAACAGTGGTGGTAAGGTCGAAAACCATTTCGTTGGCGTCAACGAAATGGTCACCATTGGCTCGGGTGCAGAACGGAAAATAGACGACATAATGCTCACCCGTTATGCCTGCTATTTGATCGCTCAAAACGGCGATCCCCGCAAAGACGCTATTGCCTTTGCTCAAACCTACTTTGCTTTGCAAACGCGCAAGCAAGAGCTCATTGAAGAGCAGCTACGTCTGCAAGATCGCATTCAAGCGCGAGAGAAGCTTCGAGAGTCAGAAACAGAGCTGTCTAAAAATATTTACGAACGCGGTGTTGACGATAAGGGCTTTGGTCGCATTCGTTCGCGCGGTGATGCAGCATTGTTTGGCGGTAATACCACCCAAAGCATGAAGAACAAGCTCAGCGTACCCAAAAGCCGTGCTTTGGCTGACTTTTTGCCGACGGTGACCATTGCAGCCAAAAACCTAGCTACCGAAATCACCAATCACAACGTGCGTCAAAATGATCTGCAAGGTGAAGGTTCGATTACTGATGAACACGTGCAAAACAACAAAAGCCTGCGCGATATGCTTGGTGAGCGTGGCATTAAGCCAGAAGAGCTGCCGGCCGAAGAAGACCTAAAAAAGCTAGAGCGCCGAGTGAAATCCGATGAAAAACGCCTGATCAAAGCGGCGGAGCTACCCAAAGATGCCAAGGAGGAAAAATGATGTTAAACACAACACACCATTTTTCCCAAGTGGGAAATAAGGTCCTGCACCAACACATGGGCAGTACCGAGCTTGCCGCTAACCTGTTCCGTGCCACGCAAACGGAAGAGAAACTAAAGCGTGATCAGGTCAGCAATAAAGCCCATGCCAACCAGACTCATTTTGAAGTGGGCGCAAAAGTGCGCGCCACCATTGAGGAGCTGAGCGGCACCATGCCAGAGGATTTGCCAACGCCGGAAAAAGGCATTCCCCAGTTGGCGCGTGCGCAGAAGAAGTTGGAGGGTGATAATGAATAAGTACACTCAACCACTTGCTAATTTAGTCGTGTCCAAAGGCCTACAAACAGGGCCTTTTGGCAGCCAATTAAAAGCAGAAGAATACACTGAAGACGGTATCCCCATTGTTATGCCTAAAGATATTTATGGAGGCAAAATAAAAACAGATACCATTGCTAGGACTTCTATAGAAAAAGCCAAAAGCCTTCAAAAACACTTTTTACAGGAAGGAGATATTCTTTTTCCTAGACGAGGAGACCTTGGACGAATAGCAGTTGCGTCCAAAGATAATGAAGGATGGATCTGCGGTACCGGTTGCATTCGAGCAAGGTTGAGTGAAGAAGTACTTCCTAAGTATATTCACCAATTTGTCCTAATGCCCCAAGTTGTAAGATGGCTTGAAAATAACGCACTTGGGCAAACAATGTTAAACCTAAACACCACTATTATTGGTGAATTACCGGTTTATGCCCCACCAATGGAAACGCAAGAAAGTATCGCTGATGCTTTGCATACGTGGGACAACGCCATCGAAAAAACGGAGGCGTTAATTGCGGCCAAGGAAAAGCAGTTTGAGTGGTTAGCTCAGTCGATTATTCGTAAAAGATGTTCTAACTGGAAACATTATCTAGCTAAAGATTTATTTGATAGTGTTTCATCTAAAGGGCATCCAGACGAGGAGCTTTTATCCGTTACTCAAGACCGAGGCGTAATTCCTAGAACGATGTTAAAGGGTCGAGTAATGTCTCCGGCGGGTAGTACTGCGGGCTACAAGCTAGTTGAAAAAGGTAACTTTGTAATCAGTCTACGTTCATTTCAAGGTGGTCTTGAGTACTCTGATTACCGTGGGATTGTTAGCCCTGCTTACACTGTTCTTTCTTCAAAGAAGGAAATACATTCTGGCTTTTACCGACACTTCTTCAAGTCATATATTTTTATTGAAAAGTACTTATCGGTTGCGGTTATTGGTATTCGTGACGGCAAACAAATTAGTTCTACCGATTTTGATACGGTCAAAATCCCTTACCCTGATATGGATGAACAAATAAAAATCGCCTCCCAGCTGGACACGGCAAGGCAAGAAATTGAATTACTAAAAGATCTCCTTGATAAATACCGCAGCCAGAAACGTGGCTTGATGCAAAAGCTGCTTACAGGTGAATGGCAAGTTGGTAGCAGTACCCAGTCTGGCGCTGAGGGAGCACTTCAGGAGCTTTCAAAGGAGAGCGTCGCATGAGCACACCGCCTGTCAATTACGTAGCAAACTCAGAGCCTTCGGGCTTTGAGTTTAACGAAAAGTACTTATCGCAAATTCCTGCCCTGCAACAGTTGATCAATTTGGGCTATCAGTACCTCACCCCTGAGCAGGCATTAGCCGAACGGGGTGGGCGCAGTGCCAATGTGATTTTGGAAGGGGTGCTTCGTCAGCAGCTAAAAAAGATTAATCGTATCCACTATAAAGGTGGCGAGTATCTGTTTAGCGAGGAGAACATTCAAACCGCGATCCAAAAGCTAAAAAATATTAAGTTTGATGGTCTGCAAAAAACCAATGAGTCGATTTACGATTTAATCACCTTAGGCTCAGCCATGGAGCAAACCATTGAGGGGGACTCAAAAAGCTTTACCCTCAATTACATTGATTGGAAAAACCCTAGCAACAACAGCTTTCATGTAGTCGCTGAGTTCTCGGTTGAGCGCGCACGCAGCACCGATACTGTACGACCCGATATCGTACTGTTTGTCAATGGCATTCCCTTTAGCGTGATTGAATGTAAGTCACCTAAAGTGGATGTAGAGCAAGCCGTATCGCAAAATATTCGTAACCAGGGTGATGACTATATTCCGCGCCTGTTTACTTATGTGCAGCAAGTGTTGGCGGTGAATAAAAACGCCGCCCAGTATGCCACAGCTGGCACACCTAAGAAGTTTTGGGGCGTGTGGAAAGAGCAGGAAGATAAACCGGCCGATGTCGATAAAAACGTAAACACCACTTTAGACGAAGACACTAAAACACAGCTATTCAGTGGCGAGTTTGCCGCCGCACGGCCATTTTTTGATGCGCTAGAGGCAGAAGGTAAACGCTTGGTGACGGAACAAGACAATGCCATTCACAGCCTGTGCCGTCCAGAGCGTTTATTAGATTTGGTGTATCGCTTTACCCTGTTTGATGGTGGCATTAAAAAAGTGGCACGCTATCAACAATATTTTGTGATTAAAGCGACCATCGCCCGAATTAAGCGCCTGACCAATAAAGGCAATGGCTCTAAGGAAAACCGCCAAGGGGGTGTTATTTGGCATACCCAAGGCTCGGGTAAATCGCTGACCATGGTGATACTCACCCGCGCTATGGCGCTAGAGCCGCAACTTATCAACCCAAGAATCATTTTAGTTACCGACCGGGATGATCTTGATAAACAACTGGGTAATACCTTTGCGGCCTGTGGTTTAAGCCGCGAACGTGCCACGTCTGGCCGAAATTTGGTGAAACATCTAAAAAATAAAGTGGGCCTGATCACCACACTGATCCACAAATTTGATAAAGGCTGGGTGGCCGAGAAGTTTGTGGATGAGTCGCACGATATTTTTGTATTGGTCGATGAAAGTCACCGCACCAACTTTGGCTCATTGGCGGCCCGAATGCGCCAAATGCTGCCTAATGCCTGTTTTCTTGGCTTTACCGGTACGCCACTACTGAAAAAAGAAAAGAATAACTTTGCCAAGTTTGGTGGCCTGATTGAGCCGCACTATACCATTAAACAAGCGGTTGCCGACGAAGCAGTATTGCCACTACTGTACGAAGGCCGACATGTTGAGATGGAGCAGAATCAGTCGGCTATTGACCTATGGTTTGAGCGCCACACCACCGATTTAAGCAAAGAACAAAAGGCCGACCTTAAAAAGAAATACGCCCGCGCTGAAATGCTAAACAAAGCTGATCAAGTGATATATATGCGCGCCTTTGATATCAGCGAGCATTTTCGTGCTAACTGGCAAGGTACCGGCTTTAAGGCTCAGCTGGTCGCCCCCGGAAAATCGGCTGCGCTAAAGTATCAAGAGTTTCTACAGGATATTGGTACCGTGACCACAGAGGTGGTAATTTCTGGCCCAGATACCCGTGAAGGCCACGATGAAGTGGACGAAGGACCAACCGACGAAGTAGGTAAGTTCTGGAATAAAATGATGAAGCGCTTTGGCTCTGAAGAAGAGTACACCAAGCAAATCATCAACCAGTTTAAGCATGGTGATGACCCTGAAATACTCATTGTGGTGGATAAGCTATTAACCGGTTTTGATGCACCGCGCAATACCGTGCTGTATCTATGCCGAACGCTGAGAGAGCACACGCTGTTACAGGCCATCGCTCGGGTTAACCGCCTTTACGAAGGCAAAGAGTTTGGCTATATCATCGACTATGCCAGCGTATTGGGCGAGCTGGATAAAGCCTTAACCATGTACGAAGCCTTTGAAGGGTTTGACGAAGATGACTTAGCAGGCACGCTCACCTCCATCAATGAGGAAGTGTTTAAGCTGCCACAGCGTTACTCTGACTTGTGGGATTTGTTTAAAGCCGTTAAAAACTCAAAAGACGAAGAAGCCTACGAGGTGTTGTTGGCCGATGACGAGTTGCGTGAAGAGTTTTACGAGTGTTTATCGGCATACAGTAAATCTTTAGCCATCGCTTTATCGTCTGAGCAGTTCATCATGAGCTCTGATGAGAAGAAGCTACAAACCTATAAAAACGATTTAAAACGTTTTCAGAACTTAAAGGCGGCGGTTAAGTTGCGTTACGCCGAGGCGATTGATTATCGCGACTACGAGCCGAAAATTAAAAAGCTGCTGGATACCCATATTCAGGCTAATGAGGTGACTCAGCTTAACGAGCCAGTGAATATTTTTGATGAAAAAATGTTTACCGCCGTGAAAGAAGAGCAAGGGGTTTATCAAGCTAAAACCACAGCGTCAAAAGCGGACACCATCGCCCACGCCACGAAGCGCAGTATTTCGGAGAACATGGATGAAGACCCTGCGTTTTATGAGAAGTTTTCGAAGCTGATCCAAGCAGCCATTGATGACTTTAAGGCTAAGCGCATCTCAGACTTAGAATATCTCAATCGAGTGATTGATATTCGTTATAAGGTAGCCACTAAGCAGCATGATGATATGCCCGATTGCATTCGTGAAAACGACGAAGCGTGTGCCTACTTTGGTTTGATTAAGCCGCAGTTTCAGCAAGTGGCAACACTCAATGAGTTAGATGATGCTCAGCTAGATGTCATTGCCGCACAAACATCGTTGGCGATACAAAAAATCATTGATGCTCATTGGAAGGTCGATTTTTGGGACGATTCCGACGTTCAAAAAACGGCGATGAATGATATTGACGATTTTCTTTATGATGAAGTCAAAGAACAGTACGGTGTGACGCTGAGTTTAGAGCAAATGGACGAAATCATTGAGAAAACTATGCAGGTTGCGAAGCACCGGAGGCATTCTTGATGTCGTCAACCATCAAGCAAGCCGATACACCACCGGCAAGCGCTAAAAAGCTAGCCGTTGTGTATGGAGGGGGAGAAATCCTCTTCCAACTGGTGTTTTCTAAACGTAAGTCGTTGGAAATATCAGTTCACCCTGATAAATCGGTTTTTGTTAAAGCGCCCGAGGATACTAGCCGAGACGTAATTGAAGCCAAGGTTAAAAAACGTGCTCGGTGGATCAAACGTCAAATTCGCTACTTTGACCAGTTCGACCCAAGAACCCCTTCGAGAAAATACGTCAGTGGTGAAAGCCATTTGTATTTAGGCAAGAATTACCGGCTAAAAATTGAGGTAGGAACTGACAGCGGCGTGGTGCTAAAAGCAGGTTTTTTTTGGGTAACGTCTACTTGTGGTAAACCTGACCATGTTGAATCACTGTTAAGTGACTGGTATCGAGAAAAAGCCGATTTCCATTTAAATAAGGTATTTTCAGAGTGCTGGGAGAAATTCAAACGTTCAGATTCTGACAAGCTTACTATTAAAATAATGCAGCTAAAAAAACGCTGGGGCAGCCTATCTAAAAGCGGAACACTGACATTAAACCGTGATCTGATTAAGGCACCGATAGAGTGTATTGAATATGTGATCATTCACGAACTGTGTCACCTAGAGCACCACAACCACGGCCCAGAGTTTTATCGTTTGCTTGAGCGCTCTCTACCAGACTGGGTAAAACGCAAACATAAACTAGAAATGGCACTGATTTAGAAAATACGTTGTATCGACAAGCTAAGTACACAAGCAGTACTCACGCGGTATTGTCTGCGTTGGACTTCAAACCTAGCCAAGCTCTTGTGTTTACTGGCGGTGAACTGAAAGGTGACAAGCCGATAATTAATTGTCCACTGAGTCATCCAAAATACTGCCTTTAACGCAGTACATGCGTGGACGGGTGTTGTCGGGCTTACCACTAAGATTTAGTAAAAGCCAAAGGCAAATGGTGGGCAAACAGGCATTTTTGAACGGTTTGTTTTCTGTAATTTATTGAGTTTGTTATGGATTTATCTGCTACTCAATGAGCAAATCCAGAATATCGAATAACTTTTCTACCCGTCAAAACAAGGGTAGCTGTTCGCTGAAGTATGGGGTTTAGAGTAAATCGCTATTCTCTTTTCTGCGCTGATCTAAGATTTTTTGAATAGCGCTCAGAGTCGTTTTTTTAATATCTTGATCTCTTGCAAGATTTGAAAAATCACCGAGCGCATCAACGACTTCGTGAATACTCTGCCTCGCTTCACTCCAGGATGCGAAACCCGCGCTGGCAGCCAGCTTTTTCATGGTTTTTAATGGCGGTTGCTTACCATGGCCGTTAAATGCTGTGGCATGCTCGTTAAACGGATTAGGGCTGAAAGTGGCGTCATAGAAGGGTGCGACTTGCCAACTGCCATCATCGCTTTGCAGAAATGACCAGTTCTTACTGTGATCGTCCTGGTTAGCGGCGAACAGATTAAACACCGCTCGACGAAATTGCAGTTGGCCAACACTCGGCGCTTTGCATAATTGCCGACTGGCTTTAATCAGATCAACATAATCTAGACTTGGCGTGCGGAAATCTGCATCTAATAGGCCACAAGCGCTGTGCATGTGCAGCCGTCCGGGCATAGTCGTTTGGTTTTTGGCGTTGGACTTTCTGGCGTCATGCTCAACAGAAAGATAATCGAAGCGTTTTACGGCCAGCCAGGCAATGGCACCACTTTGCTTGCTCTTATGTTGGGCTGCCGGGATCAGTTGCCAGGATGGTGGCTGGCAATTGGCTTGCGCTGCCATTTGTAAATAAACCGCTTCACAAAGCCCCTCCTCATGACCAAGTGCCAGATTCTTGGAAGTAAATTTCACTAACCAGGCTTCGTCTTCAGGTTCTGCATAGGTGCGGCACTGCTCCAGGTTGCCTGCACTCATAAACACTTGGGCTTTTGGTCTGGCACCACCAGAGCTGCCAACCGCGACCAAGGTTGCGAGAACTTCCTGTGTTTGACCATCCAGTTCGTCAGTAAGGGATTTATCAAATAGGGTTTGGGCTTCAAAACCCAGTGTGGCCAAGTCGAGATTTTGATGGTCGACTGGTTTAAATTCAGATACTGGTAAAAACGTCAGTGCCCCCATCCCCTGAGCGCCTACAAGCGCGAGCCTATCCATTGCAGTGAGTTGTGCTGGCAAAATACCTTGCCGACGAAAAACTCGGTCTTGCAGTAACAAGCCCCAGCCGTCAGGCAAGCTATCTGCAAATACACCATGTATGCCGCCATGTGGTTGTCTTGGTGCAGTTTGCAAACCGGTGGTTGCATCCAGTGTAAAAGGTGAAAGATTGTCAAATCGAGCCAGGTACTCAGCATCATATTGAAAAAAAACGCCTTGACGGTTCTGCGCCAATATCCCAACCGATACCTCTTCTCCGGTTGATAAAGTCCGGCTGATGATAAGCTTTTGAATAGGTTTAAAACTCACCTTTCAGCACCTCATCAATCGTTGTGGGCATGTGCTCGGTAGCGCGTGAATTTTGTGGCTGAGTGAGCTCATGCAGGCGATTTAAATCATCTAGTGATTGCCAAAGTAGCAGCAACTGACGAAACGAGATCTGTCCCGTCAGCTCAAACTTCTTAATCGTTGGTGCTGGCACACTGCTGCGCTCAGCCAGCGCATCACGCGAGAGCTTTGCTGCCTCACGCAGGTTGCGTAGATGCGTGGCAAATGCCTGCTGTACATCAGTATCATCCAGTAAGAGAAAACGCGACATAAATCACCGATATGGATATAACTGTATCCATTATAGCTGATTAACACATTTTTTGGATATTACTGTATCCGTTAAAAGATTAAAACCGAACCCGGCCATCGATCAATATATGCACCTGTCCGCCAATCCACATGGCTCCGGCATCAGGCCGGATTGACACTCGGCCTTCGCGGCCGATTACGGTTCCCTGAGCCACTCGTAGAGGATGCGCAGCGCGCCCCTGCGCTTGCAGCCAGTGAGCCAGAGCAGCATTGAGCGAGCCAGTGATAGGGTCTTCACTCATATTGCTTGATGGCGCTAGCATACGGACCTCAAAGTCTGCATTTGACCCAACCGTATGTGGTCCAATCAGGCCGATCGGGCTAAAAGCTGGCCATTGCACTCTGGATGAATCCACTGCCAGTACCGCCTCCGCTGATTCCAGTTCCAGCGCTTGCCAGAAAGGGCCATTATGCAGGTGAGCGCTGTTGACCACTGACTGCCGGGGAATTTCCAGCGCCGTACAAATTGCAGTCAAGGCTTCGTCGCTCAGTGGCTGAATATCCGTTGGTGGTGCTTTAAAAGCGAATTCACCGGGCTGGCTGACATCCACGTCGATCACACCGATAGCGCACTCCTGACGCACAATTTTGCTATTGTTCGGCTGGCCACCGGCATGCAGCCATGCTGCGCAGCTACCAAGCGTTGGGTGACCGGCGAAAAGCATTTCTCGCTGCGGCGTAAAAATACGTACTTTGTAATCGGCACCCTCAACCGTGGGTGGCAGTAAAAAAGTTGTTTCCGCAAGATTGGTCCAGCGAGCAAAAAACTGCATTTGCTCATCGGTCAGCACCTCTGCATCCAACACCACTGCGAGGCCATTTCCGCGTGTAGGCGTTGGGCTGAATACGTCGCATTGAAGAAAACGATGGTCTGTCATGGAAAATCCTTAATCTCATACAGTGGAGTATTGGTGTCAACTTCTCTCATCCCTCATCTTTATACCTTAAACGCCTCCTGTCTGGCTAAAATTCAACCAATATTTGGTGAATTGAATGTAAATAGTAAGGACTATAATCCCACTATTAGTCTGTATTATGGGAATATAGTCCCTGTTTATATCTTTAGGCATGCGCGTGTGTGGTTGTAATAGGCCCAGGCCTTCTGATGTTTTTTTTGATATTTTATTAGACTAAAGTTGTATGCGCGGAGTTGGTTTGTTAAGTTGTCTGGGTTCGAATAACCAGCCCCCTCAGGTACCCGAAACCGTGAGTACGTCCAACCAGATCCACCTTTTACAGCGCTACCAGCAACACGAGCAGACAATCCATTTGCTGATGGAATCGATGATGACCAGTCTGAACATCCGGGAGCTGATTTTCGATCGGAGCGCTCAGCTGCAGACTGTCGAGCATCTCAGCCGTGCTTATCCTTTCGTTGAGCTGATGTACAGCCTGGACTCAAAGGGAGTTCAGCGCATGGATTCCGCCTATGCCCCGAATGTCAGTGAGCGCAAACGGCGTTCTCTGGGCCAGGGCAGTGATCGCAGCAGTCGTCCTTATGTCGTGGCGGCGCGAGATAGCATCAATACGGTGGCGGTAACGCGTCCGTATCTGTCCAGTGCGACACACCAGTTATCGGTATCGACGGCGTTGCATCTGGTCGATGACGACGGCGAGGATCAGGGTTATCTCGTCCTTAATTTCAACCTGCAGCGCTTGATCTCATATCTGAGCGGTGATGCTCGACGGTCGCGGGTACATCCCTGGTTTCAGAGCATTTACGGGCTCATCGGGGGGATGCTGGTGTTGGTGTCGATCATGCTGCTCTATTCGGCGGGCGCTTCGATGTACCATCTGTTCGAGACCCGGGGCAACATCGCTACCGGGGCTTTCGGGATCGTCATTATCATCACGCTGGGGATGTCTATCTTCGACCTCGGCAAGACGATTCTTGAGGAGGAGGTGCTGGTGGACAAGGATATTCACCACTACGATACGACGCGGCGGACTATCTCGCGTTTTATGGCGGCGATTATTATTGCCGTATCCATCGAGGCGCTGTTGCTGATGTTCAAGGCGTTGCTTAACGACGGGGCGAGCAGTATCGCGGGTACCGAGTTGATAGATGCGGTCTGGATGCTGATGGCAGCAGTTGCGATGCTGGCTGGCCTTGGTGTTTATCTCTACCTGAGTCGTGAGCCTGACAGCGTCAGAGAGTCGGCGAGCAACTAGGCCCTGGGCCTCGTGACTTGGTTCGCACTACTATGTGGGAGTATGTGCAGCGAATTGAGATAGGCACTGATCGCTTCAATAGCCACCCTGACCTTGGGTGGCTGCAACGTCCGCTTCAGGGTGACAGCATAAACCCCCGCGCCGGGTAAAGCCCAGTCGGGGAGCAGCAGTACAAGCTCACCATTTGATAACTCGCGCTGAGCCATATAGCTCGGCAGACGCGCGAGACCAAAGCCCTGCACAGCAAAGACTCGCAGCATCGATACATTGTCGGTCATGGCGCCGGGAGGGAGCATGATGCGTGTGTTTTCGCCGGCTGCGTTTTTTAAGACCAGAGTGGTTGGTTCAGCAAAACGGTTAAAGCCAATTATGCGGTGTTGGCGCAAACTGTCAGGTGACTCAGGCACACCGAAACGTCGTAAATAATCCGGTGATGCCACCAGAATTTCGTGTAGATCACCCAGCTTCCGCGCGATCATAGATGAATCGCGCAGCCAGCCGGTGCGGATGGACAGGTCGATGGATTGGGTCGTCATATCCACTATGCGGTCATCCACTGCAATATCCAACAGCAGTTTGGGATGCAGCCGGGCAAGTGGCGCGAGCGCTGGCAAAACAATCTTCTGGGCAGTATCCGAGGCGGCGGAGATTCGCAGGCGTCCAGCAATTTCACCGACACCACTCGCCACCATCTCTTCTGCCATTTCGGCGGCAGAGAGCATTTCGACACATTTCTCATAGTACAGCTGCCCAGCCTCCGTCAGCGACAGACTTCGTGTCGTGCGATTCAGCAGGCGCACGTCCAGCTCCTCTTCGAGTTGGCTGACGGCAGAACTCAGCACCGAGGTTGCCAGATCCAGCGCCCGCGATGCAGCAGAAAAGGAGCCATGGCGCACGACCATCGCGAACAGAGCCATCCGTCTTAATCGATCAAATTTCACATTATTATTCTGTTTTAAAGAAAGGTGATTTACATCATATCAGCTTTTTCGCACACCCCTAAGCGCCTAAAGTTCACCCATCGGATTTCAAACTATTCCAAGCACGGCTAATCACCACGTAATGATTTTTATCACTGTGATGCACATCTGTTACATCACAAATATACCCTGAAGGAGATGAACCATGATCAAGAGCTTCATGAAAGTGTTATTACCCGCAGTAGTTGGCCTGAGCTTGGCCAGTTCAGTTGCCGCTCAAACACAGCCATTGGATTTGAAAGTATTCAGTGCAGAAGAAAATGGCTTCTATGTCAGTTCGGTACTGGTTACCGGCGAGACGGACGCCGTCTTGTTCGATACACAATTCAGCCGTTCTAATGCGCTGCGTGTGGCGGCATTAGCGCTGGATAGCGGTAAGGAACTGAAGACCATCTACATCAGCCAGGGCGATCCGGATTACTATTTTGGCATCGAAGTGCTTAAGCAAGAGTTCCCCGACGTGAAGGTCTACGCCAGTGCCGATACAGTGGAGCATATCAATGCTACCTTGCCAAAAAAGCTCGAGACCTGGGGGCCAAGACTGGGGGCAAATGGCCCGCGTAATCCGATAATTCCTGAGGTATACACTGCCGACAGCATCGAGTTGGAAGGTGAGCAGCTTGAACTGGTCAACTTTAACAATCCGGAAGCGGGTATGCCTTACGTGTGGATACCTTCACTGAAAGCAGTGGTGGGCGGTGTGAGCAGCTATTCTGATGACCTGCATGTCTGGACTGCAGATGCGGCAACCAAGGCCGCGCGCGCTGCTTGGGTGAAAAGCCTGGATGCGATGCTTGCTCGTGAACCTGAAGTTGTGGTGCCAGGGCATCAAACGGCTGGCTCGAAGTTAGACTCTTCGTCCTTGGTCTATACCCGCGATTACCTGCTGTACTTTGAGCAGGCGCTTGATAAGAGCAGCAACTCCGCCGAACTGATCGACATCATGAAAAAAGCCTACCCGGATGCTGGCTTGGGTATAGCGCTGGAGATAGGTGCCAAGGTCAACACGGGTGAGATGACGTGGTAAGGGGAGTTTAGGCTGACCCTGTTATTATCTGCGATACAGCACCTTGATAAGGTGGTAACCGAAACGGGTTTTTATCGGTCCTCTCAGGCCTGTTGCAGGGCCTGAGAAAACCGCCTTGTCGAAGGCTGCCACCATATCACCGCGCCGAAACTCTCCCAGATCACCACCGCGTTTTTTTGACGGACAGGTCGAGTGAGCACGAGCCAGTTTTCCGAAGTCATCCCCTTTTTTCAGTTTTTCCAGCAGGGCCAGTGCCAGGCTTTCCTCCTTGACCAGGATATGCAGCGCGCTGGCATGGGTCTCTACCTTGCGGCTTTGAGAGGGGCTTCTGGTGGGTCGAGCTGAACGGTTTTCAGGCATGGGCTTACTCATAAGGTCAGGATCTGTGTCGGATAGCAGTCGGATAGTATTATAGGGCAGAACGTCCCTGTTTTGGGATCCGCGTCAATACAGGTCAGTATGCAGCCGGGTAGCAAGCAGATCTCGATCCAGCAGCACTTCCAGCGTGCCCAGTATCGATTCGCCAAAGCCCTCGCGACTGCCACATACGAAGATGTGGGCTCCGTGCTCCTCAACCCATTCAAGCAGTGTTACGCTCAGCTGTGCGAGTCTGCCCTGCACATATTCGCTATCATCGCGTGACCAGACGCAGTCGAGTCGAGTCAGTACACCCAACTGCTGAAAATGCTCCAGCCGTTCAGCAAAATAAGCATCCTGCGCTTTATACTGCTCGCCAAACAGAAGCCAGTTGGGTGTTGTTGCGCGCCAGGACTGCTTTTGCTGCAGAAACCCCATAAACGGCGCAAGACCCGTGCCGGCACCAATCATGACCAAAGGAACATCGCCCGGGAGATGGAAGGTCGCATGGGTGCGAACACTGGCTTCAATCTGCTCCCCCACTTTAAGCCCACACAGATAGCCGGATGCATGGCCGATACTCTGATCCTGACGCAGATGACGGCGCACCAGTAGATCAAGATGATCAGCCTGGCAGGACGCAATGGAGTAGAGACGCTCATGTATGGGTTTCAGTAGATCCACCAGCGCCTGAGGGCTGTCTGCCTGCTCATCGATCCACTCCAGCGTCTGCAGCAGCTCCAGCAGTGTTCGGGTTTCGTTCTGATAGTGCACCGTCTCATGTGCAGACCAACCGAGTTGCGCCAGGCGCTGCTCGATCTGTTCAGGTTGGATGCGTGGTTTGACGGCCAGCAGATCCCCCGCCTGATAGTGTGTACCGGCTCTGAACAGGCGAAGATGATGTGCGTGGCGATGCGTTTGCTCAGGGTTGAGGCATCGGTTTTCCATCACGGTCAGCACCTCGTACGGCATCGCCTGAGGAGAGGATACCTGACCGAAAGCGGTCGAGACATGCTGCCACCAGTGGTTCACGGCACCCATGTCCATCCTGTCGACCTCAACAGTGGGGACAAAACTCTGCAGACCCTTGCTTTGCAATAGCTTGTAGAGATGATGGCCAAAGGCACAGAAGGAGTGATAGTGGCGATCGCCCAGAGCAAGAATACTGAATCTGGGTTGTCCGGGCAGAGTGGGCTCAGCTTGCAGTGCTTTGATAAACCGGTTAGCGCTGTCGGGGGCTTGTCCATCCCCTTGGGTACTGACAACGAACAGGACCTGATCATACTGGCTCAGACAGGCTGGCGTCAGTCGGGACAGGCAGCGCAGGTCGAGGGCGTGGTTGGCTGATCGGTGCAGTTGTTGCGCCAGCTGCATGGCGCTTCCGGTCTGGCTGGCATAGGCGATCAGGTTGTTACGGTTGGTGGCACTGGGGCGCATGGCAAGCGCACGGTTGATCAGCAGTGTGCAAAGCAGTAATACGCTCAGCTTTACCAGCTCCAGCAGTGGCTGTGAGACCCCATCTGTGAGCAGATAGGGAAGTTCTGCGCTGAACAGCATGACGCATAGAACGATGCCAAATACGAGGTGCCAGCGATAGCGCTGTCGGTCTTGCAGAGCCAGAATGATCGTTGCCGATAGTAGTGTCGCCATGCCAGCCCACAGTGTGAGGAGCAGACTTCGAATCACCACCATCTCCGGTTGCGTGAACAGATGCGTGATGGACTGCCCCTGACCACTGCTGATCTGCCCGGACTGCAGGGTCAGCCACTGCTGGCCAAATTCCAGTACTGGATTTAAGGCTGGCTGAGTGGCAAGCGGCAGGCTCAGTCGTGCTTCGCCGAGGAGTAACAGCAGCAGGCCGTTCAGGATAATGCCTGACATCAGCATAACGATGGCGATGTGAGCCAGATGGTTGGCAGTAAGCGTTGCAAATTTCCGCACAATGATACCGAATATAATAGTGAGAATGATTCGTATTATATTGACATTGCAGGTGGGATGCGAGCATCATATGCGAAATTTCACATAGATTATTGATAATCATTCATGAATTCTACGTCAGGCCCGGTCAACCGCTGGATGCGTTGGTTACATATCTACAGCGCAGTTCCGGTGCTGATCTCCATGATTTTTTTTGCGGTGACCGGTTTTTTTCTGAATCATCCTGACTGGTCACCAGGACAGACCAGAGCACATGAGTTGTCCCTGATCTTGCCTGATGAGCTTGCCAGTATCGACTGGCAGGCGAGCCCATCGATATTCACGCTGGGCGTGCTGCAGTGGCTTGACAGGGAGCAGGGGATTCGTGGCGTCAAGATGGAGGTTGAGTGGGAGGATGATGAGTTGCTGATCATCACTCTGGAAGGACCGAGCATCACCCAGACAGTTGAAGTGTTACCGGATGAGGGCGAGGTGGAGGTGTTTGCGCTTTCGTTACCGCTGATGGCGATGCTGAATAACCTGCATCGTGGTAAGCAGGTCAGTGATATCTGGCGACTGTTCTCAGACCTGTCTGCCATATTCATGCTGGTTTTCTGCCTGACCGGTCTGTGGCTGGTTTGTGTTAACAGGATGCAGAGAGTAACAGCCGGATCGTGGGTCGCCATCGGTGGTGGCCTGTTTTTTGTGATTGTTTATCTCATGCATTGACGTGACGTAAGCCTACACCCTGGCAGGATACTGCTAATGAGCTATTCAAGGAGGTTTTGATAATAAAATGATAATCATTAGTCTTATTTTTAATAATCAATATTGATCCAGACAATTCAATCCAACATAAGTAAATCCAACACAAGTAAACCCAACTCAAAAAATTTCAAAGGAAAGAAATTCACATGTCTCTTCATTCAGACCACTCTCGTGCGATACCCAAACTGAACCCTCTGACTGTTGCGATAGCGTCAGCACTGGCATTCATGGTGACTCAGTCACACGCTCAGTCCGACAGCATTCATCTGCCTGAGCTGGAGATATCGGGTCAGACCGAGCAGAGCTACAACGTTGAAAAACCTTCCAGTGTCAGGCTCACACAGGACCTGGTAGATACACCCAAAACCATCACAGTAGTGAACGAAGCGCTACTGCAGGATCAGGGGGTGACCAGCCTGCAGGATGCACTGCGTAATGTCTCCGGGGTTTCTACCTTTGGAGCTGGTGAGGGCGGCGGTGGTAATGTCACCACCGGCGATACCATCACCATTCGTGGCTTTGATGTAAATGGCAGCATCTATGCAGACGGTATCCGGGATGTTGCCGGTTACAGCCGAGATCTCTTCAACACTGAGCAGATCGAAGTGGTCAAGGGGTCTGCAGGCAGTCTGTCTGGTAAGGGCTCGGCAGGAGGGAGTGTGAATCTGGTCACCAAGAGTGCCCAAACCGATGAAGATATGAATGCTTTTACACTCGCCTATGATCAGGGGCAACTTGGACGACTCACGGGTGATATCAACAGAGTGCTGACGGATAGCAGCGCACTGCGTCTGAATCTGCTGGCGCAAAAGGGTGGCGACTACTGGGACAATGGCGAAGAGGATTATCAGACACTGGCAATTGCCCCCTCCTACTTCATGCAGCTGAGTGAACAGACGGATCTCACGCTTAATCTGTTCCACATGCGACAGGATAACACGCCGGTTCTGGGCCTGCCCTTCGTCAACGATGTGGCGGCTGAGCAGTTGAACATTCCGGCTGGCCCGATTGCTGATCAACACTGGGACAACTACTACGGTGTGAAAGGACGTGACTTTGAGAAGGTCGATGTGACAACCCTGACCGCTGTCGTTAATCATCAGATGAGTGATGCCTGGCGTTTGCGTAGCCAGACTCGATTAGGTAAAACTGATCGACAGTCGATAACCTCACGTCCAGCCTTGGAAAATACCGGAACCCGTGATGATCCCGTTTATGATGGCAGTGTAAATCTGTCATCCGATCGTACTGAGTTCAGTGAGACCGAGCTGTTTGTCACGCAATTGGATGCAATCGGTGAGATCCAAACCGGCAGTATCAAGCACGACCTGGTCGTTGGTGCCGAACTATACCGTGAAAACAGTAAAACCCCCGGCATCGATATGTCGGATTTGGTGTTGTCTTCGGATACCGTTGATCTGTCTAATCCTGCTCGGGTGACAGCGAGTGGGCGTTGGCATAAGAATGGTTATGATGCCGATACAACCGCTAAAGGCCTGGCGACCTACCTGCTGAATACCACTACGCTGAATGAGTCATGGCAGGTCAGTGGTGGCTTGCGCTATGAAGATTTTGAAGCGAAAGGCTATAAAACATCCCGCGATGAAAAGGTGCATGCGCGAACCCGGTCTGATCTGATCAGTTGGCAGGCGGGCATCAATTACAAACCGGCTCAGAACGGCAGTATCTATGCTTCCATCTCCAACTCTCAGGAGCCCAATGCCACCAATCTGGTCCTGCAAGGTAATGCATCCACAGCTGGCACTTATGCGAAGCTAGACCCACTGGAGTCTTATACCAAAGAGATCGGCACCAAATGGACATTGATGGATGAGCGTCTTCTGCTGGGGGCTGCGCTATTTGAGACCACCAAGGATGTTTACGATACGGTTGGTGATGAGATCACCACTTCCGGCCAACAGCGTAATCGTGGGCTGGAGCTCAGTGCGACCGGCCGTCTGACTGATCAGATCAATATGATTGCGACCTATACCAGGCAGAATGGCAAAGTGACTGAAGATGCGCCGAGCTCTTCGGGTGCAACGGCTGAGGGTAATGGGCTGACAGCCGCGCCGGATGATTCAGCGAGTCTGTGGTTGACCTACACGGCTGGTCCGCTGGTGGTGGGTGCTGGTGCCGAGTACAACAGCGGCAACACCTTCTGGCGCCGGCAGCAAGCCTATTATGAGACAGGCAGTGTTACATTGTTCAATGCGATGGCTAACTATACCTTCACTGATCAGCTTTCTGCTCAGTTGAATATCAGCAACCTCACTGATGAACATTACGTCACGGATTACAGTGCCCGAGGTCATTTCAGACCGGGCAATCCACGTAATATCAGGTTGAGCATGACCTACAACTTCTAAACCTGCTGCTCAGCCGGCCCTGCCTCAGTGCAGGGCCATTTTTGTTATATCAGCACCAGGATAGCGCCATATAGAACGGGAGTAGAAACTTATGTTGCTGCATCTGAAGCAGATTCTGAACCCGGTTCAGGTCAGGGAGATTCGCACGGCACTCCAGGCATCGGACTGGCAGGATGGCAAGCTGACCGCTGGCCATGCGGCGCGTCGGCAAAAGAGCAACTTACAACTGGATGAACGCTCACCACTGGCGGTTGAGTTAGGTAACGCTCTTTTGCAAATACTGGGTGGGCGCGAGGATTTCATGGCCGCCGCCTTACCTGCAAAAATTTATCCACCCATGTTCAATTGCTACTGCGATGGTGGCGAGTTCGGGTATCACATCGATAACGCGATCCGGCAGGTGCCGGGAACACCGGTCAAGATTCGTACTGATCTGTCAATGACGCTGTTTCTCAGCGAACCTCAGGATTACGAAGGCGGGGAGCTGGTTATTGAGGATACATTTGGAACGCAATGTATAAAGCTGGCGGCCGGAGATATGGTGCTGTACCCGTCCAGCAGTCTACATCGAGTGACACCTGTAACAAAAGGGCAGCGGATCAGCGCTTTCTTCTGGTTGCAGAGCCTGGTGCGGGATAATGAGCAGCGGCGCACGCTCTATCAACTGGATCAGAGCATTCAGGGCTTGCGACGTAACCGGATAGAGGATGCTCAGGCAGACGCTGAGCATATCGAACGCCTGATTGGTGTGTATCACAACTTGCTGCGCCAGGGGAGTCAGACCAACTAGCGCCAGGCACTCTCAGGTACTCTCAGGCGCTCTCAGTCAGATAGAGGCAGATAGAGGCAGATAGAGGCTGGATGATTTGATATCCGCCAGTCTGGCACAGCCACAGAGCGCCATGGTGGCCTCCAGTTCGTCGCGAAGAATGCGCAGGATATGCGCAACGCCGAACGGGCCGGCAACGGCGAGTGCATAAAAAACCGAGCGCCCCAGTAATACGGCATCCGCACCTGAAGCCAGCGCCTTGAAAATATCGCTGCCACGCCGGATACCGCTGTCCAGCAGGACAGGTATCTCTGCCGGGACAGATCGTCGAATTGCAGGCAACACCTCAATTGTAGACGGCTGACTGTCCAGAACACGGCCTCCGTGATTGGACACGATAATCCCCTGTACACCCAGTTCGACAGCCTGCTGCGCATCTGCCGGGTGCATGACGCCTTTGAGAATAACCGGAAGGTGAGTCTGGCGGATGATCTCAGCGAGAGTGTTCCAGTTTGGTGCCTGTTGCATCCAGCAGGCAAAGACAGAGTCTCCGGCTTCGGGCTTGGGCAGTCCCTGCAGATTGACCGCAGCCACCGTATCAGGCAGGCGGAAACCGCTGCGCTGCTCGGCGTTGCGAACACCATTGATAGGGGCATCTGCCGTCACGACCAGTGCCCGATAACCGGCCGCTTCAGCGCGGCGAATCAGGTTTAGAGTATCGTCGGGATCTGGTTGGCAATAGAGCTGGAACCAACGCGCGGTATCGGGCGCTATCTGTGCAACCTCCTCGAGTGTTGAGCTGGCCAGCGTGGAGAGGCAGAAGCCAACTCCCTGCGCGGCGGCAGCTTGAACACTGGCCAGTTCACCCATCGGATGGGCCAGCTTCTGATAGGCCAGAGGAGCTATCAGCAGGGGCAGGGTAAGTGTCTGGCCGAACAGCTCTGTACGGCAGTCACCCTGGCCGAGGCCATCCACGAGTATCCTCTGTTGCAGTAGCAAGGTATCGAGTTGGGATCGGTTACGCTGCTGCGTGAAGCCATCCATTGAGGCGCCTGAGATATAAGCCCAGATGTCGGCTGGCAACAGAGTTTGAGCGCGATGCTGGTAATCTTCCAATGAGCACAGGTCGGCAGGGATGGCAGACATAACGATTCCATTCAGTCAAAACACGAATCATATCAGGCCAGGTTGTGCAGTACATCGGTTTCCAGACGGGTATTGTCATGCAGTGGGCAGCGCTCACAGACCTGATCCAGAAACGTCTTTTTATCTTCAAGGCTCAAATCAGCGTCGATCTCGGCACGGATTCTTATCTGCTGAAACCCGGTACGATCATCGGTCGGCTTGCCGAGCAGTCCGGCAGGATTATAGTCACCCTCCACCCAGATCGTCATGCCACGCAGATTGATCTTCTGCTGCATCGCTACGATGCGGCCGATGGTGCCGATACAGCCCGCCATCGCAAACATGTAATACTCAAGAGGCGTAGGTCCCTGGCCTGTGCCACGCGCAGCCACTGGCTGGTCAATCAGTAATCGGTGTTCACCTATCTGGGCTTCGACAACAAAGTTATCGTTCAGAGAGGCCGTAACGGCAACTGTTTTGGTCTGGCTCATGGCAACCTTTCATTAAATTAATTAAAGCATTAAATTAAATAAATCTAATATATAGTGTGCCAGTTCAGAATACCAGCGCGCTCAGGTGGTGATACTGATCTGAATCAATCAGTGCGGATCTTGAGACTCGCTGCTTGCTGTCTCTGTCTGCTCGTCCTGCAGAATGATCTTCTTGATGCGGTGCGTCAGCCACCAGACCGTGCCGACAACAAAGGGTACGGCAATGGCAGTACCGACATCCTTGTTAATATCGATGCCCAGTGGCTCCAGCGCCCCGAGCAGATAGCGGATCAGGCTGATACCGTAATAGCTGATGGCGGCAATGGAGAGGCCCTCCACCGTTTCCTGCATGCGTAACTGCACTTTGGAGCGGCGGTTCATGGAGGCAAGGAGGCCACGATTCTGCTCTTCAAGCTTCAGGTCAACACGGGTGCGGATCAGGTCGCCGGCACGTTCGATACGGCGTGCCAGGTCCTCCAGCCGGCTGCCGACCGATTCGCAGGTGCTGGCGGCAGGTGTCAGGCGGCGGCTGAAGAAGGCGGCCAGTGTGAAGTTGGGGCCTGCATCCAGCTCTTTCAGCTCTTCCAGTCGTTTCATCACCAGTTGGTAATAGGCCTGAGTCGCAGCGAAGCGTGACATGGTGTTGGCGCGATAACGTTCGATCTGCGCCGCCATGGAGGTCAGGCGGCGCAACAACTGCCGCTCCTCTTCAAGCCCTTCGGTATCCGATAGTTGGGTGATCATATCGGCCAGTTGCTGATCGAGTCGTCCCAGCTCCGGGGCCAGATCACGCGCTGGCTGCGCGCCCAGCAGTGCCATCAAGCGGTAGGTTTCCAGCTCCAGTACCCGCAGGATCAAACGGCCGGTCTGGTTATCGTTCAGGCCATGGTTCTGCAGCAGGATGCGGCCAGAGCCATCACCATGCAGTCGAAATGCGCTCCACAAGGTCGCGGAGCCCTCCAGCAGGCGACCGCTGACGAGACGCTGCCCCTCGAAACACTCGGCAAGCGTTTCGCGGTCGAGTTGTTCAGCTTCAGGGCTGACAACCTCAAGATGCAAGGCTACCACCAGTTGCCCCGGGACCTCTTGCAGCCAGTCCGCTGGCAGCATTGAGAGCGTCGGATGGCTGAACGGCAGGCTGTTAGTGCCCGGACGAAGGAAGGTATAGGTGACAAATTCAAGATGTCGCTCCCAGCGCACTTCGAACTCACCAAAGCGCTGATGAAAACTGGTTTCATGGTCGGCTGGTGGGTTGACGCCATAGCGGATGCACAGGTTTCGCAGGTGCTGAAAATCGCGTTCACGGTCCTCATCTGCCAGTAACAGCGCAAGGTGCGAGATCCGTACCGGACTGGCTATGACCGGGAAGGGCCGGGCATGCAGCTCATGATAGAGAGCCTCACGGGCAGGATGCAGCTGCAGTGGTAGAATACTGAGCGCAGAGGAGCTGTTGTCTGGCACGATAAACCCTTCCTGAATGACGATCTGTTTGCATGATGCTGGCTCAGGCGGCTGCTTGCAAGCCTCTGTCGACCGGTGCGCGCCATATCAATAGATCTGAACTGCCGGGTAAGGCATAATTCGCAGTTGTAAAACCAGCGTAGTGTCCTTGAATCAAGACCAGTAAGAGCGAATCCATCATGAGCTTAGGAACCCTTTATGTGATCTCTGCCCCATCGGGTGCCGGCAAGACCAGTCTGGTCAAGGCACTGCTGGAGCGTGATGAACAGATAGTCGTATCGGTATCCCATACCACCCGTGCGATCAGACCTGGCGAAATCGATGGCAAAGCCTATAACTTCACGACGCGAGAGGCCTTCACCCAAATGGTGGGTGAGGGTGTATTTCTGGAGTACGCCGAGGTGTTCGGTAATCTGTATGGCACGTCGCAGGTGTGGGTCAGGGAGCAGCTTCAGGCGGGCCGGGATGTGATCCTGGAGATAGACTGGCAGGGCGCACAACAGGTCAGACGCCTGATGCCGGAGATGGTATCCGTTTTTATTCTGCCGCCGAGTCGTGATGCGTTGCTGCAGCGTTTGACCGGTAGAGGGCAGGACTCTGAAGAAGTGATCGCCGGGCGTATGTCTCAGGCTGTCAGTGAAATGAGTCACTACCCCGAATTTGATTACCTGATCATCAACGACGACTTCGATGAAGCACTGGCCGATATGACCAGTCTGTTCCGCGGACGCCGTCTGCGACAGGAGATTCAGCAGCAGCGGCATCAAAACTTATTGATCGATCTCTTGTCTATACATTGATCAACCAGTACACTACGCGGTTCTTCTGATTTCAATATGTTTATCTGTTTTTGGGGTACGAAATGGCTCGTGTAACCGTTGAAGATTGTCTTGATAATGTTGATAACCGGTTTGAGCTGGTGATGGTAGCTTCCAAGCGTGCCCGTCAGTTGGCAACAGGCGGTAAAGATGCCAAGGTTGACTGGGAAAACGACAAGCCGACTGTTGTTGCACTGCGCGAAATCAGTGAAGGTTTTATCGATAGAACGATTCTGGATGGTATCGAAGATATCTGATCTCCTCTTTTCCTCTGCTCGTATATGCGGCATCATCAAGGTTAACAGCCCCTTAGCAGGACAGCACTCGGTTATACCCGTGCTACCGGAGGATTGATGCCAACCATCGACGAACTGTCACACCGTTTGACAGAGTACCTCGAACCTGAACAGGTTCGACAGGTTCGTCGTGCCTATTTCTATGCCGAACAGGCGCATGATGGTCAGCGGCGCAAGAGTGGCGAACCCTATGTTACTCACCCGCTGGCAGTCGCCTCTATTCTCTCTGCCATGCATATGGACCATCAAAGCCTGATGTCGGCCATGTTGCATGATGTGATTGAAGATACCGAGATCACCTACAGCGGCATTGAGGAGCAGTTCGACAAGGCGGTGGCCACAATCGTCGAGGGCGTTTCTAAGCTGACCCATCTGGAGTTTGAAACCCGGGCGGAAGCTCAGGCCGAGAACTTTCAGAAGATGGTGCTGGCGATGGCGACGGATATCCGTGTCATTATCGTCAAGCTGGCTGATCGGCTGCACAATATGCGCACCCTGGGTGCGATGCCGGCAGCCAAACAGCGGCGCATTGCGCGCGAAACACTGGATATCTATGCACCGGTCGCTGCCCGTCTGGGGATGAGAGATCTGCAGGTTGAACTGGAAGATCTGGCGTTTCAGGCGCACCATCCGATGCGGGCCAAGTATATCCGTCGTGCTGTGGTCAAGGCACGAGGACAGCGTCGAGACATCATCACTCAGATAGAGGAATCGATCCGAACCCGCCTTTCCATGGAGGGGCTGAAGGGGATAGTTTCCGGGCGCGAAAAGCATCTGTACAGCATCTATCGCAAGATGAAGACGCAGCGCAAGGCGTTCGTCGATATCATGGATGTGTTTGCTTTCAGAGTTGTCACCGAGTCGGTGGATGAGTGCTATCGCATTCTGGGTGCCGTACATAATCTATATAAGCCGGTTCCCGGCCGCTTCAAGGACTATATCGCGATACCCAAGGCGAATGGCTATCAGTCATTGCATACGGCTCTGTTCGGTGCCAGGGATATCACCATCGAAGTACAGATCCGTACCCGGGAGATGGATGCCGTTGCCAGCCAGGGAATAGCCGAGCACAGCCATTACAAGATGTATGGTGATTCCGACAGCGCGGTTGGCTCCTACAATCGCGCCCGTAAATGGGTTCAGGGGCTGCTGGAGATGCAGCAGCGTGCCGGTGATTCGATGGAGTTCATCGATCATGTGAAAAAGGATCTGTTCCCGGACGAGGTCTATGTTTTCACACCCAAGGGGCGGATTCTGGAACTGCCTAATGGCGCAACGCCGATCGATTTTGCCTATGCCGTGCATACGGATATCGGTAACTCCTGCGTTTCCTGCCGTATCAATAAACGCCTGGCCCCACTGTCTCAGCCACTGCAGAGTGGTCAGACAGTCGAAGTGGTGACAACGCCGCGTGCGCAGCCAAATATGGCCTGGTTGAACTTTGTCGTGACCGGCAAGGCGAGATCAAGTATCCGTCACTTTCTGAAAAATCAGCAGCGGCATGAGTCGGTTGAGTTGGGTCGCAGGTTACTGAATCAGTTCCTCGGCAACTATGGCAGTTCACTGGATGCGATAGATCAGGAGAAGATGGCGCAGGTGCTCAAGGATTCTAATCTGGCCTCTCAGCAGGATCTGCTGGAAGAGATCGGCATGGGCAATCGTATGGCATACGTTGTTGCACGGCAGCTGAAACCAGACACCATGGATGATGAGTCAGGCGAAGTCAGTACGCCACGTGGCAAGCCTCTGGCGATTCAGGGAGCCGAGGGGATGGTGCTGCAATATGCCAAGTGCTGTCATCCGATTCCCGGTGATACCATTATTGGCCATATCAGCAGCGGTCGGGGCATGGTCGTACACCGTACCGATTGCCGGAATCTCGGCTCACTGCGTGATGATCCACAAAAGTGCATCTTCCTTGATTGGTCTCAGTCGGGAGAGGAGGAGTATGCCGTCAGTCTGAATATCGAGGTGGAGTCCCAGCGGGGCATCATTGCCAATCTGGCATCCGCCGTATCCAGCGCCTCCGCCAATATTATCAAGATCGACAGTGGCGAGCGTGAAGGGCAGATGTACAAAGTCGAGATGGAGCTGCTGGTGGCAGACCGCGTACATCTGGCTCGAGTCATACGCAAACTGCGTCGCCTGCGACCGGTTACCCGCATTACCCGTCCCTAGTAGCCAGTGATAATTAGTCAGGTTCCCGTATTGTTCTGCTAAACTGCAGCAAGAATTGATGTGCCGTTTCAGCCTAAATGATTGGCAGGAGGTAATAAGTTGTCAGTAGGAGTCAAACCACTGGATCCCTCAGAGCAGAGTGTTGCTCGTTTGGTGCTGCTGCATGACAGTGCCGGTAAAGTACTGGTCATACTACCGGCTCACTCACTGCTCAGCCTTTCTGTTGTCTGGCGACTCACCGGTCGGCAGTTACAGCCGACCAGCGCTGTTGATGCCGCTAAATTTTTCGGTCAGACGCCGCTGACTACCGCTGCAGGGCAGCGTCAGTTGCTGAAGATGACGGTGATGCTGGATGATCATTATTTGCCGGATCAGGAGGTCGCTCTGTGGGAGCCTCACAGTGGTCTGCGCTTCACAATCCAGGCAGGCTGGCTGGAGGGGGCTGATTATCAGACATCCCTTGGTCTCAGCGGAGAGGTGCTGCAAGCTCAGCACTCGCCGCATGCCGGTGTTGAGGCAATCACGCATGCAGTTGAGCGCTTTACCGCTCTGCGCGTGAAACAGCGGCTGGAGGACACGCTCGGCCTGCCGGCGTTTTCACAGACAACGCAGAAGTTACTGCTGCTGCGCTCGGACCCATCGGCCGATGTTGATCGACTGCTGTCGGTTATTCGCGTTGATCCGAGTCTTTCCGCACAGGTGATGAGCTGGGCTGTATCGCCCTATTACGCAGCGCCAGGCAGAATCGAGTCGGTGGATGATGCGGTGATCCGAGTGCTGGGCTTTGATCTGGTGGTCAACCTGGCGTTGGGCGTGGCGATGGGTAAGGTGATGCAGGTACCGGGTCACTCGGTGCGCGGTGCGACACCTTTCTGGTTGCAGTCCGTCACTATGGCTACGCTGGCAGAGCGACTGGCCAAAGTGATGCCTGCAGCGATCAGACCCAAGCCGGGACTGGTTTACTTGTCGGGATTGTTGAACAACTTTGGTTACCTACTGTTGGCACACCTGTTTCCACCACAGTTTTCGACCTTGACGCGTTATATCGAAGCCAACCCTCATATGCCTTATGAGCTGGTAGAGCAGCAAGTGCTTAATCTGACGCGTGAGCAGGTAGGCGCCTGGTTGCTGGAAAGCTGGTCTATTCCGCCAGAGGTCTGTTTTGCTGTCCGTTACCAGAATCATCCCGAGATTGAGGGTGATGCCGTGATCTATGCCAGATTGCTGCATGTGGCTAACTGTCTGCTGCGACAGCAGGGGTTGTGTGATGGGCCGTTGGTGGAACTGGATCCGCAGTTGCTTGAACAGTTGCAGCTCAAGCCCTCGGTGGTAGAGGGCTGTATCAATGATCTGATCGCTAATCAGGATGGGATCAGGGAGCTCACCGAGCTGCTGCAGCGGCACTGAGCCGCCGCATGACACTGACTGTCAGCTTTCTGCTTCGGTCAGTGTCTGTTCCAGCTCTTCATAGGCTTCAAGCTGTTCCAGCCAGTCCGTTTCGACCTTCTCCGACAGACGCGTCTGCTCCGCCTGATCAGCCAGCAACTGCTTCAGCTTATCCTTGTTGCTGCTGTCATACAGCGATGGGTCGCTCAACGCTGCTTCCAACTCTGACAGTTTTGCACTGATGCTCTCCATCTGCTTTTCCAGTTGCTGAACCTTCTGCTTCAGCGGTCTGAGGCGAGCGCGTTGTTCGGCCTGAATGCGTTTCAGCTCCTTGCGTTCCACCGCATTCAACGAACGGTTTTCGGCAGGCTGTGTCTCGCGCTGCACTGCTGGCTGCTGCGCTTTGGCGCGCTGGCTCAACCACTTGTGATAATCATCCAGATCACCCTTGAACTCCGTGACCTGCTCGTCTGCTACCAGCATGAACTGATCCACTGTGTTACGCAGCAGATGCCGATCATGCGACACCAGAATCAATGCCCCCTCAAATGACTGCAGTGCCAGCGTCAAGGCATGGCGTACTTCAAGGTCCAGATGGTTGGTTGGTTCGTCGAGCAGCAGCAGGTTGGGTTTCTGCCAGGCGATCAGTGCCAGAGCCAGGCGCGCCTTCTCACCACCTGAAAAGCGGCCAATGGCATCGAGGGCATCATCGCCGACAAAGCCGAAGCTGCCGAGAAAGTTGCGCAGCTCCTGCTCGCTGGCTTCCGGAGACAGACGCTGCAGGTGCAGTATGGCCGAAGCCTGCATATCCAGTGCTTCCAGCTGATGCTGAGCAAAATAGCCTACCTTGAGATGCTCACCCTGCTGGCGCTCCCCTGTCTGCTGCGAGATCAGGCCCACGAGAGTCTTGATCAATGTTGACTTACCTGCACCATTCGGGCCGAGCAGGCCGATACGCTCTCCCGGTGCCAGATTCAGGCTGACCTGTTTCAGAATAATTTTGTCGGGATAGCCAAGATCGGCTTTATGTATCGACAGCAATGGGAAGGAGAGCTTGCTGCTGCTTTCGAAAGTGAAGCTGAAGGGGCTGTCGACATGAGCTGGTGCTATCTGCTCCATGCGCTCAAGCTCTTTCAGGCGGCTTTGTGCCTGTTTGGCTTTGGTCGCCTTGGCGCGGAAGCGGCGCACAAATTGCTCTATCTGAGCCACGCGCTCCTGTTGCTTCTCATAGGAGAGTTGCTGTTGTGCCAGGCGTTCGGCGCGGATATGCTCGAACGCGCTGTAATTGCCCTTGTACAGGGTGAGCTGTTCAGAGGCCATATGCACTATGTGGCCCATCACATTGTCGAGGAAATCACGGTCATGTGAGATCAGCAGCAGCGTGCCCGGATAACTGCGCAGCCACTGCTCCAGCCACATGATGGCGTCCAGATCCAGATGGTTGGTCGGCTCGTCGAGCAGCAGCAGGTCAGAGCGGGACATCAGCGCGCGGGCCAGATTGAGCCTGATTCGCCAGCCACCGGAAAACTCTCCGACACGTCGGGCGGAATCAGCAGGAGCAAATCCGAGTCCTGACAATAGCTGATGGGCACGGGATTCGGCACGATAGCCATCCGCGGATTCGAGCTCCGCATGCAGCTCTGCGATGCGCGTGGCCTGATGCTCCTCTTCAGCTATCGCCAGTTGCTGCTGAATCCGGCGCAGCTGCTGGTCGCCATCCAGAATATAATCCAGTGCGGTGCGGCTGGTTTCGGCCACCTCCTGCGCCATATGCGCAATGGTGATCCCCGAAGGCATCTCCAGATCACCGGCATCGGCGTGCAGCTCGCCGAGCAGTAGTTTAAACAGGCTCGATTTACCCACGCCATTGGCTCCGACGATACCGACTTTCCAGCCGTTATGCAGTGTCAGATTGGCGTGTTCAAGCAGGCGCTGAGCGCCACGATGTATGCTAAGGTTCTGTAGTCTGATCATGCGCGGATTTTAACACAGGATGTCTATTTACAACCCACTTTGGCACTACGCCATTACAGTTTATCAACGTCCCGGCGTCGAGGCGCAGTGTCTTGCGCTCCAGATGCAGGGATTGAGCGTTAATCGTTTGTTGTTATGCTGCTGGCTGGCGCAAACGGGCCGCCGGCTTCAGCCTGGTCAGCTCGCGGCAGCAGAACATTGGCAGGCATCAATTCTGCAGCCGTTACGCGCGATTCGTTATCAGGTCAGGTCGATGCGTGAGGGTGAAGAGCTGAGTGAGTGTTACCAGCAATTGAAGCGTGCGGAGCTGGCGGCTGAACAGGTCGAAATAATGCAGTTATGGCAGTGCTCTTCATCAGGGCATGCCTCAGGGGTTACAGGTGGTGCTGCTGATGGTACTGCAGAAGATACTGAGCAGGAGCCCTTGAAGCTGGCACGACAGAATATCAACACTTATCTGGCGCAACTGGGCCAAGCCCCCAGCACAGAATGCCTGACTGAGGTAGAACGCCTGCTGGGGCTCGCTTTTCCCGCCACAGGCTGCGATGATAGGCCACCCGAGATAGATCAGAATGAACTTTAATCCTGAATATCTCACTAAGCATAACGATTAGTTTATCCAACAGGTTGTAAGGACGTGAAGATGAGAAAAACGACACTGGCGCTGATGCTCGCTGGAACGATGATGGCAGTGCCGGCGGTACATGCGGTTGATCTGACCAACGAAGAGCAGAAGCTGAGCTACAGTCTGGGTCTGATTCTGGGTGACAGTCTGAAGCAGGATTTTGCAGTATTGAACATGGATGCGTTTCGTGAAGGTATCGAAACCATTTATTCAGAAGGTGAGCCATTGCTGTCACGTGAAGAAGTGGCGGAAGTGATGCAGGCCTACCAGCAGCGTATTGCTGATGAACGTCGTCAGGCGTTTGAAGCCCTGTCTCAGGAAAACATCCAGAAAGGCCAGGCTTATCTGGCTGAAAACGCCAAGCGTAATGGTGTTACCACTACTGACAGCGGTTTACAGTATGAAGAGCTGGAGGCTGGTTCCGGCGCGTCTCCAACTGCTGAAGATACTGTCAAAGTTCATTACCGTGGCCAGTTGATCGACGGTACAGAGTTCGACAGCTCCTATTCACGTAATGATCCTGTTTCCTTCCCGCTTAACGGAGTGATCCCAGGCTGGACTGAAGGTCTGCAGTTGATGAAAGAGGGTGCCAAAAGCCGCCTCGTGATCCCTGCTGAGCTGGCATATGGTGAAGGTGGTATGGGTAATGCTATCGGCCCGAACGAAACTCTGGTTTTTGAAGTCGAATTGCTTCAGATCAATCCTTGATCGAGCTCTTCGTTATGACAACCGGTAGCGTCAGCTACCGGTGATTTCCTCAGCGCTTAACGAAATGCGTTAAGCACACCATTTGACCCCAGTGCATAGTAACTCCCATCCCTGCCGAAACTGACTGCATAGATCCCGGTGCTTGTCGGGCCATAGGCTTTGAGCTTGTGCGCTTGCCAACTTTTTGTCTGTTTGCCGTCGGCCGTGTTCCAGAGTATTACTGCTCCAGCAGCTGTTCCTGTCAGTAACTGCTCACTATTGGATGCGAAGCGGGCGCTGAGGTAGGTGGTGCGGCGTTTGATCAGGGATTCGTTACCGCTCAGATGGTGCAGTATTTCACCGCTTTGCAGATCCCATAGAATCGCCTGATCCAGAGTGGCAGAGCTGAATGCCATGCGATTATCGGGGGACAGTGCAACGGTATCGACTATGTTACCCAGCGTTATCTGGTGCAGCAGTTCACCGCTGGCGAGGTCCCACAGGCGTGTGGTGTAATCATCACTGCCGGTCAGGGCAAAGCGGTTATCCTGACTCAGTGCAACGCTTCTGACCCGCGCCGGATGTCTCAGGCTTTGAACAATGCCTCCGTTTTTGACGTCGAAATAGACGGCTTCATGGTTGGCCAGCCCCAACAGGGCAAAGTCACCGTTGCTGGACAATGACAGGTCAAGGATCTCCCCGGGTGAGCTCCAGAACCAGACCGGCTCGCCCGACTGCACATTCCACAACACCAGATCCTGAGGGTTAGCCGTAATGGCATAGTCGCCTTCGGGAGAGAAGCCGCTCTGACTGATGTTGGTGAACTCATCCTGATGATGGTTCCAATCATAGAGGCGCTCATCCGTGCGGGTATCCCACAGGCTGCCGCCATGGGCTATGGAGCCCACCAGAGCATAATTACCATCATGCGACAGGCTGGCATCAAATGCCCCCTGAACCGTGTAATTGGACCAGTGCTCAGGCTTGGGACCATCACAGCCAGCAAGCAGTACCAGCAAAAACGGCAGCGTGAGTCGCAGTCGTTTCAAGTTCAGACCTCGGCAACCTGAGTTCGATGCGCGTTGTGCAGCACTTCAATCAACTGATCTTCTATCTCGAATCGTTCTTCAAGTTCTTCACCCAGATGAGACAGGGCAGTCGCAAATTCACGCAATTGCCTTAGCGTCGGTTCATCAAAACTGTTGAAAGAATCATTGAAATCCAGTGCGACATCGGTTGAAGTCTGGATTTTTGGTAGCAGCAACTGGGCTTTTTCAACACTACCGTCGGCAAAGTCACTGCCTTCGCGCAGGAGTTGTTCATATACCTCAAAGTGACCGGACGAGAGGTAGTCCATCAGCAGGCTGCAGAACTTCTCCAGCTGCGTGTTCAACTCATCACCCACACGGGAATCAGGCAGATTGATGAACATACTGATAAGCTGCTGTCTCTGTTCCAGCCACTGATCAATGATCTTGCTGACGCCACCCCATCTTTCCTTGGCGTTCCGGCATTTTTCTAACATGTTTGCTTCTCCATACACTTTAGGTAGTCAGTAGTCGACTCAGGTCTTACCGACGGCACGCTGGAACTGAGTTGTCAGTCATGAGCTCCAATAGTAATGCCAGACTCAAACTCCATGCAACTGAGACTGGTGCTAATCTGGTGTATACTCGGCAGGGTTAATCCTTCAGGCTGCATCAGATCGGGAGATAAAGATGCGCGTTAAGACTCATTTTCTGTTTTTGATACTCTGTGCGTTGTTGCTGGTGAAGTCGGCCAGTGTAGCAGCACAGGAGCCGGACTATCTCAACTATATCGAGCTGAAGTCTTTTGTGACCAATTTCGGTCCCAATACAGGCCCGATGCGATTCATGAAAGCTGAGGTGACGTTACAGCTCGCGGAGAATGGCTCTCACACTGATGTGAGCAAGCACGTGCCGCAGATCCGTAATGATCTGGTGTTCCTGTTTAATGAACAGCAGGAGTCTGATCTGGCGACGATCGAAGCTCAGGCGATTCTGGCACAGAAGGCATTGATTGTAGTGCAGACTCTGCTCATTGAGGAAACCGGCAAGCCACAGGTCAATGATCTGTTTTTCACCAGTCTGGTGATTCAGTAAAAGAGAGCTGGTAAAAGGGTTGGATGTGGTTGGGCCGGGCGCAGTGCCCGACCCACATCGCTTATTGCGCGTTGAACTGTGCCAGAAAAGTATCAAAGTCCATTGTATCGTTGTCTTCGATACTGCTTTGCTCCAGTAAGGAAGCATTGGCCTCGCAGGTCATTTGTTGCAGCAACTCAGGTGCCAGCCGGGTAGCCATGATCTCATCTTTGTGCTGCTTTGACAGCGCCAGAGTCCATTCGTGATGGCTGGCGCCAGAAGCCTGCAAAGAGGCAAGTACCTGGGAGGAGGGTGTCATTGAGCTGTTTTCCAGCTTTGTCTGTTGTGCTGCGACAGCCTGACGATAATGCTGGGTGCCAGATGCCTGATCCAGTAATTGAGCGGTCATATCCACTTGTTGCAGGATTTTCGCCCCCAGCGCTTCCCGAGCTATCTCTCCCTCATCACTCAGCAGTGTAAGGCCCGGCTCGCGGCCACGATTGACTATGCGATTGTGGTTCTCCGACAACAAGGCACACTCAGCATCACTGATGATGGCATCGTTGCAATAGAGGCAGGTGACCAGGAAGGCATCCATGAAGTGCGCCTGCTCCAGACTGATACCGACCGGCAGCAGCGGATTGATATCCGTGTTACGCACTTCAACATACTGAATACCGCGTTCACGTAACGCGTGAATCGGTTTTTCGCCGGACTCTGCCACGCGCTTCGGGCGGATATCGCTGTAGTATTCGTTTTCAATCTGCAGGATATTGCTGTTCAACTGCTGATAGTTGCCATTGACCTTCACACCCAGTCGTTCGTATTGCGGATGCGGTGTTTGAATGGCCTGTTGCAGCGATTCGGTATAGCTGCCGAGCTGGTTAAAGCAGATATTCAGGGCTGACTGGGCTCGGTTGGAGTAACCGAGATCACTCATGCGCAGGGAGGTGGCCCAGGGCAGGTACAGGGTGTCTTCGTTCAGAGTGTCGAGCTGATGAGGTCGCCCCTGCAGGAAGCTGCTTGACAGGGCCGGTGAGGCGCCGAATAGATAGAGCAGCAGCCAGCTGTAGCGTCTGAAGTTGCGAATCAAGGTGAAATAGCTGGCGGAGCGGAACGACGTCATGCTGTCGCGGTTACCGGAGATATCCTGCCAGGCGGGCCAGAGCTGTTCGGGCAGAGAGAAGTTATAGTGAATACCAGCAATGGTCTGCATCATTTTGCCGTAACGATGTTGCAGGCCTACGCGATAGATGTGCTTGAGCCGACCGATGTTGGAGTTGCCATATTCGGCAATCGGTATCTCCTCTTCCGAAAAGATATTGCAGGGCATGCTGGCACACCAGATCAGTTCCTGATCCAGCTTCGCGTAGCTGAAGCGGTGTAGATCTTCCAGGTGCTGCAACATCAGATCCGGGCGCTGAAATACGGGGGTGATAAACTCCAGCAGTGCCTCAGAGTAGTCAGTGGTGATCTGGCTGTGAGTCAGGGTCGATCCCAGAGATCTAGGGTGCGGTGTCTGAGCGAGTCTGCCTTGCCGGTCGACGCGCAGTCCCTCTTTCTCTATGCCATGTTGAAGTTGTGTCAGCAGGCCACTGTGGCCATGTTTGACAAGCTGGTTCAGGTGATGCTCAAGAGTGACTGACAAAGCTCTGATCTCTGCTCGGACTTTTATGGGTAGACACCATTATAAACCAGGAGCACTGTTTTGCAGTGTCCTTAAAGCGTCCATCTGTTCAGCGGCCTTTGACCAGGCCCGCTGCTCTCAGTTTATCTGCAAGGCTGCCCTCCACAGGCTGCTGTGGCTCAGGCTTGCTCTGACGCACCGACCTTTCCGGGGCCGCTGCCGTTTGTCCAGTCTCGGGTGCAGATTTCATCGACAGGGCAATCCTGCGACGTGCGACATCTACCTCCACGACTCTAACCAGCACGATGGCTCCGCTTTGCACCACCTGATGCGGGTCGCTGACAAAGCGATCTGCCAGTTGAGAAATATGCACCAGACCATCCTGATGCACACCGATATCTACAAAGGCACCGAAGTTCGTGACGTTGGTGACCACGCCTTCCAGTTGCATGCCTGGCTCCAGATCGTTCAGCGTCTGTACCTGGTCATCGAAGTTGACTGAGCGGAAGGCCGGTCGAGGATCACGGCCGGGTTTTTCCAGTTCACGCAACACATCGGCGATAGTATATCGCCCATACTCAGGCGTGATCAGTGCTTCGACATCCACCTTGCGCAGCAGTTCGGTATTACCCAGCAGTTGGTCAGGTTTGCACCCGAGTTGCTGTGCAATACGCCGCACCAGCGCATAGGACTCTGGATGTACAGCTGAGTTATCCAGTGGGTTGCGGCCATCCCGTATGCGCAGAAAACCTGCACACTGCTCAAACGCCTTGGGGCCGAGTCGGGGGACTTTCAGCAGTTGCTGACGATCCTCAAAACGACCATTCTGTTCACGATACTGCACGATATTGTCTGCTGTGGTGCGATTCAATCCGGCAACGCGAGCCAGCAATTCGCGCGAAGCGGTGTTCAGATCGACACCGACATGGTTGACGCAATCCTCGACGACACTGTCGAGAGATTGTGCCAGAGCAGTCTGATCCACATCATGCTGGTACTGGCCGACTCCGATGGAGCGTGGGTCGATCTTCACCAGCTCGGGCAGAGGGTCTTGCAGTCTTCGCGCAATTGATATGCCACTGCGCAGGCTGACATCCAGTTCCGGAAATTCTTCTGCAGCCAGAGCCGAAGCCGAGTAGACCGAGGCTCCCGCTTCACTGACCAGCAACGTCTGCATCTGCAGATCCTTTTCACGGGTGGCAAGCTCTTTCGCCAGTTGCTCGGTTTCGCGCGAGGCGGTGCCGTTGCCCACTGCAATCAAGCTTACCTTGTGGCGTCGGCACAAGGTCGACAGGGTATCCAGCGACTCACGCCAGCGCTTATGGGGTACATGGGGGTAAATGGTGGCACATTCAAGTAGCTTGCCAGTGGGATCGACCACCGCCACTTTAACACCAGTGCGTAGCCCCGGATCCAATCCGAGCGTTGCTCTGGCTCCTGCCGGTGGCGCCAGAAGCAGATCACGCAGGTTGCGGCCGAAGACAGAGATGGCTGCATCGCTTGCCTGCTCCTGTAGCTGGCGAATCAGGTCTGTTTCGAGCTGTGGTCTGAGCTTTTTGTCCCAGCACAACCCCAGGGTCGCCTGCAACCAGGGTGAGCAAGAGGCAAGGCGTAACCGCCAGTGATTGGCAATCAACTCTGGCGGGTTCTGTCGCGTATTCTCGGGTAGCTGCAGGGAATATTTCAGTATGCCTTCCTGATTCCCGCGTAATATTGCCAGAGCGCGATGAGAGGGTATCTTTGCAAGCGCTTCACTGTATTCAAAATAGTCACGAAATTTGCTGTCAGGATCCGCTTTGCCTCGGGCCGCTCTGACCTGCAGCTCACCCTGTTTCCACAGCAGTGTTCGTAGCTGGCCAATCAGATCAGCAGACTCGGTCAGTTGCTCCAGCAGGATGAACCGGGCGCCTTCAAGTGCTGCCTCAGGGTCGTTGATTCCGCATTCAGTATTAATGTACCCAAGTGCGAGTTTCTGTGGATCCGATCCCGGTTGCAGCAATTTGTCTGCCAGTGGCTGCAGGCCAGCCTCCCTGGCCTCCTGAGCCTTGTTGCGCCGTTTGGGCTTGAAGGGCAGGTAGAGATCCTCCAGGCGGGCCTTGTTGTCAGCATCGCGGAGCGCAGACTCCAGCTCAGGTGTCAGATTGCCCTGGCTCTTCAATTGCTCCAGTATGCTCTGGCGGCGCTGTTCCAGATCGCGTAGATAGGCGAGCCTCTGGTGCAGGGTACGCAGCTGTGTATCGTCCAGTCCGCCAGTGATCTCCTTGCGGTAGCGGGCAATGAATGGCACCGTGGCGCCGCCATCCATGAGTGCGATGGTCGCCTCAATCTGGTTTGTTCTGGCGCCCAGTTCGGTGGCCAGCTGCTGGGTAATTGACATGCATTCTGTCCTTAAAATCGCTGAGTGTCGCTAGTACCTGAGCCTGCAGCCCAGTGCATGAGTAGCGCTGAATGATACCGGCATTGATCTCAATCCAGAAGGCTTGATGCGGTATCTGTTGCTTTTTTATCCGGCGAGTTCTTGGTATTCTGAACTTCTATATCCCTTCACATCAATAGATGCGCTCAGGCCTTTTTGATGTCACCGCGCAGGAATTCTGTCCAATGAGTCGCAACATCCTGGGAGATTCATACCACGGATGGCTGAATAATCGACCGGCACTGATTGTGCTGGTGTTCAGCGTGTTCGCCCTGATCATGGTTCAGACCGCGCTACTGAGCCGCCAGCAGACGCTGGATGAGCTTGAGCGCAAGACCGAGGCGGATCTCAATCGTTATATTCTCAGCGTTGAGCAGAAGCTGGATCGATTCAAGGATCTGCCGAAGCTGCTCTCCACTCACTCAGAGCTCTATGCTGTTTTACCGCTGCCGGAAAATGAGACGGAAACCCTGCGCGTCAATCGCTATCTGGAGCAGGTGAATGAAACCATCGGTGCTTCCGATACCTATCTGATGAATGCCGAGGGCCTTACGGTTGCGGCCAGTAACTGGGCATCAGAGCGGCCCTTCGTCGGCGGCAACTTCCGTTTCAGACCCTATTTTCAGGATGCGATAAGGGGCCAGGCAGGGCGTTACTTCGCGTTGGGTACAACCTCATTGCAGCGTGGCTATTTCTTTTCCTACCCTGTATTTGATAAGCAGCAGGTCGTGGGTGTGGTGGTGGTCAAGATTGATCTGAACGACGTTGAGGAGCACTGGGCAGATCCGCTGCTGGATATTCTGGTCACGGATGTGGATGACGTGATCTTCATTTCAACGCGCCCGGAATGGCAGTTTCGTACGCTCAAACCACTGCCACCTGAGGATCAGCAACGTGTGATTCAGAGTCTGCGCTATGGCGACTCAGAACTGGTGCCCTTGGATATTGTCAGTCGGGAGCCCATGTCCAGTGGTTCGCAGGTGATCACACTGCTTGATCATGAGCGCAAAAAACCGGATGAGGTGGATGATCAACTGCGATCCAGGCAGTATCTTCTGCTCTCCAAGGCGATACCGGATACGGGGTTGCACGCTTCTGTACTGGCGAGTCTGAAGCCGGTTGAGCAACGCATGATCACGACGCTGATGCTGGTGGCTTTCATCTATGTCGCCTTGGTGCTGTTGATTCTGGTGCTGGTGGCACGGCATCGGATCAAACGTGAACGAAGCGAGTTTCAGGCGCGTGAACACAGTGCGCTGGAGGAGAGCGAAGCGCGCGTGCGGGCGATTATTGATAATACGCATGCCGGCCTGATCACCCTGGATACCAAAGGGTGTATTGCTTCATTGAACCCCACGGCTGAAAAACTGTTCGGTTTCAATGCTCAGGAGATCTGTGGGCAGTATTTCAGTCAGTTGCTGGCAGAGGAGGACCGAGCCGTCTGCTGGCATCATATCATGGCACCAGAGGAGCGTGAGGCTGAGCTGATGGTGGAGGCGAGTGGGCGACGCAAGGATCACAGTGCGTTTCCGATCGAGCTGATCATCGGGACGATGAATGTCGATTCACAGCAGCAGTTTCTGGTGACGATTCATGATATCACCGAACGTAAGGAGTATGAGCAGCAACTCAAGAATGCACGAGAGGACCTGGAGTTCAGAGTGCAGGAGCGAACGGCTGACCTGAGCCGGGCCAACAGCAAATTACTGGAGGAGATGGCTCTGCACAGCAGGACGCAGAACGAGCTGATTCAGACTGCCAAGCTGGCCGTACTGGGCCAGATGTCGGCGGGGATCAATCACGAATTGAATCAGCCGTTGACCGCCATTCGCAATTATGCCGATAATGCCAGTGCATTTTTGCAGCGCAGCAAATATGACGTGGTGGCGAGTAACCTTCACGAGATCAGCGGCCTGACGGAGCGCATGGCGAAAATTATCCACCCGCTGAAGGAGTTTGCGCGTAAAAGCTCGGGCCAGATAGAGATCGTCTCCATCCGCGCAGTGCGAGATGGCGCGATGTCGGTGATGTATGGGCGCCTTGATAAGGAGGAGATTACCGTCAGCTGGCCACAGAATATTGATGAGCTTTATGTCCGCGGTGATACTTTGCGTCTGGAGCAGGTGTTTGTAAATCTGCTCAGTAATGCGCTGCAGGCAATGGCTGGCCAGTTGGAAAAGCGCATCGAGATAGGTGCCTGCCTGACTCCCGACCGCGTCACCTTGACTCTGCGGGATCTGGGACCGGGCCTGGAAGATCCGGGCAAGGTTTTTGAACCCTTTTACACCACCAAAAAGGCTGGACAGGGGTTGGGGCTGGGCTTGTCTATTTCGCATCGTATCATCGAGTCACTGCAGGGACGGCTCAGTGCCAGTAATCATCCGGATGGTGGCGCTGTTTTCACACTGGAACTGCCTAGAGCTCAGGTTCGTGCTGCAGATGAAACGTTGGATAAAACGGGTAGTTAGCTGCACATTCAGCTGCACATAAGGAAGTACACATGAGTTCAGAGCCCTTGGTCAGCCAGGTACTGCTGGTCGATGATGAGCGTCATATCCGTCTGGCTGCCGGTCAGACACTCGAACTGGAAGGTTATGATGTGACCCCCCTGACCAGCGCCGAGGCGGCCCTGCCTTTACTCAGCGACGAGTGGCCGGGTGTAGTGGTCACGGATATCAATATGCCCGGTATTGACGGTCTGGAGCTGATGCGTCGGGTGATGGCGATTGATGCCGATCTGCCGGTAATTCTGATCTCCGGCCATGGGGATATCTCGATGGCCGTCAGCGCCATACGTGATGGCGCTTATGACTTCATTGAAAAACCTTTTGCTTCCGAGCTGTTACTCGATGTGGTCAGACGCGCGATGGATAAGCGGCGCCTCACTCTGGAAAACCGCCGCCTGCGCATAGAGCTGGAAACACAGAGTGCGCCGGGCCCGCGCATCATCGGCAACACCCCTCAGATTCAGCAGCTGCGTCGGCTGATTCGAGCCATTGCCGACACCCCCGCCGATATTCTGATCACAGCCGAGACAGGGTCGGGTAAGGATCTGCTGGCACGCTTTATTCATGAACACAGCATCCGTTGTGAAAAGAACTTTGTTGCGATCAACTGCGGTGCCGTGCCGGAAAATCTGATCGAGAGTGAGCTGTTCGGCCATGAGGCAGGTGCCTTTACCGATGCCAAAGCGCGTCGGATCGGCAAGTTTGAACATGCCAACGGCGGCACACTCTTTCTTGATGAAATCGAAAGCATGCCGATGCCGCTGCAGATCAAACTGCTGCGAGTGCTGGAGGAGCGGGCAATCGAGCGTCTGGGCTCAAACAAGGTGATTCCACTGGATCTGCGCATTGTGGCGGCCACCAAGGTTGACCTGCGCAAGCTGTGCGAGGAGGGCGGTTTTCGCGAAGATCTCTATTATCGCCTCAATGTACTGCGGGTGGATATCCCCCCACTGCGTGAGCGGCGTGATGATATTCCATTGCTGTTTCACCATTTCGCACTGGTCGCTTCTGCGCAGTATGCACGGGAGGTGCTGCCACTGCAGGCCGAACGGATGCACAGCCTGATGACGCATGACTGGCCGGGTAATGTGCGGGAGCTGCGTAATCTGGCTGAGCGCTATGTACTGCTGGGCGAATCCTGCATTTTTGACTTTGATAATCGGCCTATCACTCACTCCGATGCCGGTAGTGGCATGACCTTGCCTGAGCAGATAGATCGATTTGAAAAAATGCTGTTACATACAGAGCTGGCGCGTCATGGTGGCTCCATCAAGGATACCTTGGTATCGCTTGGGCTGCCGCGAAAGACGCTTTATGACAAGATGAAAAAGTACGGACTCGACAAGGACGATTACAAGAGCTGAACCGATACTCGGTCAGCTCTTGCCCTGAATTTGTGTAGTGGTCAGTACTCAGCGATCAGAGTTTGAATCGGCGCAGCATCTCTTCAAGCTGGCTCGATAGTTCTGTCAGCTCACTGGACACGCTGGTCAGGTGCTTAGCATGCGCGGCTGTACCGGAAGCACTGGCGTGGATCTCGCTGACGCTGCGCTCTACATTACCGGTCACTTCACTCTGCTCACGCACGGCGTTTGCCACCTCATGGTTCATGTCGTTGATGACTTTGATCTCCTCGGCAATGTTGGCCAGCGCCCTGGAGGTGTTCTGCACCTGCTCTACACCCTCGGAAGCGCTTGAGAGAGAACGCTGCATCACCGTCACGGCATTCTGGGCGTTGGTCTGCAGGGTGCCGATGATCGCATTGATCTCGACGGTTGAGCTGTGTGTCCGGCTGGCCAGGGTTCTGACCTCATCCGCCACAACTGCAAAACCACGCCCCTGCTCTCCGGCACGCGCTGCTTCTATTGCCGCATTGAGTGCAAGCAGATTGGTTTGTTCGGCAATTTTCTGAATCACTTCAAGCACAGTGCCAACCGTCTGGCTCTGATCATCCAGTTGCTGAATCACTGTGGTGGCTTGATCGATATTCTGGCGTAACTCCTCAATGGCAACAATCGCAGTGCCTGTGATGCGATTACCCTCAAGGCTTTCCTGCAGCGCCAGATCGGATGCTGTGACTGTGCTTTCTGCACTGGCGGCCACGCTGCGCGTGGAGGCTTCCATCTGTTCCATGGCGGCTGATACGGCGCTGGTTTGCATCTGCTGCTGATTGACTGCCTGGCTGGTCTGATTGGCGATATCATTGATCCGTGTGCTGGATGAAGACAGACGCAGTACGGTCTGGCTGACCTGACGCAGGCTGTCATGCACACTTTGCAGCAGTGAGTTGAAGGCAACTGACATACGGCCTATCTCATCATCGCCACGTGAGTCCAGACGCAGATTAAAATCACGGTTGCGTTCGATGTCGTGGATTGTCTCGGCAAAAGCGTTCAGCGGGCGAATAACGATGCGATTCAGCAGCAGGCCGATAGCGATGATCCCGGCGATGAACAGCAGTAATTCAATCAGGGCGACATTAAACATGTTATTGCGAATCGCCTGGTTCATCGATTCCAGTGAGTAGGTGACACGCACGGCACCCAGTACGGTACCTTCGGCGTGCTGATGGCAGAGCATGCAATTGGTGCCCTTATAATCAGGTACCGCTTTCATCGGCATAATCACGGTCAATCGATGCCCATCCTGGTCGCTGATCTCTTCAATAACCTTCTCGCCAGCCATAGCGCGGCGGTCTAGTTCATCTTGCACGCTGGAGTCGGCAGATCCAGGTCCATATACGGAATTCAGTTCCTGACTACGAATGATGCGCGCTTCAATGATGGCTTCATTGCTCAGGATCTTGTCCTGCAAAGTACTGCGGTTGGCCATCGCACCGCTGAGCATCAGGATGTTGATGCTGTCGAAGTAGGAGTCGGCTGTGTCGATTGTGCTGGTGGTCGCCACCTGGCGGATCAGTGACGTTTCGCTGCGATAGATCGCAGTCAGGGAGCCAATCAGCACAATGAGGAATACAACAATCAGAGACAGGTTCACTTTTGTTTTAATCGACATGCAAGGGACTCGCTGCTGGTAAGTTGTTATCTGAATAATTGCCATTCATAGCTTATGGGATTTTTTCGGAAAAAACACTACAGGAGTGGTACGGACCGATGTGTAGCTGGTGAATAGCTGGCCATTTCCTGGTTGGGATTGGCGATATTTCACCCATTTTACGCTCAATGTGGGTGAATTTACGCTGATACAGATCAATGTCCACGTCTGCAGCGACGGGGGTATAAGAATAATTTATTAATTTATCAGCACTTTTTTCGCCAATTTCTCTGTTGGCACGATAAGTGCTTACATCATGGTGAGATGATAGAAGTATGCTGACATGCAGCAAATTAAAAATCGTCTACAGTTAGTTAAGGGCCACCATGCCCCCGGGTGCTGAGAAAACTGGAGTGTTTCAGTACCTGCATAACAACATAAGAATCATCATGGCCAGGCAGGTTTTAAGTCTGCGAAGCCCGCATACAGAGGTTTGAGATGTCTGACGCTGAAAAATCATTAGAGGGCATGAGCCCCGAAGAGCGTAAAAAGCTTCAGGAGTTGATGGAGAAGGATGCGAAGACGGAGCGTCGTCTGGAGGGGGGCTGGAAGTGGCTGGTCTCATTTCTTGGCGGGGCTATGGTTCTTCTCTACTTTTATGGCTCCGGTATCAGTGTCTTGAGTACAGAGTACCATCTGGGTGTTTATGTACTGATCACTTTTGCACTGGTGTTTCTGTTGTATCCGGCTGGCAGTAATCGAGTCAGTATCGGGCTTGGCATCATCGGTGGTGCAATAATATCTTGCGGTATCAGCAGCTATCTGTTTTTTGAATCGCCCTATGCTTTTTATCAGCAGGTTCAGATGTTTACTGAAACCTGGGGCTATGACGGGTTGGCACTGGCGTGGCAGCAGGATCTGGGCAATCTGCTGTATTTCGTGCTGATGACGATTCCTTTTGCGATTATCCTGATAGTGTTGGATCGTCGGATCGTCAAGCGTACCAGTAACTGTCCAACGGTTACGGATGTGCTTTTTTGTGTCGTAGTGTCCGGTACCATTATTTACTGGATCAGCCAGTTTGAGGCGCTGAACTATCGCGCAGGCGCCGAGCATGAGCTGGATATGCTGATCAGTATCATCGGCCTGGTGCTGTCGCTGGAAGTCTGTCGTCGAGTGCTGGGCTGGTCGATAACGTTGATCGGTATCGGCATGATCTGCTTTGCGCTGTTCGGGCCTTATCTGCCGGAGCTGTTCGCGCATCGCGGTTTTCGCTTTGAACGTCTTGCCACCTCTCTTTTCCTGACCACCAATGGCGTCTTCGGAGTGATGGCAAGCGTATTGGCCACCTATGTCATTCTGTTTATCTTCTTTGGTGCATTTCTGCAGAAGTCGGGAGCCGGCAAGTTTTTCATCGAACTGCCGCTGGCTGTTGCCGGACGCTCAACCGGAGGACCCGCAAAAGTGGCAGTTATATCATCTGCGCTTTTCGGTTCGGTTTCAGGCAGTGCAATTGCCAATACGGTTTCTTCAGGTGCTTTTACCATCCCGATGATGAAACGAGCCGGGTTCAAGCCGCATGTAGCTGGCGCGATTGAGCCAGCAGCCTCAATCGGGGGGATGTTCCTGCCACCGATCATGGGGGCCGGTGGCTTCCTGATGGCAGAGCTGACCGGAACACCGTATTCCACCATTATGCTCTTGTCGATCGGGCCGGCTTTCCTTTACTTCCTGTCGATCTTCATGATGGTTCACTTTTACGCCAAGAGTAATGGTCTGGTCGGCACACCAGGAGAGGTACTACCTGAATGGCGAGTGGTGCTGAAGGATGGATGGTACTTTGCGCTGCCGCTCGTCATTATCACGGTGATGCTGCTGATGGGTCGTTCGGCTGGTAATGCGGCGTTCTGGGCGACCATATCCTGTATCGCCGTCAGTTGGGTCAAGAAAGAAACCCGCATGGGGCCGAAAGAGATCTGGGAAGCGATTCAGCTAGGTGCCAAGAATACGCTGATCGTGGGTGCGACTATCGGTGTTATCGGTGTGATTGTCGGCACCATCTCCCTTACCGGTATGGGTCTCAAGTTCTCTGATCTGGTGATCTCCATGGCTGGCGGTAATCTCATGCTGGCGTTGATTCTGGTTGCGATTGCATCGCTCGTACTCGGTATGGGAGTACCGGTAACTGCTGCTTATCTGATCGTGGCTGTTCTGGCAGTTCCTGCTCTGGGTGAGTTGGGCGTTGCCGTGATTGCTGCACATATGATCGTTTACTGGTTGTCGCAGGATTCCAATATTACGCCGCCTGTCTGCGTTGCCGCTTATGCGGGAGCAGCCATAGCCGGCTCAGATCCCTGGAAAACCGGTTGGACCTCGTTCAAGTTTGCCAAGATGCTGTATGTCGTTCCCCTGCTGTTTGCTTATGTACCGGCCATCCTGATGGATGGCTCCGTTACCGATATTCTGGTGGCTTATGCCTCAGCAATCATGGGTACCGTTGCCTTCAGCGCCTTTGCCATGGGCTTCATGAGACGCAAAACCAGCATCTTTGAGTGGATCATTCTGGGAGCGGGTACGGTTGCATTGTTCTGGCCGACCCTGCTGTCTGATGCTATAGGTCTGGCACTGATTGCACTCGTTTACTGGCTTCAGCGTGATGCGCAGCCGATGCAACCGGCAACAGTCAGTCAATAAGGAGCTATCAAGATGATCAAGTACGACTGTATTTTGTTTGCGACCGATTTTTCCGAATCATCGGAAAAAGCCTGCGAGCATGCGCTTGCGTTGGCATCCATGGCCGGGTCCAGGCTGCATGTACTGCATGTGATCACCGAGCTGGTTGATAAGCGCAGAAGGCGTTTGCCGGCTGAAGTGATTGAAATATTCACCCGCGAAGTGGAAACCCATGCGGTTGAAGATATGAACGAGTTCTGCCGCCGCTACCTGTCAGCCGATAAGGCTGGGCAGGTTGAGGTTTCCAGTGATGTGGTGATTGGGCGCAGTGAAGAGGAGATATTGCGTCAGGCCGCGAAGGTGAATGCGGATCTGATAGTGCTGGGGACAAATGGCCGTACCGGTATCGAAAAGGTGCTGGTGGGATCAACTGCCGAACGGGTTATTCGTGACTCGAAGGTTCCGGTACTGACAGTGCGAATCTGATTTTTAATGAATTTCATCGTCTGGTTTTTCGCCAGGACGACGATTGCAACACTCAATAAATGATAATAAAGAGGAAACATCGATGTTGAAAAAAATGCGTTTCACTAAAACGGCATCAATTGCGGGTATCGCCGCAGCAGCAGTTGCAGCACTGACCCTGAGTGTTACAGCAGTTGCCCAGTCTACTGAGCGTCTGGCGTTCTCCGGTGGCCCTGACGGCGGTACTTTCCAGTACTTCTCAAACGGTATGGCGACTCGTCTGTCCCGTGCCCTGGAAGGTATTGAAGTATCCAACATGGCATCCGCCGGTTCTGTTGAGAACCTGCGTCGTGTCAATTCGCGCGATGCTGATTTCGGTATCACTTATTCCGGTGATGTCTTCCTGGGTGCAAATGGTAAGCTGACTAACGATACGCGTAACTATCGTAACGTTCATGCCGTTTCTTACCTGTATGGTGCACCTGCACACCTGATCGTTCTGGATGGCTCGGGTATCACTGATGTGGCTCAGCTTGAAGGTAAAAGTGTTGCAGTAGGTCCTGCTGGATCAGGTGCAGCAGCCTCTGCGCAGCGCTTCTTCGAAGGTGTTGGGCTGTGGGATAAGATCAATCCACAGTATATCGGATACAACCAGGGTGCTTCAGCCATAGGTGACCGTCAGATAGATGCTCTGTGGGTATTCGCTGGTTTCCCGAATGCGTCCGTCATTCAGGCAGCCACCAGCAACAGTATCCGTTTGCTGCAGGTACACGAAGCTGCCAAGAATGGCACGCTGTTCAATGATCACCCTTACTACAGCGAAGTAACTATTCCAGCCGGCACCTATTCTGGTGTTGACTATGATGTTGTTACTATTCAGGACTCAGCTCTGTGGACTGCAGGCCGTCATGTTTCTGAAGACGTTGTCTACAACGCTCTGAAAGAGGTCTACTCAACTGAAGGCCTTGAGTTCATGTACTCTGTTGCAGGTGCTGCAAAAGCGATGTCAATCGATTCTGGTGTGAACGGAATCGTGACACCTATGCATGCAGGTGCTCAGAAGTTCTGGGCTGAACAAGGCAAAGAACTGACCGACGCGCAGAAGTAATCATACTTCCTTCGCTTCTGCCGGCAGCCGTATTTGCTGCTGCCGGCACTCCCCTCCTGTCTCTTTGTACTTTTCTAGCTGACAATCCCACCTTTCGACACTGTAACTGCACAGAAGGCACGCTATAATGGCGCGTTGATTTTTTCCGGTGAGGTTGATGTGTCCTATCTGATAGCCATTTTCTGGGGACTCGGCGCTATTTTGCTGCTGCTCGGTTCAGCGATTTACAGGCTCGGCCTAATCAGCCTGGAGATATTCGGTTATCCAATGAGCTGGTTGCACTGGCTTGCTCTGTTTGCCAGCCTGGTATTCATGGGCTTTTCGGAAGGTTATCGAGGGTTTCAGAAGGGATTTTCTCCTCGTGTTGCCTCTCGTATCTATTATTTGACACAGAATCCAACCCCCTTGCGCCTGTTGCTGGCTCCTGCATTTTGTCTTGGACTGTTTGATGTTGAGCGCAAACGTCAGATGATTACCTTGATTCTGATTGTGGCTATTGTTCTGGTGATTCAGGTGGTTCATCTGATTCCGCAGCCCTGGCGAGGAATTATTGATGCAGGTGTAGTACTGGGTCTCAGCTGGGGTGTGATCACTCTGCTGATCTTTACTGTCAGCGCTTTTGTCAGCCGAGAGTTTGAGCATGTGCCGGAGATGCCTGATACGGTACGGGAGCAACATGGGTAGTCGAGAGCAGTGAGTCAGGCGGGTGGACCGTTGTGACGCTCCACCCTGAGGGATGTTCTTTAGAGTTATATCACAGTGCTATCGATCGGTAATGATCGATCGGTAATGATCGATCGGCAATGATGTACATTGAAGTGGCTGGCTGTCCAGGTCACGCAAGAAACAGCTTGTAAGCTTCATTATCCGTTTCATCCCAGTAGTTGTAGCCGATATCCTCCAGGAACTGCTCGACCAGCTTACGATCCTCTGGCGGTACCTGCATGCCGACCAGTACCCGGCCATAGGCAGCACCATGGTTGCGATAGTGGAACATGGAGATGTTCCAGCGCCCCCCCAGCTTGCTCAGGAAGGTCATCAGGGCACCGGGTCTTTCCGGAAACTCGAAGCGGAAAATCACTTCATTATCCACGCTGACGGGTGCATGGCCACCGACCATATAACGGACATGGATCTTGGCGATCTCATTATCGGTCAGATCCACTACCTGATGGCCCTGTTCGGTGAGCAGGTCAACGAGTTCCTGGCGGCCGTTGTTTTCCGGCTTGATCTGCACGCCGACAAAGATGATCGCTTCCTTGTCATCACTGTAACGATAGTTGAACTCGGTAATGTTGCGACGCCCCAGAGCAGTACAGAACTGTTTGAAGCTGCCGGGGCGTTCTGGAATCCGCGTGGCGATGATCGCCTCACGCTTTTCACCCAGTTCGGAGCGCTCGGCGATATGGCGCAGGCGATCGAAGTTGACGTTGGCACCTGAGTCGATGGCGATCAGGGTTTGGTCGCTGCACTTTTCGCGCTCGACATACTTCTTCAGACCTGCCACCCCCAATGCTCCGGCCGGTTCGCAGACGGAGCGGGTATCGTCAAAGATATCCTTCACTGCGGCGCAGATCTCATCAGTGGTGACGGTGATCACCTCATCGACAAACTGGCGTGCCAGATCAAATGTATGTTCGCCGATCTGAGCCACGGCAACACCATCAGCAAACAGACCTACCTGAGGAAGGATCACACGTGATCCAGCTTCCAGTGCGGCCTTGAGGCAAGCCGCATCTTCTGGCTCAACACCGATCACCTTGACGTCAGGGCGCAGGTATTTGATATAGACCGAGATACCGGCAATCAGACCGCCGCCGCCGACAGGAACGAACACGGCGTCAATCGGGCCGCTTTCCTGACGTAGAATCTCCATCGCGATGGTACCCTGACCGGCGATTACATCCGGGTCATCAAAAGGCGGAATGTAGACAAATCCCTTTTCGCTGACCAGTTTTCGCGCATGTGCCTGAGCTTCATCAAAGGTGTCACCATGCAGTACAACCTTGCCGCCTCGTGCGCGGACATTGTTGACCTTGATCTCGGGTGTGGTCTTGGGCATGACAATAGTCGCCTTGACCCCGAGTGCATGTGCCGACATCGCCAGCCCTTGGGCATGGTTGCCGGCAGAGGCGGTAATCACACCGATTCGACGCTCCTCTTCAGACAGCTGCGCCATGCGGTTATAGGCGCCGCGCAGTTTGAATGAAAATACCGGCTGCATATCCTCGCGCTTGAGCAGTACGCGGTTGTTCAGTCGGATGGAGAGGGCGGGTGCAGGATCCAGCGGTGTTTCCACCGCGACGTCGTAGACACGCGCTTCAAGAATCTTTTTGATGTATCGGTGTGCCATATCAGAGACTGTTCATCAGAGTTGGTGGTTAATACAGGATCAGTGATGGTATCGGCTCAGCCAGCCATCGTCTATAAAGCTGAGGCTCCAGGGATGATTTTTACCCAATTACGGGCCAGAAAATCTATAATGAAGGCTGAAACCGAGCATTTAACCTTTGATGGCATAACCAGGCGAGACAAAATGACACAGGATGAGATGAAACGTGCTGTTGCACAGGCGGCAGTGGAGCATATTCTGAAAAAACTGGAACGTGACAGTATTGTCGGTGTGGGCACAGGCTCTACGGCGAACTGTTTCATAGATGCTCTTGCATCTCATCAGGATCGTTTTGCTGCTACGGTTGCCAGTTCTGAGGCAACTGCAGAACGTCTGCGTGGGCATGGTATTGAAGTACTGGACCTGAATTCTGTCGGCGGGATCGATGTTTATGTCGACGGTGCGGATGAATTTGACCCTCATCTGAATCTGATCAAGGGTGGTGGTGGAGCTCTGACACGTGAAAAAATTGTTGCAGCGGCCTCACGTGAATTTGTCTGCATTGTTGATCAGAGCAAGCAAGTGGATCTGCTCGGCAACTTTCCATTACCGGTTGAGGTGATTCCGATGGCGCGCTCATTGATCGGGCGTGAGCTGGCCAAGCTGGGAGGGCAGCCTGTCTACCGTGAAGGCTTCGTGACCGATAACGGCAATCTGATTCTGGATGTGCATGATATGGAGATCGTTGATCCGAAAGCACTGGAAAGACACCTGAACAATCTGCCGGGTGTCGTTTGCAATGGCCTGTTTGCGCTGCGCGGTGCGGATCTGGTGTTGATGTCGACGCCTGAAGGCGTGAAAACCTTCAAAGCGTCTTGAGCATCAGGTAGCGCTGCGCAGTAAGCGGTAGCACTGTTCCAGCAGCAGCGGGCGTCGCATGATGATCCCGCTGAGGCAGAAAAACAGTGCTGCGCCCAGTGGCAGTACCACCCAGAGTTGCCAGTGCAACTGTACCGGGATCTTCAGCAGTGTCAGGTGCAGTGCTCCCAGCGTCAGCTCCGTTGCCAGACTGGCCAGCAACCCTCCGACCAGCCCCAGCAGTAGAAACTCCAGCAGGTCGAGCTGGCGCGTCTGTTTTGCCGTTGCACCAAGCGTCTGCAGCAGTGCCACTTCATAACGGCGTTGCTCAAGTGCTTGCAGCAGCGTGACTATCAGCAGCAACCCCCCGCAGATCAGACTCATTGCCAGAATCAGCGCCGAACTGTCACCCAGGCGTTTGAGCCAGAGCGCCGCTTGTTGCAGCAACTGATCGATATCGATCAACGTCAGTGATGGAAAGGCGCGCAGCATATCGTTAACCAGCTGCTGCTTTTCACTCTCGAGGTGGAAGCTGGTGATAAATGTGGCCGGGAAGGATTCCAGGGCTCCCTGATTGAAGATGACATAAAAGTTCGGTTGAAAGGACCCCCATTCCACTTGCCTCAGGTTGGTGATACGCGCTTCAAGAGGCAACCCGCCTATGTCGAAGCCCAGAGTGTCGCCCAGAGACAGGCCCAGCTCGTCTGCCATCTCCTGCTCGACCGATACTTCCGCTTCAGTGGTGTCTGAGGACCACCAGGTGCCTGCTGTCAGCGGATTGTTGTCTGGCGCTTGTGCAGCCCAGCTCAGGTTCAATTCACGATTAAGCGTATTGTGCTCCAGTTGCTCCTCGTTCATCTGCGGCCGAATAGGCTCACCATTGAGCGAGTTGATACGTCCCCGCACCATAGGGTAGAGCAGACTGTCGATCTCGTGAGTGGCAAAAAAGTCGTCCAGATCATCCTTCTGCCAAGGCTGGATGTTGACGACAAAATAGTTTGGTGTATCCACCGGCAGCTGTTCTTGCCAGGATTCCAGCAGATCGGTGCGGCTGATCCAAACTACACTGAGCAGTGTCAGCAATAGAACCAGTACCGCTGACTGCAGGCGATGCCAGCGTCGTTGCTGGCGCAGGCGCATCGACAACAACCGCCCCAGCAACAGCCGCTTGGCAAGTGGTCGTGTCAGCAAGAGTAGTGCTTGCTGAGTGACCCATCCGAACAAGGCACCACCTGCCAGCAGCAGTACCAGCAGAGCCAAGGCGGCCATATACTCTTCGAGAAAAGCAAGCAATACAACGCCCAGCAGTATCAGGCAAGTCAGGTACAGCAGGCTGGCGCGCTTATCCTGAGGTGCCCCATCGCCGCGAAACAGATGCGATACGGGAACGCGTGCCAGCTGCAGAATCGGTGGCAGGCCGAGCAACACCAGGAGTGCAAGCCCCAGTGCGGCACCGCTGAAGTAGCGCAGAGGTGCCGCTGCAGGCAGCGCCTGAGGTAGCAGATCTTCCAGCCACCCGATGACCAACTGCTCGAGCAGCAGCCCGGTGGCTGTGCCGAGAAGTGCAACGATGGCCCAGGCCATCAGCAGTTGCAGCAAGTAAAGTCTGATCAGTTGCCTTGGCGGCATGCCCAGGCTCAGCAACAATGCACAGCGTGAAAATTGTCCATTGCTGAAGCGGCGCAGGCTCAGGGTGATGGTCAGCGCCGCTAACAGCAGTGCGATCAATGCTGTCAGCTTGAGATAGCGCAGACCGTTGCCCAGCGCTGCACCTGTCATGGGTTGATCATTTTGAAGTGAGTATAGGCGCTCGTCAGTGCGCAGATCCTGTCGCCACTTCTCATCAAGCGTTTCGATGGCGTCCTCGTCTCCCGCCAGTAGCAGGCGGAACTCGGCTCGGCTGCCGGGAGCAAGAATACCGCTGGCTTCCAGATCCTCTTCATTGATGATCACATGTGGACTGAAGCTGCGAAAGCCTGAGCCCCGATCCGGTGAACTCTGCAGTACTGCCGTGATCTCAAAGTCTGCATAGCCCAATTGCAAGTTGTCTCCAAGACTCAATCCCAACTGAGTGAATACGCGCTGTTCGGCCCAGATCTGACCTGGAGCAGGCAGATCATCTGCCTGCTCGGGAGAGGTGATTATCTGGCCTCGAAGCGGGTAGGGTGCGCGTGCCGCACGCACAGACACCAACATCATCTCGTCATCCCGCGCCAGCATGCTTGGAAACTGTATGACCTGAGTCATGCTCAGGCCCGCAGCTTCGGCATCGCTGATTCTTTCCTGATGGATCGGGCGCTGGGCCCGAAGTATCAGATCCGCACCTAGAAGCGCTGCACTCTCTTGTAGTAGTCCGCGCTCCAGACGGTCGGCAAGTAGCGCCAGAGGGGTGGCGATTGCAATGGCGATCCAGCACGCCAGCAGGAGCGCGCGCCATTCAGTGGTGCGCAGTTGGTTACGCAGCTGGCGCCATGCCAGCCCGATGGTACCTGTCATGCGCTCACCTCATGCAACTGTCCATTGTGCAGACTCAGGCGGCGCTGGCAGCGGGCGGCCAGCTCGGTATCGTGGGTAATCAGTACCAGCGTAGCACCCTCCTGCGCATTCAATTGAAACAGCTGGTCAATAATCTGATGGCCTGTTTCTTCATCAAGATTACCCGTAGGCTCATCGGCAAACAGCAAGCCCGGGCTGGTGGCAAAAGCCCGAGCTATAGCCACACGCTGCTGCTCACCACCGGATAGTTGCGACGGGAAGTGATCCAGTCGCTCTGCAAGGCCTACCTGCGACAACCAGTGCTTGGCAATCACATCAGGATCCTTGTCGCCTCTGATTTCCAGCGGCAAGCGCACGTTATCCAGGGCATTCAACTCGGGAAGCAGGTGGAACGACTGGAAGATAAAGCTGATATGGTGAGCGCGCAGCTGTGCCCGGGCTTCATCATCCAGTGTTTCCAGTGCTTTCCCATCGAAGCTGATACTGCCCTGACTGGGTGTATCAAGGCCGGCCAGCAGACTCAGCAGCGTTGACTTGCCGGCACCTGAACGTCCTATGATCGCAATGCTTTCACCCTTGCGTATATTCAGATTGAGGTCACTGAAGAGGGTCACACGGCCGCCTTGTGTCGGGAACCATTTTGCGACATTGTGTGCCTCAAGGATGTTATCAGCTGAATTGAGGTTAGCCATGCGTATTGTCTTATCCCTGTTAATGGTCATATTTCTGGCCATGCCATTGCACGCCGGTACAATTCTGGTGCTGGGCGACAGCTTGTCTGCCGCGTATGGAATATCTCAGCAACAGGGCTGGGTCACCCTGCTTGAAAAACGCCTGCAGGATCAAGGCTATGCTTATTCAGTCATCAATGCCAGCAGCAGCGGTGAAACTACCAGCGGGGGCTTGAATCGATTACCAGCACTGCTGGAGAGGCATCAACCCGACTGGGTGCTGGTGGAGCTAGGGGGCAATGATGGCCTGCGTGGTCTGCCTCTGCCGGTCATAAGCAATAATCTGAGTCAGTTGGTGGAGCTGCCACTGGATGCCGGTGCTCAGGTGCTGTTGATCGGTATACGTCTGCCACCCAATTATGGAGCTCGCTATGGTGACTCCTTTTTCGAACTCTATGCCGATATAGCAGACCAGTATAAGGTTGAAAGAGTTCCGTTTATGTTGGAAGGTGTCGCGCTGGACTGGGATCTGATGCAGGATGACGGTATTCATCCCAATGCTCAGGCGCAGCCAATGATTCTGGATACAATCTGGCAACATCTGGAGCCATTATTACGCTAAACTAGGCAGCTTTGCTGATAACACTTCGGGAAGACGAGATGAAATTAACCAAAATGCTGAGTGCTGGCCTGTTGCTGCCGGTGGCACTGCTGATTTCGGCCTGTGGTACGCTGGATGATATATCCATTCCTTACCTGACCCCAGCCGCGGCGCCAGAGACACGGACGATACCTGTGGTTGCAGAAGAGGTGCCAGCAGAGCCGGTGATCACGCCGATCATTACTACACTGGAGTGGAACCCGAGCTTTTCTCAGCCGATTCGTCAGTTGGAACAAGTCTTGACCGAAACAGCTGAGCAGAATGAGCTGAACCGGACCATCTCAAATCTGTCGCATCTTTATGATGCCCAGCTTTATGTACTGTTTCATGACTTGTTGGACTACCTGCCTGAGCAGGCTCGCTTTAATGAGGTTGAAGAGCAAAACAAGTGGTTGGACATGCGGATGACTCAGGCAACCAGCTCATTCAATCGATACGACGGTGGTGACATAGGTGTTTACCATGCAGGCGTGACGTTCATCGCTCTGACAAAAGAGCGAATCGAGATTATCGCGCGTCGCCTGGATCAGGTGGCGGTGCGCTGAGTAGTTGCCAGACCGCCTGGCCACTGTTGCGATACTTCTGTTCGAAAGGTGTCATGGCTGGTTCATTCGGTACGGGTGTGATCTGGCTATCAACACCATACAGCGCTAATGCGCTGGCCAGCTCCTTAAGATAGATCAGCCAGTTGCTGCGACAATGGATGGTGCCTCCCAGCGTGACGAAATGAGGGAAAACCGGATGCCCATGGAAACGGCGTTGTAGCTGCTGAGGCTTCGGGTAGGGGTTGGGGTAGAGCAGAAAGTGATGCTCCGGCTTCCATTCAGCCGCAGCTGCAAGGCGCCAGAAATCAACCAGATCAGTTCTGATCAGATGAGCATTGTCGGGCAGGGGGGGCTGACGTTGACGCGACAAACGATCTTCAGAGCGATCCAGCCCCAGTACCAGATGATCTGGATAATTCCGGGCGATCACGCGGGTGCTGTCACCAACTCCACAGCCTGAGTCCAGTATCAGTGGTCCGCCATGGGCGCACAGATATTCACTGGCGCGATCGAAGGCTAGCTGATTGAAGTCGGCCACAGGCTTATTGAACACGGCATCACGGTAGCGTTGTAGCAGAGCTGCAAGGCCGGGGTGAACATCACTCTGGCTTGAGGTGACCGGACGTGAGTTACCTTCAGGGTGAGTGTCTGTAGATGAAGTGTCTATAGAGAGAGTTTTTGTCATGGGATAAGTGCGGCCGCCGACTCAGATGCGCCGGCGGCAGAGGTCTACCCCAGAGGAGCAGACCCTGCAGGGGCCTTACTTGGTGAAATTTTCGTTCACGAAGTCCCAGTTTACCAGCGCCCAGAAGGCATTCAGGTAGTTTGGACGCACGTTGCGGTAGTCGATGTAGTAAGCGTGTTCCCACAGGTCGACTGTCAGCAGTGCGGTCTGACCGTTAGTCATTGGCGTGCCGGCGTTGCTGGTGTTGACGATCTCCAGTGAGCCATCGGCATTTTTAACCAGCCAGGTCCAGCTGGATCCGAAGTTATTCACAGCCTTGTCGTTCAGTTCGCTCTGGAAAGCTTCAAAAGAACCCCATTTTGCATTAATAGCATCAGCAATCGGACCAGTTGGCGCGCCGCCACCGTTTGGTGACAGGCAGTGCCAGTAGAATGTGTGGTTCCAGATCTGTGCAGCGTTGTTGAAAACGCCACCGGCAGGTGCTGATGTGATGATCTCTTCCAGCGTTTTGCCTTCGTACTCAGAACCGGGGAGCAGGCCGTTCAGCTTGTCTACGTAGGTTTTGTGGTGTTTGCCGTGGTGGTATTCAAGCGTTTCTGCAGAGATGTGAGGTTGCAGTGCATCTTTGGCATATGGCAGTGCTGGCAGTTCAAAACTCATCGTGATTCACCTTATTTGATTTGACAGTGTTCTTGAACACAAGTGTGCTTGTGCTTAAGTGTTCTAGCATAAAACTGATTGTTATCAGTGGATGTGACCATCCAAGTGTCTTGATAATAGCACTTAAACCGGGCTGTATCATGGCACAAAATGTGTGGTATTCGAGGGTCTCAGACGGCAGCAGACCTGTCTGATCACGCCGGAAAATCATGAAACCCTACTGCTATACTGTTGATGGGGGCAGTACCTTGGAAATCAAGGTCAGAGGCTTTCACTCACAGCGCTTTTTTCCAGCAGCAGTTGCAGCAGCTTAGGATCTCCGCAGGCAATAAAGGCTGGATTCAGCAGTGACTCCTTACAGTTGTAGCGCAACGGCAGGTAGGTTCGCAGATTGCACAGTACTCCGCCAGCCGCTTCCAGAACTGCCTGTCCTGCGCCGGTATCCCACTCACTGGTCGGTGCAAGGCGTGGATAGAGGTCTGCTTCTCCTGCGGCAATCAGGCACAGCTTTATGGAACTGCCATAAGCCAGTGTATCTATCTCCTCGCAACAGGAGGCGAGTCTTTCGGCAAAAGCCTCGGCTTCAGATTTACCATGGCGACGGCTGGTGAGCAGGGTGATTTTTCTGCCTGCCTGGCGCGTATTTATCCTGCTGGTGTGGCCAGCGGCACGTTGCCATGCAGCGTCACCGCCTCCCCAGTACAGGTGTCCCGATACAGGTACATAAACGATCCCGAACACGGGTTTATCCTGCTCGATCAGTGCCAGATTGACGGTGAATTCATCATTGCGCTGCAAGAACTCACGTGTGCCATCCAGTGGGTCCAGCAACCAGTAACGATCCCAGTTACGACGGGTCGACCAGGGTATTTCGGCAGACTCCTCACTGAGAACCGGTATATCGGGTGTGATACGCTGCAGCCCCTGCAGCAGCAAGTTATGGGCGGCGATATCTGCCGCCGTGACAGGTGAGTCATCCGTTTTGGTGCTCTCCTGCCATCGATCGATATCATGGTAAATCTCAAGTATGGCCTCTCCGGCCTGCTCACTGAGTTCAAGAAGTTCCTGAATCAGCTCAGGTGCAATTGCCATCTGTTCTCCTTTGGGTCATATCAGCCCATACCTCGTAACCGAGGTGCTGAGCTTGAAACATGACGCTCTTCTAAATCGCTCTTCAAAATCGCTCTTCAAAATCACTACAGCCGGGGGCATACTAGTTGTACTGTCGTTAATAAACCTGTTACCAAACCCGTTACTGAAAAGAAGTGTTAACTGATTATGCTTGATTGGCAAGCCATAGATACCGTACTGCTGGATATGGATGGCACCCTGCTTGACTTACATTTTGACTCCCATTTCTGGCTGGAGTTTCTTCCACTTCGCTATGCCGAGTTTCATCAGATGGATATTGAGCAGGCGCGGGCCTGGTTGCATGAGCGTATCGTCCGTGAGCAGGGGACTCTGAACTGGTACTGTCTTGATTACTGGACTCGGGAGTTGCAGTTGCCGGTGACCGAACTCAAGCGTGAAGTGGCTGATCGGATCGCTTTTCGCCCTTATGTTAAGGCGTTTTTGCAGGCGTTGAAAGATCAGCAGTTGCGTTCTGTGATCGTCACCAATGCCCATCAGGGCAGTCTGACGCTTAAAGTGGAGCAGACGAGACTGGATCAACTGGTAGATCGAGTGATCTGTTCACATGACCTCAAGGCGGCTAAGGAAGAGCAGCTATTCTGGCAGCGTCTGCAGGCGCTGGAGCCCTTCGATCCCGAACGTACCCTGCTGGTGGATGACTCGCTGGCTGTGCTTGGTTCGGCACGTGAGTATGGTATCCGGCACCTGCTCAGCATTCGTCAGCCAGACAGCAAAGGCCCCAGACGCACTATTACCGAATTTATGGCCATAGACCATTTTGATGAAGTGATGCCAACACGATGAACCATGCTGAACATGATGAACGAATCCGTCTGGATAAATGGCTCTGGGCTGCTCGTTTCTACAAAACGCGCGCGATTGCAAAGCAGATGATTGAGGGGGGGAAGGTCCATTATGATGGCCAGCGTAGCAAGTGCAGCAAGGCTGTTGAGCTAGGGGCGCATATCCAGATCCGCCAGGGGAATGAGGAAAAAACCGTGATCGTGCTGGCGCTATCAGGCCAGCGACGCGGGGCGGCAGAGGCTCAGCTGCTTTATTGTGAAACAGAGGATAGTCAGTCGCAGCGGGAGGCGAAGGCCGCGCAGCGTAAGATGCACGGTTCGGCTCCTGATGCAAAGCCAGACAAGAAGAGTCGACGCGAGTTGTTGCGCGTTAAGGGGAGCTGGGATTAGCCTCTGCTTTCTGTTGGCGTCGTTCATGGCTGGCGGCAAAAAAAGGTAAGCGTCCCAGTAGCGGTATCCAACTGAGCAGGTCAAAAAGAGGTAAAAAGGCTTTTTCAAGCTTCTGTGTTATCCACAGGGTAATAGGGGTATAGCAGGCCCAGGCCAGTACCGGCAGAGCGACAACGAGCCCGCCGACAGCAACGTCACTGAACCAGTGCGCCCCACCGACCATCCGTGGCAGAATGGCTACCACTGTCAGTATACCGGCGAGCAGCGTCCCGAAAGAGCGTCGATTCCAGATCAGAAAACCAAACCACAGCAGCATCACGGTGGCATGATCGCCAGGAAAACTCCGTCCTGCTGAATCCTTGGCGTCGATATGCGGGAAAAGCTCAGTCAGTAAAATGGTGGGTGTCAGCTCCCGTGAGGGGCTCGGGCCGGTCAGATCCATCACCTTTGCCAGCTCATAGAATCCGTAGCGAAAAGGTAGCAGCAACAGCATCAGTGCGAGAAAGCCCACCAGCGCCTGCTGTAGCTGCAGGCGATGAAAGCACAGGCGCGGAAAAACCAGAAACAGCAGCATGATCACCGCCAGCGTCAGATCCTTTTCCCTTGTATTTGCCCAGGCCCAGAAAAGTGCCCAGTCACCGCCTTCTGACAGCGTCCCGTTCAAGGCAAAAAATACCTGCCGATCCAGTGCGCGCCAGAGTTCGAATCCGGCTGGAAGAATAAAGCTCAGAAACAGCAGCAGGGCGACCAGATGCAGTGTGATCAGCGGCAGAAATTGCCACGTATCAGAAAAAACAGGGCGGGTCCGTGTCATGGCTACTCACAGGATCAAATATGTTAAAATTGAATCCTTATGGTAGCAGTGCTCTCGGGCTGGCTCCATAATCGCTTCTTCATAATTTGAAATTATTGCCAGTCTGGCAAACTGAAAGCTTCGTGCCGTGAGCCGATCTCAGTTTGTTGCAATACAGCGGCATACATTGGCTTACATTGGAAAAACAAGGCATGAGTACAGCTGATACAATTCAACGCTTTCTGTTTGATGACCTGGATGTGCGTGGTGTGGTGACCGGGTTGGAGCAGAGTTATCAGGAGGTGTTGAGCCGCAATGCCTATCCTGCTGCCGTGCAGAGTCTGCTGGGTGAAATGCTGGCTGCTGTCAGTCTGCTCAGCTCTACGCTGAAATTTGAAGGGCGCTTGCTGCTTCAGGCTCAGGGCGAAGGCAGCATTCGGCTGTTGATGGCGGAGTGTAATCATCAAAATGAGCTACGTGCGATAGCCAGGCTCAACGATGAGTTGCCTGAGTCGACGTCTCTGGCGGACCTGTTGGGTAAAGGGTATCTGGCGCTGACTATTGAGCCTGCCAATGGGCAACGCTACCAGGGCATGGTGCCGCTTGAGGGGCATAATCTTGCGGCCTGTTTGCAGGATTATTTCATCCAGTCTGAGCAGTTGCCTACACATATTCAATTGGCAGCTGATGGTGTTCGTGCGGCAGGGTTCATGCTGCAGGTACTGCCAGGTGCCGCTGAGGTGAAGGAGGACTGGCAGCGGATCGAAATGCTGGCGCAGACTCTGAAGCCTGATGAGCTGCTGTCGCTGAACAATGAAGAGCTGCTGTATCGGCTTTATCATCAGGAGGCTTGCCGACTGTTTGATGCGAAGCTGATCAGCTTCCATTGTGACTGCAGCCGCGAGCGTTGTGCGCAGGCTCTCAAGTTCATGACCGAACAGGAGTTGAATGAGATGCTGGCCGAGCAGGATGGGGTGATAGAGGTGGATTGTCAGTTCTGTAATGAGCGTTATGGATTCGACAGTACTGATATAGCTGCACTCTACGCCGAGGGTGGGCATCTGGGTAATCAGGAGCAGATGCACTGATCCTTTCATGATCAGGATATGAGCGGTCGTAATGGCTGCAGGCGGAAATTATACTTTAGTCGTTTCTTATATTAGTCAGTGGCTAAGGGTTATCCCGAGTGATCCCATTGCGCTTTTTTTTATGTAATAATGCTCGACCCCATAATAAGATTGAACAATGAGCTCTGACACCCAGACCTGGGATCAGGCAATAGAAACGGCAGAATCTGCTTTCGGTCACGCTGTTATTATGCGACCGAGGGTGATGTTTGCTCTCCAGGTAATCATTGGCTCAAAGCCAAGGGAATTCTGTAATGACTGAACAGACCGCTAACAACGCACACCAGAACCTGAGTCCCGCTGAACTGGTGGAGTTTGCAGTCCGGCGAAACGAAGGTGTGCTGGCCGACAGTGGTGCCCTGGTGGTGACTACCGGTCAACGTACCGGCCGCTCCCCGCTGGATCGCTTTATTGTCAAAGAGTCATCAACGGCTGATGAGATAGATTGGGGTGGTATCAACCGCCCGTTCGCGACAGATAAATTCGATGCACTCTGGGCGCGGGTTGAAGCGCACCTGGCAGATCGTGAACACTTTGTTGCACAGGTTCATGTCGGTGCTGATCCCAGCCACTATATCCCCGTCAAGATGTCGACAGAGACTGCCTGGCAGAACCTGTTCGGACTGAATCTGTTTATCCGTCCGGAAACCTACAACCCGGCTGATAAGGGTGAATGGCAGGTGCTCAATGCTGCTGGTTTCGAATGTGTACCCGAGCGTGATGGCACCAACAGCGATGGTTGCGTGATTCTGAACTTCGCTCAGCGCAAAGTGCTGATTGCAGGCATGCGTTACGCCGGTGAGATGAAAAAAGCGATGTTTTCAGTGCAGAACTTCCTGCTGCCGGCGCATGATGTGCTGCCGATGCACTGCTCTGCCAACGTTGGAGATGATGGTTCCACTACGCTGTTCTTCGGTTTGTCCGGCACCGGAAAAACCACTCTGTCAGCTGATCCTGATCGCTACCTGATCGGTGACGACGAGCATGGCTGGGGCGAAGGGGTTGTGTTCAACCTTGAGGGCGGCTGCTATGCCAAGACCATCAACCTGAGCCAGAAAAACGAACCGATTATCTGGGATGCGATCCGCTTTGGTTCGATTGTTGAAAACGTTACGCTGGATGAGAGTCGCAAGGCTGATTACTGCGATACCTCTCTGACCGAAAACGGTCGTTGTGCTTACCCGCTGCAGCATGTCGAGAAGCGCACCGAGACTAATATGGGCGCTGAGCCTGATGCGATCGTTTTCCTGACCTGCGATCTGACCGGTGTTCTGCCTCCTGTATCGGTGATGACCAAAGAGGCGGCAGCCTATCACTTCCTGTCTGGTTACACCGCGCTGGTGGGCTCAACTGAAATGGGTTCGGGCGGCGGTATCAAGTCCACCTTCTCGACCTGCTTCGGTGCGCCTTTCTTCCCACGTCCGGCCCATGTGTATGCTGATCTGCTGATGAAGCGTATCGATGCTTTCGGTTCACGGGTGTATCTGGTTAATACCGGTTGGACAGGTGGTTCCTACGGTACGGGCACACGTTTCAGTATCCCGACAACACGCGGTATCATCAGTGCGATTCAAAGCGGTGCTCTGAAGGATTGCGAGACAGTGGCGCTGCCCGGTATCAATCTGTCTGTTCCGGTAAGCGTACCTGGTGTTGACGCCAGTCTGCTCAACCCTCGTGAGACCTGGCAGGACAAGGCTGCATATGATGCAGCTGCGGCCGAGTTGATCAGAAAGTTTGTGGAAAACTTCAAGAAGTTTGAGGGAGTCTCTGAAGCGATCATCGCGGCAGGTCCTCAGCAGTAACAGACTGTTAATCCACTTGGCAGAAGCGATCCGATGTTTGATCGCTTCTGCCATCTCCTTCCTTTTTGGTCGGATATCCACCCTGTTAAGAACTGCAATGGGTGGTTTTCCGCGCATTACATCCTCCTTTGTGCCCGGTTTTTGTGCAGATATTTTTTATATAATTGATTTATAAGAAAATATTATTTTATGGCACCCTGCTTGCTCTAAATGAACTAAAATTCAGTCACAGGATAGCAATCTGCAGTTTGCTGTCGCTCTGTATTGGCGCTGAGCAGGTTCATGAAGTGGGAGAGCAGAGTGAAAAATAATAAGAGTAAATCCAGATCGCTGGGTGTATTGGGTAAATCGCTGGTCGCACCAGCCTTTCTCCTGATTGTTATCATGCTGGTGGGTTTTATAGCGGTGCTGAACCTGGGTAGTGTCAGCCAGGCCACAAACATCATTACCGGCAATATGGTTCCCAATACCGGTCGAGCGACCGAAATCATGCGCTCCATCTATAACGAACGCCTGGCCATGTTTAATTTCAGGATCAGTGGTTCTCTGGATGATGCTGCAGCCTTTACAGGTTACCGGAACCAGAGTCAGAGCCTGATACTTGATGCAGGCGAGCACTTCAATGATCCGCAGCGTCGACAAATGATCGATGCGCTGTCATCCCGTCATGGTACTTTTGGGAGCCGTTTTACTGAAGAGCTGGTTCCTCTTCACATTGAGATCAGCGAAATCAGAGAGCAATTGCTGAATGATCTGGGTCCGGCTGCGCGGCGTGAAATTGAGCGCCTTGTAGAGACGGCACTGGTCAGTGGTCGGTTGACCGAAGTGCGTGTTGCAGTAGCTGCGCAGGGGCAGGTATTGAACGCCAGTACTCAGGTTGGTCTTTTCTCCATCACCATGGACAACGCTGCCCGGCGTGAGGCGGGGTTTCTGATTGATGATGCGCGCTTCACGATCAGTGACTTTGAAGAGATCGCCGGTCTGGAGACGCAGGCGATTATTGCGGACCTTGCTCGAACCTGGGAAAGCTACGAGCAGGCATTTATTCAGCTGACAGAGCTGACGGATCGCTACCAGCAGATACTCACTGAGTACATCTTGCCGGAAGGGCCGGAACTGACTGATGCGGCGCATGCGCTGCAGTTGCATGTCTTCAGCAGCCTGGAGCAGGTTGGGGATGACACGCAGGAGCAGATCAGCGCTGCCAGCCTGATCATGATCACACTGGTTGTGGCAGCGGCGCTGCTGGGTGCTGCGATTGCCTACCTGATCACACGTAGCGTGGTCAGGCCGATGCTGTCCGCCAGTCATGTCATCGATGGCATGGTTCAGGATCTGCGTAACCGTCAATGCAACCTGGGTAAAAGGCTTCCCGTCACCACCCGTGATGAGGTAGGTGTACTGGCGGGTAATACCAATGAGTTCTTTGCCACCCTGCAGGAGGTGATCGAACAGTTCCGCACCAGTTCGCAGCAATTGCTGCAGGCCTCTGAGCAATTGTCAGGTGTGTCACAGCAGACCAGTGATGGTACCCAGCGACAGAAGAACGAAACGGTTGAAGTTGCTACTGCGATGGAGGAGATGGTCAGCACGGTAACGGATATTGCGAAAAGTGCTGCCGAAGCTCAGGCGCTGGCCGAGCAGACAGATCATGATGCGGGTGAAGGCAAGCAGATGGTCGGTTTGATGATCGACAGTATCCGCGATCTGGCGTCTCAGTTGCAGGAGATGGCGCAGGGTATCACGGAGCTTGGGCAGCATACGGCCTCCATCGGTCAGGTATTGGAGGTGATCAAGGGGATCTCGGATCAGACTAATCTTCTGGCGCTGAATGCAGCGATTGAAGCGGCCCGTGCCGGTGAGAGCGGACGTGGTTTTGCAGTGGTAGCCGATGAGGTGAGAACTCTGGCTCAGCGCACCCTGGACTCCACGGTGCAGGTGCAGGCATTTGTAGATAACGTGCAAAGAGGCACTGAGCGGGTTGTGCAGAAGATGCAGGATTGCCAGAAGTCGAGTGAAACAACGGTGGAAAAAGCAGGCTCAGCCAATGAGTTGCTGAACACCATCACGACCCGTGTCTTGGCAATCAAGGATATGAACACGCAGATCGCGAGTGCTGCCGAGGAACAGAGCCTGGTGTCTCAGGAGATTACCCAGAGCGTTGATCGTATCCGTCATATCGCAGAGGAGTGTGCCACGTCGGCGCATCACTCATCGGAGGCCAGTCAGGAGATGGCGCAACTGGGGCAGCAATTGAATGGTATCGTTGGCCAGTTTGAGCGTTCTTAGTTTAAGTGAGCTGATAGATAGCAGACAGAGGAGGCTGCGCATACAATCGTGTTATGAGAAAGATCATTCATAGCGATTGTGACTGCTTTTATGCAGCAGTTGAGATGCGCGATAACCCTGCTCTCAGGGGTATTCCCATTGCGGTAGGTGGTGCGTCTGATCGTCGCGGCGTGATCGCCACCTGCAACTATGAAGCACGGCACTATGGCGTACGCTCGGCTATGTCGACGGCTCGTGCGCTTCAGTTATGCCCAAAGTTGACGCTGGTATCCGGTCGGATGGAGGCTTACAAGGAAACGTCACGCCAGATTATGGCGATCTATCAGGATTACACCGATCTGATCGAGCCCTTGTCGCTGGATGAAGCCTTTCTGGATGTAACGCAGTCGATGGCCTGTCGTGGCAGTGCGACACTCATTGCGCAGGAGATACGCCAGCGTATCCGCGATGAGGTGGGTGTGACGGTCTCCATAGGCGTAGCGCCGAGTAAGTTTCTGGCTAAAATTGCCAGTGACTGGAACAAGCCGGATGGTCTGTGCGTGATCCTGCCCGAGCAGGTGGATCAGTTTGTCAGTGAGCTGACGATTGAAAAACTGCACGGAGTTGGCAGTAAAACGGCAGAAAAGCTCCATCAACTTCAGATTTATACCTGCGCAGATCTGCGCCGTCAGCCGCTTGATTTTCTACTGCGCCATTTCGGTCGTTTCGGGCAACGCCTGAGCCAGCTGGCTTGGGGTGTGGATGAACGGCCGGTCAAAACCAGTCGTATCCGTAAATCGATCAGCACGGAACATACTTACGCCAAGGATCTACCGGACCTGGAGGCCTGTCTCGCTCATCTGGATGAGTTGCTGGAGGATCTGCAGCAGCGATATACCAGGCTGAGCGGCTATCGTATTCGGGGCATTCTGGTGAAGATGAAATTTCATGACTTTACCCAGACCACTGTCGAATCCAGTTGTCAGCAGCCGACTCGAGAGCTCTATCTGGCGTTGATGGTACAAGCCTGGCGGCGGGGTGAGCGTCCGGTCAGACTGCTGGGTGTCGGTTATCGTCTTGACCCTGATAGTGAGCACCAGCTTACTGCGCAGCAATTGGTGCTCTTCTGAATCAAATAGACTGCAGGTTGTGCTGAGTAGGTAGTGCTGGCAGGCAGCGCTGGTAGGTAGTAATGGTGAGTAGTGCTGGTGAGTAGCGCTGGTGAGTAGCGCTGCACAGATTGACTGGCTCCATTTTTGTTCTTTTGAGGCTAAGTTGCTAGGCTGAGATTCAGGGAGAAGCGATGGCATGATGACCAGCAGTCAGCAGGAAAAGATCAAACTTGAGCATGAGGCCGCCCGAGTATTCATGCGGCAGTATGAGCGAAGTTTTCATGTGCCAATGCGGCATATCTGGCATAACGAGCCGCGCAAACCGGATGTGTCCTGCTATCTGGATAAGTCTCGACTGGATCTGGAGATCGCACATCTCTATGGCAGTGAGGCGGAGGCGATGCTGGTGCTGGGCAGGGAACTCAGTGATGAAACCCGGATTGCGCTGCAGCATCTGTTACAGACGGAGCCTGATCATCGCCTGTTGATGGCGCTGAATACCATACTGCAAAGCAAGTCACTCAAGCGCTATCATTCCGAGAGAGTCTGGCTGGTGATTCGTAACGCCAACCCTCTGTGGACCCGTGGCGAGCTGCTGGAAAATCTGGACAAGGTCACTGTGCCGCCAGAGCATCCGTTTGAGCAGATCTGGCTGCTGGGTGATATGGTGGGGGCATCAGGGATTGCGCAGCTCTATCCGGATTATATTTAGCGACCTGTTCGGCAGATTGTCAGTTAGTCAGTCGGGCGAGTGATCTCTCTCGGATCTGGCGCACCGCGGGCCGCTTTGCGATTCATGCGATACAGATCCAGTAGTGCACTGCCAGCCAATACTGACAGAATCAGTCCGCCACCGATGAATGCCAGCGTTGTTGGCAGCTCACCGACCCACCACCACACCAGCAGTGTACCGAGGATTGTTTCAAGCAGGAGCATCAGGCTGACCTCGGCACCCGGCAGGTAGCGTGGGCCGCTCTGGATCAGGAAGTAGGCGCAGGGCAGGAAAAACAGGCTGAGCAGCAGCAGGCGTTTCATATCACTCCACTCTGGCAGGCTGGCGCCACCCATCAACAGTGCAGGGATCAGCATCAGGGCGCAGGCCAAAGGCAGAATGACAGTGGTATCAACACCGCGCTGAGCGCTGGCGACGGTTGTGTTGAGGGCCATTGCGACGGGTAGTGCCAGTGCCACGATCAGGCCAATGGGATTACCGGCCCCCATTTCGCCTGCCACCATCAGCACCGCACCGAATACGCACAGAATTATCACGATCCAGGTCTGCAATCGCAGCTTCTGGGAAAAGAAGATCAATCCGATGACACCTGCAATCAATGGTGCCATATTCTGTATCACCAACACATTACCGGCCGCTGTGAGTCGATTGGCTGCCACGAAGCTCCAGGCACCACAGGCGATCGCCAGCGGGCAGACCCAGGCAGCCAGTCCGCAGCGTTTTATAGCCTGAGGGAGTTCGCTACGGTAACGCAACACCGCCACCAGTAACAGCACGCTGCCGAGCAGCAGGGCGCGCCAGAACATGAAGGTGGCGACGTCTGTTTCCGTGTCCTTGACGAACAGAGCATCTGGGGAGAGCATCAGTACGCCCGTACCGGTAATCAGATAGCCTTTGAGTCGCAGTGGCATCCTTTCCCACATAAATAATCTCCCGATCAGATGATAGTCTCAGTATCGCAGCCTGAGTACAGTAAGTGGAGTCTGAAAGCGTCTTCCGGCAGCTTTACCGACGACGTTTGCAGGTATGGCAGACACTTAGTCGAGCTTCAGTTTATAGTCGATGGCGCGCAGGAATTCGATCTCTTGCTCCAGATCTGCCTGTGTCAGCGGATGTTGTGCCAGCCAGCCCGGTGGGAAGCTTAGTTGTATTTTCTGCTCTTCAGTGCGCAGATTGAAAGCGGGCAGGCGTGCCTTGCTGCGACTACGGTGCAGAATGATCGCCAGGCGTAGTATCAGACACAGTTTCAGATAGGCGTCCTGTTTCTGTTTGGGCAGGGCACGTAGCTCATCCTTCGGGATCTTGCGGCGATGACCGCGCACCAGAAATGCCAGCAACTGCTGATCCAGGTTGCTGAAACCCGGGAGATCTGAGTGTTGCAGCAGATAGGCGCTGTGGCGCTGAAAGCGTGAGTGAGAGATGGTCATGCCTATCTCATGGCTGCGAGCAGACCAGCAGAGCATGTCATGATATTCGGGATCGCCCAGATTCCATTTATCCTTGATCTGCGCCAGTGCGATCAGGGCTGTGGCCTCAACAGAGGCGGCATGTTTTGTGTCGACATGGTAGCGGCGCATCAAAGCGAGGATCGTACGCTCACGCACATCTTCATGGCGAAGGCGGCCCGCCATATCGTATAGCACCCCTTCACGCAGAGCGCCGTCGGAGTATTCCATCTCTTTAATGCCGAGGGAGTTGAAGGCAGCGGTGAGAATAGCCAATCCAGCGGGCAGCACAGCGACGCGTTCCGGCTTGATGTTATCAAAGCTGAGTTTGTCTACATGGCCCTGTTTCAGCAGGTAGTCCTTAAGTTTGCGGACCGCCGCGGCAGTAATGCTGATTTCGCTGTAACCCAGTGCTTCACAGGCCTGCTTGATCGCCTTGATGGTGCCGGACGAGCCGACACAGCTGCTCCAGCCGAGGCGGCGATAGTCACGACGCAGTGACAACAGCTCTTGCTGCGCCATCGTTTCGGCCTTCATAAAGGCGGACTCTGTGATCTGGCCTGAGTGGAAGTAATGCTTGGTAAAGCTGACACAACCCATCTGCAGACTTTCCAGCAGGCGCGGTTCAAAACGCTCACCGATAACACACTCTGTACTGCCGCCACCTATATCGATCACCAGCCGTCTGCCGCTGTCATTGGCAAGTGTATGTGAAACACCAAGGTGGATCAGGCGAGCCTCTTCACGCCCGGCAATGATCTGCACCGGAAGGCCGAGAATCTGGCTGGCACGCTCAATGAACTCGTCACTGTTCAATGCTTCACGAAGCGCATTGGTACCCACGGCGCGAATCGATTTGCGTGGCAGATCGGCCAAGCGCTGTGCAAAACGGCTCAGGCATTCAAGTCCAACCTGCTGTGCGGATTCGCTGAGAAGGCCCGAAGAATCGAGTCCCGCCGCCAGTTGCACCTTTTCAGACATCACATCGATCGGCTTGAGTTGTCCGTCCACCAGCCTGGCAACCACCATATAGAAACTGTTGGAACCCAGATCGACTGCTGCCAGCAGTGAGCCTCTTTCTGTCTGATCCGGTGTGCTTTCCTGATCGTACATGAGTGCGTTGTCCTTTCTTTCGAGTAAAGCCAAGCGATTTAAGGTCAGGGCATTTTGCCAGAGGCGGGAGGTCTAAAGAAGCGTGAATAACAATTAATCCTGCAATTGATTCGAGCGGCAGGTGTTCACAAAGATTTGATGCAGGTGTTATCATCCGTTTCTTATTGTCGAATAAAAGAGCAGCGGGTGCTGTGGAGTGAGTATCTCATGAGTGAAAACATCGTTAATGTCACCGATGCGACTTTCGAAGACGAAGTGGTAAAAGCCGAAGGTCCGGTGCTGGTTGATTACTGGGCAGAATGGTGTGGCCCATGCAAAATGATCGCGCCTGTTCTGGAAGAGATCTCCAGAGAGTATGCGGGCAAGCTGAAGGTCTGCAAGCTGAATATCGACGAAAACAATGAAACCCCACCGAAGTTCGGCATTCGCGGCATTCCTACCCTGATGCTGTTCAAGGGCGGTAATGTTGAAGCCACTAAAGTCGGGGCTTTGTCAAAATCACAGCTGTCAGCTTTCATCGACGCTAATCTGTGATGCCTGTTGCCGTGGAAAGCGTGACTAAGTTGAGCCAGGTCACGTTTTCTCTCGGTAAGTGCTGGACATGACAAATTAAAGCCTTTATATTGAAGTCACGTGCACTTTTTCATCTTTATTCCTGCGCACGTAATGATCAGAACTGTAGTTGATCAGAACTGAATCTTTCCAACTAACCTCCTCATTTCCATTCATATTTCAGTCCCTAGCGGCTGCACCTAAAGACACTATGAATCTTAGCGAATTAAAACTTAAAAGTGTTCCAGACCTTCTGGAAATTGCGAACACCATGGGCCTCGAAAACATGGCCCGTTCCCGTAAGCAGGATGTCATCTTTGCGATCCTCAAGAAGCACGCCAAGAGCGGCGAGGATATCCATGGTGATGGCGTTCTCGAAATTCTCCAGGACGGTTTTGGCTTTCTTCGCTCAGCCGACTGTTCTTACCTGGCCGGGCCCGATGATATCTATGTATCGCCGAGCCAGATACGCCGCTTCAACCTGCGTACAGGTGACACGATTTCCGGGAAGATAAGACCCCCGAAAGACAGCGAGCGCTACTTTGCGCTGTTGAAAGTGGACGATATAAACTTTGATCGTCCCGAAAATGCCAAAAACAAAATCCTGTTTGAAAACCTTACCCCTCTTTTTGCCCAGTCACGAATCCGTATGGAAGTGGGTAACGGTAGTACCGAAGATATCACTGCGCGTGTTATCGATCTGGTATCGCCGATGGGTAAAGGCCAGCGTGCGTTGATCGTTTCTCCGCCAAAAGCCGGTAAGACATTGATGCTGCAGAATATTGCCAACAGCATCACGCGTAACAGCCCTGATTGCTATCTGATTGTACTGCTGATTGACGAGCGTCCTGAGGAAGTCACCGACATGCAGCGCACCGTGCGTGGCGAAGTGGTTGCCTCCACCTTCGATGAGCCGCCATCACGCCATGTGCAGGTTGCCGAAATGGTGCTGGAAAAAGCCAAGCGTCTGACCGAACACAAAAAAGATGTCGTGATTCTGCTCGACTCCATCACGCGTCTGGCACGTGCCTATAACACGGTTATCCCCTCATCCGGCAAGGTACTGACCGGTGGTGTGGATGCGCATGCTCTGGAACGCCCGAAACGTTTCTTTGGTGCCGCACGTAACATCGAAGAGGGCGGCAGTCTGACTATTATCGCCACGGCGCTGGTGGATACCGGTTCCAAGATGGACGAAGTAATCTACGAAGAGTTCAAGGGTACCGGTAATGCCGAGGTTCATCTGGATCGTCGTATTGCTGAGAAGCGCGTGTTCCCGGCGATCAATATCCGTCGCTCCGGTACGCGTCGTGAAGATCTGCTGACCACCGAAGATGAGCTGCAGCGCATGTGGATTCTGCGTAAGCTGCTGGATCCGATGGATGATTCCGCTGCGACTGAGTTCGTTATCGATAAGCTGAAGGACTTCAAGACCAATGAAGAGTTCTTCCAGTCGATGAAGCGCAAATAAAAAGATCCAACCCACGGGAGCCAGCGTAAATTCTGGCTCCCGTATCCTCTGATAGTGTGGCCGACCATTCGGATTGCGAGTGGGCTGTTGCTTCCTTATCTCAGATCAGACAAGCTTGAATCATGTCGACTCCCAAATATAAAGATCTGCGCGATTTCATGGCATTGCTGGAATCCCGCGGTGAACTTAAACGCATCAGCTTTCCTGTCAGCCCCCATCTGGAAATGACAGAGATAGCGGATCGTACCCTGCGTGCCGGTGGCCCGGCTCTGTTGTTTGAAAATCCTGTCGGCTATCGCTTCCCGGTGCTTGCCAATCTGTTCGGAACGCCCGAGCGGGTGGCACTGGGCATGGGCGCTGAATCGGTGACAGCCCTGCGTGATGTCGGGCATCTGCTGGCGCAGCTGAAAGAGCCTGAGCCGCCGAAAGGGATGAAAGATGCCTGGGAGAAGCTTCCGGTCTTTCGTCAGGTGCTGAACATGGGGCCCAAACTCCTCAAGTCGGCGCCCTGTCAGACGCATGTGATCGAAGGTGATGATGTCGACCTGTATCAATTGCCGATTCAGACCTGCTGGCCCGGTGATGCCGGTCCTTTAGTGACCTGGCCACTGGTGATCACGCGTGGTCCGAACAAACCGCGACAGAATCTGGGTATCTATCGGCAGCAGTTGATTGGACGCAATAAGTTGATTATGCGCTGGTTGGCGCATCGAGGAGGCGCGCTGGATTTCCGTGAATGGAAGCAGCAGCACCCGGGCGAGCCTTTTCCTGTAGCGGTGGCGCTGGGTGCAGACCCTGCAACGATTCTGGGCGCAGTAACGCCTGTGCCGGATACTCTGTCGGAATATGCGTTTGCCGGCCTGTTGCGTGGCAGCAAGACAGAGTTGATCAAGTGTATCGGCAGCGATCTGCAGGTACCGGCAAGTGCCGAGTTTATTCTTGAAGGCCACATCTATCCGGATGAGATGGCAGATGAAGGGCCCTTCGGAGATCATACCGGCTATTATAATGAGGTGGACCGTTTCCCTGTGTTTACTGTGGAACGCATCACGCACCGCAATAATCCGATCTATCACAGTACCTACACCGGACGTCCACCGGATGAACCCGCCGTGCTGGGTGTGGCATTGAATGAAGTATTTATTCCGATTCTGCAGAAGCAGTTCCCCGAGATAGTCGATTTCTATCTGCCACCCGAAGGCTGCTCCTACAGAATGGCGGTGGTGACGATGAAAAAGCAGTACCCGGGGCATGCCAAGCGGGTAATGCTCGGTGTGTGGTCCTATCTGCGCCAGTTCATGTATACCAAGTTTGTGATTGTCTGCGATGATGATATCAATGCCCGTGACTGGAATGATGTGATCTGGGCTATCACTACGCGTATGGATCCACAGCGCGATACGGTGATGATTGATAATACGCCGATCGACTATCTTGATTTTGCATCCCCGGTCTCCGGGTTGGGATCGAAGATGGGGATGGATGCAACCAACAAGTGGCCAGGCGAAAGCACGCGAGAGTGGGGAGAACCCATTGTCATGGATGCGGCGGTCAAACAGCGAATTGATGAGATCTGGGGTGAGCTGGGCATCCCTGAAACGGCTCGAAAGGATCGGAAGGAAAGCTAAGTGAATAAACGTCTGACTGATATTGTGGCGGTTGAGCGGTTGAACCGGGATGTGTTCAGGATATCGCTCGCTCTGGTGGCGTCTGATGCCGAGAATCTGGATTTTTTTGCCGGACAGTATCTTGATCTTTCATTGCCGGATGGCAAGAAGGCCTCTTTTTCCATTGCTTCGGCCCCGGATCTCGGTCGTATACTGGAGCTGCATATCCGACATATGCCGGGCAGTGTGATCAATGAGGGTATTCTGGATTACCTGCAGACACAACAACAGGTGGAGATCACCCTGCCGATGGGGAGTTGTTTTCTAAAGGCCTGCGACGTCATTGATAAGAATACGCATCTGGTATTTGCAGCGGCCAGTACCGGCTTTGCCCAGACCAAGAGCCTGGTGGAGCATCTGTTGGCCAACGGCATCAGCAATCCGATAGATGTTTATTGGGGTGCACGGGTCGAAGAGGATATGTATCTCGAAACGCTGGCAAAACAGTGGGCCGAGCACCATGCCAATCTGCGTTTCATTCCAGTGGTCAGTGAGCCGGCAAAAAGTCCCGGTTGGTCGGGTCGCACGGGCCTGTTGCCGGATGCGATCAGCGACGATCTGACCTCCATTGAGGCGGTGCAGTTGTTTGCCAGTGGTTCGCCTGCGATGGTTTACGCGCTGCTGGATAGAATGGAAGCGCGTGGCATGCAGCAGGAGCAGATACATTCTGATGTATTCGCCTACGCGCCGAGGCCCTGAGCTGACTCTGTCGGGGTGTTGATGTAAAAAAGAAGCCGGTCGTTAAAAGCCGGCTTCTTTTATGAGCTATTACTGAGGGAAGCAACTGCTTTTACTGCAGCCGCTTCAGGCGGGAGTTGTGCTGCCTGTCAGAGCCGGTTGAGGCATGGGCAGAGAGGGTAGTCCGTAACCGCTGATCTCCACTGCGCGTCCAACCATCTGCTGTGCCTGCTCCTTATCGCCAAGGTGGTGATAGAGTCGGCTCAGTTCACCATAGGCCTCAGCGGTCGGTTTCAGCTTCAGACTGGCTTCAAAGTACTCCACAGCCCCGCCCCAGTTGTGATTCAACAGGGACAAACGACCCAGCGTCAGCAGCAGCTCGGCACTTTCACCGTGCTTTTCCAGCCACTGTCTGGCGGTCTCAAGCTGCTTCTTCGGCTTGTCACTGTTGATACAACCATACTGCACGATCAGTTTACTGCTCCAGTGCTGTTCCAGACTCTCACGCAGCAGAACTTCTGCTTTGCTGCCCTCGTCCAGCTGGCCTAACAGTTCGGCATAGCGGCTGGTCAGTTCTTCCTGTGATGTGGCAGGGGTCGGTAGCTTCTGCCAGAAAGCCTGAAGCGCTTTCGCTCTGGCTTGATTGGTTGAGTCGTCTGGCTGGCTGTGCAGTGTCTGATCCAGCAGGATGAGATAACACTGTTGCTCTAGCGCCAGTTGTTGCTCATCAGTCAGAGCGCGGTGGCGTCTGAGGACGGGTAGCAGTTCCGACAGGCCTTGCCAGTCCTGCAACTGCAGATAGGTATCCTTGAGCAGCAGCATCACCTGAGTATTTTTGGGCGCCAACTTGCGCAGGTTCAGCAGGTTATCGAGCGCTTCACGACTCTGTCCTCTGGCCAGCTGAATCTGAGCCTGGGCCAGTGTGACGGCTGTTTCGGCATCGGGTTCTGATTTCAGTGCCTTGCTGAGCAGTTCATCTGCTCCCGCCTTGTCGCCGGATTCGTGTGCAGCCTTGGCTGCAGCCAGCAGGTTAATCAGAGGTACGGAGGCATCATCGGCAGATCTGACCAGTTCACGTCGGGCCTTGAGCCAGTTTCCTTCAGACATTGCCAGCACCCCTTTCAGGGTGGCTTTGCGCGCAGCCTGCTGGCGTCTTTTCAGGCGCCACTCTTTAATGCGGCCTGTTGGCAGACCCATGCTACTGATCAGGTTGAGCAGCAGATGCATCAGGATAAAGGCCACCAGCAGTATGACTACCATCACCCAGATACTGGTTTCGACGGTCGTGTGCTGATAAGCCAGCAGAACATAACCGGCATCCTGGATCATCAACTGGCCAAGCCAGGCTCCGGCCAGCAGTAGTATGAGCAGCAGGAGAAAGAGTTTTTTCATGAGCGAGCCCTCTCCAGCTTGAGTCTTCTCAGCTCTGCCAGGTGAGCCTGGAGTGCTTGCAGCGATCCTGTGATGGCTGGAATTTCAGGTGCGACATTCAGATTCTCCAGTTCACTGATACCGCGGAGCAATGCCTGTGTGGTGCTGTCTTCAGGTTCAAAGTAGGTGTTTATCCAGTCTGCGGCCTTATTGAGGCTGTCATCATAGGCAGCTTGCTGGCGCTGCAGCAGGGAGAGTTGCGCCTGCTCGAACATCAGCTCCAGATTCTGTTTCAGATAATAGGTCTGCTCAGGCGACAGTAGCGGCTCAATCGGTTCATTATGGCGTTGAATCACGATCAGTTGTTCAAACTTATCCATCGCACTATTCATCGCAGCCTTGGCGCCACTGCCCCAGCTGTCCTTCAGATCGTCAGGTGTCATCTCTTCCAGCAGATTAGGTAGCTGACGTCGGTCGGTCACGGGAATCTGGCGCAGCTGTGATGCCTGTTGTTTCATCGCACTCAGACGCAGAAACACACCTTCAGTATCCACCTGAGGGACGGCTTCGAGCGCTGCAATATCGGATGCCAGTGCCTCTCTGACCGGATAAAGGGAGGCGTCATCGGCTTCCAGCAAAATCTCATCGGCCGACTTCAGCAGGGTCAGAGCACCACTGGCTGTCTGCTCCATCAGAACTCGCTGGTTGGCAAGGCGCAGCAGGTACTCCGTCTCGGCCAGTAGCCAATCCTTGTCGGAGGTGCGCTGTTGAGCGGTGACCTGCTGGATGCTGCGAGTCAGTCTTTCATGCAACTCATCGATATTGCGCTGGCCGGTTTCAGCATTGGACTGAATCTGTCCCAGTTGCTGATTGATGTTACTCAGGTTTTGAGAAACCTCACCGCGAGTCACCTCCAGACTGGATTCGACCTGGCTGAGCAGGTCTCTTTCAATGCTCTGTGCCTGCTGCTGCAGCTTCAGATTTTCCCAGATCAGATACCCACTCAACAGCAGTGCAATGATCGCGAGCACCAGAGCAAGGATGCCTGGCCAGGCTATGCTGCTGTTGTTCGTTGTGCTGCCTGTGGTTGCTGATCTCTGCTTTGCCGTATCGACCGGTCTGGTTTGTTCGGTCGTATCATCAGCCTTGGTTTCTTGCTTAGCCTGGCTATCTGGGATTTGGTTATCTGGGGTTTCTTTCATGCCGGTTTTTCCAGTTTGTTGGCTGGTATTAAAGCCTGAACCATTGATTGGTCATCAGGTCCCTGCGCGATAGTAATCTGTGTGAAGCCAAGCTGCTCGGCCAGTCTGGCAATGCGCAGGCTGGGAAGGATCAGTTGTGTCTCAAACAGTTTTTTTCGTTGAGTGTCTGATGCCTGATCGGTGATCTGCATCAGGTTACTCAGTCCATCACCACTGGTGACCAGCATAGCGGATATTGGCTGATCATAAATAGTACTTTGGACAATAGCCTGAGGATAGCGAGGACAGCGGCGGTAGTAAACGGTTGCACAGTCGACGCGGGCGCCTCGGGCACTGAGCGTGTCGTAAAGCAACTCGCGGCCGCTGTCTCCACGCAGGATCAGAAAGCGCTGACCCTTGATCTGTTGCAATGATTCGGCTTGAAGCAAAGCTTCTGAATCAAATCCGCCAGATTGATACCAGGCATCGAAGCCCAGGTTCTGCAGCGTTTCGCTGGTCTGGCGGCCGATGCCTATCCATTGCACGCCCAGTGGTGGTTGGGGCCAGTAGGTATCGATCCAGGCAGCTCCTTGGCGTGCGGCGTTTGCGCTGACGAAGATCACTCCGTGGTAGAGGTCGAGGTCGAGAATACAGCGCTTCAACTGCAGATAATCAGTTGTGTCTGATTCACCCACAGGCTCTATCTGCAGCAGTGGTAACGGTACCGCCTGCCCGCCGAGAGAGGAGATCAGTTCAATTTGCCTTTGTGACTGGTGCGAAGGCCGGGTCACCAATATCCTCTGCCCAAGTAAGGGTGCCGAAGCAGATGCCGCTTTAACCACGTTCGTTGTAAACCTCGCGCAGTATCTCATCCGCACCTGCTGCCAGCAGTCGATCAGCCAGCGCGATACCCAGTGCCTGGGCATCGGCGGAAGCGCCTCGAATCTCATCGCGTAAAACCAGTGTGCCATCCGGACGGCCGACGAGCCCTCGCAGCCAGAGCTGTGACTGATCTTCGCTGAGCACGGCGAAACAGCCGATCGGTACCTGACAGCCACCCTCAAGCCTTCTGTTCAGTGCGCGCTCGGCTTCTACCTGAAGGGCCGTGGCGCTGTGATGCAGCGGTGCCAGCAGCTGGTGCAGTTCATGGTCGTCAGTGCGGCATTCGATACCCACTGCACCCTGTCCGCCAGCTGGAAGGCTTTCCTCGGGAGGCATCTGATAGCGAATGCGCTCATCCAGCTCCAGTCGCAGCAGACCGGCGGTGGCCAGAATGATGGCGTCGTACTCCCCAGCATCCAGTTTGCCCAGACGTGTCTGAACATTGCCGCGCAGGCTGCGAACTACCAGATCGGGTCGCCGTTCGCGTACCTGTACCTCACGACGCAGTGAGGAGGTGCCGACACAGGCACCCTGTGGCAGATCATCCAGATTGGCGTAATGATTGCTGACAAAGGCATCGGTTGGATTTTCCCGCGGGCAGATAACTGCCAGCCCAAGTCCCGGTGGAAACTCCATGGGTACATCCTTCATGGAATGCACAGCGATATCGGCACGATCTTCCAGCATCGCAGTTTCCAATTCCTTGACGAACAGCCCCTTGCCACCGATCTTGGCCAGCGGCGTATCCAGTATCTTGTCGCCCTGTGTGACCATGGTGACCAGCTCAATGCTCAGGTCCGGATGGTGGCGCTCAAGCTCGGCTTTTACATACTCTGCCTGCCAGAGGGCAAGCAGGCTGCGACGGGTGGCGATGCGGATGGTTCTGCTCATGGCTTATCAGGGTCCTGTCTGCAGGCCGATGACCTGTACTGAAATAAAGAGTCGAAAAATGGCGTTCATTGTAACAGATCCCCGCTACGTTTTATCACGGGCAGTTTTATTACAAGGCCCCCTTCGTCTGGCAAGCCTGATATAATCGGCCCATATTTGCCTGGCTTCTATTCCTGGAGATTTCGAACATGAGCAACAAAACCAACCAGCAGTGGGGTGGTCGCTTCACTGAGCCTACCGATGCCTTTGTCGCGCGCTTCACCGCGTCTGTCGAGTTCGACAAGCGCCTGTACAAGCATGATATCCAGGGTTCGATTGCCCATGCGCGTATGCTGGCAAAAGTCGGCGTGCTTACAGAGCAGGAGCGTGACGATATTCTGCGTGGTCTGGGCGAAATTCGCATCGAGATCGAGCGCGGTGAATTTGAATGGTCGATCGAGCTGGAAGATGTGCATATGAACATCGAAGCGGCGCTGACACGCAAGATCGGTATCACTGGCAAGAAGCTGCATACCGGTCGTTCGCGTAACGACCAGGTAGCGACCGATATTCGTCTTTATCTGCGTGAAGAGACTGATCTGATTCTGGATGAAATCAGCCGCCTGCAGCAGGGCTTGCTGGATCTGGCGGAGCGCGAAGCCGATACCATCATGCCGGGATTCACTCATCTTCAGACAGCGCAGCCTGTCACCTTCGGTCATCATCTGCTGGCCTGGTTCGAGATGCTCAGCCGCGATCATGAGCGTTTTTCCGATTGCCGCAAGCGGATCAATATCATGCCGCTGGGGGCTGCTGCGCTGGCGGGCACCACCTATCCGATCGATCGTCATTATACGGCCGAGCTGATGGAGTTTACGGCTCCGGCCAACAACTCGCTGGATGCAGTGTCGGATCGTGACTTTGCGATCGAATTCTGTGCGGCATCCAGTGTGTTGCTGATGCACATGACGCGTATGTCGGAAGAACTGGTGCTCTGGACCTCGGCACAGTTCGGCTTCATCAACCTGCCGGATCGTTTCTGCACTGGCTCATCGATCATGCCGCAGAAGAAAAATCCCGATGTGCCTGAGCTGGTCCGTGGTAAAAGCGGCCGGGTCTATGGTCATCTGATGTCTCTGCTGACACTGATGAAATCTCAGCCACTGGCTTACAACAAGGATAATCAGGAAGACAAAGAGCCTTTGTTTGATACCGTGGATACCGTCAAGGGATGCCTGCGCGCTTTCGGCGACATGGTACCTGCGCTGGAATCACGCAAGATGGTGATGCGCGAAGCGGCTCTGCGTGGTTTTTCAACCGCAACCGATCTGGCTGATTATCTGGTTCGCAAAGGTGTGGCTTTCCGTGATGCACATGAAATTGTAGGGCTGTCGGTCGCCTACGGTATCAAGACCAGTCAGGATCTGGGTGAGATGGCGCTGGAGGAGCTGCAGCAGTTCTCAAGTGTAATCGATGCGGATGTATTTGAAGTGCTGACGCTGGAAGGCTCGGTGGCTGCACGCAATCATATCGGTGGAACCGCACCACAACAGGTCAGGCAGGCGGTTGCCCGTGGACGTGAGTTGCTGGCTGGACGCGAGTGAGCATCTGAATGGCGCTTGATGCTTGTGCTGAATAACTGCTGATAATGCGCACCCCGTCCGTGCTCTATGCCAGTGGGTGGGGTGCTTGATCGGTTGTTCAGCGCAGGCTGATATCGACCATCAGATCATTGGCCAGACTTTCCAGCGCTTCCTGAAGCTCATCCAGATCCAGTCCGTCCGGAACGCTGAGTTGAGCGTCGGCCTGGAACAGTTGCTCTCCCGACATGGAGCCTGATACCAGTAGCGTTGTCAGGCGTTCGACATTGACATGGCGGGCGGCCAGCGCCTGTGAAATCTCCTTGACGATCCCTGGGCGGTCGTGTCCAATCAGTGCCAGTGAAATGGCGCGGCGGGGTATCTCCGATGAGACCTCCTCTCCAGCTTCGACGGTCACCTTCAGGCCTTTGCTGGCGAGCGCTTGCAGTGCAGTGATCAACGCCTGACTCTGGTCGGCAGGAACCTGTGCGACCATGATGCCTGCAAACTTGCCGGCCAGTCGCGACATGCCTGATTCTAACCAGTTGCCCTGATGTTCGGCGATGGTGCGTGATAAAGCCTCGACGAGGCCTGGTCTGTCCGGTCCGATGACGGTCAGAACCAATGAAGTCATCATGTTCTAGCTCCTGATATACATATTAAAAAACACATAGATGCTTGCTTTTAGAGTAAGCCATTGCAGCCGTTTTAGCGACCGGAGAATCGATGCAACAGATTCTGAGTGCCTTGTGGCCGGTGTTTGCTCTGCTGATGCTGGGCTATCTGGCACGTAGTTTTCGTTTCCCTGGTGACGCCTTCTGGCAACCGGCGGAGCGTGCGACCTATTATGTGCTGTTCCCCGCATTGCTGGTGCGGCGGCTCAGTGATGCCAGCCTGTCGGGTGATGAGTCGATGGCACTGGTATTGGCTGTCTTACTGCTGCTGGCGCTGGGGACGTTGCTGTGTTTTCTGTTGCGACCGTTGCTGCAATTGCCAGCCGCGGCCTTTACTTCCTTTTATCAGGGCGGTATGCGCTTCAACACTTTTGTTGCGCTGGCTGCATCGGCGGCTCTCTATTCCGACTCAGGTATTGCACTGGCAGCAGTCATAGCGGCAGTGATGATTCCGCTGCTGAACCTGCTCTGCATTCTGGTCTTTGCCCGCTACACTTCGGCTTCTCCCTCCCTGGCAGGTGTATTGAAAACGCTGGTCACCAATCCGTTGATTCTGGCTTGTCTGTTGGGGCTGCTGATCAATGTCACTCTTGGTGGTTTGCCTGCACTGGTGGTGCCGGTTTTTGATCTGCTGGCGCAGATGGCATTACCGTTGGGGCTGTTGGCGGTGGGTGCGGGTCTTTCATTGCCTGCATTGAGGCACTCGGGGCGGGCTTTGGCAGCCGCGTCGGTGGTCAAGCTGCTCGCTCTTCCGCTGTTGGCGTGGGGGTTGGCCAGGTTGCTGCATCTGAGCGATGAGGCAACCGGAGTCTTTCTGTTGTTTGCATCTGTACCGACTGCGACATCTGCCTATATTCTGGCGCGTCAGTTGCAGGGGGATGCGCCATTAATGGCAGCCATTATTACCGGTCAGACGCTGCTGTCGATGTTGAGTATGCCGCTGATACTGCATTTTTTGGGTTAATAACTCGGAAAAAGGCTGCCATTTCAGGAAGGGGTGGCTGAAATCTGAGCGCATGGCTTAATAGTCAGTGTTAAGCTCAGGAAAAAATTGAGATAATTTCAGGATTGCTATTGCATTTTTTTGTCAATATGAAAGACTGTCATAAGAATCACGGGTAAACAAACGTTTACTTGTATAGTGCGCAACCCATAATGAGAAGAGACAGCGAATGAAAAAGGGTCCCGATCTGATACTGATTTTGATCCTGGTGTTTATTGTCGGCACTGTAATGACCGGTGTTTCCCAGAGCGGATTTGAATTGGCTTCTCTGGTGCAGCAGGTTTTTAACAGCTGACATGCAGCGCGAGTTGGCTATCAACTGACGGGGTAGAATTCATAGTCCGTCAGTATACCCTGTAGCGGGACATCCCACGCTGCGGTCGGTAATTTCTCAACCTTTTGAAAATCATGTGCCAGCCCAATCAGCCGTGGCCCTTTCAATCCTGTTTGATTGAATTTGAAGCTGAACGTCCTGTCGTAGTAGCCCCCACCCATACCCAGTCTTCCACCCTCGGGATCAAATGCGACCAGTGGCATCATCACAAGATCAAGCGCCCAAGCGGGTCTGCGTCTGCGGTGAGTGACCGTGGGCTCCATAATTTTGTAGCTGTTGCGCCGCATACGGGTCGTTGGGGTGTAGGGTAAAAACCACAGACGATTGTGTGATATCGGGTGCAGTACTGGCAGGAGTACTGTCTTGCGGAGTTTCCAGCACAGCGTGATAATAGCTGTCGGATCCACTTCGCCGTCATTAGGCAGGTAAAGCGCTATGTGTCTGGCTTTACGAAACCAGAGTTGATTCTGCAGCGTGCGCATGGCGCTTTCGCTTGCTCGGCGTTGCTGTTGCGGTGTCAGGCTTCTGCGTTTGATACGCATCTGCTTGCGCAGCTCTCGTCGCGCATTCATCTTGATGGGGTCTCCCGGGGTGCCGCTATTGATTGTGGCCCTGAACCGTAAGGTTCAGAGTGGAAGCAACGCTCAATGCATCAGGCTTTCCGTCAGCGGACATGCACACAACATCGAACGGTTGCTGCCTGAGATTTGGATATAGGCTCGAGGGACGTAACCAACTCGCGAACACCTCAGGAGACATCCTCATTATACTGGAAAAGCATTCGATGTCAGGCCTTGTAAAAAACTGATTTTCTGCTAGAGACGGCTATCCCACTGATACAGAGACTGAATATAGCGCATGAATAATTTTCAGCCTGTCTGTATGCGACCCACTACTGGCCTGTAGCGGCTGGAGATTTACTCTTCTTCTCGGGTGGTGTCGATGCGTGCCAGAGACTGATCGATCTTGCCGCTGATTCTACGCAGATGTCCCTCGACTATCTGGCGCTGCTCCTCCTTGCTCTTGATCAGCTCGTGTGAGGTATTGAGTGCGGCCATGATGGCAATTCGTTCCAGTCCAACTACCTTGCCGCTGTTATGTATCTCTTTCATCTTCTGATTGAGAAAATCGGCGGAGGCAAGCAGTTCAGCTTCCGCCCCATCTGGGCAACTGATGGTGTACTCCTTGCCCAGCAGCTTTACGGTGACACTGCGCGAGCTGTTATTCATGAACTTTGCTCCAGGGATTTCAGGCGCTGAATCATTGCTTCGACCTTGCCTTGAGTCTGATTGCTGAGTTGGATGAGTTGAGCTCGCTCTTCGCGCAGCTTGCCTTCCTGGTCTCTCAGACGCCGGTTTTCCTGTTCCAGTTCGTCAATTTTGTGGATCAGGCGGTCGATCTTCTGTTCAAGGGCGTCAAAATAGTGTTCGGTCATTTCCGGCTCCGATGGCTGATTGCAGCAATATAAACAGCCAGCGATTGGGGGTCAATCGGCATACTCTGGATGGTTGCCGGATGGCAGTGCCCTGAAGATGCCGCCTCGAGTGGTTGAGGGGGTTATTCAAACTCTCTGCAGATGCTAGCATACACACTGTTGGCATACCTTCAATCTGATCCGAAATAATTCACATATGACTGATGACAATAGTTCGATAGTGCAACTGCCTGACTTTGATACGCTGGCAAATAACCTGATAGAGGAGGGTGTGCTGACAGTATCGCCCTCCGAACTGCATGGCATTCTGGCGGGTCATCTTGCGGCGGGCGCTCGTTTTGATCCGGATACACTACTGCGTGTTGTGGCTGAGCTGATGGATCTGGATATTCTCAGTGGTGAAAAAATCAAGCTGATACTGCTTGAGCTCTACCAGATAACGCTGGCGCAGCTGCAGTCGACAGAGTTTTCGCTGCAACTCCTGATGCCGGATGATGTCCATCAATTGGAGCAGCGTGCGGATGCCTTGGGCGACTGGTGCAGTGGTTTTTTGTCCGGCTTTGGTCTGTACGCCGCGCGTCATGCCCAGCTCAGCGAAGAGGTTACCGAAACACTGCATGATCTGGCGCAGATTGCACAGATTGCAGCCGAGAGCGAAGCTGCCGGTGATGAAGATGAAGCGGATCTGATGGAGGTGTATGAGTACGTCAGAATGGCCGCGCTGCTGGTGTTCACGGAGTGTAATCCGGAACCGGATGAACCCGGGAAACAGCCTGTGCTGCACTGATAGACAGTCATGCGGATAACCCGTTACCGAGTCGGGTCATGACTCAGACAAGAGGATGCCGAATTTGAAGATTTCCCAGGCGCAGTTCAGAGCCAGGCGTGCAAAATTGTTGCAGCAACTGCCGCGCGACAGTGTGGTGGTGTTGCCTGCCGCTACCCATCAGCATCGCAATGCGGATGCAGAATATCCCTTTCGACAGAATAGTGATTTCTACTACCTGACTGGCTTCAATGAACCGGATGGTTTGCTGCTGCTCCTGCCGGGGCGTCCTGAGGGTGAGTATGTATTGATCTGCCAGCCGCGTGATCCGGCAATGGAAGTCTGGACCGGCTACCGTGCCGGGCCTGAAGGCTGCTGCGAACACTATGGTGCTGATCAGGCGTTTGTGCTGGATGAGGCAGATGAGAAGCTGCCGGAGCTGCTTGATGGGCGTCGCAGCCTCTACTATCCGATGGGACGCAGTCCTGCCTTTGATCAGAGGGTACAGGGCTGGCTCGGTACTCTGCGCGGGCGTGTGCGGCTGGGGTGCCAGCCGCCTGAAGCGCTGCTGCAGATCGATAGCCTGCTGCATGAGATGCGCCTGATCAAAGATGACGAAGAAGTGGCGGTGATGAGTCAAGCGGCCGAGATATCCGCAGCTGCCCACGTGAAAGCAATGCAGCAATGCCGTCCGGGGGTGATGGAGTACATGCTTGAAGCCTGCATCTCGCATCATTGTGTCATGCAGGGTGCTCGTTTTCAGGCCTACTCCCCGATTGTCGGCGGCGGCGAAAATGGCTGCATTCTGCACTATATTGATAACAGTGCACCCCTGCAGGATGGTGACCTGGTATTGATTGATGCTGGCTGCGAGCTTGACTGCTATGCCAGTGACATCACGCGTACCTTCCCTGTCAATGGTCGATTCAGTGAGTCTCAGCGAGCGCTTTATGAGCTGGTTCTTGATACTCAGCTGCAGTGTATTGAGGCGATCCGTCCTGGTGTGCCCTGGAATGAGATTCATGACCTGTCGGTGCGGGTGATCACTGCGGGCCTGGTCAAGCTTGGCTTGCTCAGTGGCGATGTTGATTCATTGATAGCGTCGGAGGCTTATCGTCCTTTTTACATGCACCGCAGTGGCCACTGGTTGGGCATGGATGTGCATGATGTCGGCAGTTATAAGCTTAAGGGTGAATGGCGGCCACTGGAGCCAGGTATGGTGCTGACAGTCGAGCCGGGTATTTATGTCGCTCCTGATAACGAGACGGTTGATCCTCAGTGGCGCGGTATCGGGATACGCATTGAGGATGATGTGCTGGTGACGCCACAAGGGCATGTCGTACTGACGGCTGCGGTGCCCAAGGCAGTCGATGATATTGAACGTCTGATGCAAGAGGCACAATGACGGGATGAAAGCCGAATATGATCTGCTGATTGTCGGTGGTGGAATGGTCGGAGCCAGTCTGGCCTGTGCTTTGTTACCGCTTGCGCGCCGTTACCAGCTCAGCATAGCGCTGGTGGAGGCGATGCCTTTGCCTGAGGCTGACAGCCGCGTTTTTCAGCCAAGCTATGATGCCCGATCGACCGCGCTGGCTTACGGGGCGCGCACCTTCTATGAGCAGTTGGGAATCTGGGATGAGCTGAGTCGCCATCTGACGGCGATCGATCGTATTCATGTCTCCGATAAAGGGCAGTTTGGCGCCACTCGGCTTGATGCCGGACAGGAGCAGGTTGAGGCGTTGGGTTATGTGGTCGAGAACAGATGGTTGGGGCAGGTGCTGCTCGGACATATACGCCAACAGGGCAGTGATCTGATCGACTTTTTATGTCCGGCCGAAGTGGTTGATATGCAGCCCTGTGACAGCGGTTATGAGGTTGAGCTGTCTGCTCCCTCGTCGCACCGGATCAAAGCGCAGTTGGTCGTGATGGCTGATGGTGGGCGATCAGCGCTGCGCAGTCGTATGGGGATCGGATACACAGAGCAGCCCTATGGGCAGCATGCCATCGTTACCAATCTGAGCCTGGATCGACCGCACCTTAACATCGCCTATGAGCGCTTTACCGATACCGGCCCACTTGCTCTGTTGCCGAGTGAGACAGTTGCGGGTGAGCACCGCTGCGCGCTGGTCTGGACCCTGCCCGATGAAGATCTGGCTGCGGTCAGTGAGCTGAATGATGCTGCATTTCTGAAACGGTTGCAGCGGCACTTTGGCTATCGAGCCGGTCGCTTTATTCGTGTCGGCACCCGGCATCACTATCCGCTGAAACTGGTGCAGGCCGAAGAACAGGTCAGGCGGGGTCTGGTGGTGCTGGGTAATGCCGCGCATGCGCTGCACCCGATTGCGGGGCAAGGGTATAACCTGGCGCTGCGCGGGGTGGTGGGTCTTGTCGAGATGATCGCCATGCAGAGCGAGCAGGGAGGTGCGCTGGGTGATCTGGCTGCGCTGCAGTCTTATGAGCAGCAGCGGCGCAGTGATCAGTTTCGCACCATAGAGTTCAGTGACAGAACCATGAAGCTGTTCAGCAGTCACAACAGTCTGCTGCGGCTGGGCAGGGCGGCTGGTTTACAGTTCATGGATGTCTGTCCGATGGCAAAAACCCTGTTTGCCCGCGCTGCCATGGGGCTTGATATGCCTGCCATGCGGTTGCCCTGATGATCGATAACTGAGGAAAGATGATGGCGAATGAAGGGCAGGGCAGAGATGTCGATCTGGTGATTGTCGGCGGCGGTATGGTCGGTGTGGCGCTGGCCTGTGCGTTGTCACCTTCGGGTCTGCGTATCCTGATTCTGGAGCAGCAGTCACGCTCGGCAAAGGCTTTTATCTCCGATCTGCCCGCACAGCAGGCTCTGGGCCATGACTCACGTGTCAGTGCGCTGACCTGTGCATCGCAGCAGTTTCTGAAACATGTCGGCGCCTGGTCATTGATGCAGCAACAGCGTGTTTCAGCCTATACCGATATGGAGGTGTGGGATGGTACCGGCACGGGTGAGATACGTTTCAGTGCCGCTGAGTTGCATGAGCCATGCCTGGGTCATATCGTTGAAAACCGTGTCACGCTGGCGGCGCTTTATCAGAAGATGCTGGAGCAGGCCGCAATAGAGTTTCTGCCCGGTGCTGAATTGGCCAGCGTTTCGCCCCCGGATGCAGAGGGTGCGCGAGTACTGATGCTGAAAAGCGGTGAATTGATCCGTGCACCACTGCTGGTGGGTGCCGATGGCGCTCTGTCGAAAGTACGGCAACTGACTGGTGTGGCCGCGACTGAGTGGGACTACGGGCATCACGCGCTGGTGACATCCGTTTACAGTGAGCGCCCGCATCGGGCGACCTGTCGACAGCGCTTCACTGAAGATGGTCCGCTGGCTCTGCTGCCGCTGAGCGATCCGCACTGGTCATCGCTGGTCTGGTCAACCTCGCCTGAGCATGCCGGGCAGTTGATGGCGCTGAGTGATGATGATTTCTGCGTTGCGCTTGAGCGGGCCTTTGATGCTCGGCTGGGACATTTTTCGCAGCCTGAAAAACGCTTTGTATTCCCTTTACGCCAGCGCCATGCACATCGCTATGTGGCACCTGGTCTTGCATTGATCGGCGATGCTGCACATACGATTCACCCGCTGGCGGGGCAAGGTGTCAATCTTGGCTTTCTGGATGCGGCTGCATTGGCGGAAGTGTTGTTGTCTGCCCACGCTGCAGGCGAGTCCCTGGCGTCGGAGCGGGTACTGAGGCGATATCAGCGGATGCGTAGGAGCGACAATCTGTTGATGTCGGCCGGAATGGAGGGCTTTCGTCGTTTATTTGCCGATCAGCCACCCCTTATCAGACTGGTGCGCAGCCTGGGAATGAATCTGGCTGACAAGTGTGGGCCGGTCAAGCAGCATCTGGTTCACAGAGCCATGGGGTTATCGCGGGATGTGCCCTCTCTGGCACGGCGTCGGCAGCGGCAGGATAAATCTGCAATGGGTAATTGAACTGCGGTGCGTTTACCGATACATTAACTTCCCTTTTTTTACAATCGACCCGCATAACGCAGGGTTTGATTGTCAGAATACTGCCAAAGATGAGCTTTCCGATGGGCAATAGAACAGCACTCTACGATAAACATCTGGCCATGGCCGCCAAGGTAGTGGACTTTGGTGGCTGGGATATGCCGCTTCATTACGGTTCACAACTCGATGAGCACCATCAGGTCAGGCGCGATGCAGGCATGTTCGATGTGTCGCACATGACTGTAGTCGATGTCACTGGATCAGATGCCAAGGAATATCTGCGGCTTTTGCTGGCGAATGATGTTTCGCGCCTGAGCGTCAAGGGCAAGGCGTTGTACAGTGGCATGCTCAATAATCAGGGCGGTGTGATCGATGATCTGATCGTTTATCTGATGTCTGAGCCGGGTGTGACCGGCGAGTGGTTCCGTGTCGTGGTGAACTGCGCTACGCGGGTCAAAGACCTGCGCTGGATGGCAGAACACGCGGCCAAGATGGATGTCGCACTGACCGAGCAGCCGGAGCTGTCGATGATTGCGATACAAGGCCCGAATGCGATCAATCTCGTCAAGCGTGTTGTGAGCGAGTTCCGTGGCAAGCTGATTGATGATCTGGCGCTGTTTCAAGGACAGGAATCAGAAGGTTGGTTTATTGCAAGAACCGGCTACACTGGTGAAGATGGCCTTGAAATCATGTTGCCTGAAGATGAAGCTGCTGCCTTCTGGCAGGCGCTTGCAGATGCAGGCGTTGCCCCCTGTGGTCTGGGTGCTCGCGATACACTGCGGTTGGAAGCTGGAATGAATCTTTACGGTCAGGATATGGATGAGACTGTCACGCCTCTGGAATCCAATATGGGCTGGACAGTGGTCTGGGAGCCTAAGGATCGTCAGTTTTCAGGCCGGGCAGTACTGGAGCAACAGCGTCTTGATACGCCGCCCACAAAACTGGTCGGATTGGTGCTTGAAGCGCGTGGCGTTCTGCGTCCAGGGCAGAAGGTACTGGTCGATGGTGTCGGTGAAGGTGTGATTACCAGTGGCAGCTTTTCACCGACATTGGGCTATTCTGTTGCTATGGCACGCGTGCCCTATGCAACCGCGGATGCCGCTGAGGTTGAAATGCGCGGAAAACCGGTTAAAGTCAAGGTGGTGAAGCCGCCTTTTGTACGTAATGGCACCAAGGTTTATTCATGAGTTTTATTCGTGAATTTTATTCCTGAATTTTTAAGGGGTTGGGCAAGAAATGAGTAATATCCCTAGCGAGCTGAAATATGTTGCCAGTCATGAGTGGATTCGTGACGAGGGCAATGGTGTGGTGTCGATTGGTGTCACTGACCATGCGCAGGATCTATTGGGTGATGTCGTGTTTGTTGAGCTGCCGGAAGTCGGCGATGAAGTCTCTTCAGGTGATGACTGTGGCGTGGTTGAGTCGGTTAAGGCCGCTTCGGATATCTATGCCCCTCTGTCTGGTGAGATTATCGAGATCAACGAAGATCTGGAAGACTCTCCCGAAATGGTCAACAGCGACCCCTATGGCGATGGCTGGTTCTTCCGCCTGAAGTTGAGTGATCCAGCCGAGCTGGATGACCTGCTGGATGCTGAAGCCTATGCTGAGCACTGCGAATCTGAAAGCTGATCAACAGCCTTTTCAGACTTGCGGTACACCTCCTCCATTGATCGTCCCGGCCGTGTGCCGGGACAGTCATTTAATACAAAGCGATCACCATGAACTTGAAACCTCTAATCCTTAATGCCGGCGCTGAGAAGCGTCTCAGAGCAGGCCATCTGTGGATCTACAGCAACGAAGTAGATGCCAAGGCGTCACCGCTGAAGGGATTCGAAGCAGGTGAGCAGGTGCAAGTGCTGGATGCACGGGGCAAGTCCCTCGGTATCGCCTACATCAATCCCAATACGCTGATCTGTGGCCGTTTGATCAGTCGTGATCAGAAGTACCATCTGGACCGCTCGCTGCTGGTGCACCGCTTCAATATCGCGCTGGCACTGCGTGAGCAGCAGTTTGATGCACCCTGCTATCGTCTGATTTTCGGTGAGTCCGATGGTCTCCCGGGTCTGGTGATCGATCGCTATCTGGATATTTTCGTTGTACAGATATCCACCGCAGGTATGGAACTGCACAAAGACGCAATTATCGAAGCGCTGAACAAGGTGTTCATGCCAGCTGCTATCGTATTCCGTAACGATGGCAAGATGCGTGCGCTGGAAGGGCTGGACAGCTATATCGAAGTGGCGCAGGGCGAGGTGCCGGAGCTGGCACCACTGGTCGAGAACGGCGTCAATCTGCTGGCACCGATACTGGATGGCCAGAAGACCGGCTGGTTCTACGATCATCGTGAGAATCGTGCACGCATGCAGCAGATGGTCAAAGGTAAGCGAGTGCTGGATCTGTTCAGTTACGTCGGAGGCTGGGGTGCTCAGGCACTGGCGGCTGGTGCTTCCGAGGTAATCTGTGTGGATGCATCGCAAACTGCGCTGGACGTAGCTGCAGAAAATGCTCGGATCAACGGTGGCGAAACCCGTTTCAGGGGTCTCAAGGGAGATGCCTTTGATATCTGCAAAGAGTTGACCGCTGAGAAGGAGCGTTTTGACCTGATCATAGTCGATCCTCCTGCGTTTATTCAGAAACGCAAGGATCTGCGTAACGGTGAGCGCGCCTATGCCCGGATCAACAATCTGGCGATGCGCTTGCTTGAGCGTGATGCCGTGCTGATCTCAGGTTCCTGCTCAATGCATCTGGGATGGGAGCAACTGATCGATCTGTTGCGAGGCAACAGTCGCGAACTGGATCGTAATGCGCAGATTTTTGCGCGTGGCCATCAGGGGGCGGACCACCCGGTACATCCGGCCATTCCCGAAACTGACTACCTGAAAGCTTGCTTTCTGAGAGTGCTGCCGAGCAGTTGATAAGAGCTCCGGTGGCCTGACTTTTGCGTACAGAATCCTTTCTTCATCACTCAATATCCATGGAAACAGGAGTCATGCATGCAGTATCTACCACTAGGCAAGAGTGATCTGAAAGTCAGTCAGATCTGTCTGGGTACCATGACCTTCGGGCGCCAGAACAGTGAGGCTGATGCATTTGAACAGCTCGACTACGCACTCTCTCAAGGCATCAATATGCTGGATGCTGCCGAGATGTATCCGATCCCCACTCAGGCCGAAACACAAGGGTTGACCGAAACCTATATCGGCAACTGGATGAAGCAGCGCCAGAATCGTCAGCAGGTGATTCTGGCGACCAAGGTGGTGGGGCCGGGGGCGATGGTCAGTTATCTGCGCCCGGATCTGCATCTGGATCGCCGGAACATTCGCGAAGCGGTAGAGGGGAGCCTGCAGCGATTGCGGACGGACTATATCGATCTATATCAGTTGCACTGGCCGGATCGGCAAACCAATTTTTTTGGCCAGCTCAACTATAGTCATGAACCGGAGAAGGATGGCACCCCGCCACTGGAGACGCTGCAGGCGCTGTCAGAGCTGGTAAGCGAAGGCAAGATCCGTTACATCGGTCTGTCCAACGAGACGCCCTGGGGTGTGATGACGTTTCTGCAGTTGGCAAAAGAGCATGATCTACCAGTTGTGGTCTCGGTGCAGAATCCCTACAGTCTGCTGAACCGTTCTCTGGAAGTGGGTTTGGCTGAGGTGTTGCTGCGTGAGCAGGTTGGCCTGCTGGCCTATTCGCCGCTGGGCTTTGGTGTGCTGAGTGGTAAGTACCTGCAGGGGCGCAGGCCGGCTGGATCTCGTCTGGCACTTTTCCCTGAGTATAAGCGCTACATCGGTGAGCAGGCAGAAGATGCCACTGCGGCTTATGTCAATCTGGCCAGATCCGCCGGGCTGGATCCGGCTCAGATGGCGCTGGCGTTCGTCAACAGCCGTCCTTTTCTGGGTACTAACATTATTGGGGCCACCCGACTGGATCAGTTGAAGCAGAATATCGCCTCACAACAGATTACTCTCGGTCATGATGTTCTGGAAGAGATAGAAGCGATACATCGTCGCTACCCCAACCCCAGTCCCTGACAAGGGGCGCTGAGGGTGGAGTGCTGGGCGGAGTTGCTGAGAAAGGGCTGCCTGACAATGGGCTGCTGAGAAGAGATCAGCTCTGGCGCAGATCCAGAATTGGCCAGTTGCGCTCGCGGGCAATACTGGCCAGTGTTTCATCTGGATTGACGGCGACCGGGTGATCGACCTGCTCCAGCAGTGGCAGGTCGTTACGGGAGTCGCTGTAGAAATAACTGCCTGTCAGCGAGTGCCCGGTTTCCTGCAGCCATTGCTGCAATCGAGTGACCTTGCCTTCCTGAAAGCAGGGTGTGCCCTGAAGTCGGCCGGTATACTGACCCTTGTGCAGCTCCGGCTCGGTTGCCAGCAGTACCTCTATGCCCAGGCGTGTGGCAATGGGGCGGGTGACAAATGCATTGGTTGCGGTGATGATCATTGGCAGATCGCCCTGATCACGATGCCGGGCGATCAGATCCTTTGCGGCTGGCAGCATCAGCGGTTCGATACATTCCTGCATGAATTGCCGATGCCACAGCTCCAGTTGCTCCATCGAATGCTGGCTCAGCGGGTGCAGGGCAAAAGCCAGGAACTCGTTGATATCCAGGGTGCCCTGTTGATACTGCTGGTAGAAACGATCGTTTGCCGCCTGATAGGCGGCTTCGTCTACAGCTCCGATGCGGCATAGAAATTCACCCCAGGCATGGTCGCTGTCGCCACCGAGCAGTGTGTTGTCCAGATCAAAAATCGCCAGTCTCACTGACAAACTCCGGTTAAAACTGATAGTTGGAATGCAAGGATAGTGTGTGACGCTGTTTAGCGCAAATGCAGACGTGCTATTTGCCTGAAACCATATCTGTGGAACAATAACCCACAATAGAATTGTAAATCGGGTAGAACATTGTGATTGATTCAGAGGGTTTCCGACCGAACGTCGGCATCATTCTGGTGAACTCGCTGGGTCAGGTCCTCTGGGCGAAGCGTATCGGGCAAGACGCCTGGCAGTTTCCCCAGGGTGGAATTCAGGATAGCGAAACGCCGGAACAGGCGATGTTCAGAGAGTTGAAAGAGGAGATAGGACTGACGCCACAGGATGTGGAAGTGTTGGCGGTAACCCGGGGCTGGCTGCGTTATCGCTTGCCTAAGCGGATGATACGCAGGCATTCTCAGCCCATGTGTGTCGGGCAGAAACAGAAATGGTTTCTGCTCAGAATGCTCAGCCATGACAGTGCGGTGAAAATCGATCACTCGGATTCGCCGGAGTTTGATGGCTGGCAGTGGGTCAGCTACTGGTATCCCCTCAGACAAGTGGTATCTTTTAAGAGGGAAGTGTACCGCAAAGCCATGAAGGAACTGGCGCCGAAACTGTCCAGGCTAATTTATGGATAGTTAATGACATCATCAGCAGGGAAACAGGCATGAGTATACTGAGTGTGCTGCGTAAGATCGTACAGGAGGTGAGTACAGCTCCCGACCTGGCGTCGGTGCTTGCGTTGATCGTGAGCCGAATACAGCGCTCCATGGATACTCAGGTCTGCTCCGTGTTTCTGCTGGATGAGGCGCAAAATCGCTATGTGCTGATGGCGACTCAGGGGTTGAATGCCGAAGCAGTCGGGCAGGTCAGTCTTGCTTCCACTGAGGGTATCGTCGGGATGGTGGCTCAACGTGCCGAGCCGATCAATCTGGAAGATGCTTCCATCCATCCCGCATTCCATTATCTGCAGATCACCGGTGAGGAGCGTTTTCATGCGTTTCTCGGCGTGCCCATTATCCATCACCGCAAGGTGCTGGGTGTACTGGTGGTGCAGCAACATGAAAAGCGCCGCTTCGATGAGAGTGAGGAAGCGTTTCTGGTGACCCTGTCGGCGCAACTGGCAGGTATTATTGCTCATGCCGGTCTCAGTGGTTCAGTGGCTAAGTTTGATGACAAAAGTGGCGCCAGTCTGCAGGATCGTCGCTTTGAGGGTGTGTCGGGATCTCCCGGAATTGCCATAGGCCAGGTGGTCGTGGCATCTCTGCCTGCGGATCTGGATACGGTTCCGGATAAGGCGGCAAAAGATATTCAGAGAGAGATTACGCATTTCAATCTGGCGCTTGAAGCGGTAAGGGCAGATATCCGCAGTGTTGCCAGTGTGTTGTCGCAGCGATTGAGCAGTGATGAACGCGCCCTGTTTGATGTCTATCTCAGAATGCTGGATGACAATGCCCTGGCGGCGGAAATCATCGTCAAGATCAATGCGGGCAACTGGGCGCAGGGAGCGCTGCGCGAAGTGATCAGTGAGCACGTTCGTGAGTTCTCGGCGATGGAGGACTCCTATCTGCGTGAGCGCGCCACGGATATACGAGATCTGGGGCGGCGTATCCTGAGCTATCTGCAGGAGGAGAGTGAGTCTGAGCCGGTTGATTATCCCGATAAGGCGATATTACTGGCGGATGAGCTGACGCCGGCGATGCTGGGGATGGTTCCTGAAGACAAGCTGGTTGGTCTGGTATCGGTCACTGGATCGGGTAACTCGCATGCGGCCATACTGGCACGTTCCATGGGTATTCCGACTATCATGGGGGTGGTGGATATCCCCTACCGCCGCCTTGAAGGGCGTGAAGTGGTGCTGGATGGCTATACCGGACGGGTCTACGTTAATCCATCCGATAAACTCAAGTATGCTTTCCTGCAGATACTGAATGAGGTGCAGGCTGTCACGGATGAGCTGGAAGGTTTGCGTGATCTGTCGGCCATCACCCCGGACGGCTATCGTATCCCGCTTTGGGTCAATACGGGCCTTGCGGCAGATGTGAGTCGTGCGCTGGAACGGGGTGCTGAGGGAATCGGATTGTACAGGACCGAGATCCCCTTCATGATTCGAGACTGCTTCCCGAGTGAGCAGGAACAGATTGAGAGCTACCGTACTCAGCTTGAGGCTTTTGCCCCGCGCCCGGTAACGATGCGAACGCTGGATATCGGCGGTGATAAGGCGCTGCCTTACTTTCCGATCAATGAAGAAAACCCTTTTCTGGGTTGGCGCGGTATCCGTGTGACGCTGGATCATCCCGAAATTTTCATGGTTCAGGTCAGAGCGATGCTGCGTGCGTCCGAAGGCCTGGATAATTTACGCATCATGCTGCCGATGGTGACCAGCGTGAGCGAGGTGGAGGAGGCGATACGTCAGATAGATCGGGCACTCGCCGAGCTCTGGGAGGAGGGTTTCGCGGTCAAGCGGCCGCCCATCGGGGTTATGATCGAAGTGCCGGCTGCTGTCTATCAGGTGCGGCGTTTTGCGCGCATGGTGGATTTCATTTCGGTGGGCTCCAACGATCTCACTCAGTATCTGCTGGCCGTGGATCGTAATAATCCGCGAGTGGCAAACCTCTATGCACCCTACCACCCAGCGGTGCTCAAGGCGCTGGACTTTATCGTTCAGGAGACACACAAAGAGCGTAAACAGGTTTCCATCTGTGGTGAGATGGCGGCCGACCCGGGTGGTGCGCTGCTGTTGATGGCGATGGGCTACGATGTGTTGTCGGTAAATGCCAACAACCTGCCGCGGATAAAGTTCGCCGTGCGGGGTGTCAGCATGTTCCGCGCCCGCCAGCTGTTGACCAAGGTGCGGGTCATGGATGATGCCGAAGAGATACATCAGCTTTTGCGTCAGGCATTGAAAAGCTTCGGTCTCAGTCAGCTTACCCGTCCGTCGATGCCGGAGGATGAGTAGGGGGTATTGCTCAGTCAGGCACGATGGCGCGCAACTGAAATCGGGTGATCAGCGATTGCGGTGTATTCGGCTGAGGATGTGTGAACTCTGTCAGCTCAAGTTCACCACTGGCATTCAGCAGCAGTGTCGTGCTGGATCGCGTGCCATAGTGATCACTTTCGATGAAACAGCTGGACAGCATTTTTTCCCACTCCTGACTGATACCGGTGTCGGGTAGCATCTCTTCGCTTGCCTTGTCCCGGCTGGATATAAGCTCAAGGAGCTGGGCTGCGTCAGGTTCTTTCATACTGCTCAGATACTGCTGCATCTGGCGGTGTGCCAGCTCGGTCTTCGGCCAGGGAGTGTTCAGCAGAGCATTGCTCAGGGTGTGGATGCCGGGTTGTAATCGGGTAGGAGTCTGGTGGTGAGTGCCCAGGTAGTAGAGCCCCGTGCGGTCAGACAGCAGTAGATTGAATCCGCCATAGGCTTCAAAGCTGATTTCTCGACAGTAATCCAGTGCGGCCATGGGAGTAGCCAGATAGTTACTGACCAGTTCGCCACGCGAGAATAGTGGTGATTGGTTGCTGCGCCCGTCGCGATAGTTGGTCAGCGCGGCCAGGCGGCCATCATCCGAGATGCCTAGCCAGGTGCCGCCCTGTGTCAGATCCCGGCCAGCCAGTATTGGCTTGTCCTCCCAATGGTGTACGGGCAGTGTCGGGCGCTGGTAGAATTCGTCACGATTTGCGACCAGCAGCAATGGCCATTGGCTCGACTGACGGTAGGCAAGGGTGATCAGGCACATGGTATTCAATCCATCCTGGTTGTGAAGCAGGTTACATATTAGACCCGGTTGCAGAACCGGAACACACTCATTTCCGCAACAGGATACTGCGATGTTGATGACCCTGATAGTTTATCTGATTCTTGGTGCTGCTGCGGGCCTTACGGCCGGTCTGTTTGGTATAGGTGGTGGCCTGCTGATTGTGCCTGTGCTGATATTTTCCTTCGAGCTGCAGGGGGAGAGTCCTGAGGTATTGACGCATATGGCGATCGCTACCTCGCTGGCCACCATCGTCGTCACCTCTATCAGTTCGATTCTCGCGCATCACAAACGTGGTGCGGTTAACTGGCCGGTTTTTCGGCTGCTCGCTGTCGGTATACTGTTCGGCGCCATTCTGGGTGTCAATACAGCAGTGATGCTACCGGGTAATGCGTTGCAGATTGCTCTGGGCTGCTTTGTCATACTGGTCGCCTTTCAGATGGCTCTGAATCTGAAGCCGTCAGCGGGTGAGCCTGTCTCCGGTAAGTGGGAGCTGGGAGTGGCTGGTACGGGTATTGGCTGGGTGTCGGCGATCTTCGGTATTGGTGGCGGGACGCTGACGGTACCTTACCTGAGCTGGCGTCGAATCACGATGCAGCAGGCCGTGGCGACGTCGGCCGCCTGCGGGTTGCCAATTGCGCTGATGGGTGCCCTGACCAATATCTGGGTCGGCTGGGATGCACCGGCAAGGCCTGAGTGGAGTCTGGGATATGTATACCTGCCGGCGTTTGTCGGTATTGTCATTACCAGCTCTATTTTTGCCAAGGTGGGAGCAAAGCTGGCACATGCGCTGTCACAGGTGATGCTGAAGCGAATATTTGCCGTTTTCCTGCTGCTGGTGGGTATCCGTTTTCTGGTCACAAATCTTTTCTGAGGATAAATACTGCCCATGTGGTTACACGATATCGATCCGGTTGCCTTGCAGCTGGGCCCTTTGCAGATTCACTGGTATGGTCTGATGTATATCATCGGTTTTGGAGCAGCCTGGTGGCTTGGCGTGCTGCGTGCCCGCAAGCCCGGTTCCGATTGGAGTGAGCAGCAAGTGTCGGACCTGATTTTCTGGGGTGCGGTGGGCGTGATTGCCGGCGGGAGGATGGGCTATGTGCTCTTTTACCACTTCGACTATTTCCTGCAGGATCCGTTATGGCTTTTTGCAGTGTGGGAGGGGGGTATGTCTTTCCATGGCGGCTTCCTCGGCGTTGTGATGGTGCTGTGGCTTTTTGCGCGCCGTCATAAGAAGTCTTTCTTTGCGCTGGCAGATTTTATTGCGCCGTTGATTCCGATCGGTCTGGGGGCGGGGCGGCTGGGTAATTTTATTGGTGGCGAGCTCTGGGGGCGTGCAACAGACCAGACCTGGGGGGTGATTTTCCCGGCAGCGGGCGATGGTCTGGCAAGACACCCGTCTCAGCTCTACCAGATGCTGCTGGAGGGCGTAATACTGTTTGCTGCGCTGTGGTGGTACTCCTCGAAACCGCGTCCGGCTATGGCGGTATCTGGTCTGTTTGTACTGCTGTATGGCATCTTCCGCATTATTGTGGAGTTCTTTCGCGAGCCGGATGCGCATCTGGGGCTGGTGGCTTTCGACTGGCTGTCGATGGGGCAGCTGCTCTCGCTGCCTATGCTGATGCTGGGTTCCTGCCTGTTATGGCTGGCATATCGCGACAAGGCTCAGGGTTGATTGCAGGCTGACGCTGGCCGTTCAGTGCAGTATCATGCGATAAAGTTGACTGACAAGCATGGCTGGAGAGTAAAGAGACGATGCAGCAGTATCTGGATCTGATGAGAGAAATCGTGCGCGATGGGGTCGACAAGGGTGATCGTACCGGTACAGGCACCCGCTCCCTGTTTGGTCGGCAGTTGAGGTTTGATCTGCAACAGGGATTTCCGCTGCTGACGACGAAGAAGGTGCATCTGCGCTCTATCATCTATGAGCTGCTGTGGTTTCTGGCCGGTAACACCAACAACGCCTGGCTGAACGAGCGTGGCGTGACCATCTGGGATGAGTGGGCGTTGCCTGATGGCGACCTCGGGCCTGTTTATGGCAAGCAGTGGCGTTCCTGGGCTTGCCCGGATGGTCGCACACTGGATCAGATGGCAGAGTTGGTCAGACAGATTCGGCGTAACCCGAACTCCCGGCGTTTGATCGTCAGTGCCTGGAATCCGGCAGACCTGCCGGATGAATCGATCAGTCCTCAGGATAATGTGCGCAAGGGCAAGGCTGCACTGCCGCCGTGCCATACGCTGTTCCAGTTTTATGTTGCCGAGGGGCGCCTCAGCTGTCAGCTGTATCAGCGCAGCGCCGACTATTTTCTCGGTGTGCCGTTCAATATCGCCTCCTATGCCCTGTTAACGCATATGCTGGCGCAGCAGTGTGATCTGGATGTCGGAGAGTTTGTACTGACTTTTGGTGACCTGCATCTCTACAGCAACCATCTGTCCGATCCGGCCATAGTGACTGAGCAGCTTTCGCGCACTCCGGGACAATTGCCGCAGCTCAAAATCCAGCGTAAACCTGCGAGTCTGTTCGAATATGAGTTTGAGGACTTTGTCATCGAAGGTTATGACCCTTATCCAGCCATTCGCGCACCCATCGCGATCTGAGGAGGTTTTGTGCATCTGGCGATTATTGTGGCGCACTCCAGCAATCGAGTGATCGGTATAGGCAATAAGCTTCCCTGGTATCTGCCGGAAGATCTGAAGTACTTCAAGCGAATCACCCAGGGTAGGCCGATCATCATGGGGCGCAAAACCTTTGAATCGATCGGGCGCCCTTTGCCCGGGCGGGCTAATATAGTGATTACACGGGATCAGCAGTGGCAGGCGGAGGGCGTGCGTGTGGTGCATGGTCTGGATGAGGCGATAGAGCTGGCCAGTGACATCGCATTGATAGATGGATCAGAAGAGGCGCTGGTGATCGGTGGTGCCGAGATCTATGCGCAGGCGCTACCCCGAGTGGACAGGCTCTATCTGACCGAAGTGCATACCGAGCTGGAGGGAGATGCCTGGTTCCCGGAGCTGGACATGGCGCATTGGCAGGAGGTTTTGCGCGAAGATTTTCCCGCGCAGGAGCCAAATCCTTATGATTACAGCTTTGTTGTGTTGGATCGCGTCTGAAAAGAAAACAACCTCTGGAGTGGCAGTGTGGTCATTAAAGATCTGTTGAGTATCCTGGCGGATGGCACTTTTCATTCCGGGCGTGAGCTGGGTGAGCGGTTGGGCATCAGCCGCAGTGCTGTATGGAAGCAGGTGCAGAGCCTTGCGGTACTGGATATCGAAGTCTATAGCGTGAGAGGGCGAGGCTATCGCATTCCGCATGGTCTGGATCTGATGGATCAGGCGCTGTTTGATGCGTCGCTGGAAACTGATGTCAGAGCGCAGCTTGGCCATCAAAGCTTTTCACTCGAGGTCACTTCCACCAATCATCTGGCGTCAGTTGCGCTGGCAGAAGGGCTCAGGTCCGGTATTTTTGTCGCAGAACGACAGACGGCTGGACGTGGGCGAAGAGGTCGCAGCTGGATCAGTCCTTTTGGCGTCAATATCTATTTTTCCATCGCCTGGCGACTTGATCGAGGAGTTGCTGCTCTTGAGGGTTTAAGTCTGGCTGTCGGTATGGCGTTGCGTGATGCGCTGGTTGATCTGGGGGTGCCGGATGTGATGCTGAAGTGGCCGAATGATCTCCTGTGCAAGGGGCAGAAGCTTGCCGGTATTCTGATTGAAGTGAATGGCGATACGGCGGATCAGTGTCAGTTGATATTAGGGATAGGTCTGAATGTCGGTATGCCGGAGCAGTCGGCGCTGCAGATAGATCAGCCCTGGACCGACCTGCGCAGTCAGGTGGTGGGTCTGCCGTCGCGCAACGTAATACTGGCGGCGCTGGTAAATAGATTGATACCAATGCTGAACAGCTTTGAGCAGCAGGGTTTTGCTGCTCTGCAGGAGCGCTGGGCAGAGGCGGATGCATTTTATGGTCGGCCAGTACAGATTCAGTCACCATCAACAACTTTGTCCGGCATCTGCCGGGGTGTAAATGAATCAGGTGCGCTGTTGCTCGAAACTGCACAGGGGATTGAGACAGTACACGGTGGTGAAGTCAGTCTGAGGCTTCAGCCGTGATACTGGAAATGGACATAGGCAATACCTTCGTCAAATGGCGTCTGCGGCTGCCGGATGGCGCTGTTACAGACACGCAGCGAAGTCTTATTGTAAGTGTCGATGTGCTGACAGATCAGTTGTCAGAATTGGAGGGTGTAACGGCTGTGCATCTGGCATCGGTGGCGGGTGATGTCATTTGCGATCGGGTTGGTGAACTGGCACGCGAGCGGTGGGGGGTGAGGCCAAAACTGGCTGAATCTCAGGACTGTAATGACGGTTTGGTCAATAGCTATGCAGAGCCCGGGCGCATGGGTGTAGATCGCTGGCTTGCGATGGTGGCGCTATGGCAGCGTGAGCGCTCTGCATTCTGTGTTGTAGATTGTGGCAGTGCTATCACCATCGATTTTGTTGCCGCAGACGGGCGTCATGAGGGTGGGTATATTTTACCCGGGCTGCGTCTGATGCGTGAAAGTCTGCTGGGGAATACGGCGCGTGTGGGTGTCGAATCAGAGCAGTCAGGATTGGAAATGCTGCCTGGAAGGCATACGTCGGCCGCGGTGCATAATGGTCTTAATTTTGTGTTTCATGCGCTGGGTAGTACGCTGTCCAAAAGAGGGGAGCGTGTACATGTCACCGGGGGTGACGGTGAGCGCTTCGTGGCACTGAGTGGAATCGGGCAATACAGTCCGGATCTGGTCCTGGATGGATTGCAATGGGTGGTGAGCTGAATGTTACGCTGGGTGTTTTTACTTCTGCTGCTGGCAAATGCACTGGTTTTTTTCTGGTATGCCCAGCAGCATAGAGCACAGGTGCAGTATCAGGTGCCATCGCAGCCTGCTGAGCTGGAGTTGCTGCATGAATTGCCGGCCAGTGGACGTCAATCAGATGCGGGTTGAAAAAATATGAAAAAATATCTTGCCAGGGGTTGCAAGGTACCAGTGGTATCAGTAAGATACGCACCACTTCGCAACATGCCGGTATAGCTCAGTTGGTAGAGCAACTGACTTGTAATCAGTAGGTCCCGGGTTCGACTCCTGGTGCCGGCACCATTAAGTTGTGAAGAGTGGCTAAGGTGGGATTCCCGAGTGGCCAAAGGGATCAGACTGTAAATCTGACGCGAGAGCTTCGGTGGTTCGAATCCACCTCCCACCACCATCCTCAATCGGCTTTATCGGCGGGTATGGTATAGTGGCTATTACCTCAGCCTTCCAAGCTGAAGAGGCGGGTTCGATTCCCGCTACCCGCTCCATTGATCAAGCTCATGTAGCTCAGGGGTAGAGCACACCCTTGGTAAGGGTGAGGTCGGCGGTTCAATTCCGCCCATGAGCTCCATATTATTGTTGTAAAGGGTAGATATAGTAATATGTCTGCCTTTTTTTGTATTTGGCGACCGCTAGTCGACTGGATTAAATTGGGAACTAAAGATGGCTAAGAAAGCTTTTGAACGTAATAAGCCGCACGTCAACGTAGGAACCATTGGTCACGTTGACCACGGTAAGACAACTCTGACAGCTGCGCTGACACGCGTGTGTGCAGAGGTTTGGGGTGGCGCTGCCGTAGCATTCGACGGTATCGATAACGCACCTGAAGAGCGTGAACGTGGTATCACCATCTCCACATCACACGTTGAGTATGAATCAGAAGTGCGTCACTACGCGCACGTTGACTGCCCAGGCCACGCTGACTATGTGAAAAACATGATCACTGGTGCTGCACAGATGGACGGTGCGATTCTGGTTTGTTCCGCAGCTGACGGCCCGATGCCACAGACGCGTGAGCACATCCTGCTGTCACGTCAGGTAGGTGTACCTTACATCGTTGTATTCATGAACAAAGCGGACATGGTTGACGACGAAGAGCTGCTGGAGCTGGTTGAGATGGAAGTTCGCGAACTTCTGGATCAGTACGAGTTCCCGGGTGACGACACGCCAATCGTGATCGGTTCTGCGCTGATGGCGTTGAATGGTCAGGACGACAATGGCATGGGTACCACTGCTGTGAAGAAGCTGGTTGAGACTCTGGACCAGTACATTCCTCAGCCAGAGCGTGCGATCGACAAGCCATTCCTGATGCCGATTGAAGACGTGTTCTCCATCTCCGGCCGTGGTACTGTTGTTACCGGTCGTGTTGAGCGTGGTATTGTTAACACAGGTAACGAAGTTGAGATCGTGGGTATCCGCCCAACGACCAAGACCACTGTTACAGGTGTTGAGATGTTCCGTAAGCTGCTGGACGAAGGTCGTGCAGGCGAGAACATCGGTGCGCTGCTGCGTGGTACCAAACGTGATGACGTTGAGCGTGGTCAGGTTCTGTCCAAGCCAGGTTCAATCACTCCGCACACTCAGTTCGAAGGCGAAGTGTACATTCTGAGCAAAGAAGAGGGTGGTCGTCACACGCCATTCTTCAAAGGCTACCGTCCACAGTTCTACTTCCGTACAACTGACGTAACAGGTGCTTGTGAGCTGCCTGAAGGCGTTGAGATGGTCATGCCAGGTGATAACGTACAGATGTCCGTTACCCTGATTGCACCGATCGCGATGGAAGAAGGTCTGCGCTTTGCGATCCGTGAAGGCGGTCGTACAGTGGGTGCTGGTGTTGTAGCGAAAATCCTTGACTGATTTTTTGTCAGTTTAGGTTGCGAAAGAACAGGGTGGTGTATATAATGCGCCTCCCTGTTATGCAGTAGGCCAGTAGCTCAATTGGCAGAGCAGCGGTCTCCAAAACCGCAGGTTGGGGGTTCGATTCCCTCCTGGCCTGCCAACTCCAGTCGGGGTTGGCATCACAAGCGTACGCTTTCTATGATAAGCCGAGGCTGCTAGCGTGAATTCTAAAGAAACATCTGAAGGATCAAAACTCGATGGCCTGAAGTGGGCCGTTGTTGCTGTAATCGTTACCGTAGGTGTGGTCGGGAATTCATTTTTCTCCGGCGAGTCACTGCTTTACCGTGTGTTGGCGCTTCTGGTACTGGCTGCTGTAGCTGGTTTCATTGTTCTGCAAACGGCTAAGGGCAAGACCTGGCTCCGATTATTCAAGGAAGCCCGTGGCGAGATTCGCCGGGTCGTATGGCCAACGCGTCAGGAAACCCTGCAGACAACGCTTATGGTGTTGGTGGCGGTTCTGGTTGTGGCGTTGATGCTGTGGGGTCTGGACTCACTGCTTGGCTGGATAGTATCCGGCGTAATAGGTTAGAGGTAGAGCATGGATACGGAAAAGAAGCGCTGGTATGTGGTTCATGCATACTCTGGTTACGAAAAGCGAGTCATGAATGCGCTGAAAGAGCGTATCGAGATGCATGGCATGCAGGACTTCTTTGGTGATGTGCTGGTGCCGACAGAAGAAGTTGTCGAGATGCGCGATGGTAAGAAGCGCAAATCGGAACGCAAGTTTTATCCAGGCTATGTTCTGGTACAGATGGCCATGAATGATGAGACATGGCATCTGGTGAAGAGTACACCTCGTGTGCTTGGCTTTATCGGTGGAACAGCTGATAAACCAGCTCCGATTACTCAGAAAGAAGCCGACGAGATTCTGCAGCGTGTTGAGAGCGGTGTGGATAAGCCACGTCCGAAGACCGTGTTTGAGCCTGGCGAGATGGTTCGCGTATGTGATGGTCCTTTTGCTGACTTCAATGGAGTCGTCGAAGAGGTCAACTACGAGAAAAACCGTCTGCAGGTGGCCGTTCTGATCTTTGGGCGCTCCACGCCGGTTGAGCTGGAATTCCGTCAGGTCGAAAAGGTCTGATCAGTTTTTGTTAAAACCGCTTGCGAGCGGGTTTTTTGTTGCAACAACGGGGAGCCGAGAGGCGCTTGAACCCACAAGGAGTAGCTTAAATGGCTAAGAAAATTAATGCTTATATCAAGCTGCAGGTCAAAGCTGGCCAGGCTAACCCAAGTCCACCGGTAGGTCCGGCTCTGGGTCAGCATGGTGTTAATATCATGGAGTTCTGTAAAGCGTTTAACGCACAGACTCAGGGTATTGAGCCAGGTCTGCCAACACCTGTCGTCATCACTGTTTACAGTGATCGCAGCTTCAGCTTCATCACCAAAACGCCTCCAGCAGCCGTGCTGCTGAAGAAGTCCATGGGTCTGAAGAGCGGTTCTGCGCGTCCAAATACTGAAAAGGTCGGCACTGTTACCCGCGCTCAGCTCGAAGAGATCGCAACGGTTAAAATGCCGGATCTGACTGCATCTGACATGGATGCAGCGGTTCGTACCATCGCCGGAAGTGCGCGTGCAATGGGTCTTATCGTAGAGGGTGATGAATAATGACCAAGCTGAGTAAGCGCCAGAAGGCGATTCGTGAAAAAGTAGACGCATCCAAGCAGTATGAGATCCAGGAAGCGGTTGCGCTGCTGGCTGATGTGTCTAAAGTCAAATTTACTGAATCCATTGATGTGGCAGTCAACCTGGGTGTTGATCCACGTAAATCCGATCAGGTCGTTCGTGGTTCCACTGTTCTGCCACACGGTACCGGTAAGGATGTTCGTGTTGCTGTTTTCGCTCAGGGCGACAATGTAGAGAAAGCTAAAGAAGCTGGTGCTGACATTGTTGGTTTTGACGATCTGGCAGAGCAGATCAAAGGTGGAAACCTGGACTTCGACGTCGTGATTGCAACTCCGGATGCAATGCGTGTTGTTGGTCAGTTGGGCCAGATTCTGGGTCCACGTGGTCTGATGCCAAACCCAAAGGTTGGCACGGTTACCGCTGATGTTGCTACTGCCGTCAGAAACGCCAAAGCCGGTCAGGTACGTTTCCGTACAGACAAAAATGGTATCATTCACTGTTCAGTCGGCAAGGTCGGCTTTACCGGTGTATCGATCAAAGAAAACATTGAAGCCCTGGTCGCAGACCTGAAGAAGCTGAAGCCAGCTTCTGCTAAAGGCGTCTATGTTAAGAAAGTGACCCTGTCCACCACTATGGGCCCGGGTCTGGCAGTTGATCAGTCCTCTTTGAGCGCCTGATCCCTGCACTAAAGGTTTTTTGAGGGTCTTCGTGACCTGTCAGACAGAGACGAAGGCCGTCAAAGACCGCAGGTGACAGGGCAACCCAGTGTTGTCCTGTCTTAATGGTTTCCAGCCTGCGCAGACGGTGAGATTCAGATTGAATCAGTACCACCGTACTCATAGCCCTGAGTAGTAGATCAGGGTGGTTGGTAAATAGTCGAAAGACTCAATCCAGGAGTAAATTGTGGCATTAGGACTTGAAGACAAAAAAGCGATCGTCGCTGAAGTCCAGCAAGCTGCCGCCTCTGCTCTTTCCGCTGTTGTCGCTGATTCACGTGGCGTAACAGTAGAAAGTATGACTGCACTGCGCAAGCAGGCGCGTGAGAATGGTGTATGGCTGAAAGTCGTACGTAACACACTCGCACGTCGCGCGGTTGAAGGCACAGCTTATGAGTGTCTGAAGGACGCATTCATTGGCCCGAGCATTATTGCATTTTCGACTGAGCACCCAGGTGCCGGTGCGCGTATTCTGAAAGAATTCGCCAAAGGAAATGACAAGTTCGAGCTGAAAGCAGCAGCGTTCGAAGGCGAACCGGTCAATATTGACCTGCTGGCTAGTCTGCCGACTTACGACGAAGCGATCGCCAAGCTGATGAGCGTCATGAAAGAAGCTTCAGCTGGCAAGCTGGTTCGTACACTGGCAGCCATTCGCGACCAGAAAGAGCAAGCCGCCTGATCCGTTCATGGCGCTTTGGTTATCGATTCAATGAGCTTGGGCTCACACTAGATTATCAGGAAATTGAAAAATGTCTCTGACTCACGAAGATATCATCAATGCAGTAGCTGAAATGTCTGTAAAGGACGTTGTCACTCTGATTGAAGCAATGGAAGAAAAATTCGGCGTAACTGCAGCTTCTGCTGTTGTTGCTGGCCCTGCAGGCGCTGCTGAAGCGGCTGAAGAGCAGACTGAATTCAACGTTATTCTGACTTCTGCTGGTGAAAAGAAAGTCAACGTCATTAAAGCAGTACGTGGCGCAACCGGTCTGGGTCTGAAAGAAGCAAAAGACCTGGTTGACGGCGCTCCTGCGACTGTTAAAGAAGGCGTTTCTAAAGAAGAAGCTGAAGAACTCAAGAAAGCACTGGAAGAAGCCGGCGCCTCTGTTGAGCTCAAGTAATTGCTTCTATGCGCTGCAGGCAGCGTAAACTGCTGAAATAGCGTGTGGCTGGTGGCCAGGTGCCACCGGCCTTTTTCCGTTATTAAGTGACAGCAATTTAATGACGGTTTAACAGGATGGAAGATCTGCTTCCTGACTGGCTTCTCAACTTGGTGCACATGCTGGGGAACACTGATGGCTTATTCATATACTGAGAAGAAACGTATTCGTAAGGACTTTAGCAAGTTGCCGCAAGTTATGGACATTCCATATCTGCTCGCGACACAGCTGGGTTCCTATCGCAAGTTTCTGCAGCAGGGAGCCGATGCGGATACTCGCACGGACATGGGTCTCCATGCTGCGTTTAATTCCGTTTTTCCGATTGTATCCTATTCCGGAAACGCGGCGCTGGAGTACGTTGGTTACCGCCTCGGTGAACCCGCTTTTGACGTCAAGGAGTGCCAGCTAAGGGGTACAACCTATGCCGCGCCTCTGCGTGTCAAGGTACGTCTGATTATCTATGATCGCGATTCATCAACCAAAGCGGTCAAGGATATTAAAGAACAGGAAGTCTTCATGGGTGAAATGCCCCTGATGACGGATAACGGTACCTTCGTTGTTAATGGTACCGAGCGTGTTATCGTATCGCAGCTGCATCGCTCACCCGGCGTGTTCTTTGATCATGACAAAGGTAAAACACACTCATCCGGCAAGCTGCTCTATTCTGCCCGTATCATTCCTTACCGTGGCTCCTGGCTGGACTTCGAGTTTGATCCGAAGGATGCCCTGTTTGTTCGTATCGACCGTCGTCGTAAACTGCCGGCATCTGTTCTGTTGCGTGCGCTGGGTTACTCTACCGAAGAAGTTCTGGATATTTTCTTCGATAACACTGGCTGGACACTCGAAAAAGATGTGATCTGGATGGATCTGGTTCCTGATCGCCTGCGCGGCGAGACCATGTCTTTCGAGATCCGTGATCCGCAGGACAATGTTATTGTCGAAGCGGGTCGTCGTATCACGCCGCGTCATACACGACTGATGACCCAGGCTGGCATGACACAATTGAAAGTGCCTTCCGAGTATCTCGCTGGTAAAGTGCTGGCACATGACCTGGCAGATCCGTCCAGTGGCGAACTGATGGCAACGGCCAACAGCGAACTGACTGAAGATCTGATCGCCAAATTGCATGTGGCTGGTATTACCCGCTTCGAGACGCTGTATACCAATGAGCTGGATTGTGGTCCTTATATCTCTGATACGCTGCGTATTGACAGCACGCGTAACCAGCTTGAAGCTCTGGTCGAAATCTACCGCATGATGCGCCCTGGTGAGCCACCTACCAAGGAATCTGCGGAGTCTCTGTTTGAAAATCTCTTCTTCTCCGAAGAGCGTTACGATCTGTCTGCGGTCGGTCGCATGAAGTTCAACCGTCGTCTGGGTCGTCCGGAAGAAACGGGTTCACCGATTCTGGTTAAAGATGACATTCTGGATGTCATGAAAACCCTGATCGATATCCGTAACGGTAAAGGCCATGTCGATGATATCGACCATCTGGGTAACCGTCGTATCCGCTCCGTAGGTGAGATGGCAGAAAACCAGTTCCGCGTTGGTCTGGTACGTGTTGAGCGTGCCGTGCGCGAGCGTCTGAGCATGGCAGAATCCGATAACCTGATGCCTCAGGATCTGATCAATGCCAAGCCGGTTGCTGCGGCGGTCAAAGAGTTCTTTGGCTCCAGCCAGCTGTCCCAGTTCATGGATCAGAACAACCCGCTGTCAGAGATCACGCACAAGCGTCGTGTCTCTGCGCTTGGTCCGGGCGGTCTGACCCGTGAGCGTGCAGGCTTCGAAGTACGTGACGTACATCCGACTCATTATGGTCGCGTATGTCCGATCGAAACACCGGAAGGTCCAAACATCGGTCTGATCAACTCGCTTGCCGTGTTTGCCAGAACCAATGATTACGGATTCCTGGAGACGCCTTATCGCCAGGTTATCAATGGTAAGGTCACCGATGAGATCGACTACCTGTCTGCGATAGAAGAGAACAACTACGTTATCGCTCAGGCATCCGCTTTGATGGATGAGCAGAATCAACTGGTTGAAGATCTCGTGGCGGTGCGTCATCAGAACGAATTTACGGTCATGCCGAAGGACAAGGTTCAGTACATGGACGTGTCTGCTCGCCAGATCGTGTCTGTTGCTGCTGCACTCATTCCCTTCCTTGAGCATGACGACGCCAACCGTGCATTGATGGGTTCCAACATGCAGCGTCAGGCTGTACCGACCCTGCGCGCCGAGAAGCCGCTGGTGGGTACCGGTATCGAACGTAACGTGGCGCATGACTCCGGTGTCTGCGTGGTTGCCAAGCGTGGTGGCATGATCGAGTCAGTTGATGCTGGCCGTATCGTGGTACGTGCTAACGACGATGAGACAGAGGCAGGCGATGCCGGTGTTGATATCTACAACCTGACCAAATATGTTCGCTCGAACCAGAACACTTGTATTAACCAGCGTCCTATAGTGCGCCCGGGTGATCTGGTGACGCGTGGTGACATCATGGCTGACGGTCCTTCCGTTGATCTTGGTGAGCTGGCGCTGGGTCAGAATATGCGCATCGCATTCATGCCCTGGAATGGTTACAACTTCGAGGACTCCATCCTGATCTCTGAGCGTGTTGTTCAGGAAGATCGTTTCACGACTATCCATATTCAGGAACTGACCTGTGTGGCACGTGATACCAAGCTGGGGCCAGAAGAGATCACCTCCGATATTCCAAACGTCGGTGAATCTGCACTGTCCAAGCTGGATGAGTCAGGGATTGTTCATATCGGTGCCGAAGTTGGCCCCGGTGATATCCTGGTCGGTAAGGTGACGCCGAAGGGTGAAACCCAGCTGACACCTGAAGAGAAGCTGCTGCGAGCGATCTTCGGTGAGAAGGCATCCGATGTCAAAGATACATCCCTGCGTGTTAAAGGTGGTACTGTCGGTAAGGTTATCGATGTACAGGTCTTTACACGTGACGGTGTTGAGAAGGATTCGCGTGCGCGCTCCATTGAGAAGGAAGAGCTGGATAATATCCGCAAAGACCTCAATGACGAGTACCGCATAGTAGAAGATGCCACATTTGAGCGTCTTGCCAGAGTCCTGACCGGTTTGAAAGCCGAGGGCGGTCCTGCGCTGAAGAAAGGTGATGAGATCACGGCTGAGTACCTGTCCGGTCTGCGTCGTGTCGAGTGGTTCCAGATTCGTGTCGCTGACAACGAAATTCAGGATACGCTGGAACATGCTCAGCATCAGCTTGAAGAGCGTCGCGAAAGCATGGATAAGCGCTTTGAAGACAAAAAGCGCAAACTCCAGGCAGGTGATGATCTGGCACCGGGCGTGCTGAAAATCGTCAAGGTTTATGTTGCCACCAAGCGCCGTGTGCAGCCAGGTGACAAGATGGCCGGTCGTCACGGTAACAAGGGTGTTATCTCGGTTATCATGCCGGTTGAAGATATGCCGTACGACGAGAATGGTGAGCCGATCGATATCGTGCTTAACCCACTGGGTGTACCGTCTCGTATGAACGTCGGTCAGATTCTTGAAATGCATCTGGGTGCTGCAGCGAAAGGTTTGGGTCGCAAGATCAATACCATGCTGGATCAGGAGCGTGACAAGGCTGAGACAGTGGCCGAACTGCGTAGCTTCCTCGGCAAAATCTATAACGAAGACCATGGTGGTCTGAGTGTTGGGCGTACGGAAGATCTGGATAGCTTCACTGATAAGGAGCTGTTGGATCTGGCTAATAACCTCAGAGGTGGTGTGCCTCTTGCTTCGCCTGTATTTGATGGTGCGAAGGAATCTGAAATCAAGGCACTCCTGCGTTTGGGTGATCTTGATGACAGTGGACAGATGAGGCTGTATGACGGTCGTACCGGATCGATCTTTGATCGTCCTGTCACCGTTGGTTACATGTACATGCTGAAGTTGAACCATCTGGTTGATGACAAGATGCACGCACGCTCCACTGGCTCCTACAGCCTTGTCACGCAGCAGCCGCTGGGTGGTAAGGCGCAGTTCGGTGGTCAGCGTTTCGGTGAGATGGAGGTCTGGGCACTTGAAGCTTATGGTGCTGCCTACACTCTGCAGGAGATGCTGACTGTGAAATCGGACGATGTGAATGGTCGTACCAAGATGTATAAAAACATCGTGGATGGTGATCATCGTATGGAACCAGGCATGCCTGAGTCGTTCAACGTATTGATCAAGGAGATTCGCTCGCTCGGTATCGATATCGAGCTGGAGAGCGATTAAGACCTTAACTGATCACCAGGTCGGGGCCATGCGCCCCGCCGCAGAGAACTCTGCGAGGAGCTATATAGAATGAAAGATCTGCTGAATCTGCTGAAGACCCAGGGAAAATCTGAAGAGTTTGACTCGATTCGCATCACTCTGGCATCGCCCGAGATGATCCGTTCCTGGTCTTTTGGCGAAGTTAAAAAGCCTGAAACGATCAACTATCGCACATTCAAGCCAGAGCGTGACGGTTTGTTCTGTGCCAAGATCTTTGGCCCGATCAAAGACTACGAATGTCTGTGCGGCAAGTACAAGCGCATGAAACATCGTGGTGTGATCTGCGAGAAGTGTGGCGTTGAAGTGACCATGACCAAAGTGCGACGTGATCGCATGGGTCATATCGAACTGGCATCACCTGTCGCACACATCTGGTTCCTCAAGTCTCTGCCATCCCGTATCGGACTGATGCTGGATATGACACTGCGTGATATTGAGCGTGTGTTGTATTTCGAGTCATTTGTCGTGATAGATCCTGGCATGACGACACTTGAGCGTGGTCAGTTGCTGAACGATGAACAGTATTTCGATGCACTGGAAGAGTACGGTGACGAGTTCGATGCCCGTATGGGTGCCGAAGCGGTACACGAACTGCTGGGCTCTATTGATCTGGAAACCGAGTGCAAATCTCTGCGCGAAGAGATTCCTCAGACCAACTCCGAGACCAAGCTGAAGAAGCTGTCCAAGCGTCTGAAGCTGATGGAAGCTTTTCTCAAGTCGGGTAACCGCCCTGAGTGGATGATTCTGCGCGTGCTGCCGGTTCTGCCGCCTGATCTGCGTCCTTTGGTGCCGCTCGATGGTGGTCGTTTCGCAACGTCGGATCTGAACGATCTGTATCGCCGTGTGATCAACCGTAACAACCGTCTGAAGCGCCTGCTGGATCTGAACGCACCGGATATTATCGTGCGTAACGAGAAGCGCATGCTGCAGGAATCGGTTGATGCTCTGTTGGATAACGGTCGTCGTGGTCGCGCTATCACTGGCTCCAACAAGCGTCCTCTGAAATCCCTGGCCGATATGATCAAGGGTAAGCAGGGTCGTTTCCGTCAGAACCTTCTGGGTAAGCGTGTCGATTACTCCGGCCGTTCCGTTATCGTGGTGGGTCCTGCGCTGCGTCTGCACCAGTGTGGTCTGCCCAAGAAGATGGCTCTGGAGCTGTTCAAGCCTTTCATTTTCTCCAAGCTGGAACTGCGTGGTCATGCGACCACCATCAAGGCCGCCAAGAAGATGGTGGAGCGCGAAGAGCCGCTGGTATGGGATATCCTGGATGAAGTTATCCGCGAGCATCCGGTACTGCTGAACCGTGCACCGACCCTTCACCGTCTGGGTATCCAGGCGTTTGAGCCGGTTCTGATCGAAGGTAAGGCTATTCAGCTGCACCCGCTGGTTTGTGCGGCGTACAACGCCGACTTCGACGGTGACCAGATGGCTGTTCACGTGCCATTGACGATTGAAGCTCAGCTTGAAGCGCGTGCACTGATGATGTCGACCAACAACATCCTGTCTCCTGCCAACGGCGAGCCGATCATTGTACCTTCTCAGGACGTGGTTCTGGGTCTGTACTACATGACACGTGATCGCATAGCTGCTCAGGGTGAAGGCATGGTATTTGCCAACATCCAGGAAGTGCAGCGTGCTCACGGAGCCGGTCAGTTGCACCTGCATGCCCGCATTAAAGTGCGTATCCGCGAAGTGATTCGCGACATTGAGGGTAATGTCGAAGAGATCACTGCCATTCGTGAGACAACCGCTGGTCGTGCCATGCTGTTTGATATTGTCCCTGATGGCCTGCCGTTTGAGCTGGTTAACCAGGCGATGAAGAAAAAGGCGATCTCACGCCTGCTGAACGAAGCCTACCGCCGCTGTGGTCTTAAAGACACGGTTATCTTTGCCGATCAGTTGATGTACATGGGTTTCCGTCAGGCGACCATGTCAGGTGCTTCAATCGGTGTTAACGACTTCGTTATACCAGACGAAAAAGCCGAGATCATTGCCAAGGCTGATGACGAAGTAAAAGAGATCGAGCGTCAGTTTGCTGATGGTCTGGTGACGCACGGCGAGAAATACAACAAAGTTGTAGATATCTGGTCGCGTGCCAACGAGGTGTTGGCCAAGCGCATGATGGACAACCTGAGAACCGATAAGGTAATCGATGCCGATGGTAATGAAGTAGAACAGGAGTCCTTCAACTCTGTCTATATCATGGCCGACTCAGGTGCTCGAGGCTCAGCTGCTCAGATTCGTCAGTTGGCCGGTATGCGTGGTCTGATGGCGAAGCCGGACGGCTCGATCATCGAAACTCCGATCGTGGCAAATTTCCGTGAAGGTCTGAACGTACTTCAGTACTTCATCTCGACTCACGGTGCGCGTAAGGGTCTTGCGGATACCGCTCTGAAAACAGCTAACTCCGGTTACCTGACGCGTCGTCTGGTTGACGTTGCGCAGGACCTGGTCATCACCGATGACGACTGCGGCACGATGCATGGTGTCATGGTTCAGGCCATGATCGAAGGCGGCGATGTTATTGTCAGTCTGGGTGAGCGTATTCTGGGTCGTGTGGTAGCACGTGATGTCATGGATCCAACCGAATCAGAAGTCCTGATCGAGCGTGGCACCCTGATCGATGAAGCCTGGGTCCATCGTCTTGAAAATGATGAGCGCTACAGTGCGATCGACGAGATGTATGTTCGCTCACCGATCACCTGTGATGCTACCTACGGTATCTGCGCCAGCTGCTACGGTCGTGACCTGGCGCGTGGACATCTGGTTAACCGTGGTGAAGCGATCGGTGTTATCGCTGCCCAGTCTATCGGTGAGCCAGGTACACAGCTGACCATGCGTACCTTCCATATCGGTGGTGCGGCGTCACGGGCAGCGGCAGTCGACAGCATTCAGATCAAATCAGGTGGTGAAATCCGTCTGCATAACCTGAAGTTTGTTGAACGTACGGATGGCAATCTGGTTGCTACATCCCGCTCTGGTGAATTGGGCGTAACTGATGAGCATGGTCGTGAGCGTGAGCGTTATAAGCTTCCTTACGGTGCTATTCTGAAAGTGAAGGAAGGCAGTGTGGTCGAGCCTGGCGCCATTGTGGCCAGCTGGGATCCGCATACCCATCCGATCATCTCTGAAGTGAAAGGTAAAATTGTATTTGTCGGACTGGATGACGGTGTGACCGTCAAACGTCAGACAGATGATCTGACCGGTCTTTCCACTGTTGAGGTCCTTGATGCCAAGGATCGTCCGCAGGCAGGTAAAGATATCCGCCCGATGATCAAGTTGGTCGATCATGCAGGTAAGGACTTGTGCTACCCGGGTACAGAAATGCCAGCACAGTATCTGCTGCCACCGAAGGCGATTGTCAACCTTGGCGATGGCGCGGAAGTTCAGCTGGGTGACGTACTGGCACGTATCCCGCAGGAAGGCACGGTCAACAAGGATATCACGGGTGGTCTGCCACGTGTTGCTGACCTCTTCGAAGCGCGCAAGCCAAAAGAGTATGCGATTCTGGCCGAGATCTCCGGTACCGTTTCCTTCGGTCGTGAAACCAAGGGCAAGCGCCGTGTACTGATAACGCCGCATGATGGAACTGATCCAGTTGAGATCATGATTCAGAAGTGGCGTAACCTGAACGTATTCGAAGGTGAATCGGTCGAGAAGGGTGAGGTTATCTCCGATGGCCCGTCAAACCCGCACGATATTCTGCGGATCCTCGGCGTCAATGCTCTGGCGCGTTATATCGTCAGTGAGATTCAGGACGTTTACCGTCTGCAGGGTGTAACCATCAACGATAAACACATCGAAGTGATTGTGCGTCAGATGGTGCGTAAGGTTGAGATAGCTGAGTCTGGCGATTCCAACTTTATTCAGGGCGATCAAGTTGAATATATCGGTGTTCGCATCGAGAACGAGCGTCTTCTGGCTGATGGCAAGTTCCCTGCCAAATACGAGCGTGTGCTGCTGGGTATCACCAAGGCATCTCTGGCAACAGAGTCCTTCATCTCAGCGGCTTCCTTCCAGGAAACCACGCGCGTATTGACAGAAGGTGCAGTCAATGGCCGCAGTGATGCACTGCGCGGATTGAAAGAGAACGTGGTTGTGGGTCGTCTGATCCCGGCCGGAACAGGTCTGGCTTATCACAGCGAGCGCAAGCGCAAGCGCAAGATGGGCCAGGAAGGCGGCGGTGTTAGTGCTGAAGAGGTCCAGCAGGCGTTGACCGAGGCTTTGAACTCGGCGATGTCCAGCTCTGACTAAAAAACAGACAACATTTGACGTGAGGGGTCGGAATTGTTTAAAATTCCGGCCCTCTTGTAGACTGGGTAGGAAATTATCCAGTTTTTTATTATATGGTGTTTAATAACCAAAGGTGGAGTTTGCTGAATGGCAACAATTAACCAGTTGGTACGCAAGCCGCGCAAGCGCAAAGTACAGCCTAGTGATGTACGCGCTCTGCAGGCATGCCCACAACGTCGTGGCGTGTGTACCCGTGTTTATACAACAACACCGAAGAAGCCGAACTCGGCGCTGCGTAAAGTCTGCCGTGTGCGACTGACAAACGGCTACGAAGTTTCTTCATACATCGGTGGTGAAGGACATAACCTGCAGGAACACTCCGTGGTCCTGATTCGTGGTGGTCGTGTAAAGGATCTGCCAGGTGTGCGTTATCACACCGTTCGTGGCTCCCTGGACTGCTCAGGCGTGAATGACCGTAAACAGGCTCGTTCCAAGTACGGTACTAAGCGTCCTAAGTCCTGATTCGTTGCTCCTGAGGCGAAGTGAACCAGTTTTGCACCTACGGGTCATACTGTCCGCTGGGCCGAAGGACGATAAGAGTAAGGACAGGTGTCGTTGACATCCTGACTAACCTGAAGACCTTTTTAAAATTATTTGAGGGCTTATCATGCCTAGAAGACGCGTTGCTGCAAAGCGTGAAATACTGCCGGATCCCAAGTTCGGAAACGTAACACTGGCTAAATTCATCAACCATTTGATGGTCAGTGGTAAAAAATCTGTTGCAGAACGGATTGTTTATGGCGCTATGGATAAACTCCAGGAGCGTACCAAGCAGGATCCAGTAGATCTGTTTGACAAAGCGCTGGAAACTGTTCAGCCCGTGGTTGAGGTTAAATCTCGCCGTGTGGGTGGTGCCACCTATCAGGTACCTGTAGAAGTACGTCCATCTCGCCGTCTGGCTCTGGCCATGCGTTGGCTTGTAGATGCTGCACGTAAGCGTGGTGAGAAAACTATGGCTCTGCGTCTGGCTGGCGAACTGGCTGATGCTGCTGAAGGTCGCGGCGCTGCCGTCAAGAAACGTGAAGACGTGCACCGTATGGCGGAAGCCAACAAGGCTTTTGCTCACTATCGCTTCTAATCTTCAGAGGGTTTAGTCGTGGCTCGTAAAACGCCGCTTAACAGATACCGCAATATTGGTATCTGCGCACACGTTGATGCTGGTAAGACAACGACTACTGAACGTGTGCTTTTCTACACAGGTCTGTCTCACAAGATCGGTGAAGTGCATGATGGTGCAGCTACTACTGACTGGATGGAGCAGGAGCAGGAGCGTGGTATCACCATCACTTCTGCTGCTATCACCACTTTCTGGAGTGGTATGGCCAAGCAGTTTGAAGAACACCGTATCAATATCATCGATACCCCGGGGCACGTTGACTTCACTATCGAAGTTGAGCGTTCGCTGCGTGTTCTCGATGGTGCAGTTGTTGTGTTGTGTGCGTCATCCGGCGTGCAGCCACAGACTGAAACCGTTTGGCGTCAGGCTAACAAATATGAAGTGCCACGCATGGTATTCGTCAACAAGATGGATCGTGCTGGTGCAGATTTCTTCCGTGTTGAAGATCAACTGAAAAAACGTCTGAATGTGACGACCGTACCAATCAATTTCCCGATTGGTGCTGAGGATAACTTTACAGGCGTTGTTGATCTGCTTGCGATGAAATCTATCATCTGGAATGAAGCCGATCAGGGTATGACGTTCCAGCTGGAAGAGATTCCTGCTGATCTTCAGGCTAAAGCTGAAGAGCTGCGTGAGCATTTGACTGAAGCGGCTGCTGAAGCAACAGAAGAGCTGATGGATAAGTACCTGGAAACAGGTGAGCTGAGCCTTGAAGAGATCAAGTTCGGTCTGCGTAAGCGCACACTGAACAACGAAATCGTTCTGATGCAGTGTGGTTCTGCATTCAAGAATAAAGGTGTTCAGGCTGTTCTGGATGCTGTTATTGAATACCTGCCGTCTCCGACTGAGGTCAAGGCGATTGAAGGTACTCTGGACGACAAGGCTGAAACTCTGGCAACGCGTGAAGCAGACGACTCTGCTCCATTTGCTGCGCTGGCGTTCAAAATCGCTACCGATCCTTTCGTCGGAACTCTGACTTTCATCCGCGTGTACTCCGGCGTGCTCAACTCAGGTGACAGTGTTTATAACTCTGTCAAAGAGAAGAAAGAGCGTGTTGGTCGTATGGTGCAGATGCATGCCAACTCCCGTGAAGAGATCAAAGAGGTTCGTGCCGGCGACATTGCTGCCGTTATCGGTCTGAAGGATGTCTCTACTGGTGATACGCTGTGCGATCTGGACAATAAAATTGTTCTGGAGCGTATGGAGTTTCCTGATCCCGTGATCTCGGTTGCTGTTGAGCCTAAATCAAAGGCAGATCAGGAAAAAATGGGTGTCGCACTGGGCAAGCTGGCCCAGGAAGATCCTTCATTCCGTGTGCATACCGACGAAGAGAGTGGTCAGACCATTATCTCCGGCATGGGTGAGCTGCACCTCGATATCATCGTCGATCGTATGCGTCGTGAGTTCAAGGTTGAAGCCAACATCGGTAAGCCGCAGGTGGCCTATCGTGAAAAGATTCGCAAGCCGGTTGTAGCCAACCACAAGTTTGCGCGTCAGTCTGGTGGTCGTGGTCAGTATGGCCACGTTGTCGTCGAGTTCAGTCCGAGCGATGAGGAAGGTCTTGAATTCCTGAACGAGATTGTTGGTGGTACGATTCCGAAGGAATATATCCCAGCTGTCGAGAAGGGTATCGAGGAGCAGATGAAAAACGGTGTTATCGCCGGATATCCGCTCATCGGCCTGAAGGCGCGTCTATATGATGGCTCCTTCCACGAAGTTGACTCCAGCGAGATGGCGTTTAAGATTGCTGCCTCACAGGCTTTGAAAAAATATGCCATGGAAGCCAGTCCTTGTCTGCTTGAGCCGATGATGAAGGTCGAAGTGGTAACGCCTGAGGAGTACATGGGTGACGTGATGGGCGACCTTAACCGTCGTCGTGGTCTTGTTCAGGGTATGGAAGATACCATTTCCGGCAAGGTCATCACTGCTCAGGTTCCGCTGGGTGAAATGTTTGGTTATGCAACCGATCTGCGATCAGCTTCACAGGGGCGAGCGACTTACTCTATGGAGTTCGAATGCTACGCAGAGGCTCCTAACAACATCGCTGAAGCTGTAATGAAGCAGTACTGATTAACTACTAATTCTGATTAAGAGGATTTAGCCGTGGCTAAGAAAGCATTTGAACGTAACAAGCCGCACGTCAACGTAGGAACCATTGGTCACGTTGACCACGGTAAGACAACTCTGACAGCTGCGCTGACACGCGTGTGTGCAGAGGTTTGGGGTGGCGCTGCCGTAGCATTCGACGGTATCGATAACGCACCTGAAGAGCGTGAACGTGGTATCACCATCTCCACATCACACGTTGAGTATGAATCAGAAGTGCGTCACTACGCGCACGTTGACTGCCCAGGCCACGCTGACTATGTGAAAAACATGATCACTGGTGCTGCACAGATGGACGGTGCGATTCTGGTTTGTTCCGCAGCTGACGGCCCGATGCCACAGACGCGTGAGCACATCCTGCTGTCACGTCAGGTAGGTGTACCTTACATCGTTGTATTCATGAACAAAGCGGACATGGTTGACGACGAAGAGCTGCTGGAGCTGGTTGAGATGGAAGTTCGCGAACTTCTGGATCAGTACGAGTTCCCGGGTGACGACACGCCAATCGTGATCGGTTCTGCGCTGATGGCGTTGAATGGTCAGGACGACAATGGCATGGGTACCACTGCTGTGAAGAAGCTGGTTGAGACTCTGGACCAGTACATTCCTCAGCCAGAGCGTGCGATCGACAAGCCATTCCTGATGCCGATTGAAGACGTGTTCTCCATCTCCGGCCGTGGTACTGTTGTTACCGGTCGTGTTGAGCGTGGTATTGTTAACACAGGTAACGAAGTTGAGATCGTGGGTATCCGCCCAACGACCAAGACCACTGTTACAGGTGTTGAGATGTTCCGTAAGCTGCTGGACGAAGGTCGTGCAGGCGAGAACATCGGTGCGCTGCTGCGTGGTACCAAACGTGATGACGTTGAGCGTGGTCAGGTTCTGTCCAAGCCAGGTTCAATCACTCCGCACACTCAGTTCGAAGGCGAAGTGTACATTCTGAGCAAAGAAGAGGGTGGTCGTCACACGCCATTCTTCAAAGGCTACCGTCCACAGTTCTACTTCCGTACAACTGACGTAACAGGTGCTTGTGAGCTGCCTGAAGGCGTTGAGATGGTCATGCCAGGTGATAACGTACAGATGTCCGTTACCCTGATTGCACCGATCGCGATGGAAGAAGGTCTGCGCTTTGCGATCCGTGAAGGCGGTCGTACAGTGGGTGCTGGTGTTGTAGCGAAAATCCTCGACTGATCATCGGATTAGCCAGAGAAATTCAGAAAACCCTCTCCGGAGGGTTTTTTTATACCTCAATGGCATATCAAATGGCTGAAAGGTCAGTTTATGCTCCTCATAAGGCGATCTGGTTAAAAATAAACCATTTATTCTTGACGCTGGGGCAGGGGCTGAGTAAAATTTGCGTCCCTTCTTGTAAGGGGAGGTCGGCTATTGCCGTTATGAAACTAACTGGAATTGCGTGATCAGAATGCAGAACCAAAAAATCAGAATTCGTCTGAAGGCGTTTGATCATCGCCTGATCGACTCATCCGCGCAGGAGATTGTTGAAACTGCAAAGCGGACGGGTGCGCAGGTGCATGGTCCGATCCCACTTCCTACTCGCAAAGAACGTTTCACCATCCTGGTTTCACCGCATGTCAACAAAGACGCGCGCGATCAGTATGAGATTCGTACTCACAAGCGCGTTCTGGATATCGTCGAGCCAACCGAAAAAACGGTTGACGCTTTGATGAAGCTGGATCTTGCAGCGGGTGTTGAAGTGCAGATTAGCCTGGGCTAATAGAGTACTGCGCAGAATTAATTACTTTAATGAAGCGCTATTTGTGGAATGCTCTGCAAAGGGCAGCCGTAGTGGGTGACAGCCCCGTACACAACTGGCAAGAGGTATAAATATGTCTGTAGGACTTATCGGACGTAAAGCGGGTATGACCCGTGTCTTCACAGAAGATGGCGTGTCCGTGCCAGTCACCGTCATCGAGGTTGATCCGAACCGCGTGACTTGCGTCAAAACTATCGATACTGATGGTTATGCTGCTGTACAGGTTACCACTGGTGCTAAAAAGGCTAACCGCCTTTCCAAAGCGTCAGCAGGTAACTTCGCCAAGGCAGGAGTTGAAGCTGGTCGTGGTTTGTGGGAGTTCCGCCTCACAGGTGATGAAGAAATCAACGTTGGCGATTCGCTGACAGTTGAGCGCTTCGAAGCAGGTCAGAAAATTGATGTTACCGGTCAATCCAAAGGTAAGGGCTTCCAGGGTGGCGTAAAGCGCTGGAACTTCCGTACACAGGACGCGACTCACGGTAACTCACTGTCTCACCGTGCTCCGGGTTCCATTGGTCAGTGTCAGACTCCGGGACGTGTGTTCAAGGGTAAAAAGATGGCCGGTCATATGGGTGCAGAGCGTTGTACTGTGCAGACACTTGAAGTGGTGCGCGTAGACGCTGAACGTAACCTGCTGCTGGTAAAGGGTGCCGTTCCTGGTGCTACCGGTGGTGACGTCATCGTTAAACCTGCTGTTAAAGCACGCGGCTGAAGGGGTTTATCATGAATTTGAATCTGACAGGAGCCAACGGTTCGGTCGAAGTATCCGAGCTGATTTTTGGCAAAGAGTTTAACGAGTCTCTGGTTCACCAGGTCGTCACTGCCTATCTGGCAGGTGGTCGTCAGGGTAGCAAGGCTCAGAAAAATCGTTCTGCTGTATCTGGTGGTGGCGCCAAGCCTTTCCGTCAGAAAGGTACTGGTCGTGCCCGTGCAGGTACTATCCGCTCGCCTCTGTGGCGTTCAGGTGGTGTAACCTTCGCAGCATCGCCACGTGACTATGCGCAGAAAGTGAACAAAAAGATGTACCGTGCTGCAATGCGCTGCATTCTGTCTGAGCTGGTACGTCAGGAGCGTTTGGTTGTTGTTGAGTCTCTCAATATGGCTGAGCCAAAAACCAAACAGTTTGTTGCAAGAATGAAAGAGCTTGAGCTTTCTAATGCACTGCTGATTACAGAAGAAGTGGAAGTGAATCTGTATCTGGCAGCGCGTAACGTCCCACATGTTGATGTGCGTGATGTTGCGGCGATTGACCCAGTCAGTCTGGTTGGCTTTGACAAGGTTGTTGTGACAGCGTCTGCTCTTAAGAAAATTGACGAGGTGTTGGCATGAATCCGGAACGCATTTACAAAGTGTTGTTGGGGCCTCACATCTCTGAGAAAGCGACGATCGTTGCAGACGGCTCACAGCAGGTTGTTTTTCGTGTAGCCAAAGATGCTACCAAGCCTGAAATCAAGAAAGCAGTTGAAGAGCTTTTCAACGTTAAAGTTGATGGCGTGAACGTACTGACCACTAAGGGCAAGACTAAGCGCACCGTGCGCGGTCTGGGTAAACGCTCTGACGTGCGTAAAGCGTATGTTCGCCTCGCTGATGGCTCAGAAATTGATTTCCTGGCTGGCGAATAAGGGGTTGAATCATGGCAATTATTAAAGCAAAGCCTACCTCTGCCGGACGTCGTCACGTCATCAAGGTGGTAGGGGCTGACCTGCATAAGGGCAGACCTTTATCCTCTCTGGTAGAGAAGAAAAGCAAGACGGGTGGACGTAACCATAATGGTCGCATCACTACTCGTCATATCGGTGGTGGTCACAAGCAGCTGTATCGCGTTATTGACTTCCGTCGTAATAAAGATGGTATCCCTGGCATCGTTGAGCGCCTGGAATATGATCCTAACCGTACTGCACATATCGCACTGGTGAAGTATCTCGACGGCGAACGTCGTTACATCATTGCACCGAAAGGTCTGCAGGCTGGCGCACAGGTGATCTCTGGCGAAAATCCAGATATTAAAGTGGGTAACACCATGCCTCTGCGTAATGTCCCGCTGGGTAGTACTATCCACTGTATCGAGCTGAAACCTGGTAAGGGTGCGCAGATGGCGCGTTCTGCTGGTGCATCCGCACAGTTGGTGGCGCGTGATGGCGCGTATGTAACGCTCCGTCTGCGTTCTGGTGAAGTGCGTAAGGTTCTGGCTGAATGCCGTGCTACGCTGGGTGAGGTCAGTAACTCTGAACACTCACTGCGTCAGTTGGGTAAAGCTGGTGCAAAACGTTGGCGTGGTGTGCGCCCGACCGTTCGTGGTGTTGCGATGAACCCGGTCGATCACCCGCATGGTGGTGGTGAAGGACGTACTTCAGGTGGCCGTCATCCGGTTACTCCCTGGGGCGTTCCGACCAAAGGTTATAAAACCCGCAAGAACAAGCGTACCAATAAGCTTATTGTACGCCGTCGAAGCGCTAAGTAAGAGGATACAGCTGTGCCACGTTCACTGAAGAAAGGTCCATTTATCGACCTTCACCTGCTGAAAAAGGTAGAAGCTGCAATCGATGCAAACGATCGTCGTCCAATTAAAACCTGGTCACGTCGTTCCACAGTGTTTCCGCACTTTGTGGGTTTGACGATTGCGGTACATAACGGCCGCCAGCATGTTCCAGTGTTTATCACTGAAGATATGGTTGGTCATAAACTGGGTGAGTTTGCTGCTACACGTACGTTCCGCGGACATGCAGCTGACAAGAAGGCCAAGAAGAAGTAAGGGAGTATGGTGATGGAAGTAGTTGCCAAGCACAAAGGTGCCCGCATCTCCCCTCAGAAGGCCCGTCTGGTTGCTGATCAGATTCGTGGAAAGTCTGTGGGTGAAGCTCTGGATATTCTGGCGTTCAGCAACAAAAAAGCTGCTGTTCTGGTCAAGAAGGTGCTGGATTCCGCTATCGCTAACGCGGAGCATAATGAAGGCGCTGATGTTGATGAGTTGCGTGTTTCTGCAATTTTCGTCGATGAAGGTATGACCATGAAACGCATCCGGCCACGAGCTAAAGGACGCGCTGATCGCATCCTTAAGCGTTCGTCACATATCACCGTCAAGGTGGCCGATTAAGAGCTGACTGCTAGGAGATCGTTATGGGTCAGAAAGTACATCCGACCGGTATACGGCTTGGGATTGTCAAAGAGCACACGTCTGTGTGGTACGCTGACAAGTCCAGCTATGCCAGTAAGCTGCTGAACGATCTTCAGGTGCGTAAGTACCTGGAGCAGCGGCTGAAAAATGCGTCTGTGAGTCGAATTGATATTGAGCGTCCGGCTCAGAACGCAAAAATTACCATCCACACTGCTCGCCCCGGTATTGTTATCGGTAAGAAAGGTGAAGATGTAGAGACACTGCGTAATGCTGTGTCTGAAATGATGGGTGTGCCTGTGCACATCAACATCGAAGAGGTTCGTAAGCCTGATCTCGACGCTAAACTGGTTGCGCAGAGTGTTGCCAATCAGCTGGAGCGCCGTGTCATGTTCCGCCGTGCGATGAAACGTGCTGTGCAGAATGCGATGCGTCTGGGTGCCAAGGGTATCAAGATTCAGGTTGGTGGTCGTCTTGGTGGCGCTGAGATCGCCCGTACGGAATGGTATCGTGAAGGTCGTGTGCCTCTACATACTCTGCGTGCGGATATCGATTACGCTACTTATGAAGCGCACACAACTTACGGTGTGATTGGCGTTAAAGTCTGGGTCTTCAAGGGAGAAGTTCTTGGTGGTATCGAACAGGTACGTGCCGAGAAGAATGCTCCTAAGAAGAAAGGAACTAAGTGAGGTAAACGTCAATGCTGCAACCAAAACGACTGAAATACCGCAAGGTAATGAAAGGCCGTAACCGCGGCCTGGCGCAGCGTGGCAACAAGGTCAGCTTTGGCGAGTATGCGCTGAAAGCGACTGGTCGCGGTCGTATTACAGCGCGTCAGATCGAAGCTGCTCGTCGTACCATGACTCGTCATGTAAAGCGTGGTGGAAAGATCTGGATCCGTGTTTTTCCGGATAAGCCAATTACGACCAAGCCACTTGAAGTCCGTATGGGTAAGGGTAAAGGTAACGTCGAGTACTGGGTAGCGCAGATTCAGCCAGGCAAAGTCCTGTTTGAAATCAGCGGTGTCAATGAAGAGCTCGTTAACGAAGCCTTTGGTCTGGCCGCCGCCAAGCTGCCTGTGACTACAACTATTGTTAAGCGGACGGTGATGTGATGAAAGCAACCGAACTGCGCGATAAGTCCGCAGAAGAGCTTCAGCAGGCGCTGCTGGGTCTTCTGAAAGACCAGTTTAATCTGCGGATGCAAAGAGCGACTGGGCAGCTGGCTCAGAATCACCTGATGAGTCAGGTTCGTCGCGACATTGCACGCGTTAAAACTGTACTCAGACAGAAGGCAGGTGCATAAATGAGCGCTGAAAAACGTACCCGTACTGTGACCGGCAAGGTCATCAGTGACAAGATGGACAAAACCATCACAGTGCTGGTTGAGCGTAAAGTAAAGCATCCTATTTATGGGAAATTTGTTAAGCGTTCAACCAAGCTGCACGCTCATGACGAAAAGAATGAGTGCCATTCTGGTGACCTGGTAACGATCGCAGAAACGCGTCCGTTGTCAAAAACCAAGACTTGGGCACTGATACGCATTGAAGAGCGCGCAGCGAAGGTGTAATATACTGCACCTTCGCTCCATTTGCCCTGTCAGTTCTAAAATGTAGCGCTGGCAGGTAAAACAGTATTTGGAGTAGACCATGATTCAAACTGAATCGATGCTTGATGTCGCTGACAACAGCGGTGCCAAGCGCGTGATGTGTATTAAGGTCCTGGGTGGTTCTCACCGCCGCTACGCACGTGTCGGAGACATTATTAAAGTCACCGTCAAGGAAGCGATTCCTCGTGGCAAGGTAAAGAAAGGCCAGGTTCTTAAAGCAGTCGTAGTACGTACCCGTAAAGGTGTTCGTCGTCCTGATGGTTCACTGATCCGCTTTGATACAAACTCAGCGGTTCTGTTGAACAACAACGATGCTCCTATCGGTACACGTATTTTCGGCCCAGTAACGCGTGAGCTTCGTACTGAGAAGTTCATGAAGATCATTTCCCTGGCGCCTGAAGTGCTGTAAAGACTCTGCTTTTTATTAAGCATGTCTACGTAAAACGCCAAGCTCGTGAGGGTTTGGCGTTTTAAGCATGAGAGGGTAGCAGGAAAGGACATAGGTATAGCAATGCGTAAAATTCGTCGTAACGATGAAATAATCGTTATCGCAGGTAAAGATAAAGGCAAGCGTGGCAAAGTCATGCGCGTGCTGGCGAATGATCGCCTGATCGTATCTGGCATCAACATGATCAAGAAGCACCAGAAACCAAACCCAATGGCGGGACGTCAGGGTGGAATCGTTGAGAAGGAAGCGTCTATCGCAACCTCCAACGTAGCCATCTTCAACCCTGCTACCGGTAAGGGTGATCGTGTTGGCTTCAAACAACTCGAAGACGGCACCAAGGTACGCTTCTACAAGTCCAACGGCGAAACTGTCGTTGGTGATAAGTAAGAGAGGTTGGTGCAATGTCCAGATTGAAAGCCCTGTACGAAACAGAATTGAAACTTCAGCTCAAAGAAGAGTTGAACAGCCCTAATATCATGGCGGTACCTCGTATCACCAAGATCACTCTGAATATGGGTGTGGGCGAAGCTATTGGTGATAAGAAGCAGCTTGATAACGCTGTCGTTGATCTGACTGCGATTGCTGGTCAGAAACCGGTTGTTACCAACGCACGTAAGTCAATTGCTGGCTTTAAAGTGCGTGAAGGCTGGCCGATCGGCTGCAAGGTTACCCTGCGCGGTGAGCGTATGTGGGAATTCCTTGACCGCCTGGTCGACGTTGCTATTCCGCGTGTTCGCGATTTCCGTGGTCTGAACCCGAAGTCTTTTGACGGACGTGGTAACTACAGCATGGGTGTCAAAGAGCAGATCATCTTCCCTGAGATCGAGTACGACAAAGTCGACAAGATGCGTGGTTTGGATATCACTATCACCACCACTGCGAAAAGCAATGATGAGGGTCGCGCTCTGCTGACTGCTCTGCAATTGCCGTTCCGTAAATAAGACTGGGATAGATAATATGGCCAAGACTTCTATGAAGAACCGCGAGCATAAGCGCACTGCACTGGTAGACAAGTTTGCTGCCAAGCGTGCTCAGCTGAAAGCGGTTATTTTGAGCTCTGCCTCTTCTGATGAAGAGCGCTGGGAAGCACAGGTTGCGCTGCAGAAACTGCCGCGTGACTCTAGCCCTGTTCGTCAGGTGCGTCGTTGTCAGATAACTGGACGTCCACATGCGGTTTACCGCAAGTTTGGTCTGTGCCGTAACCAGTTACGCGAAGCAGCGATGCGCGGAGACGTGCCGGGTCTGAAGAAGGCAAGCTGGTAAGCTTGTCAAAAGGTAAGCACGGTGGTCAGGGCAGCTTGCTGCTACCGCACCGCGCTGCACAATTGAGGAAGTATAAAGCATGAGTATGCAAGATACCCTGGCAGATATGTTTACACGTATCCGCAATGGGCATATGGCAGAGAAAAGCGTCGTTGCCATGCCCTCCTCTAAGCAGAAAGTTGCTATTGCAACGCTGCTGCAGAGCGAAGGTTATATCGCTGGATACAGCGTAGAAGAAGGCGCAAAACCTGTTCTGAGTATTGAGTTGAAATACTTTGAAGGTAAGCCTGTTATTGAAGAAATCAAGCGCGTCAGCCGCCCTGGTTTGCGGATCTACAGACACGTTTCCAAGCTGCCGAAAGTCAGCGACGGTCTGGGTATTGCAATTATCTCGACCAGCAAAGGTTTGATGACTGACCGGGCTGCCCGTGAAGCGGGTATCGGTGGCGAAGTTATCTGCACGGTATTCTAAGAGGTATTCCAATGTCACGAGTTGCGAAGAAACCCGTAGTTGTACCGGCAGGCGTAGAAGTAAAGATCAGCGGACAGCAGGTTACAGCTAAAGGTAAAAACGGCCAGTTAAATCTGGATGTTCATCCTTCTGTAGTTGTAGAGCAGGCTGAAGGCCAGATCACATTTGTACCACGTGATGGTGCAAAGCAATCCATAGCGCTGTCCGGTACACTGCGCTCACTGGTTAATAACATGATAGTAGGTGTGAACGAAGGGTTTACCAAAACGCTTCAACTGCAGGGTGTAGGTTACCGTGCGGCTTCCAAGGGTAAGGTTCTGAACCTGACACTTGGTTTTTCACACCCCATCGATTATGAGTTGCCCGAAGGTATTACGGCAGACACTCCCAATAACACCACTATCGTGGTGAGCGGTGCTGATAAGCAGCGCGTTGGACAAGTGGCTGCAGAAATTCGTGCATTCCGTCCGCCTGAGCCATACAAAGGTAAAGGTGTTCGTTACGCTGATGAATATGTACGCCGTAAAGAGGCGAAGAAGAAGTAAGGCAGGGTCATGAACGTTAAAAATCAAGCTCGAATTCGTCGTGCACGTCGTACTCGCCTCAAAATGCGTGAGCTCGGTGCTGTACGTCTGTGTGTTAACCGCACACCGCGTCACATCTATGCGCAGATCATTTCTGCGGATGGTGCAAACGTTCTGGTAGCTGCTTCAACTGTCGAGAAGGATCTGCGCCAGGGTTCTACTGGTAACGTAGAGGCCGCTCGCAAGGTGGGTACGCTGATTGCTGAGCGTGCGAAAGAAGCAGGTGTAACTAAGGTTGCTTTTGACCGCGCCGGTTATAAATACCATGGTCGAGTGCAGGCCCTGGCAGATGCGGCCCGTGAAGGCGGCCTGGAATTCTAAAGGTTTCTATTATGGCAAATCACGAACAGAAAGACGGTGAACTCCAGGAAAAACTGGTTCAGGTAAACCGTGTCGCCAAAGTTGTCAAGGGTGGTCGTATCTTCGGCTTCACTGCGCTGACAGTAGTTGGTGATGGTAATGGTCGGGTTGGCTTTGGTCGTGGTAAAGCACGTGAAGTTCCTGTTGCTATTCAAAAAGCAATGGAACAGGCGCGTCGCAACATGATCAAGGTTCAGCTGAATGGTCACACACTGCAGTACCCGCTGAAAGCCCGTCACGGCTCAGCCAAGGTTTACATGCAGCCAGCTTCGGAAGGTACTGGTGTTATCGCCGGTGGTGCGATGCGTGCAGTATTGGAACTGGCCGGTGTCCAGAACGTACTGGCCAAGTGCTACGGCTCCACCAATCCGGTAAACGTTGTCCGCGCAACAGTCAAAGGCCTGTCCGCCATGAAGTCACCAGACGACATCGCTGCCAAGCGTGGTAAGACTGTTGACGATATCCTGGGGAACTAAGATATGGCTAAAACAATCAAGGTAACCCTGGTACGCAGTACGATTGGCACTTTGCCTAATCATAAGCTCTGTGTCAAAGGGCTTGGTCTGCGTCGTATTGGTCACGTTGTCGAAGTTGAAGACACGCCATCTGTACGCGGAATGATCAACAAAGTTCACTACATGGTTAATGTAGTCAGCGAGTAAAAGGAGTCACCCAATGCGTTTGAATACTTTGCGCCCGGGTGCCGGTTCCAAGCATGCTCCAAAGCGTGTTGGTCGTGGTATCGGCTCCGGTCTGGGTAAAACTTGTGGTCGCGGTCACAAGGGTTTGAAATCCCGCTCCGGCGGTTCGGTAAATCCGGGTTTTGAAGGCGGGCAGATGCCAATTCAGCGTCGTCTTCCGAAGTTCGGTTTTACTTCGCGTATCTCGCGTTATGTAGCAGAAGTTCGTCTTGGCGAGCTGAGCAGCATGGGGATCGATACAATCGATCTGGACGCACTGAAAACAGCTGATGTCATCAAACAGGAAATCAAGGTTGTACGTGTAATCCTGTCTGGTGAAATCAATAAGCCTGTTACCCTTAAAGGTCTTAAAGTGACCAAAGGCGCTCAGGCTGCAATTGAAGCTGCTGGCGGTAAAGTCGAGGCATAAATGGCTAAGCAAGGACAAATACCAGCGGGAAGACAGAACGGACTGAGTGAACTCTGGTCACGCCTTCGTTTCGTGCTTATCGCGATCATTGTTTACCGTATCGGGGCTCATATCCCGGTTCCCGGTATCAACCCTGATCGCCTTGCCGCGCTGTTTGATCAGAATCAGGGAACCATCCTGAGTTTGTTCAACATGTTCTCTGGTGGTGCTCTGGAGCGTATGAGTATTCTCGCTCTGGGTGTCATGCCATATATCTCTGCATCGATTATCATGCAGTTGATGACGGCTGTCAGCCCCCAGCTTGAACAGTTGAAGAAAGAGGGCGAGGCTGGACGTCGTAAGATTAACCAATATACCCGATACGGTACGGTTATTCTTGCTACTATCCAGGCGTTCGGTATGGCCGTAGGTCTGGCGAACCAAGGGGTCGCGTTCGTTGCGAATGCAGGCTTCTACTTCGTTGCAGTAGTTACTCTGGTGTCCGGTGCAGTCTTCCTGATGTGGCTGGGTGAGCAGGTAACTGAGCGTGGTATCGGTAACGGTATTTCGATTCTGATCTTCTCTGGTATTGTGGCCGGTCTGCCCAGTGCGATCGGTCAGTCCTTTGAAGCGGCGCGTCAGGGGGATCTCAATATCCTGGCGTTGCTTCTGATAGCGGTAATGGCAATGGCCACCGTCGCTTTCGTTGTATTCATGGAGCGCGGCCAACGCCGTATCACCATCAATTACGCGAAGAGACAACAGGGTCGTCGTGTGTTCGCTGCTCAATCCAGTCACCTGCCGTTGAAGGTGAACATGGCAGGTGTCATACCTCCCATCTTTGCTTCCAGTATCCTGCTGTTCCCGGCGTCAATGGGTCAGTGGTTCGGTCAGAGTGAAGGCATGGATTGGATGCAGGATGTCGCACTGGCACTTGGCCCAGGTCAGCCACTGCACATACTGCTGTTTGCTATAGCTATTATTTTCTTCTGCTATTTCTACACTGCGATTGTTTTCAATCCAAAAGATGTAGCAGACAACCTGAAAAAATCAGGCGCATTTATCCCGGGAATTCGTCCTGGTGAGCAATCCGCCCGTTACATCGATACTGTGTTAAGTCGCTTGACTCTGTTTGGTGCGCTTTACATAACAGCAGTTTCCCTGATGCCCCAGTTTCTGGTGGTAGCCTGGGATATACCCTTCTACTTCGGTGGAACGTCCCTGCTGATCGTTGTTGTTGTAACGATGGATTTTATGGCGCAGGTTCAATCGCATCTGATGTCTCACCAGTATGAGTCTCTGATGAAAAAATCGAATCTTAAGGGCGGCGCAGGTCTCCTGCGTTAAACGTCCCAATAAGGTAGGTGGATCATGAAAGTACGCGCATCTGTTAAAAAGATATGCCGTAATTGCAAGATCGTACGACGCAACGGTTCCGTGCGCGTGATCTGCAAAGTGGAACCCCGGCACAAACAGCGCCAGGGTTAAACCACACATTATGCCGTGGCAGGCCGCAGACTTGATTTAATTTTGATCAAGGTGTATTATTGCGCGCCTTCCACGAACTATGATTGATAAGTCTTCGCTAATGGGCGGAGCATAATATGGAGTAGATTGAATGGCCCGTATAGCTGGCGTCAATATTCCTGACAATAAGCATGCGGTAATTTCTCTGACTTACATTTACGGGATCGGCCGCACATCTGCAAAGCAAATATGCGATGCGGCTGGTATTGCACCGACTGTCAAAATCGGTGATCTGTCGGAAGAGCAGCTCGATAATGTTCGTGGTGAAATTGCCAAGTTGACTGTTGAAGGCGATCTTCGTCGCGAAGTCAGCATGAACATCAAGCGTCTTATGGACCTGGGCTGTTTCCGTGGTCTGCGTCATCGTCGTAACCTACCGGTTCGCGGCCAGCGCAGTAAAACAAACGCACGTACCCGTAAAGGGCCGCGTAAGCCGATCCGTAAGTAAGCGATAGGAATTTCCGAATATGGCTAAGCCAGGTAATCGCACACGTAAAAAGGTTAAAAAGCAGGTGGCTGATGGGCTCGCTCACATCCATGCTTCATTTAACAACACGATAATCACTATTACCGATCGTCAGGGAAATGCTCTTTCCTGGGCGACCTCCGGTGGCTCTGGATTCCGTGGTTCGCGTAAGAGCACGCCTTTTGCTGCGCAGGTAGCAGCTGAACGTGCTGGACAAGCAGCTCTGGAATACGGACTGAAAAATCTCGACGTGTTTGTAAAGGGCCCAGGTCCTGGTCGTGAGTCTGCTGTTCGTGCTCTGAACGGCTGCGGCTACAAAATTACAAATATTACGGACGTGACACCGATTCCACATAATGGTTGTCGTCCGCCGAAGAAACGTCGAGTTTAATCAGGAGACGGTAAAATGGCTCGTTATCTTGGACCAAAGTGCAAGCTGTCGCGTCGCGAAGGCACTGATCTCTTCCTGAAGAGTGGTGTTCGCGCGCTTGATAGCAAGTGCAAAGCAGAAGTTGCACCCGGTGTGCACGGAGCAAGACGTACACGTCTCTCCGACTACGGTTTGCAGCTTCGTGAAAAACAGAAAGTTCGTCGCATCTATGGTGTGCTCGAGCGTCAGTTCAGAAGTTACTATAAAGAAGCCGCTCGCCGTAAAGGCGCTACAGGTGAGAACCTGCTGCAGCTTCTGGAAGGACGTCTGGACAATGTTGTGTATCGTATGGGTTATGGTTCAACCCGCGCAGAAGCGCGTCAGGTTGTATCTCACCGCCAGATCACAGTAAACGGTCAGGTTGTCAATGTTCCTTCATACCAGGTACAAGCTGGTGATGTGGTAGCAGTACGCGAAAAATCCAGGAATCAACTGCGCATCAAACACGCACTTGGCCTGGCGGCTCAGCGTGCACCTGTCGAGTGGATCGAAGTCGATGCCGCTAAAATGGAAGGTGTCTTCAAAGCCCTGCCTGAGCGTAGCGACTTGTCAGCTGACATCAACGAAAACTTGATTGTCGAGCTTTACTCGAAGTAATTCTTGAACTCTTGACTGGTGGAACTATGCAGCGTTCAGTAAACGAGTTTCTTAGTCCGCGTCATATTGACGTACAGGAGATTAGCAAAACTCGCGCTAAAGTGACTCTTGAGCCGCTTGAGCGTGGATTTGGCCATACTCTGGGCAATGCGCTGCGCCGTATTTTGCTCTCTTCAATGCCTGGTTGTGCAATCACCGAAGTTGAAATCGACGGTGTCCTGCACGAATACAGCAGTATTGAGGGTGTTCAGGAGGATGTCATTGAGATCCTCCTGAATCTGAAAGGCGTAGCGGTCAATCTCTTTCACGGAGATGAAGCTGTCCTGACTCTTTCAAAATCAGAGCAAGGCGTAGTAACAGCTGCTGATATTCAGCTTACACAGGATGTTGAAATTGCCAATCCGGAGCATATCATTGCTCACCTGAATGGCAAAAACAGCCTGAACATGCGGCTTAAGGTCACTCGTGGACGCGGTTACGTACCTGCTGATTCACGTCAAAGTGATGATGACGAAACACGTGCTATCGGCCGTTTGCAGCTGGATGCCAGTTACAGCCCGGTGTTGCGTGTTTCCTATCTGGTTGAAAGTGCGCGTGTTGAACAGCGCACCGACCTGGATAAGCTGATCATTGATATTGAGTCGAATGGTACAATTGATCCTGAAGAGTGTATTCGCCGTGCGGCGACCATTCTCCAGCAGCAGTTGCTGGTCTTCGTTGATCTGGAAGATGCGGGTGAGCAATCACGTGCAGAAAAAGAAGATCCTGAGATCGATCCGGTGCTGTTACGTCCGGTTGACGATCTTGAATTGACAGTTCGCTCGGCTAACTGTCTTAAAGCAGAGCAGATCTATTATATCGGTGACCTGATTCAGCGCACTGAGGTAGAGCTGCTAAAGACTCCTAACTTGGGCAAGAAGTCGCTGACCGAGATTAAGGATGTTTTGGCATCCAAAGGTCTGTCACTGGGTATGCGTCTTGAGAACTGGCCACCCGCCAGCCTCAGAAATGACGATAAAGCAGCTTCCTGAGTTGGCCTTCTTTCGCTAAAGTTGTTAAGGATTTAGAAAATGCGTCATCGTAAATCTGGTCGTCACTTAAATCGTACAAGTGCACACCGCAAGGCGATGTTCAAGAATATGTCAGTGTCTCTGTTCGAACATGAACTGATCAAGACGACTCTGCCAAAAGCTAAAGAACTTCGTCGTGTGGCTGAGCCGCTGATTACATTGGCCAAAAATGACTCGGTTGCTAACCGTCGTCTGGCCTTTGCCCGTACACGCAGCGATGAAGCTGTGGCCAAGCTCTTCAATGAGCTGGGCCCACGCTACGCCAACCGTCCTGGTGGTTATGTCCGCATTCTTAAATGTGGCTTCCGCAAGGGTGATAATGCGCCTATGGCGTATGTTGAGTTGGTAGATCGCCCAGCTAATGCAGAAGCAGTTACTGATACTTCAGAAGATTGATCTGCAGTTACTGATAAAAAACCCCGGTTATCCGGGGTTTTTTTTGCCTGTCGTCTGGCGCTTCAGAAGCAGTTGGTGTCAAGCATATGCTGTATTAACTGTGACTCAACAGCTATTGGGTGCCAGATCAATAGCCAAAGATGGACTCAATCACGGAGCCTGAATTGCGCTGCTCAGGAGTGCTTGCAGTTGCTGACGGGGCTGTATCCTCGCGATAATATTCCATCATGGCGTTGCTCTGCCCAGGGTAAGCAAGTTCGCCCGTGGATGGATCTATCAGGATGCGGACGATTCCGGATGGCGGCTCAAAACCGGCTTCGGGTGAATCTTTGAGTGCTTCGCTGATAAAGTCGATCCAGACTGGTAAGGCCGCTGTGCTGCCAAACTCGTTGCGACCAAGTGACTCCGGTTGATCATATCCGACCCATACCGTTGCTACGAGGTCGCGGTTATAACCTGTGAACCAGGAGTCTTTGTTCTCGTTTGTCGTCCCGGTTTTTCCTGCCAGATCGCTTCTGCTCAATGTCTGCGCGCGTCTGCCAGTTCCCCGCCTTATGACATCAAGTAGCATATCATTCATCAGAAAGGCGGTTGTTTCACTCATTATGCGCCGTTCGGCCAGTTCAGAGGCATTGTTCAAATCTTCAAGAATGGCTGCCTCTGAAGCGCAATTATCACGACATAGGGTAAAGGGGTTCGCTTCAAAAATGACGTTACCCTCCTGGTCATGAATCTCGTCAATAAAGTAGGGATCAATTCGATAGCCACTGTTTGCAAATGCAGCAAACCCCGTTGCCATCTGCAGTGGTGTCGTATCTGAGGTGCCCAGTGCCAGCGAGAGAGCTGCGGGAGTACGGCTGGCTTCAAAGCCGAATTTCAGGAGTTCATCGCGCGTGCGTTGAACTCCTAAATCGCGTAGTACCCTGATCGTAACAAGGTTCCGCGAGCGATAGAGGGCTTCTCTGAGCCTAATAGGCCCATCAAAATCACGGGTATAGTTTTCTGGTCGCCATTCACCATCCAGGCTGACGTCATGGAAAACAATAGGTGAGTCATGGACGATAGTGCCAGGCGAGAATCCCTCTTCCAGTGCGGAGGTATAAATGAAGGGCTTCAGTGTTGAGCCGGGTTGCCTGTAAGCCTGTACTGCTCGGTTGAAGTTATTATGGGCAAAGCTGAAGCCACCTGAGAGCGCCTTGATTGCTCCATTATGTGGATCCAGCGCAACCAGTGCGCCTTGTACGCGTGGAATCTGCTCGAGATGGTAGTTGTCGTCATCTACGACTGATACGCGAATGATGTCACCGGCTTTAACAACATCAGATGCGCGTTCAGGTACCGGGCCCATCGAGTTAACGGTGCGAAAAGCGCGAGCCCAGCTCATACCGCTCCAGGCTACTGAAGCTTCGGTACCGTCGCGCAGCAAAATTGTTGCACTTTGGTCCTGTACTTCCGTGACCAGAGCAGGAAGCAAATTTGCATAAACGGGGATGCGGCGCAGTTCTGCAAGGCGTTCACTGGTGGTTAGCGTACTGATTTCCAGTGTCGATTCAGCGCCATAATATCCGTGGCGCTCATTGTACTCTCGAAGCCCCTTTCTGAGCGCACTGTCAGCAGCTTGCTGCATATTTGAATCAAGAGTGGTCATGACAGTATAGCCATCAGTGTAAGCTTCTTCACCATACTGATTGAAGAGTTCCTGTCGTACCATCTCGGCAACATAGGGGGCAGAGAGCTCTATTTCACTGATGTGATAGCGCGCCACTTCCGGCTCATTAACAGCTTCCCGGTAGCTTTCCTGGTCAATGTATTCCAGTGCCAGCATGCGACCCAGAATCCAGTTGCGTCGCTCGGTGGAGCGTTGAGGGTTGGTGATAGGGTTAGATGCTGACGGTGCTTTCGGGAGGCCTGCAATCATTGCCAGCTGTGCCAGGCTCAGTTCGCTGATATCTTTTCCATAGTAGACATTAGCTGCTGCCTGGATGCCGTATGCGCGCTGGCCCAGATAAATCTTATTGATGTAGAGCTCAAGAATCTCTTCTTTAGTCAGCTCCTGCTCAATCCGCAGTGCGAGGAGTATCTCAACAAACTTACGCTCGAAGGTTCTCTCTCGAGAGAGGAAAAAGTTCTTCGCGACCTGCATGGTGATTGTTGAACCGCCAGACTGAATCTGGCCACTTTGCACCAATTGCAGTGCGGCACGCGACAGCCCCTTGATATCAATGCCATGGTGTTCAAAAAAGCGGCTGTCCTCAGCTGCCTGCAGGGCGTAGATAAAGTTTTGAGGAGTCTGTTCAAAGCTGATGGGTGTTCTGCGTTGCTCGCCAAATTCGGCCATCAGTAAGCCATCAGCAGAGAGTACTCTGAGAGGTGTCTGGAATTTTATCTCGCGCAGCTCCTGTACATCCGGCAAGTCAGGACTAAAGTAGTACCAGGCAAAAGCAAAAGCGCCGCCTGCCACCAAAACTCCAGTAAATGTAAGGGCTATAAACGTTTTTAGAAGCAGGAACAGTAATCGCATGCTAACCTGTATATTAGTAATCGGGTTGTATAAATGACATTATATCGGTCATAGGCCTTTACTCTCTAGTAGACAGCAGTTTTAATTCATGTAATTAAGCGTTAAAGTGCTTACAGAAAGTGGGATTACTCAACATTGGAAGGATATGTGCAGTGGTCAGCTTATTCTCAGGTAAATCCGCTGGCTGGATAGGAATAGATATCGGTTCCTCATCGGTCAAACTTGTATCCTTGTCCAGGCATGGGCGCGATATTCAATTCGATGCTTATGCCGTCGTTCCCTTACCATCCACAGCAGTGGTTGATGGTAATATTGAAGTGGTTGCCGAAGTCTCGGATGCCATTGAACGGGCTCTGAAAATCTGTGGTGGTCGTTATGCACAGGCTATCGTCGCTGTTCCATCTTCCTTCGTTATTACCAAAAAGCTTCAATTGAGCAACCTGTTTATCGGTCTTGATCTTGAGGATCAGGTCAAAGTTGAAGCTGACCAATTCATACCTTATCCGCTTGATGAAGTTGCATTAGACTTTGAAGTACTGGGTCCGGTTCCCTCAGCCCCCGAACTTAATGACATACTTTTGGTTGCATGTCGCAAGGAAGGTGCTGAACTGCGGGAAGACGCGGTAACATCTGCTGGCCTGAAGTGCGGCATTATTGATGTTGATACCTATGCAATGGAGCGACTGCTGGCCCTTATGGGTGAAGACTCTGATAGTAAAATGGTTGCTATAGCCGATATCGGGGCTTCTACGCTCGCTCTGAACGTATTCAGAGATGGTGAGGTTATATATAACCGCGAGCAGGCATTCGGCGGGAATGAGCTGACTAATTTGATCCACCAGCGTGAAGGTATGGAGCAGGATGCTGTCGAATATGCTTTGCGCGAAGGTTCTCTCAGTGAAGAAATCTACGAAAGCATGGTTCGGCCTTTCAGTAATACAGTGGTGCAGCAGCTATCGCGTGCACTGCAGTTTTTTTACTCATCAGGTATCCAGGGCGAGTTATCCACTCTTTATTTATGTGGCGGTGTTTCCAGTCTTGAGGACCTTTGTTCTCAGATGGAAGAAGAGCTTGAAATACCCGTGCGTCTGCTTGATCTGATGTCAATCACAAAAGCGGGCTCCAAACTTAATGCAGAACGTCTCAGGCGCGACGCTCCAGTGCTGGTTAAAGCCTGTGGCTTGGCGCTGCGCAGCTTCGATCAATAGGATGTGAGATATGGCTCGAATTAACCTGCGGCCTTGGCGCGAAGAACGAAACGTAGCGTTGCAGAAGCAGTTCATCATCAATATTGTGATCTCTGCACTGATCGGTGTTTTGCTGGTATTCGGGGTGACCTACTATTTCAATCTACAAATAGAAAGGCAGCAGGCGCGCAACGAATATCTGCAGGCCGAAAGCGCCAGACTTGATAGAGAAATCCGTGAGATCAGTGAGCTGAACCGCCGTAGGGCTCAGTTACTTGAGAGGCTTGAGGCGATAGAACAGTTGCAAGGGACGCGCCCGGTCATTGTCAGAAACTTTGATGAGCTTGTCAGAGTGATCCCTGATGGTCTTTACTATAACTCAGTGGTCAGAAGTGGTCAGCGAGTCACGATAGATGGATATTCTGAGCAGAACCGCGACGTATCAAATCTGATGCGAAATCTGGACTCTTCTATCTGGTTTGGTGAACCGACGCTGTCGCGGGTCAGTGCGTCGGGCGCTCAGCGTCAATTCAACCTCTCCGTGCCCATGCGAAGCCCACTGGCTGAGGAGGCTGAATAATGAAGATGGATGGTCTGAAAAATGCCTTTCGTGGCTTTGACCCTAACAGCCTCGACTTCAATACTGCGGGTAACTGGCCAATAGGCATCAAGATCATTGCCTATATTATCGTGATCGCAGCGATGTGTGGTGCGGGTTATTATTTTATCATATCGGATAAACAGGATGGTCTGGAGCGAGAGATAGCCAGAGAGCCCGAACTCAGAGAACAGGTGCGCTCAAAATCCTTTCAGGTGGCTAACCTTGTACCACTTCGCAAGCAGATGGAAGATGTTGAAGAGCGTTTTTCTGAATTGCTGAAGCAGCTTCCAACAGAACGTGAAGTGCCGGGCCTTCTCGAAGAGTTGAGCGATATCGGGCGTGGAGCTGGCCTTCAGATAGAGGTAATTGCACTCCAGGCTGAGCGCAAGGCTGAATTTTATGTGGAGTTGCCGATAAATATCCAGGTAACAGGCACCTTCCATCAGATGGGTGAGTTTGTCAGCGGTGTTTCGGCCATTGAAAGGATTGTGACGCTGCATGACTACTCTATCCGTTCAGGCTCAGGTAACAATTTGGCGATGACCATCAATGCGAAGACATACCGCTATGATCAGGAATAAAGCTAACAGGCGTGCAGTCGTACCAGTCAGCGGAAAGTGGTTCACACTGCTGCTGATCGTGTTTGCCCTGCAGGGATGTATCTGGGTAGAGGATACGTCCGACCTGCAGCAGTTTGTGGCAGAGCAGAGGGCGCGTCCTTCCGGGCAGATCCCTCCTTTGCCTGAGTATAAACCCTATGAAGCCTTTGTTTATGAAGGTTCAGCACTACGTGACCCTTTTCGACCGCAGGTGGCTGAAGTGGTTCAGATAATGGATGCCGATACGGGGATCAGGCCCGAAGATGACCGCATTAAGGACTACCTGGAAAGCTATGGTGTTGATAACCTTGCGATGGTGGGAACAATCAGCAAGATAAACGACGAAGGGTTGTGGGCGTTGGTAAAAGATACTGATGGTGAAGTTCATCGAGTGACGGTAGGCGACTATATGGGTCTTGACCATGGACAGGTACAGTCAATAGATGAACAAGAAATTCGCCTTATAGAGATAGTATCAAATGGTCGTGGCGGTTGGATGAAGCGTCCGCGTAATATTGTTCTCCCCGAGCCGAAATAGGGATGCAGATCGTGAAAACATCAAAAATCAATAAAAGATCCGTTATGCAATCCGGTCCGGCTCTGCCAATGTGGATCTGGATGCTGACCCTGTTCACAATGCTGCTTTCTGGTGTCGCTGTTGCGCAGGAAGTCCAGTTGAAAGACGCTAACTTCGTGGCGCTGCCGGGGCAGAAGATCGAGATAAAACTGGATTTTGATTCTCCACCGCCAGTTCCCAATGCCTACATGATTGATAACCCGCCACGCTTGGTGATGGATTTTTTCGGTGTCACCAATGAGTTAGGGCAGCGTCAGTTGGATCTGAAAACCAATCTTGTCGATAGCCTTAATTTTGCTCAGGTTGATGGGCGTTTGCGCGTAGTCGCCAACCTGAACGTTAAAGCTGATTATTCTATGATTGCTGAAAACAACAGCCTTTTCATGGTGTTTGAAGACAGTGGTATCGGTTCTGGAGTCTCAAGATCGACTGAGCCAACCGCGATAGAGGGGGCCAGAATGCCGGCTGCCGCAGATGACAGAACTCGTATTCGTGGTATCGATTTTCAGCGTGTAGAGGGTAATCGGGGGCGTGTAACGATCACTATGAGTGATGATCGCGCCGGCCTGGATATTTTCGAAGAGGGTAATAACGTCATCGTTAATCTGGTTGGTGCGGGCTTGTCCGATGCGTTGGAATCACGTTTGGATGTGATGGATTTTGCGACACCTGTCATGTTCATTGACGCGATGGTCAGTGGTGAGAACACCATGATTCTGGTCAAGCCATCTGCCGAGCCTTATGACTTCATGGCTTATCAGACCGGTAATCAACTTTTTCTGGACTTCAAGCCTCTGACTTCTCAGGAGCAAGAGGAGCTGTCTAAGACTCAATTCCCCTACTCAGGTGAGCGTATTGATCTGAACTTCCAGAATGTGGAGGTCAGAACTGTATTGCAGATACTGGCCGAAGTCGCTGAAATGAACCTGGTAGTCAGTGACCGGGTTGACCAGGAAGGCGGAACAGTTACTCTCAGGTTGAAAAATGTACCCTGGGATCAGGCGCTGGATATCATACTCAAAACCAAGAGTCTGGATAAACGCGAATCCGGCAATGTCCTGATGGTTGGTACAGCAGAAGAGATCAGTGCACGTGAGCAGCAGGAGCTTGAGAGTCAGCAGCAGGTACAGCAGCTGGCACCTTTGATCACCGAGTATATTCAGGTGGATTTCCGCCGTGCAAGCGATATGAAAACGCGCCTTGAAGAGGCGAGCATGGTCTCCGAGCGCGGGTTTGTTCTTGCCGATGACCAGACTAATGTATTGATGATACGTGAAACAGCCAGGCAGATGGAGGAGATCCGTCGAACTTTGCGCCGTTTTGATATAGAGGTTGCACAGGTTCTTGTCGAGGCGCGTATCGTGAATGCATCAACGGATTTCTCCAAAGAGCTGGGTATCCGCTGGGGTGCAGGGTTTATGAATGATCGCTGGCAGATTGGTGGTTCGCCTAATTCTCCGGGTACTCCATTTACTGCGCCATTGACAACATCGTCTTCCAGCTTTAACCAGGGCTTTAATCAGGATTTCAACCAAAGCTCCACTCAGGGTGGTACACAGTCGGGCACCAACTCCAGTGCTACGACCGTTACAGTGGGTGATACAGTCATTAATATCGGCTCCTCATCTGGTACAACTGGGTCAAATACTTCTTCCAATACTGGTGGCAATACCAGCTCAGGTACATCCAGCACCAGCACGTCCCAGACACGTGGTATTCCAAGCAACCTGATGGTTGACCTCGGTGTAGCGCCGCAATCCTCGATTGCATTAGGCTATCTGGCGAGCAATTTCCTTTTGTCGGCAGAGCTTACAGCCTTGGAGAGTGACGGCAAGGCTGAGATCATCTCGCAGCCCAAAGTGATTACAACCAATGGCCAGACCGCCTTGATCAAGGCCGGGCAACAGATACCTTATCAGACGATAGAAGACGGTACTGTGACGATTGAGTTCAAGGATGTTGTGCTGAGCCTGGAAGTAACGCCACAGATCAACCCGGGAGATCGTCTGACACTGGATATTAAGGTCAATCAGGATTCCGTGGGGCAGGTGCTGCCGAACGGGGAAGTTTCCATCAATACCAACGAGGTACAAACTTCTGTCGTGGTGCGTGATGGTGATACCATAGTGCTGGGTGGCGTGTTCAGGAATGAGACCTCCAACCAGGTCTCCAAGACGCCTCTTCTTGGCGATCTTCCCGTGCTGGGGCACCTGTTCAGGCAAACAAAAAAGGCTGAAAGTAAGCGTGAATTGCTGATCTTTATCACGCCTAAAATGATTCGGGATGCCTTGGCTTCACAGTAGAGGAAACCCGTTGAACATATATTTAATCGGGCCAATGGGTGCTGGCAAGAGCACCATTGGTCGTTTGTTGGCTCAGGAACTCAAAACTGAGTTTTACGATACGGACAAAGTGATAGAAGAGCGCTCGGGCGCGAATATACCCTGGATTTTCGACGTTGAAGGCGAGCAGGGGTTCAGGGATCGTGAGACAGCTGTTATTGACGAATTGACTCAGTATGACAACATCATCCTGGCAACGGGCGGTGGCGCAGTGCTGAGAGAAATTAATCGACAACATCTGCAAAGCCGTGGTGTGGTTGTTTTCCTGAGAACCTCAATTGAGCAGCAACTGGAGCGGACGTCGAAAGATCGTAATCGTCCCTTGCTGCAAACGGAAAACCCTCGTGCGGTATTGATGAAACTGCTGGAGGAGCGGGAGCCGCTTTATAAGACATGTTCAGATCTGGTCGTAAGAACTGATCGCCGGCACCCGCGCACTGTAGCCAATGAGATCATCAAACTGGTCAAACAGTTGTCACCCTCTTGAAACACTGCATATTCCCGGAGTGAGCTTCAGATGCAAAAACTGACTGTTGCGCTGGCTGAGCGTAGCTATCCTATTTATATTGGCAGCGGATTGATTTCGCACTCTCTGTTGTCTCCGCATATCAAGGCCAGGCAAGTGATGGTCGTGACTAACGAGACGGTTGCTCCCTTATATCTAGAGCAGCTGAAACAGGGGCTGGTAGGGCATCAGGTGGATGTTGTGACATTGCCGGATGGCGAGCAATTCAAGAATCTTGAGCATCTTGATCGTATCTTCACTGCACTGCTGTCTCATCGGCATAACCGTACTACGACACTGATAGCGTTGGGTGGTGGTGTTGTCGGTGATATGACTGGCTTTGCTGCCGCCAGTTATCAACGGGGCGTTGAGTTCATTCAGGTGCCGACAACACTTTTGTCTCAGGTGGATTCTTCTGTCGGTGGCAAGACTGGAGTCAACCATCCGCTGGGCAAGAATATGATTGGTGCCTTTTATCAGCCGCAAGCTGTTATTGCCGATACCTCTGTTCTGAGCTCCTTGCCGTCACGTGAGTTGTCAGCGGGGCTGGCTGAAGTGATCAAGTATGGTTTGATTTACGACCCCCGCTTTTTCGAGTGGCTGGAACAGCATATGGAAGGTCTGCGTGCAGGTGATGAGCAGCTGCTGGCCCAGGCGATTCACCGCTCCTGCGAGATCAAGGCGGAAGTGGTGGCCGAGGATGAGCGTGAAACCGGCATACGTGCCTGGCTGAATCTTGGGCATACCTTCGGACATGCGATAGAAACCGAGATGGGTTATGGTAACTGGCTGCATGGCGAGGCAGTGGGCGCGGGAACCATGATGGCCGCGGATCTGTCAATGCGTCTGGGCTGGCTCAAGCAACAGGATGTAGATCGGATTCGTGCTATTCTGGTTGCAGCAGGTTTGCCTGTGTTGCCACCCGACAGCATGTCAGCGGAGCGTTTCTGTGAGCTGATGTCAGTTGATAAGAAAGTACTGGATGGACAGTTGCGTCTGGTGCTGCTTAAATCGATCGGTGAAGCGACCGTAACCGACCAGTTTCCGGCCGCACTGCTGCAACAGACTCTGAGTGCAGGTAAACTCCTGGGCCAGATCACCAACACTTGATCAGGTTGCTCTATGGCGCTGTCTTCTCTACCTTATGTTGAACCACCTTCGCGCATGCAGCTTACCGATAAGCTGCGCCATATGGCTCGTTTTTCAGATTTTGTCATTTTGTTGCTGGGCGATGTCGGCAGTGGCAGAACAACCCTTCTTCAGCAGCTGCTGCCGCTTGACGAGGACACCTCCCAGCGAATTGTTCAGGTAACGCTGACCAAGCCAACCGATGTCACGACGCTGTTGATAGAGCTTGTGGCTGCCATGGCGTTGGAGTGCTCGGCGACTGCGGATAATCGTGAGCGTCTGACGGAGGTTCACAAGCAGGCCAAAGCTTTGGCTGAGCTTGAAATTACTCTGCAGATCTTTGTCGATGACGCTGATCTACTGACAGACAATGCCCTGGAGTTACTGACAGGCTTTACTCAGATAGAGCGCGGTGCTCCGCATCTTCTGATGACCGCCCAGCCCCCATTTGAACAACGCCTGCTGGATATGGGGGTTACACAGCGCTTGGATGGCTATCAGCATGTTCAGATTCTGCACCCTTTCGAACCCGAAGAGGCTGAAGCTTTTGTGGCGGCTTTGCTACCTGATGGTGTGGATATCAAGCCAAGATTACTCAAGCAGCTTATCGACAGGAGTGATGGCAATCCCGGTAGTTTGCGAGCCGGTGTGATTGGATTGCTGAAAAAGGGCGGGGTTGTTAAAGCTGCGAAAAGTACAGATGCTGATAAAGCGATGATTGCAGCTTCGGAAGGGGTGTCGCGTGGGGCTTCAGCTGTTGCATCCAGAGTTAAAGCTTTTCCCCTGCCACCCATGCATCTGGCGGGAATTGCGCTGGTGCTGCTGGCGATTACAGGCGTTGCTTTATGGCAGTTTCTGCCCTCAGAGTCTTCGGCGCCAAATGAAACGCAGCGGCTGTCAATTCCTCTTGAGGTATCGTCGCTGCCAAGTCCCATAGTCACTGCGCCAGAGTCCGAAATACGCGATGAGCTAGCACAGCGCCTGTCCGAGCAAGAGGCAAGGCTCCAGGGGGATGCTGTGACTATTGATCTGGCTACGGGTGGCATTCCGCTGGAGGAGGTGGATGAACCTGTGCAGGTAGGAGAGGACGACGATGTTCAGAATAGTGAGGAGCTGGCCGCATCCGAACCAGAGTCTGTGGAGGATGTGGCGGTCGTAGAGTCAGCTCCGGCATCATCAGTACCCGTTTCAGAAGCACCGCCTGTGCCATCTACCACAACCGCACCATCTGCTGGGCAGGCGCCTCCTGGACGTGCCAGTCAATCTCAGGCAGCATTACCTGCACCTGCACCTGCACCTGCACCTGCACCTGCACCTGCACCTGCACCTGCGCCAGAACCAGAACCAGAACCAGAACCCGAGGTAGCAGCGACACCGCCATCTGCCTCAGCACCGGCTCCAGAGGTGCGTCCGGCACAGCCTGTTTCTTCTTCTCAGCATCCGATGTTGCGCGAGGAGGAGTTGTTGGGATGGCCAGATTCCGGTTACACCCTGCAGATGCTGGGCGCAAGGTCAGAACAGAGTGTTGTGAGATTTATTGAGTCTCAGCAGGAGAAGCACCGATTCTATTACTTTAAGACTATTTTCCGAGAGCAGCCCTGGCATGTGATCGTGTATGGTCAATACCCAACGCGTGCTGCTGCCATGTCGGCGGTATCGACCTTGCCAGGCGAATTACAGTCTTTGCAGCCTTGGGCGCGCAGTATTTCAGGTGTCAAGGCCGATATTGGCAAAAAACCTTAATGTTTATATATAACAAATACCTATAATAAATTTCCTGCTTATTTAATGCCTGATTTGGATCGTAAACTGATCTGAATCAGGATCTGTGCTGTCTAAAATTTGTCCCGGAAGCACATGAGGTGTAAAATCGATTCCCCTTTTCGCCTGTTACACACGCATTGAGGTCGTATACGCGATATTAACGCATTGATGTAAAAGAACTTTTTAGTGAGATTGGCTTATGAGCAATGGTCTGTATCGCCACGGTGAGTTTAAAGACAACTGTGGCTTTGGCCTGATGGCACACATGCAGGGTCATGCCAGTCATGAACTGCTGCAGAAAGCAATTGAAGCACTGGCTTGCATGACTCACCGTGGTGGTATCGCGGCAGATGGCAAAACCGGTGATGGTTGTGGTCTGTTGATGCAGAAACCGGATGCGTTTCTGCGTGCCGTCGCCAAAGAGGAGCTGCAGGTTGAGCTGGGAGCTCACTATGCTGTAGGGATGGTGTTTCTGTCCAGGGAGCCTGGACTTGCAGACGCAGCTCGTCAGTGCCTGAACAGCGAGCTGGAAGCGCAGGGGCTGGCCGTGCAAGGCTGGCGCGTGGTTCCAACCGATAACAGCTGCCTTGGGCCGATTGCCAAAGATACCTTGCCTGCCATTGAGCAGGTTTTTATTGATGCGAAGGGTAAAACGGAACGTGAATTCGTAACCAGTCTGTTTATCGCACGTCGCAAGGCCGAACAAGGCCTGGAGTCAGATCCGGACTTCTATATCTGTAGTCTCTCGGATAAAGTCATCTCCTACAAAGGATTGATGATGCCTGTGGATCTTCCCAGTTTTTACAAAGACCTGGGTGATGCAAGGTTGGAAACAGCTATCTGTACTTATCACCAACGTTTCTCAACCAATACAGCGCCACGTTGGCCGCTGGCGCAACCTTTTCGCTTTCTTGCCCACAATGGCGAGATCAATACTATCGATGGCAACCGGAACTGGGCCAGAGCGCGCAGCAATAAATTCGTTACCCCGCATCTGCCCAATGTGGAAGATCTGCAACCTATCGTGAACACCACTGGTTCTGACTCATCCAGTATGGATAACATGTTGGAGTTTCTTCTGGTGGGCGGCATGGATATTTATCGTGCAGTACGCATGATTGTGCCACCGGCGTGGCAGAACGTGGAGACAATGGACTCCAATCTGCGTGCCTTCTATGAATACAACTCCATGCATATGGAGCCATGGGATGGTCCGGCCGGTATGGTCATGACCGATGGTCGCTACGCGGTCTGCATGCTGGACCGTAACGGCTTACGTCCCTCTCGCTGGGTGATGCTGAAGCAGGGCTATATCTGCACGGCGTCCGAGATCGGTGTATTTGATTACAAACCCGAAGATATCGTGGCGCAGGGTCGTGTCGGACCGGGTCAGATACTGACCATCGACACCGAAACCGGCGAAGTGCTGCATACACCGGATATCGATGCCAAACTCAAAAGCCGCCAGCCTTATCGCAAGTGGCTGAAAGAAAATGCGATGCGTCTGGAACAGACCATGAGCTTTGTGGAGGAATCACAGTCTTTCCGTGAGATGGCGACGGAAGAGATCAAGATCCACATGAAAATGTTCCAGGTCACCTTCGAAGAGCGTGATCAGGTGATCCGTCCTCTGGGTGAAAGCGGAATGGAAGCGGTCGGCTCAATGGGCGACGACAAGCCGATGGCAGTCTTGTCCAAGCGTATCCGCTCGCCTTACGATTACTTCCGTCAGCAGTTCGCGCAGGTTACCAACCCGCCGATCGATCCGCTGCGTGAAGCGATCGTCATGTCGCTCGAAACCTGCATAGGCGTTGAGCGTAACGTGTTTGAGGAGAGCCCTCAGCATGCACGTCGTGTGATCCTGAGCTCACCGGTTCTGTCTGCCAGCAAGTTCCGCAGAGTGCGTAACAACACGGTCGGTGACTTTGATTCCATTGATCTCGATCTGCAATACGATCCGGCGATCGGTCTGGAGCAGGCGATCCGTGACCTGTGTGACAAGGCAGAAAAAGCTGTATTGGATAACAAGGTAATCCTGATCCTGACCGATGCCTATCTGCAGCGAGGCAAATTGCCGATTCATGCCGCGATGGCAACCGGGGCAGTACATCATCACCTGGTGGGCAAGGGGCTCAGAACCAACACCAATATCGTGGTCGAAACCGGTACAGTGCGTGATCCGCACCACTTTGCCGTACTCTTCGGTTTTGGTGCCACGGCGGTTTACCCTTATCTGGCGTATCGTGTCCTGAACGATCTGTGTCGTACCAATGAACTGACCAACGATCCATTGCGTGCGCATGAAAACTACCGCAAAGGGATCAACAAGGGGCTGATGAAGATCCTGTCGAAAATGGGGATCTCCACCATCGCGTCCTATCGTGGTGCGCAGTTGTTTGAAGCGGTCGGCCTGTCGAGTGAGATAGTCAGTCTCTGCTTCACTGGTGTTGCCAGCCGCATTGAAGGTGCTCGTTTTGAGCACTTCCAGTTCGAACAGAACCTGCTGGCCAAAGAGGCCTGGAGTGCTCGCAAGCCGATACAGCAGGGCGGTCTGTTGAAATATGTGCATGGCGGTGAGTATCACGCCTACAACCCGGACGTGGTTACCTCTATCCATCAGGCAGTCTCCATGGGGGACGCCAAGGCTTACCAGCGCTATGCCGATCTGGTTAACAAGCGCGGTGTCGCCACGATCCGTGACCTGTTTGCGATTCGCAAGGATATCAAGCCGATCCCGTTGGATCAGGTTGAGCCAGCAGACAAGCTGTTCCCGCGCTTTGATACCGCGGCCATGTCACTCGGTGCTTTGTCGCCCGAGGCCCATGAGGCGCTGGCAGTAGCGATGAATGAACTGGGTGGCCGCTCCAACTCCGGTGAGGGCGGCGAAGATCCGGCGCGTCATGGCACTATTAAACGTTCCAAGATCAAGCAGATCGCCTCAGGGCGTTTCGGTGTTACACCGGAATACCTGATGAGCGCCGATGTCATGCAGATCAAGGTGGCACAGGGGGCCAAGCCGGGTGAGGGTGGTCAGTTGCCGGGTGGTAAGGTGAATGAACTGATCGCTCGGCTGCGTTACTCCGTGCCTGGTGTGACCCTGATATCACCACCACCGCATCATGATATCTACTCGATTGAGGATCTGGCGCAGCTGATTTTCGACCTCAAGCAGATCAATCCTGAAGGCTTGGTATCAGTCAAACTGGTATCGCGTCCCGGTGTTGGTACGATTGCCTGTGGTGTGGCCAAGGCCTATGCCGACCTCATCACCATCTCTGGCTATGATGGTGGCACAGCGGCATCCCCGCTGACCTCCATTCACTATGCCGGTTCGCCCTGGGAGCTGGGTCTTGCGGATGCGCATCAGGCACTGCGTGCTAATCAGTTGCGCGGCAAGATCCGTCTGCAGACAGATGGCGGCCTGAAAACCGGCCTGGATGTCGTCAAGGCGGCAATGTTGGGTGCGGAAAGCTTCGGCTTCGGCACCATGCCGATGGTCGCGCTGGGTTGTAAATACCTGCGTATCTGCCATCTCAACAACTGTGCAACCGGTGTCGCGACGCAACGTGCCGATCTGCGTGAAGAGCATTTCCGTGGCACGGTCGAGATGGTCAAGAATTTCTTCCGCTTTATCGCGGAAGAAACTCGTGTGCTGATGGCTCAATTGGGTGTCCGCACCATGGATGAACTGGTAGGTCGTACCGATCTGCTGGAGATTCTTGAGGGCGAGACAGACAAACAGCGCTATCTGGATCTGACGCCGATTCTCAGCAAAGCGGGCGTGCCGGATGAGTATCCGCAGACCTGTCAGCAGGAGAGAAACCAGCCGTATGACCCGGGCAGCCTGAATGATCGGATGCTGGAGCTGGCTGGCGATGCTATCGAAGCCAAGAGTGGTGGTGAGTGGGAGCTTAAGATCACTAACTGTGATCGTTCCGTCGGTGCTCGTACCTCTGGTTTTATCGCCAGCCACCATGGCAATCTGGGCATGAATGATCAACCTGTGATATTCAACTTCCGTGGTCATGCCGGGCAATCCTTCGGTGTCTGGAACGCCGGTGGTCAGCACCTCTATCTGGAAGGTGATGCCAACGACTATGTCGGTAAAGGGATGTCCAGCGGCAAGATCGTGTTGCGCCCGTTCAAAGGAGTCACCTTCAAAACGCATGAAACCGCTATCATGGGCAACACCTGCCTTTATGGCGCGACCGGCGGCAAGCTGTTTGCAGCGGGCCATGCCGGTGAGCGTTTCGCGGTGCGTAACTCAGGTTGCCATGCCGTGATTGAAGGCGCTGGCGATCACTGCTGCGAATACATGACGGGCGGTATGGTGACGGTACTGGGCAAAACCGGCTACAACTTCGGTGCAGGTATGACCGGTGGCTTTGCCTATGTGCTGGATCTGGACAACAGCTTTGTGGATAAGTACAACCACGAACTGGTGGATATCCACCGTGTTGCGCCTGAGCAGATGGAGGCGTATCGCAACCACCTGCGCTCAGTCATTATCGAATTTACCCGTGAAACAGGCAGCGCCTGGGGGCGTGAGATCCTCGACAACTTCGATGATCTGATTGGTAAGTTCTGGCTGGTCAAGCCCTATGCAACCGGGCTCAATGAACTGCTGAACAGCATTCGCAAGCGCCCGGAATAAGCATGCCAGGGTATGATTATCGGCAGTACCTGGCCCCTGAGCGGGTCAGGTCTCCTGAAGAGGTATTAAAATGACTGAACGTCTGAGTAATGACTTCCAGTTTATGGATGTGGGCCGTAAAGGGCCCAAGAAAATCACGGCATCTGTACGTAAAAAGCAGTTCGCCGAGATCTATGAGCCTTTTCGGCCCAAAGATGCTGCCAGCCAGTCACATCGCTGTCTGGAGTGTGGTAACCCCTATTGCGAATGGAAATGCCCGGTACACAACTTCATCCCCAACTGGCTGAAACTGGTGACCGAAGGCAACATCATGGAAGCGGTGGAGCTGAGCCATCAGACCAACACCCTGCCAGAAGTCTGTGGTCGTGTCTGTCCGCAGGATCGTCTGTGTGAAGGGGCTTGTACCCTGAATGATGGCTTCGGTGCCGTGACCATCGGCTCGGTCGAGAAATATATCACCGACACCGCGTTTGCGATGGGCTGGCGTCCGGATATGAGCCACGTGGTCTGGACTGACAAGAAAGTCGCCGTGATCGGTGCCGGCCCTGCCGGTCTTGGCTGTGCCGATATTCTGGTGCGTAACGGCGTGCGCCCTGTGGTGTTTGATCGCTACCCCGAGATCGGCGGCCTGCTGACCTTCGGTATTCCGGAGTTCAAGCTGGAAAAAGACGTCATGGTACGTCGTCGCAAGGTGTTTGAAGGCATGGGCGTTGAGTTTCGTCTCAATACCGAAGTCGGCAAAGACATCAGCATGGAAAAACTGCTGGAACAGTATGATGCAGTCTTCCTTGGCATGGGTACCTACACTTATATGAAAGGTGGCTTCCCCGGCGAAGATCTGGATGGCGTTTACGAAGCACTGCCGTTCCTGATCTCCAACGTCAACCACTGCCTGGGTTTTGAAAAGAGCCCTGAGGAGTTCATCAATCTGAACGGCAAGCGTGTGGTTGTGCTCGGTGGTGGCGACACGGCGATGGACTGCAACCGTACGTCGATCCGTCAGGGTGCCAAGTCGGTGACTTGTGCCTATCGTCGTGATGAAGCCAATATGCCGGGCTCACGCAACGAAGTGGTGAACGCACGGGAAGAGGGCGTTAAATTCGCCTTCAATCGTCAGCCGATTGAAGTGGTTGGTGAAAACGGCAAGGTGGTAGGCATCAAGGTGGTCACTACCCGCATGGGTGAGCCGGATGAGAATGGCCGTCAGCGTGCGGAAGTAGTGGAAGGATCGGAAGAGGTTCTGCCAGCCGATGCTATTTTGATCGCCTTTGGTTTCCGCCCGAGTCCTGCACCCTGGTTTACCGAGTTCGGTATTGATATGCATGAAGATGGCCGTATCCATACCAGCGGTACGCCGAATCAGGCAGATCGCTTCGCCTTCCAGACCAGCAACCCGAAAGTGTTTGCCGGTGGTGATATGGTGCGCGGCTCCGACCTGGTCGTGACAGCGATCGATGAAGGGCGCCGGGCTGCTGAGGGGATTCTGGACTATCTTGAAGTCTGATCCCGCATTGTTGAATAGAAAGTGAAATGAAAAGTGAAGTAAAAAGCCGACAAGCGTGCAAACGCATGTCGGCTTTTTTGTTATTTCAGTGTTTAACGATCTGCGTCGATGCTCCAGAAGACCCTTGAGCGAGTCTGTTGGATTACAGGGCTCAGTTCTACCGGCTCAAGGCCCTCGCAACCAATGCAGAAGGTTACAGGCTCAGGGGCGGGAGCATCAGGATCGTTTGGTGTTGGTGTAACGGTGCCTATAACAGGTGAAATAGGCATACCACCACCTGGTATCTCCACTGATCGGTCGCCTTCACAGATGCCGGTGCTGCCAATCATCCCAGAAGCCGTAAACAGGTTGACACGATATGCAGTATTGATGCCCAGAGGTCGGCTGCACAGACCAGCCACAGCACCGCCCGGCTTATAGGTACTGAAGAATACCGAACCTGCCGCGATGGCCGAAGTTGTGACAACCTGCTCACCCTGTCCGGTCAAATTCATAAACCAGCCTCGCTGGCCGGTAGGCTCGCCATCGTCGCCAAAAGTCGGGAGTACACCAGCGGTACTGCAGTCGGTGGACTCGGAGAAATTATTCAGTTGTGTATCATCCAGATTGACCGCAAGCTGGCTGCTGGCTTTCGGATAATCCAGAAACACATAGAAGCGATCGATAACATCGTCAACATAAGGGTAGTTGGAATCCAGTGGGCGCTCACGGTTGCCACTACCAAAAGCAAGATAGACGGTATCCTTATAGGGAAGGGCTGACGGAACATTAAACAGTTTGCGTGGATCCGATGCTTCTGCAGTGTAAGCAATCTTATTAAGTGTCCAGTCTACTGGAGCAAGTGCGTTGTTGTTTGCAGGATTGACAAAGTTTACACGCCATACATTACCGCTGAGATCGACGGTGTAGGCGTAATCCACCAGGCCATCGTAGTTGCTGTCCACCACTTTGATATCGGCCGCAACCGAGCCATCTGTCACAAAGTGCTTGATCATAGCGCCGGTCTTGGCGTCGAGAATATAGATGCCACGACCTTTTGCGTCGTCTGCAATGCAGCCGGTGACTTTGTTATCGGTATCTTCACAGGCATCATACCCACCGCCAAACATGACAATCGGTGCGGGCTGAATGAGAGGGTCTCCGCCCTCAGGGTTCGGAACCTCTTCTGTGTACCCTCCAACATAGGCAGCCTGAGGCAGTGACCAGGTCTGGCCCAGATCGCTGAATCCTGCCGTACAGCTGAGATCATCGACTGTTGTACAGCCAACTCGCCAGAGCAGATCAGGTGCATCAGGATCGGTTACATTCAGCGCGTAGACCATCCGGCCACCACGGCGCATGGTGGGGAATATATAGGCCAGCTCAACCAGATTGAGATCATCATAGATGACCAGTTGTCCGGCTGAACCATCAAAGAAATAATCCTTGGGCTCGGGGTTATCAGCCGGGTCCTGATTGGGAAAGGCTACCAGAGGAGTGTTGTTATAGAGCCGTTGCAACTTGCCAAAATGCTCAGGTGCCACCAGCGACCAGAGTTCATCTCCGGTTTCGGCAGAAATAGCACGGAACAAGGCGTCATTGGCACCATAGAAGATCACTGAGCCTTCATCGCCGCCATAGTTGATAGGCAAGGGGCGCGAGTGGATGACATCACCATGTATGTCCATTCTGTGATTATCACTGGCATCGAATCCGCGAATATATCTCACGATGTCCGTACCGCCGACATCACCTGCGAAATCATTATTGAAGGACGTTAAGTCGCCAGTGCCATTGACGGTATAAACAGTACGTCCATCGTCGCTGGCACTGATCCGGGTAATGTTGCGCGCACGCTGGGCGGCTCCGCCTTTTTCAACAAACGGTCCATCCGGCAGGTCATTCCAGGGTGTCAGGTTACCGACACATTGGCTCTTCGGCGTGGGGATAACGCCTTTGTCTTCCCAGTAATTGACTGAATCTGTGCTCCAGAAGCTTTCTGCACATTCGGCAGCAAAGTTGGTCAACTCGTTGACAGCCTCCTTGGGTGGGACCTGGGCATCAGCCAGTTTGACAACACCATCGAAGAGGCCTACCTGATAGCGTTTCAGGTTACCGAACCAGCGCGGTGCTGCAACCTGGTCAGGGCGGAACATGCCGATAAACACCTGATTTTCATTCTGTGCACGGTTGGTCGCACTCAACGGCAGTGCAACGGCGGCAAAGGTGGAGTTAACGGATAGAATATTCGAAATGATCGATTCAATGGCGTCCTGAATGGACTCCTCGTTCCGAGCGGCAAAATAGCGCCCCCCGCCAACATTGGCGCCACTGAGCATCAGGCCGGTGTGATCGGCATTCTGCTGGGCATTAAAAACATCGATGGTGTAGGTGATCAGGGGGATGCGATGCGTCTGTTGCACGCCGTCAGCATCTGTATAGTTGATAGGGACGCCGTGGCTGTAGAAAAATTTGGCCCAGTCATCAAAGTTCCAGTCTTTACCACTGCTGGTATCATTTTCACCGGTTGGTGTCACCTCTGTCAGCTCTTCTGTAAATCCGACAGACAACTGCCGCCTCTGTCCTGAGCAGCCTTGATTCCGGTTAGGGGTTGTGGAGCATGAGCAATTCTCAAGCCCAAAACACAATCCACCGTCGCTGTTTTCATCCGCTGTACAGGCGCTGGCACCGTTATTATTAGTGTTGTAACACGCAGAAGAGTAATCGACATGGTCAGGGTCGTCGGGTTCAGTGACGGAAATGTAAACAGTTTCGGAGGTTGTGGTAAACAGCGGAATCGGCAGTGGAGTGCCGCTGCCTTGTCCAGCCAGACGAGCTGGCGTGGCGCCCACTTCATTATACAACGCAGTCAGAACTGCGCTGTTGGTTGTATTGTCTGTGGCTGGGCCATTGTTATTAGGGTTGCCTATGAATATCAGGTAGGTCTGAGTACACAGGTCCTCATCCACCAGTGGCGACATGAACTGGCTGAACTGGGTCTGATAGCCGCTTGGGTCCGCGTGAGATGCGGGCGTGCCGCCACCTGACATTGATTGCTCGCTGCCTGTCAGGTAGTTGTAAACGTCATACATCAAGTTCCCGTAGGAGGTATTGGAGTTGCGCTTTTCTGTACTGCCATTGATATCACCAAAAATCGTATCCAGATGGGCATTCAGGGCTAGCTGGCTGGTGGCATTGAGTTCCTGCAGTGCAAAGCGGATAAAAGCACCGTCCTGGTTGGCGTTTCCTTGCGTAGTAAATTCCATCAGCCCGACATTGATCTGATCGGTCAGTCCAGCCAGTGCGTTTTTGATGGCACGCACTTCTGATTGCCCCTGAGCCAGTCCTCCGGGCCATTGCTGGCTCTGTCTGGCCCAGTTCGAGGTGTTGTCCAGCACTATCAGAATGTTGGGCAGTCCCCCGGTTGCGCCTGTACCGCCAGTGAAGATATCAATATCCTCAGCCTGAGCGAATGAGGAAGCAACCAGAAACAGCAACATCGTTAAACGTTGCAAGGATTTGTGGAATAGAGCGTTCATGGCTGATCTCCGGTTTATAGGCAGGTGGCTGCCGCATTATTCATGGATACCCGTACACCGACACCCTGACGCACTGTGGCACGTCCGGCCGTCAGGTTGTCGACCGCGATAGCCTGCAGATCCCAGGTGGAGTCAGCGCAAAGGGAGTTGGCGCCGGTCTCTATCAGGCAACCGATATCATCAGGTACGCTGAGATCCAGTTCGGAATTGAGGATAGGGTCGACCATAATGCACAGCGGCGGGTCGACGGTAACGGTAAAGTCATTGGTGCCATCGGCATTGATGTCATAGCACTTGGTATTATTGACGACGCAGGAGTTGATAAAGATATCGTTCGGTTGAGTGAAAAACAGTGTGCGGCTGATTGCCTCCTCCAGTGCCGCATCGGCCAGTGCGATCGCCTGCGTTCTGTTTTCCAGATTGGCGGTGACCTGCAGATTGCTGCGCGACATATTAAAGCTGCTGACGGCCATCAGTGTGATCAACAGCAGCATGATCAACGCAATGGCAAGTACGGCGCCTTTCTGTCTGGTTGGTAGTGATCTCTGTCTCATGGTTGCTCCCTCCGGCCGGCCACATTGTTGATGCGAACGGTGGTGCTATACATCTGGCGCTTGAAGCTGTCATTGAAGGTGATGGCTGTCTCATTGCCAAGAACATAGGATCTGCTGTCCAGGTGCCCCGGGGATGACTCCAGACTTCTGACGATCAACCAGACCCTGACGGCAACCGCGTTAGGCCATTGAGCTGCTGTGGGAGTGCTGGTGAACAGATCGGGTTCACCATTGTTGTCGGTATCAATACCATACTCAAAATGCAGCGCTTCGATACCATCGACCAGTGGCGTGACACTATAGACAGTGTTCGCGCCAAGCTCCGCCCGGCTCAGGATATTGTCAGCGGTGATAAAGTAGATGCGGTCAAACAGCCGGTATACGGGAGCCCGTGTGCTGCAATCCTTTGCTGTGGCCGTCATACCGCTGATCAATGCCGTTGATGCCGAAAAAATCTCACCTGGATCATCTGTCTGACAGGCAGAAACCTGCAGATGATAGGCGTTGGGTAGAAAGGCATCACAACCACTGCCGCTGTCAACGGCACAGGAGCTGGAGCGGCGAATAGCAATAAAATCATTGCCCGTTTTAAAGTCGGTCAGGCAGGTCGGGGCGGTGGTGATATTGTTGCCACCTTGTATAGGATACCCGAACAGGTTCTGGATATAGTCGTCGTTAGAGGCACTGGTGCTTGGATCACACTCATCGGGTAGAGTGCCTGAAGCAATCTGCTCGCCCGCCTCAGCAAAAAAACCCGCATTGCTCAACTCATTCGACAACAGCGTCATGGCATAGCGGCCATTTTCTGTCTGGCGATTGGTTTTTTCCAGTTCGCCACGTGTGCGGCTGTTATTGGTAAATACCTCCGTCAGCGCCAGCAATATCAGCAGACCTGCGGTCAGCGCTATCATCACTTCCAGGATAGTGAAACCTCTGGCTCGAGGCGGGTAGTTTGCCGGTGCATATTGGGTTCGCATAATCAAACTCCCAGAAAAGCCAGCATGACGGTCAATGAAACGGCACGGCGCAGGCTGTCATCGTCGCCATACATACCAGCAGCACAATCTACGCCTTGAACAACAGTGGGCGTTGTACCCTGCCAGGTGACAGTCACCCGGATCTGTACTTCTGGGACTGGCGCTGCGGAAGGGATAGTTTCGATACAGCCGCGTGCACCCAACATGGCACCGATATTGTCTCCGCCGCTGGTGGTTGTGGCTGCACCGAGCAGATTGCGATTCCAAGCACAGAGGTCGGTTGTAACCAAGTTGGCAGTTGGATCACAGGTGGTACTCATAACGTTGCCGGTGCCGTACACAGTTGCGCCGCTATAGTCGCCAGCTCTTGCCGCGGAAGGGTTGGCTTTAATGCGGCTGGCTATATCTTCGGCCAGCATCACCGCATGAGTACGTTGATAAGCTTCAAATTCTGCGTTGAGCATGCGAGCCTGAAGCCCGGCCAGCCCCAGCAAACCAAAGCCCAGCACTAATAGCGTAATCAACACCTCCAGCAGGGTGAAGCCGTGACTCTTTGCGTGCTGAGCGGAACAGGCTGCAGGGCTCATGAGCAGGCTCCTTTAGTGATAGATGCACGTCCATCCAGACCTATGGTCAGGCAGCGCTTTTTGTCATTCTTTAGGGTTGATTCCACATCAAAATTAACATTCCCAGCGAGAGACAGCCGCCCGGATGGCCTGAAGCTGAGCTCGGTCACTGTTGTTGTAATGGTCACATTGTCACTGGTGCGCTCGCGTGCCAGCGGGTTGGTGTCAACAGTCGGGGTGGCTGGGTCCCGAATCAGCCAGCCATCGCTCCAGGTCTCCCCGGATGCCGGGCGCAGCACTACAGCCTGATTGCGCTTGATCGCTTCGGATCTTGCCAGCAGCATGGTGGTGTGAAGGTCAGTGGCAACGGCGCGCACCTGTTGCTCGGCAATCAGATTCTGAAAACCGGGTACCGCAAGGGTAGATAGAATGGCGACCAGCGCAATGACTATCAGTATCTCAAATAGCGTAAATCCAGACTCTCCTACAATCGGGGCTGTAGGCCTGGTCCGTTGCCGGAATCGTGGTGCTGCCCTGTTTTCGGGTAGTGATTGATCCAGTATCACCATGATTTAACGCCTGCCTGATTGATGGTCAGGTTACCGTCGCTCGCCTGCATGCCGCCTGATCTCGGCGTTGCCGTAATGGTAAAGGTAGGAGGGGTTGCCACGGCGCTGACGATGGCGATGGTATAGTGCCGATCAACGTTTTCCGGCACGGTGGCTCCCAGCGCGGCAACCGTAGAAGCATAGCTTCTGGCATCAATAATGAACTGCTGCTGGCGCTGGGCCAGATCCATCAGGAAAGACTGGGCCTCGGCACGATTACTGCGTACCAGATACTGCTGATAGGAGGGGAAGGCAACGGCCGCCACTATCGCCAGTATAACTACTGCAATCATGACCTCTATCAGAGTAAAGCCTTTTGCTCGTTTCATGATTTCATCCATCCTGAGTGTCTTCGAAAAATGTTATTACACACCGATTGGTGTCTGGCCACGGATTGCGCACAAGGGTTTCCCGCATCTCAAAGATTATTGGATGGAGGCTGGCGAAGAAAGTAAAAGGGGCTTGTGTGGTAGGAATAAGGGGATGGACGGTCAGTATAGTATAAAATGCTGCCGTTCAAGGTACTGCGAATCAAGGCTCTGTTAACTGAGCCTTGATTCGGCTGCTCATACGCCGGCTGACTGCCAGTCTGTCCTTGCAACCATCGATTTCCACCAGGTGCTGACCATCGCCCTGAGCAATGATACCGCGCAGGCGCTGGCGATTAACCAGTGCATTGCGGTGAATCCGTAGCAATTGATCGGGATAACTCTCTTCCAGTTGCCTGAGGCTGCATTCTAGCAGGGCTTCACCGCCTTCAAACACCATGCGCACATATTTGCCATCTGCCATGAAGTAAAAGCTCTGTGAAAGCCGGATACGTCGATGGTTCCCCGACATCTGGTAACAGATCCAGGGGGCTTGCTGGTCATTTTTTTCCAGATGGGCGCGAGTCTGTGTACCCAGACGTGCCAGTGATTCCTGCAGGCGCTCAGCCGAGACGGGCTTCAGCAGGTAGTCGGCCGGGCCGACCCGATACGCATTCAGCGCATGCTCCGGATGAGCGGTGACAAAAATGATAGCAGGGGGGAGTGGTGGGAGTTGTTCAGCAACGTCCAGACCACTCATGCCGGGCATCTCGATATCCAACAACACCAGGTCAGGTTGTAGCGTGGTAATCATCTCCAGCGCTTGTAGTCCATTACAGGCAGTACCGATGCAACTGTAGCCATCTTGTTGTTCCAGCAGGCGTTGCATCCGTGATCTTGCCAGCGGCTCGTCATCTACTATCAGTACACGCATAAAACATATCCTATCGGGCAGTTGGCAATACGAGCTTGGCCCTGAACAAACCCTCGTGTGCCGATGTAATCAGTGAGGCCTGATCACCATAAAACAGCTCCAGCCGTTGTCGGATATTATCAAGCGCAACGCCGTTACCTCTACTGTGTGGTTGCTCTCTATCGTGTGGCTGCTTAGGTGTGAGTGGATTAAAAATCAGCAATGTAATGCGTTCAGGGCTTTGCAGCAATTCTACAGAGATCTCGCCACCCTGGGCACAGGGCTCTATGCCATGATGTACTGCGTTTTCTATCAGTGGCTGCAGAATCAGGCCAGGTGTCTCTATATCTGCAAGGTGGTCGGGTAGCTGCCAACTGACCCGAAGTCTTTTACCGAGCCGCCATTTTTCAAGATCCAGGTATTGTCGGGCGAGCACTATTTCAGCACTAAGGCTTGATGTATCACCCGCCTTCAGTGCGGCACGAAACAGATCTGACAGGTTCAGCAGGGCCGCCTCAGCTTCCTGCGGGTTGGCGCGGGTGAGTTCAGCAACGGTATTCAGGGTGTTAAATAAGAAATGTGGACGGATACGGGCTTGCAAAGCATCAAGCTCAGCCCGTGACTGGGCGCTGATATTCTGGCTGCGATCATAGTGCATGATAAAGAACTGCAGCCCGATCACACCGACAACCAGTGCTATGAGCAGGTTGTGCAGGATAAAACTGTTCAGATCGGTCCGTGGTTGCCAGCCAGAGTGTGTCAATGTGGAGAAGGCTGCCAGGCTGACCAGCAACGTCACAACCAGCAGAATGCCGAGCGCCGAGAAAGACAGTATTCTCGGGGTGAGTTTGCTCAGTCGTTTCTGCATATGACACAGCAGGAAAATCGTCAGCAGGGCAACCCATTGGACAAACAGGGTGCTGAGACTCAGGCGTTGCCAGCGGTCCTCAGCGACTCCAGGTGCAAGTGCCAGCAGAACAGCAACAGCCTGGGCCAGTATGATAGCCATCAATACCATTTTGCTGCGACAAAAAGTGGGCAGAGGTAGAGATGACGGAAGACTGGTTTTGTTCATGAGCACTTACTCAGAAGCCCGGTTGTTCACCAGCAGGTATCGGAGCCGGTATTGGATTTCCCACCAAGCTGATTAATTCTATGGGTGCCACATCCTGTGTCGCGAGTGGCTTGTATGCCTTGAGGAACAGCCTCAATTATGAATGCATTTGCTGCAAAAGAGGCCTCTGGAAGGTTAAAAGTATAAAAATTATTCAATCCATTAGCTGAAGCGCAGCCCATGCTTCGCAAGGTTGTTTGTGTGGTAGCGGCATTCGCTGAGTTATAGCGCAGGTTTGTAGTATAGGTGCGCTCCATATATTGCGCCATTTCGAGAAGGCAGGCTTGTGCCGTGCCTCTTCTGCTTTTCATGATATATTCCTGATAGCCAGGATAGGCTATAGCGGCAAGAATGCCGACAATAGCGACTACAATCATCACTTCTATCAGTGTAAACCCTTTACTCTTCGTCATAAAAACTTCCAGGTACAAATGGTTAGTCAGCAGGATTAATCAGTTCTCTCCATGAGGTACGCTCACTGAAACTGCCACTGCTTTGGGTGGCTATTGATTCTATCGTTCCATCCTCAAGATTAACCTGCATGACGTCATCTATAAATACCGGCGCGTTGGGGGCTCTATCAAATCCGATACCCGATACAGGGACATCGCCCAGCATATCATCGCTATTAAAAAGACCATCAGCGTTTATATCAAAGAATGTAAGGTTCAGACGGGCGCCGGTGAAGGGGTCTATGGCCATGACATAACCCCGGCCTGTGGGGGCGCATGGGTCGCTGCTGTCGGGTATACGGGTTGTACCGATCAGCACATCCCTTCTGAAAGAGTTTGCAATCACCATGCGTTCTCCTTCCTGGCCATTAACCGGTGATATCAGATCAATGTACCAGCCGGATTTTGAGTCCATATCATTTTCCACGGCGGCACTGATCACTCGCACATCCCTGCCATTCAGAACAGCTTCCTGCTCAATTGTTCTGGAAACCAGAGAGGCTCTTCCTGCAATATTGAAGCCCTCGTCTTTAATGCCGTACCAGGTTTGTGTCTGCATATCGAGCAGGTCATCCTGATGTAGATATTTCCCGGTTCCGAAGAATATCCAGGTGTCACCCTGCTCATCCTGCAGTGCGGTGGGTGTCGCCGTGATCGCCTGGGCCTGCCCGTCGCTGTCCCGTGCCTGAAAGAAGGAGGTGATGGCAGGTGTGTTTGTGGTCAGATTATTTATTCTATAAAGATTGCCATTAAAATCACCCGCATATACGGTGTCAGTGAAGCCATCATTGTTGCTGTCCCAAGCACGGATGCCAGACATTCCCAGACTTCCCGCAACAGCGGAATCAGTAACCTTGACTGTTCCGTTGGAGTTGCCGGAGCTCAGCGTGATTTGAATAAGCTGCGCTCTGTTGTTTGCACCATTAGGGCCGTTTCCGAGCAGAACACGCCACTGGCCATCGCTGACCTGTGCAATGATGGGGCTCCCGAGATTATTGCCCAATGCAGGTATATCGGTTGCGCTTTTTTCCCATAAGAAGGTGATGTTGGCAGGGTCGGTAATGTCAAGAGCATAGATGCCACGCCCGCCTCTGCCCAGAGTGCCAATCAGGATCGTTCTCCAGCTCCCCCCCATATACACGTCGGCAACCGTGATCTCACCGTCCAGTAAATACCTGTGATCATAGGCAGAATCGGCTATCTCTTTCAGTCCGTTCCTGATGACGGTGTCGGGAATAAAGGCAAAGGTCTCAACCCCTGTATTGGCATTGAATCCGTGCAGCATCCCATCGTTGCTCTGCACGTAGACAACAGGTGCTCTGCTCACTTGGGCGTTGGCATACGTGACATGCGTGCTGGCCCCTGTGAAGGATCTGTTGATATACAGCTGTCTATCCGGTTTGCCAACATATATTGGTTGTGAGTTGATTATGGTACCCAGCAGTGAGCTGCGATTACGGAAGGCTCCATTGCTGGACATCTCCTGCGATTGGTCACCGCGTATATAGTCAACAAGCTCCTCATCATCATTCAGCGCGCTTTTCTGGTCATTATTCAGACTGTTATATTGAAACAGAGGAAACTTACTGGCTGCATTGTTACCGGAAGGGTTATGGGTACGAATAATTCTACTATCCCAATCGGGTAGCTGCTCACTTGCTCTCCAGACTTGCAGACCAATTGTCCCTGTCGCTGGATCGACCGGGATGGCAATCAGGTCACCTGTCCAGTGCTCGCTGACGTATTCGCTTTGAAAAATTCGCGAGCCTTGTTCCAGCCTGAAAGTATTGGCCGTTAATGCAGTGCCTGAGCCTCGTAATTCCTGATGGATATTTGCGAAAGCATCCTGGAGGCTGGAGATCATCCTGTCCGCTTCACTGGCAACATAGAAATTATCAGGGCGTGAGTCTCCCGTAGACAGGGTGTCTCCCGAAGCGTTCCACCATGCCGCTGGCAATGCTGTGGTGTGCTCATAGGTGCTGTAACCATCAGGCACCCGGAAACCACCATACTTGGCGGCAAGCCAATACTGGTTTTGACTCCGAGACCCTAAGAATTGTCCCTCACGAACATCCACCCAGTGTGTTGATGTGGTTTGCTCACCTTGCAGGTCGGGTCTTTGATCGCGTGTGTGAATGTCATATGCAAGCCCCGCGATGTATGCGGAGTTTTCTCGACCCGTGAAAGGAGTGTTGATGGTAATACCTTCCAGTTGTGCCACTTTATCGGTAGCCGTCACAACATTAATGAAGTCATCATCAGATACTTCTGAGGGGGTGGTTGGTTCGTCTTCTGTGCGGGTGTTACCCGGTAGATTCTTATCTTGCCATGTGTTTACGTCGCCAATGCCTAAAATGGCGGTGGCCTGACACCAGAATTGATAAGGATCCTCCCAGTTCTCTACCACGGGAAAGCCATCGGCCAGTTTATACGCTTCTGCCAGGTCGGAGGTTGAGATAGTAGAGTATGCAGAGACATTGCCAACATTACGAATATAACGTGTTGCCGCATAATAGAGCTCACTGACAGGATCCAGGTTTTTATGGTTTTTGTCTGTCAGTTGTCCAAACTTATTCAGGTAGTTAATGACCCCGCTATCAAGAATGGTATTGGATGTGGTTAAACTCAGTCTGCTGTTGGTGGCAGACGCGGCATCTGGATCAGGGTTGCGGATCAGAACGCCAGTGGTGGTGTCCCACTCTTTATCAGGATTGTTTTCCCAGCCGTTTTCCGGGTCGAAACGCTGCGGGCCAATGTAACGTTGGTTCGCACGTAAAACACCGCCATCTCGATTTACCCAGCTGTGGTCATTAAGGTAGCCAAAAATACTGTAGCGAAGTGTGTCTGAGTATGCCTGCAATAACCCTTCAGGCTTCCAGCCCTGGCTGTATTCAATGCAGTTGTCCTCAAGCCCCACGCTTGCATCACAGACCTTAACGCGAATGCTGATTTCGTAGAGGGTGTGCTCTGCGATGTCTGAATCAGGGTCGTAAGGTGTGGCACTATCCGCGTTAACATCGTTATGGTTCAGCATGAAGCGCATTTTGTTGCCAAGCCCATTAATGCGCATGTGCATATGCCCATAGGAGGAGAAAGGCGTCGCTCTGCCCATTGCTGTTTGGCTATTATTACCAACGCCGTCAGGATGCCTTCTGTTTGGGTAAATGTCAGCACCACCTTGTCCATCATGGCGAGCTTTTTCCAGCCAGGTTTCAGAAGGGGTGTCCTTGACACGGAAGCCGCCGGTCAACGCCGAGCGGAATGGGTCGATGGTTTGTGTGGTCGCCCAGTTCAGAAAGTTACCGCTCCAGAGGAGATGTGCGCCGCTGTTGGTACATCGTCTGTCACTGGTTGTGCTGTAGGGATAAAAGTGTCGTTCGGACTCGGTTGCCGAGTAATGATATTTATAGCATTTACCGGAATCAAAATAACCGGCATAGCCGCGTGAATCGGTGTAGCCGCCGAGGTTGGCGACACTGTTGATGGTGGGCCACTCAACCGAGGGGGTCAGTATCAGATTGCCTGGAACGCCTTCACCAACCAGCAAGGGTTTCTGGCTGATGGCGACCTCTGCTGTCACTGACGTTGTCAAGGCTGATGATATTAATGCACAAAGTGTCAGAAGGGCCAGTTTTGTACAGGTTAACTTGATCATGCTGCTGCTCCCTGCCGGACAACTGTTAGAAGATTATCTGGATCGTTTCACTGTTGTCTGCAAAGCCGCGAAGGCTCGTTCGTTAATGGTTGATGGATCGCCGCTGCGTGCAGTAATCCGGTAATACCAAACTTCATCACTGACGGAATTGCTTCCATATTGCTGCTCATTGGCGCTCTGGTTTTGCTGGGCTTCTTTATCTTCAACACGGGCTATGAGCTGGATATATACCTGGGGTGTGCCAAGCGTTATATCTGTATTAACCAGGAACTGGTTTGGGATATTGGGTAATGCAGTGATATTCACCCAGCCAGTTGAGTTGGACGAGCTCCAGGTGTTTTCCGGGAAGGGGCCGCAAGTTGTTGGGGTGGGGTTTAATGGATCGCAGTCAAAGTCGTCACTGTTGGCGCCATAGATGCTATCAAGAATCAGCGCAGTTGACGAAATGGACATTTCTGCTGCACGTAAAGCTGTTTCTGCATTCTGAAATGCCACTGAACGGTCATACAGGTTCGCTGTCATACGCTCTTGCAGCGTTGTCGATCTGATACTGGACAGACCGATAAGGGTAGCGACAACCAACATGATCATCGCAACGACGAGTGCAACCCCTTGTTGTTTTTTTGGCTGTGTCATAGTGATCGGTTCCTGAGTGAAACGATCTGAGTAAAGCTCCGCTCAAGACGGCCGTTGTTAACTGCCGAAGCCGTGCTGATGTTGGGTGTCAGGCTACTGAGCGTTAAGGTGACTTCTACCGCATTGATCGTGTTCCAGGGCGTGCCGGGAGCAGCGGCAGCAAACTGATCAGAGCCATCAGCGCGGTAGCGAAACTGCATATCAGTGACTCCTGAGATTATCTCTTCAGCAACCATGGCTGCGCTTCCTGAGTCGTTGCTCATTCGTATACGATAGAGAGAGCGGCCTCCTTCGGCTGGCCTGTCATTGTCACCGATATACCAGGCATGACTGGATATACTGGCGATAATAGTATTCTGGCTGTAGGGGCCGTGGTTTCCGTTCGTATTACAGGGTTGGTTTGGGTTGTTTCCAGGAATAATGGGCCCGAGTCCTTTGGTGCAGTTGCCTGGTGTCGTGGAGTTGCCAGTATTGACAACAATTAGATCTGCAGCCGGATTTTGACCGGAGGGGCCTGTCATCTGGAAGATTGTCCCTTGCAACTGATTGCATGCGAATAGAATATCGCCTGGTTGGAAGCCATGGCCCGTCATCGTACTCGGCCACGCAACTCTGAAATTCGCACCTTGGTTTGTATCCGTGTAGCTGGATACGTAAACGCCTGATGATGTTCCGATCAATAAGGAGATTGCGTCGGTATCTGGCACTCTATTGGAAGCCCCGGCTATAGTGTCGCTGGGGCGATAGCCTCGTACAGGTGTGCTCCAGTCAACTGCCCAGGGGGTATTGCTGTCCTGAGCGCTGTTAAGAATGTTGACAACCTCTATGTCATTCCCGCAGGGATGTCCCCCTGTTTGTCTGATATCCCTTGCAAGCAGCTCAAAAGCCAAACGCACACCATCCTGTATTTGCCCAAGGCCTTGGTTTGCTCGATTGGACTGTCCACTTGATACAATAATGCCAGTGACACCACCAATAATGACCAGCCCCAGTGTCAGCGAAATCATTAACTCAATCAGGGTGAGGCCCTTTGAGAAGGTGCGTGAACGATATGCACTATCAAGCTTATGGTGTTTCATAACTGAACCTGTGTCGTAATCTGGTGTTCAGGTGCACCCTGGCTGGCTTGTGATTCATCAAACTGAATAGTAATAGAACACCTGCCCAGCGTGCAGTCGATAGAGCTGGTTGCCTGGGTTCCCAGTAATGCCCGGATCTCTTCACGCCATGCCCGGCGTACACTATTGCTATAGTTGCTTCCTGTTGGGTCTGATGCTTCCAAGGTCAGGTTATAACTGCTGTAATCTCTGGGTGCGGAGTCTTTAATATCAGTATCTGCCTGCATGGCTTCTATAATCGTATAGGTCTGCATAATGGCCATTGAACGTTGCATTGCGCTTTGATTGTTTTTCAGAGAATTCAGCTGCAGACCTGCCAAACCCAAAAGCCCAATCGACAGGACCAGTAAGGTAATCAAAACCTCAATCAGTCCCAGACCTTGCATATTCACTTTATGCGTTTTATACATGCTACAGGCACCCGGTCGCATCATCTTTGTCAATGGACTGCCTGTTACCAGCCCCTAAAACGATCTCTCGATAGCAGTTGTCCAAATGGGTTGAGTTGACCCTGATACGATTGCCACTGACCAGGTCTGTACCTGTTCGGGCTAAACCATCAGCCTGGAAACGAATGCGGTCGGCAGTCAGTCCCGATGTCACGATAGCATTATTGTAACGACTGAAATCACCTCTTTGTATAAGTGAGCCATTGGGCAGCATCATCAGCCAATGCTCCCATGTGGCAGTGTTTTCTGCACATTGAGTGGTATTTGCTGAGGTGGTTCGGCAAAGCGTGACGGTTGAATTGCGACGTATGGCTTCGGAGCGGGCTGTCGTTATGAGGCCAATGATCTCGTTGGTTTGAGAGACTATTCTGTTCTTGGTGATCATGCTTTGGAAAGAGGGAATGCCAAGACCCAGTATGATGGCTGCAATAGAAATCGTAATCATGACTTCCATGAGAGAGAAGCCTTTCTGGACGCCAGGCAAAGCGTTTGACGAAAATCTCGGATGCATACCAATAACCTTCAAGACTATTATGTTTGCATTTCAGGGGGCGATTCCCCCATCATTAAATACCAACTTCACTATCTTAATATTCAGCTATGAAATACTGCACTTTCAAACAGAAGTTGGTGCGGAGTGAGGTTGATATAGTAACTGATATTGGTGCTGATATCTTTATTTTTTTCTGATGGGTGCCCGCTTGTATACTAAGAGGAGGCGCGTAAAAATAAACCGTTTTGAATCAAAAGGTTTAAGCGGGAAATGCAGCAAGCGATGGCGCTTGATCTTATAAATATAATACATGGTATATGGTCTGCCAGGCTTTACATTTATTCTCCAGTTTCATCGCCGCATGAGCAGGACTTGTTGAAGGCAGGCGGGTATAGCTGAGGTAGTCGAGCCTGAGTTCTGGCAGAGCATACCGTCGAAAGCTCTGTTCAGCTTTTGCACCATTGAAGACCACATGCCTGATATCTGGATGGCGCCTGAAGAAGCTTTCAAAGTCATTCACTTTCAGTGAGCCCTCATCAATATCGGCATCCAGACTTCCGACCCGCACACAGGACTCAAGCACATCCCACACAGCAATGCCCTCGGCTTTCAGTATTTCCACTCGGTTGTGATAGGGTAGCTCCGGATGGGCGCCAAACAACTCCCCCATAATCGGCCAGAAAGCATTGCGAGGGTGCGCATAGTATTGCTGCGCCTCCAGCGAGGCGACACCGGGCATGCTCCCAAGAATCAATATCCGGGCATTTTCGGGCTCAATGGGTGGAAAGCTGTAGATCGGGGTCATATAAATCAGCGGCTGGATATTTGGCGTGCAAACTGGCGAAAGTCGTCCAGACGTGTTTTGCATAATGAGTGGACGATTGCCCAGTTGATTGTCTCGTAGGCATGTACTGCCAAATTTCTGAAACCCACGGCCTTGCGTAGTCGTCCGGCCAGTTCAGCATCTATCACGCCAGCATTTGACAGCATACTGAAGGCCTCACCCATAGTTGAGGGTGCGCTGGTCTCTGGGTGCGATGCAGCCCAATGCAGGGCAAGATCAACGCTGAGCTGAACGGAACGAGTCAGGTTGAGTGATAGAATATCCTGGGCATCGAGATCCGCTTCAAGCTCAGCAACGCTGGCAGGGCAGCGAGACTCAAGTCTTTGTACGCAGCGCCTCAGTGATTCAAGTTTCTGACTGATCAGTTGCTGATCCATGCATCTAGCCTCTCTTTCAGCATGCGCTCCTGCAGAGGCACAAAATCAGCATTGGCGATAACATTCTGCAACATCAGCTTCGCCATCTCCTCTTCGGTACCCATCACTTTAATGCCGGTCGTAACAATCTGATTCAGCAGTGGTTGACCGACTGTGTGCAGATCAATCAAATCGACAGGACGGCCCGTGATCAGTGTGATCTCTTCAATCATAGCCGTACGCTGTAGCAAGGTCAGGGGTTGGCAGAGCTTCACGGCGAAGTCAATGTCGCTGTCGAGCGTTGCTCGACTCTGTGCAACGGAGCCAAATAGAACAGCCAGACGAATATCCGGAAAGGTCGTTTGTAACGATTGAAAATCAGGAATCTCTTTCATGGTGATAAGCATATCATGCCAACTAAGCTGTAACAGTTCACACTATAGCAGGCTTATCAACGACAGGGCAGAGGATGACTTTATCTGGATGTTAACAGATTGCTGAAAAGGCAGTACATGGCAGGAAAAGGCTGTGCTTAAAACAAAAAAAGGGCCCTTATGCATCCTTGCTTAATGGGCCCCGTCATCGGCATCCTAGCCGACCGCCATCCCCATCCCTGGGTGGACTTTATGAGGTACTGAACTCCATCAGATTTATCGGCGTCCTTGCCAACCTCTGACGCTATTTTCGTTGTTACGAGTGAGAGTTAATATAGGACTTTTTCCTAAATTCAAACAATGTTTGAATTTCAGCAGTCGAAGTATCACAGCCCTTCTAAAACTCGCTCATGCTGAGCCATGACTTCAGCATCGGGCTCTTTTGTCATCAGGGTGACAAGCACAATTGCGATTGAAGCCAGGATGATGCCTGGTACGATCTCATAGAGATCGAAGATACCGCCAGTAATAGGCTTCCAGATCACTACAGTGGCAGCTCCGACTACAACACCGGCCAGTGCGCCATGACGATTCATGCGCTTCCAGTAGAGGCTGAATACCAGGGCGGGTCCGAAGGCTGCACCGAATCCGGCCCAGGCGTAGGATACAAGGCCCAATACCGTGCTGTCTGGGTTGAACGCCAGTGCCAGTGCGACCAGCGACAGGCCAACCACTGCAATACGACCAACCATCACGATCTCTTTCTGTGATGCATTCTTGTTGATGATCTGTTTGTAGATATCTTCAGCCAGTGCTGAAGAGGAGACCAGCAGTTGTGAATCGGCTGTACTCATGATGGCGGCCAGAATCGCTGCCAGCAGAATGCCTGCGATTACCGGGTGGAACAGGGCGCTGACCAGTACCATGAAGATGGTTTCACCATCTCCCAGTTCTCCGCCGAGATGGGTATTGACATAAACCAGGCCAGACAGGCCAACAAATACAGCACCTGCCATTGCCAGCGCACTCCAGCCAACAGCAATATTACGTGCTGTAGAGATGTCGGCGTTACTGCGACAGGCGGCAAAACGTGCCAGGATATGTGGTTGTCCGAAGTAGCCGAGGCCCCATGCGGCAAGCGATACGATCGCAATCAGGCTCAGCGCTTCGCCATCAGTCCCGTTGAACAACGTCAAAAGTTCTGGATTGATCTGCTCGATGGAGGTGAACATGGCACCCATGCCGCCATCAGCCTGAATGACGATGACAGGCACAATCATCAGCGCAGCAGCCATCAGCAAGCCCTGTACCAGATCCGTCCAGGAGACAGCCAGAAAGCCACCAAACAGGGTGTAGGACACAACACAGACAGTGCCGATAATCACCGCGACAGTGTAGTCGAAACCGAATACTGTCTCGAATAGCTTACCTCCGGCAACCAGCCCAGAGCTGGTATAGAAGAGGAAGAATACCAGCACGAAAAAGGCCGAAGTGACCTGCAGCAGACGGCTGCGATCACGGAAACGATTGGCCAGAAACTCGGGCAGAGTCAGTGCATCACTGGCTTCAATGCTATAGGTACGCAGGCGCTTGGCAACAAACTGCCAGTTGGCCCAGGTGCCCAGCAACAGGCCGCCAGCGAGCCACAGTGATTCCATACCAGCTGCATAAGCATAACCGGGAAGACCCAGCAGTAACCATCCACTCATATCGGAAGCACCGGCAGACAGGGCCGCAGGCCAGGGACCCAGAGAACGGCCACCCAGAAAATAATCTGAAGAGCTGGCGGTGCGTCGATAAGCATAGATACCTATCACAACCATCACAATCAGGTACGCCAGAAAGGTAGCGTATACGGCAAAAATGTTTTCGGACATGCAGTTCCTCATCATAAGCCCTCACGGGCTATCATGTTGTTTTTGTTGGCTTGGGATGGATACCGCTCATCGCAGGTACGATGAGCGGCGGACAAGGCTCAGCCGTTGCCGAGCTCAAGAAGTGTGGCGTTGCCACCGACCGCAGTGGTGTTGATGGAGCGGGTTTTCTCAGTGACAAAGCGCAGCAGGTGATCCGGCTGCAGCAGTTGCGTGCAACCGACAGGATCGGTTTCAGGTATCAGTTGAACCAGCAGGCCATTACGTTCGGCCAGTTGACGGTTCAGTGATATCGACTCCTCTTCTGTGCAGACAGGTGCTACCAGGCTTATCCCTTCGAGCTGCGACAGAGTGTAGGTATTCAGTGCGGCATGATGCTGCAACACTGCCTCGGAAATACCGGCTGCATGCAGCTGCTTGCAGATGCTCTCGCACCAGTCGGTCTGGCTGGGCAGACTGGCCAGTACGCAGTTACCGCTTACCAGTGCAGTGATCAGCTGACCCAGGAATGCAACCTGATGGCTTTGATCCGTGCCATGTACGACGGCGACACCGCGGCCATTCAGATACAGCTCATTGCATTCGCCCGTAGGACCCGGCAGCTCCTGAACCTTTTCCAGACGGGCGGCGCGCTCCAGCAACAGTTGCAGTAGCTTTTGAGCTTCACGTGGCAGCGTCAGCTTGTGCAGGGCTGCAGTCAGGCGTTCACTGCGAGTCTTGAAGCCGAGTTTGTTCCAGCTTTCCCAGGCAGCCAGTGCCGAGGTGATAGCGTGCTCAGTAGTAGAGTGTTCAGCAAAAGGGTTCATCAGTTGGCCTCCTGGGCAGGCATGAGACGGGTAAATCGCTGCAGATAATGAGGGCCACCAGCTTTGGGGCCGGTGCCTGACAGTCCCTGTCCACCAAATGGCTGAACGCCGACTACTGCGCCGATCTGATTGCGATTGATATAGGCGTTACCGACCTTGGTGCGTGCTTCAATATGCGCAGCCGTGCGTTCATTACGACTGTGTATACCCAGTGTCAGGCCATAGCCGGAGTTGTTGATAGTATCGATCAACTGATCCAGTTCATTGGCTTTGTAACGCACCAGATGGATGATCGGACCAAACTGCTCACGACCAAGCTGATCGATCGATTTGATTTCGAACGCTGTCGGCGCGACAAAAGTTCCGTAGCTGGCTTCTGCCGGCAAGGCTGTCTGGGCGATCAGGCGGGACTGGGCTTTCATCTTCTCGATATGTTGCAGCAGTCCCTGCTGCGCGTCCTGATCGATCACAGGGCCAACATCAGTGCTGTGCAGGCGAGGATCACCCACTTTCAGCTCAGCCATGGCACCCTTCAGAAGGTCAATGATGCGATCGGCAATATCGGTCTGTACGCACAGAACACGCAGTGCGGAGCAGCGCTGTCCGGCAGAAGCAAAGCCTGACAGCACCGCATCCGTCACCACCTGTTCGGGCAGTGCGGTTGAGTCCACAATCATCGCATTCTGGCCGCCGGTTTCGGCAATCAGAGGAACCGGTGCTGCATCACGACGTGACAGGGCGCGATTGATCAGATGTGCGGTTTCTGTGGAGCCGGTGAAAGCGACACCGTTGATGCGGGTATCGGATGTCAGCGGTGCACCGACGTTGGCACCGTCACCTGGCAGCAGTTGGATAGCACTGCCCGGTACACCGGCTTCCAGCATCAGCTCGATAGCGCGATAGGCGATCAGGCTGGTCTGCTCTGCCGGTTTGGCGATGACGCTGTTACCGGCAGCCAGCGCTGCGGTCACCTGGCCGAGGAAAATAGCCAGTGGGAAGTTCCAGGGGCTGATGCAGACAAAAATACCCCGCCCGCGTCGTTCCCAGTTGCGGCCGGTGCCCTGAAGGTCTGGCAGCATGATCGGATGACCACAATCCTCTTCTGCCTGATTGGCATAGAAGCGGCAGAAGTCGACCGCTTCACGCACTTCATCAATACTGTCCTGAATGGTTTTACCCGCTTCCATATGGCACAGCGCCACAAATTCAGCCAGGTGCTCTTCAAGCAGATCGCCCAGGCGACGCAGTGCATCGGCACGAGTTTTAACGGGTGTCTGCTGCCACTCAGTATAGCCCTGCGCAGCCACGTCCATCGCCTGCTCAACCAGTGCCTTGTTGGCAAAAGAGACGCTGCCGACCAGAATGCGGTTATCCTGCGGTGATTTAACCGGGTGAGGTTCTGCCCCAGTCACCGGCTGTCCATTGATCAGAGACTGACCCTGCCACTGACGATTGATGTGCGCGTTGATCGCTTCGTGGAATGGAGTCCACTCGGATTCGATATCAATATTCGGGCTGAAGGAGTTCTTCCGTGAGTCCCCGAAAATATCGATCGGCAGAGGAATCTTCGGATTGTGCAGCGGCTTGCGTGAGTTCAGTACTTCCCAGGGGTGCTGTACCAGTTCACTGATCGGGCAGCGTGCATCCACCAGACGGTGAACGAAAGAGCTGTTGGCGCCGTTTTCCAGCAGGCGGCGAACCAGATACGGCAGCAGGTCTTTGTGATTACCGACCGGCGCATAGATACGCACCGATATGCCAGTTTCGTCCAGCACCTTGTTGTACAGGGCATCACCCATACCGTGCAGACGTTGGAACTCGAACTGGCGATGGGTGGCCTTGTTCATGATCGCAGAAACGGTGTGTGCGTTATGGCTTGCAAACTGAGGCCAGATCAGGCCGCACAGATGTTCGCTGAGCAGAAAGCGGGCACAGGCCAGATAGGCGGTGTCAGTGGCTTCTTTACGCGTGTAAACGGGATAACCAGACAGGCCTCGCTGCTGGCACAGCTTGATTTCGCTGTCCCAGTAGGCGCCTTTAACCAGACGCAGTGGAATCATGTCACCCTGCTGTTTTGCCAGTGCTGCCAGCCAGGCCAATACCGGCAGGGCACGCTTGGAATAAGCCTGTACCACCAGACCAAAGCCACCCCACCCACGAACGGACTCGTGCTGGTAAAGTTTCTTGAACAGGCGCAGCGAGAGCTCCAGACGATCCATCTCTTCGGCATCAATTGTGATGGCCACATCCAGAGCACGGGCACGACGCACCAGACGGATGACGGTTTCATACAGCTCGGTCAGTACGCGCTCTTCCTGCGCAAACTCATAGCGCGGGTGCAAGGCTGACAGTTTGATGGATACGCTCGGTTTAGGACCCTTGGCCTTCTTGTCCTTGTAGTTGCCGACATAATCAATGGCGCGTGCGTAGTCATTGAAGTATTTGCTGGCGTCAGCGGCTGTCAGCGCAGCCTCGCCCAGCATATCGAAGGAGTAGGTGTAGCCCTTCTGGCGAAACTTGCTGCCACGATCCAGCGCTTCATTGATGTTGCGACCCAGTACGAACTGGTGACCCATCACTTTCATCGCCTGCTGCATCGCGTTGCGGATCACCGGCTCGCTCATACGATTGACGAGGCGGTTGATGATGCCGGCTGGAGAGCCGTCTTCACGCTCATCCATTGTGACGACCTTGCCAGTCAGCAGCAAGCCCCAGGTGGAGGCATTCACCAGCAGTGATTCAGAGTTGCGCAGATGCTTCTTCCAGTCAGCAACGCTGAGTTTGTCGCGGATCAGCGCGTCGGCCGTATCGGCATCAGGTATGCGCATCAGTGCTTCTGCCAGACACATCAGCAGAATGCCCTCTTTTGTATCCAGGCTGTATTCGAGCAGCAGTGCATCGATCATATGGATCGCATCGCCGTCGGCGCGTACTCGCTCGATCAGAGATGTCGCCAGTTTCTCGGTCTTCTCCACTTCGCCCGCGCGTGGCTCGGCCAGTGGCATCAACTCTCTGAGCCAGATGTCTTCATCAATGCTGTAGAGTGGAGAAATAGCCTGCCAGAGTGTCTCTTCAGGTTGAGAGATCCAGGCTGGATCCAGTACATCGATCGCTTTGAACATTATCACTACCCTCAAATGTTTCAGATCATCAGGGTTAAGTGTAGGCCTGATGATCGACAATGGGGTCACTTTAAAGACAAGAGATGCGTAGCGTCTTGCACAAAGCTATGGTGTTTTGCACTGATCCTCTGGTCGGAGGCAGTCTTTTCGATAGCGGGCAGGGGATATGTTGAAGTGTGCGGTGAAGGCACGGGTCAGCGCGCTCTGGTTGGAAAAGCCGAAATGTGAGGCGATCTGAGCCAGGGACTGGTGGCCCTGCTCAAGCGCCTGAAGTACCCCGTCAAGACGGCGTTTCAGGACATATTGCTGTGGTGTCGCGCCTGTCTGCATGCGAAAGCGTTCATAAAACTGGCTACTGCTGAGATAGACCAGCCCGGCGAGTTCGGCCACATTGATGCGACGTTCCATATTGAGATCGATATAGCTGTCGATCATATCCATGTTGATACCCCCCTGCCAGCGCGGCAGTGGCTGGCGGTTCAGTATCTCCATGTGGCGCTGCAGTGCACAGATCAGGGTGTTACTGCAGGCGGTTTGCAGCAATCGGTCATTCGGGCTGTAACGCATCTCCCGACTCAGCGCCGTGATCAGTATCTGCAGATCGCTGCTGCAACTGATGTATTGCGATTGGCGAAAGAGTTGCTCGATTCGGTGTTGCTGATGTTTATCGTTGCTGGAAGTGGGCATGTTGACGACGACGATGTGGTTCTTGCCCATGCCCCAGAAGGCGTGATCGGTGGCACAGGGCAGCAGGCAACCCCTGCCGGTTGTCAGTGGTTGGGCATTTCCGGCAATGTTAAACTCGGTATTACCATCCAGACCGAAGACAAGTTGGTGATAGTCGTGATCATGATGTTCGGCGTTTTCAGGTAAACTGATCACTTCTGCCTGTTTAATCATGGTACAGATCACTATATTCGGGTTCTGTGTCATCAAGGTGCTTGGGGTTGATTCCCGCGGGACCAACCCCTGTATACTAACACACCAATTGATCCAGCTCACTAATCCCTGACAATGCGCCCCACACAATGTGCGCCCAACGCGAAGCATTCTCAGGGGCAAAAAGGTACAATAGGGCAGATTTAATATTACCGAACAGGATCCAGTATCGATGGCTGAGTTGAAGAATGACCGTTTTTTACGCGCCCTGCTGCGTGAACCCGTTGATGTCACGCCTGTATGGATGATGCGTCAGGCTGGGCGTTACCTGCCCGAGTACAAAGCAACGCGAGCCAGGGCCGGTGATTTTCTGAGTCTGTGCAAGAATCGTGAGCTGGCCTGTGAAGTGACCCTGCAACCGCTGGAGCGCTATGATCTGGATGCGGCGATACTCTTCTCGGATATTCTGACGATTCCTGATGCGATGGGGCTGGGGCTCTATTTTGAAGAAGGGGAAGGTCCGCGTTTTCGTAAGGTGATGCGTACTGAAGCGGATGTTGCAGCGCTGCCGATTCCCGATGTCGCCAGTGATTTAGATTACGTCATGGCGGCGGTTACAGAGATCCGCTCGGCTCTGGGTGGTCGCGTACCGCTGATCGGTTTTTCCGGCAGCCCCTGGACGCTGGCCACCTATATGGTGGAAGGTGGCTCAAGCAAAGATTTTCGCCATATCAAGCAGATGATGTATGCCACCCCTGAGGTGCTGCATGAGCTGCTGGATAAGCTGGCGCAGACAGTGACGGCGTACCTGAACGAACAGATCAGATCCGGCGCTCAGGCAGTGCAGATTTTTGATACCTGGGGTGGTGTGCTCAGCGGCCCGATGTATCGGGAGTTTTCGCTCAAATATATGAGTCAGATCGTGTCAGGCCTGATTCGCGAGCACGAAGGTCGCCGTGTGCCAGTTATCATGTTCACCAAGAACGGCGGCCAGTGGCTCGAAACCATGCTTGAAGCCGGTGCGGATGCGCTGGGTCTCGATTGGACAACCGACCTCGGTGATGCCCGCCGACGGGTGGGCGGCCAGGTGGCTCTGCAGGGCAATATGGATCCGAGCGTGCTGTATGCACCGCCTGAGCGTATTCGCGCCGAAGTGGCAGACCTGCTGGCGCGCTACGGTTCGGGTAACGGTCATATATTCAATCTCGGGCATGGTATTCACCAGTTTGTTGATCCTGAACATGCCGGTGTATTTATCGATGCCGTTCATGAACTAAGCGCAAAGTATCACGATGAAAAAGCTTAAATGCCTGTTTGACAGTAACCGTGAGTGGTCCGACCGCATTTCTCAGCAGGACCCTGATTTCTTCCCGACACTGGCGTCGCAGCAGGCGCCTGAATATCTCTGGATCGGCTGTTCAGACAGTCGTGTGCCGGCCAATGAGATAGTTGACCTGATGCCGGGTGAACTGTTTGTGCATCGTAACGTGTCCAACCTGGTGATCCATACCGATATGAACTGCCTGTCTGTCCTGCAATATGCGGTACAGGTGCTGAAGGTGAAACATATCATGGTAGTGGGGCATTATGGCTGTGGCGGCGTGCGGGCAGCGCTTGAAGACAGACCGCATGGATTGATTGATAACTGGCTGGGCCATATCCGGGATGTCTACGCCAAACATCGTGACATCATTGGTGAATGGCAGGACTCATCAAAGCAGTTCGATCTGATGTGTGAGCTGAACGTTATCGAACAGGCAGAGAATGTCTGTAACACCACGGTGTTGCGAGAAGCCTGGGCAAGGGGCCAGGAGGTGACTGTGCATGGTTGGATTTACGGATTAAAAGACGGGCTACTGACCGATCTGCGCTTCTGTGCGAGTGGGCTGGATGAAGTTGAAGAAGAGTACCAGCAGGCTGTGGATAAGGTGCGCAGCAGCGTATAGTCTTTCGAAATACCCTCATTGAGAGCGGGTGCCTGTTACTACTGGCACCCGCTGTGTCCTTGCTGATGTTCTTGATATTGCGATATCAGGCCTTGCTCAGCGCCTGTTCGAGATCTGCCAGCAGATCATCAATATGCTCGATACCGATTGACAGCCTGACCATCTCCGGTGCCACACCGGCGGATTTCAGCTCTGCATCATTGAGCTGGCGGTGCGTGGTTTCGGCTGGAATTGAGGCCAGGGATTTGCAGTCACCGATATTCACCAGTCGCAGGAAAATATTCAGCGAATCATAGAAGCGTCGTGTGCCCTCGCGGCCAGCCTTTAGGCCAAAGCTGAGAATGCCTGACGCCTGTCCCTGCATATACTTCTGAGCCAGGGCATGATCTTTGTGTGAAGGAAGGCCAGCATAGTTGATCCAGGCTACTGCATCATGCTGTTCAAGGTATTCGGCGATCTTCTGTGTGTTGCTGCAGATACGCTCCATACGCAGGGGCAGGGTTTCCAGGCCCTGAATCAACAGAAAGGCATTCATCGGTGAAAGCGCCGCACCCATATTGCGCAATGGGACAACACGGGCACGCCCAATGAAGGCGGCTGGCCCGAAGGCATCAGTATAAACAACGCCATGATAGGAGGGGTCCGGTTCATTCAGCAACGGGAAGCGATCCTTGTGATTGGCCCAGGGGAACTTGCCGGCATCGACGATCACACCGCCGATTGAGTTACCGTGTCCACCGATATACTTGGTAGCGGCTGTGACGATGATATCGGCACCCTGTTCGATAGGACGCCACAACGCGGGGCTTGGGACGGTGTTATCCACAATCAGCGGCACACCATGACGGTGTGCAATCTCAGCCAGCTTTTCTATATCGGCGATACCACCGGATGGGTTGCCGATCGACTCGCAGTACAGGCCTTTGGTGCGGCTGTCGATCTTGCTTTCAATATCTGCAAAGTCGTCTTTGTTGACGAAGCGTACCTCAATTCCCTGGCGTGGCAGAGTATGAGCAAACAGGTTGTAGGTGCCGCCATACAGCTCGCTGACAGATATAATATTGTCGCCGACTTCTGCCAGTGTCTGAATGGTATAAGTGATTGCCGCCATGCCGGAGGCAACCGCCAGTGCGGCAACCCCGCCTTCAAGGGCGGCGACGCGCTGTTCCAGCACGTCTGAGGTCGGGTTCATGATGCGGGTATAGATATTACCTGCGACCTTGAGATCGAACAGATCTGCGCCATGCTGGGCATTATCAAACGCATAGGACGTCGTCTGATAGACAGGTACGGCGACCGCCTTGGTCGTGGGATCAGGCGCGTAGCCAGCATGTACGGCGAGGGTTTCCAGTTTCATGATCGTTCCTTGTATTTATTAGCAATGTCTGACACATGGCAACTGATACCACATCCGCCCTCTGTGACACAATCCCGTGTATCAGGATCGACTCACTCTTGCTCCTGTTATGCTGGCAAAGGGCTGATATACTGGCCCGTTAGTCCGTAAATGAAGATCACACAGATTTTTTAAGGAGTTCTGTATGGCCAAGGCCAAATCTGCCTATGTCTGTAATGATTGCGGAGCCGAATACGGCAAGTGGCAGGGGCAATGTACGGCCTGTGGTGCCTGGAACACGCTGAGTGAAGTGCGTCTCGCGAGTCTCCCGGCGGCGTCTGGTTCGCGGGGGGCTCGTTATGAAGGTTATGCCGGTAATGCAGGTCCAGCGCACAAGCGTGTGATCAGCCTGAGTGAGGTGGATCTGCAGGATACGGCCCGGATTCCTACCGGCACCGGTGAGCTGGATCGTGTGCTGGGTGGTGGATTGGTGCCCGGATCGGCTGTACTGATCGGTGGTCATCCCGGTGCCGGCAAGAGCACACTGCTGCTGCAGACGCTGTGTCATCTGGCGGAGTCACTGCCGGTGCTCTACGTCACGGGTGAGGAGTCCCTGCAGCAGGTTGCCATGCGCGCTGCGCGTCTGGGTCTGAAAGCGGACAATATGAAGATGTTGTCGGAAACATCAGTCGAGACTATCTGTGATGTGGCGCAGCATTTGAAACCGAAGGTACTGGTGATCGACTCCATCCAGGTGATGCATGTGGCAGATGTACAGTCGGCACCCGGTTCGGTGGCTCAGGTGCGTGAAGGTGCTGCTTTTCTGACCCGCTTTGCCAAGCAGACAGGTACCGTTCTGTTTCTGGTCGGGCATGTGACCAAAGATGGATCGCTGGCTGGCCCGAAAGTATTGGAACATATGATCGACTGCTCGTTGCAGCTTGAGGGATCATCCGACAGCCGCTATCGCACACTGCGCAGCCATAAGAATCGTTTTGGTGCAGTGAACGAGCTGGGCGTGTTTGCGATGCTCGAAACCGGGCTTAAAGAGGTGCGTAATCCCAGCTCCATATTTCTCAATCGTGGCTCGGAAGCCAGCTCGGGCAGTGTCGTGATGGTACTCTGGGAGGGGACTCGTCCGTTGCTGGTGGAACTGCAGGCATTGGTGGATCAGTCACACCTGGCCAATCCACGCCGTGTGGCGGTAGGTCTGGATCATAACCGTCTGGCGATGCTGTTGGCTGTGCTGCATCGTCATGGTGGGTTGATGACGGGTGATCAGGATGTGTTCGTCAATGTTGTCGGGGGTGTCAAGGTGCTGGAAACCAGTGCCGATCTGGCGCTGCTGCTGGCGGTGGTGTCAAGCTTTCGTGACCAGGTGCTGCCGCATGATCTGATCGTATTCGGTGAAGTGGGGCTATCGGGCGAGATCAGGCCGGTGCAGAATGGGCAGGAGAGAATTCGTGAGGCGGCCAAACATGGCTTCAAGCGCGCGATTGTACCGAAAGCCAATGTACCCAAGGAACGGCTCGGTGATATCCAGATTATCGGGGTGCAAACCTTGTCAGAGGCGCTGGATCAGCTCTAGGGCTGGTCTTCGTGAGGTTCATCTTCCTGCGGGAACATCTGTTCGAGCTCTCGCTCCAGCAGCATTTCATCTCCCAGATTCAGTTCCACCAGACGGCGCAGATGCGAGATGCTCTCCAGATCCATCTCCTCTGCGTCGAATCCATAATAGGGGGGTTGCAGATGGCACAGGCGTGATGGCATACGGATCAAAACATCATTGGCAAGATAGATGCTCAGCACTGCCGGGTCGTCGAGTTGAATGTCCAGAACCTTGTCCGATTTCATCAGCACGCCGCGCAGAGAGATATCCACCAGCTGCATCACCAGCGCTCCGCCTTTGAAATGCACTTCACACTCGGCATCAAAGTGAATGCGAGTAAAGCGCCGACGGTCTGAAGGGTCTCTGATCACGGATTGTTCCTTTTCTTGTCAAAGGTGCTTATATCAAAGAAGCCATGGCCTGAAAATGACTGTTTATCCATCACATATTAGTACAGCTTGGCGCTATTGTGGAGAACATTGAGCCTGATCATGGTGAATACTCAGCTAGTCTATTAGTCTGATGATAAATAGTCTGATGATAAAACCAGTCAGAGCCATGATCTCTGATCGAAGACTTTACTGAGGGTATTCAACGATGCTGTCCTATATGGAGTTGCTGACCGCGCGTCAGCATACGCGCTATTTCAGGGAAACCCGCGGTCACTATATCTATCGCCGCACGCGTGTGATTGCGCTTATCCTGGCCCTGCTTCAGAGCGTATGGATCCTGGTTGATCATATGCTGCTGCCGGTTGATGTGCAGTCGCAGGTAGCCGTTGCGCGGCTGCTCAGCAGTGTCGCATTTGTTGCGCTGGTGTGCTGGACTCAACGCCCCTATAGCGAACATCTGGCGCTGTTGCGGATCACCATGATCATTCTGTTGTTGCTGTTGTTTCACTCGGTGAGTGCGGCGATCCTGATCCTGCATGGACATGAGTATACCGTGGCCGGGTATCAGTTCTTCCCCTATATGATCGTCACCATGCTGGCGGTATTTCCGCTGACGCTGCTTAATGTGCTGAGCTTCACGTTGCTGGTGGCAGCAGTTGAAATAATCACTCAGTTGCTGCGCGGGCAGTTTGGTCAGGTGCAGGCAGTGGATAGTCTGTGGCTGCTGCTGGTGCTGGCAGTCGTGGCGGGCTGGGCCGCGGTGAATCAGCTCAACATGCTGTTGGGGCTTTATCGTCAGGCAACGCGTGATGCGCTGACCAGTCTGGCCAACCGGCGTTTGGTTCTGGAACAATTGGATACGGAGATAGGGCGGCTGCCGGAAAACAGTGGCAAGCTTTCGGTGCTGCTGTTCGATCTGGATAAGTTCAAGGGCTTCAACGACAACTATGGACATGCTGCCGGAGATATCGTGCTCAAGGAGTTTGCGCGGATACTGATCAAAGTGGCGCGGCGCAAGGTTGATCTGCCTGCCCGTTTTGGCGGTGAGGAGTTTCTGATGCTGTTACCGGGTATGGATCGTGAAGAGGCTGCCAGTGTGGCGGAGCAGATCATTGCCGCCTGCCATGCCACTCAGGTAAGAATTCCCAGTGGTGATAAGGTCGGGTTTACCACCAGTATTGGCGTTGCGCAGTGGCAGGCAGGTGAAGATCACTCAAATCTGATCGGGCGCGCTGACGCAGCTCTGTATGAAGCCAAGGACAGCGGCCGCGATCGATTTGTGGTGGCGGGTTAGCTCATGCGGCGATACTTGATCCGCTCGGGCTGGTGATCCTTGCCATAACGCTTGCGATAGTCTTCGGCATACTCGGTGTAATTGCCTTCGAAATAGGCGACTTTCGAGTCACCTTCGTAGGCGATCATATGCGTACAGACACGGTCAAGGAACCAGCGGTCATGCGAGATCACCACGGCTGAGCCCGGGAAGGCAAGGATCGCTTCCTCCAACGCACGCAGGGTTTCGATATCCAGGTCGTTTGTCGGCTCATCGAGCAGCAGCACGTTGCCGCCCTCTTTCAGCAGCTTGGCCATATGCAGACGGTTGCGCTCACCACCCGACAGATCCTTGACGAACTTCTGCTGGTCCGATCCCTTGAAGTTGAAGCGGCCACAATACGCGCGTGATGGCGAGGTGTAGCTGCCGACTGTAATCATATCCTGACCGTCCGAGATCTCCTCGAATACGGTTTTGCTGCCATCCAGCTCGCGGCTCTGATTGACATACGCAAGCTTGACGGTGCTGCCGATCACGATCTCGCCGCTATCTGGCTGCTCTTCACCGGTGATCATACGGAACAGGGTCGATTTACCCGCGCCGTTAGGACCTATGATGCCGACGATGGCGCCTGGTGGGATGGTCAGGCTGAGGTCTTCAAACAGCAGCTTGTCGCCATAAGACTTGGTGACATTGTGCAGTTCGATTACTTTGTCACCCAGACGTGGTCCAGGTGGAATGTAGATCTCCTGAGTTTCGTTGCGCTGCTGGAACTCGCGTGAGTTCATCTCTTCAAATTGCTTGATGCGTGACTTGGATTTCGCCTGACGTCCCTTGGCACCCTGGCGCACCCACTCCAGCTCGGCCTGTACGGCCTTGCGATGAGACGCCTCCTGTTTGGCTTCCTGCTCCAGGCGGGCATCCTTCTGTTCCAGCCAGGAGGAGTAGTTGCCTTCGTAGGGGATGCCGCGTCCGCGATCCAGCTCCAGAATCCAGCCGGCGGCATTGTCGAGGAAGTAACGGTCATGGGTGATCGCCACGACAGTACCTGGGTACTCCTGCAGGAAGCGCTCGATCCAGGCGATCGATTCGGCGTCCAGATGGTTGGTGGGCTCATCCAGCAGCAGCATGTCGGGGTTATCCAACAGCAGTCGGCACAGGGCGACACGGCGGCGTTCACCACCGGACAGGTTTTTCACTGGTGCATCCCATGGCGGCAGGCGCAGCGCATCGGCGGCACGCTCCAGCGCGTTATCCAGGTTATGACCCCCTTTGGCCTGCAGCAGGTTTTCCAGTTCGCCCTGACGTTTGGCCAGCGCATCAAAGTCGGCATCCGGGTCGGCATAGGCGGCATAGACGGCGTCCAGCTCTTCCAGTGCGCCCTTGACATCGGCCACGGACTCTTCGACCACTTCGCGCACGGTCTTGCTGTCATCCAGCTCCGGCTCCTGCGGCAGGTAGCCGACCTTGATGTTTGGCATCGGGCGGGCTTCGCCGATGTAGTCTTTATCCACACCTGCCATGATGCGCAGCAGGGATGACTTACCGGAGCCGTTAAGGCCCAGTACGCCTATCTTGGCGCCGGGGAAGAAGGATAGAGAGATATCCTTGAGAATTTCACGCTTCGGCGGCACGATCTTGCCGACGCGGTTCATACTGTAAACATATTGAGCCATGGATACTGCCTGCTTGTTGGTTTGCAGAAAAATTGCAGAAATAGATTTGCAGAAAAAGTTAATCGAAAAACGTTGGCGCAATTTTACCTGTCTGGATTGATGATTGCCATTTTGGCAGTGTATTCCGGAGAAGCTGCATGAACTGTAAACAGCTTGTGCTGAGTCCTATTCAAGTGCTTTCGTGTGCAATTTCGGTTTATAATAGCGCCCTTTTTAAGGGACAGCTGCAGGCGACTGACAGAGTATCTGTGCCACATCGACCAATGTAGAGGACAGCCATGTTTAACAAAGAGATGACAATTGCGGGCTTCGATCAGGAGCTGTGGGCTGCGATGCAATCGGAAACGGCGCGTCAGGAAGAGCATATCGAACTGATCGCATCCGAAAACTACACCAGCCCCCGAGTCATGGAAGCTCAGGGTTCAGCACTGACCAACAAGTATGCAGAAGGTTATCCCGGCAAGCGTTACTATGGTGGCTGCGAATATGTCGATGTAGTGGAAGATCTGGCAATTGAACGCGCCAAGGAGCTGTTCGGTGCCACCTATGCCAACGTGCAGCCACACTCCGGATCACAGGCCAACGCGGCCGTGTTCATGGCCTTGTGCAAGCCAGGCGACACCATTCTGGGTATGAGTCTGGCCCATGGCGGCCACCTGACGCATGGTGCTTCTGTCTCCTTTTCCGGTCGTATCTACAATGCAGTACAGTATGGCCTGAATCCAGAAACCGGCGAAATCGATTACGCCGAAGTGGAACGTCTGGCGCTGGAGCACAAACCGCGCATGATCATCGCTGGCTTCTCTGCCTACTCTCAGATCGTTGACTGGGCACGCTTCCGTGAGATTGCTGATAAAGTCGGTGCTTACCTGTTTGTTGATATGGCGCATGTGGCGGGTCTGGTCGCGGCAGGTGTTTATCCGTCACCGATGGCTGTTGCAGATGTTGTTACCACCACCACGCACAAGACTCTGGGCGGCCCGCGTGGCGGCTTGATTCTGTCTGCCCGTGCCGACGAAGAGCTGCAGAAAAAGCTCAACTTTGCGGTATTCCCTGAATCTCAGGGTGGCCCACTGATGCATATCATCGCGGCCAAGGCGGTTTGCTTCAAGGAAGCGATGGAGCCAGAGTGGAAAGCGTATCAGGCGCAGGTGGTGAAGAATGCTCAGGCGATGGTCGAAGTGTTCCTGTCACGTGGTTACAAGATCGTTTCCGGAGGCACAAAAGATCACCTGTTCCTGCTGGATCTGATCGACAAAAATGTAACCGGTAAAGATGCGGATGCGGCTCTGGGTCGCGCCAACATCACCGTGAACAAGAACGCGGTACCAAACGATCCGCGCTCACCCTTTGTGACATCCGGTTTGCGTATCGGTACCCCAGCAGTCACCCGTCGCGGCTTTAAAGAAGCGGAAGTGGCCAGCCTGACCGAGTGGATCTGTGATGTACTGGATGATATCGAGAACGAACAGACCATCGAGCGCGTCAAGGGTCAGGTGCTGGAGATCTGTGCACGTTTTCCTGTTTATAAGTAGTCCCAGTATCCGTGGCGGCTGGAGTTCCTCCAGTCGCCCGGAAAGATTTTCGCTCTTTATGTTGAGGCAATGGCATGCACTGTCCTTTCTGTGGCGCTCATGAAACCAAGGTCGTTGACTCCAGGCTGGTTGCCGAGGGGCAGCAGATCCGGCGTCGTCGTGAGTGCATCAGTTGCCACGAACGCTTCACTACCTTTGAAGCAGCCGAACTGCTGATGCCCAAGGTGGTCAAGACCGATGGTACACGCCAGCCTTTTGATGAGGATAAACTGCGTGCCGGTATCCAGCGAGCGCTGGAAAAACGTCCGGTCAGCGTAGAAGAGTTTGAAGCCTGTCTGACGCGTATCAAGCACCGCCTGCGTGCCTCCGGTGAGCGTGAATTGCCCTCTCGCGAGGTGGGTGAAGCGGTGATGCAGGAGCTGCGCAAGCTCGACCAGGTCGCCTATGTCCGCTTTGCGTCTGTCTATCGCAGCTTTCAGGATATCAATGAGTTCCGCAAGGAGATCGACCGCCTCTCTCTTAAAGAGGGAAACGGTGATACCGACATCAAAGACCCGGCGGGTGACTGATGAGTACCCCACCTGATCCAGATGATGCTGCTGGCCTCTCTATTGGCCAACCTATCGACCTCTCTACTGACTATTCCGAACAGGATCAGAGCTTTATGGCGCGCGCTATAGCACTGGCCTGGCAAGGATTGTACAGCACAGATCCCAACCCGCGTGTCGGTTGTGTACTGGTGCGCGATGGTCAGATTGTCGGCGAAGGTTATCATCAGCGAGCCGGTGAACCGCATGCTGAAGTGCTGGCGCTGCGCGATGCTGCTGATCAGGCGTCAGATGCCACGGCCTACGTCACTCTGGAGCCCTGCAGCCATTTCGGCAGAACTCCGCCCTGTGCGGATGCGTTGATCAAGGCGGGTGTAAAGCGTGTTGTGGCAGCGATGGTCGACCCTAATCCGGATGTTGCAGGAAACGGCTTGGCTCGATTGCAGGCAGCCGGTATTGAAGTTGCTTGCGGGCTGCTGGAGGCCCAGGCGCGTGAGCTGAATCCGGGATTTATCAAGCGGATGGAAACGGGCTTGCCTTTTGTAAGAGTCAAGCTGGCAATGAGTCTGGATGGGCGAACTGCGATGCAAAGCGGGGAGTCGCAATGGATTACGGGGCCGGCGGCACGCAATGATGTGCAGGCACTGCGCGCGCGTAGTTCGGCCATTCTGACCGGCATCGATTCGGTGCTGCTGGATGATCCGGCCATGACGGTGCGGCGCGCTGAGCTGTTTGCTGATGGCAATATACGCCAGCCCCTGCGGGTGGTGCTGGATTCCCGGTTGCGTCTGCCATCTCAGGCTCGCATTTTGTCTGAGCCGGGCCCGGTGCTGCTCGCAACTCTGAGTGAAGATGACGCTTTGCGAAAGGCGCTTGAGGAATCGGGCGCTGATATCTGGCAGTTGCCAGCGGCTGACAATGGCGGAATCGATCTTCCGGCACTGCTTCGCAGACTGGTGGCCGAGCGCAACTGTAATGAAATACTCGTCGAGTGCGGGGCAACGCTGGCCGGTGCTTTTGTCGAGGCAGGTCTGGTGGATGAGCTGGTGGTCTATATGGCACCGACATTGCTCGGAAGCGATGCGCGCCCACTGCTGATGATGCCCTTGTCCCGGATGTCGCAACAGCTGCGTCTGGAACTGATTGATATGAAGGTGCTTGAGCAGGATCTGCGTTTGACTTATCGCTTGGCTGATAAGGGCTGAATGCAGCGTATCCTGCTAAAATATATCCAATGATGTCAGCCAGAGGTGATGTTGCCCTCTCGGGCTGGCTGAAAAATTCAAGTTTACACCGCTGTCTGGCGGCTGGAGAGAAACAATGGAGCTGAATAGCCCCGAAGAGCTGATTGAAGATATACGCCAGGGGAAGATGGTCATCCTGATGGATGACGAGGATCGTGAAAATGAAGGCGATCTGGTCATCGCCGCTGAGAAGGTGCGCCCTGAAGATATCAACTTCATGGCGACTCATGCTCGCGGTCTGATCTGCCTGACGCTGACGCGTGAACGCTGCGAGCAGCTCAAGCTGCCGCTGATGGTTCAGAGCAACGGCGCTCAGTTTTCCACCAACTTCACGCTGTCGATTGAAGCGGCCAGTGGTGTCACGACCGGTATCTCTGCGGCAGATCGCGCGCATACTGTTCAGGTGGCGGTGAAAGCGGATGCCAAACCTGAAGATATCGTGCAGCCCGGGCATATCTTCCCGTTGATGGCGCAGCCTGGTGGCGTGCTGAGTCGTGCCGGGCATACCGAAGCAGGTTGTGATCTGGCGCATCTGGCCGGTCTGACGCCTGCGGCAGCGATCGTCGAGGTGATGAACGATGACGGCAGCATGGCCAGACGTCCGGATCTGGAAAAGTTCGCAGCAAAGCATGGGCTCAAGATCGGTACGATTGCGGATCTTATTCACTATCGGACAACCAACGAGCATACCATTGAGCGGGTGCGCGAAGGCGAGATGTCGACCGAGTTTGGTCAGTTCCACTTTGTCACCTATGCTGATCGGATTCAGAACTGTACCCATCTGGCGCTGTATCAGGGCGATATCAAGGCTGAAGAGCCGACCATGGTGCGTGTTCATATCCGTTCAGAAGTGCTGCGCGATGTAGTGGGTGCGAGCCCCAGCGCCGATGACGAGATCAAATGGACCATGCGCCGTGCACTGAGACGTGTCGCGGAAGAGGGCAAAGGGGTCGTGGTACTGCTCGACAGCGGGCGCCGTATCGATCTGGGTGATGCGATTGATCAGATAATGGATGGTCGCAAGACGCCATCAAAGGTCAATGTCAGTGCATCCGGTGCTTACCTGACCGTCGGGACCGGCTCGCAGATACTGCGTGATCTGGGTGTCGGTAAGATGCGTCTGCTCAGTTCACCGATGAAATTCAATGCCATCTCCGGGTTTGATCTGGAGATAGACGAATACATTCCTTATCAGGATTAAGACGGAAATCGATGATGTCAGTAAAAGAGATTGCAGGCGACTTTATCAGCGCCAACGGAAAATACGCGATAGTGGTCGGACGCTTCAATGAGTTCGTGGTGGAGAGCCTGCTGCAGGGTGCGGTGGACACGCTGCGTCGTCATGGTGTCAGTGAAGAGAATATCCGTGTCGTGCGTGTGCCGGGTGCCTTTGAAATCCCTCTGGCCGTACAGCGTGTTGCGCAACAGAAGCAGGAAGATGCGATCATTGCCCTTGGTGCAGTGATTCGAGGTGGCACACCGCATTTTGAATATGTATCCGGTGAAAGTTCCAGCGGTATTTTTCAGGTGATGATGGCGTTTGATGTGCCGGTCGCCAATGGTATTCTGACTGTGAATAATATCGAGCAGGCGATTGAGCGTTCCGGCACCAAGGCCGGTAACAAGGGGGCCGAAGCCGCCATGTCTGCGCTTGAGATGGTCAGTCTGCTGCGTCAGCTTGAGGTTTGATGATGAGTGAATCCGACGCACCACAGAAAAAAGTGAAGACCTCGCGTACCGAACGTCGCAGAAATGCCAGAAGCTTCACGCTGCAGGCGCTGTATCAGTGGCAGGTTGAGGGCTCCCCGGTTAATGAGATCGAGGCGCAGTTCCGTGTCAATAATGATATGGCAGACACCGATATCGCGCTGTTCAGTGAGCTGCTGCGTGGCATAAGCGCGAACAGGAATGAGCTGGATTCTGCGTTTTCGCTTTATATCGACCGGGCGCTGGATGATCTCGATCCGGTGGAGCTGGCTGTGTTGCGTATCGGCACCTATGAGTTGATGCATCGTATTGATGTGCCATATCGAGTCGCCATCAACGAAAGCGTTGAGCTGGCGAAGATCTTCGGTGCCACTGAAAGCCACCGTTACATCAATGGTGTGCTGGATAAACTGGCACAGAAGGTCAGGGCTGCTGAAGTAATGGCCAGACGCTGAGGTGATTCATGGGCGAGTTTGAGCTGATTCGACACTACTTTGCCACCACTGCCTCGCGACAGGACAACGTCGTGTTGGGTATCGGTGATGACTGTGCGCTGCTCATGCCGCCTGAAGGTCAGCAACTGGCTGTCTCGATCGACACTCTGGTTGAGGGTATCCATTTTCCTGTCGGTATGGCAGCTGAGCATATTGCAACCCGCCTGCTGGGTTCTGCCGTCAGTGATCTGGCTGCAATGGGGGCCAGGCCCGCCTGGTTCACGCTGGCGCTGACGCTGCCTCAAGCAGACCCGCAGTGGCTGGAAGCTTTTGCCTGTGCACTGGCGCAGCATGCGCTTGAGCTGGATATCGTGCTGGTAGGGGGTGATACCACGCGTGGACCACTGGTATTGAGTGTGCAGGTGCATGGTTTTGTTGAACCTGACAAGGCACTTTATCGCAGTGCAGCACGTGAAGGGGATCTGATCGCTGTATCGGGTACGCTGGGCGATAGCCATGCCGGATTGCAGTCATTGCAGACCAAGGCCAAAGTGGATCTGGCTGTCAGTTGGTTGCAGCAGCGTTTTTATCGCCCGGAACCGCGTGTGGAGCTGGCTCTTGCTCTGGCGCCGCATCTGCATGCAGCGATCGATATCTCGGATGGGCTCTGTGCCGATCTGCAGCATATTCTGAACTCCAGTCAGGTGGGGGCTGATATCCATCTGGAGCGTCTGCCTCTGTCTGAGGCGCTGTGTCACTGGTGTACTGATGCCGAACAGCGTATCGATTCGGCGCTGGCGGGTGGGGATGACTACGAGCTCTGTTTCACCCTTCCGCCAAGTCGTTGGGATCATTGTGTTGAGCTGGCGGCTGAGGTGGGTGTGCAGATCACCTGTATCGGTGAAATTACCGACAGCCTTTCGTTGCGTCTGCTGAACCGGGGGCAGATTGTTGAGCACTCGCTGGCAGGTTATGACCACTTTAAGGAAATCTGATGAGCAAGACACCCGCGTCGGTCTGGCGTAACCCGATTCATTTCATTGCGTTCGGCTTTGGTTCTGGCGCGTCCCCCAAGGCTCCGGGTACGGTGGGTACTCTGGCAGCAATACCGCTCTGGTTGTTGCTGGCTCAGTTGCCTCTGGTGACCTACCTGCTGATCCTGCTGGCGGCTTTTGCTGTCGGTGTCTGGCTTTGTCAGCGGACATCGGATGATATCGGCGTGCATGATCATGGCGGTATCGTCTGGGATGAGTTTGTCGGTTTCTGGATCACGATGATCGCAGTTCCGGCCCACTGGCTGTGGATACTGATCGGTTTTGCATTGTTCCGCCTGTTTGATATCTGGAAGCCCTGGCCGATCGGTTGGGTGGATAAACGCGTCTCGGGTGGTATGGGGATCATGCTGGATGATGTGATTGCGGGTATATTCGCCGCAATCCTGATTCAGATTGGTCTGTTTCTCTTTGCCTGAAGTTAAGCAGAGCCTTGCAAGGTAGCTGTTTGTCTATTGTTGAGGAAAGCTTAAGGTGACCGTCAAGTTTGTTGCCGACTCTAAACTGCCGACCCCCTGGGGGGTTTTTACCATGGTCGGGTTTGAGGATACGGCAACCGGAAAAGAGCATGTGGCATTGGTGTGTGGCGATATCACCACCCCCGAACCTGTGCTGGCGCGTATGCACTCGGAGTGTCTGACCGGTGATGCGCTGTTCAGCCTGCGCTGTGATTGTGGTTTTCAGTTACAGGAAGCGCTGCGCCGTATCTCGGAGGAGGGGCGGGGCGTGCTGTTCTATCTGCGTCAGGAGGGGCGAGGCATTGGTCTGCTGAACAAGATCAGGGCTTATGATCTGCAGGATCATGGCGCTGATACGGTTGAAGCGAATGAGCAGTTGGGATTTGCTGCCGATATGCGTGATTACAGTATCTGCCTGCCGATGATGCAGCATCTGGGGGTAACATCGGTAAAACTGATGACCAACAACCCGCGCAAGGTGGTGGCGCTGGAGAGCGCTGGAGTCAGTGTTGCGGAACGTGTTCCTCTGCAGGTTGGCAAGAACCGTCATAATGAAGGCTATCTGCAGACCAAGATGGGCAAGCTCGGCCACATGATGACCGAAGAGCACTTTCGCGACGAGTGACGGGCTGTAATAGTAGTGAGAATAGTAGTGAGGTGCTATCTGCTCAGCACCTCACTGACACACTCGGAAATCCCCTCGGCATCCAGTCCGCACTGCTCCAGTTGCTGTTCGCGGCTGGCATGCTCTATCCACTGATCCGGAATGCCGAGGCAGATCAGTTCCACAGCCAAACGCTTCTGGTGTAAGTACTCGCCAACTGCAGAGCCTGCGCCACCTATGATGGCATGATCTTCAATGCTGATCAGTGTTGAGTGGGTGCGGGCCAGTTCATCAATCAGGGCCCCATCCAGAGGTTTCACGAAGCGCATATCCACCAGTGTCAGATTGAACTGCTCTGCGACTGTTTCTGCGGCTGGTAGCAGTGGGCCAAAGTTGAGCAGTGCGACCTTTGCACCCTGGCGCAGGAGTCGTGCCTTACCTATCTCACAGGTTTCAGTCACGGGGATCACGAGCCCTTTACCGGGCTTGCCGGCGCCGCGAGGGTAGCGAACTGCTGCCGGTCCCTGGTAGTGATAGCCGGTGTTGAGCATCCGATACAGCTCATCTTCATCCGAAGGGGTCATGATCACCATCTCCGGCAGGCAGCGCATGAAGGCAATATCATAGCAGCCAGCATGGGTGGCACCATCTTCGCCGACCAGCCCGGCACGATCAATGGCCAGCAGGAGGTCAAGCTTCTGAATCGCGATATCATGAATTAACTGATCATACGCGCGCTGCAGAAAGGTGGAATAGATCGCCAGTACCGGCTTCATACCGGCACAGGCAAAGCCCGCGGCCAGAGTGGCAGCATGCTGCTCGGCAATCGCAACATCAAAGTAGCGCTCGGGGAACTGGCTGGAAAAGGCGATCATATCCGAGCCTTCACACATGGCGGGTGTGATGCCCACAAGTTGCTCATCTTGCGAGGCGGTATCACATAGCCAACGTCCGAAAATATTGCAGAATTTACTGCGTTTGGCAGGTGGCGGATGAGATGGCGGTTCAGCAAGTGGTTCAATTTTGGTAATGGCATGAAAACCGACCGGGTCGGCTTCAGCTGGCGCATAGCCTTTGCCCTTGCAGGTGATCACATGCAGAAATTGCGGACCGGAGCGGCTCAGCAGGTCACTGAGCACCGGCAGTAACTGATCAAAATCATGGCCATCGACCGGACCGCTGTACTCAAAGGCCAGTGCCTCAAAGAGTGCGGCGGTGGTTTCGCCATCCAGCTTATTCTTCAGGTTGTTGGCCAGATAGGTAGCAAGGCCTCCCTCATTGCGCGAGATCGACATATCGTTGTCATTCAGGATCACCAACAGATTGGCACCGGTATGGGCGGCATGGTTGAGGGCTTCAAACGCCATGCCTGCCGTCATCGCGCCATCGCCTATGACGGCAACACTGCGATGTGGCAGTTGTTGCAGGCGGTCAGCCAGAGCCATGCCCAGAGCCGCACTGATCGACGTACTGGAGTGGCCAGTACCAAAATTGTCGAACGGACTTTCGTCGCGTTTCGGGAAAGGAGCCAGTCCGTGCTGTTGGCGCATGGTCAGCAGCGCTTCTCGTCGACCGGTCAGAATTTTGTGTGGATAACACTGATGGCCCACATCCCAGATCAGATGATCGTCCGGGGTGTTGAGTAGAAAGTGCAGCGCCAGCGTCAGCTCGACTACGCCAAGCCCCGCGCCGAAGTGCCCGCCGGTCTGTCCTACGCTGTACAGTAGCCAGGCGCGTAGCTCTTCAGCCAGAAGTGGCAGTTGCTCGCGGTTCAGGCGACGCAGTTCTTGTGGCGCGCCGATCGTGTCCAGCAAAGGGGTTATCGGGCGCTCGGTGGGCAGTGTATGCAGCATCAGTGATTCCGGTTGACGATATAGTCAGCAAGGTCGATCAGCGCCTGAGCTGGTTCGCCATAGGGCTCAAGCAGTGCGATGGATTCGTGGTGCAGTTGCTTAAGGCGCTCACGGGCACCCTCCAGCCCCAGTAGTGCCGGGTAGGTCGGTTTGTTCTGCAACTGATCTGAGCCCTGGGGTTTGCCCAGAGTCTCGGTATCACCTTCGATATCCAGAAGATCATCCTTGATCTGGAACGCCAGGCCCATCTTCTGGCCGAACTGACGCAGATGCTCCAGTTTGTGCGGATCTGTGCTGCCTGCAGCCAGGGCTCCCAACTCAAGCGCAGCGACAATCAATGCACCGGTTTTATGGCTGTGCATCGCCTGCAACTGCTCCAGGGTAAGCGCCTGGCCGACATGCGCCAGATCAAATGCCTGCCCGAGTACCATGCCACGCTCACCACTGGCTTTGCTCAGGCAGCGTATCATCTGCAGCTGTTGTGTCGGCTGAATGTGCGGATCGGCCTGGCTCAGCAGCTCAAAAGCGAAGGTCAGCAGAGCATCGCCTGCGAGAATAGCGGTGGCTTCATCAAAGGCGATATGGCAGGTTGGCTTGCCACGGCGCAGATCATCATTATCCATTGCCGGCAGATCATCGTGAATCAGCGAATAGCTATGGATGCACTCGATTGCTGCAGCAGCTTTATCTGCCTGCTCGGGTGTACCTCCGCTGAGCTCACAGGCGAGATACACCAGTGCCGGACGAATACGCTTGCCGCCGTTGAATAGCCCATAGCGCATCGCTTGTTGAAGTGACGGCTCTATGCTGTCCGCTTCTGGTATCAGGCTATCCAGTTGCTGCTCTGTGCGCAGTCGAATCTGTTTCAGACGATCAGCGATCAGCACGACTTATTCACCTTCTGAATCAGCGGTGGAAAAGGGGACCGTTTTCAGTTCACCCTGGCTTTCGACCAGCATCTGCACCTTCTGTTCAGCTTGATCCAGTATGCCTTGGCATTCTCGGGTCAGCTTCACGCCCTCTTCAAATGCTTGCAGTGCTGCATCCAGTGGCAGATCTCCCTGCTCCATTTTTTCGACCAGCGCTTCAAGCTGTGCCAGGGATTGTTCAAAATCGGCAGTTTTCTGTTTGCGCACCATGATATAAGACCTTCTCAAGTAAGGGATGAAACGGTACCCAACTGCTGTAGCAGGGTCAATCCAAAGTTTAGTCCTGAAGGTGGATTCAACGGATGAAGATGTGCATAAATCTGGTATGATCCTACCCAAACGAGTGTTTATGAGCTTGGATTGGTGTTGAGGGGACAGATGTGGATATAGCAACGCTGGTCGGCATTGTGGGTTCATTGGGCATTATCATCATGGCGATGGTGCTGGGTGGTGATCTGGGGATCTTCGTCAATCCGCCATCCTTTTTGATCGTGGTGGGTGGTGCAGTGTTGGCTGTCATGGCCAAGTTTACGATGGGGCAATTTCTGGCCTCGGGTAAGGTGGCAGCCAAAGCCTTTATGTATAAATCAGTCAGCCCCGAGATCATCATTGCCGAAACTGTCGAGATGGCGGATGCCGCGCGCAAGGGCGGGTTGTTGTCTCTGGAAGATAAAGAGGTATCCAGTGCCTTCATGCAGCGCGGTATCCAGTTGCTGGTGGATGGGCACGATCCGGACGTGGTGCGTCAACTACTCAATAAAGAAGCGAAGCTGACCTTTCAGCGGCACGACTTTGGTGCCAAGGTTTTTGCTCAGATTGGCGATGTTGCCCCGGCGATGGGGATGATCGGTACGCTGGTTGGTCTGGTACAGATGCTGGCAAACATGAACGACCCCAAAGCGATCGGCCCGGCGATGGCCGTTGCGCTGCTGACAACACTTTATGGTGCCATGGTTGCTAACTGTATTGCGCTGCCGATTGCCGACAAGCTTAATGTGCGCCGTGACGAAGAGGCGCTGAATAACTCTCTGGTCATTGATGGTCTGTTGGCAATACAGGCAGGCCAGAATCCGAGAGTGATCGATCAGATGCTGCGCAACTATCTGCCAGAGAAAAAACGTTTTGCCACTGCGGGTGAGGTGTAGCGCTTATGAGTGCTGCTGAAGAAGATTGCGAATGTCCACCCTGTAAGAAGTCGCCGGCATGGCTGGCGACTTTTGCGGATCTGATGGCGCTGCTGATGTGCTTCTTCGTACTGTTGCTGGCGTTTTCTGAAATGGATGTGTTGCGCTTCAAACAGTTGGCGGGCTCGATGCGTGAGGCGTTTGGCGTGCAGGCGGATATCAAGGTCGAAGATATCCCCAAGGGGACGTCAATCATCGCGCAGGAGTTCAGTCCCGGTCGGCCGGAGCCGACACCTCTCAATATTGTTCGCCAGATGACCACTCAGGCAGATCTGCATACGCTGGATGTACGCTCACGTGTGGGTGAAGCCGAAGTGCGTGATCAACTGGAGGGCATGACCGCAGAAGCGATGCGCCAGTTGGAGCAGGAAGCGCAACAGCAGGCGGTACAGTTCGCTCAGGCATTGGCAACCGAAATAGGCGATGGTGCAGTTGAGGTCGAGGTGGAAGGTACCAAGATCATTATTCGCGTGAAGGAGCAGGGTTCTTTCGAATCCGGTTCGGCAGATCTACGCTCAGACTATATTCCGGTGATTGCCAAGATACGTGACGTATTGCTGTTTGTCGGTGGCAGTGTTGCTGTGGAAGGACATTCGGATGACATCCCTTATACCGGTACCCGCTTTCAATCCAACTGGGATCTGTCATCGGCACGCGCTTTGTCGGTGGCGCATGAGTTGTTTGCGGATCCGCGTATGGATCAAAGCCGCTTTCTGGTGACTGGTTATGCTGATACACGAGCTCTGGTGCCAAATAACACAGCGGCCAACCGTGCAATGAACAGACGTGTCGAAATTGTGATTCAGAAGGGGGATGATGAAGAGCAGCTCGAGCGTATACAGACACAACCCTCTGGCGATCTGGAAGGTTTGTTACTGACACCAGACGAAATATTCTGATCCTACGGGTAGGTTAACTACTGTAAAAATCTCTTCGATCTCTTCAGTTGCAAACTGTGTGGGTTGAACCATGGGTGAAAAAGGCGGACAAGCCCGGCCATGGCATGGTCGGGCTCAGCGCGAAGTATTTATTACTTGGCCGCTTCCACCATGTACTCAACAGTGGCTTTCAACTCAGCATCTGAACAGTTCATGCAGGTGCCTTTTGGTGGCATGGCGCCAACACCGCTGATTGATGTAGCCAACAATGCGTCAAGTCCTTTCTCTATACGTGGAGCCCAGGCGTCCTTGTCACCCAGCTTGGGGGCGCCGGCAACACCGGCAGCATGGCAGACGGTACAGTGAGCATTGTAGACTTCTTCACCACTACGTTCAGCGGATGCAGTCATTGGCAGTATCAGGGCAGTTGCAGCAATCATTAACAGTTTTTTCATCGTTATTATGCCTCGGTCATACATGGACAGGTTGTTTCTTTATCACTGCGTTGAAACAGTGCAATACCTTAAATATCACGCGTGATATTTCGCATCTGATACTAGCATGAGCTTCGGCAGGTTAACACTGCCTTAACCGTATTCCATGGTCGATCCCTGAACAGATGCGCGAGCGACTGTGTCCGTATCAAGCCCCCTTCTATATTCGGAATCTCTGATTCAAGTACACTTGTTGGCAGTTTGCGTATATCTTTAAGTGCAGATCTCATAAAGAGAGACAGGAGGGACGCTATGAATGAGATTGAACAGTGCTCTTGCAGTAAAGCGCTGGGTTTTAAAATCAGAATGGCTTACCAGCCGATTATTGATGTCCGGAATCAGTCGATTTTTGCGCAGGAAGCCCTGGTACGCGGTGAACACGGTGAGTCTGCCGGTGAGGTGTTAGGTAGAATATCAGAGAATAATGTTCACAGCTTTGATCAGTTGTGTCGTGTCACGGCAATCACTACAGCAGCCCGGTTAGGGCTGGATACGCGGGTCAGTATCAACTTTTTGCCTAATGCTATCTATAAGCCAGAAACCTGCATTGCGCGTACGTTGGATGCAGCCCGTAAGTTTTCTGTACCCAGTGATCGCATCATGTTTGAAGTGGCAGAGCATGAGCGTATCACCAGCCATGATTTGCTGCTGGAAGTGTTCGAGTGCTACAAGGCGGAAGGTTTTCTGACGGCTATCGATGATTTTGGTCAGGGCTATGCGGGCCTCAATCTGCTGGCTGATTTTCAGCCTGACTACATTAAACTGGATCGGCAGTTGATCAGTTTCATCGATCAGAACCGCGCACGTCAGGTGATCGTCAAGGGGATTATCTCTGTTGCTTATGAGCTGGATATCGGCGTGATCGCAGAAGGGATTGAACGCGAGGAGGAGCACTGCTTTCTGGTTGATCATGGTGTCTATCTGATGCAGGGGTATCTGTATCAGCGTCCTGCGCTTGAGCAGTTGATGGGAATCGGGCAGGTACATCTGCCAGACTGTAAAATGCCGTAAAAATCCTGAATAAGTAATTACCCTTATGGAATTCGGCTGTTAAACTGTGGTCGAACTTACTTTCAGGACATAACCCATGTTTAGCATGATTCTGACGCCAGCCTTTCTGGATACGGATGCGCTTGGCCATATCAACAATACCCGTTTGCCTGTCTGGTTTGAGCTGGCGCGCAATGACGTTTTCAGAATTTTCACCCCGGATCTTGATCCGAAAAAATGGCAGCTGATTCTGGCCCGAATCGAGGTGGATTATAACGGTGAGCTGTTTTTTGGTGAGGATGTGGAGATCCGGACATCCATAAGCCGTATCGGTAACAGCTCGTTTACGGTGTATCAGGAGGCGTGGCAGAAGGGTGTCATGGGTGCGAAAGGCTCAGCAACCATGGTTCATTATGACTTTTCCACGGCAAAGACCGTAGTGCTCTCACCTGAATTGAGGGCAGCGCTTGAGGCGCATATGACGCCTGGCTGAAGGCCTGGTATGTATGTCATGATTCAGGCAGCGCAATCGCGCTGCCTGTTCAGTATTTCAACAGGCTCTTTTCAGCGCAGCAACAGAAGCGGTACCTGTGCGCTTTTCAACAGCTTGGTAGTGGTACTGCCGACCAGGAACTGTCGAATACGTGAGTGGCCATAGGCTCCCATCACCAGCAGATCGATACCAAGGCTTGTCACGCGCTCGTTGATCACCGGCTCCACCTCACCAGCTGCGACCTCTTCCGTGACAGTGAAACCCTTCGCTTCCAGTTTGATGCGAGCTTCCTTAAGCTGTTCGCGGGAAGTGTCGGTATCCGCATCGATCATCAACAGGTGGCAGGGAATATCTTTCAGCAGTGGGCTGCCAGCCAACATGTCGATCAGTTTTTTCGCAGTTGGGCTGGCATCATAGGCGATCATGAAGCGTTCCGGCTTCTTGAAATCACCACTGGCGATCAGAATGGGGCGGTGCAGGGTACGGATCACGCTTTCCAGATGAGTGCCGATATGATTCGGTGCACTGCTCTCTTTACTGCCTTCGCGTCCCATCACCAGCAGGCGCAGGTCAGATTCCAGCTCATGCAGTGTTTCCACCAGATCATCATGGCGCTGTAGAGTAGCGGCGTCTGTAATGCCCCGATCGGTCGCACGCTTCAGCGCATCTTCCAGAGCCATACGCCCCTGCTCTCGCATCAACTTGGCACGTTTTTCATCCAGCTCCGTCAGCTCTTCAAGCAGCGCTTCGCGGCTACCCAGACCAATATTACCGGTCAGGTTGCTGTTCACGGGCAGGTCGCCTTTTTCCAGTACATGCAGCAGCACCAGTGGTGCATCCAGTTGTTGACTGGCCCAGGCGGCATAGTCCACGACGGTCTCAGCCATATGGTTGTAGCTGTCGATTGATGCAATAACTTGTTTCATGAACAGTCTTCTCCTTGTTGTCGGCACGCCTTCGGGCAATCAGGCCCGGATCACGGGGCGCGTCATGGCGTGCGACCTGCTGTTTCAGCGCAATCGATACAGAGTGTAATGGTCAGGTCGGTTTCCAGTCGGCGTGGATTGATCAATTCATCACACGCATTGCAGTAACCATACTCCCCCTGCTCCAATCGCAGCAGGGCACGCTCTATATCGATCAATCGTTTCTTGCGACGTCTTGCGGATTCCTGAGCCATCTCCTGGCGCTGCATCGCATCCATGCGTGACAAACGCCCGACACTGCTCTGATCAAGCTCCACCGGACGGGTATCATCCTGGGTTTGCTGTTCACTTTCCAGCAGCTCCGTCTGTTTATTCAGCAGGCGTTGCCGATAGCCACCAAGTGTGTCAGGTTTCACGCTTCAGAGTCCTATTAGCTATCCATAATCCACCCTTCGATCTTAACAGCCCATTCGGTCCAGTCAAACCAGCGGGCTAATAAAGATCGAAGAGGTTGATCCGGATCAGGCCTCAGTGGCCTCCCATAATCTTGCCGATCTCTTCCGGTTTATCATGTACACCGAAGCGGTCAACAATTGTTGCGCTGGCCTCATTCAGCCCGATGATATCTACCTCGATCCCTTCGCGGCGGAACTTGATCACGGCTTTGTCGAGTGCTCCCACCGCAGTGATATCCCAGAAGTGAGCGCGGTTCAGATCAATGACGATACGATCGATATCCTCCTTGAAATCAAATGAAGCAGTGAACTGGTCAGAGGAGCTGAAAAATACCTGGCCGATTACATTATAGGTTCGTGTCTTGCTGGGCTGATCCAGTTCAGAAGTGATATGCAGGAACTTGCCCACCTTGTTGGCGAAGAAGAGTGATGCCAGAAGTACGCCGACAAATACACCGTATGCCAGATTGTGAGTGGCCACAACAACCACAACGGTAGCCAGCATGACGATATTGGTCGACAGCGGGTGTTTCTTCAGGTTATGAACCGAATCCCAACTAAAGGTTCCGATCGATACCATGATCATCACGGCAACCAGTGCGGCCATCGGGATCAGGCCCAGCCAGTCACTCAGGAAGACCACCATCAGCAGCAGAAAGACACCCGCTGCCAGGCTAGACAGACGCCCGCGACCACCGGATTTGATATTGATGATTGACTGGCCGATCATCGCGCAGCTTGCCATGCCTCCCAGCAGGCCAACACTGATGTTGGCTACGCCCTGGCCTTTACACTCACGGTTTTTGTCACTTTTGGTATCGGTCAGATCATCGACAATGGTGGCAGTCATCAATGACTCCAGCAGGCCTACAATAGTCAAGGCTACTGAGTAGGGAAGAATGATCCACAGGGTTTCAAAGTTCAGGGGTACATCAGGCCATAAGAAGATCGGCAGTGTGTCCGGCATGTCGCCCATATCGCTGACAGTACGGATATCCAGGTCCAGCCATAAAGCGAGTCCGGTTAAAACCAGTATGCAGACCAGTGGTGACGGAATAGCCTTGGTGATGTAGGGGAATAGATAGATAATGGCCAGCCCACCTGCGGTCATCGCATAGACATGCCAGGTTACATTGGTGAGCTCAGGCAACTGCGCCATGAAGATCAGTATGGCCAGCGCATTGACAAAGCCGGTGACTACTGAGCGCGAGACAAAGCGCATCAGGCTGCCGAGCTTGAGGTAGCCAGCAAGAATTTGCAGAACACCCGTCAGCAAAGTGGCAGCCAGCAGATACTCCAGGCCATGGTCTCTGACCAGGGTCACCATCAGTAGCGCCATCGCGCCGGTCGCGGCAGAGATCATGCCGGGACGGCCGCCGACAAATGCAATGACCACAGCCATGCAGAATGAGGCGTACAACCCTACTTTCGGGTCGACACCTGCGATGATCGAGAAGGCGATCGCCTCAGGTATGAGAGCCAGCGCTACAACAATACCCGCCAGCAGATCGCCGCGTATATTGCCAAACCAGTCTTGTCGTGTTGATGAAAAAAGCATAGTCAGTCCCACAATTTATCAGTGTGTCGGGCCGGGCTCGACGTCATTGTCGATGCACGGCATGAGGGTAGTTCGGAAAAATGACAGTCTTATGTTCGGCTTCGGTCGCGTTCAGCGATACAGGGTCGTGAATTGCCGATAGACTGGTTCAGTACTCACGGGTATCAGTCTTTGTTCTTATCATCTGACACGTCGATCTGGCCTGTGCAGGCAGAAGAGGGGAATGCTAGGGTGGAGTGATTCGCATGAAAGGTTGCGCCTGCGCAGAAATTAACCATCGGGTTACAACGAGCGCGGTATTATACAGTTTTCTACCAATAAGTGAACCTCGGGTGTGCTTTGGTCAAATATCAAAACGGCTCAAGACTGTACTAAACGACCGTTTTCATATTAAAGAATAGTGATGTAAGTCTTGATATTTACAGGATTTCAGGCCATAACTTCAGGGCGTAACCGTCTGCCTGCGGGTAAGAGGGTGCCTATAACAATAAACGCAAAGGGAGATAATCCATGCAGCGTCGTAAGTTTCTGAAAAATGCAGCTCTGGCAGGTGCCGGTGTTGCCGCAACCACTCTGGCAGCCCCTGCCATTGCTCAGCGCCGCATCACCTGGCGTATGGCCACCACCTGGCCACGTAACTTCCCGGGCTTGGGTGTCGGTGCACAGCGTCTGGCGGATCGTATCACCGCCATGTCAGATGGCCGTTTGACCGTACAGGTTTACTCTGCAGGTGAGCTGGTACCGGCACTGGGTGTGTTTGATGCCGTTATCGAAGGTTCTGCCGAGATGAGTCACGGTGCTGCCTACTACTGGCAGAACAAAAGCCGCGCCACCTCCTTCTTCACGGGTGTACCTTACGGCATGACCTCACGTGAGCTGGCAGCCTGGATTCGCTACATGGGTGGCCAGGAGATCTGGGACGAAGTCTACGATCAGTTCGGCGTGAAGGGCTTCCTGTCCGGTGATACCGGTACACAGGCCGGTGGCTGGTTCCGTAAGGAGCTGACTGGCCTGGCTGATGTCCGTGGTTTGAACTTCCGTACACCGGGCCTGGGTGGTCAGGTGTGGCAGAAACTGGGTGCAACCGTGGTCAACATGGCCGGTGGCGAGATCTATCAGGCACTGCAGTCCGGTGCTCTGGATGCGGCTGAGTTCGTGGGCCCGTATAACGACCTGGCGCTGGGCTTCCATCAGATCTGCAAGGACTACTACTTCCCGAGCTTTATCGAGCCAGGCCTGGCGACTGAGCTGGTAGTGAACAAGTCCAAGTTTGCCGAGCTGCCAAATGATCTGCAGCAGATCGTCGAGTTTGCCTGCCAGGCAGAGTACGATCAGGTAGCGTCCGACTTCTATGCCAACGACCCGATTGCACTGAAAACACTGGTTGAACAGCATGGTGTGCGTGTACATCAGTTCCCGGACGAGATCCTGGAAGCCGGTGCCGTAGCAGCAAAAGAGATCTTCACCGAACTGCGTGAAGGTGGTGATGCCCTGACCAAGAAGACCACAGAGCATTACCTGCAATCACTGAATGTCCTGCGTACCCGTACAGAAACGGTTGATCAGGCGTTCCTGGCAGCGCGTCAGAAGTTCTTCCATATGACCTGATCCAGCTCGGGTGGCTTTTACAGCCACTGCCCGACTACAAAAAACCCGCCGGTTGCTGGCGGGTTTTTTGTTTCACTGCCTGAGCGATTCGGCTGATGCGAAGAGAAAGGAGGGATCGGATCAGATATATTCAAAAAAACCATTATCATACATGTGTTTAAATTATCGCATAACTTGCTGATCTAACTTTCTTATATCCATGATCCTGTTTTATTAGCATTTTTTGATTAAAAAAATATCAGATTATTTCCTATTGATCTAAGGAAGCTCCTGTTGTAGATTCGCGCCGCTGATTAATTTTCATCCATTTACCCTCTTAGCGCCGGATAGGGAGATCCTGTGATCCTTTGCAATATATTGCGTTTCAAGCGATTGACGTTCTGCGTCGCGACCCCTCTATTCAGCTTGCTGCCCTTCGCCGCTAATGCATCTGATGTGATACCGACAGGGAGCACTGCCACTCAGGTCACTTCTGGCGCAGATGGGCATTTGCAGGTTGATCTTGCGAACTCCCAGTCCGGTGTGTCCTACAATAGCTTCTCGCGCTTTGATGTTGGTTCCGCAGGCGTGACTCTGAACAATACGGATTCCGGGGCGCGCACAATCGTCAATGAGGTGTTTTCGGCCGCGCCGTCCCGCTTTGAGGGCACGCTGACGCTGGAGGGGCCGCGTGCCAACCTGATCATGGCCAATCAGAATGGTCTGTTGATCAACGGTGGTGAGTTCATCAACTTCGGCAGTGTAGCGCTGACAACCGGGGCGGTCAGATTTGAAGACCGGATGATCGGTGGTGATACGCCACAGCGCTATGTTTGGGTGGATACGGCTCAGGGTGGGATCGATATAGGTGCTAAGGGTCTGGCTGCTGAGCTGATCAATCTGGAGCTGATCGCTCGTGAAGTGAATATCAATGGTCCGGTGACCAATCGCTTTACCTCTTCCACCGCCCGCACACGTATTGTGGCCGGTGAATCGACCACCTTCTTCGATACTGTTGCATCACCCACCGATAACCTGACCCCTTGGGCACATCCTGAGAAGGGAGAGTCCGCCACTACTGATGTGTTGTTCAGCGTCAATGCGGCCGGGGGGATCACATCGGGAACAGTCAATGTGCTGGTGACGGACAAAGGTGCCGGGGTCAGGAACGCCGGTGAGTTACTGGCCACCATGGGTGGCTTTACGCTCAACAGCAGTGGATTGCTGGAGCAGCAAGGCGGCACGATCAAAGGGCAGGGCACAGTATTGCTGGAGAGTGCTTCCCTCGAGCAGTATGCCGGCGATGGTCAGCAGAGCCGTATTGAATCAACCGCGAGCTTTGTTGATATCAAAGCCGATGAAGGCGTGATCAATCAGGACAGCTATATCGGTGGCGCGCAACCGGTGGATCCAGATGAAACTGCGGCACTGTCCATCACGACAAAAGGCAAAATTGACAATATCACCACAGTTGGGGCCGAGCACGGTGCCATCCTGTTCAGCCAGGATGGTGATATCGTGCTGAATGCCACTGAAGGGATTCTCAATCGTAATAGCAGGTTCATCGCCAATGGCGAGCTGATCATGAACACAGATGGGGCAGCGATCAACGAATCGGTATTTCTACCCGCAGACAATCTTGAAGAGGTCAGCTATTCCAGCGAGAGCTGGGGTGGGTTAACGCGTGAAAACGGCTATTCCATTGCACGAGGTGAATTGGCTGATCCAGATCATATGGCTTACTGGGTCGCTCAGGGCGATGTGAAGGTCAATGCCGGTGATGTGCTTAATGAGGGTGGCTTCATCTTTGCTAATGATGGAGATGTCGATCTGCTTGCCACTGGCAAGGTGGTTAATCGCGCATGGTTGACCGGTGAGCTGCAATATACCCGCTCCTGTGTGCTCTTCATCTGTAAGCGCAAGGTTTTTTCCAGCGAGCAGTTGCAAGGTGGCAGTATCAGTGCCAGTGAACAGGTCATTCTCAAGGGTGGTGAGCTGATAGAAAACCATGGTGGCACCGTACTGGGCATGAAAGGCGGCACACTGGATGCGCCGGTCATTCGCGCTGTCGGCCAGCCGGTTCACTTTGGCCTGACACGAGCCAGTGGGCTTAAAGCCCTGTTTGGGGATACCTGGGCGAAGCTGTATTCGGTGGATCAGGGCGGCAGTTTCACCGCACAGCAGGGTAAGTGGATATTGCTTGGTGCTGCCGAGTTGGATCGCGGGCAGTTTATAGCGCCTGAGGGTATCGAGGGTGAAATCACCGTTCTGCAATTGCCTGAGCGAGACCCTGTCCGTATCGAAAACCATCTGGGGCTGCTGAGATGGTAAATCGCATATTGAATAGCCTGCGCTTATTGTCCTGCGCGTTATTGATGACAATTGTTGTGCCTGCAGTTGCTCAGGAACAGCCACCTCAGGATCCTTCAGATACACTGATGCGCGAGCAGATGGAGCGTGAGCGTGAGCGGTTACTGGAGCGGCAGACGCCCGAACTGGATATCGCAGTACCTGAGCAGGCACGTGATGTCGATCCAGATACCATTGATGAACCGGGGCATACCTTTCTGATCCAGAAGATCCTGCAGGAGGGAGATTCCCCACTGTCAGAGTCAGTGTTCAGGCGCCTGGTCGCGCCGTTCGAAAACCGCCAGTTGGGGCAGCAGCGGATCGGAGTGCTGCTGAATCATCTTAACCTCTCTATGGCCGAGGCTGGATACATCACTTCGCGCGCCTATGTCAGTAATCAGAGTCTGGCTTCGGGCGTTCTGACAATCGTGATGGTGGCAGGGCGTGTTGAGGGGGTGATCTACAATGGACAGGCGCTGGCCGATGCTCCCATCGGCGTTCGTATGGCCCTGCCACTGCGCCCAGGCGACATTCTGCAACTGCGCGATATCGAGCAGGGAGTGGACCAGATCAATCGCGTGGCCACGCATCAGGCCAGCATACAGATTCAGCCGGGTGAACAACCGGGCGGCTCCATCGTCCTGATCACCAACCCGCCGGCTGAGCGTGTCGCCTTCTATCAGCTATCAATCGACAATCAGGGCAGTCCCAGCACCGGCACTGGCCGTCTGCGTGGCACGGTCAATACCGCCAATCTGCTGGGGCTGATGGATAACCTGTCACTGGGCTTTACCGGCAGCACCGAAACCAATGCACTGATCGGTTCCTTCTCAGTGCCCTACGGCTATAACACCTTCAGTCTGGTGTCCAGCTGGTCTGAATATCAGAGCCTGATTGGTGACGTTGCGCTGGTCTACGGGACCTCGCGCAGCAATGCTCTCGCCTGGAACCGGCTGTTCTATCGTGATCGCAATACCAAAGCCGCCTTCGACCTGTCGCTGACAAGCCGTCAGTCACAGCGTGAAATCAACAATGTTCGCCTGACCCCACAAACCTTCACGGTGGTGCGAGGCGGTGTCAATCGATTGACCCGCTTTGAGTTCAACGGCAAACCGGCACAGTGGAGCGTTGATCTGGGCTACAGCCGTGGGCTGGATTGGCTGGGCGCTGATCGGGATGAGTCTGATCTGCCGCGTGATGCAGCCAGAGCACAGTTCAACAAGTTGGATCTGGCGGCCACACTACGTTTGCCTCTGCTGGATACCTGGCAGTCACGGCATAACCTGTCGGCACAATGGAGCCCTGATCCGCTGTTCTCATCGGAACAGATCTTTGCCGGTGGTGTGCATAGTGTCAGAGGTTTTGCTGACTCCGCTATTGGCGGTGATCGGGGACTGGTATTACGCAACGAACTGGCCTGGACCCAGGCACCGACTCTGTTGAATGGGCGGGTCTGGCTGGAACCCTTCGGCTTTGTAGATATGGGGCAGGTTTACACACTTGCCGATCGCCAGCATCAGCGGATTGCCGGAGCGGGAATTGGCCTGCGCAGCAGTTGGAGTGGCGGTTATCTTGAATTGGTTGCAGGGGCACCACTGCACAAACCTTCACATCTGGATGCGGACAGCTACCGTTTGAATGCCAGCCTGGTCTTGATGTTTTAAGATTGATTGAGGAAGTGAGTCATGGATAGAAACCTCGTTTTGAACGGAAAGCAACAGTCAGAGCCTCTTCGTCAACCTTTATGGATTCGCTCGACCAGTTGGCTGGTTTTGCTCACCTTCAGTCTGACTCAGGTTGTGATGCCGGGTTATGCTGCTGCGGCTCCGATAGTCGACCCCACTGCACCACTCTCTTTTCAGCCCTCTATCAGTGCCACCAGCACCGGTGTACCGGTGGTCAATATCACCTCGCCGAATGCGGCGGGTACTTCACTCAATCAATATCAGCAGTTCAATGTCGGTCCCAATGGCGTTGTGCTCAACAACAGCACCTTTTCTGGCGGCACCCTGCTGGGTGGGCAGGTGGATGCCAACCCCAATCTGAATGATGGTCGCACAGCCATCACCATCCTTAACGAAGTGCGTGGCAGTGGTGCGGCCAGCCGAAGTCAACTGGATGGGACCATAGAGGTCTTTGGTGCGCCAGCGGCGGTGATTATTGCCAACCCCAACGGGATCACCTGTCATGGGTGTGGCGTGTCCAACGCGACCGGCTTCACGCTGAGCACTGGTAAACCGACTGAGACCGACACCGGCTTTGCTTTCGCAGTCAGTGGCAGCGATATTCGTATTGAAGGCAATGGTATTGAGGGGACTGTTGGCCAGATACAACTGATAGGGCAACGGTTGGTTGTGAATGCGCCTATTCGCGCCCACTACCTGAACCCCCAGATTTCGACCATCAGCCTGGTGGCCGGTACGGGTACAGCAACTGTCAGTCAGGGTAGTGTGAGTATGTCGCCCGACTTTTCACTACCGGCGCCCAGTAGTAGTAGTGGGCTGGCGATCGATGCCAGCGAGTTCGGTGCCATGACCAGTGGGCAGATCCAGATCCTGTCGACCGATCGGGGCATGGGCGTCAATATGGGGGCGCCCATTGTGGCCGATCAGGCCAATCTGACAGTCAGCTCAGCCGGAAACGCCAGCTTCACTCAGCTGGCTTCAGCCGGGGATATGGTTCTGGATGCCGAAGGCAATCTGGTGGTCAGCCAGAGTGCCAGCGCAGGTGGAAAACTCAATGCTACCTCCTCTGACGGCAATTTGGTGCTGCGAGGTGAGCTGACATCGGGCGGTAACATGAACCTGTCCGGCAACACCGGGCTGACCCTGTCTGCCAACACTCATAGTGGCGGGTCTGCAACCCTGAGCAGCCAGGGTGCTGTTCATATGACCCCCGAAGCATCGCTGAATATTGTCGGAGATACCAGGATCAAGGGTGGTGAGGTTACTCTGGCGGGGCATACTTCTATTGGCCAGGGGTTGGAGATTCAAACCAACAACCAGTTGATTATCAGCGGAACAACCGAAGTCGGCCAGCAGGCGCAGATTGATGCTGGTGAGGTGACGCTGCTGGCCTCGTTCAATGCACAACAGACAGAGGTGAACGCCGATAAACTCAGCCTGGGTAACGCTGGCGAAACACTCAATATCAGCGGTGACCTGTCGCTGGATGTGAGCGGCCCACTGCTGGCCGAAGGGGATCTGAATGTCTCTGGTAATACGCGCCTGTATGCCGGCACTGACCTTCATCTGGCGGGTGAAGTCGTCACGGGACAACATCTGGACCTGAAGGCAGGCGACAACATCCAGTTGGACAAAGACATTGTAGCCGGCGGGCAGATTCAGCTGGAAGCTGGAAATGGCATCACGGCCGACGGCACCATCACAGGTGGGGCGCTCACAACGCAGAGCGCAGAGCTGACCCTGAATGACAATGTCGAGATCGGTGGCGATGTTGATGTTGTTACCGATCACCTGACCCTGCCGGAAAGTGTCGTAGCGGGTGGCAGCATTCAGATCAATGTAGCTGACGGTGGCGTGAACAGCAGCGGCGTGCTGGTGGCAAATGACGATCTGCGCATTCAGGCGGCCCAGAGTATCGCCCTGAATCAGACAGGTGCCGGTGGCGATCTGAACCTGCTGTCTGAGCAGGGCGGCATCAGCCTGACAGAGGCGGCTCAGATCGATGGCGAACTGACGCTATCGGCGGCTCAGGATATCCAGACAAACGATCTGTCAAGCTGGGGACAGTTGCAGCTGGACAGTGCCACTGGTTCGATTCATACCGGCACGCTGCAGGCAGATGGCGCAGTGAGCCTGGCTGCGCTGCAGGGACAGATAAGCACGGGTGATCTGCAGAGTAACCGCTCCGTTACCTTGACCTCAGGTGATCAGATGACAGCGGGCCATCTGATGGCCGGCTTGGCACATGGCGGTGATGTATCGCTGAGTGCGGCAGGTGCCCTGCAACTCGACTCTCTGACGGTGAATGGCGACGCCAATCTGCAGTCTGGCGCCGATATGACGATTGCCGGTGACACGCAGGTTCTCGGTGATTACAGCGCGGATAGTGATGGCGCGATCATGCAAGGCGGTGCACTGCTGACAGACGGGACGCTGACACTGAATGCCGTACAGGATATTGATGTGCAGGGCGATGTTCAGGTGATCGAATCAGCCCAGCTTGTCAGCCATGCGGGCAGCCTGCATCTGGATGGTGATCTGCGCGTCAATGAACATACCAACCTGACAGCGATGCAGGATATCGTCCTGGCCGGTGACAGCACCCTGTTGGGTGAGCTGTCTCTGGCGGTAGAGCAGGGCGAAATACTCAATCAAGGAGAGATGCAGCTCGAACAGTCATTGCGGTTGAACACACCAGGCGATTTTCGTAATGAGGGTCTGGTAGTCAGTGGCGGTGAAATCTCGATACAGGCCAAAGAGATCAGCTCCAACTCCGCGACTGCCGGTGGCTTGCTGGCGAACGAAGCGATCACCCTGAGTGCAACCGATGGTTTGCTCCTGGGTGAGAACAGCCTGTTGAGTACCAGTGACGCCATCACATTGAGCAATGCAGGTGGTGTGGACAACCTGGGGCAGGTGGTGGCAGGTGAAGCGCTGAACGTCAGTCAGGGCGAGCTCCGTAATAGTGGCACAGTGGTGGCGGCCGAGATAGCGATGGCTGATGCGCTGGGCAATCAGGGGAGTCTGCATGCGGATCAGATCAGTATTGAGGGACATACTCAAAACAGTGGCACGCTGACGGGCGGGCTATTGAACTTCCTGTCAGGATTGATCAATAGCGGCCAGGTCTCAGGCGAACAGATCACGGTTTCAGGCGCACTGGATAATCAGGGCGAGTTGGGAGGCGATGCACTGCATCACAGCGGTGGCGAACTCGTTAACAACACGACAGGGGTGATTGCTGCTGATCAGATGACACTTGACTCGTCATCAATCTGGAATGACGGAGCGCTCAGTGCTCAGCAACTGACTGTTCTGAGTGCAGGCTCTCTCACCAATGCTGGTGAGATCGTATCCGGTGGCAGCATTCAGATCAATGTAGCTGACGGTGGTGTGGACAGCAGCGGCGTGCTGGTGGCGAATGACGATCTGCGCATTCAGGCGGCCCAGAGTATCGCCCTGAATCAGACAGGTGCCGGTGGCGATCTGAACCTGCTGTCTGAGCAGGGCGGCATCAGCCTGACAGAGGCGGCTCAGATCGATGGCGAACTGACGCTATCGGCGGCTCAGGATATCCAGACAAACGATCTTTCAAGCTGGGGACAGTTGCAGCTGGACAGTGCCACTGGTTCGATTCATACCGGCACACTGCAGGCCGATGGCGCCGTGAGTCTGGCTGCCCTGCAGGGGCAGATAAGCACAGGTGATCTGCAAAGTAATCGTGCCGTGGCCTTGAGCGCAGGTGATCAACTGACAGCGGGTCATCTGATGGCCGGCTTGGCACATGGCGGTGATGTATCGCTGAGTGCAGCAGGTGCCCTGCAACTCGACTCTCTGACGGTGAATGGCGACGCCAATCTGCAGTCTGGCGCCGATATGACGATTGCTGGCGATACTTTGGTGCTGGGTGATTACAGCGCGGATAGTGATGGCGCGATCATGCAAGGCGGTGCACTGCTGACAGACGGGACGCTGACACTGAATGCCGCACAGGATATCGATGTGCAGGGCGATGTTCAGGTGATCGAATCAGCCCAGCTTGTCAGCCATGCGGGCAGCCTGCATCTGGATGGTGATCTGCGCGTCAATGAACATACCAACCTGACAGCGATGCAGGATATCGTCCTGGCCGGTGACAGCACCCTGTTGGGTGAGCTGTCTCTGGCGGTAGAGCAGGGCGAAATACTCAATCAAGGAGAGATGCAGCTCGAACAGTCATTGCGGTTGAACACATCAGGCGATTTTCGTAATGAGGGTCTGGTAGTCAGTGGCGGTGAAATCTCGATACAGGCCAAAGAGATCAGCTCCAACTCCGCGACTGCCGGTGGCTTGCTGGCGAACGAAGCGATTGTATTGGATGCAACCCAGTCGATCTCACTGGGCGAGAACAGCCAGGTCATTACCAGTGATACCATCACGCTGAGCAGCACCAGTGGTACCAGCAACAGTGGTCAGTTACTGGCTGGAGAGACGCTGACTGTCAGTCAGGGCGGCTTTACCAACACAGGCAATGCAGCGGCAACAGCGATAGATATCACAGGCCCACTCAATAATCAGGGGAGTCTGTTTGCGGATCAGATCGACATCCGCACGGATTTTGCTCAGAACAGCGGCAACCTGACCGGCAATAGTGTGACGTTTCTGGCAGGACTGAATAATACCGGGCAACTGTCAGGCAATGATGTAACAGTGACGGGTGTGCTGAGTAACGCCGGTCAGATGCGGGCGACAACGCTGACTCAAAGTGGCGGTAGTCTTTACAACACGCCTTCTGGCCTGATGGCTGCTGATCAGATGTCATTCAACACATCATTTCTCTGGAATCAGGGCAGGATCAACGCCAATGAACTGAATCTCTGGAGCACTGGTGCGCTTACCAACTCCGGCACTATCCATGGTACTCAGTCGATGGTCATCGCTTCTGGCGGGGGCATCAATAATACCGTGAACGAAGTGCAGCACTGTATCAATCCGCTCAGTTGCAATGATCCGAATGTCGCGATCAATCCTGATGAGGATTACCGCTATCTACAGACCATCGGCATGATCTCATCCGGCGGCGACCTGAATATCTCCTCCGGCCCTGTTCTCAATCAAGGGGTGATTCAAAGCAGCGGCAATATGAATATCGTCATGGGGCAGCATGCGTTTACCAATCAGCGCAGCCCCAATGACCATCTGGCATATAACAATGCCGGTCATGCTGGCACCACTATCAATACCGGTCGTATCAACGCTGCAGGGACGCTGTCGATTCAATCCGGCAGCCTGAGCAACCTGGATGGCCAGATCAACTCCGGTAACGATCTGACCATCACGACGGGCCAGTATCTCAATACCGGGAATAATACTCAGGTGTTCTCAGCGGGCAGTGCAACACTGAACGCCTTTAGCCAGCACTATAATCCAGCGCTTAACCCTCTGTCAGCCTTGGGTACTCTGCAACTGAATGTGGCCGGTGTTAATGTTCAGGCCGGTCAGAGTTGGTATAACCCCGCGGGATCCACAAGCTGGACGGGTACGCTGACAAACTACGGCACTGTCCAGATGGCCGGTCATGCCACAGGTACGTTGAGGAACCTGGCAGGCGAGTCCGTGACAAAAACGGGATCACTACCAAGCCTCCATTTTTACCAACTGCTACAGGCACCCTCAATCGTTGATGCCGCCGTTTCCAGCTATACAGACGTTGCCACACGTGCATCCTTTATCATCGGCGGAAGATACAGCGGCAGCCTGACCAACAGAGCGTCGAATATGTATGCCGCGATGGGTCTGATAGGAGGAGCGAATCTGGAGAATGTTGCTCAGACCGTGACCCTGAGCGATGCAGAGGGAAATACCGAAGAGATCAGTGCCCAAAGTCTTAGCCTTGTTGGCAGTGCCGGCACGATCAATATAGAGCTGTTATCTCCCGAAACAGGCACTATCATTGCGCCGAGCCTGATTATCAGCGGCCAGAGTATGGTGTCTGGGGATGAACCCGATTTCAGTGCCGTTCAAGCGGCTTTGACGTCGGCTCAGTCACAGAATCTGGTGCCTGATGGCGAACCCGTTTCGGGAGCGGAGCATGGCGGAGGAAGCGTCACACCAGACCAGCATGGCGGTCAAACAGGTGCCTCGACGAACCCGATCGATACCAGCCCGATGCGGGGAGTGTTAACGCTTGTTCAGAATCAGACCGTGGGGCCAGATGGTCAGCCTGTCGCCGGTGGTGCGCATACAGCCACAGGTGTTGTACCTGGCCAGCATGCTCCCATCGGTACGAGCTTTCCAGCCTTTAACGGGCAACCAGCCGCGCCAGGTAGTGTGTCCGATGATCCTCTTGTGATCAGCGGCCCATCTATTGCCAGCAATCAGCTCAACCCCGCGCCCGGTGGCTCAACCTGGGGGCTGGAACTGCCAGACTGGGATAAAATTACCGCAGGGGCTACGCCCGGTGCATTGAATGCAGACAACCTGCAGCTCAACCTGAGCGGGACCTTCACCAACCTGGCAGATCTGACAGGGTTTGATCAACTGGTCATTCACGCCCAGGAAGGGATCGAGAATATTGGTAACACGATATCGGCTGGTATTCTCAAGCTCAGCGGCGGGAGTCTGGATACTCGTTTTGGAGAGTTGATTTCTTCAGATAAAGAGATATGGATCAGTGTTGAAGGCGATCTCCTGGCACAGGGTGCACTTTTCCAGTCAAAAACTGATATGACGCTGTTGGCCGGTGGCAGCATTATTGCTGATGCATCACTGAACACCGAGCGGACTGAACAGAACGATCAGACACACACGACCGAAGTCACCCGGGTTGGACATGGTGAATCAGCCTGGGATGAGACCAGCACGGAGAGCCAGAGCAACTCATCAAGCAGCGAAAACCGCACCTATACCGGTGCTCGTTTCCTGGCTGGTGGTGATGTTCTGATGGAGGCCGGCAGTGGCGGCAGTGGCAGCATCGATCTGACAGGTGCAGAGATACGCACTGCAGATGACAAAAGCATCACGCTGAAAGCGGCTAACGACATCACGCTGGGTGCTGTGGTCAATACGCAAAGCACTCAAAGTGAAGTGGAAACGCTGAGCTCAACAAGAGTCTGCAATGACAAATCCGGGCTTTGTGTGGATGCGCCGACAACGACTACCAGTAGTCAGAGTACATACTCTGAAAGTGTGACTGGTGGGGTGGTTCAGGGCGGCAAGATCGTGATGGCGGCAGGCCTGACTGGAGATGGCAACCTTAATCTGGACGGTGTAAAAATCACAGCGGGTAGTGAAGCCAAGCCCGCGGATGTTGAGCTCACTGCCAGTAAACAGATCAATATTCGAGGCATCGTTACACAAAATAGCGAGAGCCAGTCTGCCAGCTATGACGTCTCCATGGAGCCACATCAGATTCAGGGGCGTTTGTCCGACTACACAGAACAGAGCAGCAGTACCTCTGAAACCTTATACACCAGTGAAATAACGGGGAAGAAGGTATTGATGAAAGCGGGCTCTGACATGACCCTGAGCGGGACAGCAATTAACGCTCAGGATAATGTGGAGCTGGTGGCCGATGGGCATCTGAAGCTGGATACACAAACCACGAACAGTCGCTCAAACAGCTCATCTGAACGCTTCGCTCAAACCCGGACGCGTCAGGAACAGACCTCTGTGGACACCGGTGTTGTGATCAATGCGGGGGATAATGTTCTGCTGCAGGGTGATGAAAGCGTCGAACTGCGTGGCACTCAGGTTTCCAGCCTTGGGCATGTCAGCATACAGTCCGATGGTGATGTTCAGCTACTCAGCGGCACCCAGGAAAGCCAACTGTCCGACACTGAACACTCGCGCACAGCTTCGCGGATTCATCAGGAACGGGATGTTGATCTGGTACAGACCCGCATATCGGCGGCCGGAAATGTCAGCCTCATTGCCGGTATGACGTCGGCGACACAGGCGTTTGAGAACGAAAGCGAGCGTGCCGCAGGTGGGGCTAAACTGGTGCTGGAGTCTGCGATTGTGCAGGCGGGCGTTATGCCGGATGGCAGCGTCAATAAGGGTACCGAAGAGGAGCCCAAAGGCACCGTACTTCTTTATGGCGAAGCGGGCGTTGAGGTTGGCGGTCGCCAGTCATCCAGCTATGAGATGACCGAAACGGCCAGCCGCTCATCGGGCTTTTTCTCCAAACGCAGCACGCTGGAAACCCACAGTGAAGAAAGCCATACCTTTGTCGGCAGCGAACTGTCTGGCAACAAGGTCAATATCATCTCCGGTGAAGATGTCAGCCTCACCGGCAGCAGTATCAATGCTCAGGAGAGTGTCCTGCTGCAGGCGGGTCGCGATATCATCATCGATACGGGTGAAAACACGCATAACAAAACCTACAGCATTGATCAGAAGCAATCCGGCCTGACCTGGGGCGGATACAGCCGCAGCGGCTCTGAGCAATCCATCGCCCGTACCCAGACCACAAATGTTGGCAGCTCTATCACCTCTGGCTCAGGCAACATCCATCTGCAGGCCAATGTGGCGGGTAACGAAGATCCCGAACAGGGGATTGTCAGCATCACCGGCAGCCAGATCCAGTCTGAACAGGGCAAAGCCATTATCAATGGCAAGCATGTGCTTATCCAGGCAGCAACCGATACGGATGTGACTGAAATCAGCGGTAGCAGCGACTCCCTGACCTTCGGTTTTGGTATCGGCGGCGGCAAGCATGACAGTCTGGCAGTGTCAGAAAGCCACACCCTGCAATCCAGTGTGATCGAAGGGGCACAGGGCGTTGATGTGACGGCGCCGGGCCTGGTGTCGATCCAGGCATCGACCCTCAGTGCGAGCAATACCGGGGAAGTGAACCTGCAAGGTAGCGTGGTTGAGCTGACGGGCGGATTAAACCACGCATCAGACACCCTGGATGAACAGGGTAAGAAGATCGGCTGGAACGTCAAAGACCTGTTTGGCGTGTTCAAGCCGGGCGAGGGCCTGGGGCATGAGAGTGATCTGGAAGAAACCGAACAGCAGACAGACACGGTCGCCACGGTACTGGAAGGCAAGAACGTCAATATCACCAGCACCAGTGGAGATATCACCCTGGCGGGTGTGGATGTTCAGACAGAAGGCGGCAAACTGACCCTCAAAACAGCCAACGACCTCAACCTGCACACCCTGACCACTACGGACTACGCCTCTTCGCACAGCGAAGTCAGCGATCTGGCGTGGCAGCGAGTGGAAGGCAGCGGCCATAAGGACGAGGCGGTACATTACAACCAACTGAACTACGCAGAGCTGGAGGTGAATGTCGGCGATCGCATCAACGTGGGGATGTCGGTCAAGGACAGTGCCGAAGTCCTGATGCAAGAGCCGGGGATGGAGTGGGTTGGCGCGCTGATCAATGATCCGGAACTGAGCGGTAAAATCGACTGGAAAACCGTTCAGGAAGCCCATGATAGCTGGGACTACAAACAGCAGGGCCTGACCGAAGTGGGGGCTGCTGTTGTTGTGATTGTAGTGGCGTTTCTGACAGCGGGAGCCGCCAGCAGCGCAGCCAGCTCTCTGACTGGCGCAGGTGGTTCTACAGCGACATTCACCAGTACAGTGATGAGCAGCGCTATAGAGGCAGGCATCACCAGTATTGCCAGCACGTCAGCGGTCACCTTCATCAACAGTGGCGGCGATCTGGGGGAAACACTGGATGCCCTGGGCAGCAGTGACAACCTGCAACAGATCCTGCAAAGCATGATCACGGCGGGCGCATTACAGGGTCTGGGCCAGACCATCACCATCGACGGCAAACCCCTGGCATCCATCACGCCTGCAGATGGTTTTATTGCGCATGCCGGCAGTGAACTGATCACCAACATCACCAGCGCCATGATCGACAGTGCGCTGACAGGTAGCAGCCTGGAAGACAGCATCAAAGATGCGGTTATCGCCTCGATCATCAATGCATCAGCCAGCCAGGGCGCGAACTGGATCGGTGATATGTCCATCCCCGACGAAAATGGCACAGTTGCCCTGAATGATTTTGCGCAGGCCTTCAGCCACGCCATTCTGGGCTGCATGGCGGGCAGTGCCAGCGCAGGCAGTGGTGATGGCTGCGCACCCGGCGCCGTGGGTGGTGTGGTCGGTGAGTTCAGTGCCGAGTTTTATAACCCGGATGGTACCAAAAATCACAATCGAACCATCGAGTTCTCGAGGATGATGGCCTCGATAGCCGGTGCCTTTACCGGCCAGGGAACAGAAGGTGTTTCGATTGCGGGTATGACGGGTGGTAATGCGGCGGCGAATAACTATCTGATGCACTCAGAAGCGGTGCGCTGGAGTCAGATTAACGAGGCATTAGAAGATCCAGATCGGAACTTGTCTGATGCAGAGCGCCAGGCTTTGGAGGCGGAGTTGCTGACGATCAATCTTAAGGATCGTGAGCGTGATCTGGCGCTGGAGACAGCATGTGGTCAAGGGGGTAGCCCAGCAAGCTGCAGCTATGAGCGCGCGATGCTGGAAGCCGCATTCAACAGCTATATCGATCAGACAACCGGACGGCTGAAAGAAGGTATTGGTCGAGATAATGTGAGGCATTATCTGCATGCTACGGTGCTGCTAGGTGATGAGCAGCGACAGCGCATGGAGCATATCGGTGCAGAAGCGCTGAGTGAGATGCTGGTCGATGCGATCAACGGACCGGCTATATTGGGTACGGTGGCTGGTCAGGCGTTCCAGGGGGATGAAGAGTCTAAGGAAATCCTGAGAAAAATAGGGAAAGAGATACAGTCGTTTGTGTCCAATCCTGTTGTACACGTCAGCGAGAGTAATCGTGAGGAGCTGGCTCGGGCGGATGCGCTGGAGCAAGCAGGCAACCCGGATGAAGCGGATGTGATCCGTATCCGTGTTGCACTGGATAATCAGTCGCTGATCTTTGGTGCGATAGGATTAACTGCTAGCATACCCCGGATAGCGGGTAGTATCATAAGCCGACCGGGGAGGGTGGTGCCGGATGGGGGTGTAAATGGCCCAGAGGGTAATCTAGATATACCAACAGGTGTGCCTGGGCGAGTTGAGACTCGAATTAATTTACAAAATGGAAGCACTAAAGAAGGAATTGGCTTTGAGCATGTTGTAGATAGACATTTTAATCCTTCAAAAAATGCCTCTCAATTTACAGTTTCTCAAAATGAATTACGTACTATTTTACAAAGCCCTACAGTTGTAAATTCTCCAGTAGTTAGAGTTCTCGATAGCGCAGATGGTCCTCGTTTTGTTCGTGAGGTTACGTTAGATAAACCAATCGGAACGGATAAGTTTAATAATTTCCAGCCTACATCAACGTTTACGATTCTCACAGATAGCTTCGGTAATTTGGTGAGCGCTACGCCAGGGGTGATTAAATGAAACTGACTGGTACTAAAACAGAAATAGAATATAGAGAACGTTTAATTTCTTCTCAAAATAAGTTATTCAAAGATGCTAATTTTCGTAGGCTTTTAGAGGTATTAAAAGCTAATAACTCTGATATTAAAACAGCGTATATTATTCGCCATACTCCTGACCAATCAGAAGACATTTTTAGAGTTCTTGTAAATGGAGCTTCAGTCAATTTGATTGAATTAGATAGGTTGGATGAAAGCATCGAACCTATTTTTGAATGCATGAGCGTTGTCGAATATAAAAAAGGATTGAGCAAACAGTCTATGATTCAGTTAGCTGTTGCCTTGGAATTGGCAAACGATCATTGTTAGAGCACAGTAGGGGCATGAATTAATGGGGTCAAAACATAATTAAGGCGCGTAATTCTTTAAAGGTTACGCACTTTATTTTTTAGCCGTCAGTTGTCAACACCAAACACCCCTCCATAACTCTGACGGTGTTGTCCCGTCCGCTGTCCGCGAGGCGGTTGGGCTTGTGAAAAACGATCAAGTTGATCAAAGAGTGACCGATTTTCTGTTAGTAAAGAGCGATGCGTTAACAAACTGCTTGTCCCGTCTGCTGTCCGCAAGGCGGTAGGGTATGTGAAAATCGATCAGATTGATTAAAGTTTGATCGGTTTTCCATTGGTAAAGAGTCATGCGGTAACAAGCTGCTGCTCAAAAACTGTTATTTTGAGCAACCAGAAGCCATTTTTTGTGGCACTTGGCTGCTTTTGAGTACGGCAAGCCCCTATCCTTAGCGGACAGTAGATTTTGGAGGCTGTTTTTTAAAGAGCCGAGACTGGCGAGCTATGACGGAGGCGCGTAAAACCCACGCAACGCCCCCTGCCACAGTGACACATAGCGCCAGTTTCTGGTCTTGGGTGGTTCCACACCAAACCAGACTTCGGCAGGTGTTCGTCCACCCAGATTCTGGTGTGGACGTACCCGGTTGTACCACCAGCAAAAGGTGACCAGTTGCTCATCCAATTGCACGGCATCGTCAATCAGAATCTGCCTGATATGGGTCTTGAAGGTGCCAAAAAAGCGTTCGATCCGTCCATTCTGCCAGGGGCAATGCTTCTCGGTGGTCTGGTGACGGATGCTAAGCATCCACAGGCCGAACCGGAACAGGCGGCTGGTGAAGACCGCTTCATTATCGGTGCGGATGATCTGCGGTTTGCCACACTGCTCGATCGCCTCCAGCAGACAGCGAAGCAATGTGATGGACGCCTTGTCGGGCAGGCGCTTCAGGCTAACCGCTAATCGGGAATGATGTTCGCAAATACCGAGGATAGTGTGTTGATGTTGGTGAGTATCAGCCACCTGCGTCAGGTCGATACCCCAGTATTTGCCTTTGGGCACGTCATAGGCGGGGCGGTTTTTGATCTTGCGCTGCAACACGCGGATCTCATACTGGTGCTTCTGGATGGTCTGTGCCACGAAGGTTTTGCCAACGGATTCACCCCGGTCGGCAAAGAGACGATTGAAGGTCAGCGCCAGAGTCCGGCAACCGGCCTTGGGCATATGAGCTTTCAGGCTGATCAGTTCATCGGTGACCCAGGAGGGTTTGCGGTGTGTCCGGATGGGGTGTTGCTTCCGGCCAGTGTTTGCTTTGATGGGGCATTTTGTTTTAGCCTTTGCAGGCTGTTTGCACCACCGCATGCTGAGCCATAGCAGGACGGACAGTACGGCGACAAATAAGTAATTCCAATTCAGTGATATCAATGTCACAGGCTCTTTAACAATTTCAATTTCATGATAGACGGCGGGTTACCTTAGCCCGCTGTGTTTGTGCGTCAAGTTGCTGGGCAACATCACTCTGCAAGCCAATGTGAATGGTGACGAAGATCCCGAACAGGGGATTGTCAGCATCACCGGCAGCCAGATCCAGTCTGAACAGGGCAAAGCCATTATCAATGGCAAGCATGTGCTTATCCAGGCAGCGACCGATACGGATGTGACTGACATCAGCGGTAGCAGCGACTCCCTGACCTTCGGTTTTGGCATCGGTGGTGGTGAGCATGAGAGCGTGGCGGTCTCTGAACGGTACACCTTGCAATCCAGTCAGATTGAAGGTGCCAAGGGCGTCGATATCACCACACCGGGCATTGTGTCGATTTATGCATCGACAGTCAGTGCAGGCAATACCGGAGACGTGAACCTAAAAGGCGCGAAGGTTGATCTGAGGGGTGGGTTAAACCATGAGTCCGACACCCTGGAAGAGCATGGTAAGAAGCTTGGCTGGAACATTCAGGACCTGTTTGGCGTGTTCAAGCCGGGCCACGGATTGGGGCACGAGAGTGAGCTGGAGGAGGTCGAGCAGCAGACAGACGCTGTCGCGACGGTACTGGAAGGCAAGAACGTCAATATCACCAGCACCAGTGGAGATATCACCCTGGCGGGTGTGGATGTTCAGACAGAAGGCGGCAAACTGACCCTCAAAACAGCCAACGACCTCAACCTGCACACCCTGACCACTACGGACTACGCCTCTTCGCACAGCGAAGTCAGCGATCTGGCGTGGCAGCGAGTGGAAGGCAGTGGCCACAAGGACGAGGCGGTACATTACAACCGACTGAACTACGCAGAGCTGGAAGTGAGTGTCGGCGATCGCATCAACGTGGGGATGTCGGTCAAGGACAGTGCCGAAGTCCTGATGCAAGAGCCGGGGATGGAGTGGGTTGGCGCGCTGATCAATGATCCGGAACTGAGCGGTAAAATCGACTGGAAAACCGTTCAGGAAGCCCATGATAGCTGGGACTACAAACAGCAGGGCCTGACCGAAGTGGGGGCTGCTGTTGTTGTGATTGTAGTGGCGTTTCTGACAGCGGGAGCCGCCAGCAGCGCAGCCAGCTCTCTGACTGGCGCAGGTGGTTCTACAGCGACATTCACCAGTACAGTGATGAGCAGCGCTATAGAGGCAGGCATCACCAGTATTGCCAGCACGTCAGCGGTCACCTTCATCAACAGTGGCGGCGATCTGGGGGAAACACTGGATGCCCTGGGCAGCAGCGAGAACCTGCAACAGATCCTGCAAAGCATGATCACAGCGGGGGTTATGCAGGGCCTTGGGCAAAGCATCACCATTGATGGCAAACCACTGGGCTCCATCAAGCCAAGCGATGGTTTTATTGCGCATGTCGGCAATGAACTGATCACCAACATCACCAGCGCTGTCATCGACAGCGCAATGACAGGTGCGAGCCTGGAAGACAGCATCAAAGATGCGGTTATCGCCTCGATCATCAATGCATCAGCAGGGCAGGGCGCGGACTGGATAGGTGATATGTCCACAGCGGGGCTGGATGGTACACCGGCTGCACTGAATGATTTTGCGCAGTCCTTCAGCCACGCCATTCTGGGCTGCATGGCAGGCAGTGCCAGCGCGGGCAGCAGTGATGGTTGCGCACCCGGCGCTGTGGGTGGCGTGGTCGGTGAGTTAAGCGCCGCGTTTTATAACCCGGATGGTACGAAGAACACCAACCGAACCATCGAGTTCTCGAGGATGATGGCCTCGATAGCCGGTGCCTTTACCGGCCAGGGAACAGAAGGTGTTTCGATTGCGGGTATGACGGGTGGTAATGCGGCGGCGAATAACCGGATGTTGCATACATTGGAAATGCAGCGGATGAGAGAAAACGCCGCAGTCTATGCGCAGCAACAAGGCTATTGTGAGCAGGGTAGCTGCACCAACGCAGAGATTGCACAGACGGTTGATGAGCTGAAACTGGAAAACCTGCGCCGGGTGGATAGTCGTTTTTCCGGTAGCATCACTGAGAATGAAGCGGCCGGGGAGTTTCTGGATAGTCTGGGGGCTGGCTCTCAGATTGATGGCACTGATCAGTTGATGTTCGCGCAGGATGGTTATTACGACAGCTTCCATACCAATATGCGCTATCTGGGTGAAGCGGATTTGTTGAATCTGCTGATATTCTCAGACGGCGTCAGTGATTCGGCGCGTGAATGGGCCGCATGGGCAGTTATTCAGGCAGGCGGCAGCGGATTTGCACCGGAGCAGTTGGCTGGTTTGTTAGCCGATCCAGAGCAGGAAGACCTGTTTCTGTCCAGGTTGCCGCTGACGGGTATGGAGATTGGTGATGCATTAGCCGCCTCGACACAACTGGCGCAAGCGATCCAAACAGGTGATACTGAGGGCCTGAGAAACAGCATAAATGCCCTGCAGGATCGGATAGATAATGTCCCGTCCGCTGTCCGCGAGGCGGTAGGGTATGTGAAAATCGATCAGATTGATTAAAGTTTGACCGGTTTTACATTGGCAAAGAGTCATGCGGTAACAAGCTGCTGCTCAAAAACTGTCATTTTTAGCAACCAGAAGCCACTTTTTATGGCTCTGGGCTGCTTTTGAGTACGGCAAGCCCCTATCCTTAGCGGACAGTACATTTCGTGGGCTGCTTTTTAAAGAGCAGAGACTGGCTTGCTATGTTGGGGGCGCGTAAAACCCACGCAATGCCCCCTGCCACAATGACACATAGCGCCAGTGTCGAGTCTTGGGCGGTTCAACACCCAACCAGACTTCGGCAGGGGTTCGTCCCTCCAGATTCTGGTGCGGACGAACCCGGTTGTACCACCAGCAAAAGGTGGTCAGTTGCTCATCCAGTTGCACGGCATCTTCAATCAGGATCTGCTTGATATGGGTTTTGAAGGTGCCAAAGAAACGTTCGATCCGACCATTCTGCCAGGGGCAATGCTTCTCGGTGGTCTGGTGACGGATGCTAAGCATCCACAGGCCGAACCGGAACAGGCGGCTGGTGAAGACCGCTTCATTATCGGTGCGGATGATCTGCGGTTTACCAAACTGCTCAATCACCTCCAGCAGACAGCGGAGTAACGTGATGGATGCCTTGTTGGGCAGACGCTTCAGGGTAACTGCCAATCGGGAATGGTGTTCGCAAATACCGAGGAGGGTGTGTTGATGTCGGTGAGTATCAGCCACCTGAGTCAGGTCGATACCCCAGTACTTGCCTTTGGGTACCTCATAGGCGGGGCGGTTTTTGATCTTGCGCTGCAGCACACGGATCTCATACTGGTGCTGCTGAATGGTCTGCGCCACGAAGGTTTTGCCAACGGATTCGCCCCGATGGGCAAAGAGGCGATTGAAGGTCAGCGCCAGGGTGCGACAACCGGCTTTAGGCATATGAACCTTTAAACGGATCAGTTCATCGGTAACCCAGGCGGGTTTACGGCGTGTCCGGATGGGGTGTTGCTTTCGGTCCGAAGCTGCTTTGATGGGGTGTTTTGTTTTAGCCTCTTTGGGCTGTTTGCACCACAGTATGAGCAGCCATAGCAGGGTGAAAAAGATAACGATAACAGTATAATGCCAATTCAGTGATATCAACGTCACAAGCTCTTTAACAATTTCATGATAAACGGCGGGCTACCTTAGCCCGCTGTGTTTGTGCGTCAAGTTGGCGGGCTGTTCATACAGCCACGAATGTCATACCCGGCCAGCATGCTCCCGTTGATACGACCCCTCCAGTCTTTAATGTTGGCATCGATATTCGCGGTATCGTGACGCGCAATGAGACCTCCACATCGACCCGCTATGAGGTCGATGTGGATCCAGAGATGTCACAGGGGCTGGTCTCCACCCGTACCCTCGGCCATTCGGAATCCTCCCGTGAGGTGACTGAAACCCTGCATGGCGAGATCCAGGGACATCATCTGATCATGGATGCCGGCAGCGATCTGACGCTAAGCGGTATTGAGTTGAATGCCACCGGTCAGGTCAGTGGCCGAGCCGGTGGGCATTTGAATCTGGACACCCAGACGGTTGAGCAGCAGAAACTATCCTCATCCGACAGCTTTGCCTATACCGACAGCGAAGATAAGCGCACAGTCACTGACCAAGGCGTCTCCATCGTCGCTGGTGGACCGGTGATGCTGGAAGGGCAGGAGAGTGCAACTCTGCGTGCGGCACAGATATTCAGTGCAGATAATGTGACCATTCAGTCCGATGGTGATGTAAAACTGCTCAGCGGCAGCAATCAGACCTTCGAGACCGAGTCTGAGCGCAGGCCCTCCTACCGTCGGGATTATGAGCTGGAACTGGATGATGTAGCACGGACCGATATCACTGCACAGGGCGATTCCCGTCTGGTGATCGAGTCTGCTGATCTGATGGCCGGTTATACTCCGCCCGATTCGGCTGACGCCTCAATTGAAAGCGATACCTCTGACACCTCTGATACCTCTGATGACGCCGAGAATGCCGGTCGTCTGCTGCTCTATGCCGAAGATGGCATCGAGATCGGCGGTCGTCAGGTGTATGGCTACGAGTACAGCCAGACCGAGAACCGCTCCTCCGACCTGCTTTCGAGTAAACGTGTCACCGACACCTCAGTGCTGGAGGCTAACACCTACGCTGGCAGCAACCTGTCGGGCGAGCAGGTCACGCTGATCACCAGCGGTGATATCGGTATCACCGGCAGTCATGTGGCGGGTGTCGATACGGTGCTGATGCGGGCCGGTGGCGATGTCGAGATCACCGGTGGCGAGAGCACCCTGTATCAATATCAACAAACCGATAAGCGTCGCTCCGGTATTTTTTCCTCGGGTGGCTTCGGCTTCACCATCGGGAGCAGGCGCGAGACCACGACCCAGACCCAGTTCAGTGAAGGGGTGCTACCCTCCGGAGGAAGTCTTGAGGGCGAAGTGGTTGGAAGTCAGGTGGGCAGCCTGGAAGGGGATGTTGATATCCAGGCCGGTGGCAGCGCCCGGGTCGCCGGTGGCAGCCAACTGGTGGCCGCAGAAGGGGATATCAACATCACTGCCCGCGACATCACGATTGAAGATGGCCTGCAGGAACACGAGAACACGCTGGAGCACAAGTTCCGCCAGAGTGGCGTGACGGTGGCGGTGAATATACCGTTTGTGAGCCAGTTGATGGGTGTGGTCAGCACTGCGAACAAGGTGGGGCAGTTGGTGGAAGCGGCAGGCAGTTCGGACGACAGCCGCATACAAGGGCTGGCTGCTGCCGCTGCAGGGCTGAACCTGTATCAGCAGGGTGGTGATATGCTGGGTACGCTGGAGAGCCTGGCCGATGGCAGCTTGGCACAGGACGCCAGTGCACTCGCCGATGCGATCGGCAGTGGTGATATGACCAGCACCAATGTCAGCGTCACCATCTCACTCGGCAGCTCGCAGTCCGACAGCACCACCCAGGGCGAGAGCGTCACCCGTAGCGGCAGTGAACTGCTGGCCGGGGGCAACATCAACCTGACCGCCGAAGGGGGTGGTGACGAGAGCAACATCCTCGTGCGCGGCAGTCGTCTTTCCGCGAGTGAGGATGTCCACCTCACTGCCGACAACGATATCCATCTGCTGTCCGGTGAGATGACCGACGAGCAACACACCCGCTCCTCCTCATCCAGCGCGGCGGTGGGTGCGGCCATCAGCTTCGGCTCCGATGGCATGGCCATTGGTCTGTATGTGGAAGGTTCTGCGGGCCGAGGTAAAGCCGATGGCTCGGACCTGGTCCACAACAACACCCAGATCCAGGCGGGCAATGACGTACACTTCAACTCCGGTGGCGATACCCTATTGCGCGGCGCCGTGATCGAAGGCGAACACGTGGTTGGCCGGGTTGGTGGTGATCTGCATATCGAGAGCCTGCAGGACCTGAGCAGTTATAGCTCGCAGAACAGACATGCTGGCGGCAGTGCCACCATCGGTTATGGCTTCTCAGCTCAGGGCAGTGCCTCCAGCCAGAAGATCAACTCCGACTATGCCAGCGTGGGTGAGCAGAGCGCGATCCGTGCCGGCGATGGTGGTTTTGATATCGAGGTTGAGGGCACCACACGCCTGATCGGCGGTGCGATCACCAGCACCGATGCCGCAGTGGAGGCCGACCTCAACCGTTTCAATCAGAACACCGAAGAGGGGCTGGCCCGGCTGGAGATGTCGGATATCCAGAACCATGCCGACTACAAGGGCAGTGGGTTCAGTATCAGTGGAGGGATCAGTGCGCCATCCACAACGGCACCCACCTCAGAGCAAGCGCCGGGCACTGACGAGCCTGCTGCAGAAGGCTCCAAACCGCAGCAGTCCAGCGCACAGGTGATGCATGGCAGCGGTGGCAGCAATCAGTCTGCGGGTATTGGCCGTGTGACTGGCTCGGATGGCAGTATCACCGAGTCCGGCATCAGCGGCCTGGCAGGCAACGCCGATCTACGCACCGGTGATGAGGAAACCGGTATTGATCAGATCTTCGATCTGAACCAGGTGCAGAACGAGCTGGACACATCGATTATGGTGACGGCGGAGTTTGGTACCGCCGCGACCAAGCAGATCGGTGATTATGCCGATCAGCAACTGAAAGAAGCCCAGGAACTACTGGTAGAGGCCTCGTTACTCTCGGGCCTGGACCCTGAACGGGCTCAGGAACTGCGCGACGAAGCGGACGCCATCAATGCCCAGTGGGGGCCCAACGGCACCTCGCGCATTATCGCCCATACCATCGTTGGTGCGCTGACAGGCGGCACTGCCGGAGCAGCCGGAGCCGCTGGTGGCACCATCGCTGCGCCGATCATCCATGACAGCCTGATAGAGAACGGCATCGATGGCGCTACGGCGGAGATACTGACCACGCTGTTGACCACTGGGATAGGTGGTCTGCTGGGTGGCATGGAAGGAGGGGCGACGGCGTATAACGAGGTGACGAATAACTACCTGAGTCATCCTGAGCTGTTGGCAGCCAAGCTAGAGCTGGAAGCCTGTGAGGGTGATGCAGAATGCATGGGTGCGGTGGTAACGCACTATCAGGATCAGAGTGATCAGAACCTCGCGGCAGCGATAGCAGACTGCGGGGCCTCAGTGGATGCCTGTCAGGTGCATAACGAGTTGCATCGGGATGCATTGAACGCACTCCATGACGACAGAGGCGGCGAGCTGTTTGATATAGCGGATGAAGCACGTCCCTACCTGCAGATTCTGATGGATGAAAACATCGGCGCTGAAGGCTCAATGGCACAAGCGACGATCGCCCGCACCTGGGAAGCACTGGGGATGTCGCCAGAGGTGGCGATGATGATGGCTGCCTTGCCCGTCGGGCTGAACAGGCAGGTGCTGAATAATCGGGGGAGTGGTGGGGCAGTTGTTCCAAATAGGACATCACAGGTTACAATTAATCGGCAGAATGGGGCTGAGTTTGAGCAACAGGTCATAGATACGCTTGCTCCGGTTGGTGGTGTCAAGAACACCATTCCGAAAACGGTTACTTTGTCTAATGGCACGGAGGTAACGACCATCCCTGATCTCTGGGGACGAAATGTTGGCGGTTTACTTGAAGCTAAGAATGTGCAAAATTTGTCACTTTCGCCACAACTGCGCGCGCAGGCGCAAATTGCCCGCGAGACTGGGCAGCCGATGAATCTGGTTGTGAGCACACGGACACAGCGAGTTTCTGGACCATTGCTAAATGATGTCCGTAGTACTGGCGGTGACGTGTATATTTACGATCCCGCCACCAATAGCCTGACGCCCTGGTGATTTAAATGAAGAACTCTTTGATCGTAAATATTCAGACTCTGAACGATATCCAGTCTTGGGAGGTCGGTGAGCAAATCTTGCGCCCTGTTTTTTCGGTTGAAAAGTTGAAGCCACAGCGTGTGGCTACTTTTGGTGAGGTGACGAAAAAGCACGGCTTTGATGTTGAAGCGCTAAGTGATTGTAAAGCTCATTGGGCGAAAAAAGCGGCAATGCGTGTGAATGGGGTGCAGAGAGACATTCTCGAAGACTTTAATTGGAAGCGTGCAGTGGTTGCCAAATCTCAAGGCTCGGTAACGTTTCCTAGCACAAATATGAAAAACATCCAGCTTTCGGGTGGGTTATTCTTTGAATCTCAGTTCAGAAACGAGATCGATTGGAGTGGAATATTCACAACATGGTGTTCAGTGTTGTCGCCTTATGCGGCCATTCTACACCCCGGCATCAATTTGGATCAGTCTGCTCAACGCAAGCGCGATGTCAGAAAATATTCATTTGAGGAGGAAATCACCAGAAATGCTTGGTCTCGTTTTTCCACAGGAATTTTTCACTGTGAGTTTAGGGCGGGCGATTTAAATAGTTTGGTCTCTGGGTTTACAAACTTAGGCTGGGCATCTTTCTTTGGTGGTAATTTTGTCGAAGAAGTTGATGAGGCTGTAATCTCTGCGGCGGGCTTTCCTATTCAGAGGGTCGGGGGAGGATATATGGTTCAAGTGACGGACGATATCAGCGATGTGATCAACGACTTTCCAACGTTCTCTGAGCGTCGTGCCAAGTTGAAATCTTTGTTCAGGGACGGCTTGTTCTTGATTAATGATGAGCCGAATATATTCTGATTACTCGTTAGTTTTGTCCCGTTGTCCCGTTGTCCCGTTGTCCCGTTGTCCCGTCCGCTGTCCGCAAGGCGGTAGGGTATGTGAAAATCGATAAGATTGATTAAAGTTTGACCGATTTTCCGTTAGTAAAGAGCGATGCGTTAACAAACCATTGCTTGAAAGCTGTCATTTTGAGCAACCAGAAGCCACTTTTTGTGGCACTTGGCTGCTTTTGAGTACGGTGTCCCGTCCACTGTCCGCAAGGCGGTTGGGCATGTGAAAACCGATCGAATTTGTCCCGTCCGCTGTCCGCAAGGCGGTTGGGCATGTGAAAATCGATCAAGTTGATCGAATATTGACCGATTTTCCGTTAGAAAAGAGCGATGTGTTAACAGGGTGCTGCTTGAAAACTGTCATGTTGAGCAACCAGAAGCCACTTTTTGTGGCACTTGGCTGCTTTTGAGTACGGCAAGCCCCTATCCTTAGCGGACAGTAGATTTTGGGAGCTGTTTTTTAAAGAGCAGAGACTGGCGAGCTATGACGGGGGCGCGTAAAACCCACGCAACGCCCCCTGCCACAGTGATACATAGCGCCAGTGTTGGGTTCGGGGCGGTTCCACACCCAACCAGACTTCGGCAGGTGTTCGCCCACCCAGATTCTGGTGTGGACGAACCCGGTTGTACCACCAGCAAAAGGTGGTCAGTTGTTCATCCAGTTGCAAAGCATCTTCAATCAGGATCCGCCGGATGTGAGTCTTGAAGGTACCAAAGAAACGTTCGATCCGACCATTCTGCCAGGGGCAATGCTTCTCGGTGGTCTGGTGACGGATGCTAAGCATCCACAGGCCGAACCGGAACAGGCGGCTGGTGAAGACCGCTTCATTATCGGTGCGGATGATCTGCGGTTTGCCACACTGCTCGATCGCCTCCAGCAGACAGCGAAGCAATGTGATGGACGCCTTGTTGGGTAGACGTTTCAGGGTGACTGCCAATCGGGAATGGTGTTCGCAAATACCGAGGAGGGTGTGTTGATGTTGGTGCGTGTCAGCCACCTGAGTCAGGTCGATACCCCAGTATTTGCCTTTCGGCACATCATAGGCGGGGCGGTTTTTGATCTTGCGCTGCAACACGCGGATCTCATACTGGTGCTTCTGGATGGTCTGTGCCACGAAGGTTTTGCCAACGGATTCACCCCGGTCGGCAAAGAGACGATTGAAGGTCAGAGCCAGAGTCCGGCAACCGGCCTTGGGCATATGAGCCTTCAGGCGGATCAGTTCATCGGTGACCCAGGAGGGTTTGCGGCGTGTCCGGATGGGGTGTTGTTTCCGGCCAGTGTTTGCCTTGATGGGGCATTTTGTTTTAGCCTTTGCAGGCTGTGTGCACCATAGTATGGTCAGCCCTAGTAGGGCGGACAGTACGGCGATAAGGATGTAACCCCAATTCAGTGATGTCAACGTCACAAGCTCTTTAACAATATCATGATAAACGGCGGGCTACCTTAGTCCGCTGTGTTTGTGCGTCAAGTTGGCGGACAACATCCATCTCCAGTCTGAACAGGGCAAAGCCATTATCAATGGCAAGCATGTGCTTATCCAGGCAGCGACCGATACAGATGTGACTGAAATCAGTGGTAGCAGTGACTCCCTGACCTTCGGTTTTGGCATCGGTGGTGGCGAGCATGAGCGCCTGGCGGTCTCCGAACAGTACACCTTGCAATCCAGTGTTATCGAAGGCGCCAAGGGCGTTGATGTCACGGCGCCGGGCCTGGTGTCGATCCAGGCATCGACCCTCAGTGCCGGCAACACCGGGGAGGTGAACCTGCAAGGTGGCGTGGTTGAGCTGACGGGGGGATTAAACCACGAGTCCGAGACTCTGGATGAACAGGGCAAGAAGATCGGCTGGAACGTCAAAGACCTGTTTGGCGTGTTCAAGCCGGGCGAGGGCCTGGGGCATGAAAGTGATCTGGAAGAAACCGAACAACAGACAGACGCTGTCGCCACGGTACTGGAAGGCCAGAACGTCAATATCACCAGCACCAGTGGAGATATCACCCTGGCAGGAGTGGATGTTCAGACAGACGGCGGCAAGCTGACACTTGACACCGCCAACGACCTCACCCTGCTTACCCTGACCAGCACGGACTACGCCTCTTCGCACAGCGAAATCAGCGATCTGGCGTGGCAGCGAGTGGAAGGCAGCGGCCATAAGGACGAGACAGTCCATTACAACCAACTGAACTACGCAGAGCTGGAGGTGAATGTCGGCGATCGCATCAACGTGGGGATGTCGGTCAAGGACAGTGCCGAAGTCCTGATGCAAGAGCCGGGTATGGAGTGGGTTGGCGCGCTGATCAATGATCCGGAACTGAGCAGTAAAATCGACTGGAAAGCCGTTCAGGAAGCCCACGATAACTGGGACTACAAACAGCAGGGCCTGACCGAACTGGGGGCTGCGGTTGTTGTGATTGTGGTGACCTTCCTGACGGCGGGCGCATTTTCAGGAGCCGCGGGGGGTGCCGGTGCCGGAGGGACAACAGCAGGTACGACAGCGGGCACGACCGCTGGAGCTACTGCTGGCACTACTGCTGGTACTACCACTACATTAACCAGCTCAATAGTGAACAGCGCCCTGCAAGCCGCCACTACCACTATTGCCAGCACGTCAGCGGTCACCTTCATCAACAGTGGTGGTGATCTGGGTGCAACACTGGATGCCCTGGGCAGCAGTGAGAACCTGCAACAGATACTGCAAAGCATGATCACAGCGGGTGTACTGCAGGGCCTTGGGCAAAGCATCACCATCGATGGCAAGTCACTGTCGTCCATCACGCCAAGCGATGGTTTTATTGCGCATGCCGGCAGTGAGCTGATCACCCACATCACCAACGCGGTCATCGACAGCGCGATGACAGGTGCGAACCTGGAAGACAGCATCAAAGATGCGGTTATCGCCTCGATCATCAATGCCTCAGCAGGGCAGGGCGCGAACTTAATAGGTGGTATGTCCACAGCGGGACTGGATGGCACACCGGCTGCCCTGAATGATTTTGCGCAGTCCTTCAGCCACGCCATTCTGGGCTGCATGGCAGGCAGTGCCAGCGCTGGCAGCAGTGATGGTTGCGCACCCGGCGCCGTGGGTGGTGTGGTCGGTGAGTTCAGTGCCGAGTTTTATAACCCGGATGGTACCAAAAATCACAATCGAACCATCGAGTTTTCGAATATGATGGCCTCGATAGCGGGTGCCTTTACCGGCCAGGGAGCAGAAGGTGTTTCGATTGCAGGTATGACGGGGAGTAATGCGGCGGCGAATAACTATTTGATGCACGCAGAAGCGGTGCGCAGAAACCAGATTGAAGCCGCATTAGAAGATCCAGATGGGAACTTGTCTGATGCGCAACGCCAGGCTTTGCAGGCTGAGTTGCTGGCCATCAATATCAAAAATATAGAGAGTGACCTGGCACTGGATTCGGCATGCAATGGCGGCCTGTCAAGTGACGCTTGTGTATATGAGCAATCACTGCTGTTCGCGGCCCACAATAGCTATTTATTAGATAGTGAAGCCGGTGGGTTGAAAGGGGATGTTGTCGACGATATTTATGCCGCCTACCAGCACGCGGGCTTTCTGTCTGGTGTGAATCAACAGCAGCGCATGGAGTATATCGGTGCGGAAGCGCTGACAGAGATGGTGGTTGATACAGTCAGCGGACCGATCATATTGGGTAAATTGACCGGTCAGGCGTTGCAAGGTGATGAAGAGTCTGCGGCGATCCTGAGCGAGATAGGAAAAGAGGTTGTGTCGTTTTTGTCCAACCCACCTGAGCACATTCGTGAGGGTATACAACAACAGTTGGCGCAGGCAGACGTCCTAGAGCAAGCGGGTCGTCTGGTTGATGCGGATGTGATCCGGATGCGCGTAGGACTGGAGAATCAGTCACTGATCTTTGGTGCGATAGGATTAACTGCTAGTATAACGCGGGTAGCGGGTAATATTATCAGCCGTCCTGGGAGAGTGCCGGATGGGGGGGCAGCAAGTGGCAACAATACTGCAAATCCTGGAACACAACCGGGAGCTGTAGACTCAGAGTTTGGACCTCTGCTTCCTAACACTTCAGTGACGAGTAGAGCCGACTTTGAAAACTATATTTCTGACATTGGTTTGAGTTTTAAAGATGGATGGAGTCCTGAGAGGATTTATGATGAAGTAATTAATATTCCTCATGGAAGTCGTCCAGATCCATCGGCTTACTTGACTGAATCTCAAGTTAAGGCTCATTTATCAACGTTTGAAAATGGTGCTGTCAGATTTGCTTCGATAGACGATGTTATTAAATATGATACTGCTGGACCTCCAATCGGTGGCTTTGTTATATCAAAATCGGAGTTTGACAAGCTAGCCCTGTATGCAAAAGGCGACTTAGGAATTGTGGAGCAAAGGCTTGGGTTGGATAGCGGGTCGCTAGCAAACGGAAATACTGTCGCTCTGGAGATAAAACCGCAAGATATGAATAATCTGAGAATGCCTTCTGGCAATGAAGGAGGAGCAAATAAGCAGTGGCTGCCGGGAGGGTATACTTCTGGTGGCGTTCCAGAAGCAGTAATGGATTTCTCCGATGTTCCGTTCACGCCAATAGAATTCTAGGATTGCTGTAAATGACTAATCGATCAAAGCTTGAGATGGGCAAAACCTATTACCCGAAGAAACAGCATTTAGATGTTTCAGACACACTGGTTCGCGGTGCAGGGTGGAAAGCGGAGAAGCTTGCTGACAGGTATTTTTTTGAATTTCTTGCGGCCCGGCATGGCGGCGGCGTGGATCGATATGAGTTGACTAAAGATGAGTTTGATATGGTAAGAGACGGAAAATTGTCGTTTGATGATTTGATATTGATGACTGATCGTGATCCCGCTAGGCATCCGATCAAGAGTCCCTGACTGCGCATGGGGCGCTGTCCCGTTGTCCCGTCCGCTGTCCGCGAGGCGGTAGGGTATGTGAAAATCGATCAGATTGATTAAAGTTTGACCGGTTTTACATTGGCAAAGAGTCATGCGGTAACAAGCTGCTGCTCAAAAACTGTCATTTTTAGCAACCAGAAGCCACTTTTTATGGCTCTGGGCTGCTTTTGAGTACGGCAAGCCCCTATCCTTAGCGGACAGTACATTTGGGAGCTGCTTTATTAAAGAGCTGTGACTGGTTAGCTATGACGGGGGCGCGTAAAACCCACGCAATGCCCCCTGCCACAATGACACATAGCGCCAGTGTCGAGTCTTGGGCGGTTCAACACCCAACCAGACTTCGGCAGGGGTTCGTCCCTCCAGATTCTGGTGCGGACGAACCCGGTTGTACCACCAGCAAAAGGTGGTCAGTTGCTCATCCAGTTGCACGGCATCTTCAATCAGGATCTGCTTGATATGGGTTTTGAAGGTGCCAAAGAAACGTTCGATCCGACCATTCTGCCAGGGGCAATGCTTCTCGGTGGTCTGGTGACGGATGCTAAGCATCCACAGGCCGAACCGGAACAGGCGGCTGGTGAAGACCGCTTCATTATCGGTGCGGATGATCTGCGGTTTGCCACACTGCTCGATCGCCTCCAGCAGACAGCGAAGCAATGTGATGGACGCCTTGTCGGGCAGGCGCTTCAGGCTAACTGCTAATCGGGAAAGATGTTCGCAAATACCGAGGATGGTGTGTTGATGTTGGTGAGTATCAGCCACCTGCGTCAGATCGATGCCCCAGTACTTCCCTTTCGGCACATCATAGGCGGGGCGGTTCCTGATCTTGCGTTGCAACACGCGGATCTCATACTGGTGCTTCTGGATGGTCTGCGCCACGAAGGTTTTGCCAACAGACTCGCCCCGGTCGGCAAAGAGCCGATTGAATGTCAGCGCCAGAGTTCGGCAACCGGCCTTGGGCAGATGAGCCTTCAGGCGGATCAGTTCATCGGCAACCCAGGCGGGTTTTCGGCGTGTCCGGATGGGTTTTTGTTTTCGGCCAGAAGCTGCTTTGATGGGACGTTTTGTGTTATCCCCCAGAGGCTGTTTGCACCAAAAAATGACCAGCCATAGCAGGGTAGGAAAGATAACGATAACGGCATCATGCCAATTCAGTGATATCAACGTCACAAGCTCTTTAACAATTCCAATTTCATGATAAACGGCGGGCTACCTTAGCCCGCTGTGTCGGTTCGTCAAGTCGCCGGGCTTAGCCTGTCTGACCACCCAGGGCGAGAGCGTCACCCGCAGCGGCAGCGAACTGCTGGCCGGTGGCAACATTAACCTGACCGCCGAAGGGGGTGGTGACGAGAGCAACATCCTCGTGCGCGGCAGTCGTCTTTCCGCGAGTGAGGATGTCCACCTCACTGCCGACAACGATATCCATCTGCTGTCCGGTGAGATGACCGACGAGCAACACACCCGCTCCTCCTCATCCAGCGCGGCGGTGGGTGCGGCCATCAGCTTCGGCTCCGATGGCATGGCCATTGGTCTGTATGTGGAAGGTTCTGCGGGCCGAGGTAAAGCCGATGGCTCGGACCTGGTCCACAACAACACCCAGATCCAGGCGGGCAATGACGTACACTTCAACTCCGGTGGCGATACCCTATTGCGCGGCGCCGTGATCGAAGGCGAACACGTGGTTGGCCGGGTTGGTGGTGATCTGCATATCGAGAGCCTGCAGGACCTGAGCAGTTATAGCTCGCAGAACAGACATGCTGGCGGCAGTGCCACCATCGGTTATGGCTTCTCAGCTCAGGGCAGTGCCTCCAGCCAGAAGATCAACTCCGACTATGCCAGCGTGGGTGAGCAGAGCGCGATCCGTGCCGGCGATGGTGGTTTTGATATCGAGGTTGAAGGCACCACCCGCCTGATCGGCGGTGCGATCACCAGCACCGATGCCGCAGTGGAAGCCGACCTCAACCGTTTCAATCAGAACACCGAAGAGGGGCTGGCCCGGCTGGAGATGTCGGATATCCAGAACCATGCCGACTACAAGGGCAGTGGGTTCAGTATCAGTGGAGGGATCAGTGCGCCATCCACAACGGCACCCACCTCAGAGCAAGCGCCGGGCACTGACGCTTCTGCTGCAGAAGGCTCCACCCAACCGCAGCAGTCCAGCGCACAGGTGATGCACGGCAGCGGCGGCAGCCACCAGTCTGCCGGCATTGGCAGTGCCAGCGGATCGGATGGCAGTATCACCGAGTCTGGCATCAGCGGGCTGGCAGGCAATGCAGATCTACGCACCGGTGATGAGGAAACCGGCATCGATCAGATCTTTGATCTGAACCAGGTGCAGAACGAGCTGGACACATCGATTATGGTGACGGCGGAGTTTGGTACCGCCGCGACCAAGCAGATCGGTGATTATGCCGATCAGCAACTGAAAGAAGCCCAGGAACTACTGGTAGAAGCCTCGTTACTCTCGGGCCTGGACCCTGAACGGGCTCAGGAACTGCGCGACGAAGCGGACGCCATCAATGCCCAGTGGGGCCCCAACGGCACCTCGCGCATTATCGCCCATACCATCGTTGGTGCGCTGACAGGCGGCACTGCCGGAGCAGCCGGAGCCGCTGGTGGCACCATCGCTGCGCCGATCATCCATGACAGCCTGATAGAGAACGGCATCGATGGCGCTACGGCGGAGATACTGACCACGCTACTGACCACTGGGATAGGCGGTCTGCTGGGTGGCATGGAAGGAGGGGCGACGGCGTATAACGAGGTGACGAATAACTATCTGAGTCATCCTGAGCTGCTGGCGGCCAAGCTAGAGCTGGAAGCCTGTGAGGGTGATGCAGAATGCATGGGTGCGGTGGTAACGCACTATCAGGATCAGAGTGATCAGAACCTCGCGGCAGCGATAGCAGACTGCGGGGCCTCAGTGGATGCCTGTCAGGTGCATAACCAGTTGCATCGGGATGCATTGAACGCACTCCATGACGACAGAGGCGGCGAGCTGTTTGATATATCGAACGAAGCGCGCCCCTACCTGCAGATTCTGATGGATGAAAACATCGGCGCTGAAGGCTCGATGGCACAAGCGACAATCGCCCGTTCCTGGGAAGCACTGGGGATGTCGCCAGAGGTGGCGATGATGATGGCTGCCTTGCCCGTCGGGCTGAATAGACAGATGCTGAATTCTCGGGGGAGTGGTGGGGCAGTTGTTCCAAACAAGGTTCAAGTTGAGCTTGTGCGCATTGCCACTGATGGTCATGCGCTCGCTCGACATGGCGGAGGTGTCACTGATCAACAGCTCTTGGTTCGAGCAGCGACTGGTGTGGCTCCTGACGGATCGTCGGTAGTCCGAAACGACCAAGTCGTAGTGCCACCCTCATCTACAGCGTTTAATTCCGACGCTCTCCTTGCTCAGTCTGATATGTTGGTTCGGCAAAATTATCTGGATCGTGCGATTGCATTGAGCAAGCCGGGTACAACACGCGTAACGGTGGAAGGTGTCGACACTGGAACAGTGATTGGCCGAGGTTATGACCGTGTTTCTCATGTTCCAGGCGTTCAGGGTCCTCTCCAATTTCACGGCGACCTTTCAAAAGTGACTGCTGTTTACCAGTACGACGCTACTGCTAATGTTTGGCGAACAATAACTATCTACCCGGTGAAGTAAGATGCCCGACTATTCTTTAATTGTATCTGTCTTATCTGGAATCTATAGCGCATCAGTTGGCTATGACGAGGAAGATGCTATCGGTGAGCTTAAAAAAGATTTGGATGAAAACGTGGGGTTCAGAGATGGGTTTAGAAAAGAGCTGAAAGAAGCGTTTTCTGATAAAAGCATTTCATGGAGAGATCTTCTGGCGCAGCATGAGGTCTTATTCGTCGATGACGAGGAGGTTGCTCGAGAATACGCGAAGAGAATCTTGTGGGACGTCGCTAACCCGTCGTAGCTGTTGTCCCGTTGTCCCGTTGTCCCGCTCGCTGTTGTCCCGTCCGTTGTCCGCAAGGCGGTTGGGCTTGTGAAAAACGATCAAGTTGATCAAAGAGTGACCGATTTTCCGTTAGAAAAGAGCGATGTGTTAACAGGGTGCTGCTTGAAAACTGTGATTTTGAGCAATCAGAAGCCACTTTTTGTGGCACTTGGCTGCTTTTGAGTACGACAAGCCCCTATCCTTAGCGGACAGTACATTTCGTGGGCTGCTTTTTAAAGAGCAGAGACTGGCTTGCTATGTCGGCGGCGCGTAAAACCCACGCAATGCCCCATGCCAAAGTGACACATAGCGCCAGTGTCGGGTCCGGGGTGGTTCTCCGAATTCAGCTATATGCTTGCAGTTCAGATGCTCAATCCGTGACGATGCCCAGTCGCATCTGCATAGGTCCGGGTCTGAAGAGGTAGCAGTGCTTTACGCAACGGGGCCGTCGCATCACTTAAGCCCCATCGTTTACCTGGAGAGTAACGTCCTTGGATAGGCGTATCGCTATTATCCAGCAGTTGTCGATGGAAGCGGCTAGTGAGTTCTTGGAGATGTCGAGCTGTATCACGGGGGCACACGGGGTACTGGCTAAGCAACTCAACAACGCAGAGCGTGCGCTGGAATTGTTCGCGGGGCATTAGAGTACACAGGCACTCTAACTCCATTTGTGAAGGGCGATAGCCGTGATACCAAAGCGCTTCGGCAAGCTGCTTTACATCATCCACACTGCTTTCAAGCGGACGTGAACCCACGCGATATAGTCGCTTTCGTGTGACGGAAGGTGTCATGCCCGCCCCCCTCTGTTGCGATAATCGTTTAGTACCACTCTAATGTTCCCTGACACTTGCCTTTGGTTTCCAACATAATAACTGATAGCTTCTCGGGCCAAGCGTTCAAACTCATTTATATCAACATACGGGAGTTGAAGTAACGATTGTATATCCTGCTGGTCTCGATCACCAAAACGACCAAGCTTCGATATGGCAACATCAATCGCACTCGCGATATACACCTCGACGTTTGGGATGCTGCTCTGTGTTACCAACCGGATGATGCGGTCTTCGTAATCTTCGTGTAAAGGGCCTAGCGTTGTATTGAAGCTGGAGTCCAGTTCCAGCACCTGCGACACCCCCTCTTCGTCAGCAAAAATGTACGCATCCTCATCAAGCAGTGCAATAACTTCTGATTTTTTGGCATAACCATGAGATGCAATCTCTGCGTCTATATCCGCACTACCTCGTGTTTGCGTGTGTATATGGACAGCACAACCACCGAAGACAATCACTCGAAAAACGCCCTTGTCACCGCAAGAAAATACTGGCTCCAATACATCGAAAAAAGCCACAAGTGCACGCCCTAACGCTGTTTTGGGCTGAATTGTCGGATAGCTATCCAGTCTCATATTAATGCTTGCCCCTATAAATCACATCCACAAACTTATCCTGCTGCCTGCTATTAAGTCACCTGAGCGTTTAAGAGATTAATCCGGCGTACAGACAGCCGTGCGTCCTCTGTCAGATGAAGTATACAGCATTAGGCTGGATGTCTATCTTGGTAGCTGCGGGTGATGCTGAAAACTATTGGTGGCATTTTCCATCTGCTGTCCGGTGAGATGACCGACGAGCAACACACCCGCTCCTCCTCATCCAGCTCGGTGGCAGCCACCAGTCTGCTGGTATTGGTGTCCCGTCCGCTGTCCGCGAGGCGGTAGGGTATGTGAAAACCGATCAGTTTGATTAAAGTTTGACCGATTATTCATTGGTAAAGAGCGATGCGGTAACAAGCTGCTGCTTGAAAACTGTCATTCTGAGCAACCAGAAGCCATTTTTTGTGGCACTTGGCTTTCTTTAGTAGTCAAAGCTTCCAGCATCTCGGAAATAAACTCCTGTTTACTTCAAGGCATGGAGCCAATCTGTTCTATCTGTTGTTGTAGTCTGGAGCACAGGGTCGAGCCTGTGCCAACGGTTTAAGCAGGGCTGTGCCTACCGCTGGTTTTTATCAGTTGCTTCATGATTGATGATCCGGTCTATCGCTGCAAGTTGCGCTAACATTGCCTCAAACGTCATAGGTAAGCCTGAAGGAAACATGTCATGCATTTTCTCCCAGTCCTTAGCCAGCAGTTCTCTAACCCCGTTCTCACCGGCTGACGGCATAATGAAAAGGCTTCCTGGTCGCGCTTCCTCCCATTTCGACGCAGAACGCCTGAAATACTTGGCTTTGTGCTCTACGACTTTTCTTAGCAAATCAATTTTATTGACGAAGTCGGGAAACTTTTGATGAATGGCCACCACATCATAAATATGCCGCGCCTGTCGATCGCCTAACTTGGTTGGTCCTCGATGGTTGATTTCATGCAGTGCGGTTATTTTTTCAAAGAATGTGCGATCGGCACCCAATACATCGACACTGCACGCATCTAAGTGGGGATCAATTTCCTCTAAAGCTATAGGGCATACCGTATGGGAGTCGGATGGTTCAAGGCCTGCCTTTCCACCGCACTCAATTAAGACCCTTTGGGTAACGTAACCACCGCCACGGTAACGACTTGGATAAAACACCTCGATATCCATGCCATTTCCCGTGGTGTTGATGGTAAAGCCGTCGTTGAGTTTCTGCAGTTCTGATTGTAGGAAGGGCACCATGACTGTGCTCACGGTGCGAATGGTTGCCTGTTCGAGGTCATCGACTCTGCGCTTAATCGCCGAATTACTCTCTTTGCCTGATGGCTCAGGATGGCCAAGAAAATTCATGTCTAACGACAGGTCTATGTCTTCTGACATGCGATTGATGCACCCAAAAACCTTGCTGAGTGTTGTGCCACCTTTGAACATAAAGGGAGTTGGCGTGTGCTGCGTATGCAAGGGTTTCAGTTTCTCAAACAACAGCTTCAGAACTAAGGTGACGTAGTAATCCTTTTCAATGACATAGGCCGGCAATCCGGTTCTAGTCGCTGCCGCTTCGAACAAGTCATCCTGATCGGTTGAGGACAAGGTGAACAGGAATGGCTCACTCATAAGCTTCCTCCAGCAGGGATTTAGCCCAGCTTATTTTGATTTCTGTTGCGGCCAACAATTTTTCTTGGGCCTTAAGTGAAAGGCGTTCAAAAGCCTTCCGAAAAGATGCGATCTCTTCTGTTGCCAGTTTCTGGCCTGCATATTCGAGAGCAACCCATATCTTTGCCGCCTGATGCTTCTCAGGTTTTGATAGCCCTTTAAGCTTTGCGGCAGCGTTTTCGAAACTTCGGCTGTGCCTAAAATGAATGACGGTCTTGCCAACAGTAATCGGCTCTATGCGCTTGGTCGTGACGTAGGCTGAAACCATACCTAGTTGAGTCGAGGCACCTATTTCGTTCAGCGCCGCCGCGCCGGCGGGGACAGCAAGAATATTGCGGTCCGCTTCTAGAGCAGCAACAATTTTCTCGGGTGAGGCGTAGACAATGCCAAATCGAGTTTTCTTCGGCCGCATCCAAAGCCCGCGATCAATAGGCATCACCACGTTGTTTTCTTTGAGAATTGCTAGGCTTTGCGATATCCGGCTTCCATGCCCGTTCAAGCGATTAACGAGTTGTTTGTGTGTGAACACGCTGCCATAAGTGAGATGCTTGATATACCCCTCCACTTCTTTAGCTATGTTCATAAGGTAATCCTCTTGATTTACGTGCCTTGTGGGGCAATTTCGATAAACAGATTGTACACCTTTCCTATCTGAAGATCAGCCACGAATTTTCTCCTTATTCGACATCACCGCACAGACCGACAACCACGTAAGTGGTGTCCCGTCCGCTGTCCACAAGGAGGTTGGGGATGTGAAAACTGTTACTTTGAGCAACCAGAAGTCATTTTTTGTGACACTTGGCTGTTTTTGAGTATGGTAGGCCCCTGTCCTTCGCGAACAGTACATTTTGGGATTGATTTTTAAAGGGCCGAGACTGGTGAGCTTTGACGCTAGCGCGTAAAGCCCACTCAACGCTCCATGCCACAAATCAGATCAAGAGCCCCGGGCTGCTCCAGTCACTGGGCGCCCGGGTTTGGTTTCAGGCTAAGAGCCGTAAATCAGATTAGGCAACCAGGTTACCAGCCCAGGGAAAGCCACCAGCAGCGCAATCACGAACAGCTGCAGCCCCACAAACGGCAGCACACCACGGTAGATATCCGAGGTTCTGACCGTGTTCGGTGCCACACCACGCAGGTAGAAGAGCGCAAAGCCAAACGGTGGTGTCAGGAAGCTGGTCTGCAGGTTCACCGCCACCATCACGCCCAGCCACACTGGGTGTACATCCATCATCAGCAGCACCGGTGCCGTGATCGGGATCACGATAAAGATGATCTCGAAGGTATCCAGAATAAAGCCCAGAACAAACATCAGCAGCATGACGAAGATGATCGCCCCCAGCTTGCCACCCGGCAGACTGTTGAGGAAGTCGCTGACCAGTTCCTCCCCGCCCATCATGCGGAACACCAGCGAGAAGACTGATGCACCCAGCAAGATGATGAAGATCATCGTGGTAGTGTTGGCGGTTGCCGTCATCACCTGACGCAGGTTCTGATAGGTCAGCTTGCGTCGGACTGCCGACAGCAGCATCGCGCCCACAGCCCCGACAGACGCGGACTCAGTCGGTGTTGCAATACCGGTCAGAATCGAACCCAGTACCGCAATGATCAGCAGCAGTGGCGGCAGCAGTGTCACCAGTACATCGCGGAACAGGCGTGCTTTCTCCTCGGCGGTCACTATCAGTGCCGGGCAGCTCTCGGGTTCACGGATCGCTTTATAGATCATCCAGCTCATGTACACGCCGATCAGGATCAGACCGGGAATGAACGCCCCGGCAAACAGATCCCCGACCGATACCGGTGTCGGCGCGAAGTTACCCTTGGCCATCTGTACCTGAGCATTCACACCGGACAGCATATCGCCCATGAAGATCAATACGGTCGAGGGCGGAATGATCTGCCCCAGCGTACCCGAGGCACAGATCACCCCGGTGGCCAGCTTGGTGTCGTAGCCTGCGCGCATCATCGCCGGCAGCGACAACAGCCCCATGGTTACCACAGTGGCACCGATAATACCGGTGGAGGCCGCCAATAGTGCACCCACCACGATAACCGATAACCCCAGACCACCACGCAGTGAGCCAAACAGGCGCCCCATGGTGATCAGCAGCTGTTCGGCAATCCCGGAGCGTTCCAGCATCATCCCCATGAAGATGAACAGCGGCACCGCCACCAGCACCTCATTGAGCATGATACCCATGTAACGCGGGGCCAGACTGGACAGGTTGGAGGGGTCAAACACCCCGAGAAAGTAGCCCAGAGTGCCGAAAAACAAAGACGTACCAGCCAGCGAGAAAGCGACCGGAAAGCCCAGCATAAGCACACCGATAATGGAGAAGAACATCAATAGGGAGAGGATCTCCCCAAGCAGTACCGGGTCCATATTCAGATACTCCCTTCATGATAGCGCAGGGATTCCGGCAGCAGATCTTCGCGATCCAACAATACCAGTACGCCGCGCAGGAACATGGCCAGTGCCTGCAGAGCGATCACCACAGCGAACACCAGCAGGAAACTCTTCAGGATATACAGCCCCGGCATGCCGCCGAAGTTGGCAGAGGCCTCCATGAAGCTCCAGGAGCGCTGCACATAGGGCAAGCCGTAGTAAAAGAGCACATAGACGAAGGGGCCGATGAACACGAGGGTGCCGAACATGTCTACCATCGCCTTGGTTTTGAGGCGGGCTTCACGATAGAAAATATCGACCCGGACATGGCCGTTTTTCAGCAGCGTGAAACCGGCAATCCCCATGAACATCATGCCGTTGAGCCAGACGTAGAGATCCTGCATCCAGACAAAGCCGGTGGAGAAGAAGTAGCGCAGGACCACAACGGTAAAACAGACCAGGACGATACCGAGCGAGAACCAGGAGAAGATCACTCCCAGTAGCTGGTTGATCCCGCATATCAGACGAACTAGAAGTGCTAATGCGCGCACTTTGGATTCCTCTTTACGTTGTTATTGTATAAGAATTCAGCGCACAGCCTCAGTCTGCAGTAACAGTCTGATACTGAGAGCCCAGTATTAGCGGCCAAGTGTATAACGATAACCTGCCCCATGCCATGACATTTGCCTCATCTGGTCTGACCAGTCATATTCCCCGGATTCTCCGGGATTTGTGAAGGTAGGTTTAAAACAGGCATTGGTGCTAGTATCAGATGAGGTAAATTTTCGACGGAAGGTGATCAGTGCGTTTGATTCTGATGTCCATGCTGTTAACCCTGCTGCTGCCTGGCTGTAGTGAGGTACCAGAACCGCCTCTGCGGCTGGGTATCAGCGCATGGCTCGGAAATGACCCGTTCATTCTTGCTCGTGATCTGGATATTCTCAAAGCGCCGACCGTCAGGGTTGTCGAGCTCAGCTCCATCGCAGAAACCAAACGTAATCTGCGTAATGGTGAGCTGGAAGCAGCCGCGCTGACCCTTGATGAAGCGTTGCGTCTGGTTGAGGAGGGCGTGGCGTTGCAGATTGTCGGTGTTCTGAGCCTGTCGGATGGTGCGGATGCGATTGTTGCCGGAAGTTCGATTCGTACGCTGCAGGATCTTCGGGGCAAACGGTTGGCACTGGAAGATGGTGCTGTGGGGATGCTCCTGATGCGGCGAATGCTGATGGTTGGTGGATACAGTCTGAGTGATCTGCACCTGCAGTATATGGAGGCTCCCCTGCATGAACAGGTGCTCAGGAGCGGACAGGTTGATGCCGTGATCACTTATGAACCGATGCGTAGCCGACTGCTGGCTGATGGTTACAATGAGCTGTTCAGTAGCGGCTGGATGCCGGGCGAGCTGGTGGATGTGCTTGTGGTACGCAATGACCTGTCGCCTCGCAGGAGGCAGTCGCTGGTTGATCTGCTGGTAGGGTGGGAGCGCGGCCTTGAGTATCTGAACAAACATACAGATGAAGCGGTTGAACTGCTCGTCAGGGGCTCTGAGCTGACACAGCAGGAGTATCTGACCGCCTTTAACGGTATCTATTTTCATAACATCAGAGACTCGGTGTCTTTATTGCAAGGTGCAGAGCCCGGTCTTGCTCAGGGATCGCGCTTGCTGGTCAATATCCTGATTGAGCAGCAGATGCTGGCCGAAATGCCGGATTGGTCATTGTTGCTTAACGCTCAGTACGCCAGGCAGGCCCAGCTCAGACGAGAGGGGCAGCCATGAAACCGGTTAAGTTGCTGTATCTGCCGGGGCGTGTACTGACTCCGTTACTGTTGGCATTTATTGCTCTGTCTGGTGCCTCTGTCCACCATCTTCTGGCGTTGAAGGCGGCGGAACGCTCGGTGATGGAGGAGGAAGTGGTCAGCCTGAAGGAGCGCCTGGGCATTGAACAGAGCACTCTGGAGACCTACCTCATGCTGGATGACAGGCAGATGGTTCAGCGTCGGGTGGCCGGTCTGGGGATGCGTCGACATATCTCATCTGCCTGGCTGATCGATCAGAATGAGCTGGTGGCCGGCTCGTTGATCAGAACTCAGCTCGAGCAGCCGCTGGCTGAGGTGCTGGAAAGAGCGCCTGCCGGGGTGGCTGAGCAGGTGGAACACTTTATCCGGCAACGACCACTCAGTGTGACCATAACCGCTGTGGAAGATCAGCGCTTACTGCTGTCTTACACACCGATCCATCCCGGCTACCATCTGATTCTGAGTAGTGATCTGTCACAGCCCCTTGCAGAAAGAGCGGCTCTGGCGCGTCAGGGTTCACTGCAGGTTGCGCTATTCTCTCTGCTGTTCGCCATGCTGCTGGCAGTGGTGTTGTATCTGGTATGGTTCAGGCGCAGCAGGAGATTGATCAACGCACTCAAGGCGATCGGGTCAGGTAATCTGGATGTCAGAACTGGCCTTTATGGATATGACGAACTTGCCGCGATTGGTCGTGCAGTCGATCAGATGGCGGTAGAGATGGGTTCCAGACGTGACCAGATTGAGCTGCTGGCAGAGCTGATAGGGCGATCGCCAGTGGTGGCGTTTGAGTGGAAAAACCTGCCAGACTGGCCGGTGAGCTTTGTCAGTGACAGCGTGGTTGTATGGGGTTATTCGACCCAGGATTTTTTGAACGGGAAGATCAACTTTATCGATATCATTCATCCGGATGATCTTGATCGTATCAAGCAGGAGGCGGAGGGGCACCTGAACTCAGGGCCTGATGACTACCGACAGGAGTACCGTATTGCTCGTCAGGATGGTGAGTGGATCTGGGTGGATGATCGTACCTGGCTGACTCGTAATGAGCTGGGGGAGGTGACACGTATTCATGGTGTGTTGCACGATTTTACCGAGCTCAAAGAAGCCGAAAATCAGGTGGCGCTGCTGGTGTCTGATCTGGAACAGAGGGTCGAAGAGAGAACTGAAAAGCTGGCAATGGCGAATAAGGAGCTTGAGGCTTTCTCCTACAGTGTTTCACATGACCTGAAAGCGCCTCTGAGGGGGATCGATGGCTACAGTCAGTTGCTGCAGGAGTCTTACGCCGAACTGCTGGATGAAGAGGGTAAGTATTTTATCGAGAACATCCGCGGCGGTGTGAAACAGATGCATCAACTGATAGAGGATCTTCTCGCCTATTCGAGAATGGAGCGGCGCTCATTGGAAGAGCGACTGGTCAATCTGAATGAACTGGTTTCTGAAGTAGTGGATCTCCAACTGGTAGCTGAAAACTATCCTGAAGTCATTGTGGATGTCGATGTGCCACCGATTCAACTGTTGGTCGATAAGGATGGATTGGGGCTGGTGCTGCGAAATCTGTTGAGTAACGCTCTGAAATTCACCGCTGGACGTGAGCAGCCCGAAATAGTGGTGGCAGCTCATCAGGAAAAGGAGCGTACTCTGATATCGGTTAAAGATAATGGTGTTGGTTTTGATATGAAGTATCATGATCGTATCTTTCAGATTTTTCAGAGGCTGCATCGACCTGAAGATTATGCTGGCACCGGTGTAGGATTGGCGCTGGTCAGTAAAGCGATGCAGCGCATGGGCGGCAGGGTCTGGGCAGAGGGCGCTGTCGGCAAGGGTGCTATTTTTTATCTGGAGTTCAGAACATGAGTCTGGATGTCACAACACAACCGATATTGCTGGTCGAAGATAATCCGGTCGATCTGGACCTGACTCTGAGGGCCTTCAAACGCAAGCGTTTTGCCAACCCAATAGAAGTGGCACGGGACGGAGAGGAGGCCTTGGCCTTCATCAAACGCTGGGAGGCGGGTGAACCTCTGCCAGTGGTGATTCTGCTGGATCTGAAACTGCCGAAAGTGGATGGTCTGGATGTGTTGCGTGAGATCAAATCACATCCGAAGCTGTGCGGAGTGCCCGTCGTGGTACTGACCTCCTCGGGAGAGGATCGGGATATTCAGACAGCCTATAAACTGGGCGCCAACTCCTATATCACCAAGCCGGTCGATTTTGCCAAATTCATCGAGGTGGCTGAACAGATCGAGCTCTACTGGTGTGTGCTCAACCAGCCGCAAAGGTAGTGTTGTATGGATAGCGTCATAAGGATAAGGCCATAAAAAGAGCGCCATAAAAGAGTGTCATAAAGGAAGCCTCGGATGCGTGTACTGTACATAGAGGACAATGCCGCGGATGCAGATCTTGCCAGACGGATGTTGGCGACCTCCCATCCGGAGATCAGTCTGACTCTGGCTGCCTCTCTTGCCGAAGGCCTGGAGCTATTGAGTTGCTCGGTGAATAGCTCAGTTGTGTTTGACCTGCTGCTCACCGATCTATCCCTGCCTGATGGTTCAGGTATCGAAGCGCTCACTTACGTCAGAGAAAATCGTCTGCCGATGGCAGTTGTAATCCTGACAGGTCAGGGCGATCATAACGCCACCATCGGTGCGCTCAAGGCCGGTGCCGATGATTATATCGTCAAACGTGACAGCTATCTGAAGAGACTGGCGCAGATCATGCTACAGGCCTCGATTCGCTATCGCACCAATGCGCTGCGCTCGCATACTCTGTTGCGTGTACTCTATGCCGAACATAACGCCTTTGATATTGACCTTGCCCGACGCCATCTTAAGCAGCATGCTCCCCAGATCAGATTGACAGCCGTCAGAGATGCGACCTCAGTACTGTCGCTGCTGCCCGTATCGGCGGATGAGCCGAATAGCTTTGACCTTCTGCTACTGGATTTCCGGCTGCCCGGCATGGATGGCCTTGAGCTGGCACGGATCATCCGCGATGAACGAAAACTGGAGCTTCCGATCGTGCTGATAACCGGTCAGGGTACTGAGGAGATCGCCTCGCAGGCGATCAAGCTCGGTGTCGATGACTATCTGGCAAAACATGACGGCTATCTGTATGAGCTGGCGGCGCTGATGCAGAAGGTGTTCCGCAGCGCTGAGCTGCTGCGCGAGCGAAAGCGACTGCTTGAGGTGAATCAGCGATTCTCGCACCTGCTTTCCGCCAGTCCGACGGTACTCTATAACCTGCGCATTCAGGATGGCTGTATCAGGGCGGTATGGATCAGTGAGAATCTGACTGAAATCACTGGGTATAGTGTCAGTCACGCACTGCAACCTGAGTGGTGGCAACAGACCTTTTTTCCTCAGGGAGTAGAGCACAACCAAGCGTTCAGCACTTTGCTCAGGCAGGGGAGTTGTACCATTGAACATCGGTTACCCCATGCTGATGGCACCTCAATGTGGCTGCGTCATGAGATGCGGTTACTGCAGGATGATCAGGGTGAGCTGTGCGATATTGTCGGCACACTGAATGATGTGACACAGCAAAAACGTACCGAAGCTCGACTCAGAGAGGCCGCCGCGGTGTTTGAGAACACCAGTGACGGTGTATTGATCACCGATCTGCAGTCACAGATTCAGGCTGTTAATGCGGCCTTCACTGAGATCACCGGCTACAGCGAAGAGGAGGTGGTGGGTTCAACGCCTGTCCTGCTTAAATCCGGGCGTCATACCTGCGATTTTTATCAGTCGATGTGGGCTTCACTGCTGGAAAGCGGAGCCTGGCAGGGGGAGATCTGGAATCGGCGTAAAAACGGCGAGCTTTATCCACAGTATTTGCGTCTTAACACCGTTTATGGGGAGCAAGGGAGGGCAACTAACTACATCGGCGTATTCAGCGATCTCAGCCATCAGAAACGCTCGGAAGCCCAACTGGAGCATCTGACACACTATGATCCCCTGACGCAGTTGCCTAACCGGTTATTGCTCTTGTCACGGTTGGATCACGCGGTGGAACAGGCACGACGCAGCGGTCATCATGTCGCCGCACTTTACATGGATCTGGATCGATTCAAAACGATCAATGACAGTTTCGGACATCCCGCCGGCGATGAGTTTCTCAAAGCGATAGCGATGCGTATCAAATATCAACTGCGTAAAGAAGACACATTGGCACGTCTGGGTGGCGATGAGTTCATGCTGGTCATGGAGGGTATTAACCATCCTGACCAGGCTGCAACAGTGGCTCAGTCGATACTGGATCTTCTGAAACAGCCAGTGAGCTTATCCACCGGACATGAGGTTGTGGTGGGGGCGAGTATCGGTATCAGTCTGTATCCCGAAGATGCCAGTAATGCGCTTGAGCTGGTGCAGTTTGCCGATACGGCGATGAATGTGGCGAAAAGCCGTGGACGAGATCTGCACTGCTTTTTCACTGAGGAGCTGACTCAACGGGCTCGCCAACGCCTGGAGCTGGAAAACGCTCTGCGCAGGGCGCTGGACAATGAAGAGTTTGTACTGCATTACCAACCGATGGTGTCGACAGAAACCGGCCAGGTGGTGGGTGTTGAAGCCTTGCTGCGCTGGGAGCTTGAGAGTGGTGAAATGCTGCCACCAAGTCAGTTCATTCCAGTTGCCGAGGAAACCGGTCTGATTCTGCCACTCGGGCGCTGGGTGATTCAGGCCGCTTGCCTGCAGATGAGTGTCTGGATCAATGCCGGATATCCGCTTCAGTTCATGTCGGTCAATCTGTCTGGTAAGCAGTTCCAGCGGGGAGGTCTGGATGCTGAAGTACAACAGGCACTTGCCAATGCAGCCCTGGATGGCAAGTATCTGGAACTGGAGCTGACCGAGAGCATTATCATGGATTATGCTGATCATTCGCTGGAAAGCATGAATGCACTCAAATCATCAGGTATTCATCTGTCGATTGATGATTTTGGTACCGGTTACTCCTCTCTGGCACATCTGAAAAACTTTCCGATCGATCGTCTTAAGATCGATCAGAGCTTTGTCAGCAGCCTGACAAAAAAGACCAAGGATCATGCCATTGTCTATACAATCATAAACATGGCTGATAATCTTGGGTTGGATGTCGTTGCCGAAGGTGTTGAAACGGCTGAACAGCTGGGGCTGTTGCGTGAGCTGGGTTGCGATATCTGTCAGGGGTATTACTTCAGTCGGCCGCTGGCCGCGAGAGATCTGGAACAATGGATGATGAACAATCTATCCTGATCGATAGTATCGGTTGTCCTGGATGAGTGTGTGATTATTCTATAACTGGTTATAAGGAGTAGCTTTTTTTCAGAATAAAAAAACTGGAATTTTATAATAATAATCAATGGATTGTATTAGTTATGATGAGAATTAATTTCTGGTCTGGTCTGGCAGCCACCGTATTCTCAGTGTTGTTGCTGACCTGGGTGATACCGCAATATGGTGGGGGCGGTTTCTCTTTTGGTTTGCCACCCCAGCTGGTCGCCTCAATCGGCGCCTGGGTTATCCTGCTGTTCGCGGGTCTACTTGTTGTCACCTCTCTTATCCATATGAAAAAGGCGAAAGAGCCTGTTATTGTGGGCGTCAGCCTTGCTGAGCTTTGGCATCATGTCTGGCCGTTTCTCTATGTTCTGATCTTCATCTGTCTGGCGATCTTCTTTCCATTGACCTGGATTGCGCCTTTTCTGATCGGGTTCCTGCTGTTTATTCTTGGTGAAAGACGCTGGACCATCTATCTGATCTGTACGGGTCTGCCCACATTGGGACTGTACATCCTGACCGTTTATCTGATGAGAATTGGAGTCGTCTAAGTGCCTGATTTTACTGCTATCAGCGACGCTTTTGCGATCGCACTGAGTTGGGAATCCATCTTCGTCATCTTTGGCGGTGTCCTGATGGGTTATATTGTCGGGGTTATTCCCGGATTGAATCGATCCGTTGCCATCGCGATTGCGATTCCACTGACCTTTTATATGTCACCCTATGCGGCAATCTCTTTTCTGATCGGCTTGTCCAAGGGAACGGCTGCTGGCAGTGCCGTGTCAGCCATATTGCTCAATACACCGGGTGAGGCGTCTTCAGCGGCCACTTGCCTTGATGGCTACCCCATGGCTCGTGATGGCCGACCACGTACGGCTTTGAAAATCGGCTTGTTGGCATCCGTTATCGGGGATCTGCTTGCAACATTGTTGCTGATTGGTGTGGCAATACCGTTTGCTGCGGTGGCACTGAAGTTCGGGCCTTATGAGTTGGCTGCGATTCTGGTGTTTGCACTGATCTTCATTGCCGGTATGGCGGGAGGATCTTTTCTCAAGGGAATGGCAGCCGGTGGTCTGGGAATTGTGCTGGGTACCGTTGGGCTCGATCCTGAAACCGGGGCGATGCGCCTGACATTTGGCTTTTATGAGCTGATGGAAGGGGTGCCGATTCTTCCTCTGGTGATCGGTACGCTGGCGCTGTCCGAGATGTTTGTGCAATTGGATGAGTATCGTCGTAACCGTAACCAGACCGCCATCAATCTGGGTGATTCTGAGAAGGATGACCTGAGCTGGAAAGAGTTCAAAACGACTGTGCCTACGATTCTGCGTGGCACGGCGATTGGTGCTTTTGTCGGTGCTTTGCCCGGGCTTGGTCCGTCGGTCGGCTCCTTTATGTCATATGGGGCAGCCAAACGAGCGGCGAAGGACCCGAGCACTTATGGCAAGGGCGATCCTCGTGGTATCGCTGCGGCCGAATCGGCAGATAATGCGGTGATTCCAGCAAGCTATATTCCACTGTTCGGTCTGGGGATTCCAGGCAGTGTCTCTGCGGCGCTGCTGGTGGGTGCCTTCATGATTCATGGCATTACCGTTGGCCCTCTGATGCTGCGCGAGCAGCCCGAGATGCTCTTCTCCATCTTCTCAGGCATGCTGGTGGCGAGTGTGCTGATGCTGGCGATCGGCTGGTATGGTCTGCGCGTTTTTGCCCAGATCACGAACATTCCACAGCATCTGGTCATACCGATCGTGATCTTTCTCTGTCTGGCCGGGATTCAGGTTCAGGGCTATGGCACTTTCGGACTGCTGGTGGTGTTTGGTTTTGCCATTCTGGGCTATTTTCTGAAGAAGTTTGACTACTCTTTCGTGACCTTTCTGGTGGCTTTCATCGTAACACCCATGCTGGAGCTGAATATGCGCCAGTCGATTATCCTGTCGGGTGGCGATGCTGCCATATTGCTGGAGCGGCCGATTGCGGTCGTATTTATCGTAGCTACTGTGTTGTTGTTGCTCCATTTTGTCTGGAGTGCGATGAGGCAGCGTAAAAAGCGGGCCTGACTCGCGAACACTTGGTTCGCGAAGACTTGGTTCGCAAAAACGTGGTCCGCGAAAACTGACTGCCTGGCAAACAGGGCAGATCTATAAAAAACCTACTGGGGAAACAGAATGAAAATTAAAAATATCTTCAAAACGGCATTATTATCAGGTGCTATTGCTTTGGGTAGCGTTGCTGTCCAGGCGGCTGACTTTCCAACTAAACCACTGAATATGGTGATCGGTTTCAATCCGGGTGGCAGTACGGATATTCAGGGCCGTGTGTTGGCTAATGTTCTGGGTGAGCACCTTGGACAGCAGGTCAATGTCATCAACCGTCCGGGCGCCGGTGGCGGTGTCGCTCTGGCACAGCTGGCCAACAGCCGTGATGAAGGCTATACCTTTGTTTTCGGCACTTCTTCCACCATCACTTTCGGCCCACTTGCTGCGCCAACTTCTTATGAACTGGACAGCTTCAACTATGTCGCCGGGATAACCCTGGGGCAATCTGCCATCGTCACGGGTGAAGGACGTCCTTTTTCGAGCTGGGCTGAACTGATTGAGTATGCCAAGGCCAATCCCGGCCTGAGTTATGCCACTCAGACCACGCTTGATCGTCTGTTGATTGATTACATTGCCAAGCAGGAAGGTGTCAGCTTCCGTATCGTACCAACAGCAGGAGGTGCCGGAATGGCGCCGCTGATTTTGTCTGGGGACGTTGATTTCGGCTACAGTGGCGGTACTCACTCCGGTTATGCTGAAACAGGCGAGATGCCTGTGCTGGTCAGTCTGGCGGATGAGCGTCTGGTCGCCTTCCCGGATGCGCCAACTTTGCGTGAATTGGGCTATGAGATAGATCCAGGCGAAATCCGCGTGGTGATGGTGCCGAATAATACGCCTTCGAGTCACATCACTCGTCTGGCTGAAGCGCTGGAAGCTGCAACCAGGGATCCACGCTTTCTGCAAATCACTGAAGAGCGGATTCTGATGCCCGTTGTCTATATTGAAGGCGAGGCAGTCAAAGAGCAGTTGGCTGGCCAGATCGAGAGTTACAAAAAACTGATCGAAGAGATGGGCGGTCTGAATTGATCATATAAGTAGCTGATTACAAGGTCTTTCTGTTCTGCCAATGCGTCTTTTTCCAGAGGGTGCAGCTTGAAATAAAAGCCGATTTACTCTAAACCAAAAGAGCAAGTTGGCTTTTTTTTTCATTTTTGCCAGATACTATTAAGTGCTGTTGGTGATATTTCGATAATTTATATTAGCAATAGCTGTAAAGCTTTCATTGTTGAGTTATAACAGATAGAGATGGAGTCGGTGCTTCAACCGAGAATTTTATTGTGTGCTTGAAACAGGGATGCAGGGATGTCAGTCGAGCAGTCAGACAAGCGCCAATCGCGCAGAGTCTCGATACGCCATAAACTGGTCAGTCACGTGCTATCGCTTTTACTCCTGGCGATCGGCAGCCTGTATGCTGGCATCTACTTTCTTGTTATAGACCCTGCAACGAAGGATATCTCTCAGGCGCAGGTCGAGCAGGTGGCAGACCGTGTTGAACTGGAACTGGAGCAGGTGTTCGGGACAGTCGAACGGCTTGTTCACTCTGGTCGGGAATGGATAGATAACGAATACCTGGAGCCGGCAGACTGGCCGACATTGAATACACTGTTAATGCCGGTTCTGTCGCACTCTGAGGAAGTGACTTCTGTGCTGTTTGCCACCGAGGAGGGAACCGAGTGGCTGCTGTTGAAACGACCGGATGGCAGTTGGACCAATCGTCTTACCGACCCCGAGGAGTGGCCTGCTCAGGTGCGCTGGCAGGACTGGCAGACACTGCATCAAACTCCCTTTACCCGTATGGAAACCCGCGATTACTCTCCTCTGCAGAGACCCTGGTTTACCGGTGCCATGTCTACTCCTGAGGGGCAGGTGCATTGGACAGCCCCGTATCGATTTTTGACCACAGGTGATCCGGGAATCAGTGCTTCAATGCGCTGGCAAAATCAGCAAGGTAAAACGTTGGTTCTGGCGTTTGATGTGATGCTGGCGGACCTGTCTCGATTCACTTCAGGGATCAATTTCGCTACTCAGGGCAAGACTCTGGTGCTGACCGACGACGGGCTACTGTTGGGTGTTCCGGCCGAGGAAAAAATTCTGAGTGGTAATGGTATTCGAGATGCAGTTTTGCAGCCTGCTGAAGAGATATTGAGCGGACCTTTGAAGGATGGTGTAAGCGGTTGGAAGGCTGAGGGCAAAACGTCAGGTCTGACTCATCGTTATCGCAGCGAAGGAGAGTTCTGGTTCAGGCATTTCAGTGCCTTTGATACGGGCGATCAGCGACTCTGGGTCGGTGTTTTTGCGCCTGAATCCGCTTTTATTCCGGGTGCCCAGTACCATCGTCAGGTGCTGTTGGTGATACTGGCATTCGTTCTGTTGGTCACACTATTTGTGATTCGGCACATGGCTGCGCGGTTTGCTGCGCCACTGCAGCAACTAGCGCTGGCCAGTGATCGTATCGGTGCTTTGGAGCTGACAGAAAGCGTTGAAATTTCGACGCAGATCAAAGAGTTCAGGCAGTTGGTGGATGCGCAAGAGCGGATGCGACGGATGCTTTATACATCCACCCACGAGCTGGAACAACTGGTTGCCGCGCGCACCAGCGAGCTGAATCAGGCACGCCAGGTCGCGGAGGAGGCGACAGCAGCCAAGTCCAGTTTTCTGGCCAATATGAGTCATGAAATACGTACGCCGATGAACGCTATTATTGGTTATGGGCATCTTGCGTTGCAGACCGATCTTGATCCACAACAGCAGGATTATATCAATAAAATCAATACATCATCTCAGTCGCTGCTCGGTATCATCAACGACATTCTCGATTTCTCCAAGATTGAAGCGGGCAAACTCTCACTGGAATCGACTCATCTTGATCTGCATGAGGTGATGGATAGACTCGCCTCGATTGTCGCTTTCAAAGCGAATGAAAAGGGCCTGGAGCTGCTGATCGATATGGCGCCCGATCTGCCCACAGGTTTGCGCGGTGATCCGCTGCGTCTGTCACAAATTCTGATCAATCTGGTTAATAATGCGATCAAGTTCACCGAAAAGGGCGAGGTGATATTGCGCATAAAGCCTGTCCGAGTCACTCAATCAAATGTATTGCTGGAGTTTGAGGTGGAAGATACCGGTATCGGTATCTCGCAGGATGAGCAGAAAAAACTGTTTCAGGCATTTTCTCAGGCAGACAGTTCGACGACTCGTCGCTTTGGTGGTACTGGACTGGGGCTGAGTATTGTGTCGAGTCTGGTCAACCTGATGGGAGGAGAGATACGGGTTGACAGCGAACCGGGTCGGGGCAGCTGTTTCACATTTACGGCCCAGTTTGAGCTGGCGAAAATCCATCAGGAGCCGGAAATGACAGTGCCGCGATCATTGCAGCGTATTAATGTGCTGGTCGTGGATGACAACGTGCATTGTCGCGAAATTCTGCTGCGCTATCTTGAACAATTTGGTTTTCTTGCACAGGGCTGTGTGTCTGGCGAGCAGGCTATCACGATTGTCACGGCTGCATTTCTGGCAGGTTCTCCTTTTGATCTGGTGTTGATGGATTGGAAAATGCCGGGTCTTGACGGTGTTGAAGCCGTGCTCCAGATACGGGATCAACTGCATGAAAATGCGCCTAGATTCGTCATGGTGACAGGCTATGGTCGAGAGGAGTTGATGACCGAAGCTCAGAATCTGGAGCTTGATGGCTATCTGACTAAACCGGTCAATCCCTCGACTCTATTTGATGCGATCATCAGTTCCTTCAGTCTTGATGTCGTGAAGGGGGGGCAGGAACAAAGCGGTAGTATCAAGGTAATGTCAGAGGGTATCAGGCATCGCGGCTTGCCACTGCTGGTGGTGGAAGATAATGAGATGAATCAGCAACTGGCGCGAGAGCTGCTGGAAACGGCTGGATTTCAGGTGGTGATAGCGGGAGATGGCGCCCGGGCCCTGGAATTGATTGAGCAGCAATCGTTTGCACTGGTGTTGATGGATCTGCAGATGCCGGTGATGGATGGTTTTGAAGCCACGAGGCGACTGAGAGCTGATCCGCGCTATGACACCCTTCCGATCATAGCCATGACCGCGAATGCCATGGCTGGTGATCGCGAGCGCTGCCTGGCTGCAGGTATGAATGACCATATTGCCAAGCCGATTGATCTGAATCAGCTGTTTGCCGTAATAAGAAATTGGTTACAGATTGATATTTCACAAGAGACACCGGGTACTGATGATGGTTTGGCAGGCTTCGAGGGGCTTGAAGGACTGGAGGGACTCGATCTTCTGGATGCATTGGAGCGCATGGGCGGCAATGCGCAGCTTTTGTTAAAAATGCTGCTGCAGTTTCGTGACAAACAGTTTGATATCGTGGATAAAATTACTTGTGCGTTGGCCGTCGGGGATAAAGCGCTTGCGGAGCGGTTGGCACATACATTCAAGGGCTTGGCCGGAAATATTGGAGCTGTGGAATTGCAACGGTTGGCAGGTGAGCTGGAGCAGGCTATTGCACAGAGTGATCATGAGCGTTGCGATCTGATTCTGCCAGAACTCGAGAGCAATCTGGCTGCACTGATCACTGTGCTCGGTCCCTTGAAGTTGAGCCCACCTGCTCTCGTGACAGATTCTGATGATGCAAACAACGGCCTTTTTGAAACAGGAACTCAGGATCAGGAGGCAGTTAAACAGCTGTTGCAGACACTTGATCAGCAGTTGCATGACGATGATACCCAAGCGCAGGCGACACTCCTGCAGATCCGGCAAGTTTATGGCACCGACAAGCATCTGGATCAGATAGAAAAGTCGGTTTCTCAGTATGATTTTGAGGCAGCTTTGCAAGCTTTGACTAAACTTATGGGCAGGCTGCTGGAGCGATCTCCCGGTGTGGGGGACGATAGGAGCGAATGAAGTAGCTGGAGAAATCAGTGATGGAGCGAGGACAGCGATTTATGGAAAGCCTGAAGCGTCAGACTATTCTGGTTGTGGATGATACTCCGGAAAACATTGATGTGCTGGTTGGCATCCTCAAGGCGGAGTATCAGGTCAAGGCAGCAACAAGAGGTGAGAAAGCGCTGCAAATTGTTCAATCCGGTTCACTACCCGATCTGATACTGCTGGATATCATGATGCCGGACATGGATGGGTATGAGGTGTGCAGACGGCTCAAGGCTGACCCCCTTACTCGCCATATCCCGGTGATTTTCGTTACCGCCAAGATACAGATCTCCGACGAAATAAAAGGCTTTGAACTGGGGGCGGCGGATTATATCACCAAGCCGATCAGCCCACCGATCGTGCTGGCAAGAGTGCAGACTCATCTGGCGCTGTATGACCGTAACCGTGAACTGGAGGCCAAGGTTCGACAGCGCACTGAGCAGTTGTATGCAACGCAGCTGTTGATTATTCAGCGCCTGGGCAGAGCGGCTGAGTTCAAGGATAACGAAACTGGATTACATGTCATTCGCATGAGCCTCTATACCCGTGTTCTGGCATTGGCCGCAGGCATGAGCGAGGCTGAAGCAGAGCTATTGATGCATGCGGCGCCGATGCATGATATCGGAAAGATAGGTATCCCGGATGCTGTCCTGCAGAAGCCGGGTAAACTGTCGCCTGATGAGTGGGACATCATGATGGGACATGCTGAGATAGGAGCCGGAATTATCGGTGAGAATCCGGATTCAGAGCTTTTGACACTGGCCCGAACTGTCGCCCTGCATCATCATGAAAAATGGGATGGCAGCGGTTATCCACAGCGATTAAAAAGCACCTCGATCCCCCTGGCTGCGCGAATTGTCGCTATTGCGGACGTGTTTGATGCCCTGACAACGCGACGTCCTTACAAGGAGCCCTGGTCAGTTGAGCGTGCCATTGCGTATCTGGAAGATAACGCTGGGAAACATTTTGACCCAGACCTGATCCCCTTGTTTCTGAAAAGCCTCCCGCAAATCATGGCGATCAGAGAGGCATACGCAGAAAACACCGAATATAATCAGACTGGCATCGAAAGAGAGCGGCGATAGCGCAGGGTTTCGATCAGGCAGGCTGCTGCCAGCATCAATGCCGGATAGAGCATGGCGACTCCTATCTTCAGCATGATAAGGAGGCAACTGGCGCAAGCGATGGCAGACAGCCAGCGCCCTATTCCGCGTGTCAGTCGCCAGGCTGCGAAACAAGCCAGACCATAAACCGTGATAAAGACGCCATTGGTCATCTCGATCATATGATCAACCGGCAGTGCCAGCACCTCCATCAGCGCGATGGAGGTGCAACAGATCACAATGCATATCCACAAGGCGTTGGCCGGTGCGCCTTTAAGGTTCGTGTGGCCACACCAGACAGGCAGTGCACCTGATTGAGACAGTGACAGTATCATGCGTGCAAAGCCAAGCAGATAGATCAGCGCATTGGCAAAAACGATGGCGAAAGCGCCGATGGCAAAGGCACGACTCCAACCAGAACCGAGAATTTCCACAACCAGCAGACCGAATGACTGACTGTTGGTCAGTTCATCACCATAGACCTGATACTGTCTGATCAGCATCACAGTGGCGAGATAACAGGCGACGACAATGGCCAGACCAATCAACAGGGCTATCGGAAAATCACGTTGAGGCCGCCGGAATTCAGCCCCCATGTGCGCCATGACTTCAATCCCCATGAAACACCAGAACACGATTCCGACGGTGCTCAGGCTCAGCAGCCAGTCCTGTTGGGTAGCGGGGATACGAAACCCTTCGGAAGAAGGTGCGCCACGCAGGCTGAGCCAGGATACGGCGATGATCAGTGCCAGTACGATGGCGATCTGAATACCGGCCGACGCTTCGATACCGGCATTGCCAAGCATCAGTACAGCCACCAGGGTCAGTAATGTCAGCCATAGAATAGACTCGGGTGGCAGGCCCAGTGCCAGTGCCAGATAGCTGGCGCCCACTTTCAAAGCCACAGTGGGCCCGACCAGCAGCACCGACAGAAACAGCCAGCCAACCGCTTTACCCAGTGGTGCATTCAGTGCTGCCTTGACGTAGTGTGCAGCGCCACCGGCTGAAGGGTATCTGGCGCCGAGCATGGCGAATACCAGCGCGATCGGTAGTACTAACAGCAGCGTCAGCCACCAGGTGGTGAGTGCCAGGTCACCGGCACGATCTACCGACATGGCTGGCAGCATCAGAATACCGGGGCCGATAAAGGTCGTGACGGTCATGGCAATACCGGCAGGGATGCCCAGGTTTTTTTTCAGGTTACTCATGGCTGTAAATCCGCTAGAATTTTTGCCAATCTTAGGTCCCTGCAGCAGGAAAAGCGCCTGCAAAATGAGGGGATTGGCCGCCATTCTGGTGGTTTCACAGCCAAAATGAGAAAAGAGTCATCATGCTGGATCGTTACGATCGTCTGATTCTGAACCTGCTGCAGAAAAATGCGCGGGTGTCGGTCAGTGATATCAGTCGTCAGGTGTTTCTGTCGCGCAGTGCCGTGAAGGAGCGCATCCGCCGACTGGAGGAAAATGGCACCATTGCCGGCTATCAGGCGGTATTGAAACCGGCAGTGGCAGGCAATCGCATCAGTGCCTATTTCGAGCTCACTTTCAGCCCCTTGTGCTGTGACGAGATACAGTCGTTGATTGAGGCGATTCCAGAAGTCCGTCTGGCCCATTCGATCAGCGGTGATGTGGACCTGATGCTGTATGTTGAGGTTGAGTCAATGGACCGTATCGGCGAATTGCGACAGGCGTTTGATCGCTGGCCCAATATCAAGCGAGTTATCACTCATACGTCCATGGCTACGCGTGCCAGACGCATTGGTGAGCCTCATCAGCAGATGTTTGAATAGTCAATTCGTTAAAATAAGAGATGCATGGCGTCGACAGCGCATCTTTTCTATACTCATATCACGTCGACGGGCGGCATGACTTAAGGTGATGAGGTGGGTATGACACGTACGATGGAGCTTTCGGAACAGCTGGAGTACCTGAACCAGATCGGCATTGCGCTCTCATCCGAGCAGGATATCGACAAGCTACTTGAACGCATTCTTCTGGCTGCCAAGACCATCACGCATGCTGATGGCGGCAGCCTGTATCTGATCTCGGATGACCACCGTTCAGTACGTTTTGCGATTGTCCGTACAGACTCCATCGGCCTGGCATTTGGTGGCACCAGTGGCAATCCGATCACCTTTCCCGAGCTGCCGCTTTATCACGAAGATGGCAGCCCGAATCACTCCATGGTGGTGGCGCATGCTGCATTGACCGGCGAAAGTATTAATATTGTTGATGCTTATGATGTAGAGGGTTTTGACTTCTCCGGGACTCGTGCCTTTGATCAGCGTACCGGTTATCGATCGAAGTCGTTTCTCACGGTGCCCATGAAGAATCATGAAGATGAGATCATCGGTGTCCTGCAACTGCTCAACTCCATCGATCCTCACACCGGTGAGGTCTGTGCCTTCAGCACTTCGGCCGAGATGCTGGCCAATTCACTGGCATCGCAGGCTGCCATCGCTTTACGTAATCGTCAGTTGATACAGCAGCTTGCCGAGCTGTTCGAAGCCTTTATCAACATGATCAACATCGCGATCGACGAGAAATCACCCTATACCGGTGGCCATTGTCAACGTGTGCCAGCCCTGACCATGTTGATCGCCGAAGCGATTCACGAAACCAGCGAGGGCCCGTTGGCCGGGTTCGAAATGACGGATAAGGACCGCTATGAACTGAGGATCGCTGGTTTGTTGCATGACTGCGGCAAGATCACGACTCCGGTGCATGTGGTCGATAAAGCGACCAAGCTTGAGACTATTTTTGATCGCATTCATCTGATCGATACCCGTTTCGAGGTGATCAGGCGTGATCTGAAGATTGCTTGCCTGGAAGCGATTGCGGCTGGAGTATCGGAAGCAGAGGCGCAGGCTCAGATGAGTCAGAGGTTGCAACAGTTGGATGAGGATCAGGCGTTTCTGCGCCGGGCCAATATCGGATCAGAAAAGATGGGCGATGAGGATCAGGCACTGATTCTGGAGATTGCCAGCCGCTATCCCTGGGTGCTGGATGGCGAGAGCCAACCCTTCCTGTCGGAAAACGAAGTGGAGAATCTGTCGATCCGTGCTGGTACGCTGACCGGAGCAGAGCGCGAGATAATCAATAATCATATCGTGGCGACCATCAAGATGCTCGAAGCGCTGCCCTGGCCCAACCACCTGCTGAGTGTGCCCGAGTATGCCGGGGGGCACCATGAACGCATGGATGGCAAGGGTTATCCGCGGGGGCTGACCCGTGATCAGATGAGTGTGCAGGCGCGTGTGATGGGGATTGCCGATATTTTCGAGGCATTGACTGCCAGCGATCGTCCCTACAAAAAACCGATGGGACTGAATCTGTCACTGAATATCTTGGCCAACTTTTCGGCCAATGGCCATATTGACCCTGAGATATTCGAGGTCTTTGTGCGCAAGCAGGTGTGGTTGAAGTACGGGCAGGAGTTTCTCAGCCCGGAACAGATAGATGAAGTGGATATCGAAGCCATTCTTGCCAAAGCAAAAGGCTGATGCGGATGAAGCGCAGAATACTGGGGCGATACCTTCGGCGCAGCAGTCTGGGCTTGCTCTGGATAGCGCTGTTGCTGGGACATGTGCTGGCTTTTTATCATATCGAAGCCCTGACCCGGCTCGAAACCTGGAGCTATGATCAGCGCCTGAAACTGACCGCTACACCGGATCTGGAACCAGTTGTAGCGATTGTCGATATCGATGAAAGCAGTCTGCAACAGGTGGCGCGCTGGCCTTGGCCACGACATATTCTCGCGCAGATGTTGGATGAGCTGTTTGAACGGCAGCAGGCTGCGTTGGTGGTGTTCGACGTGGTCTTTGCCGAAAAAGATGAAAGCAGTGGCCTGCCAGTGTTAGAGGCGCTGGCAGAGCGTGAGTTGAGTCAGCAGCCAGAGTTTATCTCAGCACTGGAGATGCTCAGGCCGGAGTTGGATCGTGATGCCCTGTTTGCAGAGGCGATGCAGGGGCGACCGGTTCTGCTGGGCTATTATTTCAATACTGAACAGGGTGCAATCCGCAGTGGGCAACTGCCTGGCCCCACCTTTTTGAGCGAGGAGCTGGAGGGGCTGAATATCCCCTTTGTGCAGGCCGATGGCTTCGGTGCCAATATCCCAGAACTACAACGTAATGCCATGGGTGCAGGGCATTTTACTCCTCTGTTTGATGTCGATGGGCTGTCGCGCCGGGTACCGATGCTGATTCAGTTTGAAGGTGATCTATATGAGAGCCTGTCGCTGGTGGCTGCGCGTCATTATCTGGGTGGGCATCTGCCACAGGTAATTCTGGGGGAGGACAGTACGGAGCAATATCATGCTATTGAGTGGTTGCGCGTGGCCGATCGCTATATCCCGGTGGATGCGACGGTCAGCGCTCTGATCCCATACCGGGGTCCTCAGGGCAGCTTCCCTTATATCTCTGCCACCGATATCGTGCAACAGAAGCTGCCAGAGGGCTCTCTGCGGGACCGAATCGTACTGGTTGGCACCACCGCGCCGGGCCTGATGGATCTTCGATCAACGCCCATGGGTAATGCCTTTCCGGGGGTGGAGATCCATGCCAGCCTGATCGAGGGGATACTGCGCGATGATATCAAGCAGCAACCGGCTTTTGTGCAGGGGCTTGAGGTCGTCGGCTTGCTGTTGTTTGCAGGAGTGCTGGCGCTGCTGTTGCCCTTATTAGGGCCGGCTTTGTCTGTGTTGCTGACGCTGATTGTTCTGGGAACGCTGGCAGGTCTTAGCCTCTGGGCCTGGCAATCGCTTTATCTGGTGGTTCCTGACGCCGTTCTGATGGTGGGTGTGATCGGCGTTTTTTCGTTGCATATCCTCTATGGGCTTTTTGTCGAATCACGCACGCGCAGGCAGATATCCGGTCTGTTCGGTCAGTATGTGCCGCCCAAAGTGGTGGAAGCGCTGGCTGATAACCCTCAGGTGGCTTCGATGGAGGGCGAGAACCGCGAGCTGACAGTGCTTTTCTCTGATGTGCGCAGCTTCACTACCATCTCCGAAAATATGCCGGCTCCCGAATTGGCTCGTCTGATGAATACCTATCTGTCGCTGATGACCGAGATCGTTCACGATCTTGATGGCACGATCGACAAATATATCGGCGATGCCCTGATGGCTTTCTGGGGAGCGCCATTGGAAACGCAAATGCATGCTCGCGATGCAGTGTTGGCGGCATTATTGATGCAGCACAAGGCTGCAGCACTGCGTCCCGAGTTTGAAGCCAGAGGTTGGCCGCCCCTGCATATCGGTATCGGTCTGAACACGGGCGTGATGACGGTGGGTAATATGGGGTCAGAGTTCCGCCGTGCCTATACAGTGCTGGGTGATGCGGTCAATCTGGGTGCAAGGCTGGAGTCGCTGACCAAACAGTATGGAACCGGTATTCTGGTCAGTGAGATGACGGTGCAGCAGACCGCTGATCTGATACTTTACCGGGAGCTGGATAAGGTTAAGGTAAAAGGCAAGCAGGAGGCGGTACGGATTTATGAGCCGATAGGTGTTCGGCCAGACGCAGTGCTGCCGAGATCACCTGACCTGGCAGCACTGGCGGTTGATGTAGCGCTTCAGGCACGCCAACCAAAGCTGGATGCCTTTCTGAAAAACTATCTTGAGCAGCGCTGGCAGGATGCACTGGCACTTCTTGATGCACTGGAAACCGATGGAGAGTACCCGGCGCTGATACTGCTCTATCGTGAACGGATCTCTTACTATCAGAGCTACCCTCCTGAATCTGGCTGGGATGGTTCCTTCGGCTTCAAAACCAAGTAATTCAAAACAAATAGTTCAGAACAAGTAGTTCAAAACAAATAGCTCAGAAGGTCATGATCGTCCTCAATAACACATCAGACGGCAAACATTCGGGCGGTCTGTCTCTTCAAACTGGCTGTTCCATGGCTCCAGCCCTTCTGGAGTCTGTGGAAGGCGAACCTCTATTTCTATCCCCGATATTTGCTGCAGAGGGATGTTGTTGCGAACCAGTGTATTCAGAATCACTTCAATCAATCTGGCCTGCTGCTCAGGCGTCACGATCGGCTCCTGAGGTGCTGCAGGCTCTTCGGGTGTAGGTACAGGCTCTTCCGGAATCGGCTGTGGTGGCGTTACCGGAGGCTCAGTGGGTGTGACGGGTGGGGCTGTCGGTGGGGTAACAGGTGGTGTCGTAAAACTGAGTAGCATACTGTTACCGGGGTAAGTGACCTGATATCCCGCCAGAGTATTGTTGGCGGGTGCATTGCTGAAGGGACCAACCAGTGTTGTGGCCGTCACGGGTGTCAGTGTAAAGGTGCCGGAGGGTGTAAAGCTGGTATCGTTGGTGATCAGCAGCGTTCCTTGTGTGACATCAGCCGTGCCATTGACGACCAACTCATCATATTGCCCGGGGTTGATTCCATATACCTCTATTTCCAGAATTCCGCCAGTACCCATGGTGTAGTTGCCATTGATGGTCAATGTACCGGGCGATGCTCCCGGATTAATCTTGCCACTGTTGTGTTCAACATCGGCGATGATCGTGTTGCTACCCAGAAGTGTACCGTTACCCTGGAGCCTGAGCGTGGCGGGGTTGATCAGATCTGTACTGTTGATATTGGCATTCAGCACCAGATTGCCGTCACCATCCATTGTCAATAACACTGTATCCAGGTTCAGCTGGCCATCCACGAGAATCGTACTGCCAGTGGTGGCCAGGAAGGCGGAATCATTTGTGAGTGTGTAGGGTGTTGCAAATTGCAAGGTGCTCCCATTCTCTGCCGAAAAGCTGCCAGAACCACTGCCATTATTGATCTGAAGCGTGCCATCTCCGGCGCGGACGGTGCCATCAATATTGTTAACGGGGATATCCGCTGAGATCACTCTGACGGTATTGCCGGATCCACCTGCGCTGGTTTCGAACACCCCGACTGCGTTAATGGAAATATTGGAGCCCCCTTCGGTATCGATCAGTTCAACACCTTGCAGTAGCCGGACAGTGCCCGAAATATCCAGATCCGCGCCACCCAGATCCAGGACAGTGTTGCTGATAGTCATGATGCCACCAGCATCAATATCAACGTGGTTACCTGTATCTAGGTTGGCAACAGCATCACTACCGTCAATATTAAATTCACCGGTGGCACCGATGGTGGCTGTCTGGAAAAAACTGAGAACCAGGTTGCCATCAGGGGTCATGTTGAATATGCCATTGATGGTCGGGCCGGTTGGCGCCGGGGCGATCTGAAAGAAGCGGCCTGAGAGCAGAGTGACTGTGCCACCTTGGTCAATGGTCAGTGGACCGAAATCAAAAGTGCCGCCATCAAGTGTTAATGTGGCACCATTTTCAATGGTCAGAGAGTCGGTCGCGCTGCCGGTATTCAGTTCACCATCGCGCAGCGTCAGAGTACCCTGAAGGGAAACCGGGCCTGTATTGAAAACGATGTTCGGCGCATCCAGTACACGGTCACCTGTGCCGGTAAAGTCAAAACCAGCACCTGCTGTCCGCAGTGTTGCAGTGCCGGCCCCCTCAATATTGCCACCTTGCCAGTTGATACCGTCATATCGCATGGCGGCATCTGCCTCCAGAACCAGACGGCTACCGGTCAGCAGAGTCAGTGTTTGAGGTGAATTCATATCGAGTTCAAAACTGCCCGCTGGCAGCGTATTCCGAAGGGTCAGTACGCTGCCATCTCGTAACTCAATACCTCTTTGTGGCTCAAAATAGCCATTCTGCTCTATCGTAATCGCACCGTTGACCAGTACCAGTCCCTCTGTGCGCAGAACACCATCGGCCATGATCAGCGACCCGTCCACCTGTAGCTGCTGTTGCGAAGTGGGGTCACCGATTGTAAGTGCATCAGCACCAGCATCGTCTATGATGGTTACCGTCACCACGGCACCATCTTGTATTAATACCCTGCCGGTAGCAGACGGCATCAGGGTGAAGCTGCCTGTGGCTGACAGGGGTATGACGCCAGTCAGGATGATATCGCCGGTATTGGCTCGAAGCAGAGCAGTGCCCCCTGCTTCGATGCCCGCTAGCGAACCTCCGCCAGGCAGGTCAACAACACCGACTGTCATATCGCCGGCAACACGTGTGATCTCAATACGCCCGGCGGCCTTGGCAGCCAGCAGGGGGCTGCTGACATCAGTCGCAATAATTGTATGTTCGGATATAAGTGCGACAGCAGTACTGGCCGTGAGGCTGCCGTTTATATTGACTTCGCCGAAATCATTGTCATTATTGGACTCGTTGTGGACAAGGATGGTGGCGCCGGAAATATCCCCCGTGATATTGATATCGCCGAGGTTATTTTCACCTTCAGTGTGGATAATCAGATTACCGGTACCGGCCGATACAGTATCTTCCAGAGTAATATTTCGCTTGGCATTAAGATCAATATTACCGCCTGCGGATGACAGAAGGTTTGCCAGGATATCTCGGTTGGCTGTCAGTTCAATGGCACCGCCAGCAGAAACCATCTCAGAGGTTCCCTGCAGTAAAATATCAGTGCCTTGCGCAGTCAGGCTGATGTTGCCACCATTGGACGTGAATATGGCATCATCAAAGTCAATCATGCCACCTGCGATCAGATTGATATCCAGGGCCCCCGCAGTGGAGGTGATGTCTGCGAAGGCATCGATATTGTTATGCGCGGTCAGTGTCAGGGAAGCATCGCCACCAGCAGTTTTGGTAATACTGTCACTAATTGAGATATTGCCAGCCTGCGTATTGCTGCCGCCGGTACCGGTGGTTATGGTGACATTAGTACCGTTATTGAGTGCTGCCTCGATGTCAAAGGTTGAGAGTGAGGCAAAATCATCAGTCGTCGTGAAGTCCGGTCCGGCTGTGACATTGGTGCCTGTGGTATTGCTGATCTCAAGATTGTTGGGGTCGAGCAACCAGAGACCGGCCTTGCCCGCTGCTGCGCTGGCATCGGCAGGGCGGGTAACACTCAGGTGCTCCTTGCCGGAGGTTTCTATAAAACCACCGTCACCACCGAGTTCACCACCACGTGCCTGGATAGTTCCGTGTACACGCGTGGTATCATCCGACCAGACAATGATCCGGCCGCCATCACCCGTTTCGCCAGCATTGGCGAGCAGTTGTGCCTGTTCACCGATAAACGTGACCTCGGCATTCATCACTTCGGGATTCTTACCAAGATAATCGCCACCCACACGTATCTGACCGGCATCAGTCGTACCGGAAACATTCACCGTCGCCTGATCATAGACGGCAACATGGTTGCCTAGAATATCGACCTGTCCACCTTGTGTGCCGGTAGCCGTTATGATGGCATCGCCACTGACATGGGTTTCCTGCTGACCTCGGAGAAAGATCCGCCCACCCTCCATCACGGCACTGCTGGCATTCACTTCACCAGACTGGCGCACGAGTCCGGCATGGATGCCGATCTGACCACTTTCGGCGATTAACTGGCCGATATTAAGGGCTTCACCCTCTGCCGTGATCTCCACCCGCAGAGCAGGATTACTTAGATCCGCCAGCTCCACTTTATGTCCGGCGGCGAGCAGGATTTGTCCTTCAGGGCTGATGATCACACCATGATTCTCGACTTTGGGCGCGATCAGGATCACCTGTCCGCCGGTTGGGGTCTGAATCAGCCCATCATGCCGGATATTGCCAACCCCTTCTGCTCCCTCGAAATGGCCGATTCCATTGATAAAATCATGGTTGCTGATATCCAGAGTGGAAGCGAGCAGTCCCGCGACATCCACCTGCGAATCGGCCCCGAACAGTACCCCGTTAGGGTTGATCAGCCAGACGTGCCCATTGGATTGCAGTTGGCCAAGGATCTCAGAGGGTGACTGACCGGTGATGCGATTGAGCACGTTGCTGTCGGCATCAGGCTGGATAAAGCGGGTGGTTTCATGTGGGGCAATGGAGAACTGCTGCCACTCGATGATGGCTCCAGCTGTGTTGGTGATGTTGAGCAGGTCGCCCTGCTGCTGAAAGCTGGCGTTTCCGTGAACCACATTGGGATTTAGTGGGTTGGCGCTGGCGCTGGCGCTGATCAGTATGCCAAGTGCAAGCAGGCAGAGCGGGGCGCTGTGTGTCAAAAGAGTAGAGCCTTGTGAAATTTCGTCTGAGGTCTGGGCCTGGCTGACGGGCTTGGCTGATGTCTGCCTATGTGCCCGGCTGGTCAGAAGTTCAGCGACCGGCACAAGCATGTTCAGGCAGCGGCTGAAAATGAGGCGGAAATAGTGTCGGTTCATTTTAATATTCCGATTTTGTGTTACTGGACCAGACATTGGGCAAACATATCGACCCCCAGACCTGCAGAAAAGCCGCCGACCGATTCATCACTGGCTATCAGTGGCAAGAACAACCTCAGCGGGAAGCCCTCATCATCATCGTCGTCACGAACAATGATGGGCGGCTTATCCATACTCTCGGCATAACCCCATTCAGGCGCAATCAGGATGAACTCACCCGCATCGTTGATGAAAGCGATGCTGCCCAGCGTGACCTCAAAGAATAGCCCTCCTTTGATCATTTGTTCGCTGAGCACCGGAGGAAGGTTCGATAGCATGTCGTCACACTCTTCCGGTTCACAGAACACCATACCGAACTGAGTGCCTCGGATACCGATACTGCCAACTGCACTGCGGGCGCGAAATGCATCCTGATTCCCCCTGGAGCCTATGCTGCCAGTAACTGCGCGTAAACCACCGCGCACCAGGCTGAAGGCCAGATTGTCGTTCTCGGGAGCCTCGGCCTGGAAGTGGTACTCATCAATACGGATACGCGAACCTGGTTTCAGGACCAGCTCTGTGCCATCGGTAAAGCGTATGCGCACTGAGCTATCTTTTTCGGCGCTGAGTATTTCACCCTGTTCAAGCTCACTACCGACAGACGCAAGGCGCAGATTTCCATTCGGGTGACGAATGTGGACCGTTCCGGTGGCGTTAGTTATCTGAGCGACTGGTTCAGCTGCAACAGTAGGGCTGGTCATTACGATGAGCAGCCCGAACATAAGCAGGATTGCCCAAAGTGGGGTGATGGCGAAAGACTGGGCTGAGGTCTTCATCAGAAGCTCCAGTTAAGACTGAAGTGAAGTCGTTGGCTGTTATCACTGCGGATGCCGTCTCCCTTGAGCACATTCGCCAGATCCAGTCGCATGTGGCCACTGGAGGCAAATGAGTAGTGGAGTCCCAGCCCGGTGCTGGCAAGCGACACATGTTTCTGCTCACCGGAAAAAACCTGCTTGCGCTCCATATGGGCAGTATCCACAAACCAGGCAAGGCGCATGCTGGACTGCTCCAAGCCAAGGCGGGGTGCCAGATCTGGTGTTTTGATCTCGAAACTGATGCGGTTGCCTATATCACCAGCGCTTTCACGCTCATGGAAACCACGTACGGAGTCGAGGCCACCGATGCCAAAATATTCGACAGGCACCAACAGGTCATCAGTATACTGTCCATTGAATGTCACACTGGCAGACCAGTTATTGGAGAATACACGGTTATACCAAGCCCCATAGCGTATCAAGGTGTAATCGGGTTCTGCACCGGCACGGTTGGCATTGAAATCGGCAGACCTGCCATGCGAACCACCTGCGATATTATGCACAAGTGTCATATGCCCACCTGCCTGATGGGCTTGGGTACGCCAGGCACCGCTATATGCCAGAGAAATGGGATGGACATTAAGGCGGGTATTCAAGCTGGCGCCACTGTTTTGCAATGTCAGACCGCTGTTGTAGCGGCGCATATCCAAGCCGAAACCCAGATGATGGTTATAAGCACCCTGCGGTCTCAGATTATGGATATAGCGGCCACTCAGTATTGATCCTCGCCCGGTCAGGTCTATGCCGGAGACTGTGCCTGAGTTGGCGGTGGAGTGAATCGCTGTGAACTGAATACTATCGCCAAGCGCGTACAGAGGGATTCTGTAGGCCAGCCCCAGCACTCTGACATCGGACGGGTTTTCGGGTGACGTGATATATTGCGCGGCCAGTTGATGATCGCGGTTGAGCAGATTGTTATTCCGATAGGTCGCGGATATGCGCGTGCTGTCATGGGCTGAGCCACCGGTATTATCTACGCCGAGCGTGAAGCGACTGGTTTTCTGATCTTCAACGGCAACACGTGCAATGATCTCGCCGGTTCGATCGCCGGTTGCCAGCGAGACTGCTGTGCGCTTGCTGGGGTTTTCATTCGCGAGTGCCAGGCTGCGTGAAAGAGCAACTGTATTGGGACTTGCGCCCTCGATCAGTTGTGGCAGGCTGTTACGGATATTGGCTTCATCATGAAACACCGGGCCACGGATATCCACGCTGGCGAGTCGGGCCTCAACGACTCTCAGCGCGACATCGGCACCGGTGATCTCTTGTTCGGGAATGACCACCTGTACTGCGCCATATCCTCTCTCCGCAAAAGCTGCCTGAACAGCTGCGCGCGCGTTCTCTATATCGGTGAAGCTGCGATCATGACCAGTATGACTGTTTGCCAGAGACTCCAGTATTTGTGGATCGATCAGCGTGGATCCTGTGATCTGATAGCCGGTGATGGTGAATAGAGGATCGTCACTTTGAGCCAGTACGGGCTGAATACACGACGCCAGTAATATCGCGGTAAGGGTGGTCAATCGGCGCAACAGGGGACTATTCTTCATATGATTATCCTGAGCTACATACACCTCATTCTGTTTGAATTCTCGTATAGGTCAAGTTAAAACAGCAAATATATACTGAATATTTATTCTGTTTAGTTATAAATTAAATTCCGTTATGTTCTATTTGCGTAATTATAGTAGGGTTTTAGAGTTTCAGGGCTTGCCTGTCACGATATCCTGAACCAAACTTAAGCCCACACTCAGTATTACATTTAACGAATACAAGGGGTCATCGCATGTCCTATTCGGATGCTTCCACCCGCTGTCTTCTTTCCGCTCTGACTCTGTCAGTCTCTCTGGTCAGCCCGGTCAGTGCGCTCGACTTCTCAGCTGATACGACACTTACCCGACACCAGAACCTCAACAAGGCCGGTTACACAGAGGATCGTCGTAATGACACCAGTGTCCAACTGGATGCCGGAGTTACCTGGCAGCCCGCCATTCAGACACCGGGCCTGCTTTATTTCACTGGTGATCTCAGTGCGCGTGCATATGATCACTATACTGGGCTCAATCAACGAGAGTTGGTCTTGGGCGCGCATTACAACCAGCGCATGGGGCTCGGCCCTGATGTTCCCTGGTGGCAAGTGACTGCCTTGTATAACTTCCGCGATGTCAACGACAGCCAGCGCGACAGTCATGGCTGGTGGCTGGGTCTGACGCTGGGCAAAGCACTGACCGCTAATCTGGATGGGCGAGTCTGGTTGGCCGCCGATGGGCAGAAAGGCAAGGGTGATCGGCACTCGGCCATGAGCGAGGCGTTGCAGGGGCGCAAGGTTTACGACCTGTCCGGCTGGCAGTTCGGTGGTGAGCTGACTTACTGGTTTACTGATCAGCTCAGTGGCCTGGTCAGCCTGAGCTATAGGGATGGCGATATCGTATCCAGCTCAACCCAGAGTCAGCCGATGGGTTATGCGTGGCTGATGGACCCGGTGTTCGGTATGGGAACCTACCGTGCCGGTGCAAAAGTCTATGATTCCCAGTTGGGGCTGATGTACAGTGTGTCTGAGCAGACGATGCTGAGTGTGGGCTATCAACACCTTAATGCGCGCACGGATCTGCCTGATTCCTATCCATATCGTACCTATCGAAGTAGCAATCTGCATCTGGGGTTTCATTATGTGTTCTAAATCAGAGCGTTTTAAACCTTACAAATTGAGCAGTCTGTTTCTTGTTGCTGCATTGATGTTGACCGAAGGCGCTCTGGCTGCCGAAGCCCGTGTTCAGATCGTCAATGATCAGCAGGAAGCAATGGATAACGTCGTGGTGATCATTGAGCCTGAAGGACACGCCCTGGCCGCAGCCTCTACAGGAATGACCGCACAGGTTGATCAGGTCGACCGGCAGTTTGTCCCTCACGTGCAGTTGGTTCAGGCCGGAACCGAGGTGAGTTTCCCGAACTTCGATGACATTCGTCATCACGTCTACTCGTTTTCTGATGCCAAACGTTTTGAGTTGCCATTATACAAAGGGACGCCATCAGATCCGGTGCTTTTTGAACAGCCCGGCATCGTGATCCTCGCGTGTAATATCCATGACTGGATGCTGGGGTATCTTTATGTCACTGACAGTCCCTGGCATGCTCTGACGGATCAGACTGGAGTCGCGACTCTTACAGTGCCTGAAGCATCGCACTATCTTGTACGAGTGTGGCACCCAAGCCTGGGGGCGGATAATGCCGGTATTGAAGAACAGGTCAGTGCCGATCAGCTCAACAACATCACCCTGTCACTGGCTGATCAATCGACCAGTGGTGGTCGCCGTCAGCTCAGGCGCAGTACACGCTACCCTTGATGATTAACACATGATCAGACTTCGCTTTCGGCGATTTCAGAGCCAACTGCTGCTGTTTTTTCTGGGGCTCTTCACGGTCATACAGCTGATTGGTTTTGTGGTGACGCGAGAGCTCAATGAGCGGGATGCCTATGCCCGTGTTGCCGAATCTCTGGCGATAGCCGGTGGCGCCCTGGCGCAGCAACTGATCGACCGGGATGCGCGATTGCTGCAATCAGGGCGTCTGCTGGCGGGCGATTTTGCATTCAAGAGTGCCTGGTCAACGCGTGATGCTCCGACCATTCTCTCTATGCTTGATAACCATCGTAATAGAATCGGCGCTGACTGGATGGCATTGGTGGATCTGGACGATCTTGTTGTGGCGGACACTTTGTTGACCGCCAGCAGTGGTGAACGCTTTGACCATCCTGAGCTGATAGACAACGCCTATGACAGTGATGAGGGGGAGGCGTCGGGTATTCTGTTTGTTGAGGGGCGGGTATTGCAGGTGATTATCCTGCCTTTGCTGTCTCCCTTGCATGAGGCCTGGATTCTGATCGGGTTTGAACTGGATGATCATTTCGTTGCACAGCTCCAGTCCTTCGTTCGGGCTGATATCTCTCTGGTGCGTATGGACCAGCAACCACCAACGATCCATGCCAGCACCCTGACACAGGATAAGCAACTGGCCCTGCAGGAAAGTCTGGAACGACAAGCGCTATCCACAACAGAACCGCAGCGGATTCCATTACGAGAGTATCAGTACCTCAGCCTTGCCCTGATGCTGAATGCTGAGAATGAAATTCCTCTCTTTGCCCTGATGCAGCGTGATATGGATGAGATGCTGGCCCCCTATCGGCATTTGCAGAATCTGCTGGGATTGCTGTTCGTCGCTGGCGTGTTGGCGACGGCGGTTGGTACAGCCATGCTGGCGCAAGGCGTGGCTGGCCCCCTGAGAAAACTGGCGCTCAGTACCGAACGGATTGCAGCTGGCGACTATCAGCAGCATATTGAACCGGACCGTGTGGATGAGCTTGGGCAACTGACTTCTGCATTCAACCAGATGGCAAAGGGACTGGCAGAGCGCGATAAAGTGCGGGATCTGCTGGGTAAGGTGGTATCCCCCGAAATTGCTGAAGAGCTGCTGAGTCGTGATGTCACGCTCGGAGGTGAGGATCGTGAGGTTTCTGTACTGTTTGTGGATTGTCATGGCTTCACCAGCTTTTCTGAAGGGCGAGCACCTCGTGAAGTACTGGAGCAATTGAATCTGACCCTGACACGCCTGACAGATATCATAGAGGCTGAATCAGGAGTTGTGGATAAGTACATAGGTGATGCGATCATGGCACTTTTCGGTGCACCGATTGAACAGCCGGATGCCGCCAGTCGAGCTGTCAGGGCAGCACTTGCCATGGTACAGACGATGCAAAGTGATGAAGAGATGTTACAGGTCGGTATCGGGATCAACAGTGGCCTGGTAGTGGCAGGCAATATGGGCTCCAGCAGCCGACTGAATTACAGCGTGATTGGTGATAACGTCAATCTTGCATCGCGTCTCGAATCACTGACTCGCTACTATGGCGTTCCAATACTGATCAGCGATTCCACGCGTGAGTCAGCACCGGATGTCATCTGCCGCGAGATAGACCGGGTGCAGGTCAAGGGACGACAACAGCCTGTAACGCTTTATGAACCGCTCTCTGGGACCCATGATGAGGAGCTGCTGGTCATGCACCGGCAGGCACTGGAGCTCTATCGTCGGCAATCGTTTACCGAGGCGGAAGCGCTTTTTCTTCGCCTGTCTGAACGCTGGCCCGGTAAAGTCTATACGTTGTATCAGCAACGCTGCCAGCAGTTTTTGTCACAGTCTCCTGGTGTTGACTGGGATGGTGTGCAGCGTTTTGACAGTAAGCGCGGAGGCGTCATGTAGTGATGAAAAGCACCGCAGAAAGTGGTATCGGTGTTTGCATTATCCAGAGCTATGGACTTAGCTTGATTCAGGGATAGTGGAAATCAGGTGTTTAATAATAAGAATCAATAATCTGATAAGGCACGCGTTCCAGTCGGGCGCTGCCAGGGAACTCATATGCTAACACGGAAGCGTAAAATGCAGGCTTGCCTGAGCGTGCTGGTGTCATCAGTACTGATGATCAGTCATCAAGCGGCAGGTCAATCGACCGATGATTTTGCTGCCAATTACCCTGTAGCAGATCCCTTTCTGGGGGAGATGATACAGCCGGATGAGATAGCGTCTGCAAAAGGTCTGATCAAAACATTAGAGGATCAGATACGCAGCCAATATGTGCGTGGCGGAGCCCGGCGGGATGCTCATCCCAAGGCGCATGGTTGTGTTGCTGCCAGCTTTGAGGTCAACCAGTCAATCCCCGCCAATCTGGCACATGGGGTTTTCCAGCTTGGTGCCCAGTATGACGCCTTGATTCGCTTCTCCAATGGCTCACCCAACGCAACAGGCGATGATAGCACCGGTGATACGCGAGGGATGGCGGTCAAGTTGTTTGGAGTGCCAGGTGAGAAGCTTTTCTCCAGGCCCGGTCATGAGGATGTTCAGGACTTCATCATGATCAGCAGCCCGTTTTTCTTCATCAATTCAGCTTCGGGTTATACCCAATTCTTCGAAATTGTGGATGAAGGCAGTCTGCTGAAGATGACGCGTATCCCGTTTATCCTTGGTTTCAAGGGCTCCTATAACGCTTATCGCATGCTGTCGCAGAAAATAGCCAACCCGGTTGAAACGCGTTACTGGTCTGTGGTGCCCTATCAGTTGGGGCTTGGTGACGGGCGTCAGGCAGTGAAATACTCGGCTCGGCCCTGCCAGCCTGGCAGTACAGTCATTCCCGACAATCCGGGTAAGAATTATCTTCGTGAAGCGATGGTTAACACCTTGTCAGCCGGCCCTGTCTGTATGGATTTCATGATTCAGCCCAGAACGGGTTCTGAGTTGGCAGTTGAAGATGTCATTACCGAGTGGTCAGAGTCAGAAGCCCCTTTTTATCCTGTAGCACGCATAACCCTGCACCAGCAGGAGTTCGATACCGCCGAAAAAAATCTGGCCTGTGAAAATGAAACCTATAATCCCTGGCACGCGCTGCCCGAGCACAAACCGTTGGGTACCATCAGTCGCATGCGCAAAGTCGTGTACGAAGCGATCAGTGACTTGCGACACGATATGAATGGTATCAACTGATTCAGTAGTCACGTACTACCCGGAGAGTGCCCATGAAAAAAGGATTTAAGATTATAGCGACGCTGGTGGCATTGGTCGCAGTGGTTGTTGCTTACAACGTTTACGAGTTTTCAATCGCTGGGCGTGATACTACCGGTGTGCCGCTGGACGCACCCGCAGGGAGTGCTCAGGTTCAACCGGTGCCTGATGACTGGGCTGTCGAGCGAACCCGACGGCATGAGGCCAAACAGACATACATAGCTCAGAAACAGGAAGCTTTCGACTGGTTTACACGTTTTCCCTTCAGCGAAAGTGACGGTACCCCTCTGATCATGCTTCGCCTGTTACCTGTGATTGCGCCTGAACTCTGGGGTGAGGGGGATGAGTTTCTCTCGGTAGTCGGGCTGTTCCATGATACTCGTGCCGAACAGCGCTTTCTGCCCAGTGGTGTTGGTTTCAGTGGCCTGAGTCGCCAGGACCCGAAAGGTTCTATCGACTACACCTCCTTTACCTGTGCGGCGTGTCATATCGGGCGTGTGAGAGTGGCAGACAACTCCCTTCAATACATTGATGGCGGCATCAATGCCGAGTTCAACATCAACCACTACTTTGTCCTGCTGCATCAGACCCTGGCTGCGATCTATGGTGATGAAACGGACCCGAGTGCACGGCAGCAGCGGGTCACCGAGGCTTTTCTCAGTGCGCTGGACAGGGCAGAATCTGAATCTGAAACCTTCTTCTATCGTGACTATAGGTACAACCCCAGCTATAACGGCAACGACTATGAGCGCCATTTTGATGCGGAGTATGAAGCCGCACAGATAGCGCTGTTCCGTCAGAATGCGGATCAATATGTGGCGGACTTCGTTAACTACACTGAAGGCTTTGTTGCGGCATTCAGTGACTATCTGGATAAAACCTATGATGGCTTTCAGGCGCAGATGCTGGGTGGCTTCCCAGGCATGGCCGATGCGACTGGGGTGAGCTCATCACATGGTTATGAATTACTGGAGGCAACTGCTACGGGTCGGCTCGTGTCGCACAAATTCCTTCCCGACTCACCGGGGCTGACGGACTTCATGGCCGTCTGGGAGCAGAGTACGCGCACGGCGGAGTGGGATTCCACACAGCAGCAACTGATCAACGGTGGTGGTCAGTATAACGGAAACATTCCGATTCCAATCTTTCGTAATCTGGCAGCGTCCATGACCATGGGTTTGCAGAACACTGATCTCAGAGTGGCGGCATTCAGTGCTGATCTGCTGGATCAGCTACCGGCCACACCCTATCCCTTTGATGTGGATGAAACCTTGGCAGGCCAGGGCCAAACACTGTTCGCACGGCATTGCGCCGAGTGTCATCAACCCAATAATGGCAGAGTTTACAACGAATTAGGCACAAGCCCTGCCCGCAGTGAAGTGATCAACACCTGGCTGATGGAGGGTGCCAGAGAAGAGTACAAAGGCATCTGTTCACCTGATACCAGCATTGTGATGTACGGTCAGGAGGTCAAGCCCTGTGCAGAGTTCAAAGGGGTGTCGCTGAAGGATATGGACCATGTGATCATGCGGCCACTTGATGACCAGCGTGGCTACAATGCTACTTCACTGCGAGGTGTCTGGGCATTGGCGCCTTATCTGCATAATGGTTCAGTACCGACTGTATATCACCTGCTGATGCCGCAAACCCGGCCCGACCAGTTTGTTAAAAGCCGGTTGGACTACGATCAGCAGCATCTTGGGTTTGTCTGGGATGGCGATGTAGATGTAGATGGAGAGGGCTATCTTTTCGATATCCGCCAGTTTCATGCCCTCAGTAATAAGGGACATGATGCCGACGTAATACTTGATGGCACAACCTATAAGTTGGATTGGTCAGATGACCCGTCGGGTGCGCTGGCAATCATTGAATATCTCAAAACACTGTAGCGATCATTTGATCGGCAGAAAGGAGTTGCAGTCATGATACGCAGAAACAGTTTTCAATGGACCTCTCTGTGCCTGGGCACAATGTTGTTTGCTTCAGCCGGAATGGCCAGTCAACATAGTGAGAGTCACTATGGTGATGGTCTGATCATGCTCGATCAGGGTTGGGATGAGGCCTCCCGCGACAGATTTTACCATGCACCTCAAGGCTCACCGATCATGCCCTATAGCTGGTTCATGGTACTTGAACAGCCCGATTCAACTGACCTTTTCAGAGATGATTTGTACCTGCGTCACTTTGGTATGATCACGTCTGGCAAAAAGACGGATCGCAACCCTGATGCCTTGCCGATAGGTCTGACTCGGGATTTCGGTATTCATGGTATTGAGCCGAAGCTGGGGATGAACTGTGGTGCTTGTCATGTCTCGGAAGTCAGTCATCAGGGGCGTATGGTTCTGATTGATGGAGGGGCATCACACTTCAATTTCTGGGCTTTCATGACGGAACTGGAGAAAGCATTACAGCAAACCTTTGATGACGAAGAAAAATTTGCGCGTTTTGTCTCAGCTGTGCTGGGGCCGGATGCGTCTGACTCAAGGCGACAAGAGTTGCATGCCAGGCTGCGAGGAGTGCTTGAAGTCCGGCAGGACTGGGCGATCCGTAATGCCACCCATTTAGAACCCGGTCCGGGACGGGTGGATGCGCTGAATGTCATACTGAATCAGGTCACTGCACAGATGCTGGATCGTCCTGATAATGCACGACCATCGGATGCACCGGTAAGCTATCCGTTTGTCTGGGATGCTCCCTATCTGGATTATGTGCAATATAATGCGGTAGTGCCGAACGCCGGTGCTGGGGCGATGGGGCGTAATGTCGGCCAGGTGCTGGGGGTGTTCGGTGAGGTGTCTATCATTCCTTCCACTATTCCTCCCGGTTATGCCTCCTCCGTCAATATGGATCACTTGATCGAGCTGGAAAAGACCATGGAAACCCTGACCTCCCCGAGTTGGCGTGAAATGGCGGAAAAAGGCATTTTGCCCGCGCTGGATGAGGATAAGGTCAGTCTCGGGAAGGAGGTCTATGCAGCCAACTGTGTTACCTGTCATCAGGTGATCGACCCTGTCAATCGTGGTGCTCTGGCCAGTATACATGTGACAAAGGTTGCCTTGAGTGATGTCGGGACCGACCCGGTGGCCACACTTGATTTTGGCGGGCGGGAGATCGCGACGGGTCCATTGCAGGGACGTAAAACCGACTTTCTTGAAGGTCAGCCGTTGTGTGAACGCACTCATGCCGATCAGATCCTGGCGCATGTAACCGTCGGTACCATGATGCATGACCTCAACCATACGGGTGCCCCTATCGCCAAAACTATTGGAGGAGAGCTTTTGAGCTCCTTCAAAGGCGCATTAAGCTCCATGAAGGATGCGTTTTCACTCAAACCGCATGGCAGTCATCAAACCGAAGAGAGCGATCAGGCTCTGATTGAACGCATGGCTGCGCAAGGTGCTTCTCAGGAGGAGATCGTCAAGGCGCTGGAGGATCGGAGCGAGGATAAATCGGCACTGTTTCAATTGCTGGTGGATGATGGCTTGAATCGCAATGGCCCGGATCGAGGCTGCCTTGAGGTGCTGGAGCATGCTGTCTATCGCGCGCGTCCTCTGAACGGCGTCTGGGCAACCGGTCCCTTCCTGCACAATGGGTCGGTGCCGACCCTGTGGGATATGCTGCTGCCGCCTGATCAGCGCCCTGAGAGCTTCCACGTCGGCTCCCGTGAGCTGGACCCGGTAAATGTCGGTTTTGTCTCTCAGGAAGGCCCACGGACCATGCACTTTGATACCACAATAGCCGGTAACACGAATGTGGGCCATGTGTTTGGTGCTGATCTCAGTGACGAGGAAAAAGAGGCCCTGCTGGAGTACCTGAAGAGCCTCTGAATGGGATAAGAGCGTGTGGGTTCAGAACAAGTAGGTTCAGAACAACAGCCTGGCTCTCAGTGCCAGGCTGTTGCTGTGGCGCTGCCCTGATGGGTCGTGATGTGTGAAGCCCGCACCTAGTGCAAAACCCGGCGTCAGAAACTGCAACAGGCTCAGGCTCAGTTCCTGGCTGCGTTCATGTCCGGTAACCAGCTGCAAGCCGCCAGTCACGCTGGTGGCAGGATTGAAGTGGTATTCAGCCTGAAGGGAGAGGAGGTTGCTGTTGCCGTCTGAAGCATCAATATGATTCGCCTTCATATCCAGCGTCAGTGCGCGCGCATTGAGATGCTTTGTGACATTTTTGTACTCTATGCCGTAGGTATAGGTGTTGCTGCGTTCGCCCCATACAGGCTTATTGCGGGCGTTTGCATAGGTCAGTAGCAGACGAGAAGTATCATCCAGATAGCGTCCCAGAGACAGCGTATGCGTATTCTGTCGACTCAGATTCTTGAGTCTGGAGCGGTTATACCCAACCCCTAAAACCATATGCGTCAAAGCGACATACTCGATATCAATACCGGAGGCGCTGCCGCTGGTGTCACCGAAAAACGGCAACTCCGTGTCCAGATCAATGTAGGCCAGAGTGATACTGGCAGCACGCTCCAGAAATGATGCCTGAGTATGTGGGTGTATCGTGTGTGACACCTCTTCAAGGTAGGTTGTCAGCAATAGCTGCCGGGTATCCGTATCAAGCGAACCCTGGCGGGCCTGAATGTAATCGAACTGAGCCATCGCGACATGGTTGATCTTGTCGGCAAAAGCCGATGATCCCGTCAACGATGCAAGCAGTGTTGCAGTCAGCCATCTTTTTTTCATGCTGTTAACCTCTGTCCTGAGTGAGCGATTGTGGCTTTAGCTTTAATACTGTGGTTTACACTATAGTGGAGTGAGGCGGATTTACCATGTAAGAGTTTTCACACTCATGACAGTTCAGCTTATAGTATGCAGCCAACCTTCACCAGAGATCGCTCCAATGGATCAAGTCATAGAAATCCCCTGGGAATCAATAGAACCGGAAACTCTGACCAATATTCTGGCAGAATACGTCACGCGGGATGGAACCGATTATGGTGAGCAGGAAGTTCCGACCGACACCAAAGTCAGTCAGGTGCGTAAGCTACTGGCCAAGGGTGCGTGCGTGTTGATCTTCCAACCTGAGGATCAGAGTCTGACATTGATTGACACTCAGGTCTGGAAACAGATGCAGCGTGGGTTCCAGGTATAACGGGATCTGCGGTTTAAGGATCAATATCAATCAGCCAATAATTGCTTCACCAGATGCCTGAGAATCAATGTTTCGCGCTGGATAGACAGCCCCATCTTTTTTTCATTACGGGCCATGACGCTTTCATTGTGGGCCAGAGCATCATGAATATTGATCCACACCGGCCGCATCCCATTCGCGACCTCGTAATCTTCCATGCGTGCTTCGCGCAGATCATCAGCTATTTCGCAGACAAAGTAGTGCGAGATCATATGCATCTGATCAAAGTCAGGCTTGTAGTGGGGGCGGGTTTCGTCCACGCGGGCATACTCACTTAGTACGCGAATGCTGTGTGCACCGGTTTCCTCTTCAAGCTCGCGCTTTAGTCCCTCGCACCAGTCTTCGCCATCATCCAGACCACCGCCAGGAAAACTGTAGTCGTTGTAGCGCTCGGTGAACAGCATCAGGATCTGTTCACCACGCATCACGATTGCGCGGGCGGCATGGCGATAAAAAATACGTTTGGAATCTGTGTTGAGATCAGGATGAATCAACTGCTCGAATATCGGCAGGGAAACAGCTGATGTTTTGTGGGTGTGATCGGATGTCATCTGGCGATTACTGAGTCTGGGGAAAGCATTGTAGGCTTGAACCTAGTGCCTGCAGTGTTCTGGAACGGTTGCAGGCGTTCAGGGATTTGGTGGCATTCTACCACTGATAAGGTACAGTTACTTTCCATGCATTGACACAGAATTTTTATATGAAAAAGTCATGGACGGATCAAAATGATTGTACCTGTACTTGGCGTATCGTGCATAACCAAATATCCAAGGAGGGAATTGAACAATGAGTATTCAACAGGTCCAGATTTTTACCAGTGCGGACGGGCAAGCTGAGTTGCAAGTTGTTTTAGACGAAGAGACCGTTTGGCTAAGCCAAGCGCATATGTGCGAGCTCTTCGGGCGTGAGCGCTCGGTCATTACCAAGCATATCCGAAATGTCTTTAATGAGGGCGAGTTGGAGCGTGATGCAGTATGTGCAAAATTTGCACGTACTGCGGAGGATGGAAAAACTTACCAGGTTGATTACTACAACTTGGATGTGATCATCTCCGTTGGCTACCGCGTTAAATCTCAGCGTGGTGTACAGTTCCGCAAATGGGCCACCCGCACTCTCAAAGATCATTTAGTGCAAGGCTACACTCTGAATCAGCGCCGCCTGATCGAACATGGCATCGAGTTTGAACAAGCGGTAAACCTGCTCAGCCGTACTCTCACCAACCAGGGCCTGGTCTCTGACGAAGGCGAAGCCGTCGCACGGGTTATCAGCGATTACGCCCGCTCCTGGAGTTTGCTGCAAGGCTACGATGAACAACAGTTGGCTGAAATTGGCGTGCAACAGTTGGGTATGCAGGCACTGGAATTAGAGGGTGCGCTGACGGCTATAGGTGAGCTAAAGCAAACCTTGATAAATAAGGGCGAAGCGACCGAGCTTTTTGGCCAGTTACGCGGGGATGGATTGACTTCAGCTTTGGCGACCATCGAGCAAGGTTTTGGGGAGGAGTTGTTCTACCCTAACATTGCCAGTCGTGCCGCACATTTGCTTTACTTCGTCATAAAAAATCATCCGCTGGCCGATGGTAATAAGCGCAGTGGCTCATTTCTGTTTTTGTGGTATTTGCGCCTGAATCAACATCTGTTGGCCAAGCCGGTAGATCAACTGATTAACGACAATACACTGGTGGCTCTGGCCTTATTGGTGGCAGAAAGCTTACCTGATCAGAAAATGCTTATGATCCGATTAATTGAGCATTTTATCCTGCTCAAGGAGCCTGCAGAGGATAAGGTGGGTAGCTAGATTGCTAGCTTTATACCAGCACTCCAGCATGCATCAGGGGTTCTTCTTTGCCGTGTGTCTAATTTTGGTCTTCAAAGAAAATGAATCTTACGCTGGGATATATCCAATGATTTGCGCAGATCAGCAGGCAAGACAAAGCGTGCAAAGAAATTGCCGGTAGAAGATCGGTATGTGTAGGGTAGGGTTGAATTCATTGAGAACCCCCAGTGTCACCTGTGAGTGTCACCAATCGGGTTGGGGATGTTCTCTTGATAAGAAAATGATTTTGAATCAATCATTTAAAGCAATTTGGTGGAGGTGGCGGGTTTCGAACCCGCGTCCGCCAGCCCTCTGCCTCTAGATCTACATGCTTAGACTTCTCTATTCAATTAACCCAGCACGACCCGAGAGTCAGGGTGTTTAGGGCGAGCCTTTTTATTTTTAACCGTTCAGCTTAAGGCGAAGCATCCGGGCGATTCTGTCTCAAATGACACCGCGAACCTCAAAGTTACAGACACCTTAGAGTGCGGCGCTAGCGGCCCTTAGGCTGCTAGAGCGTAGTTATCGTCGTTAGCAACTATAACTGTGTGACGAGGGATTAACGAGAATCATCACGTTCTCGGCATGCACCAAAGGGTTTGTAACCAGCGTCGAAGCCATGTCACCCCCAATGAAGTGTCCATAGTATAGCTGAGAAGTCAGGCAGCTGGAAGGGGAAGTTACAGCAAGCTGCCTGGAAGTGTGAGTATGTATTTAGAGAAGGTCACACCGAAACTGCTATACTGTCGCCCTCGAATTCTTCTGGATGGAGCCGCTGCGGCTGATCATGGAACTGGAACTCTCAACTCTGCTACTTCTTGCGCTGGTCGGTCTGGTGGCCGGTTTTGTGGACTCCATCGCTGGTGGTGGCGGTTTGATATCCATTCCGGCGCTGCTGGCAACCGGTATGCCGCCAACTATGGCGCTGGCGACCAATAAGCTGCAGAGCAGCTTCGGGGCGTTTTCAGCCACGCTTTATTTTTATCGACGCGGGTTGATCAACCTGAAAGAGATGCGTCTGGCGATACTCTGTACCTTTGTTGGCAGTGCGTTCGGTACGCTGGTGGTGCAGCAGATCGATGCCAGTCAGCTCAGTCGGATCCTGCCATTTCTGCTGGCAGCTTTCGCCTGTTATTTTCTGTTTTCGCCGCGGGTGAGCGATGAGGACAGCCATCGCCGGATGAAGGAAAACACCTTTGCGTTTCTGATCGGCACCAGTGTCGGCTTCTATGACGGATTTTTCGGGCCAGGCACTGGATCTTTCTTTGCGGTGGCTTTTGTTGCGCTGGCCGGTTATGGCATAGCGAGAGCAACCGCACATACCAAGCTATTGAATCTGACGTCTAATCTGGCTTCCTTGTTGTTTTTCGCTCTGGGAGGGCAGGTGCTCTGGGTGGTGGGTTTGACGATGGCTGTTGGACAGATACTGGGGGCAAGGCTGGGATCGAAACTGGTGATCAGCAAAGGGGTGAAGATTATTCGGCCATTACTGGTGGTGGTGTCGCTGGCCATGTCGATACGCCTGTTATGGCAGGCGCATCCAGAGTGGTTTATCTGGCCCTTCTGAGACAACAGGAAATAGGGTGACGCCTGATCAGTGTGCTGCCAGCACCCGCTGCTTCTCACGTCCCCAGTCGCGCTCTTTCTCGGCGGCACGCTTGTCATGCTGCTTCTTGCCTTTTACCAGCGCGATTTCGCACTTCACTCGACCCAGCTTCCAGTAGAGCGCGAGTGCTACACAGGTATAGCCTTTGGCCTGAGTGGCACCGATCAAACGCTCAATTTCACGACGGTTCAGCAGCAACTTGCGCTCACGTCTTGGATCAGCCACAACATGGGTACTGGCCGATAGCAGTGGCGAAAAGTGAGCGCCGACCAGCCAGGCTTCATTGTTCTTGAGCACAACATAGGAGTCGACCAGCTGAGCACGGCCGTCGCGTAGACTTTTGACTTCCCATCCAGTCAGCACCAGACCAGCCTCGAACTTCTGTTCGATGCTGTATTCATGGTATGCCTTTTTGTTCTGGCAAATGGTAGAGCTGGAGGACTTGGGTTTCTTCTTTGACATGGCGCGGATTATATCCATGCGCAGACAGCATTGAAAGCTGGATTTCATTTGTGGGGTAAAGTGCTTGATAATAGTGCCTTGAATAGGCTATTAACTATGGTTTGTGTAAAGGCGGTTTGTGTAAAGACGGTTTGTGTCAGGCTTGTGTTCCAGGCGATCGATATTACCTCAGGTCATTGTCCGGGCTATCAGATGGAATAACTATGCGGCAAATGCTCTCCATTCAGGGTTCCTGGTCCAATCGCTGGATATTTATATTGGCTGCGATGGGCTCATCCGTCGGGCTTGGCAATATCTGGATGTTTCCGGTTATGACAGGGCAGCACGGCGGTGGTGCATTTATCCTGATCTACCTGCTGTGTATGCTGCTCGTTGCAGTGCCGATCATGATGGCAGAAGTGGTGATTGGGCGACATGCCCGGCAGAATCCCGTGAATGCCATAGAGGATGCTGCCGTGTCAGCCGGTGCCAGCAAGCGTTGGCGCTTTGTTGGCATTCTGGCCATTCTCAGCGGCTTTCTGATCTTCTCTTATTACTCGGTCGTGGCCGGTTGGGTGTTACATTATCTGGTTGCGATGATCACCGGTCAGCTCAATGGTCTTGGTGTGGAGCAGACCTCAAGCTTTTTCAATGCGTTACTGGCTGATTCTGGCATGCTGCTTCTGTGGCACAGCCTCTTTGTGCTGCTGGTGATCTGGGTGTTGGGACAGGGGATTGAGCGCGGGCTGGATCGGGCCATGCGCTTCCTGATGCCAGTGTTATTTCTGATGTTGTTCATGCTGCTGGGTTTTGCACTCACGACGGGTGAGTTTGTATCTGCTACCGAATACCTGTTCAACGTTCATCCTCAGGATATCAGCTGGGATTCTGTTTTGATTGCTCTGGGCCACTCATTCTTCACGCTTGCGCTGGGTGTGGGCGTAATCATGGCTTATTCGGCTTACATGGGTAAAAGTGATGCTATTACTCCCACTGTGATAGCCGTCGGGGTATTCGACACGCTGGTTGCCTTGCTGATAGGGCTGGTGGTTGTGACGGTGGTGATGGCTGCACAAATGGAGCTGCGAGCGGGTCCCGGATTGCTGTTTGTCACTTTGCCCGTTGCCTTTGTACAGTTACCTGGAGGGCAGGTGTTCGGTTTTCTGTTCTTCCTGTTGGCAGCTGTGGCTGCACTGACCTCTGCGATCTCATTGCTGGAGCCAGCGACGGCATGGGTGACGGAGCGTTTCAAGTGGTCACGCGCCAGAGCGGTGTTGTTGTTGGGGGTGCTTGCCTGGGGGCTGGGTGTGGCTGCACTCTTTTCGCTGGGGCAATTGTCCGATCTGAGGCTTCTGGGTGTCAGTATTTTTGATTTGATAGATACCACCACTATTCTCTTCCTGCCTATGGGGGGGATTGCTGTGGCTCTGTTGGCCGGGTGGGTGCTGGATAAGGAGATGCTGCTGTCGGAGCTTGCGTTGTCCAGTGCCACGCTGGCAGCGCTTTGGTTGTGGTTGCTGAGATTTATCGCACCGGCCGCAGTAGGCCTCATTTTTGTCATGAATCTGTATAATGCGCTCTATTCGTAAATAGTCTGGTTGATGATTACATGACTGAAGTAAATCGCAGTGCCCTGGTGTTGCATACTGCAGAGCAGATGTTTGATCTGATCAATGATGTCAGACATTACCCGGAATTTTTGCCCGGATGTGTACGTACCGAAGTGATTCGGGAAACGGATTCCGAGATTGAAGCGACGTTGTATCTGGCGAAAGCGGGTCTGAAATACAGTTTTACGACCCGCAACCAGTTACAAAGGCCGAAGCGGATGGAGATAGCACTGGTGGAGGGGCCATTTTCCTCCTTCAGTGGTACCTGGGTGCTGACGCCGCTGAGTGAGGAGGCCTGCAAGGTTGAGTTTACACTCAAATTTGAGTTCAAAGGCAGCTTGACGAGTATGGCAATGAACAAGCTGTTCAATTCGGTTGCGACCAGTATGGTGGAAGTATTTGTTGAACGCGCCGATAAGGTGTATGGCTGAAAGGCTTGAATAAGATGATGACAGTTGAGGTGGCTTACGCGCTGCCAGATGAGCAGAAAATAGTATCCTTGCAGGTCGATGAGGTCTGTACGGTTTATGAAGCGGTGATTCAGTCGCGGATTGTAGAGCATTTTCCTGACATTGATCCGGACAGTAATCCCATGGGGGTGTTCGGCAAATCAGTGAAAGATCCGAAGTCGGTGCAGTTGCACCCAGGTGATCGAGTGGAAATTTATCGTCCGCTGTTGGCTGACCCTAAAGAGATCAGGGCACGCAAGGCGGCCGAAAAAGCAAAAGCGGAAAAGGCTCAGAGCTGACGCGCGCGTTGAATGGCGCGCATCAGGTTAATCAGTCATTTACTGATTGTTGGCAGATGATGGTTTGTAGTCGCCGCTGATGCGGGATAGCTCGCCATCGGTGAAATAGATAGTGACACGCTCGCGAGTCACAGTACCGCCGCCGGGCTTCATGCTGTAGATGTAGTCCCATCGATCATCGTTGAAGGTGTCTGTGACCAGCGGGGTGCCCAGTACATAGCGCACCTGGCTTTGAGTCATGCCGGGGCGGAGTTGATCCACCATCTCCTGCGTAACAATGTTTCCCTGTGGAATGTCGATCTTGTATACACCGGGAAAAGAGCATGCTGAAACAAGAAAGCTCACTGTGATGGCAATCAAAATCTTTCGCATCGGTAAATAACTTCCACTTTGCCGTATAAATAATGATAATAAAGTCTACCACTGCATATCCCTTAGCGCATAGTGAATAGAGACAGATTATGACACTTGAAAATCAAGAACTTCGTAAAGCAGGGCTGAAAGTCACCTTGCCCAGAGTAAAAATCTACCAGCTGCTGGAGCGGGCAGGAGAGGGCGAGCATTTCAGCGCTGAAGATATTTACAAGCTCCTGATGGAAACAGGTGAAGATGTTGGCTTGGCAACTGTTTACCGCGTCCTGACTCAGTTTGAGGCGGCAGGCCTGGTCTGTCGGCACCACTTTGAAGGTGGCCACTCGGTATTCGAGCTTGCGCGCGAAGATGACCACGACCATATGGTCTGTGTGAAAACGGGTAAGGTTGTTGAGTTCAACAACCCTGAGCTGAATGCTCTTCTGGAGTCTATTGCTGTAGAGCATGGCTTCACGGTTACAGACAGAACCCTCTATCTGTACGGCCATTTCGATAAAAAATAAGGCGAGAGCCTCTGCTGAATAATCAGCTTGGGCTCAGCATCTCCTGGGCATGCAGGATGGTGGCTTCGGTGAGTTCTATTCCACCGAGCATACGGGCCACTTCCTGAATGCGCTTGTTTTCATCCAGAAGATTGATGCGAGTCTGTGTCAGCTGTCCCTTGGCTTGCTTGCTGACAAACAGGTGCTGATCCCCCTGCGCTGCCACCTGAGGTTGGTGAGTCACGCAGAGTACCTGGGTGCGTTGTCCCAACTCCTTGAGCATTTTTCCGACTACTTCGGCAATGGCGCCACCGATGCCGACATCCACCTCATCAAAGATCAGGGTCGGTGTGGCGCTGGTCTGGGCAGTGATCACCTGAATCGCCAAGCTGATACGTGACAGCTCACCCCCTGAGGCGACTTTGGCCAGAGGGCGGGCTTGCAGCCCTTTGTTGGTGCTGATCAGGAACTCAACTTCCTCCATGCCGTTGGCGCTGCCTTTGCTGGCATCCAGTGGCTGAAGGGAAACCGTAAAGCTGGCAGCCATCATGCCCAGACTGTGTAACTGCTGGTCCACTGCTTTGTTGAGCGTCACTGCCGCCTTGTTGCGCTGCAAGCTGAGGGCTGTTGCCTTGGTGAGATAATCCTCGTGCGCGGCGGTTACGGCCAACTCCATCTCTTCCAGTATTTCATCGGAGCGTTGGATCTCATCCAACTCTCCCTGCAGTGAGCGATGCAGTTCAAGTAGCTGTTCAGGCTGTACGCGATGCTTGCGGGCAACATCGTAAATCAGTGTCAGGCGCTCTTCCACTTCCAACTGACGCTGTGGGTTGATCTCGACCAGGTCGAGGTAGTGTCGAATTTCTCGGCTTGCCTCTTCCAGTTGGATCTGGGCGTTGTTGAGCATATCGCCAGCTTGCAGTAGTGCTGGTGCCTGGCTGTTCAGGCTTGCCAGCAGTTGTTGGCAGTGGCTGAGCAGGCTGATGCAATTTTCATTTTCACCTTCACTGGCGATTTCAAGCAGTTGGTGGCCAGTGCTGAGCAGAGTGCCGGCATTGTCCAGCATGCGCTGCTCCTCCTCCAATTGCTGTAGTTCATTGTCTTGAATGGCCAGTTGGTCCAGCTCTTCAATCTGATAGTTCAGCAACTGCAGTCGAGCGTCTTGCTCGGCATTCTGTTCGCGCTTTGAGATCAGTTCATTCTGCTGGCGCTGCCAGGCATGATAGGCCTTGCGTACCTGATCTGACAATTCGGTCTGGCGTGCATACTGATCGAGCAGTGTTCGATGATGCTCTTTTTTCAGCAGGCGCTGGTGCTCATGCTGGCCATGAATGTCGACCAGAAACTGACCCAGTTCACGCAAATGGGCCAAAGGCACTGGTTGGCCGTTGATATAGCTGCGGCTGCGTCCCTCGCGGGTAACGATGCGGCGCAACTGGCACTCCTCCTCATCCTGATCGAGGTCCTGTGCCTGGAGCCACTCGCGAGCCTCGGGGATCTGTTGCAGATCGAAAATGGCAGTGATTTCAGCGCGCTCTGCGCCGCTTCGGACGGTGTCGCTGTCGGCACGATCCCCCAGTGTCAGGGCAAGTGCATCCAGCATGATCGACTTCCCGGCTCCGGTCTCGCCGCTGATAACGGTCATGCCGGATGAAAGGTCGATATCCAGTTCGTCTACGATGGCAAAGTTGCGGATGATCAGGTGCGTCAGCATGGCATCACTACATGGTTATTTATACAGTGTTTAATGTATAAGGCATTTTGATTTTGCCTGCAAGCCCTGTTGTTAAATGTAGCGCAAAAAAACGCTATTTAACCTTGAATAGTCTGAGTGTATCCCCATATACGGTGGCAACGAGTTGTGTAACAAGAATTGAACAATGGGAGAAGAGCTGATGGCAAATGAGCAGCAAGACCAACATCAGGCTGATGTTCAGGAGCATGCAGATAAGCAGCAGGCACCTCAGGCTGGTGATCAGGGTTCTGCACAGGCAAATGCCGACGATATGGCTTCAGCTGATGATGTGATAGATACGGGGTCTACCGATCAGGTCTCCGATAAGGGGCTGGATCAGTTACAGGCGATGGAAGAGATTAAAGTCCTGAAAGGGCAGTTGGCTGATTTGCAACTGCGCGCACAGGCTGAGATTCAGAACACTCGCCGCCGAGCCGAGCAGGATGTCGAGCGGGCTCATAAATACGCTCTGGATAAATTTGTGGCTGAGTTGTTGCCGGTGATTGACAGCCTTGAGCGGGCGGTTGATGCCTGCAAGGGTGATGATCCAAGCATTCAGGCCATTCGTGAAGGTAATGAGCTGACGCTGAGTATCTTCACCGCTGCTCTGACCAAGTTCAACGTCGAGATGGTTGATCCTCAGGGGCAGCCGTTTGACCCTGAGCTGCATCAGGCCATGTCGTTGGTTGATGCCCCTGATGCTGAGCCGAAAAGTGTTGTAGCCGTCATGCAGAAAGGTTTCACGCTGCATGGCCGATTGGTACGCCCGGCCATGGTTATGGTCGCGAAAGGGTGATTGTCAGCGCTTGAAATTGATTCAGGCGGCCCCATATAACTGTTAACGATTTTTACAGAATTCATGTCCCGCTCGTGGACGCAAAATACTGGAGTAGAAAATGGGTAGAATTATTGGTATCGATCTTGGAACCACCAACTCTTGTGTGTCGATCCTTGATGGAGATAAAACCAGAGTTATCGAGAACTCAGAGGGTGATCGTACAACCCCTTCCATCATTGCCTATACCAATGATGGTGAGATCCTGGTCGGTCAGTCAGCCAAGCGTCAGGCGGTGACCAATCCAGATAATACGATTTTTGCCATCAAGCGTCTGATTGGTCGCCGTTTCGGTGACGACGTAGTGCAGAAAGATATCAAGATGGTGCCTTACAAAATTATCAAAGCTGAGAACGGCGACGCCTGGGTTCAGGTGAGAGATAATAAGATGGCGCCGCAGCAGGTGTCTGCCGAAATTCTGAAGAAAATGAAGAAAACGGCTGAAGACTATCTGGGCGAGCCAGTGACCGAAGCAGTTATCACGGTACCTGCCTACTTCAACGATTCGCAGCGCCAGGCAACCAAGGATGCCGGTCGTATTGCGGGTCTTGAGGTGAAACGTATCATCAACGAGCCAACGGCTGCAGCACTGGCCTATGGTCTGGACAAGAGCAAGGGCGACAAGACCATTGCGGTTTATGACCTGGGTGGTGGTACGTTTGACGTCTCCATTATCGAAATCGCCGATGTTGATGGCGAGCACCAGTTTGAAGTACTGGCGACCAACGGTGATACCTTCCTCGGTGGTGAAGACTTTGACCTGGCGCTGATCAACTACCTGGCAGACCAGTTCAAGAAAGAAAGTGGTATCGATCTTCACAACGACCCTCTGGCGCTGCAGCGTCTGAAAGAAGCGGCCGAGAAGGCCAAAGTTGAGCTGTCCAGCTCGCAGCAGACAGATGTTAACCTGCCTTACATCACCGCTGATGCGTCAGGCCCGAAACATCTTAATGTTCGTGTTACGCGTGCCAAGCTGGAGTCGCTGGTAGAGGATCTGGTTGATCGCTCTATGGAGCCTTGCCGCATTGCATTGAAAGATGCCGGCCTGTCTGCATCCCAGATTGACGAGGTTATCCTGGTCGGTGGTCAGACACGTATGCCAATGGTGCAGAAGAAAGTCACAGATTTCTTCGGCAAAGAGCCGCGCAAGGATGTTAACCCTGATGAAGCGGTTGCCATAGGTGCAGGTATTCAGGCAGCGGTTCTGTCTGGTGACGTGAAAGACGTACTACTGCTCGACGTCACTCCGCTGACGCTGGGTATCGAAACCATGGGCGGCGTTGCGACACCAGTGATCGATAAGAACACCACGATTCCTACCAAGAAATCACAGGTGTTCTCGACTGCTGACGACAATCAGGGTGCCGTGACTATCCATGTCGTTCAGGGTGAGCGCAAGCAGGCTTCACAGAACAAATCACTGGGTCGTTTTGATCTGGCAGATATTCCACCGGCGCCACGTGGTGTCCCTCAGATCGAAGTAACTTTCGATATCGATGCCAACGGTATCCTGAACGTATCCGCCAAGGACAAGGCAACCGGCAAGCAGCAGTCAATCATCATCAAGGCCTCAACCGGTCTGAGTGATGAAGAGATCGAAAAAATGGTCCGCGATGCTGAAGCACACGCCGATGATGACCGTCGCTTTGAAGAGCTGACGACTGCACGTAACCAGGGCGATGCCATGGTTCATACGGCCAAGAAAACATTGAAAGATGCCGCAGACAAGGTCAGCGACAGCGAAAAAACCAGCATTGAAGCGGCAATTGCTGAGCTGGAAGAGGTGCTGACAGCTGATGATAAGGCTGCCATCGAAAGCAAGACCGAAGCCCTGACGGCTGCGATCTCCTCTGTGGCTGAAAAGATGTATGCCGATGCGGCTCAGGCTGATTCTGCTGCAGATGATGCGACAGAAAAGCAGACAGCAGACGATGTTGTTGATGCTGAGTTCGAAGAGGTCAAGGACGATAAGAAGTAAGCTGTCCGCGCCTGTTCGATAGGGTATGTGTGGCGACGCGGGCTTATGCCCGCGTTGTCGTGTCCGGCTTCATTTGAAGTCTACAACCGGATCAGATTCGGATTATGTCAAAGAAAGACTACTATGAACTGTTGGGTGTGTCGCGAGACTCATCCGATCGTGATATCAAAAAAGCTTATCGCCGTCTGGCCATGAAGTATCACCCGGACCGCAATCCGGATAATCCTGAGGCGGAAGAGAAGTTCAAAGAGTTCAGCGAAGCCTATGAGGTGCTGTCAGATGCCCAGAAAAAGGCCGCCTATGACCAGTTTGGTCATGCCGGTGTGCAAGGGCAAGGTGGTGGCGGTTTCCATGGTGGTGGCTTCGAGGGCAACTTCTCCGATATCTTTGGTGATGTCTTCGGCGATATCTTCGGTGGGGGCGGTGGCGGTCAGCGGCGCAGCAGTGTGCAGCGCGGTGCTGATCTTCGCTATAACCTTGATCTAAGCCTTGAAGAGGCGGTTCGCGGTTGCGAAAAAAGTCTGCGTGTCCCGACTCTGGTCGCCTGCGATACCTGTGACGGCTCTGGCGCGAAGCCGGGAACCAGTCCACGTACTTGCAGTACCTGTGGCGGTGTCGGCCAGGTCAGGATGCAGCAGGGTTTCTTCTCTGTTCAGCAAACCTGCCCAACCTGTCATGGTCGCGGCAAGGTGATCCCGGATCCCTGTACTGCTTGCCATGGTCATGGTCGTGTCGAGAAGGTCAAGACGCTACAGGTCAAAATCCCGGCGGGTGTGGATACGGGAGATCGTATCCGTCTGGCGGGTGAGGGCGAGGCGGGCGGCAATGGCGGCCCTGCAGGTGATCTCTATGTTCAGGTCAGTGTACGTGAGCATCCGATCTTCCAGCGCGATGGCAAACATCTGTTCTGCGAAGTGCCTATCAGCTTTGTTGATGCAGCACTGGGTGGTGAGCTGGATGTGCCGACACTGGATGGTCGCGTCAAGCTGAAGATCCCCTCTGAAACTCAAAGCGGCAAGCTGTTCCGTCTGCGTGGTAAGGGCATTGCTCCTGTCCGTGGTGGCTCAACCGGCGACCTGATGGTGAGAGCGATCGTCGAAACGCCGGTTAACCTCAACAGTCGACAGAAGGAGCTGCTACGTGAGTTCCAGGACGCGACCGAAGAGGGCAAGGGTAAGCACAGCCCCAAGCGGCATGGTTTTTTTGATTCCGTCAAAAAATTCTTTGAGGATATGACCTGATCATCAGGTCAGCAGATTCGGGCATGGTAAACGCATGATCAGAGTAGCAGTCACCGGTGCAGCCGGTCGTATGGGACGAACTATCATCGAAGCGATCCAGCAGGCCGACGGCGTGCGTCTGGCGGCTGCGATCGTTGAGCCCGGAAGCAGTCTGTCGGGTGCAGATGCGGGTGAGCTTGCCGGTATCGGCAAACTTGGCATTCTGCTCAGTCCGAGCCTTGAGCAAGTGCTGGATCAGTTCGATGTGCTGATTGATTTCACCTCGCCTGAGGTGTCGATGGGTAACGTCGCGTTCTGTGCTGCCAATGGCAAGCAGATAGTGATCGGAACCACCGGGTTGGATGATCTGCAGAAAGAGCGTCTGCGCAAAGCATCCGACAAGACGGCGATAGTATTTGCACCGAATATGAGTGTAGGGGTTAATCTCTGCTTTAAACTGCTCGAGATTGCAGCCACTGTACTGGGTGATGATGCCGGTTACGATATAGAGATTATCGAAGCGCACCATCGTCATAAGGTGGATGCGCCTTCCGGCACTGCATTGCGTATGGGTGAAGTTGTCGCTGATGCGCTGGGACGCGATCTGAAAAATTGTGCGGTTTACGGCCGTCAGGGCTATACCGGCGCACGTCCTGAGAAGGAGATAGGTTTCGAAACCATCCGTGCAGGCGATATAGTCGGTGATCATACGGTGCTCTTTGCCACAGAGGGCGAGCGTATTGAGATTACACATAAGGCCTCAAGTCGCATGACCTTTGCCAAGGGCGCCGTCAGAGCGGCAGCCTGGCTCAAGGATAAGCCGGTTGGTCTTTATGACATGCAAGATGTGCTCGGTTTGCGCTAAACTCAAAGAGTTCTTCTTACTCGCCCGCTCTTGCGGGCTTTTTTTTATCCACTTTTCGATCCCGGATAGTTGAGGTAAATTTATGTATAAATTATGTTTTTTTGTGCCTGAGGCTGATCTTGAGGTTGTCAAACAGGCGCTGTTTGATGCGGGTGTCGGCAGGATCGGTGACTATGACGGTTGTTGCTGGCAGACGCTGGGTACTGGTCAGTTCAGGCCCTTGTCGGGCAGCAATCCGCATATCGGAAAGCAGGACGCGCTGGAGAAAGTGGCGGAGTGGAAGGTTGAGATGGTCTGTGATGATCAGTTGATCAGGCAGGCGGTTGCTACCCTTAAGCAGGCGCACCCCTATGAAGAGGTGGCCTATGATGTCTGGCGGTTGGAAGATCTATAAGGCTTTTTGGCACAATTACTGCGCAGTACCTTCACGCGTGAGCAGCTTGCCCTTTTCGCTGATATCCAACTCTATGTGGCGCAGCGGAAACGTGCCCAGGCGTCGGTCCTCGAAATAGTAGCGCAATGCGTTGCGAATTGTTTCAAAGGCAAGGTCATCCCAGGGTATTTCATCTTCGTGGAAGAGTTGAACATCGAGTGACTCATCGCTGCTGCTGAATTCCGGTTTCGGCAGATGGGCGAGATAGATCATCTGCACCTGATTGACATGCATGATGGAGGTGACTGTGTAGAGCTGGCGGATCAGGACATCGGCATTTGCTTCTTCCAATGTTTCGCGCAATGCGGCATCCTCGGTTGATTCGCCATTTTCCATGAAACCGGCAGGCAGCGTCCAATATCCATAGCGAGGTTCAATGGCGCGCCGACACAGAAGCACTTGCTGGTTGTAGATTGGCAGACAACCGGCAATAATTCGTGGGTTCTGGTAGTGAATAGTGCCACAGTTACCGCAGACATAACGCTCGCGATTGTCGCCTTCGGGTATTCTGCTTGTTACGTGTGCGCCACACTGGCTACAAAACTTCATAGGTCGGGTTCCTTGTGTCTGCACCCATTTTAGCCGTATCGCAGAATCCACGTCGACCCATTTTGTACAGGATTTGAGCGTAGATCGAGAAGGGTATACAGGAGGGTACATGCTGGATCAGGTGGCGAAGAGGTTGAAGCAGTATCGGCCCTGGCGGTTAAGAGCTCAGGGTATGGAAGCGGCCGTTCTTGTGGTGATGACAGATCAGGTGCATGACCCGGAAATTGTGCTGACCGTGCGTTCACATCTGCTGTCGACACATCGTGGTGAGGTGGCATTTCCCGGCGGTAAGCGTGATCCGGAAGATGCTGATCTGCTGCATACGGCCTTGCGTGAGGCGGAAGAGGAGATAGGCCTCAGTCAGGATAAAGTTCAGATCATTGGTTCGCTCGGGCAGGTGGTGTCGAAGCATCAATTGCAAGTGACGCCCTGGGTTGGCGTGATCCCTTCGCAGTTGCCACTGCGTCCGAATCCCGGCGAGCTGGATAAGGTGTTCAAAGTGCCGGTTTCCTTCTTTCTGGAAAATGAAGCGCAGCGTATGGATAGCTTTATCTATGAGGGGCGTACGCACAGGATTTCGGCCTGGGAGTATGACGGTGAGATTATCTGGGGGCTGACCGCCTATATTTTGACAGAGTTTTTGAATGTGGGGTTCGGGGCGGGATTAAATATCCCGCCACGCCCGGAAAGGCTGGCGGGTACTGTCTCGGATAATGTTCTGAATATTATCAGGAAGGATTGTTGATGCGCAGGATACGTGCAGTCTGGATGCACTTGTCCTGGATCTGCAGCGTTTCTACCCGATAGTTGTATATTTCAAGGCAGACATTGGCATCCGGCAGTGATTCAAGCGTTTCGGTGATCAACCCATTCAGCGTTTTGGGTCCGTCAGTGGGCAGATCCCAGTTCAGGACGCGGTTGATATCGCGAACATAAGCGCCGCCATCAATAAAGTAGCTGCCATCATCCTGCGGATGAATATCTTCTGCCAGGTCACTGTTCTCTTCAGACAGTTCGCCGACTATCTCTTCCAGGATATCTTCCAGCGTTACAACTCCTTCAACATCCCCATACTCATCTACCACGATTCCGATACGCCGGCTCTTCTTCTGAAAATTAAGCAGCTGAGTTTGCAGTGGCGTACTTTCAGGAACGAAATAGGGATCATGTGCCACCTGCAGGATGGATTCTCTGGTCACCTTGCCTTGCTGAATCAGTTGGGCAAGGTTGCGCATATGCAGAATGCCGACCACTTTATTGATATCACCATGATAGATGGGCAGTCGAGTGTGGCTGGTTTTTGACAGTTGCTCCAGGATCGTATCCAGGTCATGTTCCAGATCTATTCCTTCCACTTCGTTACGTGGAATCATGATGTCATTCACCGAGACATCATTGAGCTGAAGCACGCCCAGCAGCATTGACTGGTGGCGTTTGGGGAGTAGGGCTCCGGCTTCATTGACCAGTGTGCGCAGCTCTTCGGTGCTGAGGTGGTCGCCATTGGTGTCGGCGGCCTTGATCCTGAGGAGTCGCAGTAGACCATTGGTGATGGAGTTGACTGCCCAGACCAGTGGGTACATGACTTTCAGCAGAGGGGTCAAAACAAATGACGCGGGAAAAGCGATGCGCTCCGGGTGCAGGGCTGCCAGTGTTTTTGGCGTCACCTCGGCAAAAACCAGAATGATCAGCGTCAGAGCGCCGGTCGCAATGGCAATCCCGGCATCACCCCACAAACGGACGGCGATAACTGTCGCGATAGCCGATGCCAGGATGTTGACAAAGTTGTTGCCGATCAGAATGACGCCTATAAGGCGGTCCGGGCGTTCCAGAAGCAGGCTGGCCTTGGTGGCGGCGCGGTGCTTGTTATTGACCAGATGGCGTAACCGGTAGCGGTTAAGTGACATCATCGATGTTTCTGAGCTGGAGAAAAAAGCAGACAGCAAAATCAGAAACCCAAGTAGGATCAGCAGTGAGCCTATCGACGCATCTTCCAAGAGTTAGAGCCTTTAATTACCAAATGGGGGATCATTCTCTGGTGACAGAGATTAACTGTCAATAGCTTTGTCGGGCTCAGAGCAGAAGTTCCAGTACCAGTTTTGATCCGAAAAAGGCCAGCATCAGCAGAATGAATCCGCCGATTGTCCAGTGGATGGCACGGTTGCCGCGCCATCCGAGGAAATGACGGCAAGCAAGCAAAATGCCATAGATGACCCAGGCTGCGATTGAAAGGACGGTTTTGTGCACCAGATGCTGGGCAAACAGGTTCTCCACAAACAGCATGCCGCTTAGCAGTGACAGGCTCAGCAGGATAAAACCAACCCAGAGCATTTCGAACAGGAGTCTTTCCATCAGTTGCAGAGGAGGCAGGCTGGCCACCAGTCCGCGGGTGTTATGGTGCTTGAGTGCTATCTCTTGCCGAGACAAAAGAATGGCCTGCAGTGTGGCCAGTGTAAAAATACTGTAAGCCAGAATAGACAGAAGGATGTGTACCAGCAGTCCGCTTTCAAAGGCACGATATTCACTGCTGTCAGGCAGCAGGGCAGCAAGTGCGAGTGCAAGTATGGCTATCGGAAAAACGCCGATGAACAGGTTGTCCAGCCGCTGGCGCAGGCTGCTTCCGAGTACGAGGGCCGCAACCAGCCATGCGATCAGTGAACCGACACTGAAGAACCCCAGATTGACCCCTTCGGTTTGATGCAGTGTCAGAAAAACGGCTCCGCCATGACTGATAAAGCCAGCCAGACCCAGTACCAGAACTCTATTGCGCGTGTCAGATCTGTTCTGCTTCAAGCGCTGCCACTGCAGAGCAGTCGCGGCCGTGTAGCAAATTATCGCAATCAGTGTGGTGACTATGAGCATCCCGAATTCTCTCCTTTGAAGGCGCCAAGTTTGGCATAAACTTCAGGCAGAGGAAATATAAGGTGCCGTGTAACTGGCCCCTTCTGTATAATAAGGGTTTTGATAAAGATCTGTTGCCATCATCACTGCAGGAATCAGGGTGCCCAGGTAGCAGTCGATCAGCGATACAGAGGCAAACATGTTCGATAATCTGTCACAACGGCTTACACAGACGCTGCGCAGTGTCACCGGCCAGGCCCGGCTGACCGAAGACAACATCAAGGCGACGTTGCGCGAAGTGCGCATGGCTCTGCTTGAGGCGGATGTTGCGCTGCCGGTGGTTAAGGAGTTCATCAACGGCGTCAAGGAGCGTGCACTGGGTTCGGAGGTCAGCAAAAGCCTGAGCCCCGGGCAGGTCTTCGTCAAGATCGTCAACGAAGAACTGGTGCGTGTCATGGGGGAGGCGAATGCCGAGCTCAATCTGGCCGTAACTCCGCCTGCCGTGGTCATGATGGCTGGTCTGCAGGGAGCGGGTAAAACCACCTCGGTAGCCAAGCTGGCGCGCTTTCTGAAAGAGCGGAAAAAGAAAAAAGTACTGGTTGTTTCGGCCGACGTGTATCGCCCAGCTGCGATTCGTCAGCTCGAAACGCTCGCCAGCGAGGTCGGCGTCGACTTCTTTCCCTCCAATATCGAGCAGAAGCCCGTTGATATAGTCAACTCAGCGATCCGCCATGCACGTTTGCAGCACCATGATGTACTGCTGGTGGATACCGCAGGTCGTCTGGCGATCGATGAAGCGATGATGGAAGAGATCCGTCAGTTGCATGCCGCCATCAATCCGGTCGAGACTCTGTTTGTAGTTGATTCGATGACCGGCCAGGATGCCGCGAACACGGCGCGTGCCTTTAATGAAGTGCTGCCTCTGACTGGTGTGATATTGACCAAGACAGACGGTGATGCACGCGGTGGTGCGGCCCTCTCGGTGCGTCATATCACCGGTAAACCGATCAAGTTCCTGGGTGTTGGTGAAAAAACCGATGCGCTGGAGCCTTTTCATCCGGATCGTGTGGCGTCGCGCATTCTTGGCATGGGCGATGTGCTCAGTCTGATCGAGGAGGCTGAACACAAGATCGATAAGGAGAAGGCTGAAAAATTCGCCAACAAGATCTCCAAAGGCAAGCGCTTTGATCTGGAAGATTTTCGCGAGCAGCTACAGCAGATGAACAGCATGGGTGGCATGATGTCGATGCTGGAAAAACTGCCGGGTATGGGGCAGATGGCGCAGGCAGCGCAGTCTGCTCAGGCCGAAAAGGGCATGATGCAGATGGCGGTGATCATCAATTCGATGACGCCGGGCGAGCGCCGTAACCCCGATATCATCTCGGGTTCTCGCAAGCGTCGCATCGCGATGGGTTCAGGTACACAGATTCAGGATGTTAACCGTCTGCTCAAACAGCACAAGCAGATGGCGAAGATGATGAAAAAATTCGGTAACAAAGCTGGTATGGCAAAGCTCGGTCGCAGCATGAAATCGATGCTGCCTCAGGGGATGGGTGGCGGTTTTCCACGCTTCTAGCGTTTTGCTGGCTGAATATGAAGGCTGCAGGCTTTCAATGACTGATTAATTGGCGTACAATCCGCGCCTCTAATTCTAGATTGGCCCTCAGTCCGCAGGCTTACACAGTGAGCTGGCTGGGGAAATTAAACGATGGGCGATCTCAAAACCCATCCTTGCGAAATAAAGGGGTCCAGCGCATGGTCACTATTCGTTTGTCTCGCGGCGGCGCCAAAAAGCGTCCGTTCTATCACATCACCGTTGCCGATTCACGCTTTGCGCGTGACAGCCGCTTTATTGAGCGGGTGGGCTTTTTCAACCCTGTAGCCCGGGGACAGGAAGAGCGTCTGCGTGTTGACCTGGAACGTGCAGAGTTCTGGATCAGCAAAGGTGCTCAGCCGTCTGAGCGTGTTGCTCAGTTGCTGAAAGACGCACGCAAAGCCGCACAGTAAGCTGGCTTGGCGAACCTGCAAGGGGTAAGAATCGATGTCTGAAGAGCTGACAGTAGTAGGTCGACTGACCTCTGTCTATGGCATCAAAGGGTGGGTAAAGGTGTTTTCCTATACTGATCCGATGAACGGTCTCTTCGGCTACCAACCCTGGCAGGTAAAGCGTGGTGGCGAACTTCTGACACTTAAAGTGGAAGAGTGGAAGCCCCACGGAAAAGGCTTGATTGCCAAGTTGGCCGGTATGGATTCACCGGAACAAGCCAGGCAGTTCTGCGGACTGGATATTCTGGTACCGCTGTCTGTATTGCCTGAGCCGGGTGAAGACGAGTATTACTGGCATCAACTTGAAAATCTATTGGTATATACCGAATCCGGCGTGTTGCTGGGACGGGTGGATCATCTGATGGAAACCGGTTCGAATGATGTACTGGTTGTCAGAGGCACTGCGGAGAGTATTGACCGCGAGGAGCGTCTGATTCCTTATTTGCCGGATCAGGTGATCAAAGAGATTAATCTTGACGAGGGACTGATGCGGGTTGATTGGGACCCGGAGTTCTGAGTTGTGTGGTTTGGAATTGTAACGCTGTTTCCGGAGATGTTTGAGGCGGTTACTCGCTTCGGTGTCACCGGCAGAGCTGTACGTAACGGCTTGATGGATGTCAGTTGCTGGAATCCGCGCGACTTCGCGCATGACCGGCATCGGACGGTGGACGACCGGCCTTATGGTGGTGGTCCAGGCATGCTGATGAAGGTGCAGCCTCTGCGCGATGCAATTGCAGCCGCAAAGGAACAGGCAAAAGGTCGGGTGAAAGTGATTTACCTTTCACCTCAGGGGCGCAGGCTGGATCAGGCCGGTGTCAGTGAACTGGCCGCTGCTGACAGTCTTATTCTGGTTGCTGGACGCTATGAAGGTATTGATGAGCGTCTGATCAGAGCTGAGATTGATGAGGAGTGGTCGTTAGGTGATTTTGTTCTGAGTGGTGGTGAGTTGCCAGCCATGGTGGTGGTTGACGCGGTTTCGCGGATGCTGCCGGGTGTGTTGGGACATGCGGATTCAGCGGTTGAAGACTCGTTTTTTGATGGTCTGCTGGATTGCCCTCACTACACCAGGCCGGAAGTGCTCGATGGTATGAATGTACCGGAGGTGCTTCTGAGCGGAAATCACGAACATATCAGGCGCTGGCGGCTGAAACAACAGCTGGGCAGAACCTGGGAAAGACGACCGGATTTGCTGGACAGGATTGATCTGAACCCGGAGCAGCAGGCGCTGTTAAGCGAATATATCCGCGAAGCCGGTGAGGCGTGCGGTTAAATTTACAGGAGCGAGCGATGAGCAGCAAAAGTACAATTATTCAGCAGATCGAAGCTGAACAGATGAGTAAAGAGGTGCCTCCTTTCGCACCGGGTGATACTGTTAACGTACAGGTTAAAGTTGTTGAGGGCGAGCGTAGCCGTCTGCAGTCTTTTGAAGGTGTAGTGATCGGCATTCGTAACCGTGGCCTGAACTCTGCTTTCACTGTTCGTAAGATCTCCCATGGTGTGGGCGTTGAGCGTACCTTCCAGACTTACAGTCCAGTCGTGGAAAGCATCAGTGTGGTTCGCCGCGGTGATGTGCGCCAGGCTAAGCTTTACTACCTGCGTGAGCGTAGTGGTAAGTCTGCACGTATCAAGGAAAAACTGGGCTGAGTTTGACTCGGTACCGGAAATAAAAAAGGCGACCCTGGGGGTCGCCTTTTTTGTTTTAGTGGCCTTGTTAGTTTGAATGAATGGATATTGAACCGGATTTCTCGCCATTTCTCGCATACCGATTTAGAATGATTGGTGATAAAGACCATTGAAGGATTGTTGTTATGCGCAAGCTCGGGTTACTGGCCGGTGTGCTCTTCCTGGCGCTGTTGGTAGTGGCAGGAGGCTACGGTTTTTACTGGTATCAGGTGAAGCGGCAGGTAGACGCAGTAATTGCGGAGATGCGTCCTGTCATGCAGATTGAATACAGTGGCCTTTATGTCAATCCACTTTCCGAAATTCGGGTTAATGGCCTCCGCGCTATGCCGAATGGCCAGTCAGATTCTTTTACTATCGATGCTATCAGCTTTCGCAGCAGCGACCCTCTATTTCTGATGGATCCCGGCGGCGCGTTTGAAAAGGGGCGATTTCCAGATCAGGCCAGTATGGCAGTGGAGGGGTTTGGTATTAATCTGAACTCGCCCTGGTTGCGTGAACTGGAGCAGCAGGCCCAGTTGATGGAGGGAACGGATTTTATCAGCCCAGAGGCATTGGGATGTGGTGATATATCTCGACTGGACCTGGCGGCGTTGGGTGAGATGAATATCCGGCGCATGAATATGGATTTCTACACAGTCTTTCAGTTTGATGAATTGATGGGTGAAATCCGTGCCGATAGTGATATACAGATGCGTGATTTTGCATCAGTCGGGACCAGCGCACGCTTGACGGTTCCAGCCGGACCGATATCACCTGAGATGATGATGGGTACCATGCGCATGAATCGTCTAGCCTTCAATTATACTGATTCAGGTTACAACCAGCGCAAGGCGGAGTTCTGTGCAGCACGTGCCGGAGTGTCCCAGGAGGAATATCTGGAGCTGCATGCAGGGCTTTTCAGGCAGTGGTTGATGGGTGAGGGTATCTATCTGGATGATATCCTGTCTGATCTGTATCTGGAACTGAATCGTCCTGATGCGAGGCTGGAGTTTATCATCAGTCCTCCGGGCGGGGTGGGACCGGAAATAGTCATGATGGCACAGAATGTGGATGCATTGCTGGAGCGCCTCAATCCCGTCTTGAATGTAAATGACAGAACCCTGCTGCTGAGAGATATAAATTGGGAAGATCTACTTCAAGCACCTGTGGTGCGCTCACCTGCAGCTGTGTCAGAACCTGCATCGGAATCTGTAGCTGAGTCGGATGAGGTTGCTTCGATTTCTGATCAGGAAGCTTTCGCCGAGGCAGATCCGGTTGAACGCTTGGATCAGGATCCGAATCCCGTAGAGTCTGGGCAGATGGGTGAGGTTGCTGATGAAGTTGCGATGCTGATGCCGGGCATTCCGGCACGCCCCACAGAGCGGCCGGAGCGTCGTTTTCAGGCGACCTCTCCGGATGATCTGGGGCAATATACTGGGCTGCCTGTACGTTTTTATACTGTGATGGGTAAGCGTGTGGAGGGGCGCCTGATCAGTCTTGAAGACGGTAATCTGCGGGTTGAGCAACGTGTCAACAGAGGTGTTGCAGAATATCCTGTATCGCTTGATCGTATCAGTGCACTGGAGGTTTATCGTTGACCGTAGATCTGCGACTCACGGCACTTGAGCCGGATGCGCATGCGCGGAAGTTGATAGAAGAGTACTGCCAGCATTTGTGGCTGGAGAAGGGCCTCAGTGATAACAGCATTGTGGCCTATCGCAAGGATCTTAATCATTTTGCAGCCTGGTTGGGTGAGCAGCGCAGCAGTCTTTTACAGGCCAATCGGCAGCACCTGCAGTCTCATCTGGCCTGGCGTATGCAAGCGCGACTAAAAAGCGCCTCAACGGCTCGTTTGCTCTCCTGCTTGCGTGGATTCTATCGTTTTGCGTTGCGTGAGGGGTTGGTGGAGCAGGACCCAACCCTGAATATCGATAGTCCACGTCGTGGGCGGCCCTTGCCTAAAACCTTGAGTGAGTCGGATGTTGAGTCCCTGCTGTCGGCACCTGATGTGTCGGATACACTGGGGTTGCGGGATCGTACGATGCTGGAGCTGCTTTATGCGGCAGGGCTGCGGATCACCGAGTTGGTGACGCTTGAGCTGGAGCAGTTGAACCTCCGCCAGGGGGTGATCAGAATTATCGGTAAGGGCGACAAGGAACGGCTGGTACCTGTCGGTGATGAAGCGCTGGCGTGGATACAGCAGTATATGAAACAATCACGCCCTTTGTTGCTGGGCTCTGTGCGTTCAGAGGTGTTGTTTCCGAGTCGGCGAGGGCAGATGATGACGCGTCAGACCTTCTGGCATCGCATCAAGCGGCATGCGCAGACGGCAGGGGTAGATAAGCCCCTGTCGCCGCACGTGCTGCGGCATGCTTTTGCCACTCATCTGCTCAATCATGGTGCTGATCTGCGTGTGGTGCAGCTTTTGCTGGGGCATGCTGATCTGTCGACCACACAGATCTATACACATGTAGCGACGCAGAGGTTGCAGGATCTGCACCAGCAGCACCACCCCCGGGGTTGAACTTTTGGTCGATATTATGCTCCTATTTTTGACTATCCTTCTTGAGTTGAGGCGTTTATGAACAAGCTGATGTTGGCTGCTGTACTGTTGGTGAGCCTGATGGGTAATGCCGCTATGGCAGTTACGGATGAAGTGCGGGATCTCCTTCTGCAGCAGCTTCAGAAAGTGGACTCCCGGCTGCTGGTGAAATCAATAGAGGATTCGGCGTTGCCGGGGCTCTATGAGGTGGTGCTTGAGGGTGGTGATTTTCTCTATATGGATCAGGAGGGTAAACACTTTGTTGTCGGACACCTCTATGAAATTGATCCTGAGATGGGTTTGGTTAATCTGACTGAGAAAGCTCAGGACTCGATGCGGGTTGAGGTCATGGCTCAAGTACCTGTTGCAGAGCAGATCATCTATCCGGCGGAGGGTGAGCGTAAGGCCACTATTCAGGTATTCACGGATGTTGATTGTGCCTACTGTCGTCGACTTCATGGTGAAGTTCCTGAGTTGAATAAATTGGGTATTCAGGTCAATTATCTGGCTTTTCCGAGAGGAGGGCCGAACACTGCAACGTACAACACCATGGTTTCTGTTTGGTGTGGCGAGGGTGATGAGCGAAACGAACTGATGGATAAGGTCAAGGGCGGTCAGACTATCTCGAATAAAAGTTGTGAGAACAGCGTGCTCGATCAGTTCCAGTTAGGGCAGTCGATCGGTGTTAATGGTACGCCGGCAATTGTGTTGGAAAGCGGCGCATTACTGCCTGGCTATATGCCTGCCGCGCGCCTGGCTCAGACTCTGGGTATCAACTGACCTCTGCGCGACAGTTGAGCTTGAAAAACTGTCTGTCGCATCACTTTCTTTTCCTCTCCAATGCTGAGGGTGCGTAGTCCGCGCCCTCAGTTTTCGTTATACTGGTCTCCATTTTTTCTCCGCCCTCATTGGGTGGGGTTCTGTCCTGAGCGAGATAATCTGCGAGGTGTAGTTTGAAGCCGGTAAAAGTTGGGATCTGTGGTCTGGGAACCGTAGGCAGCGGTACATTGAAAGTACTGACGCGCAATGCGGATGAAATTGCACGTCGGGCGGGTCGCCGCATCGAAATTGGTGCGATTGCGACCCGTCGGATTAACCCTGCTATTGATACCAACGGCATTCAGATTACCCCGGATATCTTTGCTGTCGCGCGCGATCCCGATATCGATATCGTTGTTGAGTTGATCGGTGGGTATGATGTCGCGCGTGAGTTGGTGCTGCTGGCGATAGAGAACGGCAAGCATGTCGTGACTGCCAACAAGGCGATGATCGCCGTGCATGGCAATGAGATCTTTGCTGCTGCTCAGGCAAAGGGCGTCATGGTGGCATTTGAAGCATCTGTTGCCGGCGGTATCCCGATCATCAAGGCGATCCGTGAAGGCTTGGCTGCGAATCAGATCAACTGGCTGGCCGGAATCATCAATGGTACCGGCAACTTCATCATGACAGAGATGCGCGACAAGGGTCGTGCCTTTGCCGATGTGTTGCAGGAAGCGCAGGCGCTGGGTTATGCCGAAGCCGATCCGACCTTTGATGTCGAAGGGATTGATGCGGCACACAAGCTGACTATTCTGGCATCCATCGCCTATGGCATCCCGCTGCAGTTTGATAAGAGCTATACCGAAGGGATCAGTAAAATCACTCCGGAAGATGTCAAATATGCAGAAGAGCTGGGCTATCGCATCAAGCATCTGGGTATCAGCCGTCGTACCGCTAAGGGGATCGAGCTGCGTGTGCATCCGACACTGATTCCCAAGTCAGCTCTGCTGGCCAATGTTAACGGCGTGATGAATGCGATTCTGATCAGCGGCGATGCCGTGGGACAGACGCTCTATTATGGGCCGGGAGCCGGTGCTGAGCCAACCGCGTCGGCAGTGGTCGCGGATCTGATGGATGTGGTGCGCACGCTCACCGCCGATCCCGAGAACCGTGTGCCGCACCTGGCGTTCCAGCCCGGTGCCCTGTCAGATCTGCCGATTCTGAATGTTGAAGAGACTGTCAGCGGCTATTACCTGCGTTTACAGGCCGTCGAAAGGCCGGGTGTTCTGGCCCATGTCACTCGTATTCTGGGTGAGAAGGGGATCAACATCGAGGCGATCATCCAGCAGGAAACCAAGGAGGCTCAGGTGCCTGTTATCATGCTGACTCAGCGGGTTGAAGAGCGCATGATGAATGAAGCCCTGCGTGAGATAGAAGCCCTGCCGGATATTCTCGGTGAGGTTGTGCGTATCCGCGTTGATCACCTGGCAGACTGAGGATTAAGTCATGAGATATGTTTCTACACGTGGTCAGGCACCGGTTCTGAACTTTGCGGATGTGCTGCTGGCAGGCCTTGCCGATGATGGCGGTCTTTATGTGCCTGAAAAACTGCCGCATTTCAGTCAGGAGGAGATCGCTTCCTGGAGTGGTCTCTCTTACGCTGAGTTGGCTTTCAAGGTGGTGCAGCCGTTTGTATCCGATACGATTGCAGAGGAGGACCTGCGCCGGATGGTGGATGAAACCTACGCCGCTTTCAATCACTCTGCCGTTGCGCCGCTGGTCGAGCTGGGCACGAATGAGTGGGTGCTGGAGCTGTTTCACGGCCCGACACTGGCATTCAAGGATTTTGCACTGCAGTTACTCGGTCGCTTGATGGACCATGTGCTGGCCCAGCGTGGCGAGCGTCTGGTGATCATGGGAGCCACATCGGGAGACACAGGCTCTGCTGCGATTGAAGGTTGTCGCCACAGCGAGCATCTGGATATCTTTATTCTGCACCCCTATAACCGTGTGTCCGAGGTGCAGCGCCGCCAGATGACCACGATTCTGTCGGACAATGTTTTCAACATTGCACTGGAAGGCAACTTTGATGACTGCCAGGAGATGGTCAAAGACAGTTTTGCTGATCAGGGCTTCCTGCAGGGTCAGAAACTCGGTGCGGTGAATTCGATCAACTGGGCCAGAATCATGGCCCAGATCGTCTACTATTTCTCGGCCTCTCTGGCGCTGGGTGGCCCGCATCGTCCTGTTTCCTTCTCGGTGCCGACGGGTAACTTCGGTGATATCTTTGCCGGGTATCTCGCCAAGCAGATGGGCTTGCCGATTCAGCAACTGGTTGTGGCGACCAACCGCAACGATATTCTGCATCGGGTGATCTCCGGCAATGACATGTCCAAGGGGCAGTTGGAGCATACTCTGTCACCGTCGATGGATATCATGGTGTCGTCCAACTTCGAACGCCTGTTGTTTGATGTCTATGACCATGATGGTGCTGCGATTGCCGATCTGATGAAACGTTTCCGTCAGGAGCCGGTGAAACTTGATGCAGGCCGCTGGGATCGCGTGCGCGAGTTGTTCGACAGCCATAGGGTGGACGATGAAGCGACCTGCGAAACGATTCGTCAGGTGCATGCTGAGACTGGTTATCTGCTGGATCCGCACACAGCAATTGGTGTCAAGGCCGCGCGTGAGTGCTGGCGTGACCGCTCGGTACCGATGATCACGCTGGCAACGGCGCATCCGGTGAAGTTTCCCGAACCGGTGGTCAAGGCTGGATTGAATTCACCGAGCCTGCCCGAACATCTGCACGATCTGTTTGAGCGCGAAGAACGCTTTACCGTGCTTGAAAACAGTTTGAGTGGGGTGCAGGCGTTTGTTGCCAGCCATATCCACCGTGGCTAAGTGCCATAGCGGATCCTGATGAGTGAGATAGTCATTGAACGCAGGCCCGTACCTGCACACCTGCCGGCACCCTTGCAGTCATTGCATCCGGTGCTGGCACGCGTCTATGCCTCACGTGGACTGGATAATCCAGACCAGATAGGCCGCCATCTGCAAGAGCTTCTGCCTGATCATCAATTGCTGGGGATCGATGCGGCGGTTGGGCGTCTGATATCTGCTCTGGAGCAGGGCGAAAAAATTCTTATCGTGGGTGATTTTGACTGTGACGGTGCCACAAGCACGGCCCTGGCTGTGCTGGCGCTACGCATGTTTGGCGCTCGCGAAGTCGATTATCTGGTACCGAACCGTTTTGAGTATGGCTATGGGCTGAGCCCTGAGATTGTCGAGGTGGCCGCCACCAGACAGCCTCAGCTTCTGATAACGGTGGATAACGGCATATCAAGTGTCGACGGCGTCTCCAGAGCTGCGCAACTGGGGTTGGATGTGATCGTGACCGATCACCATTTGCCGGGCAGTGAGTTGCCCGCCGCCTGCGCCATCGTCAATCCCAACCAGCCCGGCTGTGAATTCATCGCCAAATCCACCTGCGGTGTTGGTGTCATCTTCTATGTCATGATCGCGTTGCGCCGCGCACTGCAGCAGCGGGGCTATTTTCAGGCGAAAAGCCTGCCAGCGCCCAATCTGGCCTCTCTGCTGGATCTGGTGGCTCTGGGCACCGTGGCAGATGTGGTACCGCTGGAGCGTAATAATCGTGCGTTGGTGTATCAGGGGTTACAGCGTATCCGCGCCGGCCAGGCCCGGCCGGGTATTCTGGCGCTGCTGGAGGTGGCCGGGCGTAAGCGTGAGCAGTTGATTGCCGCAGATCTCGGTTTTGCTGTTGCGCCGCGACTCAATGCCGCAGGGCGACTTGAGGATATGGCGATCGGGATTGAGTGTCTGCTGTGTGATGAGATGGATACAGCGCTGGAGATGGCGCGGATGCTGGATCAGCTCAACCTTGAGCGACGCGGTATCGAGCAGGGAATGCAGCAGCAGGCGCTGCTGTTGCTGGATCAACTGGAACTGGATCAAAGCAGCATGCCCTATGGACTATGTCTCTATGATGCAAGCTGGCATCAGGGTGTGGTGGGCATTCTTGCATCACGCATCAAGGAGCGGGTGCATCGTCCGGTGATCGCTTTTGCACCGGGGGAGCAGGGTGAAATCAAGGGCTCGGCGCGCTCCATCAGTGGCTTTCATATCCGTGATGGTCTGGATGCGATTGCTGCTGCTCATCCGGGCCTGATCAGCAAATTCGGTGGGCATGCGATGGCGGCTGGTCTGTCATTACAGCCGGAGTCGCTGGAGCCGTTTCGTCTGGCCTTTGATGCCGAAGTGCGGCGCCAGATGGGGGCTGAAATGCTCACACGGCGTATCGTCAGTGATGGTGAGCTGAGTGCGGATGGTTTGACGCTGGAGCTAGCGCAGTTGCTGCGCGATGCTGGTCCCTGGGGCCATCAGTTCCCGGAGCCGATGTTTGATGGCCGCTTTCGAATCCTGCAGCAGCGCCTGGTTGGCAAGCGCCATCTGAAACTGGTGTTGATGGACCCTCGATCGGCCATGACACTGGATGCCATCGCATTTAATATAGATACGCGCCTCTGGCCTGATCAGGAGGTGTTGGAAATCGAGCTGGTGTATCGGCTGGATATCAATGAGTTTCGTGGTCAGCGCAATCTGCAGTTGATGGTTGAGCATATCCGACCGGTCGGATAACGTAACGGCAGAATGAGCTGCGAAAAAATGACTGAAGGAGAGCAATATGAATGATCTGACACTGGATGAGCTGAAGGCTCTGCTGAGTATTTTTGAACGTGCTGCGGTTAAACTGGATGATTCTACAGAGGGTCGTTTGTTTGCACAGTTGCAGAAACAACACAGTGAACGTGAAGAGCTGGAATCGATGGATTTCGATGACTGCCTCGGGGGCGCCTGCAAGCTGTGAGTGAGTATTATATCGGCGCGCATGTCAGCGCATCCGGTGGAGTGGAAAACTCGCCGCTGAATGCACATGCCATCGGTGCCAACGCCTTCGCTCTGTTCACCAAAAACCAGCGCCGCTGGGATGCCAAACCTCTGACTCAGGAGAGTATCGCCCGCTTTCGCGAGCGCTGCGCCGAGCTTGGATTTGGTCCTGAGCAGATCCTGCCGCACGACAGTTATCTGATCAATCTTGGCCATCCCGAGGTTGAAGCGCTGGAAAAGTCGCGTGCGGCCTTTCTGGATGAGATGCAGCGCTGCGAGCAACTGGGGTTGAAGTATCTGAACTTCCACCCTGGCAGTCATCTGAAACAACTGGATGAAGATGTTTGCCTCCAACGTGTTGCTGAGTCGATCAATCTGGCACTGGATCAGACCCGTGGTGTGGTGGCTGTTATCGAAGCAACCGCCGGGCAGGGCACCAATCTCGGACATCGCTTCGAGCATCTGGCTGCCATCATCGATGGTGTGGAAGATAAAAGCCGAGTGGGTGTCTGTCTGGATACCTGTCATATCTTTGCCGCGGGATATGATCTGCGCACTCAGGAAGCCTGTGAGGCGACCTTTGCCGAATTTGAGCAGGTGGTCGGATTTCAGTATCTCAATGCCATGCATCTGAATGATTCCAAAGGCAAGTTGGGCAGTCGAATCGACCGTCACCAGTGTCTGGGTGCCGGAGAGATAGGCTGGGAGGTGTTCCGCTATATCATGCGTGATCAGCGCTTCACCGGTATTCCTCTGGTGCTCGAAACCATCGATGAAACACTCTGGGCAGAAGAGATTCAGCAACTGAGGCGTTTTGCCGCTGATCCCGCAGCCTGATCCAGCTGTCACCCAGCTGTCATAATCCTTACATAAACTTCCTAACCATCAAGTCTGGTGAGATGGAAGCAGGTTATGAGGTTGGTGACGACAAACAGATTGCAGCAAGAGGAGGCGGAGCTTCGGCAGATTCTTCACAGTGAGTCTCTGTTTCCTGTATTTCAGCCGATCGTGGATCTTCAGACAGGGCTTGCGATGGGTTATGAGGCGCTCATAAGAGGGCCCGAAACCAGCCAGTTGCATTCGCCGCTGGAGCTCTTTGGCGCTGCCTTGCGACATGATCTGTTGCATCCGTTGGAACTGCTGTGCCGTAAGCGCTCACTGGAGCGCTTTGCTCATCTGAAACCTGAAGGAAAGCTGTTTCTGAATGTGACGGCATCCCTGCTCAGCTCCCCTGATCATCAAAGCGGTTTTACTGCCGACCTGTTGCGCCAATTGGGGTTGTCGCTGAATCAGATCGTTATCGAACTCTCTGAACAACACCCTTTTGATCATCAAGGTCTCTCCCTGAGTGCTGTTCAGCATTATCGTGAGATGGGTTTTCGAATCGCGATAGATGATCTGGGCGCTGGCTATTCCGGACTTAAACTCTGGTCCGAGCTGCAACCGGACTATGTAAAAATTGATAAACATTTCATTCAGGGCGTAGACAGCGATCCGGTCAAGCGCGAGTTTGTTCGCTCCATTTGTAATGTAGGACGCAGCCTGCGCTGCATGATCATTGCCGAAGGGATCGAGACTCTGGAGGAGTTGCGTGTCCTGCAGGGGCTGGGTGTGCAATATGGCCAGGGCTATCTGTTGGGATTGCCTTTGCCGGAGCCATCGTTAGCTTTGGACGCGGGGGTGATTCGCGCTCGTCCGGCTGCGCTGGATGTCGCGGGAGATGTTACCGAAACAGCGCTATCGCTGGTGTGCCCGGTAGATGCCATGATGCCTGAAGATACCATACGTGGTGCTGGTGTTCTCTTCAGAGAGCAGCCGGAGTGGGGCTGCATTCCGGTATTGTCAGACAGCCGCCCTGTTGGTGTGGTGCGTCGGTCTGATCTGCTTGAGCTGTTTTCCACTCAGTATGGCCGCTCCCTGTTTGAGCATAAGCCGGTATCACGATTGATGCGGCGCGACCCGATGGTAGTGGAGAGCCATACCCGCCTGGAGGAAGTTTCGCGTCTGCTGACCGATCAGAATGATCATAATCTGCAGCAGGATCTGGTTATCGTTCAGGATGGTTGTTATATCGGCATGGGTAGCGTACGTGACCTGTTGAAACGTATTACCGAACTGAAGATACAGAACGCTCGCTATGCCAACCCACTGACATTGTTGCCGGGGAATGTACCAATCAATAGAAAGATTGATGGTCTGCTGCAGTCCGGTGCTGATTTCAGAGTGGCCTATTTTGATCTGAATCACTTCAAACCCTTCAATGATCGTTATGGCTATTCCAGGGGAGATCAGGTGATCCGGCTGCTGGGAGACTTGCTGGGACAGTATGCCGAGCATCAGGAAAACTTCATCGGGCATGTCGGAGGGGATGATTTTGTCGTCATTTTCCGTTGCCAGGATTGGAAAGAGATTTGTGAAGCGATCCTGAGGGATTTTGATCATCAGGTGCGCCACTTCTACACGGATGAGGATCTGCAGCAGGGAGGGTTTCAGGGATTGGATCGTCAGGGGCAAAGTCAGTTTTGTCCGCTTCTGGGTCTGGCGGTGGGCGTTGTACATCCCGATCCGCTCAGGTGTGGCAGCTTCCATGAGATCTCAGAGATGGCGGCACAGGCGAAGAAGGAAGCCAAACAGCAAAGTGCCAGCTGTATCTTCGAATCCAGACGACGCACACTGACGGGGTGATCTGGCAGGCGTTCTTAACGACGTCTAAAACTCCGAGGTCAGTCCGATACGGGCATAGAAGCGGTCGTAGGAGTAGAGCGTCAGATTGGACTCGCGTCGGGTATAGCCGAACAGCATCTGGGGTGAGAAGCCATACCAGTCGATACGGCGGTTCAAAAGATCCAGCTCAACACGTCCTTCGACATCGCGACGCGTCTGTCGGAAAAAGGGATCAGGGGCTTCATACTCGCTGTAACGCCCCTGAACGCGTACTCCACTGATCCAGCCACCATTCCATTCATGCAGATAACGCAGGTTGATCCCAGGTTGCAGATAGCTTGAAGGCTTTGCGCTGGCGTCATAATGGGACAGGCTGAAGGAGAGATCCCAGCGTTGAGTGGGGGTTGCGATGTGGATAACGCGAGCTGTTGCTGTGCTCTGGTGGCCATCCAGGTAGCCCAGTTCGGGATAGTGAAAACTACGAACTTCCAGGTCGCCCGATAGCGCGAGTGATCGGCTGGGACGGGTGAAAAGCGTGCCTCTGGCCAGAAGTCCCTGGCGCTGCCTGCGATGCTCGTAATAGGTGATGTGAGCACCTGCTTCCGCACTGAGATTATAGGCACCGAACTGCGCGCGTCGTCCACCATTGACCTGTGCATACTGAGCATCCAGCGCGCGACCGGGATACTCCTGAAAACTGCCGTACATGCGGGCAAACCAGTCTGGATTGCTGGGAAGTGGCAGGTGCAGATCGGCAGAGCCGGCAACTCCCCAGACGGTTTCAGCTTGATCCTGATCATTGCGAATGAAAGGCAAACCACCGATATAGATCACATCACTACTGGTTGTTTGTGTCGGGTTGGTGTCTGAAGTCAGCTCCAGATTCAGGCGTAAGGTTGGTTCGCGCTCACGGATCTGTGACAACATCTGATAGATGTTGCGCTGCGCGCCAATGGGTAGTTCAGCCGCCAGTACCTGCTCATAATGGTAGCGAGCACCCTGTAGATCACCGTTACGCTGCAGTGCCAGTGCCAGCTCAAGTCTTGGGCGGATCAGTGATGGATCTCGTGCCAGCATCAATCGGAACTCATCTGCTGCCAGTGTGTGCTGCTCCTGCTGCATGTAACTCATGCCGAGGATGAACAGCACTTCCAGTGGCGGCTCGTTCATCTGTCTGTAGGGGTGCAGGAATTCAATCAGTGCCTCATGCTCTGAGGCCCTGAACAGGATATCGGCATGAGCAAGTGCGGCTTGCAGACTATCGGCTCGAGCGGTTGCAGCGGATGTGGTTGAAACAACGGCAATCAGCAGGAGCAGAATGAGTACTGTTTTTTTCACTCGGTTGACCTATGCTGGAAAGGGGTGAAGACAGGTTAATCCGAGGATTGCCTGTTTCTCGTCCTGCGCAGACTAGCAGCCGGCAGGCGTTACGCCAAGTCTCGGGTATAAATTACTCCAACTGCAAGTACGGTAAAGTTTATTGCTGATATTGCATTACAGTCTGTATTGGCTTTAGTATCAGAGTCCTATGCTGCGGTGGCGCTCGTCTGATTCAGCTTTTGATCAGCCGTCGAGCTCTGAGCGGACTCAACATGGAGAATGTGAATGAAGCCTTTCCGAGCACCTTTTCAACTGACTGCCCTTACAGTCGCAACGCTGATGCTGGCGGGTTGCGGCGGGGGAGGTTCGAGCAATACCATTCCTTCCTTTCCGTCTCCCGGTACGCCGTCACAGCCGCCTGCCAATCAGGATCCCGTGATTGCACCGGATATTGAAGTACCTTCTCAGAGCGGAACAGTGCGCAAGGGTAACTCCTATTCGCTGGTGATGGATCTGACCGTGGTTCAGCCAGAGCCCGAACCAGAGCCAGAGCCTGAACCAGAACCAGATCCGGATGATCCTGATTTTTCTCCAGAACCGCCTGATCCGGATCCTGATGCTCCAGAGCCAGAACCAGAGCCGGAACCAGAACCCGTCCCACCTATTCCCTATGGCAGTAACCTGGTGTTCGACACACTGGCGGACTTCAATGTGGTGCGAGACAGCAGTGGCCAGATTACGCGCATTGTATTGAATTCGGAAAATGCCTCAAGAACTGGTAATCAGCTGGTGCTGGATCGTTCCAACCCGATGATTGAGGTGTTTGAGGAGATCAACGGCGGTGTGCGCGTTATTTATAATGACGAGATAGCCGAGCACCGTACCGAGCTGATCCTGCTCAACAAGCTGCCGAGTGTGGATCGCAACACCAAACAGCCGATGGGTGAAACTGCTTACGACTACCTGACATTGGGTAGCTGGAGCGATGTGGCGGGTCCAGAGCGGGAAACAGTTGGCGTGGTTGGTACGTTCATCGTTGGTAACACAACACTGCCAGAAAATATGCCGACAACCGGTACCTGGACCTATAGTGGAACAGCCGTTGGACAGTATATGGTGCCGTCGAATAATCCTGATATTGGACAATACTGGCGCACACTGGCCAATATGGAGGCTGAGGCTAACTTCCTTACAGGTAATATCGAACTGACCACTACTGATACTATTATGGTCGATGGGCTCAGTCTGGATGATTATTATCTGGATATGGGGGTTGTGCTGCCAGGCTTTATCTATGCGCCGATGCTGGATCTGCGCGGTGAGTTGACCATCAACGGCAGTGATCTGGGTGGAGAGGTGTATACCATCAATAACCCTGATTTCATGCGTGGTAATATTGATGGTCGCTTCTTTGGTCCCGCAGCAGACGAAATTGGTGGAGTCTTTGGTTTGACCAATCCGGATCCTTTCGAGACCGAACGCCACTTTTTCGGAAGCTTTGGCGGGCAAAAAGAATAACCATGCCTGGGTGATTGTTCCGGGTACTACCCGGTTCAACTCAAGTGCAAACCCGAATGCCGGGCTGGTGACAGTCCGGCATTTTTGCTTGAACGCCGTGCATTTTTGTTCTGCATTTTATGTCATGGTCAACTTTTGAAAAGGACAATGTGTGAAGAGTACGACTGCCAGCTGGCAACCCTCTTTTGGGTCTGATGACTTCAATACGGATGAGGATAAGCAATCCTATAAGGGTTTTCTGAATATCCATAGCCTGACGTTGACGCATGCCTGTTTTCGGGGCGGTGAGATCAGCGTCCAGCGCGAACTGCTACGCAGAGGGGATGCAGCAGCTGTGCTGCTGTTTGATCCACTTCAGGATGCTGTCGTATTAATAGAACAGTTCAGAGTGGGTGCACTGAAAGCGCCAGCCGGACCCTGGTTGCTGGAGTTGGTGGCCGGTATCATCGAGCCAGGCGAGACGCCTGAAGAGGTCGCAAAACGGGAAACGCTTGAAGAAGCAGGGCTTGAAGTGCATCATCTTAAACATATAACCCGTTATCTGCCGAGTCCCGGTGGATGTGATGAATGGCTGGATCTGCTGTGTGGCTATGTTGATGGCTCCAAAGCTGAGGGGATTCATGGTCTGGCCGGAGAAGGAGAAGATATCAAGGTCCACCTGCTCAGTGCCGAACAGGCATTTGAACTGGTAAATACAGGTGTGATCAACAATGCGGCAGCCATTATTGCACTGCAATGGCTTCAGCTCAGGCACGATGAGGTGCTGGCTGAAGGGGTAGCCCTGATGCGGAGAATCGATGAAGCGTAAATATGTTCCGGACCTGACCAGGCAGATGGCCCAGTGTCAGATCAACTATGCCCGAATCATGAAACTGCTGCCGGATTTTGAATCCTGCGATGAGCGGGAGTTCAGGGTGGGTATGGTGCAGCAACAAGCTGTTGTCCGAATAGAGATAGATGAACGCTTCAGATATACCAGTACGCTGCTGCTGTCCTATGTGCATGAATCGGATTCCCGCTGGCTTGAGGCACCGCAACTGATTGTGCGCCTGTATCATGATGCACGTATGGCAGAAGTAATCTGTCTCAAGCGTCGCCGCCAACTCAGCGGCGTTTACCCCTACCCCAATGGTGAGATGCATCAGCCTGATGAAAAACAACAGCTGAACCAGTATCTCGGCGAGTGGTTGAATCTGTGTCTTGATCACGGATTTGAGATGGAACCCGTTCTGGCTGACTGACTATGCGCTATTTACTCCAGATAAGTGATTGTCATATATCGCCGGAACCCGGTGGTCATTATTATGAACGCGACAGTGAGTTTCTCCTGAAGCGAGTGGTGGCGCATGCGCTCTCGTTGGGTATATCCTTTGATGCTGTGCTGCTCAGTGGAGATCTGGTACACCATGGTGAGCTCTCCGCTTATGAGCGTCTGCTGCAGACGATTCAGCCCCTGCCTGGCGTGCGTTGCTGGGTGGCAGGGAATCACGACAACAGTGAGCAGATGGATCGTTTTGATATCTCGGTGCTGAAACAGTCTGAACTGCGTCTTGGTCGCTGGCGGATGCTGTTGCTGGATTCGAACCATCTACCGGATGGTAAAGGTAGTGGATCGATTTCACCGGATTCTCTGGAGTGGCTGGAAAGCACTTTATCAAAGCATACGGATGCCCCTACCCTGATCGCCCTGCATCACAACCCATTGCCGATCGGGACTCCCTGGCAGGATCAGATCATGTTGGCAAATGCAGAAGAATTCTGGAATCGAGTAAAGCCTCACTCACAGGTCAAAGGTGTGCTGTGTGGACATGTGCATCAGGCGCTGGAGCTGCAATATGCCGGTATCACCATGTGGTCTGCACCCTCGACTGCCGTACAGTTCAAACCGGGGATGCTGACGGTGACCACAGAGGATGACCCTCAGGCTGGTCTGCCTGGCTATCGCTGGTATGAGCTGCACTCAGATGGGCAGATTGTGGCTCATCTTGAGCGTGTACAGGATGCATTTGAAGCGTAATACTGGAGAGCAGATGCTGACCTCGAATCTGATCTATATTCATGGCTTTAACAGCTCGCCCCAGTCCTGGAAAGCGAGGTTGCTACAGGCCGGTATGCAGAGGCTTGGACTGGCGGATCAGTTGCAGGTGCCCGAGCTGTCGCATTGGCCAGCTCAGGCGATGGAGCAACTGAAACAACTGGTGGCACAATCGACACGCCCCGTGACGCTGATCGGCAGTTCACTGGGGGGTTACTACGCCAACTGGCTGGTAGAGAGTCAGCCGGATCTGAGAGCCGTGCTGGTCAACCCTGCCGTTGCCCCCTATCGTTTGCTGGAGGCGTGGCTGGGCGAAAATGAAAACCTCTACAACCACGAGCGCTATCATCTTACCCGTGAACATCTGTTACAGTTGCAGATGCTGGATACACAGCGGATACAGGATCCCTCACGTTATCTGCTGCTGGTGCAGACAGCCGATGAAACACTTGATTATCGGGACGCTGTGAATAAATATGCCGCTTGCACCCAGTTTGTGCAGGAAGGTGGTAGTCATGGTTTTGAGCAGTTTGAAAAACTGATCCCGGCTATCTATGCCTTTGCCGAAGGGCGGATCGATCTTCCGCCAGCAACACCCTTACCCGTTGTAACGCCTGAACAGGAAAACAGAGCTGATGAAGCAATATAATGCCGACGCGATAGAGGTCCTCAGTGGCCTCGACCCAGTCAAGCGCCGCCCCGGAATGTATACCGAAACCGACCGGCCGAACCATCTGGCTCAGGAAGTGATCGATAACTCCGTGGATGAAGCGCTGGCAGGGCATGCCCGGCAGATAGATGTGATCCTGCATGAAGACAGCTCACTCACGGTCAGTGATGATGGACGAGGGATGCCGGTGGATATCCATGCGGAAGAGGGTGTCAGTGGGGTTGAACTGATCCTGACTCGGCTGCATGCCGGTGGCAAGTTCAATAACGATAACTATACCTTCTCGGGTGGTTTGCACGGGGTTGGCGTGTCGGTGGTCAATGCCCTGTCGAAACTGCTCGAAGTGCAGATCAGGCGTGACGGCAATATCTATCGCATCGGTTTTGCCGATGGCGAAAAGGTATCTGATCTGGAAATCATAGATACCTGCGGCAAACGCAATACCGGCACGACAGTACGCTTCTCTCCTGATCCGAAATACTTCGATACGCCTAAGTTTCATGTCGGGCGGCTGAAGCATATCTTGCGCGCCAAGGCAGTACTCTGTCCCGGCCTGAAGATTACCTTCACAGACCGCTCATCAGGCAAGCCTGAAAAGGAGGAGTGGCTGTATGAGGAAGGGCTGTCAGCCTATTTGAAAGGCACCACTCAGGTGTTTGACACCCTGCCCGAGGATCCCTTCACCTGTGTGCTGGAGGGCCAGGAGGATGCTGTTGAGTGTGCGGTGCAGTGGCTGGTCGAGGGGGGTGATATCACGGCCGAGAGCTATGTGAACCTGATCCCGACCGCGCTCGGTGGCACACATGTGAATGGCCTTCGGACCGGGTTGCTGGAAGCGATGCGTGAGTTCTGCGAATTCCGCAACCTGCTGCCGCGCGGGGTCAAGCTGACACCGGATGATATCTGGGAGCGCTGCTGCTATATCCTGTCAGCGAAGATGCGTGATGCCCAGTTCTCTGGTCAGACCAAGGAGCGTCTCTCTTCCCGCGGTATAGCCGCCTTTATCTCCGGTGCGGTCAAGGATGCTTTCTCGCTGTGGCTGAATAAGCATGTGGAGGAGGGCGAAAAGCTGGCTGAGCTGGTGATCAGCAATGCGCAAAGGCGTATGCGCACCAACAAGAAGGTGGTGCGTAAACGCGTCACTCAGGGCCCTGCCCTGCCAGGTAAGCTGGCCGACTGCTCCGGTGCCGATGCCACGCAGGCTGAGTTGTTTCTGGTCGAGGGTGATTCAGCCGGTGGTTCTGCGAAGCAGGCGCGCAGTCGCGAGTTTCAGGCGATCATGCCGCTGCGAGGTAAGATTCTCAACACCTGGGAGGTTGATTCCGGTGAGATCCTCGCTTCTCAGGAGATCCATGATATAGCGGTTGCAATCGGTGTTGATCCGGGTTCGGATAACCTTGAAGGTTTGCGTTACAACAAGGTCTGTATTCTGGCCGATGCCGACTCCGATGGATTGCATATCGCCACGCTGCTGTGCGCGCTGTTCATTCAGCATTTTCGTCCACTGGTCAAGGCAGGGCATGTCTATGTCGCGATGCCACCCCTGTATCGCATCGATGTCGGCAAGGAGGTCGCCTATGCACTGGATGATGAAGAGCGTGATGCGATCATCGACCGTATTCGCGCTGAGCGCAAGAATGCGAAAATCAATGTCCAGCGCTTCAAGGGGTTGGGTGAGATGAATCCGCTGCAACTGCGCGAAACCACCATGTCGCCGGATACGCGCCGTCTGGTACAGCTCACAGTGGATGATGCCGACGACACCATGGAGTTGATGGATATGCTGCTGGCGAAAAAACGCTCAGGTGACCGCAAAACCTGGCTGGAAGCGAAGGGTAATCTGGCTGATCCGGCTTGATGCAAAATCGCGTCCATCGTCCATATTCGCCATTCCCGTCTATACTTGATGTATTGCTGATGTAGCAAGCAGTCAATCGCAGTACCTGAACAACGTGTGCTGGTGCTGCGATTGTGTGTGAGCATCATCTAATGACTGGATCAACAGCGGAGTTCAGGATGAATCGGGATCGTGGTTTGTCCAGATGGGTAGTAATGGGTCTGGTGTGGCTCGTCTGTACGGCAGCTCAGGGTGAGCTGCTGAATGAGATACGGCAGGTGCATCAGGCTGATCTGCAGCATCTGCAATCCTATTACCAGCAACCAGACTTCACGCCTCTCTGGTTTGATCAGCAAGGCTGGCCATTATCGGCTCGCATCGACGAGCTGCAGGAGGCTTTTATGGCTGCTGCGGATCATGGCCTCTATTCAGCACGCTATACCTCACCTCACCAGACCCTCTCCACCTATCAGGATCAGCCTGCTCTGGCTGAGCTGTATCTGACAGATCTGTTTGTACGTCTGGCTGAAGATCTCGGGCGTGGTCAGCTCAACCCGCGGGATTTTGACCGTCACTGGTTGATGGAACGGCCGGACCTGTCAACCGACCTCCTTATCTCAGCGCTGTTGCGCGGTGATTCGCCCAGATTATTACTGAATATTCTGGCGCCGAAGCATCCTCACTATCAACGTCTGCAGGATGCGTACCGTCGCTATCGAGCGCTGTCTCTGGCGGGTAACTGGCAGTCTTTGCCTGAGTTTCCAACGCTGCGAGAGGGTGAGCTTCATGAAGTGATTCCGCAAATTCGTACCCGGTTGCTGAGTGAGGGAGATCTGATCTCAGATCTGAACAGTCTGGCGGCGCTGGAAAATCCGTTGTTTGATGCTGAGCTGGCAACTGCAGTGCGCCACTTTCAACAACGGCATGGGCTGAAGGCGGATGGTGTTATCGGCAGAGATACCCGGGCGATGCTGAATCGCTCACCAGCCCAGACAGCCAGTGAGATTCGTGCATCGCTTGAGCGCTGGCGATGGCTGCCAAGATCCATGGGAGAACGTTATATTCTGGTTAATATCGCAGGATATGAGCTGGAGCTGTACGAGGGGGGAGAGGTTAGTCTGCACCAGAAGGTGATCAGTGGTCAGAAGCGTCGTGCCACACCTTCATTTATTTCGGATCTGACTTATCTGATCATTCATCCCAACTGGACGGTACCGCGTCGTCTGGCCGTTGAAGATATGCTGCCGGATCAACGTGCAGACCCGGACTTCCTCGCCAGTAAGCAGATCAGCGTCGCGTTATACGAAGAGGGTCAGTGGGTGGCGCAGGACCCTTATGAGATTGACTGGACACAGTATGGCCGCAATAACTTCCCGTTTCGACTTCGCCAGTCACCCGGACCTCACAACAGTCTTGGTCAGATCCGCTTTGGCATGGATAACCCCTACAGTATCTACCTGCACGATACACCGGCGCGTAACCTGTTTGGCTTTCCGTTGCGTGCTTTCAGCTCCGGCTGCATTCGTGTCGAGGGTATAGAGGAGCTTTCGCAACGTCTGTTCAACGCTGCTGGTTCCAGCGTGTCGATTACAGAGGAGTTGGCTCGCCCGGGAACCCGACGAGTTGCACTGCCAGAATCACTGCCGGTGTATCTGGCCTATCTACCCGTTTGGGTGGATGAAGCAGGTATATTGCAGATCAGGCCGGATATCTATGGCACCAATGAACCGCTTATCAGCCGTCTGGACCGCGATTTTAACCTTATTTATCCACAGGTTGCGGCGCAGTAGACGTGGCTTTTATCCCCAGCAATTATCCACCTCTGGATAAATCACTCATTTTTGGTTAATATTTGCCCAGTTATACGCAAAAATGCGGCAACGTTTGCCTGATATTGAAGTGAAGGGGGTTAGGCATGTGTGCTGAGTGCGATCGTCTTGAGGCGTCAGGGTCTCAGGATTTATCACGTCGTCTGAACAGACGACTGTTTATCAAGGGCTGTGTTCTGGCAGCGGCGGGGCTGGCGATGCCGGCACTGGCGGCAACCCGTCAGACACGTAAAGCAGCAGAAAGGGAAGTGGCGCTGCATCATCTGCATACCGGCGAAACGATTTCCACCACCTATTGGGCGGATGGACGCTATATTCCGTCCAGTCTGACGGAGATCAATCGTTTTCTGCGCGATTTCCGAACGGGTGACATGCATCCGGTCGATCCAACTCTACTGGATCTGCTGTATACCCTGCGGACCAGCCTGGATAGCAGGGCACCTTTCGAAATCATCTCCGCCTACCGTTCACCCAAAACCAATGAAATGCTCCGCTCCCGAAGCGCCAACTCTGGTGTTGCCCAGCGTAGCATGCATATGGAGGGTAAGGCGATTGATGTGCGACTGCCGGGGCGTGATCTGATGGATCTGCATCAGTCGGCAGTTGCCATGAAAGCCGGAGGGGTAGGGCTCTACACCGAGTCCGGCTTTGTGCATGTTGACACAGGCAAGGTCAGATATTGGTAGATGAGTTGTTTGGGCTGTGCTGTCAGGATTGGCGAAGGGGCCAATCCTGATTCTGCAGCCTCGGGTCCGGTTCCGGTTCACCCATCTGGCGGGTGATGGGCAGTACACCTGCCCAGACCGGCCAGTTGTAATCCTCCTCGTCATCCACGGGCGGGGCGGCCCTGACTTTGGCTGAAGCCTCATTCAGTGGAATTCTGAGTATGCCGGTGGCCTTGAGCTCTTTGTCCAGCACCGGGCGCAACAGTGGCCAGCGACCCGGCGCCACCTTCTCCATGAAAATCTCCAGATGGCGCATTTTTTCAGCCTCATCTTCGATCAGTTCCGGTACACCAAAGAGCGTCACCGAACGATAGTTGACCGAATGGTGAAAGGCCGAGCGCGCCAGCACCAACCCATCCAGCAAACTGATATTGATACAGACCTGAGTCTGCAACGCTCCCTGGATATTGCGTGCGGCCGCATGCCCATGCCAGTAAAAGTAATCGCCATCGCGCCAGTGGCAAGTCGGCGTGACAAATGGCTGTTCGCCCATCAGTTGTGCGACATGGCACATCAGCGCTTCATCAATGATAGCATAGAGGGTATCCCGATCATAAACAGCCCGCTTCGGGCTTCTCTTGACCTTGGTCCGCTGCGTGACAGCGATAGATTGCGACATTTTCTTTCCTCAGCTTTTATCTGGTATCAAGTGGTGATTGGGTTATCATATCGGCATCTGGCTATTTGATTGATAGCCAGATTGATCAATTTTGATAAGGCCAGATGTGATGAGCAGTACCTCGTTTTCCAGTGTGACGATCAGCCTTGATGCCAGCGATCATCTTCCGGTGTACCTGCAGATTGCCAGGCAGATCAGAACGCTGATAGAACAGGGGCGACTCAGCCCCGGAGATCGCTTGCCCTCATCCCGGCAACTGGCACAGGATCTGGGTATTTCGCGAACTACCAGCAGCAATAGTTATGACTTGCTGACATCTGAGGGTTATCTGCTGGGGGTGCCGAAAAAAGGAGTGTTTATTGCTCATCGCTTGCCGTCATTGATGCCTTCTCTGATGCCAGAGCAGAGAGTATCTGACCTCGCAGAGATACAGCCATCCACTCTGGGTGACAGACTGCGCTTCGACTCAGGAGCCGATGTGAGCCTGTTTCCACATCAAATCTGGCGACGCTGCCTGCAACAGAGCTGGCGCGAGCCGCCAAGAGAGCTGCTCGAGGGGACGATGAAGTCAGGCCTTCCTGCCTTGCGGCAGGCTGTAGCTGGTTACCTGCATGCGATGCGAGGACTCAGTGTGACGCCCGATCAGGTGATTATCACAGCAGGTAACCGAGATGCGATCAGTTTGTTGCTGAGTGCGCTGAAGCGTATCAGTGGCGTCTCATCGCCCTCCGTCTGGCTGGAAAATCCCTGCTACCCGGCACTCGCAGAAAGTGTCAGCAGTATGGGGGTCAACCTGGATGCTCTGGCTATCGATGCCGAGGGGGCGGTCTGTCCGTCGGAGATGTCTGGTCAACTGGCGGCGATCCTGACACCGTCACGACAATATCCACTGGGTGTGGCGATGAGTGCACGCAGGCGTCAGGAGTGGCTGGATCTGTGCAGCCAGAGCAATCAATCTGGCCATCCCTTCTGGTTGATCGAGGATGATTACGACAGCGAATTTATCTATCAGGGGCGGGCGCAGGCACCCTTGATGAATGCCGATACGCAGCAACACACACTGCTGGTGGGCAGTTTTTCCAAAATACTGTTTCGCTCGCTGCGTATCGGCTATATCGTCGCGCCGGATCAACTGGTTTTACCGTTGTTGAACAGTCAGCAAGCGCTGGGCAGCATGGCATCACTGCCGCTGCAACCGGCGCTCTCGACCTTTCTGACACACGGCTATTTCGCCACCCATCTGCGCAAGATGCGCCGCATCTATCAACAGCGCCGAGACCATCTGCTGCAGCTTTTGCACACAGAACTGTCGGATGAGTTTCAGATTACCTCAACGCATACCGGGATGCATCTGGTGGCACTCCTGAAACCCGAGTCAGATCTGACCGATGATCAGTTAGCCAGGGGAGCAGCAGAGCTGGGGCTGACATTGAACCGGTTGTCCAGCCACTACTTCACTGGTGAGCCACAGCAGGGCTTGTTGCTCGGGTTCAGCGCGCTGTCGGAACCTTATATGAGTGAGGGTGTTGAGCGCTTGCTCCAGACGCTGCAGAGGGGCAGGGGAAATGGCGATCACTAAAAGCTCACTCTTGGCATGTGGATGCGGGCAGGAGGTTTGTAGCCATAACGCTCACGAACAATCTTCTTCATACTATCGCGAGCACGGTGGGTTGCTTATTCTGTGTCGTCCGATGTGTTATCCAGGGTTCGGACAAAGTGCTCAAAGGCCGGGTCGGTAAAACGCCATACGCCATGTTCGCTACTGTAAATCGCATTGAGAGTATTGCTTTTCAGCCGGTTAACGGCGTTTTGAATACTCGACTTCTTGGTTGTATCGAATTCCGGGTAGATTGTCTTCAACTGGGCTTTGTAGTCCTCGCTGTAGAGCCCTTTGTGCTCACCGCGTGAAATCATGGTAAGCAGAGCTTTATCCATGAAGTGCATGTCGTCCCACAGGGTTCTGAACTGCTGATATTCTTCTTCAATCAGTGCATCAGAAAAGCGAGCGATCCCCTCGTCAATATCGTGAACCTCTTCCAGTGCCATCCGTTTGAGGAGGTCTGTAAAGCGTCCTGGTGATCTGGCCATGGACTCGAAGATGTCAGTGGCTCGCTCTTTATTGAGGTAGGCTCCGCCAGTGACACGCTTGAACACATCCAGCTCAAAGATCACAAACGCCTCACCCAGATCGGGGAAATCCAGAGTAGAGCTGGCGTTGTAGAAGGGGGCCTTGGTCCTTTTGAATAACTGGGCAAGCCCTTCCTGACTGGAGCCGGTAAAGATGCCTTTGATCTTTTCATCGGAGCGGGCGGTCATAAAGCTACGCAGGGCGGCGGTGAAGTCGCTGAACTCGGGATCGGTAGCGAGATGCTGCACTTCATCGAGCAACAGTAAAATGGGTTTGCTGGTGGCCTCCAGTTCTTCAAAGGCGGCTTCCACCACTTTTTTCTCCGCGTGTTTTTTCTGTGGAGAAACTTCCAACGAGAGGTCACCACCAAACAACTTAAGACTCGCTTTGAGGTTGGAGCCACTGACCAGATTGGTAAACCAGCTCTCTTGTTCACGCCGGGCTGCCATGACAGCGGTTGCAAAAGCCATGGAGGGAGACGATCTGTCACGCCAGAAATCGACGTAAACGACCAGAATGCCCTGTTCTCTAGCCATGGGAGCAACGTCGCGCTGGACGAACTCTGTCTTGCCTCGCTTTCTTGGCGCAAAGATCGTGAAGCGTTCGGCCAGTCCAGCCTTGAAGCTTTTTAAAATCTTTTCAGCCAGATCTGTGCGTGGGTAATGCCAGTTTGCGTGAGGTGAGGCTGCCATTGTCCGCCTTGATGGTTAAAAAATTACTATCAATTACTAGTCTGCTTAATAATTAGTATATATGTTAGTAAGTTCTAGTAAAGTGATTTCTGTGGCGAAAGCGAAGAAGTGGATCACTCAAAACTAACCTGTCTGGTCTTGAACCGGTTGTTCAGCCACTGCAGAGGATCCGGGGAAATGGCGATTACCATTGATCCGAGCAACAAAAGGCAGTAACCTCTTGCGCAAAACGGGGCCGGACTGCCCTGAAGGATTATTTACTATAAGGATATAGCGATGACAACCGTCTATTTCAATTCCCACGCCTGCCACGTTTCTGATCTGATTGACGCTGATGAGGCACTCACCGCCGAGTTCTGCCGAGTAAATAGCATAGGTTCAGATGGACGCGTTTATGAAGCACAAGCCTTCACGCTGGATTTAGCTGAAACCTTTTCACAGTCGATTATTCGTACCTGTAATCAACAGGCTATTCATGAGCGTAGATGGCTGATGGAGGCGGCGGGAGCTGAGGGTGAAGAGTTACACCGAGAAGCTGAATTCTGGGAAAAATACCTGACTGAAGATGAACTATCCGTGGTTCTCAGCCTGATAGGTACATCAGGTTCTGCCTTCAAGGCCAAATATGAAAACCTCTCAAAATTTCATAAAGCCTTGGTGAACTATGAAAACGCACTCATTGCTGTGCAAAAAACTTCCGCGGCCGGTATGCCGGGAGCCGGAGCCAGGGACGCTATTGCACGGCGCAATGCTATTCAAGCCTACGATGTGCTTATCAGCGAACACAGAAGTGCAATGACTCAGCTCTCCCCAGTTATTATGCGCACTAAAAACCGTGGGAGCGCCATCAATAATGCTCACCGTGGTATCACTCTGGCCAGCCGTAATCGTGGCCGCCTTCACGCCGACACACGTATTTTCGTTGCCGACCTGTTCCAGGCCCACAGGTTGAAAAAATTCTCGCAGTTTATGTCAAAAGTCGCTACGCCCTTATCCTTAGCCGCTGATGCTTCAATCAGAGCTGGCAAGGTAAGAAGTGTGAGTAATGCTGATGGAAACTGGCATCGTGAAAGTGTAAAGCAAATTGGTGGGTTTGGTGGAGGTGCTGGGTTAGGTGGTGCTGCAACTGGTGTAACGCTTGCAGCTTTCGGTGGTCTGGGGAAAATGGCCGCCTTGGCAGCGATTGGGGGGCCAATAGCTTGGGCGCTTATAGGCTGTATTGTGGTTATTGTAGCGGGCGCAGGCTATATCGGAGCCAAGGTAGGTGGGTCATTAGGTGAAAGTATTGGCAGTAGGTTATATGACGGAATTTTTTAGTCATTTTGTTATGAGATTATTTGAAAACATTAAGTGGTTCAATTTTTATGTATGATCTTTTTCCGAATATTTCTCATTTTTTGCGTAATTATTTATCAGAGGAATTTTTCTTATTTACAGCTGGAATTCCTGGGTTGTTGAGCTTCCTATTTCAGCTGGCATTCTTTTTTTACTCAGTTTTACGTGTCAATCGCGCCATGAAACGTGATGGAATTGAACCACCCCCATTACATTGGTTAAATATTTTTGGTTATTTGAATATTTTTGCCGCCTCAAGTAAATCCATCGAAAAGATGGTGCAGGTTGAACAAGCTGCAGGAGTTGCCATGCGTTCATTTAGTTTGTTGCGTACAACACTCGTTATACCTTATATCAAGCCAGTTGACCGTTTTATAGCTCGGAGCTTCTATTTTTTTGGTGGTATTGGTTTAATATTTGCACTTTTCTATATGTGGCTTTATCCCGATTAATGAAGTTTGTTCCTATAAAAATCAAATTACTGAACGGTAAAAAGCTATGGAGCTTGTGCTTATATCTCTATAGGGATGATCTTGAAATAGATCCCACCAGTACTCAAACAAAATAAGCACCCAGCAATAACAGACTCAACAGCAGTGTCAGCAGGCAAAAGTAGGTGGCAATAAGGCTTCGATTCTCGAACTGATGTTCCAGATAGCGTGCCACGCGGTCACCATAGTCAGCCCAATGCTCCGCGACAGGCTCGTGCAGCGCTGTGGTGGAACGCTGGAATTTACGGAAAATAATCGGTATCTGTCGCAGCAGAGTTTCAATTGGCAGTATCAGATCACCGGGCGGCACTGGCAGAGTTTTCCAGTGCCGGCGCGCAATTTCAGCCAGAAGTGCAGCGGCCAGAACCGGCCAGAGCATACCCAGCCATCCGCCTGGATTACCTGTGGGATAGACTGGTTCTGTGGCCAGCGGCATCCAGTAAACAGCAGTCAGACTGGCCGCCAGCGTGAAAAGCCAGCCCAATAACATGCTGTTCGGCAGTGGCGATTTCTCAGAGTTGCTGTTGTCGGAGACATTCTGTGATAGCAGCCAGAGATAGCGCAGCATCAGGAGAGTTGTGGCAATTGCGCTGAGCGTGATGGCCGGTAACAACCAGTCAGGCAACAGGTCATCGTAGAGTGCTGCTTTCAATGATAATTTTGCATGGCTGCCGCTGCTGAGCAGGCCGACCAGTGACAGGGCAGGTAGGCAGATGGCGGTTGCCAGTATCAGCATCGGCAGTCTGGTGCGATATTGAGTGATACCGACCCCCAGAAACAGCACGCCCTTGGTGAGTGCATGATGCATCGCGAACAGCGCTATCACTGGCAACAGATCCGCCCAGATCTCGCGCTGGATGAAGGCAGCTCCGAGAGCGGTGGTGAGCAGCCCCATCTGGCTGATGCTGGAGTAAGCCAGTACTGTTTTCGTTTTCTGTTGCTGTACGCCGATCAGCGCAGCAGCAAAGGCGGCGAGCAGACCGATCAGGCAGATGCTTACGCCCCAGTAGGGCAGGTTGACCATTCCTGTTGGCAGCAGGAAGATCCAGCCGAGTAGCCCTGCCTTGACCATGGCGCCGCTGAGCACGGCGCTGGCGGGTATCGGAGCGACCGGGTGCGCCAGAGGTAACCACATGTGCAGCAGTGGCAGGCCGGCTTTGACGCCAAAGCCTGCAAACAGGCAGACGATGATCAGGTTTTGATAGGTTGAGGTGGCATTGGCTCGGGCAAACTCCTCCAACAGCAGTGAGCCGGGTGTCAGCAGCTGTGCCGCACTGAGTAGCAATCCGGCCAGAATCAGGGCTTCGCCTGCTACGGCCATGATCAGGTAGATACGACCTGCCCGCAGGGCTTCCACCGAACGGGTGTGGATCACCAGGCCATAACCAGCAAAGGTCATCAGCGCGAAGAAGAGGTAGAAACTGACGACGTCGGCGGAGATGATCAGCCCGAGATTACCGCAGAGTGTCAGCAGCCACAGAAGGTGAAAACTCTTCTCGCGCGCATCGCCTGCCATGTAGCCACGTGCATAAATGGAGCAGCTTCCCCACAACAGAGCAGTAAGAATCAAAAACACACGGCGAAGGTCATCCACCAGCCAGTCGCTGCCTAGAAGCAGCCAGGGCAGTTCGATATGCATCGCTGCGCCGCTCAGGCCGATAAGCAGTGCTGGCAGCACGGCCAAGGGTGTCAGTCTGCAGGCAGTTTCACGCCATCGGGGGATACACCAGATCAGACATAACAGGAGTGGCGTCAGGGGGATCAGTATCAGGTTATGGCTCATGGCAGATACTCCCGGGTGGTGATCAGTTCTGCCCAGCCCAGCGGGCTGACCTGCAGCCCGGCAAAGAGCCCGGCTGCAATGCTCAGCAGCGCGGTGGCCAAAGCTGGATACAGTAACAGCGGAGCGGTATCACGATAGCGGGTGATCATCTCGTTGGGCCAACTGGCCGGCAGAGGCTTGAACCAGATGCGATAGAGCAGGGGCAGGAAGTAGGCCGCATTCAGCAGACTGCTGGCCACCAGTACCGTCACAACCCAGTCCATGCCTGCCAGCAGTGCACCACTACCGAGATACCATTTGCTGATAAAGCCCGCCACCGGAGGCAGGCCGATCATGCCGAAGGCGCCTACCGTGAAGGCGGCACTGGTCAGTGGCATACGCGTGCCGACACCATCCAGCTCCTGGATTTTGTGGATACCCAGAGTTTCGGCATAGTTACCGGCACAGAAAAACAGCGTGACCTTCATCAGCCCCTGATGCAACAGGTGCACCAGCCCGCCAATGGTGCCGAGTGGGCCGAACAGGGTGATCCCGAGGATGATGTAGGAGACCTGGCTGACGGTCGAGTAGGCCAGTCGCCGCTTGATATCCGACTGCTGCAGCGCTCGCAGTGATCCATAAATAATGGTGATTGAGGCGATGATGGCCAGCGGGGTCAGCAGCCCCTGTTGCCAGGAGTAGTCGATGCCATACACGTCATAAACTACCCGTACTATGCCGAAAGCTCCGGCTTTGACGACCGCAACAGCGTGTAACAGCGCGCTGACCGGCGCTGGAGCAACCATCGCAATGGGTAGCCAGCCATGCAGGGGCACGAGTGCCGCCTTGACCCCCAGCCCGATAATCAGCAGAGCAAAGACCAGATGCAGCAGAGGATGCAGATTGGGTGCCATCTCGGCCACCCGCTGCAGATCACCGAACTCGATATCACCGGCGAGCGCATAGATGGAAACGATGCCGATCAAGAGCACCGCACCGCCACTGAGGGTATAAGCCAGATAGATCCGGCCTGCGCGCAGTGACTCCGGCGTGCCGCGATGCACGATCAGTGGATAGGTGGAGAGAGTCAGAAGCTCATAGAAAATAAAAAACGTAAACAGATTGCCCGCCAGCGAGATCCCCATGGTACTGGCAACGCAGAGGCTGAAAAATCCAAAGAAGCGGCTGCGATTAGCAGATCCTTCCAGATAACCAATTGCATAAAGGGTGGTAAACAGCCAGAGCATGGAGGAGAGTCCGGCAAACAGCATTGCCAGCGCATCGGCGCGCAGGATCATCGAAAGCCCCGGCAGCACCTCCAGCCGCAGCTCCGGTCGAAAGCCGGCTACGACATATTGAATCAGCAACAGAATCAGGGCTATTTTGAGCAGGGCCGCACCCAGGTTGACGATGCTGCGCAGGCGATGCTCCTTCTCTGGCAGCATGAATATCACCATGGCTGCGAGGAAGGAGGTCATCAGCACAATCAGTGGCAACAGATTGATCATCATCGCCAGCGCTCCGACATGCCTTGCAGTGTTTCGTAGGTTGTGGCCTCAAGCAGATCCGGTAACAGCTCCGGCGATACACCGGGTGGCAGAATATCCGGCAGCGTCAGCAGTTGCAGTGGCCAGGTGGCGGCAAAGCCCAGCAATATGCTGGCGCCGGACAACACCAGCGCGCAGAGCTCGAGCCCCAGGGCTGGGTGGCGGAAGGTGTCGGTATTATCTGCCTCTCGAAACGAGTAGTGAAACACCCGAAACACATAGGCGGCAGAGAGCAGTCCACCGAACAGCATGACCGGAATCCACCACCATTGCTCGCTCGCCAGTGCGCTTTGCAATAGCAACCATTTGGCACTGAAGCCTCCGCTGGGCGGCAGGCCCATCAGGCTGACACCGGCGAGACCGAAGCCAAAGATACTCAGTGGGCGATACTGGCTGGTACCGGCCAGCGCGCTCAGCTCGGGGCGTCCGGTGCAGAGAATCAGATTGCCGGCTGCCAGAAACATACCAGCCTTGGCCAGCGCATGCGCCAGCAGCATCAGGACGCCACCCTGCAGGGCCAGAGTTGACGCCTCTGTATTATCTGCCCGCAGCAGCGGAAACATCAGCATGATGTAGCCGATCTGAGCGACGGTGGAGTAAGCGACCACTCGCTTCAGGAGTGTCTGACGCAGGGCCATCCATCCTCCCCATGCGATGGCCAGTGCGCCCATCCAACCCAACAGTTGGGAGGCATCCGGTGCCAGTTCATGGATGCGCAGCTCTATCCACAGGCGCAGTAGAATGTACAGCGATGCCTTGATCACCAGTGCAGACAAGAGTGCGCTGACAGGTGTCAGTGCACCGCCATGTGCCGGGGGCAGCCAGGTGTGCAGGGGGAAAAGGGCACTTTTCAGCAGCAGCCCCATCGCCATGGCTGCTACGGCGATGAGACTGGCGATGCCGGGTTGCAGTTGCTGTGACAGGTCAGTCAGCGACAGGGTGCCATGAGCGCCATACAGCAGGGCCACGCCAAGCAGATAAGCCAGTGAACCGAGCAGCGCAGCCAGCAGATAACGTATCGCCGCCACCAGAGCCTCTTTGCTCCCTGAAAAGGCAACCAGCCCGACAGCGGCCAGACTCAGCAGCTCCAATCCGACATAGAGGTTGAAAATATCTGCTGCCAGCCAGATACCGTTCAAGGCGGCCCACATAAACCAGTACAGCGGCCAGAAATTTGAACGCAGAGGGCCGGGGGGCAGATAGAGCGCCGCATACACGGCACTGACCGATGCGATGGTCGACGTCATCAACACAAACAGCACAGCGAGACCATCGGCACGCAGTGCGATGCCCAGGGGCGCCTCCCAGTTTCCCAGTGAGTGAGTGATGGGGCCCTGTTGCAGCAAGAGCAACAGCAATGCAACCGATGCCATCAGTTGTATCACGATGGCGGCAAACGTGATCAGCAAGCGAGTGCGTTCGGATAGCAGCATGCAGATCACAGCCGCGGCCAGTGGTGTGATCATCAACAGTGGGATGGGTGCATTCTGCATCATCGATAATCGTCCTCCGGCAGCTCCGTGGATGCACAGAGCTGTAACCAGCGACGGATCAGATAAAGAGCAAGTGCGGTGGCCGAAACGGCAACCACAATACCGGTCAGGACCAGTGCCTGGGGGACAGGGTCAGCCTGGCCGCTGCGCTGCGCCATTCCTACCAGCAATAGAAAAACGCCACTGCCCATGATATTGAACGCCAGCAGTTTGCGAATCAGGTGTGTGTGCAGCATAAAGCCAAACAGACCGATGGAGCAGAGGCCTATGCCAGCCAGGCTGAAGATCATGGCACTGCTGCTCATATCTGCCTCTCCTGTTCCGGCAAGGCAAAATGAGGCAGAGTAAACAGACTCAGCAGAATCAGGCCGATCGAGAAGGTCAGAGCCAGCTCTATGAGCAGAATCAGCGTGCCTGCCAGTCCGTCGGGGTAGGTCAGCAGTGGCTGGCCACCAATCAGTGCACTGGCAGCCACCAGCAGGAATACACTGAAACCGAGCAATAATCCTGCGCGCATCAACCGCTCGCTGGTGCGCAGCGCCAGACGAAAACCGGACAGGTGCAGCAGAATACCGGTTGCCGCCAGGACAGCACCGGCCTGAAAGGCACCACCGGGCTGTTTCGATCCGGCCCAGAGCAGATAACTGCTGACCATCAACATCAGGGGGACCAGCAGTGCCAGACAGGCCTGCAGTAGAGGGTTGGGGAGTGTCGGCAGTGACAGCTGAGCGGCATCTTTGTCTGCCAGCGTCAGCCCGACCAGTATGGCGACCACCAGAACACCTATTTCCAACAAGGTGTCATAGCTGCGGAAGTTGAGCAGTACTGCCGTGATTGGGTGATCGACACCACTGTTTGGCAAGGCTTTGATGACCTGCTCAGCCAGCATGGTGGGTGTAGAGGGTGTATCCAACAGAGCCCAGACCAGCAGGCCTGCCAGACTGAGGCTACTGATCAGTGCAACCCAGAAACGGCTGGACCTGAGCCTGATCGGGCTGGATTCCTGATCTGCGAGTTTGTGCAGATGCCCGAGCGTATCCAGCAGCAGTACACCGGTGATACCGGCGCCTATGGCTGCTTCTGCCAGCGCGATATCGGGAGCATCCAACCTGATCCACACCAGTGCCAACATCAAACCGAGGAGAATGAAAAAAACCACACCACGAAACAGGGGCAGTGCCGTCAGCGTCAGCAGCGCAAAAACCCAGAGTGAGCCGAGCAGCAGCAGGTCGAGAAGTAGGGGCATGCTCACTTTTCCTTCCCTGCACTTGTACCTGTACTGCGCTGGGCTTCTATACCCTGAGCATCACCCTCCCAGGCGACCAGATGCCCACTCAATGCACTGGCCAGCATCACCAGTAGCCAGATCAGCAAGAGTTTAAGCATCAGCAGAACAGATCCTGCGCTGAGCATCAGTCCGGCGATGATCAACCCCAGCCCCAGATTATCGGCTTTGGTCAGAGCGTGGATACGGCAATAGGTGTCGGGAAAACGCAGCAGGCCCAGTGTTCCGGCGCCGAACATCACGACTCCTGCCAGCAGCAGGAAGCCCTGCAGCAGATCAATCAGAAGGCTCATGCTCAGGCTCTTGTGGCTGGTGGCGAGCATTGCTCCAGACCCTGCTGACAAACGCGACACTTGCCAGAGCCGCGAGCAGGGACAGAACCAGCGCTGCATCACGTGCGGCTGGCAATGACTGTAGCTCGGCCAGAAGCAAGAGAATAGCGACGCCCGTGGTTCCAAACAGCTGTGCTGAAAGTATTCGATCGGCAGAGCGTGGTCCGTGCCAGACCCGGATAAGCCCAACCAGCAGCGTAATCAGCAGCAGGATAATGCAGAGTATATAAAGGTTATTCATGTGAGACTCGTCCTGAGGCCGTAGAGCGTCTGAATTCGGTGTTCCAGTATTTTGGCATCGGCCTGAGGGTTGTTTGATGTATCCAGACAGTGCAGTCGAATCAAAGAGTCTGACTGGCGTTTGACGCTGAGAGTTCCCGGCAGCAGGCTGATGGTGATCATGAACAGCCACGATGGTTGGCCTTCAGGCAGGTCTATCTGCAGATCCAGCATACCGGGATTGAGTGGAAGGGAGGGTGTCAGCGTGCGCCGCAGAATATCCAGTCCGGCGATAATGGATACGGTAATAAAATAGAGGCAGAAGCGTGGCAGTGCCAGAAGCCTGATCCGGTAACGCCCGGGGGGGGCCAGCTGCAGACTGGCCCAGACCACCAGCAGGGATGTCGGGATACCCATCCAACCGCTGCCGATGAGGTCATCGCTCAATACCCACCATACCAGCAGTGCCAGCAAAAACCGCTGCAGGGCGGACACTGCCTTGACATGCCAGTCATGTGACTCCATCTGTCTGATTTCCTGATGTGCATTGGCCATAGGTCCTTAGCCTAAGGTAAAGGCACGTGCTTCTCAAGCAGTCAAAGGGTCAGTGGCTGCTCAGCTCATGATTCAGATGTTCAAGGGCGGTATCGACCAGTGTGAACAGTGCGTCGATGGTCAGGGTTGCCTGGGCAAAGTAGCTCTTTGCCGCAATCGCTGTTTTCTCGCTACGCAGCAGCTCCTGTTCGATACACAGCAGCAGGCTGCATACTGCGGCTTCCGGTGCCAGCAGATTGAACAGATTGTTATCGGGACTCTTGTGCCGCAGCATGGTGAAGGCAGTGTCAGACAGAGCCTGAATCTTATCGCGAAGAAAGCGCAAGCGAATGCGCTCCTGTGCACTGCTCTGCCCAGCTGCAGCGATCCCTGTGCCCAATGCACGGGCCTGGCCTGCCCACTCAGCAGCCTGTATCACTTCCCGCCAGATATAGGGCTGATAGCTCAGCAGTCGATTCTTGTCCGGAAGATGGAGGCTTTCTGCGACATCTTCCGCCAGAAAAATCAGATTACCGATCATGCGATTATGCTGCTGCAGGTTGTTATCCGGCGTGACGTGATGAGTGTCTCGGCCCAGACGTGACCAGTGATCGGTAATCCCCAGCCAGCGCTCGTTGTCCTTGAGAAAGGCACTGAACTCATTGCTGGACTCATTTCTGAAATTGTTATTTAACTCACTTTTTAACTGCAGGCGGGTATTGATTCTGGTGCGTACCTGTTGCAGATCCGAGCTGAGGCTTTTATCACCTCGCAACAGGCCTGTGCTGAGCCCTCGATGACGCTGCAGATCGGCGATCAGTTCACGCAACAGCGTCAGCAGACGAACACCCTGTTTCTGTCTTTTCAAGGTTCGACTCTGCAGATGCCAGCGCAGCAGCAGTAACAATACAGTTGCGGTGATCAGGAGTAGTAGAGTGAGTATTAACACTGTGGAATCAGGCATCATGACAGATCACCTCGCTTGTTCCGGGTTGACGGTTGTCCCTATGGTGAGCTGGGCAAGGTGATGGGCTATCGCTTTGGTCTGGAATGCCGCACGATTGTTCTCCTCATTGCCCTGTCGTACCTGATCGACCAGCGCCGCAATCTCGGTTGCGGCCAGATTCTGCTGACCAGTGCTGACGGCGACCAGCGCTACTTGTTCAGCCACCTGAAGGCTTTGCTGATCAATATGATCAAGTGCAGCTCTGACATCACCGACACTGCTGACGCTTTCATCGGCAAGCCCCGACAGGTGCCCCATATGCTCTGTGACCTGAGCAATGTAGCTCTGTACCGAGTCGATACTGTTGCTGATCTCTATAGCGGAGCGCTGGCTGCGCTGTGCGAGGCCACGTACTTCGTCAGCAACGACGGCGAAGCCGCGCCCGGCCTCACCGGCTCTGGCGGCCTCAATGGCAGCATTCAGCGCGAGCAGATTGGTCTGATCAGAAATATCGCTGATCACCCCTGACATCTGGTTGATCATGCGTGAGTTATCACCGAGCTTGATGATCAGTTCATTGGTAGCAGCGGCATTCTGCGCCATGATGCTGATGCGCTGTACCAGATCCTCAAGGCGTATGCTCCCCTCTTTAACCTGACCACCGGCCAGCTCACTGGCATGGCGGGACTGCTCGGCCAATGAAGCGACTTCACTGATGCTGGCGTTGAGTTGTTCCACGGCAGCTGCCGCGGTGGAGGCTGCCAGGCTTTGATGTTCGGCATTCGCCGCCACCTGATCGGCACTCTGCTCCAGTTCGTTTGTGGCATGAGCGATCTCTTCCAGGCGTTGTTTCAGCGTGATGTCCTGCCGTTGAGATTCACTCATCAGGCGCTTGATGGTCTGAGTCAGGGGGTTCAGTCCGTTAGTCATTCCGGCGGTCAGATCTGTCTGGTCACGATGATCTCCGTGATCCATCTGTTCTTCACAGAGCCTGCTCAGCGCAGTCGCTTCACGTTCCAGTTGTATCAGGCTGGTCAGCGAGATAAAAGTGATCGACAGCATGAACATCAAGGGTAGAAAGTAGACAGGTAAAAAGGGGATGGGCAGCAGCAGGCTGGAGATCCCGGACAGTGCCATCAGACCGATCAGGTAAGAAAGAGCCCGGATGCCTCCCCAGTTCAGCACTATTCTGGCTGGCAGATAGAGGGTTCTCATGAGTGTCTACCTCCCACCTGTTCCATCTGGCTACTGGTTATCTCGGAACTTGCTGCTTTTGCAGGCTGTTCCTCTTCCAGCAGAGCCTTCAATTCCGGTATGCAGGAGCCACAGTTGGTGCCGCAGCCAAGCTGCTTGCCAAGTGTCTGTGTGCTGCTGCAACCCTGTGTAATTGCCTCGCGGATGGCGGGTTCAGTCACCTGAAAACAGCTGCAGATCACCGCACCTGCCGGCTGTGAGTCGCTGGCCGTGGCACGCAGCAGTTGCCTGCGCATATCAGCAGTGACTGGGCCGGCAAACTGCTGATCCAGCCAGGCTGTATCCGGCAGGCGGTTGTCTGGGCCTATCAGCAGCACCCATTGCAGTTTGCCGTCCTGGATATGACAGCCGCGGAACAGCGTTTGCTCTGGATCTTCCAGCCAGATATCCGGTGCCTGTCCGAGGTGCTCATGACACCAGCTGTTCCAGTTATCAGTATTTGTCTGAGCGGCCATCCAGTAGCTGGTTGAGTGCTCCAGCGGGACTCTGGTCCAGTAATCGGCTGCTGGTTGATAAGTGGGTGTCGCTGCAGCATGCGGTTGACGTATCAGCAGACGACCCTGCCAGCGGGTGTTCAGGCGACTGATCGCAACAGCGCCCTGCTTGGATTCAGGCTGTCCGGATACAGGATCACAGACCGATTGAATCAACGAGTCGCAACAGCCATCGGAGGCAAACTGGTCATTCCAGTGCATCGGCACAAACAGCTCGCCGCGGCGCTGATTGCTACTCAAACGTACGCGTGCCAGCATCTGCCCGAGCGAATTATGAATGCGTGCGATGTCGCCCTCCGCCAGTTTCAGTTGCTGCGCATCCTGCGGATCCAGCTCAACGAAAGGTTCGGGTCGGTGTTGCAGCAGGCGTGCGCTGCGGCCTGTACGAGTCATGGTGTGCCATTGGTCACGGATGCGCCCGGTATTCAGTACGAATGGATAGTCACTGTCAGTCTGCTGTTCTGGCGTACGGGGCACTACCGGAATAAAACGCGCCCGACCGGAAGGCGTAAAAAAGCGTCGATCACTGAAGAGTCTGGCGGTACCTGCCGGGGAGTGGCGAGTGACAGGCCACTGCAGGGGTTGAAGAGCATCAAATGCGGCTTCGCTGATGCTGCTCAGCGCGCTGATATCAAAGCAGCGACTGCCGTTATTGTCCAGCCCGGACAGCGAGGCGTGTTCGCGGAATATCTCGACCGGGTGCTGATAAAAGAACTGATCGGCAAAACCCAGTCGCTTTGCCACATCGCAGATGATTTGCCAGTCGTGACGTGCTTCGCCGGGGGCTGCAATCAGGCTGCGCTGTCGAGATATGCGTCGCTCAGAGTTGGTGACGGTACCGTTCTTTTCCGACCAGGTGGTGGCTGGCAGCGCAATATCGGCCAGTGTCAGCGTGTCGGTTGCGGCCATGCTTTCGGACACTATCACCAGCTCGCAGCCAGCCAGTGCCTTGCGTATACGATTTACATCCGGCAGGCTCACCGCCGGATTGGTTGCCATGATCCAGACCGCCTTGATTTCGCCTTCTTCGATGGCACGAAACAGATCAATTGCTTTATATCCTTCCTGTCGACTTATGTTTGGTGCCTGCCAGAACTCGCCGACCCGGTCAATCAACTGAGAATCGCTGAAATCGATATGGGCGGCCAGTTGATTCGACAGACCGCCGACCTCACGACCACCCATGGCGTTGGGTTGGCCGGTCAGTGAAAAGGGGTTACTGCCCGGCTTGCCGATACGGCCGGTGGCCAGATGACAGTTGATGATCGCGTTGACCTTATCAGTGCCACTGCTGGATTGGTTGACCCCCTGGGAGAAGAGTGTGACGGTCTTGTCATGCGCCATAAACCAGTCAAAGAAGCGTGTCAGATCGTCCACTGCCAGATCGCAGTAGTCGGCGGTGGCAGACAGATCCAATTCCGGACTCAGTGCTGCAACGATGGTCTCGCTGAACTGTTCGGTATGCTGACTGATAAACGCATGATCGAGTCGATCTTCATTCACCAGGTGCAGTAGCAGGGCGTTGAACAGGGCGGCATCAGATCCCGGCTTTAACTGCAGGTGAAGATCCGCCAGATCGCAAGTGGCGGTTTTGCGCGGATCGATGACCACCACTTTCAGTGCCGGATTGCGAGTCTTGGCGGCCTGCATGCGCTGAAACAGGATCGGGTGGTTCCAGGCCGCATTGGAGCCGACCAGTATCAGAAGGTCGGCCAGCTCAAGGTCCGCATAGCAGCCGGGAACCGCATCTGCCCCGAAGGCACGCTTATGTCCGGCCACAGTGGAGGCCATGCAGAGTCTGGAGTTGGTATCGACATGGCTGCTGCCGATGAACCCCTTCAGGAGTTTGTTGGCGACATAGTAGTCTTCAGTCAGCAGTTGCCCCGAGAGATACATGGCGACACTGCCGGGACCATGTTCGGCAATAATGCTCTGCAGCCTGGATGCGGTTTCATCCAGCGCCGTGCCCCAACTGACCTGCTGGCCGTCAACTAACGGGTGCAGCAGACGATTGTGCTTCCCCGTCGTTTCACCCAGTGCGCTGCCCTTGACGCAGAGCTTGCCAAAGTTGGCCGGGTGAGTCTTATCGCCTGAGATGGCGATCAACTGCTGGCCGTTGACGACTGCCTTGACGCCGCAGCCGACACCGCAATAGGGACAGGTGGTGAGTTCATTCATCATGGTCACATCCAAAAAAAAACGCCCACACCCGCTGCTGTCATCAACAGAGAGTGTGGGCGCCATTGCCCATGGGGAAAATATCCCCTGACACAGTTAAACATTCATCGTTCTTCTTACACAGAATAAAGCAACATCGGTGCCAGTGTCGCTATATATTTATAAATCAAATACATAACGATAATTCGAGAGGATCTCAGTTGATGGTGAGTGCCCGTAACTGGTGCGTCTGCACTGATTTGTGCTCATAAGGGTGACGTCCTTCTTTTGATTAGCCATAACTGGAACAACTATTGCAGGCTATTACCTGAGGTAGTGAATCTCTGATGAGCAGTAATAGATCCTGCAGGTTCGGAATCAGCTTTTCATACCGGGCATTTTTAATGCTCGACACGACGCATAACCATGGAAACCCAAAGACAGGCAGTGTTTTAGGTTGTCTGATTGGAGCAAGAGTATGAGATCCGCAGAACGTTTTTTGTTGGCAGCCAAACGCTGTGAAATCGTCAGCCTGGAACAGCTGGCGCTGACCTGTGAGCTGGTCAGTACCGTCAGTGAGCTGGTGCATCAGCTACAGCGAGAGCGAGGTGTGTCTAATGTGTTTCTTGTCTCGGATGGTCAGCGTTTTACCGACAGGCGGACATTGCAGATAAAGGAAACGGATGCTGCAGAGCAGGCCGTGCGCCTGCATTTTGAGCGTCTGGATTGCGATACTGCAAGCGTCTCGTGCGACGGCGTGCGGCTCTTCAACCGTATTGCCTGGGTACTGCATGCGCTGGATCTTCTGCAGGACTTGAGGCAGCAGATTGCTGCATTCAACGTGTCTCCTGATGATGCAACCACGGCTTTCAGTCGGCTGATCGGTGGGTTGCTGGCGGTGGTGTTTGAGGCTGCAGATACTGCTGCAGACCCTGTTGTCACGCGGCTGCTCGTCGCGATGTTCAACTTCATGCAAGGCAAAGAGCTGGCCGGGCAGGAGCGCGCCTGTCTGGCTTCCGGTTTTGCCTCCGGCTATCTGAGCCTGGATCAGCAGCATCGTCTGCAACATCTGATAGAGTCTCAGGCGCGCTGTTTCGACATTTTCACCGAGTTTGCGCCTGCTGCAATCCTGCAGGACTGGCATCGGCTTAGCCACGATGATGTCAGTCATGAGATAGCAAGGTTGCGTCAGGTAGCGACTCGTTCCACCGCACAATCCCCAGTGCCGTCCGGTGTCAGTGAGCTGTGGTTCGAGCTGGCCTCTAACCGGATCGATGCAATGAAAGGGATAGATGATCAACTGGCTCAGGCGCTGCGGCATCTGTGTACCGACAAGATCAAGGCGGCCCACCAGGAGCTGCATGAGCATCAGCAGAGCCTGGACAGTCTGACCGATGGGCAGGATCAGATGCTGTCACCGGGTACGCTGATGTTGGCATCAACAGGTGCGGGGCTTGAGAGTCTTGCAGCAGGCCTTGAGTCCTTTTCTGCGGATGGAATGAGTCCGGCGCTCGGGCGTTCGGTGTTTGATCTGGTGCAGGCGCAGGCGCAACGTCTGCAGGCTATTGGTGATGAGTTGAACGAGGCACGCCGGGCGTTGCATGAGCGCAAGCTGATCGAGAGAGCCAAGGGGTTGCTGATGGAACATCAGGGATTGAGCGAAGAGCAGGCGTATCGCCTGATGCGTCAGACAGCTATGCAGCAAAGCCGTCGCCTGGCTGATGTAGCTGAAACGCTGCTTAATCTGACGGATCTGTTGCAAAGCAAATCCTATGCGACAAAAACAGAGTAGCAATACACGTTATGCACCTTTGTTGGGCGTGAATATCCTTTTGTTGCACTGCAGCAGTGCGTAGTCGCTGAAAATAATATCCCTTTCCATCACGCTAAATCCTACGCATTACAAGCGAATAAAGCAGGATTTCAGTAGTTGGCACGCTTAGTGCTTTATTCATATCAGTGATCGAGTCAGTGTTGGCTCGATAAGCGTAACAAGAGACACATAACAAGAGAGATATTGGACAACGGCGTCCATCTCGGACCTGCAGATTGCAGGCAACCGCAGATGACGCCGTTTTTTTTGTCCTGATTCTTAGCTCTGACTATAAGCTCTGATTATAAGCCCTGATTATTAGCCCCGACTCTTTGCAACGACTTTTTGATCCGACAATTTGAGGTAGCGATAATGGATATGAGAAAAAGTGAACACGCCAGAAGTAGCCTGAGTGCCTGGGTGCGTGCCTGCACGGTTGGGATAATGGTGGTCAGCGGTAGCAGCTTTGCCAGTATTGGTGCACCGGAAAAGGATGAGCTCAAGTTCGGATTCATCAAACTGACCGATATGGCACCTCTGGCGATTGCTCTTGAGAAGGGTTATTTCGAAGATGAAGGTCTGTATGTGCAGCTCGAAGCGCAGGCCAACTGGAAAGTGTTGCTGGATCGGGTGATAGACGGTCAGCTTGATGGCGCACATATGCTGGCGGGACAGCCACTGGGCGCCACTATTGGCTTCGGCACCGAAGCACATATCGTCACCGCTTTCACCATGGACCTGAACGGCAATGCCTGTACCGTCTCCAACGATGTCTGGGAGGAGATGAAGCCACATCTGCAAATGGCCGATGGCAAGCCGGTGCATCCGATCAGCGCTGAGCACCTCAAACCCGTGATCGAAACCTATCGTGATATGGGGCAGAACTTCAATCTGGGCATGGTATTCCCTGTCTCCACGCACAACTATGAGCTGCGCTACTGGCTGGCTGCTGCGGGTATCCATCCGGGCTACTACGCGCCTCAGCGCGGTGATACCTCTGGCCAGTTGGATGCCGATGTGATGATCTCGGTCACACCGCCACCACAGATGCCCGCGACTCTGGAAGCAGGCACCATCAATGGTTACTGCGTGGGTGAGCCCTGGAATCAGCAGGCGGTGTTCCGTGGCATCGGTATCCCCGTCGTGACCGACTATGACATCCGTAACAATGTGGCCGAGAAAGTGTTCGGGGTCAGTAATGAGTGGGCAGAGCAGAACCCGAATACGCATCTGCGTGTCGTGAAGGCGCTGATCCGTGCCGGTAATTGGCTGGATGAGAACGACAATGCCAACCGCGAGGAGGGTGCCCGCATCATCTCCAACTCCTACTATGTCGGGGCGGATTACGAAGTGATCGCCAACAGCATGACCGGCGTCTTCGAGTTCGAGAAAGGTGATGTCCGTCCGGCACCTGACTTCAACGTTTTCTTCCGTTACCACGCCACCTATCCCTACTACTCCGATGCGATCTGGTATCTGACCCAGATGCGCCGCTGGGGCCAGATACCGGAGCAGAAATCGGATGACTGGTATATGGAGATGGCAAAGAAGGTGTTCCTCCCCGAGATCTATCAGCAGGCGGCTGAAGAACTGATTGCAGAAGGCCTGATGAGCGGGGCGGACTTCCCGGATTTCGCCACTGAAAAGGGTATTCGTGCAGTGGATGCCACCCGCTTTATTGATGGTCATACCTTCGATGCCGAGCAACCCAACCTGTATCTGGAGCAGTTCGAGATCGGCCTCAAGGCTGATGCGACACCCTGATTTTATAAAGACCGGCGGTGTCTGACAGGCACTGCCCGGCACAGCAAGCCGAGGGCGACACGATGAGTACCGCACTGCTATACCTTAACAAGATGTACCTGAGCAAGCTGAACCTGGCAAAGTGGACCCCGTCACAGTGGCAATTGCTGGCGCAGAAACTCTTTTTCCCCATGCTGGGACTGGCATTCTTCCTGACCTTCTGGCATTTGGGTGCACAGCAGATCAACACCTCACTGGGCACTTTTCCCGGGCCGATTGAAGTCAGTCAGCAGTGGGGCAATCTGATGGATGAGCATCGTCAGGAGACTCTGCGTAAGGATGAGTTCTATGAGCGCCAGGAGCAGCGCAATGCAGCGCTGCTGGCGAAGAATCCGGATGCTGAACTGCGCTGGCGCGACTACAGCGGCCGCCCTACTTTTTTAGATCAGATACTGACCAGTCTGTGGACAGTACTCAGCGGTTTTGCTCTGGCCACCCTGATTGCGATTCCACTGGGCATTCTGATCGGCTTGAGTGCCAATGTTTACCGCGCCGTTAACCCGCTGATTCAGGTGTTCAAACCGGTTTCGCCGCTGGCCTGGCTGCCACTGGTGACACTCGTCGTCAGCGCCGTATATGTCAGTGACGATCCGATGTTTTCACGCTCGTTTCTGGTCTCGATGATCACCGTGACCCTCTGCTCGCTCTGGCCGACATTGATCAACACCTCGGTGGGTGTCAGCAGCATCAGTAAGGACCTGCAGAATGTCAGTAAGGTATTGCGTCTGGGCTGGTTCACACATGTCCGTACCATCGTGATTCCATCAGCTATTCCGATGATGTTCACCGGCCTGCGTCTGTCACTGGGTATCGCCTGGATGGTGCTGATAGCCGCCGAGATGCTGGCGCAGAACCCGGGGCTTGGCAAGTTTGTCTGGGATGAGTTCCAGAATGGATCATCCGACTCGCTGGGGCGTATCTGTGTAGCCGTTGTTGTGATCGGTCTGATCGGTTTCCTGCTGGATCGCACCATGTTGCTGCTGCAGAGCTGGATCAACTGGGATAAGTCAGCTGTTGTTCGTTAATAAAGGTCGTTAATGAACAGAGCACTAATGAACAGTACGTTAATGAACAGGAGGCTGTTATGAGCCAGACACATCTTGAACTGACACAGGTGGGAATCGATTTTCCGACACCAAAAGGCCCCTTCTGTGCCCTGCAGAACGTGAATCTGAACATTGCCAAGGGTGAGTTCGTCAGTCTGATCGGTCATTCGGGCTGTGGCAAGTCGACCGTTCTTAACATTGTTGCAGGACTGTATCAGGCTACCACGGGTGGCGTGCTACTGAATGGTCGTGAAGTGAATGAGCCGGGCCCCGAGCGTGCGGTGGTGTTTCAGAACCACTCGCTGTTGCCCTGGCTGAGCACTTATCAGAACGTTGAGTTGGCCGTGAAGCAGGTGTTCAAAGGCAAGAAAAACCGGGCTGAAATGCGCGAGTGGATCGAATACAACCTTGAACTGGTACATATGACGCATGCGATGGACAAGCGTCCGGATGAAATCTCAGGTGGCATGAAACAGCGCGTCGGCATCGCCCGGGCACTGGCGATGGAGCCGCAGGTGCTGCTGATGGATGAGCCGTTCGGCGCGCTGGATGCACTGACCCGCGCTCATCTGCAGGATTCACTGATGGAGATTCAGTCGGATCTGAAAAACACCGTGATCATGATTACGCATGATGTCGATGAAGCGGTGCTCCTGTCGGACCGTATCGTGATGATGACCAATGGGCCGGCTGCGACAATCGGTGAAATCCTTGAGGTCAAACTGCCTCGGCCGCGTAATCGTATCGCTCTGGCCGATGATGCCGAGTACAACCACTACCGTCATCAGGTGCTCAGCTTCCTGTATGAGAAGCAGCGCAAGGTGGAGGATATCAGCCAGCGTCGCTCAGTGGAAAAGCCACAAGCGACTGTTGAGACAACGCAGCATCAGCAGGAAAAGCCAGTTCAGCAGAAGGTAAGGGCTCAAGCATGAAACATTACGATCTGATCATCATCGGCAATGGCATGGCCGGACATCGGTTGCTGACAGAGCTTTCGCAGCAGGCATCAAAACCCCGCTCGGTGCTGGTGATCGGTGAAGAGCCAGGTGTGGCCTATAACCGCATTCTGCTGTCACCGCTGCTGTCGGGGGAGATGGAAGAGATCTCAGCCGAGCTGAGTACCGAACAGTGGTATGCCGAGCAGGGCTTCTCTCTGCTGACAGGTGAGCAGGTGGTCTCGATTGAACCACGGAAAAAACAGGTTGTGACCTCAGCCGGGCAGACGATCGGTTATGAAAAACTGGTGCTGGCGACGGGTTCAAGACCTTTGCTGCCGCCTTTGGAAGGGCGTGAGCTGGAAGGGGTGATGAGCTTTCGCAACTGGAAGGATATGCAGCAACTGCGCAGTATCGGGCTGGGCGGTGGTCAGGCTGTAGTGATCGGTGGTGGGTTTCTGGGTCTGGAAGCGGCTGAAGGGCTGCGTAAGCTAGGTATGCAGGTGACCGTGCTGCAACGCGCCGATTATCTGCTGAATCGACAGCTGGATCAGGTGGCGGCAGGTCTACTTCAGGATGAGCTGTCTGCACGCGGTATGGCGGTTTTGACGGGTGTTGAAACCCAGTCCCTGCAAGGCGATGGAAAGGTTGAGCGGGTGCTGCTGAAGGATGGACGTGTACTGCCGGCGAATCTGGTGGTGATTGCCACCGGGATAGTGCCGCGCACTGAGCTGGCACAGGAGGCGGGCCTGCAGGTACGTCAGGGAATCTGTGTCAATCGTCGCCTGCGCACCTCGGATGCGGCCATCCATGCCCTGGGTGAGTGCTGCGAGTGCCAGGGCAATACCTATGGTCTGGTGGCACCGATCTGGGAGCAGGCCCGCGTACTGGCCTCTCTGCTCAGTGGCGAAGATGACAACTACACCGAAAACCCCGTGGCGACTTCGCTCAAGATCAGTGGTATCTCTCTCTACTCCTGTGGCGATATCGATGCAACCGACGCCACCGAGCAGGTGTATATGGACAGTGATCTGAAGGATTACCGTCGACTACTGATTAAGAATGACCGTCTGGTGGGGGTTGTCCTGTATGGCGATATCGGACTGGGTCCCTGGTATTTCGATCTACTCAAGACACAGCAAGCGGTTGGGCAGTGGCGCGAACAGTTGATGTTCGGTCTGTCCGACGAGTCTGCTGCGTCAGAAGCGGCCTGAAGTGTCGTTATTTAAAGAGGTAAGTAACATGAGCAAACAACTGGTCGTCGTGGGTAACGGAATGGTTGGACACCATTTTGTCGAGCAGTGGCTGGCATCGCCAGCTGCGGCAGATTATCAGGTGCAGGTGCTGGGCGAAGAGCCTCACCCTGCCTATGATCGGGTTCATCTGTCGGAGTACTTTGATACCCAGGATCCTGCGCAGTTGCGACTGGGCGATGAGGCGTTCTACCAACAGGAGCGCGTAACGCTGCATCTGGGTGAACAGGTGATCGAGATCGACCGCGAGGCACGGCAGGTGATCACCGCTCAGGGACGCTATCCCTACGATACCCTGGTGCTGGCAACCGGCTCTTATCCTTTTGTACCACCGATCGAAGGGCGTGAGCGCGAACACTGTCTGGTTTACCGCACACTGGATGATCTGGATGCGATCCAGGCCAGTGCCGCCGGTGCCCGACGTGGTGTTGTGGTCGGCGGCGGTCTGCTCGGACTCGAAGCCGCCAATGCGCTTAAGAAGCTGGGGCTGGAGGCGCATGTGGTGGAGTTTGCGCCGCGCCTGATGCCGGTGCAGCTGGATGATCAGGGTGGTGCTCTGCTACGGCAGAAGATCGAAGCGCTGGGGGTGCAGGTGCACACCGAGAAGGGCACCCGTAGCATCGACACCGGCGAAGAGTACCGCCTGCGTATGTGCTTTGCCGGGGATGACTATCTGGAAACGGATCTGATCGTCTTTTCTGCCGGTATCCGGCCTCAGGATGCGCTGGCGCGCAGCAGCGGGCTGGTACTGGGTGAGCGTGGCGGTATCCTGATCGATAACCACTGCCGTACCAGTGATCCTGACATCTTTGCCATCGGCGAGTGCGCCATCTGGAACGGTGGTCACTACGGGCTTGTCGCACCCGGTTACAGCATGGCGCGTGCCGCTGTGGCAACCATTGGCGGTACCTCTTCGGTGACATTCACCGGTGCCGACATGTCGACCAAACTGAAACTGCTCGGAGTGGATGTCGGCTCAATCGGTGATGCGCATGGTGCCACACCCGGCACATTGAATTATCGTTATATCAATGAAGTGGAAGGCGTATACCGCCGGCTGGTGGTGTCAGCTGATGGTAAGCATCTGCTCGGCGCCATCCTGGTCGGGGATAACAGCTATTACGATACGCTGCTGCAGTATGCCTTGAATGGCATAGAACTGCCGGCGAACCCTGAATCACTTATTTTACCCACCTCCAGCGGTGCCCCCGTCGCACTGGGGCCGGGTGCGCTGCCCTACGAGGCGACCATCTGCTCCTGTCATAATGTCACCAAGGGTGATATCTGCGAAGCGATGAATGATGGCGCCGTGTCGCTGTCGGATATCAAATGCGCTACCAAGGCCGCGACCGGTTGTGGCGGTTGCAGTGCGATGCTGAAAAACCTGTTCGAGAATGAGCAGGAGAAACGCGGTGTACAGGTGGATCGCTCCATCTGCGAACACTTCCCCTATACTCGTCAGGAGCTGTTTCATCTGATCAAGGTGGAAGGGATCCGCAGCTTCGGCGAACTGATCAGCAAACATGGTAAGGGCCATGGCTGTGAGATCTGTAAACCGACCGCAGCCTCAATCTTTGCCAGCTGCTGGAACGAGCACGTACATGAACCGGCTCATGTCGGGTTGCAGGATACCAATGACACCTTTCTGGCGAATATGCAGAAGAACGGCACCTACTCAGTGGTCCCGCGTATTCCGGGTGGCGAGATTACACCCGCGATGCTGATCGTGATCGGTGAGGTGGGCCAGAAATACAACCTCTATACCAAGATCACCGGTGGACAGCGTATCGACCTGTTCGGCGCCACGCTGGATGAGTTGCCGCTGATCTGGGAAGAGCTGATCGCAGCCGGTTTCGAGACTGGGCATGCTTACGGAAAATCACTCAGAACCGTTAAGTCCTGTGTCGGCAGTACCTGGTGCCGCTATGGCGTGCAGGACAGTGTCAGCATGGCGATCCTGCTGGAGGATCGCTACAAGGGCTTGCGTTCCCCGCACAAGGTCAAGATGGCGGTATCCGGCTGTACCCGTGAATGTGCCGAGGCACAGAGCAAGGATATCGGTGTGATCGCGACAGAAAATGGTTGGAACCTCTACGTCTGCGGCAACGGCGGTATGAAACCTCGTCATGCCGACCTGTTTGCGACCGATCTGGATGATGCCACGCTGATCCGTTATATCGACCGTGTCCTGATGTTCTATGTCTACACTGCCGATCGTCTGCAGCGCACATCCGTCTGGATGGAGGGTTTGAAAGGTGGTCTGGAATACCTGCGTGAAGTGGTGATTGATGACAGCCTGGGTCTGGGCGCTGAACTGGAGTCACGCATGCAGCATGTGATCGACACCTACCAGTGCGAATGGAAGACCGCAGTGCAGGATCCGAACAAGCGCAAACGCTTCCGCAGTTATGTTAATGCCGATCAGCCGCGCAGTGCCCGTATCCAGATGATCGAGGAGCGTGGGCAGTTGATTCCGGCCAGAGAGATCCAAGAGGAGGAGGTCGCATGAACGCGGCAATGTTGAATGAAGTAAAGTGGCAACCGGTCTGCTCGGTGGATGATCTGGTCGCAGGTTCCGGTGTGGCGGTGCTGCTGGGGCAGCAACCCGTCGCGCTGTTCTGGCTGCCGGAGCAGGAACCAGGGCTGTTTGCGCTGGCACATCGTGACCCCTTTTCCGGTGCCGAAGTACTGGCGCATGGATTAATCTGCGATATCAACGGTGAATTAACCGTCGCTTCACCACTCTACAAGCAGCATTTCAGGTTGGCTGATGGCGTCTGCCTGGAGGATGCTGGAGTCAGTGTGGCCTGCTGGCCGGTGCGGATAAATGGAGAGCAGATCGAAATCATGGGCTGATGTCGGCACAGTGGTCCTGCTCCGGCAGGGCCGCTGTGAAGAGCAGAAACTCGCGTTCGGACACGTCCAGTTCCAGACTGTTCGGTAGATAGGCCGAAGCATCTGTCTTATGATCTAGGCTGCTCAGCAGCAGACTCAGATGCGGTAGCTCCGGTTCAATCCAGCGTGGGACACCGATAGCCTGTCGGGCATGAACGGCGCCAGTGATCAGAACGCCTGTTCGCTGTGGATAAACATGCTGCGCCAGCGCATCGGTCATCTGCTGATCGCGCGCCAGTTGCACCTGCAGCATCTGACCGAGATGTTCGCGTGGCAGTTTGCCGCAGTGACTGGTGAACAGCAGTTCTTTCATGAACTCGCTGTGCGCAGCATCCAGTGCACCTGCCGGAGCGCCCTCCGTATAGGCCTTGCGTTGCAGTGCGCGTGGCAGATCCGCTGCGACCACTCTTTCAGCCAGATTCAACGCTGACCTGACCTGCTGTTCGTAGCGCTCCCAGGGCCAGCCGGGATTCCAGTCAAGGTCTTCAGGTGTGACCTCATCACCCCGCCCCAGCCATTGATCGAGCAGGGGCTGCTGCTCCGTATTCAGCATCTCAAAGGCGACAGCGCCGAGGCGGCCCTGCTGCGCAAGTGTCTTCAACAGTGTGACCTGAATCCGATGATGGTCCGGATGGTCATGCTGCTCGCCCAGTAATAACCAGCCGCCTCGTGGCAGACTGTCGAGCAAGTCTGCAGCACTGATACCGCCAGTCGGCAGTGACCAGATGCTTCCGAGCAGAGGGTGATCAAGCTGATCCGTCGCCTGCCATTGATCGGGTGTCAGACGCGGGCTGGTCAGCTTGTCTGTGGCCCAGATGGCAGGGGCGAGCCCAGCGCTTGCCAGTATGAGCAGAAGAGGAGGCAATAGTCTGGTGACTTTCATGCGCAGGTGAGATCCCTTCATCCTTTGGACGTACGTACATCCAGGTAATCTCGCTGTATCGCTGTTTCCAACGCATTCATGGCAGCCACCAGCTCTTCATAGGTCTCACGACAGGTCTTGAGATGCTTCACCTGATCGGGAGAAGGGCCTGCATCGGGTGACAGTCTGGCAATCTCCAGCAACTCGCTGAGGTAGGAGGCGCGAGTATGGGCAATCATCGTCAACACAGGTTTCAGATCCTGTAGCGACAGTTCAGGCATCTCAGGGTTGATAACACTGCGGTTGATATCGCGACGGAACTTTTCCAGTTCCAGTAACAGACGGTTATTCTCCACGGGCATGATCACTCTCCTGATCAAAAACGCACATTGATTACCAGAGCCAGCGACGCCGGCTGAGGTTGTCCTTACAGCTGTTGTACTGAGTGGTGAAACGTCCAGCTCGCTGATCCACCCGATCCGCGACATTCATGAGCCAGTTCTTTTGCTGGAAGCTGCGGTTGCGGTATCCACCCCAGCCTTCATGATAAGCCAGATACTGCGCTCTGGCATCCCATTTTGATATGCCATTGATCTTATGTGATTTATCGGTATACCAGCCGATAAAGTCGAGCGCGTCAGAGAAATTGCTGCGCGAGGCAAAGCGACGGCCGGTCTCACGGCTGTATTCATTCCAGGTGCTGGTCAGTGCCTGACTATAGCCGTAGGCAGAACTGGCGCGTCCAGTCGGAATAAAACCGAGAAAATATTGCATCGGCGGCCGGGCGTTGTGGCGGAAGGTGGATTCCTGATACATGATCGCCATGGCCACCGGAACAGGCGTACCCCAGCGTTCATTCATATCCAGTGCATCACGGTGCCAGCCGGGGTGTTCATCGAAGATGGAGCAGATGCTTTCCGGATTGCGCGGTGGAGAGGTGCTGCAGCCTGCCACTAGCACCAGGGCTATCAAGAGAAGAGCCAGGCTGCGAATAAAGGATAACATATTGAATTCCGATCATCTTCTGACGGACTCAAGGCTATCATAGCTGGTTGCATCAGGGTACTGCTTGGCGTTGTAAAAACAGCCGTCGTGGGTCATGTCTTCAGAGTTCATATATGGCTATCTCCCGTTTTTCGAGCCACAGATAGTAGCCTATCGGACTTAACCAAATAGCATTGATGTGGAAATAAAAAAATCGACAACATTAAATAAAAACAATATTATTTACGAATAAATGTAAATTAAACCGAATTAAATGCAAAAAATGAACGAAATAGACCTAAAAATCATTAAACTACTTTCTTTGGATGCTAAGCGCTCGCTGGCCGATATTGGCGGCATGGTCGACCTTTCACCATCCAGCGTAAAAGAGCGCATCCGCCGCCTTATAGAGGCAGGGGTTATCCGACGCTTTACAGTAGACTTAGACCCGGTAGCTTTGGGAGCACAAACACTTGTCTTTGTCTGGATCGCCCTGCGTGACGATGCGGATGAAGAAGCATTCCGTCACTATGTCGCAAACCATCCGCTGATCCTTGAATGCCACCATGTCACAGGAGCCTGGTCTTACCTGATCAAGCTTCGCGTTGGTGCCACACCGGACATAGAGAATTTTTTGGCCAATATCAAGGGGCAGAACTTTCTCAGTCGTAGTGAAACAGTCATCACCCTCTCGTCTCCGGTTGCCGGAGCTTTTGTTCAGAAGGAGGTTCCCTGATGGACTTAGTCTTATTCATAAAAAGCCTGTTTCTCGGACTGGCAGTCGCCGCACCTCTTGGCCCAATTGGTGCACTCTGTATCAACCGTACCCTAGAGCGAGGATTTATCGCAGGAGTGGCTGGAGGTCTTGGTACAGCATGCGCGGATGGCGTTTATGCAACCCTCGCGGCCATCGGGTTCGTGGCATTCTCTGGCACACTGGCCAACTTGGATATACCGCTTCGCCTAGCAGGAGGCACATTTATGCTTTGGCTGGGGTGGAAAAGTATGACGCCCAAACCTTCCAAAAGCGCTGCAGAAGTGTCAGCACGTCACTTACTCGAGACTGTGGCAGCCACGTTTCTTTTGACAGCAACCAACCCCATGACAATTCTGTCCTTTGCTGCTCTGTTTGCTGGCCTCGGCCTTGCATCAACAACAGATAAAATGGGTTCTGCGTTAGTCGTAGTCGGTGTCTTTGTTGGTTCAATGCTCTGGTGGACTTTTTTGAGTGCTGGCATTGCTCTCATCCGACATCGCTTACCAGATGTCTTTGCTCATTGGGTGTCCCGCCTGTCTGGAATTCTTCTGATAGGGTTTGGCATTTGGGCACTGAGTTCGTCTTTCATTTAAGCTTGACTCCAGTGGTAATCGCCTACCCAGCGCTACATAAGACCATGAATATTGATGGTCGACTGGTGCAGATTTTCGACTAAGAAAAATGAAGGTAACCCTATGCGAGACTATGAAAGTTCGGTGCATATGCGCTGGGGTTGTAAGTGCCATGTGGTGTTCATCCCAAAGAAGAGGCAAAAGGTGATCTACGGAAGCTTGCGCCGATATATGGGCGAGATCTTCCATGACCTTGCCGAACGCAAGGGGGTGAAGATAGTTGAGGGGTATCAGTAGAGTAGTTGGCAAACAATCCAACTCACGTTATAGTTCGGTCGCTGCCATTCAGGTCATTGGCAGGCTCATGCAGGAGTCCGCATGAGTCGTTTTCAACAAGGAGCGTTTCATGAGCAAGCCCGCCGCCCGCTTAGGCGACAAACACGTCTGTTCGTCCACCACCAGCAAAGGCACGCCGATCACCAGCGGCTCGCCTGATGTCTTCATCGGTAATCAGCCAGCAGCACGGGTGGGCGATACGGTGGCGTGTGGTACCCCTCCGGCGATGATCACCACCGGCTCCTCCAGCGTATTCATCAATGGCCGACCAGCGGCACGCATGTTGGATGACACGTCCTGCGGTGGTGTGATTATCGAGGGGCTGGGCACAGTACTGATCGGTGGTGGCTCAGTCGGTGCACCGCGTGAAGGCGAAGCTGATAAAGTTGCACCTTGCTCCCCGAACTGCGGCAACCCGGTCAATCCAATTCTCGGCGCTAAGCTCCTGCCCGCCACGGCCGATTTTGCCCTGCCGGCACCAGCTCCGTTTGTTTTCAGCCGCGGTTATGTGTCCAACAATGCACAGGTCGGGATTCTGGGGCAAGGCTGGTCGGTGACGGGGAACAATCTCAAGTTGACGCTGGAGCCGCCTGAGCCCGACGAATCTAACGAGCCTGAAGATCCTGATGCCCTTGCTGCATCTGATCCGACGGCTGAAGCATCCGATGACGACTCCGCCGCACAGCCGAAACCCTCCCTGATCCTGCAGGATGCCCATGGGCGGCGTATCCGCTTTACCGCGCTTGAATCCGGCTGCATGGCCTTTTCCGATACCGAACAGTTTTGGCTCGCCCGCGGTGGTCTCTGGTCACCCGAGGATCACCCACTGCAGCATCCTGCGTTCCAGGGCCTGAACGAGATCGATACGCTGAATGACACCTACTACTTCGTCTCCACCGGTCAGCGAGTGTACCTGCTGAAGCCTGGCTCTGTCCCTGACAGCTGGCAACTCGCTGCTGAGTACACGCATCAGGGCTACTGCACCCAGTATCAGCGTGATGCTGCGGGTAATATCCAACAGGTGATTGACAGCGCCGGACGCCGGTATCATTTTCACTACCAGTCGGTACCGGCGCTGCAAGACGGCGATCCGGGTGTCCGTCTGACCTCGGTCAGTCTGCTCTCTGATCATCTGCAGGCCTCCACAGAGGTGGCCGGTGATGTGACAGGTGGTGTTGCAGGTGATGTTGCAGGTGGTGTTGTAGATAGCAGCGACGATGAGGCGGTCGGCACGCTGGTCACCTTCAGCTACAACGCCAGCGGTGATCTGATCGCCGTACATGACCGGGCTAACCGGATCGTGATTCAGTATCAATGGCAGAGTCATATCCTGATCGGCTATACCGTCCCCGGACGCCTGACAATGCGCTACGAATGGTCCGAGCACACCCCCGAAGGCAAGGTGCTGCGCCAGATAGAGGTGGATGGTCTGACCCGCAGCTATGACTATCAACCGACCCATACCAGCGTGACCGACAACCTCGGACGAGAAGAGCGCTATGCCTTCGTCGGCAGTGGCCCTGATCTGCGCTGGCATGCTCACCATCGGGCCGATGGCAGTGAGCTGCACTTCAACTACAACGGCGATGGTCAGCGCATCTCTGAGATTGATCCGCTGGGCGGCGTCACCTCCTTCAGTCACGACCGCCAGGGGCATCTGAGCAGCCTGCGCCTGCCCACCGGGCAGATCTATACCTACCGACGCGATCCGCTGGGCCGTCTGACCAAGGTGACCACACCCGACAATGCCGTGCGCCAGTATACCTATGATGAGCGCGGCAACCTCACGTCGATCATCGATGCCAATGAGCACCGTACCCGCTTCGAGTACGGACTCCGGGCGTTACCCGATCGCCCCACGCGTCGGATCGATCCCGAGGGCGCGACTCACAGTTATACCTGGACATCCTTCGGTCAACTCGCCAGTATCACTGACTGTTCCGGCCACACCACCCAGTATGCCTACAACGCACTGGGTCAGTTGATCCGCACCACCGATCCACTGAAACAGATCACTGAATTTACCTACAACACCCTTGGCCAGCGCCTAAGTGTCACGCTGCCGGATCGCACCCAACTGACGTACACCTATAATGAGCACGGCTTGCTGACCCAGGCCAGCGATGCCAAGGGGGTGTACCAGACCCTGCGCTATGATGACCAAGGCCAGGTCATCGCCGAGACCGATGCCAATGGTCATACCCGTCGGTATCGTTACGATATCGCCGGTCGATTGACGGAGATCATCAATGCCCAGAGCGCGTCCTACCACTTTGAATATGATGTGATGGATCGGGTGGTGCGCGAGGTCGGCTTTGATGGTCGGGAACGTCGCTACACCTATAACCGCTGTGGCGACCTGATCCAGCAGCAGGAAGTGGTAAACGCTAACACGCACACGACCACGCACACGACCCAGATGTATTATGACGGCGTGGGGCGCTTGCTGGCCCGTGAACTGCCCGCCACCGAGCTGTCTCCGTCGCTGCTGGAGCAGTATCGCTATGATGCCGCCGGTCGGATGATCCAGGCGGATAATATCTATGCCCGGGTGGAGTGGGCCTACGATCCCACCGGCGCACGCCTGATTGAACAGCAGTGGCATAAGAACGCGCATCTCGCCCTGCAATATGCCGAAGCTAATCCGCCCGAACACAATGACCAGCTTCTGCCCCCCTTGACCACGGATCTGGTGGTCTGGGAGTGGCGTAACGAAACGGAATACAACGCCCAGGGCATCCCCCGGATCTCGCAGCAGGGTGAGCATGCCATGGGGGCCCTCCTCTACGGCAGCGGGCATCTGCTGGCCCTGCGTCTGGGTAATCTGGAGATGACACTGGAGCCGGATGCATTGCACCGTGAGCAACAGCGCCAGATCAAGGCACGTTCTCAGGCACAACCCTTAATGCAGCGTGAGCGGCGTTACAGCCCAGTTGGCTTACTGGCAGCACAACGTGATATCTACCTCGGTGGCACTCAACCACTCAGTGATCACTCCGATCCGATCCAGATCAATCAGTACCAGTACGATGCCCGTTACCGCCTGACCGGCATCACCCAGTCCGTGCCGCCACTGGAGTCCGGTCAGCCGCTGATCACCCAGCAGACCCAGGCGTATCAGTATGACCCCAGTGGGCGTTTGACCGGCAGTTCGCTCTACAGCCCACACTACCCGACCCGCAACACCGAGCAGCACTACACACTGGACAAAGAGGGCAATCGCGTCGGGTCCGGGGCCCATGCCGACCCCAGTGCCTGTCACAACAACCGTATTGAGCAGCTGGATCATACACAGTTCCGCTATGACGATGCCGGCAACCTGATAGAGCGCCGCGCACCTCAGGATCTGCAAACCCTGCAGTACGATGGCCTGCACCGCCTCTCCTGCGTTGAACGCCAACGGCCCGGCTATCCCACCACGAAAACCTATTACATTTACGATGCCCTGTCGCGCCGCATCTGCAAACAGATCATCCCTGAACGCAGCCAAAGCCACAGCATCCGCTACGGATGGGATGGCGATCAACTGGTGCATGAAGACAACTGCGATCAACGCACCACCGTGTTCTACGAACCCGGCAGTTTTGTCCCGCTGTTCAGAGTCGATGAAACCAAGCGCACCGAACAACTGGATGATCAGTGGCTACTCAGAGAGCCACAGGATCCGTCAGACGAACCCGCATACGACACCCACTACAGCGCCTTTCTGACCGACCATCTCGGCACTCCGATGAAACTGATCGGCTCCGACGGACACCTGCTCTGGACCGCGAAGCCGGATGACTGGGCAGCAATCCGCGACGAAAAAGCCGTACCGGACCTGAAACAGCCGATCCGATTCCAAGGGCAGTGGCTGGATGAAGAGACGGGGCTCTATTACAACCGGTATCGTTTCTATGATCCGAAGCAGGGGCGATATATTACGCAGGACCCGATTGGACTGGCAGGTGGGTTGAACAGTTATGCGTATGTAAGTAATCCGACGGGATGGGTAGATCCGTCGGGGTTGAGTCCTGCTTGTCGAAGTTTTAATGTCGACCCTAGAACTGGTCAAAAAACAACTTGCCTTGAAACACCAGCACAAGCATGTGCAGCATCAGGTCCGCATATGACTATATTTAAAGGTAACTGTATGACCGATGAGCTAGCAAAAAACCTTGCAAGCGGTCTAAGCCCCCCAACGTCAACTCATGACGACTCCGGTTCAGGTATTCTTGCGTGCGCCATTGTCGGAACAATTGCAGGTGGAGGTGAGGTTCCTTTTGAAATAGACGTCGCAGATAAACAGGCCGATATTTTCGATAGACTACAGAAAGCAGTACATGGAGAAAAAGTTGTCCCTCACGTTGCTATAGCACGAAAAATTGCCACAACCGTCACACGCTTTCCTGAAAACTTAAAAACATGTGAAGAAACAGCTGGAAAACAAGCTTGGCAGCTTCAAAACTGGGATTAATAAAGAAGCATTATTTATGAACCATAAACAAATCATTATTACTGCTGTGCTAGTATTGCAATTCACATATATTAATAAAACACTTGCAGAGTGTGTGTGTGTAAAGTTAAATAATCCTAGAACTGCCATCAATCAAGCAATTATTGAAATGGACAGCAGAGACTACAAAAACTCACTAGCACTTCAATTACTCCGATCCCAGAGGGATCCCGATATAACAAATTCTTGTGGCGCTGGACTATTATTAATCGCATCTATATATAATGATATTGTTTTGGTGCGCGAGTTGTTATCGCATAATGCAAATCCTGACACTCAAAACTTTGAGGGTATTTCACCAATATATTTTGCTGCTCAATGGTCTAGTAATGAAGTTTTGTCAATGCTTCTAGAGGCTGGTGGCGATCCAAATGTCGTGCTAAAATCATGTAGCGCAGAGATTTATAATGCACCTATATTAACGGCTGCGCTCAATGACAACATAGAAGGTATAAGAATTCTTTTGCGACATGGTGCTGACTACGCACAAGAGACAAAAGAAGGTTTTAATATTTTTGATATGTTCCTTTCAAAGGAAATGCCTTTGGACTTAATTGTCGAAATTATAAGCCACATACCGAATAAATCAAATAGAGATAGAGCGTTATCACTTTTGCTTTTCAAAACAGTAACTAGCATGAATAATGACTATCTTAGAGAGTTGTTGAAGATGGGAGTAGACCCTAATTTTGTCTACATGGATGATGTGAAATTTAATACACCATTATTAATTGCCGCAATTTCCGACAACCTTGAGGCTGCTAAGCTTTTAGTTGAGAATGGTGCAGATATAAAGTACAAGAATTTAAAAGAATATTCGCTTGAGCGAATAATAAAAGAAGGGAATGTTAAAGAGCTTTCTTATTTATTCGAATAGTTTAAGTCGACAGAATTCAGGTTTATGTTAAAAAGGTCAAGGCTTATCATCGGCTATCAGTAACACATCAGGAGTTTTTGCAGGATTCGGCACTTAATACTGTACAAGCCTTGACTCTATGCACAAAAATGAATGCAATTAATGGTAGGTCAAATATAATTAGCGGGATAGTTTTTTATTTTTTTTAACTGTATTGATAACAGCTATCCTAGTTGGTGAAAACTATTCGGTCAATAATGTTATTGGTCACTTATTTTTTTCACTGATCTTTAACTATCAAATAGTGGCATTTTTATTTGGGTGGCCAATGATGACCAATACGGCATCGCTAGGAAGAGGTAGGAATAATTTTTTGAGAGTGGCTACTTTTTTATTCACTTTAACTTTGTGGTTAGTAATACTGTTGTCTAAGTCGTGACTTCAGATTCAATGAAATTACTAATAACCCTACAGCGGCAGGCAAGGGTTCTAGTGTTAAGATAGACATAACTAGTTATTCACCCAAGCAGCGATGTTGATGCCGGGAACAAGCTCAAACACGCTCAATCTAAAACTAAAGTGGTCAAATTTATAGTGGACTTGTTTTTATATGCTGGATAGTATTTTTATTGGAACAAATTAATCCATGAGCTTTTATCAAAAAAATAAACTAGATAAAAGAATTTTTATATGTTCAGTAATTGTATTAACTCCTTTGCTATATATTGCGTTTTTTATTAGGCCGTACTTATGCTTTCTTGCATTTGTAATACTGGCATTCACTGCAATAATGCCATCGAAAAACATGAGGCTAAGGTCGTTTTTTTTTGCTTTTTACGGCGTTTCAATTTTCGTTATAGTTTCTGGCTTTAGTTTTTTGTATTTTAGAGGAATGTTATGAGCTTGAGTATCAAAAGATGAAATTAATGTCGTGCTGCTGTGGTCGACTTTCAATGCGATGCTCTTGGGTACATGATGTAGGTCAAATTCTATTCAAATGTAGGATGTGATCCCAGTGAGTTTGTGGGATAGACAAAGCCCGTCCAGTGCCAGACCGGCAGCGGATGTATAGGTCTCGGAGGGGGACTGCTTGATCATGAAGTTACGGATTCAGGATTTATATTACAAGGAGGGAAGTTTTGTGAAAAGAATTGTGATCGTAACCACTATCGTGTTTTTCGGAATCACCGGCTGTAGCAGAGGTGGGCCGACGGAAAGTGAGGTTAGAAACACACTTGCCAAATACACAGATAAAAAAGGTTGCGCATCATCCTTGCTGTTCAAGGAGTTGCCAGTAAAAGAATCACTTGTTGAAAGCAATAAACATATTCTGAATCCATTAGTCAATGTCGGTCTGATCGAAAAAGCGGGTAATGCATATGTTCCTACCAGTCTTGGAATGTCTGTATATGATGTCGATGCTTCTGGTTTTTGTTACACGGACCAGTATGTTATTACAGACATCACAGTGATGAAGGAGGAGTCAAAAGGTGACTTGTCGCCTGCTTTATCTGGTGCTTGGTATGTATCTTTTAAGATTTCACCAAATAACGTTAGAGAATGGGTAAAGGATCCACGATTAATTAAAGCTGCAAGCCTCGCATCCATCGAAAATATTACGGGGACAAAGAGCTTTACTGTCCGTCTGGCTAAGAAGGTCGGCGACAGCAAACTCATTGTCGCGGATCCTGGGTTTTCGTTCAGTCCTGGAATCCATTTCAATCTGGGGTGGTAGTGCACGACGACGCTTCTAATTTTTGTCATATCTGAATCAGTGACTTCGCAGCATATCCCGGAGGTCTTGGGTGAGTGTATGCCGCAGGGGCGCGGCATTTAAGCCTGCAAGGATGCATTCACGGCGTCTCACCCAAGGCATCCGGGATATGCATACCAATCAAATGGTTGGCAGTGAAATTACTGATTCAGGTAGTAAACAGGAGTGAATAGTATGGATACTTATCAGAATGCTGAGGGGACGCCGTTGATTGCGCCACAGGATCAACTGAACTTCTTCCACCATGCCGATGCCAGTGTGCCACAGGGTATGACAGCCTTTCAGGCCTATTGTCGGATGACCGAAAGCAGTCCACGTTTGCTGAGGCTGGCATTTTTTATCAGAGACAGTCTGTCACGTCTGGCGGGTGTCAGGCCGATTGCTGGTTTTACCGATACCCATTCCCCCTCACCACCAGAACCTGGGCAACGACTTGATTTCTTTGAGGTCGTTCATTGCGATGACAGCTCTCTCCATCTGCTGGCCGACGATCGCCATCTGAGTGTGCTGGTAGCCATGACACTTCAATCGGCTGATGACCGCTGTCATCGCCTGAATATCACAACCTCGGTAAAAACGCATAATACCTTCGGGCGTCTCTATATGCTGCCGGTCTCACCTGCTCATGGTGTGATTGTGCGCTTGATGCTGGCAAGGGTAAGTACGTCGGTCATGTCATGAACCGTTACTTCCTACAGAAACACTGAACTAACAGATACTCACCTTAAGATAGAAAAAGCGGCGACAAGTACCTTCTTAGCCATCTGCGGATCTTCACCACGGGCAATCTGTGACGAAGCATTACTTAGCTGCGCATCGATATAAGTTGCTACAAACTCTGATGACATGTCTGCGGAAAACTCGCCTTTGGACTTTGAATGCTCCACCCATTTCTTGTAAGCAACTAATGCTTGCTCCTGAATAAAATCGATTTGTGCTCGTGTTGCTTCACCCAAGTACATTCGCGACTCGCGCATTTTTATCAAAAGACATCCCTTTGGGGCCTCTTGACGATCACTAATTGAGGTGGCAAATGACACTAGGTTATCAAGCGTCTCTCGAAATGGAATATCACTGTTTAACATCTGCAGTACAGGATTTAGCATCTGCTCGTGATACTTAAGAATGACAGCTTTCATCAAGCCATCTTCGTTCAAAAATTCACGATAAAGACCTGGCTTCGATATATCACATCTCCTGCAAATTTCATTAAGGGACAAGTTGCCTATGTCCTCTTTCCAATAGGCATCCATTATGCGTGAGGCCAAGTCAGGCCTGATCATTAACACTTCATCAATGGTTGGACAGATTTCGGCACCGTATTTCTCTACCTACGCCGCTACCAAACATGCTTTGGAAGGCTACCTCCAAGGCTTACGCTACGAAGTGGCGTCCTTCGGTATTGATATCGCCATAGTGCAACCTGGCCCATTCCCGACAGGTCTAAGTGCTGCAGGGCAAGAACCTACACGCACAGACGTACTAGACAGCTATGGCGAATTGGCGAAGATTCCTGCCGCTATGTTCGAGGAATTCGGTAAATTTATGCAGAGTGATCAAGCTCCTGATCCACATATGGTCGTAGATGCTTATTTAGCGCTAGCAGATATGCCTACTGGCAAACGCCCTACACGCACAGCGGTCGGCCTGGTTTGGGGTGTTGATGAAATTAACGCTGCCAAGCAACCCATTCAAGATCATGTTTTGAGAGAAATGCAGTTGGAAGAATTTTTAGGCGGCGTTGACGCGTAATTTTCGGTATCAGGGGCAAACTATTTTTTGCCCCTGTTTCGTCTATATCACAATCGCATTTTTCCCCGAAAGGCGTTTGCTGCAACCGGTTTTAGGCCGCCCTCACTGACGCACATAGCGCAAGTGTGTGGCGGCTGGACCATCAAGAACCTTGTCAATGCGAAACTGCGGCCCGGGCTCCCGTAGGTTCTCGAAGAGACGCCGTCCGCCGCCGAAGAACACGGGTGCCAAGGCGATTTCCAGCTCATCGATAACACCGAGGTTCAGGTACTGCTGGATCACATCTGCGCCACCTGAAATGCGAATGTCCCTACTCTCAGCTGCCTCCCGAGCTAGCGCCAGCGCACGCTCTGGTCCCTCATTGATGAAGTAAAACGTCGTTCCTCCAGGGCGCACCCATGGGTCTCGCTTCTCGTGGGTAAGAACGTATACTGGCGTGTGAAACGGAGCCTCCTCTGGCCAGCTAACCTCGCCTTGATCGAACATACGCTTACCCATAATGTTGGTACCAGTACGCTCAAAGGTGTGGCGAACCATGTTGTTGACCGGGCCAGTCTCTCCCCCGGGACCGAACTTGAGCTTCTCCCGCATATATTGTTGATTGAGGAGCCACGCCATTAACGAGCCCCACTTTTCGCCCCAGTTCTTGTACTCGGGATTTTCCATGGTCATCCCTTCTGGTGCCATGTAGCCATCTAGGCTAAGCGCAATGTTTACGAATACTTTGCTCATTCTATGTTCCTCGCCGTTCGATGTTGGTGTATATATCGTCGATTACGGCGATGACTAATCGACATCTCGTAAGAAGCATTTCAGAGGCGGCCATTAACGCCTGAATTAAGTCGAGCTGCGAAGCGGTGTTGGCTTGAGTGAAGTGATACTCATTAGAAATGTCACTATATACACGATCCCCCAGAGAAAACCGAGTAACACTGCTCCCAATGGCTTCAACAGTACCGGCAACTTCGGCACCCAGTATTGAAATTCTCGGCTTGATCAATCCAGACATGAGCCGGTGCATGGCCTAGTTAGCTATCGATCCTCGTGTAAGCGACCTTCCACATATTTATGAAGGATGCTGGCCACAAGTGTTTGGTAGGGGATGCCTTCTGCCAGGGCTTTCTTCTGGAGCCCCCTCAGATCCTTGGAGGATAGTCTGATGTTAATACGGGCATCTTTCTTGAACATGGCCTCAGCGTATTGTTGATGCTGCAGTTTCCTGTCTTCACTGTCTGGCGACTGCTGCAGCTCTCCAGCATCGAATGCGTCCAGAATTTCCTGCTCTTCTTTATCTAACCTGCTCATTTTGGACCTCCTAAATAGGTTTTGGTCGCTTTTCGGCTCGGGATGATCGTTTTCAGAAAAACCTCATCCTCCGACTCCACGAAGGGCACCAGATAAGCATGCCCCTCTATCTCAACCGCATGAATTTGCTGGCCTGGATACCGTTTCTGATTGGGATGCTCGAACGTATCGAGAATACCTCCGATCGAGATGTGTAACACCACATCCTCGAAAGAGATGTTCCTTTCCTCTTGGAGAAGCTTGTTCTTCTCTGTGTTCCATGTGATCACTTTCATGAGTCGAAGCATAGCACATTGTGTGCTTTTTGTACTCAGGAGCTAGCTTTGTATACTGCACATGCTCATACTGTTCAATATACTGTGTAAATTTACGGGATATCCCTTTAGCATCACTGGCCTTAACTTCCAGATTGTCCTCGCTGTTCCACCATCCTTCGTCAATACAGCCAACCCGAACTCCGAAACCGGAGTTATCAATAGATGCAGGCATCGCTCAGAGCTGGCATACTTCTGCTCGATCATGGCTCCGGCGATGGAGTCTTGTCTTGCGCAACTGACTGAAGTGGATCTGTGAATGAGTATAGAAACAACCTTTAGCGGTGAAACAGAGAGCCTGCCATTGAGAACCTTCACTGAGAAGGCTTATCTCGATTACTCCATGTATGTCATTCTGGATCGCGCTCTGCCGCATATCGGCGATGGGCTGAAGCCGGTGCAGCGACGCATCGTGTATGCGATGTCGGAACTGGGGCTCAAGGCCACGGCCAAGTACAAGAAATCGGCGCGTACCGTCGGTGATGTGTTGGGTAAGTTCCATCCGCATGGCGATTCCGCCTGTTATGAGGCGATGGTGCTGATGGCGCAGCCTTTCAGCTACCGCTATCCACTGGTGGATGGGCAGGGTAACTGGGGCTCACCGGATGATCCCAAGTCATTCGCGGCGATGCGTTACACGGAGTCACGTCTGGCCCCCTATGCCGAAGTCCTGCTGAAGGAGCTGGCGCAGGGTACGGTCAGTTGGGTGCCCAACTTTGATGGCACGATGGATGAGCCGGAAGTGCTGCCGGCGCGCCTACCCAATGTGTTACTTAATGGTGGCACCGGGATTGCGGTTGGCATGGCGACTGATATACCGCCACATAACCTGCGCGAAGTGGCGAGCGCCTGTATCCATCTGCTGGATAACCCGCATGCTGATCTGGATGCTCTGTGTGAGTTTGTACCTGGCCCGGATATGCCGACAGATGCCGAGATCATCACGCCGCGTGAAGAGTTGCGCAAGCTCTATACGACCGGGCGTGGATCTGTGCGGATGCGAGCGGTTTATGTGAAAGAACAGGGCGATATCGTCATTACCGCACTGCCGCATCAGGTATCAGGTGCCAAGATTCTGGAGCAGATAGCGCAGCAGATGCTGCAGAAAAAACTGCCGATGGTCAGTGATCTGCGTGATGAGTCAGATCATGAAAACCCTACCCGTCTGGTGATCATCCCGCGCTCCAATCGTATCGATGTTGAGCAACTGATGGCGCATCTGTTTGCGTCTACTGATCTTGAGCGCAGTTATCGCGTCAACCTGAATATGATCGGTATTGATGGCCGTCCCCAGGTCAAGGATCTGCGCCAGATACTGGTCGAATGGTTGAGCTGGCGTACCCAGGTGGTGCGCCGCCGTTTACAGCATCGTCTGCAGAAGGTGATAGATCGCCTGCATATCCTTGAAGGTTTGATGATCGCTTATCTGAATATCGATGAAGTGATCGCGATTATCCGTCAGGAGGATCACCCCAAACAGGTGATGATGGAGCGCTTCGGTATCACTGGTATTCAGGCTGATGCGATTCTGGACCTGAAACTGCGTCATCTGGCCAAGCTCGAAGAGTTCAACATTCGCACCGAGCAGAATGAGCTGGATGAAGAGCGTAAACATCTGGAAGAGACGCTTGGGTCCGATGAGTTGATGCGTCGCCTGATGCGAGAAGAGATAGAAGCAGCCGCTGAAGAGTATGGTGATGCCCGCCGCTCTCCTATTATCGAGAGTGTGGTGGATGCTCAGGCGTTCAGTGAGAAAGATCTGCTGTCGTCCGATCCTGTGACGGTGGTGATCTCCAAACAGGGCTGGATTCGTGCTGCGCGGGGACATGATATTGATGCCGCCGGGTTGAGTTACAAGTCGGGGGATGCCTTCAAGCTCGCCTGTGCCGGGCGGATGAATCAGCCGACAATTCTGATTGATACTACTGGGCGCAGCTATACGCTGGATACTCACACGCTGCCATCGGCCAGAGGTCAGGGTGAGCCTGTAACCGGCAAGTTGAGCCTGCCCAAGGATGCAACGATAGATGGCATGATCTGTGGTACAGAGAAGGAAAAGGTGCTGCTGGCCTCTGATGCTGGTTATGGTTTCATTACCAGTATTGCCGATATGAGCAGCAAGACCAAGAATGGCAAGGGCGTACTGACACTGCCGAAGGCCTCTCAGGTGTTACCGCCGATCAAAGTCAGAGATATCTCTTCGCAGCGACTTGCCGCTGTCACCAATGAGGGGCGCTTGCTGGTGTTCCCGGTCACTGAGCTGCCTGAACTTGGTCGGGGTAAAGGCAACAAGATCCTGAATATTCCGTCAGCACGGGCTGCGGCGCGTGAAGAGCTGTTGGTGGCGCTGGCGGTTCTGGATGATGGTGATACGCTGGTGGTCAATTCAGGCCGGCAGCATCTGAAACTGAAAAATGGCGATCTTGAGCGCTATGTCGGTGAGCGGGGACGGCGTGGCAATAAGCTGCCGCGAGGCTTCCAGCGGGTTGACTCGATGGAGGTGATTCCCGGTAAGGAGCAGCCTGAGAGTGAAAGTGCAGAGGTGCCCGACACCGAGGTGTGAGATGTTGCCGCAATAGCTGACCCAGGGATTGCTTCAGCGTGAACCCTGGGTCGGCTTGTTACGGTTGTTCAGCTTGGTCAGCAGGTGGCGTGCCTGCTTCTCCAGCAGTTCCTGATAGGAACTGCCAATCTGCAGTACCAGCACCTTGTCCTCATCTTCACGGCGGATGCTGGCCCCGGATAGCAGTGACGACTTCAGGTCGGGTGCTTCCGTCAGGCCGGTATGGCTGATCAGCTCATTAGTCTGTGTGGTGCGCGTCAGAAAACGCGCCTCTTCCAGTAGGCGATCCAGTTTTTGCCTGTGACCGCGTACGAGCGCCATATGCAGATTCAGTACCGGGCTGAACAGGCGAATACGACTCTGGTTGTACTGCTTGTACAGATGGGTGAAGAGCATGGCAGCACACATGGCATTTACCCCGTGTGCATCCTGCTGTTCGGGTTTATCAAATATCAGTTGCAGATCACCGTTATTGACCGGTTCGACACGGCCGCTGTAAATCACGGCAACCGAATTGGCGAGCAAACGATAGGTCTTCAGCAGATGCTGCCTGTCCGCCTCATCAACATGTTCGGCATGTGCGCTGGTGCTGTCGATCAGGAACAGATAACCCGCTTCTTCCGGTGACAGCAGCAGCTCAAGATCCTGTTCAAAGCGGTACAGATCCAGCTGTTCCTCGCCTGCGTCCATCAATGGGTTGGGGCGTGCCGGTTCTGTTGGTTGGGGTTCCGGCATCATCTCGTCAAGTTCAAAAATATCCAGAGCCGGGTCATCATCCAACCCTTCCGACTGCTGGCGTCCGGAGGGTGAAAAGGCTGGCATGCTGCCATATCTTTCGCGTTCGGGTTTGAGTAACGATACCAGTGCTTCATTGTCCAGTTCCTCCTCTTCTATCTCCTGAGTGGAAGTGAAAAGAGGGTCATCATCAGAATCAGGCTCAGAGTCTGATGGCATATCCATCGCCGGCCCCTTATTTGGAGTGGTCTCTGGAGTGGTCTCTGGAGCAGTCTCTGGAGCCGTATCGTGCATATCCAGATCGGGAATCTCATCTTCGTCATGGATAGGGGCCGGCTCAGTCAGGTCGCTATCATATGAGGCTTCGTTTGCAGGTGGCGCTGCAGTGGGCTCTGTCGCCGGCGATCTGACAGGAGTGGCATCTGTGAGTGTGACTGGCTGGTCTGCTTCAGTTTCGGCATGGGGTTCTGGAGCAGTTGCCTTTAGTGCTTCCTGCGGCACAGGCTGGCGATACAGGGTGTCGGTCAGCACGGGGATACTGTCGCGCTCATCCTCTGTGACTGACTGCATCACCTCTTCGAAACGGGGTTGTGTATCGGCAGGAGTCTGCCTGGCTGGGCTGGGTGGTCTGAGCGCGAGCCACAGGGAGATCAGGCCAGCTATGGAGGTCAACAGGGCCAGAAGGGCTGCCAGCCATTGCTGGCGCTGTATCATCAGCCGCACCGGCTCAGGGTTGCTCCAGACCATCAGCTCGCCAAGCAACTCATCACCGCGTACCAGCTCTATCGTGTGAGCGTCTCCCTGTTGCTCACCGGCGGTAGCCAGTACAGTGCGATTGGCGTCTGTCAGACGTATGCCGCCGATCATCTGCTGCGCCGTAATTTCGTTGATCAGATAGTTCAGGCTGATGCGATCATTACTCAAAAGCAGTGGCTGTACCAGAATTGCAGATGTTCTTGCCAGGTCGCTGGCCAGCTCGTTGGCATGACGCTCAGCACTGATGCGGCTATCCAGTACCAGAATCAGAGCGCTGAGAAGTGCTGAAAGTAATAGTGTAAGGGCGACCCGGACAACAGCCCTGCGCTTTTCCTTCCCGGACCTGACGGGGTTCGTTTCCTGAGTGTCCTGATGGTTCATCGACAGGCAAAATTCCACTGTATCAGATAGATAATGGTCAAAGCGCGATGATAACAGCAATAGGGTGCGAGTCCCACTCCACTGATATACCAAACGTCAGTCAAAGATCACTCAAACAGCCCATGACCCAGAGGCTCAGGGGCGCTATAATGGCCCTTTTGATACGCCACAAAATTCGGGAAACCGGTGAGATGAATGTTGAGCAGTATATGGTCCAACTGGGACAGCAGGCACGTGAAGCGTCACGCCTGATGGCCAGTGCGGATACCCATGTAAAAAACGAAGCCTTGCTGGCTATGGTGGACGCGCTCAATCAGAGTCGCGAAGCGCTGGCAATTGCGAATGCGAAGGATCTGGAGGCCGGGCGCCAGAAGGGTCTTGATAGTGCCATGCTGGATCGTCTGGAACTGACGCCGGCACGTATCGATGCGATGATTGAAGGTCTGCAGCAAGTGGCAGCACTGACCGACCCGATCGGTGAAATCACCGGTATGAGCTATCGTCCCAGTGGGATTCAGGTTGGCAAGATGCGCGTTCCGCTTGGCGTGATCGGTATCATTTATGAGTCTCGCCCCAATGTGACAGTCGAGGCGGCCAGTCTGTGTCTGAAATCAGGCAATGCCACAATTTTGAGAGGTGGCTCAGAAGCCGCTCACTCCAATCAGGCGATAGCCACCTGTATCCGTGCGGGGCTGAAACAGGCGGGACTGCCCGAGACTGCTGTGCAGGTCGTGGAAACCACAGATCGTGCTGCGGTCGGCAAGTTGATCACCATGCCTGAGTATGTTGATGTGATCGTACCTAGAGGTGGCAAAGGTCTGATCGAGCGGATCTCTGCTGAAGCCAGAGTGCCCGTGATCAAACATCTGGATGGTATCTGCCATGTCTATATAGATCAGATGGCAGACAAGACCAAAGCGATCAATATCGCGCTGAATGCGAAGACTCACCGCTACGGTACCTGCAATACCATGGAAACCCTGTTGATCCATGCCGACAGAGCTCCTGAAATATTGCCTGAGCTGGCTGAACAGTTGAAGAGTCTGGGTGTGGAACTGCGTGGTTGTGAGCGCACACTGGCGTTATTGCCCTATGCTGTTCCTGCAACGGAAGAGGACTGGTCAACTGAGTATCTCGGGCCGATTCTGTCGATCCGTCTGGTGGATAGCCTGAAGCAGGCGATCGATCATATCAATCACTACAGCTCTCAGCACACGGATGCGATTGTCACCGAAAACTATACGGATGCACGTATTTTCCTGCGTGATGTTGATTCCAGCTCTGTCATTGTCAATGCCTCGACACGCTTTGCCGATGGCTTCGAGTATGGGTTGGGAGCCGAGATAGGTATCTCGACCGACAAAATACATGCACGTGGACCGGTGGGCCTGCTCGGGCTGACTTCCGAAAAATATGTCGTGTTTGGCGATGGCCATGTGCGCAGCTGAGTGATGAGTGACTCGCAACCCTGGGTGTTCATGGGGGGAACCTTTGATCCCGTGCACAATGGTCATCTGCGCACGGCGCTGGAAATTCAGCAGTGGCTGGCGTGTGACCGGGTACATCTGATTCCGTCGCGCTCGCCGGTTCATCGAGACGAACCGGGCTGTACGGCCCGGCAGCGTCATGACATGCTGACGTTGGCTGTTGAAGGGGAGTCCTGCCTGGCAGTGGATGCACGCGAGATTGAGTCGCAGCAAGACTCCTATACCTTGAATACACTTAAATCACTTCGCCGGGAGTTGGGTGATCAACGCCCGTTGGTGATGGTGATGGGGGTGGATGCCTATTTAACCCTGCCAACATGGCGGCAGTGGGATACTTTTCTGTCGCTGTGTCATATCATTGTCGTATCGCGCCCGGGTTATCACTTTCATCCCGAGGTGCAGGTCAGCGAGTTGACGCAAAAACATCGCATAGATAAACCGGCGGCGTTGAGTCGTCGGCCCTGCGGTGGGGTGTTGATTCATGAATTGACACCCTTGGGTATTTCAGCCACCCAGATCAGAAACCTTATAGCAGATGGGTTTTCACCCCGCTATCTGATGCCTGATCAGGTCTGGCATTACATTAAACAAAATAAGCTGTATGGCTATAAATGAGGCAAAATATTTGATGCAAGCGGATCAAATGATCGAATTGGTACAAAGCGCGCTGGATGATATGAAGGCCAAGGATATTGTATTGCTGGATGTAACCGGTAAAAGCAGTGTCACCGACTTCATGATGATCGCCAGTGGAACGTCGAAGCGTCATGTACTGTCTGTCGCACAGGCAGTGATAGAAAAGGTCAAGCAGGCAGGCCTGCAGCCGCTGGGTTCTGAGGGGCAGAATGCAGGAGACTGGGTTCTGGTCGATCTGGGGGATGTCGTTGTACATGTGATGATGCCAGATGCGCGCAGTTTCTATGATCTTGAGCGTCTATGGCGTTTTGAGAACGAAGGAAAAGAGCGGGTGGTCAGTCAGTAACAGTGCGTATACGTCTGATTGCAGTGGGTACTCGCATGCCCGCCTGGGTCGAAACTGGCTATAGCGAGTATGCCAAACGCCTGCCGCCTGATTTTCAGCTTGAGCTGGTCGAGTTGGCGCTTGGGCACCGTGGAAAGGGGGCAGACCCCGCACGTGCCATGCGTGCAGAGGGCGATGCGATGCTGGCAGCAATAGGTAAGGGTGACCGGGTTATTGCGCTGGCTGTGGACGGCAGGAACTGGTCGACCGAGCAGTTGTCAGAGCAGGCTGCAGCCTGGCGGATGAACGGCTGCAACGTCAGCCTGTTGGTGGGTGGTCCGGATGGGCTGGATCCACGCTGTATAGCGGCGGCAGATCAGAAATGGTCCCTTTCGGCGCTGACATTGCCGCATCCTCTGGTGAGAATCCTGTTGGCTGAGCAGATTTATCGTGCCTGGACCCTGCTTCAGGGTCACCCATATCACAAATGATGTAACTCTATGGCCCCCTTTGAACGGTTAAAGGACTACAGCGAAGAGAATGCGACCTTCGGGCGCAGAGCATTACTGGCTCTGTTTATTGTCTGTGTCCTCTTCCTCATTCTGATCGCACGTGTTTACTACCTTCAGGTGGTGGAATTTGAGCGCTACACGGCCATCTCCGAGCGCAATCGTGTGCAGTTGCAGCCAGTACCTCCCAGGCGAGGTCTGATCTATGATCGGAACGGCGTATTGCTGGCGGATAATCAACCAACCTTCAGTGTCACCCTGCTACGCGAAGAGATTCGCAATATGGAGGAAACACTGCAGGGGTTGGCTGATCTGATTGAGATCAGTGACCGTGACGTGGATCGGTTCAAACAACGAATGCAGCAACGGCGGCGCCCTTATGAGACAGTCCCTCTGCGCTTTCGACTGACAGAGGATGAGATCGCACGCCTCGCGGTCAACTATCATCGCTTCCCCGGTGTTCAGGTGGAGGCTGATCTTATTCGCTACTATCCCTATGGCAGCTCACTGGTGCATGCGCTGGGGTATGTCGGACGTATCAATGAGCGTGACCTGGAAACTCTCGACCCTGTGACCTATGCCGGTAGCAACTATATTGGCAAACTGGGGATAGAGAAATTCTACGAGTCGGTGCTGCATGGCAAGGTGGGTTGGCAGAAGGTTGAGACCAATGCCCGGGGGCGCGTGTTACGTATCCTTGAGCGGGAAGACCCTGTACCCGGTGAAGATCTTGTTCTGAGCCTGGATCTCAGATTGCAACAGTTTGCTGAGTCATTGCTCGAAGGTAAAAGGGGGGCGATTGTCGCTATTGAGCCTGATACGGGCGGGATTCTGGCGCTGGTCAGTACACCTGCTTATGATCCCAATCTCTTTGTGACCGGGATTTCATCTGTAGACTACGACGAATTGCGTGACTCTCGAGATCTACCTCTGTTCAATCGCGCAGTACGTGGTGGTTATCCACCGGGTTCAACCATCAAGCCTGTTATCGCAATGGCTGCGATTGATAGTAATACAGTACCTCTGGACTATAGGGTGTTTGACCCAGGTTATTTCGAGATTACACCGGGTGGGCGGCGTTATCGCAACTGGCGCCGTTCAGGGCATGGCTGGACTGATCTTAACAGCGCCATGGCGCAGTCGAGTGATACCTGGTTTTATGATGTCGGCTACCGTATGGGTATTGATCATATGTCCGAATATCTGGAGATGTTCGGTTTTGGTCAGGTGACGGCTCTGGATACGCCCGAAGCGATTCGAGGGGTGCTGCCGTCACGGGAGTGGAAAAGGGCGACACTTGGCGAGCCCTGGTACCCCGGTGACTCGGTGAACCTGAGTATTGGCCAGGGATATCTGGTGGCTACCCCCCTGCAGTTGGCGACTGCGGCGGCTGTGTTAGCCAATCGAGGTACATGGATGCAGCCTGCTTTGTTGCAGGGAGTGTTAAGGGAGAGCGATGAAGGGATCACGTTGACCCGTCCGGAGCTGGGTGTGGATGATTCAAAAGTGCCTGACCTGAATGTCAAGATGTCGGAGCTGTGGGAGCCGGTTGTGCAGAGTATGGTGGATGTCGTGCATGGGCCGATAGGAACGGCGCGTGCGGTCGGGCGCGGTATGCAGTATGAGATGGCGGGAAAAACAGGAACGGCGCAGGTCATCGGGATTGCGCAGGATGCTGAATATGATGCGGATGCGATAAATGAGCGGCATCGCGATCATGCGCTGTTTATCGCTTTTGCACCTGTTGATGATCCGCAAATAGCTGTGGCTGTTATTGTTGAAAATACCGGAGGCGGCTCCAGCACAGCAGCGCCGGTGGCGCGTGAGTTGATGGATGCCTGGCTGCTGGATGATTATACGAGTCAATTGGAGTGGGCCAAGTAGTGAGTAACCGAGATTTTCAGCGCACCATGCCGGGGGCGGATGTTCACTTCCAGCGCCCGGCCAGTTGGTGGAGTTACACGCGCTTGGACATCTGGATGTTACTCCTGCTTTTTCTGCTGTGCAGCTATGGGTTATTCATCCTCTATAGCGCATCGGGGCAGGATACAGAGTACGTCACACGGCAGGCAATACGTATGTTTGTTGGCTTTGTGGTCATGGTCGGGCTTGCTCAGATCAGGCCGCGAGCATATAAAAAGCTGGCACCCTGGCTCTATGTTGTCGGCGTACTTTTGTTAGTGGCCGTGATGCTATATGGGGTTGGAGCAAAAGGTGCGCAGCGCTGGTTGGCGTTGCCCGGCTTTCGATTTCAGCCATCCGAGCTGATGAAGCTTTTTCTGCCACTGATGGTTGCAGCCTATCTTGCACGCAGTGCACTCCCGCCCAGCTTCAAGCATCTGCTGGCGAGCTTTATTCTGATTGCGATACCGACAGGGCTGATCATGCGGCAGCCAGATCTTGGCACCAGTCTGCTGATCTCCGCATCCGGTATATTTATCATTCTTCTGTCAGGGGTACTCTGGCGCTATATTCTGCTTGCAGGTGTGGCAGGTGCGGCTGCATTACCCGTCTTGTGGATGGGAATGAAAGAGTATCAGCGACAGCGAGTACTTACATTTCTTAATCCCGAGAGTGACCCGCTGGGTTCTGGCTGGAACATTATTCAGTCCAAAACCGCTATCGGCTCCGGTGGAATTTCCGGTAAGGGCTGGTTGCAGGGAACCCAGTCGCAGTTGAACTTTCTGCCGGAATCGCACACAGACTTCATCATTGCCGTGATCGGCGAAGAGCTGGGCATGTATGGGGTATTGTTACTGCTACTGCTGTATATCCTGATTATTGCGCGTGGAATCATGATTGCGATCAATGGTGAAGATAGCTTTGCACGCCTGCTTGCAGGCAGCATCACGCTGACGTTCTTCGTATACGTCATGGTTAATATAGGTATGGTTACCGGTCTTTTACCGGTGGTAGGGGTGCCGCTGCCGATGGTCAGTTACGGCGGGACATCCATCGTGACATTGATGGCCGGCTTTGGCATCCTGATGTCGCTTCAGGCTCAATCCAGAAAGTTCAGGCGCTAAGGAGTTGTAATGTTTAAAAAGGTATTCAGACCCTGGTTGCCGGCAGCAGTGACTCTCCTGCTCGGTTGGCAAGTGCAGACAGCCGTTGCTGAAGAGCTGTTTCAAGGCAGTTATGCTGATCATCCGGATGCGGCAGAAATGATCGCCAGACTGGTTGGGGAAGGTTTTGATGAGCAGTATCTGCGAAATGTTCTGGACAACGCACAGCGCCAGCAGAGTATTCTGGACCTGATGGATCGCCCTGCCGAACGACGCTTCAACTGGACAGAGTATCGCGCCCTGTTTGTTGAGCCTGTTCGTATCAGTCAGGGGTTGGAGTTCTGGTCTGAGCATGAAGAAACCTTGCAACGTGCTGAAGACACCTTCGGTGTGCCGGCTGAAATCATTGTCTCGATCATTGGCGTGGAAACGAGATACGGCAGGATCATGGGCCGTCATCGCGTACTGGATGCACTGGCGACACTGGGGTTCGATTACCCGCGTCGTGCTGAGTTCTTTCGTGGACAGTTAGAGGACTACCTCAGGCTGATTCGCGAAGAGTCGATTCCAGCAGGTGAGCTGATCGGTTCCTATGCCGGTGCGATGGGTTATGGGCAGTTCATCCCTTCCAGCTATCGTAGCTATGCCATTGATTTTGATGGCGATGGCAAACGCAATATATGGAGTAATGAGGTTGATGCCATCGGCAGTGTAGCCAACTACTTCAAAGAGCATGGCTGGATACCGGGAGGTGAAGTACGCAGCAATGTAGTGATGAATGAGCCGGCAGATCCGGAGTGGATCAATGCCAGTCTGTTACCTTCATTGACCTTGCGGGAGTGGCGTGACAGAGGTATCCATACCAGTAGTGATGTATCCTTGGATCAAACGGCGGCTCTGTTGAGTTTTACAACTGATGATGGCGAGCAATACTGGTTTGGATTGCAGAATTTTTATGTCATATCGCGTTATAATCACAGCCGGATGTACGCTATGGCTGTGTACGAGTTGAGTCAGGAGATACGCCAGGCTCGTGAGCAACTAAAGATCGAGTGAACGTGGAAAAATGATGCGCTTACTGTTTATATTCCTGCTGGCTATTGTGGTACTTGCTGGCTGTTCCTCCCCGCCTGAAAAGCCCAAGGTGGGAGAGGTTAAGACGCCTCCTGCAGCTACCAACGCTGGGCGTTACTCAATGCTGCACGATAAGATGCCCAAGAATCCACCGGATGTGAGCCGGGTGCCGGATGCGCAGCCGCGTTTTGAAGCCTACAGTCGCTCCGGTAATTTCAGCCCGTATCAGGTGTTCGGGAGAACTTATCATGTCATGCCAACATCGCAGGGATATCGTGAGCAGGGCTCGGCTTCCTGGTATGGTGAAAAATTCCATGGTCATCTGACTTCCAATGGCGAAGTATATGATATGTATGAGATGACGGCGGCACATAAGTCGTTGCCGCTGCCTACCTATGCCAAGGTCACCAATCTTGATAACGGGCGCGAGGTGATAGTACGCATCAATGATCGTGGACCTTTTCATGAAGGAAGAATCATCGATCTGTCATATGCCGCGGCTTATCGTCTGGATATAGTGCGTACAGGTACAGGGCGAGTCGAGGTAGAGGCTATCACGCTCGAATCACAACCTGAAATTCAGTTTACATCGACAGGTGCACCCGCAGGGATGCCAACTGTTGTCAGCAAAGATAACAGCTTCCTGCAGGTTGGCGCCTATTCTACAGAGGAAACTGCACTACAGGTGCAGCAGCGCGTCCAAAGTCTGGTTAAGGATCTACCGGTCGTGATTCGACCTGCCGCTCAGTCAACTCGGACACTTTATCGCGTTCAGGTAGGACCTCTTGCGCAACAGACGACGCTGGATTCACTGATTGCAATGCTCAAGGCCGCTGGATTGGGGGCGCCGCAACTGGTGGACCTATGACAAAAATTGCCGGTAGATGGAACCCTGACGGAGTGATCAGGTCAATTCGATGATAACAAAACTGTTCAGACTAAAGAGTAAACATGGCTATTCAACGATCTAACTTTCTTTCGGCAACTCTCCTGACGTTGGCGTTGTTACTGGCAAGTATGCCTGCACTGGCTTCGATTATGATTCCTGCTCCTCCACAGATTGGCGCGCGTGCCTGGCTGGTGATGGATCCTGAAACCGGTGTGGTGATAGCTGCTCATAACGAAAATGAGCGCTTCGCACCAGCCAGTCTGACCAAAATGATGACCAGTTATATCGTTGAGCGGGAACTGCAGAATGGCAATATTTCCGAGCAGGACATGGTCTCGATCAGTGAAAAGGCCTGGCGTACAGGCGGCTCACGCATGTTTGTGCAGGAGGGTACTCAGGTCAGCGTGATTGATCTGCTCAAAGGGGTGATTATTCAGTCAGGTAATGATGCATCGGTTGCGTTGGCAGAATATGTAGCTGGCAGTGAACGTGCTTTTGCAGACATGATGAATCAGCATGCTGCGCGCCTGGGGATGACCAATACAAATTTTGAAAATGCCACAGGTTTGCCGGGCGAGCAGCATTACTCTTCTGCTATGGATCTTGCGATTCTGGGGCGGGCGCTGATTACTGAATCGCCTGACTATTACAAGCTCAATTCCGAAAAAGAGTTCACCTATAACGAGATACGCCAACCCAATCGTAATCGTCTGTTGTGGCGTGATGAAAGTGTTGATGGGATCAAGACAGGTTTTACCAATGATGCTGGCTACTGCCTGGTGACCTCTGCCGTTCGTGATGGTATGCGTCTGGTAACGGTTGTGATGGGCGCTGAGAACGAAGAGGCCCGTGCGCAGCAGAGCCAGAGTCTGCTGAACTATGCGTTCCGTTTTTACAGAACCCAGGCGCTCTATGATGCGGGTCAGGTATTGAACGAGCCGCGTATCTGGGGTGGAAGCAGTGATATTGTCAGGCTCGGTCTGGCGGAGCGACTGGCTGTGACTCTGCCGCGTGGGCAGGAAGATAATGTGGATGTTACGCTGGACATGCCCAGTCACATCAAGGCACCGGTGATGCAGGGACAGGAGTTGGGTCAGATTGTTGTCTCAATGGATGGAGAACAGGTTCGCAGCATGCCTTTGATTGCGCTCGAAAGCGTTGAACAGGGCAGCCTGTTGAAACGTATCTGGCATGCGATCATGTTGTTTTTTCTGGGGTTTTTCTCCTGATGGCGTGAGTGATCTGAGCTGGGTGGTTAAGTGGCGATGAATGCTGATATTGTTTATCTGAACGGGCAGTATTTGCCAGCTGACGAGGCCAGAGTCTCGGTTTTTGATCGCGGCTTTCTATTTTCCGACAGCGTATATGAAGTGATCCCCTTTTATCGGGGGCAGGGATTTCGGCTGGAACAGCATCTGGCAAGACTGGAAAACAGCTTGCGGATGATTGCGCTGGATGTGAACCATCCCTGGGAGGCGATACTGTCAGAGCTGATCAGTCGTAATGGTGGCGGTAATCTGTCTGCCTATCTGCAGGTAACGCGTGGTAGCGCGGGTCGGCGCAGCGTTGCCTATGAAGCAGATTTGCAGCCGACGGTTTTTGCCTGCTGCAGTCCGATAAAGGATATCTATGCGGCGGGACCTGAGCAGCAGGTCGAGTACCGTGTCATCGTCACCGAGGATCAGCGCTGGCGTCGTTGTGATATCAAGGCAACAGGCCTGCTGCCAAATATTCTGGCGCAGCAGCAGGCGCGTCAGGTTGGAGCAGATGAAGCACTACTGATGCGGGATGGACGCCTGATGGAAGGTGCCTCCAGTAATCTGTTTATCGTGCGTGACGGGGTTATTTTTACCCCTTCCATGAGCTATGGCATTCTGGGTGGTACAACCCGCGAGCTGGTCATCGAGCTGGCGTTGGAGCATCAACTTTCACTGCAGGAAACTGATTTCGGCTACACTGAACTGATACAGGCGGACGAAGTGTGGATCACCAGTTCCACGCGTGGTGTCGTGCCGGTTATTGAGGTGGACAGCCAGATGATTGGTCAGGGTAATAAAGGGCCAATCTGGCGAAAAATGTTTGATTATTTTACCCGGCAACAGCGTGAGCTGATGGCCGGAGAAGGGCGTGTATGAGCGAAATGAAAGAAGCACCCAAGATATCTTTTCCCTGTCCTGAATATCCGATCAAGGTTGTGGGTGATGCGCATGAGACTTTTCGCAGCTATGTGATAGAAACCGTGCAGATTCATGCACCGGATCTTGATATTACACAGGTAACGGTGAATGACAGTCGTAATGGCCGTTTTCAGTCTATTCGACTGAAAATTACAGCGACCGGTGAGGAGCAGTTGCAAAAACTGTTTGAAGATCTTAAAGCCTCCGGCCGCGTGCATATGGTGTTATGAGCCAGTCAGATGTGGCTGGTGCCGCTGATACGGTGATTGTGCGTCACCTTGGGCCGCAACCCTACGAGCCGATCTGGCACCGGATGCAGGCTTTCACGAATCAGCGTGGGGATGATACTCCGGATGAAATCTGGTATCTCGAACATCAGCCTGTTTATACACAAGGTCAGGCGGGTAAGGCCGAACATGTATTGAACCCTGGCGATATCCCGGTGATACAGGTGGATCGAGGCGGCCAGGTTACCTATCATGGTCCCGGCCAGTTGGTGGTCTATCTGCTGCTGAATCTGCGACGGCGTAAACTGGGTGTGCGTGATGTGGTAACACTGATGGAAAATGCGGTGATCGAGCTGCTGTCATCTCAGGGGGTCACGGCAATGGCCCGACCTGATGCTCCCGGTGTGTATGTAGAGAACGCCAAGATTGCTTCATTGGGGTTGCGCGTGCGAAGAGGCTGCTCCTTCCATGGCCTGGCCCTGAATGTTGCTATGGATCTGGAGCCTTTTCAGCGCATAAATCCCTGCGGCTATGCCGGTATGCCAATCACCCAGGTGACGGACTATTCACCTGAAATGACGGTGCAACTGGCTGCCGATACCCTGGTTGAGTATCTGTGCAGCCAGATCGGCTATACCAAGATTACTCAGGCAAAATCGCTGGGGGAGTAACCGTTGCCCGTGGCGACTTTCCTCCCCGCTGTATTCAGACCAGCATATTCATGCACTGCGGTGGTGTCTGCAGCAGTCTCTGTAAGCGTTGCAGGGCGATCTCCAGCTGCTGCCTGTCACCAGGTGGGCTGACGCAGAAGCGTACCGCCTGCGGCGCTGGATGGTTGCCGGCGCAAAAGGGTTCAGCACTCAGTATCCTGACACCCTCACGCATGGCTGCCTGGACAAAATCGCTGGCTCGCCAGGGATCCGGGAGATTCAGCCAGACCATGAAGCCATACAGGTTGTGTCGATAGACATAGCCTTCAAGATAATGAGCGACCAGTCGCTGACGCTCACTGACCTCATGCCACTGCCACTGTGCCTGTTCATCCGCTTCACCGCTGTCGATCCACTGACACAAAATGGTTGCCGGTAGTGGTGGGCACATCCAACACTGGGCGCGCAGCGCATTTTTCATCAGTCGCATCAGATGCTCTGGTGCCTTGATGACGCCAACGCAGATACCACCGGCCAGAAGTTTGGAAAAGCTGAACAGATGACAGGCTCTCTCTGGTGCTATCTCGCACAAGGGCATCAGTCTTTCGCTGGCAGGCAATGCCTGAGTGGCATCCTCCAGAATCAGAAAATCATAGCGCGCTGCCAGCTCTGCCAGTTGATGGCGTCGTTTGATCGACATGCGGATACTGGTCGGGTTGTTCAGATCTGGCATCAGATAGATGAGTCTCGGGTGTTGCTGCTGGCAGACTCTTTCCAAAGCGGCAACATCCATCCCTTCACCATCCATGGCGATACCCTGATGACGCAGACCCAGTTGTTTACAGGCGGCGATCAGTCCCGGATAGGTGAGATTGTCCGACAAGACCAGCTCGCCAGGTCGCAGCAGGGACTGTAGTGTGGTGAAGATGCCATGCTGGCCACCCTGTGTCAGGAGTAGATCTTCGGCTGTAGCGGTCACGCCATATCGGGTCAGCCATTGGGCAAGCGTGTTGCGGCGCTCAAACATACCCTGTTCGGGTTGATAGGATAGCGCTGCGGCCAATGCGGAAGCATCTCCACTGACCTGCTGCAGCGCCCGCCCGAATCGCTCTATGCGGGTAGGGTCTGGAATGGTCAGGCTCATTGATAGATCAATTTCGCCCTGCTCCAGCTGTACCGGATGGTTGAAAATTGGCGTCTTGTTGGTGTTGTGGTCCCGGACATAGGTGCCGCTGCCAACCAGGGCTGTCAGAATGCCGCGTCTTTCCGCTTCGGCATAGGCACGGGTGATAGTGCCGGTCGTCACGCCCAGTGCATCGGCCAGCAATCTCTGGGGAGGCAGACGAGTGCCCGCCGGGAGTGCGCCGCTGCGCACCGCATCGCTGATAGCATCGGCCAGAGCGCGGTAACGTGGGCCTGGGTAAATAGTCAGATCTGGCAACCAACTACAGCGTTGACGAGCTTTTGTCTGAGTTGAAAATGCCTGAGTCGAAAATGTCATGGTAACAATAATCCAATTGAACCTTTAATCTAAGAGTATATGCTCATATTGTACCTTTCAATAGTGTGCAATTAATTCGAATGGATCCATACAATTGTGGACGGTGATGATTATGGCGATCGAAGGCGGTTTGACTCTGGGATGGCAGATGAACATGGAGGGGTTGTTGCTATTGGCGCCTGCTGCGATATACATGATGGCCATGACACTGACGCCAGGACCTAATAACGTGATGTTGACCGCTTCCGGTGCGAATTACGGCTATCGGCGAACGCTACCGCATATCACGGGAATATTACTGGGCTGCTTTGTGTTGTTCAGTCTGATTGCACTGGGGCTGGGGCTTCTATTTGAGCGATATCCCATGGTGCAGACGGTGCTCAAAATAGTCGGGAGCGTCTATTTGCTCTGGCTGGCATGGAAAATTGCCCGAGCAGCACCGCCAAATCTTGATATCGATAGTGACAGTAAGCCTTTGCTGCTCTGGCAGGCGGCTGCTTTTCAGTTTGCCAATCCCAAGGCCTGGGTCATGGGACTGGCGCTGATGGCCGGCTTTCTGCCGGAGGGAGGAAACCCCGTACTGAATGCGCTCTTTCTGGCCGCCTTCAGTGAGCTTGTCGCCTGGCCTTGCATCTCACTCTGGGCACTGTTTGGTGTTGCCTTGGGCAAGCTCCTTAAAACACCGCTGCACTGGCGCTGGTTCAATGGCACCATGGGTGTCATGACGGCAGCCTGTGTGGTGTTTATACTGGCTTAAGCCTATTCAAGTACCGATCTGTTTGGTTGACTAAATCAGAGCGATTAGGGCAGAATTTCTTTATTCAATATGGATATAAAAGGAACTGCATATGAGACTGCTCTGGATGGCGTTAATGATGATGTTCACGTCTACTGTTTTCGCTACAGGAACTGTTGAGAATCCTGCACCAAGCACTACAGAAGCTGGAATAGGTGTTATTTCAGGTTGGCATTGCACATCAGAAATCATTGAAATCTATATTGATGATCAGTTTATCGGCAGGGCTGGATCAGGTACTCCCCGAGGTGATACGCAGCAGATATGCGGGCATCAAAATACAGGCTTCTCACTTTTGTTTAACTACAATCTGTTGAGCGAAGGGGCTCATGTGCTCAAGGCTTATGCCGATGGTGATCTGTTTGCGACAAGAACATTTTCATCGGCCCAGTCAGGCGGTGCCGACTTCCGTCATGGTGTCAGCAGGTCAATCATAGTGGATGATTTCCCGGTTAATGGGCAGTCAACCATTCTTGAATGGAGTACGGCTAAACAGAATTTCGCCATCAAAAACATCGTCAGTAACCAGGGGTTGGATGGTACTTATCGACTGGTGCGTGTTAGTTTGCAAGACTCATCCGATAATTTGCTGGATACTGAGCAGGCAAATGTATCTGCAAGTGGTACGTTCATCTTAAGCGGTAATAGCTACAATCAGCAGATGACGGTTACAATTAATGGCCAGGTAACAAATGTGCAGTTTGGTGGCACTCTAGATGACAGGGGTTATTATCTGATTGACAGAGAAAATAATAAAAACGTAGTCATAGTTGAGAGAGGATCCAAGCTCATCACATCAAATTTGATCTATCTACAGGGGGTGGGTTGGGTCAACGAGATTGATCAGTGGGAAAAAATGTAGCTCTATGATCCGATATATCTGCTGATACACTTGGATACACACTGCCGCTCGACTGTGTCAGCAGAAAAGTTCAGAATCATACAGTCACTCCTTTCTACATAGAGCAATCCATGGCAAATTCACTGCCTGCTGCAGTGCGGTCAGGCGCGCTGTCACAGCCCACATTGTCCTATTTTCTGATGTTTATCGCGATAGGCATGGTCAGCGGTATTCTTGGGCCAAGCCTGACGCATCTGGCTGAACAGACGGGTTCAACAATGAGCCAGATTGCGCTGTTGTTTACAGCGCGTGCGCTGGGGGTCATGTGTGGGGCGGTTATCACCGGACGCCTGCTGGATCGTTTTGATGGCCATCGTATCATCCTGGTGATGATTCTGCTGACGCTCGTCAGCATGTTGTTGGTGCCGCTTAGTCCTCTGTTGTTGATGATGCTGGTGATCTTTGTGTTGGGTTACGCCGAGGTTTCGATCAATGTCGGTGGCAACCTCATGCTGATGCGCTGCTACCGGGAGCGCTCTGGTCCCTATATCAGTGCCTTGCATTTCTGCTTTGGTCTGGGTGCGATGACGGTGCCGCTGCTGGTGGTATGGTCTCTGAATTTATCAGGTGCGGTCATCTGGAGTTTCTGGGCGGTGGCGCTGTTGCTGTTGATGGTAGGTCTGATGCTCTTTCCTCAGCCCAGCCCATCACCTCCTGAGACGCAGGTTGCCGAATCAGAAGATAAGCCTGTTGATCTGCCGCTGTTTCTGATTCTGCTGTTGATGTTCAGTATTTATGTCGGGATCGAGATGACCTACGCCGGTTGGATCAGCACCTATGCAGTTCTGGAGGGGTTGAGTAGTTCGGATTCGGCTTATCTGGTGTCAGTGTTCTGGTTCAGTCTGTCTATCGGTCGATTACTGGCTATTCCGCTACTGAGGACTGGGCGTTACATGACGATACTGCTGGGATGCTTTCTACTGGCAGTGATGATGATCATCAGCCTTATCAAGGGTGCTTTATCGCTGTTCTGGATTACGCTGTTGTTTGGGTTGTCGATGTCGGCGATTTTTCCAACACTGTTCACCCTGGGAAGCCTGTTGTTGAAACTTAATGGCAAGTTGACCGGGTTGATTTTCCTTTCCTGCGGAGTTGGTGCGATGGTGGCTCCCAGTCTCACGGGGCCTCTGATTGATAAGTTTAGCGCGGCAGCGATGCCTCTCCTGTTACTCGGAATGCTCTTGGTCATGCTGCTGGGAGTTGTGGCATTGCGCTTGAGAACCCGTTTCTTATACGTAGAAAACGACAGACTGTAAAATCTCTTTTTTTCACTTTGAGCGTAGAGCTTATAGTTACTGGCAATATGGCCTGTGTTAGATTGTCAGTTCAATTGAGTTAATCAAGGTTGATTGATCAATGGTTGAAGCTGTCTGGATCGTATTCGCATTTATGACCGGCCTGGTAGTCAAAATGGTGGGGCTTCCGCCTCTTGTCGGCTATCTACTGGCCGGTTTTGCCATCGGGGCTATCGGAAGCAGGATTGGGTTGCCAGCAGAAAGCAGTGATATGTTGGCTCACCTGGCGCATCTTGGTGTATTGCTACTGCTTTTCACGGTTGGTCTCAAGCTCAAGCTGCGCAATCTGGTCCGACCGGAAGTGATCGGTGGCGGTTTACTGCACTTTCTTATCTCCTGCCTCTTGTTCATGCCAGGTATATGGCTGCTTCTGGATGTGGACTGGTATTCATCGTTGATGTTGGCGATTGCTCTGTCCTTTTCCAGTACGGTTCTGGCAGCCAAGGTCCTGGAAGGTAAACGTGAGTTGAGGGCCTTTCATGGCCGCGTAGCGATCGGTATTCTGATTGTGCAGGATCTGATTGCGCTGTTGGTGATGAGTATTGCCAGTGGGCAGTCCCCCTCTGCCTGGGCATTCGTTATATTCGGTATTCCTCTGTTGCGTCCTGTGCTTTATCGGCTGCTTGATGCCAGTGGACATGATGAGCTATTGGTATTACTTGGTTTACTACTGGCGCTGGTGGTTGGAGGGCAAGGTTTTGAGTTTGTGGGTTTGAGCTCTGAGCTGGGTGCGTTGGCGTTTGGTGCGCTTCTGGCAAACCATAAACGTGCGGGTGAGTTGTCTCAGTCTCTGTGGAGTATCAAGGAGATATTTCTTGTTGGTTTTTTCCTTCAGATAGGCATTGGAGGGTTACCTGATGCTCAGGCATGGATGTTTGCGCTTGCCATGATTGTTCTGCTTCCTCTCAAGGGAATGCTGTTTTTCTTTCTGTTGATTATCTTCAAGCTCAGGGCGCGCAGTGCCTTTCTGTCGAGTTTGAGCCTGACTAACTACAGTGAGTTTGGTCTGATTGTCGCCAGCGTTGTCTTGCCGCAATGGCTGATACCGCTTGCGCTGACAGTCGCGCTTTCGTTTGTAGTGTCTGCCCCGCTGAATCGGCTTGCACACCCCTTGTATGAAAAGATGTCGCGTCGGTTATTGCCAATGGAGCGTGAGTGCTTTCATCCAGACGAACAGCCTGTATCGCTGGGCGATGCTCAGATCCTGATTGTCGGGATGGGACGGACGGGAACGGCAGCCTATGATTTTCTCAAACCCCGTGATATCCCCATGATTGGTCTGGATTCAGACCCGGTTAAAGTGTCGAAACACGTAACTGATGGGCGCAATGTTGTTTTCGCAGATGCGGAGGATCAATTGTTGTGGAAAAACATGGAAGCACCAGGTCTTCGCTATGTGATTCTGGCGGCGAATGATGTCGAAGCCAAGGTGATTGCTGCGCGTAAGCTGCGCAAGTATGGGTTTCAAGGCGTCATAGTCTCCCATAGCATGCATACAGATCATGCAGCTGCCATCACCGAAGCGGGAGCCAACCATACCTATGAGACAATGTCAGAAGCAGGTGTAGGTCTGGCGGGACACGTTTTCGCATTAGAACAAGAAAAAAGCTGATTCAGATGCCTGTTAAAAAGCCTTTGATGCCACTCATAACCAGTTGAGCAGCCATTGCTGCCAGAATAAGGCCGGTGATTTTGCTCAGAATGTTCAGTCCCGTGCGGCCAAGCAGCTCCTCAAAAAAAGTGCTCAGATGCAGCAGTACCAAGAGGCAGGCCAGCGCCAGCGTCATGCCGAGAATGCCGGTGAGCAGGTCCCATCCGGTCAGCTCGGCACCATAGACCAGTATCGCGCCGATGGTTGCCGGACCGATGATGGTGGGTATGGCAAGCGGTACGACAGAGACATCATCACGCTCCTCTTTCGGCATGCCGGTCGCGTGGGTACGGATACCATCTCGTACCAGACTCACGGCAGACAGGAACAGCAGTATGCCGGCACCGATACGGAAAGAGTCGAGGGTGATTCCAAGCACGGAAAAGAGCGCGCCACCGAAAAACATCAGAACCAGGCTGGTGAAAAGCGAGGCAAAGACGGCGCGATTAGCGACACGTCGACACTCTTTACGGGTCTGGCCGCGGGTCAGGGCAAGGAACATGGATACAACGAAAAAGGGTGCAAACAGGAAAAAGAATTTGATCCAGGTCGAGAACAGCAGGGTCAGCATGTCAGGGGCTCCACAGGACGGGATTTACGTGTTAGCTCACCCGACGCAGGGAGCTTGAATACCAGAATAGCCCATGGAAATTGAGTCACTCGTCATAAGCAACTGTATAAGCAATTGTAAAAATAACAACGAGGGCTGAAGAGGGTCTTTCCAGAAAAAACTGAATTTAGAGAGCCCAGGTTGGTAGCGGTGGGCGGACTCGAACCGCCACGCCCGTTAAGGCAACGGATTTTGAATCCGTCGTGTCTACCAATTTCACCACACCGCCAACTTCTGGGATCTACTTTTTGTACTCTACACTTTTGACTACCTGCAGCAGTTTCAGTAAAGCAGACCTGCTGCAAACCGGTAATCAAGGTCGCACATTATAATCGCTTTCAATCCGTGGTCAATCATGACTGAAAATTTCTTTTGTTTGAGCTAAAATAGCGCGCCTTTTTCATTAACTGAGCGTAAGCGGATGCAACTGAGTGATTTTTACTTTGATCTACCCGATGAGCTGATAGCGCGATATCCGCTGGAGCAGCGCAGTGCGAGTCGTTTGCTCTGTGTTGATGGCGCAACGGGGGAGACGGAACATCGCCAGTTCAGTGATCTTCTGACGCTGGCGGAGGCAGGGGATCTGCTGGTGTTCAATGATACCCGAGTGATACCGGCGCGTCTGTTTGGCCAGAAGGCCAGCGGTGGTAAGGTTGAGTTGCTGATCGAACGGGTGGTGGATCACACTCACGCATTGGCGCATATTCGTTCCAGCAGAGCGCCACGCCCGGGCGCCAGATTATTGCTTGAGGGTGGGCTGGAAGCTGAAGTGACGGGGCGCCGGGATAATCTGTTTGAGCTGGCATTTACGCTTGAAGGCCACCTGATCAATGCGCTTGAAGCGCATGGGCATATGCCATTACCACCCTATATGAAACGCGAGGATCAGCTGTCTGATCGTGAGCGTTATCAGACTGTCTATAACCGCAAGCCTGGTGCAGTTGCAGCCCCTACTGCGGGTTTGCACTTTGATCAGGCGCTGCTGCAGGCTTTGGCTGAGAAAGGGGTGCGCAGTGCGTTTGTGACGCTGCATGTCGGTGCCGGAACCTTTCAGCCGGTCAAGGTTGATCGCATCGAGGATCACCTGATGCACCCGGAGTATATCGAAGTCTCGGATGAGGTTTGTGAGGCGGTTCGTGAAACGCGCGCTCAAGGGGGTAGAGTCATTGCGGTCGGTACCACCAGCGTACGTTCGCTTGAAAGCGCCAGTCGCAGTGGTGAGATTGAGCCCTTTTACGGCGACAGCGATATTTTCATCTTCCCAGGCTACCGTTTTCGCTCGGTTGATGCGCTGATCACCAATTTTCACCTGCCGGAGTCAACGTTGCTGATGCTGGTCAGTGCTTTCAGTGGCTATCACGCCATTATGCAGGCATATCAGGAGGCGATTCGAGAGCGTTACCGATTTTTCAGTTATGGCGATGCGATGTTTCTGACACGTCGGGACGCCGAAGAGGATAGTGTGTGAGCAGAGAATGTTTTATGCAGTTCGAGTGTCTGGGGACGGATGGCAAGGCTCGTCGTGGTCGATTGACTTTCCCACGCGGTGAGGTGGAAACACCGGCGTTCATGCCTGTCGGCACCTATGGCACCGTCAAGGGGATGTTGCCGCGTGATATCAAGGATACGGGCGCCCAGATACTGCTGGGCAATACCTTCCATCTGATGCTGCGCCCTGGCACTGAGATCGTGCGTCAGCATGGTGATCTGCATGATTTCATGCAGTGGCATGGGCCGATTCTGACTGATTCCGGCGGATTTCAGGTGTTCAGTCTGGGTAAGATGCGCAAAATCACCGAAGAAGGTGTGACGTTCAGCTCCCCTGTCAATGGTGACAAGGTGTTTCTGAGCCCTGAACGCTCCATGGAAGTTCAGCGTGAGCTGGGATCCGATATCGTCATGATCTTTGATGAGTGCACACCCTATCCTGCAACGGAGGAGGAGGCTGCAAAGTCGATGCGCCTGTCGCTGCGTTGGGCAAAGCGCTCGAAAGATGCGCATGGCAGCAGTCCTTCAGCACTGTTTGGCATCATTCAGGGAGGCATGTATCCAGAGTTGCGTGATGAGTCTCTGGCCGGGCTGACGGAGATAGGCTTTGATGGCTATGCGATCGGAGGGCTATCTGTCGGTGAGCCAAAAGAGGAGATGGATAAGATTCTGGATCATCTGGCGTGGAAAATGCCAGCTGATCGTCCCCGCTACCTGATGGGGGTGGGGCGCCCTGAAGATCTGGTTGAAGGGGTGCGTCGTGGTGTGGATATGTTTGATTGTGTGATGCCGACACGAAATGCGCGCAATGGACATCTTTTTACCTCTACCGGGGTTGTAAAGCTGCGTAATGCCGCCAATAAGACTGATACGCGCCCACTTGATGAGCAGTGCGATTGCTATACCTGCCGCAATTTCAGTCGCGCTTATCTGCACCATCTGGATAAGTGTAACGAAATGCTGGGCGCACAGCTGAATACGATTCACAACCTGCATTACTATCAGACACTGATGTCAGGTTTGCGCAAAGCTATTGAACAGGGTAAATTGTGCGCCTTTGTTGATGAATTCTATCGTCAGCGCGGGATGGAAACACCACCGTTGGCTGAATGATGACCAAGATCATATAATCTCAGGAGATCACCTTAATGAGTTTCTTTATTTCTCCAGCCTTTGCGCAAGAAGCACCAGGTATGGACCCCGGCATGTTCAATATGCTGTTTCTGGTTGGTTTCGCGCTGATTTTCTACTTCTTCCTGTGGCGCCCACAGTCCAAGCGTGCCAAGGCCCATAAGGCGTTGATTGGTGGTCTGAGCAAAGGTGATGAAGTGATCACTGCTGGCGGAATCATAGGTAAGGTGACACGTCTGACTGATGACTACATCGTGCTGGAAGTCAGTGATGGTGTTGAGCTCAAGTTCCAGAAGGCGCATGTTGCAGCTGAGCTGCCCAAGGGCACTATCAAGGATATCTGATAGCTGAACCTTTAGCAGGCGTCACGGTCCAACCGTGGCGCTTTTGTTTTAATGATAGGCTATACCGCTGTCGGCTGAAAACCGCCGTATAGCGTCATCGAGGACGGAGCACAGATGCTCAATCGCTACCCCCTGTGGAAAAATCTTCTTATTCTGCTGGTACTTCTGATCGCCGGGCTTTATGCGGCGCCCAACCTCTATCCTGAAGATTACGCTGTTCAGATTTCAGGAACGCGTGAAATCCACCAGGTGGATGAAGCACTGATAGAGCAGGTAATCGCAAGGCTCGAAGCAGAAGGGATCGGCTACAAGTCGCTGTCGCTTGAAAACAGTGCAGCAGAAATTCGCTTCAATAATGGTGATGAACAGCTGCTGGCCAGGGCAGAAATTGCGAGCCTGCTGGGTAACAATTATGTCGTGGCAATGAATCTGGCGCCTACGACCCCTGAATGGTTGAGTGCCATCGGTGCAGGGCCCATGACGCTGGGTCTTGATCTACGTGGTGGTGTGCACTTCCTGATGGAGGTTGATACGGTTCAGGCGGTATCGCAGCGTATTGAAGTGTATGCCAGTGACATACGAGCGAATCTGCGCGACAACCGTTTGCGTTATCGCACGGTTGAGCTTGATGACAGTGGGCGGCTTCAGGCACGCTTTGGCGACGCAGAAACCCGCGACCAGGCCCAGTCTCGCCTGCGCCGTGATTTTCCTGAATTCATGTTTGAAACTTCAGCAGAAGGTGAGGCTTACTACCTGACTATCAGTCTATCGGATGAGTCGGTCCGTGAAATCGAAGACTATGCCGTTCAACAGAACCTGACCACTCTGCGTAACCGTGTCAATGAGCTGGGTGTGGCTGAACCGCTCGTTCAGCGTCAGGGGCGTAATCGAATTGTAGTACAGCTGCCGGGTGTTCAGGATGCCGCGGCGGCCAAACGAGTGATCGGGCAGACGGCCAATCTGGAGTTCCGTCTCGAGGCGGGGCCTGACGCCAGCCGTGCTGTGACTGAAGTTTACCCTTTCCGTAATGATCCAGGCCGAACGGCAACACTTGAGCGAGATCTCATCATCACAGGTTCCAGTGTCGCTAATGCGAATGCTGCCTTCGATGAGAATGGTCTGCCGCAGGTATCCATCACTTTGGATACACGAGGTGGCCAGATGATGAATCGTGTCACGCGTAATGCAATCCAGCGCCGTATGGCGGTGCTCTTTGTTGAGCATAAAACCCGCACGGTCAGCGAGCGCGTAGATGGTGAGCTGGTTGAGCGTCGCGTGCCTTATGTTGAGAAGCATCTGATCTCGCTGGCCACCATTCAAACAGTATTGGGCAATCAGTTCCGTATCACAGGCCTCGATAGCCCCCGTGAGTCGTCAGAGCTGGCGCTGCTGTTGCGTGCCGGAGCATTGGCTGCACCGGTCTACTTTGTTGAAGAGCGCACAATCGGGCCAAGCCTGGGTGCAGAAAACATCGAGATGGGTACCAAGTCGGTTCAGATCGGCTTCCTGCTGGTGTTGCTGTTCATGCTGTTCTACTACCGTGTATTTGGCTTGTTGGCGAACATCGCGCTGACGTTGAACCTGATGATGCTGGTGGCCGTGATGTCGATGCTGTCAGCGACGCTGACCTTGCCCGGGATTGCGGGTATTGTATTGACGGTGGGTATGGCCGTGGATGCCAACGTGCTGATATTTGAGCGAATCAAGGAGGAGCTGCGTAGCGGAGCTCCAGTTCAATCGGCGATCAATGCCGGCTTCAGTCGCGCTTTCATGACTATTATGGACGCCAACATCACGACATTTATTGCGGCAATTATTCTGTTTGCAATGGGTACTGGGCCAGTGAAAGGTTTTGCCGTCACACTTTCGGTAGGTATTATAACCTCCATGTTTGCCGCACTGGTTGTGACAAGGGCGCTGGTTAATCTGGCCTATGGCGGTCGTAAGCTGCAGAAGCTTTGGATATGAGGCTCAGAGATGATCAAATTTAAACACGAATTCAATTTTATGGGAGCGCGCCGTATTGCGGCGGCTCTTTCAATTATCTTGTTACTGGTCTCTATCGGGTCGTTGGCGATTAATGGACTTAAGTTGGGTCTGGATTTTACTGGCGGCAGTCTGGTTGAGGTCAGTTATGAGCGTCCAGTGGAGTTGGATAGAGTTCGCACGAAGCTGCACGAAGCGGGTTATCAGGATGCAGTAGTTCAGACCTTTGGTGCAGCCAATGACATCATGATTCGCTTGGGCGAGGCGCATGACCCTCAGTTGGGAGAAAAAATCCTCAATGCGCTGCAGCAGGATGAGGCACTATCTATCACCTTGCGTCGTAATGAATTTGTCGGCTCCCAGGTGGGTGAAGAGCTGCGTGAGCAGGGTGGGCTGGGATTGTTGCTGGCGTTGATTATGGTAATGGTCTACCTGGCTTTCCGCTTTCAGTTCAAATTTTCCATAGGGGCGGTGCTGGCGCTGGCGCACGATGTGCTTCTGGTGCTGGGCTTTTTTTCCCTGTTCAGAATCGAATTTGATCTGACGGTTCTGGCGGCAGCGCTCGCAGTTATAGGCTATTCTTTGAATGATACGATTGTTGTATATGATCGTATCCGTGAAAACTTCCGAATAATGAGAGTCGGTGAGCCGATCGATGTATTGAATTCATCCTTGAATCAGACCCTCAGTCGAACGATCGTGACCTCTTTGACGACTATGCTTGTGCTGGTGATTTTAGCCTTTTTCGGCGGTGAAATGATCTACGGCTTTGCAATAGCTTTGTTGGTCGGTGTTTTGGTGGGTACTTACTCGTCTGTTTATGTCGCCGGTAATATCCTGTTGTTGCTGAAAGTATCGAAAGAGGATCTGATTCCGCCTCCGAAAGAGGAAGAGGAGATTGAGCAGATACCTTGAAGTGTTAAAAGCCGGCATCGCCGGCTTTTATGTATATGCCACAAGCGCACATGCGTCGATGTGGTAATGATGTCAGATCCAGAATGATCTGACCGGGCCAGAGATGCCTGAAGTAATGGAATTGATATGAGTAAAAATTGGATAGAAAAAGACCCCGCCCAAGAGCGCGAGGCAGAAAAATACAGCAACCCGGTGCCTAGCCGCGAGTTTATACTCGATTTCCTTGAGAAGTGGGGCGCACCGATTGCGCATCTGGATTTGTGTGAGGAGCTGAAATTAAGCGATCCGGATCAGGTGGAAGCAATGCGGCGCCGTCTGATTGCGATGTGTCGTGATGGACAGCTGATTTCCAACCGTCGTAACGAGTTTGGTTTGATCAGCAAGATGCAACTGATCGCCGGACGGGTGATGGGTCATAGAGATGGTTTTGGCTTTCTTCGCCCCGATGCTGGCGGTGATGATCTATTTCTGAGCCCGCGTAACATGCGTGAGTTGTTTGATGGCGACAAGGTCCTGGCGCAGGAGATTGGCCTTGATCTGAAAGGCCGTCGTGAAGGCAAGGTTGTTGAAGTGCTTGAACGCAATACCCGCAAGGTGGTGGGGCGTTTTGATGGCAACAACGGATTTGGTGTACTGGTACCTGAAAATCAGCGTATGACGAATCAGGTGATGATCATTCCGGATGAAGGCTCTGAGCTGGTTTATGAAGATGGTCAACTGGTCGTTGCTGAGATCATTCAGTATCCAAACAAGCGTCAGCCGGCACGTGCAAAAGTGGTTGAGGTGCTCGGTGAGCATCTCGCGCCGGGTATGGAGATCCAGGTCGCAATCCACAACTATGACATTCCCAGCGAGTGGCCAGAAGAGGTCAGTCAGGAGCTGACCAAGCTCAGCCCTGAAGTCGCTGAGTCGGATAAAGCCAATCGTGTGGATCTTCGCAAGCTGCCCTTCGTTACTATCGATGGCGAGGACGCCAAGGATTTTGACGACGCTGTTTACTGTGAGAAAAAGCGTTTTGGTGGTTGGCGTCTGTGGGTGGCGATTGCTGATGTTTCCTATTATGTACATCCCGGTAGTGCGCTGGATCGCGAAGCAGTCCGACGTGGCAACTCCGTTTATTTCCCGGAGTTTGTTGTTCCCATGCTGCCGGAGTTGCTGTCCAATGGATTGTGCTCGCTGAAACCGAAGGTTGATCGTCTGGCTATGGTGTGCGAGATGAATATCAGCCGTTCAGGGCAGCTTTCTGGTTACAACTTCTTTGAAGCGGTGATCAACTCCCATGCCAGGCTGACTTATAATCAGGTCGCATCGGTGTTGGGGCAGGGTGACACAGAACAGCAGGCACCGCTGCGCGAAAAACTCGCACCTCTGGTTCCGCACATTGAGCAGTTGCATACATTGTACAAAACATTGCGCAGAGCGCGTGATGAGCGTGGCGCCATCGATTTTGATACGGTTGAAACCCGTATGCTGTTTGGTGCCGGTCGCAAAATTGAGCAGATTGTGCCTGTTCACCGTAACGATGCACATAAGTTGATTGAGGAGTGCATGCTGATTGCCAACGTGGCAACAGCTCAGTTTCTGACCAAGTTTAATAAGCCAGCGCTGTATCGCATACATGAGGGGCCTAAGGATCAGAAGCTGCAGAATTTGCGTGCGTTTCTGGGTGAGCTGGGGCTCAACCTGCCTGGTGGGGAAAAGCCAGAGCCGAAGGATTATCTGCGCCTGGCTGAGGCGATTGAGGATCGTCCGGATCAGCATGTGATTCAGACCATGATGCTCAGATCAATGCAGCAGGCTGTTTACAGTCCCGAAAACAAAGGACATTTTGGTCTGGCGTTTGAGGCCTACGCACATTTTACTTCGCCTATCCGTCGCTATCCTGATCTATTGGTGCATCGTAATATTCGTGCTGCGATCCATGGTCGTCGTCGGATCAAGGGCATAGAGCGCCCATCCGGTTTTCAGCCGAACACATCCTTCAGCACCGAATACTCAATGGAGCAGATGGTGCAGCTGGGCGAGCACTGCTCTATGGCCGAGCGCCGTGCCGATGAGGCAACCCGCGATGTTGTGGCCTGGCTCAAGTGCGAATATATGCAGGAGCATATCGGCTCAATTTATGAGGGCGTTGTGGCTGCCGTCACGGGCTTTGGCATGTTTGTTGAACTCAAGGATCTGTATGTGGAAGGCTTGGTGCACATCTCCGCCTTGCCCAGTGATTATTACCATTTTGACCCAGGTAAGCAGCGCTTGGTTGGTGATCGTACCAAGAAGGTCTATAAACTCGGAGACACGGTTCAGGTGCGTGTGGTAAGAGTGGATCTGGATGAGCGCAAGATCGATTTCGATCTTGGCGACACCCCGGGGCAGGCACCGAGCACCAAGCCCAGTAAGCGCAATCTGTTACGTGAGGGAAAACTCAAGGAAGCCAAGGGAGCTCCACGTGGATCCGGGGCGCCGAAAGACAAGAAACGACCTGCAAGAAAGCCTCGCAAGAAAGCCTCGTAGTATGCGTCAGGCATGATCAGGAGCGGTCAGCTCTGCTATAATGGCCGCTCCAATTCACACCTCAGTCAGGCGTTAACCGGGCACTTCCATGAATGAAATAATTCTGATGACACTTTCCGGCAATGATAAACCGGGTGTCACATCGGGTATCACGGATATACTGGCAGACTATCAGATCAATATCCTGGATATCGGTCAGGCAGTTATCCACAACACGCTTTCGCTCGGTATTCTGTTTCAGGTGCCAGCACAGTCTGCATCCTCTCCTTTATTGCGTGACCTGCTGTTCAAGGCACATGCCTTGAATATGCATGTTCGCTTTGAACCTGTGGCGGATGAGGACTATCAGCAATGGGTGCAGGCGCAGGGAAAATCTCGCCACATCATTACGCTGCTGGCCCGGCGTATCAGCGCAGAGCATATTGCACGGGTAACAGAAATTGCAGCCAGTCATGGGCTGAATATCGACAATATCAATCGTCTGTCCGGTCGTATTCCTTTACATGGCGAGCAGCGCTCTACGCGCGCGTGTGTTGAGTTTTCGGTGCGGGGTATTCCGGCTGATGCGGCTGCGCTACGCGAAGAGTTTCTGACCGCTGCATCTGAGCATAATGTCGATATCGCCTTCCAGCGTGATGATATCTATCGCCGCAATCGCCGCGTGGTGGTGTTTGATATGGACTCAACATTGATTGAGGCTGAGGTGATTGATGAGCTGGCCAAGGAGGCCGGTGTTGGCGAGCAGGTATCTGAAATTACGGAATCTGCGATGCGTGGCGAGCTGGATTTCGATCAGAGCTTCCGTCGTCGAGTTGCGCTGTTGAAGGGGTTGGATGCCTCGGTGCTGGAGCAGGTCGCACAACGCCTGAAAATGACAGAGGGCGCAGAGACGTTGGTCTCGCAATTGAAGGCGCTGGGCTACAAAACAGCTATCCTGTCGGGTGGTTTCACCTACTTTGCCAACCATCTGCAGCAGAAACTCGGTTTTGACTATGTCTATGCCAATGAGCTGGATATTCAGGACGGGCGTGTCACCGGCGAGGTGAAAGGCAGTATCGTCAATGGTGAGCGCAAGGCTGAGTTACTGCGAGAGATTGCCGCGCGTGAAGGGGTTTCGCTTGAGCAGACCATTGCGGTGGGTGATGGCGCCAATGATCTGCCGATGCTGTCGATAGCAGGTCTGGGCATCGCATTTCGTGCCAAGCCGTTGGTGCGTCAGAGTGCGAAGCAGTCGATCTCAACCTTGGGTCTGGACGGTATTCTCTATCTGATCGGTTTCAGGGATCGTGACGGGCTGCACTGATTTCTCGATGCCTGTGCCCTCCTTATACAGGGTGCAGGTATGTCAGTCATCAAAGAAGGGGTAGTCCATCTGCGCCCTGGGTGGCTGCAGGTAATAGCCCTGAACCAGGTGCACGCCGAGGCGGAACAATTTGCTCATCAGGCGTGTGCTCTCCACCATCGGTACAATAATCAGCTTGTTCTGTTGCAGTAATGGCTTCAGCATCCACTCCAACTGATCAATGCTGATCAGTTGGCTGTTCAGGTCGGTGATGTAGCTGCCATCCAGCTTGATGTACTGGCTACCCAGTTCGCGCAGCAGACTGTCTGACTCCGATGTACAGCCGAAGTGCTTCAGGCAGGTCTTGCAGTGCAACTGCTTCAAACCTTTACAGAAGGCTCTGGCATATTCGGGAGAAGCGATGGCATCCGATTCGCTGATCTGGAATACCAGGTGGTCGGCCGGCAGTCTGAGCTCTCTGATTTTTTCAGACAGCCAAGGTAATATGTCTTTATTACGTAGTGTCCGGCCAGTCAGGTTGATGAACAGCCGGTTGCGTCGGCCGGCATTGAATTCAAGCCTCAGCAGCTTCAGGCATTCCTCCAGCACCCAGAAATCCATCTTCGCCATCACTTCATCATCACCGAGATCGCTCATGAAGATGTTGGGCGAGATCTCTTCGCCATTGTCAGACAGCAAGCGCAGCAGAATTTCGTAATTGGCTGCCTTTTCTTCGATGTGCAGAGGCACGATCGGCTGGAATAACAGCCTGAAACGGTTGTTGCTGATCGAGTCCATCACGCGCATGACTGCTTTGCTGTCTGTGTTGGTGATGGTGGTCTGCTTTTCAGGCTGATACACGCTGAAGCCGTTACCTGTACGGTTGCCATAATGCAGGCTAGCGGCCGCCAGTTTGGCTCGTGCTATCAGGTCAGAGCCTCTTGGTACGCTGTCATTGATCGGCGCTATGCCGATTGAGCAGGTGGTGTGCAGGGTATAGTTCTGTATTTTGCGATCAATATGGGCGATGGCGCGACATAGATTGTTGGCCAGTTGTGAGGATTTTTTCACATCCGGATCAAAGAAGATAATACCAAAGCTGCTGCTGTCGAGTCTGGCGACGGTGTGTGCAATATTCACATGCTCGCGCAGTACGTCTGCGACATCGCGCACCAGTTGGTCCGCGCCAGCGGGTCCAGCTTCTTCAGCAATGATTTTGTATTGATCCAGGCTGAGAAACAGAAGATTACAGTCGTGTCCGCCATGCAGCGCTTTCTTCACGGTATTTTCAAGCTGTGTCATGAAAGCGGCCTCATTCTTGAGTCCGCTGATAGGGTCCTGATCGCCGAAGGCGTGTGATTGTGTGTGTTTCACATCCTGGCTGAAGCTGAGCAGAAAGCATTCTCGGTCATGAAATATCCCGGGCTCCATGCTGACCACGGCTTTGAAACTGGTGTTGTCAAAGCGAACCGCGTTTAACTCTACCGTATCGGAGCTGTCAGTATCATGCATATAATCATGGAGGCTGTGCCAGAACTGTTCACGTTGCAGTGGCGATATCAGCTTGTCGAGTTGCAGTCCGTTGCAACTGCTGTGGTCGTAGCCGAAGAGTATGGAGAAGCTCTCGTTGGCATAAGTGATACGGCCCTCCTTGCAGAAGCAGATGGCAGTTCTGACTTCATCAATGAAGGATTGCATGCGTAGTTCGGATTTTTCCAGAAGGCTTTGTGTTTGCCTGAGAGAGCGGCGCACCTCCAGTTGCTTCAATTCCTGCTCGATCTGAAGCAAAAACAGGTGGTGTTTCTCGGGTGGGCAGATAAGACGGATGCTTTCTTTCAACAATTCGGTCTGTTGTGCTTCTGTAAGACCGTCGTCGATATGGATTACCGGGAGATCCTTGGCGAGGCCGAGAATGTTACTGTGCGCTGTCTGAAGTTTGAGTTGTGTGGGGGCTTCAGTGCTGTACAGGAGTATATCCCAGGAGCGCTGTGACAGGGTGGTGAGCAGGCTCTCTTCATCGTTAATGACACGGCCAAGCGGAGCCAGGCCGGCTTCTCGCAGCAAGGATAGAATGAACGCCGAGCTCTCTTTTTTCAGTCCGAGAAAAAGTAAGCTGATATTCTTTCTGTGAACTCTTTTTGCCGAACCGGATAGCTTTGCCAGTAGCGCATCGGTCGTGGTGGGCCCGCTCATCTTTTCTACCATGTCCGTGTGATGCCCTATAGTAACTCTGAAGGTGTAGGACTGTCAGTAGCAGAATAGTACGGAATGAGAAAGAAAAGAAGTGGCTGGGGTAGGAGGACTCGAACCTCCGAATGCTGGAATCAGAATCCAGTGCCTTACCAACTTGGCGATACCCCAGTAAAGTGGTGGCAATGGCGGGATTCGAACCTGCGACCCACGCATTATGAATGCGTTGCTCTAACCAACTGAGCTACATTGCCGATATAACCGGTACTGCTTGTTAACCTTGCGTTAACAGTTTTTTACAGCCAGGAGTGGCAGGGGTAGGAGGATTCGAACCTCCGCATGACGGGATCAAAACCCGTTGCCTTACCGCTTGGCGATACCCCTAAGTCCTTGCTTAACGCTTAAAATGGTGGCAATGGCGGGATTCGAACCTGCGACCCACGCATTATGAATGCGTTGCTCTAACCAACTGAGCTACATTGCCGTTGTGCTTTTAAGGCGGCAAATTATTCTCTTTTTGCCGTGTAATGTCAACCGCTTGTGAAAGCGGTTGTTAAAAAAACTGCCAGATCAGACGTTGAAGCGGAAGTGCATCACATCGCCATCCTTGACGATATATTCCTTGCCTTCCAGACGCCATTTGCCGGCTTCCTTGGCTCCCTGTTCACCCTTGTAGTTGATGAAATCATCAAACGAGATCACTTCGGCGCGGATAAAGCCTTTTTCGAAGTCGGTGTGGATCGCTGCGGCCGCCTTTGGGGCTGTTGCGCCCTGAAGCACTGTCCATGCACGTACTTCTTTAACGCCCGCTGTAAAGTAGGTCTGCAGGCCCAACAGGCTGTAACCGGCACGGATCACACGGTCCAGGCCAGGTTCATCCATGCCCATCTCTTGCAGAAATTCGAATTTCTCGTCATCTTCCAGTTCGGCGATTTCTGATTCGAGCTTGTTGCAGATCACAACGACCTCGGCATTCTCGGCTGCGGCCAGTTCGCGTACCTGCTCCAGATGTGGGTTGTCCTCAAAGCCATCTTCGGCCACGTTGGCGATATACATGGTGGGCTTGGTGGTGAGCAGGTGGAAAGACGGAATCAGTTTCAGCTCATCAACATTCATCTTCAATGCGCGAGCGGGCAGGCCTTCGCTTAGAAGCGGCAGCAGCTTTTCCAGCAGGGCTTTGGCTGCGATAGCCTCTTTATCGCCGCCCTTGGCATTTCGGATTGTGCGCTGCAGCTGCTTTTCAACCGACTCCAGGTCGGCCATGGCCAATTCGAGGTTGATGGTTTCGATATCGGAGATGGGGTCAATGCGGTTGGCGACATGGATAACGTTGTCGTCTTCAAAGCAGCGTACGACATGCGCAATGGCATCTGTTTCGCGAATGTTGGCCAGAAACTTGTTGCCCAGGCCTTCGCCGCGCGATGCACCGGCAACCAGGCCGGCAATGTCGACAAACTCCATGGTCGTGGGTACCACACGTTGTGGTTTGACGATCTCTGACAGCTGATCCAGTCGTTTATCTGGCATGGGAACGATGCCGGAGTTAGGCTCAATGGTACAGAAGGGGAAGTTCTCTGCATCAATGCCTGCTTTGGTCAGTGCGTTGAACAAAGTTGACTTGCCGACATTGGGTAAGCCGACGATACCGCATTTAAATCCCATGATCTGGTCCTGTATTAAGCCTTGCCATTGAAGCTGTGCAATCGGTTCATGGCTTTGGCCCAGTCGCCATGAACAGCCAGAGGTAGATGCTGCAGTGCTTCAAGAATGGCATCTTGAGTGAGGTTGCGTTCAGTCTCCGGAGCTTTGCTCAGTACGAAGCCTGAAACCTGGTTGGCATGTCCGGGGTGGCCGATGCCAATGCGTAGTCGATAAAAATTCTTGTCATTGCCCAGTTGAGCGATGATGTCGCGCAGACCGTTATGTCCACCGTGTCCGCCGCCTTTTTTCAGGCGAGCCGAGCCGGGAGGAAGGTCGAGCTCATCGTGAGCAACAAGGATATGTTCGGGTGCGATTTTGTAAAAACCAGCCAATGCTGCGACAGCCTTGCCACTGAGGTTCATGTAGGTAGCAGGAATCAGCAAATGAACAGTCTGACCATCAATGATGGTTTTGCCATAGTGGCCGAAAAAGCGCCGTTCAGGTTTGAGAGGGGTCTGCTGGTGGGCAGCAAGCTGCTCCACCAACAGGGCGCCGGCATTATGACGGGTCTGGGCGTATTCAGGGCCCGGGTTGCCCAGGCCTACAATCAGCTCGATCCTGTCCTTCATGCCGTTGCCATATAGCCTCTTGGCTGATTACTTCTTGGCGCCACGTGGAGCGTAGCAGTAACCGATACCCTGGTCATGATCTTCGCCGCGACGCAGAGCAACAATCTCTACACCCTCTGGCAGAACGATGTCTGACAGGTGGGCAATCTGACCCATTTCGATTCTGGACAGATCAACTTCCAGAATCTCGGGCAGGTTTTGCGGCAAGCAAAGTACTTCAGCCGTTGATGTTTCAGCAGCAAACTTGGCAGCATTTTTGGAGGCTGATGATTTTTCGAAGTTGATGAAGTTCAGAGGGACCTGAATCTTGATCTTTTTCGTGTTATCAATGCGCTGGAAGTCAGCGTGCAGGCAGACAGGCTTGGATGGGTGACGCTGCAGATCCTTGATGATCACTTTCTCTTCCTGGCCATCCAGATTCAGAGTCAGGATTGAGGAGTAGAAGCCATCTTCCAGCAGCAGGCGGTACAGGTCCTTGCCGATGACGGAGACTGCTTTAGGTGTATCAGTACCGTAGATAATACCAGGTACCATGCCCTGATGACGCAGGCGGCGGCTCGCACCTTTCCCCTGATCTTCACGGCTGACAGCGTTAACAACAAAGTTTTTCATTTCAGTTACCTTATAAACTAAAAGCTGCAAAACCCGCGACCAGGTATTTGCAGCATTCGATTGCCCCTGATGGGGGTTGCGCCTTCACGGACTATTCCGATCGGCAAAGTGGCGGTACAGATCCGCCTGCGCCCTGAGGTCCGCTCAGCGGAACATGGCGCTGATGGATTCTTCGTTACAGACGCGGCGGACAGCTTCAGCCAGCATCGGTGCCAGTGTGAGCTGGCGTATCTGTTTACATTTTCTGGCTTCAGCAGATAGTGGGATGGTATCAGTGACGACCATCTCATCCAGCTCTGAGCCTACGATGTTGCTGATGGCGGGGCCAGACAGCACAGCGTGAGTCACATAGGAGACCACGCGGGCTGCACCTTTCTCTTTCAGTGCCAGTGCGGCCTTGCACAGAGTGCCGGCTGTGTCGCACATGTCGTCCACGAGGATGCAGGTGCGGCCACTGACATCACCGATGATGTTCATGACCTGAGCTTCATTGGCTTTTTCACGGCGCTTGTCGATGATCGCAAGATCGCAGTCGAGCTGTTTGGCAACTGCACGCGCACGTACCACGCCACCGACATCCGGTGAGACGACCATCAGATTTTCGTATTGCTGATCCAGGATGTCGTCCAGCAGTACCGGCGAGCCGTAAACGTTGTCAACCGGGATGTCGAAAAAACCCTGAATCTGATCAGCATGCAGATCGACCGTCAGAAGGCGGTCTACGCCTGCGCTGGTCATCATGGTGGCGACGACCTTGGCGCTGATCGGAACACGGCTTGAACGCGGGCGGCGATCCTGGCGGGCATAGCCGAAATAGGGGATAACGGCTGTGATGCGTGCTGCAGATGCACGGCGCATCGCATCGACAAATACGATCAGCTCCATCAGGTTGTCGTTGGTCGGGGAGCAGGTGGACTGGATGATGAAAACATCCTTGCCGCGTACATTCTCCTGGATCTCAACGCTGATTTCGCCATCGCTGAAGCGACTGACATCTGCCTTACCCAGCGGGATATCCAGGCGTTCCACCACCTTTTTTGCCAATTCTGGATTGGAATTTCCGGTGAAGATCATCAAGCTGGACATGCGTTTTACCTTCGCGATCGCTGCAGATTGGGGTGAATGTGATGAAAGGATGTCAGTCATCATAATATGGCTGGGGTAGGAGGACTCGAACCTCCGAATGCTGGAATCAGAATCCAGTGCCTTACCAACTTGGCGATACCCCAATAATTTTTTCATGGCGGCGGACCACCGTTTTAAGGAGGCGCGTATTCTCGGTTGATTCTGAGCAAAAATCAACCCCTGATGAGGAGTAAACGCCAGTTCTTGTTTAAAAAATGGATATCAGAGGTTGGTGAGGGGTTCCCAGTTATGGATTATCAGGGTAATCCCGAGTTCCTCATGAGTCATGCGTAAACGCCCCGGTAATAGCAGGGCATCGTTCACCTGCTGATAACGGTTGGCTCTGACCTCCCATCCAGCCTGCTGGAAGGCGACTTCACCGGTGGCGCCATCCAGTCGAATAAAGGGTAGATCAGGATCAGTCAATCCGCGAATCCAGAACACGGCATGGCTGACTGGCAGGCTCCAGCCCATCAGTCGCTGCATCAGTTGCTCGGGTGTGTCGGCAATGTAGCGATCGTCATCACCGGCCAGACTGATCTCAATGAAGTCGGGGCGACCCTCAAGGCGAGCAACTGTCTGGCCGACCGGTCCGAACAGGGAAATGCGATAGACACGACCCTGTTGCAGCCACTCCATACTGGCTGAGTCATTGCGCTCAGGCTGGCGAATACCGATCCGACCCTGCAGCATCCAACTGTTCATGGACATCGCCTGATTCTGATCGGGAGTTTCGGGTATGAGAGGCTCAGGTCTGAAGGCGCTGCATCCAGCAAGTAACAGTGTGAAAGCAATAAACAGCAGGCGCATTACAGGGGGTCTCCAATATATTCGGCAGCTTCCAGGAGGTGATGATTGTCCGGGTATTCGTTCAGGTTGTTGTTCAGCAGGGCTCTTGCTTCATCATGGCGCTCCAGAGACCAGAGAACCTGAACCATGTGCCCGACGACTTCAGGGTCGGGAAACATATCATAAGCGCGCTCCAGATACAGCAGGGCATCTTCAAGCTCACCCATTTTAAACAACACCCAGCCCATGGAGTCGAGGATGGCGGAGTCATCCGGGCGCTGTGCCAGTGCGGCTGTGATCAGCTCATAGGCCGTATCATATTGATCTGTATGTACGGTCAGGGTGTAGCCCAGCGCATTTTGCAGAGTCGGGTTATTCGGATCCAGTTCATAGGCATGGTAAAGGTCTTGCAGCATCTGCTCCGGGTCAACAGTGTCCAGCAGCATGGCGCGTGCATAGAGAAGTCTGATCTCGTCCGGGTGCTGATTGAGCGTCAACGTCAGGTGTTCAATGGCTTCTTCCGGATAGCCATTGCGTTGTAACCACTCTGCGTATAGCGATGACAGGTCGATCTGGTACTCAGTATGGCGTCTGATCTCTTCCGTCATCAGGTTCTTGATGCGCAGATATCGGTCGGGTGAGTCCAGCAGCATCAGAACCTGTGCTCTGGATTGCAGATAGGATTCGCCAGGGGGGATGCGCAGGTAATGTTGGATGGCTTGCTCAGGATCTTCCTGCAACTCCGCGATCTGTCCCAGGTAATAGTGCACACGGCTATCGGGGCGTGGCGACTGCAGTAGTTCTTCCAGTAGCTCTCGACTGCTGTCGTACTGTTCATTATCCAGTAACAGAAGGGCTAAATAGAGTTGTAGCTGTCGATCGTCGGGGTAGGTTTTGATCAGCTCCGTAATGGCGCTGTCGGCAGATTCCAACTCGCCATTGAGCAGCAGCATCTGTGCATACTGGATCTGCAGACGGCGATCTTCAGGGTGCTCGCTCAGTGCCATGGAAACAAGTACAAATCCCTCCTCAAAGCGCCCTTGAAGTCTATAAATCTCAGATTTGAACAGTACCAGTTGTGGGTCCTGTGGCGACAGCTTCAGGCCCTCGTCCAACAGGCGTATTGCCATGCCGTCATCACCTATCTGGCGGTAGAGCATGCTGCGGGCGATCGTCAGGTCGGCCCGATGAGGTTGGCTTTCACTGATCTGGTCGAGCAGGCCCAGATAGCGCAAGGCCATCTCCGGTGTAAAATTTTCGGACTGACTGCTGATCAGTTGAGCCACATCTGCATCCGGATCGCGGAGAATCCGCTCCAGCAGTGGCAGTGCCTCTTCAAACTGTTGCCCCTGCAGTAACAGGGTTGAGGCTATATAGCTGGGCTCCAGGTTTTCAGGGCTGATTTCGGACCATAGGATGGCCGCATGAATCGTGGCGTCATGATTACGCAGGAATTGAGCAATGCGTGTGGCTCTTTCAGCAATGACCGGGTCTCGACTCAGTCTGGTCTGACGAAGATAGATATCGAGCGATTTTTCGTACTGCCCCAACTGCCCTGCCATTTCGGCACTCAGCAACTCGAACAGCGATTCGCGGTTGAACTCACCCGTCCGATAAATCACCGGATCCATGGGAGTATCCAGAATCTCTGCATCCGCTACAGGCTGTGGAGGAGGCAGACTGGCGCAGCCGGTCAGGAACAGACCCAGCAGTATCCCCGAAAGGCTTTTTTTCATGGTCACGTTAACCTTGTTTCCGCAAGTAATCCCTGAATTCAACTAATAGCAGCACCACTATAGAGTAAGAGGTTCTCACTTGTCGATTGGTCGGTAAGTCGATCATAAAGTTCAATTGATTGATGCTGCGTTGAAAAACCGGAAGAGGATTACACAGGCATGGCTTAATCCAGGCGGGTTAAACGTGTATCATGTGGCCCTTGTAAACGTCTGGTTTATTCTGAGAAGTGTAACTCCCTTATGGCACTGCTTGCTCTGGGTATCAATCATAAAACCGCCCCCGTAGAGGTGCGCGAGCGTGTCGCCTTTGCGCCTGAGCAACTGGCACAGGCGTTGCGAGAGGCGTGCCACGAAGCCGAGCTTCGCGAAGTGTCCATTCTTTCGACCTGCAATCGTACGGAGCTTTACTGCTCCACTGATACGCCCGGAACTCAGCAGTTACTGCAGTGGCTGGGACGATATCATGGTGTTGAGCCCACTCAGTTGCAGAAGTGCAGCTATGTTTACTGGGGCGAAGACGCGGTCAGGCACATGATGCGGGTGGCCTGTGGGTTGGATTCGCTGGTGCTGGGTGAGCCGCAGATTCTCGGGCAGTTGAAGACTGCTTATACTGTTTCTCAGAATGAGGGCGTGGTTGGTGTTGAGCTCGGGCGCCTGTTCCGCCAGACTTTTTCTGTTGCCAAGCAGGTCAGAACGCATACCGCGATCGGGCAGAACCCGGTGTCGGTCGCCTATGCTGCAGTCAGTATGGCGCAGCATATCTTTGCTGATCTGCGCACCAGTCGTGCGCTGCTGATAGGCGCCGGCGAAACGATTGAACTGGTGGCGCGCCACCTGCGGCGGGCTGGTGTACAGACCATGACAGTGGCCAATCGCACGGTCGAGCGGGCTCAGGCGCTGGCTGATCAGTTTGGTGGACGGGCTATTGAGTTGGGCGAGATACCCGCCGTCCTTGCGGATATCGATATCGTGATCTCTTCAACCGCTGCGCCATTGCCGATACTGGGCAAGGGTGCTGTCGAAGCCGCGCTGAAAAAACGCCGCCACAACCCCATGTTCATGGTCGATATTGCTGTACCCAGAGATATCGAGCCACAGGTAGGTGATCTTGATGATGTCTACCTGTATACGGTGGATGATCTGCGTGAGGTGATTGAAGAAAATCAGCGCGGGCGAGAGCAGGCAGCGCGCGAAGCAGAAACGATCATTGAAGCAGGTGCGAGCGAATTCATGCGCCAGTTGCGTGAACTGGACGCGGTGGATACGCTGACAGCGCTTCGTAATCATGCCCATCAGATATGCGAGCTGGAGCTGGAAAAAGCGCAGCGGCAGTTGCAGGCCGGGAAGTCGGCAGAACAAGTGATGGCTGCGTTGGCTCGCGGTTTAACAAATAAACTGCTGCATCAACCGACCGTTCAACTCAGGCAGGCTTCAGCAGAAGGTCAGCGCGAGATGCAGCGTCTGGTTCAGAATCTCTTTCAATTGTCCGACAGCAACGCTGACAGCGACAACTAACAGGCTAGATAGATGAAACCCTCGATTCAAAACAGGCTGGAGAAGCTGGCGGAACGCTTTGAGGAGCTTTCGGCACTGCTCAGCGAAGCTGATGTGATCAGTGATCAGAACCGGTTCCGCAGCTACTCCATGGAGTATTCTGAACTGGAACCGGTCGTCGTGCAGTTTGGTCGCTGGCGTCAGGCGCAGGATGACCTGGCTCAAGCGCAGCAGATGCTGACAGAGAACGATGCCGAAATGCGTGAGATGGCGCAGGAGGAGGTCGCCTCGGCGCAGAGCCTGATCGTTGAGCTGGAAACCGAGCTGCAGATTCTGATGCTGCCAAAGGATCCCAATGATAACCGCAGCGTGTTTCTGGAAGTCAGAGCCGGAACCGGTGGCGATGAAGCGGCGATTTTTGCCGGTGATCTGTTCCGCATGTATGCCAAGTATGCCGAGGCGAAACGCTGGAAGGTTGAGATCATCAGTGCCAGTGAAGGGGAACATGGCGGCTATAAAGAGGTGATCAGTCGGATCGCCGGAGACAATGTCTATGCTCACCTGAAGTTCGAATCCGGCGCTCACCGGGTGCAGCGTGTGCCTGAAACTGAGTCGCAGGGCCGTATTCATACTTCTGCCTGTACGGTTGCGGTTCTGCCCGAACTGGACGAAGCCGCCGCCATCGATATCAACAAGGCGGACTTGCGCATCGATACCTATCGCGCATCCGGTGCCGGTGGGCAGCATATCAATAAAACGGATTCGGCCATTCGTATTACCCATCTTCCGACAGGGCTGGTGGTGGAGTGTCAGGAGGAGCGTTCGCAGCACAAGAACCGTGCCAAGGCGATGGCACTGCTGGCGTCCAGATTGCAGCAGGCTGAAACCGACCGGCAGCAGAGCCAGCAGGCCAGTGCGCGTAAATCACTGGTTGGCAGTGGTGATCGCTCCGAGCGCATTCGCACCTATAATTTCCCACAGGGCAGGGTGACTGATCATCGCATCAATTTGACGCTCTATAAGCTCAACGAGGTGATTGAAGGTGATCTCGATCCTGTGATCAACCCCCTGCGCCACGAGCATCAGACGGAACTGCTGAGTGCTCTTGGTGCTGACGCCTGATAAGGCTGAATGAGGTTTGCTGTGAGAATTGATGAAGCGCTGTTACTCTCTGAGCGACTGAAAGCGGTTTCAGATACGGCGCGTCTGGATGCCGAGTTACTGCTGTGTCATCTGCTGACCAAACCTCGCAGCTATCTGTTTACCCGCCCCGAAGCGATGCTTGATGACGATGTGGCCAATCAATTTGAGGCTCTGATGGCGCGACGTGAAACGGGCGAGCCTGTTGCACACCTTATCGGCACGCGTGATTTCTGGACCCTGACACTGGAGGTCAGCCCGTCGACACTGATTCCCCGGCCGGATACCGAAACACTGGTGGAAGCCGTGTTGCAGCGCTTCACTCAACCCGGATTACGTGTTGTAGATCTGGGCACGGGGACTGGTGCGATTGCGCTGGCGCTGGCATCTGAGCGGTCTGACTGGCAACTGGTGGCCGTTGATCGCATGCCGGATGCCGTGGCGTTGGCCCGGCGTAATCGTGATCGCTTACAGCTGAGTAATGTCGATATCCTGGAGGGAAGCTGGTGCGAGCCTCTGCAGGGGCAGTATGATCTGATTGTCAGCAACCCTCCCTATATTGAGCCGGACGATCCACATCTGCAGCAGGGCGATCTGCGCTTTGAGCCGCACTCAGCGCTGGTGGCGGGCGAGCAGGGCTTGTCCGATATTCAACTGATTGCGGATCAGGCGCGGGGGCATCTGGTTGAGAGTGGTTGGCTGATCTTCGAGCATGGCTATAATCAGGCGGAGCAGGTGCAGGCGCTGCTGAGTGAGCTGGGTTATTCGGAGTTGTTTACTCAGCGAGATCTGGGTGATCAGCCGCGTGTCACGGGTGGATGTTATTCATCCAGTGATACGCAGACCCCTGTTCAGACAAAACAGCACACAGAACAGCAGTCAGAGCAGCAGGCAAAGCCGCAGACAGACCCGCAAAACCAACTACAGGCAGGGCCAGACGATGTTGAGTGATGATCAATTACTGCGTTACAGCCGGCATATCATGCTGCCTGAGGTGGAAGTAGCCGGGCAGGAGATCTGGCTCAACAGCCGTGTGCTGATTCTTGGTCTGGGTGGTCTGGGTAGTCCTGTTGCAGCCTATCTGGCCGCCGCCGGTATCGGCGAACTGGTGCTGGTGGATGATGATGAGGTGGATCTGAGTAATCTGCAAAGGCAGATATTGCATGGACAGGACCGCATCGGTATGGCCAAGGTCGAATCTGCCCGGTGTTCGCTGCTGGCGCTCAACCCAGATATCCGCATCACTACCCTGCAGCAGCGTCTGGATGGCGAATCGCTGGCGCAATGGGTAGCACAAGTCGATATGGTGATGGATTGCACGGATAACTTCACGACCCGTTTTGCCCTCAATCGCGCATGTTTTGCCGCCGGTGTGCCACTCGTGTCGGGAGCCGCGATCCGCTTTGATGGGCAGATCAGTGTTTATGATCCACGCACTGCCGACTCACCCTGCTATCAGTGCCTGTATGGTGGTGGCGATGATGAAAATCTGACCTGTTCCGAATCCGGTGTGCTGGCACCGCTGGTGGGCATCATCGGCGCGATGCAGGCGATGGAGGGGCTGAAACTTCTTGCAGGCATTGGACGTCCGTTGACCGGGCGCCTGCTGATTCTCGATGGTCGGCGTATGGAGTGGCGCGAGTTACGATTGCATAAAGACCCAGCCTGCCCTGTCTGTGGTCAGGCAGAGCCGGTCTGAGATAGGCTGTCATGAGTGTTCGCGGATGCAGGCAGGTCTGAAACCTGCCCACAGCCTGCGACTAAATTACCCCGAGCACTCTGACCAGATAGATGGCCGAGCTGATGGTGATCACTGAGCCCAGCGTAGTGGTCAGTACGATATTCGCGGCCAGCTGGGCATTGCCCCCCATCGCTTTGGCCATAACAAAACTCGCTGCCGCCGTCGGGCAGGCGAAGAGCACCATCATCAGCGTCAGCTCCTGCCCGCGGAATCCGACCAGCCAGGCACCCAGCGTCAGAAACAGCGGTAACAACAGCAGCTTTGTGGCCGTGGCCCAGGAGGCCATGATCGAGCTGTCGCGCAGGCTTTTCATACTCAGCGTGCCACCGATTGTCAGTAGAGCCAGTGGCAGGGTCAGGTTGGCGAAATAGCGCCCGGTGGTGGATACCACCTCAGGCAGCGGCAGTGCGAAGTAGGACACCGGCAGCGCCAGCACCACAGCAATGATCAGTGGGTTTTTCAGTATCTCGATCCCGGCCGAGGCCAGATTCAGAGAACGCTCTTTCCTCAGCGGCAGCATGATGCAGATGATCGCCATCACATTATACAGAGGAATCACCAGCGCCAGCAGCAGTGACCCCTGAGCAAGACCGGATTGACCAAACAGGTTGAAGCTGACCGCCAGGCCGATGATGCCGAAATTGCTGCGAAAGGCGCCCTGGACAAAAACACCCAGATCTTTCGGATCCTTGATCCAGCGTGCGGCGAGGATCCAGATAATGGCATAGGTCAGGAGTGTGCCGATCACGACATAGGTGAGCTGTCCGGGATTGAACACCGCCTGAAAGTCCATCTGCGCGATCGACATGAACACCAGTGCCGGCAGCGTGATGGTGAAGACAAGCTTAGATCCGACAGCGATGAAAGACTCATCAATCACCTTGAGTCTGCGCAGCAGATAGCCGAGAAATACGATGAAGAAAATGGGTGTGACAATATTGGCAGTAAAGCCAAAGGTTTCCAGATAGAGATCCAAGGTTCTGCTTCCAGGTTCAGTTACAGGAAAGTAGAGGAGCTGTCAGGATTGGCTTTATTATTGGTGTAGTTTGGGATAATCCAGTTGCAACAGGATACCACAGGATTGGGCAACTTCGCGCCATTCCAGCACACTGATCTGAATAAATTGCACGCCGGAGGTTGGGAAGTGGCTGATATTCTCACCCGTCAGATAGTTGCCGAGATCCATTAATCCCGGGTTGTGGCCGACCAGCATGATGTGGCGAAAATTGTCCGCCTGGCTCTGGATCAGGTTGAGCAGTGTTTCGTAACAGGACTCATACATCTCGGGAACGGCACGGCAGTCTTCGAAAGCGAAGTTCAGCGTCTGAATAATACGCTCAGCAGTTGCTGTTGTGCGCAGCGCGCTGCTGTAAAGCAGTAGATCCGGAGTTGGTGAAAACGTACAGAGGCGCTCTGCCAGGCCAGGAAGGTCCCGCTTCCCACGGGTGCTCAGAGGGCGTTCGAAGTCACTCAGATCAGGATGCTTCCAGCTGGATTTGGCATGCCGTACAAGCGTCAGTCGCTTCATCTTGCATCTCCTTTGTAGTCGCAGTGACGTCCAACCCGTTAATACTGGATCGAAATGGCGGTGAAAGCAAAAAATTACTTTGTTTCTTCCTACCGGTCCCGGTATTGTTGGGTTTTATTGGCTTGCCAGGCTTGGGTTTTGGCTGGCCAGTGGCTCTTGATATAGGCCAGTACAGCCATGATCTCTGCGTCACTCAGGTGCTCACCGAACGCCGGCATATCGCTCTGGTAGCCGTCCGGCGCATAGGGTGGCGCCAGGCCGGTTCGGATGATGCCGAACAGCACCTGATCCGGGTGGTGCCAGGTATGGCCGCTCTCGTCATGCGGTGGCGCCGGCATCCGATCGTTCGGTAACCGCTTCTTCCAGTCGGGCTGCCCTTGCAGTTGGTCGCCGTGACAGGCTGCGCAGTACTGCGCATAGACGACCTGGCCAGCGGCGACTTGTGCCACGTCAGCAGGATCGGCCTGAATGCGCGCATCCGACCACCACTGCACGGCCACAGCGCCGCCCAGACCGGCTAGTATCAGACCGAATACCAGCCAGGACATCACTCTGGATACTGATTGCGAAACTGTTTCCATCCTCTGCCTCCGTAAAACCCGGTTGGTACCGGGTGCTTGTTCCAGTTGATTTATTCGAAGGCGAAGACCTTCGGCATGCCGTTGGCGAAGACCGCCCTGTACCGTCGCGGCCCGGCAAGTCAACATCAAGCATAGACCTCTCAGGTGGGCAAGGAAGGGCGCGCGATGTGCTTTTTAAGCGCTCTTGTCGCGAAGCCCCGGCAGTCGATGCCCGAAAAAGAACAGAGCAAGTCCACCAACTACGATCAGACTTCCACCCATCAGTGTCGTGGTGAGTGGTTCATTATTCAGCCAGAAGCCCAGCAGCAGCGCAAATACAGGTGTGATCAGCGTGATCAGCGCAACCGTGCTCGGCGGTAGATGGCGCAATACATGGTAGTAGGCGACAAAGCCAATTAATGATCCGAGCAGGGCCAGGTAGAGAATGGCCCAGATAGAGCGGCTTTGAAACAGATCAACGGGCATCTGGGCACCCATCAGATACCAGGTGATACCGAAGCAGGGCAATGAAAAGAGCAGGGCGCCGACAGTCTGCGCCAGTGGATGTATCTGCACTGCCATCTTTTTCACCATAACACCGCTGAAACTGAACAGTGTTGCCCCGAGCAGTAGCAGCAAAATACCCGGCCAACTGCCCGGCTTCAGGGCGATGTCATCTGAAAAAATCACCAAAAGCCCGCAGATTGCTACTGCACAAGCGAACCAGCGCAGGGTGGTGAAGGCGTTATCCTTGAGTATCCACTGGCTCATCAGGCCGGATATTATCGGCGCCAGTCCGAACAGTACTGACATCAGGCCGCTGGGAATAAAGCGCACAGCCAGATAAGCACAGCACATGGCACCGAATACGCCAATGGCGGCATAGCCATAGGTCTGCAGGGCGGCTTTATTCCAGGGCAGTTCAATACGGGTCACGCGCATAATCAACCAACCCAATGCGGCAGCTATACCCATCCGCAACCAGGCAGCCATAACTGGATCAACGCTTTCGCTACTCCAGAGAATCGCCAGTGGTGTGGTGGCCCAGATCAGCAGTACGGCCAGATAAGAGACGGGAACGGGCATGTGACACTCCTTGGTATCCCGGCTTTAGCGGGATTTTCAGACTTTTGGTCTGTGGTATTCATGGTATGTGGGGAGGTATTCCCCAGATCTGTTCACTCCGGGCAGGGTTGTCCTGGCCAGAGGGTGATGAGCTGTTGAACCACTAAAGTGGGTTGCAGTCGTGTCTCCTCCATGTCGGACAAAGACTCAATTCTGGCCACCAGATGTATCAGCAACGGTTCTGCGGGTGTCAGGCGCGCTCCCAGATAGGCTTTCTCAACGCTCAGATAGGCTTCTTGCATGGCGACAGGAAAGCGCAGGCCTGTGGTGCACTCAACAAAGCTGGCTGCATCCGCCATATAGGTGAATTGTCCCTGCAGTGGCAGCGCAAACTGCCTGGACAGGGTATCTTCCTGTCGTGTCAGGCGGTAGTTGAGGTTTGAGCTGATGATCTGGCCTGATGGATCAAGGAGTTCCAGGTCGCCTTGATCCAGCAACTGAAACATCTGGTTGCCATCGTTTTCTGACAGAGTCAGAGTGTTGTCGTCCAGGCGCCACTGTCCGATGCTGTCAAACGTGCCAGGTGTTCGGTCCTGATAATGCCGGCGCAGCAGGTAGCTCTGATTACTGTGCAACAGCAGTTGATAGTCTATGCCGGGGCAGGAAGCACAGGGTAGTGTGCCTGCAAATACCGCCGGGAACTCTGCAAATGGCGAGTGAGTAGTGGCCAGGTCCTGCGAGGGAGATGCCTGTTCGGATTCCTGAGGTGAAACAGGTGCGCAGCCGCTGGACAGCAGGGCACCGATCAAAAGTGCACTTACCAGTAAGCTGTTGACCACAAAAGCAGGATACGAAAGTCTGCTGGTGAGAATACGGTCGATTGCGCGTGAACCCTTGGAGATAAACATGCCATTCCTTCGCTTTCAGAGTGCTGAACAGATCAGACGTGATGAGGTGTCAGCCGGCAGACAGCTTCAGACCGACTCGTAGAATCTTATCACCTTCCACTGCTTTAACCACCAGTGTGACCGGGCCAACCTTGACCCTGTCGCCGACAATCGGGTGTCCTGGCAGATGTGAATCGATATAGTCACAGAGTAACTGCTCAGGGTCACTTTCAGGAATAGGGATACCGAAACTTTTTTCCAGATCGCCCAGTGTAATTTCCCCATTGAGCTCAAACAGACCGAAGAAAACATTCTCGCGCAGTGCAGGAATTTTGGCGGTTGAGCTGAAGAGTTTTGCCAGTGTTTGCTCGGCAGTGGTCGGGCCGATCACGGCGATACGATCTCCCCCTTGCAGTTTGAACTGCTCATTCACCGCCTGTATCTCATTGTTGCGCATCACTGCACTGACCACTACCTGTTCCGGCAATTTGATGCCGTTCAATGAGCGCGGCGGTGTCCAGTGCTCGCCATCCAGTTCGAACAGCATCAGTTTATGATCGGCATGGTCAGACCATTCCAGCGTCACCTGTTGCAATGGCTTTGATTCTGCAGGCAATTCCAGCTTCAGCCAGCGAGCGGCCTGAGCCAGAGATGCGCCCTGAATAACCAGCGACGCCACGACAACAATAAAGGCGACGATGGGAAACATGCCGGCATTGGGAATGCCTGCAATCAGCGGAAACAGCGCCAGTACGATCGGAACAGCCCCGCGCAGGCCGACCCAGGCAATAAATATCTGCTCCCGGAATCGAAATCCAAAAGGCCACAGGGTCATGAAGACCGCCACCGGTCTTGCAACCAGAATCAGTATTGCCGCCAGCAGCAGGCCTTCGCCGATAAAGGTGATCTTGTCACCATGTGCCAGCAGCAGCCCCAGCATCAGGAACAGGCAGAGCTGCGCGAGCCAGGCCAGGCCATCGTGTACCTGAAGGATCTCCTCCATCTTTTTCAGGCGACTGTTACCGAGGATTACCCCCATCAGATAGATCGCCAGGAAACCGCTGCCATCAAGCAGGTAGGTGGCGGCAAATACTGACAGCCCGGTGGCTGTCACCAGCAGGGGATAAAAAGCCGAAATCAGCGGTATGGTCTTGAGCAGTCTTGCCAGGGCAATGCCGCCGAGCCAGCCTCCGACAGCACCGATCGCCAGTTGTTTGAACAGCAGCAGGGCCGACTCTCCAATGCCGGGAGGCTGATCACGGGTGATCAGCTCCAGCAGCACCACGGTGAGGAAGATCGCCATTGGGTCGTTACTGCCTGACTCTATCTCCAGCGTGGCACTGACACGTTCGTTCAGCCTCAAGCCATGATTCTGCAGCAAAGCAAAGACCGCTGCCGCATCGGTGGAGGAGATGATGGTGCCGATCAGCAGGCCGTAGAGCAGCGGCAGATCGAAGATCCAGACGGCGGCAAGGCCGGTGATGCCGGCGGTGATCACCACTCCAAGGGTTGCGAGCGTCAGAGCAGGCTTGAGGCCGACACGGAAGGTTTCAGCGCGGGTGCGCATACCGCCATCCAGCAGAATGATGGCCAGCGCCAGATGGCCGACGAGAAAGGTGGTATCGGTATCTGCAGGCAGGACGTGCCCGAAGCCGTTCTGTCCTGCCAGCATGCCGACGCCCAGAAACAGCAGCAGAACCGGCATGCCGATTCTGTTGGAAAGGGGGCTCAGAAGTATGCTGGCCATCAGCAGCGCTGAGGCAAGTAACAGGGTCAGAATCATGATGGCTCCGCAGGCAGTGGACTCAAGTTTAACCTTTAGTACCACTTTTTAGAATAAGGACTTATCCTTGAGTTCTTGAGTATATCAGGCACCACTGAACAATAATGTCAGCTAAACTGGTGGCATCTGTTATTGCCTGTTATTGCCTGTTTGGCGATGCTGTACGGTAATTCAGCCATCCAATATCAATAAATCAGGGTGTAGACAAACATGGCTAAGCAAGCGGTTTATGTAACAGGTGCAGTGCGTACGGCAATCGGAACTTTCGGCGGCTCTCTGAAGGATCAACCACCCACAGAGCTGGGAGGGCAGGTCGTGGCAGAAGCTGTGCGTCGCTCCGGTCTGGACAGCGCCGTCATCGGGCATTGTGTGTTTGGCAATGTCGTGCCTACCGAACGCCGTGATCTGTATATGGCACGTGTGGCGGCATTGAAAGGCGGATTGCCCGATACGACACCGGCCCTGACCGTCAACCGTCTGTGTGGCAGCGGGCTGCAGGCGATCATCTCGGCGGCGCAGCAGCTTGAGCTGGGTGTGTGTCAGTCAGCGGTTGCTGGTGGTGCCGAATCGATGAGCCGGACTAACTACTGGGTGCCATCGGCGCGCTGGGGACAGCGTATGGGCGATGCTCAGATGCTGGATTCCATGGTCGGCGCACTGACCTGTCCGATGGAGAATATCCATATGGGGATCACCGCCGAGAATATTGCCGAAAAATGGCAGATCAGCCGCGAGATGCAGGATGAGTTGGCCGTGCTCAGTCATCAGCGTGCTCAGGCGGCGATTGAGAAGGGTTATTTCAGCGATCAGATTTTGCCGATTGTGATGTCCGGCCGTAAGGGTGAGGTGATATTCGATACGGATGAGCACCTGCGCCTCAACTGCACAGCAGATGATATGAGCAAGCTGCGCCCGGTGTTCAAGAAGGATGGTACGGTCACGGCGGGTAATGCGTCAGGTTTGAACGATGCCGCAGCAGCCGTTGTGCTGACTACCGAGGATCAGTTGGCCGCGAGCAGTGTGCAGCCGCTGGCACGTCTGGTGGATTATGCCTTTGCCGGTGTCGAACCACGCTACATGGGAATCGGCCCGGTACCGGCGGTGAATCGCCTGCTGGAGGCGACCGGCCTTAGTGTTGAGGATATCGATCTGTGGGAAGTGAACGAGGCGTTCGCTGCGCAGGCGTTGGCGGTGGTGCAGGATCTGCGAATTGATCCGGCGCGCGTAAACCCCAATGGCAGTGGTATTTCACTGGGACATCCGATCGGTGCAACCGGCGCCGTCATAACCGTCAAGGCGCTCTACGAACTGCAGCGTATCAAAGGGCGTTATGCCGTGGTCAGCATGTGTATCGGCGGTGGACAGGGTATAGCCGCTTTGTTTGAACGCGTCTGAGAGACTTAACCTGCTATACAAAAATAAGAAACGACTTATGCAGATACTGAAAAACTACAGATCCTGGCTCTGTGCCTTGTTACTCCTCAGCCCGGTGGTCCAGGGGCAGGTGCCGGACCGTCTTGAATCGCCTGCGCTGCAAACTCCCGCTGCCGAACAGTCCCTGCTGTTGTCGATCACTTCGGCGGGGCAGCGTCTGGTGGCGGTTGGTGATCAAGGGGTGATTCTGCTGTCGGATGATGCTGGCCTCAACTGGTATCAGGCCGAGGTGCCTGTCAGTACTCTGCTGACAGCTGTCTATTTTGCTGATGAGCAAAGCGGGTGGGCGGTCGGGCATGATGGCGTTTTGCTGCACACACAGGATGCCGGCAACCACTGGGAGTTGCAGTTGCAGGGAGAGCAGATCAACCAGTTGCGCATCGCTCACTATGAAGAGCAACTGGAAAGTCTGCAACAGGATCCCGAAGCCGACCCCTTTGAGCTGGAAGAGCTTGAGTTCGCCCTCGAAGATGCCGAGTTCGCCGCTGAAGATGGCCCGGTCAACCCGCTGCTCAATGTCTGGTTTCAGGACACTCAGACCGGTTTTATTCTCGGGGCCTATGGCCTGCTGATGAAAACCGCTGATGGTGGTCACAACTGGCAGTTTCTGACCGCTGCTCTGCCCAACCCTGATCGCTATCACCTCAATCATCTGATCGAACATCAAGGTGCGCTGTTCATTGCCGGTGAAGCCGGGTTATTGCTGCGCTCGGATGATGGCGGCGAGAACTGGTATGAGCTGGCGTCCCCCTACACAGGCTCTCTGTTTGCACTGGTCGAACATCAGGATGAGCTGTTGTTGTTGGGGCTGCGTGGCAATCTTTTCCGCAGTATGGATATGGGTAATAGCTGGCAGGCGGTTGTGACGGGTAGTCGTGCCTCCTTGCTCAGTGGTCACAGTGAAGATGGTCGCCTGCTGCTGGTGGGGCTGGGTGGCACCTTGCTGTCGGGGGCCGGCAGTCAGAATCTGCAACCCCTTGATGGTGGTCAGCGGCGTGCGCTGAGTGGTGTCGTGATGGCGGATGATCACTGGGTACTGGTCGGCGAACAGGGGCCGATGCGTCTATCCCTTGAAGGAGTAAACTGAAATGGGACGTCTGAGTCAGGCCATAGTCGCACCGCTGAAGCGTAGTGAGCAGGTTATTGAGCGGGTGCTGTTTCATCATCGCCTGCTGGTGATCTCCCTTTTTGTGCTGGTTACCTTGCTGCTCGTATGGCAGGCCAGTCAGATCAGGCCGGATGCCAGCTTTATCAAGATGATTCCATCCAGCCACCCCTATGTGGAAAACTATCTGGATTATCGCGATGACCTGTCTGGCCTTGGGAACAGTGTCCGTGTGTCGGTGGCGACCACGGGTGAAGATATTTTCAGCACCGACTTTCAGGATGTGCTGCGTCGGGTAACGGATGAACTCTTCTTTATCCCCGGTGTTGATCGCTCGGCAATGCAGTCTATCTGGACGCCCAATGTGCGCTGGACGGAGGTGACGGAAGAGGGGTTTGTCGGTGGTCCGGTGATTCCACCGGATTATGATGGCACTCAGGCATCTCTGGAGTCGTTGCGTCTGAACGTGCTGCGCTCTGGTCAGGTCGGGCGTCTGGTGGCAAACGACTTCCGCTCTGCCATCATTGAGGTGCCCCTGTTTGATCATAACCCCGAGACGGGGGAGCGACTGGACTACAATCAGCTGTCACAACAGCTGGAAGAGCTGGTCCGTGATCAGTACCAGAACGACAATGTCAGCATTCATATCACCGGCTTTGCCAAAATCGTCGGTGATCTGATCGATGGTGCCCGGCAGGTGGCCCTGTTCTTTGCCATCGCGCTGGTGATCACCACTTTGCTGCTGTATCTCTATTCGCGCAGTATCGCTGGCACCCTGATACCGATCGCCTGCTCGCTGATTGCCGTGATCTGGCAACTGGGGCTGTTGAATGCGCTGGGATACGGTATTGATCCCTATTCGATGCTGGTACCTTTTCTGGTGTTTGCGATTGCGGTCAGCCATGGCGTGCAGATCGTCAATACCATCCGCCTCGAAAGCCTGCAGGATCCCGATCCCTGGCTGTCTGCCAGGCGCGCGTTCCGGGTGCTTTATATCCCTGGCCTCACTGCATTGGTGTCTGATGGCATCGGCTTTTTTACCCTGATGGTGATTGATATTCAGGTGATTCAGGAGTTGGCAGTGGCGGCGTCGATGGGTGTGGCAGTGATCATTCTGACCAACCTGATTCTGCTACCGGTGCTGATGTCCTATGCCGGTGTCGGGCAGAAGGCGATCACGCACGCACGCAAACAGTCTCAGCAGGAGGGGCTTATCTGGCAACGTCTGAGCTGGTTTGCGACACCTGCCGGTGCCGGCGTATCGATCAGTGTTGCCGTGCTGGCGCTGCTGTATGGTCTGTATGCCGCCCAGGGGTTGCAGATAGGTGATCTCGACAGTGGTGCACCGGAGTTGCGTGCTGATTCACGCTATAACCTGGATAATGCTTTCATCACCGATAACTACTCCACCTCAAGTGATGTGTTTGTCGTGATGGCGGTGACGCCACCGGAGCAGTGCACCACCTATGAAACCCTGGCAGGCGTTGAGCGTTTTCAACACTTTGCGCAGGGTATCGAGGGTGTCCAGTCCAGTGTATCACTGGCGGATGTCTCCAAGCGTGTTACGGCGGGCCTGAATGAGGGTAACCCCAAATGGCGCGCGGTCAGCCGTAACCAGTTCGTGATCAACGCCTCATTGGCCTATGTGCCCGGTGGGTTGATGAATACCAACTGTTCGCTGCTGCCGGTGATCATCTTCCTGGATGATCACAAGGCTGCGACACTGGATCGGCTAAGCAGCTCAATCGAACAGTTTGCAGCAGACTACGACAGCGATGCACTTCGCTTCAAACTGGCGGCAGGCAACAGTGGCTTTGAAGCTGCGACCAATCAGGTTATCGCACGTGCTCAGTATGAGATGCTGGCCTGGGTTTATGGTGTGGTCAGCCTGCTGTGCCTGATCACCTTCCGTTCCATTCGTACCGTTGCGTGCATCATCACGCCGCTGGCGCTGACCTCGGTGCTGTGTCAGGCGCTGATGGCGCATCTGGGTATTGGCGTCAAGGTGGCGACACTGCCGGTGATTGCGTTGGGTGTGGGTATCGGGGTTGATTATGGTATCTATATCTACTCCCGACTCAGCAGCTATCTGGCGGAGGGGCTGGCACTGCGCGAAGCCTATCTGGAAACCCTGAAAACCACCGGCAAACCGGTTGCCTTCACCGGGCTGACATTGGCGATCGGGGTCATTCTCTGGGTCTTCTCGCCGATCAAGTTCCAGGCCGATATGGGCATCCTGCTGACCTTCATGTTCCTGTGGAACATGCTGGGCGCACTGCTGCTGCTGCCGGCACTGGCGTGTGTTCTGAAGCCTCATCCCGGCCAGCGTGATCCTGGTCTGCATAAATCAGTCAACCGAGGTGAATCCTGATGTCTGAGCAACAAATCCTGCTGATTTTGGATAAGGATGCGGCCAGCGAGGTTGCGCTGGCCAGGGCTGCTGAGTTGGCGCAACGTCAGCAGTTGCTGCTGACACTGTTGTGGCAGAGCGAGGCTGATAAGGCGGGCCTCTGGACACAACAGGTCCAGACACTGAAATCATCAGATATTCGCCTTGCGGAGCTCTGTCTCGCTGACGGCCAGTCATTGCTGAAACAGGTCATCGCCTTCACGGAGCAGCATCCTGATACGCTGCTGATCAAGGCCAGTGAAAAAGACCACAAGGGCTTGTTACCGCCGCTTGACTGGAAACTGCTGCGCAATGCCACCTGCCCGGTACTGTTAGTGAAACAACATAGCCAGTGGCAGGGTGGATCCATACTGGTGGCAATAGAGCCACTGACGAAGTCTCCTGAACGCCAGGCCTTGAACCGATCCTTACTGCAGATGTCACAGCAACTGGGACAGCTGTTCAACGCCACTGTACATCCAGTGATCGCCTGGGATACTCCAATGCTTGGCGATGAGCCGGAGCAGCTCAGTGATGAAGCGCAGCGTCAGCGTCATCAGTTTGCTACAGCAGCGCTGCTGTCTGATGCAGCTGTTGAGGCTGAATCTATCCTGATTGGGGAGGGGCCGGCCGAACACTGGATCGCCAGTGCTGCGGCAGATAGCAAGGCGGTATTATTGCTGATCGGAACACAGTCCAGGCGTGGTATTACCGGTGCGTTGCTGGGTAATACATCCGAGCAGTTGCTGGATCGGGTCAACTGCGACCTGCTGGTGCTGCCGGGCGCTCTGGGCGACGATATCTGATACCTGCTACACTCTTCTGAATCCCATGCAGTTCGGTATCCAAACAGGTCAGTAAAGGTAAGTGAAATGATCAGAAAAATCGTGTTGCAGGCGCTGGTGATGTTGGCTGGCACCTGTTTTGTCATATCCCAGAGTCAAGCCTCCTCCTTTGATTCAAAAGCGGTGGAATCCTACATCAACAGTCTGCCGGAAGTGGAAGCGTTTGGTGAGAAAATGGAAAGTCAGGGCAAGGATGAGGCCTGGCTGAATGAAGTCTCGCCTATGGAAGGCGAAAACTTCGATCCTCATACGCGCGGAATCTCCGCATTGAAACAGCACGACCCCGCCGAATATGCAGAGCTGGGTAAAATCGTCGGTCGTCATGGTTTCAGCAATGGTGAAAGTTGGGCGGCGATTGGTGATCGCGTGATTCTGGCTTATGGCGCGCTGAAGGCTGAAAGCGAAAATCCTCAGTTGTTTGAGATGGTCAAGCAGATGGAGACAATGGATCCGAGCATGCTGGCGATGATGCCGGCAGAAGTTCGTGCCCAGATGGAGCAGGCAATGGTGATGGCACGCAGTTTCGCCAAAGTACCTGATGCGGATAAACAGGTAGTGCGCCCGCATATGGGACGTCTTGATGCGGTGTTTATGGATCGCTGATCGATATCCGCCCATGGTCATGGGCTCACCTTATTCACCGATGAGTCCGTGACTTTGCAGAATATTCCGAAGGTTTTGGGTGAGTGCATGCTGCAGGGAAGCATTCACGTCGTCTTCCCCAATGCCTGAAGAATATTTTCATATACAAGCAGTTACCAGTTAAATCACAGACCCGGGTTGAGGTGAGTTGACAGGGTTAATGCGTCTCAGGCCGAATCATCCATAAGGTGTTTTGGATCAAAGCCCATGATCAGAGATCCCCAGTGCTGGCCATTCACATAAAGCGGGATGGACAGATCATTCAGCACTTCTCCGGTATCCCGGATGAAAGTCTGCAACAGAAATGGTGATTGATGTGACGCTCTGCGCTTCTCTGCTCGGTTGGCTGCAAAGATACGCCGGTTGCGGCTCTGCAGATTATCGACATCGAAATTCCCTGTCATTGGTTTGGAGACTTTGCTGTGATGAGCCGGCGCATAGCCGTTCTTATCCACCGCGATGGCATAGATAAACTCGGGCCGTTGCTGAATAAAGTTATCAAATATTGGGCGCATCTGCTGGTCAAAGATCTCAGCGTAACGCGTGTCATACTTCTCCGGCAGCTGATTCGGATTCGTGCGGGTATAGCTGGTATCAAACAGATTAATGCCCTGAGCCTTCATCTCCTCCAGTTTACTCATCACCTGCCTTGCCCAGTTCTGCCCCGTCTGGGTCATGGTCTCAAACCCACCGAAACCGATGGTAAAGCGTGACAGCAGCTCCTGTGTCTGTTCGGTTGCCAGTTCCAGATCAGTTGAGAACTTGCGGGATGTATCCATCTCGTCCCTCATCTCGGACGAGAGTTTGGTAATCACCTGTACATGTGTATGTGACTCCTTGTTGGTATAGGAGAGCTCATCAATGGCAGCAGAAATACTGGTTAACTGCGAGGTTGTCTGTTCGAAATCAGTGACCATGCGGATGAATTGATCATTGGTCTTACCAATAAATTCCTCGGTGTTTTCGACATACTGCAGAATATCAACGGCACTGCTGTGGGTCACCTCAACGAGTGAACGCATCTCGTTGATATTGGAGTCGATCTGAACTGTGGCATCACCGACTTGACGAGAAAGATTTCGCACTTCGTCCGCCACGACTGAAAAGCCACGGCCAGCTTCTCCCGCTCTGGCCGCTTCAATGGAGGCGTTCAGTGCCAGCAGATTGGTCTGATCGGAAAAATCCTTCACCATGGACAGAATTTTGGTGATGTTGACTGAGTTCTCGCTCAACTGCTGGACAGTCGTCTGGAAATTGCTTGCCAGCTCACGAATCGACTTTACCTGCTGCAGCACCTTTTTCAGTTCAGCGCTGGATGCCCTGACCTCTCCCATATTACTGCTGGTCTGCTCACTGATTTTCAGCGTGTTACCGGCGATCTCATCAATCGCCTGAGACGCCTGGCTACTCGCATCATACACCTGCATCGCCAGTTCTTCCTGCTGATCCGACGCACTGCCTGCTTCAATCAGCACTTTCTGTAGTTGATTACTGCACAACGCCACCTTCACAGATCGACGCCGTGTTTCTGCAATCATTTTTTTCAGACTGGCGGAAAAGTCGTTGTAGCTTCGTGCCATTTCTGAAATTTCATCGTGGGTATAGTCCGGTAGCGTGGCCGATATATCACCATCCTTATCCTTGATCGCGCGCAGCACATCGGTGATATCTTTGATCGGACGCAAAAAGAGATGGCGCATAAAGAAGATTGTAAAAATACCTGATGCCAGTGCAAACAGCATGACAGCGATACCCGGCAGAATAAGGCGCTCGTAGCTCTGCAGGATCTGATTCGACTGTTCAGCAGCAAGCGGCAGAGCCTGCAGATCCGCCTTGAAACTGGCGGAGTGCCATAACATCAACAGCAACAGGAGCACGAAGGGAAACAGGAGAAATAGAACATTGCCGACTATTTTCCTGGTCAGTGAGCTCCAGAAACGCTTTTCAATCGATCGATACAAACTCATTGGCTTACTCTGTGTTGATGATGGCGGTGTAGGTCTCTGAAATGAATTGAGTATCGCTTAACGGCGGGGGCAATGTCAGTCAGCAAAGTTTGGTTCTGAATGTAGGCAAAATCATCGCCATGTCAGCATATGATGACATGGCGATTTCCAGGATGAATGCCCCGAAGGGGCTGGTTTGTGATGGTGAAGGTTACGCTGTAAGCGGCTGAAACTGTTAAAACCATGTGCTGATAAACACTGGAGTGACGCGCAGCGCTTTTTAATAACAGCAGATAGAGGCAGAAACTTTTTCAGAGATCGAGCACTAACCGTTTCGACTTCGCCCGCGAACAGCAAGGTGTAAACTGATCATTCGCTGCCTGTTCCCCGTCGGTCAGATAGCGATCACGATGGTCCGGTGTACCTTCCAGAATCTTTGTCACGCAGGTACCACAGATACCTTGTTCGCACGATGTCAGCAGATCAATGTCATTATCAATCAACACATCCGCCACGCTCTTATCCGGTGGAATCTGAAAGCTCAGGCCACTGCGTGCCAGCTGAACTTCAAAGCTGCCATCGCTGCTGGTATCGACTGTTGCCCCGACGAAGTACTCAGTGTGCAGTTGCTGCTTTGGCCAGCCGGCTGATTCGTAAGCACTCATAACCGCGTCGTTGAAGGCTTCGGGGCCACACACATAAATGTGCGTTGCTGTTTCAGGTCTGGCAGCCATGCTGGCTAAATCAATACGTTGGCCATCGGTGACCTGAGTGAAGTGAAAGGCCACGCGATCGGCAAAGGGTGCGGCTTTCAAATAGTCCACAAAGGCAGCGTTATCGGGTGTGCTGGCGGAGTAGTGAAGTTCAAACTCAGCCCTCTTTGCGTGTAACTCTTCGGCCATGGCCAGAATGGGGGTGATGCCGATCCCGCCCGCAAAAAGTACACTACGCTGCGCAGCGTGATCCACCGCAAAATGGTTACGTGGTGCACTGATACGCAGGTAATCCCCTTCCTGCACCTGCTCGTGCATGGCGAGGGAGCCACCACGCGACTGTGGTTCACGCAATACGGCGATCTGGTAGCGCTGGCGCTCGCGGGAGGCATTGCTTAAAGAATATTGCCGCAGATGCTCGTCAGCGGTTTGCACATCGATATGTGCACCTGCAGTGAAGGCGGGCAGTTCACGCCCATGCGGGTCAACCAACTCAAAACAGGCGATATCCGCTGCGGCCTGGGTTTTCTGTTTAACCTGTACAATCATGCTGAGGCTGGTTTTACTCATCGTACTGCTCCCATTTCCATCAGCCTTCAGCGGCAATGATTTTATCGAGCATGCGGCGCGCCAGTACGCCGCCACCGTCGATGTTCAATTTGAGTAGTTGACGGTCCGGGTTCTCCAGCAGATTACGCTGTTGCGCTTCGAGCATCTCCAGGTCTTCGGCGAAAATCTGGCCCTGGCCTTCACGTATCTTGTCGGTCAGTTCAGTGTCGTGAGGCTTGAAGTTGCGCGCCATGCCCCAGAAGTACCAGATTGAGGTTTCGGTTTCAGGGGTGATGAAGTCGACCACAGTGCTGGATGCTTTCTTATCGGCAGGCGCGTCATAGCCACCATGACCGGCGTGCGCGACACCCACTTCAATCATGATATGGCTCGGCGGGGTGAATCGGCTGATCTGCCAGCGATCCACCGGCACATTTGGATCCAGATCGTTAAAGCGCAACGCGTTTTGCCAGAATGGCGGCGCTGGAATTTTTTCCATGGTGCGCCTGGTGACTATGGTGTCGCCGTCGCGGAAGGATTCCGGTGGTTCGTCTTCAATTTCGGGCTGACCGATGCTGGTGGAGTGCACGTAGGTTTCGTGCGTCAAGTCCATCAGGTTGTCGATCATCAGTTTGTAGTTGCAGTTGATATGATACAGGCCGCCACCGTAGGCCCAGTCCGGGTCGTCAAACCAGCTGAATTCTGGAATCAGGCTGGGATCCGCCTGTTCGGCATCACCGCTCCACACCCAGATAAAGCCATAACGCTCCTCCACCGGATAGCTGCGCACACCTGGGAAGGCATTGACCCGCTGCCCCGGCATGGACTTGCAGTTGCCGTCACAGTTCATCACCAAACCGTGATAGCCGCAGACCAGATCACCTTCTTCATTCACAAAACCAAGTGAAAGGGGGGCGCCACGGTGCGGGCAGAAGTCGGCAATGCCGACCGCCTTATTGCCTTGTGTACGATAAAAAACGATGCGCTCACCGCAGATCTGACGACCGAGTGGTTTATCAGCGATCTCGTCCGGCGTGCAGGCGACATACCAGGTGTTTTTGGGCCAGGTCTGTGCAGTCGTCATTGGGTTCCTCCGAAGGCGGCTTTTATCCGCTTTGTTTATTATGGATCCAAAAATAGGATTAAATAGTATTTCAGTCAAGTTAAATTGCATAAATGGATCCAATTTTAAGCTGGGGCTGGAAAATTTCTGATTCTGGCACTTGCATCTGAGAGCTGTGCGGTCAACAATTGCGGCTGTTAATCGCCGTGGAAGTCCCAGAAAATCATGAGTAACGTCAGTCGAATCGCCGTATCCAGCCTGCGCAAGCTCATCAGCGACGGTCATTTGCAGCCCGGAGAAAAACTGGGTGAAGTGCAGGTTGCTGAGATGCTGGGGGTGTCACGCACGCCCATTCGCCTGGCCTTTCGTACGCTGGAGCAAGAGGGGCTGCTGGAAAAAGCGGGAAAACAAGGCTTTGTGGTACGCGAGTTCTCGCGCGAAGATGTTATCTGTGGGTTGGAGATTCGTGGTGTGCTGGAAGGTCTGGCGGCGCGTCGTATGGCTGAGGCAGGCCTGAGTGATGAGGCGCGTGCAGCCTTGCAGCAGTGTCTGGACGACGGCGATGCGTTATTTGCGCAACAGCCACCCAGTGCCGACGATGTCCAACGTTGGAGCGAGATCAACGCCCGTTTTCACGCTATCATCGTGCAGGGTGCCAGCAGTCGTGCCATTGCCGACGCCATCGCACGAAACAGCCATCTTCCGTTTGCATCATCCGACTCCATCATCATCGACACCGATCACTTGGATAAGGAGTTCCGCAAACTGCATCTGGCACACCTGCAGCATCAAATGGTATTCCAGGCCTTGGTGCAGGGCGAAAGCGCCCGCGTCGAAATGCTGATGCGCGAGCACGCCTATATCGGTTTGCGCTACGGCGGTTTGTTTGGATTACCCGACGCACTTAAGTAATGGACTTATATCAGCACCAAGTTGGCGCTCCTGCCGATTTATGAAGAGGAATCAGTACAATGTCTTCAACACGTTCAGCAACTGCATCTCCGGTATCACCTGACCTGTCTGCAACCCACCGTGTGGGTCTGGGTTGTATGAACCTGTCTCACGCTTATGGGGTGCCACCGGACGAAGCGGCGGGCATCGCTTTGCTGAACCGTGCGCTGGATCTGGGGTACAACCATCTGGATACGGCCGCACTGTACGGCTTCGGCGCGAACGAAACTCTGCTGGGTAAGGCGGTCATGCAGCGCCGTAACGAATTTTTTCTGGCCAGCAAGTGCGGATTGTTCAAAGGCCCCGATGGCAAGCGTGCGGTCAATGGCCGCCCAGAGGTGCTCCGCCAGACCTGTGACGACGCGCTACAGCGTTTGGGTACCGAGCATATCGATCTGTATTACCTGCATCGGTGGGACAAAAACGTCCCTATCGAGGAGAGCGTCGGGGCGCTCGCCGATTTGAAAAAAGCGGGCAAGATTGGTGCGATTGGTCTGTCGGAAGTCTCTGCCGAGACATTACGTAAAGCCCACCGCGAGTACCCGATTGCCGCCGTGCAAACTGAATATTCGCTGTGGACACGCAACCCGGAAATCGCCGTGTTGGATGCCTGTCGTGAACTTGGTACTGTTTTTGTGGCATTCAGTCCTTTAGGGCGTGGTGTATTGTCCGATGCGCTGCTGGAGATGGAAAGTCTGCCAGCCAACGACCTGCGTCATCAGATGCCGCGCTTTCAAGCGGAGCACTACGCGACCAATTGTCAGCGAGTTGACGCCGTGCAGGCCTTGGCCCGCGAGCAAGGTTGCACGACTGCTCAGTTGGCGCTGGCGTGGCTGCTGCATCAGGACCCCGCGCTGGTGGTGATTCCCGGTACCACCTCTTTGCAGCATCTGTCTGAAAACGTGCAAGCGAACGAGATTCACCTGTCGGCAGAGATGTTGGCGCGCCTGGATGCGGCATTGAATCAGCACAACGTCAGTGGCCCACGCTACAACGCGGCCACTCAGACGGAGATTGATACGGAAGAGTTTGGCGATTCCGGTCAGTCGTCCAGCAACTGTTCCAACTGATGCAGGCTCTCCATGGCCGTTAATGCCTGCGCGACACTGGCGTTCGGCTCACGGCCTTCTCTGATGGCGGCAATAAACTCACGGTCCTGCAGCTCAAGACCGTTGTTCGATACTGCCACGCCGCTGAGGTCGATCGGGTTTTCGTTGCCGTCGACCAGATCATCGTAGCGGGCAATGTAGGTACCCTTGTCGCAGATGTAACGGAAAAAAGTACCGAACGGGCCGTCGTTATTGAACGACAGCGACAGTGTGCAGATCGCCCCTGAAGGTACCTTCATGCCAATGCTCATATCCATGGCGATGCCCAGTTCAGGATGCTTCGGCCCTTGCAAGGCTTGCAGCTTGTCGGCTTGTTCGCCGGTTTGATACTGGAACAGATCAACGGTATGGCAGGCGTGGTGCCACAGCAAGTGGTCGGTCCAGCTGCGTGGCTCGCCCTTGGCGTTGGTGTTGGTACGACGGAAAAAATAGGTTTGTACATCCATCTGCTGGATCTTCAATTCACCGGCCTGAATCTTATTGTGGATCCACTGATGGCTGGGGTTAAAGCGTCGCGTATGCCCAGCCATGGCCACCAAACCGGTTTCCTGCTGTACCCGCACCAGCTCGCGCGAATCAGTGATGTTGTCGGCCATGGGGATCTCGACCATCACGTGCTTACCCGCTTTCAAGCAGGCCATGGCCTGGCTGGCGTGCAGTTGCGTCGGTGTGGCCAGAATGACGGCATCCAAGGCAGGGTCTTGCAGAGCTTCGTCCAGGTCCCCGTAGGCGTGGGGAATGCCACGCTCCTTTGCAAAGGCGATCATTTGCTGCGCATCGTGACCGACCACAGAATGAATTTCGACATCTTCGATCTTGCTTAAAGCATCCAGGTGCTTCATGCCAAACGCACCGGCGGCGCCAGCGACACATAATTTCATCGGGTTATCTCCTGATCGTTTGGTAAATTAAAATATTTGAGCAGCGCATCGGTTGGTGCGGTGTAGTCGTCTGCGCTGGCCTGCACGCCAGACTGTGCAAGTCGTCGCTGCCAGCGTACGGTGCTTTCCGACATGCGTTCGGGTAAACCGAGATGGCTCAGAAAAGAGCAGACCTCTTCCATCTCAGCAGCACGACGCTCGCCGTGCAAAGTCATGCGTTCCAGGTTATAGGCGGCGCGTTCGGTCCAGTTAAAACCGGGATTTGAGGCTTCGAGTGAGGCAAAAACCTGTTGATCGACTCCTGCTAGTCGCCCAGCCAAGGTGCATTCGGCGAACAGGGCTTCCAACCCCTTCACCATAATGCTGCGCACCATTTTTACTGCCGATGACGTACCGACAGGACCTGGCTCCACACTGGCGTTCATGGCCAGGGTATTTAGCAGCACGCTGGCGTCATCGGCATGCGGGCCGCTCAGTAACAGTGGTGTGCGATTGCGCGCGGGTAGTACGGGCGACATCACCGCAATGTCCACATAGCGCCCACCGGCTTGTTCGATCAGCGCTGCCGAGTCCTGCTTGGTGTGTGGCGCGCAGGAGTTGCAGTCGAAAAACCATGCGTCAGGCATCAGCTCAAGCGCTGCCGCGTGAGCGGCCACGTGCGCTTGATCAGCCGTGACCAGAGACCACACAATGTCCGCTCCGTACAAAGCTTCAGCAAGCGTGGCGCAGGCTTCTACCTCATATTGTGCACAAGTGGTCTGCACCGTTGCTGCTTCGGCGCCCAGCAGTTTCAGGTCAAAGGCGCGCACGCGTTGCACACGGCTACGATCCATTTTGCTGACGAAGGCTTGGGCGGCTTCGCCAAAACCGATAAAAGCGATGGTGTATGTGTTGTTTGTGCGGTTTATGTGGCTTGACTGCATCATGAGACCTCAGTCTGTTGGTGGTAGCACATGAGTGCGCGCAAAGACCACACCATCAAACAGCTTACGCGCAGTTCGCAATATCGCTGCACCAGTGGTGGTACCTTGAGCATCGCGCAGCAAGACAACGGTGGTTTTGCCAATTGGATGTTCAATGTCCAAAGTAATGCGTGGCCCTTCCGGTACGCTCGACAAATCGGCGGCTACGCTGCCCTTGACCGCACAGGCCGTTGCCACGGATACCGCACCGAGCACGCCAATAGATGCGTGGCAGCGGTGCGGAATAAAGGTCCGCGTCGACAGGGTACCCCCGATTTGTGGCGCGCTGATCAGAGTCATCTTGGGGACGGTCTTGTTGGTCACATCATCCAGCTTCATCAGGTATCCGGCTTGCAGACGAATATGCTCCAGTCGGGCTTTTAAAGCATCACGCGTGTCCAGTGTCGCACGATCTTCCTGACCGGTGATGCCTAAATCCTGTGCGCGCAACAATACCGTCGGCATGCCGTTGTCAATGCAGGTTACCCAGGTGCCATCAATCAGATCCCGCGCATTGCCGGTGGGCAGCAAGGCGCCGCAACTGGAGCCGGCAATGTCCTGAAACTGAATCAATACCGGAGCGGAGATGCCGGGTACTCCGTCGATATCGGCTTCACCTTCATAGGTGACGACTGCGTTCGGAGTCTGCACCGTCGCCACAGCGATCTGCTCGGTGTTCTCCATATAGATTGTAACGTTCGTCTCCTTATCCTGAGCCGCGACCAAGCCACGTTCCACCGCAAAGGGTGCCACACCCGCCAGCATATTACCGCAGTTCTGTGCATCACTGACCAACGCCTGATCAACATAGACCTGCAGAAACAGATACTCAACGTCCACGCCCGGACGTTCCGAGCGCTTGACCACAGCCACCTTGGATGTCAGCGGGTCGGCACCGCCCATGCCATCAATCTGGCGCTCATCGGGCGAGCCCATAACACTGAGCAAAAAGGCATCGCGGTCGGCAGGGAGGGACGGCAGGTCTTCCGCCAGGAAAAATGCGCCCTTCGAGGTGCCACCGCGCATCCACATGCAACGCACTGCGTCAGACATATTTGAGTCCTCGTTCTTTCAAACGCTCACGCATCTGGTAGATGTCGAGGCCCAGCTCACCGGCTGCCAGACGCTGGCGTTTTTCCTCTTCCAATGCCATACGGCGCTGTGCTTTATCGAGTACATCAGCAGCCTCTTCGCGGCGCACCACACACACACCGTCGTCGTCAGCAACAATGATGTCACCTGGGTTGATCAGCTCACCGGCACAGATGATGGGTACATTCACCGAGCCCAGCGTTTCTTTCACCGTGCCTTGAGCGAAAATGGCTTTCGACCACACTGGGAACTGCATGGAGGTCAGGTCGCGGATATCACGCACCCCAGCATCGATGATCAAACCACGACAACCGCGCGCTTGTGCCGAGGTGGCCAGCAGGTCGCCGAAATATCCCGAGTTAGAGGGGGAGGTGGGTGCCAGTACCAGGATATCGCCCGACTGCAGCTGTTCGATGGCGACGTGCACCATCCAGTTGTCACAGGGGGCAGCAGAGATTGTTACCGCCGAGGCAGCAACCGATGCACCCGAGTAGATAGGGCGCATGTAATCAGCCAGCAAGCCCTTACGGCCCTGAGCTTCATGCACGGTGGCAACGCCGCAGACCGCCAGCCCGTCGATGATACGTTGTTCGGCCCGCTCAATATGTTGTACGACGACGTTCATAACCGCTCTCCGTTTTTAGAATCCGTTTTTAGAACCCGTTTTTAGAATCCGCTTTCAGAATCACCTCAACTCTTATGCGCCGAGTATTGTCTTGCCCGTGGCGTAAGGCTATTTAGATTTGCTTTATTAGGTATTAATTTATGTTATAAAGGGGTTTTTCTGTGGAGGTGTCATGTCGGATAAAACACCCAATCTGCGGCATTTGCGGGCGTTTCACGAAGTGGCTCGGTTGCATAGCATCAGTGCGGCGGCCGAGTGCGTCTACCTCTCTCAATCTGCCTTGACGCAAGCCATCGCCAAGTTAGAGCAGGCCCTGCATTGCGGACTTTTCCATCGTCGCCACAATGGGCTGTACCTGACCGAAGAGGGCAAGCTGTTTCATCATCGAGTAGGTCGCTGCCTGGATCTGCTTGGCCAGGGTGTACGGGAAACCATACGTTCAGGCGAGCGCAAGGATGCCACACGGCACCCGGCGGCCGACCCCGCAGCAGCGGTGACCAATACGCATCTGCGGGCGCTGTTGGCGTTGCAGCACGCACCCACTTTCTCCAGTGCGGCGCGCGCTATCGGCGTGTCACAACCCGCGGTGTATCGGGCTGTACATGATCTGGAAGACCAACTGAACGTCAAGCTGGTAGAGAAAACCAGCATCGGTATATCGCTGACCAAAGGAGCACTGCGCCTCGTGCGACTGGCGCGACTTGCGCTGAAAGAGATAGGGCAGGGTTTCGATGAGCTCAGTGATTTCTCCGGTATGGATTCGACATCGATTGTGGTGGGATCGATGCCCTTGGCGCGTACTTATATTCTTCCCTCGGCCATTAATCGCCTCAGCGAACTGCGCCCGGCGGCGCGTATCAGCGTGGTTGAGGGGCCTTATGATGACTTGCTGCAGCGTCTGCTGTCTGGTGAAGTGGATCTGTTGATCGGTGCCTTACGTGACCCGTTGCCGACCAATGATGTTGTACAGCATCTGTTGTTTGATACTGAATTATCGGTGGTGTGTCGCAATGATCACCCTTTGGTGGGGCGCCGAGGTTTGACCCTGGCGGACCTGGCCGCTTACCGCTGGGTAGTGCCCCGAACCAGCACGCCCGCCCGCACCTGGTTTGACCAGTTGATCACGCGGGAGGTGCCTGAGGTCAGGCAGGGACTGGTCGAGTGCAGCTCACAAGTTGTGATCCGTGAACTGCTGACCGGCAGTGACCGCCTGACTTTTATTTCCAGCCATCAGATTCAGCATGAACAGCAGCAGGGCATACTGGCGGTGTTGGATACTGAACTCCCAGCCACGCGTCGGCCTATCGGGCTTACCCAACGTGGTGACTGGCACCCGACGCCGACTCAGCGTTTGTTTTTGTCGATCATTAAATCACTGAGTGAACAGCTTTCCTGTGGTAGATCAGCGCCCGGTTTGGCAGATACTTAACTTGTTGGTTTATTAAGCAGGGCTATCAAGCAGGGCTCTCAATTAGGACTATCAATCAGGGCTATCAATCAGGGCTATCAACATGCGCCGCCACTTCCTGCTCGATCAAGGTCATCATGGCGCGCTGCATCTGGGTGGCCGGTCGTCGGGTGCTGGTGGCAAGAAACAGTTTGATGCGCAGGTCGGGTTCGACAATGGGATGAATGGCAAAACGCTGTGGATCACCGAGGCTGCGCACCGCGTTGCGTGACAGTACGGCTGATCCCGCACCATCGGCCACCAGGTCCAGAATGGCACCAATACTGTCGATCTCCAACACTATGTCAGGCCGCCGCTTGATATTGGCCAGTTCGCTTTCAATGAAGCGCCGTATGGCATTGTGCGGGCTGGGGGTGATCAGGGGCATGTCAGCCAAACGAGCCAGGGGGATGGGATCACCTGTGGCCAGGTCGGTCGACAGTGCGGCCGAGGTAACCAGAAACAGCTCCTGCTCACCCAGAGGCGAGAGGTCGATCTCGGGTGATGGTGTGGGGTTGTACAGTAGAGCGATATCCAACCGACCGGCCACTAACGCATCGACCATGGCGCTGGACAGTGCTTCACTGACGGCCAGGGTCGCCTCCGGCATGATCTTTTTGCACGCACGCACCAGAGGCACGGCCATCGACTTCGATAAGCTGGGAGGCAGGCCAATGACGATGCGCCCTGTCAGACCGCCGCGCAGCATGGACATCTCTTCGCGGGTGCGTTCCACCTGATGCAGAATACCTCGTCCATGTTCCAACAGGCGCTGGCCGCCGTCCGTTAAGGTCACTCCACGCCCGTTACGTATCAACAGGGGTTGACGCAACTCGACTTCGAGCAGGCGTATCTGGCGGCTCAGCGCGGGTTGAGCAATATTCAGAGCGATGGACGCCCGGGTAAAACTGCCCAGTTCTGCCACGCGCACAAAATATTCAATTTGTCGTAGGTCCATCGTTGAGTGCCTATTAATTTTCTATATCTTCGGCGAAGTATAGCAGTTTGTTATAGCTGATAGAGGAGATTGTGCGTAGCTGAGTGGCTGTAATAGGTGAACAATAGTGCCATATCTTTATTTGGCATGCGGGTGATGCTTGCGCATCCATGGCTGCCTACAGGAGAGTTGCAATGATCATCGATTGTCATGGGCATTACACCACCGCGCCGCAAGCGCTGGAGGACTGGCGTAACGCACAGGTCGCCGCGTTGGGTAATCCGAGTGCTGGACCTAAGCCGTCCGATTTGAAAATCAGTGATGACGAGCTGCGCGAGTCGGTTGAAACCAACCAGCTCAGGCTGATGAACGAACGTGGCCTGGATATGACCATCTTCTCCCCACGGGCGAGTTTTATGGCGCACCATATTGGTGACTTTGAAACCAGTTCGACCTGGGCCGCCATCTGTAACGAGCTGTGCTACCGCGTAGCGCAACTCTTCCCTGACCGTTTTATTGGCGCGGCCATGCTGCCTCAATCACCCGGTGTGGACCCAAAAAGCTGCATTCCAGAAATTGAACGCTGCATCAATGAGTATGGTTTTGTCGGGATCAACCTCAATCCGGACCCATCCGGTGGGCATTGGAAAGAGCCGCCGCTGACTGATCGCCATTGGTACCCGATTTACGAAAAAATGGTCGAACTGGATATTCCAGCGATGATCCACGTCAGCACCAGTTGCAACGCCTGCTTCCACAGTACTGGCGCGCACTATTTGAACGCCGACACCACCGCGTTCATGCAGTTGCTGCAAGGCGACCTGTTCAAAGACTTCCCAGAGCTGCGCTTTGTCATCCCGCACGGCGGTGGCGCGGTGCCCTATCATTGGGGACGTTTCCGTGGCTTGGCCGACATGATGAAAAAGCCGATGCTGGATCAACACCTGATGAACAACATCTACTTCGACACCTGCGTGTATCATCAGCCGGGTATTGATCTGCTGACCGATGTGATCGATACCAAGAACGTGCTGTTTGCCTCAGAAATGATCGGCGCGGTACGCGGCATCGACCCGCAAACCGGGCACTATTTTGACGACACCAAACGCTACATCGAAGCCGCAGATTTGACCGACGACCAGCGTTACCAGATCTACGAAGGCAACGCACGACGCGTATTCCCGTGTTTGGACGCCACCCTGAAAAAACAAGGCCGCTGAGCGAGGAGTCATGCATGAGTGTTGAGAGGTGTTTTGAGAAAAGTTTTGCAGTCACGCCCGGCTGGCTCAATTGGTACGACGGCCCAGCTAAACCCAAGTTCAAGGTGCCTGCGGGCGCTGTAGACGCGCATTGCCATGTGTTTGGCCCCGGCGAGCAATTCCCCTTTGCTCCCGAGCGCAAATATACACCGTGCGATGCCTCGAAAGACCAGTTGTTCGCCCTGCGTGATCATCTGGGTTTTGCGCGTAATGTGGTGGTGCAGGCTACCTGCCACGGCTCCGACAACAGCGCCATGGTGGATGCGCTGGAACATTCAAATGGTATGGCGCGCGGCATTGCGACCGTAAAACGCAACATCTCAGATGCGGAACTTCAGGCGTTGGACGCCGCTGGTGTGCGCGGAGTACGCTTTAACTTCGTCAAACGGTTGGTGGACTTCACGCCGAAAGAGGAGTTGATGGAGATCGCCCAGCGCATTGCGCCCTTGGGCTGGCATATCGTGATCTATTTCGAAGCGGTCGATCTGCCCGAACTGTGGGATTTCTTCACCGCCTTGCCCACCACCCTTGTGGTGGACCACATGGGGCGACCGGATGTTACCCAATCAGTCGAGGGCGAAGAGTTTCAGCGCTTCGTGCGCTTGATGGACGAGCATGAGAATATCTGGTCGAAAGTGAGCTGCCCCGAGCGCCTGAGCGTCAGTGGGCCTAAAGCTCTGAGCGGCGAACAGCAGGCGTACCAGGATGTGGTACCGTTTGCCAGATATCTGGTTGAACGTTTTCCCGAGCGCGTATTGTGGGGGACGGACTGGCCGCACCCGAACCTGAAAGATCACATGCCGGACGATGGTTTGCTGGTCGACTTCATTCCGCAGATCGCGCCCACGGCCGAATTGCAGCAAAAATTACTGGTCGATAACCCGATGCGGTTATACTGGCCTGAAGAGGTAAAGTGATGAGCAACTCCAAAAACAGCGGCTCAAGTAAGAGCAACTCAAGTAAGAGCAACTCAAGTAAGAGCAACTACAACGACGCCTTTAAAGATATTCCGGGTACGGTGATATTTGACGCCACGCAATCGCGCATGGGGTTTCATCTGAACCAGTTTTGCATGTCGCTGATGAAAGCCGATGCACGCAAAGCCTTTCTGGCCGATGAAGCCGCGTACTTGCAGCAATACCCCATGACCGCTGAGCAGCGGCAAGCTGTATTGGATCGCGACTATAACCGCATGATCTCCCTCGGCGGCAACATCTATTTCCTCGCCAAAATCGGCGCAACAGACGGGCATTCCTTCCAGTATCTGGCGTCCCTGATGACGGGCGTTACGGAAGAGGAATATCGTGCCATGATGGTGGCCGGTGGCCGCTCGCCAGATGGCAATCGCAGTAAATCGGAGAAAGAATAATGGCTAAAATTACCGCAGGGGTTGCGACCTCACACGTACCCGCCGTCGGTGCGGCGCTCGATTCGGGCAAAACACAGGACGACTACTGGAAGCCGCTGTTCGCCGGTTACGAGTTTTCCAAAGAGTGGATCAAAAACGAAAAGCCGGATGTGATCATTCTGGTCTATAACGACCATGCCTCGGCCTTTTCGTTGGACTTGATTCCTACGTTCGCCATTGGCTGCGCCGATGAATTCCAGCCCGCCGATGAAGGCTGGGGCCCACGCCCGGTGCCAACGGTTAAAGGGCACCCGGAGCTGGCGTGGCACATTGCGCAATCGACGATTCTGGACGAATTCGACATGACGATCGTCAACAAAATGGACGTCGATCACGGTCTGACCGTGCCCTTGTCACTGATGTTCGGTCAGCCCGAAGAGTGGCCGTGCAAGATCATTCCGCTGGCCGTTAACGTGGTGCAATACCCACCACCAACCGGCAATCGGTGCTATAACCTCGGTAAAGCGATCCGTCGTGCCGTGGACTCTTTCGATGCAGATCTGAATGTGCAGATCTGGGGTACGGGCGGTATGTCGCACCAGCTGCAAGGGCCGCGTGCGGGCTTGATCAACCGGGAATTCGACACCGCCTTTTTGGATGGTTTAACCAAGGATCCACAGGCCATGGCTGCCATGCCGCACATCGACTATGTGCGCGAAGCGGGTTCCGAAGGGATTGAGATGGTGATGTGGTTGATCATGCGTGGTGCGTTGAACGACAAGGTTGACGAGCGTTATCGCTTCTACCATGTGCCCGCCTCGAATACCGCCGTGGGACATATTATACTCGAGAATAAATAAGCTAAAACGCACGAATTGTATGACTCCTTCAACCATGCGGCGGGAAGGCGAATGTCGGAAAAACCCAACCCACGTAAATCGCAAGATGTCCCGCAGTTCGTGCTCTACGGCGAAGCTGAACATCATGATACGCTGGAGTTTCTGCACCTTGAACCGATTGCCACACGTAGTCGTTCAAATGGGTGGTTTATAAAGCCGCATCGACACGCTCGGCTGCATCAGCTAATTATGGTGTTTACGGGTGCAGTAACCGCATGGGTTGACGAGCAAGAGCATCGCCTGGAGGGGGCTTGTTGCATAAGCCTTCCGCCGGGGATTGTACACGGCTTTCGTTTTGCGCCAGACACTCAGGGCATGGTATTGACGGTGGCGCAGGCGATGGTGACCGACCTGGCGGATGAGCGCACTAAAACCTATTTAGATGCCTTGTTTACACAGCCTGAAATCATCTCCTTTGCCAGTAATGCTGCCGTGTTGCACCAACTGCGCAGCAATGTGCAGCAGATGCTGGAAGAGTTTCGCAGTATTAATCCGGGGCGGCATTTACTCTGTGAATGGTTGTTGCAGACTGTGCTTCTGCAACTGAGTCGCTGTGTAGAGACGCAGCGCCGAGCGCCCGAAACGCGTACCCGTGAAACCCGGCACATGCAGCAATTTCGTGCCTTGATAGAAGCGCATTTCAGCAACCAATGGAAAGTTGAGGACTACGCTCGAGAACTCAACATGCCACCCGCCCGTTTGAACAGAATGTGCAAAACTGTCTTGGGTAGAAATGCCAAATCGCTGTTGCAGGAACGGTTGCTGTTGGAAGCTCGGCGCAAGTTGATTTATACCCGTGCCACCATCGAGCAGGTCGCCTTTGATCTGGGGTATGTCGATCCTGCTTACTTTTCACGGGTGTTTCAACAAGCCGAAGGCGTATCGCCAAAAGTGTATCGTCAGCAACACGATGGTATGAAAAGCCTGGATGACGGTATTGATAACACCTAGCCATCAAAGTTCGTTTTGAACGAAAAGTACAGAAACTTGATCAGTAACTGCATTAAATACCAGCGCTGAAATCCGCACACTTATCTCACTGATATAACAATAATGAGGTTAGTGCTGTGAAGACCATCAAAACTCAAGTCGCCATTATTGGCGGCGGTCCTTCGGGCTTGTTGCTGGGCCAACTGTTGCATAAGCAGGGTATCGACAACATCATCGTTGAACGTGTCAACGGTGACTACGTATTAGGCCGTATTCGCGCAGGTATTCTTGAGCAGGGACTGGTAGGTCTGCTGCACGAAGCTGGCGTGGCCGAGCGCATGATGCAAGAGGGTCATGTTCACGATGGGGTTGAGCTCAGCATCAACGATGAACGTTTCCGTATTGACTTGAAAAAGTATGCCGACGGCTCCTCTGTGATGTGCTACGGCCAGACTGAAATCACGCGTGATCTGATGGCAGCACGTGAAGCAGCGGGTTTAGCCACTCTGTACGAAGCCGAAAACACTGAGTTGCATGACGTCAAAACCGATTCGCCCTACGTCACCTTTATCAAAGACGGCGAGCCTCACCGCCTGGAGTGCCAGTTTATCGCCGGCTGTGATGGCTTCCATGGGGTATCGCGCAAGACTATCCCTGATGACTCGCGCAAAGAGTTTGAGCGGGTATACCCCTTCGGCTGGTTGGGCCTGTTATCCGACACACCGCCGTGTAATGAAGAGCTGATATACGCCAAAACGGATCGTGGATTTGCCCTGGCCAGTCAGCGTTCGTCCACGCGCTCACGCTACTATTTGCAAGTGCCACTGACCGATAAGTTAGAAGAATGGTCAGACGATGCCTTCTGGGCTGAGCTGAAAAAGCGCTTGCCCGCTGATGTGGCAGAAGGCTTGGTGACTGGGCCCAGCATTGAGAAGAGCATTGCACCCTTGCGCTCATTTGTGTGTGAGCCCATGCAGTACGGTAATCTGTTTTTAGTCGGGGATGCCGCACACATTGTGCCACCCACAGGTGCCAAAGGACTGAACCTGGCTGCGTCAGATGTGGCGACGCTCTATAAAGTGTTGACGCGGGTGTTCAAGGAAGGGGATCGCAGCGCTATTGCACAGTATTCACCGATCTGCTTGCGCCGCGTCTGGAATGGCGAACGCTTCTCGTGGTGGATGACCAATATGATGCACAACTTCGATGAAGGTGTGGCCAAAGACGGCACCGATCGTGACACGCAACAGCGCTTTATGGATTCGGAACTTCACTATTACCTTACCTCTGAAGCAGGGCAGCGGGTGATAGCTGAACAGTATGTCGGCTTGCCTTACGAAGAGTTGGCGTAGCGCTATATCAGTAGCGCTATATCAACTGCCGAGATCAATGATTCGCATCAACAAGCCCAGCATCTGCTCTTTCTCGCCGGGCTTCATCACCTGTTCAAAATGAGACTCATGCACCAGCACTTTTTGATGCAGCGATTTGGTGAAACGCTCGCCTTCACCGGTGAGGTACAGCGCATAGGAGCGCCGGTCATTTTCTGACGGTCGACGCTCCATCAAACCCAGGTTTTCCAGCTTATCCACCGCTGCCACCATGGCTGAGCGGTCAGTGTGGATCGCCTGAGCGACGGCGGTTTGCGTCAGCCCGGGGTTGTTCAATACGATCGCCAATATCCCAAACAGGCCAGGCGTTACACCTTGCTCCGTACAGGTGGTGTTGAAATTCTCGAAATAGGCGAGCTGTGCTCGGCGCAATCGATACCCCACTAATGAGTTCAGCATAGAGTAGTCGATATCATTACTATTCTGTGTCATCCGATTTCCTGACTCTTCCTATTGATCAGTGTGCACCTTGGTTCGCGGGGCATGATAACACCCCGCCCCCTGATTCGGTACTTGGTGGTCAATTCAATCACGGTTCATTCAATCACGAACCAGCAGCATAACGATGTCTGGGTAAAAGATCACCAGAGCAACCACCAGCAAGTCTGCAATCAAGAAGATTGCTACGCCCTTGAAAATATCCACAAGCGACGCATATTGGCTGGCAACTCCCCGGATGACGAAAATATTCATGCCCACCGGTGGGGTGATCATACCAATCTCCAATAGCTTGACCAGTAACACGCCAAACCAGATCAGACTGACATCGTACAGCTCAAATACCGGCAGAAAGATTGGCAGGGTGATCAGCATGGCGCCAAAAGGCTCCATAAACAGGCCCAGGAACAGATAGATCAACACAACGACCAGCATCAATTCCAGGTAGGTGGGGCCCCATCCTGAAACGGCTTGTGAGATGAACCCTGCCATACCGCTCAGGCTTAGAAACACCGTAAACATCGATGCTCCCACGCCAATGATCAATAAGCCGCTGGTGGTGGCCAGTGTTTCCAGCAAAGAGGTTTTCAGAATGGGCCAACTGAGTTTTCCGGTCAGCAGGGAGATGACCAATGCGCCGGCCGCGCCCACGGCACCGGCTTCGGTGGCGGTAAAGAAGCCACTGAACATGCCGCCGAACACCAACAGACCCAGTACCAGGATAGGCCAGATCTCCAGCACCGCCTGGCGGGCGGTATAGCCTTCACTATGCTCGGAATGGCGAGGAGCGATGTCGGGCCGAAACCAACTGACCAGAAAAATGATCAAAGCGTAGCTCAAGGCCGTCAGCAAACCAATGGAGATACCACCCAGAAACACCTGCGTAATGGAAACCTGGGCGAATACACCGTAGACAATCATCAGAATGCTGGGCGGAATCAATGCACCAATTGTGCCGCCAGCGGCGATGGTACCACAGGCAAAACTGGGCTTATAACCGCTGCGAACCATTTCAGGGATGGCGATGCGCCCCATGGCTGCGGCACAGGCGACACTGGAACCGCTGACCGCCGCGAAGCCCGAACTGGCAAAAATACTGGAGATAGCCAAGCCTCCGGGTAGCCACCGAAACACCACCTTGGCAGCATTGAACAAGCCCGCCGTCAGGCCGGTATGAAAACTCACAAAGCCCATTAGAAGGAACATGGGCACGGCGCTGAGGGTCCATTTCGCTACAAATTCGTAAGGTGTCGACGCCAGCAGACTGAACGCAATGCTCCAGTCCAGCATATAGGTCACGCCACCCAGGGATACAGCCATCAGCGACAGTGCCACCGGCACGCGTAGCGCCAACAACACCAACAAGACAATCAGACCATAAAAGCCAACTTCAACCGCCATGATAAAACCTCAATTCGCCGCTGTTTCAGAGAGCGGTAACATGGACTGCACACCACGTATCAGACATACGTAAGCGGCTAACGCAAAAGAGACCGGCAACACAAAATAGGATGGCCACACCGGAATTCGTGTATCCAATGACATGACATAAGCGCCCACTTCATATTGCTCGAGCGCTTTTTCCCACGTCGCTATGGCGAATACGACATAAACGGCCAAAGACAACAGCGTTACCAAGGCATCATTCCAGCGGCGACCCCGCGGACTGAGCAGATCAGAGAAGATCTCCACTGCTATCATCTGGCGTTGACGTTCCACCCAGCCCAAAGGCAACAACGCCAATAGCACCATGTAATAACGTGTTACCAGTTCCAGAGTGGCGGGCATCGATACATCTATAGTCGAACGTAATACCACGTCCAGGGTGACGTGCAGCATCATGGCAACGATGCCGAGCGTTCCGAGCAAAGCCAGCACCATGGTCAGTCGATCGGACAAACGCAGTAAGGTGTTCATGTTCACCTCGTGATCAAAAATAAAAAAGGGCGAGCCTAAACGGTCAGGTTCGCCCAAGGCACTATAACCCGTAACGTGTGAAGTCGACGTTAGCCCAGACTTCCTGCTTGATCTGCTCTGCCATCATTTCAGGATCGTTATCGACCGATTCCGCTATGGCTGTCCACTTATCTACCAAGCGTTCGAATTCCGCGATTTTATCGGCGACGTTGGTCAGGCCATCACGACCTTCGGCACGATCAACGATGCTCGCTAAATCTTGCTCCTTGAATGCTTCTGACGCAGCGACCAGAGCGTCGCTTGGCTCAATGAACTCCACGCCTTTAGTGCGAGCATCGGCTTCCGCAGCAGAGGCCATTTCGTGCGCCCAGCGCTGTGTGGACATCGCACTGGCGACAGAAGATGCCTCGGCGATGGCCCTGCGATCATCCGCTGACAAACGCTTCCACGTATTATTTCCAATCGCGTGTGAGATGGTCGAATGATAGGTGCCCAAACGCAGCGTGCTGATGTGGGTTATTACATCATCCAGGCGGAAGGAGATCATGTCTGCCGTAGAGGCAATGGTGCCATCCAGCACGCCTTGCGAAATGGCTTCAAAGGTTTCACCCACAGACACGTTTGCGCCCACTGCACCCATGGCTTCCGCCCAGCGTGCATGGTGTGGTCCACCAACTCGCAGGCGTAAACCACGTAAGTCTTCGGCGTTACGAATCGGCTTGGTGGTCAGAATTTGATAGGAGTCTGAAGCGTGTGAGGTCGTGTAAACCACGCCGAGGCGTTTCAATTCAGCCTGGCAGTCAGCGCAGTTAACAATGTACTCGGTCATCGCCGCGCCCATGGCTTGCGAGTTTGTACCCAGGAATGACAAGTCACCCACCAGGTTGATGTTGGGTAGGTCAGACGGGAAATACGCAGGCAGAAACATGCCTGCGTCCGATAAACCGGAGCGAACCGCCGTACGCATATTGCCCAGATTAGCCACTTCCGTACCCAGAATACGCCCAGTCAGTCGACCGTCACTCAACAGTGGTAGTTGTTCCTGGAATACTGTGTATAACGGCGTGTGCCCTGGGTGTGCGGGTGGGGTGCCTGGTGTCAGCCGAAGTTGTTGGGCGAACGCGGTATGGCTAAGTACAGCGAGGGCTGTTACTCCTGCCAGCAGGCCTATTAGCCGCCCCTTGCTTAAGGTACGTTTAGACATCGTACGGTCCTCATTATTAGATTTATTGTTCGACTGTTCTGGAGGTCGTTGTCCATACCTACATTCATACATAGATTGTTTTGTTTTGCAACAATTATAAAATATAACTGTTTTTACAATTATATTGTTTGACGTCGATTATGTTAGTGGTTTAGATTGTTTGATATCACAACAATATTCCATATGTTAAGCATATCAGAGTATTTCATCAGTTAACGACAGGTGCTCACATGACTGATTCTAGCTTAGTTACCTATCACGAACAGGATGGCATTGCCCATATTCGGCTCAATCGTCCAGTCAAGCACAATGCTATCAACGACCAGTTGCTGCTGGACCTGGAGAAGTTGTTCGACCCATTGCCGGGCAGTGTCCGCGTGGTGGTGTTGAGCGGCAACGGTGACAACTTTTGCGCAGGACTCGACCTTGCCGAGCATCAGGCGCGTGACCCTTACGGCGTGGTGCAACACTCCCGTATGTGGCACCGCGTATTCGGTAAAATTCAGAACTGTGGCCTGCCCGTAGTTGCAGCGCTAAAGGGTGCGGTGATTGGTGGCGGGCTTGAGCTGGCAGCCAGTACACATGTGCGCGTTGCCGAATCCAATACCTATTTCCGCCTCCCTGAAGGTCGGCACGGTATTTTTGTGGGCGGTGGTGGCTCGGTACGCATTGCCCGTCTTATCGGCTCAGCACGTATGGCCGACATGATGTTGACAGGGCGCACACTGTCGGCAGAAGAGGGCGAACGCCTGGCGCTGGCTCATTACATTGTTCCAGCGGGTGAAGCCGAAACCAAGGCTCTGGAGCTGGCCAGGACCATTGCACAGAACACGCAGTTGTCTAATTGGGCCATGGTGACCGCGCTGGGTCGCCTGGAATACATGAGCGGCGACGATGGCCTCTATACCGAATCGCTGGTAGCGGGCATGACCCAGACCAGTCCCGAAGTACAGGCTCGTATCGGTGAATTTTTGAATAGGAAGAAATCGTCATGAACCGTTTTTCCGACGCTGAACAACATGCTCAGATTGGCCAGTACGATGACATCTGGTTAGTCGATGGCCGTCGCACCCCCTTTGCCGATCTGAGCGGTGTGCTGCGTGATGTATCCCCAACTGATCTGGGTATTTACGCTGCGCGCGCGCTGTTTGATGCTACTGGTATTCCTGCTGCTGACGTAGACGCCATCGTCGCAGGTTGCGTGGCACAAACCAGCTTCGACGCCTACATGTTGCCACGCCATATCGGCTTGTACTCCGGCGTACCGCAATCCCGCCCTGCGCTGCTCGTCCACCGCCTGTGCGGCACAGGCTTTGAAGCCATCTTAACTGCGGCCGATCAGATTACTCTGGGCAAAGCCAAAGTGGTGCTGTGTGCGGCAGGCGAATCCATGTCACGCAATCCGGTCGCGTCCTACACACATCGCGCAGGTTTTCGCATGGGTCAGGTGGAGTTCAAAGACTTCCTTTGGGAGGCTCTGACCGATCCAGCACCAGGCATCAACATGGGGCAGACGGCCGAGAACCTGGCCCAGCAATACGATATCAGCCGCCAGGAAGCCGACGAATTTGCAGCGCGCAGCTTTGCCAATGCTATTCGAGCGTGGGATGAAGGGTATTACGACGACGAAGTGGTGCCGGTACATAATGTCGAATGGACGTTAGACGGTTACGCCAGCCGTGGCCTCAAGCTGGCCGACAGGGCTACCGAGTTCACCCGTGATGGGCATGTTCGTCCGAGTCCCATGGAAATATTGAATCGCCTGCGCCCCGCTTTCGGAGGCGTGCAGACCGGCGGTAACTCATCCGGTGTGGTTGATGGTGGAGGTGCGGTACTGGTTGCCCACGGCGATTATGTCAGGGCGCATAGCTTAAAGCCTCTGGCGCGTATTGTTGCGGGCTCAGTGGTCGGCGTACCACCCGAAATCATGGGTATTGGCCCTGCACCCGCAATCAGCGCCCTATTGAAGCATCAAGGGCTGGCGCTGAGTGATATTGCTCGGGTGGAGCTGAACGAAGCTTTCTCTGCGCAATGCATTGCGGTAGAGCGTGAACTGGGTCTCGATCGCGAATGCCTGAACCGCCAGGGCGGCTCGACAGCCATGGGTCATCCATTGGCCGTATCCGGTATTCGGCTGACGCACACACTGGGTCGCCAACTGCAACGCGAACAACAACAGTTCGGTATTTCTACTGCCTGCGCTGGTGGTGGTCAGGGCATTGCCGTGCTGCTGGAAAACGCTGGCTGAGAGGACGCTACATGAATATTCAAGACTCAACTTTTCTCGTCACCGGTGCCAGTTCTGGTCTGGGTGAAGGTGTCACCCGATACCTGGTGCAACAGGGCGCGCGCGTGCTGATGGCCGATGTGAATGTCGAGCGCGGCCAAAGCATCGCCGCAGCTCTTTCCACAGAGCGGGGTGAGCGCGTGCGTTTTGTCAGCACCGACATCGCCGACGCCGAACAAGCACAGCAGGCCATTGCCACGGCAGTAAGCTGGGGCGGGCAGCTCAGTGGGCTGGTGAACTGCGCGGGGATTCCCGGCGCTGCGCGCTTGATAGGGCGTAAAGGTGTGCATGATCTTGAACGCTTTCAGCGCATGATCGGCGTCAACCTGATCGGGACCTTTAACATGATCCGGCTTGCCGCCGACGCTATGCAGCATAACGCTGCTGATGCAGGAGGTGAGAGAGGGGTGATCATCAACACCGCATCGATCGCGGCCTATGATGGGCAAATCGGGCAGGCGGCTTATGCGGCTTCAAAGGGCGGTATCGTCAGTATGACCCTGCCTATCGCGCGTGAGCTGGCCGATTTTGGCATCCGCGTGATGACCATTGCACCGGGCTTGTTCAAAACTCCGATGATGGATGCCTTGCCTGAAGAGGCTCAGCGCTCACTGGGTGAGGCCGTGCCTTTCCCGGCCCGCCTGGGTGAACCCGATGAGTTTGCACGGCTGGCTTGCCACATCATCGAAAACCCCATGTTGAATGGTGAAGTTATCCGTCTCGACGGCGCCTTACGCATGGCGCCACGCTGAGCGGAGACTGCACCCATGCTGGATTACCACGCCCCGCGCGCCGACATCGCTTTCATCCTTCAGCATCACATAGGTGCCGATGCGCTGGCGCAGGTCGATTCCTGCGCCGCGCTGGACAGCAGCCTGATGCAGGCGATTGTCGATGAAGCCGGCCGTTTTGCCGAGCAGGTGCTGGCACCGCTGAACGCTGCAGGGGATATCCAGGGCTGCCAATGGCAGGATGGACAGGTAATCACGCCGGAAGGCTGGGCCGATGCCTACGCGCATTTTCGTGCCGCCGGATGGACGGGTCTGTGTTTGCCCGAAGCACTGGGTGGCCAAGCGCTACCCAAAGTGCTGGCGATGCCCGTGGCGGAATGCTGGCAGAGCGCGAATCTGGCGTTCAGCATGATTCAACCGCTCACTGAAGGTGCGGTGGAAGCACTGCTTGCCAGCGGCGATGACAACCTTATCAGCCGCTATGGGCCTTTACTGGTCAGTGGTGACTGGACGGCCTCCATGGCACTGACGGAACCGGGTGCGGGCTCTGATCTCGGTTTGTTGAGCACTCGTGCCAAACCCGACGCTGCTGTTGATACAACCGATAGGGGCGGTTACCGACTGACTGGCAACAAACTCTTTATTACCTTCGGCCAGCACGATATGGCTGAGCGTATTGTGCATTTTGTGTTGGCTCGACTGCCCGGTGCACCAGCAGGCAGTCAGGGTATCTCGTTGTTTGCCGTGCCTAGTATACGAATGGGCCACCGCGATGGCGCGCCCAATGGCGTGTACTGTACCGGTATCGAACATAAAATGGGTTTGCACGGCAGCCCGACCTGCTCGCTGACCTTTGATAACGCGTGGGGTGAATTAGTCGGTCCGGCGCACCAAGGCTTGCGCATCATGTTTGTGATGATGAACGAAGCTCGCTTGAGCGTTGGTTTGCAGGGAACCGCTGTGGCCGAACGGGCATATCAAGCGGCGCTCGGTTGGGCTCAGGAACGGCGCCAGGGTAAACACCCACTGACCGGTGAAAGCCCCACGGCTCTGATCCATCACCCGGACATTCGCCGGCTGTTGCTGCGTATGCGCAGTCAGATTATGGCATCCCGTTTATTGGGCTATTACCTGGGCTTTCGGGTCGACCAGGCCCGGCAAACACAACATCCCGATCAGGTCATCGCACACGACGAACTGGAACTGCTGACCCCCGTTTACAAAGCCTGGTCGACCGAATATGCCAACCGTTTGGCTGGTGATGCCATTCAGGTGTTTGGCGGCATGGGCTATATCGAAGAAACAGGTGTGGCGCAGTTTTACCGCGACCTGAAGGTGTCCACTATTTATGAAGGCACTACCGGTGTGCAGGCGCAGGATTTTCTGTGGCGCAAAATCAGCAAAGACCAGGGCGCTGTGTGGTATCGCTGGCTGGATCAGGTCATTCAAGACGGTTCCGCGCCCGTGGTGGCTGCCGCTCAGGCGTTGCGCGACAGCACTGAACGCTTGTTATCGACATTAACAGACCTCCAGCTTTGGCATGCCGCCAGTGTGGCACTGCTTGAAGCCACTGGCGTGTTAGCGGGTGCCTGGCAACTGAACCGAGCTGTGGTGGCTGCCGATGCCCCGGAGGTTGATCCCGCGTATCGGAGCAATTTGATCGCCCTGAACGCGTTTTATCAGGCGCATTGGTTACCCGAGCTGCACCTGAACCTGGCCCGCGTTCAACACGCGAATGTCGGCCTGATGGACTACGACTTTCAACAATAACGATAAGACAGGCTTAGCATAATCATGAGCTTTAAAGACCTCGACATTGGCATCGGCACGGTTGAACTGATCGATCGCCCCGATGGTACGCAACTGCTGCGCAACCTGGAGCCATTAGCGTCCTACCCTGACACCTTTATGCAACGTTTGGATGAGTGGGCTGAGAAAACGCCTGACCGGGTTTTAGTCGCCCGCCGTGACCAGACAGGTGCATGGAAAAAAGTCACCTACGCCGAAGCGCTGCAGCAGGTGCAAGCGCTGGGCCAGGTGCTGTTGGATCGTGACCTGTCACCGGAGCGACCGGTCGTCATTCTGTCTGGCAACAGCATCGAACATTTGTTATTGGCCTTTGCGGCCATGTACGTTGGTGTACCTTATGCGCCTATATCACCGGCTTATTGTCTGGTGAGTAAGGACTTCAGCAAAGCCAGGTATATCTGCGAATTGCTGACGCCCGGGCTGCTGTTGGTCGACTCGGCGGCCGACTATGCGGCGGCGTTGAAAGTGATTCAGCCTGCCGATGCCACCTGTGTTGCTGTCGAGACCAATGGCTATGACGGCTCGGCAATAACCTTTGCTGATCTGCTCAATACACCGGTGACCGACGCAGTAGCCCGCGCGCATGCCACTGTGACGCCCGACACGATCACCAAGTTTTTGTTCACCTCTGGTTCGACCGGCATGCCCAAGGGCGTTATCAACACCAACCGGATGCTGTGTTCGAATCAGGAGATGCTTGCCAGCTTGATGACTTTCCACCGCACACAGCCGCCGGTGTTGATCGATTGGCTACCCTGGAACCATACCTTTGGTGGCAATCACAACGTCGGCATAGTGCTGTACAACGGTGGTTCACTATACATCGATGATGGCAAGCCGGTGCCAGGCCAGATCGATGTCACGCTGCAGAACCTGCGCGAGATTGCTCCAACCGTGTATTTCAACGTACCCAAAGGTTTTGAGTTGTTGGTAGAACGCCTGGAGCACGACGACGCACTGTGCGAGCACTTCTTCAAAGACCTGAATCTGATGTTCTTTGCCGGAGCCAGTCTGGCGCAGCATGTGTGGGACAGGCTTGATGCTTTGGCGATCAAAACGCTGGGCCATAAAGTCGGCATGCTGACAGGTCTGGGAGCCACCGAAACCTCCCCGTCTGCCATGTTCGCTTCACTCGAAGAATCCCAATCAGGGGTCATAGGTACCCCGGCCTTCGGGGTGGAAATCAAGCTGGTGCCCAACGGCGGCAAAACCGAAATTCGCGTGCGTGGACCTAATGTCATGCCCGGCTACTGGCGCCAACCCGATATCACCGCCAAGAGTTTTGACGATGAAGGCTTTTATTGTCTCGGCGATGCGGCCAGGTTCATAGACCCTGCCAACCCGCAACGTGGCATGCGTTTCGATGGGCGTATCTCCGAAGACTTCAAGTTGGACACAGGTACATGGGTCAGTGTGGGCCCGCTACGCGCCAAGGTGATCGAGGCCGGAGCGCCGCTGATCAAAGACGCAGTGATCGCAGGGCTGGATAAACCCTTTGTCTCCATGCTGGTGTTCACCGATGTGGAGCAGTGCCGCGCCCTGTCCGGCCTGGGACCAGAGGCCAGCAATACGGATATACACCGCAGCCCCGCTGTAAGGGCGCGTTTCGAAACCCTGTTGCGGGACCTGATCGACGCCAGCACGGGTGGATCCAATCGCATAACGCGTGCTGTGCTGCTTGATGAGCCGCCGCGTATGGATGCACACGAAATTACCGATAAAGGCTCCATCAATCAGCGTGCCGTATTGGAAAATCGAGCGGCTGTTGTGGCCGATATCTACAGCGTGACCCCTTCAGGCGCCGTCATTCGCGTGTCGTGAAGGGCTTATTCAAAAGAGCATGAGGATTTCAGGATGTTGATCAACCGCCACACCCGCACCATAGAATGGGGCGACTGCGACCCAGCAGGTATTGTGTTTTACCCTCGTTATTTTGCCTACTTTGATGATGCCACGGGCCGCTTGTTTGCCGCTGCTGGATTTCCGAAATACGACATGGTCCGGCGCTTTAACAGTGTCGGTATCCCCATGGTGGATACGCGGTCAAAGTTCTATATTCCGTCGCGCTATGGCGAAGAGATCATCATTGAAAGCCGTATCACCGAGTTTCGACGCAGTAGCTTTGATGTGCACCACCGCATTCTGAAAGGCGAAGCCGTCGCGGTAGAGGGGTTCGAAACCCGGGTATGGGTGGGGGCCGACGCCGAAAAACCTGGTGGCATCAAGGCGCTACCGATACCCGAAGAGATTCTGGCAGCGTTTAACGAGCCTGCCTGAACGGATTCAAGTTATTCCCATAGCTCGTCCAGATCTCTCGGGATCGATATCGTCAGTGTTGGAGGAGGGGGTTGCATGGAGTGGGTGAGCCTCAATAACCAGAAGTTATTGAGGCTCGATGCTATTTTGGGTACTACCAGGTTTGGGTACTACCAGGTTTGGGTACTACCAGTGGCTACGTTATAATGCGCGCTTTCACGCGCATCACAGTTCCAGCAACTTCCGCTCAGAGTTTATCAATAATCTGTTGAAAGAATTCCAGGTTGCCTTCCTCATCTCCCAAAGGTGATTCGGGAGAGCTGAGTTTCACGATGACAGTCTGGGAATCAGGGTCAACGTAAATGAACTGATTGAACAAACCAATGGCCGAATAGGCGTTACTGTCGGTCAACGTCCACCACTGATATTGGTAGCCAAAGGGTGAACCAGGCTCGGTTGGCTCATAGCCCTCAGCGGCAATAGTTGAAGCAGCCACCCATTCTTTTGAAACAACCTGCTGCTGATTGGCTTCGCCCTGGTTGAGCATCATCAAACCAAAACGTCCCAGATCACGCAAAGAGGCATTGAAACCGGCACCATAGAATTCGTCACCTTCAGGCTCGGCCCCATCCATGATCCAATAGCCATCGTTTTCCATACCCGCTGGCTGCCAGATTTTTTCGGACATGTAGTCCGCAACCTTACGTTCAGTTGCAGCCTCAAGTATACATCCCAGGATACTGGTATCGATGGTGGCATAGTTGAAGTGTGTGCCTGGTTCATGGAGTTTTTCTATGCCTTCAGCATAGTCGCACCAGCGATAGGCATAACCCACAACCGCGTTGTCATGCACTTCCGTCAGCTGGGTTTGGCTGCCAAACTCATAACGCTCCTCCCAGTTCACGCCAGAGCGCATGAGCAGCACATCCTCAACACTGACACCGTCATAGCCTGAGCCCGCCATTCTGGGCAAATACTTAGTAACCGGGTCATTCAGACTGTCGATATACCCCTCCTCCAGGGCGATACCAAACAGAGTCGCGATGATGGATTTAGACATGGAGTACACGGTGTGACGTGACTCTGGTGTCATACCATTGCGATACTGTTCATGAACAACCTTTCCCTTATGAATCACCATCAATGCGTTGCCGCGGGTTTGCTCCATATGCTCTTCCAAGGTCATACGCTCGCCATGCAGCTCAAAGTCGTCACCCAAGTCGACGCTGCCATATTCCAAAGGCCAGACGTTTGCGCCCGCAGTGACCGTTCTTGTAGAGAACATCTGGTCAAAATGCTGAAAGGTCAGGAAGTTCAGACCGGGATACATCATGTTGGCTCGACCTTCTAACAGGGTCGGGCTGGTCCAGTTGATATCGCTGGCTTGAGTGCTCTGGATGGCAAACGTACCACAGCTCAAAGCCGCGGACATGGCCAGGATCAGTTTTTTAGATGGATGAAATGCTTTCATAAGATGACTCCTGTTGTTTTTTTGTTGTCAAGCCACTGAAAGGAGGCTTTCCGCGAATAGACGGACTTTCCTTCATAACGGTCGCTATTCTCGGACAGCGCTCCTGGCGTGCCTCTGGCATTTTCAGGTTTTAACAAGGGACTATTTAAAAAGGGACTATCGCCAATAGCTGTGCATAGGTATTAACTTTAGTGTTCCCTTGCACGCCATTAGCAGAGTCAGGTTTATAGAAACCAAGCACCGGACTGATGATCAGGTGACGATTCACAACCCAGTCAGCCCAGAAGTTCACTTCCTGTGCGTCATTAGCACCGCTACCACCCACTGTGTTGTTGAAATTAAAGTACCCTGCACCGACGGTCAGCAGTGGTGAGGGGTTAGCACTGATGCTGAGATAATGAATATCTGCATCGCTACTGAAGGGGCCAGCAAAGTTACCAGCAACCTCTCCCTGAATCCACGTACCGTAACCACGGTTGAAACCAAAGAAGAGCTGATCATAACCAGTATCGTAATGTGTATAGCGATAGTTCACACTCGGCGACCAGGCCATATCAGAAAAAGTCCAGCCTGCCTCGGTATACCAGGCCTTGTTGCTTCCACTGCCATCGCCTTGAGACTGATGGGCATACTCAGCCGAAAGAAACAGGTTATCAACACCAGCACTTCCCTGATATCTGAGACTGGTTGTCTTCTGGCCATCACGTCGTGGGTCTCCCCAGACTTCATCTACCCCAAGCCCCTTCAGGTGCATCAGGCCAAAGGTGCCGTGCTCCGCCACATATTCCAGGTTCACACCAGCCATTTCAGGCATTCCCTGAGCGACATTGTCAGACTCAAACCAGAAAAGATCTGAGCGCAAACGCTCATCGCCTCCTACGCGTGCAATAAAGGTCTTGTCAAACGCTCTGCGCGGGGCAATTACAAAGCCGCCGCCTCGGTTAAGCGCTTCAGGGCCTGCTCCTTTGCCCAGATTCAGGGAGTCACCATTCAGAATAAATCCGTCACCCATCCTTACAACCTGACGCCCGGTAGAGACTTCGAACATATCTGTTCGATATCCCAGATATAGGTCTTCTATATCAGTCCTGCGCTCTTTGCCTGTTGTAAGTCCAGATGCATCTCCATCGCCCCAGGTGCCTCCGCTCACAGCATTAACCGCACCAAAGATCTCACCTTTGCTCAACTGGCGAGCACCGGACAATCCATACTTGATATAGCCTTCAGTCCATGAGGGTGATGAATTGCTATTCCCGTAAGTTTCACTACTTCGATAAAGGCCGACGACTGCTTCAATATCGAGGTTAATCTGGACCGACTCGCTCTCAACAAGTGGGTACGCCTGTACTACAGCCGAGCTGCAAGCAAGCACGGCTACTGCTAATCGGCTCTTACCGCCAATTTTCAATTTATTATTATTATTCACAGTCAACCCTCACAATCATTATATAGTTTCAACACACCATTGTTGTCATCATAAACATATTTAATCAAGATTATTTTAACGTGCAACTTGTAGGGTCGTGTCAAAATTCCAGGAAATGATGAGCAGTAACTGAGGGGCGATATCTTGGACTAAAGCGGAGGATGTCCATGTGCTGTTAAGGAAGCTGTAACCGATCTGTAAAGCTATATATTTATTGAAAAAAGGTGCTGTTTTGGTGGGTTTTTGGCTGGGAACTCTGTTCAGGGAAAGGCATGCTTTTGTTGTACAAATCGTTCATTTAAAAGGTGGTTGTCAGCTCACTTGGCAACCCGACAGTTGGATAAATACTCATCTAAGGTTTAATTTTTTTACACCTAATGCTCTATGTGTACCCTTCAGTCGGATCTTGTCTTCCCCTTGCCGTTGGTACCCATCAGAAAGGTAGAACTTTTAAAGAGCGCTATTAAAGAGCGCTACTATGTTAAATGCGGTTGTCGGGAACAGGCCGGCGAACACTTTTGTCAGTTCCTGAGGCGTCTGAGCTGTTAAAAGCAGATCATTAAGAGACGAATTTTCAGGCTTGCTACGGGGTTGGTTCATTTTGTTACTAATCTTGGTAGCTTTTGTTATTGGTCATCAGGCCTGAATCGTTCATTCTAGACTCATGAAAGAGACAATGCTTTCCTGGCCTGTCATGACTATAACTGTCATTACAACAGCTCAGGCTTCAGGTAGCCCAATATAAGAATGATGAGGTGGTATCATGGCTGAGTACAAAGCCCCCCTGCGCGACATGCAATTTATTCTCAATGAAGTGCTCGAGATGGATAAGCACTATCAAGGTCTGCCAGGCTGCGAAGAAGCAACACCTGATATGATTGCTGCCATTCTGGAAGAGGGTGCCAAGTTCGCTGAGCGTGTGCTGTCTCCTCTGAACCAGATCGGCGATCAGCAGGGTTGTACCTTCAAGGATGGCACTGTGACCACACCGGAAGGCTTTAAAGAAGCGTATCAGCAGTTTGTTGAGGGTGGTTGGCCATCGCTGGCACACGATCCTGCGCATGGCGGTCAGGGCTTGCCGGAATCACTGGGTATCGTGTTCAACGAGATGGTCGGTACTGCCAACTGGTCCTGGAGTATGTATCCGGGGCTGAGCCATGGCGCCATGAATACACTGGATGCCCATGGTACTGATGAGCAGAAACACACGTATCTGACCAAGCTGGTGTCCGGCGAGTGGACCGGCACCATGTGTCTGACCGAAGCGCATTGCGGTACCGATCTCGGCATGCTGCGCACCAAGGCTGAGCCTGCGGCTGATGGCAGCTATCGCATCAGTGGTACCAAGATTTTCATCTCTGCCGGTGAGCATGACATGGCAGACAACATCGTGCATATCGTGTTGGCGCGTCTGCCGGATGCACCCGCCGGTACCAAGGGAATCTCGCTGTTTATCGTGCCCAAGTTTCTGCCGACTGCCGATGGCAGTGTCGGTGAGCGCAATGGCGTATCCTGCGGCTCCATCGAACACAAGATGGGTATCCACGGTAATGCGACCTGCGTGATGAACTTTGATGGCGCCACCGGCTTTTTGATCGGCCCGCCGAACAAGGGCCTTAACTGCATGTTCACCTTTATGAACACGGCACGTATCGGTACCGCTTTGCAGGGCCTGGCCCATGCCGAGTGGGGCTTCCAGAATTCACTGCCTTATGCACGTGATCGTCTGCAGATGCGCTCGCTGACCGGCCCTAAAAATACTGAAGGTGCTGCGGATCCGATCATCGTGCATCCGGCTGTGCGCAACATGCTGCTGACCCAGAAGGCGTTTGCCGAGGGTGGGCGTGCGCTGATCTATCTGTCGGCGCAGCAGGTTGACCGTACCAAGCTGGCGACCACCGATGAAGAGAAAAAAGAAGCCGAGGATCTGCTGTCACTGCTGACACCGATCGCCAAGGCGTTCCTGACCGAAGCGGGTTTCGAGTCTGCCAACCATGCACTGCAGATCTACGGTGGCCATGGCTATATTGCCGAGTGGGGCATGGAGCAGAACGTGCGCGACAGCCGTATCTCAACGCTGTATGAAGGCACGACACAGATTCAGGCACTGGATCTGCTGGGCCGCAAGGTACTGATGACCCAGGGTGAGTTGCTGAAGCGTTTCACCAAAATCATCCACAGGTTCTGTAAATCGCACGAAGGTAACGATGCGATGCAGGCTTTTGTCGCACCACTGGCTAAACTGAATCAGGAGTGGGGTGATATCACGATGAAAGTCGGCATGAAGGCGATGCAGGATCGTGAAGAGGTGGGTGCCGCTGCTGTCGATTACCTGATGTACTCCGGTTATATCACGCTGGCATGGCTCTGGGCGCGTCAGGCCGAAGTCGCGCAGCAGAAACTGGCGGCGGGAACCAATGAAGAGGCTTTCTACAAAGCCAAGCTGGTGACCGCGCGCTTCTATTTCGAGCGGATTCTGCCACGTACACGCACACTGGTTGAAACCATGCAATCGGGTGCAACCAACCTGATGGAGTTGGACGCTGAAGATTTCGCCTTCTGATGAAGAAGCTACTGAGAACACACACAGGGCAGAAAGTTATCTCTGCCCTGCTTAAGCTGAATGCATGGCGCTACTCATGGCGCTACTCATGGCACTACACATGGCGCTACAAGCGCAGTGGCTTACGACAAGACACACAACAAGAGAACACACAACAAGAGGTTTCCGAGATGGCTGATTTGAACGCAATTTTTTCCTCCATGGGTGAACGATTCAACGCTCAGGCAGCGTCAGGACTGGATGCTGTTTTCCAGTATCAGATCGAAGATGGCGAGCCCTGGGCGGTTGTGGTCAGCAATGGTACCTGTGAGATCAGCCAAGGTGAGCACGACAGCCCGACGGTCACTCTGAATATGGACAGCCAGACACTGGAAGAGGTGATGAGCGGCGAAACCGACGGCATGCAGGCCTTTATGGCCGGCCGTATTCGTGCCGATGGCGACATCATGCTGGCGACTCGCCTGGCATCTCTCTTTCCGGTCAGCTAAGCAGGTCAGGGCAACCCGCATCGAAAGACAGGTGCGAGGTATCTGGATTGTGCAGCCGATGCGGGCTGCCCGACAACCTGGTTATACATATCAACCTGATCGATAACAATAACAGTCAGGGGAAACAGTATGGAACATCAACGCGGGAGCACGATTCCCGAGTCCCTCAATACCCATGGTTACATCAATATCAATGATGTTTTTGACCGTGTGTGTGACAAGTATGCAGACGCCCCTGCTTTCACCAGTTTTGGCAGGACGCTGAGCTATCGCGAGTTGCATCAGCTGTCTGATGCCTTTGCGGTCTATATACAGAAAGAGACGGATCTCAAACCTGGCGACAAGATTGCGATTCAGCTACCCAATTTGATTCAGTACCCGGTAGTGCTGTTTGGCGCGCTCAAAGCGGGGCTGATCATCGTCAATACCAATCCGCTCTATACACCGCGCGAGATGGAGCATCAGTTCAACGATTCTGGCGCCAAAGCGCTGATCATCTACAAGAGCATGGCCGATAAGGCTGAGCAGGTGATCAGTAAAACCGGCATCAAATACCTGTTTCTGACTCAGATCGGTGATCTGCATCCTTTTGTAAAGCGCCATCTGCTGAATGCTGTAGTCAAGTATGTGAAGAAGCTGGAGCCTGAGTTCAATCTTCCTTCGGCGATTCCGTTGCGCAATGCGTTGATTCCATTTGTTGGGCAAAAACCAATACCAGTTGCCGTGCAAACGGCGGATATTGCCGTGTTGCAGTACACAGGCGGCACCACGGGTGTTTCCAAAGGTGCAGTATTGAGCCATGGCAACCTGGTATCGAATATGTTGCAGGGGCATAAGCTGATCAACCAGGCCACGGCTGGCTGGTCAGAAACCGCAATTGCTCCTCTGCCGCTCTATCATATCTATGCCTTTACTATCTCCCTGGTCATCATGGACTGTGGTGGCCATAGCGTTCTGATTCCCAATCCGCGAGATATTCCGGGTTTTGCCAAGGAGCTGGGCAAGTGGCGCATGAGTGCTTTTCTTGGCCTTAATACCCTGTTTGTCGCACTGTGTAATAACGAGGAGTTCCGCAAGCTGGACTTCAGTAACATGAAAATCACCATATCAGGCGGTTGTGCGCTGACGCACGCAGCGGCGGATGAGTGGATACGTGTGACTGGCTGCGAAATCATGGAGGGTTACGGCCTGACTGAAACCTCACCGGCTATTTCGATCAATTCACCTCATGGCATTCGTCTGGGCACCATTGGTCAGCCGTTGGACTGCACCGATGTTCAGATCATGGATATCGAGGGTAATCCGGTAGCGGATGGTCAGCCGGGAGAGTTGTGCGTCAAGGGTCCTCAGGTAATGGTAGGTTACTGGCAGCGAGAGGCAGAAACCGAAGAGTGCTTCACGGCAGATGGCTATTTCCGCACAGGCGACATAGCGATACGTGAGGCAGATGGTTATCTGCGTATTGTTGATCGGGCCAAGGATATGATCCTGGTGTCTGGCTTCAATGTCTATCCGAATGAGGTGGAGGATGTGGTTACGACGCATCCCGAAATACTTGAGTGTGCTGCAATAGGCCTGCCGGATGAGCATAGTGGTGAACTGGTCAAGTTGGTAGCAGTGGCGAAAAATCCCGAGCAGCCACCGAGTCCCGATGAGATCAAAGCCTGGTGTCGAGAACGCCTGACTGCCTATAAGGTGCCGAAGGTGATCGAGTTTGTTTCCGAACTGCCCAAAACCAATGTCGGTAAGGTGCTGCGTCGCAAACTCAAGGAGACTCAAAATCAAGATCAGGACAGTCCATCAAAAGTGGCCTGATTCTGCGCGCATAGTGGATGAATGGAGAGAGTTATGCCCCTGACCAAACCTGTCCGGCGCAAGCTGCATCATCGCCGTACCATCACTTGTGATGGCTACGAGCGGGACGATGGGCTGTGGGATATCGAAGCGCGCATGACCGATGTCAAAACCGGCACGGTTGATAATCCGGAGCGTGGCGGCTATGTACCGGCTGGAGAGCCTTTTCATGATATCTGGCTGCGCCTGACGCTGGATCGCACCTTGAAGATTTATCAGGCAGAAGCCGCGATAGAGGCATCGCCCTTTCGCATCTGCCCGGCGATTACGGGTCAGTACCGCAAGCTTGAAGGCACGCGGATCGGTTCTGGCTGGCATCGTCAGGCCAGTGAGCTGCTCGGTGGTACGAGTGGTTGTACTCATCTGAATGAGCTGCTCAAGCCGTTGGCAACGACAGCGATTCAGACGCTCTGGCCAAGCACCGATGAAGAGGTGATGAAGCTCGGCGCCAATGTGATGCTCAATACCTGCCATACCTGGGGGCAAAGCTCTCAGGTCATAAAACAGTATCTGCCTGAGTTGTATCGGGCAGAGGGTTCAGATAGCTGAGGGTTTGGACACTGGAAACAACCTGTTTCAGGTGATTCAAGCCAGACGATTTAGCCAGGAGATGTAAAAAATGAGTTTACCCGAATCTTTCCGGGGGCGTCTCTCTCTGCCTCTGATTTCTGCACCGATGTTTCTGGTCTCCGGTCCGGAGCTGGTGATTGAAGCCTGCAAGGCTGGAGTTGTGGGTACCTTCCCGGCACTCAATCAACGCAGCAGTGAGGGCTTTGAGGAGTGGTTGATTCAGATCAAGCAGGAACTGGCTGCCTATGAACAGGAAACCGGTAAAAAGCCCGCTCCTTTTGGCGTCAATCTGATCGTGCATCACACCAATCCACGTGTGCAGGCTGACCTTGAGCTGTGTATCAAGCATCAGGTGCCGCTGGTCATCACTTCTCTCGGTGCGGTCAAGGATCTGGTCGATGCAGTGCATAGCTACGGTGGCGCCGTGTTTCATGATGTGGTCAATGTTCGTCATGCTCGTAAAGCGTCAGAGGCTGGTGTTGATGGTCTGATTGCCGTGTGTGCCGGTGCCGGTGGGCATGCCGGTACCCTGAGTCCCTTTGCACTGGTGGCCGAGATACGCCAGTTCTACAAAGGTACGGTGATTCTGTCCGGCTGCATGTCGACCGGGCGTGATGTCGCCACCGCTCAGTTGTTGGGGGCTGATCTGTCCTATATGGGGACGCGCTTTATCAACACACAAGAGAGCCGTGCAGTACCAGAATACAAGCAGATGATTGTAGATTCAGCTGCATCTGATATCACCTACACCCCAAAAATATCCGGTATTCCGGCCAACTTCCTCAAGCCGAGCCTGGCCAGTGCAGGCCTGGATCCTGACAGCGCTGAGCCGAAGAAAGTGGATCTGGGCGAAGAGCTGCAAGCGCCGGAAGGTGGTGCCTCTGCCTGGAAAAGCATCTGGTCGGCAGGGCAGGGAGTAGGATCGATTCAGGATGTGCCGACTGTGGCGGAGCTGGTGCAGACAATGCGCACAGAATACCGCGATGCGATCGGTGAGTTTCGTGACAACAGCGGCGATTACCTGAGCTGATTACCTAAACTGAGGAGACCAGTTTCATGAGTCAGGATCTTGTACTGCAACAACGTGATGGCTATCTGCTTCATCTGACATTGAATCGGCCGGATAAGAAGAACGCACTGACCTTCGAGATGTATCTGGCGCTGATTGAGGCAATGAAGCAGGCGGAGCAGGATGACGGCATCCGCGTGCTGCTGCTCAGTGGAGCCGGTGGCAGCTTCACCTCAGGCAATGATATTGCTGCGTTTGTGGCAGCGATGGGGCAGCCGGAAAAAGCTCGGATACCGCTGAGCTTCTTGCAGGCGCTGGCCAGTTTCAGCAAGCCGATTGTGGCGGCGGTGGACGGTGTTGCGGTGGGGATTGGTACCTCTCTGCTGCTGCACTGTGATCTGGTACTGGCATCCGAAGACGCGATCTTCCAGCTGCCCTTTACCAAGCTTGGGCTGGTTCCTGAGGGTGGCACCAGTCTGCTGTTGCCGCAGCAGTTGGGTCATCGGTTGGCGTTCGAATTACTGGTGGAAGGAGACGCGATCCCGGCACACCGAGCTGCACAGCTGGGCCTGATCAATACGGTTCTGCCACAGAGTCAGTTGCTGGATAGTGCCCTGCGACGTGCGCATACTCTGACCCGTCTGGCACCGGAAGCGGTACGCCAGAGCAAACAGATGCTCAAGGCTGCGAACAAGCCCGCACTGGATGCCGTACTGGTCTCTGAAGTGGAGGCCTTCGCTGCTCGCCTCTCTTCACCTGAAGCGCGTGAAGCTTTCCAGGCCTTCATGGAAAAACGCGCCCCGAATTTCTGAGTGCCTTTCCTGGCGCTCCACTGAGCACTCAGACAGAGCGTTGATCGTTCTGTTTCACCCGGGATCGCCAATTGTCACACAACTGGTGATCTGCACTTTATACCGGCTTCGGCCGGTTTTTTTGACCCCTTTTTTCAGTGCGGCTTAGAAAATTGGCATCAGTGTTTATGCGGCCTGCCGGCGTGATGCTATTTTTTGTCACTGAAACGGATGGTTTTTGTTATTGAGGAATAGGCTGGTGAGGCTAGTATGGGCCTCATCCATTCAGGTGAAAATAACAAAGAGAGGCTGGTATGAAAGTACTTGTCGCCGTAAAACGGGTCATCGATTACAACGTTAAGGTTCGTGTTAAAGCGGATCAGAGTGATGTTGATCTGGCGAATGTCAAAATGGCACTGAACCCCTTCTGCGAGATAGCGGTAGAGGAAGCAGTGCGTCTGAAAGAGCAGGGCGTAGCGACCGAGGTGGTCGTGGTATCGGTCGGCAGTAAGGCGTGTCAGGAGCAGTTGCGCACTGCGCTGGCACTCGGTGCGGATCGTGCGCTGCAGGTTGAGGCCGCAGATGGTCCTGATTCTCTGTCGGTTGCGCGGATTCTGGCCAAGGTCGCCGAAGAAGAGAAACCTGATCTGATTCTGCTCGGTAAGCAGGCGATCGATTCTGATAACAACCAGACAGGTCAGATGCTGGCCGCGCTGCTGGATCGCCCTCAGGCAACCTTTGCTTCTGAAGTAAAGGTCGAGGGTGGTGAGTTGCTGGTAACGCGTGAAGTGGATGGTGGTCTGCAGACGCTGAAGCTGACGCTGCCAGCTGTTGTGACAACTGATCTTCGTCTGAACGAGCCACGTTATGCATCCTTGCCTAATATTATGAAGGCGAAGAAGAAACCACTGGATGTGAAAACGGCTGAAGAGCTTGGCGTTATAGTTGCCAGTCAAGTCAAGCTACTGAAGGTTGAGCCGCCTGCTGATCGCAAAGCGGGCATCCGTGTCAGCTCGATTGAGGAACTGGTCGATAAACTGCGTAATGAAGCCAAGGTGATCGCATGAGTATTCTGATTATTGCTGAACATGATAACCAGAGCCTGAAACCTGTTACGCTGAATCTGCTGTCAGCAGCGCAGGCGATAGGGGGCGATGTCGCTATACTGGTGGCAGGCAGTGGCTGTGCTGCAGTGGCGGAAGCGGCTGCTGCGTTGCCGGGCGTTGGCCAGGTATTGGTTGCGGATCATGCAGCTTATGAGCATCAGCTGGCGGAAAATGTCAGTAAATTGGTGGTTGAATTGGCGGAGGGTCGCAGCCATCTGCTGGCCGCGTCCACCACCAGTGGCAAGAATGTGATGCCACGTGTGGCTGCACTGCTGGGGGTGAATCAGCTCTCTGATGTGCTGGCCGTGGAAACACCGGATCGCTTCAAGCGTGCGATCTATGCCGGCAACGCGATTGCAACGGTGGAGTCTGCCGATGTCGTCAAGGTGATGACTATCCGTGGTACTGCGTTTGATCCTGCTGCAACGACAGGCGGCAGCGCCGAGATCGTCACAGTTGGTAGTGTGCATCAATCTGCGGATATCGCATTTGTCGGTGAAGAGCTGGCCAAGTCGGATCGTCCCGAGCTGACAGGCGCCCGCGTCGTGGTATCGGGCGGTCGGGGCATGGGTAATGGCGAGAATTTTGAACTGCTTAACCGAGTGGCAGACAAGCTTGGTGCGGCAGTGGGTGCATCACGTGCGGCGGTGGATGCCGGTTTTGTACCGAACGATATGCAGGTGGGCCAGACCGGCAAAATGGTAGCGCCCGAGCTTTACATTGCTGTTGGCATCTCCGGTGCGATTCAGCATCTGGCCGGCATGAAAGACTCTAAAGTGATAGTGGCGATCAATAAGGATGAAGAAGCGCCGATCTTCCAGGTGGCAGATTATGGCCTGGTCGCGGATCTGTTCGAAGCGGTGCCAGCCCTGGAAGCGCAGCTTTAACTGACGCTAAAGCAAGATACGGCTGCTCATAAGCTGCTCAATATAATGTGGGAGAGTACATAATGATTTATCAAGGCAAGGCGATCAGGGTTGAAGCTCTGGAAGCCGGATTCCACGAAGTAGTGTTTGATCTTCAGGGCGACAGCGTCAACAAGTTCAATCAGGCAACCCTGAATGAACTGCGCGAAGCGGTCGCTGCGTTGCAGGCGGTTGATGGCCTGCGTGGTGTGCTGTTCAGCAGTGCCAAGGAGTGTTTTATTGTCGGTGCCGACATCACTGAATTCAGTGCCATGTTCGAGATGCCGGAAGAGGAGATCATCGTGCATCTGCTCAAGCTGCACGAAATTTTCAATGCGATAGAGGATCTGCCGGCACCAACGGTCACGGCGATCAACGGTATCGCGCTGGGCGGCGGCTTCGAGCTGTGCCTGGCGACCGATTTCCGTGTTATGGCCGATGGCGCCAAGGTCGGGCTGCCGGAAGTGAAACTGGGTATCTACCCGGGCTGGGGTGGCACGGTACGTCTGCCACGTCTGATCGGTGTGGATAATGCCAACGAGTGGATCTGTGGCGGCGTAGAAAAGCGCGCAGCGGACGCGCTGAAAGAGGGCGCGGTGGATGCTGTCGTAACAGTAGACAAGGTGCGCGAAGCGGGTCTGGATCTGTTGCAGAAAGCGGCCGAGGGTGTGTTTGACTATCAGGCGCGCCGCACCGAGAAAACCACCGGGATCAAGCTGAATCAGATCGAACAGATGATGGCATTCGAATCCGCCAAGGGCGTGATCGGTGCCAAGGCTGGCCCTCACTACCCAGCTCCGATGCAGGCGCTGTCGACGATTCAGAAAGCTGCCAATATGGGTCGCGACAAGGCGATCGAGGTGGAAGCCAAGGGCTTCGCCAAGCTGGCCAAAACCGATGTGACTCGCGCGCTGGTGGGTCTGTTCCTCAAGGATCAGACCATCAAGAAAATCAGCCGCCAGTATGACAAGGATGCTGCACCGGTTCGCCATGCGGCGGTACTGGGTGCCGGTATCATGGGTGGCGGTGTTGCCTATCAGTCTGCCTCCAAAGGCACGCCTATTCTAATGAAGGATATCAACGACAAGGCACTGCAGCTGGGGCTTGATGAAGCGACCAAACTGCTGAACGGCCAGGTCAAACGCGGCAAGATGAATGCCGAGAAGATGGCGCGCGTGATCAGCCAGATCACTCCCACCCTGAGCTATGGCGATTTTGGCCGTGTCGATCTGGTGGTCGAGGCGGTGGTTGAAAACGTGAAGATCAAAAAAGCGGTACTGGCCGAGGTGGAAGCCCATGTCGCGGAAGATGCGATCATCACCTCCAACACCTCCACTATCTCGATCAATGAGCTGGCAACCGCACTGAAACGCCCGGAAAACTTCTGCGGCATGCACTTCTTCAACCCGGTGCATCGTATGCCGCTGGTAGAAGTCATTCGTGGTGAGAAGAGTTCTGAGGAGGCAGTTGCGCGCACCGTAGCCTATGCCAAGGCGATGGGCAAGACACCAATTGTGGTCAACGACTGCCCCGGCTTCCTGGTTAACCGCGTGCTCTTCCCTTACTTTGCCGGCTTCAGCATGCTGCTGCGTGATGGTGCGGACTTCCTGCAGGTCGACAAGGTGATGGAACGTTTCGGCTGGCCGATGGGCCCTGCCTATCTGCTGGATGTGGTCGGTATCGACACCGGGCATCATGCGGATGCCGTGATGGCAGCTGGTTTCCCGGATCGCATGGGTCACGACGGCGAGAGCCCGATCGATCGCATGTATCAGTTGCAGCGTTTCGGGCAGAAGAACAACAAGGGCTTCTATCAGTATGAGCTGGATAGCCGCGGCAAACAGGTCAAGGTGATCGACTCTGAAGTACCGGCACTGCTCGATGGTGTCGTGGGTACGGCGCGGGAGTTCACTGAAGATGAAATCATTGCACGCATGATGATTCCACTGTGTATCGAGACAGTTCGCTGTCTGGAAGATGACATTGTCGCTTCTCCTGCTGAGGCGGATATGGGGCTGATCTATGGTATCGGCTTCCCTCCATTCCGTGGTGGCGCTCTGCACTATCTGGATCAGATGGGGCTGAAAGCCTTCTGTGATCTGGCAGAGAGCTTTGCCGAGCTGGGTCCGCTGTATCAGCCGACCGAACGTATGAAGCAGATGGCCGCCAACGGCGAAACCTATTTCGGTTAATGTGGGAGGAATACAATAATGAACCTGAAACCTAATGACGTCGTGATCGTCGACGGTGTGCGTACCCCGATGGGACGCTCCAAGGGTGGCTCCTTCCGCAATGTTCGTGCTGAAGCGCTGTCCGCTGCCGTGATGCAGGGCCTGCTGGCCCGTAACCCTCAGATCAACCCTGCCGAGATCGAAGATATCATCTGGGGCTGTGTTAACCAGACCCTGGAGCAGGGCTTCAATATCGGCCGTAACGCTGCGGTGTTGGCGGGTATTCCGCACACGGTTGGCGCCCAGACCGTCAACCGTCTGTGCGGCTCCTCCATGTCGGCGCTGCACACAGCAGCTCAGGCGATCATGACTGGCCAGGGTGATATCTACATGGTCGGTGGTGTTGAGCATATGGGCCACCTGGATATCCTGCACGGTATCGATATCAATCCGCAGATGTCCAAGCAGGTCGCCAAGGCAGCACTGATGATGGGCCTGACCGCCGAAATGCTGGGCAAGATGAATGGCATCAGCCGTGAGATGCAGGATCAGTTGGGTGCTCGTTCGCACCAGCGTGCACATGCAGCTCGCCTGGAAGGTCGTTTTGATAACGAGATCGTGCCGGTTGAAGGGCATGATGAGAATGGCTTCAAATCGCTGCTGACCTTCGACGAAGTCGTGCGCCCCGAAACCACCGTGGAAAAGCTGGGTCAACTCAAACCAGTGTTTGTGCCCAAAGTGGGTACAGTCACAGCGGGTACCTCCTCAGCCTTCTCCGATGGCGCATCCGGAATGCTATTGATGTCGGCGGCACGCGCCGAAGCGCTGGGCTGCAAGCCACGTGCGCGTATTCTGAGCATGGCGGTGGCGGGTTGTGATCCGTCGATCATGGGCTTTGGTCCGGTACCTGCATCGCAGAAAGCGCTCAAGCGTGCCGGTCTCAGCATCACCGATATCGACTATGTCGAGCTGAACGAGGCTTTCGCTGCACAGGGTCTGGCGGTGCTGAAAAACCTCAAGTTGCTGGACCAGATGGACGAGAGAGTCAACCTTAACGGTGGCGCGATAGCGCTTGGCCATCCGCTGGGCTGCTCGGGTACCCGTATCTCCACCACGCTGCTGAACGTACTGGAGCAGCAGGATGGCACCCTGGGTCTGGCGACCATGTGTGTCGGTATGGGGCAGGGGATCACGACGGTGTTTGAAAGGTTGAATTGATTCGCCTGACACTTCACTTGAACACATCACCTTAACAGCGGTCATAACCGGTTGGGTGGCAGAGGGTAGCTTCTGCCACCCTTTTTTTGCTTGTGGGAAGCTCAATGGTTATCATGCTCGGCTGATCCGGTTTCGGCTGAGTGTCGTGGGTGTTGAATGAGAATCAGGAGGATAACTCGGTGAATAAAGGTGTACTTCTAAGCTCGGTATTAATGATTGGTATGCTGGCATGGCAGACAGTCAGTGCAGACTCGGCAAGAGATGAAACCAACCTGCTTTCTTCTGATATTTTTGAAACTCATGCAACCGGTGTGTTGGACAGGCCTTGGCGCGCATCACAACACTCAAGTCATCCCTCTTATAACTTCGGTGTTGAAGATGGTGTGGTGACAATTGAACGCTATGATTTCGAACCCTGGGGGCAGATATCCCAGCGCATTGATGCGCGTCCCTTTGCCGGTAAAACACTGGAGTTCTCGGCCGAGCTGGCAGGTGAGTTCAACCTTGAGTTTGGCGAAGAGTTTGAACCTACCGGGCTTGGTGTTGTGCTGCATGGCGTGCATGAAGACCCTCGTTACCGAATGATGGGCAGTATGATACTCAAAACGCCGAATGCTGCATTAGGTGCAACTGAGGGCGTTTATGACTGGACGCCGCTGTCAGTAAGTTTTGAGGTTCCGGAAAATGCAACCACCATGGATATCTCTGTCTTAATGGCTCTGGGGGGCAAGTTGAAGGCTCGCAATCCCAGGTTACGACTGGTTAGTGAGTAACTGAATTGCTGTACCCTCAGATGACGGGCATGTTAAATTTATCGTCTTTTGACGAATACCTGTTCATGTCGATATATGGCAATAGGTATTTCATTTCGAATACGCACTTTTTGAATGAAGCAGAACGATTTCTGGATGGATATGTCTGACAGTAACGATGCAACTGAAAAATACCATGGGTGGTACTACAACACTGAAGTGTGGTTGGGTGTTAAATATCTTGGAGTGCCCTGCTACAAATCTGTTGCGGATATGTGGAACTATCAAGAGATACTTCATGAGCTGAAGCCCTCGCTGATTGTTGAGTTTGGTACTCGCTTTGGCGGTTCGGCTCTGTTCTTCAGTGTGACTGGGCGTGCAATCAACCCGGATCTCAAAGTGCTGAGTGTGGATATCGGACATGAAGATGTCGATGGACGTGTTTATGCCGATCCGGCTATCTATCTGCAGACCAGTTCATCAACCGATCCTGCCGTTGCCTTGCGTATCCGCAGCATGCGTGAGCAGTTTCCCGGCCCTGTATTTTTCATACTCGACAGCGATCATCGTAAAGATCATGTGCTGGCAGAGATGGAGCTGTTGCGAACGGTAGTGCGCTCGGGTGATTATCTGGTGGTGGAAGATGGCAATATCAACGGCAATCCCGTATTGCCGGGCTGGGGTGAGGGGCCTTTTGAAGCGATTCGAGCCTATCAGGAGCGTTATCCCGATGACTACAGGGATGATGCAGAGCGTGAAGCTAAATTTGGTTTCACTTTTGCCCCCGGTGGTTTTCTGATCAAGCGCTGATCACACTATTCAATGCTGGATATGAGATACATATGAAACTCGGAGAACTGCTGGTCAGCCGTGGTAAAATGAGCGCACGTGATGTAGAGCGTGCACTGATGGCCCAGGATGAGATGGGAGGATTGTTCGGGCAGATACTGATTCGCCTTGGTATGGTGTCTGAGCTTGATGTCGCGCAGGTTCTGTCAGAGCAGCTCGACATCCGTTTGCTGCTGGCGGTGGATTATCCTGATGATCCGGTTCAGGTATCCGGATTGTCATATGAGTTTTTGATCAATAACAATGTTGTGCCGATTGAGCTGCAACAGGATGTCCTGAAATTCGCGGCAACGGTTCCGCAGGATCATTATCTCGGCCGTGCACTGGCGATGGCCAGTGGCAAGAAGGTCACGATTGAGCTGGGCCTGGAAACTGATATCCTCAATGCTCTGCAAAAGTTCAACAGTGACGCTAATGAGGCCCTGAACGACGGTGAGATCCCCGATCAGGTGGCCGGTGATGAGGATTTCATCGAGCATCTGAAAGATCTGGCGAGCGAAGCGCCTGTCATCAGGGTGGTGAATCAGATCATTCACCGTGCACTGGATCTTGGGGCATCTGATATCCATATTGAACCCTTCGAAGATGGTTTACATCTGCGCTATCGTGTAGATGGCGTCATTCAAGTGGTACCCGACCCACCTCAGGCTTCTCAGGCACCCGCCATCGCATCGCGTATTAAGCTTCTGGCTCATCTCAATATTGCAGAGCGTCGTTTGCCTCAGGATGGTCGCATCATGATCCGAGTCAAAGGACATGAGCTGGATTTGAGGGTGTCGACCATACCAACCGTGCATGGTGAAAGTATCGTCATGCGTGTGCTGGACAGGCAGAGTATACGCCTGAGCCTTAAGAGCATGGGCTTTTCTGAGGATACTCTGAAGCGCTACACGACACTGCTGAGCAAACCTCATGGGGTTCTGCTGGTTACCGGGCCTACGGGATCGGGTAAAACCACTACGCTTTATGCTTCACTGGCCACTCTGGATGCGCAGGCATTGAAAATCGTGACGGTTGAAGACCCTGTCGAATATCAGCTTGGTGGTGTCAATCAGATACAGGTTCAGCCTCAGATTGATCTTACGTTTGCCAGGGCGCTGCGTTCCATTTTGCGTCAAGACCCAGACATTATCATGATCGGTGAGATGCGTGACACCGAGACCGCCCAGATCGCCGTGCAGTCTGCACTGACCGGGCATCTGGTGCTGTCGACCTTGCACACCAATACTGCTGCTGGGGCGATTACCCGGCTCGAAGACATGGGGGTCGAGCGCTACCTGATCACCTCTTCTGTTAATGGTGTATTGGCACAGCGCCTGGTCAGAACGCTGTGTCGTCACTGTCGTGAAGAGATTGAACTGACACCTCAGGCTATCGCAGAACATGGCTTGCAGAGATTTTTGTCTCCAGGTCAAAATACCATTTATCGCGGTAAAGGGTGTGCAGAGTGCAAACATACCGGCTATTCAGGGCGAACCTCCATCCATGAGTTGTTCATGATGGATGGTGCGATGAATAAGGCGATTCTGTCAGGAGCCGACTCGGTTGGGCTGCATAATCTGGCCAGGCGTAACGGTATGCTGACGCTCTATGAGGATGGCCTGAGAAAAGTTGTTCAGGGTATGACTTCACTTGAAGAGGTGTTGCGTGTCACTCAGGATCAGATCGAAGACAGTGATCCGGTGTGACATCCTCTGACTACAAAACAACCGGTTTTACGCTACAATATGGCCCGGTCTGACGTGTGGGCCGCCAGCAGTCAACCCGAATGAATGACAGAGGTCAGATGCCAGATTTCTCATACAAGGCAGCCAGAAGTGATGGCAAGATGGCGCAGGGAGTCATCACGGCCAGAACACCGGATCTGGCCTCGCGTGATCTGCGCAATCAGGGTTTGATCCCTGTCAGTATCCAACCGGTTGACTCAAATACACCTGTAGGCACAGTTTCCAGTGGATTCAAACGCAGCGCACGAGCCAACCGGGATGATGTACTCAGCCTGACCAGCGAGCTGTCGGTCCTCTTGCGTGCCGGCCTGCCCATAGATCGAGCCCTCAAAGTGCTGATCGATATGAGCGGAAAGGCGGGTGTCAAGAGTCTGCTTGAAGACTTGCTCAAGACTGTTAAAGGCGGCAAAGGGCTGAGTCATGCGTTGAGCAATCATGCAGATCTCTTCGGTTCATTTTACGTCAATATGGTGCGCTCGGGTGAGGCCAGTGGACGCTTGTCTGAAGTGTTGTCCAGCCTGGCTGCGCATCTGGAACGAAGCAAGGCTGTGCGCAGCAATGTCGTATCAGCGATGATCTATCCTGCCATTCTATTGGTGGTTGCCGTGCTGTCAGTGGCATTGATGCTGGGCTTTGTTGTACCCCAGTTTGAAGCGCTGTTTTCCGATATGGGTGATGCACTTCCCTTGCTGACCCGTGGTGTTATCGCAGCAGGCGATTTTGTACAGGCATATGGCTGGATTGTTCTGCTGATCATGGTTCCGACGATCATTTTACTCAAGCGCTGGTTGGCAACGCCGGCTGGCAGGGCCCGGTTGGATCAGAAATTGCTGCGCCTTCCTGTGCTGGGGCAGGTGCTTTTCAAATACGAAACAGCACAGTTTTCCCGAACACTTGGAACTCTCTTGCATAACGGTGTGTCACTACTCAAAGCGCTGTCAATTGCGACAGGAACCGTCGGAAATATTCAGGTCAGGGCGGCATTTGATGGATTAACGCCGGCGGTCAAGCAAGGTGGGCGAATGTCCGTAGCGCTCGCAGAGGCAGGCGTGTTTACGCCCATGATGATTCAGATCGTGCGTGTCGGTGAAGAGTCCGGGCGTCTGGATGAGATGATGCTGGAATTGGCGCGTGTATATGATGATGAAGTCGAGTCCGGTATCAAACGAACATTGACCTTGCTTGAGCCGATCATGATTTTGAGTCTGGGCGCTATCATTGCTCTGATCATTATTTCGATTCTGATGGGTATTCTGTCAATTAACGAACTGGCTATGTAATCAGGTTTTACTTGGTCAGGCCTATTAATATCTGGAAATAACATTGAGGTTCAGCGTGGTGCGTGCAATGAATAAGAAACGCAGTAAAGGTTTTACTCTGATTGAACTGCTGGTGGTATTGGCTATTCTGGCCTTGTTGGCTGGGCTGGTAGGGCCGCGAGTCTTGAATCAGCTCGGTGGTGCAAAGAGTAATACTGCGCTGGTACAGATCCGGGATCTGGAGCAGGCGCTGGAGATGTACAAGCTGGATGTCGGCCGTTTTCCCACTGCACAGGAAGGGCTGCCTGCACTGGTCAAAAACCCCGGTAATGCAACAGGCTGGAATGGACCTTATCTGCGTCGTAATGAAATCCCAAAAGATCCCTGGAATCGTGACTATAACTACCGCTTTCCGGGCGAGCGAGGAGAGTTTGATCTGTTTACCAATGGTGCGGATGGGCAGCCGGGAGGTGAGGGTGAAAATGCGGTTGTCGGAAACTGGAATTGATGATGTCTCTATCTGTCTGATCTCATGACTCGTGCGTCGTACGTAGCGGCTGGCTTTACGCTGTTGGAATTAATGGTTGCTCTGGCGATAGCAGGCCTTCTTGCGGCTGTATCGGCGCCATCTGCATTGAAGATGTATGAGTCGATGCAGTACCGCGGTGCAGTGAGGGACGTGCAGACACTCCTGGCAACTGCGCGTTACCAGGCTATCAGTGCAGGGCGTGTGGTCGATCTTGTGGTTGAGCCGGAGAGTGGTCATTACGGCCTGGATCATCAGTTGAATAATATGCTGCCGTCGGCACTGACTGTCGAGATGGTGAGTGCGCGAGAAGTCAGTAATCGTGATGATCAGGGCGTCATTCGTTTTTATCCTGATGGCGGATCGAGTGGGGGCAGTATCATGTTGAAGCATCGTGATTCTGATAAAGGCGTTCGCTTGCGAGTGGATTGGTTGCTTGGTCGGACCACGCAAGAGCCTTTGTCGCCGTGATGCAGCGTATGAACTCGCAACTATGTCCTCAGAAAGGCTTTTCTCTGCTGGAGATGCTGGTTGCATTGGTGATACTGGCATTTTCATTGGGAGCTCTTTACCAGGCAGCAGGTGGCGCGACCCGGATTGTAAGGGTTGATCAGGAATATGCTCGAGCGGTAGCCCTGGCAGAATCATTGCTGGCGGACCGTACAGGCGTGAAGCTGGATGAAACTGGCGTAGTCAATGGCTCAGTGGACAGCTACCACTGGGAAGTGATCACTCAGCAGTTACCTATGGACGAATCCAATCATCCAGCATTGTTGCAGTCGATACAGGTGGCAGTCGAATGGGGTGGATCAATTACACCAAGACGAGTGACACTAAGCTCGATCATCTCAGGTGAACAGCCATGAGGCCGGTCAAGACTCGTTATAGTCGCCGGGATAATTACCGGGATAGTTACCGATATAGTCACCGGGGTTTTACTCTGATTGAGGTAGTCATTGCGCTGACGCTGCTCTCGCTGCTCATGCTGGCGACTATCACGGCCATGAGAACACTCGCAGACAGTCAGACAAGAATTGTACAGATCAGTCAGCAGGTTGATGAATCCAGAATAGTGTCCAGCTTGCTGCGTTCATTGATCAGTCAGGCAATACCCGTCGTGCGCGTCCGGCCGGGGGAGGGGTATGGTGCCTATTTCAGAGGCATGCCGCAGGAGCTGCTGTGGGTGGCCCCCATGAGTGGCTATCAGGGGCCGGGTGGTTTGCATGTGATGAGGCTGTCCCTGTCCGACCAGCAGGCCTTGCTATTGCAGTTTCAACCCTATCAGGGGCCGCAGAGCGAGCCCGACTGGGCTATGGTCGAGCCAGCGATACTGTTGGAAGATGTCACTGCCTTCGAACTTGAGTATCGATTTGCACTCAATACCGACTGGTTGCAAGAGTGGGACTGGTCGCAGTACGCACCGACACATGTTCGGCTTGGCATCGAGCAGGAGGGTAGGCGTTGGTCGGATTTGACGCTTGTGCTGGGCCCGCCTGAGGTGCGCCTGTGATGCGCTCCAGGAAGCAGGCCGGTGTCGCTCTGGCGATGTTGCTGTGGTTTATTGCGGCCATGTCCATTATGGTGGCTGGAGTGATGGCGGTTGCGAAAATGGATGCCCGGTTGACCAGCCTTCAGGTGCAGAAAGCACAGGCCGCTGCCGCTGGCGATGGTGCAGCTAATCTAATGATGAAAGAACTGCTGTCGCTGCAGCAAAATGGGCTTTATACCGGGCGAGGGATAGTGGAGCAGGAATATACAATTGGTGAGCATGAGATTAGAATGCGCGCCATACCGGTATCTGGCCTTGTGGATTTGAATCTGTCGTCTGAAGAGCTGTTGGTGGCTCTGTTTCAGTATGGCGCCGGGCTTGAAGAATCTGAGGCGGTCAGTTTTGCACATAGAGTTCAGGATTGGCGAGAAGACAGTGAGCTGAAACGGCTGTATGGCGCAGATGCCAGTGATTATGAAGCGGCCGGGTATGGTTATGGCCCCAGAAATGGACGCTTTGAAGTGGTTGAAGATCTGCTTCAGGTGCTCGGTATTAACAGGGCGCTCTATGATAGTATAGCCAGCTCAGTACATGCGACGGGTTTTGGGCAGGCGGCAATCGATCCGTTGTCCGCTCCCGAGAGTGTGCTGAAAGTGCTGGCACAGGGCGATGTCGAGTTGGTGAATGCAATCGTGAACGCTCGGCAGCAGGCCCCCTTTGATGAGGCTGGTATTGCTGGCTTGCCGGCAGATTTTCTGATGCCGGCAACAGTGCCGATCTATCGGCTCGATGCCTGGGTCAGCTTCCCTGACGGTCGTGTCTATCAGCGCAGGCGGTGGGGGGATTTCAATATGGCGGGTCTGGATGGTTTGCCCTGGCGTTTTCTGCGAACCGAGCCTGTTACGGCAGTCGGTAAAGAGGTGTTTACAGATGCAAGAGATTAACGATGGCATCAGTTGATAATCAATGGAAGCTGTTCGGCATTGATTTGCGTGGACTGGCAAATATGTGGCGCGCCGGTTGGCGTGACATAGCCTGGGGACAGGATTCAGTGCTGCGCAGATGGCTTGATGATGCCGTCACGTTGCGCGATCCTGTTTCTGGCGTTTCACGCGTGTACCAGGCGGGCCGTGTCAGTCGACTTAAGAGCGCACCTTGTAATGCCTATGTTTTACCGGTGGAATTGTTGCTGGTTAAACAGTTGTCTTTGCCCGAGTCGGTAGAGGTTGATATCGACTCCGCACTGGGGTTTGAGGTTCGGGCTAATAGCCCTTTCCCTCCAGAAGATACCTGTACTGGCTGGACGATCATCAGTCGTGATGACGGGCGGATCAGCGTCAGTCTGGTGATCGTGTCCCGCAGTGCTGTGACGAACTATCTGCGTCAGACAAATATGCAGCCTGATGAAGCGACAGAAATCTGGGCGTTGACAGACAGTCATCCGGTCGTGATAGGTGGGTTTGGTGAGTCTGCCCGCAATCAGCGCTATGAAAAAAAGCTGAATCGATTGTTGTTGGGCGTTGTTTACAGTGTGCTCATGCTGGCGCTCATACCTGCCGTACCGGTTCTGGCCAAACATCAGCAACTGCAGAAGCTGGAGCGCCTGCAGCAGCGGGTGCAAACGGATGCTCAGGAAGCCGTGCAGCTCAGAGCAACACTGGCGGCGAGTAATGAGCGAGCGAGTATGATCAATCATCTGTTGTCGACTCAGCATGATCCTTACAAGCAGTTACAAACATTGACAGCGTTGTTGGGTGATGATGTCTGGCTGGCGAGTATGGAGCTGCGCGAGAACAGGCTCCGAATAGATGGGCGTGCCGCAAATGCTGCCGGTCTGATGCAGACGCTTTCGCAGCGCCCTGAGTTTGTTGAGGTCAGGTCCCCATCAGCCATCAGGAGGGAACGCTCCGGTGAAGAGCGTTTTGTACTGGACATCATGCTGAGTGCCGAGGAAGCGTTGTAGATGCTGGGAATCAGAACAAAGCGTGGTTGGACAGTCCTGGCGATAACGGGTGCGGCTGTCTTGTTGACACTCATGCTGATATTGAGTGCTTTATGGCAGGCTTATCATGACTATAGTAGCCAGATCGACTCTCTGGAACCGCGTATTGCCCGGCTAATCGGCATCACGCAGAGCCATGCCGAACTGCTGGAGGCAAATCTTGAAATCGATGCTCAGCTTGCCGAGTTGGCCTATCCTGCATCACAGGATGCAACCGCTACGGGTACGGTCATGCAGCAGGTTGTGCGTAATCTGACGCAGTCAGTGGGTATGGAGGTCACGGGAAGCCAGATTCTACCGGCTCGCTCCGAGGGAAATCTGGAGTTTATCTCTCTTAACCTTACCCTCACAGGGGAACTGGGTGCATTGGAATCGTTACTGTTGGATCTGCCCTCAGTCAGGCCTCTTGTTTTTGTCGACTCTATCGTGATTCAACCGGCGCGTGTCAGAAGTGGAAGTGGGGTTCAGTCACTCATGGTGCAAATGGGTTTAACCTCAGTGAGGTTGCTGCCATGAATGTTGCGCGCAGTATTTCAATGATCGCAGTAGTGCTGACAACAGTGTTTGTTGCCTTGTTTGCATGGGGTTGGCTGAAGGTCAAACTGATGTCTGACCCGGAACCCTGGCTGCCTGCGCCGGAGTCGCTGAGTGCCGTTGTCGTGACGATGCCGCAGGCGGGGGGTGTGTCTGATGAAGTGGTACTTGATCGGCCGCTGTTCTGGGCAGGGCGGCGGCCATACATAGAGCCCGAAGCGTCTGTGGCTGTCACTGAAGAACCCTCCAAAGGTAACGATATTCTGGATAAAACCCGGCTTCTGGGGGCGTATATGGCACCAGGGGCAGCTGGCGTGATACTGGATGTCGATGGTTCCAGAGAGCGGTTGCTGATGGGGGAGACGCTAGGAGAGTGGACACTGAGATACATGAGTTCAATGGGTGCTGTGTTCGGAAAAGGTGAGGAGCAGGATGGTCCGGGGGTTACCCGCACGATCACGCTTGAGCATGCCTATCCGACTGCTTCAGTACGACCACAGTCGATACCGGCTGAAAGACGCCCTCTTGAATCGGATGAGCAACCATCATCTGATGATGTAAACGAGGGGTGAGACGATAATGAGAAAAGGAAGGCATGCCGAATGATGGCGTTGACAAAAAAACTATCACTCCTTGGCTTGTGTGCCCTGGTCCTGTCCGGCTGCGTCACTGGTCCACTTTCCGGGTCAGTAACCGGCAGGCAGACAAATGATGGCGGACCTACCTTTCCGTTCGACTTTGAAAATCAAGGCCCATATACAGCAGGGAATGAGCCCGTTGCTGCAGAAAATGCAGATACATCCAGGGCCGATGCTGTTGTATATCGTGGCAATGATCGTATGGCAAGCCCACCTGCAGCCCGCGATCCGGTGTCTTTGATTGGTGATGCGGTAACTCTGAATTTCGAACAGGCACCTATCACCGAGGTGGTGCATGCGGTACTGGGCGATATTCTGGAGTTGGATTACGTGATTGAGCATCCTCTGGAGGGGGATATCACACTGCGAACCCGCTCGCCTGTTCCGCGTGATCAGTTGCTTCCGATTCTGGAATCTTTACTGCAGGGTAGTGGTGCCGTGATGATACGGGACCGTAATGATCGCTATTTTGTCGGTGCGGCCTCTTCTTTGACGGGGCTGCTGCCTTCTGTGTCTGATTCTGGTGGAAATGCGGTCGGGTACAGTAATGTTGTGGTTCCGTTGCAGTATATCGGTGCAAAAGAGATGGCGGATATCCTTGCACCTGTAGCCAGTGAGTCATCATTTGTACGTATTGACACTACGCGCAATCTACTTGTCCTGGCGGGTACCCGAAATCAGATTGATGGCTGGATGGATATCGTGGCCACGTTCGATATTGATCTGTTGAAGGGTATGTCTGTCGGTGTTTTTCCATTGCAATATGCATCAGTTACGGAAGTGGATAAAGCGATTCAGGTATTGCTCGGAAGTGCACCGGCTGCATCCAATCAGCAAAGTGATACCACATCTGTCATTGCTGCAGCCACGTTGTCCAGCGTGGTACGTGTTATCCCGATCGAACGTCTGAACAGTATCCTGGTGGTGTCGCCTCGTGCGCACTATCTGGATCAGGTGCGTGTATGGATTGAACGCTTGGATCAGGCGCCGGATCACAATTTCGAGAGCCAGTTGTTTGTTTATCCTGTCCAGAATGGCTCTGCCGTGCATCTGGCTGGCCTGCTGAGCGACCTTTTTGGCGCGGGGTCCGGTGCGAGCACTGCACAGCGTGACTCCGGCGTGTCACCAGCCATGACCTCAACCTCTTTAGGGGATACGGCAAGTGCTGATGGGGACACATCTACCAGTGGAACCAGCAGGCAGACAAATACGGCTGCTGAGGGTAAGGCCAACTTTCAGTTGGGTGAAGGTATGAAAGTGGTGGCAGATGAGCAGAGTAACGCGCTGCTGATTTATGCCAGGAAGGCCGATTATCAGAAAATCGAGTCAGCCATGAAAAAGCTCGATATTGCACCTACACAGGTATTGATCGAGGCCAATATCATTGAAGTCTCTCTGCGCGATAAGCTTGAGTATGGATTGCAGTGGCATCTGCAGAATGGTTTTGGTGGTGGGCGTGGTGGCAGTGCTTTGCTGAATACGTCAGACGGGGCAATCGGGCCCGGTCAAGGGTTCTCTTTTACAGTGACCAATTCTGTGGGTGATATCCGGGCGGTATTGAATGCGCTGGCCGAAGAATCCTTGGTTAATGTGATTTCGAGCCCGTCAGTGCTGGTGCTGGATAATCATACGGCCACAATACAGGTGGGTGATCAGCAACCGGTCAGAACGGGGGAGAGCATCACTGATGGCGGCACAGTCAGCAGTACCATTCAGTATCGTGATACCGGGATTAACCTGGCTGTGACTCCATCCGTTAATGCCGGAGGGATGGTCAGCATGGATATCAAACAATCCTTCACCGAGGTGGGAACTCAGGACCCGATTACTGGTCAAGTAGGGTTCAAGGAACGAAATATAGAAAGCCGTGTGGCGATACGCTCAGGGGAAACTGTTGTGCTGGGTGGCTTGATTCGGGATAACTCAGTGAATGGGCGTGTGGGGGTGCCGGTGTTGCATGAACTTCCGGTAGTGGGGAACCTGTTCGGGTCCACCGCCAATCTGAGGGAAAAAACCGAGTTGCTGGTAATCATTACGCCTCGTGTGCTGGTGAATGAACAGGATCTTCGGGATGTCAGTCGAGAAATCCGCTCACGGATGCGCAATATGGACAAGCTCCCGATTGAGTCGAGTTCGGTGATTGACAAGCAATCAGAGCTCGTACCTGAGTGAAAATGAGCAAAACTGAAAAAAAAGTGAAATTTTGTCGTCTACAGGTTGCTGAATGTAATGAAATCTAAACACAATATGGTCTATAATTTACAAAATTTTATGCAATCACTCAAAACATACTCGGCAAATGTGAAAGGCTCTGCGAAGCCTGCGATGAGAATCAAGGCTGGGGCGAAAGTGTTTAATGTACTTGGAATTGCCTTTGTCGCTCTGGTTTTATCAGCCTGCGCTTCGCAGCCATTCGGTAATGCCGACAATGAAAGAAGTGATGAGGCGGTCATCACCGAACGTGCGCAGGCAAGGTTGGATGCATTGATCGCAGGTGATCTCCCTGCTGCGTGGTCTTATACATCGCCAGGGTACCGGCAGCGTGTAAGTAATCCGATGCATTACAGCGCTGTAGTCGGTGGCAGTGGGGCCTGGACGGCGGCGGCAGTTGATAGCGTTACGTGCGATTCTGATGAGTCCTGCACTGTGCGGGTGCTGATCACTTACCCTCTGTTGAATGGTGTGGAGAATACCAAGCCGCTTAAAGAGCGTTGGATCAAGTTTGAGGGCGAGTGGTGGATATTCCACCGCCGCTAAATGTGACAAAGAGCAACGAACAGTGACAATTGCGGCGGTAAAATACAGTAAATTCTGTGTTTAAACTGGTTGAGTGTACCTGTTCTGTGTGTTAGGTTATCAAAACCTGAGGGGACTTTGCTGTCTGGGCATTTTTAATCAATTGATTATGGGTGTTTATTTCAGTAAATTTGTAAAAATGGATGCTTAATGCAGCCGCTTTCGTAAAAATCTAGATTGTTGTAAACCTAGGAGCAACATAATGAAGAAAAAACTTTTACCTTTGGCAGTGCTGGCGGGATTGGCCGGTGGCATGAGCACCGCGCAGGCAGTCAACGTAAACTCGGATGGTCTGGGTGAGGTTCTGCTGTATCCTTTCTTCAGTGTTGAAGGTGGTAACGACACCTATGTCAACATTGTCAACACTACTGATGAAGTTAAAGCAGTCAAAGTCCGTTTCCTCGAGGCAATGAACAGCCAAGAGGTTCTCGACTTTAACCTGTACCTGTCTCCAGAAGATCACTGGTCTGCTGTTATCACTGATAACCCGAATGGCGATGGCGCCATCCTGATCACTACTGATACTTCCTGTACAGCTCCTGCAATTCCAGCAGGCGGCGTTGCTTTCCGTTCCTTCGAATTTGCTGCTGACAGCGTGAATGGCCTGGAGCGTACTCGTGAAGGTTACGTAGAAGTGATCGAGCAGGGTGTTGTTGTTGATGCTGCTCTGGCTGCTGCTGCAACTCACACCAATGCGGGCACTCCTGCAAACTGTGGAACTATCCGTGCTGCATGGCAGGCGGGTGGTCAGTGGTTGCTTGACCCAACTGACGGTGTAAACCCTAACGCAGGCGGCCTGTATGGCTATGGCGTTCTGATCAACGTCAATGAAGGCACTAACGCTTCTTATGATGCGATCGCGCTGGATGACTTCTCCGCTGCTGTACTGCACAGTGAGCCAGGCGACCTGAACCCAGGTCTGGAAAATGCTGATCCTGTCTCTACTGTTTTCAACGCTGGTGCGGTTGTGACTTCCCCATGGGTTGGTACAGCACCTTCTGCTGGTGTTAACGCTGTCAGCGCCGTGCTGATGCATGACAACATCATGAACGACTACGTTCTTGAGCCAAGCATCAATGCCGGTACTGATTGGGTCATCACCTTCCCAACCAAGCGTTACTATGTAAACGATGCGGCAGCGCCGGTTGATCCGTTCCTGTCTGAGTGGGTTCCTGCTGATTCACTGGCTTGTGAAACCATCGCTATCAGCTACACTGACCGTGAAGAACAGGGTGTCGTTGCAGCTGATCTGGACTTCTCTCCAGCACCTCCAGGCGCAGCTCCACTGTCTCTGTGCTACGAAGCTAACGTTCTGACCTTCAATGGCAGCAATGTACTGAACGGTTCTGATCGTGTACTGCGTAACCTGGATGTTGATTTCGACAATGGTTGGTTGAACATTGGCTTTGCTGAAGTTGGCCGCACCTTGGTTGATGCTGATGGTGTCGGTGGTGATACCTACGCTGGTCTGCCAGTTGTTGGTTTTGCAGTTCAGAAATATGTTAACGGCACACTGCCAGGCGGTGTTCTGTCTAACTATGCTGGCCTGATCAACCACAAAGCAACTCGTCTGATTACTGTTACTCCTTAATTATTTAAGGTTCAGTATGAAAAAGGCGCATCATTTGATGCGCCTTTTTTTGTGGAAGTTTGTTTGTGGGAATTTTTGTGTGTGATCGTGGTTATTAAATAAACGGCCAATAGATAAGTAACAATAAATAAACTATTGTCTTATCGAAATCGCTTGTTTATAGTGACAACTGTAATAGAGATGATGCTCCGTTGCGGTGCAGTCTGAGTGGTCCAGAAAAAAAACGTGCCTGGCACGAAGAGGGTTGTGAAATATGAAAAAACTATTGTTGGCTACGTTAATTGGTGCGGCTGTGTTGCCAGCGGCGCTGACGGCGGCCACCATCAGTGTTAATGGTGAAGCTGCTGTCGGGGTATCCTCATGGAGCTATTCTGGTGATGTGTTAACAATCGGCACAACTGATGCGACTTTGCGTTTGATGGATCCGGCTGATGGTGGTGCTCTGCCAGAACCAGAACCAGAACCAGGACCAGGACCAGGACCAGAACCAGGACCAGAACCAGGACCAAGCGAGTGTGGTTCCTTGCCGAGTAATGTGACGCTATTAGCTACGCTGGATCTGGCGAATGCCGGTGGCCGTGTGACGCATAATATCAGTGGCAACACCAATATCGTATCGCAGCCTATCACCTCGACTTCGTCGAATGCAGCTTTTTCAGGCCAGTTTGCCTATGTGCCGACGACGGGTAATGGTGGTATTAATCGCGAGGTGTGGGTCTCAGATTGCCCCGGTGCAAGCAGTTACAGTGCCTCGAGCATTCTATGCCGAGCAAATGGGGTGCAGCCTACCGTGTACTGGAAACTCAGCGCGTCCAGCTGGCAGTGTAATCTGGCACCAAGCGGTGGTACCAAGTATCTGAATATCAAGAACACCAACTGCTCGGGCACCTGTGGCGTTAACCGAAATGTATTCCATAACGGCGAAAGCTGATTAGTTGCATCATGATAAAAACGCCGATATTCTGTCGGCGTTTTTTTTGTTTTAAAATATAGGGTAATGCTGTATATGTTGAAAAAAATTATTCCGTTGACGATCGTATTGATGAGTTCATTCTCTCTGTCGGCAAATGACGGGGTTGTTCTGGAACGCAATGGTGTGGTTGTGACAGAGGCGGACATTGCCAGTTATATCGAAGAGCGGGTGCCTGCAGACAGAAAAGCCGAGTTGCTTGCACGCCGTGGCGTGGTCAGAGAGATGGTTGAAAACATCTATGTGATCAGACAACTGGCACAGGAAGGTAGCGAGCTTGATGTGCTGGACGAAGTCCAGTTGCAGTGGCAGGTTGATTTTCATCGCGACCGACTGCTGATGTCCGCTTATCTGGAGCGTTATATTGAGGCTGGCTTGCAGGATGTTGACTGGGAAATAACGGCTCGTGAAGTCTATGTCGCGGATGGAGACAAGTTCCTGTCACCTGAGAGTGTCACCGCATCTCATATATTGATCAAAACAGAAGGGCGCACTGCAGAGGAGGCCAAAGCATTGGCAGAATCACTGCGTGAACGTGCGGTCGCGGGAGAAGAGTTTGAAGCGCTAGCGGTGGAGTTTTCTGAAGACCCCTCTGCAGAGCAGAACAAAGGCAACCTGGGTCGTTTTGACAAAGGGCGCATGGTGGCCCCATTTGAGGTGGCTGTATTTGCTCTGCGCGAGCCCGGTCAAATCAGTGATGTTGTCGAGACAGACTTTGGCTTTCACGTCATAAAACTGCATGAGTACCATCCAGCAAAGCAGCAGCGCTTTGAAGATGTGCGCGCGCAAATAGAGAAGGAGTTGCGGGTACAGATTGCAAACAAGCTCCGTCAGGACCGCATCATCGAGGTGCGTTCAGCTGCCGACATCGATGTGAACACTGAGCTGCTTGAGCAGGTTGAAGCCGAATACCGTAGTGAATTCGTTACAGAGGAGTGATCAGGTATTCTGCCAAAGCTTTCTGAGGTAAACTGGAGCGCCCGTTCAAATGTTGAACGGGCGTTTTTTATTTAATCATCTACGGAATTAAATGTGCTATGTCAGTGCAGCCCGTTCTGCTGTCGGTAGCAGGTCTCAGCAAAATTTATGAATTATATGACCAACCGCATCAGCGACTGTTGAGCTATTTTCTTCCAGCCCGGGGTTCAAAAGGGCGTAAGTTTACGGCACTGGATTCGGCTGGTTTTGAACTCAAGCGTGGTGAAACCCTTGGCGTCATCGGCCGTAATGGCTCAGGTAAGTCAACACTGCTGCAGATGATCAGCGGTACACTGGAGCCTACAGCTGGTACTATCCAGGTCAATGGCCGAATCGCTGCGCTGCTCGAGCTTGGCGCAGGCTTTAACCCCGAGTTCACAGGCCGTGAGAATGCGCGGCTTAATGCGTCTATCTATGGCCTGACGCAAGATGAGATCGAAAGTCGTCTTGATTCCATCATAAAGTTCTCTGGTATTGGTGACTTTATCGATCAGCCGGTACAGCACTATTCCAGCGGAATGTTTGTGCGCCTGGCATTTTCTGTTATTGCACATGTCGATGCAGATATTCTGATTATTGATGAAGCCCTCGCGGTGGGTGATGCGCTGTTTGCACAAAAGTGCATGCGCTATCTTGAATCCTTTCGTAAGCAGGGTGGTGCCATTCTATTTGTCAGCCATGATGCCGGCGCCGTAACGCGCTTGTGTGAGCGAGCCTTGTGGTTGGATAAAGGCCGGCAGATGGTCCTGGGTAACGCCAAGTCTGTTACCGAGCGCTATCTTGAACATCTCTATTCTGAACAACAGGATGTGAGCATGAGTGCGGGTGATCGTGCAGCAGAAGCCTTGTCTGTGCCTGCCTCACCCACTTCTTTCGATGATGATGCGCTTGTTTTGTCAGCCGACCTGTCTGTCTCGGGAATGTCTGAGCTCTGGCATGACGCGCGCGCTGATCTTTTGTTGAACTCCAACCTGCGTAATGAGTTGCAGGTGTTTCGCTTTGATCCGGATGGCAGTGCGTTTGGAACAGGGCAGGTGGAGTTGAAGGATGTCTGTTTTCGTGATCAGCAGAATCGACCACTCTCCTGGCTGGTTGGTGGCTCGCCGGTTAAGTTCGAAGTCTGTTTTGAGTCAAGTGCTTCGCTGTCGAGTATCATTGTCGGGTTTCTGGTTAAAAACCGCCTGGGGCAGGTTATTTTCGGCGAGAACAACTGTCTGTTTCATGAGGATGCCCCGGTTGATGTTCAGCCAGGGCAGATTTATCGTGCGACTTTCAGTCTGACCATGCCTTTTCTGGCAGAGGGCGAGTATGTCGTGTCGGTAGGGGTTGCATCGGGTACACAGCAGAATCATGTGCAGCATTGCTGGCGGCATGATGCGTTGGTCTTTTCGGTCAGTCCAAGTCATATCGTGCATGGTTTGATGGGGGTGCCGGTTTCGGCTTGTGATATCACTCCGCTCAACATTGTGAATGAGGTAGTGAACCCGAGTATGGCGAAGGAGGAGCTTTCGTGATTGTAGAGCAGCATAGCACACGCAGAAATGCTCCCTTTGCCGCCTTACGGCGAGCCTGGCAGTTCAGAGAGTTAATATCAGGTATGGCGAAGCGTGAGGTGCTGGGGCGTTACAAAGGCTCATGGTTGGGCCTGGTGTGGACGCTTCTTACCCCGTTGCTGCTGTTGCTGGTTTACATGTTTGTATTCGGTGTGATTTTTCAGGCACGCTGGCCGCAGTCTGAAGGCGTTGATGGTAATTTTGCAGCTTTACTTTTCTGTGGCATCATCGCTTTTTTCATGTTTTCTGAAGTGCTGACCCGATCACCACGTTTGATTGTGGATAACGCCAACTATGTGAAAAAAGTGGTTTTCCCGCTCGATGCCTTGATCTGGGTTGCAGTGGCGACTGCATTGTTCCATTTTCTGATCTCCTTTGTGGTGCTGCTTGGCTTTGTTCTTGTATCAGGTGTTGGGGTGAGTGTTTACTTGCTTTATTTCCCAGTAATTACAGGTCTTCTGGTCGTATTTTTGTTGGGGCTCTCCTGGTTTTTGAGTGCGCTGGGTGTGTATATTCGTGATGTCAGTTATATCGCCGGTTTTTTGTCCACAGCGCTGCTGTTTCTGAGTCCGGTTTTTTATCCCGCCAGTGCGGTGCCAGAGAGTTTCAGAATACTGATGGACCTGAATCCTCTGACCTTTTATATCGAGGCTTTTCGCAGTGTTGCGGTACTCAAACAGGCTCCTGACTATATGAGTATGTTGTTGGCAACAGCAGTTTCCTTAGGTGTGTTTGCGCTCGGATACTGGTTTTTTCAACGAGTACGTAAAGGATTTGCAGATGTGCTTTGATCCCCCTTTTTTTACTGGCTTTACAAGGATGCGGTATGAGCAGTGAGGCAGCGGATATGAATATTGAGCAGGATCGACAGGGTCGCTTGCTGGTTGTATCGCCGAACGAGTGCCTGTTGCCGGGGTTTGAAGGCTACGATTGTGTTCATCTGAAGTATCAGTTCGTGCAGGGGCCGTCCCCTGATGGTCTGTCTGCCTGGTGGGCAGCCGACGAGGTAGGCCATGGAGTGCATCAGGCTTGTGTGCTGGAGCATTGTCATGCGCTCGAGGGAGGCTATCAACAGCAGGCCCTGAACCGTCTTTTTTCTGGTTTACTGCTGCGCTACCGCCCAGATGCCATCGTTATAGTGGGGCTGCATGGTTGTACGCTGGATCTGTCGCGAATTGCCAGTTTGATGGGTGTGCCTGCCGCGTTGGTTCTGGATCAGTCTGCTGATTCTCTTTTTGCTGAGCTGGATCGGGCTACAAGTTGCTGGGTAAGAGATGCGCTGTCGCGGGCAGTACTGGTGAGCAGCCTTGTGAAGCAAACCGGGTTCTGGCAATCCAGCTTGTCGGGTTTGTCTGAGCATGTGGATCCAGCTGTTCTGCCAGCAAAGTTGGCTGAACATATCTCTTCCCAAGCACATCACAATAGCTTTGATTATGCACTGTATGAGTTCTGTCAGCGTGATCATCCACTTCTGGTACAGATGCAGATGGCAGATACTCGCCATTTTCAGGGCTGTGAAGCAGTGCTCGATCTTGGTTGTGGGGCAGGAATATTCCTGGATCTGTTGCGTCGTCAGCAAATTGGTGCGATAGGTGTTGAGCGAGATCCTGCGATTGCCGAATATGGTAGAGGCATGGGATTGGATATCATCACCGAAGATGCGATCCATTTTCTGGAGCATCAGACACATCAGTTTGATGGCATCTATTGTGCGCATTTTGTTGAACATCTGCCTTTTGAAGTCGTCAGAAAACTGATCACGCTGCTGGCCGCGCGCCTGCAGGATAACGGTGTGCTGGTATTGGTGTTTCCTGATCCTGAGTCGATCCGTTCACAGTTGCTGGGTTTCTGGCGAGATCCGGAGCATGTTCGCTTTTACCACCCCGAGCTGGTCATGACGGTGGCGCGTGCCGAAGGCCTGGAGTGTGAATGGAGCAGCTATGATGAGCAACCCCATGAGGTCGTACCTTTTGAGGTGTCCCCCGAGCCATTGAGTCAGATTGAGCCAATGACGCTTCCAGTGATCGATACGGATGCCACCTATGGCGTCTGGGATAAACTGATGCGCCGCCTGGGTCTTGTGTCGGGCCGGCGCTATCGTGCGCTGGAGCAGCAGATGCGGGATACTCAGCAGGTATTGCTGAATCATGCCCAGCAACAACAACAGCAGTTGAGTGAAGTGGCCAATAGAACCGAACGCTTGTGGTCTGTTAATAAAACCTGGGCCTGGTCGGATAATGTGGTACTGAAACTGAGGAAGCGATCGCAGTGAGTGAGCAGACAAAACAGCGCCCGTTGGATGTGATTATTCCTGTTTACCGCAATCTAGAGGTGACTCAGCGCTGTATTGAGTCTGTGTTCGCATCCGGATTGGGTGCTGACGTGAATCTGCTGGTGGTGGATGATGCCTCACCTGAGCCGGAACTCTCTGCCTGGTGTGATCTCCTTGCCAGTCAGGGTAAGATAACGCTGTTACGCAATGAGCAGAATCAGGGGTTTGTCGTGTCGGTCAATCGTGCGATGCAGCAGAACCCTGAACATGACGTTGTGCTACTGAACAGTGACACTCAGGTAAGCGGAGATTGGCTTCAACGTTTGCAGGCTGCAGCTGCCTCACATCCGCGTATTGCGACCGTGACGCCTTTTTCGAATAATGCCACCATCTGTTCCTATCCGCTGTTTTGCCAGTCTTCCGGGTTGCCGCAGGGGATGCCACTGACAGACCTGGATCAGTTGTTTGCGCAGGCTAATGCCGGACACTATCCTGAGTTGCCGACAGGTGTTGGCTTCTGTCTTTATATCCGTCGTGATGCGCTGGATGAGCTGGGCTACTTCGATGAAGAGGCTTTTGGGCGTGGCTATGGCGAGGAGACGGACTTCTGCATGAGAGCCAGCCGGGCTGGCTGGCAGAATCGTCTGTGTGGTGATCTGTTTGTTTATCATGAGGGGGCCGTCAGTTTTGGTCAGGATCGTGATGAGCGGATTGTGCAGGCAGAACAGATTATGCAAGCGCGCTATCCGGAGTATGGTCAGCAGGTTTCGATGTTTGTAGATCAGGATCCTTTACGCACGCTGCGCGACAAGGTGGATCTGCTGCGACTGTCTTTGCCTGAGCAGGCGATAGGTGTCGTGAACGATCAGTATCAGCACAGAGAGTGGCTGCTTGCGGGTTTTACAAGAGCCAAGGCGCAGCTCAATCAGGATCTTCAGCAAACCTGTGATGCGCTGTCTCATACGCAGCAGCTATTGAGTGAATCAAGAGATGCATTTGCCGAGACTGACAAGGCACTGGCGGATGCACAGAAGATCGTCAGGGATTATGAGCAGACGTTGACCGAGCTGAATCAGCGATGGTTTGTGCGTGTCGGACGTCTGTTTGATATCAAGTTATGGATCAGCAAGTTTTCAGGAAAATTATGACTTCTAACGTACATACCTACACCAGTATCACGGCAAACTACCTGCCCAAGGCGCGTGTTCTGGCAGAATCGATCAAGCGTGTTGATCCGTCAGTCACCTTTCATCTGGTGTTGTCTGATGACCTGCCCAGCGGCTTTGACCTGACGCAGGAACCCTTTGATAACGTGATTCTGGCGGATGATCTGCCCATAGAAAATTTCCGCCCCTGGGTGTTCTCGCATACGGTTGTTGAGCTGTGCACTGCGGTAAAAGGGTTGGCGCTGGAAACAATTTTCGATAAGTATGGCGCTGATAAGGTGTTCTATTTTGATCCGGATATGGCGGTTTTCTCGCGTCTGGATGAGTTGAGCAGCTTGCTGGATCAGCACAGCACGCTTCTGACACCTCATCAGACTGAGCCTGAAAGCAGTGTTGCCGCTATCATGGATAATGAGATGGCGAGCCTCAAGTATGGAGTGTTCAATCTCGGGTTCGTGGGTGTTCGTAACAGTCCTGAAGGCCGCCGTTTCTCGCGCTGGTGGGCCGATCGCTTGCTGCAGTTCTGTCATGATGATCACCCGCGGGGCCTGTTCACTGATCAGAAGTGGGTTAACCTTGCCCCCTGTTTCTTTGAAGATATCAAGGTTCTGCGTTCGCCCGCGTTCAATGTTGCGACCTGGAATCTGACCAACCGTAAGGCAACTGGCACGATGGCCGATGGTGTGTTGATCAACGACGAGCCGCTGGGCTTTTACCATTTCTCCGGTTTTGACAGCGGCGCTCAGGAGATCATGCTGAACAAGTATGGCGAGAACAGTCCAGCCCTGTATGAGCTGCGTAACTGGTATATCGCCGAATGTGAGCGCCATGGCCAGTCTGCTCTGGGTAAGTTGCCGTCCAAATTTGCGCACTTTGATGATGGCTCTGTCATCAGCAAGGCACATCGCCTGTTGTATCGTGAGCGTCTCGATCTACAGAAGGCATTCCCTGATCCTTTTGCCACCGCTAAAGGCGGCTATAAGGAATGGTTTGCCAACAATGCCAGCCAGACGCAGGACTTCCGGGTGTTGTCGGTGGATGCCAATGCGAGCTTCAGGGATGTGGTGCAGGATATGAGCAGCTTCTTTCATCAAACGGCCTATTCCGGTAAAGCCAATAGCTGGCCGAAACGTCAGATGCTGAGATTGATGGCAGGGCTGCTTAACTTTGGTGTGCGTTTGATCAAATGATACTGGCCGATCCCGACAGCCAGGTTAAGGTACAGGCAGAGGAAACTACCCGCTGGCATATTGTGCTGGTAGCCTTCGCGGGTGAGGAGTTGTCGCTGACGGATACGTTGGCGCAGATCCGGCAGCAGTCATTGGATGATAGCGGATTGCAGTTGCTTTGCACCGATACCCCTGCATTGCATGCCGCTGCTGGCGATTATCCGGTTCATTTTGAACTGCCTGTTGCACCTTCGCTGGATAACTACTGGTTGACGTTGCTGCGCCTGCTGCCTCAGGATGCGCCTGTTCTGATCCTGCGCGCAGGGTGTCATCTACCGCAATACTGGGATGCTCGCCTGATGGCGGTGGCTGATCAGTCTCCGGCATTGACGGTTATCTCGCCACTGAATGTGACTGAGCCTTTCTTCGCGCTGTTGAACGCTAAGTTGTTGAGCGCTAAGCTGTTGAACGCTAAACAGAACCAGCCGCTTTTAATGTCAGTCGATGCGCTGGATCAGTGGCGCGCCTGCTACAGTGAAGGGGGGGCATTTGATGTGCCGGCAATCTCTGGCGCTGCGACTTTGATTCAACCCGGTATTTCTGATTGCCTCTCAGCGGGTCTGTCTAACGACGCTGAGCTGATGGCGAAACTCAGGCAGCAGGGGGCCGGTGTGATCTGCACCGATCAACTGGTGGTGGATGACAGCCGTGTGGGTATCCGCCCCGACAGCAAGGCTTTTGCCAATGAGGTGGAGCAACAGTCGCTGGGTGATGCTCATCCACTGACCGGTATGCGCCATGCCTTGACCGAGTTGGTTGAGCGTCAGGAGCTGCCAGCACAGTTGATCGACTGCAAGCCCGTCATGCTGCATATCAGCCATAGCTGGGGTGGTGGGCTGGGTCGCTGGGTGGAGGACTATATTGCCGCCGATGACACGCATAACCACCTGGTGCTTCGCTCTATCGGCCAGTGGGATGCGTTCGGGCATGCCGTGGCGCTTTATCCGTCGGCCAGAATGGATGTGCCGATCAAGACCTGGCCACTGGCGTTGCCGATTGTGTCCACCGTGGCGAAGCACCATCAGTACAGTCGTGTGCTTGAGCATATTGTTGAGCGTTATCGCATCAGTGCCGTGATGGTGTCATCTCTGATCGGCCACTCACTGGATGCGTTGCGCACCACGTTGCCGACCTTGTTTGTCTGCCATGATTTTTATCCCTTCTGCCCGGCGCTGGTGGCTACCTTTGACTCGCCGTGTGTTAGCTGTGATGCGAAGGCGCTGAAGAAGTGTCGCCAGGAAAACACGCATCATCGGTTTTTCCCTACAGAAGCGGATGAGCATTGGCTGGCTTTGCGTCAGCAGTTCAGTCAGGCGCTGCTGGCACCTGAGGTGGTACTGGTGGCACCTTCGGCATCTGTACCTGCGCGACTGAAGCAGCTTGAGCCCGCACTTCAGGATAAAGCGTGCCATATCATTGAACATGGCTTAACCGATAAGCTTGTCGAGCATCTGTCGCTGGCACGAGAGCGAGCAGCAGAGCATTCATCGGAACTTTTATCAGGGCTTTCATCAAAGCACCCATCAGAACTTTTATCAGAACGTAGGACAGCACGCCTGCGAGTGGTGATTCTGGGTAGTCTTGCTCAGCACAAAGGGGCGGGCATACTTGATGGCATATTGGACGAGCTGGATGTATTTGCCGACCTCTGGCTGCTGGGGGCTGGTGACGATGGTCGTCGCTATGACAAGCGTACGAATGTCACGGTGATCCCCTGGTATGATCGGGACTCTCTGGGTGAGCATCTGGTTAGCATCAATCCTGATATTGGTCTGTTGTTGTCGAATGTGCCGGAAACCTTCAGCTATACATTGAGTGAACTCTGGGCGGCGGCTGTACCTGTGCTGGCAACCCGCTTGGGTGCATTTGCTGATCGTATTGAGCCGGGCCGTAATGGCTGGTTGGCAGATCCCGACAGCCGGAGTGTTCTTGCACAACTGCAGTCAATCAACGAGCATCGTGCCGAATTGTCAGAGGTGACCGCTTATTTGCAACGGGCACCTGTTCGCAGCAGTCATGATATGATTCAGAGCTATAATCAATTGCTGCCAAGCGCCAGGGATCTGCCTCTGGCCACATGGCTGGATTGTCGTGGATCGCTCATAGGTTCTCCGCGCTCGGCTCAAGAGGCAAAAGCGTTGTATATAGACCATCAGACACCTTATCGCAGGGTGCTGGTGGAATTTCTTGAGTATACCGCGGGTAAGCTGGGTCGCTCTCCACGATTACCTCGTGTCATCAGGCGGCTGGTTTCGAAAGTCATTCGTAAGCTTAGCCAACTGCTACGGTGATAGTGCGGCTGGCTGGTTATTGTCGAGCTGGTCAGGTATCGCAAGTGGGTATGAGCAGATACAGGATTCAGGACGGCTGGAGTGAATGGGTCAGGGTGTGCCAAGTGATGCATGATCGTCAACAGGTTCCAGGAGGGTGATCATGCCTGCGAAAGATGGTGCCAGTGCCAGTAACGTCAGAGCCAGTGTTTGCCTGGCTTCCTTCAATGGTGAGGCTTATATCGCCTCCCAGGTCAGCTCAATTCTGGAGCAACTGGGTGATAAGGATGAGCTGATTATCTCCGATAATGGCTCCACAGATGCAACGCTCGATATCGTCTATGGTTTTCAGGATGGCCGCATCCGTATATTCAACTGCACTGTTCCCGGTCCTGCGGCTAATTTCAATCATGCTTTGATGCAGGCACGAGGTGAGTTCATCTTTCTCGCGGATCAGGATGATATCTGGTATGACACCCGGCTTGCTTTATGTCTGGAGCAGCTGTGCGAGTACGATCTGGTGGTGACCGATTGCAAAGTTGTTAACGAACAGCTGACCCCCATGTACCCTTCTTTTTTTCAGCTGCGTGGCTCAGGCCCAGGTTTGCTGAAAAACCTTATGCGCAACAGTTATCAGGGTTGTTGTATGGCATTCAATCGCCACATCCTGGAAGCCAGCCTCCCGATTCCGTCCAATGTTCCGATGCATGACTGGTGGATCGGTTTGGTAGCCGAGCGTGTTGGCCGTGTTTGTTTTTTGCCGGTTCCACTGCTTTTCTATCGTCGTCATTTGTCGAGTGCCAGCCATACAGCGGGAAAATCCACTGCTGGATGGCTCACTCAACTACGCTGGCGCTGGGTGTTGATAGGGCATTTAATGGTGTTGCAGCGATGATGGCAGCCACCATCGGCAGGGGTAATTCCAACAATGATCGTCTAAGAGTGCTGGTGTGTCTGGCAGCCTATCAGGGGATGCAGTGGTTGCCTGAGCAGGTGGATTCCATACTGGCGCAGCAGGGTGTTGAAGTGACATTGCTGGTCAGTATTGATCCCTCTACTGATGGCACTCAGGCATGGTTTGAGGCTCTGGCCGCGCAGCGGGATAATGTTCATCTGTTGCCGACCCAGCAGCGCTTCGGCTGCGCCGCCGCCAATTTTTTCCGCCTGCTGCGTGATGCGGATGTTCCTGCTTATGATTTGATCAGTCTGGCTGATCAGGATGATATCTGGTTACCGGATAAGCTGCTTCGGGCCGCTGCTTATCTTGAGCAGCATCCTGAAGTTGATGCCTATTCGAGCAATGTACTGGCGTTCTGGCCAGACGGTCGGCAGCGTCTGGTCCGCAAGGCCCAACCGCAGGTATCCTGGGATCACCTGTTTGAAGCCCCTGGGCCTGGTTGTACGTTTGTGATGCGCTCAGAGCCTGTGAGCCGGTTGCAGCACTACTGCAGTGAGCATGAGCGGACGCTCGGTGAGGTGGTGTCGCATGACTGGTTTATCTATGCCTGGTTTAGAGCACAGGGGCTGAAGTGGTTTATAGATCCAGAACCGGGCCTGCGTTACCGCCAGCACGACAGTAATGAGCTGGGCATGAATCGTGGCCTGGCTGCCTATCGGAGCCGTCTTAACAAGGTGCTCAAAGGTGAATGGTTTGCTCAGGCGGCGCTGATCGCCAGACTCACTGACGTGGAAAAGGAGCCTTTCGTCCGGCAGTGGATATCGCTCAGACCTGCGGGTTTCTTCTATCTGGCACTCAGACCACACCTTTGCCGGCGGCGTTGGCGTGATCGCCTGGCTTTCTCAATGCTGTGTCTGCTGCGCTGTTTTGTTACAAGGCGTTCTGGTCGCGTATAGTCAGCTTACACCTTTGGGTTGCTCTTTTGAAAAACGATCAGCTCTTGCCCACACAGGCGCCCAGGGGCGTCGAGAAGTCGTAAACCGTGCTCTTTTCCGATACTTATGAAGTAGGCCTTATCGATCAGCATGACCTGCTCATTACCGAAAATATTCCGCTCTCCTACACCCTGTGAGTCCGGGAAAAATGCTCCCACTTCATCCAGGGTATGAATGGAAAATACCGCCACACCGCCAGCCCGCAATACGCGAACCGTTTCCACAAAATAGTGGCGCATATCCTCTTCGTAAAGGTGCGTGAAGATCGATGCTCCAATCGCCAGATCAATTGAATCATCACCAACCGGAAATCGATAGTCCTGAACCTTCACAGTGCCGCCTGGGTTGTACATTGACGAGTGCCCATCAAAATGCTCGAACCGGAATCTGTCTCCGTAAACTCTGGCAAACTCTCGCTGGCACCATTTTATCGCTGGCAAATAGATGTCGAAACCGATATAGCGAAGCGCAGGATTGATCGCCAGGAAGCGTGCCATCTTGCCTACGCCGCAACCAATATCCAGAACAGTTGGCTCGCTCATTGCCGGTTGGTATCGCGCGCATGCGGCTGACCATGCCGAGCCGATATACATGAATCGATCAAGTTCAGGACCGCTGACTGCTGCGCGAAGAAGTTGATTTGGCAGGGGCAGTTCCAGCGGGTTGTACGTGAATATATCGTCGTTGCATTCAGTAACACCCCTGCTCAACCAATCTGCGGGTTGTGCCACAGCAGGGGGTGACGGCTCCACGTCTACCGCAGCGCATGATTTTTCTGACTCTCCCGATTGCCCGGGTCGATTGAAATAAGACAGGATTCTCGATATCACCTCAACCTCGCTGGAGTTATGTTGATATATGGCGAATGAGCAGGGTGTATCCTGTTGACTGATTACTATCAGGCCTCAATCATAGAGGGATGCACTATGGCTGAGTCTATCCTAAAGACTACTGCGCAGCCAGAGGGGTCGGTCGCTGGTTGCACTTGGTTCTCTTGTCTTTCAGAAACCGTTTCTCGAAGAAGTGCCAGCTTGCAGCAGATAGAAGCACGGTGCAAATAAGTGTCATGGCCAAGAGTCTGTTCTTGTCGGACCAGTCAAATCGGAGCAACGTAAGCAACACCGGCATGTGCCATAGATAGAGCCCATAGCTGATTTTTCCAAGATATAGAAACGGCCGAAAAGGCGATAGTAGTCTTCTGGACAGGGGTAAGGTAAGGCAGATGGCGAGTACCGAGGCAAAACTGAATGCCAGTGCAGTCCTCCACAGACCTATCATCATGTGGTCATCCCAGTAGTTGGAAGTATTCCAGTAAGATGTCCATGTCAGGTAAATGCATACTGTTGCGCTCGTACTCCAAAGGGCGGTATTGATCCACCCGGGCTGCAGGCGTTTGGCCAGTGTGCTGTATCGGTATCCAGTCATGAGTAGGGCGAATGCTATCCCCAGACCAAACGCATCCAGCGAGCCGGGAAGCTGGCTGCTGTAGACATACTGCACATGTGTGCTTGAGATGCCTGGAGTGAAAACAAGTGTGGTCACAAGTCGGTAGGTGATGGCTGTCCCGATAAAAAGCAGCAAAAGTTTGATAGGGTGTGTTCTTGCCAGCCAGGGAGTGATAAAGGCAATCATAAGATAGAACTGCATCTCTAGCGCCACCGACCAGTTCGGTCCATTAATTGACCCATGGGTTTCAGGAAGTAGGTTGTGAATAAAGAACAGGTGTGTGAATAGGTGTGCCAGAGCGGCTTTATAACCCTGTAAAAGTGCTGATGGATCAACCAGGATCAAATAGATCAGCAGTGTACAGAAGTAAAGAGGTGCGATTCTCATCCAGCGACGCTGAATGTAATTTGCGATGAAAAGGGTTCCGCTGCGCTCATGCTCTTTAAGGGCGGTGAGCGTGATGACAAAGCCGCTGATGACGAAAAACAGATCGACGCCAATCCAGCCAGCCCTGAACAGGAGAAACCACCAACCTTCGACTGGGAAGTCTGTCCATTCACTGATTACGATCACATGGTATACGATGACAAGTATCGCAGCGAAGGCGCGAAGCAGGTCAATCAGCGGGAAAAAGTGGGAATTATCCGATCCCTGTTGCGCCTGTAAAATCCCTTTACTCATCTTTACATTTACTCTGGTTTAAGGGTTTGCCTAAGTGAATCTCTCCAATGCGGTATGGTCAGGTTGAAGGTCTGTTTGATCTTCTGTTTATTGAGCAGGCTGTAATGTGGTCGTGCGGCCGCTGTGGGATAGTCTTTGCTCTCGATGGGGCTGACAGCACATTGCAGCTGTTCTATCTCAAAGATGGCTGAAGCGAAATCATACCAGCTGGCGACGCCCTCATTGCTGTAGTGAAACACTTCGCCCGTCTGACTGTGAAGGATGGGGCTGCTGCAGATGCTCAGGATGGCGCTGGCAAGATCACGCGCCTGAGTGGGCGTGCCGACTTGATCAAAGATCACATTCAGATTGTCACGTTCAGCACCCAGTCTGAGCATGGTGCTGAGAAAATTCTGCCCATATTCTGAATAGAGCCAGCTGGTACGGATGATGACACCTCTTGTACCTATCTCCTGGATCGCCTGCTCACCGAGTAGTTTAGTGTGCCCATAAACAGATTGAGGGTTTGCCGCATCGCTTTCCAGATAAGGGCGGTGCTGAACGCCATCGAACACATAGTCGGTTGAGATATGAATCAATACCGCATGCTGACTTTTGACATGTGCAGCGATGCGCGCAACGGCCAGGTGATTCAGTTGATCTGCCAGATCCGGTTCGGACTCAGCCTTGTCCACGGCGGTGTAGGCCGCGCAGTTGATGACGATATCAAACTGATGTGCCTTGAAGAAGGCATCGATGGCAGCCGGGTCGCAGAGATCAACCTCTTCGCGGTCTATCAGGCATACCTCGAAAGGGCTGGCATCCTGAGTCATTGCCTGCAGAGACCGTCCGAGCTGACCTTTGGCGCCGGTAATCAGTAGTCTTGGATTAGTCATGATAGCTCTCAGTCATGTTAGCTCAGTCATGGTAATAGTTTTTGTTATAGCTGAAGGCTGTCTCCAACTGATTCAGTGTCGGTTGCTGGCGATCTTTGTCCGATAGTCTGAGTTCATGCTCTGGCAGCAACCAGTTTATATCCAGTGTAGCATCATCGAATGCCAAGCCTCTATCGCACTCAGGAGAGTAGTAAGCGTCCACTTTGTAGCAGAAGGTTGCTGTTTCGCTCAATACGACAAAGCCATGTGCAAAGCCTCTGGGTACGAATAGCTGGTGTTTATTTTCTTCACTCAACTCGACAGCAACATGCTGCCCGAAGGTCGGGCTGCCTGCGCGGATATCCACGGCTACGTCCAGTACACAGCCTTGTGTCACGCGAACCAGTTTGCTCTGGGCGTGTGGTGGAGTCTGAAAATGCAGCCCGCGTAAAACCCCCCGGATGGATTTTGACTCATTATCCTGAATGAAGTTGACTGCATAGCCTGTAGCCTCCTCAAACAGATCCTGACGAAAAGTCTCGGCAAAGTAGCCACGATGATCGCCATGTATTCTGGGCTCTATCAGAATCACTTCGGGGATGGCTTGAGGGGTGAATTTCACGTGTGACGCCCCTCTTTTGCACGACGCAGCAGATACTGGCCATACTGATTCTTAGCCAGAGGCTGTGCAAGATCGATCAATTGCTGTTTGCTGATGTAGCCCATCTCATAGGCGATCTCTTCCAGGCAGGCGATTTTCAGCCCCTGTCTCTTTTCGATGATTTCGATGAATGCCGCGGCTTCAAGCAGGCTTTCATGGGTGCCAGTATCCAGCCAGGCAAAGCCGCGTCCCATCAGTTCGACTTTGAGGCGATCTTCAGCCAGATACATCTGGTTGACGCTGGTGATCTCAAGCTCGCCACGATGTGATGGCACCACCTGCAGTGCTTTCTGGATCACATCGTTGGGATAGAAATAGAGCCCGGTAACGGCATAGTTGGATTTTGGCTCTGCAGGCTTCTCTTCAATGCTGATGGCATTACCCTGTTCATCAAACTCTGCGACACCATAGCGTTCCGGATCGTTGACATGGTAGCCGAATACGGTTGCCTTGTTCTCGCTGCGCGCATTCTTGACCGCGTTATCCAGCATCGGTTTGAGATCATGGCCGTAGTAGATGTTGTCACCGAGAATAAGACAGGCATCGTCCGTACCGATAAAGTCGGCACCCAGTATAAAGGCCTGTGCCAGCCCGTCCGGTGAGGGTTGTACCACGTAGCTCAGTTGAATGCCGAGCTCAGAGCCATCGCCCAGCAGGCGCTTGAAGCTGTCCTGATCCTCGGGTGTGGTGATCAGCAGTATTTCGCGGATACCCGCCAGCATCAGTACCGACAGGGGATAATAGATCATCGGTTTGTCATAGACCGGAACCAACTGCTTGGAGATACCGCGAGTGATCGGATAAAGCCGTGTGCCACTGCCACCGGCCAGAATAATGCCTTTCATCGGTTATGCTCCCAGTCTTTCCAGTTGATAGCTGCCATCCAGCACACGTTGCCACCAGGTCGGGTTATCCAGATACCAACGAACGGTCTTTTCGATGCCTGTTTCAAAGGTTTCCTGTGGCCGCCAGCCCAGTTCCTGCTCAATTTTAGATGCATCAATCGCATAGCGGACATCATGCCCGGGGCGGTCGGTGACAAAACTGATCAACTCGCGATAGCTGCCGAGTGCTTCCGGTCGGCGCTCAGGGGCCAGCTCATCCAACAGGTCGCAGATGATTTCGACCACCTGCAGGTTCTGCATCTCATTATGACCGCCGATATTGTAAGTTTCTCCTGGCGCACCTTTGATCAGTACCTGATGCAGTGCGCGGGCATGGTCATCAACATAGAGCCAGTCTCTGATCTGCTGTCCATTACCATACACGGGCAGCGGCTTGCCATGCAGGGCATTGATGATCATGTGCGGGATCAGCTTCTCGGGGAAGTGGCGTGGGCCGTAGTTGTTGGAGCAGTTGGTGACCAGGATAGGCAAGCCGTAGGTTCTCTGCCAGGCTCTGACCAGATGATCGGAGCTGGCTTTACTGGCGGAGTAGGGCGAGCTGGGTGAGTAGGGCGTGTTCTCGGTAAAGAGGTCTTTCGTACCTTCCAGATCACCATAGACCTCATCAGTGGAGATGTGGTGAAAGCGGAAACTCGCCTGGCCAGCTGTGTCCAGTCCTTTCCAGTACTGGCGAGCGGCCTCAAGTAGGGTATAGGTGCCGACAATGTTGGTTTCGATAAAGGCGGCTGGGCCATCAATGGAGCGATCAACATGGCTTTCGGCGGCCAGGTGCATGATGGCATCCGGCTGATGTTGGGTCAGTATCTGATCAAGTGCCTGCCGATTGCAGATATCCGCCTGAATAAAATGGTAGCGGTGATTGTCGGCCAGATCTGCCAGTGATTCGGGATTGCCGGCATAGGTCAGCTTGTCGAGATTGATAACGCTGTCCTGCGTATTCAGCAGCAGATGACGAATAACAGCAGAACCGATAAAACCGGCGCCGCCGGTAACAACTATTTTCATGGCAAGGGGTCCATGTCTTAAGCAGGAAAATACACGTGCTGCAGTTTAACCTTTTCTGCGTTGATCAACCAGCAAAGGCTTCCTTACTGAGCGTTGATGCTTGCTCGATAAGCCGCTTCACGTTGATGGCCGATTACGCGCTGGTGGTTGATCTGGCGCTTGAGTTCATTGCGCTTTGCCTGCGAAAAGCCGGTGTGGCGAATGAATCTGGAATCATCACCGGATAGTGCCAGGGTGCCGATGCCATCCGGGCAGATGGCATTAATGTGATCCCGGTCATCACCTCTGGCATGAAAAAGGCAGCTTTCTTCAGTATCTTCCGGGCTCAAAAGATCGCGAATTGGCTCTGAGCTGCAATAGGTCTCAGAAACGTGTCGCACCAGTGTCGGCAGTAGGTCTTTCTGGTGGTATGGCTGGGTAATCTCATGGGCAGTGTGCTGATCAGAAATGACCAGCGCGGGAATCAGGGCGGCAGTCTCCTTGCCAATAATACGATTCTCGGCCGAAGAGATGGGGATCATTGCGCGGTGATCGCTGACAATCACCAGTAGCCCGTTCTCAAAAAAACCTGAGTCTCTGAGTTGCAGATAGAACTCATATGCGGTGTCATCCATAAAGCGAAAAACTGCTTCCTCGCTTCGCTCTCCAGTATAGGGGTGCACAAATGGATGGTGGGATGAGACGTTTTCGACTGTTACAAAGAAAGGATTCGGTTCCAGCATCAGGTCGCTGATATAATTCATGGAGCGTTCATAGAGCACGTCATCCGGGACAGCGTCGAAGTGCAGGCGAGGGTGGCCCTCATAGCCTGCGTAGTCATGCCCTTCAAGGAAGTCAAACCCTATGCTCTCAAGCCACTTGTCTTTGTGCGAAAAGGCAAGGTTTCCGGATGTCAGAAATGCAGTATGGTACCCCTCCTGATTGAGCAGATTGGGTAGGGTGTCCGGTTTGCCCCAGGCGGTCTCAAACGGCATGACGCTGAAAAAACGCTTGATGGGCGAAATGAACTCTATCCCAGCCAGCAGTGAGATAAGGCCTTCATTGGTGGTAAATCCGCCGGCAAAATAGCGCTTATAGGCGAGGTTCTCCAGGGCGAGCTGATCCAGTTTCGGTGTCCAGTTATTGATGCCGCTCCAGTACTGGCTCTGGTAGGGCGACCAGGACTCAAGAATCAGCAGTACGATATTCTGTTGCTGGTCTCTACCTTGTCTGCACTCCTCCTCGGCGATATCGAGGTTAGCAAGCTGATCAAACATTTTTTCCGAGTAGGGCTCTGCCACGCCAGGTGTCGTGTTGGCCATCACAACATTACGCAATGCCCAGTCGTGAACATAAGAAGTGGGCTGCAGGGTAAAACCACTGAGCACACCAACTGCAGGCAGAATCATCAGAGCCATGAAAGAGCGGCACTGATGTGCTCTTCTCGGGGGTGTCAGAGCCGTCAGCAGTACCCATGCAGATGCCAGTGCCAGCAGCTGAGAATTTTCGCGCAACAAGGTGGTGCTTTGCACGTGCCGCCAGATCAGGCTGAGCTGATCACCATATTGTCGGATGTCACCGATCATCAGGCGGGTAAAAAACTGCTGCATGATCGCTATATCGAACATGTAGAAAAGTACGCCAGTCAGTGCCAGCAGTCGAACAGGGAGGTATAGGTATTTGGTGCGAAGTAAAAATGAGCTCAGGAATATTAAAAGCAGTCCGCTGAGATAAATGATGTCATGAGCCAGCAGGGTCATGGTGAAGCAGCCGTCACATCCGACAACGTCACCGAAAATGGCATCTACATAAAGGTCTCGTGTCAGAAACGCCAGTACAAGCAGTGCTGAAAATGAGATGATCAGGCAGAAATCCCACGCCCTGAGCAGGCTGTTTTTATATTTGCTGATTTTCATGGCGCAGTCGGTGTCCAGGTGTTGATCCGGTAATATGTTGATCCGGAAATGGTAAAGCAGACACTCATCAGAAATAGACTGTTAGATCAGAATGAGTATCCAGATAGCTGTTGCCAGTAGGATTGTAAGTAGTACCGCCGCAGAGCCAGCATCCTTCGCTTTGCCGCTGAGTTCACTATGCTCAGTACCGATACGATCAACCACCGCTTCAATCGACGAATTCAGCAGTTCTACAATCAAAACCAATATCAGGCTGGATAGCAGTAGTGCGCGCTCAACCCCGGTTAATTCGAAAAAGAATATCCAGGGTGCAAGCAGCAGGCAGGCTACGACTTCCTGACGAAAGGCTGCTTCTGTCTGCCAGGTTGAGCGTAGACCCTTCCATGAGTAACGCGCTGCGGCAACGATACGTGTGATGCCTGTTTTGCCGGGTTTCATCAGTTGGTTTTCTGCTGCGTCCAGTGGGTGTGAAGGTTTATGGCCTGCTGCAGCTTGGGAAGCTGGTTCATGGAGATCAGTTGTGCATACGCCAGTGGTGTGGCGCTGGCTTTACGCAGCTTCAACCAGACATCATCAGTCGCGTTGTTCAGTGCCTGCTCGTCCACACAGTAGATACCGTTGACAGGATGAACTTCCTCGCCCTGATTCAGCGTTAATTCCCAAGGCTTCAACAGGTTCGCTTCTGCCAGCACATTGACGGCGATCTGAGTCGCTTCACGATTTTGCTCTACCTGGCTGAGAAACTCGATCACACTCTGCATGACAGGTGATGGTTTTCCCTGTTCATCAAAGAAGGACTCTCCTTCTCCTGCCTCGGCGATCAGACCACAGTCCTGGTCGATGCAGAGCACTTTTTTGGGATGGTTGTCGGGTTTCAGCAGTTTGAAAGGATGGCAGCGAAGATCGACAGGTACATAGTCTCCGAGCCAGTTGCCGTCTGGCATGATGAAGTAGTTGATGCCGGGTTGCATGGATGTCATGGCGACCATCATGAAGCGGTCCGCGACCTTGATGAACCCCAGTGGGAGAGAACTGGCAAGTTTGGCAACTTCACTGCCGACGACCGGTATCAGATTACGCTGCGAGGCAAACGCGAAGTTGTCGACGCGCTTCCAGGATTTGTTTGAAAATTCATCTGGAGTCACGATGTGCATCTGAGCCATGGAAATCCTGTCCTCTATTATCACACTATTGTCATTGCAAACGCGGAATTCTAGCAGAAGATGGCGCTTTTTATAAACACTAGTCGTTCCAGTTGTGGATAATGTTCTAAAATATCCTGTGAAGCAGCGTGGATACAGATGGATCTGAGAAGAGGAATTCAGAACGGATGAGTATCAGAGTGTGTTGGCCATTGAATATGGTAAAGGTAGTCTTGTGGTTATTGCTGGTCTGTTCAACACAGGCCTATGCCGAAATCTGTTCGATACTGCGCGAGGATGCCTCGGTTCGAGTCAGCTATGTGTACGATGCTGATACTGTTCGGCTGGATAATGGTGAGCGGGTCAGGGTATTGGGTATCGATGCACCTGAATTAGCGCGCGACGATCAGCCGGATGAGCCATTTTCAGTTGAAGGGCGCGACTTCCTGAGGGAGTTGCTGGCCGAGCATGATAACCGTGTTCTGCTGCATTATGGCTCTGATACACATGATCAATACGGTCGGCGTCTGGCCTGGTTGTTTTTGCCTGACGGCAGTAATGTACAGCGTTTGCTGCTGGAGCAGGGGTTGGTGATGCAGGTGTTTGTGTCACCGAATCTGGATTATGCAGATTGCCTGATGCTGCATGAGCAGGGAGCCAGGCTTGCAAGGCGTGGCATCTGGTCGCAGACTGAGTACCATCCTGGCATCGATAGTGTCATGGTGCCAGAGTCGACGCGAGGGGCCGCTATTGTAAAGGGTGAGGTTGTGCGTGTCGGTGAGAGCCGCGACAATATATGGATCAATCTTGAAGGCGGTGTGGCATTGCAGATCAGACGGGACAATATGGGTGTGTTTGCAGACCTGAATCTTGAGAAGTTGAAAGGTAAACTGTTGCGTGCCCGGGGGTGGCTGGTCAAGGAGGAGCGACCTCATCATCAGTGGCGTATGAGGTTGGATGACCGGCGCTCATTGGAATTTCTGAATTAGCATTGTGTCCGGTGTGTGCCATGTGCGGCCCAGCCCCGCAGTATCACTGGCGTTATCGACTTCTGTGTCGTTATACTGGAGACAAACCGGGCAAACTCAGTACAGGGATTTGAGATAAGTGGCGCCGCGCAGAATCTCCTATGCAGACAAACGTGTTCTATTGATAGAAAGCAGCGGCAATATGCGGGCCACCATCGTGCATATGCTGCGTGAGCTGGGTATCCAGAACATTCAGGCGATGACCGTTAATGAACGGGTGCTGGATATTGTTCAGGAAGAGCACTTTGATATCATTCTGTTGGGTCATAACAGCAGTGATAAAGTCACCGGGATACAACTGCTTGAGGAGGCCCGCTATCGAGGCTACATACGGCCTACATCTGGCTGGATCTTCATGACCAGTGACTCTTCGCAGCAGGTGGTGTTGCACGCGATTGACAGCAACCCGGATTCGCTGATTACCAAACCCTTTTCCATCGAAGATCTCAAACACCGTATTGATGCACTTGTGGCTAAGAAGCAGGCACTCAGGCCAGCCGATCAGGCGCTTGAGGCGGGAGATCTGGAGCGTGCCGTGCTTCATTGTGATGATATACCACCCTCGGACCCTTGTTATGATTTCGCACAGCGTCTGAAATCGGAGCTTCTGCTGCAACTGGGGCGTCCTGAAGAGGCGTACGAAGCCCTGGAAAAACGTTTCTGGCAAACCTCTGATAAAGATACCGGTCTGGTACTGGCCAAGGCGTTGCTGAAGCTGGACAGACTGGCTGATGGTCGTGAAGTGTTGATGGGGCTGGTGGAAAGCTACCCGTTGTTTGTGCCGGCGCTGGATCTGCTGGCCAAGGTGCATGAGCTCAACGGTGATCTTGCGATGGCGCGTGAGGTGCTGCAGGAGGCGGCTTCAAAATCCCCTCTGGGAATCCCTCGGCAAATGGAGCTGGGCCGGGTCGCAACCCAGGTCAAGGCTCTGAAGCTGGCTGAGGGTGCCTATCGACGCTCAATCACGCTGGGGCGCAGCAGTTGTTATCGCTCACCTGAACCCTATCTGAAACTGGCTAATATCCGACGTCTGGAGATGAAGGATGCGGATAAGAAAGCCAGAATTCTGTTGCATAACGAGCTGGATGAGTTGCTGAACCATGCCGAGTTCTCTTTCCCGAAGGATCAGGAGTTCAAAGTCAGAAGTGCGTTATTGCGTGCACAGGCGTGCCAGGAAAGTGGTGAAATCAATGAAGCCGAGCGGTTTTTAAAACAGGCCAGTCAATGCAACCACCAATTAAGTCAGCCTCTGGATCTGAAACGCGAAGTGGTGTTGCTGTCGGGTGATGATGTGCCTATTCTGGAACCTGTCAAAGAGTCAGAGGCAAAGAAAAAATCCACAACAAAAGTGGTGCGCGACGAAGTGATGAGCGACAAGGTCAATCTGCTCGGCGTGAGGCACTATATGGCTGGCAAACTGAATCAGGCGCTGCGCTATTTCAACCTGGCAATGGAATACAACCCGGCTAACGGCGTGGCGATGATCAACCTTGCTCAGCTCTATCTTGAGGCTGCGCGTGATAGTGAAAACAAACGGGAGGAACGACTGAAGATGGTAGGTCGTTTTTTGCTTCTGGCCGATAGAGTTCCTCTGGCACCTGCAGCAAAAGTCAGGCAATCTCAATTGCGTAAGCTGACCAGACTGCCGGTCAGTGATATGCCGTCAGGAACACTGGGTGCCTTGTTGCGTTGACCCTTTTGCCGTACTGAAGTGTGTGCTGATGCAGTTGTAGCTGTAGTTGTAGCTGTGTTGTCGGATGGCCGTTTTCAATTGTGTGAAAAATCAGGAATAGATGATTCATGATCAACAATAATGGACAGCGCAATGATTACAAGGCCGAAAAGGTTGCCTTGGTGTACTGTTTATTTGGCCTGCTTTGGATCCTGACCTCTGATGCACTGGTTGCAACGTTGGTTAAGGATACGGATCTGCTGGTTTCGATGGGCACCTTCAAGGGGGTGTTGTTTGTTGCCACGACGACGGCACTGCTTTACCTGACGCTTAAGGTCTGGCAGCAGCCATCCCTTGATTCTTTATCGGCCACATCTGCAACAGAGGGGCGGCGGGAAATTGTGCTGGCTTTTTCTGGTCTTGCACTGCTCGTTCCTCTGCTGGTGGCTGCTGTTGCTCAGGTTTATGTGCCGATGGTCACCAAAGAAGCCCGGCATGATGCAGTGATGATTGCTCAGAGCCGTGCGCTACTCGTGGATGCCTGGCTCCAGGAGCGTGAAAGTGAGGCACTCCGTTTGCATCACGATCAGGCCCTGATTCATTGGTTGGATGGAGTAGATGAGGCGTTATCTGAGCATCATACGGCGCTGCACAGGTTTGAGTTGCTGCATCAATATGCAGGGTTCGATCGTGTGTTATTGCTGAATGAGCAGTTTGAACGCATGATCGGTGTCGGTGAAGAGTACTCCTCAAGTTTATCGCCCTCATATACTGACTATGGATTACATGGAGAGGTGCAGTCGCCTGTGCAGGTGTGGCGCAGTGATATTTATGCCGATGAGGGGCGACTTTATATCGATTGGTTAGTGCCTGTTCTGGATGAAAGTGAGCGTATAAAAGGGTATGTGCTGCTCAGCAAGGATTTTGAACAGCTACTCTATCCATTATTGACTGACTGGAATGTTTCCCGCTATACGGCTGAACTGAGGTTGGTTGAGAAAAACGAACAAGGATTGAGGCTTCTGACCTCTGATAGCAGCCGAAATGAGGGTTTTCAGGCAGCACTTGATTATCAGTTGGCGGGCGGGAAGCCATTTATTCCCGAACCTGACCTCGGTGTGTACAGTGGCGAAGTGAAGGGGCCAGACGCGGTTTCGCTTTTGCTGGCCATGGCGCCGCTATCCTCTACTCATACAGCAAAAAGTCTGTCAACAGCTTCCCAGTCAACAGCATCCTGGTATCTGCTGGTAACCATCGACAAGCGAAGTGTTATGGCGCCTGTTTATACGCTGCTGGCCTGGGTGTCTTTGCTGGCAATTGCAGCAGTCGCTTCTATCGCTGTTTCTCTGGCGCTGGTCTGGCAGAAAACCCGCCGTGTCCAGCAACTGGCGCTGGCACAACAAGCCGCAGAGAAGGACAGGTTGCTGCTCAAGTTCTTCGAGTTACCGTTTGTCGGTATGTCCATTACTGAACCAGCCAGTGGTAGTTGGATTCGCTTCAATGAGAAATTTTGCGACATCCTTGGCTACAGCCCCGAAGAACTGAAAACGCTCAGTTGGTTCGATATCACGCACAAGGATGATCTGCCACTATCGCAGCAGCAGTTTCAGCAACTGATCGATGGTCATCAGGATAGTTATACCATCGAGAAGCGCTTTGTCCGGGCTGATGGTACTTATGTGCCGGTGATGCTCAACCTCAGGACGATCTGCAATGAGGATGGCAAGGTGATTTATGCCATTGAAACTGTTCAGGATATCTCCGAGCAGAAGCGCTATGAAGCGCAACTGGTTCGTCAGCGCGATCTCTATAATACCCTGTCTGAAACCAATCAGATGATTGTGCGCTGCCAGAGCGCAGATGAGTTATTGCAGGGTGTGTGCAGAATTGCTGTTGAGCAAAGTGGCTTGGGTTTTGCCTGGTTTGGATGGGTTGAATCCGGCGCTATTCGCTCCTCGATTCAGGCATTTGCTAATGATCTACAGAAAAGTGATGCGGAGTGGCAACTGCTTGCCAGCCAACAGGCAGAGGTCGAGCCGGTCTCCAGAGCGGTTGCACGCAGATCACCGGTGGTGACTGAGCATCCTTTTTCCGATGGCACTGCCAGCAGCAGGGTGTTGTTTGGGCATTCACTGAAAAGCATGGCCTGCTTTCCGGTTCATCAGCGCGACACACTGGTGGGAGTTTTCTGTGTTTATGCCCGTGATCATGAATTTTTCACCCCTGATATCGTCTGTACACTGAACGAGATGGCTGATGATGTTGGCTATGCACTGGGCCATGTTGCGCAGTCGCGGGCGTTGGAAACCGCTGTACAGGTTGTTAAGGCAAGTCCAGTCATGCTTTTCCGCTGGCGGTTGGATGAGAACTGGCCAGTCATCTATGTATCGGACAATATCACGCGCTGGGGATATGAGCCTGAACAGTTTATCTCCGGTGGTCTTTGTTATGGCGATCTGATTGATCCTTCTGATCGTGCCAGGCTGTTTGAGGAGGGGCAGAGATTCCGTCGTGCAGGTGCCGATAGCTACACGCAGGAGTATCGGGTGCGCAAGGCTGATGGTAAATGGATCTGGGTTGAAGATACGTCTCGATTGTTGACTGATACAGAAGGCCTGGCGGGGCAGGTTGAAGGTGTGGTAACCGAGATTACCGCTCGTAAATTGCACCAGCAGCGGCTCGATTATATTGCCCATCACGACAATCTCACGGGTTTGCCCAACAGGTTATCGATGTTGGAAGCCATTACGTTACGGGTAGAGCAAAAACGTGAGTCTGAAAAGCTGGCGTGCATGGTGTTGGATCTGGATCGATTTAACGATGTGAATGACAGTTTCGGGCATGTCGTCGGGGATGAGTTGCTGTGCAAGCTGGCACTCAGGCTCAAGAATATGCTGCAGCCGACGGATGATCTTTGCCGACTCAGTGGTGATGAATTTGTGATCCTGCCGGCGCTACAGGAGTATCCGGATAAGATTTCTGTCGCTGCTTTTGCGCAGAAATTGATTTCGGCCCTTCAGGCTCCTTTTCGTCTGTCGGGAGGTATAGAGATCCGTATTGGAGGATCGATTGGTATCAGTCTGGGAGAGGGTGCTGAGCTGGATCCTGAAGAGCTGTTGCGACAGGCTGATACCGCTCTTTACTATGCCAAGGAGTCGGGTCGTAATCAGTATCGATTCTATAAAACTGAACTGACACAGGCCACCAGGGATCGACTGGATATTGAGGCGCGTCTGCGTGTGGCAATTGAGCTTGGACACTTGAGTGTGTTTTACCAACCACAGGTGGATATTTTATCCGGTAAAATTGTTGGAGCAGAGGCCCTTCTTCGTTGGATCGATCCTGAGAAGGGCTTTATCTCGCCTGCCCTGTTTATTCCGGTTGCTGAACAGTCCGGCATGATCAATCAGATCGGTCAGTGGGTGTTGCAGCAGGTTTGTCAGCAGGGAAGCCACTGGCTGGAGGAGGGATATACCCCTCTGCGATTGGCTGTGAACCTCTCTGCCTATCAGATGCGCCACACGGATGTTACCCTGCTGGTTGAGTCGATGCTGGCCGAATCCGGTTACCCAGCAGCTTATCTGGAGCTTGAGCTGACAGAGAGTGCACTGATGAGTCGCGAAGATGAGGCGGAGCAGGTGTTATCTAAATTGCGTGAGCTGGGTGTAAGCCTGGCGATTGATGATTTTGGCACAGGCTACTCCTCTCTGGCATATCTGAAGCGCTTTTCGCTGGATTTTCTGAAGATAGATAAAAGTTTTGTGGATGATATCACTGAGCATGGCGGCGATCGTGAAATTGCTGCCACAATAGTGGCTATCAGTCATACATTGGGACTGCGTACTATTGCGGAGGGCGTAGAAACAGATGAGCAACTGGCAGTATTGCGCGAGCTCGGTTGCGACATTTATCAGGGATACCTGACAAGCCCGGCGGTGGATGCCGACACCTTTGCCGAATCCTTTATGCAGCGTGACTGATATCGCGCTGAGCTCTCTTCCCAACGCTCCCCCCCTGAATTTTTCATGATCTGACGTTAGTAGGCTGGATAGTGTCGTTAATGGCGCTACTCCGCTTGATCTGGCAGATGTATGATCGATTTTCCTTGATGGCTATCAAGTTATTTATTTGACAATACAGCTTACTTTTTATAGATTAAAAAATAGACAGGTCGGCGCGTCGCAGACTAGCGGAGCCGAATCGGTATGTTTTCTGATCGAATATCACATGGTAGAGGTAGCAGGTAATGACACGTTTTTCTGAGCAGCAACTCTTTATTGGCGGACAGTATGTTAACGCAACATCCGGGAAGACGTTTGCCACTCACAACCCTGCTACCGGCGAACTGCTGTGCCAGGTACAACTGGCGTCTCTTGAAGATCTGGATCGTGCCGTTGAGGCGGCTCGGGAAGGCTTTAAAGTCTGGTCGCGCATGACCGGAACCGAACGCAGCCGCATACTGATGCGAGCCGTGGCACTGTTGCGTGAGCGTAACGATGAGCTGGCCGAGCTTGAAGTGCTGGATACCGGCAAGCCGATCCAGGAAGCGTCGGTGGTGGATATCGCATCAGGTGCAGATTGCATCGAGTATTTTGCCGGTCTGGCACCAACAATCCGCGGGTCTCATGTGGATCTGAACAATGCGTTTGGCTACACCCGTCGCGAACCGCTGGGTGTGTGTGCCGGTATCGGTGCCTGGAACTATCCTATCCAGATCGCCTGCTGGAAGGCCGCCATGGCACTGGCCTGTGGTAACAGCCTGATCTACAAGCCTGCATCTCTGACACCGCTGACCGCCTTCAAACTGGCTGAGATCTTTACTGAAGCAGGCTTGCCGGATGGCGTATATAACGTCATCACTGGTGGTTCTGAAATCGGTCGTGGCATGTCGTTACATGAGGGGATCGAAAAGATCTCTCTGACCGGCTCCACCGCGACCGGCAAGAAGGTGATGGCCGATGCCGCCACTACGCTCAAGCATGTCAGCATGGAACTCGGTGGCAAGTCCCCGCTGATCGTGTTTGAAGATGCGCATCTGGAGAACGCCGTATCGGCAGCGATGATGGCCAACTTCTATACCCAGGGTGAGATCTGCACCAACGGTACCCGTGTGTTTGTGCATGAGTCGATTAAAGATGCCTTTGTCGAGCGCCTGCTGGAGCGTACAGCAAAACTGGTGATTGGTGATCCTATGGATCCGAATACTCAGGTGGGTTCATTGATTTCGCAGAGTCATATGGAATCGGTACTGTCCTATATCCGCAAGGGTGTAGAGGAGGGAGCACAACTGGTGTGTGGCGGTGAGCAGGCACAGGTGGCAGGGATGCCTGAGGGTGCCTTTGTGGCGCCTACAGTGTTCATAAACTGCCATGACGAGATGACTATCTGCCGTGAAGAGATCTTCGGACCGGTGATGTCAGTGCTGAGCTTCAGCGATGAAGAGGAGGTGGTTCGTCGTGCCAACGATACCGAGTATGCACTGGCTGCCGGCGTGTTTACCCGTGATCTCAGCCGAGCGCATCGTGTGATTGCCGAGCTGGAAGCCGGCACCTGCTGGATCAACAACTACAACCTGACGCCAATCGAACTGCCGATCGGTGGCTTCAAGCAGTCTGGCATCGGCCACGAGAACGGGCCGGAAGCGATCAATCACTATACCCGTCTCAAGAGTGTGTATGTCGAGTTGGGTGATGTGGATTGTCCTTACGCATGATGATCGATGATCCACGACATTCAGGTATATCAGGTGAGATCCGAGTATGAGTGAGAATAAGGCATTTGATTACATCATCGTGGGAGCAGGGTCTGCCGGCTGTGTGCTGGCTAACCGCCTCACCGAGTCGGGTCAGCATCGTGTACTGCTGATTGAGGCTGGCGGCAGTGATCGCAGCATCTTCATTCAGATGCCGACGGCGCTCTCCTATCCGATGAACAATCCCAAGTACAACTGGGAGTTCGAGAGTGAGCCTGAACCTGGGCTGGGTGGGCGACATCTGCACTGCCCACGTGGCAAGGTGCTCGGCGGCAGTTCTTCGATCAATGGCATGGTTTATGTACGGGGTCACGCCTGCGATTTTGAGGAGTGGGAAGCTCAGGGCGCCAAAGGCTGGGGCTATCAGAACTGCCTGCCCTATTTCAAGCGCGCTGAAACCTGGAAAGGTGGTAGTGATGAGTATCGGGGTGCAGAGGGTCCTTTGAGTACTTGTGCCGGTAATGATATGGCGCTGAACCCTCTTTATCAGGCGTTTATCGATGCTGGCGTAGATGCCGGGTATCCAAAGAGTTTTGATTACAATGGCTATCAGCAGGAGGGCTTTGCCCCGATGCAGATGACGGTGAAGGATGGGGTGCGATGGTCTACTGCCAATGCCTATCTTAAGCCGGTACTCAAACGCCCGAATCTGTCGGTGGTCAGTCATGCACTGGCACATCGCGTGCTGTTTGCCGGTAAAAAGGCGGTGGGATTAGAGTATGAAGTGGCTGGTCAAATGCATAAGGCGTTGGCCAGCCGCGAGGTGATTCTGTCGGCTGGCTCCATCGGTTCGCCGGTGCTGTTGCAGCTATCCGGTGTCGGGCCACGAGCAGTGCTGGAGCAGGCGGGTGTACCGCTGATGCACGAGCTGCCCGGTGTCGGCGAAAATCTGCAGGATCATCTGGAGGTGTATTTCCAGTACAAATGCCTGAAGCCGATCAGCCTGAACAGCAAACTGGATCTGATCAGTAAAGGTATGATCGGTGCACAGTGGCTGCTGTTCAAGACAGGTCTGGGCGCGACCAATCACTTTGAGTCCTGTGGTTTTATCCGCTCACGCGCCGGTCTCAAATGGCCAAATATTCAGTACCACTTTCTGCCAGCCGCGATGCGTTACGATGGTCAGGCCGCTTTCTCCGGTCATGGCTTCCAGATGCATGTCGGTCCGAACAAACCGCACAGCCGTGGGCATGTTCGGATACGCACGGCCAATCCGGCGGATAAACCGAGCATCCTGTTCAACTATCTGCAGCATGAACAGGACATCATCGACTGGCGTGACTGTATCCGTCTGACCCGTGAGCTGACCAACCAGCCAGCGATGGATGCCTATCGTGGCGATGAGATACAGCCGGGTGCTCAGGTGCAGAGCGATGCCGAGATTGACGCCTGGGTGCGTGCTAATGTCGAGAGCGCCTATCATCCCTCCTGCACCTGCAAGATCGGTGCGGAAGATGATCCGATGGCGGTGTTGGATGAGTTCTGTTTCGTGCGTGGTCTTGAGCGACTGCGCGTGGTGGACTCTTCAATCTTCCCGACCATTACTAATGGCAATTTGAATGCGCCGACGATTATGGTCGCGGAAAAAGCCGCTGACATGATCCTGGGTCATGAGCCGCTGCCAGCCTCGACAGCCAGCTATTGGCTGGATAACGAGTGGGAAATCCGGCAGCGTAAGAATCCCCCCAAACGCCAGTCAATTGACTGGAGTGAAGCTGGATAGCTTGAGCACTTAGTTTAAGTACTACCACTCAGTAACATGTTGTTTGATTGCAGGAGAAAACAGCAACACCCGGTCTGACAGGATAACAAGCCATCAGACCGGACACGCAAAACCGAAGAATCAGAACCCAACACTCATAACTATAACAGGAGAAAATCATGCAAATGATTTTGTCGATCGCATTCATTGCGGTCCTTGCGACGGCCATACTCATCGTTTTGCGATGGGGCTCTGTGAAATGTACTGGCCCGATGCCGGTATCAATGTTCACGTTTATCGCGATACTTTTCACCTCTGGCCTCGATGTGGGGCTGATCATGTTCCCACTGACCGAGTTTCCGGTTTACGCCGAAGATGGCGCTTACAGCTTCACCAACCCACTGGCCATTGAGTTTGGCTTCTGGGGATTTCTGGTCTGGGGGCTCTACTTCCTGACCACCTTCTACTTCTGTGTGGTCGAGCCGAAGCTGCAGTTGTTCGAGATCCCTGTGGTCAAGATCATCAATAACTTCGTCATCATCGCCACCTGTGCCTTCACTGGCTTCCTGTTCCTCAGCTATCTGCCTGATTATATCGAAGGGATCAGTGATCCGGTTCGCTATCTGTTGGTGGCGGCGGTCGTCATGGCAGCGGTGATGTCCAGTACCGATATCAAATACGTCAAGATTCTCAGCGTCAGCTCGACCTGGCTTTTCTTCGCGCTGATTGCGGCGATCTGGTTCAGCTCCGGCATGGGTGTTGGTGGTCTGGCCAGCAGCCTGAGTAATGTTGGCGGATATTTCAGCAATATCCATCGCTTTGTCACCCCTATCACCGAGTATCATGAGTTTTATCTCTTCTGGTGGTTTGCCTGGAGCATCATGATCGGTCAGTTTGTGGCGCGCTTTGTCGGTGGTCTGAAGGCGTGGCAGTTGCTGGTTGCACTGCTGGTGTTCCCATCTATTCCTCTGGCGATCTGGTTTGCGGTGCTCTACTTCCACTTCGCGTTTGATCAGGAGGTGATCGGTTATCTGAGAATGGCGATGGTCGTGGTGGGTATTATCTTTGTGATCAACTCACTGGACTCGCTGATCCGTCTGTATACCGATAACCTTGGCATGACGGTTGATCGCCTCGGTAAGCCGGTCTACATCCTGGGTAACTGGGTGCTGATGTACGGCATTATCCTGCTCTATCAGTTCACGCCTTTCGAAATTCAGTGGGTTGGCCTGGTAGTCATTGCGCTCTATCTCGGTATCTACTCCATGCTCTTCATCAAGCGCGAAGATGTGCATGCCGTGGTACAGAAAGTGCGCAGTAGCGGCTGAACAGGTGCTTGGAGGCTGTTGCCTCGCGCGACAGCCTGGTGGAAAAATGCCGGCACGGCGACCGCTGGTGTCGGCTTCAAAACAACAATAAACGATACTTCTAACACCACAGGAGAACACCATGCGTAGCAAAATGATTCCACTAGCGTTCATTGCTGCGGTACCCATGTTTGGCGCTGCATCGGCTGTTGCAGAGGATGGCCCGTTTTCGGCCAATATAAGTCTGGTTTCGGATTACGTTTCACGCGGTTACAGCCTGTCCAATGGCCGACCTGCGATTCAGGGTGGGCTGGATTATGCCCATGACAGCGGGCTTTATGTCGGTACCTGGGCGTCCAGCGTTTCCGAACGTTCGCTGGTGGAAGGGGTAGATGGTGTCGAGATCGATGTCTATGTCGGTTATGCCGGCGAAGCGGGCGCCCTTGGGTACGATGTCAGCCTGGCCCGTTATACATTCCCGGGATCGCATGACAGTAAGGATACTGATTCCACCGAGTTTGTCGGGGTGCTCTCCTGGGAGTTTCTCAGCTTTGCCTACAAACGCGATTTTGATTTCAAGGTGCATTACTACAATGTGGCTGCCTCTTATGAGGTGATGGATGGGCTTTCTCTGGATGCCAGCTTCGGCTACTCCAAGCCGGATAACGATAGCTCCTTTCGTGACTGGAGTGTTGGTGCCAGCAAGCATCTGGCCGGTCTCGATTTTGGTTTGCACTATGTCAACAGCAGCGTGAAGGATACGCCTAACTTTGACGACACTCTGGTGTTCTCGATCAGCAAGTATTTTTAACCTGATCTGAGCATGATCCTATAAAGGTGCGGAATCACTCCGCGCCGCTTCCTGCAGGCCCTGCACATGGGGGCTTGCCGGCCCCTCTCAACCTTCAATCGTATAGCTTTTGGGCTCTTCGCTGGTGGCGGCTGTCTGGCCACCAGCATTTTTTTACAACAGGTCAACGGAACTGAGGTTAAGAACATGCAATATAATCGAATTATCAAAGGATTTGCCGTCAGCTCGCTGAGTCTGGCAATGTGGTTTGCGGGCTCTGCGCTGGCGGATGTCAAAGTTGTTACCGGCCCCTCTCCGATCGAAGGAGATGTGCTGATTCACCCTGAGGACATCACACTCTATAACGATAAGATCGCTATCACCTTTGCTGTCGGTAGCCCTAATTTCTGGGGGATGACTAATGGCTCCATCTCCAACCTGGCTGTGATGCAGGGGCGTGATCAGTTTGGTGTAAATATCGTCAATGATGTCGAGTTTCTGGTCAATTCCTGGACCGCCAGTGGTGGATCGCTGGTGGCAGATGTCGAGGTAATCAAGGCGGATACCGATGAGGGCGTTGTGCGTGCCACCAGTACCTGGCTGGGCGATGGCAAGGGAAATGCACTGGATGTTGTCACCACTTATACGCTGACAAAAGACAGTAACGTGCTGCAGTTGCAGACAGTGGTGTCCAACCCGGGACCCGACAGCTATGAAGATATGCGCAGCGGCTACTCTCTCAGTGCGCTTTCGGCCTTCATGTTCGGCCCGTTTGGTTATGACACACCGGATATCCGTGCCCGCAATATCCATATCGGTGCCGGTGCGGATGAGCCGCTGGGCGACTTCACCGTGAGCTACACAGAGGATTATGCGATCACCGTGCAGATGGATGATCCGGATATCTATCGTGGCACCACCGGCTACAAGGACCTGCACAAGCATTACAATCTTGCACCGGGTGAAAGCATGACCTTCACCGGTGAACTCCAAATTGCCGATAATGGCCATACCAGCCCCTTCATGGCGCGTATGATTGAGAAGAAGGGGCTGGAATCCAGCCTCATCAGTGGTGTGGTGTATAACAATCAGGGCGAAGTCCACGCCAATCCTGTGATTGTGGTTGAGCGTGAGGGACGCTACAAGGGCGAGTTTGTCGGGGCGCAGAATGTTGGTGCGGATCAGTTGCATGTCAATATGCAGCCTCTGTTCTGGCATGTAGGAGATGCGGACGGCTCTTTCAGCTTTCAGGCACCGGAAGGCGAATATCAGATCTATGCGCTGGATGCTGGCTTTACACCCTCTCAGAAACAGTCTGTCACCGTGACGTCAGGTGAACAGAAAAGCCTGACCTTCAAGGATGAGTATGCAATTATTCAAGGAGGCACCGTTCTACTGAACATAGCTGATGAGGATACTGGTCAGCCGGTTGATGCTCGTATTGAGGTTGAGGGCGAGGTGCCTGCAGTGAAGTATCTGGGTCGGCGCACCTATTTCACAGAGCTTGATGAGGTGGGGCTGGCGCGTATCCAGCTGGCTACCGGTGAGTTTGCCTTCAATATCCTGTCAGGTGCGCACTTCAATTCTATGCCGGTGAGAGGGGAAACCACGGTACGCTCTAATGAGGTCAGCGAAGTGGCCATATCGGTGAAGTCAGATGTACTGCCGAATCAGGAAGGTTGGTATGCGGTCGACTTTCATCATCATACGGATATCGGTGATGCCAACACTGCACCGGTCGATGTGGTCAGGTCTCAATTGGCCAGTCGTCTTGATCTGACCTATATCAGTGATCATGATGCGGTCAGCAATCACACTGAGGTACATGATCTGTCGGTTCAGCGGGGTTATCCCTTTATTCCGGGGCTGGAAGTTACTCCTGGCTGGGGACACTTCAACCTGATCAATATGCCGATCAATCACGACATCATCGACTCCAGCATGGATGTAGCAGATATCATCAAGGCCGCTCATGAGTTGGGCGCTCTGGTGATCGTGAATCATCCTTTCTCGGATTATGGCTACTTAAATAACCGTGATATTGTGCCGGGTGGATACAGCCCAGATTTCGACCTGATCGAGTTGCAGCCAACCATCGATCTGAGCAAGCCGGACAATATTGATACACGCACGCTGACACAGGCGATGCGCTTCTGGGATGAGAGCCTGAAGGGTGAGGGCAAGGTTTATTACCTGACCGGCGGCACGGATACCCACGAAGTGACATCTCCGACGCTGTACTCGGGCATTATCAGAACGCTGGCTAAGGTGGATGATGATCTGTCTGTCGAGGGGTTTGTCGAGGCTGTGGCGGCTGGTCGTTCCTATGTGTCCATGGGGCCGATGATGTTCACGCAGGATCTGGAGTTCGGGCAGACTTATGAGGTGGCAGGTGGCGAGGCGCTGAGCCTGGCTGTCGAGTTGTTTGCCGTGAATGGGCTTGAAAGTGTGGAGCTCTACACCAGTGGTTCAGAGATTGGATCGCCAGTGGAGGTCAGGGCATTAGAAGGAGCAGAAGGACGGCAGATGGTTGAGTTCAGTCTGCAACCTTCAGAGAGCACCTGGTATAACCTGATAGTGAAAGACAAAAGTGGTAAAGCAGCAATCTCCAACCCTGTCTGGATTGATGTGAAAGGCTGAAGTTTTACAGAGGTTCGTACTTATATAAGTGCTGCGTACAGGGCTGATCAATGATCGGCCCTGTACTTTTCAATCATGCAATCCAGATAGGATTCAGTCATGCTCAGTGCCAGCGGGCAGGGGACTTCGCAGTCGTCCATCGCTTGCTGCAACCAAAGACCATCCATCATCAGGCTCAGGCCACGGCTGACCTCCAGTGCACGTGATTGTGGCATCAGCTTTTTGAGATAGCACACAAGGTTACTCTGAAGCCGGCTGTAGATCAGGTTTTGCAACTGTACGAATCCCGGGCTTTTCGGAGATTGGGCGTAGAGTGCCAGCCAGGCACGGGCGTTCTCAGGCTTGAAGATCTCTTCATCAAAATTACCGCGCAGCACGGCTGACAGCTTTTCCCGCGGTGTACGTGCTTCCCGCATCAGACTTACGACACGATCACCGATCAGGCGATTGGCGTAGCGAACCACGGCATTCAACAACTCGACCTTGTTCTTGAAGTGATAGTTGACGATACCGTGTGACATGCCGGCTTTTTCGCCGACTCGGGCCACTGTAGTGCCTGCCAGACCATGCTCGAGCATGACGTAATAGGCGGCTTTTGTCAGATCCTTGCGACGAATCTGTCCAATGCTGGTTTTCACGACTGAGGGGTTCCGCTATTGGGTTGAATTCTGTACGGATTTTGACATCACATGGAGAGGAAAGGAAGGCTGAAAATCAGCTCAATAGTGATGAAATGGCCTCCCCACAGGGACTCGAACCCCGATCTGGCCCTTAGGAGGGGCCCGTTCTATCCGGTTGAACTATAGGGAGACGGCGGCGATTCTACCGGTAAATGATTGCTTTGGCCACTGTTTCAGGCCTTGCCGATACGACTCTGTGGTGAGTAGTTGCCTTTTTCACCACGATTGTCATACAGCACACCTTTGCCGCTCTGCCCTTGAAGCAGTGCGATAAGCTGATCCAGGTTGCGTTTGCTGCGGTTCACTATCTGCTCATTACGCAGGTTGCTTTCGCGAACTTCATGTAGTGATTCAGTGAGTTTGTTCCACTCAGCGGTGAGCAGTTGAGCGGGTTTTTCTGGAAGCTGGCTGAGTAGTTTTTCGACACCCTCTTCTGAGGGGGTAAAGCCCAGCTGTATCAGGGTATCGTTACGATCTTTGATATTCAGCTCGATCTGCTGCAGCAGTGTCTGTTTCTGTCCAGTGGCTTCTGTCAGTTGATCAAGGCTGCGTGCCTCAATAGCTGCACGCTCTGCCTCCAGCTGCGACTTCAGTTGCTCAAAAAGCAAAATGCCCTGGCGAACCAAGGCAAAGAAATCTTGCGTCAACTTATCTGACATATAGACTCATCAGTTGAAAAGTTTATCAAACTGCAACATCTTGTTTGCTATGCGCCCGCTGTCGACCTGGTAGCTACCATCAGCAATAGCGGCTTTGATGCTGGCAATACGCTCTGCATCAACATCAGGTGCTGTATCCAGACGTTTCCCGGCTTCCTGAAGCGCCTGAGCAGCATCGCTGAGCTTCACGGTATCACTGGCAGGCTGATTCAGAGTGCTGTTTTCACTCTTCTCGGCTACCGGTGAGTTGCGCTGCTGCTCGGCACTCTTGCCGCGGGCTGCTGTCGTCTGATTTGAGGACAGGCCGTTGAGATCTATAGCCATCCTGACATCCCTCGTAAACTGTTCATGCTAATGTTATCGGTCAGGCTCCAGCTTTCTTTAGGATTATCTTAAAGAAAATTTTATCTGACGATCACGCAGAGCAGCTTGTTGCATCTTGATTCCGAGTGTAACGGAAATAAAAGCTATCAGCCAGTGCCACTCGAGTCTTGAAGCAGTGCCAGATACTCCTCTGCGGGCATGGGCCGGTAGAGGTAGAACCCCTGCCCTGAGTGGCATCCCCAGGATCTGAGCAGCTCAAGCTGCTCGTTGGTTTCTATCCCTTCGGCGGTAGAGCGTGTGCCCAGATCTTTACTCAGATAGATCAGGCAACGGCACAGTGTCTGGTGGGTTTCATTCTCTGTAAGGTTGGACACAAAGAGTCGATCAATCTTGATCTCCTCAGGTGCCAGACGATTGATATTCTGCATGGAGCTGTAACCAGCCCCAAAATCGTCAATGGACAGACTGAAGCCTGCGGAGCGAAGCACGTCGGCATTTTCTGCAGCCAGATTCTTGTCACTGATGGCAGTGGTTTCAGTAATTTCCAGCACAATGCGGCGAGGGGAAATATCATAGGTTCTGCATAACTCTATCAATCCGGAAGCAAAGTTCTGCTGCAGTAGATCACGGGCTGAAATGTTGATGGCAAGCGTCGTATCGTGCAATTCGTCTGCGTGGAGCCTTATCCAGTTCAGCACCATATTCAGTACCAGTTGGGTCAACTTGAAGATAAGTCCGACATTCTCAGCCAGCGGGATAAACTCGGCGGGTGAAACCATCCCAAGTGTCGGATGTTTCCAGCGCAGTAATACCTCTCCGCTTCTGATACGACCACTGGCCAGCTCTACCTTGGGTTGAATCAGAAAGTGAAAGCCATGGCTGCGGATTGCTTTACTCATCTCCGCTACCAGCATCAGTTGCGTATGCTGATGCAATTGCTGATCTGCCTGATACCGGCTCCAGAGATGGTTTGAGCGCCAGTTTGCGCGGGCGGCCAGTTGAGCATGTTGATAGAGAGTAGTCATATCCAGTTCGTTCAGGCATCCAGACGCCACACCGATGGAATAGAGCTGCTGGAACTCAATCTGGTGCAGGCGGATAGATCGATTCAGTACCGGCTCCAGGTGCTCAATGATCTCTTCAGGGCGGTTGGTCTGATGGCAGAGAAAAATCAGATTATCCTGATCCATATCGATAACGCAGGCCTGGCTGAGATTAGGTAAACGATGCCTGATGACACAGTGCTCGTTCTCAAGGGCCTGATTGACTCGCTTTGCCAGTGTGGCTGTGGCTTTGCCAGCGCTGCCGGGACCGACCGCTTCACTGAGCTCTGTGATGCCAGACAGATGGATCAGGACCAGGTGCACCGATAGATCAGGCAACTCTTGATGGTGGTGATTGCGCAGATGATTCAGAAAGTAGTTTCGATTTGGCAGACCGGATTCTGGATTGGTCATCAATTGCTGATTTTTTGCTGTTTCCAGATGCCTTGCCCGCAGTGAAAGGCTGAACGAAAAGCCCAGAAGTTCGATCACCGTACTGATCAGCAATGCATGTTCGGTAAAACTGTTGAAAGGCAGCTGGTTTCGAAATGTCATACCTCCGATGGCGGCACCGACGATAAAAAATGACCAGGCAAGCAGGTACAAGGCGGCAGGGCTAAAACCCCGGCGCAGGATGGCGATACCCCAGTAGATGCTGCAAACTGATACTACGCCCTGCAAAACCGAAAATGGGGTTGCGTAATAGTTTTCGGGAACGATCAGGCTGATGAGTACGGAGAAGGCAAATACCAGGTCAGCCAGACGACGATAGCGCCACCAGCGCGGTAAACGGGTTCGTACCTGCAGAAACTGCAAGCTGAAATGAAAGATAGTCCAGGCCGAGAGGGTATATAGGGTCAGTATGATCGAGCCCAGGAATTGGTTAAATGCCATGGGCCACAACCAGGGTCCGAATCCCTGAGTCACGCCCAGACTGAGAAACACGGTCAGATGAAACAGAATGTAGTAGCCATAGGCTGGGTAGCGAAAGAGCAGAAAAATCACCGTGTTATGAATCAACAGTATCAGCAGGGCACCGGCAGCGGCTGCCCATAGCTTGAAGCTGCGCTCAGTCAGCTGATTGAATTGCTGGGCGGTCATTAATCGCAGGGGAAGCAGTAAGGGACCCTCGCTGGCTTTTCGAATCAGTAGAAGGCTTTCGCTACCCGGATGCAGGTCTATCGGAAACCATATGCTGGCGTAGCTCTCCTCCGGGTTCCATTGCTGAGTGTCTCCGCGTATCCAGTGACGTACCACCTGACCATCCTGAATCAGGTACAGATCCAGCTCATCGATCATGATATTGCTCAGTCGTAGAATCAGCTCAGTTGTTGCTGGGGGGGAAGGAAACGTGATCTTGTGCCAGTAGGCTTCGGTGGAGAGGTCGCTGGCCTGTCTGAAGTGGCGAGAGTCGAAGCTCAGCTCCTGTAGTGCTTGTTCTGGTGAGAGGCGCTCAGTACCTTCGATGGCTGTCAGCAGTGGTTCGGTGATGTAGTCGGTAGAGCCGGTGAACCCCTCAGACAGCGCCATAGCTCCAGCATGGCCGGATAAAAGCAAGAGTAACAGCATTCCAGTGCAGCAGAGCAGGCGCAATAGCTAACTTCCCATGCAGGCGTTTGCGACAGAGGTTCCTGCACCCAGTATAGTGCTTATTTCTAATGTTGCTGGTCAGGCGGGAAGCGATAGGAGCGGGCCTGTCGTCATCAGACGAGCAGGCCCGTAATTGTCGACAGCTCAGCGTAGTGCTGGCATGGGGGTGCGGCGATAGAAGCGCGTGCTCAGTTTCATCTTGATCCGCTGCTCGCGCGCCAGGTGGCGATTGAGGTGGTCATTGATCTTGCCGAAGATCAGGATCAGGATCAGCGTGAACAGAATGAAGTAGGCCCCGGCAATCGGATAGGGGATGAAGGGGTTGAAGGTCTGATCTGCGAAATAGCGCGCATAGTACAGAGCATCTCCTTTCTGCTGCCAGGCCGGGAAGCCGGAGAAGAACACCAGCGTGGTGGCATGGAACAGAAATATCGCTTCATTGGTATAAGAGGGCCAGGCCAGTCTCATCATAGTTGGCCAGACGATCTTTCTGAAGCGGGAGAAACCACTCATTCCATAGGCATCCGCCGCTTCCAGATCACCCCTTGGTACTGAACGCAGAGCACCATAGAAAATCTCGGCCGAGTAAGCAGATGTGTTCAGGAACAGTACGATCAAGGCCCCCGCGGCCGCACGGGTCAGCCAGCGAGTTTCCGCGGTGATCTGCACGAACAGCAGGTCTATCTCAATCCCTGCACGCGGGAGCAGCACAAAGGCTTCATAGGCGAGGAAGAATTGGATGAACAGCGGGGAGCCGCGAAACACAAAGATAAAGCCTGTAGCGGGTGAGCGTAGCAATCTGTTTTTGCTGTTCTTCGCCAGCGCCAGCGCTGTGGCCAGGAAAAAACCCAATGCCAGCGCCAGTGCGGCAAAGTAAACGTTCCAGACCATTCCGCTGCCGATCAGAACAATCTGGTCACATAGCGTGATATCACCGCGTGGCAGCAATCGCGGTCCATGACCCAGCGAACGCAGACCATATTCAGAAAGTGTTTGCAGGCAGCTCATGCTTTAGCCTCCAGATGTTGTTGGCCAGCTTGAGTGGCTTGTCCACGCGAAAAACGGGTGCTCAGACGACGGAACACTTTTTCACTGCCCCAGGTCATCAGCAGGTAGAACACCAGCAAAGCTATGAAGTACCACAAGCGCCAGTCACCATGCGGGTACTCGTAGCGGCCGGTTTTGCTGCCACCGAGCTCACGTGCCCAATAGACGACATCCTGTACGCCGAGCAGGAACAGCAGAGGTGTGGCCTTGATCAGGATCTGCCAGAGATTGGACAGGCCGGGCAGTGCATAGCTCCACATCTGGGGAACTAGAATGCGCCAGAAAACCTGGCGGCGTGTCATGCCGTAGGCATGGCCGGTTTCGAGCTGGCTGGCCGGAACCGCCCGCATCGCTCCATCGATTGTGTTGGCGACAAAGGCACCGAACACAAAGGCGAAGGCGACTGTGGCCAGTGCGAAACCATAGGTTTGGTGTACCCATTGATCGGCGCTTCCCAACGGGAACTTGGCAGCCGCGCACACCACAAAATCATTGCCCTGGCGGATAGGCTCAGTGACATCAGGACACTTGATCTTGTGGCGCACATATTCGATACCCTGCCCCAGGGCAATAGGCACGAACATGAAGAAAATAATATCGGGAATACCCCGAACCATGCTGGTGTAGATGGAACCGATCCAGCGCAACACCACATGATGTGAGCGTTTCGCCATGGCGCCGAGGAAACCGAGCAGCAGAGCAGCGGGAGCTGTCAGCGCCAGCAACGCAAGCACAATGCCGAAGCTCCAATAAAACATCGAATGCTTGGCAGTGGTCAGGTAACACATGAACCACTGGGTCCCTTCCAGAAGTGAGGGATCAGAACAGAACTCAAACAAAACAGTCACCCTATGCGAAGTGGGAGGCCTGGCAGGCCTCCCGGGTAGTCAGAGCGTCAGGCTGTGATTATTTAAACCACTTATCCAGCATTACCTGCAGTTCGCCGTTATCTTCCAGCTCTTTGATAGCTGCATCAAACGCTTCACGCAGATCGTCGTCACTCTTTCTCAGACCCATGCCAACGCCGTCAGCAATATCCAGAGGCTCACCGACAAATACCAACTCGCCGCCACTTTCATTGACGAAGTCGGTCAGGAAAGCGCTGTTGGCCAGTACTGCGTCGACTTCGCCATTACGCATGGCTGCGATGGTGTCTTCCGGTGTGGGGAACTCGACCAGTGTCGCTGTAGTATCAGCCAGGTAGCTGGACTGAATAGTGTTGGACTGTGCTGCAACCACGCCTGTCATGACGGACTCATCGGCACCCGCCAGGGCAACAAAAGAGCTTGGGTCACCTGGCTTGTAACGCTGAGTGAAGGAGATCATCTCCTTGCGGGCATCAGTGATGCTCATGCCAGCCATGATGGCATCGTAGTTGCCGGATACCAGGTTGGGGATGATGGTATCCCAGTCGTTGGTGACCCAGGTGCAGCTGAAGCCTGTCATTTCACAAAGACGGTCTCCCAGCTCACGCTCGAAACCATCGACTTCACCATTGTCATTGATGAAGTTGTACGGAGGGTAAGCACCTTCTGTGCCGATACGAACGGTGCGATCCTGCGCCATAGCCGTGCCACTGGCACATACTGCCAGCGCTAATCCGATAATCAGTTTTTTCATTGTTGTTCTCCTGGTTGATAACACGTGTTTCACAGTTTCAGTCCGCTGAAGAGGCACTCAGAAAACCCCTCAGTCGTTCACTTTTAGGGTTGCTTAACACTTCGGCAGGTGGCCCCTGCTCTTCGATTAATCCCTGGTGCAGAAATATCACATGGTCAGCAACATCGCGCGCCAGATTCATGTCATGGGTGACGATGATCATGGTGCGGCCCTCTGCTGCCAATGCTTTGATAACACGAATAACTTCCTGTTCCAGCTCCGGGTCCAACGCACTGGTGGGTTCGTCGAACAACATGGCGGTGGGCTCCATCGCCAGTGCGCGTGCAATGGCTGCACGTTGTTGTTGTCCACCTGAAAGCTGTGATGGGTAGGCGTGGCTCTTGTCACCGATACCGACCTTATCCAGCAGTGCTTGTCCGAGCTTCTCAGCCGCACCTCTTTCCTGTCCCAATACCGTGACCGGCGCTTCAATCACATTTTGCAGAATGCTCATGTGCGACCAGAGGTTGAATTGCTGGAAAACCATCGACAGTTTGGTACGAAAGCGAATGACCTGCTTCGGATCTCCTGGCTGACGATGACTGTCGTTGCCTTTCCAGAGTACATGCTCCCCTTCAAACTCGATATCACCTTGCTGCGGAATCTCAAGCAGGTTGGCACAGCGAAGCAGCGTACTTTTCCCGGAACCTGAGGAGCCGATCAAGCAGATCACGTCCCCTTTGCGGGCGACAAGATCAACGCCTTTGATCACTTCCAGATTGCCGTAACGCTTATGGATACCGGTCATCGAGATAACAACGGGCTTGGTATCAGGATAGGCGGTTGCATCTTGTGTTTGCATAACTGTCCTACTCTTGTCGCTGTAGTCCTGAATATTGACCCAGCGCAGTTCTTATTGTTTAGCTGGCAGAATCGGATTCTGCCAGCTAAAGGTTTAACGCTGGAACGGGTAGACCGCTCCCAGATTCAGAATCTGGGTCAGCTCATCCAATGCTGTGCGGGATTCGAGCAGCAATTGTGGATCAGCCAGGTCCTTTTCTTCGAGATAGTCGCGGTAGTGGCGATCTATCCAGTCGTTCAGTTTACTAAAAAGTTGATCATTCATCAGCGTATGTGGGTTCGTTGCTTTTCGTTCTTCTTCGGTCAGCACCACACGCAAACGTAAACAAGCAGGACCACCACCGTTGAACATACTCTGTCTGAGATCAAAAATCTTCAGCTCATCGATCCCCTGTTTGCTTTCCAGCAGTTCGTTGAGATAGTTCCAGACAGATGCTGTCTGACGACTTTCTTCCGGTATAACCAACAGGTTACGGCCATCAGGCATAGTCAGCAGTTGACTGTTGAACATATAGGATTTCACCGCATCCGTCACGGAGACTTTCTCGGTTGGCACTTCAATAACTCTGAAGTCACCATGCATGGCGCGTGCCAGATCCTGCTTGACCTGCTCCTGATTCAGGTATGCCTGTTCGTGGCAGAACAACAGGTTGCGGTTACCAACACCAATGACGTCGTTGTGGAAGACGCCCTGGTCGATCAGGTCAGGGTTCTGTTGCGCGTAGATGACCTTGTTCGGTGATAGTTTGTGTTTTCGCGCGATCGCCTGGGACGCTTCGAATGTCTGGCGGGCAGGGTAGCGCACCGGTTTAGGGCGGCTTTCATCAAAGGCGTAGCGCCCAAAGACAAATAACTCAACGCCAGGATCGCCATATTCGTGACAGAAGCGGGTGTGGTTGGCTGCCCCTTCATCACCGAACTGCTCTGCACCCGGAAGTGCTGAGTGATGCACAAAGTGACGGGCGCTGTTGAAGGTGGATGCCAGAATGCGGCCGGTGGTTTCATGCTCAATGGAGCGGTGGAATTTATTGGTCAGGTTAGCGGGGGTGAAATGCACCCGGCCATCCATGGTATCGGCACTGGGCGATACGGTAGCGGCATTGGCCGTCCACATGCTGGAGGCCGAACAGCAGGCAGCCAGCAGGCGCGGTGAGTACTCGCGCGCCTGAAACAGCACTGCTGAATCACTGCCGCTGAAGCCAAGGCGGCGAAGGGTGTGAATATCAGGGCGCTCCTGAGGTGCGAGCACGCCCTGAATCAGCCCTGCATCATGCAGTGCCTTCATCTTTACCAGACCCTGCTTTGCCGCCTGTCTGGGACTGGATGGCTTGGCCTGGTTCTTACTGGACGCCAGATTGCCCGAGGACAAACCACTGTAGTTGTGAGTAGGTCCAACCAAGCCATCAAAGTTGGCTTCAAGCGCTTTAGCAGGATTTTGCATGTTCGTATCTCTTGTTATTATGATGGCCGAAATAGACTGCTGGCGGCCACCGGCTACTTATGTGTTGTTTGCGTATAAATTGTTACAGCTTCTACTACATACCCAGATCGTCAGCATCCAACTGGACCAGGCGCACGGTATCGCCACTGATGACTTGCAATCTGTCTGCCACTTCCACTGATATGACAGGGCTGTCAGCATTGCCACGCATGATCAGGCAACGATAATCCTGTAGTCGATTGTTGCTGACCATCAGCCAGTCATCCCCTTCGGCCTCGCCAATCTCAACCGTGATGTTGCGACTTTGCCAGATGGTTCGGATGTTATCCGTGCGCACCTCCAGTGTCGGGCCTGCGTCAAAAATATCGACATAGCCGCGATACTCAAAACCTTCGTCCTCCAGCAGATCCATGACATGCTCGATGTCCGGGCGTGGCTGACCGAGCGCCTCCTGCGCCTCTTCGTTCAGCAGTGGGACGTAAACAGGGTAGTGCGGCATCAGTTCGGCAATAAAGGTTTTGCGGTTGATGCCACTGAGATAATCGGCCTTGGCCAGATCCATTCTGAAGAAGTGACGCCCGACCGCTTCCCAGAAGGGGGATTTGCCATGCTCATCAATCAACCCCTGCAGCTCGGCGACCGTGCGACGAGAAAAGCGCTTCATGTGCTCAGCCATGAACAGCATGCGGGCGCGGGAGAGCAGGTGGCTGTTAAAGGGGGTGTTCTGTCCCGGCTCCAGAAAACGGGTGCACAGACGGCTGGTGCCGTTATAGTCCTGACACAGGTTCAGAGAGGGAATCCGGTTGTGAATCTGCAGTTCGCTGGAGGCGTGTATCACCTCGTCGATGCGGTAACTGTAGAAGGGCGTATCCAGTCCGATGCAGGACTCAATACCGCTGATGCCGATGAGGTGGCCGGTTGTCGTATCTTCCAGCACGAAGTGATAGGACTCATCATGTGGAAGAGTCACCTTTTTGTTCAGGGAGTTCTGGGTTGTACCAATCAATCGCGCCAGATGTTCTTTGTTGGCGGGGAGGGTCGTAATCCCTCCGCCAGACTTGGCGGATAACTGTTCCAGTGCTGGCAGATCCGGAAAATCAACCGGTCTAATAATCAGCATAGGTGCTCTCTCCGTTATATTTATACTCTGCTTCTTCGGCTGAGGATCTATCTGTGAGCAGGTCTGCGACATTATTGACCATTGTGGCGTTTGCCGACAGAGCAAAAGTGTTACTGATGCGACGTGGATTTTTAACTATCAGACATGGGCTACTTGTGGCGGGTTTGCCAAGTGTCCAGATGAGCCTGCCACGACCCTGATTCCAAGGAGTTATTCCAATGGAATCAGTGTCGTCTTGAGCGGTAGGTTTATGCGAGGGGAGGTCAGGCCAGATGAAGTTGATGGATGCTGCCGAGTTTGCGTACCACGATTGACAGCATCGCCAGATCCGGTCGATCGTTGCTGCGCACCTCGGTGAACGTCTGCTGCAGAATGCGCAACTCCTTGTCGTACTGTGTCTGCCAAAAAGACAGACGCTCAGTCAGTGGCAGATTGGCATCTGTATCCTGCAGAATGCTGGTGCAGGCCTGCAGCTGGCCACGGTCGACCTCAAAGGCGAGAGCCGCCCGGGCCTTGCGTTGCCAGAGATCCTCTTCTGGCAGCTTGGCGATATACTGGCGAAGGGGTTGCAGATGCAGCTCCTGCTCCAGCGCAAAATAGAGGCGTGCGGTATCTTCGCTGCTCTGATTCTGCTCCTGCGCCAATTCGACAATATCCAGTCCTGCATACAGGTGCGGCAGGCTCGCCAGTCGCATTGCCAGTGACTCGGGAACTCCACCGGCCTGCAGCTCTGCCACTGCTACTTCTATCACCTCACGTCCGCTTTCATGCATCAATTCCGGCAGGGCACTCGGCAGTTCTGACTGCAATTGATGATAGCGCTCGACCAACTGAGCAATGCTGAGATTGCCCGGAGTGCGGCGCACCAGCCACAGGGCTGAGCGCTCCACCAGGTCCTGAATCCGTGTCAGTTGAGTACGGAACAGTTGATCATCAACGGTCTCTTCCAGGGCTTCCAGTTCCTGCCAGGTGCTGTTCAGATTGAAAATCTGACTCAGCGCGAAAAACGCCCGTACAGCATTCAGAGCGGAGCAGTTGGTTTCCGACTGCAGGTAGCTGACAAAAGTTGATCCCATACGGTTGCAGACCAGGTTGGTCAGATGAGTCGCCATCAGCTCGGCACGCAGTGGGTGCTGTTGTATCTGCTGCGGGTAGCGGCTGCGGATAACTGCCGGGAAATAATCTGGCAACAGGCTGGCCAGATCCTGATCCTCGCCTACGCCTTCGGCGATCAACTGATCAGACAGCCAGAGTTTGCTGTAGGCCACCAGTACCGCAATCTCAGGACGGCTCAGGCCAGAGTTGCTGCGTGCCAGTTCATCCAGATACTCTTCATTGGGCAGGTGTTCCAGCTTGCGATTCAAGCGGCCTGCACGTTCAAGCATATGGATCAGACGACGATGATCGTTCAGGCGCTGAGGTGCCTGCCAGGCACACAGGCTGAGAATCTGGCTCTGCTGAAAATTATGCTTCAATACCAGTGTGGCAATCTCATCCGTCATGCTCGCCAACAGTTTGTTGCGATCGGCTTCACTGAGCCGGCCGCTCGATACTTCCTGGCTCAGCAGTATTTTCAGGTTCACCTCGTGGTCTGATGAGTCCACGCCACCGGCATTATCGATGGCATCGGTGTTGATCAGGCCACCCTTGCGGGCAAATTCGATACGCGCTTTTTGCGTCAGCCCCAGATTGCCCCCTTCGCCGACCACCTTGACCTGCAGATCACCCCCATCCACTCGCAGGCTGTCATTAGCACGATCACCAACATCTGCGTGGGATTCGGTGCTGGCCTTGGCATAAGTACCGATACCGCCGTTCCACAGCAGATCGACCGGAGCCTGCAACAGCTTATGGATCAGGTCGGTCGGCGCAAGCCGTTTGTCGCTGATACCGAGTGCTTTACGCGCCTGAGCACTCAGTTCAATGAACTTGGCACTGCGACGATAGATGCCGCCCCCTTTTGAAATCAGGGTCGCGTCATAGTCTTCCCAACTGGAGCGTGGCAGTTTGAACAGACGCTGACGCTCCTCGAAACTGCTGGCAGCATCAGGGTTGGGGTCGATAAAGATATGCATATGGTTGAAGGCAGCCAACAGGCGGATATGCGGTGACAGCAGCATGCCATTGCCGAACACATCGCCAGCCATATCGCCGATGCCGATTACGGTGAAGTCTTCACGCTGGCTGTTGCGGTTCTGTTCGCGGAACAGGCGCTTGACCGATTCCCAGGCGCCACGTGCCGTAATCCCCATCTGCTTGTGATCGTAGCCATTGCTGCCACCGGAAGCGAAGGCATCATCCAGCCAGAAGTCATACTCACGAGAGATGCCGTTGGCGATGTCTGAGAAAGTGGCCGTGCCCTTGTCGGCTGCCACGACCAGGTAAGGATCAGGCGTGTCGTGGCAGACCACATCTTTCGGTGCAACCGGTTGGTTGTCCTTCAGGTTGTCGGTCAGATCCAGCAGTCCGCGAATGAAAGTTTTGTAGCAACGGATAACCTCTTCCTGCACGGCGTTGCGATCACCATTCTCGGGTAGTTTCTTGGGAACGAATCCGCCCTTGGCGCCGACCGGAACGATCACGGCATTCTTGACCATCTGGGCTTTCACCAGTCCCAGCACCTCAGTACGGAAATCTTCGCGACGATCAGACCAACGCAGCCCGCCTCGTGCAACCGGCCCCGCGCGAAGGTGTACACCCTCCACTCGTGGTGAATAAACAAAGATCTCGAACGCAGGGCGTGGTTCAGGTGCGGCCATGATGGAGCGGGTATTGAATTTGAACGAGAGACGGTCGCGCGGCTGATCAGCGTTTACCTGATAGTAGCTGGTGCGCAGCATCGCCTGAATCAGTTCCAGATAATGACGCAGGATACGGTCTTCATCCAGATTGTCGACCGCTTCGAGCGCATTGTTGATCTCGGTAGTGATGCTGGCCTGCAGTTTATCCCTATTGCCCTTCAGCGCGGGATCGAATCGTGCGACAAACAGAGAGATAAGCAGCCGACAAAGCTGCGGGTTGCGCGACAGCGCCTGCTCAATATAGTGCTGACTGAATGGCAGGCTGAGCTGCAACAGATACTTGCACAGTGCTCGCATCAGCTCCACTTCGCGATAGCTGATGCCCGCTTTCAGGATTAACTGATGGAAGCGGTCGTTTTCCAGTTCGCCGACATAGGTGCGGATAAAACTTTCCTGGAACTGCTGGCGCATCTGAGCAGAGCTGAGGTCAGGATTATCGGCACTGTCGAGACTGAAATCGATGATCCAGAAGGCGCGGCCGTCATCCGATTCGACATCATAGGGCGAGGCGCTGAGGACACGTACACCCAGATGTTCCAGAATCGGCAAAACATCAGACAGTGCGATACTCTGTCCCTGGCCGAGCACCTTGAACCGGATTGTGTCGTTATCACTGACGCGTGGATACAACTGCGTGGTCAGTGGTGTACTCATCCGATCCAGTGTGCAGATATCACGTACAGCTTCACTGGCGCCGATCTCTTCCTCATAGGCGGTTGGCAATGCATTGCCAAACACGGTCAGAAGACGGTTGGCTTCTGCTTCATCCAGTTCCTGCAGCATCGCATGGTGCAGCTTGTCCTGCCAGGAGAGCATCGCATCATTGATCTGCTGCTTCAGCTTCTTCACATCGGGGTTGATCAGATGCGCCTTGCGACAATGAATGGTGAACTCGATCAGTGCCAGGGGTTGCTCGCTAAGGCGTACTCCGAACTCCACGCTGTAGGCATCGAACTCCGCTTTGAGAATTTCCAGAACCCGAAGGCGCAGATTGGTGTTGTAGCGATCTCGCGGCACAAGCATCAACACATCGATGAAGCGGCCATAGGTATCCGGGCGTAAAAACAGCCCTAATTGGCGACGCTCGAAGCTGCGCTGCATGCCAAAAATGGCATCGCGGAACTGCTCGTAGCTGGCTTGGAGTATCTCATCACGCGGATAGGTATTCAGCAGGTGACGCAGTACCTTGTAGCCATGGTTATCCGATGGCAGACCGGAATCTGTAAGAACACGCTGCACACGCTGACTGATCAGCGGTATGGTTGACAGCGGGGCGTCATGTGCCTTACTGGAGTAAAGGCCGAAGAAGCGCCACTCACCGATGATCTGGCCCTGTTCATTGATCTTTTTAACGCCGACATAATCGAGGTGAGCATACTGCTGTACGGTCGAGCGAGTGGTGGACTTGGTCAGCACCAGCATGTCTGGCTGCTCGATCAGGCGGCTCATATACTCATCGAGGCGGATTTCGCGTTGATTGTCTGAGATCGGGTCGCGGAAACAGCCCAGGCCACTGCCATCGACATAGCTAAGATCATAAGTATTGTCTGACTTGAGCGACACATCATAAAAGCGTGAGCCGATCAGCAGGAAATTTTCCTGTCCCAGCCAGCGCAGGAAGCGCACGGTTTCTTCCAGGTCCGGCGTCTGATAACCGGCTGCATGTGTTGTACACCAGTTGGCAGCTTCTTCCAGGCGTGCCAGCATCGGCTTCCAGTCCTCTACGGCGGCGCGTACATCGCTCAATACATTGCGCAGGCTCTCTGCGACGGTGTCGAGTTGCTCCAGGCTGATCTGGCGATCTATCTCCAGTCTCAGCAGGGCTTCGGGCTTCCCTTTTGCGGCAGAGCTGGATGAGTGTGCAGCCTTTAAGACACCTTTTTTGTCACGTTCAATCACAAATACCGGATAAGCCTGGCGGTGAACGCGAATATTCTGTCGAGCCAGATCGGCGAGTACGCTGGCGATGATGAAGGGCATATCCTCCATGATGATCTCGACCAGGGTGTGCTCGGTATGCCAGCCGCACTTGGCGGGATCCGGATTGAACACGCGAATCAGCGTTTCTCCCGGTTGGCGCTTCTGCGCACACTCCCAGACTGACATGAGGGCGCAATATTGATCGGTTGCGTTCACTGGCTGATCGTCATCGACCTCGTTGCTTTGAAAAAATGCGTGCTGCAGCAGTTCAAGCTGTTGGGCGATGGCCTCGGGGTGGCATTCTCTGATCAGTTGATGGAGGGGCGTTGCGGGCTGTATCTCGGTAGCAGACTTTCTGTCCATGTGAAGATCCGGTTTATTGTTTATGCAGAAGAAACGGTAGAATTATTATTAGTGATAAAGTTCAGACGCGACAGATGACGAATTTTGACAATGCGACGTCGATTTTAAACAGCATAGCATCCATGAACTGTGGTGGCACGAATCTACTTCGATTATGTGTGCCGGAGGTCTATGATAAAGAACATCAGTTGCATAACTCTAACCATAAGGCAGATCAGGCGTTGAGTGATCAACATCAATTACCGGTAAAGTCACTTCAGACACAAAGGTATGGCTTTCTGCTGGTACCTGATTTCTCGCTGATTGGCTTTTCCAGTGCCGTTGAAGCTCTGCATATGGCTAATCGTCTGGTCGCTCAAACCCTTTACGAAGTCGTGTTGATCGGTGCCGAGTCCGGTGCCGTGCAGAGCAGCTGTGGGGTCGAGATCAAAACCGAATGTGGTTACGAGGATGCAGGCCAGCTTGATGCCCTGATACTGTGTGGCCCGGCCAGTGCGCAGCGAGTGGAATTCTCAGATCTGATCGCACGGCTGAAACGCCTGCAGCGCAGTACCCGCCTGCTTGGAGGAATCGGCACCGGGGCTTATCTTCTGGCTTGCGCCGGGCTCCTTGACGGCTATCGAGCCACGACCCACTGGTTGGATCTGCCTGATTTCAGGCAGGAGTTTCCTCTGATTGATGCGACCGGCACATTGTTTGAGATAGATCGCGATCGATTGACCTGCAGTGGTGGCACGGCGGCGATGGATATGTTGCTGTTCCTGATAGGGCGTGAGCATGGTATTGACCTCGCTTCCGCTATTTCCGAGCAGTTTGTCTGTGAACGGATTCGTGCGAGTGATGACCCGCAGCGGGTGCCACTCAAGGTGCGGCTGGGTACTCAGCAACCGAATCTGACCGAGGCGGTGATGCTGATGGAGGCGAATATTGAAGAGCCGTTGAGTATTGATGATCTGGCGAGTCTGATCGGGGTGTCGCGGCGTCATCTTGAACGCTTGTTCAAGCAACATCTGCAGGCGATGCCGTCTCAGTACTATCTGGAGTTGAGGCTGGAAAAAGCGCGTCAGCAGTTACGCAACACCAGCCATCCGATATTGCAGGTGGGGTTGATGTGTGGCTTTTCCAGCGCCTCCTACTTCAGCACCAGCTACCGCAACCACTTCGGGATTACTCCGCGTCAGGAGCGTCGTCAGGCACAACTGGCAGAAGGCTTGCTGGATCTGCAGAGCAGCTTCGGGCGCTCATCGCCGCAGTGATGATTCGGCAAGTTTTGTAAAGGCTGGACTTGAAGATGCATCCCGGAGGCCTTGGGTGAGTGTATGCCGCAGGGACGCGGCATCCAAGCCTGCAGGGATGCATTCACGGCGTCTCACCCAAGGTGTCCGGGATGCTCCTGAAATCACGGATTCAGGTAATAGCCGTGCCAATGATTGATCAGCGCACCGTTGCTTTCGCCGGTAGCAGGCCATCGGCACGGAACATCGCCTTGATGCCACGCAGCGCCTGACGGATACGGTCCTGATTTTCGATCAGTGCAAAGCGCACATGATCATCGCCGTAATCGCCAAAGCCGATACCCGGTGATACGGACACTTTCGCATCCGCCAGCAGCTTCTTGGCAAACTCCAGTGAACCCAGGTGAGCATACTGTTCGGGGATCTTAGCCCAGACATACATGGATGCCTTGGGGTTTTCGACCATCCAGCCCAGCTCATGCATCCCTTTCACCAGTACATCGCGACGTTTCTGATAGTTGCTGACAATCTCGCTTACGCACTGCTGATCCCCCTCCAGTGCTGCAATCGCAGCGACCTGAAGTGGTGTAAATGTGCCATAGTCGTGATAACTCTTGATCCTTGCCAGTGCATTCACCAGCTCGGGATTGCCGACCATGAAGCCGATACGCCAGCCCGCCATGTTGTAACTCTTGGACAAGGTGAAGAACTCCACCGCAACATCCTTCGCGCCCGGAACTTGCATGATTGATGGTGCTTTCCAGCCATCATAGACGATATCGGCATAGGCCAGATCATGCACCACCAGAATGTCGTGCTCTTTTGCCAGTGCAATTACGCGCTCGAAAAAATCCAGTTCGACACACTGCGCGGTCGGGTTGGAGGGGAAGCCCAGAATCATCATCTTCGGCTTCGGGATGCTTTCCTTGATCGCGCGCTCCAGCTCAGCAAAAAAGTCCATGCCCGGAATCAATGGCACTGAGCGTACCTGCGCACCGGCAATCACGGCACCATAGATATGGATCGGATAGCTGGGGTTTGGTACCAGCACGCCATCACCGCGATCCAGCGTCGCCAGCATCAGATGCGCCAGGCCCTCTTTGGAGCCAATGGTGACGATCGCTTCTGATTCGGGATCAATCGACACATCATAACGCTCCTTATACCAGTGGCTGATCGCCCGACGCAGGCGGGGAATGCCACGTGAAGTGGAGTAGCCATGTGTATCAGGGCGTTGGGCAACCGTGCAGAGCTTCTCGACGATATGCGGTGGTGTGGCACCATCGGGATTACCCATGCTGAGATCGATAATATCCTCACCGCGACGTCGCGCGGCCATCTTCAGCTCAGCAGTGATATTGAAAACATAGGGGGGCAAGCGCTCAATGCGCTCAAAACGACGCTTGAATTCGTGACTCATGATGATCTCTTAACGTAAGCGCCCGGAACCGTCCGAGCGACGCCGACTGCTTATGCAGCCTGACGTTAAGATAGGCGTCCACGACCTGTTTGTCGAGAGGTGGTCAGCAAAAAAGTCTGGGATCAGACCGTCTGCTCTAATCCGTCAATAAATTCTCTAACCAGGTGAGTGAATGTGGCTGGATCTTCCATTGGCAACATATGTCCGACACCGGGAAGTATGCTTGCATGCACACCATGAATCGCATCGCTCGCCGCATCAAACACTGCCTTGAACAGTGGACGTGTGTGTTCACCACACATCAGTGCCACTGGCATGCGTAACTGGTTCAGTTGTTCCAGAGTGATAGCTGGTGGTTCGGATTGAGCCATCTGCAGAGCGAGGCTGTGAGCATTCTCCAATTGCTGTACACGCAGCGACTCCTCCTGCTCCTCAAAGTAGCCATCGTGCCCGCCGGAAGCATCCAGCAACAGGCGAGCGGCTTTCTCAAGGTGGTGCAGCTGCACAAGCGGGAAGATCGGCCCAAACATTTTTTCTGCATCGCTCATGAAGCGCTGCATCTGCTCCTCATTCAGGTAGACAGGGCAGCCCGGCTCATAGAGGAAGAGGCTGCGCACCAGATGTGGTGCCTGGACAGCCAGCGCGAGTGCCACATCAGCACCATAGGACCAGGCAACCAGATGCACCGGGCCACGGTCCGCCACCTCAATCAGACTGCGCAGATCCTGCAGGTGTGTTGTGATACCGAACGGGTGGTTTTCATCCACAACCGCTGTTCGCTTGCCGAAATAGCGTTGAGTACAGGAAATCGCCGTATATCCATCAGCCAGAAATGCACTGTGTTTCTCCCACATGCGATGGTCAGCCAGCGCACCATGCACCAACAGTACAGGAGCTCCGTCGCCCTGAATAAAAAACTCCATGTCGCGATCGTTGATTCGCACACTGCACTTCTGAATACTCGGCGCAGTCAGTTCAAGGTGCAGCAACGGAAAAGGATTACCCATCATATCCAGTGGCGAACGACCTATGATGCGAAATCCCATCTTCAGATAAAACTCCAGAGCCTGGGGATTCTGCTCGTTCACATCCAGAATGGTGGCACCCATATCGGAAATGGCGTGTTGCAGCAGACGACGCCCAATCCCCTTGCCGCGACTCTCCGGTGATATGAACAGCATCTCGATCCGATTGCCGGATACGCCGATAAATCCCAGAATATGGCCGTTTGTATCCTGGTAACTGCGCAGCACTACCGAGGCAAGATAGTCATTGAGAACACGAGGTCGCAATGAGCTGATATCTTCTTCGCTGAGAAAGTGGTGAGTGGCCCGCACTGACTCCTCCCACACGGCGGTGAGGAGCTCATATTCATCTTCCGTAACGGTGCATATGGTGCCGGTATCTGTCAGTTGGCCTGAAGGGGCACTGGCTGACGGGGTGGAAATTTTCATATCGAATACTGCCTGGTGGCCATGAGCACTGCCTTTTGAATTGGCTCTGAGGCAGTGTTCGCTGATAACAGCAGTATAGTATACAGATAGTGAGGGGGCGGAATCATCCATTTGGTGCAGTCACTTTCTGGTCACTTGATTTTTGCAAGGTTTGGAGAGTCAGGAAAAGGTGAGCAATCAATCCTGATAAATCTACTCTCGTGCTTGCGGGTTGTCTGCGAGCAGCTATTCTGTTTATCAGGAGCGAAGTAAAGCGAAGTAGAGCTTTCTTCATGTGATAGCCGATCAACCAGATAGCCATAGAGGGCGAGGGGCTGGGCATGCATGTGCTGGCTTTTCATCTGGCAGAGCAGCGCTATGCGCTGGATCTTGAGGATGTGCAAAGGGTTTTTCACGCAGTGGCATTCTGTCCACTGCCCGATATGCCGGAGCAGATTGCGGGTGTCGTTAACCTGGGCGGTAAAATCCTGCCGGTTGCCAACCTGCGTCATCGTCTGAAACTACCCGAACAACGACTGGTACCGCAGCATCGTATGCTGCGGGTCACCGTTTCTGATTGTGACTGGTTACTCTGGGTTGATGCGGTGGATGGGGTTGAGGTCTATGACGACAGTGATCGGCTGCCGGCTTCTTCCCTGCCTTGTTGCCCCTCTCTGTTGAAGGCGTTCGTACGCTTGCCTGACGGTTTATTGTTGATTCAGGATCTTAACTTACTACTCAGTCTGGATGAGAAGGAGATGCTGGATGATGCAATCGCACATCATATCACCTCTAGTTGATTCCGACCGAGAGCTGTTGCTCTGCTTTGAGCACCTGCTTGCCGAACGACTGGGGCTGCACTTTCCGCCTTTGCGCTGGCCGGAAATGGCACGTCAACTCCGTCGGGTGGCTCAAGATCTTGGTTTGGCCAGTCTGGCAGGGCTCTTGCCATTACTGGAACAGCGTGTCTGGCCGGACGATGTCCGAAAAAAGCTGGCGCAGCATCTGACGGTGGGAGAAACCTACTTTTTCCGTGACCCGTCGCTATTCCATTATCTGAGCGATCATTTTCTGCAGCCATTGCTGGCGCGGCGGCGAGATAGCAACTGCCGGTGGTTGCGTATCTGGAGTGCCGGCTGCTGCAGCGGAGAGGAGGCATACAGCCTGGCGATGCTGGTGCGGCAACTGTTACCGGATGTGCAGGGATGGCGGATTGATATTCTCGGAACCGATATTAATCCTTTGTTTCTGGAGCAGGCACAGCTGGGACATTATCGCAGCTGGTCATTACGGCAACTGGACTCATCCATACGTGAGCGTTTTTTCACCGGCAGTGATCATCACGGCTGGCAAATCGACAGCTCCCTGCGCGATAGCGTGGTGTTTCGTGAGCTTAATCTGGTGGAGCCTGTTTATCCGGATCCGACAAAGGGTATGTCCGAGTTTGACCTCATATTGTGCCGTAATGTCCTGATGTATTTCGAGCCCGGGCAGATAAAACAGGTGCTGAAGCGCTTACAGAGTTGCCTGTGCGAGTCCGGTATTTTGTTGCTGGCACCGGTTGAGGCGGGTCTTTGTCAGGAAGCCGGTTGGCGATCGGAGAGCAGGCCTGGCGCGATTGCGGTGTTGCCGCGACCGGCAGAAGAGTCGCCGAGAATACTGAATAAGGTCGCAGTAGCTGCTGATCTGCCATCAGAAGGAGAACCGATAGATCGCTCTCTGCTTTTCCAGAGCGCTCCAGCGGACCTGCGTACTTTCTCAAAGACCAGAATCAGAGGCTCTGAGCAAATGCAGCAGCAAGTGGGTCAAACGCTGGAGGTGGTACTTCAACAGGCTAGAGATCTGGCTGATTGCGGCGATCTGGAAGGCGCAACAGAGCAGTTACAGCAGGCGCAGGTGCTGAACAAGCTGGACCCCCGCAGCTACTGGTTACAGGCGCTGTTGGAGTGGGAAGGGGGGCGGCTGCAGCCAGCCAGTCAACTCTTGCACAAAGTGCTTTATCTGGATCCGCATTTTGTATTGGCGCATTACCTGAGTGGCCATATCGCAGTTGGGTTGCAAAAGCCTGAGCTGGCACGGCGTCACTATGACAACTGCCTGAGGTTGCTGGCAGATCTGCCAGATGATCAGATTTTACCTGAAGCTGGAGATGCCAGTGTTGCCCAGTGCCGAGAGTGGCTGCTGGTATCCAGATCGACCCTCAAAAGCAGGTGCAGTGTATGACTCAGTATATGGATAGTCAGACCGAGCCAGATGAGGATCAGATGCAACAGTGTCTGGTGGAGCGGGCACGTCTGCTGGCTCGTCCGGATGTTGAACCGGATAACTCTTTGCAGTTGGCGCTCTTCCATTTCGAGTTGGCGCAGGAGATCTATGCCGTTGAAGCGCAGTTTGTTATCGAAGTATTGCCGTTGCGCCAACTGACCTCTATTCCAGGTACTCCGGATCATCTGCCAGGGGTCGTCAGTGTACGTGGCAGGATCGTGTCGGTACTGGATCTGCGTTGTCTGTTTGAGATGCCGCGCAGAGGGCTGACCGATCTCAACCGCATTGCGGTGTTGAGCAATGGCACTATGGAGTTTGCACTGCTGACGGATCGCACAGTTGGCTTTTGCACTATTCCTGAGCAAGCACTTCAGGCGGGGCCTTCTCACCTCAAAGGGATACGGAAAGAGTATCTGCTGGGCGTGACCCAGGAGCACTGGGCCGTTCTGGATGGACGAAAACTACTGGGTGATCCGCATCTGGTAGTTGAATCCTATGTGTAGAGATAAGTGTGTAGAGGTATATGAGTAGAGGCATTTGTACAGAAACATAGATAAAACCGAATGAACATGGAAAAACAGGGAGAGGGTATGCAGGGCGCATACGGACGATATGGCTGATTCTCGACAACAGTTGCAGCAACGACTACTGAAGGCCTTCCAACAGGAGGCCGAAGAGCGTCTGCACCTCCTGGATGATGGGCTGGCACAACTGGCACAGGGATCAATAACGGCTGAATTGCTGGAGGTGCTGTATCGTGAGGTGCACAGTCTCAAGGGAGCTGCGCGCGCTGTCAGCCTTGCTGATGTGGAGCAGTTGTGTCAGGCACTGGAGAGTCTTTTTGCACAGTTCAGAAAAGGAGAGGCGGAGCCGGATACCGAGCAGATACAGCTCTCACTGCAAGCTTTGCGCTGGTTGCAAAAGCGTCTTGACAGCAAGTCCGAGGCCGCTCCCGCGATACCTCCTGATCAGGCGCTGGCAGAGTTGTGCCGAGCGCTTGAGCAGGCTGCCAGACATCAGATGCCGGCCTCTCAGGCAGCAGCTTCACAGACAACAGCTTCTCAGGCAGCAGAAAGCCAGCAGGAGGTATCAGCTCAGCAGGCACCTGCTGAGTCATTAGAATCACGAGAGTCACCAGAATCCTGCCAGGTGGAACCATTATCGGCAGATATGATCCGTCCAGTAGGTCAGGCCGCGCCAGGTCGGCTGAGGGTGAGTGCTGAAGCCCTGGATCAACTCTGGCTGTATGCCGAAACACTACTCGAAACCAGGCTGGAAAGTGCCGAACATGCCCGAGTGCTGCAACATTCGGCGCGGGAGTTTGCCAATTGGCGTATTCGCCAACGGCCGCAGCTGAGTGCAGCACTACGTAGTCTACAGGAGATAAGAACCGGGTCTGATATGGTCGATGCGTCCAGACTTGAGCATTTACACGAAACATTGTCCGTGCTCGGTACCCGTATCGTTGAGTTTTTCGATCAGTGGGAATATCGCCTGCTGGCTCAAGCCCGCCAAGCAGACCAGTTAGCACACCGTACCGAAGGGCTGGCGGTAGAGCTGAGACAAGATCTTCAACGGATTCTGTTGTTGCCTTGTGCGACCCTTGTTGAAGGGGTTCCTGCGATGGTGCGGGATCTGGCAGCAGCAGCGGGTAAACAGGTGAACCTGACTGTCAGCGGCACTGATTACCAGGTCGACAAGCGGATCCTCGATGAAGTGCGCAGCCCCCTGCAGCATCTGCTTCGTAACGCCATTGATCATGGTATCGAAACGCCACAACAGCGCTTGAAACAGGGTAAGCCCGAGCAAGGTAGCCTGCAGATTCAGTTTTCACAGACGCGCAGCGATCGCATTACGTTGACGGTTGCTGATGATGGTGCCGGGCTACAAACGGACAGACTCAGAGCGAAAGCCCTGGCACAGGGAGTTATCAATGCTGAGCAGGCAGAGACTCTGGATGAGACAGATAGTCAGCGACTGATATTCCGCTCCGGCTTGAGTACCAGCGCGATGCTGACCGAGCTCTCGGGGCGTGGATTAGGGCTGGCGATCGTCGAGGAGAAGGTTTTGCGTCTGAATGGCAAGGTCGAAGTCTTCAGCGAACCGGAGCAGGGGTGTCGTTTTGTTCTGACTTTGCCGGTCAGTCTGGCGACCTATCGTGCTTTGCTGGTGCGAGTCGCGCAGCGCCTGTTTGCAATTCCCAGTCAGACAGTTCAGAGAGTGCTTCGTGTTCCTCTGAGCAGTCTTGGCAGTATCGAGAATCGTGTTTCATTGGTACTGGAGGGGCAAGCGTTACCTTTATGGCGTTTGTCTGAGCTTTTACAGTTGCAGGATGCGGCCCCGATGGAGCAGGAGGTGCAATTGGTGTTGCTGGAAGCGGCAGACGGCCCCTATGCCCTGCAAGTGGATGAGATACTCAACGATCAGGAGATCACGCTGAAAAGCCTGGGACCACAGCTGAAAAGAGTGCCCAATGTCACTGGGGCTGCCAGCCTTGGTGATGGCCAGTTGGTGCCGGTGCTGGACATGCTGGATATCTACCAGAGCGCGTGTCGTACCGAAACAACAACCTTGAGATGGCAGCAGCAGAAACCGGCACAGCGTCATCGGTTGCTGGTGGTTGAGGACTCCATCACCGCCCGTAGCCTGCTCAAGAGCATTCTGGAAAGTTCCGGTTATGAGGTGCAGGTGGCAGTGGATGGGGAGGAGGCCTGGCAAGTGTTGCAGCAGGGACGGTTTGATGGAGTCGTGTCAGATATCGAGATGCCGAGGCTGGATGGTTTCGATCTGACTGCGCGTATCCGTGCTGACGCAGTGCTGACTGACCTTCCGGTAGTACTGGTGACAGCGCTGCAAAGCCCCGAAGACCGAGAGCGGGGGCTTGAGGTCGGCGCCAGTGCCTACATCCAGAAAAGCGGTTTTGACCAGGATCACCTGTTGGACCTGTTAAAGCGGTTATTGATACAAGGGAGCTCCGCTGATGAAGCTTTATCTGAATCTGAAAACACGCCATAAGTTGCTGTTGATGTTCGGCGTTCTGGCGCTGGTCATACTGTTGATGCTGTTTCAATCGCTGCAGCAACTGCAACAGATACAACAGGGAGAGCAGGCGCTTTACAACGATGCAATGCGACCGTTGCTGTCACTGGAAGCTTTGCGTATTGATCTTAACGAGCGCCGTGCGCAGACGCTGGCAATCAGCCTGCGCGGTGATCTGAACAGTGCTGATGAGGTGAAGTTACAGGCAGGTATGAATGAGGAAGTTGAACGGCTGGATGACCTGTTGCAGTCACTGGCGATCTATCCGCAGTTGCAGGCGAGCCTGCGAGAGTTGAGGCAGTTGCATGAGCAGTTCAACCAGACAGGTCAGAGTCAGATTTTACCCTTGTTGCGTCTGGGCGATTCACGGTCGGCACAGGCAATGCTGCTGGGAATTCAGCAGGATCGAATCTCACGCTTCAGGGAGCTGTCTGAAGAGATCGGTGTGGCGGTAGAGCAGCGGGTGGAGCAGCAGATAGCGGCGAGTGAGATGATGCTGCGACAGCAAAGACAGCTGACCTTGGCAGGGATGTTGCTGGTTATGCTGTTGATAGGGTTTGCTATCTGGAACCTGAATCGAACACTGGCGGCCCCTTTGCTTGAACTGGCGGGATCTGCTGGTCGTATTGCAGAGGGTGAACGACTCAGTCGTTCAGACCTTTCGCTGCGACGGGATGAAGTGGGGTTGTTGAGCCAGGCATTTGATGAAATGGGCAAATATTTGAATGATCTGGCGGATCGTGCACAGCAGGTTGCTCAAGGCGATCTGAGTGTACAGATCCAGCCACGCTCGGAACAGGATCAGCTGGGCAGTGCGTTCAATGTGATGGCCACGAACCTACGCCAGTTACTCAGTGGTCTGAACGACAGCATAGCGGTACTGGCGACGGCCAGTCAGGAGATTCTCAGTACCACCGGCCAGGTTGTCTCTTCGGCGCAACAGACTGCCAGTGCCGTGCAGGAGATCACCACCACAGTAGAGGAGGTGAAGCAGACAGCGACACTGGCGAGCCAGAAAGCGCGACAGGTTACCGACAGTGCCGAACATACCAGTCGGATCACTCGTGAAGGCCGGGCGGCGGTGGATACCGTAATGTCGGGGATGAGTGAGATACGCCAGCAGATGCAGACGCTGTCTGACAGCATCGGCAATCTGAGCGAGCAGAGTCAGGCAGTGAGCGAGATCGTCAATACCGTGGGTGATCTGGCCGAGCAGTCCAACCTGCTGGGGGTCAATGCCTCGATCGAGGCGGTGAAGGCAGATGAGCATGGCAAGGGGTTTTCGGTGGTGGCACAGGAGATCAGGTCTCTGGCAGAGCAGTCAAAGCAGGCAACGGTACAGGTGCGCAGCATCCTTAACGAGATCCAGAAAGCGATGAGCAAGGCTGTGCTGATGACAGAGCAGAACAGTCGCGCTGTGGAAAATGGCTATGATCAGGCGCGACGTTCAGGTGAGGCACTGCTGGCTCTGACGGAACGCTTTGATCAGTCAACAGATGCGGCGATGCAGATCGCGGCATCCAGCCAACAGCAGTTGGTGGGGATGGATCAGGTCGCGATGGCGATGCAGGACATCAACAACGCCAGCCAGAACAATGTGGCGGGGGCGCGACAAGCTGAGCAGGCTGCGCGGGATCTGCATGCGCTGGGTAGCAGCCTTAAGGAGAGTGTGTCGCGCTTTCGTCTTTGACGGCGTAGCCGCAAAAAAAGAGGAATACACAAGCCATGAACTATTATCTGAACTTGAAGACACGGAATAAGTTGTTGCTGCTGTTCGGTACTCTGGCGGTGATCATGCTGTTGCTTTTATTACAGTCTCTACAGCAACAGAAACAGCTGCAACAGACACAACAGGAGCTCTATAGCGAAGCAATGCAACCGATGCTGTTACTGGAATCCTTACGGATCGACCTCAATGAGCGTCGGTCCCGCATACTGGGGCACAGTTTGCGTGGCCGGTTAAACAGTGCCGATGAGATGGTGCTGCAGTCCACTATCGGGCAGGAGGTCGAGAAAATGAGCGCCCTGCAGCAAGCGTTGGTGATTTATCCACAGCTACAGGGGAGCGTGAGGGAATTGCAGCAATTGCATGAGCAGTTCAATCAGACTACGCAGAGTCAGCTACTACCCTTTTTGCGCCAGGGTGATAGCCAGTCGGCACAGGCGTTATTGCTGGGGGTTCAGCAAGAACGGATAGAGCGAATTCGTAGTCTGGCGGAGGAGATCAGTGCTGTAGTGGAGCAGAAAGTTGTTCAGCAGTTGGAGCGCAGTGGTGAGCAGTTGAACCTGCAGGGACGGGTCATGTTGGCAGGCATCTTGCTGATTTTGTTGCTGATGGGTGTAGCAACCTGGAGTCTGAACAGAACCCTGGCAGCGTCCCTGGTCGAACTGGCGAAATCAGCCGGGATGATTGCCGAAGGTGAGCGGATCAGCCGTTCCAGCATGTCACTGCGACAGGACGAGGTGGGTTTGTTGAGTCAGGCATTTGATGAGATGGGGAGTTACCTGAGTGATTTGTCACTCAAGGCTCAGCGGATTGCTGAGGGTGATCTTCGCGATCAGATTCAGCCACGCTCGGAGCGTGATCAGTTGGGGCACGCCTTTGCCAATATGGCGCAGTATCTCACTGGGTTGGCCGATCGTGCACAGCAGGTTGCCGAGGGTGATCTGAGTGTACAGATCCAGCCACGCTCGGAACAGGATCAACTGGGGAGCGCATTCAGTGTGATGGCCGGGAACCTGCGCCAGTTACTCAGTGGGCTGAACGACAGCATAGCGGTACTGGCAACGGCCAGTCAGGAGATTCTCAGTACCACCGGTCAGGTTGTCTCTTCGGCGCAACAGACTGCCAGTGCGGTGCAGGAGATCACCACCACGGTGGAGGAGGTGAAGCAGACGGCGACACTGGCGAGCCAGAAAGCGCGACAGGTTACCGATAGTGCCGAGCAGACCAGTCGGATCACTCGCGAAGGTCGGGCGGCGGTGGATACCGTGATGTCGGGGATGAGTGATATACGCCAGCAGATGCAGACGCTGTCTGACAGCATCGGCAATCTGAGCGAGCAGAGTCAGGCGGTGGGCGAGATCGTCAATACCGTGGGTGATCTGGCCGAGCAGTCCAACCTGCTGGGGGTCAATGCCTCGATCGAGGCGGTGAAGGCAGATGAGCATGGCAAGGGGTTTTCGGTGGTGGCACAGGAGGTCAGGTCTCTGGCGGAGCAGTCGAAGCAGGCGACGGTGCAGGTGCGCAGTATTCTTAACGAGATCCAGAAAGCGATGAGCAAGGCCGTGCTGATGACGGAGCAGAACAGTCGTGCTGTGGAAAACGGCTATGATCAGGCGCGACGTTCAGGTGAGGCACTGCTGGCTCTGACGGAACGCTTTGATCAGTCAACGAATGCGGCGATGCAGATCGCGGCATCCAGTCAACAGCAGTTGGTGGGGATGGATCAGGTCGCGATGGCGATGCAGGACATCAACAACGCCAGCCAGAACAATGTGGCAGGAGCGCGGCAGGCTGAGCAGGCGGCGCGGGATCTGCATGCGCTGGGCAACAGTTTGAGAGAGCGAGTAGGGCAGTTCCGTACCTGACAGGAGGAAAAACGATGGTCAGAGTGGTCATGGTTGAGGACTCACCGGTGATGCGTCAATTGCTGCACTATATCCTGGATAGTGGTGGCATACAGATAGTGGGAGAGGCTGTAGATGGTGAAGAAGCGATACCGCTGGTGACGCGGTTGCGGCCGGATCTTGTCTTGATGGATATTAACATGCCGCGCCTGAATGGCTACCAGACTACCCGTCGGCTGATGAGTGAGTCACCTGTGCCGATCGTGCTGGTAACCGCCAGTCTGGACCCCAGGGATGCGGTGGTGGCAATGCAGGGATTGGAGGCGGGTGCCGTCGCAGTTGTGCAGAAGCCGCGCGGCCTGCAGCATGCAGAATTTGAGCAGGATGCGGCAGAGTTGTTACGTGTTGTCAGTAACATGGCGCAGGTCAAGGTGGTTCGGCGTATCTATCGCGATCCTGCAGCCTCCCGGATGGAGGTAGTGAATGGCCGGGAAAAGCGGCTCGTTGTGATTGGTTCCTCGACAGGTGGACCAGCCGCCCTGCATGAGATGCTCAAAGAGTTACGACCGGATCCACCCTGGCCGCTTTTGCTGGTGCAACATATCACCCGCGGCTTCCTGCCCAGTTTTTGCGACTGGCTGAGCGAGTTCTGTCCGATCCCCGTGACTATTGCAGTGCAGAACGAGCTGGTGTGCTCGGGGCGGCTGTATCTTGCACCGGACGATTGCCATCTGGGTGTTCAGACAGACCGAGCGTCTGGCGGCTTCCGCATCCAGTTGGACAGCAGCGAACCCTGGCAAGGACAGCGGCCCGCAGTGGGGCATCTGTTTGCATCGGCAGCAGAGGTGGCCGCCGGGAGCTGCATAGCTATCCTGCTATCCGGCATGGGTAAGGATGGTGTGGCGCAAATGCTGCAGCTGAGGCAGCAAGGTGCGCTGACTCTGGCACAGGATCAGGCCAGTTCGGTTGTGCATGGAATGCCTGGTGAGGCATTAAAATGTGGCGCGGCAAAACATGCCCTGTCGCCCCGTGAGATCGCCTGGGTATTGAATGAACTGGGGGCCCGACAGAACGTAGCGGTCAGCCAGTTAGATGACGGTTTAAAAGGACAGCCACGATAGGCAGGCTGAATCAGGTGATGACGATGGACGCTATAAATACGTTGTTACAGACGAACATTCTGGTAGCTGAAGACAGTCTGACTCAGGCGGTGAAGCTGGAGGAGCTGCTGCTGGGGCAAGGGTGTGAGGTCCGATTGGCCAGAGATGGTGTGGAAGCGTTGCAGATGCTACAGGAACAGCCACCTGATCTGGTGATCAGTGATGTGGTGATGCCGCGGATGGATGGCTATACCCTGTGCCATCGGATCAAGTCGAATGAAGCGACCCGACATATTCCAGTGTTGCTGGTGACTAACCTGACCGACTCGGCCGATGTACTGAAAGGGCTCAGCAGTGGCGCTGATAACTTTATCACCAAGCCCTATGAAGAGCGCTATCTGCTGTCGCGGCTGCGCTATCTGCTGGCCAACGCAGCCTTACGGGATCAGGAAGGCTTCAATATGGAGCTGCAACTTGAGTTGAATGGCAAACATCATACTATCAATGCAGCTCAGCGACAGATTCTTGGCCTGCTGATATCTACCTATGAGGAGGGTATCCGCCTGAATCAGAAACTCAAGCACAAGCATGAGGCGTTGCAGCGTAGTCATGCGTTGTTGCATGGGTTGCTCGACTTTACTGTACAGCTGGGAGAAACCGAAACTGAGGCGCAGGTGATTCGTAAGGCGATGGAACAGGTGTTGGAGCTGCCCGAAGTTACGGGCGCCTGGTTATTGCATGAGGCTCCCGAAGGCGGCAGGCTGGAAGTGGTGGGCCGTTCTGGTATGGTCCCCGGGGCTGATCAGCTTTCAGAACACTGTGCTGGAGACTGCGATTGCATGCAGTTGTGGCAAGGAGAAACCGAGCAGGCGCAGGAGATAGTAGCCTGTCCGGCACTGACACAGGAATATGGACCAGGACATCACGCCAGCGTTCCGATCCGACTTGGCAGCGACCAGTTGGGGATACTGAATGTGCTGCATGAGCAGGGGCAGCCTTGGCCGGAGGAAGCGCTGATATCTCTGGATACACTGGGGCAGCAGTTGGCACTGGCCTGGGGGCGGGCACGCTTGCTGCAGGGGTTGCAGGCGCAGGTCGAGCATCAGGCCAACTTTGATGCCCTGACCGGGCTGCCCAACCGCAGCTTGTTGCTGGACCGTATACATCAAGCAATCGCTCTTTCATCAAAGCGTGGGCAGGGATTTACGCTTGCGCTGATCGATCTGGATAACTTCAAACTGATCAACGACAGCCTTGGGCATCCGATCGGTGATCAGTTGCTGCTGAAAGTGGCCGATCGCCTGCTGCAAGAGGTTCAGGATACAGACACTGTGGCACGTCTGGGAGGTGATGAGTTTGTTGTCATTCTGGCAGACCGGCAGGGAACGGATGCGGTGGCTGGTCCCTTGCGCAGCTTGCTGGAGCTCCTGGCCGCACCCTATTCATTGCTGGGGGAGGAACGTGTACTCACCGCGAGTATCGGATACTGCTTCTATCCTGAAGATGGTGTGGAGGCGACCCAACTTCTGAAACGAGCCGATACAGCAATGTATCAGGCCAAAGCCGCCGGACGTAATCGATTGAGCGGCTTTACTCACGATATGGATCTCTGGCTGGAGGGGCGGGTGCGGACCGAGCAGGAACTTCGCTATGGAATTGAACATGATGAACTACGGCTCCATTTCCAGCCGCAACTGGATCTTCTCAGTGGACGCTTGATCGGTTATGAGGCACTGGTGCGCTGGCAGCATCAAGGTGAGACGCGGCCACCACTGAGTTTTATTCCGCTGGCAGAGTCCTGTGGGTTGATTGCCAAAATTGACGCCTGGGTACTGCACGAAGCCTGCCGGCAGCTCAAGGTATGGCAGAAGCATGAACTACCGCGGGTACCGGTTTCGGTCAATATCTCGGCAGGTAGGGTAGAAGATGGCAGCATCGTTGAGTTGGTACGTCATGCACTGGTAGCAACAGAGCTGGAGCCGCGTTATCTCAAACTTGAGATAACGGAAAGCGTGTTGATGCGCCGCCCTGAAGATGCCGGACGTAGCATGAAACTCCTGAGGGATATGGGAGTGGAACTGTCGATCGACGATTTCGGTACTGGCTTCAGCTCGTTGACCTACATCAAACGTTTTCCCTTCCAGGAATTGAAGATCGACAAAATGTTCATCGATGGTCTTGTCAGTAATGTTGAGGATGCTGCGCTGGTCCGGGCGATTATCCGTATGGGGCAGACATTGGCAATGACAGTGGTGGCGGAGGGTGTGGAAACGCAGGCTCAGCAGAATATGTTGTCGCGCATGGGTTGTCATGTGATCCAGGGTTTTCATTATGCGAAGCCAATGCCCGCCAGGGAATGTGAAGGCTTCCTTCAAAATCTGGCCAGCGTGTTGAGTTCTGATGGGGGCCGGTCCGCTGATGCCGGACAGCGGACTTTGTTGATAGTGGATGATGAAACCAACCTGTTGAAAGCTCTTAAGCGTGAGTTGCATCATGAGGGCTACCGGATATTGACAGCCAACAGCATTCGCGATGGATTGACTTTACTGGCTCAATATCCGGTGCAAGTGGTGGTGGCCGAACACCATCTGCAGGATTGTAAGGGGCTGGACGGACTCGACTTCCTGCGTCGGGTCAGGCTGATGCATCCCGAAACCGTTTCTATTGTACTCAGCGGATATTCGCAACTGGAGGCGGTGCTGCAAGCCATCAATGAAGGGGCTGTATTCCGTTTTATGACCAAGCCATGGGAGCCTGAGCAATTATGCGGGGTACTGCGGCAGGCGTTCCGTGCACATGACTTACTGTCGGAAAATGCCCGTATGCGTGAGCAGTTGGAAGGGGTCATATGACGTATTACTTGAAACTGCAAATATTTACCTGATGAGGATTTAATGATTGTAACCACAGTATCTCTTCCAGATTTCGCCGTACTTGAATGTAATTCACGAGGGCGCGAGTACTTATGCATCCGCCATCCGCTGGTGAATGCTCGCATCTCGCTGACGGGAGCTCACCTGGTCAGCTGTCGTCCGGCTGGTCAGGCAGACCTGCTCTGGTTCAGTGAGGCTGATGATGAGCTTCCTGATACTGCTCTGCGTGGTGGAATACCCATCTGCTGGCCCTGGTTTGGTAATGACCGTCCCGATGCTCTGGCACATGGTATTGCCAGAACGGCGCGTTGGGAACTGCTCAGTGTTGAGTCATTTCCGGATCATGTCAGGGTAATCATGGGGTTGTCAGAGGAGTTGATCGCGACAGCCCTGCCGGATGAATCCTGGGTCGTGCAGGTAGCATTTGAACTGGGCCAGATGCTGAAGGTGTCTTTGAAAAGTCGCAATGTCGGCACAGCAGTACAGCCGCTGAGCCAAGCGCTGCACACCTATCTTCCAGTGAGGGATATTGATCAGGTTGAGCTGGTAGGACTATCTGGTGTGAAGTTTTTCGACAAGCTGACAAATGAAGAGCGGCAAGAAAGTAATGAAAGACTGAGCATTCGGGGTGAACTGGATCGTATCTATCACGGCTATAATGGCCCGGTTACTCTGACTTGTGCGGGTATGCCTGACCGGACGATTGATCGTGAAGGCTCCTCATCTCTTGTTGTGTGGAATCCAGGGCCGAAAAAGTCATCTGTTCTGAGTCAGTTTCCTGCAGATGGCTACCGCCGCATGATCTGTGTGGAAGCTGCCAATGCGGGTCCTGATCGGCGCCTGCTTGCACCGGGAGAGACACACATATTAACCACAACTATTATGGCTTGAGTGCAAAACAATCGTTAACAGTCAGAGGTAGCACATGAATTCTTCTCAATAAGAAATTGCTCATGGATCTTGGTAGATCCTTCAAGCTGCAGTATTATCAGAGTTTGTTGTGAGGAATGTTCAACCAAGACTTTCCAATCAAGACTTTCCTATCAAGAATTGTATGGATATGGATAATTAATCAAGGATGACACGCATGGACTGCACTATTCGCTACGCCCAACCTCAAGACCTGAATCAGATACGTACGCTGATTACAGAATCTACACGCTCCCTGCAACGCGAGCACTATTCCCTGAATCAGATTAACAACGGTCTGGAGTTGATTCAGGGTATCGATCAATTAGTGATGGCTGGTACTCTGGCCGTCGCCCAGCTTGATGATCTGATTATCGGGTGTGGTGGCTGGACGCAGCAGAATGCCAGTTCGCCCAAAGAAGCAGAGCTTCGAGCGTTTTTCGTCTCTCCAGCCTTTTCCGGTATGGGTGTTGCCTCAACCCTGCTTCGTCACTGTGAAGATGCATGTCGTGCAATCGGTGTTTACCACCTGACGCTGGCATCTACCCTGACAGGAGAGTCGTTTTACCTGCGCAATGGGTTTGAGTCGTTGGGACCCAATACCAAGCTGCTGGCCAGTGGCGAGCTCTTCAAACTGATCATGATGCAGAAAAGTCTTTCTAAACGAGCATATGGCTGAGGGGGTGACGAAAATGGCTCACCTTGCTGTTATCAGTGAGGTGCCATTACGTCCCCTTATACTGATGCATTTAAACATCTGTATGATTAAATATTGATCTATGTGTTTCGTTTATTACTTAAAGTTCAACTTTTTTCTTAATATATCCCTTTGTGTCATATAGAATCCCCTTCATTCAGGAGTATTAAGCTCTCCACCAACTGTCTTTAATATAGGGAAATAATCCGTGAAGGCACTATCTACCGTCTGTATTACCTTTCTCAGCGTTTTTCTGATCAGTGGCTGCGCGACTGAGTCACATCGAGTGATTGACGTTCCCAAAACCGTGAACCAAGCAAGCCAGTACCATGGTCCCAAATCTGCCCTTTCAGTAGGGAAGTTTGATAATCGATCCAGTTTTCGCCGTGGTATCTTTTCAGAAGGTGTTGATCAACTGAGCAGTCAGGCCAAAACGATTCTGATGACTCATCTGCACCAGAGTAATCGCTTTAATGTACTGGATCGTGCAAATTTGTCAGAACTTTCATTTGAGTCAGGCTTGTCAGGACAGGAGCAGACGTTAAAAGGCGCTAACTTTGTTGTTACTGGAGATGTAACTGAGTTTGGTCGCCGATCAGTTGGTGATCAGCAGTTGTTTGGTATTCTAGGACGGGGTAAAGAGCAGATTGCTTATGCCAAAGTGAGTTTGAACGTGATTAATGTCATTACCTCAGAGGTTGTCTACTCGTCTCAGGGGGCTGGAGAGTACTCCTTATCCAGTCGCGAAATCATAGGCACTGGTGGAACAGCCAGCTATGACTCTACCTTGAATGGAAAGGTACTGGACCTCGCTATCCGTGAGGCCGTTATCGGTCTTGTAACGGGTATTGATCAAGGCTTTTGGTCACCAGTGGAGTAAGCCGATATGACTCAAATCACTAAATCTTGCGGGCGGTTTGCTGCTCTTCTATTGCTGCTGTTTCTTGTTGGTTGTGCGGGTAATAGACCGCAAACGCTCTACAGTTGGGGTGAATATCAGACAGTTATTTACAATATGGATACTGAAGACCCAGGCCAGCAGATTGATCAATTGAATGAAAATATTATAAAAGCGAATGCTGAAGACAGGTATGTTCCTCCGGGTATGCATGCGCACCTTGGCATGCTCTACTCACACAGCGGTCAAGATGTGTTGGCGGTTGAACACTTTGAAATCGAAAAAAATCTGTTTCCGGAAGCTACAACCTTCATGGATCTCCTAATCAGCGAGTTAGTCAGGGATGGTAATAATGAGTAAGACAATCGGTGCCATTCTGCTGTTGTCAGCGCTGTTTCTGACAGGGTGCGCAACAACTGAGCCTTATGACTACACTGCATTCAAACAGCATCAGCCTAAGTCTATTCTGGTGTTACCCCCAGTGAATGTGTCACCCGACGTGAAAGCAAGTCAAAGTGTGCTGTCATATGTCAGTTATCCACTGGCTGAATCTGGATACTATGTTCTTCCTGTAGGAGTGGTGTTAGAGACGTTTAAGCAAAACGGTCTAGTGAATCCAGAAGAAATAAGAGAGGTATCGTTGCAGCGGCTCCATGAAATATTTGGTGCTGATGCCGTGCTCTATATTGATGTTTTACAATACGGAACTTCATACATTGTCGTTTCCAGTGATACGCGCGTAACTGCCAGGGCAGAGCTTATTGACCTGAAAACAGGCACTTCTCTGTGGTCAGGGGAGGCGACAGCTTCGTCAACTGAACAGCGCAGCTCTGGTGGCGGTTTAATCGGTATGCTGGTGCAGGCGGTTGTTGAGCAAGTTGCCAATACTCTGACAGAACGTTCGCATCAGATCGCTGGGATTACTACCGGTAGGTTGCTTTGGCCAAACCACCATAACGGAATTTTGGTCGGTCATCGCTCTCCAGCTTATATAGTGGAATAGCGATGGCGAGATAGATTCAGAGCGCTTCTGGTGGGTTACCTGGGTCTGATGTTGATGTTGGTGCTTGCGGGAAGTGAGTTGCTCATGCTATGACTCTTCAGAAATGAATAGGTAGAAACTCAGGGTTAACTCAAGGGCAGGGCCAGCATTATGCATGATTCACTTCTCATTGGTGGTAACTCAACTACTCAGTGTGGACTAAATCCCCGCTATGCCAACCGCCATGGCTTGATTGCCGGAGCAACGGGCACAGGCAAAACAGTTACACTGCAATGTCTGGCTGAGAGTTTCTCCGACCTCGGTGTCCCGGTATTCATGGCCGATGTGAAGGGAGATGTCTCGGGGATCAGTCAGCCCGGCACTCCGCACCCCAAAATTGATGAACGGCTGCAGACAATCGGTATTGAGCATTATCAGCAAGGCGGCTATCCGGTCGCTTTCTGGGATCTGTTTGGGATACAGGGCACGCCGGTAAGAACCAGTATTTCAGACATGGGCCCGCAATTGTTGTCCCGACTGCTGGACTTGAATGAAACTCAGGAAAGTGTACTTACTCTGGTTTTTGAATTTGCTGACAACGAAGGGATGCTGTTGGTCGATCTGCCGGATCTTCGCAGCACGCTGGAATATCTGGGGGAGCATGGTAAGGAGTTGGGCCCTGGCTACGGTGTATCCAAAGCGTCCGTTAATGCAATACTCAGGCGCTTATTGATGCTCGAGCGTGAAGGCGGGCGGAACTTTTTCGGTGAGCCAGCACTACAGTTGAGTGATTTCATGCAAACCAGTCGTGATGGGCGAGGCATGATTAATATCCTGGCTGCTGATACCTTGATACGCAGCCCACGCGTGTACTCCACCTTCCTGCTCTGGCTATTATCAGAACTGTTCGAACAACTGCCGGAGCTGGGTGACCCAGAGCAGCCGGTGTTGGTGTTCTTTTTTGACGAGGCGCACCTGTTGTTCCGTGATGCACCCAAGGCGTTGCTTGAAAAAATCGAGCAGGTGGTGCGTCTGATCCGCTCCAAAGGCGTGGGTGTTTACTTTATCAGTCAGAGTCCGAGTGATATACCTGATACGGTTCTGGCACAGTTGGGAAATCGTATTCAGCATGCGTTGCGTGCCTATACACCGAGAGAGCAGAAAGCCGTCAGAGTGGCAGCACAGTCTTTTCGAGTAAATCCAGACCTGGATACCGTCACGGCCATCACTGAAATGGGAGTGGGGGAGGCGTTAGTATCGACGCTACAGGACAAGGGTATTCCTGCTCCGGTAGAGAGAGTCCTGATCCGGCCGCCTCATTCAAGAATGGGGCCAGCCTCACCCCAGGAGCGAGCAGCCATTCTGGCACAAGACTACAATCAGCGACGTTATCGGGATGCCGTTGATCCATACTCGGCGCATGAAGTTCTAGCTGAGCGAACGGCTGCCAGACAGGCAGAGAAAGACAGGGCTGAACTGGAAAAGCGTGCGAGTTCGAACAGTGGTCGTGCAACTGGCAGTCGGCAGAGCACGACGGATGCTTTTGTCAAAAGCCTGGTGCGTAGTCTTGGTACGGCTGCCGGTAGTAATCTCGGTCGTAAGATCTTTCGCGGCATACTGGGGTCACTGCTCAAGTGAGCAACTGGGTGACTTCAACTGAAATTGAAAGTGCCCATCCCGAACAGTCCAACAACGCCTATCACAATCAGATAGATAGCGACGATGTAGTTGAGCAATCTGGGAACTAGTAGTATCAGTATGCCTGCTATCAGAGAAATAAGGGGGGTCAATGCAACGGTCATGATCTGCTCCTTGATATTGGATTTTGCGTGCTGAGTGAGTATGCGCCCTGAACCTTACAATAGACAATAGACAGTAGACATGGTTCTCTGGTCTGTACAGATATGCAGCCTTTTCGGTTATACCGTGTCGAAATGCTGCTGCAACCAGCTCTTGATCGCGTCGGATTCATATAACCATTCCTCACTGCCATTCTCGTGCTGAATTCGCAAGCAGGGAACTTTTACGCGGCCACCATCTGTTTGCAGGGCATCCCGGTGTTGTGCATTGAGCCGTGCATCCCGAGTTTCGATCGACAATCCAAGACGGGCTATCTCCTTTCTCACTTTGATGCAGAAAGGGCAGGCGCGAAATTGATATAGCGCAAGGCGACTGGTGGCCAGGTCAACCCGAGCCTGCTCATCAGCACTGCGGGTGATGGCAGTCGGTGTGGTCAGTTTTTCGCTGATCAACATGATCGGGGTCAGAATCAGGCGAACAAAGCGGAAGAAATAGCGAATAACAGTTCTCATGATATTATCGTTTGCTCAGATAAAAAGTGGTGTGGCAGTATATCATTTTAAAATGGCAAGCTGGTTACAGTGGTCGCTGAAAAGCTACTGCAGTCATTATCATTCAAGAGAAAGAGCATGTTTAGACGTTCATTGGCTGTTGTAGGTGCTACTGTACTGGGTGCCTGGTTGGCTTTGACTATTGTGTGTGTCTATCTGGTTTTTGTTAAGGAACAGAGCATGGTTTATTATGAAAACGGGCTGCTGGAAAATCTGCAGGCAGTTTTGCTGGTCGTTTCGTGTTTAATTTTCTTCTTGACGGCTCTGATGAATGAACGAAACGACAAGCTGATACTGTTGGCTTGTGCGTTGCTTTGTTATGGCTTCTTTTTGCGCGAAGTTGATGTTGAACGCCTGGACGTGCATGCCTTTCTGGTGCTGATTGGCTCCGGGATGGGGCGAAATCTTATCCTGTTGTTGGCAACTATTCTGATACTGGTGGTTGCTATACGGAATTTTGCCCATTACTGGCAGGAGTCAATGGCATATCTTCGCTCCCCGGTTGCGCTGCTGTTCCTGCTCTCAGCTGTTACTCTGTTTACTGGCGCTTATTTTGAAGATGCAAATGCATTGCCTCATCATGAGTTCTTTGAGGAGGGGCTTGAACTGCTGGCGTATGTATTGATATTACTGGCGTCGCTGGCTGCAAGAAAGCTTGTACGGGAACCTGCGCAGGTGGCTTTACAGACCGCTGAGCAGACAGATCTGTCTCAGAATGATGGTCGGATCTGATATTAATTAGCCAAGGAACTTGTCATGTCGGTTTTTGATGACATTCATGAACGTGCGCTGGCGCGTAAAGGCGGAGCTGCTGCTTTGCGGGCATTGTTGCCTCAGGTTGCAAAACTGCAGACGTTGCGTGAAATCCCGGATGATCGGTATCTGTCAGTACTGACTCAGTATATATTCAAAGCGGGCTTTGTCTGGCGGGTGATTGACAATAAGTGGCCAGGTTTTGAAGCAGCCTTTCAGGGTTTCGTTCCTCTCTACTGGCAGCAGGTATCGCCCGAAGTGCTGGAGGCGCTGTCACGGGATGAACGTATTGTGCGTAATATGCAGAAGATCCGGACCGTTCCCGAAAATGCACGGATGATTGTTGAAGCTTCGCAGCAGCATGAAGGTTTTGGACATTTTCTTGCACAATGGCCTTCGAGTGATCAGGCCGGATTGCTTAAGTGGCTTCAGAAGCATGGCTCAAGATTGGGCGGTGCTACCCCGCAGTATTTTCTGCGCAGCATGGGGTGGGATGGGTTTGTGCTTTCCAGGGACGTCGCCGCGGTACTGAAGCGTGAGCGCTTGATGGATGCTGCACCCTCCAGTCAGAAAGGGCTGAAGCAGGCTCAGGAAGCTTTCAATCGTTGGCACGAAGAGACCGGGCTGCCGTATAGCCATCTTTCCCGGATACTGGCTTGCAGTGTGGATGACTGATGGTAAATGGCCAGCTCCATATCGGAGCCGGCCATAAAGTATCGACCTATTGATTACGTTTTACGGCCGTCGGAGTTTTGTGATGGCCCTGTCTGGCCAGTGCATCAAACATGGCACTGAATGCCGGGCGTTCAACATAACGGCCGGCCCCTTTCTCGGCACGCAGATCACCATCCTTCCACACAAGCTTGCCCTGACTGATCGTATGCGAAGGGATGCCTTTGACTGTGCGCCCCTCAAAGATATTGAAATCGATATTCTGATGATGGGTTTTGGCCGAAATCGTGCGGCTTCCTTCCGGATCCCAGACGACCAGATCGGCATCGGCGCCGACGCTCACAGCGCCTTTACGTGGATAGAGGTTGAAGATCTGTGCCGCATTGGTTGAGGTGACGGCAACAAACTCATTCATTGTCAGTTTGCCAGTGTTGACACCGGCATCCCAGAGAACGGCCATACGATCTTCCACACCGGCAGTACCGTTGGGGATCTTGCTGAAGTCGTCCTTGCCAGCGACTTTCTGATCGGCACAGAAACAGCAATGGTCGGTCGCGGTGGTCTGCAGATTGCCACCCTGAAGACCTTGCCACAAGGCAGCCTGGTGTTCGCTGGAACGAAAGGGCGGGCTCATGACATGGGCGGCGGCAAATTCGAAATCGGGATGGCGGTACACACTGTCGTCAATCACCAGATGGCCGGCAAGACACTCACCGAATACGCGCTGGCCTTCGTTACGTGCGCGGGTGATCGCCTCCAGAGACTCCTTGCAGGACACGTGAACTATATAGATAGGGACATTCATCACCTGCGCGATGCGAATTGCACGGTTTGCTGCTTCACCCTCCACGGCAGGTGGGCGACTCAGGGGGTGGCCTTCGGGGCCTGTGATACCCTGCGCCAGTATCTCCTGCTGCAACTGGAATACCAGCTCACCGTTCTCGGCATGCACAGTGGGGATCGCACCCAGCTCCATGCAGCGACGGAAACTTTTCACCAGTGTTTCATCATCAGCCATGATTGCGTTCTTATAGGCCATGAAGTGCTTGAAGCTGTTCACGCCATGTTCGCGCACCAGCGTGCCCATATCCTCCTTGACCGACTCGTCCCACCAGGTGATGGCAACATGGAAGCCATAGTCGGCTGCTGACTTGCCAGCCCAGTCGCGCCACTGATGATAGGCGTCCATCAGTGGCTGCTGTGGAGAAGGGATAACGAAGTCGATAATACTGGTGTTACCACCGGCCAGCCCCGCAGCAGTGCCAGTGAAGAAGTCGTCACTGGCAACCGTGCCCATAAAGGGAAGTTGCATATGGGTATGAGGATCGATACCACCGGGCATGATGTACTGACCTGTGGCATCGACCACTTCTGCTCCGGCCGGTACGTCGAGGTTTTCGCCTATCGCTGCAATCAAGCCATCCTTGCAATAAACATCGGCAGCGAAGGTCCTGTCTGCGGTCACGACGGTACCGCCACGAATCACGATGGACATAGGTCACTCCTTATAATTGTGTAGCAGAAATCTTGTTCTGTGAGTGGCGCCACTCGCTTTGCTTGTTGTAACGCCACTCCTTTAAGCGGATCAGTTACTCTGAACCACGCTGTCGCCGACCATTACAGTCTGTTTGCTGGCGGCGATGTAATAGACCAGACCACCCAGCAGGGAGCCGGTGAACCAGCCATAATCGTAGAACCAGCTTAATGCGCCGGTGGTGATGGCCACCAGAGTCAGCGCAACCGGAACAGCAAAGGCGATCAGCCCCGCCGAGTTGAAACCGCTGTAAATGCCATGAGTTTTGTAGAGTTCAGGCAGATTAAGGAACTGGCGTTTGATCAGGAAATAATCCACGATCATGATCCCGGCGACTGGCCCCAGCAGACTTGAGTAGCCGAGCAGCCAACCGCTGTACATCGCCTCAACACTGACGTCGGAATGTATGACGCCCAGTTTTTTCAGCAGCTCCCAGCTCATCAGCAGTACACCGATCGCACCGGTCAGCAGCGCGCCACGGGTGTGATTGATCTTTTTCGGTGCAATGTTCTGGAAGTCGTTGGTGGGGGATACAATGTTGGCCGCAGTATTGGTCGACAAGGTGGCGATGATGATCATGATCATCGCGATCACCACCCAGAAGGGACTGTCGATACGTCCGATCAGGTTGACAGGATCAGAGATGGTTTCTCCCACCAGATTGAAAGATGCGGCAGTCAGCACTACACCCAGCGAGGCAAAGAAGAACATGGTCAGCGGCAGACCGATGATCTGTCCCATGATCTGATCTTTCTGAGATTTCGCAAAGCGACTGAAGTCAGGGATATTGAGCGACAGTGTTGCCCAGAAACCGACCATTGCAGTCAGACCACCGAAGAAATAGCCCCAGAAAGATGCTTCAGCAGGACGGTTGGCGGGAGTCAGCAGTAACTCGGTGATCGAGATCTGGGGTGTTGCCCACATCATCAGACCGATACTCACTGCCAGAAGCAGTGGTGCAGAGAGGGTCTCCATGATTTTGATCGACTCTGATCCCTTGATCACGATGTAAAGGTTGATTGCCATGAACAGGAAGAAGCCGATCACTTCACCGCTGCTACCCATGGCGGCCCAGCCTGGGATCAGCGTTGAGAAGAGTATATGAATCGCGATCCCACCGAACATGGTTTGAATCCCGAACCAGCCGCAGGCAACAAGTGCTCTAATCAGACAGGGAACATTGGAGCCGAGTACGCCAAAGGATGAACGCAACAGCACCGGAAACGGGATGCCATATTTGGTGCCTGGATAGGCGTTCAATACCAAAGGAACGAGGACGACGATATTGGCCAGCAGGATGGTGATCAGGGCTTCAGTGACCGAAAGGCCGAAGTAGGCAGTCAGGACGCCACCAAGCGTGTAAGTGGGTACGCAGATTGACATGCCTATCCACAGGGCTGCGATATTCCAGACGGACCAGGTGCGGTCCTTGACCTGAGTGGGAGCAATATCTTCGTTGTAATGAGCGCTGCCACTGACATCTTCGCCAGTATTCAGCTCATAAAATTCACCAACCTTGACGGCTGATGAAGTGCCAGTTGTATTTCCAGTCATAGCACATCCTCTATCGTTATTATTGATGAAACCGGCCAAACGTCGGCAGGTACTCACAAAACGAGAGGATCCCATGCAATTCGCTGGCCAGTGTTCATGTTGTGTTGTTACAACTTCATCTGTGCGGGGCCCTTGCAAGGCAGGCTGACAAACCAGGCGTTGGATTCTGGCAGAGGTTTGTTCAGACTGTCTGGTATTTGTTATTGTTTTTTACCTTTTGGTAAATACTATGCGTGACGAAAAAATGTGCAAGCATTTTTTTCCAAAAGGTAAAAATAAAAGATCAATCTATTGATATAAAAGAATTTATTTTTTCAGGTGGAAAGAGGGTTGTAGGCTGGAACGGAGGGTTGTAACAATTGGACTACGCAGGAGGCTTATTCTGATATGGCAAGAGACAGTGAGATACCTGCCAGTGTAATGATGATCTGTTCCATCAATAACCAGGGATCATCGATGCGCTGTCCTTTGATGGCGCGGTCGGCAAGCATGCACTGTTTCAGTTGCTGTTCGAGCAAGTGAGATGGCAGGCGACGGCAGGCCTGTTGCAAGTGCTTTTTGCGTTTTCCCCAGATGCGCTCGCGCTGGCACAGCGTATCGTAAGGTATGCCGGAAGCCAGGCCGTTGCTGACGGCAAGCAGGGAGCGCAGTTCACGGGTGATGGCCCAGAGGGTTACGGCAGCTTCTGTTCCTTCATGTCGCAGCACATGGAGAATCTTCAGGCAGCGTTCCGGTTGCTGTCCTAAAGCTGCATCAATCAGGGTGAATACATCGTATCGTGAGCTGTCGGAGACGGCCGCGGAGATCTCATCCACACCGATGCTCTGATTGGGGTAGAGTAGTTGAAGTTTGTCCAGCTCCTGTTGGGCTGCCAGCAGATTGCCTTCAATTCGGTCTGCCAGCAAGGCTGTAGCGTCTTGGGAGAGTGTAATGCCGAGCCTGGTAGCACGTCCGGCCAACCAGGATGGGAGTTGCTCCGGTTCGGGAGGCCAGATCTCAACTACCAGCCCCAGAGACTCAATCTCCTTGTACCAGGCAGACTTCTTGCTGGTGCCATCGAGTTTGTCCGCGACTAGCAGAAACGCAGTGTCGGGCGCGGGATTTTTCAGATACATCTGCAGGTGCTGGCTATCGGCCTTGTTCAGCTTGTGCTGCCCCATGCGTACTTCAATCACCTTGCGCTCGGCAAACAGCGACAGTGCATTGGTGTTCTGTAAAACCAGATCCCAGCTGAAGGAGGCATCAACATGATGCACCTCGCGCTCGGTAAAGCCCTGTTCACGGAAAAACGCACGCAGTAGATCGCAGCTTTCACCCGACATCAGCGGCTCATCGCCGGTTACCAGATAGATCGGGGCCAGAGTATGCTTTTGCAATACTCTGGCCAGTTGATCCGGGTTGGTCTTCATGTCGGGCTCAGGGCTTCAGGCTGACGTACTGACGCACGATCTGTTGTGCCAGATCCTGATAGATCTGCTGTCTGAGTACAACCTCCTGAGCTTCGCTGGCGGTGATGTTATCTCCGTCATAGGCATAGACCCGCTCGGTGAAGATGCTGCGCGGCGCAATCAATAACACATCACCCTCTCGTTGCCTGACACTGAAGAACACTTCGCTGCGCAGTTCGTACTCAGCAACCTGTGAACCTGTGGCCCGGCCCCTGAGGGTCACTGAGCGACGGCTGTGACGCTCTTCATGAATCTCGAGAATGATCGGTGCGTTCTCCATAAGGTCAATACCGTTAACCTGCAGTGCGCGCTGAAGCATCGGTCGTATCTCGCTCGGACGATCACTCATGGTCACCAGTGTTGCTTCCTGCAGAGCATCCGGTACAGCGTAGAAACCTCTGGGTTTGAACCCGCAGCCGACCAGCAGCAGGCAGAGCCCCAGCAGCAGTGCCGCTGACCAGAATGAATGATGTCTTGGCATCCGTGTTCTCCGTTAACCTACAACCAGATTGAGCAGTTTGTTTGGCACCACGATCTTTTTGCGAATCGCTTTGCCTTCCATATGTTTTTGCACATTTTCAAGCGCCAGTGCGGAGTGAAGTATCACATCCTCATCGGCATCTGCCGCGACATCGATACGGCCTCGAACCTTGCCGTTGACCTGAACCACGATCTCGACATTGGAGCGAATCAGCGCGCTGCTGTCGACGCTCGGCCAGGCGGTGTTGAGGATCGCGTCGCCATGACCCAGGCTCTGCCAGAGTTCATGGCTGATATGCGGAACAATCGGTGCCAGCAACAGGGTTGAGGCTTCGAGCGCTTCCTGCATCACGGCACGGCCCTGTTCGCTGATATCAACGAAGCGCCCGGTAGCATTGGTCAGCTCCATCACGGCGGCAATGGCGGTGTTGAAGGTCTGGCGACGCTCAACGTCATCGCTGACCTTCTGAATGGTTTCGTGCACCTTGCGGCGCAGCTCGCGCTGCTCTTCATTGAGCTGATCCGGTTTGATCACCGCGGTAGGCAGGCCAAGCACTTGATGATCAAATACCTGTTTCCACAGGCGACGCAGGAAGCGGTGCGCTCCCTCTACTGCTGAATCTGACCATTCCAGTGACTGCTCTGGCGGTGCCGCGAACATCATGAAAAGGCGCACAGTATCGGCGCCGTAACGATCAATCATCACCTGAGGATCGATACCATTGTTCTTGGACTTGGACATCTTGGACATGCCGGAAGACAACACCGGCTCGCCGTCGACCTTGTGGTGCGCGCTGATGATGCGACCCTTGTCGTCGGTTTCGGTTACCACGTCTTGTGGTGATATCCAGGTTTTGCCGCCGTTGGCGTCATCACGATAGTAGGTATCAGCCAGCACCATGCCCTGACAAAGCAGTCGGGTGAAGGGCTCGTCTGAATCGACCAGGCCTTCATCGCGCATCAGTTTGTGGAAAAAACGTGCATAGAGCAGATGCAGAATCGCATGCTCAATACCGCCGATATATTGATCCACCGGCAGCCAGTAACCTGAGTGGGTTGGATCCAGCATAGCATCAGACGTTTCACGGCTGGCGAAGCGGGCAAAGTACCAACTGGACTCCATGAAGGTGTCGAAGGTGTCCGTTTCACGCTCAGCCGGACCGCCGCAAGTCGGGCAGGTGGTCTGAATGAAAGAATCCATCTTCTTGATGGGAGAGCCGACACCGTCAAACTCGACGTCGGTTGGCAGCACAACCGGTAGCTGATCTTCAGGTACTGGAACTGCGCCACAGCTTGGGCAGTTGATCACGGGGATTGGAGCACCCCAGTAACGCTGGCGCGATACACCCCAGTCCCGCAAGCGGTAGTGGATGGTGACTTTGCCGCAGCCTTTCTTTTCCAGCTCCTTGGTGATCGCCTTGAACGCCAGATCGAACTCGAGATCATCGAAGTTGCCGGAGTTAACCAGCACACCCTTGTCTGTGAAGGCTTCTTTGGTCAGATCGATCGGAGTTTTGTTGTCCAGCGGTGCAATCACCTGCTTGATCGGCAGGTCATACTTAGTGGCGAACTCCCAGTCGCGCTGGTCGTGGCCGGGAACGGCCATGACAGCACCGGAGCCATACTCCATCAGGACAAAGTTGGCGGTCCATACCGGGACCAATTCGCCAGTCAGCGGATGAATGGCTTCAATGCCCAGTGGCATGCCGCGCTTTTCCATCACAGCGAGATCGGCTTCGGCGACCTTGATGTTCTTGCATTCGTCAATAAAGACCGCGAGTTCTGCATTATTTTCAGCGGCCTGCAGTGCCAGTGGGTGCTGTGCAGCAACGGCCAGGAAGGTCACGCCCAACAGCGTATCCGGGCGGGTGGTGAAGACCTCCAGACTGCCATCACCTGGTACCTGGAAGGTGACTTCAACACCGTGCGAGCGACCGATCCAGTTGCGCTGCATGGTTTTGACCTGTTCCGGCCAGTGCTCCAGCTTGTCGAGATCGTCGAGCAGTTGGTCAGCATAGTCGGTGATCTTCAGGAACCACTGTGGAATTTTCTTGCGCTCTACCAGGGCACCTGAGCGCCAGCCGCGGCCGTCGATCACCTGCTCGTTGGCCAGAACTGTCTGATCGATCGGGTCCCAGTTCACTTCCGCTTCGCGCTTGTAGACCAGGCCTTTTTTCATCAGCTTGGTAAAGAACCACTGCTCCCAGCGATAATACTCAGGGTGGCAGGTAGCCAGCTCACGTGACCAGTCATATCCGAAGCCCATGCGCTTGAGCTGATTGCGCATGTAGTCGATGTTCTCATAGGTCCACTTGGCTGGCGCGACATTGTTATTGATTGCCGCATTTTCTGCCGGCAGACCAAACGCATCCCAGCCCATGGGTTGCAGAACATTCTTGCCCTTCATGCGCTGATAGCGTGAAACGACATCTCCAATGGTATAGTTTCGGACATGTCCCATGTGTAGTCGGCCACTGGGGTAGGGGAACATGGACAGGCAGTAAAACTTCTCTCTGGAGGTGTCCGTGCTCGCCTTGAAGCTGTCACTGCGTTCCCAGAACTGCTGGGCCTGAGGCTCGATCGACTGGGGCTGGTACTGTTCGTTCATTGTGTCTGGTCAAATCCCGTTAACAACAAGCGCTTTGTCTGCACTCAGGTGAATAAATCAGCTCTGATGGCAGGCGCCTTGCTCAGTTTAATTGGAAAGATTGCGTAATGCGGCATAGCATACAATATATGGCCTCAGGCAAACAGGGTCATGAGCTCACCAGTCAGGTGAAAAAGGAGTCAATATGAGTGAATCGAAGAAACCGCCGGTAGAACATTCAGATCGTGCACCGGAAGCCTATGACAGGATTCTTGATCGGCTGCGGCAGACGCTGGATGAGGCCAGCCTCAGTACCTGGGAGGCATTGCAGGATAAGATCGAGGAGGCGGTTGAGCTCGAGTTGGCGGCTGAGGAGATGACGCGGGATGAGGTTGATCTCCTTACTGCCTATGTTAATCGCGACCTCAAGCATCTGGGTTATTTCGTACATGAGACAGGCGGTGGTATTGCCGGCTTTCTGCGTTTTGATCTGAATGTGCTGGAGCAGACCATTCTTGATCGTCTGGTTGATCTGGCAGACAGAACCCGGGTGGAACATGAGCTGCTGCGCGAGCAGCTGGAGCATGCCGATGGTCAGTTCCTTGCCGGTGAAATTACTGTGCCGGGTACGCTGCGCTGTCTCAATTGCGGGCATGAAAAGCAATTGATGCGGACTAAAAAAATTCAGCCCTGCATTCAATGTGGTGCTTATATTTTCGAACGCCTGTCAGATGCGGGTACGGAGGACGCCAACCCCGAGTAAGAGTAGTGATATCAGCAGAGAGGGCCAGACCCCGAGCTGCTGATACGCAGTTGTTCCCTGCATGGCTGGCACATCGCCGGTGATGACAGTCGCCTGTTGTCTTGGTGCCTGATCAGCGATGCTGCCATCATCACGAATAATGGCCGTGATGCCGTTATTCGTGCCTCGAATCAGCCAGCGGCCGTTCTCGATGGCACGCATGCGAGCTATTTGTAGATGCTGATCCGGGGCAAATGAGTTGCCGAACCAGGCATCGTTGGATACGGTCAGCAGCAGGTCCGAATTGATCGCGGCCTTGCGCACCAGCTCAGGGTAGGCAATTTCATAACAGATGGCACTGGCCAGATGGTGGCCGGCGGCATAAAGTCGCAGCTCGTTATTTTCCGGCAGACTGAAGCTTGACATCGGCAGGTCAAAGAACTCGATTAAGCCCCTTAACTGTTTTTCCAGAGGAACGTACTCGCCGAAGGGGACCAGTCGCTGCTTGTGATAAATTCCAGAGCCATGGCTGAACACGCCCAGGCTGTTGTGATAGATATTACGAGACCGGTCACGTGGGTTCTCGGCAATAAACGGGAAGCCACTGATCAGAGCAATATTCTGTTGTTCCAGCTCTTCAAGGAAGTCATCGATAAACGGTGCTGCTTCATAGTAAAAAGCCGGGATGGCGGTTTCCGGCCAGAGTATCAGTTGGGCATCCGGGTGCTGGCGTGTGAGCTGCATCTGCTTCTGTAGCAGATTTTCCAGCTGTGCTCCTTCCCATTTGATCATTTGCGGAATGTCGGGCTGCACCAGTGCTACTTTCAGTGGAGCCTGGTTCCGCGGCTGAGTCTGTTCAGATGGAAGATAGTAAACCAGTGCGGGCAGTAGAAAAACAGGCAGCAGGGACGGCCAATTGCGGCTTCGAATCGCTTCTGCGAGACCGGTCGAAAGGAATAATGTGAAGAGGGTCAGTGCCCATACTCCGCCCCAGGCCGCCAGGTGGCTGAAAGGCGTGTCGAGCCAGATGTAACCGAGATACAGCCAGGGAAATCCAGTGAAAAGCCAGCTTCTGATCCACTCGAACAGTAGCCACAGGCCGACAAAACCCAGCCAGGATGCACTGCGGCAGAGGCGGCCGAATAGCCAGCCCTGTAAGGCAAAGAGCAGCGCCAGTCCCATGACGAAAGCGGCGGTCATCAACCCTGCCAGTGGCACCGATGCCGCGCCATAGTCATGAATGCTGACGAATACCCATGAAACACCGACCCCGAAAAAGCCGATACCGAACACCCAGCCCGACCAGGCTGTTGCACGGGTAGACTGCCCATGCTGCGCCAGATACAGCAGCGCAGGTCCCAGTAGAGCCAGTGGAATCATATTCAGGGGCGCAAAGGCGAGCGCTGTAACGGCACCGGCCAGCAATGACAGCAGGCTGATATACCACCAGCCATGTTGCACGTGCCTTACTCTGGCTTTCTTGCTGTGCGCGTGGGTGCCCTGACGTCCAGCTGTCGGTGTCATGGCGGCTTTACTCGACTATCGGTGAAACCTGCAGCAGGCGAATACGGCGGTCGTCTGCAGACAGGACGGTAAAGGTTATGCCGTGTAGCGTCACCTTTTCATTTTTTTCCGGCAGACGCCCGAAGCGCTGGGTGACAATGCCGCCGATGGTATCGAACTCGTCGTCAGAAAAGTTTGTATGGAAAAACTCATTGAAGTCATCAATCGGCGTCAGAGCCTTGACGATGAATCCATCATCCTCAAGCGACTTGATGTTGCCCTCATCATCATCCTCGTCATGCTCATCCTCTATCTCGCCGACAATCTGCTCCAGCACATCTTCAATAGTGATCAGGCCTGATACGCCACCATACTCATCCACAACGATCGCCATATGGTTACGTGTACCACGGAACTCTCGCAACAGCACGTTCAGGCGTTTGCTCTCGGGTATGAATACGGCGCTACGCAGGCATTGACTGATCTGAAACTCATCCAGGTTGCCCTGAAGCATATAGGGCAGCAGATCTTTAGCCAGCAGAATGCCGACGACTTCATCAGGGTTCTCGCCTGCCACAGGAAAACGAGAATGCGCCGTTTCGATCAGAATCGGCAGAAATTCACTCGCAGTCTGATTAATCTGCACCAGGGTCATTTGTGAGCGGGGGACCATGGCGTCCCGTACCTTCATGTCCGAAACCTGCAGCGCTCCTTCAATGATCGACATGGCGTCATTGTCCAGTACACCGGCTTCGGCCGCTTCATATAAACCGTTGATCAGATCTTCTTTGGTCGGGGGTTCGTCCGAGAACGCCTGGGCCAGTTTTCCGAGCCAGCCTTTTGGGGTGGCTCCCGATCGGTCTTCGCTCATAGTATCCTCTAAGCGGATTGGTAGGGATCTGGGATATTCAGTCGGGACAGTATGGCGCACTCCAGTGCTTCCATCTCCTCGGCTTCATCGTCATTTATATGATCGAAACCGATAAGATGCAAGACCCCATGAATCACCATGTGTGCCCAATGATGGTGCAGAGGCTTGGATTGCTCCTGAGCCTCCCGGGCGACGACATCGGCACAGATCACGAGATCACCGATCAGGTCGACGGCAATACCCGGTGGCGCATCAAAGGGAAAAGACAGAACATTGGTGGCGCTGTCCTTGCCGCGCCAGGTGCTGTTCAGCTCCCGGCTCTCCTCTTCATTCACCAGGCGAATGCAGACTTCTGCACGTTCACGCTGGCCTTCAAGTGCTGCCTTGACCCAGGTATTGAACTGCTCGGTATCGGGAAGTGACTTGGCTTCAGTGGCGATCTGCAGATCAACGAACAGATTCATTTAGCCAGCTCTCCCTGATGCTTGAGCTTCTGTTTTCTGGCTTCGCGTTGCTCATAGCGTTCATAGGCCAGAACAATGTGCTGTACCAAAGGGTGACGCACGACATCCTGCGCGGTGAAGTGAGTAAAGCCTATCCCTTCCACTCCATCCAATACTTCCATTGCATGGATCAGCCCCGAGCGTGTCCCTTTGGGCAGGTCGATCTGGGTGATGTCGCCGGTGATGACGGCCGTGGAACCAAAGCCGATACGAGTCAGGAACATCTTCATCTGTTCGCTGGTGGTGTTCTGGCTTTCATCGAGGATGACAAAACTGCCATTCAGTGTTCGGCCACGCATATAGGCCAGTGGCGCGACTTCGATGACGTTTTTCTCGATCAGCTTGGCAACCTTCTCAAAGCCGATCATCTCGAACAGGGCGTCATACAGTGGGCGCAGATAAGGATCGACCTTCTGCGCCAGATCGCCGGGAAGGAAGCCCAGTTTTTCACCGGCTTCAACCGCTGGGCGTACCAGCAGAATACGGCTCACCTCTTCACGCTCCAGTGCTTCGACTGCACAGGCGACCGCGAGATAGGTCTTGCCGGTACCGGCTGGGCCGATACCGAAATTGATATCATGACGGCGGATCGAGCGGACATAGCCTTGCTGATTGCCTCCACGCGGCATGATCTGCATCTTGCGGATACGGATTCTGCAGTCGGCAAAATCGGCTGATTCCGGCAGGCGAGGTGTTATGCCGGTGTGTTGAAGACTGAGATGGATGTCATCCGGTGTCAGTTGCTTGCCATTGCAGGCCTCAGTGTACAGACGCTCGATAATTCCCTGGGCTACAATCAGTGCTGTGTGTTCGCCCAGCAGTTGGAACTGGTTGCCGCGGTTACGGATCTCGATATCCAGACGCTGTTCGATCAGGCGCAGGTGTTCATCCAACTGGCCGCATAGATTGGCCAGACTGGCCGGATGATCCGGCTCCAGTATCAGGTTGGTTGATTCTTTCTTTGACTCGTCGTTTGACAAAATGCGGTCCTGAATCTGTTAGTGAAGCTGGTCCAGCTCTGAGCTGACTAGCTCGCCGACCAGTGAATTTGCATAGGCCTGGACAATACGTACATCGGCAAAGTGGCCGATCAGGTCCGGATTATCGCAGCGGAAGTTGACAACTCGGTTGTTCTCGGTGCGTCCGGAGAGTTGTCCCGGATCTTTCTTCGAATAACCATTGACCAGAATGCGCTGCACGCTGTCGACCATGCGACGGCTGATCTGCATCGCCTGCTGGGTGATACGGTCCTGCAGAATCTTCAGGCGCTGTTTTTTCAGCTCATCCGCAACATTGTCGGGCAGATCCGCAGCCGGAGTGCCGGGGCGGCGGCTGTAAACAAAACTGAAAGAAGAGTCAAAACCTATCTCATGGATCAGGTTCATGGTGGCCTCAAAATCCGCTTCCGTTTCACCGGGGAAGCCGATAATGAAGTCGGAAGAGAAGCTGATCTCCGGGCGCAGTTTGCGGATGCGGCGCAGTTTGGATTTGTATTCGAGGACCGTATGGCCGCGTTTCATCGCCATCAGAATACGGTCGGAACCACTCTGAACAGGGAGGTGAAGATGGCTGACCAGCTCTGGCACTTCATCATAGACATTGATCAGACTTTCGCTGAACTCAACGGGATGTGAGGTGGTGAAGCGGATGCGATCAATACCGTCTATTCTGGCTACATAACGGATCAGCTCAGCCAGATCGGCGCTGTCACCATCGCTGGTATCGCCGCGATAGGCATTCACGTTCTGGCCCAACAGGTTGACCTCACGCACGCCTTGCTCTGCCAGTTCACGACACTCATTGAGTACGTCCTGCAGTGGGCGGCTGACCTCTTCGCCACGAGTATAAGGCACGACACAGAAAGTGCAGTATTTGCTGCAGCCTTCCATGATCGAGACAAAGGCTTCGGCGCCCTCTACCCGTGGTGCTGGCAGGTGATCAAATTTTTCGATCTCGGGGAAACTGACATCGACGATGCCAACCACACCCTTGCGTGATTCATTGATCATCTCGGGCAGGCGATGCAGTGTCTGCGGTCCGAAAATCATATCAACATAGGGCGCACGGTCGCGGATCGCCGAACCTTCCTGGCTGGCAACACAGCCGCCGACGCCGATCACCAGATCAGGACGCTTCTCTTTCAGCTTGCGCCAGCGGCCGAGCTGATGGAACACCTTGTCCTGAGCCTTTTCACGAATCGAACAGGTATTCAGCAGCAGAACGTCCGCTTCATCAGGGTTGTCGGTCAGTTCCAGCTCGTGGCTCTCGTTCAGAAGATCGGCCATACGAGAGGAATCATACTCGTTCATCTGACAACCATGTGTCTTGATAAACAGCTTTTTCGCCATGAATCACCTGTGTTGCATTGGGTAGTTTTTTACAAGGGGACAAATTATACCGGAGCTGGGCTACTCAGGCTATCAATTGGCTATTAATTGGATGCTAATTGATCAGGGATGTTTTGTGCTGCTCAGTATACTGGTAGCACTTAAGGGATTGTAAAAGGCAGATTAGCCCCCATATTGGCGTAAAGGCTTTCTACATGGAGATGAAACACTCAAATGGCTGCAGATGATCGTATTTACCGGGTAACCTTTGTCAATCAGGACAAGGTATATGAGCTTTATGTCCGCCATGTCTATCAAAGTGAAGTGTGGGGATTCATTGAGCTGGAAGGGTTTGTCTTTGGTTCGCGCACTGAGTTGCTGGTTGATCCGGGTGAGGAGAAGCTGAAGCAGCAGTTTGCCGAAGTAAAGCGTTCTTTCGTGCCGGTTCAGGCGGTTATTCGTATCGATGAGGTACAGCAGGAGGGGGTGGCCAAGATCATGGATGTGAAGGGCAGTGTGACGCAGTTTCCGGTGATGCCACCCAAGCGCGAAAAGTGATCTGAGGAGGCCCGGCTCACAGAAGCCGGGCCTGACTTCTGATCAGATGCAGTTGTTCTGTGTTTCGCTGCTGGGCAGAACGGCGATCTGGTCGGCATGATAAAACTCAACCAGACCATTGATGTAGATCACCTCGGCCCCTTCGATTTCGAAGCAGGTCAGATCGAGGTTTTGCCACAGTTGCTCCCAGTGACGACTACCGCTGCTCTGGCCTGGAGTGAAAGGGCCGGCTATACGTAGCCAGGTGTTGGGATCACCGGATTTCTTCGAGTGAACAACGCGGCCCTGTGAGTCATAGGCCGTTGTTTTGAACATCACATACTCGAGGATACCATCTGTCGCATTGACAAAGTCTATGAAAGCACCTGCATCGCCACGACCTGTAGGCTGTTCTGGATACATCTGACTGATCAGCAGGGCTGGCTTGATTTCGGGTACAACTGGCGGTGGCGGTGGTGGAACTACAACAACTTCAGGTTCCTCTTTCTTCAAGAAACTGCAAGCGCTGAGCAGTAGTGTGGCGGTCATCACTACGCATCCGCGTATCAGTGTCTTTTTCATTACATTGCATGTAATCGCTCTCATCACACGCCACTCCGACTGTGTAAATAGTTACTCATTAACTTGAACCTGTATGGGGGCCAGAATTGTTTTTGCTTTCCGGCCTGGAATTTCTCGCGCCAGGCGTGGTACCAGATAGCCTGGCAACTGTGTCTGTAGCTCACCGATCAGGCGCTGTGCTTCCTCATCGGGCAGATCAAAATGTGCACTTCCTTCTACCCTGTCCAACAGGAACAGGTAGTAGGGCAATACACCACAATCGAACAGCGCTTCACTGAGTGATTTCTGATCACTGATAGTAGCATTAATCCCCCGTAACAGAACAGCCTGATTAAGTATGGTTATACCGCTGTCACGCAGGTATTTCACGGCTTCGGCTACAGATTGATCTATTTCGTTTGCGTGGTTGATATGCAGCACCATCACGCATTTGAGGCGGCTCATACCCAGCGCTTGCGTCAGCTCTGGTGTGATACGCTGAGGAATCACTACCGGCATGCGGCTATGGATGCGCAGGCGTTTCAGTTGCGGGATCTGCTCCAGATCACGCAACATCTGAATGATTCTTCGGTCAGGCGTTGCCAGTGGATCGCCGCCCGAGAGGATCACTTCGGTCACTTCCGGGTGTCGACGAATATAATCCAGCAGTTTCTGCCACTGCTCAGTGCCGATCTGATTCTCTTCATAGGGGAAATGGCGGCGAAAACAGTAGCGGCAATTGATGGCGCAGGCACCGCTGAGGATCAGCAATACACGGTCGCGGTATTTGTGCACTAATCCCTGCTCGGGATTGCTGCTCATCTCCGCCAGAGGGTCAGTCAAGAAACCCGGTTGCGGTACCATCTCCTGCCCGATAGGCAGAATCTGTTTCAGCAGCGGATCATCCGGGTCGCCTTTGCGAATTCGCGCCAGATATGGGCTCGGCACCTTGAGCGAAAAGGCCAGGTTGGCTTGAGTGCTGTCAGATAACAGTGTGTCGGGCAGTTCGAGTAAGCGGATCAGTTCTGCGGGATCTGACACAGCCTGGCGAAGTATCTGCTGCCAGGGTTCAAGCAAAGGGAGCGGTGACGACATCTGGGTGTGACTTCTGAAGAGCAGTTGGATTGCAGGCATTCTGATCGTCACAATGACCAGAGTCAATCCCGGGTCGCCGAACAGCCACCTGTTATTGCTCGTTGCGCGAAATTGTGTAAATAAAATTATTGTTGCTAGTATGGAATAGGCAAGATTGTGATCGAAAAACAGCAAGTCTTCGAGATGCTCCGCTGTCACTTCGCGCGGGTGGTGTTGTTTTTGTCGGTTCGAACATTGGTGAGGGCAGTGAATGAGCGAGCAAGAGGAAAAGCAAGATGATCTCAAGAGACGTCTTGAATTTGAGCGTCATATCACTCAGGTTTCGACCCATTTACTGAATGTGAAACCGGAAAGTTTTGAGCAGTCGATTCATGCTGCATTGGCTGATATCGGCATTTTTTTCAAGGTCGACAGGGCTTACCTCTTTGCGATTGATCATATCCGACAGACTCAAAGTCTGACGCACGAATGGTATGCAGATGGTATTCAGTCAGAGCAGGCGCATCTTCAGAATATTCCGCTGTCCCACTTTCCCTGGATCAAGAAGAAGCTGTTTGATAATCAGGTGGTTCATATTCCTGATGTGGCTGCATTGCCACCTGAAGCGACAAATGAGCAGCAGGAGTTCAGGCGTGAAAAGATCCAGTCGCTGATTCTGGTGCCCTTGTTTCAGGCAGAGCATATTGCCGGCTTTTTTGGTCTTGATGCTGTTGGCTGCAAGCAGGTCTGGTCTGAGGATATTCAGGTTTCATTGCGTTTACTGGGGCAGGTGTTCGCTAATGCCTTTGCAGCAAACAAGTTGGATCTGAAAATGCAGCGACTTGCCTATCACGATGCTTTGACGGGCCTGCCTAATCGTAAATTGATGGAAGACAGATTGGCACAGGCGGTTGCCCGGGCGGCACGCAGGCAGAGTGGCCTGGCGGTCTTGCTGCTGGATCTGGATGATTTCAAACTGGTCAATGACACACTCGGCCATGCGGCTGGTGATAATCTGTTGTGCCAGGTCGCGCATCGACTGGAGACCATGGTGCGCGAGAACGATACGGTTGCCCGTATGGGTGGAGATGAATTCGTATTTCTCGTTGAGGTGGATGAATCGGACGATGCATCCGACATTGCAGAAAGAGTGCTGCAGGAAGTGAGCGCTCCTGTCGAGATCGATGGCCACAAAATGGTCACACATATGAGTATCGGGATCAGTCTCTATCCGGATGATGGCGAAAGCCCTGAAAGCCTGCTCCGCTATGCTGATATTGCGATGTATTCGGCAAAGACAGGTGGAAAAAATCGCTTCGCCTACTTTGATTCCAGTATGGATGATCATGCTCAGGAGGTGATGAGTCTCAGATTTGAGTTGGGTGAGGCAATCAATCGTAAGGAGTTGGTGTTGCACTATCTGCCTTGTATGGATCTGGCCAGTATGAAGGTCTGTGGCATTGAGGCGCTGGTGCGATGGAATCATCCAGAGAGAGGTATGTTGCAGCCAGGCAGTTTTCTGACTCTGGCGGAACGCAGTGATATGATAGGCCGAATTGATCATTGGGTGATGCAATCTGTCACAGAGCAGCAGTCGCACTGGCAATCGCAGCACCCTGAGCTGAGGCTGTCTCTGAACCTGTCTGTCCGCGAGCTTTATTCACGGCAACAACTGGATCATCTGATTCATAGATTACTGACTCTTTTCGATGATCTCTCCTGTGTGGAGCTGGATATAGCAGAGTCTTCAATATCGCAAAATATGGAGCTGGCGATCGAACACCTGAACCTGATCAGGCAGAAAATTCCCGAGATTCGGATAGCCGTAGATGACTTCGGCGCGCAATTGACGTCATTATCCCGACTGCATCAGTGGCCTGTGGATACCCTCAAGCTGGCGCCAGTCTATCTCAGTAATCTCAGTGGCGGTAGTAAGGCTGAAGGTGCTAAAGCAGAGGGTGTTTTGCATTCCCTGATTGATTTGGGGCGGAATCTTGGGTTGTGTGTAATTGCAGAAGGTGTTGAAACCTCCGTGCAGTGTGATTTGTTGAAACGCCTGGGGTGTGAAAGAGCGCAAGGTTATTATTTCAGTAACTCTTTATCGTCAGCTCAGCTTGAGCCTTGGCTTATTGGAAAGGGAGTGTCTGATGCAGTTTGAGGTGGAAAAGATATGGGATCACGCGCCACATAACGCTTTTACAGATCTGATTCGATACAAAGAGCGCTGGTATTGCGTGTTCAGAGAAGGTGAAAATCATATTTCGCCGGATGGTGCCATTCGTGTGCTGGCATCCGATACAGGTCGGGAGTGGCACTCGGTCGGCCTGTTGACCTCTGATGATTCGGATCTGCGAGATCCCAAACTCAGCATCACTCCTCAGGGGCAGTTGATGCTTTGTGCGGCTGAGAAACCACATGATACGACACGCTTTTCGCATCAGTCCCTGACCTGGTTCTCGGATGATGGCGTCAACTGGAGCGATAAGCATTCGGTAGGTGATCTCGGATACTGGCTCTGGCGTGTCACCTGGCACCGTGATCGAGCCTATGGAGTGGCTTATCGCACAGGGAAAGGTGTCAAGCGCTCAGTGCGCCTGTATCAAAGTGATGATGGCCGAACGTTTGATACGCTGGTGGATACACTCTATGACGAAGGCTATCCCAACGAAAGTGTCATAGTATTTGAGGGTGATACTGCGTTGTGTCTGTTACGTCATGATGGCGTGCCGGTAAATGGGCTACTGGGGGTGGCTCAGCCTCCCTACACTGGTTGGCAATGGCAGGATCTGGGTGTCAGGATCGGCGGGCCGGATCTACTGCGCTTGCCGGATGGCCGCTATGTGGCGGCGGTAAGACTCTATGACGAAGGTGCCCGCACAGCGCTGTGCTGGCTGGACAGGGAGGCGGGCAGTCTAAGCGAGTTTTTGACGCTGCCTTCTGGGGGCGACACCAGTTATGCCGGTATGGTGTTCCATGATCAGCAGCTCTGGGTCAGCTACTACTCTTCTCATGAAGAGAAGACCGCTATCTATCTTGCGCGAGTGGCTTTGCCCTTGTGCTGAATGAGGGCAAGATCAGTCGGTGATTGGCGTATCTGAGGGTTTGCAGTAGAATACACGCCAATCATTTCCCGGCCCTCTGTCGGGAGCGACAGATACGACAATCAGACTGACTACAGACAGGCAACGGGAAACACAATGGCAACCTATTCAAGCAACCAGTTTAAAAACGGCCTCAAAGTGATGCTGGATGGCGATCCCTGCTCCATGGTGGATGTAGAGTTCGTTAAACCCGGCAAAGGCCAGGCGTTCACCCGTGTCAGACTGCGCAACCTGATCTCCGGTCGAGTCTGGGAGCGTACCTTCAAATCGAATGAATCGATTGAGGGCGCAGACGTCATGGATCAGGATATGGAGTATCTCTACAGCGATGGTGAGATGTGGCACTTCATGGATCCGAACTCCTTTGAGCAGTTTGCTGCAGATAAAGCAGCGATCGGTGATTCTGCCAAGTGGATGAAAGAGGGTGACAAGTGCATCATCACATTGTGGAATAACAACCCCATCTCCGTGACACCGCCCAACTTCGTTGAGCTGGAAGTAGTCGAGACAGATCCAGGTCTGAAAGGCGATACTGCGCAGGGCGGCTCCAAGCCTGCAACCCTGAGCACGGGTGCTGTGGTGCGTGTGCCACTGTTTATTGAGCGTGGTCAGAAGCTGAAGATCGACACTCGTACCGGTGAGTATGTCAGCCGCGCCTGATCAACACTGGGAACCTACCGCTTCCATCGAACACCTGCGCCGTCGTGCTGCGATTCTGTCCGGTATCCGGGATTTTTTCGCAGCCCGCCAGGTGATGGAAGTGGATACCCAGATCCTGTCTCACTGCGCTGTCAGTGATCCCTTCATAGATTCCATCGAAGCGAATTTTAATCTGATCGGCTCTGATCAGATGCAGCCACTATATCTGCAGACCTCGCCCGAATATGCGATGAAACGTCTGCTGGTGGCGGGTGCCGGTTCTATCTATCAGTTGGGTAAGGTGTTTCGAAACGGTGAGGTGAGTCGTCGGCATAATCCTGAATTTACCATGCTTGAGTGGTATCGCATCGGTTTTGATCACTGGCAGTTGATGGATGAAGTGGAGGCGCTGGTGTTGTCGGTGCTGCCTGATCTGACGATTCGGCGCATCAGTTACCGCGATCTGTTTCTGAACCATCTGGATATAGATCCACATGTAGCGAGCAGTGCTCAGCTGAGTCGTTTGTGCCGCGCGCATATCGATGCCCCCTTTGAAGATGATGATCCTGATACCTGGCGCAACCTGCTGATGTCGCACCTGATAGAGCCTGCGCTGGAAGAGGGGGTCTGCGTTTATGGATTTCCTGCTTCTCAGGCTGCGCTGGCGCGAGTTGAACGGGATGAAACCGGTATTGAGGTGGCGACCCGTTTCGAGCTGTTTGTCGATGGGCTGGAGCTGGCCAACGGCTATTATGAACTGACTGATGCCGCTGAACAGGCCCGGCGTCTGGCGGCTGATCAGCAGCAGCGTGAGCGTCTGCAGTTGCCACTCAGGCCTACCGAACAGCGACTGGTGGCAGCGTTGCAGAAAGGGTTGCCGGAGTGTGCCGGCGTTGCTCTGGGGGTGGATCGACTGGTGATGCTGGCGCTTGGCGCCAGCGATATTGCACAGGTGATCCCCTTTGCTTTTGATCGCGCCTGATCAGACTGGCAGGTGATTCAGCAGGCTGCGGCGTATCCGTTCGACTGCCTGCTCCAGTATTCTGCGTGGGCAGCCGAAGTTCAGGCGCATGAAGCGCGGATCACCAAAATCCCTCCCCGGCGACATGCCAACACCCGCCTGCTCAAAGAAGTGCTGCGGGTTTTCCAGTTTTGTGGCACTGACATCGATCCATGCCAGATAGGTTGCCTCGATAGGATTCAGTGACAGGCCGGGTATCGCATTGATCTCATTCACCAGATAGTCACGATTGCCGCGCAGATAGTTCAGTTGCGCACGATTCCATTCATCACCGTCACGAAAGGCCGCGATCGCTGCGGTGTAACCCAGCAGATTGACGTCCGGCACTATACCCTTGCGCACCTGTTGAAAACGCTGACGAATGTCGGGGTTATCGATCACCGCATAGGCACAGCCGAGGCCGGCAATGTTGAAGGTCTTGCTCGGTGCCATCAGGGTGATGGTGCGCTGTGCTATCTCATCGCTAAGACTGGCCAGCGGTATGTGCTGGATACCCGGTTCCAGCAGCAGTTCGCAATGTACTTCGTCAGAGCAGATGATCAGGTCGTGACGGATGATCAGATCGGCCAGTGCCTGAAGCTCTTCGCGTCGGTATACCGTGCCACCGGGATTGTGTGGGTTGCAGAACAACAGCAGTTTGCTGCTGGGCGTAATCAGTTCCTCCAGCGCCTCAAGATCGATAGTGTAGCGCTGTTGTTCAAGTTTCATCGGTACTGTGATCAATTCGCGCTGCGACAGTCTCGGGGAGGACATGAACGGGGGGTAGATGGGCGCAGGGGTCAGTACAGCAGTGCCTGTATCGCCCACGGCACGACAGGCCAGATGCAGCCCGCAGACCAGGCTGGGCAGCCAGACAAGGCTGTCAGCTTTGATCTGCCAGTCATACATGCTCTGCATCCGTGAGATAACCAGTTCATTCAGCTCCTGGGGCGTGTTGGTATAACCGAAAATACCGTGATCAATGCGTTTATGCAGCGCTTCCAGCACCGCCGGCGGTGCCATGAAGTCCGTATCAGCCACCCACATCGGCAGCACTTCACTATCCTTGTAACGCTCCCACTTTTCGCTGGCGGTATTGCGCCTGTCGATCAGACGGTCGAACTCTTTTTCGGTCATCCTTAAAACTCCTGTCGCTGCTGCCTGTTTCTGAAATAGTAACGGCAGTGGGGCAGCTTTGGGAAACTTTAAAATAGTGCCTGCCCGGGGTTGCAAATGACGGCACCGGCGGTATAGTTGATTTCAGCTCAATTATAAACGTTGAACAAATGCCATGCGACCTTCAGAGCGAACCATGAACACAGCCCAGACCCTTGCCGATGCAGTCGCATCTGCACGCGAAATGTCCATGTCTCATCTCCTGCTGTCTCTGCCACTGGCTCTGCTGCTACTGCCTTAGGGCAGACTATTATCTTTTCACTCATCCCTGCGTCAAAAATACAGTAAAATAGAAACAATATTCTGATGCTGAACCTGTGAACGGCCGGTGCAGCACCGACAGAGCTGGAGTGTTTCCCATGAGCAACAACCGAGTCATTATTTTTGATACCACTTTGCGTGATGGTGAGCAAAGCCCCGGCGCATCCATGACACGCGATGAAAAGCTGCGTATCGCACGTCAGTTGGAGAAAATGCGTGTTGATGTCATCGAGGCAGGCTTTGCGATTGCAAGTCCAGGCGATTTCGCTGCCGTCAAGGCGATTGCCGATACAATTAAAGAGAGCACGGTTTGCTCACTGTCCCGAGCGCTTGATGCCGATATTGATCGTGCCGGTGAAGCGCTGATCAATGCCAACTCCGGACGTATTCATACCTTTATCGCCACCTCACCGATCCACATGAAGTACAAGCTGCAGATGGAACCGGATCAGGTGGTTGAGAATGCGGTCAGAGCGGTTAAACGCGCGCGCAATCTGATTGATGATGTTGAGTTTTCACTTGAAGATGCCAGCCGTTCAGAGCTGGACTTCATGTGCCGCATTATCGAGAAGGTGATCGATGCCGGTGCGCGCACCATCAATATTCCCGACACCGTCGGTTACGCCGTGCCACAGGAGTTCGGCCATACCATCACTCAGTTGCTGAACCGCATTCCGAATGCCGATAAGGCGATCTTCTCGGTGCATTGCCATAACGACCTCGGCCTGGCTGTTGCCAACTCGCTGTCGGCATTGTCTGCCGGTGCACGTCAGGTGGAATGTACCATCAATGGTCTGGGCGAGCGTGCCGGTAACGCCTCGCTTGAAGAGATCGTAATGGCGCTGCGCACCCGCAAGGATGTGCTGGGGCTCGAAACCGGTATCGAAACCACTCAGATCGTACCGGCCTCGCGTCTTGTTTCCAGCATCACCGGATTTGTCGTACAGCCGAACAAGGCGATTGTCGGCGCGAACGCTTTTGCACATGAGTCTGGCATCCATCAGGATGGCATGCTCAAGAACCGCGAAACCTACGAGATCATGACAGCGCAGGATGTCGGCTGGAATACCAACCGCATGGTACTGGGCAAGTTGTCTGGCCGTAATGCGTTCCGTGCGCGTCTGGAAGAACTGGGCACCAGCTTCAACTCTGATACCGAACTGAATGATGCTTTTGCCCGCTTCAAGGATCTGGCCGACAAGAAAAGTGAGATCTTTGACGAGGATCTGATCGCGCTGGTGAGTGAAGCACGTGTCGGTACCGGTGCAGAACGCTTTCGCCTGAGTAGCCTCAAGGTGACTTCGCAGACAGGTGAAACCCCCGTGGCTAATCTGGTGGTGATGGTCGATGGAGTTGAGCATCAGGTCGAAGGCACTGGTAGTGGCCCGGTTGATGCGGCGCTGAAAGCGATCGAGTCAGTGGCTGAGTCTGGCAGCAGTCTGCAGCTCTACTCCGTCAACGCGATCACCAGCGGTACCGATTCGCAAGGTGAAGTGACGGTACGTCTGGAAAAAGGCGGCCGTATCGTCAATGGACTGGGCGCAGATACCGATATCATTATCGCATCGGCAAAAGCCTATATTCATGCGCTGAACATGCTGGATGCGAATATCGAAAAAGCGCATCCGCAGGTTTGATGCGCTTTTATCCAATCAGGGTCCGTGGTATCACCCCGGACGCCTTGGGTGAGACGCCGTGAATACATTCCCTGTAGGCTTGAATGCCGCATCCCTGCGGCATACACTCACCCAAGCCCTCCGGGGTACACTCTTAAGTCACGGATTCAGGTTCAATTGATGTTTGTGTGCTCGGCATAAAACGAGGTGAGGATGCGTAACGCGCTGGAGCAACAAAGGCACCAGTATCTGGATGCCATGGGGATCGCCAGTTGGCTACCCCGTGTTGATCTGCCGGGTGCTGCGCCCTCTGCTGACTGGGTGTTTGCCTTTCGCACTGGGCAGGCAGTCATTGACGTGGATGATTCTGCGTTTGATGCCGATCACGCTGTTGAAGTTGATCATGCCGCCGGACAAAACGCCTTGCGACAGCTTGCTGATCTTGCCGGTGGTACTGGAGTAAGTAAAGGGGCTGGAGTAGGTAAGGGGTCTGGAGTAGGTAAGGGATCTGATACACAGATAAACGCCGCGACAGCATCTGTAACTTCAGCATCTGTAACAACAGCCTCTGCAATACCTGCTTCCAAGCCTTCCGCGCAACAGGCCGAGGCGGTCAAGTCGGCGCTACCACTCAGTCAGGATCAGCCCTCCACCGCTTCAGTTGATGAAAGTGCTGCAACAACACCGCACGCCAGTCTCAGAGTGGAGCCGCCACCACGCTTTCGTCTGGCATTCATCAAGGCTGGCGATATGCTGTTGGTAGATGCTTTGCCGCCTCATGCGCGACAGGGTTTCAGCCCTCTGCATCAGCGACTTGTACAGCGTATCCTGCAGGCGATGGGTGTCAGTGAGCAGCAGGGTTTACCGCAGTTTCTCTCCTGGCCGATGCTGGCCAGCAAAACCCTGAATCAGGGACCCGATGAAGCGCGGCGTTCGGTTGAACGTCTGTTAGGCTATCAGCTCACGCCCGAGATCACACGTGTCGTGCTGCTGGGTGAGCCATCCGCGCGCTGGGTGCTGGCGCGTGAAGAGGCATTGGAGCAGTTGCGTGGCCTTTCATTCACGCTCAAACCAGGTGTCAAGGTTGTGGCCAGCCATAGTCTCAGTGAACTGTTGCAGCTGCCTGAGTACAAGGCAGATCTGTGGCGAGATCTGCAGCCACTGCGCCTTGTTGTCACTTCCAGTGAGCATTGATATACGTCCTGCAGCTCTGCAGGTGTGTGAGCTCACGCTTGAAGATCTTTCCGCTGCGATGGCGCTGGATGCCGCCGCCTTTGATGATCCCTTTTCTGAAAACCTATGGCGCTCTTTGCTGGCAGGGCAAGGGCGTGGCTGGCTGCTGCGGGAAAGGGCTGATACCCCCGTTCTTGCGTATGCACTGTTCAGCATTGTGCTGGATGAGGCTGAGTTGTTGCGTATCGCCGTTGATCCAGATGCTCAGGGGAAGGGGCATGGTCGACAGTTGTTGCAGTCAACACTCTCTTTTCTGCATGAGTGGGGGTGTCAGCGCGTGATGCTGGAGGTGCGACGCTCCAATACCAGTGCGATTCATCTCTATGAGCGCAGTGGTTTTGTTCAGGAAGCGGTACGTAAGGCATACTATGTTGATAGCGCAGGAGTTGAGGATGCGCTGATCTACATATGCTCCCTGGCTCGGCCAGGCAATATTTGACTGAGAGCTGTTGTTCGAGCTGTTGTTCGAGCTGTTGTTAGAGTTGTTGTTAAGGTTGTTCTTGGGGTTGATCTGAGAGGTTGGCATGGGGATCACTACTGCTCTCTTGAGTCCGGTCTGGCTCTGGAGCGCACATCTGCTGTTAATACTGGTGCTGATACCGACCCTGCTGCATCTGCCTTGGGCAGTGCTGCTGCGTGAACGCGGCATTCAGCACCTGCTATTTGGCTCGGCCATTATTCTGGTGTTGATGTGGAGCTTTCGAGCCGGCATCTCACCGGGGCTGTCGATCCACTTTCTGGGTATGACGGCACTGACATTGATGTTCGGCTGGGATCTGGCGATTTTTGCCGGTCTTCTGGCGCTTATTGGCCTGACTCTCACTGGCCGCGAGAGCTGGGAGGTGTTTTCTCTCAATGCTCTGTGTATGGTGGTGCTACCGGCGTTGATCAGCTATGCGGTTCTGCGCATTGCTGAGCAGAAGTTACCCAGGAATTTTTTCATCTATATGTTTGTCTGTGCTTTTTTCGGTGCAGGTTTTGCTGTTGCCATATCCGGTTTGAGCTATGCGCTGATTCTATGGCTGGATGGTGTGCATAGTTGGAGCCGTATCTATCAGGAATATGTGATTCTGTTACCGCTGATCATGTTACCCGAGGGGCTGCTCAACGGTATTATCATGACGAGTATGATGGTGTTTCATCCGGACTGGATACGTACCTTTGACGCTCGCGCCTATATCGATGAACAATAGTTGGTTTGAACTCAGGTCACTACGGCCTGTTTCTGTACTTTACTGGAGATGGTAGTGAATCGTTTATTTCTGTTTGTCCCCCTTTTTTGTCTGTTCAGCCTGTCTCTTCAGGCGCGAGAGTTGATCAAACCCGAAGATGCAGTTGAGTATCGTCAGGCCGCCTTTCAGGTGATGCGATTTCAATTCGGTGCCATGGCTCAGATGATCCGGGGAGAGCGGGAGTTCACCAATGCTGAATTTCTGCAACGTTCTCAGGCGCTGCATACCTTGATTCCACTGGCACATGAGGGGTTTATCGATACCACACAGAATGAAAGCACTAGCCGCGCTGCGGATAGGTTGTGGGATGAGCGTGAGCGCTTCGATCAGATCATGGCGCGTTTCAAATCGGATACCGCCGAACTGGTGGACGTGGCTGCTGAGGGTTCACAACGACAGGTTCGCGATCAGTTCCGCCAGGCGATGCGCCACTGCAAGGCATGTCATGATCAGTATCGACTGGATTAAGAGAGTCAGGTGAATTGTTTCACTAATGAAAACGACTGCAGGGACTATAATTGTACATGTCTGATTGCCCATGCCTAAATGCAATGGAGATTACCCATGATTAGTAATGTCAGCACTCGTATGGCCGCTTTAGCACTGGGTCTGTTCATCACTGCGTCGGTATCGGCAGCAGGGCTGGAGCGCCCTCAAGGGCGTGTCATTTTGACCATTGAAGGGGATATTGCACACACCAATGAGGAGGGAAAGGCCGTATTTGATCGCGAAATGCTGGAGCGGCTGACACAACATACTACACAAACATCCACCCCGTGGACTGAGGGCGTGAGGGAATTTACAGGCCCACTGGGGAGCGCATTGCTTGAAGCAGTAGGTGCCAGCGGTACTATATTGAAAGTGATAGCGATCAATGACTACGTGGTTGAAGTGCCCGTAGAGGATTTTTACAGCCACCCGGTTATTCTGGCGATGAAAGCAGATGGTGATTATCTGAGGGTGCGTGACAAGGGGCCGCTATTCATTATTTACCCATTTGATGACGATTCGGATTTGAATAGTGAAGTTTATTACAATCGTTCCTCCTGGCAGATTGCCCGAATAGAGGTCAAGTAGATCTATAACGGATAATTCGGCGTCGAGTGTGTGAATACATAAAGCGTGATCAGCATTGATTGTGTATCGTCTTCATATCGGCGAAAATAGCAGCCATCTTTGAATAACCATTCAGATTACCCGTTTGAAGCCATTCGCGCGCTTCAGCGTCACGTATCACAATCTGTACAGCACCGGACGATTTCAGTTAATGAGTAACAGCGCAACGCACTCCGAAGTCAGCAAACGCCGCACCTTCGCGATCATCTCGCACCCGGACGCCGGTAAAACCACTATCACCGAGAAACTGTTGCTTCTGGGGCAGTTGATTCAGGTGGCCGGTACCGTCAAGGGGCGTGGTAGTGACCGCCATGCGACATCGGACTGGATGACCATGGAGCAGGAACGTGGTATCTCCATCACCTCATCAGTGATGCAGTTCCCCTATCATGGCCGCACGGTGAACCTGCTGGATACGCCGGGGCATGAGGATTTCTCTGAGGATACCTATCGTACCCTGACGGCTGTGGACTCTGCGCTGATGGTGGTCGATGGTGCCAAGGGTGTCGAGGAACGCACCATCAAACTGATGGATGTCTGCCGACTGCGCGACACGCCGATCTTCTCCTTCGTCAACAAGATGGACCGCGATATCCGTGATCCTATCGAACTGCTGGACGAAATAGAGGAAGTATTGAAGATTGAAGCTGCGCCGATCAACTGGCCGATCGGTATGGGCGGCTTTTTCAAGGGTGTGTATAACCTCTATACCGATACGCTGCACCTCTACACCAAGGGGCGCGGGCATATGCTGGAGGATGATCGGCGGATTCAGGGGCTCGACAGTGATGAAGCGCGAGCTTTGCTGGATGATGAATATGATAGTTTTGTGGATGAGATAGAGCTGGTTCGTGGTGCCACGCACATCTGGGATCAGCAAGCTTATATCGACGGGCGCATGACACCGGTATTTTTCGGCACGGCTCTGGGTAACTTCGGCGTGCGTGAAATGCTGGATAACTTTGTTGAATGGGCACCGTCCCCACCGGCAAGACCGACAGAAGCGCGTGCTGTCGAGGCGGATGAAACGGCGTTCACCGGCTTTGTGTTCAAGATACAGGCCAATATGGATCCCAAGCATCGTGACCGCATCGCTTTCATGCGTATCTGCTCCGGCAGCTATACGCGTGGGATGAAGATGCGCCATGTGCGTACCGGGAAAGAGGTGCGTATTGCTGATGCCGTGACGTTTATCGCAGGTGAGCGTGAAAACGTTGAGGAGGCCTGGTCCGGCGATATTATCGGTCTGCATAACCATGGCACGATTCAGATAGGCGATACCTTTACTTCTGGTGAAAATCTCAAGTTCACCGGTATTCCACACTTTGCTCCCGAGATGTTCCGCCGAGTGCGGCCGAAAGATCCGCTGAAGATGAAGCAGCTTCAGAAAGGGTTGAAGCAGCTCTCGGAAGAGGGTGCTGTGCAGCTGTTCATGCCACTGAAAAACAATGACCTTATTCTGGGTGCAGTGGGTCAGCTGCAGTTCGAGGTGGTGGTGTATCGCCTCAAGGATGAGTACAAGGTCGAGTGTATTTATGAGCCGATCAGCGTGCAGACAGCGCGGTGGGTCGAGTGCAGCGATAACAAGATGCTGGAGGAGCTACGGCGCAAGGCGCACGAAAATCTGGCGCTGGATGGATCAGACCTGCTGACCTACCTGGCACCGACGCGTGTCAACCTCTCTCTTACTGAGGAGCGCTGGCCGGATGTGCGTTTCCGCGCCACTCGCGAGCACTGAAACTTTCCCCCGTCTCTTTCATGGCACAGGCTTCCTGGCCTGTGCCATACTGATCACATGACGCTGATTGATACCCACTGCCACCTTGATTTCCCCGAGTTTGACTCCTGGCGAGAGCAGGCAATAACGGCTGCCCGTGATGCGGGTCTTGATACGATTATTGTCCCCGGCGTCAGTGCGCAATACTTTGAGCGAGTGCTGGCGTTGAGTCGGCACTATCCTGACTTCATCAAACCCGCTCTCGGACTGCATCCCTGCTTTATGGCGCAGCATCAGGAGAGTGATCTTGAGCAGCTTGAGCAGCATCTGGAAACTACGCCGGGCGTGATCGCCGTGGGTGAAATAGGGCTGGATTTTTTTATTCAGGATGCACAACCAGAGCGCCAGATTGAACTGTTCAGGCTGCAGTTACTGCTGGCGCAGCGCCATGAGCTGCCCGTGTTGTTGCATGTGCGCAAGGCGCATGATGAGGTGCTGAAGCAGCTGCGTCGGATACCGCTTAAACGCGGGGGGATTGTGCATGCTTTTTCAGGCAGTCAGCAGCAGGCCCGACAATATGTCGAGCTGGGATTTCGGTTGGGTTTTGGTGGTGCCATGACCTATGCGAGGGCAACGAAACTACGCCGACTGGCCAGTGAACTGCCGCTGGAGTGGTTGGTGCTGGAAACCGATGCGCCTGATATGCCGCTGGACGGTTATCGGGATCAGCCTAATTTTCCAGCGCAGGTGGCAAGAGTAGCCGCGCTCCTGGCGGAGTTGCGGCAATGTGAAGTGGGTCTCATAAGTTGCGTGACCAGCCAGACGGCCAGGTCACTGCTGCGACTTTAACAGGCTGTGTTAACGCACCGCCAGATTGTCGTCCGCAGCGCGCAAGCCTGCCCAGATCTTGTTGGTGCTGGCGTTGATCGGCACGCGGTAGAAGCGCCCTGTTTCTCCGCGTTGCTCCGCCGTGTAGCGCTGATCAGGTGGATTGACCATCAGGCGTGCAATGCTCAGCGGAATGTTCGGACCAGAAATCTCAGGTTGCCCATATTCGGCAGCAATGCCATCCAGAGGGTGATGATAAGATGCCAGTGATGACAGAGACAGGCAGTCCGTTTCTAGATGATGACACACCACTAATTTCTGTAAATCGATGCTGTAGAAACTGCCACGCTCCATATTGGACTTCGGCACGCTGATCGAGCCACAGCCAGCCAGAACAATCGCTGACACAAATAACGTGATAAGCCTTTTCATCTTGTCTCCCTGGGTTTGTCGAGCACCTTGGTGCCAGCGACATGTCATGTCAGATCGTCGTAAGGATTGTCGATATTGATCGGGATCGCCTTGGCATAGCCGGGCAGGCGTATTTCGCGGTCATCTATCTGCAGATCTTCGCCATTGAGCACCTGATGATCGTAGAGATAGATTGGGCGCGCCAGGCCTTTTATCGCGTCTTCATCATACTGCATCGCCTGAGCACGTGTCTCTTCACGGCGTCTCTGCCAGGCCTGCATTTTCTCACGGCCATGTCTGCGCTCAAGCAACGCCTCAGTCATCTGAGGTGAGATAATGGCCGCACTGGCGTTGTTGCCGCCAAACCCTTTGGCATTGATCAGAACGCTGTCCATCCCGGTTGCGCCGACTTCAGCATGTTGCAGTGGGAAATGCAGATTGGATTGATACACATCATCGGCTATCTCAGGCGTTGTGGTCAGTCCGGGTATGTACCCATAGCGCCACACACCCAGAGACGCAGCGATCTGATCACCACCGGCACAGCCCTGTGAATGGCCCAGATAAGCTTTGACGGCAGACACGTGCCAGTTACTGATACCGAAAGCCTTGGCTGTTTCGTTCAGGACATGGGATTCGGTGACTCGGTTCTGTGGAGTGCTGGTACCGTGCGCCTGGATGAAACTGCGTTGCTGCAGTGATTCTTCGCCCAGCATGGAACGGATCAGTGATGCGGCCTTGCCGAGCGTCATGTAGTTACCGATACCGGGGGCCGAGATCGACTTCTTATGGCCATCGGCATGCACAAAAACGTCAGCGACGGAGGCATGAATATCCGCACCCAGTTCAATCGCAAGATCATCCGCCATCAGCACCAGATACTGACTGGACTCACCGATGGTAAAGCCACAGTTATTGCCGAAAGGACGGCAGGCGCGGCGATAGTCATCCTCAGCCAACTGCTCCAGCTGATCCAGTGCCAGCAGGTCCTTATCCTCTGCCAGTGCGCCCATGGCACGGAAACCTTCGATGATCTCGGGGGTTACCGGTGCATCGCTGCCGCCGACAAGCACGAACTTACAGCGCCCGCTGCGGATCTCCTCGACGCCATTACGCAGATTGTAAAGGAAAGTGGCGCAGGCACCCAGAGCGCCACCGGTCAGGCCAACATTGCCCAGCAGGTAGGCATTGATGAAGTCTGCTGGCATCTGAGCATAGCCCAATGGCATCTGCTTGGAAGTGGTGCGTTTACCCAGCGCCGCGAACTTGGTCAGGCCACCAAAACCGGCATCGTCCAACTGGCCAATCGAGTTGCTGGCAAAGACGGCTATCTGATCAGGGGTCAAACGATCGGCAATCTGCTCATAATCAATGCCGACCGAACGCAGAGCATCTGAAGCGGCATATACGCTCATCTGCAAGCCGCGAGGGTGATTGCGTGATTGATAAAGTGTGCCGGGATCGAAGCCAGTGGGCAGCATGCCGGCACTTTGTACCGGTGCTATACGACTGTCGGGCAGCAGCATTTCGCAGCTGCCACTGATACGCACCTCAGAATGGCCGAGGCCATTTTCGGTGACTTGCCAGTTTCCGGGAATATGGTTTGGCAGATGGCGGTTACGGATTCTGAACACCAGGTCCGAGTCTGCACCCTGCAGCACGGCGTGGCGGTTCATCATCACATTGTTGACATCGAACCAGTCGGGATGAATGCGACGAATCAAAGTGTTGGACAGGAGTTCCGGTGCCAGTTGCTCAGCCAGTTGGGCGGCACTCAGCCGTTCACCGCTGCGGGTGATGTATTCACCATTATCAGACGTGGCGCGTGCCATCAGTGTGGCAAGCCCTGTCAGAGTCTCCTGTCTGCTGCGGCTGTCGAGCTGATCCAGAATAAGACGGCGATAGCCGTGATGAAAGGATGCTCTGCCGGCGGGGCTGATGCCTCCAAAGCCGACAATGACAGGAAGTTGTGACAAGAGATGACTCCTTGGACTGGTCATGCTGAAAAGTTAACGGATTGTGAACCATTTTATCGATTCAGCCAAGTGCTGGCCAGTATTTGCGCGGCCTGATCAGGCTGGCTGACGCCGAACTTTGTCTGGTTCGGCGCTTAGTTGGAAAAGATGGCAGGAGGGAAGGGGCGGTAGAGATCAGAGATCTGCACTGTCTTCCAGTCGATCAAACTTGCTGAGCAGGTTTTTCAGGCGGTCGTCTGTCTGAGCCTTGTTGCTCTCCAGTACTTTACGTATGTCGCGCAGTTCACTGATCTCCAGTCGAAGCAGCTCGACCTCTTCAATCAATGACTCGATTTTTGTTTCCAGCTGGCTGAACAGCTCTGCTTGCATGTGAGGCTCCATAGGGTGTCGACAGGTGTTATGACGAATTGATGTAACATTGATAAAATTAAGCGGGCAGACTAAGGGGGCTGCAGGCAGGTGTCAAATGATATTGATCAGTGGCTCTTGACGATATCGTCCTGCTGGATGTTGGCGCTGCTGTCTGTGCTGTTGATCACGCCACTGGCAAAGGTGGGTTGCACGTTATCGAGCGTCAGGGTGACTCGGGTGTTCAGCAGTTCGCTGTAAGGGTTGTGCATGGCATCATAATGGGTGTAACGGCGGTAGACGCTGAGACGATCTCCAGCTGACAGGCCGCTGAGTTGTCCGGCATTGATCCAGACACGATCGTTGTCGGTACGGGTAATGCGAGCCGTGAAGGGGGTGCAGCGCAGCGTGGTTTCAATATCACTGCCTACCTGATTAAGAAGTGAGCGGACTTTCTGGCCATATTCCTGCTGTTGAAAGTCTGCAGAGTTGAAGTCAGCACGTTGTTCACGCAGCAGCCAGCGGCCAGCTGTCGCATATTGCTGCTGATGGATCAGTGCACCACTGAAGGCGTCATGAATGAACAGATCCATAACGAAATTGCGCATGTGGCGTGCGCTGGCAGTATCCAGCTGGTTGTAGAGATCCACCAGCACGTTGCTCTCACGCGGGCCTTGTGGATTGTGGGGGGCGATATCACGTATCACACCGGAGACGATGTATTGAACATTCATCTGCTCGGTATGGCGCAGCAGGCTGGTCAGCGTGCCATCATCGAGCATGTGGGTCGGTGCGGTGGCTGGGTTCGGGTGCATGTTCAGTTGGCTGGCGTTATGTACCTCCAGGTTTTTATGCTGGGCGAAGCGGTTTGACAGGTGGTCGGTCAGGTCCTGTCCCAGACGATGCAGACCCCCCGTGCTGGCCTGGGCAGGCGACAGCAGTGGGAAAGAGGTGATCACGACACTTTTGCGATAACCGGATGATGCACTGCCATTCGGGCAGGTGGTTTCGACCGCGACCCGCGCGAGAATCCGCACAAACAGATACTGTCCCTGTACCCATTCATCGACCACTTCGACATCGCTCAGTGTACCCAGTGTCGAGATGCTCATGTTGTCGATTTCCAGAATACCATCGCGTATCTGCTGGGTGGTGGCGATGCGAGCTGCGGCCTGCAGTGAGGCGGCTTGTGAGGCATCGCTGATGGCCGCGCGGCGTGCACTTGTCAGATCCGAGTTGAGTATCATGGCTCGGCCTTCTGCTTCGACGATCACGTCTGAGGCCTGAGCAGCGGGGATCAGTAACAGCAGGATAAAAGCGAATCGAATCAGCGAATGGATCATAAGGCTCCGGTTATCAGTGTCAGCTGATATCAAAGTAAGCATTTTATGCAGCGGGCGCAAATGATAATGCCTGTGCAGCGAGTTTATTTATGGTAGATTCTCTATTGAAAGCAATCCTTTGAAAAGGGCTCAGATGAGTTATCGTTCATTACTGCTGTTGTTGATTCTGTCAGTGTTATTGCTCAGTGGCTGCCGTATTGTCACCAGCGATGATCCTATGCCTGTGCATATTCAAAGTGTGGATTCTTCAGTGGCCAGTCGTGGGAGTGCTCTGCCGGATCCTTCGCTTGCATCTGCTCGGTCGGCAGATCTGGCGCTGGTTGAGCATTCCGGTTCTGGTACTGATCCGGTCAGTGAGGCTATTCAGCAGATGGCTGCGCAACTGGCATCCGGGTTGGATGAGAACAGGGTGAAACGTTTGCCCTTGGCGATCCTGCCTTTCAGTCGGCTGGAGAGCAGAGGGGAAGCGGGATCGGTCGGGGAGCGGCTTGCCGAAAGCTTTATTTTTCAGATGGAGTATCTTGGTTATAATCTCGTCGATTACCGTGCCGTCAGTCTGACAACAACCAGCAAGCCTGATCTCAGCGACGCCAATCTGTCCATGCTGCGCAATCGAAATCGTATCTATTTCATCCTGACCGGCACCTATGCCGAATACTCTGATGGGGTAGTGGTCAATGCTCGTGTGCTGGATACCACAACCCGGCAGGTGATTGCTGCCGCGCAGAGTCATATTCCATATCAGCGGTTCGAAGAGACCTGGCCCGGGTATAAGCCCCTCCAAGCGCGTGAGCGTGGCATGATCATTGAAAACAGGCGTGGCCCTGTGGGAATTGAGTAAGCATGAGTAAGCGTGTGTTGGTGTGTTTGTTATTGTTGTTCCCTGTGCTGATCTCTGGCTGCGGTACGGTTTCTCAGTCTGCTGCATCCTTTGTGGATTCTATTCCTGGTGTCACGGTATCTCCGCGTGTTGAGGTGCCTTCAGAACCGAATTGGGTCAGTGCTACAGGTTATGCCCCCATCAGCCTTCAGCCGGGGCAGACCGAACAGCAGAAGATCATTATGGCGATGCGCGCATCCAAGCTGCAGGCCTATCAGGAACTGGCAGCGATTATCAACGGGCAGTATCTGTTCGGTTCCACGTCGGTGCAGGATATGGTGTTGCAGAATGATCAGTTCAAAACATCCGTTGCCGGTATAGTGCGCGGTGCCAGAGTGGTCAAGAGCTACCCGGTGCAGGATGATACCTATGCCACAGTGCTGGAAGTGGATCTGAACCAGGTGCAACGCGCTTGGGTACATCAGAACTGAGTGCATCAGAACTGAGTGAGGCCTTTTGCGGGGCTGTTTTGAAAACTGATAGTGTTAACGCATCAGGCTACTGTGTAGCCTGAATATGCTCATCCAGCTTCTTGCAGATCGCTTCCTGTAGATTTTTACACACATCAGGATCGCTGATCGGCTGATCATTTTCGTCGGTGATGAAGAAAAAGTCTTCCACTCGCTCGCCGATATTCGAGATCTTGGCTTTTCGCACCGATAATCCGAACTGTACAAAGATCCGGCCAAGACGCGCCAGCAGTCCCGGGCGATCTGGCGTTATCACTTCCAGAACCGTCTGATGACTACTCGGATCATTGCTGATGTTGACAGTGGTGGGCATGGCGAACAGTTTGAGCTGGCGCGGAACGCGGCGCTGAATGATCTCGGGGAAGTCGTCTGGGTCATCCAGTTCATCGGTCAGATGGCGCTGAATGCTGGCCAGATAGTCGGGGTTCTCGGACAGTGGCTGGTTATCTTCCGTCAGTACCGTATAGGTGTTAAGCGTGCGGCCATTGTCGGCTACGATAATGCGCGCATCCTGTACGCTCAGATGCAACTGATCCAGCGCCGCCACAGTGGCAGGGAAAAGATTGGGCAGATCCTCTGCATAGATGAAAATCTCGGTGGCACCTTCGTAGAGCCGATAGGAGGTCTTCTGCACCAGTACCAGCGGTAACGGTCGTTCGCCATGCTCCAATATCGCCTGTGTATGCCAGGCGATATTGCGGCCATCCTCGCGCAGGAAGTATTCATCTCCCAGCAGATTCCAGAAAACGCGAACATCCTGCTCATCAATACCGAGCCGAATCAGAATGCTCAGTGCTTCATGTTGTAACTGCTCAATGCGGTCCTCTTTGTTGACCGGGTTTTCCAGGCCGCGACGCAATGCACGTTTGGTTTCAGTATAGAGCTGGCGCAGCAGTGAAGCGCGCCAGCTGTTCCACAGGGTATGGTTGGTGGCGTTGATATCGGCCACGGTCAGCACATAGAGGTAGTTCAGATGGATGATGTCGCGCACCTCCATGGCAAACTTGTGAATCACCTCCGGATCCGAGATGTCGCGGCGCTGAGCGGTCATCGACATCTTGAGGTGGTTGCGTACCAGCCAGGCAACCAGGTGGGTATCCCATTTGCCGATATGATGACGGCGACAGAAGGCGAAAACATCCTCGGCCCCCAGCTCGGAATGATCTCCACCGCGGCCCTTGGCGATATCGTGATACAGCCCGGCGATGTAAAGCAGCTCAATTTTGGGCAGCTGGCTGATGATACGGTGTGCGATCGGTAGCAGCTCGCGATATTCATCATGCCGGAACTGGCGCATCTTCTGAATCACTTTGAGCGTATGTGCATCCACCGTGTAAATGTGGAACAGGTCATGCTGCATCTGACCGACAATGCGACCGAACTCCGGCAGGTAACGGCCCAGAATGCCATAGCGGTTCATCCGCTTGAGCTGAGTCGAGACGCCATCTTCCGAGCGCAGCAGTTCCATGAACAGGGAGGTGTTGCGGATATCATGACGGAACTCATCATCAATCAGATGGCGGTGCTCACGGATCAGCCGAATGGTCGAGGCGCGCACGCCCTTGATTCTGAGATTCTGCGCAAGCAGCACGAACAGCTCCATCAGCGCAAAAGGATGGTGCTCAAACACCTTGTCATGGGTGACTTGCAGATAGTCGTTATGGATTCTGAAACGGCTGTTGAGCGGTTCGGTGCGCTGCTCCTCGTCGGCTCTGAGAATCACCTCGTCGAAGTATTGCAGCAGCATGTCATTGAACTCCGACATCGCCATCGCGATGCGGTAGTACTTGCTCATGAACTGCTCGACGGCCAGTGCGCCATCCTGATCCTGATAGCCGAAATAGGCTGCCAGAACACGCTGATGGTCAAACAGCAGACGATCCTCGCGGCGCTTGCAGGTCATGTGCAATGCGTAGCGGACGGTCCAGAGGTACAGCTCACCCTTGTTGACGATATCCAGCTCATATTCGGTCAGGAAACCATGGTCCACCAGATCGCGGATATAGGTGGCACCGAAGTGGCGTTTGGCCACCCAGCCGACGGTTTGAATATCACGCAGGCCGCCGGGGCAGTTCTTCAGGTTGGGCTCAAGGTTGTATTCGGTGTTGTTGGTTTTTTCGTGGCGTTCGGTCTGTTCGTGCAGCTTTGCCTTGAAAAACTCCTTGTCAGTCCAGGCTTCATCCGAGATGACGCGGGCATACATCTGAGTCTGCAGTTCCGGGTTGCCGATCAGCGTGCGGGATTCGATCAGCGTGGTGGCGATGGTGACATCATTACGCGCTTCGCTGTAACACTCTTCGACTGATCGCACACTGGAGCCTATATCCAGCTTCATATCCCACAGAAGAGCAAAAAAACGACTGATGGAGTCGGCGAAGGTCTCTGCTTCCAACGTATCATCGGTCAGCAGGAGAATGTCGATGTCTGATTGCGGATGCAGTTCGCCGCGCCCATAGCCACCCACTGCCACCAGAGCAAGCTTGTCCAGATCCGGCCAGTCGAACAGTTGCCAGGCCGCATTCAATATCTGATCGATCACCCAGGCGCGGCCATAGATCAGTTTTCGAATGTCGGCACCCTGGCGAAAGTCCTCATCCATCAGTTCATTGGCGCTGGTCAGCGCCTCCTTGAATACGGCAAGAGGCTTGCGACAGTCACTCAGGCGCTGTCTGAGTTGAACAGGGTCCAGGTATTCAGGAACGGCCGTCAGTAAAGTGTGCGTACTACCCATGATCAGATATTGCCCTGTCAGATTTTGGCCCTGTATGTGGGTGGGATCAGCGTGTGGTATCAGAAGTGCTCTTCCTTGCGGCGAGTCAGTACCTCATAGCCATCTGCTGTCACCAGAATCGTGTGCTCCCATTGTGCCGAGAGCCGGCGGTCGGCTGTCTCGACTGTCCAGCCATCACGCTTGGACAGTTTTACGTGGCGCTTGCCGGCATTGATCATCGGTTCGATCGTGAAGATCATCCCTTCGCGCAGCACTTCCCCTGTACCGGCTCTGCCATAATGCAACACCTGAGGGTCTTCATGGAACTCGGCACCTATGCCGTGTCCGCAGTATTCACGCACCACCGTGTAATGGTTTGCCTCGGCATGGCGTTGAATCACTTCGCCGATATCACCCAGATGCGCGCCGGGCCGAACCAGTTCGATACCCTTGTACATGCACTCCTGGGTGATTTCGCAGAGTCGGGTGGCGTGAGGTGCAACATCACCGATGTAGAACATCTTGCTGGTATCGCCATGGTAACCGTCCTTGATGACGGTTATGTCGATATTGATGATATCGCCGTTTTTCAGTTTCTTGTCGTTGGGGATGCCGTGGCAGACCACCTGATTGACGGACGTGCAGATCGATTTCGGAAAACCATGGTAATTGAGCGGCGCAGGAATTGCCTGCTGCTCATTAATAATGTAGTCATGGCAGATCTGATTGAGTTCGTCGGTCGTGACGCCGGGCTGAACATGTGGCTCAATCATCTCCAGAACCTCGGCTGCCAGGCGGCCGGCGGTTCTCATTTTGCTGATCTCTTCCGGGGTTTTGATTGTGATGCTCATGTCGGTACTCAGATTCCTGGTCACGTGTCGTTGGGGTGGGCTTGTTGGTTGCGAATGACGCCCTTAAAGGCCAATTGTAGCGAATTCCGATCCAAGGTGATAACTCTGTCTGTTGAATAGCCCACTCCAGACAATCCTGCCAGCTAATGCCAGCTAAGGTTGGTCGAAAAAGCCTGATTACAGAGATGTCAAATCAGTTTGTGCGCTGCAGGTAAATCGTCTATAATGTCGCGTCGTTTTACATCCATCAACTCCTTGCTTCTGATCAGATGTTGTTTTTACCGTCCGGATCAGGGGCTGCAAACCCGTAAGGAGCTCCAATGCGTCATTATGAAATCGTATTTCTGGTTCATCCGAACCAGAGCGAGCAGGTTCCGGCCATGCTCGAACGTTACACCACCTTGATCGAAGGTGCCGAAGGCAAGATCCACCGTCTTGAAGACTGGGGTCGTCGTCAGCTGGCTTATCCGATCAACAATGCTCACAAAGCACATTACGTTCTGATGAACGTTGAGTGCACCCAGGAAGTCCTGGATGAGCTGGAAAATCTTTTCCGTTACAACGATGCAGTGCTGCGTAGCATGGTTCTTCGTTGTAAAGAAGCGATCACTGAAGCCTCTCCTATCAAAGCTGCAGAATCTCGCGAAGAGCGTAAGCCACGTCGTGAAGACCGCCCTGAGCGTCAGCAGAGAGAAGATGAATCTGAATCTGCCGAAGACGAGCAGGATTCTGAATCTGAAACTGTTGAAGATTAATTCTGAAGTCTGAGGAGAGTTCACATGGCTCGTTTTTTCCGTCGTCGCAAGTTTTGCCGTTTCACCGCTGAAGGTGTTGATCAGATCGATTACAAAGATCTCGAAATCCTGAAAGCTTACGTTACCGAAACCGGTAAAATTGTACCAAGCCGTATTACAGGTACTAAAGCTCGTTATCAGCGTCAGCTGGCAACAGCTATCAAGCGCGCTCGTTATCTTGCGCTGCTGCCTTATACAGATGGTCATGAATAAATAAGGATCTACCGTCGTGCGTACCCTCGCTGAATTTATCATGAAGGGTCGCAGCCAGGCGGTTTTGGTGGCTGTCATAGCTGCCATGCTGCCGTTTCTGTACTGGATAAGTGCAGCTGCGGTTTGTCTTGTCACACTGCGTCGCGGTGTGACAGACGGGTCTCAACTACTGTTATGGGCTTTGCTGCCTGCTGGTGCCTGGGCACTGGTGGGGGATCCAACAGCGGTGATCGTGATATTGGGTAGCTATCTACTGGCTGTCCTGTTACGACGCAGCATGTCCTGGATCAGGGTGTTGGTCGGTTTGATTCCGATCGGGATCGTGGCAAGTTTCGGCCTGGAACTGGGGTTGGGATCCATGCTGGATCAGGTGCTCGAACTGGTCAGTCAGCAGGAGTCGGGTGCGGTGCCGCAATTGCAGGCGCTGGCATCCTACGATCTGAAGGTGCTGATCATTGGAGCAGTAACTGCATTCCATGCAGCGGTGATGCTCGCATCACTTGCACTGGCACGCTGGTGGCAGGCTTGCCTGTTCAACCCCGGCGGGTTTGGGCAGGAGTTTCGGAATATACGTCTGAAACCTGTCTTTACACTGGTGCTGGTGACAGCTGTTGTTCTGCTTCCCAATATCGGAGCAGAGATGGTGCGCTGGATGCCGTTGCTGATGTTGCCCCTGATTGTGGCAGGCATGGCACTGGTACATGGCATAGTTGCCATAAGAGAACTGGCTAAAGGCTGGTTGACAGGGTTTTACCTGTCGCTGGCGCTGTTCGGTCCTTATGTACTTACGTTGTTGGTGATCAGCGTGGCGATCGATTCATTGATCGATCTGCGTTCACGCATACCAGCCAGGAATTAAAACTGCACATTAGATTGCAGAAACAAGAGGTTTACGAGATGGAAGTTATTCTGCTCGAAAATATCGGCAAGCTTGGCAAACTGGGTGACAAAGTGTCAGTCAAAGCGGGCTTCAGCCGTAACTATCTGCTGCCGCAGGGTAAAGCAGTATCTGCCACTGCAGAAAACGTTGTTAAGTTTGAAGAGCGTCGTGCGGAGCTGGAAAAAGCTTCCAACGATCGTCTGGCTGCTGCTCAGGCACGTGCTGATCAGCTGAAAGAGATGGAACTGTCTGTTGTCACCAAAGCTGGTGACGAAGGCAAGCTGTTTGGCTCTATCGGTACTCGTGATATCGCTGATGCGATCACTCAGTCCGGTATCGAAGTCAACAAGAGCGAAGTTCGTCTGCCAGAAGGTACTATCCGTCACGTTGGCGAGTACACTGTCAGCCTGCAGCTGCACGCTGAAGTCACCACTTCAATCAAGCTGATCGTTGCTGCTGAGTAATCAGCCTCGACCATTAGCCTGACAAGTTGTCGGTCTGACTGGAAACACCGTCTGTTCTGCAGGCGGTGTTTTTTTTTGTCTGAAGTGCTCCTCCAGTAAGATATCTTCACAGACAGTGTTAGAATACTGCGCTGACTTAACGAGACATCAGGCAGTATTCATGGAGTTTTCAGAGCGCGACCAGGATGAACTGGCAGAGATAAAGGCACCTCCTTTTTCACTGGAGGCGGAGCAGTCCGTACTGGGCGGCCTGATGCTGGATAATAATGCCTGGGATACGGTGTCCGAGATTGTTTTCGAGGCACAGTTCTACCGTCCTGAGCATCGCATGATCTTCCGTGTGATGCAGAAGCTGGTGGATGAGTCGCGACCACTCGATGTCGTGACCCTGTCTGAAGAGCTGGATCGTACCGGTGATCTGGAACGCGCTGGCGGTCTGGAATATCTGGTTTCCCTCGCGCGTAATACCCCCAGCGTATCCAATATCCGTGCTTACTCCGAGATCGTGCGTGACCGTGCGCTGCTGCGGCAGATGATCGATGTCGCCAATGAGATCGCAAGCAGTGCCTTTCGCCCCGAAGGGCGGGCATCAGATGAGATACTCAACGAAGCCGAGCAGAAAATTTTCCAGATCGCAGAAGGGCGGCCCAATCAGGGTGGACCCGAGGCGGTCACTGAACTGCTCAAACGCGCGGTCGAGCGCATCGACTTCCTGTTCAATAACTCCGATGCCCTGACCGGCGTCACCACCGGCTTTGATGATCTGGATGAGCGCACGGGTGGCCTGCAGCCTTCGGATCTGATCATTGTCGCTGCCCGACCCTCGATGGGTAAAACCACCTTCGCGATGAACCTGGTCGAGAATGCGCTGATGGCGACCGAACGGCCGGTGCTGGTGTTCAGTCTCGAGATGCCGGCTGATCAGCTGCTGACCCGTATGCTGGCCTCGCTGGGTAAGATAGGTTTGACCAAGATGCGTAGTGGCCAGCTGGAAGAGGAAGACTGGCCGAAGCTGACCAATGCCGTGAATGCCCTCAAAGGCAAGCCGCTCTATATCGATGATACGGCCGGTATCAGCCCGAACGAGATGCGTGCCAGAGCCAGGCGTATTGTGCGTGAGCATGGCGACCTGGCCATGATCATGGTCGACTATCTGCAGTTGATGCAACTGAAAACCGGTAAGAGCGAAGGGCGAACCGCTGAGATATCCGAGATATCACGCTCCCTGAAAGCACTGGCAAAAGAGATGGGCTGCCCCGTGATTGCCCTGTCGCAGCTTAACCGTAGTCTTGAGAACCGCCCCAACAAGCGCCCGGTGAACTCGGATTTGCGTGAATCAGGCGCGATCGAGCAGGATGCCGACGTCATCATGTTTATCTATCGTGATGAGGTGTACAACGAGGACAGTGAGTTCAAGGGAGTGGCCGAGATCATTATCGGGAAGCAGCGTAACGGACCCATCGGTACGTCACGCCTGGCGTTCATCGGTAAATATACCCGCTTCGAAAACCTCGCACATGGGCACTATGACTATGATGACGAGTAGTGGTCGGTAGTGCTTATGGTAGTACTTATATTAGTACTTATGATAGTCCTTATAGCCGGTTAAGCGTTATTTAGTCACCTTCATCATCGCATCCCTGAACTGATCAGGGATGTGTACAACCTTACGCTCCTGATAGTCGAAAAACACAATGCCGGTCTTGGCGTGAGCGATTTCGACAGCCGTTTTTTTATTGCTCAGCAGATAGAAAAAATCACAGCCGTATTTATTGAAATCGCCGACCGTGACATCTATCTGAATCTGGTCGCCATGGAACCCCTCCGCTTTATAGACGATCGCCGAGTCCGTCATGATGATGCCCAGCCCCTCCACATCCATCTCAGAATAGTGGTACTGGTTGAGGAAGCGGATGCGGGCTTCGTGGATGATCGAAAGCACGGCATCGTTGCTCAGGTGTCCGCCATAATTGATGTCGCTGATCCGTACCGGTATCTCGGTGCTGAACAGGTAGTTATCGGGCATATCGATCTTGATGCGTGGCATGGTTGTTCGTGTCTCACTGTTCGTTAAAAGTGTTCGTTAAATATGGTCGTTAAATGTGTTCGTTAAATGTTTATCAGATGGCTAGTCGTCACCCAGCTTAACCTATCTGCTGTACAACATTCAGCATGCCCTGGCACAGAGTGCCAAGATCCTCATCGCTCATGATATAGGGCGGCATCACATACACTAGCTTGCCAAAGGGGCGTACCCAGATACCCTGCTCAACAAACAACGGTTGCACCTCAGACAGGGTTACACTCTGATGCAGTTCAATCACCCCGATCGCACCCAGGCAGCGCACCTCCGCAACATTAGGCAGGGCAGCAGCGGGAGTAAGTCCTCGCTTCAGGCCTGATTCTATACGCCTTACATTTCCGGCCCAGTCCTGCTCCTGCAGCAGTGTCAGACTCTCGCAGGCAACGGCACAGGCCAGTGGGTTGGCCATGAAGGTGGGGCCGTGCATAAAGCACCCGGCGCCACCGCGGGAGATGGTCTGAGCGATCTCGTCACTGGCCAGTGTAGCGGCAAGTGTCATATAGCCACCTGTCAGTGCCTTGCCCAGACAGAGGATATCCGGACTGATCCCGGCATGGTTACAGGCGAAGAGTTCGCCGCTGCGGCCGAAGCCGGTGGCAATCTCATCGGCGATAAGCAGTATCTCATGGCGGTTACACAGCTCGCGTGCCTGCTTCAGATACTCGGGCGAGTAAAAGTGCATGCCACCAGCGCCCTGTACCACGGGCTCCAGGATCAGGGCCGCGATCTCATCGCTGTGCGCCTCCATAAGTTGGGCCAGAGGCGCGATATCATCAGGATTCCATTCTGCCGCGAAGAGGGTTTCCGGGCGTGGCGCAAAGTATTGCTGCTGCAATACACCGCTGAACAGCTCATGCATGCCGGTGACCGGATCGCAGACCGACATGGCGCCGAAGGTGTCACCATGATAGCCGTTACGCAGACTGATCATACGATATTTGCCGGGCCGCTGGCGCGATTGCCAGTATTGGATCGCCATCTTCATGGCCACCTCGACCGACACGGAGCCGGAGTCGGCAAAGAAGACTCTGTCCAGTCCTTCAGGCGTCATATCGACCAGTTGCCTTGCCAACTCAATGGCAGGCTCGTGTGTCAGGCCGCCGAACATGACATGAGACATGCGATCGATCTGCTCATGTGCTGCCCGGTTCAGTCGCGGGTGGCTGTAACCATGAATCACTGACCACCAGGAAGCCATACCATCAATCAACTCCCGCCCATCCGCCAGCGTGATTCTGACCCCGGATGCTGACACCACCGGGTATACAGGGGGCGGGTTGATCATGGAGGAGTAGGGGTGCCAGATATGTTGCTTATCAAAGGCGGATTGTTCGGCGCTGATCAAGGGCATGGCAGATTTCCAGAGCAAAGGGTGACGCTGTTTGTTTCACCGGTGACTGTTCGGGGCGATAGTATAGCAAATAATCAGCACTCTTCAGGAGAAAGCCATCTGTCTGCGAATGTCATAATAGAGTGTTTGATGGTATTCTTAATGGTGCTGTAAATAGTACTGGCAAGAGTGCTTTAAGTGTTGGAGATGAAAAATGAACACAGTGACAGCTAACGAACTGAAAACCAAAGGGGTATCAGTTGTAGAGGCTCGTTTAAAGGCTGATGAAGAGGTCATTATCTCTGTGAGGGGGCAGGACCGTTACGTGGTGATGGGAGTGGAAAAGTACGCAAAACTACGTGAGTACGAGCTGATTGTCGCCTTGCAGGAGGCCAAAGCCGATGTTGAGGCGGGTCGTTACACCGCAGAAACTGTCGCGGAGCACATGAAGCGGGTTTCTGATGACGTATAGACTCATTTATCCTGAGAGTTATGTCAGGAAAGCCAAGAAGTTCCTGAAAAAACACCCAGAAGTGCACAACCAATACCAAAAAACCTTGGAGTTGTTAGAGGTTAATCCGCATCACCCATCATTGAGGCTTCACGGTCTCCAGGGCCGTCTAAGCGGCCTGTCTTCAGTTTCAATCAATATGAGCTATCGCATCGTGCTGGAAATGATTATTCAGGATAACGACATCATCCTTGTGGATGTCGGCAACCATGACCAGGTGTACTGACTTTCGGCCTCTCTCGACAAGATTCTATATTTTTATTTATTCTGGTTTTCTAAAGTAGCGTTTGGCTGTTGATAGCTCGTAATATGATCAATAAAAAAGGCCCCTATATCAGAAAGTAATAAGGATAACAGGGATGTCAATTCTCAAGGCTTCACTCGGAGCGTCATTTTTTGCGCCATAGATCGAGTGTAATGCACAGTTTCAAATTCCAAGTGGTTAGAAGCGCGTTGACTCATTGTAAAAGTAACCGAAGGCGCTCTAGATGGATTTATACTGTGCTTACAGATTTCACACAATACACGGCATGAGCAGCAGTCCGGCCTGCTCACCAGTTACGACTACGACGAACTGGGCAAACTGATGCAGGTGGCACTACCCAGTGGCCAGCTCACCGATCATCTGAGTAGCGTACGCCTGCTGGTCAACACCCAGACAGGTGCGATCGCGCAGCGCATCGACTATGATGAATTCGGCAGAGTCCTGTCCGATAGCCAGCCGGGTTTCAACTCTAAGGCAAACGCGAGACAAGAGAGTCAGTCATGCGTGTAATCACTACGGTTCTCAGCCAATACGACCGCGACAGTGGTAGGTGGCTCAGCCGTGACTACAGCTTATGGTTATTTGCGATAGGTCGCCTAAGAAATGAGCCGGAAACACAAAACTAAAGGGTTCGTTGTTGCTGTGCAGTTTCTGTTTTTGTTTGTTATGTTGGTGTATTTGGCGGTAGTGCTGGTACTGTCTATCTGGGATGGGTGCTTGGTAAATTATGCGCAAATTTGCGTAAGGAGTGACTTCGCGGGCTTCGTGCTACTGTATGCAATTCAGTTTGTTGCGGCAGTGTTTTTATTGTTGTACTTGGTCAGATTTTTCAGGCGATGGCCAAATGAACTATGTCAGCTTGATGCGAAAGGCGGTGTGGCTTTCGTTTTGACGTCGATGCTACAGCTACTGGGGTTTGTGGGAAAGGTGTTGCTTGCCGTTTTGTTAGTTTTTCTGCTTGCTGCCGGGTGGAAGGTGCTGTTTTGATTAGGCAGGAGTACAGCCTTTTGTAATTCCGGATGGTGATTTTGTAGCTCTTGATGCATGACAGGGAAAGAGTATGCGAGTGATTAATCAACAGTTAGCCAGCCAGCTTCTAGATCCATCCGGTATCAGAATTGGTGATTGGAATGAGCTGCTATGCAGTCTTCAGCTTGGAGGTGTATTACACCGGTCGTACTCACCCCCAGCAGAGGCACTCGAATTGTATGTTGCTGCACATCGGCTTGCGCAATGGGTGATCTCTGGCAACTGGACTTTATTGCAAGTTGATAACTCGACATCACCCACAGAAGATGAAATCGCTGTTTTTGAAAAGCTTATTTTTAACGGTGAACAATCTTGGGATGTGGCGGAACAGCGCACGTTTTTACTTGAGGGAGCAGAGCGACTGTCAACTTTGGTGCTGCTAATTTACTTCGCACTGCTCTTCACATGGCATATTCATCTAGCATCGGAAGCCTCATTGGAGGGGCGGCGTCTTGCGCTCCAAGATGGGGGGGCTTATTTCTACGGAAATGATTCTACTCTTCAAGATGCTGATGAGCTGATTGTCAGTTTAACCACTGCACCCTTAAAGCTGTAAACGAGCAGATCCGCTGCGAACCCTTCACAACATGATCCGCAGCTTGGTGCTGCGACTGATTATACAGTAAGTCTTAGCCCAGGTGTGCCAGCGAAAAGCGTGCCCGGAGGGGGCTTTATCATAGAATGGATTTATTCACCTTCAGAGGTGTTTAGAAAGTAATGAAAATCCCTTGTTATAAAAGAATCAATATTCCTGTTCTAATTTTAGGAGTCGCCTTGCTTGTTGGGGCTGGTGTCATCATCCATACAGGCAAAGTCCGACTTCTACAATTGGGTGATGAAAGGTATATCCTTGCCTTTATTCAGTTATTTTTTGGTATTCTCTGTGTTGCTTTGTCGACTCAGCGCTGCTGGGGCAAGAAAAACAACCTGTAAAAAAGATCTGTATCTATCACCTGGTTGTGTGCACCTACAAAGCAATACATCGTTTTGGATGTAGTGGACGACGCGGGAAGGTGGTGCTTCGTCAGGGGCATTTCCACTTTGGAAGTCAACGCTTTGGAGTTGAGCGAGCTGGCAAAACTCTTTTCACGTTGCGCGGATGAAATGGATTAAGACGAGGGCTGGGAACATGAGCATTTGTCAGATTATCTACCCCTCATCCTGATTACCCTCATTAATCTTCTTCATCCGGTAGGCAAGTCGCGAGCGGGTTAATCCCAGCAGTCTGGCGGCGGCTGACAGGTTGCCGTCAGACTGGCGGACCGCCTCGCTGACCAGCAGCGCTTCCAGCTTGTCGAGGGAGGGGCCGACTGCGTTGGCTGGGGCGAAGCGTCGAAACTGTTCCAGGGCCGATTCTTCGCTGTCCTGACTCAGCTCTCCTTCTGAGCTGATGGTGTACAGCAGTGCTCGGGTGGTTTCTTCATCCCGGAACAGGTGAGATAGGTCGATAAGTGATCCATCTTCGGCGGCGATGACACCCCGCTCGACAAGATTCTGCAGCTCCCGGATATTGCCGGGGAAGCGGTAGTTGAGCAGGGAGCGCATCGCTTTCAGGGTAAAGCCCCGGATGTTGCGCTCGTGTCGCTGGTTGTAGTACTCAAGAAAGTGGGACAACAGCAGTGGTATATCGTCACGCCTCTCTCGCAGGGGGGGCAGCAGAATCGGAAATACATTAAGCCGGAAAAACAGGTCTTCGCGAAACTCCCCTCTGGCGACCGCTTCGCGCAACTCGACATTGGTTGCGGCGACCACCCGTACATCGACACTGATGAGGCTGGTACCGCCGACACGCTCTAACACCCCCTCCTGTAATACTCGCAGTAGTTTACCCTGGGAACTTGGACTGAGTGTGGCGATCTCGTCGAGGAACAGGGTGCCGCCATGGGCGCGTTCGAAGCGGCCGGGGCGTGATATTGTGGCACCGGTAAAGGCGCCTTTGTCGACACCAAACAGCTCTGACTCGATCAGCGTTTCGGGAATGGCGGCGCAGTTGATGGCTATGAATGGCTCCTCTTTGCGGGTGCCAATTTCATGCAGCATACGGGCAAACAGCTCTTTGCCCACACCGGATTCGCCGGTAAACAGTACGGTTGCACGGGTGCTGGCAACCCGTCGCAACATGTGGCAGGAGGCAATAAAGGCGGAGGATATGCCTATTAACTGACGTTCACCCAGAGCCGGCAATTGAGTGTTTGCAACCGGCAACGGCGCGGCGGCAGGTAGCGATCCTGATCCTGTATTGCTCTGACTGACAAAATCTTCAGCATTCAGATAACGCAGATCTTCATCGACATCGCCCCACTTCTCTACGGTCTTACCGATCACGCGGCAGGTGGAGTGTCCCATCGAGCGGCACTCTACCTCCCGGAATACCGTCAGACGCCCCAGCAGTGTGGTCACGTAGCCCATGGCATACCCCAGTTGCATCCAGCATGCGGGTTCGGTTCCTATGCCGTAGGCGGAGATATGTTCATCATCTTCGCTGGAGTGATGCCACAGAAACTCGCCATCGTAGGTGCCTTTTTTCGGATCGAACGCAAAGTGTATGGTTTCAACCTGCACCACTCCCTCCAGTGAGTGCAACTGAGTGCCGGCAAAGAAGATCGCTTCGGGATCGGCATCGGGCCAGCGCTCCCGCACCAGTTGTGCATCCCGCACTCCGGAACTGTAACCCGCCCGGGTCAGTAGTCCCCTTGCCCGCTCAATACCCAGGCGTTCGATCAGCTCGCGCCGCAGGCTGCCCAGCGTTGAGTTATGCATCAACACCATCCGTTGGCCGTCCAGCCAGATACGTCCGTCTTTAGGTGAGAAGTGCAGATGCTCAGACAGTTGACCAAAATCCAGGCCTGAGCCTTCGGTGAGGTTGTCACTGTCGCCCGCTGGTAGTTCAGCAGCGGGCGTTTTTGGCAGATTCGGTTGACCTGAAGCGGGAGTGGAAGGCATCGGGTTGTACTCATCTTATCGTTATTTTTAACAAAAATATTAAGTGTTTCTGCAGTATTTAACAAACTTATCAATTGTTATTGAATTAAACAATTGTTGTGCACTGCAATTAGAAATTAAAACTTCCGCTCTATAACAGCCTGTATTTGCATGCGCTATGTGGATGTTGCGTTGCAATAAAAAGAGCCTCGAAAAAATCTGGCACAGCGATTGCTCTATCGAGATAAGAATAAAAAAATCCGTCCTGATCTGTATTTGGACGGGCAACACGCTGGAGGTTCTATTGTGTCGAATGTAGATGGTGACTCAGGTTTGTTGAGTTCCTCCCACTGGGAGGGGCTGATTTTCGATGGTAGCTGGAAAGCAGCTAACGGTGGCAGTGCCGCAGTGATTGAGCCGGCAACAGGAGTAGAACTTACCCGAACCGGTATGGGGGACGCTGCCGACATCTCTATTGCTGCGCGCAGTGCGGCTGAAGCTCAGGCTGAATGGGTGAAAATGCCCTGTCGTGAGCGGGCAGAGATTTTTTATCGTGCTGCTGAAATCCTGCAAAAAGATTTTGAATCGGCAAGAACCTGGATCGCCCGCGAAACCGGTGGTCTCTTTGCCAAGGGCGAGCATGAGGTGCGCGAGGCTATAGTGATTCTGCGCCGGGCGGGATCGATGCTGCTTGATCCGAATCAGGGTCTGGTGCTGCCTTCGGCATCTGGCACGCTTTCCTTTGCCAAGCGCCAGCCTCTGGGTGTTATCGGGGTGATCTCGCCGTTCAACTTCCCTCTGATTCTTTCTCTGCGTGCGGTTGCGCCTGCGCTGGCTGTCGGTAATGCCGTGGTGCTTAAGCCAGATCCGCGTACTCCCGTGAGTGGCGGTTTCATTATCGCCCGCGCATTTGAACAAGCAGGGCTGCCAAAAGGCCTGTTGCATGTGATTCCTGGCGGGGCTGATGCCGGTGAGTCGCTGTGTACCGATCCTCATGTGCGCATGATTGCTTTTACCGGGTCGACTGCAATCGGGCGTCGCGTCGGTGAGCTGGCCGGACGCCATCTGAAAAAAGTGATGCTTGAGCTGGGTGGCAAAAGCCCCCTGATCATTACCGAGGATGTTGATCTTGATATAGCGGCCAGCAATGCCGCCTGGGGAGCCTGGTTCCATCAGGGGCAGATCTGTATGGCATCAGGAAAGATCATTGTGCATGAGTCGATTGCACAACAACTGATTGAGCGCCTGGTAGCTAAAGCCACTCACCTGCCTTTCGGTAATCCCGTGGATGGCAATGTAGCGCTTGGGCCGATCATCAATCGCAGTCAGTTGGAGCGTGTCGACGCCATCGTTAAAGACAGTGTTGCCGCTGGAGCCGTGCTGGAAGCCGGAGGAGAGCCTGAGGGCCCCTACTACCGGCCGACAGTCTTGTCGGGTGTTAAGCCCGGGATGCGCGCCTACAACGAGGAGTTCTTCGGACCGGTGGCCAGCATCATCACTTTCCGTGATGACGAGGAGGCGATCAGCATCGCCAATGACACTGAGTATGGACTGGCTGCGGCCGTTATCTGTCGCTCAGTGAGTCGGGCAACCGCAATCGCTGATCGTCTGAGTGCCGGCATGGTGCATGTCAATGATCAGACCGTCAACGATGAATGCATCAACCCCTTTGGCGGGCGTGGCGCTTCCGGTAATGGAGGCAGCATCGGCGGGCCTGCGGACTGGGATGAGTTCTGCCAGTGGCAGTGGGTCACCGTCAAGGATGCTCCGCATGCGTATCCATTTTGAGATCAGTCATTCAGTTTAACCCCTTTAAATCTAGCAACATGGCTGGCGCCCCCCCTTCACGCCACCGTGTTGCAAGGTTTAATTCAAAGCAAAGGAATAACAATATGAATAACAAATTCCGCTTACAATCCATGTGCTTGAAATCTCCAAGGCTGAAGCCACTGGCTGTGGCCGTCTCACTGGCTGGCGTGATGTGCATACCCAATGCACTCGCCTACCAGATCGATACCGGTAACCCCGATATCCGCCTGCGTTGGGATAACACGCTGAAATACAGCAATGCGTTCAGGCTTAAGGAGCGCTCCGATATTCTGGTTAATGATGTTAACTACGATGATGGTAACCGTAACTTTGATAAAGGCCTGATCTCCAATCGACTCGACTGGCTGACGGAAGTAGACGTCCGCTATAAGGATTATGGTGCTCGTGTCAGCGCGGCTGCCTGGTATGACTCGGTTTATAACCGCAGCAATGATAACGATTCACCCTTCACCAATAACTCCACCAGCGTTGCATTCAATAAGTTTACCGATGAAACCCGGGACCTCCACGGGCGTAAAGCCGAGCTGATGGATGCCTTTGTTTACGGAAATTTTGATCTGGGCGATATGCGCAGCAATCTGCGTCTGGGGCGTCACTCGCTGGTGTTTGGTGAGACCCTGTTCTTCGGTGCCAATGGTATTGCAGATGCACAGGGCCCCATCGATCTGATCAAGCTGCTTTCCGTACCTAACACACAGTTTAAAGAGGTGCTGCGGCCGGTTAATCAGCTCTCAGGTACTTTGCAGATCAATCCTGAACTCTCTCTGGGCGGCTACTACCAGTTCTCCTGGGAGGAAACCCGTCTGCCGGGTGTGGGTAGCTATCTGTCAAATATCGACTGGGCAGGCCCCGGCACTGAGTCGCTGCTCGCGGGGCCCGGTGTGCTCTGGAAGCATACCTCCGATGTGGAACCGGATGATTCCGGACAGTTTGGTCTGCAGCTGCGTATCGCTCCGGAAGAGAGTGATTTTGAGTATGGTCTCTACTATGCCCGTTATCACGCCAAGACCCCTTCTGGTTTCTACTTCGATCCGGTAGGGCAGAGTATCCGTACCGTTTATGCTCAGGATATTGACACTGTGGGTGCCAGCGCCACGACCTCTATCGGTCAATTGAATCTGGCTGCTGAGGCGTCGATGCGCTTCAATGCTCCACTGAACAGCGATCCGCAGATCTCCATCGGCCAGACGGCTGATAATGATGACAACATCCTCTATGCCGTGGGTAACACCGCTCATGCCAACCTCTCTGGCATATTCGTGTTGCAGCCAAACGCTTTATGGGATGGTGGTGCACTGTTGGGTGAGCTGGCGTGGAACCGGGTTGTTTCCATCGATAAGAACCCGAATGCGCTGGATCCTAATACCACGCGTGATGCCTGGGCGATGCGGATGATCTTTTCACCAGCGTACTTCCAGGTGTTGCCAGGTCTTGATCTCGAGCTGCCGGTCGGTCTCGGTTACAACTTCGGAGGCCGTTCCGGTGCTGTTGCCAATATGAATGGCGGTGCATCTAACGGTGGTGATTTCAGTCTGGGCGTGCATGGAACCTATCGCAATACCTGGAAGTTTGGTGCCAGCTATCTTCGCTTTCTGGGTGATGAATTCAGTTTCGTGACGCCCCAGAACTCAGCGGCTCCAGCTCTCTCCTTCAAGCAGACCCGGGGTGATCGCGACTTTCTTTCGTTCTATGTCCAGCGCAGTTTCTAACCGAATTCAGTGGAGATAAAAATAATGAAAAGAACACTAAAAGTACTAGTTACAAGCATCACGCTGGCTCTGGCCTCGCAGTTGTCGCTGGCTGCAGTCGATGCGCAGACCGCTGAGCAGCTTAATACCACACTCACTCCATTTGGCGCAGAACGGGCAGGAAACGCAGATGGCACTATACCCGAGTGGCAGGGCGGCTATACCAGCGTTGCTGAGGGTTACAAAAATGGTGAGCCACGTCCGGATCCCTTCGCCAGTGACAAGCCGCTGTTCACCATTACTGCAGCTAATATGGATCAGTACAGTGATCAGTTAAATGATGGGCTCAAAGCCCTGTTTATGAAAAATCCCGATTTTCGCATGAACGTCTATCCCACTCAGCGCTCTGCAGCCGCACCGCAGTGGGTATATGACAATACATTTAAAAATGCCACCAGTGCTGTGCTGGCGGCAGATGAAACATCTGTCAGTGGTGCTTATGGTGGCATCCCCTTCCCGATACCTGCAACCGGTGCCGAGGCGATGTGGAATCATCGTCTGAGCTGGTCCGGAGAGTCGGTGGAGTTTGCATTGAAAACCTACATCGTCACCGCCGATGGACGTCGTGCACTGGCCAGTGAAGGCGATGAGTTGATGCAGTTTCCCTACTACTACAAAGAGGGTGATATCGCCAGCTATAGCGGCGTCAGCCAGCTAGGTCGATTCATTGTCACTGGCCCTGCATCTAAGGCAGGTGAGGCGATACTGGTACATGACCCGTCTGTTGCGGATAAAGGCCGTGCTATCTGGCAATACCTGGTGGGTCAGCGCCGGGTGCGCAAGGCGCCATCGGTTGCCTATGATACTCCTGATTTCGTGACTTCAGGTGTCGGCCTGTTCGATGAGGCATTCATGATGTTCGGGCCTATTGATCGCCATAACTACAAGCTGATGGGCAAAAAAGAGCTCTTTATTCCGTATAACAACAACCGTGCTGCTCAGGTGAGTATTGATGAGCTGATGGGCGAGAATTTCCTCAATCCGGATATTGTCCGCTGGGAATTACATCGGGTCTGGGTTGTTGATGCTGAGCTCAAGGCTGGCATGCGTCACACCGTTCCCAAGCGCACCTACTATATCGATGAAGACAGCTGGAAAATTGTCCTGTTCGATGGCTGGGATGCGAAAGGCGACCTGTGGCGCATGAACTACTCCCTGACCTATCTGGTACCTGATCTGCCAGCCTTGGTAACCAATGTGATGTGGGGCGGTTATGACCTGCAAACCAGTGCTTACTATTTTAACGCTGCGATGAACGGTGGTACCCCTCACTACCGGGTACGCGAGCCTGTCTCTGAAAATACATGGAGTCCGGTAGAGCTGGCCAACCAGGGCTCTCGTTAACAGGCTCTCGTTAAAAATCCGCTTTCGGTGATCGCCTTGATATGACTGTGAAAATGACAGCATGTCAGGGCGATCATCAGGAGATATCTTGATGGTCATATTTTCTAATCCAAAGTTAAGGCTGGTCGGTTGTCTTCTGCTGCTGATAGCCGGGCAAAGCTGGGCATCTGTGGCCGCCGAAACCGGTTTTACGGCACTTGATAAACCCGCGCAGATCTCTGCTCAGTCACCACATAAAACGATATTGTCGGTCGGGCGTGCTGGCCCGCGGCTGGTGGCAGTGGGAGAGGAGGGCATCATTCTGTTATCAGACGATAACGGTCAGCACTGGAGCCAGGTGGCATCACCTGTGTCCGCAGCACTGACAGAAGTGCAGTTTGTTGATGCCCGGCATGGCTGGATTGTTGGTCACTATGGTGTGGTGCTGGCCACGGTGGATGGCGGAGAAACCTGGCAGAAACAGCTGGATGGCATTCAGGCCGCAGAGCTTCTGTTGGCGGATGTTCAGGCGCGCAGAGGCGCTGAGCGGGAGCTGAGTGAAGCACAGCGATTAATTGAGGATGGACCGGATAAACCCTTCCTGAATCTCTACTTCAGTGATGCCCGCAACGGCTTTGTTTTTGGTGCCTATAACCTCATCTACCGGACCCGCGATGGGGGCAATAGCTGGCAGCCCTGGCTGAACCGCCTTGAGAACCCGATGGGCCTGCACCTTTATGGTATGGCTGAAGCGGATGGTGTGCTGATGATTGCCGGTGAGCAGGGAATGCTGCTGCGCTCAACAGATGGTGGCGAGCAGTTTGAAGAGCTGGATTCACCTTATGAAGGTAGTTTTTTTGGTGTGATCGCTGATTTTGATGGTGCCTTTATTGTGTATGGTCTGCGTGGGCATCTGTTCCGCTCTACTGATGGCGGGGAAAGCTGGAGCCAGCTTGAGACCCGGGAGGAAGTCGCCCTCAGCGCGGCATCAGTTCTGGAAGATGGCCGTCTGCTGGTAGCCAGTCAGAGTGGCTCACTGTTGATTAATCAACATGGCTCTTATTCTAACTCAGTTTCCAGTTCTGACTTTGCATCTGTGCCGGATCTACCCGCGCTGCCGTTAGCGGGCGTTGTGCAGTCGGCTGACGGAGCCGCCATTGTTGCCAGTCTTGCCGGTGTTCACCGATTTGAGCTGCCCGGGCGTATCGCTCTGGACAGCGCGTACGGCAGCGTGAAGGAGTAGCCTTGTGAATAGTGCGAATAATGTAACAACCGCCAGGACAGATGAGCTGCCGGATGATTTCGATCTTCATTCAGGATCGCTTCTTGAACGGATGGTATTTAATCAACGTCGGCTGGTGCTGGCGCTGTGTTTAATCATCAGTATTGCCCTTGGCTGGCAGGCGACTCAGCTGGGATTGAATGCCAGCTTTGAAAAGATGATCCCCACCGGGCACCCGTATATCACTAATTTTCTTGATAATCGCTCCAGTCTTGCCGGGTTGGGTAACTCTCTGCGAGTCGCCGTGGCCGTTAAAGAGGGCAGCATTTACGATCAGCAGTATCTGCAAACACTGCAGAAGATCAATGATGAGCTGTACTTGATGCCGGGGGTTGACCGGCCCTATATGAAGTCCCTGTGGACACCCAGCACGCGCTGGATTGCCGTGACAGAGGAGGGCATGGATGGCGATACGGTTATTCCCGGTGATTATGATGGCTCCGAAGCGAGTCTGGAACAGGTCAGGCTGAATGTTCAGCGCTCCGGCGAGATAGGTCAGTTGGTGTCTGCTGATTTTCGCTCCAGCATCGTTTATGTGCCGCTGCTGGACAGAGACCCGCGCACCGGTGAAGCACTGGATTACGGTGATCTTTCCCGTCAGTTGGAGCAGCTGCGGGTGAAGTATCAAGGGGACAATATTGAGATCCATATCACCGGTTTCGCCAAAATTGTCGGTGATCTGATCGAAGGGATGCAGCAGGTTCTGGGGTTCTTTGTGCTGGCGGTGGCGATTGCCACGGCGGTACTGTTTGCCTATACCCATTGTCTGCGCAGCTCGTTACTGGTGATGGGCTGTTCGCTGATCGGCGTGCTCTGGCAGTTGGGAATGTTGTCACTGCTGGGCTTTGATCTGAACCCCTATTCGATCTTGGTCCCCTTTCTGGTCTTTGCCATCGGTATCAGCCACGGTGCTCAGAAGATGAATGGCATCATGCGGGATATCGGCAGTGGTATGCCCTCTTATGTGGCGGCACGCCATACTTTCCGGCGTCTGTTTCGTACTGGTATGGCCGCACTGGTGACCGATGCGTTTGGCTTTGCCGTACTGTTGGTGATCGATATCGGTGTTATCCGTGAGCTGGCCATTGCCGCCAGCCTCGGGGTGGCAGTTCTGATTATCAGTAATCTGGTGATGTTGCCAGTCTTGCTCTCCTATATCGGTGTGACGCCTAAGGCCGCCGCGCGCTCTGTACGTCATGATGCGGGTGGGCTTGAAGCAGATGTTTTGCCGGGCCGTCTATGGCAGTTTTTTGCACTGTTTACGCAGCGCAAGTGGGCCTTGACTGCGCTGGGGGTTGCCGCCTGTCTGGTAGTATTTGGCAGCACGATGAGTAGCCGTTTGCAGATAGGCGACCTGGATCCAGGTGCACCTGAGCTGCGGGCCGACTCCCGTTACAATCTGGATACCGCATTCATGGCGGATAACTATGCGGCCAGCTCCGATATCTTTGTAGTGATGGTCAAAACCGAAGTGGATAGCTGCACCCATTACTCGGTGCTATCGAAAGTCCGAGAGTTAACCACTCAGCTAGAGCGCTTGCCTGGTGTTGAATCGACCAATTCCATGGCTCGACTCTCCCGTTATGCGATGGTTGGTTACAACGAGGGTAACTTTAAATGGCTGGAGCTGATTCCGAACAATGCCGCGTTGGGTGCAGTGCAGGCAAGGGCACCGCGGGAGCTGTTTAACTCTGATTGTAGTTTGCTGTCGGTCTATGTCTATCTGAAGGACCATAAGGCCGACACGCTCAACAGTGTTGTTGAGGTGGCTGAGGCCTTCGCTTTGCAGCACAACGATGAAGAAGCCCAGTTTATGCTTGCCGCAGGCAACTCCGGTATCGAAGCGGCAACCAATATCGTTGTTGAAAAAGCGATGAATCAGATGATGTACATGGTTTATGCTGCAGTGATTATTCTGTGCTGGATCACCTTCCGCACCTGGCGTGGCGTAGTGGCGGCGGTGCTGCCGTTGATGCTGACATCAATCATGTGTCAGGCGTTGATGGTGCACCTGGGGATCGGTGTGAAGGTCGCTATCCTGCCAGTTATCGCACTGGGTGTTGGTATCGGCGTCGATTATGCGTTGTATGTGTTATCGGTGCTGTTGGCGGGATTGCGCCATGGCATGACAGTGGCTCAGGCTTATCAACTGGCACTGCGACAGACCGGCCGGATCGTTATGCTGACAGGTGCAACGCTGGCGGTAGGTGTGGCGACCTGGGTATTTTCGCCAATCCGCTTTCAGGCGGACATGGGGATTCTGTTGGCCTTCATGTTCCTGTTCAACATGCTGGGTGCGTTGATCCTGTTGCCAGCGCTGGCCCATTTTCTGCTGGGTCCGACTGTTCAGGCACAGCCTGATAACAGCAGTGCGGCGGTTCTGGAGAAAAGCAATAAGCCTCAAGATGATGACAAGAAAAACCAGTCTTTAACAAAGGAGCACAGTCATGCTTGATCTGCAGATAAAAGGGATGCTTGAACAGGCGGCTGCAGCCGGTGCACCGGATTTTGCTGATCTGCCTCCGGTAGTCGCCCGTCAGGTGTATAGCCAGATACTGACGTCCATGGATGTTGCGGTTAATGATGCAGTGGATATCAGTGATCTGAGTATTCAGGGGCCTGCGGGTGAGCTGAATCTGCGTTGTTACCGACCGCATGGATTAACCGATCCGCGCGGAGCAGTGCTCTATCTGCACGGTGGAGGTTTCGTGGTTGGCTGTGCACGGGATTATGACGGTGTGGCTAGTCATCTGAGCGCGCTGTCAAACTGTCTGGTGGTGCAGGTGGATTATCGACTGGCGCCGGAATCACCTTTTCCTGCAGCGGTTGATGATTGCTATGCCGCCCTGTGCTGGCTCAACGAGCATCTCAAAGAACTGGGCGTAATGTCTGGTTCTGTCGCCATCGCCGGTGATAGTGCCGGAGCCTGTCTGGCGGCCGTCATCTGTTTGCTGGCGAGGGATAACGGCGGTCCGAACATTCAACATCAGACGCTGATCTACCCGACCACCTCTGCAGTCGAAACACGGTTCAACTCATATCAGCAATATGGTGAGGGCTATACCCTGACGACGCGGAGTATGGGCTATTTCATGGAGCATTATCTGAGTGGCGCTGCCGAACCGGTGGATTTCCGCCTGGCACCCCTTGAGGCGGAGGATCTTTCCGGTTTGCCTCCGGCGCTGATCCTGGTGGCCGGATATGATCCGCTGCGGGATGAGGGTCTTGCTTATGCGGATGCTCTGTTGGCTGCCGGAAATGACGCGACGCTGATCGAATATGCAGGTCTGGTCCATGGGTTTATCAGTATGTCCGGAGCGGTTTCCGCAGCCGGTCTGGCGGTTGATCAGGTTGCTGCGGCCTGGCGGCAGGCTTTTGCTGCCGTTTCGTAAAGCATGGTAATAGCTATGAGAAGAGCCACGATAATAACAACAGGAGCGAAATATGAAAATTCAAGCGGCTGTTGCCCGAACTGTCCACGGGCCACTGACTCTGGAGAGTCTCGAACTTGAAGAACCGCGCGCGGATGAGATTCTGGTGCGGGTGGTTGCGACCGGCGTGTGTCATACCGATATAGTCGTGCGAGATGGGATGCTGCCAACACCGATGCCGGTGGTGCTGGGACATGAGGGTGCAGGCGTTGTTGAGCGGGTTGGGTCGGGGGTGACCAAAGTTGCTCCTGGCGATCATGTGGTGATGACCTATAACTCCTGTGGTGGTTGCCCCAGCTGTGAAGACCATGCCCCCAGTTACTGTCATGAATTCTTTCCGCGTAACTTCTTTGCCACCCGGGACGATGGTTCAACGGCCCTGTCAAAAGAGGGTGAAGTGATTCAGAGTAATTTCTTCGGTCAGTCCTCGTTTGCCACTCACGCGCTGTGCCATGAGCGTAATATCGTCAAAGTGACTGACGCGGTAGCACTGGACCTGCTCGGGCCGCTGGCCTGTGGCGTACAGACCGGTGCCGGGGCGGTGATCAATGCGTTGCAGGTTAAAGCGGGCAAGTCGATTGCGGTGTTTGGTACCGGATCTGTCGGTTTGTCGGCGGTGATGGCGGCACATGCCGTGGGTGCAACCACTATTATTGCGGTTGATATGAACGATGAGCGGCTGGCGTTTGCACAATCTGTGGGTGCCACACACTGTTTCAATCCAGGCAAGGGAGATGTGACGGCTGCCATCATGGAGATCACCGGATATGGTGTTGATTTTGCACTGGATACAACCGGGCTGACTCAGGTAATCAAAGGCGCTGTACTGAGCCTGGCCCCGCGTGGGGTCTGCGGTATTCTGGGTGCATCAGCCCTCGGCAGTGAGATTATCCTCAATGAGGTGCACTTTATGAGCGGAGGGCGCCGCCTGATTGGAATTGTTGAGGGCGACTCCGACCCGGACACCTTTATCCCGGAACTGATCCGCCTTTATCAGGAGGGACGTTTTCCGTTCGATAAGATGATCAAATTCTATCCATTAGAACAGATCAATGACGCGATCGCGGATTCTGAATTCGGTATTACGATCAAGCCTGTTGTCAGGATGCCTTAAGGGTTCTCTTCTTCACTGATGCTGAGCACCTGAATAGACTGCTGATCTATCTGCCAGCGGATATTCAGGTGATAGAGAGTGAGGCCATAAATACGTGCCTCTTCCGTGCGCTTGTAGGCGGGTCTGGGATCGCAGCGCAGGACTTCGCTGATCTGCTGCTGCAGTGACTGGCCCAGGGTTTGGCTGAAATAGGCGCACTGCTGCCGGGCTTCGTCACTGAATTCGACCGGCAGGTCCAGTAATTCTGCTTCAGGTGCCAGCGTAAAGGTGGAATCGCTGACGCTGTCGGCATAAGGTAGATAAGGTTTGATATCCAGCACCGGGGTGCCATCCATCAGGTCGGCACCCGACACTTCCAACCACAGTCCCTTGCTGTCCTGTTGGATCCCTTCGAGCCTGACCACCGAGAGCCCGATCGGGTTGGGGCGAAAGGTGGAGCGGGTCGCAAACACCCCCAGCCGCTTGTTGCCGCCGAGCCTGGGCGGTCTGACCATCGGTTTCCAGCCCTGTGATGCCGTGGCGCTGAAGATGAAGATCACCCAGATATGACTGCACTCATCCAACCCTCTGAAGGCATCCGGTACATCATAGGGGGGCAGCAGTTCAATACGAGCAGGGACGGATGAGGCCAGCCCCGGCTGTCGTGGAATGCCGAACTTTTCCTGATAGGGGCTGCGGACGATACCGATGGGGTTGAGTGAATAGGGTGTCATGCTTGTCTCATTGGTTCAGATCAGACTGAAGGAGGCGTCATTACAGGCGCCTGTAAAGGCGCACGGTGCTGTATCGGCAGCGCATAGCTCCAGTGGCGAGCACCTTTCTCTAGCTGTTCTGCAAGCCTGTGTATATGGCTCAGACCATCCATCAGCGCGATACTCTCAGCAACCGGTAGCTTACCTGAAACGGATGCCTCCAGCAGCTGTGCCTTGAGATTCTGATACTCTTTTTCCAGTTGCTCGATCAGGTGGTGGGCTTCATTACCCTGTATCAGACTGTCCTGACGGATCTCGCACAGATCAATCAGCTCCGATACCTTTTTCTGAAACTCATAGACGGCCTGGCGAATGATGGTATTTTCTATCTGGCTGAACGCTGAATAATAATCAGGCATGCGAGAAGAGAGTCGTGCCGCTTCACCATAGTAGCGTGCGACGCGCATCGACATGGGCAGCAGCTCATTAATTTCAGCATTCAGATTCTGCCGGCTGAGCTCCTGATTAAAGTCGCCGATCTGACTGATCAGCGACTGAATGGTTGTGACCTGCCTGGCGACGCTTTGCGGTGCATCCGGCCCGGCGTTGAGTGCTTCATGTGCAACACGAGTGCACAGTTGGCTCACTCTGGCGAGCTCCAGACAGATCGCCTCTACCGCCAGCGAAGGGGTATGTACGATGTTGTTATCGAGATAACGTGGGCGTGCCTGATCTTCATCCTGACTGCGAAAGCGTCGCAGCAGGAACCGCTCCAGCGCGCTGGTCAGAGGCCACATCATGGCGACACCCATCAGATTGAACAGGGTATGGAACAGAGCCAGCAGAATCACCAGATTGAACTGCAGTGGATCCAGTGAGTCCAGGAAACCTGCCAGCAGCATCAGCAGTATCAGTCCCGTTGCGCCGGTCAACAGATTGAATATGACATGTGCCGCTGAAATACGCCGGGCATTCGCTGTTGCTCCGATCGCCGCGAGAATGGCCGTAGTGGTTGTGCCAATGTTGGATCCGATAACAATGGCCGCCGCTGCCGACAGTGGGATAGAGCCGGTATGCACCAGCGACAACGCAATGGCCATCACTGCGGCAGAAGCCTGCATCAGAAAGGTCATGACAAAACCGGCCAGCACGAACAGCGTGAGTGCCACAGGTCCGGTTCCGAACTGTGTCAGCGGGATATGCTCACTCATGCCATCAAAGCCATGACGCATGAAATCCAGCCCGATGAAGAAGATACCGAAACCAACCAGAGCCAGCCCCAGATGCCCGGTACGTTTTTGTCCGGCGATTAGCTGCAACACCATACCAGCGCCGATCATGGGCAGTGCAAAGGCACTGATCTTGAACTGGAAGCCGATCAGGGCGACGAGCCAGCCGATCATGGTGGTGCCGACATTGCAGCCATAGATCACGGCAATGGATTGGCCCAGAGTCAGCAGACCGGCATTGACGAATCCGATGGTAGCGACCGTCACCGCACTGGAGGATTGCACCAGTGCGGTGATCAGCGTGCCGGAAAAAAGACCGCGCAGGCGTGAGCGGGTGGCAAATTCGAGCGCTTGGCGCAGGCTCTGACCCGCTGCCTGTTTCAGGCCATTGGTCATCAGTTGCATGCCCAGCAGAAACAGGCCTATACCGCCAAAGAGTTGGCTCAGCAGCTCCAGTGTCATCTATTCATCCATCAGTTGACTGTACTCACTATAGGAGGATAGCTATATGCCTTCAACTACTTGCCTACAACTACTTGCCTACAACTACCTGCCTTCAACCGCCACTATCTGGAGAAGGTGTTCTTGCGATCACCCATAGATCAACCTTTAAGGCACCTCTTGCCTTGAGCAACTGGGCCAGTTGATCCGCTGTGCTGCCGGTGGTCATGACATCATCGATCAGTGCGACATGTTCAGGTGGGTCGCGGTGGATGGCGAACGCCTGCTCCAGATTATGGCGTCTTTGTTCGGCACTTAATGTCATCTGTCGCTGAGTGTGGCGGATCTTGCTCAGCATGCGATGATCACAGGGGATCTGCAGATGACGTGAGAGCTGATAAGCCAGCAGCGTGGATTGATTGAACCCTCGGTTGATCTCGCTCAGTCGGTGCATCGGGACGGGGACCAGCAGATCAGGTTTGTCCGTGCAGACACTTTCCAGATACTCGGCCATCACATGGCTCAGCCAGCCCAGTGTTGCCACTTTTTTGTGATACTTGATGTCGGGGATCAGGCGATTGAGTGGGAATTGATAGTGGAAGGGCACCAGAGTTCGGTCGATGGCCGAGGGATAGTCGTTGCAGTGCTGGCAGGGTTGCTCATTCGAGAGAGGCAGTGGCAAGCCGCAACGTTGGCAGGCATTGAGGAGCCAGGGCAGGTCAGCGTGGCAGGCTTCGCAGAGGCCGTTGGGTAGCGAGTAAGGAGAGGTGCATAGGTGGCATTTCTGGTTAATAAATAGTCTATTGTAAACCTGCTTGATAAACATGGGTTGACAGCTCCATCTGTCCGGTTAATATGTGTCACCTTGGCCGTTCACTGGCCACCACCCATATCCTGCAGAGGAAAGTCTGACTATGCAAGCCGCTTCAGCCATCCGCCATGACTGGACAGTCGAACAGGTTCTGGCGCTTTTTCAGCTGCCATTCAATGACCTGATGTTCAGAGCTCAGTCGGTACACAGGACCTATTTTGATCCCAATGCTGTGCAGGTCAGCACACTGCTGTCGATCAAGACCGGTGCCTGCCCTGAGGACTGTAAATACTGCCCGCAGAGCTCGCATTACAACACCGGTCTTGAGGTGGAGCGCCTGATGAAGGTCAGGGAGGTGTTGGAAGAGGCCGAAGCCGCAAAAGCCAAGGGCGCCAGCCGCTTCTGCATGGGCGCTGCCTGGAAGCAGCCGCGCGCCAAGGATATGCCCTATGTCATCGAGATGATCAAAGGGGTCAAGGCCCTGGGGTTGGAGGCCTGCATGACGCTGGGGACCCTGCAGCCCGAGCAGGCACAGGATCTGGCGGATGCCGGGCTGGATTACTACAACCATAACCTGGATACCTCACCCGAATTCTATGACAGCATCATCACGACTCGCAGCTATCAGGAGCGTCTGGATACCCTGCAGCATGTACGCGATGCCGGAATGAAAGTCTGCTGCGGTGGCATTCTCGGGATGGGCGAGAGTCAGCGTGACCGTATCGGCCTGCTGATGATGCTGGCCAATCTGCCGGACCATCCCGAATCGGTACCGATCAATATGCTGGTCAGAGTCGAGGGGACACCACTGGCCGATGTTGATGAGCTGGAAGCCTTTGAGTTTGTGCGCACTATCGCAGTGGCCCGCATTCTGATGCCAGCCTCACATGTGCGTCTGTCGGCAGGGCGTACCGAGATGAACGAGCAGATGCAGGCGCTGTGTTTTCTGGCGGGTGCCAACTCCATTTTCTACGGTGAAAAACTGCTCACCACCGAAAACCCTCAGGCGGATGCCGATCGTGCTCTGTTCGCCAAGCTGGGGATTCATCCCGAAGTGCGCGAAGATCTGTCGGACAGCTCCCGCGAGCAGGCGATACTGCATGCCATTTCAGAGCAGCAGGATCAGCAGCGCTTTTATGATGCGAGCTGCTGATGGCGTTTGAGGCACTGCAGACACGTCTGGATGAGCGTGTCAGTGCAGACCTGTACCGTCAGCGCCGGATATTGCAAAGCGCTCAGCGGCCGGAGGTGGTGATCGATGGTCGGAATTGTCTGGCATTTTGCTCCAATGACTATCTGGGGCTGGCGGCGCATCCTGAGTTGATCAGCGCTCTGCAGAAGGCTGCTTCGCACTATGGTGTCGGTGGTGGTGCATCACATCTGGTTAATGGCCATACAGCTGCGCATCATGCACTGGAGGAGGAACTGGCTGAGTTCACCGGGCGTGACAGAGTCCTGCTCTTTTCGACCGGTTATATGGCTAATCTCGGTGTGATTACGGCTCTGCTGGGCCGTAACGATGTAGTGCTTCAGGATCGCCTGAATCATGCCTCTCTGCTGGATGGCGGTTTACTTTCCGGTGCCCGTTTCATGCGCTATCAACATAATGATATCGCCAGCCTGCAGCAGCGCATGGCACGAGTGGATGCGGATAATCGCCTGATCGTGACCGATGGTGTGTTCAGTATGGATGGCGATGTGGCGGACCTGCCTGCACTGGCCGGGGTAGCGCGTGAGCAGAATGCCTGGTTGATGGTGGATGATGCCCATGGCTTCGGCTGTCTGGGGCAAACAGGAGGTGGCTGCGCGGAGCATTTTGGTCTGGGGCAGGATCAATTGCAGGTACTTGTCGGCACGCTGGGTAAGGCCTTTGGTACTGCTGGTGCGTTTGTAGCGGGCTCCAATCTGTTGATCGAAACACTGATCCAGTATGCGCGCAGCTATATCTATACCACCAGTATGCCACCGGCGGTAGCGGAGGCAACACGGACCAGTCTGCGCCTGCTGCAGCAGGAGAGCTGGCGACGTGAGCATCTGAACACACTGATCAGCCGTTTTCGACAAGGCTGCAGTCGGCTGGGTTATCGCTTGATGGCATCCCAGAGCCCGATACAACCGCTGTTGATCGGCGATGCGGGCAAGGCGGTTGCCATCAGCCGGGCGCTGGAGGCACGGGGGATCTATATCAGTGCCATCAGGCCGCCGACAGTACCTGCCGGAAGTGCCCGGCTGCGCGTTACGCTGAGTGCCGCGCATTCAGAAGCACAGGTGGACAGGTTGCTGGATGCTCTGGCAGATCTCAGCCATATGCAGCAGCTTGGCTCTGGTTATCACTGCTCTGATCTCAATGGCTCTGAACAGGAGACTCCTGATCATGCTGCAGGTTGACGTCCGTGGCGAAACAGGGCCCGAGCTGGTGCTGTTGCATGGCTGGGGCAGTTCTGCCGATGTGTGGGAGCCGGTGCTGGCTTGTTTGAGCCGGTCGTTTCGACTCACGCTGATCAATCTGCCGCAGCAGCTTTCTCCGGTACAAGGATCTTCTCCGGTACAAAGCTCTTCTCTGGTAAAAGGTTCTCCCGATCAACTGACCAGTCAACTCGTCAGCAACCTGCTGGCAGTGGCGCCGGATAAAGCGATCTGGTTGGGTTGGTCGCTTGGTGGTCAACTGGCACTGGCTGTGGCCGAGGCGGCACCGGAGCGTGTGGCTGGGTTGGTTGGTGTGGCCAGTAATCCATGCTTTATCCAACGTGAAGATTGGCCGGATGCGATGGATAAGGCGCTTTTTGCACAGTTTGAGGAAGCGCTTGTATCTGATGCGCGCAAGACGCTGAAACGCTTTGTGCTGCTTCAGGTACAGGGCTCGGAGAATCAGCGCCGGGAAGTGATGCAGTTGATGGCAGCGCTGTCTGAGGCAGATCCGCAAACCCTGCAGTGTCTGTTAGGTCTGTTGAGGTTGGATATGCGACAGGCATTAAAAACACTGCAGGTACCGTGCCTGTACATGCTGGGACAGAATGATCTGCTGGTACCGGTGTCTCTGGCAGATCAACTGGTCAGGTTACGCCCGGATGTGCAGGTACTGATTCAGGAGGGCGCCGCGCATGCCCCTTTCCTGACTCGACCCGAGGTATTTTCAGAACAGGTGACGACATGGGCTCGGCAGATATCATTTTAAGATCAGCGCTGCAGCAGAATGCAGGGCTGCATGACGATCAGTTACCTGGCTGTTTACAGCAGCAGGCCCCTTTGCGAGACTCTTTGAGAGACAAGCGTCAGGTGGCGAGCTCCTTCAGTCGTGCTGCTGCCAGCTATGACAGTGTCGCAGGGTTGCAGCGTGATGTTGCAGATCGACTTGCGTCCTGGCTTCCTGTGGCATCCGTGGAGCGCGTGCTGGATCTGGGCAGTGGCACCGGCTATTCTCAGCCAACCCTGTGCAGTCACTATCCTGATTCACAGCTGTTGAGCCTGGATCTGGCGGAAGGGATGTTGCGCCATGCGCGTGAGCAGCGAGATCTGCCAGGCGTATTGCCGGTCTGTGGCGATGCCGAGCAGCTGCCGTTCGCAGATCAGGTAGTGGATCTGATCTGGAGTAGTCTTGCGATACAATGGTGTCAGCAACCTCAGGAGTTGTTCCGTGAGCTCTGGCGAGTCCTTCGGCCGGGTGGCAGAGTGTTACTGAGCACGCTTGGGCCTGCAACACTGCATGAGTTGCGTTATGCCTGGGCCGGTATAGATCAGGACCCACATGTTAATGAGTTCATTGCACGGGAGCAGTTGCTTGCTCATGCCAGCGCTTTTACAGTAGGTCGCGCCGAGGTGCAGACACGGATGCTTGAGTTTGATTCGCTCTTGTCACTGATGCAGGAGCTTAAAGCGCTGGGTGCGCATAATACCAACCCCAGACAGCGCAAAGGGCTGGGTGGGCGCGCAGTGCTCGACAGGTTACAAAAGAGATACGAGTCCTTCAGGGCTGCAGCAGGCAGCCTGCCGGCAACCTACGAGATCCACTATATCGAGCTGATTAAGGAGTCATGAGTTGAAGCATATCTGGTTTGTGGCGGGCACAGATACCGAGGTTGGCAAAACGGTGGTCAGTGCAGCGTTGTTGACTGCTGCCAATCGCCTGGGGCTTCAGACGATAGGGTTGAAACCGCTTGCTGCCGGGTGCGAAGAAACACCAGATGGGTTGCGCAATGACGATGCCCTGCAGTTGCAGCAGGCCGCGAGTGTTCGGCTCAGTTACGATCAGGTGAACCCGATCGCCCTGCAGGCAGCAGTGGCTCCGCATATTGCTGCCGGAGAGCAGCGCCTGAGTGCTGAACGTATTGTGGCCTATTGTCGTGGGGCTTTGATGCAGCGTGCCGATCTGGTGGTGATCGAAGGAGCGGGAGGTTGGCGTGTGCCTCTGAATGCACGTGAAACACTGGCGCGTGTGCCCCAGTTGATGGAGATCCCGGTTGTTCTGGTGGTGGGTATGAAACTTGGCTGCATCAACCATGCGCTGTTAACGGCTGAGGCGATCGCGCGTGACGGGTTGCAACTGGCGGGATGGGTGGCCAATCAGGTTGATCCGAATATGGTCTGTTTTGAGGAAAATCTGCAGTCGCTCAAGGATCGACTGCGCGCGCCATTGCTGGGTACCATCCCCTGGTTGGATCAGCCTGCATGCGACAGGGTTGCCGATTATCTCGATCTTTCACGTGTCATTGAGGTAGATCGCAGTTGAACAAAATATGCTCAATTTTGTCGGATATGCTATAGTGTTACGAGCGTGGTTTGGTATTGAGCTGTATCGAACGTATACCGAACATATGACGGACAAAGCGACGGCAGGTGAAGTATGAATATTAATGGTGTGGCAGCACAGTCGAGTGGGCTGTTGAACGTCAACCGTGGCCTGGATAGTACTCAGAGAGCGGCCGGTGATCTTCAGGGCACAGGTCGGCCGGAAGAGAGCGAGACCCGATCCGGTCTTGACGCTGCAACGGCTGTCAGAGAAGCAGCTGTTGATCCGACAACCGCGGGTGCTTCAACTCAGGTGGTCAACAATGCCGAAGAGGTACTCGGCAATTTGATTGATACCCGAGTCTGACAGGGTTCCTGGATGATTGACCTGTCGGGTAAAGTTGACGCCCGACAGTATTCCAAAACGGGTGTGCTGTTGTATGAACATCAGTGGCTTCTCGTCATATCTGCCATCTGACTATCAGAGGCCAACTGCCACTAAGGTTGGTTCCTCGCCCCAATCTGTGCTTGAGGCAAGCAGTAATTCTGCTGCTACCCTCTTATCTCCTGCTGCATCTCTCACAACCCCCTCGGCTGCAGAGCGACTGACCCCTTTGCAGCGTGTCAATCCGGGCCGTGAATCGTCTGAACCGAATGCTCAAAATAATGAACAGGAGCGAGAGGAGCGTCGTGTCGCCGAAGAGCTGACGCAGATAGATCGAGAGGTGCGTCAGCATGAGGCGGCGCACAAAGCGGCTGCCGGCTCCTATGCAGGAGTGGTTCGATATGAGTTTGAGCGGGGGCCTGATGGGCAGCTATATGCAGTTGGTGGAGAGGTCAGTATCGATACATCACCGGTTCCGGATGATCCCGAGGCAACGCTGGAAAAAGCCGAGATCGTGCTGCGAGCGGCTTTAGCTCCGGCTGATCCATCACCTCAGGATCTGCGGGTGGCTGCAAGTGCCAGAACCATGGCCGCGGAGGCCAGAGCTGAGATTCAGCGCCGCGAAGCCCAAGAGGCAGAGCAGGAGGCAGTAGAAGCCCAGGAGTTGCGTGATCAGGAGCAGGAAGAAGGCAGTGACGAGAGTCGCCTGGATCCGGCTTCCAGCTATGAAGAGTTGCGAGAGCGACGTGCTGCTGTGTTGGGTGGTTTCGAAGAGATCAACACCGGTCGTGCCGAGAATGCCGAAAGCATGCGTCAACGCAGAGAGGCCAGTGCTGAAGAAATGCAGGAGTTTGCTGCCACGCTGGCCGAGATCAGAGAAGCGTTACGCTCACTCAATAATCGACTGGTGGAAACCGGTGTCGCCAACAAACTCTATCCTCCCGGGGCGCTCCTTGATCGCCAGGCCTGACGCCTATCATTCGGTACTCTGCAGGTGGTTCAGCACCAGCCGGGTAAACAGCGCTGGCTTTTCGGCATGAGGCCAGTGTCCGGCCCCCTCAATCATCTTCAATCGGGCGGCTGGAAAGAGTGCCATGATTGCCGGTTGGTAGGCTTTCAGCAAGTAATGAGACTCTGATCCCTTGATGAAGAGCGCTGGCCGGTTAAAGGGTGATCCTTGCGGCGCAGCAATCACCTTATCGTAATCCCTGTGCAATAATTCCAGATTCATCCGCCAGGCAAAACGCTTATCGTCATTGCGATACAGGTTTTTCAACAGGAATGCTCTGACCGACGGGTCCTGAACATGCTCGGCCAGTTGTGACTCCGCCTCCTTGCGGGATGTGATACTGTCGAGTTGCACATTGAACAACCCCTTGAATACATCATCATGGTCATGCTGATAAGCCACAGGTGCGATATCAACTATGATCAATTGATTTACCCGATCCGGCGTGTTCAGTGCCAGTTGCATAGCCACCTTGCCGCCCATCGAGTGTCCGAGAATATGTGCATTGGGCAACTCAAGCTGATCGAGCAGATCAATGATATCAGCGGCCATCAGTTCATAGCTGATCTGATCGGTATGGGGTGAGCGGCCATGGTTTCTCAGATCAACGGCGATGACGTCATAGTGCTCGGCAAAGGCTTTGATCTGGCCACCCCAGTTCTCAAGCGTGCCGAAGAGTCCGTGCAGAATGACCAGAGGTTCGCCCTGACCGCTGCGCTGATAATGAAGCTGCATGATGTTTATTTCCCGAACATTTACAGGTGGTTAGTTACAGGTAGTTAAATACAGGTAGTTAAATACAGGTAGTTAAAAAATGCTGCATGTATGTTTAGTCATGTGTGGATTTGACCTCACTATCGATCCAGCCATGATGAACGCGGACCGTCATCCTGTCGCCGGCTTTTACCTCTGCGGCATCAAGAATCACCTGCCCGGTTGCACCCTGTGCAATGGCATAGCCACGTTCAAGCGTTGCCAGCGGACTGATCGAATTCAGCATTATGATCTGATGTTGCAGCAGTTGCCGTTTGCGTGACAGCTGATTATCTATCTGCTTGTGAAGACGTTTGTGAAGCTGCTCCAGTTGTGACTGCAAAAGCATGACCCGAGGTCCTGGTGCCAGACGCTGCTGGCGCTTCTGCAACACCTCCAGTTGCTGGCCTGCCTGCTTCAATCGGCGTTGCAGAGCGCGAGTCAGGCGTGTTTCCAGGCTATCCAAACGCTGCGCCTGATCACGCAGACGATCACCCGGATGGCGCAGGCGTTGGCGCAGTGCCAGCAGTTTATTTCGCTGCTGTCGGATCAGACCGAGCTGCTGCTGGTGCAGGCGCAGTGATGCCTGGCGCAGGCGTTGTCGCAACTCCGCCTGGTTCGGGCTCAAAAGCTCGGCTGCAGCAGAAGGGGTAGGGGCTCTCAGGTCGGCTACCAGATCGCTGATGGTGATATCCACCTCATGACCAACAGCCGATACTATCGGAATCTCAGAGTTGAAGATGGCCCGCGCAACGATCTCTTCGTTGAACGGCCACAGGTCTTCCAGCGATCCTCCGCCACGACCGACTATCAAAACATCGCAAGCATTGTGCTGATTGGCCAGCTCTATTGCTCGGGCGATTTGCGCGGCTGCTTCCTTTCCCTGTACAGCGGTCGGATAGACAATGACAGGGAGCGCAGCGTAACGGCGATCAAGCACCTGTAGAATATCGTGGATGGCCGCTCCGGTCGGAGATGTGATCACCCCGAGCTGGCGAGGGTGTCTTGGCAGTGTTTTTTTGTGTTCGCTGGAGAATAGCCCTTCATGATCAAGGCGTGCCTTCAATGCCTCAAAGGCCTGTTGCAGCTGCCCGGTGCCGCCTTGTGCCAATTGATCACAGATCAGTTGGTAATCACCACGCCCTTCATACAGGCTGACTCTGGCCACAACGCGAACCAGATCACCTTCTTTCGGGATGAACTTCAGGTACTGGGTGCGATTACGAAACATCGCGCATCTGACCTGTGCCCGGTTATCCTTGAGGGTGAAGTACCAGTGCCCGGATGAGGGCCTGGCCAGATTGCTGATTTCGCCCTCCACGCAACGTATGGCAATGGCGTTTTCCAGCAGTGATTTGACTTCGCGGTTCAGCTCGCTGACTGTGATGGCATTTTTGACTGGTGTATTAAGCATGGACACATATTAAACCGGAATGCTGCGCCAGGGGAATGGGGAGAGGGCGCCGATCAGCATCGATGCCCTCGTGTCGTCAGGTAGCAGATCAGTTATGTAGCTGGTCAAGCCGCTAACGCACAACCATGACAGATTTTTTTGAGTGCCTGACGACATGTGCCGAATTAGGACCCAGCACGTAATCGGCAAAGTTGCGCTTGTTATGGGCGGCCATGACGATCAGATCAGCATCCACTTTTTTTGATATCTCGATAATGGTTTCCCACGGAGAACCGTCGGCCACTACCCTCTGCACTTTGATATCCTCAGGGATGTTCTCTTTAGCCCACTGCTTGAGTTCCTCCTTCAAGGTCAGATGTGCCTTTTCGGAAAAATTGGCCGGGAAAAAAGAACCCACCATCGGCATATTAAACTCCGGCAGCACCGTGAGCAGGTGCAGAGAGGCGCCATAGGTGTGGCACAGGCTGATTGCCACAGGTAAGGCCTTTTCCCAGGAGCTCTTTTCACTCAGTACAACGGGTAGCAGTATTTTTTTGTACATGGATGACTCCTCAGGCCGTTGCCTGGGTTGCCTGTTCGGCAACCTCACGGCGGCGCTTTTGCATCATGAAAATAAAACCGAAGAGCAAGAGCCCCGGTATCCATATCCACTCCTTGGCCCAGCGATCGGTAGGTGCACTGACCTCAAGGATCTCCTGATCAAAATCAAAACCGATATCAGCCGCCAGACTGCCAAACTGCGTGCCATCGACAATCGCTTTACCATTGTCATTGAACAGTTCCAGTCCCAGGTTATCCATTCGCTCATCGGCAGTGTCACCGTGTGGTACCGGAACCAGCAAATAGGTTTGCAGTGGATCGCCGAAGGCATCTTCTCCCGCGATCTGAACACGAAGATAGCTACCGGCATCAACCTGCATCAGGGCTTCGGCAAATTCAGTCGGTGGAATCTGTGTATAAGGGTCATGAATCTTATCCATCCAGAAACCGGGTCTGAACAGGGTGAACGCTATAAGCAGCAGGAACACGGTTTCGTACCAGCGGTTTCGGGTCAGCATATAACCCTGAGTGGCAGCGGCAAATATCAACATCGCTACAGTAGAGATGATGAATATCACTATCCCCTGAATGAAGTTGACATCAATCAGCAACAGATCAGTGTTGAAAATAAACAGGAAAGGCAGCGCCGCTGTTCTCATGCTGTAGTAGAAGGCCTGGAATCCCGTTCGTAAGGGGTCGCCTCCGGATACCGCTGCAGCTGCAAAAGATGCCAGACCAACCGGGGGCGTCACATCAGCCATGATGCCGAAGTAGAAAACAAACAGATGTACAGCGATCAGTGGCACCAGCAAACCGTTTTGTTGACCGAGCATGACCACAACCGGAACCATCAGTGTGGAAACGACAATATAGTTCGCAGTTGTCGGCAGGCCCATGCCAAGAATCAGGCTGAGAACTGCTGTCAGCATCAGGATCAGCATCAGGTTACCCATTGCCAGTACTTCAACCACATCGGCCAGTACCAGGCCAACGCCAGTCTGAGAAACAGCCCCCACGACGATGCCAGCGGTAGCTGTTGCGATCCCTATGCCGATCATGTTGCGTGCACCTGCGATCAGGCCTGACCAGAGATCATCAATCCCTTCGCGGATATCGCGTGAGATATCACTGCGATGTCTGAAAAGAGCAATGATCGGACGTTGGGTGAGCATGATGAAAATCATGAATACGGTTGCCCAGAAGGCAGACAGTCCCGGTGATAGGCGCTCAACCATCAGGCACCACACCAGTACAACGACGGGCAGAATGTAGTGCAGCCCCACCATGACGGTTGGCCGGGTTTCCGGCAGTTTAATCACGGCTGATTCAGGGTCGTCCAGCTCCAGCTCAGGATAGTTGGCACCTATCTTGAGCAGTAGAACATAAACGATGGCCAGTGCCACCGAGACTATCCAGGGCGTCGCATCACCCAGTATGGGCTTGAGCCAGCCCAGTCCGTAGTAGACGGCAAAAGAGAGTGCCATCAGCAGAATCAGGCCGGTCATGAACCCGATTATCTTATTCAACAAGGGGCGGACGGGGTTGCTGGAAGGCAGCCCTTTCATGTTGGCCTTGAGTGCTTCCAGATGAACAATATAGATCAGGGCTATGTAGGAGATAATCGCTGGCAGGAAGGCATGCTTAATCACTTCAACATAGGAGATGCCAACATATTCGACCATCAGGAATGCAGCTGCGCCCATTACCGGTGGCATGATCTGACCGTTGACGGAGGAAGATACTTCGACTGCACCGGCTTTTTCAGAGCTGAATCCGACGCGTTTCATCATCGGAATAGTAAAGGTACCGGTGGTGACAGTATTGGCAATTGACGAGCCGGATATCAGGCCAGTCAGGCCAGATGCGACGACAGCTGCTTTGGCTGGTCCACCACGCAGATGGCCCAGCATCGAAAAGGCCACCTTGATGAAATAGTTACCGGCCCCTGCTTTATCCAACAAGGCTCCGAAAAGTACAAACAGGAATACGAAGCTGGTCGATACTCCAAGGGCGATACCAAATACCCCTTGAGCCGTCAGCCATTGGTGATTGATCAGGCCGTTTAGACTGACGCCGCGATGCGCAAGAATACCTGGCATATAAGGGCCAAACAGGCTGTAAAGCAAGAAAAGTGATGCGACAACGACCAGTGGGGGGCCCAGTGCGCGGCGTGTAGCTTCCAGTAGCAGTACAACGCCGATGGCGCCTACAATTACATCCTGCTGGATGGGGGCGCCGGGTCGCTGGGCAAGTTCGTTATACATGATGTAAATATAGCCAGCACAGAAAGCTGCGATGGCAGCGATGCCCCAGTCTGCAAGTGGAATGCGGTTTCGGGGGGAACGCTTGAAAGCCGGGTAGGCCATAAAGGCCAGCACCAGCGCAAATGTCAGATGGATCGAGCGGGCTTCAGTAGCGTTGAAAACGCCAAAACCAGCGATGTAGGGTAGGGGAGACGCTATCCAGAGCTGAAACAGCGACCAGAGCGCTGCGATGCTGACCAGCAGTTTGCCCGGAAATCCCTGTGGCGCGCGTGACCCGGTATCAGATGCTGCAACAAGCTCATCCAGATCGACGGCCTGTGTACCTGCTTTGTGGTTATCTTTAGACATTGATATACCCTGTCATTGTCGTTCATCTACTGGGCCGGTGTTTGATGACTGCCCGGATTGTCAAAATTCTTATTCAAATGTATGAGCGCGTCGGACACTTTATTCTTGGACACTCTTTATTATTGGACATTTTGTTATTGGAACTGGTGTCGAGTGCGCACATGGTGAAAAAGGTTCTGGAAAAAAAATGCGCGTCATACAACGCGCATTTCGTTTTCAATAGCGATAGGCGCTCTGGCCTATATATTACTGAATCCAGCCGCGCTCTTTGTAGTAACGTGCAGCGCCGTCATGCAAAGGTGCAGTCAGACCGTCGGAGATCATCGCTTCTTCGGTCAGGTTCTCAAATGCAGGGTGCAGGCGCTTGAAGCGATCGAAGTTTTCAAACACCGCTTTCACTGTCTGATAAACGGTATCTTCATCAACACTGGCATGGCTGACGAAAGTGGCTGCTACACCAAAGGTTTCGACATCATTGTCGTTGCCACGATACAGACCACCAGGTATCACCGAGCGCGTATAATAAGGGAACTCGGAGACCAGACCGTCTATTTCGGCACCTGTCACAGGTACAATTCGTGCTTCAACGGTAGTGGTAGCTTCCTGAATTGAACCATTAGGGTGACCGACCACGTAAACCATGGCATCGATGTTGTTATCAGCCAGTGCTGCTGACTGTTCGGCAGCATCCAACTGAGATGCCAGTGCAAAGTCATCTACGCTCCAACCCATGCGTTCCATGACAAGATCCATGGTACTACGCTGGCCAGAACCCGGGTTGCCGATATTGACGCGTTTGCCTTTAAGGTCGGCGAAGTTTTCAATGCCGGAGTCCTGGCGGGCAATTACCGTCAGAGGCTCACCATGCATGGTGAAGACTGAACGCATATCTTCCCAGGCACCATCTGCTTCGAAGTTTGCCTGACCATTGTAAGCGCGAAAGTGAACGTCAGACTGCACGACGCCCATATCCAACTCGCCACTTTTCATACCATTCACGTTGGCAACAGAGCCACCGGTAGAGGGTGCATTACAGCGAACACCGTGATCATCGCTGTTGCGATTGACCATGCGGCAGACAGACTGACCGACTACATAATAAACGCCTGTCTGACCACCGGTGCCTATGGTGATGAACTTCTGTTCAGCTGCAGCCACGGAAGTGAAGGCAGATGCACACAGCAGGGTTGCGGTGGCTGCTGCGGCTGAAAAGCTAAGCTTCTTCATGTTTTTACCCCTGAATACTTTTATTGGTGTTGTTATCAATATCGTTAATTTATTGAAGCTGAAAGACAATTTAACGATTTAGCCTATACGCCTGAAAGTGCGTTTCAGTCTTCAATACATCACGCTAGATTCAAAGTAGCTCATAAAATTGAAAATGAAAAGTTTTCAGGGTGTAGGGCTTCGGCGCATATTATATAAATAACTTGTTGATTTGAAGTGCTAAATGGAAGGCCAGCTTCCGCTCTGAGTTGATCCTTCTCTCATGACAGGTCATTGATAGAGAGATAGTGTCAGCCGATTGAGTGCATGCGAGCAATGGAGTACAATATCCGGTTTAATTTTACCTAGATATACAGGCTGGTTGAGCATGTTGCGAATCGTTGAAGAAGCACTCACCTTTGATGATGTATTGCTGGTTCCCGGGTATTCAGAGGTGCTGCCGAAAGAGGTGACGCTGAAGACCCGCCTGACCAAAGGGATTGAACTGAATATCCCGCTGGTATCGGCAGCAATGGATACGGTCACTGAGGCGCGGTTAGCGATAGCCATGGCTCAGGAAGGCGGTATCGGCATTATTCACAAGAATATGACACCGGAACTGCAGGCTGCAGAGGTCCGCAGGGTCAAGAAGTTTGAAGCGGGAGTCGTGACTGAGCCGGTAACCTGCTCGCCCGATACCACCGTCAGAGAAGTGCTGGAAATGGCTCGAGCTTATGGCTTCTCCGGTTTTCCCGTGCTGCAGAATGACGAACTGGTGGGTATTGTTACCAGTCGTGACGTGCGTTTCGAAAGTGACATGAATGCACGTGTTTCCAGCATCATGACACCTAAAGATCGTCTGGTTACCGCCAATGAAGGCGATGATCTGGCGTTGATTCAGGGTCTGCTGCGCAAGCATCGTATTGAAAAAATCCTGATTGTTGATGACAAGTTCCGCCTCAGCGGCATGATGACTGTCAAGGATATGAACAAAGCACAGGCTTTCCCACATGCTGCCAAGGATGACAGAGGGCGCCTGATCGTCGGCGCTGCAGTCGGAACCGGTCCTGAAACTCCTGAACGTGTAGATGCGCTGGTGCGTGCAGGTGTCGATCTGATTGTTGTGGATACTGCGCACGGTCACTCCAAGGGTGTGATTGATCGCGTGGCCTGGGTCAAGCAGACCTACCCTCAGGTGCAGGTGATCGGTGGCAACATTGCTACAGCGGAAGCGGCGATTGCGCTGGCAGAAGCAGGTGCAGACGGTGTCAAGGTCGGGATCGGCCCAGGCTCCATCTGCACCACGCGTATCGTTGCAGGTATCGGCGTACCGCAGATCTCAGCAGTTGCGAACGTGGCCCAGGCACTGCGAGAGTATGATGTGCCTTTGATTGCCGATGGCGGTATCCGCTTCTCCGGTGATATTGCCAAGGCGATTGCAGCCGGTGCGGCGGCTGTCATGGTGGGTTCAATGCTGGCTGGTACCGACGAGGCGCCGGGAGAAGTTGAGCTGTATCAGGGGCGTGCGTTCAAATCCTATCGTGGCATGGGCTCGCTGGGTGCGATGTCCGGATCGAGTGGCTCTTCTGATCGTTACTTCCAGGATGCCAAGGCGGGAGTCGAAAAGCTGGTGCCGGAAGGTATCGAAGGTCGTGTGCCATGTAAGGGGCCGATGGTCGGGGTTGTACATCAGTTGATGGGTGGTGTGCGTGCGTCGATGGGTTACACCGGCTGCGCCACCATTGATGAGATGCGTACCAAGCCACGTTTTGTCCGGATCACCAATGCAGGTATTACTGAAAGCCATGTACATGACGTCAGTATTACCAAAGAGGCGCCGAATTATCGGGTCAGCTGATAGTTAATATTTTCTATTTCTGAGTGGGGCGGTTGCTGCCCCACTTTTTGTTTGTAGCGTCAGGAAGACAACTGATCGGTGGAGTCACTGAGTATGAGCATAGATATTCACGCGCAACGCATTCTTATTCTGGATTTCGGGTCACAGTATACCCAGTTGATCGCCCGACGAGTGCGCGAGATCGGGGTTTACAGTGAGATTCATCCCTGGGATATGGATGAGGCTGCGCTGCGTGAATTTGCTCCGCAGGGCATTATTCTTGCGGGTGGTCCCGAGTCTGTGACAGAGCTGGATTCGCCACGTGCACTGCAAGTGGTTTTTGAACTCGGTGTGCCGCTTCTGGGGATCTGCTACGGCATGCAGACCATGGCAGAGCAGCTTGGTGGTGCCGTATCCGGTTCTGATAAGCGTGAGTTTGGTTATGCTCGCGTCCGTCTGGCGGATAGCCCGAGCCGGTTGCTGGAAGGGATCGAAGACCATATCGCCAACAATGGTGCATTGTCACTGGATGTCTGGATGAGCCATGGTGATAAGGTGACAGAGTTGCCTGAAGGTTTCCATGTCATCGCCTCAACCGAGTCTGCACCGATTGCGGCCATGTGTGACCCGAAAAGAAACTTCTATGGCGTGCAATTCCACCCGGAAGTGACTCATACCAAACAGGGCTTGAGAATTCTGGAGCGCTTCGTACGTGAGATCTGTGAAACAGATGGGCTCTGGACTGCCCAGAACATCATAGACGACCTGATTGCCAAGGTGCGTGAGCAGATAGGTGATGAAAAAGTTCTGCTGGGTCTGTCCGGTGGTGTGGATTCATCTGTTGTGGCGGCTCTGCTGCATCAGGCGATCGGTGACAAGTTGACCTGTGTGTTTGTTGATAACGGTTTGCTGCGCAAAAATGAAGGCCAGCAGGTGATGGACATGTTCGCCAAGAACATGGGTGTCAATGTGATCCGTGTTGATGCCGAGCAGCGCTTCCTTGATCGCCTCAAGGGTGAGGCAGATCCTGAAGCCAAGCGTAAGGCGATCGGCAATACCTTTATTGAAGTGTTTGAGGAAGAAGCGCAGCGTCTGACCGAGTGTCGCTTCCTGGCTCAGGGTACTATCTATCCTGACGTGATCGAATCTGCCGCTTCCAAAACAGGCAAGGCGCATGTGATCAAGTCGCATCACAATGTCGGTGGTTTGCCGGAAGATATGGCGTTTGACCTGGTCGAGCCGCTGCGTGAACTGTTCAAGGATGAAGTGCGCAAGATCGGCCTGGAACTGGGTCTGCCTTACGACATGGTCTACCGTCATCCCTTTCCGGGTCCGGGTCTGGGTGTGCGAATTCTCGGCGAAGTTAAAAAAGAGTTTGCCGATATTCTGCGCGAAGCGGATGCGATCTTCATCGAAGAGCTGCACAAGGCGGATTGGTATCACAAAACCAGTCAGGCATTTGCCGTGTTCCTGCCGGTCAAAACAGTCGGTGTTGTCGGTGATGGGCGCCGTTACGAATATGTGATCGCGCTGCGTGCCGTGGAAACAATCGACTTCATGACCGCTCGCTGGGCACATCTGCCTTATGAGCTTCTGGAACAGGTATCCGGTCGCATCATCAACGAGATCGCCAGAGTGTCACGCGTTACCTATGACGTTTCAAGTAAGCCGCCTGCTACTATTGAGTGGGAATGATCACACGTTAGGCGCTAGCTGGTACTGACTGGCATTAAATGACACTCAAGCCCATGTTTTAATGGGCTTTTTTGTTTCTATCTCTGGCATGTTCTGGCAATATTTAGCAGCGTGAAGCACTGCTTGAGTATGGTATTAAAAGTGGTATTATCAACTTGATTTACCATGAGTGATAGCTGATACCATGCAGTGCTGTCTTGTGAACTCATGGTATCAAATTTCCATAATTAGCTGTTTTTAAAGAATTTAAGGGCTTTTTTGTGGGGTGTTTATAGCATGGTATCAAAACGGACGAAGGACAATACTCATGCTGACCGATACCAAGCTGCGCAATCTAAAGCCTAGGGATAAACTCTACAAAGTGAATGACAGGGATGGCCTCTATGTGGCCGTTACGCCAGCTGGCTCGATCTCGTTCCGCTACAATTACGCCATCAATGGACGACAGGAAACGATCACTTTTGGTCGTTATGGCGTTGGGGGTATCACGCTGGCCGAAGCTCGTGAGCGACTGCACGAAGCTAAGAAGATGGCGGCGGTAGGCAAGTCGCCCGCTAGGGAAAAGGCTCGTGATAAGGCGCGGGTCAAGGATGCCGAAACCTTTGGTGCTTGGGCTGAAAAATGGCTACGTGGTTATCAGATGGCGGATTCGACCCGAGACATGCGCCGCTCAGTCTATGCACGAGAGCTGCAAACCAAATTTGGCAACCAAAAGCTGGCTGAAATTACACACGAAGACTTGAGAATGCTTACCGATGCCATTGTGGAGCGTGGTGCACCTGCGACGGCTGTTCATGCGCGTGAAATCGTACTCCAGGTGTATCGCTGGGCGACTGAACGGGGTCAAAAGGTCGAGAACCCGGCAGACCTGGTGAGGCCAGCGAGCATTGCCAAGTTTGAGCCGCGGGATCGTACCTTAACACCCGAGGAAATCAGACTCATGTATCAGTACATGGGACGTATTGGCACATCTCCATCAATCCGGGCAGCGGTCAAGTTGCTGTTGTTGACGATGGTGCGCAAAAGCGAGCTGACCAATGCCACTTGGAGTGAGATCAATTTCAGTGAGGCGCTTTGGACTATCCCGAAGGAGCGGATGAAGCGGCGGAACCCCCACCTAGTGTTCCTATCTAGGCAGACCCTGGATATCCTGATAGCCCTGAAAACTTTCTCGGGTGGGTCGGATTATGTGCTGCCATCCCGTTACGATTCTGACTTACCCATGAGCAGCGCCACCCTGAACAGGGTGATGGACTTGACCTATAAGCTTGCTCAGAAAGAAGGGCAGCCTCTTGCCAAGTTCGGGCCCCACGACTTGCGCCGTACGGCCAGTACCCTGCTGCATGAGGCTGGCTATAACACCGATTGGATCGAGAAATGCCTAGCACACGAACAGAAGGGTGTAAGGGCGGTTTACAACAAAGCTGAGTACCGCGAGCAGCGTGCTTCAATGTTACAAGACTGGGCGGACATGATTGATGAATGGACTGCCGCAGATGCCAATAATCTTGTTATCTGAACGCATAAGTAACCTGTATATTCTAATCAGACTCGATAGATCGAGTGTGTAGCTGTTTCTTTCTGCAGGTACTGCTAATAACGCCAGAAATTCCGCTTAGCGCACATTGCGGAAGTGACCATTGCGGCACTGTAGTTGGTCTGGCTGGAATCAGGGAGCCCAATATCGCAGGTGAGACTTCCCTGGCAGGTCGAGCACGATTGCAAGGCTTTGCTTAGCGCGAGTGACTGCAACGTAAAACGCTGCCGCAGCTGTCGACTCCAAAGGCGTTCCGTTCTTGATGAAGTTCTCTATGTTTTTGGTAGGAGCAATCAGCACACGATCAAAGGTGGCGCCCTTCACTCCTTTGAAATTCTGGAATGGAAGATCCAGATGTTTTGCCGAGCTAATGCTGTGCCTTAAGCATTGGGGGCTGTACTGGGTCATGTACTCATAGACATGCTCGGAGCGCACCAGATAAACACCGTCGTGCCCCGTCTCATCGTTGTTCTCTGAGGTGGTCCCAGGAAAGGCCCATCTCGCATCAAAAATGCTATCTGAAAAGGTCGCAATCTCTTTTCTGCACCTATAAGTAATCGTCGCATAGGTGATGTTTAGGCAGCCTTCTGCCTCGCGTTCCATGAACCATTCCAACGAGGCTGCGTAGCCAAACTGCTTGTTTTTGCGGCCACGAGGATTCGTGGAGAGGACGGCTTGGCGCACGTCACCAACCAACCGCACCTCAATGTTGGAATGCAGTAGCACCTGTAAGATCTCCCAATCGTAGCTAGCAAGATCCTGAACCTCGTCGATTAGGATTTCGTCGTAGATGCATTCCAAGCGGTGCAGCAGCGCAGGTGTGGCCTCCATAAGTTCAAAAGCCAGCCTGCCTAGCTCGCAGCTATAAACTCTGTTATCGGCAGTCATGAACCTGCTTTTGCCTCGTGCAAACCTGCTTGGACGACCTTCAAAATCGAAACCCCCGACTCGCTCACCAGAAAATTTGAAGCGCAGGAATGGCTGTGCAAAATGCCTGAGCAGAAACGTGTACCATCCCATGACCTCCACCCCAGTGGCATGGCCAGCCTGAGCAGCTAACCGAGCCTTCACCTCCTGCTGGTTCGTTTGGGTGAACGTCAGTAGGGCAACCTTACGTTCTGAGGGCAATACTTGGCAGTGATTCACTAGACCTTGAGTCTTACGACCACCTGCTACCGCTAAAGTAAGAAAGTTAGGCATTCTTGATGAACTCTGCAGCTGCGTTCATATACTCTGGCGGCGTCAAAGCCTTATCTGATTCGGCGATACGTATCGCTCCTTCGGTCTTTTCACGAGTCATCCAAGTATCCAAATCAGCCCTCGCGGAGATTCCTAGTATCTCCCTTAGATGCACCTCTCCGTTCGCTTTGACCAACTGAGGTTCAAGGGTATGTCCATCAGCCACAGCGCCGATGAAAAGCTCTCTCTTTTTGCCGTCCAGCCACTGCTTAACAGCCTCCCTCAGCTCCGCGGGCTCGACTCCATCATTGTCTCGCATCACCGCTACCGGCTTATCTATCGCCTGGCATAGCTGCAAGCAGCGTGCGAGAGCAAGCCCGCGCATGCTGACGACATCAATCCCAGCTTCCATTGGCATCTGTCCGAATCGATCCCGAAACACTCGCTCGAAGATGATTTCATCAGAAGGTCCCTCAACCAGCACCACCTTCTTGGCCAGAACCAAGCGCAAGGTGTCGTATCCAGGCAGTCGCTGGAAGTAACGGACAGTTTCGGGAGACAGGTCCGTAATTTTTGACACTTGGTTGCGGCTCAGCAGATGTAAGGCATCTAAACCAAGTCGGTTCAGCACATAGGTACTATGAGTCGAGATAAAGAGTTGCTGCTCATCCGAAGCAAGTGACTCAATACGGTCCAGTAAAATCCTCAGGCTGGTATGGGAAAGGTGATTCTCGGGTTCCTCGATCATCACGATCTTCACCTTGGCCGCATGTCGTTTCATAGCAAGTGATATCTTGATCGCAGCTTGCTGGCCAAGCCCCGCCATCGCAAACGGTACACGATCTACGTGAGGAGTAATGGCGCTTTCCCAGGATGTTCTGGAGGTCTGATCCATAGCTAGAGCCATGGGTTCCGCTTGCAGCGCAGCCCCCAGCTTCTCGATGCGAGCGTTGACCGGTCCAAGCGCCCCCTCAGTCATCGATGCTTTGATCTTTCGGTAGTCCAGCGATATTGCCGCCTTCTCAGGGGTCTCTAAGTGATCGCTCAGGATCTGCCGCAAATGGTAGTCCACGCCGGTTGAGGACTTGACTGTACGGGAATCAATTGTGGCAACAGACAGGACTCTCGGGCGTTTCACCAACTCACGGTCTGCAAACGAGCGCCACTCGCCCGTGTAGTACTCCACGGGTATTAACCCGGTGGTAATTTACATCTGATTTATGTATAATGCCTGCATGAATATTGACGCACGCAAGCTCAGCCCAGAGCAACAGGAACTTCTTAGGCAGAAGTCGATTCGACTCCGCAAGAGAGGCAAAACCTTCCGTGAAATCGGTCAACTTCTCGACGTTCACCCCGATACTGTCGGGCGCTGGTACAAGCGCTACGAGACAGGCGGTGCCGCCGCTATTGCGGTTCAAAAACGAGGCCCTAAAAACAAACCACGTCGATTGAGTGAACAACAGGAGCAGCAGGTCATAGAAGCTGTTCGCGACCAGATGCCAGATCAGTACAAGCTTGGTTTCGCCCTGTGGACTCGTCGCGCTATTGCTCAGTTGATCAAGCAGCTCTGGGGCATCGACATACCTGTCCGTACAATGGGGGATTACCTCAAACGCTGGGGCTTCACACCACAGAAGCCGCTGAAGAAAGCATGGGAGCAGAACCCCTCCCGTGTCGATGCCTGGCTGAAGGAGGAGTATCCCCAGATCAAAGCGCGTGCAGAAGCGGAGAATGCCCAGATTTTCTGGGGTGATGAGACGGGTATCAAGAACAACACCCAGCACGGTCGGAGCTATGCACCGGTGGGTCAAACTCCGGTCCAGCCACTGCCTGCCAAGCGGGTGTCGCTGAATATGATTTCGGCGATCACCAATCAGGGCACTGTGCGCTTCATGTTGTATGAGTCGACGATGACAGCCAAGGTGTTGAAGAAATTCCTGCGGGCCTTGATTGAGTCGACACCCGGTAAGGTCTTCCTGATCCTGGACAACCTGCGGGTACATCATGCCAAAGTGGTGAAACGCTGGCTCGAACGTAAGGCGGTTAAGCGCTATCTGGAAGTCTTCTTTCTGCCGGCGTATTCGCCAGAGCTGAACCCGGATGAGTATCTGAACTGCGATCTGAAAGGCATGGTACATAGTGGTCCGGCTCCTCGGACAGTGGACGAGCTGAAGAACCGAACTCGCTCCTGCATGCGGACACTGCAGCGACGTCCCGAACGGGTGAAAAAGTACTTTAACTCTGAGCATATAGCCTATGCTGCATAGTCGATCTAAAATGCCACCGGGTTAATAATAGATCGCTTGGTGCCTTCAACCATTCGTCTAACATATCTTGGTATTCCTCATTCGGGAAAATCCGTAGGAATACACCTGGACAGGCATTAGTGGGTACATCGGTGTTAACCGCTCCACACAGCACCTGGAGCTCAGCATCATCACGCAGGTATAGTTCAATTAGAATTTCGGGGAAGGCTGGCTTTTCGCCCGCATTCCGAGCGGCGAGGAATTGATCCACCAACTCGGCGTTGAACCAGTGCGGGTTCAGCTCTTCCATCACGCTCCGGCCACCGATTCTCCCGTTAAGCGCCAGTGACACAGCCTCCATCAAGGTGGATTTGCCGGCGTCGTTATCACCTATCAGGATGTTCTTCTTCGGGTTGGGGCAGAACGTGAAGTCCTTGTATATTCGGTACCCACGAATACGAATTTTGGTGATCATGACCAACAATCCTTTGATGAGTTTAGTGAAGTCAGACCAACCTAGGTTTCAGGTTTTTGCCGTCTTCAGATAGAGGTAATTATGCTATCAAGCAGCTAATTATGAACTGCTTTATTAGGAAGCTCAAAGTCCCATCGTGATTTTAGCCGCTAAAAAGTGTTCATCAAACGGTGGTTTCTTGAACACATCCTGAGTTGTGGTCGAGAGAACCAAATCGAGTGTCAGAGCTAACGTATTTTCGTCAAGTTTTCAAAGTTCAGGTAGTGTTAATTAAATTAACGCGAAGCCCCGCTACTGATATTTATGGAGGTATTTCTCTCCACCTGCATCTCGACATGCAGGCCCGCCATTGAAGCCATATTTACCAACGTATCTAGGCCGAAAACATCAACCTTGCCTCGCGTGAGGTCTGATATACGCGGTTGCGTGACGCCGAATACTTTAGCTGCCTGTGACTGGCTTAAATGGGCCTGCATGATGTACTCCGTTAGCGCCGACATGAGCACAGTGCGTAGTTTCACACTTTGAATTTCGGTCGTGTCCGTTGCGGCCGGATCGGCGGATAAGTCTGGTAGTAGTTCCGTGGATGTTGCTGTGGCCGCTTCATCGAGCGGAGCATCGAGAAAAAGACTCTCCTGGCTCAGGGCGGAAATTTTCGCGGTGAGGCCGATTTTTTCCTCGGCCTTGAGGCGGGCGTGATCTGACATAAAGTGCAATAGATGATCGAGACTGGACTTATCACTTATAGTCACGAATTCCTTGTTTTTGTTGACGAAAACAACAGATTTCTTCTTTTCTTTCAGAAGCTCGATAACATTGCTGAGTGTGCCAGTGCTTTTGCAGTCCCAGATCATTAGTCCGAAATCGCTGTTCCTAGCCATTTCTAGGTCTTTCGCAGTGAAGAAGGAGCGCGTGCCAGCTCGAGCTTTAGACTGAACGTGATGCACTGGCCAGTTACCAACATTGTTGCGTGGTGCTTCGCCTGTGCAATAGACCGTGACTTTGTTTGCATGATAGGAGCGTAAATACTCCTGAATGGACGTATCTGCACCATCGGCATCACCCACAACAACGTTGAAGTCCGATGAGACAATTTTGTTAATCCTTTCCTGCACCTTTTGATGCAGACGGCTGATGGATATTGATCCAGCAATGAATACAGTTGTCATGGCCTATTTCCAAGTAATTGTGGCAGCATAGATGTGATTGATCTTCCGGTAGCCACGAAGTGCTCGGCATACCGCGTCCATCGTTGCGCCTGTATCAAACAGATCATCGAGTAGTAATGCGTTCCAACGTCCTTCACCCTCAATGCATTCGTTAATACTGATCCGACCTGCCAGTGCCGCATCTTTCTCTACTCTAGTGTGTAAGTTCTTGAGTGGCGTGCTACCCGGCGGAGCAGGTGCTTTCACAATCATTCTGTCAAAAACAGGTATTCTCGTTAGTCGGCCGAGCGCGTTTGCCAGTTCATTTACCGGTTGCCTGGCGCGAACGGTCGAAGCCGGCATAGGGATAATCAAACCGATTTCATCGAACAAGGGCAGCAGGGTAGTTTGTACCTGCGCTGCGAGCGGTTCGACCTGATTCCAATCGTTTCGATACTTGAGCTGATAAAGAGCCTCTCCTGGTTCCGAGCGAGTGGTGTCGTAGCGGGCATGACCCCATTCATCGTCACCTAGATAAACGCTCGAAAGGGTGTGCTTATGAAGGGCAAACCCTCGATCCCAGATACCTTCAATCTTCTTAATGTGGACTTCCATGCAAGGTTCTCCTTCGGGAATGAGCTTTCGCCCAGCATGAGCTAGGAATGCTGATTGAATCATACAAAATTTTGTATTATCATGCAAGGAGTCCATCTAGGGCATGTTTTTGAAGCTGGCCCTACAGATGGCCCTCGACGACCACGGGGATAGCCATGAGCGGCAGCGCCAGGTCATCAATACTGACGAGCTGGCCGGGTGCAGCCCGACCCCAGGTGAAAGGGATCTGGGTCGAGGGTCAGCCAAACTGGGACCGCGAAGCAGGGTACGTTCGTGGAGGACGCCATTACGGAAGCCGAAGCACTGGCTGCCAGCCAGGATTAACGTCAGGAGCAAAGAGCATGACGAAGCTGTCCTTGGATAACCAGGCCGAGCCGTTATTCATCACTCAGGAAATCGAGGCGGAGCTGATTTCGACGGGCTACGAGTTCGAGCCGCCGCCCATTGCCTGCGCGGTGCGTCTGTGTGACGTGTTGGAGGGTATGAGCGATGCCGAGTTGGCATTGCAGCCGGGCGAGATCGCCGACCAGGAGCGCGAGCGCCGGCAGAACAAGCAATTTTTAGCCCGATGAACCGAATATGGTATTTTTTATGGCATGAAGTGAACGTTCAAGCGAATGCGGTACCGATACCATGTCAGGTCATAGTGAATGTCAGTGCCAGAATTCTCATTCCTACCTGAATAGCATCTGATGAGGAATTAGGCGCCCATAGCAAAAAAGCGGTTGCATAAACAAGGGGAGCGCAATGCCTTGGGGTATTACAGAACACATCAACCACCTGCAAAAGCTGCTAGTTCCTGGTGCCATCGGCAACTACAATAGCTTCGAAGTAACGGAGATATTTGGCCTCCACGAAGATAGACCGGGGCAGATAACGAACTTCATGAGCCTCCTGGTTGCGGAGCCAAGTGACCCGCCAGTAGGCCCTCCTACCAAGCCAGACATACTCAATGGCAAGAAGCGCATTGAGTTGCGTGAAACACCATGGAAGTTCGGCATCGCGCGCTATCGGGTGTCTACGCAACAAGTTCTACAGGCGCTTCAGAATTTCAGCACCACTGGTGAGTGGAAGCCTGGCGCTTCAGCATTGAAAGTCGGCTCGCTTACGCCGATTCCACCACAATTTGTGCCTGCTGACACAGCGCTTCCACACCCATGGAACGGTGTTCTCAAGAATAACTTCTGGGAAGGCTCCCATGTCCTTGAGCTTTTCGATGGCCTGAAAACAGATGTGAAATTTCTCTTGGATGAGCCAAAGCTTCTCAAGCAACTGGCAGCGGACCTAAGGCCCTTCGTAAAGATGGGCATTGATGGTCTGTCTGACCGGCTTGGAAATGTTCTCATCCAACTGCCCGTGACCGTCGTGACGACAAAGGTTTCAAGCTCCCCAAGCGGGGATTTTCTTTTACAGCCCATCTGGCACAACGCCACGCCCGCGCGACAGCTAAGAGTGTCATGCGAGAAGTATGAAGACACAACCGTGGAGGGATACGGCTCCGAAGATGTCACTGGTTCACTAGCGAATTTCCCGCTTCACTCACCCGGAGGCGGAGCTCGATACGTTCTATGGGATGACCAGAATCAATTAGTGCTTGGCGCATCCGCGCGAACTTCGTTCATTACGAGCATCAGCATGAACGTCCATGCTGTAGGGGAAAGCATCAGCCCCCGGGACTTCTATCTTCCATCGCCAAATGGAGGACTGGAGTTGGTATCCGTCCCGCTCATTGAAGAACGGTCTCCAAACATTATCGGAACCCCAACAGCCAATCCGCGTGAGCCATGGCGGGAAAACAGAGTCTTCAGAGATAGCCTAAAGAGCATCCGGGATCGGAAGGAATTCATTCAGTACGGAGGGAACTCGGGCGCCGGCACGGACGATGCATTCAAGGACATTCGCGCACTACTTCGAATGCATGGCAGGACTGGTGCGTGGTTGTGGGACCCATATCTTGATGCCAAAGACGTTCTTGCTACGCTCTTCCACTGCCCACACAAAGGTGCTGACTTGCGCGCACTCACGGCTGGCGCGGAACCTCCGGTGGCAAAGGATAAGGAAAAGTTATCCGAAGCCGTCGCTTTTTGCCAAAGGGTTGAGATATGGCTTCGCAGTCACCCCCTTGCAGGCAGGGTAGGGTTGAAGCCACAGTCTGCACCGCCTCCCAAACAATCTTGGCAAGATAAACAACTTGAGACCTTCACGAACTTGAAGGGCAACTGCAAAGACCTGCAGTTAGAGTTCCGCATACGCGAAGGCAGCGCTGGCTGGCCGTTTCATGACCGTTTTTTGATTTTCCCCTCTGACATCGGGCCGGCAACAGCGTGGTCCCTTGGAACATCGGTCAACAGTTTTGGCCAGAAGCACCACATCCTTCAAAAGGTCGCCGATGGCGAGCTGATTCGGCAAGCGTTTCTGGACCTTTGGGACGAACTGAGCGGTAGCGACTATCTCGTATGGAGCACGCCATGAACCCGGCTGCAATGAGCCTTGCCCAGGCCCGCTTCCAAGCTGCCCTGACCCCGGGTGCCTCTACGGCTCCGTTTGCCCTGAGCCAATTACTCGCTCAACTCAGCACGGGCTCTCAGTCGCCAGCCGTTGACGCCGAACCTATCGGTCACAGCACTGGCGACGAGTTCCCATTCCTACCCTACATGTTTGCAATGGGGACACCTCCTGATGCTGCTGCATCTGCAGCATGGGAGGCAGCAATACGGTGGTTGCTGAGTGCATTGCGTAACTGGGATGCCAGCGAAGCAAGTTCGCTCAACCAGCTTCGCGCGCTGCTTGGTGCCATAACGGCACTAGATGCAAACCTGGCAGGGCTCTCCAGTGTTGCCGCTCAAGTCGCGTCAAGCCACCTGATTGCGGGGTTACGGCACTTCATAGAGCGTACCGACGTAGGCCCTGGGTTCAATGAGCGGCGATTTCCAGAACTCCGTCAGCAAATCGAATCCTTGGCCAGCGGTGGCAACCTTGAGCGGTTGTGGTACATGGTCCCGCACATGAACATCTTCCCGTCGCCAGATTTTTGGGCGGCAGTAGTAATCATGTACAACGCCGAACCTGCTGAGCTTACCGCCATTATTGAGAGGCGAAATGACGTTCTTTTTTCGCTCATGATTTGCAGCGTGCTCGGCACGCAAGCCATAGTCCTTGCATCCAAGGTCAATAACCTAGTTTTCAAATTCGTTAGCGTTGCAGATTCGTGGCAAGACCGCTCGGCCGGCCCCAGCCAAAGCACCCAGAGCGCGCTGCAGGCTTTGCTACTTCAAGTTGCACAGACATCGGCCGCAGACTGGGCTGCGTGGATGCAAGCGTTGTTCAAGGTTCCTGGTCACAACCCATCCCTGGATGCCGCCTTAGGGGCGGTACTTCAACAACTGTCCCAAGCGCATTGGACAGCATTCTTCAAGGCGCTTTCGCTCAATTACTCACACCGAGCAGCAGCGCCAGTTGCAAATATCCTTAGCCCTCTGGCAAAGTCGCCCGACGCGGGGGGGAAGGCTTTGATATGGGCCACCGCTCATCAAGTCTGGTCTGGCTGGGGCTACGGCAAGCATGAAGGTGATAGAGCAATGTTTGCCCCTGCCCCTGCCGCCTGCGCCTTAGACTTTCCCGTGGCCATGTATTACGCATCAATGCAAAGCGACGAGCGTTCAGTAGAGGAAAGCAAGCTACATGAAGCCATCGAGACGGTGGAACAAGAATGGTTTAACTCCGTCACGGAATTGGTGACTGAGAGAAACAGGCTCAAATCCCGTCTACGCCTTGTGCAGCATGGGACTGCACTGGCAAATGGGAGTGACCAGGCGCTGCCGCCCCCGATTCAGCCGGATGCGGACCATTACGCCGAGACAAGGTATCACTACCATGACGTGAATATCTTTTGAACCGCTTTTGGGTAGTCGCTCTTTCCGGCAAAGAGCCTCAGTCGATAGGGAGATGACGTGCTACTTAAGGTGGTGCTGGCGTGAATATTCCGAGCATGGTATTTCACATGGTATTTGCATAAAGAATTTTTATAAAACTTTGATTTGTATGTGATTTACTCTGTAATAGATCATTAGTGGGAGTGAGCTTCAGCTCTATAACGTTTGATAAAAAACCGCCGAAAGGCGGTTTTTTATTGGGCAAGGTGAAAGTGCTCGAGAGGAGAGGCTGGTTTCCCTAATTCTTCTAAAGTACTCATTCACGAGTAGCGACAGGCAACATTCACTTTCGCGTGGCGAGCTATGCGGACACCTGCAAAATAAGTATCTCCAAGTCAGTTGACTGTAATGTTACAGCCTAATAGACTGTATTTAAGCACTGTAAAGATACAGTATTAATGCTACTCAGGAGGTCATCATGATCGCTCAAGCCGAACAACTGCTGCAGCGTGGCTCCAGTGTCACCAGTTCATTGCTGCCGGCGATTTTCAATATCTTCAGCCAATGGCGCCTCACTGGTATCCAACAGATGATGCTATTGGGACTCAGTAACGAGAAGACCCTTTACAACTGGAAGAGCCAACCTGAGAAGGCCAAGCTGACACGAGACTTGTTGGAGCGGGCCAGCTACATTTTGGGGATCTATAAATCCCTGCAGATCCTGTTGCCCGATCAGCTATTGGCTGACCAGTGGCTGCTCACACCGAATGACAATCCGCTGTTCAATGGCACGGCTCCTCTGGATCGGTTGCTGGCAGGGCAGGTGGTCGACCTGGCTGTGGTCAGGGATTTTCTTGATGCCCAGCGGGGTGGCTGGTGATTGAGATAGAGATGCTGCCCAAGAGCGAAGTCACTGAAACGGTCTATCGGGTCATACTGTCGCGCTACCCGCAGATTCACCTGTTTGAGCGTGTCTCCAACCCACAGGATTGGGATGTGCTCTATGCCGTCGAGTCCCTGACCAACCCCAGGCTGCGCGATGAAGTGGGTGACATTCGTTTGGTACCCCCTGAAGACCGAGTCTATGGAGATGGCGCCTCCTGGATCATGGCTGCTTTTACTCACCCGCCAGTCGATGGCCTCGGCAGTCGCTTTAACCGGGATTTCGGCATCTATTACTGCGCTGCCGATGAGGTAGTCGCCATCGCCGAATCCTCTTTCCACCGGGCGCGTTTTCTGCGGGAATCCCGAATCGACAAGACCACTCAGGAGATGCGCGTTATCCGTGCACAGCTGGGGCCGACAATCCTTCACGATGTAAGGGACTTGGTCGGGCATGCCATTTACCATTCTGATGACTACAATGAAGCGCAGCAGCTCGGTTACGCGTTACGTGATGCCAAAAGTTTCGGTATTCACTACCAGAGCGTGAGAGCGCAAGGGGAATGCTTCGGAGTGATGCGTGCCCCAGCTATCTCCAATGCGATCCATTGGCGTTATCTGTGCTACCACTATGACCAAGGAGCGATTGTTGATGTTGAATCACTTGATGGTAGTGGCAGGAGGTGATGGCAATGTATAAAGAGCTACTGTGGATATTCACCCAATTGCCGGACGATTACATCGTCCTCGATACCGAAACCACAGGACTCCCTGACGAAATCGGCCTGCCGGATATAGTGACACTTGGCATCACTGTGGTGAGAAGTCGAGAGATAGCCGAATCAGTCGAATTTAAAACACGGCCACAAAAACACATTTCAGAAGAAGCGCAGTCGATACACGGTATTACCAACGAACAGGCCGCTGAATTCGAATCTTTCGAAGCCCAGTGGGACCAGATCGCGGAATACCTAAAAGAACAACTGATTGTCATCCACAACGCCAGTTTTGACTGGCCGATCCTCCTGGATCACGCCGATCGATACGACTTGCCCATGCCACCAATGAAAGGTGTTTTTTGCAGTCAGACAGCCACTATTCCCTGGGGGGAGGAGATGAAACTCCCACACAGCCACAGAGGACCGTCGCTGGATACCTTAACTGAATATTTCGGCGTTGAAAATTTAAGAGCCAAGGACGCAGGATTGCATGGGGCGAAGATAGATAGTCAGCAAACGGCTCGAGTGGTGGAGGCCATGCGGCAAGTCGGCGGTGCCTCGATATGAGTTACGGCGCGGTTCCACTTGAGCGCCGCTTCTCTCTGGTGCGCGAATCCAACGCTGACTCTGACGAGCAAGATTTTCGTTCATTTTTTAGTGAATTGAAGCGCACTGGTTGGCCCGAACTTGAGAAGGAGTTTCGCTGCGTTATCTTGGCCGAAGCAGGGGCGGGAAAAACCTTCGAGATGGAAGCTCGCGCAAAGCATATAGAGACGCTAGGCCTGGCAGCGTTCTTCATCCGGATAGAAGATATTGAAGATGGCTTTGAGGCCGCATTTGAAGTTGGTAGCGTGAATGTTTTTGAAAATTGGTTGAGCTCTCAGGAGGAGGCTTGGTTCTTCCTTGATTCCGTCGACGAGGCCCGGCTGGAGAATTCACGAGCTTTCGAGAAGGCAATTAAGCGCTTTTCTGCACGGATCAAATCGGCTGACCAACGAGCGCGCATTTTCATCTCCAGCCGTCCTTATGCATGGCGAGCTCGTTCGGATCGAGAACTGGTGGAGCGCTACCTGCCTTTTATAAAACCGAAATCAGAGGAAACGGGCGACAGAGATGTCGTCTTCGAAGACGTCAACGCTGATGAGCCGGTTGAATTGGAGAGTGCTCTTCGTGTATACCTGCTTGATCCACTTGATGAAAGCGGAATTCGTAGTTTCGCTGGTCATCGTGGAGCACCACAGGTAGATAAATTAATTCTCGAACTCCTACGCGCGAACTTGATGTCGATGGCAGCGAGGCCGTTTGATCTCGAAGGCATCCTTGCCAAGTGGAGCGCCGACCAAACGCTCGATGGGCGGCTCGAGTTGCTACAACACAATATCGATCTTCGATTAAAAGAAATTGATCCGGATCGTGCACGACGCCAACCGCTCAACCGTGAGAAAGCGAGGCGTGGCGCACGTGTACTTGCTGCCGCAGTCATTCTGACAGGTGAGCCTGGTATTCGTGTTCCAGATTCAACCAACCCCGACAAAGGTATTGATGCGGAAGCTATTCTGAGTGATTGGGAGCCGATAGAGGTCCAGACATTGCTTGAGCGCGGAATCTTCAATGATGTGCTTTATGGCATTGTGCGATTCCGACACCGGGAAATACGAGAGCTGCTCGCCGCGGAATGGATCAGCGATCAATTAAAAAACGGCTCCTTTCGGTACGCAACAGAGGCTTTGTTCTTTCGTGAACAATATGGCCACTCTGTCATCACGCCTCGCCTGCGACCGATATTGCCTTGGCTGATCCTGTTTGACGATGAGATTCGTCATAAAGCGCTGGGAATTGCGCCTGAAGTTGCGGTCGAAGGAGGGGACGCCGCGCAACTACCCTTTGTTGAACGGCAAGCACTCCTTAACGACATTGTCAGGCGGATCGCCGAGAATCAGGATGACCATTCGGCGCGCGACAATGGCGCGATAGCCCGAATTGCCCAGCCAGACCTGAGTAGTGACGTACTTCGTCTTATTGCTGACCATCGAGGCAATGACGACGCGATTTTTTTCTTGGGCAGATTGGTTTGGCAAGGTGAAATGACGGAGTGTGTGCCTGCCTTGTCTTGGATCGCCACCGACCCAGCGCGGGGCATCTATGCTCGTATCGCGGCGACACGTGCCGTGATGACCGGTGGTACCCGGGATCAAAGATGCCACCTGTGGGAGCAACTGATTGCGTCGACAGAAGTGCTGCCACGCCAGGTTTTCGCTGAGGTTTTGAAGAATGCTGAGGCAGATATGGTCTCGGTCGACTTTCTGCTCGCTTCAGTTGCCAAGTTAGAAGCGTATGAACGATACAAAGCCACGGGGTTGGGTCAGGCCCTCCATGGTTTCATCGGTCGTTTGCCGATATATAGTTCTGTAGGTGTGTTGGGGCCTTTGGCGGCATTAGTAAGAGGCTTGAATGATTATCTTGAGCGAGAGCCCTATATCGAACGTCAAGAATGCCATGTCTCGAAGGAGTTCTCGTGGTTGCTAGGTCCTGCCACCCATGCTGTCGAACGGTTGGTTTCCGCGCGATCCGAAACAGCGCTTTCATCGGAAGCGCTTTCGGTCATGCTGAAAGTACCAGTAGCGCGGTTCTGGCGGGGTGACGACTTCGACGAATATAAAAGTCGCCTCTATGAAATCGTACCCGCCTGGAGCAAACTAAATGATGCGCTGTTTTGGCGAAGCGTTGACGAAGCTAGGAACAGGCTCGAAGAAAAGAAGTCTGAGCGTTTGATTGATGACTGGTCTGTGCAATTGATTGGGCATTACTGGAAGTTCGGGGCCAATCGGTTTCACGATGTACTGGGGTTTATTGCGACTTGTGATTTTCTGGACGACAAGTTGGTTGCTCTGTCGCTTGCCCACCGTCTTTTCATGTTGGCTGATAAGCCTGGCGACTGGTCGAGCCAGCTTAAGCTGGCAGTCGAGGCGAACTCCTATATGGAGGAGCGTCTCAACACTCTCTTGAAACCGATGAAGCCTCAAAGCACCCTGAAATGGGAAGAAAGGGAGGCTCAACGAGAGGAGAAGCAAAGGAAGAAGCAGGAAACTCGTGACAGGAGTCGTGCGGAGTGGATCGAATACCTGAAGGCAGCCCCGGAGATTGTTCGTTATCCGTCAGGGTTGAGACCGGACGAGTTCAGCCAAGACCAATATAGGTTGTTAGTTGAGATTGAAGGTGCTGATCTTCTAACAAGTCGTGTAGGTGGAGCTAACTGGAAAGCGTTGATTCCCGAATTTGGCGAGGATGTCGCGCGAGCCTACCGGGATGCTGCGATGTCTCATTGGCGAAACTTTATTCCTGGACTTCTATCCGAGGGGCACGACACCAGTTCAATCCCTTATTCGCTGTTTTTTGCGATGGCCGGCCTTGAAATTGAGGCGGCTGAAGTTGATCACTTTCCGTCAAACCTGACCGAAGCAGAGGTTACTCATGCGCTTCGATTCTTTGTTCGGGAGCTTAATGGTTTTCCATTCTGGCTTGAGAAACTCCATCATGCCCACCCAAATCTGACCATGGACGCTATTCTCACGGAGTTGCACTGGGAGCTTGCGTATACCGAAGCAGATCGGCCTATGCACTACATTCTGCATGATTTGGTCTACTATTCGTCTTGGCTGCATCAGTACCTAGCCCCATCAATTACCGTTTGGCTGGAGCAAAACGAGATTCTGAATCAAGATACACTCCGTTACTGTATCCATATTTTGCTGAGCGGCTGTGGCGATAGTGAAACAGTCGCAAAACTGGCTAGGTTAAAAATTGAAAGTAATGTAGTTAGCGAGCAGTTGGCAGTTTGGTATGCACTCTGGGTTGATCTTGAAGCAGAGGAGGCGATCCCAGCTGTAGAGCATTGGTTGTCGAGCCTATCAGAGAAAGAGGTATCGAAGGAAGCTCAGCTATTTATAACGAGATTGATGGGTTCGCAGCTATCCTCCAGCACTGCCCTTGGTCGGGGCAGCTTTCGCAATGTCAAACATCTCAAGGCCCTTTACATCCTCATGCATCGGTATATTCGAGCACAGGACGATATTGAACGTGCGGGTAAAGGTTTGTATTCGCCAGAGTTACGTGACGATGCGCAAGATGGACGTGATGCTCTTTTCAGACAGCTGTCCGAAATCCCCGGGAAAGAGACTTTCATCGCGCTTGCTGAGCTTGCGAAGGATCATCCGGATGCCAGCTATCGGCCCTGGATGCAGAAGCTTGCCTACAAGCGAGCCGAAGAAGATGCCGATTTAGAACCATGGTCGGCGCAACAGGTGCGGGATTATGACCAGCATCAAGCTAGAACACCGACGACACATCGGCAACTCTTCGATCTTACCGTTGATCGGTTGATTGATTTGAAGGCTTGGATCGAACTCGGTAATGACAGCCCGTACAAAACCTGGCAAAGAGCCGAAAGTGAAACCGAAATGCGGAACCTGGTGGCTGGTTGGTTGAATGCTAGGTCCTCCGGGCGCTACACCTGTGTCCAAGAAAACGAGTTGCCGAACAGGCAGAGACCAGATATCTGGACTCAAAATGCACGTGTGCCTTCTCCGGTTCCTATTGAGCTTAAGTTGCTTGATAAAGGCTGGTCGGGCCCGAAGCTCTGTGAGCGGTTGAGAAATCAACTCGTTGGCGACTATTTGCGTGAAGAGACTGCGGGTTGCGGTGTGATGCTTTTGATTTGGCAGGGTCAGTCTACTCAATCTCACTGGCAGATCGGTGATCTGCGGGTTGGCCTGGCGGGGCTTGAAGATGCACTCAGGTCTTACTGGGACTCTGTCGCTAACAATTTCCCCGGCGTTGTTGCAATTGAAGTAATCATGATCGACCTTACGGTTAGAGATACGAAGTCGGATAGCTGAGTCCGCATCAGCGGAGTTGACTGAAAATGAACATCTAAGTTAAAAAGAGACTGAGCCAACACGGAAAGATCTGGGTGTTCACATTCACCAGAATCGGTGTTTAGATAAATCAGAGTACGCAACTGCCACACGCAAACACAGGAGGTGTATGGTTTCCATCTGGGTGAGCGGTGAAGATAAAACCAGACAAATCAGTGGTTGGGAAATATGGTGGGGAGACCAAAGGGGCGAGTTGATGCTGACTTGCCGCTTTCCTTCCGGCAAGTTTTACCACCGCCCACTCAGCGATTGCAAAATTGAACCAACCGAAGTGGTGCAGCGGCAGCTCCTCTCTATAGATGGGGGGGTAAGCTTCAGTGCCACCGATAGAGTGACAATATATGGCGGTAAGTATGCGGCTGTTCAGTATTGTGGCAATCAAAAAATCTATGTAATGAGCGCGAATAGTATTGCGTTCAGCCCAGAGACAACGATCAAGGACGAGGCGGTATTCAGCTATTTTGTGCGCGTGGCAAATGCGCGGGTAGATCAGGCACCACTGAAAGACAAGCCAATAGCCGAAAATGTGCTGCGTCAACTGGAGGCGGTGCTTCCTCACGAAGGCACCGCACTGTATGCATACTGTACTGGACAGAACCATACACGTAAGCCGACAGTAGGTTTTATATACCCTTTTGGTGTCAATGAAAGTCAGCTCAAGGCAGTTGAGCAAGCCTTCACCTCGCAAATCAGCCTAATTGAAGGCCCCCCAGGCACAGGTAAAACTCAGACGATATTGAACATCATCTCCAATATTGTGTTGCGTGGCAAAACAGTCGCTATCCTGTCCAATAACAACTCTGCAGTGGAAAACGTCTACGAAAAGTTAGGTAAGGCTGACCTGGGTTATCTGGTTGCGAAACTGGGCAGTGCAGATAATAGAAAGACCTTCTTCGGTAATGTACTTGCCGTACCATCAGGAATCCCCTCGTCTGCGCCTTCCATGGAGCAAATTCAAGCTGTTCTCCAGAAATTGAAGGTGTATCTGCATGCTCAGAATGAGGTGGCGCGGCTACAGGCCGAGATTGACGAATTGGCCATAGAACATCGTTATCTGCTGCAATGGCACCGCGAAAATATAGAGGTGGAGCCTGTCCCTTTGGATAAATACAGCCTGTCTCCAAGACAATCCTCGGACTTGATGGCTTATTTGGCTCATCTTGCCGAGAATCGCATCAGACTCAAGGACAGGATCAAGCTGCTGCTAAATTTCAAGATCCTGCGTATGGCGCCGTTCAATGATTGGGAGAAGCGCAAGTCAGTGATCTATGCCTTGCAGCTTCACTATTACGAGAAAGCGCTACGGGATAAGGAATCAGAGTTAGCCGCTTATCGGGAAGTCTTAGAACACGGCAACTTCAAGGCATTGCTGGATGATCTGGTCGCCGGGTCGATGCTATATCTAAAACATCACCTTCATAAGCATCTCCCTCCTCAGGAAAAGTTCGGTTCGGATAGTTACCGCAAGAAATTCGGTGTGTTTGTAAAGCATTTTCCGATTATTGGCAGCAGCACGCATTCCATTATCAATTCGATTGGCAAAGGTGCGATTTTCGACTATGTCATCATTGACGAAGCCTCGCAGCAAGACATTATTCCTGGAATACTGTCGTTGGGCTGTGCCAAAAACTTGGTTATCGTCGGCGACAGAAAGCAACTCCCTCATATTCCGATAAAATTGGCCATAGCCCCGCCTGCTGATTTCTACGATTGTGAAAAATACAGCTTGCTTGATTCCTGCATTGGTGTCTTTAGCAGTTCGATACCCATGACGCTATTGAAAGAACATTACCGCTGCCATCCCAGAATCATCCAGTTCTGCAATCAGCAGTTTTACGACAATCAACTGATTCCAATGACAAAAGATGCAGGTGAAGAATCGTTGAAGTTACTGGTTACCGCCAAAGGAAACCACACGAGGAAGAACTCGAATCGGAGGGAGTTGGATTCACTGCTTGAAACGCTCAAATGGGATGGAGAAAGTGACTGGGATGAAGAAAACAGTAGGGGGTTCATCACTCCTTACAATGCGCAGGTCCGGCTTTCTCAGGCATGTTTACCAACTGATTTTGTCACAAATACAGTGCACAAGTTTCAGGGCAGGGAGTGTGATGAGATTGTCTTTTCCACTGTGTTGGATAAAAAACAAAGAAGCCAGAGAGATTTGAGGTTTGTGGATGACCCTCACTTGGTTAATGTTGCGGTATCAAGGGCCAAGAATACGTTCACCCTTGTGACTGGTGACGATGTCTTTGCCGCGAACAACGGGCATGTCGCTGCGTTGGTCCGCTACATAGAATACTACGCGGATGAAAAACAGGTACATCGCGCTCCTGTCGTGTCAGCCTTCGATCTGCTCTACACAGAATATGATCAATCCCTAGAAAGGCTCAACGCAAAATTGAGGCCAACTGATTCGCGATACAAATCTGAGCAGATTGCGGCACAGATACTGCGTGATACATTGTCCCTAGAAGCATATCGGGCGATTACGTTCCATTCACAGATTGTTCTGAACCAGTTGGCTTCTTCGGCCAACGAGGCATTGACGTTGCGAGAACTCGATTTTATGAGAAACCGAGCCAGTTGCGATTTTGTGTTGTATTTCAAAGTGGGAAAAACGCCGCTGGCCGTGATCGAGGTAGATGGCGGATCCCATGGTGATGCGCGTCAGGCTGAGCGGGATGCATTGAAAAATAGCATCCTGAGAAAAAGCGGGCTTCCCCTTCTACGATTACAAACTGTCGAGAGTCACATCGAAGAAAAAATCGAGGCGTTTTTATCTCAGTGGGCAAGCAGGGCTGCTGCTGAAGAGTAAACGGAGTTTAAATACTGCTTTAAGTTCCGTACAGCAAGAGCTGCATCGGGTAGGGGAAATGTTTCAGCGAACGTCAGTTGAATGAGTGTACAGTCAGCTCTGAAAGCGCAGGCGGTTCGTATTCGGTAAATCTACAATCAGCCGATTGGTCGCAGGGTCTGGCTGAAAGAATAATATTTGAACTGTACTGGTTTCGGGGTGTCTGTAAAATTCTAATGCTGCTTTAAGTTGTAAGTTGCCGATCGGGTGTTTGTATCGAAATGGCAGGCAAAAATAAAGGCACCTTAAGACTATCATGAACATGAATTCCGCCGTACCATGAATGGTATCGGTGGATTCGTCTGATTAATAAACGCACAGCGGTTTCAAGGAGGAACGATGAATATGGCATATCTGCTTTCTCATCCTGGCGTCATTACGCCAGACGCACGTTTGTACCTCTCATATTCTGCTCCTCCTGGCTGTTGTCTGCTGAGCGCACTCTGATGGAAGACCCTTCTCTGCTGCGTCAGCAAATCATAGCCAGCATCCTGACGCAGCAGCCTGAAAACGTTGCGGATGTCGCAATGATTCATTGGGAAAAACTGGCCAACGAGATTGTATCGGTCGTTGGTGAGGATGGTTTCAAATCGCTGTACGAGCGAACTTTTCACCTGACAAAAAACACTTTTCCCTGGCTCACCCCCAGCTCTGCGACACTTCAGCCTCTCCAGAATAACCACCGCTTTGTAGAGTTGGGGGCGCTTCTTGCGAGTCAAACACCGGCTGATGCCTGCGCAGCTCACCGTCTGCTGCTGACCATATTTACCGACATCCTGGCTTCGCTGATTGGTGAACAATTGACGTCCAATATATTACGTGCGGCCTGGGGCGATCTTGCTTCAGTCACGTCCAGCAAGGAGCTCGACAATGAGTAACAAGGTCACGATACGTCGCCTGCCAACGGGTGTTCCGGGTCTCGACGATCTGTTGGGTGGCGGCCTGCCGGAGTTCTCGTTCAATCTGATTGCTGGCACGCCGGGAAGCGGAAAAACAACGCTTGCCCATCAGATGATGTTCTCGCTGGCCGCGCCGGATTACCGGGCGCTGTTCTTTACCGTGCTCGGGGAGCCAACCCTGAAGATGCTTCGGTACCAGCAGCAATTTTCATTTTTCGATCACAGTAAAATGAACCAGTCGATTCGCTTCGTCAACCTGGCGACTGAGCTTCTGGAGGGTAATTTCGACCGTGTCCTGGCGCGCATTGCTGCCGAGGTGAAGGAGTTTGAACCCAGTCTGGTATTTGTCGATTCATTTCGATCCCTCGTGCAGTCAGTCCGCTCCGAAGAGCAGAATGTGCCTGATCTGCAGCGCTTTGTGCAACAGCTCGGCATGCAGATGACCAGTTGGCAGGCCACTACCTTCATGATCGGCGAATATCTGGGCCCAGAATCCGAATCGAGTCCAGTCTTTACCGTGGCGGACGGCATTCTTTGGCTGTCACAAAACATGCGTCGCAACTCCATGGTGCGCAAAATGCAGGTGGTCAAGATGCGTGGCCAGGCTCAGGCACCCGGCTTGCATACCTTCCGCATCAGTGATGCGGGCCTCCAGGTTTTTCCCCGGGCGATCATCGAACCGGCAGACGTGGTTGGACAACTCGCCGCTGGTAGTCCTGAGCGAATCTCCATGGGGGTCGCAGGCCTGGATGAAATGCTGGGTGGTGGCTTGCCGGCCGGTTATTCGCTGCTTGCAGTCGGTCCCTCGGGTTCCGGGAAAACCATACTGGCGACGTCATTCCTGGCCGAAGGAGCGCGTCGTGGAGAAGCTGGTGTGATCGCGGCGTTCGAAAAAAGTCCGAGCCAATTGCTGAACACCCGGTTACATGCGTTGGTTAATACCGGGCAGGTGGGTGTAATCAATACGCGCTCGCTGGATTTGTCGATTGATGAAATCCTGCATGACATGATTGAGATGATTGATCGTATGCAGGCCAAGCGCGTTGTGATTGATTCGTTGTCGGGTTTCGAACTGGCATTGGCCCCAGAGTTCAGCGAAGATTTTCGCGGCTCCCTATATCGAATGGTAGCTGAACTGACCAGTAAAGGGGTGAGTATTCTGATGACCTCGGAGCTGGAAGATCGCTACACCGATCTGCGTTTCAGCCCGTTTGGCAGTGCATTTCTTGCTGATGCGATTCTGGTGCAGCGCTATGTCGAAATCGGGGGGCAGTTCAAGCGTATCTTCTCGGTGGTCAAGGTGCGTGGCAGCGACCACAGTAAGGATATTCGACTATTCGATATCAACAACGATGGCATTGTGATTGGTGAATGCCTGTCCGACTATAGCGGTTTGATGACCGGGTACCCCAGGACTAATCCCTAGCTGGAGCAACCTGAGCGGAGGATATACATGAGCAGCGATGGCAAGGATGATGCTTCCGGTTCTGGTGTGGAAAAGAAAACGGACGACGCCAGAGATTACTCTGTGCGGGTCCGAAGCATAGGCAGACGGCGTCGGGACCGTACCGCATGTGCTGATAATGAGACTTTAGTTGGCCGCAGACAGATAGCTGAGGCGCGAGAGCAAGCCGCGAATCAGCGAGAAAACGTAGCCGGTCAACGAGAGGGCGTGGTGTTGGAGCGCGAAGTGCGTGCTGCCGCGCGAGAGAACGAGATACGCAGTACAGAGGCACTGCAGTCGACAATGGCTGATCAGATGATCCGACTGCAGCAAGCCAATGCGAACCTGGTCGTCGCGTCCATCGAAGCACAAAAATTGGCGGAACAGATACAGATTGCGAAGATCAAACTGGATCACCTGGCGCATCATGATACGCTCACTGGCTTGCCCAACCGAATCCTGTTGTATGACAGGCTCGCACAAGCCATTTCTGCGTCACAACGTTCCGGTAATCTGTTTGCGGTGCTGTTTATGGATCTGGATGGCTTTAAGCACATTAACGATTCACTGGGGCATAGCGTCGGTGATCAATTGTTGCAGTCGGTGGGTAAGCGCCTGTTGGGCTGTGTGCGCCAGTCGGACACGATCAGTCGTCATGGTGGAGATGAGTTCGTGGCGTTGCTGATCGACATCGATCACCCGCAGGTTGTAGCGCTGTCTGTACAAAAAATGCTTGAGGCAATTGCGCTACCGCACCATCTTGAACGGCATGATCTGAGTATCAGTGTGAGCATCGGTATCAGCATTTTTCCGGGTGACGGCATGAATGCAGAAACGCTTATAAAAAATTCAGATACAGCGATGTATCATGCGAAAGGCAAGGGGCGTAAAACATATGCATTCTTTGATCAGGAGATGACAGCCCGTATCCTTGTATGACAGTAGGTTTGAACTACTCCATGCTCTCTTGGTAGCTCGCATTGTCTATCGCGTAGCAACCGCATGATGCGGCTTCCAACCCTTTGCGGTCGAGAATTGTGATAGTGCCGCGGTTATAGCAGATCAGTTTTCGTTTCTGTAGCGATGTCGCTGCTTTGGTGATCCCAACACGGCGCACGCCAAGCATCTGGGCCAGGAATTCGTGAGTGGCATGGAAGGTGTTTGAATGTGCTCGGTCCTGCGTCATCAGAAGGCAGCGCGCAAGACGTGCTTCCACTCTGTGAAAATGCGCGCAGAGTGCGGTTTGTGCGAGCTGAGTCATCATTACATAGAGATAACGCTTCAGTTGTCGTTGCAATGGCGGGCTGGCTTTGAGCTCACGCCGAAAAGCTGCAGTACTCATGCGTAGCGCTAATCCTTTACCCCGCACAACGGCTCTCAGTGGTGAAACGTCCATGCCGAGCACCAGAGAAGTTCCGAGCATACCCTCGTCTCCCACGAGCCCAACTTCTATGCCACCTCGATTATCAAGTGATGTGACCAGAGAGATGAAGCTATCCGTGGGGAAGTAGACGTGGCGCATGCGCTCGCCGGGTTCGGCCAGTATTTCAGCGAACGCCAGTTGAATGGGTGTACAGCCTGCCAGAAAGCGCAGGCGGTTTTTGTGCGGTAAAGCTGCGATCAGCCGGTTGGTCGCAGGGACGGGCTGAGATAATGGCATTTGAACTGTCCTGGTTTCGGGGTGTCTGTAAATTCATCCATGTTTATCTGGTTGTAGAGTCCCGATAGTGGATACGAACCCGGGATGTTTGCTCTAGCCTTGATACAGCTCAGTATGGGCGGGGTAGTAACCGACGTCTGGGCGCTAACACACATAGGCTTTTTATCGTGAGACTGTGTGCGATAGCGCACTGGAGTCTGTTCGGCTGTCGGCTATACTCGTTTATCTAGAAGGATCCGTTGAGGAGAGCTGACGGAGGGATCAAATCATTAAAAGCTCTGACATGGAGAAATATATGGGTAAAGTTAAAGAAGAAGTTACCAAAGAGCAGCTGTTTGCTGATTTCAGACGAGTAGTTGCTGATGCTGAGGCGTTGGTGAAAGCTACAGTCAGTCACGGCGGTGAAGAGATGGATGAAGTGCGTGCGGCGGCGGAAGAGTCCCTTAAGGTCGCCAAAGCAAGGTTGGCTGATGATGGTGTGGCGCTGTTGGATAAAACCAAAGATACTGCCAAGGCGACTGATGAGTATATCCACGATAATCCTTGGCAGGCGATCGGTATAGCTGCCGGTGTGGGTCTGCTGATTGGTCTGCTATCCAGTCGTCGTTAGAATGATGAGCCAGCCAAAGGAGAAAGGATTGTTTGCGTCATTGAAAACGCTTGCAGGGACGCTGCTTGGTATGGTCCATACGCGGCTTGAGATGCTGTCCTGCGACCTGGAAGAGGAGCTCTATCACATAATTTCATTGATGGTGCTTGCGTTAGCTGTCCTGTTTTGCGCCGGAGTCGGTGTGATTCTGGTGACGTTATTCCTGGTCGTTGCATTCTGGGATACTCACCGTTTGCTGGTGCTGGGCTCGTTGGCTGGTTTTTTTCTGGTAGGTGCTCTGGCGTTATGGTTGTTCGCTCTACACAAAGTGAGAACCAAAGAGAGGCCGTTTGCGTTGAGTCTGTCGGAGTTGCAGGCAGACAGACAGCAGTTTGAGCCCCGCCAATGAACACCAGGCGGCAGTGTCTGGCGCAGCGTCGAGAGCGCCTGATATCAGAGGCTGCGCAGCAGCGTATGGCGCTGTCTGGCAGTATTGAGGAGTTAAGGCCTCCCTTGAGGTTGGCTGATCAGGGGGTGAAGGCACTGTGTTATCTCAGAAGTCATCCTCAGTGGATAGCGGGAGCGGTTGTACTTGTCGCGACCTTCAGTTCACGCCGTTCCGGGGTATGGCTCGGTCGAGGCTGGATGGCGTGGCAGGCGCTGCAGAAACTGCGCGAAAGGTAGGTCATCCTCAGCTCAGCAGGCAGATGGTCTGATGTCTCTGGCGATTGTCGTAGTGTGACAGGGTGTGGTATTTTCGCCTCTTAAAGTCAATTGAGAGGGAGTGATACGACCTGATGGATCAGCCACTACCGGGTAGCGATGAGTACTGGATGGCTGCCGCACTTGAACGCGCAGCGTTGGCAGCACAGCGGTTGGAAGTGCCGGTGGGGGCGGTTGTCGTGCTGGCCGGCGAGATCATTGGTGAGGGCTGGAATCAGCCGATCAGTGGTGATGACCCAACGGCCCATGCCGAAGTGGTTGCGTTGCGGGATGCTGCGCGCCGGATCGGCAATTACCGCTTGGTGGATGCTGATCTGTATGTCACCATCGAACCGTGCATGATGTGTGTCGGTGCGATGGTACATGCGCGGATTCGTCGTCTGATTTTCGGTGCAACCGAGCCAAAAGCCGGTGCAGTGGTGAGTCAGTTGCGGGCCCTTGAACTGCCGCATCTGAATCACCAGATCGAGTATCAAGGGGGTGTGCTGGCTGATCAGTGCAGTGAGCAGATCCGGGCCTTTTTCCGTTCACGGCGCCAGAAGTAGCCCTTGATCAGAGGCTGGGTGAGATGCTTCTGAGTAGTCTATCTCCAGTTTCGCTGGTATTACTTCCTTCGTTTTCTGGCCCCTCTCCATTCATTGTCTCTTCCAGCGCTTTGGCCAGGCTGGTCTGTATCTCCCACTCCAGTATTTCAATATATTTCTGAATGTTGTCAACATAAGTGACGGGCTCGTGCCCTCTGGCATAGCCATAACGCAGCTGGCTGTAATAGCGCTCCTGAGTCAGCAGTGGAAGGACAGATCTGACATCCTCCCAGCTGTCTGGATTCAGACCCTGGTTCTGAGTCAGTCGTCGGGCATCTTCAAGATGACCATAGCCGATGTTATAGGCGGCCAGTGTGAACCAGGTGTGGTCAGGCTCTGAAATGCGTTCGGGTATCTTCTTTTTCACGTTAGACAGGTAGCGCGCGCCGCCAAATATGCTCTGTGCAGGGTCGGTTCTGTCCGTGACGTCAACTTCACTGGCGGCGGCATTAGTCAGCATCATGATGCCCCGTACCCCTGTGGGTGAGACGGCGTCTGGATCCCAGTGAGATTCCTGATAGGCGAGTGCAGCTAGCAGCGGCCATTCAAAGCCAGTCTCCTCTGCTGCTTGCAGAAAGTGTTCCTGCAGGCTTAAAAAACGTTCCTGCAGATGTTGTCTGAATGACGCTGTATCAAAAAAGTTGAGGCGATTCTGCTGAGAAAAGTAGCGTAACTCAAGATCTGCTATGAGGTCTTTTGTCTGACGGATATCGAAAAAATGCTGCAGTTGAGTCTTCAGTGTATTATCTGGATTCCGTGCCATTAGCCAGCTGACTGGCTGAGGGTCATCCAGTAGTAATGTTCGCCTCAGGCCCGGAAAAAATGAGCTCTGGGCATCGAACAGGAAGGTGTCCATGATGGTGTAGTCCAGCTCCATCTCATGAATCTTGCGCATCAGATCAATCGTGTCATTTTCGGTTTTTTCCTCCCAGACAAGATCGGGATATTCGTCACTGAGACTGCGTAGCAGGTCGGCATGGCTTGAGCCGGCGAGCACTGCCAGGTTGCTGCCATACAAGTCCTCAACAGCCTCGGGAGCAGGAATGCCCTGGCGGACACGATACACAACGGTCGGTGCGCTATAGCGGTACACTGGCCCATGCTCAAGTTTGCGGCGGCGCTGCTCCGTCACCAATAGATTGGCAGCAATCAGATGCACACTGCGATTCAGCTGCAGGTCAAACAGTTCCTGCAGATCGCTGGCTACAATCAGTTCCAGCTCTACGCCCAGAAAATCAGCAAACGCTTTGCTCAGTTCATATTCGAATCCGGCTGGTTCCGCTCGATAAAGATAGTAAGCCATCGGGTTGTTGAGTGTGCCGACACGCAACACACCCTGCTTTCTGATCGTCTCAATCTGCGAACTGGTGTTGAGGCCGATCAGCACCAGAACAAAGGTGATCAGGATGAGACTGATCAGGTAGATCAGGGCTCTGATATGAGGATATTGTCGGCTGCTGAACATAGTGACTGCTTTTCTGGTATCTCGGGTCCCGGTTCGGGTAAACTATGCACTTAGTTTCCCGCTGTTAATGCCTGCTTGCAGGCCCTTTCAAGAGGCTCGAAATCAACATGCTCGTTATGCGTGGAGCACCCGCTCTCTCGGCTTTCCGTCATGATAAACTGCTAACCTCACTGCAAGCGTTGGCGAGCCAGGTTACTGGTGTCTATGCGGAATATGTTCACTTTGCCGATCTTGAGGCTGATCTGACTCAGGATGAAATCAAAGTGCTGGAACATATACTGCGTTATGGACCCTCGGCTCAGGCTGAAGAGCCAGGCGGAGACCTGTTTTTGGTCACTCCGCGTCCCGGTACCATCTCCCCCTGGTCCAGTAAGGCCAGTGATATTGCGCATAACTGTGGGCTGACCAGTATTCTGCGTCTGGAGCGAGGGCTGGCCTACTACATTGATGTTGATAGTGCACTGACTCAGCAACAGCGTCAATCCATAGAAGTCGTGCTGCATGATCGCATGGTTGAAGCGGTGTTCAGTTCTATTGATCAGGCTGGGCAGCTCTTCCGCCATGAAACACCGCGTGAACTGGCGCATGTTGATCTGTTGGCAGGAGGTCGTGAGGCACTGGTTGAGGCCAATAACAACCTGGGTCTGGCGCTGGCTGACGATGAGATAGATTATCTGGTGCAGAGTTTTATCGAGCTGGAGCGGAACCCCAGTGACGTCGAGTTGATGATGTTCGCACAGGCCAACTCTGAACATTGCCGTCACAAAATATTCAATGCCACCTGGGATATCGATGGCGAGCAGCAGGAAAAGTCTCTGTTCGGCATGATCAAGAATACCAATGAGGTCGGCGGCGAGAATGTGCTCTCGGCTTATAAAGATAATGCTGCTGTAATTGCGGGAAGTAACGCAGGGCGATTTTTTCCCGATCCTGAAAGCTGCCAGTATGCTTATCATCATGAGGCTATTCAGATTCTGATGAAGGTCGAGACCCATAACCACCCGACGGCCATTGCGCCACGACCGGGTGCGGCGACCGGTTCAGGCGGCGAAATTCGTGATGAGGGTGCAACCGGTCGAGGCTCCAAACCTAAGGCGGGACTGTGCGGATTTACTGTTTCCGATCTCAATCTGCCGGGATTCCAGCAGCCATGGGAGTCGGATTATGGTAAGCCGGATCGTATCGTATCGGCCCTGGATATCATGATTGAGGGTCCGATTGGTGCTGCGGCCTTCAATAACGAATTTGGTCGCCCCAATCTGAATGGTTATTTCCGTACCTTTGAGCAGCAGGTAAATGGCGCTGCAGGTGAGGAGGTGCGTGGTTATCACAAGCCGATCATGATTGCTGGTGGTCTGGGTAATATCCGTGACAGTCATGTTGAAAAGGGTGAGATAACCCCGGGTGCCAAGCTGATCTGCCTGGGTGGCCCTGCGATGCTGATTGGTCTCGGTGGAGGTGCAGCATCCTCCATGGCTTCCGGCAGTTCGGCGGAAGATCTTGATTTTGCGTCAGTACAGCGTGAAAACCCTGAACTGGAACGCCGTTGTCAGGAGGTGATCGATCGCTGCTGGCAGTTGGGTGATCATAACCCCATTGCGTTCATTCATGATGTCGGTGCGGGTGGCTTGTCTAATGCTTTCCCTGAACTGGTCAAGGATGGTGGCTGTGGCGGTGCATTCGAAGTGCGCAACATCAATAATGATGAGCCGGGTCTGTCACCTTTGGAAATCTGGTGTAATGAAGCTCAGGAGCGTTATGTGCTGGCGGTCAATCCGGAAGATCTGGATCGGTTCCGTGCCATCTGCGAACGCGAGCGTTGCCCCTTTGCCGTCGTGGGTGAAGCCATTGGCGATCAGCATCTGCTGCTGAATGACCAGCACTTTGAGAACAAGCCGGTTGATCTGCCGATGAGTGTGTTGTTCGGTAAGCCGCCACGGATGCATCGCAGTGTTACGCGTGCTACCTATGAGTTGCCCGCTTTTGATACTGCAGGTTTGCAGCTGGATGATGCCATCGAGCGCGTGTTGCGACTGCCTGCAGTCGGCTCCAAGTCCTTCCTGATCACGATTGGTGATCGTACCATTACCGGTCAGGTGGCACGTGATCAGATGGTCGGCCCCTGGCAGGTGCCTGTGGCGGACTGCGCTGTCACAACTGCGTCCTATGATACCTATGCCGGTGAAGCGATGGCGATGGGTGAACGTACGCCGCTGGCGCTGATTGATGCGCCGGCGTCCGGTCGTATCTCCATTGCGGAAACGATCACTAACCTTGCTGCAGCCAGAATCGGCGACATCTCCGATATCAAACTCTCGGCCAACTGGATGTGTGCGGCAGGTCATCCCGGTGAAGATGAAAAGCTGTTTGATACGGTTCGTGCGGTTGGTATGGAGTTGTGCCCTGAGTTGGGTATCACGATTCCGGTAGGCAAGGACTCCATGTCGATGCGTACCGTGTGGCGTGAAGGTGATGAGAGCAAGAGTGTTACCGCTCCGATGTCGCTCATTATCTCCGGCTTTGCGCCGGTACTGGATGCACGCAAGACGCTGACGCCACAGCTGCGCACCGATCAGGGACAGACTGATCTGCTCTTGCTGGATCTGAGCAAGGGTCGTAATCGTCTGGGTCTATCTGCACTGGCGCAGGTGTATGGCCAGGTTGGGCAGGATGTACCGGATCTGGATGATCCGCAGTTGCTGATTGCTTTCTTTGCGGCCATTCAAGAGTTGAACGAGCAGGGGTTTCTGCTGGCCTACCACGATCGCTCCGATGGTGGTCTTATGGCCACGCTGGCCGAGATGGCCTTTGCCGGTCATTGTGGTGTGGATATCAATCTGGATCTGTTGGTAGAAAATGAACAAGATCTGTTGGCCGCTTTGTTTGCAGAGGAGCCAGGTGCCGTTATTCAGATCCGTAGTGAACATGCCGAGCAGGTACTCACTGAGCTTAATGCTGCCGGATTGAGTGATTGTGTCGCGGTTATCGGAAGCACCAATCCGGATGATCATATCAACCTTTTCCTCGACGATGATGAGATCTACAGCCGTAGCCGTGTCGAGCTTCAGCGTTGCTGGGCCGAGACCTCCTACAGAATTCAGGCTATGCGTGATAATCCTGTGGGTGCAAAGCAGGAGTTTGATCAACTGCTTGATCGTGAAGATCCAGGCCTGCATGCGCATCTGAGTTTCGATCTGAATGATGATGTGGCTGCGCCTTTCATCAATCGTGGAGAAGCTCCGCGTATTGCTATTCTGCGTGAGCAGGGCGTCAATGGTCAGGTAGAAATGGGGGCTGCATTTGATCGTGCGGGGTTTGCTGCGATCGACGTGCATATGAGTGATATTCTGTCGGGCCGTGTCACGCTGGATCAGTTCCGTGGTCTGGTTGCCTGTGGGGGCTTCTCCTATGGTGATGTGTTGGGTGCAGGCGAGGGGTGGGCCAAGTCGATACTCTTCAATGAGCGTGCGCGTGATCAGTTCGCGGCCTATTTCCAGCGCGAAGATGCGTTTGCGCTGGGTGTTTGCAACGGTTGTCAGATGTTGTCAAATCTGCATGATCTGATACCGGGAGCTGAGCTCTGGCCACACTTCGTGCGTAACAGTTCCGAGCAGTTTGAAGGGCGTGTTGCGATGGTTGAAGTGCAGGAGAGTGAGTCTATATTCCTGCAGGGTATGAGTGGTTCACGCATGCCGATTGCGATTGCGCATGGTGAAGGGCGCGCCGAGTTCAAGAGTATAGAGCAGCTGCAGTCGCTGGAACGCTCCGGCAAAGTGGCCCTGCGCTATGTTGATAATTACGGACGTGTCACCGAGCAGTACCCGGCCAACCCGAATGGTTCACCTGAGGGTATTTCGGGTCTTACGGCTGCGGGCGGTCGAGTGACAATCATGATGCCGCATCCAGAACGGGTATTCCGTGCGGTGCAGAACTCCTGGCGCGCTGATGAGTGGCAGGAAGATGCTCCGTGGATGAGGATGTTTCGTAATGCCAGAGTCTGGATCGGCTGATCCACCTCTGTTGTATCTTGATGTAAAAAGGGTGAGGCGGATATTGCCTCACCCTTCTCCTTCACTTCCTTCGTTCATTTTTCCTGCGTTAATGCACGCCCAATTCTTTCAGAAGTTTCAGGGTGCGTGCTGAGATATTTCAGCAGGGGAGATGCGTCTTCTTCGTTGAGATCAGTGTTCTCTATCAGTGCACTCATGGCATCGGCAAAGCTGCTGGCAGGTTTGCCCAGTGTCTGTAGATGAGTGATGGCGAAGTCGTCGGCTTCACGCTCCATATCCCGCGAAAATGCATTATGCAGCAGGTTGCTTCCCGCACCGAGCAACAGTTCCGATACGGTTTCCAGGTCACCGAACACCAAGCCGAATACCATTGCTGAGCCAAGTGACTGGGCAACCAGGCGTAGGCTGTGCTGATGTTCCACATGGCCGATCTCATGTAGCAATATCGCCAGTATCGCATCCGGCTGGTTGCTGAGTAGATTGACCAGATCATCGGTGATAATGACTGTTCCATCTGGCAGAGCAAAAGCGTTTGCGCCGAACAGATCTGAATGGAAAAAATGCAGTGAGTAGTGTTGATGAGTCAGTGTTAACTGGCTCAGGGCACTATTCCAGTTATCCCTGATTGTTTGCTGGGTGTCAGGCGGCAACTGCGAGGGAGCAAGGGCCGTTTCACGTAAAGCAACAAAAGTCTGTTGCCCCATCTGCTTGCTGACATCATCAGGGACCAGTACGACGCTTGCGCTTGCCAGCGATGGGATACCATGAGCCAGCAGCCACCATAGTAGAATCGGTGATAGCACAATTGCCAGTAGAATACTGAACCGGTTGGTTTCCAGTTTCGCAGCCAGTCGTTGTCTGCGATTCTGATGTGGCCAGCGGAATCCTGTGTCGAGAGGTGTGAACACAGCGCCATCTGAAAAATTCAGATCTACAGCCAGACCTGGAATGATGCTGCCGCTGAGATATTGATCGGATGCGGCTTCATGCAGACGCTGGTCGGTATCAGCATCGAACACTTCAATCCTGCCATCCTCCAGAACGGCGAAGGCATGGTAGGCCTTCGCGGCTCTGGCATTCTGAAAGCTGCCCTCAATACGAAGCATCTGATCACGCAAGCGAGATGTCGGCATCAAAGAATCCTGCTGCTTCTTCGCCGGTTGCTGAGCTTTTTTGTTCTACCGTATCAATTAGGGTGTCAGCCTCCGGCTGAATATTCAGTGCGGTAGCTTTGGCCAGAAATCTGCTTTTACGGATGCATGTCCAGGGGTAAGCAAGTCCCAGGCTGATGATCAGCAGGAGAAAATTGCTCATGAGCAGCCATGCGTAAGGCATTATTTTGACGTTGGAGTGGAAACTGCTGACCCCATCCAGTTCGCTGTTGTTGTAAATATGATTGCGTACTATGCCGCCATAGATGGCTCCGGAAAGGCTGAATGTCAATAAATAGAACGGAATGACGATGAAGGGGATAAGGGGTGCCAGATCTTTGCCATTATCCAGTAGGAAAAGTGATGCAAAGACGCCGATACCAAAAATGAACCCCAGAAGTAATACGGCACCAACGCTGGCAAATGAGGCGACATAGTATTTACCGGCACCTGCTCTGAACTGAAGTGGTTTGCCGCCATAGCTGATATTGCTATAGATATATTGGTCCATTTTCTTGAACACCCAGGGTAGTGCAAGAAACAGAGTCAGGGCTGAAGCGATTGGCAGTACGGCAAAAATCAGAAAGGCTTCAATGAAGCGTCCATGAAATGCAAATCTTATCTGGCGATAGCTGGTCATTCTGAGATTGAAGCGCAGCGACATAATCAGGAGCCAGGGTGAGGCGATGAACAGGACAAAAAGTAATATGACTCCTGCAAGCGGGAAAAAGTGGGAGATGGCAAAGTAGCAGACGAAAATAGCGGCAGCCAGCAGGCGCCCTCGCAGTATCTGCATAGGAGTGGCCAGATAACGGAAAGCGTGATTTTCAATCCGTGTATGGCCATAGAAGTATTGGTTTGTGCGTACTGTTGCCCAGGCACTATATATGCCGAGCGTCAGAATGCTTAATAATATATTTACTATCCAGATGCCGAAGTATTCACCTGAGCGGCCAGTGAAACTGACTTGTGCCTGACGAGTGCTTGGCTGGGATGGAGAGGGTTGGTTGGTAACAACTGTACCGCTGGAGGTTGCATCCATGGCGACCTTGTCCTTTTGGTGGTTTGTAGAATTCCTGAGGGCACTTTATAACGAAATATAGAACTTTTTTCAATCGTAGATGTCGCGAGAGGGCTGTTACGAGGGGTATAACGAAAAACAGGAGCCATAGGCTCCTGTTTTGAGTACTGTCAAAGCGTTAGCTTTGGATCAGTTGCTCTTTGTGCCTTTGATTTCGACGTCAACACGACGGTCTGGGCGCAGGCAAGAGATCAGCTCAGCACCGCGGCCTGTGCAGTTAGCAACAGGTGAACGGCTACCCATGGAGCTGGTAGATACTTTAGATCCATCAACGCCTGCACTGGTCAGAGCGGCAGCGACGGCATCAGCACGACGCTGAGACAGACGATCGTTGTAGGCTACCTGACCGATACGGTCTGCATGACCTACCAGGTTGATGCTTTCAACGCTGGCCATGGAACCAATGTGGCTGACGATGGTAGAGATATCACCAACACGAGTGCTGTCGAAGTCGAAGTACAAAGCGAATTTGTTTTCAACTTCCATCATTGTCTGTGCAGGCGCAGCAGGAGTTGGGGTTGGAGCAGGAGCTGGTTCAGCCTGGGCAACGTAGCCTGGGCAGCCTTCTACAACCTTGTCCTGTGTCCAGGAAGAGGTTTTCCAGCAGTCGTTCAGCGTAGTGCGCCATACAGTGTTGGTAGAGTTAGCGGCATAGCCGGGAACCTGAGCCTGTACACTGGTTACGCCCAGTGCCAGTGCCAGTCCAGCAGCAATTGCAATTTTCTTCATCATCATTTCCTTGTGCCAGGTTGGATGTTGGTCAGTCAGTTATCAATTTCAGCCTATTAGAACAGCCTTAACCTTAACCTAAGTTAAACCACCTAAGTTTAACCATAGCGGTTGCCGGGCTCAACTGATACAGTTATATAATACTCAAAGAGTATATCAGATTACAGCGAATTCAAGGTAATACCTTTTTAAACGGCTTAACAGTCACCTTCTCGTATACCCCTGCAAGAAGATAAGGGTCCTGATCTGCCCAGTTTCTGGCAGCCAGAAGCGACTCAAACTCTGCAACCACCAGGCTTCCGGTAAAGCCGGCAGGTCCCGGGTCGTCTTGGTCGACGGCCGGATGTGGCCCTGCCAGCAGGAGGCGGCCTTGTTCTTTCAGTGCTTGCAGGCGTTCCAGGTGTGCCGGTCTGGATTTCATCCTTGCATCCAGGCTATTCGCTGCATCTTCTGCAATAATGGCATAATACATGACGTTCTCCGGGCAGATAAGTTCAATTTTTATTAATTAATGCGTTGAATCTATCATCAGCGATTATAATGTCAGTGATCAACCCCTGAAGTCGATTTCAATTTTCAGTCAAGAGGTAGTGGTGGGCATTTCGGAAATAAAGCAGCCAGTATATGATTTGCATTGCCACAGCACGGCTTCTGATGGTCTGTTATCCCCCTTTGAATTGATTGATGAGGCTGACGCCCGTGGTGTGCTTTATCTGGCGTTGACCGATCATGATACGCTCGGAGGGCTTGAGGCTGCTCGTGCTGCGGTGTCTGATAAAGCGTTGAGTTTGATTAATGGAGTTGAGTTGACCTGCACGTGGCAGCGGCACTGCATTCATGTGTTGGGGTTGGGTTTTGATGCCGACTCTTCATGTTTCAAGCCTTATCTCGCGCGCCTTGATGCATTGCGACTGGAGAGGGCAGAGCGTATAGCCAGAAAGCTGGAGCAAAAGCGCTTGCCGAATTTACTCCAGGAGGCACTCGCGATTGCAGCGGGTGGGCAGATAGGGCGGCCTCATTTTGCGGCTGCCCTTATTAATGCGGGTATCGTTGAAACTGCGCAAGAGGCTTTTGAGCGCTTCCTCGGTAGAAATAAAGCGGGTGATGTAAAGGTGGACTGGCCGAATATTGAAGAAGCCGTGAGTGTTGTTAAGGCAGCTGGGGGGTTGTCGGCTATAGCTCACCCTACAAAATACAACCTGACGTTTACCAAAATCCGCCAGCTCTGTGATGATTTTAAGTCTATGGGAGGGGATGGTCTGGAAATTAGTTATCCCGGTGTTATTCCTGATCATACGCGTGAGTTGCAGCGTATCGCATCACAAAGAGGGTTGCTTGTTTCCGGGGGGAGTGACTTCCATTCCAATAATAATCGCTGGTCTGCTTTGGGGCGTTTTCCTCCGTTGCCGATAGGTGAAGGGCATCTGTTACATGCGTTGAATGTTATACTGTGATCCCATGTCGTCCATGAAGTGTTATTCAGATCGCTTGAGGTAAAGTCGTGAGCCAGTTTTTTCAGATACATCAGGATAACCCTCAGAAGAGGCTTATTCTTCAGGCGGTTGAAATTTTGCGCCAGGGTGGCGTTATAATTTACCCTACAGATTGTGCTTATGCCTTGGGCTGCTGCCTGGAGAATAAGAAGGCACTTGATAGGATAAAGCAGATCAGGCAATTGGATGATAAGCATAACTTCACACTAGTCTGTCGTGATCTTTCTGTTATCTCCACTTATGCCAAGGTCGATAATCAGGTTTATCGGTTGCTTAAGGCTCATACTCCTGGCGCTTATACCTTTATTCTCAACGCCACGACGGAAGTGCCCCGACGCCTGCTGCATCCTAAAAGGCGCACCATCGGCATGCGTGTTCCGGATAATCAGATCGTTCTTGATCTTCTGGATGTACTGGGTGAGCCGATTATGAGTACTTCTCTTATTCTGCCGGGTGATGATCTTCCATTGACCGACCCTTACGACATGCGAGATACACTGCAGCATCAGGTGGATCTGATTATTGATGGTGGTTTTTGTGGTATGGAAGCCACAACTGTTATTAATCTGACCGGTGACGTTCCTGAGCTTATGAGAGAGGGAGCGGGAGATGTTGCCCATTTCATTTAAGCTTTAGTGGCTGGTTGAATGTATTTGAATGTATTGGGGTGGTATTTTTTTGTGCATCACTTGCAATATTTGGATATATCTAGATAATTGGTTTTATATTTATCTCTCAGTAAACAGCTAATCCGGAATTAATTATCATGTCAGACTTTATTAAAGTACTTACGCGCAAAAACTCTTTGAGAAAGCAGGTGCAGGAAATATCAGTTGGCGATATCGAAAAGGTTATCGGTGACCTGTCTGATATTCTCCAGGAAAAACTGGATGAAGCTGCTGCCAGAGAGGCTGTCGAACAAGAGAAAAAAGCCAAGATTGAAGAAATACGCAAAGCAATGCAGTCAGCGGGTCTCGAGCTTGGCGATCTGGCTGAGGTGGGTGATTCTCTGCAGCGTAAAAGCGTCAAGGCAAAGTATTCTATCGTTGATGCTCAGGGTGAGCGTCATGAATGGTCAGGCAGAGGGCGTACGCCAACTGTGTTTAAAGAGTATATGGAATCCAAAGGTATTTCCAAAGAGCAGTTGCCATCGGCCTGATCTTGTAAGCTTCTGTTAATATTGTCATACCGGCCCTCCAGGTTTCCTGTGGGGCTTTTTACGTCTTATTGAAGGTTGCGTCATGGACAGTGAAAAACTGCAAAAAGTATTGGCGCGCTCCGGTTTTGGCTCACGTCGTGAGATGGAGCGTTGGATTGAAGAAAAAAAAGTCAGCATGAATGGGGTAGTGGCAACCCTCGGTGATCGTGTGACGCCTCTGGATAAGGTGTCGCTGAATGGCAAATTGGTGGAGCTGGTATTTGCCGGCGAAGAGCCGCGCCGTGTCCTGTTGTATAACAAGCCTTTGGGTGAAGTGTGTACGCGCCATGATCCTGAAGGCAGGCCGACGGTCTTTGATGCCTTGCCGCCGCTTAAGCAGGGTCGCTGGATTGCGGTCGGACGCCTGGATATCAACACCACAGGATTGCTGATTTTTACCACGGATGGTGAGCTGGCCAATAAGATGATGCACCCTTCTGCCAGGATTGATCGCGAGTATGCGGTACGTGTGCTGGGTGAAGTGGATGAAGAGATGCTGGAGCGCCTGAAGAAAGGCGTGCTGCTCGATGATGGTATGGCAAACTTTACCGATGTGCAGTTTTTTGATGGTGAAGGTGCTAACAAGTGGTACCACTGCGTCGTGATGGAAGGGCGTAATCGCGAAGTCAGGCGTCTGTGGGAGTCTCAGGGGCTCAAGGTCAGCCGTCTCAAGCGGGTTCGCTTCGGGCCAGTGTTTATGCCCAGCGATATCAAGGTTGGAACCTGGAAGGAAATGGATCGCAAGGCGTGTAATGTGCTGGCGCTGCAGATGGGTCTCGAGCAGGATACCAGTCGCGTGGTCAGAACGCCGATTCAGCGTGCAGCAGATGAGCGTTTGCATAAAAAGCAGCGTGTGCGTCAGTCGGCTGATAAAGAGCGGGTCGTACGTCAGGAGGTCAAGCAGAAGCGTAAAACGGGCAAGGTGCGCTCTGTCGGTAAGCGTCACGCGCGCTGAATTGAAAAGCCCGGCTATGATGCCGGGCTTTTCTTTTCAGTTGCTGTCACAGTGGTTGTCCGTTGCCTTGTGCGTCCAGTGTGCTGCCGTTCTGGCCTTTGCTGTCGGGCCCCATCAGATAAAGATACAGGGGCATTATTTCGGCAGGGGTGGGGTTGCTTTCCGGATTCTCAGCCGGGTAGGCGTTGGCGCGCATATTGGTTCGAGTGGCGCCGGGATTGATGCAGTTGACGCGAATGTTGCCGGAGTTTTCCAACTCGTCGGCCAGTACCTGCATCATTCCTTCTGTCGCAAATTTTGAGACGGCATAAGCGCCCCAGTAGGCTTTACCTTTGCGTCCTACGCTGGAGCTGGTGAAGACCACTGATGCGTCATCTGAGGCTCGCAACAACGGCATCAAAGTCTGGGTCATCATGAAGGCGGAGTTGACATTAACCTGCATCACCTGCAGCCAGATGGTTGGGTCGTAGTTTTCGATAGGTGTGCGAACACCAAGCAGGCTGGCGTTGTGCAGAATGCCATCCAGTTTTCCGAACTCCTGATACAGTGTGTTGCACAGTTCAATGAAATCGTGCTCGCCAGCACTTTCCAGATTCAGCGGTACGATGGCTGGTTGTGGATAGCCGGCAGCTTCCAGTTCGTCATATAGAGATTCCAGTTTTTCAGTGGTCCTGCCCAGCAGGATGACGGTAGCGCCATGGGCAGCAAACTGCCGGGCTGCTTCTCTGCCTATGCCATCACCTGCGCCAGTGACCAGAATAATGCGATCTTTCAGCAGATCGGTGGGTGCGCTGTATGCAAACATGATCGGTCAGGGTCCTTTTTCATCCGTTATCGCAGCTGCCTCAGGCAGGCGATGAGTGTTCATTCATTGATTGTAGCAGGGAAAGAATCTCGTGCGCGTCAACGGCCGTATGGTGGCTGTTCCAGTCAGTGACAGGGTCGCGCGGGTCTATATAGCCATAGGCGGCGGCAATGGTGATCATGCCTGCGGCCTTTCCGGCTTCGATATCTCTCCGGTGGTCGCCTATGTAGACACTGTGACCGGGCTCTGCGTTCAACTCCCGGCATGCCATCAGCAGGCCTTCGGGATCGGGCTTGGTTTTGTTGACATGATCCGGGCAGATGACTGATCCGCAACGAGATTGCAGCTGCAGACCTTCCAGTATGGGGAGGGTGTAGAGTGATGGCTTGTTGGTGACGATGCCCCAGGGTATATGGTTGCTCTCCAGCCACTCAAGAAGGTTGTTCATGCCGTCAAACAGTCGGCTGTGCTGTGTCAGCTGGCTGGCGTAGAGGGCCAGCATGCGCTGGTGCAGTTCGTTGAATCCGGGAGCTTCCGGTGATAGATCAAATGCGCGACTGACCAGTGCGCGTGCGCCATTAGAAACTTCGGCGCGGACTGCCTCATAACTGATCGCCGGGCGGCCCTCCTCTGCCAGCAGCTGAGTGATCACCTGGTGGAAGTCGGGAGCGGTGTCCAGTAGTGTGCCATCAAGATCGAACAGGGCTGACTGCAGCGCCATCATGAGTGGCCCTGTTTGCGTGTTGCCAGCATATAGTTCACATCAACATCTTTGGGATCAAGGCGATAGGTGCGGGTAAGTGGGTTGTACACCAGTCCTGTCATCTCGGTGATGCTCAGGCCGCTGCTGCGTACCCATTCCGCCAGCTCCGCGGGTTTGATGAATTTGTTGAAGTCATGTGTGCCCTGAGGGACCAGTTTCAGAATGCGCTCTGCTCCGAGGATCGCAAAAAGATAACTCTTCGGGTTGCGGTTCAGTGTCGATAGAAACAGGTGTCCACCGGGTTTCACCAGTTGCGAGCAGGCTTTGATGATGGATGATGGATCAGGAACGTGCTCGATCATCTCCATACAGGTGACGGTATCAAAGGTGCCGGCATGTGTGCTGGCCAGCTCTTCAACGGTCATGCGTTGATAATCGACCTGGATGCCGCTTTCAAGCCCGTGCAGTCTGGCGACTTTGAGGGGAGCTTCACCCATGTCGATTCCCATGACGCTGGCGCCTCTGGCGGCCATGGATTCCGAGAGAATGCCGCCACCGCAGCCGACATCCAGTACGCGTTTGCCTGCAAGAGGTGCAATGCGGTCTATGAATCCGACTCTGAGTGGGTTGATATCGTGCAGCGGTTTGAACTCGCTGTTGCGATCCCACCAGCGGCTGGCGAGCTCTTCAAACTTGGCGATTTCGGATGGATCAATATTCTGTGTATGAGGCTCTGTCATCTTCGGTTCTCAAAATCCTGGCGGCTTCCGGCAATTCTAACACCCGCAATCCGGAGGGGACAGCGCGACGCTTGATGAGGATCAGGATAAGTCACTGAAATGTGACTATCAGGAGGCACCATTTGGCTGCTTTATGGTACAATTGCCGGCTATTGAATTGCCGCCGGTGCGGTGTGTGAGCAGACCGAATCAAGGAAAGCTGAACGAATGGGTGATCTAGCCAAAGAAGTCCTCCCGATCAATATAGAGGATGAACTCAAACAGTCATACCTTGACTACGCAATGAGCGTGATCGTGGGTCGTGCCCTCCCTGATGTCAGAGATGGCCTGAAGCCGGTTCATCGTCGCGTGCTCTTTGCGATGAATGAGCTGAGCAATGACTGGAATAAGCCTTATAAGAAGTCCGCCCGTGTGGTCGGTGACGTAATAGGTAAGTACCATCCGCATGGCGACAGTGCCGTTTACGACACGATTGTCAGGATGGCGCAGAACTTTTCGATGCGTTACATGCTGGTGGATGGTCAGGGTAACTTCGGTTCGGTTGACGGCGATTCTGCGGCTGCCATGCGTTATACCGAGATTCGCATGTCCAAGATTGCGCATGAGTTGCTGGCGGATCTGGATAAGGAAACGGTCGACTTTGTTGATAACTACGATGGCACGGAAAGAATTCCCGCCGTCATGCCGACACGCGTCCCCAATCTTCTGGTGAATGGCTCTGCTGGTATCGCAGTCGGTATGGCGACCAACATACCTCCGCATAACCTTGGTGAAGTGGTGCGTGGCTGTGTCGCGTTGATCGACAACCCTGAGCTCACTGTCGATGATCTGATGGAGTTTATTCCCGGTCCGGACTTCCCGACGGGTGCCATCATCAATGGACGTGCAGGGATTCTGCTGGCCTATCGTACCGGTCGTGGCCGTATCTATGTCCGTGCAAAACACCATATCGAAGATAACCCGCGCAACGGTCGTCCGATGCTGGTGGTCACGGAGATACCCTATCAGTTGAACAAGGCGCGTCTGATCGAAAAGATCGCCGATCTGGTAAAAGAGAAGAAGGTCGAAGGGATCAGCGAGCTGCGTGACGAGTCCGATAAGGACGGCATGCGCATCGTGATTGAGTTGCGTCGCGGCGAAGTGCCCGAGGTGATCATCAACAACCTCTTCACCCAGACGCAGCTGCAGAGTGTGTTCGGGATCAACATGGTGGCGCTGGTCGATGGCCAGCCACGTACGCTCGATCTGAAGTCGATGCTCGAATGCTTTATTCGCCACCGTCGTGAAGTTGTCACGCGTCGTACCGTTTTCGAACTGCGCAAGGCGCGTGAGCGGGCGCATGTTCTCGAAGGTCTGGCGGTTGCCTTGGCTAATATCGATCCTGTGATCAAAATGATCAAGGAATCGCCCACGCCGAATGATGCCAAAGAACGTTTGATTGCAGAGCGCTGGGCGCCCGGCAGTGTGCTGACCATGCTGGAAAAAGCCGGTGAAGATGCCTGTCGTCCAGAAGATCTGGAACCGCAGTTTGGCATGCGTGAAGGCTACTATTATCTGTCACCTGTTCAGGCGCAGGCGATTCTGGATCTGCGTCTGCATCGTCTGACCGGTCTGGAACATGAGAAACTGATTGCCGAGTACCAGGTGCTGGTCGACAAGATTACTGAGCTGCTGTACATCCTCGGCTCACGCGAGCGTCTGATGGAAGTGATCCGTGAAGAGCTGGCGACACTGGTTAATGAGTATCAGGATGAGCGTCGTACTGAAATCATGGCGTCGCAACAGGATCTGACAGTGGCTGATCTGATCACCGAAGAGGATATGGTGGTAACCATCTCCCACGGTGGCTATGCCAAGACTCAGCCGCTGGATGCCTATCAGGCGCAGCGTCGTGGCGGTAAAGGCAAGTCTGCCACGGCGATCAAGGATGAGGATTTCATTGAGCATCTGCTGATTGCCAATACGCACGATACGATTCTCTGCTTCTCCAGCCTGGGTAAGGTTTACTGGCTCAAAGTATATGAGATTCCACCGGCCAGTCGTGCATCACGTGGTCGTCCTATCGTGAACATCCTGCCGTTTGTTGAGAATGAGCGCATCACGGCTATTCTGCCGGTCAAAGAGTTCACCGAAGATCGTTTCGTCTTCATGGCGACCGGTTTTGGTACAGTCAAGAAAACACCACTGACCAGCTTCTCTCGCCCTCGCAGCAGTGGTTTGATTGCACTGGATGTTGTGGATGGCGACCGTCTGATCGGTGCTGCCATCACCAGCGGTGATGATGATGTGATGCTGATGACCAGCGCCGGCAAGGCGATCCGCTTCCACGAAGGTGATGTGCGCCAGATGGGTCGTACCGCTCGTGGTGTTCGTGGTGTGCGCATCAGTGGTGATGTGCGGGTGATCTCACTGATCATTCCACGCGAAGGCGGCAAAATATTGACCGCCTCCATGAAGGGCTATGGCAAGCAGACGGCAGTGGAAGACTTCCCGCTGCGTGGTCGTGGTGGTCAGGGTGTTATCGCGATGCAGTGTACTGAGCGTAATGGTGCATTGGCTGGTGCGGTACAGGTGTTCGAAGGCGACGGTGTGATGCTGATCAGCAACCGTGGCACACTGGTGCGTACCCGTACGGATGAGATCTCTGTACTGGGCCGTAACACTCAGGGCGTGATGTTGATTCGTCTGTCTGAAGATGAGCAGTTGGTAGGTCTGGCTCGCATTGAAGAGCCTGAAGAGATCGATGTGATCGATGTGATTGACGGCGAGTCAGAGGGTGTGGCAGATGACGCGGAAGTATAACTTCAGTGCAGGTCCAGCTGCACTGCCGGAAGAGGTGTTGCAGCAGGCGCAGCAGGAGTTGCTGGATTGGCAGGGAACGGGTCTGTCGATCATGGAGATGAGCCATCGCAGCGACGAGTTCGTTGCGGTGGCGGAGCAGGCTGAACGGGATTTGCGTGAATTGATGCAGATTCCGGAGCAGTATCAGGTGCTGTTCCTCCAGGGTGGTGCGAGCAGTCAGTTTGCTATGGTGCCGATGAATCTGTTGCGCGGTAATGGTCGTGCGGATTACATCAATACCGGCATCTGGTCGAAGAAGGCGATTGCCGAAGCAAAGCATTACTGCGACGTAAATGTAGTGGCCAGCACCGAAAGCAACAACTTTACCTCAGCGCCTGCTCAGAATGAGCTGCGTCTGAGTGATGATTCGGCCTATCTTCACTACACCACAAACGAGACGATCGGTGGTGTTGAGTTTGATTATATTCCCGATGCGGCAGGTCGCCCGCTGGTGGCAGATATGTCATCCGACATACTGGCCAAGCCGATAAAGGTGGATCGCTTCGGTCTGATCTATGCCGGCGCACAGAAAAATATCGGGCCCGCAGGGCTGACGGTGGTGATTGTGCGTGACGACCTGCTCGGCAATACGCTGCCGGGTACCCCCTCCATGTATGACTACAAACTGCATGCAGATGCCGGTTCCATGAACAATACCCCGCCGACCTTTGGCTGGTATCTGGCAGGGTTGGTGTTTCAGTGGCTCAAGAACCAGGGGGGGGTGGAGGCGATCGGTCAGGTCAATCATCGCAAGGCTGCCAAGCTGTATGCCGCGATTGATGGCAGTGGCATCTATGCCAATCCGGTGGCCAAAGCCAATCGCTCGATCATGAACGTGCCCTTCACTCTGGCAGACAGTCGTCTCGATCAGGTGTTTCTGCGCGAAGCGGAAGAGGCAAATCTGATGAACCTTCAGGGTCATCGCTCGGTAGGTGGCATGCGCGCCAGCCTCTATAATGCGGTTCCTGAACAGGCGGTAGATGTATTGATCAGCTTTATGGCTGATTTTGAACGCAGGCATGGCTGAGATCGGAGTCGATCCATGAGTAGCGATGAGCAGAAAACTTCAGTACAGGAAGATGCCCTTCGTGTACTGAGGGATCAGATTGACAGTATCGACCTGCAGGTTCAGCAGTTGATCAACCAGCGTGCACGTTGCGCTCAGCAGGTTGCCGAAGTGAAGCAGCAGTTTCAGGGCTCGCAGCAAGCTGTTTTCTATCGCCCGGAGCGAGAAGCACAGGTGCTGCGTTCCGTGATGGCACGCAATGAGGGGCCGCTTCCCGATCAGGAGATGGCCCGTTTGTTTCGTGAAATCATGTCGGTCTGTCTGGCGCTGGAGCAGCCCCTGCATGTGGTGTTTCTCGGGCCGGTCGGTACCTTCACTCAGCAGGCGGTTTTGAAACACTTCGGGCATGCCGTCAAGGGCGCGCCACTTGATACCCTCGATCAGGTATTCCGCGATGTTGAATCAGGCACTGCCCACTATGGTGTGGTGCCGATTGAAAGCGCGAACGAGGGCGCCGTCAGTCGCACACTGGACCTGTTCAGTCGTTTCGATGTCAGTATCTGTGGTGAGGTCGAACTACAAACTCACTACCACTTGCTGACCGGCCATAACGCCGATGTCAGTAAGATCAAACGTATCTACGCCCACCAGTTTGCCTTCTCCCAATGCCATCACTGGCTCGATGCCCGCTATCCGGATGCCGAACGTATCCCTGTGGTTTCCAATGCGGAAGCTGCTGATATGGTGATTGCTGCCGGGGATGCTGCTGCAGCCATCGGCAGTGATATTGCGGCCGAGCTGTTTGATCTTGTCGTGGCTGAGCGCAATATTGAAGATCAGGTCGACAGCGTAACGCGCTATCTGATCATTGGTAATCAGGATGTTTCTCCCAGTGGGCAGGATAAAACGTCGATCTTGCTGCTTGCACATGATAAACCCGGTGCCTTGTATGATCTTCTGGAGCCTTTCAGACGCCGCGATATCAGTCTGACGCGATTGGAAACCCGTTCCGGCAGCAAGGCTGGCTGGGATACGCTTTTCTATATCGACTTCGAAGGGCATCGCGATGATCCCGAGGTGCAGCTACTGCTGGACGAGCTTGAGAAGGGCACCGTTGAGCTCAAACAGCTGGGCTCTTATCCCAAGGCAGTGCTCTAAGTTGGATTCCTTGATGTCGCTGACAAAGGTAAGGCTGTGAAGTACGCAATAGACAGGGTGCTGGTTATCGGTCTTGGCCTGATAGGCGGTTCTTTTGCCAGAGCACTGCGTTCGCGTGGAATTGTGCGCGAAGTGGTCGGATATGATCGCAATCCGGATGAGGCGGCACTGGGTGTCAAGCTGGGGGTGATCGACCGTTCTGCCGATGATCTGGCTCAGGCGGTCGGCGAAGCTGATCTGGTGATGCTGGCGGTGCCGGTCAAGGTGATGGAGGCTGTGCTGGCTGCCGTTGAACCCCACTTGAAGCCACATACTCTGTTGACGGATGTCGGCAGCACTAAGGCTAATCTGGTTGCCGCTGCGCGAACCATCTTTTCTGTCATACCCCCCACCTTTGTACCCGGGCACCCGATTGCGGGTGCTGAAAAGAGCGGCGTCAGAGCCTCGGATGCCGATCTGTTCGAACGTCATAAAGTGATTCTGACCCCTCTGCCTGAAACTGACTCCCATGCAACGTTGCAGATCGCCCGCCTCTGGCAGTCGATTGGTGCTGAAGTGTTGCAGATGGATGTTGATCGTCATGATCAGGTGCTGGCTGCGACCAGCCATCTGCCACATATGCTGGCTTTTTCTCTGGTCGATACGCTGGCGCATGAAGAGGAGAATACTGATATTTTCCGCTATGCGGCCGGTGGTTTTCGTGACTTCACGCGAATAGCAGCCAGTGATCCGATGATGTGGCATGACGTCTGTCTGGCCAATCGCGACGCACTGCTGAAGCAGATGGATCAGTTCACGGATGGACTGACACGGCTCAGGCAAGCGATAGTGGCCGGCGACAGTCAGAGTCTGCTCGGGATCTTCACGCGCGCCAAAGTGGCACGCGAGCATTTCACGCGTATTCTCAGTGGCTCAGCATATGCACAGGTGCTGTCGCAGCAGGCGATAGATCTACGTGTGCAGGGTGCTGCTAAGCTCAGGGGTGAAATTACGTTGCCGGGTGATCTCTCCATTTCACACCGTGCGATCATGCTCGGCGCGCTGGCAGAGGGTATCACTGATATAGAAGGTTTTCGCGAGGGTGAAGACAGTCTGGCGACCCTGCAGGCCTTCCGTGATATGGGCGTGGTGATCGAAGGACCTCATCAGGGGCAGGTGCGTATTTATGGCGTCGGTCTGCACGGGTTGCAACCACCACCAGGACCTCTCTATCTGGGTAATTCAGCTACCTCCATGCGCTTGCTTGCTGGTCTGCTGTCGGCGCAGACCTTTGCCACTGAGTTGTTTGGCGATGAATCGCTGAGCCAGAACTCCATGGCATCTGTTATCGAGCCGTTACGTCAGATGGGTGCCAATATTCAGGCTGTCGCGAGCTTGCCGCCGCTGAAAATAGAACCATCAGAAAAGTTGATCGGCATGCGTTATGAGATGCCTCAACCCAGTGCTCAGGTCAAATCCAGTCTGCTGCTGGCTGGCCTCTATGCGACAGGTAAAACAGAGGTTTCAGCTCAGCATGTTACGCGTGATCATACGGAAAGAATGCTGCAAGGTTTTGGCTATACTGTAAATAGACAGGCGCACCGGGTCAGCCTTGACGGTGGAGAAACGTTGCAGGCAACACAGCTGCGTGTACCGGGCGATCCGTCCAGTGCGCTGTTTTTCATTATTGCAGCTACAATAATTCCGGGATCCGAATTGCGGCTTCCCTATATGGGCGTTAATCCGACACGCATGGCGGCGCTGAATGCCTTGGATCAGATGGGAGCTTCGCTTAGCTACCACAATACCACTGAGTCCAGAGGCGAGGCGGTAGCGGATATTAGTGTCAGAAGTGCTGAGCTTAAAGGTGTCACGATCAGTGAAGAACTGCTCTATGGGATGTTGGATGACCTGCCTCTGCTGATGGTGGCGGCGATGCGTGCAGAAGGCCAGACCCGGTTTGAATTACCGGATGAGTGTGCAGAGCGACTACACGAGCGACTTCATCCTATGGTAGCGTTGATGATTGATCAGGGGATAGCTGTTACCTATACACAACGTGAGTTGCTTGTCTCACCCGGATGTTTCCGAGGGGGAGATATAAGAGGTGTTTCAGATCCGAGAATAGCCCTCGCGTGCGTTCTTGCGGGTTTGTCTGCCACTGAGGAGATCAGAATAATAAATTGTGCGTCTGTCCTGTCGTTTTTTCCGGATTTTGTGGAGCAGGCGCAACGGATAGGTATCCAGATTCATAAGGAGGCGGACTGATGTCCACCAGTGATAAGTGTTTTGTTATAGCGGTTGATGGCCCCAGTGGGTCGGGTAAGGGTACTTTGTCACGCATGCTGGCCAGCCATTTTGGTTTTCATCTGCTGGATAGTGGTGCTTTATACAGATTAACGGCGGTGGCGGCTAGGCACCATGGCGTGGCGCTGGATGATGTCGAAACCCTGCAGGTTCTGGCCGCGCATCTGGATGTACAGTTTGTTGCCGGGAGTGGTGGTGATGAGGCGCGTATCATCCTCGAAGGTGAGGAGGTCACCAATGCAATCCGAACAGAATCAGTAAGTTCCGATGCCTCCGTTGTTGCTTCTCTTGGTCCGGTTCGCACGGCTTTACTGGCGCGGCAGCGAGACTTTGCGCAGCCTCCGGGGTTGATTGCAGATGGTCGTGATATGGGTACGGTGGTCTTTCCAGATGCACCCTTGAAGATATATCTGGATGCCAGTGCCGAAGAACGTGCAAGTCGCCGATATAAGCAGTTGATTAGCAAGGGTCTCGGTGCTAGCCTTGATGATATATTGAACGATATCAAAACGCGTGACTCACGCGATATGAATCGCGCGGTGGCGCCCCTGAAACCGGCGTCTGATGCGGTGGTGCTGGATTCGACGTCGATGGCGATCGAGGCAGTGTTCAAAGCAGTGTTGGATGAAGCAAGACATAAAGGGCTGCACTGAAGCAGCTTTACTTTGAGGATGCACGGTGATGAGTGAAAGTTTTGCGCAGCTTTTTGAAGAAAGCCTGAAAGAGCTGGAGATGGCCCCTGGTTCAATTGTGACGGGTACGGTTGTTGCAATTGAAAATGACTTTGTCGTGATCCATGCAGGCCTCAAGTCAGAGGGAATCATCCCTGTCAGTGAGTTTGTCAACGAGAATGGCGAGCTGAATCTGGCCGTTGGCGATGAAGTCAGGGTGTCGCTTGAGGCGCTGGAGGACGGTTTCGGAACGACTAAGCTCTCCAGAGAAAAAGCCAAACGCGCAGAATCCTGGGAAGTGCTTGAGAAAGCCTTTGCCGATCAGGAAACCATCACTGGGTATATCACCGGTAAGGTACGCGGTGGTCTGACCGTCGATGTTAACGGCATCAATGCCTTCCTGCCGGGTTCGCTTGTGGATGTGCGTCCACTGCGTGACACCTCACATCTTGAAGGCCAGGAACTGGAGTTCAAACTGGTCAAGCTTGATGTGCGCAGCAATAACATTGTTGTATCTCGTCGTGCGGTGCTGGAAGAGGCCTACAGCGAAGAGCGTGAGAAGCTGCTGTCCACCATGGAGGAAGGGCTGGTAATCAAGGGTGTGGTCAAGAACCTGACAGATTACGGCGCCTTTATCGAACTGGGCGGTATAGATGGTCTGCTGCATATCACCGATATGGCGTGGAAGCGTGTCAAGCACCCGAGCGAGCTGCTCAGTATCGGTCAGGAAATTGATGTCAAAGTGCTCAAGTACGATCCCGAACGCAAGCGTGTATCGCTGGGTCTTAAACAACTGCATGAAGATCCCTGGAACCAGCTGGTGCGTGAAAAGGCTGTCGGCGACAAGGTCAAGGCTCGCGTTACCAATCTGACCGATTACGGCTGCTTTGCCGAGATAGGTGATGGCGTTGAAGGGTTGGTGCATGTGTCCGAAATGGATTGGACCAATCGCAATATTCACCCTTCCAAAGTCGTGCAGGTTGGTGATGAAGTCGAGGTCATGATCCTTGATATCGATCAGCAGCGTCGTCGTATTTCACTGGGTATCAAGCAGTGCAGTGAAAACCCCTGGCAGGGCTTTGCCAGCCGTTTCAACAAGGGTGACAAGGTAGCCGGGGTGATCAAGTCGATCACGGACTTCGGTATCTTCATTGGCCTTGAAGGGAATATTGATGGCCTGGTACACCTTTCTGATCTGTCCTGGGAAGAGCCGGGTGAAGAGGTCGTCAAGCGCTTCGCCAAGGGGCAGGAGATCGAGGCGGTTGTTCTGTCGGTGGACTCTGAGCGCGAGCGTATCGCTCTGGGTATCAAACAGATCAATTCAGATCCCTTTGCCGAGTTTGCTGATGTTAATACAAAAGGCAGTGTTGTTACCGGCAAGGTAATGCAGGTCGCTGATCGTCAGGCAACTGTTGAGTTGGCCGAAGGCGTTGAGGGGCTGCTGAAGTTGTCCGAATTTGACAAGGATGGCGCTGAACCAGCTATCGGCAGTGAAGTGGAGGCGGTTATTGTCAGTATTGATCGACGCAATCGCACCATCAACCTGTCTGTGAAGCAGTTGGCTGATAAAGAGGAAAAACAGGCCATCAAAGCAATCAAGGAACAGGCGCCTGAGGTGGCAGGACCGACCACCATCGGTGATCTGATCAAGGCTCAGATGGAAAAGAATAAGTAAACTGGCCCCCTCGGGCTCGTTACCCTGGAGACGAGACTGGCAGTCAATTGACAGTCTCGTTTAAAAGTGGAGAGAAGGGTATGACCAAATCAGAGTTGATAGACCGACTGATCGATCTTCATCCGCAACTGTCTGTGAAAGATGTTGAGCTGGCAGTCAAGGCCATGCTGGATCACATGACTGAAGCACTGGCAAATGGAGATAGAATCGAGATCAGAGGATTTGGAAGTTTTTCACTGCACTATCGAGCACCACGCATTGGACGCAATCCGAAAACCGGGGAGTCAGTTCCGCTGGGTGCCAAGTATGTACCGCATTTCAAACCTGGAAAAGAGATGCGTGATCAGGTAAATCAAAGCCTCAAGACTTAAATTTCAGTCTGACAAATAATAGGTCAGACAGTGTCAAGGGAGTTAAGGCGTGCGTTTTATCAAACGACTACTCATGCTATTGATCGCACTGGCGGTAGTGCTGCTCGGTGTGATGTTCACGATTCACAACACAACCAGAGTCAGTATTGATCTGGTGCTTGTCACTCTGCCCGAAGCGAGTCTCTCGCTGTGGCTGATCGGTGCCTTTGCGCTGGGAGCTTTACTGGGGCTGGTTTTCAGTTCATTTGTCATTATGGCATTGAAGACTCGACTCTACGCGCTCAATAAGCGGATCAGTGCCTCACAGCGCGAACTGGAAAAAACACGACTGTCGAGCTCGAAAGATCTGGCATGAAATGGGGGATATCCTTCTTTTCATCGCTTTGACGCTTGCTGTTGCTGCCGGTTGGGGAATCAGTCGCTTTCAACATCGCTTGCGCTTTCGCAAGATACTGCCTGCACTGAATCGAGATCATAATAGAGAGCACTCTAATAGAGAGCACTACAATAGAGAGTACTATAGTGGTCTTGATTTTCTGATCAATGATCAGCCTGATGAAGCGATTGAGAGCTTTATCAGAGTGTTGGAGGTCAATTCCGATACGATCCCTGCTCACTTGGCACTTGCCAAACTTTTCAGGCGCAAGGGCGATTTTGAAAGGGCGATTCAGATCCATCAGGATCTGCTCAACAGACCGAATCTCTCCTCCATTGATTTGCAGCGTATTCAGATGGCGCTGGCTCGGGATTACGATGCTATTGGGTTGCTGGACCGTGCTGAACAGATACTTCTGGAAATAGTGCAGAACAAGCCAGAGCAAGAGATCAGAACGAAAGCACTGATGCTGCTGATGCGTCTGTATGAGAAGGAGGGGGAGTGGCAAAAGGCGCTTGAGACGGCCAGCAGGCTGGAGCATAGCCAGATGCACTCGGTTCAGCATAAACTTGCCCACTATTACTGTGAGCTTGCCGAGAGCTTTCATGTCCAGCAGAACGACGAGCAAGCATCATTGTATCTGCAAAATGCACTGCAACGGGATAAAAACTGCGTTCGAGCAACGCTGTTGCAGGCCCACGTACATATGCGATCAGGTGCCTGGCGTTCGGCGATCAAGGTGCTCAAACGGGTGCCGGATCAGAATCTGCTGCTGGTGTCTGAAACGATTCCTCTGCTTGAGCGCTGTTATCGTGAGCTGGGTGCGATGCATGAGTTTGAGCAGTATCTCAATCTCTGCCTGCACAAAGCCCCCTCAACAACGGTTATTCTTGCCATGGCAGAACGGGTTGATGCGCATGAGGGGATTAATGCAGCGGCCATGTTTATAATGGAAGAGTTGAAAAAGAGGCCCTCGATACGAGGGTTTAACCGTTTGATAGACCTTCATATTCAGCAGGGTGGGCACAGCGTCAAAGAAAGTCTGACGACCCTGCGTGGTTTGACCGGACAGCTGGAGCGCAGCAAACCTGTGTATCAGTGTCTGCAGTGTGGCTTCGAAGGTCGAACGCTGCACTGGCACTGTCCCTCCTGTCGAGAGTGGGATAGCACCAGACCAATACAGGGGCTGGAAGGCGAATAGATCAGGATTACTGGAGTAAAAATGAAACAAGATCACAAGCCAATCATAGTGGCGCTGGATTATCCTGATGCGAAAAGTGCGCTGGCAATGGCCGCCAGGCTTGAGCCGGAGGATTGCAGGGTCAAGGTGGGTAAAGAGTTGTTTACCCGTTGTGGACCTTCGATCGTCGAGTCCTTACAGACGCTCGGTTTCGATGTGTTTCTGGATCTCAAATTTCACGATATCCCCAATACGACAGCAATGGCTGTCAAGGCAGCGGCTGAGCTGGGCGTATGGATGGTGAACGTACATGCCGGCGGCGGGCGGCGCATGATGTGCGCTGCACGCGAAGTTCTGGAACAGACACCGGGTTGTAATACGCTGTTGATCGCCGTGACGGTACTGACCAGTATGGAAGCAGATGATCTTGCCGAGCTGGGTATTACGGCATCGCCGCTGGAACACGTTAAGCGGCTGGCGCTGTTGACTCAGTCATCAGGCCTGCATGGCGTTGTCTGTTCTGCTCAGGAGTCCTCTATGCTGCGAGAGGTGGTGGATGCTGATTTCAGTCTGGTAACCCCGGGTATCCGTCCTCTGGATGCGGCCTCAGGTGATCAGCGCAGAATCATGACCCCTTCGGATGCCATACTGGCTGGTAGTGATTATCTGGTGGTGGGCAGGCCAGTGACGCAGGCGAATGATCCCGCCGCCGCTGCACGGGCCATTCTGGATGAAGTGAATCAGGCAGTGGCTCAACGGCAGTAGTGCTGGAATCCGTTAGTATACCGTGAGTATAAAAAACATGGCTTTGGGTCTGGAAAAACGCCTGAAAGTGTAATAGTGTTGAATCTGTCGGCAGGAGCTGGCAGATTATCATCAACAAGGAGGTTTTATGAACCGCACATCATTGCGTGCATTCGCACTGCTTTTTCTGCTTTTTTTCTGTTCATTCGCAGCCGCTTCAGGCATCAATATCAATACCGCTTCGGCAGATGAGATCGCAGCTGCGCTGACCGGTATAGGCCCAGCGAAAGCTCAGGCGATAGTTGAGTATCGGGACTCCCAGGGGCCATTCGTCAGCGTTGAGGAGTTGTCTCAGGTGCGAGGTATCGGTCAGGCAACAGTTGACCGTAACCGGGAAGTCATCATTATCGGTGATGAGGTTGCAGCGGCCGAGGAGTAAATGACTGAAGAGTAGGTGGCTAAGAAGTAAATGTTAAAAGAGCCGGCCATGGGTTGTTCCCCTGGTGGCTGGCTCTTTTTTCAGATGCTCTGATATGAAATGCTCTGAAGTACACTCCCTCAGAAATACCACTCAGGTGGCGTCAGATGATAAAGAACAGTACTACCGGGATAATGATCAGGCTGCCAACATTTCCGATCAGCACTATGGATGCCACCAGATGGGGCTCCTGGTTGTAGCGTTCGGAAACCATGTAGTTGAGCACCGCCGGTGGTAAGGCGCCAAAGAGAATCAGATAGGCAAACTGTACCGGTTCCAGTTGCAGGAAAGGCTGCAGTGCAAGCGCGATCAGTATGCCGCTCACAGGTGCCAGAAGCGCACCTGCTACCCCGACGCGCCAGTTGGAAAAATCGATACTGGTCATGCGTACGCCAAGCGCAAACAGCATCAACGGAATGGCTATCTGTCCCAGCATATCAACAAAGGTTCTCAGAGCCGGGTAAAGTGCAAGACCGAGACTGCTCCATATAAGGCCTGCGACAGTTGCCATGATCATTGGGATTCTGAGCATGCGCAGAATGTTGGTGCGGTTATCCAGCATATAGAGCCCAAGCGTAAAGTGCAGCACGTTCTCCACCAGAAACAGCACCACTGCGGCAGGCAACGCAGACTCACCAAAAGCCAGCACGATCAATGGGATACCAAGATTACCACTGTTGCTGAACATCATGGGTGGCAGGAAGGTCTTGGGGTGCACCTTCAGGAGTCGACAGAAGGGCCATATCAGTAGCCCTGAGCCTATCACGACAATCAATGCACCTATCGCAAGGGTTGAATAGCTGGGAAGATCAAAGGATTCTGCCGACATGACCGAAAAGATCAGGGCCGGGGTGAAAATATCCATATTGATCTTGTTGGCAACCGACATGTCTGTCTGACGCTTTCGAGCATAGAAATAGCCGACACTGACTATTGCCAGCAGCGGGAAGATAGTCAGAAAAATGCGCTCGATCAGGCTGTAAGTGGCACCATCCATTTCTTTGTCCTGTCATGACTGACAGAGCAGGTATCGGTGTGATGCCTGCTCCATGCTGAATAGGCCACTATAAGACTTTCATAAGTAAAAGGAAATGTAAGTCTCAGGTTGGAATCACAAAGACGGGCAGCTTGGCTTCGCGAATCACCTCCTGCGTTGTATGGCTGTGATGGCCGAAGCTGTTCTCTGCTCCCATCACGATAATATCGACATTCATCCGCTTCGAGACACGCAAAATGGCATCTGTTGGATTGCCCTCTTCGACCATGGTTGCAATGTCCAGTTTGACTTCTTCAGTCAGGGCATCCAGCTCCTCGTCACAGAACTTCTTCACACGATCCTGCATTAACTCATGCATCTGTGATACGCCTTCAGTATGCAGTCTCTCAATGACATCCTCAGGAAGGAAGTTGTGAATCAGAGCATGGGAGGTAGCATTGATCGGCTCCATGACATGCAGCATGATGATTCTGGCGTGCATTTTCAGAGCGAGCTGCACTGCATGGCGAAAGACGGGGCGAGTGTTGTCACCCAGTGTTGTGGTGTACAACAGCGTTTTCAATTCAGGTAGTGACATTAAGATAACTCCTTGTTAATCAAGCGGGTGAGTAGTATTGGTGGCCAGCGATACGGGCCTGGCTTTGGAGCAACTGTCTAAAAGGTATACAACAGATTGGTAGCTGATGCCACTGTGGTGGCTGAGTCCGATTTCACAGGTTCTGCTGGTCGACACCCCCTGGGTGCAGTGCTCAACTCTGCTCTTCAGGTTGCGCAATGCAGATGTGTTGAGTTCGGGGACTGAAAAGCCCTTATCACCGGCAAATCCGCAGCAGGTGATATCGGGAGGTATGACCAGCTCATTGCAGCAGGCTGATGCTATTCTGGTCAGTGAGTCAGCCAGGCCCATGCGAGTTGTGCTGCAGGTGATATGCAGTGCAACAGGCTTCTGTAAGGGGGTGATATCGAGTTTATCGAGTACAAAACGGGCAATGAACTCGACACTGTCATACAGCTGAATACGTTCATCGATCCCCTCTTTCATGCGCAGGCTGCAGGGGCTGGTATCGCTGTAGACGGGTATGTCACCTCCTTGCGTCGCCTGCAGCAGTGCCTTATTCAGCTCTTCAGCTTTGAGTGAAGCGGCATCAAAGAATCCCTTGGATTGAAAGGGCATGCCACAGCATAAGCTGGACAGGTTATCAGGGTAGATCACGTCAAATCCGGCCTTGCGCAGCAGGGCTTCGGTTTTGTCTGCCAGAGAGGTCTGGTCCGTGTCACCGGCAGCCGGTCCCATCGTACGACTGGCGCAACTGGGTAGATAGACGACTTTCGGCGCTGAAGTGAAACCTGCTCTGGTTGGCTTTATACGCCGAGCTGGCGCGGGAAGCGCGGGTGTCCATTGTTGCAGTCGGTTGCCGCTGAGTCTGCGTGCAAAACCGGTCACTCGTGTCATGGCAGATGTGCCGATCAGCTTGTGTGTTGTATTGGCAAGACCGAAAGCTATTCTGCTGGCTTGTGTGGTGGCGCTGAAATGTCGTGCGACCCACTCGGCCTTACCGGCATGTTTCAGGTTTTCATCGCGACGAATTTCGCGTGTCAGATCCCCGGTATTGATACCAACCGGGCAGGCGGTTGAGCAGAGCCCGCAGGCGGCACAAGTGGCATCCCCCTGGAAACGATAGTCCTGTCGCAGTTTCTGCAGTCGAGTCGGATCCTCTCCCGATTGCTCCAGCCGTGCTATCTCACGCCAGATAACGATGCGTTGGCGTGGCGTCAATGTCAGGGCTCTGGATGGGCAGACAGGTTCGCAGAAGCCGCACTCTATGCACTTGTCTATAAGCGGGTTGGCCGGTGGCAAGGGCTTGAGGTTCTGCAGGTGTATATGAGGATCGCGATTCAGGATCACACCCGGATTCAGGATGTCTGAAGGATCCAGCAGTGCTTTAAGCTCCCACATGAGCAGATAAGCATCCTGTCCCCATTCCAGTTCAACATAGGGGGCCATATTGCGGCCGGTACCATGCTCAGCTTTGAGTGAGCCATCGTATCGGTTCACGACCAGATCCGCGACGTCATCCATCAGCCCTTCATAGCGTTTAATCTCGTCATCGGTATCGAAGGATTGCGTGAACACAAAGTGCAGATTGCCCTCCAGCGCATGTCCAAAGATAATCGCTTCATCATAGTGCCAGCGTTGAAAAAGTTGATGCAGGTCCGCTACGGCATCGGCCAGTCGCTCGACCGGAAAGGCAACATCTTCAATGATAACGGTGGTGCCGGTGAGACGTACGGCGCCCACAGCGGGGAACAGCCCTTTGCGCACAGACCAGTAAAGCGCACTCTGTGCAGCATCTGTCGTGAACTCGATCGGCTGGCAGGTATGAGTGTCACGCAGCGTCTCGATGATCTGTTGTATCTGATGATTAAGCGTTGTCGAGTCGCTGGCGCGGGTTTCAACCAGCAGGGCGGCAGCATCATCCGGCAACTCACGGATCAGCTCGGGCATGCCGGGTTTTCGTTCGACGGATCTGAGTCCGGCGCGGTCAATCATCTCTACTGCAGCGACAGGTGCGTGCTTCAGTAGTGCAACCGCTTCGCAGGCGGCGCGAACGGTGTTGAAGAAAATCAGCGCAGAGGCTTTGTGCTCATGCTCCTCCACCGTTTGGTAGGTGATCTCGGAGATAAAGCCCAGGGTGCCCTCCGATCCGATCATCAGGTGCTGCAGAATATCGATCGGGTCCTCATAATCCACCAGTGAATTCAGTGCGTAGCCGGTGGTGTTTTTCAAGCGGTATTTATGCTCTATGCGCTGCTTCAGTGTCGGATTGGCGTTCACCTGCGCGCTCAGTGCACGCAGAGCATCCAGTAAGCCTTGATGGCTGTTGCGAAAGGCTCGTATGGATTCTGGATCTGATGTATCCACCAGTGTGCCATCTGCCAGCACCAGACGCATGTTGAGCAAGGTGCGATAGCTGTTCTGCGCGGTACCGCAGCACATACCGCTGGCATTGTTGGCAGCGATGCCGCCGATTTTTGCGGTGTTGATGGAGGCTGGGTCTGGTCCGATTTTACGCTTATAAGGTGCGAGGAATCTGTTGGCCTGGGCACCGACTACGCCTGGTTGCAAGGTAATTCTCCCGGCATCTGGGCTGATACGGTAACTATCCCAGCCATCGCCGAGTTGAATCAGAACCGAGTCCGTGATCGCCTGCCCCGACAGGCTGGTGCCTGCTGCTCTGAAAGTAATCGCTACTTTTTCCTGTTGCGCGAGCTGAATAATCCGAATGATCTCGCTCTCACTGTTGGCACGGATGACGATCTGTGGAATCAGGCGGTAGAAGCTGGCATCTGTGCCATAGGCAAGCGTTCGCAGTGGATCGGTGATGATCCGCTCTTCAGGTATGAAGGGTTGCAGTTGCTTCAGAAAATTCGAAAAGAGTGCTTGCATGACAGAGGTACCGGCTATTTTTATTAATTGGTAATACCATTTATCCAAATATAAAGTACACTTTATTGAATCTTGATTGATGCTGTCAATTAAAATTCGGTTCTGTGTGGTAGCTATGTGGTACCTATGTGCTATCTATATGCTACCTAGGGTAATTGCTTACATTGAAAAAGTGGTTAAACCAATTCAAGATTGAGCTTAGACTGAATCGGCACGATCTGTTAGTTGTCGCAGTACAATACTGCTGTTGTACCTATGTTGTATCGATGTTGTTTGTAAATTGATCGCCAGCGGTCAAACTGATGAAAGTGGACGGAGTGAATGGCATATCCCAGTGTAAAGCAGTCGAAGATATCAGATGTCATCATGCTGAAGATGGAAGAGATGATTCTGGAAGGAACTCTGCAGCCGGGACAGAAGCTTCCGCCTGAAAGAGAGTTGGCTGTGCAGTTTGAGGTGTCTCGCCCCTCATTGCGTGAGGCGGTGCAGAAGCTTGCAGCGAAAGGGTTGCTGATCAGCCGTCAGGGTGGTGGCACTTACGTATCGGAAAATCTCGGAGGGTCGTTTTCTGATCCGCTGCTGGAGCTTTTTCGCAATCATCCGGAAGCTCAGTATGATCTGCTTGAGTTCCGACATGCCCTGGAGGGGGTGTCGGCTTACTATGCCGCAGTCCGCAGTACGGCAGCGGACAAGAAAATTCTGCGCGAGCGCTATGAGGATCTGCAGCGCTATCACGAACAGAAAGCCTTCGATAAGGAAGTGCAGGCAGATGTCGAGTTTCACCTGGCCATTGCGGCAGCAACACATAATATGGTTCTGTTACACATGATGCGGGCACTGTTCAATCTGATGAAGCAGCATATCGGGGACAATCTCAAGAATATTTATCCAAAAGCTAACTGGCGCTCCAGTATCCATCATCAGCATGGGGTACTACTGGAAGCGATAGAGATGGGTGATCCCGAGCGGGCGCGCCAGGCCGCACATGATCATCTGGTTTATGTCGAAGAGGCGTTGCTGGAGCAGGGCAAGGAAAATACGCGGCTTGAACGCGCATTGCGCAGAGCACATCTGCATCAGTGAAATGTATTTTTGTATAAAAACTACAATAAAAGAGGTCTGTTTACGGGTTTTTACGATTTTATAGGGTGTGGATAGACAAAAAGCGCATCTTTGTGTAGTATATTTACACAATTATAAGGGGCCCTGACTGTGCAGTGCAGCATGAAAAAAACTTTTCATGCGTCTAGTCTATGAGGACTCATCCATAAAGTGTCTGGAGAATTCAAGGTGCAAGATATGATTGAAGATGTGGATCCGATTGAAACGCAGGAATGGCTTGACGCACTGGAGTCCGTTGCCAAGAATGAAGGCGATGATCGTGCTCGATTTATTCTGAAAGAGCTTGGCCGTAAGGCGTCTGATATAGGTGTCGGTTCCACCGGCACAATAACAACTCCATACCGTAATACCATCCCCCCCCGCGATGAAGCGAAAATGCCCGGGGATCTGTTCATGGAGCGTCGAATCCGCTCCTTTATCCGTTGGAATGCCATGGCAATGGTGATGCGGGCCAACGACAATGATGAAGGTCTTGGCGGTCACATCTCCAGCTTCTCCTCTGCTGCAACTCTTTATGATATTGGCTTTAACTATTTCTTCCACGGCCCGGATGGCGGTCGTGAATCTGACATGGTGTTCTTCCAGGGACATATCTCTCCCGGTATCTATGCGCGTGCTTATCTCGAAGGCCGTCTGACTGAAGAGCAGCTGGATAACTTCCGTCGTGAAGTCGATGGTAATGGTCTGTCGTCTTATCCTCACCCCTGGCTGATGCCGGATTTCTGGCAGTTCCCGACTGTTTCCATGGGGCTGGGTCCGATCCAGGCGATCTATCAGGCGCACATCATGCGCTACCTGTCCGCTCGTAGCCTGATTCAGCGTGGCGAGCGCAAAGTCTGGGCATTCCTGGGCGACGGCGAGTGTGATGAGCCGGAGTCACTGGGTGCGATCTCTCTGGCTGGGCGTGAGCAGCTGGAAAACCTGGTCTTTGTTATCAACTGTAACCTGCAGCGTCTGGATGGACCGGTTCGCGGTAATGGCAAGATCGTGCAGGAGCTGGAGTCTATTTTCCGTGGCGCCGGCTGGAACGTGATCAAATGCCTGTGGGGTCGCCACTGGGATCCGCTGTTCGAAAAAGATGAAAAAGGTCTGCTGCAAAAGCGCATGGATGAAGTGTGCGATGGCGAGCTGCAGAACTGCAAGGCCAATGGCGGCGCCTACACCCGCGAGCACTTCTTTGGCAAATATCCTGAGCTGCTGGAGATGGTCAAGGATATGTCGGATCAGGAGATCATGAACCTGAACCGTGGCGGCCACGATCCCTACAAGGTCTATGCGGCTTATCATGCGGCAATGAACCATAAGGGCCAGCCGACCGTGATCCTGGCGCAGACCGTCAAGGGCTACGGCACAGGCAAGTCAGGCGAAGCGAAGAACGATACCCACTCTCTGAAGAAAGTGGCACTGGACGATCTCAAGATCTTCCGTGATAACTTCAACATTCCGGTCAATGATGATCAGCTGAAAGAGCTGCCTTATTACCGTCCTGCACCTGACTCTCCGGAAATGAAGTACATGTTCGAGCGTCGCAAGGCGCTGGGTGGCTTCTATCCTGCTCGTCGCAAAGAGTTTACCAAGCTGGAGACCCCAGCGCTGGAGGTCTTCGCCAGCCAGTTGAAATCGACAGGTGAGCGTGAAATCTCCACCCAGATGGCGATGAACCGAGTGCTCAGCACGCTGGTCAAGGATAAGAATATCGGTGAGCGGATTGTGCCTATCGTACCTGATGAGGCGCGTACTTTCGGTATGGAAGGCATGTTCCGTCAGTTGAGCATCTACACCTCTGAGGGGCAGCGCTACACGCCTCAGGATCGTGATCAGATCATGTTCTACAAGGAGTCCAAGACCGGTCAGATTCTTGAGGAAGGTATTAACGAAGCGGGTGCATTCAGTGCATGGCTGGCTTGTGCCACGTCGTACAGCAATAACAACTGTCCGATGGTTCCGTTCTACATCTTCTACTCCATGTTTGGCTTCCAGCGCGTGATGGATCTGACCTGGGCGGCCGGCGACAGCCAGGCGCGCGGTTTCCTGATCGGTGCGACCTCAGGGCGCACAACGCTGAACGGTGAAGGTCTGCAGCATCAGGATGGTCACAGCCACCTGATGGCACAGATGATTCCCAACTGTGTCAGCTATGATCCGACCTACGGCTATGAGCTGACCGTGATCATTCAGGATGGTCTGCGCCGGATGTTCCAGGAGCAGGAGAACAAGTTCTACTATGTCACCACGCTGAATGAAAACTATCAGCACCCTGAAATGCCGGTTGGTGTTGAAGAGGGTATCGTCAAGGGGATGTATCTGCTCGAAGAGGGCAAGAAAGCAGACCTGCGCGTACAGTTGATGGGTTGCGGTTCAATCCTGCGTGAAGTGCGTGAGGCAGCGACGATACTGCGTGAAGACTACGGCATCGAATCTGATGTCTGGAGCACCACGTCGATCAATGAGCTGCGTCGTGATGCCCAGGCGGTATATCGCTGGAACATGCTGCATCCTGAAGATCAGCCACGTGAGTCTTACCTGGAGCAGTGCCTCAGAGGTCATGACGGTCCAGTTATCGCATCAACTGATTACATGCGCATGTATGCCGATCAGTTGAGGGAGTATATCCCACGCCGCTACAAAGTGCTGGGTACCGATGGTTATGGACGCTCCGACACGCGCGCTAAACTGCGTGAGTTCTTTGAGGTGAATCGCCACTACGTTGTGCTGGCGGCACTCAAATCTCTGCAGGAAGAGGGCAAGCTGGAGGCATCTGTTGTCGCCAAGGCCATGAAGACGTTCAATATCAACCCTGACAAACCGGCCCCATGGACCGTGTAAGTCGGCCGCTGAACATCTGACTGGTTAAGCGAGAGGACATTATTGTGAGCACAATTACTATTACAGTACCGGATATTGGCGGCCACGACGGGGTTGATATCATTGAAGTTTGCGTTAAAGAGGGCGATACGATCGCTGAAGGCGATTCGCTGATCGTTCTGGAAACAGACAAGGCCTCGATGGAGGTGCCATCCACCGCGTCTGGTGTGGTGAAGAAGATTCTGGTTAAGGAAGGTGGTACCTGCGCCGAGGGTGATGCCATTGTTGAGCTGGAGGCGGCCGGTGAGGCTGCTGCTCCTGAAGCTGAAGCGCCCAAAGCGGCACCTGCAGCGGCACCTGCCGCCGCCCCCGCTGCTGCGCCAGCTGCAGCAGCATCAGTGTCTGTTGAGAAAATTCTGATCCCTGATCTGAGTGGCGCAACAGATGTTGATGTTATCGAAGTGCTGGTGAAAGTGGGTGACACTGTCGCCGAAGGTGACAGCATCATCGCGCTGGAAACAGACAAGGCCTCGATGGAAGTGCCAGCTCCTAAGGCGGGTGTCATCAAGTCGATGAGCATCAAGGAAGGGGATAAGGTCAATGAGGGCGACCTGTTGCTTGAGCTGGAGGTTGGCTCTTCGGGTGCTGCCGCTGCTGATTCTTCATCAAGTGCTGCATCAAGTTCTGCATCAAGTCCTGAGCCAAGTGCTCCGGCGGCGGCTCCAGCAGCGGCTGCTGCAGGTGGTGTCGAAAAAGTATTGATCCCTGATCTCAGTGGCGCTTCCGATGTTGATGTCATTGAGGTGCTGGTGAAAGTGGGTGATACGGTTGCAGAAGGCGACGGTATCATCACGCTGGAAACAGACAAGGCCTCGATGGAAGTACCTGCTCCTAAAGCGGGTGTCATCAAGTCGATGAGCATTAAAGAGGGTGATAAGGTCAACGAAGGTGACCTGCTGATTGAACTGGAAGTGGCTGGCAGTGCACCGGCAGCAGCCCCGGCTCAGGCTCCAGCGGCATCCGCTGCGGCTCCTGCACCTGCTTCTGCTCCAAAAGCGGCGGCTCCGGCGGCTGGCAAGTCAGTTGATCTGGGCTCGCTGGAGAAAAAGAACCGCAGCGTGCATGCAGGTCCCGCGGTGCGTGCGCTGGCACGTGAGTTTGGTGTGGAACTGGCCAATGTCAAAGGTTCAGGACCCAAGGGTCGTGTGCTGAAAGAAGATGTCCAGGGCTACGTTAAAGAAACGCTGAAGCGTGTCAGTCAGGGGACTGCAGCCACAGCTGTTACGGGATCCGGTATTCCGGCCATTCCGGCAGTCGATTTCAGCCAGTTTGGTGAGATAGAGCTGGTCAAACTGACCAAGATCGACCGCCTGACCCGCGATAACATGTCACGCTGCTGGCTGAATATTCCTCATGTCACGCAGTTTGATGAGGCCGACATCACCGAGCTGGAAGTTTTCCGCAAGGAGATGAAGGATGAAGCACTCAAAGCTGGCGTCAAGCTGACCCCGCTGCCATTCATGATCAAGGCAGCGGCCATTGCGCTGAGTCGTCACCAGAAGTTCAATGCATCACTGCACGCTGATGGTGAGCATGTTGTTTACAAGAAATACATCAATATCGGTCTGGCGGTGGATACGCCGAATGGTTTGATGGTTCCTGTGATCAAGGATGCCGACAAGAAGAGTATCTATCAGCTGTCGCTTGAAGCGAATGAGCTGGCAGGCAAGGCCAAGGATCGTAAGCTCAAGCCAAACGAGATGCAGGGTGCATGCTTTACCATCTCCAGCCTGGGTGGGATTGGTGGCACTGGCTTTACCCCCATCGTGAATGCGCCGGAAGTGGCGATTCTGGGTGTTTCCAAAGCGGATATCAAACCGCGCTGGAACGGTAAGGAGTTTGTGCCGCGCACCATGCTGCCTCTGTGTCTGTCCTATGATCACAGAGCGATTAATGGCAGTGATGCCGGTCGCTTCCTGACCGATCTGAATGGTTTGCTGAGCGATATCCGTCGCCTGGTACTCTGATGCGTTGTCAGGCACCGGTTTCTTCCGGTGCCTGACATTTCTGCTGTTTTGATTCCCCCGCTTTTATCCTGTGCACTGATTACTCTGGGCGCGTCACATTTCCACGAGAGTAGGAGAACCAGGCAGCCGCCAGGGTATACAGGCAAGCTAATCCCAGTGCAATCCGAATCACCAGCAGCAGGGCCGGATATTGATCAGGCGCTAGTTGAGTATTGCCAAGCACCTGATTGAACAGCAGTACCACTATCGCCATGCTGCAGAGGTTACCCAGCGTCCTGGCGAGGTTGAGCATGGCGGACGCAGCACTGAGACGATCCTGATTCACCGAGCTCATGGCAGCGTTGTTGTTGGGGGTCGAGAAGAGACCAAAGCCTATGCCCAGAAGCAACAGGCCGACAACCACCAAAGTCAGACTGCTCTCCAGACTTATCCAGAAAAGTACCGCAAAGCCACTGCAGAACAGCAGGCAGCCTGTGGTTGCGATCAATCTTGGCTGGTAACGATCCGACAGTTTTCCGGCCAGTGGAGCGAGTATCGCCATCGCCAGCGCCTGAATCAGAATCAGTTGCCCGGAGCTGGTCGGCGACATCCCTTCAATGTATTGCAGATACAGGCTGAGCAGAAACAGAACAGGGTAGTGCGCGCCATACATGAACAGGCTGGCCAGTATGGAACGGTTGAATACCCGGTTGTCGGCCAAGGCCTTGAGCCGGATCAGTGGTGCGGGTGCAACGCTCTGCTGGCGCAGGAACAGGGCCAGAAACAGGAGTCCTGCCAGAAAAAGTACGACATATCCAGGGCCTGGCAGGCCGGATAGCCCAAAGAAGAAGGCGGTGGTCCAGATCGAAAACAGTACGGTACCAGCCCAGTCAAAGCGCTCCCGTTGCTCGCTTTTCCAGTCGCCTTTGAGGTAAACATTCACGAGAAGGATCGCCAGCAGGATGAAGGGAACAGGTACCCAGAACACACTGCGCCAGCCCAGTACTTCTGTCAGCCAGCCGCCAATCATAGGGCCTGCTGTGAGGCCGAGATAGACGGAAGTGGCAGTGAACCCCAGTGCCGTGCCTCGATTGCTGGAGTTGAATATTGAGCTGACAATGGCCATGGCGGTGCCGAAGATCAAAGCGCCTGCAATACCTTGCATGACCCTGACGACCAGTAGCCACTCAATAGATCCAACCAGTAAGACCATCAGAGAGCTGAATGCAAAGAAGGCGATGCCGACATTGAATACACGTTTGCGGCCCACCATGTCTGCCAGCCTGCCAGCCGGTAGCATCAGCAGAATACTGCCCCAGAGATTGATCGTGGGTACCCAGCTCACCAATACGGCGTCGGCCTGAAGGTCGGTGGCAATGGCGGGTAAAGCCAGGTTGACGGCAGACATTGAAAGTGGCGCGATGAAGGTGGCGATACAGATACTGAGCAGTGCTATCCAGCGTGCCGCCGGGTTCTGATCATAATACGCCTGACTTTCTGTATGGCTGCTGCTCACGATGCCTCCTTGGATTAACTGCCTTCATCATAATACAGCAGGAGGTGAAATTTTTACCCATACAGTTTTTGTCAGCAAACAGGATACAGGCCGGTGGCTGAGGAGTTTCCGGTATCGCATGGTGTTTTATAAAGTCATAAAAATGTAATAATCAGTAACAAAATATTATAATCAGTTGGTTTTGCACCCACGCCTTCCCTTTATGATATTTTCTTCGATATATCTAACACTTATATATGAGGCTTGGCTTAACTACTTTCCGCTGTCTTCCAAAACTGGGCAGTGATGCTCTCGAATGGGGCAGATGACGCATTCTGTTCTTTATTTCTGCGCTGAAAAGTAATAGCGTCACAGCTTGTAATCCAACTGAAATACATTCCGACAGGTTTGATAATAATGATGATAAGACCTTTCAACTTAGCGGATATGGATCAGGTGCTGCAGGTATGGCTGGATGCCTCCGTGCAGGCACATGACTTTGTCGATGGTGATTTCTGGGCATCCAGAATCGAAGATATGCGAGATATCTATCTGCCCCTGTCAGAGATCTACGTATATGAAGAGCATGGGATCATCCAGGGCTTTCTCTCATTACAGGACGATACGCTGGCAGCTCTGTTCATACGGCCGGAATATCAGGGTCGGGGAATAGGCTTTCAACTGATCGAAATGGCCAAGGATGAGCGCGAAAAGCTCGATCTGGCTGTGTACAAGTGCAACTGGCGCAGTGTTGATTTTTATGAGCGCTGCGGCTTTCAGCCGATACGCGAGCAGACGGATCAGCACACAGGCCAGACCGAAGTGGTCATGACCTGGTACCTTGAGCAGGCAGCCTGAAAATCAGGCTGTATCAGATGGCACTGATGACAGCACTGATGGCAGCACGAGCTACCTGAGCATCCTGATCTGATTTAACGCCCGATACGCCGACAGCGGCAACCACCTGGCCATCCACCACCAACGGCACACCACCTTCCAGTGTGGCGCTGATCACCGGTGCTGACAGGAAGGCTGTGCGCCCGGCATTGATCATCTCTTCATAGATCTTTGTTTCACGGCGTCCCAGCGCCGAGGTGCGGGCTTTTTCAATAGCGATGTAAGAAGACACTGGTGCACAGTTGTCCAGTCGCAGCATGGCAAGCGGATGGCCGCCGTCATCGACGATGGCAATGGCGACGGCCCAGTTGTTGGCCTCCGCTTCTGCTCTGGCGGCTGCCAGCATCTTCTGTGCTTCATCGAGTGTCAGTACGGGTTTGCTGTTCATCTTGTTGCTCCGTCAGTTCAATTGTGAATCGGTTTTTCGGTCAGGGCTTCATCCACCAGTTCGATCCAGTGCTTGACCGGGGTTCTGCCCGCGCCATCCAGATGGGTCTGGCAGCCGATGTTGGCAGTCACGATCAGCTCTGGATTACCGCTTTCCAGTGCATCCAGCTTGTTGTCACGTAGCTGCTTTGACAGCACCGGTTGCGTGATCGAGTAGGTCCCGGCTGATCCACAACACAGGTGCGCATTCGGTACCTGAGTCAGGCTGAAGCCCAGTCGGATCAGTACTGCCTCCACTGCGCCACCCAGTTTCTGAGCATGCTGCAGGGTGCAGGGGCAGTGAAAAGCCAGGCGTTTGCTGCTGTTAATCTGCAGGCTTTCCAACTTTTCGGCACGCAGTATTTCAACCAGATCCAGTGCCAGTTCACTGACTCGCCTGGCCTTCTCGGCATACGCCGGATCCTCCTTCAGGAGATGTCCATACTCTTTGACAAAAGCACCGCAGCCACTGGCGGTCTGTATAATCGCTTCGGCACCCGCCTCTATCGCTGGCCACCAGGCATCTATGTTGCGCCGGGCACGTTGCAGTCCGGCATCCTGGGCATTCAGGTGGTACTCCATGGCACCACAACAGCCAGCTTCACGTGCCACCTGTACCTGAATTCCCAGCTGATCCAGCACGCGTGCGGTGGCGGCATTGGTAATGGGTGACAGGGTCGGCTGCACACAGCCCTCCAGAATCAGCATCCGGCGCGTGTGCTGCGTCTCCGGTCGCGTGCCGGGAGGCGTTATCCGTGCCGGCAGTTTGCTGCTGAGTGATTTCGGCAGCACTGGGGTCAATAATCGCCCAAACTTGACTGCGGAGTCAAATATTATTGGATTGGGAATCACCTGCTTCAGGAAAAAGCGTGTCAGCTTTTCACCAGTGGGTCGCTCGACCTTCTCTTCAATCATGGCACGGCCGATATCCAGCAAGCTGTGATACTCCACCCCTGAGGGGCAGGTGGTTTCGCAGTTGCGACAGGTCAGGCAGCGGTCCAGATGGGTCTGGGTAGCGCGTGTGACCTCCTCACCTTCGAGCATCTGCTTGATCAGGTATATTCGCCCTCTGGGACTGTCCAGCTCATCGCCCAGCAGTTGATAGGTCGGGCAGGTGGCGGTGCAGAAACCACAATGAACACAGCTGCGCAGTATCGCTTCCGCTTCTGCAGCGCGTGGCAGTTTTCTGGCTTCATCAGACAGATTCGTTTGCATCACTCAGTTCCTGATTCAGAGAAGGGCATAGAGCCGACCAAGGTTGAAAATTGCTGCTGGATCCAGCTTATGTTTGAGTTGCTGATGGTGTTTCATCAACAGCGGTGGCAGCGGCTGGAAAGGATACTCACTGTGGCCGGGGGTATAGCAGGTGGCGTGACCACCCAGTGACAGTGCCAGTTGCTGAACGGCCTGCTCAGACATATCCGTTTTCAGCCAGCGCTGTGCACCCCCCCAGTCGATCAGCTCATCACCTTCTGTGTTCAACAGTGTTGAGTTATTGGGTAGCGAAAGGCGCCAGAGTGGGCGGGGATCACTGAAGAATGGCAGGGTCAGTTCTCTCAGTTGTGTCCAGAAGACTGGATCCAGTTCATTGCCACCGAGTAACTCAGCGGCATCCTTGACTGATCCCGTGCCGCCTTCAAGGCGCAAGTGCAAGGCGTTGCCATCATGACAGGCCGCGGTGATCGGAAGCGGTTTCTGACCCCATTCGGACAGTTTCTGAAGAGCGGCCCCCGGATCCATCTCCAGGCTGAGATGCGCGCTGGCACGGGGTTTCGGCAGGACTTTCATCGAGGCCTCGGTGATGATGCCCAGCGTGCCATAGCTACCTACCAGCAGACGGGACAGATCATACCCGGCGACATTCTTCATCACCTCACCGCCAAAGCGCAGCAGCTTGCCCTGACCGGTGATCACGCGTGTGCCGAGTACTAAGTCGCGCGCCGATCCTGTCCAGGGCCGACGTGGACCCGAGAGGCCACTGGCCAGCATGCCACCTACTGTTGCCCGATCGCTGAAATGCGGCGGCTCGAATGCGAGCATCTGCCCTTGTGCATCCAGCTCCGCCTCCAGAGTGCTCAGACGTGTTCCGGCTCTGACTGTGATCACCAGCTCCGTAGGGTCGTAAGTGACGATCCCTCGATGCGGACTGATATCCAGCTGCTCGCCGGGTACGCTGTGACCGAGAAATGATTTACTGCCGCCACCCTGAATGGCCAACGGGGTACGGCTGTGAATCGCTGCACAGACCTGCTCCAGCAGAGCGGCTTCGGTTTCCGAGGCGGCTCGTTCACCGGGGCGATTTGAAGGTTGATCTACCTGACTCATCAGAAGCGCTCCAGTTCGGGAAAGGGCAGCTCTCCATGGTGAATATGCATGGCACCAAACTCGGCACAGCGGTGCAGGGTCGGGATATTCTTGCCGGGATTTAGCAGGCACTGTGGATCAAAGGCGGCTTTCACGGCATGGAACAGTTCCAGCTCATCATCATTGAACTGGGTACACATCTGATTGATCTTTTCACGCCCGACTCCGTGCTCGCCGGTGATGGAGCCTCCTACTCGTACACACAGTTCCAGAATTTTACCACCCAGCTCTTCTGCGCGCTCCAGCTCACCCTTCTGATTGGCATCAAACAGGATCAGCGGGTGCATATTGCCGTCACCGGCATGGAAAACGTTGGCGACCTTCAGGCCATAGGTATCCGATAGATCCGCGATGCCCTGGAGTACATTGGGCAGCTCGCGCCGGGGGATGGTGCCATCCATGCAGTAGTAGTCGGGCGACATGCGTCCGACCGCCGGGAAGGCATTTTTCCGTCCCGCCCAGAAGCGCTGGCGCTCGGCTTCATCCTTCGCGATACGGATTTCGGTTGCGCCCGATGCTTCCAGAACACGCCGGACGGTAGCGGTGTCTTCATCAACATCGGACTCAACCCCATCCAGCTCGCACAGCAGTATGGCAGCGGCCTCAACCGGATAACCGGCATGGATGAAGTCTTCGGCGGCTCGAATGGCCAAGTTGTCCATCATCTCCAGTCCACCGGGGATGATACCGGCCGAGATGATATCACCGACCGCTCTGCCTGCTTTGCCGATATCATCAAAACTGGCCATCAGTACGCGTGCCATCGGGGGCTTGGGTAGAAGTTTGACGGTGACCTCTACCACGATGCCCAGCATCCCCTCCGATCCTGTAAACAGCGCCATCAGATCATAGCCTGCCGCATCCAACGCATGGCTACCGAGCGTCATCCGCTCACCCTCGACCGTGACTATCTCGACCTGCAGAAGATTATGTACCGTCAGACCATATTTCAGGCAGTGTACGCCACCGGCATTTTCCGCGACATTGCCGCCGATGGAGCAGGCGATCTGAGAGGAGGGATCGGGTGCATAGTAAAGCTGATGAACGGAGGCTGCTTCCGAGATCGCCAGATTGCGCACTCCCGGTTGCACGCGTGCACAACGCGCCTGCGGATCTATCTCCAGAATCCGGTTGAATCTGGCCATCACCAGCAATACCCCTTTCTCCAGCGGCAGGGCGCCTCCCGATAATCCAGTGCCGGCGCCTCTGGCGACAACAGGAACCTGACGCTGATGGCAGGTGCGCATGATCCGCTGTACCTGCTCGATACTGTCCGGCAATACTACCAGTAGCGGCGTGGTGCGATAAGCCGACAGCCCATCGCATTCATAGGGTTTGAGATCTTCGCGCCGATGCAATATCTGAAGCTCTGGCATATCGGTGCGCAGAGCATTCAGTAGAGCTGACTTGTTTACATCCGGCAACACGCCATCTATGCGTTCATCATGGAGAATGTTCATCCGAGGCTCCGCCTGAATCAAATTCAGCCGGTTTGACTGAAATTTGGGTACTGAAAACGGCTCCAGTTTGGTGTTATTCTTGTATCAGTCAATCTAAATATTAACTGGTCCTACCAGTTTTTTTTAATGTTGAATGATATTGCTCTGATATTTTTAATTAATAACATATATTTATTACTTATATTCTACTTCTGACGTTTGAATTTTAATCTGGTCCTACCAGTTGAGGTTTGTGTGATGGAAAAAAGACACATCGCTGACGTGGTGGCAGAGCGTATCGAGCATCTGATACTGGATGGCGTGTTGAAGGTGGGGCAGCAACTGCCTTCCGAGAGAGGCCTATCGGAGAAGTTGGGATTTTCTCGCTCGGCTCTGCGCGAAGGGCTGAATGTACTGCGTGGACGAGGCATCATTGAAACGCGTCAGGGCAAGGGCTCGTTTGTTGCCAGGATGATGGGTGAAGCGCCGGCTACACCTTTGATGCATCTGTTCAGCGATCATCCACGCACGCTCTATGATCTGTTGGAGGTACGGGCGCTGCTGGAAGGGGAGTCGGCGCGACTGGCTGCGATGCGTGGGACCGAGGCGGATTTCATCATGATCACGCGGCGCTACGAGGAGATGGTTGCCGCCAACGGACGTGAAGGCGTAGAACCGAAGGAGCATGCTCATCTGGATCACGCCTTCCATCTGGCAATCTCTCAGGCGTCACATAATCCGGTGCTGGTACAGACCCTGCAGTCGCTGACCGACCTGCTGATCAGCTCGGTGTTTGCTTCGGTGAATAACCTCTATCATCGGCCAGTGCAGAAGCGCCAGATCGATCGACAGCACGCGCGCCTGTATCGTGCTGTGGTGGACCGTCTGCCGGAGCAGGCCAGGCGCGCAGCGCTGGATCATATTTCGAGTATCCGAGACAACCTGCAGGAGATTGAGGCAGAAGAGCAGCGCCTGGTGCGCGCCTCGATGAGGCTTAATGGTTGGTAGTCAGGGCTGACTCTTATTTTAATTCTGGCCCACTCAGCTATTACCTTCCCAGTAGCCCGGCTGGTTGTAGACCTCTTTCAGATAATCAATGAAAAAACGCACCTTGGCGGGCAGAAAGCGCTGCTGTGGATAGATCGCCTGAATGTCATAGGCCGGGATCGCATACTCATCCAGCAGTGTCACCAGTTCGCGGCGTTTCAGCTCCGCCTGTATCTCCCAGGTGGAACGCCAACCGATCCCCAATCCCTGCTTGACCCAATCGAACAACAGTTCACCATCGTTGCAATCCAGGTTCCCGGAGACCCTGATCGCAATCGGCTTGCCATCTCGCAGAAAGGTCCAGCCACGCTGCTGGCCACCCATCAGGTTGAAGGCCAGGCAGTTGTGTTGAGCCAGTTCCTCCAGACTTTGTGGTATTCCGTTGCGCTCCAGATAGTCGGGGGTAGCACACAGCACACGGCGATTGGGGTAGAGATTGACCGCCACATAATTGGGGTCGGTGACAGTGCCGATACGCAGCGCCATATCGTAGCCATCGCGCACCAGATCCACGACGCTGTCGGTCAGGTTGAAGGAGATCTTCAGCTCGGGAAAGCGCTTCTGAAACGCGGGGCCATGAGGTGCCACATGCTTGCGCCCAAAGGCGGCAGGAGCCGATACCACCAGATGGCCGCGAACGGTATTGCGATCCGCGGTGATGCTGGATTCGATCTTGTCGAACTCCTTGAGCAGAGCCGTGGCTCCCTCCAGAAACTGCTCGCCGAGATCAGTCAGCTTAAGGCCGCGGGTGGAGCGATGCATCAGCTTGACACCTAAGCGCTTCTCGAGCGCATCGAGGCGTCGACCCATGATCACCGGCGTGACACCTTCGATCAATGCTGCAGCGGCAAAGCTGCCATGCTCGGCCACCAGCGCAAAACTTCGGATTTCAGTGTGACGATCCATTCAATACTCCAGCTTGTTTGATATAACCAGCTATTAGATACAAAAAGTATCGACAGAAGTAAAAAAACTGCTATTCACCGCAGAATATTCGATCTATATGCTGGATTCAATCAGTAAAAAGATTGAATGACTTGAATGAATGATCCGGTTGAATGACCCGATTGAATGAACAAGAGGTGATACCATGGCTCGTATGCGTGCTGTTGATGCTGCGGTTGCAGTAATGAGAAAAGAGGGAGTTACGACGGCGTTCGGCGTTCCCGGTGCCGCTATCAACCCACTTTACTCAGCATTGAGAAAAGATGGCTCCATCCAGCACATACTCGGCCGTCACGTCGAGGGTGCTTCCCACATGGCAGAGGGCTATACCCGTGCCAAGGCCGGTAATATCGGTATCTGCATCGGTACCTCCGGTCCTGCCGGAACGGATATGATCACCGGCCTTTATGCAGCATCGGCTGATTCCATTCCGATTCTGTGCATCACCGGACAGGCGCCGCGTGCACGTCTGTATAAAGAAGACTTTCAGGCGGTTGATATTGAGTCGATCGCCAAGCCGGTCACCAAATGGGCGGTAACTGTTCGTGAACCGGCGCTGGTGCCGCGTGCCTTTCAGCATGCCTTCCACCTGATGCGCTCCGGCCGTCCCGGTCCGGTACTGATCGATCTGCCGATCGATGTTCAGATGGCCGAGATCGAATTTGATATCGACACCTACGAGCCACTGGTGCCCTACAAGCCTGCAGCCACTCTGGCTCAGGTCGAGAAAGCGCTGAGCATGATGAATGAATCCGAGCGCCCGATTCTGGTATCCGGTGGCGGTGTCATCAATGCCGATGCCTCGGATCTGCTGGTGCGTTTTGCCGAGATCATAGGTGTTCCGGTTATCCCGACTCTGATGGGCTGGGGTACGATTCCGGATGATCATCCGCTGATGGCGGGCATGGCAGGGCTTCAGACCAGTCATCGTTATGGCAACGCTACGGTGCTCGAATCGGACTTCGTGTTCGGTATCGGTAACCGCTGGGCCAACCGCCATACCGGTACGGTTGAAACCTACACTGAAGGTCGTACCTTCGTGCATGTCGATATCGAGCCGACTCAGATAGGGCGCGTGTTCAACCCGGATCTGGGGATCGTGTCGGATGCCGGTGCCGCCTTGAAACTGCTGGTTGAAGTGGCCGAGCAGTGGAAAGCCGAAGGGCGCATGAAGGATCGCAGCGAGTGGGTTGCGGCCTGTCAGGAGCGCAAGCGCACGATGCTGCGCAAGACCAACTTCGAAGAGGTACCGATGAAGCCGCAGCGCGTTTATCAGTGCCTGAACAATGCCATGGATCGCGATACCTGCTATGTCAGTGCGATAGGTCTGTCACAGATTGCTGCCGCGCAGTTCCTGCATGTGTTCGAGCCGCGCAACTGGATCAACTGCGGTCAGGCGGGCCCACTGGGCTGGACCGTACCGGCTGCACTGGGTGTTCGTGCTGCTGATCCTGATCGTAACATCGTTGCGATCTCCGGTGACTACGACTTCCAGTTCCTGATCGAGGAGTTGGCGGTAGGGGCGCAGTTCAAACTGCCTTACCTGCACATCCTGGTGAACAACTCCTATCTGGGATTGATTCGCCAAAGTCAGCGCGGCTTTGATATGGATTACTGTGTTCAGCTGGCCTTTGACAATATCAATGTTCATCCGGATGACACCTCAGCGGTGCATCACTATGGTGTCGATCATGTCACGGTTGTAGAGGGGCTGGGTTGCAAGGCGATCCGTGTATTCCGCCCAGAAGAGATGGCACCGGCGATTGCCAAAGCGCAAGAGCTGATGAAGACGCACCGGGTACCGGTTGTGATAGAAGTTATACTGGAACGCGTTACCAATATAGCCATGGGTACCGAGCTGGAAGGGATCAACGAGTTTGAACCTCTGGCGCTGAGTATCGACGATGCACCGAGCGCACTGGCTGCTCGGCAAACGGCATAACAGAACAGGAGAGAGATGATGCTTAAATTTGCCGCAAATCTGACCATGCTGTTTAACGAAGTGGAGTTTACCGATCGCTTCGCGGCAGCTGCCAAAGCGGGATTCAAGGGGGTGGAGTATCTCTTCCCCTACGACTGGTCGTCTCAGCAACTGGCTGACCTGCTGGCTGAAAACGACCTGCAGCAGGTGTTGCATAATCTGCCGGCAGGAAACTGGGCGGGTGGCGAGCGAGGCATCGCCTGCCATCCGGATCGTGTGTCTGAGTTTCGTGACGGCGTTGGCAAGGCGATAGAGTATGCCAAAACCCTGGGCTGCCCACAGGTGAACTGCCTGGCGGGTATCGCCCCGCAGAATGTCAGAGCTGAGACACTGCAGGAGACCTTTGTCGAGAACTTGCGTTTCGCGGCTGCGGCGCTTGCTGCCGAGAATATCCGTCTGCTGATCGAACCGATCAACACCTTTGATATTCCAGGCTTCTATCTGAACCGCACGGCTCAGGCATCCGACATCATTGATCAGGTGGGCAGCAGCAACCTGTTCATTCAGTACGACATCTACCATGCTCAGCGCATGGAGGGTGAGCTGATCAATACGATGCAGAAATACTGGGATCGTATCGCGCATCTGCAGCTGGCGGATAATCCTGGCCGGAATGAACCGGGCACAGGTGAAATCAACTACCGCTTCCTGTTCGAAGCGCTGAGACAGAAGCAGTACGACGGCTGGATCGGCTGCGAGTACAAGCCTGCCGGTGTCACTGAGGCGGGGCTTGGCTGGATCAAAGCGCTCAATAGCTGAGCACGCTGCTCTTGATTTCAAAACAGCATCAACTTCAAGACAACTGTCGTTTTGAAGAAAAGAATTAATGTGTGAGGAACTGAACATGGCTGCAATTGGATTTATCGGACTGGGTATCATGGGTACCCCTATGGCACATCACCTGATCAACGGTGGACATCAACTGGCTGCCTATACGTTGGGCAGCGTGCCTGAGTCACTGGTCGAAGCGGGTGCGACTGCCTGCAGCAGTGCGGCTGAGGTGGCACAGAAATCCGACATCATCATTCTGATGGTACCAGACACCCCGGATGTGGAAGCTGCGCTGTTCGGTGACAAGGGCGTAGCCGAAGGGCTCTCCTCAGGCAAGATCGTGGTGGATATGAGCTCCATCAGTCCGGTCGCCACCAAAGAGTTTGCCAGCCGCATCAACAAGCTGGACTGTGAATACCTGGATGCCCCGGTATCAGGCGGTGATGTTGGCGCGAAGGCGGCAACCCTGTCTATCATGGTAGGTGGCAGACCGGAAATCTTCGAGAAGGTGAAGCCGATCTTCGAACTGATGGGCAAGAACATCACCCTGGTTGGTGGTAATGGCGACGGTCAGACCTGCAAGGTGGCTAACCAGATCATCGTGGCACTGACGATCGAAGCGGTCGGTGAAGCACTGGTGTTTGCATCCAAGGCGGGTGCTGATCCTGCCCGTGTACGTGAGGCGCTGATGGGTGGCTTTGCCTCCTCACGCATTCTTGAAGTGCATGGCGAGCGTATGGTGAAGCGCAACTTCAACCCGGGCTTCCGTATCTCGCTGCACCAGAAGGACCTGAACCTGGCACTGAATGCTGCACGTCAACTGGGCGTGTCACTGCCCAACACCGCTACGGCACAGTCCCTGTTCAATGCTTGTGAAGCACAGGGCGGCGCCAACTGGGATCACTCCGGTATGGTCAAAGCGCTGGAGCTGATGGCAAACCATGCCGTGGCACCCGACGCCAACTGATCAGCACTCTGAAGTGTTTGGTTAAGCTGTACACGAACTCCTTGTTTGAGGAGCTCAGGAGGCCCGGTCAGGTCGGGCCTCAGATACTGTGAGGCGGTTGATGCCTCACTCACCATTTTTCGTCTCTCTGTGGAGCCTGAAATCATGTTACGCCGCACTAAAATCGTCGCCACGCTGGGGCCTTCCAGCAGCACCTTGGACAGCATTGAAAAACTGGTGCTGGCGGGTGCCGATGTGATGCGCCTGAACTTTTCCCACGGAGAGGCCGATGAACACCGCCAACGTGCCAGACTGGTGCGTGAAGTATCCGCCCGTCATGGCCGCTATGTCGCTCTGCTCGGCGATCTGCAGGGTCCGAAGATCCGCATCGCCCGCTTTGCGGACAAGAAAGTTACGCTGAAAAAGGGTCAGATTTTCACCCTGGATTCCGGGCTGGATAAGGATGCCGGTACAGTGGAACGGGTCGGTATCGATTACGAAGCACTGGTCAACGATTCTCGCCCCGGCGATATCCTGCTGCTGGACGATGGCCGTCTGGAGCTGGAAGTACAGTCCGTCGAAGGCGACCGGGTGATCACCCGCGTTGTGATCGGCGGCGAGCTGTCAAACAATAAAGGGATCAACCGCAAGGGTGGTGGCCTGTCGGCAAAAGCACTGACCGACAAGGATAAGGAAGATATCAAACTCGCGGCCGAGATCGGCGTGGATTATGTTGCCGTCTCCTTCCCACGTGATGCCTCTGACATGCATGAAGCGCGCGCACTGCTCGAAGCAACAGGCTCCACCGCAGGCCTGGTGGCCAAGATCGAACGCGCCGAAACCGTGGCCGATGACGAGATCCTCGATGATGTGATCCGCGCCTCGGAAGTGGTCATGGTGGCACGCGGTGATCTGGCGGTTGAGATCGGCGATGCGACACTGGTCGGGGTGCAGAAGCATATCATTGCGCGCGCCCGTGCTCTGAACAAGATCGTGATCACCGCGACGCAGATGATGGAGTCGATGATCAACAGCCCGATGCCGACTCGCGCCGAAGTATCGGACGTGGCCAATGCGGTGATGGACTACACTGATGCAGTGATGCTGTCGGCCGAAACTGCCGCCGGGGATTACCCGACCGAAGCAGTGGAAGCGATGGCGCGCATCATCATCGGTGCCGAACTGCACCCGATCACGCATAAATCGAGGCACCGCATCTATGAAGAGTTTCAGCAGATTGATGAGGCGATCGCACTGTCGGCGATGTATGCCGCCAACCACCTGCAGGGCGTGAAGGCGATCATCTGCATGTCGGAAACCGGTCTGACACCACGCCTGATGTCACGCATCCGCTCACCACTACCGATCTATGAGATGTCACGCCGGGTGGATACTCAGCATCGTGTTGCCCTCTATCGTGGTGTGCAGACGATCCCCTTCTATGCGGATCAGTTGCCACCGGAAGAGATCAATCAGCGCGCCGTGGATGAGCTGATCAAGCGCGATGCTTTGCAGGAGGGCGATCGCGTCATCATCACCAAGGGCGACTACCTGAATGCTCAGGGCGGCACCAATACCATGAAGATCTTTACGATCGGTGAGCGAATTGCATTAAATGCCGGTTGAGCGACCGGGTAGAGAATTGTCATAGAGCACAGAGGTCAGGATGAAACAGCAGGCACAGAAAGTTTTACGCGATATGTTTGATGCGGCTCTGCGCGTGGCTCAGCCCGAGCGCTGTTTGGCACCGTTTCTGCCAGCACCGGTTGCAGGCAGAACTCTGGTGATCGGAGCAGGTAAAGCCTCCGCGGCCATGGCCAGAGCGCTGGAACAGAGCTGGCAGGGTGAGATCAGTGGTCTGGTCGTAACCCGCTATGGCTATGGCGTACCCTGCGAGCGGATCGAGATCATCGAAGCGGCTCATCCGGTACCGGATCAGGCCAGTGAAGAGGCCGCCAAGCGCATCCTGGCGGCAGTTGAAGGGCTGACGGAGCAGGATCAGGTGATCGTGCTGATCTCTGGTGGTGGTTCTGCACTGCTCTCGCTACCTGCCGAGGGGATCACGCTGGAGGATAAACAGGCGATCAATCGTGCGCTGCTCAGTTCCGGTGCCACCATCAGTGAGATGAACACGGTGCGCAGGCATCTGTCAGCCATCAAGGGTGGTCGTCTGGCCGCAGCCTGCTATCCAGCCAAGGTTTACAACCTGCTGATCTCTGATGTGCCGGGCGATAATCCAGTGGATGTGGCCTCGGGACCGACTATTGCAGATGCCTCTACCTGTGCCGATGCACTGGAGATCCTGCGTCGTTACGAGATCGATATTCCGGCCCATATCCGTCAGGGGTTGGAGTCAGGCGCCTATGAGTCGGTCAAGCCATCTGATCCTCGTATGGCGCGGATTGAAACCCACTTCGTCGCGACTCCTCAGCGTTCACTTGAGGCAGCTGCCGAAGTTGCCCAGGCAGCCGGTTATACGCCGCTGATTCTCGGTGACAGTATCGAGGGTGAAGCAAAAGAGGTGGCGAAGGTGATGGCGGGGATCGCCCGCCAGGTACGGAAAAACGGCCAGCCGATCAAGCCGCCTTGCGTATTACTGTCGGGTGGTGAAACCACCGTGACAGTGCGTGGGCAGGGTCGGGGTGGTCGCAATGTTGAATTTCTCTTGTCACTGGCGATTGCACTGCAGGGCGATGAGGGTATCGCTGCGCTGGCCGGCGACACCGATGGTGTTGATGGTCAGGAGGAGATAGCCGGTGCCATCATCTACCCCGATACGCTGGCGCGTGCGCGTGAGAAGGGCATCCGCCCGGTGGACTCACTCGCAAACAACGATGGGCATGGTTTTTTTGAAGCGCTGGATGATGCTGTAATCACCGGTCCGACGATGACCAATGTAAATGATTTTCGCGCGATTTTGATCGATAACTGACGCACTCTATACGGAGCTCTTTACGCACTCTTTAAGTACTACCAGTTAAGTACTACCAGACTGAATTTCCCTTGATATCTGCCGTTGGCCCTGCATTCGCGCTCTTGAATGCGGGGCATTTTTTTATGGCAACCACCTGGATTGTGATTGGGCTCGCAATTGTCAGTATTTGCAGAGATATCCCGAATGCCTTGAGTGAGACGCCGTGTATACATCCGTGTAGGCTTGAATGCCGCATCCATGCGGCATGCACTCACTCAAGACCTCCGGGATATGCAGTGAAATCACCGAACCAGGTAAGTGATTGGTTTTTGTCTGGTATTAAATTTAATGACTGGAAAAATGCATCAACTCGGATATAGCCACATATGGATTATACTTAATATAAGAAAAGTGACTGCACAAAATCCAGTGCATCTGGCGAAAAAACGATCAATTGGTTTTATGTAGGGCTGAATAAGTGTTACACACAAGAAAACTGAGTGTTTTTTATTGCCTGAATCCTGCTCAGATTTTATCTTTTTTGCAATGGATTTACGTGATGAGGCTAACGCATCGAAATAAAAGATAATATTTAAATAATGTAAAGTTGGCGGCTCTATTCCGTCACGTTTCATCTCTCGATTAATTCGAAAAATAGAGTAAAAAATTGAAACAGGTGCTGTAAAAAAAGAGATCAATAACGGGGTCATGCCCACGAATATCAAGTCTTCAGACAAATAGCTTCGCAAAAAATCAGATAGTCGTAAAAAATATTCAACCATGAATAGTAGTCCTGAAAATTCTATTAAATAAATTCATGATTCAAATCCTAAGAAGGTCGTCATACAGCTTAGCACCAAACATTTCACCTGCTGATCCTCCCAACTGTGCTCCAATATAAGCTGCCCCCGCAATAACAACCACAATACAGCCGAGGATTGCCCAACCTATAGGACCTGCTCCTGCCAATGCCAGTAGTGCAGATGGGCCTCCAACAGCGCTTATAGCACTCCAGGTAGCCGCACTTCCCGCCGCAGCCCCTCCACCAAACCCAATAATCTGCTTCATACTTTCACGATGCCAGTTCCCATCCGCATTACTCACACTTTTTACCTTGCCAGCTCTGATAGAAGCGTCAGCGGCCAAGGACAAAGGGGTAGCTGCTTTCGACATGAACTGAGAGAAGCTTTTCAGCCGATTTGCCTGAAACAGGTCGGATACAAAAATGCGTGAGTCGGACTTAAGGCGACCACGGCTGCGACTGGCCAGAGTGATGCCTCGATTGGCATTATTGATTGCTCCGCCACGGTTTTTAGTGCGCATGATCACTGGGGAGAGCTGGGTCATGGCGCTTCTGTGTTCGCTGAGCAGTACATCGTAGGCTTGGATTGCATTGCGCCTTGCAGCGGCATCCCTGGCGCCTGCGCCCGGCATACCAGCTGCGGCAGGTTTTTGCACAGCGATGAGGGCATTTTCGTAGTTCACCAAGGCTTTGTGAAAATTTGACAGGTTTTGGTACTTGGCCTTGAAGGCCGGGCCTGATGAGCCTATCAGGCTAAGTACTCCGTTGAGTTCCTCTTCAGTCAGGTATTTTTCCCAGAACTCGGCTTCACGGTGCAGCTCTTCACCTTCAGCTGCCGCTGCCCGCATTAACCAGCCACGCTCATGAATAGCCTGTTGATTAAGCGTACGAATAATCGACGGTGCATAGGGTTCAGCTATATCCAGTGTAAAAGCCTGGCCTTCATAGACACGACCGTTTGCCCCTATGCTATTTACTCGGGAAAACTCTGTGAGTAGTTCGTCGTCAGCTTCTATCAGGTCAGAAATGTGGCATGCATGGGAATTGAAATAGACGGTTGGCATGTTAATGTCCTTATTAAAAAATCATCCTTCAGGGCGGTCCGGCCCTTGTTTGCGCAAAAGAGTACTGGCTTTTGTTATAGGGATCAAGGGGAGGCTACTGGGCTCTGTCGTTTCCTGTCTCATCCAACACTTCACCCATGCAGCACTTCACCCCTCCAACATAAAAGTAACCGGCCCATCATTAATCAGGCTGACCTGCATATTGGCGCCGAAGCTGCCGCAGGCAACCACAGGATGAATGGCACGGGTCTGTTCAAGGAAATAGTTGTACAGACGCTCACCTTCGGCAGGTGTGAAACTGTACCTGGTACATTTTCACGGGATATGCAGTGAAATCACCGAACCAGGTAAGTGATTGGTTTTTTTCTGGTATTAAATTCAATGACTGGAAAATGCATCAGCTTGGATATAGCCACATATCGATTATGGAGAATATAAGAAGAATGGCTGCACAAAGTCCAGTGCACCTGGCGAAGAAACGATCAATTGGTTTTATGTAGGGCTGAATAAGTGTTATACACAAGAAAACTGAGTGCTCTTTATTGCCTGAGTTTTGCTCAGATTTTATCTTTTTTGCTATGGATCTACGTGATGAGGCTAACGCATCGAAATAAAATATAATATTTAAGTAATGTAAAGTTGGTGGCTCTATTCCGTCACGTTTCATCTCTCGATTAATTCTAAAAATAGAGTAAAAAATTGAAACAAGCATTGTGAAAAAGGCGATCACTCCTGGAATTCCGGCTGCCAATATGATGAAATCTTCAGAAAAATTGCTTCGCAAAGAGTCAGATAATCGTACAAAATAGTCAACCATGAATAGAAACCTTGGGAGTTGTATTAAATAGCGTCATGATTCAAAACCTAACAAGGCCGTCATACAGCTTAACACCAAATTTTTCACCGGCTGATCCTCCGGCCTGTGATCCAAGGTAAGCCGCCCCCGCGATAACAACCACAATACAGCCAAGAAGAGCCCAACCTATTGGACCTGCTCCTGCCAATGCCAGTAGTGCAGATTGGCCTCCAACAGCACTTATTGCACCCCAAGAAGCCGCAACTCCCCCCACAGCCCCTAAACCAAACCCAACAATCTGCTTTGCACTTTCACGATGCCAGTTTCCATCAGCATTACTCACGCTTTTTACCTTGCCAGCTCTGATAGAAGCGTCAGCAGCCAAAGATAATGGAGTGGCGGCTTTCGACATGAACTGAGAGAAGCTTTTCAGCCGATTTGCCTGAAACAGGTCGGATACAAAAATGCGTGAGTCGGACTTAAGGCGACCACGGTTGCGACTGGCCAGAGTGATGCCTCGATTGGCATTATTGATTGCTCCGCCACGGTTTTTAGTGCGCATGATCACTGGGGAGAGCTGGGTCATTGCGCTTCTGTGTTCGCTCATCAGCACATCGTAGGCTTGGATTGCATTGCGCCTTGCAACGGCATCCCTGGCGCCTGCGCCCGGCATACCAGCTGCGGCAGGTTTTTGCACAGCGATGAGGGCATTTTCGTAGTTCACCAAGGCTTTGTGAAAATTCGAAAGGTTTTGGTATTTGGCCTTGAAGGCCGGTCCTGAAGCACCTATCAGGCTGACTACTCCGTTGAGCTCCTCTTCAGTCAGGTACTTTTCCCAGAACTCGGCTTCACGGTGCAGCTCTTCACCTTCAGCTGCCGCTGCCCGCATTAACCAGCCACGCTCATGAATAGCCTGTTGATTAAGCGTACGGACAATCGACGGTGCATAGGGTTCTGCTATATCCAGTGTAAAAGCCTGGCCTTCATAGACACGACCGTTTGCCCCTATGCTATTCACTCGGGAAAACTCTGTGAGTAGTTCGTCGTCAGCTTCTATCAGGTCAGAAATGTGGCATGCGTGGGAATTGAAATAGACGGTAGGCATGTTAATGTCCTTATTAAAAAATCATCCTTCAGGGCGGTCCGGCCCTTGTTTGCGCAAAAGAGTACTGGCTTTTGTTATAGGGATCAAGGGGAGGCTACTGGGCTCTGTCGTTTCCTGTCTCATCCAACACTTCACCCATGCAGCACTTCACCCCTCCAGCATAAAAGTCACCGGCCCATCATTAGTCAGGCTGACCTGCATGTTGGCACCGAAGCTGCCGCAGGCAACCACCGGATGAATGGCGCGAGCCTGTTCAAGGAAATAGTTGTACAGACGCTCACCTTCGGCAGGTGTGGCGCCGGAGGAGAAGCCGGGGCGCAGGCCTTTGCGGGTATCGGCAACCAGGGTGAACTGAGAGACGACCAGCAGGCCCCCACCGACCTGCTGCAGATTCAGGTTCATCTTGCCCTCTGCATCCGAGAAAATGCGATAGTTGAGCACTTTCTGCAGCAGTTTATCGGCACTGGCTTCATTATCGATCCGCTCCACACCGAGCAGCAGCAGAATCCCCTGATCTATCTCGCCGATGCGCTGGCCGTCGACATCCACGGCGGCACTGCTCACGCGCTGAATCAATCCCTTCATATCGCTGTCATGCGCTCCATTCTGCAAATTTATCGGTAGTGTGTATCAGGTTGTCGATAATACCGGGTTCAAATGCAGAGTGGCCAGCATCGCGGACGATATGCAGCTCGGCCTGAGGTAGTAATTGATAGAGTTCATACGCTTGTTTTATCGGGCAGACCATATCATAACGGCCATGTACGATGACTGTAGGAATGTCATGGATCCGCGCTGTGTCGTGCAGGATCTGATTCGTCTCGATAAAGGCCTTGTTGACAAAGTAGTGTGCCTCGATGCGCGCCATGGCCAGGGCGAAGTGCGGGTTGGCAAAATGCTCGGCCACATCCTGATTGGGGTTGAGAGTCGAGCAGCGCCCCTCCCAGACCGACCAGGCTTTTGCTGCTGACATGCGGGCTATCTCATTGTTGGATGTCAGCCTGCGGTGGAAGGCGTTGAGCAGATCGTCATGCTCCTCGGGTGGAATGGGGTGCAGATAATCCTGCCAGTAATCGGGAAAAATCGCACTGGCTCCGGATTGATAAAACCAGTTGATATCCTCATCACGGCACAGAAAAATCCCACGCAGAATCATGCCCAGCACGCGCTCAGGGTGCGCCTGGGCGTAGAGCAGGCTCAGTGTTGAGCCCCAGGAGCCACCAAACAGAAACCATTGTTCCACCGAGAGCAGGTCACGGATTTTTTCCATATCCTCAATCAGATGTGCGGTGGTGTTATCGATCAGGCTGGCATGGGGTGTGGATTGGCCGCAGCCACGCTGATCAAACAGAATGATGCGGTAGCGATCCGGGTTGAAGAAGCGGCGATGATTAGGTGAGGTTCCGCCTCCCGGCCCGCCATGGACAAACAGTACCGGAATGCCATTGGGATTGCCGGACTCCTCTATATAGAGGTTATGGCCAGAGCCGACAGCCAGTTGATAACTTTTATTGCACTGAATCTCTGGATAAAGGGTGCGCATCGGCTTTCCTTTGATGAGGGAATCAGCCAACAGTATATCACCGCTGAAAGGCATAAATAGGGGGGGTGAATGGGGGGGGAGCCCAGAAATGACAAAGGCGCTGCCGGAGAGTATCCGACAGCGCCTTTGCAGGGTAGCTCAGCGATTACTTCTTGTTACGCTTGCGCTCATTCTCTTTCAGGAACTTCTTGCGGATGCGGATGCTGTTAGGTGTCACTTCGACCAGCTCGTCATCTTCAATAAAGTCCAGTGCCTGTTCCAGCGAGAAGCGGATAGGCGGTGTCAGGACGATGTTCTCATCGGTACCGGAGGCACGTACGTTGGTCAGCTGTTTGCCCTTGGTGGGGTTAACCACCAGGTCGTTGTTACGGCTGTGGATACCGATAACCATGCCTTCGTAGACTTCGATGTTAGGGTCGACGAACAGACGTCCGCGCTCCTGCAGAGTGAACAGGGCATAACCCAGCACTTTACCGTTGACCATGGAAACCAGCACGCCATTCTGACGATTGCCCAGTTCACCCGCCTTGACCGGACCATAGTGGTCAAAGATCGAGGTCATGATGCCGGTACCGGATGTCATGGTCAGGAACTGGCTGCGGAAGCCGATCAGGCCACGTGAAGGGATCATGAAGGTAATGCGTACACGACCCTTACCATCCACTTCCATATTGGTCATGTCGCCTTTACGCTTGCCCAGATCCTCAATGACGGATCCCTGATGATGCTCTTCAACATCCAGCATGACCAGTTCATAAGGCTCGTGAATGACGCCATCCACTTCTTTCTGAATAACTTCTGGACGTGATACGCCGATCTCATAACCTTCGCGGCGCATGGACTCGATCAGAACCGACAGATGCAGTTCGCCACGACCGGATACCTTGAATTTCTCAGGGCTGTCACCCTGCTGAACGCGCAGTGCAACGTTGTGCACCAGTTCGCGCTCGAGACGATCCTTGATATTACGGCTGGTAATGAACTTGCCTTCTTTACCTGCAAAAGGTGAGTCATTGACCTGGAATGTCATGGAAACGGTCGGTTCGTCTACTGCCAGTGCCGGCAGTGCTTCAACCGTATTCGGATCGCACAGCGTATCGGATATGTTCAGCTTATCCAGACCGGTGACACAAACGATATCGCCTGCCTGGGCATCAGTGACTTCAATACGCTCCAGACCATGGTAGCCCATGACCTGCAACACGCGGCCTGAACGCAGACCTGCATGGCTGTCAACGATCTTCACCTGAGTGTTGGGCGTCAGACGGCCACGTGTGATACGACCGATACCGATAACGCCGACATAGCTGTTGTAGTCCAGTGCAGAGATCTGCATCTGCAGCGGGCCGTCGGGATCAACATGAGGCGCATCAACGTGTTCGATAATCGCTTCAAGCAGCGGTGTCATGTCTTCGCTCATGTTCTCAACATCCAGGCCTGCAATGCCATTCAGGGCAGAGGCGTAGATGATGGGGAAATCGAGCTGTTCATCAGTGGCGCCGAGGTTGTCGAAAAGATCAAAGACCTGATCAACGACCCAATCAGGGCGAGCACCGGGGCGGTCAACCTTGTTGATGACCACAATCGGGTGCAGGCCTCTGGCGAAAGCTTTCTGGGTCACGAAGCGAGTCTGTGGCATTGGGCCATCAACCGCATCGACCAGCAGCAGAACAGAGTCCACCATGGAGAGAACACGTTCAACTTCGCCACCGAAGTCAGCATGCCCCGGAGTGTCTACGATATTGATACGGTAGTCATGCCAGAGAATAGAGGTGTTTTTGGCCAGAATCGTGATACCACGCTCGCGCTCCTGGTCATTGGAGTCCATGACACGCTCTTGCCCTTCATCGCGACGATGCAGAGTACCTGACTGTTGTAGAAGTTTATCGACGAGTGTAGTTTTGCCATGATCGACGTGGGCGATGATGGCGATATTTCTTAGGTTCTGGATCACGCGCTCTACCTGGGGTCCTGTTTCGAAGGCCAACATTATACGGGACACGCGGTCAACAATCGATCACTAAAGCACTTGCTTGTCAATTATATTCTTGTCGCTCCAGGATAGGGCAGGAAAATGTGGTTTGGTATAAGCTGGTGATCAGCAATTGGGAGTTATGGAGAGCAAATTTTCTATATCGCACTGATTTGGTGCGCTCAAAAGCTGTGATGAAACATTATGGTGCACCATGAAATGGCTTGGCCCCGTAATGGGTCCCTGAAATCAAGGTGGTCAGCACTTATTTGGTGCTGGCACGGTGTTTGCTTAGTAAAAAGACAAGAGGAAGGCAAGTCGTTGCAACCGGTTTGAAGTGCCAGATCGGACTTCCGGACAACAATTCATTCAAGTGGAGAGAGTCGTATGTCAGAGCATACTCTGAATCTGATTAAAGAAAGCGGTGCAAAGTGGGTCGACATGCGTTTTACCGATTTTAAAGGTAAAGAGCAGCACGTCACTATTCCGGTATCTGATATGGGTGATTCCTTCTTTGAAGAAGGAAAAATGTTTGATGGCTCTTCAATCGCCGGTTGGAAGGGTATCAACGAATCCGACATGATCCTGATGCCTGACGACAGTGCAACAATCCTGGATCCTTTCTGCGAAGCGCCTACTGTTATCGTTCGCTGCAACATCGTTGAGCCAGCTACCGGTCAGGGTTATGACCGTGACCCACGCTCTGTTGCTCTGCGTGCTGAGCAGTACCTGAAATCTACTGGTATCGCTGATACAGCGATGCTTGGCCCTGAGCCAGAGTTCTTCGTATTTGACGAAGTTAACTGGCATGCGGATATCGGTGGCTGTGGTTACACCATCTCCTCCGAAGAAGCTTCCTGGGCATCCAGCCACAAAATTGAAGGTGGCAACACCGGTCACCGTCCACGTGTAAAAGGTGGTTACTTCCCAGTTCCACCAATCGACTCTCTGCATGATCTGCGTGCGGCGATGTGCGACGCGATGGAAGCGATGGGTCTGACCATCGAAGTTCACCACCACGAAGTAGCGACTGCTGGTCAGTGCGAAATCGGTGTGCGTGGCAACACGTTGGTGAAGAAAGCTGACGAAGTACAGATTCTGAAATATGCCGTACACAACGTTGCTCATGCTTATGGCAAAACAGCTACCTTCATGCCTAAGCCGCTGGTAGGCGACAATGGTTCAGGTATGCATGTTCACCTGTCCATGAACAAAGATGGCGTCAACATCTTTGCCGGTGACGGCTACGGTGGTCTGAGCGAAACAGCTCTGTACTATATCGGTGGTATCGTAAAACATGCCAAGGCGCTGAACGCCCTTTGCAACCCTTCTACCAACTCTTACAAGCGTCTGGTACCAGGCTTTGAAGCACCAGTCATGCTGGCTTACTCTGCCCGTAACCGTTCAGCGTCTCTGCGTATTCCTTACACCACTACGCCTAAAGCACGTCGTGTGGAAGCGCGTTTCCCTGATCCAGCTGCCAACCCTTACCTGTGCTTTGCCGGACTGCTGATGGCGGGTATCGACGGTATCCAGAACAAGATTCACCCTGGCGACCCAGCTGACAAGGATCTTTACGATCTGCCAGCTGAAGAAGCCAAGCTGATCCCGACTGTTGCATCAAGCCTGACTGAAGCACTGGATTGTCTGGAAGCAGATCACGAGTTCCTGACCAAGGGCGGCGTGTTCTCCAAGGATATGCTGGATGCTTACATCAAGCTGAAACGTGCTGATGTTGAGCGTGTCAACATGACCACTCACCCAGTCGAATTCGACCTGTACTACTCAGTTTAAGAGGCCTGCAGGCGATATCAAAAAACCTCCTCCGGGAGGTTTTTTTGTCTTGGGGGTAATGACCCTCTCCTCTGGGCTTTGCAGAGAGTAGCCCTGCAAGTAGTAGCCCTGCAAGAGTGCAGAGGAGAGGGCGGGTTATCTGATTGATTAAAAATCATATTTTTGTTGGATGCACGCTAATTGTGAGTTATGCACTATAATGGTGCATAGTGAATGTCCTTTTTTGGTGTGATGCTGCATAGGTGCCTGCCAGAGACTACGTCAGCATACTGCAGAGCTACCCCAACACTACGCCAGCACTAACGCCATAGCCCTGTCATGCCAGTTTCAGGCTGGTTTCAGGTCAGTTTCAGGCTAGTTGAGCCCGATAGTGAGTTGTGGCCTCTATTTTGCAAGATCAGTAACAAGAGATCGGAGAGTGGGTGAATGTTTCGTCACGATGTAAGTCGCCAGATACTGGAAAACCTGACCACAGCCGTACTGTTGCTGGATCAGCAGTTGTGTATTCAGTACATGAACCCGGCTGCCGAGATGTTGCTGGAGGCCTCTTCGCGGCGCCTGTTGAACCGGCCCTTTGAAGAGTGGTTGTCACCCTGCAAGGAGGATCTGGAGGTGTTGCGTGAGTCTTTCCGTACCGGGCATCCCTACAGCAAGCGTGAAGCCAGACTGATCACTCAGGCAGGGCAGGAGCTGATCGTGGATTACAGCGTTAACCCCATGTCCCACAAGGGATTGCTGTTGGAGATTCAGGCCAGAGATCGTCTGATGCGCATCGAACGCGAAGAGGAACTGCTGACCCGACATGCCACGGCGCGTTCACTGGTTCGCGGACTGGCGCATGAGATCAAGAATCCGCTGGGCGGAATTCGGGGTGCGGCGCAACTGCTGGAGCGGGAGCTGGATAACGAGGAGCTGCACGATTACACCCGCGTTATCATCGACGAAGCGGATCGCCTGCGCAATCTGGTGGATCGTCTGCTGGGTCCGCACAAGCTGCCGCGCATTGAGGACGTCAATATCCATGCGTTGCTGGAGCGGGTTTGCAGCCTGGTCAGTGCCGAATCGGGCAGCACGTTGGTGTTCCTGCGCGATTATGATCCCAGTATTCCTGAGTTCAGGGGTGATAAAGAGCAGTTGATCCAGGCGATTCTGAATATCGTGCGCAACGCCATGGAGGCGCTGCAGGGAGCCGCAACACCGGATCCGCAGATCATGATCAGAACCCGTGCGCTGCGACAGATCACGCTGGGCAGCGAGAAACACCGCCTGGTCTGTTCAGTCGAGATTATCGACAACGGACCCGGTATACCACCCGATCTGGTGAACTCAATTTTTTATCCAATGGTCACGGGGCGTGCCGATGGATCAGGGCTTGGCCTGTCGATAGCACAGGCGATCATCAATCAGCATAAAGGGCTGATCGAATGCTCATCAGAGCCTGGGCAAACCCGTTTCCAATTACTAATTCCACTGGAGCAAAAGTATGAAAACGCCGGGTAATGTCTGGATTGTGGATGATGACCGATCGATCCGATGGGTGCTGGACAAGGCCCTCAGTTCTGCCGGTATTCAGGCCTCAGCGTTTGAAAGTGCAGACGAGCTGATTAAACGTCTGGAGCGGGAACAGCCGGACGCCATCGTCAGTGATATCAGAATGCCGGGTACCGATGGCCTGCAACTGCTGGAGCATATTCAGGGACTCTATCCGGATATGCCGATCATCATCATGACCGCCCATTCGGATCTCGACAGCGCCGTGGCCTCCTATCGCGGTGGCGCCTTTGAGTACCTGCCCAAGCCCTTTGATGTCGATGATGCCGTGGCACTGGTGCGCAGAGCACTGGAACATGCCTATGAGCGGCGCCAGAAAACCCCGGATCAGGAAAATCCCGACACCGCCGAGATCATCGGTGAAGCCCCTGCCATGCAGGAGGTGTTCCGGGCGATCGGTCGGCTGTCGCAGTCCAATATTACCGTGCTGATCAATGGTGATTCCGGTACGGGAAAGGAGTTGGTGGCACATGCGCTGCATCGGCACAGCCCACGTGCCAGCAAACCCTTCATCCCGTTGAACATGGCCGCCATTCCACGTGATCTGATTGAGTCTGAGCTGTTCGGGCATGAGAAGGGTGCCTTTACCGGTGCTGCCGCTGCAAGGCGGGGTCGCTTCGAACAGTCCGACGGTGGCACGCTGTTTCTGGATGAGATCGGTGATATGCCAGCCGAAACCCAGACCCGCCTGCTGCGTGTACTGGCAGATGGCGAGTTCTATCGGGTCGGTGGGCATACACCGGTCAAGGTGGATGTGCGAATCATCGCTGCCACCCATCAGAACCTGGAACAACTGGTGCGGGAAGGGCGCTTTCGTGAAGACCTTTTTCATCGGCTTAACGTCATCCGTATCCATATTCCAAAGCTGTCGCAGCGGCGTGAAGATATCCCACGGCTGGCGCGCTACTTTCTGGCGCGCTCTGCCGAAGAGCTTAATGTCGAGCCGAAGATGCTCAAGTCCGAGACGGAAGCCTTCCTCTGTGAACTGCCGTGGCAGGGGAATGTGCGGCAGTTGGAGAATACCTGTCGCTGGCTGACGGTGATGGCATCAGGGCGCGAAGTGCTGGTGTCTGATCTGCCACCGGAGCTGCTGGAGCAGCAGGAGAGTGGCAGTGTGGTCAGTGGCAGTTGGGAGCAACTGTTGCGTCATTGGGCCGATCAGCAGCTGTCACGCGGGCGTGTCTCGATTCTGGATGAGGCGGTGCCGCAGTTTGAGCGGGCGATGATTGAGGTTGCGCTGAAACATACGGCAGGCCGACGACGCGATGCGGCGCAGTTGCTGGGCTGGGGACGCAATACCCTGACCCGCAAGATCAAGGAATTGAACCTTGATGAAGTGATGGCCGATGAGGATGATGATTAACACGGCTGCGCACAGATCGTTATAATGGGCCCCCTTCAGGCTACAACTGTTGCCTGAATCACCGAATCTGCCTGGGAGCCCTGTAGCATGCTGCATGTCGTGTTGTTTGAGCCGGAGATACCGCCCAATACCGGTAACATCATCCGTTTGTGTGCCAACACCGGCTTTCATCTGCACCTGATTCGCCCGCTCGGCTTCGAGCTGGATGACAAGCGCCTACGGCGTGCCGGACTTGATTATCACGAGTGGGCCAGGGTCAAGGTGCATGACGATCTGGACCAATGCATCGCCAGTGTGGCGCCCGGGCAGGTCTGGGCGCTGACCACGCATGCCACCACCCGCTATACTGATGCCCGCTTTACCCCCGGCGATATGCTGCTGTTCGGCCCGGAAACCCGCGGATTACCCCCAGCCGTGCGTGAGCAGCACAGTGGTTTGCGCCTGCCGATGTGTGCCGACAGTCGTAGCCTCAACCTTTCTAATGCCTGTGCCATCGTGGTGTATGAAGCCTGGCGGCAGCTTGATTTTGCTGGTGCGATGGGTACCGATGGGTCTGAATAAAGCAGATAGTAGGATTGCACATACAAAAAGTATGTATTAGATTCAGATAACAAACAGGACGTAGTCAAGTGTGATGGAGCACCGTCGGGGCGGTAGCGTGTTTTTCGGTTGAAAAGTCGAAGTGCCACCGACCCGTGCCAGGCACCGGGTGCGCCTATCCGGGGTCGACGTAAACCCGTCCATGGGGCCTAGACCCAATACTGTTTAGTTAACGATTTTGTGTCAAAATGTCCGCTATGTTTCCAAGAAAGGGGATGAGCATGGCGAGAACGAAAGCAGAGTTGTCGACGGGCGCCAGGTTGGCCGATTACCTGACAGTAGGCTTTCTGGCGATGAACTGTCCGGTAGAGAGGGTTCGGGAAGCTCTGTCGGCACACGGTGTTCACAGCCAGCGCCGGCGCGGCTTGCCGCACGAAGTGCTGGTGTACTTTGTGATGGCGATGGTGCTGTACGGCAACGTCGCTTACGAGGAAGTGCTTCGCCTGGTCATCGAGGGGTTGCGCCAGTTGCTCGGTGATGACTCACTGGCGAAGGCGACGGTCACTAAAGGCGCTATTTCCCAAGCGCGAGGAAAAGTCGGTGTCGCGCCGTTGCGCGATCTGTATTACGAGCAGGTCCAGCCCCATGGGCCAGCGGATATGCCGGGTGTGTGTTACCGGGGGCTGCGGGTCATGGCACTGGACGGTTCCACGCTCGACATGCCCGATGAGAAAGGCAATGCTGCCTACTTTGGTTACCCGGGAGCTTCCCGGGGCAGCAGCGCCTTTCCGAAGCTGCGCTTTGTCGCCATGGCCGAATGTGGCACCCACATGCTGTGTTACGCCAATCCCGGCCCTTACGGCAGTGACGAGCGCAGTTTGGCAGGAGCGGTTATCGATCAAGCGAACCCCTCCATGTTAGTGACGGCGGACAGAAATTTTTATAGCTACGCTTTCTGGCAACGCGGATGCGCCACCGGGGCCAAGCTGCTATTCCGCGTTAAGAGCAGCCTGCTTCTGCCGCGTGAACAGGAACTACCTGATGGTTCTTACCTGACGACCCTGTATCCGGGTGATAAAGCGCGACGGCGCAAGACGGAGGGCGTTCAGGTGCGGGTTATCGAATACGCCCTGGAAGGTATTCCCGATCAGGAACCGTTGTACCGATTGATTACTAACTGGCACGATAGCGAGGAGGCGCCAGCGCTGGCGCTGGCCGCCTTGTACCACCGCCGTTGGACCATCGAGCAGGCCTTTGACGAATTCAAAGTGCATCTCGCAGAGCGTGCGGTCATATTGCGCAGCAAGCGACCGGATTTGGTTGAGCAAGAGTTCTATGCGCTACTGATTGCGCATGCGGCGGTGAGGCGGTTGATGACGCAGGCCGCGACGACCACAGCCCAAGCCGCGGAGGATTTATCGTTTATCCACGCGGTGCGGGTGTTGAGGCGCCGCCTGCCGGCTTCCGGCTCCATTCCCCCCTAAGCAGCGCCAGGCATGGCTCAACAGCTTGCTGAAGGAGATATCTAGCGGGCGAGCAGTGACCAGCCGTGGCCGACGGAACCCGCGCGGAGTAAAGCGGAAGATGGGTAATTTCCCTATCCGCAAACGGGGAGATCCACTGCACCAGCCTTGTGATCCGGTGCCAGTGGTGATATTTAACTAAACAGTATTGGGCCTAGACCGCAACATCCCTGTTGCGGACTCCCCCTGATAGTCACTCCCGGTACCTGACACTCAGTTGGGTGGGTAGCCTGATATTTGAGTTACCTGATTGTTTGATTGGGTGAGCTCTGTAATTATAATTTATTCATTTAAAACATATGGTTATGTTTTGGTTGCGAATTATTGGGTGTCGAATAAAGTATACCTTCTAAATATTTATTCTGAGGTCGTAGACCTCATTAACGAACTGTTGGGCAACTGCCAAGGAGGCGCATCGATGACATTTGGTGAAATACTTTCTCCGATTACCGCACTCTTCAGGGTTGTGCTATCGATCTTTGGGATAGGCTCAAGCCATCCTTACAAGCGCCTTGAAGCCCGTCTTGTTATGCGCGGGATTGTTTCTGAATTGCCTGACGACATTCCATTCCATGTGTGCGACGAAAGCGGCACTCGCCACAAAGGTATTTATGCAATCGGTCTCTTGATTTGGAACAGAGGCAATCAACCCATTACTCATGCTGATCTAATCCCGTCAGCTCCACTTGAAGTTAAGGTTGGTGCTGACGCTAGCCTTGTTGGCGCACGAACGATACCTGTAGAGGACCAAACGGTCTGTTCGGCCACCATCACCACCCCGAACACCCTTTCAATTACTTTCGATTGTATAAATCCCAAAGAGTACTTGGTGCTCCCTCTCTTCGTGACCGGTAACCCAATGGCGGAAGTACAAATAACCGGAAGGATAGTTGGTCAAGAAATCCCAATCGATCACACGGCAGAGGAAGTAAGGGCCTCCATTGGAGAGCGGCTCTCGGCCCTCTTCTTGCTAATACTCATTGCGAATACGCTTCCAGGCTTCCTAATTGGTGGTTGGTTCATTTTGAAGGACTATGGCCTTTCTATTCTTCGAACCAACCCAGATAGCATTCCTACATATCTGATGCTGCCTTTCGGCATGGGAGCAATGCTGATCTTTATGTTCGTATTTTCTCGCGCAATGTATTGGAACGAGCGGAGAAAATTTCCAGAAGGCTACCCTCTATATGCCGATCTTGAGCCTCCTTTTCTTGAGAACATTGGTGGAATGATCCGAACTGTTTTCCAAGGCAAGAAGCAGAGAGTATCGGTTTCTCTATTTGATTGGGGTGAGCCAATACTGATGCCAAGCAAGAAGGTCAAGAGGCGTACCGTCGATGATTGGATTCAGTAGCTTTAGCCTTCCGTTGCCCAACCCATCATTCCACCGGACCTGCGCGAAAAGCCGCGCAGGCCGCTGAATTCAAACGTGTGTGCCAGGCATGGCACTTAACTAGCGAGGTGGAAGTCCTCGTACCAGGTATTCGCAGAGCCGAAGGTTAGCCAAAGGGCAAGGTTGTGATCGTGAGGTCATGGCTGGAGGAAGCCCAAGGCAAAATCGCGGGGCGATGAACAAGAACCGGATATGAGGTGTGATCTAGGCGGGGCCAGCGGGCACGTGACTGTTAAGCCCTCCATCTGCAACGGGCCTAGGTTTTATAAATTCGGCGTCTACGCGAGGAAAGTTAAGTGCCTTACCCTGGGAGATCTGCACTGTGTTGATGGACCAACTGACGTCAAAGCAATTCGGCGTGATCGCAATGCAGAAGTCAGCAGAGGGCATAGTAAATGAGACTCTTGCTCATTGAAGGCCCGAACATTTCTGGTATGGACTGATTGAATGAGAACGGATAATGCACCTGACCCACTCGATAAACGAGCATCACACTCTGTGATGGGTGAAATCCGTGCTGCTGAAAATCCTGTTCAATTACCAATCATTGAAAGCTCATTGATGGAGCAAGTACTTGATAGGAACAATCTGGTACGAGCTTTACAACAAGTGAAACGCAACAAGGGTGCGGCGGGCATTGATGGTATGACGACGGATCAACTGTCGACCTACCTCCATACCCACTGGCCTGAACTCAGGGAGCGCCTGACCAGTGGTAAATACTCGCCACAAGCGGTTAGGCGGGTTGAAATCCCTAAGGCTGACGGGAAGCTTCGCAAGTTGGGTATACCGACGGTCATTGATCGCCTTATCCAACAAGCCATTGCGCAAGTTATTAGCCAGCTCTGGGAACCGACCTTCCACCCCAACAGTTATGGCTTCAGACCACGGCGCAGTGCACACCAAGCCATCCGGCATGCACAAACAGTAATAGTGCAAGGTAAACACTGGGTCGTGGATCTGGATCTAGAAGCATTCTTTGATACCGTCAACCATGACCGGTTGATGTACCGTCTGGGAATGAAAATACAAGATCAAACACTGCTGAAGCTGATCAGGAAATACCTGAAAAGTCCCGTGCAGAAAGACCAGCAATTAACGGCGAGTAAGGAGGGCGTCCCACAGGGTGGCCCGTTATCGCCAGTACTGGCTAATATTGTATTGGACGAGCTTGACTGGGAGCTGGAACAAAGAGGGCATTGCTTCAGCCGATACGCTGACGACTGTCAGATATTTGCTGGAAGCCAGCGATCAGCTGAGCGCATTAAAACGAGTGTGCAGCGATTTATCGAACGACGCCTCCGGCTCAGGGTTAATAACGATAAGAGCGCAGTAGACCGTCCTTGGAAACGGAGCTTTCTGGGGTTTACGGTTAGCCCACGACGCGATCACCGTATTAAAGTGGCTGATAAAGCCATTGTTAAACTTAAAGAACGTGTCAGGGCGTTAAGCCGCCGAACGAGAGGCCATAACCTGTTGCATGTTATCGCAGACTTGAAGAAATACCTGCTTGGTTGGAAAGCGTACTTTGGCATCGCTGAGGTACTGAGCCCGCTGCGTGACATAGACAAATGGATCACCCGAGTTCGACAGTTATCCACTGAATAACCCCTGTTTTCCTGTACCGACACCAGTAATCATGCGGGTTTAGGTGTTGATATTTTCAAATGCCATGTAATGGCATGTCTGTGGATAACTATTTCCTTTTAATAGTGCTTTAAAATTGATATAGTCATGGCATGTTTGTCAAAGTCACTACATCCGGTCCCCGCAAATACGTTCAGCTCGTGGAAGCCTATCGAGACGAGAACGGCCGCCCGAAGCAACGTACGATTGCCACACTGGGGCGGCTGGACAAGCTCGGCGACGAGCTGGAGTCCGTTGTCGAAGGACTCTGCCGTATCACGGGTCGCTCACTACCCGATAAGCCCGACGTTGCGTTCGAGTCATCCCGTGCGCTCGGCGACGTCTGGGCGTTGACTCAGCTCTGGAATGCCCTGGGCTTTGATCAGTTACGCAAGGTCTTTCGGGGTACCCGGCACAGCATCCAGATTGAGTCGCTGATCCGCATCATGGTCATGAACCGGCTGACCTCACCCGACTCCAAACTGGGCGTCCTGCGCTGGCTGGAGACCGTGTGCATACCGGGTGTCAGCGGTATGGACAAGATCGATCATCAACACCTGCTGCGCGCCATGGATGCGCTCAATGAGCATCAGGCTGCGGTAAATGACAAAGTAACAGAGCTGCTGCGGCCCTTGATTGATCAGGAGTTGTCTGTTGTATTTTACGACATGACCACGATTCGAGCAGAAGGTCTGACACAACAGGCGAACGAGTTGCGTCAATATGGACGCTCCAAAGAGGGCGGCATCCGGCGTCAGGTCATGCTGGGTATGGTCCAGACTGCGGATGGCTTGCCGCTGTACCACGAAGTGTTCGAAGGTAACACCGCCGAGGTCAAAACCCTGCAGCCCACGGTGCAGACCATCATTGAGCGCTTTCCGGTTAAACGTATTATCGTGGTGGCTGACCGTGGCTTACTGTCGATCGATAACCTGGAAGAGCTGCAACAGATCACCCTGCCCAGCGGCCAGCCACTGGAGTTCATTCTGGCCGTGCCGGGGCGGCGATACGGCGACTTTGAACCGATACTGGAACCGCTGCAGAGCAGCGTGTTCGCCGACGCCACCGCAGAAGTGATCACAGAATCCAAATGGCAGAAACAACGCCTGATCATTGCTCATGATCCCCGACGGGCGGCGGATGAAATTGCCACCCGTGATGCGCGAATCGAAGCGCTTGAGCAGGAAGCGGAACGGCTTGCCGCCAAGCTGGATCGACAGGATGAGGGCGAGAAAGCGCGTGGCCGCAAGCTCTCAGGCGGTGGGGCCACGGCCCGTCTGTATAAAGAAGTCAGCGAGTCTGGCTTGGCAAAGATCGTTAAAGTCAATCTGAAGAGTCCACTGTTCAGCTATGATGTGGATGCTTCTGCCTTGCAGCAAGCGCGCCTGATGGATGGCAAACTGCTGCTGGTCACCAACGTGCAGGATCTGGCGCCTGACGAAGTGGTCAGACACTACAAGTCGCTGGCGGATATCGAGCGTGGCTTCAAGGCGTTGAAATCAGACATTGAGATCGGGCCGGTGTACCACCGGTTACCGGAACGTATCCGGGCACATGCGATGATCTGCTTCATTGCGCTGGTCCTGCATAGAGTGATGCGGATGCGCCTCAAGGCAGCAGACTCAGCGCACTCACCGATGAGAGCCCTGGCGCAGTTGCGTCGTATCCAGTATCACCAGGCAAGCCTGAATGGCAGCCCTGTCACAGGTCTCTCATCCATGACGAGTGAGCAGTTGGATATACTCAAAGCACTGAACATCGAAAAACCGACGGTTAGCACTGATTATCTGAGTTTGTAGTGGAACGTTTTTGATCGCGATCTATATAAATCAGTTACTTATACGCTGAACTGTTGAACTCGGGGGATCAGGCGGAAATTGCGTTGCTATATCTGGAAGCAATGGGGTCGTAGTGGGTACCGCAAACTACGTCATTTAGGGGTAGATCGCTGGACGGCGTGGAATACGGCTAAATCTGCTCACGGACCCTGGCGCTTAAGCAAAAGCCCCGCGCTTTACAGGGCGTTGTCGAACAGATATTTTGCCAACTTGGGGCTGCCATCATTGGCGGCATGAGGGACAATGAGGAAATGAACCGCCGTGGTACGTGACCCGTATGCCCGGTGGTGTGGGAGGAGGGGCATTGTGAGGTGCCTCCCTATCCCGATTATACGTTGTCGGAGGGGGCAAATTGAAAAGGGACCTTGATCTTATTAGAGATATTCTTCTCGTTGCAGAGGAAGCAAAGCCAGAGCAGCGAGTCGGTCTGAAGGACTTCGAAGAGTTATATTCAGACAGACTTGAAGAGGTTTCCGAACATGTCCAACTACTTGATCGAGCTGGACTTCTGGATGCTACTATATCAAAAGCTGTCAGCATTAAAGGGCCACGAGCATTTGTCATCAATAGGATAGAGTGGGCGGGCCACGATTATCTGGGTGCAGTTCGAGATCCTGGCATTTGGGCCAAGACTCAACAACATCTTAAGAGTGTTGGCGGTAGCGCAACTCTGGAAATAGTTAAGGCGGTTGCGGTAAAAATCATTTCTCAGACTCTGGGCGTGTAGCTGTATAGCTTTACGTATAACCCATATGAGCCCCACGGAGTCAATTGGTAAAGCAGGGAAATATCATGCAACCCCTTGCTATCACTGGCTTTCATCCGAACTCAAATACAAGGTAATTGGTGTCAATCGACAAAATATGCTCTGATGCGGATACAACGACACATCAGGTATCCCTATGAATCCACAAGACTTACTCAGCCATTTTTCAATTCTTAATGACTATCGCCAGGACTGGAAAGTGGAACATAAGCTTTCAGATGTGCTGTTGCTGACAGTCTGTGCGTCATCGCGGGCGCAGAGGGCTGGGAAGAGATCGCTGATTTTGGCGATACACACCTTGAATGGCTGAAGTGTTATGGTGATTTTGATAACGGTATCCCGAGCCACAATACGATTGCACGCGTGATAGGTCGCCTCAATCCCAGCCAGATGCAAAGCTGCTTTTCACAATGGATGCAGAGCTGTCACACCCTGACAGAGGGCAGCATCATAGCGATTGATGGCAAGACCCTGCGGAGTTCTTACGACAAGAGTCGGCGGCGCGGAGCCATTCATATGATCAGTGCCTTCTGTGTCGAAAATGGTATGGTGATGGGGCAGCTGAAAACAGCTGAGAAGTCGAATGAGATTACGGCGATACCGGAATTGTTAAAGCTGTTGGAAATCCGTGGATGCCTCGTAACCCTGGACGTCATGGGGTGTCAAAGGGCTATCGCCAAGGCGATTGTGGATAAAGAGGCGGACTATCTGTTAGCGGTTAAAGGTAACCAGCCTCGCCTGGAAAAGGCGTTCAAAGACCTTTTTCCGATGCATCGCCTAGTTGATTATGATGGTGATTATTACAGCACCGCCGAGACCAGCCATGGCCGAAAAGAAACCCGCCTGTATGTGGTGAGCGAACTGTTTGATGACTTCGTCAACCTGTCATTTGACTGGCCCGGCATGAAGAGTGTGGGCGTGGCCATCTCTTTCCGACAGGAAGGTGAAACCATCCCGGATCATGCCCAGATTCACTACTACATCAGCTCAGAAGTTTTAACAGCGGAGCGTTTTGCGCAGGCGGTACGCCAGCATTGGCACATTGAGAGTAAATTGCACTGGTGTCTGGATGTTGGATTTAAAGAGGATGCCTGTCGGATACGTCGAGAAGATGCGGCCAAGAATCTGGCAGCGATCAGACACATTGCGATGAACTTCTTGACGAGTGAGAAAACCTTCAAGGCAGGTATTCAGCGCAAACGAAAGAAGGCAGCAATGAGTTGGGAGTATCTGTCGCAAGTCTTAGAGACATGCGGGGTTTCATGATATTTCCGTGCACCTCGTGGGGAATCATTATGTCTAGGTGCCCGAGTACTATGAATTAAAGGAGTAGGAATGGCCATTAAAACAAGGGACTTACGATCAGCATCTAATCGCTCGGGAAGAGTTGTTGTAGCTAAATCGCTTAATGAAGCTTTAGCTAAAAATAAGCAAACGGCCTTTTTATGCCACAGTCATAAAGACCATGAGCTAGCTAAAGGTCTTCAAGTTCTAATGAAAGAAAATGGATGGGACTTGTACATTGACTGGGAAGATAGCGAAATGCCGAGCACTCCCAACAAGGAAACTGCAAACATAATTAAGGCAAAAATATACTCTACAGACTGGTTCTTTTTTTTAGCAACGGACAATTCCAATCAATCACGCTGGTGTCCTTGGGAAATTGGTTTTGCAGATTCAGCAAAAGGATACGAAAAGATATTAATTATTCCAACAGAAGATGATTACGGAACTTGGTATGGAAACGAATATCTTCAGCTGTATAAGAAGATAGATGAAGGAAACAATAAACAGACGGGCAAGACTGGTTATGCTGTGTTTGATGCAGGTACGAATTATGGAACTTGGGTAGAAAATCTATAAAGGAAACTAAAAATGGCTAAAATTCCTGTTTTTTATAGCTTTCATTTTGATAACGACGTAATGAGAGTCCAACAAATACGTAATATTGGTAGTATTGAGGGTAATCCACCTACCACTCCAAATGAATGGGAAAAACTAAAGCGAACTGGTAACAAAGCAGTAGAGGACTGGATCGATCAAAATATGAAATACAAACGATGTATTATTGTTTTGATTGGTAGCGAAACTGCTTCAAGACCATGGGTAGAACATGAAATCATCAAGGCATGGAATGACGGAAAAGCTCTGTTAGGTATTCATATTCATAACCTAAAGTGCCCTAGAAACGGAACTAGCAGGAAGGGAAAAAATCCGTTTGATCTCATCAAATTCAATGGTGGCAGTGCAATGTCAAGCGTCGTACCTTGTTATGATCCTAGTTCTTCCAATGCTTACCAAGACATTGCAAACAATATCTCAAACTGGATTGATCACGCCATTCAAAATAAGGCAAATTGAGCTTGCTCATCAATACATTGAATTAAATTAAAAAACAACAAATAATTGACGGGCACTTACGGCACATTTCACAGTAAACTGTAGTCGCTGCGGAGTGAGTGGTATTTTCAGTGAAACGAATTGGAGCAAAGTATGGCGCGAAAAACTTTTTTTTCCTTCCATTATCAGGAAGACGTATGGCGAGTCTGGAATGTCAGAAATTGCTGGGTCGTCAGCAAGGATCAGGTGGCGGAAGGGTTCTATGACAGCAGTGTATTTGAAGCTTCTAAGAAGGAAAGTGATGAAGCGCTCAAGACCTTCCTTCGTAATGGCCTCAAGAATACTTCAGTGACGTGTGTGCTTTCTGGCCAGTACACAGCTTCTAGGCGATGGGTACGTTACGAGATCGTGCGCAGCGTATTGAAGGGCAATGGGCTACTCACGGTCGATATCCATGGCGTAGAAAATAACGCGAAGGAGCTTGGAGTGAAAGGCACAGATCCACTGGCTGAAGTGGGTGTCTATCTCGCCAACGGCAAGATTTATTTCGCGGAGCTCAAGGACGATAAATGGGTGAAGTACTCGGACTACACCTTAGCAATCCCTGCCTCTGATCTTTGGTTTGACGCCCCTACCAGCAACACGGTTATTAAGCTATCCAAGCACTGCATGAGATACGACTTCGCGGCTCAAAAAGGTCGGGAAAACATCGCAGGCTGGATCGAAACCGCAGCTGCCTTGGCCGGTCGTTAACAACACACCCCTAGACGTACTAGCCGACAGAACTCGACATTTCAGATCACTCAGGTATTACACATGGCAGTCACGCAGCGTCTGGCCGGCGTCAGGGTTCACCTGTCCGGGTCGAACAAAGAATTGCAAGCAGACATCGCTGATTTCGTAAAGAAATTCGCAGCGAAAGTCTTCAGTGAAGGGGGCTCTATTGTCCATGGGAGCCATCCTTCGTTTACTGAACCACTGCGGAAAGCTGCAGAGGATTTCATCCAGGCAGGTGGGAGCAAGGGCGCGCTTACCCTAGTGCGGGCGAAGAGCTACTCAACCGACCAGTACACTGCTGAAATTGAAGAACAAAGAACATTCGCTTCTGTAGAGATCGTGCCTACAGATAACAGCGATGGCCCGGCTGCAGAAGGCCTGACCCCAATGCGTGATTGGATGGCTGATCGTTCCGACGCCGTCATCTGCGTCGGTGGTGCATGGTGGGACGTTAATAAAGCAAAAGCAGGCGTTCCCAATGAGCTGGATACGATGCTTGAACTCGGAAAGCCAGGCTTTATCGTCGCTGGCTTTGGCGGGGCTATCGCAGGCTATCTCAAAGAAGATCCTTCGTTGTTATCTCGTCTGCGAAACGGGCTAGCTCAAGAGGCGAATGCGACCATTGCCAACAGTACATCGGTTGACCAAGTCGTAGGGCTGATCGTCGACCAACTGAAGAACCTACCGCTTACTCGCCGTAACGTCTCGCGCGGCCGAAACTTCCGCATCTTGGCGCTTGACGGAGGAGGGCTCAGAGGTACCTTCACCGCGGCAGTCTTGGCCAAGTGGGACGACATGCTGAAGGCCGGTGGTGGGAACGACCTCATTTCTCACTTCGACCTAGTGGCCGGCACATCCACGGGAGCTATCTTGGCTATTGGGCTCGCCATGGGCTTGAAGCCACGTGAAATCCTTGAGTTTTACGAGAAAAAGGGGCCCCAGATTTTTCCGAAGGATCGGAAACTGCGGCACTGGCTCAAATCCAAGCATGACTCAGCCACACTTCGGGGCCTGCTGACAGCGGTTTACGGGGACAAAACGTTGGAAGCAGATTCCCGCTGCCGCCTGGTGATTCCCACTGTGAGGGCCAAGCAAGGTCAGGCAGAGGCGATCGTCACCCCGCATAGCCCAGATCGAACCGCTTACCGAGATATTTCAGCCGTCGATGCTGCACTGGCTTCCTCCGCTGCACCTACCTATTTTGATGAAGCTACCTTCGATGGGCCTATCGCGCTGGAGACGTTTCTGGATGGAGGTGTCTGGGCCAATAACCCCATCCTCCCGGCGTTGGCGGAAGCGGTTCGATACTTGAAAATCCCTTTAGACAGGATTGATGTACTGAGCATTGGCACTCTCAGTAGCGAAAGCGACTTCATTGAGCAGCTAGGAAAGGGCAAGGCAGGTTGGGCACCTCATAGCGTCGATCTCTTTTTCGCCGCCCAAGAGCATGGTACTTTGGCACTAGCAGAAAGTTTCCTAGGCCCGACACGTCATGTGCGCGTTAATCAGCAAACCCCTGTCGAAATCAAAATGGATGACGCCGAGGCTATCCAGGAAATGGTACAACGTGGCAATGAGGCTGGCAAAGCGCACTTTGCTGAAGTGCGCTCCAGATTCTTTGACGGCCAACATGTTGATCCGTGGGAGCGGTTTTGAGAATGCACGGGCGCTTGGGAGATAGTCTCGCGGCCCCAGTTTGGTTACTAGCGTTTAAGCGAAACTGATAACGAGGATGTCATGTCATTCATCTATCATCTTGCTGTCCTGGGTGCACCCTCGGCTGAGCAAATTTCTGAGCTTGAAAAGGCTGTAGCAGAGGCGGTTTCTAGGTTTGGCTTGAGGTTGGGCCAAGAGATTGGCTGGGAGGTAGTTCCTGTTGAGTTCACTCCTCATCAGCAACGATCGGCTGCCGTTGTATTTTTTGGCGGTGTAGACGCAGATCACCCCAGTCTACCAGACTTGCTGCGGGGCGGTGTTCCTGTTGTCCCAGTAGTGCCTGACCTAGGTCGAGTTGCAACGGAAGTCCCGGAAATCCTTCGGCCATTGAATTGTTTGTCGTACGCAAATGGTGGGGCGAAACGGGTAGCCACTGCTCTATTGGAATGTGCAGGTTTGCTTCCGAAGCAACGTCGGGTATTTGTCAGTTATCGACGGGACGAGGCTAGGCAGGCGGCTCTGCAGATGTTCGACGCGCTCTCTGTCAGGCATTTCGACGTTTTCCTGGATACCCATAGCATCGCACCGGCAGAAGATTTTCAGACCATGCTGTGGCATCGGCTTTGTGATTCTGACGTGTTGTTGATGCTCGACACGCCTGACTATTTCAACAGTCGATGGACGGCAGCCGAGTTCGGAAGGGCGCTTGCCAAGGGCATCAGCGTTCTTCGAGTAGGGTGGCCTGAAGCCCAGCGCTCCGAGCGCTTGGCAACTGCAAGCCTCGCTGAGCTTGATGCGAGCGAGCTAGATGTCACATCTGGGCGGATTAGTGATCACGCGATTGATCGTATCTGTCTTCAGCTTGAGGAAGTCCGTAGCAAAAGTCATGCGGTGAGAACCGTTAACCTAGTTAGCAATCTGCGAATAGGTATTGAGGCCATAGGTGGCGAGGTGATTGGCATGAGTGTCGGGCGCGGGATTCGAGTACGTCTTCCCGATGATCAGATGGTTATGGTCTACCCAACGGTGGGTGTGCCGACCTCGACAACAATGCACGAAGCTTCAATGAACTCCCCTGACGAATCTGTGGCTATACTCTATGACCATGTAGGCCTACACCCCCAATGGCTGAGTCACTTGGATTGGCTGGGCCAATACATCCAAGCGACGCGCTGGGTTAAGGCTTACGAGGCGGGCTGGCAATTTGCAGACTGGAGGGCATAGAAATGGGGACGATTTTCCTCTCGGCAAGCATCCCCGTGATCGGGCGAGGGACGTACTACGAGACCGCTGATCCGTTTCTAATCCAGTGTGCCGTTCGTGAACTAGCTATCGCTACCGTTCGCCGGCACAAGATTGTATGGGGCGGCCATCCTGCAATTACCCCAATGATTTGGAGCATCTGCGAAGATCTCGGGGTTGATTACGCAAGCTCTGTGATCCTGTATCAAAGCCGCATTTTCGAAGGTCGTTATCCGGAAGAGAACCAACGGTTTGACAACGTCATTTATACCGACCCCGTTCCCGAGGATATCCAAGGTAGCTTGCAACTGATGCGCGAACAGATGCTCTCTAGTGAAGATCTGATCGGAGCAGTATTCATTGGGGGGATGGATGGAGTCGAAGTCGAATACGACATTTTCAGGCGGTTCAATCCTGCTGCTTTCGTTCTTCCAGTTGCCGCACCGGGTGGTGCAGCGCTTAATCTCGCTCGGGATAAAGGCTATTTCATTGGGCGGGAGCTCGAAGACATAGATTTCGCCACGCTATTTAGTCGTTATTTACCTGCCAAATAGTCGTCTTGTGAGGCCCAGTACTTTTTTCTGATCCAGGTGTGAGTCGTCTCGGATGTCTGAGGAGTTTTTTGCTATCGTCCGTGAGGACAAGAATTGCTGCTTTTTCGGGTAGCAGATATCAGGGTTATAAAGGAGGAAACAGATGGAAGGGTTACTCATTGCAGCGGTAGCGATTATCGTCATTGCGCTTGTCTTTGCCAAATCCCTGAAGGGGCGGGTGTCTGGCCCCGAAGCCTATCCCTATCAGAAAGCAGGACCACTCTTTACGCCGGCTGAACGCTCGTTTTATGGCGTACTCAGCCAGGCTGTCGGCACGAATGCAACGATCTTCGGCAAGGTCAGGGTGGCGGATATTGCAACGCCGCGGAAGGGGCTGGCGAGGAGTATCTGGCAGAGAGCGTTTAACAAGATCTCTGCCAAGCATTTCGATTTTGTTCTGTGCGACAGTCATGACCTCTCTGTGATCTGTGTGCTGGAGCTGGATGACAGTTCACACAAAGCCAGCAAGCGGCAACAGCGGGACGAGTTTCTGACCGGGGTGTGCAGCGCTGCCGATATCCCATTTATTCGCGTACCGGCCAAGGCGGGCTATGTCATCAGCGAGATACAGGCATTGCTGGCGCCGCACCTGACTGCTACAGCAACTGCGGCTGAACCAGAAGCAGAACTACCGGTTGCAGCGCCTGAGAAGCAGATCGAAAAGGATGAAAAGAGCTGCGCCAAGTGCTCATCGTCGATGGTTGTGCGTGTGGCTAGGAGTGGTGCCAATGCCGGCAAGCAGTTTTTGGCATGCAGTACCTACCCGAAGTGTCGCCACATTGAGGCGATCAATGAAGCCCTGTCAACAACAGCCCCGCTTGCAGCTACGGTCAGCAGTAACGGTTGACGCGTAGGCTATCGCGGATTTGACGGGCGGACAGGCCGGTGTTTGACAATCTGGAAAGCAACAAGGGACTGAATCGGTTTACCCTGAGGGGTAAAGACAAGGTCAATGCGCAGTGGTTAATGTACAGTATGGTGCATAATATCGAGAAGGTCGCGAGACAGGGACAGCGGCGCCACTGAGGTGCAGCAGGTACTGACTGATGGTCAGTGGTTGCAACATGATACTGAATAAGGGTTGTTTGAATGGGTGTATGAGTTCATCCGTTCGAACGGATAGAAAACATCAGAATATAGGACGGGCTGTTGATGCTGGGGATTTTGACTGTAAATGTCTAATCCGACAGGCTCGTTAGCCTTTATAAGGAAGGAACGTATGGAACTTCAAGAATTTATAAAAACCGCAATAACTGAAATAGTTGCTGGGGTTGCCCAAGCAAGTGAATTGACGCAAGCCCATGGTGGAAAAGCTGGATCTATGAGGCTTTATGGTTGTGTGAAGGACAACAAAGTCATGACAGATGATAATGATCGTCCTGTCACCACAGTTGAATTTGATATCGCATTGGCAGAAGCGAGTAGTAAGGATACAAAAGGAGGCATCGGGGTTTATTTGGGCGCAGTTGGTTTGGGGTCACAAGGTGCCTCACATGGTGAAGCATCTACTCATTCACGCATTAAATTCACCGTTCCAGTGGTGCTTCCTGATGCCAAAGGCTAACCATGCGCTGCACCCGACGCTCCAGTCGCTGCGCTCCTTCCGCTTGGGTGAGCGCGGTTGGTAGGAAACGTCCGGCTTGACGTACGTACCTGAAGACGTACAATTGCTTAAGAGTTGAGCATGCAAGAGGTATGTCATGACCGGAATCACAGTAACCGAGGCGCGCAGCAACCTTTATCGGTTGATTGATGAGACCGCCGAGTCCCACCAACCCATTGTCATCATGGGTAAGCGGAACAAAGCCGTCCTGATTTCCGAGGAAGACTGGTCTGCAATTCAGGAAACACTTTACCTGCTATCTGTGCCAGGTATGCGGGAGTCTATTCGTGAGGGGATGGACACCCCCGTGGATGAATGCGATGAGGAGTTGGACTGGTGACATGGAAGTTGGTTTACGTCAAGCAAGCTCAGAAAGATGCAAAGAAGTTGGCCACCGGCGGCCTCAAGCCAAAAGCTCAGGAGTTGTTGGCGCTGATTGCAGAAAACCCTTACCGCAAGCCGCCTCCGTTTGAGAAGCTCATTGGTGATCTGTCGGGAGCCTGTTCACGGCGTATCAATATTCAGCATCGCCTGGTTTACCAAGTGCTCGAAGACGATCGGGTGGTGAAAGTTCTCAGGCTTTGGAGTCACTACGAATAATGCATAACCAGCCGCTGTTGCCGGGCGATTATTCCACCGCTTCGCGGTTCCAACATTGCCGCAAAGCCTATCGTTTACACGTAATTGGAGAGTGATTTGAGTATATGGGATCTCGATAAGCTTTTGTTGTTCATAGCCTTTGTCATTCCTGGCTTTATTTCGATAAAGGTTTACGAACTTATCGTTCCTTCGGTCACTAGGGGGTCGTCAAAGCAGTTAATTGACGCTATTGCATATAGCTGTATCAATTATGCTCTGTTGATCTGGCCAATTCTTGAGATTGAAGCCAGCTCAATACGCCTGAGTCACCCTACTGCCTACAAGCTCTTTTACCTCCTGGTTTTGTTCGTTTTTCCCGTGATTTGGGTTGTCCTATGGCGTTGGGCGCGTGGTTTAGAATTGATACAACGAAACCTCCCTCACCCCACCGGCAAGCCTTGGGACTACGTTTTTTCCCAAAGGCAGTGGTATTGGGTTGTCGTGACGCTAAAGGATGGTAGAAAAGTAGCCGGTAAGTATGGCCGGAACTCCTTTTCGTCTAGCAGCCCCGCACCAGAGCAAATTTATTTAGAGGAAACGTGGGTAATTAACGAAGATGGCGGTTTTGATAGGCCAAGAGTCAGCACAGCTGGTACGATAATACTTGCGGATCAGATAGCAACACTAGAGCTGTTTCAATACTCAGAGTAGGAGAACATACCATGTCTAGAAAAAAGACATTCAATAATGACGGTTATCAGCCAACTCACGGGTACAAGCCCGCCCAGCAGCCTCGCCCTATGGATATGCCAGACCAAGGTAAGCCCGGTGCGGGATATCAACCCACGACCTCGCAGGGTGATCAACCTGGCAATCCTCCGAAGAAACCTTAAAACGTGTAATAAGTGACTGTGACCACCAGTCAATATATTTATACAATTTTTGAGCTCCATCGTTCTTCATTCTTAACCATGGTATTCAGTATGACGATGAGCTTTCGCATACAGGCAATCAAGGCGACTTTTGGCAGCTTTCCAGATGCCTTTAGATGGGTGTAGTAACGTTTGAATACCGGGTTGCATTGAATGGCAGACATCATTGCCATGAACATCACTGTGCGAATGCGTGGGCGGCCACCCCGTATGCGCCGCTTGCCTTGATAGTTACCGCTTTCGTGGTTCATGGGGGCTACACCAACCAAAGCGGCGATCTCTTTTCGATTGAGCTTGCCAAGTTCGGGTAGCTCACTGAGTAACGTATATGCCAGGATTTTACCGACCCCTGGTACACTGGTGAGGATTTCAGATTTAACCCGCCAGTGTTTAACCTGTGCAACCAGTTGGTCAATTTTTTGTGTGAGTTGATCGATCTCTTTCAACAATACACGTAGTACCCGATTGAGGGATGAGTGCACTTCTTTAGGCATGATCTGTAGACGGTTTTTCTCCATTGTCTGCATTTCCATCAGTTGTGACCGTCTTGCCAGTAAGTCTTTGATCAGGCGGGATTGTTTATCAGGAATAGGCTTGATATCCGGTTGTATCGTTGCAGCAAAACGAGCAATGACAGCGGCGTCCAGCTTATCAGTTTTGGCGAATACGCCGATAGCCTGGGCATAGCGCAGGATGCTGATGGGGTTAACGACAATGATGGGCAGATTAGCTTTGTCACAGGCAAAAACAAAAGCGTGTTCATAGCGGCCAGTGGCTTCGGTGACGATCCGTTTTACTGGGTGTTGCTTTTGTACCTGGATGATTATTTGAATACTGTGATCATCATTGGGAATGGAAAAGTGAAGGTTCAGCGGATGAAAGGCAATATCAAGTTTTAACTTGCTGACATCCACGCCGACATGGACTTCGATTTGGTTTTCAGTGTGATTCATAATAAGCTGACTCTGCCTTGCTATGCGGGCTCGAGGCCCCGATGACTGTTTGAGTTATCGCTAAGGAGTCAAGCAGCGCTACCCACTTGTTACCGGCCTCTCGAAAGAGGAGCCTGCGCTAAATCGAGCTGCTGCATGAAGACCCTCAACGGCCATTGAGGGTGGGCCTCACTTTACCCAGAAATGGAACGAATTAACCATACAAGGTGCTGCTGTCGGACGAATTTTCCGCTACGCTACAAATTCGCGACAGAGCACGACGTTATGTTGGCGAACCACTGGTAAGGATGAGAAATGTCGTTAATCGATAGCTCTATAATGCAAATAGCAAAGGTACTGGCAGCGGCAGTTACCGGAACTTTGGTAGTTTCTGAATCTAAGAACATAGACAGAATAAGTGACGAAGCAAATAAGCAAGCTCTGGAATTGCAAATGGCGCACGCGCAAGCAAGAGTGGCTCAGGAGATTGCAATTGCCCAAAGAATAGAAAACGCGTCAGAGGTGGTAATCGAAGAATACTATGCGGACGAAAAGGTCGGTGAGGCTGGTGTCACCGGTAGTGAAAAAGGTCTAGGTGTTAATATTTCGGGTGAAGCTAGGAGGGTTACCAAGCGCGTTTATAGGTTTGTTGGTGAGCCAGGATCAAACAGTAAAAATGCCATCGAGCATAAAACATAACAAAAAACTGCACGCTGACACATACTGCTACACTCGTTTTTGTGTCTGTCGCTATGCTCCATTTTTACACAAAAACGCTCTCCGCAGTATGTGCAGATAAACTTGGCGTTAAAGCAATACATGGAGGCCATGTGAGAGCCAGTCAACGACAGTTAATCAAGGAATCTCGGCGCAGTAAGAAGCGAATGGCCAAAGTGCAAAATAGACGACGTCAAGGCAAACTAGCTTCTGTGGTGACAACTCCTACTCGCCCTGTTCAGGGCGAAATTTGCGCAATATGTGGAGTAAGGACAGCTTCCACTAAGGACCATGTACCTCCCAAGGCGATTTTTCCAAAACCTCGACCTCATTTAATAACAGTACCTGCTTGTTTTGAATGCAACAACTCAGCGTCTGACTTTGATGATCTTTTCAAGGTCTATTTAAGCCTACACGCGGCCGAAAACAATGACATAGCCAGAAAACTATTTAGTGAAAAAACAGTTAGAACTTTGCAAAGAAATCAACGTCTTTTAGACAAAATAAAAAGTGAGTCTAGCCGTGTTGCGATAGTTAATAAGAGTGGAGATCTGGAATCAAGGATGGGTGTTTTATGGGATTCTTATGCTCATGATCGGGTGATAGAGAGAACTATAAGAGGGCTATACTACCATCACTCAGGTCATCCAATTCCTTCTAACTGCATCCTGCAAGTACAGTGGTTACATGGTGTGCCGGACGAGATTATACCAATGCTACCCATCCTCAAAGAGCATACGATCGGAGAAAACCAAGTTGTATATAAATACGTCATCTATGAAAATGATCCGAGACATTCGCTCTGGATTTTTGAGTTTTACGGTGCGCATTGGGCAAGTGGGCATACTAGCCCAGTTCAGTTTTAACAAATAGATGCAGTTCGTTCTGGTATGGCCCTCCACTGGACGTACTAAAGTGCGCCGCTGATCAACGCGTTGAGACTGTCGGATTAGTCCCACAGCCCTTGGCTGACTCGGCATACAAAGGCTAAAATCAGGCAACAGAGCTTTACCTCACAGGTGGCAAGGGATGGCACGGTATAAACACTATGATTACAACCAAACCAAGATGATCCCGCTGCGGTTTGCGGATCAGATCCAACCTGGCACGTTTGAATAGACGCTGAATCATGTCGTGGAGAATGATCTGGATCTCAGCGTGTTTGAGTCCCGCTATCGCAACGACTACAACGATGCTCCCGCCTATGACCCGGCGATTCTGCTGAAGGTTGTGCTATTCGCTTATTCCAGAGGGATCACTAGCAGCCGTAAAGTCGCTCAGGCTTGTCGTGAGAATGTATTGTTCAAGGGCTATCGTCAGCACTGTCGAGATTGTTCCCTGAAGCATCAGTGCCTACGGCGAGAGAACCAGCCTGATGGTCGCCAGGTCAGCTTTACACTGGGTGCTGGTAAAAAGACCTCGGGCTTTATCGAGAAGATGAAGCAGAAGATCGACAGCCCGATGGGACGGCATATCTACAGCCAGCGATTGGGTACTGTGGAACCGGTATTTGGCAATCTGGCGTGCAACAAGGGGCTGAATTGGTTTACCTTAAGAGGCAGAACCAAAGTCAATGCCCAGTGGTTGATGTATTGTCTGGTGCATAACATTGAGAAGATCGCGACACAGGGTCAGCAGCGTCACTGAGTGGCAGCTGGCTGATGAAGCTGCGTCAAGCGCATCACGTACTGAATACAGGCTGTTTGAATGGATGATTAAGTTCATCGGTTCGAACGGGGAATAATCACCAGAATAAAGGATGGGCCGTCGATGCTGGGGATTTTGATTTCAAAATGTCTAATCCGACAGGTTCGTTATGGCCATAGGTGTTAAAATGTGAAGTTTTTTACTAGGCTTTTTGGAAAGTCTGAAGATCAAAAGATGGAGGAATACTCCCGCAAGAAGTTTGAAGAGCTTGAGAAGCAGAATTCTAAAGTGGTAGAGGCAGCATCAGTAAATGGAAAACACTATGTCAATCATGTGGAAACCATCAAGCAGTTAAAGCGCGAAGATCGGAGAGATCAGGCTATAGAGCTATTGCTGAAATGTGTAAATGCCACTGAAGCTGAGTCAGCTATAGTTGATTGTGGAGTCGCACCTTGGTACTACGAGCAGCTGGCTATTCTCTATCGAAAGCAAAAAGACTATAAAAGCGAAGTAGAGATTCTTGAGCGTTACCACAGCCAACTCGCCGCTGCTGGTGTCGGGAAAGAAAAATTGGCTGAGAGACTTATACAAGCTAAAGCCTTGCTGGAAAAATAATAAATTGATCGTCATGGAAAAATTCAGCCATAACAAACGGATGTTGTCGCCCCTTCGGGGCTGGGGCGGCCTTTCCGCCGCTGCGCGGCTACAGGTCCGCCTCAAAGCCGGGCGTTAGTGCGACAAGCGAAGCTTGGAGCAATCTTGCAGGGTGGAAGTCCCTGTCGGGTAAGGTCTAGCCAACCACCCGTATCGAGTCTTGCGCGCTGCGCGGAGGCTGTGGATCGCGAACACTTTCCGGTGCGAGGGACAGTCCTCCCACAAGCAGCCGAACAACCAGCGTGAAGCGTAGACAGAGAATTACATAGGCCATAGGGATTACGTGATCCTGAAGTGTTGGTATCGCTCCGAAAATAAGCTTGTCCTGACTGACGAGGCTTGTAACGCCGTCGAAGTCCATGCAAAGCAACCGCACTGGCAAGGTTGCTGCGAGTCAGCGGAGTTCTCAAACCGTGGCATGTGTAAAGAGAGGTTCCAGGAACTTGTGAGATCCAAAGCGCTCCCGCAGGACGCGGGTAGGGACGCCGAGTAAACCACGAGGCCAACGATGGTTCTTTGGAAGTCGGACCAGCTCATAGTAGTCCGAGCAGAGGAAAGCTCTGTACATGGCGAAGGGGCTGGCAGTTATATCACGGTGTGCAACAGACACATAGGCCGGACAAAGTAGGGCTGGATTCACTATGACAACCGCATTGCACACCCTAGCATTTAAGGCACAAACCCACCCCAAGCACCGGTTTCAGAATCTTTATGGATTATTGGATGCTGATTTACTGGTACAAAGCTGGGGCCAGCTCAACAAGCAGTCGGCACCGGGAATTGATGGAGTAACATTCAACGATTACCAACCGAACTTGATGAGCCATATCAATCGCTTGAGCGGTCAACTCAAACACAAGCAATACCGAGCTGCCGATATCAAACGAGTGACTATCCCGAAAAGCAATGGTGGTCAGCGTCCCTTAGGCTTGCCCACGTTGGATGACAAACTTGTCCAGCAAGGAGTCAGCCAAATACTGCAAAGTATCTGGGAAGCGGACTTCCAGCGGTGCAGTTACGGCTACAGACCCAACAAGAGCGCCCACCAGGCGGTTCACAGCCTGATGCTCAATCTTCAGTTCAAAGGGTATGGCTACATCGTCGAAGCCGATATCAAAGGCTTCTTTGACAACATGAGCCATGATTGGCTCATGGAAATGCTGGCCCAGCGAATCGACGATAAAGCGCTGTTGTCATTGATCGGCCAGTGGTTAAAGGCGAAGGTGCAAGAACCCGGTCAACGGGTGATTAAACCGACCAGCGGTACTCCGCAGGGCGGTGTGATCAGTCCCGTATTGGCCAATATCTATTTGCACTATGCGCTGGACCTTTGGTTTGAAAAGCGGATCAAGCCTAAACTACAAGGCCGCGCCATGTTGATCCGGTACGCCGACGACTTTGTCGTCGCGTTCCAATACCGGGACGACGCCAGCCGGTTCTATCAAGAGCTACCCAAACGGTTGGAGAAGTTCAACCTTCAGGCTGCACCTGAGAAGACCCACCTGAAGCGGTTCAGCCGGTTCCATCCTTCCCGTCGCCGAGCGTTCCAGTTCCTCGGCTTTGAGTTCTACTGGGATCGGGACAGGAACGACGAGCCACGTCTGAGGCGGGTTACGGCACCGAAGAAGCACAAGAGCCTGCTACAAGCGTTTTACGACTGGATAAAGCAGAACCGCCACAAGCGACTCAACCGCTTTATGCCAGAGCTTAGGCGCAAACTCACAGGTTTTAGAAACTACTTCGGATTGCCGGATAACAGCCGCAGCGTTAGCCGTGTGTATGACTTCGTACTCGAAACGTTGTACAAATGGCTGAACCGTCGCAGCCAGCGTCGCAGCTTCAACTGGCTCCGCTTCAAGGATATGTTACGGTATTACCAAATTGGTCCGCTGCGTGTCACCAAAAGGCACTTAGTGGTCGACTGGTATTGAGGGCTTGTGCGTTACACGAGCAACGATATAACTGAAGAGCCGGATGCGGTAGTTCCGCACGTCCGGATCTGTGTGGGGGCGGTTCAGGTAACTGGCCGCTCTACCATGACAGCATACTCAGCATCAAGATTGGAGTTTGAATGAAAGATTTGGATGATCACAAGAAAGTAGCTGTACTAATTGACGCAGACAACGCTCAATACACGAAAGTGAAAGCAATATTGGACGAGATATCAGCGCATGGGCATGTTGTAATAAAAAGAGCGTACGGAGACTGGTCTAGTGAATATCTCAAAAATTGGAAGCAATCGTTAAATGAATTGGCTATTCAGCCAATTCAGCAATTTGCCTACACAACAGGTAAGAATTCTACAGATGCATCAATGATTATAGACGCAATGGATTTGCTCTATTCTGGTAAATTCGATGCTTTCGCGCTGGTTTCGAGTGATAGCGACTTTACAAAGCTGGCCTCTCGGCTTAGAGAGTCGGAAATATTTGTTTTTGGTGTTGGAGAAAAGAAGACGCCAATTTCATTTAGAAATGCTTGTGACGATTTCATTTTTACAGAAAACCTAGGCGCTGAACCATCGCCAGCTCCTGAGTCAGAGCCTGTAGTTCACGAAATCGCCACGTTAGAAAAAGCGAATGTTTCAGAGTTGGTGCCTCTGCTTAAGAAGGCGTGGGAGCAATACCAAGATGATGAAGGCTGGGCAAATGTCGCAGCGGCGGGTTCGTTTGTTAAACGATCAACGCCTGATTTTGACCCTAGAACCTATGGAGCAACAAAGTTGCCTGAGATCATTCAGAGCCTCAGAAGTGATTTTGAAATGAAGAAGTATAAAGGTAAAGGTACAGTGAATATCGTTGCTTACAAACCAAAAAATGCTTAACAAGTACAGGCAAGGGACGCTCCTGACATCGCGCTCCTGCTGCAAGAGTTAGGAAATCAATATGGATATGTACCTAGTACAACTATTAGCAGAGCCAACTAAAGGCTCTGAGGAATACGGCGAAGTTGGCGGCGCATATGTTGACGCATTTGTGAAAACCGACTCATTACAAAATGCTGCAATAAAAACCATTGAATTTCTCCTAAACAGGTCTTGGGTCGTCACTCAGCAGACAGCGGTTTTTTTACTGACTCCTGAGCGGCTTGGAGAGTTGGATGAAGTTCAAACAGCGACTTACCATCGCGCCAAAGACGAAGGTTTTTATTCTTCTTTAGCAGCTTGGCCAGTTCAGGAGAGAGAAAATGATTATGTTGAAGTTCGCTCATTAAAAGACTCCGATAAGTCGTCTGGTTCTAAACACTGAATTCCTAAGAATAAATTCAAGTTCGCCCGCGAGCGGGCTGGGACCTCAAAAGCTACGCTTTATCGGCCTATTAATGAGCGTTAAATTTAGGGTACATCATGCCAATTAAAATAACGGAATATGCATCCGCAGAAGATAAAAAAGGAAAAGCACTTGATTGGCTCTGCGATGCATCATGGAGGCTTCCAGATCAATTAGAGGCATTTGAAAAATGGCTCAATGAAAATTCTACATTACCAAAAGGGTTTTATGCCGCTGACATTGCATTTAGCCCAAGAGAAGATGCATTTGGCGGTGGCGGAGTTGTTTCACTAATCTCAATGAACATAATGCTATCTATAGGTATGGAGCTATATTTATCAGAATACCCAGAAGGAGCTGATGAATAAAATCTATAAAAATTTAACAAGTGACTGTGGTCCCGCATGAAGACCCTCAACGGCCACTGGGGGTGGGCATCACTTTACCCAGAAATGGAACGAATTAACCATACAAGTTGCTGCACTCGCAATTTTCCGGCGAGCAAGACGTTATGAGAAAAAAATGGGCGACGAGTTTACAGAAGTAAGGATTAGAAAATTTCTAACCTTGTATGAACAGCGGTTATATCAGCTCTCCGAAGATGACGAATTGTCCGACGCTGAGCTTAGCTCTGCTGTTGAAAAAATTATCCAAAAAATTCAGCACGAACGTGATCGTGCTGATCAACATAAAAATCATATTCTTCAAGAAACGAACTATATTCCCGCACTTGATGAAGCTCTGAATTTTTTGGAACAAGCACTCGAGACTGCTGGTACAACCAGTTTTGACTCAAAGCTTCAAGATGCAGCTTTTTCGTAAGCGTTCATTCCAAGGCGTTCTGTCGCCCTGGTGAATTTGACCCTACAGTAACCTTATATTTTCCAACACGAGGTTACGCTTATGAAAAAGCATCGCACCCCAGAACAATGGCAAGCCCTTATAGACCAGCAGCGTGACAGCGGTCTGTCAGCCACCCAATTCTGTAAACAGCAGAATATCGGCTATGCCAGTTTCTGCAACTGGCGGAAGCGTTTATCGGAGAGTCCGGTTGATGACGCTATCAATTCCGACGAAACAGGCTTCCTGGATCTGTCGTCGTTGATGAGCAAGTCGCCGTCATCTGGATCGGACTGGAACATCGTCTTGAGTCTCGGCAATGGCGTCGAATTGCGGCTGAGCCAGAACGGATGATCGGGCTCGACAGTCAGGCCAAAATCTGGCTATGCACTGAGCCCACAGACATGCGCAAATCCTTTCGGGGGCTGAGTGCACTGGTCCGGAACCTGTTGAAGCTGGATCCACTGAACGGCCAGTACTTTGTGTTCATTAATCGTCGCAAGACCCAGATGAAAATGCTGTACTTCACGCCCACTGGCTACTGTTTATGGGCCAAGCGCTTAGAGCAGGGGCAATTCCGGATATCCCCAACCGCCTCGGGTCAGCGGACTCTGACACTGACGGATCTACAGCTGCTGATTGATGGCATTGAGGTACAGAAATACCGTCAGTTCAAGCGTTTCCGGGGCGCATAGAGGGAGGGCTTGCGGTATAATATTGGCCATGAATTCAATAGCTTCTACTCCCCATTCCAACACGCCTTCTTGCTCGGCTCTGGCTGAGGAGAATGTGTTATTACGCGAACAACTTCAGATCATGCAGCGGCAGTTGGACTGGTTTAAGAAGCAACTGTTCGGTCCCAAATCCGAGAAGCAGGTGTACGACTTGCCTGAACAGGACAGCCTGTTCCAATCAGCCGAAGTGCGACTACCTAAGCCGCCTGTCGAGGGTGAGCAACGTACGATTCAGGCCTATCAGCGTGGCACCGGTAAGAAACAACGGGGCGACGACTGCCTGAACGACACGGGCCTGCGTTTTACCGCCGATGTACCGGTGGAAGTGATCGAACAGTTACCGCCTGAACTGACTGGGCCGGACGCCAATCAGTATGAAGTCATCGGCAACAAAACGACCTACAGATTGGCTCAGCGTGTCTCCAGCTATGTGGTGCTTAAACTGCAGCGTCCAGTGTACCGGCGCAAAGGGACTGAGAAGCCGGTGACGACACCAGCTCCCTTCAACGTGTTGGATAATAGCCTGGCCGATGTCAGCCTGTTGGCAGGGCTACTGGTGGACAAGTTCCAGTTCCATCTGCCGCTGTATCGACAGCATCAGCGTATCCAACAAGCTGGCGTTACCCTGAGCCGTGGAACCCTGACCAACTTAGTTAAACGATCCATCGACTTGCTGAGACCCATTGTCGATGCCCAGACTGATAATGTATTGCGCAGCCGGGTGTTAGCGATGGATGAAACACCGATCAAGGCTGGCCATCAGAGCCGTCCAGGTCTGCAAAAAGGCAAGATGAAAACGGGTTGGTTCTGGCCGCTGTATGGTGATGCTGACGAAGTGGTGTTTACCTATTCGAACAGTCGAGGTCGATTGCATATTGAGCAGGTTCTGAACAAGCTGTTCACCGGTATCCTGATCAGTGATGGTTATGCAGCTTATGCTCACTATGCTGAGTCCCAAAAAGGCATGACTCACGCTCAGTGCTGGGTACATAGTCGCCGTTACTTTATCGAAGCCCAAAAGGATCATCCAGAGAAGGCCACAGAAGCCTTGCAACAGATAGCGCTGCTATACCAGCATGAAGAGGCCATCAAAACCCAAGGGCTGACGAGCGAGAAGAAACGCCAGTACCGACTTGAACACTCAAAGCCGGTCGTCAATGACTTCTTCCAGTGGTGCAGGGATCTGTTGAAAAGCGGTGGCTTACTGCCCAGTGATCCACTGACCAAAGCGCTGAACTATGTACTCAGTCGCGAAGCGAGCCTGAAGGTATTCCTGGAAGATCCAGATGTTCAGCCAGATACCAACCATCTGGAACGGGCCTTGCGGCCCATTCCAATGGGCAAGAAAAACTGGATGTTCTGCTGGACTGAGCTCGGGGCTGAACACTTAGGCATCATTCAGAGCTTGATCACTACCTGTAAACTGCATGGCATCAACCCCTACACCTATCTGGTGGATGTGCTGCAACGGATCAGTCGGCATCCAGCAAATAAAGTAGCAGACTTGACCCCTCGACTCTGGAAAACCCGATTCGCCGACACCCCGCTACCTTCCCTGATCAGCCCATGCCACCCTGATCGACTGAATAAACAGCCGGAGACCATCGTCTATGCGCATTGAAGACATGAGCATTGATCAATTACTGGAACTGAATCAGTACATCTGTAAACGCATAGATGAGCTTCAGAATCAGGAAACACTACAGGTGTTGAGCCAATTGCGAGTTGGGATGACAGTCATGTTCGACGGTCATAGTGGACCCGTGGCTGGAATCGTCACCAAGATCAACCGTAAAAGCGTCATTGTGCTGGGTGAGGGCATGAAGCAATACAAGGTGTCACCAGGCTTGCTTCGGCAGCTAAGGGATGTGAAGTAAGTCTATGACGTCCTGAAATGAACGCTTACGCTTTTTCGCTCGGGTATTACAGACAGCACTAGAGCACATAACCAGTGGAGGCACGGCGACGCCCATGACAACATTGCGCCTTCGGCTTCATTTCATGGGCGCGCATGTTGCAAAAGTAGAGACTGTCGGATAAGTCCCACAGCCCTTGGCTGACGCGACAGACAAGGGCTAAAATCAGGCAACTGAACGTTACCTCACAGGTGGCAAGGGATGGCACGGTATAAACACTACGATTACAACCAAACCAAGATGATCCCCCTGCGGTTTGCGGATCAGATCCAATCTGGCACGTTCGAATATACGCTGAATAATGATCTGGATCTCAGCGTGTTTGAATCCCGCTATCGCAACGACTACAACGGTGCTCCCGCCTATGACACGGCGATTCTGCTGAAGGTTGTGCTATTTGCTTATTCCAGAGGGATCACCAACAGCCGTAAAATCGCTCAGGCTTGCCGTGAGAATGTATTGTTCATGGCCTTGTCAGATGATAGTCAGCCGCATCACAGCACTATTGCGGATTTCATCTCCCGGATGGATGAGGTGATTGCACCGCTGTTCACGCATGTCCTACTGGTGTGTGATCGTCTGAACCTGATCTATTGGTGCTTAAGCAAAAGCTTAGCGCTTTACAGAGCACTGCCTAACAGATATTTTGCCAACTTGGGGCTGCCATCATTGGCGGCATGAAGGACAATGATGACATGAACCGCCGTAGTACGTGACCCGTATGCCCGGTGGTGTTGGAGGAGAGGCATTGTAAAATGTCCCGCTATCCCGATTACGGAGAGTTTTTCATGGAACAAAATGTTGAGATAAATCAATATATTTTAAAATTTAGTATTGCTTATATAATTGGGCTAGTTGCGCTAGCGGCAATATTTTATTTTCTGGATCTAGATGGTGGTTCAGGAGCATCTATTGGGGCTTTAATAGGCGCTGCGATGTACTCTTCAGGTAAATTTATTGAAGAAAATAAAAGAATTCCAAATAAGGTGGAAAAGTCAAAATTAGTGTGGCTTTCTTTGTTGTTATCCTGGGTTGTTTCAATAATTTTAGTAGTTATTTTTGTGTTAGTATTTGATGGTTTTGAGGGGTTGTTCGAGCTATCTAATCTCATGCTAGAATTAAATGCTATTGTTATATTTGGTATCTTATTTTTTGTGTCGTTACTTCACTTTTTGGCTCTTTATTGGTGTTACGGTGGACTTGCAAAAAAACAATGTGAAGGCCTGAAGAAAAAAGGAAAAATATAACGTATAAAGTTATATCGTGAGAGTGAAGCGTTTCACGATCTGAACCGTTTGTTGGACGAGATCGACCCTGTTTGGGTGAGCAAACCGCTCTTTATGAAAATAGCTTTCTGAGTTTTATTGTTTCACGTGGCAGTCCAGGCCGCTGTGCTTGGAAGCCGGTGGTGATGACCACGTTTGGGCTATATCGGCTACTAAAAGATCTTCTGAGATGGTTTGAAGGTCGAAAGGGCAACCTTTCGCCAGCGGATCGATTGGCTGTGCGCGAAAAGTGGAAGCCTGTTTTTGAAGAAAAGATTGCCGATCGACGTAGAGATGGGCTCCGGTCTGATGTTGTGGTGCGAGACGTAAATCGCCTCGACCAATACCCGAATATCCAGGAAGGCGAGAAAGGCATATCTGCTTAGTTCAAAGTGGACCGGTAGGAACGTACTATAAAGGGATTATGGTTCAGCTCAATTGGATTGGAATTGTCCATGATGAAAAAGGTTGGCGACTCAGGGACCAGAAAGATCCAAAAGATTCCGGCTTAACTGCGGCGCTTATTGGGTATATCCCATACGAAAACATCGCTTCAGTCGACTGTGTCAACAACGCAGTTTGACCACTTTGGAGGTGGGTCAGTTTAGTTGGCCATTAACAACAGGCCGCTCTACCATGACAAATGCCGATCCTCCAAACAGAGAGCACACATGTCCTTCAGTGAATTTGAAGTAAAAAAGATTGAGCGGGCCGCAGCGGAGTTTCTGGAAGCTATACGCCCGCCAGTGCATATCCGGCCACAGTTGGATATTGACGTGCGCTTCTCTGGCCAGAGTGTGTCTGTTGTCGAAATTCGCCCACACTTCCGCGAACCGTCAACAACGATTGAGTCAATGGTGGCAAAGGCGACCTACGTCGAGGAAGCAAAACACTGGAAAATCTACTGGATGCGCAGCGATCTCAAGTGGCATCTCTACACGCCGGCACCTGAGTCACGCACCATTGAGGAGTTTTTTGCTATCGTCCGTGAGGACAAGAATTGCTGCTTTTTCGGGTAGCAGATATCAGGGTTATAAAGGAGGAAACCTATCCCAGGCACAACGCAGCAGCAAGTCGTAGACAGTGCCCTGATGCCCGAAGGCCAACGCCCTGAATTGGGCCAGCTTGGTGAAGGTGAGCAGGAAATAATCGGCCGGCACCTGCTTCTTCATCTGTTGCTCCAGCACTGCTGACTCTCGTGATGCTAGAGCTCGAGTGGGGTCAAGCCTAGCGTTGAAGCATGTGCAACATGTCCAGGCCTGCCCCTTAATGCTTCGCGCCGGCTGTCACCGCTGCGGTTTGCACAGCGCGCTCAGATCGACCGCGATCCCCTGATCACAATCGTCCCACGCAGCGTGCTCGTTGCGTCCGTTACGCATCGCGACCAGTAAATCATGCCGCGAAGCAAAATCCAGGCAGCGCATGACGTCCTGCCGGTCGGTGCATCGGACGATGAGGGCCGGTCCGGTGCTGTCGGCCCCGTTCCTTCCTGCCTTGCCTGAGGCCTGTGCGTCCTCGCGCGGAAACTGGAGCTTGCCCCTGACCTCCATGGCAAGGGACGCGATGCTCACCGGCGTCGGGGTGTTGTCGGCAAGTCGACGGATCTCGAGATTCAACATGGTTACTTCTCCTGTTGGATGTAATGGAAGCGCTCCTGGCGGGTCAAACGGCCCGCAGCTCGACCTATTTGTGAATGATTTCTTCCTTGAGCGAATAGGCAATGCCCAGAATTTCGTCGCAGACCGAGCGCGGATATTCCATTTCGTTCATTGCTTGCAGGATATCGTCGACCACGGCCACATATTCGGCCGCACTGACGTTCATCCCGGTGTGTGTCTCGAGCATCGACCGACCGGTGTATTCCACGGGGCCGCCGGTGCCAGCCGCAAGGAACTCCTTTACCTTTTCGCGGGCGTGGTCCAGTGCCTTGTTGTCGAGGGCTTGGTATCGTGGGCCGGCGACTTCGTTCTGGAGGTGGAGATCGACGATGCGATCGCAGAGCCTGTCGATACCTGCGTGGCCACCGAGTCGGTCAAAAAGTGTTTCATTCATGTCCAATACTCCTGATCTAATGAATTTTCGGATGGGTGCTCCTTGCACCTACCTACAAGGCGTGACAATCTTTGTTACAACCGCAACAAGAGGAACGAGCGATGACGCAAGAGGATCTTTCACCGATTCGTGCCGCGCTCGACGCTGGAGAGTACGCCCGGGCTCAGACACTGCTCGCCGAGCTAGCCGCGCCACCCTCTGCCGCGCTGCTTGAGATGCGGGCTCAGGCGGCTTATGGGGCCGGAGATCTGGAAGAAACTCTGTCCGCGTACGGGGAGCTCTACCGTCTGCACCTGGAAGACGCCCGCCCCCACGACGCGGCCTTCGCCGCGGTCATGGTGAGCATGTATCTGATGATGGACACGGGCCTGATGGCCACCGTGCGCGCCTGGCTGTCGCGGGCGGAACGTCTGGTGAAAGACGCACCCGACAGCCCGGTCTGGGCTTGGCTGGCTGCAGTGCGGACCTACGAGCGCCTGATGTGTGGCGACATGCCGGGGACTGGACAATGGGCCCAACGGGCCATGGACGGAGGACGAATCCATGGGCTGGCCCCTCCCTCGATAATCGGACAAGTGGCGCAGGCCAGGGTCCGAATCCACGACGGCTATCTTGATGAAGGGCTCAGCGCGCTGGACGACGTTGCCGTGGAGCTGAGTGCGGGCAACCTCGACCCCCTCACGTCGGGGCAGATGTGGTGCGAGCTCATCTGCGCGATGCAGTGGATCGGTCAGCACGACCGTGCCGAGCAATGGACCGAAGCCATGGAGCGATGGCGCCAAGGGGCTGCGTTCGGAGGCCTCCACGGCCGCTGCCGGGTGCACAGGGCAGAGATTATGCGCCTGCGGGGGCCTTGTGACGCAGCCGAGCAGGAGGCATTGCAGGCATGCGAAGAGCTGCGCCCGTGGATGCGGCGGGAGTTCGGCTGGCCGCTGACCGAGCTCGGCAACGCGCGGCTGCGCAAGGGCGATTTCGCGGGCGCTGAAGAGGCGTTTCTTGCCGCGCACCAGAATGCCTGGCTCCCTCAACCGGGTCTTGCGTTGCTGCGGTTGGCCCAGGGACGCGTCGATGAAGCCTATTCAATGATCCAAAGCGCGCTCGACCACCCGATTGATGTCCCGTCAAAGGAGCGTCCGCCCTCGGGGGGGCTGCAGCGGGCCCCCCTGCGCGAGGCCCAGGTAGTCATCGCTCTGGCGGCCGGAGATGCCGATACGGCGCGTACTGCCGCGGCCGACCTTACGGAAATCGCCCGGATGTACCAGAGCCGCACATTGCAGAACTCGGTGCTCGCCGCCAAGGGACGCCTGGCGCTGCATGACGGTCGGGACGACGAAGCGATCCGGCTTCTGAGCGAGGCCATCATCGAATGGATCTCGTTGCGAATGCCGTATGAGGCGGCGGATCTGCGCGTCGAGCTCGCAGCAGCACACCGCGCCGCGGGTGACGACAAAACGGCCGAACGGGAGCTCGACGCCGCGTGCCGAGCGCTCGAGGACCTCAACGCCGCACCCTGGGCGGAAATGGCGCGCAAACATCTCCCGGCGACGCCCGCACGGCACGATGTGGAACCCGAGCGTTGCGTTTTCTGCCGCGAAGGGGATATGCGAACGGTCACTTTCGGTGCCACCACCGTCTACCTGAAAGATCTCAAGGGTATGCGCTACCTGGAGCGCCTACTGGCGGAACCCGGCCGGGACTTTCACGTTCTCGACCTGGTGGAGGTGGAGCGTGGCGCGCTCCCCGTCGACTCATCACCTGGTGCGCCCAGGGTTGATGCGCAATGCGGACTGGAGGTGTTCGACTCGAAGGCCCGCGAGGCTTACAGGCAGCGCCTCACCGAGACGGAAGAGGATATCGCGGAGGCCGAGGCGAACAACGATTTTCACCGTGCGCACCTCGCGCGCGCCGATCGTCAATTTCTCGTCGACGAGCTCTGCCGCGGCGTCGGTTTGAATGGTCGGGCCCGGACCGTCGGTGGCGGCCTGGAGCGCGCGCACCAGCGCCACCCGCTCGCTGCGCTATGCCCTCAATCGGATAGCGCGGCATCATTCGAGTCTTGGCGAGCACCTGAGGAGGACGATACGCACCGGCATCTATTGCGCCTACCAACCCGACCCTCGCGCGCCATTGGACTGGAAGATCTGAGATTGGGGTCAGGCCTGGGCTACTGTCCAAGTGTGACCCCTCGTTCTCCTCATATGAAAATCTCACAGACTATGCTGCAATACAATGTAGTTAATTGCATTGGAGGTATCGCTATGAGCGTCACTACCGTTCGTCTTCAAGCAGACGTTGAACAGCATCTGGAAGCAATTGCCGGCAGGCTCCATCGGAGTAAAGGCTGGGTGATCAATCAGGTTCTATCAGAATACATTGAAAAGCAGCTCCGTGAGCAGGAGCGTTGGCAGCAAACGCTAAAGGCAATAGAGTCGGCTGCCCAGGGAAAAGTTGTCGATGCTAGCGAGGTCCATGACTGGCTCAATAGCTGGGGAACCGAAAACGAGCAAGGTGCGCCGAGGTCAGGTAAGTGAAACTGGTTTACACTGACGAAGCCATTGAATATTTGAAGCGCCTCAGGGCGTTTATCGCAGTTCACAATCCCCCTGCGGCAGGCAGGGTCGCCGCAGAATTGGTTAGTAAAATCGAATTACTACCAGACTTCCCTGGAATGGGAACACCAGTTGAATTGGCGCCGGTACCTGACTCCATCCGCGACATGGTTTTCGGCAAGTATGTCGTCCGCTATTCGGTACATGTGAGTGCCATCATCATTTTACGCGTATGGCATGCGCTGGAAGGTGAACGGTAGTAATTTAACCAGTGTTGTTGACGGACAATTTTTCTAGCGCTGCGCGGCTCCAAAATGGCCGCAAAGCTTTGTGTTATGTAAAGCGTCCGGATTGACGTACGTACCTGAAAGCGTACAATTGCTTAAGAGTTGAACATGCAAGAGGTATGTCATGACCGGAATCACAGTAACCGAGGCGCGCAGCAACCTTTATCGGTTGATTGATGAGACCGCCGAGTCCCACCAACCCATTGTCATCATGGGTAAGCGGAACAAAGCCGTCCTGATTTCCGAGGAAGACTGGTCTGCAATTCAGGAAACACTTTACCTGCTATCCGTGCCAGGTATGCGGGAGTCTATTCGTGAGGGGATGGACACCCCCGTGGATGAATGCGATGAGGAGTTGGACTGGTGACATGGAAGTTGGTTTACGCCAAGCAAGCCCAGAAAGATGCAAAGAAGTTGGCCTCCGGCGGCCTCAAGCCAAAAGCTCAGGAACTTTTAGCGCTGATAGCGGAAGATCCATACCGCAAGCCGCCTCCGTTTGAGAAGCTCATTGGTGATCTGTCGGGAGCCTGTTCACGCCGCATCAATATCCAGCATCGTCTGGTTTACCAAGTGCTCGAAGACGAGCGGGTGGTGAAAGTTCTCAGGCTCTGGAGTCACTACGAATAATGCATAATCAGCCGCTGTTGCCGGGCAATTTTTCTACCGCTTCGCGGCTTCAAAATTGCCGAAAAGCCTAGCGTTTAGCGAGGATGTATGGTCCCTTTTGGTCTCACAGAGTCGCAGTTCGTATCTCGTTATCGTCGAGAGCTGGATCGAGTCTCTGCAACGGTTATCGAAATACTGAGCTCATTATTTGACCGTACAGTCAATGACGACGTGCAAACTGCTCACGCCGAGGTGTTTCTAGACGAATACGGTGGGGCACCTTCGATATGGATTTACTACCTTGGAGAAAACAATAAGGTCGATCACAAAGACGAGTCACTGTTCGCAGGCCGCTCACTTGAACTTCAGTTGCCTCTCTCTGTACTGGCTGACTTTGATGAAAGATATTTCATATCGCTCGAGGACTGTGATGAGGAGTTCCCCGGTCTTACGTTGACAGGAGACACCATTAAGTCGTGGTTTGCAGAGTGCTGGTGGAAGGCTGGTGGATGGACTTACCCATTGCCCACGGCTTTGGCTGTCCATGACGGCTGGGGCGATGGCAGCGTCATTAAACTTACGGAAGCTGGTCGCTAACAAAGACAGGCACAGCGCGGCGTTATGTAACCAAGTTACCCGCAAGATCATCGGCTGGGCTCTGGACAAGAGCATGACCAATGAGTTGATCATCAGCGCGTTCAATATGGCAGTTGCCTCAAGGAATGTCAGGCCTGGTTTGATACTGCATTCTGATCGGGGTGTGCAGTACCGTTCCGGTGAATATCAACACTTATTGCACACCCGAGGTATCCGTCCTAGTATGAGCCATAAAGGCAATTGCTGGGAGAATGCAGCGATGGAATCTTTCTTTGCCAGGTTGAAGGTTGAATCCATCTACGCCGAAGATGTCACCGATAAACAGAATGCCTATTCAGTGGTGTTTGAGTACATCGAGATGTTCTACAACCGGGTGCGTCGTCATTCAACCATTGGTTACAAAAGGCCTGCAGAGTATGAAAATGAATATTATGAAAAGTGTGCCTAGAAACTTGGCTACTTTTCGTGGGTAACATCATCGGCAAGGAAAGGAGTTTAATCGGTGTGTCCAGATTCCGTGAACTCGAATCAAGCTAACCTCAAGGTGCTGTCGGGCTCTGTACAGCAAGCGTTGCAGAAAATCCTTCATCCGGAAGAGCGTGTGCTGTGGGCTGGCAAGCCGGTGCAGGGCGCGGCTTGGGGCGACATGATGCCCGCAGCAGCCGAAAGCCGGTGGGTTCGGGCAGTGTTCTTTACCATTTTGGCCACAGCTGCGCTTTGTCTGCTCGCCTTTTTCTTGTTGATTGTGGTCGGGGGATTTGTCGTGGACCTGCGGCGAGGCAAGATCGGCTCGTCTGATATCTTCTGGTTGTTGCTTTTTCTGCCCGTGATGCTCTGGATGGCATGGCAAATGCTGTTGATGGTCATCTATCCATTGTTGTCAATCCGTCAGGCCCGCAACCGCAGTTATGTGCTTACCGATCATCGAGCAGTGACGGCCCGTGAGAAATCAGGCGATGTGCAACTGGAACTGGTCGAGCTTGGCACTGTTGGAGAGCCATCGCTGGCCCGCTTGCGCAAGGACGGTGTTGGAGACGTGGTTTTTGGGGGCTTCGTCGTCCGTTGGTACACCGGCGATGGTGGAACGGACGTTGACACCCACATCGATACCGGCTTTACCGCTTGCCCGGAGGCCGAGAGAGTCATTGCTCTGTTTACCGAAGCCCGCGCTGAACGTCGCAGAACCTACGAGCGCGAGGTGATTGAAGAAATGGGTCGAGATTATCAAGGTTATCTACGCCGTACCGGGCGGCTATGAGTGTTTAGCCATAAAGAGAGTTGCCGCCCAATATCAAGTCCTGAGCCAGTGATCCTACTTCGTCTGTTATCGTTGGATGACCTATAAGCTGCGGTTTCTTCCTGCAGCTCTGAAGGAATGGGAAAAGCTTGGCGCTTCTATCAGGAGTCAATTCAAGAATAAGCTGGCAGAGCGACTGGAAAATCCCAGAGTGCCTGCGGATAAGTTAAGCGGTTACGATTCGGTGTACAAAATTAAGCTTCGTTCCGCTGGATATCGATTAGCGTACGAATTTGTGGATGACGAGTTGATTATCTATGTGCTTGCCTGTGCGGCACGCTAGATCAGGCCACTAAATGCTGCATAATCCATTTGAACCACCTCTTGTGGTATATTAGCGCGCATTGTTCAATCACTTTTCGCGGTAACTCCAGTCCGATGACGCAACGCACCAAAATCGAGCCCGAGCTCAAGCCTGCCTCAGATACTGCCAAACCGGCAGCCACCAAGCCCAAACGCCGTTCACGCGCTGTGATTGAGCAGCAGATTCTGTCTGCCGCTGAGGATGTGTTTGCGCAGTTCGGATTTCAGGGCGCTGCCATTGACGCCATCGCTGAGCGAGCAGGCATCTCCAAGCAGAACATGTTGTATTACTTCCCCTCCAAGGAAGTGCTGTATCAGCGCGTGTTGCAGAATATCGTGGATCTCTGGCTGGACAAGATGACTCTGCTGGAGCAGGCAGGGGATGAGCCCAGAACCATGATGACCAACTATATCCGTGGCAAGATCGAGCTGTCACAGGAGCATCCCAACGGCTCTAAAGTCTTTGCCAACGAGATTATCAATGGTGCGGATCGCCTCAAGGAGTATCTGCGTGATCGCCTGCTGCCTCAGCTTGAGGCCGATGTGGTGCTGATCCGGCAGTGGATAGCCGAAGGCAAGATCAACGATATCGATCCTTATCATCTGTTTTTCATGATATGGGCTTCCACCCAGACCTATGCCGATTTCTCGACCCAGATTGAGATGGTACTCGGTAAGCCTGCCCTGCAGCAGCAGGACTATGACAAGGCCAGTGAGTTTTTGATTGAGCTGGTGTTGAAAGGCACAGGCATGACCTGAAGCGAACGCACAGATACGTTACACAGAAGCCGGTTTGATACCGGCTTTTTTTATGTGTGAAAAAATGTTTGACCGATTGGTAAAAATATGGATAGTATGTATTTACCAAATGGTAAAAAATAATAAATCAGTTTGGCCAGAGTGCCGCTGAACAGAAACATCCGCCCCTCGAAAATAAACAACAGGGCACTTCGAAAAACCGTGCAGTAGGTTTTTAGATGTGTCCAATAATACGCGGGAGAGATTGCCATGTTATCCAGAGACCAGGCTATCAGCCTTGAAGGCGTCAGTGCAGATGCGCTGCAGCAACTGCGCGACCAAGCCTGCGCCCTGCGCGATCTGCACTGGGGTGATCGCATCACCTACTCGCGTAAAGTTTTCGTACCTCTGACCAACATGTGCCGCGATACCTGCGGTTACTGCACCTTCGTTAAACACCCCGACCATCCTCAAGCACGCATCATGACACCCGATCAGGTGATGGCCGTGGTGCATGAAGGTGAGCGTATGGGTTGCAAGGAGGTGCTGTTCAGCCTGGGTGAGAAGCCAGAGCTGCGTTATCCACAGGCGCGTGAGGCATTAGCGCAGTTAGGCTACACCTCGATGGTCGATTATCTGCACGACATGTGTGAGCGGGTGATCAATGAAAGCAGCCTGCTGCCACATGTTAATGCCGGTACGCTGTCATCCGAAGATATCCGCAAATTAAAACCGGTCAGTGCCAGCATGGGGATGATGCTGGAGAACGTCAGCCGTCGTCTGCTGGTCAAGGGTGAAGCGCACTATGCCTGCCCAGATAAGGTGCCGGTGCAGCGATTGCGTACGCTGGAGCGTGCCGGGCGCCAAAATGTACCTTTCACCACGGGCATCCTGATCGGTATCGGTGAGAACTGGACCGAGCGAGTCGACAGCCTGATCGCCATCAACGAGATCCATCAGCGTTATGGCCATATCCAGGAGGTGATCGTACAGAACTTCTGTGCCAAGCCCGGCACTGCGATGGCCAACTCACCCGAGCCGGATCTCGACGATATGCTGCGTACCCTGGCGGTGGCGCGGCTGCTGCTCGATCCCTCTATCAGCCTGCAGGCACCACCGAATCTTCAGCAGCGCTACAGTGCCTATCTCAACTCCGGGATCAATGACTGGGGCGGTATCTCCCCCTTGACGCTGGATCATATCAATCCTGAAAAAGCCTGGCCCCAGATCGCTCAACTTGCAACAGCCACTGCCGCCTGTGGGCACCGTCTGCAGGAGCGGCTGGCAGTCTATCCCCAGTATCAGAATCTACCGGAGCGTTACTTCCTGCCCCGTGTGGCTGAGCGGGTGGAGCAGATCGCCCGGGTCGATGGTCTGGCATCGGTGCAGTACTGCCAGTAGGTATCTAGTGGCTATCGAGCCAAGGCACACGCATACAGTTTTCAAGGAGAGCATCATGGGTATTTTCGAACAGCAACACGTTATTGCCAGAGGCCCCCGCAGTGTGGATATGCAGGCACGCCTTGGCAGTGGTATTCATGCCCGGTTGGCGCAGATCAACCCTCAAGTGAGCCATATACTGGCACGGGCGCTGGAGGGGGAAGAGATATCCGAAGCCGAGGCGGTGGTGCTGTTTAATACTCAAGGTGCTGAGCTGGATGCACTGGTCGCCACGGCCGATCTGGTTCGTCAGCAGGCGGTCGGAGATCGCGGTAGCTTTGTTATCACGCGCAATATCAACTTCACCAACGTCTGCTACATGGGCTGCAAATTCTGCGGCTTTGCCAAGCGCAAGGGCGATGCCGATGCTGAGCTGTTGTCGATGGAGGAGGTGGCCAAACGGGCGCAGGAAGCCTGGGATCGCGGCGCCAGCGAAGTCTGCATTCAGGGCGGTCTGCATCCCAATATCGATGGCAGCCACTATCGTAATATCCTCAAGGCGATCAAGCAGCAGGTGCCGGATATGCATATCCATGCCTTCTCGCCCTTTGAAATCTGGTTCGGTGCACACAAGAACAAAGTGACCACGGCTGAATTTATTCAGGACCTGATTGATCACGGCCTGGGCTCCATGCCGGGCACTGCAGCCGAGATTCTGGATGTCGAGATCCGCCAGCAGCTCACCAAAGACAAGCTGACCACTGAACAGTGGGTTGAGATCATCACCACGGCCCATCAACTCGGGCTGCCGACCACTTCGACGATCATGTATGGCCATATTGATGAGCCACGTCATTGGGCGGCGCATATTGCCCTGCTGCGCGATATTCAGAAGCGTACCGGCGGCTTTACTGAGTTTGTGCCGCTGGGCTTTGTGCATTACGAGTCGCCGCTCTTCACCGAACAGAAGAGCAATCAGATGCTGGTACGCCCCGGCCCGACGGCGGAAGAGAATATCCGTATGCATGCGGTTTCGCGTCTGATGCTGAACGGCTGGATCGACAATATTCAGGCTTCCTGGGTCAAGCTGGGGCCGGATTATGCCCGCCAGATGCTGCGCGCTGGCGCCAACGATCTGGGTGGCACATTGATGAACGAGAGCATTTCCCGCTCCTCCGGTGGCAAGCATGGTCAGGAGATAGTGCCTGACGATATGGTGCGCATGATCCGTCAGGCGGGTCTGACGCCTTACCGTCGCGGCACGCTGTATCAGACGCTGGAAAACTTCGACCTGGCTGAGGTATCAGTCGCTCAGTCGACTCAGTGCGGCTATCAGCTGATTGCGACCAGCGCAGGAGGTGCGGCATGAATGCTCAGACACAGATATCGGGCCAGATATCGGGTCAGATATCGGACCTCCCGAAACAGCCGCTGCGCATCACGTTACTGGCGGGTGGTGTCGGCGGCGCGAAGATGGCGGAAGGGCTGATGCATAGCCATTACTGCAATAGCCATTATTGCAACAGTCATTTTTGTAACAGCAATGAAAGTCAGAATAGCAACCCGCTCAAGATCATCGGTAATGTCGCGGATGATCAGACCTTTCATGGCCTGTGGGTGTCACCCGATATCGACACCCTGATCTACACCCTGGCAGATATGATCGATCGTGATAAGGGCTGGGGCCTGGCCGGTGATACGGACCATACGCTAAAAGCGCTGAATCGGCTGGGGCGTGAGACCTGGATGTTGCTCGGTGATCAGGATTTTGCCACGCATATCTATCGCACTGAGCAGCGCGCCTTGGGTGTACGGCCCAGCGAGATCGCTGCCAATATCGCCCGCCAACTGGGTGTGAAGGCCGAGATACTGCTGCCGACCGATGATGTGATTCAGAGCTGGGTCAGTACCGACAAGGGCTGGCTCGATTTTCAGGATTACTTTGTGCGTGAGCGCTGCGAGCCAGCCGTTAAAAGCTTCACTGTGATCGGCGCCGACAACGCTACACCGACACCGGAAGCGCTCAGGGCGATTGCCGAAGCCGATCTGCTGGTGCTGGCACCGAGCAATCCGATCGCCAGTATCGGCGCCATTCTGGCGGTGCCCGGTATCCGACAGGCGGTGCTGGATACCAGCGCTTATCGTATCGCTGTCTCGCCACTGATCCAGGGCGAAACCGTCAAGGGTCCTGCCGACAAGATGATGCAGGCATCCGGGTTCAGTGCGGATGTGCTCGGGGTTGCCGACTGCTATCAAGGACTGATCGATGGCATGTTGATCGATCAGTTGGATCGTGATGCGATCAGCCATCTGCAGGCACGAGGACTGGATGTGCTGGCAACCGATACGCTGATGCAGTCGCGTCAGAGCAAGATCCGCGTGGCAGAAACACTGGTGCAGTTTTATCTCAGCCACTGCCAGAGCCATTGTGGTCAGCGCTTAACCGAGTCACGGCAAGAGGGTGTGTCATGAGCACCTGCATCGTGATTCCGATGAAGGCACCTGCGTCTGCCAAGCGACGTTTGTCAGGGGTGCTGAGTGGGGCCCAGCGTGAAGCGGTTGCGCTTGCGCTGTACCGGCAGACCCTGACCTTTTTTGCCCGTCATTTCAGCGAGACGCCAGTGCTGGTGGTCAGTGCATCGCAACAGATAGCCGATATCGCGGTGAGCCATGGCGCACATGTGCTACTGGAACCTGTTTTGACTGACGCTGAACGAACCTTGCTGCTGGCTGGTGACAAGGAGGCAGGACTCAACCATGCCGTTACTCTGGCTGCGCACTGGTGTCGTGACCAGGGCTTCGAGTCTCAATTGCTGCTGCCGGCTGATATTGCAGAGCTGAATGTTGCCGAGATTCGTCATCTGCTGAACGCCGCGGGTGAGATGCCATCAGTGGTTGTCTGTCCTGCCCATGATGGCGGCACCAATGCGCTGCTGACTTCTCCACCGGGAGTGATCCCTTTTCGTTTCGGCAAACAATCCAGTCGGGCACATCTGGCCGAGGCGCACCAGCGAGCCATCCCGGCGCGATTGCTGACACTGGCTCAACTGACGCGTGATATCGACACACCGGATGATCTGCGCCACTGGCAAGGCTGCCTGACAGCGATCCCGGCACCTGCCATCACTTCACCAGCGAGGCTTAACGGATGAACGGACAGATCACATTACAGACCCTCCCGGGCATCCCCGATATTCATCCCGGTGATGATCTGGTGGAAACCCTGCTGGCCGCACTGGATCGTGGCCGCATCACGCTGGGAGACGGCGACATTCTGGTGATCGCACATAAGGTGGTGTCCAAGGCGGAAGGGCGGATCGTCAATCTGGCTGATGTCACTCCGTCGGAGCAGGCACTGCAACTGAGCGACACGCTGAGCAAGGACCCGCGCAAGATCGAGGTGATCCTGTCCGAATCGCGCCGTGTGGTGCGTGCCGTGAAACGGCCTGGGCAAGAGGAGGGCACGCTGATCGCCGAGCATCGGCTGGGCTTTATCTGCGCTAATGCCGCGGTGGATGAATCCAATGTCGATATGCCGGGGCATGTGATTCTGCTGCCGATCGATCCTGATGCCAGTGCCCGTCGTCTTTGCGAGGGTCTGGAGCAGGCCAGTGGCAAACGGCTTGGCGTCGTGATTACCGACACCTTCGGCAGACCCTGGCGCATGGGGTTGGTGAATGTTGCGATCGGGCTGGCCAGGGTGCCGAGCAAAATTGATCTGGCCGGTGAATCCGATGCCTATGGTCGCGAGCTGAAAGTGACCGTGCCGGCACTGGCCGATGAGCTGGCTGCCGCATCCGGTTTGCTGATGAGCAAGGAGGGCAAGGTGCCCGCATTGATTTTTAAAGGGGTTGAGTGGACGCCGGACAACAGTTCTGCCCTCGACCTGATCAGACCCCAACTGGAGGATTTATTCAGATGACAATCGCAATTCTTGGCGGTACCGGCCCTCAGGGCAAGGGGTTGGCCCTGCGCTTTGCAGCGGCTGGCGTGGATGTGGTGCTCGGCTCACGCGATGCTGAGCGCGCAGCAGAGATCGCCACCGAACTGAACCAGCAGATCCCCGGCGCAACCGGCATTATCACTGGCACCGATAATGAGGGGGCAGTGGCTGCCGCCGAGCGAATGGTGATTCTCGCCGTGCCCTACGCTGCCCACAACGCCACGCTGGAAGCGATCCGCAGCCAGCTCAGCGGCAAGATTCTGGTGGATATCGTGGTGCCACTGAAGCAGGGCGACCCGAAACTGGTGGATATGCCGCCCGAAGGCTCTGCCACCGAAGCCGCTCAGGCGCTACTGGGTGATGAGATCCCGGTGATCGGAGCGCTGCATAACGTCTCGGCCACCACCTTGAGTCAGCTCGATCATTCGATCAACTGCGACATCCTGGTCTGCGGCAATGATCTGGCGGCACGTGAAGAGGTGATCACACTGATCGAGAAACTGGATGTGAAAGCCTACAACGCAGGCCCTGCACAGAGTGCGCGCTGCATCGAGGCGATTACCCCGATTCTGATCCGGATCAATATCTCCAAAAAAGTCCCGTTTACCCATGCAGGCATACGGATTGCACCACCGAATCAATAAAAACAACTGTTCAGGAGTAAGCACAATGGAATTTGGAATTACCTTCAAGGGCTTTGTCAGCCCGTCTCGCGCCCGTAATCTGGTTCGTCAGGCTGAAGAAGCCGGCTTCACCCACTGCTGGTTCTACGACTCGCACGTGCTCTGGCGTGAGTGCTATCCCGCCATCGCCATGTGCATGGAGCACACAAAGAAGATGAAGTTCGGCCCCTGTGTCACCAACCCCAATTCGCGGGACTGGTCCGTTGCCGCCAGCCTGTTTGCCAGCCTCGCGTTGCAGAGTGAAGGGCGCTTTGTGGTAGGCCTCGGTCGTGGCGACAGTGCCATGCGCGTGATGGGCAAAAAACCCGCCACCTTGGCGCGTGTCGCCGAGTTCACTCAGAAGGTGAAGGCAATGGTGCGCGGTGAAGAGGTGCAGTATGGCGAAAGCCCGGAAGCGGTCAAATTCCCCTGGGCAAACGGCTACGAGCTGCCGGTGCATATCGGTGCCTATGGCCCGATGGCACTGAAAACGGCCGGTGAAGTGGGCGATGGCGTGATTCTGCAGATCGCAGAGCCTGCGCTGGTGAAATGGTTTGCCGATCAGGCGATTGATGCAGGTAAGGAAGCAGGACGTGATATGTCTAACTTCCAGGTGATCGCTGCGGCACCTGCCTTTACCGGTGATATGGATAAATGTCTGGAAGCAACCAAATGGTTCCCGGCGATGGTCGGCAACCATGTGGCCGATATCGTTGAGAAATACGGTGCCCACAGCGGCCTGGTGCCGGAGAGTCTGACCGCCTATATCGAACAGCGTAAAGGTTATGACTATTCCAAGCATGGTCAGAGCGATAACCCCTATCTGGACTTTATCACCGACGAGATTGTTGAAAGCTTCTGCGTCCTCGGCGGTATCGATGCTCATATCGCCAAACTGCTGGAGCTGGAAAAAGCCGGTACCACTCAGTTCAACATCTATCTGGATAATGGCGACGAAGAGCGGATCATTGCCGACTATGGCAACAAGATCATCCCGCATTTTTCACGCTGAAATCGATAGCAGGAGAGAGACATGAGCAAAATAACTGTTAATGGCGAACGCCTGTGGGATTCCATCATGGAGATGGGACAGATCGGAGCCACCCCGAAAGGGGGTGTTTGCCGTCTGGCACTGACCGATCTGGATAAGCAGGGGCGCGATCTGTTTGTCAGCTGGTGCAAGGAGGCCGGCTGCAGTATCCGTGTCGATAAGATGGGTAACATCTTTGCCCGCCGCGCAGGTCGTGACGACAGCCTGCCGCCGGTGGTGATGGGCAGCCATCTGGATACACAGCCGACGGGCGGCAAGTTTGATGGGATCTACGGTGTGCTGTCCGGCTTGGAGGTGATCCGTACCCTTAATGACCACAAGGTGGAGACCGATGCGCCGATTGAGGCTTCCGTCTGGACCAATGAAGAGGGATCGCGCTTCCCACCAGCCATGGTCGCTTCCGGCGTGTTCGCGGGTGTGTTTGATCTGGAGTATGGCCTGAGCCGTGCCGATCTGGATGGCAAGACCATGGGCGAAGAGCTGGCGCGTATCGGTTATGCCGGCGAGGATGACGTGGGCGGGCGTCCGTTCAAGGCGTTCTTCGAGGCACATATCGAGCAGGGCCCGATTCTGGAAGATGAAGGGATCACCATCGGCGTTGTCACTGATGCGCAGGGCCAGCGCTGGTATGAAGTGACCCTGACCGGTCAGGAAGCGCATGCCGGCCCAACCCCGATGGCACGCCGTAAGGATGCGCTGGTCGGTGCTGCGCGCATCATCAGTGCTGTGAACGAGATAGGCCTGCGCCATGCACCGCTGGCCTGCGCCACCGTTGGTCTGCTCAATGTGCACCCCAACTCACGCAACGTCATCCCTGGTCAGGTGTTCTTCACTATCGACTTCCGCCACCCGGATGACAAGGTCCTGTCGGCAATGGACCACGAACTGCGTGAGATCTGCGAAAGCGTTGCCAATGATGTCGGGCTGGAGATGGCATTCGAGCAGATCTGGTACTCACCCCCGGTGCATTTCAACGAGTCCTGCGTTAATTCCGTGCGCGATGCGGCTATCGCTGCGGGACTCAGTCACCGTGACATTGTCAGCGGCGCCGGACACGACGCTTGCTACATCTCACGCGTTGCCCCGACGGCGATGGTGTTTGTCCCCTGCGAAAACGGCATCAGCCACAACGAGATAGAAAACGCCGATCCAGCGCATCTGGAAGCCGGCTGCAACGTTCTGCTGCAGGCGGTGCTTAACCAGGCGGGCTGATCGGTTCCCTGTTACATCCATGACCCTCCCTTTTCTCCTTCCATTCCTGATGCTGCTGGAGATGGAAGGAGTTCTTTTACTGAAAATTTCTTTGCGCATATGTGACACATATATTAAGTTTAACGAGCAGTTAAGCTAGCCTTTTGATAGGCTATGAAGCGTTGTTTGGCCAACGCTGTGATATGAAACTTTACCAACACAGCGGCCTGACTCGATACATTATCTGACTGGCCGGTAAGTCAACTCTGTCTGGCTTAGTACTGGATAGGTGCTGTATTAACAAGAGTTTAGTCATTAGCGCCGTATATTTGGTAAAGCGCTATACTAATTGCATGAGTGACATCAACAATACAATCATAGGAACCTCTCACGTGTCTCCAGTGTGTAGCACAGAGAAGCACTCTAATTTTTCCATTTTTGCAGACTCTGATACTCCCCACACGCTGACTGATTGGGTGATGTCGCTGAGCAAAGACCTGGTTGTGGATAAAGTCATCCATTCAGAGCCCTTTTTGCGGCTCAGGAGCATCTCTTTTTTGGGAGCATTGGATCATATTGCACCGATTTGCCGCCTTAAAAAATCACCGCGTTCCCGAGCTGATCATTCCTTACATGTTGCAGCACTTGCAAGCTTTGTAGCTGAGGAGCGTGGCTACAGTGATGACTTGAAACGCCACTTGGTCATAGCGGGTCTGCTCCATGACATTGGTCACCCTCCACTGTCACACAGCGTAGAACCATATCTAAAAAAACAGTTCGGATATGGGCATCATGAGATGGGTGTAATGGTGATGTCTGGCAGGCATAAAAGTAGCGCTGGGCTGCATAAAATCTTGTCAAATAAACTGGATGTGAGTTTCGTCAGTAACCTTATTGCTGGAGATGCTTCGGATGCAGAGGGTGGCGACCTGTTCAGCAGCCCGATTAATATTGATACGATTGAGGGTATTATTCGTAGTTATCGCTACTTGAAGGATACACCCACATCTCTGAATCCGCTTGATGTTGCCCTGGCTTCTTTTGTATCAAAAGAGGAGGGGCGCTTCAGAATGTTAGATAATTTCTGGAAAATGAAAGGCTATGTCTACAATCAACTGATTAATAGAGACGTTGGCTTAGTCGCAGACCAGTACAGTCAGATGTATTTTGAAAATACTGGCCAGCAACTGGTTGAGGGTGAGCTGTTCGAGAACGAAAGGCGCTGGCTTCGCAGACACAGCCAGCTATTTAAAAATTTGTCCACTATACACTCAGCTCATGATGTGCCAGAAATTCTCAGCAATATGACGTTGGAATATTGCAGCCGACATTATGAAATACAACCAAACTATTTGAGCATGCGACGATATCAGTGCGTCAAACAGCGTGCCTGGACAAAGCTTAGAGCTTCAGCCAACAATAATAAACGAGAACAACTGATTATTTCACTCTGACAGCAGGGAGGTCATACAGATGATTATGGATAATTATCACAACATTGGTCAGGCTTCGCGGTTTACAGGAAGCAAGCTTGACTGCCTCAGAGAAAAGATTAATGAAGCTCTTACTCACAGCGAGCACAGGAATAACATAACAGTTGTTACTACAGGCTCTTATGGCCGTGCTGAGGCGACAGAGGAATCCGATCTTGACTGGTTTATTATTTTCGATCGAGATCTTCCAGGAGATGTGATTGCTGCTGAAATTGAAGCCATCGACAAAACTATTAAAGAAGAAATCACGAATGAAACGGGGGATACGGGTACCTTTGGTCAGGAAGCTATAGCCTGTTTTAGCGATATGCTGAAAAACATCGGTGGTCAACAAGATACAAATGAGACTATGACACGCCGTTTGCTATTCCTTTTGGAGGGAACATGGCTTTATGGTAATGGCCGCTTCTATGACTACCGCCGCCAGTTATTGGAGCGGTACATAAAACGCAGCTCTCCAGACGAGCAGATTCCAAGGTTTTTGCTGAATGACATCATCCGATATTACCGGACGATTGCAACTGACTTCGAGTTTAAAACGACAGAAAATCAAAAACCATGGGGCCTCAGGAATATCAAGCTTCGTTTCTCCAGAAAGCTGCTCTATTTCAGCGGCATTATTGTGGCTGCAGAGCTTTCCGGTCTTGATTGGGAGGGAAAAGTAGCGCGTGCTATAGAGTTATTCGACCTTACTGCGTTACGTAGAATAGCGAAGCTGGGGGATGGGCAGTTTGCCACCGAAGATATTTTTACTACGTATGAGTCATTTATTGAGAAGCTGACACTCCCTGATATTCGTAGTGCGTTAGAAAATGTGAGCAAAGAAAGTCGCTTAGATAGCCCAGAGTATGTAGAGCTCAGAGGCATCGGTCATGACTTTTCACGTGCGCTTCATGACTGGTTGAAGGAAAAGTATCCCAAGGACCATCCAATTCACCATGCACTGGTATTCTAATGCCGACATTTATCATGACTGCCCCTTCATAATTCCCGCCGACGCTGGCCTGCACCAGGGATATGCATGATCGCAGATGAGATCTTGTCGAGCGGCAGCGATTGATTCACTGCGCCGAGCTTAACGGCTTCTTTGGGCATACCGTAAACGACGCACGTCTCTTCGTCCTGTGCCAATGTATGGGCACCGGCATCGTGCATCTCTTTGAGGCCACGGGCGCCGTCATCACCCATTCCTGTCATGATGATCCCGAGGGCGTTGCGGCCAGCAAACTTTGCAACCGAACGGAATAAAACGTCGACTGATGGTCTATGACGGCTAACCGGTGGGCCATCAATGATATCAACGTGATATTGCGCGCCGCTGCGTTTAAGCAGCATGTGTCGCCCACCGGGTGCGATCAGCACCAGCCCCGGCCTGACCCGGTCACCATTGGTTGCCTCACGCACCTCCATCTGACATAAGCCGTCCAGGCGCCGGGCAAAAGCCTCGGTAAATTTTTCCGGCATGTGTTGCACCACAATAATGCCGGGGCAGACACGCGGCAACGCTCTCAAAACAACCTCCAAAGCCTGTGTGCCTCCTGTCGACGTACCTATGGCAACGACGCGATCGGTGGTCTGCGCCATGGCTGTAGTCCCTGCTGAGATGACAGTATCTGCAGACAGCTTGGGCTGAACTTTCGGCAATTCTGCAGTGGGTGCCAGTCGCCGCGGATTGGCACGCGCCGCAGCTTTCACAGCGCCGACGAGATCGCAGGATGCATCCTGCAAATACTGCTTCAACCCCATCTTGGGTTTGGTGACAATGCCAACGGCACCAGCCGACATCGCTTGCATGGTGGTTTCAGCACCCTTTTCGGTCAGGGTTGAACAGATCACCACAGGCGTTGGGCGCTCAGCCATGATTTTGCGCAGAAATGTGATGCCATCCATGCGTGGCATTTCAACGTCAAGCACGATCACATCCGGCCAGGCTTTTGCCATTTTGTCCATGGCAAAAATGGGGTCAGATGCGGTGCCAATCACCTCTATACCGACATCTTCCGTCAGTGTAGCGGAAAGTACCTGACGCACGACGGCGGAATCATCAACAATAAGAACTTTAATTGGAGACAAAAAGGTCAGCTCCTGGCACATTATTTTAAACGACTAGAGGTCATCGCAACCGGAAAACGCGCCGAGAGCGCATCCGCTTCTGCAGAGCCCGTGAAATCCATTGGTGCAAGCATAGCCGCTGGCTCTACACTGACTCTCAGCGCGCTGTGTCGTAACGACACGATACCGCTCCAGACATCGAAAATGAGATAGCGGTGGCCGGAGCCCTCAACGTGCTCGGATACGCAGGTAAAGCCGTAACGCTCACTCAGTTCCCGTGCAGTTTGTACATTTTTGGATCCGATATGACTGGCATCCGCGCGTGTGATCCCGGGAAACATATTGCCACCGCCGAACATTTTCAATCGATACTCGCTCGGCGGGGCGCCAATCTTGCGGATGTCCACCAGCAACAGCTCCATCGCCTCGTCGGCATAGCGTCCATCCAGCAGCGTTTGCGGTGAGCGAGCCCTGCCAGGCAACATGAAATGACACATGCCACCCACATGCAGCTGTGGATGCCAGATCACGAGCGACACACAAGATCCGAGAAGGGTTCGGATACGTGTATCCCGACCGCCAAAATAAAGTTCTCCAGGTTGCAGGAATATCTCTATGTAACGTTCGGGTTCGACCATCATGGCTTCCTGTAGATCGAAGGTGAAACGAGCTTGAGGGTATCGCAGACGCCGTTCAGACTCTCCGAATGGCTGATGAAAAAATGACCGCCGGGCCGTAACAGTGGCAGCAGGCGGCTCACCACCTGGCGCTTGGTTTCCATATCGAAATAGATCATCACGTTACGCAGGAATATAGCATCGAACTCACCCAGTCGTGGCAAGGGCTCGATCAGATTCACCTGATGAAAGCTGACCCTGTCTCGCAGCGCGCGGCTGATTTTGAAAGTCCCCGTTTGCGTGCCGATACCTTTCAGGCAGTAGCGCTTCAAATAGGCTTGTGGAATGCCATTGGTGCGATCCAACGAATAGTGTCCTCCGCGTGCTTTTTCAAGCACGCGCGTACTGATGTCCGAACCAAGGATCTCCCAACTCTCTTCTCCAAGTTTGTCAGCCAGAACCATTGCCAGAGAGTAGGCTTCCTCCCCCGACGAGCTGGCCGCACTCCAGATCCGGAAAGGACGGCCACGAGGGTGTACCGGCAACAGCTTCTCTGCCAGAAAATCCATGTGCTTGGGTTCACGAAAAAAATAGGTCTCGTTGGTGGTCAGCAAGTCGACCGCAATCTGCAACTCCTCCTTGTCTTGCATCAGGGTTTCGAAATAGGCACCAAAGCTTGAATGTCCGTGCTGCCGTACCCGATTCGTCAGTCTGCTGGTTACCAGGGGTTTCTTGGCGCCGGACAGGCTGATCCCGGCAATGCGGTAGATCAGTTGCTGGAACTGACTGAACTCCCGGTCGCTCAGTTCGGCATGGCTCATGCTCTTGTCCATGTAACAGAGTGCCGAGTCATCATGGCTGCGGCAACTGTGCCAGCTCGTCGACAGAGAGTACCTTGTCGACATCAAGCAGGATTATAAAACGGCCATCCACCTTGCCCATACCGGCGATGAAATCAGCACGTATCCTGGCGCCGAAGCTCGGCGCAGGTTCGATCTCTCCGGGGGCTATCTCCAGTACCTCGTTTACAGCATCCACCATAACGCCAATGACCTGCTGCTCCTCGGCGTTGATCACCTCGATGATGACGATGCAGGTACGCCGGGTCAGTGCAGTGGAGCCTTTATTGAAACGTGCCGTAAGGTCCACTACCGGCACGACCGCGCCACGCAAATTAATGACACCTCGGATGAACGACGGCATATTAGGTACTTCGGTCAACTGGCCGTACTCAATAATCTCTTTAATCCTGAGAATGCCAATGGCATAGGTTTCTCCGGTCAGCATGAAGGTCAGGTACTGCTGAACTTCTCTGGACTCAGCCTGCGCATCCGCTTTGGCGGCTGGAGCCACTGTAGTCACTGTTGTAGTCACTGTAGTCATGTGCGACTCCTAGAAGCTGACAAATTCGTCTTCAGACCTGGCAGCAAGCTTGGGTGCAGGCTTAACAGCCATATACCCTTTGGGAGATTTCTCCGGTTTAAGCGTAGATGCAGGAGCTTTTGAGGTGCTGCCTCCGTCTACCCCGTTGACTTTGAAAAACGCCATCAACTGCTGTAATTGTTCGGCTTGACCGCTCATCTCTTCTGCTGTAGCTGCCAGTTCTTCCGACGAACTCGCATTCTGCTGCGTGATCTGATTCAACTGCTCCATCGCGGTGTTGATCTGGTTTGCGCCCGTTGACTGCTCCTGTGAGGCTGCAGCGATTTCCTGCACCAGGTCAGAGGTGCGATTGATGCCGGGCACGATCTCTTCCAGCAGTTTGCCTGCTTCTTCCGCCAGACCTACTGAGCTTTTCGCCACTTCGCCGATCTCCTGCGCCGCCACCTGGCTGCGTTCGGCCAGCTTGCGTACTTCGGCCGCCACTACCGCAAAACCTTTACCATGCTCACCTGCACGGGCTGCTTCGATGGCCGCGTTCAGGGCCAGCAGGTTGGTTTGATAGGCGATGTCGTCGATGATGCCGATCTTATCAGCGATAGTCTTCATCGCTGATACCGTTTGTTTAACCGCTTCTCCACCCTGGTTGGCTTCAAGTGCTGCTTTTGAGGCAATGCCTTCGGTGACCTTGGCGTTTTCAGTGTTCTGGTTGATTGAGGCACCCATCTGCTCCACCGAGGCAGAGGTTTCTTCCACCGAGGCCGCCTGTTCGGAGGATGCCTGGGACATGCTCTGGGCTGTCGCGCTCACTTCTTCCGACGCCGACGACAGGGAGTCTGCCGAGCCGCGCACATCGCCGATGATCTGAGACAGCTTACCCACCATTGTCTGCATCGCGGCCAGCAATTGACCGGTCTCGTCTTTTGAGTCCACATTAATGTTCACCATCATGTCGCCATCGGCCAGACTCTGAGCAACCTTCACCGCTTCACCAATTGGGCGGGTGATGCTGCGGGCAATCCACAGTGCAATCAGTAACGCGAGAACAAAGGCAACAATGGTCATGCCAATCAATAATGTGCGTGCAGTCTCGTAGGTCACGGCGGCTTCAGCGCCACCTTGCTCCATCAGGCTTATCTGATATTCTATAATATCTTCGATCGTTGCCATGTAGTGATCTTCGGCTTCCCTGAACTCGCCATATAGGAAGGCAATGGCACCGCTTCGATCATCTGTATCTATGGCACTGAGGATGCTATCCACTCCTGCAATGTATGCTTGGCGTGCATCATTCAGCGCATTCATTTTACGAATGCCTGTGTCAGACGTGATGGTGGATTGCAGGTGTTCGATATACCCTGCGATGTCCTTACGGGCTTGCATAATACGTTCGCGTTGCTCATTAATGTCAGCTGGGTTATCCAAAAGCAACATGTTGCGGCTGCTCTGCGCCACCACGTCTACGCCAGCTAGAATATGTTCAGCCCAGACGGTTTTGGGGAATAGGTCATCCACAATTAACCGGAGATTCTCATTGAGATTGCCCATTCGGGTTACTCCAATGGCAGACACCATCACCATCAGAATCAACACGACCATAAAGCCACCCATTAGACGAACACCTACCTTCATGTTCTTAAACATAATATTACTCCTGGTTAATCAATTTATGGGTGAGGGGAACGCTCTGCCCGATTCGAATTCGCTTGCTAAGGTAATGAGAGAAGGTACATCAAGAATCAGCGCCACTTCACCACTCCCCAGAATTGTGAATCCACCGACGCCGCGCACGGTGGAGAACACCTTGCCGAGCGGTTTGATGACGGTCTGAAATTCGCCCATCAGACGGTCGACCACCAAACCAGCCTTTTGGCCCGCATGGTTGACGACAACGATGTTCTCGCGCCGACTGGGTTCGCCTTCGATCCCGAACTGATCGCGCAGCCGGACGTAGGGCAACACCTCACCACGCAAGTTGATGTAATGACCAGAGGTTTTATCCTGCAGGCCGTGATCGAGTTCGATACATTCAACAACCATATTCAATGGCACGACGTAGGAAGCATCGCCGAGACCGATCAGAAAGCCGTCGATGATGGCCAGTGTCAGGGGGAGGCGGATGCGTACTGTAGATCCCTTGCCGAGTTCGCTGTCCAGATCGACGGAGCCACGCAGGGCCTGAATATTTCGACGTACCACATCCATGCCAACACCGCGGCCAGACAGGTTGCTGACCTGATCGGCGGTGGAAAAACCGGCCTCGAAAATCAGGTTGTAGATCTCCTTGTCGGAGAGCACGGCATCGGCGGCAATCAGGCCTTTATCAACCGCCTTGGCAAAGATCTTGTCGCGATTGAGGCCCGCGCCATCGTCGGATACCTCCATGACGATGCTGCCAGCGTCATGGTAGGCGTTAAGGTGTACCTTACCCTGTGGTGATTTGCCTTTTGCCAGCCTGATCTCGGCCGATTCGATACCGTGGTCCATGGCGTTGCGTACCAGATGGGTCAGCGGGTCGCCGATCTTTTCCACCACGGTTTTGTCCAGTTCGGTCTCACCGCCACTGATCTCCAGACGGATATCCTTGCCGATCTCCTTCGATACGTCGTGCACCACGCGTTGGAAACGGTTGAAAGTGCCGCCTATCTGTACCATGCGTAGTGTGAGTGCTGAGTCGCGAACCTCCTCGACCAGGCGCGTCATGGTAGCGGTGGCCTCAGACAGTTCGGCGATACCGGCCTGCTGCGCGATCAAATCGGCGCCGGCGCCGGCAATGATAAGTTCGCCGATCAGATTGATAAGTTGATCGAGCTTGGCGGCATCGACACGGATCAGACCTGCATCACCACCACGGTTTTCCTTCACCTGTTTTTGCTTTTTCAGTGCGGCTTCAACCACCGCCGGGCGTACCAGATGTTCATCGACCAGTACCTCGCCGATCGGCCGCGTGGTCTGTCCATCACCGCTTGCCTGCACGGCGAGCACGCGATCCAGCTCAACCTGAGTGAGCGTGCCGCAGCGGATCAGGATCTCGCCCAGCCGCATCTCCTCCTCAGGCAGGTCTCCGATAAGGGCCTGGTATTGGGTGATCTTGCCGTGTGGTGGCAGGATGCAAATCTGGCAATCGTCCCGTACGAACTCAAATACGCCTTCGATCGCGGCCTTGTCGGCCTCGCTGTTGAAGGCGATCTCGAATCCAAGGTAGTTGGTCTCGGGGTCCATCGCGATTGCCTCTGGCATGCGGTCGAGCAGGGTCACGATACGCACGATACGACCGAGGGTGCCGAGATAGCGAATGAATGAGGCCGGATCCATGCCGTTGCGCAATACGTCCGGGCCGAATCGCAGAGAGATATGCCAGTTGTCGGTCTCGGCCGCGTTGTCGGCATGACGGACAAAGGCATCGGTCTCTACATTGCTACCTGTGTGTAGCGATATATGCCTGTTATCAGTACTGTCGTTGGTATCGGTATCGGCATTTGTATCAGTATCAAGATAGCGTTGCAGTTGCTCGACCAGGCCTGCACCGGTTTGCGCGGTGGCATCATCCATGACTTCGCCGTCGGCTATCTGTTCGATCAATACGCCAATATGATCACAGACCTCCAGCATCAGCGCCGACAGGTCGCCGCTGATGGAGAGCTTGCCGTCACGTACCTGGTCGAGCACACTCTCAGCAACATGGGTGAAGGCAACCACGTGATCCAGCCCGAACAAGCCTGCGGAACCTTTAATAGTGTGCGCAGCGCGGAAGATCGCATTGATGATCTCCGGATCGTCGTCACTCTGCTCCAGATGCAGTAACGCATCTTCCATCTGTTGCAGCAGTTCACGGCTTTCGGCGATGAAGGTCTTCAGCACTTCGTCCAAATTCATGCGGATTCCTTGGGTCAAGATGTCTTGGATTGGATCAGCACCGGATCACCGAAATAGCCAGCAAGATCGAACAGCTGGATAATATCCACCACTGCTGGGCTATGGTCATTCAGACGCAGGGGCTTGCCTGTGCGCGCCGCCTCCTGCTCGATCAACACCAGCAGTTGCAACCCGGCCGTGTCGATCTCGCTGACGTCGGCAAGATGCAGTTCCATCTCGGTGCAGCGTTCGAGCGCTGCGAGCAGTTTTGGCTTCATGTCAGCGGCATGATAGATGTTGAGTTCACCACTCAAAAACGCGTGACAGGTTTCCTTCTCGTCGAATTGACTCTGGAGCTCCATCGTATCTCCCTCAGGGCAGTATCAGCTTGGAGACAGCCGTCAGCATCTGGGCAGGTTGGAAGGGTTTAACCACCCATGCTTTGGCGCCTGCGGCCTGGCCTTCAGCTTTTTTGGCATCGCCAGCTTCGGTGGTGAGCATGATGACTGGTGTGAACTTGTATGAGGGCAAGGTCTTCAGCTGTTTCACGAAGGTGATGCCGTCCATGTTCGGCATGTTCACGTCGCTGATGACAAGATGCACCTTGCGGCCATCCAGTTTAGACAGCCCATCTTTACCATCGCAGGCTTCGACGACATCGTAACCTGCGCCTTTGAGGGTAATAGATACGACCTGTCTGATCGAGGCGGAGTCATCGACGATTAATATGGTTTTTGCCATGAGTTGTTCCTGCTCTTAAAAGAAGGTGATTTCTGTGTCGTCGGAAAAACTTTGTTGCTCGTCACCATGCAGGGCATGCTGTTCCGGTGTGGTGTAGGTGCTGGCGAAATCGGTCAACCATTTCTCGACATCGAAAGATTCAGACTGGAGGTCTGCATTTATCGTGTCTTTGCGTCCGGTGAGTTCGAGTTGGAGCTTGTTCATGTCCTGGTTGACATGGGTCATGATCTGGCTGACGCGGTCCTGGAATTGCAAGGAAACAAGCACCTCGCCAATCTGTGAGCCGACGGCTTGGCTCTCATGGCGCAACGTCTCGGTCGAATCAGCCAGATCGTCAGTGACTGTCTGGAAACGCTCCAGAATACCGCTGATCAAGCCTTCAGACTCAGTCAACATGACGCCATCACGTTCCGCAAATTGGCTGGACATTTCGAGGGTGCTGGCAATAGCGTTATTGACAGCGGCAACGGTATTGCCGATGCGTTTGCCTGTATTTCCCGATAATATTGATAACGCTCGAACCTCATCCGCCACAACGGCAAATCCGCGACCCGCTTCACCAGCACGTGCAGCCTCAATAGCGGCATTCAGTGCCAGCAGGTTGGTTTGTCCAGCGATAGCGGCAACGCTGTCAGCCATCTTCTTCAACTCATCAGTGCTGTTGGCCAACTCACTGATTTCATGCAGCAGCTTTTCCTTTTCGTCCAGTGCTGCACGCAGTGATGCGGTGACGGTATTCAGTTCCATCTGACTGTCGTGGAGTAGACTAACCAGCCCTGCTCTATCGGAGGTTTGTGATGCCGCAGTGGTCTCTTCAATTCGCTGTGCGAGCTCAGAAAAACGGTTGGCTAGCTCTGTAACGGAGCCTTCCGTGTGGGCTCGAGCGATCTCTATTTGTCCTGACCAGACAGGCAGTACGCTAACACATAACTGATCCAGGGCGTTTTCGCGACTTACTTGTGCCAGTTCGCGTTCCTGATCAAACAGTTGGTGTAGTTCGGCTCTATATCTGTCGCAGATTTTCGTGCATTGACGCCTGGCCCATAAAGCCATTATCCCACCTGCTCCCAGTAATGCAGCAGCGAATGCCAATTGTACCGGACCTGAACCACCAACCATGAGAACAGATAGAGCGCCCATGACTGCGATAGACAGAGTTGCAATAATAATCCAGATGTTGATTGGTGCCAGGGCCTTTGTACTACCCGCTGTTTTCAAAATCTGCTTGTTATTCATCTCAGCTTACATGTTCCTGCTTACATCCACGCGTTAGGTGTACGAGGCAACTACCATGATCGCAGCCTACTTCATACTGCTATGGTCTACGATCCGTGTGCTATCTGTATATAAGTACTTATTGATTTTAATGCGTTTTTGTATGACAAGCGGGTAGTCTTATGCTTACATGAGTGGGTTCGAAACGAATATTGTCAGCTTGATTTCATCAGCATGCCCATGCATATCGACGAAGCCTTGGCACCCGAAGCGGCAATGATTGTGATGAACGCAATGGCAGAGGCTGAGGAAAGTGCGGATGCTATATCCTTCGGAACAGGGTAATGATCGATCTTCCCTCAGGGTCTGGCTGGTTTGAACTCTCAGTATCCAAACGGCCGGGGGTGCGCCGGATAAATCCCGTTTTCTTGTGTTGTCGCGCGATATCAGCGAGTGGATCCGGGCGGAAGAGGATATTCTCCGGATGAATATCGAGTTGGAGCAGCGCGAGTCCGATCGCAATGATGAGCGGCGTCACATTGCTCGCGAGTTGCATGATGAGTTGGGCCAGGTGTTGACTGCGCTCAAGCTTGGAATATCGACGTTCAGGATGGCGTTTGGTCGTGAACATCAGGCTTTTGAAGCAAAAGTGACAGGTTTGCTCGAACTTACAAATCAAGCCATCCGCACTGTGCGTACAGTAACCTCCAGCCTTCGGCCTACCGCACTTGATATGGGTATCGTACAGGCCTTGCAATGGTTGGTGGGTGAGTTTGAACACCATAGCGGAGCATCTTGCCACCTCAAGTTATCAACCAGCTTGGATGAAGTTGATGATCTACGTGCCATGACTGTATTCCTGATTTTGAGCGAGCGGAAGTGTGCGAGTTTTGAGCAGTCATGTGGCAGGCGGTGGGGGTTTCCTTGATCCAGCTATCGCCGGGATGCACGGGTTAGACGATGAATGATAACACCGATGACATGTTCCGTGCGCTGGTTGAAAACTCGCCTGATGTTATTGTCCGTTACGATTTGGAAGGGCGCCGCCGTTACGCCAACCCGGCATGGGTACGGCTGACGGGGCACGATTTTGGTGAGATTCTGGGCAGAACGGTGCTCGAACGGCCTATGATGCCTGACCCCGGGTTTTTCCATCAGATGCTGATGGGCGGCAGCGGTGGGTCAATGAGGGAGAAGCTGAACTGCTGTTAGAATGCCGTACTATCGGGTTGCGAAATATGCATGTGCGCTTCTTGTCTGAGCGAGATCGGGATGGCTACATGCGAGAGATGTTTGTGGTCGGCCGGGACATCACCGAACGTAAGCACATGGAAAGGATCCTTACACAGCGCGAACTGGAATATCGTAGTCTGGCAGAAAGTTCACCGGATTCGATCATCCGCTATGATCTTGAACAGCGCATTCTGTACCTCAATAACAACTTGTTACGTGCGCTTGAATTGAGCAGTGTTGACGAAGTCATCGGTCGGCATCCTGACGAAATCTGGCCGGACGGGCGCTTCGGAGCTATCGTGGAAGCATCACGTAGAGCGATAAGCAGTGCAGAGATCCAGAAAATCGAACTGACCTGGGAGCAGCGAATTCATCAGGTCCTCGTCGTACCGGAGCGTGGCACGGCTGGTGGCATAATCGGAACTAGGGTCGGGGTCTTGCGACCCCAACACTTCATTCCGAGATCCGATCTGGATCTCAGCGAGCAATATCAGCAGGTTTCAACCCTGACCTCAACCGGCAGTGAGTTGGACACGATATCGTACACGGGTGAGTATTTGGCCAGTTCGCGCAGGGCAGCCGCCGAAGCGGTGGACTTCACGCGCATGGTAACGCGTACATTATGGAACCCCTTGCGCACCTCATCCGACAGACCAAGGAAACCGCGCAGATCCAGATCGCCTTCCAGCTCCGACTCGATCCCGTCGATGGTGATGCCACGTGCCGCCGCGTGATACACCATCGTAGTGGTCAGGCAGCCGATCAGGGCATGCAGCACAAACTCAACCGGATTTGGGTACTCATCGGCACCAAGCAGCACAGCCGGTTCTCCATTGTCCATTTCGAAGGTCTGTGCATGCTGCATCTCTTCACAGGCACCATAGAAGCCCTTTACGGTGGTATGGTTGTGATCGCCTCCTATCCAGCGGTTGCCAGCACGGAATTTGAACTGGGCGATTGCCTGGTTGCCCTTGACGGCCTCGATGGTGTCAAACAGCGCGGTGACGTTCACGCCGTTACGGATGGTGGGTGTCTGGGTGTTCATTGTGTTCATGTAAAATCTCCTCTTGGATAGCAATGGATTGCGTCGCGTTGCGACAGTGCAGTGTGGCGACGTAGTGCTAGAATAGGCGTTAAGAAGATCTTCGCTAAGATGGATTTTTGTCAGAATCGGTTCATTTGCGCCACTATTTTCACCTGAGCAGACAGAAGATGACAAAGCAAACCAAACCCGCACTTCAGGTATTGATAGTGGCTGTGCCGGAAACCGCCGGATCAGCCCTGTATGGGATGATCGACGTGCTCGCTGCTGCCGGTAATATCTGGCAAACGCTGGTAGGAACCGAGCCAGCGTCACGCCTGTTTGAGCCGCTGATTGTTTCGCCATCGCGTGAGCCGTTTCGCTGCGGCCATGCTATTCCGGTGATGCCTGATCTGTCAGTTGAGGATGATCCATCTGCCGAGATCATTATCCTGCCCGAGATCTGGCTGGGGCCGGATGAACAGATCAGTGGTCGCTATACTGCCCTGATCGAGTGGGTGCGTCGGCGTTATCGAGCGGGTGCTACGCTTTACTCCGCCTGTTCCGGTGCCCTGATGCTGGCAGAAACCGGCTTGCTGGATGGCTGTGAGGCAACTTCCCACTGGGGCTACGAGAATCTGTTCCGGCAGTGTTACCCCAAGGTGAGATTTCGCCCCGAAACCAATCTGGCATTTGCCGATCCGGCCGGCCGTATCGTGACAGCCGGAGGTACCACCTCCTGGCATGATCTGGCGCTGCATATCATTGCACGCCATGCCAGCCCCGGCGAGGCGCTGCGTATCGCCAAAGTCTATCTGCTCAAATGGCATGACGAAGGGCAATTACCCTTTGCAACTCTGGTCAGGCGCAGCCCGCATGCGGATGCCGTTGTTAAAAGCTGTGAGGCCTGGCTGAGTGATCATTTCCGTGAAGCGGATGCGCTGGAAAAGGCTGTACAGCAGGCTGCAATACCGGAGCGCACGCTGAAACGACGTTTCAAGGCCGCCACCGGTACAACGCTGATAGAGCGCTTACAGAATATCCGCATCGAACAGGCGAAACAGTTACTGGAAACCACATCGCTGCCGGTGGATGAGATCAGCAGTGAGGCCGGGTATGAAGATGCTTCCTTTTTCCGCCGCTTGTTCAAGCGCCGTACTGGCCTGTCACCCAGTCAATACCGTCGGATGTTTCAACCGATCAGCCGGATGTGACTCTGCCAGATCAGTGCTATGTTAAATGGATTATAAAGGCCTGAGTACTCAGGCTTCGTTACCTTAATTTGCCAGGAGGGGTAGGGATGAGCAAGCCAGTCATAGCCGATAACAAGCCAATAAAAGTGTCGCTGAACAAGGGAGAGGAGTATTACTTCTGTGTCTGTGGGCGTTCCGGAAAGCAGCCCTTTTGTGATGGCTCTCATGCCAGCACGGACCTCAAACCGAAACCTTTTGTAGCCGAGGGAGGCGACGCCTGGTTGTGCCGCTGCAAGCATACGGCCAATGCGCCCTATTGTGATGGTACACATAAGCAGTTCAGTACCGAGCAGGTTGGCAAGGAGGGACCGGGTCCCACTGCCAGTAAAGACGCTGCGCCGGTTGCGAAGCAAACCGCGGAGGAGCCTACAGTTGAGTTTATCCATCAACTGGCTCGTGAAGGGCTTACCAAGATAGGCCACCATGGCCCTATGGTGGCAATGGGCGTGCCACGCCACCAGTTACCGCACTGGGATGATCTGCAGTTGATGGTGGCGCAGATGGCCACTCAGCCACTGATGGAGGATACTGAGGTGGCGACTGAGCTGGTGATTGGCCCCGAAGCCAGAAAACCGCTGACGCTGAAAATTCCGCTGTTGGTATCAGACATGAGTTTTGGTGCGTTGTCTGAGGAGGCGAAGGTAGCACTGGCGCGCGGGGCCGAGCTGGCTGGCACTGGTATCTGCTCAGGGGAAGGGGGGATGCTCGCGGAGGAGCAGGCGGCAAATTCACGCTATTTTTATGAGCTTGCGAGCGCGAAGTTTGGCTATGCCGAAGCGTTGCTCGAGAAGGTTCAGTGTTTTCATTTCAAAGGTGGGCAGGGCGCGAAAACAGGAACAGGAGGTCACCTCCCGGCGAGTAAAAATGTCGGCAAGATCTCGCAAGTGAGGGGGTTGCCGGAGGGTACGCCAGCCGTTTCACCACCGGCCTTCAAAGACCTTCACTCGGTGGAGGATTTCAGACGTTTTGCTGAGCATGTCAGGGAGATAAGTGGTGGGATCCCGGTGGGTTTCAAACTCAGCGCCAATCATATTGAGCGCGATATTCAGTTTGCCCTGGATGCGAGTGCAGACTACATCATTCTGGATGGGCGTGGCGGCGGTACCGGTGCGGCGCCGGAGATGTTCCGCAATCACATCAGTGTGCCGACCATACCGGCCTTGGCACGGGCGCGTCATTATCTGGATCAGCAGGGTGCCAGTGGCCGAGTGACGCTGATCATTACGGGTGGGCTGAGAGTACCGATCGACTTCGTCAAAGCGATGGCTCTGGGCGCGGACGGTATAGCACTGGCCAACAGTGCGATGCAATCGATTGGTTGTGTGGCGGCCAGAATATGCAATACCAATAATTGCCCGGCAGGGATCGCCACTCAGAAAGCGGATCTTCGACAGAGGCTGAATGTTGAGCAGTCCGCTAATCAGTTGAAGAACTTCTTCGAGGCTTCTGTGAGCCTGATGCAGGTTATGGCGCGTGCCTGTGGGCATGATGCACTGAATCAGTTCCGCAAGGAGGATCTTGCAACCTGGCACCGTGAAATGGCCTGTCTCACTGGTGTAAGCTATGCCGGTTTAATTCATCCGGGACACGCTTTTGATGTCTAGAACCACCCGTCTATTTGATTTGATGCAGGTACTGCGCCGTCATCGTAAGCCGGTGAGCGGAAAGACCTTGGCACAGGAGTTGGGAGTCTCGCTGCGCACGTTGTATCGTGATATTGCCGATCTCAAGGCGATCGGTGCACATATCGATGGCGAGCCGGGGCTGGGTTACGTGCTCAGCCCCGGCTTCATGTTGCCACCCTTGATGTTCTCTGCCGAGGAGGTGGAGGCGCTGGCACTGGGGCTGAAGTGGGTGGAGCGGCGCGCCGATCATGAACTGGCATCTGCTGCGACCGATGTGCTGGCCAAGGTTGGGGCAGTGTTGCCGCCGGAGCTGTCATACAAACTGGAGGACTCATCGCTGATTGTCGGGAGCGGGTTTGTACGGCCGCTGTCTGTGGAGCTGACACAGTTGCGCAGGGCGATCAGGGAGGAGTGCAAGATCAGCATCCGTTACCGGGATCGCTCCGGCAGCCATTCTGCACGCACTATCTGGCCGTTTGCGCTGGGATATTTTGAGTCGATGCGCATGCTTGCGGCCTGGTGTGAGCTGCGGCAGGACTATCGTCAGTTCCGGCTGGATCGAATTGAATCGGCTACTTTGCTGGGCGAGCATTATCCGCGTCGACGCCATGATCTGCGCAAGGAGTGGCTGGCGTCTTTGGGGCCTGATGTTCGCTCATCTGCGGATCTCTTATCATGGCATACATCAGGGCAACCATCAAAGCAGTCGACTAGCGAAGGCAAGGCGATACTGGCTCCACCAGCTGAGAAAACGCTACTGCCACAATCTGTCAGCATCAGGGATTATGATCTCTCCGTCGCAAACAACAACATGGAGAAACGCATGGAACAGGAAATCATTCTTTACACCCACCCCTACTCACGTGGCGGAATCGTTCTGTGGATGCTGGAGGAGCTTGGCGTACCTTATCGTCTGGAATACCTTGAGTATGGTCAATCGATGAAAGCTCCTGAATTTCTGGCGATCAACCCGATGGGTAAGGTGCCGGCTATTCGTCATGGTGACGTGATCGTGACCGAAGCAGCAGCCATCTGCGCCTATCTGGCCGACACCTTCCCAGCGGCAGGCCTTGCCCCTGAACTGCATGACCGTGGAGCCTATTATCGCTGGTTGTTTTTTGCTGCCGGCCCTCTTGAAGCAGCTGGCGGCCTCAGCCTGTGTAAGGTGGAACTGAACCCGGAACAGGAGATGCAACTGGGGTGTGGGCGGATCGAGACCGTACTGGACACACTCGCAACTGCAGTGCGCGGGCGTCAATTTATAGCAGGAGATCGCTTCAGTGCCGCTGATATCTATGTCGGCTCTCACATTGGCTGGGGTATGGAGTTTGGCACCATGGATAAGCGCCCGGAGTTTGTCGAATACTGGGATGGCCTGAAAAATCGACCAGCCCATCTGCACACCGAGCAACTGATCGAAAAAGCCCTGACCAAACACGCCTGGAGCGGCATGTAAGTCAAGATTCTTGAGGCTGAGGATCTTGCACCGAATATGAGTTGCACCGAATATGAGTCATGTTTAATTTAGTATGCCTCTATTTGGTGCAACTTACGGCTAACAGAATATATTTGCGATTTGCAAAACTGCGCCAGTCTGTCATTTGAGCGTCATCACTCATCTGGCCCTTAGATTGCATGATGTCTGATATCTTACTTTGCAGGGATCCGACACATGAAGCTACATATCACTTCCACCTCGCGCGCCCGCCATCAGTTTATGCAGCATCTTCAGTCAACTGCCGATACGGCCGACCTCAGTCTGCGCAGTGGTGTTAACTACCCGGCTGCGAAAGCCTTTGATCAACTCTCTGCACGCCTGCATGATTCCTTCACCGAAGGGTTGCGTCATGCTATCGCCATTGCCGGTCAGGCACCGCTACTCGCCGGTTCGGCGCAGACAGCAGAGCATGAGGGTGCGCGACTTAGCGAAGCGTCGACTCAGCTTGCCAGTGCCAGTGAGCAGATCAGTGTGACTGTCGTTCGCGAGCTTGGGCCAGCCGCCGAGACTATGCATCAACTGGCTTCAGGGGCGAGTCGGCAGGTGGCGCAATGTGATGCCAAGGGGCAGTCGGTTGGTGAGGTGATGACCACCATGCGCGCTGAAATGGCAGACTTGCAGACACGTATCCAGAAGGTGGATAAACAGGCTGAGGAGATGCAGCGGCTGGTAGAAATGATTGCTGATATCTCACGGCAGACCAATCTGCTGGCCCTGAATGCAGCCATCGAGGCAGCGCGTGCTGGAGAGGCGGGGCGTGGATTTTCTGTGGTGGCTGATGAGGTGCGAGCGCTCGCTTACCGGACAATGAATGCGACGGAAGAGGTGGATAGTCGTATTGGTTTGATACGTGACGAGGTGACGGAGCTGTCACGGGGAGGAGAAGCGGTCAGTGAGCGAGTGGAGACTGGTTGGACTGGGATAGAAGAGGTCAGGGGGCTGCTGAAACAGACCCGCGAGGATATGACCAAACTTGAAGACTGCAGTCGACAGGTAGCAGCCGGTACCACACAGATCGGCAGTGCGATCAGCAGCGCAACCCAGGATGTGCAGGGCATTGCCGATGCTGCACGTCATCTGCTTGAGTCTGCTTCCCTGCTGGGGTCTGGCAGCAAGAGTGTCCGTCAGCACGGTGATCTGCTGCTGGAAGCGCTAGGTGTGTATCAGCTGGATCTGCATGGCGCGGCTCGTTTCGACGTTGAAGCGCTGGCGGCTGATGCAGGTCTGACCAATCTGCAGGATGAGCAACGCATTGAGATGACACTCCGTTCAGCATTGGCGCGTAGTGGCAAGCGGTTTGAGTTGTTATATCTGGTTGATCCGCAGGGGCGGCAGATCAGTACGAACATTCATCCGGAGTGGGTGGTTGTTAACTACGAAGGCACTGGAAAAGGGCGCAACTGGTCGGATCGAAAATGGTTCCGCGAAGCACTGGACAAGAGTTGTCCCTATGTCAGTCCTGTCTATCGTTCAGTGGCTACTGATGAGTACTGCTTTACCGTCAGCGTCCCGGTACGCCATCCAGAGCGAGGGGTGATAGCAGTCCTGGGTGCGGATGTTCGCTTGGCGGCGTTTCTGGAACACTGAGTGTCTCTTATTGATATGAGTTATAAGGATATGAAAATAAAGGTTGACGCTATCCAGAATATTGGTTAAAAACAAGGACGTCGCATCATAAAGTGCGGCGATCAACGATTTTCAACACTTTAAACTGATGAGTTCCTCATGAACTGGCTGAATCACGTCACAACACAAAACATGCCGCGATGCGTTTCGATTAACGCAATGCGAGCATTGTCGTTGTCGTGTGCCATGATTCTGAGTTGAACTGAACATTGGCCGCGACACCTGTCGCGGCTCAGTTATCCTCTTTTCGATAGCAACGTCTGCGCCAGGTTCCGGCCTCCCTTAACAAGGAGACTCGTACAATGGCTATTAAACGTACTATCAACCAACTTCTGCGCGGTGTTCAGGCCTATTATGCCAAGCGGAAACTGCATGCTTCCTTGAAGCACTACGACCAGCGTATGCTCAAAGATATTGGACTGCACTGGGAGCGTGGAGACCTGAAACCGATCAATCCGGTAACAGACTCGCCAGCCATGACAATCACTGCTGCACCGGTATCCGGAAAGAACAAGGCTGTGAAGGCTGAAAAGGTTATCAGCCCGTGTAAACCGGGTGGAGAGCCCTTGGCTTAGAAAAGGCCCCGGCCACAGGAGGTGGTCGGGGCTTTCTCGAAAAAGTTTCTATTGATGAAGCATCGACTGAAATAAAGACATACAGGATTAAAGACTCATAGGATTAAGGATACAGTATGGACTACATCATATTTTTGGGAATCTGTCTGGCAACTACCTTCTCACCAGGCCCAGCAGTGGTACTGGCAATCAAAAACTCGACCAGCTACGGTGTGCCCAAAGCGCTGGTAGCCATTATGGGTAACCTTTCAGCCATGATGACTCTGGCTACTCTTTCCGCAATCGGCCTGGGGGCCGTGATCCTGGCCTCAGAAACACTGTTCATGACGATCAAGATAATAGGTGGCCTCTATCTGATCTACCTGGGTGTTAAAGCCTGGAATTCGCGTGCGCAGATGGGGAGCGGGGATAAAGCAGCTCCACACGCGCTGACTAAAAGCAATGCAAAGCTATGGCTGGAAGCTTATACCGTGGGTGTCAGCAACCCCAAGGCTGTCGCCTTCTATACGGCACTTTTTCCTCAGTTCATCAATCTTGATCAGGCAGTTTTGCCGCAATTCATTCTTCTTGCACTGACCTTTGCACTTTGCTCATTTTCAGCCTTGTGTTTCTATGCGCTTGCCGCTCAGGGGGTGAGAAAACACCTGATGAAAGAGAATGTGCTGCGGACTTTTCATCGTGTAACCGGTGGAGTTTTTGTCGGATTTGGTATCTCACTGATACTGAGCAGTAAAGCCTGAGTTTTTCAGATAGATGAAACTATGGTTGTAATCGACAGTCAGTATAAGATCTTGCGGGTTGAATTCATTTTCAATCATAAGTCTATCTTCAATAGTTTTTGTCTATAGTTAGCATTGATGCAAGTCAATAGCTATATTAAGAAGTACTGATTAAGATAGAGGCAAGTGATTGATGAACAACTCAAATGGATTCGTGGAGGATGTATGACCACTATTGATATCGGTATTCGTGAAAGTGACCGTCAGGAAATTGCTGAAGGTTTGAAAAAGCTCCTGGCAGATTCTTACACGCTGTATCTGCAGACACACAATTTCCACTGGAACGTCACAGGCCCCTCATTTCGTGAGCTGCACCTGATGTTCGAGGAGCACTACACCGAGTTGGCACTTGCAGTGGATGAGGTTGCAGAACGTATCCGCACACTGGATGTTGCCGCGCCAGGTACTTATAAATCACTGGCCGCGCTGACCTCAATCGAAGAGGTGGAAGGTGTTCCATCGGCAGAAAATATGGTGGATTACCTGACTAAAGGCCATGAGCAGGTTGTGAAAACCTGTCGGGCAGTACTGAAGGTTGCGCAGGGGGCTGATGATGAGTCTACCTCAGCGCTGGTTTCCGACCGGATGCGCGTACATGAGAAAACTGCCTGGATGCTGCGCGCACTGCGCAAATAACGATCAGTTAGTAATGTTGAAGCATAAAAAATACCCACTTCATGTGGGTATTTTTTTCAGTTGCTCAACCGTCTGCTGTGCAATCATGCGCTCTTCATCGGTTGGCATCACGCGCAGCAGCAGGGCTGAGTCGGGTGTGCTGATAGTCGGCTGATTCTGCTGGTTGGCCTGTTCGTCCAGTTTCGCGCCCAGCCAGCCGTAGCGTGCAATGATACGTGCACGAACGTCAGCATCGTTTTCACCGACACCACCAGTGAACACCACCTGCTGAACACCCCCGAGGGCTGCAGCCAGTCGGCCGGATTCCAGGGCGACGCGGTAGCAGAAAAGATCGATCGCTTCTTCAGCATGTGGGTGCTTCGCCGCATGCAGGGCGAGCATCTCCGAGCTGATTCCACCCGAAACACCCTGCCAGCCACACTCTTTATACAAGAAAGATTCCAGCGCATCGGCATCCATCCCATATTCACGCATCAGATAAAGCAGAACACCTGGATCGATATTACCGCTGCGGCTGCCCATCGGCAGTCCTTCAACGGCTGTGAAGCCCATGCTGGAAGCGATGGAGTGACCATCACGGATCGCACACATGCTGGCACCGGCACCCAGATGACACACAATGGTATTGAGATCGCCACTGCCTGCCTTGACCAGTTGGCGCTGGATATATTCATAAGAGAGGCCATGAAAACCATATTTATGAATACCGGCTTCGGTCATCTGCCGTGGAATCGCATAAAGGCGCTCCAGCTCAGGTTGCTTACTGTGAAACATGGTGTCGAAACAGCCTACCACGGGAAGCTCTGGGGCCAGATCACGGCAGGCATCAATCAGTTTCAGGTTGTAAGGCTGATGCAGTGGAGCCAATGGAATGAACTGCAGTAACTGGCTCATCACATCGTCGTCGATATGGGTCGGGGCGCTGAAGCGATCCCCGCCATGTACGATGCGATGACCGGTGGCGATCAGTTGATGCTCCGGCAGGTTCTGCTCAATCCACTTAAGCACCCAGCCGAGCGCTGCCTGATGGCGCTGTTCGGCTCCCGTCTCGCTGAGGTCGAGCGTTAACTTCTGCCGCTCATGCTTGTCGTTCTGGATCTGTACCTGCACCGGATGACCCAGCAGGTTGCCGAGTTTGATGATGCAACTCACGCTCAGTTGATCATCTTCGCCGATGCGGTAGAGACCACACTTCAGGCTGGAGGAGCCGCCATTGACGGTCAGGATACTCTTCATGAGATCTGCTCAGGATGATGAACCATATGTGATGCCATAGCGCAGGACGCCAGTCGTCCGAGGGTGCCTTCGGCGCGGCTGGTGAGGATGATCGGTACTTTGGCACCGACGGCAAGACCGGCAGACTTGGCCCCGGCCAGATAGATCAGCTGCTTGGCGATCATGTTGGCTGACTCAAGATCAGGTGCCAGCAGAATATCTGCCTCACCGGATACGGGTGAGTCGATATGCTTGTCCAGTGCCGCCTGCAACGAGATGGCATTATCAAATGCCAGTGGGCCATCAATGATGGCGCCTGTGAGTTGGCCTCGATCAGCCATTTTGCACAGGCAGGCTGCATCGATAGTGCTCTGCATGCCGGGCTTAACTTTCTCGACTGCGGCGAGTATTGCCACCTTGGGCATCGGGTTGCCCAACGCATGGCAGAAGTTGATCGCGTTCTGAAGAATATCGCGTTTGGTAAGCAGATCCGGCGCAACGTTGATGGCTGCATCGGTGATCACCAGAGGCTTGTGATAATTGGGAATATCAAATACCCAGACATGACTCAGGCGGCGCTCGGTTCTGATGCCCTTGGTTTTGTGAATAATCGCTGCCAGCAGCTCTGATGTGCCGAGGCTGCCTTTCATCATCGCCTCCACTTCGGCTGCACGGACCAGTTCACAGGCGCGTTCGGCAGCCATATGGCTATGCTCGGTGGAGATGATCTGATAGGGAGAGAGATCGACCCCTTCAATATCGGCAGCTGCCCTGATTTTATGCTCAGGGCCCACCAGCAGGGGCTCAATCAGTCCCAACTCTGCGGCCTCTATCGCGCCCAGCAAGCTGTTTTTATCAACGGGATGGACCACGGCGGTTCTGACCGGGCCTGCTTTTCTGGCCTGTTCGATAAAAAACTCCAGTTGATCATGCGCAGGTGGCTGCTCAGGCAGGGAAGGGGCAAACTTATCCATATCAGGGTCGTCTCCAGACTGATTAATCACACAGTAACTGTATTGGCTATCTGTATTAGACTACCTTGATATGCTGCAGTGCAGCAAGTCCTATCGATCCGGAAAGTCAGACAGGTACTTTCAGCGTTTCCTGATACGGAGGCCAGCCCATCGGTTTACCACCAAGCAGGTGCAGATGGATATGGTAAACCGTCTGACCGCCATGCGGGTTGCAGTTGAATACTGTGCGGTAACCGTCTTCGGCAAATCCCTGCTCTTTTGCCAGATGTGCGGCAGTTTTGATCATATGGCCGACGAGTTCACTGTGCTCATCCGTCATATCGTTCAGTGTGGATATGTGCAGGCGCGGGATAACCAAGGCATGGAAGGGGGCCTGAGGGTTGATATCCATGAAGGCGAGTACCTTGTCATCCTGATACAGGATATTGGCAGGTATCTCTTGATTAACGATCTTACAGAACAGGCAATCCATCTGAGCTCTCCATCTGAGGGTAAAAAACAATACGGCCTATGAAAATGCAGGCTGGTGCTCTTGCTGAGCAAACGTGCTGAGTAAACGTGCTGAGTAAGTGCAGCCATCCTGCGAGTTCAGTCCAGTATAGTCAGACTGTTCAGATCACCTCAAGTGCATTTGATTTAGGGCACTCATAGCGTTTGGCGACTGTGCCGTCAGGTTGTACTGATTCCAGATGAATATCGAAGCCCCAGAGGCGGTGGAGATGTTTCAGCACCTCTTCGGTGGACTCCCCCAGAGGTTGGCTGTTGTGCATGAAATGGCGCAACGTGAGTGAGCGATCCCCACGCACGTTAACGTTATAGACCTGAATGTTGGGTTCGCGATTGCCCAGGTTGTAGTTGGCAGCCATATCCTCCCGAATGCGTTTGTAGCCCATCTCATTATGGATTGATGACACTTTCAGGTTGGGATGCTCAGCATTATCGACCAGGGTGAAGAGTTTCAGCTCACGAATCAGCCTGGGTGACAGAAACTGTTGAATAAAGCTCTCGTCCTTGAAGTTTCGCATCGCCTGATCGAGCGTTACCTTCCAGTCACTGCCAGCGATATCGGGGAACCATTCGCGATCCTCATCAGTGGGCTTTTCACAGATGCGGCGAATGTCCTGCATCATGTTGTAGCCTAGTGTGTAGGGGTTGATGCCACTGAACCAGGGGCTGTCAAAGGGAGGTTGATACACGACGCTGCTGTGCGAATGCAGAAACTCCATCATGAAGCCATCGGTCACCAACCCTTCATCATAAAGCTGATGCAGCAGGGTGTAGTGCCAGAAGCAGGCCCAGCCTTCGTTCATTACCTGAGTCTGTTTCTGTGGATAAAAATACTGTGCAAGCTTGCGCACGATGCGGATCACTTCACGCTGCCAGGACTCCAGCAGCGGGGCATTTTTTTCGATGAAATAGAGGATGTTCTCCTCCGGTTCGCTGGGAAAGCGCTGCGCTTCAATATCTCCACTCTCTTCACGGCGAGGAATGGTCTGCCAGAGCTGGTTCAGATGGCGCTGGATATACTCTTCACGCTGGCGCTGACGCTCCTTTTCCTCGGCAGCGGTCAGAGGCTGCGGACGCTTATAGCGATTCACGCCATAGTTCATCAGCGCATGGCAGGAATCGAGAATCTCCTCCACTTCGTCAACGCCGTAGCGCTCCTCGCACTGGCGGATATAGTTGCGGGCAAACAGCAGGTAATCAATGATAGCCGATGCATCCGTCCAGGTCCTGAACAGGTAGTTGCCCTTGAAGAAAGAGTTATGGCCATAGCAGGCATGCGCAATCACCAGCGCCTGCATGGTCATGGTGTTCTCCTCCATCAGATAGGCGATGCAGGGATCTGAGTTGATCACTATCTCATAGGCGAGCCCCATACGGCCGCGGCGATAGTTCTGTTCGGTATCGACAAACTGTTTGCCGAAGGACCAGTGGTTGTAGTTTAAGGGCATGCCGATAGACGCATAGGCATCCATCATCTGTTCGGAGGTGATCACCTCAATCTGGTTCGGATAGGTATCCAGCCCGAAGTCACGGGCGACACGGGCAATTTCACGGTCGTAGGTTTCGATCAGCTCAAAGGTCCACTCAGAGCCGGTCGAAATAGGCTGCTTCTTTTTCTTCATGCCACATTCTCCGTGCGCTTCTCAAACAACTTGCGGAACACCGGATAGATATCAGACGCTTCCCTTATCTGTTGCATGGCAAACTGATCGGGGTACTCAGCCCTGACCTGTTCATACTCATACCAGAGGTTCTGCTGTGGGCCGCTGGTAATCTCGACATAGGCGTAGTATTGCGTTTTCGGCAGGATGCGTTTGCTCAGCAGTTGGCGGCAGTTGGCCGAGTCGCCGTCCCAGTTATCACCATCTGAGGCCTGTGCCACATAGATATTCCATTCGGCTGGCGAGTAGCGGGCATCAATGATGTCGGCGCTCAGGTTGAGGGCGCTGGACACAATAGTGCCGCCGGTTTCGCGGGAGTAGAAAAACTCCTGTTCATCCACCTCCTTGGCATGGGTGTGGTGGCGCACGAACACCACCTCTATCTGTTTATAGTTTCGCTGCAGAAACAGATACAGCAGTATGAAGAAGCGCTTGGCCATATCCTTGACGCTCTGGGTCATGGAACCTGACACGTCCATCAGACAGAACATCACCGCCTTGCTGGAGGGTACCGGCACCTTGACCAGGTTGTTGTAGCGCAGGTCAAAGTCGTCAATGAACGGGAGGCGTTTGGCACTTTTCTCCAGTTTCTGAATCTGTTCTCGCAGCTCTGCCATTTTCAGCCGGGTTTCATCCGAGATAGGTTTGGCTTCGAGCACCCAGAGCTCTTTACGCAGTGCGCGGATCTCTTTGCGGCTCTCACCTTTGCCCGCGAGTGCGATGCGGCGCGCATGGGCCGCCCTGAGTGAACGGACGATATGCAGTTTTTCCGGAGAGCCGTGGCTGCTGAATCCAGCACGGCGAGTTTCAAACTGGGTGGCGTCCTTCAGTTTTTTGCGCACCAGATAGGGTAGCTCGAGATCTTCAAACATGAAGTCCAGAAACTCTTCCTGACTGATGTTGAAGGTAAACTCATCTTCCCCTTCGCCCTGATTACTGGCCTTGCCCTGACCACTTCCGCCGCCTCCACCACCGGATGGGCGACGAATCTCGTCACCTTCGACAAACTCTTTATTGCCCGGAAATACGCGCTGGCGAACACCGCCGTTGCCGTGGTGAAACACCGGTTCTGATATATCCCGGCTGGGGATGGACACCTCGCTGCCCCGCTCCATATCGATGATGGAACGGTCATGAATCGCGTCCTCAACGGCGCGCTTGATATGCTCCTTGTACCGGCGCAGAAAGCGCTGCCGATTCACGGTGCTTTTCTTTTTTGCGTTCAGTCGTCTGTCAATTATGTAGCTCATTCACGCCTGCTCCACTTGCTGGTGAGCCCGGCAGGGACTCACCCTGGATTAAGGTTGGTTGACAGGATAGCTACTGAGACTTGCGGACCCGGATATACCACTCTGAGAGTAATCTGACCTGTTTTTCTGTGTAGCCACGTTCGATCATGCGTTTGACGAACTCGCCATGTTTCTTCTGATCTTCTGAAGAGGCCTTCGCATTGAAGGAGATAACCGGCAGCAGATCTTCGGTATTGGCGAACATTTTTTTCTCGATCACAGATCTCATCTTCTCATAACTGTTCCAGGGCGGGTTCTTGCCGTTATTGTTGGCCCGGGCACGCAGTACGAAGTTGACAATCTCGTGGCGGAAATCTTTCGGATTGCTGATACCCGCCGGTTTTTCGATTTTCTCCAGCTCTTCGTTGATCGACTGACGATCGAGTATGTCGCCGGTTTCGGGATCGCGATACTCCTGATCCTGAATCCAGAAGTCGGCATAAGTCACATAGCGATCGAAGATATTCTGGCCATACTCTGAATAGGATTCGAGATAGGCGGTCTGGATCTCCTTGCCAAGGTACTCGATATACTTGGGAGCGATGAACTCTTTCAGGAAGCCCAGATAACGCTCCTGAGTCTCCTGCGGGAACTGCTGCTGGGTGATCTCTCGCTCCAGCACATACAGCAGATGCACCGGGTTGGCGGCGACCTCAACAGCGTCGAAGTTGAATACCTTGGACAGTATCTTGAAGGCAAAGCGGGTTGAAAGACCGTCCATGCCTTCGTTTACGCCTGCAGAATCCTTGTACTCCTGCTGCGACTTGGCCTTGGGATCGGTATCCTTCAGGTTCTCGCCATCGTAGATACGCATCTTTGAGTAAACACTGGAGTTTTCCGGCAGTTTCAGACGTGACAACACGGTGAACTGAGCCAGCATGCTCAGAGTATCCGGAGCGCAGGGCGCCGCCTTGAGCGAGCTGTTCTCCAGCAGTTTTTCGTAGATATGAATCTCTTCGGTGACGCGTGTGCAATAAGGTACCTTGACGATATAGACACGGTCGATAAAGGCTTCGTTGGTTTTGTTGTTCTTGAAGGTCTGCCATTCGGACTCGTTCGAGTGCGCCAGAATGATACCGTCAAAGGGGATTGCGCCCATCCCTTCGGTGCTGTTGTAGTTGCCCTCCTGAGTCGCCGTCAGCAGCGGATGCAGCACCTTGATCGGTGCCTTGAACATCTCCACGAACTCCATCATCCCCTGGTTTGCACGGCACAGGGCACCGGAGAAGCTGTAGGCATCCGGATCATGCTGCGGGTACTCTTCGAGTTTGCGGATATCCACCTTACCGACCAGGCTGGAGATATCCTGGTTGTTCTCATCACCCGGCTCGGTTTTGGCTATGGCGACCTGATTCAGAATTGAAGGATAGAGCTTCACGACCCGGAACTGGCTGATATCACCGCCGAATTCGTGCATTCGCTTGGCCGCCCAGGGTGACATGATGCCGCGCAGGTAGCGGCGCGGAATACCGTATTCCTGCTCCAGAATGTCTGCATCCTCTTCAGGATTGAACAGCCCAAGCGGGGATTCGAAAACAGGTGAGTCCTTTATGGCATAGAAAGGGATGCGCTCCATCAGGTGTTTGAGGCGCTCAGCGAGTGATGACTTACCGCCGCCAACTGGGCCCAGCAGATAGAGGATCTGTTTTTTCTCCTCCAGTCCCTGTGCCGCATGACGATAGTAGGACACCATGTTTTCGATGGCATCTTCCATACCGTAGAACTCGGAGAAAGCAGGATACCGCTTGATCACCTTGTTCGAGAATATGCGGCTGAGTCTTGGGTCCCGCGCGGTATCAACCACCTCGGGCTCACCTATGGCGGACAGCATCCTTTCTGCTGCATTGGCATAAGCAATAGGCTCGTTCTTACACATATTCAGGTACTCATGAAGAGACATCTCCTCCTGCTGAATTGCGGTATAACGTGCTTTGTAATGCTCAAATATACTCATTGCTCACCTTCCTGTACTTCATGCGCGGCCAGTGAATGGTAAAAAACTCAGGTAGTTAGGTTGAAAGTCATGGATGAACGTCCCCTTGCTTTCAGTGTAGTCCATTGGCGCGTTTCGAGTTACTTTGCGTCCAGTTGATTAGACGCCGAAATGGTTGATACGTTCTTCTCCATTACAACTTCAGTTTAGACAATTCCTGACACTTGGCTGCTGAATTTGCATTAATTTTTGCTAATTATGCTCCTCTAAAGTTCTTATCAGAGCTTGCATGAATCGTGCCGCTTCTCCTCCGGTGGCAGCCCGGTGATCGAAGGTCAGCGACAAAGGCATGATCCGGCGCGGTACGATCTCTTCCTGTACCACCATCGCCTGCTGGCGGATCACCCCGGCACCGATAATGGCCACCTGAGGTGGTACCACGATCGGGCTGGCATAGCGCCCACAGATGGTGCCGAAGTTACTCAGCGTAATGGTTGCGCCCTGCATCTCCTGAGGTGGAATGGATCGGGCACGCACATCAGCGCGCAGTCGATCCAACCCCTCACGCAGATCCTCCGGGGTGCGTTCACCTATATTACGCAGCACCGGTACAAACAGACCGGCCTCTGTGTCCACAGCTACACCCAGATCGATTTTTTCATTCATACGTCTGGCCAGTTGTTGGCCATCGAACCAGGCATTCAGGGCTGGCTCCTCCTTGCAGGCGGCAGCAATCGCCTGTACCAGTCGCATATTGATATCGGTGCCCTGCGGCCAGTGGTCAATATCGGCATCTTCGCACAGTGTCACCGCAACCACTTCGGCGTGTGCCTGGGCCATGGTTCGGGCCATCTGTTTACGCACACCACGCAGGAGTTCCGGGGCTCCGAGGGTTTTGTCCCGTTCTGCTGCCCGTTCGACATCTTCCGGCGTGATACTGTTGCCGCTACCGGTTCCGCGCAGAGTGTTCAGAGAAACTCCCAGCCGCTGAGCCAGTGCTCTTACTGCAGGAGTTGCTCGGATCTGGCCATTGCCGCGGGTTGGCTGTGAACCATGTGCCGAACCTATGATGAAGTTCTCCTCCTGTGAATCAGGGGTGTTGGAGCGCTTCAGTTCGCCGACCACCGTGCCGCTGTCACTGTCACCACTGTCGACAAACTCAACCAGAGGTTCACCGGTATGGATGGTGTCGCCCTCTGCACCAAAAAGGTGCGAAATCGTGCCATCGCAGGGCGAGGGTACTTCAATGATCGCCTTGGCAGTTTCAACGACAACCAGTATCTGATCGGTTTTGACTTCGTCGCCTTCCTTGACATGCCACTCGATGATCTCTGCCTCTGGCAGGCCTTCGCCCAGATCGGGCAGCTTGAAATATTTCATCAGACGAACTCCATGGTTTGTTCAACAGCACTGATAATGTCCTCGACGCTGGGGAGGTAGATCTGCTCATTGCGATAGTAGGGCATGACGGCGTCGTAACCGGTCACGCGTCGGATCGGAGCCTGCAGCGATAACAGTGCCTTTTCCGCCAGGGTCGCAGCGATCTCGGCCCCCATGCCACCATGGCGCGGGGCTTCATGAATGATGACGCAGCGCCCGGTACGACTGACAGAAGCCAGCAGCGTATCGTGATCGATCGGGTTCAGGGTTGCGACATCAATCACCTCACAGCTTATCCCCTTGTCGGCTAGTCGGGTGGCGGCTTCAAGCGTTTCCTGCACCACAGCCCCCCAACAGATCAGGGTGATATCACCCCCTTCACGCAGGGTAAAACAGGTGTCCAGAGGCAGGGCCTGACCATTGTCTTCAACCAGTGTTTTGCTGGCACGATAGATGCGCTTGGGTTCAAGGAACACCACCGGGTCATTACATCGAATCGCTGCCAGCAGCAGGCCATAGGCGCGCGCGGGAGAGGAGGGAATCACTACACGCAACCCCGGAATATGAGCCATTAAGGTTTCTGTGCTTTCAGAGTGATGCTCCGGTGCACGTATGCCGCCGCCGAAGGGTGCGCGCAGCACCAGTGGGCAGTGCAGGCGACCACGTGTGCGGTTGCGCATGCGCGCGGCATGGGCAATCAGATGATCCAGTGCTGGAAGGATAAAGCCCATGAACTGGATCTCGGCTACCGGTCGCAAGCCCTGAGTGGACATCCCTACCGCCAGACCGCCAATCATGGTTTCGGCCAGTGGTGTATCGATGACGCGGCGTTCGCCGAACTGCTCCAGCAGGCCCACAGTCGCTCGAAATACACCACCGTTGGTGGCGATATCTTCACCCAGCAGGATCACATCCGGGTCATCGGTCATAGCTCTTGCCAGGGCCAGGTTGACGGCTTCTATCATCGTGATGGCATTACTCATGATGCTCACCTCCGGTCATTTTCGCTCGTGCCTGCTCGCGTTGCTCTGCCAGTCCCGGCGGGCACTCCTCATAGAGGTAATCGAACAGATCATCCACCGGTTGGGAGGGAGTGGCCAGGTACTGTTCAACCGCCGACTGCACTGTTGCTTTGGTCTCCTCAAGCAAGGCCTGTTCGCGGCTCTCATCCCAGTGACCGCATTGATGCAGATAGTTGCGCAGGCGCTGTACCGGTTCTTTTTCCCAGGCAGCCTTGAGCTCGCTCTGCTCGCGATAGCGCGTGGCATCATCGGCAGTGGTATGGTCCGACAGACGATAGCTCAGTGCCTCAATCAGTGTTGGTCCCTTACCCTGACGTGCCTGTTCGAGCGCGCGTGAAATCACTTCGTGCAGTGCGATGGCATCATTACCATCCACCTGTTCACCGCGAATACCGGCACCCAGTGCTTTCTGGGCCAGTGTCTGGGCACAGGTCTGTCTGGATCGCGGAACCGATATCGCCCACTGGTTGTTGTTGACCAGAAACACGACCGGTAGCTGCCAGGCACCGGCGACATTGATCGCTTCCATAAAGTCGCCTTTAGAGGTGCCACCATCACCGATCATGGTGAGAACGGCACGCTTCTCATCCCGTATTTTGATAGCACTGGCAACCCCACAGGCATGCAGGCATTGCGTGGCGATAGGGACACAGTTAGGCAGATCCTGATTCATGCCGGGGCAGGCATTACCGCGTTCATCACCGCCCCAGTAGAGCAGCACTTCGTGCATCTCGGCGCCACGTATCACCTGCATGATATGGTTGCGGTAGTAGGGCACCAGCACATCGCTGGGCTGCATCAGGCAGGCGGTGACGACATCAATCGCCTCGGCACCCAGCAGTGAGGCGTAGGTACCCAGCTGTCCGGTGCGTTGCAGGGCAATTGCCTTGGTATCGAACTGTCGCGCCAGTACCATCTGGCGGTAATAACCGGTCAGTGGATCGGGTCCCTGTGCCCAGTCGGGCAGGGGGCCTGAAGGTGTACCGTCATCAGCCAGATAGCGGGTCAGCTGAATCTCTCCTCGATAGACAAGTTCACTCATGATCGCTCCTCCGTGTCAGGCTGTATCACAGCTGAAAGATGGCCGTGTATTACCCTTTTTCAATATTGCTTCAGCCTGTTGGTTGGCAATACGGTGTACCGGCAACTGTGCCGCAGCGGCGCGCGTAAACAGCTCGTTGAGAGTCTGCCCGATGGTCAGTACCTTGTTGCGAATGGCAATTTTGTCAGCCTGTGAATGGTTCATGGCGACATGGATCAGCCCGCCGGCATTGATCACATAGTCAGGTGCATAGAGTATGTCGCGACCATGCAGGAGATCACCGTCACTGTCTTGGCTGAGCTGGTTATTGGCGCTCCCGGCCACCATTTTGCACTTTAATCGAGAGATGGTTTCGGGATTCAGCACCGCGCCCAGGCCACAGGGGCAGAAGAGGTCACAACTGACGCCATAGATCGCCTCGGCACTGACCGCATCGGCGCTGAATGAGCGCACGCAGCTGTCCACCTTGCCGTGATCAATATCAGTGACGGTAAGCCGGGCGCCCGCAGCATGCAGTCTGGCAGCCAGTTCGAACCCGACATGCCCCAGCCCTTGCAGGGCAACATGGATACCTCTGAGATCATCTTTGCCGAGAGTGAAGCGCACGGCTGCCTGGATGCCTTCAAAAACGCCCAGTGCAGTGTGGGGAGAGGGATCGCCGCTGGCGCTGGTACAGCTGGCATAGGGGGTTTCGCTGGCAATGATGTCCATGTCGGACACTTCTGTGCCACTGTCCATGGCAGTGATATAGCGTCCCTTGAGGGTATGGATGAAGCGTCCGAATGCAGACATCAGTTCGGATCGATTGAACGCATCCTGTGGCTTTATCAACACGGCCTTACCACCCCCGTGGGGCAATCCGGCCAGAGCAGCTTTATAAGTCATCCCTCTGGCCAGGCGCAGGGCGTCGGTAATGGCATCCTCTTCCTGATCGTAATGGATGAAGCGGCAGCCGCCAATGGCGGGGCCAAGTGTGGTGGAATGAATGGCAATGATGGCGCGCATGCCACTGGCAGGATCCAGCCCGATGTGCAGATCGCTGAGCCCTGCGTTTTCCATCTGTTGCAACATGTCGGGATCCTCCGCATGATTTTTGCTGTTGGAAAACGAGTATCTATTTTTATATAGAGAGTGTATGGAGTGATGATCTTGTGAATATCAGCTCCTCTTTTGTGATAGCACAAAAGGAGTGAAAGTTCAGGTAAAGCAGAGATCTATTCGAGGGGGTAAAAGACTGTTTTGCACATGCAACACAAGGCAGGGAGCACTGGGATCAGGCGTATGGAAATTATGACAGGGGGCTGGTGCTGCGTTGCACAAAATGTGTGATTGGGAGGTGTTTTTGAAAATCCCGCACCGATCTGTCTGGATCAGTGCGGGGCTCTGGTCGCCAGTTCAGTCTTGCTCTCTGGCAATCGCACGATAGCCGATATCATCGCGGAAGAATGCATCCTTCCAACTGATCTGATTAACGACTTCATAGGCCTTGCGCTGAGCTTCGGTGACCGTGTCACCCAGCGCCGTCACGCACAGTACACGACCGCCTGCGGTAACTACCTGACCATCCTTGAGCTGGGTACCGGCCTGGAACACTTTTGTGTCGGCAGGGTAGCTGTCCGGGAAGCTGATCGTGTCACCCTTGGCATAGCTGTCGGGATAACCACCAGCAGCCATCACAACACCCAGTGCGCGACGTGGATCCCAGTCGGCGCTGATCTGGTCCAGACGCTTGTCGAGTGCGGCATTGCACATCTCGACCAGGCTGGAGCGCAGGCGCATCATGATTGGCTGAGTCTCGGGATCACCGAAACGGCAGTTGTACTCAATCACTTTCGGTGTGCCGTCACTGGTGATCATCAGCCCTGCATACAGAAAGCCGGTGTAGCTGTTGCCTTCAGCAGCCATGCCACGCACAGTCGGCATGATCACTTCGTCCAGCACACGCTGCTCGATCTCGGGTGTCACGACCGGTGCGGGTGAGTAGGCACCCATACCGCCGGTGTTGGGGCCGGTATCGCCCTTGCCGACACGCTTGTGATCCTGGCTGGTGGCCATCGGCAGCACATGCTCGCCATCGACCATGACGATGTAGGAGGCTTCCTCACCTTCAAGAAACTCCTCAATCACCACACGGTGCCCGGCATCGCCAAAGGCGTTCCCTGCCAGCATATCGCGAACGGCCGCTTCTGCTTCCTGCAGGGTCATGGCGACGATCACGCCCTTGCCCGCAGCCAGACCATCGGCCTTGATCACGATCGGGGCGCCTTTCTCACGTACATAACCAAGCGCGGCTTCGAGATCTGTGAAGTTCTGATATTCAGCCGTCGGGATCTGGTGGCGCGCCAGGAAGTCCTTGGTGAAAGCCTTGGAGCCTTCCAACTGTGCGGCGCCTTCGGTAGGTCCGAAAATGCGCAGCCCAGCGTCCTGAAAACGATTCACTACACCCGCCACCAAGGGGGCTTCGGGGCCGACGATGGTCAGATCAATCGCTTCGCGCCTGGCAAAATCGATCAAGCCGTCAATATCCATACTGTCGATGGCGATGTTCTGCAGCTTGTCTTCAAGGGCAGTAGCCGCATTGCCGGGGGCAACAAAAACCTTCTCAACGGCTGTATCACGTGCACAGGACCAGGCCAGCGCATGCTCACGTCCACCGGACCCTATAATCAGAATGTTCATCAGCAGTTCCTGTCTGTCAGTGGCGGAAATGGCGCATACCGGTGAAGACCATGGCCATGCCATGCTCATTGGCCGCATCGATCACTTCCTGATCGCGCATTGAACCACCTGGCTGAATCACCGCTTTAATGCCAGTTTCGGCAGCTGAATCGATACCGTCACGGAAGGGGAAGAAGGCATCAGATGCCATCACGGAACCCTTCACTTCCAGACCTTCGTCAGCGGCTTTGATCGCAGCAATACGAGCGGAATAGACGCGGCTCATCTGGCCGGCACCGATACCGATGGTCTGGCCATCACGGGCATAGACGATCGCATTGGACTTGACGAACTTGGCCACTTCCCAGCAGAACAGCAGGTCACGGATCTCATCTTCCGTTGGCTGGCGCTGAGAGACGATACGCAGCTGCGAAGCGTCGATCATGCCCAGATCACGATCCTGAATCAGCAGGCCGCCATTGACACGTTTGTAATCGAAAGCATGAGCACGCTGCTCATCCCACATGCCGCATTCGAGCAGGCGCACATTGGGCTTGCTGGCGATGATGTCGGAGGCTTCCTGAGTCACTTCGGGTGCGATGATCACTTCAACAAACTGACGATCGACAATCGCCTGAGCGGTTTTGCCGTCGAGTGTGCGGTTGAAGGCGATGATACCGCCGAAGGCAGAGGTCGGATCAGTCTGGAAAGCACGATTGTAGGCTTCCAGAATATCGCCGCCGATCGCCACACCACAGGGGTTGGCATGCTTGACGATAACGCAGGCTGGATCGCGGAAAGGCTTTACGCACTCCAGTGCGGCATCAGTGTCGGCCACATTGTTGTATGACAAGGCTTTGCCCTGGACCTGGCGAGCGGTGGACACAGAAGGTTCTGCCGGATTTTCTTCACGGTAGAAGGCAGCACGCTGATGCGGGTTTTCCCCGTAACGCATCTCCTGCACCTTGATGAACTGGGTGTTGAAGGTGCGTGGAAAATCCGCTGCGACCTCTTCATCACCTTCGACAACCGCACCAAGATAGTTGGCGATCATGCCGTCGTAGGCTGCGGTGTGCTCAAACGCACGCACGGCCAGGTCAAAGCGCGTGGCATAGCCCAGGCCCTGCTGTTCGGTCAGCTCTTTCAGGACGCGGTCGTAGTCGGAGGCATTGACGACGATGGCAACATCCTTGTGGTTCTTCGCGGCAGAGCGAACCATGGTCGGACCACCGATATCGATGTTCTCGATCGCCATCGGCAGGTCGCAGTCAGCGCGGGCGATGGTCTGTGCGAAGGGATAAAGATTCACAACCACCATGTCGATCGGCGCAATGCCATGCTCGGTCATGATGGCATCATCCTGTCCGCGACGGCCGAGAATGCCGCCATGGATCTTCGGATGCAGGGTCTTGACCCGACCATCCATCATTTCCGGAAATCCGGTGTGGTCAGATACTTCAATGGCTGGGATTTTGTTATCACACAGCAGCTTGAAGGTGCCACCGGTCGAGAGTATCTCGACACCCAGCTCGGTCAGAGATCGGGCAAATTCGACGATACCGGTTTTGTCGGATACGCTGATCAGCGCACGGCGAATCGGGGTTACTTTCTGCTCAGACATAGTTTACGGTTTCCGGCGTTCAGAGTTTATTGGCTTACAGCAGTCCGTACTGTTTCAGTTTCTTGCGCAGGGTACCGCGGTTAAGACCGAGCATCTCGGATGCCTTGGTCTGATTGTCCTTGGTGTACGCCATGACGCTTTCAAACAGGGGGGCTTCAATTTCGGCCAGAACCATCTGATAGACATCTGTGACCGGCTGTCCATCCAACTGCTTGAAGTAGCTGGTCATGGAGTGCTGAACATAATCGCGCAGGGTTTTCTGCGGCAGTTTCGCTGGCTGAGCGGTGTTAATTTGCTTCACGTTTTTGGTGTCCATGGTGTTCATTAGCTGATCCTGACTCTCAGGCAGCTGCAGGCTGCGTCGAAGTGAAGATGTCGGCAAGTGCTGCAATCTGCTCATCTGCTGTTTCCAAAGTATTGAAATGCTTCCGTAGGTCTGACCCATTCCGATGCTGCTGTAGGTACCAACCGATATGTTTGCGTGAAATGCGTACGCCCATGAACTCACCGTAAAAGGTGTGCAGCTCCTGCATGTGATCGTTCAGTATCTGTTGTATCTCACTCATTTTCGGAGAGGGTAATATCTCTCCCGTGCGCAGGTAATGATCTATCTCACGAATCATCCAGGGACGGCCCTGTGCGGCCCGACCGATCATGACCGCGTCGGCCCCACAGTAGTCCAGCACCTGACGTGCCTTCTGTGGGGAGTCGATATCACCGTTTGCAAACAGTGGAATAGTGATGGCATCTCTGATTCTGGCCAGGGTTTCATACTCTGCTGCACCTTGATACTTATCGGCGCGCGTACGTCCATGCACAGCCAGTGCCTGAATTCCCACCGATTGAGCAATCTGCGCGATCTTGACGCCATTGCGCTGATCAGGAGACCAGCCGGTGCGAATCTTCAGCGTTACAGGGACATCCACCGCCTGAACCACCGCTTCCAGAATCTGCGTAACCAGTTCGGTATCGCGCAGCAGGGCAGACCCTGCCGCCTTGTTGCATACCTTTTTGGCCGGGCAGCCCATATTGATGTCGATGATCTGCGCGCCGCGTTCAACATTCATCTGCGCGGCATGAGCCATCATATCGGGGTCTGCACCTGCGATCTGTACGGATCTGATACCCGTCTCGCCCATATGGTCCAGCCGAAGACTGGATTTGCGGGTGTTCCAGAGATTGGTATCGGAGGTGACCATTTCGGATACAGCAAGTCCGGCGCCCATCTTGCGGCACAACTGCCTGAAGGGCCTGTCGGTAACACCTGCCATCGGCGCCAGAATAACCTGGCTTTCAATGTTGTGGGGACCGACCCGAAACATACTACACCTTAAAAAGAGTCAAAAAGTTACCGTTGCCTGAGCGACGGAACTGGGTTTACTTACGGAAGGGGGCCAATGATACCCTTTAAAACCCGGGGCTCCAAGACGTATTTGATGAAAAAATGATCTATTGCCAAGGCTAAAACTTAATGGTATGGGAGCAGATCCAGCTGATATCCGAGGGTGCCTGTGGCGGGTGCAAGCAGCTCCAGCGTCAGCTCAAAGGGCTGGCCGGGAGTCATGAAACGCGGATCGATACGCTGGGTATTGAGGTACTCTTCAGGTTTGAAATCACGCCCGGCGACATGGCGTCCCTGAGTGTCATTGAACATCAGGCGCAGGAGCGGGAAGTGCTGGTTGAAGGTGGACTGATTTTCCAGCACCACGGATACGCTCAGAGCACCGGTGAAATAGGGGTTGGGGCGGATGATCAGTTGCCGTGTTGCAATTTGGTTGACTGCTTTGGGGCCGCGAAGAGTGCAGTCGATATGATCACACAGAAGGTAGTAAACAGGGCGCAGCTCAGGATAGGCGGACAGGGTTTGTCTCTCAAACCAGAACACCTGAAACAGCAACAGTGCAATGGCGACCAGCGTGCCAAGCAGCCATCCGGTGACATTGTAGGGGTTGTCTGATTCATCCTCCGAGATATGCATAACGACCGCTTCAGGTTTCAGATCCATCAGAGGTGTCTGATATCTGGCCGCTGTTTTAGCTTTGCTTCTGACAGGTGGCTCATCTCGCTCGGCCGTAAGGCCGCTGCTGAATGTCGCTGTCGTTTCGGGTACTGGCGTTTGCAAGGGGGCAGTTACCGGAGCTGGTTCAATAGCTGGTGCAGGCTCAGGAACGGGCACCCGTACTGGTTCAGGAATTGCCACTGGCTCAGGAGCTACCACTGGTGCTGGTTTTGGTACCGGTTCCGGAACCGGCATAGGTATCGGTGCGGGTGTAGAAACAGGTTCAGCAACTGGTATCGATATTGGAGGTGGTACAGCCGGTTGAAGATCCAGCGGCTGCTGGGGTTGCTGGGGTTTGCGCCGGTCGACTTCCGGATAGCTGGGTGCCGTATCCGGCTTGTCTTCGGCGCAGGCCAGAGCATCAAAGATTGTCAGACATTCACCACAACGTACCTTGCCATGAGCCAGTTTCAGTTGCCCGGGGGTAACCTTGAAACGCTCTTCGCAGTTGGGACATTGGGTGATGACTGAGTTCTGCATCTTATCAGCGCCTGATTCCAGTCAGACGAATCCAGCCGTCGCGCTCGACCGGCGGAGCCATCTCGAAGCAACTGTGGTAAGCCAGTGTGATCTCGTTTGCCTGAGGTGGCAGCAGACCCGACAGCAGCAGACGTCCACCGGGTCGGACCAGCCTGCTCAGTGTCGGCGCCAGTTGTACCAGCGGTCCAGCCAGAATGTTGGCGACCAGTACATCCGCTTCGATGGCGGGGATCTCTCCCGGCAGATAGGTGTTCAGGCGGTCATCCTCCAATTGGTTGCGCAGCAGGTTGTCACGTGTGGCAAGCAGGGCCTGAGGGTCGATATCGACCGCCATCACCTTCTGTGCGCCCAGCAGTAACGAGGCGATCCCAAGAATGCCGGAACCGCAACCATAGTCGACTACCAGGCAGTCATCCAGCGGTTGACCGTCGAGCCACTCCAGGCAGAGCGCCGTGGTTGGATGGGTGCCTGTACCGAAGGCGAGGCCAGGGTCCAGCATCAGGTTTACCGCTTCAGGATCGGGCGCTTCACGCCAGCTCGGGCAGACCCAGAGCCGTTTACCAAACTGCATCGGATGGTAGCTGTCCATCCATTCACGCTCCCAGTCCTTGTCTTCCAGAATCTCAGCCTTGAATACAGGCTTTTGCTCCTCACCTGCAAACGCTAATGCCTGAGCTTCTTTCAGCAGATCCAGAGTCTCGGTCAGATTATGCTCGGCCGCAAATAAGCCTGTCACCACTGTCTGGCTCCATAGCGGAGTCGTACCAAGATCGGGCTCGAAGATCGGCTCATCTTCGCCATCCTGAAAAGTCACAACAGCACAGCCGGCAGCCAGCAGCATATCTTCATAGCGCTCAGCCTGCTCGGGGTCGGTCATCACTTTGATTTGTAACCAGGGCATTCCAGCCTCCTTTCACGGGATCAATACAAGTATTGCCCAAAGTCTCTGATCTGAAAACAAAAAAAGTCCGAAAATCGGACTTTCTCTGACTGGATCTTATTTCGGGCTGTCGCAGCCGGGGCGCCACACATGTAGACGCTCCGGTCACGACAGTCAGCTCTGAAGCCATAAGGCATGCTCAGAGTCCGAGTTTTTTCTCCAGATAGTGGATGTTGACGCCACCATTTCTGAAGTTGGCATCGCGAACGATCTCGGCATGCAGTGGGATGTTGGTGCGAATACCATCAATCAACACCTCTTCCAGTGCATTTTTCATGCGTGCCAGAGCGGTGTCTCTATCTTCACCATGAGTGATCAGCTTGGCGATCAATGAATCATAGTGAGGCGGTACGGTGTAACCGTCATACAGATGTGAATCGACACGTACGCCGTTGCCGCCCGGTGCATGGAAATGCGTTACTTTACCGGGGCAGGGCATGAAGGTTTTCGGGTCTTCGGCGTTGATACGGCATTCGAACGCGTGCCCGCGGACCTTGATATCTTCCTGCTTGTAAGACAGAGGCATACCGGAGGCGATGCGCAACTGCTCCTTGACGATATCCACGCCGGTGATCGCTTCAGTGACCGGATGTTCAACCTGGACGCGGGTGTTCATCTCGATAAAGTAGAAGTTGCCATCTTCATAAAGGAATTCGAAAGTACCGGCACCACGGTAGCCGATATGGATGCAGGCATCGACACAGGACTTGAAAACCTTCTGGCGTGCTGCTTCATCGATCATCGGGGCTGGGGCTTCCTCGACTACCTTCTGGTGCCGACGCTGCATTGAGCAATCGCGGTCATAGAGGTGGATCGCATTGCCCTGGCCGTCGGCCAGTACCTGAATCTCGACATGACGTGGGCGCTCGAGGAATTTCTCCATATAAAGCGTATCGTCACCGAATGCCGCACCTGCTTCGGAGCGAGTCACCTGAATGGCGTTCAGCAGATGTGCTTCCGAGTGCACCACACGCATACCGCGCCCGCCACCACCAGCCGCTGCCTTGATGATCACCGGGTAGCCGATGCGGTTGGCAATGGCGTAGAGCTCAGCGGTATCTTCCGGCAGTGGGCCGTCTGATCCGGGGACGGTTGGTACACCTGCTTTCTTCATTGCAGCAATGGCTGATACCTTGTCGCCCATCAGGCGGATAACATCCGCACTCGGGCCGATAAAAGTAAAGCCAGAGCGCTCGACCTGTTCTGCAAAAGTGGCACTCTCTGCGAGGAAGCCATAACCGGGGTGGATACCCACCGAGTCGGTGACTTCTGCTGCGCTGATCAGAGCAGGAATGTTAAGGTAGCTTTTGGCAGAGGGGGCCGGTCCGATACAGACCGCTTCGTCCGAGAGACGAACATGCATCAGGTCACGGTCGGCTACAGAGTGCACGGCAACGGTCTTGATGCCCAGCTCTTTACATGCCCTCAGAATACGCAGTGCAATCTCACCACGATTCGCAATCAGAACTTTATCCAGCATGTTGAAAAGATCCTTGCTTTCTTCAGTGAGTGGGAATCAGACGATGGTGAAAAGTGGCTGATCAAACTCCACCGGCTGTCCATCTTCGGCCAGAATGGCTTCAACCACACCGGACTTGTCTGCTTCGATCTGATTCATCATCTTCATCGCTTCAATGATGCAGATCACATCCCCTGTCTTGACTGACTTGCCCACTGCAGTGAATGCCGGTGAGCTTGGTGATGGTGAGCTGTAGAAAGTGCCGACCATCGGTGAGCGAACCACATGGCCGCTGGGCGCAGCTTCGGCTGGTTCGGCCGCAACGGGAACTGGTGCTGCAACTGGAGCCGCAACAGGCTGATGCTGAGGCGTTGCGTAGGTCTGAGCGTGGTAGACGGGCGCTACAGTCTGCGCACCACGGCTGATTCGAACTGACTCCTCGCCTTCCTTGATCTCTATCTCGTTGATGTTGGACTCTTCAAGTAGTTCGATCAGTTTCTTTACTTTGCGAATATCCATGCTGTCAGCTTCTCTGTGTCTAATGTTCTTGAAAGGTGTTAATCAGCGCTCATGTCGGATGGCAGGCGACGAATGGCCGCTTGCAGTGCCAGATCGTAACCCTGTGCTCCCAGCCCGCAGATCACGCCGATGGCGATATCAGACAGGTAGGAATGGTGACGAAAAGGCTCACGCGCATGAACGTTGGAGAGATGTACTTCAATAAATGGCACTGCAACACCTGCAAGGGCATCCCGGATCGCGACGCTGGTATGGGTGAAGGCGGCGGGGTTGATAATAACGAAACTGATGTTGTCTGCGCTGCACTGATGAATGCGCTGTATCAGTTCATGTTCCGCGTTACTCTGAAAACATACCAGCTCATGACCCGCCTGAAGGGCCTGTTGTATCAGGTCCTGTTCGATATCCTGAAGGGTGGTTGTCCCATAGACGGCAGGCTCGCGCGTGCCGAGTAGATTGAGATTGGGACCATTCAGAAGCAGAATTTTAGCCATTGTCAGTGGTTTCAGAGCCATGTTTGAAAGTGTAGCAAGTTTGCCTGAAATTAGACTAACTGTCTATTTGGTGAGAGACATTTTGTGCGTTTAGCTGCCAGATTGGCGAAGTTAACGCATTTTTACCGTAGAGCCCTGAGTTTGTCACTTATTGCAGACAGCCTTGCCAAAGCGTTGACCGGCGCACGTAAATTCGCCATAGTGCCAACTATAGTGCAATGCAGCATAACGCCGCATGACTTTGCCGCGTGACTCTGCCGCATAGAGCGACGTTCAGTCAGTCATGCCGGACAATGGAGACCTGTTATGATCCGCGTGGTGTTCAATCAGAAAGGGGGTGTCGGGAAATCGAGCATCGCCGTTAATCTTGCTGCAATCAGCGCCCAGCAGGGACAGCGAACTCTGGTGGTGGATCTTGATCCTCAGTGCAACTCGACACACTATCTGCTCGGAGATGAGTCCAACACGCCCGACAGTGATGTGCGTGGCTTTTTTGAGCAGGCGCTGACGTTTCAGCTAAAGCCGGCCGCAGCTGACAGCTTCGTGCATGCGACCCCCTTCGAAAACCTGTTTCTGATACCGTCCAATCCGGATCTTGGCGATCTGCAGTCCAAGCTTGAAAGCAAACACAAAATCTACAAGCTGCGCGATGCGCTGACGGAACTCTGGCAGCAGTTCGATGCTATCTATATCGATACACCGCCTGCGTTCAATTTCTTCTCTTTATCAGCGCTGGCTGGCGCTGACCGCTGCCTGATTCCGTTCGATTGTGACGATTTTGCCCGCCAGGCACTTTACAGCCTGCTGAACAATGTTCACGAGACGCGGGCGGATCATAATAACCGGCTTGAGGTGGAAGGGATTGTGGTGAATCAGTTCCAGCCACGCGCATCGCTGCCGCTACGGATCGTCAATGAGCTGGAGGCTGAGGATTTGCCGGTGCTTAAAACACGTATCTCCTCATCAGTGAAGATGAAAGAGTCACATTCGGCGGCTGTCCCCCTTATCTGGCTGGCGCCGAACCACAAATTGACTCAAGAGTTTGTGGCGCTGTATCAAGAGTTGCAGGGGTAGGGGCGGATCGGTCTCGTCAAAGAGTCGGTCAATTTGTGTCTATAAAAGGAAGGGCTCTGTCACTCAGAGCCCTTTGACTGCGTAGATGCCGGGTGCATTGCGCCAGTAGCCCTTGTAGTCCATTCCATAGCCGAATACATAACGGTCTTCGATTTGTATACCGGTGAAATCAGCCTGCTGATTCGGGCGAGCCTTGCGATCATGCCGTTTATTGACCAGTACCGCAGTCTGCACACTGGCAGCGCCTTCACGTTGGCAGTACTCTGCGATCTCGGCCAGCGTATGTCCTTCATCCAGAATATCATCCAGAATCAACACCGGCCGATCCTTGAAGTCGATCATCGGCGGCACCTTCCATTCCAGATTAAAACCGGAAGTGGTATTACGATAGCGCGTCGCGTGCAGATAACTGACCTGCAGCGGAAAGTGTAATCGGGTGATCAACTGACCACCAATCACCAGTCCACCATTCATCACGGCAAACACTACTGGATTGCTGGCACCCAGTGAATCAGTGATTTCACTGGCCATACGGTCCAGCGCTGCCTCGACCTCAGCCTGGCTGTGCAGCAGATCGGCTTCTTCAAAGACGCGTCGCATCTCGTCATATTCAGTCTGGCTCATCAACAATCTCTCAGATCCGGCCCACAAGATGGACATTGGCTAAAAAAGGAGCAAACGATAACGATCTTTGCGACAAAGGGCAAATGGTGCTGTTTTTTATGGCTTTTGGACTAACGTTAGATTGAGGCACAATGACACTCAGGGAGCTCGATTTTTATCAGCATACATCAGCGGGCTTTGATCCAACTACTAATGAGTACTGAAATGACCCAACCAAAAAGGCCAGTGAATAGACACAAAGGCTACCACGCGCATGTCTATTTTGATCAGGATACATTGGAATTTGCTTCGGCCTTGTGTCGTGAAGCGGGAGATAAATTTGGATTGACGGTCGGTCGTGTGCACCAGAAATTGGTTGGGCCACATACCAAATGGAGTTGCCAAATCATCTTCAGCCACAAATCCTTCGATAAATTCATTCCCTGGTTGGATGAGCATAGAGGCAATTTAAGTGTTCTGGTTCATGCGTTGACAGGCGATGACCTGGCTGATCATACGGAGTATGCCTACTGGTTAGGTGATAGCGTTGAGATCAATCTACAGGGGCTTTAAGCGATGCAAGCGGTTGCTGGTCAGATCCCTGATCCGACTGCATTGAGCTCCGACTTATAGCAAGGGAGGCTCCGAGTGTTTCAATCCTTGATTCCCAGCGTCATCGCCTTTGGCGTCGCTGCTCTGGCTATTATCACCGCAGGTAGTCGCCTGGCAAGGCTGGCTGATGAGCTGGCTGATCGCACTGGAATGGGTGAGGCTCTGTTTGGGGTCCTGTTGCTGGCAGGTGTGACCTCTCTTCCGGATTTCGCCGCAACGCTGAGTGCCGCAATAGATGCCCGGCCCGATCTGGCCATGAGTAATGTCATGGGGAGCATGGCGGCGAATCTTGCGTTTCTTGGCATCGCGGACATGGTCTATCGCAAAGCCAATCTGGAACATGCAGCCGCTTCATCTGTTAATCTGATGTTGGCGGGGTTGCTGATAGTGTTATTGACTCTGCCGCTGCTGGCTATCACCACCCCGTCGATAGCCTCTTGGAGTGTGCACCCGATCACGCCGGTGATCGTTGTCGCCTATCTGTTCGGGATGCACCTGGTTCATCGCACCCAGTCAAAGCCCATGTGGTTTCCACGCATGACACGCCAGACAGTACCTGATCAACCCTCAAAACAACATCACGGCAGTTTGGCTGCTGCATGGTCAGGTTTCACTGCACTGGCTGCAGTGACCTGCTTAGCTGGTTGGGTATTGATGGAAGCCGCCAAGGGGATTGCTGATCAGACGGGGCTTTCCGATACATTGGTCGGCGGGTTGCTTACCGCATTAGCCACTTCCACACCGGAGTTGGTCACCACTATCGCGGCGATACGTTATGGCGCATTGACTCTGGCAGTAAGCAATATTTTCGGTACCAACTGCTTTAACATGCTCGTTGTGGCCGCCGCCGACGTGGGTTATCTCCAGGGCCCCATCTACCATGACATGGCCCCTGTTCAGATGACATGGGGCTTGGTCAGTATCCTGATGACTGCCATCCTGCTGTTGGGTTTGGTACGACGTGAGACCTACGGCATCGGCCGTATCGGATTCGAAAGCGCTCTGATCCTGGTCGTCTACGTCGTCGCAATCAGCACCATTGTGGCAAGCGGCTGAGTTAACCAGAGCACAGCTTATTCCAGAATTTTACGTGCGTTTATCGCCTGAACCGGGCGGTTGTTGTGATGATGAACCACATGCAGAAACTCCTCAATTTGCTCTTTGGATGCTGAAATGGTTTGTTTCATCACTATCCAGCGTACGCCCTCAGAGCAGGGTGGGGTGGTCAGTGAGCCGTTGAAACGGTAGTAAGCGCGATCAGAAGGCAGGATATCGAGAGGTGAAATGTCCGAGGTCAGAGCCAGTGTTTCACCTTTTTTCGGCATCTGCGCCCAGGCTTTTGCAAGCGCTTCGTTGGCTTGCCCTTCTGTCACCAGCACTGCGACAACGGCCAGATTTCCATGCTTGTCGGCATGTACCAGGTGCCCTTCCATGGGAAAGGATTTACTATGTAACTGGTTCTCGCTAGGCACGTGAAAGTGGAACTGCTTCAGTTCGAACGCTATGTCGTCGACGATAATGGAGCTGCCGGGAAGCGTGTTGATCTGAACAGTATGGCCGTTGTTGAGAATGTCCGCACTGCCCGCGTCATAATTGAAAACAACCGGTTCCAGCTCGGCTTTGACTAGACCGGTGATATTGATCGGTGACTGGTTACTCCCGGCACATTCACTGTACTCTGGGCTCAGCTTGACCCAGTTGTCTGGTCCTGTGTCGCCCGAATAGCTCCAGTCAGCACTCCCGCTCGCAAAAGCACCGCTTGTGAACAACGCCACACTCATTGCAATCAAGGTCTTCTTCATTTTTTACCTCTAATCTTTTGTCGTAGGAAGCATCTTGTCTTCAGAAGCTACAGAATAGGACGCCTTGCGTTAAGAGCGCGTTAAGAGCACATCAAGAAGGCGAAGCAGTGGGCGTTGCGGGAAATGACAGCACAAAACGGGTCCCTCCAGCGTTGGGAGTCTCCAGGTGCATCTCCCAGCCTAGATGATCGACTACACGTTTGACGATCGACAGACCCAGGCCCATCCCTTCATGTTCCGGTTGATTGCTGCCATGAACGAAACGCTCGAAAAGCCGTTCCCGTACATTTGGCGGCAAGCCTATGCCGGTGTCTTCGATCACCAGCCGACCAGCGGAGAGTTGAATGAGAACCCTGCCTTCGTCGGTATGTCGGCAGGCATTACGCAGCAAATTGCCGATCAGGATGCCAGCCAGTTCGGGGCGTATATGAGCTGATATCTGCCCGGTGAATTCAAAGGTGCACTGAACAGGTTTTCCATCCAGCAGGGGCTGGCAGCGCTCTATTTCAGATTCGATGAGTGGATTGAGGGTGGTAAGTGGTGCGTCCAGTGTTTCGGGAACGCGCGCGAGCAGGAGTAGTGCGCTGAGCTGTTGCGAGGCTTCAGACGCAACGCGTCGGATACGCTCTGCTGTAGCGTGCTGTGCCGGATGCTCTGATAGTTGTGCTGTTAACACTTCTGCTGCGCCCAATATGATGGTCAGTGGTGTGCGCAACTCATGACTGACATCGCCAGTGAACATGCGTTCACGCTGCAGAAAATGATCCAGCTCGTCGGTACGTTTAGCGAAGGCGCGTGACAGGAGACCGATTTCATCCTGTGCACGAAGCGAAGGCAGTCTGGTTGGCTCAGTATTGCGATTGACCGCCTCGGCCAGTGCCGTCACCGGTGCTATCACGCGCCGGGCACTCAATGCACCGAAAACAGCAGCGAGCAGGACACTGACGGCAAAGCCAACGGCCAGGGACAGCAGGATAATACTTTCCGTATGCACGATGTCATCAACTTCCTGCACTACAGCGTAATGGTGGCTGCCGTGATTGCGCAGCAACACATGCACTTGCTGGTTACCCAGCACCAGGTCGTGAAAGCCCGAGGGTAATTGACGCAGTTCGGGTGGAATGCCGGCGCCGACCAGGAAACGCACTTCCGGTGGTGCTTTCGGCAGATGTCCCTGTTGATGGGATTCGATGAGCCTGGTTGCGATCTGGTCGAGCCTTGTGTCGATGATCTGCGCTTCTATAACTTTTACCGATATATAGGAAACCAGACTGAAGGCGCCGGCCACGATTACTGCCAGCAGAATATCGGTGAGTATGATACGTGTTCTGAGCGATAGTCTAGGCTTCATCGGGTGCGATTAATCGATAACCAGTGCCGGGCAGGGTCAGCAGCATGGTATGGGGAAAGGGTTTGTCGAGTGCCTGGCGCAGTGTGTGGATATGGGTACGCAGCGCATCGCTGTCAGGTGGGTTATCGCCCCATACTTCGCGCTCGAGAGCATCTCTTGTCATCAATCCCGGCGCAACACGCATCAGGGAGATCAGAATTTTATAGCCTGTCGGGGTCAGGTTAAGTGTCTTTTCAGCGCGCGTGATCTGGTTGGTTGCTGCGTCGAGGCGGAGGTCGCCGAAGGTCAATACCCTGTTTACATGCTCGTTGCGCGAGCGTCGGATCAAAGCTTTCAGGCGTGCATCCAGTTCCGGAAGAGAGTAGGGCTTGACCAGGTAGTCATCGGCTCCGACATCGAAGCCGGTTAACTTATCGTATTCGGTGTCGCGCGCCGTCAGCATCAGTATCGGCGTCGCCAGTCGATACTCCTCGCGCAGCTTCCGGCATACCTCCACGCCATCCATGCCCGGCAGTGACAGGTCGAGAATAATGGCATCATGCGCAGAACCGGTTGCGAAGGTGATGCCCGCAATGCCGTTTCTCGCCACATCCAGAGAATAACCGAGCGGTTCCAGATAGGCGTAGAGATTCGCGATGATATCCGGGTTGTCCTCGACAATCAGGACGTGCATGGGTGTCTCGTCTATCTTTCTATATGGCATGGTTGTCGGTGTTGGAGGTGGGTTGGGTCAACTTGAGTATCAATTGTTCAAATATTTGATAAGTCGTGTCAGTACAGAAAATACTAACATTAGCTTGCTATCCAAAATAGTCAGGAAAAAACGACAGGCGAGTAGGAATGCTTTTACCGCCGAACGCTTTTTTAGCTCAGTTTTCTTCAGAAATTTTCGTTTCACGACTATAGTATCAGGTTATGTAAAAAAGGCCCTGAAAGTCACCGGAGAGTTTTTGATGAGTGTTCATGAGATCCGCCACCCACTGGTTCAACACAAGCTGGGTTTGATGCGTTCTGTCCACAAGAGTACCCGCGGTTTTCGACAGCTCGCTGCGGAAGTGGGATGCCTGCTGACCTACGAGGCGACCAAGGATTTCGAACTTGAAGACTATGAGGTGGAGGGCTGGTGCGGCCCGATCAAAGCGCAGCAGATCAAGGGCAAGAAGATCACGGTGGTGCCGATTCTGCGTGCCGGGCTGGGTATGCTGGATGGGGTGTTGGAGCTGGTACCGAGCGCTAAAATTTCGGTAATCGGGGTGTATCGTGATGAAGAAACGCTCGAGCCGGTACCCTATTTCGAGAAACTGGCCAGTGATATCGATTCACGTATGGCGCTGATTGTTGATCCGATGTTGGCAACCGGTGGCTCGATGATTGCGGCGATCGATATGCTGAAGAAAGCGGGCTGCAGCAGTATTCGTGCGCTGGTGCTGGTGGCGGCTCCGGAGGGGATTGCCAAGGTTCAGGCTGCACATCCTGATGTGGATATCTTTACCGCATCGATAGATTCCCATCTGAATGAGCAGGGTTACATCATCCCGGGACTGGGTGATGCCGGCGACAAAATCTTCGGGACCAAATAAAAGCCATAAATGCTGTATTTAATAACTACAATAAAAGGATAACTCCATGAGTGGTCGGACTATCTCTTCCGGGCCGATGAACTGGCGCACCGCGCTGGCAGGCTCGCAAATGCTGTTTGTTGCCTTTGGCGCACTGGTACTGATGCCACTGTTGACCGGGCTTGATCCGAGTGTGGCGCTCTTTACGGCCGGTGTCGGTACGCTGCTGTTCCATTTTGTCACCGGGCTGACGATGCCGATCTTTCTGGCATCCTCTTTCGTGTTTATTGCGCCGATCATTTTCTCGGTGCAAAGCTGGGGTGTGCCGGCTACGATGGGTGCGCTGCTCTGCGCTGGCGTTGTATACATGCTATTGGGTATTGCGGTGAAATTGCGTGGTCCCGGTTTTATCCATCGGATTCTGCCACCGGTGGTTACCGGTCCGGTGATCATGGTGATTGGACTTGGGCTGGCGCCGATTGCCGTGCAGATGGCGATGGGAAAAACCGGAGATGGTGCGATTGAGTTGTTCCCCTATCAGGATGCAATGATCGTCTCAATGGTCGCGCTGGTCACTACGCTGCTGGTGGCGGTGTTTGCGCGTGGACTGTTCCGTTTGTTGCCGATCATGTGTGGGGCGCTGGCCGGTTATGTCGTGGCATTTTTCATGGGGATGGTCGATTTTCAGATAGTGCATGATGCACCTTTGCTGGCTGTCCCGGCCTTCGTTATGCCTGAGTTTCACTGGCAGGCGATTCTCTTCATGATTCCGGTGGCGATTGCACCGGCGATTGAACATGTCGGCGATGTGCTGGCGATCAGTAATGTCACCGGCAAGGACTATGTGAAAAAACCGGGTCTGCATCGCACTCTGTTCGGTGATGGTATTGCGACATCTGTAGCAGCGATGTTCGGCGGCCCACCAAATACGACCTATTCAGAAGTGACCGGCGCGGTGATGTTGACGCGCTCGTTCAATCCTGTGGTGATGGTCTGGGCGGCGGGTTTTGCCATCTTCCTGGCCTTTGTAGCGAAGTTCGGCATTATGTTGCAGACGATTCCGGCACCGGTCATGGGTGGTATTCTGATTCTGCTGTTCGGCTCGATTGCTGCGGTCGGCATGAATACGATGATCAAGGCGAAGGTCGATATGGCACAGCAGCGTAACCTGGTCATCGTGGCAACAGTACTGGTGTTCGGTATCGGCGGCATGGCGATTGGTGATGGCGCACTGAGCCTGCAGGGTGTGAGCCTGTGCGGTATCGTGGCCATCATTCTGAACCTGATTCTGCCGATGCCCAGTCAGGATGCAGATGATCTGCATGTGGAGCAGGAAGTGGTTGATGATCTGGTGCGCCACGGTCAGGACTGAAATTGATGCTGCAGCTATGATGCATTAACTGATGCGATCTGAGGTGGGTGTTGGTGTGAGCGTGTGTGTTCAGGAGATAGGCTGTTGATCGATTGGCAATGGTTAAGCTATGAGGCGCTGAGTCGTGATCAGCTGTATGCGATTCTGAAGCTCAGGCAGGATGTGTTCATTATTGAGCAGAACTGCGTCTATGGTGATATCGATCATCTGGATCAGTCATCCTGGCACCTGTGCGGCTGGCGGCGTGAGGATGGACAGTTATTGGCCTACCTGCGCGTGGTACAGCCCGGCATCAAGCATATCGAGCCTTCCATCGGACGTGTGATCACCGCACAAGCGGGGCGTGGGCTGGGACTGGGTCGACAGTTGATGCAGCAGGCGTTGCAGCAACTGGATGAGATCTATCCCGGTGCGGATAATCGGATCTCGGCACAGCATCATCTGAGTGAGTTCTATGCCAGCTTTGGTTATCGCCCGGTATCCGAACCCTATGATGAGGATGGGATTCTGCATATCGATATGCTGCGTAGCGGTCGCTGAAGCGTTTTTCTGTCAGCGACTTGCTACCTGTCCGTTTCAGCGTGACAGGTGGCGGGTTGCTGCCTCTATCCCTTCCACCGTCAGGGGGTACATATGCCCGTTCAACTGTTGACGAATCATCTGGGTGCTCTGTGTATACTGCCAGTAGTGGGGTTGTGCAGGGTTTAGCCACACGGTTTTCTCCCAGGTATCCAGAATGCGCTGCAGCCAGATCTGGCCCGGTTCATCATTCATATGCTCGACACTGCCACCAGCCATACTCAGCTCATAGGGTGACATCGCCGCATCGCCGACAAAGATCACGCGATAATCACGGCCATAGGTGTGCAGCAGATCCAGAGTGGGAATCCCTTCACTGAAGCGTCGATGATTGTCGCGCCAGACTTTTTCATACACGCAGTTATGAAAGTAGAAGTACTCCAGGTGCTTGAACTCACTGCGTGCAGCTGAGAACAGCTCTTCGCAGGTGCGGATGAAGGGGTCCATCGAGCCACCGACATCAAACATCAGAATCACCTTGGCGGCATTGTGCCGCTCCGGGACCATCTTCAGATCCAGCAGGCCGGCGTTATGGGCTGTGGAGCGGATGGTGTCGTCCAGGTCCAACTGGTCGGCTGCTCCGGTGCGGGCGAATTTGCGCAGCTTGCGCAGGGCCACCTTGATGTTGCGGGTACCCAGCTGCAGGCTGTCGTCGAGGTTGCGGAACTCGCGCTTCTCCCACACCTTCACGGCACGCTTATGCTTGCTCTGACCACCGATGCGGATCCCTTCAGGGTTGAATCCGCTGTGGCCAAAGGGTGATGTACCGCCGGTCCCGATCCACTTGCTGCCACCTGAGTGGCGCTCCTTCTGCTCTTCCAGCCGTTCACGCAGGGTTTCCAGCAGCTTGTCGAGACCACCAAGCGCCTCAATCTGATCCCGCTCCTCCTGACTCAGCTGTTTGATGAAATCGCTGTCCAGCCAGTGCTGGGGGATCAGTGCTTCGGTGATGTCGCCCTGTAACTGCAGATTGTTGAAGTAGGCTGCAAACGTGCGATCGAAACGGTCATAGTACTTCTCATCTTTAACCAGACAGGTACGGGCGAGCAGATAGAAATCGTCCATATCCATATCGGCAACGCCGGCCTGCAGCGCATTGATCAGATCCAGTAATTCGCGCAGCGACACCGGTAACTGGCCACGGCGCAGGGTGGTGAAGAAATCAACCAGCATCAGCGCGCCTCGCGACGTGCCAGAAAGGCCAGGCGCTGCAGCATATGCACATCCTGTTCATTTTTCAGCAGGGCACCGTAGAGCGGTGGCATGGCTGATGCGGCATCGGTGCTGGCCAGCACATCTGCAGGAATCTGATCGGCCAGAATCAGTTTGAGCCAGTCGATCAGTTCAGAGGTGGAAGGCTTTTTCTTCAACTGATTGATCTCGCGCAGGCGGAAAAAGACCTCGAGCGCCTCGCGGACCAGTTTGCTTTCGATATCCGGGAAGTGAACCTGAATGATCTGCTTCAGCGTGTCGCGATCCGGGAAACTGATGTAGTGGAAGAAACAGCGACGCAGGAAGGGGTCCGGCAGCTCCTTCTCGTTGTTGCTGGTGATGATAATGATCGGACGATTTCTGGCGGATACCACTTCGCCGGTTTCGTAAACGGCAAACTCCATCTTGTCGAGCTCGTGCAGCAGGTCGTTGGGGAACTCGATATCGGCTTTGTCTATTTCGTCGATCAGCAGGACGGGCTGTTGCTCCGCTTCAAACGCCTGCCACAACACACCCTTGCGGATATAGTTGTTGATATCGTGAACACGCTCATCACCGAGCTGCGAGTCGCGCAGGCGCGAAACGGCATCATATTCATACAGCCCTTGCTGGGCTTTGGTGGTGGATTTGATATGCCAGCGCAGCAGTGGCTTGTTCAGCGCGTCGGCGATCTCTTCGGCCAGCAGGGTCTTGCCGGTGCCTGGCTCGCCCTTCACCAGCAGCGGGCGCTGCAGCGTAATGGCGGCATTCACGGCCATGCTCAGATCATCGGTGGCAACGTAACGACGGGTACCGGAAAACTTCATGCGCAAACCTCAAATAACACCTAAGAGGGGCCAGTTTATCAGATCTGCAGTGGAAGGTCAGAGGGCTTGATGAGGAGATGCTCATAAAGCAGGGGCTCATGGTAACAGGCTTTCATGATAAACAGCTTCATGAAAAAAGCAGCTTCATGAAAAAGAACGCGGCCAAGTGCGTGAAAACACCCTGGCCGCCGTACAGCAGGCCAATCAGCCTTTGGCTGCAGCCTCGTAAGCAGCAACAGACTGCATGATCGCATCACGCGCAGCCTGAGCATCAGACCAGCCCTCAACCTTGACCCATTTGCCTTTTTCCAGCTTCTTGTAGTTTTCGAAGAAGTGGGCAATGCGATCCTTGGTCAGCTGTGGCAGATCATCAATATCATGAATGTCGTTATACGCCTGGCTCAGCTTCTGATGAGGAACAGCAACCAGTTTGGCATCTTCGCCAGCTTCATCGGTCATGTTCAGAATGCCGACCGGACGGCAGCGGATGACGGAGCCGACGACAACAGGGTAAGGGGTGATGACCAGTACATCCAGAGCGTCGCCATCATCAGCCAGCGTGTGGTTGATGTAGCCGTAGTTGGCAGGATAGAACATGGGGGCTGCCATGAAACGGTCAACGAAAACGGCATCGCTGTCTTTGTCGATCTCGTATTTCACCGGTGAGCTTTCGGCTGGGATTTCGATCACAACGTAGATGTCGTTTGGCAGTTCTTTGCCGGAAGGTACTTTTGCAAAGCTCATGTTTGAGTTCCTGTTCAAGTTAAAAGTCGGTATATAAGAATCATGTCTGGCAGGATTATAAGGCCTGTCCTGCCTGACCAGAATAAGACTTAACGCTGAATCACTTCTTCTCGTGATACTTGATCAGCGCCTCAACCTCTTCGCGAGATCCCAGTGCGATGGAGACGCGCTGGTGAATATTATCCGGCTCCACCTCCATGATGCGGCTGTAGCAGGTGCTCGACAGGCCACCGGCCTGCTCGATCAGCATGCTCATCGGGTTGCCTTCATACATCAGACGCAGTTTGCCAGGCTTTGCAGGTTCGCGGGCATCCCAGGGGTAGGTGAACAGGCCGCCGCGAGTCAGAATGCGGTGCACTTCAGCAACCATCGAGGCGATCCAGCGCATATTGTAGTTTTTCTCACGCGGGCCATCGCTGCCGGCAATCAGGTCATCGATATACTGACGCATCGGCGCTTCCCAGAAGCGATAGTTGGACATATTGATTGCAAATTCGCCTGTGCTCACAGGGATGGTCACGTCTTCATGGGTCAGCAGGAAATCGCCGGTGTGGGCCAGGGTGAACATGTTCACGCCATCGCCAGTGGTCAGCGCCAGTACAGCAGAGGGGCCATACAGCACATAACCGGCCGCGACCTGGTTGCAACCATTCTGCAGGAACAGCTCGACGCTATTCTCCCCGGCATCACGCGGAACTTCGAGGATCGAGAAGATGGTACCTACCGACACGTTGATATCGATGTTGGATGAGCCATCCAGAGGATCAAAGGTAACCAGGAAGCGGCCGTCCATATGATCACTGAAGACGGGGTCATCCTCTTCCTCTGAAGCGATACCGCGAACCAGTGGATTCAGCAGCAGTACTTTTTTCAGCACCTCATTGGCAATGACGTCCAGCTTTTTCTGTGTCTCGCCCTGAATATTGGTGTTGTCGGTGACGCCGAGCACGCCGGAAAGCTCGCCTTCGCGCAGTTGCAGGGCGATCTCCTTGCACGCGATCATCAGCGTATCGATCAGTTCAACTAGTTCAGGGTCGGTCTGGTGATGTTTCAGAAAGCTGTTCAGCAGTTGCATGGGTCTGCGTTTTCCCGGGGAGTTGGTTGATATCTTGGGCTATGTATTACTGTCTTGGCGGTTGAGGTCCAATCAGGCGGTATTTTACGTGACCGGGAGCAAAATTGCATGAAAAGTGGTGTAAAAAACCGCCTGGAAAGGGCAAAGCTGATATTATTCTGCGATTAAACGGTCCGGTTAAGGTTTAGTAACCGGCCTGAGGTAAATTGATCGGGGAAAGTGTAGTGCATATTCATATTCTGGGCATTTGCGGGACCTTTATGGGGTCGCTGGCGATTCTGGCAAGGCAGCTGGGGCATCGGGTCACGGGATCAGACAGCAATGTCTACCCGCCGATGAGCACTCAACTGGAGCAACAGGGGATCAGTCTGATCGAGGGGTATGATCCGGCCCAACTGAAACCGGCCCCCGATTGCGTGATTGTCGGTAATGCGATGTCTCGTGGTAATCCCTGTGTCGAATATATGCTGGATCATGGCTTGCCCTACATGTCGGGTCCGCAGTGGCTGCATGATCATCTGTTGAAGGATCGCTGGGTGCTGGCGGTGTCTGGCACACATGGCAAAACGACCACGGCGACGATGCTGGCGAGCATTCTGGACGATGCGGGGATGGCCCCCGGGTTTCTGATCGGAGGAGTGCCACAAGGGTTTGATGCTTCTGCCCGGATTGGTGACACCCCCTTTTTCGTGATTGAGGCGGATGAGTACGACACCGCTTTTTTCGATAAACGCTCCAAGTTTGTTCACTATGCACCCAGAACCGTGATCATGAATAATCTTGAGTATGATCATGCGGATATCTTCCCTGATCTGGCTGCGATTCAGCGCCAGTTTCACCATCTTATGAGGATCGTTCCCGCCTCCGGTCAGGTGATCTATCCTGCGTCTGATGTCGCGCTGAAGCAGGTGATCGAGTTGGGTTGCTGGAGTGAGCAGGTCACAACTGGCGTAGAGAGCGAGGCCGAGTGGTCTGTCAAGCTGTTCAGTGCCGATGGCAGCCGGTTCGATGTATTGCACAAGGGCGAAGTTCAGGGTCAGGTGAACTGGGGACTGACCGGGCGGCACAATGTCAGCAATGCCCTGAATGCGCTGGTGGCAGCACGGCATGTCGGGGTGCAGCCGCAGGTGGCGATACAGGCATTGAGTCGCTTTGCCGGTGTTAAACGACGCATGGAGCTGATTGGCGAAGTGGCTGGGGTGCGCGTGTATGACGACTTCGCCCATCATCCGACGGCAATTGCGACCACGCTGGCGGGTATTCGTGCGCAGATAGGCAGTGAGCGTTTGCTGGCAGTGATAGAGCCACGCTCCAACACCATGCGCCTTGGCGCGCATCGGGATAAGCTGATGCAGGTGACGAAGGATGCGGATCAGGTGTTCTGGTATCAGCCGCAGGGGATGGATTGGTCGCTTGACAGCTTGTTGTCGGATAGCCCGGTACCGGCAGGTGTTTATGCTTCGACAACGCAGATCATTGAACAGCTGAGACAGGATGCCACTCCGGGATCGCATATCGTGATCATGTCCAATGGCAGTTTCGGTGGACTTCACCAGCAGTTGCTGCAGGCGATGAGTCAGTGGCAGCAGGCAGAGCAGGGGGTGACATCATGAGCGAGCCATTTGATCGCCGGATCACTCTGGCACTGACCGGCGCATCCGGTGCGCAATATGGTTTGCGCCTGATGGAGTGTCTGCTGCAACTGAATTGCCAGGTGTTGCTGATGGTGTCTAAAGCCGCTCAGGTAGTTATCGCCACGGAAACAGATCTGGCGCTGCCGGGTACGCCAGAGAAACAGACCGAGTTCCTGACCCAGCACTTTGCGGCCAGGCCGGATCAGATCCGAGTCTTTGGTCGTGAGCAGTGGATGGCGCCGGTAGCCTCAGGCTCCGGCGCGCCTTCGTCCATGGTGATCTGCCCCTGCAGCACCGGTACCCTGTCGGCAGTGGCAACGGGTGCCAGTAATAATTTGATCGAACGTGCAGCGGATGTGGCATTGAAAGAGCGTCGGCAGCTGATCATGGTGCCACGCGAGGCACCCTATTCAGAGCTGCATCTTGAACATATGCTGAAACTCACGCGCATGGGTGTTGTCATTATCCCCGCCAGCCCGGGTTTCTACCATCGCCCGCAGAGTATCGAGGATATGATCGACTTCATCGTTGCCCGGATTTTGTCACAGCTGGGCTTTGAGCAGACACTGCTGCCCCGCTGGGGAGAGAAGCTGCTTTAGGATATTTTTAGACCACAGGTGTGCATTCAACGAAATCAGCGGATAGAATGCGCGCTGCCTGTTCAATCTCGGAAATGAGTCATGACCCGTATTCTAGCGCTAGATACCTCCACTGATGCCTGCTCGGTTGCCCTGCTGGTGGATGGTGAGGTGCAAGAGGATTTTCGTATAGCGCCTCGTCGGCACACCCATCTTCTGTTGCCGATGGTTGAGGCGATTATGTCTGACGCAGGCCTGAGCTTTGGCCAGTTGGATGCGATCGCTTTTGGTCGTGGTCCGGGTTCCTTTGCCGGCATCCGTATCGCGACCGGCGCAGCGCAGGGGTTGGCGCTGGCGGTTGATATTCCGCTTATTCCGGTTTCTACACTGCAGGCGATGGCGGTGGATGCCGCCAGCCGTGTTGCAGACAGTCGCTCTACAGATATTCGCACTACAGAGAAAGTGTTCGTTGCCGCCCTGGATGCGCGCATGAATGAAATTTACTGGAGTGCCCTGCAGGTCGATGATGATTATGCAGTCACCGAGCGCCTGCCAGAGCAGGTGTCCAGCCCTCAGGCACTGATATTGCCAGCGGATATGACAAGTTGGGTGGCGATCGGCAGTGGCTGGCGCTATCTGGATCAGATGACGCCAGACATCAGGGATCAGGTGAACAATCCCGATCTGGATCTCTATCCGCGGGCGGGCGCAATGCTGAAACTGGCTGAGCGTGCTTTTGCCAACGGGCAGTTGATTCAGGCCGACGATGCCACACCGGTTTATCTGCGCGATGAAGTGGCCTGGAAGAAAAAGGACCAGCAGTGAGTATAAGTGAGTGGGTGCAGGCGGTTGTACTGGCCCTGATTCAGGGACTGTCTGAGTTTCTGCCCATATCCAGCTCGGCGCATCTGATTCTACCTGCACAGTTACTGGACTGGGAGGATCAGGGGCTATCGTTCGATGTCGGGGTGCATCTGGGTACTTTGTGCGCTGTAGTGATCTATTTCCGCTCCGATCTGAGATCAATGTTTGGTGCCTGGTGTCGCTCATTTCAGGGCGAGCGCAGTGCTGAGGCGATGCTGAGCTGGTTAGTGATACTCGGTACGTTACCGGCGGTAATCGCTGGTGCATTGTTTATCGGGCTGATAGAAACCTATGGTCGCTCCATTCTGGTAATCGCCGCCACCACTCTTGTATTCGGCGCATTGATGGGCGTTGCTGATATTTATCGTCGTGAAGAGCGCACGCTGGAGTCGCTGAATCTGAAAGATGCGATCTGGATCGGCTTGGCGCAGGCGGTATCATTGATTCCTGGCACTTCACGGTCCGGGGCTACAATCACTGCAGCGCTGATGCTGGGTTTTGATCGCCAGTCGGCGGCACGCTTCTCGTTTTTGCTCTCGATCCCGGTCACTCTGGGTGCCTGTATCATGATGGCTGCCAAGGTGGCGACGGGTGGCACAATACTTCCCTGGGAGATGTTGCTGGTGGGTGCTGTGGTTGCGGGAATCAGTGCATGGGCCTGCATTCATCTGTTCCTTAAGTGGATTGCTCAGATAGGCATGATGCCTTTTGTGATTTATCGCCTGCTGCTGGGTACATTGTTGCTGCTTATATTCTTCTCCATGCCGGGTTGAACCATGAATAACGACTCTTCCCTGGAATCTGCTGAATCCGCATCCGCTGCATTTGAATCGATGGACTCTAAGAAAGTCGCATTGTGGTGTGCTGATGAGGCGCTCATGCCTCAGGCACAAACGCTGGCTACGGAGCTGGAGCTGGTGTTGCTGAGTGAGGCAGATCCGGATGATGACAAGGAATGGGGCACACTGCTGATCCTGTCGCAGCAGGGGCTTGTGCTGCAACAGACAGGGCGTAAACGGCCTGGTCCGGTGATGGCTGATTTCGTATCCGGAGCAGTCGCGCATCGGCGCATGTTCGGTGGTGGCAAGGGTCAGTTGATAGCCAAAGCCTGCGGTCTTAAATCCGGCATCTTGCCCAGTATTGCAGATGTCACGGCAGGGCTCGGGCGGGATGGCTTTGTACTGGCAACACTTGGTTGCCGGGTGAGTCTGGTGGAGCGATCAAGCGTGGTCCATGCATTGCTGCGTGACGCACTGGCGCGCGCTTGTTCTGCCGAGGAGCTGTTGCCAATTCTGTCACGCATCGATCTGCATCATGCCGATGGCAGGCAGTGGCTGGCAGATTGTGCCGATGAACAGCGACCGGATGTCGTTTATGTTGATCCGATGTTTCCGCATACAGATAAGTCTGCACAGGTGAAAAAGGAGATGCTGCTGTTTCGCGATATCATCGGTGCGGATGATGACGCCACTGAGCTGCTGGCGGCAGCACTGGAAACGGCGCGCTGTCGTGTCGTAGTCAAACGCCCAAGAAAGGCGCCTGTGATCAAGGGGCGCGCACCGTCACATCAGATGCCGGGCAAGTCCTGCCGCTATGATATCTATGCGCTGCGCAAAATGGATGCGGGAAACTGACAGACACCCAGTTTGCTTAGGCAGAATCAGGGGGCGTTCAGACTTTGCTGAATCAGTCGTGTCAGAGATTGCGGCAAGATCTTCTCACCCAGCCTCATAATCGGTGTCAGACTGCGTGCTGGCCACAGGCAATCTCGCTCACCCTCCAGTAACCGGCTGCTCAGTAACTGCTCAACCAGCCCCTCCATCAATCTGCGCTCGGCATACTCAGGCGCATCATAGCCATATTTACGGTGCACTCTGGTTGCCAGATCGCGAGTGACATCTATCAGCGTATCGGTGCTGATCCGAGGTTGTTGTTCCAACACACAGACCAGCATGTACTGGCGCAACAGTAGAGGTTCAACCAGTCGGATCAGATGCTGTGCCAGTGGCCGGTTCTGTTCGACGAGCAGTTGCTCCTCTCGCTGCAGCAAGCCTTGTTCGATCAGTATCTGACGTGTCTGCGTAATCTGCTGACTCAGTATTCTGTCGTTATTGCCCATTGTCAGCTCTGCGCTGAGGAAGGGGTGAATGCCCTTGATCAGACGAGTGATGGTGCTGGTGCCCGGTTGCGGCAAGCGGCGCGACAGCAACAGCATCAGTCCAGGCAGCATCAACAGGTGCAGCAGATTGTTGCGAAAGAACGTCAGTTCAGCAGCCTGCTCCGGCGTACACCTGACCTGATCACCTTCAACCGTGATCTGCTGGCGTTTGCGCGCGGCATGGATCCACTGTGCTACCGGCTCGCTCAGTGTGGCGGTATCGGCGAGTTCCGGAGGCAGTAGCTGTATCAATTGCTCACAGCGTTTCTCCAGTACTTGGCGCGAGAGCGTCAGATCAGGACTGCTCAGCAGGATCGACGCCAGCAAGCTCATCTGGGTGGGTTTGGCGACCGCATTGATATTCTCCAGCACCTTTTGTCCCAACTGCCGGATGCTTTCTTTTTGCAACTGATCTCCGGTCTGCTCCAACTTTATCGGCTCGCCAAAACTGAGTGTAACTTCACCATGCTTCTCCAGCAGTATGCGTGCAGCGCTCAGCGTATCAAGCAGGCTCTCTTTACTCTTGCCTGCTCCAGACAGTTCGCGCTGGTAGGTTCTGCTTTCTGCGATCCGGTCATAGCCGATCCAGATAGGAATCAGCGCGACAGGGCGTGATGGATCCTGATGCCAGGCTTCTGTGGTCATGCCAAGTAGACCGGTCTTGGGTGTGAGCAGGCGCCCACTGCGGCTGCGGCCCGCTTCAATGAAGTACTCCAGGCTGTGTCCGCGGTGCTGCATCAGTGTCATGTAGCGTCGAAACAGCGTTTGATAGAGCTTATCGCCCTTGAACTGTCGGCGCATGAAAATCGCACCACCGCGCTTGAGCAGGGGGCCGACCACCGGGATGTTGAGATTATCGCCGGAGACCACATGCGGCACCATCAGACCATGTCGGTAGAGTGCCCAGGAGATCAGAATGTAGTCCATATGGCTGCGGTGGCACGGCAGGTATACCAGCGTATGTGTGAGGGCCAGTTGCTGCACCTGATCCAACCCGCTCAGATGTACCTTCTGATATAGCCGGTTGAGCATAAAGGTGATCATGCGGTTCAGAAGGCGGGCGGTGATCGGACTGAAATCGGCGGCAATCTCCTCCAGATTGTGGCGCACCTCACGCTCCAGCACGAGAGCTGAACGTTGGCTTCTTTTCGATTCCTCCTCCAGTGCCTGCTGGACATCGGCTGATTCGATGATCTGCGAGATCAATGTGCGCCGATGAGACAGATCCGGTCCGATAATAGCCATGCGAGCACGGTGAAAGTGGTTGCGCAGTACCCAGATGGCTCGCCGGGCGATCTCCTGATCACTCAGGTCCGGCTTGAGAAGGTCGGTCAACAGAAGCGGCGGGTCGGCACGGAGCAGGGTTTCACGGCCATTGAACAGGATTTGCAATGCGCGATTGGTGCGACTGCTGCCATCCCATGACTCTGCAAACAGTGTCTTGAAGAAACCTTTCTCCTGGCTCGGCAGGTGGCCATGAAACAGCATCACCGGTTGCAAGGCTATGACCTTGTCCGGATGGTTGCGCTGGTGGGCTACCAGGGTTTCGACCTGCCGGTGAATATGCTCCTGTTTTGTGCTGTCCAGGGTGATGATCTGGTCGGGGTCGCAGTCCAGTTGCTGCTTTCTAAGTCCGATACGCAGCAGTGTACGGTGGCTTCTGTAGGGGCGCTCCATAACATAGACAGTATCCTGTGTATTGTCCTGCACCAGGTTACCGCTGAAGTGTATACGGGTCAGTAAGCGCAGAATCAGTGCGTGGGGGCCCATAGCTGTCCTTGTGTGTCGCCTGCTCAATAATGTGGTGGGGGCTGATGTCCACTATCGTTGTCTAACTCACCGCTGTCCAGCTGTTTGAGTTGCTGGCTCAGGTGCTGAACCATCAGCCAGAGCTTCTCCAGCTCGCGCTCTTGCCGTGCCACGACGTCGCTGATTTTATCGATGGCGTCTTCCTGGAAGGCGATACGCGTTTCCAGCGCTTCAATTGTATTTTCGGTTGTCATGATCTGTTGTCCAGTTATGCATGCCTGAAAGCATAGTCAAGCCAGCGCTGATGCTGCAAGCCTGAGCTGATATGCAAGGATTGTGTCTATCGAGATAAAACAGCCATCATCCGGTAACGCATTGAAAAAATGTGTCAATTAAGATATACCTGCATAGCCGTTGTTTCTGCATGTGAAGTGACGGCCTCATAGTATATAAAAATTAAGTTTATAAAAGTGAAAGAGAAGAGATAGATGAGTGGTAATCAGTTCGTTAAAAGTGTCATTTTCAGTGTTATTGCGTCTGTATTGATTGTGTTTGTTGTAAATAGCATCAGCCTTGAGCCGTGGGTACTGAGTGCTGTCGTGTTTGCGATTGTGCTGGCTGCATCCGTGCTGGTCTCCCTTGGTGGTGCATCTGCGCCGGCCCCTGGCCGTCAGTATGCTGCTGCCGATGACGATTCGGGTGTGGAGGAGTATGACGGTGAAGATGATGACCGCGAAACCGGTACGGTGAAGTGGTTCAATGTCTCTAAAGGGTTTGGCTTTATTACCCGTGAAAACGGGGATGATGTGTTTGTTCACTTCCGTAACATACGCGGTCGTGGTCATCGTTCACTGAACGAAGGTCAGCGTGTCCGCTTCTTTGTCCGCGAAAGCGATAAAGGTCTTCAGGCTGAAGATGTGTCTATCTTCAGAGTCTGATACCTGCCAGCGGGGGATCTCTCCCCCGCTTTATTCCTCAGATCAACTGATTCATATTCAGGCAGGTGCACGACAATTCGGGTTTTTGCCCGCTGCCCGAGCTTGGTTATAGGTTTCCATGGCACCTGGCATTGCCTGTTGCAGTGTTCTGATGCGCGTTGCGTGGCCGGGGTGAGTTGACAGGAACTCAACACTCTGTGCACCACCACTTTTACTCATATTCTGCCACAGGGCCACACTCTCCTGAGGATCGAATCCGGCTTTGGCCATCAGATCAAGACCGAGTAGATCCGCTTCCAGCTCGTGCTGGCGCGAGAAGGGCAGCATGACGCCGACCTGAGCACCAAGACCCAGTGCAGCCATCAGAGCGGGGCTTGGCTCCTCGCCACTGGCGACGACTGCGCCAATCAGAGCGAGTCCGGCCTGTGTGGCAAATGCAGTGGACACACGCTCATTACCATGACGCGCCTGAACATGACCTATTTCATGTCCGATGACTCCAGCAAGCTGGCTTGGCGTTTCGGCAACTTTCAACAGTCCAGTGTGGACACCGATCTTTTTCCCCGGAAGCGCAAAGGCGTTGATGCCTTCAGCGTCAAAAACAACGACTTCCCAGCCTTCGGGTGTGCCGCTGACAGCCAGCAATGCATCTGAAACGCATTGAACGTATTGATTCACAGCCCGGTTGGTGTTGATTTTTTCCTCCTCCTTGATCTGGTCAAAGCTGGCGCTGCCCATCTGAGCCAACTCGCCCTCATTGAACAGGGTTAACTGACTACGGCCGGTCGGGGAGGTGGTGCAGGCAGTCAGGAGCAGGCAGCCAATCATAATGAAAAGCAGTCTACGCAGCGGTTGGGCCTGATGTTGAGACAAGAATAATTTTTTCATCGGTTTCCCTGATCTGTGTCTAGGTATCTGTCTGGCAGCTTAATTGTTCACTATGATAGCATTCCATGATTAATAGAGGCTAAACATGGGCTTCAGTTCAGTTCTGACCGGTTTTAAAGTGGTTGCCTGATGATCGGTAACTTTGAGTACATCGAATAGGACAGCGCACAGGGCAAGGATAACAGTGATATACCTCAAGGCCTTCAGCCATGCCTTTCTGCATGCACTCAAGAATCTGTTGCCCATTATTGTTGTGGTGGTGTTCTTTCAGTTGGTAATACTGCAGCAGATGCCTGAAAACACCTTGAGCATGTCTCTGGGGCTGCTGATTGTTGCTGTGGGTGTTGCTCTTTTTCTACAGGGTCTTGAGCTGAGTATCTTCCCTGTCGGCAAGAGCCTGTCCAACCAGTTTGCCAAACGCGGCTCTGTTCCCATTCTGCTCAGCTTCGGTTTCGCCATAGGCTTTTCTGCCGTTGTTGCTGAGCCCGCACTGATAGCTGTGGCTCAGCAGGCGGAAGAGATCAGTCAGGGGCGGGTTGACGCCCTGACTCTGCGCTTGCTGGTTGCCATTTCTGTGGGCTTTGTTATTGCTTTGGGTGTGTTTCGGACCATTTTCGGTTTTCCTCTGCATTGGTTCATGATCATTGGCTACATGCTGGTGGTGCTGGTGACTTTTTTCGCACCGGAGGAGATTGTCGGTCTGGCCTATGACTCCGGTGGCGTCACGACCAATATCGTGACGGTGCCATTGATCGCTGCACTTGGTATCGGTCTGGCGGCCTCTATCCGAGGTCGTAATCCGCTCACCGATGGTTTCGGTCTGGTGGCGCTGGCAGTCATGGTTCCGATGATCACAGTTCAGCTTTACGGCATTATTGTCTTTTCCGGTGCGGCGCCTGATGCCGAGCTGACGCTATACTCCGGTGGTGTCGAGGTTGAGCGTCATGTACTGGTCGGGATGCTGCTGGATCTGGCGACCATGCTGCGTGATGTTATTCCGATTATTCTGACCATTCTGTTCTTCCAGTACCTGATCCTGAAGCGCCCGCTGAGCAACCCACCCAAGATCATATTCGGATTTATTCTGGTGATTCTGGGGCTGTATGCCTTTGTCGTGGGTTTGAAAATGGGGCTGTTTCCGATCGGCAGCAGTATGGCTGAGCAACTGATATCGATGGAGCGCTTCGGGTTTATCTACCTGTTTGCATTCATGATCGGCTTTGCCACAACCATGGCAGAACCGGCACTGATTGCGGTGGGTCAGCAGGCCGAGCAGGCAGCGGCCGGTAAAATCAATGGCACGGTCATCAGAGTGTTGGTTGCGATTGGGGTGGCAGTTGGGATCACGATTGGCGTGCATCGCATCATCAGCGGTGGTTCCATGCACTATTACATCATCGGTGGCTATACTCTGGTTATCATCCTGACGGCTCTGGCGCCGCGCTATATCATTGCGCTGGCCTATGACCTGGGCGGGGTTACCACCTCAGAGGTGACAGTTCCGCTGGTGACAGCGTTGGGTATTGGCCTCGCCACCCATATTGAAGGTCGTAATGTATTGATCGATGGCTTTGGCCTGATCGCCTTCGCTTCAATTTTCCCGATCGTAACCGTGATGATTTATGCCATTGTCATGCAGTGGTACACAGCCAGTTTAAGTAAGGTGAACGCATGAAATTTTCAGTTCTTGTCGCCATAGTTCCCGAGGATCTCGAGCAACACGCGATCGATGCTGCCCGTGAACTTGGCTCTGGGGGTGTCACGATACTGTCGGGGCGTGGCATCGGTAATGATACGAAAAAAACCTTTTTTGGTCTGAGCTATGATGGCAGTCAGAGCGTGCTGGTCATGGTGCTGGAGAAAAGCCTGTCGTTGCAGGTGCTCAAGGCGATACAGGCGATAGTGATGCCGGATGAGACGGACTCCAAAGGGCTGGTGTTCACCCTGCCGTTGGAGCATCTGGGCGGGATAGACCTGTCGCAGGTGGCCAAATTTGAACAACATATGAAAGAAACGCTGTAAACATCAGCCGGATAACAGGAACAGGAGTGATCCATGTTAGTGAAAGACCTTATGGTAACAGACGTGGTTACCATCTCCCCGTTCGCCAAGCTGCGCGAAGCCTTGAGTATGATGAAGCGGCACGGGCTCAAGTCTCTGGTGGTTGAGCGAGCGAACCCACATGACGCCTATGGCCTGGTCACCTATACCAATATCCTGAAAACAGTGATCGCGGAAGATGGCGATATCGATCTGCTCAATGTTTATGACATCTGTGCCAAGCCGACCCTCTCGGTTGGGCAGAGCCTGGCGGTCAAGCATGTCGCGGCGATCATGAGTCAACACCGGTTGAAACGTCTGCTGGTGCTCAATGATAATGATCTGGTGGGTTTCATCTCAATGGATGACATCATGGAAGAGCTGCTGAAAAAGATTGAATGATTCTGGACGCTACTGTGTGCATTAAGTGCCAGGGGGCGAGAGGTTGGGCTCGCCTCTTGAAAAAAATCAGGCAAGGGGCTGTTCCTGTGCCTGAGTTTACTTAGATATTGACTGGGCTCAGCACCCAGTCTATGTATGCTGAAGCCCTGGCTTATCGGGTGGTCAGCGTATTATTCTCAATGATCACTTCGACACGACGGTTCTGTTGACGACCCGTTGCCGAGTCGTTGCTCGCGACAGGTGATCCCTGACCCATGGGTACCGTGCGCAGCCGATTGCTTGCTACACCGTGCTGCAGGAGAAAGGCTTGCACAGACAGTGCCCGGTTCTGTGACAGGCTGAAGTTCGAGCCTTCGCTGCCAACATTATCCGTGTGTCCCTCTATGACCACTGTGCGGTCCGGGTACTGATTCAGGAAGGTGGCGAGTTTGGCAAGGTGAACGTTAGAGGTTCCAGTGAGTTCTGATCTACCTGTAGCAAACAGTACATCACCCAGTGTTATCACTATACCCCGTTCCGTTTCCTGAGCTTTCAGCTCATCCAGCTGGCGTTGCAGTTCCGTGGCTTCCCGGCGTGCTTTGCCTGCATCCTCGCGAGCCAGTGACGCATCAAGATTGGCTCTGTCAGCTTCTCTGGTGCGAGAGTCCAGTCGTGCATTTTCGCTGTCTTTTATCAGCTCCGCACGTTGATCCTCATACAGTCTGGCTTGAGCCAGGGCTGCTGCAATATCAATTTTTTGGTCAGCCATCACCAGTCGGTGTTTGATCAGTTCCTTATTTCTTTCCGGTGTTTCAGCCAGACGGACAGCTGTTTCCGCTTCCTGGATTGCTGCAGGTGCCCGGCTTGCCAACTCTTGGTTGGTTTGCAGTCTGTCCAGCTTACCGCGTACTGCAGTTGATCCGTCCGGTGCTTGTGTGGTTGCACATGCTGTGAGCATGATTGATGCAACTATGCTGGTAGTCAGCAATTTCAGATTGAATCGCTTATTGGTCATTGCTGTTGTCCTGTATTACGGCGCATTTCGAGTTTCAGCGTTTCGGTGCTGGCTTTCATCTGTGTATTGACCTCTTCGGCTTTGAGTTCTTTGGCTCTTGCCGAAGCCAGTTTAGCGCTGATAAAGGCTTCGTCAGCGAGCTGCTCGGCCCGGACCATCTCATCATGCTCAACAGCCGTGTGTGCGGCAGCCAGTTTGGCTCGTGCTTTGCTCAGGTCAATGGATGAATAGTCTGCTACACCGGCCTGCTCGGCTGTTGTAATAGCCTGTTGAGCGGCTTGTAACGACTGAGTGGGTGCCTCAGGTGATGACGCACATGCAGAGAGTAGTAGTGTGCCAGTCAGGATTATCGCCAGCCTGGGGACTGATTTGCTGACTTTCAGGGGTAAAAAGTACAGGGGTAAAAAAGTCTTGTGAGCATGGATCATGATGATATGCCTCGTTTTTATCTCAGTTATCTCAGTTATCCATGGCCGTGTAGGTCAGCCGGAATCATCACTGGCGATGATACTGAGTTGTCGTCGTATCTTAGATAGTTAAAACCTCGCTGTCGGTACGGTATCGAACCAAGCAGGTATTATTTTCAGCGAGTTATAGCGATAAGGGGTGGCATATGGCGAGTATGTGCGCTAGCGCACAATAGGGTATGTTTTGATGGGCTATACTGGATATCTCTGTGCTGCTACATGCAAATTACCAGCACCTCCAAACGTGGCCACGTACTCAGCGGCTGAATAAAGGCATCACCACATGACTGCTACAGTATTGCCCATCCACAATCGTCTTTTAGCGGCGTTGCCTGAAGACGTACAGCAACGTTTGATTCCTCATATGGAGCAGGCTTCTCTCCCTCTTGGTGAGGTGCTGTATGAGTCCGGGGATACCTTGAAGCATGTGTATTTTCCCACAGACTGTATCGTCTCGTTGCTTTATGTGATGGAGAGTGGTGCATCAGCAGAGATCTCTGTTGTGGGAAATGAAGGTATCGTGGGCGTCTCACTTTTTCTGGGTGGGTTCAGTACGCCCAGCCGAGCAGTTGTACAGAGTGCAGGAACCGCTTTTGTGTTGCGTAGCCAGCTGCTGAAGGATGAATTCAATCGTCATGGCGAGCTGCATAATCTGATGCTACGTTACACTCAGTCACTGATTACCCAGATGGCTCAGACGGCAGTCTGTAATCGCCATCATTCCATTGATCAGCAACTGTGCAGATGGATTCTTATGTCTCTGGACCGGCTTCCCGATAACCATCTATCAATGACCCAGGAGTTGATCGCCAGCATGCTGGGTGTGCGGCGTGAGGGTGTAACAGAGGCTGCTGGCCAGTTACAAAAGCTGGGTGTTATCCATTATAAGCGAGGCAATATCACTGTGTTGGATCGTCCCAGGCTCGAAAAGCTGTGCTGTGAGTGCTATGAGGTCGTGAGAAGAGAGACCGATCGCCTGTTGCCTTACTTCCATAGCCCGTCGGATAAGTAGACGGCAAGCCCTTTGCCTATGTTAGAATGCCGCCTGGATTTGGAACTATGCTGGGCGGGCTCATACACGTAATACGCTGATTTATTTATGCCCTGTATACAAAGCGACTTTGTCCAGCAGCTGTATATGAGGGTGTAATGTCAAAATTACTCATGATCGATAATTACGATAGCTTTACCTATAACCTTGTGCAGTATTTCAAGGAGCTGGGTAGAGAGGTTTTTGTGTATCGTAATGATGAGTTATCGCTCGAAGCCATAGAAACCCTCTCTCCCGATCATCTGGTAATATCTCCCGGTCCCTGCACACCTGATCAGGCGGGTATCTCGATTCCCGCCATCGCACACTTTTCGGGTAAGATTCCCATTCTGGGTGTTTGTCTGGGGCATCAGGCTATCGGGCAGGCATTCGGTGGAAAGGTGATACGGGCCAGGCAGGTGATGCATGGCAAAACATCTCTGGTGTGGCATCATGGGCAGGGGGTGTTTGCCGGTCTTGAAAATCCGCTTGAGGTGACGCGTTATCATTCGCTGATTATCGACGCGACAACCCTTCCCGAGTGTCTTGAAGTGACCTGCTGGACTCAGACACCCGAGGGCAAGATGGACGAGATCATGGGTATTCGCCATAAAACGCTTGCGATCGAAGGCGTACAGTTTCACCCTGAGTCGATTCTGACGCGACAGGGGCATGAACTACTGGATAATTTTCTCAGGCGCACACTGGCTGCGGCTTAAGATCAGACTGACTGGAGTAAAATCAGATGAACATACAGCAAGCGCTGAACCGCGTGGTGCAGCATATAGATCTCAGCCGATCCGAGATGGTTGATGTGATGCGACAGGTCATGACAGGGCAGTGCACTGAGGCTCAGATAGCTGGCTTCCTCGTTGGGCTACGCATGAAAAGCGAGTCCATAGATGAGATTACCGGCGCTGCACAGGTGATGCGTGAGCTGGCGACACCAGTTAAAGTGAATGCGTCACACCTGGTTGATATTGTCGGCACGGGTGGGGATGGAGCGAATCTGTTCAATGTTTCCACTGCCAGTGCCTTTGTAGCGGCAGCTGCCGGTGCCAACGTGGCCAAGCATGGTAATCGTGCCGTGTCCTCCAGCAGTGGCAGTGCAGATCTGCTGGAGTCAGCTGGCGTCTATCTCGGTGTGGATTCTGATCAGGTGGCGAGTTGTATTGAAGAGGTCGGCGTAGGTTTCATGTTCGCTCCGAGTCATCATGGTGCGATGAAGCATGCCATAGGCCCGCGCAAGCAGTTGGGTATGCGTACCATCTTCAATATTCTCGGCCCGATGACGAACCCTGCGGGTGTGAAAAATCTGGTGATTGGTGTGTTCACTGAGCAGTTGTGTCGTCCGATGGCTGAAGTGATGCATCAGCTCGGTGCCGAGCATGTGATGGTTGTGCATGCGGATGACGGCCTGGATGAGATCAGTCTGGCTACGCACACCCATGTGGCAGAGTTGAAAGATGGTTTTATCACCGAATACACCGTGACACCTGAAGACCTGGGTATTGAGAGTCAGAGTCTGATCGGGCTTGAGGTCGATAGTGTGGAGGAGTCTCTGGCTTTGATTCGCAAGGCGTTGGATGGTGGCGATGAGCGTGCCGCAAGAAAGGCAGCTTCAATCATCGCCCTGAATGCCGGTGCTGCAATCTGGTTGTCAGGTGTGGCTGATAGCCACAAAGCGGGTGTTGCCAAGGCTGTTGAAGTGATTGAGTCAGGCGCCGCAGCAGCGAAAATGAAACAATTGGCACAATTCAGTCAGCAATTTTTACAGGCCGGAAAATGAGCGACACACCGACAATTCTGAAGAAAATCATTGCGCGAAAGCTGCAGGAAGTAGCAGAGCGTTCTGCACGAGTTTCCGCTCAGGCGCTGAAACAGCAGATAGAGGCCCAGAAGGGAGGTGATACCGACCCCAGGGGGTTCGTCAATGCTATGGTTCGAAGTATTGAGCAGGGACGCCCCGGTATTATTGCCGAGGCCAAAAAAGCCAGCCCTTCCAAGGGTGTGATTCGCGAAAATTTCGATCCGGCCGCAATCGCCCGCAGCTATGAGCTAGGTGGTGCCAGTTGTCTGTCGGTGCTGACTGATGTCGACTTCTTTCAGGGCAGTGATGCCTATCTGCAACAGGCGCGTGCTGCCTGCCATCTACCGGTGATCCGCAAGGATTTCATTGTTGATCCTTATCAGATACTCGAAGCGCGTGCACTGGGTGCCGACTGTATTCTTCTGATTGTGGCGGCTCTGAATGATGAGCAACTATCATCACTGACGGCGCTGACTCATGAGCTGGGTATGGATGTGCTGATCGAGGTGCATACCAAAGAGGAGTTGATGCGCATCCTGCCGCTCGGAACGCGTCTGATCGGGATCAATAACCGTGACCTGCACAGCTTTGATGTCAGCCTCAGTAATACCTATGATCTGCTGTCGTTGATACCGGCTGATCGTGTGGTAGTGACCGAAAGTGGCATCGTCACCTCTGATGATGTCAGCGCGATGCGAGCACGTGATGTACACGGGTTTCTGGTTGGTGAAGCTTTCATGCGTGCTGATGATCCGGGTGAAAAGCTCAGAGAACTTTTTTCACTCTGATGTTTACGCTCTGATGTTTAAACACTGATGTTTTTACTCTGAACGGATGAAATGTCTGGTCATTTGTAAGTACGTTAAACCTTATTATTAATGCGAAGAGAGTCCTTATGAAAGCGACTATCAAATGGGATGGTGATCTGCGATTTGTCGGCACCAGCGGTACCGGTTTTGATGTCATGATCGATGGTGAGCAGAAAGCAGGGCCTCGTCCGATGGAGTTGATGCTGTTGGGCTTGGGTGGTTGCACCAGCTATGATGTGATCTCTATCCTGAAGAAATCACGCCAGGATGTCGTTGATTGTGTGGCAGAGATCAGTTCGGAGCGTGCCGATACCGTGCCGGCTGTCTTTACCTCTATTCATATCCATTTTGTTGTGACCGGGCGTAATCTGAAGGAAACTCAGGTCAGTCGTGCAGTTCAGTTGTCTGCAGAACAGTACTGTTCTGCATCTTTGATGCTGGAGCGGGGTGGTGTGGTGATCACCCATGACTTCGAAATTTGCGAAGCGGATGCCTGATATTCTGTTGGATGTAAGTGTGTGCGGCGTTTGATGGCAGGACTCTGCTGGATATTTGTCGCATTGCGTCTGAAAGAAATGCGCAGTAAAGTGCGCGCTTGATTTCGAACAGGCAGAGGGCTTCGGCAGGCTATGACTCCGTTAGAGCGATATAGAAAGGATCTGGAAAGGGATGATTTCTCCTATGACCCGACTCAGGAAGAGGCGGTCAAGCACTTGCAGCGTCTTTATGATGAGCTTGTTGCAACGGATAACTCGCCTGTTCCCAGTCTGATACAGCGGATCAGCGGCAAGTTCAGAAAAGTCCAGACCGAACCAATCAAGGGGTTGTATTTCTGGGGCGGTGTCGGTCGCGGCAAGACCTATCTGATGGATACCTTTTTCGAAAGTTTACCGTTTGACCGCAAAATCCGCACCCATTTTCACCGCTTCATGCAGCGTGTACATCAGGAGCTGAAACAGCTCGAAGGGACTAAAAATCCTCTGGTGGAGATAGGGCATAAGTACGCCAAAGAAGCGCGCATCATCTGTTTTGATGAGTTCTTCGTGTCCGATATCACCGACGCCATGATTCTGGGTGGCTTGATGGAGCAACTGTTTAATAACGGTGTAGTGTTGGTTGCGACTTCCAATATTGTACCTGATGGGCTGTACAAGGACGGCTTGCAGCGTGCGCGCTTTCTGCCTGCCATCGCGCTGCTGAATCGTCATACCGAGGTGGTTAATGTCGATGGTGGCATCGATTATCGCTTGAGAGTGCTGCAGCAGGCTGAGCTTTACCACTATCCGCTGGATGAAAAGGCGGATATCAGTTTGAATAACAGCTTCGAAAGTCTGGCGCCTGATCTTAGTGCTGTGGTTGAGCGCAAGGCTGTAGAGGTGAATGGTCGCCAGATACTGTGCCGTCGTGAATGTGAAGATGTGATCTGGTTTGATTTCAGTGAGCTGTGTGAAGGTCCGCGCTCACAGAATGACTATATTGAGCTCTCCAGGCTGTATCATGAAGTGCTGCTCAGTAATGTGCCGCAGCTCGGTCGCAGTAATGATGATGCTGCGCGTCGCTTCATTAACCTGGTGGATGAATTCTACGACAGTGGAGTGAAACTGATTATTTCTGCAGCAGTTCCGATCCATGAGATCTATACTGAAGGGCGTTTGTCGTTCGAAATCGAGCGCACCAAGAGTCGATTGCTGGAAATGCAGTCGCACGAATATCTGGCGCGTGAGCATAGAGCATAATTTATTCGATTTTGTACTCGTTTTTTGTAAAAGAGATGAGTATAATCTGCGCTCCCTGATTTGAGGGGTGTAAACGTTGGCTGCAGAAGGCAGACAACAAATAACTATAAGGTAGGCTGTGATCGTCGCTCTGCGCGTGAAGAGGCCTAACGAGTTAAGGTGATTTCAAATGAGCACAACTGTTAGCACCAAGCCAGCCGATGTGAAACGCGACTGGTACGTGATCAATGCCGAGGGTAAAACTCTTGGTCGTCTGGCGACTGAAGTTGCACGCCGTCTGCGTGGCAAGCACAAGCCAGAATTTACTCCACATGTTGATACCGGCGACTACATCGTCATCGTCAATGCCGAGAAAGTACATGTGACTGGTAACAAGCGTAATGACAAGATGTACTACCGTCATTCCGGCTTCCCTGGTGGTCTTAAAGAAGCCAACTTCAACAAGATGATTCAGACTTTTCCAGAGCGCACTATTGAGCTGGCTGTGAAAGGTATGCTGCCGAAGGGCCCGCTTGGTCGTGCCATGTACTCCAAGCTGAAAGTTTATGCGGGCAATCAGCATCCGCATCAGGCTCAGCAACCTAAAGAACTGAACATCTAAGGGGAAGGCGAAAAATGTCAATCACTCAGTATTACGGCACAGGCCGTCGCAAAACCTCTACTGCTCGCGTCTTCCTGCGTCCAGGTACAGGCAAAATCACTATCAACCAGCGTACCATGGAAGAGTACTTCGGTCGTGAAACCGCGCGCATGATCATCATGCAGCCGCTGGAACTGACTGAAATGAACGGCAAGATGGATATGCTGATCACTGTTGCAGGTGGTGGCAGCTTCGGTCAGGCCGGTGCTATCCGTCACGGCATCACCCGTGCGCTGATGGAATATGACGAAAACCTGCGCGGCGTGTTGCGTCAGGCTGGTTTCGTGACACGTGACTCCCGTATGGTCGAGCGTAAGAAAGTCGGTCTGCGTAAAGCGCGTAAGCGTCCACAGTTCTCCAAGCGTTAATTATTTGGCGGCTCTTGTCGCCTGTATCAGACGTTTGCAAAAAAACCCGAAGCCCTCACAGGCTTCGGGTTTTTTTTGCCATATAAAATATGTGACAATCTTATCGTATATGCCTTGTATCGCTGACTGCGTCTGGCGTTGGGAGAATTTGTCATATTTCCTGTGGCTAAGGTCTGGGCCTTTATGCCTTGTATAAAATGGGTATTTTCATTACTATTTGCGCCATTTGAAGAATCCGAATTTTTTGTGGGTTTAAATACTGGCGGCGGACTTCTGTTCCAGTAACAGAAAAAAAACTGTCGAATGAGTGGAGATGAAGTGAATGAGCAATGACGGCGTGAATAAGGGCCGGCGTCGGCTCCTCTTAGGTGCCACGTCTGCACTGGGTGCGGTCGGCGCTGTGGGGGTTGCTGTCCCGTTTGTGGCCTCTTGGCACCCTAGTGCCAAGGCCAGAGCTGCGGGTGCCCCTTCCAGGGCTGACATCAGCAAGCTTGAGCCCGGTCAGCAGATGATCGTTGAGTGGCGTGGGCGTCCGGTTTGGATCGTCAGACGCACAGAAGAGGCACTGGCCAACCTGGATCAGTTGAATGATCGTGTTGCCGATCCGGAATCCGACAAATCAGAGCAGCCTGACTATATTCCCAAAACGGCAGCTCGTGCGCTCAGATCTGAAATCATGGTTGTCGTGGGTATCTGTACTCATCTGGGTTGTTCGCCTACTTATCGTCCCGAGGTCGCACCAGCCGATCTGGGTGGGGACTGGTTGGGTGGCTTCTTCTGCCCCTGTCACGGTTCACGTTTCGACCTGTCAGGTCGTGTATTCAGGGGTCAGCCAGCTCCCACCAATCTGGTGATTCCACCCCATTCGTATGAAGATGACAACACACTGGTCATCGGTATAGATCAGGAGACAGCGTAATGGGAAGTCCAAATCGTAGTAAAGCAGAAAGTGGTCTGATGCGCTGGATCGATGATCGCTTTCCTGCCACTCAGATGTGGGAAGATCATCTTTCCAAATACTATGCACCAAAGAACTTCAACTTCTGGTACTTCTTTGGTTCGCTGGCGCTGTTGGTACTGGTGAACCAGATTCTGACCGGTATCTGGCTGACTATGAGCTACAATCCTTCGTCAGAAGGTGCTTTTGCTTCCATTGAGTACATCATGCGTGATGTGGAATATGGTTGGTTGTTGCGATATATGCATTCAACGGGTGCGTCTGCATTCTTTGTTGTTATATACCTGCACATGTTCCGCGGAATGCTCTATGGCTCCTACAAGAAGCCACGTGAGCTGGTGTGGATCTTCGGTATGACCATCTACTTGCTGCTGATGGCAGAAGCTTTCATGGGCTACCTGTTGCCATGGGGTCAGATGTCTTATTGGGGTGCTCAGGTTATCGTGTCCCTGTTTGGTGCCATTCCCGTCATTGGAGCGGATCTGCAGCAGTGGATTCGAGGTGATTATCTGATATCTGGAATCACGTTGAACCGCTTCTTTGCGCTGCATGTCATTGCGCTGCCGCTGGTGATTGTTGCTCTTGTTGTGCTGCACATTATTGCGCTGCATGAGGTGGGCTCAAACAATCCAGACGGTATCGAAATCAAAGAAAAGAAAGATGCCAACGGCGTTCCTCTCGATGGTATCCCTTTCCACCCTTACTACACCGTCAAGGATATTGCTGGTGTTGCGGTATTCCTGTTTGTCTTCTCAATTGTGCTCTTCTTCTTCCCTGAAGGGGGTGGTTACTTCATTGAGGCGCCGAACTTTGAACCTGCCAACCCGCTGAAAACGCCTGATCATATTGCGCCTGTCTGGTACTTCACCGCCTTCTACGCGATGCTGCGTGCGGTGACCTTCCCGCTCTTCGGTCTGGATGCCAAATTCTGGGGCGTTGTGGTGATGGGGGCTGCGATTGCCATTCTGTTTGTGCTGCCATGGCTTGACCGCAGTCCGGTGAAGTCTATGCGTTACAAAGGTAATATCAGCCGTATATTCCTGGTTATCTTTGCCATCAGTTTCGTGATCCTCAGTATTCTTGGGGCGTTGCCGTCGACTGGTTTGCGTACTGCTGTGGCTCAGATCTGTACCGTGCTGTACTTTGCCTACTTCATCCTGATGCCTTTCTATACCAGGATGGAAAAGACTAAACCGGTTCCGGAAAGGGTGACAGGCTAATGAAAAAATATCTGCTAGTACTTTTGCTGGCACTTGTGCCAGCCTTGGCTTCGGCAGCAGCCAGCAATTATCCGCTGGATAGCTTTAAGGCTGATCTGAAAGATCAGGAATCCATGCAGCGCGGTATGGCTTTGTACGTCAACCGTTGTATGGGATGTCACTCAATGGAATACCAGCGTTTTGCCCGTACCGCGCAGGATCTGGGCCTGCCTGAGGATCTGGTTGAGGAGTATCTGATACTGGGTGATCATGCAATTAATGATCTGATGACCATCTCCATGGACAAGTCTGATGCTGCAGGCTGGTTTGGTGCGCCACCACCTGATCTGACTAACGAAGCACGTCTTCGTGGGTCGTCATGGCTGTATACTTATCTGCGCAGCTTCTATCGCGATGACGCCAAGCCCTGGGGTGTGAATAATGCACTCTTCAAGGATGTCGGCATGCCGAACGTGCTGGAAGATCTTCAGGGTGTTGTGATCAATACTTGTACTATGGAGGAGTTGGCACATGGCAACAAGGGTACTGTTGAGCCTCTGACCGGCAAGCGTATGGGGCAATGTCTGACTGTGCAGCCGAATACTGGAAGTCTGTCGGAGCAGGAGTTTGATCAGGCGATTTACGATCTGGTGAATTTCATGACCTATGTTGGTGAGCCGAGCAGAATGGATTCTGAACGTATCGGTCTTTATGTGTTAATCTTCCTGGCTATCTTCTTCGTGTTTGCTTATGCGTTGAAGCGTGAGTACTGGAAAGATATTCACTGATACCGTACTTGGGTCAGTAAATGTGACTACGCGATCCGAAAGGGTCGCGTAGCTTTTTTGTTTTTGTACCTGATGCATTATGAGGTAATTCGATGGGTGTTGTGGCTAAGCGTTCTTCCATGACGTTTTTTTCAGATGGTGATGATCAATACAGCCATCGTGTCCGCATTGTACTGGCGGAGAAAGGCGTTGCTGTTGATGTTGTGGACTGTAAAGTGGAAGATATGCCCGAAGATCTGGTCGGGCTCAATCCTTATAACACGTTGCCGACGTTGCTGGATCGTGACCTGGTGCTCTATGAGCCGGGTGTGATGATGGAGTATCTGGATGAGCGTTTCCCTCATCCTCCTCTGTTGCCGGTGTACCCGGTAGCCAGAGCTGATAGCCGTCTTTACATGTATCGTATCCAGCGAGACTGGTGCGTACATGCTGATACCCTGTTGGCGGGGCAGGCTGATGATGAAACGCTGGAGCGTGCACGCAAAGAGTTGCGTGACAGTCTTGTGTCCATAGCGCCGATCTTTGCAGACAAACCATTTTTCATGAGCGATGAATTCACGTTGGTGGATTGCTGTATTGCTCCACTGTTGTGGCGTATTCAGGTGATGGGTATTGAGCTGCCTGAGGCTCAGTGCAAGCCTTTGCTGACTTATATGAAGCGTCTTTTTGAGCGTGAATCTTTCCAGGCAAGCCTGTCGGAAGCTGAGCGAGAAATGCGTGATTAACGCAGATATTGGAATATCAGGGTAGGGTAATGACACCAAGCCGTTCATATCTTTTGCAGGCACTGCATCAGTGGATCACTGACAATGATCTGACACCGCATATTGCTGTCGATACTCGGATGCAGGGCGTTCTTGTACCAGTGCAGTTTATTCAGAATGATCAGATTGTTCTGAATATCGGTTATGGTGCAGTCAGGGAGCTTTTGCTTGGCCATGATGCCATTTCGTTCAATGCGCGTTTTGGTGGCGTGCCAATGAATGTCTTTGTGCCGATGGCTGCTGTTGTAGCGATCTATGCGCGTGAGAATGGCATGGGAATGGTGTTTGGCATGGAACCGGGCGCAGATCTGCTGACGTCACTGACAGAAGTGGATACGCCCCCTGAGCCAGCGGCGCCTGAGCCACCCAAGTCGAAAGGGCCCAGTGGGGTCGCTCCTGCGAAGGGTGGTAAGGGTGGTAAAGGAGGTGGAAAGTCTAAGCCGCCATCTTTAAAAATCGTCAAATAATGATTCTGATTCGGCCTTCCCGGTTTGCCACTCAGGCAAGTCCGGGAAAGCTATTCTTATTATATATATTCAAATACCTTAACAATCTTGCGCACGCCGACAATTGAGCGGACAACGTCGACGGCAATATCCGCTTCTGCCTGTGTCACCAATCCCATCAGATAAACCGCACTGTTCTCAGTGACCACCTTGATGCGCATACCTTCGGTATTGCGGTCGGCCAGAAGCTGTGCTTTTACTCGTCCAGACAGGTAGGTATCGTTGGCTCTGATCATCATTGATGTCGGGCCTGCAATTTCCAGCTCGTTGTGTATCTTGCGCACTTCGCGAACCTGGCCTGCCACTTCGGCAGCTTCCGCTTTTACGCGATCATTGGCTACCTGGCCGGTCAGCAGAATCTGGCGGTTGAAGCTGTAAACATTAATGTTCGAGTCAGCCAGCTCCTGAGAGCCCTTGTTGATATTCACCTTGACCTTGAATTCAATTGAGTTGTCTTCAATGAAGTTACCGATGGTGCGTCTGCCTTCGTTTTCCTCAATCGGCGTTTCTCTGGTGCTGCTGACCAGTGTTGAGCAGCCGGTGATGAAGGCGCACAGTAACAACAGTGCGGGCAGGGTTTGTTTCATGACTCAGGCTCCAAATAATTGATAATCGATCAGGTCGCACAGGCAGTGCAATATCAGTTGATGAGCATCGTGCACCGCAATTTCGTCGTTTGACGGTACGCATATTTCTATCTCATCCGGCTGCATCAGCGCAGTCATGTTGCCGCCATCCGCGCCGGTCAGCGCAATCACCAGCATACCGCGATCATGCGCTGCCTGAATGGCCTGAACCAGGCTGGCAGCGCGGCCATCCGGCGATATGGCCAGCAGTATGTCGCCAGGCTGTCCAAACGCTCTGATCTGCTTGGAATAGATGTCGGCAAACCCACTGTCTTCTGCAATGCCGCTTAATGTGGCACTGTCAGCGCTGAGTGACAGTGCAGGCAGTCCCGGGCGTTCATGTCTGTAGCGGTTGATCAGTAAGGCACTGAAATGCTGGCTCAGCGCTGCTGAGGCACCATTGCCGGCACAGAGTACCTTGTGTTCACTGACCAGGCAGTGCAACAAGAGTTCACCTGCTGCTGCAATAAGGGCTGTATTCTGCTCAATGGTCTGAGCATTCACCTCCATTGCGTTGTGAAATTGATTTATGATTCTGTCTTGTAATTCCATCAACTCGGTTTCCACAGGTCAGGCACGGAAGGCATCCTTATACCATACCGGCTCCTGATCTCCTTCAAAAGCGATTACGTCGAAGCGACAAGTCAGTGTTGACCAACGGGGGTTGCCAGCTATCAGGTAGCGGGCGGTCCGTATGATCTTCAGTTGCTTGCGCCAGTCCACAGAAGCAGCGGCGCCGCCAAAATGCTGATTGCGCCTTTGCCGAACCTCTATAAAAACAAGCGTCTGCTTGTCTCGCATGATCAGATCTATCTCACCAAGACGGCAGCGTGCATTTCTCTGCAGCAGTACCAGTCCTTGTTCTTGCAGCCAGAGGGCTGCGCGTTCTTCGGCATCCGTGCCAATAGCGATTCTATCCATGAATCTCTCTCTCTCAGTAATCAAGTGGTTGTGGTAGTCCGTTATTAAATCTGGCCCAGGGAAGGGTGCGTACAATGCGATTTTGCTGATCCAGGCTCAGGCGACCGGTTTCCCCTTCAATGTAGCTACCGGGTGTGGTTGCCAGTTGCTGCAGGTAAGGGAATACACTGTAAGCGTCAGCGCCCAGTGCGTAAAGCTTGCCGAGGTCGTCGTAAAGCCCGGAGCGCGTTGAACGCATAGCCTGATGTGTGGGGCTGGGTTCCCTGATCCGCCAGGGGATATCGGTGAACTGAATATTGTTCAGATCGGTATCTCTGGTGCTGTCCGGTTGGCCATCATACAGATGTGAGGTCGCATAGATCGGCAGGTCGCCAGCGTAGTGGTAGGCCAGCATGGGTTGAATCTGTCTGGCATCCTGCGGGTTGGCAGCCAGTAGAATCGCATCCACATCCTGCCGACGGCGCTGCGTTGGATCTATCCTTTCTCCCTGGCGTATGCGCAAGGCGATTGAGCGTTGTTGGCCTGGATCCGTGCCCAGTAGCGTGCTTATCTGCCCCGAAAGGTCGGAGCTGGTGTCGGCGCGCAGAGTGTCGGATACTCTTCCCCCGAGCGATTCAAAGTGACGCATGAAGGCTCGCTCAAGCCTGTTCCCCCAGGTGGCATTCGGTGTGATGACGAGAACACTGCGATGACCATCGCGAAATGCGCGTTCTGCCACCTCAATCGCTTCCTGTTCGGATGACAGGTCGAGCTGGTAAGGCATGCTGGGGCCGGGGTCGGCTTGATTCAGTGCGAGTACCGGTACAGGGTGGAAGGGTTGCTGTGCAATGGCGTTGACGAAATTGCGATCCAACGGGCCGATGATCAGATTCAGTTGTTGCTGCTGAGCAACCGCAAAGAGTTGTTCTGGTGTGGTGATCTGTGATGAATCCAGCATCAGCAGATGAGGCTGTGGAAAGCCTGCTCCCTGAACCTGCATGGCAGTGATAAAGCCTTCGCTTATATTGGTTGCAGCTTTGCTCAGTTGGCCAGAGAAGGGTAGCAGCAGGCCTATGCGCCCACCATGCTGTGCGGGTGTTGATTGCAGGGCTAGCGAGGGTGAGGGCTGCATGCCTGTCAGTGACTGGGGTGGTTCAAGTGCGGCCGGATGCCCCTGCCACAATACCTGCCACTGCTCCAGGGCTTCCATCTGGCCGGTATGATCACGTCGACTGGCCATGGCCTGTGCCAGTTCGAACCATCCCTGCTCATGATAGCCGTTACGCTGATCACGTATGGCGCTCTCCAGTAGTGAGGGGTTGAGCTGGGTCAACTCGCGCCAGATGCGTTCATGCAGATGGGTTCGTGTGGACTGATCGACCTCCAGTTGGCTGCTGATGATCAACTCGCGCAATGCAGATAAAGGGTCGCTCTGTTGTTCATAGGCATCAGCGCGCAGTTCCGCCAGCTCAGCCGCTTGCGCGGGATCCATGCTCGGGGGGAGTTGAGCCCAGTCCAGATATTCCAGTGCACGACTTCCGTCCTGGCGCTCCAGTGACGAGGAGGCGCGCAGGCGTGACACCTCAAAGGCCAGTGAAGGCGGCAGGCTGCGGGTATCAACCTGATCAAGTGCCGCCACGGCGTCCTCATGGCGGCCGAAGTCTACCAGGCGCCTGGCAGCCTCGACGCGAAGCTCGGCCGCGCGTATGGGCGGAGACTCCTCAGCGGCACGCAACAGCGCAACAACACTGTCCTGCGTCGGGATGGCTGTGCGAGATGGTACTTTTGGCGAAGGGGTGCACCCCGCCATAAAAATGGTGATCAGTATTAAAGCAAAAGACAAGCGTACTCTATTCATCATATACTCTGACACCCGCAAGCGGATGGTAATGTGATGTCGGATTCAGTTTTATATGTCATAGCCACACCGATTGGCAACCTTGATGACCTGTCGCCCCGTGCACTCAGTATCCTGAGCCGCGTTGATTATATCGCAGCTGAGGATACTCGGCATACCGGTCGTATGCTGGCGCACTTTAACATTAAAGTCCCGATGATTTCAGTCCATGATCATAATGAGGACGCAAGAAGTACTCAGATAGTTCAGTATTTGAGCGAAGGTAAGAGTATCGCGCTGGTTTCGGATGCGGGTACGCCGCTGATTTCTGACCCGGGTTATGTTCTGGTCAAGCGAGTCAGGGATGCAGGATTCCAGGTGTCACCTGTGCCCGGCTGTTGTGCGTTTGTGGCGGCATTGAGTGTGTCTGGGTTGCCATCTGATCGCTTTCTCTTCTGTGGTTTTCTGTCGTCCAGGCCGGGTATGAGGCGCAAACAGCTGGAGTTGCATCTTGCTGAAACGGCGACGTTGATATTCTATGAATCCACGCATCGCATCGTCGATAGTCTTGCGATGATGCGTGAGGTCTATGGAGATGATCGTCAGGCTGTGGTGGCACGTGAACTGACCAAAACGTTTGAGACCATCAAGGGTGGTACGCTTGCCCAGTTGTGTGATTGGGTCACTGCTGATGCTAATCAGCAAAGAGGTGAGTTTGTCGTGCTGCTGCATGGTGCGATACGTTCCGAGGTTGAGCATCAGGAGCTGGATGCTGAGGCTGAACGAATTGTTCGCCTGCTGGCTGCTGAGCTACCGCCGAAGCAGGCAGCAGGATTGGCTGCCGGTATCACGGGTTTAAAGAAAAAACAGATTTATGACTGGTTGGTTGCACAGAGCGCTTTGCGCTGAGCATGGTTGCTGGTATCCTTCGCCCCGGGAGTCAGCCAGACAATCGCCGCTTTGCATTTGCAGGGGGGAGGAAAGTCCGGGCTCCATAGGGCAGAGTGCCAGATAACGTCTGGGCGGCGTGAGCCGACGGAAAGTGCAGCAGAGAGTAGACCGCCTAAGGGCTCTTCGGAGTCACGGTAAGGGTGAAAGGGTGCGGTAAGAGCGCACCGCGTGGGTGGCAACATTCCACGGCGATGGTAAACCCCACTCGGAGCAAGACCAAATAGGGACCCTTAAGGCGTGGCCCACGTCGGGTCCGGGTAGGTTGCTTGAGACGTATGGTGACATGCGTCCTAGATGAATGATTGTCCACGACAAAACCCGGCTTACAGGCAGGCTCCCACTGATTCTGCAGTGCCTGTTTATGATTATTGCCAGAGTGGCAGATCATAAACAGGCTCCAGGCAGTTTGCAGACCATTATTCTGGTGTGTATCTATTTCTTCATGTTAATCGCAGTATCTTGAATAGCCTTTCGATTGGTCCTTTTTAACGTCCTGATTCTTATCGCCTCTTTGGTGATGGCTTTCTGTTGTCCGTGAATCTGAGTCATATTCGCTTTGGTCATCCCTTCTTTATATCTTTGATAACGGTGCTTCCTGCCTTGCATTGCCCTTGGTTAATTTCTATAGTGTGTGATAGTGGGTAAAAGTGGGTCAAAGTGGTAAAATTCTGAGGCAAGGTGGGATACAATGTTCCGCGGAGTGAATCCGATCAATCTGGATGCAAAAGGCAGGATGGCCATGCCGTCACGCTATCGCGAGTCGATAGCGGCCTATTGTGCTGGCCAGATGGTCGCCACTATTGATGCTCAGTCGCGTTGCCTGCTGTTGTACCCATTGCCTGACTGGGAAGAGATTCAGGCGAAGATTGATGCGCTGCCCAGTTTTAATGCTGCTGCGGTGCGTCTCAAGCGGTTATTGATCGGTCACGCATCCGATATTGAGTTGGATGGCAGTGGCCGATTATTGCTGCCCTCGACACTGCGTGAATACGCAGACCTGGATAAGCGGGTTGTGCTGTTGGGGCAGGGCAGGAAGTTTGAGATCTGGAGCGAAGAGCTCTGGAATCAGACCAGGGATGACTATCTGAAGGAAGTAGGGTCGCAGGACACTATTCCCGATGAGATGTTATCACTCTCACTTTAATTGTTTTTTGCGGTTGATAGCGGATGAGCAACCAGTATAGCCATACCACAGTGCTGCTCGAAGAAGCAGTGGCGCAACTGATCGTTAATCGATCGGGCTTTTATGTGGATGGCACCTTTGGAAGGGGAGGGCATGCCCGTCGGATTCTGGAAGAGCTGGAATCCGATGGGAGGTTGCTCGCTATCGATAAAGACCTGCAGGCACTGAGCCATGCGCACACTGTTTTTGAAGGGGAACAGCGTTTTGCAATCGAGCATGGCTCATTTGCGCGTCTGCAGGAGTTTGTCCAGCAACACGACAGAGAAGGAAGGGTCGATGGCGTGTTGCTGGACCTTGGTGTCAGTTCACCGCAGTTGGACGATCCCGACAGGGGGTTCAGCTTTGCGCAGGATGGTCCGCTGGATATGCGGATGGATACCACAGTTGGCGAAAATGCGGCCGACTGGATTAACCGTGCGTCTGAGAAAGAGATAGCGGATGTAATGTACACCTATGGCGAGGAGCGTTTTTCTCGCCGTATGGCCAAAGCGATAGTTGAAGCACGCCAGCTAAGCCCAATCACAACGACCGGCCGTCTGGCACAGATCATTACCGATGCCAATCCGCGTTGGGAAAAGGGAAAAAATCCGGCGACCCGTGCCTTCCAGGGTATCCGTATCTTTATCAATCATGAGCTGGATGACCTGGAGCGCTGTCTTGATCAGGCTCTGGACGTTCTGGCCGTTGGTGGCAAGTTGGTCGTTATCAGCTTTCATTCGCTGGAGGACCGTATTGTCAAACGTTTCATCCGCAAGCACGTCAAGGGGAACGAGCACCTTCCTGACGGAATGCCTTACACCGATGAGATGCTGAAGATCAGATTGAAATCCGGTAGCAAGGCGATCAAGCCGAGTCAGGCGGAAGTGAATGCAAATCCCAGAGCCAGGAGCGCTGTGATGCGGGTGGCGGTGAAATGCGCTTGATCGAACGTCTTTCTACAGGGCGTGGGAAGCAGGCTCAGACTGAGCGCATGGCAGGATCTGAGCAGTCGATCAACAACTCGCAGGAACTTGCGTTGCTGTCCGGCGCAGACCTGTTCCGCCCGGCAATGTTGCTGATGGTTCTGACTGTTTTACTGGTTGTGACTGCGCTAATGGTGGTGCAGTCGGCTTATGACTATCGCCGATTGTTCAACGATCATCAGACGCTGGTTCACCAATGGGACGAGATGCAGATCGAGTGGGGGCAGTTGTTGCTTGAGCAAAGTGTCTGGGCCGGTCATAACCGAATAGAGAATAAGGCCCGACAAGACCTGGGGATGCTGATACCGGAACACCAACAGATTGAGATAATCAGAGATGAGCGGCAAAACTGAAAATTTACAGGCACAGGTGGCGCGTGGTTGGCGGCTCTGGCTTGTTTTTGCCCTGCTTGCCCTGATCATATCGGCTGTCACGGTAAAACTGGTATCACTCTATGTAGTGGACCAGGCTTTTCTGCAAAGTCAGGGTGATGCGCGCAGTCTGCGCACGATGCTGATTCCTGCTCATCGTGGCCTGATCACGGATCGTCATGGCGAACCTCTGGCTGTCAGCGCTCCGGTTGCCAGTATCTGGGTTGATCCCAAGATGACCGATTTTCAACACCCCCACCTCAATCGTCTGTCCCAGATTCTGGATATCAAACGTGATGAGCTTAACAGCCGGTTGGCCGAGAATATTGATCGACGCTTTCTCTATCTGCGTCGGCAGGTTACGCCAGAGCTGGCTGAGCAGGTTCAGGCGCTGAACATACCTGGTGTGCATGTTGATCGTGAATACAAACGTTATTATCCGGCTGGTGAGGTAACTGCTCATCTGGTGGGCTTCACCAATGTTGACGGCGAAGGTCAGGAAGGACTCGAGCTGGCTTATGATGACGCGCTGCAGGGCGAGAACGGACGTAAACTGGTTATGCGTGACCGTGTGGGTAGAACCATACGGCATATTCGCTCCATTCAGGATCCGGAACCAGGACGTGATCTGCAGCTCAGTATCGATCTGCGCCTGCAGTATATGGCTTATCGTGAGCTGAAGTCAGCTGTTGAGTCTCATGGTGCTGACTCAGGGTCCGTGGTGATTCTGGATGTTAATACGGGTGAGGTGCTGGCGATGGTCAATCAGCCTTCCTACAACCCTAATGATCGTACCCGTCGTACCAGTGATGCGATGCGTAATCGTGCGGTCACCGACCTGTTTGAGCCGGGCTCAACTATCAAGCCGATTACGGTAGCTGCTGCACTGATGACGGGTAAATACCAGGTCGATTCAGTGATAGATACCACGCCGGGCTATATGCGTGTGCGCAGTGCCACCGTGCGCGATCATCGTAACTATGGCAAGTTGGACATCACTGGAATCGTGACCAAATCAAGCAACGTCGGTTCGGTTAAGCTGGCGTTGGATATGGAGCCCGACAGGCTGCGAACCTTGCTCAGCAATATGGGCATGGGGCAGATCACGATGTCGGGTTTTCCCGGTGAGCGCAGCGGTCACTTACCATTTGTGACAGAACGCCAGACGGTTGAAAGAGCCACCATGTCTTATGGATATGGTCTGTCCGTGACTCCCTTGCAACTGGCTCAGGCATACGTGCCACTGGCTACGGATGGCATTGTACGACCGACTTCGCTGCTCAAGACCGAGCAGGTTGCCGGTACCCGCATCATGCCTGAAGGTCTGGGTGATACGGTGCTGGGGATGATGGAAACGGTCATAGGGCCTACAGGCACGGCACGTCGTGCAGCTGTGCAAGGCTATCGTGTCGCAGGCAAAACAGGAACCGTGCATAAAATAGGCCCTTCCGGTTACATAAGAGACAAATATATCGCTGTTTTTGCGGGTGTGGCACCGGTGTCGGATCCGCGTATCGCTATCGCCATCATGGTCGATAACCCGAAAGGGAAAGAGTATTACGGTGGTGAAATTGCCGCCCCGATCTTCTCACGTGTCGCCGCCGGTGCGCTGAGACTGCTCAATGTCGCCCCTGACAACTGGCCAACCGATAGAAAAGAGGTGGCCAGACGATGAGTATCAGAAAAAACATCCTGCTGGCTGACCTGATCCCGGGTGTGACCGGAAAGCATGGCACTATTGCTGTCAGCGGCCTGACTCAGGATAGTCGTGAAGTGGTTCCGGGGGATCTTTTTTTTGCCCGCTCCGGAGCACATCATCAAGGCACAGACTTTATCCGTGAAGCTGCTGAAAAAGGAGCCGTGGCAGCCGTTGCTGACAGGTTGGAGTGGAGTGGTCAGTCGAGCAGCATTCCAGTGATTCCGGTATCGGAACTGGATGTGATTATTGGTGATGCAGCCAGACGTTTTTATGAAACGGATGCTGAGCCGGTGATGGACGTTATCGGTATCACTGGCACCAATGGTAAAACCTCCTGCAGTCATTTTCTGGCTCAGGCGTTGAATCGCCTCGGCAAGCATTGTGCCGTTATCGGTACGATAGGCAATGGTTTCCCGAATAAGCTGCAGCCATCCACGCATACAACACCGGATGCAATCAAAGCCCATCAATTGCTGGCTGAATTGCGATGCCAGGGGGCTGAATGTGTCGTAATGGAAGTGTCGAGTCATGCATTGGACCAGGAGCGAGTGGCAGGCATACGTTTCACTGCTGCAGCTTTTACCAATCTCAGCCGCGATCATCTTGATTATCATCAGGACATGCAGGCGTATGGTGCGGCCAAAGCGAAGCTCTTCCTGGATAAACAGGTGCCTCTGCAGGTCGTGAATCTGGAAGACCCTTTTGGTGCCATGCTGTCAAAAAGTGCTGCGGCCGTAGCTGATCAGTTGTTGACCTATGCTATCGAGCACCCATCCGCTGATCTGAGCGTCACAGAAATGGTGCTGGCTTCAACGGGTATGCAACTGAGCTTCAGAACACCCTGGGGGGAGGTTAGATTTGAAACTGCATTAATCGGTCGTTACAACATCAGTAATCTGTTACTGGTGGCAGGCACGCTCGGACTGTTGGGTTATCGAACGGATGAAATCTCTCTCGCGTTAGCTGGTGTCAACGCGGTATCGGGGCGTATGGAGCGTATCAGTTATCAATCCGATGAGCCTGTTGTGCTGATTGATTATGCCCATACGCCAGATGCACTCTATCAGGCACTTAAAGCACTGACTGTTCACAGGAGCGGGAAGGGGCGTCTCTGGTGTGTATTTGGTTGCGGCGGTGATCGTGATACGGGTAAGCGCCCTGAGATGGGACGTATTGCGTCAGAGCTGGCAGACCAGGTTGTAGTGACCAGTGATAACCCGCGTACAGAGGATCCGGCGCAGATTCTGACTCAGATAGCGGCAGGCATCCCTGCAAAAGCATCCTTCAGTATTGAAGTGGATCGTGCCAAAGCGATCGAGATGGCTGTGATGCAGGCGGGCAGTGAAGATATTGTATTGATTGCGGGTAAGGGGCATGAGGATTATCAGGAGATTCACGGGCAGCGTCACCCCTTCAGTGATCAGAAATATGCGTTGGCAGCCTTACAGAAGAGGTTCTCGTCATGATCGGTGACTGGACTCTTTCAACTCTGGCTCAGGCGCTGAATGCCAGCCATATCGGCCCGGATGTCGAATGTTTGCGCGTTTGTACCGATAGTCGCCAGATTCAGTCGGGTGATCTGTTTGTAGCGCTGCGTGGTCCCAGTTTTGATGGCCATGCCTTTATCGCTGAGGTGCGTGATAAGGGGGCCGTGGCAGCCGTGACTGATCATCAGATCGATGATGCATTACCTCAACTGATCGTCGAGGACACGCTGAAAGCACTGGGTCAGGCGGGCGCACTGAATCGCAGCCGCTTCAGTGGGCAGGTTTTCGCAGTGACCGGCAGCAGCGGCAAAACAACGGTCAAGGAGATGCTGGCCAGCATGCTGGCTGTACGTGGGCGGGTACTGGCAACACGGGGTAATCTGAATAACCTGATTGGTGCACCGCTGACGCTGCTGTCGCTGACCGATCAGCATGACAGCGCCGTGGTGGAGCTGGGTGCCAGTGAGGTCGGCGAAATAGCGGCTACAGTGGTCATGACCAGACCTGCTGTCGCGATACTGAATAATGCTCTGGGTGCGCATATAGAAGGGTTCGGCAGCCTTGAAGCGATAGTCAGAGCAAAAGGCGAGATCTTTGATGCACTGCCTGCTGATGGCGCAGGTATCGTCAATCTGGATGACCCGCATGCAGCCGTCTGGCTGAAGAAACTACAGGGCCTGAACAGACGTGCTGTGACTTTTGGGGTGAACAACCCAGCAGCAGACATGAGTGCCGAAAACCTGCATCAGGAAGCCTCCGGTAATTTCAGTTTTGATCTCTGCTGGCAGCAACAGCGGCTAAATATCACACTGAGTCTGCTGGGGCGGCACAATGTGGCCAATGCCACCGCTGCGAGTGCCGCCTGGGTGGCTGCAGGGTTGCCGTTTGAGCAGATTAAAGAGGGATTGGAAGCCTGTGCGGCGGTTAACGGACGGATGAAGCCAATACGCCTGGCCTCCGGTGCCTTGTTGATTGATGACAGTTATAACGCCAACCCGGATGCGATGCGCGCAGCGATCGATCTGCTGGCGTCACGTCCCGGTAAGCGGATTCTGATTGCGGGTGATATGGCTGAGCTGGGGCCTGATGCCGAGCAACTGCATGCAGCAACGGGTGAATATGCGGCGGCGGCGGGTCTTGATCTGGTTCTGACAACCGGCAAGCTGACCCGGGATCTGCAGCGCGCAGCAAACGCTGGTGGCGCAGCAGCAGAGCATCTTGAATCCTGTGAAGAGATAGTTAAACGCTTGAAAACTGAGCTGAACGATTCGGTCACGCTGTTGGTGAAAGGGTCGCGAAGTGCCGGTATGGAACGCGTGGTGAACGCGCTAAAAGACGGGGAAAACTGAGATATGTTATTACTGCTGGCAGATTTTCTGTCCCAATTTTACAGCGGTTTTGCTGTCGTGCGATATATCACCCTGCGCGGCATTCTCGGCGTATTGACAGCCCTGGCCATCTCATTGATGTTCGGCCCCTATCTGATCAATATGTTACGTAGTAAACAGATAGGTCAGGCAGTGCGTAATGATGGTCCGCAATCGCATCTGAGCAAATCAGGGACACCGACCATGGGGGGCGGCCTGATTCTGCTGGCTATAGCGATCAGTGTGCTGTTGTGGAGCGATCTGAGTAACCGCTATGTCTGGATCACGCTGGGTGTGCTGATAGTGTTCGGTGCAGTCGGCTGGGTGGATGACTGGCGCAAGGTGGTGGAAAAGAACCCACGTGGTCTTCCGGCGCGTTGGAAGTATCTCTGGCAATCAGTGGGCGGCTTCGGGGCCGCCATTGCGCTTTATGCCACTGCCCAGAGCCCGGTCGAAACACAACTGATCGTGCCCTTCTTCAAAGATATCATTATCGAGATGGGGATTTTCTTCATCGTATTCACCTATTTCGTCATTGTCGGCAGCTCCAATGCCGTCAATCTGACCGATGGTCTGGATGGGTTGGCCATTATGCCGACCGTAATGGTGGCTGGCGCTCTGGCGGTGTTTGCCTATCTCAGCGGCCATGTTCAGTTTGCCAATTATCTGAATATACCCTATGTGGCGGGGGCGGGTGAGTTGATCATCTTCTGCGGTGCGATAGTAGGGGCGGGGCTTGGGTTTCTCTGGTTCAACACCTATCCGGCACAAGTGTTTATGGGAGATGTTGGTGCCTTATCGCTGGGTGCGGTGCTGGGCGTGATCGCCGTGATTGTGCGCCAGGAACTGGTGTTGGTGATCATGGGGGGGATCTTTGTGCTGGAAACAGTGTCAGTGATCCTGCAGGTAGCTTCATACAAGCTGACCGGGCGGCGAATCTTCCGTATGGCACCGATTCATCATCATTTTGAACTGAAGGGCTGGCCAGAGCCACGCGTTATTGTCCGTTTCTGGATCATAACGGTGGTACTGGTTCTGATCGGCCTGGCAACCTTGAAAATACGATAGCAGGAGTAGCGAGTGAGCCTGATTGCGACAGATACATTCCGCATCATTATCGGTCTGGGACAGACCGGGCTCTCCTGTGCACGCTATCTGGCTGGCAAGGGCTGGCCGTTTGCCGTTGTGGATACGCGTACTGAACCACCGCTTGCTGCGCAGTTTCGAAGTGAGTTTCCTGATGTTGAGCTGCGTTGTGGTGAATTGAATGCGGCTCTGCTGAGGCAGGCCGATGAGCTGATTCTCAGCCCGGGGGTTGCCAAGTCGGAGATTGCAATACAGGAAGCGGTCGCGGCTGGCGTTCGGCTGACAGGCGATATCGATCTTTTCTGTCGTGAGGCGAAAGCCCCTATCGTGGCGATCACAGGCTCGAATGCCAAGAGTACTGTGACAACGCTGGTGGGTGAGATGGCCAGTGCTGCCGGGCTGAAAGTCGGAGTGGGTGGCAATATCGGCACACCTGCACTCGATCTTCTGGCCCCGGATCTACTGGCTGAGGGTGAAGCCGACCTGTATGTACTGGAACTGTCGAGCTTTCAGCTAGAAACACTGAATGAGCTGCGTGCTGCTGCCGCAACTGTTTTGAATGTCAGTCCCGACCATCTGGACCGCTATACCGGGCTCACAGAGTATTACCAGGCGAAACATCGCATCTATCGCGGTTGTTCACACGCGGTGACCAATCGTGATGATCCGCTGACGGCTCCTTTGCTGTCACAGGGGGTCAAGTTGAGCAGTTTCGGATTGTCGCGTCCGGATCTGATGCAGTTTGGGCTAGTCATGACCGACGGAGAGCTCTGGCTGCACAAAGGACTGGAACCTCTGATGCCGGCTTCTGAAGTGAAAATTCCGGGGCAGCACAATCTGGCAAATGTTCTGGCCGCACTTGCACTGGGAGATGCCGTATCTATCCCCATGCCTGCAATGTTGCAGGCGATAAAAGCGTTTGCCGGCCTGCCGCATCGCTGCCAATGGGTGGCAGAAAAACAGGGTGTGACCTACGTCAACGACTCCAAGGGCACCAATGTCGGGGCCACTCTGGCCGCAATCAAAGGGCTGGGTGAGAGTCTTGAAGGGGACGCCAGACTGGTGCTGATTGCTGGCGGTGTTGGCAAAGAGCAAAGCTTTACCGATCTGAGTCCGGTTCTGGGGCAGTACGGCCGGGCACTGGTATTGATCGGAGAGGATGCTCCCCTGTTGGATCAGCAGATCAATAGTGTACCTAAAATCAGAGCGACAACTTTACAACAAGCCGTTGAAGCGGCAGCGGCAGCGGCTAAGCCGGGTGATATCGTGCTGCTGTCACCGGCTTGCGCGAGTTTTGATATGTTTAATGGCTACAGTGATCGTGGTGATCAGTTCATACAGCAAGTGGTGGCGTTATGTTGAATAGAGCAGCGCTACCGAAACTGCATTGGCCGGCGGCACTGGATCTTGCGCCGGGAAGAATGCCTTTCGATGCGATGCTTGCGCTGTGCGCCATAGCGCTGGTGCTGACCAGTTTTGTGATGATCGCGTCAGCATCCATGGATGTGGCGGCCAGAGATTTTGGTTCTCCGACCTTCTTTATCTTGCGTCAGAGCATCTATATCGGCTTATCACTAGTGGTTGTGGCGTTTGTTTCGATAATACCTGTCTGGGTCTGGCATCGGCATGGAGCCACCTTGCTGGTGTTGGGGTTTGTGCTGCTGGTACTGGTGCTGATACCGGGTATTGGCCGTGAAGTGAACGGTAGTAAGCGCTGGATAGGGCTTGGGTTCTTTAATCTGCAGGCCTCCGAAGTCGCCAAGATGTGTATGGTGCTGTTCATGAGCGGTTATCTGGTGCGGCGTCTGTCCGAAGTGCGAAGTGGTTGGTGGGGAGTGGTTAAGCCAATCATCCCGTTGGCCTTCTACGTTGCGCTCCTGATTCTGGAACCTGATTTCGGTGCCACGGTAATTCTGATGGGTACCGTGATGGGAATGATCTTTCTGGGCGGCATGCGCTTTGGTCAGTTTCTGGTTGTTGTGGTGGGCGCTGCATTTCTGGCCTATGTGATGGCTATCTTCCAGCCCTACCGCATGCAGCGACTGACATCATTTCAGGACCCCTGGGCAGATCCTTTCGGTACAGGGTATCAGTTATCTCAGGCGCAGATAGCCTTCGGTCGTGGAGAGTGGTTTGGTACGGGGCTTGGAAACAGCGTTCAGAAACTGTTCTACCTGCCTGAGGCGCATACAGACTTCATCTATTCAGTCCTGTCGGAAGAGTTCGGTCTGATCGGGGCGTTGGTGATTGTGGTGCTGTATATATTGCTGGTCAGTCGCCTGTTTTTGATCGGGCGGCGTGCCGAAAAACTTCATCAGTTTTTCATGGCTTACACCTGCTACGGATTCGGCTTTATTTTTGCAGGACAGGCACTGATCAATATCGGCGTTAACGTCGGTGCATTGCCGACTAAAGGTCTTACCTTGCCGCTGTTCAGTTATGGCGGCAGTAGTCTGCTGGTTTCGGCAGCGATGATCACCCTGGTATTAAGAATCGACTATGAGTTGAAAAAGTTGCAATACAGTAAACAGGAAAAAGGCAGGAATACAGTGCCTCGGAGAGCTCGCCATGGATAAACCCAAGACACTGCTGGTAATGGCGGGTGGAACTGGCGGACATGTATTTCCGGCGCTTGCCACTGCAGACGAGTTGAAAAAGCAGGGTGTTTATGTCGAATGGCTGGGAACCGCCAAGGGGATAGAAGCCAGAGTGATCCCGGCTGCCGGAATCACCTTGAACCGAATCGAAGTGACAGGTCTGCGCGGTAAGGGGCGAATCAGTTTGCTGTTGGCACCGTTTCGTTTGTGTAAGGCGCTGATGCAGGCTCGACGCGTACTGAAGAAGCTCAACCCGGATGCCGTGTTGGGAATGGGTGGTTTTGCTTCTGGTCCAGGCGGGCTGGCTGCCTGGATGCAGGGTATTCCTGTGCTGATTCATGAGCAGAATGCCGTTGCCGGTATGACCAACCGCGCACTGTCACGATTTGCAACACGGGTGCTGCAGGCTTTTCCCGGCGCGTTTGCGAACCTTTCTGAAGCAGACTGCATCGGCAATCCAGTGCGTGGACCGATTCTGCGTTTGAAAGCTCCAGAGCAGCGCATGAAAGATCGACAGGGCCCTGTTCGTCTGCTGGTCGTCGGCGGTAGTTTGGGTGCTCAGGCATTGAACCAACTGTTACCGCAGGCGCTGGCATTGATGCCGGAAGAGAAGCGTCCTAAGGTCTGGCATCAAACTGGTCATAACCATCTGGAGCATACGTTGAACGCCTATAAGGCGGCCGGTGTGGATGCTGAAGTGGTGCCGTTTATTGAGCGTATGGATGAAGCATGGGGTTGGGCGGATCTGGTGATCTGCCGCTCGGGTGCTCTGACGGTCAGCGAGATAGCGATTGCAGGTGTGGCGGCACTGTTTGTGCCTTTCCCTCATGCGGTCGATGACCATCAAACGACCAATGCAGCCTTTCTGGTGGACACGGGAGCGGCGCGCATGATTCAACAATCCGAACTCACTGCCCAGAAACTGGCACAACAACTTGAAGATCTGAGTCAGCGGGAATTGCTGCTGCAGATGGCTATTAAAGCACGCAGTCTCGGCCGCCCGGACGCCAGCTCCAGGCTGGCCAGTGCTTGTATGGAGGCGATGTCATGAAGCCAATTAATCGCAGCGCCAAGGTTTATGAAGTGCCCGAGATGCGTCGTATCCGCCAGATCCATTTTGTCGGGATCGGTGGTGTCGGCATGTGTGGCATAGCAGAGGTGTTGCTGAATCAGGGGTATATGATCAGCGGCTCTGATATTCGTCCGTCAGCGACAACGGAGCGTCTGAAGGCGCTGGGTGCAACCCTGTATATCGGGCATGACGCCGGTAATGTCGCAGCTGCAGATGTCGTGGTGATCTCAACAGCTGTTTCTGAGAGCAACCCTGAACTGATGGCTGCACGCGAACAGCGTACACCTGTGGTGCGCAGAGCAGAAATGCTGGCTGAACTGATGCGCTATCGCCATGGTATAGCTGTAGCCGGAACGCACGGCAAAACAACGACCACCAGCCTGCTGGCTTCGATGATGGCAGAAGCCGGGCTTGATCCGACTTTCGTCATCGGTGGACGTCTGAACAGTGCAGGCACTAATGCTCAGTTGGGTGATAGCCGCTACCTGGTTGCAGAAGCCGATGAAAGTGATGCCTCCTTCCTCCATCTGCAGCCAATGGTGGCGATTGTCACGAATATCGATGCCGACCATATGGATACCTATGAGGGTGACTTCAACAAACTGAAGCAGACCTTCATCAGTTTTCTACATAACCTGCCTTTTTATGGTCTGGCTGTTCTCTGTATAGATGATCCGGTTGTTGCAGAATTGTTGCCGCAGGTGAGTCGTCCTGTGCTGACCTACGGATTTAGTGAAGAGGCGGATTTCAGAGCGGTCGATATCAGTCAGAAAGCAATGCTGACGCGTTTCAGAGTGATTCGCCCAAGCGGTTATCGTGATCTTGATGTGACCTTGAACATGCCGGGGCGGCACAATGTTCTGAATGCGCTCGCCACCATTGCTGTGGCCACGGATGAAGGTATCGATGACGACGCTATCTGCCGCTCACTGGAAAAATTCGGCGGTGTCGGCCGTCGCTTCCAGGTGCTGGGTGAGCTACCGGTCGACGGGGGAGAGGTGACGCTGGTGGATGACTACGGACATCACCCGCGGGAAGTTAAAGCCGTGATTCAGGCCGTACGTGATGGCTGGCCTGATCGGCGTCTGGTGATGATCTATCAGCCACATCGTTACAGCCGAACCCGTGATCTGTATGACGATTTTGTCCAGGTATTGACTGATGTTGATCTGCTGCTGCTGATGGAGGTTTATCCAGCAGGAGAGACCCCCATCCCCGGTGCTGATACGCGCAGCCTTTGCCGCAGTATCCGTCAGCGAGGTGTGGAACCGGTATTTGTTGAAGATGCGACTGCAGTTGTCGAGGTTCTGCGCAGTGTGCTGCGCCCCGGTGATCTGCTGCTGACACAGGGGGCAGGAGATATCACTGCTCTGGCTCATCGGTTGCGTCAGGAAAATCTATTAGCAAACAGTGACAAGGGGCCAGCATGAGCACCTATAAATTATCTGCGAATGAATCTGCCGAATTTGGTCGTGTGGCCGTCATCATGGGTGGTAACTCGGCAGAGCGCAGTGTGTCGCTCCGCAGTGGCGCTCAGGTGTTGAAAGGGTTGCTGAGCGCGGGCGTGGATGCCTTTGCCATTGATCTGTTTGCCGAAGGTCAGGACCCCGTGAAGCAGCTTCAGTCGGAACCTTTTGATCGTGCTTTTTTGATACTGCATGGTCGCGGTGGTGAGGATGGCACGCTGCAAGGGTTGCTCGAGATGATGCAAAAGCCCTACACCGGCAGCAATGTCAGTGCTTCGGCACTGGGGATGGATAAACTGCGCTGCAAACAGCTCTGGATAGGGGCAGGTTTGCCGACCCCCGGGTTTGCGCTGCTGGATCAGCAGACCGATCTGGCTCATGTAGGAGAGCAGCTTGGTTATCCATTAATGGTGAAGCCAGTTCATGAAGGCTCCAGCATCGGTATGAGTCGAGTGGCGTCTCTGGATGAGTTGTCGGCTGCCTATGCGGAAGCGGCACGCTATGACCATTGCGTGATTGCCGAGCAGTGGGTTGATGGACCTGAGTTTACCGTGGCGATACTGCATGATCGTTCATTGCCTGCAATCAGGCTGGAAACACCACATGGCTTCTATGACTTCAATGCGAAATATGAAGCGGAAGACACGCGCTACCTGTTTGATACCGAACTCAGCGATGAGCAGGTTGAGGCGCTGGGTCAGTTGGCTTTGAATGCCTTTCGTATGGTCGGCTGCAGTGGCTGGGGGCGTGTGGATGTGATGATGACCCGCAGTGGACAGTTTCAGTTGCTGGAGGTGAATACGTTGCCGGGCATGACTGATCACAGCCTGGTGCCGATGGCGGCCGGCCAGGCGGGCATGAGTTTTGAACAGCTGGTGGTGGAGATTCTGCGGACATCTCTGCCTCGGCAGGAGGGCGTAACAGCATGAATCTTCACCTGCCCTGGCTGAAACAGCCGGCGCAGGCCGGTGCGCCGGAAGTGATAAAGGGAGCCAGTCGTGTTGCCCAGACGCAGCCTGAATTTTCATCCGGTCAGGGTGAGATAGATCGCATCTGGCGTCCGCTGACATTGTTAACGCTGCTGATGGTGTTTATCGGTATCAGCAGCACCATGACGCGTGACTTTATTGGCTGGTTGGATCAGCCGGTGGCACAGATAAAAGTCAGCGGGAGGGTGGAGCATCTGGATAGAACGCTGCTGGCACAGAGGCTCGGTCAAAGTCTGGCACAGCCGTTGTTATCACTGGATCTGCAACAACTGCGTGAGCAAACTCTGGCAGATCCCTGGGTACACAATGCGATTCTGAAACGGCAATGGCCACCAGCACTGGAAGTGGTCGTGATTGAAGAGGTACCTGTGGCGCGCTGGGGGGATAAAGGCCTGCTGAACCATCAAGGGGATATTTTCTGGCCAGAATTGAAGCCTGAGTATGATCAGTTGCCCAGACTGAATGGACCGTCACATGAAACGCGCAGGGTGATGCAGCAGTACCATGATCTGAGTCGGGTATTTGCCGGAACAGGTGTGCAACTGACGGGCCTGACACTTGAAGGCAGGGGAGCATGGAACCTGGAGTTGGATAATGGCATACGTGTGGTGGCCGGGCGTGAGCAGATGATGCCAAGGCTCAGACGCTTCATCAAAATTTACGAAGCAGAGCTTCACCGACAGGTTGAGCAGATTGAACAGATTGACATTCGATACACCAATGGCGTTGCCGTTCAATGGCGCGCCGAGGAGAAGCCCGACAATGCAGGTTAAACAGGCAGCGGCGGACAGTAATATGATTGTGGCGCTGGATATCGGCACCACCAAGGTGCTTTGTCTTGTCGGTGAAATATGTGCCGATGGCAGCATCGAGATAGTCGGTGTTGGTTCGCACCCCTCACGAGGTATGAAACGTGGTGTGGTTGTGAACATCGAGTCAACAGTAACGTCGATTCAACGTGCTGTTGAAGAAGCGGAGCTGATGTCCGGCAGCAAGATACATTCAGTGACGGTGGGAATTGCCGGCAGCCATATCAGCAGCATGAATTCACATGGAATTGTGGCCGTGAAAGATCGTGAAGTGTCGGATCAGGATCTGGAGCGGGTGATCGATGCTGCGAGAGCGGTTGCGATACCGGCTGATCAGCGCATCATCCATATTCTTCCGCAGGAGTATCTAATTGATAATCAAGAGGGAATCAAGGAACCTCTGGGTATGTCCGGTGTCCGTTTAGAGGCCAAAGTGCATCTGGTCACTGGTGCAAGCAATGCGATACAGAATATTGAAAAATGCATTCGCCGTTGTGGGCTTGAGGTGGATGCGATCGTGCTGGAGCAGTTGGCATCCAGCTACTCGGTTTTGACCGAGGATGAGCGTGACCTGGGCGTGTGTCTGGTGGATATCGGTGGCGGCACTACCGATATCGCCGTGTTTACCGCTGGATCGATCCGCCATACAGCCGTTATCCCGATTGCCGGTGATCAGGTGACCAACGATATCGCGATGGCTTTGCGCACGCCAACGCAGCATGCCGAAAAAATCAAGGTCAAGTACGCCTGCGCTTTGACTCAGCTGGCCAATGCGAATGAGATGATCAAGGTGCCGAGTGTCGGTGATAGACCTGCGCGTGATCTGTCCCGTCAGGCATTAGCTGAAGTGGTTGAGCCACGGTACGAGGAGCTTTTTGCACTGATTCAGGCGGAGCTTCGGCGTTCGGGGTATGAAGATATGGTGGCCGCGGGCATCGTGTTGACAGGTGGCACCTCGAAAATGGAGGGCGCAGTGGAGCTGGCGGAGGAAATTTTCCATATGCCGGTTCGCCTGGCCGTACCGCAGGGTGTCAGAGGGATGGAGTCACTATTGCAGAATCCGATCTATGCGACGGGTATCGGCCTGCTCCATCACGCAAAAAGAGGTTTCAAGCCAGTTGCTCAGGCAAGGGTTTCAGAACGAAAAGTAACAGACAGAAAAACGCCAGATAAGAAGGTGCAGGATACAAGGATCCAGATACAAAGCGGGCAGGACAGGAATAAACAGGAAGGGTCGTCACCGCGACTGCAGATAGGTGATCTGCTGGCACGGGTGAAGGCATGGTTCAAGGGCAATTTTTAATAACCAGTTACAAAATTCAGCGCTGCCGGATAGTAGTCACAGGCGATGCTGGGGAGGGGTGAGATGTTTGAATTACTAGATAATGTACCGCAGAACGCTGTGATAAAAGTGGTCGGTGTTGGCGGTGGCGGCGGTAACGCCGTAGAGCATATGGTGAACTTCGACCTGGGTGGGGTGGATTTCATCTGTGCAAACACTGATGCTCAGGCGCTCGACAGAATGTCGACACGCATCGTGTTGCACATCGGCGGAAATATGACCAAAGGGCTGGGGGCAGGTGCCAACCCTGATATCGGTCGTCAGGCAGCGGTGGAAGATCGTGATCGCATTGCCGAGACAATGCGTGGTGCCGATATGGTGTTCATCACGGCTGGTATGGGTGGTGGAACCGGAACCGGGGCAGCCCCAGTCGTGGCTGAAATCGCCAAAGAGATGGGTATCCTGACAGTGGCCATCGTGACCCGACCTTTCCGTTTTGAAGGTCGCAAGCGTATGGAAATTGCTGAAAAGGGGATCCGCGAACTGCGTGAGCATGTCGACTCTCTGATCATCATCCCGAATGAAAAACTGATGCAGGTACTGGGCAAAAACTGCAGTCTGATCAATGCATTCAATGCGGCAAATGATGTCCTCAAAGGTGCAGTACAGGGAATTGCCGATCTGATTACCCGTCCGGGTATGATCAACGTCGACTTTGCCGATGTGCGTACCGTCATGTCCGAAATGGGGATGGCGATGATGGGCACGGGTATCGCCAGAGGTGACAATCGCGCTCAGGAAGCTGCAGAGGCGGCGATTCGCAGTCCGTTACTGGAGGATATCGATCTCAAGGGCGCACGCGGTATTCTGGTGAATATTGCTGCCGGTGAAGATCTGAGCCTCGGTGAGTTCAACGAGGTGGGTAGTATCATCGAAGAGTGTGCGGCTGATGATGCCACGATTGTTGTGGGCACCGTCATCGATCCGCAACTGGGAGATGAGCTGAAAGTGACTGTTGTAGCTACCGGACTTGATCGTCAGAAAGAGCCGGAAGTGCGAATGGTCAGCAATAATCCCAAAGTTGAGCCCAAGGCGGCGGAAACTCCAGCAAGCTTTGATCAGATAGAGCTGCCGGCGATTCTGCGACGCCAGAAGCAGGAAGCGCTGCTGGATCGTCCGGATCCCAAGGAGCGCCAGTCTGCTGAAGCACGCAGAGCTGCAGCGGGTAATGACTACGGTGCGCTGGATATTCCGACTTTTCTGCGTAAGCAGGCGGATTGATCCGACCGAGAGGTCAAGTTCGTGATTGGACAGAAGGGACTCTTCTGTTATTATTCGCGATTGAAAATCAGGTAGATTGGACTGGCAGGACTCGATGATCAGGCAGCGTACATTAAAAAACAGTATCAAGGCGACTGGTATCGGTCTTCACACAGGGCATAAAGTTTATCTGACTCTGAAGCCGGCACCGGCTGATCACGGCATCGTGTTTCGTCGTACGGACCTGGATCCGGTTGCCGAAGTCAGAGCGGATGCGCTGAGTGTGACGGATACAACGCTGTCTACCAATCTGACCGAAAATGGTGTCAGGGTAGCAACAGTTGAACATCTGATGTCTGCGATGGCTGGTCTGGGTATCGACAATGCGATTGTCGAGCTCAGTGCCGAAGAAGTCCCGATCATGGATGGCAGTGCTGCGCCCTTTGTTTTCCTGATTCAGTCTGCTGGTATTGCCGAGCAGGATGCGCCGAAGCAGTTTATCCGCATCAAAAAAGAGGTATCGGTCGAGGTCGATGGTAAAACAGCCTGCTTCCGTCCATTTGATGGGTTCAAGGTGGGATTTCGTATCGAGTTCGACCATCCAGCGTTTTCTGATCGCAACCTGGAAGCTTCGCTGGACTTTTCGACCAGCTCTTTCGTGAAAGAAGTCAGCCGGGCTCGTACCTTCGGTTTTATGCGTGATATCGAATTCCTGCGCTCCCAGAATCTGGCCTTGGGTGGCAGTTTTGACAATGCGATAGTGGTTGATGATTTTCGCATCCTGAACGAAGACGGCCTGCGCTATGACAATGAGTTTGTTAAACACAAAATTCTGGATGCAGTAGGCGATCTGTATCTGTTGGGTAAAAGTCTGATTGGCGAGTTCTATGGTTACAAGTCCGGCCATCACCTGAATAACCTGCTGCTGAGAAAGCTGTTGGCGACTGAAGGGGCCTGGGAGAGTGTAACCTATGACGAAGTGGAAAAGTCTGTTCCCATTGCTTACCAGCGCCCACTAGAGGTGCTGTAACACACCCTGTGAGGGTGTTTGTACATGGGTAGCGCAAAGGCCGGGTTTTCCCGGCTTTTTCGTTACCGAAATATCTGAAAATCGCCTGAATTACAGTGTCTGACAACAGTGATCCGGTTCATGTTTTCGGATCCCTGCCCGAAGTGTTGAAAACAAAGTTGATATACGTCTAAGGTTTTACAGTTTAAATATCAACTAACTGCCCCAATATGTGTAAAATGTTGCGCTGGTCTGCCCGGCACGGCCCCTGATAATTTCTGGAACGGTTAAAAGTCTGATTATGCTGACATCACTGCTAAAAAAGGTTTTCGGAAGCAAGAACGATCGCGAACTCAAACGGATGATGCGTCTTGTCAAGGAGGTCAACGCGTTTGAGCCTGAGCTTGAAAAACTCAGTGATGATGAGCTGAAAGCGCTGACACAGAAGTATCGCGAGCGCTTTGCGTCCGGAGAAACTCTCGATAAATTGCTGCCTGAAGCCTTTGCCACAGTGCGCGAAGTGTCCAAACGGGTCATGCAGATGCGCCACTTCGATGTGCAGATGATCGGTGGTATCACTTTGCATGAAGGCAAGGTTGCAGAGATGAAAACCGGGGAAGGTAAAACCCTGGTGGCGACCCTGGCAGTATATCTGAATGCCCTGACAGGTAAGGGCGTACACGTCGTGACCGTCAACGACTATCTGGCCAGTCGTGATGCCGAGTGGATGCGTCCACTGTATGAAGGACTGGGCCTCAGTGTGGGTGTGATCGTATCGGGTCAGGACTCCGCATCCAAACGTGAGTCCTATGCAGCCGATATCACCTATGGCACCAACAACGAGTTCGGTTTTGACTATCTGCGCGACAACATGGCGTTCAGTCTGCAGGATAAAGTGCAGCGGGGCTTCAACTTTGCTGTTGTCGATGAGGTCGACTCCATCTTGATTGATGAGGCCAGAACACCTCTGATCATCTCTGGTCCATCTGAAGACAGCTCAGCACTGTATCGGCAGATCAACCTGCTTATCCCGACACTGCAGCAGTATCACGGCGAGATAGACATCAAGGATGAGACTCAGATCATTGAGGAGCATTTCGCGGTTGATGAAAAGAACCGTACTATTGAGCTGACCGAGTCCGGCCATCAGCTGGTGGAAGATCTGTTGATCAATGAAGGCTTGCTGAAAGAGGGTGAGAGCCTTTATGCGCCTCATAACCTCAATCTGCTGCATCACGTACTGGCAGGTCTTCGCGCTCACTATCTGTTCAATCGCGACAAGGACTATATCGTTCAGGATAATCAGATAGTCATCGTCGATGAGCATACCGGCCGTATCATGCCGGGTCGTCGCTGGTCTGAAGGGCTGCATCAAGCCGTTGAAGCCAAAGAGGGTGTCAAAATACAGCAGGAGAGCCAGACACTCGCCTCGACCACCTTCCAGAACTACTTTCGCTTGTACGAAAAGCTGTCGGGTATGACGGGTACTGCGGACACCGAAGCCTTCGAACTGCATCAGATCTATGGTCTGGATGTCGTGGTTATTCCAACCAACAAGCCGATTCAGCGTGCTGATCATAACGATGTCATTTTCCTCACGATGGAAGAAAAATATCTGTCGATCGTTAAAGAGATCCGTGAATCACAGCGTCTGAACAGACCTGTTCTGGTCGGTACAGCATCGGTTGAATCCTCGGAGCTGCTCTCCAGCATGCTGACCAAGGAGAAGATCAAGCACAACGTACTGAACGCCAAGAATCATGGCCGTGAAGCAACCATCATTGCTGATGCCGGTCGCCCTGGTGCAACGACTATCGCCACCAACATGGCAGGCCGTGGTACCGATATCAAACTGGGCGGAAACCTGGAGGCCGAACTTCAGGCGCTGGATAATCCGACACCTGAACAGATAGAAGCGGTCAAGGCTGACTGGAAAAAGCGCCATGACATAGTTATCGAAGCAGGTGGTTTGCATATTCTGGGTACAGAACGTCACGAATCACGTCGTATCGACAATCAGCTGCGTGGTCGTGCCGGCCGTCAGGGCGACCCCGGTTCCTCACGCTTCTTCCTGTCAATGGAAGATGATCTGATGCGCATCTTTGCCTCAGATCGTGTGCGCCAGTTCATGCAGGCGCTGGGTATGGAGAAGGGTGAAGCGATTGAACACAAGATGGTCAGCAACGCGATTGAGAAAGCGCAGCGCAAGGTTGAGGGCCGCAACTTCGATATCCGTAAGAATCTGCTTGAATATGATGATGTTGCCAATGATCAGCGTTCGGTGATCTATGCTCAGCGTAATGACATCATGGCAAGTGATGATATATCCGAGACGATCACCAGCATACGTGACGAAGTGGTTGATAACCTGATCAGTGATTTTATTACGCCGCAGAGCCTGGCTGAAACCTGGGATGTTGAAGGCCTGGAGAAAGCACTGGAAACAGATTTCTCAGTACAGCTTCCTGTCCAACAGTGGCTGGATGAAGATCACCAGCTGCATGAAGAGCCACTGCGCGACAAAATTCGTGATGAAATTGCCAGGATTTATACCGAGAAGGAAAATCTGGTGGGCGCGCCAACCATGCGCATGTTCGAGAAGCAGGTGATGCTTCAGGTGCTGGACACTGCCTGGAAAGAACATCTGCAGACTATGGAGCTGTTGCGTCAGGGTATTCATCTGCGTGGCTATGCGCAGAAGAATCCGAAGCAGGAGTACAAGCGGGAAGCATTTGAACTCTTCCAGAATCTGCTCGACAATATCAAGCGTGATGTTGTACGTATCATCAGCCATGTCAAAGTGCGCGAGCAGGAAGATGTTGATGCGATTGAGCGTCAACGTCGCGAACAAGCTGAGCGCCAGCAGATGAATTTCGAGCACTCCCAGGCCAGTGGCATGAAGGGTGAGGCGGACTCAGAGGATGGTTCGGATCAAGAGCAGGATGATAAACAGGATCCTTACGTGCGCGATATGCCCAAAGTGGGCCGCAATGATCCCTGTCCGTGTGGATCCGGCAAGAAATTCAAACAGTGCCACGGCAAACTCTGATCGATTAAAGCGGTAGTAAAAAGCGCCGTAGTAAAAAACGTATCAGTAAAAATGAAACCGGGAAAGCAGCAATCGCTGCTTTCTTGCTGTATAAACAGGCAAAACTGCCGGGCAAACCAGCCAGGCGCAGATGAACAAATTTGATGAGGGCTGTGAAAATGGCGGTGGGTCCGGAAACAATATCAACCTTACATCCGATTAAAGGGTTTCGACTCGGGACCGCATCAGCAGGCATCAAAAAACCGGGGCGTAAGGATCTGGTGGTGATGGAGATCCCCGTTGGCGCGAGTGTTGCGGGTGTGTTTACACTCAACCAGTTCTGCGCGGCACCTGTACATGTTGCAAAACAGCATCTGGGCAGTGGTATTGCCAGCCGTTATCTGCTGATCAACACCGGTAATGCCAACGCAGGAACGGGTGAGGCAGGGATGCGAGATGCTTTGGCCTGCTGTCAGGCACTGGCTGATCTCAAACTGACAGATCATGAAGCGGTACTGCCTTTTTCCACCGGCGTGATTGGTGAGCCTCTGCCAGTGAGCAAAATTCTGGCAGGTCTGGACGCAGCATGTGAGCAGTTGTCTGAATCTGGCTGGGCGGATGCAGCTGTCGGCATCATGACAACCGATACCCGTGCCAAGGGCTCCAGCGTCCAGATCGAGCATCATGGCCAGACGATTACCCTGACCGGCATAGCCAAGGGCTCAGGCATGATCATGCCGAACATGGCGACGATGCTGGGCTTTGTGGCGACCGATGCCAGAGTCGATACCAACCATCTGCAATTGCTGCTCAGAGATGCTACTGAGAAGTCCTTCAACCGCATCACGGTTGATGGCGACACCTCGACCAATGATGCCTGCATGCTGGTGGCCACTGGTGCCAGCGGTATTGAGGTTAATGATCTTGATCCTCTGCTGGCAGATAAATTCAAGGCAGCCCTGAATCAAGTGATGCTGGATCTGGCCCAAGCGATCGTCAAGGATGGTGAGGGCGCAACCAAATTTGTTGAAGTACGCGTCGAGCGTGCTGGCAACACTGATGAAGCGCTGAAGGTTGGTTATACCATCGCGCACTCGCCACTGGTCAAGACCGCTTTGTTTGCCAGCGACCCCAACTGGGGACGCATACTGGCGTGTGTCGGCCGAGCCGGTGTGCAGGATCTGGATGTGGATGAAGTGCAAATCTGGCTGGATGATGTCTGCATAGTCGATAACGGCGCACGTGCCGCCAGCTATACCGAAGAGGCGGGCCAGGCGGTGATGAATCGTGAAAACATTCTGATCCGTGTCGTGCTGCACCGTGGAGATGCGGCAGAAAGCATCTGGACAACAGATCTGTCGCACGACTATGTCAAAATCAATGCCGAGTACCGCAGCTGAGTATGAATGACGTGATTCATGTTGTGGCGGCGGTAATTGTCGATGCCGCAGGTCAGATTCTGATAGCCCGTCGTCCTGAGAGCAAACATCAGGGCGGCCTCTGGGAGTTTCCGGGTGGCAAGGTGGAGGTCGGTGAAACACCACTCGATGCTTTGCAGCGGGAGCTGCATGAGGAGCTGGGTATTGATGTGAATCAGGCCCGGCCTCTGATTCAGATACTGCACCGCTACCCTGATAAAAGCGTCAAGCTGGATGTCTGGCGAGTGGATGGCTTCAGCGGTGAGGCGCATGGCAAAGAGGGGCAGCCGGTCTGCTGGGTGGATGAAGCCGAGTTGGATGAGTATGCCTTTCCTGCGGCCAACAAACCGATCATCACTGCCTTGCGCTTACCCGAGCGCATGCTGATTACCGGTGACTGTACGCTTGATGAGTATCCTGCACGTGTGGAAGCGGCGCTGCTGCAAGGCGTCAGGCTGGTGATGCTGCGTGCCCATGATCTTGACATCAATCAGCTCAAACCTCTGTGGCATGAGTTGAATCAGATCTGTGATGATCACAATGCCCGGCTGGTGTTGAACAGCTCAATCGAAGTGGCAAACGAACTGCAGGCTGGTGCGGTGCATCTGACTGCTGAGCGTCTTGGACGCCTTGCCGGCCGTGATGCTTTTAACGGGCGTATGCTCAGTGCATCCTGCCATTCCCCTCAGGAGCTGGAGATGGCACAGCAGAAGGGGCTGGACTTTGTGACACTGTCGCCTGTCATGCCGACCTTGTCACATCCCGATCAGCCCGCTCTGGGGTGGTCTGTGTTCAGTGGCTGGGTTGAGAATGTCACATTGCCGGTCTATGCGCTGGGCGGGATGGATGAGTCCTGTCTTGAGCAAGCCTGGGCCTCTGGTGCCCAGGGTGTTGCCGGTATCTCATCCTGGTGGTGATACTTCCGTCGCTACCACTTTATCAGCCGGTGGCTCCTGAAGTCTGGCTGTTTCAGACAGCTCCTGATTCTGTGTACGTTTCATCATGCGGGTTTTCTGATGCAAAGCAGTCTTGGCTATCATGTGTGCGCTGACAGGTGCGGTGATGAACAGGAACAGTGTGATCAGCAACTCATGTACACTCAGTCCACTACCCTCTATCGTGAACATGATCATGGATGCTATCAGTAACCCACCCATTCCCAGAGTGGTAGCCTTGGTTGGTGCGTGCAGGCGGGTATAAAAATCCGGTAGGCGCATCAGCCCGATGGATCCTACCAGCACGAACGCCCCCCCGATCAGCAGAAAGATACAGATGATCAATTCTATGAAAAAATTCATGGTCACTGTGTCCTTATTCGATGATATCGCCACTGAGCAAATACTTGCACAGGGCTGCGGTACTGATAAATCCGAGCATGGCAATCAGCAGGGCTGCTTCAAAGTAGAGGGGCGAACCCAACCACATGCCGAGTAGTATGATCAGCGCAATACAGTTGATATACATGGTATCCAGGGCCAGCAGTCTGTCTGGAAGATCGGGCCCGACAAAGAGTCGCCATAGATTCAGGACCAGGGCAATACAGACAATGGCACTGACCAGGTTGATGGTCATGGCTAGCATTCGAAAATCTCCTTCAGCGGGGCTTCATAGCGCTGCTTGATGGTGTTGATCAGTTCCTGTTCATCTTTCAGGTTCAGCACATGCACATAAAGATAACCGCGACAATTCGACACCTCGGCGCTGACTGTGCCTGGTGTCAGTGATACGGTGCTGGCAAGCAGAGTGATCGGTAGCTCTGCATTCAGGTCCAGTGGCACGCAGACCATGGCTGGATTGATATTTCCCAGGGGGCCCATCACCTGTATTGCGACTTCAATGTTGGCCGTAATGATGTCGCCCAATACCAGGAAACAGTGCCGGATGGTCAGCCAGGGCTTGTGCATGGCGGGCTGGGGTTTGCTCAAACCTGCCGTCAGCAATGGAATCACGATGGCGAGAAAAGCCCCCAGTACCAGGTGGTCATTATCAATTGTGTTATTCAGCAGCAGCCAGGTAACAAACAGCAGTATGCTGTGATAGGGCATCGGCAGCCAGCGATAGGTGGGTTTGGCTTTCATTGTTCGCCTCCCGGTAGATATAGCGGCAGTAAGGCATCGACTGAATAGGTTGTGTCATGCAGTTGTGTCGCAGCGGCCTGTGTCAGTTCGGTTATCGGCCCACCAAACACTACGAGCAGTGGCGATGACAACAGTAGAATAAAGACCGCAATCAACTGAATTCGCTTGGCGCTTTCGCCATCGCGTGCCGTGCCTGTTACCTGCCAGAAAAGCGTCGTGCCGGCACGTGACAAAGCGATCAGAGAGGCAAGGCCGCTGAAGAGTATCAGAGGCCAGATCCAGGCCATCTCAGTGGCTGTCTGTGCGGCTTGCATCATCAGCGCCTTGCCGACAAAACCGGAGAGTGGTGGCATTCCCACCAGAGCCAATGCGGCAACAAAGTAAAGCCCACCCAGAAGGTGTCGCTGAACCATGCTGCGAGCCGGAACAAAACGATCACCGGCTTTGCCTCGCTGCTGGGAGATCAGATCAGCAATCAGGAACATCGCAGCGGATACCAGCGTCGTGTGCAGCAGATAGTAGAGTGCTGCAGCAGTGGCATCGACACGCCCAAGCGCTGCAGCCACCAGCAGGGTACCGACCGAGATGATCACCAGATTGGCGGTCAGCAGTCTCAGATTCGGGCTGGCCAGAACACCGGCAGCGCCGATCAGCAGCGTCAGGAGGGCCAGAGGCCAGAGCCAGAACTGAGCGATATTGGCTAAAACACCTGCTTCATCGCCGAAAATAACCGTATGGACGCGAAAAATACTGTAAATGCCGACTTTTGTCATGATCGCAAACAGTGCTGCAATCGGCGCGCTGGCTGATGAGTAAGTGCGTGGCAGCCAGAAGTGCAGTGGCAGCATTGCTGATTTCAAACCAAATACGATCAGCAGCAACAATCCTGCAACTTTCACAATCGCTTGCTCGGCAGGATCAAGTCCGCGAACCTGTACGGCCATATCGGCAATATTCAGCGTACCGAGAATGCCATACATGATACCCAGCGCAAAAAGGAAAATGCTTGAGCCAACAAGGTTCAGAATCACATAATGAAGACTGGCCTGGGTTTTTTGCTTGCCGCCACCATGAATCAACAGTGCATAGGAGGCGATCAGGAGTATTTCGAAGAATACGAACAGGTTGAACAGGTCGCCGGTCAGGAAAGCACCATTGACGCCCGCAATTTGCAGCAGCATCAGGGTATGGAAGTGCATCCCTTTCTGATCATCTCCGGCACAGCCATAGAGCAACGCTGCCAGACCCAGCAGACTGGTCAGCAGCACCAGCAGAGTAGCCAGCGGGTCTGCCACCAGGACAATGCCGAACGGCGGAACCCAGTTACCCAGAATATAGAGGCGCGTACCTTCGGTATAGCTGCTGTGAAGCAGCAGGGTAGCCGCAATCAGCAACAGTATGCAGATGCTGATGGATGCCACACGCTGGCGGGACAGGGCGTTCTGCAAGGGTGGCAGAATCAGCAGCAGGCCACCAATCATAGGGATCAGAATGGGAAGAATTGCCAGATGCTGCATCAGGATCTCTCCCGCTCATTGCGATTCGGGGATTCCGGGAGTCGACCGTCGACATGATCATTACCCAGATCGGCACGGCCTCTCAGTGCCAGAATCACCACATAAGCGGTCATCGCAAAACCTATGACTATTGCGGTCAGTACCAGTGCCTGAGGCAGAGGATCTGTATAACGCTCACTGCCGCTGATAACAGCTGCTGCATTAATGCTCAGGCGACCGCTGGAAAAGAGGAACAGGTTTACGGCATAGCCGAGCAAGGTGAGCCCGACTACGACTGGAAAAGTACGACCGCGTAATACCATGAACACGCCGCAGGTTGTCAGAATACCCACGCAGAAGGCAAACAGCGCTTCCATCAATCACTCTCCTTAATGGTCGCTCGGTGAGAAGTGGTCAGCTTGCCAAGATTGGCAAGAATCAGCAGTGTGGCTGATACAACCGTGATATAGACACCCAGGTCAAAAGCGATGGCACTGGCCAGTTCGAATTTGCCGACAAAAGGTAACGAGAAGTAGTCGAACCAACTGGTCAGGAAGGGTTTGCCAAATAGCCAGCTGCCCATGCCTGTCAGAGCGGCGATCAGTACACCGACTGCGACTGCCCACTCATAGTTGATGCGCAGGCGAGGCTTGACCCAATCCACCCCGTGAGCAATGTATTGCAGGATAATTGCCACGGCAGTGATCAGGCCGGCAATGAACCCGCCACCCGGCATGCTATGGCCGCGCAGGAAAATATAGACTGACACCAGCAGTGCCAGTGGCAGCAAAGCCTGAGATACTGAGCCGAGAATCATTGGATGGCTGTCTCGTGTCCAGGAGCGTCCCTGTTCATCACCAGACGGCATATACAGGCGCATACGGTTGATAAGCTTGAATATACCCAGTGCGGCAATACCCAGCACCAAGGCTTCACCCAGGGTATCAAATCCGCGGAAGTCCACCAGAATCACGTTGACGACATTGGTGCCACCACCACCGGAAACACTGTTATTGAGGAAGTAGTCCGAAATACTGGATAGCGGACGGGTCAGCATGGCGTAATTGATGGTACCGATAATGCCGCCGATCAGCGCCGCGATACTGAGATCTCGCACTACTCTGCGGGGGCTCGATTCCTTGGGGGTCTTCTGTGGCAGGAAGAACAGCGCCAGCATCAGCAGAATGACGGTTACCACCTCAACTGAAAGCTGAGTAAGTGCCAGGTCAGGTGCCGAGAAATAGGCAAAAGCCACGGACACGACCAGCCCGACGACCGACAGCGTAATCAGTGACAGCATGCGTTTGCGATGCCAGATCACGGTAGAGATCGCCGCCATAACCATGATAGCGGCCATGGTCAGTGTAAATAGATCAACCGGCAATTGTGGGCGTAACCCTTCAACCTCATAAAGATCCAGTAACGGCTTTCCGGCAAAGATCACTACCATCAACAGCAGCAGGAACATGTAGCGCTGCAGTGAACCATTGTCACACAGGTCAACGAAGCGACGACAGCCATCAACCAGTTTAACGATAGTCTGCTCAAACACCAGCTTTGCATCCGGTTCAGGGAACTGGCTCTGGAATTTGAACATTTTACGGCGGTTGTGATAAACGATAATACCGAGCGCCAGTGCCACGAAGCTCATCAACAGCGGCAGATTGAAACCATGCCAGATCGACAGGCTGTACTCTGGAACATCTCCAAGCAGCACGGCGGACGAGGCGGTATGCAGTAGTCCGCCCACGATAAATCCTGGGAAAATCCCTACCAGCAGACATAGTGCCACAAGGATCTCGACCGGAACTTTCATGAAGCGGGGGGGTTCGTGCGGTGTTTTGGGCAGATCTTCGGGCTCGCCATTGAAGAACACATCGTGAATGAAGCGCAGCGAATACGCCACAGAGAAGACCGCAGCCAGCGTCGCCAGAACCGGAATCATCCAGGAAAGTGAACCGAGCGTGTGCTGATGCAGCGTTTCGGTAAAGAACATCTCCTTGGACAGGAATCCGTTCATCAATGGCACGCCAGCCATCGATGCGGCCGCCACCATCGCCAGAGTAGCGGTGTGTGGCATATATTTCCATAGCCCGCATAGGATACGCATATCCCGTGTGCCGGTCTCATGGTCAATGATGCCTGCCGCCATAAACAGCGATGCCTTGAAGATGGCATGGTTGATGATATGAAAGATCGCAGCGACTGCCGACAGTGGTGTACCTAACCCCAGCAGCAGCGTAATCAACCCAAGATGGCTGACGGTGGAATAGGCCAACAGACCTTTGATATCGTGTTTGAACAGAGCGACATAAGCACCGATCAGCAGAGTGGCAAGGCCGGTCAGACTGACGGTGACAAACCAGATGTCGGTACCGGCCAGCGCAGGGTAAAAACGAGCCATCAGGAAAATACCCGCTTTAACCATGGTAGCAGAGTGCAGGTAGGCACTGACGGGGGTCGGTGCGGCCATCGCGTGTGGTAGCCAGAAATGAAAAGGGAACTGAGCAGATTTGGTGAAAGCACCCAGTAACACAAGACCCAGCGCGATCGGGTAGGCTGCGTGTTGTTTGATAAGGTCGCCACTGTTCAGCACTACTTCAAGGTCGTAGCTGCCGACAATCTTCCCGATCAGGATCAGACCACCCAGTAAGGCAAGGCCGCCGGCACCTGTAACGGTGAGTGCCATACGGGCACCCTTGCGTGCATCCGAGTTGTCGGACCAGAAGCTGATCAGCAAGAACGAACTGATACTGGTCAGCTCCCAGAACATCCACAGTTGGATCAGGTTGTTGGACAGTACTATCCCCAGCATGGCTGTCATGAACAGGATGAGGTAGGAGTAGAAGCGGCTCATCGAGTCTTTGGAGGACAGGTAATAACGGGCATAGAGGATGATCAGCAGACCGATGCCGAGAATCAGTAGCGAGAAGAGCAGTGCCAGTCCATCCAGACGGAAGGAGAGGCTCATGCCTAACGCGGGTATCCAGTTGGCGGTTGCTATCAGTGTTTCACCGCGGAACACGCTGGGTGACATCAGCAGAACCAGAATCAAAGCCAGAGCCGGAGCTACGGCTGTCGCCCAGGCACAGCGGGTGCGTCCGAATCGCTCGGTGAAGAGCGGTACCAACACACCCAATGCAGGCAGCAGGGGTATCCAGAACAAACTCATAGGGGTTGTATGCTCCGTTCAAAAAACTGGTTGAACTTGGGTTAAACTCCAGTAGAACTCTGGATGAGATCTAGCAGAAGCTTTCTTTGAACAAAAGGGCCTGGGATCGCCTCCCGGGGCGCTGCGACCTGCTGTTCCAGAAATTAAATGGGGCCGACTTTGGAACAGTCTACGCGATTATTTTATTGTTATGCTGGCAGCTCTAAATCGAGCCATCGAAGTATAGCGGTATTGAATAGAGTCTACAATTATAGCCGATTTTTGCTTAACTCACTGATTGCATTAGGTAAGATGCTTATTGCACACTTGATGGCGAGGACGTTGTGGATGATTATCGTCCGTTTCAGTTGCGCAGAAAGCGCCTGGCAGTGTCAATGACTCCCTCTCGCAAGTGACGCATCACCGGGCTTTCTGTCTGCCAGTAGTGCCAGTAAAGCGGCACGTCCAGATAGTAATCTGGTTGGATATCGCCCAGTAAACCCTCTTTAATCAGCGATTCAGCCTGCAGTTCCGGCATCATGCCGTAGCCCAATCCAGCCTGTGCCATCTGTATGAACCCCTCTGATGATGGGCAGAAGTGCACCCGGGTAGGTGTGCCAATACCGACCTGCTGCAGAAAACGGTGCTGTAACTGGTCATCACTGTTGAAAATCAAGCAGGGCGCATGCTGCAGCCCCTGCAGCAGATCCTCATGTAGTCTGTAACGTGCAATGAAATCCGGGCTGGCCAAGGCCCGATAGCGGAAATTTCCCAGAAAAATTGACTTGCCACCATTCACTGGGCTGCCTTCTGCGCACAGGCAAGCCATCACCTCACCCCGGCGCATCCGGCTCAGACCGACATCCTGATCCTCCACTACCAGATCAAAGGTCACCTCATCGCGCAGATGAGATGCAGCCAGTGCCTGTGCGAGCCAGGTGGCAAGTGAGTCGGCGTTCACAGTGAGGCGGACGACCAGATCCCGGGGTATCGCATCATTGCCCAGCCCAAGTCCGGCCTCAAGCTGTCTTACCTGTTGATAATGATTGTTCAGGCGGATACCGAGATCGGTGGGTCTTGGTGGAGTCGAGCGTTGCAGTACAGGTTGTCCCATCTGATTCTCCAACTGACGAATGCGCTGACTGATTGCCGACTGTGTCAGATGCAGTTTCTGTGCGGCTTTTTCAAACCCGCGCTGTTCGATCACGGCAGCGAGGGCACTCAACAGGCGATAATCAATCATAAATATTGCTAATGTACCAGTAGAATTATTCGTTTGATTAATAATAGAGGGTTGCCTAAGCTCTGTCACTAAGTTGGATGATGAGCAAGAGGGTGTTATGGGATCGCTGCTAACCGGATTTGTTGTCGCACTGGGCCTGATCATTGCGATCGGGGCGCAGAATGCCTGGGTATTGAGTAAGAGTATTCGTGGAGAGCACCCTAAAGTGATCGCGGCGGTGTGTATCACGATAGATACCTCATTGATCATTCTGGGTGTGTATGGCCTGAGTGTCGTGCAGGGATATGTGCCGCTGCTGGTGCCGGTCCTGACCTGGCTGGGGATAGGGTTGTTGTGCTGGCTGGCTATCGGCGCTTTTCGACGGGCCTGGCAGGGCTCAAGCGGGTTACAGGCGGGTGCGGGTGGTCCGGTTTCCAGCGCCGGCAGTATTGCGCTGCAGGCGATGATGATCTCGCTGCTTAATCCGCACGTCTATCTGGATACGGTCATACTGATCGGCAGTGTTGGCGCGCAACAGGCGACTCCAGCGTTGTTTGTGCTGGGTGCGGCGATGGCATCCTGCTTCTGGTTTGTATCGCTGACCAGCATGGCGGGGCGGCTGAGCCGTTTTCTCAGCTCACCGACTCGCTGGCGCTGGTTTGACTCAGTGATCGGGTGCCTGATGTTGCTGGTGGCAGCGTCCCTGCTGCCTGCCTGATCACGATCGATTTCAGAAGGATCGGCTCTGCCTCGTCGTTAAGCTGTCTTGGCTGGCGGTCAGGTATCCGTATCTGGAAATTCAGATACCACAAAACAATCTTCACCCAGATCTTTCAATTCAGCACAGAGATTGGCAGCCTCGCGGCGCTCGGCAAAAGGACCGGTCAACAGACGATATAACCAGCGCCCATTGGCATTTTTCAGCGGTTTAACGAAGCCATTATGGGTATTTTTATCTATTCTGGCATGAATACGCTGCAACTCTCGCTGGGCAGCATTGGCATCTGCCAGTGCACCACTCTGCACGAAATACCCTGTAGGAACACTATCGCTGACCCCTTCGATCGGCGAGGCCGATGAGACTGGTTCAGCAGGTGAGGGTATCGATACAGTTCGAGGTAGAGAGCGAGCTGCCGCAGCCTGACGCATCACTGGCAGCGATTCCCGAAACTGTCGGGCAACCAGGATCTCATTGTCACCGAGTTGCTCCTCCAGCGATTTGAGGGTATCCAGAGCTTCAGGAAGTCCTGCATCGACAGCAAGGCTGGTCCAGGCGTAGGCTCTCACGAGATCCGGCTGACCTCCTTCCTGACCATTGAGGTAGAAAAGTCCCAGCAGATTCTGTGCTCTGGAGTCTCCGCTGCGGGCAGCCGTTTGCCACCAGTAATGTGCAGAGTCCAGTCGTGGTGAATCGGGGAAATCCAGATAGTAGAGAGTCCCCAGCTCGGTCTGGGCGGCGAGGTGGCCCTGTTTGGCTGCCTGGAGCAGATAGGACTCTGCGAGTGCCACTTCCGAGGGCTTGCGAGCCTGCAGTCGCTGCTGCTGCCCCATTCTGTACTGAGATTCGGCATCACGCGGTTGCGCCGATACCGGCAAGCACAGGCAAATGGCCAGCAGAAAAAGTATAAGGGAGAGTCGATTACTGATCTGCGGTTGCATAACTACGCCTATACACCATGAAGTTCCTTGGCTGCCTTATGTAGTGTGGCAATTTTAGTGCTGAATCAGTGCTGACCTTAGCACATTATTACTGTTCAGTAATGGATCCCATCGAGACGCTGGCCCCACCATCAATAATGAGTGTGTCACCATTGATGAAGCTGTTCTCGGCAGAGGCCAGAAACAGCACGGCGCGGGCAACTTCGTGACGATCAGCAACACGTCCCAGGGGAGTGCCGCTTTGCCAGCGAGATCGTGAAGCCGATGTACCCTCCTGCATGCCGGTTGACACCGGGCCGGGAGCTACCGCATTGACCAGAATGCCATGTGGTGCCAGCTCAACCGCCAGTGCTCTGGTCAGGGAGAGGATTGCGCCTTTGCACATCGCATAAGCAGCGCGCTGATCGGTTGTTCTCAGGCCATGCACGGATGTCAGGTTAACGATACGGCCTCCACCGGAGGCTATCATCAGCTCAGCAGCTGCCTGTAGTGCGATAAAGCTGCCTGTGATATTGATGTTGACCATCTCAAACAAGCTTTTCTCGCAGAGCTCCACAAACGCACCGCGTCGAATGATTCCTGCAGCATTAATACAGCAATCCAGTCCGCCACTTGTCTTTGACACGGCTTGAAATGCCGATTTAATACTCTCGGGATTACTCAGGTCACAGGATATGAATACCGCCTGATGATTGACGCCACTTTGATCAATCTCCGTCATCAGTCGGTCACGATTGCTTTCCAGATCGAGGAGATAAACCTTATCTCCCGCCTTGATCAATTCAGCCGAGACGGCGCTGCCGATACCACCACCGGCTCCGATGACAACGGCAACTCTACTTGGCATTTGCGTAACTCCCCTATATATTCAGGTTTCTTAATTGATTATGACAGGTTACTGTCACACATATCATTGCTCTATCAAAACATTGCTCTATCAGAACATTGCTCTATCAGAATCATGCATTATCCAAGTAGTGTTTCATAAAAATAATGAATGAACAGATTTTCCTTCTTTGGAAAATACAGGAGTTACACATGTCCGGATTCAGACTTTTCCCTTCAGCACGTCATCTGCTCACTGCAGCGGTTATCGCCATCAGTGCGACAGCCGTTACAGCCCATGCCGAAACCCGTGTCACCTATAAATCCGCTTCTGCCGGCACAGCCTATTATCAGATGGGTGTTGAGCTCTCTGAAGCGATTCGTATCGGCACCGGTGGCGATGTCATCCTGACACTGGAAGAGAGCCAGGGCTCAGTTCAGAACGTGATGGAAGTGATGGCGCGTCAGGGGAACTACGTGTTTACCACTCCACCAGGGTTGATCAACAGTGCTGTAGAAGGAACGGGCCCATTTGCCGAACGCCAGAGTGAGCGCTTTAAAGATATCCGCGGACTCTTCCCCATTCCTGCCATCACCATGCACTTTGTGGTCGCTGATGGCGATGGGGTGATGAGTCTCGCCGAGCTGGAAGGCAAGCATATTCTGATCGGACGTGGAACCTTCGGAGCTCGTGAAGCGGAGCGTTATCTGGAGCTCTTCGATCTGACAGATAAAGTACGAGTTGCCGATGCGCAGATAGGCAGTGGCCCGGATGCACTGAAAAATGGCCAGATAGATGCCTTTGTCACAGCCAGCTCCTATCCCACACCAAACGTCATTGAAACCGCTGCCAGCAAAAAGATCAGTCTGGTCAGCCTGACCGACGAGCAGATAGCTCAGACCGGTGCGGCACGCCAGACCATCCCCGCAGGCACCTATACCGGTGTTGATCAGGATGTTCAGACCACTTCATTGCCGGTTATTGCCTATACCACGACCGCTATGGATGATGATACCGCTTACACGCTGACTAAAACCTTCTGGGAGCGTCGTGATGCGATGGCTGCAGAAACGCCCTGGTGGGGAAGTATCACGCCAGATATGGTCGCCAACATTGCCGGTGGTATTCACCCAGGTGCGTTGCGTTACTATGATGAAGCAGGAATCGCAGTGCCGGATAGCCTGCGCTGATCCACTGAATCTGCCACGGCCGAATCTGGCTGTGGCAGGCTTTTGCCTGACCGGGAACGCAGGATATGTCGACTTCATCCGCAACAGATCTTTCTATCTCAACACCCCCAAAAACTGAACTGAATATACACCCTGCCTGGGTTGTGCTCGGGGCAGCGACGATGATTTTTCATCTGGGGTTGATCTTTTATGGCCTGACGCCTGCGTTGATCAGCCGCCCGATACATCTGGCGCTGGCGCTGCCCTGGATATTGATCTTTGCTGCCCGCACCCGCTTGCAGCTTTACAGTGGTTGGGTACTGACGCTGCTTGGTATAGCGGCTTGTGCCTATATCGTGTTCAATGAACGAGCCTTGTCCAATCAGTATGGTTTTATCGATACTCCCTTGCAGATGGTCATCGGTGTTTTTCTGATTGTTCTGGTGCTGGAAGCTGCACGACGTGCCATAGGTTGGCCGCTGCCGATGGTCGCGGTTGTAGCGCTGATGTATGCCATCTTCGGTGCGCATATCCCCGGCCAGTTCGGTCATCAGGGACTGCCGATGCAGAGTTTCGTCGGCACCCTGACCATTGCCGAAGGTGGGTTGTGGGGATCTCTGACTGGTGTCAGTGTTGGCGTGGTCGCCATCTTTGTGATTTTTGGTGCCGTATTGAATGCCGGTGAGGCCGGGCGAGGCTTCATGAATATGGCCAACGTGGTTGCCGGGCGTCTCAGTGGCGGTGCTGCCAAGGTATCGGTGATCTCTTCTGCGCTGATGGGGTCGATCTCCGGTTCCGCGTCTGCCAATGTGGCGTCCACCGGGGCCATCACTATCCCCAGCATGGTCAGGCTGGGCTATCCACGTTCGCTGGCGGGTGCTGTCGAAGCAGTGGCCTCATCGGGTGGGCAGATCATGCCTCCGCTGATGGGAGCGGGTGCATTTGTCATGGTTGAGCTGACCGGCACCCCCTATACCCAGATCATGGCAGCGGCATTGCTGCCGGCGATACTCTACTTCGTGACTGTCTGGGTCGGGATCAATGCTTATGCCACGCGCCATGAACTGCGTCCTCTGGCTGAGGATGATCGGCCAAGCAGCAAGGAGGTGTGGATCACCTCGCTGTTCTTTGCCGTGCCTTTTGCTCTGCTGTTGGAGCGTATTTTCCTTGGCGGCTATACACCGCAATATGCAGCCAGTGTCGCGATCTTTGCCGGTATGCTGTTGCTCTTTTTGGATGTGAAGCTCAAGTTTTCGATCAGAGGATTCGGCAGGAAAATGGCCGAAGCAGCGGTGACCTCGGGTCGGCAGGTGGCGATCATCGGTGCCATTATCATCTGTGCGTCGCTGGTGATCGGCGTGCTCTCGCTGACCGGGCTGGGTGTCAAGATCACATCGGGCATCCTGTCACTCTCGAACCAGATGCTCTGGCCAGCGCTGCTACTGACGGCACTGGCCTGTCTGGTGCTGGGGATGGAAGTGCCCACGACAGCGGCCTATGTGATCTGCGTATCGGTTGCGGGTCCAGCCTTGACGGCGCTGGGGCTTGAGCCGCTGTTGGCGCACCTGTTTGTGTTCTGGTTTGCGCTGCTGTCGACGATCACTCCGCCGGTTTGTGGGTGTGTTTTCATTGCGGCAGGGATGGTGGATGAAAACTGGCTCAAGGTTGCGATCAAAGCGATGGCGCTGGGGATCGGTCTCTATATCATCCCGCTGGCGATGGTCGCCAATCCGGATGTGATCCGGCTGGCCTTTGATCCGGGTGCTGCCATCTATGACGGGGTCAAGATCGCTATCGGTCTGACAGCTGTTTCATTCGGAGTTATAGCGCGTCGTGCAGCCTGGTTGCGATTACTGCTGGTTGTGGTCGGTGCTGTTGTGATCTTTGCCTTTTAATGGCTGTTGTCCAAACAAAACCCATACATCCAATGCAGCACCCAGTGGTTTGACTAGCCTCAACTGATCCGGGTGCTGCTGCAGGACCTCTTCGGCACAGATGCCCGCTTCGATCTTTCCGCTCAGCAGTTGCTCAGCCACGGTGACGATGGAGGGCAGCTCAATCAGGGTAGAGAACTCATTCAGATCTGTGTAATAGCGTGTGGCAGGCTGCAGCCCGAGACGTTTCGGGTTTGGGGTGTCAGCGCGTGCCAGCAGGGCCAGAGGTTTGCTCTCATCAATAAAGCAGTCTATCGGAAAGGCGCGATGCATGAAGCGTCCGACGCATTCACCGTGAGAAGGGTGGGCAGTGCACTGCAGCAGGTAATCGATGCGACCGCTGATCAGATCCTGAAACGCGTCTTCAAAGTGGCTCATAAGCAGTATCTCGGCGTTTATCAACTGCTTGCGTTGAATATAGCGTGTCAGTACCAGTTCGTGATTACTGCCGGCAGGGCCGAGAGTTGCGATGCGCATGGGTGGCTCCAAAGAGGCTGATCCAATCATCCGCTGGCAGGGTAACATCGATCAGATTTGTAATATTCATAGAGACTCTCGGTGTCGGGTGATCAACTCGATCATTACACTGCTGTGAGCTCATTTCAAGGCTGGGGTTGTGTGGTGAGCCGAGAGGGTGTAAATAATTCTGTGTAACCGCCGGGGTTATACGTAGTCGCTAATGCGATCCTCGAACTCGATCATAAACCGGTTCAGTGCGGCCTTCCAGTTTCTGATTGGCATCGTCCACTTTTTCGACGCATCCATGATCGCGAGATAGACCACTTTTCGCGCGGAGTCGTCTGTCGGGAATAGCTTCCGCTTCTTGATTGCCTTGCGGATAACACTGTTCAGGGACTCGATGGCGTTGGTCGTGTAGATAGCCTTCCGGATGTCCTGCGGGTAGCGGAACAGCGTGTTCAGATTGGGCCAGTGGTTGCGCCAGGAGCGGCTGATATGAGGGTATTTTTCGTCCCAGCGCTCCGCGAACTCGTCCAACGCCTGCAGCGCCTCTTCTTCCGTGGCCGACTGGTAAATGCGCTTCAGGTCGGCGGTCACTGCCTTGTAGTCTTTCCAGGGCACGTACTTCATTGAATTGCGAACCATGTGAACAATGCAGAGCTGAACCTGGGCCTGCGGGTACGCCGCATTGATGGCGTCAGGGAAGCCCTTGAGTCCATCCACGCAGGCGATGAGAATGTCCTTCACGCCGCGATTCTGGAGCTCTGTGAGGACGCCGAGCCAGAACTTGGCACCCTCGTTCTCCGAGAGCCACATGCCCAGCAGCTCCTTGTGGCCTTCGAGATTCACGCCCAGGGCCAAGTAGATGGCTTTGTTGATTACCTGCTTGTCTTGTCGGATTTTGACAACGATGCAGTCCAGGTAGACGATAGGATATACGGGGTCCAGTGGCCGCGACTGCCATTCGACTACGCGCTCAATGACGGCCTCGGTTACCTTGGAAATCAGGGTGGGTGAGATGTCGGCATCGTACATCTCCTTGAACGTGGCGACGATCTCCCGGGTGGTCATACCCTTCGCGTAAAGGCTGAGGATCTTGTCGTCCATCGAGGTGAAGCGGGTCTGGCCCTTCTTCACTAGCTGCGGCTCGAAGCTACCATCGCGATCACGAGGCGTGTTCAGCTCAAACTGGCCGTCTTCGGTCTTCAGGGTCTTGCTGGTGTGACCGTTGCGGCTGTTCGTATTGTCAGAGGGCTGATGGCGCTCGTAGCCCAGATGCTCATTGAGTTCGGCATTCAGCGCCGCCTCAACGGTGATCTTGGTCAGCATCTGGCTGAACTCGTTCAGATCCTTCTCAGTTTTGAGGCCCTTCGCAGCCTCGCGTGCGAAGGCTTCCAGCTCTTTCCTGTTCATCTTGTCTATCCTTACCCTGTCAGGGTTCTATGATAGACGGTTTACACAGTTTTATTTACAGGCTCTGAGCCGATCGTTCTGCTGCCATCCAGTCTTCTATTGCTCCTGCTCCGAGGGCTGTTCTCGATCCGACATAAAGTCAGCAGTAATATCTGGTCCTTCAAACCAACTGTACCAGGATGCTCCTACTGGTGTGATGATTCTTGCTTGCCCGACAGCGATGACTTCGACGCGTTTGATGTGTTCGGGGAATGCAATGGCTTTGGGTAAACGTACAGCCTGAGTGCGGTAGCTGCATTTAGCTCGCGCTATGCTTGACAACAGCAGTCCCAATCCTTAACCTTCTTGTTAACACGACCCCGGCCTCTTGGTTGCTTGCAACTTACGCTGGGGTTTTTATTTTCTGGTTACCACCAGTCCTTCCAGTCTTCAGTAATTCCCATTCCACGCAAGTCCAGCTTTCTCGATGAATTCTGCTCCGGAAACTGTTCCAGGTGTTCAGCTAGTCGGTTGTGCCATTGGGTATTCGGGCATATCGACTTCACCAGCATGCGTGTAATGACCAGCAGCAGAAACGGCTTGTAGCGGGTGTCTTCATTGTTGATGAACGAATCGCACCAGGATATCTCTCCTTGTTTTGGTAGCATTGGTTTTGAAGTAATATTCCGGTTCCAGAGGCGACTATGGTGGGCTACCAAGTTGCGAAGGTAACTTAGGCTGAACAGCCAGCTTTTGAACACCTTCCAGTCGTTCACCCCGTAACGATTGGCAATAGCCAACTGGTCATTCACATTTAGCATGCTAAACATCTGTGAAATGGCGCCAAAATCCAATGTCTCCACCGCTACCCAAATTGGCAGCTCGTTGCCGTGATTGGCGTGATAATGCCGGACGAAATCTTCCTTGGAACGACTTACTAACCCCCGGTATTTATTCAGCCAAGCATCGAAACAGGATTGCTGACTGCCCTTGTAGAAGGGTCGACCAGCAAAGCTTGGGTGAAAGTGAGCCTTTGTGTTCTCTATGTGGGCAAAGGGGCTGCGTTTACCCAGTAAGTGCGACAGGTCAACCCGCAGGGAAATTTCGATACGCTCAAGTGCATCGGCCAAGAACAAGCGCAGTTTCTTGTCGAACAAGTAAAGATGCACCGCATCGACGAACTGGGTATTAGGGTGGAACGCATCCATAGCCCTTGTCGTGAGCTTTCCGGTTTTGCTGTCTTCCACTTCCTCGAACTTACGAAACGGATACCAGTAAGCGCTGAGGCGGTAGTAGCCCACGCGCTGCAAGTAGTCCAGCGCGGCGGCTGCGTCTGTGACCACCATATCCCGAGATTTGAGCAGCTCCAATTGCTCGGGGAAGGACTTCCATGGTCTGCTGTAAACCATTATACAGGGTTCCTTTTACTTCGGCCGACTTGCAACGATTGGTCATTCGGTTCCAACCCCTGCTGGTGCAGCTTTTAGTTTGATGCCTTAATGTATACTTGTCCCCACACCGTCACGCCGGAAATCAAACATGTTCATCTTGAATGTGTTTGATTGATGATATGTTTGTTATGGGAGAGTAATGGTGGAGGTCTGAAATAAGAAAGCCTGCTGAAAAGCAGGCTTTCTTATTGAGAATTTTGGTGGGCCCAGCTGGACTCGAACCAGCGACCAACGGATTATGAGTCCGTTGCTCTAACCAACTGAGCTATAGGCCCGAAAAGCGAGCGCCAATGATACAGATCTGTAGTCATTGGCGCAATAGTCTGAAACTACTCGAATTTATTCATCCAGGAAGCTGCGCAGATGATCTGAGCGGCTTGGGTGACGCAGTTTACGCAGAGCCTTGGCTTCGATCTGACGAATACGCTCACGCGTCACGTCAAACTGCTTGCCGACCTCTTCCAGAGTGTGGTCGGTATTCATATCGATACCGAAGCGCATGCGCAGTACCTTGGCTTCACGTGCCGTCAGACCAGACAAAACACTGCGAGTGGCTTCACGCAGGCCTTCACCGGTAGCGGTGTCGACCGGAGAGGTCATCACTACGTCTTCGATAAAGTCGCCCAGGCTTGAATCTTCGTCGTCACCGATCGGTGTTTCCATGGAGATCGGTTCTTTTGCGATCTTCAGTACCTTGCGGATCTTGTCTTCAGGCATGTCCATACGCTCAGCCAGCTCTTCAGGGGTGGGTTCGCGACCCATCTCCTGCAACATCTGACGTGAAATACGGTTCAGCTTGTTGATCGTCTCGATCATGTGTACCGGAATACGGATGGTACGGGCCTGGTCAGCGATAGAACGCGTGATCGCCTGACGTATCCACCAGGTGGCATAGGTCGAGAACTTGTAACCGCGACGATATTCAAACTTGTCCACGGCTTTCATCAGACCGATATTGCCTTCCTGAATCAGATCGAGGAACTGCAGGCCGCGGTTGGTGTATTTTTTGGCGATAGAGATAACAAGACGCAGGTTAGCCTCGACCATCTCTTTCTTGGCGCGACGAGCACGCGCTTCGCCGATCGACATGCGGCGGTTGACTTCTTTGATGTCCTGCAGCTTGATGCCGACATCATTTTCGATCTGAATCAGTTTACGCTGTGCGCGTTTCAGGTCCATCAGATTAGCGGCAACGCTCTTGGCATAAGACGCATTACCGGCGGCGACAGATTCAAACCACTCAGGGTTGGTTTCATTGCCGGGAAAGCCTTTGATGAAGTCCTTACGTGGCATGCCTGAACGCTGTGTGCAGATGCGCATGATGTTGCGCTCCTGAGCACGGATGCGGTCGATATAGTCGCGTACGCGAGTGACCAGTACTTCATAGAAGCGTGGTGACAGCTTGATTGGCGCAAAAGAGACGGCCAGGGTTTCGATCGCTGCTTTTAACTGCGGGCTGCCTTCGCCATATGTTTCGCGGGCTGCCAGGAATTCGTCCAGAGACTGCTGCAGCAGTCCGAAACGCTGCTTGGCTTCTTCGGGATCCGGGCCGCGGTCACGCTCGTCATCGGCGTCATCAGTGCTGTCGCCATCTTCTTCGTCATCATCATCGCTGTCGGCGTCGTCATCTTCATCGTCGATCTCTATGACATCGACCTCTTCGACAGGGACGTAGGAGTCCGGGTCGATATAGCCGCTGAAGATATCGCTCAGGCGGCCCTCTTCCAACAGCGTGGAGTTGTATGCATCCAGTACCACATCAACACTGCCGGGGAAGGTAGACAGTGCCATCATCACTTCACGGATGCCTTCTTCGATCCGTTTGGCAATTTCGATCTCGCCTTCGCGGGTCAGCAGCTCGACTGTGCCCATTTCACGCATATACATGCGGACGGGATCGGTGGTGCGTCCGGCGTCGGACTCAACGGCAGCCAATGCAGCAACGGCTTCATCATCCGCTTCATCGACATTGTCGCCCTCGGTCATCAGGAGGGTTTCGGCATCCGGTGCTTCCTCGGAAACACTGATACCCATGTCGTTGATCATGCGAATGATATCTTCGACCTGATCCGGATCGGCAATATCTTCGGGCAGGTGGTCATTGACCTCGGCGTAAGTGAGGTAACCCTGCTCTTTGCCTCGGGCAATAAGTTCCTTCAGGCGAGACTGCTGTTGGGAAGTATCTGACATAGAGCCCCTGCGGTGAATGCTGTGAGATGACTGGAAAGCAGAAAAATGAAGCGCAACATTATAGCGTCTGTAAGCCGAACTGAACAGATGGGAATAGGTACGAAGCACTCATAAATTGCATTAAACCTGATAATTTTTGTTGGATGGTAGCCGTTTGAGTCGCTGCTAACTCAGTGAAGTCAAGGGCTTGCCTATCGGCTACTTAAAGATAGTCCAACATATTGGGTTTGCCAAATCAGGTTAAAAAATATTTCAGTGTTCGGTCTATTTCTGGTGCCTGGCCATCAGCAGATGTTGCAATTGCTGCTTCTCGTCCTGAGTTAATGGGGACTGGCGTGACTTTTTCAAGAGCAGATCGAGTTTACCTTCATCCGCGCGTTGCAACAGGCGTTGAAAAGCATCGTTGAGCAACTGCGCAGGGTTGATATCCCCAACCACCGGATCCAGGTGGGAGATCTCGTTCAGCGTCACCAGTGATGAACTGAGCTCGGCGGACTGCTGCCAGTCTACCAGCAGGGTGCCCAGTGAAAGATTGGGTGCCGAATTGAAGTAACGGATCAGTGCTGCCAGCAGGGCTGCATTGGGCTCGTCGAGCTTTTCCAGCATGTTCGGGTCGGCTGCCTGGATGGCCAGTTGCGGGTAGTGCAGCAGGATGGAGATTGCACTGTTGACGAGGCTGCGCCGATTGCCGTCACTGTTGGTGGTTGGCTTTATCTGCTGGTATCGAACCGGTGGTGCCGGAGGCGGTGAAGAGGGCTCCGAAGGTTGCGGTGGTGATGTGTTCTGTGTGCTCTGGTGCAGGTTAATGACACTATTGAGCTGGTCATGCGACAGGCCGGTGATCTCGCAGATGCGTTCTATCATCATCTCGCGCAGCAGGCTGGGCTGCATTGACTGGATCTTCGGCAGGGCGTGAGTGGCAAAGCGTGCGCGCCCATCCATGCTGCTCAGATCCGCATCTTCAGCATACAGGCGGAAGAAAAACTCGCTCAAGGGCAGGGCTTCATTCACGCGTGCCTCGAAGCCTGCCTGGCCCTCCTGTCTGATTAATGTATCCGGATCTTCACCTTCCGGTAGAAACAGGAAGCGAACCTCCATGCCATCCTTGATGATTGGCAGTGCGACTTCCAGTGCGCGTGCTGCAGCTGTGCGCCCAGCTTGATCACCGTCGAAGCAGAAAACCAGCTCCGGTACGAGTTTGAACAGGCGCGACAGATGCTGGCCGGAGGTCGCGGTGCCCAGTGTGGCGACAGACCAGGTGATGCCGTGCTGCGCAAGTCCCACAACGTCCATGTAGCCCTCCACTATCAGCAGACGGGTCAGGCTGCGGGTATGCTGGCGCGCCTCGTAAAGACCATAGAGCTCGCGGCCTTTGTGGAAGGTGTCGGTTTCGGGTGAGTTGAGGTATTTGGGTTTTTCATCCGTGAGCACGCGCCCACCGAATGCGATGACGCGGCCACGCATATCCCGGATAGGGAACATGATGCGATCACGAAAGCGGTCGTAGTAGCGCTCGCGCTCTTCGTTGTGGATCACCAGTCCGACCTGTTCCAGCTTCTGTGCGGCTTCGCTCAGGTCGCTGGAATCCTTTACCAGGTTATCCCAGCCAGGAGGTGCAAAGCCTATCTGAAAGCGGCTGGCAATCTGGCCTGACAGTCCGCGCCCTTTTAAATACGCGACGGCGCGCTGTCGGTCACTGTGAGTGCGAAGTTGCTGCTGGAAAAAAAGGTTGGCACGCTCCAGTAGCTGATACTGTTGCTTCAGGCGCTCTTCTTGCTGATTATCGCTGTTGTGGCTCTCTTCGCGCGGGACTTCAACACCGGCGAGCTTGGCCAGCTCTTCGATCGCTTCGGGAAATGAAAGGCGCTCATACTCCATGATAAAACCGATGGCGTTACCGCCGGCACCGCAGCCGAAGCAGTAGTAAAGCTGTTTGTCTGGTGCAACGGTGAAGGAGGGTGACTTCTCTTGATGAAATGGACACAGACCTGCGTAGTTTTTGCCGCTACGCTTGATTTTGACACGACTCTCCACCACATCAAGAATATTGACGCGTGCGAGTAGGTCGTCGATGAAGTGCTGTGGTATGCGTCCGGCCATGATGTCTCCGCTGTATCGTTGCAGCGAGAGCAGGGTAAGGGCTGAAGCGCTTTACTGCAACCGCTCTTTGATCTGAGCGGAAACGGCTCCCATATCGGCGCGCCCCTGAATCTGAGGTCTGACCAGGGCCATTACCTGTCCCATTGCCTGCATCGAGCTTGCGCCCGTGTCGGCGATGGCTTGATCGACTATCTCTTTTATCTCACTATCACTGAGAGGCTGCGGCAGGAAAGTTTTAATCACCTCCGACTCCTGCTGCTCCTTGTCTGCCAGTTCAGGGCGCTCAGCCGCCTGATACTGGGCAATCGACTCGCGACGCTGTTTTAACATCTTGTCCAGCGTGACGATAACGCGTGCATCATCCAGTGTTATTCTCTCGTCTATCTCGATACGGTTCAGTTCTGACAGCATCATGCGAATAGTGCCGAGGCGGACCTTGTCCTTTGCCCTCATGGCATCTTTCATCTGTTCTGTAATCTGTGCTTTCAGATCAGACATGATAGCTTCCCGTATGAGTGATCGAGCGCCTGAATGGTCGCTGTATCAACGATTACGTATTCTACTCAAACAAAGTTTGCAGTTGATCACATTCGAAATGAATGGATCTCAGTAAAGACGTACGCGACGAGACTGTTCACGTGACAGTTTTTTAGCGTGACGCTTAACCGCAGCCGCTGCTTTACGCTTGCGAACTGTAGTGGGTTTTTCGTAGCACTCACGACGACGTACTTCAGCCAGAACACCGGCTTTTTCGCATGAACGCTTGAAGCGACGCAGGGCAACGTCAAACGGCTCGTTGTCTTTTACTTTTACAGCTGGCATCTAAATCCTACCTTGCAATTAATGGGGTTTTGTATGATCTGACGTCTCCTGAAAAGGGGTTGTCCGATCAAGGCACGAAATTTTACTGGCCACTGGGCCTGAAGTAAAGAAAGAAAGCTCGAAATCTCTACATTCATAAAGGATAATAGTCTGCTCTGCCGCCGCTGTAAAAGAAACAGGGGCAGGAAATGATCATTAAGAGTGGTGAAGATGCGAGTATTGGGGATAGAAACCTCTTGTGACGAAACAGGTGTAGCGCTGTATGACAGTGAGAAAGGGCTGTTGTCGGATGCACTGTACAGTCAGGTGGAGATGCATGCGGAGTACGGTGGTGTCGTGCCGGAACTGGCTTCGCGGGACCATATTCGTAAACTGCTGCCGCTGATTCGTGAGGTGCTGCACAAGGCTGACCTGACGATGCCTGATGTTGATGCCATTGCCTACACGGCAGGCCCCGGGCTGATCGGTGCGCTGATGGTGGGTGCATCCACCGCTCGTGCGTTGGCTCTGGGTCTGAATATTCCGGCGATCGGTGTGCATCATATGGAGGGGCATCTGTTGGCTCCGATGCTGGAGGATAATCCCCCGGCCTTTCCTTTCGTGGCACTGCTGGTATCCGGTGGGCATACGCAGTTGGTCAAGGTGACAGATATCGGGCAGTACCATCTGCTGGGTGAATCGTTGGATGATGCTGCCGGTGAGGCTTTTGATAAGGCCGCCAAGATGCTGGGTCTTGATTATCCCGGTGGGCCACTGATCGCAAAACTGGCCGTTCAGGGTGATCGCCAGCGCTTTACTTTTCCGCGCCCCATGACGGATCGGCCTGGGCTGGATTTCAGCTTCTCCGGCCTGAAGACCTTTACACTGAACACATCGAACGCGCATCGCGATGAGCAGGGTAGAATTGATGATCAGACGCGTGCGGACATCGCAGCGGCGTTTGAGGAGGCGGTTGTGGATACGCTGGCGATAAAATGTAGGCGTGCACTGCAGCAGACCGGATTGAAACAACTGGTGATTGCCGGTGGCGTCAGTGCCAATCAGCGACTCAGAGAGAAGCTTGCTGATGTCGTGCAGAAGGAGCGCGCCGGGCTTTTCTATGCCCGCCCGCGCTTCTGTACCGATAATGGTGCGATGATTGCGTATGCCGGGTGCCAGCGTTTACTGGCAGGGCAGAGTAGTGATCTGACGATTCAGGCCAAGCCACGCTGGCCCATGGATACGCTGGCAAGTATCTGATGACAGTAGGTGATATAAAGTAGGGTGCTTCAGAATCGGCGCTCTTTACCGCTGATCAGATTGCGGATGTTGGGGCTGTGGCGAGCAATCAGCAACAGGGCGATCAATGCCATCGGGCTGAGTAGCTCCGGAGCCAGCAGGTAGATGCCGGGCAATGTAATCAGTGCCATGCACAATGATGCGATGGATGCGGTACGAGTCAGTGCGATGATGAGCAGCCAGGTGAAAACCTGTATGAGAAATACGGGCCAGCTCAGCATCAGAGTGCAGCCAAGCGTGGTGGCGACACCTTTGCCACCACGAAAAGCGCCCAGCATCGGGAACAGGTGGCCCAGCACTACGGCCAGTGCGCAGAGGCCAGTCACTCCAGGTGTCAGGTTTGCCAGTTGGGCCAGCCAGATGGCCAGAACGCCTTTGCCGAGATCGCCTGCGAGGGTCAGGCCTGCGGCGACACGGTTGCCGATGCGCAGTACATTGCTGGTTCCTGGGTTGCCTGAGCCTTGTTGACGAGGGTCAGCGATACCCATAGAGTGGCACACCAATAAAGCGGTCGGTATTGAACCGAGCAGATAAGCAACGCTGATCAGCGCCGGTTCCAGCAGGCTATTGATTGGCATAAGCATAACCACAGGATAGATGATGGATCTAGTTTACATACGCGAGCTGCAGGTGGAAACGATAATCGGGATCTATGACTGGGAGCGTCAGGTACGCCAGACGGTCAGTCTTGATCTGGAGATGGGAACCGATATTCGTGCAGCGGCGGCAACGGAAGATATCGAGAACACACTGAACTATAAAAGTGTTTCCAAACGCCTGATCTCCTTTATCAGCGAAAGCGAGTTCCTGCTGGTCGAAACCATGGCGGAAGAGATAGCCCAACTGGTGCTGGATGAGTTTTCCGTACCCTGGTTACGCCTGCGTCTGAGTAAGCCAGGTGCGGTACGTGGGGCTAAGGATGTTGGCGTGATTATCGAAAGGGGAGAGCGTATCTGATGGCGAGAGTGTATCTGAGCCTGGGCAGCAATGTTGATCGCGAACATTACATCAGTATCGCACTGGATGCTCTGAGTGAGCAGTTTGGTGCACTTGAGCTGTCATCCGTTTATGAGAGCGAAGCGGTCGGTTTCGACGGCGACGCCTTCTATAACCTGGTTGCGGGTGTTGATACAGATCTCTCTATCGAAGCGTTATCTCTGGTGCTTAAAGCGATTGAAGACCGTAACGGTCGTGAACGCACGGGTCCACGATTCAGTGCCCGTACGCTGGATATCGATATATTGACATATGATGATTGTGTTGGCCGATTCGGCAAAATTCAGTTGCCGCGGGATGAGGTGTTGAAAAACGCTTTTGTCCTCCTGCCGCTCGCCGAGATCGCACCTGAAGTGGTGCATCCGGAGTGTGGTAGAACCTACGCCAGCCTGTGGCAGGATTACGACCGTAACCAGAAGCTCTGGACGGTCGACTTCATCTGGCAGGGAAAAACAATCTCAAAAAGCTAGAATCAGCGTCTTCTGCCGCCGACCAACAGCATGAAGGTGCCGACTGCAATCGACCCGATGCCTGCCCAGACTGGCACATTGATCGTTTCTTTTTCCTCTACAGACAGGGAGATCGGGCCAATATTGGCTTCATGCGTTTCCTTGGTGAAACTGAAGCTGCCATAAGCCAGTCCGGCCACTCCCAGTACTATCAGAATTAATCCAGCGGCCTTGATTGCATTCATCTTGGTTCTCCTTAACTGTTATACATTAACCATCTATGGCTCATTATATGCTAAAGAGCTGATCCTTTTTGCTTTTTTACCCTTTATGAAAAGAGTGACTTACCGCCATCGACACAGAGGATCTGGCCGGTTATGTAGTGTGCGTTGCTCAGGAAGAGTACGGCATCGGCGATATCCTGAGGGCTGCCGCAGCGCTGCAGCAGAGTCTTGCTTACCACCTCGTGTTGTTGCTCCGGAGTCAGTGCGGCTTTGGCTTCGGGCCAGAGGATCGGGCCGGGGGATACGCCATTCACCCGTACAGCAGGAGCCAGCTCTTTGGCCAGGCTTTGAGTCATCATCTGCAAGCCTGCTTTGGCGATAGAGTATATCGGGTAGCCTTTGAGTCCGCGCTGGGCGTGGATGTCGATCAGGTTGATGATCGCGCCTTCCTGCTCTGCGATCAGGTTGCTGAGACGTGTGCTGATGAAAAATGCTGCGCGAAGGTTGGAGTTGATCAGATCATCCCACGCCTGCTGCGTGACCTGGTCTACAGGTGTTGGATAGAAAGCAGATGCATTATTGATCAGCAGATCAAGGCGGCCAAGCTCAATTACCTGTTCAGCTAAGCGTTCCACCTCAGTCATATCGGTCAGGTTTGCCTGCAGGCATCTGCAGCTGTCCGGGCGTAGTCTGTTCAGCTCTTCGGCCAGAGCGTTGGCTTCAGCGGCTGAGTGGCGATAGTGAATCAGCAGACTGTATCCCTGTTGGTGCAGCGTTCTGGCGATGCAGGCGCCTATCCTCTGGGCTGCGCCGGTGATCAGAGCGACAGGTGAATCAGTAAATGGTGATTCTGTTAAAGATGATCGGTTATCCAGCACATCCCGCTCCAGTTAAAAATGGCTGCAACACTTGAGTTGTTCGGCTTCAATAGCCTGACCAAGAGCCTTGCCAGTAAAACCGGCACGCATCAGATCCTGTGTCGATATACGCTCAAGTGTCAGGAGTAGATCCTGCAACCTGGCGGATAGTTGCAGATCAAAGTCAGGATGTCGTGCCTGGGTCAGATGAAGCAGGGCAGTCAGATTGTTTTGTTTCTTCAGCAGCCTCAGGGCGTGGATCATCTCCAGCCGTTGAGCGGCATCTACCTGCTCAAGTTGGTAAAGTGTTTCATGCCAGCTGCAGAACTGTACTGCCAGATCACGAAAGCGATTGGGCGCCTTGAGGCGTTCGGCTATCTGGGTGATCTGCTGTGATGGTTGCTCTGTTTGCGCGGTCAGAGTTTTCGTGGTCAGAGTGTTCTTGGTTAGAGTCTTCGCGGTCAGGGTCAGCTCGCACAGAAGGGCAAAGCAGCTCTCAGGTGATGAGTCGACCGCCTTTAACCTGTCAATCACAGGAGCAGTCAGCTCCAGATCCAGGCTGGCAAACTCAGGCAGTAGCCTGTCAAGCGCATCGACCTGTTTCAGCACAGCAAGAAATACCAGAGGATGATCCGTCGCCAACGCTCGCTCAAACTCCTGCCAGACGCGCTCTGTCGTGAGGTGTTCCAGCTCACCGCTGTGGCTGATCTGACGCATCAGATCCAGAGTGTCATCAGCTACATCAAACCCAAGTGGCGCAAAGCGTGCGGCAAAGCGTGCCACGCGAAGCACGCGCAGAGGGTCTTCGGAAAAAGCATCGGATACATGGCGCAGTTTGCGTGCGGCGATATCTTTCTCACCACCATAAGGATCAACCAGCTCGCCCTGTTCGGATTGCGCCATGGCGTTAATGGTCAGATCCCGCCGTGCCAGGTCCTCTTCAAGCGTGACCTCTGGAGAGGCATGAAACTGGAAGCCAGCATAGCCATGGCCCGATTTGCGCTCGGTTCTGGCAAGCGCGTACTCTTCGCCTGTATCGGGTTTGATAAAAACGGGAAAATCACGACCAACGGGACGAAAACCCTGTGCGAGAAGATCATCAGCACTGGCGCCGACAACAACCCAGTCACGATCCTTGATTGCCAGTCCGAGTAATTCATCTCTGACGGCACCACCAACCAGATAGATCTGCATCAGACGCTGCACAGCTCCGGAAAATCCTGACGCCAGGCTTCATAGCCGCCATCGAGGCTGTACACATCGGCAAAGCCCTGGGAGGCGAGGTATCCGGCAGCGGGTTTGCTACTGTTGCCGTGATAGCAGCAGACAATCATGGGAATCTCACGTGGGCTCTGTGTCAAAAACTGATCCAGATTATCATTGCTCAGGTGATGAGCATCCGTGATATGGCCGAATTGATAGCTTTGCTGATCACGGATATCTGCAATCCGGGCACCCTGGGTGATCAGTTCGGCTGCTTCTTGTGTTGATATACAGCGATAGGCTGGCATCATGTTCCTCAGCTGGCTTGTGTTGATGTTCTGGGTTTGCGTGAATAGGCGTCGCAACTCTGACTGAACAGGGCACCATCTTCAAGCCTGAAGGTGGTCAGTTTATTCCCCCAGACACAGCCTGTATCCAGAGCTATGACACCATCGTGCTGAATTTCGCCAAGAGCTGCCCAGTGTCCAAAAAGTTGAGTGCGCTCAAGTGGCTCTTCCCGTTGTGCCAGATACCAGGGGAGAAAACCTTTGGGTGCGCTGCCCAAACCACCATTGCCCGAAAACTCAAGCCGACCATCCTGTGTGATGAAGCGCATGCGGGTGAAGTAGTTGGTGATCAGTCTCAGGCGGGACCAGCCTTCAATCTTTCTGTTCCACTGATCCGGCTTGTTGCCATACATATGCTTGAAAAATTCGCCTGCAAGATGGCTTTGCAGAATGATTTCCACCTCCTCGGCGCGCTTTCTGGCTTTGCGCAGCGACCAGATATGTGGAATGCCGGCATGAGTCATTACATAACCGAGTTCAGCGTTATCGATCAGCATGGGTCTGAAGCGTAGCCAGTCCATCAGTTCTTCGCGATCATCCGCTTGCAGAATCGGCTGGAGTGTGTTGTTGCGCTTGTCGAGGGTCGCACCATAATGCAGTGCAAGCAGATGCAGATCATGATTACCGAGCACAGTCGTTGCGCGATTGCCAAGGCTCTTGATAAAACGCAGCACACGTAACGACTGAGGGCCGCGATTGACCAGATCGCCGGCAAGCCATAGAGAGTCAGTGTCGCTGAAACCCACCTGATCAAGCAGGCCCATTAACTCATCGTAACAGCCCTGAATGTCGCCGATTGCGTAAGTTGCCATCTGCCCTCGTCTCAATGCACCTCGCTGAACCGGTCGGGCGCACAATTAAATTTATTAAACGAATCATAGCCTAATTGACTGCATACTTCACGATGGCAGATGAGAGCAGGAGATCACGTTGATCAAAGAGACCATATAAAGAGACCGCATGATGCTGGTATGAAATGCTTGAGCCTGCTGGCTCTACAGGTCATGATCAGCGCTGATCAGAGATAGATAACAGTGCGCCTTGTTATCGAACCGCTTGTAACGGTTTTACGAGGTGCCCACAGATATTGGAGATGGAAATGGCTATTGCAACTTTTGCGGCTGGGTGTTTCTGGGGGGTGGAGGCCACCTTTGCAGAAGTGGAGGGGGTGCTGTCCACCGCAGTCGGTTATATGGGTGGCAATAAGGATCAGCCGACCTATCAGGAGGTTTGTGCGGGTAATACACTGCATGCTGAAGTGGTACAGGTCGAATATGATCCCGAGCAGGTGGATTACGAGCAGTTGCTGAATGTATTCTGGCAGTGTCATAACCCGACGACACGCAATCGTCAGGGGCCGGATGTCGGTACTCAGTATCGGTCTGCGATCTTCTTTCATGACGAGATGCAGAAAGATGTGGCAGAGCAAAGCCGTAAAGCGCTGGATGACAGTGGCGTGCTGCCTTCCCCCGTTGTGACTGAAATTGTACCTGCTGCTACCTTCTGGAAAGCAGAAGAGTATCACCAGCAGTACATAGCCAAGAAGGGGGGCGGCAGCTGCCGTATCTGACCTCGACTGATGAATCTGATACTCGTTGGCCCGGAGGAGCTGGGCGAAGAGGGGTGCGTCTCTCTTACTGACAGGCGCTTTGAACATATCAGGGTAGTGCACAAGGCAAGCCCCGGAGATACGCTGAAAATGGGTGTTCTCGGCGGTGGTGTCGGCGTTGCACAGGTGCTGCAGATTGATGATGCTCAGGTGCTGCTGCAGATGAATCCTGATGCGCTGCAGGCAGCACCCGAGAGTCTACCGGTGACCCTGGTTCTGGCCTTGCCACGCCCCAAAATGATGAAGCGTACACTCCAGACAGTAGCTGCCATGGGGGTCAAGCAGATCTGGCTGATCAACTCTTATCGAGTGGATAAAAGCTACTGGTCGACTCCGCTGCTGCAACCTGAAGCGATTCGGGAGCAGTTGCTGCTGGGGCTTGAGCAGGCGGGCGATACCATCATGCCGGAGGTACATCTGCGCAAGCGATTCAAACCCTTTGTGGAAGATGAGCTGCCGGCCATTGCGCAAAATACACGTGCGCTGGTGGCGCATCCTTATCATGCTCAGCCGTGTCCGATGGCTGAGCTTTCGCCTACCACCCTTGCTGTCGGCCCGGAGGGTGGCTTTATCACCTATGAAGTTGAGAAGCTGGCTGAGGCGGGCTTTCAGCCGATATTGCTGGGTAGCCGTATCCTCAGGGTTGAGACGGCCATTCCGGTTGTGCTGGCAAGGCTGTTTCCTTTGCAGTGATTGTTTGATTCGGCGTCAATGATGTAGATCAAAGAAAGGTGGTGTTTAAAAAATTAATAAGAATCATACTTGTTTGTATTGACAGTAGCGCTCCATATGCGAATAATTCTTCTTAAGTTATTGGCGCTGGGATTACTCAGCGACACATTCACATGTTGGTACAAGGAATTGAATGATGCATAAGAAGATCCTCGCTGGTCTGGCAATTGCCGGTACGCTTGTTGCAGCGCCATTCGCTGCGGCATCCAGTCTGACACTCTACTCAGGTCGTGGTGAGGCGATGGTTCAGCCGATCATCGATCAGTTTGAGAAGCAGTCAGGTATCAAGGTTGATGTGCGCTATGGTGATACAGCCCAGTTGGCTGTTCTGGTTCAGGAAGAGGGTGAGCGTTCGCCTGCTGATCTGTACTGGGGTCAGGATGCCGGTGCAATGGGTGCTCTGAGCAATTCAGACCTTCTGGCGTCGCTTCCTGCTGAAATGTATGAAGGTCTGCCTGCAGTCTATACCAGCCAGAAGGGTAACTGGGTAGCGCTGAGTGGTCGTTCACGTGTTATTGCCTACTCAACCGACCGTGTCAGCGAAGATGAGATGCCTTCATCCATCTTTGATCTGACACATGAGCGTTACAAGGGTCGTGTTGCAATTCCACCAACGAACGGTGGCTTCCAGGCATTTGTGACCGGTATGCGCGTTCAGCATGGTGATGATGTGACCCTGCAGTGGCTGAAAGATATGAAAGCCAATGATCCGGTATACTTTCGCAATAACACTACCTCTGTTGCGGGTATAGCCGATGGCGATGTAGACTTCGCATTGGTAAATAATTATTATTTGCCGCGCTTTGTCGCCGCAGACAGCGAGTTCCCGGTCAAACAGACCTATTTTGACGCTGGCGACATAGGTAACCTGATCAACGTAGCAGGTATCGCTGTTCTCAAAAGCAGCAAAAATCAGGAAGCTGCCCAGGAGTTCGTGAAGTTCATGCTCAGCCCTGCTGCCCAGCAGTACTTCACCTCAGTGGTTAATGAATATCCTGTCGTAAGCGGAATCATTCAGAATCCAGTGCTGGGTGATCTGGATGATCTGCTTGAAATCGCACCTGAAATTGATCTGGATCAGCTGGCAGATCTCGAAGGTACGCTTAAACTGCTGCGCGACGCCGAGCTGCTGTAACAGCCACCGATCGACAGCCCGTCTGCCTTTTCAATACAGGCAGATGGAATTCAGCAGGCCAATGCTGGAGGAAACTCCACATTGGCCTTACGTGTTTTTATTTTGTGGTGATACATCTGCTTTTGATACATCAGGGTTTGATGCCATCGCTTGTTGATAAAAGGTAAGTGAGCTTGTCAGTGAGTCGCCATGAGTAGCAGTGTTGCAGTTCGTATTCAGCGGCCACAGGTAAAGCGTCCGCCGTTGTTTATCATGATACCCGCCATGCTGGTAGGTATCGGCATGCTGGTGCCACTGGTCTATCTCTTTGTGCGAGCCGGCCAGGCTGATATGTCCCAGCTTGTCGACCTGGTGCTCAGGCCACGCAATCTCGATCTTCTAATCAATACGCTGGCTCTGACCTTTGGTGTCCTGCTGGTCGCAACTTTCCTGGCATTTCCACTGGCTTGGCTGGTCACCCGCACAGATATGCCCTATCGCCGCCTGTTGACTATTCTGGCGGTTGTACCGCTGGCAGTACCCGGCTATGTGATGGCCTATGCACTTCTGGGTATCGGGGGGCATTATGGTGTGCTGGCGCGGTTGTTTGATATCCATATTCCCAATATCCAGGGGTACTGGGGGGCCGTCTGGGCGCTGGCGCTGTATACCTTTCCCTATATTTTTCTGAATTTGCGTGCCGCTCTGCTGGGTCTCGACAGCAGTCTTGAAGAGAGTGCGCAGAGCCTGGGTTATTCCCCTTTTGAAGTGCTGAGGAAAATCATCCTGCCACATCTGGCCCCTGCCATACTGGCTGGGTATCTGGTGGTTGGACTTTATGTGCTCGGTGATTTCGGTGCGGTGGCACTGATGCGCTACGAAGCCTTCAGCTATGCGATCTATAACCAGTACTCAGGTGCGTTTGATCGTATTTATGCCGCCTGGTTATCGATCATGCTGCTGTCATTGGCTGCCTGCTTTGTTTTCATGGAGATGCTGGTACTCAGGCGAAAGCGCCTGGCCAGCGTCGGCAGTGGGTCGATTCGGCCGATCAAGCCTAAAGCGCTGGGGCGGATGAAGCCATTTGCTGTGATCTATCTGCTGTTTGTATTCGGCAGCTCCATTGGCCTGCCGATTGCGATGCTCTCTTACTGGCTGTTTCTGGCTCCGCCCGATTTGAGTGTGTTCCTGCAGGTGCCCTGGACTTTCGCCCGTTCCGTTTTTGCTGCGATGCCGGCTGCCGTTCTGGCCGCTCTGTGTGCGCTGCCTGTGTGTTATCTCAGTGTGCGCTATCCATCACGCCTGTCGGCAGCAGTAGAGCGCTCCGTGTATATCGGCTATGCGCTGCCACCACTGACTCTGGCGCTGGCAATGGTGTTCTTTGCCCTGCATGCCGCCTACTTTTTCTACCAGACGCTGGGTTTGCTGATCATCAGCCTGACAGTGGCCACGCTGGCGCTGGCGATGGGGCCAATTCGCAGCGCATTGATGCAGACGCGCCCTAATCTGGAAGAGGCCTCCTACGCTCTGGGATACTCCCAGTCCGAAACCTTCTACCATGTCGTGTTTCCGCGCATGCGCAGAGGGATACTGTCGGGCGTGGCGCTGGCATTCATGTTCTGTATGAAAGAGCTGCCGATTACACTGTTACTGGCGCCGACCGGTTACAATACTCTGGCAGTAACCGTTTTTTCCCGCACGGTAGAGGGCATGATGGCAGAAGCCGCTCCCTTTGCAGCCGCCATTGTCATCTTTTCGGGGCTGTCGGTGGGAATGGTGCTTAATCGCGAGGCAAACCGATGAACAGTAATCAGATGGTGAGAAGTGGCGTGGAGGTTGTCGATCCGCTGTCGGCCAGTTGGGCTGAGCAGATACGTGTCGAACATCTGACCAAACACTTTCACAGCGAAGATCCAGCAGCAGTGGATGATCTCTCTTTTTCACTGCATGCCGGTGAGATCCTGGCGCTGCTGGGGCCAAGTGGTTGCGGTAAAACCACGACGTTGAGAATGATCGCGGGCTTTGAGCAGCCCAATGCCGGTCGCATCCATCTGCATGGGCGTGATGTCACAGATCTGTCGCCACAGCAGCGCAAGATCGGTATCGTGTTTCAGGATTATGCCCTGTTCCCGCATATGACCGTGGAGCAGAATGTCAGTTTTGCGATGCGCCATCTGTCCAAGGCGAAGCGTCCTGCCAAGGCTGTTGAGTGGTTGGCGTTGATGGGGCTGTCAACGCTGACAACCCGTTACCCGCATGAGCTTTCCGGTGGCCAGCAACAGCGTGTCGCGCTGGCAAGAACGCTTGCAGCAGAACCGGATCTGGTACTGCTGGATGAGCCTTTCTCAAATCTTGATGCATCGTTGCGCGAGAGTACCCGCAACGAGATGCGACACCTGTTCAAACAGGCTGGTACCACCGTGATACTGGTCACGCATGATCAGGCCGAAGCACTGACCTTTGCTGACAAGGTAGGAGTGATGAGCGCCGGTAAACTGGTACAGCTTGATACGCCACAAATGGTTTATCAGTATCCGAGCAATGCCTTTGTGGCACGTTTTCTTGGCCACACCAACCTCATCTGCGGGCTGGCCGAAGATGGTAAGGTCAAAACACCGCTGGGTGATCTGGTGGTGGCTGATGAAGTGGCCGGCGAAATCAGGCTGTCATTGAGGCCAGAAGATCTGTTCCTGACGCAATCCATGGATGGTAAAGGCGCGAAAGTGGTAGGGCGCGAATTCCGAGGGCACGATTACTTCTACATACTGGAGCAGGATGGCGCGCAATACTGCGTTATCACCCCCAGCCACCACTGCTTCGATATCGGCAGCCGGGTCAATATCAGTGTGCTGCGTACTGGGGCCGTTTTGCCGGAATAGCTGCCTGGATAAGTATCAGTACAGATACCAGTTCAGAATATCCTGGCCCCAGAGCAGGGCGACCCAACCGGCTATTGCCAGGTAAGGGCCGAAGGGCAGCGGGTTCTGCGCTTCATGCCGCTTTACCGCAATCATCAAGCCAGCCAGAATCACACCGGCCACCGATGAGAAAAGAATCACCATCGGCAGCACCGACACGCCACCCCAGGCACCGAAGGCAGCCAGCAGCTTGAAGTCGCCGTAGCCCATCCCCTCTTTGCCGGTCAGCAGCTTGAACAGCCAGTAAACACTCCAGAGCACCAGATACCCCAGCGCAGCACCCCACACCGCATCAGACAGGCTCGTGATCAGTTCAAAGCTGTTCAGTATCAGCCCCAGCCACAGCAGCGGCAGTGTCAGGCTGTCTGGGAGGAGGTGATGATCAATATCGATAAATGTGAGTGCAATCAGTGTCCAGGTCATCAGCAGCAGTGCTACGCCGAGTGGTGTGATGCCGTAACGCCAGGCAATGAATGCACCGGCCAGGCCGCTGAGCAGTTCAATCAGAGGGTAGCGAATCGAGATGGATGTCTGGCAAGAACTGCAGCGACCACGCAGAAACAGATAGCTGAATACCGGTATATTTTCATACCAGGTGATCAGATGACCACAATGACCGCAGCGTGAACGAGGGGTGGCCAGATTAAAGGGTGGCTCTCCTTCCGTAGTAGTGCGAGCTGAATCTTGATCCTCTGCCACCATGGCAGCCTTCCACTCACGCTCCATCATCACCGGTAGGCGCAGAATGACCACGTTCAGAAAACTACCCACCAGCAGCGAAAACAGCAGCCCTGTCAAAGCGGCCCAACCACTGCCGGCAGGGAAAAGTTCAAATGCGAGTATCAAATTCCGTATCCACCATTCTCAGTCCTTACACTACGTTACCCAGCTGGAATATCGGCAGGTACATGGCAATAACCAGACCACCAACCAGAACACCCAGCACCACCATGATCAAAGGTTCCAGCAGGCTGGAGAGGTTATCGACGGCGTTATCAACCTCCTCTTCATAAAAGCTGGCGATCTTGTCCAGCATCGCATCCAGCGAACCCGCTTCCTCACCAATGGCGATCATCTGGGTGACCATCACCGGATAAACGCCGGTCATGTTTACCGCATTCTGTAGCGACTGACCGGTGGATACGCCGTTACGTATCTGGATGATGGAGGTGCGATATACCACGTTTCCTGCAGCCCCGGCAGCCGAATCCAGCGCTGTCACCAACGGCACGCCGGCGGCAAAGGTTGTGGATAGGGTTCGGGCAAAGCGGGCAATGGCAGCCTTTTGAAGAATCTCCCCAAGGACTGGAATTTTAAGAACAAATCGGTCGACGCCATCTGAAAATTTCTGCGACTTCTCCATCATCTTCGAAAAGCCAAAGCCAAAGGCTACCATTCCGATCAGAGCAAAAAACCAATAGGACTGTGCGAATTCCGATAAGCCAATCACGAAAAGCGTAAATGCAGGTAGGTCAGCACCAAAACTCTGGAAAATATCCTGAAACTGAGGGACCACTTTGACCAGCAAGATTGCTGACACCGCAATACCCACCACCACAACTGCAGCAGGGTAGGTCATTGCCTTTTTGATCTTGGCTTTCAGTGATTCGATCTTTTCCTTATATTCGGCGATGCGATCGAGCATGGTTTCCAGCGCACCGGATTGTTCACCGGCCTCTACCAGCGAGCAGAAGAGATCATCAAAATACTTGGGGTGTCTTTTCAGCGCGGTGGACAGATCAGTACCACCGTTGACATCGTTACGCACTTCGTAAATAAGCTCTTTAAGCTTGGTTTTCTCGCAGCCATTGGCTACGATCTCCAGCCCTTGCAGCAGCGGTACACCCGATTTCATCATGGTGGCCATCTGGCGGGTAAAGAATGCGATATCCAGTGGCTTGATCGGCTTATTCTTACTGCTTAAAAAACTGATGCTGCGCTCTTTGGCTACCCTTTTTGGATTGATCCCCTGCTTGCGCAGGTGGGCCTTGGCCATGGCAATATTTTCGGCGTCGATCTTGCCCTTGCTCTTGTTGCCGCTTTTGTCTTTGCCTTCCCAGGCGTAAGTGACCTTTTTCTTCTCTTTAACTGCTGTAGCCATGGTGCTTCACTTCCGCCGTCAGGTTTTGATTACGCGGTTCATCTCTTCAAGGCTGGTCACGCCGCTGGCCACCTTGATCAGGGCAGATTGGCGCAGGGTTTTAAAGCCTTGCTGGCGTGCAACACGCAGAATATCCAATGATGTTCCGTTCTCCATGATGCATTCGGCGATCTCGGGAGACATCGCCAGCATCTCATAGATACCGACACGACCCTTATATCCCTTGTTGCATTTCTGGCAGCCCTCATGATTGGCTTCGAACAGATGAAGGTTGGGGATCTGATCGGCGGTAAAGCCCTCTTCCAACAGTGTAGCCTCAGGAACAGAAGATGGCCTCTTGCAGGACTCACACAAACGTCGGCCAAGGCGCTGAGCAATGATCAAACTGACCGAGGTTGCAACGTTAAATGCCGGTACACCCATATTACGTAGACGAGTCAGTGTTTCCGGGGCACTGTTGGTATGCAGTGTCGACAGTACCATATGACCGGTCTGAGCCGCTTTGATCGCGATTTCGGCGGTTTCAAGATCTCGGATCTCACCCACCATCACTACATCGGGGTCCTGACGCAAAAACGCACGCAGCGCCTCAGCAAAGGTCAGGCCTACCTTGTTATTCACATGTACCTGGTTGATCCCATCCATATTGATTTCGACGGGGTCCTCGGCGGTGGAAATATTACGCTCCGAGTTGTTCAGAATATTCAGGCCAGTGTAGAGAGTTACGGTTTTACCTGAACCGGTCGGGCCCGTCACCAGAATCATCCCCTGAGGCTGATCCAGCGTCTTGAGATAGATTTCCCGCTGATCCGGTTCAAAGCCCAGTGCCTCCACGCCGATTTTTGCGCTGCCGGGGTCCAGAATACGCAGCACGATCTTCTCACCCCAAAGGGTGGGCAGGCTGTTGACACGGAAATCGATGGAGCGGTTCTTCGAGATCTTGAGTTTGATGCGTCCATCCTGAGGCATGCGCCGCTCAGAGATATCCATCTGTGACATCACTTTGAGTCGTGCTCCCAGGCGTGAGGCGAGATTCAACGGGGGTTTGTGCACCACCTGCAGAATCCCGTCGATACGACAGCGCACCCGATAGGTTTTCTCGTAAGGTTCAAAGTGAATATCTGAAGCGCCGGTCTTGATCGCATCCATCAATACTTTGTTGATAAACCTGACGATGGGCGCATCACTGGCGGCATCCTCGGCGGTCTGCTCCTCTTCGCGCTTTGTCGAGCCGTCATCGATATCAATATTATCAAGGTCGGCATCGTCCAGCTCGCCCAGCGCATCGCTCTGCTCATCCAGGTATTTCTCAAGCTTGTGTGCCAGCTTATCCTGCTCAACGATGACCACTTCGGTAGTTACGCCAGTGTGGAACTTGATCTCATCCACACCCTGCATATTGGTCGGATCGGCCACCGCGACATAAAGGCGGTTGTCACGCTTCATCAGAGGTAGCATCTGATGTTTGTTAATCAGAGATTCGGCCACCAGGCCTTTGGGGAGTGTGTCGCCGGGGATGGTATCAAGATCAAGCAGAGGCAGGCCAAACTCTTCCGAAGCGGCAGATGCGGCACGGTGAGCACTGATCAGGCGCTGTTTGATGATATAGCTGACAAACGGCTCTTTTTCCTGACGGGATTTGGCCACGGCATCAGCTGCGACTTCGGCTGAAAGGGCCCCATCCTGCACCAGTCTCTTGGCCAGTCCACTTAAGGGTTGAACGCCTTGTGTCACCTGCACTCCCACGATTCTCTTTTTAAGATACAGAGTATTGCAATCAAAACACAGATCTCTCCAGTTATCAATGAACTGGCCAGCCCTTTACAGGTTGCGCCTCAACACAGCAAAAGTCATTATGATCACTCTGGAGTCGGCTTAAGTCACAGTTAGGTCTCAGGATTCCTTGAACAGTAATATAATGACATGCTTTTTAAAAGGTTGTTTGACGGAAAAACAGCGTAAGTCTTGTCTCCTCTCAATCACAACCCGGCATCATCAGGTACTGATATGACCATTCGACAGAAGACACCTGATCCCTCAAGTATGGATGATTTCTCCAGAACCTGGCGACCTTTGCGTATTTTTAATACTTATCGTGTGTTTCTGGCGGCGCTGTTTGTGTTTCTGATCCACTTCGGGTTTCATCAGGAGCCACTGGCCAGCACCTCTGAACAACTCTTCCGCCAGGCAAGTCTTGCGTACCTCATTTTTGGTTTTGCCGCGATAGTGCCATTGTGGCTGCGCTGGCCACGCTATCTACTGCAGGCCAGTGCTCATATCGGGGCAGATATACTGATTATAGTCGTATTGATGCATGCCAGCGGCGGAGTCGACAGTGGTGTCGGAATGCTGCTGGTAGTCAGTATCGCGATTGTCAGCACCATGGTAACAGGGCGGCAATCAGGTTTTTTCGCCGCGGTCGCGACCCTGGCAGTATTGGCAGAGCAACTCTATAGCGTGTTGGTTGGGCTGGATCATCATGTCAACTATCCACTGGCCGGCATGCTCGGTCTTGCGCTGTTTGCCACGGCCATCATGGCGCAAGTGCTGGCCAGTCGAGCCACGGCCAGTGAAGCTTTGGCTCGGCAGCGTGGCATAGATCTGGCCGATATGGCGCAACTGACCGACTACATCATAGAGCAGATGGAAGTGGGGGTGATGGTGGTGGATCCCGATGGGCAGGTGCGCTTTATCAACAATGCCGCCTGGCGTCTTTTCGGCGAACCGAGGCTGCCGAAACTTGCAGAACTTGATGATTACTCAGGCGAACTGACGCAAGAGCTTCAACGCTGGAAGCAGATGCAAAGGGAAGGGCGACAGCGCTTTCTGATCAATACCGGGCGGCAGAAGTTATTGATAAATCTGGTTGCTATGGATAAAGGACAGGAGAGCCCCACGTTGATTTTCCTGGAAGAGGCAGATGCCACCAGTCGCGAAGCACAGCAGCTAAAGCTGGCTGCACTGGGGCGCTTAACGGGCAGTATAGCCCATGAAATTCGCAATCCCTTGGGGGCGATCAGCCATGCAGGTGCGTTGTTGGCAGAATCACCAGCACTGGATGCAGCAGATAAGCGCCTGACACAGATCATCAGCGAGCAGTCGAAAAGGGTTAACAGTATTGTTGAGAGCATCCTGCAACTGGGCAAGCGTGATAAAACTCAGCCTGAACTGATTACGCTGGATGCCTGGCTGAATCATTTTCTGCGTGATTACTACTATACGCGCTCCGAAGCGCGAGGTCGCATCCTGTTGGAGCCGGTGCCGGAGAATATGCAGGTGTGGTTTGATCCGATCCATTTGAATCAGATTATCAGTAACCTGTGTGATAACGCTCTGCGTTACAGTAAGCCTGCTGCTGGTCAGTCTGAAGTGGTGCTGAGCTGTGCCTGGTTTGGTGGCAAACACGGTTTTATTGATGTGATCGATACTGGGCCGGGAGTGGCTAAGCAGCATATTGATCAGTTGTTTGAGCCATTTTTTACTACCGATGGCCGGGGAGTCGGGTTGGGGCTGTATCTGTGTCGGGAACTGGCGGAGTTCAACCTGGCACAGTTGCGCTATATCGGTAAAGAGGACGGCGGCGGACATTTTCGGCTACTATTCCCGGCACAGCAGATCGACAGGAAGCAGGAATGAGTGATAACAAAGCAACCAGACGTGTACTGATTGTGGATGATGAGCCTGATATCCGCGAACTGCTGGGTATCACCTTGTCCCGTATGGATATCACCTGCACCGAAGCTGGCGACTTGCAGCAGGCCAGAGACGCGCTGAGTCGTGACACCTTTCAGTTGTGTCTGGTGGATATGCGTCTGCCGGATGGCAACGGCATTGATCTTATCCGCCATATCCAACGCACGCGGCCTAATCTACCGGTCGCGATGATTACCGCGCATGGCAATATGCAATCCGCTATTGATGCACTCAAAGCGGGAGCGTTTGATTTTCTCAACAAGCCTGTTGAACTGCCCACGCTGAGAAACCTGGTTCGCTCAGCACTGCTGCTGGGTGAGCAGGCAGAGTCAGACGAAGTTCCAGCCAGTAATGATTGCTTGCAACTGCTTGGCCGCTCTGCACCGATCGAATCGATACGTCATACCATCCGCAAACTGGCGCGCAGCCAGGCACCTGTCTATATCAGCGGCGAGTCAGGCACAGGTAAAGAACTGGTAGCGCGCCTGATACATGCACAAGGGCCACGCGCAGAGCAGCCATTTGTGGCCGTGAACTGCGGAGCGATTCCCGCTGAACTGATGGAAAGCGAACTTTTCGGATACAAAAAAGGCAGCTTTACCGGTGCCTATGCGGATAAGGATGGGTTATTCCAGAGTGCAGACGGCGGCACTTTGTTTCTGGATGAGGTCGCCGACCTGCCGCTGGGCATGCAGGTTAAACTCCTGCGCGCGATACAGGAAAAGGTGGTGCGACCAGTTGGATCGCAGACGGAGGTGCATGTCGATGTGCGCATATTGAGCGCTACGCATAAGGATCTGTCGCAACAGGTAGCGGAAAAGCGCTTTCGTGAGGATCTGTATTATCGGATCAATGTGATAGAGCTGCATGTGCCGTCGTTAAGAGAGCGCCCAGAAGATATACCGCTGCTGGCGGATCACTTTATTCATTACCTTGCACAAAAAATGGAGATACAAGTACCGGAGCTGAGTGCGGGTGCCAGAAGTGAGCTACACCAATACAGCTTCCCGGGTAATGTCCGACAGCTCGAGAACATCCTGGAGCGAGCCTTGACACTCTGCGAAGGCGCAGTGATAGAGGCAGACGACCTGTTGCTTGATAAGAATAACCATCATGAACAGCCACCCATCACACCAGCAGCACAACTGATCAGCAGCCCTTTTGATCTGGATGAGTTGATCCCGGATGAGGCGCTGGTGGAGCAGGTCGGCCTTGAGGCTTATATGGAGAGCATCGAGCGCAAGCTGATTAATGATGCCTTGCAAAGCAGTGGCCACAACAAAACAGCAGCAGCCAAACGGCTGGGCATCTCATTTCGTGCGTTGCGCTACCGGCTGAAAAAGTTGGAGATGGAGTAAGTAAGGGTGACGCACCAGGTCATGAATGTGACAAAAATTGTCATATCGCGGTGCGGAATAATGTTACTTTTAGTAAGTCTATCGCTTGGTAAAATTAATTATCATTTAAATAAATATATTTATTACAATGGGTTAATTTTATTTCGGTCAGTTTTGTAATGGTTGGCTCAAATATTGCTTGATACGTGTAGGATAGAAGTTCCAAGCATTACAGCGCTACTGGCTTGAGCCAGATCAGCTTCGGGTTTAAAAGGATATGGACAGCAACTGAAGCATAACCTAGTATCAAATCAAGTTAGGTGGACAACGATGTATGGCCACAAAACGGATTGTTAAACTCGCTGGAGAAATAACATGAAAAGACAACAAGGTTTTACACTCATTGAGTTGATGATCGTCGTGGCGATCATCGGTATTCTGGCTGCGATCGCGCTGCCGGCTTATCAGGATTATACAACCCGAGCACGCGTTTCTGAGCTTGTTTTATCAGCCTCAGCGGCCCGTACCTGCGTTACTGAACAGTCTCAGCTTGGTGGGGCTGTTGATGCTGGAGGGTGCGTAGCACCAGGAACAGGTGGTTTTGTATCGGCTGCTACGTTAAACAGTGCGACTGGTGTGGTTCAAGTAACAGGTACCGCTGCAGCAGGTAGTACTGTAATTACTTTAACACCTACATGGGTATCGACCCTTGGAAGTGTTACGTGGGCTTGTACAGGATCTCCAGCTAACTTTGTTCCAGGCTCATGCCGCTAATAAAATTCGGCCCTATAAAACAACCCGCAAATGCGGGTTGTTTTTTTTATGAGGTATGAAATGGCTTTATTAAGCAGTAGGTACAATCATCTATTACTTAAACTACTGCTTTTGCTTTTATGTCTGGCGGTTATGTATGGTTTGCTTTATCCCGGTGTTTATGGGAGAGGCTATTATGACGACTATCATAACCTATCGCCATTAAACTCCGTTCATGATTTTAGAACTGCTTTAGTATTTATTTTTTCTGGTGAAGCTGGCCCGATTGGTCGGCCTTTATCTCTGGCCTCGTTTATAATTCATGCAGGAGGTTGGGTTGAAAATATAGGTGAAATATTGCATTTGAATTTGTTAATTCACATGCTTAATGTGATTCTTGTTTTTATTTTTTCAAATCTTATTGGTAGCAGATTGGGTTTTTATGGAAAGAGGAAGTACTATTTCTCTATTGCAGTTTCAGTTATCTGGGGATTGTCACCAATTAACTTTCCAGCAATATTTATCCCTATTCAAAGGATGGCTGTTTTAAGTGGTTTTTTTGTTTTTTTAGGCTTGATTGTATATATATATTTATTGACTAGATTTGAATCAAGTAAGAAAGGGATTTTTGTTTCTTTAAGTGCATTAATGGTTTTTTCATTACTCGCTACTTTATCTAAAGAAAGTGGTGCGCTTTTAATTCCTCTAGCGCTGTTGATAGATTATTTTTGGTTTAAAGATAGTAAGTGTAGTTATCATGCAACAGATAAGGGTGTACGCTATTCAGTACGCTTTATGCGAAGATCTGTATTGTGGGTCTTGGTATTGTTTATATATGTGTATATGGCTTATCTTGGCGGTAATTGGTTTGAAGTAGCAGGGATTAGGGGATATTCACCTCTTGATAGATTGACAACTCAGTCTGTAATTCTATTTGAGTATGTGTTTTATACATTCATTCCAGATGTTTTTTATTACCATCCATTTCATGATGGTTATGATGTTGTTTTATACAATGATTTTAAGTTTATAGTGTCGTTATTCTCTTGGCTTGCTTTGTTCTGTGGTGCTTATGTTGTAAGAAAAAAAGTACCTATAATTATGTTTTCAATTGTTTTTTATTTTTTGGCCCATTCATCAGAATCTACGTTCTTAATGCTTGAACTGTATTTTGAACATAGGAATTATATTGCTTCATTAGGGATTGTCATTCTCTTTGTGTGGTTTGTTTTTTTGATTAATAATCTGAGTAAACTTTCACTAGTATTTCTGCCAGTTTATATTCTCATAATAGCTTTTTCATCAAATCAGCTAGCGATTTTGTGGAGTGATCACGAAACATCAGCGCAAATTTGGTTTGATCTAAACCCTGCCTCTGCACGGGCAGCAAATAATTATGCGATAGTGCTGCAAGAAAATGGTGCATCTGTTGGAAGTCTAATAGGTATCTTTGATGAGGCATCATTCAGATGTGAAAGCTGTATAATCACCAGAATGGAGTCTCTATCTTTGTCTTGCTATGTAAACGAAGGTGAAGATAGAGGGAGAATTAAGGTTCGACTGGAAGAAGTTGTTGATAAAATACCAAGCGCTTTGCCTAGCAGTGCATTGTTGAAGCTACCTATGAATTTACTTGATAGCTATAGTGCAGGAGAGTGCTCCGCCATTGGTTTAGATGATGTCGAAAAATTAATGTCGGCATTGATGAAAAATGAAGAGCTAATGAAGGTGTCTGGTTATGCCTCTTCAGTGCATCACATGTTGTATAGATTCTCTAAATTAAATGGCGATTTGTTTGCTGCAGAAAAACATATCATGAAAGCTTTCGAAATTAGTAAAAAGTTTCCTATTTATTCTGAGATAATGAACTATTATTACAAAAGTGGAAATGATACAAAGGTAGCTGAAATGATAAGCTTGATGGAAAACAGTAGACCATTTAATCCTGCTAAGCGTATTGCTTGGGATATTCAGTTTAATCAAATCAATGGTCTATATGAAAATGGTGAATAAAAATTATAAAATTTCGGTTGTTATACCCGCTAAAAATGAAGAGAGTAGCATTGGTATAGTCGTTAGCGGGATTAAAAAGGTACTGAATGATATAGAAGTTATTGTTGTTGATGATGGATCGAATGATAGCACATTTAAGAATGCTGCTGAGGCTGGTGCTACTGTAATAGCTCACAAGTATTCTAAAGGGAACGGAGCGGCAATAAAGTCTGGTGCAAGAGCTGCCAAAGGAGATGTCATTGTTTTTATGGATGCCGATGGTCAGCATGACCCTAATGATATACCAAGGTTACTGGAAAAGGTTTATGAGGGGTATGACATGGCTGTTGGGGCGAGAAACAGCTCCTCTCAAGCTAGTGTGGGTAGAGGAATCGCAAACAAATTTTATAACAGCTTTTCAAGCTACATAACAGGTCATAGAATCGAGGACCTGACGTCAGGCTATAGAGCTGTACGTGCAAAAAAATTCCGAGAATTTTTGTACTTGTTACCAAATGGGTTCTCGTACCCTACAACATGCACAATGGCTTTTTTTCGAGCGGGTTACTCAGTTTCTTATGTTCCAATTATTGCTGCTAAGCGTGTTGGAAAAAGCCATATCAAGCTACTGAAAGATGGCATACGGTTTTTGCTAATTATTTTTAAGATTGGTACGCTGTATTCACCTTTAAAAATATTTTTCCCTATATCCTTATTGCATGCAGTTTTAGGGCTATCTTACTATTTTTATACATTTTCGACAGATGCTAGACTTTCAATAGTAACAATATTTATGTTAACTGCAGCAGTTACTATTTTTTTGATTGGTTTGGTTTCGGAGCAAATTACGCAGCTTATTTATAAAGATAGTGATAGTGCTGATGATTAAAATATACAATTTGTTTTTACTTGCGCCTCAAATATCCATCTGGCGCAACTGTTATTAATAATTTATTTTGAACATTTTTATCAATTTCGAATTCCTGATTGTTTTTTAGATATTCTCTTACTGCTGTTTTAGGGTTATTTGCTGATCCCCAAGGGCGGTCAGGAAATGTGCTGTCAGGCATGTCTTCAATAAGCGTATCAAAAACAATACAGTAGCTTCCTTGTGAAACAAGTGGTGCATACATTTTTAGTTCTGCTAGTACATGGTCGTGAGTATGGTTGCTGTCAAGGCATACCAGTATACACTTATAATCTTTAGCAATCGTGTGGACTTGTTCAACTACTTCGGGTGCAATGCTCGAGCCTTCAATCATTTGAATTCGCGATGACATTGGATGGGCCTCGATTGCCGTACGGTTGTGCGCGCGAATATCGATGTCAATTCCTAATACTTTGCGCTCTGATTTAGCAGGATTTAGTGTAGTATCCGCCTCAATTGCATCGCAAATATCAAGTAACGCAAGTAGTGAGGCATTCATAATGAGCGAGCCACCATGCGCTATTCCAGTCTCAATGATCAAGTCTGGCTTAATCTGCCAGATAAGTTCCTGCATTGCGACCATATCTTGTGGACACTGAATTATCGGACGACCAAGCCATTGGAAGTTATATGCATAAGCACCTACAGTTCCAGCCTTTAGAATCCATTCAAGTGAAAGTTTATGTAATGAAGTGTCGTTTGCCAGACGCTCTATATTTTGCTGAACTTGCTGTTGAAAAAGCTCAATTTGGTCCATTTATTTCTCAGTCTTTGATGATATCAATTTGATCTATGCGTCCACCTATCTGAGCACCTACATAGAGGTTTTCGTAATAAAATGGTTCGAAACCAGCTGCGATCATTGCCGAGGCTGCGCGGTCGATATCATACACGACTCGATGAAGCTGAACAGATTCGCCGTCCAGAATAGCATATGCTGCGCGGCAGTCACCATCACGGGGTTGGCCAACCGAGCCCGGATTACAGTAACTACGATCTGTGAAATCAGCCATAATCTGCACATGTGTATGGCCTGAGAACAGCCAGCGAATATCTTCAGGCACCGTGCTGCGTGAAACTGTGTATAGGTACTGATCACATGGATCATCTGGACCTCCATGCACGAACATGAGGTTACCTTCACATAGGAAACGGGGCGATTGACTTAACCACTCAATCTGTTGTGGAGTGAGTAAGGCGCGTTGATAGGTAATAATTTGAGATACTTTTTTTGATCGGGGGCAGTCATTTTTGAAAACTATATAACTATCATGGTTGCCTAAGATGTTAATTGCACCAAGTGATTTTAATAGATCGATACATTCGCCTGGCTGCGCGCCATAACCGACCACATCTCCAAGAGATATGAACCGTTTACATCCACGTTTATGCGCGTCAGCGAGCACGGCCTCTAATGCGGGTAGATTTGCATGAATATCAGAAAGTATGGCCAGCATGTATTATCCAATCCTCTATGTAACGCCATGCTACACCATCTATTATATTAGGAGTAGTTGGCTCTCGGCCATGTACGTAGTAATCGATGGCCATTTCTGCTTCATTGAAACCAAAAGCACTTCGTAGTGAATTACTACTTGAAAAGCGCGGGTTGATTTCAAGGAGGTAAGCTATATCCCCTTCGATTCGAAACTGTAGATTGGTTGGCCCTATTGGCTTGAAGTGTGTGCACAGCTGTAACACTGCGGTACTAATCAAAGTATTTCGCGAAACTTCCGCTTCTATAGTATTACCCATAGCAGACAAACGGCGGCGAAAAATGATTGGTCCCAAGTACTGCCCATTTCCTAACCCGAAAACTCCAACAGTAAATTCCTGTTCATCATTCCCAACGATGCGTTGAAGCATCCACGGTACTACCATTTTTTTATTCCAGTAAACTATGTCGTCTGGATCTTCGATCTTTATGATGCCACGAGAACCATTCCCGTGGCGTGGCTTAAGTAAAAATGGTGGCGGTCCGAGTGCGTTGTTCATCTCTTGCCAATTATTAGTGCATACTGAGGGGATTGTTGTGTATCCAATTGATGTAAGAATTTCTCCAAATATCCATTTATCTGATGTTTGATCGATCAAAGTTGCAGAATTCAATGCAACAGCTGTACCCAGTCCATCAAACCATGAGCGCTGAGTATTAAGAAAATACATATCCTGCTCAAGGCCTGGTAGAATTAATGCAATATCATACTTGCTTATGAGTTTTTTCCAAAAATCTAAATAGAGGCTATCAGTCTCGTCAACACTGGGTTTTACCTCAAATTCGTCACATAAATAGGTTCCGGCTGTGCGAGGGTTGCGGTCGACTCCGATGATCCGAACATTGTAGGTTGAGTGGCGGAGACTACGGATTATGCCTTGTCCGATGATAGCTCCAACCCCTGTTACTACAATGCTTAAGCAGTATTCTGAATGTTTCATTGCACATCCAGTGGGCCAAAGCGGCATGCTGTACCTGCATCCCGAATCATATGTAAGACTTCTACAGTGCTGAGCTGTGGCTTAATCCCTAATATATCGCGCATAGATGTATCATGTGGGAAAGTAATCATTCTAAATGGTGTCTTTTTGGGATCTACAACTACTTCCCCGCCTTGGCCAAATATAGTGAACGCTTCTATAGCGAGTGTGTGTAAGTCAATATTAATTGGATGTATAATCGGTATGTAGCCTGAAAAGTCGCTATTAGCTGCTGCAATCAATATACGTGCGGCATCAGAAATATGAAGAAAATTTCTAGTTCCATTTGAGGCTGGAATCCGAAGAGTAAGACCTTGTGATGCGTAAGCGACAATTCGACCGAACCATGGTTGATGTCGACAGCAGTCGCCATCAGTGTCCAAGAGCTGAGTTAATCGCAAGCTACAAAAGCTACCCCCACGTCTGATGGTAGACCAGTTAAGAATATTCTCACAGTTAAGTTTACTCATACCGTAGGAACTCATTGCTTTGTCTGGCTCACAACTAGGGTCCGACGAAAGTGAACCAGCATAGACGATACGGTTTATACTCATCTTTGTCGCGATCTCTATGACATCGACCGCACTGCCAATATTTACCGCAATATTGAGACGAATTCCTTCTAAGTCATCGTTGCCAAATGCCGCTGTGCAGTGGATTAATACGTCAGCGTTGCATTGTATGGAAAAAATGGGTGACTTACCGGATCCATGACTTACTATGATATCCATGTCAGCACTACGGCCAGCTTGAATAACTTCAATTTCGTATGATTTAAGTTGTCGCACTACCTCACGACCAAGCATTGAGCTAGCGCCAAGTACTACCACGCGTTTCACTTTGATTCGAGCTCCATCAACAGGCCAACACATAGATCTGGAAACTCAATACCAACATTAAGCATTGCCTGAAGGTTCTCGTCAAAATCATCGAGAGTTTTTAACACTGAGAGTGGAAGTGGTTTGAGATAAATGCCTTCCTCGTATGTTATTCGATAACCAGCACGTGTAACAGTCTCCGTAAGGGTTTCACGACAATACTGGCGCTGGTGGCCAAGCGCAAGATCGTTTGTATTTAAGCTATAGATATCGTCTATTACACCAAGTTCTAGTCCCAAACGCCGATTCATAGATTTCGCATTTGGTACGGTAACATATAATTTTCCACCTGGAGTTAGGAAGTCACGATATCGTGTAAGAATCATGTGGGGATCATCGACATGTTCCAGAATAAAGCCCATTACGATTACATCGAATGGTGAGTTGGGTGTATATTCTTCAAAATAAGACTCTACAATTTCTCCACGAAAATCCGGTGAGCCCTGCCTGAATTGGTCAATAACAATAGATGCAGCATCTACTACTACATATCGATCACTGGCCTCTATAAAGATGTGGGCGGTATATCCATGGCCGAGACCTAGCTCAAGTAGGGAGGTTGAATGCCCGAATCGTTGGATGATGCGGTGAGGGTACCAATTCAGGATAAGACGGTTTTCAATTTCAGTTACCGCATTTGGACGATATTCTGAGGATACATCATTTAGATCATTCTTCATGATTCACCTGTGATTGATCAGCCTGCTTGATAAAATTACGCCAGGGTTGTAAGTTGCCATTGATTTGCTCAATACCTGCTTGTCCACAATTAGCTATTAAGTCGAGAGAACTAACATAGGGTGTGAAAGGACCATGTAGCTGAGTATACTCATCTACACCGTAATCGATATATGATACATTTATACCTTGCTGCTCGAAGCGCTCGTGTTCAAGGTAATTACGGGCTCCATGCCCTGTCAGGTATTGGTTTGCCCCAAGCGACCTGCATAGATTAATCAGTCTTTCTGTACTAGCCCCTGTAACACTGAGTTCAGAAGACCTTAACATAAAAGTATCTTTACTGATGGGAGGGAAGTAGCGGACTAGAGCCTCGGTCGACTCTTGAGCAAGCTCCCCGATTGTATGATAGTTGCGCGAAAATACAGCATCAACCAGATCTAACATATCGGCCTTGAAGGGGGCTCCAGCGTAGGCTTGACGTAACTGATCACGTTGCTTTCGCTTCCAGTCCTGACTATTGTCGATATATACTTCTTGGATTAGTTGTCCACGGTGCCAATCGAGTAACGGAACGGTCAACCATCTTCTTCCACCAGCTGTCTTGATCTGTACTCTATTAAAAAATCCTCGAGAGAACTGTACGTCGTCGTAATAGATAAATGTGTCACATAGTCTGTATTGTTCTAATATTCCGGGCCAAGGAAAATACATTGGTTGAGAGATTACTACACAGGTCATGATTATTATCTCAGCATATACCTGCATTTGGGCTTATTATCGAACGCACTGCGGCTATTACTCGTTTCAATTCGCTTGAGCAAATATCGTGATATGTAGGTAGATTGATAGCTCGTGTCGGAATTCCATACGCGATTTTGTTTTCGTGCACCGGGGTAAACATTGGTAAGCTGGACAGAGGGTGGAAAAATACACGTGCATCAGCCCCCTCCGCCTGAAGTTTTGATTGCAGTAATTCTCGTGTTACCCCTATGTCTGTATCAAAAACAATTGTAGGCATCCAGAACCCGTTTTCTGTACCCGGCGGCTCAGGATTCATGGAAATACCAGGTAGATCCATGAGTCCCTTATGGTAAATTTTGAACACCCTTTTTTTGCCAGCTATTAGATCGTCAATTCGCTCCATTTGAGCACATCCTATAGCCGCTTGTATATTGGAAATTTTATACTTAAAACCCACTAGGTCCGCCCAAAACTGCTTAGTCTGACTACTTGCTCTGCCATGGTTGCTGAATGTAAGAGTACGTTCATAGAGTTCATGGTCGTTTGTGACAAACATACCACCTTCTCCAGTGGTCAGAGTCTTGGAACCATGAAACGAAAAGACTCCAAATATGCCCATGGAGCCTGCTCTCTGACCATGATATAGCGATCCTATAGCTTCAGCAGCATCTTCAATAACCGGGATGCCGTACTTATTACCGATTGCAAGAAGCCTATTCATATCACATAGGTTTCCATATAAATGAACTGCAATAATGGCTTTCGTTTTGGGTGTGATAGCTTTTTCTACTTTTTCTGGATCTATACACCAAGTGTCTGGAAGAATATCAACAAAGATCGGTTTTGCTCCCAAGTGCACTATAGGAGCGGCTGTGGCAATCCAGTTTGAGTCCGCCAAAATGACTTCATCATCATGGCCAATACCGAGTGCAGCCATACCCATATGGAGTGCTCCAGTACAGCTTGAAGTTGCTATAGCATAATTCACAGATAAATGGGTGCTAAATGCCTCTTCAAAACGATGTATGTATTCGTAGCAATGATCACCCCAACCATTTTGTGCAGCATCAGTAGCATAGCCTACTTCGAGAGCAGTAATAGATGGTTTAGTATAATAAATACGATGATTCATAGAATCTCCATAGAAGGAATAGCGATGGCATATTGTCCATTCCACTCTCGGATATAATTAGTATATTGCATGACTTCAGAAGCTATATTCCAAGGAAGAATCAATACAATGTCAGGCTTTTCTGCTCTTAGTATATCAGGATGATATATCGGAATTTTGCTTCCAGGTAAGTACTTACCTTGTTTTGCTAGTGCAGCATCACAGACAAAAGGAAGAAGATCAGACTTGATCTTGGCATAGTTGAGCAGAGTATTGCCTTTGGCAGCAGCCCCATATGCTACCACTTTTTTGCCTTGTTCATTCTGCTCAATGAGAAAGTTAAGTAAGTCATTTTTGACTTTGTCAGCTCGGTTTTGAAACTGTAAATAGGTTTCCAGTTTGTCCAGCCCTTGCTCTTGTTCTTGGCGTTCAATATCGATTACATTTTTAGAAATACGCCGCGGATCAGCTGCATGGCTAATATATATCCTGAGGCTGCCCCCATGGGTTGGAAGTTGTTCAATATCATGGATACGTAAATTTGCATTTTTTATGATTCGCTGTACAGCAAGCAGTGAAAGATAGGAAAAATGTTCATGATAAATTGTATCGAACTGGTTGAATTTCAGCAACTCCATCAAATGTGGAAATTCCATGGTAGCTGTTCCACCAAACTTAAGCAGTGTTTTTATACCTTTTGTAAAATCATTAATATCCGGCACATGGGCATAGACATTATTCCCAATGACTAGATCTGCCTGTTGTCCTTTGGCTACAAGCTCTTCAGCCAGATGCTGGCTGAAAAACTTGGACAAAACTGGAATTCCTATCTTCCTCGCCATCTCGGCTGTACCCTGTGTAGGTTCAATGCCTAAACATGGGATACCAGAAGAAACAAAATTTCTCAGCAGATAACCGTCATTTGAGGCAATTTCAATCACCATGCTTGATTTATCTAACCTTAGATGGTCACAGATCATTGTGCAGTAATTACTTGCATGTTCTAGCCAACTACTGGAGGTACTGGAATAGTAGGCATAATCAGAAGTAAACAAGTCATCTGCGCGGGCAAAGTCCTCTGTTTGAACTAGCCAGCACTCTTCACAGACCAGCACCCGTAACGGAAAAGTAATTTCAGGTTTACTCAAATCATTTGCATTTATATATGCGTTAGAAGGAGGGGTGGATCCCAAGTCAAGAAAGGTAGTATGTATAGTTGTACCGCAATGCCTGCACTTCATTTCAAGAGCACCCCTTTAAAATCACTATTGATGTAGGGAAGGCCCTTATCACGTTCTGAAAGGTTGTTGACATCAAGTGGCCAATTAATAGCAAGCCTTGGATCAAGCGGATTTATACCAGCCTCTGCATTTGGATGATAAGGAGCAGAATGAAAATAGACAAGTTCAGTTTCACTTTCTGTTGCTTGAAAGCCATGGGCCACTCCCTCAGGAATTAATAATGCCGTCAGATTCTCATCTGATAAAGTTTCTGCATGCCATTGAAGAAATGTTGGAGAGGAGGGACGAAGATCAAGTGCCACATCCCAAACAGCTCCATGAATACAGGTAATCAACTTCATCTCGGCAAAAGGTGGATATTGAAAATGCATACCACGAATAGTACCTATTGATTGAGTTTTCGTGAAATTTACTTGGGCAACTGGTGAGTACCAGCCTGCTGAAGACAGTTCTTCAATACAAAATAATCTACTAAGAAACCCTCTACAATCAACCTTCCTTGAGTACTTGACTTTAACTACACCTGCCAGTGATGTTGATATAAATTCAAAGTTACTCATTATATTTCTCATAGGCATTTATATCGTTATTACAAAGCTCAAGTGCATCATTTCCAGATCGTGCTGCTTGATACCAATAAATTGTTTTTGCGATCGTTTCTTTGAGTGACCAGTGATTCTTAATTCCAAACTGACTAGATGCAAGGCTTGTATCAAGCTTAAGTTCTGAGGCTTCATGAAGGCCTGAAGTGATCTGGTGAAATTTCGTATTGGCATCATTACCAAACATATCCATAGCCATTGTGACAACTTCCCGGACAGAAGCGGCTTCTGCAGCAGGTGGGCCGAAGTTATACGCGCCAGCTAACTTATTATTATAGTAGAGTTTTTCTGCCATTAATGTGTATGAATGCATACAGTCAAGTACGTGTTGCCAAGGCCGAATTGAATTAGGGGAGCGCACTTCTAGTTGCTGGCCACTTTCCCAAGCTCGAATAGCATCAGGAATAAGTCTATTTTCTGACCAGTCTCCGCCCCCTATGACATTGCCTGCCCTGGCACTGGCAATTGCAACTTTTGTACTGCTTTCATTAAAATAAGACTCTCTGTATGACTTAATAACTAACTCACTTGCTGCTTTGCTCGCGCTGTATGGATCTATACCACCAAGTTTATCTGTTTCTCTATAAGGCCAGGGCCATTCGTTATTTTTATATACTTTGTCAGTTGTTACACAAATCACTACTCGTGTAGAACTACAAGATCTTACTGCATCTAGTAAGTTGACGGTACCCATGGTGTTAGTAGAAAAAGTATCTATGGGGTTTTTATAGCTAGCAAGCACAAAAGCTTGAGCAGCTAAGTGAAAAATAATTTCTGGTTGAAAATTTTTGATGCAGCTTAGTATAGAGCCTGGATCCCGAATATCATTAATATGACTATTGCATAGTGAATCTATTCCCGCAAGATTATAGAGTGACTGCTCAGAGCTCGGAGGTAAGCTGAAACCATAAACGTCAGCACCGTTTTTTTTTAACCAGATAGCCAACCAGCTTCCTTTGAAACCTGTATGACCAGTTATAAGTACACGTTTGCCATGCCAGAAATATTTATTCACAAGGCATTTCATTTCCATACTCTCCAAGGTGGACTGCCACTTTGCCACAACTCCTCTAACAGGTTTTTTTCTCTGAGGGTGTCCATAGGCTGCCAGAAGCCTCTATGTTCATAAGCCATTAATTGACCTGATGAGGCAAGCTGGGTCAGCGGCTCTCCCTCCCAACTTGTCTGATCAGAATTTATCAAGTCGATTACTTTAGGGGAAAGCACGAAAAACCCTCCATTTATAGTTGCTCCATCTCCGCGAGGTTTTTCTGAAAAACCAGTTACTTGGTTATCTTTTCTTTTCAGTGCACCATAACGGCCGGGAGGAGTAACGGCTGTGACTGTGGCAAGCTTACCATGTGATTTATGAAACTCAATCAATGCTTTAATGTTGACATCACTAATGCCATCTCCATAGGTAAAACAGAATGCCTCATCATTATTAAGATAATCTCGAACCCGTAGTAATCTGCCACCTGTTAAAGAGTGTTGGCCTGTATCTAAAAGTGTAACCTTCCAAGGTTCAGCACTGTTGTGATGGACATCCATTCGATTGTTTTTCATATCGAATGTTACGTCTGACATATGCAAAAAATAATTAGAAAAATATTCTTTTATTATATATCCCTTATAGCCTAGGCATATAATGAAATCATTAACACCATGGGCGGAGTATATTTTCATTATATGCCAGAGTATGGGTTTTCCACCGATCTCAATCATTGGTTTTGGGCGGAGGTGTGACTCTTCACTGATGCGTGTTCCCAACCCTCCAGCAAGAATTACGGCTTTCATTTTTTTTCCTCACTGCTTTAGTGATTTAAAAGAATATATTTAACGGTTATTTATTTTTAATTCTGTTTTTTGATAAAAAATGTTGATGACCAAGCGATAATGTCACCAATTAGAATTATTGCTCTAAAGGCAGCAATAGTCGGGATTAGACCGGCGGCTTGCATGCTATTTTTTAAAAGTGATGCAGAAATCAATTCGGAAATTCCTATCCCTTGAGGCGCAAAAATGGCTATATAACCTATTCCCCAAGACAGTAGGTAGGTTCCGCCGATCATTGAGTAATTTGTTTCAATATTCAAATTTGTAAATGATTTTATGAAATAAATAAATGACGCTGCAGCGATAGACCAATATGCGGCTGTAATAAGTATTGATATATAATATTTTTTCAATGAAATATTCATCATCAACTTATGACTTAATAACTTGAGCAATATAGGGGTTAAAATTGTAGTAATTCCAATGACTGATAATAAGGTGGTTGCTGAATGAATTGAGCTGTCTTGAGTATTTTGGCTTATCAATATACAGCCTATAGTTAGTGCTATAACAATGGCTGCTATGTTTTCAAATGCAATGTACTTCCCTATACTGGATGCAGATACTCCTTCGTTGTGATAGTCATTTACTCTTGCAACAGTATGCCATATTCCTCCTGGAATGTATTTTGCTGGTAGTCTTTTATTGTGAATAATAAATGCTTTTTTGTAGTTAATGTTGTTGCCGAATAACTTAAATGAAAATACAGTGAATAGTGGTGATAATATATGCAACAATATCCATAGAAATATGCTCGTGCATAGTGAAATAATTTCTGCTGATAGAAAGATTGTTATTAGTTCATCACGATTATTTAATGCTATATATAAGATTGCTGCAAGTGCAGTTACAGTAAATGTTTGTTTAATGAGGTTTAGTGTTTTTTTAATATTGGTGGTGCCATGGTGGCTTCTTTTATTCGGCATCATGGTTTGGTGTCTTAGATAAATATTTACCGCAGAAGTATTTTATGGGCATTGTAAATATCAGGAGAAATAATATGGATATTTTTATTTTTATTGGTGTGTTTGACCTTAGCGTGTTTGATATTAGGGCGTATGGAAGTTGCGCAAGTGGAAAGGCTTTGCTGGTTAGAGATGTTGCAAGCCCAAAGCTTTCACTTTTGTAGCGTTTTAGTTTTTCTTCATAATTTTTTTCTCTTCTAAACTCTCTTCTATTCCATTCTGTATTTTTTACATGAATGAAATCACCATTCAGTGCAAGGCTTGTAAGGAAGACCAAGTCACTGCCAACGATTTTTGTTATACTTTTTGAACTAATATTTTCTCTTCTGATTATACCTAAAATTGGATTCATACTCCCCCAGAATACAGTGAAGTATCTGGCTACAGGGTCTAGCCCTCTTGTGTCATAATGGCTTGTTTTTATTTTTAGCCTATGTCCTGTCTCTGAAATCCAATTGTTTGATGCAATTGCCAGCGATGCTGTTTGATTTAATTCTAGTTGTTCAACATATTTCTCAATTAGATTATTTTTCCATAAATCATGCCCTGAGGCCCACATGAAATATTTTCCTGTTGAGTTTTTAAGTACATATTCGAAGTTTGCGGCAGCTCCGTTGTTTTTGTCAAATCTGTGAAGCTTTATTTTTTTATTGTTTTTTGAATAATCAGAGCATATTTGAAAAGTGCTGTCAGTTGAGAAGTTGTCTGAAATAATTATCTCAATGTTTTTGTAGCTTTGACTAAGGATTGAGTCCAGTGAGCTTTGTATGAATCGTGACTCGTTATAAACAGGCATTCCTATCGAAACTAAAGGTTTTCTGTTTTCCTCTTCGAGATCTATTTTATTGTTGTTCATAATTTATTGTGTTGAATTTTTTTAGTTATTTCTGAAATGAGTACTATGAATATTATTTTCATTTTTCAGGTGGGCTTGCAGTAGTTTTTTGTATTTTTAGTTGCCGTAGATAATAATATATCCCTCAGGTTTTTCTCGCAATGTTATCACCATGCACCAGCATCGCCTCCACGGAAATATCATGAAACCCCGCATGTCTCTAAGACTTGCGACAGGTACTCCCAGCTCATTGCTACCTTCTTTCGTTTGCGCTGAATGCCCGCTTTGAAGGTTTTCTCACTCTTCAAGAAGTTCATCGCAATATGCCTGACGGCTGCCAAGTTCTCTGCCGCATCTTCTCGACGTATCCGACAGGCATCCTCTTTAAATCCAACATCCAGACACCAGTGCAATTTATTCTCTATCTGCCAGTGCTGGCGTACCGCCTGCGCAAAACGCTCCGCTGTTAAAACTTCTGAGCTAATGTAGTAGCGAATCTGGGCATGATCCGGGATGGTTTCTCCTTCCTGTCGGAAAGAGATTGCTACCCCCACACTCTTCATGTCCGGCCAGTCAAATGACAGGTTGGCGAAGTTCAGTGTCTGGCTTCAGCACGAAGCTTAGTAACCTCATCAACAGATAATCCCGAAATATCGGCTATCATGGCATCATCCATTTCGGTACGAGCGATCAGGTTGCGTGCCGTCTCACACATGGTTTCCATTCGGCCTTTCTGAATACCTTTTTGAATACCTATTTGCTCACCCTCTTGCCGTCCCTCTATACGCCCCTCTATCCGCTCTTTCTTCACCAGCTTTTCCAGGTTTTCTGCCAACATCTCTCTATCCTCCATCAAGCTATTCAGTGGATCCAAGTTTACACCGGCACCCAGATACTGCAGGTGGCGCTTCAGCCAGCGGGTAATGATCTTGTCAATGCGCTCTTTATTCGGGTCTGCCCTGATGATCGCAACGATCCTGTCGACTGCTTGTTGCAAAGCTCCCCAGCTTTCACCGGCATTTTCAACCCCAAAGATACCGCTTAGGGGGGTGTGTCGACTGGTTAACTCTTCATCAGTATAACGCCCTTCGTCTATCAGGTAATAGCGCAGATGTGGCTGATAGACTCGCAGAAAGGCCGGGGGTTCCGGTTTCACCATTTCGTAGATATCCTGCCGGGCTCGCCAGCGCTTGGTGCCATTGTACAGCACAATCGGCAGTATCGGCGGGAGGCCCTGTCTGGGGGTTGTTTCCCTGGTCTTCAGCAGATGATCATAGAAGCAGGCGACGTAGTGCATCAGTCGGATGGGCATGGTGTAATCAATCCGAGACTGAAATTCCAGCAGGATATACAGGAAAATCTGCTGTCTGCTCCCTTGCCAGTTGACCTCGGCTGACCAGACCACATCCTCGAACTTTTCTTCAAACAGCGGGGTAATATAGTTGCCGCTGTGATTCCTCAGTGTGGAAAAGTCCATGATCCGGGCGATTTCCGGTGGCGCGAAGCCTTCGATCAGTTGCTGAACGAATTCAGGGTGACTGAACAGCTCCTTGTAGCCTGTATCGTGATGTTGGCTTGCCATGCAACCTCCTTGTTGCTTGGTTTACGGGTCGTGTTTTACGGGTAGCGGTTTAGTGTCTGGCTTCAGCCAGCTCTACGCGAATCTCCTGCTTAGCAGCTTGTGCTGCCTGTTCAATTTTATCTTTAAGTGCCAACCGTGCCGCTTGATCCCCATGAATCAAGCGCACCTCCCGCGGCCACTTTTTCATCCGCCTGATAAAGTTAACCAGATCCTTCTGATCCGCATGTGCGCTGTATCCGCTGATACTATCAACGCCTGCATTAATACGATAGCGCTGGCCCTCCAGCGTCACTTCATCTTTACCTGGCGTTGCGTTCTGTATCTGGTGGCCCGGTGTGCCGGGAGCCTGATAGCCCACAAACAGTACCTGATGCCTTGAGTCTTCTATCATTGCCTTCAGGTAGTTCATCACTCGGCCACCGGCTGCCATGCCACTGGCGGCGATCACCACGGCGGGTTGTCCGGTTTTGGCCAGATAGTCGACGGTCCGTTGGTGTTCGTCGTGGTTGCCGATGGTGTAGAGGTTGGCGAAGTTCAGTGGGTGGCGTCCGGCCTTCAGGCGGCGCTGTGCTTCATCGTCCCAGTAGGGTTTCAGTTGTCGGTACACTTTGGTGAATTCAGCTGCCAGTGGCGAGTCGACAATCACTTGCAGGTTTTTCCACAGGGGCTTGGTTTTCCCGTCGCCACCAGGGCTGTGTCGGTGGATCAGTTCTTCCAGTTCATACAGCAGTTCTTGTGTGCGCCCGATGCTGAAGGCCGGGATAATTACGGTGCCATCGTTCTGCAGGGCTTTTTCTATCGCTGCTTTGAGCCGGTTGATACGGTCGTGTCGGCTCTGGTGTCTGCGATTGCCATAGGTGGATTCCAGCACGACGATATCGGCATGATGCGGCGATTGCGGTGCTGGCAGCAGTGCGCTGCCGGGTGCGCCCAGGTCACCCGAGAAGACGATGCGCGTGTTGTGGATGCGAGTGTTGTGATCAGGTTTGTTTGTCACGGATATCTCGAAGTAGCAGGAGCCGAGTATATGGCCGGCGCGTTGCAGCTTTATTCGGGTGCGCAGGGCCGGTGTGTCGATGACGGTGTGCCAGGTTTTGTAGTCCAGCGGTACGAGTAGCTGGGCGATCCTGGCCTTGAACTGTTCGATCAGTTTTGCATCCCGTGTGAAGCCGACCCGTAAGGCATCTTCCAGTACCAGCGGCAGGAGCAGGGCCGATGGCTTTGAGCAGTAGATGGGGCCGTTGTAGCCTGCTGCGATCAGGTAGGGCAGGCGACCGACATGGTCGATATGCACATGGGTGATCAGCAGGGCTTTGATCTTGCTCAGGTCGAACTGAACCTTGAGCTGTTCGAAGGTGTCGTCGGCGGCATCTCGCCCCTGAAACAGTCCGCAATCGATCAGCAGTGAGTGTTCGCTATCGCAGTTGAGCTGGTGGCAACTGCCGGTGACGCCGCTGGCACCTCCATGGTGAATGATGTTCGGGTACGCGTTTGCTGGGTCAGGCATCCTTGTCCTCTTATTTTCCTTGATGGTGACTATGATTGGTTCAGATAGGGTGTGATGAACGTTTGTGATTGTTGAAATATTTCTGTGATCAACGAGAAGCTGTCAAACACCTGGTTGATCGCTTCGCTCATACTGCGTGCATCATCTTCGTACTTGTGTGTCAGTTGGTTACGCAAGGCTCTCAGCTCAAGCCATTGTGCTTTGCTGTTCAGTGCACCCAGTTGTTCCAGTCGGTTGAGTTTGTCCAGAAAGGGTTGGTTCTTTGCTGGCTCCTCCAGCAGATCCAGTATCAATCTGAACAGGCGCTCTCCGATCGCATCCTGTAGTTTGGTAAAGCGGAAGATATACTGATCCAGCGCTTCGACCTCTTCATCGCTGAGTGCTTTATAACGGGGCTCATTAAGCGGCATGATGGTTGAAAGCTTGTTGCTGGCATATCGCATCCGCTTGAGGTGGGTTTCACACTCTTGTAGTGCCTTCTGTACTTTGACCACTGTCAGGCTGTCGTTCATAGTTGCACGCCTGTGTTTCTGGCTTCCTGCTCGATAAGCCGGGTAGGGTCTTGTGCCATGACGATATCAATCTTCTGCTCACCGAGGGACTCCATCAGCAGGGCCAGCAGTTTGATCTTTTTAGAAAAGTTATCCGGGCTGTCGATTGTTTCAATAAACAGGTCGATATCGCCACCTCTTTTCTGGTCGTCAGTGCGGCTGCCGAAGAGGTAGACCTGTGCATTCTGACCGAATACCTGATGGGTGTGTCGCACAATGGCTTCTTTTTCGTGGTCGCTCAATCGCATGGGGTTCAATCGCATGAACTATGTGAATCCTGGTAAAAAAGCACGCTACCGCCCGGAGGTTACATGATGACAATCCTCAACGCCGGCGGAGCTCAGTTGTATTTAAGTATAAATCGCTTTAAGCATAAGTCAGTTGCACAGACTTTTAAACTACCATGCTGGCGGTGTAGAGTGTAGCGCTTCTCTGTTCTCCAACGATCAGATCTATTTTGACTACACATTTGACTACACTCGCTTGAATACTCACGAATCTTCTCGGCCCGAATCGGCCTGGCGTCGTCCTTTTCTGTTGCTTGGTCGCTGGCCTGTCTGGTCGGGTCGGCTTTTGATGGCGGTTGTGATTCTGGCACTGCTGTCCAGCCTTGGACTGTCTTTTCTGGCACCGCTGGCTGGGGTGCTGGCGTGGGTTGCTGCGCTGATGTTGTTTCATCGGTTGTCGGGCATTCAGGCGCTGCAGGTGGCTGTGCTGCTCGGCGTGGGTGGGGCGGGTCTGATTTGGGGCGCGCTCGCGGGCGGTGACTGGCAGTGGTGGGTGAGGGCGCTGGAGGCTAATCAGGCGTTGCTGGCTCTGTTGTTGGCGGTGAGTTTTTTGCGCTTGGTGGCTTCGGCTGATCTGGTGGTGGATGAGAAGCTGCCGAAAGGGCGCAAAGCGCTCTGGCGCACGCTGTTGGGGGTGCATCTGTTCGGTGCGGTGATCAATTTTTCGTCACTGGTGATCATGGCCGACAGAATGGCGCGCAATAAGCCATTGCAACCACTGCAAGCGCTGGTGCTGACGCGTGGATTCATGCTGGCTGCGCACTGGTCACCCTTTTTTGCAGCGATGGGGGTGGCGCTGATCAATGCGCCCGGGGCGAGCCTTTGGGTGTTGATTCTGGTGGGGCTGCCGGTTGCGCTGATAGCGCTGTTCATCGCGGGTGTTCGTTTGTTGTCTCAGCCGGAGGCAAAGGAGCTGGAAGGTTATCCGATGCACCTGGATGCGTTGTTGCTGCCGGTGTTGCTTGCAGTGTCGGTGATGGTGTTGCATTTTATCTGGGAGGATCTGCCGGTACTGACGCTGGTGTCGGGGCTGTCGCTGATTTTTTCATTGGTGCTCTTGCGGAAACGACACGGCAAGGCTGCCAGAAAGCGGCTGAAACAGCATATCGAGCATACGCTGCCAACCATGTCGGGCGAAACGCTGCTGTTTCTGTCGGCCGGGGTGTTGGCAGCAGGGCTGGGGGCAATGGTGCAGGCGGCGGAGTTTCAGTTATCGTTGAATGGGTTCGGGCCTTGGCACGCCTGGGGGTTGCTGGTGGTGATGGTGTTTGTGTCTGCCATCGGGGTGCATCCGGTGATCAGTATCGCCACGGCAGGTGGGCTGGTGGCACCCTGGGTGAGTGATCCGAATATGCTGGCGATGGTGTTTTTGATGGGCTGGGCATTGGGTGTAGGGGTGTCGCCGCTCTCTGGCACCCATCTGACGATGCAGGGCCGATACGGTATCAGTGCTTTTAAGTTTCCGCGCTGGAATCTGGGGTTCGTGCTGGTGATGTTACTGGTGGATCTGCTGGTGTTGCAGTTGTATGGCTTTGTTGCTTGATCGTTTTGATCGGCTTCACGGTAAAGCGGGACCGAACCAGTTGTTCAGGCAGGTCCCGTAATGACTCCTGCTAATTGATACGGAGAGCCTGTACTTCTTCTATAGTCAGCTCAGCAACAGCAGCGATGCTGGCGTCATCCATTGATGTCTGGTGAATCAGGTTCAAGGCGACTTTTTTTCGTCCTTCTTGAAGTCCTTCCTGACGCCCTTCCTGACGCCCTTCCTGGCGCCCTTCCTGGCGCCCTTCCTGAAGCCCTTTCTCACGTCCCTCCTGACGTCCTTCGGCTAATCCCTGTTCTTTCCACTCTTGTGTCCAGTTTTTCACACGTTCAGCCAACATGCTTTGTACCTCATGTAAATCATTGATCTCATCCAACTCTACGCCGGGAAACTTGTTGGGTAATAGCACCCGCTTGAGCCATATTAAAAATACGCGCTTAAGTTTTGGTTCCTGCTCCAGCCACTCGGTAGCATGTTTCAGTGAGTCGGCCAGAGTTCTTGGGCTGGTGCTGAACTCCATCTGAAACAGGGCATTCACCAGGTTCTTAAAGGCTGGAGGGTGATGCTGTTCTGCAATCAGTTTACCCTCGTCCAGCACAGTATAGTACATGCTGGGGCAGTATCTGCTCAGCCCTCCACGCAGGTCATATACCAGCTCTTTCAAATCCTGGGCGGCGCTCCAGCGGGCTTCGCCATTATACAATACGACTGGAAAGACCGGCGGAAGTTTCTGGTCTGGTGCCAGCTGCTTTTGTTTGATCAGGTCCTGATACAGCAGCGAGACATAGTTCATGATACGCACCGCCATGAACTTATCAACGCTGCTCTGGAATTCAATCAGCAGGTAGATATAGACCCATTTTTCGCTCCAGCGCACGCGCCAGATGATATCATCTTCCCGCTTACGCAGATCGTCGGTGATGAATGAGCTTTTAATGGTTTCGAGAGTGGATAGATCCAGTTCAGCGACCCAATCTTCATGGATGAAGCCAGTCAGGAGGTCTCTGATCATTGCGGGATCGGAGAAGAAGCTTTTGTAGCTTTGGTCATGTTCAGCCATATTGCATCCTTGCAGAGTATGGGGTGAGTAGACAGAATATCAGTTTGTGTACTTTATTGGGCTTGCATGGGGGATAGTTGAGGAAATGCAGGAACATAAAATAAAAAAAAGGGGCCCTTATGCATCCGTGCTTAATGGGCCCCGTCATCGACCTCCTGTCGACCGCCATCCCATCCCTGGGTGGACTTTTGAGGTGCTGTACTCCAACAGACTTATCGGCGTCCTTGCCAACCTCTGACGCTATTTTGGTTGTTGCGAGTGAGAATGAATATAGGACTTTTTCCTAAATTCAAAGAATAATCACTCGAATGGTTGAGTCAGCACGAAGAGAATGGTCCTCCTCAATCGATAGCTCTTCAGTCTTCGTGGACGAAGCCGGTCAGCCAGCGCTTACTGGTTGTGTTCCAGAGCAGAGCTCTTGCCGTTGATGGCAATACGGCGCGGTTTCATCGCCTCAGGGATCTCGCGCAGCAGGCTGATGGTCAGCAGGCCGTTTTTCAGCTCGGCACCTGAGACTTCAACATGGTCGGCCAGGTTGAATTTGCGCTCGAAGGTGCGTGTCGCGATGCCCTGATGCAGGAAACGGCGCTCTTCCTGGCTTTCAGCCTTGCGACCGCGCACGGTCAGCACGCCTTTTTCGACATTCAGCTCCAGCTCAGACTCTTCGAATCCGGCCACGGCAAGGGTGATCTCGTAGCGGTTTTCGCCAGTGATCTCAATATTGTATGGGGGATAGCCACCAGACGCCTGTTCGGAGCGCAGGGCGGTATCCAACAGGCTGGCCAGACGGTCAAAGCCAACGCTGCTACGGTAAAGGGGGGTAAGATCGATATTCATGGTTATATTCTCCAAAGAAGCAATATTAGTTGTGAGCTGCAGCTTTGAGTCGCTCTCTCAGAGACCCGACTGAGCTTGCTGCTCACTGCATATATAGGGTTGGCTTAATGGTTTTCAAGAGGGGGTTGCATTAGAATCATGTCATCAAACTTTGCCCTCCTTTGGCTTATATAAGGATCCAGGATGCTCTCTAAATGGATGCGTAAATAATCTTCGGATGACTCAGACAAGAAGTCAGTAAAGCCCTTAGTAAAGCCCTTAGTTAAGACCTCAGTAAAGACCTCAGTTAAGCCCCCAGGTGATGCAGCGAGTCTTGCGGCATTGTTTCCGGGAATGGCACAGGTTGATCTCTCGACACTCTTCACCATCAGCGAACAGCGGCCGCTTCCGGTAGGCGCCGAGTTGTTTGCTGCCGGTTCGCAGCAGACCCATTTTTATCGTGTGCTGCAGGGCAGTGTCGAGCTGAAGTTACCTCAGGATATCGGGCGCTTCAGTGAGTCGTTTCAGTTATCTTTAAGGCAACAGTTTGAAGCCTCGCAACAGGCGTTGTTGGAGTGGATGGCAAGCCAGCAATCTGGTTTACGGCTGCAGAATCAGGGGTTGGCTGATCTGCTGTATGCAGCACGCACTCGACAGGATGAAGATCTGAGCCGATCAGAGCTGGTGCAGAAGGTGATAGGGAAGGTGCCGCGCTTGCCGGTCTCTACGCTTGAGTTGCTGAACAAGGTGCTGGATGAAAAGACCACCCGGCCCGAGATTGTCGAGCTGGTGCGTCATGACCCTGCCTTGACCAGTATGCTGCTCAAGGCGATCAACTCTCCAGCCTATAACTTCCATCAGAAGGTATCGGATCTTAATCATGCGATCGGTTTGCTGGGTTTCGACAGTGTTTATCAGATTGTGATGCTTGAGAGCATGAGTAAAAGTATGCCGGAGTCACCGCTGTTTCAGGCGATCTATCAGCGGAGTCTGGAGGTGTCTTATATCGCCTTTACGCTGGCGCAGTTGTGCGCTGTCGGAAAGCCTGCAGAAGCCTCTGCGCTGGGGCTGCTGCATGATCTGGGCAGTATCGTGCGTGAGCTGATGCGTGAACAGAATCCGAAACTGGCAGCTCTCCTGTCGTTGCTGGAGCCTGCAATGCTGGGCGCGGAGCTGCTCAAAAGCTGGCATCTGCCTGAGCATGTCTGCAGCAGTATCCAGTATCAGGATCATCCTGAGTTTGCGCGCCCGGATCAGGTCCCACAGATCATGATACCCTATCTGAGCGATTACCTGACGGTACTCGGGCAGTCTGATCTGAGCCTCGAGCAGGTGATGGAAGATAAACTGCTGCCAGCCCTGCGCAAACGCAAAGCGGTTCTGCCAGCTACTTTGATTGAGGTGTTGGGGTAATTGGTCGTCTAGATTCCATTCATGAGTCCGCGATGATTTGAAATTAGTTGTGTCCATAAAGGGTATTAGAGGATTGTAATTTTAGTTATCTTCTATCATACTTTGTGTGATGTTTTGGTCGGCTTAAGGATGGGGCGATTAAGTGAAGGTTTTCAAAAATGCATGGTTTGAGCGCTTCTCACGAAAGCATAGAATCACTGACCAAGCCCTACTTGAAGCTGTTCAGCGTGCCGAGAACGGGCAAATCGACGCTAATCTTGGTGGTGGCGTGCTCAAGCAACGTGTATCGCGACAAGGGCAAGGAAAGTCAGGTGGCTTTCGTACTATCATCTTTTATCGCACAGCTGAGCGGGCTTTCTTTGTTTATGGATTCGCCAAAAATGACCGCTGCAACATTAATAGCGATGAAGAGCTTCAGTTTAAAAAAGCAGCAACTCATGTGCTTGGTCTGACAGATGCGCAGCTAAGTGAGTTGATTATGATCGGTCAACTGTCTGAGGTAACTGAGGATGGTTAAAAAATATCGGAGCGATGTTCTTGCGTCCATTCATGAGACGATGGAAGCTCTGCATGATATCGGGGTGGTCGATAAACAGACCATGCGTGAATTTGATGGCGCATGTCTGTCACCTGTTGAAACACTGACGCCGGAAGATATTCGGGCTCTGCGAGAGCGGGAACATCTTTCTCAACCGGTTTTTGCTCGATACCTTAATGTCAGCAGAAATCTTATTTCGGATTGGGAGAGAGGCATCCGAAGACCGGGCGGTCCAGCACTGCGGTTGCTGACTATTGTCAAAAAGAGCGGTATTCAGGCTATAGCGTGATAAACCTGAGCCGCCTATTTGGTGCGGTTCAACCTCTGATATCTGCAACTGAGGTTCAGGAGATAACAATTATCACAGATCTCAATTCTGGCAAGATCATCAACTGCAACCCCGAACACCACCTTGATGCAGTCTGCCGTATTTTCAATCACGCCATCGAACACACTACGGCACTCTATGAGTATGACACTCGCTCGATTGATCAGGTGGCGCAGTGGTTTGAAGCGAAAGCCTCAGCAGGATTGCCGGTGATCGGTATTGAGTCCGAGGCCGGTGAGCTGATGGGGTTTGGCAGTTATGGGAGTTTTCGCCCTCAGGCGGCGTTTCGCAGTACGGTTGAGCACTCCGTTTATATCGATCCGCGTTTTCAGGGAAAGGGCTTGGGTCGGCGTTTGTTGATGGAGTTGATCGACCGGGCTCGCTCTCAGGGCTATCACTTGATGGTGGCGGCGATTGATCATGAGAATCATGCCAGCATCGCACTGCATCGCTCACTGGGTTTTACTCATGCTGGCACGATTGAGCAGGCCGCGTACAAGTTTGAGCGCTGGCTGGATCTGGATTTTTATCGTCTGCCTTTAAGGTTATGATCGATAAACCCTATGGATAATATGTTAAGCCCATTGGTCGGTGCTTTCTTCAGGCTGTAACAATTCCTTTATAAGCTGCCGCCACTGAAATCCTTTCTCATCGGTGGTGGCCTTATCATGAAAATATCCACGCGTATCATGCTGGGCGCAACAGTGCTCACCGGGCTGGCGGTTCTTGTGTCTTCGGGTGCTACTGGTTGGTTTGCTGTCCGTGACAGCTCATCAGCGGTGGAAACATCGATAGAGCAGCAGTTCCAGGCGGTTGCGACTGGGCTGAGTAACAGTGTCGAGTATCAGTTTGCTGGCTATCGCGATCTGCTGCAGTCGCTGGCCAACGGGCGCATGACCCAGGAGGCGGTGTATGGGTTTGTCCGGCCTTTCGTCTCATATCGTTATGAAGTGACTTCGCCTGATCTGCAGACGCTGCGCAGTACGATGCTGCAGTGGTATCAGAAAGTCTATCAGCCTCTGTATACCCGTCGCAGTCATGGCTTGCAGGCACCGGTGAATGAGTGGGTTGAGCAGATGTCACTGGAAGGGCTGTTGATTCAGCAGTTCTATATGCACGACAACCCCTTTGAGCCTGAACAGATGGCACTGATGGATGATCGCAGCGATGCTACGATCTATGGTCAGCAGCACCGGCGTTATCAGGCCAGCTATCGCGATCTGGTGGAGCGCTTTGGCTTTAATGATCTGATGCTGGTGGATGCTGCCAGCCATGACGTGATCTATTCCGTGTCCAAGTCACCTGTGTTGGGCACCTCGCTCAAGCAGGGGCCCTTTGCTGATTCTGCATTGGCCCGGTTGGTCGAAGAGCTTGAAGGGCAGAGTCAGGAAGGGAGCGCGCTGAGTGGGTTTGCTGTGTCTGATTTTGCACATACGGCATTTAGTTTCAACCAGTTAGTGGCTTATGTCGGCGTGCCAGTGACGCATCATGCACACAGCCCCGAGAAGGTGGTGGGTTATCTGATCATAGAGTTGCCGGCAGAGCATCTGACTCGGATCATGACGGCAGATAAACAATGGCAGAGCATGGGGTTGGGTGAAACGGGGGAGGCATTTCTGGTGGATCAGCAGGGGGTATTGATCACAGCCTTGCGCCCGATGTTGTCCTCGCCGAGCACAACCCTGGATCAGATAGAAGCCACTTATGGTCATAGTGCGCCCGAGTATGTGGCGAACAGCCGTTCATTGACGGGGTGGCTTAAAATCAATACAGCGCCCGTTCAGGCGGCACTGGCTGGTGAGAGAGGAGTCGGGATTGAGCAGGATTATCTGCAACGCCCGATGCTGACCAATTGGTTGCCACTGAGTATTGGAGAAAAACCGTATGCGATGATCACGCAGCAGTCACCGGATGAGGCCTATGGTGCATTGACCAGTTTGCAGCGCAATATCTGGATGAGTGTGGCGGTAGCAGCGATTCTGCTGACTCTGGCAGCGGCGCTGGGCTCATGGTTGTTTGCCCGTGTTCTTGGCCTTCCGCTGGAGCGTCTGGCGGCGCAGATCATGCGGGCAGGGCAGGACCAGGATCTGACACTGAGTTTTGATGAGTCCCGCAGGGATGAAATGGGGGCGATTGCGCGCGCACTGAACCAGCTGTTTGCGGTGTTGCGCGACCTGCTGCAGCAGGTCGGCGAGGCGACGGCTCAGACAACCCGTGCAGCGAGTGATAATGTGCGCACCAGTGAGGACTGTCGGGTGGCGGTTAATCAGCAGCGTCAGGAGCTCAGTGCGGTGGATGCCTCAACCGAGCAGGTGGTGAGTTCGCTGACTGATATGGCACAGACCCTGACCGAGGCTGCGCAGATGGTAGCCATGGCCGATACGAATGCGAGCGCTGGTCAACAGCGAGTGACTCATGTGGCAGGTCTGATGCAGGGGTTGTCGGCGTTGGTGGCTTCTTCGGGTGAAAGCATGGATGAGTTGCGTGGCGCGGCTGGCAACATCGGCAAGGTGCTGGATACCATCAAAAGCATTGCAGAGCAGACCAACCTGCTGGCGCTGAATGCCGCAATTGAGGCGGCCAGAGCCGGTCAGCATGGGCGGGGCTTTGCCGTGGTGGCTGATCAGGTAAGGGTTCTGGCGGCGAATACCCAGACCGCAACAGATGAGATTCAGGGGTTGATCAGCTCTCTGCGCCAAACGGTGGACAAGGTTGAAAAGGGGCTGGATGAGGAGAGCCGGTCGGTGCTGACCTGTGTTGAGGAGTCAGCGCAGGCAGAGCAGTCTCTGCAGGCGATACGTGATTCGGTGGCTGCAATACGCGAGCTGACCGAGGCCGTTGCCGCCCGCTCCAGAGGCGAGAGTGATCGAGCACTTGAGGCGCGCACCCGGCTCAGTGAAGTGGTGATGGGGGCGAATATGGCGGATCAGGCGATGGAGCAGCTCTTCATGACCGCCAACCAGCAGGAGCAGTTGGCCAGAGAGCTGGAGCAGGCGGCGATGCGTTTACGCGTGGCCTGAACAGAGGTGTCCCGCACAGTATTCATGCATGGCCTCTGGCGCGCAAAGGGATGAATCTCTGCTAGGCTTAATTCATGCAGATCCTTGCAGAGAATAGCCAATAATGGCAGGTGAGACGTGTCGCAGGCTTGGTCATGAAACACTGGATACTGATCTTCACAGCTTTGCTGCTCGGGTGGTTGGGGGCGGTAGGTCAGATGTCAGCCGACACTGCCCCCAATCTTACTGATCCCAACCTTAGCGTCAATCACGAGTCGGGACAGCCGCATGTTGCGCGCTTGATCGTGCAGGGAGCGATCGGGCCTGCCGTTACGGATTATCTGCTGCGGGCGATGCAGGAAGCCGAGGAGCAGGGGGCCAGGGCGGTGGTGATTCAGATGGATACCCCGGGCGGGCTGGATGCTGCCACGCGCGATATCATCAAGGCTATTCTGGCCTCTCCCCTGCCTGTCATCACTTATGTTTATCCTTCGGGTGGGCGTGCAGCCAGTGCCGGTACCTATATTCTCTATGCCAGCCATATAGCCGCGATGGCACCTGCGACCACGCTGGGCGCGGCAACACCGATTCAGATGGGCGGTGGTCAGGCTCCTGGACAGCCGCCCGGGCAGACACCTCCTGGCGCACCATCAGACCCTGACACTTCGGGTGATCGTGAGGATCGCTCCACAACACAGCAGCCTGCTACCGCCATGGAGCGCAAGATCATTAATGATGCTGTTGCCTTTATTCGTGGTCTGGCGGATCGTCATGATCGCAATGCCGATTGGGCCGAGGCGGCTGTTCGGGAGGCGGTGAGTCTGACCGCGTCCGAGGCGCTGGAACAGCGGGTGGTGGATCTGGTGGCGATTGATCTGGCCGATCTGCTGCAGCAGGCGGATGGACGCGAGGTGCAGATGGAGAGAGGTCGGCTGGTTCTGGCGCTGAGTGATCTGCCGGTGGTGGCCTATGATCCTGACTGGCGCAACGAGATTCTGGCCTTTATCACCAACCCCCAGTTCGCCTATATTCTGCTCTTGATGGGGATCTATGGTCTGATTCTGGAGGGCTATAATCCAGGGGCGATGCTGCCGGGGGTGGTCGGTGTGATCAGTCTGCTGTTGGCGCTCTATGCCTTGCAACTGCTACCGGTGAATTATGCCGGGCTGGCGTTGATTGTGGTGGGGTCGCTGCTCATTGTGGCTGAAGCGATGGTGCCGAGCTTCGGTATTCTCGGGATCGGTGGGGTCGTGGCGCTGGTGTTCGGATCGGTGATGCTGTTCGATACGGATGTACCGGGTCTGACGGTGCCGATTGAGTTGATTGCCACGATTGGTGCCGTCAGCGCTTTGCTGATGCTGGCGGTGGTGCTGGCGATCACCAAGAGTCTGCGTATCGCCAAAGTGGCTATCGAGCAGGCGATGGTTGGGCGGGTAGCGCGCGTGACCGATATCAGTGATGAGAAAATTGAAGTGAAAGTGGGTGGCGAGCTCTGGGCGGCAACATCGGATGAACCGTTGCAGCCGGGCCAGTGGGTGCAGATTGTTGCTCAGGAGGGGTTGCGTCTTAAGGTGAAGTTGACGGCTGCTCCTGAAAATACAGAGGAGGGTAGATAATGATCACTTACACGATTGTTACGGTTCTGGTTCTGCTGTTGTTGATGCTGATCATCTATGCGATCAGAATCCTGAGAGAGTACGAACGAGCGGTGGTATTTATTCTGGGACGGTTTCAATCCGTCAAGGGGCCGGGTCTGATCTTCATTATCCCCTTCATTCAGACCATGGAGCGGGTGGATCTGCGTACCGTCGTCATGGATGTGCCGACACAGGATGTGATCAGCCGCGATAATGTCTCCGTCAAGGTGAATGCGGTGGTCTATTTCCGGGTGATGGATCCGCAGCGTGCCATCATCAATGTTGAACACTATTTTGATGCCGTCAGCCAGTTGGCACAGACCACGCTGCGCTCAGTGTTGGGTAAGCATGAGCTGGATGAGATGCTGTCGGAGCGGGATAAGCTGAATCTGGATATTCAGAAGATTCTGGATGAGCAGAGTGATGCCTGGGGGGTGAAGGTGTCTACTGTCGAGATCAAGCATATCGATCTGGATGAGAGCATGATCCGGGCTATCGCGCGCCAGGCTGAAGCCGAACGTCAGCGTCGTGCCAAGGTGATTCATGCCGAGGGTGAGTATCAGGCATCTCAGCGCCTGACTGATGCGGCTACGGTCCTGTCGCAGAACAGCAATGCTATGACGCTGCGCTATCTGCAAACGCTGATCGATATTGCCGGTGAGAAGAATTCAACCATCGTCTTTCCTCTCCCGGTGGAACTGATCGGCTCTTTGATAAAGCAGATAAATGAAACGGGCAACAAGGCGTAGTCGTTTACCTTTCGTATCCGGTCCGCTTTAGCGATAATAGGGCGCATCTTTTATGCATCGTAGTTTTTGTACCCTGTTGTCGCTGTTCAGGCGATAGTTAATTTCCGGAGTTCTGGGTTAAATGAGAGTTCACTGGCACCGTCTGCGCGATCGGCTGGAGCAGCTGCGCGCCAACAAGCTGTTCGAAACCTTTATTATTTTCGTCATCATCTTCTCAGCACTGCTGGTCGGTGCCAAAACCTATGAAGAGAGCAGTCGCTTTGATCAGGTGATGGGCTGGTTGGATATTTCCGTTACGCTTTTCTTCCTGTTCGAACTATTGGTGAGAATGGCCGCGGAAAAACGCTTCCGTGACTTTTTCCGGAATGGCTGGAATCTGTTTGATACCCTGATCGTGGCCGCGAGTCTGATGCCGGTGGATGATTCGGAGATGGTGCTGATTGCACGATTGCTTCGGGTGTTCCGCGTGTTGCGTCTGGTATCGATGATACCGGAGCTTCGCATGTTGCTGACTGCGCTGGTCAAGTCGATCCCGCGCATGGGGTATGTCGCGTTGCTGATGTTTATCATCTTCTATATCTATGCAGCGGTCGGCAGTTTTCTGTTCCATGATGTGGACGAAAAACTCTGGGGTAATATTGCGTTGGCGATGCTGACGCTGTTTCAGGTGGCCACCTTCGAGAGCTGGGCGACTGCCGTGCTCTATCCCACCATGGAGCACTACCCATACAGCTGGATCTTCTTCCTGACGTTTATCTTCCTGAACGCCTTTATCTTCCTTAATATGATGATTGGTATTGTACTGGATGTGATGCAGAAGGAGAGCGCTCAAATGCAGCTCGACAGTGGCGAGGGTGAAGCTGCCGAGATCCACTGGATGCGTGAGCATATGCAGATGATGAGTGATCAGCTTCAGCGCATTGAACAGCAGCTTGCCGACAGTAACAGGGAGCAGGTTCCTCAGGTGCAGCCGTCTGGTGAGGAGCGACAAAAGTCGTAGTTCGGTTATAACAATATGCAGATTGTTGATTAAACGATCATAATGGGCGACACTCAGCCCTTAATTTTTTGATGAGAAGCAGTCTTACCAGTGTCTGAACCATTTCCTGAACAATCGACCGGTCGTGTTGCCGAGCCCTTCCTTGCAGGGCAGTCATGAACAGTCTGACCCACCCTCTGCTGGCTGTCGCTGTCACCCTGTTGGTGATACTGATCCTGCTGAGGGTGCGAGTGACCCGGCCTCTGCGTCGGTTGGCAACGGAGGCGCAGGATATGCTCTCGACGGAGGTGCGGGAGCTGTCGGTCGGCAGTCATCATCGAGCCAGCGAGATTGGCAGTCTGGTGTACTCTTTCAATGCACTGGTCAAGCGGCTGATGTCCAATGAAGCCCGCTATCGTGAAATCCTTGAGAATGTCAGTGTGGTCGCCTGGGAAGCTGATCCCGAGCTGAACTTCACCTATGTCTCGTCTCATGCCGAACGCCTGCTGGGCTATCCGGTAGAAAAATGGTACGACAAACATTTCTGGGAATCCCAGGTCCATCCAGAGGATGTTGACCGCGCCGTGCGCCACTGCCTCACCGCTACTGCACAGGGGCTGGATCATGAGTTCGAGTACCGCATGCTCACTCGGGATGGTCGTATTGTCTGGGTTCGGGATATCGTCAATCTGGTGTATCAGGGCGATGAGATGGTCGGGCTGCGTGGCATTCTTGTGGATATCACCGAGCGCAAGGAGGCCGAGCTACAGTTACAGAATCAGCTCAATTTTGAGGAGATGCTGGCGGACATCTCCCGCGAATTTGTGATCGGTCAGCCGGGTGACCTGGATAGAACAATTCACAACATGCTCAGGCAATCCGGTGAGTTCTTTAAGGTGGATCGGGCCTATCTCTTTCAGCTTACGCCTGATGAAGCCTATGCTTCCAATACGCATGAATGGTGCTCATCAGATATTCAGCCCCAGATCGATCAGTTGCAGAAGTTGTCCACTGCAACGATGCCTTGGTGGCTCAACAAAATAAAAAGTGGCGAGTGCCTGTTCATAGCCGACGTAGAGGAGATGCCGGCAGAGGCAAGGGTCGAACAGTTGTTGCTGCGCAGTCAGGGGGTCAAAAGTCTGTTGGCTGTTCCGGTTTTGTCGGGAGACAAGGTGACTGGTTTTTTCGGGTTTGATTCGGTGTGCGGATTTCGACACTGGACAGATAAGGAGATCAGCCTGATGTATGTAATGGGAAGTACGCTCTCAGCGGCACTGGCCCAGCATCAGGTTCAGGCGAGTCTGCGGCATGAAGCCGCGATCTTGAACAGTCTACTCAATTCGATTCCCGACATGGTCTCCTTCAAGAGTGTAGAGGGCGAGTATCTGGGGTGTAATTCGGAGTTTGCTCGCTTTGTAGGGCGCTCAAAGGAGGAGGTGGTTGGCAAGAGGGCTGAGGCGCTGTTTGATTCTGATACGGCTGATCTTTTCAGCAGCCATGACAAACTGGTGTTGGAGCACTCGGAACCACAACGTAATGAGCACTGGATGACCTACCCGAATGGCGAGCGGGTATTGTTCGATACACTGAAGGCTCCGATGAGGGGAGGGGGTGGTGAGATCATCGGCCTGCTGGGGGTCAGCCGTAATATCACCGAGCGGCGCGAGTCCGAAGAGCAGATTCGCAATCTGGCATTCTTCGATACCCTGACTCATCTGCCTAATAGACGATTGCTGCTTGATCGCTTGCAGCATGCGATGCATAACAGCGCCCGCCAGGGGCAGCATGGATGTCTGCTGTTTATCGATCTGGATAATTTCAAGACTCTGAATGATACGCAAGGTCATGATGTTGGGGATCGGTTGCTGGTGTCGGTGGCTCAGCGGCTGAACCTGACTATCCGCGATATTGATACGGTGGCGCGCCTGGGTGGCGATGAGTTCATTATACTGCTCGAGGGGCTGAGCAGGGATGAGGCGCGTGCTGTAGCAGAGGCAGAGCATGTTGCCGAAAAGGTGCTGACCGTCCTTAATGAGCCTTATCTGCTGGGGCAGCAGATGTTTCACAGTACGCCGAGTCTGGGCGTGACGCTGTTCCGCGGGACTGGAGTAGGCATGGAGGAGCTGCTCAAGCGTGCTGATATGGCGATGTATCGTGCGAAGGCCAGTGGTCGTAACATGATCCGTTTCTTCGACCCATCCATGCAGGCAGTAGTGGAAGAGCGTGCCGCGCTTGAAACCGATCTGCGCTTCGCTCTGGAGCACCAGCAGTTTGAGCTGCATTTCCAGCCGCAGGTCAATCAACTGGGGCAGGTGATCGGTGCAGAGGCGTTGTTACGCTGGTGCCATCATGACAGAGGAATGGTATCGCCGGCTCAGTTTATTCCGCTGGCGGAAGATACCGGGCTGATACTGCCGATCGGTCATTGGGTGCTGAAAAGTGCGTGCGAGCGACTCAAAAACTGGGAGCAGCAGAAGGGGATGTCTGAGATCACCCTGGCCGTGAATATCAGTGCCCGCCAGTTCCGCCACGTCGGCTTTGTGGATGAGATCTCACAGGTTCTGCATGCCAGCGGTGCGGATCCGACACGGCTCAAGCTGGAAATCACCGAGAGCATGATGCTGGATGATATCGAGGGTACAATTGAGCGTCTGTCACGACTTAAAGCGCTTGGGGTGTCGCTCTCGATTGATGATTTTGGTACCGGTTACTCCTCGCTGTCTTATCTCAAACGGCTGCCACTGGATCAGCTCAAAATCGATCAATCATTTGTTCGCGACCTGACCGATGACCATAACGATGCGGTGATTGTTCAGGCAATCATTGCCATGGCGCAACGACTTGGGTTAGAAATTATCGCCGAGGGGGTCGAAACTGAGCCTCAGTATCAGTTCCTTCTGGAACATGGGTGCAGTCACTTCCAGGGTTATCTTTTCAGTCGCCCCCTGCCTTTATCAGATTTCGAACACTTTATTCTTATAAATCAGAGATCTGCCTGATACCGGCTACCCTTCGTTTTGTCTTTATGTGCATGTGCATAAAAAATTAAGTGTGATTTAAGAAGGTTGACGCCTTGCTCATGTAGTATTCAATTAAATATTATTAAATTTACAGCATTAATGAAGATATATTAGGCTGTACGCAGATAATTTAAGTAAATCCACATATAAATACAACAATGGTGGCACAACCTATGAACCGTAAACCTTTTGCAAAGCACCGCCTCTCCGGGCAGATAGGACTGGTGGTTTTGAGCGCGGTACTGGCAGCGCCTGTACTGGCTGACTCTTCGTTTGGTATCGATGCCAACATCGAGTTGGATACCGATGCCGTAAAGACCTCTTCCAGCAGCACTCAATATAACCAGGGTGGTCGAGTGGAAGTGAATGTTCATGGCGAACATCGCATGGGTGATCATTTCGTCAAGGCCAAAGGGACAGGTCTGCTGAAAAAAGGCGGCGATACCGGCACGGATGATATGTGGATCATGTTTGGCAGCAATGCCTGGGATCTGCAGGCGGGTCGTTTCGAGGCTCTGAACCTTTTCCCGCTGGGTAAAGATACCCTGATTGCCCATGCTGGCGGCGGTCAGGCGTCTGTCTATGAAGCCAACCTGGTGCGTGGACGTGTCAGTGATGGTGGTCAGTTTGCGTTCCATCTCAATGCATCAGACAACCTGAGCTTCGAGTTGGCATCGGCCTATGGACAGGGTGATAAAACACGTGCCTTTAGCGGTATTCGTCCTTCTGTGACATTCCGTGCTGATGCGTTCAGTCTGAGCGCTGGCTATGAGCATCAGAGATTTGATGAGTCGGGTGGTGCCACCGTTGATAAGGATGGCGTAGGTGTTACAGCAGGTTTCAATGCCGGTGATGCAGTGATCAACCTGAGTGTTTCGCATCTGCGTGACAGCAGCGCATCTGATGAGGTCAAGGTTAACAGCTATGGCGCGAACGTGACTTACGGTCCTTTTGGTGCAGGCTTGATCCATTCCAAGACCAGCCTCTCTGGCGCGTCAGATCCTGATGTAACGACTGCATATGCCGCTTACACGGTCCCTCTGTTCGATATTGATCGTGCCAGTGTCACCTTTGCGGGTTCGACCTCACGTGCGAGCAATGTGGCGACAGACAAAACTGTCAACGCACTTCGCATGCGCTTCAACTACGCGTTCTGATAAGGTCCCCCTTCAACCCTATCAGAACGGAACGGGAGGGTGTTATACCCTCCTTTTTCTGCACCGCACAAATAATTAAGTTTTAATTAAGATATTATGAACATTGAACTGGGTGCTGGCTCTGATAGCATTCACTTAACAACTTAAACGATTAAGCTGCTATCCTGAATCAGTACAAGCCATAAAAAAAATAAAAGGTACAATTGAATGAAAACCTCAAATCTGTACAAATCGGCATTTCTTGCCGGTTCTGTATGGCTGCTGGCAGGCGCCGTACATGCAACCTCCATTACCATCTCCTGTGGCGCTGTCGGTGCCGAACTACAACTGTGTGAAGAGGGCGTCGCCGCCTGGCGTGCCAAGACCGGCAATCATGTCGAACTGGTATCAACGCCTAACTCCTCTACGGAGCGTCTCTCGCTTTATCAGCAGCTTCTCTCGGCAGGTACTCAGGATATCGATGTTCTGCAGATAGATGTCGTCTGGCCGGGTATGTTGGCGCAGCATCTGCTGGATCTAAAGCCCTATACCAATGGCGCAGAGAATGATCACTTTGAGTCTCTGGTAATCAACAATACGGTGGATGACAAGCTGGTGGCGATGCCCTGGTTTACAGATGCCGGCGTTCTCTACTATCGCAAAGATCTGCTGGAGAAGTATCAGCAACCAGTACCGCAAACCTGGGAGCAACTGACTGATGTGGCAGAACATATTCAGGCTGAGGAGCGTAGTGCCGGTAATAACCAGATGTGGGGTTATGTGTGGCAGGGGCGTGCCTATGAAGGACTGACCTGCGATGCGCTGGAGTGGATCTACAGCTATAACGGCGGCACCATTGTTGATCAGGATGGCAACATCACCATCAACAATCCTCAGGCGATCGCAGCACTGGAAATGGCCAAAAGCTGGGTCAATAACATCTCACCTCCCGGAGTACTGAATTACGCAGAAGAGGAAGCACGCGGTGTCTTCCAGTCCGGTAACGCTGTATTCATGCGCAACTGGCCTTATGCCTGGACTCTGGCACAGAGTGAAGATAGCCCGATTCGCGGTCAGGTCGGTGTGGTTGCCCTGCCAAAAGGTGGCGAAGATGGACGAAATGCCGGAACACTGGGTGGCTGGCAATTGGCGGTTTCGCGCTATTCAAAGAACCCTGAAGTTGCAGCCGACCTGGTTAACTTCCTGACCAGCTATGAAGAGCAGAAACGCCGTGCCATCCAGGGCTCATATAACCCGACGATAGCCGCTCTTTATGAAGATGAAGAAGTTTTGGCGGAAGTGCCTTTCTTCGGTGAGCTGTATGAAACCTTCCTTAATGGTGTTCCGCGTCCGTCATCCTCCACGGGTAACAACTATGGCCGTGTCAGCAATGCCACCTTCAATGCAGTGCACAGTGTGCTGTCAGGTGGTCAATCTGCCGAAGAAGCGGTTGAAGATCTGGAAAGCCAGTTAAAACGCATGAGTCGGCGCGGCTGGTAAGTCGCACCTCTGTCACTGGCGGTGGTAGCCGCCAGTGGCCGATTTGATCTGAACTGGCGGGAGTCATCATTATGTCCAACACCCTCAACCCATCCTTGGCAGCAGAGCCTGCTCTTCGACCGCGTAAGACCAGACTACGATTGGTAAGGCAGCGCACACGCACGGCCTGGTTTTTCTTGCTACCGATGTTGGTAGTGCTGGCGGCTGTCGCCGGGTGGCCCTTGCTGCGCACCATCTGGTTCAGCTTTACTGATGCCAACCTGGGAAGTCTGACTGATTACAGCTTTATCGGCATCGAAAACTATCTGCTGTATGACGATGGCGTGTGGTATGGCGTGTTGGCCGATCCACTGTGGTGGCGTGCCGTCTGGAATACACTCTTTTTTACCGTGATATCGGTTTCTGCGGAAACATTCCTGGGCATCATTGTCGCGTTGACACTGAATGCCAAATTCCGGGGGCGTGCACTTGTACGTGCCGCGATCCTGATCCCCTGGGCGATTCCCACCATTGTATCGGCCCGCATGTGGGGCTGGATGTTGCATGACCAGTTCGGGATCCTGAATGATATCTTCATGACACTCGGGTTTATCAGTGAACCGCTCGCCTGGACGGCTGATCCCAGCCTGTCGATGTGGGCCGTGATCATGGTGGATGTCTGGAAAACCACGCCGTTCATGACACTGCTGACGCTGGCTGCTTTGCAGATGCTGCCATCCGACTGCTACGAAGCGGCTCGAGTGGACGGTATTCATCCGGTCAGGGTTTTCTTTAAAGTGACCATGCCTTTGATTGCACCGGCATTGATGGTCGCAGTGATCTTCAGGGTGCTGGATGCACTGCGCGTGTTTGACCTGATCTTCGTGCTGACCTCCAACAGCAGCGATACCATGTCGATGTCTGTCTATGCACGTCAGCAACTGGTTGAGTTTCAGGATGTCGGGTATGGTTCTGCCGCCTCAACGCTGCTGTTCCTGGTGATTGCGCTGTGCACTATCGCCTATCTCTATCTCGGACGTAAGCGGATGGGAGGCTACTGATGACTATTCAAACGATGCAAATGCGCCCTGCAACCCGAAAGTTGATCAAACATCTGCTGCTGCGTACAGCCTTCTGGCTGCTGATCCTGTCGATCATGATGTTTTCGGTCTTCCCTTTCTATTATGCGATATTGACCTCTTTCAAGAGCAGCGCACAGCTCTTCAATATTGATTATCTGATCACCAGCCTGAATTTCAGCAACTATCAGACGGTGTTGTCGCAGTCCTCCTTTGTGAAAAGTCTGTGGAACTCGCTGCTGGTGTCGACCCTGACGGTGGCGATCTCACTGCTGTTCGGCCTCACTGCCGCCTATGCGTTGGGACGCGTTGAGTTTCGCGGCCGCGGCACGGTGTTGCTGATCGTGCTGGCGGTGTCAATGTTCCCTCAGGTGGCTGTATTGTCCGGGCTGTTTGAAGTGATTCGCGCGCTGAACCTGTACAACAATCCACTGGGGCTGGTGTTCTCTTATACCATCTTTACGCTGCCCTTTACGGTCTGGGTGCTGACCACCTTCATGCGCCAGTTGCCGAAAGAGCTGGAAGAGGCCGCGATAGTCGATGGTGCCTCACCGGTGGTGACACTGTTCAAGGTGTTTATGCCACTGCTATGGCCTGCCATGGTCACGACCGGTCTGCTGGCATTCATCGCCGCGTGGAACGAGTTTCTGTTTGCCCTCACTTTCACACTGACCGATGACCAGCGCACGGTACCGGTGGCTATTGCGCTGATCAGTGGTGGTTCAGCCTATGAGCTGCCCTGGGGCATCATCATGGCGGCATCGGTAATTGTGACTGTACCGCTGGTGGTTCTGGTTCTGATTTTTCAACGTCGTATTGTCTCCGGTCTGACGGCCGGAGCGGTCAAAGGGTAATTCGAGGAGTATGCCCCCCATGTCTGCTGTGATAGAAAAAGCTGCTGCTATGCAAAACAATGATTGGTGGAAAGGTGGTGTGATCTATCAGATCTATCCTCGCAGCTTCATGGACAGCAATGGTGATGGTATCGGTGATCTGCCGGGCATCACCGCGAAACTGGATTATGTGGCGTCACTGGGCGTGGATGGTATCTGGCTGTCGCCTTTTTTCACCTCCCCGATGAAAGATTTCGGTTACGATGTTTCTGATTATCGCGGTGTTGATCCGCTGTTCGGGACGTTGGATGATTTTCGTGCGCTGGTAGCCAAGGCGCATGAGCTTGGCCTTCGCGTCACTATTGATCAGGTACTGAGCCATACGGCTGATGTGCATCCCTGGTTCCGTGAAAGTCGCCAGAATCGCGATAATGCCAAAGCTGACTGGTATGTCTGGGCTGATCCCAAGCCCGACGGCACTCCGCCAAACAATTGGTTGTCTATCTTCGGTGGTAGTGCCTGGACCTTTGATAGCCGTCGTCAGCAGTATTACCTGCACAACTTCCTGACCAGTCAGCCGGATCTGAATTTCCATAATCCGGATGTGCGTCAGGCGCAGTTGGATAACATGCGTTTCTGGCTGGATCTCGGTGTGAATGGTTTCCGATTGGATACTGTGAACTTCTACTTTCACAACGCCGCTCTGACCGACAACCCGCCGGTTCCTCAGGGGGGGGCGAAAACACTCGGTGCGCCGGCAACCAATCCTTACACCTGGCAGCGCCATGTGCATGATCTGAGCCAGCCGGAAAACCTGCTGTTCCTGCAGGATATCCGTCGCCTGCTGGATGAGTATCCCGGTGCGACCAGTGTTGGTGAGATAGGCGACGATAATCCGCTGGAGCGGATGGCGGAATATACCTCCGGCAACGACAAGTTGCATATGGCGTATACCTTCGACCTGCTCAACACACCACGCTCACCGGAGTATATTCGTGAAGTGATCGAACGTTTCCGTAGTATCGCCGGTGATGCCTGGCCCTGCTGGGCGTTGTCGAACCATGATGTGGTGCGTAGTGCCACGCGCTGGGGGGCTGAAAAGGGTGCCGAAGAAGGTGCTGACTATGCAAAAGTGATTCTGGCGATGCAGATGGCGTTGCGTGGCAGTGTCTGTCTTTATCAGGGGGAAGAGCTAGGATTGCCCGAGGCGGAAGTACCTTTTGAGCGTATTCAGGACCCCTATGGCATCCCTTTCTGGCCTGAGTTCAAAGGACGTGATGGCTGTCGTACACCGATGGTGTGGCAGCAGGCACCTCAGGGTGGTTTCTCCGAAGTTGAGCCCTGGCTGCCTGTGGACGAGCGCCATCTAGCTCTGTCGGTGGCACAACAGGAGGCAAGTGAAGACTCGATGCTGCAGGCGATGCGCCGGTTTATCTGCTGGCGCCGTGAGCAGCCTGCATTGCTTAAAGGAGATCTGGAGTTACTGCAGAACACAGGTGAGATGCTGTGCTGGATTCGCAGAACACCTGAGCAGGCGCTGCTGGTGGCGATCAATCTGACATCGTCGGAATTGACGCAGCCCTATACTGGCCCTGTAACACTGCTGCAGGGGCATGGCTTCAGCGGCACAGTTGTAAATGAGCAGATAGTGCTGCCGCCTTATCAGGCACTGTTTGCGGAAATTTAATGGAAACTCCGGGTGCCTGCACCCGGCTGGAGAGCACGATGGCAAGCGTCACACTGACAAAAATAAATAAAGCCTACGGCCCTGTTCACATCTTGCGTGATATAGATCTGACGATTGAAAATGGCGAGTTTGTTGTCTTTGTCGGCCCCTCCGGCTGCGGCAAATCAACGCTGTTGCGCCTGATTGCCGGTCTGGAAGAGATCTCTTCCGGTGATCTGCATATCGGTGGTGATCTGGTCAACCACCTGTCGCCCAAGGAGCGTGGAGTCGGGATGGTGTTTCAGTCCTACGCCCTCTATCCGCACATGACGGTGTATGAAAACATCGCCTTTGGCCTCAAACTGGCAAAAGAGAAGCCGCAGACCGTGCATGAGCGGGTGTCGAAAACCGCCGAGGTGTTGCAACTTGAGGCACTGCTTGAGCGTAAGCCCAAGGAGATGTCAGGTGGTCAGCGCCAGCGTGTGGCGATAGGTCGTGCCATGGCACGAGAGCCAAGGATCATGCTGTTTGATGAGCCGCTGTCAAACCTGGATGCTTCACTGCGTGTGCAGATGCGCACCGAGATCGCCAAACTGCATCAGCGCCTTAAATCCACCATGGTGTATGTGACCCATGATCAGGTGGAAGCGATGACCCTGGCCGACAAGATCGTGGTGCTGAATGCCGGTCGTGTGGAGCAGGTAGGCACCCCTTATGAGTTGTATGAGAATCCGGCTTCGGTTTTTGTGGCAGGCTTTATCGGTTCCCCAAAGATGAACTTTATCCATGGTACTTTGCTGACACCTGGGGTTTCGCAGTCACGAATCAGTATTGCAGGAGCAGGGGAGGTGGTTGCGGCCATTGACAGCAGCAGGCTGCAGAAAAATGCTCAGGTCACTCTGGGTGTCCGACCCGAACATCTGGCTCTGCGTCCGGCAACGGCTAAAGATGATGGGTTGGAAGTGATCAATGTCGAGTATCTGGGCAATGAGTCCTTTGTTTATCTGCAGCATCCCTGCGCTGAAGAGTTGCTGGTGGCCAGGGCTCCTGCCTATACCTCGATCAAAGTCGGTGACCTGGTGACGCTGGAGATCAGTCCTGAGCTGACCTACCTGTTCGATGACGCTGGCCTGGCTTTGCCGCGTACCCGTCTGACCGAGCAGAGCAGAGAGGTCGTGCATGGGTGATGAGAGTCAGGTCGTGGAGGAACCGCGTCGGCTGACCATCAAGGATATCGCATTGAAACTGAATGTCTCGACGGCGACCATATCCAATGCCTTCAACCGCCCGGATCAACTGTCTGAGCGGTTGCGCAAACGCATACTCGAGGACTGCCGCAAGCTGGGCTATGATGGCCCGAATGCGGCAGCGCGCAGCCTGCGTACCGGTCGCAGCGGTATCATTGGCGTCATGCTGACCGACAGTCTTGCGTACAGTATGAGCGATCCCGTTGCCAGCCAGTTTCTGGCCGGTGTCGGTGAGGTGCTGGATAAACAGCATTGCAATATGCTGTTGCTGCAGGTTAAGGATGAGGACAGCAGTTACAAGAGCCGCCAGATGGAATCGATGGTGGATGGCTTCATCATCTATGGCATCATGCGTAGCGGGCGTCAGTTTGAACGCCTGATGCAGCAGCAGAAGCGCACCGTGACGGTCGACTTCGATATGGATCAGTTCACCTCGGTCAATATCGAGAACTACTCCGGAGCCAGAGCCTCTGCTGAGCATGCCTTGAAGCATGGCCATCGACAGGTGGCGATACTGGGGCTACGCCTGATATCGGATCATCAGGTGGCACTGGTGAGTCATCGGCAACTGCTGAATTCGCGCCATTCCATAACTGTGCGCCGACTGGATGGTTATCTGGATGCATTGAGCCAGGCAGGACTCGATCCCGAGCAGGTGCCGATCTGGAATATTCCCGAAAACTCCCATCGTATTGCCTATCAGGTGGCCAGTGAAATACTCATGGGTCCCAATCGACCAAGTTTGCTGCTGTGCATGAGTGATCGTGTGGCACTGGCGGCGCTGCAGGTGGCGTTACAACTGAAGATAAAAGTGCCGGAAGAGCTGCACATCGTGGGCTTTGACGGTATCCCCGAAGGCAATAATCTGCACCCGTCTCTGACCACTGTGCATCAGCAGAGTGAGCAGAAAGGGCAGCTGGCTGCCAGAATTTTTCTGGGGCAGGAGGCGGATCGGGATGTGGTACTGCCGACACAGCTTGTCGTCAGAGAGAGTTGTCCGGCGGTTGATCCATAGCAAGAGCCAGGGCCGGACAACTGACAGTTTTCAGGGCTTGATCATCCACTCATGTGCTGGATCATTCTTGAATATCCATGTCCGTTCCGGGCCAGCCATCGTATTCAGATAATAGAGATCATAGCCGTGAGGTGCGCCGACCGGATGATAGCCTCTGGGTACCATGACCACCCCCCGGTCTTCGACCGTGATGGTTTCATCGAGACTGCGATCGTCGGTGTAGACACGCTGAAAGGCAAAGCCCTGCTGCGGGTTCAGCCGATGATAGTAGGTCTCCTCCAGATGTGTCTCAACTGGCTTGTCGTCTGTGTCGTGTTTATGCGGCGGATAGCTGGACCAGTTTCCATTGGGTGTGAAAACCTCAACCACCAGCAGTCGCTCTGCCGGGATCTCGTTGAACAGAATATTACAGACCCAACGCTCGTTACTGCCTTCGCCCCTTACGATATAGGCCAACTGCTCAGGTTTGATCAGTCGGGCGGGGTACTTCCCTTCGGCGGGGGCGCGAGACACCGCCAGCTCCAGATCGGTCAGGGCGGTCACCGTGAGTTGCTCATGCGGTGGGGCGTAGACGGCAAAAGGCGGCTGCTGTTCAAAGATCGACATGCGCTCGCCTATCCCCTGCCAGCTCTCCTGTGAGGTCGCGACATCAGCTTTGCCCGTCATCAGCACCAGACAGACTTCTGTCTGGTCTGTTGGCAGTGTGATGCTTTGCCCGGCTTGCAGCACATAGACCTCAAAGCCCACATATTGCCAGTTGGCAGAGGCAGGGGTGATGCGCTGGATGCAGCCCAGTTCATCCGGTGCCTGGGGCCTGGATAACAGATGTGACATGTTCATCCTCCTGATTTAAAGCGTGATCACCCGACCGCTGCTGGCTGATTCATAGGCTGCATCAGCCAGAACCAGCGCCATCAGGCCATCATGTTGATTGGCCAGCGGCTGCTCCTTACCCTGAACGGACTGTATGAAATTCTCCAGCTCCCTCTGATAGGCGGCAGCGTAGCGCTCCAGGAAAAAATGCTGAGGTTTTGCTGCAATGGCGCCGGAGGCATTGGTTACCACAAGGGTGCTTTCGCGCTGATTTTCCGCCTGAGCCATCCCTTTGGAACCCAGCACCTCAACGCGCTGATCATAGCCATAAGCTGCCCGTCGACTGTTGCTGATCTGGCACAGTTTACCGCTGGCGGTTTTCAGGGTGACCAGTGCGCTATCCACATCGCCATTGGCACCGATTTCGGGATCGATCAGACAACTGGCGGTGGCAAATACTTCTACTGGCTCTTCGCCAAGCAGCCAGCGTGCCATATCCAGATCGTGGATCATCATGTCGCGGAACAGGCCGCCTGAAGATCTGACATACTGCGCCGGTGGTGGTGAAGGATCACGACTGGTGATGGTGACCATCTCCAGTTTGCCAATCGCTTCTGAATCTATCTGTGCCTTGACTGCGCTGAAGTTCGGATCATAACGGCGGTTGAATCCGACCAGGCAGAGCACACCTGCCTTTTCTACATATTCAAGGCAGGCACGAGTTCTGTCGGCACTCAGATCTATCGGTTTTTCACAGAAGATCGCTTTGCCGGCGGCAGCGGCTTTTTCGATCAGATCCGCATGTGTATCGGTCGGGCTGGCAATGATCACGGCATGTATCTCAGGGTCTGCCAGAGCCTGAGTCACTGTTGTTACCTGTGCGTCATATTTATCTGCCAGTGTCTGAGCAGACTCTGCAAAAAGATCAACAACATAACGAAGGTTGGCATGAGCATGGGCAGCGACGTTGGCCGCATGAATGGCGCCGATACGGCCAGCACCAAACAGACAGAAATTCAGCATTATTATTCTCCGGTTTACAGGGTCAGGCCGGGTTATCGGCCATGGTTTTTTTATTATCCAATCGGTATGCGAGGCCGATCGACAAGGATTGAGCCAGGCATAAAGCGGGTGTCAGAGATCTGAAACCATGTACTTCGGATTCGGGCAGTGTGAAGGAGACGGTCGCATATCGGGCAAGTGGGCTCAGTTTGCTATCACTGATGACTAGAATCGGCACCCCTTTTTCGGAGGCGATACGGACTGTTTCATCGGTTTCCGATGCATAGGGCCGAAAACTGATGGCAATCAATACGTCCTGCTGACCGATGGAACTGGCCTGTTCGCGAATCATCCCGCCAACGTTATCCAGCAGATGGGCACGCCGATCGATATGGCGCAGCGCGTAGGCAAAATAGGCCGCAGGCACGAAGGAGCGACGCATGCCGATGATATGGGTGGCTTCGGCACGCGCCAGAAGGTCAATCGCCCGCTCCAGCTCTTCTGCCGGTGTGATCTCCTCCAGCGCCTGGAGTGCCAGCGAGTCGGCATGCACGAACTCACCCAGCAGTTGAACGGGTGATTGGGTGCCGGGATCACCGAGCCGTTCACGCGCGATGCGAATACGTTCGGTATAGCTGGGGCTCTCCTGCAGCAGCTTTTGCTGGAACAGGCTCTGCATCTCGCTGAACCCGCTGTAGCCAAATGCATTGGCAAAGCGGACCAGAGTGGAGGGGTGTACCTGTGCATCCTGCGCGATCACGGTCACTGTACCAAAAGCGATCTCGTTGGGATGGTCTATCAGATACTGAGCCACCTGGCGCAAACGCTTGCTGAGGCTGTCGTAGCGCTCGGTGATCGCTGTCTGCAGATCGCTCAGTGTTGCCGGCGTTGTCATGGGATGGTTCATAGCGAGTCCTGTTCCAGAATTGATGTCACTCAAAGTCTAAATGGAATAAATTTTCCAGAATGACTTTTCAGAATGGTAGCGTGGACTGACCGTACCAGCAAACACAACCTGGAATATTCAGGTGTGCAGGGGTTCATACAGATGTTGAACCCCTGCCGTTGCTGAATCAGCGAACTTCACCCGCCAGTTTTTCAACCAGTGCAATGTTGTCTGCGGTAATGAACCCCGGGCCTGAGTTCATGTGGTTGCTGGGTATGATGCCGTAGCGGCTATAGAGCGACAGCATGATCACTGGCATATAGCCCTGCAGGTAGGGCTGTTGATCAATGGCGAAGGCAATGGTGCCTGACTTGATTGCGTCACTGATCTCGCTGCTCAGGTCAAAAGTTGCGAAGTGCAGATCATCTGTACGACGAGTCGATTCCAGCGCTCTGATGGTGGGGTGAGCCGAGTTGGGACCCAATGCCAGGATACCGTTCACATCTGCATTCTGACGCAGATAAGCTTCAACACGGCGCTGTACTTCGGTCGGGTCGTCACCGGTATCGATCATCCGACCATCCAGTGGGATACCCAGCCCATCGGCATACCCCTGACAGCGCTCGACTGATGCGGGGTTGGTGATGTAGTGGTTGACGCACACAAAGTCAGAGACTCCGGCCATGCGTGCCTGTAGCCCTGCACCATAGCCTGCATCGTATTCCGGCTGACCGATGTGCAGCAGTGCCCCCAGCTCTTCGCTCTGCTGGTGGGTACCTGAATTGATGGTGATGACCGGAATCCCGCGGCGCACAGCATTTTGGATCGGGCCAGAGAGAACGTCAAAGTCGGCAATGCTGACGATGATGCCGTCAGGATTTGAGGCGGTGGCCTGCTCGACGATGCGCGCCATATCGGCAAGATCGCCCGTGGTGGGGTTGCGGTACTCGACCTTAGCATTGACGGCATCACCAGCTTCACTTACAGCATTGCGGATGGTGTTCCACCAGGAGTCTGAATCGGGCGCATGGCTGATCAGTACAAATCTTTCCTGAGCCATCACACTGATCGGGGCCGCGACGGTGGCCAGAACCAGCAGACTGGTTGAGATCAGTGTGCAGAGTTTTCTTATTAGGGGTTTCATTCGTATCTCCTCGCTGGGTGCGTTGTTGAAAGGAGCGCTGCTGTAGGTTCATACCTGCTGCAGTGTCTTTCGTCACCCGGTTAATATGAAATTATTATTCTCTAACGAGTAAAAATGGAAAATTAATTCCATTCGATTGAAAAGATGACCCTGCAGCAGGTTTTTGTCAAGCGGGAAATCAAAAAATAAAAAATTATTTCCATGTCGTTTGACAAATAGAAAATTTATTCTATTATTGGTCTCAATGGAACGCTGATCAAAACTCATGCACCGGGTGATCCCGGTGGGCAGATGAGCAATCAGAAAAGATCAGCGCAGACATTCACAGTTGAAGCAGCCTTACATAACAACAAACAATGAGGTGTCCTTGACATGTCGGTTACAACTAGCCCCGATATCCGGTCTGGTAAAGATCTGGATACGTCTCCTGACGAGCGACTGCGTAAAGTCTCTGTCCTGAATAAACTGCTCAGCAGACCTGAGCTCGGCTCCATCTCCGGCGCCATCCTCGTGTTTGCCTTTTTTATCATTGTCGCCGGTGATTCCGGTATGTTCAGCCCCGATGGCATCATGAACTGGAGCACGGTTTCCGCGCAACTGGGGATCATCGCCATCGCCGCCTGCCTGTTGATGATCAGCGGAGAGTTTGACCTCTCGATCGGGTCGATGATCGGTTTTGCCGGCATGATGATCGCCATACCCTCCATCTACTGGGGCTGGCCGGTCTGGAGTTCCATTATTTTCGCCTTCACCCTGGCGCTATCGATCGGATTTCTGATCGGCTACATCGTCGTGCGTACCGGGTTGCCGTCCTTTATTGTCAGTCTGGCATTTCTATTTATTTTGCGTGGTCTGACGATTGCGCTCTCCATCATGTTCACCAATCGCACGATAGTGGGTGGTGTGCGTGAAGCTGCCGAGGGGGATCTGCTGGCTGCAGCCTTTGGTGGAAAGATTGGTGGCTGGTTCTTTGAATGGCTGGCGACTCAGGGCTGGATCGCCACCTATCGTGACGGAGCGCCAATCGTTGAAGGTATTCCGATGGTGATTGTCTGGTGGTTGCTGCTGGCGCTGGTGTGCAGCTGGATCCTGCTCAGAACCAAATATGGCAACTGGATTTTTGCCACGGGTGGTGATGCCAAGGCAGCCAAGAACGTCGGTGTGCCAACGGATCGTGTCAAAATCTCTCTGTTCATGTTCACAGCCTTCTGCGCCACGGTACTGGCAGCCTGCCAGGTGTTCGAATTCGGCTCGGCGGCGGCTGATCGCGGCTTGCTGAAAGAGTTTGAAGCGATCATTGCGGTGGTGATCGGTGGTGCCCTGCTGACCGGGGGATACGGATCAGTCATAGGGGCCTGTTTCGGTGCCCTGATATTTGGTGTGGTGCAGATGGGTATCTATTTTTCAGGGATCGATTCTGATTGGTTCCGAGTGTTCCTGGGCGCGATGCTGCTGGCAGCCGTGATGTTCAATAATGTGATTCGCAAGCGCGTCACCGAGGCTCGCTGAGCCAATTGACCGGGAGAGAGACGATGAGTGAATTCATCATTGAACTGAAAAATGTCAGCCGTTACTTCGGTAGTGTGATTGCGCTGAAAGATATCAATATGCAGGTGAAGCTCGGCGAAGTGCACTGCCTGCTGGGAGATAACGGAGCCGGCAAGTCTACCTTGATCAAAACGCTGGCTGGCGTGCACAAGCCAAGCGAGGGTGAATATCTGTATGAAGGCAACCCTGTCAGATTCAAATCACCCAGAGATGCACTGGATTACGGTATTGCCACGGTGTATCAGGATCTGGCTCTGGTACCTTTGATGAGTGTGACGCGTAACTTCTTTATGGGGCGCGAAATCACCAAAGGCTGGGGGCCTTTCAAGCAGTTTGATACACAAAGGGCCAACAGTATTGCCCAGCAGGGATTGGCGGATATGGGGATCCATGTGCGTGACCCAGAGCAGGCAATCGGCACCATGTCGGGTGGTGAACGCCAGTGTCTGGCCATCGCCCGTGCCATTCATTTCGGGGCCAAGGTGCTGATTCTGGATGAGCCGACGGCGGCGCTGGGGGTCAAGCAGTGCGCCAATGTACTCAAAGTGGTCGCTCAGGCGCGTGCTCGAGGTCTGGCTGTGATCCTCATCACGCACAATGTTCATCATGCCTATCCTGTTGCAGACAGGTTCACCCTGCTCAATCGTGGGCAGAGTCTGGGCACCTTCCTGAAATCCGAAGTCACGCGTGAACAGGTGCTCGAGATGATGGCCGGTGGTGAGGAGATGGAAAAACTGGAGGCTGAACTGGCGGAATTTACGCGTATTGACAGCACACAGGCAGCGAGTGCATGAGCCCCGCATTGAAACGATCAGGAAGCATGATATGAAACAGGTTCGTATAGGTTTGATCGGGACTGGCTATATGGGTAAGGCGCATGCCATCGCCTTCAAGGCGGCGCCTACGGTTTTTCCGCTCAGTGGTGCTGTTCAGTGCGAGTTGCTGGCTGAAGTATCTGATGAGCTGGCCTCTGCCAAGGCGGTTGAACTGGGCTTTCGGCGTGCCACCGGCGACTGGCGCTCGCTGGTGACAGATCCTGAAGTGGATGTTGTAGATATCTGCTCGCCCAACTTCCTGCATAAGGAGATGGCTTTGGCAGCCATTGCTGCCGGTAAAAGTGTTTATTGCGAAAAGCCATTGGCACTGAATGCTCAGGATGCACTGGAAATGGCCGAGGCGGCGGAAAGGGCTGGCGTGAAAACGCTGGTGGGATTCAATTACATCAGGAATCCAGCTGCTCAACTGGCGAAGGAGATTATTGCGGCAGGTGAAATCGGTGAAGTGCTTCATTTTCGCGGTACGCATAATGAGGATTACCTGGCTGATCCCGGCGCGCCGCATAGCTGGCGCTTGACCAGGGAGCTGTCCGGCAGTGGTGTGCTGGGTGATATGGGGTCTCACATCATCAATATGGCGCAGTATCTGGTCGGTGAGATAGCTCAGGTCAATGGGGATCTGCAAACCGTGATCGAGCAGCGTCCCGTGTCGGGTAGTCAGCAGCAGATGCTGGCTGTCGAGAACGAGGATCAGGCGCATGCGATGATTCGATTTGCTTCAGGTGCGATAGGTACTCTGGAAACCAGCCGTATCGCCTGGGGACGCAAGATGGGTCTGACCTTCGAGGTCACCGGCAGCAAGGGCTCTCTGGTGTTTGATCAGGAACGTCTGAGTGAGCTGCGCTTGTTCACCTCATCCGACCCGCAGAACCGTCAGGGTTTTCGTACCATCCTGATGGGGCCTGAACATCCCGATTATGTGCACTTCTGCGCAGGGGCAGGGCACGGCATAGGTTACAACGACCAGAAGATCATAGAGGTGCGCGATCTAGTGGAGGGGTTGCTGGCCGACAAGCCGATGTGGCCGGATTTTCGTGCAGCCTACGCTGTTAATCGTGTGATCGATGCCTGGGAGCAGTCGCACGCGCAAGGGCAGTGGATCAGTCTGTGATCCCGTCTTTCACAGGAGTTATGAATTTATGACACAAAGATCAACTTCTCAATCTGCGCAGCGCCCGCTCGACGTTATCTGTCTGGGGCGTGCAGCGGTGGATCTTTATTCTGAACAGGTTGGCAGCCGTCTTGAGGATGTGAGCAGCTTTGCCAAGTATCTGGGGGGCTCGTCCGCAAACATCGCTTATGGAACGGCTCGTCTGGGCCTGAAGTCAGCCATGCTGACCCGCGTCGGCGATGAACATATGGGCCGGTTTGTAAGGGAAGAACTCAGCCGGGCAGGCGTGGATGTAAGCCATGTCGTGACGGACCCCGAACGACTGACAGGGCTGGTGATTCTCGGAATCAAGGACAAGGATACCTTTCCGCTGATTTTCTATCGCAACGACTGTGCCGATATGGCCCTGAGCCCGGAGGATTTCACACCTGAGTTCATTGCTTCAAGCAAGGCGCTTCTGATCACCGGTACTCACTTCTCCACACCGGGCACCTATAAATCCAGCCGTACCGCCATGGATTATGCCAGACAGTCCGGTACGCGGATTATTCTGGATATCGATTACCGGCCAGTTCTCTGGGGGCTTACCGGGCCGGGTGAGGGCGAAAACAGATTTGTGTCGTCCGCGACGGTGACCGAGCATCTGCAAAGTATCTTGCCGGATCTTGATCTGATCGTCGGAACGGAAGAGGAGGTGCATATCGCTGGTGGCAGTGAAGATACGCTGACGGCACTGCGCCGGATTCGACAGCTCACCGATGCAACGATTGTGCTCAAGCTGGGCCCACAGGGCTGCACTGTACTGGAGGGTGATATACCGGACAGCATCAGTGATTTTGAAGTACACAGGGGTGTTCAGGTCGATGTGCTGAATGTGCTGGGAGCGGGGGATGCCTTTATGTCTGGCTTCCTGCGGGGCTGGATCAGCGATGAATCACCTGAGCGCTGTTGTGCCTATGCTAACGCCTGCGGTGCGCTGGTTGTCTCGCGCCATGCCTGTGCCCCCGCCATCCCGGATGCCAAGGAGTTGGATGATTATCTGAGCCGGGCTGCAAGCATTGCCCGACCGGATCAGGACGGCCACCTGAATCGCATGCACCGTGTGGCTGGTCGACGCCGTTCAAACTGGAAGGATATCTATGGTCTGGCCTTTGATCATCGCAAGCAACTGTTTGATATGGCGCGTGAAACCGGTGCAGATCCGCAGCGGATCAAACATCTGAAAATGCTGTTGATTCAGGCTGCCGAGCAGGGGGCTGTGCGTGGTGGTGTCGCACAACAGGTCGGTGTTCTTATCGATGACACCTATGGTCAGGATGCCCTGAACGAGGTGACGGGCAGAGGCTGGTGGATTGGTCGTCCTGTCGAGTTGCCATCTTCCGTACCGCTGGAATTGGAGGGGGGGAGGTCAATCGGCTCCCGACTGCGCCACTGGCCCATCGATCATATCGTCAAATGTCTGGTGTTTTATCACCCGGATCAGCCGGTAGCACTTCGACTGCAACAGGAGCGGCAGGTCAGTGAGCTTTATCAGGCCTGCATGGCTTCAGGCCATGAACTGTTGCTTGAACTGATTCCCCCGCAGGATATGTCACAGGATGATATGACTCTGCCGCGAGCACTGCAGCGCTTCTATAACCTGGGGGTGTTTCCCGACTGGTGGAAGCTGCCCGCACCGTCACGAACCACCTGGCAACATCTCACAGCGCTGATAGCTGAGCGTGATCCCAGCTGTCATGGAGTGGTACTGCTCGGTCTGGATGCCCCGCTTGCCGACCTGAAACGGGAGTTTAACCACAGTGCCGGGTTCGATATCTGCAGGGGCTTTACGGTTGGCAGAACACTTTTTGGCGTGCCCAGTCGTGCATGGCTGGCCAATGAGATAGATGACGAGATGCTGATACGGCAGGTCAGTGATAATTATCTTGAATTAATTCAGTGCTGGCAGGCGCGTAACGCCAATGACTCACTGACGGTGGAGGTTTGACATGGCGACCATAAGATTGACCATGGCACAGGCGCTGGTGCGGTTTCTGGCGGCGCAGAAGATCGATACGGGAGAGGCGATATATCCGCTGTTTGAAGGGGTATTCGGTATCTTCGGACATGGCAATGTTGCTGGCCTGGGTGAAGCGCTGCATCAATATCGGGAGCAGCTCCCCACCTACAGAGCCCATAACGAACAGGGGATGGCACATGCAGCCATCGCCTTTGCCAAGGCTCACCGTCGTCAGCGCATGATGGCCTGTACCAGTTCCATAGGTCCGGGTGCGACCAATATGGTGACCGCTGCGGCGCTGGCACACGCCAACCGCTTACCGGTGCTGTTTCTGCCCGGTGATGTCTTTGCGGGCCGCACGCCTGATCCGGTGCTGCAGCAGGTGGAGCACTTCGGCGAGCCGACCATCAGTGTCAATGATTGCTTCCGGCCAGTGAGTCGTTACTTTGACAGGATCACCAGGCCCGAGCAGATCATCACCAGTTTGCCAGCCGCCATCCAGACTCTCTTGGATCCGGCAGACTGCGGCCCGGCAACGCTGGCGTTGTGTCAGGATGTTCAGGCAGAAGCCTATGATTATCCACAATGGTTCTTTGCTGAGGTGGTGCATCGCATCCGTCGCCCACAGCCAGAGCCTCAGGAGCTGATGCGGGTGCTGAACCTGCTGAAAGACTCACTCCGCCCTCTGCTGATTGCCGGCGGTGGCGTGCACTATTCTCAGGCGACTGAGCAGCTCAAAGCCTTTGCCGAGAAGTTCGGTATCCCTGTGGCTGAAACTCAGGCGGGCAAAGGGGCCATGAACTGGGACCATCCTCTGTCACTGGGGGCCATCGGTGTGACAGGGACTGCCGCAGCCAACGCCATGGCGGCCGATGCCGATCTGATACTGGCAGTGGGTACGCGATTACAGGACTTCACTACGGCATCACGGACTCTGGTGCAGCCTGCCTCAGCAAAACTGGTGCAGCTTAATGTCGGACGCTTTGATGCCATGAAGCATCAGGCTATCCCGTTGCAGAGCGATGCGATGGCGGGTCTTGACGCACTGAATCGTGGATTGGGCAACTGGCGCAGCCATAAGGAGTGGCCTGTCAGAGCGCGACAGGAGGCCTCTGCCTGGCATGATTATTACGATCAGGTAACCGCTGAGTCAGGTGTTGAATCGCCCACCGGATTACCGACCGATGCGCAGGTGCTGGGTGCGGTCAAGCGTCAGAGCCATGCCAGAGATGTTGTGGTCTGTGCTGCGGGAGGCTTGCCGGGTGAGCTGCACAAGCTCTGGCGCACTGAAGATCCCGATAGTTATCACGTCGAGTATGGCTTCTCCTGCATGGGGTACGAGATTGCCGGAGGGTTGGGCGTCAAAATGGCGTGTCCTGATCGTGAGGTGATGGTTGTTGTGGGTGATGGCTCCTACATGATGCTCAACGCCGAGCTGGCCACCAGTGTCATGATGGGTCATAAGCTCATCGTGGTGGTGCTGGATAACCGTGGTTTTGGCTGCATCAATCGCCTGCAGCAGGCAACGGGTGGTGTCCCCTTCAACAATCTGCTGGAAGACTGCTTCAGCGTACCCGAAGGGGCACCGAAGATCGATTTTGCCGCCCATGCCCGGGCGATGGGGGCAGAGGCAGAAAAGGTCAATGGCATTGCCGAGCTTGAAGCAGCTCTGCAGCGTGCCCGTGCGTCCAGGAGTTCCTATCTGATCTCCCTTGATACAGACCCCTACGTCACGACGACAGGCGGCATGTGGTGGGATGTTGCTGTTCCTGAGGTGTCATCGCGGGAGGCAGTCACTACCGCTCTGCAGAGCTATCGCCTCAATAAGCATAAGCAGCCCTATTGAAACCCTGAACTTACATAAAAATAACGCTAGAGAATTTAATCATGAGTGTACGCCTCGGTATCAACCCGCTGACCTGGACTAACGATGATATGCCTGCATTGGGCGCGGAAACGCCCCTCGAAACCTGTCTCAGTGAAGGCAGGCTGGCAGGCTACTCGGGTTTTGAACTGGGTAATAAATTCCCCCGTACCCCTGAAGCACTGGGCCCTGTTCTGCGTGATCATGACCTTGATCTGGTCTCCGGATGGTACAGCAGCCAGCTTTTGACCCGCAGTGCTGAGGAAGAGATCGCTGCCCTGTCGGATCATCTGCACCTGCTGAAAAGCCTGGGATCGAAGGTGATGGTGTTCTGTGAAGTGACTGGTTGTGTGCATGGTGATCAGTCCACGCCTGTGTCCCGCCGCCCCGTCATGACGGATGCACAGTGGCAGATACTGACCGAACGCCTGAATCTGGTGGCTGAGTACTGCCTGCAGCAGGGGGTGAGAATTGCCTATCACCACCATATGGGAACTGTAGTGGAGAGTGCCGACGATGTGCGGCGTCTGATGGATAACACAAACAGTGCCGTTAGCTTACTGCTGGATACGGGCCATATGATGTTTGCCGGAGGTGACCCGCTGCAGTTGCAGCGTGAGTATGCTGAGCGTATCTGTCACGTGCATTGTAAGGATATTCGGCCAGATGTGCTGGCGGATGTGAAAAACCGCGACCTCAGTTTTCTCAATGCCGTGCTCAATGGCACTTTCACTGTGCCGGGTGATGGCTGCATCGACTATGTAACGCTGTTCAGGGGTTTGAAAAGCAGTGCCTATAAAGGCTGGTTGGTGGTCGAGGCAGAGCAGGATCCTGCTGTGGCCCATCCGCTGACCTACGCGAAAATGGGGCATGCCGGATTGACCGCAGCCTGTGCTGAAGCAGGGCTGGAGATACTGCCCTGAACACAACGGCATGAGCGCACGATCTGAGCACAACGAGACAGCGACAATAATGCTTTAAATAAGGTGATGACATGACAAGGCTTGGACACTATATCGATGGCGCAAGGGTGATTGGCACCGGCCAGCGCGACGCGCCCATTCATAACCCGGCAACCGGTGAGGAGACGGGTCGTGTGGCGCTGGCCAGCGCTGATGAAACACGTGCTGCCATTGACTCAGCTCAGGCTGCTTTGCCGGGCTGGAGCAAACTGACGCCCTTGAAACGTGCTCGCATCATGTTTCGTTTCAAAGAGTTGATCGAGCGGGATGCCGAAAAGCTGGCCACTCAGATCAGCCTGGAGCATGGCAAGGTGTTTTCTGATGCCTTGGGTGAACTGACGCGCGGCCTTGAGGTGGTGGAGTTTGCCTGCGGGATTCCTCACCTTCTTAAAGGTGAGCATTCACTGAATGTCGGCACCGATGTGGATAGCTATTCGTTGATGCAGCCGCTGGGAGTCTGTGCCGGTATTTCGCCGTTCAACTTTCCGGCCATGGTACCGATGTGGATGTTCCCGGTCGCGCTGGCTTGCGGGAATACCTTTGTCATGAAGCCCTCGGAGAAAGATCCGACGGTACCTGTGATGCTGGCAGAGCTGCTTACCGAGGCAGGTCTGCCCAAGGGGGTGTTCAACGTAGTGAATGGCGATAAGGAAGCCGTGGATGTGCTGCTCAGCGATGACAGAGTGCAGGGCATAGGTTTTGTCGGCTCCACACCGGTTGCAGAGTATATCTACGAAACAGCGTCCAGACATGGAAAGCGCGTACAGGCACTGGGCGGCGCTAAAAACCATATGGTGATCATGCCGGATGCAGATCCCGGGCAGGTGGTCAGCTCGCTGCTGGGGGCGGCCTATGGTTCTGCCGGTGAACGTTGCATGGCGATATCCGTCGCAGTCTGTGTCGGCGATGAGGTGGCAGATAAACTGGTGGATAATCTGAAGGCGGAGATCGATAGGATGCAGGTAGGCCCCGGCACCGGACAATCACCGGAGCCGCACATGGGGCCTCTGGTGAGCCGTGAGCATGCAGATAAAGTATTGGGTTATATCGAGACAGGTGTGGCAGAGGGTGCCGAGCTTGTTGCGGATGGCCGTGGTTTTATCTGCAAGGACAATGAGCAGGGGTACTTTGTTGGTCCGACGCTGTTCGATCAGGTGCAGCCAGATATGCGTATCTATCGTGAGGAGATCTTTGGTCCGGTACTGTGTGTGGTCAGAGTCAAGCAGTATGCAGACGCACTGGCACTGGTCAATCAGCATGAGTATGGCAATGGCACCGCTATCTTCACGCGGGATGGTGACACGGCGCGTCAGTTTACGGAGCAGGTGCAGGTGGGGATGGTTGGAGTGAATGTGCCGATTCCAGTGCCTATGGCGTTCCACAGTTTTGGTGGCTGGAAGCGCTCACTGTTCGGGCCGCTACATATGCATGGACCGGATGGCGTTCGCTTTTATACGAGGATGAAAACAGTCACTGCACGCTGGCCAACAGGAATCAGGGCAGGTGCGGAGTTCTCCATGCCAACCATGAAATGATTCAGCTCAAACACAATCAGACAGGCAGCTATTGAGGCCTGTCATGTCCGTGTATGCGGATGATCCCCGCATAAAGCGGGGATCGTCATTTCACTTGAGTCGTATATCATTCTTGACCGCGACAACTCCATCTACTGAGCGAGCGATCTGGGTGGCGCGGCTAATGTGCGCCTGTGTGCCGACAAAACCGCTTAGCTGAACAGTGCCTTTGAAGGTTTCAACGTTGATCTCCATAATCTTGAGCTCCGGATCGTTCAAAATCTCTGCTTTTACTTTTGTTGTGATGACCGAATCATCAATATACTCACCGGTACTTGACTGATTGTAGGTTGAACCGCAAGCGGCCAATGAAACTATCAGCAGCATTAAAATAAATGCTGAAACGACTTTAAAACTTTTCATATTCTGTATCTCTTGTTGGTTGTTAAAAAACTATATCCGCCCCATCAGCAGTAATATCACCAATACAACGACTATCGCTCCGACCAGACCACTGGGCCCATATCCCCAGCTTCTGCTGTGATTCCATCCAGGTATGACACCAATCAGAATCAAGATCAGTAAGACAATTAAAATAGTACCTAAAGACATGTGAGCTCTCCTGGCGGTCGTGATTTCATGCAAGTTGCTTCTGTGTGACTGCCCGTGAAATAACAATGCGCCTTTTCAAAAGTCGGCACTGTGCGCTATCGAACATTACTCTTGATAAATCTTTTATCGGTAAGTGTGCCAACGCACAGAGAGGGTGTTCGTTGTGGGGTCATAGTAAATCACGGTTTGAAGCAACTTCGCCTCTCACCGAACGAGCAAAGGGGTTTGAACATGAAAACGCCAGAAAATCAGAAACAGCAGCAACAGAAACAGCCAGCACAGGCCGGTCAGGAAACCAAACTTGCAGATGGTAACCAGAAAGATGGTAAACAGGCTAAAACCACGCCTGCTAAACAGCCAGATCCATCACCTACTAATCCTGTAAAACCACAGGCTTCTCCTCAGCAGCAGAAGCGCCCATCATGAGTCTTCCAGGGAAAGATGAGATGAAGGGCAAATGGAAGCAGCAAGTAGGCGCTGCAAAAATTGCCTGGGGAAAGTTGACTGATGACGAGATACTTCAGTCTGAAGGTCAATTGGAAAAACTATCCGGACTGGTTCAGGAGCGCTATGCGGTTACTCGTGACAATGCGGATAAACAGGTGCAGGATTTCCTCAAGGCAAATAGGCTTTCTTAACCGCTCAAACAGGTAACTGAATCCTGAACAGCGTCCCCTTAGAGACCCGACTGGTGGCTTTGATCTTACCGTGATGAGCCACCACTGTGTTATACACGATACTCAGCCCCAGCCCGGTGCCCTGTCCGACATCACGTGTCGTGAAAAAGGGGTCGAAAATCTTTTGCAGATAATCCTTATCAATACCACAGCCAGTATCAAAGAAGTTGATTCGTATCCAGCCGTTACCAAGATCACGTGTGCTTATCCTGACCTTACCCTCATTGTCCCGTGTTGCCATGGCTGCATTGATCAGCAGATTAATGAAGGATTGCAGCAGTTCACTTTTCATACAGTTAATCTGAGGTAATGGACTCAGTGAAGTAGTCAGCAGTTTGCTGTCTTTAAACTGAGGCAACACCACCTCAATTGCGGATCGCAGCAGTGCATTGATGTCATGCTTCTCCATGATCTGCTGATCATGGCTGGTGAAACTTTCCAGCGTGGATACAATGTTTTTGACTCGGTCGACACCTTCATGGCTCTCGTGAAGCAGATCCTTGATATCACTGAGCATATAGTCAAGTTCGTTGTCTATCATCTGCTGCTGTAGCTGCTCGGTGTCCTGGCGCAATGCGGGTGTGATCTGCTGCTCCAACAACTGATTTACCAGTAGCTGTCCTGCCTCCAGCATGCTGTTGATCTCCTGCATATATTTGCCCAATGTGGACAAATTGCTGGAGATAAAGCCGATAGGGTTGTTGATCTCGTGGGCAACGCCGGCCGCAAGCTGGCCGATAGAGGCCATTTTTTCACTGTAGAGCATCCGTGATTGAGTCTTTTTGAGCTGCAGCAGGGCGCGTTTCAGTGTCTCCTGGTTTTTGAGCAGTGCCGCAGTGCGCTCTTCGACACGGGCTTCGAGGTGCAGCTGTGCGTCCTGTAACGCGAACTGGCTCTCTTCCAGGGCGTGTATCTGGCGGTAGGTACGAAGTGCAGAAGTGATACTGGTGATCAATCGATTGCGTGTCAGATCAGCTTTTGATGCGTAATCGTTGATATCATACTGATCAATTACTTGCATCTCCGGTGCCTGACCTGGCTGACCGGTTCGCAGAATGATGCGGGTGGCTTTATCCTCGAGTTCATCGCGAATCCGGCCGACCAGGCGCAGTCCTGCGTCTTCTGTCTCCATCACCACATCCAGCAGAATGCAGGCAAAGCTTCGTTCCTGCAAAAGTTTGAAAGCTTCGGCAGCCGAAAAGGCGCTGGTAAATGCAAGTGGATGTCCCAGCAATCTTATGTCCTTCAGGACGATCTGGGTCACCTCATGCACATCGGGTTCGTCATCGACCAACAGAACCTGCCAAGCATCTGTATCGGTTGATGATAAGGAGCTTTGTGTTTCATGTTGCAGGTCTGATTCATCTGCAAACGTGATCAGGTCAGTGTCTGGTGCCAGCTCAGCTGCCATGGGACAGAGATCCTTGCATGGTTAGTTATTGTTATGATCAGTTAAGTGTAGTCAGTTAAGTGTAGCAAAATAGCAACAAGATAGAACAAAACATTGAATAAGTGATGTAATAGGGGGAGAAAGGGCGGGCTGAAGGCTGGGAGAGTTGCCGACAACCCGCAAAAAGGGGGATTTTCTGAGCTTAAGTGACTGAGCCTGGTTTACTGGCCCTTGATTTCATGACGACCACGATAGATGGCCTGATCTCCCAGCGCCTCTTCAATACGCAGCAGGCGGTTATACTTGGCGACACGATCCGAGCGGCACAGTGAGCCGGTTTTGATCTGGCCAGCACAGGTGCCTACGGCAAGATCAGCGATGGTGGTGTCTTCGGTTTCACCCGAGCGGTGTGAGATAACAGCAGTGTAGCCAGCTTCGCGTGCCATCTTGATCGCATCCAGAGTTTCGCTGAGTGTTCCGATCTGATTGAACTTGATCAGAATGGAGTTGCCGATGCCTCTGCTGATCCCTTCCTTCAGAATTTTGCTGTTGGTGACGAACAGGTCATCACCGACCAGTTGTACCTTCTGACCCAATTTCTGGGTCAGATAGGCCCAGCCATCCCAATCGGACTCGTCCAGGCCATCTTCCACCGACAGAATCGGGTAACGCTCACACAGCTCTGCCAGATAATCACTGAAGCCGTTAGAGGAGAACTGCTTGCCCTCACCGGACAGATCGTATTGACCATCGCGGTAGAACTCGGATGCCGCGCAATCCAGTGCCAGCGTGACATCCTTGCCGAGCTGATAACCGGCATTGGCAACCGCCTGCTCTATCACGACCAGCGCTTCTTCATTGGAGCCCAGGTTCGGTGCAAAACCACCTTCGTCGCCCACTGCCGTACTCAGACCACGTGCCTTCAGCACCGCTTTAAGCGCATGGAAGATTTCGGTGCCACAACGAAGCCCTTCGCGGAATGAGGTGAAGCCGACCGGCTGAACCATGAACTCCTGAATATCGACATTGTTATCGGCATGCTCACCGCCATTGATGATATTCATCATCGGTAGCGGCATGGAGTACTGACCGGGAGTGCCATTCAGATCAGCAATGTGGGCATAAAGGGGAATCCCTTTTTCGGCAGCGGCGGCTTTTGCGGCTGCCAGTGATACTGCCAGGATCGCATTTGCACCCAGGTTGGTTTTATTCTCGGTACCATCCAGATCCAGCATCCGGTTATCCAGAGAAAACTGATCCTTTGCATCCATGCCAATCAGAGCGGTGCGAATCGGTCCATTCACGGCAGCAACGGCTTTCAGAACACCTTTGCCCAAGTAGCGTGATGAGTCACCATCGCGTAACTCAAGGGCTTCACGAGAGCCTGTAGACGCACCTGATGGCGCGCAGGCTGTCCCAATAGCGCCAGACTCCAGAATTACGTCGGCTTCTACGGTCGGGTTGCCTCGTGAGTCGAGCACTTCACGTGCTCTGATTTCGCGGATCATCGGATTTTCTCCTGTTATTTGAATGTGATCTGGCTATCAGGCCAGTTGGTGTGAACGCAGTTTGAACACGGTATCGCGAGCCAGTTGACGAATGGCTGCCCAGTCTTTGTCGGCCACGCGATCAGCCGGTGTCAGCCAGGAGCCCCCGACGCACATGACATTGCTCAGAATCAGATAATCAGCAGCGGTTTCCAGGCGGATACCACCCGTGGGGCAGAAGCGGATATCCGTCAATGGACCGGCAAAAGCCTTGAGCGCAGCCGTGCCACCAGCCACTTCGGCAGGGAAAAATTTGAAGCGACGGTAGCCATATGCATAGGCGGTCATCAGCTCTGACAGGGTCTGAACGCCGGGTAGCAATGGAATGCTGCTCTGAACGCCGTACTGCAGGAGTTCATCGGTGGAGCCGGGTGTCACAATAAAGCTGGACCCAGCTTCACAGGCGGTTTTGTACTGCTCCGGATTCAGCACCGTGCCTGCGCCGACATGTGCCTCGGGGAGCTTATCCGACAGTAGTTGGATCGCCTCCAGAGCCACAGGTGTACGCAGAGTGACTTCAAGTACCGTCAGGCCGCCCTCAACCAGTGCTTCGGCGATGGGCAGGGCTTCTTCAAGTGTGTTGAACGTCAGTACCGGAATCACCGGGCTCAGGGCGCACAGCTCATCTATCTGCTGGCTGGTCTGTGGAGAAAATGTCTGTAGGCTCATATCAGATCCTGTAATAAGTGGCTTGTAAGTCCCTGTCTGCCCGCAGATCAAGGGCTCCAATAGATGGTAAGAGGCAGAGAAAGAAATATCCGGATAGGCATGTCGCGGTTAGCGCCCGGCTGCAGCGCCTGTGTCAGGGTGTTGAGCTTATCCTCACCGCACAGGTGCAGGATATGCTGGCGACTGCGCAGCAAACGATGAGGTGTCAGTGTCAGGCGTTGCCAGGGAGCGGTTGTCGGCTGCAGCAGCGCGCAATCCTGTTGAGTCACCAATGCCTCATCCAGCTCAGCGGAACAGGGGAATAGTGAGGCCGTATGACCATCGTTACCCATTCCCAGAATCACCAGATCAAACAGCTCGGGCAGGGCGTCGAGACGGGCCTGGCAATCGGTCAGAATCGCATCATGAGAGAGTGCGTCATAACGATCCAGCCACAGCGGAATGAACTCAGCTGCCGCTGCCTTTTCTTGTAGTAACTGCTGTGTGATCAGTCCGGCATTGCTGTCTGGGTTTGCCAGTGGCAGGCAGCGATCATCGGCCAGGGTGATCTGGGTCGCAGCCCAGTTCAGATCTTCTGTTCTTAATTGCTGAAACAAAGGGATAGGGGTGCGTCCTCCGGAAAAGACAACGGCGGCCCGTCCCTGAGTTTTGATACCCGACTGGAGAAGGGTCATGACCTCTTCGGCCAAGGCGGCTGTCTGCTCTTCGCGGCTGTTAAAACAGCGTAGCGTGACACCCTCGGGCAGCGGCAGCTCATTATGAGCGGTCATATCATTGATGCTCATGCCAGACTCTCCCATCGGTTGCCAACAGACGATCAATTGCTTCCGGACCCCAGGTACCGGCGTCATAAGGAAGGGGAGCTTCATTCATCTCCTGCCACTGATTCAGCAGTTGGTCGCACCATTTCCAGGCGTGTTCGATCTCATCGCGTCTGACAAACAGATATTGATTGCCCTGCATCACCTCCAGCAGCAGTCGTTCATAGGCATCAGGTACGCGCTCTATGCCGAAGGCCTGAGAGAAGCTGAGCTGAAGCGGTGCCTTGCGCAGCTGCATCCCCTTGTCCAGTCCCTGATCCTTGGTCAGTATCTGCAGGGCGATCCCTTCGTCCGGCTGCAGTTTGATGATCAGCTTGTTATTGGCAAGCTGACGCTGCTCCGTATCGAAAATGTAGTGCGGCTGCTGACGGAAATGGATGGTGATCTGTGACAGCTTCTCCGGTAAACGTTTACCGGTGCGCAGATAAAAAGGAACGCCAGCCCAGCGCCAGTTACCGACTTCGGCACGAATGGCGACAAAAGTTTCGGTTGAACTGGCGGTATTGGCATCTGGCTCATCCAGATACCCTGGCACCGCATTGCCGTCGATGCTGCCGCTGGTGTACTGTCCACGCACAACATGACTGCTCATCAGCTCAGGTGTGATCGGTTTCAGCGCCTTGAGTACCTTGACCTTCTCATCACGGATACTGTCGGCAGATAGATCGGCAGGAGGATCCATGGCCACCAGACACAGCAGTTGCAACAGGTGGTTCTGCACCATGTCACGCATCTGCCCGGCCTGATCGAAATAACCCCAGCGACCTTCAATTCCGACCTTTTCGGCCACCGTGATCTCGACATGCGAGATATGATTCTGATTCCACTGGGTGCCAAACAGATTGTTGGCAAAACGCAGCGCAATCAGGTTTTGTACGGTTTCCTTTCCCAGATAATGATCGATACGGTAGATCTGAGATTCGCCGAAGTAGCGTCCGACATCTGCATTGACCTGATGTGAGGAGGCGAGGCTATTGCCGATCGGTTTTTCGAGCACGACACGGCAGGCTTCATTCAGACAGCCAGCATCGTGGAGATTGGCACTGATCTGCCCATAGATGGAGGCTGGAGTGGCATAGTAGAAGACTCGCTCATGCTCGGGCTTGCTGTTTAACAGGTCCGTTAGCGCCAGATAGGCCGCCGGCTGATCGAACGTCAGGCTCATGAACTGAATACGATGAGTGAAGCGCTCCAGTACTGCCTCCGTGAGATCGCTCTTCTGGATGTACTTGAGGAGGTTTTCCCGGGTTTGAATCATGGCACTGGCGTGGTCTGTATTGCGTGCCAGACAGATGATGCGGGTGCCATCACCGAGTAGCTCAGCACGCTCCAGTTGATAGAGGGCGGGCAATAGCTTGCGCTGTGTCAGGTCGCCGAGAGCGCCAAAAAAGATCATGTCACAGGGTGTCTGTAGCTTAGGCATGCATAATAGCCTTTTTGTAGTTATTTGACATACATTATGGATAATAGAATGTCAAAATTGGTTAGTCAACCTTATTTATTTGCTAAATTTACCTAAATAATAGGGTGTGAAACGGTCTCTGGTCTGGATTTATCTGGTCAGTATGGGTGGTTATGCCTATTTTTTCACGCTATAGTCCTGAATAACCTATTGATGTAGATAATTTACCTGGATAAGCGTATGAATGATAACCGCGGAAATCTGCTGGAAGAGATTCGCCAGCGATTGGAGACTCTGAATAAGTCTGAGCGCAAGGTGGCAACCGTCATCATGCGGGACCCTAATTCTGCCATACGTCTGACAATCACTGCGCTGGCGCAGGAAGCCGGTGTCAGTGAACCGACAGTCAATCGTTTCTGCCGTGGTTTTGATGAGCGCGGGTATCCCGACTTCAAACTGCGCCTGGCGCAGAGTCTTGCCGGTGGCATGCCTTATGTGACGCGTAATGTCGAGTTTGATGACTCCACCGAAGAGTATACCGACAAGATTTTCTCCTCAACCATTGCGGCCATAGACAGTGCGCGCAAAACTCTGCGGCCACCGGTGATTACACGTGCCGTGGACTACCTGAGCCAGGCCAAGCAGATCTTTTTCTTTGGTATGGGGGCATCGGGCCCGGTTGCGCTGGATGCGCAGCACAAGTTCTTTCGCCTGAATATTCCAGTGATGGCCTATGAAGATGCGCTGATGCAGCGAATGGTAGCGGCGGGAGCTCATACCGGTGATGTGATCGTGATCATCTCTTATACCGGTCGTACCCGGGAGTTGGTTGAGATAGCCGGTATCGGGCGTGAAAGCGGTGCGACTGTAATCGGTATTACCACTGAGCATTCGCCACTGGCGAAGGAGTGTACGCTGCTGTTGTCGGTGCCGAGTCAGGAAGATACGGATATTTATATGCCAATGACATCGCGCCTGATTCAGCTGACCATGCTGGACGTGCTGGCCACAGGTGTGACGCTGCGTAGAGGGGTGGATTTTCAGCGCTATCTGAAACGGATCAAAGATAGCCTGGCGTCAACTCGTTTTGCCAACGAGTGACGCCAGATGATCCGTCAGGTCAGGAGACCTTCTGGCCGACAGTGATGATCTTCATCGTGTTGGTGCCGCCCTGTGCATTCAGGTAGTCACCCTTGGTGATGATCACACGGTCGCCATCTTTCACGGCCTCGCGCTGAATCAGTTCATCCACAGCACGCTGATTGATCTCTTCCGGTGGCAGTTGGTCCGCATAGAAGGGGATCGTCTGCACGCCGCGATACAGCGCCACGCGAAACTGAGTGTCGGCACGACGAGACATCGCATAGATCGGCAGTGGTGAGCGGATGCGTGACATCAGGCGTGGCGTCAGGCCGGTTTCCGACATGCAGATGATCGCTTTCACGCCCTGCAGGTGGTTGGCGGCATACATCGCCGACAGTGCAATCGCTTCATCGATCTGCTGAAACTCTTCATAGATGCGGTGCTTCGACTTGTGCGTGATCGGATGTAGCTCGGCACCGATGATGATGCGCGCCATCGCTTCCACCGCTTCGGTCGGGTAATCCCCGGCGGCAGTTTCGGCTGACAGCATCACCGCATCAGTGTAGTCCATCACCGCATTGGCCACGTCCGATACTTCGGCGCGGGTCGGCATCGGGCTGTTGATCATCGACTCCATCATCTGGGTCGCAGTGATCACGATCTTGTTCAGGGCGCGGGCGCGCGCAATGATATGCTTCTGCACACCGACCAGTGTCGCATCGCCGATCTCAACCGCCAGATCACCGCGTGCCACCATGACCACTTCCGAGGCGCGGATGACATCATCCAGGATCTCGTCATCGGCCACGGTTTCGGCGCGTTCGATCTTGGCTACCAGGCCTGCAGTGGAGCCGGTTGCTTCAAGCAGTGCGCGCGCTTCATGCATGTCAGAGGCATCACGTGGGAAGGAGACGGCGACATAATCCACACCGATCTCGGCCGCGAGTTTGATATCTTCCTTATCCTTGTCGGTCAGTGCTTTTGCCGACAGGCCACCACCCTTGCGGTTGATCCCTTTATTGTTTGACAGCTCACCGCCGATCACAACACGGGTGATCACCTGGTCGCCTTCGACAGACTGGACCTCCAGCTCCAGGCGGCCATCGTCCAGCAGCAGAATATCGCCGGGGCGGGAGTCGTTGACCAGTGCTTCGTAGTCGATACCGACCCGTTCCACTGTGCCGGCATCCTTATCCAGCCCAGAGTCCAGGGTGAAAATCTGACCCTTCTTCAGTGTTACTTTCTTGTCTGCAAAGCGGGCGATGCGGATCTTTGGACCCTGCAGGTCGCCGAGAAGGGCGACATGGCGGCCATGCTTGGCAGACAGTTCCCGAACCAGACGGGCGCGATCAGCATGATCACTGGCTTCTCCATGAGAGAAGTTCAGTCGCATCACGTCAGCACCGGCGAGAATCAGGCGCTCAATCGCTTCGGGAGAGCTGGTGGCCGGGCCGAGTGTGGCGACTATCTTGGTACGTCTTAACATGTTCTGCTCCTCAGGCGGGTGCCTGCATCAGGGCGAGTGTGTTGTCGAGCATGCGATTCGAGAAGCCCCACTCATTATCGTACCAGGCCATGATTTTCACCAGGCGGCCGGATACCTTGGTTTGTGATGCATCAAAAATCGATGACAGGGGGTTGTGGTTAAAATCCACTGATACCAGTGGAAGATCATTATAACCCAGTACTTGTGACGTTTTACTTGCGGTTTCCAGTAGGCGGTTAACCTCTTCCACGCTGGTTTTGCGCTCGGCGATAAAGTTCAGATCGACCAGTGATACATTGATGGTCGGAACGCGCACGGCCATGCCATCAAACTTGCCTGCCAGTTCTGGCAGCACCAGGCCAACAGCAGATGCTGCGCCGGTTTTGGTCGGAATCATCGACTGAGTGGCTGAGCGGGCGCGATACAGGTCGCTGTGATAGACGTCAGACAGATTCTGGTCATTGGTGTAGGCATGAATTGTGGTCATCAGGCCGCTTTCGATACCGATCTCGCGTTGCAGAACCTGAGCCACGGGAGCGAGGCAGTTGGTGGTGCAGGAGGCGTTGGAGATAATCTGGTGAGACTGGCGCAGTACCTGGTCATTGACACCAAAGACGACGGTGGCGTCGACATCTGTGCCGGGGGCTGAGATGATCACCTTCCGTGCGCCGGATTCGAGGTGTGCCGCGGCTTTACTGCGGCTGGTGAACAGGCCTGTGCACTCGTAGACAACATCGATGTTCAGTTCTTTCCAGGGCAGTTCGGCTGGGTTGCGCAGAGCGCTGATGCTGATTTTGTCGCCGTTGACGATCATGGAGTCATTATCATGGCTGACATCGCCGCTGAATTGTCCGTGAACCGTGTCATACTTGAATAGGTGGGCGTTGATGTTGGCATCGCCCAGATCATTGATGGCGACAACCTGAATGCGATCACGGTAGTTGTTTTCGTAGAGTGCACGCAGCACATTGCGGCCGATACGGCCGAAGCCATTAATGGCAACCCGGATAGTCATAATTCTGAAACCTCTGTGGTCAGTTTGTTCTATTTTTATTGGTAAATATTACTGTATTTTTTCTTAAATACACAGCTTAAATGCAAAAAGATATGTAAAATTACCAAAATAAAGAGTTAAAATGGCCCTATTACAATAAATTCGGTTTCATCCGAGCGGGAGATACTATGCACAGCAACGTCCAGGCCGTCACCGAGCGAATTATCGAGCGCAGTAAATCCACGCGTGCCAACTATCTGAGGAGCATGCAGGACGCGCAGGAACAAGGTGTGCATCGTGGCGCGCTGTCCTGCGGGAATCTGGCGCACGGTTTTGCGGCGTGTCAGGCCGATGATAAGAATGCGCTGAAAATGATGAATGCCGTCAACATCGGTATCGTTACTGCTTATAACGATATGTTGTCGGCACACCAGCCTTATGAAACCTATCCGCAACTGATCCGCGAAGCGGCTCGGGAGATGGGATCCGTGGCACAGGTTGCCGGTGGTGTGCCGGCGATGTGTGACGGTGTCACTCAGGGGCGCCCTGGCATGGAGCTGAGTCTGTTCAGTCGGGATGTGATCGCGATGTCGGCTGCTGTGGCGATGTCGCACAATATGTTTGATGCGGCACTTTATCTCGGTATCTGCGACAAGATCGTACCGGGGCTGTTGATGGCCGCGTTGCGTTTCGGTCATCTGCCGACGATTTTTGTACCGGCTGGCCCCATGACATCCGGTTTGTCCAACAAGGAAAAAGCGCATATCCGTCAGCTCTACGCCGAAGGCAAGGTGGGTCGTGATGCGCTGCTGGAGTGCGAATCCAGTTCCTATCACAGTGCTGGTACCTGCACCTTCTATGGCACGGCGAATACCAATCAGATGGTGGTAGAGACGATGGGGTTGCACCTGCCAGGTGCGTCTTTCATCAATCCGGGCACGCCGCTGCGTGATGCGCTGACGCGCGAAGCTGCACAGCAGGCGATCCGCCTGACACCCTCGAATGGTCGTTTTACACCACTCTATGAAGTGATCGACGAGCGCACCATCGTCAATGGTCTGGTAGCGTTGCTGGCCAGCGGTGGTTCCACCAACCATACCCTGCATTTTGTTGCGATCGCCAGAGCAGCCGGCATCATCATCAACTGGGATGATTTCTCTGATCTCTCCGCTGTTGTGCCTTTATTGGCGCGGATCTATCCGAATGGATCAGCAGACATCAATCACTTTCAGGCGGCTGGTGGTACGGCTTTCCTGATTCGTGAGTTACTTGGAGCCGGGTTGTTGCATGAAGATGTGATGACGGTGGTGGGTCAGGGGCTGTCACGCTACACGCGTGAACCTTTCCTGGAAGAGGGTAAGCTGGTGTGGCGTGATGGGCCTGATGAGTCGCTGGACTCCACGGTGCTGGCAACGGCAGCAGCTCCCTTCAGTGAGGATGGCGGGCTGAAAGTACTGCATGGAAATCTCGGGCGCGGTGTGATCAAGGTATCTGCCGTTGCGCCTGAGCATCAGGTGGTTGAGGCGCCCGCCATCGTCTTCGAGGATCAGGATGATATGGCTGATGCCTTCAAACGCGGTGAGTTGGAGAAGGATTTTGTTGCCGTGGTGCGCTTTCAAGGGCCTAAAGCGATCGGTATGCCTGAGCTGCATAAGCTGACGCCCTATCTGGGTACGCTTCAGGATCGCGGTTTTCATGTCGCACTGGTGACCGACGGGCGCATGTCGGGTGCCTCCGGTAAGGTACCTGCGGCGATACATGTGTGGCCTGAGGCTTGCGAAGGTGGCCCGCTGGCACGTGTACGCAATGGTGATGTGATTCGTGTGGATGCCACCAAGGGGGTGCTGGATCTCAAGGTTGATGAGCAGACACTGGCGCAACGTGAGGTGGTGCTGCCGGTCGGGGTGGTGAAGCACCAATCGGGTATGGGGCGTGAGCTGTTTGCACCGATGCGCCACAGTGTTAACTGTGCGGAGCAGGGGGCAACGGTTTTCTTTCATCCTGAGGTGGATGCATGAGTCGTTATTCACTGGTGGCGGATGTCGGAGGCACTAACGCACGGTTTGCGTTGGTCGCTGAAGGCAGTCGCGATCTTGAGCAGGTGCAGACACTTGCTTGTGCCGATTATGAAAATCTGGATGCGGCTTGCCTGGAATATTTCAGGCAGACTGGGGTTTCGGGAATTACCCGTGCAAGTCTGGCTTTTGCCTGCCCGGTTCAGGTTGAAACCATTCGCATGACCAATAATCACTGGGTCTTCACCCGCGATATGCTTCGCTCACGCCTGGGGCTTGAGCAGCTTGAGCTGCTGAATGATTTCACGGCGATGGCGCTGGGCATGCTGGAGGTTCGACCGGATGAGTTGCAGGATGTCGGGGCAGGGCAAGGGCTGGAGGGTGCTCCCAGACTGGTGATTGGTCCGGGAACCGGGTTGGGTGTGTCGGCACTGGTACCGTCAGGCGGCCAGGATAATAGATGGATTGCGCTCGCAACGGAGGGTGGGCATGTCAGCTTCGCCCCGACAGATGAGGTTGAGGTTGAGGTCTGGCGCAGACTCAAACAGCAGTTTGGGCGTGTTTCGGTTGAACGTATTCTCTGTGGCCAGGGGTTGGTTAATCTGTACCGAGCGCTGGCGCAGTATCATCAACAACCTTTCGATGAGAGCCTCACACCTGCCGATATCACGGCTGCGGGTCTGGCGGGTAATGACCTCGCGGCCGAAACGCTGCAACGCTTCTGTCGTATCCTCGGTGAGCAGGCTGGAGATGCGGTGCTGACACTGGGTGCTCGCGGTGGGGTCTATCTGTGCGGTGGTATTCTGCCGAGGATGGCGGATTTTCTGCAGCAAAGTGCTTTTCGTGAAGGGTTCGAAGCCAAAGGGCGTTTTGAGGGGTATCTGCGAGAGGTGCCGGTCTGGCTGTGTACGGCCAAGCATCCGGGGCTGCTTGGCGCTGCCGCCGCACTGCGTTAAGAGACCAAGGATAAACGTACCTCGGATAAATGTACCTGACCCCTTTTTCCCTGGCCCCTTTTTCCCTTTTCCTTCTATTCAGAGATCGGGCAGCCGCTCTTTCAGGTATGCCTCGTAATCTGGTACCTGATACTGATGGGCTTGCGACATCAGTGGTGAGCTGATCAGGAAGTCGGCCGAGCTGCGATTGCACGCCACCGGCACATTCCAGACGGCTGCGATACGCAGCAGTGCTTTGACATCCGGATCGTGTGGCATCGCTTCGAAGGGATCCCAGAAGAAGATGACCATATCCATCTCCATGGTCGTCAGCATTGAGCCAATCTGCTGATCACCACCGAGTGGGCCGCTGATCAGCTTGTTGATATCAATGCCCAGACCCTTCTCCAGCAGGTGACCGGTAGTGCCTGTGGCAAACAGCTTGTGCTGGTTGAGTTGATCCAGATTGGTTCTGGCCCAGTCCAGCAGCTCCTTCTTCATATTGTCGTGTGCGATCAGAGCGATGCGTTTGCTGGTTGGCATGGAGATGGTTTTGCGCTTCATTTTGTCACCTGTTCAGTTAAAAACAGCTCAGTTAAAAGCCTGTCGATATCAGCTTTTATTGATCATTTTCGAGGTTTCCGCCAGTAGCTTGCGTTGCTGTTTGAAATGGCGGATCAGATTGCCGGTGGATGCATCATGCGCCAGCAACTCCTTGTCTCCGGTCAGTTCCGGCAGTATCCGTTTGGCCAGTGTCTTGCCCAGCTCAACACCCCACTGATCGAAAGAGCAGATGTTCCAGATCACACCCTGCACAAATATCTTATGCTCATAAAGCGCAATCAGAGCACCCAGCGTGCGAGGGTCAAGGCGCTGCAGCAGCAGGGTGTTGGTGGGTCTGTTACCGTAGTGAACCTTATGCGGAACGAGGCGCTGAATCTCCTCTTCCGGCAGCCCTTTACTCTGCAGATCTTCGCGCACCTCTTCTGCACTGATGCCGTTCATCAGAGCTTCTGTCTGGGCAAAGAAGTTGGCCATCAGATTGTCATGATGGCCGGGTACCGGCGTGCTGCTTTCGACGGTACCGATAAAATCAGCCGGTACGATGGTGTTGCTCTGATGCAGATATTGGTAAAAGGCGTGCTGGCCGTCGATCCCCAATTGACCCCAGATGATGGCACCGGTCCTGTGTGGAACCGGTTCACCATTATGATCGATCGACTTGCCGTTACTTTCCATCTCCGCCTGCTGCAGATAGGCTGAGAAGCGTGCCAGCGGCCAGTTGTAGGGCAGAATCGCCTGCGACTGATAACCGAGGAACGTGCTGTTCCAGATGCTGGCCAGTGCCAGGATGACGGGTGCATTTTTTTCCAGTGGTTCGTCACGGAAGTGGATGTCCATCTCGTGAGCGCCTGTCAGCAACTCCTCGAACTGGCGGAAGCCCAGATAAAGGGCGATTGGCAGACCAATGGCCGACCAGAGCGAAAAGCGTCCGCCGACCCAGTCCCACATCTGGAAGCTGTTTTCCGGCTCAATGCCGAACGCCTTGATCGCTTCGTGATTGCTGGATACGGCAACAAAGTGCTTACCAACAGCACGCTCATCAAAGGCCGATGACATCAGCCAGTTGCGCGCGGTGTTGGCGTTGGTCATGGTCTCGCTGGTAGTGAAAGTTTTCGAGGCCACCACGAAGAGTACACGCTCAGGGTTCAGTGGGCGCAGCGTGTTGGCGATCTCGACACCATCTACGTTGGAAACAAAGTGCACGCGGATACGGTCATCGGCATAGGGTTTCAGCGCCTGTGTGACCATGCGAGGGCCAAGGTCCGATCCGCCGATCCCCAGGTTAACAACATCGGTGATGCGTTTGCCCGAATAACCGCGCCACTGGCCTTTGCGTACCTTGTTAACGAAATTTTTCATGCGCGCCAGTTCGTTGTTTACGGCGGGCATCACATTCTTGCCATCAACATAGACAGGGGTATTAGTGCGGTTGCGCAGGGCTGTGTGCAGCACGGAGCGGCGTTCGGTGATATTGATCCGATCGCCCTGAAACATGCGCTGGCGCCAGTCATCGACATTGGCTTCGCGCGCGAGCCCGAGCAATGCATTTTTGGTTTCGTCATCAATCAGGTTTTTCGAGTAATCCAGCAGAATGTTCTGCACACTGAACGACATCTTGTTAAAGCGATCCGGATCGGCAGCAAACAGTTCGCGCAGATGGGTGCTGCGTGCCCTTTCAGCCAGCTGTTGCAGGTGAAGCCAGGCGTCGGTTTCATAGATGTGACTCATAACTGGATCCTTTCTATTTATTATCGATCAGGTGTAAGTATTATCGATCAGGCCGGATAGGGTGATGGTCGGGCCATTGGTAGCGATTGTGAGTTATTGGTTTTAATTTACTAAATTTACCAATTAAAATCACTATAAAACTTAAAATATGTACATATTGACGTAAATTATACAATATTAATCATATTGAGCCGTAGTCTATTGCTTCTTGCTCTGAGGCTTCCTGCTCTGAGGTAAGGTCGGTCTGAACAGCCAGACTTTTCGACTCAACGCTTGAAAAGTCTGGCACCGAGCACCAGCATGCAGGGGGTGAGCAGTAGTGTCAGCAGCGTGGCAAAGCTCAATCCACCGGCAATGGCACTTGAAAGCTGTGTCCACCACTGTGTAGAGGGGGCTCCCAGGCCAAGACTGGGTTCCAGCAGATTGACGTTAACACTCAACACCATCGGTATCAGGCCGAGGATCGTGGTAACGGCGGTCAGCAGCACAGGGCGCAGACGCAGGCAGCCGGTCTCCAACGCCGCTTCGCGGGCGTCCATGCCCTCGCTTCTCATCAGATTATAGGTGTCTATCAGAATGATGTTGTTATTCACCACTATTCCGGCCAGCGCAATGATCCCCATACCCACCATGACAATGCCGAAGGACTGGCCATTCAACAGCAGTCCCAGCAGCACGCCTGCGGTCGAAAACACGACGGCAGAGAGTACGAGCATTGTCTGATAAAGGCTGTTGAACTGGATCACCAGGAACAGCATCATCAGAAACACGGCGACAATGAACGCACTGATCAGGAACTGTGCAGCTTCTCGCTGATCCGCATCTTCCCCTGCGATCCCGACTCTGACCCCCGCTGGCAGCAGTTCGTAGCTGGCTGTAAGAGCCTGCAACCATTCATCCAGTCGATAGCCGTCAGCGATATCGGCCTTGACCGAGATCGCACGTTCACCATTGATACGATGCAGCGTACCGATCTTCGGTGCTGGCTCCAGTTCCACAAAATGGCTGAGCGGCACCTGGCCTCTGGAGGTGTTGAGCGTCAGTCGGGATAGCTGATCCACCGATCTCCAGTTGCCGGGCAGGCGGACGCGAATATCCACTTCATCTGCGGCATCTTCGGGTCTATAGGTAGCCAGCATCAGACCATTGGTGATCAGTTGCACGGCATTGCCGACGCTCAGTACATCGGCACCCAGACGCGCGGCGGCTTCGCGATTGACTCGGAAGCGCCATTCAATACCCGGTAGCGTCCGGTCGTCCTCTATATCGACAAACCCACCGAGTCGCTGCATCTCGGTGCGCAGTATCTCGACCCCTTCAATGATTAAAGCTGGCGTATCAGCACTGACCTGAAGGTCCACTGGTTTACCGCCACCGGGTCCTTGCTCCTGTTCGCGAAACTCCAGCATCACACCATGGATGTCGGCGGTCAGCTCTCGCATGTCATCCATGATCAGACTGGCTTTTCGCCGCTGGTGCCAGTCGATCAGCTGGAACTGCAGGATGCCGATCACATCGGTACCCATCTGGCCGGAGGCCGCGGCAAAGGTACGAGTATAGAGGGCATCCACTTCGGGCAGGGTGAGCAGGCGTTGCTCAACTCTTTGCATGATCTGATCCTTTTCATGAACTGAGAGATCACCTCTGGCACGTACCTGTAGTTGTAGTGTTTCCGGCTCAAGACTTGGAAAAAATTCGACGCCATGATTAAAGCGCGCGTAACCGGTATAGATCAGTCCGATCAACAGCATCATGCCGAAAAAACTCAGCAGCGGGCGATGCAGCATCGCATCGAGCAACTTTCTGTAAGCGCGCATCAGCAGGTTGGGCGCATAAGCTTCTCGCGCCGGGAGGGAGCGACTGGTGATGCGGCCCATGGCCGGTAAAAATATAAGTGCCATGGCCAGAGACGCGAGCAGGCAGAGGATGACGGTTGCCGGCAGATACTTCATGAACTCGCCGACTACGCCCGGCCAGAACAGCAGTGGAACAAATACCGACAGGGTGGTTGCCGTGGAGGCGATGACCGGCCAGCTCATGCGACTGGCTGCACCTAGCCAGGCCTGATGCGGTGACTGCCCATCGCGCAGGTTACGATCCGCCAGCTCGCTGACAACGATGGCGCCATCCACCAGCATGCCAGCCACCAGTATCAGTGAGAACAAAACGATGATATTCAGGGTGAAACCGATCGCCCAGATCATCAGAATACCGGTCAGAAAGGCGCCGGGGATGGTGATGCCGACCATCAGTGCAGAGCGCGGACCCATCGTGGCAATGATCAGAATCAGCACCATGACCACGGCGGTCAGGACATTGTTCAGCAGGTCCTCAAGAATGTTCTCGACCTCTACAGACTGGTCCAGGATGGTATCGAATGCGACCCCTTCCGGCAGCAAGGGGCGGGCCTGCTCAATCACCTGCTTGACCTGATCGATGGTGGCGATGATGTTGGCACCTGCACGTTTACTGATCTCCAGCACCACTCCCGGCTGCCCGTTGATACGGGCAAAGCCTGTAGGATCCTTGAAGGTGCGCCGCATCACGGCGACATCCCCGAAGGTGACGACGGTATCGCCATCAACCTTGATCGGCATGGACATGATATCTTCGAGGTTTTCAATAACTCCGGGTACTTTCATCGCCATGCGGCCAGCACCGGTGTCCAGGGAGCCGGCAGCCACCAGACGGTTGTTGCGACTGACCAGAGTGAAGAGCTGGTTGTAGTCTATGTTGTAACTGTCCAGCACCTGAGGGTTGACGATAATTTCCAGCATATCCTCCCGGTCGCCGCCGATATCCACCTCCAGTACTTCGGGAATGCCCTCAATCTCATCTTTCATACGTCTGGCGATATAGATCAGCTCCTGCTCCTGCAGTGGCCCGGAGATGGCGATGGATAGCACCGGGAAGAGTGCCACATTGATCTCGTGCACCACCGGCTCATCCGCTTCGGCTGGCAGTTTGCTGCGCGCCGTATCCACCTTTTCACGCACATCCTGCAATGCCTGGCGAGGGTTAAACCCGGCGTCGAATTCCAGCATTACAGAGGAGTGACTTTCACCGGCGGTGGAGGTCATTTTTTTGATCCCCTCCAGTGCACGTAACTCCTGTTCCATCGGCCGAACCAGCAGTCTTTCGGCATCTTCCGGGCTGATGCCATCAAGATTCATCGAGACATAGATCATCGGTATAGTGACGTCTGGATTCGCCTCTTTAGGAATGATCTGATAGGCCATCAGACCGCCGGCGAGCAGAAACAGAAAGGTCATCAGGGTGGCGCGGCCACGGTTGAGGAATGCGCCGATCAGGCTTGCCATATCAACTGGACTCCTCGGAGCGTCGGATCGCTTCAACCTGCTCACCTTCGCTGGCAAAACCAGCTCCGAGGGTGATCACCTCAAGCTCCTCTGGTAAGCCACCGGCCCAGGCGCCTTCATTGTCGATACTGAGCAGGCGCAGCGGCATAAAGCGGACCCTTTGCTCATCATCGACCGCATAAAGACCCGGCAGACCCTCATTATTGAGGGCCAGTAAAGCTGGCGAGATTCGATGTGCCTGCTGTCTGGGAAGGGAGATACTGACGGTGGCGCTGGCACCAGCGACGCGAAGACGGTCGGGGTTGTCAATGCTGGCTTCTATGCGGAAACTGCGGGTGTTGCTGTCAGCCAGGCTGGCGATGAAGGTCAGTTTGCCACTTAATTGTTGGCCATTTAGCAAGGTCACGGTGACATCAAGACCCGGTGTCAGGTCGGCCACCTGTTGTTGCGGGATCTGCGCGGTCAGCTTTAGCTTGTCGATATCTACCATGCGCATCAGCATCTGTCCTGCCTGGATATGATCACCGATCTCGACTGGCAGTTCATCAACAATGCCGCTGAAAGGTGCTTCGATGCGAGTGTGTGCCAGCTCTAGCCTGGCAGCTGCCAGCTCAGCACTGGCGGTTTTCGCCGCTGCACCCAAGCGCAACAATTCAGTTTCTGACAGAAGGTTATCACGTCGCAGGCGTTGCCCGGATGCCAGCTCCGACTCTCTCAGTTTGAGATTGGCTTCACTTTTGGCAACTTCATCGGGACGGTTCTCTTCAGCCAGCTGTATCAGAAGTGTCCCGGCGCTGGCTACTGAGCCCTGTTCGACGGCTAATGTGCGAAGGGTGCCGTTGATCTGCGAAGTGATCTGGCTACTGCGAAAGGGTTGTATCTGACCCTGAGCTACCAGTACAGGTTGATAGGGTTGAGCAGTGAATAGCTCGGTTTCCACTCGCAACAGAGATACTGGTATCGTGTCGGGCTTTTCCGGCGCGACAGAGCTGGCCTGTTGAATCGTACCGCTGCTGAGCCAGATAGCGAGCAGCACAAACAGAGTCAGCGCTATCAGTACGGAACTGGCGCGACGCAAACGCAGTAGCACGGGGTGTTGCATGGATAACATCCTGTTTGTAATGAAAAGGCTTTATCGACTGGTAACATAGCAACATGACAAGTGTTCTAAAATAGCACAATGCAGGGTTATGGAGGACGCTGCAGCATGATCCTGATCATACCCTTATGAAATTTTCCACTGTTAGTGCTAAAAGTCATAGATGCAGACTTTTTATTTTGCCGGTTTGCGGGTATGTTCAAGATTGACGAGTTCAACTGACAAACAGAGGATGAAAATCGGTTATGGCAGCGCAAAAGTATCGACTGGTAACGCGCAGTGATTTTGATGGCCTGGTTTGTGCGGTGCTGCTTAAGCATCTGGATCTGATTGATGACATCAAATTTGTTCACCCGAAGGATATGCAGGATGGCAGTGTTGCTATCACAGGTAACGATATCTCCACCAACCTGCCATTTGTAGAGGGTGTTTATCTGGCTTTCGACCACCATCTGTCCGAAACACTGCGCAATGAGAAGCGCGATAACCACATCATAGACCCGGATGCGCCTTCGGCAGCACGCGTTGTATGGAAGCACTATGGTGGACACGGTGCTTTCCCGGTGGCTTGGGATGAGATGATGGATGCCGTGGATAAAGGGGATTCAGCTCAGTTCTCGCCTGAGGAGGTACTGAATCCGACCGGTTGGCCACTGTTGAACTTCCTGATGGATGCCCGTACCGGTCTCGGACGTTTTCGTGAATTCCGTATTTCCAACTACAACCTGATGATGGATCTGATCGATTACTGCAAAAATCACACGATTGAGGAGATTCTGGCACTGCCGGATGTGCGTGAACGTGTGGATCTATATTTCGAACAGGAGAAGAAGTTCAAGGAGCAGATCAGTCGCTGTGCAACCGTACACGGTAATCTGGTGGTGCTGGATCTGCGTAACGAAGAGAGTATCTGGGCGGGTAACCGCTTTGTCATTTATGCGATGTATCCACAGTGTAATATCTCCATTCATGTACTCTGGGGGCTGCAGAAACAGAACACCGTTTTTGCCACCGGTAAGTCGATTTTTGACCGCAGTTCAAACACCAATGTCGGTGAGCTGATGTTGGGTTACGGTGGTGGAGGCCATCATGCGGCAGGTACCTGTCAGGTTGAAAACGACCAGGCAGAGCGGGTATTGCAGGAATTGGTCAGCCGTATCAACAACGACGGTTGATGATTGAGCAGGTGTTGTCGGGTGTCCTGTTTGGGGCATCCGGGCAGCACTGCAGGAGCCGGGTTGAAGTGGCACATTTGGGTGCTTTTCTGGTTTAAAACCTTGCAGGCTGCTGATTCAACAAAAAAAGAGTGCAAGGATTGTATTTAGAAAAAACAGGTGTATTATGAAATTCATCGGATAAATACCGGCCAATATCTGATGTTTGATTCGGTGGCTTGCCATCGGTTTTTAGCCGGGTAAACCAGTTCAACGACTGGAACAGAGTTATACAGATTTTGATGCTAGAAAAATGTTGTGGGTATCTCCCCACTTGTAAAATTGAAACAGCAAGCCTGTTCAACCTTTCAGTTCCATACCGGCACCTGCTGCCGATATGTCGCGTACTTCGTTTGAACTCCACTCACTCGAATTTCCTGTCACTCATGCCTGATGTGCCATCTTTATACAGTCATGTTGTGTTCATGGAACTGAAGCAATTTTTTCTTAGCCTTGAATGTAACGAAGCTGATTCAGATCATGTAGCCCACCAGCCTGTCTGCAAGATGTCAGGCCGAGAGTTTTTGGCTGCATAATCAAAACAGGGTTCAGCATTCATGAGTGGTTAACACTCCTGAGTGCCGGAACGGTAGGTTATCTGATGGTTGCCATGCGCCTCAGGACTTACCTTGATCCAAAGCAAAGCGTAATTCGGTCAGTGAATACTGCTGGGGCGTGAAGTGAAAAGGATCAAACTCAATTTGGGATCGGATTTTCCGGTCTTTTAGAAAAATGCCACTCGATGGCAAAGACGTAAAAGTAAGAGGCAAAACATGTCACAGCTCGTTACCGGCACCGTTAAATGGTTTAACGATGAAAAAGGATTTGGTTTCATTCAGCAGGAAAACGGTCCGGATGTATTCGTACACTTCCGCGCAATCAACGGAAATGGCCGCCGCTCACTGCAGGAAAATCAGCAAGTAACATTTGAAGTCGTTCAGGGTCAGAAAGGTCCTCAGGCTGAAAACGTCACTGTAGTCTGAAGAAATTTTCCTGAAAAGACAGTGAATGCCTGGCATCCACTGTCTTTTTTCTTTTCTGGCTTTGTTCAGCGCATATCTGCGCTATCTAAGAGCTGTCTATAACTACTTAGAACTACTTAGAACTACCTCAGCTTAGCTTCCCACGCAAAATTCTGACCGCCTGCATCATGTTGTCCAGGCAGGGTATCACTTCATCCCAGGTTCTGGTTTTCAGTCCGCAATCTGGGTTTACCCAGAGGCGCTCAACTGGAATATAGCGCGCAGCCTTCTCGATCAGGTTCACCATCTCCTCGACGGCAGGAATATTCGGGCTGTGAATATCATATACGCCAGGCCCAATTTCGTTCGGGTATTCAAAATCGATAAAGGCTGACAGCAGCTCCATATTGGAGCGGCTGGTTTCGATAGTGATTACATCCGCATCCATGGCAGCTATAGAGCCGATGATATCGTTGAACTCCGAATAGCACATATGGGTGTGGATCTGTGTTTCGTCACGCACGCCACTGGCGCTGATACGGAAAGCTCTTGCAGCATATTCCAGATAGGTCGACCAGTCTCTGCTGCGCAGGGGCAATCCTTCACGAAATGCCGGTTCGTCTATCTGGATTGCCGCAATGCCAGATCTTTCCAGATCACACACTTCATCACGCAAGGCCAACGCAATCTGCAAACAAGTCGTTTCGCGCGGTTGATCGTCGCGCACGAAAGCCCATTGCAGCATCGTGACGGGGCCTGTCAGCATCCCTTTGACCGGTTTTCCGGTAAGTGATTGTGCATAGCGCGTCCATGCCACTGTCATGGGCGCTGAGCGCTGTACATCACCATAGATGAAAGGCGGTTTCACACAACGTGATCCATAGGACTGCACCCAGCCGAATTCAGTAGTGCCATACCCCTGCAGTTGTTCACCGAAGTATTCCACCATGTCGTTACGCTCGGCTTCACCGTGCACCAGCATATCCAGTCCCAGTTCTTCCTGACGCCTTATACACAGCTTTATCTCATCCTTGATGGCTGCCGTGTACTTTGTTTCATCCAGCTTGCCGCTTTTGAAACTGGCACGAACACTGCGGATCCCTTGTGTCTGTGGGAAGGAGCCAATAGTTGTGGTGGGCAGAGCAGGCAGTTGCAGGCGCTTTTGTTGCTGAGCCGCTCGCAATGGGTAAACGGATTCGCGCTCACTGTCGTCCTGATTCAGGCAGGCAACACGCAGCTGTACTGCTGGGTTATTGACGCGCTCTGACTGACGGCGTGCAGTGATCGCTTCAGCATTTTGCAGCAGCCGATCCTGCCCCTTGCCCTGCAGGCCCAGACGCAGAGTCTTGATCTCATCAAGACGCTGAACGGCAAAGGCCAGCCACTGTTTCAGTTCGGTATCCAGTTTTGTTTCTGATGCCAGATCAACCGGGCTGTGTAACAGAGAGCAGGAGGGCGCTATCCAGAGCCTGTTGCCCAGCTTCACAGCCAGCGGCTTGAGTTTTTCCAGAATCGGGTTCAGGTCGCTGATCCAGATATTGCGCCCATCGACCACGCCGATTGAGAGAACCTGATCCGATCTGAGCGTTGCAGCCGCTTTCAGAAATTCGTCGCCACCGCGCACCGCATCCAGATGTAACCCGGCGACCGGCAACGACAGTGCAAGGTCCAGATTGTCCTGCAAGGTGCCAAAATAGGTGGTCAGTAGTATCCGGGGAGGGATTCGGTTGAGCTCGGCATAAGCAAGACGATAGGCGTCCTGCCAGTCGGAGGTCAGCTCCAGTACCAGTGCCGGTTCATCTATCTGTACCCACTCAATGCCGACATCCGCCAACTGGCTGAGCAGGGCTTTGTATTGCTGCAACAAAGCTGGCAGTAGCGAGAGTTTATCGAAACCATCCTGTTCGCACTTTGACAACCACAGCAGTGTCAGTGGACCTATCAATACTGGCTTGGGCTGATAACCCAGGGCACGTGCTTCAGCGATCTCTGTCAGCAGTTTGGCAGGGTTGAGGGTGAACTGCTGGCTGCTCGACAGTTCGGGCACCAGATAGTGATAGTTAGTATCGAACCACTTGGTCATCTCGCAGGCACGAGTATCGCCTCCACTGGGTGCCCGACCGCGGGCCATGCGGAAGTAGTTGTCCAGTTCGTTGTTGGCACTCTGGTGATGGAAGCGTGATGGCACAATACCAAACAGTAGAGAGTGATCCAGCACCTGATCGTAGAGTGAAAAGTCATTCACGGTTACCAGATCAAGCCCGGTCTCATGCTGGATCTTCCAGTTCTGTTCGCGCAAGTTTTTAGCCTGCGCCTGAAGTTGTTCAGCACAGAGTGTGCCCTTCCAGTAACCTTCCAGAGCCAGTTTTAGCTCACGTTTTGGTCCGATGCGCGGAAATCCGAGCGTATGTAAACAGGTCATCCTGTCCTCCTGGTGATAATAATGGATACGTAAAACACAGGAGTAGTATGAAGTGAATTCAAAGTGAATAAAATTGATATTAATTCAGATTATGATGCATGTAATTCACTCTAATGTGGTCAGCCCCTGTATTACAGTGCAGGGGCTGGTGCTCAATAAGTGCAGGAACAGGTTCAGGAAGCCGGTTCAGAAAACAGAGTTAAGACATGCCAGCAGAGCGCTGCGCTGCTCATCAAGCTGAGGCTCAGTGGTGGAGATGATCTCGATGCGTGAATCACGACGCCAAGCCAGTGATTGTGTTGAGCTGTCGCTGCCAACACGGTTGTAACTGATCCAGCGCTCGCTGCCTTGCAGGGCTGCCTTGATCCTGACTGCCCCGGGGACCTGTTCCAGCCACTGCGTCACGCGCTTCAGGTCAAATTGATCATTAACATGAAATACCCAACCACTGCTGTAATAACCATCGTTATGCCCGGTCAGATTAACCGGTTGCCCTGGCTGGGGTTGTATCTGAGCGGTTTGGCCATGAGCATCGCTGTGATCGTGTGATTGAGAATGGTTGTGCGAATGAGAGTGAGCGTGTAGCTTGTGCTCATCTTTTTGGTGCGCCTGTTTTTGCTGTTGCGCAGGCTGCTGGCCGGGAAACACCTGCTCCAGTTGCTCATTACAGACCAGATCCAGCAACGCAGCCGGAAACACGCCGTATTCAGTACGGACAACCGTCTGCTTGGGCGGGAAGAGAGCACGTGAACGTCTTTCGGCTTCCTGAACAAGTTCGGCTGGGCGCAGATCACACTTGTTCAGCACGATCACATCCGCTAAAGACAGCTGATCCGAAAAAGTCTCATGAGCCATGATCTGCGGATGCTCCAGCACACCGGGATCCAGCAGACAGATGATACTGCGCAGATCTATCACGTCGCAGAAGGAGATCCCTTTCAGGGTGTCCACTATCCCACTGGGATGACCTAATCCTGTCGGTTCGATCAGCAGGCGGTGTGGTTTGGCGCGGCGCAATAGCATTGCCAGATTGATAGTCAGCGCAGGCCCTAGTGCGCAGCAGACACAGCCACCTGCCAACTCCTTGATGAACAAGCCGTCCTGATCGGGAATCAGTGCTTCATCCAGACCTACCTGCCCGAACTCATTGACCAGTATCGCCCAGCGCTCATTCTCCGGTTTGGTTTGCAGCAGGTGATTGATCGCTGTGGTTTTGCCTGTTCCCAGAAAACCGGTGATGATATTGGTGGGTACCTTTTCAGGCATCGGTCTATATGATGCGGATGCGTCAGACACTGTATAGCCTTGCTTGTGTTATAAAGTAACAATTGTCATGTGTCTGCTGTTGTAAATCAAGCATCGTTTGGACTCGGTTGAGCTGGTGCGTGCAACTCAATGTTTTGTGTCGCCGCCTGCTCCTTCCGCCTCCAGGCGTCGAATGATAGACAGGTACCGTGGCATGGGTCCGACGTCTTCATAGACAGGATCACCATCCTCCATGCGGATAATTTCGGTACCTGGACGATAGGGCATGCGCGCTTCAAGCTCCTGCAGCATGGTATGAAAAAGCGCTGCACACAGATCATGAATATCAATATCATACACCTCAGCCAAGGCTTTCAGGCGGATCAGATCCTCATGGTCTATTTGCGTGGGAAAGGGCTCTCTTCCTGATCGATGTTTGGCATTGTCTTCCAGGTTTCGCAGTAGCGTACTGAAATAATCGTCGGACATAATTCAACTCTCGGTTAAGGATGCTTGGCAGAGCTATAAGCTTACCTGTTAAGCATAGAAGATAATCGCCCCGGTTGCAGGGCGTGGTGAGTAAATTCAGCATCTCGATAGATGCCCGCTCAGGCTGTCCGTGTTATCCGGACGTCATTTCATTTATCATCATCAGCTTTGAAAATGCCATCTATTCAGATTAAGGGGAAAAACAGTGGCGGCTGAGGTGACAATTCTCGTGGGTTCGGTATATGGCAACAGTTCATCGGTTGCTGAGGAGTGCGCCGAGATGTTGCGCGGTGATGGTCATCAGGTCGAGGTGCTGACATTGCCGACTGTTGACGAGGTGATGGCAAAGCCTGATTCGGTGCTGTTGGTCTGTACCTCTACTACGGGGCAGGGGGATATCCCGGATAATCTGGTACCGCTGTTCAGCGAATTGAAGGATCGTTTCCCGTTGATGCCGGGCCGGCGCTATGGCTTGATTGCGCTGGGTGATAGCTCCTATGAGACCTTTGCCGATGCCGGTAAACAGTTTGATGAGTTGCTGCAGGAGTTGCAGGCTGAAAGGCTGGGCGAAGCCCTGTTTATAGATGCCTGCGAGACGGCCGACCCGGAAGGTGAGGCGATCACCTGGCTGCAGAGCTGGAAAACTCTGATCTGAGTTCGGATCAGAGTTCGGATCTGAGTTCGGCTCTCTGTCATTCAGTGCTTGATAAACCCGCGTGACTGCAGAAAAGGCAGCATGTGTGGACGCGATTCCTTCACCAGCATGCCGGACATCTGTTCGCTCCAGGTCATCGATTTCTGACCGCCGGTACGGGTGGCGTAGTATTCCCGGACATGCTGGTCATACTCGGTAATCCTGCTTTGATCCTCCGAATCGTTGTAACGTTCATGTTTCAGGATCACTGACAGTGGCAGGCGAGGCTTGGCTTCCGGGTCCTGTGCCGGGTATCCGATACACAATCCAAACACCGGATAAACCAGCTCCGGCAGTTCCAACAGATCTGCCACTTCTGCTATCTGATTGCGTATGCCGCCGATATAGGTGCAACCGAGCTCCAGCGATTCTGCAGCGATCACAACGTTCTGGGCAAACAGCGCACAGTCGAGTGAGGTGGTAATGAACTGTTCGGTGTAGCCGCTGAGCATTTCGGCATCATGCATATCACAGGCCAGTTTCAGGCGCTTCATATCGGCACAGAACACCAGAAAAACAGGTGCGCTGGCCACATACGCCTGATTGCCTGCGCAGACTGCCAGCCGGTCGCGTACCTCACCCTGACTGACCTGAATCACGGTGCAGGCCTGAATAAAGCTTGATGTAGCAGCACATTGACCCGCCTGAACCAGCGCTTCCACTGTTGCCTGATCGATTGCTTCATCGGTAAATTTTCGAATGGAGCGGTGTGCATTGAGGAGTTTGATAACGTCGTTCATCTGTATAACAGGTCTCCGAATCTGGGTGAATGGCTTGCCCGTGTTTATCAGGGCTGATTTTTATAGAAGCAAGCTTCCTGGGACAAAGCTGGGATGCTGCGAAAAGTCAGATTGATGCGTTCCGACATGGGGCGCTTGCTGCGCATGATAGCATGCTGCCAGTGGTGCTGGGTGGGGCCGCTCATCAGCAGCAAGGACCCATGTTCCAGTGCGATATCCAGCTTCTCGCCTGTCTGTTTGTGTCTCATCTTGAATTGACGTGTCTGGCCGAGGCTTAGAGAGGCGATCACCGGGTTGGTTCCCAGTTCTGGTTCATCATCGCTGTGCCATCCCATACTGTCATTACCATCACGATAGAGATTGATCAATACGCAGTTGAAATCATGGCCAAGATCCAGCAGACGTTTACGCAGAGTTGCGACATCCGGATTCCAGGGTTCTGCATTCAATGTCAGGCGTGAGTAGCGGTAGGTCAGGCCAGCATCACCTTGAAAGCACTGCAATCTGGGGATCAGTCGCTGTTGTCCAAACAGATGGATGCTGTCCTGTCGCCAGGTAAGCTGCTCGATCAGATGTTGCTGCAAGTGGTTGGCTTCATCGGCTGGAATAAAACCGGGGAAGTAACACAGCTCGGCGTCGGGCGCCTGAACATGACTCATGCAGATCGACTCATGCAGATTGGTTCATGTAGGTAGGCTCATATAGGTAGGCTCATGCAGATTGACTCATGGCAGCGCCAGCAGATCCAGCGTCGCTTCGGCCAGCGCGGTGGCGGTATCGATGGCGTTACTGACATGCGGTATGCAGTCGGTAGTGATGACATCCGCCTGAGCGCTCAGATTCTGATAGGCATCACCGGCAAAGATGCCGTGCACGCCGATCACGGTTGCTCTGGGCATGCCAGCCAGTCGAAGATGTTGCAGGGTGTTCAGCATGGTTTTGCCGCTGGAGATGATATCGTCGACCAGAACAGGTGTGTGCTTCAGGTAGGGCTCCAGCTCAGGGCTGGAAACCGTGACATCGTAATCACCACGCCGCTCTTTTTCCAGAATCTGAAAAGGGGCATCCGCCAGCCTTGCCACTTCACTGACCCACTGTTCACTCTCACTGTCCGGTCCGATCAGCAGGGGCTGAGGGATACGGTTTTTGATCCAGTTGGCGATCAGTGGCGCTGCCGTGATCGCTCTGGCAGAGAGTGAGTAAAGCTCAGACAGATCATGATAACGATGCAGATGCGGGTCCATGGTTACCAGGCAGTCGAACGCCCGTGACAGCAGTGCGGCGAAGGGACGGGAGCTGACGCACTCTCCGGCATGAAAGCGTTTGTCCTGTCGCATATAGGCCAGGTAGGGGGTGATCAGACAGAGGCGCCGTGCACCCAGTTCACGCAGGGTATCCGCCAGAAACAGCAGCCTGAGCAGCTTGTCATCCGGATGGAAAAGGTTGCAGAACACCACGATATCCTTGTCGGCACAGTCATCGTGAACACGCAGATAGCTCTCCCCATCCGGAAAACGTCGCTGCTCCAGCTCACCGGCTTTGGCACCCAGTTGCTGGCAGAGCAGGGCACCCAGTGCGGGATCGGAATCAAGGTTGAACAGTAGTCGTGTCATGATGGGTCGTCCTGAAATCCATTGTCTTCATCGGTGAAGATGATAACCCGTGGGTGGTCGTTCAGATAGTCAACCGCGTAGTTGAGCTCGCCGACACTCTCGGCATGTATGGTCATCAGGGCGGTATTGGCCTCGACCCGATCACCGACTTTTACATGCAGCTCAACCCCTGCCGCAGGGTCAGCCGGGGCACCTGCCAGCTTGGCGACCTTGGCCAGTTGGCGGTTATCGATACCTGTGACCGTGCAGGGCTGCTCTGTAATCAAAGCGAATCGGTAGGGAGCAATCGGGGGGATCTTCATACCGCCCTGAGCTGCGCAGATCGCCATGAACTTGTTCCAGGCAGCACCGGACTCCAGCTGCGACAGCGCGATTTTCTGCCCTTCGCCAGGCTCCAGTGGTTGCACCATCTCCAGCATCGCGCCGGCGATTAATGTGGCGCGCTCTTTCAGATCGACCGGGGCGCCGGGCAGGTTCTGCAGAACTGCCAGAATATCATGAGCCTCCAGCGCCGGACCTATGCCGCGGCCGACCGGCTCAGTGCCGTCGGTGTAGAGTACACTGATCACCAGTCCCAGGTTTTCAGCGACAGCCTTGAAGCTGCGGGCCAGATTATTCGCGGCTTCCTGGGTTCTGACCTTGGCGGTCGGGCCGACTGGAATGTCGATCAGTACATGAGTGGCACCGGCTGCGATTTTTTTCGACAGCACCGATGCGATCAACTGGCCTTCACTGTCGATATCCAGCGCGCGCTCCACCTGTATCAGCAGATCATCAGCCGGGCTGAGTTTGACTGATCCACCCCAGGCCAGGCAGCCTCCAACCTTGCTGACCACTTCTCGCATCTCATCCAGAGAGAGGCTGACGTTGGTCAACGTCTCCATAGTGTCGGCGGTACCGGCGGGTGAGGTGATGGCACGAGATGATGTTTTGGGGATGGTGATGCCGCAGGCGGTCAGAATCGGGATCACGATCGGTGTTGTGCGGTTGCCCGGCAAGCCCCCGACACAGTGTTTGTCCAGCACCAGCGGCAGTTTCCAGTCGATACGGCTGCCAGCGTTGACCATGGCGCGGGTCAGTGAGGTGATCTCCTCATCATCCAGCTTGTCATCGCCACAGGCGGTGATGAAAGCCGCCAGTTGCACATCAGCATAATAGCCGCCGACGATATCATCGATGATCGCCTGCAACTGCTCCTGATCCAGCCTATGCCCATAGACCTTGGCACGAACATGCGACAGGGAGTGAACCGGGCGTGGGTGTGACAGCCAGATGGAGTCATTTTCCTCAACCTGCAGCATTTGCCAGGCACTTTCGGAAAAACCGACCTGATCGTCATCCAGCAGTTCGCTGGTGATCATGTTCAGAGAGGCGATGATAAGCCGTCGGTCTGCGCTGGTGGCTTTGACACGGGGCAGCGAATCAAAGCCTTCCGAACGGCACACCGGACTGTCGGCCCGAAGATACAGAGTGGGTTCGTGATGGGTATCAATACCGAGGCGCGTGGCACGCAGAGGAGCAAGCTTTTCGGGTGAATAGATCATGCAGCGGTAATCCTTGGCAGAGCTTCTTTGGCAGAGAGCTGGCGAAGTCGGAAAAAGAGCGCTTTACAGCTACAGTGTAGCCGTAAAGCGTGTAACAGGATGTTGATCCGACGCAAGTGGCTCTTCAATGACTATTCAAAGACTCTGCAATGACTGCTTATTGCCGGAAAACAACCCCCGACATGTCAGGCAACTGGTGTGCGATCCCTTTATGACAGTCGATACAGGTGCTTTCACCACTGGCCAGCGCCGTGGAGTGCTCGCGGCTGGCTCTTGGGTTCTGGCGTGTAAAGTCCATTGAGTTGAACTCATGACAGTTGCGACATTCCAGCGAATCATTGGCTTTCAGGCGATGCCATTCACGCTCTGCCAACTCCCTGCGTTTTGCTTCAAACTTTTCCGGCGTGTTGATGGTGCCGAAGATCCAGCCCCAGACCTCCTTGGAGGCTTCCATCTTGCGCCCGACTTTATGCGTCCAGTTGTGAGGGACATGGCAGTCGGAACAGGTGGCGCGAACACCGGAGCGGTTGGAGTAATGGATGGTTGTTTTCAGCTCCTCAAATACATTGTCACGCATCTCATGACAAGCGATGCAGAACTTTTCGGTGTTGGTCACCTCCATGGCGGTATTGAAACCACCCCAGAAGATGATCCCGGCCAGAAATCCACTCAACGTCAGAAAACCGAGACTGAAGTGAACGCTGGGTCGACGCAGCAGTGTCCAGTAATAGATCAGCCATCTTTTCACTGTGTACCTCCCTGTTGCTGCCTCCTGGCAGCCTCTTGCTGCAGTACTTTATCCATGTTCAGAAAGCGAGATTCCACCAGTGGTTGTGCGTCGGTTTGTGGTACATGGCACTGGGTGCAGAAGTACCGATTAGGCGTGACAGCAGCACGCACCTGATAGTCACGATCCATGAAGTGAGTGATGCTCACCATCGGCGCACCGGCTGCCGGGGCAGCACTGGTGCTGTGGCAGTCAAGGCAGCGGTTGAAGCGCTTGTCGATCTGATAGTCACGGATACTGTGCGGAATCACAGGTGGCTGTTCGGGATAGTTGCGCACCTCTCTGCCAGTGTCTCTGGGGTCTCCGGAAATGGGTGGGGCACTCAGCGTCTGGCCCAGTGTGCCGCCCTTGCGCAGGCCATCAGGAGCACTGGCGTTGAGATCCGGTGCCTCTGCGTGCAGGCTCAGGCTGAAAAACAGCAGTGTCAGCAGTAGTGATAGTTTCATCGTCAGAACTCCTTTATGCCAGACTGACCAGTTCCAGGCGAACCGCACATTTCTTGAAATCCGTCTGCAATGAGATGGGGTCGGTTGCATCCAGCACGACCTTGTTGATCAGCTTGGTGGCATCAAAGAACGGCACATAGATCAAACCCTGTGGGGTGCGAACGCGACCGCGTGTTTCAATCCTTGCCTGTATCTCGCCACGACGGCTGATGATCTTGATCTCACTGCCCCGTCGCCAGCCATTGGCAGCGGCATCGTCAGGATGCATGTATACCAGAGCCTCAGGTACGGCCTTATGCAGCTCACTGACCCGGCGCGTCATGCTGCCAGTATGCCAGTGCTCCAGCACGCGTCCGGTGCAGAGCCAGAAGGGATATTCTGAATCCGGTGATTCGGCAGGGGGCTCGTCTGGCACCGCAAAGATGCGGGCACGCTTGTCGGGAATACCGTAGAACTGAAAGTCGGTGCCCGCTTCAACATAAGGATCAAGTCCCTCTTTATAGCGCCAGAGTGTTTCCTTACCATCCACCACTGGCCAGCGCAGTCCTCGGTTGCTGTGGTAAACATCGAAGTCGGCCAGATCCTTGCCTTTACCTTTGCCGAATTCACGATACTCCTGAAACATCCCTTTCTGTATGTAGAAGCCAAAATCGGTAGACTCCTGATTCGGATAGCCCTCACGCATATCCTCCAGTGGATAACGATCCACATTGCCGTTCTGGAACAGCACTTCGAACAGGGTTTTGCCTCTGAACTCGGGGGCGCTGTTGAGAAACTCTTCAGACCAGACATCATCCGTGCGAATCCGCTGCGACAGTGCCACTGTCTGCCAGAGGTCGGAGCGGGCGTCACCGGGGGCATTGACCAATTGATGCCAGAACTGGGTTCTGCGCTCGGCATTACCGTAGGCACCCTCTTTTTCCACCCAGCCTGCAGCCGGCAGAATCAGATCGGCTGCCTGGGCCGACACGGTCGGATAGATATCCGAGACGATGACGAAGGCTTCAGGGTTGCGCCATCCCGGCAGTATCTCCTCCATCACATTGGGGCCAGCCTGAACATTGTTGGTGACCTGTGTCCAGTAGACCTTGATATCGCCGTCCTTCAGTTTGCGGCTTTGCAGAACCGCATGAAAACCGGGTTTTTCCTGAATGGTGCCAGGTGGCACGCGCCAGATAGCTTCAGCTTTAGCACGGTGTTCCGGATTCATCACCACCATGTCGGCCGGCAGACGGTGAGCGAAGGTGCCAACCTCGCGGGCAGTACCACAGGCCGATGGCTGACCGGTCAGCGAGAAGGGGCTGTTGCCGGGCGTGGAGATTTTGCCGGTTAGCAGGTGCAGGTTATAGATCAGGTTGTTAACCCATACTCCACGGGTGTGCTGATTGACCCCCATAGTCCAGAAGGACATCACTTTTTTATCAGGATCGGCATAGATCTCTGCAAGTCGTTGCAAACTGGTTTGTGACACACCGGACTCAGACGAGGCGCGTTCCAGTGTGTAGGCACTGACAAACTCGGCAAACTCATCAAACGTCATGTCGGTCCAACTATTGGCTTTGTCGGCATTCTGCGCGGCCTGCTGCAGTGGATGCTCGGGACGCAAGCCATAGCCGATATCATCCGTACCCCTGAAGAAGTTGGTATGCCGCTCGACGAACGCCTGGTTCACATTGCCCGATTGAATGATGTGGTTGGCGATATAGTTGAGAATCACGATATCAGCGTTGGGCTTCATCACCATGCCGATATCGGCAAGATCGAAAGAGCGGTGTTCATAGGTCGAGAGCACCGCGACTTCGGTGTTCGGATAGGAGAGGCGACGGTCCGTCACGCGCGTCCAGAGGATCGGATGCATTTCGGCCATATTCGAACCCCAGAGCACGAAGGCGTCGGCATGTTCGATATCATCATAGACACCCATCGGCTCATCCGAACCGAACGTGCGCATGAACCCCATGACCGCCGATGCCATGCAATGGCGCGCATTGGGATCGATATTGTTGCTGCGAAAGCCCGCCTTGAAAAGCTTGTTGGCTGCATAGCCTTCCCAGATGGTCCACTGACCGGAACCGAACATGGCGACGCTTTCGGGGCCGTGAGTCTGGATCGCCGAGATGAATTTTTCGGCCATGATATCCAGCGCTTCATCCCAACTGACCTCTTCAAAATCACCCTGCTTGTCGTACATGCCATTGCGCTTGCGCAGCAGGGGCTTGGTCAGACGATCCCTGCCATAGAGTATCTTGGACAGAAAATAGCCCTTGACGCAGTTCAGGCCACGGTTGACCTCTGATTTAACATCCCCATGCGTGGCGACTATCTGATTGTCCCGAGTCGCAACCATGACGCTGCAGCCCACCCCGCAAAAGCGGCAGGGGGCCTTGTTCCAGTTCAGAGAGGTGAGCTCGATGTTGGTGATCAGGTTGCTGGCGCTGGCTGGCATGGAAAGACCGGCTGCGGCAGCTGCTGCCAGACCAGCATTAGCCTTGGCAAATTGTCGACGAGTCATTTTCATAGGGAGGTCTCCATCTTGTCCGCATCCTGCTGATCCATCACCTCGTGATAGACCAGCGTGCAGCCAAGTACCCCTGGCCGCTGCTCAATGTTGTCGATAGTCGCCAGCACGGTTTGCTGGCTGGTGCATTCGGTAACGAGTATCACCTTGCCCTGCTCGTTCTGAGCAGGTACCTCAAGTTCGGGCTGTGCGTGAGTCCAGCTCAGAAAATCCTTCAATGACTCGGGCCTGACGTGGGCCACGAAGCTGGCAATGTGTAGTTCTGTAATGTGTAGTTCTGTAAGGGTGTCAGTGCTCATTCTCAACCTCCAGAGAAATGGCACCCGATGGGCAGTTCGGCAGACAATTGCCACATCCGGTGCAAGCATCAGTATCAATCAGTGGCAAGGGCGCTGAGCGCAGACGAGGTGTGAATCGGATCGCTCGAACCTCACACTGATCCTGGCAGATCTGACAGTGCACATTCTGATTGGCCAGACAGCCGTCACTGATGCTGGCCTGCCAGTTGAACGCAATCCGCTTGAGATCGAAGATAGGTTCAGGGCAAGCGCTGGCGCACTCACTGCATAACGTGCAGCCGCGATCGGTGAAGCTTATCTCGGGAAACCCGCCATCTCCCCGATACAGAACATTTTCAGGGCAGGCGGCGATGCACTTGTCACAGCGTGTACATTGATCGGTAAGATCATTCGAGGTCCAGGGAGGGCGTCTGACCGGACGAGCCATGCGTCCACCCCTCAGAAGCTGGCGTCTGCTGATGGAAACAGTCATGAGTATGTACCGTGTTTAGACCGGTGGTCCCGGAGGGCCCATGATCAGTTGAGACATCCAGACCAGAAAACCGTAACCACCGACGGCTGCAAAGGTCAGCAGAGGGAAAAGAAACACTATCAGAAAGAGGAAAAGTCGCAGCTCATGGCGTTTTCTGTCTTCCTGTTGGAGGGTATCGGGTTCTTCCATAAATCCACCTGGGCAATGTTATATGTGCTTAAACACACATTTTTATTATTGACTTGAAAGTAGGGTAGTTGACGGGTGAAATTTTTGCCAACTGCTATGATTGATTTGAGTCATGGTAAGTAATGTTATGGAAAGTTGAATTATGGAAAGCTGAGTTAAAAAATTGAGTTAGGAAAAATTCATCTGATCGATCTTTACTTGGAAAACTCGGAGAACCCTTTTTATTGAGGTGAGTATGAATAAGCAAGCCTGTAATCTGTGCCGTGATGATGCGCCACGCCTGAGTATTGAGGAGGCCGAACGCGAGTTGCAACAGTTGCCTGAATGGGCGTTGCAGCAGGAGGGTGAGGTGTTGAAACTGCATAGAGTCTATCGCTTCAAAAACTTTGTCCGGGCACTGGATTTCACCAATCGTATCGGTACCTTTGCCGAATCAGTCGGCCACCATCCCGATCTGCTGACCGCCTGGGGGCGGCTTGAGGTGATCTGGTATACGCACAAGATAGGCGGTCTGCAGCAGGGCGACTTCATCTGTGCGGCGGAAACCGAAAAGCGCTATGCCGGTTTGACTGAATCGGAGCTGTAGACCTGACTCACATGCTGGTAGAATTCCGGTCTTTGTCAGCCTCTGGATCAGATTGAAACCATGGAACGCAGATATCGGCTAGTCCTCTCCTGCCCTGATCGGGTGGGTATTGTCTCAATGGTGAGTAACTTCATCTCCAGTCATGGCGGCTCGATTGCCGATGCCAATCAGCACTCGGACCCAACTACTAACCACTTTTTCATGCGAGTGGAGATCAGTGCATCATCTATTCCGTTTTCATTTGAGGCGTTGAAGGAGGCGTTTGATCCGATCGCTCGTTCCTTCAGTATGGAGTGGAATATTTCCGACTCCAGCAAGCCCAAACGGGTGGTGCTGATGGCAAGCCGTGAGGCTCACTGCCTGGCAGATCTGCTGTATCGATACCATAGCGACGAGCTGTTCTGTGAGATTCCCTGTGTCATATCCAATCATGACAAATTGCGCAGTATGGTGGAGTGGCATGGGGTGCCCTTCTTTCATGTGCCAGTTGATCCTGCCGACAAGCAGCCGCATTTTGACCAGGTGGAGCGATTGATCGCCGAGCATCAAGCCGATGTTGTGGTACTGGCGCGCTACATGCAGATACTGCCGCAGAATCTGTGTAAGCACTATCCGCACCGCATCATCAATATTCATCACAGTTTTTTGCCTTCATTTGCCGGTGGCAAGCCCTATCATCAGGCGCACGAACGTGGGGTTAAATTGATCGGTGCGACCTGTCATTATGTCACTGAAGAACTTGATGCAGGACCGATCATCGATCAGGATGTGACGCGGGTCAGTCATCGTGACCATCCTGAAGAGATGGTTCGCCTCGGGCGCGATATTGAGAAAACAGCACTGGCCAGAGGGCTGCGCTGGCACCTGGAGGACCGAGTGTTGGTGCATGGCAACAAGACCGTTGTTTTTGCATGATCTTTGCTGGTCTGAGGCGACGCTTGGTCTATATTTACATACAGCGGTGATGAGATCTGATAACCAGAGACTTACTGTAAAGAAACCAGCCGGAAGGAGAGCACATTATGCTCAGATCTGTAAAAGCACAGGATTACATGGCTACCAGATTGGTTACCTTCAAACCCGACACTGATCTTTTCAGTGCGATCAGAAGCCTCAGAGAGTATAAGCTCTCCGGCTCACCCGTTGTGGACGCAAATGGCAATCTGGTTGGAATGTTGTCGGAAGTTGACTGCCTGCGTGCGATTCTGTCACAGACCTACCATGAGCAGGAGATGGGGAGTGGCGGTCATGTCCGTGATTACATGACGGTGAATGTCGATACAGTTCCGGATGATGCCGACATCATCGCAGTCTCCAAGATGCTGATCGATCGAGGCCGACGCTGTGTACCTGTGGTGAGGGGAGATAAACTTGTCGGTTTGATCAGTCGATCTGACGTGCTGCGTGCAGTCGAGGATTTTGCCAAAGATGGTTGAGGTTTTTTTCACCCCCGTATACCCAGTAATGTTGGAAGTGGCTTGCCATGAATAACCTGTTACCGGAGAAGCCTCTGCTTTTCTATCCTTCGCTGGCGAGAAAGCTGGGAAGTGACGAAGCTCTGTTGTTGTTCCAGTTGACAGAGCAGGCCAGTATTGGCGGCATTCAGGATAAGTTTTCTGTAACCAGCATGACCCTGTCTCAGCCGCAGTGGCGATCTTTGGCCGATTTCTGGGATGCTCAGCGTCAGATGGCTGCAGCGAACAGCCTTGCCAGACAGGGTGTGTTGGAGATACAAACAGGTCAGGCCGGTACTGTGACCATACGGTTGAAACCCGTGGTTGAATCAGTTCAAACCCCGACCGACTCTGATTTTCAGCCATCTCGTCCGGTTTCGGTGCCTCCGGCAATGCAGACGAGCCGACAGGATAGGATGAATGAACGTCCTGATGCCGGGGCTGCTTCAACAACGTCTTCTTCAACAACGTCTTCTTCAACAGCACCTGCTTCAACAACAGTCGCCGATCCCGGTTTGCAGACGCTGCCGGTGTTTGAACGCCCCCCACCACGACAGCAGCCCCAGCCTCAGGCGAACCTGGCGCGACAAAAGGGGCCTGCACCGACCTTTGGTGGCAGTCTTGGCTGGCGGCGTCAGAAAGATGAGTTGCAGGACATTTTCGAACAGCACGAAGAGCGCAACCAGCGTTTGCAATCGATGCATCTGGGCTGGCAGCCGTCTGAAGCTTTTCATGAGCTCTTGCCACGGCATGCGATCTCGGCAGCCTTTGCCGCGGACTGTCTGGATGAGTTTGTTCTCTACTGGCTGGATAAAGATCGTCGTGAAAGCAACTGGGATCAGAAATACCTGGCATGGGTTAAACGTGAATGGGTGAAGAAACAGACACGTGATGCCAGAGAGCAGCGCTATGAGCAGGAACGCAATTCAACAGGTATCAACAATGAAAACACCCAGCGAGATACTCGCGACAAGCGAAAACGGGTTACTGCAGCCATCATGGACCTCAAGGACACCGACTGGTGAGTCGGCTGAGCAGCAGTCGCGACAGGGTAATATCTCAGTTGAAACCAAAGCGCATGTGAATATGATATTTGCCCGCTTCATGGCGATCTACGGGCATAAGTTCAAAAGCTGTTTTGAAACCGAGAGCGAGATACGCATTGCCAAGCGCGAATGGGCATTGAGCCTTGCTGGCTTCAGTGAATCGGAACTGGTGTTGGCGGTGAATCGCTGCAAGGAAACCCTTGCCTGGATGCCGACCATTTCTGAGTTTCTGGCGATTATTCGCGATCTGAATGGCGACTTCGGGCTGCCGGGGCTGCGGCGTGCTTATCAGGAGGCCTGCCTTCATGCTGACCACCCTGCACAACATCGTTGGAGCCATCCGGCTGTATACTGTGCCGGGCGCGAGACAGGTTGGTTTCAGCTGCGCTCTGAAGAGGAATCACAGACGCTGCCACTGTTCACCTACCATTATGAGATCATGTGCAGACGGGTGCGCCATGGTGAGGATCTGCGTCCACCGGCTCCTGTTGCACTCGAAAACAAAGAAGACAGCACCACAGCGCTCTTTATTCAGCAGTTTGCAAAGGATCACGACCTTGAAGATGAGCTGGCCTGCAGTCTGCTTTATTACATGAGCAAACCCCGCGGTACTCGCATTCGCGAACGGCTGCGCCAGCAGAGCCAGGCCAAAGCTGATAGCCTTGGTCTGGGTATCACCTTGCCGGGTGAGGCATCAGTGAGCGACGCCTGAACCAGGCGTTGAGAACGTTGAGCCAAACATCTCCCCGATGGCCTGGCTCAGTGCTTCACTACGCTCTGGATGGCGAAACGCCTGCATGATCAGCGCCCGCATTACAGGGCTGAACATCAGATCTGTGATGATCCTGCTGAATCCTGTCTGACCTGCTTTACCACTGGCCAGTTGTTCCAGAAACAGCATCAGAATATCCGGATACTGTAGACACTCAGTACAACGTGAACTTATTGCGGCGATCACCTCAGGCTCTTTGGCGCAGGGGTGTTGCAGCACTTTCTGTACTTCCTCACGCGTTAGAGTCTGGCTGCGACAGTTGGATAGCCCACGAATCAACGCTGCAACCAGTTCAGGTATGGGCTGCTCCTGACTCAACAGGACGTTCAGCCTGTGTGCCAGTGCACGACCCAGCTCATGGCTCGGCTGCGCATGTTCCAGCAAACGTGCAATGATCTGCAGCGGCGGTTCGGGTAAGCGAGTTATCGCACGGCACAGGCTGGCTTCGTTATCGCTCTTGTCCAATCTTGCCGTGAAATCTGCGATCCCCTGAAAACCCAGATTCTGCCAGTAGTCATCGGGCCGTTGGCCGCTGATATACTGCTGTACCTCTTCATAGTATTGCGAAGCCGCAGAGCCAGTGGTTCGGGTGGCCAAAGCATGAAACGTGGCCATTTTCTCCTGATCCGGCGTGAAGGCGAAGGGGTTGTCCTTCAGCGCATCGCCGACAGGTTGCTCACCCTGATTGCTCAGCGCGTTTTGCAACAGGCGATTGACCATATCATCACGCGCTGCCTGAATCAGATAGCCTTGCTCATCCAATGGAAACTTCAGGAACCAGATCAGGCACTGTTCCTTTTGTGCCGGACTCCAGATCAGAAAACCGATCCAGGCATGGTGCAGAAAAGGGGTAGGGTAAGGGATCTCGTTCTGCTCAATGCGAGCAAAGGTATCCACGCTGAGTTTACTGACTCTTCTGCCCATATCAAACAGGCGGAGGCGGTTATCAGCGTGCTGCAATAAACGGGTCAGTGAGGGGGAGGAATCTGTCATGCTGGCCTTTATTTATCAATTTAAGCCAATCAATTTAAGCCAATCAGCTTAATCAGTGGTGAAGCTAAGCCCTGATCCAATTCATGATGGATCAGGGCTTCATGGTGCATAGCGTTTCTGGCGCAGGCACAGAGCCTCTTCGCTCAACCTCTGGCTTTCTTCAGAGTGTCTGCGATCAGGAATGCCAGTTCCAGCGACTGGTCAGCATTCAGACGCGGATCACAATGCGTATGATAGCGATCACCCAATCGATCTTCAGTGATCTGGAACGCACCACCGATACACTCGGTTACATCTTCACCAGTCATCTCGAAATGTACACCCCCAGCATGAGTTCCCTCGGCACGGTGTACTTCGAAGAACCCTTTCATCTCATTCAGGATGGCATCGACACTACGCGTTTTATAACCACTGGAGGCTTTGATGATGTTGCCATGCATCGGATCAGAGCTCCACACCACTGAGTGCCCTTCTGCTTTTACAGCACGCACGATCGGTGGCAACAACTCAGTGATCTTCTCGGCACCCATGCGCGCGATCAATGTGATGCGACCGGGTTTGTTGTCTGGATTCAGAATGTTCAGCAGGCGTCGCAGGTCATCAATTTTGGTGCTGGGACCGATTTTGATACCGATCGGGTTGTGCACGCCGCGCAGAAATTCGACATGGGCATGATCCGGCTGCCGCGTACGATCACCGATCCACAGCATATGTGCCGAGCAGTCATACCAGTCGCCGGTCAGGCTGTCCTGACGGGTCAGGGCCTGTTCGTAATGCAATAGCAGGGCTTCATGCGAGGTATACAGAACCGTTTCACGCAGTTGGGGTGCGCTGGCTGAATTGATACCACAGGACTCCATAAACGCGAGTGCCTGATCGATCTGCTGAGCCAGATGCTGGTACTTCTCGCCCTGTGGGCTCTTACGCACAAAGCCGAGGTTCCACTGATGCACCTTGTGCAGATCTGCCAGGCCACCGGTGGCAAAGGCGCGTAACAGGTTCAGAGTGGAGGCTGACTGATGGTAAGCCGCCAGCAGACGTTTAGGGTCGGGTGTGCGCGATTCGGCAGTGAAGCCTATGTCGTTGATGATATCGCCACGGTAGCTTGGCAGCTCGACACCATTGATGATCTCGGTATCGGTTGTGCGTGGCTTGGCGAACTGACCGGCAATGCGACCGATCTTGACCACCGGGCAACTGCCGGCAAAGGTCAGTACAACGGCCATCTGGAGCAGCACCTGAAAGGTATTGCGAATTTTGTTGGCATTAAATTCGGCAAAGCTCTCGGCGCAATCACCACCTTGTAGCAGAAAGGATTTTCCGGCGGCAACCGAAGCAAGATCCTGCGTCAGTGAGCGTATCTCACCGGCAAAGACCAGAGGGGGTAGTTGGCTCAGGGTTTGCTCAACCTGAATCAGCTCATCCAGTTGGGGATAAGCCGGTTGCTGGACGATAGGTTTACTTCTCCAGCTGCTTGAACTCCAGTGTTCCATTAGACTCGTCTGCGTTGTTTAAAAAGTGTGAAAAAAATAGTCAAAGGCAGATAGTTTAAGGCTTTATGGCAAAGAAACAAGGCAGGATTTCCCTGATTGGCCTCAGCTCATGCAGATTTGATGCCTGTCAGGTTACGGAAGGTGATCTCTTTGGCCGTATTGATAAAGTCGGCCATGAACTCAGCATTCGTATGCTCCTCACGCATCGCTGCATAAAGTGTGCACCAAAGACCGCGTTCGCCCAACTGACGAGCTGCAATATAGTCGCGCTCCAGGTACTCGTGCAAAGCCCAGCTTGGAAGTGCAGCAACACCGCGACCACTGGCCACCAATTGCATGATCATAACCGTCAGTTCGGCTGTGCGTACTTGCATCGGTTCAACACCGGCCGGATCCAGAAAACGTGTGAAAACGTCAAGACGCGATTGATCTATCGGATAAGTGATCAGAATTTCCTGCTGTAGATCTTCAGGCAGTATGGTTTTGCGAGGGGCAAGGCGGTGATGTCTGCTCAGCGCCAATACCGATTCATAGCTGAACAGCGGTACATAATTGATACCGGATCTTGGCTCCGGATCGGATGTGATCACCAGATCCAGGTCGCCTCTGATCAGTGCCGGTAGTGGTTGGAAGCTGAATCCGGTCGACAGATCCAGCTCAACCTCCGGCCAGTTCTGACGAAAGTGATCAATGGTCGGCATCAACCAGTCGAAACAGCTGTGGCATTCAATACAGATATTCAGCCGACCGGTTTCGCCGCCGGCAAGTCTGGCAATATCACGCTCAGCACTTCTGATCATTGGTAATACATCATCTGCCAGTGCCAGTAATCGCTGCCCGGCGCTGGTGAAAGAGATGGGTTTGGTTTTACGAATGAAGAGGGAGCAGTTCAGACGCTCTTCCAGATCTTTGATCTGATGAGACAGTGCTGATTGAGTCAGGTGAATCCGCTCTGCAGCTTCGACCAGGCTTCCGGCATCACGCAGAGCCGTCAGGGTTTTCAGATGACGTAGTTCTACCATGCTCACTCCGGTGAATGCGTTGCGCTGCTTGTATGAGACAGGCGATGAGACTTGTCACGAGACAGGTTGCGCCACTGGTTGTGCCAAAGATGAATATCGGGGTTCCGGTGACAATGTTTACCAAGTATAGCGAGGGGATTGGGATAACGCGAGTATGTGTAAATTTTGATTTAAAGCACGTCTGCCTGAAACTCATTCAGTATGCTCGAGATCAGGAACTTGATCTGGACGAACATTTAGCTCAGTTATCTTGTCTATACTGAAGTATCAAGAGCTTCATAAATGGCAGAATGGTTTCTGCCTGCTGTAGTAACAAGAAGGAAAGCATCATGGCTATCAGAGTCGCAATCAATGGGTATGGTCGAATAGGGCGTAATATTCTGAGGGCTCACTACGAAGGCAACAAACATCACGATATCGATATAGTGGCGGTAAATGATCTCGGGGATATTGAGATCAATGCCCTGCTGACTCAGTACGATACTGTGCATGGGCGCTTCCCGGCGAGTGTCACGACAACTGATACAGGCCTGCTGGTCAATGGTGATCCGATCCGGGTGCTGGCGGAATCTGATCCTGCCAGGCTGCCCTGGAAAGAGTTGGGGGTGGATATCGTGCTGGAGTGCACCGGACGATTCAACAGTCGAGAGGGTGCAGCCAAGCATCTGGAGGCGGGTGCCGGCAAGGTGATTCTGTCGGCGCCGGGCGGCAAGGGGATGGATGCAACGGTTGTTTACGGTATTAATCATCATATCCTGAAAGCCAGTGACCGCATCATCTCCAATGCAAGCTGCACCACCAACTGCCTTGCCCCGCTGATCAAACCTCTGCATGACGGCATAGGGGTGGAGAGCGGCCTGATGACCACGGTGCATGCCTATACCAATGATCAGAATCTGACCGACGTATATCACAAAGATATCCGGCGTGCGCGCAGTGCAACCATGAGCATGATTCCGACCAAGACAGGTGCTGCCGCTGCGGTAGGTCTGGTGTTACCCGAGCTGGATGGCAAGCTCGATGGTTATGCGATCAGGGTGCCTACCATTAATGTTTCGATGGTGGATCTTTCCTTTGTCGCCAGTCGGGATACATCGGTCGAGGAGGTTAACAGCTTATTGAGAGAGGCCAGTGAAGGGGTATTGAAAGGGGTGTTGGAGTATTCGACGCTGCCTTTGGTCAGTATCGATTTCAACCATACCTGCGCTTCCAGTATCTATGATTCCACGTTGACCCGGGTGATGGGCAGGCTGGTTAAGGTGTGCAGCTGGTATGACAATGAGTGGGGGTTTTCCAATCGCATGCTGGATACGGCGGTCGCTTTGGCGCTGGCAGAGTGAGGACTGTTATCTGGATCCGTGATCTCACTGGCAACTGCCTGTATGTGCAGGCCTATCCCGAAGGCCTTGGGTGAGACGCCGTGAATGCGTCCCTGCAGGCTTGAATGCCGCGTCCCTGCGGCATACACTCACCCAAGACCTCCGGAATCTGCTGCGAAGTCACGGGGCTTAAATTACGGAGCTTAAGTCACGGGCTTAAGTTACGGAACCAGCAGAAACTCGATCAGAGCTTTTTGTGCATGCAGGCGGTTTTCCGCTTCATCAAAAGCCACGCAGCGGGGATCATCCATCATGGAGGCGCTGACCTCTTCGCCACGATGTGCCGGCAGGCAGTGCATGAACAGTGCATCGCTATTAGCCAGATCCATCAGTTCGGGTGTCACCTGGTAGCCGGTAAACGCGCGCAGGCGTTCCCGCTGCTCCTCCTCCTGCCCCATTGATGCCCAGACATCCGTAACCACCAGATCACTGCCGGTGACTGCTTCCTGTGGGTTTTCGAGTACGGTGACTCTACCGTCGCTGGCCGCAACAATGTCGGCATCCGGCTCAAAACCTTTCGGACAGGCCACGCGCAGTTTGAAATCGAACTGTTCTGCGGCATTGATGTAAGAGTTGCACATATTATTGCCATCGCCGATCCAGACAACGGTCTTGCCCTGAATGCTGCCGCGCTTCTCGTGCCAGGTCTGCATATCCGCCAGCAATTGACAGGGGTGGAAACTGTCGGTCAGCGCGTTGATCACCGGTACGCGGGAGTTGTTGGCAAAGGTCTCGACAGACTCATGGCTGAAGGTTCGAATCATGACAATGTCGACCATGCTGGAGATCACGCGTGCCGTATCTTCGACCGGTTCACCGCGCCCTAGCTGAGTGTCACGCGAAGAGAGGAACATGGCATGGCCACCGAACTGAGCCATACCGGCCTCAAAGGATACACGGGTTCGGGTGGACGCTTTCTCAAATATCATCGCCATGACACGGTTTTTCAGCGGCTCATAAAGTTCGCCACGATTGCGCATCTGCTTGAGTTCAATGGCGCGAGCGATCAGGGTGCTCAGCTCATCGGATGTCAGATCCTTCAGGGTCAGAAAATGTCTTATAGTCATAAACTCTGCCGACAGCTTGGCTGTCGGCTCCAACAGTCAGGTTTTTGAAATACTGCTCTGCTTCAGTTGTTCTTGATCAACTGTCGCGCTCATCACCGGCATAAACGCGGATCAGCTGCGAAATCGTGTGGATCATCAGATCGGCTTCTGCCTGCGTCATGATCAGTGGTGGCAGAAGACGGATAACCTTGCCACCACCTGTGATGTTAAGCAATATGCCTTTCACCTTAGCCAGTACGGCAAGTTCGGTGCCGGCTTCGGTCAGTTCTATGCCGATCATCAGCCCTTTACCGCGAATTTCACGGACATAAGGTGTGTTGGCCAGCTCAATGTGGAAGCCATCCAGAATATACTGCCCGAGAGAAGCTGCATGGGTCAGCAGCGAATCCTTTTCAATTGTATCGATCACAGCCAGGGCCGCAGCACATGCAAGCGGGTTGCCGCCGTAGGTGGAGCCATGATTGCCGGGGCCGAACAGACTGGCCGCAGCGCCTTTAGCAAGGCAGGCACCAATGGGCATGCCGTTGCCGAGGCCTTTTGCTGTGGTGACAACGTCCGGCATGATCGATGTATGCTGGTAAGCAAAATACTGCCCGGTACGACCATTACCTGTCTGGACCTCATCCAGCATCAGCAGCCAGCCTTTGTCATCACAGATCTTGCGCAGTGCTTCCAGATAACCGGGAGCTGACATATGAATGCCACCTTCGCCCTGGATCGGCTCAACCAGAATCGCAGCTACGTCGTTGTTATGACGTGCTATCTGTTCAATGGCGTCCAGATCATTGAAGGGTGCCCGAACAAAGCCACTGACCAGAGGCTCAAAGCCAGCCTGAATAGATCTGTTGCCTGTAGCGCTCAAGGTAGCCAGAGTGCGGCCGTGGAAAGAGTTCTCCATGACAATGATGGCCGGTTTGTCGATCCCTTTGGTGTGGCCATGCTTGCGTGCCAGTTTGATCGCCGCTTCATTGGCTTCGGCACCGGAGTTGCAGAAAAAGACATTGTCCATGCCAGACACGTTAGTCAGCTTTTCGGCCAGTTGCTGCTGCAGAGGGATAGTATAGATGTTGGAGCAGTGAATCAGCTTACCAGCCTGGTCGCAGATCGCTTGCGTGACGGCAGGGTGAGCGTGACCAAGCCCAGTGACAGCAATACCGCTCAGCGCATCCAGATATTTGTGTCCATCCGTATCGTGGATCCAGACACCCTTACCGTGATCGAATGCGACCGAGAGCCGGTTATAAGTATTCATCAGTGGCTGCATGGCCATGTTTTTACTCTCCCTGCAAACGCAAAAAGGCAGCCAAGGCTGCCAGACAGAGGAACATTCTATTGTCTGGACTGTTTTTAATCAATTATAACCATAAGATTAAACCGGACATGGTTGAAATGTAAATTTCTGGCGCCATAGTATGTCTAAGGATCTATTCGAGATGTTCTGAGGTGAGCCTGTCACAGGGCAGTTGCCAGATTAATAATGCTAACTATGTTTAACAGCAATCTGAGCAAAACAGTTACCTGAGCAAAACTGTCGGATATGGTATACTTCATAGGTTCCCCGGCCGGGAGCCGAGGCTAACATGACTGATGAAAGGTGCTTAAATGAGTGTTGTTGATACTATCAAGGAGCAGATTGGCGAGAACCCGATACTGCTTTACATGAAAGGTACGCCTCGCTTCCCGCAGTGTGGTTTTTCTGCTCGTGCGACTGAAGCGATCATGGCTTGTGGCGAGCGTTTTGCGTTTGTGAATATTCTGGAGCATCCGGACATTCGTGCCGAGCTGCCAAAATATGCCAATTGGCCCACCTTCCCGCAACTCTGGGTAAACGGTGAGTTGGTAGGCGGATGCGACATCATCAGCGAAATGAGCGAAAGCGGTGAGCTGGAAACTCTGATCAAGGCTGCCGTTCAGGCAACAGCTGATAAGCCAGCAGAGTGATCTGATACTTCAACACCCAGCCAGGCATATGCATGCAGGGCTGGGTGTTCTTATTTTGCTGAAGTTTTTTGGCAAAACTTTCTAAACCCTGAAAATCATTAATTATGGAGAAATGAAAATGGGAGTACTTGTTGGTAAGCAAGCACCAGATTTTACTGCTGCGGCGGTTCTGGGCGATGGTTCCATTGTTGATACCTTCAATCTGAAACAGGAAACTGAAGGTCGTTATTCTCTGGTGTTTTTCTACCCACTGGATTTCACCTTTGTTTGCCCGTCCGAGCTGATCGCACTGGATCACCGTATGGATGCATTCAAAGAGCGTGGTGTGGAAGTGATCGGGGTCTCTATCGATTCGCAGTTCACTCACAACGCATGGCGTAACACCCCTGTTAACCAGGGTGGTATCGGTCCAGTCAAATACACACTGGTTGCCGACGTCAAACATGAAATCTGCAAAGCATATGATGTTGAAGCAGAAGCCGGTGTTGCTTTCCGTGGCGCCTTCCTGATCGACGACAAAGGCGTTGTGCGTGCACAGATCGTCAACGACCTGCCACTGGGTCGTAACATTGACGAGCTGGTGCGTCTGGTTGATGCGCTGCAGTTCCATGAAGAGCACGGCGAAGTCTGCCCAGCTGGCTGGAATAAAGGCGACCAGGGCATGGACGCATCACCTGTAGGTGTTGCCAAGTACCTGTCTGAGTCTGCTGACAAGCTGTAACAGCCTGTCGACTGAACAAAAAAAACCGCTGCAAGACAGCGGTTTTTTTTGTCCGGAACTTATACTTTTATCAACCACGCGCTACATAGCATCCCAGTCAGGATAAATATGTGAGAAAAATTCTCATGCCTCTGATGGAAATGTGGCATCTTTATCAAGGCTGACGTAATAAAATACGGCTTCCGGATAATTTCACCAGTAACCTATTATGTACACAGCTCCTAATACTGCGCTTGGCGTCGCATTGAATGTGATTGCGTCAGTGTTCTTCGCGTTGATGTTTGCCTATACCGCCCTGCTCACGGCGCTGGGAGGTGAGGAGATCTATGGCTGGCGTATATTTCTGACCTTCCCCTGTCTGACGCTGTTTATTCTGCTCAGAGGCTACTGGCCGCAGGTAGTCAGTATTTATCAACGCCTGTATCGCGAGCGTTATTTCTGGGCCACCCGGTTGGTATCCTCATTTTTGTTGGGTGTGCAGTTGTGGCTATTCATGTGGGCACCGGTTAATGGCTATGGCTTGGCGGTCTCGCTCGGTTATTTTATTCTGCCCATCACCATGGTGATCATCGGGCGCATCGCCTTCAATGATCGCATGTCACGCTTTCAGCAACTGGCCTGCTTTTTTGCGGTGTTGGGTATTCTGAATCAGCTGGCGCTCTCTCAAACTCTGACCTGGCCGACGCTGGTCGTGTGTCTGGGTTACCCGGGATACTTCTGGCTACGGCGTAAAACAGACACGAACAATATTGGTGGCCTGTGGGTCGATATGGCGCTGAGCCTGCCGGTGAGTCTGTTTTTTATCATCCAGGGCGGTCAGGTGGTCTCTGAGCTGGACAGCAGCCTGCATCTGCTGTGGCTGGTGTTGGGGTTGGGTTTGATCAGTGCACTGGCGCTGGCTTTTCAGGCGCTGTCGGCCCCGCATTTAAATCTGAGCCTGTTTGGGTTGTTGATATATGTCGAGCCTGTGTTGCTGTTGTTGGTGGCTTTTTTGTTAGGCGAAGCTATAACGCCTGCCGAATGGCCGACCTATATCGCCATCTGGTTGGCTGTGCTGGTGTTGATCCTTGAAGGGGTACGCGGTTTACGAAAGCAGCAGAAGCTGCTTAAGTAAAGCTACAGGTGGCCATATTCAGGAATAAGGTCACCAAACCACTTTCTTTGTTTACTTTTGCGTGCAGTGCAAAAGATGGGCGTTTTCATGCATAACGTCACTTATCCATTCGGCAACAATATTCACATGGGGTAATTTTCGTGATGTGGCATTTTTAATGAGCCATATCTCTGAGTCTAAAAAGTCTTCCTCTTCAAACACTCGTCTCAGTCCCGAAGACTCTGCAATGAATTTTGGTAAAGCTGATATGCCGATTCCAGATTTTACTGCTTGCAGTTGAGTGTTGAAGTTGCCTGCGCGTATATAGGGTTTAGGATTTTTCGGGCGATCTTCCATGAATTGAGCCAAGGGTAAATAGGACAGCTCGGTATCCCAGGAAATGATCCGATGACCTGCCAGGCCAGCTGTCTGAGTGGGCATACCCATTTCCTTTATATAATCCGTTGCAGCGTAAAGCCCCTGAGATATGTGGCCTAACTTTTGAACGGTATAATCACCATGTGACGGACGGCTGAGGCGTACCAACAGATCAGCATCCCCTCGTGTTAGCCTGGATGATCGGACATCGGCTAATATCTCCAGCTGTATATTTGGGTACTTTTGAGCAAGGTGCTTCAGGCGAGGTATTATCAGGTACTGACCTAACAGCTCCGGCAATGCTATACGCACGACACCGGATATTTCATCTTTCTTGAGTGTTGCATTTCTCTCCAGTCGCATTAAGTGTGCTTCTGCCTGTTCTGCTAAAGGCAACAGGCTCAGGCCGGACTCATTCAGTTCATATCCTTCTTTGGAGTGTATGAATAGCTCGGATCCAATATCTTGTTCGAGCTCGCTGACTCGTCTGGAAACTGTCGAAGGGCTCACACGTAGAACTTTCGCCGATTCGGTCAGGCTTCCGGTTCGTGCGACGGATAAGAAATATCTAAGATCATCCCATTTCATATCTTTCCAGATTTGAAATCCTGTTTTTGAAATTTGTCTGTTTTCAGTTCGATTGTCACTCGATAGAGTGAATTGATGTCTAACAGCCAATATCTGGGAATTTATTATGTCAGTCAAGTCGTGCGCATACATGTTTGAGAGGTTCGGGGGCCCGGATGTTCTTCAGTGGAAAGAGGTTGAGCTGCCAGAACCGGGTAACGGACAGGTTCTGCTACGCCACGAAGCGATCGGGGTAAACTACATCGATATTTATCACAGAACAGGTACATTCGCTGCGCCGCTGTCACTACCCAGTGGGCTGGGTATAGAGGGGGCGGGTATAATTGAGGCTGTCGGTGCTGATGTGTCAGGTCTCTCGGTAGGTGATCGCGTCGCTTATGTGGGAGGCCCTCCTGGTGCTTACTCGACTTCACGGTTACTTCCCGCCGCACGCGTTGTGAAAATTCCTGATGCAGTTCGAAGTGATATTGCGGCAGCGCTGATTTTTAAGGGTTTGACGGCAGAATATCTGATCACTCGGTGCTATTCGGTAAAGGCCGGAGATACTGTGTTGTTTCATGCTGTTGCTGGAGGTGTGGGTCAAATTGCTTGCCAGTGGTTGAGCCATATCGGTGCCAATGTAATCGGTACTGTCAGTACTGAAGATAAAGCCAGAATAGCGAAGGAAAATGGCTGCCATCATGTCATCAACTACAGTCAAGAAAGCTTTGTCGAACGGGTTCGTGAAATCACGGGTGGCAAAGGTGCAGACGTTGTCTATGACTCTGTGGGGCAGGATACTTTTATGGGCTCTCTTGACTGCGTGAAAGTAAGGGGGACATTGGTGAGTTTCGGTGCAGCATCGGGACCCGCCCCCGCGCTTGATGTATCTTTGCTGGGCGCCAAAGGCTCCATTTTCCTTACACGGCCATCCATTGCTCACTACACTGCCGTACGAAAGGAGCTGGAAGCCGGTGCTGCTGCGGTATTTGACAAGATTGAGAAAGGCATAATCAGGACCGATAATATCAGTCGCTACTCACTCAAAGAAGCAGCGCAGGCCCACATGGACCTTGAGTCTCGCAAGACTTCAGGGGCTCTGATACTGATACCCGAATGAGGAGGCAGTTGGTTTATAGCCCCGAAGTGCACAAGCCGCAGCTGCTCGCCGTTGTCTTGATCAGTCTCGCGTTTGCAAGACCAGATCCCACCCGCCCAGGTCTTTCCAGCGATTAACAATCAGGCAGAAGAGTTCAGCTGTTTTCAGTGTATCATAGAGTGCTGAATGGGCCAGTTTGTTGTCGAATTCGATACCAGCGACGTCGCAGGCCTTGGCCAAAACGGTCTGTCCGAATGCCAGACCAGCCAGCGTGGCGGTGTCAAAGGTGGAGAAGGGATGAAAGGGGTTGCGTTTGATCTGGCAGCGCTCGGTTGCCCGATTGACAAAGCCATGATCGAATGAGGCGTTATGGCCGACCAGTACGGCGCGCTTGCAGCCGTTGGACTTGATTGCTTTGCGGATCGGCTTGAAAATGGACTCCAGTGCGGTGGCTTCGTCGATCGCATTGCGCGCAGGGTCATCAGGATTGATGCCGGTGAATGCGAGTGCTGATGGTTCCAGGTTAGCACCGGGAAATGGTTTGATATTGGCGCTGTAGCTCTGGTCGACCAGAAGATAGCCTGTCTCATCCATGGTCAGGGTGACGGCGGCAATTTCAAGCAGAGCATCGGTAGTGGCGTTGAAACCGGCGGTTTCGACATCAACAACGACAGGGAGATAACCGCGAAAGCGGTCGGCCATCAGGCTAAATCCGTCTGTGGGAGTCAAACGTAATCCTTAAAAAGCAGGTGAAAGAGTGGCCAATATTGTAACAGTTGCCGGGCGGCATTCAAAACCGGATCTAAAGGATTTGGCGGTTCGGCCGATAGTTCGTGGATAGTTCAATGGATGGCTCAAGAGTTTCCAGGGCTGTGATTGCCAAGGCTGTGAGTATAAGTGCGCATACTATGACGAAACTGTGGTTCTTCCGGTTAATGGCTGGTGCGACTCTTCTGTCTTTTCAGGCGGCGGGTGCTGCCACTTTCCGTGCGCCCATTGATGATACCCGCTGGGAGATAGAAGTGTCTCACTTCGAGTGCCGGATGATGCATCAGATTCCCGCATTCGGTTATGCCATATTTGAGCACGAAGCGGGTGAAACGCTGAATTTCAATCTGGTACCCACCCAGCAGCAACAGATTGAAGGTACCGTGAGACTGATCGCCGAGGCGCCTGCCTGGCAGCCTGGAATTGCACCGGAAATGCTTGGCGAGATGTCTGTGCAGTCGGGCCGTGTTCGGATCAATGGTGCTGGTGCAACACAGATGATGTCGGCGCTTTACCGGGGGATGAGCCCAACTTTCAGTGGTCAGAACTGGTATCAGTCGGCCCAGCCGGTCAGTGTGGGTATCTCATCAGTCAACTTCAAATCGGCCTACAGTGACTATATGGACTGTGTGGCTCAGCTGTTGCCGGTCAACTATCGACAGATTGCCCGGACCGCCGTGCTGTTTCCATCTGCTCAGATCATGTTGTCAGATGCCACCAGAGATCGTCTGGATCTGATTGTGCAGTATGTTCAGCATGATGATACGGTCACTACCATCTATGTGGATGGTCATAGTGATAATGTCGGCAGGCGCCTGCTGAACCGCGATCTGTCCAAACGACGTGCAGAAGAGGTCACCAATTACCTGTTGCAGCAGGGTATTGATGAATCTATGATCATTACCCGTTATCATGGTGAGCGTTATCCGGTCGTGGCAAATAATACGCCGGACAACAGGACCAGAAATCGACGTGTTACCATACGCCTTGAGCGTGAATAGAAGCGTGTTTGCGTGCTTTCTGTTAAAATTCCCGACTTGTTTGTCGTAAATCAGTATTAGCAATCAGTATTAGCAATCAGTATTAAACAATCAGTATTAAACAATCAGAGTTTAGTAACTCAGACGACCGGCTCCCGGACAGGTTAGCCGGTTTCAGTGATCTGGAGCATTCTATGTCCGAAATTAAAAAGGTCGTGTTGGCGTATTCCGGCGGCCTGGATACTTCTGTAATCGTGCGTTGGTTGCAGGATACCTATAATTGCGAAGTGGTAACCTTTACGGCTGACATAGGTCAGGGTGAAGAGGTTGAGCCTGCGCGTACCAAAGCTCAGGCGCTGGGTGTCAAGGAGATCTACATCGAGGATCTGCGCGAAGAGTTCGTGCGCGATTATGTGTTCCCGATGTTCCGTGCCAACACCATCTATGAAGGCGAGTATCTGCTGGGTACATCAATTGCGCGCCCTCTGATCGCCAAGCGTCTGATCGAGATCGCCAACGAGACCGGCGCAGATGCCATCTCTCATGGTGCTACCGGCAAGGGGAATGATCAGGTTCGTTTCGAGCTGGGTGCTTATGCACTCAAGCCTGGTGTCAAGGTGATTGCGCCCTGGCGTGAATGGGATCTGACCTCGCGTGAAAAACTGATGCAATATTGCGAAGAGCGCAATATTCCGGTTGATTTCGCTGGCAAGAAAAAGAAATCACCTTACTCCATGGATGCCAACCTGCTGCATATCTCTTACGAAGGCGGCATTCTGGAAGATCCCTGGGCAGAAGCTGAAGAAGAGATGTGGCGCTGGAGCGTCAGCCCTGAAGCAGCGCCTGATGAGCCGACCTATCTGGTACTGACTTACAGCAAGGGTGATATCGTTGCGATCGATGGCGAGCAGATGAGCCCGGCTACCGTGCTGGAAACATTGAACCGCATTGGTGGTGCCAATGGTGTTGGCCGTCTGGATATCGTCGAAAACCGTTTTGTCGGCATGAAGTCACGCGGCTGCTATGAAACGCCGGGCGGCACCATCATGATGAAGGCGCATCGTGCGATTGAGTCCCTGACTCTGGATCGCGAAGTAGCGCATCTCAAAGACTCTCTGATGCCACGTTATGCTGAAATGATTTATAACGGCTTCTGGTGGTCTGAAGAGCGCAAGATGATGCAGCAGATGATCGACTTCAGCCAGCGTCATGTGAATGGCGAAGTGCGCGTTAAGCTTTATAAAGGTGGAGTGTCTGCAGTGGGTCGTCGTTCCGATGACAGTCTGTTTGATGAAAGCATTGCTACCTTTGAAGATGATGCAGGCTCCTACAATCAGAAGGATGCCGAGGGTTTCATCAAGCTGAATGCACTGCGCATGCGTATTGCGGCCAGCAAAGGGCGTAATCTGCTGGATGATTGATCAGGCGCTGCCTGTTCTGAAACAAGCCCCGCTCTATGCGGGGTTTGTTATTTCAGTCCGATGCCGGTATAAACTGGCTAGTGCTCTGATTTTCATGCTACTTTTGAACAACCTGAGATCAGGGGGCGTTGCAGTCACGTTCAGGTTGGAGTTATGACCAATACCTTTGCCGAGCAGTCGGTACTGATAGTCGAGAAGAATCTGGAGCAGTTGGAAGAACTCAGGGTGATGCTGAGTGGTTACGGCTTTGTGGATATTCAGGTTGCATCGTCTGTCAATATGGCTGTCAGTGTTCTGACCTCTACCGTTATTGATCTCTGTTTCATCGCTTACGATCTGGGTTCGCGCGAAAAAAATGGCCTGCAGGTGCTGCAGGAGCTTCATGCTGCCGAACGGCGCCAGTTCTCTACCTGTTTCGTTCTTGTCATTGATCCTGAGCGCTCTGAGCTGCTCTTCGGTTCGCCCGAAAACTCCCCCGATGGCTATATCTCCAAACCCTATGATTCCGTGAGGATCCGCACACGGATCGAAAAACTGCTGCGTGCAAAGTCTTATCTAAAACCCGCCGAGCAGCTTCTGGATACCGGTAAACTGCAGGAAAGCTATGAGTGCTGTGACAGAATAGCAAAGCAGTTTCCGGGGTTGCAGGGGCAGTTACAACGCTTGAAGGGAATGATTCTGCTGGAGAAAAAGGATTATGCAGCGGCACTGAGTCTGTTTGAGGAGATGGTACGTGTTCATGATAAGCCTTGGGTCAGGGTGGCGATAGGTATCTGCAGTTTTCATACAGGTAATTATCAACGCTGTCGCGACGAGATGCAGGGGGTGATCGATCAGCAGCAGGTGTGTGTTGAGGCGTTTACCTGGATGGCTCGTCTGCATTGGCTGATGGGCGAGCGTAACCAGGCTCTGACTCTTCTGCGTAAGGCAGTGATGCTGCAGCCAACTGTGCCCTTGCTGCAGTCGGAGTTGGCGAGTATGGCGGCCTTCTCATCAGAGTGGCGCATGGCGGCGGATGGATATCGTGCAGCAATTGAGTATGCACGCTACTCTCCATTCCAGTGTGCAGAGTACTATATGGGCTATGTGCGTGTGCTGATGAAGCAGGTGGAGGAGTCCAAAGTCGATAATTCGACTCTGGTGGCGGATGCGGTCAGGATGCTGGAGTTGGCGCGACATGACTTTGTGGATAATCTGGCGATTCGTTTCAAGACCCGTTTGTTGGCGTCTGAAATATATCGTAGCAAAGGCGAGCACAAAAGCTCGGATCTGGTCGCCTCTGAGGCAGTACGGCTTTTCGAGCGCTTGGATCTGTCCATGCAGGCGGAGTGTATGGATCTGCTGGTGGATGGATTGGAGAAAACGACGCAGGATATCGTCTGTAAGCAGCATAAGCAGGATGTCGCGCGCCAGTTGACCACCATGGAGTGGGGGCGCGCCAATATGCGCGGGCTGATGGGGTTTCGCAGTCGTGATCTGGCTGAGGCGTTCAAGCAGTTCAAGTATGCCTACAGTTTGGCGCCGGATAATATTGCAGTAGCGCTGAACCTGCTGCATGCTGGGCTTGAGTTGTTGAAATCCAACTCGGATACCGATACTGATGTGTTGGCCAACTGTGCCCGTGTTGTGACGGGGATTAACTTCGGAGCGCTGAGCGCGCGGCAGTTGCAGCGATATCAGACTCTCGCTGAGCGTTTTGCGTTACAGTTGCGACCGGCAGAGATTGCATAACGCGGTAGGGGTAGATAAAATTTTCACCTGAGGGTTGCAGGGCTTGTAGCCCTTTTTTTGTTTATGTCAGGATGACGCTGTACCCCGTGCACAGGCGTGCATCGAAGGGGTGGTAACTCAAAACCTTATGAAGTCGCATAAAATACTTCAGGCACCTGTACCCATGCGCTGGGTCGGGCCTTTGAAAATCACGGGGCAGACGCTGAATGAAAGCATCAGTGTTCCCTTGGCCACCTATGAAACGCCTTTGTGGCATTCGGTCGGCAGAGGTGCGCGAGTATCGGTGCTGACGGAAGGGATCAATACCAGTGTGATCGACGAGCGTATGACCCGCTCGATTCTGCTGGAAGCAGACGATGCCATGGCAGCCCATCAGGCAGTGACTTCAATTAAGCTGCGACAGGCAGAGCTGGATGCGGTGGTCAGTCAGAGCAGTCGTTTTGCGCGCCTGATTGATATGCACAGCCAGATCGTCGGTAATCTGCTCTATCTGCGTCTTGAGTTTACCACCGGCGATGCTTCAGGCCACAATATGGTGACCAATGCTGCCGACAGGCTGATTCCCTGGATCTTGCAGCAGTATCCCAATCTCAGATACAGCTCCATCTCCGCTAACTACTGTACTGACAAGAAAGCCAGTGCCGTGAACGGAATACTGGGGCGTGGTAAATATGTCGTCAGTGAAATAGTGATCCCGCGCAGCCTGTGTGAGCGTAGACTCAAGACCACGCCGGAAAAGGTGGTGGATCTGAATATCAAGAAAAACCTGATTGGTACGATGATTGCCGGTGGCTTGCGCAGCGCTAATGCGCACTTTGCCAATATGCTGTTGGGTTTTTATCTTGCGACAGGGCAGGATGCCGCCAATATCATAGAGGGATCGCAGGGTATGGTGCATGCCGAGCTCAGAGGTGAAGATCTTTATTTTTCCTGCACGCTGCCAAACCTGATTGTAGGCAGTGTAGGCAACGGCAAGGGTATAGAATTCGTGGAAGAGAATCTGCGCCTGCTCGGTTGTCGTGAAGAGCGGGAACCAGGAGCCAATGCGCGGCGTCTGGCTGCTATATGTGCCGCAACTGTGCTGTGTGGAGAGCTGTCATTACTGGCGGCTCAGACCAATCCGGGTGAGCTGATGGAAGCTCACCTTAAACTGGAGCGTTCATGACCGATCAGACCAATGATCGCAAGATCGAGCACATTCAGGTGATTCGAGATGATCCGGCCACTGATCGCTCCAAAGCTTATTTCGATCGCATACATCTGACGCATCGTGCGTTGCCGGAACTGGATCTGAGCCGTATCGACCCCTCCGTCGAGTTTCTTGGCAAGAAGTTGCGTTTTCCACTGCTGATCTCCTCCATGACCGGTGGGGATCATGATCTGGTCAGAACCATTAATCTGAATCTGGCGACGGCAGCCGAGCGTTGCCAGGTGGCGATGGGGGTCGGTTCGCAGCGTGTCATGTTCACGCAACCGGCTGCGCGGGCAAGTTTTGATCTGCGTGGAGTGGCGCCGACTACTGTGTTGATTGCCAATGTCGGAGCTGTTCAGCTTAACTATGGTTTTGATGCACAACGTTGTCGCGACGTGATGGATGTTTTGGGTGCCGATGCTCTGTTTCTGCATCTTAACCCCTTGCAGGAGGCGATACAGCCGGAAGGGGATACCAATTTTGCTGGTATTGCTGATGCGATAGGGCAGCTGAGGCTGGCACTGGATAAACCGATTATATTGAAAGAAGTAGGAGCGGGCTTGTCTCCGGCAGATATTCAACTGGGGTTGGATCAAGGGATCCGCTACTTTGATATCGCCGGTTCCGGCGGGACCTCTTGGAGCCGTATCGAGCATCATCGACGCACTGATAAGAGTGCTGATCAGATCTTCGATCAAGGCTCCGATCAAGGCTCCGATCAAAGCACAGGTCTGGGTATCCGTTTTCAGGACTGGGGCTTGCCGACTCCGTTGGCATTGAAGCTGGCAGAGCCATTTCTGGATCGTGCAACTCTGATCGCCAGTGGTGGTATCAGAGATGGGATTGATATGGCGAAATCTGTTATACTCGGCGCCACGCTTTGCGGGGTCGCAGCACCGTTGCTGCAACCTGCCATGGAATCAGCAGATGCGGTTGTGGCTGTGATAGAAAGACTACACCGTGAATTTATTACAGCGATGTTTCTACTCGGTACCCCAGATCTGGCAACCCTGTACAGGAACAAAGCGCTTATCGTCGAAGAGCGTTGAGGAAAGAATCCGGATATGTCTGTTGGTATTGACGAAATCAGCTTTTATACGTCCAACTATTTTCTGGACCTGAGGACGTTGGCTGAAATGCAGCAAACGGATCCTGAGAAGTACTATACCGGTATTGGCCAGGAAAAAATGGCCATGGCCGCGCCAGATGAAGATATCGTGACGATGGCAGCCAATGCGGCGTTGCCTATTGTAGAACGTATTGGCCCCGATGCCGTGACCACGCTGCTTTTTGCGACGGAAACCGGTATTGATCAGTCCAAGGCGGCGGGCGTTTATGTGCACCGTTTGCTTGGGCTGGGTTCTCGTTGCCGAGTCGTGGAGCTCAAGCAGGCCTGTTACAGTGCGACAGCTGCCGTACAGATGGCCTGTGCGCTGGTGGCGCGCAAACCTGACAGTAAAGTGCTGGTGATCGCGTCCGATATTGCGCGTTATGATCTCAACACGCCGGGCGAAGCGACTCAGGGCTGTGGTGCCGTGGCGATGTTGATCAGCGCCGATCCACGCATTGTGGTGATTGATCCCGAAGTGGGCAGTTACACCGAAGATGTGATGGATTTCTGGCGCCCGAACTATCGCTCCAATGCGCTGGTTGATGGCAAATACTCCACCAAAATCTATCTCAAGGCGCTGAAAAAGGCTTGGGAATATTTCTGTGAAGAGAGTCGCAGCTCGTTTCGCGATTTCAACTATTTCTGCTATCACCTCCCGTTCAGTCGTATGGCCCAGAAAGCCCATCAGCATCTGGCCAAGCTGTGCCGTTGCACCCTGGATGCTGCCGAGATTGAGCAACAGATCGCCGACACCCTGCATTACAATCAGATGATCGGTAACAGCTATACCGCATCCATGTATATCGGGCTGTGTTCTTTGTTGGATAATACCAAGGAGAGTCTGTCGGGCAAGCGTATCGGTTTTTTCAGTTATGGCTCAGGTTGTGTGGCGGAGTTTTTCTCCGGCACAGTGGTCGATGGCTATCAGGATCAGCTGCACACGGCGGCGCATGCCAGCATGCTGAGTGCACGCCAGGAAGTAAACTACGATGAGTATCTGAAGCTCTATCACTATCCCGATCCGCAAGGTGGCGAGAGTCTGGTGTTGCCTCATTCAACCACCGGTCGCTTCCGTCTGGCGGCGATATCCCATCACAAGCGTGAATACGTGCCCTGCTGATGCCTGCTGCGGTTGCCCCCGGGAAGATCATCCTCAGTGGTGAACACTCGGTTGTTTACGGGGCACCCGCGCTGGCGGTAGCCGTCCGACAGCATATCCGTATCGATCTGCTTCCCGGCGCAGTGGTCGGTATCAGCTGGCGCAGCCCGAAAGGGCGACTTGTCAGTCATGATGCTGCGTCCCTGCAGGCACTGGCAGCGCGTCTTGATCAGCATCATCAGCAATTTCTTGAAGGCAATCGCGCCGTTGAATCGATCATGTCGAGTCCGGAGCAACTGCTTTTCTATGCGATTGCACAGGCGAGCAGACTCTCCACTGCTGACCCAGTCCTTGATTCAGTCCTTGATTCAGAATTGCTGATCCGCTCTGAAATGATCATCGATTCAACCCTGCCTTTAGGTGCTGGTATGGGCTCTTCTGCCGCGCTGGTGGCCGCTGCGCTGGTACTCTTTGGCCAACACCGGGATATGACCCATGAGCAGCGGATCGAACTGGCCCACGCGGTGCGCCACTGCGAACGGCTGCAGCATGGTCGTGGCAGCCTGATCGATGCCGCGGCGGTGTGCTGTGGTGGGCGGGTCAGGCTGAAAGAGTCTGTGATCACGCCGGTCGCTGGGGCGGGTTTGGGTGATGGCTGGTTCTGGATCAATACCGGCAGTCCCGATGTCAGTACAGGTATTTGTGTTGAAGCGGTGCGCACGCGTTTTGCTGATGATCAGCCACTCTGGGATCAGTTTTCAGTGATAACTGAGGCGCTGATTCAGGCCGATACCGATCCACAAAGAGCCGCTCTGGTGCAGGAAAATCATCGTCTGTTACAGAATATCGGTGTGGTGCCGTCTGTCGTCAGTGCCTTTGTTGAACAGCTTGAAGCGCGTGGCGGAGCGGGTAAGATCAGTGGTGCAGGCAGTGTACGCGGAGAAGCTGGCGGTTTGCTGCTGGCCTGGTTGCCACAGGGTGACCCGGGTGAGCTGGCGATGCCACAGCACTGGCGCTGGGGTAAACTGGAAGAGGAAACACAGGGTGTCAGTTACATCGGTGATTAGAGTCTCGGCGCCCGGCAGTGTGATGCTGATGGGCGAGCATGCGGTGCTGCACGGCCATCTGGCGATCGCCTGCGCGGTGAACAAATACATTCATCTGCAACTGACGCCACGCACGGATGATCAGGTAGTGATCGATACTGCGCTGGGCAGTTACAGTGGCTCTCTATCCAGGCTTATGTCGCCGGTAGAGTCATCGACCTCATCAGAGGAGCAGCGCCTGAGTTTTGTGCTGGCGGTTGTTCGCCACTGGGCGACCGATCTGCCGAGTGGCTTTGAGCTGACGATCGTATCGGAATTCTCCCATCAGGTCGGGCTGGGCTCCTCTGCAGCGGTGACCGCTGCGCTGACCGTCGCGCTGTCTGAGTTTTCGCAGCAGCGCCTCTCACTGGAGGAGCGCTTCGATGCTGCGCTGGCCGTGGTGCATCAGGTGCAGCAGGGAAGAGGCTCGGGAACCGATCTGGCAGCGAGCCTTCAGGGTGGTCTGATCGCCTATCGTACCGAACCGCGACAGATCACCGCACTGCCCGGTGTGCCGCCCATCGCACTCTGGTATGCCGGCTACAAGATGAAAACTCCTGATGTGCTGGCCTATGTAGAGACGCGTTCGGAGCAGCAGCCTGCCCTCTATCAGGCGCTCTATACGTTGATGAACCAGACCGCCGAAGCCGCTGAACAGGCGATCCGCTGCGAGGCCTGGCCCCAGTTGGGACATCTGATGAATATCTATCAGGGCTTGCTCGATGCGCTGGGCGTGAATGATGCGACCCTGTCGGATATGATCTATCGTCTGCGTGCGGATAAGCAGGTATTGGGCGCAAAGATTTCAGGCTCGGGTCTTGGCGACTGTGTCATCACCCTGGGCAGAGCAAGTGTCGATATCCCTTATCAGGCGATACCCGTGGGTATCTCACCGACAGGAACTGAGGTCAGTTATGAACAAGCTTGATGTGATCAATCTGCTGGTACCGCATCCGGTGCAACCCCGGGCAGTGGAGGAGCAGTTCGCGCCGAGTAATATTGCACTGTGCAAATACTGGGGTAAGCGGGATCGTGAGCTGAATCTGCCGGTGAATGCCTCCCTGTCTGTGTCGCTCAAATCACTGGGTAGTCGTACACGCCTGAGCCCGATAGATGGACTGGCCGATGAAGTATGGCTCAATGGCGAGCGGCAACGCCCTGAAACCATGTTTGCCAGCCGCGTGTCTGCGTTTATCGATCTGTTTCGTCAGCACAGTAGCTTCTCCCTTAAGGTGGAGACGCACAACAATATTCCCACCGCGGCAGGGCTGGCGTCCTCTGCTTCCGGTTTTGCCGCACTGGCGCTGGCATTGAATGAGTGCCTGGAGCTGCAGTTGAATCGACAACAGCTGTCAGTGGTAGCGCGCTTGGGAAGTGGCAGTGCCTGTCGCTCCGTTTTCGATGGTTTTGTGGAGTGGCGTATGGGCCAGCGTGAAGATGGCATGGACAGTCATGGTATCCCTCTGGATCAGCAGTGGCCGGATCTTTGTATCGGCTTGATCAAGGTGGATGCGTCTACCAAAGCGGTGGATTCGCGCGCCGGCATGCAGCGCACGCTCGAAACCGCACACCTGTATCAGAGCTGGCCGTTGCAGGCCGCGACCGATCTGTCCCGTCTGCAGCAGGCGATAGAAACACAGGATTTTGCTCTGCTGGGTGAGTGCGCCGAACAGAATGCGCTGTCCATGCACGCCACCATGATCGCCTCCTGGCCGCCACTGCTCTATTGGCAGCCGGACTCCATCACCGCGATGCGCCAGGTGTGGCAGCTCCGACAAGAGGGGCTGCCTGTCTACTTCACGATGGATGCAGGCCCCAACCTGAAACTGCTGTTTGAAGTCTCAGCCAGGGAGGCCCTGCTGGAGCAGTTCCCTGGGATGGAGATCGTACAGCCTTTCTGCGCGTGAAACAGAGCCTGATACAGAGTCTGAAGCGGTGTCTGCCCCCGTACCTGAACCCGTGCTTGAATCAGCAATTGAGGCACAGATGCTGACCGGATTTCCACTCTCTCGTCAGCAGCGCGATACTGCGCAGGGGTTGGAACTGATCTACTGGTTGCAGACACCGTCGGGTGCTGAACGAGTGGTGATTCACGGCGAGCGGGCAGTTTTTTTCGTGCTGCAGGAGCAGCGTGAGGCGGTTGAGCAGGCGTTAAAGGAACTCTCTGCCTGGGAATGGCGCGATCTGGACCTGTGCGATTTTCAGCAAAGGCCCGTCGCGGCAGTGTACACCCCAACCCTCTCTCTGTTGCATCAATCTATCGAGTGTTTGCAGGCGGTGCATCTGACTCTGATGGAGGAGGATATCCGTCCGGTTGATCGCTATCTGATGGAGCGATTCATCTTTTCCGGTGCCACTGTTTATCAGCAGCAGGGCCGATATAGTCTTAGGGCTGCCGACTATCAACCCCGCTTTCGACTCCTGTCGCTGGATATCGAAACCACCATGAAGGCGGATCGTATTCTCTCCATCGCTCTGGAGTCAGAGGGCGTCGAACAGGTGCTGATGCTGGGTAGGGGGGAGGATACGGATCTGATCCGCTACTTGCCGAATGAGCGACTATTATTGCAGTGCTTTGTACATCGGGTGCGCGAGATCGATCCTGATATCCTGATCGGCTGGAGTGTGATCGGTTTCGACCTGCGTGTGCTGCAGGCCAGAGCAAAGGTGTGTGGCGTGTCTCTGCTGATCGGCCGTGACCAGCAGCCGATTCGGGTGGAACAGTCGGGACTTGGCAAATGGTATGCCCGTATCGGCGGGCGGGTGGTGCTGGATGGGATCGATACCCTGAAAGGGGCGACATGGCAGTTTGAGCGTTACAGCCTGGAGTTTGTTTCGCGAACCCTGCTGGGTAAGGGCAAGGCGATTGATCATGTGGATGATCGCGGTGCCGAGATTCAGCGCCTCTATGCCGAAGATAAGCCGGCGCTGGCGCACTACAATATCGAGGACTGCCGTCTGGTCACTGAAATTTTCGACAAGACCGGGCTGATCCCCTACTTGATTGAGCGCAGCCGGTTAACAGGATTGTCGCTGGACAAGGTCGGCGGTTCGGCGCAGGCGTTCGATAATCTTTACCTGCCCACTTTGCATCGCAGAGGCTATGTGGCACCTGAGTATGCCTCCGGTCAGACAGGACTTAAAGTGCCGGGTGGCTTTGTGATGGAGTCCCGTCCCGGTCTTTATCAGCATGTGTTGGTGCTGGATTTCAAGAGCCTGTATCCGAGCATCATCCGCACTTTTCAAATCGACCCAATGGGGCTGGCAGAAGGGCTGAAACCCGACGTGGCCGAGACCGATCTGGTGCCGGGTTTTCATGGTGCGATCTTCTCGAAACGGTACAATATTCTGCCTGGCATCATCGAACATTTGTGGCAGGCACGGGATAAAGCCAAACAGCAGGGGAACTCTGCCCTGTCTCAGGCGATCAAAATTCTCATGAATGCCTGCTACGGGGTGTTGGGCTCCAATCAGTGTCGCTTTTACGATCAGCGCCTGTCCGCGTCCATCACCCTGCGCGGGCACCAGATACTCACCCAGACTGCCGAATATATCGAGACGCAGCTGGGGCACCGTGTGATCTACGGCGATACTGATTCGGTGTTTGTCTGGCTGGGTGACAACTGGTCGGATCAGGACACGGCAGCCTACGGTGAGCAGTTGGTTACTCGACTGAATGACTGGTGGCGGCAGCAGATTCAACAGCGATTCGGGCTGGATACCGCGCTGGAACTGCAGTTTGAGACCCACTATGAACATTTTCTGATGCCGCGCATGCGCCATTCAGAACAGGGCAGCAAAAAACGCTACGCCGGAGTCAAGCGGCTGGGCGAGGGTAAGACCGAGCTGGTGTTCAAGGGGCTGGAGCAGGTGCGCAGTGACTGGACCCGCTTGGCGCGAGACTTCCAGCATCAGCTTTATGGGCGTATTTTTGCCGGTGAGCCATGGCAGCCGCTGGTGCGTAGCACGGTTGCAGAGCTGCTGGATGGCAAGCGAGATCACGAGCTGATATACCATCGGCGTCTGCGCAGGCCTTTGCAGGACTATCAGCGCAATGTACCGCCGCATGTCCGTGCTGCACGGATGCTGAATGAAAGATGTCGTGCCGAGGGTTTGCCTGAGGCGCTGCGACAGGGTGACAGTGTCAGCTATCTGATCACCGTGAACGGCCCGGAACCGCAGGAACTGAGACAGTCGCCGATCGATTATCAACACTATCTGGATCGGCAACTGATGCCGGTGGCTGATACGATACTGCCTTTTCTGGGGGAGACTTTCACGGAAACGGTGGCCCCGCAGAGAGATCTTTTTGATCAGGGTTGAGTCAATAACTGAGCAGGGAAATGACGATGCAAGATCCAGACAGTACACGACGCACCACCGCGCGCCTGATGACCTATCTTTCCTGGATAGCACTGCTGGTTGTGCTGTCGATGTTCTTCAATCAGTACACCAATAAGCGTGATAATCCCAACCAGCAATTGTTGATCGGTAATCCTGGTCTGGCTTCAGAAGTGGTGCTCAAGCGCAGCCGTTCAGGCCACTACACAGCGCCTGGCCTGATCAATGGCGAACCGGTGGTCTTTCTGCTGGATACCGGTGCCACAACCGTGAGTATCCCCGAAACAGTAGCGCAGAGGATAGGGTTGCAACGGGGAGCTCCTGGCAAGGTGAATACCGCCAATGGTGTGATCACGGTATACCAGACTCAACTGCAGTCGGTCAGTCTCGGCGGTATCGAGCAGCAGGGTGTGCGTGCCCACATTAACCCTCATATGCCGAGCGAAATCGTACTGCTCGGGATGAGCTTCATGCAGCATCTGGAGCTGGTGCAAAGCGGAGATACGCTGACTTTGCGTATTCCTTGATCGCTTTTTAGAACTCTAGTTTCGGAGTTCGCACTGGCCGTATTGATGAAGGACCGTGCCACTGGCCCGTGTCGGGTGTGCCTATCCGGGGTCGGCGTAAACCCGTCCATGGGGCCTGGACCGCAACATCCCTGTTGCGGACTCCCCCGGATAGTCACCCCCGGCACCCCACACTTATCTGGGTGCTAACTCCGAAGCTTCAGTTAGAAAACAGTATTCCAAGATGATTATCCAACATATGTAATGCGTATGGCTCGCGCTATTGCACCAGTAGATCAACAGGGCAACAAGCAGGTTATCATTTATGATTGGGATGTTGGTACCGAGGGTGACAATGTCAAAGGTGGCGCGACCGGAGCAGGTATAGATAAGAACATTATGGATTTTTATCGTTTTATCGTGCACGACTATGATGACGGTGACCAGCTTCTTCAGTTTCAGTCGGGGGACCTACACAGTGCGCTCACTGGTAGGTTGATCCGTAATTGTGGGATACTCAGAAGAGAGCATTCACGCCGGATTCCAGCAGCTTATGACCTATATCGCCAGCGCTCGGCAGACTCGGTTCCATACAAACAAAAATCAACCGAATTCCGCAGGAGTTTTTCAGTCGCCGATCATACAGATATTGAGCTTATCGGTGTCTGGGACTCAGTCGAGGCTCTCGGTATACCAGTCCCTTTCTTAGGAACACTGGGCACCACGCGCTATCTCTTTCATGATATTGAACCCAGCAGCATTATCCGACATGCGCGCCATGCTGTATCGATTGATGAGAATCGAGAGGATTGCGAACCTGCCCTATGGGGCAAAAAGCCGGAGATTGATCTGAAATAGATCTGGTTTGCCGGTGCGCAGACCAATATCGGTGGTGGGTATACTGTGATGACAACCCAATATAAATAAATGCTGACGGGAGGTGTCATCATTTGCCGATATAAATATATCAACACTTCTTCCATACTCATTTGACCAGATGACACACCTTATTTTGAGAAACGTTGAGCTGCACCGAAGTTTTTGAGCTGACAGTGAGCCTCTACCGGTTATGCAGGAGGTTAGTGTTAAGTCATTGAATAAGGTAATTGACAATAAATAGCACTAAAGTACAGTTTTTTTACAGATTTATAAATGGTATAATTTGCCACTATTTAACAGGCGCCACTATTTAACAGGCGCCACTATTTAACAGGCGCCACTATTTAACAGGCGCCACTATTTAACAGGCGCCACTATTTAACAGGCGCCACTATTTAACAGGCGCCACTATTTAACAGGCGCCACTATTTAACAGGCGCCACTATTTAACAGGCGCCACTATTTAACAGGCGCCACTATTTAACAGGCGCCACTATTTAACAGGCGCCACTATTTAACAGGCGCCACTATTTAACAGGCGCCACTATTTAACAGGCGCCACTATTTAACAGGCGCCACTATTTAACAGGCGCCACTATTTATTAACAGGCGCCACTATTTATTAACAGGCGCCACTATTTATTAACAGGCGCCACTATTTATTAACAGGCGCCACTATTTATTAACAGGCGCCACTATTTATTAACAGGCGCCACTATTTATTAACAGGCGCCACTATTTATTAACAGGCGCCACTGAGGGGAGTATGGACTTATTGGTTGGCGCCTAAGGACTATGGGCTCAGGAACATGAAACTCTTCAAAGATCTTTCGATCAGCAAAAAAATTACCGTTTTAATCACCTCCCTGATCTTCCTGCTGATGCTTACGGCTGCTTTTGGCATTTATAAAATGAACGTCATAGGGCAGGAACTCAAGATTATTCAGACTGATAACTTGCCGCTGATAGAATTGGTCGCGCATATAACGGAGAAGCAGCTTGAGAAAGCCGTTCTGATTGAGAGAGCCATGCGGGTTGCCGGTGTCACCAGCTCAGAACAAACTGTCCCTGAGTTGCATCGTAGAGTCACCGAGCTTACCCGTATTATTGATGATGAAATCCAAGATGCCGAGGATATTCTTATGGCAGCCAAGGGCCGAGCGCTCGGTCAGAAGTTGAAAGGCGAAATCGAAGCGATAGAGCGGGCCATGCTCTCCGTGGAACAAGATATCCACAGTTTGGAGGGCGTCGTTGAGCGCATGATGGACCGGCTCGAACAGGGTGCCGAGGTATCGGAATCCGACGTTGTGATGCTTGAACAGCAGCAACGGTCGATCGAAATTCACATGGAAGAGATACTGGTCAGCGTTGAAAAAATGACCGAGCACACCATAGAAAAAGTCGATCACGACGAGGAAATCGCACTAAAGGGAATGTTCTGGCTTAGCGCCTTCTCCATCATGATCGGCGCATTGCTCGGCGTGTTGATCACCCGTGGTATCACCAGACCGCTGGCGCGAGCCGTAGAGGCTAGTCAGCGCCTCGCCTCTGGTGACCTGACAGTCAAACTCGAAGCGAACTCCGCTGATGAAACCGGACAGCTGCTGAATGCCATGCACGCGATGAGCGAGCGCTTGCTGGATATGGTGTCCCACATAGCGGCGGCAACCGAACAACTGTCCGGTGCCACCAATGAGGTGGCAGCTGTTACTACTCAGACCGCTCGTAGCATCGAGAGTCAAACGGAGCAGCTTGACCAGGCGTCGGTGGCGTTGAACCAGATGTTATCCACAGTAAAGCTTGTATCAGAGCATGCATCGGAAGCCGCCACCTCGACGGCAAGCGCCGATCAACAAGCCAAAAATGGGAGAGAGATCGTCAGTCAGGTCAATATATCCATTCAGGAGCTGGCTAGTCAGATCGAACATGCCCAAGCCTCTATCACACGTCTCGACGCCGAAACTAATAATGTCGACAGAATACTTGCGGTGATAACTGCGATTGCAGAGCAGACCAACCTGTTGGCACTGAACGCGGCGATAGAAGCGGCTCGTGCCGGTACGGCCGGACGTGGCTTTGCCGTTGTTGCTGACGAGGTACGAAGCCTGGCATCTAAAACACAGCAATCGATCATCACTATTCAGGAAATGGTCGGCACCCTGAAAAGCGAAGCCCGGATGTGTGTCGATGCCATGAACGAGGGGTACAGCAAGGCGGGAGTAACCGTTAAGCATGCCCAGCAGGCTGAATCTGTCCTGCTGGAAATCACAGGTGCGACCGACACGATTTCCGCTATGAATGTTCAGATTGCCAGCACGGCGGAGCAGCAGAGCGCGGTTACCGAGCAGGTCAGCGCCTCTGTCATCCAAATCCATGGTGCGGGTGCGGAAATCAGCACCGGGGCACAGCAGGTGTCCGTAGCGGCGGAAGAATTGGCGCAACTGTCGGAAAACCTGAAAAGGTTGGTGGGGCAGTTCAAGGTGTCCTAGCTACACTATGGGGCCGATACCGCGAAGCTGCCGCTATTGCGGAAACCGGCCTGCTTTAGTAGGCCAGCATGATGCCTGCTAGTGTGCCCAACTCTGCCGTGCCGCACTAATACGTCACAATCGACGCATAAAAAATGAGCTGATCTGGGCCGGGCCGTCTGGCCGGGCGATCAGGTCCGCTTGTAGCGCTTCGGAAAGCGCGTTCATGGTTCGCGGATATCCTTCGTGCGGGGTGAATAGCCGGTCAGGTTTTCGGTTTCGAGTCGGGACTTGCAGGTGGCATAGGTTTCTTCGGTAAACCAGCGCAAAAGGTACAGGTCAGCGAAGTCGTCGGCGGGATAGCCACGATCATAGAGAATCAGGTCGCCAGGGCTGGCGGCCTGCAGGTGCGCCGCCGCCAGTTCGCGCTCCCCTGTAGAGCACGGGGCGATTTGCAGGTCGTGGATGAAGCGGTTGAGCGGATCATACAAGGCGGAGAGCCGGGCACCGGGATGCATGGCCTGACTATTGACTGCGCCTAAGTCTCCCTGAGCAGATCGGTATTGGGCAACTCGACGGTGGAGCCGTCGACGGCAAACAGCCGCCTGCCGTGCCAGCGCTGGAAGGTGGCGTGGTCGTAGAAGGTGTTGCAGGCGAGTTGGTTCAACTCCTGATAGGCGGAGGGTTTAAGCTTTTTGCGTGCCGCCACCTGTTGGCGATTGTGTAATTATATGATATTACTTGAGAAAATCTTAACTTAAGGGCATTACTGTAATGCCAGGCTAAATAGCGGCTGAATGCGGTATTGAGATTCCAACCTGAATCTGTGACTTCAAAGTATATCCCGGAGGCCTTGGGTGAGTGTATGCCGCTGGGACGCGGCATTCAAGTACTGTCTGTCTACATGGATGTATATACGGCGCCTCACCCAAGTCCTTCGGAATATGCCTGCAAATACAATCAGTTGTTAGTGAAATCACGGATCCATGTCCAATAAAAACATAACCAGGAAGGTAGTAATGAAGTTGAGAATGTTCCAGATCGATGCTTTTGCCGAGAGGCAATTTGAGGGTAACCCTGCTGCGATTTGTCCCCTTGAAACCTGGCTTGATGACACGCTGCTACAAGCCATTGCGGCAGAGAATAACCTCTCCGAGACCGCATACTTTGTTCCGGCAGGGGATGCCTTTGAGCTGCGCTGGTTTACGCCAGTGGAGGAGGTAGACCTGTGCGGGCATGCGACACTTGCTAGTGCTCATGTGCTCTATACCCACTTGGCTTACACCAAGCCCGAGGTGAGGTTTCTGACGCGCAGTGGCCCACTTACCGTGACGCGTGGTGATCAGGGCTTGCGTATGGATTTTCCAGCTGCCCAGCCGGTAATGACTGAATCGCCCGAAGCCCTTCTGGAAGGGTTGGGTAAAGCACCTGAAGAGGTGCTGGCCGCCTTTGACTACATAGCGGTTTATGACACCGAGGAAGAGATTCAAGCGCTGACACCGGATTTTGCAAAGCTCCAGACCCTTGGATTGCGTGGTGTGGTGGTTACTGCTCCAGGAAAAGATGTGGATTTTGTCAGCCGCTGCTTTTTTCCCAAATTTCAGGTGAACGAAGATCCTGTCACGGGCTCTGCACATTGCGAACTTGCTCCGTACTGGCAGATGCGCCTTGGGCGCAGAGAGCTACAAGCTCGCCAGTTGTCCAACCGCGGTGGCAGCATCGGCTGTGAAATCAAAGGGGATCGTGTGTTGCTCTCGGGCAAAGCGGTGGATTTCATGGTCGCCGAGATTCAAATAGATCTGGATCAGTGATGTCACTGGCAGCTGTTTGTATGTTCAGGCATATCCCGAAGGTTTTGAGTGAGACACCGAATTATTTACAGGCTCAGTCTTCGGAATATGCCGCGAAGTCACGGATTCAGGTGATTGGCTTCGGTAATGGGCTTGTAGTCAATCATTCCTCTGTGTCCCTTTTCTGTAGCAGCTTTTTCACTTCACGGTCAAAGTCTGATTCGATGTGTTGCTGCTTGTTGAATTTTTCATACTCTGCAAAGGCTTTCTGCTCGGCCTGCTTTCTACTGATGGTGCCGTAGCCTTCCAGAATCCGGTACTCATTGAAGGCAAGGAATCGGTTGACGCTTTCAGCAAAGCTTTCCATTGTAAAAGTGTTGCGCCGCTCAATAATCCCCTCGATATAGTCAAAAAAAGTCGATACGGCCCGTTCAAGTTTTTTGATTTCGGCCTCGCTCAAATAATTCTTTGCCACAATTGAGTCAGACTTAAGCACTCGACCATCCGGCGCATTTTTATAGGTGCTCATTCCCATCATCGGTTTGCTGGCATCCGCCTTCAGTGAAATGATCTCAGCTGCGGTATGGCCGGTAATCGCAAAATGAAATTTATCTTGCACATGAGCGTAAAACAAACGGGTGGTTTCCGATTTCGGATCGTAATTGATGCTGCACTCGGCAAAAATATCGGTAATCTGCTGATAGATGCGTCGCTCACTGGCGCGAATGGATCGCACCCGCTCCAGTAATTCGCGAAAATAGTCCTTGCCAAAATAGCGCCCATTTTTCAGACGCTCATCATCCATGGTAAAGCCCTTGATGATGTACTCTTTAATCAGTTGGGTTGCCCAGATACGGAATTGAGTTGCCTGCGCCGAGTTTACCCGGTAGCCGACAGAGATCACCGCATCCAGGTTGTAATACTTGATCTTGCTGGTTTGGGTTTTTCCGGCAATTGCGCCGTGCTCAGTGGTATGTTCCAAAATGGAACATACCACTTCTTCTTTTAACTCTTTACTTTCAAATACTTTTTTTAGATGCTTTGTAATCGCCGGGCGTTGCACACCAAACAGTTCAGCCATACGCTCCTGTGTCAGCCAGATAGTCTCATCGCTGAGCAGTACCTCCACTTTTATTGCTCCGTTGGGCGCGGTATAGAGTAAAAATTGCGAGGTTTGGTCTTGCAGGCTTAAATGTTTAGACATAGGGCTCCTTCCTTATGTGTGGGTGTCAGCGAATTTAATTATCAGTTTTGACCTGCTGTCAAAAACCATATTCATTTTTCAAGTGATTAAGCAACAGATTCACAGTCTGCCTCTCGGGTTCTGTTGGTTAGGCAGTCGCCTTATTTGATAAGGGCGAATGATTCCTCAATCCGCGACTTCGCGCATATTCTGGAGGCCTTGGGTGAGTGTATGCCGCAGGGACGCGGCATTCAAGCCTACACGGATGTATACACGGCGTCTCATCCAAGGCGTTCTGAATATCCCGCACATACAAGCAATTGCCAGTGAAATCACGGGTTCAGGTTGAACTTAGCCCATATGATCAGGTGGTGCAACCAGTCCGACACACCTCAATCAGTGCCTGTAGCTTGGGTGGGCAGGAGCGTCCGCGTGGATAGACCAGTGTCGAGAAGAAGGGGTAGGGCGTACCAGCCACTGCCTGATGTTTCAGAGTCCCTTTGGCCAGATCATCCTCAACGGCGCAGCGTGGCAGCAGGCCGATACCCATGTTGGCCAACAGACAGCGGCGGATCACCTCGACATTGGAGAATGATTGGCGGGGTTTCAGTGTCAGTCCCTGAGAGCGGAAATGTACTTCGGCGGCGACACGATAACTGCAGCCTGCTTCCGTCGTGATCAATGGCTGCTGGTTTAGCTGCTCCAATGTGATGGCGTCCGCCTGATAACGGCTGGGGTGGCAGACAAAAATTACATCCTCCGCATGCAGTCGATTGTTAATCCACTCATCGCTCTCCACCTGGCTCACCAGAATAGCCGCATCCAGTTCGCCGCAACGAAAAGCTTCGAGATGATCAAAGGGCTCATGCTCCAGCATCACCTCTACTTGGGGGGCTGAAGCCTGAAGAGCATTGATCAGCGCCGGCAGGCGATAGATGCACATGGAGCTGGGTGCAAATAGCTTCAGCGTGCCACCAGGTTCGTGGGCAATGGAGCTTGCCTGTTGGCTGATCTCTTCCGACAGTGCCAGAAATGAGCGAAAGCTGGGCTGCAACTGCTGAGCTGCGGCACTGGGAATGATACCGCGACCGGCAGGCTCCAGTAGTGTGACACCCAGCTCCGCAGACAACTCACGTATCTGCGCCGAGATGCTGGAGGGCGCAAGATACAGCTCTCGAGCTGCCCGTTGCACACTGCCAACCTCCATCACTTTCAACAGACTGCGGATCTGGCGAGGTGTCATTGTGCAATTTCTCCGAATGGTTTGGTTAAAAATATTCGCTTTTTTTGTTTTTGTCATCTGTTTTATGCTTCATGAACTAACCCAACAGATGGCAGAAGGAGCACATCATGCAGCTTTACATCGCTTATAAGAACTATTCATCCTGGTCTTTACGCCCTTGGATCGCCATGAAAGTTGCCGGTATTCCGTTTGATGAAACGCTTTTGCCGTTTGCTCACAGTGATGCGCTGAAGCAACTCAGCGAGCGCTATCAGATCCCTGCGCAGGTGCCGGTGCTGGTGGTGAATGAGGGGGAGGCTGAGCAACTGGTGATCTGGGACAGTCTGGCGATCATGGAGTATCTGGCCGAAACCTTCCCTGATCGCAAACTCTGGCCAGAGGATAAGGCGCTTCGCTCACTGGCACGTAGCGCAGCAGCAGAGATGCACAGTGGATTCATGGCCTTGCGCAGCAGTTTTCCGATGAACTGCCGAGTACAAAAGCAGATAGCAGCCAGCGTGGAGGTACGGGCGAATCTGGATCGGTTAGCTCAGATCTGGGCACATTTTGAGCGGGCGAAAAAGCCTGAAGGACCCTTCCTGTGCGGGCACTTCAGTATCGTCGATGCAATGTATGCACCGGTGATGTGGCGGGTGCGCGGTTATGGCTTGAAGGTATCGCCTGCGTTTGATCGCTGGGCGCAGGCGATGTTTGAACTGCCCGAGATGCAGGCATGGTATGTCAGTGCTCAGGATGAGTCCTGGACCATGCCGCACTACGAGGTCAATTAACCTCGCTATTGTTCAGTTAAGAGCAGTTCAGAGCAGTTCAGTTAAGAGCAGTTCAGAACAGATCAGATCAGATAAATCACCAACTGCCGGGGGCCATGTGCCCCCATCTGCAGGGTCTGCTCGATATCGGCACTGCGCGATGGGCCGGTGATCAGGTTGACCGTGCGCGGCATCTGACCGCCGGTTTCCTCGCGTAGCCGGTTCCAGGCGTCTTCATACACACCGACAATATCTTCACGGCGCAGGACAGCATAGTGCGTATCCGGCAGAAAGTTCAGCGTTGTCGGGCTTTCGGCACGGGAGTAGAGCATCAGGGTGCCGGTTTCGGCGATGCCGAGAAACGCCGTGGTCAGGCTGGCAAGATCACCGACTTGGGATACGCGTTGCGTGGTCTGCTTGTTCTGCAGCGGCGACCAGTCCAGCGAGGTCAGGCACTTATCCTGTGCCATGATCAGTTCTGTGATGCCAAGTGATTGCATATGCTGATCCAGCGCGGCAGGCAGGTCTGCCAGATCGTTCAGTTCAATCAACTCGGCGGCAGACTCGCGCGCCATATTGATGAACAGTTCTTGGCGCTCTGCCGCTGGCAACTGACCACGGGCTGGAATCAGGTTAGGGGCGTGCGCCTGAATGCGGTTCTTCACGGTGGCGCGTGCTTCGTCTGTGATCTTGCCACCCAGTCCGCGACGGATATTGCCCAGTATCTCTGCTTTGCTCATTAGTGTCCGCTCCGTTGCTTCTCTTGCCACTGCTGCATGAAGGTTTTGCCGCTGGGTGCCGGCATATCGCGCCAATCGGTCCAGGCACCAACCATGGGTATCTTGCGAATATAACCCTTCTTGCCAGCCATCAGGCGCAGGGCAGCATTAGATAGTGCGCTGAACTTTCGGTACAGCGCCGGGCGTCTGGCCATAAAGGCCCAGCCACCGAGTCCCCAGCGGGCGGTTCTGGGCGTCAGGTGCTTTTCAAACTCCTTCTCACGCCAGTGGCGCATCAGTTTGGGCAGTGGAATATGCACCGGGCAGACCGACTCGCACTTGCCGCAGAAGGTGGAGGCGTTCGGCAGCAGTGCGCCTTTCTCGATCCCGATCATCTGTGGTGTGAGTACCGATCCCATTGGGCCAGGATAGACCCAGCCGTAGCTGTGCCCACCGACAGCTCCATAGACAGGGCAGTGGTTCATACAGGCCGCGCAGCGGATGCAGCGCAACATATCCTGGAACTCATTGCCGACCATATCACTGCGACCGTTATCGACCAGCACAACATGGAAATGCTCCGGCCCATCCTGATCACCGGGGCGGCGACCACCGGTTGAGAGGGTGTTGTAAACCGAGCACTCCTGACCGGTCGCGGAGCGGGCCAGCAGGCGCAGGAACAGCGTCATATCCTCAAGGGTAGGTACCACCTTCTCGATCGAAGTCACGACGATATGGGTGTTGGGCAGAATCTGGGTCAGGTCGCCGTTGCCTTCGTTGGTCACGATGATCGAGGAGCCGGTCTCTGCCACCAGAAAGTTGGCGCCGGTGATACCGACATCTGCTGCGGCAAACTTCTCACGCAGACGCTCACGCGCCTCCTGCATCAACACCTTGGGATCTACGGAACGTGGTGTGTGATGATGGGTGTGGAAGGTATCGGCGACATCTTCCAGGTTGAGGTGGATGGCAGGGGCGATGATATGGCTCGGATGCTCGCCGCGCAGCTGAATGATGTATTCGCCGAGATCGGTCTCGATCGGCTGGATACCGTTCTGTTCCAGAAACTCATTCAGGTTGATCTCCTCCGTGACCATCGATTTGCCCTTGGTCACGGTTCTGGCATTCTGCTCGCGACAGATTTTCAGAATTGTCTGACGGGCATCTTCCGAGGTGCGACACCAGTGAACATGGCCGCCGTTTTCCAGCACCTTGGCTTCAAACTGCTCCAGATACAGGTCGAGATGGGCAATCACATGGTTCTTGACGTCTCTGGCCTGATCACGCAGGGCATCAAACTCAGGCAGGCGTGCCATGGCGGCTGCGCGCTTGCCGGGAAAACCGTTCTTGACGTTACCGAGCGCCTTCTGCAGCCCGACATCATGCAGGGCTATACGGGCGCTTTCCTTGAATTCCGGGGTACGGATCTGCATCTTGCTGCTCCTTATACCTTGGTGGCCAGATCATAGGATGATGAGGCAAGCGGCGGCTGTGAGGTCATATCGGCCAGCAGTTCGACCACATGGCGCACATCGACTCTGACGCCTTCGCGCTTGAGTTTGCCTGCCATATTCAGCAGGCAGCCCAGATCTCCGCCGAGCAGGGTGTCAGCCCCCGTATTGGCGACATTGGTGGATTTGTCAGACACCATGCGGTTGGAAATATCAGGGTACTTGACGCAGAAGGTGCCACCAAAACCACAACAGACTTCTGAGTCTACCAGTTCGGTCAGTTTGACCCCCGGCAACTGTTGCAGCAGTTTGCGCGGTTGCTGTTTGACTCCGAGCTCGCGCAGCCCCGCGCAGGAATCATGATAGGTCACATGTCCGCTGAAAGTGCTTTCAATAGCCGTGAAATCGACCACATCCACCAGAAACTGGGTGATTTCGAAAGCGCGGGATTTGAGCGACATGGCCCGTTCAAACCAGGGATCGTTGCGCTCAAAGAGTTCGGGGTAGTGGTGCAGCATGCCGATACAGGAGCCTGAAGGTGCCACGACATATTCAAAGCCGTCGAAGGCTTCGATGGTCTGGTGCGCTATATCGGCAGTTGTCTGGCGGTCACCGCTGTTGAATGCGGGCTGGCCACAGCAGGTCTGCCGCTCGGGAACCTCGACTTTACAGCCGGCAAGTTCCAGCAGTTTTACAGTAGCAAAGGCGATTTCAGGTCTGTACAGATCGGCCAGGCAGGTCACGAACAGGCCGACGACAGGCGCTTTTGCTGTCGTTTGATTTATTATGGTTTCATTCACTGTCTGGTTTCCCGGAGTGATTCATTGGTCAGGTTGAAGTGGTATCAGCATAGGCAAGGGTAAGGCTAAAATAAATGCTACACTGATAACTGGTCTGACCAAGGGAGGGCAAGTGTGGGTAATAACGGATTGGATAATGCAGAATCCAGTGTTGAAAGGGTAGCGGCCGATCTGAGGGAGGCGATTGCCGAGGGGGTCTATATTCCCGGCCAGGCGATCCCGTCTCAGAGAGCGCTGGCCGAGCAATGGCAAGTATCGCGCGCCACAGTGCGTGAAGCAGTCCTGATGCTGGAGCTCGAAGGGTTGATCCAGACACAGCATGGCGGGCGCAGTCGCTGTGTTAATCTGATGGAGCCCTACCTGAATCTGCCGTTGGAGACTTCTGGCGGGAATAGGGAACTCCAACTGCAGGTACTTGAGGCACGTGCCACTCTGGAGGCAGAAGCTGCCTTTTATGCAGCTACCCGTGCAACGGATGAGCAGTTACGGGCGCTGTCGAGTGAGTATGCCCGGATGCAGGAGCGTAATGCGGGCGAATCGACGCTGGCCAAAGCTAAAGCGGATCTGATGTTTCATATGATGATTGCCGAGGCGAGTCATCATCTACTGATTATTTCCTTCAGTCAGTTGTTCTATAACCGTTATTTCAACGCCATTTACGGAGTGCTATCGCAGACACTCAGACGCTATGGACGCTATCCGGAAGGGATAGCGCAACAGCATGCACGGATTCATAAAGCGATCCAGCAACGTCAGCCAGAGGTGGCAAGAGACGCCGCAAGAACGCATATTCTCTATACCCGTCAGCTACTTGAACGCACTGAAACCTGTCCGTGAACAATATGAACTTAATGAATTAAATACTCTTTTTAACCCATTATGCGCTTAAACTTCTCATGTACCCAAGCAGCTGACTATAGTACAGGTGTTCCTATAATAAAGTGAATAAACGGAGAACACCTCAATGTTGCCAAGAAAAACCTGGTCGCTGCGTTCCGCTGCGGCAGCTCTCACTCTTTCCATTGCCGCTGTCGGCTTCTCCTCAGCCGTCCTCGCGGATTGGGAACCTTCTAAGCCAGTTGAATTTATTGCTCCTGCTAATCCAGGTGGTGGTTGGGATACGCTTGTGCGTACCGTTTCCAACTCTATCCGTGCTGAAGAGCTGGCGCCGGTCAATTTTGCTGCTATTAATATTCCCGGTGGTGGCGGATCGGTTGCCTGGGCCCAGATCGGCCGTGATGAGAAGAATGATCACAAATTGTTTGCCACCAGTCCACCAATCATCCTGGTACCGCTGTCTGGCCGTTCACGCTTTGATCACAATGATTTCACGCCCATTGCACGACTGATCACCGATTACTCTATCGTACTGGTGCGAGCTGATTCACCTTATCAGAATATCAATGATCTGTTTGATGCCATGAAAAAGGATCCATCCATGAGTATCGGTGGTGGTTCTGCTGCTGGCTCCATGGATCACATCGCAATTGCCGGTGCAGCCGGTGCAGCCGGTCTTGATGCCTCAAGTGTTAACTACATCGCCTTCTCTGGCGGTGGTGAGGTGATGACCAACCTGCGTGGTGGACATATCGCTGCCGGTATTTCAGGTGCAGGTGAGTCCTCTGCTCAACTGGAAGACGGTATGTTGCGTGCGCTGGCTGTTTCTTCTTCTGAGCGTATTCCAGGTCCTGTTGCTGATGTACCAACGTTTGTTGAGCAAGGCGTTGATTACACCTTCGATATCTGGCGTGGTGTGATGGGCCCTAAAGACATGTCGGCTGAAGCAGTGACCTATTATCAGGATCTCCTTGCCCGCATGCAGGAAACTGATAACTGGAAACAGTCACGTGATCGCCTGGGCTGGTACGACGCTTATCAGAACAGCGAAGAGTTTGGCAAGTTCCTGGATGAGCAGTACACGCTGTTCAGTACGGTACTGAAAGACCTCGGTCTGCTCGCTAACTAAAGTTATAGAGTCAGAGGTTATGGAGTCAGGGTCGGCAGGTCATTCGTCTGTCTGTCGGTCCTGGTTTTCATTAAGCTTACTCATCTGGTGGTACTATGACTCGTATAAATCATAATCAAGTGCTGGCAATCATTCTTGGACTCTTCTCAATAGTCTATTTATGGATGGCCTTCCAGATTCCGACTTTCCCAATTCCGCGCCCGGTTGATTCAGATGCGTTCCCCAAAGCGCTTGGTGCCGCCATTCTGATTCTGTCAGTCTTTCTTTTTCTGGAAAAAACCGGAGAAAAGGGTGTTGAGGTGGAAGAAACCAGTCATATTGGTTTCAGTTTTACCAGTCCATATATGCAAGTCGTGGTGACATCCGTAGGGGTTCTGGCGTATGCCTTTTTAATCGAGCCTCTGGGTTTTGTTCTTGCATCGTCTTTGTTGATGTTTCTACTGGCGACCTATTACGGTTACCGAGCCTGGCTGGTTAATCTGGCCACGACTCTGGGTATCGTACTCTCGCTCTATTTTGTAATGACGCGGGCCGTGGGTGTACATCTTCCTCCCGGTATCCTGCCGTTCTGATTTAATGCGGAGAGTCAGTTGTGTTTGAATCATTCAGCAGTCTCATGTATGGCTTCAGCATTGCGCTGGATCCGACAAATCTCTTCTACGTATTCATCGGCGTGTTTGCCGGCACCATCATCGGCATGCTGCCGGGTCTGGGGCCGATCTCTGCCCTGGCACTGATGATTCCGATCACCTTCAGCATGGACCCGGCCTCCGGCCTGATCCTGATGGCGGGTGTATACTATGGTGCTATCTTTGGCGGCTCGACATCGTCCATACTGCTCAATGCTCCGGGCGTTGCCGGTACGGTCGCCACCTCGTTTGATGGCTATCCTATGGCGCGCCAAGGGAAGGCGGGTAAAGCGCTGGCGATTGCGGCCTATGCGTCCTTTGTCGGTGGCACGATCTCGGTTATCGGCTTGATGCTGATTGCGCCGCTGCTGTCGATGGTGGCGGTCAGCTTTGGCCCGCCGGAGTATTTTGCCCTGATGATTCTCGGCTTGACCGCCGTGGTCAGCCTGTCTGATAAATCATTGGCCAAGGGGCTGATTGCGGCGGTGTTTGGCATGATGGTATCGATTGTCGGTATCGACCTGCAGACAGGTACCGAGCGTTACACTTTCAACTCACTCAATATGCTGGATGGTATCGACTTCCTGGTGGTGGCGCTGGGTGTGTTCGCACTGGCCGAAGTGTTCGTGATGCTGTTGCGTGGCGATGACAATAAAGGCAAGAAGCGCAAGGCGATCGGCTCACTCAAGCTCAGCAGATCAGAAGTGAAAGAGATTGCCGGGCCGATCGGGCGTAGCTCAGTGCTGGGTTTCTTTATCGGTGTGTTGCCAGGGGCTGGCGCAACAATCGGCTCCTTCCTCGGCTACAGTATGGAAAAGCGTCTCGCCAAAGATGGTGACACCTTTGGTAAAGGTAATATCAAGGGTGTTGCTGCCCCTGAGGCTGCCAATAATGCTGCCTGCGGCGGCTCCTTCGTACCGCTGCTGACCCTGGGTGTACCTGGCTCCGGCACCACGGCGGTACTGCTGGGTGCACTGCTGGTGATGGGCGTCACGCCTGGCCCGATGATGATGGAGACGCGCCCGGATGTGTTCTGGGGAGTGATCGCCAGTATGTATATCGGCAACATCTTCCTGCTGGCGCTGAACCTGCCGTTTATTCCGCTGATCGCGAAGATTCTGGATGCCCCACGGCCGTTGCTGCTGTCGATGATCCTGATCTTCTGTATGGTGGGTGTCTATGGCATGAACTTCAACATCTTTGATCTGGTGATGTTGCTGGTATTCGGTCTGATCGGTCTGGCGATGCGTCTGTATGGCTTCCCGGCTGCACCGATGATTCTGGGTCTGATACTGGGCGCATTGATGGAAGAATCCATGCGCCGTGCGCTGCAGATCTCGGGTGGTGACTGGTCTATCTTTACCGATAAACCCATCTCCCTGTGGTTGTTGGTTATTGCCTTGTTGTCGCTGACCGCGCCGAGCCTGAAAAAGCTCTATCTGAAAGCACGGACTGCCACCGCATAATCGGCTTTCAGCTCAAGATCATCTTTATCTTTTTTGATAGCCTGTGGCGCCTTGCTGCAGGCTTTTTTTTATGCCCAGGGATGGGCTGTATGCTGGCAACGCAGGAGCAGTTGCCAGCTAACTTTTTTTCAGGCGATAGCGCCGTTCCGGGCGTCCTACCGATCCATAGGCCACATCCGCCTCCAGCTCACCGATCGTAACCAGATACTCCAGATAGCGCCGTGCCGTCGTGCGGCTGGTACCGACCTGTTCACCTGCCTGTTCTGCACTCAATGAACTACCCGGTTCTGCCTGAAATACGTGTCGGGTCTTATCCAGCGTCAGCCCATCGATCCCTTTCGGCAGGGTAGGGGTTGAATCACTGCCACCGCCATGGCTGCGGGGCATCAACCCGTCTACCGTACGCTGATCCAGTGATTGCAAGCGTTGCAACTTGTCCAGATGCTGGCGGTAGGCCTCCAGAGTTTTTTCCAGACGATCAAACACCAATGGCTTAAGAATGTAATCGAACACGCCATAACGCAGCGCTTCGGTCAGCGTATCCACCTCTTTGGCTGCGGTGATCAGGATGACATCCACCGCGCTTTGCTGGCTGCGCAGCGCACGCAGCAGTTCCAGACCGTTGCCGAGCGGGAACTGGATATCCAGCAGCAGAAGCTGAGGCTTGAGCACTTCGACCATCTCCTCGGCATCCTGTGTGGAGTGCGCGATACCAACCACCTCGCAGAAGGGAATTCGGCTAACGAAACGGTGCTGGATCTCGGCAATCTGCGGGTCGTCCTCCGCAATCACGATACGTATCTGTGTCATCTTTAACCTAACTCCCTCGGTAGATAAACAGTAAAACGGGTGCCGCAGTCATCACCAGCACTGACGGTGATCTCCCCCCGGAGACGAGTGACAGTGTCGCTGACCAGTTGCAGTCCGATGCCGCGGTTGTGCTCAGCCTTGCTGCTGTAGCCTCGCTCAAAGATCCGGCTGCGATCACTGACCGCAATGCCGGGGCCCTGGTCCTCCACCTCGAACACCAGATCCTGCCCGAGATCTGTCATCGACAGCGAAACCTGCTTGTGGCCGCTCTCCAGATTGGCATCAAAGGCGTTATCGAGCAGATTGCCTATGATTGTCACCAGTTGCTCCGGCACGATATGTCCCGGCAGGGCTTCCATATGACTCTCGGGATCGATCTCGAGGTGCAACCCAAGCTCCTGAGCGCGGTTATACTTGCCCAGAATGCAACCGAGCAATACCGGCTCGGCAACGCTGCGGGTCAGGAACTGAATCAGGCTCTGTTGCTCCTGTGTCTCCTGGCCGATCATCTCCAGTGCTTTATCACTGGCGCCTATCTGGATCAGGCCAGAAATAGTGTGCAGTTTGTTCATATACTCATGCGTCTGACTGCGCAGTGTTTCAGCATATTGGCGCACCTGCGTCAGTTGTTGGCTGATCAGGTCGATCTCATTCTTGCGCCTGAAACTGGATACCGCTCCGATGATTTGATCGCCATTGCGGATCGGAATACGGTTGGCGACCAGTTCCTCCCCGTTGCGGATAATCGGACGGTCATACTCCGGTTCACCCGATACCAGCAACTCCACCAGGCGGCTCTCGGGCAACACATCACGCACCTGGCGGCCAATCTGAGACTGGTCGGGTGGTAAGCCAAGGATGACAAGAGCAGCCCGGTTCATGATGGTGATCACTCCATCGGCATTCACGGCGATGATCCCCTCACGGACCGATTCCAGTGTGGCATTGCGCTCCTCAAACAGGCGTGCAATCTGATGTGGCTCCAGACCATAGATCGCAGCTTTGAAGCGCCGGGCGATCCAGATGGCTGCGAGGATTGAGATCAACAGGATCAGCGTGGATACACTCAGCAGCACATTGCGATAACTGGCCACCGTATCGCGGACACTGTCAGTCAGATAGCCGACCGACACCACACCGATGATCTCACCCTCATCCCCGAATACAGGTGTCTTGCCCCGGATTGACGGTCCCAGACTACCCACGGCTTCAGACACATAGCGCTGGCCATACACCAGCGCCATTTCGTTATCATCTCCCTGCATCGGCTTACCGATTCGATCAGGCACAGGGTGCGCCAGACGTATCCCCTGATGATCCCCGATCGACACAAAAGCGACATCGCTGATCTGCATCAGCTCAGCCACAAATTGATTCAGTGGGGCGCTGTCACGATTGGCCACTGCCTCACGCACCATCGGGATCTGTGCAATCGTTGTCGCCAGATGCAGGGCCCGAATCCCCATCTGCTCCTGCAGCGAATCATTCAGATAGCGCGTGGCAAAACCGCCGGTGACCAGCGTCTGCAGCAGAACCAGAAGGGAGATGAACAGAATAAGGCGAGTGCTGATCTTGAGTTGAGGCATGATGTGGCATGTTATTGTTGTGATTAGATAACGCACAGTTTAGCGCATCTGCTGGCAGGGCATAACCCATGTGGTGTTGGAAGGGAACCACATGGCGCTACCAGTTAAAGTTGTGAATCAGTTGCGCTGCGGGGTCGGGTTGGCTAACTTTAATTTGGTAAAAGGGTGTTCCCCTTTTGCTATGATGGAGCGTTATTCATTAGTTAACGGTGTCTCACGAAAAAGGAGTTTGAGCTACGCTGAGTAGTAGCATGAATACTTAAAACGACTATGTGGGTGAATCTCACTTGATCCAGAAATAGTGTGGGCTCAGCATATGATAGCTGAACCGGAAAACTATTCACCGGGCAAGCCAATTTCTGGTGGGCTAAGCGTTGAGTTTCTAGTATCTGCTAAGCAGGTCTAACCGTGAAGGAAGAATCAATCAATGTGAGCGAGGTGCTCAAAATGTTTGGATGGTTTAAGGAAAGGGCAAAGTTCGCTCATGTGGCTGGGATTTGGTTTGATATAACCAATATAGATACTGGTGATAATGGCCAAGTTGCAGCATACGCATCAAATTTGATGAAAATTTCGCCAATTTCAGCTGAGGATGCATGGTTAACTGCTGTTGTAAATTGGACCAACAATATGCCGTATCGAGAGACGCGAGTACTTCTGGCCAAAGGGGTGACTCATTTTATCGACGATCCTCGCAGTCATCCTTTATTTAGTCATGACGCCAGATCAGCAGCCGCATTTGTTGCTTTTCAAATTTTAGGCCAAGATTCATAGTTCATGGTTGTTGAAATCATTGTTCGAAGAGTTAAATCAGAGCTTTGGTGGTCGTTTGTTGGTAAGCCACTACACCAAGGGGTTTTGAGATTGAGCGCTACCCTTCAGATACAATGTTATAGCGTTAAGGCGTTATAACGCTATAATGATGGTATGTATTTGGTAGTGGAGTAGTGACATGGCAACCTTGTCCAAAAGATCGACGGTTTATTTCGAACCAGCTATTCATCAGGCTTTAAAGATGAAGGCGGCATCTTCGCATGTTTCAGTATCTGAAATCATTGATGAAGCGGTCAGGTTACTGATTTCCGAAGATCAGCAAGATCTCGAAGCTATCGCTGAGCGAAGAGGTGAACCCGAAATGAGCTATGAAGCCTTGATCAATGATTTGAAGGCTCATGGCAAAATATAAGATCATTTTCAAAAAGTCGGTTGCCAAGGATCTTCGAAGCATACCGAACCATGATGTGAAAAAGATTCTTTCAAGGATTGAGGCCTTAGCTGATGATCCAAGAGCAGATGGTTGCATCAAGTTAACGGGCGATGATAAGTATAGAGTCCGGCAAGGTTTGTATCGAGTTGTCTATGAGATCAGAGATGCTGAACTTGTAGTGAGCGTCATCAAAGTCGGGCATCGTTCAAGTATTTATAAAAGCAACTGACTAACGGCAGCGGATCATGAGTAACCTCGGTAAACCAATGTTCTGGCGCGATGATCGCATGCCCCATGTGGAGCTGCGGCTGGTTGAGGACGGGCGTAAGGTTCGTTATGCACCGCACAGCCATACTCAGTGGTCTTTGGGTGCCATCACAGAGGGGGTCAGCACCTTTCTCTACCGTAATGATCAGTTCAAGATCTGTACCGGGACGCTGGTGATGATGAACCCTCACTGGATTCATGCCTGCAACCCTATCGATAACAAGCGCTGGGCCTATCTGATGCTGTATGTCGATACCACATGGTTGACTGATTTGCGCTATGAGGTGGGCTTGCTGGATGCGCGATGCTGGCAGGATATTGCGACGGCAACCATCTTTGATCCTAAGTGGTACGAAGGTTATTGTCGGATGGCAGCGTGCCTGATGGATCCGGAGCGGGAGTTGTTGGATAAGCAGTCGGTTGTAGTTGAATATCTGACTGCCTTGATGTGTGAGTTGGCAGATCAGCCGGCGGAGCCGCTTCCAAAAACTGCGGATAAACTGCAGGCACTGGCAGCCTATCTGAAAAATCATGCCACCGAGGAGTTATCCTTGGACGCGCTTTGTGAGCGATCCGGGTACAGCCCCGGTCATCTGATCCGCGCTTTCAAACAGTATTTCGGCATCACGCCACATGCGTATTTGATCAACTGTCGCATTCAGTTGGGGCAGCAGGAGCTGAAAGGCGGCAAACCGATCGCCGAAGCGGCGCTGGATGCCGGTTTTGCCGATCAGCCCCACTTCCAGCGCACCTTCAAACGACTGCTGGCCGCCACACCGAATCAGTACCGACATTCTTTAATCAATCAGCAGATACACACAACTGGCAGCAAGTAACACCGCCAGGACTCTGTTAATGGAAACCAGCACGATCGGTTGGTGAATAAACCGACGCAGGAAAGCACCAGCGTATACCCAGCAGCTCAGCGACAACCAGCAGATTGGTAGATACAGCGCAGCAAAGATGATGATCTGCTCCAGATTGTCAGCGCTGGTGTAAGCTCCGATGCCTGAGGCAGAGGCGAGCCAGGCCTTGGGGTTGAGCCACTGCATGATGGCGCCGGTCATAAAGCCCGGTGGATTGCGGGTTTCTCCCTCTGGCAGGCGGCCGTCATCACGGAACAGCTGAACACTCAGATAGAGCAGAAATATGACCCCGCCCCAACGCAGAATCTCATTGAATCCCGGCACGACAGTCAGCACTGAGTAAAGCCCCAGGCCGATGGTTATGAACAGGGCGATAAACCCCAGGGTCGCACCAGTCACAAAGATCAGCCCTTGCGAGAGCGGGTATCGCGTGCCGCTGCTCAGGCACACCAGATTAACAGGGCCGGGGGAGATGGATGCGGCAAGGGCAAAGGCCGACATGGGTAAAATCAACGAAAGGGACATGTGGATTCTCATTGTTTGTTGGATGTGGCCCAAGTGTGCAGCAGCGATGAATCGCGGTATTGAACAAAATTGAGGTAGAGCTGATCAGCGATAATAATCTGCTGAAAATGAGTCTATTCATGAATGTTTTGTAGTCGGTAATGGCTGGCTTCGGCTGGTATTTGCAGCGTTGATTGGGTATTATTCCGCTCATGCCGTACCTGGTTTGTACGGCTTTTTTATTTCCAGCATTTATTTGCTTATGTGGCCTGACGTAGGGGCCACCACTAAGATAAGGACTCGATATGCCCGTTATTACTCTGCCCGACGGAAGCTCTCGCAGCTTCGAAAATTCCGTGACTGTTCATGATGTTGCTGCTGATATTGGCACCGGGTTGGCTAAAGCCGCTCTGGCCGGTAAGGTCAATGGCACGCTGGTGGACACCAGTTACACCATCACCGAGGATGTGCAGCTGTCCATCATCACCGCTCGGGATGAAGAGGGGGTGGATGTTATCCGTCACTCCTGCGCACACTTGATGGCGATGGCCGTTCAGGAGCTTTTCCCCGGCGCGCAGGTGACGATCGGTCCTGTTATCGAAAATGGCTTTTTTTATGATTTTGCCTACGAACGCCCATTCACGCCCGAAGATCTGAGTAAGATCGAAGCGAAGATGAATGAGCTGTCAAAGCAGAATCTGGCAGTGTCCCGATCTGTGATGAGCCGCGATGAAGCGATCGCGCTGTTCGAGGATATGGGTGAGAATTACAAGGTTGAGATCATCAATGATATTCCCGGTAATGAGGATCTGTCCTTCTACCGTCAGGGGGATTTCATCGATCTGTGCCGTGGCCCACATGTGCCGGCAACCGGCCATATCAAAGCCTTCAAACTGATGAAGGTGGCGGGTGCATACTGGCGTGGCGACTCCAAAAACGAGATGCTGCAGCGTATCTATGGCACTGCCTGGGGCGATAAAAAAGATCTCAAAGAGTACCTGTTCCGTCTGGAAGAGGCCGAGAAGCGCGATCACCGTAAGCTGGGCAAGACACTGCACCTGTTCCATATGCAGGAAGAAGCACCGGGCATGGTGTTCTGGCATCCCAACGGTTGGATTCTGTATCAGCAGATCGAGCAGTACATGCGTACCAAACTGCGCCGCCATGACTATCAGGAGATCAAGACACCGCAGGTGGTTGAGCGTGCTCTGTGGGAGAAGTCCGGTCATTGGGACAAGTTCCATGAGGAGATGTTTACCACTCACTCCGAACACCGCGATTATGCGATCAAACCGATGAACTGCCCTTGCCATGTGCAGGTGTTCAATCAGGGTTTGCGCTCTTATCGCGATCTGCCGTTGCGTCTGGCTGAATTCGGTTCCTGTCATCGCAATGAGCCATCCGGTGCGTTGCATGGTCTGATGCGTGTGCGTGGCTTTGTGCAGGATGATGCGCATATCTTCTGTTCAGAAAAAGATATTCAGGCTGAGGTCGCGTCGTTTATCAACTTCCTGCATGAAGTGTATGCCGATTTCGGTTTTACCGAAATACTGTACAAACTCTCCACGCGTCCAGAAAAGCGTGTCGGCTCGGATGAAAGCTGGGATAAAGCTGAGGCAGCGCTGAGCGAAGCGCTGGATGCAGCAAAGCTGGAATGGGAGCTGTTGCCGGGTGAAGGTGCTTTTTACGGGCCCAAGATCGAATTTTCTTTAAAAGATTGTCTCGGTCGTGTGTGGCAGTGTGGTACTATACAGGTCGATTTTTCGATGCCCGGTCGTCTGGGTGCGCAGTTTGTCAATGAAGCAGGTGATCGTGAAGTTCCCGTCATGCTGCATCGTGCCATTCTGGGCTCCTTCGAGCGCTTCATCGGTATTCTGATTGAAAACTATGCCGGCGCATTGCCGACCTGGTTGGCACCTGTACAGGTTGCTGTTCTGAATATTACCGATAAGCAGGCCGGTTTCTGTGAAAAAGTGGCAGAAAAACTGGAAGAAGTCGGTTTCCGTGCTCATCTGGACTTGAGAAACGAGAAGATCGGCTTTAAAATCCGCGAGCACACTTTACAGAAAGTCCCCTACCTGCTGGTAGTGGGTGACAAAGAAGTAGAATCTGGATCTGTTGCTGTGCGCACTCGCACAGGCGAAGATCTCGGTGTCCTTAAGGTTGACGAACTGATAGCCAGACTCAAGGCAGATGTCGAACGCAAAGGACGCAGCGAATAAAAACTCTCAGGAGATACAACTATCAGGCGTGAAACTAAACGCGGTGGTCGTGCAGCACTACCGCCAATCAACGAGAATATCCGTGCAACCGAATGCCGATTGATTGGCGCCGATGGTGCACAGGTTGGTGTAGTAACGATTGAAGAGGCGCTTGAGATAGCTCAGGCGGCCGAACTTGATCTGGTTCAGATCTCTGATGCCGATCCCATCGTTTGTAAAGTGATGGATTATGGTAAGCATCAGTATGAACTGAAGAAGAAAGCAAATGAGGCTAAGAAAAAACAGACTCAGATGCAGGTCAAGGAAGTGAAATTCCGTCCCGGGACGGAAGATGGGGATTATCAGGTGAAACTGCGCAACCTGATACGTTTCCTGGAAAGCGGGGACAAGGCCAAAATAACCTTGAGGTTCCGTGGTCGCGAGATGGCACATCAGGAGCTGGGTATGCAGTTGCTCAAACGGATCGAAGCAGATCTCGTTGATTTTGGCACTGTAGAACAGCATCCGAAGATGGAAGGTCGTCAGATGATCATGGTGATCGCCCCGAAAAAGAAATAGTCATGCAGACATGAAAGACTCTCGCGCCTGAAACTTTGGTTTCTGGCACAAGGGTCTTTTTATGCTTCGTGTGGCTTACAACTAAACGAATGCGTGGAGAAAGTTATGCCTAAGATTAAAAGTGTCCGCGGTGCGGCAAAGCGTTTCAAGAAAACTGCCAATGGCATCAAGCACAAGCAGTCCTTTAAGAGTCACATTCTGACCAAGAAGTCTACTAAGCGTAAGCGTCAACTGCGCCCAATGATGCAGGTTCACGATTCTGATGTGAAACTGGTCAAGCGTATGCTGCCAACTCTGTAAGACATGTTGTTCAAGAATTGAGATTAATTTAGGAAGGTAATGCTATGCCTCGCGTAAAACGTGGTGTTGTGGCGCGTCGTCGCCATAAGAAGATTCTGAAACAGGCCAAAGGTTATTATGGTGCACGCAGTCGTGTATTCCGTGTAGCCAAGCAAGCGGTTATCAAAGCTGGTCAGTATGCGTATCGCGACCGTCGCCAACGTAAACGTCAGTTCCGCGCGCTCTGGATTGCACGTATCAACGCTGCAGCCCGTATCAATGGCTTGTCTTACAGCCGTTTCATTGCTGGCCTGAAAAAAGCCAACATTGAAATCGACCGTAAAGTACTGGCTGACCTGGCTGTTCATCAGCAGGCTACGTTTGCAGCAGTGGTAGAAAAAGCCAAAGCTGCACTTGCTTGAGTCACACCCGCCTATTGGTAGGTAATTGATTGAATCAGATAGGGGAAGGGTGCAAGCTCTTCCCCTATTTTTTTGTTTGGAGCCGGAGATGGAAAATCTTGAAAACCTCCTGAGACAGGGCAAGCAGGCGGTTGCAAATACAGACAGTGTAAAAGCACTGGATGATGTACGCGTTCAGTACCTGGGCAAGAAGGGGGAGCTGACACAGCTGCTCAAAGGGCTCGGACAACTCTCGGCCGAAGAGCGGCCCGCTGCCGGTGCCAGAATCAATGAAGCGAAAGATGCGCTGCAGCTGGAGCTTAATGCCCGCCGTGAACAACTTGAGGCAGACGCACTGTCGAGCAAGCTTGCATCAGAGCAGGTAGATGTCACTTTACCGGGTCGTGGGCAGCAACTGGGTGGACTGCACCCCGTCACGCGCACCCTGGAGCGTATTGAGGAGTTCTTCTCCAGCATCGGCTTCAGCATCGCTGAAGGGCCCGAGGTGGAGGATGATTACCACAACTTCGAAGCGCTGAATATTCCGGCCCATCATCCGGCACGTGCGATGCACGACACCTTTTATTTTGATGCCCACACACTGCTGCGTACCCATACCTCACCGGTTCAGGTGCGCACGATGGAAACCAAGCAGCCTCCGATCCGGATCATCTGTCCGGGCCGTGTTTATCGCTGCGACTATGACCAGACTCACTCGCCCATGTTTCATCAGGTAGAAGGGCTGCTGGTCGACAAGAATATCAGTTTTGCCGATCTTAAAGGCACGCTGGAAGAGTTTTTGCGTGAGTTTTTTGAAGAGGATGTGAAGGTGCGTTTTCGTCCCTCTTACTTCCCCTTCACGGAGCCATCGATCGAAGTCGATATCGATCGTGGTGATGGCCGCTGGCTGGAAGTCCTGGGGTGCGGCATGGTGCATCCGAAAGTATTTGAATACTCGGGTATCGATCCCGAAGAGTACACCGGCTTTGCTTTTGGCATGGGCGTTGAGCGTCTGGCGATGCTCCGCTATGGCGTTAACGATCTGCGTCTGTTCTTTGAAAACGATCTGCGTTTTCTCGGGCAGTTTCGTTAAGCCGACCAACATCAGCCATTTGCCGATCAATCAAGTTTTTAGGACAACAGCATGAAATTCAGTGAACAGTGGTTACGTGAACTGGTTCAGCCTGAAATAGGCACCCAGGCGCTGGCCGATCAGCTCAGTCTGGCCGGACTCGAAGTAGACGATGTTGAAGCGGTCGCCGGAAAATTCAGTGGTGTTGTGGTCGCCGAAATTCTCACGGCGGAACCTCACCCCAATGCCGATAAACTGCAGGTGTGTACCGTCAGTGATGGTGAAGCCGAACATCAGGTGGTATGTGGGGCTCCGAATGCCCGTGCCGGTCTGAAAACTGCTTATGCGCGAGTCGGGGCAGAGCTGCCGGGTGATTTCAGAATCAAACGCGCCAAGCTGCGTCAGGTTGAGTCTTTCGGCATGCTCTGTGCCGAGGATGAGCTGGGCCTGTCGGATGATCATGGCGGTATCATGGAGCTGCCGGACACTGCACCTGTCGGTAAGGATCTGCGTGAGTACCTGGATCTGAATGATCATCTGATCGACGTAGATCTGACACCGAACCGTGGCGACTGCCTGAGCATCACCGGTATGGCACGCGAAGTGGGTGTGCTGAACCGCGTTCCGGTCAAGGATGTTGAAGTACCCGCCGTGGCACCGATGATTGATGATCGCTTTTCGATCGAACTTCAGGCACCACAAGCTTGCCCGCGCTATATTGGTCGCGTGATCCGCAATATCCGTCAGGGCGTCAGCACACCTCTGTGGATGCAGGAAAAGCTGCGTCGTTCAGGTGTTCGCAGTATCGATCCGGTTGTAGATGTTACCAACTACGTCCTGCTGGAGCTGGGTCAGCCGATGCATGCCTTTGATCTGGGCAAGCTTGAAGGTGGGATTCGAGTACGCTTGGCTGGGGAAGGTGAATCACTGCGGCTGCTCGACGGTCAGGAAGTTAAACTGACTGCCGAAACGCTGGTGATTGCGGATGGCAACGGTGCGGTGGCAATGGCCGGTATCATGGGTGGAGAACCGACCAGCGTGACTGACTCCACGGTGGATATTTTCCTGGAGAGTGCCTTCTTCCAGCAGTTGTCGATTGTCGGCAGGGCACGTCATTATGGTTTGCATACCGACTCCTCCCATCGCTTTGAGCGTGGTGTCGACTGGCAGCAGCAGCGCAGGGCGATTGAGCGTGCCACGGCACTGCTGCTGGATATCGTTGGTGGTGAGCCGGGCCCTGTGATCGAGGCCGTCAGCGAAGCGGATCTACCCGCAGTGCCACAGGTGCGCCTGCGTCATGATCGTATCACGTCACTGCTGGCGATTGAGCTGCCAACCTCAGAGATTGAGGGCATCCTGACGCGCTTGGGCATGCAGCTGGCGCTGACTGGTGAGCGCGAGTGGACCGTGAAGGTGCCCAGCTATCGTTTCGATATCACCCTTGAGGTGGATCTGATCGAAGAGATCGCACGCGTCTACGGTTATGACAACCTGCCGGTACGTACACCGATTGCACAGTTACCGTTGCCTCCGATAGAGGAAGCACGGGTCAATATCAAGACACTGCGTCGCCATTTGATCAGCCGTGGCTATCAGGAAGCGATCACTTACAGCTTTATTGAGCCGGGTTTGTCTGAGCTGTTTGATCCTGTGCATAAACCCCTGGCTCTGGCTAACCCTATCTCTGCTGAAATGGCCGTGATGCGCACAACGCTCTGGCCGGGTCTGGTCAAGGCAGTTGCCTACAACCAGAATCGTCAGCAGTCACGTGTGCGCATGTTCGAAAGTGGGCAGCGTTTCCTTCAGTTGGCAGATGGTCTGTTGCAGGAAGATGTGATTGCCGGTGTTGTGACCGGGCTGCGTGATCCTGAAGGTTGGACGGGTAGCAAGGACAAGATCGACTTCTTTGATGCCAAAGGCGATGTTGAGAGCCTGCTGAAACTGGGTGGCAGTGCTGAGTCCTTCACCTTTGTGGCGGGTCAGCATCCTGCACTCCATCCGGGTCAGACGGCGCGTATCGAACGCGATGGTCAGGTTATTGGTTATCTCGGTGCGATCCATCCGCAGTTGTTGAGCAAGCTGGAGCTCAACGGGCCAGTGTATCTGTTTGAATTGTCATTGGCAGCTGTGGCAGGTGGTAAGCTGCCCCGTTTCGCACCTTTGTCACGTTTTCCTGAGTCACGTCGTGATCTGTCGTTGCTGGTTGATCAGAAAATCAGCTTCGATGCGATTCGTGAAGTGGTGCTGGAATCGGCAGGGGAATACCTGACCCAGGTCACGTTATTTGACTTATATCAGGGCCAAGGTATTGAACAGGGTAGAAAAAGTCTTGCTTTGGGCTTGACCTGGCAGCATCCTTCACGCACTCTTAATGATGAAGAAATAAACAACGCTGTCAGTGAGGTTGTTTCGGCACTGACGACTCATTGTGGTGCATCGTTAAGAGAATAAAGACAGGGTGATTGTCATGAGCTCTTTGACTAAAGCGGAAATGGCCGAGCGTTTGTTTGAAGAACTTGGTCTGAATAAGCGTGAAGCAAAAGAAATGGTGGAATCTTTCTTTGATGAGATTCGCCACTGTCTGGCGTCAAACGAGCAAGTCAAACTCTCGGGGTTTGGGAATTTTGACCTGCGTGACAAGCGTCAGCGTCCGGGTCGGAATCCCAAAACCGGCGAAGAGGTGCCGATCTCTGCACGACGGGTGGTTACGTTCAGGCCAGGGCAGAAATTGAAGGAGCGAGTCGATAGCTATGTCGGAAACCGGAGTGAAGAGTCCTGATCTGGAGCCGATCCCCGGTAAACGCTACTTCACGATCGGTGAAGCGTCCAAACTCTGTGACCTGAAGCCGCATGTATTGCGGTACTGGGAGCAGGAGTTTGATCAGATCAAGCCTGTGAAGCGCAACAACCGTCGCTATTATCAGCGCAATGATCTGTTGCTGATCAGGCAGATCAGAGGCTTGCTCTATGAACAGGGCTTTACCATCACAGGAGCAAGACAATGGCTCAGTGGTGATAATGCCGGTGATGATTCAGCTCGCTACCGTCAGTTGATTCGTCAGACCATCAATGAGCTAGAAGATCTTCTCAAAGTGCTCAAGGCAGCAAAATAATATGACAAACCCCGGCTAGCCGGGGTTTTGTGTTTCAGAGCTTTGTCTTCATTGGCTTGGCTGAATGAAATCACTCCTCTTGCCATGTCTGTTCTGAGTCATGAAGTTGATCAGGCAGAGTATTTTCAAAAAACATCACAGAAAGCTTCACAGACTCAATCAGTTAATGTAATATTTCGGCTCTCTTGAGAAAGCAATCTTCTCGGAGACAGTCGGGGCGTAGCGCAGCCTGGTAGCGCACTTGCATGGGGTGCAAGGGGTCGCAGGTTCAAATCCTGCCGTCCCGACCAATTTTTATCATATCTTTCAATAGCTTAAAATAGTGACTCTGTATTTTCGCCTGATTTATCCAACTCTGTATTTTTCACGATCCTCTTTGCTCAATTGATACCACTGAATGTATAGGCCCCAGTGCCTGGCTGGGATCTGATCGTATCTCTTCGGCACCTCATCCTTAATTTTGAGGAAGTCCGGACCCATCCATGTATCCACATGGCATAGTTGGTCAGCAACACCTGACGGAATGGTCCATCTGTTTCTCCGATTTTTCACCAGAACTTCTTCACCGCTTGACCATGCGCCCTGACTTTCTGACAGTTCGACTGCTATCCTACTGGCAACGGATTCATCATCAATAAAATGCAATGGCCAAGTGTTGTAGCAATGTCCCTTGCGGCGGTTTTTTTGATAAACGGAGTAAAGTAAATGTCGCGTGAAGTGATTGTTCTAGGTGCCGGTATGGTTGGCGTATCAGCGGCATGGCATCTGCAGGAGAGAGGCTATAGTGTCACGCTGGTGGATCGTCAGATGCCTGGGCGTGAGACCTCTTTCGGTAATGCCGGGATCATCCAGCGTGAAGCGGTTCGTCCCTATCCTTTTCCGCGTGATCTTGCCACGTTATTGAGGGTGTTGCCTAATCGTCAGGTGGATATCCGATACCGGCCAGGTGGTATGCTTCAAGCAGCCGGGCCGCTTTTTCGTTACTGGATGAACTCATCGCCGTCGCGTTATGCGCGGATTGTACCTGAATATGCGGCACTGATCGCCCGTTCGCTGGATGAGCATGCATCGATGATCCAGCAGGCTCAGGCGGAGGATCTGATTCGTAAGGAGGGCTATTTCGAGATATTCAGAACGGCCAAGGCGATGGATGCCGAGTGCCGACGGGCAGAGGGCGATCGCGATCACTATGGGGTGGAGTACCGTGTGCTCAATAGCACCGAGCTGGCTGCAGCCGAGCCAAACTTCACACACGGGCTTGCCGGGGCTATCCACTGGACGCAGCCTTGGACTGTGGTTGATCCGGGCGCGCTGGTAGCTACCTACGCTGAGGGCTTTGTCGCGCGCGGTGGACGTTTTGTGCAAGCCACACTAAAGGGGTTATCACGTCAGGGACAGCAGTGGCAGGTGAACACTGATAGTGAGTCTCTGTCGGCTGAGCTGGTTGTACTGGCGATGGGGCCCTGGTCTGCTCACTGGCTGGCGACACAGAGGCTCTCCGTGCCACTGTTTGTCAAACGCGGTTATCACATGCATTACAGCACCAGTGACGCAGCGAAGCTGAATCACTGGGTCATGGACGCAGAGGTGGGTTATCTGCTGGCACCGATGCGTGCAGGAATCCGTCTGACGACTGGTGCAGAGTTATCCGGGCAGGAGTCTTCACCCCGTTATCAGCAACTGGCTGCTGCTGAAGCTGTGGCTCGTCAGCTGTTTCCACTGGGGGAGCGGCTTGATGCCGAGCCCTGGAAAGGTGGCCGTCCCTGCACACCGGATATGAAACCGGTAATAGGGCCTGCACCAGGGCAACCAGGCTTGTGGTTAGGATTCGGGCATGGCCACCAAGGCTTCACCATGGGACCGATCACCGGTAAGTTGCTCGGCCAGATGATCGATGGTGAGGCGCCCGATGTGGATATGACGCCTTACAGAGCTGACCGCTTTTAATCTGTTATCTACCCGCTCCTACTTAACAGCAAAGAGGCAACCTCGACAAAGCCAAATCCACCTTCGTGCTGTGTGATATAACGCGGCGGTGTGGATAGCTTATTCAGGCAGTGTCGGATGTTCGCGACACCAAATGTTAATGTCAGTTGGTCAAACATGGCGGCATCATTGGCGGAGTCGCCGATAAAGGCGCTCTGTTGCAAATATTGCTCGTGCTCTATGCCCTGAGTGCGTAGCCAGGCGAAGGTGGTTGAGGCTTTGTCATAACCCCCTCGCCAGGCATTGATGTGGATGGAACTGACGCGTGCATTTAGCCCTGCTTCGACCAGATCGCCTCGCAGTATTTCAACTTCTTCAGGTGTATTGTGGTGCTGCTGGTGTATATCCAGAGCGATATCGGTTTCACGATAGGCTTGGTCAGCGGTTGCTCGGGCAAAAGGATACCGCTCTAGCAGTTGCTGCTGAATCGCGAGCAGATTCTGATACTGCTGTCGGCGTATCGACTCTTCCAACATGTAGTGTGTATCTACGTGTCCCTGTGCGTTTTTTTGCATCCAGAAAGCGCCATTTTCACCTATCACAGCAGCTACAGGCCAGGTACGCACCATACAGTCGCACCAGCCTGCGCAGGCCCCTGTCACCGGTATCACCTGAATACTAGCCTCCTGCAGCTGTTCAAGTGCCTGCAAGGTCTGGCTTGGCAGTTTTCCTTGCCAGGTCAGGGTGTCGTCCACATCGGTAAATAGATATCGAACTTTTTGTTCCAGTCGTTCAGGCAAGTCTGATGGCATACTGGTGAAAGAGTGTGCGGCTTCAAACCGGTTCATGGATGGATGGCTCCAGCGTAACAAGCAGAGGTTGATGGTCTGACAGGTCGGTATGGGTATCCACCGTCAGGTGAGTGGCACCAAGTTGACGCAGCCAGATGTAGTCACGACAGTGAGGACCCTGAGGCCATTGAACATGATCATGAATGCCGCAGGTGGCGGTATGTGGCTGATTTGGGTGGCATTGACGAAAGGCGTCCTGCCATCCATGATGCTCCAGCCAGTGATATTGCTCGCTACGACTGTCGAGATTCAGGTCACCACACAGGAGTGTGGCGCGGGTTGCAAACGGCTGACTGTAGATACCCTGTCCGACGGGTGCAGTGTGAGTAGCCTGCTGTTCCTTTGCTTGGCAGTAGTGCTGCAGGTAGTTCAACTGGGCAAAACGCTCATTCGCATCATGGTAAGCCAGATGGGTGTTAAGAATACGGATTGGTCCATGCCATTCAACGACAGTTTCGATTGCAGAGCGTGGTGTCTGCAGGTCCTTTGCCGAAGTGAGCTCACCTTGTATCGGCAATACGTGTATCCGTTGATCCAGCAGTGGCAGTCTTACCAGTGTGAGATTGCCGAACTCACATCTTTGATCGGGTGCGGCTCCGGGCCAACTGAGCGCAGGGCCCCAGATTGGGGTGTAATCACTGAAGGCAGCACAGATTAGAGCCAGTTGGTCGGGCTGTGTCGGGCAGACATACTCATTGAAGTATCGTGCTACTTCTTGCAGGCAGATTACATCTGGTTGTTCGCCAGCTTGAATATGGGCGATGGTTCGATCCAGTGAGATTTTGCCATCACAGCCCCGACCACTCTGAATATTCCAGGTTAACAGGCGTAATTGTGAGTTCATAATTACTTGAGTCCTGCATGCATGAATGATTGCAAGAAGCGTCTCTGGAAGATCAGAAACACGATCAGCAAGGGGCCGACAGCAATCAGGGTTCCGGCGCAGATAACCGGCCAGTCTACCCCGGATTCAGGTGCGCCGAAAATTGCCATGCCTACCGTCAAAGGGCGACTGTTAGTGGTATTCGTTACTACCAGAGGCCAGAGGAAGTTGTTCCAGTGATGGCTGACAGAGACCAGTCCATAGGCTAGATAGGTGGGTTTGGCCAGTGGCACATAAACCTTCCAGAGTACACCGAGCCAACTGCAGCCTTCTAGCCTTGCTGCGTCCTCAAGTTCTTGTGGCACGGTTCGAAAGATCTGACGCAACAGAAAAATACCAAAAGCACTGGCCATGTAGGGTAAGCCAACCCCGATCCAGGTATCGATCAGATCAAGTCGTGCCAGAGTGCGGTAGTTCTCAACGATTAGTATTTCCGGCACGATCATCAGCTGCAGCAGCACCAGTGCAAACACCAGACTACGCCCTTTGAATGGCATTCTGGCCAGCGTATAACCGGCCAGAGTGCAGAGGATCAGCTGAAAGGTCAGAATCAGCCCGGTGATGATCAGTGTATTGAGCATGTAGCGCATAAATGGAGCCTGCTGCCAGGCCGTGACAAAGTGTTCAAGTGTCAAAGGCGCAAGCAGATCAAACCGGGTGGCATATTCAGCCGGATGGAACGCGGCCCAGAAAGCGTAGAGCAGGGGAAAGATCCACAGGATTCCGAGAGTCCAGGCAGCGGTGAATGACAGGATTCGAGTCAGCCTTTGCATATAAAGTGTCTCAACGGTAGTGAACACGTCGTTCGATCAATAAAAACTGCACTAATGCCAACAGGGTCAGCAGCAGAAGCAGTACCAGGGTCAATGCAGCAGCGTAGTTACTGTCGAAGAAACCGAAAGCGTTTTCATAGATGTAGTAGAGCATCAGGTTGGTGGCGTTGTTGGGCCCGCCTTTGGTCAGGATGAACAGATGATCCACCAGCTTGAAGGCATTCAGCACAGCATTGACCAGTACAAAGAGCGTGGTTGGCATCAACAGTGGCAGTGTGATCCGCCGGAAGATATGCCAGGGACTGGCGTTTTCAATGGCGGCAGCTGCGTAAATATCCTTGTTAAGACTTTGCAGTGCAGCCAGATAAAATATCATGAAGAAACCGGCTTCTTTCCAGATAGTCATCAACATCAGACTAAACAGTGCCCAGTTCGGATCACCCAGCCAATTGATGCCTGAAAGCCCGATGCCACCGAGCATCTTGTTGAACAGCCCGATCTCAGGGGTATAGAAAAATAACCAGATATTGGCGACGGCAATCATCGGTAGCATGGTGGGCGTAAAATAGGCCAAGCGTAATGCAGCACGGCCTTTGATCTTGCTGTTCACCCAGAGAGCCATGGCTAGCGCCAGAGCGATGGATGTCGGTACGGTACCGATGGCGTACCAGAGATTGTTGGATAACGTTTTCCAGAATACGGCGTCGTCCAGCAGCATCCGGTAGTTTTCCAGCCCGGCAAACTCGGAAGAATGTTTGCCACGCGCGGGAAAAAACAATGAGTGCCACAGGGTCGTCAGAGCCGGTATATGGGTGAATGCCAGCAGCATCAGTAGTGCAGGAAGCAGCATCAGCCAAGCATACAGTTGATTGAGACGGATCATTTTACAACCTTGTTCAGACGGTGCAGAGCGGGTGGCTCCTCAGAGGGCCACCCAGTTTAGACAATCGTGATATCTATAGTGAGAACAATCGTGAGATCAATAGCGAGCCAGTATGCGCTGAGCCTGACTCTGAGCAGCATCCAGCGCGTCTTGCGCGCTTTGCTGGCCTGTCAGGACAGACTGGATAGCGTCATCCAGAAGCTTGCGGATGCGCCCTGACTCATGTGTTGACAGCTCAGCAGTGGCATAGGCCAACTGATCACGTGCGACTGCTGCAGGTGGGAATGTCTTCACATACTCTTGCAGCGCTTCGGTTTCATAAGATGCCTGGCTGACGCCCATGTAGCCGGTGGCGATACTCCAATGCGCTGCCTGATCGGGCGCAGTCATGAAGCGTACCAGTTTCAGTGCAGCTCGCCGCTCTTCATCTGTGGCGTCCTTGAACAGGTAGAAGTTGCCACCGCCAGTAGGTGAGCCGAAACGCTTGTTGGCTGGAAGCATGGCTACGCCGAAATCAAAGTCGGCGCTGTCTTTTACCGCAGTCAGATTGCCGGTTGAGTGCCACATAATGGCAGTTTTCTGCTCCAGAAAGTTCTGGCGCAGCGTGCCCCAGTCGATCATTCCTTGTGGCATTACAGCATATTTACCACTGAGATCCTGCCAGTAAGTCAGTGCTTCAATTACGCCGGGATTGTTGAAATAGGTTTCATTACCTTCGCTGTTCATCAGTACTTGATCGTTCTGCATCGCTATAGCGCCGAACATCCAGTAGGGATAGCCGGTAGAGGGGATCATCGCACCCCAGCGCTCAACCTCGCCATTGGAGCTTGTTTTCACCAGTTTCTGCCCCATTTCAGCGAGTTGATCCCAGCTTTGTGGTGGCTGTTCAGGATCCAGACCAGCATCACGGAACGCGTCTTTGTTGTAATACATCACAATGGTGGAGCGCTGGAAGGGGATGCCCCAGACCTGCTCATCCACGACACCATTTTCCATCAATGCCGGATAGAAACTGTTCAGCCACTCGCGCTCCTCATCTGATTCGACCACATCATCAAAGGGCACTATGGCATCGATTCCCATCAACTCATGAACATCAATAGAGAAGAGAACAGACAGCTGAGCCGGCTGTCCACTGTTCAGCGCTGCAAGAGCCTTTACGCGAGTATCATTGTAGTTGCCTGCATAGATGGCATTGACCTTGATATCCGGGTGTTGCTGTTCAAAATTGCTGATCATGCCATCAACCACATCGGTCAAGGGACCGCCCACTGAAACGGGGTAGTACATGGTCAACTCAGTCTGAGCCTGAGCGGCAGTCGCGATGGCCAGCGAGGTCAGCCCCGTGGCCAGCATACGTTTAGTGCTGCTTAACATGTTGTAACTCCTTATGCATTAGAGTGTTTGATTCGACGTTTTTTCGATGTTGCTTTTGTTGTGCTTGAGCTCTGATAGTGCAGCTTGAGTAGTACCCGGAAGCCGCCGACCATCTGCTGGACTGAAGCTGTGTTGATGCTCGACAGCCCATTGCAGATGAAGGCGCTGTTGTGAGGGGAGAATCTGATGACCGGGAAGTCGCAGTTTGATGGTCTGCATTGCGCTTGCTGGTAATGCCGCATCAATAATGGTGTCAGCACCATGGTAATCACAGCGGATCACGTCAGCAGCGATGCCCTGGTCAGTCAGTTGAATATGTTCTGGTCGGACACCGATAATCTGATCCGTCTGATTCAGCAGGTTCATCGGTGGATTACCGATGAAGCGGGCAGCGAAAGTCGTTTCCGGCGTTTGATACAGTTGGTTTGGGTTACCACACTGTGCAACTTCGCCCTGATTGAGCAGAATGATTCGATCCGCCATGCTCATAGCTTCCACTTGATCATGCGTAACATAAAGCACGGTCATTTCCAGGCGCTGTTGCAGGGCTCGCAACTCTGCACGCATCTCATTGCGTAGCTTTGCATCCAGGTTGGACAGGGGTTCATCCATCAGACAAAGCGGCGCTTCAGCAACGATGGCACGTGCCAAGGCAACGCGCTGACACTGTCCGCCGGAAAGTTGGGAGGGTTTCTTATCCAGTTGATCCCTGAGGTTGACCAGTGTCGTGACCTGCTTTAAGCGTTGATCTCGCTCAAGCGCACCCATGCCACGTGCCTTGAGGCCAAACACGATATTCTCAGCCACGCTGAGGTGTGGAAAAAGCGCGTAGGATTGAAACACCATTGCAAGCCCGCGTTTGCCGGGTGGCAGGTGGGTGATGTCACGGCCATTCAGCATTATCGTTCCGGATGAGGGAGTCTCCAGACCGGCAATCATTTTAAGCGTGGTCGATTTGCCGCATCCTGATGGGCCCAGCAGAGCAACAAACTCACCCTGCGCTATTTCAAAACTGATATCCTTCACTGCAATGGTTTCATCCCATTGCTTGCGAAGCTGGTGTACTTCCAACTGACTCATCGGTGACTCCTCAATAACGTAACTCAACATTGGCTGCTTCGCACAGTGTGGCAATCGGAGTTGTAATCTGGTCAGTGACAAACAGGTCAACATCCGCCAGGGTGCCGGTTCGTACGGGTGCTTTACGCAGATATTTGCTGTTATCAGCTACGAGGATGCGCTGATCACTGTTTTCGATAATGGCGCGGGAGAGGTGAGACTCCTCTGGAGAGAAATCCATCAGATCCCCCTGAGGACTCATACCCCCAATACCGAAAATACCGAAGTTGACCTGAAAGCGGCGCAAGAAGTGGGTCGCATCCTCACCCATCAGATCCTGGTCAGATGGTCGGATTCGACCGCCTGTCAGCAAGGTTTCAATATTGGGGTTATGGCACAGTGTCATTGCGGCATTCAGGTTGTTGGTGATCACCTGCAACCCCGGGTGGTCCACTAATGCCAGCGCGACCTGTTGTGGTGTGGTTCCGATTCCAAGGAAAATGGTCGCACCTTCAGGTAGCAGATCTGCAACTTTCTGTCCGATGGCACGCTTGGCATTCAGATTGATCACCTGACGACTCTGAAACGACAAGTTGCGATTGTGGAAGGGGAGCCTGATACCACCATGCACCCTTTGTACCAGCCCCTGATCGCTCAGCTCATTCAGATCCTTGCGAATCGTTTGCACCGACACATTGAAGGAGTCTGTCAGCTCTTGGCTGGAAAGATGTCCCCCAGCCTGCTTAAGCCAGGCAAGAATTTTGGTTTGACGCTCAGATAACACCATCTGACACCTTCGAACGAACCTGAATTTGATTTCGCTTTTGTTTTAGAGGCGAATTTAAGTTTCGAACGAGAGTGTAGGCAGCGGGTATTACGGCCCCATGACACTAATATGATGATTTATTTAAGGTAAAAATGGTGGGAGACAGGCGAGTAGGGTGTGGTAGTAAGAAAAACCGGTCAGATCAGCATAACAATATGGGTCAGACACACGACTGCAGTCAGCTTCCAACGCAGAGCAGGATAGCCCCTGGGATAGCGTTTATCTATTCCACAGGCCCACTCGAAAAGCCTCAGGGCGAGAAAGAGGCCTGCTTGAATCAATAAGGCTAGATGTTCCAGCAACGCCAGGCTGAGGAAGCTGATAACAGGAAAGCTGATAGCCAGAATCGCCATCCAGGAGGGCTTCTTTGCATTAAACAGCACGGGCCAGAGCACACCAGACATAAAGCCAAGTATCAGGCAGCTGTATAGTGTGAACAGCCTGTGGCTTTCGCTGTAAGCCATAAAATTGGTTGTATGTGTGGCGATGGCAATACCGACAAACGGAATCAGGCCTGCATAGCTCAGTGCCCGGATCAGTGGCATGTGAAGTTTATGTCCTCGGCCAGATTGAGCAGCCATCCCACAGGTAGCTGCTCAATCTGGTTGTTCAAAGGGGATTCAGTGTTGTCTGAAAGGGCGACATCCCGTCGACAAAACCGAATAGAGAGACAGTACCATCTGATGCGAGAGGGGCTGTCAGCTCAAAACGTCCTTGGCCATCGCAGGTGAAACTGTGTTCACCATTGGCCAGTACCAGACCACACAGCGGAGCATTTTCAGCCCCTCTGAGACTACCTGAAAGGACCACGCGATTGTCATCAGTCAGGGTCAGATCCTCGACTATAACGACAGGCGCTGGACGCGATTCAGACTCCAGCGTAAAGTTCTGCTTGATCAGATTGGTCGTTGCTTTGATGGTTTTACTGACAGGGGTAAATCCATCGGCAAAAAACAGGAGATGGATCTCCTGATTCTGATCAGTGGGTACATTCAGTTCGTACTCGCCTGCACCATTACAGGTGAACATATGCTGTCCGTTGATCAGCATCAGGCCACAGACAGGTGTAGGGACCAGCAGCTGAGTGGTGACCTTGCCACTGACCCTGATCGTTGCGTCAGCCTGAAGCGGTGAGGGGTCCAGCCAGCGTTTGAGTTCCGGGTACATTTTGTCGAAGCGGCCGTAGAAAGCTGGAAATTCAACGTTTTCGCAGTAGGGGACGGCTCCGGTCAAAACACCTACCAGTTCGTTGTTATTGTTGAACAGGCCGGAACCACTGGAACCAGGTTCAACGGCTCCACTACTCCACAGAACCTGCCAGTGAGTATCACTTCGGAATTCCAGAGGCCAGTCCGAGGCCGTGATAACGTGCCCCTTGCTGATTTTTTGATAGTCGCCAAGTGGGTGATGTATGCCCCGAACCGGTGTGCCGGTGCTTACCGGAGCAGTATTCCACCCAGCACGAGCCGTGGTCGGTGGCATTTGGTTCAGGCGCATCAGGGTGGTGTCCTGCAGGTAGCTGTTATACAGGCGAGTACCACCACCGATAGTAGTTTGTACTTCAGTGCCGGGCAGGGAGCTGCCGCAGGTTCTACTGCGGAAAAACCAGTAGAGCTGCATGTTGCCTATTTCGTAGTGGCTATTTACACAGTGATCAGCGGTGATGAACCAAGGCTCCTGGCTGTTCAGTGTGTCGTTGAGCAGTGCACCGGTGCACAAACCGGTGACACCACGAGTCGTGGTGAACAGATACTTGGCAGTGGTGTCAGCAATCGGCAAGCTGCTTGAGTCGCAAGCAATATTGACGTTACAGCTGCCAGAGCTTCCAGCATCCTCCTGCCGCTTTAAACCCTTGGAGAAAATCGAGTCATGCAGGACGGATACACTGCGTATGCCAAGGTCTGCTGAAGTGAGAGATAGTGGAGAGTCGGTAGAGAGCTCCACTCGGGCAATGCCGCCCTCAATAACCGGCGACCAGAAGGCGGCACCTTCTTCAAACTGTGCCATCTGCTCTTGCACGCTGTCTGCCGTGAAAGGGCCATAGTGAAACTGTGGGTGGCTTGGACTGTGCAGATAGAAGGTCAGATTGTCTGGAATACCCAAGGGATCAAACCCCAGACGAAAAGCCATGGAGTGTTCTGAAAGACTGATATCCATGGTTGCACGGAAGCTATCACCATCGGCTTGCCAGTTCAGATCACCAAGCAGGTAGTCGGGTTGTTGTGCTAACTCAAATCCATCACCGACTTTCAGTGCCATGCCTCTATCGGACTCACCATACATCTCTTCAGCTTTGAATGTGCGGTTTGTCTCAATGTCATCTGTGTGTTGTGAGGGAGTCAGTTCCAGCGTGATGCGTGCTGAGGGTGGTGTGAAAGCGAGGCTTTTCGTCACACGCTGATCCAGCATCTGGCTATCAGTGGCTTGGCTATCAGGGACATGGCTATGTGGAATGAAAGGCGCCGAGATCTCTGCCTCGTCAGCAACAGCGGGAAGGATCAGCGAAGCGAAAACCGCAGGCAGCAGAAGCAGGCTTAAACGACTCATCAGTACATCCTTCTTTCAAATAGTTTACAACTGTCCTGAAAACCGGGTTGAGCTTGCCTTCCATCATCTGGAATCACAAGCCGAACAATTACCTTGATCATAAAGGATAGACTGAAGTTTTCCAGATATAAATGACATTACCTCTATTTTATCGTCTGGAGCATGGTGCTGACGACATCTTCAAAATAGACCGATGTATCCAGTGCACGTGCTCCCATCAGAGCACCATTGAGAGCTGAAAACTGCAGCGAAGCTCTGCGTTTGGCATCCTCTTGGCTCAGGTTGGGTGATGACGACAACGCAATTTTACTCAGCCACGAGATATTCAGTTCATAGAAGGCTCTTAATGAGTTAATAACGGCTTCGGGGAGTACCTGTAGATCCGAGCCAAGCATCATGCACAGTGGAATGGTTTTGTGCTGAGTCATCTCTCGACGATACATGTCTATATAGCTTTTCAGGCGGGCATCAGAGGTATTGCATTGCCCGTCAATAGCATCGAGTGCGGCTTTGAAACGCTGGAAATAGCGGCACATCACTGCTGTGACCAGATCGACCTTGGTTGGGAAGTGGTAGTGCACACTGGCACTCTTGATGCCTATTTCTGCAGCGATCTCGCGAAAGGCAAACCCTTGATAGCCACGGTTTCGGATCAGGGCTTCTGCAATGTCCAGGATCTTGTCTGCTGTGTTCGTCATGGTTGCGCATTTCGTCTATGGAGGTTTGAGGGTTTGAGGGTTTGAGGGTTTGAGGGTTTTGAGAACTTAGAGTTTGATTATAGGGAAGAGTCTTGTTGTAACGGAAGTGTTGATGGCATACTTACCTATCAGTAGATAGTTAAACGGCCATTGCAGGAGTAATTATGTCAGCCATTGTCGATACAGAGGTTCTGGTTCTTGGATCGGGTCCCGGTGGTTATTCTGCGGCGTTCAGAGCCGCTGATCTGGGGTTGGATGTCTTGATGGTCGAGCGGTATGGCTCGTTAGGTGGTGTCTGTCTGAATGTCGGTTGTATCCCATCGAAAGCTTTGTTGCATATTGCCCGGTCGATTACGGAAGTTGGGGAGTTAGCAGCCATCGGCATCAGCGTTGGTGAACCGGAAGTTGATATAGATGCTGTCAGAGCTTTTAAGGATGCAGCGGTATCAAAGCTGGTCAAAGGTGTCGGCAGCATGGCGCGGCAGCGTGCAGTGCGCACAATGCAGGGCGTGGGGCGCTTTACCAGCGATCATGAGTTGGAAGTGACGCGTGATGGGGTAAAAACCCACGTACGGTTCAGTCATGCAATCATTGCAGCGGGTTCGCGCCCTGTGCAGTTGCCGTTTATTCCGCAGAATGACCCACGAATATGGGACTCTACCGCCGCACTGGAGCTCAAATCGATTCCAGAGCGTTTGCTGGTAATCGGTGGCGGCATCATCGGCATGGAGATGGCAACCGTCTATCAGGCCTTGGGCAGCCAGGTTACTGTAGTGGAGTTTGCTGATCAGTTGATTCCGGCGGCTGATAAGGATCTGGTCAGGGTGTACCAGCGTCACAATCAGCACTTGTTTGATATTCGACTTGAAACCCGTGTGACCCAGGTGCTGGCAGGGTCGGATAATCTTCAGGTTACTCTTTGTCCGAATAGTGGTGAGGAGAGTGGAGAGGAGAGTGTTGAGTCCTTTGATGCGATTTTAGTCGCAGTGGGCCGAACTCCCAGAGGGCACGAGATTGAAGCTGTGGCAGCGGGTGTGGTTGTGGATGAACGAGGATTCATTCCAGTAGATCGTCAGTTGCGTACCAATGTACCGCATATTTTTGCAGTCGGTGATATTAACGGTGATCCGATGCTGGCTCATAAGGCCACTCATGAAGGGCATGTCGCGGCTGAGGTGATTGCCGGGCATAAGGCGTCATTCCAGCCATTGGTGATACCCTCGATCGCTTATACCAATCCTGAAATTGCCTGGACAGGGTTGACCGAAAAGCAGGCTAAAGCTCAGGATATCCCCTATGCAACCTCGGTCTTTCCCTGGAGTGCCAGCGGCAGGGCAATCGGTGAGGCACGAACCGAAGGTAAAACCAAACTGATCTATCATGCCGAGACAGGTACCTTGCTTGGAGCAGGTATCGTCGGGATTAATGCGGGTGAACTGTTGGGTGAGCTGAGTCTTGCGATTGAGTTCAAGGCTAGTGTTGAAGATCTGGCGATGACAATTCATGCCCACCCTACGCTGCATGAAACGGTCGGTCTGGCGGCAGAGCTTGCCAGTGGAACGATTACGGATCTGCCCAACCCCACAGCCAGGTTGAAAGTGCGCCAGGCGTCTGTCTGACTTGCAGATAAATGCTGAGTTGTGAATAGAAAGGCATCTCGACATTATGCTGGCGTATTAGTCTATACTGAACTGACACTTTCGCCCTGCATGGTGGAAAGGAAGCCGACGCGAATAACGCTGTCATGACGATCAATTCAGTAGCTGGCTATCTGGTTTATGGATCAAAACACAGCCATAAAACTCCTGAATCAGCGCATCGCAATGGAGAAGCTGATCAGTCGCATCTCCTCCTCGCTGGTACTTTGTTCGCCTCATGATCTGGATGATGGGATTACGCACGTACTTGCCCAGATCGCAGAATTTACTCATACCGATCGCACTTATCTGTTCCAGATCCGCGATGTCCCTCCATTTGCCGATAATACACATGAGTGGTGTGCTGATCGAATCGCGTCCCAGAAAGCGAATCTGCAGAATATCCCCTTTACGGATGACTTCAGGATTGCCGGGCTGATCCGTCAGCATAAGACCGTGTTTATAGAAGACGTAGATCAGTTGCCGGCCGAGTGGGCGGCAGATAAAGAACTGCTCAGTTCCCAGAGCATTCAATCCATGCTGGCGGTGCCGATGCTCTCGGATGCGCGTCTGGTCGGATTTATCGGTATCGATTCTGTCTGGGAAAAGCGCAATTGGAGCGGAGATGATATCTCTCTGCTTAGAATTACGGGTGAAATCATTACCCACACGCTTGAAAGAAAGCGTGCTCAGGAGATGCTGCAGGAGCGTGAGTCGCGCTTTCGATACCTGTTTGAGCAGATCCCTTCGGTTGCAGTGCAGGGCTATGACAGCCAGCGACGTGTGTTCATGTGGAACAAGGCCAGCGAGCTCCTGTATGGATATAGTGCAGAAGAAGCACAAGGGCGTTGCCTTGAGGAACTGATCATTCCACATGAGGCGCGTGAGCTGGTTGTTGACGCGCATCGGAAGTGGGTGCAGGACGGACAGCCTATCCCGGCGGGAGAAGAGCACCTGCTGCGCAAGGATGGATCGAGGGTTAATGTGTTTTCCAGCCATGTCATGAACCGTACTCTGGCAGGTGATCATGAGATGTACTGTGTCGATGTTGATCTGACCGAGCTTAAACAGGCTATGTCGATCGTTGCAGAGCGCGAGAAACAGCTCGAGAAGCTGGCCCACTTCGATCCCTTGACTGGTCTGCCCAACCGTATACTTCTGTCTGATCGCCTCAGGCAGATGATGAGCCATTCAAAACGTAGTGAGGAGCTCGTGGCAGTGGCATACCTGGATCTGGATGGATTCAAGCAGGTCAACGACAGTTTCGGGCATGAGTTGGGAGACGAGCTGCTGCGGCAGGTGTCGGTACAGATGGAGGGTGCGCTGCGTGAGCAGGACACGCTGGCCCGTATCGGTGGTGACGAGTTTGTCGCTGTTATTGGTGGGTTATCACAGATTCAGGAGTGTGAGCCCATTTTACAACGCTTGTTGGCAACCGCTGCGGATACCTATGTGATCAATGGTCAATACCTCAATGTGTCGGCGAGTATAGGAGTCACCTTTTACCCATTGGATCCGGTCGAGGCTGATCAACTGGTTCGTCATGCCGATCAGGCGATGTATCAGGCCAAGCAGGCGGGCAAGAACCGCTATCAGTTGTTTGATGTCCGGCTTGAAGAGGAGATACGAGAGAAACAGTCTCTGATATGGGAGATCAACAGAGCGCTGAGCCGAGGTGAGTTCGTGCTTTACTACCAGCCTAAGATCAACATGCGCAGTGGTGAGTTTATCGGTGCCGAAGCGCTGATCCGTTGGCAACATCCAGAGAAGGGCTTGCTGTCGCCAGCTGCTTTCATGCCGGTGACAGAAGATCAGCAGATCGGTATCGATCTGGGTAAATGGGTATTGAATCAGGCGCTGTCTCAGATGCATACCTGGCGCAGCCAGGGCTTCAACTGCCCGGTCAGTATCAATATCAGTGCGCGGCATATACAACAGCGTGATTTTACCAGCCAACTGGCCAGCGCTTTGCAACGCTATCCTGAGCTGAGCGCGTCCGATCTGGATCTGGAAATACTGGAAACCAGTGCACTGGAGGATATTCAGTTGGTGACCCAAGTGATGGAAGAGTGTCATGCCCTTGGTGTGACCTTCTCTCTGGACGATTTCGGTACAGGGTACTCATCGCTCTCCTACCTCAAGCGCCTGCCGATCGATTGCCTGAAGATCGATCAGAGCTTTGTGCGTGGTATGCTGGAAGATCAGGATGATCTGTCTATTATTCAGGGTGTGATGGGGCTGGCCTGGGCCTTTGGATTGAAAGCTATTGCTGAAGGAGTGGAGACGCCTGCACATGGTCAGCAACTGCTCACGCTAGGCTGTGAGTTGGCTCAGGGTTATGGTATTGCCCGTCCTATGCCTGCTGATCGTCTTCCAGTCTGGGTTGAAGAAGAGCTGGCTGCGGCGGTGGAGAGTTTTAGCGCTTCCTGACGGTTTTTCGAGGTACTCTTATCTTATCACCACAAAATACCCACGGATTTACTTCCAAAGTACCATGTCGCTGAGTGCAACCGACTCCTACTATCAAAGGGGTGCTAATCTTGGCATCGCCAACAAAAAAGGAGTCTCCCATGTGGATAAAACCTTCCTATACGGACCTGCGTATCGGTTTTGAAGTCACCATGTACTTCGCAAACCGCTAAGCGCTGACGGATGCCGGCTGTCAGTCGGCATCCTCTGGCATCCCGATGACTGCTGACGAGAAGAATAAACAATGCAGATACAGATACTGGGCTCAGCTGCCGGTGGTGGTTTTCCGCAATGGAATTGTAACTGTGACAACTGCTCCGGTGTACGTAAAGGGCTGATTAATGCCCACCCTCGAACACAATCCTCGATTGCTGTCAGTGGTGATGGTAAACAGTGGATACTGTTTAATGCCTCGCCGGATATCCGGGCACAACTTGAAAGCTTCCCCCCTTTGCAGCCCTCGCGTGGCAAGCGCGATACCGGCATCGCGGCGATCGTGTTGATGGACAGCCAGATAGATCATACCACCGGGTTGCTGATGCTGCGTGAAGGTTGCCCGCATCAGGTCTGGTGTACGACACAGGTGCATGACGATCTTACGAGTGGTTTTCCGGTTTTCAACATGCTCAGTCACTGGAATGGTGGGTTGGAGCATCACGCGATTCCGACTGACGCTCCGGTCAACCGTTTCACTATTCCGGCCGCGCCGACTCTGGAGTTTTTTGCTGTCGCGTTGCAGTCAAGTGCTCCACCTTATTCACCTCATCGTCATGACCCACATGCCGGAGATAACATTGGCATCCTGATACGGGATACTCCGAGCGGGCGTTCGCTGTTTTATGCGCCGGGTCTGGGGCAGCAGGACAAGGCCTTGGTTGAAGTGATGTCCAGCGCAGACTGTCTGCTGGTGGATGGCACCCTGTGGCGTGAGGACGAGTTACTCATCAGTGGCGTGGGCGATAAGCTGGGTGTGCATATGGGGCATCTGCCGCAGTCAGGCCCGAACGGCATGATGGCACTGCTGGATGGTTTCCCGAAAGCGCGCAAGATTCTGATTCACATCAATAACACCAACCCGATATTACGTGAGGACTCTGCCGAGCGCGCTGAACTGACCCGCCACGGTATTGAGGTGTCGCATGACGGCATGAGCCTGGTTCTCTGAGGAGTATTCAGCATGAACACACAACCCGGTACCCCGATGACCCCGGAAGACTTCGAGCAGGCGTTGCGTGCCAAAGGGGCGCTTTACCATATCCACCATCCGTACCATAAAGCGATGTATGAAGGGCGTGCGACGCCCGAGCAGGTACGTGGTTGGGTGGCCAATCGGTATTACTACCAGATCAATATTCCGCTGAAGGATGCTGCCATTATGGCGAACTGTCCTGATCGTGAAGTCCGTCGGCACTGGGTACAGCGCATTCTGGATCATGATGGCTTTGAAGATTCAGAGGGCGGTATTGAAGCCTGGCTACAGTTGGGTGAGGCGGTCGGTTTGACGCGTGAAGAGATCATTTCGCAGGAGCATGTCCTTCCGGGTGTGCGCTTTGCGGTGGATGCCTATGTCAACTTCGCCCGCCGTGCCACCTGGGAGGAGGCGGCCAGCTCATCTTTGACGGAGCTGTTTGCACCCGAGATCCATCAGTCCAGGTTGGATCGCTGGCCGGAACATTATCCCTGGATTGATCCGAAGGGGTATCTCTACTTCCGTAATCGATTGAGCGAAGCACGTCGGGATGTGGTGCATGGTTTGCAAATCACGCTGGATCATTACCGGACACTGGCAGAACAACAGCGTATGCTGGATATACTGCAGTTCAAGCTGGATGTTCTCTGGACCATGCTGGATGCGATGAGTCTGGCCTATGAGCTGCAGCGCCCGCCATACCACACCGTGACACAGGAAGCGGTGTATCACAGAGGATTGTTCCGGTGAGCGCCTCACAAACAGTAGATGCCAGAGCAATTGATGCAAGAGCCATCAGATTGAACCCCATGTTTCGTCTTCAGTGGGAGGCTGCGCAGGATGCCTGGGTACTGCTCTACCCGGAAGGGATGGTCAAGCTGAACGCCACTGCCGCGGCAATACTCAATCATGTTGATGGCAAGCGCTCCCTGGCCGGTATCGTACAGGCGCTGCAGAATGACTACCCTCAGGCAGAAGGGCTGATCGATGATGTCGCCGCCTTTATGCAAGAGGCTCATGCAAATAATTGGGTGATCTATGACTGAATCAGCCTCCCTGCGTCAGCGACAACCACTGTGGCTACTGGCCGAACTGACCTATAAATGTCCGTTGCAGTGCCCCTATTGCAGCAATCCGCTGGATTTCTCGGCTGCCGGCGAGGAGTTGAGTACCGAGCAGTGGCTGGATCTGTTTGCTCAGGCGCGTGAGTTAGGGGCGGCACAGCTGGGATTTTCCGGTGGCGAGCCGCTGGTACGCCAGGATCTGGAGGTGTTGATCAAGGGTGCGCGTGACCTGGGCTTTTATACCAATCTGATTACCTCTGGCATTGGACTGACTGCTGACAGAATTGCAGGCTTTCGTCGCGCTGGGCTGGACCATATTCAGGTCAGTTTTCAGGCGTCGGACGAGCAGGTGAATAATATGCTGGCCGGTTCGGCCAAAGCGTTTCAGCAGAAGCTGAAGATGGCGCGTGAGGTCAAGGCTCAGGGATATCCGATGGTGCTCAATTTTGTTACGCATCGTCATAATATCGATAACATAGACCGCATTATCGAGCTGTGTGTCGAGTTGGAGGCCGACTATGTTGAACTGGCAACCTGTCAGTATTATGGCTGGGCATTGGAAAACCGGGCGGCACTCTTGCCAAGTCGTGAGCAACTGATCAGGGCGGAAAGGATCACCAATGAGTATCGTCAGCGCCTGGAGGCCGAAGGTAAGCGGATCAAGCTGATTTTTGTAACGCCCGATTACTATGAAGAGCGACCGAAGAAGTGCATGAATGGCTGGGGTGAACTGTTTCTGACAGTGACTCCCGACGGCACCGCCTTACCCTGTCACAGTGCACGCATGCTGCCTTTGACTTTCCCTAATGTCAAAGAGCATGCGCTTCGGGATATCTGGCACCACTCCTCCGGCTTTAACTACTTCCGTGGTAACGACTGGATGAGCGAGCCCTGTCGCAGTTGCGATGAGAAGGAGGATGATCTTGGCGGCTGTCGCTGCCAGGCGTATCTGTTGACGGGCGATATGCATGGTGCCGATCCGGTCTGCAGCAAGTCGCCCCATCATGATGTCATCCTCCAGGCACGCGCCCATGCGGAAACCGTGATAAATCAGCCAGAGATGATATTCCGTAATGAGCGCAACTCCAGACTGATTTGCAAGGGTTGAGAGTTGTATGAAGACAACATCCCTGACAGCCGCAGAAGCCGTAGCCTCGACAGTCGAGTATGGATCCGTACAGGCACATGCGGGGCTCGTTTTCTGGATAGCCTATGACCCAGGCTCTGGCTGTAATCGTCTCCATTGTCTGGATGTCCTACGTGAGTCCATGACATGCCTGACCCCCGAAGGGATGAGTGTACGCAGCAGAGTCCACGAGTATGGTGGTGGCGCCTGGTCGATCGCCGGTATGACGACTTCTCTCCTGGACGGAGGCAGCAGATCTGACGTGGTTTCCAATGTTGAAAGGGTTGCCTGGGTTAATGATCGGGATCAGCAGATCTGGCTGACCAGATTGAGCTCTTCATCAGATAACCGGATTCAGCCGCTGGCTGCGCCAAGCAGTTATCGACTGACCTCACAAGCAAACATGCGCTTTGCCGATCTGACCTATGACCCTATCCGCCACCGGTTGCTGGCAGTGGCAGAGATTCATCAAGAAGGTGAATCTGCACAGGGCGAGGAGGTATGCAATCTTCTGGTTGCCATCTGCCTTGAAAGCGGCAAGGTGTCTGCTGTGGCAAGGGGCGCAGATTTCTATGCAGCACCTGCCCTGAGTCCCGACGGACGCTGGTTGGCATGGGTGGAGTGGCATCATCCGGCACAGCCCTGGCTGAATACCCGTATACGGCTGTGTGATCTTGATCATCCTGAGCTTGAGGCGGCCGTGATGGGGTCGATGGGAAGGGCATCGACAGAAAGCTCATCAATAGAAGGGAGATCGACAGGAAGGAGTCCGACCGATGATCAGGTGGCCTGGCTGCAACCACGCTTCTCTCCCGATGCTGAGCTGCTCGCCGTCGGGGATGTTGATAACTGGTGGAATCTGTTCAAGCTCTCCAGGGACTCAGCGCCAGAGCCCCTGGCAGATACGGTACAGGCTGAGTTTACCCAGGCGCCGTGGCAGCTTGGACTGTGCAGCTATGGCTGGAGCCATCAGGGAGAGCTGCTGGCGATTGCTCAGGCCGAGGGTTACTCGACGCTGCGGCGTTATCAGGCAGATCACAAGCGCTGGCTAACAGTGCCCTTGCCCTTCACTCGTTTGCACAGTCTGGCGTTGGCAGGCGATCATGCTTATATGGTGGCGGAGTGCCCTGAACGTTCATCAGGCATCATCATGCTGGATCTGAGCAATAACCAGTGGCGCTACCTGTGTGGTGGGGCTGAGCCAAACTGTTATCTATCTCTGCCGCAGGCGCGCAGCTGTCCGCTGGATAATGGTGATGAGTTGCCGTTCTTCTACTATCCACCACAAACTAGCCGATTGACCTCAGATAATGCTCCTCCCTTGATCATGTTAATTCACGGCGGTCCCACCTCATCCACGGTGCCGGTGCTCAATCCGCGTATCCAGTACTGGACTCAGCGTGGGTTTGCCGTGGCTGATCTGAACTATCGTGGCAGTTGCGGTTATGGTCGGCGCTACCGGATGATGCTGGAGAGCAACTGGGGAATTGCGGATGTTGAGGATGCCGAGCGTGTGGCCGACTGGCTGGTGAGTCAGGGATTGGCGGATGCCAAGGCGCTGTTTATCCGTGGGCAGAGTGCCGGTGGCTATACGGTACTGATGGCGTTGTTGAGCAGCCAGCGCTGGTGTGCCGGAGCGAGCCTCTATGGCATCAGTGATCTGCAGCGCCTGGCGCAGACGACGCATAAGTTCGAGTCCCGCTATCTCAATTGGCTGATCGGCGACCCTGATAATCAGGGGCTTGATAATCAGGAACTGTTTCGGCAACGCTCACCCTATTATCTGGCCGATGGTTGGAAAACTCCCGTGATCTTCTTTCAGGGCGGGAAAGACCGTGTCGTGCCCCCTGAGCAGACGCTGCGCTTGCAGGAACGGTTGCAGCAGGCAGGTGTGAGAGTCGAAGCCTGTCTGTTTGATGACGAGGGGCATGGCTTCAGACTGGCGCGTAATCAGCAGCAGGTGCTGGAGCAGGAGATGGCGTTCTACCTGGGTAGTCTGGAGGTTGCCAAGGGCAGATCAGAAGGTCAGTCGTCAGATAAAAACGATACCAAAGTACAGGCTGCAGTCGACTGAAGTTGACTGGCGGCTATGTCAGACACAGCTGATAATCGGGATTCTAATAAGAAAAAATAGCGAGCCCCCATATGAGTCATGACGTGTCTCGTCTACGCAAGTTTGTTGCTCCGGAGATTATTTTCGGCAGTGGTGCGCGCAAGATGGTTGCCAACTATGCGATCACTTTCGGTGCCCGGCGGGTTTTGCTGGTGTCTGATCCCGGCGTGGTGGCGGCAGGCTGGCTGGACGAAGTACAGGCACTGTTGCATGAGGCGGATCTGGACTTTGTCAGCTATACCGCCGTGTCTTCCAACCCTCGCGTTGAAGAGGTGATGGCCGGTGCCGAGCTTTATCGCGAGCAGAACTGTAATGTGATTATCGCCATTGGCGGCGGCAGCCCGATGGATTGTGCCAAGGGGATCGGTATTGTTGTTGCGCATGGGCGCAGCATTCTGGAATTTGAAGGGATAGATAAGATTCAGGTGGCGATTCCCCCTCTGATATTTATCCCCACGACGGCAGGTACCTCGGCAGATGTGTCGCAGTTTGCGATCATTTCCGATCAGGAAAAACGGGTCAAGTTCTCGATTGTGAGTAAGTCGGTGGTACCGGATGTCGCTCTGATTGATCCCGATACGACGCGTACTATGGGCTCATTTCTGACCGCCTGTACCGGTGTTGATGCGTTGGTACACGCGATTGAAGCCTTTGTATCGACCGGCAGTGGGCCGATGACGGATATGCACGCGCTGGATGCGATCCGCCTGATCAATAACCATCTGGTTCTGCTGGTTGAGCAGCCGGATGATGATTATCTGAGAGAGCAGGTGATGCTGGGGTCGATGAAGGCAGGACTGGCGTTCTCAAATGCGATTCTGGGTGCGGTGCATGCGATGTCACACAGCCTGGGCGGATATCTGGACCTGCCGCACGGCCTGTGCAACGCGATGTTGCTGGAGCATGTGATCGACTACAACTACACCAGTGCGGAGGATCGCTTTGGTGTTGTGGCCCAGACACTGGGTATTGATACACGCGGGCTGAGCCGGGTGCAGATCAAAAAGCGCTTGCTGAGTCATGTGTGTTGTCTTAAACGTCAGGTAGGCCTGCAGCAGACACTTGGCACTCAGGGGGTGCACATGACCGATATTCCGTATCTGACCGATAATGCTATCAAGGATCCCTGTATCCTGACTAACCCTCGTAAATCCAATCACCGTGATCTGGCCAGTCTCTATGAAGAAGCACTTTGATCTGCCCGATTCGGGCTCACGTTTTGAGGAGCTGATTGGTCTGGGTGATCAATCGGCTCGCAAAAGTTACTATCGCGAATTGCTGGAGTTGAACGAACAACTGGAGCAGCGAGTGATGGAGCGTACCCGTGAACTGACGGAGCTGAATGCGCTGCTGTCACAGGAGGTGGCCACGCGCACCGCTGCCGAAATCGCGATGAGCGAAGCAAAGGAGCAGGCTGAGGAGGCTAATCGCAGCAAGGATCGTTATCTGGCGGCTGCCAGCCATGATCTGCTGCAGCCACTCAATGCTGCACGTTTGCTGGTGTCGGCTCTGCGTGAGCGGCCCTTACCGGATCTTGAACGGCATTTGGTAGAGGGGCTGCATCTGTCGCTGGATGGCGCCGAGCAACTGCTTGCGGATCTACTGGATATATCCAAGCTGGATCAGCAGGCGGTCAAAGCCGATATTCAGGTGTTTCCCTTGTCTCGACTGATCACCAGTATGCAGGCGGAATTCAGCTCTGTTGCGAACGAGCGAGGGCTGAGTTTTCGGATTGCGGGTAACGTTGGCCGTCATGTCATTCGCAGTGATCTGCGCCTGCTCAGTCGCATTCTGCGCAATCTGCTCAGCAATGCGCTGCGCTATACCGATGAGGGAGGGGTGTTGCTGGGCTTTCGTCGGCGCGGCCAGTCACTCGATATACAGGTGTACGATACCGGCTGCGGCATCCCTGAAGATCAACAGCAGGAGGTGTTTCGGGAGTTTCACCAGTTGCAGTCGCGCAGCCGTAATCGTGGTGGCGTCGGACTGGGGCTGGCGATTGTGGAGCGGATGGCGAAAATGCTCGATCATCCCTTGCGCCTGAATTCCCGTCCCGGTCGAGGTTCCTGCTTCAGCATTCGGGTGCCGCTGGCGCATCCGGATGAGCGAGTCACCTATGCCGTGGACAGAATAGTCTATCCGCAGCAGACCGATAGCCTGCAAGGGGTGAGATTACTGGTGATCGATAATGAACCCAGTATCCAGACCAGTATGCGTTCCCTGCTCAATGGCTGGGGGTGCGAGGTGGATATCGCGTCTGACCTGGCCACGGCGCGCGACTGTATTGAGCAGACAGAACCTGAGCTGATCCTGATCGATTACCATCTGGATGAGGGTTGGAATGGATTGGAGGTGTTACAAACCCTGCGACACGAAGGGTGGCAGGGGCAGGCATTGATCATCACGGCTGACAGAACACTGGATACCCGTCAGGCCTTTCGCGATGCTGATATTCCCGCGCTGAACAAACCGGTCAAACCGGGCAAGCTGCGGGCGCTGATCAGTCATCTGCTGAACAGCGCCGCTGCCTGACCATTGCGCACTTTAGCGACATAACTCAACGACACAGCTCAACGATGCACCTTAACGACGAAGATAGTGCGTGAAATCAATATCGCTGGCCGTGAGTATGGCCTGCACCCGGTTGTGTACCCCCAGCTTCGATAGAATGGCAGAAACATGAGCCTTGACCGTGGTCTCAGCAATGTTCAGGTTGTAGGCGATCAGTTTGTTGGAATCACCCTTCACCATTCTTTCCAGCACCAGTAACTGGCGACGGGTCAGAGATAACAACTGCTCAGCGGGCATCTCATGCATGTTACGCCGACGTCGTCCTGGCTCGCTGTCCGGCTGGCGGATAATATCGGGTGGCAGATAGATATTCCCGTTGAGTATCTGCTGCAGTGCTTCGGTCATCTGAGCACGGGGAGAGGATTTGGAAATAAATCCGATCGCACCACAGGTGATCGCCTGAAGCACCACCTGCTTCTCATCTTCCGCAGATACGATGACAACCGGCGTGGTGGGCGCTTCATTGCGTAATGAGATCAGGCCATTCAATCCCTGCATACCGGGCATGTTCAGATCCAGCAGGATCAGATCCAGCTCTTCATCCGAACGGGCCAGTTCGAGGGTGGATTCAAGATTCTCCGTTTCGATGATATCGGAGCCAACAAAATGGCTGCGGATCACATGGGTGATGGCATCACGAAACAGAGGATGATCATCGGCTATCAGTATTTTGTACATCATTTATCCCTCTTATCATTATTATCAGGGAATCAAGATCACCACGACGGACGGTGCTTCATTATTGCAGGCAGGCGCGTCAGGGTATCTCTCCGGTTGCGGTTAATAAGACATCTGCAGATAAAGGTTCGGGGTGAACCGCCTGCAGGGGTAATCCTGCTTCAAGCCATCCATCGCTTCCTTCTCTGTACCAGTAGAGTTGCGTGTAACCCCATTCAGCGGCCCGTTTGACCGCATTCCAGGACATCCAACAATCAGCCGTGCAGTAGATCACTACAGGGTGTTCACGGTTGGCCTGGGTCGACTGATACAGGTGTCCGGCAAAGTATTCTATCCAGTGATCTTCCGTGAATCCCCAGCCGACATTCGGTAGCCAGAGACTGCCCGGAAGCGTCTGGCGGGGCGCCGTGTAGATGAAAGTGCCATCACGCCAGGTGGTCGGCTGTACATCAATCAGCAGGGTACTGGGCTGGGTCTGCAACAGCAGATGAAGTTGCTCGGTGCTGATGCGTGCACCACCCTCAGCCGCTTCAGGTGTCGGGCTGCGATAGAGACTGATGCGGTAGCCCTCGGCAGAAAAACGCGGCAGATTGTCGTCGGCCAGGCACGGGGCTGCTATCAGCAACAGGAGCGTCATTGCTCCAGCTCCCCAGCATCTCACGCCATACATAGCTTGATACATAGCTTGATACATAGTCTGATATGCAAACGTGAGCAAACAGGTGTCTGGATGATGTGACATGGTCCACGACTCCTCTTATTGCCTGTTCCGCTATTACACGCGAGATCTGTCGCTGGTGAAATAGGACCATCGACGAAAAAAACAAGCACCAAAGTCGTATATCCACCGGGTCAGTCGGGTGGGGGCTTTACGGGGGATGACGCGACGACCTTCTCTGGGCGAAAGCCGAGCACGGCAAGCACACAGAAGAAAAGGGTGGTCAGCAGGGTGATGATCAGCGCCTGTACGTTCAGTTGCAGGTAGAGTGCATGGCGCACCAGTTCTACGGCATGGGTGAAGGGGTTGAACAGACATACCCAGTACAGCCACTCGCTGCTTTCACGCATCCGCCACAGCGGATAGAGGGCCGAGGAGATGAAAAACATCGGGAAAATGACAAAATTCATCACGCCGGCAAAGTTTTCCAGATAGCGTATCCGGGAGGAGAGAAACAGGCCGATTGCACCCAGCAGTATGGAGGTCAGCAGCAGTGTTGGCATCACTGTGAGCAAGCCGGTGTAAGGCAGGCGAATATTCATCATCAGGGCGATCGCCAGAAATGCATAAACCTGCAGCAGCGAGATCAGGGCGATTGAAATCAACTTGCACAGCAGCAGCCAACTGCGTGGCAGCGGGCTCATCAGCAGCACCCGCATACTGCCCATCTCCCGGTCATACACCATCGACAACGCACTCTGCATGCCATTGAACAGCAGAATCATGCACATCAGGCCAGGAAGGATGTAGGTCTCATAGGTGATGTAGGTCTGATAGGGCGGGATGATCGACAGTCCCAGTGCCGCACGAAATCCGGCCGCAAAGACCACCAGCCACAGCAGCGGGCGCACCAGAGCACTGAGAAAACGTGAGCGCTGTTGAATAAAGCGCTGAAACTCACGGCGCAGAATACCATTGAAGGAGATAAACCAGGCGCGAGTATTCATGTTGTCTCCTGCTGCAAACCGGTGATCTTTTCAAATGCACTGTTCAGTTCAGACGTGCCGGTCTGCTGGCAGATTTTTTCAGCCGAAGCGTTGGCCAGCAGAGATCCCTGATGCAGAATCAGCACCTGATCATTTGCAGATATCTCCTCAATCAGATGAGTGGTCCAGAGGACTGTCAGTTGCTGCTCATGACACAGATGACGGACATGTCGGTTCAGATCGATGCGCGCACGCGTGTCCAGCCCGCTTGTTGCTTCATCCAGCAACAGAACCGAAGGGCGGTGCAACAGCGCTCGTGCTATCTCAACCCGTCGGCGGTGGCCACCATTGAGCTGCCTGACACGATCATGCAAACGCTCACTCAGTTGCCAGCGCGCCATCTCGGCTTCGGCACGCTGCCTGGCTTCCTTCGGGGGGATACCATGCAGGGCGGCATGGTACTGCAGGTTTTGCAGCACCGTCAGATCAAGATCCAGCGTACTCTGCTGAAAGACCACGCCCAGTTGCTGCATCAGCAGGCGAGGTTGGCGTTTCAGATCCACCTGATTGATCCTGACCTCTCCTTGCTGCAATCCCAACAGGCGTGTCAGCAAAGACAGCAGAGTGGTCTTTCCGGCACCATTGGGGCCCAGCAGCGCCGTGAAGCTGCCATCCGGCAGGCTGAAGTCAAGATCCTTCAATGCCTGACGCTTACCATAACTGAAGCTCAACCCTTTGATCGCGATGCTCATGGTGTCGTCCTGTCAGGGTGCTGCAACTACACCCCAGGGGTAGCGACCCACCTGCAGTGTTTTGATCACCTCAAGCTTTTCCACATCAATGATGGACACATCCCCACTGACGCCGTTAGTGGAGATGACGAACTTATCATCTGGTGTTAATCCTACCCCCCAGACGCGTCGGCCTACCAGCAGATAATCAATCACCTCGTAGGTTTGTGCATTGACGACGGCTACGTGGTTGGCCGGGCCCAGCGCGACAAAGGCATAGCGACCATCCTGTGTCAGTTGGATGCCGACCGGCTGAATGCGATCGGGGTGCACTCCCTTGATTTCGAAGTTTATTTTGTGCACTTCTGAGCGTGTTTCCACATCATAGAGGGTGACGGTGCCACCTATCTCTGCGGAGGCCCAGAGGAACTTGGAATCGTGGGAGAACTCAACATGCCGAGGGCGCTGATCAATCAGCGTGTTATCCACCAACTCAAGGGTCTCGGTATCGATCCAGTGCAGCATATTGGTTGTTTCGCTGGTGTTGACCGCCCAGCGACCATCCGGGCTGACACCCATTCCTTCCGGCTCAATCCCGACCTCGACCTGTGCCAGTACCTGGTTGGATTCAACATCGATCACCGAGACAATATCGTCATCCTCATTAGCGATAAACAGCAAGCGATCATTCGGATGCAGCGCAAACTGTTCCGGATCGTCTCCTGAGGGCAGATCCTTGATGAGTGCGAATGTCTTGGCATCGTAAACCTCAACGCGGTCTGAGTCACTGGCGCACACATACAGCTTGCTGTAATCGCTGCTCATCAGAATGCCGCGAGGGCGCATGCCAACTTCGAAGGTGTTGGTTACTTCCCATTTATTCGTATCGATGACCGAAATGGTATTGTCGCGCTCATTGGATATGAACGCAGTACCGGCGAAAAGTGAGCTGCTGAACAGCAATGCACTGGATACGATTCCAGGCAGTAGTTTCTTTTTGAACATGTTCTTCTCCCGTTTTTTATTGTCGGTTTGTGGCTTGGGTTAGCATTTAATTGACCGCGCATTGGCTCTCTGGCGCGTCATAGCCCAGAGTGTCCAGATCGGTGATCGGGTGCAGGAATCCCTCCTGAGGGGATTGAGAAACCAGTGCTCTCGGATGTACCAGCGGGATGGGCTGTTTCAACTGGCCGCTCCAGCCCCGGAATTCAAGTCGACGACCCTTGAAGCCAGCCAGTTGAAATTTATCGGACAGAATAAAGGCACGAACCTCGACCGGGTCAGTGCTGCGCAGATTGGTGATTGCTTCACCAACGCTGCGCACACCGGCCCAACTGGCGTAATCCAACTCGTTCATCCAGCGATCGGCATGTGCTTCAAAGCGGCTATGCAACTGCGCGGCGCCCCAGGCCTCTACGGCTTTGTGCCAGGCGACCGGCATCATCCCCTGAGTGCCGGCAATCGGGCGGGGAAGCCAGGTGTTATACAGCAGATATTCGCCGAAGTGGCCTTGTTCATCTGCCACGATGACCACGTCATAATCACCCGCACGGGTGAACATCGGTAACTCCTGTTGTGCGGTACGGCGTAGATCGGTATCAAAGCTCCAGGCTTTTTCATCAACGATTCTGCCCCCGAAACGATCGGCAGCCCGTTTAACGGCCGCGGCATAGGCCTGATCCTCAGGCTGCTGACCTGTTACCAGTAACCACTTGTTCCAGCGGCGACTGACCAGCCACTGTGCCAAGGCGTCGGTCAGCATGGCGCGGGAGGGCAGGGTATGCAGCATGCCGGGAATGCACTGATCCACGCGCAATGCATCGTCTTTGCTGCCTGAGTTGAAAATCAGGGTCTCGGGGCTCAGAGCCGCCTGCAGACTGCGCAACTGATCTGTTGGCAGGTTAGCGACAAAGAAGCGGACGCCCTCCTCATGCAGGCGTGTTGCCGTTTCAAGAATCTCAGTGGCGTCATCGCTTTGCAGTGCGTCAAGCTGGTAGCGGTGCTTCAGAAAGCGTCCGGTTGCATTGTTATCCTTAATGGCGACTTCAGCACCGCGCAATCCCCTGTCCTCCGGCTCGGGAAAACTGTTGGACAGCAGTGGGCCTGTGTCAGGCAGAAAGCCGAGATAGGCAATGCGCACCTCCAGTTCGTCAGCCACTAGCTGTGGGGATATGCAGGTAGCAGCCAGCAAGCAGGTTAACAGTGTGGTCTTATGCAGATATTTTATTATTGTGTTCATTATTTCACCTGACCTATCTTTCATCTGATCTTTTGAGGTGATCTTATCTTCCACCTCCATGCTATCCAGTGATGGATCCATATTGAATGTTAATAAAGTAGTAATTATTTAGTTCTTAAGTCCCATTATCTGCATAAATCGATTCTATTAATCTGAAGGGGTGATTATTTAAAAATAATATAAAGAGGATTATCTCATGTCATTTCCCTCATCCTGTTCAGGAAAGGCAGCGTTATCTCTGTCGGTTTTAACTCTGTCTATCATGTTGTCTGCTCCTGCCCAGTCTGCAGGTGATCTGACTCAGCGTCCGGATCGTCTGCCCGAGCTGACTTTGGGTAAGCTGACTGAAACGGAGTTGCTCGATTACTTCATGGAGCCAACCGAATACCGCCTCGAAACCGGTAAGTCTTATCGTCTGAAAGTGCAGGCATCAGGCCTTAAAGAGTACGCCCTGCAGGCGCCTGGGTTCTTCAGTAGCATCTATATCCGCAAGGTTGAGGCCGGTGGTGTGGAGATCAAGGGATTGGGTCTGAGCGAGTTGGAGTTTGAGGAAGCGGGTGAGGCTGAGATCTTTTTTGTACCGATACGCAGCGGAGAATTTCCTTTTTATGTAAAAGGCCATGAAGAGCGCGGTATGACCGGTATGTTTATCGTTGAGTGATCTGCTCATGATTTTTTAGACAGAGTTATGTGCTGAATAATTAATGCCATAACTCTAGTACTTAAGTACAGGAATAATCGATCAAATGGTTAATTACAGTCCGGATGTTATTTGACCATTATTTTAATATGAACATGCGATGCATGTGTGTCTCGACTCTATTGAGTTAATAAATCTAAAAATGGGTGATAGTGATGAGTCTACTGATTAAAAACTCCGGATTAATGGCGGCAACTGCTGTTGCGGCGCTTGTGTCAGGGCTTGTGTTGGCGCATGGCGATGTCACACCACAGGCGGTCGAAACCAAGGGTCTGACGCCGCTGGGTGATGACTGGCTGGAAGAGAACCCGTATAAACCCGAACATCCCGAGCATGAGGCTGCGGTCAAAGTGGGTGCTTCTGCCTATAACCAGAACTGTGCACGTTGTCACGGCCTGGAAGCGATTTCGGGTGGTATCGCGCCGGATCTGCGTGAGTTGGAAAGTGGCATAGAGGGGGACGACTGGTTCATCTATCGCGTACGCGAAGGTGCGGTGCGTGATGGCCGGGTGTATATGCCGCGTATGGCCGATTATATGGATCAGGAAGCGGTCTGGGCGATTCGTACCTGGCTGGAGACTGTGAGCCATGGTTATTAAACGCCAGCTCATTCGCTATATGGCACTGCTGTCGGGGCTGTGCCTGCTGCTGTCAGCTCAGATATCTGCTCGCCCTTTTGATGATCTGATGGCATCAGGGTATCTGCGCGTGGCGGTGTATCAGGATTTTCCTCCTTATTCGTTCATCAATGAGTCGGGTGAAGCATCCGGTGTGGATGTCGATATCGCGCAGCATATTGCGGATCAGATGGATCTGGAGCTTGAGCTCTTCTGGATGATACCGGATGAGGATCTCGGTGATGATCTGCGCAATTATCTGTGGCGTGGGCATGTCTTGGATCATGAGCACAAGCATGAGCGTTTGTCTGGCAAGAAGGTGGCAGACCTGATGCTACGGGTACCCTACGACCGGGATTTCAACTACGCCCGTGGCTATATCGGAGATGGTGTCTATGCCTACCAGAACGACCTGATCGTGATGATGGCACCTTACCAGCAGGAGACCTGGAAGCTGGCGCATGATCGTGAGCGTCTTGAGCAGGTACGCACGCTGGCAGTCTTTCAGTATCACCCGGTGGGGGTGGAGATGGAGACAGTGCCTGCGTTCATGCTGACCTCGGCCTTTAACGGCAACCTGCGCCATCAGGTTAAACATTTCCGAACGCCTGGTCAGACATTTGAGGCGATGACCACGGGTGAAGTGGCAGCGATGCTGGGGATGCGCGCTGAGATGGAATGGCTGTTGCAACAGCACGGAGATGATCGTTATCAATTGGCTGAGACCACCTTCCCGGCCATGGGCAAACTTCACTGGGATATCGGTATCGCTGTGCGAGAAGCGGATCGACAGTTGGGGTATCTGGTTGAAGGCATTCTGGAGCCGATGGTGCTCAGTGGTGAGCTGGCTGAGATTTACAGCCGCTATGGGCTGACCTATCAGAAGCCAGCCTTCCATGATTTCTGACGTAATCAATCTGATGAGGTGTGCCATGGCGATTCACTTCAGTATCCGCCGTCGTCTATGTCTGTGTCTGGCATTTCTGATGCTGATGAGTCTGTCGACCATCAGCAGTGCAGACGACAGCACAAACAGTGTGATGTGGGATTACACCCGCAAGCTGTTTCTGGGTGATGCCGCCTATCAGTTTGATGATCGCATCAGAGTTGAGTTGCCAATCTTTGCTGAAGATTCCATGCAGGTCCCGTTGCTGGTGGACGCCAGTGCGCTGGGGCAGGAGGTGGTGCAGATCATCGCCTGGGCCGACTACAATCCGATCCAGCATATTTTCACCTATCACCCGGAGCCCGGCATTGTGCCGCTGGTGGCCTTGCCGTTCAAAGTACAGCAGAGCACTCCGGTCCGTGCGGCGGTCCAGCTTGCATCCGGGGAGTGGCGGGTGGGAACCGGTTTTGTTGATGCAGCCGGGGGCGGGTGCACACTACCCAGCATGACCCGTATGGAGGATGACTGGTTGAGCCGACTTGGCGATATCAGTGCGGGGCGTTTCGAACGGCCATCGCTGCATACACAAGAGCCAACACAAGAGCCAACACAAGCGTCTATAGAGCGTTATCGCTTCAGAGTGATGCATCCCATGGACTCCGGTCTGGTCGCGAATATCCCCAGTTTTTACCTGGAACAGCTTGAATTGCGAGGAGATGAGAACGAGGTGCTGATCCGCATGTCGCTGTCACCGGCTGTTTCTGAAAACCCTCTGATCACCTTCGACAGCCACCTCAGTGGCGGAGCCTATACCCTCTGGCTGCGTGATAACGATGGCAATGAGTTCAGACAGGTGTTCTGAGGAGGCATGATGCGAAATTCACTCACGTTCTTTCTGCTGCTCTTGCTGGCGCTCTATTCCACGTTTGTACCGGCGTTGGAGTATCAGTTTGAGCCTCGACAGATTGCGCCGAACACCTGGCTGATCACCGGCACTACCGAGGATTTCAGCCGCAGTAATGGTGGCGATATCGTGAATGTGGCTTTTATCACGACTGATGCCGGGGTGCTGGTGCTGGATACAGGGTCGTCGAAACGCTATGGCGAAGCGCTGCGAGAGGTGATTGCAAAGGTCACGGATCAGCCAGTCATCAAGGTATTCAACAGTCATCACCATCCGGATCATTTTTTTGGTAATCAGGCATTTGATGAGCTGCCGATCCTGGCTTTGCCTGCCACGCAGCAGCTGATTGCAGCGCGTGGGGATGGCTATGCTGAGAATCTGTATCGCATGGTCGGTGACTGGATGCGCGGCACTGAGGTAAGAGTGCCGGATCAGATCCTGACACCCGGCATGATGGAGATCGGCGGTCATCGTTTGAGGTTGATGGCTTTTTCAGGTCACAGCGGTGATGCCGCTGATCTGGTGATTCTGGATGAGACCACCGGCGTTCTTTTTGCGTTCGATCTGGCGTTTTACGGTCGCGCCCCTACCACACCCGACACCCCTGATCTTGAGGTCTGGCTTGAAGATATCAGGCAGCTCATGGCCATGCAGTTCAGTCTGTTGGTACCGGGGCATGGCGACGTCGCGGATGATGCCCGCGCGCTGGATCAGACGGCCGACTATCTGAGCTGGCTGCATCAGACGCTTATGGAATCCGCTGCCTTGGGACTGACCAGTACCGAGGTGATGAACCTGCCTGTGCCGGAGCGCTTTATCGGCATGGATCTGGTTCGCGAAGAGTTGGCGCGCAGTGTGTCCCATCTCTATCGCGATTATGAAGAGGCTGTGCTGAGCAGTCTTACTACCAATGCACTAGAAATCCGGCACAAGTGATGAATGTTTCCTGACGGGTCACTGATCAAGAATGGGACAACTTCTGCGTCTATCCGGAAAAATAATAATAGCGTTCGTTAAAGGTGATTAAAATGAAACGATGCCATGTTAAATATTTTGCACTGACCGCGCTGGTGACAGCGATGACGTTCAGTCTGCAGGCGCAGGCTGTCACGGATGAAGACCTGCTCAATGATCATATGACCACCGATCGTGTTGTCACGGATGGCATGGGAATGCAAAAACAGCGATTCAGCCCACTGACTCGTCTCAATGCAGATAATATTGAGGATCTGAGACCTGTCTGGACCCTGTCCTTTGGTGGCGAAAAACAGCGTGGTCAGGAATCACAGCCAGTTGTAGTGGATGGTGTGATGTATGTCTCGGCCTCTTATTCGCGCGTTTTTGCAGTTGACGCCCGTACCGGTGATGAACTCTGGGAATACAATGCTCGCCTGCCGGATGGCATCATGCCCTGTTGTGATGTGATCAATCGTGGTGTGGCCGTTTATGACAACCTGGTGATCTTCGGCACGCTGGATGCGCGGTTGGTGGCACTGGATAAGGATACCGGACGTGTTGTCTGGCGTAAAACCGTTGCCGATTATCAGGAGGGCTATTCAATCACGGCAGCGCCTCTGGTAGTGAATGGCAAGGTGATCACCGGTGTGGCCGGCGGCGAGTTCGGGGTAATCGGCAAGGTTGAGGCATATGATGCCATGACCGGCAATCTGGTCTGGACCCGTCCTACCCTTGAAGGCCATATGGGCTATATCTGGAAGGATGGCGAGAAGGTTGAGATGGGTATCAGCGGAGGTGAGGCAGGTCAGACCTGGCCAGGCGATCTGTGGAAAACAGGCGGTGCGGCCACCTGGCTGGGCGGTACCTATGATCCGGATACCAATCTGCTGTTCTTTGGTGCTGGTAACCCTGCTCCCTGGAACTCACATATGCGCCCGGGTGATAACCTCTACTCCTCCTCTCGGTTGGCACTCAATCCGGATACCGGTGAGATCGTCTGGTCCTTCCAGACCACACCAAATGATGGCTGGGATTATGATGGTGTGAACGAGGTGATCCCCTTCGAGTATGAAGATAATGGTCAGTTGATCAAGGCTGTTGCTACAGCGGATCGAAACGGCTTCTTCTATGTGCTGAATCGTGAGGATGGCAAGTTTATCCGCGGCTTCCCGTTTGTTGACAAGATCACCTGGGCAAGTGGGCTGGATGAAAATGGTCGCCCTGTCTATGTTCCGGAAAACCGCCCCGGTAATCCTGCTGAAACCGGTGAAAGCCAGGGTAAGACTGTGACCACTGCACCAGCATTCCTGGGGGGTAAAAACTGGATGCCAATGGCCTACAGTCAGGAAACCGGCTTATTCTATATCCCCTCCAATGAGTGGGAGATGGATATCTGGAACGAAGATGTCTCCTATCGTAAAGGGGCGGCTTATCTTGGGGCTGGCTTCACCATCCGTCCGATCAATGAAGACTATATCGGCGTGCTGCGCGCCGTTGATCCCCGCACCGGTGAAGAGGTGTGGCGCTATAACAACTACGCGCCACTGTGGGGTGGTGTCATGACAACCAAGTCTAACCTGGTCTTTACCGGCAACCCGGAAGGTTATCTGATGGCGTTTGATGCCCTCAGTGGTGAGATGCTGTATCGATTCAATACCGGCTCCGGCATTGTCGGTACGCCCATCACCTGGGAGATGGATGATGAGCAGTATGTCTCCATCGTATCCGGCTGGGGTGGAGCAGTTCCTCTGTGGGGGGGCGAGGTGGCTCAGCGTGTGAGTCACTTCAATCAGGGTGGCATGGTGTTTACCTTCAAGCTACCCAAAGCTTATGAATAAAGTGCCGCCGCACTCGGACTTGGACTCATAAGCTCCCTTTTCCGGGTTGAGGCGACTCAACCCGGTTTTTTTATGTCCAGAGATGGACGGTATGCTGGCAACACAGGAGCGGTTGCCAGTTAGGCACTCTCTCTTCGCATCAGTTTGAACCCCAGATCCACAATTGCCGGTTCCGGTTGCTCCCCTTTAAGTCGCTTCAACATCATCTCGGCGGCCGTCTTGCCCATCTCATAAAGTGGAATGGATATGGAAGTGAGCGAGGGGTTGATACAGGCCGACTGCTCCAGATCGTTGAAACCGCTGATGGCGATTTGCTGTGGCATGCGCAGATGGCGGCGCTGGCACTCATAGATGGCGCCATAGGCAAGGTCATCGTTACAGCAGAAAACGGCGTCGGTATCCGGGTAACGCACCAGCAGTTCAGCCAGTAGCTGTCCACCTAGCTGAACAGAGGAGGGTTTCGGGTTGGCGATGATCTGTTCCGGTGCGTCGGGGCGGCGCTCGCGCAATCGATGACTGAAGCCTTGAATACGATGCTGGGTACGCTCATCCAACTGTGAGGCGATAACGCTGATCTGCTGATACCCCTGATCAATCAGATAGTCTGCCATGGCGGCACCGGCATCAAAGTGCGAGATGCCGACGCACATATCCAGCGGCGGTCGGGTATCGGTTTCCATCATCTGTACGATCGGCAGGCCGCTCATTCTCAGGCGCTGCTCCGTTTCCTCCGTCATCTCAAGCCCGGTGATGATAAAACCATCGGGCATATGCGTCAGAAACTTCTCGATCAGACTCTCTTCCTGCTGCAGCGAGTAGTAGGTGTTGCCGATCAGCATGTCGTAGTTGCGGGGAGTACAGACATCATAGATCCCCTTGATCACATTGCTGAATACGGCGTTGGAGACTGACGGGATGATCACCGCCAGTGTCTGAGTGGCATTGCTGGCCAGTGAGCGGGCGGCACGATTGGGGACATAGCCGGTTTCAAGAATCGCAGCACGGATGCGTTCGCGCAGGGCGGGGGAGACTTTGTCGGGGTCGTTAAGTGCGCGTGAAACCGTGATGGCGCTGACGCCTACGCGCTGGGCGACATCTTCAAGTCTGGCGCGGCCCTTACCACGATGGCCAATTTTCCCCGCTGTCTTCATCCGCGCTGCCCTCATCCGCGATAGTCCTGTTTAGCCAGCCGTCATGGCTTGCCTTTATGCTGATCAGCGCCAGAGCGCTCGGTGAATGATTCTACCGACATCCCGGGTGTGAGTGTAGTGTGTTGATTCTGCAGCCATTGCAGAATACCGGTAAGCATCTCATCAATTGATTGATTGATCGACAAGGTCAGGCAGTGCTCTTCAGGACCTGGTTCTTCAAGGTCATTGAGCTGAGTCTGCAGCAGTGCAATGTTCATATAGTGCCCCTGACGGGACTGCATTCGGTTTCTGAGGGTGGCCTCATCACCTTGTAGATAGATGAACAGTAGATCACCAGCCTGTTGGCGCAACTGGTCCCGATAGATACGTTTCAGGCTTGAACAGGCCAGAATACACTGTTGATCCGCTTGTGTATGTCGCTGGATCTGTTCGGCAAGCGTTTGCAGCCAGGGGATTCGATCCTGATCATTCAGAGGCGTGCCAGCGGTCATCTTGCGCACATTCTCCGGCGAGTGATATCGATCACCTTCCAGAAACACGCCACCAAGACGGGTTGCCAGATGCTCGGCAAGGGTGCTTTTGCCCGAACCGCACACGCCCATTACAACGATATTCGTTTTTATCATCTTCAGTTCAGCTCGGAAAAAGGACCCTGAAGCGGCAGTGCTTCAGGGCCAATCCATGGTGACATGGCTTACAGAGTTAATAGAGCTACAGAGTTAACCGGTGCTCTGACTGTGTACTGTTTGCTCAGTCAGATATCAGTTGCTGCTCATGCTATTGCCTGCTCTGGCTTCTGCCAGTGCCTGCTGCAGGCTGTTCCACAGATCCATGCCAACAGCTTCGGCGATACTCTGATTGACGTCAGTCAACTGGGCACGCATACGCTCGACCTCATCACTGCCCAACTCATTCACCTTCATGCCTTTTTCCTGAAGTTCGCTCAGTGCGCGGGCTGCTTCTTCACGGGTGTCCTGACGCTCAAAGTCACGTGCCGTGATGGCCGCTTCGAGCAGAATGTCGCGCTCTACCTGAGACAGACGATCCCAGAATCGCTGGCTCACCAGTACAATCCAGGGGCTGTAGACATGGTTGGTAACGGTCAGATACTCCTGAACCTCATAGAACTTACTGGAGAGAATGGTGTTGTAAGGATTTTCCTGACCATCGACGGTGCGGGTTTCCAGCGCAGTGAAGAGTTCTGAAAAGGCCATTGGGACAGCGTTGGCCCCCAGTGTTTTAAAGCTGTCGAGGAAGACATTGTTCTGCATCACACGCAGACGTATGCCATCCAGATCTTCCAGCGTCTCCACCGGACGGCGGCTGTTGGTCAGGTTGCGAAAACCGTTTTCCCAGTAGACCAGACCGATCAACCCTTTCTCTTCCAGTTTATCCATGACCTGTTGTCCGACAGGGCCATCCAGAATCACGTCTGCCTCTTCGGCACTGTTGAACAGAAAAGGGGTATCCCAGATCGCCATCTCGGGCACGATACCGACCAGCGTTGCGGTGGATCCGACCATCATCTCCTGCGCGCCACCGAGCAGCGCCTGCTGCATCTGCACATCGGAGCCCAGTGTGGCACCACCGAAGGGGCGGATGCGCAGCTTGCCATCCGACAGACGTCCCACCTCTTCAGCAAACAGTTTGGTGGCGCGGCCCTGGTTGGAGTTTTCATTCAGACCATAGCCGAAACGTATCTGACGCGACTGGATATCCGCGCTGACAGTGGTTGCTACACAGAGGCCAGCCAGGCAGGCGATGAACAGAGTTTTTATTTTCATTATTGATTCCTCATTTTATTCAGATGTGTTGTCAGTTTTCGGTTTGTGGATCATGACAGCCACTGCAGTGGCCAGATAACGATCTGCGGGAACAGGATCAGCAGTCCCAGCAGCACGATATAAGCGGTGATGAACGGCAGCACGCCGCGCACCACCGATTCCATAGGCATCTTGCCAACGCCGGACACCACATTCAGCACGGTGCCCACCGGCGGTGTGATCAATCCGACACAGCCAGCCATGATGAACATCAGCCCGAAATAGACCGGATCGACACCGGCTGCGGCAGCCATCGGTGCCAGAACCGGAGCCAGAATCAGGATGGATGGCGTCAGATCCATCACCATGCCGATCACCAGCAGGAAGAGCACGACAGCCAGCATGAACAGCATGGGCTTATCCAGGATCGGGCCGAACAGCTCAATCAACTGATTGGGAAGATCCGCCAGCGTGATCATGTAGGAGGAGGCCATCGCCGCCCCGGCCAGAAACATCACCACAGAGGTGGTCTTGGAGGCGCGTACCAGCACCTGATAGACACCAGCCAGATTCAGCTCGCGGTACACCAGCGTGGTGATGATCAGGGCATAAACGGCTGCAACCACGGCGGCTTCCGTCGGTGTGAAGATGCCGCCGCGCAGTCCGCCGATAATGATGATCGGCAGCAGCAGGGCCCAGATACTGCGGCGCAGCACCAGCCGACGGTCATGCCAGCTCTGTTTCTCTGCCACCGGCAGATTCTTGTCGCGCACGATCCAGCCCCAGGCCACTGCTATTGCAGCAGCCATCAGGATTCCGGGTACGATACCGGCCAGAAACAGCTGACTGATCGACGTATTGGTCGTGACACCATAGATAATAAAGGGCATGGAGGGTGGAATGATCGGGCCGATGATACCGCCGGACGCGATCAGGCCGGCGCTGCTGCCTGCAGGATAGTTCTGGCGCCGCATCATCGGCAGCAAAAGCGTTGCCAGAGCGGCAGAATCGGCAATCGCCGAACCACTCATTGATGCCAGCAGCACTGATGCGCCTATCGCGACATAACCCAGCCCGCCTTTGACATGGCCGAAGAAAGCACGTGCCAGATCGACGATACGCTGTGACAGCCCACCAGCGGTCATCAACTCACCGGCCAGTACGAAAAAGGGCACTGCCAGCAGCGGGAAGTTGTCAAAACCTGCCTGAACATTCTGTGCCAGCAGTTGTGCATTGAAAAAGTCGAGGTGATACATCAGCGCAACAGCCGTCATCATCAACGCGAAAGCGATGGGGATGCCGATGCTCATGGCGCTGAAGAGTACGACCAGAAAAATTGCGATAGCCATGATCAGTTCCTCAATGCCGTGCAGAATCGGTTGCAGATGATGTGGTGGTCAGCTCTGCGCCACGCAGGGTCTGCCAGCTTTCACGCAGCAGAAGCAGCAGCATGCAGGCGGCCATCAGCAGGATGGCACCGGCGGCCAGCCCGAGCGGATAGCCCAGCACCGGGCTGCGGCTGTTGATGCCGACCATCACCTGATCCCAGGCACCGCTGATCAGCAGACAGAGAACGGCCAGGACCAACACACGCCCTGTCCACAGACAGATGATCTGTGCCTTGCGGGGCAGGCGGGTGACCAGCAGATCAAACACCAGATGCTCTTTGTCGGCACTGGCCAGAATCGAACCAACACAGACCAGCCAGACAAACAGCAGGCGGGCGATCTCTTCATAACCGGACAGGCCAGAGTTGAATAGATAGCGCAGGACAACATTAAGGAAAACAGCGCAGACCATGCCGAACATGCTCAGTGCCAGCATCGCTTCGGCGGCGCGACGTATCAGAGACGCGGGGGGCTTCTGATGAGAGGTGTCAGTCATTGTGGTTCTCTTATTTTTATTGATAGCGCTAACATTTATACATAAAAGTATCTGTCAGCTAATTCGTTAGGCTAAAAGTAGTTCCATAGAGATAAGATGTCAACGGTTTGATGAAAAAAATGTTAGCGCTAACATTTTTGTTGTAATTCCAATATCTGGTGATCTTCCTGTCATGGAGTGTATCGCTTAGATAATTCCAGCCTTGCGCAACTTATCGCGTGTTGCCTGATCAATGCCAAGCTCATCCAGAACCTCATCGGTATGCTGTCCGAGTGCCGGGCCTGCATTGCCTATCCTGCCCGGGGTGGCGCTGAGTTTGGGCAGCACGCCGGGTACCTTGAGCGGCTTGCCATTGGGTCGGGTGATAGTCTGGATCATCTCACGCGCTAAGAAGTGCACATCCTTCGCGATATCGGCAGCGGTGTAAGGAAACCCGACCGGCACTCTGACACCATCTAAAGTATCCAGAATCTCCTGCCGCGGACGCTCCAGCGTCCAGGACTCGATGGCATCATCAATCAGTTGAGCATGTTGGGTGCGCCCGTCGTTATGTGCGAAGCGTTCATCCTCGGCCAGATCCGAGCGACCGATCACCTGCATCAGGCGTTTGAAGATGCTGTCGCCATTACCGGCGATCAGAACATAATCGCCATCCTGACAACGATAGGCATTGGACGGAGTGATACCCGGCAAGGCGCTGCCTCCTGGCTCACGAATCACCTGTTGGGCATCATATTCGGGCAGCAGACTTTCCATCATTGCAAAGACTGACTCATACAGAGCAACATCGATCACCTGACCCAGTCCGCTGCGCTGGCGCTCCTGCAAAGCCAGCAGAATGCCGATGACGGCATAGAGAGCCGACAGGGAGTCCCCGATGCTGACACCGACTCTGACCGATGGCTGGTCCGGGTAGCCGGTCAGGTAACGCAGCCCGCCCATTGCCTCACCAATCACGCCGAAGCCGGGTTTGTCCCGATAGGGGCCGGTCTGGCCGTAGCCGGAGATGCGCGCCATGATCAGCCCAGGGTTGGCTTCGGAAAGAACATCCCAGCCCAGTCCCCACTCCTCCAGAGTACCGGGGCGGAAGTTCTCAACCAGAATATCCGCCTCGCTGGCCAGTTTGCGCACCAGTTCCTGACCTTCGGGGGTGCGAAGATCCAGTGATACGGAGCGCTTGTTGCGCGATTGGACATGCCACCAGAGCGAGGTTCCTTCCTCCAGAATGCGCCATTTGCGCAAAGGGTCACCCGTTCCGGGCGGCTCGATCTTGATCACATCGGCACCGAACTCGCCCAGCAGCTTGGTGGAAAAGGGACCGGCGATCAGTTGGCCGAGTTCGAGCACCTTGAGATCTTTCAAGGGAAGGTCGCGGGAGTGAGGGACGTTCATACTCTGTTCCTGTTTTCGCACATATGTGAGATATGGTGTTTTTTGTTTTTATGGATGAAACAGTTCATATTGATGAGCTGTTGAGCAACAATTGGATACATCAAAAAATGTTATGAGCGGCTCGTCCGATTCGATCCTACAACACAGGGTTGTAGTCGGCAATTTCTCACTACTGGAATGTCAGCGACCACCCTTCGCTCTTTTATGCGATTCAGAATAAGAGGTAAGCATGAGTAACGATACTTTCAAGGCTCTACTGCTGGAGCAGAATGCCGAGGGCAAAACACTGGCCAACATCAAACAGCTGACCCAGAGTGATCTGCCGGATGAGGAGGTGCTGGTCGCTGTGGATTACTCCAGCCTCAACTACAAGGATGGCCTGGCAGTGACAGGTACCGGCAAGGTTGTGTTGAGCTGGCCGCTGGTGCCGGGGATCGATCTGGCCGGCCGTGTGGTGGAATCGCGCAGTGATGCGTTCAAGCCCGGCGATGCCGTGGTGCTGACCGGCTGGGGAGTGGGGGAGCGCTTCTGGGGTGGCTATGCACAACTGCAACGTGTGAAGCCCGAATGGCTGGTGCCGCTGCCCGACGGGATGACTGCACGACAGGCGATGGCGATCGGCACGGCGGGTTTTACAGCGATGCTTTGTGTGATGGCGCTCGAGGCTGGCGGTGTCACTCCTGATCAGGGGCCGGTGGTTGTAACCGGAGCTGCCGGTGGTGTAGGCAGCGTTGCGGTGGCTCTGTTAGCACGGGCTGGCTATCAGGTGACGGCAGTAACCGGGCGCGAGTCGACACATGCTTATCTGCGTGAGTTGGGTGCCAGCGAGATCATCTCCCGTGATGAAATGCAGCAGCCAAGCCGGCCGCTGGAGAAGCAACGTTGGGCAGGTGCAGTGGATACCGTGGGTGGCCCGATACTGGCGCGGGTACTGGCGGAGGCACATTATGGCGCCACGATCGCTGCGTGTGGCCTGGCCGGTGGCTATCAATTGCCGACCTCGGTGATGCCTTTTATCCTGCGTAATGTTCGGCTGCAGGGCGTGGATTCGGTGATGTGCCCGCTGGCTCAACGTCAGGTGGCCTGGCAAAGGTTGGGTCGTGATCTGCCAGCCCAGGTGTTGGAGGGGATGATCGAAGAGGTGGTATTGGAGGGCGTGCCGGAAAAGGCTGCTCAGATACTGAAAGGTCAGGTACAGGGACGAGTGGTGGTGAATCTTCAGGATTAAAGAAACGCGCCTTATCTCAAGGCGCGTATCTATTGATTCCCCAACTGCGTTGAATATATCCCTGCACTTCGTCCAACTCATCTTGAGGCACTTTCGCCAACACTCCACCCTCGAGTGGATCATAATGAAAGATATATAAACGCGAAGTGAATTGTGCAAAGGGCAAGGATGATTCTCCAAAGCGCTCCCCTTTACCTGATGTGCTGACGACAACTCCATCCCCCCAGTTCTGGCCACTGTCATTATTAGGATTATAAAAATATACCCGCATGACATCTTCAGGGTCGAGTCCGATTCGTAAAAGGGTGATAGCATGCCAGCCAATGAAACGCGCAGCTGAGTTTGTAATCGCGATACCGACAGGCTGCGGATGAATCAACGGTTGGTTGCCATTGAAGTAGGGATGGTAACAGGCATAGAAAGATCGGATAAATTGGTCTAGATCATGAAATAGTCCCGTTGTGATGTCTAGATTGATGCTGAAGCCGCGACCAGACCACCAGCCATGGAACTCAGGGTTAACCCAGCGGTGTGGATCGCCTTCTCGACCAATACAACGACGTCCCATTTCGGCATAGATGCGGTCTAAATGAGGCACCAGTAATAGCGAAACCGGATCCAGATCGATGGGTAAATCATGTGCAACACCTGTCTGGCATTCTCGTGAAGAGATCGATTGGCCTTCAAAATGCATTATCACTTCGTTATCCCTGGCCGCCCAAACCAGCATTTGCAATAAATAATCAGGATCATTATATGCCCACATAGACAAGGCGCGTGCAGACTGGCAGGTGGGGTTGTTTCCTTGGCCAACGCCTAAGGGCTGGCCAAGAATACAAAGCACACCCTCTAGCAAGCGTGCATTAGCGGACACTTGAGCGCCGAAGGCTAAATTTAAGCGATTTTGGGCCTCATCACAGAGTGTAAGTCCCAATTGCCGCCAAAGTGCAGGTGGAACAGGGGATTGATATAGGATTCCCCGTTCCAGCATTAAAGCAAGGCCGTAAATGCCTTGAGCGGTTGCAGGCATAATGACTTGGCGAATTAAGGCCTGTATCAACTGGCGGAAGCACATGAAGCAGTCACGACCAGTTGAGGACAATCCCAGTGCCTCAATCAACAAGTAGTCATCAACCGTTAGTAAGTGACGCAACAGGATAGCATGATAGGGAGATACCAGACCGGTGTCATGCATCGCTCTGGCAAACCCAGTGGCTTCTGATTGCAGAGCTTGATTGTCCATACTCAACAGTCTGTCTTGGTAGACAGCTACACCTGGATCTTCCCGACAGGCTTGAGTTGTGCCATACAGACTGCTGACTAGTCGAGCAGCGCCTTGACCGCTCGAACCTAAATCTATGTCTGGGTTATGTTGGCAGATCGCAATCTGGGTAATCATGTGCTTGATCGCATCAACTTGAATTGGACGCTGTTGTAAGATACGCCAGATTTCATCAATTAATTGGTCAATGACATGTTCATAGCCGATGCGGTTGGCCAGGTACTCAAACAATAATCTTGGGATCTGCGCGAGACTTCCTTGTGTTTCTCGTTCGGCTTCGCTCGGTGGCGTAAAGAGTAATACCAAATTAATGGCCATGACCTGTGTCAGGAAATGATGAGCCTGCTCAGCTGATATCAAGGCATGCTTATACCTGCCCATCGCCACCGCTAAAAGACGAATTTCACTCAGTGCTTCTATCGTAAGCAAATTGGCATCAGCACTTTGTAGTGAATGAGTTGTTAAGGAAGGTACTAAAATTTGAGGCGTTTGCCAGTCTGAACCAGCAAAGATACCTGCTGCTTCTATCTTTTCGGCTCTATCCTCCAGTACTGCGCAGCCATTGGGTTGTAACAGGACTCTTCTGACAAGATCTAACATCGCTGGTAGTTTGTCATACTTAGCACATTCAGGTGCTTGCATCAGACGTTCAGTATCAGCGTCTAGCTTTTGCAATAAAGCCTCAAGTTTTTCAATACCATGACTCACATGCTCATCCTTTAATAACTGGCGGTGCGTTATTATACATAAAATCAAGATCCTTTTGATGCTTGAGTAAACGCTTCATTTCATCTGCATCATATCGCGACCAAGTAAAGAGTGGGCTTTGAAAATTCTCAAAGCCCTGAATTAAGCGCTATTAAAAGGGGATTGCTAGAAAAAATCTTAAACGTAGAAGTCTAATTCTTCTTGAGCTTTTAATAGATCTCGCATTTTGATGGGGTCTTCACCAAAGAAGAACACCAAGCCCCAATGAGTACCAAAGGCTGAGCGATCAGGTACAGTTTCTTCTGCTGGTGCTACTAACTCGTGAGATTCGAAATAGGGATGCTCAGTGGTTTCTGGAGGAATTTCCAGTTTGCTAACAACGCGACGTCTTGGGTACACACCAAAGCAGCCGGCATAACCCTTTGCATCGACCACCTCCCGTGGGAAGAAGTTATCAACTTCTTCTGGAGTGCTTTTGGGATCAAAAACCAGCATTGAAGCTTGGTACGCATTAAAACCGTAAGCTCTTTCGATCAACTCAAATGCTTTAAAACCAGGTGGGCGATAAGCCACTTCGCCAAAGTACATTTCACCGTCGGCAGTCACAAAGTACTCTGGGTGAATCAAACCAAATTGAATATCGAATGTTTTAATCAACAGTTCAATTTGCTTGGTAATCGCATTGCGCCAGCTTTCAAGTTCCTCCGTGGCTGGTACGAATACTGAGTAACCTAGCGTGACGTATTCCGAAATATTAAGGAATTTTATTTTGCCATTGTGGATCCAGGCTTCAACAGCAAATTCCCAGCCGTCAAGATGACTTTCCATCAACAGTGGATATTCTTCTAGCGGAATGCTGTCAATTTCTTCTATTTTACGAATCATCCGATGACCAAGGCAGCCAGCTTTATCGAAAGCTTTGACATGAATAGGGTCATCTGGGTCGCCATCGAGCTTAAGAAGGGTTTGATTAACACGCTTCATAAAGCGAACAATATCCTCTTTTTCATGCGCTTCTTCAAAGATGCCAACACGAATGCCACCAAGCTGAGCACGACGCTTCATCAAGGCTTTATCACGGAATAAAATTGATTGACCATACATGCGAGGATTGTCAAGAAGCACTGAGTTAATTGCGCCAGACCACTCAACGGTTTCTTCAAATAGCGGTATCGCAATATCGACACCTTCCGCTTTGAGTCTTTCAGCAATCTCCATAGATCTATCATTCAACTTAATAAAATTCCATGGAATGAACGGAATGTTATTAGCTGCACAGAAATCGGCTGCCCATTCGGGTGCAACGACGATATATCGGCGATCAAATTTTTGTGCTGCTTTAATCGCATTAACACTCCAGCCAAGCAAAGCAATGTAGCCTTTTTCTGGATCCTTCGTGGTTTCAGTTCCTTTCACTGAATCAAGAGTGGGGTCACGCCAAGTCAGTATTTCTTGAGGTAATTCAGCTTTACTCATATTTGACATTAAGCGTTCTCCAGTCGATTTTCTTTTACGCGTATTACATTGGCTAAAATATTTTATATTAAATTTAGCCAATAGAACCATTAAGCATAGTTCAAAAGTTTGATAAATCAAATTTATGCACTATTTTACTCATCAATAACCGAATGTCCCGCGACGTAACCAATTGTGCACAAAGGCTAGTTTTCGATGAGCAACTTCAGATAAAACGAATGGATATATATCTGATAAACCCATTGATCGGTTAATATGATTGATACGAATTGCCAGTGTTACCGCTACGTGAACTAGTAAACCACAATCAGGCTCAGAATATGGATCCCAGTTATGTATAGGAAGCTCAGGAGATTTTAATCCTGTGGAAACAAAGCTATCGGCAATGTCCGTTAAGTGTAAAAGATGCGCAGCCGTTTCAGCCCAGTCTTCATGAGGATGAGCCGATGCATAGCTGGTCAAATAAAACAGTTCCCAGTCTTTGGGAGGACCTTGATGATAGTGCTTTTGCAGTGCGGCCGTATAGTCGGTTCGTTCGTCGCCAAATATTTCTCGAAACGCATTCAAAAAGTCTTCTCGTAAGCTCAATCGCCACCATAACATATGAGCAATTTCATGACGCATGTGGCCTATCATAGTCCGATAGGGTTCATCTAGTGCCTCTCTGCGAGTGACTCGAACTACAGGATCTGCTTCGGAAACACTAATCGTGATAACACCATCGCCATGGCCCATTCCGGCAGGTGTAAGCCCATCAGCCAGCATATGAAAAATCGGGCGTGTTCCTGAGTCTTCAGGTCTGAACCAATGCCAGCGACCTAAGTTATCGAGCGCCCAGCGTTTTGCGGCTTCGGTGTCTGCCCAATTCGATATCGCGTTGGGAAGCCCTGGGTCGGGAGCAAGTCGAGTCATGGCGCAGGAGCGGCAAAAGGCACCTTCCTCGGGTGCAATCCAGTTGCAACCAATGATCTCGCGGTTGGCGCAGAAGGGTGGTACAGGAATGAACGCTCGTGCCTGAGGATCATAAGCGACGGGAGTACCTTCAGCGGTTGTAAGATTGTGAAACCAGAGAGTCCCGGAACCCACTGGGTTGGTAAATGCATACATATAAGGCTCCTTACCGACTGCGAAGTAGACGTCAACCTATACCCTTTTCGGCAGGAAAACTACCTGCCTGTATAAATGCCTATTATATTTTGCAGTAAGTATTGCTTAAAAAAACATGTTACTCTGAAAATGATACCTCTCAGTTTGTGAATATTTTGAAGCTAAACTCTGTTCTGCTGATAAAGGAGTCGGTTAGTTCATTTCAGTATCTCGTTCCGATCGCTGTGCATGATATTAAGCTGAGTATGGAGACAAAATGACTAAAAATTTTATTGTTCAAATCGTTGATTGCAAAACTATTAATGAAATCCCTAATACTTGGACTACAGCTGATTACAAAGCTCTGCTGGGTGAAATAGGTTTGGACGAAGGTTTAGAAGATTTGAATGAAAAAGACATAAAAGATATGTGCTACATGTCCTTAAATGAGCTTGAACCTTCTGAGGCTGCGAAGGTCGTCCTCAGTTATCTGTTTTCCGATGAAGAGCTCACTGAAGGTAAAATTGAGCAGTTAGCTCATGATTTACCAGAGGATAAAATGTGGGAGCAGTTTTCAGATTTGCTTTGTCATCATCGTCTTTTTAACGCATACAGCCTATTGAGATCAGCTTACAATGGCATTTTTCCGCAACCTACTGGCGTACAATTAACACTGAAGGTGATAGCAAAAGATAGTGAAGATTTAACTCTTTTTGATCATGCCGCTAAAGCATCGATGGTTCGACTATTGGCAAAGGGAATGGGTGAAAATGTCACTCTAAATCGTTTGTACTCTGATCAAATTGCCGGTGAAGAATTCCCTGAAGCGGAAGGTATTATATGGCTAATGGAAGAGTTGTCGAAGGATAGTTTGTCTCGTGAATTTTTTGTTACCAGTTCCAGCTTTTGGCTTGAAGATATACTGGAACTCGCTGAATTTGAAGCTGAGATTTATGTTGATCAGATTGATCAAGATGAGCAAGCTTAAACCATTGATCCACTAGCCACAGATGACGCTCGGACTCAACTCCACCTTCGGGCGGAGGCCAAGGCCGCCGACGCCGCTGACTAGAAGACAATCGAACAACTGGAACATGACCTCAAACACAAGGGCGAGTAGCTCTGTCTGGTATCGCATATCGGCTAGTGAGGGAAATTTGATTTTTCCTTCCTTCGTGAATATCATCATGCCCACTGCAAACATGGATTAGGCTACAAGGACGCTATATGCCAAAGGATCACTTGATTTTGGTTACCCGCAAATGGGAAACCGAACAATCTACTATCAGCGAATTCTTCATCCCCGATGCTTTACACCTTGAAGGGGAAATACATCATGGTTATTTTTTGGAGCTTGAAGGTCCTGATACTATTGAAGAAGGACAGCGAAAGCGAATTGTAGAAGGAAATTTCAATCTGAAATGGGCAGTCGTAACAGGTAATACAAGACTGAGAAGAGATCTGCCTTTGCCTCATTTATATAATTCACAAGTTCCAGAGCGCAGAGGGATTTATATACATGTTGGTAACGAACCCAGGAATTCGGATGGATGTTTACTAATCGGTTATTCATACGGGGAAGATAGGGTAATCAATAGTAGAAATGCTCTGATCGCGCTTAAAAAATATTTAAATCGCGTCGGAATTGAAAATGTGCGTCTGATCCTGAGATCGGAGTATCAATGATTATGAAATATTATAAAGGTTCCGGTGTTATTTCCATCGTTCAGCGAATTTTATTTGCAGGGCTTTTGTTGATGCTGACTGCCTGCACTGATCGATTATCGCAAGAAGCAGGACTAAAACAAGGCGAGGAAGAGCGTAGTCTTCGCTCAATGGATGATTGGGCCACGGCAAGTGTATTGAACATGCACTTGGGTTGGAATGCGCCAAGGCATTTGGGGCAATTGACTTACCGTGCCTGGGTCGAGAGTTTAGATCGGTCGCCAACCAATTTAGTAGAGCAGCCATTTACCCTGAACGGTCATCTACTTGCCTATTGGGATATTCAGTACTACGACCCTTGGGAAACCAGATTGATCGATGCTCAGCCAGAAAAGATTTTGTATCTGCGTTTTTATCCCCAAGGATCGCAAGATACCAACACGGCCGCGATGCTCGAAGACTTGATTACTTTGGCGGAGGATAGCCGGCGAGCCGTTCGATTCTTTATTTACGACTCACTTCCTGAAGATGAGCCGTTGTTTCTTGATGGAGGCGTGGAGGAGGGAGATAGAGCCAAAATTGAAGCCTTACTCAAACCCTTTGGAACTCTGGGCGATGGGCTTATGCAAGATCGTGAAGGTTATGCGGCTATACCTGTCAGAGTAAAACTGATCGATGTGGTGAGCTTTCATGACGCCGCCTCTACTTTCTTGTATGGCCAGGTTGATGACATTCAGCCTTGGCCAGAGGGCGATGCTTTTTATTCAGAGATTTATGACCTCTCCGATGCGGTTTTTCTTGGGGTACCTTGGCAGCAAACCTTTAGACTAGACTCAGCGGCCTCAATACATGCACAACCCAGCGAAAAGTCTGAGGTGGTGATGGCGCCGCGCATGCAAGCTTCTGACCCAGAACCAATAGTGGAGAAAATTTCCACTTACAACGCGGACTGGTATTTGGTCCGACTCTATCGTGATCCTGAAATACAAGGATATGTTCGAGTTAAAGATTTATGGATTGTTAACTGATTAGTCTCTATCGAGCAGGAAAAACAGAGCAGGAAAACCTGCACCTTCAATGACCCCTGAGCTAATGTATGGTTGCAGGACGGGCTTTGCCAGCTGCAACAGGGCTTGCTCAATCGCTTCCGGATAAGCAAAATTCATCGGGCGGCGCTTCAAGAACGATACTGAGCGGCTGAAAAAGCTGTTCGAGCTGTATACCAGAATAACGACTAAGCAAAACAAGGCAAGGAAGGCAAATGCATGAGCGAATTGATCCTCTATACCACAGATGACGGCCGGACTAAGCTTCACCTTCGAGTGGAAGCCGACAGCATCTGGCTGAGCCAGCTAGAGATTGCCGAGCTGTTTCAGAGCACAAAGCAGAATGTCTCCTTGCATGCCAAAAACATATTTGAAGACGGGGAGTTACTTCAGGATTCAGTTGTCAAGGAATCCTTGACAACTGCCGCAGATGGCAAGAACTACCGGACCAAGCTCTACAACCTCGACCTGGTCCTGGCCATCGGCTACCGTGTCCGTTCACCCAGGGGGATCCAGTTCCGTCAGTGGGCCAGTACCCATCTAAAGGAGTTTCTTCTCAAGGGCTTCGTGATGGATGACGAGCGCCTGAAAAACCCCGGTGGCTGGGACTACTTCGATGAGCTGCTGGAGCGCATCCGGGACATACGAGCTTCGGAAAAACGTTTCTACCAGAAGGTCCGCGATCTGTTCACCCTCAGTTCCGACTACCAGGCCCGAGAGCGAGAGACCGCTCAGTTCTTTGCTGAGGTACAGAATAAGCTGCTCTACGCTACCACTGGCCACACTGCCGCAGAGTTGATCCTGAAGAGGTCAGATCCCAGTCAGCCTAATATGGCATTGACCAACTGGAGCGGCTCACGGGTACGCAAGCAAGACGTAATCGTTGCCAAAAACTATCTGACCGCGGATGAGATCGACACCCTCAACCGTCTGGTGGTGATCTTCCTGGAGCAGGCAGAGCTGCGGGTGAAGCAACAGAAGGAGCTGACCCTGGACTTCTGGCGCAACAACGTCGACAAGATGCTGGCCTTCAATGACCAGCTCATTCTTGAGGGCGCTGGCTCGGTCAGCCGAGAGAGCATGGAAAAGGTCGCTCATGAACGTTATGAGGTTTTCGACCAGCAGCGGCGTATTGCGGAGGCCGTGGCAGCCGATGCGGCTGACCTGAAGGAAATTGAGCAACTGGAGCAAGACCTCAAACACAGGGGTAGGTAGCCCTGTCAGGTATCTCATTATGAGAAAGTACCCTCTCATTCAGCGCCATCCCAACGGACATGGCATACGCAGAGATCTACCTTCCGCTGCAGCAGGTAATGCAGCCAACGGGTCTGATGATCCTGCAACCGATCGCCAGGTCCCTTCACCTCAATCAGACGGTAGCGCTTTTGTTCGGGCCAGAACTGGATCAGATCTGGCAGACCGGCACGATGCTCACGCAGATCGCGTAGAAAACGTTCAAAAATCTGCCTCAGATCAGCCGCCGGGATACAGGTCAGTGCCAGCTCGAGTGTCTCCCGTGGCAGTAGCGGCCAGTAAATGAACGGGGTAGTGATCCCCTGTTTGGCTTGCCAGTTATGCAGGATCTGCTCCGCGTAGCTGCCATCTTCAAGTTGGCTCAGGCACTGATTGAACAGTGTCTGGCGCCGCGCGACAAAATCCTCTCGGTAGAGATCCGTCGGGGCCGCATGAAACGGATGAAAGAAGGCACCCGGCAACGGGGCGTACAGTGCTTCCCAGCAGAGCAGGGCGAAGAGGGCGTTGAACAGGGTGTTCTCGACATAGCAGGCCGGTGCATCGGGTTCGGACAGATGCTCGGCCACTGCCAGCTCAACTGAAGGGTGTGGAGGCAACAACAATGTATGTGTCGGGATCGACTGCCTGCCTGAAACAGACGGCTCAGGCTTAGGTTGACACACAGGGGGGTAGTCAGGGTCATTCAAAGGATGTTGTGGATCAGATAATACCGTCTGCAATCGCTTGCGGATACGGGTGTAGAGACGTTGCAGGCTCAGGGCTTCCGCTTCATTGACCGGCTGCACAAGTGCTTCGCAGAGGATCGGCCAGGCTTGCTCGATCTGGCCCTGACGCTCCAGTACGCGCAGTCGTCGTACACGCGCTTCACGATGGCGGCTGATTCTATAGGTGTCCAGCGCCAGCTCGGTCAGCCCCTGTCGTTCGGCCGTCTGTGCCAGCGTGAATAGCAACCGTGCCCGACGTGCTTCCAGCCAAGGGTTGTCCAGCGGTTCGGGTGGTACGGATGCTATCAGTCTCTCTGGTGCAATACCTTCATCCAGTTGCTCCCGGCAATGGTGCATCTTCAGATAGCTGTTCACCTCATCCCGCTGGCTGAATGCCCGTGAGTCAGGGCTGAAGGGGATAGGCTCGTAGGTCTGATGTCCCAATTCGGTCAACACGAACTCCGACCAGTCCTGGCGCAGATTACCGAAAAACATCAATCTGACGCGATCAAACAGTGGCATCTGCATGAGTCGGATCAACCGATCCTGAGCCTCTGGCCACCAGTAATGCAGGGTGCTTCTCTTCTCGGCCAGCTCCGGCAGGGAGGTCAGCGCCTCCAGCAATTGGGGTTTGGTGGTTGAGCGGGCAAGGCCGAGGGAGGCTAGCTGGTCCTGAAAACAGCTCATCAACTCGGCGCGAGTCAGCAGTTTGAACAGTTGGGCCAGGTCCACTTCAGGATCTGGGTCGATCAACCCGGCATCAATCAGCGCGGGCAGGGTGTTTGTAATATCCCCTATCTCGGCATAGATCAGCTTGTTGCTGCGGAACAGTTCTCCCTTGCGCATCACCATCCGCACCAGCAACGCCTGACTGGGCTGTGGCAGGCTCAAAAAGCCTGTCAGTCTGCCCAGTTCATCAGAGAGCAGTAGATCGGCATGACGCTCCAGCACCCAGCACAGCACACTCTTCATGTTGCTGAGATAGTAGAGTGGATTGTCCAGCGATGCGCTGCTGAAATTGTGTGGGCGATTGAGGGTGGTTGCCATACGACCAGTCCTTAAGTTCAGCCCTCAAGCATCCAGTTGCGCTTTCACCTTGTCAACTATATAGCGGCCGATCGGGATTGAAGAGGTGGCCGCAGAGGGATAACAGGTCAGCACCGCATTGGGGCCGACCGTATTCCTGCGGATGAGTGTTAATGGGCGAGGATGAGGGCCAGGGATGATAAGGCTGTTGTCTGTCGCTGGTTCTGGGATGAAGAGGCTCAGTGACGGGTTGCAACAGCGCCCGGCAAACCTCGCATCACTGCCTGAGCCACCACCGCCGTAATCACCGCCTTGACCAGATCACCCGGAATAAATACCGCCATGATGGTAATCGAGTCTTGCCAGCCGCGCCCGGTGACCAGTTTGAATCCGGTGATGCCAAAAATATACAGAATCACGATGCCGCCAAACACCGCCGCCAGAAGCGTTGCCGGGAATACCGGCAAACGACGCAGCCACAACGCCATATAGCCAGTGGCAAAAGCGGCAAAGGGGAAGCCGATGGCAAAGCCGGCGGTCGGGCCGACAAATACGCCCAACCCACCCCGGCCACCCGCCAGCAGCGGTGCACCGAGCGCGACCACAAAGATAAACAGCGCCATCGATAGCGCGCCACGCCAGGGGCCGAGCATGATACCGGCCAGCATCACACCCAGCGTCTGGGCCGTGATCGGGATGCCGGTCACGAAGGGAACAGGGGGAATAAAGCCCAGTGCAGCGATCAGTGCCGCGTAGAGAGCGATCTGGACCAGCGTTTTATCTTTCATGTTGAGTTATCTCTTTTTCTTTTTGGTGTCAGTGGAGTCAATTGTTTTCAAGGAGCATTTTTTTTATGGAGCTTTTCGGCTGATGCCACCACGGGCCGCCAGCGCTTCGGATACAGTATCCGACAGACGGATCGCCTGGATTGTCATCGGAATCGCCAGTCGCCAGACCTGTTTGCCACCGCCTCGGGCGCGCCAGGCCTCCAGCAAACTGTCGAGCACCGCCATCAACACCGGGATGAACCGGATCAGCAGTGTCACGGCAAAGGCGATCCGGCGGGTATCCACACCCAACCAGCGCAGTGGCGCAAACAGAGGCATCACGGCATCCATCATCGCTTCCATGCGTGTGGTCATGGTGATCAGGTTGGCCAGCAGAATCAGTGTGCTCATGCGCAGGATCAGGCCCAGCCCCTCTTGCCAGCCAACGCTCCACCACTGCAGCAGAAACATCAGTGCGAACAGCGGCAGTAGTGGCCGCAGCAGTTTGAGTTGCCGCAGGGCTTGTCTGCCCAGCGACCAGTACAGCAGCAGGGTCCCGAGCAGCATCGTCGCCAGCAACCAGAGATTGATCACAGGATAGAGGGCAATGCTGATTGCAGCCAGAATAAGTAGCTTGAAACCGGCAGGCTGGCGGTGCAGCCAGCTTTGCTGTCCCAGATAGAGGCTGATCACAGACCGGCTCCGTCGCGTGCCTGCTGCTGATATTCGGGCAGCACCAGATCCGGTGGTCCATCCCGATATACCCGCCCCCTGTGCAACCAGATGATACGATCAAAGCGTTGCAGTGTTTCCAGTTCGTGGCTGATCATCAGTATCTGCTGGGGCAAGGCTTCGAGCAGAGCGAGCAGTTGATAGCGCGTCGGCAGATCCAGTGCAGAAAAGGGTTCATCCAGAATCAGTACATGCGGCTGCATCAGTAACACCGACAGAATACACACCAGTTGCTTTTGCCCATCCGACAGACTGTGTACCGGTCGATCCGCCCAATCGCTGCGGTTATGTTCTGCCAATAGCGCATGTGCGGACTGTCGAGCCTGCTTCTGTGTTTGTCCCTGGTTGAGCAGGCCGAAGGTCAGTTCCTCTTCCACCGTTGGGAAGATGATCTGATGATCCGGGTTCTGAAAGATAAATCCGACATGCGCCGACATCTGTTCCGGCCCCACGACAGGGCTCTGGCCACAAGCGGTGATATCACCGGCATCCGCCTGCAACAGACCGTTGATCAGCCGCACCAGTGAGCTTTTACCGGAACCATTGTGCCCGATCAGCCCGATGCGTTGTTCGTACAGATCCAGTGACAGATCCTTCAGCACAGGCTGTCCGTCACGACTCAGAGAGACGTTGAGAAAGGAGATGCCATGGGGGGCTGCAGATGGATTGATCATGTGGTGAATCGGGCCTTGAACTGGAGCGGGCCATTATATAGAGGGGGGGCCTTATTTCACAGTTGATCGCCATAACTGATCGAGCGAATTTCTGTTACTCTACTCACCTGTCAAAATTCATATTGTGGTTTGAAGGAGAAGAGCAGTGATCGAACTGGGCCGAATAAACACGCTGCCGGTCATGCGGATGGTCGAGTTTGGTGTCTATCTGGATGGTGGCGACAAGGGCGGTATCCTGCTGCCGCAGAAAGAAGTGCCTGAAGAGTGTCAGATCGGTGATCAGCTTCGGGTGTTTGTCTACCTCGACAGCGATGATATGCCGGTTGCCACAATGAAAAGACCCAGAGCGCAGGTGGGTGAGTTTGCCTCGCTGGTGGTGGCTGATACCAATCAGGTTGGTGCGTTTCTCGATTGGGGGCTACCCAAACAGCTGTTCCTGCCCTTTGCCCAGCAGGCAAAACCGGTAGAACCTGGCCAGCGCTGTATCGTTTATCTCTATATCGACAACTCCGGCCGTATTGCAGCTTCCGCCAAGCTGGAAAAGTTTCTTGATAAAACTCCCTGCGACTACACACCGGGTCAGACAGCAGAGCTGTTGTTCTGGCGCCGCACTGATCTGGGTTATCTGGCGATTGTGGATCACCGTTACCTGGGCATGCTGCACAATCAGGATCTGTTCCGCGAGATACGCAGTGGTCAGACTGTGCACGGCTTTATCAAACAGGTGCGCGAAGATGGCAAAATCGATGTGATGCTGGAAAAGCCTGGCTATTCTCGCGTTGACCCGCTGGCGCAACAGATACTGCAGTATCTTGAGATCAAAGGCGGTCAGTGCCAACTGAACGATAAAAGCTCACCTGAAGAGATCAAGGAGTTGTTTGCCGTCAGCAAGAAAGCGTTCAAAATGGCCCTCGGCAATCTGCTGAAACAGGGGCTGATCCGCCAGAATGAGCAGGGGATTGAGCGGGTGGAGTGAGGGGGTAAAGCATACACCTGCAGAGCTTCAATCACCTGTTGTTCTATCTTAATCCTGACATTAATCGAGCTATGCGCCTTGTAAATACTGGCGTATAATTAAAACACATAAAGGTAGAATTGTCAGGAAATTTTATATCGTGTCAGTCTCATCTAAAGTGTCTCAACGCATACAACGGATGAAACGGGGGGTGCCTTTCTCGATCAGCCGATTCTATGAGTTAGGTAGTCAAACCGCCGTGCAGAAGGCTCTTAGCAGGCTGAGCGAAGAGGGTGTAATCGAACGTGTGGCCAAAGGGATCTATGTTCGACCAAAACCTTTGCCTAGCCTCCCGGCCATTAAAGTCAAGACGAGTGCAGTGAGCGTCGCTCGTCTATGGGCCAGAGAACACCGCTATATTCTGGTGTCGCAAGGCCAGGAAGCAGCATATCGACTTGGTTTGCAAACCCAGGCGCCGGTGAAAACAATTTTCTGGAGCGATGGGCCAAGTCGTACTTTTGCGGTTGGTAATGAAGTAGTTGAAGTGAGGCATATAGCCAGGCAGAAGCTACGCTGGAGTGGCCGGCCTGAGGGTGAGTTGTTTCGGGGGTTGAGCGTTACACCTCCATCAGGAGGTGGATTACAGGCATTACTCAAAGCCTTCAGGCGTTTGGGGCTGACGAAGCAGGAAAGTCAGGCAGTCGTTGAGCGACTTAAAGCATCTTCTTTGCCAAAGGCATGGCAGGAGAAACTATCAGAGCTGGAAACAAGGATGGCCATCTGAATGAATATTTTTGAACTCTATGCGGATACCGGTAAGCATGGCGAATTGAGTGAGTTGATCGAGTTGGGCGCCCAGCTGCACCCTTCTGGCCTTAATGCGAGCTTTCTTGAAAAAGATATCTGGGTCACAGAGATCCTGAGACTGCTCTATGACGAGCAGCTCTTGGGGGACTGGGATATTGCTTTCAAGGGTGGGACAGCCTTGAGCAAGTGCTGGCGTACTATTGAGCGCTTTTCTGAAGATATAGATCTGTCAATCCATTGGGCAGATCTGGCACTGGAAGATGACGAAAATGCTGCTTGGCATAAAACCACAGCAACTAGAAGTCAATGCGATCGTTTCCGAAAAGCGCAGGCTAAGTTATTGACTGCGTGGAGCGCTGGACTTGTTGATAGGCTGAATGCTCGTTTTGCAGGATATGGGATCAAGGATCTGCAGGCTGAATTGGAGCCGGACTCCAATGGAGAAAAGGTTGATATTCACTTCCCTCGCGTAACAGCGAACCAGAACACCTATCAGCTTGACCATATTCTGTTGGAGTTTGGCGGCCGTAACCGGGGGCGGCCAACGGAACCTCACGCCGTTCAGACATACCTGTCTGAAGTGCCTGAGATTGCTGGAGCACTTGTGTTACCAACTGGAACTGTGGCTGCATATGACCCTGGTTATATCTTGTGGGAAAAACTGACAGCATTGCACCAGTATTCAACTCAAGATAGAGCGCCTTCATCTTTTAATCGTCTTGCACGTCATTGGTATGATGTTGACTGCTTGCTCCGGGCAGAGGAGTTTACAGACCCTTTGGGGCAAAAGCAGGCCATGAGTGATGTCATAGAGATGAAAAGACTCCGCTACTCGGAGAAGGGCGTTGATTACATGGCTATTCATGACGGCAGACTGATGCTGATACCAAAAGATGAGCGTTTGGAGTCAATTGCTGAGGATCATCAGTTTGCTGTTGATAGTGGTATGTTCTTCGTCAAACCTGCTTCATTCGATGTTATCGTTGAGCGATTACGTACTGCGCAGGACACAATAAACACTGCTTTAGCCAGTGGTTGATAGTCAATTGAATCAACAAGTTCAGTTCCCTGCCACCACCTGTGCCAACCTTTCCGACAAGCTTTCCAACCAGCGCTCCATCCAGCGCTGGCTGCTTGCCGCCATACCGGTAGCGCTGATCTCACTCAGTGTTTCTGTCTGTTCCCATTGCCAGTGTGCAAGTGGTTTGCCTTCGGCGGTCAGTAGGTCGGCGTGCAGTGCGATGGCCAGTGTGCCGGCTAGTTGATCAAGGTGCCAGGTGTGCAGGGTGATACTCAGGCGGTAGGTGGCATCAATGCCTGGCCTATCCTGATGGACGCTGATCTGCGAGAGTTGATCAGCCAGATAGTCAACGCTGATGCGCTGCAATTGCTGAGGCAGGGGCTCGCTCCAGATATGGTCGCGAAAGGGCATCAACTGGTTGGGAGCGGGTTGATACCAGATGTTGCGGCTGTTCAGGGCCGGTGTGGATTGTGGGCGCTCGACTACCAGGGTCGGGGTGTCTGCACCATAGTGTTTGGCACGGCTTTCCTGTGATTTGCCCAGCGGTTCAAGCTGAAGCTGCAAGGGAGCAGGACCCGCTTCAGGCAGCAGGGTACAACCGCTGATCAGCAGCAGGCTAAGGCAGATCAGGAGCAGGGTGCGTCCTTGTCTCATGGGTTTTCTCCAGGGCCGGGCGGCAGTGTGGCCGGGCCGGTTATCAGACTGTTACTTTCGCGTTTGAACTGTTCTAACAGTGTTTCGAGCTCTTCCAACATTGCGGGCAACTGTCGGGTGGTGGCCTGACCATCGCGCGAGAACAGTTCTATCTGGCGGGTCGCCTTGTCCATGCTTTGCGACAGGCTGTCGGCCAGGTTCTGCCCCATCTGTTCGATCGCCAGTGGCCAGTCTTCGCTCTGGGTCTGTAGCTGGCGTGTGAAGTCAGTCAGGGCCTGCGCCATCTCTTCATAGGGCTTCAGATCCAGTTGGGCAACCTGTTGATCGGCTGTTGATGCCAGTGACTCTACGGCAGCCAGCATATCGCTCAACTGCTGCTTCATCTCGGCGTCGGTCAACTGGCTGATCTGACGGGTCAGTTCATTCAGATTTTCGGCCAGATCGTTGAATCGTTCGAGCGAATCACTCAGTGCATCGGTGATCTGTAATAGGCGTGAAGCTTTACTACCAATGACGGCTGGATCCTCATCAGATGTTTCCAGATAGGGGCTTTGGCCGTCGCCACCATTGATCTCGACAAACAGCAAGCCGGTAATGCCTTGGTTCTGCAGAGAAGCCACTGAGTTTTCGCGGATGGGCGTTTCTGGATCAATGCGAAGATCCAGGCGTACACGCCCCTCCACGTCGGTATCCAGTGATATACGCTCAACGATCCCGACTGGTACGCCCAGATAGCGCACGCTGGCACGCTCATTCAGCCCCGCCACCGATTCAGTAAAGTAGGTGAGGTAAAGCTGGCGTTCCTGCTGGCGCTTATCCTGGGTCATCCAGGCGATCATGCCCAGCCCCATCAGTAGCAGCAGTACAACAAAAGCACCGACTAGCGTGTAGTTGATGCGTGGATTCATGCTTCGGGCTCCATTTTGATCGCCGCACGTCGTGCACGGGTGTTGGCAAAGTAGTGTTGAATGTCGGGATGTTCATGTGTCGACAAGTCATCCATCGGCAGTTTGGCCAGTACGCGCTTCTCACCCAGAAACGCCACCTGATCAGTCACACGCCACAGCGAGTCGAGATCGTGCGTAACCAGAATCAGCGTCAGGTCCAGCGTGGCATGCAGCTCCAGCAGCATCTCGTCAAAGGCACTGGCTCCGGCGGGGTCAAGGCCTGCTGTGGGCTCATCCAGTAACAGCAGGACAGGGTCAAGGGCGAGTGCACGGGCCACGGCAGCTCGCTTCAGCATACCACCGCTGAGCTCTTGCGGATATTTCCATGCGGCCAGATCGGGCAGACCGGTCAGACGCAGCTTGAGCATCGCCAGCTCTTCCAGCAGACTGTCGGGCAAAGATTGATGTTCGCGAATCGACAGCATGATGTTTTCCAGCACCGTGAGGCTGGAGAAGAGAGCGCCCTGCTGAAACATCATGCCGATCTTTTTCCTCAGGCCTGCCATCTGGTCGGTCGTCAGCTCGGTGACGGGGAAACCGAAAAGCTTGATTTCACCCTCATCGGCCTCCTGCAACAGTGCAATCTCGCTCAGCAGCACCGATTTGCCACAGCCACTGCCACCAACCAGAGCAAGCCGCTCACCGCGTATAATGGTCAGATCCAGATTCTTGTGGACCTCGTGGCTGCCGAAGCGGGTTGCAAGCCCTTTGATGTCAACCAGTGTTGTCTGTGTCATCGTCTCACCAGCCCAGTTGTGCAAACAGAATGGAGAATATGGCGTCCGCGATGATCACCAGAAAAATACTCTGCACCACGCTGCGGGTTGTACGACGACCGACCTCTTCGGCGCCACCGTTGGCCAGCAACCCCTGCATGCAGCCGACATTGACGATCAGAATCGCAAACACCGGAGCCTTGATCAGGCCGACCCAGAAATGAATCACGTCGACACTGGAGCCGAAGCGCTGAATAAACTCGATTGGGCTCAGCTCCAACTGCAGAGATGCCACTAGCATGCCGCCACCGATACCGGCCGCCATCGACAGAATTGTCAGCAGTGGCATCACCAGCATCAGCCCGATAAGTTTGGGCAGAATCAGCCAGGCGTAGGGGTCCTGGCCCAGACTTTTCAGCGCCAGTATCTCCTGATTCATCTGCATGGTCGCCAGTTGCGCGGCATAGGCAGAGCCGGAGCGACCAGCCACGATAATGGCGCAGATCAGCGGAGACAGCTCGCGCAACAGTGTCAGGGATACCAGTTCAACAATAAAGATATTGGCGCCGTAAGTAGCCAACTGCAGGCCACCCTGATAGGCGATAACAGCACCGAGTAGAAATGCCAGCAGAGCGATGATCGGCACCGCATGCAGGCCATCTTTCTGTAAAACATCCAGCACCATTTTGATCTTGAGCTCGCCAGGGTGGCGGAACAGCCTGAGCACAAGAGCGCTCAAACGACCAAAAAAATTCAGCAGTTCCAGACCATGGCCAGCAGACTCAATTGTTCGCTTTCCGAGGTCAGCCAGCCAGTTGAGTGAGGGCTCAGGTTCCGGAGTGTCTCCACTGCGCGCGGCAACCAGTTCCAACAGGCGTGTCTGATCTGGTGTCAGCCCCTTGGGCCAGGCGTCCGGGGATGGGCCGATCAGCTTGAGAAGCTGCAGTGCGCCGTTGGTATCCATCTGGCCGAGACTGGCACTGATCGTGTGTGACTTGTCCAGCCGCACATCATTTATCAGGCGTACCAGCTCTTTCAGATAGCGTGTATCCCAATCGCCTGCCAGCAGGGTTCCCGCATCATCCTGATGGATAGCGGGGGGTGTCTGTGTGTCCTTATCCATCAATTGCTCAATCCGGAGTGATCCATCCAGTGCCCGGCATTATCGCCGGTTCCGGGTTGCCGATCTATATCAGTATTCTTCTATCTATCTACTATCCAGTATCTTAATCCAACCATCAAGTTATTCGGATCAGCAGCTCAGTGCGCTATCTGACTGACCAATTGGACAGCAGGTTGTCAGAAATGTCGTTTATCTTTATCAGTACGCTGTCACAGCATCAAAGCGATCAGTAATGGCACCAGCAAGGCTGTCAGTAACGCATTCAACCCCATACCGACCGCAGCAAATGCTCCGGCCGTGTCGTTCACCTGAAAGGCGCGAGCGGTACCGATGCCATGTGCCGCCACGCCTGTAGCAAAGCCGCGGGCTCGCCAGTCCTTGATACGTAATAGATTCAACAGTGGTGTTGCGGCTACTGCGCCGATTACACCGGTCAGCAACACCAGTACGGCAGTGAGCGTGGGCGACCCACCGATGCTGTCGGAGATCCCCATGGCAACCGGCGCGGTAGCGGATTTGGGTGCCAGCGACAGCAGGCTTTCACCACTGATCCCGAGTGCCCAGGCGATGCCGACGGCGCTGATGATGGCCGTCAGAGATCCGGCAAACAGCGCCGCCAGTATGGGCAGCAGGCTTTTACGTACCCGCGCAAAGTTGATAAACAGCGGCACAGCGAGCGCAACGGTGGCCGGGCCGAGCATGAAGTGGATGAACTGCGCACCCTCAAAATAGACCGGAAAGCTGGTATCGGTCAGCCAGAGCAGGCAGGCCAGTATCAGCACACTGATCAGTACCGGGTTCAGGTAGGGAGTGCGTCCTGCTGCGCGGAAGAGTTTGTCAGCCAGAACATAAGCGGCCAGCGTGCCACTGAGCCAAAGTAACTGGTTTTCCGCCAGATAACTCCAGATTTCCAGAAAATCACTCATTATTCACTCCATTTTCCAGATTTTTTTCACTTTTTTCTTCACTCTCACCGCAGAGCTTTGAAACACCGGCAAATACCAGCGCTCCGATGGCAATCGCCAGCAGTGTGCTCAGAATCAGTGCCATCAGAATGCCGAACCCCTCTGTTCCCAGCCTGTCCACATGGCCGACAATCCCTACACCTGCGGGTACAAACAGCAATGACAGGTGCTGCAATAACCCCTGCGCGGTGGGTTGGACGCGAGCAAATATCGGTTTGTGCACCATAAACAGGATCAGCAGCAGTGCCAACCCCAGCACCGGACCTGGCAGGGGTAAACCCAGCGCACGCGCGATCACCTCGCCGATCAATTGACAGATCAGCAGTAACAGAACCGCAAGGATCATGATGATTTCCTCAGAAGATACAGATGGTTACAGCATAGTGCATGATCATCTCAGATGGCAGGGGCTGATCACCTCCTTGTTCAATCTTCTCAAGCCTGCTATTTTGTGAATATACGCCACATTTTATAAAATTATCTAGTAAACGTAGAGTATATTCACATGGATTTGTTTGATCTTGGAGTCTGCGTCCGTCAGACGCGTCGGCGCAAAGGCTACTCCATGCAGGCGTTGGCTGATATGGCAGGTGTCGACAGGAGTACCTTGTCGAAACTGGAAAACCAACGCCTGCCGGAGTTGGGATATGGTAAGGTTGTCAGGCTGTTGGCCGTACTGGAGCTGGAATTGGTTGTGCGGCCAGCATCACCTCTACCGACACTACCTGAGCTGCTGCGTGATATGAACAAGGAGTAAGTGATATGTCTCTTAAGCGAGCGAACGTGCAGGTGGATCAGTTACCAGTCGGGGAGCTTTTTGTGCCCGGTATGCCTGATCCTGCAGTATTTACCTATCGAGATAAACTGAAGCCCTCTCAGGCAGTATCTGTGACGATGCCGGTCGATTCGGAGGCAGTCACCTATCCCGGTATCCATCCAATTTTTGCTCAGAACCTTCCGGAGGGATATCTGGCGGATATCTTGCGCAAGACGATTTCCAAGCTTCAGGGGGCGGGTGATCTGGTGATGCTGACTGCATTGGGGCGTTATCAGGTTGGTAGAGTGATCGTTACGTCTCCTGACCAGATGGTTGATGAATCTGCCGCGTCCGCTGGTGAGTCGATGAGCGGGCTGCTGGAGTCAGGCAACAGTGCGCTGTTCGAAGAGTTGGTCAGCAAGTATGCGCTCAGGTCAGGTATTTCAGGCGTGCAGCCAAAAGTGTTGGTACCCGCAAGGGTGGAGGAGCGAGGGACGCTGAAAACAGAAGGGTTCATCGTCAAGTCCTGGGGTGATGACTATCCACAACTGGCGGCCAATGAGTACTTCTGCATGCGGGTTGCCCGCAGTGTGGGGTTGGCGGTTCCGGACTTTGATCTTTCAGCGGATGCCCGCCTGTTTGTGATGAAGCGTTTTGATCGCGATGGCGAGGGCAACTGGCTCGGCTTTGAGGATGCCTGTGTCTTGCAGGGGCTGCCGCCACTGGACAAGTACAGTGGCAGTTATGAACGACTGGCCAGAAGTATATCCGCATTTGTATCACCGGATCATCGCATGCAGGACCTGACTTCACTATTCCTCTCTTTGCTGGTGTCACGTGCGGTGGGGAATGGCGATGCGCACCTGAAAAACTTCGGCATTCTGTACTCCTCTCCTTTTGCTCAGCGCAGATTAGCACCCGCCTATGACATAGTATCGACTCTTCCCTATCTGAATAAGGATGTGCCGGCTTTGACGCTGGCAGGTAAAAAAACCTGGTGGGATCCTCGCTATCTGAAAACCTTTGGCCGTACGGCCTGTGGTCTGTCAGAAAAAGAGGTGGTCGGAGCTTTCCATCAGGTAGCGCTTGCGCTGGACCGGGTCAGAGTAGAGATGGAGCAGTATGCTGCTGACCACTCAGCCTTTCGTGAGATAGGCGCTGCGATGACTCAGATTTTCGCCACATCTGCACAGCTGTTTGCCGAGGTGGAGTAGTGTGACAGGGGCTGCTCCTCATCAGTCGCGCCCGCTGACGACCACTTATCGCATGTAATAGTCACTGGTCAGATCGCGTTGAGAGAGGGGCTAGCCCTTCTCTACACTGCCCGCATGATTAACAACCCTGTTAACAGCGGAGGTGTGAGAATGTTCTATTCCATCCTATTGTCGATCCATATTCTGGCCGGATCGGCGGCACTGATTGCTGCAATCATCGCAGCAGGGCTGAAAACTGCCAATTTATCCCATCACTGGCATCGAATCAGTGGACTGGTGTTTGTTGCCGGTATGCTGCTGGTGTTCGTGACCGCGGTGGTGATGACGATGCTCAAGCCCAATCTGTTTCTCCTTCTTATTGCGATCTTCAGCGTCTATTTGGCATTGACTGGCTGGAGAATGGCGCGCAACCGGAGAGGTGATCCCGGGGTGGTCGACTGGTTGCTGCAGGGTGCCATGCTCTTGTCGGCATTGATGATGCTTGGGCTCGGCGCTTTACAACTATTCAATGGGATGGGGCAGGGGGTTACTTTGCTGGTATTTGCCGGGTTGAGTCTCTGGTTCAGTCTGTCGGGTTTGAAAACACTGCGTGAAGGTGGGTTCAGAGGTGGTGAGCGAATCGCCAACCATGCCGGGATGATGCTCGGGGGGACCATCGCGACGATTACGGCAGTGTTGGTTGTGAATGTCAGCCTGGAGCCCGCATTTATCCTCTGGCTGGCACCGACCGTATTGATCACGCCACTTATCATCTGGTGGAAGCAACGTTTGCTGTCTGGTGTGCATGTCAGGGGCATGTGATGTGGTAGGCTTTTCTTCTCGTGCCGTGAAACGGATCTATCATCATGTCGGTATTTTCATTTTCTCAATCGGAAACCGGGCTCAGTACCTTCATCAGGTTACTGAGCCGCTATCTACTGGTCACGTTGCTGGCCTGTGGTGTGATCACGATACTGGTCTGGTTGCTGACCGATCTGGACCTGTTGCGCAGTGCCAGCGTGTCGCTGGGTTATGGGGTCACGTCGGTGTTACTGCTGAACACCGCACTTTACTGGATTCGCTCACTCCCGACTTGGCTGACGGCGGGGTTGGCGCTGTTTCTGGGCCTGTTACTGGGTGTCAGTAATCACTTCTGGGTGGTGACGGGGGAGTTGGCACCACGATTACTGATGGAGCAGCCGCAGCGTGTACTCACTCAACTGGTGATAGGTGGCATCTTTACGCTTAGTGTGTGCTATTTTTTCTACACCTATGCACTGTCACGTGCTCTGCAGGCGGATATCGAAGCGCACAAGGCACGCGAGACGCAGCAGCAACATGCTTCTGCGCTGGCAGAGCTCAGAGTGCTGCAAAGTCAGATGGAGCCCCATTTTCTATTCAATACGCTGGCCAATATTCAGGGTTTGATTGATCAGCAACCTGAGCAGGCCAAGTCGATGATACAGGCTCTGACGACGCTCTTGCGACGCAATCTGCATCAGGTTCGGTCCGACTGGAGCACTCTGAATGAGGAACTTGCGCTGGTCAGTGCCTATCTTGAAATCCAACAGATCCGCATGGGAGAACGGTTGCAGTGGCAGATCAATCTGGATGATGAGCTGCGATCGTTCGAGCTTCCTCCACTGGTGTTGCAGCCATTGGTGGAGAATGCGATCCGGCATGGGCTGGAGCCTTTATCGCAGGGCGGGACGTTGACCATCTTGGCTGAGTCAACCTTGCAGGGATGTGAGATACGAATAGAGGATAATGGCATAGGTATGCAGCAGGTCAGCACAACAGAGGGGCAGGGCGTGGCGCTGAACAATCTGCGTGAGCGTCTGGCACTGCTATATGATGATCGTGCGAAGCTGAGAATCGTTCAGCCGGATGAGGGCGGGACGCGGGTGGTGCTGACACTGCCGTTGCGAACGGAGAAGGAGGCGAGATGCAGCTGACCTGTCTGCTGGCCGATGATGAGCCGGTGCTACGCTTCAATCTGCACCAGCGTCTGGAAAGCCTCTGGCCTGAGCTGGATCAGATCCATCTGGCCAGTGACGGGGCCGAAGCCTGGACCAAGATTCAGGCGATCAGGCCGTCGGTGGTGTTTCTCGATATCAATATGCCAGTGATGACCGGCCTTGAAGTGGCGTTGAACATGCAGCAGTCGGGGCTGACTCGCGACTGCGCACTGGTTTTTCTGACGGCCTATGATGAGTTTGCCGTGCAGGCATTTGAGCGAGAAGCGATCGATTACTTACTCAAGCCGGTGGATGACCAGCGTCTGCAACAGACAATAGAGCGCATCAAACAGCGTCAGTCTGAGCCGGGACTTGCGGATCTTGGCCAATTACGTGAATTGTTGCAGCAGTCATCCAGGGAGGTGGCACCACGCTGGCTGAACTGGTTCAATGTCCAGCAGGGTGAAGAGATACTGATGATCAGTGTGGATGAGGTTTTAGCCTTTCGGGCTGAAGACAAGTACACCACGCTAATCACCGAAGGCGGCGAATACTTGATCCGTACTCCTCTCAAACAGCTGGAAAATCAGCTGGATCCTGAGCGTTTCTGGCGCATTCATCGCAGCAGCATCGTGCAGGTGCGGATGATTGAAAAGATCAGCCGCACACTGACAGGGCAGTTGAACGTCAAGCTGAAAGGGAGCCGAAAAAGCCTGGCGGTGAGTCGGCGTTTTGCTGAGCGTTTTCGGCAGAGCTAGAACTTTCGGAAGAGCTAGAGCTTTCGGCAGAGTTAAAACAGGCCACTCACACGATAAACGCTGCTTGCTACAGCGTTTGCCAGTACGCGAGAGTGGCTGTCGATCAGGGTGAACTTCTCTCTGGCTCGGGTGATGCCGGTGTAAATCAGTTCGCGGGTCAGAATTGGGCTATCGTGATCCGGCAGCAGCAGAGCTGTGTGGCGGAACTCCGAGCCCTGTGATTTGTGCACGGTCATGGCAAAAACCGTTTCAGCAGCCTGAAGGCGCCCCGGCAGAATCCAGCGGATGCGATCCGTGCCATCACCGGCAGGAAAGGCAACGCGCAATACCCGGCTGATACGACCATCCTCATGCTGGCGCGGATACTCCAGAGTCATGCCGATATCGCCGTTCATCAACCCCAGGCTGTAGTCATTGCGGGTGATCATTACCGGACGGCCGGTGTACCAGATCCCTGTAGGATCGATCAGCCCGCGAGACTGCAGAGCGCTCGCAATTCGTTCATTCAACTGCTCCACACCCCAGGGCCCCATTCGCAGGGCGGCGAGCAACTGGAATTGTCCATGAGCTTTGAGTACGGCTCTGGCCCAGTTATCCCAACTCTCCGTTGGATCCGTATCGGCAGGGCGCTGTTGCTGCAGACAGGTCAGGTAGGTGCCGTAGCCCTCCTGAGGGTCTGTGATCAGTTGCTCGAAGCGTTGATCCGTTGCACTGTTCAGGCGCAGGTGCTGCAGATCAGCAAACTGACCGTTGAAAACGGTCTGCAGTTCAGTGGTGTTAGCGGCAGTGTTGACCCGTCGGGCCAGCGTCCCGATTCCGGACTGGCTGCCGAAACGATAGCTGTGACGCAACATGGTGATCACCTGATCACGCGGGGTGCCCTGCGGATCAATATATTCTGTTGGGATGCTCTGTTGGCAGATGCCTTGCAGCCACTGAGCGGTTACTGGTGAGTAGTGGGCGGCATCAGCACGCTGACACAGACTGCCCAGCACGGCACCGGCTTCGACGGATGCCAGCTGATCCTTGTCACCGAGCAGAATCAGACGGGCACCCGGAGCGAGTGCCGACAGCAGGTTGGCCATCATCTCAACATCTACCATCGATGCTTCATCCACCACCACCAGATCCACCGGCAGTGGGTTACCTGCATGATGACGGAAGAAACGACTGCCGGGTATCGGACCCAGCAGACGGTGCAGGGTCGTAACCTCCGTGGGAATCTCATCTCTGATCCGCTCGGCATCAGGCAGTTGTGACAGGTTCAGTCCCTGCACCTGCCCGGCAATCGACTCGTTCAGGCGTGCGGCTGCTTTACCGGTCGGTGCTGCCAGACGGATGCGCAGTGCACCACCCTGTTGTGACAGTGCCAGATGCTGCAGCAGGGCGAGCAGTTTGACGACGGTGGTGGTCTTGCCCGTGCCGGGGCCACCGGTGATCACGGCAAAGGCACTGCGGGCTGCCAGTGCACAGGCGATCATCTGCCAGTTGGGATCGGTATCCTTGCTCTCAAAAAGCAGGTTAAGGCTCTGCTTCAGCAGATTCTCTGGCAGGTCGAAGGGCTGCTCCAGACGGCTCAGAATCACTTGGCTGATCTGCTGTTCATAACGCCAGAAGCGCCGAAGGTAGAGCAGTGGGCGCTCTGCAGAGCCTGACAGTACCAGTGGTGTATTGAGAGGTGTATTGAGTGATGTATTGCTCTCGGTTGTGCCGTCGCTCGTGTCAGTGTGCGTGATCAACAGTGGGTGGCTGAGTGCCTGCAGCCACTGGTCGAGTTGAATACTGCTCAGTAGCTGTCCCGGCAGCACGGCCAGTTCACTCTGATCCCCTTCTGGAGGCAGAGACAGTGCCCTCTCAGGCTCATCCAGACAGTGTTGCAGGTCCAGGCATACATGCCCACGGCCATTCTGATGGCTGGTCAACGCCGCTGCCAGTAACAGTAGCGGAGGCGCATCAACCGCTTCCTTGCTCAGAAAACGGGCCAGTTCAACATCCAGCCAACGCAACCAGCCCGCCTCAGCCCAACGCTCCAGCACCGCCAGCAGTGCTTCGCTGTCCTGCTGCAGTACGCTGAGATTGATCGTTGAGGCTATCTGCGGGGTCATGCTGTCACTCCAGTTAAAAGATCAGTGCAACAGCATCACTGTACCGAGGCCGAGGAAAGCGAAGAAACCGATCACATCGGTGACAGTTGTCAGGATAACCGGGCCGGACAGCGCCGGGTCGATTTTCAGTTTATCGAGCACTATCGGAATAAATACGCCAGAAACGGCGGCAATCAGGATGTTAACAATGATCGCAACACCGATCACGATTCCGATAATCATGTCACCGAACCAGAGGTAGGTGATGATCGCTATCACAACAGCCCAGATCAGACCATTGATGGCTGCAACGCCCAGTTCTTTGTACAGCAGCGTGAAGTAGGTTTTCGGGCCAATCTGATCCAGCGCCAAGCCCCGGATCATCAGCGTGAGTGTCTGACTGCCAGCAATACCGCCCATACTGGCGACAATAGGCATCAGTACGGCGAGAGCCACCACTTGCTCCAGTGTGGCCTCAAACAGCCCGATGGTCCAGGCTGCGAGAAAGGCGGTCAGCAGGTTGATACCCAGCCAGACCGCACGTCGTTTGGCGCTGTCAACGACGGGAGCGAACAGATCCTCGTCCTCATCAAGACCGGCGGTGTGCATGAACTGGCTCTCCATGCTGCGGCGCATATTCTCCATCGCTTCACCGATCGACATTCGGCCCAGCAGCTTGCCATCGGTATCTACTACGGCCAGCGCGGTATAGCCGGAGCGATAGACCATATCAGACCCATCATCCAGATCCATGTTGCCTTCGACTACCGGAGCGTCACTGTCTATAAAAGAGTCTATGGCGGTGTGACTACCCACACCCAGTAACTGGCTGGCCTGAATCAAGCCGACATAACGGCCGGTGCGGTCAACGACAAACAGGCTGTCCTGATATTCAGCTTCATCCGTCAGTTTGCGGAACAGGCGGATTGCATCACGCACCTTGGCATTTCGATTGATGATCAGCAGGTCATGATCGGCATAGCGACCACACTGTTCGTCATCATAGGTCAGTGCCGTATCCAGCCAGCGACGCTGACTTTCATCCAGGCGTGAGGCGGCATAGTGATAAACGGCGGGAGGCAGCTCGTCCAGCAGTTCCAGCAGGTCATCAACGTCGATATTCTCAACCAGCTGGAATAGCTGGTCGTCGTCTATCTGCTTGAATATGTTTTCACGCGCATCCACGCGCATGAAGGTCAGGGCTTCGATCTGATTTTCAGGTGGCAGGGTTTGCCAGGTGGCGACACGCTGCTCAACCGGCATCGCTTCCAGCGCCAGTGCGACCTCTTCGGGCTCGCGCTGGCTGAGCTTTTCGGTCAGCTGCTCCTGCCCCTCTTCGTCAAAGCTCTCCCTGACAATCTCTTCGATATCGAACAGTGGTTGTTCAGCCATATATCATATCCTTGAGCAGAGAGTGGTGAGCGGACATATACGTGTATTCATGGTCAAGGGTTTAACAAATGCAGATCATAGAATAGCTGATCTCAGGCATGATTAAACAGCCTGTTGATGCAGGTGTAAATAACGGAAATTGTAGCAGTTTTCAATAAATACAAGAAACTTTACTTGGGCCGTTGCAAGCCACAAGACCTTTACTGTGTAAAGTTTGAGGTACCTAGTGTGCCTCAGCGAGGGCCTTATGTACCAAGCGCCTGAAAGATTCGAAAGCCGAGGTCGCACCTGTCAGTGCATCCACATTATCAATGGAGCCGGTCAGCATCAGTTGGTTCTCATAGCCTTCAAATGCAGACAGGTGACTAATTTGGCTGACGCGGCGCCATCTGTCGGCATAGTTAAGATCATCGGATTTACGCGCCTGAAACACTCCCTCGTCGTCACGCTGAATCTCGTCGTAGTATACCGAGGCAATACGTCCATTGACGATAGTAATCTCCACCAGAGCACGCCAGCCTCTGCTGTCCGGCTCTGACTCGGCATAGTAGCTACCATCCCGATAACCTTGATTATCAACCCGAGCAATTGCCACGGCTTGCTGCTCTCCCATCAGCTCAGAAGCAAGTGCCGAAAAGGCATTATAAGCACTGGTTGCTCCGGTGATTGCATCGACCTCAGCCAGGCTACCTGACTGCATCAATTGAGCCTCCAGTGCCGGAAAGGCGGACAATTGGCTGACACCGCTGACCTGGCGCCAGCGGTCGGCATACTCCAGGTCTGCAGACTTACGATACTCGACACTGCTGGACTCATTGCGACGAATCTCATCAAAATAGATGCCGATAATCTGTCCATTTTTTACTGTCATTTCGAGAATGGCATTGAGCCCGCGACTGCTGGGCTCGGATTCAGCGTAATAGCTGCCATCGGCAAGTTGCATGGCAGGGATGGATAGCCGGGTTACCTGAGTTGACACCTCATCGGCGGGTGCAGATGTTTCGGGCACCAGGTTGTCAGCTTGTGGTTCTATGTCTGTTACAGCAGGGGCTGCTGCTTCATGACCCGCCAGCACACCTATGTCGAATTGTGCCAGAAGGACTAGAGCACCCGGGCTGTGGGGGCGGCCATTACCCTTATCGTACCAGGCTTCGGTCGACTCCATGCCACACCAGTCGGTCAGCACGGATTCCGGAGTGGGGTGCTCGTCGATATAGTCGGTGATGTCATAAACACGACCATCGATCACTTTCCAGCAACTCGCGGCATGATTGTGTTGTGCCAGCTCCTCCAGGCTGATTATCCGACCTTGAGAATCAGACTGAGCATGGCTGGGTACCAGCCAGTAAGCGCCGACCAGGGTGAGAATACTGCTGATAAATGCGATGAGTGTTGTATAGGCTAATTTGTTCATAGGAAATCAAAGACCTCAAAGTGAATAGCCGAGGCAGGGACACCCTCATGCATGAGGAGTGTTCTCAAATGGTTGATCATGGGTGCCGGGCCACACATATAGATCTCACGCTCACGATAGTCTGGGCAGTGCTCCTGCAGAAATGCCGCTGTCATTGCTCTCTGTTCCCGGAACAGGTGCAGGGTCAGATCGAAGGTTGGCTGTTTAACTGCTATCTCTTTCAGTTCATCTGTAAAATAGGCCCTGGAAGGATCATTGGCCAGGTAAAAAAGGTGTACCTGTGCAGCCGGCTTTTCCTGGCCGGCCATATCCCGCGCACCACTGACAAAAGGTGTTATACCAATTCCTCCACCAAGCCAGAGCTGTTGCTTCTGCGGGTAATGCCGTTCGTAGAAATCGCCATAAGGTCCCTCTATCTGAACCCTGCTGCCCTTTCTGATAGTTTGAATGGCGCGGCTGGCATCTCCCAGATCCTTGATGCCGACTTTCAGATACTCATCAGTGGGCGCGGAAGAAATAGTATAGGGGTGCTCTTCACCGACTCCATTACTGAGGCTGTCGTCAAAAGGGGTGAGATAGACGAATTGCCCCGCTTCATACTGTATGGGTTTGCCTCTGGGTTTCAGACTGATCTCGACCACTCCGCGCACCAGCGTATTCACCTCCACCACTTCGTATTCAAACTGACCCAGAGAGGGTGACAACACCTTACGCCAGATAATGGCGCCGATGGCAAGAGCACCCAGAAACCACCATACCAGGGGGTAGGTTGCCAGCGGTAGGGTGTGTGCCAGCGCTGCGACGGTTGCCGGTGCTGATAGGAGATGCAGTCGCTTCCATTGCTGATAGTTAAGGCGGCCGGCAAATCGAAAGGTGGGGCCCAGGAAGGCCACCATTAGCGCCAAAGCGAGCCAGCCCATCCAGACTGGCCAGTAACTCAGTGGTGGGAAGAGCACAGTCATGGCGGGTTCCATTCCTCGGGTGATGACCGAAAAACTCAGCCCCCAGGCGTGCAACATCACCAGCATGAAGCTCAGAAAGCCAACCCAACGGTGCTGCGACCATAAGCGTGGCAGCCCACCGAAAAGTCGATCCAGATATGGCAATCGAATACTCATCATCGCTGCCAGCAACATCAGCGACAGGCCAATCACACCGGCCAGGCGAGCCAGACCACGGAAAAAACCTGAAGGCTGGTTCCAGGCCTCCTGCATCAGGCTGGGCATAATCAGCAGAACCGGCACCACAACCACTGCGATCAGCAAGATATCACCGGGCTTAAGCCATCGTTTTATCACTGTTCACAATCTCCTTTTGGTCGGTTTTTTCCGAATCACTGTTGTGCCGCGACTGGCTTAATCCTCGTCAAACTCAGTATAGCGTACGACCAGGAAGTCGATCAGTGCCCTGACCGAGGGCAGGAGGCCTCGTCTTGATGGGAAGACCAGATGAATCATCTCCCGGCGTGGTGGCCAGTCCGGCAGCAGCCTGATCAGGGTGCCTTTGTTCAGTTCCTCAGTAACCATCAGGATCGGCAGCTGTACGATGCCGACGCCGGTTAATGCCGCTTTCATCAGCGCTACCATATCGGTTGTTACGTAGCGGGGCTGGTGTCTTACAACCACGGACTGGCCATCGACGTGTTGCAAAATCCATTCGTGTGCTTCATGCGGTGTACTGCGGCTGAGGCTGGGCCACTGGCTCAGGTCTTCGGGGCAGTCAGGCATGCCCAGGTGCTCTACCAGTGATGGGCTCGCTACCAGACACTGGCCTCGATCAGACAGCACACGCATCACCAGATCACTGTCTTCCAGTGGTAGTGGGCGAACGCGAATGGCGATATCCACCCCTTCATTAATCACATCCACGCGGCGGTTGGTGGCTTCCAGATGCACGGTGACATGAGGGCACTGTGCCATGAAATCAGCCAGCATGGCACCGACATGGAAATGAAGCAGTCCGACAGGGCATGTCAGCTTGATGATGCCCCGTGGTGCTGCTCGCAGTGTATCGATCGACTCCTGTGCCGCTTCAGCCTCAATCAGCATGGCTCTGCAATGTTCGTAATAGGTGCGCCCGACCTCGGTGACCGTGAACTGGCGAGTGGTGCGGTGAATCAGGCGGACATCCAGACGCTCCTCCAGTGCTGAGATCCGGCGACTCAACTTGGACTTGGGTATGCCCAGTGCTCTTCCGGCTGGAGCAAATCCACCATGCTCCACCACCTGGGCGTAGTAGAAAAGATCGTTAAGATTCAGCATCAGCCATCTCCACTGTTCTAATAAGGGAACGCTCAGTATCAATTTAGCAGTCTACAGGCTGATTGTATCGAAATGTATTCTGTACCCATGCATCTGTAGTCCCTGGTTCATGACCGAAGCAGGCTGCAGATGGAGTCGGTGTGGCGCCGAATGCCGCACCCATTTGGAGGAAAATCTCATGAGCACATCTTATACCCGTCTTGATAAAGACAATGCTGCGGTACTCCTGGTTGATCACCAGGCAGGTCTTTTGTCTCTGGTGCGTGACATGGATCCAGATCGTTTCAAGAATAACGTTCTGGCTCTGGCGGATCTGACCAAGTACTTTGGCTTACCCACCATCCTGACCACCAGTTTCGAAAATGGCCCGAATGGCCCGTTGGTACCTGAGTTGAAGGAAACTTTCCCGGATGCTCCTTATATTGCTCGTCCCGGTCAGATCAATGCCTGGGATAACGATGATTTCGTCAAGGCTGTGAAGGCGACCGGCAAGAAGCAGTTGATTGTGGCAGGTGTCGTGACAGAGGTCTGCGTGGCCTTCCCGGTGCTGTCGGCACTGGAAGAGGGTTACGAGGTGTTTGTCATCACTGATGCCTCCGGTACCTTCAACGAGCTGACTCGTGATGCAGCCTGGGATCGCATGTCTGCTGCCGGTGCTCAACTGATGACCTGGTTCGGTGCCGCCTGTGAGCTGCATCGCGACTGGCGTAATGATGTCGAGGGGTTGGGAGCACTCTTCTCCAACCATATTCCTGATTATCGGAATCTGATCACCAGCTACATGACGCTGACAGCTGATAAATGATCCCCCTTGCCCGACGTCAATACTGATTGTCGGGCAGTTTTTCCAGTTCAGCTAATGCGAAAGAGTTGATCGATTGCGTTGATGAACTCAGCCGGTGGCTTGTCGAACAGCAGGCCCTGGCTCGGGGCATCGCTGCCGCGCAGGAAGAAGTAGAGGGCGCCGCCCATATCGCGTTCGTAGTTGTAATCGGTCAGGCGTGTTTTCAGCAGGCGGTGCAGGGCCAGCAGGTAGAGGGCGTATTGCACATCGTAGCGTTTTTCCAGCACGGCGTTGTGGATCGCTTCGCGTATGTAGGCCTGATCATCCGGGCCAAGGTGGTTGGATTTCCAGTCGGCGACGTAGTAGCGCCCCTGATGCTCAAACACCAGATCGATAAAGCCTTTCAGCATGCCGTTGATGGTATTGGGCAGCAGGGCTGGGCGCGCTTGGCTGGGCAGCAGGTGTTGTCGGCAGAGGTTATCCAGTGCATGAGTCGAGACTTGGTGGCTAGCGAACATGAACTCCATTTCGGCCTGGCACTGAGTCAGATCGGTCAGGCGGAAGACGACCGGATTATCGGCGGATTCCAGCCGGAACTCGGTGTTCAGAAAACGCTTCAGCCAGCTATCCAGCGGGTCGATCCAGCCATCCCAGCCGCGGATCTGACAACGCCTGGCGAGCATGTCGCGCCGCGCGCTGTCATCATTCGCAGCCTGCTCGAGCCCTTCGGCCACCGCCCACTCCAGCAGGCCGTGCAGGAAGGTACCAGGATTGGGGCCGCGATGGAAACGGTGCAGTTGCTGTTCGCCTGTGTCTGGCTGGTTCAGCACACGATCTGCCTTGCTGACCTCATGCTCCTCGTCCTGTGTGGCCTGGATGGCGTTTTCCGGTTCATCCGGTATTGTGCCATCAGCCGGATCAACGGCTTCATGCTGTGCACCTGTCTGATGAGCAGAGTATTGAAGGGCAGAGTGTTGGAGAGATGAGTACTGAAGGGCAGAGTAGCTGGCGATCCACCAGAACTCACGCGGGCTGCGCGTCGCGGTCTGTGCCGGTTGCAGGGCTTGCAGTGCAGGTGGCGTAAAGGTTTGGTCCCTAATATCCGGTGCACAGGTCAACTGAATATGCTCACTTAGTTGGCATAGTTCATTCAGTCGGTTGTTCAAGCTGTCCGGCTCGATCTTTTCACGCCCCTGCAGCAGGTAGCCGATGGCGCTCTTGTGCAGATCACAGCTCTTGCTGTTGCCAACTTTCAATGGCGCAATGCCTAACCAGAGCGCATGGCGTGCGCGGGTCAGGGCGACATAAAGCAGGCGCATATCCTCAGCCTGACGCTCCCGGTCGGCACTCCGCCAGGCATCGGCGGCTAGCTTACTTCCGGCTATCTCCAGCCTCTGAACGTTCGGTTCCTGAATTGCCACTTCGGTGGTCTTGCCATCCACCTCGCGCCAACTGCTGATAAAGGGCAGCATCACCAGCGGGTATTCCAACCCTTTGGATTTATGAATCGTGACCACCTTGATCAGATCGGCATCACTCTCCAGACGCAGTATCTGCTCCTCGCTGGTCTCTTCCAGTTGTTCGGCCAGATGACGGATCAGCCCTTGTTCCCCCTCTTGCTGTACGCTGGATTGTTGCAGCCATTCGGCCAGATGCAGCAGGTTGGTCAGGCTGCGTTCCCCTTCCGGTTTGCTCAGCAGTCGTTGTGGCAGTTCATACACCTGCATCAGGCGGCGTAACATCGGCAGCACGCCCTGGCTGTACCAGAGGCGGCTGAAGGTGCGGAAATGCTCCGTTTCACTCTCCCAGATCAGCTCATCACGATTCAACTGATCGAGTCGCGTCAACGGGAGTTCCAGTGATGGGGTGGCGAGGGCGGCCCGCAGCTTGCGATCATCGCCGGGCTCGGCACAGGCGCGCAGCCAGACCAGCATATCGCGTGCTTCCTGTGTGCTGAAAACCGATTCCCTATCCGATAGATAAACGCTGGCCAGCGCACGTGCACTGAGTGCCTTGCGGATCGCGTCGGCTTCGCTCCGGCCTCGCACCAGTATCGCGATATCTGCCGGTTGCAGTGGGGTCAGTTGATCATCTTGTCTGAATCCGCTTTTGTGGTTGCCTGCCTGATTCAGCCACTGTACCAACTGACTGGCGCAGCTTTGTGCCATTCTATTGCGGTAGTCCGAGACGGATATAAGCGGGTCATCATCTGTCAGCATCCACCAGGTCAGGGCATTGGCAGGCTGATCATCCAGTATCAGCTGCTCGTCGCGCCCCTTGGCATCCACCTCGACAAAAGGCACGGGGTTATCATCCTCGACCTTGAAGTGAAATGCGCCTTCGGCGAAGCTTTCCGCCTGTTGGAACAGGGTGTTCACCGCTTTGACTACTGCCTGAGTGGAGCGGTAGTTGGTTTTAAGATTGAAGTGCCGCCCCTCGGTGGCCTCGCGTGCTTTAAGGTAGGTGTGAATATCCGCGCCACGGAAGGAGTAGATCGCCTGCTTGGGATCGCCGATCATGATCAGTGCAGTGTCTTGCTGATTCTGCTCAACCTCATAGATGCGGTTGAAGATGCGATACTGCAGTGGGTCGGTGTCCTGAAACTCATCAATCATCGCCACCGGGTACTGGCGTCGCAGCGTGGCGGCCAGATGCTCGCCCTGATCACTGCCAAGTGCCTTATCGAGCTGCTGCAGCAGGTCATCAAAACCGAGCTCAGCTCGCTCCAGCAGTGCAGCTTTGAGGCGCAGTTGCATCCAGCGGCTGGCGTGGCTCAGCAGATGGGCGCGCAGTGTCGGGGCGGTGCTCGATTCATCATCAGCATCAATATTCAGCAGCTCACCGATCGCTGCCAGTGCGGGATGCTGGGGTTGTGGTGGGGCTTTCTTGCCGCCACTCAGTGGGATCTCACCCTCGGCCAGATACTTCAGCTCATTCGGTGCCGGAGCGCCCTGTGACCAGCTCGCCAGATCTTCCAGCATCTGGTCGAAGTCGGCATCCTCTTTCTTGCGTCGGAAACGACTGCCATTCAGGCTCGGGCGCAACGCTTGTAACAGGGCGTTAAGGGTCTTCAGGTCAGCATGCCAGAGATCTCTTGCCTGTTGCTCAAGTCGCGCTCGCTCTATTGCTTTGGCCGTGAAGCTTTCAAGTATGAGACGAATATCCGTGTCGGCTGCCAGCGGTTGGCCTGCATAGGTTAGCTGACTTTCGATCCGGCGCAGCAGGGGCTGGATCGCCTTCAGCAGCATCTCCGGCGAGGCGAATTCGCTCAGAATCAGGCTCGCAGCAGCGGTTCCTAGAGAATAGAAGTGGATGCGCCAATAATCGCGTATCAACTCCGCCAGCAGCTCTGCCTGATCGGTGATCAGATTTTGTGTGAAGAGGCTGCCGCTGTCGAAGGCATGTTCGCGCAGCATGCGGTAACACCAGCTGTGGATGGTCGAGATCGCCGACTCATCCATCGATTGTGCAGCCAGTTGCAGCAGGCGGGCACAGGTCAGCCACTGCTCGGGCGCGTAATCGGCACGTATCTGGTGCAGCGGATCTTCAGGATGATGAACGGCACTCGCCGGATCCTGCATGAAACACGCAGCGGCCTCGACCAGGCGCTGGCGGATACGGTCCTTCAACTCCTGTGTGGCGGCGTCGGTAAAGGTTACCACCAGAATATCAGCAGGACTCAACGCACGGCTGAACGCCTGCTCTGTGCCATGTTGCAGGATCAGTCGCGTATAGAGCAGGGCGATGGTGAAGGTCTTGCCGGTGCCGGCGCTGGCCTCGATCAGACTGCTGCCACGTAGCGGAAAGGTAGGGATATGCAGATCAATACCGCTCATGCCTCATCCTCCGCTACGGTCTGCTTGCCACATTGCTGGATCATCGGTTCGTAAAGTGCCCGGCTCAGCTCATCAAAGTCGCCGCTGTTGAACAGGGCATCAAAATCGGGCCAGAGTCTGGCCAGAGCCTGGCTGTTGCTGACCTCGCCAAAACGCTGAAAGCCGCCCTCATAGGCATCGCGCGCAGCTTTTTCGCGATCTTTGTTGTCGGTCAGCCAGATGCAGGCGGTTTTGCAGGCGATCGGCAGTGGCTCATTCAAATTGATCAGCCAGTGTGCCATCAGTTCTGTCAGCAGATGTTTCGCCTCTTCCTGCGGTAGAGGGGGCAGCAGCAGATCGGTTTGTGGGCCCAGAATGCGGGTGCTGGTCAGGCCGTTCAACTGAGCCGCCAGATGCAGTGGCCATTGACGCACCAGATTGTGCCATTTCCAGGTTTTGCCCTCATGGATATTGCTGGTTTGCAGAATCAGACGCAGTCGCTCACCGGCCTCATTACGGCGGATATCACTCAGCCAGTCCTGCAGCGTCAGACTTTTATGGCTGAGGGTAATCTCCTCCGGTGGGAGTTTGTGCCAGAGCGACAACAACAATTGGTACTGCAGCAGCGGTGCCGCGAGCGGAGCGATCAGTTGTTCAGCCACACAGGGGCCAAAAGGTGGCAAGGGTAGTGCACCTCTGGCTTGCTGGCGCTGCACCAATGCCTCCAGTGCTGCCTGAGGCTCCAGTTGCTGTTGCAGATCGAGTGCCTGACGGATCTGACCGAGCAATTGGTCCTGATGCTGCCAGCGTGACAGACCATCTACATTGAAGGGTTCCTGATCCTCGCCGGTGACATCGCTTTGTGTAAACTGAACCCCCAGACGTTCTTTGAAAAACTGCGTGGCGGGATCGCGCAGCAGGGCGCCCAGTTGTGCCAGGGTCAGATGCTGTTCAGGTTGATATTGGGGCAGAGGTGTTGCCAGATCTGTGTCCTGTGCTTCATGCACCGCCTGCCATTCACGCGCATAGGTGGTGAAACCGGAACCTGCGGTGAAGTAGCGGCGACTGAACGGCTGCAAGGGGTATTCGCTTGTCAGCCCCTCAAGCAGCGGCTTGCCGTGAAGATCACTCAGATAATCACGCAGCTGGCCCACCAGCACCGAGGGGGGACGCTCTGTGTTGTCGCGGATGCTGCGTCCGACCCAACTGATATAGAGCTGATCACGGGACGACAACAGCGCCTCCATGAACAGATAACGGTCATCTTCGCGTCGGGAACGGTCACCGGGCCGGTAGTCATGTCGCATCAGATCAAAATCCACGGCAGGTACCTGGCGCGGATAGTCGCTCTCGTTCATGCCGAGCAGGCAGATATGTTGGAAGGGGATCGCCCGCATCGGCATCAAGGTGGCGAAGTTAACGGCGCCGGCCATGAAGCGCTGGCTCAGGTCGCTCTGATCGATCTGGCCCAACAGCACCTCACGTACGATACCCAGTGGCAGTGGCTGATCAAACTCAGCGGCTTCGCACTCCTCCAACCAGTTTTGCAGGCTCAGCTCTATCCGGGTCAGCAGCAGTTCATCGCGGCTGTCGGTGGCGCTGAAAAAACGCTGGCAGAGCTGGCGCAGGCAGGCGACCCAGTCTTGCGGCGTCATCTGCTCCTGCAGGCACTGCCAGTACTCCTCCAGCGCATTGAGCAGACGCACGAGCGAGCCCGCCAGCGCCGCATCCAGCCCGCCGATCTCGGCATAGGGCTCGATCGCCTGCCAGGCATCCCCCTGACCGACGGCATAGCCCAGCAGCATCCGTTTCAGGCCGAACTGCCAGGTGTTCTGTTCACTGCCGGGCGGCAGATCAAACTGTTCGCGCTGGCGGGCATGCAGTCCCCAGCGGATATTTGCGCCCTCCACCCAGCGGTGCAGCAGGGGTTTATCCTCTTCACGGATACTGAAGGTTTCACGCACGGCCGGCACTTCGAGCAGATCCAGCAACTCACTGACGCTGAAACGTGAGCGTGGCAGATTCAACAGCATCTCCAGCGCGATCAGCAAAGGTGCCTGCTGGCGCTGCCCCTGATCCGACAGGGTGTAGGGGATAAAACGCGGATCAGCCTGATCGATCTGGGCAAACACGGCGCGGATATGCGGTGCATAGAGGTTGATATCGGGCACCATCACCAGCACATCGCGCGGGCGGAGATCCGGCTGTGCGGCAAAAGCAGCGAGCAGATGGTCCTGCAATATCTCCACTTCGCGTTGAGCACTGTGCGCGATATGAAAACTCAGGCTGCGATCCTGCTGTGGATCGGGTGTTCTGCCCAGTGATTTGATCTCGGCAGGGTTGCGCAGATTCAGTATGTCGCTCTGCATCTGGGCCAGCAGGCTTGTGGCGCTTGGTTCTTCAAACAGGTCGATACTGAGCTGATTGCCCTGGAACAGGGGCTCATACTGATGGCGTTGATCATGTTCATCCAGCAGGCGGATATAGTCGCGCCCCTGTTTACCCCAGGAAGCGAGCAGGGGGTGTGCATGCAGGTGCAGGTCATCATCGGTCAGCTCACCACTCCACTTGCTGGCGTGGCGTGCAAACGCTTGTTTGAACAGGTGCCGATCCTCGACGATGTCGCCCCAGTAGTGCTGGCAGGGGTTATGCACACAGAGCAACACCTGCGAGCAGTTGGCGACAGCGCTGAGCACTTCAACCGCCTGCTGCGGTAAAGAGGATATACCGAACACCACAACCCGCCGTGGCAAAGTGGCAGGGCGAGTCTCGGGAGTCAGCGCTTTGGCGGCACTCAGAAAACGTTGATGCACCTGAGCACGGCTGGTGTTGTTCTGATCCTCTGGCATCTGAGCGATGATCCGGCGCCAGAGTGCAGCCTGCCACACCTGCTCGCTTGAGGCCATGCCACCCTCGGTAAACATCGAGTCATCTCCAGCCGCCCAGGCATCGAGCCAATCGGCACGGTAAACCTGATACTGATCGAACAGATCTGCCAGACGCTGTGCCAGCTGAAACTGCTTGCGCAGATCCTGATCATCACGCAGAAATCGTTGCAGGGGGGCAAACACCGGATCATCCAGCAGCTCCGGCAGCATGCGCAACAGGCGCCAGGTCAGCAGATGTTTATCATAAGGGGAGGAGTCGGGCAGATCGCCCAGCACGGCGCGGTAGGCCTGCCAGATATAACGCGCGGGCAGGCTGATATTCAGAGCGGCGGCAATACCGCAACCACCGCCATTGGCGGCATCTTCATCTTCAGCCAGAGCGAGCTTCAGCCACTGAGCAATACCATTGCTCTGCACCAGTATCGTTTCATTCTCCAGCGGCTTCAGCGGATAGCGACGCAGCCACTGCACAGCCAGTTCGCGCAGTGCTTCAAGACGATTGCCCTGAATCACCATAAATCCATTTTCGATCTGACTGTCCATCACGGCCCTCTTGTATCAATAAAACGGCAGGTTTTACGATAAACCCATCAGCCATACAGCCAGGAATCAGGGTGCTTGACCGCTTCGCGCTTCTGCAGGCGAATCAGCCCCATCACGCAACGGAAAATAAACCAGAACATGGTGATCATCAGAATCAGATAGCCTACCAGTAGCCACATGGTGGCAAAGCCGATGATAGACAGTACCAGCCCCGCCCAGAAGGTACGGATCAGATATCGGTAGTGGCTTTTCATCCACTCGGGGGCTGTCTTCTGCTGCATATAGGCCACCACCAGCCCAATAATGACCGTCACACCGACAAACAGCCCAGTGAGATAGAGCACATACACAATCAGCGGTACGGTGATATCGTCTTGCTGTTTCATTTCCATTGGTACCTTTCCTCGATCAGATTCAGTGCTTTGCAGATCAGTAGTTGCGGATCAGTAGCTACCGATCAGAGCTGTGTCAGTTGGGCGTTGGCCCCACCATGACACGGCGATGATGCAACATCTGCCAGGTCAGGTGAGCCAGCAGAGCAGTGAGTATGATACCACCCCCGATCAGCGTTGAGATGCCGGGGATCTCATTCAGGAACAACCACACCCAGAGTGGCCCGAGCATCGGTTCGGCAGTGCCGATCAATGCCGCAACAGGAGAGGGTACCAGACGGGCGCCGGTCACGAACAGCGCCAGTCCGAGCCCAAGATTAAGCGCCCCGAACGCAAACAGAATACCCATATCCAGCGTGCTGGTGGCAAAGCCCGAGGTCATCAGCGCTGCCAATACTGCCGCTATCACTGTGCCGAGACACACGGCTGGCGCCATGCGTACATGCGAATAACGGCGTGTGATCACTGTGGCTATGGCAAAGCAGAAGGCGATCACCAACGCGAGTGAGTCCCCGATGGGCGATACCTTGCCGGTAAAAGACTCAGACACCATCACCCCGACACCCAGAATCACCACGGCGATTGCCAGCCAGGTTGGGCCACTGACCCGTTCTCGAAAAAGTATCCAGGCGATCAATGCCGCAATCAACGGCACGCCTGCCTGAATCAACAGAATATTGGCGACGGTGGTATGGTTCAGTGCCACTACAAAGGAGGTGGATGCTGTTGCAAAGCAAAGACCGACCCCGATCCCAGGCCATCCCATAGAACGGAACATGACCAACGTTTCACGCAGGCCATTGCGCAGCAGCATGAAGGTGATCAGAAACAGGCCTGCCCAGACGGAGCGCCAGAACACCACTGTCCAGCTATCCGCAACACTCAGCAGGCGCCCGAAGGTACCGCCAAAACTCCAGACAAAGGCTGCGCCGAACACCAGCAGGATACCGAGTCGCAGCTCAGTGCTGATAGCAATCTGCTGAGCAGGTAGGCTCGTGATTGGCTGGTTGTTGTTCATGAGTTTAACCAGTTGCTGAAGTAGAGGAGCGCCACCGCTCCGCGTAAAAATCTGGCGCGAGGTAACAGGGTCAACATGAGGTGTTCCTGATGTAAGATTTGATCGATCCAGTCTACTCAATGCAGGGCTAAATCCAAGCTTTTTTAAGCGCTTATTATATTATCAACTGCTGTTTTTGTTGGCCTCAAGGCGAGGCAGTGAGTAGAATTTGCAAGCGGCCCCGTTCTTGTGGATTTTTTTAAAGACAGGAGGGGCTAATGTATTCCAGATAGGCATCCCTGATACCGCTCCGATCTTTCAGAGCAAGGCATGAGAATAAACAGATGAGCACCAAGTTACCCTTGCCGGAAGATAAAAAACTGACCGTTGTATGCCGAGTAGAACCGGGTTGTCTTGGGCCTGATGGAATTGATCACGTCGAGGGTTTTTGTGTCTATGCTCAGAAGGAAATTGCCTTCTACGAATCAGGTCTGGTGAACTGGCAACTGGTACCCCGTCACGATAAATCGCAGGACGAGATGCAGTATTCCGTTCGGGGGAAGGTCCTGACCCACGAGCAGGCATCACGTTATCTGGCATTTTTTGAACGTGAAATCGAGGATGTGGAAGAGTATTTCCATACTATACTGGTACGACTCATTAACCAGTTTCTGGGTAGGCACTAGATCAATTCGTACAGCGTGGACCTGCATTTGGCCACGTTGCTGGGCTTGGTAAGGGCTGCCTGTTCAGTCCACCAGGAGTTGTTACATGGCTTGTTGTCATCATTATGCTCATACTGAGGGCGGCGATGCTGTCTTCTCGGTTGATATCTCTGCAATAACCTTTGGCCCCGGAGCACTTGCAGAAGCCGGTGACCATGCTCGCCAGCTTGGCCTCAAGCGTATTGCTTTGTTCACAGATCAGCGTCTGGCTAAGCTCGAACATGTCTCTATCGTGCATCGTTCGCTGTTGGCGGCAGGGCTGGATGTGGTGATCTATGATGAAGTGGCAGTGGAGCCTTCTGATGCCTCCTTCCTGAAGGCAGCTCAGTTTGCCCGTGAAGGGCAGTTTGACGGTTATCTCTCGATTGGTGGCGGTTCTGTTATCGATACCGCCAAGGCAGCCAACCTCTATGCGACCTATCCGGCTGAACTGGCTGCTTATGTTAATGCACCGCTCGGTGAAGGCAGGCCTGTGCCTGGTCCGCTCAAGCCGCATATCGCTTGTCCTACCACCAGTGGAACCGGAGCAGAGTGTACCGGTATCTCGGTTTTTGACTGGGTGGAGAAGGGCGTTAAAACCGGTATTGCATCACGCTATCTTCGCCCAACCCTTGCACTGATCGATCCGACGACCACCTATACACTGCCCCGGGCAGTTGTTGCGGCATCAGGTTTTGATGTGTTGTCGCATGCGTTGGAAAGTTATACGGCGCTCCCGCACACGCAGCGTGCAAGAGCCGACCGCCCGACCCTGCGGCCGATGAGCCAGGGCGCCAACCCCTGGAGCGATTTCGGTTGTGAAAAGGCGCTGCAATTGACGGGGCAGTATCTGAAGCGTGCAGTCATGGATGCCAGTGATCATGAAGCGCGTGATGGCATGATGTGGGCTGCGACGCTGGCTGGAATTGCCTTTGGTAATGCAGGCGTGCATCTTCCACATGGCATGTCTTACGCAGTGGCGGGTGGCGTGCGTGACTTCCGAGCACCAGGTTATCCTCAGGATGAACCGATGGTACCGCATGGAATGTCGGTGATCGTCAATGCGCCGGCCGTGTTCCGCTTTACTGCTGATGCCTGTCCTGAACGCCATCTGCATGCAGCCGGATGGCTGGGAGCGGATATTCAGGGTGCAGTGTTGGACGATGCCGGTGAGCGTGTTGCGAGCCGGTTGATCGAGCTGATGCAGTTCTGTGAGATTCCCAATGGAGTGGGTGGTGTCGGTTATCACGAAGGTGATATCGACACCCTCGCTGCCGGTGCCTGGGCACAGCAGCGCTTGATTAAGAATGCACCCAAGGCAGTGGAAGAGCAGCACCTGGCACAGCTGTTCGCAGGCGCGATGCGTTACTGGTGAGAACGTCGCGCATGTGAACCGACCTGTGCCGAGTGGCTACTCTGCTGTTTGCCTCAGTAAGCTACAGCGAAGCGGCTGTTGGCGTGCTGAGGATTCTCCAGTTCATCCAGCATGGCGATGGCATAATCCTGTACGGAGATGCGGCTGTTACCTTCGGCATCGGTCAACAGTGTGTCGGTGCTGAGGCGGAACTGTGCGGTGCGCTCGCCCGGAAAAATCTCGGCAGCGGGTGACAGCATGGTCCAGGTCTGAGCTGTCTGAGCACGAAGTTGCTTCAGTGCAGTTCTGGCGCCCTCGGCCGTTGGCTTATACATGGCCGGAAACTCGGCTGTATCGATCAGCAATTGTCCAGGAGCAATCTCCAGAGAACCTGCGCCGCCGACAATCAACAGACGCGGTACGCCAGCGGATTGCGTTGCAGACAAGGTAGATTCAAAACCTTTCAGGTAGTAGTCATACACATCCTCCTGGGCATGGCCACTGAAGGCGCTCAGTACAACGTCGACCCCTTTCAACTGTTCAGCCAGCGCTGCGGTATTCATCACGTCAGATTTTTCAACTGTCAGATTATCGCGGCTGGCTACCCGCTCTGGACGTGTGACCAGAGCTTTCACCTGATGACCACGTGTCAGTGCTTCTTCCAGCAGGGATGAGCCGATAAAACCGCTGGCGCCGATCAGTGCAATATTCATATTTCTTTCCTCATGTGTGTTTGCGATGGCGCTATTGTCATCCACTCTATTGATTTTAAAAATACACCTATTGATAATTTACTGTTATTTAAATGATAACAATGGGGGCGTGCCATGGCGGTTAAGGAAGGGCTTGATCTCAACACACTGCCGGTCTTTCTGGCTCTGGTAGAGGCGGGAGGTTTTACAGCTGCCGCGGATCGTCTGGGCTGCACCAAAACCCGGGTCAGCCTGCAGATTCGTAAGCTCGAAACTCATCTGGGTGTCGCGTTGTTTCATCGCACAACGCGCAAGGTGCATCTGACAGAGGCGGGAGAAGTATTTTATCGCGAGTGTCAGCCGCTGTTGGATGGTATTCAGGGCGCCTTGTCAGCTGTCGAAGCAGACGATCATCAGCTTCAAGGGGAGTTGCGCCTAACGGCACCGGAGGATTATGCGGCTCAGGTGCTCGGCCAAGCGCTGGTCGAGTTCGGCAAGCGTCATCCGGAATTGAGAATAGAGCTGCGCAGTGGTGATCGTGTCAGTGATATGGTGCAGGAGGGGATTGATCTCGCGTTCAGGCTGGGCTGGCTGAAGGACTCCACACTGCGTTCAGCAAAGCTGGCGAGCTTTGAGCAGTTTCTGATGGCATCACCCGAGTACCTCAAAATGCACGGCACACCGGAGCATCCTGCAGAGCTTGCCGAACATGCCTGGGTGATATTCACCCCCCTCACATCGCCACTGACCTGGACATTCAAAAGAGGGGATGAACTGTGCAAAGTGCAGATGCAGGCGCGCTTCAAATCAAACTCCACTGCCAGTCTGCGTGCATTGCTTGAAGCCGGAGCCGGGATTTCGGTGATGGCCGATATCACCGCTGAAGAAGATATGCGCACTGGGCGGCTGGTGCGCATTCTCAAAGACTGGTCGCTACCGGAGGGTGGGGTACATGCGGTCTATCCACCGGGGCGCCATGTGCCGAGCAAGGTTCGAGCGTTTATGGCATTTTTTCGCAGCTACCTGCAAGCCAAGTGCTGATTCGAAGTTATATGGGCATTTAACTGTGAATGCCAGATAGGGTGTGTTAAAAGTTTTATGAGCTTATAAACCATCTCGTAGATACAGGATAACGTTTTATGAAGCCCGTCTTAATGATCCGTCAGCAAATCACGCTAGGGTTGGCCATCATACTGGTATTGGCTCTACTCGTTATCCTTGCGGTTGTGGAGATGAAGGTCAAACCTGATCTTATCATCGAGCGGCAACAGCAGATCACGGTCAATCAGGCGGGGCTCTCCGACCTGTTGAGCGCCAATCTGGATCAGATCGAGCTTCTTACCAGTACCCTTGCGCTTGCCACGACACAGCTCCCGAAAGAGGAAGAGCTGTTCAAGCAGATTTTTCCCTCAATTATCGATAATCATGGAGACTCTGCTATTGCAGGGGGCGGTATCTGGCCGGAGCCGAATGCTTTTACCCAAGGGGTAGAGCGCCGAAGTTTCTTCTGGGGACGCTCAAGCAGCGGTATCGAGTATCTAGATGACTATAATGACCCAAGTGGTTCTGGTTATCACAATGAAGGCTGGTATCAAGTCGGTCGTAATGCATCCGTAGATCGCTGCAGTTGGTCAGAAGCTTATATTGATCCTTTCACCAAGATTCCAATGGTGACCTGTACTATCCCCATCCGTGAAAGCGGCCGGTTTGCGGGAGTTGCCACAGTAGATATGATGCTCGATGGCATCACTGAGGTATTGGAGCGACATGGTCGTGAGAATGGTGGTTATGTGTTTGCGATCGACTCAACAGGGCAGATGATCAGCTTTCCACAATCGGCGGCACAGATAGTGAAGTCAGATGATTCCCTGATGACAGCCGATGAACTGGCACGCCAGACAACATGGCTCAGTGAGGCACTGAATGCCGCCGGCAATCTGCAGGATACCCAACTACTCGAACTCAAAGATGATGCCATACTTGGTGAAGCGGCTTATGTTGATCTGATCAAGCATCCTCAAACGGGTTGGACAATAGGCCTGATTGTACCCAAAGGCAAGATGACAGAAGTTGCTCAGAGCATGGGGCTATTTTTGATGCTGGCAATAGGTGCGCTATTGCTGGTGGTCGGCATCATTGCTGCGCTCTTCTTTCGTAATCTGCTGGCTAAAATCCAGCAAACCACGTCCCAGATTCAGGAACTTGTTGACGGGGGTACTGCTCAGGCGCTTGAAACCGGCACCATGAACGAGATGGGCGAGTTGCGACAGGCTGTGAATGCATATGGTGGGAAGCTTAAAACACTGCTTGAAAAGATTCATGATGAATCGAACAATCTTGTCAGAGATGCGGATCGACTCAACAGCTTCAGTAATGAGTTCCTGAAAAAAGCCAATAGCCTGAGTGACGAAAACCACACGCTTGCAGCAGCTACAGAGGAACTTGGTGCAACATCTCAAGATGTGGCCATGTATGCCAATGAAACCAGGACTACGGTTGAACGTATTCATCAGGATGTGCTCACCAGTGGAAAAGAGATGACTCAGGTCATCGCCACCATGCGGACCCTGGCTGAAGCGATCACCCATGCGCAGAAAAATATTATCAAACTGGATGAAGACAGCCGTCAGGCAAATGGCATGCTGAGTGTGATCCGTGCCATAGCGGAGCAGACCAACCTACTCGCATTGAATGCGGCCATCGAAGCAGCTCGTGCTGGTGACAGTGGCCGAGGCTTTGCAGTTGTTGCTGACGAGGTGCGTAACCTGGCTGCCAAGAGTGAAAGCTCAGCGGTTGAGATTGAGCAGGTGCTGGGTCGTTTGCAGGTCGGGTCGAAAGACTCTGTTGCAGCCATGGAGTTAGGGCAGAATGAGACAGAGCGTGCAGTCAGCTCAACAGAAACAACAGCAGAACATCTGCAACAGGTAGTTGATGCCTTTTCGCAGATCACGGATCAGGCAACACAGATATCAGTGGCTGCCCGCGAACAGCAAAAGGTTTCGCATGACCTGAGCCAGTTTGTTGCACGCCTGCAGGCGTTGACCAGCAGTAATGCTGATGATTCGAATCACTTGAGCCGCATGAGTGAAGAGATTGATGCCATTGCCAAGCGGCTTAATTCAATGAAGTAGGGTATGCCCTCACTCGAAAGCATGTAGTGTCTATAGAAGATCCATGGATGGATTTATGCTGAACCTTGAGGGCTGATCTAACGCCCTTGATCCTATCAATAAAAGGCAGTAGTCTTTGCGCAAACAGGGGCTGGATTGCCCTAAAGGATGATTTTTAATAAGGATATTGACATGCCAACCGTCTATTTCAATTCCCATTCCTGCCACATTTCTGATCTGATAGAAGCTGACGAAGAGCTGCTCACAGAGTTTTCCCGAGTGAATAGCATAGGGGCAAATGGCCGCGTCTATGAAGGCCAAGCTTTTACACTGGATATAGCTGAGCCTTATGCACCGTCGATTATTCGTACGCTTAATCAACAGGCCATTCATGAACGTGGTTGGCTTATGCAAGCCGTGTCAGCTGAAGGTGAAGCATTACACCGAGAAGCTGAGTTCTGGGAAAAGTACCTGACTGAAGAGGAACTCAACGGAGTACTCAGCCTGATAGGTGCATCAGGCCCTGCCTTCCAGGCTAAATATCAAAATCTTTCTAAGTTCCACAAAGCCTTGGTGAACTATGAAAACGCTCTCATCGCTGTTCAAAAGCCTGCCGCGGCCGGTATGCCGGGCGCTGGCGCCAGGGATGCCATCGCACGACGTAATGCGATTCAAGCCTACGATGTATTGATCAGCGAACACAGAACGGCAATGACACAACTATCACCAGTTGTCATGCGCACTAAGAACCGTGGCGGAGCAATCAATAATGCCAATCGAGGCATCACTCTGGCCAGTCGCAGTCGTGGTCGCCTTAAACCTGACTCACGCATTTTTGTATCCGACTTGTTCCAGGCTAACCTGCTGAAAAAATTCTCGCAGTTTATGTCGAAAGCAGCCACTCCTTTGTCTTTGGCTGCTGATGCTTCTATCAGAGCTGGAAAGATAAGAAGCGTGAGTAATGCTGATGGAAACTGGCATCGTGAAAGTGTAAAGCAAGTAGGAGGATTTATAGTAGGTGCCATAGTGGGTAGTGGTTCAACTATTGCAGCACTTACAGCTTTTGGTGGTGCGGGAAAAATGATGGCCTTAGCGGCAGTTGGAGGTCCTATAAGCTGGGCAATCATTGGCTGTATTGTGGTTGTTGTAGCGGCAGCAGGCTATATCGGAGCCACGAAAGGAGGAAAAGTTGGTGAAAATTCGGGTGAATGGATATATGACAAAATTGCTTATTCGGAAATATTTTCAGGCATTTAATATATGCACTAATTAAATTATATATGAGTGATTATTTTGTGAATTTTCCTGATTTTGCGCGCACATACTTACCTGAGGACCTTCTTATACCAGTATTTAGTTTCCTACTGATGCTGGGCTTTATCTTCCAACTAGCATCATTTTTTTACTCCGTTTTACGCATCACTAGAGATATGAAGCGTGATGGTATAGAACCCCCTCCGCTACACTGGTTAAATATTGCAGGATATATGAGTATTTTTTTAGTTTCGCGTAGGAAGATCGAAAAAATGATAAAGACTGAGCGGGATGCCGGAGTTACCAAACATCGATTTGGTTTGATCTGTACAGCGGTTGTTGTGCCCTATATAAAACCGATTGATAGATTTTTAACTAGAGGAATGTTTGCTCTTTGTGGTGTGGGCATTCCAGTTGCAATAATTCATTGGTGGCTTTATCCCTATTGAATAGCTTGTTATTTATGTAAATCTGCATACCGTATCATCCAATTATATTGAATTATCAGATATCAATCCCACCAATAACAACTACCCTCTCTACCCAGTGTGGTAAATCGCCACTGCTGGCTTGCTTTGCTGCCAGAGGCGCCAGCACAGACATGGATCGGCAGTAGATGCTCCTCGCGTGGATGGCAGAAGCGGGCACCGGGTGCAGTCTCCCAGTTGAGAAGTCGTTGCTCACGCTCGGCATCATTGCAGTCCAGCAGTGTTTCAGACAGCCAGCCCTCAAACGCGAGATTCAGATCAACCTCTGCCTGAGTGCCGGGTTGAAAAAAAGCACGCATGTTATGAAATGAAAATCCGGACCCGATGATCATCACATTTTCCTGACGGAGCTCTTGCAGAAGTTGTCCCAGTTTCAGGTGAGCGGCGGGGTCCAGTGTTTTCAACAAAGATAACTGGAGGCAGGGAATCTCCGCTTCAGGAAAGAGCATGATGCCAGGTACAAATACACCATGATCCAGACCGCGTGTTTCATCAAGATGAGCTGGCACTTCTTGGTCGTTCAGCTTGTCTCTGATTCGGCTGGCAAGTGCAACAGCGCCAGGAACCGGGTAGGTCACCTGATAGGCCGCATCAGGAAAGCCGTAGTAGTCATAGTAAAGAGATGTCTGTGACGCTGCTGTAATCGTGAATTCATCGGCCTCCCAGTGAGCACTGATAAACAACAGTGCGGATGGCTTTTCTTCAAGCGCCTTGAGTTTGTTTCTGATCTGCGCATAGGCATCAATCAGGCCGGCATGGCCGGGATCGTTGAGCAGTGGCAGAGGCCCGCCGCCATGAGAGAGAAAAAGGACTGGCTGTCTGGCGTTGTTTAACATGCTGCTCTCCATCTGTGTGCTATTCATAATAGTGCTCTCACATCAGAGCTTCTTTTTTCGCCGAACTGGTTTGCTGCCTGCTTTTGCTCGCAACGCCGCCTGGAATGCGCGCTGCCCCCAGATCGCCGCGAATTCACGATCATCCATTATCTCTTCGGGCGCCAGATAGTAAGACATCTTCGTGACCTTTCCGTTCTTTTCATACTCAAATGGCCCTGAACCTTCCACCTCAAACAGGGGAATGGTTTCAGCATCCGCTTTCAGAAACAAGGTGTCATCTGCCACCAGCGCAAACATCAACCCCTGATGATAGATACCATAGCCGCCAAACATCTTGCGCGCCGTGATCGGTCCGAACTGGTCAAACACCTCTTGCAGAAACTCAATGTAGTCGCTCATCAACCAGTACCGTTGCTGACTCGAAAAAATGAACCAGACCCTTTTTCTGTCGTTCAAAGTCAATTATGGCTCAGATCCGCCATCTCATGGGGTGGGATGGCTTCAGTACGCCCGTTTCGTCCCAGTCGTTCCAGCCGGTGAATGGAATGGTCGGCTCCAAACCCAGTCCCGGAATACGTGATGCCCAGTGGTCCTTGCTGGACTCCAGATAGTTACGGAACGCGTTTTCATCCTGATAGCGGATGCCTCCTCCCTGAATACCATAGTTTACCTGGGGCGCCAGTACATCATAGCCGATGTAATAGAGAGATGAGTGAATGGGCCACAACCACTCGACCATATTTCCCGCACGACCGAACGGCATGAAGGCCGCTTCAGGTGAACCGGTAGTGACTGAGCAGATGGCTCGTTTGCCACGGAAGTAGCCACGATCATAGCGCTTGCTGCCAGAATAGATCCCGCCGTACACCATTACCCTGTCAAACCATCCTTTCAGCATGGCAGGTTGGGCATGCCACCAGAGTGGAAACTGGAAGATAACCAGATCTGCCCATTCCAGCCGGGCTATCTCACGACGGACATCCGCCGGAAGTGCACGCTGGTCATAATGCGCCCGTTGCTCAGTCAAGGGGGCAAAAGAGTGCTCATCTACCCGTTTTGAGTAATGAGAGGGTCGTTCAACCGGGTCGAACTCTTCAGCATACAGGTCATCCAGTTCAACCGAGTGACCGGCAGCGCGCAGGGTTTCAATAGCAATGTCTGCCAAGCCTCCATTAAATGAGGATCGCTCCGGGTGACATAAAACCAACAGCACATTCATTTCTCAACTCCACTTTGCATCTTTATGGCAACAGACTAATCTGTTCATTTAGAAACATACATTCCAAAAAAATGAGAGTTTTGTTTGCATGAATGAACAGTCTATCCGCTGGGATGATCTGCAGATTGTGCTGGCCATCGCTAAAACTGGCTCGTTGTCGGGTGCAGGCCGATACTTGCGAATGAGTCATGCCACTGTGTTCCGTCGATTGACTGATATGGAGCAACGGCTGGGTGTCAGCCTCTTTACCCGTACCCGAAGTGGTTATACCCAGTCTCTGGCAGGGGAGGATCTGGCCGGTGTTGCTGAGAAAATTCAAGCCGATGTGATGGCAGCAGAGCTGCGCCTGCTCGGTCAGGATCTGAAACTATCCGGCACGATCCGCGTGACCACAACTGATACGCTTTTCAGCGGACTGTTATCTCCGCTCTTTGCCCGATTCCGTGAGGAATATCCCCATATCGAGCTCGAAGTGGTCATATCCAATCAGCTTTACAGTCTGGCTCGGCGCGAGGCCGATATCGCTATTCGACCGACACGACATCCTCCGGAAACGCTGATCGGTCGACGTGTTGCCGAGATCACTCAAGCGGTTTATGGACAGGCAACACGCTGGCAAGATCACCCTCGGCCATTCAACGTAACGGAACTGACGGACACACAATGGATAGGCCCGGATATTCATCTGGGAGATTCTGCTCTGGAAGCCTGGATGGCCTCGGACGGGCGCAGTGATCACTGCCATTTCAGAGTCGACACTATTCTGGGTATGCAGATAGCGGCTCGTCAGGGAGTAGGTGTTGCTTTATTGCCATGCTATCTGGGAGATGCCGACGAACAACTGGTGCGCCTGACTGAGCCGGTGCCGGAGTTGGCCACGGAGTTGTGGCTACTGACACACCCGGACCTGCGACGTGTAGCAAGAATCCGTGCGTTTATGGAAACCATAGCTGAAGGGATACGCTGCGTGATGAGCGATATCAGTCCCGCTGACTGATAGAGGAGATGACAACTCACCTTGCACACTCAGTTTTTGTGGACTTAACTATTTGTGAACTCTCGGATGAGAGGGATGCCTTCAGACAACCATCAGTGTTGCCTGAGAGGAGGGTCAATTGTTGTGTGGCGATACTGCTGCACACGAGGATAATCAAGGATGCTGATATGACCACTATAACAACGATAGCACACGCTCAGAAATCCCTCGGTTACTTTCCAGATCAAGCGATCTACTCAATCTTCACCCTTCAGGACAGATCAATAGACAGCTTTCAGCGTTGGCAGTCGCTTGCTCGGCAGTTGGATGAGTTTTGCCTTGGCACCGACCACCGCACAGCGGTGTTGCTCGGTGTTGGCTTTGCACTCTGGCGGGACTGGAGCAGGGAGCATGGCTGGACTGTGCCTGTTGGCATGGGTAACCGCGATATATTGCGTGAGAATCCGCAGGTGTTTGCCGCAACGGAAGGTGATCTGTGGTTCCACATCAAATCAGACACCGAGGATAATGCTCAGGCGGCACTGGCGATCATTCAAGCCGCTCTTGAACCCTTGTGTACCGCTGACCCACTGATTGTTCCGGCGCAGAAGCGCTATGACGGCAAGGTGATTGGCGGGCGCTTTACCGATGGTCTGGTCAACCCACCTTCTGATGAGGATATCACCAGCCGGATACTGATCGGTGATTACGATCCCGACAATCAAGGTGGCAGCTTTGTGATCGCACAGAAGTTTGTGCATGACTGGAGCAAACTGGATGCCATGAGCGAGCTGGAAAAGGAGAATATGATTGGCCGCGATAGAACCAATCGACTGGTGCCGATGAATCATGAAACCAGCCACATCAAACGCGTGCGACAACTCAATGGCGAGCACATGAATCAACGTCTTATCCGTCAGGCTCTGCCATATGGCAACCATGAGGATAACAAATCGCACGAAATCGGTGTTTTCTTTGCTGGGTATGCGCAATCAACCGAGGTGTTTGACCGCGTGATTCAGGGCATTGTGGGTGCGCAGGAAGGGTTTGTTCAGGACAGCCTGTTCAGTGTCACGCGCAGTGAGCAAGGCAACTACTGGTATATCCCGTCTCGACATCAGTGTGGTCTGGCAGATGGACCGGGCAATCAGGAGGTGACGCTGAATGCCTATTTTGATTGCCGTAGTGACAATGGGCTGATGTTCTACAACAGCCGCGATTACCTGCACAAAGTGCGCGATTCCCGACTGGTGGCGGACTGTCCGATCAGCGAGCGCATCCTGACGCTGCTGGATCACCAGTTCTCGCGCTGGCACGACACCTGGTACAAACCTCGTGAAACACCGCCTCTTGGTCATTTGAATGAGCATATCGACGACAGCGAGCGTTGGATTCTTGATGCATCCGTGATGTTGCGCAAGGGCAAAGCGACGCAATTGAGCCTGTCCAGAGTGCTGGTCAGCGAAGCGTATGCCAGCCGCGCCAATCTGCTGTTTATGGATCCGGACGAACTGATTATCGGCAACATGCCGCAGCTCTCGCTGGGTATCGGCTCTCAGGTGATGGAATATATTAAGGAGGATGAACGCCTGACCGGATTCTTCTCCATGCTCAACGAATATTCTGCGACAGGTCATAATGCACCGGGTTACGAAAAAATTCTTGCGCTCGGTATCAAAGGGCTGCAGGCGCGTTTTGAACAACAACTGCAACAGGCGAGCGGGGATGCTGCGGACTTCTATCAGGCGGTGATCTGGTCCTTGCAGGGGTTATCTGACTTTATCCGTGCCTATGCCCGGATGGCTGCCCGCGAGGCCAGTCAGACGAGTTCACTGAGCCCGGGTCAGCGAGAAAACTGCAAGGCGGTGGCACAGCGGATGGAAAAACTGGCCGAGCAGCCGCCACAATCCTTCCTTGAAGGTTTACAACTGATCTTCATCTGCAACTGTGCCTATCATCAAACGGGCGAGCCCATGTCGATCGGGCGTCTTGATCAGCTGCTGATCGGACTGTATGAGCAGGATCTGAGCGCAGGCCGGATAACCCAGGAAGCGGCGCAGGAGGTGCTTGATGCTTTCTGGTTGAAGATGGATGAAACGGTGCTCTACAACTATCAGCACCTCAACGACTATCTGAACTATGGCACCGGTGCTGTGTTCTATTCGGCAGGCAATTTCCCTCAGGGGGCCGCGATCAACCAATGGGTGCAGCAGCTCACTGTGGGTGGTTATAAAGCGAATGATCATGATGAACCGGAGGATGCCTCCAATGCGATCACGCTGATGTGCCTGCGCTCTGCCCGACGTTTGCCCCTGAATGCTCCCTGCCTGTCATTGCGGGTTCATCACAAGATGAGTGACGAGCTGTTTGCCGAGGCAGCCAAAGCGCTGCTCAGTGGCGGTGCACATCCGATTCTGCTGAATGATGACAAGCTGGTGCCGGCACTGAAAGCCTGCGGTCCACTGAGCATGGCCGATGCGCGCGACTATACCTGTGATGGCTGTTACGAGCCGATCATCCCCGGAAAAACCGAGTGGGCTTTCTCCTATGTGCCGATACTGCCCTTGGTAGGTGTTGCAATGAATCAGGGCGCCACTATTGCGGGGGCCGGCCCCATTCATCTGAACGGCATGAAATCCTCGTGGAACTCACCACCTCCAGAGCAGATCCACAGTTACGAGCAGTTCGAGGAGATCTTCTTCACTCACTGGCGCTGGGCGATCAGTGGTTTCTTCAATACGTTGATGAACAGTTATGGCAGCCTGGCGGGTTATTGCCCCAGCCCCTTGTTCTCGGCGATGCTGGATGACTCTCTGGAGAGCGGACGCGATCTCAGCAATGGTGGTGCCCGTTACCATATCATTGCACCGATGATGTGCGGTATTGCCAACGCCATTAACGCGTTGTATGTGGTCAGGCAACTGGTGTTTGACGAGGGGAGTGCTCGCTGCTCTCTGGCTGAGTTGCGACGTTGCCTGCAGTGTAATTGGGGTGAGGATATGAAGCCGCCCTTTTATACTACGCTGGAAGGTGAGGCACGCCGTCAGCAGGATGCCGAACACTTCCGTGATCTGCGACAGTATGCGCTGGCAGTACCCAAGTTCGGCATCAGTAAGGATGAGGAGCTGAATCTCTTTGCCGAACGGATTGTCGCACAGGCCGTGGCGACCATTCATGAGGTTTTCAATAACCCGCCGGATGTGATTCGTGAGGGGTATGAGCGAATCAAAACCACCTATGGCACATCTGAGCGTCCCTTTGCCTTCACCGTGACGCCGGGTGTCGGTACCTTTGAGGACAATGTCGGCCTGGGGGCAACAATGGGCGCTTCGGCCGATGGACGTCTGGAAGGGCAGCCGATTGCCGATGATTTCTGTGCCGCACCCTGGCCGGATGACCTGCCGCTGAATACACAGCAGACCGATCCTTTCGAGTCGCTCAAACGCTGGAATATACCACCGATCAACCACGGCATTGCCAATGCGGCTCCTGTTGATCTCAATATTCCAGAGAACTTCCCTGAAGCGGATCTGACAGAGCTGATCAAGCGCTTTGCACAGGGTGAGCTGGGTTCAAACATGATCACCATCACCTGTGCTGATCCAGACACCTTCCGTCAGGCAATGCAGCAACCGGAGCCATATGATCTGGTGCGGGTCAGAATGGGGGGATGGACGGAGTACTATGTGGCGATGTTCGACTTCCATCAGGAGTCTATTCTGCGCAGGCCCTACTACTTACCGCAATAGTGTTCAGTCACTTGACTGACCCACTGAGACAAGCTCCACTTCTCGGGGCTTGTCTCAAACAATTCAGTACCGTCATATATCGCTTTCGGCGATCAGAATATGCAGTCCCTTACGACTTGGAAGAATCCTTCTCCCGCTTCAGCAACTCTCGTTTACGCTCAATTCCCCAACGATACCCACTGAAGGCGCCATCGCTGCGCACCACTCGATGGCAGGGCACTATGACGGCCAGCTTGTTGGCTGCGCAAGCCTGTGCAACCGCACGGACGGCCTTGGGGGAGCCGATGCGCTGCGCGATGTCCGTATAGCTGACAGTACTGCCGGGCGGCACTTCGCGCAGTGTCTGCCAGACCTTCTCCTGAAAGGCTGTACCCTGGATATCAAGAGGCAGTTCGATCCCTTTTGACGGCGTCTCGATAAAGGCGATCACTTGCTGCACCCGCTCAGAAAACGTCTTGTCTGCCTCACTCAATAGCGCTTTTGGAAAACGATCCTGCAATTGAGTGAGAAGGGTGGCCGGATCATCTCCAAACTCGATGGCGCAGATCCCTTTATCGGTTGCGGCTACCGTGATCAATCCTAGAAAGCAGGGGGTGATTGCGTAATGGATCGTCACTCCAGAGCTCCCTTTACGATATTGTGAAGGTGACATGGCCAGGCGCTCGCGGGTATTTTCGTAGGCGCGACTGCTGGAGCCGAAGCCCGCTTCATAGATAGCATTTGTCACAGATTCACTCTCCTTCAGGCTGTTACGAAAACGCTCGACCTGTCGGGCTTTTGCGTATTGCTTGGGTGTCATACCAACTGCTGTCTTGAATACTCGCTGGAAGTGCCACTGGCTTAAGCCTGCCTGTGCTGCCAGGCTGGCAAGAGTTGGGGGTGTTTCAGACTCATCGATCTGGCGACAGGCCTGAGTGATCAGTTCCTGCACGCGTGTCTGTGATGAAACGGTATCAGGTTTGCAACGTTTACAGGGGCGATAGCCTGCCTGCACAGCCTCTGTGACCGTATCAAAGAACAGAGTGTTCTCTCGTTTTGGCAGGCGTGAGGCACAGCCGGGGTGACAATAGATACCGGTTGTTCTGACCGCATAGACAAACACTCCCTTTGCATGTTGATCACGTGCCAAGAGTGCCTGCCATCGACTCTCTTCGGTAGCGAATCTGGATACGGTTACCATTGGTCAGCCTCCTGTTTCAGATGTCACGATCAGTCACCTGCTCCGGCATGGCCGGGGCGCAGGGTGGGCTGCCAGACAGCCAGAGGCGAACAGCCTTGAGCGGCCTGCCATCTATTGCTGCCAGGCCAATAGCGATGAACGCCATGCCGGTGAAGTGCTTCAGTTCAAGTTGTTCGCCAAGAAAAACCGTGCCGAGCAGTATCGCACTGACCGGGATAAGAAAGGCCACCAACAGTATATTGGTCGCACCAGCAGTCGACAGCACGCGGAAGTAGAGAATGTAGGCAAGGGCTGTAGAAAGCAAGGCCAGCCCCAGAATTGCAGCCCACACCGTGGCGCTCGGCATGGGCAACAGCCATGGATGCTCCAGCAGGAGTGCCAGGGGTATCAGCACCAGTGCCGATGCAGTGACCTGACCGGTAGCCGTAACCAGGGGGGGGCTGTTCAGTGTGCGAAAACGCCGACCATAAATGCCGGCAAAGGCATAGGATAGTGCTCCACCGAGTACAGCAAGCTGCGCCAGCAACTGCGTACCCAGCCCCGACAAAGCCTCGGTTCCGATCATGAACACAACCCCTGCAATCCCCAGTACTACCCCAGCAAAACGCCCGCCGGTCAGCCGTTCATCCTGGGTCAGGTAGTGCGCTGCGATCACGGTGAAAAAGATGGTTGAAGCATTGAGGATCGATGCCAGCCCGCTGGCTATATAAGCCTGTCCCCAGACGATCAGCGTGAAAGGGATCATATTATTGAGTAAACCCATGCCAAAGAATGCTTTCCACATCGGCTTTTCTGCAGGCATTCTCAACCCCATCAGCACAACCACCAGATTGAGCGCTATCGCTGCCAGCCCGACACGAAGCGCCACGATGGTCAGCGGCCCCAGAGCATCAACTGCGACCCCCACAAAGAAGAATGACCCTCCCCAGAGGATCGACAGGGTAATCAGCAGTATCCACTCGACAGGGCCCATTGAATGATTGATGGCGTTCATGTGTATTCTCGAATTGAGTTGGAATACACCTACTCTAGGCCTTGGTAAGCGGATGAACACTCTGCTTCTTGCGGTGTAATTCGAAAAGCCGAGATTTTTCAGGCAGGTGGCTGATTGTTATCAGCCTTTACTAGCTATCAGCCATTTACTTGTCAGGCCTGTCAAAACTGTCTGCAAAGCCGTGATTGACATCGCGATGCCCGGCCTCATCGTTTCTTACCGCAATGATCACCTCACGAAGTTTCGCATCGGCTGGAAGCTGCCAGTAGTCGATGGCAATTTGAGGTGCCTCAATGTTGGGAATATTGCCGTTGTCTACTTCGGCCAGATATTCGGTGTAGCTATACACTGCTTCCTCTTCAAAATAGCCCACCAACCGATGTGCCGTGCGTCCCGAGATGATATAGAGGATGAAAAAACTGGTGAAAAATATACTCTGTGCCAGCAGAATCACCATGCGTTCCAGCCAGCTGGGCTGAGCAATCTTAATAAAGACCATCAAATGCATACGCTCGTTTTCAGCTTCGGACAACAGCGTGTGAATCCACTCGCGATCATCTTCCAAACGTCGTAATGAACGCATATGCCGCACCATACCGCCTACCATGCCGGGAACGCCTGCTACGGTTTCCAGTACAACGGCACGATGTCCATAGCGCTTGGCAAAAAAGCTGTCAGCAAAAAAACGCAGAAATTTGGTCAATCCAAATGCGACGCGATCAGACAATCCGGTGGGTTGGTGGCGCTTGTGCAGTGGGTCTTCGTTAAGTGTTGGTGGTTGCTCGCTCTCGGTCCTGTGCATGGTAACAACTCCCTGTTCATATCCATTATTGATGGTGATGCCAGTGTGTGCATCATGTGCAAAGGACAATATAGCACGTGTGCCTTGGCTATCTGGTTTCATTACAGACGCCTCCTGGTTCCACAAAGCGTTCGTACTTCTTGATTGTCTAATGGAATCTGGTACATAGTCCCCATTGGCGCAATTAACCAGATGAGGACATGATGGACACGCTCCTGCAAAACATCCAAGAAGTGGTAGGCCCCAATGGTCTGCTGACCGGCTCAGATGTCAGCCAGCGTTCGGCGGACTGGTTTGGTGATGCTCGTTGCGAAGCGGCGGCGATTATCCGGCCCGCGAGTACGCAGGAGTTGTCGGCTGTGATGAAGCTGTGCCATGCCGCTGGTCAGCCGGTGGTGACGCATGGTGGGGTGACGGGTGTCGTGCAGGGTGCACTGGCATCGACGGACGAACTGGTGATTTCGCTGGAGCGAATGAATCAGATTGAGAGCCTCGATCCGGTCGGTGGTTTGATGATAGTGCAGGCCGGGGTGCCTTTGCAGGCAGTTCAGGAGAGTGCAGAGGAGGTGGGATTACATTTTCCTCTGGATCTCGGGGCACGTGGTTCCTGCACCATCGGCGGTAATATCGCAACCAATGCCGGCGGGGTGAGAGTGATCCGCTTTGGCATGATGCGTCAGCAGGTGTTGGGGCTGGAGGCGGTACTGGCAAATGGCACTATCATCAGTTCGATGAATCAGATGCTCAAGAACAATGCCGGGTATGACCTCAAGCAGTTGTTCATCGGCAGTGAAGGTACTTTGGGTATTGTGACCCGAGCCGTGTTGCGCCTGCAGCCACAACTGCCGTGTGAGCAGACGGCGCTGGTGGCAGTGCCTGGCTTCGATTCGCTGACGCGTCTGTTGCAGCAGATGGGGCAGCAACTGGCGGGTAGCCTGAGCGCATTCGAAGTGATGTGGCACAACCACTATGACCTGATGGGGCGCCAGAGTGGTCGGCACACACCACCCATTGCGCCGGATTATCCTTTCTATGCCATTATTGAATCTCTGGGTGTGAATGATGAAACCGACCGAGAGCTGTTCAATCGTGCGCTGGAGCAGGCATTTGAGGATGGTTTGATCTGTGATGCGGTGCTGGCGCAGTCCGATAAACAGCGTGAAGGGATCTGGGCGATCCGTGAAGATATCGAAGGTTTGATTCAGGAGCTGAAACCGATTCTGGCATTTGATATCAGCCTGCCGATCCCGGCAATGCAGCAGTATGTCGAAACGCTGGAAGCGCAATTAATGGAGCGTTGGCCCGACACCGGACGAGTCACGGTATTCGGGCACTTGGGTGATGGCAATCTGCACCTGATGCTGAGTATCGGAAGCTCAGATGAGGAGAGTCGACACGAGGTTGAGCGACTGGTATATGAGCCTTTGACGGAGCTGGGCGGATCGATTTCGGCCGAGCATGGTATCGGGCTGGAGAAGCGTGATTATCTGCACTTGTGCCGCACACCGGAGGAGATCACGCTGATGCGCACGCTGAAACAGGCGATGGACCCGCAGAATCTGCTGAATCGACATAAGGTACTTTATCAGTCTGCCTATCAGGTTGTCTGAAGGCTTTGAATGGAGTTCGGTCCGAATATGGCCTTAATTTTGGCCTTTCGTGATAGGTATGTATACTGGAGTCAGTGACTGGAGGTTAAGGGTATGCATAGAGCACCAGGAATGAAAATGACAACGATATCGGCTTTCAAGAAAGAGCTGGCTTCGTTAGATGTGACTGGTCCTGTTCTGGTGACGCAGAATGGCGAGCCACTGTACGTGGTTCAAGATCCTGTTCAGTATGAGATGCAGCAGGAGCAGATGGCGTTACTTCGAATGCTGGCACTGGCTGAGAAGGATGTTAAAAATGGCCGTGTGAACTCATCTGACGCCTTGCGGAAGGGTTTGAAAAAACTGGCAGGGGATATGTGAGGACGTGGCTATTCAAAGGATTGAGTACACCCATACATTTGAAAATCAACTTCATCAACACCTTTCCTGGCTGGCAAAATATGTTGGTGCGGCTGCAGCAGAACGCCAGCTGCTAGAGGTTCTTGACCAGTTCGAAGCACGAGTCAGAGATCATCCTGTCAGTGCACCGGTTTGTGAAGAGGCAGCAGATCTTGGCCTCACTGACTACCATGATTATGTCGATACAACACTTCAGGTTCGAATCATCTATCGTTTCGATCCGTCGGCTGAAACAATCCTTGGCATGCTTTTTCTGAATACCCGTCAGAGTATGCGCGATGCATTGGTCCAGCTTTGCTTACGCCAGGAGTGAGTGCGTACCGATGGCAGCCTTTCGTTCCATAAAAAGCATCCTGTTTACCCTCACAACCGGCTATCTGTTGCTGGTCGTGCTGGTCTGGTCTATGCAGGGATGCATGGTGCATGTGCCCAGCAAACATCTGGTGACAACGCCTGCCGATGCAGGTCTGGGATATGAAGATCTCACACTGATCACAGCGGACAATGAGACGCTCCACGCCTGGTACATACCAGCCCCCGCCGCACGCGGGGATCTGCTCTTCATGCATGGCAATGCCGGTAATATCTCGCATCGGCTGACCTCTATCAGCCAGTTTCATCGTATGGGTCTCAATGTTCTGATTGTGGACTATCGCGGCTACGGCAATAGCAGTGGTAATCCGAGTGAGCAAGGACTGTACACAGATGCAGAGGCGGCATATCAATGGTTGGTGGATGAACGCCTCGTAGACCCTGAATCGATAGTGGTATTCGGCCGCTCGTTGGGTGCAGCGGTCGCTGCGCAGGTGGCGGCGGAGAAACCAGTGGGCGCGTTGATTCTGGAATCCGGGTTTACATCGGTGCCCGATCTGGGCGCCGAGATCTATCCCTTTCTGCCCGTTCGGCTGCTCTCCCGCTTTCAGTATGACACCCGTGAAAAACTGTCGCGTATCCGCGTACCGGTTTTGGTGGTTCACAGCTCAGAGGATGAGATCGTGCCGTTTCATCATGGGCAAGCACTTTTCGATGCTGCAGCTGAGCCAAAGCAGTTTCTGCAGATTCGGGGTGATCATAATCGTGGCTTTGTGCGGTCGGGGGATTTGTATACAGGTGGGGTGGCAGCATTTATTGATCGCTGGATGGGAGTTCAACGCTAGAAGAAAATTGCGTCAACTCTCAATCAATATTGCGAATCGTTATCATATATATTAATGTTTGTGGCTACGCTTTCTCATTCAAGCCTGAGCCCCAACATGATCCCGCTGATTGCTGATAACACCATTCATACCCTCTATACGGATCACAATGTCTGGCTGCGCAATGTTCTGCGTCGCCGAGTCGGCTGCTCTGAAACAGCGGCGGATCTGGCGCAGGATGTCTTCGTTCGATTGTTGGGACGGCAGTATCTGCCCGCGATGAATGAGCCCCGCGCCTATCTGGCAACACTTGCACATGGTTTGTTGATTGATCACCGCCGCCGACAGGCGCTGGAGAGCGCCTGGCTGGAATCTCTGTCGGCCTTATCTGAAGATGATGTGCCTTCGCCGGAGGAACAGGTACTTATTATTGATGCTCTGGCCAGAATTGATGCGCTTCTCAGCGGTTTAAAGCCAAGAGTGAAAGAGGTATTTCTGCTCTCCCGACTGGATGGCAAGCCTTATCCAATTATTGCGCGGGCGCTTGGGGTCTCTCTCAGCACAGTCGAGAAGGATATGGCTCAGGCGTTGCGTCATTGCTATCAGGTGTTGATGGGGTGAGTACGGTCTTGCAACTGGGAGGTGGTATGAATCAGGATCTGCCGGACGGAGTGTTGGATCAGGCGTTTCACTGGGCGGTGGTATTGGGATCTGGCGTGGCTGGGCAGTCTGTCCATAAAGCGTTTGATGCCTGGCTTGATGAGTCCCCCATGCATTATGTCGCCTGGAGAAGGATTCAGGTGATAGAGCAGGAGTTTGTTTCGGCCAGGGCATTGGGCCCTGATGGACATCAGGTCTTAAAGAAGGTGGAGGTCAAACGGCGCTGCAAGCTGTCGCTCAGCGGCGTGGTGTCGGTTTTAGTCTTGATTGGGCTGTTGCATATTGCGCCGGTGCAGTTGCCCTGGCAAGCGCAGTACATCACCACGGCTGGTGAGTTCAGGTATCTGGAGCTGCCTGGTGGCGGGCTGGTGCACTTGAATGGGAGCACATCATTGGATATCGAGCAGCGTGAATCGGGAGCCGTTTTGTTGTTGCATCAAGGCGAAATACAAGTGGATTCCAGTGCGGCGCCGGATCATTCAAAGCCGCGAGTACACACACCTGAGGGCGAGTTTATCCCGATAGGGACACGTTTTGTTGTGGGCCATGGTTCAGACGGTACTCGGCTTTCTGTGATCAGTGGAGCGGTCATGCTGAATCCTGGTTCGGCGTCTGGGTTTCATGTTAATGCCGGTGAGCATTGGAACGTACATGACGGGCAAGCGTTACCCTTACCCGAACCAGCCCTGACGACAGGTGCATGGATGGATGGTTTTGCCGAGGCGGATAATGCACGTCTGGGGGATCTGTTGGATCTGTTGGGTCAGCATTATCGGGGGTGGCTAAGTTATGACGACTCTGCTGCTGAGTTGCGGGTGACAGGCTTATTCAGGCTGGATGACACCGATGGAGCCCTGCGCGCAATTGAGAAATCCTTACCAGTGTCGGTTGAGCGTCGGGCAGGTATATGGATGCGTGTCAGGTTTCATGCGGAATAATTGTGACAAAAGGGTTTTTGAGTTTGCAAATGCTAATAGTTTGCATTAAGGTGTAGTTCGATTGGCAAATCGAAATCGTGATTCCCTTCATCATCACGAACTGAACCATATTCCGCGGCAAAGCCATCAGGCGGCGTCGCGGGTTTTTTCAATCAACCGGCTTCAAGTCGCAATGGGTTTGTCCGAATGAAAACACCTGACGTTTCGCGCTTATTCTCTGACCACTCCAGCCCGCTGCATGCCAACCACCCGCTGGTTGATCTTATTCACAAACGACGTAATAACCAGATCGCCTGGGCGCTCATTTCCAGCCTCATCATGCTGTTGGCAGTACTTGTCTGGGTTGGTCGTACCACTATTCTCTGATGAGTCAGGATGCATCGATGCAGACAGTGGCTCAAGTTTTCACTGATTAATTTTTAAATAACCTTTACGGGTTTTGTTCGACTCATTCGGCACAGTGGTAAAGCAATCTCAAATATTAACGGGACCATCACCACTATGCTGAATGCAAAACCTCTGAGTCTATCCATTCACCGCAGGCTGTTGCCGGTTTGTGTCAGTCTTGCACTGTTTGGCGCTTTGCCTGCCATGGGCCAGCAGAGCGCTATGCCATCTGTGCAGAGTAGTCAGCAGCATCAGTTTAATCTGGCTGCTGGTACGCTGGCAGGTGGTCTGAACAGCCTGGCTCGTCAGGCTGGCCTGACGGTGTCGGTCGATTCATCGTTGGTTGCAGGTAAACGGGTAACTGCAGTGAGTGGGCAACTGACCGCGCAGCAGGCACTGAATGCATTGCTCAGCGGAACAGGCCTGACCGGGCAGATTGATGGCACGGTTATTCTGATCACTCAGTTGCCTGAATCGGGCAAAATGACGCTGGATCCTTTGAGTGTGACGGCACAAGGATATGCGGCACAGTTGAATAGCCCGTCTGAAGGAACCGGTAGCTACAATGTGCCTGGCCCAATGAATACTGCTACACGCCTGGGGCTGTCAGTTCGTGAAACGCCTCAGTCTGTCACGGTCGTCACGCGCCAGGTGATCGATGATATGGGGCTTGAATCAATTACAGAGGTGGTTAATGCCACCAATGGGGTGAATGCAAAGAGTTTTGACAGCTCGCGCAGTGGTTTCTCTGCACGTGGTTTTGCCATCGATAACCTTCAGATAGACGGTGTGCCAACCACCTGGGCAACAGGGTGGTCTGCCGGTGAGTCACAAACCGATACATTGCTGTATGACCGAGTTGAGGTGGTGCGGGGGGCGACTGGATTAATTGCGGGTGCCGGGAACCCATCAGCGGCGATCAATCTGATCCGAAAACGTGCTGATAGTGACGTGTTTACGGGGCAGGTGACGCTCAGCGGTGGCAGTTGGGATCGATATCAGGGGGCGCTGGATCTGTCATCGCCCTTGAATGAGAGTGGTACGGTCAGAGGCCGTGTTGTTGGCAGTTATCTGAATCAGCACTCATATACTGACTTGTTGAAGAATGAGAAAAGCGTGCTGTATGGCACATTGGCGGTGGATTTGACGGCTGACACTCTGTTGAATGTGGGTGCGAGTTATCAGGACAATAATCCGAGCGGATCAACCTGGGGTGGCTTACCCATCTGGTTCAGCGATGGCACTCGGACAGATTGGGATCGATCAAAAACTACTGCGGCTGACTGGTCTCGCTGGGCAACGGCTCAAACGAACTACTTTGCCAATATAGAACATCTGTTTGACTCCGGTCTTAGAGTGTACGGAGCCTACAGCAAAAGTATTAACGATGCCGATCTGGCGCTGCTTTTTCTTTCCGGTGCACCCGACAAGCAGACAGGCGAGGGGTTGAGGGCCAGTCCTGCGTGGTATGAAGTCAAACGGGAGCAGGAGAATCTTGATCTTTATATGTCGATGCCGTTTGATGCAGCAGGGCAATCGCATGATCTGACATTGGGTGTTTTGCACAGCGAGCAGGATTTCAAATCAGATAATCGTCAGCGCCCTGACCCGGTTGCGCCCGGTAACTTCTTTACCTGGGATGGTTCATATGCCGAGCCAGAGTGGGGTGCACAGTCACGCTACACCACGCAGAGTACAAAACAGACTGGTGTTTATGCAGTGACACGATTGACGCTAGATGATCCACTGAAGTTGATTCTGGGAGCTCGTGTCAGCAACTGGACCACTAATGGTATGAAGTGGAACGGCGATTTGTATGGCTATGAGCATAAGCAGGTAGTCAGCCCTTATGCCGGTTTGACCTATGATATCAACGATACTTATTCAACCTATGTCAGCTACACCGATATCTTTAATCCTCAGGACTATCAGGATCGCAACGGAAACCATCTTGATCCGCTTGAGGGCAGTAACTATGAGGCAGGCATCAAGGCGGACTATCTGAATGGACGCATTAATGCGAGCCTGGCGCTCTACCGGATCGAGCAGGATAATCTGGCGCAGCCGGATGGAGACAACCTTATTCCGGGTACCATCAATCAGGCTTACTTTGGAGCGCAGGGAACCACCAGCAATGGCTTTGAAATTGAGCTGTCCGGTGCACTGACGGAAAACTGGAACATGATGGTGGGTTGGTCACAGTTCAAGGCTGAAGATGCCAGAGGCGCTGCCGTAAACACACGCTTCCCGCGTCAGACGGCTACCCTGTTCACGACTTATCGCATGGATGATCTGACCTTGGGCGGAGGTATCAACTGGGAAGGCTCCAACTATACCTTTGCCAATAACCCGTTGGGTCAGCGTGAGAAGCTGAAGCAGGCTTCTTATTCATTGGTAAACCTGATGGCAAAATATCAGATAAATCCGGCTATGAGCTTACAACTCAATATCAACAACGTATTTGATAAAACCTACTACAGCCAGATAGGTTTCTCTAATCAGTTTGCCTATGGTGCTCCGCGTAATGCGATGCTGACACTGAAATATGATTTCTAGAGTGATAATTGACAGGGACGGGATGTGAATCTGTACATCAAAGCAAAAACACTTTTATCAGCATCACCCACTCAGACTAAAAAGTCTGAGTGGGTGTTCAGGCTATCAGTGTTGTCACGCGTGGCGGCTGCAGCACTGGGAGGATATGCCCTGGCATTGGTAGCCTCTATCGTTCTGGCACACTTTCTTCCCAGCAGTCGGTCTGATGGCGTGCTTTGGGGGACGCAGCTTAGCTTTGTTATCTATGCCTGTGCCGTGATCTGGGTTTTTTCAACCCGCACTGCGTTTCGGGCCTGGGTCGGTATTCTGTTACCGACCCTCGTGTTGGGCTTTCTGGCAGGATGGCTGACAAGGGAGGTTTCTCTGTGAAAACCTTCTTTCGTCAATCCATGGCCTGGTTGCACACCTGGACAGGGCTACTGTTCGGCTGGTTACTCTTTTTCATGTTTGTGACGGGTACGGCAGGGTATTTTGATACTGAAATTGATCGCTGGATGAAACCGGAGTTGCCGGTTGTGCAGCCGGTGGACGCCACCGCTTTTATCGCTACTGCTCTGGAGCGACTTGAAAAGGTTGCGCCAGATGCCACTCGTTGGCAGATCAATATTCCGTTGGATCGAAACAACCCCTATCCAGGGATTTCCTGGCAGGGAGGGCAAGATGAATCAAATCAGGCCAGAAGGCGTGAGCAGGTTGATGCCGTCTCGGCGGAACCATTAGTGTCGCGTGATACTGGAGGAGGACAGTTGCTGTACCAGATGCACTGGCGTCTTCACTATCTGCCAACCCAGACAGCCTACTGGCTAGTGGGAGTCGGCACGTTTCTGATGTTACTCGGGTTGATCACCGGGACCATTGTGCACAAGAAAATCTTTGTAGATTTTTTCACCTTCCGCCCGGGAAAGGGACAGCGCTCATGGCTGGATGCACACAATGTTGTCAGTGTGATTTCGCTGCCGTTTCAGTTGATGATCACCTACTCGGGTCTGGTGCTGATGATGTTCATCTACATGCCGTTGGTGGCTGCCGCTTATTATGGAACCGATGCTGAGGCGCGTCAGCAGTTTTTGAAGGAGGCGTTCCCCTCTCGTCAGGTTGAGGCGGCGGCAGGGATAGCTGCGCCATTGGTTCCGCTGAAGGGTTTGATCGAGCAGGCTGAGCAATATTGGGGAGAAGGACAGGTCAGGTTTATTGATATTCATCATCCCGGTGATGCGGAAGCACGGGTCATTCTTGGCAGTAATATTGCTGCGGGCCCGCTGCGTAGCTCAGCACAGCTGATTTTTGATGGCGTATCCGGGCAACTGATATCAACTGTTCCAGCAGTAGGATCAAGTGCAAAAGCGTCGAGAGATGTGATGTATGGCCTGCATGAAGGGCTGTTTTCCGGTCCTGTGCTGCGTTGGCTCTATTTCTTCTCAGGATTGCTGGGCACGGTGATGGTGGCATCCGGTCTGATTCTCTGGGCAGTGAAGCGCCGCCAACGGGCAGAGAAGCAGGGAGGGCGAGCTCACTTTGGTTTGCGTCTGGTGGAGCGACTGAATATCGGTACGATTACCGGGCTGCCAATCGGCATTGCAGCTTATTTCTGGGCTAATCGTGTGCTGCCATCTGAGTTTGCCGCTCGTGCCGAGTGGGAAGTTCATGTGATGTTTCTGGCCTGGGCAGTGATGTTGATACATGCAGCGCTGAGACCGACTGCGCGAGCATGGGTGGAGCAATGCGCTATGGCCGCTTTGGCGTTTGCATTGCTGCCGCTTCTGAATGCACTGACGACCGAGCGTCACCTTGGGCAGAGTCTGCTGACAGGAGACTGGGTATTTGCAGGGTTTGACCTTACGATGCTGAGCATCGGTGCAGGGTTTGCGCTGACAGGTTGGTACCTTAGATCCCGCTTGGTTGGAGTCGATATTGCGAAAGGAGTGGTTCGGACTGAGCGATCCAGCACTCAGAACCAATCAGTGGAGGTATCAACATGATGTTGCTGGCAGACCTGAGTCCTGCACTGCTGGCATATGTCGGCTTTGCGCTGTTGTCGCTGGTGATGGATCGTCATCGCCGACAGCTATTGCCGTCTGCCAATGGATGGCCGCCTCGTATTACGCATGCTATTCGAGTATTGGGATGGTCGTTACTGTTGCTTTCCCTTTGGCGCTCTATCCACCTCTGGGGGGTGGGTATCGGGTTGGTTGCCTGGTTCGGGGTACTGTCACTTGCTGTATTCGTGCTGGCACTGCTGATGTCTTATTTTCCTCACCGAGTTATCTGGTCAGCCATGGCTGCTTCGGTGGTTTGCATGCCTTCCATGCTGATGTTCTGAGTTGCCTTGCCAGTGCCAAGCTGTAAGGGGCACTGTACGTATCAATGCACAAGTTCCGGCATGGGGCTGATCGCTGCACTGGTGTGGGTGTCGATACTGTGTGGGCATTTGCAGCTGGCTCTGTGGCGGAGCAGTTCTCGTCGGAGCCGACAGCCTTCCTGCATGAACGTCAGCGACACATGTGGGGGGCTTAGAGTATCTGCTGCTGCTCGTTCATAAAGACTTAGATAACTCTCAAGTGTTGTGAAACAGCGCTGCCAGCGACCTTGTCGGGCATAAAGATCCGCCAGGTTCTGAATACTGACCGATAGGCAGATAATTTGCATCATCTCAGGATCCTCCGTTTTCCTTTTCTCCGGCTTTTCTGCCAGTGCTATTTTCATCAATGCTATTGATTGCCGATAAAGGGTTTCCGCCAGCGGGTAGTGTTCACGTTCAAACGCGCTATTGGCTTGTTTAGTCAGATGCTTCCAGAAGGTCAGGCTTGTCATGAGGCTACCAAGGTCATAGTTAAAATTTAGTGAACTCATTGATCAATACTAGTTGTTTTTTATCATAATGCAAACAATAATGATTTGTATTAAATATACGGAGTATTGAGTCATGACTTACACATTACCTGCCTTGCCTTATGCCTATGCCGATCTGGAGCCCCATATCGATGCCATGACCATGGAAATACATCACACTCGTCATCATCAGGCCTATGTGAATGGACTGAATGCTGCAGTTGATGGAACGTCCTATGCAGATGTCAAACTGCCGGATCTGCTCAGGCAGTGTCATGATCTACCGGAAAGCATCAGAGCAGCCGTCAGAAATCATGGTGGTGGCCATGCTAATCACAGCCTGTTCTGGGAGGTGATGTCACCTCAGGGAGGTGGACTTCCGAAGGGTGAGCTGTTGTCTGCGATCGTGACTGCTTTCGGGGACTATGACGCGTTCAAAGAGTTGTTCATTGAAGCGGCCATCAAGCGCTTTGGCAGTGGTTGGGCCTGGCTGGTGTTGAATGCTGATCACTCATTGAGTGTGACGAGCAGTGCCAATCAGGACAGCCCGCTGATGGATGGACAGGTTCCGATTCTGGGTCTGGATGTCTGGGAGCATGCCTACTATCTCAAATACCAGAACAAGCGCCCTGAATATATTGCCGCCTTTTTCAATGTCGTCAACTGGCAGAAAGTAGCAGAGCTTTATGTTGAGGCACTCAATTCAGAAAAGTACGCTTAACGGGTAATGTCGGGAGTCAGATAATCATGATCGCAGCAACGAGTGGATTCAGGGTGTTATTTCAGCCCAGAAAAATGCTGGGCCTGTTGGTTCTGATAGCCGGTGCTACGTTACTGGTTTACCAGTTGATAGTTCTGCTGCAGGAGCGTGAGTTGGTACGTTACGCCTTCTATGCAGGTATGGTAGCTGCAGTTGCCACGGCATTGGGAACCTTGCCAGCGATCCTGGCGCACAAAATATCGGACCGCATTCTGGATAGCCTGATGGGGTTTGGCGCCGGAGTGATGTTGGCAGCCTGTATCTTCTCGTTGATTCTGCCATCTGTAGATATCATGGCAGAGCAAAGTGACATTGCCTGGATTGCTTCAGGACAGGTCGCACTGGCGATACTGCTCGGGGCGATGCTGATGCTGGTGATAGAGAAGCTGGTGCCGCATGAGCACTTTATCAAGGGCAATGACGGTGCCACCAATACAAGGCTGCGTCGGAGTTGGTTGTTTGTACTGGCAATCGTGCTGCATAACTTCCCGGAAGGTTTGGCTATCGGTGCATCTTATGCTGCAGGGGAGGGGCATGCACTGGCAGCGGGTATCGCCATTCAGGATATGCCTGAGGGATTCGTTGTTGCGATGGCACTGATTGCTGCCGGTTATTCACGGGCTTTTGCGATCACAGTCGGCGTATTGTCAGGGCTGGCTGAGCCTGCCATGGCTATTGTTGGCGCAACTCTGCTGGATGCCAACAGTGGCCTGTTGCCCTGGGGGCTGGCTGGTGCAGCCGGTGCGATGCTGTTCGTGATCAGTCATGAGATTATCCCAGAATCACACCGCAAGGGGCATGAGTTTTTCGCGACCAATGGGCTTATACTGGGCTTCGTGATGATGCTGATGCTGGATACGGCGTTGTGAAATTGAGTAAGTTTAAGTCTTCCGGATGCGGTCTAAGGACCCATCAGTTATAATGAGTGTAATAGTTTCAATTGCAGAGAGTGTCATCATGAAAGAGACAGAACTGCAGGCAAAGAAAGCCTATTGTGCAAAAAAACGTCGTTCAAACTATTTTGCCAGTCTCCGGCTGGAAGGCTTTGATACGAAGCCGACTGATGTGTTCAATGAGCTACCTTCCAGAGAGGCGGTGTTGGCATCCTATATGCAACGGCGGCGTTGATGCTGGATAAGTATGGAGTGGGCCAGGACAGTTATTGCTATCCTGGTACGGTCGTTCTTCGAAACCGACTTGGTATCCTTGATGAAGACCAGCTCAATCAAGCCGAGCAAACTCTCAGCAGCATTGCGGCAGATAAAATTGATTTTCAACCTCCACCGTACGACTTTGACTATCTGAAAACAATTCACCGGTACTTATTCTGTGACCTCTATGAATGGGCTGGTGAAATTCGGACTGTTGATATCTCGAAGCAGAGCACCCGTTTCTGCACACTCCACAGAATAGCTCCTGAAGCAGAAAAACTATTCTTATCACTTGCGCGCGATCACTGGCTTGAGGGGCTGAAAAGGTCTGAGCTTGTCCTGAGTGTAGCTTCATATTTTGGTGACCTGAATATGATTCATCCATTTCGCGAGGGGAATGGGCGGGCACAACGAGTTCTGTTCGAGCATATCATTGTGAATGCAGGGTATGAAATTGACTGGTGGCAAGTTGGTCACACTGAATGGATTCAGGCAAATATTGATTCCGTCAGCTGTGATTACAGAGCTATGAGCGCTTTGTTTGATAAGTGCATTGGTGGCTTGATTGAGGATTTGTAGGCTGATTACGCTGATGTAGCTGATCTTGAATGAGGATGCCAGGAGTTGCAAAACGAAAGGTTGCAACTCCTGGCAAAAAAAGATCAAACTGGAAAGTTCTTCTGTATCTGGATTTCCCGCACTGGTCGGACCTTACTGCGGTGTTTCAGCCGCAGAAACCATACCGTTGATGTCTCCGGGTTTCAGGCCGATTTCTGCCAGCAGGGAGTCCATCAGAGGCGCCTGGGCACGGTAGCGCAGGGCACTGTTCACGACCTGATCAGCGAGAGAACCGGATTCCGGTTTTTCGCCGTATGGGGTAGCACTCTGGCCCATACCGTTGACATGCAGGATCTTGATATCACTGATCTGTTCCATCGGTTTGACGCTCTGGGCAATGATATCGGGCAGTTGTTTGATCAGTTCCAGGCGTACCTGCATGGCGATCTGATCCGGTGCCAACAGGTTGGCGGCTTCGTTGATGGCGCGCTGCCCCTCAGCTTCAACCTCATAGCTGCGGGCTTTGGCTTCAGCCATCAACAGTTCGGCCTCGGATTGGCCTTTGGCTGTCAGGCGATGTTCTTCGGCGCGTGCCTGGGCGGCCACAAGTATCGCATCGGACTGATCCTCGGCTGCCTTCTTCTCGGCTTCGGCTGACACAAGAATCTGAATCGCTTCCTTTTCGGCTTGCTGGCGCGCATTGACCAGCTCGACCGCTTTGGCTCGTTCAGCGCGCTCGGTTTCGCGCACCGTCATAACACCTTCTTCCTCTCTGACAGCCAGTGCGCGTGCTTTATCTGCTTCGGCCTTGGCTTCCGATTCGGCACGTGATTTTTCGGCGATGGCAATGGACTTTTCCTGAGAGGCCAGCTCGACAGCTTTCTGACGACCAATCTCGGCCTCTTCCACTGCACGCTGCTTGGCGATATCCATCTCGCGTACAGCGCGTTCCTTGACGATATTTTCGTTCTCGATATCGCGTTCGGAAGCGATCCTTTTCAAGTCAATTTCACGCTGTGAAGCAATCTGGGCTTCTTCTGCCTCTCGCTTCTTTTCAGCTTGTTCACGGGCTATCTCAGCTGACTGAGCAGCTCGGCGTACAGAGATCTCGCGCTCCTGCTGTAGCTTGGCGTACTCCTCTTCACGCGAGATTTCCAGTCGTGCACGCTCCGCTTCCAGGTTCTTGCTGCGAATGGCCAGATCTGTTTCCTGCTCGATATCGTTGCGAATCTTGCGGCGCGACTCAATTGCCTGGGTCAGTTTGGTCAAACCTTCCGCATCAAAAGCGTTTTGTGGATTGAAGTGCTCGAAAGCGGTCTGATCCAGTCCGGTTAGGGAGACAGATTCCAGCTCCAGACCATTTTTCAGCAGATCCTCCGATACAACAAGCTGTACCTTCTGCACGAAATCAACACGCTTCTCGTGCAGCTCCTCCATTGCCATTTCGGCCGCGACCGAACGCAAGGCATCAACAAATTTACCTTCGACCAGCTCTTTCAGCTCGTTGGGATTGGTAGTCTTGAGGCCGAGGGTCTGGGCGGCATTGGCGATGGAGTCAGAAGTGGGTTTAACACGCACATAGAACTCGGCAGTGACATCGGCACGCATGCGATCACGGGTGATCAGTGCCTGTTCGTTGGCCCGGCGTACCTCTAGTCTCAGGGTGTTCATATTGACCGGGATGATCTCATGTAGTATCGGCAGCACGATCGCACCACCGTTCATGATCACTTTTTCACCCTGGAATCCGGTGCGAACGAAAGAGACCTCTTTGGTGGCGCGCTTATACAACCGAGCCAGAATCAAACCCAGTGCTATCAGTGCAACCAGTACGGTACCAGTACCGGTAAGAAGATCGGTAAAGTCTAACATTTCCTTGTTTTCTCCATGAATATAACAATCAGCTAATCAGTAAGGTGTTGGTTGGGATTAGTTATTCCCCTGTACAGCCATTCCTGGCGTGACAGGATCAGCACTTCAGTGCCTTGTGGTAGTTCTGTGGAGGGGTCATCCGGTTCTATCTGAACATAATGGCTATAGCCATGCTGGTCTCGTACTCGTGCCTGGGCTGGCATGCCGGCACGTGCGGTGCCGAGGGTGATAGTCGCGATACGACCGACCAGACTGTCGGCACTGATGGCTGTTGTTTCATCTCGCGGCAAGATGCGCTCAATCAGGCCGCTGATCCCGCGCACCAGAGGCAGGCAGAGGACAAGCACTAAAGGCGCAGCAATCCAGGCTGGTAGCAGGCTGCCGGACAGGTCAAGCCAGCGAGCCTGGATGAACAAGCCGAGCAGTCCGAAGCAGAGCAGAAACACGATCAGGAGCATCATGAGAGGCACTCGTCCCAGACGCAACCAGCCCAGCAGCTTGCTCAGAGGTCCGGTTGCTTCGCTGCCATCGAGTCCTTCCGCTCCGCCCAGCCAGCTATCTGGAATCAGAGCTTCCAGGGCAGATGACAGGCCCTGCCCCAGCAAGAGTGCAGCGACTTCCAGTACGGCAATCATCAGCATCAGCAGCAGGGCGCCGGTAAACAGGCTGTTCTCTGCAGCCAGTAGCTGCGACATTATGACTTGCCTGTTTTCAGCGCGGCCAGCCGCTCAGCAATGCGGTTATGTCGACTCAGTTCTTCCAGCTCAGCCAACTGGCTGGACGAGCGCCCGCTCTGGCCTGCGCCAGGAACACTGGTCGCCTTTTCCAAAATGCGATCGAACGTATCAGACGCTTTTTCAACCCGGCGCTCGGTGCTCTTGTCATGTAGTTCAGCGCCCGGGCTGCCACTGGCGACCTGTGCTTTCTGTGCCTGTTCAAAGGCAGACAGTTCGGCTTTCATATCGCGTTTTTTGGCCTGCAGAGCTTGAATGAAACTCTCCAGCTCCTTTTCGCGCGCAGTACAATCAGCCAGGCTGTTTTCCAGAATCGGAATGCGGGCTTCGATATCGATCTGTTCGGCGATACCTGCTTCGGCCAGGTCGTCGCGACCACTCGAGACGGCTATTTCAATCTGTTGTGCGAGGGTGTCATGGCGGCTGTTTTCCTGCATCAGCTTTTTGCTGGCCAGATGCTTCTGTGCAATCTGCTGGCCCAGCTCTGTGCGGGTATCATCGATCGCAGAGTCTATTTCGCGGATCGCCTGTTCCATGGTGCTGGCAGGGATACTGTTTTCAACGCCGTCGACCAGGGCATTCAGACTGCCACTGACCAGGCGTGCAACGCGGCGGGTAATGCTTTCACTCATATATCGCTCCTTGAACCACTAAAGGGTTTTATTCCATTCAAGCTGCTGGGAACAGGAGGCAATAACGGTGATCCCGCCGTTCCGTGGCAGAGTGAGTCTTAAAGGGGAACTGCTTGGGAGCAGTTGGTGGTAAGTTGCCATAAACCGAATAACTGCGCCAGTCTAAATTGAACGACACCTGAAGATTTTTTATTCGATAGGTGATTCCCGAATATCCGGGATGAGAAAAAATCAGGATTGCGCTCGTCCTGGCTATTTCGAACAGTCAGATAACTTTAGACCTACACTGTTATGCACACCGTTACTTACTCTGGAGACAGTCATGGATTACCACGCTTACCGTCACGCCTTGGCCCATCATTTAGAGGGCAGTGAACTGCCTTTTCCCACCGATGAGTTATATCACCGATTGGTACGTACCCGATCTCTGATGATAGAAAATGGACGCGATGCCCTGCTGCTGACCGACCCTGCCGATATTTTTTACCTGACTGGCTATCACACTTTTGAGGTGTCTGTGCATACCGCGCTGGTGGTTACCGCTGAGCGGATAGTTCTGCAGGTACCGTCGATAGAGACCGGCCCGGCCGTTGTTACAGCAAGGGTAGACGAAATAATCGGCTACCGCTGGGAAGATCTCAACGAAGTCATCGAACCACTGTTGGCCTTGCTGTCACCCTACCAGTATATAGGCCTGGATGTGTGTTCTGCCGGTTTGCGGAACGCCATCATTCAACCTCTGTTAAATCGTCTGGGTAAAGCACGTTTTCATGATGATGGTGGTGTATTGCTGGATAGTCAGCGTCTGGTCAAGAGCGAAGCTGAGCTGAGCTACCTGCGCGAGAGTGCACGTATCACTTCGATCGGGCTACGAGCTGCCGAGGCCATCATTGAACCCGGTGTCACCGACAACGCTGTGGCTGCAGAGGGCGCCCGGGCCATGCTTGCCGCTGGCAGCGAGTTCATGAGCCTGCAGCCGATTGTCACCAGTGGTCAGCGCATCAGCGTGATCCACGTTAATCATAAACGCACTCATATTGAGGCTGGAGACCCGGTCTTTCTTGAATTTGGCTCAGCCTATCACCGCTATACGGCACCGATGATGCGTACCGCAGTAGCGGGCAGAGCCACGGCGGAAATGCATGAAATCGCAGAAGCGTGTCGCACCATCTATGCAGCCCTGAAAGAAACGATGCATCCGGGTAACACCTTTGATGATGCGGCACAGGCTGCCGAAGCAGCGCTGGCGCCGTATGCGGATCGCGTGTTTTTCTCAGGCGTGTTCGGCTACTCGGTGGGCGCACAATTTCCACCCAGCTGGGTGGAAGGCACTGGCTATATTGCCCGTGGCCTCAAACACCGCTTCGAGGAAAACATGGTATTCCACCTCCCTCTGTGCCTGCGCCTGCCTGGGGTATGGGGTGTCGGCCTCAGTGACACTGTGCAGGTTACAGCCAAGGGTGGAGTAGCCATCACAGACAATGATTGGCAGATCAACGAGCGTGGTTGACTGACTGCCCGATCTCCCTCGATTGCCAGGAGTCTTGGCTGAAACTGGCTTATCCCAGATAATTTTCTGATACTGTCAGTCATCACAAGACTAAAAAGGAGATCATTATGTCTGCACATGTTTATAAACTTATCGAAGTGGCCGGTTCTTCGACAGTCGGTACGGATGATGCGATCCGTTGCGCCATTGCCAAGGCTGCGGAAAGCGTCAAACATATGGATTGGTATGAGGTGATTGAAAATCGTGGTCATATCGTGGATGGAAAAGTGGCACATTTTCAGGTGGTGGTTAAAATCGGGTTCCGACTCGAATAAGGATTACCAGCTGCATGTACCGACATCTGCCTTCACTCAATCTGCTGCGCTCCTTCGAAGCGGCCGGGCGGTTACTCAGCTTCAAAAAAGCGAGTGAGGAGTTGCATGTCACACCTTCCGCGATCAGCCATCAGGTCAAGGAGCTTGAGGAGCATCTGGATGTCCGGCTCTTTGTTCGGCTGAATCGTGGACTGGAGCTGACTGCGAAAGGGGAGAGTTATCTGCAAGAGGTATCTCGGGCACTGCAGATCCTGTCAGTCGCGACCCGGGATCTGCGTCCTGCCCGGCTCAAGTCATTACGGATCAGCAGTATCCCCTCATTGGATTCGGATGTGATTGCACCGCGTCTGCATCAGTTGCAGAACTTGATTCCGGGCATCGGCATCAAGGTGATAGGTGAAGCGCGAGTGCTGGATATGGAGGCGGCTCAAGTGGATGTGGCCATTCGCTTCAAGCGCGATCCGGTAGTCGCCTCGGATATGAGGCTGATGGATCTGTATGCCACACCTGTCTGTCGGCCAGCGCTGGCTGAGCAGATCCGCCTGTCTCCTGAAACGCTTCTTGAACAACCCAGCTACCGCTCTATCGGTGATGATCTGTGTTGGTCACAATGGTTTGCTCAGCAGGGATGGCAGGCACCGGAGTCGGAATCCTCAACGCAATTTAATGCCAATCGCAGCGCATTGAATGCGGTCAGGCAGGGCGACGGTGTCTGTATGGGCTATTTGCCACTGGTCGTGGACTGGCTTGAGCGTGGGACGCTGGTCGCTCCTTTTCCTGACCGTCGTATTCTGTTCGGGACCATCTATGCGGTGGTTCGGCCCTCTGTTGCCGGATACCCAGAGGTTCAGCAACTGGTAAGTTGGCTCAAGGGACTGTTGGCTGAATACGAAAGCCGCTACGAAGCCTATATGAAAACCTTGTAAGAACCTTCAGCCCTTCAAAACTATGTTGCCTTAAAAACTATGGTTACTGTATCAGGTGAATTTTACTCATCTGATATCTTGAATAGCTCGTTTGTCACAGGGCTCTGCTATTACGTAATCTGCCATGAAGAGAGCATTCAGGATAACCGTTAGACACAGTTATTGGTTGAGTGCTGCAGTATCAGACAGGAGAGGGCGTGATGGTTAAAATCAGTTCCAGAACATTGATGGCGCGAGACGGTTATCCATTGGCTGTGCGTTGGTTTGAACCTGCCGAGTCGGATGCGAAGATTACACTTCTGATCGGCTCGGCAACTGCTGCTCCACAGACCTACTATGATCACTTTGCAACCTTCCTGGCGCGTCAGAAGATCAGAGTGGTGACGTTTGACTACAGAACGATTGCCGCCAGCCATCATACCGAGTGGGCAGGGGATGATCCCACGATGCTGGACTGGGGAAGTCTGGATCTGGCATCACTGATTGATTGGGTCAGTGATGCATGGCCACAGACCTCTTTGCTTTATCTCGGGCATTCGATAGGTGGGCAGTTACTGGGGTTGACCGATAATCATCATAAGGTCAGTGGTGCCCTGATGGTGGCCTCGCAAAATGGCTACTGGAAAAACTGGCCGACAATCAACCGCTGGCGTCGTTGGCTGGACTGGTATCTGCTCGTGCCGCTGACTTTGCGAATTTATGGTCGCTTACCCAGCTTTCTGATCGGTGGAGACGGGCTGTCCGGCTCAGTAGCTCGGGAGTGGAGCCGCTGGTGTCGCCATCCGCAGTTTATTCATGATCAGGAGGGTAATGTTTTCCAACATAAATTCGCGGAAGTGAAAACGCCGATGGAGCTCTGGGCCTTCTCGGATGATCTCAGGTTTGCACCGGAACCGGCTGTACATGCGCTGGCCAGATATTATGCGAATGCACCGACGCAGGTGCGCCTGATGACGCCTGAGGAGTTTGAGATGTCAGCAATAGGCCATTTCGGTTTTTTCCGGCGCACAGTAGCGAGGCCCTTGTGGGATCAGGTGGTTGAGTGGCTGGAACCGCATCAGATCTCCATGATCATGGAAGAGGAGCCGACATTTCAATCAAAAAGCGCGTAACACCGCTTGTCGAAGTCACGCTTATCTGGCCGCCATGCGCAGTGATGATGGCGCGCGTGATGGCCAGCCCCAGCCCTGAATGTTCTGTTGCAGTATCTCGGGCTGGATGGGCACGATAAAAGCGATCAAAAAGATAGGGAAGGTGTTCTTCGGGTATCTCTTCACCCTGATTCTCGACAGCAACCCGAACGCTATCTCTATGGGTAGTTATAATCAGCTTAATGTCAGAATCGGGTGTTGCATGGCGTATGGCATTGGATAAGAGATTGGACAGAGCGCGAGTCAGCATGACTCGATCTCCTGCTACCTCTGCTGTGCCTTCAACGCTGATCTCTACTGATGACTCTGCCGCCAGTGGTTCGAAGAATTCAATTATGCGCCTGATTTCAGTTGAGAGGTTGATTGTCTCGCGCAAGGGAATGATCAGACCATTGTCCGCCTTGGCAATAAACAGCATGTCTGAAATCATGCGCGCCAGTTTCTCATACTCCTCCAGATTGGAACCCAGCAGATCGCGGTACTCTTCCGGTGTGCGTGCGCGAGACAGGGCAACCTCGGTCTGTATCATCAGATTATTCACCGGTGTGCGCAGCTCATGCGCAATATCGGATGAAAAATTGGACAGGCGCTGAAAGGAGTTTTCCAGTCTCTCAAGCATCGCATTGAGCGATTGTGTCAGGGGTAACAGCTCTGCCGGAACTTGCTCTAATGGCAGGCGCTCATCCAGTCTGACCGCGGATACCTTGGTTGCCAGTGCCGTCACTTTACGCAGTGGCGCGAGTCCCTGTCGGGCGGCAAACCATGCCAGTACAGTCATGATCAGGAAAAAGAAAACGACGAAGCTCCATACCAAACGATTGAAATAGTTCAGGAACTCATCATGGTGGGTGATATTCAGATCGATGGTGAGAGCGATGTGGCTATCCGGCAATGTAGCTGGAATCTGCGCCGTAGGAAATATGCCACTGAGTCGTCTGAAACTGTGCCCGTCTTGCTGCCAGGTTGTCAGCTCCGGCGCGGTGGATCTATCGGGTGTGTCTGTCTGTGAGCTTGAACGGATGGCAGAGACCATCACATGATGAGTCTGCAGGGTGTTGAGCTGGGTCAGCAGGTGATCCAACGCATCCGGGGTCTGAGCGGTTGCCAGTTGTTGCTTGATAAACCCCAGACGGCTATTTAACTCGGTCGTGTCCTGTTCGATAAAGTGTCGATCAATGGCCAGTGACAGCAGCCAACCCGACAGCAGCAATACCAGAGTAGCGGCGGTGGTAAAGAGTAATACCAGGCGAACGGTGAGAGATATCGGTTTTATCATGCTATTGATTCGCGTCAGGGTCTTCCAGCACATAACCCATGCCACGGACATTGCGGATCAGTCTGGGAGAAAAAGGGTCATCCACCTTGGCACGCAGACGTCGCACGGCGACCTCAACGACATTAGTGTCACTATCGAAGTTCATATCCCAGACCAGTGAGGCGATCAGTGATCGTGGCAGAATCTCCTCCTGTCGACGCAGCAGCAGTTCAAGCAGAGCAAACTCTTTTGGTGTGAGAGTAATACGCTGCCCGGCGCGATGAACGCGGCGGCGCAACAGGTCCATTTCAAGATCACCTGCTTTCAATATTTCGACCACAGGTGCCTTGCTGCGACGAGACAATGCCCGTACACGAGCGAGCAATTCAGAGAAAGCGAAGGGCTTGATCAGGTAGTCATCAGCACCCAGCTCCAGCCCCTGCACGCGATCCTCTACCTGATCACGTGCAGTCAGGAACAGAACCGGCATGTCGTGACCAGCTCGACGTATTGTTTCCAGCACTTTCCAGCCGTTCATGCCGGGCAGCATGACATCCAGTATCACCAGGTCATACTCCCCCTCCAGTGCCATGTGCAGGCCATCGGGTCCATTTCGGGCAAGATCTGTGATAAAGCCCGCTTCGATCATGCCTTGCAGGAGGTAGTCGCCGGTTTTGGGTTCGTCTTCAACGATCAGTATACGCATGCCTTGTATTCTCAGGGGCCAGCGCAAGACACGCAAGCAGTTAAGTGAAAGATTACAAAGTTGTAATGCAGCGGTAAAAGTTCAGTCGGTATCTGCCCCCTATACTCGGTCAGGTAGTGAGACTGTTAACGAAATGCACTGACAAGGGCGCTCTTACACAAAGCTCTTATAAAGAGCCTCTACAGAGCGCAGGGGATACAGCATGGCTTCAGATAAACACTTTACAACGCGTCGTGGATTTATAGCGGCGATGGGGTTTGGCGGCGTCAGCCTTTATGGTTTGTGGGCTGCCTATGGCGCAGCACCTGGTCCACTCGCACTGCTTGGAATGGGACAGCATGGGAATCATGTAGAAGGGGAGGCAGGTCACGCAGCTCATAAAGGGCATGGTGCAGCAAGTGGACCGGGTGTGGAGGAGTTCAATCGCCTGAACGCAACCTTCATGGAGCACTATCGTCTGCCGGACGGCACGGTTCATCCGCGCCAAATGGCGCTGATGCCTGGAGCTGCTGAGGGCGTGATCGATCACGGTGCTATGGATCAAGGTGCTATGGATCAAGGTGCTATGGATCACAGCACGATGGCTCATGGCAGTATGGCTCACAATGCCATTGAGCAGGAATCAACTGCTCCGCAGCAGGAGGTGCTGGATGTCTATCTGGCCGCTGGCATGTGGTATTACCAGCCGAACAAGTTACGTCTGGATGTCGGGCAACCCTATCGATTCAGAATGATGGCAGTGGATGTCTCCCATGGTGCGTCAATTCAGTTCGGCCAGGGTGGTCGGATTGTGCGTCTGCGTCCAGGTCGTTTAACCGAAATGGCGATCACGTTTAATGAACCGGGTAAATATCTGGTGTATTGCACTGTCTTTTGTGGGGCTGCGCACGATGTGATGCAGGCTACTCTGGAGGTTGTATGAATAATACCTGTATAGATCGATATACAGATCGATATACCGATCGATTTGCTGCACTGGCGATGTCTGACCGGCGTTTACTTGCCCTCATGAGCGCTGCCTCTCTGGTTATATTGGTGCTCGGAATTATGGGTGGGCTAATGACGGCGCTGGCCCGAGGAGGCTTTATCGATATCCTGAACACCACGGGCTATCGTTGGCTGACACTGCATGGTGTCAGTATCTTCTTTTACTGGTTATTCATCGCGCAGGCTGCTCTGCTGCTGGGCTTCGCAGCCATTGAGCGGGGCAGAGGACTGGTTCTTAAAGCGCTCGCCTGGTTTGGTTTTGTCACGATTCTGGTGGGTTTTGGCTTGAGTATGGTCGGAATTCAGCAAGGAATGCCGCTTCTTTATGACGGCGCACCGCAGTTGGCCAGACATGCACCGCGAGACTTGCTGGTATTCAATCTGGGCTATCTGTTGCTGGGGCTGGGCTTGATGGTATTGCCTCTTTCAGCCATTGCCACACTGATCGAACCGCGTCGCGCCGGGCGTCAGGAGCAACTGTCAGCCGTCGGTTTTGCACTGTTCACCTGGGCAGGTTTTCTGATAGTCAGCGGTTTTGCCGCTATCTACACGTTTTTGCCGGGCACGCTCTGGGCCTTGGGTCTGGGTGATTTTCCAGTTAATCATGGTACCAACTGGCATATTGTTTTCCACAATATGCATTACCTGCCACTGATGGCAACGGTGATTCTCTGGTATATCCTGATCCATGCGCTGACAGGTGTGAAATCGGTGTTTGGTGAGCGTTTTTCCAAAATCGTGTTTGCACTGTATCTGGTTTTCGTGCCCCCGACATCGCTCTATCATATGTTTCTTGAGCCGGACCTTCCTGAAATCGTGCGTGTGGTCGGTTCGCTACTGTCCCTGTTTGTCAGTGTCCCGACCCTGACCGCCTTTTTGATTATTGTCGCCTCACTGGAGGTGTATGCGCGCAGTCAGGGCGGGCGAGGACTGTTTGGCTGGATACGTTTGCTACCCTGGCGTAATCCATCGATGTCTGCGATTGCCGTGGCGGTGCTCAGCATGGGGTTGGGAATCACCTTTGCGTTCGTTCTGATACAGGAGCAGTTAGCACCTCTGCTGTCTGATACCTTTTTTGTACCAGGCTACTTTCACTTCTTCACGGTTGGCACCGTCAGCCTGACCTTGCTGGCTGCGTTGCAGGTGATGCTGCCGGGGCTGGGGGGCAGAGCGGCCTGGCGTCCGGAACTGATGCGATTACTGCCCTGGTTGGCGTTTATCGGTCTGTTGCTGTTTGGTGGTGCAGGTGTCGCAGCGGGCTATCTGGGTGTACCACGCAGAGTGATGGATATGGCTTATCAGGGCCAGGCCCCGGAGATGTGGCAGATCTTGATGGCTACAGTAGCAATTGGCGGTAGCATTATGGCACTTGCCCTGATCTTATTTGCAGTGGGTGTTGCGGTCTCGCTGTTGCCGCGCCGTCAGCCACTGTCAGAGCAGGCTGGCTTAACCGTGGACTGGAGCCACCATGTGGTGAGCCCAGGGCTACGCGCCGTGACAGGGCCTTTATCAGTGCTGGTGATTGTGTTGGCCATGTATGGTTTTACCATCATCGGTTTTGAAATAATGCAAGCATTACCCGCTACCACCTCCGGTGGCGGTGGCCATTGACAGGAGTATATGACAATGAATGAAGATTTCTGGCTCATCGTCCCGATTGTTGCTGTCTGGGCTCTGCTTGCGCTGGCCTATGCTCTGGCTCCCTGGGGGGACATGATCGGTTATGCCTGGGTATGGGGATTTGGCTCACTGCTGTTTACGGTACTGGCTGCGCTGCTGGTAGCGAGGCCGATGGCTGCAGCAGACGCTGGATTGAAAGCAGATCAGTAGAGATCATGGCTGCCTGATTGTCGACAGGTGTATAGTATTCAGTAATACCGAGATCAAGAGGAATTTATATGTTTTATCGATTACCACACTGGAGCCGATATGGGTTGCTGCTTCTGTTAACCATACCACTGATTCTGGTTGGTCTGCGGTTTATGCCGGCTTCATCGAATACTGATTTCATGCAGCCGGCCAAATCAATTTCTCATCTGCATGGACTGGGCGTGGATGCTGTCAATGACCGTATTTTGCTGGCAACGCATCATGGTCTGTTTGCGCTGGTAGATGGTGAGCTGTTCCAGTTGGGGGATAACCGGGATGACTTTATGGGCTTCTCGCAGCATCCGCATGATCCAGATATCATTTACGCCAGTGGCCATCCTGCCCGTGGCGGCAATATGGGGGTGATTAAATCGGAAGATGGTGGGCGCAGCTTCACCCGACTTTTCCCTGGGATGGATGGTGAAACAGTCGATTTTCACACCATGACGATCAGTGCTGCCGATCCTGAAGTGCTTTATGGCAGTTTTGCCGGGCGTTTGTATCGCAGCGTGGATGCGGCTGTCAGTTGGAGCTTTGCTGTCGCAGAAGGGCTCCCGGCGCAGGGTTTTTGCTGGGGTGCCCCCTGTCTGGCGGCCGATGGCACAGGACGTGATACGGTCTATGCCGGTACTCCACAGGGAATATGGATGTCTGAAAATCTGGGTGAAAGTTGGGTGGCTGTGACCGGCCAGACGGGTGCTGTGGCGGGAGTGGGCAGCAGTATGCACCAACCCGGTGTGTTGTTTGCACACACTGAAGCCTATGGCGTTGCCCGCTCTGCAGATGGTGGACAGAGCTGGGAAACCCGCAATACGGGCCTGCAACTGGAGGCAAATGATGTGGTGTTTGCCTTTGTCTTCCACCCTCAATTACCTGACAGAGTCTATCTGGCGACAACCGGTAATCAGGTCTATGTCAGCGATGACCAAGGCGGTAACTGGGTCAAGTTACTGTAGCTGCGAGTAGACACCTTCTTCAACGCTTAAATCACAGGTGGGAAATTATTTATTCCCACCTGTCGATCCTGCTTCTTCCCACACGACTTAACTATGAACTCAAACACAAAATGGCTGTACAGGATGCAGGCATCACTTGGTCAGTTGGGTTCTGGTGTAATCAAACAGTGATGACAGAGGGAGAAGCAAGATGTCTTATGTCGATGGTTTTGTGGCGGCTGTGCCAACTCAGAACAAAGAACAGTATCGTAAGCACGCTGCAGAGGCGGGCATGGTGTTCAAAGAGCATGGTGCAGTGAGTTTTGTGGAGTGCTGGGGTGACGATGTCCCTGAAGGGAAAGTCACGTCCTTCCCGATGGCAGTTAAATGCCAGGCCGATGAAACGGTGGTTTTTTCCTGGATCACCTGGCCATCACGCGAGATCAGGGATGCTGGTATGAAAAAAGTCATGGAGGACGCCCGTATGAGTCCGGAAAATAACCCCATGCCTTTTGATGGTAAACGGTTGATATACGCTGGTTTTGTGCCGATCGTAGAGATCTGATCTACTCAAGGCTGGTCATCGTCATGCTTGTTATGGTGATGGTGTCCATGCCCTTGATCGTTTGAAATCTTCATGATCCGGCTCTCAATGCGATTGTGTTTTTATGTTTGTAACCGCGTAGCCGGCAGAATCCACTTGATTACATAAATGTAATCTCCGCATCATCTTGCTGACTGAGTAGCCTGGCTAGTATGTGGGTATGTCTGCAGTATCGGTTTCTATCCATCAGTGATGGAGGTGCAGATGCTGAAGTCAGTAAGTACTGCAAGCCTGATGAATGGAGATTTTAAGATGCGTTTAATAACACGTCGCCAGTTTCTGGCAACGACCGCCGCAGCGGGTGCACTAACCGCCATACCAACACTTTTTACAGGAAAAGGTTCAGCTTTTGCTGCCACTGACATGCAGCAGGATACGCAGGTTATCAGAGTGGGCACGCGCGTCATTGAGGTCAATGGTAAGTCTGCTCGTGTATTCGGTTTGACACAACCAGATGGTACACCGGGTTTAATACTGGATGCAGGTAAGCGCTTTCGTGTACGCGTGGAGAACCAGCTTGATGAGTCTACGCTGTTACACTGGCATGGGCTGACCCCACCCTGGGAACAGGATGGGGTGCCGGGACTCACACAACTGCCTATTCCCGCTGGCGGCCATCATGAGTATGACTTTCTCCTCGATAAACCCGGCACTAACTGGATGCACTCGCATCACGGTTTGCAAGAGCAGATGTTGATGGCGGCGCCATTGATTGTTCGTGATCCGCTTGAGGCCGCAGATGATGTTCAAGAAGTGGTTGTTCTGTTCCATGACTTTACATTCCGTGATCCCATGGAAATTCTGTCTGTTTTACAGTCAGAAGGTGGGCATGGTGCATCGTCTGCAGATCCTCATGCAGGTCATGGAAATATGCAACATGCCGCTGCTCAGAATCAGGCTGCTATGCCTATGGCGCATTTGCATGATGTTGAGTATGACGCCTTCCTGGCTAATGATCGGACGTTGGATGATCCTGAAGTCTATAGAGTTGAGCGGGGTGGACGTGTTCGCTTACGCTTGATCAATGGCGCCACGGCAACGGCCTTCTGGATAGATCTTGATCGCCTGCAAGGTCAGTTGATTGCGGTTGATGGTATGCCTGTTGAGCCGCTGAGGGCGAGTAAGTTTGAATTTGCCATGGGCCAGAGACTGGATATTCTAGTCGACCTGCCAGCCGGTGAAGAGGGGGTCTGGCCGATCTTTGCGCTACGTGAAGGCGAGCGTGAGCGCACCGGGATTTTGTTAGCCACACCGGCGGCAACAATTACTAAAGTATCTAATCTGGCACCCCAAAAGGTGCCTGCAATAGGGCTCAATCTCGAGCAGGCACTGCGTGCGACGACGCCTTTATCGCAACGTCCAGTAGATAGACAACACCATGTCGTTATTACAGAAGCTGCTGGGTATGGATGGTTGTTGAACGGGAAAGCACATGGGGATCATCAGCCAATGTGGGTTCGACAGGGTGAGCGCGTGGAAATTACCATCACCGATCAGACCAGTATGGCGCATCCGATGCATTTACATGGTCATCATTTTCAGGTCGTGGCCATTAATGGCAAACGGATTTCTGGCGCTATGCGTGACACGGTACTCGTGCCTTCAGGGGGAGAGGTCACGATAGCCTTTGATGCTATAAATCCAGGTGAGTGGGTGTTCCATTGCCATCACCTGTATCACATGGCAGCGGGGATGATGACAAGCATCAAATACGAAGCTTAGGATGATACTATACGTGATGCAGACTGACAGCGCCTGATATGGCGCTGTCATGATTGAATAACTTCAGTTTCTAATTCTTCTAGTCGTTTGGGCCTGTTGTTTTGCGCCAGTCGGGAATAAATCTGGGAGTCTTCTGCGCATATTGACGCCACTGTACCCCAAATTCGGCATCGGCTGTTTTCTCCTCGTTTTTGGCAAGGCGTACGTACATGTAAATGCCCGCTATTTCCGGGTATGGCTGGTCGTACGGTGACAACTCCAGGGCTCATGCCGGGCATTGTCCTTGACGTTCTGATCGACGAATCGGTAATACTCTTCCTTGAAATGAGTCCACAAACCTTGTCTGGGTTGGATGTCGTGTTTTGTCAGAATCTCCTCCACGCAGTCGATGCAGAGTCGGGATGCGTCATAGGAAAAATCGAGCCTGTCAGATTTTTCGTCGAAAGTGACTTTATCCAAACCGTATAGTTGGTCGATTTCTTCAATGGCTGCGTTCAGTTTTGTGCTATCTATCGGTCTCAAGAGCCCGAGATGACGAGTCACCAGGTTGACTTCTGAAACACCTAAACGATGTTCAATATGGCTCATTGTCTGTCTCCGTCTTTTCGATCTTCTTTTCGGCCTTCTTCCAGACCTTCCTGCAGGCCACGGCGATAGGCCGCTTCCGCATCCTGATGATTATGCTCTTCACGACCGTGTCCACCGTGGCCTTTGTGCATGAAAATGTGCATCAGTGGGCACAACAGAATAATCAGAAAGGGGAGATACGGAAGTAGGTGGGCGCCATGCTCCACAAAGAGAAAGTAGAGCGCTGCGCCAATCATTATAAGTGTCGCCAGGCCGTGAAGGCTGGTCCAATATCCGGGTTTGTTAGCCATAGGGTTTCTCCTGTGCCGCCCGTCAGGCGGTGCTGTCACATTGATGTCTGCTCATTTATCCACACTCAATTTCACCCGCTTGAGCAGCAGGGAGTTGCCGATTACCGACAATGAGCTGGCCGTCATGGCTATTACGCCTATCATCGGGTGTAACAGACCCAGAGCGGCCAACGGGATAGCGGCGGCGTTGTAGGCACTGGCCCAGATCAGGTTCTGTACGATTTTGGCGAAGGTGGCGCGAGACAGGTGCATCGCTTCGACCACGGCACTCAGTTCACCACGTACCAGGGTGACATCGGCCGCTTCGATGGCGACATCTGCCCCGGCGCCGATGGCAATGCCCACATTGGCTTGTTTCAGGGCGGGCGCATCATTGATGCCATCGCCGACCATGGCGACTTTATTACCGTATTGCTCCTGCAGCCTGCGTATGGCATCCACCTTGCCTTCCGGTAGCACGCCTGCCTGAACTTCATCAATGCCCACTTCGTTGGCAACGGCACGTGCGGCGCGTTCATTGTCGCCAGTAATCATGACCACATGCAGGCCTAATGCGTGCATGCCACGAATCGCAGCGACTGAATCCGCTTTGATGGTGTCGGCGACGGCGAGCAGGCCCAGAGCCTGACCGTTCAGTGCCACTGTGACAACAGTCCGGCCCAGTGATTCGAGTCGGGACAGCTCCTCATCCAGAGCATCCAGCCCTTTGACGCCATCCTCTTCCAGAAGGCGGCGGTTGCCTATCAGAACCGCTTCACCGGCGATCTTTCCGGCAACGCCTCGTGCGCCGGTGGAATGGAAGTCGGTGACCTGCTCAGGTTCTATGCCCTGTTCACGGGCACCGGCCACGATCGCTTGGGCTATCGGGTGTTCTGAGGCATTTTCGACACTGGCGGCAATCTGTAACAGTTGCGACACCTCAATACCGGGGGCAGCGTAGGTATCGGTCAGTTTGGGTTCGCCTCGGGTGATGGTACCGGTCTTGTCCAGCACCATGACTTTGACATCCTTGAAGGTTTGAATCGCCTCACCGGAACGGATCAGGATGCCGCGTTCCGCGCCAATCCCCGAGCCCACCATCAGAGCGGTCGGTGTGGCCAGGCCCAGCGCGCAGGGGCAGGCGATAACCAGTACGGCAATAGCGGCGAGCATTGCCAATACCACTGAGCTGGCTTCTGGATTGACCCAAGGCAGGAACAGTGCACCCCATTCCAATACCGGCCTCAGGCTGTCAGCGGCCAGAAACCAGGCCAGTAGGCTACCCAGTGATATCAGGATCACCACAGGGACAAAGCGGCCGGTCATGCGGTCAGCGAACTCCTGAATCGGCACGCGTGATCCCTGCGCTTCATCGATCAATCGAACCACCTGAGACAGGAACGTATCCTTGCCGATGCGCGTTGCCCGCACATGCAGGCGACCTTCCTTGTTGATCGTGGCACCGATCACGGTGTCGCTGGTGCTTTTGTAGACCGGAACAGATTCGCCAGTGGCGATCGATTCGTCCAGATGGCTTTCACCGCTGACCACCTCGCCGTCGGTCGGTACCTTATCTCCGGGTCGTAACACCATGATATCGCCGACCTGCAACTCGTCGATGGAGATGTCGGTCTCCTGCCCGTCACGTTCAACACGGGCTGTTTTTGCCCCCAGTGTCAGCAAACTGCGGATCGCCTGTGATGCACGTCCCTTGGCGCGCGCTTCAAGATAGCGACCGAGGAGGTGGAAGGTCATGATGGTGGCCGCCATCTCGACAAAAGAGGTCATGGGGTAGATAAACCCAATCAGACCGATTATGTAAGGTGGCAAACTGCCCAGCGAGATCAGTACATCCATATTGAACGTGCGGTTGGTCAGTGATCGCCACGAGGCTTTATGAGTGGCCGCACCGCCGTACAGAAACACCACCGGGAACGCCAGTAACACCACGATCAGCAGATAGCCCGGCAGCGGTTGCCAGAACATGTGCGGTATCATCAGTAACATGATCAGCGTGGTGGGGATGCCGGCGATCCATAGGCGCTTTTTTGCCGTGTCCAGATAGGCTTCGTCGATCTCTGCATCTGCTGGACCCTGATCATCCAGTGCATCATTGCGCACATCAGCCACGTCATAGCCAGCCCCTTCGACAGCAAGGCGCAGTTGCTCACCATCTGGCCCACCCGGCTGAACAGTAACCTCCACCCGGTGGTTGGCGATATTGGTATGGATCTCGCCGACGCCATCAAGGCGAGTGAGTGTCTGGCGGACAATACCGGCACAGTGGTCGCTGCCCATGCCGGGTACGGTCAGTTTGAATAGTGTGTTCTGAACATCTGCTGACATGATCTGTCTCCCTTAGAAATCTGGCGCTTGATATCTGGTATTAGATATCTGGCCATCGCTGAGTTTCCGTCTGCGATGGCCTTGAGCCAGTGTCGTGACTTATCAGTGGTGAGCAGCGTGGTCAGTCTCATCACTGTCGACCGCCGGCGACTCTAGCAATGTCTGACGCTGCTCATCTGTCAGCAGGTCCTGAATGGCGTTATTCAGTTTGATGCGTGCGACCAGCATTTCACCATGCATCTCGGCAATTTGACTATGCAGTACCTTTATCTCATCCGGATTCGGACGATCTGATGACATTTTCTCCATCAGATCTTCGCGCAGATTCATCAGTTGGCCCATCTGTTCAAACTGAACGGGTCGGTGGGCATGTCTGAGCTTGCGAACCTCCAACCGTTGCTCGGGTGTCAGTTGAGCATGCATGCCAGCCCCCATCATGCCCATGCCGCCTTCCATCATAGGGCAGGAATCCATCATCCCACTTCCCATGCCAGACATCATGCCGCCCTGCATGCCGCCGCTCATCATGCCACCCATCATGCCCATGCCACCTTTACTCATGGGTGAATCAGCTCCTGACTTCATGCCGGACTGCCCACTGGGCACGCTTTCCATCTTGTCAGAGTCCATCATGCCCGAATCCATGCCCGAACCCATACCCTGAGCAATGACCTGACTGGACATAGCGGTTAACAAAAGTATGGATAAGCCTTGTAACAGACTGTTTTTTGAAATATTCATGACTATTCTCCTGGCAGGCAAAGCCTGCACCTATTGCACTGAAAAAGATCTGGATTGCTTTTACATCAACGGCTATCGCTGCGTGCGATCACTCATAAACGCAGGCGTTGCGTCAGTAAAAATATTGGTGCAGATGGGGAGAGGTGATAGGTGGCAGTCTGGATGCTTGTTGTCTGATAGTTTGCCAAACCGGATAAGCCAGACAGCTGTAACAGGAAAAAGTCAGGTTTCAGATCTGGCTTGGCAGGCCTTGATTGGGCTATCACCTCCCGAGAGGTGTTTTCATGATGGCATTGTTGTTCGTTGTGGGGCTGCTCTACGGCAGACCACTGATGCTCCATACTGGATGTTGCCGCTTGTGCATTGGCAGTCGTGCAGATATTCAGTATGGAGAAAGCAATCAGAAACAATACAGCCCCTGCGGCCAGTAAGGCCGAGTGGAAGGGTTGTTTGCTACTGATCGCACGTGAGTACATTGACTGTGGCTCTTCAGTTGTTCATAGATACAGCATAGTCAATTTGCAGCACATTGGTGTTGATCTGTATCAACGGGAGTAAGCATTTACAACAGATAGGTCTGGAATCAAGGGGCAGTCAGTACTGCCCCTGAGCAAGACTCAACCAACGCCTGTCAAGACGCTTCCCGGTTCTGATTCTGCCCCTCCAGAGGAAAGCCCGCTTCCAGCCAGTCCCGCTTCCCATCCACATATTCAAAGACATTGCTGTAGCCGTCTGCATCCAGAATCTGGGCGGCAATTTTTGAGTTCTGGCACTCAGTGCTGGCGCAGTACACCACAATCATCGCCTGTTTATCCGGCAATTCTACAGGTGCACGCTTGCGCATCTCATCATGCGGAATATTGATGGCACCTGGCAGGTGCTCGGCGTCGAAGTAACGTGGTGGCAGGGTTTCAACCAGGATCATATCTTCACCGGCTTCCATGCGTGATTTGAGTTCTTTTCCTGTCAGTGTCTGGTACATGATGTTTCTCCGCTTGATTATGTGGTTGCAATTGCAACTACATCGATACAATAGTTTGAACTGGTAGCGATTGCAACTATAAATCGCTAAACTATTGCCCATGAATACACAACCGAACTCAACAACCGTTAATGCCTGGGCCCGACTGCTGCGCCTGCAAGCTCAGTTATTGGGGCAGGTTCATGCCGCGCTCAAGCTTGCTGGGCTGCCTCCCTTGAATTGGTATGATGTATTGCTGGAGCTGAATCGTGCTGGCGATGAGGGGCTGCGCCAGTATGAGATTGGTGAGCAGGTCTTGTTGCCGAAGTACAACCTTTCGAGGCTGATCGATAAGCTTGAGTCTGAAGCGCTGGTTGAGCGTCACACCTGTGCTGAAGATGGTCGCGGGAATCTGGTGCGTATCACCTCTGCAGGCAATGAGCTGCTGAAAAAAATGTGGCCGGTGTATTCGGCAGTCATCCATGAACAGTTTGAGTTACGTTTGTCCTCTGATGAGATAACGTTGCTGGGAGAGATCCTGCATAAACTGAAATTACCGCCCACCGACAAGGAGTGAGTGTGGATACCAGTCAGTTACTGATCAACGCATTGTTGTTCGTATTTTTGCCTTTGTGGGGCGTCGTGGGTTTTTTTGACTGGTGCTGTCATCGTGCCACGCAGATTGAGTCCACATCTGGCCTGAAAGAGTCGCTGATGCACTCGGTCATGGGGATACAGGTGGGGATTCCGATCCTGATGTGTCTGTTGTTCCAAGTGAATGTGCTGGTGCTGCTGGTGTGTCTGGGTGCCTGGTTGTTGCACGAGGCGGTAGCGCACTGGGATGTTCATTACGCCGCACCCAGACGTTTCATCAGTATCTGGGAGATGCATGCGCACAGCTATCTGGCCACTCTGCCTTTTTACATGTTGGCAATGATCTTTATCATTAACTGGCCGGTGGTGCTGGATCTGGTGCAGTTCAACTGGGCCGGACAGATGAGCCTGACACGGGTGGATAATCCACATGGTGGTGAAGGGTATCTGGCATTTTATCTGACCTTTATGGCAATACTCTGTGGATTGCCCTATCTGGAGGAGAACCTGCGCTGCTTGCGTCAAGCGCTGAGACAGCGGGGGCGTGCAGCATGAGTGTCTATATCACCAGTACCGGCCATTATCTGCCCGGTGAGCCGATCGATAATGACCAGATTGAAGAGGTGTTGGGGCAGATAAATGGTAAACCCAGTCGCCTGAAACGCCGGATTCTGCAATCCAATGGCATTCAGACCCGCCACTATGCGATCGATCAGGATCACAACACTCTTATCAGCAACAGCGAGATGGCGGCCAGAGCCGGGCAGGAGTGCCTGGATCAGAGCTATCTCAGTGCGCGTCAGGTGAAGATGCTCAGTGCTGCGACCAGCCAAGGCGATCTGGTGCTGCCGGGGTTTGGCAGTATGGTGCAGGCGGAGCTGGGGTTGTCGGATATAGAGCTGCATACCAGTCACGGTATCTGCTCCAGTGGCATGATGGCATTGAAAGCAGCTTATACCAGTCTTAAGGCAGGTGAGCAGCCCAATGCACTGGTGATTGCGAGTGAACTGGCGTCGCGCCTGTTCAAAGCGACACGTTATGAGGCAGCCGGCGATGAAGTCGATTTCAATGCTGAGTTTCTGCGCTGGATGCTGTCAGACGGTGCCGGCGCCATGCTGCTGGAGGCTCGGCCACGGGGACAGTGTTTCCGTATCGACTGGATCAGAAGCTTCTCACATGCTGATGCCTATCCGGTCTGCATGAGTGTTGGATTGCCGACCTCTGCCAACCGCCTGCAGAGCTGGCAGGATTTTCCTACCTATGCCGAGGCAGAGGCCGCTGGTGCGCTGCTGATCCGACAGGATGTGCGCCTGCTGGAGAATATCGTTAAGCTGGGAGTAGATGGCTGCCTGCGTTTGATCGATGAGGGTCTGATCGATATCCCAGCAGTGGATCATCTGCTGTGTCATTACTCGTCGCACTACTTCCGCAGTCGTATCTTCGACATGCTGCAGCAGGCAGGAGCCGCAATACCGGAAGAAAAGTGGTACACCAATCTGTATACGCGTGGGAACACCGGCTGCGCCTCGATCTTTATCATGCTGGATGAGTTCCGGCGCACTCAGGACTGGCAGGCGGGACAGACGATCCTGTGCATGGTGCCGGAGAGTGGCCGGTTCAATAATGTGTATATGCAACTGACAGTGGTCAGCGAACAGGGCTGAGGAGATAAGAATGGAGCAGAAAGTCACCACCGAAACCGGTCAGGCCTGCCTGCAGGGATTGATGCGGACCTGGTTTGAGTTTGAACGTCAACTGGGCAGAGTGCCGGTGATACAGCGTCTGGAGCGCGGCCTGTTCACACGTGAGGATTATCGGCGTTTGCTGCTGAATCTGCGTCAGCAGGTGATAGAGGGCGCACGATGGATTACCCGCTGTGCATCGAGCTTTGACCGAGACTTTGCCGATGTGCGCTCCGAAGTGATCGGCCATGCCAATGATGAGCATCGTGATTACGAGATACTGGAGCAGGATTATGTAGCTGCCGGTGGTGATCTGGCCGAGATACAACAGGGGCAGCGTAATGCCGGGACCGAAGCGTTGCATGCGTTTCTGATGTACCGTGCCAGCCAGCCCAACCCAGTGGATCTGATCGGTGCGATGTGGATCATCGAAGGGCTGGGGCAGAAGATGGCTTCTGACTGGGCGGAGCGGGTCGATCAGGCGACGGATGGCGATGGCAGCTATACCCGATTCATGCGCTATCATGGCGAGAATGACGACGATCATCTGGATAAACTCTATGGTTTGATCGATCGCGTCTGTCAGAGTGCCGAGGCGCAGCAGTCAATCATCCGTACAGCACGCGTGGTGGCACGCCTGTATGCCTTGCAACTGGAGGAGGTGGATCATCATGGCTAAGTTGCGCAGCGCCTTTATCCGTGCGGTGGAGTTTGATAACTCCCTGCCGATTGAGCCAGCGGCTGTGCAGCTCTGGCTCAAGGATCTGGATAATCCGATGCGCTGGTCGGCGCGCCCGTTGTTGCAGTTCCTGTTCGCGATCCTGCTGCATCTGGTCTGGTTCTTCAAGCGCCTGCCTCTGCCGCAGTTCAGTGCCCATAAACTGCTGCAGAGGCTGATCTGCTGGTTCTGCGAGCACTTTGTCAGTGTCGAGGCGAACCAACTGATTCTGCGTCACTTTGCCACCGAGTCGAATATTCTGAATTTTCTGGCGAATAATACGCGCGCCGATCGGGCCGGGGAGGCGGCTCCGGTTCAGCTTTACCCTGACTCGATCAGAGGTATGTTGGTGGATAGCTTCGTAGAGCATGATCAGGAGCTGTTTCGTCTGTTCCGAGAGATGGGCCCTTGGCAGAATCGGCAACCTCTTAAAGCGGATGAGATCAACTGGAGCAACTGGAAATCGATCGATATGGAGGCGTTCAGGATTAAGAAACGGCGTACTCAGGTGTTCGATTTTGAAACCTCGCATTCGCTGTTCATGTGTCTGTTCTGCCTGCTGCTGACGCGTGAGGAATATCGGGATGCGATCAACGGCTTCAATCTGGATCAATCGATTGCGATCCGTATTGGACAGTTGATCGGCGATGACTCACTGGCTGAGATGGCCTATAACAAATTTCCCCACTATCTGGTCGGGCCGTGGAATCTGAGCCAGCGCTTCCTGATGCATGGCTTCTTCACCGAGCATCTGTATGCCAGGCTTGAAGCTTTGCGCACACAAACCGACGCTTCTGAAGCGTGATGACTTGGTTGCTGTTATTGGTTTGCTGGTAATTGGTTCGCTGGTAACTGGTTCAATGGTAACTGGTTCAATGGTAACTTGTTCAATGACAACCAGCTCAATGCTAAACTGCCCCCCATCATCAATTATGGTCATTTAATTTAGCCGGAGAGCTCTATGTTTTTACCCTGTGTTGAGATTGAACCGGCAAAACCTGCTGATAGTGCAGTAATCTGGCTGCATGGCCTGGGTGCGGATGGACACGATTTCGAGCCGATAGTGCCTGAGTTGCAGTTACCCGAGAGTATGGCGACACGGTTTATCTTTCCGCATGCACCGAGCATGCCTGTCACGATCAATGGTGGCATGGTGATGCCAGCTTGGTATGACATTCTGGAGATGAATATTGATCGCAAGGTGGATTCGGTGCAGCTGATCGCCTCTGCCGAAGCTGTGGTACGCCTGATCGAGCGTGAGATCGAGCGCGGTATTGCACCAGAGCGGATCGTACTGGCAGGTTTCTCACAAGGTGGTGCGGTGGCTTATCATGCGGCGCTGAGTTACGACAAGGGTCTGGCGGGGCTGCTGGCGTTATCCACCTACTTTGCGACCGATAACCTCGTGGAGTTCAATGCCGCCAACAGTCAGATCCCAGTCATGATTCAGCATGGCACGTTTGATCCTGTGGTACCTGAAGCGCTGGGTAAAAAGGCGTTTGAGACGCTGCAGAACCGAGGTTATGCAGTGGAGTATCAGAGCTATCCGATGGAGCACTCAGTATCCTTGCCGCAGATCCGAGAGATTGGGAAGTGGTTGCAGAAGGTGTTGGGTTGAAAGTGCTGGGTTGATTGTTCAGATGTTTGCAGTAAGACGAGTCCGGAGGTTTATCCGGTCTCGTCTGTTCAGCGTTATCAGGGTTGAACGATAATGCTGACGCGCCGGTTCTCTTGTCGACCCTTTAACGTATCATTGCTGGCGACGGGATAACGACTGCCCAGTCCCTGTGCACTGATATTATCGGGATTGAAACCAGCCTCGACAAACAGCTCCGAAACTCTTTTGGCACGATTAAGTGACAGTGTGTCGTTATAGCTCTGCGCGCCGATGGAGTCGGTATGGCCTTCAAGTCTGAGCTGGCTGATATCCACCTCTAACAGTGAGTCAGCAATCCTGGTGATAATCGCTTTTTCTTCGGGACCCGTTGTGACATCATCAAAGCCGAAGAGTACTTTCCCTGACAGATTGAGTAGCCATCCCTGATCGGTCAACTCGAAGCCATTTTTCTTGAGTACCTCCACCTGTCTGGCATTCAGTCCAGATGGTACTGTCTGACAACCGACCAGCAATAACAGCATGAATATACAAATGGTGGTTTCAAATAAACGTTTGTGTATGTTTTTGTTCAGCACTTAAAGTCTCCTGATAACTGTTTTCTGTGGCTACTGGATCAGCTAGTTGCCAGCCTCCCTGTTTATTGCGCTTGGCAGTGTACATCGCTTTGTCGGCGCTGTGTAGTAATGCATTGGCGGTTCTGCCATGTGTTGGGTAGATGGCAACACCCAGGCTGAGGGAGGTCGGGATGATGCGTCCATCGGGTATTCTGATGGGGTCATTCATGCTTGCCAGGATGTTTTCGGCAATGATGAAGGCATCTGCAGTGTCATTCAGCGGGTTGATCACTACCGCAAACTCGTCGCCGCCAAGCCTGGCAACAACATCCTCTGATCGGAGCTGCGCTTTGACGCGAGCCGCCACAGTGGTCAGCACAGCGTCACCTGCCGCATGTCCCAGGGTATCATTGATCTTTTTAAAGCCATTGCTGTCGAGATAGAACACAGCCAGTTGTTGATCGTGTTCAATGGCATCACGTACAGCCTGCTTGAGCCGTCCTTCAAAGTAGAGGCGATTAGGCAGACCGGTCAGGCTGTCGTGTGTAGCTTTGCGGGTCAGATGCTCATTCTCTCTTTTCAGGTGCTTCTGCCACTGCTCAAGCTCATCCAGCAGCTCATTGAAATCATCACCCAACTCGTTCAGCTCGGCAATGCTGGCCCTCGGTACGCGTTGCGAAAAATCACGGTCGTAACGCACGGCATGTGCCACACTGACCAGTTTCCGAAGAGGGCGCGTGATATTGCCCTGCATCCGCCGTGACAGATGATAGGCGCTCATAATACTGATCGTCATGCAGATGATCATGCCAAGTAAACCGCTGACCAGAAAAGAAAGCAGGCTGCCGCCACTGCCAGTGACATATACCTGACCGAGAATGCGTCTGCCTTGAGCGATGGGGACCTGTACGGGAGGCTGCATCAGGTTCGCCATTAACCTTCCTGCCTGATCAAATAGCCCTTGGGATGGCTTTTCCCAGCGTGCCAACAGTTTTCCTTCGCGATCGGTTACGTGTGCGTTAGCAACCTCCTCTGTGGCAACTATCAGCGTCAGGGCTTCGTATGCCGCTTCCTCATCATGGAATATGACTGCTGCTTCAACCGTGTAACTGACGGACCGGGCGATCAGTTGCAAGTTATGTTCGGCATAGACACGTAGCGCCAGCAGAGCAATCAGGGTCAATAAAAGACTGGCAAGACCCACGGCTATCAGGGCAACAGACAGGTGAGCTTTGTTCAACGTTGCCCTGAGTGATGGCAGAAGTGGTTTCGCGGTAAAGTGAGTATTCATTCCTGAACCACCGTTCGGTTGCCGAGTTTCAGAACGTGTGGGTGAACGCGTACTCCGCTACGTGCGATGGAATCAAGATTGACCAGAAAACGCACTTCAAGATTGTTTACCAGCAGACAGAACATGCTGCCGACACTACAGCGCTCGTCTTGCTCGCTGATAGTGAGAATAGGGGATCCACTGATACGATGAGACAAGCTCATGTAATCTGTTTCTTCCATTACACCGATATAGATCACTTGGCAGCGAAGCGCGATATCTTCGGCATCCCATTCGATACGTTGAGGTATCAGAGGTTGGCCGAGCACTTCCAGGTTGGCGTGAAGAAGTGTATCGGCATACTCAGTAGGTGCGGTGACACAAAAATCGATCGGACCGGGCTCACTTTTCCATCGCGTATAGCCGAGGATGCCGAGTACCACATCAGTCACTGCTGCTGTGCGCTGCGGCATCAGTGGCTCAGACTGCTCCTGTGCTGTGATATTGCCAGCAACAGACAGCACGATGAGCGACAGCAACATCTGGAGTAACCGTCTGAATGAGACTGTATAGAATGAGAGCAAGAAGTTATGCAAACAGGACGTCCATGCTTGGTGTTGAGGTGTACGGGATCAGTGTTTCCTTATTCAATACTCATGTCAACCTGTACTGAGGTTCAATACCTTTGTGATGAAGGAGTATAAGCACCTGTTAAATCAGTACTTCGTGATTTATTCATCGCGGATTCAGACAGTTAAACTACACTGGATGGATAACTAAAGGATAAGCGAGATGATATATGATGGACAAGAAGTTCAACCGATGGTTGCCAATGACGGCGTTGGTGCTGATGTTGCTAATAGCGCTGCCTGCCTGCACCACCGCAGGTACTGAATCTGGAGTGCAGTGGATGACACTTGAAGATACTCAGTGGAAGTTGTTGCAGCTGCGTGATGAGGCCGTTCCTGAACAGGAAAATATGATGCGCCATCCAGTTCTGGCGTTTCTGCCCGATGGCCGTGTCGCTGGTTCAGATGGCTGTAATAGGCTGATGGGTGGCTATCAAGAACAAGGTCGGCAACTGAGTTTTACGCAGATGGCCTCGACACGAATGGCTTGCGTTGATGGGATGGAAGTGGCAGATAGCTTCAATTATCTGATCGCGTTGGTACGGAGCTATGAAATCAAAGACGATCTGTTGGAGTTGTTCAGTGACAGCGGAGAGCTGCTAATGCGTTTTCAGGTCGATACTGCAGCTGAAAACTGATTACTGGTAACGGCTCACGATTTCCTCAGTCTGTCGCACGGGCGAAGAGGTATATCCATCTGAGCCGCAATTCTCCTTCGGTATAAAAATGATATTCGTCAGCTTGCGCAGTGTGGGAGTGGGCGGCCGATATCACAAAGGCCAACAGCACTGAAAGCACCTTGATGCAAGGTTTGCTGAGTTCTGAAAGAGTAGTTATCTGCATGACTGCCCTAGAGCTAAGCCTTGGAACTAAGCTCTTGAACGTCAGGGTCACGGAGATAGATAAAAATTTAGTGACAAGCAATATTTTTCTCTGCAAAGTAATTTAAAATCCTGTATAATCTCGCACTATTTTAAAACCCTAGCTTATTGAGATGACTATGTCAGCAGATTTATCCTTATACAGAAACATTGGTATCTTCGCCCACGTAGATGCTGGCAAAACCACTACTACCGAGCGAATTCTGAAACTGACCGGCAAAATTCATAAGTTAGGTGAAGTTCACGAAGGTGAATCGACTACTGACTTTATGGAACAGGAAGCCGAGCGCGGAATCACTATCCAGTCAGCAGCCGTAAGCTGTTTCTGGAAAGGCTACCGTTTCAACGTTATCGATACTCCGGGCCACGTTGACTTCACCGTTGAAGTTTACCGTTCACTGAAAGTATTGGATGGCGGTGTCGGCGTATTCTGTGGTTCTGGTGGTGTTGAACCCCAGTCAGAAACCAACTGGCGTTATGCGAACGATGCTGAAGTATCGCGTCTGATCTTCGTTAACAAACTGGACCGTATCGGTGCTGACTTTATCCGCGTAACCGAGCAGGTCAAGAAAGTGCTGGGTGCAAACCCTCTGATCATGGTGTTGCCTATCGGCCGTGAAGATACCTTCACTGGCGTGGTTGATCTGTTAACCCAGAAAGCTTACATCTGGGATGAGACTGGACAGCCAGAAAACTACACGATTACTGATGTACCAGCTGATATGGCTGATGACGTTGAAATGTACCGTACCCAGTTGGTCGAAACTGCGCTGGAACAGGACGACGATCTGCTGATGGCTTACATGGAAGGCGAAGAGCCATCTATTGAAGACCTCAAACGCTGCATCCGTAAAGGTTGCCGTGATCTGGTCTTCTTCCCGACTTTCTGTGGTTCTGCCTTTAAAAACAAAGGTATGCAGCTGCTGCTGGACGCTGTTGTTGATTATCTGCCATCACCAACTGAAGTTATTCCTCAGCCACTGACTGACGAAGAAGGTAACGAAATTGGCGAGCACGCTATTGTTTCTGCTGATGAGCCATTCCGTGCCCTGGCATTCAAAATCATGGATGACCGTTTCGGCGCACTGACCTTCATTCGTATTTACTCAGGTGTACTGAACAAGGGTGATACCATCCTGAACTCTTTCACCGGTAAAACCGAGCGTATCGGTCGAATGGTTGAAATGTACGCCAATGACCGTATTGAGCTGACCACAGCTCAGGCTGGCGACATCGTTGCGCTGGTGGGTATGAAGAACAACACCCAGACTGGCCACACCCTGTGTGATCCCAAGTTCCCTTGTACGCTTGAGCCAATGGTATTCCCAGAGCCAGTAATCTCTATTTCTGTTGCACCTAAAGACAAGGGTTCTACAGAAAAAATGGGTATCGCTATCGGCAAGATGGTTGCTGAAGATCCAACGTTCCGGGTTGAAACCGACGTTGACTCAGGTGAAACCATCCTGAAAGGCATGGGTGAATTGCACCTGGATATCAAAGTAGACATTCTGAAGCGTACCTATGGCGTAGAATTGGTCGTAGGTCAGCCACAGGTTGCTTACCGCGAAACCATTACCAGCGCAATCGAAGACAGCTATACCCACAAGAAACAATCTGGTGGTTCAGGTCAGTACGGTAAAATTGATTACCGCATCCGTCCTGGCGAGCAGAACTCTGGCTTTACGTTCAAATCATCAGTCGTTGGTGGTAACGTACCAAAAGAGTTTATCCCAGCGATTGAGAAAAGCTTTGCGGGCATGATGTCTACTGGTACCCTGGCAGGCTTCCCGGTACTGGACGTTGAGATTGAAGTGTTCGATGGTGCTTACCACGCCGTTGACTCATCAGCTATCGCGTTTGAAATCGCCGCTAAAGGCGCCTTCAGACAGTCAATGCCAAAAGCTGGCCCGCAGCTGCTTGAACCGATCATGAAAGTTGACGTGTTCACTCCTGAAGATCACGTGGGTGATGTTATCGGTGACATAAACCGTCGTCGTGGCATGATCCTGGGTCAGGAAGCAGGTGTTACTGGCGTACGAGTTAAAGCTGACGTACCTCTGTCAGAAATGTTCGGTTACATCAGTACTCTGCGTACCATGACTTCAGGCCGTGGTCAGTTCTCTATGGAGTTCGCGCACTACTCACCGTGCCCGGCTAACGTAGCTGAGACTGTAATCGCCAAAGAGAAAGAAAAGAAAGCAGCCGCTGCTAAAGGCTAAGTAGTTAATACAGCTATGTAGTTAATACCGCTATGTAGTTAATACAGCTATATAGTCAGCGCGCTTTAAAAAAACCCCGCCAGTTCGCTCTGGCGGGGTTTTTTTGTTTGTCTGGTTTACCATACTGTTTTGCCATGTAGTAATCCGCTACTACCCCTTGTTCTCATTTCATTGCTACAAAGAGGGTTCAAACTACCATCAGGAGTACAGCAATGAATAAGAAGATTCTGATGATCACTGGTGACTTCACCGAGGATTATGAAACCATGGTGCCTTTTCAGGCACTTCAGGCGGTTGGTCATGTCGTGCATGCCATTTGTCCCGACAAGAAAGCGGGGGATACAGTTGCGACCGCGATCCACGATTTTGAAGGTGATCAGACCTATACCGAGAAACCCGGGCATCGGTTTGCACTGAATGCCAGCTTTGATGAGATTCGGGTGGAAGATTACGATGCGCTGGTGATTCCCGGCGGACGTGCCCCTGAGTACCTGCGTCTGAATGTGAATGTATTGAAAATGGTGCAGTATTTCTTCACTGCAGATAAACCGGTGGCAGCGATCTGTCATGGTGCGCAGTTGCTGGCTGCAGCTGGTGTACTGAAGGAGCGGCACTGCTCGGCCTACCCAGCCTGCCAACCCGAGGTGGAGCTTGCAGGTGGACGTTACGCCAACATTGCCGTGGATAAGGCAGTCACCGATGGCAATCTGGTCACCGCACCGGCCTGGCCTGCACATCCAGACTGGCTGGCTCAGTTTATGGTTCTGCTCAATAAGTGATGAGAGCCCGGTGCTGGGTAGATCCCTTCTGCTCGGCACCGATTCGTCGTCTATACTGATGTCTCTAAATACAAAAAATTATAGGGGCAGGCGCTTCTGGAAGCATAATCTTCTACAGACATAAGCTTCTAATTGAGCCTTATACAGACACTTGTGGAGCCTTCCCATGTGCAGATTGTTTATCGGCGCTGATCCTACCCTCTGGGTCAGTTCCTCACGTTCCCTTCGTATCGACGGTATGGTGACCAGTATCCGGCTGGAAAACGGCTTCTGGACGCTGCTGGAAGAGATCGCTCAGCGCGATGGCATGCATCTGCCGCAGATGCTGACAAAGCTTTATCACGAGTCGATTGATGCCGGGCATGATCTGGGTAATTTCACCTCATTTCTACGTGTTTGCGCCCTGCGATATCTGTCATTGCAACTGAGTCATGATATTCCTGCCGATGTCCGAGTACCGATCGCCTCTCTTGATGCCACGCAGATACTGGCGCGGGAAAAGAAGGACTGGCATTGACGCGACCTGTCTGATTCTGTCGTAATGGCTGTCATCTTAATTCAGACAGGCGATCACAGATGCTGACAGGCAACGAATCAGAACAAGTTGTTTCCACCGGAATCAGCGGGCTGGACCAGATTCTGAGCGGCCTGCGCATCGGTGATAATGTGGTCTGGCGGGTCGAAGACATTGATGATTATCGCCGGTTTGTCACGCCGTTTGTCGCCGCTGCAGTGGCTCAGGGTCGATCCATTATCTATCTGCGTTTCGGGCATCATTCCCCCTTGGTTGAGGAAGGGCAGGGTGTTCGTGTCGTGCGTGTTGATGCTTTGCGCGGGTTCGAAGCCTTCACGCGTCATGTCTGGCAACTCGTGGCGGAGTATGGACGAGGAGCCTTCTATGTCTGTGACTGTCTGACCGATCTGCAGGATGCCTGGGCCACGGATCATATGGTGGGTAACTTCTTCCGAGTGATCTGCCCCTTTCTCTATGAGCTGGACACAGTGGCTTACTTTGCACTCTATCCACGTGCTCACTCTCAGGTCACGCTGGCTCGTATCCGTGACACCACGCAGGTACTGATCGATGTGCATCGGGCTGGCAATGAGTCCCAGATACAGCCGGTCAAAGTGTGGGAGCGACAATCACCGACCATGTTCCTGCCGCATCGCCAGGCACAGGATCAGTTCATACCGGTTACCGACAGCAGTGATGCAACGCGGTTGCAGGCGCTGATTGAGCTCAGGCATGGGCAGGGCCAACAGCTGCTTGATCATTGGGACCAGCTGTTTCTGAATGTATCAGATCCACGGATGCTGGAGGATGACGCTGCGCAGCAAGCCTGTCTGGATCAGATCCTGCCGATATTGATCAGCCGTGATTCACGCATGCTGACACTGGCACAAAAGTATCTGTCGCTGGAGGATCTGCTGGCCATTCGCAGCCGCATGATCGGTAGTGGTTATATTGGCGGAAAAGCAGCAGGGATGCTGCTGGCACGAGCGATTCTACTCCGAGAGGACGGCGCTTGCTGGCAGCAGCGTCTGGAACCACATGATTCCTACTACCTCGGATCGGATGTGTATTACGCGTTTCTGGTGCATAACCGCCTCTGGGCTAATGTAATGCTGCAAAGGACTGCATCAGGTTATTTCGAGCAAGCGCCTCTATTACGTCAGGCGGTGCTCGAAGGTGAGATCCCACAGGAGATCAGACAGGAACTGGAGCGGATGCTGGATCATTTTGGTCAGTATCCGATTCTGGTCAGGTCGAGTAGCCTGCTGGAAGATGGATTCGGTAATGCGTTTGCGGGTAAATATGAGAGTGTGTTTCTGGTCAACCAGGGCAGTCCTGAACAACGTCTGACACAACTTGAACAGGCGATTCGACAGGTCTATGCCTCCTCCTTCAGCGAAGATGCATTGGTGTATCGTCAGCAGCGGGGACTGGCAGACCTTGAGGAGCCGATGGCGCTGTTGCTGCAGCGAGTGAACGGTCGGTATCAGGGCCAGTACTATCTCCCGGATGCAGCCGGTGTTGGCGTGTCTCGTAACACCTTTGCCTGGGATGCGGATATGGATCCGGCAGCAGGGATGGTAAGGCTGGTGATGGGACTTGGCACACGGGCGGTGGACCGTATCGAGGGGGATCATGCCTGTGTGGTGGCACTGGATTACCCACACAAACGACCCTTTCGTAACCGTGATGAGGCCTATCGCTTTTCTCAATCGCTGGTGGATCTGCTCAATGTGGCCGACAACCAACTGCAGTCACGCTCCCTGATGCGGTTGAGTCAGGAGTGCCCGCACCTGCCGCTGTCAGCTCTGGGTGAGCTGGACAGAGAAGCAACAGAGCGCGCACGCCAACTGCCTGATCCTGCCCCTGTGTGGCGTCTGACGTTTGATCCCCTGCTACGCAGAACCGAGTTTGTGCCGCTTCTGAGAAATATGCTGACGACGCTGGAGCAGGCATATGAACATCCAGTGGATGTGGAGTTTACCGTTCATCTCGGACCCGATGGCGAGCCGACGTTCAATCTGGTGCAGTGCCGCCCGTTGGCAGTGCTTGGGCCGAGCCAGCAGGTCACGCTGCCCGAGCAGATCGATGAAGAGACACTGTACTTCAGGACAGAGGGCCACTTCATGGGTGGTAATATGGATATCCGTCTGGATCGTGTCGTGCAGGTCGATGCCAGGCAGTATGCAGGCTTGAGCATCTCTCAGAAGTACGAAGTGGCGAAACTCATCGGGCAGATCTGTCGCGCAGATGAAGAGCGATCAACTGTGTTGATAGGGCCTGGTCGCTGGGGCACTAGCAGCCCAGAGCTGGGTGTGCCGGTGCGTTTTGCCGATATCAGCCGGATCGCCGTGCTGGTTGAGGTGGCCGAAATGGGAGCGGGCATGGTGCCGGATCTCTCGTTCGGATCGCACTTCTTTCAGGATCTGGTGGAGTCATCGATTGCCTATGTAGCACTCTTCCCGAATGAAAGCAGCACACACTATCACCCGCAGTGGTTGAGTTCGTCCAATGTGGTATCACTTTCGGCGCAGGAGTTGTGCACGGATGAAGATGAGTTCGATGATGCGGTAAGTGCAGTGGTACGGATTTATGATCTGAGCGCTCAACCCTTACGGCTGGTGGCTGATGTGGTGAGTCAGCGTCTGCTCTGTTACCAGGCGGATGGTGGTTGATCGTCAGATCTGAACGATCTTCTGGTCTGAGTGATTTAAAAGCGCAGTGATGAATAAGGTGATATGAAAAGGCGAGGTGCATGAGCAGCACCTCGCCTGACGGGTTGGGCGAGGATCAGATCAGACCCATCGCGTCCATGGCCCGGGCGACTCTCAGGAAACCAGCGATATTGGCACCGACCACGTAGTTACCGGGTGCGCCGAACTCTTCTGCGGTTTCAAAGCAGTTACGGTGAATATTCACCATGATCTCCTGCAGACGCGCTTCGGTATGTTCGAAGGTCCAGTAGTCACGACTGGCGTTCTGCTGCATCTCCAGTGCACTGGTGGCAACTCCGCCAGCATTGGCTGCCTTGCCGGGGCCATAAGCGATGCCCGCCTGCTGGAAGATAGCGATTCCTTCCGGCGTAGTGGGCATGTTGGCGCCTTCTGCCACTGCGATACAGCCGTTTTCGACCAGCGATTTGGCGTCCTTACCGTTCAATTCATTCTGTGTGGCGCAGGGTAGCGCGACATCGCACGGAATCTGCCAGATATTACCACCGGGCAGGTATTTGGCATGGCTGCGCTCTTCGGCATAAGCGCTCAAGCGGCGGCGCTCAACCTCCTTCAACCGTTTGACCAGATTCAGGTCGATTCCCTGCTCATCTATGATGACACCGTTGGAGTCGGAGCAGGCGATCACTTTGGCACCCAGTTGGGTGGCCTTGTCGATCGCATAGATGGCCACGTTGCCGGAGCCCGATACGATGCAGGTCTTGCCATCCAGAGAATCGTTACGTGCCTTGAGCATCTCCTGAACGAAGAACACGGTGCCGTAGCCAGTGGCTTCGGTGCGCGCACAACTTCCACCCCAGTTGATCCCCTTGCCGGTGAACACGCCGGATTCATAGCGGTTGGTGATGCGCTTGTATTGGCCAAACAGATAACCGATCTCACGGGCACCGACGCCGATATCACCTGCCGGAACATCGGTGTATTCGCCGATATGACGGAACAGCTCGGTCATCAGGCTCTGGCAGAAGCGCATGATCTCATCATCAGATTTGCCTTTGGGATCAAAATCGCTGCCCCCCTTGCCGCCGCCGATCGGCATGCCGGTCAGGGCATTTTTGAAAATCTGTTCAAAACCGAGAAACTTGATGATGCCCAGATAAACAGATGGGTGAAAACGCATGCCGCCCTTGTAGGGGCCAAGTGCACTGTTAAACTCAACACGAAACGCACGGTTGATCTGAAACTCGCCCTTATCGTCCTGCCAGGGGACACGGAAGATAATCTGACGCTCAGGCTCACAGATACGCTGAATGATTTTGCGATCAGCATACTCGGGGTATTTGACCAGAACAGGACCCAGTGTTTCCAGAACCTCATGTACCGCCTGATGAAACTCCGTTTCACCCGCGTTGCGGCGCAGGACATCCTGATAGATCAGCTCAAGCTTTTCGTCGAGAATTACCGACATAGTTGTGACTCCAAGAAAGTGAACAGCAAAAAGTGTTGCGATAAAAGTGGTGCGATAAAAGTGGTGCGATAAAAGTGGTGCGATAAAAGTGGTGCGATAAAAGTGGCGTGAACTGAGTTGGCAGAGATCATGTGCTTCACGCAAAGCGCTCAATTTCATCACAATGCACTAATATAAAGCAACGGGCAAATGGTCGTAGACGTTTCTCATGATTGGCAAGGGAATGAATGTGCCAGACTACTGATCCCGCCAGGGAATATTAAGGGTCTTATCGACACATTTTACCCGCCGATGCAGTGCGGCCTTGGCCATCATATGCGCGCTTGCCGGTGCCGTGACAAACAGAAACAGCGTAATGATCGCTTCCTGCACCGATATGCCGTCGGTCAGGAAGCTGAAATAGAGCAATGAACCGATCAGCGTGCAGCCCACGCCGAGGGTGCTGGCCTTGGTCGGGCCATGCAGGCGCATGTAGAAATCCGGTAGCCGTGCCAGACCGATTGAACCGAGCAGTGCGACAAGGGCGCCGATCAGAATAAACAGGGCGATGATCAGTTCCAGCAGCCAGGGGAGAGTATTCATTCGATCACATCCCCCCGCAGCAGATACTTGGTCATTGCTATGGTGCCGACAAAGCCCATTAACGCGATCAACATCGCGGCTTCGAACAGTATACCCAGTTGCATCTGGATATCGGCCAGCACAATCACCGCAATGCTGTTGATCATCAGCGTATCCAGCGCAAGAATGCGATCAGTGATGTCCGGACCAATCAATAATCGGTACAGATTCAGCAGTATGCCAAGCGAAAAGAGCGTCAGCGCAATTGGGATGACCAGTGCAATCATTGGAAGATCTCCTTCAGCGGTTTCTCGTAGCGTGTCCTTATCTGCTCAATCAGCGCCCGCTCGTCGTCGATATGCAAAACATGGATCAGCAGTGTCCCTTGCTGTGTATCGTAGTGTGATGTCACTGTGCCGGGTGTCAGCGAAATGGTGCTGGCCAGCAGGGTGATGGCAAACTCATCCACCAGCTCCACGGGGTAGGTGATGAAGCCGGGTGACAACTGATCGACCCGCCCGATAATGCGCCGGGCCACGATAAGGTTGGAGCAGATGATGTCCCAGAGCAGCACAAGAAAGTAGCGCAGCAATAACAATGGGTGATGCATGAGTGCTGGTTCCGGCCAGAAACGACGGGTCGAAAAGGGGATCAGAATGCCTAATCCCAGCCCCAGCAACACCTGAGCAACGCTGAAGCTGTTCACAAGGAACAGCCAGAGTACTGCCAGAAAGAGTGTAAAGATTGGTCGGGGCAGCCAGAAGGTAAAACGATTCATCTCTGAACCTCCAGTTCGGTCAGCCATGCCTGATTCAGTACTGCATCGATATAGCGCTGCGGCGACAGGATCTGCTGCGCTGTCAGTTCCAGATAGTGGATGACCGGTTCTGCCAGCAGAGAAAGCAACAGGCTGATGCTGAGCATCAGACAGATCAGTGCAAAACTGGGTTTATCAAGCCGCTGTGGTGAGGAGACTGAGGTGGTGGGGCGCCAGAACCAGCGACTACCGGCTCGGCTCAGCGCAATCAAGGTCAGCAAACCTGCCAGTAGCATCAGCCCCCAGAGTAGACCACCGGATGGATTTTTCATCGCGGACTGGATCAGCCATAGCTTGCTGATGAACCCGCTGAAAGGTGGCAGGCCGGTGATACTGATGGCACCGATAAAAAACACACTGCCCAGCAACCATCGATGATTCAGTGGTGATACCTGCAGAAAACGATCATAACCACGGTAGCGCTGCTTACCGATCAGGTCGGCCAGCAGGAAAAAGGTAGCGGTCAGACAGGTGCTGTGCAGCAGGTAATAGAGTGCTGAGCTCAGCATCTCTTGCCCCGGCAGCGAGATGGCGCCAAGCAGTGTGCCGACGGAGACGATCACAAGATAGGCCGTCAGGGTGCGTAGACTCGCCGAGCCCAGCACTCCGATGGCGCCGAGCAGCAAGGTCGCCAGTGCCAATGGCCAGAGCCACGCCCACAGGGTCAGGTTGAGCGGTTGATCTCCCTGGCCGAAGACCAGATGAAATACCCTCAGCATCGAATAGATGCCGACCTTGGTCATGATCGCAAACAGCGCTGCCACCGGCGCACTGGCCGCAGAATAGGCGCGGGGTAGCCAGAACAGCAGTGGCAGCAACGCTGCCTTGACGCCGAAGACCACCAGCAGCAAAAGCGCTGCACTGGTCAGCAGGGGCTGATCAGCCACGGGCATGCGGGCAATTTTCACTGCCAGATCGGCCATGTTGAGTGTGCCGGTCAGACCATACAGAGTGCCGACTGCCAGCAGGAACAGCGCAGAGCCGACCAGATTGATGATCACATAGTGCAGTCCGGCTCGGCTGCGGGCCCGACCACCACCGTGGAGCAGAAGCGCATAGGAGGCGATCAGAAGAATCTCGAAAAATACAAACAGATTGAACAGATCACCTGTCAGAAAGGCACCGTTGATACCGGTCAGTTGCAACTGAAACAGGGCATGAAAGTGAGAACCTTCTTGATCTGCTCCCCGGCAGGCATAGAGTGCCGCAATCAGGCTCAGACAGGCGGTTAACAACAGCATGATCGCGCTCAGTCGATCCAGCACCAGCACGATGCCATAGGGTGCGATCCAGTTGCCCAGGTTGTAGAGGAGGTGTTCCCCGCGACCGGCCTGAAGGACAGCCCATACACCCAGCAGCACGAGCAGACCACAACTGCCCAGGCTGGTCAGGCGCTGTATCGTTAACGAAGCCTTGAACCCCAGCAGCAGACCAGCGCCTGCCATCAGTGGGATAAGAATAGGCATAACCATGAGATTCGTCATGGTCGATCCTCATTCGGGTCTTCGCCATCGACATGATCGTTGCGCAGTTCCACGGCTGCCTTGAGTGCCAGCACCACGACAAAACTGGTCATGGCAAAGCCGATCACGATTGCCGTCAGCACAAGCGCCTGAGGTAAGGGATCGGCATAGTCCTTTACCAGTCCAATCACAGCCGGGGATTCGGTTTTCAGGCGGCCCATACCGAACAGGTAGAGGTTGACGGCATGGGAGAGCAACGTCAGGCCGAGTATCACGGAAAAGGTTCTCGCCCGCAGCAGCAGATAGACACCACTGGTGGTCAGTGCGCCCAGTGTGAGTGCAAACAGGATCTCCATCAGCCCACCTCCTTGCCGGGTCCGGCAACCGTCATCAGCTTGCCGAGATTGGCCAGTATCAGCAGGGTGGCGCCGACCACGGTGATGTATACGCCCAGATCAAACAGCAGGGCGCTGGCCAGCTCGAACTCACCTATCACTGGCCAGTCGAAATGGTTGAAGGTTGTGGTCAGGAAAGGATATCCGAATATCAGACTGGCGAGCCCGGTGCCGATGGCCAGGAGAATGCCAGCACCGATCAGCGGTCTGAAATGGGTCAGCATCCGCTCCTGAGCCCAGACCAGACCACCGGCCATATACTGCAATGTCAGCGCCACAGCCGTGATCAATCCGGCGATGAAACCTCCGCCCGGCATATTGTGGCCGCGCAGGAATATATAGGCTGATACCAGCAGCGCGATTGGCAGCACCAACCGGGCGACACGGCTGAGAATCACCGGATGTGGTTCAGCCACCCAATGCTCATCAGCAATCGGCACCACGCGCTCCTTCAGATGCAGCTCCCGTGTGAAGGCGAAAACGGCCAGTGCGGCAATGCCCAGGACGGTGATCTCGCCGAGTGTGTCAAAGCCACGGAAATCCACCAGTATCACATTGACGACATTGGTACCGCCTCCGCCGGGCACACTGTTGGCAAGAAAATAGTCCGAGATGCTGCTGAAGGGGCGTGTCATCACGGCAAAGCTGAACAGACTGACACCGAGACCTGCGATGCAGGCGATGACGATATCCCTGAACTTACGATAGGGCTGAGACTCCTTGGGCGACTGCTGTGGCAAAAATGAGAGGGCCAGCATCATGATCACAACCGCCATCACCTCCACCGATAGTTGCGTCAAGGCCAGATCCGGGGCCGAAAAGCGCGCAAAGGCGAGGGTGACAAACAGGCCGGTCACGCCGAGCAGCAGCAGGGCTGGCAGGCGGTGGCGATGAAACACGGCAACTCCGAGAGCAGCCAGCGACAGAATGCAGGCGCCCATCAGTGTCATGGCGTCGGGGCGGGTGATGGCAAGCTCGCCGCGCCAGCCACTGAAGCCGATCAGTGCCACCGCACAGAGGGTCAGAGCAGTGGCCAGCAGGAACATCAGATAGCGCTGCAGAGAGCCATTTTCCAGCTGATAAACTCGATTCTGCGAGAAGCGGATCACGCGCTGCATAAGCCATTCGAAAATCTCCTTGGCGTCCACATCAGGTAAGCGGTTGTGGATCGCAAACAGGGGTGTTCTGGCCATGTAGAAGATCAATCCGCCCAGCAGTGCCAGCAGACTCATCTGCAGCGGCAGGCGCAGATCGGCGAGTTGATCGAAATCATAGGTAGGATGAGACAGACCGGTGGCGGCCTCCACGGCTGGCTGAATCAGCAGGGCATAGACATACTGAGGAAAGGCACCAGCCAGAACACAACCGGTACTGAGTATCAGAATTGGCAGGAGAACCAGCCGCGCCGGTGGTTTGGGTGGATAGATAGGCAGATCGATCGGGTGACCGTTGAAGAAAACATTATGGAAAATACGGATGGAGTAGGCGACTGAGAACAGGCCTGCCAGCGTGACCCAGACCGGGATAATCATCACGGCCCAGTCGGGCGCTGTGACCAGTTGCAGGCTCTCGGCAAACAGCATCTTCTTGCTCAGATAACCGTTCAGCCAAGGCAAACCAGCCATGGCGGCAGCCGGTATTGCCGTGAGTAGCATCAATCCTGGCAGATAGCGGTAGAGACCATTGATCTGGCGCATATCACGACTGCCCGTTGCCTGATCGACCACACCGGCCATCATGAACAGTGGCGCCTTGATCACGGCATGGTTGATCAGGTGGAATAATGCTGCTGCCATCGCCGTGCTGGTGCCAATACCCATCAACAGGGTGATCAGACCCAGATGAGATAGGGTCGAGTAAGCCAGTAATCCCTTGATATCATGCATGAACATCGCGACAAAGGCGCCGATCATCAGGGTCATCATCCCGCTCATCACAACCAGCAGGAACCACAGATCGGTATCGGCCAACGCCGGGTGCAGTCTTGCCAGCAGATACAGACCGGCCTTGACCATTGTTGCAGAATGCAGGTAAGCCGACACAGGTGTGGGGGCCGACATCGCATGGGGTAGCCACAGATGAAAGGGAAATTGGGCGGATTTGGTAAAGGCACCCAACAGGATCAACACCAGAATCAGCGGATAGCGAGGATCTGCTTTGATCTGATCACCGGCGGCCAGAATATCAGTCAGTTGATAACTACCGGCGCTCTGTCCCAGCAGCAGTACTCCGGCTAACAGTGCGATACCACCGCCGCCTGTGATGACCAATGACATGCGGGCGCCCCGCCGGGCCGTGCGCTTATGCCAGCCGAAACCGATCAACAGAAACGAGACCAGACTGGTCATCTCCCAGAACACCAGCATGAACAGCAGGTTTTCTGACATGACGATACCCAACATGGCAGACATGAACAGTAGTATCAGGCAGTAGAAACGGCCAGCCGATGGATGACCTTCAAAATAACAACGTGCGTAAAGAATGATGAGACAGCCAATCCCGGTGATCAGCAGCGCAAACAGCCAGGAAAGTCCATCCAGTCTCAGCGAGATAGATAAGCCAAGGTGAGGGATCCAGCTGTAGTCATGAATCAGGATATCGCCTGCCAGCATCCGGGGAGCCAGCATCAGCAGCAGGGCAAGGCTGAACAGAGTTGGCAGCGCTGCCAGTACCGCCAGGCGTGAAATAGACAAGTGTCGCCCGATTGCCGGCAGGATGGCAAAGAGCAATGGAGTCAGAATGATCAGTGCTAAGGGCATCAGCTCGGTCAAGCATCCTCAGGCGGAGCTTCAGCGGACCTTTGGGTATTCTCCGATTCCTACCCAGCTCCTGTTATTATCTGGCCGCTGAGAAAAGGTTAGCACCTACTGATCAAATTGCATGTACTTTTTCGGGGTAGGCCATAAGAGGTAGGAAACCTGCTGTATGGCCTTGTGGGGATGACCTTGTGGGGAGAGTCTTGAGGGGAGAGTCTTGAGGGTATGAGTTCTACCAGTCCAGATCATCCGGAATCTGATACTCGGCATACTCCGCCTCTTCGGCGGCGATCTGCTGCTTGCGCTCCTCTTCGTCCGTCACCACGGCAGAGGGGTCTCGCAAAATGATGCGCTGAGCGATCTCGGTTGGTACCAGCTCGAATTTATTATTCACAGCAACAACCGCCAGCTGCTTTCTGGCCAGCTGTGCCTGTAACTCAGCATTGATCCAGATCGATTTGACCAGATTGTCGTAGATGAAGTTATAGCGCTGCTCGCCATTGCCCGGCAGGGTGATACGATGCTGCTGAACCAGTTGTTTGATCTCGGCCTGTGCGGCACGCTGTGCCTGCTCCTGCTTGCGTTGCTCGTTTAGCAGACGGTCCTTTTCAACCTTTTCCTTCCGTTTGGCTTCGAGGGAGGCTGAGCTTTCTGCTGGTTGGGCAGTTGTTTTCTGTTTGGAGTGTTTGCGCTTTTCCAGCTCGACCTGCTTGGCCTGCTTCTTGGACGCGATGCCAGCTTTGAGTAGTTGATCCTTGAGTGAACCTGCCATGATCCGACCTTTGCGATGATTCCTGTTGGGCGGGATTATAGCATAAGACTCAACTCTGAAATGGGCTGTGAACTGGTATGTGTAGTGATATCCAAGGCCTTTGCAAAGGTACAGGGATTTACGCCGGGCTTTTCGGATTGGATTACATTAACAGGAATAAATGTAGACATCACCCCGGTAACTCAGGTGTCTTAGGCTGGAACAGCTGATGCCAGTAACGGTTTTCATCACAGAGAACTTCTGATGCAACAGACACCATCTCTCTCAGGGTGTGTGTCTCAGCCCAATCTGAGGTGGCTGAAGTTTGCATATCCGCCTCCATTTTCTGCTCATGAATATCCAGTGCTTCGAGGAGGGTGGTCAGCTGTTGCCAGACAGAAGTGGCCATGGAGGATACGCGTGATACCTCATTCTGTGTCAGGATGCCGTGAATGGCAGCACCCCAGGCAGGAAAGAACGCCGTAAAGATCAGAATACCCGGCAGTGACACGAAAAAATGGATGGTGACAGCGATAAATGTCAGGCTGAACAGGACAAATGCCAGTCGATGCAAAGAGGCATGGTTGCGATGCAGGTGATGATAGCTGCGATAGAAATACTGGCGATGCTCCTCCAGCACCTCTCGCACATAGGACAGCACACTGCTGTTATGTTGCGTCAGTGTATAGATCTTTTTACCCTGGGCGTCTCGCGGTAAACCCTCGGCGATCAGCACGCGTTGCAGTATCCAGCTTTCAGCACTGATCAACTGCATGCCTGCTTTCTGTTCAGAGGTTTTTGCTGGTGCCCAGATAGGATCAACAAAACTCCTGGGCAGTACCAGCAGCGGATACCCCAGCCTCAGATAGCGCAGCTGCTCGGCCAGAAAGCGAAAGCCCATCCAACGTCCGTGATAATCCCGGTAGCGAGCCTTCAGCACCCGCCTGACAATAAAGTGCAGTAGAAAGAACTCCAGGAACACCCAGATATAGGGCAGGCCCGTATCGCTGGCCGGCCAGAGATGGATAGCGCCTGCGACAGCGCAGAACACTGCGAAGGCAGCCGCATAGTAGATCATCCAGGTGTCATCTCGGTAGCGAGTGGCAAACAAACGCGCCATCGTGTCGCTCCAGTTGAACACCTCCTCCAGATCTGGTTCCTGTATCGGGTGCTGGTCGCTTATTGTCGTGCCGGGTTTTATGGATTGATACCCTCTGCTGCAGGGAGGGTAGCGCAGTGAATCGATTGCCTGTTTGATATCAAGCCTGGCCAGATTGGAGAAAAACCCATGGGCTCGGCTGACAAACTCTTCACGGCGTGAAAAGGTTCTTGTTTCTGTACTCAGGCATTCAACTATTCTGAACGGCTGACTTTTGGTCGGGGGATTGAACATCATGCCAAACCAGAGCCAGCTACCCTGAATCCACTCATATAATGATATGGGGCGTCTTCTCGGCTGGCTGAACAGTCTGGTCAATGACAGACACCAGAAGAGCCACTGGCCGACATATTGCAGCAGCGGCTTCTGCTTCTCTATACGACTGATCAGCTGTCTTTCGCGATTGTCCTGATCAAGACCGGCCTCGAATGGCAGGAGGATGTTCGAGATCCACTCCTGCAGTCGGTTGTTGGCTGGGTCGGAACCGGGCTCCTCTTCGCAGAACACTTGCAGAAGTGTGTTGGTATCAGCTCCCATGACACGCATCTGCGCGATCCAGGTATCGGTCAGGCGTTGTGGGTCTGCAATCATCAAGACAGGCTTGGAACGACTCGCTTCCAGCCGCAGCAGGATCACCGGTTTGCGTCTGAGGAGCGCATCCTTGACCATTCTGGCGGTGCCACTTTGAATCTGATCGCCTTCGGCATCATCCCAGACGGCCAGCAATAGATCGGAAAAACTCAGCGCAAGGTGATCGCGCAGTTCAAATTCAGTGTCGCTCAACTCATCCGTGTGGTGCCAGGGTTGCATGCCTATGGCAACACCGCGGTCGATCGTATGAGGCGGCAGGTCCGACTCATTAACTATCTGAGGAGCCAGCAGATGTAACGATAAATCAGATGATTGCGCACACTCTCTTGCCAGTTGATCAACTCCGCTGGCCAGTCCGGTGATGATCCTGTAATCAGGTGCCACATGTGCGTAGATCTGATCGGTTGACTCAAAGCAGGCTTCCGCCTGGTCTCGAATCAGCCTGACCTGTTGACTCAAAAGAGCCTGTAAGGCAATTGCACGCTGGTCTCTGTCATCGGCGGCCAGCCAGTGCCTGTCGAGTCTGGCCTGCCGGTGCCCGGCAACCAGAATGCTGAAAACCGGCACTATCCCTATGCATCCCTCTTTCTGAAAGACACTACTGCCTCTCTCTATAGGCGTATTTGCCGAATTGGCTACCTCTGCCGACTCACTGACACCGGTAAGCTGCATACTTCTCCCTTAAAAAGCTATTTCGGTCGGCGGTCGCCTTCCATGAACTTTGCAACAAACACCGCTTTGCCATAGGTTTCAAACGACCACTTCATAGCATCGCCGAGCACCTTCATCACTTCGTCATATTCACCGAATATCTGTGTGCTCATGCGGTTGGAGTGAACCTCCAGAGTACTCGATGCCAGCTTTTTGATCAGATTCCTGATCGGATCCTTATAGGACTCTTTGAGCGGGTAATAGCTTAACTCTACGGATAAATACATGATCTGGCCTCCAGGATCGACAACAGTATTCTATTATGTTTTGTAAGGCTAATGTTTTGCAGTACACTCTAATCGTTAAACTCTAATATGAAGCTCTAATAATATGAGCTCAGCGGCTTTCCAGCAGGCAATTAGCCGCTGCCAGTTCCAAGGATGAATCATGACACGTTATGTCTTGCGGTTGCTTGTATTAGTGCTGATATATCAGCCCGCGCTGGCGATGGGCACCACGTTTACGCCTGTGACCGCGACTTCAGATAATGTTGATCAGTTGCTGCAGGGTGGTTTTGTCCTGTTCATACGTCATGGTGCCACGGACACCAGCAGGCCGGATCAGGTACCGATTGATCTTGAAGACTGCGATACTCAGCGTCAACTGTCTGATGAGGGGCGTGAAGAGTTGGTGATGATTGCTTCAGCCATGCATGCGCTGACCATTCCCGTCTCCGAGGTGTTCAGCAGCCCACTTTGCCGTGCGGTGGAAACCTCCAGAATCCTGTTTGGTGATGAGTTTGAAGTGAACCCATTGCTGATGTATGTCGCTGCTCTTACCGATGATGAAAAAGCGCCGATTCTGCGTGAAACTGATCGGCTCCTGTCACTGCCGGTTGCAGCAGGTCAGAACAGGGTATTGGTTGCCCATGGGCCGAATATGGCAGAGCTGATTGAATACTTTCCGCAGGAAGGAAGTATCGTGATCTTTCGTCCTCTGGCTGGAAAGGCTTATGAGTATATAGCCAGTATCACACCGCAGGATTGGCCTGCGCTGGTGAGTCCTTCGATTGAATGAATAAGGGCAAGGGATGAATATCGGGCATAGGATATCACTGCTGATACTGCTGCCGGCCATGCTGGTACTGGTGGTGGGTTTGCTGCTCAGTGGCTGGTTTCTACATAGTTTGCAGTCACGTTATGTAGTACAGGTAAACAGTCAGGCACAGGATCTGGAAACGCTGCGTATGGCAGCCGACTTTAATCGCCAGGTGGGTTTGATTCATGCCCGCGCCAGCCAGGCTCTGGATCAGGCACGCTCTGGTGAGCTGGATGAGTTGAGTCTATATCGCATTCATTCCTCGATCGTCAATGAACTGCAGCCCGTGACGAACCTGGTACAACTGCTCGCCACATCAGAGCTGCTTCTGGATGTGAACCATAACTCGGCCAAAGGAATGGAGGAGCAGTACGCCAGCTATCGCAGTATGGTGATCATGGCAACGGAAATTGCTGCTATTGACCCGACAACCGCCCGTCAGCATTTTGATATAGCCCAGAGAAACTTTACTGAGTTCACCGTCTTTGCCAACCGTATTGCCGGATTGCTTACAGAAAGGGCATTGCTTCGCAATAGTGAATCCCTCAGTTCCTTGAAACGATTTTTCAATCAACTGGTGGTTTTTGGGTTGGCCAGTGCTTTTATCGTAATTTTACTGGCCTATGGAGGAGGGCAGCTGCTTTCAAGGCGAATGCGCCTGATTGCAGATGCGCTGAAAATGCTGGCTCATGAGCAGGTAGAAAGAGTTCCATTGCCTGAAATCGAACATATGAAACAGCAGGGAACGGGGGAGTTCAGAGATATTGCCGGTGCCCTGCTGCAGTTTCGGGAGACGATTGCACAGCGTAAGCTCGCAGAAGCTCAGGCACATCAACTGGCTTATTATGATCCACTCACATCCCTGCCCAATCGTCGTTTGCTGGGGGATCGTCTTGATCACGCCTGTTCGGTGAGCGCCCGAAATGGTGATTTTGGTGCGGTTCTGTGGCTGGATCTGGATCGCTTCAAGGTGATCAACGACAGTCGTGGTCATGCAACTGGTGATAGTCTGCTGCGAGAGGTATCTGCACGACTGCAGCGACTACTATACAGAGGTGAAACCGTTGCCAGGGTTGGTGGTGATGAGTTTGTCGTAGTGCTGGAATCGCTTGAAGGCAGTGTGAATGAGGTGCTTCAGGACGTTGATGAGAGGGTAGGCCAGATTAAAGAGGTGTTGTCGCTGCCCTATGAAGTAGGAGGCAGTTCACACTTTTCCACCCCCAGTATTGGGGTGGTACTTTTCTCCGGTGATGATGAATCGGTTGAAAGGTTATTAATGCATGCCGAGACCGCTATGTATCAAGCCAAAGATGCAGGACGCAATGCGATCAGTTTTTATGATCCGGGGATGCAGGCTCAGGTGGAGGCGCGGGCAGTACTTGAAAGTGAGCTCAGAAAAGCCATGGAACAACAGCAACTGGAGCTGTTTTACCAGCCGCAAGTCAATGCGTTGGGCGCTGTCATAGGTGTGGAGGCTCTGATTCGCTGGCGACATCCGGATCATGGGCTGGTGTCGCCCGCTGATTTTATTCCCTTGGCTGAAGAAACAGGATTGATACTGCCGATGGGTTTATGGGTTATAGAGACCGCGTGTCGTCAGTTGGAGACCTGGCAGGAAAAGCCCTTCGAGTCCGCGCTCACGATTGCCGTGAATGTCAGTGGTAGCCAGTTCCGCCAGGATAAATTTGTCCTGCAGTTGGAGGAGATCCTCCTCGCGACTCATGCGGAGCCGAGCAGGCTTAAGCTGGAGCTGACAGAATCGATCGTGCTGGAAAATATTGAAAGTACCGTAAAGAAAATGCGTCAACTCAAGGCTCTGGGCGTGCGCTTTGCGCTGGATGACTTTGGTACGGGATACTCATCTTTGCAATACCTCAAGCGTTTGCCACTGGATCAGCTCAAGATAGATCAGTCGTTTGTGCGGGATCTGGCTGAAGATCCTGATGATCGGGTGATTGTGAATGCGATCATTGCGATGGGCCAGGCACTTGGTTTGGAAGTGATTGCAGAGGGGGTCGAAACGGTCGAGCAGCAGTCAATTCTTGCAGCCAGCGGGTGCGATCTTTATCAGGGATATCTGTATAGCAGACCTTTGCCTTTGGCTGAGCTAAAAACCAGAATTTCATCTCAATTTGTAGTCATTTCCTGACAATCCTGTAGTTATTTACTGACAATTCTTTTGTCTAATAGGCGGTTTTTCCTGCGTCTGTTAGCTTTCATACGTGTGTATGATTTTTATTATCAAATCGAATGGTGTGGTTGCAGATCGAGCAGTCGACCGCGCTGTTGTTAAGGACAATAAGCGAGATATCATTATGTCAGGCGTCATCCGTAATCTTTCTATGACACGCAAGCTTCTGCTTCTTCTGATCGTGCCACTCTTTGGACTTATATTGCTGAGCGGTGCCAGAGTTGTGGATGACTGGCGTCAGGTATCGGCCATGAAGAGTCTGATCATCTCGGCTGATACCTCTGCTGCGATCAGCGAGGCAATTCATTATATGCAGGTTGAACGCGGTTCCAGTGGTGTCTTTCTGGGCAGTCAGGGGACGCAGTTCGGCGACAGAGTATCTGCTGCCCGAGCAGAAACGGACCAACGTCTTGCCCAGTTATTTGAAAGACTGCAAAACCAGGAACAGACTGCCTCAACCCGTGAATTGAGATCACATCTTAACGAACTCAATCAGTTACGCCAGCAGGTGGATCAACTGGCCATCAGTGGCGTTGAGTCAGGTCAGCGTTATACGGCAATGATTCGTCGCATGATCGACTTCACTTACGCCGTCGGTCATGGTGTAGAAGATCTGTCGGTGGCGCGTGCTCTGGACACACTTACCAATTTTATTGAGATGAAGGAGCGCGCGGGGCTTGAGCGCGCGACACTGGGGGGAGTGTTCGCGCGTGATAGGCTGGATCAGGAGTGGCTGGGGCGGTACAGCCGCAATCGCGGGGAGTATGAAGCCTATAGCATGAGTTTTCAGCGTGGAGCCAGTGACGATCTGGCTGCTGTGCTGAATAAGCAACTGCGGGGCCCTGCTATTGATGAGGTCCGACGATTACAGCAATTGGTGATGGAGGTGCCACTGGGTGAGCCGTTGGGTGTGCTATCTTCCCACTGGTTTGATCAATCGACTCAACGGATTGGGATGATGAGGGATATTGAAAGTCAGATTGCCAACGATATTCGGGCGATGGCAGAGGATCTGTATGATACATCCTTGAGTCGTATGGTCTGGCTGCTGGCCATTTGCCTGCTTGGATTGATGTTGGTGCTGGTGCTGGCTCAGTTGATTATTCGCAATATCCGCCATGCCGTGTCCGAGGTGGAGCCAGCGATCATTCGCCTCTCTGAAGGAGATCTGACGGTGCGCGCCCATTATGAAGGGCGTGATGAGTTCGGTCGTATTGCCACCTCCCTGAATAAGCTGGGAGAAGAGTTGCAGCATATGGTGGGTGATATCGCCAGTGCCACGACTCAGCTTGCGGCTGCCGCAGAGGAGTCCTCCGCTGTATCGCTGCAGACCAGCCAGGGGATACGTCAGCAGCAGCTCGAAACCGAGCAGGTGGCCACTGCGATCAATGAGATGAGTGCGACCGTGCGGGATATCGCCAGCAGCGCCTCCGAAGCGGCCGAACTGGCACATCAGGTGGATCGTGATGCCAAGTCGGGGCAAGCGGAGTTGGGAGACACCATTAAGCTGATTCAGGGCCTCTCGTCTCAGGTGCAGACAACATCGGCTGTGATCGAAACTCTCAGGCAGGAGAGTAAGGAGATCAACACTGTGCTGGATGTCATTCGTGGTATTGCCGAACAAACCAATCTGCTGGCGCTGAATGCGGCTATCGAGGCCGCCCGTGCTGGTGAATATGGGCGTGGCTTTGCGGTGGTTGCTGATGAGGTGCGCTCCCTGGCACAGCGCACGCAGCAGTCCACTGGTGATATTCATGCCATGATTGAGCGCCTGCAGACAGGATCCAGCGATGCAGTGAGTGCGATGGAAAGCAGTCTGAATCAGGCCAATACCGGGGCCGAGCGGGTGTCCAGTACGGGTGAGTTGTTGTCATCGATTCTGGAAGGGATTGCGAGTATCAATGATATGAATGCACAGATCGCCTCTGCAGCCGAGGAGCAGAATGCGGTGACGGAGGAGATCAATCGCAATGTCAATGAAATCAATGATATTGCGATGCAAACCAGTACGGGTGCAGAGCAGACGGCGGGAGCCAGTACGGAGTTGGCTCAACTGGCCGAGCAGTTACAGGCGCTGGTAATACGTTTTCGTATTGCTTGATCTGATACATTAACAGTGGGTATGAGGGTGAGTGTACCAGTTTGAGTACGCTTACCCTTTGCTCTGAGACTGCTGCTTGATCAGCAGATCACGTATGGCCGTACCAGCTTCCATAATGTGGTTTCTCAGCAAGCGACTGGCACCAGCCTTATCCCGGGCTTTGCACAGGTTCAGCAACTCGGCATGCTCACGCTCGGCTTTCTCTATCCCTGTGGTAAAGAGCAGTTGCATGCGGATGTAACGATCACATTTGGTGTTCAGGCTGCTGATCATTTCCAGCGCTTGTGGCATCCCGGAAGGGCGATAAAGCGACTCGTGATAGGCGTAGTTCAGATCACTCCAGCGCTCGACTCGAGTACCAGACTCCACTGCTTCCTCGAATTCATGCAACACCTCTTCGGCATGTTCGCAATCGCTGTCTTGCATGTGATCTATCGCTTTTTCAAGCACATGGCATTCCAGCAGCGCCCGTAGCTCGAACAGTTCTATGATCTTGTCGGGCGAAAGTTCTGTCGCCGTTGCCCCCTTGTGCGCTTCGAAATGAACCAGCCCCTGAGCCTCAAGCTGTAACAGCGCTTCACGCACCGGAATACGGCTGACATTGAACTCTTTGGCCAGTGAATCCTGACGCAGAGGATCACCCGCCTTGATATCGCCAGACAGGATCTTTTCGCGCAGGATATCCACCACCATCTGGGTGCGGGTCTTATAAACGTGTTGTGTCGGTATCGTCATGATCGATTAGAGGCAATGACTCAGGGATAGTAGATCTGCGCAGTATATCAGTTATGGATCAAAAGCGTGAAGCGCGCACCCAGAACCAACTCTGTCGGTACGCGCTTGCATGAAGGTTTGTGATAGTTCTAGATTCAGGAAGGGTCCAGCAGTGAGTCAGGAAGCAGGGCTTGAGGTGCATTCTGCAGACAGATCGGGCGCAGAAAACGCTCAATCGCTGTGCCACCGACCGATGTGCTTTGGCTGGCGGTGGATGCCGGATAAGGGCCACCGTGAATCATGGCGGTCGAAACCTCAACACCGGTTGGCCAGCCATTGAACAGTATACGGCCAGCCTTGAACTGCAACGTCTGCAGCAACTGGTGAGCAAGATCAAGATCGGTATCTGAGCAGTGCAGTGTGCAGGTCAGTTGTCCCTGCAACTGTGAGGCTATCGCTTTCATCTGGCTAATATCGCGACAGATCACCAGTGTTGCAGCCGGGCCAAACACCTCTTCCTCGCGCGTATTCAGCGCCAGCCATTGCTCCGCTTTGATACTGAACAGCACAGGCTGAACCTGATGCTCTCCTGGGCTCTGGGTTGCCTGAGCTTCAAGCTTCATGGCGGGTGTCTGCTGCAACTGCTGTATCTGCTGTCGATAACCGGCGCTGATGGCTGGTGTCAGCAGTGTGCCTGCCGGTTGGTGATGCAACGTTCTGGAGGCTTGATCGATGAACAGCTCAAGAGCGGGGCTTTGTACGGCCAGCACCAAACCGGGATTGGTGCAGAACTGACCAGCGCCCAGTGTCAGTGAAGCGATAAACTCGTTTGCCAGTCTTTGTGGGGCTGAATCCAGTACATCCGGCAGCAGGAATACTGGATTCACAGAGCCGAGCTCACCAAAAAAGGGGATAGGTTCAGGGCGTGATACAGCCAGATCATACAGAGCGCGACCGCCACGCAGCGAGCCGGTGAAGCCGACCGCTTTGATCTGTGGGTGCTTCACCAGTGCCTGTCCCTGTTGATGGCCTGAGCCCTGAATCAACGCGAAGAGGCCATCGGGCAGGTGGCAGTTTTTCAGCGCGCGCCTGATCGCAGCGGCTGCCAGCTCCGATGTGCCGGGATGAGCAGGGTGTGCCTTGACGATCACCGGGCATCCCGCCGCAAGAGCTGATGCGGTATCACCACCAGCCACCGAAAAGGCGAGAGGGAAATTGGATGCCCCGAAGACAGCAACAGGTCCAAGCGACAGATAGTGCAGGCGTAGATCCGGCTTGGGCAGTGGCTCACGCTTCGGGTTGGCCGGATCTATGACACTGCGCTGCCAGCTTCCCTGATCCAGAATAGTGGCAAAGAAGTTCAGCTGTCCGGTTGTGCGCCCCAGTTCACCGTTTAATCTGGCTTCAGGGAGGGCTGTTTCCAGCGCAGCTCGCGCAACAATACGCGATCTGTCATTTTCCAGCTCCAGTGCAATCTGGCGAAGCAGCTCCGCACGGGTTCTGGATGAACTGGTGGCGAACTGAATAAACTGATGCGCCGCCTCTTCAATGGCTTGACTGATCTCAGCGTCAGTATGTTCAGGAAAGTGGCCAGGCAGTTTTTCACCGCTGGCAGGATTGATCGCCTGAAAGCCAGCATCAGCCTGGAACAGGGTGTTCCATTCGGTATTCCAGTCGGTGTTGTTGAGTGGGTGTGTCATATTTGCTCCTTATTCTGTACTTTTCAGCGCCTGGTTTACTTGGCTTTTATTTGGCTCTTATTTGGTTCTTATTTGGCTCCTACTTGGCTCTTATTTGACCTCGAAGCCATAGGCGTAAGGATCTTCGCTGTCTACCCAGATGGTGTTGTGGCCGGTGACTCTGGCCCAGCCCTGGATGCTGGGCATAATGGCGTCATGCTCGCCGACTTTACACAGGCTCTCCACACGGCCGTGAAACAGACTGCCGATAATGCTCTCGTGCACAAACTCCTGCCCGACCTGCAGCCGATCACGTGCCACCCATTGCGCCATGCGGGCACTGGTGCCTGTGCCGCAGGGGGAGCGATCTATAGCACGATCACCATAGAACACGGCATTGCGGGCAGTGGCTTCGGGCTGTGTCGGTTCGCCTGTCCAGAGCACATGAGATACGCCGGCTACTGTGGGGTCATCCGGGTGTACGCAAGTGACGGCCTCATTCATCAGGCGACGGATAATCGGGCTGTAGTGCAGTATCTGATCAGCAGAAAAGGACTCAAGACCCTGAAAGTTTTTCTGTGGATCAACGATGGCGTAGTAATTGCCGCCATAGGAAACATCCACGACCAGCTCACCCAGGTCTGGTACCTGAATCGTGATGTCGCGGTGGGCCAGATAGGCGGCGACATTGAAAATCCTGACACTCTCCACTTTGGGTCCGTTCTGGGTGTACTCGATGCGAATCTGACCTGCCGGTACATCCAGAATCAAGTGCCCGGGACGTTTTGGCTTGATGATGCCGTTTTCGATGGCAATCGTGACCGTACCGATAGTGCCATGACCACACATCGGCAGACAGCCACTGGTTTCGATAAACAGTACCGAGGCATCTGCTTGCGGTGAGCAGGGGGGATATACAATCGATCCAGACATCATGGAGTGCCCGCGTGGCTCAAACATCAGTGCCTGGCGTATCCAGTCATGCTGTTTCAGAAAGTCCTGCCGCTTCTCGCTCATGGTGCTGCCATTCAGTGCCGGATAACCACCCGCGACCAGCCGTACAGGGTTGCCGCAGGTATGGGCATCGATGCAAAAAAAAGTGCCTTCTCTCATGATGTTCCGCCTTCACTTTTTATCGGAATACTATCGGAATCGAATCACTATATCGTCATTGTATATTTTATACAATATCGGTATTTTACCGTTTTGATGATGAATAGTGCTACCGGTCCGTGTCCGGCACCTGACATTTATCTGGGTGCGAAATATGAAATTTTAGTCAGCAATATTCTGGAGCTTAAATGGAGCCATCGATCGATATCGCTGTGGTAGGTGCAGGTGTGATAGGTGTCGCGTGTGCAACGCGGCTACAACTGGCGGGTTTCAAGGTCCTGCTGCTGGATAGGGATGAGCCGGGGCATGGCTGCTCGCTGGGTAATGCCGGGCATTTTGCCACCGAACAGGTGTTTCCGCTGGCTTCATTACAACTGATCCCGAAGATACCGCGCATGCTGCTGGACCCCTTGGGCCCTGTAGCGATCAGGCCTGCTTACCTACCGCGGATCACCCCCTGGTTGCTGCGGTTTCTGTGGCAGGCACGGCCTTCTGCTGTGGCTCATGGCACACAGGCAATCAGTCAGTTGAACCATGCGTCGTTGGGTGCATGGCATCGTTTGCTGGGGCAGATATCGGGCGAACACCATCTGATCAAGAAGGGCTCATTGCTGGTGTTCGAGACAGAGCAGGCTTTCAAGGCTTACCGCACCACACTGCAACAATTGCAGGATCAGAAGGTCGTTACCGAACACTTGAGCGGCGATCAGGCGAGGGATCTGGAACCTCAGCTGTCGCATCAGGTTCGTCAGGCCGTGTTATTTCCCGAAACCGGACATACACCCGATCCGCTGGCGCTGACTCAGTGCATGGTGCAGGCGTTTGTACAGGCGGGTGGTCAGGTGCTCAAGGCGGAGGTGACACAGCTTGGTGTGTCGGATCAAGGCTGTGAGCTTGTCACCCTGCAAGGGCGGCATCATGTTCCTCGGCTTGTGCTGGCAACCGGTGCCTGGTCCGGGCAGTGGCTTGAACAGCTAACTGGTACACGAGTCCCGTTGGATACGGAGCGTGGTTATCATCTGATGTTTCCTCAGTTGCGCAGTGCGTTGTCTATTCCTGTCAGCTCTGCCGAGCGCAAATTCATCATGACTCCGATGAGCGAAGGCTTGCGCTGTGCCGGTACTGTCGAGTTTGGAGGACTGAAGCTGGGCCCGGATATGCGTCGCGCCGATATGCTCAGGCAACATGCTGCCGGACTTTTGCCGCAGGTGGATCTGCAGCCTGGGCAGCGCTGGATGGGGCACCGGCCCTCCTTGCCCGACTCGCTTCCCATCATTGACCGCTGCGGCCCGCAGGGCAGGGTGATGCTGGCGTTTGGCCATCAACATCTGGGGCTGACTCAGGCGGCCATCACTGCGGAAATCATTGAATCCTTTGCCTGCATGCGTTCCGCTCCGCTGGAGATAAGCGCTTACTCATTGAATCGATTCAGAAAAATCAGAAGGTAAAATTTTAATCAAAAAGTTATTTGTATATTGTATAAAATATACTATTCTGTTTTCTGTAATGAACAGATGTTTTTATTAAAGGTGTACTGATCGGGTGCCAGGCTGATGTGCAACTGGTGCAAACAGCTCTGTCCCGGCAAACAACAAAAACGATGAACGTGGGAGTTGCAGTCATGAAAGGTTCTAAACGCATCATCTCTACACTGGCCCTGGGCCTTTTCGGATCAGGGCTGGCCAACGCCAGTGAAACCCTGACCATTGTTTCCTGGGGCGGCGCGTTTGCGCACAGTCAGCAGGAGGCCTACTACAAACCCTTTTCCGAGAAGACAGGTGTTGAGATACGCATGGTGGATTTCAGCGGCGGTCTGGCTGAGATCAAAACGCAGGTGGAGACCGGCAATGTAGTGTGGGATCTGGTGTCTCTGGATCGTCCTGATATTGTGCGCGGCTGCGAAGAGGGGTTGTTGGAGCGGTTTGATCCGGCGTTGCTGAATCCCGGGTCGGACGGCACACCGGCGCAGGATGATTTCATCATGGGCGCGATTCATGACTGTGCGGTTTCCTCGATTGTTGTATCCAACGTGTTGGCCTATAACACTACGCAGTTCCCTGATGGCAATGCCCCCAAGTATCTGACCGACCTGTTTGATATTGAGAAATATCCGGGTCGTCGTGCACTGCAGCGTCAGCCACAGGGCAATCTGGAGTGGGCACTGCTGGCCGATGGTGTGGACTCGGAACATGTCTACCCGTTGCTGGAGACCAAAGAGGGTCGTGAGCGTGCTTACAGTAAGCTCGAAAGCATCAAGGATCACGTGATCTGGTGGTCTGCCGGTGCTCAGCCACCGCAGTTGTTGGCTGATGGTGAGGTGATCATGACCTCTGCCTTCAATGGCCGTATTCAGGCAGCTCAGCGTCAGGAGGGGCAGCCCTTCGAGATCATCTGGGATCATCAGATCGGTTATATGAACGGCTGGGCGATTCCAAAAGGCAGCCCTAAGCTGGAGCGGGCGCTGGAGTTCAAGGTGTTTGCGGCAGAAACCGAACAGTTGGCTAAGCAGGCGGAGTACATCGCTTATGGTCCTACCCGCAAATCCTCTGCTGCTCTGCTGCCTGCCAATATTCTGCGCGACATGCCGACCGCACCGGAGAATTTCCAGAACGCATTTCTGTTTGATGATGCCTGGTGGTCTGATTATGCCGATGAGCTGACCGAGGAGTTCACTACCTGGCTGGCGAAGAGTTAATCATTTTCCCTTGGTTGTGTGATTGAAAACCTGCATGCCTTTTAGCCACAACCCACAAACAGGGCTGTGGCTTTTTTTTATGTCCAGGGATGGGCAATATGCTGGCAACGCAGGAGCGGTTGCCAGTGATGCCCAGGGATTATCCGATCACCGACAGGGTGCGATACTCATCCAGCGCGTACTGATCGGTCATGCCACTGACCATATCCTGCAACAGACGGCAGCGGCAGTAACCCTCCCACAGGGTTGCGTTGCCAACAGGCTGATCGCGCATCTGCAGATAAGCCTTGATATGTTTGTTCGGCAGGCGTCGGAACAGCAGGCTTTCTATCAGCAGTTCTTTACTGCTGCCTGCCAGCAGCTCATCAAACTGAGCCTGCGACAGCATCAGTAATGGACGATAGTGATCCAGCAATCCGCTCAGAATCCGGTATCCCTGCAGCTCCAGGGTCTTGACCTCATCTACCGAAAAGACATGCTTGATCGCGACCTTTTTCAGTGTCTCGATCACCGCATGACAGGGGGAGTCATCTTCCAGCAGCGCACGGTTCAGATCACCCGCGAAGATGTTCTCCAGATGTTCAATAAACGCATCCGCGGCGTGCTGTACCAGTGGGTGGATCAGTCCAACTCTGAGCCAGACAAAAAACTCATGATCCTTGTTGATCGATTCCTGCTCCGAGCGCTGTAGCGCATACTCGATGATCTGGGCAAAGGAGCGGCTGGTCTTGCGAGGATCAGTAAAGTGCTTCTCATCAGCATCCTGTGGTCGCAGCGCAGCAAACTGTTCAATCAATAACTGCTTTAAGCGCTGCGTGCTCAGAATTTTCTTATCTACGGCATCTTCAAGATCTGCCAGACAGTAGGAGATATCGTCTGCCGCCTCCATCAGATAGCTCAGTGCAAAACGGTGCCCCGGCTGCATTTTCAGCGCCTGCTGCATCTGTGCCACAAACTCGCGTTCCGAAAAGTAGTAACCCGGCTTTTTCATCAAATAACTGAGCGGGTGGCCGGTATCCGGGCGGGGGTCGGTGGCGCAGCGCGTGTATTTGAGAATGCAGGCCGATTGCAGATAGGTAAGATTGAGCTTCTGCAATTGGCTGATCAGACGTATTGCCTGAGCATTGCCCTCAAAACTCTGCAGTTCACGCTTCAGTTGAACGGTAAAAAATGCCTCCTCCTCTGTCAGAGAGGAGGGGTTCAATATCGGCAACTGATCCAACTGGTCACGGAACCAGCGCGAGATGGCGGCTTCGCCGAAATGACCAAAAGGCGGATTGCCGATATCGTGCATCAGGCAGGCCATCTCCACCAGACTCTCGGTGGCACGCTCCCGTCCGGCCAGGCCGTACTTCTCCGCATCATCTCCCAGCTTGTCAAAAATGGTGCGGGTGATAAATCGACCTGTCTGCTGCACCTCCAGCGAATGGGTCAGACGAGAGCGCACAGCGGCATTATGCTCCAGCGGAAACACCTGAGTTTTCTGCTGCAGACGGCGCACGGCAGCCGAATTTATGATCCTGCCGCGGTCGCTTTCCAGCTGGGCGTCGAGGTTATCATCGCTACCGGCACTGGAGTAAGGGCGCTGTGCCGAAAAGCGGCTTGAGAAATCTACCATGACGGGCGCTGTTCCTTTTATTCAGATGGTCTGAAGCTCATAGTCTTATTTTGTCACGCCCAGTATGTTACAACCTGCAGCAGGATTCGAGCAGTTCGAGGGTGTTGTCGCCGGGGAATGGCCGGTTATTTCGCTGTTATATCACAGCGATTTGAGCTGAAGGCATAGTTCATCGCGCTGTGGATCATCAAGGTCGTGTAAAGGTACCTGGCCCGAATGGCATTGGGTTAAGTTCAAGCGTGTGTTTCCACGCTATCACAGCTTTTCGGTCGGCACTGCTCTGGATTACTCTGCGATATGGATATACAGCGTCATTAGATTGGACTCGCCATTAATCGTTTCAATCAGTGAAAAACCATGGCGTTCGTAATATGAGATTAGCGCTGGAATATTCTCACACTCCAGAATGATGACTCGACCACCAATAAGTTCTTTTGCAGCAGCAAATACGGCATAGGCTTCGTTCAGTATGTCGGCGAGCGTGATTGCGTTGCCACCTACGCTTGCATTTTTACCCAATTGGCCGATCAGAAATGACCTGATACGCTCGGCATTTTTGCTGATACCATCCAGTTTAAGTATTTTAGACTTGCTGAGCCCTGTATTTTCAAGGACGAGTTCTTTGAACGACACTGAGAAGTAGGCAAGAAGGTCGCCAGTTGTTTCATCCAGAATCAGGTAGGTACGAGCATTCCCCGTTTCTTCAAAGCGAATCGCTTTGCCGGGGTCGGTCAGGAAGTTTTCGACATCGAAATTGCGGGGACAGGTGAAGGTGCTGAGGAGCTGGGTAGAGTTGTCTTTACCAAGCCCCTTCAGCAGGTCTCCGAGTTGGACAATCGTTGTTTTAATAGCTTGATTCCCTTCGCGCTCTCAGCCTTGTAGTCGCGTTTGGCGACCTTGATCATGCGGGGGTTCGCCAAGTCACGGTGAATCCGGTCAATAGATTCCTGATCGGCCACCACAAAACTCTTATCAAACGATGTTGTTGCCATGGGGCACCTCCTTTTTAGCAGTTGCCTGACTGCATTATAACAGATTCCTTGAAGACTACACTGAATGTCCGCATGGCTTGCATCCTTCGACGTATCCAGCAGGATGGACGCGCCTCGAATATCTCCCTGCGAGAGTTGAAAGCATCCACCCGGTTGCCGTTGTAGCTATTGATGAACTGGGGGGAAGAATAAGGGGTGATAAATTAGGGGTTGTCTTCCCGCGATGAACTAGTTAAGGTTAAGGCATGAAGACAACTTACTCGATCGTACATCTGCTACCCCTCCTACGACTACTCTGATGGTCTGTTGGGCGCTGCCTGACACTCGCAAAACAGAAACACTCAAGCAATCGAAACACTCAAGTAACAGAAACATCAGAGACCAAAAATGTTGTCATTCATCTTCAGTCAGTTCAACGTTCTACTACTCGGCCTACTACGACTGCTCCCCGGGGGCTGAGCCGCGTGTTTTGGCGGTGCTCAGTCACCTCATCTCTTGCCGCCAAACACCTGAATGACCAAAAATTGAAGAGAGTAGACTGAGCCATGAGCAAATTCACCAGCGCATCCACAAGAACCACCACCGCCCCATCAGCAAACGCCCGATCCTCGTTTGATCATCGCAAATATGTTGCCTACGATGCACCGGCTTTACCCGACCGTACCTGGCCGGATCAAGTGATCACGCAAGCGCCCATCTGGTGCAGCGTTGACCTGCGCGATGGCAACCAGGCGCTGGTTGACCCCATGACCGTTCCGCAGAAAGTCACGATGTTTGAGTTGCTGGTGGACATGGGTTTCAAAGAGATCGAGATCGGCTTCCCATCGGCGTCGCAAACGGAGTTCGATTTCTGTCGCAAGCTGATCGAAGAGAACCGCATTCCTGACGACGTCACCATTCAGGTGTTGGTTCAGGCGCGTGAGCTGTTAATAGCGCGAACGTACGAAGCGCTGAAAGGGGCAAAAAAGGCCATCGTTCATGTGTACAACTCCACCTCGCGGGTGCAGCGTGAGCAAGTCTTTCAACAGGATATGAAAGAGATTCGTAACCTGGCACGACAGGGCGCTCGTTGGGTTAAAGACTACGCGATGCAATACCCAGAGACGCATTGGCGCTTTCAGTATTCGCCCGAGAGTTTCACCGGTACCGAGTTGGAATACGCCATATCGGTATGCAATGCGGTGTTGGATGTGTGGCAACCCACTGCTGATGCCAAAGCCATTATCAATCTGCCTGCTACTGTCGAAATGAGCACACCTAACGTGTTTGCTGACCAGGTTGAGCGCGTGCATCGAGCACTGGCCTGCCGCGATGCCGTCGTGTTGAGCGTGCATACCCATAATGACCGCGGCACCGGTATTGCGGCGTCGGAACTGGCAGTGATGGCAGGCGCGGACCGCGTCGAGGGAACCTTGCTGGGCAATGGCGAGCGCACCGGTAATATGGATATCTTCACTATGGCGATGAATCTGTATTCGCGCGGAGTCGATCCCGAACTCTATTTGGCTGATGTTGACCGCATTGAGCAAGTCTATACCGAGTGCAACAACTTACCCGTGCATCCACGTCATCCTTATATCGGCGAGTTGGTATACACGGCCTTCTCGGGCAGCCATCAGGACGCGATCAAGAAATGTCTGGATGCACGCCAAACCAATGACCCGTGGGAAGTGGCCTATCTGCCGATTGATCCTGCGGATTTAGGTCGCAACTACGAGGCGGTCATTCGCGTAAACTCGCAGTCTGGCAAAGGCGGTGTGGCGTACTTGCTGGAACAGCAAACCGGATTCCGTCTGCCGCGTGCATTACAGGTAGCGTTCAGTCAGGTGGTACAGCAGGAATCTGAGCGCTCATCGAAAGAGATCCGGACTGACTGGATAGAAGCCTCGTTCAACGCCCAGTATTGCCGCAAGGCACCCTTGGCTATTGAGAGCTATCGCTTGAATGCAGCGCGTGATGGTAAAGATCAACTGGCCGTGGAAGTACGTTTTAATGGACAGGTACAAACCTGGGTAGGTAAAGGGCAGGGGCCATTGGCTGCCTGGGTCAATGCTGTTAACAGCCATTGCGGTTTGAACCTGGAAGTGGACGACTACGCAGAACATAGCCTGGGGCACGATAAAGACGCCAATGCTGTAGCATTTGTGGCGCTGACCATGGGCAAAGACACCTTCTGGGGCTGTGCAACGGGCAGTGATATCGTCCGCACAGCGCTGGATGCTTTGGCAGCCGGGTGCAATGCCGCACTGAGCCAGGCGGGTAACGAAGGGTCTTTATCCGAATTAGCGTGATAAGCCTATGAGATGTCCTGAACAGACGGTCGTGCGCTGGTCGTCTGGATCATGAATCTTTCAATAGACAATTTATGGATATTTGTCTATCATTGTCCTTGTGGTCTGGCTATGAGTTGCCGACCGGAGGAGCAATCATGGCATCAGCATTGCTGGCAACAGAAACAGGTAAACAAGCCTCGGGCGTAGGCCTGAAAGTGGCGCTGAAAATTCTGCATCACTGGGGAGCTTCACCTGAGCAGGTTCAGTCGATTCTGCGTATCTCCAAGGCGAGCTATTACAATTATCTGAAGTCGCCCGAAGCGGCGAGCCTGAATCCAGATCAACTGGAGCGGGTCAGCTATCTGCTGAATATCCACGCTGCCTTGCGCACCTTGTTTGACAACCCCGAGAATGTTTACGGCTTTATGGCGATGCCGAACGACAATCCCTATTTCAATGGCAAATCTCCTCTTGAGTTGATCGGAACAGGGCAGTTTTCTGCGCTTTATGAAACCTTCCGCCGCATAGACAGCCTCAGAGGTGCCGCTTGGTAACAGACGCTGCCAGGTTACAGCTACTCGATCGGGCAATCCGATCGGGATATCGTCTGGTTAACTCGAAGTTTCCTCCAATCTCATTGTTTGATGATGTTGCGGATCAGGATGAGTTCGAACTCCTCTTTGAGCTTCAGGCGCTGACCAATCCAAGGCAACAAAATGAGGTCGGAAACCTCAACCTGTTGCCAGCCGACCAGATCCCGTTCGGCATTACCGGCTGCTCCTACGCAGTGGCTCCCTTCACCCATGTCAATCCGGACGGCAGTCGCTTCAGTGATGGACAGTCGGGCGTGCTGTATATAGCAGATCAGATAGAAACCGCTCTGGCCGAGGTGCGCTACCATCAACAGCGCTATTGGGAAAGGGTGCAAGGCCTGAAGTTTGATCGGCTGGTGTTCCGCACTCTCTCGTGCCGCTTTGATGCCAGCCCGCTGCATGATGCAACTGTGCTGGACAGCCAGCATCCCATCTACAACCCGGATGACTATCAGGCGGCCCGGCAACTGGCTGCAGAACTGAGGCGTCAAAAATCTGCCGCGCTGCAATACCACTCGGTCCGCCAACCTGGCTCGATCTGCTGGGCCCTGTTTACCCCACGCTCCGTTTTGAGCATACGGCAAACCACCCACTATGAAATGATCTGGAATGGCAGCATGATCAGTGGGGTGAATAGATTGGTGAGTGGTTGAGGGGAAGGTCTACAGCAAGCGTTGATCTCAGAAAAACGTTCACAGCGGCCATACCAAACAAAAACGCCAAAGCGGCTTCAAATACTTGGCGCAGATTTAAATACCCACGATGGATCGATGCCAAGGCGGCACCATAACCGCGTCCTTGCGCCATGGATGTACCTAATATAGCCAAAGTGGTGGCAATGGGAGGCTTACTTGGGCTGTTCAACAATACGCAGATAAGGCTTCAGCGTACGATAGCCCTGGGGGTACTTCTGCCTGGCTTCCTCGTCGGAAACCGACGGAGGAATGATCACGTCGTCACCATTGCGCCAGTTCACCGGGGTGGCCACTACATGGGTGCTGGTCAGTTGAATGGAATCCAACACGCGCAGCACTTCATCGAAGTTGCGGCCAGTGGTCATCGGATAGGTCATGGTCAGTTTGATCTTCTTGTCCGGTCCGATAATGAAGACCGAGCGCACGGTAGCGTTGTCCGCAGGGGTTCGACCTTCGGAGCTATCGCCTTCAGAAGCCGGCAGCATGTCATACAGTTTGGCGACGTTCAGATCGGTATCGCCGATCATCGGGTATTTCGGAAGGTGGCCCTGGGTTTCCTCGATGTCCTTCACCCACTTTTCGTGGTTGTCCACCGGGTCGACACTCAGGCCGATGATCTTGGTGTTGCGCTTGTCGAATTCCGGTTGCAGAGAGGCCATGTAGCCCAGTTCGGTGGTGCAGACCGGGGTGAAGTCTTTCGGGTGGGAAAACAAAATGGCCCAGCTGTCACCAATCCACTCATGAAAATCGAGTTCTCCCTGAGTAGTGGTGGCCTTGAAATTTGGGGCTGTGTCGTTAATGCGTAAAGACATGGATGCATTCTCCCTGACATGGTCACAACCGAGGTTGTGTGTTGGCTTTATGGTTCCGGCACATCGGGTTCAGTGCCAGTCTCATGACCAAATCAGTATACAGGCACCGGGATTTCAAGGGCAATGCTGACAGAAAAATGTACCGGTACTCGCCGGATAGACAGCCTCAGAGGTGCAGCTTGGTAACCGACTCTGCTGGGCCCTGTTTACCCCACGCTCCGTTTTGAGCATACGGCAAACCACCCACTATGAAATGATCTGGAATGGCAGCATGATCAGTGCGGTGAAGCGGTTGGCGTAGCGGTTGAGGGGAGCATCATGTTCATTGATTTTGACTTGTTGGGTTATTTTCAACAGCCTGTCCACTTAAATCATATCGATGATTTCCAAGTGGACATTTAAGGAAGTGGTTACACAGTGGTAAGTGGGTCATTCAAGAGGAAGGTAGGACGAGATGGGAGGTTTTCAACTCTAGAGTAAAGAAACCGGCACTTTGTCATTGAAATATGATTTCGTGCCCCTACATAATATTGATATTCACGTCAGATGCTGGTGAGAACGAAAACATGTCCAAAGTAAATCGCGCTCACGTCACTGGCACCATTCGAGTTGATAATCTTGACGATCAAGAGCTAGCCAGTTGGCTAGATAATCGTTTTGCTCAAAAGCACCGTGTTGCATATCTCCACAGCGATTACTTGTGCAAGGTTGTTGATCTCGACGATCCTAGCCTTTCTCTACATCCTGCTGATCCACAAATAGCCTCTAAGGCAAGCCTGAAAAAGTTGGTTCCTAAACACCTACTCTTCAGCTTCGAAATGCCACTCGATGCTCTACAAAAAGCCCAGGTAGCCAGCGCCAATTGGAAGTGGGTGCCGGTGCGGACAAAGCCAGAAGTGGATGTTCTTGTTGCCACCCGAGATGGGCTTCTCGGCAGAGCTCGCGGCAGAGGGCCGGAGATTTCTGAGAAGACCGCACAGAAGGTATGGGCTGACGCGGGTGGCCGTTGCATGTTCGAAGGCTGTGGTGAGGATTTGTCGGAGATCCCTCTTTGGACTAAGGCTGCCAGAGTCGGCTACATGGCTCATATCATCGCATCGGATCCAGAAGGTCCCCGTGGGACACAAATGGACTCACATCGTTTAGCAGATAATTCAGAAAACATCATGTTGATGTGTGATGCACACCATCGCTTGATCGATTCCTTCGCCTCCGAACACTACTCAGCGGCTATTCTGAATGAAATGCGCCAAGCTCATCGGGACATCGTGCGCAATTACCTAAACTCATTGTCTTATCCTCGCACAAGGGCAGTTACACTACATGCCAATCTGGCGAATGTACCGACTTATTTTCATGATTCTGAGTTGATAGATGCCATTCTGGCAGTCAAACGGGCTATGGTGCCAGGAGTTATTCATTACATACGTCGTAAATCTCAACGTGATGACCGTCATTTATCTGGATTCTGGTGCCAATATCTGCGGGAACATGAGGGGGATATCCGGCAGTTAGTCTCTGGATTCAATTCGTCAAGTGGCGCTATTACTGAAAACTTGGCTATTTTCCCACTTCACCACATCCCCACGTTAATATTGGCTGGACGGATCATGGGTGAGGCACAGTCCATTCAGATTTTTCAATACGACAAAGTCAGAAGTACTTGGGCTTGGGATCGGCAAGCTACACCTCATCCCCCTGATACTTTCAGTGCTGACCCTTTACCACAGGACCGAGCATCCGAGGTTCTCATAACTATCGAACTTACAGCCCTAGTGGATGATGACGCTATACCTCCTAACCTACAAGCTGACGTGGCAGCAGGCCGCCTGCCATGGATTCGCATAAGAAGCAAAAATACAGGATTCGACTGTATTACCCATCCCGAAGACCTAGACCAGTATACGCGGGAGACTCGACGTGCGATCGTTCATGTCCAAGACGTAATGCGGGTTCAAAAAGTGCACCTAATCGCTATTAGTCCAGCCAGTACAGTGTTCCGTTTTGGCCAAATGCTTCAAGCAGGCCACCACCCCGAGTACCTCGTTTATGACAGAGCTGGACGTGACTACAAATTCACGCCTGCAATGTCCATTACTGGACACCAAGTATCTGCTGCTGACACACAGCATCCCTTTTCTATCTCTCTCCGATAAACCGGCTTGAAGGAGCTTGATATCATGAGTCAAACGAAAAGCGCCGCTCTAGTGGCACAGGCTGAGCTAGTACGACCTGCTCGATTAACGAAGAGTCTAGAATCGTTTGCAGCACTGAGAGACGGGTTCAATACTGACTCTCAGGATAGGTTTCGCTACTATAGGCCTTGGGCTCAAGCATTGAACGCAGCGAATGTGCACATTACTGTGCGTCCTGAAGAAATCTCGGCTGCCACAGATGCTTACAAGGAAGTGGGTGAGCATCTAGCGGCCAATCTCAGTTGGCCACGTGATTCTATTTTGATCCAACCACAGGGCTCAGTCAGTACACAGACCTTAATTCGGTCTCCCAATGGCAACGAAAAATTCGATATCGATGCAGTATGTCAAGTGGACATTTCCCATGTTGAAGCAGCAGATCCAATGGGATTCTTTCAGTCTGTCGGATTTGCGCTACAAGAGCTTGAAGCTGAAGCCAAAAAACGTTGCTGGAATATTCCGTTTACCAAACAGCCGTTCTACCTTGAATTTACCCCATCAGTGCCAATGGAAAGCGTCTCTATACAGACCCAGGGCGTGATGGCACCGCGTTATCGTGCAGCTCAGCAATATGACAAGACAGCGCTAGCTGTCGTGGATACACCTACGAAAAGCTGGAAAACATCAAACCCGGCAGGAATGACCAAGTGGGTTGACGACACGGCCAAGAGGTCTCTCATCCAAACGGTGGCAGTGGAGTCATTTGCAGTTGGTCGGGCTCGTGCTGACATTGCACCGGTTCCCGAACAGACAGTAGAAATAACCGATACCTTGCGGGTTGCCATCCGTCTATTTAAGCGTCATCGGGACATGTGTGTGAGACGGAGCGTTATTTCGCCCGAGACCAAGCCTATCTCAATTATAATTGTTACCTTGCTAACTGCTTGCTATGAAGGCCTTGCCGATTTGAACAGGACGTTTGAACATCCAGTAGAGTTGATGGATGAACTAGCGGCTCTTATGCCACACCTTCTGTTAAAAATAGGCAACGAGTATCATATTGATAACCCGACTGTAGAAGGTGAAAACTTCGCTGAGAAGTGGAACCATGACGGGGGCGAGCGATACAGATCATTTATAACTTGGTGCAAGGTGCTATCCGCTGATCTCAAAACAATTCTAGCTTTGACCGACCCTCAGGCAATATCTAAACGCGTCCACGAAGTGTTCGGGATACCGGTTCCTACATCAGGTGATGTCGGCTTGCATACAATGAAACCCCCAACACTCAAAGTACCTCCGGCAGGCCGTGGACTCGCGTGATCTTAGGGGGGGAATTGAGTGAACCTAGACTTATCTTTCCTACAAAGCCGCTTCCCGGGCTTACTACCCACCGCGCTAAGCCGGGAAGGTGGGGTAACTGCCTACAAGCTACAACTACCCATCTTTCAATCAGCACGAGGGTTCAAGTGGGCAGAACTGCGGTTACCGAAAGGGTTTCCTGATCGTGCTAAAGCAGTAATTCAACTATCGCCTGATGCAGTGTTGCGTGTTCCTCACTTGGATAAAAACGGGGTTCTTTGTACGGAGGGCGACCCTGGACCCGGTTTGGGCTACTCCCCTGAAGAGCGGATTATTATCACCCTGTATGCATACCAAGAGAAGTTCTTGAGACCGTGGCTAACCGGCACTATTGACGTTGACTTCGAGGACGAAGTACTCAATTACTGGGATATTGAGGTGAGGAGAGTCCGTTCGAGTGTCGATCCCGTTCGAGGCGTCTGGACTGTAGATTCCTGTCCTAGTATAGCCAGGGTTCGTAACGGGTTGCTCTTGATTCCTAATCGGATCATTATCGCCGCTGATGAGCAATTACCGATAACCAATCGGTTAATCCAGTCTATGGGCGCTTGTGTACAGCAACGCGTCAATGTTTTGGTGGCCGACATCCCGATTGCGCATGTGCTTACTCCAAGCACTTGGCCGCGTACCACCCAGGATATAGATCGCATATTGAGCGGTAGGCTTACGCCTGCGCAGTACGAGTGGTTTCAGTCATGTCGCAGTCGACGTGGCCGCAGCATACACCGGGTACTTCTTCTAAGAAGCGCCGACGTAGCATTTTCCTACCTGCTTCCCGGTGGGCCTCCGACTGTAATCGACCTAGGTGAACAGAAGAAAACGTTCCCCACTTTGCGTACGCCGTTACCACTCATTACCACTCGGTTAGACCCAGGCTGGACGGTAGGTCGAGATCAACATCCAGAGGTTGAGTGTCGTCAGAGCAAGCACGTGCTGATCTTTGGAGCTGGGGCACTAGGCAGTTCGATAATTGACCATCTCGCCAAGGCTGGGCTAGGTCGTATTTCAGTGGTTGATGCAGACAGCATTTCTTCAGCGAACATTGGACGACATCTTCTGGGTGCTGAATCAATCGGCCAGAAGAAAGCGGTTGCAGTAGCTCAGAGAGTTAATAGCGGTTATCCGGCCACAGTGGTTGTTCCATACAATATGACAGCCGATGATTGGCTCAAGAATAATTCACTTGTAGGTATAGATGTCGTGCTTGATCTTACGGGCGAGCCAGATGTGCGTGTACAAGTTGAACAAGCCAGACAGGCACATTCTTGTCCATTACTGGTTGGTTGGATGGAGCCCTATGTAGCTGCCGCCCATGCTTGTATTCTGCCAGCAGGCTATCTTTGGTTCTATAAGAGGAGGGATATACTGAATGAACTAGAGGCAGTGGATTGGCCCGAAGAAGTTATCCGGCGTGAGCCTGGTTGCAGTAGCCGATTCCAAAGCTACACAGCTGCTGCTGCAGCACATGCGGTCGCCTTGATTGCCGATAATGCATTGGATATTATCGATAGTGCTTCTGAGTTTAACTCTCCACTGATAAAGAGTTGGGTGCGAGGTCAGCGATATCTAGATAAGCACTGGCCTGGATTAAAACTCAAGGATTGGGCACTGATTGCTTCTCCGTATGATGGAGTGGTCCTGAACAGACCATTTTATGAATAGGATCTTTTTTTATCCCGATAATGCTGGTTATGTTTTGTTCACTGAGCGTGCATTGCAGCATATGTATGCCTATGCCCAGCGACGATTTTGGCAGAAGGAAGCCGGTGGCGAGATTTTTAGCTCCGAGCCTGATTCCTGTGGCCTGATCGTAAGTGCGGCGACTGGTCCCAACCCGTCAGACTATAGAAGCAGGTATTCCTGGAATCCAGACATACATGCCTCATATGAGAATAGGCAGTTTGAATATACGCAAAATAAACATGCTGTTGGTTTGTGGCATACCCATCCTGAAAGATCACCGTCCCCCTCTGGACTTGATCGAAAAACAACCAGCGAATATCTCGATTCGTTCCGAGGTGAGAGGTCTTGCTATCTGATGGCAATCATTGGTAACCATGGAAGTATTCCAGCTATGGTCGTATGGGCAGCCAACTACGGGGCGTTTGATGAGTGGATTCAATTGAAAGAAGCGCGATGATCAACAACCATTATCTCTCCCAGTATTAATGAAGCCAAGTGAAGGGGACGGAGCAACCCCGTAGGGGCGAGGATTTGATTAAGTCCAGTAAGAGCCGTGTAGTATTAGTCGCTCCGACAAAATGCTACTTGCAGGCTCATTGGACAGCCCTCTGATGACTTTTCCTGAATGGATAATACGTTGTAGTCCAAAATAACGTCCGCACCTCCTTTACGGATTTTTAGCACTGTTGCTGACAACGTCATTTTGCAGCATATGAATCTGTTTTAATTGAAGCTACTGGAGGACGTTCACTACATAGTTATTAATTGTCATGCTCTCACTGCAGTGCTAGATTGTGTATAGAGATGCAAGAATATACACATAGGTGAAGTATGAGAACAAACATTGTTATTGACGACCAGTTAATGGACGAAGCCCTCAGAGTCTCTGGCTGCGAAACCAAAAAAGAGGCTGTCGAGCAAGGCTTGAAACTTCTGGTTCGCTTGAGCAAACAGCAGGAGATCCGCAAACTGCGAGGCAAGATCAAGTGGGAAGGTGATCTGGATGAGATGCGAGGTGGCAGATGATACTGGTGGATACCAGCGTCTGGATCGACTATTTCAACGGAGTCCATAACCCACAGACAAACCTGCTGGATTCCTCGATTATTGAGGGATCAGTGGCTATCGGTGATCTGATATTCCTGGAAATACTTCAGGGAATTCGCAACGATAAAGAGTATCTTCAGACCAAAAAAAGCCTGATGGCTCTGGAGCAGTATGAAATGTTTGGCAAGGATATGGCAGAGAAGTGCGCGGACAATTATCGGGCGCTCCGTAAAAAGGGCATCACGATCAGAAAAACCGCTGATGTCATTATCGCGACGTTCTGCATAGAAAATCGCCACCCTCTGCTTTTCCTTGATCGTGATTTCATCCCCTTTGTTGACCACCTGGGGCTTGAGTCTGCTCTGAGAAACACCTGACTCCATTTATTGAACGGCCATTACATGAGCCGACGGGGCTATCAGTTGGCAGTGCGTTAAAAACGGGTAACCACAGTAACGCCAGGTGGATTATGCTTGTCCATAGTGGTCAGAGCCGTAATGGACTCTTCCAAACTGATGGTGCGGCCAAGGAGTTTATCCGGGCTGAGCTTCCCCGACTTGATCATGGCGAGCATGGCGTCATAACGGAACGCCTGCATACCGTGACTGCCGATGATTTCCAGTTCATGGGCGATGACCAGATTCATTGGGATCGGTGGTGTGGCTTGTTCGGCTAATAACAGACCCACCTGAATATGTTTGCCCAGCTTTTTCAAACTTTTGATCGAGTTGATGCAGGTTGTCGGGTGGCCTAACGCATCGAGCGAGACATGCGCGCCGCCACACGTAATCTCTTTAATGACCTGTGCAACATCCGGCACACTGGTGGCATTAATGGTCGCGTAAGCACCCAGGGATTTAGCCAGCGCTAACTTGTCGTCTGTCACATCAACCGCAATAACATTCGCCCCAATGCTGTTGGCAATCATGATGGCAGAAAGCCCGACACCGCCGCAGCCGTGCACGGCAACCCATTGCCCTGCGCTGACCTTGCCTTGATCAACCACAGCCCTGAACGATGTCACAAAGCGACAACCCAGACTGGCCGCCGTGGTGAAGTCCATGGTTTCAGGTAGCGTCACCAGATTAACATCCGCATGGTGGATAGCGACATATTCCGCAAAAGAACCCCAGTGCGTAAATCCGGGTTGGGTCTGATTACCGCAGACCTGATGATTGCCGCCATGGCACTCCGGACAAGCGCCGCATGCACTGACAAACGGCACTGTCACTCGATCACCCACCTTAAAACGTTGAACATCTTTGCCGACCGCCTCAATGATCCCGGCAAATTCATGACCAGGGACGTGAGGCAGTTCAATATCGGGATCATGCCCCATCCAGCCATGCCAATCGCTTCGGCACACACCTGTTGCTTCTACCTTGATCACGACACCATGATTCTCAGGCGTGGGGTCTTCCACATTCATAATCTTTGGTGGCGCGGAAAAATGCTCATAGACAACGGCTTTCATGTTTAACCCCTCAAATGACCTATACCTACACTTATACCTACACGTATACCTTTAGCTGACAGACTACAGAATACGCCAGAAATTACCTTGCTCTTTTTCTTGTAAATCGACGGATATAAGAAATACTATTTCATATACACAGTAATTTAGAGAGGAGTCTTTCAGTGAAGGCTTTGGATAAGGTGGATGCTGATATTGTTCGACGTATGCAGCAGGATGGCCGATTAACGAATGCGAAGTTGGCGACTGAGTTGTCGTTGAGTGAAACGCCGTGCTGGCGCCGACTGAAGCGGTTGGAAGAGGAGGGCATAATTACCGACTATCAGGCGAATCTTGATCGTCGAAAACTGGGTTTTGGTGTGATGGCTTTTGTGCAGCTGACCTGCAACCAACACGATGAAGAGACGACACAGCGCTTCGAGCAGGTGATTCAGCGTTGTGAAAATGTGTTGTCGTGCCATAACACAACCGGCGCTGCAGATTTTCTGCTGCAGGTTGTTGCTAAAGATCTGGACGATTACAGCCGCTTTGTTGATCAGGTGCTCAGAAAACTGCCCGGCGTATCCGCGATTGCATCGAATATCTCCTTGCGGGAGCTGAAAGCATCAACGCGGTTGCCAGTATAGAAGTGCTTCACTGATAGCGTTGAGCCAACTGCAACACCAGTTCTTCCATTGCCAGCCGAAGTTCCACAGGCCCAACCACTTCCAGCTCTGTCCCAAAGCGTAGCAGTTCCGCACAGCCGTGAGGGGGATTACCCACTGGGAAACGGGCAGGGTGCCAGCCTGTTTCATCCGCCGCATCGATGGTCGCGTTGGCGATCACGTAGCTCGTGCAGACAAATTCCATGATTTTCACCCCCAGGCCCGTTAACCGGACTTCTGCCATCAGCGGAAACTGGAGGGTTTCCATTCGGCGTAGACTGGCTAGCCAGAACTCCGTCAGATTGAAATCGTCCGGACGCTCAAACCGCTCCTCTTTCAGTTCAAGTGACTCGATGCGTGACACACGGTAGGTTCTGATATCAGCCTCTACCTTTGCCACCAGATACCACTGGCCGCCTTTCAAAACGACACCCAATGGTTGGGCCTCACGATGCCGAACTCCTTTCCAGCTCTGATAGGTCATTTTGATAAGCTGCTGTTCGAGCACGGCCGTCATCAATTCCGGTAGGTGGTCGGCTGGCTCGTCGTCGGAAAACCAACTCGGTGCGTCCAACAGAAAGCGACTCTGCAACCGGTCTGCTTCGTGCCTCATATCTTCTGGCAGCGCCGTCATCAGTTTCAGTTGCGCGCCAGCCAGCGTGGACTGCAGGCCCATTTTTTCTGCCGGGCCAGATAAGCCCGCCATAAAAAGGGTTTCCGCTTCTTTCGCCGAGAGTCCATTCAAACGCGTACGGTAGCCATGCAGTAGCCGGTATCCACCATGAACGCCTTGCTCGCTATAGACGGGAACGCCCATTTCACTGAGTGAATCGATATCTCGATATACCGTGCGAATCGATGTCTCGCAGGTGTCCGCCAGTTCTCGTGCGGTGACCTTGCCGTGGGTTTGCAACGTCATCAGAAGTTTCAGCAGCCGACTGGCGCGCATGGTGTCGCTCTCTCGGGTAGTGGGCGATTTTAATTTTTTGAAGTATAGCGAATATACCTGACAGAAGGTGTCAGGTATCGCGCCTATCATCACAAGTACAAATCCACTACAAGGAGTTCTACCATGAGCAACCACGAGATCGTTCTCTACCACTCTCCACAAACCCGCGGTACCGGTGTCATGTACTTGTTGGAGGAGTTAGGCGTTCCTTATGAATTGAAAGTTCTGGACAGAAGTAAAGGCGAAAACCGCAGCCCGGAGTTTTTAGCCTTGAACCCACTGGGTAAGTTCCCGACGATAGTCCACAACGACACCGTGATAACCGAGCAAGTCGCCTGCTATATCTACTTGGCCGACCTTTTTCTTGAGAAAGGTTGGGCCCCAGGCCTGAACGATCTGAAACGAGGCGCCTATTTACGCTGGATGGCGTACCAAGGCAGCAGTTTTGAGCCCGCTATGATCGACCGTGCATTCGAACGTGAACCTATTGATCCCGTTCAACTGCCTTATGGCGTAAGCGTTCATTCCAAGGCGTTCTGTCGCCCTGGTGAATTTGACCCTACAGTAACCTTATATTTTCCAACACGAGGTTACGCTTATGAAAAAGCATCGCACCCCAGAACAATGGCAAGCCCTTATAGACCAGCAGCGTGACAGCGGTCTGTCAGCCACCCAATTCTGTAAACAGCAGAATATCGGCTATGCCAGTTTCTGCAACTGGCGGAAGCGTTTATCGGAGAGTCCGGTTGATGACGCTATCAATTCCGACGAAACAGGCTTCCTGGATCTGTCGTCGTTGATGAGCAAGTCGCCGTCATCTGGATCGGACTGGAACATCGTCTTGAGTCTCGGCAATGGCGTCGAATTGCGGCTGAGCCAGAACGGATGATCGGGCTCGACAGTCAGGCCAAAATCTGGCTATGCACTGAGCCCACAGACATGCGCAAATCCTTTCGGGGGCTGAGTGCACTGGTCCGGAACCTGTTGAAGCTGGATCCACTGAACGGCCAGTACTTTGTGTTCATTAATCGTCGCAAGACCCAGATGAAAATGCTGTACTTCACGCCCACTGGCTACTGTTTATGGGCCAAGCGCTTAGAGCAGGGGCAATTCCGGATATCCCCAACCGCCTCGGGTCAGCGGACTCTGACACTGACGGATCTACAGCTGCTGATTGATGGCATTGAGGTACAGAAATACCGTCAGTTCAAGCGTTTCCGGGGCGCATAGAGGGAGGGCTTGCGGTATAATATTGGCCATGAATTCAATAGCTTCTACTCCCCATTCCAACACGCCTTCTTGCTCGGCTCTGGCTGAGGAGAATGTGTTATTACGCGAACAACTTCAGATCATGCAGCGGCAGTTGGACTGGTTTAAGAAGCAACTGTTCGGTCCCAAATCCGAGAAGCAGGTGTACGACTTGCCTGAACAGGACAGCCTGTTCCAATCAGCCGAAGTGCGACTACCTAAGCCGCCTGTCGAGGGTGAGCAACGTACGATTCAGGCCTATCAGCGTGGCACCGGTAAGAAACAACGGGGCGACGACTGCCTGAACGACACGGGCCTGCGTTTTACCGCCGATGTACCGGTGGAAGTGATCGAACAGTTACCGCCTGAACTGACTGGGCCGGACGCCAATCAGTATGAAGTCATCGGCAACAAAACGACCTACAGATTGGCTCAGCGTGTCTCCAGCTATGTGGTGCTTAAACTGCAGCGTCCAGTGTACCGGCGCAAAGGGACTGAGAAGCCGGTGACGACACCAGCTCCCTTCAACGTGTTGGATAATAGCCTGGCCGATGTCAGCCTGTTGGCAGGGCTACTGGTGGACAAGTTCCAGTTCCATCTGCCGCTGTATCGACAGCATCAGCGTATCCAACAAGCTGGCGTTACCCTGAGCCGTGGAACCCTGACCAACTTAGTTAAACGATCCATCGACTTGCTGAGACCCATTGTCGATGCCCAGACTGATAATGTATTGCGCAGCCGGGTGTTAGCGATGGATGAAACACCGATCAAGGCTGGCCATCAGAGCCGTCCAGGTCTGCAAAAAGGCAAGATGAAAACGGGTTGGTTCTGGCCGCTGTATGGTGATGCTGACGAAGTGGTGTTTACCTATTCGAACAGTCGAGGTCGATTGCATATTGAGCAGGTTCTGAACAAGCTGTTCACCGGTATCCTGATCAGTGATGGTTATGCAGCTTATGCTCACTATGCTGAGTCCCAAAAAGGCATGACTCACGCTCAGTGCTGGGTACATAGTCGCCGTTACTTTATCGAAGCCCAAAAGGATCATCCAGAGAAGGCCACAGAAGCCTTGCAACAGATAGCGCTGCTATACCAGCATGAAGAGGCCATCAAAACCCAAGGGCTGACGAGCGAGAAGAAACGCCAGTACCGACTTGAACACTCAAAGCCGGTCGTCAATGACTTCTTCCAGTGGTGCAGGGATCTGTTGAAAAGCGGTGGCTTACTGCCCAGTGATCCACTGACCAAAGCGCTGAACTATGTACTCAGTCGCGAAGCGAGCCTGAAGGTATTCCTGGAAGATCCAGATGTTCAGCCAGATACCAACCATCTGGAACGGGCCTTGCGGCCCATTCCAATGGGCAAGAAAAACTGGATGTTCTGCTGGACTGAGCTCGGGGCTGAACACTTAGGCATCATTCAGAGCTTGATCACTACCTGTAAACTGCATGGCATCAACCCCTACACCTATCTGGTGGATGTGCTGCAACGGATCAGTCGGCATCCAGCAAATAAAGTAGCAGACTTGACCCCTCGACTCTGGAAAACCCGATTCGCCGACACCCCGCTACCTTCCCTGATCAGCCCATGCCACCCTGATCGACTGAATAAACAGCCGGAGACCATCGTCTATGCGCATTGAAGACATGAGCATTGATCAATTACTGGAACTGAATCAGTACATCTGTAAACGCATAGATGAGCTTCAGAATCAGGAAACACTACAGGTGTTGAGCCAATTGCGAGTTGGGATGACAGTCATGTTCGACGGTCATAGTGGACCCGTGGCTGGAATCGTCACCAAGATCAACCGTAAAAGCGTCATTGTGCTGGGTGAGGGCATGAAGCAATACAAGGTGTCACCAGGCTTGCTTCGGCAGCTAAGGGATGTGAAGTAAGTCTATGACGTCCTGAAATGAACGCTTACCTTATGGCAGCTACGATACAATGTTGAAAACGCTCTTCGATCAAATCTCTAAAGGCCCATATTTGCTGGGCGATAAGCCTTATGCCGTCGACTTATTGTGGGGTATGAGCTTGAAATGGTGCCGGATGTTTGGGCTGTTTGATAGCAACCCGGCAGTTGACGCCTACATAGAACGCATCACATCACGCCCAGCCTTTATCAGAACAGAAGAGCGTGACCAGGTGTTAGCAGATCAACAGGCTGCCTTACAGAGTCAGGAAAGCTAGCAGTTAAGTAAAAATGTACCGGAGCCCTTTTGAAAGGGTCCGGTACGGAAATCTATCGATCAGGCTGCACGTCCTGCCTCGACCAGTTTGCAGCAGTCACCGATGCCATGGATACAGTAGTCAGTGTCATTGAGGGCAACGGTACCGGATGCATGCTATCTGCTTTGCAAGGATTCTTGATACTGCACTGCACTGCACTGCACTGCACTGCACGTTCTGCTTTCTGCTTTCTGCTTGCTTATCGCCATCATCGCCATTCAACCCTCTTCATTTTCACGATTGCTCGCGCATGACGTATCGCACCAACTAGTTCTAACTTTCGCTCACCGCTCCTGTCCAGATCGCGGAAGGCATATAGACCATTGCAACAGATACGATAATGATGACGTATCAGCCACTGGTATAAGTCATAAGGAAGATCTGGAAAGTGGGTAAAGCGCAGGTACAAAAAAAACCGCTCAGTAGCGGGTTGTCTGCTCAGTCACTGATAACAACATAGCAAGAACTAGTAATAAGAGTAGGTGTATTTTGAAATTTTTAAAAAAATTAATCATTTATTCTCTAGGAAAAGAAGCAATCAGCATCACGTGAATGATAAGTTTGAAGTTATTCTCATTAACAAAAGAGCTTTCGCTTCTGACAGCTTCAAAAATTTCAGAATAGTCATTGTTCAGTATGTCAACAATAGTACTCCATAATTTTTCTCCTTTATTTAAATCTGTCTCCTTCAAAAAAAATCCATGCGGGCCATATGCTACAACTTCAAAAAATATGTTATTGGTAATATACATGTATTGATAGCTTGAACTTCCACCTATTTCATGCAATGACGCGAAATTGTAAACATCATAAAAATAATCAAACAAGCCACAAATAGCTCCTCTGTAACCCATTTCATTCCTGAAGTTTTTATCAAGCTTCAATTTGTTAGCAATAGATTCGGCCTCATCAATAAACATTTCGAAAGATGTTAGTCGATGAAAAATCAAGTCTATAAATCTACCTTTAACCACGTCCCTATAATCATGACTATCAAAAAAATAACTATCAGATCCACTCTCAAAAAATATACCAATCTGTTCAAAATCAAACATCATAGTATCAATATTGTACTCGATACGACAAACAAGAGGGCTATAATATAACCGAAAATCACCAGCCATTGCATTAAAAAAGAAAAAATCATATGCTCTTAGTGCATAAGCCCTTAATGCATGATTACCTTTATATAGATTATCAATAGAATCTTCGATGAAGTATTTTTTATGATCGATATAGTTTTTAAATAAATTATTGCTCTCGGCAATCTTAATCTGCTTCGCAGTCTGTACTGCTCGATGAAACCCAGCAACTACTGCCCCAAATGGTATCCCCAGCGCCATAATACCCAACGGCAGTTTACTTATTTCTAAGAAGACTGCATAACCTGTAGCTGAGAGATCAACACTATACCCACGCCAAGCAAACCAACCAAGTATGAGCCCTGCAAGCACGGGGCTCAAGGTCATGATCCAGAAAAATTTGTGTTGAAACAGACCTTTATCTGGATCAAGCAACCAATCCTGTATGGTAACTTTCGTCTTCGATCCGCTCATACTCTTTCCCCATCTCTTCAAAGCCCTACCAACTGGATTGATGATCCCTGCTCAAAGATCAAGATACAAGCCCAACATAATCTACCATATCTTATGAAACGCTCACCCATTGCACCCACCATCGATATGGTCTATGTTCAAAAGGACAATCTTGAAGTACGCACTTGCTGTGATGGAGCACCGGCTGGGCGGTAGCGTGTGTAGCGCTGAAAACTGCCACCTCCTCCTAACTATCTTCGCATCCTGAGTCGTCGGCACGAAGTTGACAGATAAGTGATGACTGCACCACATCGCAGCTCTATCGATTTTTTTGCGCAACGAGGAGTATCTAAATATGTTATCGCAGCATGGAGTAAGTATGGACCTAAATGAGTTAGCGATGAAGTATTATCATGCATCTCTCGCTCTTGCGCAAAAGGCTTTATTAGCTGGCCTGACAGTAGCTGCGGTTGCATATTTAGTTGCAATAACTGGAGAAAAAAAAGAATCCTATTTGATACCACTTATTGAGATAGAGGTGGCATCTCTTAATTACTTTTCAATTTCTCTTCTTATTTTATTTTTTGCATGCGGTATAGCATGCTCCTATGGAATTAGTAAGGCCTTAGATAACTGGGAGTTAGTTACAGATAAAAATTTGGCATTCCGACTTCTTCATATTCCAAGCTTATTTATGATTGGCATTCTTGCTGACAGTGCTCTATACGGATTTATATTTACGGTAGGAGCAAGCCTATCAGATGCTATGTTTGGCTTTAGCGACTGGAAGTCATTTGTATTTGGCTGGATGGTAACTCTTCCATATCTTATTGCTTTTCGTTTATCTTCAGACTTGAGACAACTTAAAAAAGAAGATAATAACTCATAATTTTTATATATTTTTCGACTAATGAAAATTAATTTAATATAAGCCCTTCTAAACCAGAAATATTGCTACGAAAATCCCAATCAATGAATGATTATAAAGATCAAAGCTTAACCATTTAAGTCGAACATTTCTATTTCAACATATCTTATATCATAGATATTATGATTTGATAAAGGCTTGGGATATATATAATGTCAAAAAAAGAAAAAATTATCAATTTCAAAGCAGATTCGCCAATAGATGTCGATAAAGTCAATCCATTTTCAAATGATTTACTTGAGTTCGAGAGCGCAATTAAGAAACTATCATCAATATTACCTCATTTATCAACACCTTTTACTGTAGGTATTTATGGGGATTGGGGGTCTGGAAAAACATCTTTCATGAGGCTGCTATCTGCATCATTAGAAAACAATGATTGCAAGAATACTTTTTGGTTCAACGCTTGGGAATACGAAAACGATACCTCTCTTATGCTCCCCTTATTATCAAAGCTATCGAAGGATTTCAAAACTCAAGATGAAACATTTGATAAAATAAAAAAAATAGCTGCATCTGTGGTATTAACAGGAGCTGATATCATAACAAAAGTTGTGACATTAAATACCACCAGCATTAATGATATAGGTGCGAACATCAAGTTATATGAGGAGCAAGTAGGTGAAAGCTATGAGCGCTGGGTATCCGATATCGATAGTTTAAAAAGCAGCTTCAAAGATCTCATCCATGATATCACTAAAGGCGAATCTACTTTTTATATATTTATTGACGATCTAGATCGCTGCTTGCCAGAAAATATCATAAAACTAATTGAGAATATAAAGCACTTTTTAAGCGTCGCTGGCTGCAACTGCGTATTTATCTTAGGAATTGACAAAACAGCACTTACGTCAGCAATTAAAGCTAGATACGGAACTGAAGTAATTACAGGAGACGATTACTTAGAGAAGATCATAAACATAGCATTCAATGTCCCAACTAAAAATAACACCATGAGCAAGAATTACATAAGAAACAAATTAAAAGATCAAATAGATCAAAACTGGTTCAATGAAATAGAAAACGATGTAAATATCTTTTCAGATGCGTTATCAGAAACTAAAATTAAAAACCCAAGAAAACTAAAAATACTTATCTCAAGGTATTTGCTATTCATGGCCTTCAATGAAAATAAAGATTATTTTATTGAAATAATTGTTTCATTATTAATATATAGAGAATTCTTTCCAGATGCTTACAATATTAAGAAGAAAGAAATGATGGTTGATTACTTCCCATCCACAACAACATCCAGTGGAACAACAGGCTTTGGAAGAACTCTCAGCTTTAGTGAAATTGAAATAATAAGCTGCAGAGGATTTGCAGTCATACACCACGATGAAAGATACAAGTCATTGAGATACTTTACAGGAGTTTTTGGTTGGTTAATTCATAATTGCTTTGATAAATCAGATGCTGAGATTGATGCATCCTTAAGAAATACAATGAGCAACCCACCTCAAGGTGATAATTTGAAGCTTGTCAAATCTTTAATTGAATCAAGCTGTACGAAATCTCATAAAGATTATTTTGATGCAGTTGATTTTATTTTCTCTCTTTCATAGCCATATATTAATTTAATCTTTCATTGATCTATTGAATTTTTTTAAAATTAAAAGATAGAGCTATATACTAAATATAAATAGTAACGAGTCTTAGGGATAAATGATGAGTAAAAAAACACCGCGCTTCGTTGAGAATTTTGTTGGGGATTACATTGGCAATACTAGAGAAGAATTTACACAGAATCTCACAAGAAATATGAAGCGCGCACATGAGTTTCTTGATATGTGCGATTCAGACTTAAGCTATGCCAGAAAGCAACTGGAGCTCCAGGACTCGCCAGAGGCACGTCGTTTGTGGATTCGCACCATACCACCATGGGTTGAGGGTAATTTGAGCTTTTTGAGAGTTACGCCCTACTTGTACCCTCCACTCTTGGACCGGGTGCCTGATGATGTGAAAATTCTTTTCGCTGAAACAATCCTGCCCATCCATAATAAATCGAGCGCAAAGGATACCGTTAAGAAAACCCTAACAGGAATCGGGAAAGTAGCAGGTTTAGAAATTTCACCTAACCTAATGGGAGAGACAGGAGCACAAGCGCTTATGAACACTTTTGAAACTAGAGATGGTTTGATGCATCCTAGATCGGTCGAGGGCTATTTGGTTTCTGACGAAAATCTTAAATTATCATACGATGGGGTTGATTGGTTTAACCATAAATTTGCTGCAGTATTCCCTCCCATGATCGAGGTCATAAAAGAGATGATTGAAAATTCATCTGATGGGATATAACTGGGTGCGATGGTTTTCCTCTGGGAATCAAAACTTCGCCCCCCTGAAATAGCCATCCATTTCTTACGCCGTAACTACTGTAACCTCTGATCCGACCTACTGGCTTGCTTCCAACTGTCGCTGAAGTATTTCTGGGAACTTGCTGCCGAAGTCATCTTTTGCTCTCGATAAACGCAGATAGAGCTCATCACCAATACTTCTCATTTGTATCTCAAGTCGATTTTGCATGGTGCTTTTACTGCCAAATAACAGGGCTTTAGTAATCGGATATTGAAAAAAAACAGTCGTAAATGAGTCTGGATGATTCGCATTATCCACGAGTACCGTTAAAGGAAATCTGAGCTCCGCATAAAGATCAACAACACAATGATCGCTACCAATTGCATATCCTTGAGCAACCACAAAGACATCCGTCTTGAATGATCTGTCTTCTTTTGCAATCTTGAAATTATTCTGTCGAAGTGATAACTCAAATTGATCCTTAAGCCGTAATGGCTGTGGAAGGCAGCCACCTGTCACTTGATCTTCAATTTCAATATAAAAATTATCTTTAGCTGCCAAAACTGCCTCAATACCGCCATCGTAATACAATGAATGTCGATTTTCCGAGTATGCACTCAAGCTTAACATACCGGATGCAACAACCATCGGAACCAGCGCTTTCCTCATGATGGTTTTCATCTTCCTTGTCCCTCATCATAATTTATTGGCTCCAACAGTTTAGCAGCCCTTCCCAGATCATTAAATCACCAATATCCTGCTACTTGTTCAAGCCGCCCCCTCCTCCGAACCAGTCGGTTCTGAAGCACCTGCATACCCATCTTCCGATAGTACCGCAACTGATCCACCGTCATTTCCACCTCAGCCGCAATACGCGCATCAGCCCAGCGCTTTCCCTGGCGGTCATATGTACCCCTGCGAGCGTTACACAGTATCGCTTTACGGTGTTTCTCTGGCAATGAGTGAATCAAGGCTTAGAAAAATGTACCGGACCCCTTTAAGAATTAGCGGTGCTGGGCTAAAAATCTGACCCAATATGCCATTAACGAGTGGTTGAAAGAAAAATGTACCGGACCCCTTTAAGAAAGGGCCCGGTACGGAAGGCTATCGATCAGGCTGTACGCCCTTCCTCAATAGCGTGGCAGGAAACAGACTGGCCGCCTGATACGGCGATCAGTGCTGGTGCTTCACGTTTGCAGCGTTCGTTTGCCAGTGGGCAACGAGGGTGGAAGGTGCAGCCGGGCGGTGGGGTGATCGGGTTGGGCACTTCGCCCTTCATGATCACCTTCTCCTTGCCCGACATGGTGATGTCGGGGATGGTGGCGAGCAGCATCCGGGTGTAGGGGTGCTTTGGTTCTTCGAACAGCGTTTTGCTGTCGGCGATCTCCACGATACGACCCAGATACATAACGCCGACTCGGTTGGCCATATGGCGCACCACGGCCAGATCGTGGCTGATGAACAGATAGGTCAGGCCCAGGGTGTCCTGCAGATCTTTCATCAGGTTCAGGATTTGTGCCTGCACCGATACGTCCAGCGCCGAGGTTGGCTCGTCGCACACCAGAAATTCCGGGTTATTGGCCAGTGCGCGCGCGATACAGATGCGCTGGCGCTGACCGCCGGAAAATTCATGTGGCCATTTGCTGCCATCAGCAGGGGAGAGGCCCACCTGTGTCAGCAGTTCGCCGACACGCTCCTTGATCTTTTTCTCATCGCTCATCAGGCCGAACACTTTGATCGGCTCAGCGATGATACGATCCACCCGCCAGCGCGGATTGAGGCTGGCAAATGGATCCTGGAATATCATCTGGAAACGTTTGCGTAGCGTCTGAATATCAGCGTTGGACTTGATGTTGTGAACATCCTGACCATCAAAGTAGATATGGCCATCTGTCGGGTCATAGAGACCGACAACCAGTCGGGCAACGGTGGACTTGCCGCAACCGGACTCGCCCACCAGTGCAAAGGTCTCTCCCGGTTTGATGCTGAAGGATACACCGTCGACCGCTTTCAGCCAGCGCTTGGGCTCACGCTCCAACACACGGTTGAGAAAGGGTTTGGATACATCGAACTGACACTTGAGGTCTTCGACCGACAACAGTGTTTCTGCTGTGCTTGCTGTCATGCTGTCTGCTCCCTCTTGTCCTGGCTATCCTGGTCGTTGCCTTGATTGTTGTCTTGATTGTCTTGATTCTTGTTTTGATTGTCGTAAAGCCAGCAGGCGGCATGGGTTTTACCGGTTGGGATCAGGTTTGGGCGCTCCTCGCGGCAGCGATCAAAGACCTGAGTACAACGCGGATTAAAGGCGCAACCCTTGGGTATGGCTGTCAGGCGTGGCATTGAGCCATCGATCTGTACCAGCCGCTCTATTTCTGCGCCAAGGACTGGGATGGAGCCCATCAGACCCTTGGTATAGGGGTGCTGAGGGTTCTGGACCAGCTCCTTGACCGGCCCGATCTCTGCCAGGCGTCCGGCGTACATCACGGCCACGCGATCTGCCACTTCGGCTATGACACCCATATCGTGGGTGACCAGCATGACGGCAGTCTGATGCTCTTTACACAGATTTTTCAGCAGGGCGATGATCTGCGCCTGAACGGACACGTCGAGCGCGGTGGTTGGCTCATCGGCGATGATCAGTTCAGGATCGGCGCACAGTGCGAGGGCAATAACCACACGCTGGCGCATACCGCCAGAGAACTGATGCGGGTAGTGATCAACACGCTGCTCTGGGCCGGGGATACCGACTTCGGTCAGCAGGTCGATCGCACGCTGCCGGGCTTCTTTCTCGCTGATATCCTTATGAGTCAGGATTGTTTCGATGATCTGCTGGCCCACGGTGAACAGCGGGTTAAGGCTGGTCAGAGGGTCCTGAAAAATCATCGCAATCTTGCGCCCGCGAATCTTGCGCATCTGAGCAGGTGGCAGGTTATGGATCGGTTCTCCATGCAGCAGAACCTCGCCGCCAGCGACATGGCCAGGCGGTTCCAGCAGGCCGATAATGGCCGCGCCAGTCAGAGATTTACCTGCACCGGATTCACCGACAACGCCGAGTACTTCACCCTTGGCGATATCGAAAGAGACATCATCGATGGCAACCAGTACGCCACGGCGTGTCGGAAACTCGATGCGCAGATTGCGGACAGACAGAATGGGAGCTTGAGTATCGTTTGTCATCAGCGCAACCTCGGATTCAGTGCATCACGCAGCCAGTCGCCCAGCAGGTTGACCGATAGCGCCAACAGCAGCAGAGCGATACTCGGGAAGAGGATAATCCACCATTCCCCTGAGAACATGAAGTCCTGACCCACACGGATCAGGGTGCCCAGACTGGGCTGAGTCGGCGGTACGCCCACACCCAGGAACGACAGGGTCGCCTCAAGAATGATCGCCAGCGCCAGGCCGATAGTGGCAATAACCAGAACCGGGCCCATAACGTTGGGCAGAATATGACGCAGCAGAATCATCGGTGCCGGAACCCCGATCAGCCTGGCTGCCTGAACATACTCTTTGTTCTTTTCAGCCATGGTGGAGCTGCGAACCGTTCGGGCATATTGCACCCAGTCCGACAGGCCGATGGCGATGATCAATACATAGATCGCCATCTTGTCCTGTACCTGCACCGGCACGACCCCCTTGAACACACCAAAGATCAGCAGTGCGATCAGAATGGCAGGGAAGGAGAGCTGTACGTCAGCAACGCGCATTACAGCGCTGTCGACCCAGCCGCCGAGATAGCCGGACAACAGACCGAGAGTGATGCCGAGAATCGCAGCGAAACCCACAGCGGCAAAGCCGACCATCAGGGATACGCGTGAACCATAAAGAATGGCAGAGAAAAGATCGCGACCCTGCGCATCCGTACCCAGCAAAAAGCTGTTGCCGGTAAACTCATTCGGTGTCATCGGCGCGGTGAAACCTTCCATCAGATTCAGCGTACTGGGATCGAAGGGGTTTTGGGGTGAGATCAAGGGTGCACAGAGTGCTGCCGTGATCATCACAAATGCAACGATTGCCGATATGATCGTGATCGGGGATCGGCTGAAGCTGTAGAAAATATCACTGTCCAGAATGCGTGCCAGCAGTGACGGTGCTTTGGTAGTACTTTTGGTAGTACTATTGGTAGTACTCTGCATATTTGACATGATCTGTTAGTGTCCTTTTCCTGAGCCTTTGGCGCGCAAGCGTGGATCAACGGCGAAATACAGAAGGTCAACGACCAGGTTGATAACGACGAAGATCAATGAGATCAGTACCAGATAAGCGGACATGATTGGAATATCCACAAACTGGATCGCTGTGATGAACAGCAGGCCGACCCCGGGCCACTGGAATACGGTCTCGGTGATGATGGCAAACGCAACAATTGAACCTATCTGCAGACCGGCGATGGTGATGACCGGGAGCAGGGTGTTTTTCAATGCATGGCTGAAGTGGATAGCGCGATTACTCAGACCACGGGCACGGGCAAATTTGATGTAATCGGTGCGCAGCACTTCCAGCATTTCGGCGCGGACCAGTCGCATGATCAGAGTCAGCTGATAAAGCCCCAGCGTGATGGATGGCATGATCAACGATTTCAGCCCCGAACTGGTCAAAAGCCCGGTACTCCACCAGCCTAACTGGACCACTTCCCCTCGCCCGAATGCGGGCAGTATCTGCAGGTATACGGAAAACAGATAGATCAACAAAATACCGATCAGGAAGGTGGGCAACGAGACCCCGATCAGTGACGAACTCATGATGAAGTGGCTGAGCCATCCATCTCGCCTGAGTGCCGTGTAAACCCCCAGGCCTATACCGAACACCAGTGCTGCAGTGCCTGAAATAATGGCAAGCTCCAGTGTGGCTGGCAGCCGCTCGGCAATGATATCTGCTACTGGGCGTGCCATGCGGTAGGAGATGCCAAACTCTCCACGTGCGGCATTCCCGACAAAACGAAAATACTGAATGAAAATTGGATCATTAAGACCCAGCTGCTCGCGCAGTTGTTCACGCTCGATCATGGTGGCTTCTTGCCCGACCATGTTGTTGATCGGGTCACCGATAAATCGGAACAGCCCGAAAGCGACCAGCGCAACGGCAAGCATAACCAGTACAGACTGGAGCAGACGTCGAATAATGAAGGCGATCATGTGTGAAAGAACCTGTTACAGAGAGATGCATACAGCAGCAGCCGCACTGGGCGGCTGCTGCTTGAATGGATGAAGATCATCCTGTCTTACTTTTTGTACTTCAGATGCATGAAGTACGGGGTGTTTTCAGACTGTACCGGGAATTCGATGTTATCTTTCATCGCCCAGTTCAACATCTGATGATGCAGTGGCAGATACACGACCTGTTCGTGAACTTCGTTCCAGATCTCAGACATCATACCTGAGCGTTTCTCCAGATCGGTTTCACTGGTAAGACCCTGAATCAATGCATCGATATGTGGGTTGGAGTAGCCGGTTGCGTTCCACGCACCACCGACATCAGACTTGGTTTCGTACAGGTAATGGAACACGTAATGTGAATCCAGTGGTGGTACGCCCCAGCCCAGCAGATAGAAGTCCAGCTCTCCACGTGGCAGTTCTGCAAAGTGAATGCTGCGGGTACGAGCATCCAGACGGACACGCACACCGATCTGTCCCAGCATGCCTGTGACAGCCTGGCAGATCGCTTCATCGTTAATGTAGCGGTCGTTGGTGCAGTGCAGGGTCACGCTGAAACCGTCCGCATAGCCAGCTTCAGCCAGCAGTGCTTTGGCGCGATCGAGATCAACAGCCGGTACTTCGTCCAGCTGCGCGTCATAACCATCCACGAACGGTGGTGCGATCATACCGGCAGAGACCGACTGACCACGCATGACGACACGGTTGATGGCATCACGGTTGATGGCGATATTCATCGCTTCACGGACGCGGACATCAGCAAAGGGGTTGGCACCCTTAACGTCTGAGGTTTTCAGCTCAGGCCAGGACTGCTGCATGCCGAGGAAGATAGTACGGTTTTCCGGGCCGGAACGAACGGTCAGGCCTGGTGCATTGTTCAGACGCTCCAGATCCTGCACAGGTGGATCCAGCAGGAAGTCGATCTCACCGGACAGCAGTGCAGCGGCACGTGTTGCGGTAGAGGCGATCGGGGTGTAGATGATGCGGCTGATTTCCATCGGATACTGGCCGATTCCCCAGTATTCGTCGTTACGAACCAGTTCGGTACGGATATCCGGCTCACGGTGAACGACACGGAAGGGACCTGTACCGTTGGCATTACGTACGGCAAAGGTTTCTTCGCCGGTGGAGTAATTCTGTGGCACGGTCACGTTGTGCTCTTCTGCCCACTCTTTGTCCATCATGAACAGGTTGGTCAGGTTGTTTGGCAACAGTGGGTTAGGGCCATCAGTTCTCAGGTGAACCGTGTAGTCGTCAACCTTGATCGCTTCAACAACTGATGTCAGCAGGCCTTTCATATCGGCGTTTTCATGCTTGGCGCGCATGATGGAGAACACCACGTCATCAGCATTGAAAGGGTTGCCGTTATGATATTTCACACCCTGGCGCAGTTTGAACTCCCATACAGTGGGGTCATCTGTCACATACCACTCAGTCGCCAGGCGTTCAGCCAGTTTCATCTCTTGATCACGGTAAACCAGCGTGTCAAAGATCTGGTGGTTCATGTTGTGAGTAGGGCCCTCGTTCTGTGCATGAGGATCCAGTGTCAAACCGTCACCAGCGCTTGACCAGCGGAAGGTTTCGGCAGAAGCGGTGGTCGCGATCAGAGCAGATGAGGCGAGAGCAATTGCGGCGGCGAGACGAGTCATTTTCATTCTGAAAACTCCGTGTAAAGTCGATCATTGGCAAAGGATGCGAGGAGCGACTGGTAGTGGATCTTTATTGTTATTTACTAGTGCTGCATTCTGAACAAATTTTTACTTCTGTGCAAAATTTTTATCAGGCACTAAAATTTTATTAGGTACAACCCTAATTAAAATGACTTCAGGCGGAAAACTCAAGCAAAATCTTCCTGAGATGAAATAACAGACCGACTCCGTCATCTCCATGTATCAGGAGTGTAGTTCAGAATTAAACTTTTGCGCTGTGAATGAGTGGGAATTTGCAGAAAATATAATGAAGAATTACCCATCACGAAAACCCTGTGGCCAGGGCTTCGCGATGAGGCTGATATGTAAGAAGGCTATGCAGAACAGTCGTTCAGCGAAGGCCCGCAACTGACGCTAACGGCGAGTTGTGATCGTCGGAGAGCGGTTTATTGAGAACCGAATTCAGATACTGCTCCAGACGCTGTTTCTCCTCATCGGTCATACGAATACCGGTTTTGGTGCGACGCCAGATGATGTCATCAACGCTTTTAGCCCACTCATGCAGGACAAGATACTCGACCTCCAGCGCAAAGAGTTGCCCGAAGCGCTCACCCAATCCTTCCATTGAGCCCGCCTTGTCGAGCCATTGCTCTGCCAGACGCCCATAAGTGAAGGCGATACGGCGTGCAGAGAAGGGATCCAGCCAATTGTAACGGGACTGCAACTCGTGAGTATAAGATTCCGGAGATGTGATTCTCTCACCTCCCGGCAAAGTGGCCGATGCAGTCCAGTCACCTTTGGCGTTTGGAAAATAGGGTTTCAATGCGCCCACGGCAGCCTGCGCCAGTTTGCGGTAGGTAGTCAGCTTGCCGCCGAAGATCGACAGCAATGGCGCACGCCCGGCACGATCTTCCACTTCAAAGTGGTAGTCGCGTGTGACCTTGGCGGCTTCTTTACCTTCTTCGCGCTCACCCTGCATCAGCGGGCGCACACCGGAATAGGTCCAGACGATATCGGAGCGAGCCAGATCAGATTTGAAGTACTGACGTGTGATACCGATCAGGTAGTCGATCTCCTGATCATCTATCTCGGGTTTGCGCGGATCAGCCGAGTAATCGACATCGGTGGTGCCGATCAGCGAAAACTCATCCAGATAGGGGATAACGAACACGATACGGCCATCACTGTTCTGCAGGATATAGGCCTCCTGCTCATCATGGATGCGCGGCACAATGATATGGCTACCCTTGACCAGACGTATGGTTTTGTCGATCCGGATATCATCCATCTGATCCAGCACGCTGCGCACCCAGGGGCCAGCGGCGTTGACGATACTGCGGGTCCAGACGGTAAAGGATTGGCCATTTTCGGGCGTCACCGTGACTTCCCACATATCCTGATCACGCCGGGCATGGGTGACACTGTGGCGGGTCTCGATCCGGGCACCGAGGTTTTCGGCCAGCTTGGCATTCATGACGACCAGACGCGCATCGTCCACACGGCAATCACTGTACTCAAATCCTTTGCTGTATTCGTTGCGTACTGGTCCATCGGGTGCGAAGGCGATCCCTTTGGAGGCGGGCAGGCTGACGCGCTTGCTCAGGTGGTCGTACATGAAAAGACCGATGCGGATCATCCAGCCGGGGCGCAGACCCTTGTGGTGTGGCATGCGAAAACGCAGAGGAGTGACCAGATGTGGCGCCATGCGCAGCAGTACTTCACGTTCTGCCAGTGCTTCCTTGACCAGCCTGAATTCGTAGTGTTCGAGGTAGCGCAGACCGCCGTGAATCAGTTTGGAGCTCCATGAAGAGGTGGCACTGGCCAGATCGGATGCTTCAAACAGGGCAACAGACAGGCCACGACCTGCCGCATCGGCAGCCACACCGACGCCATTGATGCCACCTCCGATAACGACCAGATCGTAAATTGTGTCCTTCATCTTTGCCTCTGTTACATCTTTCGATGCACTCAATGGTTTGAGCGTTTATGTTCGATATTGTGTAAATATAGGCGTGGTAAAACTGTTTGGCAAGAATAAATGTTCGTTATTTTTCGATTATCGAGGTTTTTGAGTCGCCACGAAGAGATTATGGCGAAAAAAAACGGCACATGAACAGTGCCGTCTTGCAATGAGGATCTGTAATGAGGAGAAAAGGGTCAGCACAGGTATAGTTGTACCTGTGCCTGCTCCATCAATGCGGTCAGCTTGTCTGAGGGTTTCTGATCAGTGAACAGGGCAGAGCATTGCTCAAGGTTGCCGAGCCTGACCATGGCGCTGCGACCGAACTTGGAATGATCCGCCGCGAGATACACATAGCGAGAGTTGGCGATGATCGCCTGAGCGATACGGACCTCCTGATAATCGAAGTCGAGCAGGCTGCCTTCATCATCAATACCACTGATACCGATAATGCCGTAATCCAGCTTGAACTGATGCACAAAATCGCGTGTGGCTTCACCCACGATACCACCATCACGACTGCGTACTTCTCCCCCGGCGATGATTACGGTGAAGTCCGGCTTAGCACTGAGAATCGACGCTACAATCAGATTGTTGGTAACGACCTTCAATCCCTTGCGCTCCAACAATGCCTGAGCGATGGTTTCGTTGGTGGTGCCGATATTGATAAACAGCGATGAATGATCCGGAATATGTGCCGCGACCTGCTGTGCAATCCTGTGTTTCTCGGTGTGATACTGGATCTTGCGTGTCTGATACTCGGTGTTTTCGGTGCTGGATGCAGGGCCAGCACCACCATGATGGCGCTCGATTTCGCCACGCTTGGCCATCTGGTTCAGATCGCGGCGAATGGTCTGAGGCGTTACATCCAGTTCGGCGACCAGTTCATCAATCGTCAGGTAGCCTTTCTGCTTGATCAGATCAATTATTTTTGATTGGCGGAGTGTCTGGCTCATGAGTTTTAACTTTCGTCAGCTGATGATCGTTTAGTGTGCAATAGTAGCATGTAAAACCGGCTGAATATCAGTAATTGTCCTAGTAAACAAAGGCATGGCCTGAAAGAGTGCGATAATAAAGGATACAAACCCGATTGGTGGTTGAAAAATGTTCGGATGCAGGCTATAAATGCACTAATGTGAATAAAAACGAAAAAATAAGAAAATTATTATGTCTGACTATATACTCGCGATTGATCAGGGCACAACCTCCAGCCGTGCCATCCTCTATACCACTGATATGGAAGTGGTGACCTCAGCCCAGGAGGAGTTTCAACAACACTTCCCGAAAAATGGCTGGGTCGAGCATGACCCCGACGATATCTGGCAGACGGTACTCAGAACCTGCCGCTCTGTATTGGCGCGCTCCAATGTTGCGGCGAACTCCGTCAAGGCGATCGGTATCACTAATCAGCGTGAAACCACGCTGGTGTGGGATAGGCGCACTGGAGAGCCGGTTTATAACGCTATCGTCTGGCAGGATCGGCGCTCATCTGCGTTCTGCCATCAGTTGAAGGAAGATGGTCTGGAGCAGCGCTTTCAGGACAAAACCGGACTGCTGCTGGATCCCTATTTTTCCGGTACCAAACTCAACTGGATACTCAACAACGTCAAGAATGCGCGTGAACGGGCCGAAAGAGGAGAGCTGTGCTTCGGAACCGTCGATAGCTATCTGCTGTGGCGTCTGAGTGGTGGTAAGGTGCATGCTACCGATGCCTCTAACGCATCACGCACCTTGTTGTTCAATATTCACGATCAGTGCTGGGACAGCGAGCTGATGGAGTTGCTGGAGATTCCTCTGTCGATGATGCCGGATGTCCGCGACAGCGCTGATGACTATGGCGTTTGCGATGCCAAGTGGCTGGGTGCCGAGATACCTGTGTGCAGCATGATCGGTGATCAGCAAAGTGCTTTGGTGGGTCAGGCGTGTCTGGAGCCGGGGATGTTGAAGAGCACCTACGGCACGGGCTGCTTTGCGATGGTGAATACGGGCGATCAGGCGATCATCAGCCAGCATCGTTTGCTGACAACCGTTGCCTACCGCATTGGCGGTCAGACCACCTATGCGATAGAGGGCAGTATCTTTATGGCAGGTGCGATCATTCAGTGGCTGCGTGATGGCGTGGGTATTTTGAAGGATGCCGCTGATTCTGAAGCACTGGCACGCTCAGTCACGCATGAACAGTCCGAAATCATGGTTCCGGCCTTTACCGGCCTGGGAGCCCCTTACTGGGACCCGGATGCCCGTGCTGCCATTTTCGGTATGACACGTGATACCGGAGCGGCTCAGCTGGTGGCAGCCGCGATCCGCAGTGTTGCCTTTCAGACAGAAGATCTGCTGCAGGCGATGGTACAGGATGGTATCGAGGTCAAATCGCTGCGTGTGGATGGTGGCATGGTGAAGAATCGCTGGTTCCTGCAGGTGCTGGCCGATTTGACCGGTATTCCGACCGTGACCAGCCATACGGCTGAAACAACTGCGAAGGGTGCGGCGCTGTTGGCAGGGTTGCAGATAGGGCGCTTCCGCGATCTGCAGGAACTGGGCAGTGTCTGGAAGATTGCTGAAAACTACACCCCCTCATTACCGAAGGCTAATCGTGAGACCTACTACAGCCGCTGGTTGGATGCTGTGGCAAGGGTGCGTCAGGATAAGGCTTAGATTGGCTGATAGGTCGAAAGAAAAATGGCGGGCCTGGCGCCCGCCGAAGGGAGATTTTCTTAAACTAACACTGCTTTAAACCCTGAAATTACTCACCAGCCCATGCAACTGCTGGGCGCGCTCAAGTAATCCTCTTGTCAAACTATCCACCTCCTGGGTATCCTGCTCGGCAGTGATTGAGATATCCGCGATACGGGTCAGGCGCTGACTGATATCGCTGGCGACGATGGTTTGCTCATTGGCGGCCGTAGATATCTGCATATTCATGCGATTGATATTGGCAACGGCCTCTGCGACAGCATCCAGTGCTACCTCTGCACCATTGGCCTGATCAACCGTCTCACGACCCTTGCTGCAGCTCTTCTGCATGGCACTGACGGCCTGCTGAGTACCAGCTTCCAGGCGCTCAATCATTCTGTGTATCTCTTCGGTGCTGCTTTGTGTTCGGCTCGCGAGCGTGCGCACTTCATCTGCCACAACCGCAAAACCTCTACCCTGCTCACCGGCACGGGCCGCTTCTATGGCTGCATTCAGGGCCAGCAGATTGGTCTGTTCGGCGATACCACGGATCACATCCAGCACTGTAGAAATCTGCATCACATCTTTTTCGAGTGCATTGATAACATTGGCGCCTTGATCGATCTCAATGGCCAGATTACCAATGCCACTGATGGCCGTCTGTACGATAGCGCGTGCACGCTGTCCTTCTGAGTCGGCACTGTTGGCACCATCGGCGGCTTCTGATGCATTGCGAGAGACGCTTTCAGCAGTACTGGCCATCTCCTGCATGGCTACCGCGACCTGATCCGTTTCGTCACGCTGAGTCTGAACGCCCCGATTAGTGCGTGCTGCAGCCTGTTGCGTATCGGTTATGGCACCGTCCATGTCATCAACAGCGACGATCACCTCCTTGACCAGATCATGGATCTTGGCGACAAAGGTGTTGAAACTTTCAGCCAGCTGTCCTATCTCGTTCTTGCGTCTGATATCGATACGGCGGGTCAGATCGCCATCACCCTGGGCGATATCGCTCAAAGCTTCTGACAGGGTGTGGATGGGCCCAGTGACCAGTCGGTTGAGCAGGATTACAACGGCGCCCATCACGACGGCAATCAGCAGCAGGTTCTGCAGAATCACCCGGATCAGAGAGTCTTGCAAAGCCTGTTGAATCTGGGTTGAATCGGTGTAAATCTGAGCGCTACCCACGACCGTTTCGCCCCATGTCAGGTCGAATGCGAGGTCGGGTTCCATGCTGAGGGTGTTGGCCTCAAGAATGGTTATCTCGCCCGCGTCATCGCGGCTCATGCCGACGATCAGGTCGCCGACATCATCAAATACAAAGATCGCCTGAACCACCTGAGCTGCCAGTTCTGATTCAACAATCAGCAGCGCCTGGCTGGGTGTAAAGTTCCATATGGCGGGTGGGATGCTCTGCTGCAATCTCTGTGCAACGGCATCTATCTGGCGGTTGAACTGCTCCGACAAGGCGCTTTCCGTTTCGCGATAGTTGTAAGCAGAGAAGATGGTGAGCAGGATCAGCAGTACTGCGCCGGTCACCAGATTGAAGCGAACACTAATGCGTTGGCGTAACGTCATGGGGCACCTCGAGGGTCTTGATTCTTGTTGTTATATACCCGTTGGCAAAGGTCAGTTTTCTACCCTTACAAAGGAAGGAGAAAAAAAGTGGCCGACGGCAGGCGGCCACTGCCAAAGGGCTAAAGAGTGTCTAAGCAGGAGAAACACGTGATCCGGCAAGTTGCACATGACGGATCACGCAGGTGAGTGTCGGGTCTGAGGATACCCGACACTGCTTTCTCTTAACGTGTACCGGCTGCCATCCAGTCGGCCATCATCTCATCGTAAGGCATGGTACGGCCCTGTTCCTTCTCGTTTTCCAGACGGGCTTTTGGCGCACCTGGCTGGCTGTACCAGTACTCAGGATCGCGTGGCTCGTTAAGTATAGGCGCATACTGGGAGAAGACATTGGCACGAGCCAGACGCATCATGGTGTTATCCATCGCATCGGCCAGGTTATCCAGAGCCTGCTGTGGTGTGATTTCACCGCTGACAGCTGGAGCCAGGTTCTGCCACCACAGTGGAGCCAGGCGTGGGTAGTCAGGTACGTTGGTACCGGTTGGTGTCCACATGCTCTCATTAGAACTACGATAGAACTCAACCAGACCACCCAGCTTTGGCCCCAGTTCTGTCATCTCATCGGAATTGATGTCTGAACGACGGATCGGCGTCAGACCAGCAATGGTTTTTTCCAGAGATGTGGTTTTAGCCACAGTAAACTGTGCCCAGAGCCATGCAGCTGTGCGGCGATCTTCTGGCGTTGAGCTGAAGAAGGTCCAGGAGCCTACGTCCTGATAACCGACTTTCATGCCATCTTCCCAGTAAGGGCCAACGGGTGATGGTGCCATGCGCCATTTTGGATTGCCCTCTTCATCGGTCACGGCCAGACCTGGTCCAGTCATATCCGCTGTAAAGGCTGTGTACCAGAAGATCTGCTGAGCAATATTGCCCTGCGCAGGAACCGGCCCAGCTTCGCCGAAGGTCATACCCTGAGCTTCAGGTGGCGCATAATCACGCAACCATTCGACCATTTTACGCAGTGCGTACTCAGACGCAGGTCCATTGGTGGCACCACCACGTGTCACGCTGGCACCGACTGGGTTGCCGCTTTCATTGACACGGATACCCCAGTCATCGACAGGATTACCGAAAGGCACACCCTTGTCACCCATACCGGCCATGGAGAGCCATGAGTCATGGAAGCGCCATCCCAGAGAGGGGTCACGACGACCATAGTCCATGTGGCCATAGACGCGGGTGCCGTCAATCTCTTTTACGTGCACGCTAAAGAACTCGGCGATATCTTCATAGGCAGACCAGTTGAGCGGCACGCCCAGATCATAGCCATAGATCTCACTGAACTGACTTTTCAGATCGTCGCGATCAAACCAGTCGGCACGGAACCAGTAGAGGTTGGCAAACTGCTGTGCAGGTAACTGATAGATTTTGCCATCAGGGCCGGTGGTGTACTGGAGGCCGATAAAGTCTTCCAGATCCAGAGTCGGCAGGGTGTAGTTGCTCCACTCGTTCTGAATTGCATCAGAGATGGCGATGGTTTTGCCGTAGCGCAGGTGGGTACCGATGGCATCCGAATCGTTGATGAAGGCATCATAGATGTTTCGGTCAGACTGCATCTGTGTCTGCATGGTATCAACAACGTCACCTTCACCGATAATATTGTGAGTGACCTGGATGCCTGTGATTTCAGCAAAAGCCTTGGCCAGTACATTGGCCTCATATTCGTGAGTCGTCAGACCTTCTGCGACAGTACGGATCTCCATACCACGGAAAGGCTCAGCCGCTTTGATAAACCACTCAAGTTCAGCCAGCTGCTCTTCGCGAGACAGCGTGGAGCGCTGAAAGTTTGAGTCCAGCCAGCGTTCAGCTGCATCACGGTACTGATCGGCTTGTACCTGGACGGTTGCCAGCATAATACCGGCTGCCAGTACTGAAAGGCGCATCATCTTATTCTTTTTCATGTCAACCTCTTTCCTATTTTATGTTTGCATCCCTGCACATCAGTGCGGTCCATGGTTTCTTTCGGTTTACCCCCAGCGCATCAGTACGACCATCCAGATCGCTGATATGCCGGTAGCTACCAAAACGTGAAACTCTGTAAATCCGACAAACCCCAGGTGGATATAGGCGCTTGTCAGCAATCCGATAAACAGGCGATCTCCTCGTGTGGTGCTCAGGGGCAGAAATCCCTTGCGCTCGATCGATGGCGAGAAGCGTTGCCAGATCGTCATGCCAGCCAGAATCAGTGCGATTCCAGAGAAAAAGCCTGCAGTGGGTAAGGTCCAAACCATCCAGCTCATTTTCTGTACCTCCTCAGGTGCGGCCCAGGGCAAAGCCCTTGGCAACATGGTTACGGACGAAATAGATCACGAAGATACCGGGTACGATAGTCAGCACACCGGCGGCTGCCAGTACCCCCCAGTCGATACCGGAGGCGCCGACGGTACGGGTCATGATCGCCTGTATGGGCTGCGCATTGGTCGCCGTCAGGGTGCGGGCCAGCAGCAGCTCGATCCAGGAGAACATGAACAGGAAGAAGGCTGTGACACCGATACCTGATCCGATCAGCGGGATGAAGATCTTGGTGAAGAAGCGTGGAAAGCTGTAACCGTCAATATAAGCGGTTTCATCGATCTCTTTTGGTACGCTGCTCATGAAGCCTTCCAGAATCCAGACCGCCAGTGGCACATTGAACAGACAGTGCGCCAGAGCTACACCCAGGTGGGTATCAAACAGACCTACCGATGAGTAGAGCTGGAAGAAGGGCAGTACGAATACAGCTGGTGGTGCCATCTTGTTGCTCAGCAGCCAGAAGAACATGTGCTTGTCGCCCAGGAACTTGTAGCGGCTGAAGGCATAGGCTGCCGGTAGAGCAACACATAGACTGATCACCATGTTCAGTGACACGTAGATCATGGAGTTGATATAACCCTTGTACCAGCTAGGATCAGTCAGGATCTTGTAGTAGTTATCAAACGTGAAGTTCTGCGGCCAGAAAGTCAGGGTGCCGAGAATTTCCTCGTTGGTCTTGAAGGACATGTTCAGCAACCAGTAGATCGGCAGCAGGATGAACAGTATGTATACGATTAAGGCTATGCGTGATTTCATCGGTTCATCCTCACTTTTCTTTCTGCGAGTTCATGATTGCGGTGTAGAACACCCAGCTCACGGCCAGAATGATCAGGAAGTAGATGAGTGAGAACGCAGCAGCCGGTCCCAGATCAAATTGTCCCACCGCCATGGTCGTCAGCCACTGGCTGAGGAAGGTGGTGGAGCTGCCGGGGCCGCCCCCGGTGAGGACAAACGGTTCTGCATAGATCATGAACGAGTCCATAAAGCGCAGCAGCACACCGATGATCAGCACGTTGGTGAGCTTTGGCAGCTGAATGTGACGGAATACCGCCCAGCGGGATGCGCGATCGATACGTGCCGCCTGATAATAGGCCTCGGGTATTGCGCGCAGACCGCTGTAGCAAAGCAGGGCGATCAATGGTGTCCAATGCCAGACATCCATCAGAATAATGGTGCCCCAGGCGTCTGCCGCACTGCGTGAGATATTATAAGAGACACCCATCTCGCGAAGGCTCCAACCCATCAGGCCGATATCACCACGGGTGAAAATCTGCCAGATGGTACCCACCACGTTGAGTGGAATCAGCAGTGGCAGCGACACCAGTACCAGACACAGCGAAGCTGCCCAGCCGCGCTTGGGCATCAGCAAGGCAATACCTATTCCCAGTGGTACCTCAATCAGCAAAATGGTGAAAGAGAAGCCGAACTGCTTGAGCAGTGCACTTTGCAGCGCCGGATCGTTCAGCATCTTGGTGAACCATTCGGTGCCGACAAAGTAGCGGGTGTGCGCGTCAAACACATCCTGAACCGAGTAGTTAACGACCGTCATCAACGGGATGATGGCGGAGAAGGCGACCAGTGCGAATACCGGCAGCACCAGAAACCAGGCTTTGTTATTTTCTGTTTTAATCACCTTCCACCTCCACTAGGAATTCGTTGACATAGACCTTGAGCCACTGCTCAGGAAAGCTGATCCAGGCTTTGGAGGTCGGGATCTTCTGGTCTTCGTGCAAGCGCGCTTTCATCACCGTGTCTTTGAAGCGAAAGGCCATGATGTGATAAGTACCAAGATCTTCGATATCGATCACATCGACCTCGAAAGCCTCGCTGTTCTTGTTGTCCCAGACGTGCACAAACTCAGGACGGATGCCGAGCTTGATATTGTCGGTCCCGATATCATCAATCTGTTGCAGCATCTGCTTCGATGCCGGGAAGTCGATATCATGAAAACGAAAGCTGGTAGCAGTGGTGCTGACTTCAATGAAGTTCATGCCGGGGCTGCCGATGAAGTAGCCGACAAAAGTGTGGCTTGGATTCTCGAACAGCTCATGCGGTGAACCGAACTGCACCACCTGGCCTTCGTACATCACGGCGATCTTGTCGGCAAAAGTGGCTGCCTCAAGCTGATCGTGTGTGACATAGATCATGGTCAGATTGAACTGCTCATGGATCTGTTTCAGTTTGCGTCGCAGCTTCCATTTCAGCTGCGGATCGATCACGGTCAGCGGTTCGTCGAACAGAATCGCCGAAACATCATCTCGCACCAGGCCTCGGCCCATGGACACTTTCTGTTTCTCATCCGCCGTCAGGTTCTTGGCCTTGCGCTTGAGCAGTGGTGTCAGCTCCAGAATGTCGGCCACTTCATGAACCTTGGACTGAATCTTGTGCTCCGGAACTTTCATGTTGCGCAGCGGAAACGCCAGGTTATCGAACACAGTCATGGTGTCGTAAATCACCGGGAACTGGAAAACCTGTGCGATATTGCGCTCTTCCGGTGGCAGTGAGTTGACCTTCACACCATCAAAAAGCACTTCACCATCGGATGGCTCCAGCAGGCCGGAGATAATGTTGAGCAGGGTTGATTTACCGCAACCGGAGGGGCCGAGCAGGGCATAGGCGCCACCCTGTTCCCAGACATGATCCATGCGGCGAATCGCATAATCGCCATTGGATTGCGGGTTGCGCTCGTAGCTGTGAGCGAGTGCGTTGAGTGTTATCTGGGCCATGTCAGACTCCCGTCAGCCGATGAGGTGCGTGAATGATCTGACCGGCCAGATCGAAGGCATAGAGTTTGTGAGTCGGGAAGTAAACGGTGATTTTCTGATCCACCGAGTACTCATGAACACCTGACAGGTGCAGCACCAGATTCATATGATCGTTGCGCACATGCAGAAATGTTTCGGACCCACTGATCTCTGCCAGGTCCACAATAACAGGCAGTTCAAGATCATCATCAGCGTGCGGGACCAGACCGATATGCGAGGGCCGGACGCCGAAGTTATATTGCCCAGGTTCCAACATGCGCAGATCAGCATTGAGCTGAAAGTGCACGGTTTCATCGAAGGTGACTTCACTTTCGGTGACTTTGGCTTTGACGATATTCATCGGTGGCTCGGAGAACATCTCGGCTGTTTCAATGGTGTTCGGACGATGGTAAACCTCGGGCGTCCTGCCATGCTGCAGCAGCCGACCTTCATGAATGACCGCCGTATGACCACCCAGTGCCAGTGCTTCATTCGGCTCGGTAGTGGCATAGACACCGATACAGTTGCGCTGGCGGAACAGCTCGCGCAGTTCAGCGCGCAACTCTTCACGGAGCTTGTAGTCCAGGTTGACCAGTGGCTCGTCGAACAGAATCAGCTCGGCATCCTTGACCAGTGCGCGAGCCATCGCTGTGCGCTGCTGCTGGCCACCCGACAGCTCTGCCGGAAAGCGCTTCAGCAGCGGAGTGATGCGCAGCATGTCGGCTGTCGCGTGCACACGCTCATCGATCACCTTCTTTGGCATTTTGGCCAGCCGCAGAGGTGATGCGATATTTTCGTAGACGGTGAGGTTGGGATAGTTGATGAACTGCTGGTAAACCATCGACAGGTTGCGCTGACGTACTGCTACACCTGTGACATCCACCCCGTTCATCAGGATTCGACCTGTGGTGGGTTTATCAAGACCTGCCATCAAACGCATGATGGTGGTTTTCCCCGCCAGTGTTCTGCCCAGCAGGACGTTGAAGGAGCCGGGTTCCAGCGTCATGTTGACGTCGGTAATCCAGGGCTGGCCATCAACAGATTTGCTGACATTTTCCAGAATCAGAGACATTGTTAACACCCGTTTCTTATTGTTATGCGAAATCTGAGCAAATGATCGAAAACGAACATTTACTGTGTTGGGGTTTTAATATCCAATTTCTGTGCCACAATGCGAAAATTATGATAAAAATAATTTATATGGTTGATTTTAAATAAATTATATAATTACCATTGTAAGGATGAAAAACTGACTGTTAACACTTTTATGTGTTCAGTTATGTTCATTTGTGTTGAGTGTTGAACAATTTTCAACAGTAGGCTGTTTACTTTTTGCTCAGAAAAGAACAGACTTGAATCCTGCCCGATAGTCCGGTCTGCTAGTTCGGCCCGATAGTCCTTATTAGTTATATCTGACCGGTACGGATATTGTTTCGGGAAACATAAGAAGAATCGATTGATGACAGAACAGAATGCCCCCGAGGGAACTCCCACTTCCCACAAAGAGATTATTGAAGCCTCATGGTACCGTTGTGAGTCCTATGGGCTGTCGCATGGCAGCATGCCGGATTTTGGCGATATCAGACAGGGCGATGTTTCATCGCTGATCGAGCAGCATAATGATCTGGTCAGCACCACCGAAAACGAAGTGCTGCCCTACTATGAAAATATTCTTTCCAACTCCTCCTGCCTGATTGTTCTGGCTGATAACCGTGGGCATGTCCTTAACACCTGGGGTGCATCACGCTCGCTGGGAAGAACTGAACACGGTCTGCTGCCTGGGCATGTATGGCGTGAAGAGGGTGTGGGAACCAATGCGATAGGAACGGCGCTGCAATCAGGACAGGCCGTGCAAGTCAGCCGTGATGAACACTTTCTGCGCGCCAACCGCTTTATGGCTGGCTCGGCTTCGCCCATTTATGACACCAGCAAATCACTGATTGGTGTGCTGGATATCTCCACCGATGCCTACTTGCCGCAGGACCATACGCTGGGTCTGGTCAAACTGATGTCCTTGAGTGTCGAGAACCAGCTTATCTATGCCGCCTTTCAGCGTGACCACTACATTCTGACCTTCAATACCAACACGCGCAGCCTCGAAAGCCACTGGTCCGGTTTGATTGTACTGGATGAGAGCGGCACTATCGTATCGGCCAACAGGCGCGCATCCATTATGCTCTCCTGTGATCTGGCATTGATGAATGTTGAAACCCTGTTCGGTTGTCGAATGCAGGATCTTAAACTGCAACCGGCCAGTATTCCGTTGTCGCTGCTGGTACGCGATCGGTACCGGGTCTGGGTACGGGTGCAGACGCCTCTGGTGCCGACCGTCAGTTTGCCGGATTTTCGCTCGCATCCTGAATACAAAGCCCCAGATAAAGAAAGGAGCCAGCCGATAGAGATTCCCGCAGTAGTCGTTAAATCAGTGCCGCCAACAGACTCTGAGCCTGGCCCCAAAACCGGTCTGCCCAGACTGCCTGAAGGTGTGATCCCCTTTGCTGAACTGGAGCATGGCGACAGGCAGATGCAGCAGTTGCTGAAGCAGACTCGCAAAATTATCGAGAAGGATATTCCGATTCTGATTCGCGGTGAAACCGGTGCAGGTAAAGAGGTGCTGGTGCGCTCGCTGCACTACCACAGCCAGCGCTGCCGTGAGAATTTTATTGCGGTTAACTGTGCGTCGATTCCGGTCGATCTGGTGGAGTCGGAGCTATTCGGTTATGAAAAAGGTGCCTTCACCGGCGCACATACCAAGGGTTATATCGGCCTGATTCGCAGGGCCCACAAGGGCACGCTCTTTCTGGATGAGATAGGCGAGATGCCGATGCATGTGCAGTCGCGCTTGCTGCGAGTGTTGCAGGAGAGGGTGGTCACGCCACTGGGTTCGACCGAGAGCTTTGCCGTGGATATCCGTCTGGTCTCAGCAACCAACCGCAATCTCAAACAGGAGATAGAGCGAGGTAACTTCCGGCAGGATCTTTACTACCGTATCGCTGGCTTGAGTGTGGAGCTTCCGGCCCTGCGCGACCGTCAGGACAAGCGCCCACTGATCGATTACATTTTCGAACAGTTGCAACAGGAGTATCAGTCACCGGGTATGGATGCGTCTGTCCGGCAGCAGCTCTATGCACATCACTGGCCGGGCAATATCCGCCAACTGGTCAGTGTGCTGAAGGTCGCGCTGGCGATGTCGGATGACGAAGTGCTGCAACAGGAGCATCTGCCGCTGGATTTCATTGAAGAGTTTGAGGGGCTGGATTTTGAGGGGGCAGGTGATGAGGAATCTGTTTACGCGCAGGAGAGCCCGTCAGAGACAAGACAGGCCTCACAGATTCCAGAAGCGAGTGCCGAGCTTGCTCAACTGATTCCGCAGCTTTACATCAAGTTTGGTGGCAACGTATCGAAAACCGCCCGGGCAGCCGGTGTCAGCCGCAATACGGTTTACAAGTATCTGCCACCTGAATGAGTTCGTATGAGTTCATTTGTATTTTCGTTTATATTCGTTATTGATTGATATTTTTCAATGTGTCATCCTAGCACTCAAAAAGTGCCAGGAGACCCCTCATGCGCAAAAAACTCGTTATTGGTAACTGGAAGATGAATGGTCAGCGTTCCCTCAACTCTGAGCGCGCCTCTCATCTGATTTCACTCACCGCCTCATTGTCCTCTGTCGGCGTTGCCGTCTGCCCACCTTTTCCCTATCTGGCCCAACTGTCGGGTTTGTTGTTCGGTAGTCATGTGCATATCGGTGCGCAGAATCTCTGTGCCTTTTCATCCGGTGCTTACACCGGTGAGGTCAGTGCTCATATGCTGGTGGATTCAGGTTGTCGATATGTTCTGATCGGTCATTCTGAGCGCAGAACGCTGTTTGGCGAGACTGATGTCGATGTGACGCGCAAGGTAGAGCTGGCGCAGCATGCAGGTTTAACGCCTGTGATCTGTGTGGGTGAAACACTGGAGCAAAGAGAGCGGGGCGAAACAGATTCTGTGATCATCGGTCAGTTGCGGGCTGTTACCGAGACTCTGGGTGTGGATGTTCTGAGTAAGGCAGTGATCGCCTATGAGCCTGTCTGGGCGATCGGTACCGGACTGAGTGCATCGCCGGAGCAAGCTCAGGCTGTGCATGAGAAGATTCGCCAGTGGGTGGCTGCTCAGGCGTCTGTACTGGCCGACACGTTGCAGATTCTCTATGGTGGTAGCGTCAATGCGCAGAATGCGCGGTCTATCTTTTCTCAGCCGGATGTCGATGGCGGCCTGATCGGTGGCGCGTCGCTGGATCCGGCCATATTTGCTCAGATCTGCCGGGTGGCTGAAGAGGTCGAAAAAGTCGCCGTGTAAAACACTCATAGACAGGAATGAAAAGATGACAGAACGCAAGCGCACTCATGTACTGATGATCCTGGATGGTTGGGGCATCAATGAGGCGGCAGATGACAACGCCATACATGCCGCCCATACCCCCGTGTGGGACAGGCTGACTCGCACCCACGCCTGGAGCCGCATCCAGACTTCCGGTCTGGCCGTTGGTCTGCCAGAAGGGCAGATGGGCAATTCAGAAGTCGGGCATATGAATATCGGTGCCGGCAGGCCTGTGTATCAGAATTTCACTCGCATCAACAAGGCGATCGAAGAGGGCAGTTTTTTCCATAATCCCGAACTTGAAAGAGTCATGGATCAAGCGCGGGATAGTGGTCGGGCCGTGCATCTGATCGGCCTGCTCTCGACCGGTGGTGTGCACAGTCATCTTGAGCATTTCAAGGCGGCCAGTCGCATGGCTGCTGATAAGGGGATTACAAAACTCTGGATACATGCGTTTCTGGATGGGCGTGATACACCGCCACGCAGCGCGCTGGAACCCTTGCAGGCGTTGGAAAACACACTGCAGGAGATAGGCTGTGGCAGGATCGTCTCGGTAGTGGGGCGCTACTACGCCATGGACAGAGACAACCGCTGGGATAGGGTGGAAAAAGCCTGGCAACTGCTGGTGAAAGGTCAGTCGTCTCATCAGTCAGGCAGTGTGCGTGAGGCGATCGAAGCCGCTTATGCCGAGGGTGTGGATGATGAGTTCTGCCCACCGACCCGTATCAGCGATGATGCTGGCTCGACGGTCTGTATTGAGCCCGAAGATAGCGTTATCTTCATGAATTTTCGCCCCGACAGAGCCAGAGAGTTGACGCGTGCGTTGATTGAGGATGACTTCACGGCGTTTGACAATCAGGGGCATCCTTCTGCTGATCGTCTGGTGACGCTGACGCAGTATGCGGCGGATATCAACGCCAGCTGTGCTTATCCACCCGAGACGCTGCATATGGGTCTGGGTGAATACCTATCCGGTCTTGGCAGGAAGCAACTGAGGCTGGCCGAAACAGAGAAATACGCGCATGTGACCTTCTTCTTCAATGGCGGCAGGGAAGAGGTGTTCAAGGGCGAATCACGTATTCTGGTGCCATCACCACAGGTGGCCACCTACGACCTGCAGCCTGAAATGAGTGCTCCCGAGGTAACGCAACATCTGGTGGAAGCGATCGACAGCGGCGAATATGATCTGATTGTCTGCAACTATGCCAACGGTGATATGGTCGGCCATACCGGTAACTTCGCTGCCGCCGTCAAAGCGGTTGAAGCAGTGGATCGCTGTGTGGGTGAGGTGGTGGATGCGGTGCAGCGCAATCATGCTATCTGTCTGATCACGGCGGATCATGGCAATGTTGAACAGATGCGCGATGATATCAATGATCAGCCGAATACGGCACACACCACTTTTCCGGTACCGCTGTTGCTGGTTGGTCAAGATGTGGACGGTATCGGGCTGGAAGATGGCGCACTGTGCGATCTGGCACCGACTCTGCTGGATCTGATGGCGTTGCCGCAACCAGCAGAGATGACGGGTCGATCACTGCTGCATAGGTAGTGATGATAGTGATGATTGTTGTGATGGTTGTTGTGATAATAGTGAGGTCACTCAGATCATCGCAATCGTCGGACCTCACTTGAAAGGCGGGTCAGTGGCTTCCCTGCAACTCGCCCGCCACGATCTGATCAGTGTCCTGAACATTGGTTTCAAACTGTGCCAGCTCGGTCATCAGGCTTTGAATATTATGACTGATACCTGCGCTGGCGCTGACGGTCTGCTCTGAGTAGCGGGTAGTTTGCCGTGCCAGTTCCGAGATACTGTTTACATGGCGGTCCATATCCTGAGCCACCTGGCTCTGTTCTTCTGCTGCAGTCGCGATCTGAGTGTTCATATCACTGATAACACTTACAGCGCCGACGATCTCATCCAGCGCTTCGCGTGCCTCGTTGGCGACAACAACAGTTTCGCGGGCGCTGGCCTGACTCTTGCCGATTGCATCAACTGCCTGGGTGGACTGAGTTTGCAGGCGATCAATAATCTCCCGAATACTCTCGGTTGACTGCTGAGTCCGCTGCGCCAGAGTTCTGACTTCATCGGCAACCACCGCGAATCCTCGTCCCTGATCGCCGGCTCTGGCGGCTTCTATCGCTGCGTTCAAGGCCAGCAGGTTGGTCTGCTCAGCGATCCCGGTGATTACCTCCAGAATCTTGCTCACCTCCAGGCTATCCTGCGCCAGTTCGCTGATCACATGGCCAGACTGATCAACCTGTTCAGCAACGTTATTAATGCGCTCCACCGTTGTCATGATCTGTTTGTGCCCGAATCCTGCGGCCTCATTGGCACCTTCTGCAGCATCTGCTGCTTGAGCGGCGTTCTGCGACACCTCTTGTATGGTGGCTGCCATCTCAGTGATTGCAGTTGCCACCTGATCAATGGCGGCTTGCTGTGCCAAAGCACCACGGGTCGTATCATCAGCGGATGTAACCACCTGATCGACACCTGTACTGACACGGCTGGAGGTCTGCGTCACCTTGTGCAGCAGCTTGCCGATGCGCAGGATAATACCGTTGTAAGCAATATAGTTCTGGCCTATCTCGTTCTTGTCGTTATCCACCTCAATCGGGCGCGAGAAATTACCGCTGCTGAGAATGCGCAGATGATCGCGCAGGTTTTTCACCTGCCGCATCATCACCGTCAGGCCAAACACGCGACCCATCACCACCAGCAACAACACCACGACGCAGGCAAACATGGCCACCATCTGCTGTTGGCGTGTTTCGCGGTTGGCCTGCTGCTCCATCATGTTCACAGCGGCATGCATCGCCTCCAGCACACGCACGGCACTGCTTTCCAACGCCTGAGCGTTGCTGCTTTCAGGGCTACTCAGAAAAGCGTTGATGTGCTGGCGATAGGTTTCCCATTCACGCCCGACAAGCTCCAACTGTCGTTTTGCATCGCTGGCAGTCACGGCAGTGATATTGCGGCTGTCATCCCCTTGCAGCAATGCTCGGTGGTTCCGCTCAAAGGTACTGATGGTGTTTTCCTGAACACTTTTATCCAGGTTGCCACCGGCGACCAGCAGTGTCTCCTTCGCCAGCTTCTGGCTCAACATGCGTTGTGCACCGGCCACGTTGATATTGGTGGCATCCGCACCGGTGGAAACATAGATCGTAAAGGCGGTCAGTAGTGTGACGGCAAACATCGCGATGTAGGAAAAAAGGAACTGCGAATCCAGTGAGCGCAGCCCAACCATGCTGAGCATAGACTCCAGAATTTTGCCGACGCGAAAGCGCAAACCCTTTTTCTGTACCTGATATTTGAAATCCATATGCCGACCCTCTTTTTAACTCTTGAAAATCGCTTCAAAGCGTTTCACAAAAGATGATCACTGCAGATCTATTCTGTCAGTGAATGTTTCGATTTCCGTGGTGGAAGAATTGATGCGCGACATTCTAGTTGAATTGGAGGGTGTATTTATTGTCTCAAGTCAGGTTCAGGCAGTTTGTGTGTCTGGCTGCTATCTTTACTAAGTCGTTAAACACTTCAACTACTACTTCAATCACTGCTCCATTCACATAAGACCAGACAGGAGGATCGAGATGTCACATCAGACACCAATGGATGACCAACTGCAGGCAGGAAACAGATCCTATCGCTATTTCAGCCTGGCAAAGGCGGCTGCAGAGTATGGTGATATCAGTCGCCTGCCTTTTTCACTCAAGGTTCTGCTGGAGAACCTGTTGCGCAATATTGATGGCACGACCGTCACGCAGCAGGATATTCAGGCGCTGGTCGACTGGCAGAAAAGCGGTCGTTCCGATCATGAGATCGCCTTTCGCCCTGCGAGGGTGCTGATGCAGGACTTCACCGGCGTGCCGGCGGTTGTGGATCTGGCGGCGATGCGTGAGGCAGTGGTCGCGCTGGGCGATAACCCGGATAAGATCAACCCGTTGTCTCCCGTAGATCTGGTGATTGACCATTCCGTTATGGTGGATCATTTTGCGACGGCCGATGCCTTCCGAGAAAACGTAGATATTGAGATGCAGCGCAATGCAGAGCGCTATATCTTCCTGCGCTGGGGGCAGACGGCCTTCAGTAATTTTCGTGTCGTGCCGCCGGGAACCGGTATCTGTCATCAGGTCAACCTTGAATATCTGGGGCAGACTGTCTGGGCGCGTCAGGAGGAGGATGGCTGGCTCGCCTATCCAGACACGCTGGTGGGTACAGACTCACACACCACCATGATCAACGGCCTGGCCGTGCTCGGTTGGGGTGTCGGCGGAATTGAGGCAGAGGCTGCCATGCTCGGGCAGCCGGTATCGATGCTGATTCCGGAAGTGGTGGGTTTCAAGCTGAATGGAAAACTGCCGGAAGGGATCACCGCGACCGATCTGGTATTAACGGTGACACAGATGCTGCGCAGGCATGGTGTGGTTGGTAAGTTTGTCGAGTTCTATGGTGATGGCCTGGCTGACCTGCCACTGGCAGATCGCGCCACGATTGCCAATATGGCACCGGAATATGGCGCGACCTGTGGCTTCTTCCCGGTAGATGATGTCACGCTGGAATATATGCGCCTGACCGGTCGTGATGATGAGGTGGTGGAGCGGGTAGAAGCCTATTGCAAGGCACAGGGCATGTGGCGAGAACCTGGCCATGAGCCGATCTTCACCGAAACGCTGAGCCTGGATATGTCTTCAGTTGAGGCCAGTCTTGCCGGTCCGAAACGGCCACAGGATCGTGTGTCGTTGTCTGAAGTGCAGCGCGCCTTTTATGACTTCATGGATCTCCATGGAGCACCGGTCACGGACAAAGAGGATGCGCGCCTGTTGGATGAAGGTGGTGGCAGGGAGGAGGGGCATGACTCTGATGAGGCGGAACACCTGCCGGATGAGTGGGTGCAGAAGTTGCCCCACGGCGCTGTGGTGATTGCCGCCATCACCTCCTGTACCAATACATCCAACCCCAGTGTGCTGATGGCCGCAGGATTGCTGGCGAAAAATGCGCTGGCCAAAGGGCTGCAGCGCAAGCCTTGGGTAAAAAGCTCTCTCGCGCCGGGTTCCAAAGTGGTCACGGAGTATCTGGAGGCCGCAGGGCTGAATCAGTATCTGGATCAACTGGGCTTCCAACTGGTCGGCTATGGCTGCACCACCTGTATCGGCAACTCAGGCCCCTTGGCCGAGGAGATTGAAAAGGTCATAGATCAGAAGGATCTGGTGGTCGCTTCAGTGTTGTCGGGCAACCGAAATTTCGAAGGACGTGTCCATCCGCTCGTGAAAACCAACTGGCTGGCTTCACCGCCTCTGGTGGTGGCCTATGCATTGGCGGGCACGGTCAGGATCGATCTGACAAGTGAACCTTTAGGGGTTGATAATCAGGGCCAGCCTGTCTATCTGAAAGATATCTGGCCAGATAATGCCGAGATAGCCCGAGCGGTTGAAGAGGTTAAAACCCAGATGTTCCGCAAGGAGTATGCGGAAGTGTTCACCGGAGATGAGCACTGGCAGTCTATCGACGTGCCAAAGCAGAAAACCTACGCCTGGCCGGATTCCACCTATATCCGCCAACCGCCTTTCTTCGAAGGGATGCAGCGCACCCCTGATGCGATAGGTGATGTCGAGAATGCAGCCGTGCTCGCCTTGCTGGGCGATTCAGTCACCACCGACCATATCTCACCCGCGGGTTCAATCAAGACAGATAGCCCGGCTGGGCGATATCTGCAGTCTTTGGGCGTGGCGCCACATGATTTCAACTCCTATGGTTCGCGCCGTGGCAATCATGAGGTGATGATGCGAGGCACCTTTGCCAATATCCGCATCCGAAACGAGATGACGCCGGAAGTGGAGGGCGGCGTAACTCGCCACTATCCTGATGCGGAACAGATGGATATCTACGATGCCGCGATGGCTTATGCGGCCGAATCCGTGCCGCTGGTGCTGATCGCCGGCAAGGAGTATGGCACCGGATCATCACGCGATTGGGCAGCCAAGGGAACACGCCTGCTAGGTGTTCGGGCCGTGATCGCAGAGTCCTACGAGCGCATACACAGATCAAATCTGGTTGGTATGGGTGTGTTGCCCCTGCAGTTCGAGTCAGGTCAGTCCCGCAAAACTTTGCAGCTCAAGGGTGATGAACGGATCAGTATTCAGGGGCTCAATAATCTGCAACCGAAGCAGCAGGTGGAGGTGTTGATACAGCGCGCTGATGGCAGCCAAGAAAGAATCAAGACTCTCTGCCGCATTGATACCGGCAACGAGTTGTCCTATTTCCAGCATGGCGGCATATTACATTTTGTGCTGAGAAACCTGATTGATTGATCTGTGTCTATATATGGACTAAGGGTCCATTGACACAACTAGCCGTGGCAGCATAATTTGAACGGCCCAAAACCATGCAGTGATTAGGGAATGACTGTGGTCCGAAATGTTGTTGAATTTTTCCGCACCCTGCGGGGATTTGTGTTTGCCACCATCATGGCAGTGACGCTGGCAGTTTTCCTGGGCGTGACCCTGGCAGCGTCTTTGCTGTATGAAAACATCATCGCCCGTCAGGCTGAGCAGACCTCAAGCACCATTGCCAATCAGACCTTCAACTCGATGTTTCAGGTGATGCGTCAGGGCTGGACACGCTATGAACTGGAAGATTTCATGGCATCCACCAAAGCGGCGTTTGTTGACACCCCTTTCGAGATAGAGATCTATCGCGGTGAACTGGTTGAAGCGATCTACGGTGCCATAGATCAACCTCAAGCTGATCAGGAGGTGGCTGCTGCCTTTGCCGGGCAGGGTGAAAGAGTGATTCAGCAGGATGATATTGTCCGGCGCATTTTTCCGCTGGTGACGCGGACCGAATGTCTGGCCTGCCACAGCAATGCCACCCCCGGCGAAGTGCTCGGTGTGATCGACCTGCGTCAGGACCTGCAGCCGATCAGTACCGAGATGCGCCGCAACTATGTGGTGCTGTTCCTGCTCTGTGGCGTCATCGTGTTTCTGATTGCCACCGCATTGTCGGCGTTTGCCGTGTCCCGCATCAATCGCGCTATCCATCAGTTCGGCTCCCGGGTTGAAGAGGTCAACTCAGTCAAAGATCTGAAGGAGATGGATGTCAGCGATGTGGATTTCTATTTTGATGAGTTCAACCAATCCTTCGGCCATATCAACGAACTGGTCGAGCGCCTCAAGGATGTTGCTGTCGATAAAGATATCCTCGAGTTCGAGATCCGCCTGCTGAGCAAGTTCATCATCACCTCGGAAGTGGTGCGGGATTGGCGTGAGTTCATCAAGGATCTGCTGATCGATATCAACACCATCATCAAGGCGCATACGCTTGTCACTATCTTCCAGGTGGAGGAGGAGGGGTACGAGCTGGAGGTGTTCTGGTATATCGATGTATCGGATGAAACACGCGCCGAGTTCGAGCGTATCGTGAAGATTCAGATGGCATCCAGCGAGCACTTCCACAAAGGCGTGCCGATTCTGAATATTCTGCACCATATTGCCCATACCGAGCATGATAACAATGGCAACCTGCTGCAGCTGACCTCTGAAGATATTGAGTTGCAGACCAAATCCCTACTGCTGGAAACCCCCAAAATTGGTGGTGTGGTGGGGATCGGTGTGCAGTCGGAGATGGCTCGCGACCCGATCCGCCATATCGTGATCGACAGTATTCTCACCACACTGCTGAACTTGGTGGGATCGGTCAAGGCGATCTATAAATACACCAAGGATCTGGAGTACTACGCCACTCGCGATCCACTTACCAGCCTGCATAATCAGCGCATGTTCCGTGAACTGCTCGGTTATGAAGTCGGCCGTGCGTCGCGCCATGATGAAACCTTCGCGCTGCTGATGCTGGATCTGGACAACTTCAAGACGGTGAACGACCGCTATGGCCATGCCTTCGGGGATCAGTTCCTGCAGGCGTTCGCCAGTGTGCTGGAACACGCGATCCGCCCAGGTGATTTTCTGTCGCGCTACGGTGGCGATGAGTTCACCATTATCCTGCCGGAAGCGAGCGAAGAGCAGGCCTATACCGTCGCTAATCGAATTGCTGATTCGCTGGGCAAACTGATGCTGCCGGCGCCGGATGGCAGCCCGGTGCGAGCGACCACCTCCATCGGTATTGCCGTATATCCGCATCATGCCCAGGACCCGCGCGACCTGTTCCTGGTGGCCGATAACATGATGTACAAGGCCAAGCGCAGCGGTAAGAACTCGATCGCCGTGCCGGACGAACACGAGATGGCCGAAGTGTTCCGGCAGGTGGGCGAAAAGAACCAGATGGTGCTCAATGCGCTGGAAGAGAAACGGATTATCCCTTACTTCCAGCCGATCATAGACCTGAACAATGGCGAAGTGATCATTCATGAGCTGCTGATGCGCATTCAGCTTGGTGATCAGATAGTACCCGCCGGTGAGTTTATCGACGTGGCCGAATCGATCGGGGTGGTCCATAAAATGGACTATCTGCTGATCGAAAGAGCATTCGCGCAGATGCATGAGCAGAACTACGATGGCATGCTGTTTATCAACCTGTCGCCAAAATCGCTGATCATCGGCGAGTTTATTGCTCGTGTACGGCAACTGGCGATCGAGTACAACATTGAGCCGCGCCGGATCGTGTTTGAGATCACCGAGCGCGAAACCGTCAGTAACCTCGCACTACTTGAGCGCTTCGTGCTGGATCTGAAACTGGAAGGGTTCAACTTTGCCATTGATGACTTCGGTTCGGGCTTCTCATCCTTCCACTACATCAAACAGTTCCCGATTGATGTGATCAAGATCGAAGGGGAGTTCATCCGCAACATGCTGCAGGATGCCAAATACATGGCATTCGTCAAAAGTATCGTGACCCTGGCTCAGAACCTGGGTATGAAAACCATTGCCGAGTTTGTAGAAGATGCCGAAGTGATGGCCGCAGTGCGTGATCTGGGAATCGATTATGCCCAGGGTTACTTCGTCGGCATGCCGGATCCGGCACTGATGGCCCGCTATCCGACAGATCCAGGCAGGGAGGCCTGATCTGTTTTATCCTCCTACTAATATTCAGGTTATATCGGTTCTGGTTGAAAATTGGGCAATCTTATTCGATTGAACTATATTATTACCAGTAATCAGTATTAAGCGCTGGTTAGTGTTTGAATTTACAATCCTTTCACGTCGTTGGCGGGGCAAATCCCGTCATCGTGTTCCCAGGATCAAACGATAATAACAGGTAGGCATCATGAACAGGCTTCGATTTGTTTTTTCTACGGTTCTGCTGGTGCTCGCTGTGCAAGCTCATGCCAGTGAGACGTACGACGACGCTCAGATGGCAGTGATGGCCGGCAGCTGTGCCAACTGCCATGGCACCGATGGCCAGATGGCGGGTGCTGTGCCGCCGCTGGCTGGGCGCTCCCAGGCCGCGATGGAAGCGCAACTGCTCTCCTTCAAGCACGACGAGAATACCCAGGCGACGGTGATGAACCGCATCGCCAAAGGCTTCTCCGATGAAGAGCTGTCTGCGCTGGCTGCGCACTTTGCCGCGATCAACCCGAATTGAGGAGCGTGAGATGAGCATCAAAACAAGCAAGCAAGCTGTATCCCTGTCGCGCCGCCGCGCCCTGCAAACCCTGAGTGCTGCTGCAGCGTTGCCGGTACTGGGTGGATTTGCACCCTCCGTTCTGTCCGCCACACAGTCGATTGGTCGTGTCGTTGTGGTCGGTGGTGGTTTTGGTGGAGCAACCGCAGCCAAATACCTCAAGCTGGCCAACCCAGCAATCGATGTCACACTGGTCGAACCGGCGCTGCGCTTCTATACCTGCCCCTTCAGCAACCTGTTTCTGGGTGGGCTGAGAACCTTCGACTCCATCAGCCACGGCTATGATGAGCTGCGCAATCGTTATGGCGTGGTGGTATTACATGCGATGGCAAGCGAAGTGGATTCCGAACATCATCGCGTGACCCTGAACGACGGCACCGTGTTGGATTATGACCGCCTGATTCTGTCTCCCGGTATCGATATCCGCTGGGATGGGATAGAAGGCTACGACGAAGAAGCCGCAGAGGAAGTCCCTCACGCCTGGAAAGCAGGCGCGCAAACCGAACTGCTCAAGAGCCAGATCGAATCGATGGATGATGGCGGGGTATTCATGCTCACGGCACCTGCGAACCCCTTCCGTTGCCCACCAGGGCCCTATGAACGGGTCAGTATGGTCGCACACTACCTGAAGCAGCATAAACCCCGCTCCAAAGTGATCATACTGGACGCCAAAGACAGCTTCTCTAAACAGGGCTTGTTCCAGGAAGGGTGGCAGGCCGTATATGGTGACATGATCGAATGGGTCAGTCTTTCGAACGACGGCAAAGTGATACGTGTGGATGCCGCAACCCGCGAAGTGGAAACCGAGTTCGGTGAGATCCACCGCCCCGACGTACTCAACGTGGTGCCACCACAGAAAGCAGGCTGGATTGCAGATCGCGCAGGCGTGACCGATGCCTCAGGCTGGGTGCCAGTCAAACCGGATACCTTCGAGTCGCAACTGGTGAAAGATATCTATGTGGTCGGTGATGCCACCATTGCCAGCCCGATGCCTAAATCAGGCTTCTGCGCCAGTGCCCAGGCAAAAGTGGCTGCCGCCGCTATCGCCGCATCCTTCGAAGGCCGCGAATCACCAGATCCCTACTGGATCAATACCTGCTACAGCCTGATCTCTCCCGATTACGGCATCTCTGTCGCAGGCGTTTATCGCGTTCAGGATGGAGCGATCATCAGCGTGCCTGACTCCGGCGGCGTCAGCCCAACGGGTGCACCTGCCAGTGTGCGCGCACGTGAAGCCGAGTATGCAGTCGGTTGGTATCGCGCTATCTGCCAGGACACCTGGGGCAGCGCCTGATCCATCTGGCCGGGGGCTTGTCTGCTCCCGGCCGTTTATATAGCCTATTTTTGGTGTGATGCATGCTGGTTGCTGGGCACACCAACTGCTTTAGCAACGCCTCGAAACAACCATCAAAATTTGGTTACGCTAGCAATGAAGCTTAAAGTCGCTTGATCGTGGACTTACTCCAGTTTGTAGAGTCGGTCACGTTTAAAAAGGCCAAAGCCCAATTCGGTAAAGAGCGTGGCGGTCAGGTGGCGAAACGCTTCACTCCGACAGGCTCGTTGATGGTGAATCAAGTGGGAAACCGAAACCGCTGGATATATCATCAATCGATAGCTTCCGCCTCTGTCGCAAGGGCGATGCTCTCTTGCCAGAGCCCCCGGATCATTCCGATAACGGCCGCTATAGGCTTGCGCTCCAAACGCTCACGACGCACCACCAGATTGAGGTTGGCTTTGATAGGTGTATCCGCCAGAATGCGCACACTGCCCCGGTTGGCCCAATGCTGTGCCAGTTCTTTCTCCACCACACCATAACCCAATCCGGCCCGTATCATCGACAGGGTTACGTGCTCGTCTTCTGAAGAGGAAACCACCTTGGTTTGGTCGCGCTCAAAGCCGACGATGTCAGGCATTATGCGCGAAACGGGGCAGTTACTGGAGGCCCAGATCCACGGTAGGGCTTTGCGCTCTTCCGGGTCGGGTGGCAGACGGTTCAACTTACTGTCGGGCGGGCTAACCACACAGAATTCGATGTCCGCCAGGCTAATGGCTTGTATGGTCTCATGGGTCGGGTCGCCATACATAAAGCCCAGGTCCAATTTGCTTTCTCGCACTTGGTCGGCAATGAGATAGGAGCTGCTGGTGACCAATTCCAACTGAACCTCGGGCAGTTCCCGTGCCGCCCGACGCAGTAACTGATCGACCTTCAGGTATTCTGGCGGCGCATTCAGGCCCAACACCAGAATGGCTGGCGTTTCGCAGCGCAGTGAGCGGGCAATCTCGTCCAGCTCGGCAATTTGCATCAATGCCTGGCGGGCTGGCGGCAGCAGCTTGCGGCCTTCCGGTGTGAGCTCCATCCCCCGACTGGAGCGTTCGAACAGAGGTAGGCCGAACTGGTCTTCGAGCTGTCGCAGGTGTTCGCTGACGGCCGAGGGGGTAGTGTGCCGCCGCTTGGCGGCCCGGGTCAGGTTACCTTCGTCGGCCACCAGTACGAAAGAGCGTAGTTTATCTAGTTTTATGTTCATGGTTTACGAACGCCGCCTTCATAAATGACTGATGGATTCTTTCATTTTAGAGCAGTCTAATAGCAATTACAGGTTGAAAAGGATACGGGCTTGACAACCAGGACGCTGCGCCAGGAAGTCACTAAGCCATTCTGGAAAGCCTGAAGTTCTTGAGACACCCGCGTTAAGGAAGGAGGAATCATGACCTTGGAAACTATCGGAACGTACGTCAAGCGCCCCATCCGGTTTTTGCATCTTGCTGATATTCATGGTTGGAGAATGAAGACCTATGGCATCTCGATTCACCGAGATCGTCCTCTGTCGGCAAATGTCGCCAGGGCCGTGAGTTTTGCAGCGGCTCAACTTCCAACACCCGCAGTCCAAGCAGCAATAACCGACGACAAGGAAGTCTGCGCAGAATCTCGCTATGGCATTGGTGTGATTATTATCCACGAAGCCCGAGAAGGCGTGTTTTTGCTCATTAGTTGGTGGGTCGGGGAGAATATGCTTCGGCATCATGTCTTTTTGTCGCCAGGAAATGAGCCGCACGACTTTGTCAGCCTGGCACCGTCCGGCATCGTGGCCTGCGTATGGGAACTGGCGATTCTTGCATTCGAGCGCCGAGCTTGGATTGACGCGATCCTAAACAATCCGAATGGGCCCGACACTGAACAGTACCTCGCGTCGACGTTTTCGGCAGACGTGTAATCCGTAGGTGGAAAATATGGGTGATACACAGATTCGTGCAGCACGACCTGATGACTTGGATGGCTTGGTTCGTCTCTGCGCCGCACATGCGGAGTATGAAAAGGCAAGCTATGAGCCTGATGGGATATCGTCGCGTCTGAAACAGTTGCTCTTTGGAGAAACGCCATCATTGTTTTGCGTTGTCGCTCAAAGGGGTAGCAAGCTTATCGGATATGCGACGTGGTCCAAGGAGGTGTCGACTTGGAAAGCTGCTTTCTATGTACACCTGGATTGCCTATACCTCGACCCGGAGGTCAGGAGTCATGGTATAGGGAAACACTTGGTTGCGCATGTTGTGCGGGATGCACTTTCGTTCGACTGCATGGAAGTACAATGGCAGACGCCCACCTTTAATACACGAGCCATGCACTTCTATGATCGACTGGGGGCATCACGCAAGGAAAAGGTTCGGTTTTTTCTTGACGAGACTACCATGAAAGATCTAGCGTCTTTAGATGCTGGTCATATTGACATCAGCAGATAGGCATATGGCCCGCTGGATGCCAATCCACATCTACCGTGAGCATCGTGCAGGTTCCGCATAACTATGCCCCACCTCGGGAACTGTTCAGATGAAGGTCCAGGCCAATACCCTTGTAATCTTATTTCCCTGCTTCATCTCTATTTCCCGAATATCAACTGCACCGAGCTTACGAATCAACTTCTTAGCCCGAATATTGCAGCATAAACAAGAAGGGCGACCCGGTTTTTTGCTATAATTCAGGTACTTAAGCTAAATATAACAACCGGATCGCCCATGACACATTGTACTGTTACCCGGGACCTATTTCCACGCTGCAAAGGCCGTAAAATCGAAACCAATTTTGACGGTGGTGACATCACGTCCGATGCTGGAGCAATTCTACTCCGACAGATCGACCGGGAACTGAACCTGACCCGCTCGATTGCCCGTAAAATCACTGATCCGCGTAACCCATTCCTTTGCCGGCATCAGGCTCAGACCATGATTCGACAGCGCGTTTACGGACTGGCGCTGGGGTATGAAGACCTCAACGATCATACAACGCTGCGGCATGATCTGGCCCTTCAGACCGCTGTCGATAGCGATGCCACATTGGCCAGTCAGTCAACTCTGTGCCGGTTCGAGCTCAACGCCAATCGGAGTTGGGCCGTGGCCATGCATGAGGAACTGGTTGAGCAATTCATTCGCTCGTACCGGAAGCCACCCAAACGGCTGATTCTCGACTTTGACGCCACTGACGATGCGGTGCATGGAGAGCAGGTAGGCCGCCACTTCAATGGTTATTACAACAGTTACTGCTTCTTACCCCTGTTCGTGTTCTGCGGGCAGAAACTGTTGGTGAGCTATCTGCGCCCCGCGTCTGTTGACGCAGCCAAGCATGCCTGGGCCATTCTGGCCCTACTGGTCAGGCGGCTTCGCGCCGAGTGGCCGCAGGCGCAGATCATCTTTCGAGGCGACAGCGGTTTCTGTCGCCCTCGGCTGCTGAGCTGGTGTGAACGCCACGGGGTCGATTATGTCGTTGGCATCGGCAAGAACTCCAGACTGGATCAACTGGCATTGGATACCCGTTACCGCGCCGCTATCGCGTGCGAGGCCACACAGGAAAAACAGCGCTGCTTTGCGACGCTCTGGTACTCGGCACACAGTTGGAAGAAGCGCGTGCGAAAAGTGATCGTCAAGGCCGAGTTCACTACACTGGGCGACAACAACCGTTATATTGTCACCAGTCTGTCAGGCTCGGCCAAGTGGCTCTATGACCGGCGTTACTGCCTGCGGGGTGATATGGAGAATCGGATCAAGGAGCAGCAATGGCTGTTCTCTGACAGAACCAGTTGCCATGACTGGTGGCCTAATCAGTACCGTTTACTGCTATCCGGCCTGGCCTACGTGCTACTGGAAAGGTTGCGCAGTGGTTATCTGCGTGGCACTCGCTATGCCAGAGCTCAGGTGACTACGCTGCGTACCCGACTACTGAAAATCGGTGCCGTCATCACCCGCAACACCCGCCGGATCCGTATCATGATGAATAGCACTTATCCGGATCAGGAACTGTTCCAGAAAATCACCGCCAAAATGGCATCAGGATAACGTCAGTTGTGCTGCTCCCGGCACGGAATAAACAATGGGGTAAGGGGAAGTTGTGCTCTGATCATGCTGATTGATCAATAAACAAACAGTGCGCCGGGGGGGCGCTCAGCAAATCGGACAGAATTGGGCTGCCTGGCCCTCCACTTAAGAGCCGGATGAAATATCCGGGTTAGCAGGCTTAACATTGTCGGCTTTTGAAACCAGGCTGGTAAACCAGCGGCATTGAGTTGAATACACCTGGCTTTCTTTTATCAGCTTTTTAAGAAACAACTGTTCGCCTCCCTTACACCATAGCTCAGCCCCTTGCCCGCCAAAATTCAGAGCAGGGGTGTTTGCTTTTTCTCCACCGCGACTACGCGCAAGGTTATTGAGTTTAAGCTGGTTACCTTTCAGTGCTTCATCGAGCGAGGCATGGAAGGGTGGGTTGCATACGCTGACGTCAAAGAACTCTCCAGCTTGGATGATCCCTTCAAAAATGTGGTTTTTATCGTGCTGCGTGCGCAGCGTGAAGCGATCTTTGAGTGTGGGGTTGTTGGCGATAATCGTGGCTACGTTCTCAAGCGACTGAGTGTTAATATCACTACCGACACACTGCCAGCCGTACATCTGGCAGGCCAGTAGCGGGTAGATTCCATTTGCTCCAGTCCCGATATCGAGCAGCTTTATACTGCGCTGTTCAAGCCCAGGCAAGTCAGCCATGTAATGGATATAGTCGGCTCTGCCCGGGATTGGAGGGCAAAGCGCGCCCTCTGGAATATCCCAATCGACAATGTTGTAGTATCGGTCTAATAACGCGGCGTTGAGCGTTTTGACTGCCAATGGGTCTGCGAAATCGATGGAAAGTTCGCCATGAGCGTTCGGTTTCACATGGGGGGCTAGCGATGGGTGACTTTTTACGAGCGCTGGAAAGTCATAGCCTTGGTTGTGTAGATTCCTCGGGTGCAGACCTTTGCGAACAGGCTTGGCTTGGCTTTTTTCACTTTGATGGAGGGCTTTCACAGTAATAGGCCTGAGGCTCGGGGTTCAATGGTAGTGTGGGTCTGGCTTAATCCGTGATTATAATCTTAATGTATGTGTTGGGCATACTCGACGGATCGAGGATAGCGATAGGCTTCCGGCTATACGTATTTTGCCTAGCTAACCGCGAAAATGGAGATATGCACCTTGTGGAGAATCATTATGTCTAGAGCAGTGGGATTTGTCCTATGAAAGTGCAATTGAGAAAGGCAGAAGAAGCCGATCTAGCTCTATTTACGGAGATGGAGCAGGAAGCCGGAACGAGTAAATTCATTATCCCGTATAGGCTGGAGGATCATGTTTCAAGTTACTCTGATCCGAGAATTATCTATCTCAGGATTGTGGCCGATGAGGAATTGGCCGGGTACTTCATATTAGCTATGGATCAAGACGCTCGGAGCATAGAGTTTCGGAGAGTTGTTGTGGCGAACAAAGGTCTGGGGATTGGACAGAGAGCTATTGAAGCAATGGAGGTCTATTGCCGAGACCTCCTGCAAATGACGCGTATTTGGTTGGACGTTTTCTGGCACAATTGTAGGGGCCGGCATATTTATGAAAAGCTCGGGTATCACCAATTTGGCGAGAGCGTTCTGGATGGTAAGAAGCTGCTCCTATATGAAAAGCAGCTCTAATATCGGGTTGCATCAGAAACTGTAGTTCCCCCACGGGCAAGCCGATGTGGAAGCGCTTCAAGGGGCAGCTTGCCGAGCAGGATACGATCAGCTTTCAGGGCTATCGCCTGCACTACCGAGATTGCTCACTGAAGCATCTGCCTGCGGTGAGAAAACCAGCCGGATGGCCGCCATGCCAGCTCTACACTGGGTGATAGTAAAAAGGAGGACGCATGCATCAAGTAGCAGTCCAATGGATTGTGGGCTTACTGAAAGATAGAAATATTCCTTTTCTGATCTGTGGTGGACTCGCAGCAAAGGGGTATGGCTCTGAGCGTGATCTGAACGATATTGATCTTTTTGTCCCTGGCGAACATTTTTCGTCAGTGGTTCAAGCCGGCCAGGAGTTTATATCCAAGCCCGCCACTCACTATCGAGAGGAAGGCTGGGATTTGACCTACGTTCAGTTCAAGTATGAAGGCATCAAAGTGGAGGTGGGCAGTGCTGATAGCCCACGAATCTTTGATGTGATCAGTCAGACCTGGATTCCGCTCAAAATTGATTTTTCTCGCTATAAAACAGTGCGTTTGTTGGGTCTGGAGTTGCCACTCATGTTGAAGAAAGATCTGGTTCGGTATAAGTTGGCGCTCTCACGACCGGTAGATATCGAAGATATCCGTGCGATCCGTGTGAACGCATAACTAAACCATGCACCGAGTAGCTAGCAAGGTACCACACTGATCATACTGAGCAGTTTTTAGTCAACGCGCTTCGCGAATCAGGAGCGTTATGCATAGGAAGCAATCAATGAGTAGTTACGGAACGCTGATATTCTTCTGTGGAAAGATGGGAGCCGGGAAAAGCACTTTGTCTGCTAAAGTCGCTCGTGAGCGTGGAGCGGTGCTGGTTTCAGAGGATGAATGGCTAGCCGCGCTTTTCCCCGGCGAGATCAACGATTTCAATGACTACATCAGTTACTCGTCACGTCTTAAACCAGTGCTCAGAACACACGTTGAGAAAATACTCGCGGCTGGCACTACGGTTGTTCTGGATTTTCCTGGAAACACCAGGAGGCAACGGGCATGGTTCAAGGATATATACTCACCACTCGGGCTACCCCATGAGCTGTACTATGTGGTTGCAGATGACGAGACTTGTCTAAAGCAACTGAAACGGCGTCAAAAGAAACAACCTGAACGAGCACAGTTTGACACTGAGGAGGTTTTCAGAATGGTGACTGGCCACTTTGAGCCACCCGCAGACTCAGAAGGATTCAATGTAGAAATTGTAGAACGGGAAGGTACATAATGTGTTCAATTAGTTCGTGTGTAGGGCCACGGCCTAAGAGAACCAGAACAGGCTTGTACTCGGACTGAATAAATTCAACCAGGCGTGCCAGTTCACCGTCGCAGGCGGCGTAATGTTCATCAAATAGGTAGGGTATTCTATGAATTTAATAAAAACACTTCCTCTCACACTAATTCTATTTTGCTCACAGGCCATTGCCTATCAGGGCGAAATAGATAAGTTCTTTAGTCTGTATGAGTCAGGTAAAGTCACTGAGGCTGTGGACTCTATTTACTCAACGAATAAATGGCTTGACCGAAAAAGTGACGATGTCGAAAAAGTAAAATCTCAATTGAGTAATATCAATAATTTAGTTGGTGAATACTATGGTAAAACGAAGCTAGGAGTCAGCGATATCGAAGATCGGCTAATCTACGTCTCCTACCTTGCTCTATATGAGCGTCAACCTATTCGGATGGAGTTCGTATTTTATCGACCTGAAGAAAAGTGGATCATTTACTCCTTTTCTTTCGACGACAATATTGATAATGAGCTGATAGATGCAGCTCGCAGCAAGATAGCCGGGTACAAATAAAAGCTAGTAATAACATGCAGGCACCTGCTGCTTCGCACCGATTTAGCCTGCATGTTATTGCCCCTGGGTTGAACGTTGATGTTCAGGAGGTAACACGTTTATGCCAAATGGTTACAGAGTGCAGCAGATTGCCGCAGATGACTTGGAATTGATGGATGGGTTCTTGCACACTTGCGGTGTGGCCTTCAATGAACCTGAAACCTACAGTAGAAAGTGCCCTGGTCCTGATTACATGCGTAGTCTGCTTGGCAGTGACTACTTTATCGCAATAGTGGCCGTGAAGGATGGCATGGTTGTTGGTGGCCTGGCCGCTTACGAATTGAAGAAATTCGAGCAGGAGCGAAGCGAGATTTATATCTACGACTTGGCTGTTTTGGAAGAGCACCGACTCCAAGGAATCGCGACCGCGTTGATTCAGGAACTCAAGAAGGTAGCAGCTGTACGGCGAGCCTATGTGATTTTTGTTCAGGCTGATACCGGAGAAGAAGACGAAGCAGCCATCGCTTTGTACACCAAGCTGGGTGCCAAGGAAAATGTTCTTCATTTTGATATTTCGGTGGAATAGGCTCATTATTTTTCAAAGGACGATACGAATGATTAAATGGATAAAATCACTATTCAATAAAGATAGACCGATCGCAGTTCAGGATACTCCAGTTTCTGACAGCCCTTATGCTGCTGTTAAGGTTTGGTTTGATGAAGATAAGGTTTGGGCACATTGGCCAGATAAAGAACCTCAATCTATAGCGTGGAGTGAATTGATTGGTGTGGCAGTGGAAACAACCGATCAAGGGCCTTTTGTGGAAGATGTTTGGTGGCACTTGGCAACAAAAAAAGAGGTTGTGACCTACCCAAGTGAGGCGACAGGCGCTGGTGAGCTACTACAACGGCTCCAAGAGATTCCAACTTTCAATAATGAGTGCTTAATTCAAGCAATGTCATCTACTTCAAATCAATCGTTTATATTATGGGATCATGAAGGCAGGCACAGATAAGGCTTTATCAAGCGCAGCTGCTTTGTCGAAACTTTATCTGTGCACCCATTTTGATCGAAACTGCGGGCGCTACATGTTTGCCATTAGTAGGTTAAGGCCATCTACTCGAGCGGTGAATAATTATCAGAATAAAGGATGAGCTGTTGATGCTGGAGATTTTTATTTCAAAATGTCTAATCCAACAGGATCGTTATGTTGATCGGGACTGGTCATGCTTTCAAAGATCATAAGTGGTGGACAAACCGGTGCTGACCGGGCTGCACTAGATGCTGCTCTTGAGTCAGCTTTTCCAATTGGCGGGAGCTGCCCTGTTGGACGAATGGCGGAAGATGGACCAATCAATGACGTATACTCTCTGACTGAAATCGGTGGTGGCTATCGGCAACGAACGAAGAAAAATGTCATAGATTCAGACGGTACCGCCATTTTTTATGAGTCTTATGTGCGTGGAGGAACGGAAGCAACTATTCTTTTTTGCATTAGGCAAGGCAAGCCGTACAAACTCATCGATATCGCACTGGTTGACCCTCTGCGAGCAGCAGAGCTTCTTAATGAGTTTGTCCACGAATTCAACGTAAGTGTATTGAATGTGGCAGGCCCGAGATCAAGCAGTTGTCCTGCAGTATACGACTATGTAAAGCAGGTGGTGAGGCTTGCCTTACGGCAATCAACATAAGCGGGCCGGCCTTATGCGCAAAAGGAGGATATATGTATCGGTTAGAAGTCCAATGGATTGAGGGGTTATTGAGAGATCGGAATATTCCCTTTCTGATCTACGGCGGTCTCGTTGCAAAGGGATATCGAGATTAACCGTGCCATCTGGAGCACATGACGATGATTTTTAAGGGCTCGCTTGTGTTGCAATTGCTTCTAGCCATCGCCTTTTTAGGATTCGGATGGCAAGCGGACCAAGCAATGGACAAGTCTGGCATGGGAGATGCTTTCGAATGGCATCGTTTGAGCGTGCTCTCCGGAGCAGCCTTCTATGGCTTAACTGGTGTTTGGCTGGCAACAATCGCTTTTTCAGTTGTCAGCGCTAAGTTCCGGTCTAGCCTCAATACTGTTTAGTTAAATATCACCGCTGGCACCGGATCACAAGGCTGGTGCAGTGGATCTCCCCGTTTGCGGATAGGGAAATTACCCATCTTCCGCTTTACTCCGCGCGGGTTCCGTCGGCCACGGCTGGTCACTGCTCGCCCGCTAGATATCTCCTTCAGCAAGCTGTTGAGCCATGCCTGGCGCTGCTTAGGGGGGAATGGAGCCGGAAGCCGGCAGGCGGCGCCTCAACACCCGCACCGCGTGGATAAACGATAAATCCTCCGCGGCTTGGGCTGTGGTCGTCGCGGCCTGCGTCATCAACCGCCGCACCGCCGCATGCGCAATCAGTAGCGCATAGAACTCTTGCTCAACCAAATCCGGTCGCTTGCTGCGCAATATGACCGCACGCTCTGCGAGATGCACTTTGAATTCGTCAAAGGCCTGCTCGATGGTCCAACGGCGGTGGTACAAGGCGGCCAGCGCCAGCGCTGGCGCCTCCTCGCTATCGTGCCAGTTAGTAATCAATCGGTACAACGGTTCCGGATCGGGAATACCTTCCAGGGCGTATTCGATAACCCGCACCTGAACGCCCTCCGTCTTGCGCCGTCGCGCTTTATCACCCGGATACAGGGTCGTCAGGTAAGAACCATCAGGTAGTTCCTGTTCACGCGGCAGAAGCAGGCTGCTCTTAACGCGGAATAGCAGCTTGGCCCCGGTGGCGCATCCGCGTTGCCAGAAAGCGTAGCTATAAAAATTTCTGTCCGCCGTCACTAACATGGAGGGGTTCGCTTGATCGATAACCGCTCCTGCCAAACTGCGCTCGTCACTGCCGTAAGGGCCGGGATTGGCGTAACACAGCATGTGGGTGCCACATTCGGCCATGGCGACAAAGCGCAGCTTCGGAAAGGCGCTGCTGCCCCGGGAAGCTCCCGGGTAACCAAAGTAGGCAGCATTGCCTTTCTCATCGGGCATGTCGAGCGTGGAACCGTCCAGTGCCATGACCCGCAGCCCCCGGTAACACACACCCGGCATATCCGCTGGCCCATGGGGCTGGACCTGCTCGTAATACAGATCGCGCAACGGCGCGACACCGACTTTTCCTCGCGCTTGGGAAATAGCGCCTTTAGTGACCGTCGCCTTCGCCAGTGAGTCATCACCGAGCAACTGGCGCAACCCCTCGATGACCAGGCGAAGCACTTCCTCGTAAGCGACGTTGCCGTACAGCACCATCGCCATCACAAAGTACACCAGCACTTCGTGCGGCAAGCCGCGCCGGCGCTGGCTGTGAACACCGTGTGCCGACAGAGCTTCCCGAACCCTCTCTACCGGACAGTTCATCGCCAGAAAGCCTACTGTCAGGTAATCGGCCAACCTGGCGCCCGTCGACAACTCTGCTTTCGTTCTCGCCATGCTCATCCCCTTTCTTGGAAACATAGCGGACATTTTGACACAAAATCGTTAACTAAACAGTATTGGGTCTAGCCTGGCTCAGGCTGCTATAGGTATGCCACCTTTGTTATTAATTACTGGCTGGTGTTTGTCGTTTTTGGTTTAGACATGCATAACGAAACCAACAAATGCGCTCACTTTGGGCGCAGGTAGCAAGCCACACTTGAACACATATAAGGGAAAAATGAAGATTCTTGCGCTTTCGGGAAGTCTACGGGAAAAGTCTTACAACAAAGCCGCACTTGAGGCTTTATCGTTAGTCGCGCCAGAGGGCGTTGATGTATCTGTCTTCGATGGAATACGCGATTTGCCGCTCTTCAATCCGGATTTAGAGGACGAACGGGTTCTACCAGTAGCAATTCTGAAGGACGCTCTCGGGGTTGCTGACGGGCTTGTCATTGCAAGCCCTGAATACGCCCATGGGATCAGTGGTGTCTTGAAAAATGCGTTGGACTGGCTGGTGAGTGGGGAAGAGTTTGTCGGCATGCCAATTATGTTGATAAACACGTCTCCTCGTGCAACGCATGCACAGGAAGCGCTGCGAGAGGTTGTTGTCACTATGTCTGGCATCATTGTTGAGCGCGCTTGCTTTTCCATACCGCTGCTGGGTAGTAGTTTAGATGCTACCGGAATACTGAATAATGCAGAGCTTCATGCACTGCTTAAGCTACATCTGCGGACTTTCTGTGAAGGGATTCAGGCGTGCAGAGTTTCACAAAGCCAGCCAGAGTGACGCCAAAAAGTGGTGGGGCTGCGGTCAACGATATAAGGCAGTATCTGGATCATGATCAGGACGGATAGATTAATACTTCGGCAATGGAATGACGAAGACCTCCAACCTTTTTCAACGATGTGTGGTGATAAGGAGGTTATGGAATTCTTCCCGAAGCTTTTGACTGAGGAGGAAAGCTATTGCATGGGGGAAAGGATCAAGTCACTCATTGCGGAACGTGGCTGGGGTTTTGGGCTGTGGAAATCCTTCGCCAGCAACTCTGAGCATCCGGACCTGGAATCGTCTGACCCACTTCGCGAGCATGTTTTGTACAAAATAAGCAGACGTCAGTGGGAGATACATGCTTTATAGCCAAGCCAGTCAAAGCGTCGCCTCCTGCATTTGACCAGGTTCGAGATTTACAAAAAAAGTCGCCACGGCCTATGACCATGTCAATTATGGCGATGACTTTTTCGTTCTGGCTGCGTCTCAGCTTCGCTGCCGGTGATGGTGTTCGTTATGCATTAAGGAGTAGACGGTGCTGAAGCCCGTAATACAGGAAGAAACTACAGGATGTGGGATTGCGTCTGTTGCCAACATTCTGGGCAGGACCTACTTGGAAATGAAGGACACAGCAAATGGTATGGGCATCCATGCTGAAGATAAATCACTTTGGTCCGATACCCAGTACGTAAGGCAAATGCTGTCTCATGCTGGCGTCGAGACGTCTGCGGATGAGATTCCGTTTGAATCATGGAGTGCACTGCCCGATTTGGCATTACTGTCTATCAAGCATCATCAGGAGGATGGCAAAAATTTCTGGCATTGGGTGGTTTTCAAGCGTATAGGTGGTCAGGAATTTGTCCTGGATTCAGCGAGTTATCTGCCATCAAATATTCGAACGGATTTTAATGCAATGCAGCCCAAGTGGTTCATCGAGGTCAAGAATGTATAGTGCCTTTGTAGAGTTGCGATATTATTACACCGTAAAAGGCTAACTTCATGAGTTTTATAGTAAGACGAACAATTTTATTCGGTGACTGTGACCCTGCTGGCATTGTTTACACACCGCGCATAACGTACTTCATCATTGAGGCGGTACACGATTATCTAACTCACAGACTAGGTGCGCCGGCTATTAGTGAGATTTTCGCTATGGGTATTCTTCCCCCTGCACGAGCGCTTTCAATTGAGTTTTTAGCGCCAATGTCTTGGGATGAGGTCATAAATATAGAGATATCCACTAAGGAGCTCACTACTACGTCCTTCACCTTCTTAGTTGAAGCCCGTAATGACTCGAATGAAATGACGTTTCGATCTACCTTCACGCAAGTCTCAATATCACCGGAGAGCAAACGGCCCATTCCTCTCCCCCAGGCACTTCGAGAAGCGCTATGTTCAGCTTGACCAGCGTTACTGGTTGTAGGGAATATCAATCTATGGAAGAAAATGCAGAGATTTGGCGTGAGTTCTACGAAAAAGCTTTATCTAAACCTCATTCTCAACGCACCGAGTTAGCGGTCAGATTAAACGAGTCCAGTACTCAGGTTGCAGTTGATTGTGGTTGTGGTACAGGCAGTGATATTGACTACCTGGAGCAAAAAGGTTATCAGGTTCATGGCTTTGATATTAATCCTGATTCTGTAGCTATTTGCCGAGATCGTTTTGGTTCAAAAACGCTAGTTGAAATATCTCACTCCTCATTTGAATATTATGACTATCCAAATGCGGGTATTGTACTCGCTAACTCAAGCCTGTTTTTTGCTGACCCATCTAAGTTTCAAAAGACCTGGGTCAGCATAGAATCATGCATTGAAATTGGTGGGGTATTTGCCGGTGATTTTATGGGTGTGGAGGACAGCTGGGCATCAAATTACCGCAGTCATACGGCTCCATTAACGGAGTCACAAGTGAGGTCATTGTTCGAAAAATTTGAGGTTATAAGGTTTGCTGAGCGTAACGAACATGCAAAGACGTCATTGGGTAAAATGAAGCATTGGCACATTTTTTCAGTGGTTGCTGTAAAGCGTGTACAATAAGTGCACCGGATCAATTTCCGCTGTCACTGGGGCAGGTTCCATGCATCCAGATATACAGGCTAAGTTTAATAGCTACCCGATAGCTGCTTGTCGTCAACTTGAGATTGTGTAAAAACTCATTCTGACGATTGCTGCAGAGAATGAGCTGGGTCAGGTTGATGAATCACTCAAGTGGGGCGAGGCAAGCTACCATGTCAAGGGAGGTAGTCCGGTACGAATTGACTGGAAGCCAAAAGATCCAGGCGTTATCAAGGTGTTTTTCCATTGCCAAACGTGCTTGGTGGACACTTTCAAAGAGATATATCGCAACGAACTTGAGTATGAGGGCAATAGAGCTATAGTGATTCCTTTAAACGCCGACTTAGGGCAAGAGCCACTGTTATTGACACTTAGGCACTGTATTGGTTTGGCTCTGAAGTATCATAGTCTTAAGCACTTGCCTCTGCTGGGAGCATAGTCGATTGAATACACCCTTTGGATACAGCAGAAGAGTCGCAAATTCAGTCTGCGCTTCGCACTTATGGTGTGAGCCGAGATTAACAACGGCCTGACAAAGCACTGAATCTTGTTCCTTGAGGTCACCGGGTGATCGTTTCTTACGCCGTTGTCGGCAAGTATGTTAGGTAAAAGGATGTTGCATTCAAGAACACTCAAAATCATGCTATTCCTCTTAATGGGCTATTTCTTGCTTTGGGTGCCTTCTATTTTCTGGCCAGGGTATCTTGATACCCCCCTTGGCATTATTTCAGTTATCCCATTTTTATCTGTATACGTATTTCATAATGTTGGCATTCCTGGTCTCCTTCAGCACAATGGCGCTTGTGGCTGGGGGTGGTGTGCTCCAACAATATTCGGATGGTTATTTATCATCTCATTTTGGCTCCTTTTGCTTTGGCTACTCGCAAGGCTTATAAGCTTCGTAACCAGTCACTTAAGCAGGGCACCTAATGACATCCCTTGATTCAAACGTGACTGGTACTTTTCAGGAATACTACAAAGAACAGACTGTATCACTGGTCGATGATGGTGGTCTGTGAATTGTTTTCGCGTCCACGGGCGTCATTTTCGGGCTGCCATTTTGGCATCTGAATGGAGAAATTAACTATGCAGCATAAATCGATAAATTTCGCAGATAAGCTCAGTTTGTTTTCTGAGCAATGGTCACCTAAAGTGGTGGCAGAGATGAACGACTATCAGTTCAAGCTGGTGAAACTGGAAGGGGAGTTCGTCTGGCATGATCATCAGGACACTGATGAAACCTTCATCGTCTTGAAGGGCTCCCTTCGCATTGACTTTAGAGATGGCTACGTGAACCTGTCTGAGGGTGAAATGTATGTTGTACCGAAGGGTGTCGAGCACAAACCTTATGCCGAAAAAGAAGTCGAGGTTATGCTGATAGAGCCCAAAGGTGTCTTGAATACAGGAGACGGTGAAATAAGTGAGCGCACAGCTACTAATGACGTGTGGATTTGAGCGCAAGTATGGCTTTACGCGATAGTCGCTCAGAATACCAAATCCGGATGAATTGATGACTGTCGCATGGACAGGCAGCGATATAAAAGGAATCTGTAAGGGTGATTTTTAAAGTAAACCCAGAAAGGAAAGAGCCACTAAAACGATAACTACCGCTCCGACGAGATAGACGATACTGTTCATTAATAGCTCTTCCTTTTCACAAGTCTTGAATTGGGTGGCGCCGCCATCCGTGTGGCGCGCGATGTAACTACCTGTACAGGCTGCTCCTTCGCCTCATCTAAGACCAGAATAGGCTATCGGCTTCTTCTGGTCTGTTCGATGGCACACTGAGTGGTGAAAAGAAAGAAGGTGCTTTGTGTATCATAGCGATAGGTTTTGTCTGGGAGCAATGGCTGTACGCTCGCAAACTATAGTCTCAGTACGTGGTACGCGACATTAAAATATGAAGGAGTCGAAAACAATGAAGCCTCGAATTTCTGTGATCACTCTTTGCGTCGATGATCTTGAAAGAGCCGTTCGCTTCTATCAGGACGGACTGGGACTTCCTACGGATGGGATTATCGGCGAAGAGTTTGAGTATGGTGCCGTGGCATTTTTTGATTTAAGTGCTGGGCTGAAATTAGCACTTTGGCCGAGAAAAAGCCTGGCACATGATACGGGGCTAAAGTTGGCAGCTCCCAGTGCAACGGAGTTTTCCATTGGCCACAACGTCATGTCGCAGCTGGAGGTTGACGAGGTGATGGCACAAGCCGAAAGTGCTGGCGCAGTGATAGTAAAGCCTGCACAAGACACTTTTTGGGGTGGGTATGCCGGGTATTTTCAAGACCTTGATGGCCATCTATGGGAGGTGGTCTGGAATCCAGCGCTGTTGCCCGAAGAAAGTGCATAAGGTCAAGCAGCACCCTCAATCATCACGGTACAACTGCTCCGGTTTGGGTTGAAGTGCTACACGAGATATAAACAGATCCAGGTTTTCAATGTTTCGGTAGCTACATCCAGCTTCTCAGTTGAGGATGCTTTACCGGATGTTGGTGGTAGATAGGAAGCTCCACGGCAGGTCTGGTGCTGACGTTGGATGTCCTGTGGCATCTGAGCATCATATACCCAGCGCTTGTGCTGTGGTCGGCGTCCAATGCCACCTGCGGTGTACACAGATAAAGCGTATCGCCGATTTTGAGTGGTGTGGCCTGATAGGTGGCTTCAGTCGAATCCCCCAGGCTCGGTGGTTCACTGACCACCTGCATATCGATTGCCAGTGTAAGACTGATAAGCGCTACCAAGCAGAGAAATATCATGAAACCTCTTGCCATCATTGTCTTTCATCCGAACTCAAATGCAAGATAGTTAATGACAATCGACAATACGATTGCACGCGTGATCTTGAATTAGGGTGGCGCCGCCATCCGTGTGGCGCGCGATGTAACTTCCTGTACAGGCTGCTCCTTCACCTCATCTAAGACCAGAATAGGCTATCGGCATCTTCTGATCTGTTCGTTGGCGCACTGAGTGGTGAAAAGAAAGAAGAAGCTTTGTGAGCGGGTCCCGCTACGAAAGGGGGGGTTACCAGTTTTGGCGAACATTGGGCAAGTTGGAGTTTGCAAAAAAATGGATGATAAAGGTCGTGATTCTCTTGTTCTGAATAGTGCGTATGGCTATGTTTATGTCTTTCCTCTGTGATTGTGGTCACTATTATTTTTGGAAAACCATACGGTAGAGTACTGCTCTTTACGCTAATCCCTGTGTATTCGATTTACTACCGATAATGTACTGGCGCGTCTGTCGGAGCTATGAAGACGAGGTGATGGCACAAGCCGAAAGTGCTGGCGCAGTGATAGTAAAGCCTGCACAAGACACTTTTTGGGGTGGGTATACCGGGTATTTTCAAGACCTTGATGGCCATCTATGGGAAGTGGCCTGGAATCCACAGTTGCTGCCTGATGAATGTGCATAAGGTCAAGCAGCAACACATAAGCATCATTGAAGAAAGTGGACTGCGTAACCGGATACATACAAGCCTAAGCCAAAAGCGGCATGCGTAAGAAGGCTCTGCAGCCGAGCAGAGGTCGGATTTTTTGTTCGTGAGGCAGCAATTCCGGCACCCATACCCGGTTGCATTATCAGAAATGGCAACACTATGGTGCCCAAGCCCACAGCAAATGCTGGGCCAATCGTTGGGTTCTGAATCCATGATGCGCCCCAGATGCCGATCAAAAGAGCTGCAAACAAGATGCCTGTCAGGTAGTGGACTGCCCATCCAATTATCTGTTCAGCGCGTATGGGGGCTGAGGCGGCAATTGAATCGTGGCGAAACTGCCCGTGTGTCATATGCGCTATCCAGCGACCGACCAACCCGTAATTCGGAGGAGGTGTGCCGAACAGTGGTACACGCACAAAACCCCACAAGTCCATCACGGCTGTAGCGCCAATCCCTATCAATATTATGGTGAGTAGACTGTTCATGATTTCCTCTTCTACTTGCTTTGATTTGGTGATGGCGATAGCGTACAACTTCAAGTCGACTTTAAGTCAAGGGGGAGTATGGATATTTCTGAAGTGGTTAATCGCTCGGGCGTTCCAGCGTCCACACTTCGCTATTATGAAGAAAAAGGATTGATCCATTCTGTCGGCAGGCAGGGAATACGAAGACAGTTTGGTGCCAGTGTGCTGGAACAGTTGGCACTCATTGCGCTGGGGCGCTCGGCAGGTTTTAAGCTGGATGAAATTGCTCAGATGATGGGCGCAGATGGACGCCCACAGATAGACCGGCAACTCTTGCTGAATAAGGCTGATGAGCTGGATAGTTCCATTCGGAAGCTGATCGCGATGCGCGATGGTCTCCGGCATGCCGCAGTCTGCTCTGCACCGAGTCATATGGAGTGTCCCACTTTCCGACGTTTACTGGGATTGGCAGCATCGGGCGCGATCGATGGGCACAAGACGAAGCCACGAAAGCGGCGCCGCCTTGGAGCCTAGAGACCAGCCACTCTGACTCCCTAGCTTAACTCCCTAGCTTAAGGAAAGGCTATTCGCGATGTTATTCAAATGCCCAGTCTTTACATAAATTAGTGCGCCATCTTCTTTTGTAAAGGGCTCATGCCGACTCAGATGGGGACTACGCATCCATGTGCCTTTTGGGTAAGTACCGTGTTCGTCGTAAAAGGTGCCTTCTATAACGAAAATCTCCTCGCCTCCCCAATGTTGATGGCTGCTGAATTGTGTATTTGGTGCCCACTTTACTAATGCGACGTGTTCACCCTCAAATTCGTGTAATGGCATGACTGTCAGTCCGTCGACAAGGCCTTGATACCAGGGCTGAGTGTGAGTATCAATAACCTTCTGCTCTTTGTCAGCTTTGCTGAATTGGTGCAACTTGACGAAAATGGTTGCTCCCTCTTGACCAATTTTTGGCTTGTGTGACGTGCCGATTGGGTTACGCACATAGCTGCCTTTCAGATAATCCTGATGCTCATCAGAAAAAACACCTTCCAGTACCAAAAATTCTTCACCACCTGAATGAGTGTGTGGTGAAAACTCGCTGAATGGAGCATATCTGACAATTGATGTTGCTCTAGCGACTTCATCCCCGATTCTATCGAGCATCATGCGTTCTACGCCGGGCATGGGGGAGTCGACCCATTGATAGTTTGCTGGTCGAATAACGATACGCTGCTCGAAATCAGCATTAATGTACGTAGTCATTTACAAGTCTCACAGAGAAGTAACCGTCATTGTATAGAGTAATGCAAAGGAGTGGATGGTGTTCTGGATTAAACGTCTTCCACTCCTGACATGTTTAGTTTCTGCCGGCTATTACGCCACCATCGACATCCCAGATGGCACCAGTGACCCAGCTGGCACTATCTTGCAGTAGAAAAGTGATAGTGTTTGCTACATCCTCGGGTGCGCCGATTCGGCCTATCGGATGAAAGGCATTGAAGCCAGCCAGTGCTTCATCTACGTCAGCTGGATCTATAAAGGCTTCATAAATCGGGGTTTTGACAACAGCAGGTGAAACAGCATTCACACGAATATTATGATCCGCTAATTCCATTGCCATGTGTTGTGTCAAAGCATGTAATCCAGCCTTGGCCATGGAGTAGGCCGAGGACGGCGTGGCTTTAATTGCCTGTTTTGCCCACATTGATCCAATATTGACAATTGATCCGCCTCCATGTTTGATCATGTTTTTTGCGACAGCTTGGGAAATGAAGAACGTAGATTTATTCAAATCCTGATAGGTGTCGTAGTCTTCTATTTTATGTTCGAGAAACGGTTTTGGATTAAAATATCCAGCTGCATTCACAAGATATTTAATATGACGCTGCTGTTGTGTGATTTTTTCTATCACGCGCTCAACATCATTCGCGTTATAAAGATTCGCTTGTATGGTTTCAATCAATGTATTACTACCCAACTCGGCTTTAGCTTTTTCGTAAGCGCCTCTAAATCGACACTCTTGCCTTCAGTCGAGCTGCGCCACCTTTTTTGAAGTACGCTCCAGCTCAGTATTCCAGGGCAACAACTGTTCCAGCTTCTCCAGTGTGTCAGCTTGTGCGATGCGCTCCAACACATACTGGATATACGCTGACGGCTCCAGATCGTTGGCCTTGGCCGTTTCGATCAGGGAGTAGCAGGTCGCACTGGCACGAGCGCCCTGCGGTGTGTCTGCGAACAGCCAGGCCTTGCGACCCAGTGCGAACGGGCGGATCGCATTCTCGGCCAGCACGTTACTGATGTGCAGATCACCCCGTTCACAGTAGCCGATCAGATAGGGCCACTGGTTTAGCGTGTACTCCATCGCCTTGCGGGTCAGCGAGCCTTTCATCACTTTATTGACGTTATTCTCCAGCCAGGTTTTGAACACGGCGAGTGTCGGCAAGCTCAGTTCCTGACGGATGCGATAACGCTCGGTTACACTCAGATCCTTGATCTGACGTTCAATCGCATAGAGCTTGCTGATATGACTTAATGCCATATCAGCCTTGGAGACAACGGCCTTTTTGCTTTTACCCTTTGCCTGTGCCGCTTTGGAGGCTTCAACGAACTTGCGACGCGCATGATCCCAGCAGCCGATGCGGGTAAGACCATTAGCCGTACACACCTGCCCATAGCCGGAGTAACCATCCGCCTGCAGGATACCGGTGAAGTCATCCAGCAAGCGCACCGCCACACTGCCAGCTCGTGATGGATCGTAGTCGAACAGCACTGAGGGGTGGTCGGGTGGACCACCCCGTGTCACCCACATCCACTTGTCGGACTGAGCCGTTTTACCATCCTCCTTCAAGACCTGGATACGGGTTTCATCAGCCTGCAGGTAGTCACTGCTGTTCTGTACCTCCCGCATCAGGTTGATCAGTGGTTTGAACACCTCATCCAGGCGGATGATCCACTGCGCCATGTTGGTACGGCTGACCTCATGACCCAGGCGCCTGAGCATCTGTTCCAGCCGGTACAGCGGCAGACCATCGGCATACTTGGAAGTGATGATGTAAGACAGCAGTGACGTGGTGGCGATGCACTTACCCAGTGGATGAACCGGACGCTGAGCGGCGATGATGCGCTCGTCACCTTCCTGCTCGAACACGGCTTTCTCCTGCCAGTACTCCAGCACCTTCAGTTGTGCCGGAATGAACTGCAGTTCTTCCTTCACCTTGGTGAAGAACACCTTGCTGGCACCGGCTTTCTCTTCATCAGAGAGAGTCAGTTCAATGCGCTCACGCAGCAGCGTATCGGAGAAGCCACGCTGACGGCACTTGCGTGCAGGCTTGGGGGCATCGGCTTCTACCACGTCCTCGGGTAGCTGATCGCGCAGAAGGTCGATTTCGGCTTCCAGTTCAGGTTCGTCGAAGAGATGGATCTGGTGAGCGGACTTCTCACTGCTGGCGGCGAACTTCTGAATGTTCTTCAGACGCAGGAGCTCTTCGAGGATCTGGATATACTGGTCGCGCTGTTGGACAACAGCATCTTTAGCCGCTAACTGCTGCTGAAGTCCTGCCACAACCGATAGCAGTTCAGCGGCAGACAGGCCGCTGAGATCAGGTGTGGTGGCAGGCTTTTCAGATGGTAATTTCATGTGCAAATTGTAGCAAAAACAGCTGGTTGGAGCACGTAAAAAAGCTATCCAACCGCGTCATATTGCAGGGTTTTATGTCCCTTCAGCAAGGTGATGTCGTAGCCATCCAGCAGCCAGTTGATCTGCTCACCGGTCAGTGGCATCAGTTCCTCCGAGGCGCGTGGCCACTTGAACTTCTCCTCAGCCAGCGCCTTGTAATAGAGCACGAAGCCGTTGTCCTCCCACATCAGGCATTTGATCTTGTTACGCTGGCGATTGGTGAAGGCGTAGAGCGCGCCGGTAAAGGGGCTGCGCCCCAGCTCCTGCTCAATCAACAATGCCAGACTGTTGGCCTGTTTGCGGAAGTCGATCGGCGCACGGTAGAGATAGATCTCCGGTATATCGTGTGCCGGACGCAGGTAGCGGCTACGCATCACAGCTGCCTCAGAATCGAGCCCAGCAGATTAATATTCCCGGCATGCAGGCCAGTAATCGACACACCACCGGGTAGTGATAGTGTCAACTCCGCCGGGGAGTGAGAGCTTTGGAGCGGTGTGACTTTGGCAAACCCTGCCACCACGTCGGGTTGTGCATGATCATCATGTGTCAGCTTTTGGCGCCAGTAGACAAACTGGTGATACGAGAGTGCGTGCTGTTTGCAGAATGCGGCACCGGACAGATTCGATGCCTGCCAGTCTGCCATCTGTTGCTGCCAATATTGCTGACGTTCGTGAGTGGTCATCACTTGATTCCTAGATACTATTGCGATGGAATCAGTGTGACGTGGCAGGATCATGGAATACAGGTGCTGGTTTATGGGCGCTTACGCTTTTTCCAGCTTGGGCAAATTGTTTCCGAGAATGATGGTGTCGATGCCCTGGGCTGCCAACTGTTTTGCGGTGGCTAGCCCCATGCCACTTGAACCACCAATGATTAGTGCAACTGTTGAATTACTCATGAGTTATCCCCTGAATGTGTTAATGTTAGGGGCTAATTTAGCTAAGAATAAATTTATTCGACAGTAAGTACATTTTGGTAAGGTAGGTACTTTTTGGTATATGTTGATGAAAAATAAAGAAAAAATAATCCAAAGAAAAGCGGCGCCAGATAAAAGCTTTCGAATGATAGAAACTGTATACGGTTGTAAGTGGTCTCTCACGATCTACCAACTCCTGGCAAATGGTATCAATAGACCCGGCGAAATGGTACGCAATGTAGACGGCTTAACCACTAAGGTGCTCAATGAATGCTTACGGAAAAATACTCAATTTGGAATTCTAGAGCGCTTTTCCTATAACGAAGTGCCACCCAGAGTTGAGTATAAGGTTACTGAGTTCGGCACTAAGTTCATGCGTATACTGGATGACCTTGAGAAGCTGCAAAATGAAATTGATAACGGAATATAACAGACGTTGAACCAAGCGACTGTCGCGCGGTAGTGTTCATAGGCTCTCTTCTAACGACGTCTCTTCAGTCTGCTCGGGCACCATGATTTTCTCCGGCGTAATCTGTGGCTCGGTAAGGGAGGCTGGCTGCGGCGACGATTCGGTGACCGTAAATCGAGTGAGACCCACTAATTGGCCTGAATCGGTAATTACGCGTACCTGCCACTGGCCTACCGGATCGGCAGGGAAGTTGCTCTTGTGTGTCCAGGCTCGGTACCCCTTATCCCGGCCACCACTGATATCCAGCGTAATGCGGTCTTTTTCTTTGCCATCCATTAACCACACATGGTGAATTTTTTCGCGCAGGCCGCGTGGGGCGCGAACTGATGTCCAGGCGTACAAACCCTCCTGATGGAGGCGGCTGGCAGTAATCTGTTCGATGCTATTGCCGGGTTCTCGTTTCTCTCGATCCACATGCTGAGAGAGGGTGATCCCCGTCAGACGCAGCGCTGCCGGTGGAATCCACTCTCGTGCCATCCAGGTTCCTACCGCCATGGTGATCAACATAAGCACCAACACGGGAATGCGCCACCAATAGCCGTTGGGCAAAAGCCCGCGAAGGCTAGGCAAGCTGAACAGTAGCGCCAGGGCGAGCGCTAACCACAGGCTTTGGCCAGTGCTCAGATGGAATATCAGCGGAATGACCACCAGGAGCACTGCAAACAGCGTCAAGGCATGATAGGCGAGAAACAGCGAGCGGCGCGGTGCCAACCATTTGTAGTATATCGGGTCCACCAACGATACCAGTGCGCAGCCTACTAAAAGCAGAGTGAACCCCACCTGCCCATGGTCCCAGGTAGTCACTGCAAGGAAAAAGGGTAGAGTAAAGAACAGACTTTCCTGATGCACCAGTTGGGTCACATAACGCATCACCGCAGGTGGCATCTCAACCCCAAAGCGCTTCATGATCCCTGTTCGCAGCCAGTTTTCAAGCAGCAGCCACGCCCAGCCCGCCAGCATAATAAGGGCAATGACCTGGGCCAGCGACTCCTTGCGCTCCACCAGGAAAAAACTCGCCAAGCCCGACAGAAAACCAAAAATAGCAATCAAGCCCGGGTGTCTTTTTGCAAAGTCGACCAAGCGAGTGGCATGACCCAGCATGGCGGGGCGAAGGGATATCATGGAGGGTGTGTCCTGCGGTTAAAGCTGGTGTTGATTGGCCAGCGTTGGGCCAAGAGGCAAGCATAGTAACATTAATTATTCCTGTGGTGGGTTGTTACTCGTTGTCTAGATGCTGACGACTACTCAATGGGATAGAGGGGCAGCCCGTATGGACAGACACCAATAAAAACGAAAATGTAAGGGTGAAATCCTAACGTAAACCAAGAAAGGAAAGAACCACCAAAACGATAACTACTGCACCTACGATATAGACGATACTGTTCATGAGTAACTCCTTCTGTTCACATGTACGAAATTGGTGGCGCCGTCTTCCGTGTGGCGCGCAATGTAACTCCCTGTTCAGGCAACTCCTTCGCCTCATCTAAGCCCAGAATAGGGTATCGGTTTGGGCAGGTCTGTTCGCTGGCGCACGGAGTTGCAAAAAGAGAAAATTATTTGCACTAACCGCCACTCAGGGCCTGAAAGATGAACAGGGTGTCCTCTTCCTGCACGCGGTCGCTGAGCGCTTTGCGATCGATGACAATGGTGTCGTTGATGCACAGCTTTACATGGCGGCGCATGGCGCCGCGCTCATCCAGAATATAGTCGGTGAAGCCGGGTGCCAGCTCATTGATGCCGTGCAGGACTTCGGCTACCGAACCTGATGGCAACGTGATGACCTGATCTTCCAATTGCGGAAAGAAGCGGTAGAGGTGCGAAGTCATTTTAACCGTCGGCATAACATCACCCGAAGCGAACGGAGTAGATCGGCGGGAAGTTATTACCGAGGCATTGCCAGGTGTCACCGCGATCTTCCGAAACGTAGGCATTACCGGTAGTGCTGCCAAAGCAGAGACGGTCGCCGGAAACATCCAGTGCGTGACGGAACACGATGTCGTGCGCATGTTCCTGCGGCAGGCCCTGACGCAACTCCTGCCAGCTTTCGCCGCCATCGGTGGTACGGGCAACGAAAAGGCCACCGTTCAGGGTCATTCGCGCCATATCCGCTCGCGCGGGTACTACCCAGGCGGTACGGCCATCCTGTTCATCGACAGCGATCGGGAAGCCGAAGTGCACGCCAGCTTCCGGCACACTGACTTTTTTCCACTGCTTGGCGCCATCGTTGCTGTAAAACACACCACAGTGGTTTTGCTGCCAGAGATGCTCCGGCTGGCCTGGGCATTGGGTGATGTAGTGCGGGTCGTGGCCCCAGTCGGCGGCGGGGTTGGGCAGGTAATCCATCAGCATGCCCTGGTTGCGTCCGGACCAGGTTTCGCCGCCATCGGTCGATTCAAGCACGCCTGCGGAAGACACGGCCACATGAAGGTGATTCGGGTCGCGTGGGTCGACCAGAATGGAATGGATGCCGGGTTCGAATACACCGTAATCGATACTGGCCGGTGTGCCGCCCCATTGGTTCTCGCTGGTGGCATCACCTGCGAACAGGTCGCCACCTCGGCTTTCATGGTTCCACAAGGGGCGATTGAGCGTCCAGCTGTCGCCACCGTCATCGCTGATAAAGAGGCCACCGGGAATGGTGCCTGCGTAGACGCGCCCGGGCTGGTTCGGGCCACCGAAGGTCAGATACCATATCTTATATACCGTCGCGTTGGCATAGTCCGGCTCACCCGTCGGAGCTTCCGCTTCGAAATCAGGTGTAGGCAAGTATTGTAATATGTGGCGCGCACCTTCCGGATATTTCAACGTGCTCAGATCTTCCCAGGTCTTGCCGTCATCGCGTGAGCGGGATAATTTCGGCCCCCAGTGGCCGTGGTCCAAAGATGCCCAAAGAGTACCATCGCGAGGGTCACGGGTGGCATAGCAGACGGGAATGCCGGCATGGAGTATCGGTCGCGCTTGCCAGCCAGAGGCTGTTCGGTCGAGGATGACAGTGCCCTTGCGGGTGCCTAGTATCAGGGTATCAGACATGGTTTGGCCCTCAATCTGTTCTTGTTTTCTGCGCATTCTCTGTCGAACAGTGCGCCCTTTGGGAGCCGGTTCAATCCAGGCTCGATAGGCTCCTTGACTACTAGTCGAATGGAAAACTTAAATTTAGACAGGGTGGCAAAGAAAAACAAATGACTTTTTGGTCATTGGTAAGGGTTACTGGTCGCCAATTATCTGTCGCCAGAAAGAGACATCTTAATATGTTGTTTTTTAATGATTTTTTAAATATCACCACAATCATGTCGCTCAGTTGCGACATCGACGCCACTGATTACTCTGTCTCTTACACCACAAATTTATATAAGAGGTTGTTTTTAAAGTAATTCAAATATGCTGGCATGTATCCTGCTCTATCCACTACCGAGGCGACACATGCATTAACACTTTTAACTTGCCTCAGTACTTATCAACTACAAGGAGTATTTTGATATGAATAAATCACTGATTGCTGCATCTGTTTTACTGATGTCCATGACTGCTTTTGCAAATGAAGAAGGAATGGGAGCTAAGGGTGAAGTAAATGCCGAGGCTCAGGCTGCCTTTTCGGCTCTGGATGCCAACGGCGATGGTGCTATTACACCTGATGAAGTTCAGGCTGATCCAGAGCTGATGACTCGTTTCGACGAAATCGATGCCGACGGTAATGGCGCCATTACCCTGGAAGAGTATACAGATCACCTGGCGCGTTGATCTCAATCAGGCTACTCATGCTCGCTTTACTGCCTCAGGTACAAGAGGCCGTGAGTAGCCTGAAGATCCATCTGCAGGATCAGCACCTGCTCCATTTATGAGTCCTATATTTTAAATTCATTTCAGTGGCACCGCGCAAGGAGTCTATAGAGTCGCGAAGCATGGTTTTTCGAGGTGTCCATATGTACATAGGGCCGTCAATCGAACTATCGCAAGGAGGCAACTTGCATGAGCTTTTTACACTCACATTCAAACTCACATCCACATTCTCACTTACACTATCCATTCACGAATCACTTGAACGACGCCTTCCCGGACGAAGTCAAGAACCGCCTTTTACCACACCTCAAGTTGGTCGAGTTGCCTGCTGGCAAGATACTTTTTGACGCCAACGAAAAGGAAAACTTCGTCTTTTTCCCGATCAATTGCATTATCGCACAGACATACATGACACAAAGTGGTGCTTCCAGCGAAATCTCCATGGTTGGCAGTGAAGGTTTGATAGGGCTTTCCTCACTCTTGGGTGGCGAAAGCACCACGAGTCGCTCGATTGTACTGAGCGGCGGTTATGCCCATCGGCTGCCAAGTCAACAATTGAAGACTGAATTCAATCGCTACGCAGAATCATGGGAGCTGATTCTGCGCTACGCGCAGGCGCTGATTACGCAAGTGGCACAAACGGCCGTGTGCAATCGCCATTGCAATCTGGACCACCGGCTTTGCACCTGGTTGTTGCTACTGTTGGACAGACTTGAGGGCAACCAACTGACAATGACTCAAGAAATGATCGCCAATATGCTCGGAGTGCGGCGTGAAGGCGTCACTATAGCCGCTGGTCAGCTGCAGAAGCTTGGCATTATCGAGTGCCAGCGTGGTCATATCACTGTACTGGATCGAGCTGCTCTGGAGGAGCGTTGCTGCGAGTGCTATTTTGTAGTTCAGAAAGAAACCAACAGGCTTTTACCCTATCTGCAGCAGGACGAGACAGAAGGACAGGAATGGAAGTTCCCGGCAAGCGCTCTCAAAGCAGAGACATATTAAGATAGTCAAACGAATGAGCATAGGAGGGCACATACTGTTGTGGCAAGTGTTCGGCACGATTGTGAGCGGATGCTACACTGAAACCTGATCTCTAAAGAAGAATGCATCCGAGTTGTGGGCATGCAGCTGATATATGCATTCCAGGGTCAAAAGTATTGTTTCATCTGCATGCCACAGAGAAAGAGAGCCGCTATATGAAACATCATGTTATCAATGGCATGATCGTCACACTGTTTTTCATGATAGGGGCACTACTGCCCACACCCATCTTGGCTGAAACTCCCTCAATCACTCTCCATTATAACGAACGTGTCCCGTATCTGGTCACGACTCCTCAAGGAGAAGCTACAGGTTTGACAGCGACTCCTGCCCAGCAGGCATTTGAGCTTGCTGGGATACCATTTGTGTGGGAGCTCACACCCTCCAAGCGTCAAATGCAAGTGGTGCAAGAGAACGAAGGGTACGATTGTCTGGTGGGATGGTTCAAAAATCCGGAGCGGGAAAAATTTGCAAAATATACCCTGCCGATATACCAGGACCAACCGCAGATTGCTATCGCGCGCGCGGATAATTCCGAGCTGCGTAGTGGGATGAGCGTGGACGAGCTTTTGTCGCATCCAAAACTGTTCATGGAGGCGAAGGATGGGTATTCATATGGCAAATTTCTTGATGAAAAGATCGCACAACATAAGCCCAACATCGAGAAAGCGATTGTAGAAAACATCCAGATGTTGATGAAAGTTCAGGTTGGACGTAGTGATTATTTTTTTATTGCTCCTGAAGAAGCCGATGGATTGCTCGCCTTATCGAACTTTTCGAAAGAGGATTTTCAATATGTGACCTTTTCCGATATGCCTCAAGGGGAATATCGGTATATTTTGTGTAGCCAGCAAGTCAGCGATGCGATTATTCAACGACTAGATGCAGCGATTCAGGAAAAAATTCTGCCGACGTTGCTGTAACGAATGATGGTGGCAGTGCTGATTGGCTGTGTGCGATGTCGTACAGACCTGCATGCTCCTTATGAGGATACTAATGATTTATCCGTTTCTAACGGGCTATCCTCAGGAGAAGGACCATGAATGAAAATCGCCATTATGTATCCGGTTTTTTTGCCTACCACGATGATGCAGAGAGAACTCTCTCCATACTGATTGATCAGGGCTTGCCACGCGAAAGGATGAGTATCTATACCGACGCTATGTCGCCTCCGTCTGCAAAGGAAGCAAAGAGCGACAACGTGCTGAAAAATATCATGGTTGATGGTGCCGTTGGTACCGCTGTGGGTACTGGCATCGGCGCGCTAGGCAGTGTGGCGCTAGCGGCGACAAGTGTGACGTTGTTCGTCGCCAGCCCGGTAGTCGCTCCGTTGATGCTTCTCGGTTGGGGGGCGAGTATCGGTGGTTTGATCGGGGCTGCGGCTGGCGCCACGGAAGGTGTGGATAAGAAAGAGGGGTGGCTTTCCGATTTGGTCAGCGATGCCATTTCCCAAGGCCATGTCGTGCTGGTGGTTGAAACCCTGAATGAGCAGGAAGCGGCGACAGCGAGAAGGGTGATGCAGGATTCGGTTGGTGAGTGTTCTGACCATCAGACATAAAGTCTGCTGTGAAATAGTTTCGATTATGAGGGCCACCGCACATACGTCTTAAAGCTGCTCCCATAGACTTAATGGAGTCGTAGGCATTCACATTTTTGGCCGACGATTTGTGGTTAAGTCATTAATATAAGGAGATACTCATGATCAATGAAACTAATGGTGCCGGCAGCGTTTTAAATAAACACCTTAATATCGGTAGCCCACAATTGATTAGCTTTGATTCACTTGACGGCAGCAATATTCATAATCTTCAGGGAGATGATCTCGGAGACATCAAGAATATAATGCTGGATATCTCTACCGGACATGTGGCGTACGTCGTACTTTCATTCGGAGGCTTCTTTGGCTTGGGTGAAAAGCTGTTCGCGGTGCCTTGGAATGCATTGACGCTGGATGCTGATCAACATCGTTTCACGTTGAATGCAGATAAAGAAAAGCTGAAAAATGCGCCAGGCTTCGACAAAGATAACTGGCCAGATATGGCTGATATGGACTGGGGAGCCTGTAAATAAAACTGTGTAAACCGTCTATCATAGAACCCTGACAGGGTAAGGATAGACAAGATGAACAGGAAAGAGCTGGAAGCCTTCGCACGCGAGGCTGCGAAGGGCCTCAAAACTGAGAAGGATCTGAACGAGTTCAGCCAGATGCTGACCAAGATCACCGTTGAGGCGGCGCTGAATGCCGAACTCAATGAGCATCTGGGCTACGAGCGCCATCAGCCCTCTGACAATACGAACAGCCGCAACGGTCACACCAGCAAGACCCTGAAGACCGAAGACGGCCAGTTTGAGCTGAACACGCCTCGTGATCGCGATGGTAGCTTCGAGCCGCAGCTAGTGAAGAAGGGCCAGACCCGCTTCACCTCGATGGACGACAAGATCCTCAGCCTTTACGCGAAGGGTATGACCACCCGGGAGATCGTCGCCACGTTCAAGGAGATGTACGATGCCGACATCTCACCCACCCTGATTTCCAAGGTAACCGAGGCCGTCATTGAGCGCGTAGTCGAATGGCAGTCGCGGCCACTGGACCCCGTATATCCTATCGTCTACCTGGACTGCATCGTTGTCAAAATCCGACAAGACAAGCAGGTAATCAACAAAGCCATCTACTTGGCCCTGGGCGTGAATCTCGAAGGCCACAAGGAGCTGCTGGGCATGTGGCTCTCGGAGAACGAGGGTGCCAAGTTCTGGCTCGGCGTCCTCACAGAGCTCCAGAATCGCGGCGTGAAGGACATTCTCATCGCCTGCGTGGATGGACTCAAGGGCTTCCCTGACGCCATCAATGCGGCGTACCCGCAGGCCCAGGTTCAGCTCTGCATTGTTCACATGGTTCGCAATTCAATGAAGTACGTGCCCTGGAAAGACTACAAGGCAGTGACCGCCGACCTGAAGCGCATTTACCAGTCGGCCACGGAAGAAGAGGCGCTGCAGGCGTTGGACGAGTTCGCGGAGCGCTGGGACGAAAAATACCCTCATATCAGCCGCTCCTGGCGCAACCACTGGCCCAATCTGAACACGCTGTTCCGCTACCCGCAGGACATCCGGAAGGCTATCTACACGACCAACGCCATCGAGTCCCTGAACAGTGTTATCCGCAAGGCAATCAAGAAGCGGAAGCTATTCCCGACAGACGACTCCGCGCGAAAAGTGGTCTATCTCGCGATCATGGATGCGTCGAAAAAGTGGACGATGCCAATCAGAAACTGGAAGGCCGCACTGAACCGGTTTATGATCGAGTTCGAGGATCGCATTAGCGACTACGTATAACCCCGGCGGTTACACAGAATTATTTACACCCTCGGACTGGGGTCATCAGATCCATTCCTACTATGGTACCAAGCACTATTCAGAAACGCTTCGCTAGTCAGGCGATTGTCTTCAGACACAGGCTCAGTGAACAGCTGAGTCTGTTAACAAGTTTACCTGGGGCCGGTTAATCCGGCTCCAGGTTTTTTTGACTCTGATCATGCGCTTTTGTATCAGGCCTCATTCAAAGTAAAGAGCCCAGATCCGTAGCAATGACACTTTTTACCCCTTTGATATTCTGAGCAAGCTCAACAGCCAGCGCATTTTCTGTACTGCTTTGTGTCGTTCCATTCAGGGTAACAATCCCATCTTCGGTTGAAACATTGATATCAGAACTGTGGATGTTCCTGGACATTAGAAAGGTAGACATCACTTTAGTGGTGATCCATGTATCGGAGATAGCCTGTCCTGAACTGATGTCCTCATCACTACCGGTTGCAGCAGTCTTGGCGTCTGGATCAACTGTCATCTGATTGTCTACTGACCGGACGCCTCGGGTTCCGAGTGCCAGCTTATCAATCTTGGATTTCGTTTCATCGCTGTCTGTCGTGCCCGCAATCGTGACTACACCCTTGTGAGTTTCAATGTCACTATCCAAGCCGTCAGCGAAGCTGCTCCACAGCAGTTTTGATTTAACTGCGGCTGTGATTGAGGCATCGTCAACCACTTCTCCGAAACTGCGCTCATTGTCAGTGCTTGCTTCCATCACATAGTCGGCTTGAACTTCAATTTCGTTGTCTACAGACTCTATGCCTTGCACACCCAGTGCTATCTGCTCTGCCAGCTCTTTATATACATCTTCATCGACTATACCTGTCAGCGTTGCCTTACCATCAACAACTTCTATCTCAATGTCATGAGCCCGCAGGTAGGGACTCAAAGCGTAAGTTGTTTCGATCTGCGATTGCTGACGGGCACTGTTCAAGCCATCTGAATCCTCTGTGCCAAGTGCAGTTGCGCTTATACCTGCGAGCGCAAGGGAAACGCTGGATGCCAGTAGCAGTCTTTTAAGATTATTTTTCATATACTTCTCCATTACTCATCATTCGATCATAAAGAAGTTCTATGGTAGACCTCGAAGATAGTGCTGATCTGTGCCCTAGCGCACTGAGTCTGTCGTGTTTGCCCATGATGGCCGCTGGATGCCTTCACTGAATGTTAATTTTTCTGCCGAATACTTCATCAACTATGCTGTAATGCAACCTGGTTGCTAACCTTGGGGATAGGGCCATGGGTGTCACTACAGTTACCTTCTGGCAGAAGTTGAAGAGGTGCCAGTGCCTGACTTCGTTTACACTTAATATAGAGATTATTGATGTCTAGATTCATCACTATTGCAATCGTACTGATAGCCCAAAATTGCTTCGGAGCGAATTTTGAGCAAGATCTTGTGGCTGCTGCTATCGATCGAACAAAGCACAATATCACCTACAATGGAGCATATTTTGCCATTGACTATCCGAATGGCGACGTACCCGAGAACTATGGCGTTTGTACCGATGTTATTATTCGGGCATATCGTGCAATAGGTACCGATCTGCAGGTATTGGTTCATGAAGATATGGCTGAGAATTTTTCTGCCTATCCCTCAAAAAGAATATGGGGACTGTCACGTACTGATAAGAATATTGACCACCGTCGTGTTCCGAACTTACAAACATTTTTTTCCCGTCACAATATCAGCATCAGCCTCTGAAGAAGCCTTTGGTTGTGAGAATGCTCTGACAACAATCTAGATTAACTATTGCGCCTCACTGGAGCTCGACCTGGCTCTGTTGTAACTCTTGCCATTACACTTCTCGATTGGCAGTGGGGAGGTTACTCCCCATTGCCGTCAGTGATCTTGATTGGTCACTGTATCTTTTAGATCTTGACGGTCATACGCTTGAAATCCACAGTGGTTACCTTCAAGCTCGGCTGGAGCCACTAAAAACCCATCCATATCAAGGGTTGGTTTGGCTGTAAGCAAAAGACTTGGCACCATTACAGGTTTTTTCGATTGAACTCTCTTCAGGAGTCACCCACGTTTATCCGGTAATAATTGCCTATAGCCATGAGAAATTTCCTTTTCATATTAGTATTTTTACCATTATGTTCACTGGCAAGCGAAATCCGGCCGTTCGAGTCTGATGGGTGTAGCATGTTTCCAGATGGAACAGTTCAGCAGAGCGAATTATGGCTATCGTGCTGTATGGCCCACGATTACACTTACTGGAAAGGCGGTACATACCAGGATCGTGTGGCAGCAGATAGGGCACTAGAGGCTTGCGTATCAACAGTAGGAGGGCCAGAAATCGCTCTAACCCGAATATTTCATCCGGCTCTTAAGTGGAGGGCCAGACAGCCCAATTCTGTCCGATTTGCTGAGCGCACCCCGGCGCGCTGTTTGTTTATTGATCAATCAGCATGATCAGAGCACAACTTCCCCTTACCCCATTGTTTATTCCGTGCCGGGAGCAGCACAACTGACGTTATCCTGATGCCATTTTGGCGGTGATTTTCTGGAACAGCTCCTGATCCGGATAAGTGCTATTCATCATGATACGGATCCGGCGGGTGTTGCGGGTGATGACGGCACCGATTTTCAGTAGTCGGGTACGCAGCGTAGTCACCTGAGCTCTGGCATAGCGAGTGCCACGCAGATAACCACTGCGCAACCTTTCCAGTAGCACGTAAGCCAGGCCGGATAGCAGTAAACGGTACTGATTAGGCCACCAGTCATGGCAGCTGGTTCTGTCAGAGAACAGCCATTGCTGTTCCTTGATCCGGTTCTCCATATCACCCCGCAGGCAGTAACGCCGGTCATATAGCCACTTGGCAGAGCCTGACAGACTGGTGACAATATAACGGTTGTTGTCGCCCAGTGCAGTGAACTCGGCTTTGACGATCACTTTTCGTACGCGCTTCTTCCAACTGCGTGCCGAGTACCAGAGCGTCGCAAAGCAGCGCTGTTTTTCCTGTGTGGCCTCGCACGCGATAGCCGCGCGGTAACGGGTATCCAATGCCAGTTGATCCAATCTGGAGTTCTTGCCGATACCAACGACATAATCGACACCGTGGCGTTCACACCAGCTCAGTAGTCGTGGCCGACAGAAACCGCTGTCGCCTCGAAAAATGATCTGCGCCTGCGGCCACTCGGCGCGAAGCCGCCTGACCAGTAGGGCCAGAATGGCCCAGGCATGCTTGGCTGCGTCAACAGACGCGGGGCGCAGATAGCTCACCAACAGTTTCTGCCCGCAGAACACGAATAGTGGTAAGAAGCAGTAACTGTTGTAATAACCATTGAAGTGGCGGCCTACCTGCTCTCCATGCACCGTATCGTCAGTGGCGTCAAAGTCGAGAATCAGCCGTTTTGGTGGCTTCCTGTACGAGCGAATGAATTGCTCAACCAGTTCTTCATGCATGGCCACGGCCCAGGCTCGATTGGCGTTGAGTTCGAACCGGCACAGGGTGGACTGACTGGCCAATGCAGTATCGCTATCGACAGCGGTCTGAAGCGCCAGATCATGCCGCAGCGTTGTGTGATCGTTGAGGTCTTCATACCCCATCGCCAGTCCGTAAACGCGCTGTCGAATCATGGTCTGCGCCTGATGTCGGCAAAGAGATGGGTTACGCGGATCAGTGATTTTACGGGCAATTGAACGGGTCAGGTTCAGCTCCCGGTCGAGTTGTCGGAGCAGGATCACACCTGCATCGGCAGTGATGTCACCACCGTCAAAATTGATCTCGATTTTACGGCCTTTGCAACGTGGAAATAGGTCCCGGGTAACAGTACAATGTGTCATGGGCGATCCGGTTGTTATATTTAGCTTAAGTACCTGAATTATAGCAAAAAACCGGGTCGCCATTCTTGTTTATGCTGCAATATTCGGGCTAATTATGCTGGCTGGTGTTCGAGTAGGTGGCACACCTTTTTTTCCCTTCAGGTTTCGGTGGGGGTATGGCTGACCATTTCCAAGAGGCTATAAAGCTCTAACTGAAGACGAACAAAAGCAAATTGAAACAATCGACAGGGAGAATTAAGCACTTATGGTCGCGTTGATATTGCCGGACATGATCCGTTTTAATGATCAGAATCTGTGTAATAGTGACGTGCTACAGCTATTCAACTTAAAACTGAAGTATCTATTCAGCCCAAAATAACTAAAAAAGTACTTGACAGTGTTTTTGGCTAAAAACGTCCAGATCTCATCGCCGCCCTGGCTTCCATCATATGTACTTACCAAGCGCACCATTTAGCCCCGCAGTCGTTACAGATCAGACGATATCACTCCCTGCGAGGATGAATGCTTAAAACCGCTTAGAACGCATCACAGAGCGAAAAATCCGATCTGAAAAAAGCGTGCGATAATAAGCCATCAAACAGCAGGATTCAGGTCTATCTCATGAAGATCAGTGATATTGATGTCGACGCGATCATAGCGAATGCAAGGCAGCAACTTAAAGATGATGCATCTATTTCTCCATCGTTACGATCAACGTTTGAGATACTCCTGTTAATCATTCCAATCCTGCTAGGACGCGTCAACACCAACAGTCGCAATAGCAGCAAACCCCCGTCTCAGGATCCTGATCGCGTTAAAAAAGAACGCGCTAAAAGTGATCGTAAACCCGGCGGCCAACAGGGGCGTATCGGGAAAACATTACAACCCGTGGATGATCCAGATGAGATCAACGTTGTTAAAATCGATCGTCGCACCTTGCCCAAGGGGAGCACTTACACGTTCGCTGGCTATGAGACTCGGCAGGTCTTTGATATCGATATCAGTCGTCTCGTCACAGAGTACCGTGCTGAAATCCTTGAAGATGAACAGGGTAATCGTGTCACCGCGCCCTTTCCAGAGGGTGTGAAATCGTCAGTTCAATATGGCCCTGTATTAAAGGCTCATGCGGTTTACTTATCCCTGTATCAGTTACTGCCGTATGACCGCGTACGTGAGTACTTTGAAGATCAGCTCAGTATTCCGTTAAGTGTCGGTTCGTTATTTAACTTCAATAAAGAAGCCTTCGATAAAGCCGCGCCGTTTGAGTCATGGGTCAAACAGCGTCTGACTCAGGCGCAGGTGATCCATGCCGATGAAACCGGTATCAATATTGGTGGAAAGCGTCATTGGCTGCATTGTGCATCCAATGAGTCACTCACGTGGTTAGCACCTCACTCAAAACGAGGCAGTGAAGCCATGGATCAGATCGGCATCTTACCGCGCTTTACCGGTACGCTGTGTCATGATCACTGGAAACCCTATTACCGCTATACCGATTGCCAGCATGCACTGTGTAATGCTCACCATTTGCGTGAACTTGAACGCGTCTGGGAGCAGGACAAACAAGCCTGGGCACAGCGCATGCAGACATTACTGTGCACCATGAATGATGCCGTCATCAATGCTGGCGGGTCAGTACCTGCCGATCAAGCGGAAGGTTGGCGTAAAGCTTATAGAGACTGTTTAAAGAAAGCGGATATTGAATGTCCGCCACCCGATGAAGTACAACGAGACGGCAAACGCGGTCGCCTTAAGCGCTCAACGGCACGAAATCTACTTGAGAGGCTGAGGAACTTCGAAGCCGATGTGCTTAGATTTTTAGAGGATCCCCATGTGCCCTTTACCAACAACCAAGGTGAACGGGATATCCGGATGCTCAAGGTGCAGCAGAAAATATCAGGGTGCTTCCGGTCGCTGGAAGGTGCTCATATCTTCTGTCGTGTCCGGAGTTATTTATCGACTGCACGCAAGCAAGGAGTCAGCGGCTCGCAGGCTATGGCATCACTTTTTAAAGGAGAGCTGTTACCTTTTATGAATGCTGCCGATGATAATAAATAAACCTGCTGGGTCTATAATGGCTGAATAGTTACAAACTGAATAGGTAGCTGAATCACTGCTTCAAACCCTCTGTCGGAATTACTCGCTGGCGACAATAACTGTATTTGTCCACCCATCCCCTTTACCAGAGCGTCTACAATAGCTAACCCCAAGCCAGAGCCTGGAAGGCTGTCAGAAGCACGAAAGAAACGCTCGTGCAGGCGCGACAGTTGGTCTGTATTTAATGGTTCACAGGCATTCACAACCCGTAGTTCACCCTTCACGCTCAACTGCACTGTAATCCTACTATTCGCTTCCCCATGCTTTATGGCATTTTCAATCAGATTTTTGACCAAAATGGAGAAGGCATCGGCATCGATACACGCTTTGATCGCTTGCTCAGGAAGCTGCAGTTGCAGGTTTTGTACCCCTGACCGTTGATACTCATCGGCAATCAGGGACAATAACAGACTTAGATCCTGAGGTTTATCAGTCAACAGTGCACTGCTATCAGCTTTAGCGAGTTGTAACAGTTTATCTGACAGGTTTACAAGATGATTGAGCGTCGTGACTAACTGACCCGCTTTTAACCGCGAAACTTCATCGCCCAGTGTTTTTTCTAAGCGTTGAGCCTGAGCCATCAGAGTAGCCAATGGTGTACGTAACTCATGTGCCGCATTGGCGGTAAAATGACGCTCAGACTCCAGGGCGGTTTGCAGGCGCCGCATGAGCTGATTAACCGCCTGCCTCATGGGTTCCAGCTCATGCGGCAGATTCCCGGGCGTGACTGGGGTCAGATCGCCGGCGCCTCGCTGGGCTAATTGCGTACCATATTGCCTGACGGGCCTGATCACTTGGCGCACCAGAAAGATGGCCATCAGCAAGCACAGGGGCAGTAACAGCAGTAAGGGCATGGCCAGGTTCAGTAACGTGTGCATAACCGCCTCACGACGCTTGTCGAGTGGCTCAGCCACTTGTATGAAGTAGCGCCCCTGGACGGCTGATACAGTAAAAATCCGATAACCCTCCTGACTATCAAAGCCATCTCTCAGAGGGATACTGAAGGATTTTTGCCGGGCCGTATGCGACTGCAATAACACCTGACCCTCAACATTGCGCACTTGATAGGTCAGGCGTTCTTCATGAGCGCTCAGTGCAGGTAACTGCTGCAGCAATTTCGCGTCTTCCCGGTTAAAAATTTCAACTAACGCCAAGGGCAAGATGCGCTCAGCCGTTTCCTGCAAGGCACTATCGAAGGTTTTATTCAGCTCTTTATTTAATTGGATACCAGCCAGACATAACCCTAGCAGCCATACACAGGTCACCAGAATCAGCAGACGTAAAATGAGTTGTTTTTGCAGGCTGATCGATTTCATCCACGTGGCATCCTGTAGCCCATACCACGCAGGGTTTCGATGCAACTTTTACCTAACTTTTTACGCAAACGGCTGATATAGACCTCAATGGTATTGCTTTCGATTTCAGCACCAAAGGCATACAGGGCATCTTCCAGGCGTGAGCGGGTTAAGAGTTGCCCTGGGTGCTGCAAAAAGGTTTCGAAAATGGCCCATTCACGCGAGGTCAACTCAACTGGCTGCCCCGAATGGTAAACGGTTCGATCTGCCAAATTGACCTGCAAGTCTGCCAACACAATATTCGGGTTGGGGTTACCGCTATAGCGCCGTGCCACTGCCGCCACACGCGCCATCATTTCATCAAGATTAAAGGGTTTAACCAAATAATCATCGGCACCGGCATTGAGTCCACTGATACGGTCAGCAATCTGGTCTTTGGCGGTCATAATAATCACTGGTAGAACGCTACTCGTTTTTCTTAATTGCTGCAGAAAATTCAGCCCGGAACCATCAGGGAGCATCAAGTCCAGCAGTAACAGATCATAGTCTGTGCTGCGCAAACAGCTTGTAGCGGCCTCTATACGCATCACCCAGTCAACGGCATAGCCCTCATCCTGTAATTGATCACGGATCGCTTCGCCAAGACCTGCTGTATCTTCCACCAGGAGTATTCGCATAATATCTTCCCAAAAAAACTATCTTAACCCGCTTTTCTGACAAGAGCCTGAATCGTTATTATTTTTTCACCCTGGGTAAGGTTAGCTGTTCAGGTCACTGTCAGGAAAGTGAAGTAAAGTCACCCAACACTAACAAACAACGCAAAAATTGGAGAGCCACCATGAAAAAAGTATTACTACCCCTGCTTATCGCTACTTCACTTACAACCGGAGCGGCGTTTGCCAGTGATGATTGTGATGATCCTGTTGATAGCTGGCAACCAGAAGAAAACCTGCAACAGAATTTAGAGAGCAACGGCTGGCAAGTTGATCGTATCAAGATCGACGATGGCTGCTATGAAGTTAAGGGCGTTGACACGCTTGGGAACCGCTTCGAGGCAGTATATTCACCCGCATCACTGGAAATACGTGAGCTGGAGATAAAATTCAATAATCAGGGCTCAGCCGAAGATTACCTGGATAGAAGTGCAATCACTCGTTAAAGCGAATACCTGATTCTTAAGCACCACAATTCACTCTTTAAGGTTGCTGTCAGGATGGCAGCGCAGAATGGATTCTAAACCTAAAGGAGTGTACTCATGTCAAATCTACGTTTACCCCTGAGCCTGCTGGCACTACTGACTTTACAGTTAAGTGTCTGGCAGTGGGGGCTCAGCTATGAGCATTTACTCACACTCAGCGGCTTTCTTGCCATCAATTTTATGTCTCTCACTATGCTACTGGCAATGCGCCCTAAATGGTTGGAATTCCCATTGGGTGGCCTGGATAAAATGTATCATCTACATAAATGGACCGGTATTCTAGGCGCCGTTTTTGCCACGGCGCACTGGCTAATTGAAATGGCAGATGACCACATCCAGGATCTGTTTGGAAAGGAGCGTAGCCTGAGGGAAGCCCATTTTTCTGGTCTACTGGACAGTCTACAAGACTTGGCCGAGGATCTGGGTGAGCCGGGGCTTTATCTATTGCTGGCGCTGGTTGTCCTAACCCTGATCCGTTGGGTCCCCTACCGCTTTTGGCGCTATCTGCACCGGATCATGCCTCTCATTTATCTGGCACTGGCCTCCCATGCCGTATTGCTGGCCCCGCTAAGCTGGTGGCAACAGCCCACCGGCTGGCTGATGGCTGTGTTTATATTCGGAGGCTGTGTGGCGTCCTTACAATCACTGACTGGACAGATCGGCAAGACTCGCCGCTGGAAGGGTCTGGTTCGTGCCGTTCGGCAAGCATCCCACACAACCACTGAAGTAGTCTGTGAGATGGGAAAGAACTGGCCAGGACACAAAGCGGGGCAATTTGCACTCGTGACTTTCGACTGGAGTGAAGGCGCACATCCTTTCACCCTGGCCTCTACAGATCAGAAGGATGGCCTGCTCAGTTTTCAAATAAAGGCACTAGGTGATTATACCCGCACCCTGCCACATCGGCTTTACAGTGGAAGCAAGGTTACCGTTGAAGGCCCTTATGGCTGTTTTAATCCAGAGAAAGGCAGAACCAAAGCTCAACAGATTTGGGTGGCTGGTGGCATTGGTGTCACCCCGTTTCTGGCTGCACTGGAAAGTCGTCTGATCAATACAGACAAGACCTACCCAGCCGTGACCTTACATTACGCTACCCAACTCGCAACCGATGATCCCAATGCGGCGCGCCTGCAAACCTTAGTTGAGCAGTTGCCAGATATAACCTTGCAGATTCACCAAAGCCAACAGGGGCAGTGGCTGACTGCAGATCAATTACAGATCCATCACACCAAGGTCGATGTCTGGTTCTGCGGCCCACAGGGCCTGGCAACAACTCTTCGTAATGGCCTTGCAGACATGTCTATTTCATTACGCTTTCACCAAGAACGCTTTGAGTTCAGGTAAGGAAACATGACGAATTTAAACGACTAACTAACCAGATGGACACTATGAATAAACATCTGATCGTTGCAGGACTTGCAGGGGCAATAGCCCTTCCTGCTCTCGCACAGGCCAGGGAGGTAACCATCACCACGCAATTGAATAATTACCCTGGCGATGGTGCTTACCTTGCAATCTACCTTACGGACTCAGGCGGTGGATATCAGCAAACACTTTGGATTGCGGGCAAAAAGAGCAAGCATTACAAACATCTGAGTGATTGGGATCGCGTCAGTAACAGGAGTCTATCTGAATATGATGGGCTGACGGGTGCAAGCATTTCTCGTGGTCAAATTTTGCAAATAACTGTAGATATGGATGACTCACTGATCGATAGTGGTTACCAGGTGCGCGTGGACTCTGCAGTGGAGGATATGCGTGATAACCCAGCTGATATTATTGCCCCGCTGACTACTGCCGGGGCGGGTACACCTGTCAACGGATATGGATATGTACGCTCATTGACATATGATCTTTGAGCTAATTAATTATGGATAAGTGATTGAAGGAAATCATATGGGCCATAAAGAAATACATAGATCACATCGAGTGGGGTGGTTGCGTGCTGCTGTACTCGGGGCAAATGACGGCATTGTTTCTACGGCAAGTCTTATTATTGGTGTCGCATCAGCCAGCACGACGAGTTATAACTGAATCTGGTGTTCGGAAGAGTTGAAAAAAAGCGGCGTATCTGGTTGATTTGTAATCGCCAAAAAACGAATCAACAGAAGAGATACACCGCCATGAACAAGAATACCCTTGTTGAGTTTGCCCGTCGAGATCAGACAAGAGATCCGTTATCTGATCTGTTGCGCCAAGGAGCGCGGGATCTGATCCATCAAGCGATTGAGGCAGAGCTAGCTGTCTTCATGGAGGCGTACCAGGATCGCCGATTGGATGATGGTAGAGCCTCCATCGTCCGTAATGGCTACTTGCCTGAGCGCGAGATCCAAACCGGCATTGGCCCGGTTACAGTGAAAGTGCCCAAGGTTCGCAGCAAGGATGGTGAAGCGGTGACCTTTCGGTCTGCACTGGTGCCGCCGTATGTTCGCAAGACCCGGAGTCTGGAGGCTGCCCTGCCTTGGTTGTACCTGAAAGGAATATCGACTGGTGAGATGGAGGAGGCGCTGTCAGCTCTGGTAGGGCCTGAAGCAAAGGGGCTATCTGCCAACACGGTGTCACGACTGAAGCGCCAGTGGGCCGATGAGTATGAGGCGTGGCGCAAGCGATCGCTGGATAAGGACCGCTGGGTCTACATCTGGGCTGATGGCATCTACAGTGGTCTGCGATCAGAGGAGAGTAAGCTATGCGCGCTGGTAGTGATGGGCGTCAATGAGCGTGGCGAGAAGCACTTCCTGGCCATTGAGGATGGTGCACGCGAGTCGACACTAAGCTGGAAAGCCGTGCTGGAAAGTCTCAAGGGACGCGGGATGAATGCACCCGAGTTGGCCGTAGGCGATGGCGCGATGGGGTTCTGGGCAGCGCTGGAGGACGTGTACCCATCGACACGTCAGCAGCGCTGCTGGGTGCACAAAACGGCCAATGTCTTGAATCGACTGCCGAAGTCAAGTCAGCCTAAAGCCAAGCAGGCGCTGCATGATATCTGGCAGGCTGAGACACGAGCCGATGCTGAAAAGGCGTTCGATACCTTCATCAGAACGTATCAGGCAAAGTACCCTAAGGTGGCTGAGTGTCTGCTAAAGGATCATGAAGAGCTGTTGAGCTTCTTCGACTTCCCGGCCCCGCACTGGCAAAGCATAAGGACGACGAACCCGATTGAGTCAACGTTCGGTACGATACGCCACCGGACCAAGCGCTCAAAAGGTTGCCTGTCGAGAGCGGGCATGCTGCATATGATGTTCAAGCTGGGCATGTGTGCTGAAGGAAAATGGAGAAAACTACGGGGCTTTGACTATCTTGCCAAAGTCATTACCGGAGTAAAGTTCAGGGATGGAGAAGAGGTGCCAACATCCGACCAGAGGAGCGCCGCTTGATCAGGCTGCTGAACACCAGATTTGACAATAACTCCAGCACGACTCATGAAAGTATTATTTTGGCAGGAGTGGCTGGCGTAGTCGCAGGAGCTATGTCTATGGCTGCTGGTGAGTACGTATCCGTCAGCTCCCAATCCGATACTGAAAAGACTGATCTTGCTATTGAAAAAAGATCATTGGAAGAAGATATTGAATTTGAAAAAAATGAGCTTGCTCAGATATATGAGGGAAGAGGTGTAGAGCCATTGTTAGCACGCCAGGTTGCTGAGCAGCTTATGGAGCATGATGCGCTTGGAGCGCATGCCAGAGATGATATTGGTATTTCAGAGAGTGTTAATGCACGGCCGACTCAGGCTGCGCTATCGTCGGCGAGTACTTTCACAATTGGCGCATCACTTCCATTGCTGGTTGCATGGATGGCACCACTTAATTTACTGATTATTCTTGTTGCATTGTTTTCTCTTATTTTTCTTGCACTGCTTGGCACCATTGCAGCACGGGCAGGTGGTGCTTCTATGGCTATCGGTGCCATCAGGGTAGCATTCTGGGGATCTCTCGCAATGGCGTTAACCGCAGCTGTTGGTTTACTTTTTGGAGTAGTTGCATAGTGTGCTTAAATATATCTCTGCATCTGCATTGGGACGATTAAGCGTAGTGTGCTCATATAGAGATATAACACTCATTTCTGAGTTCGAACAGCTTTTCATTTAACAGGCTTTTAAACATGTCCAAGACACGCATCGATAGCTTCCTGAGTGACATCCGACTGATCAGCTCTGAGCAGGCAGACATTGTTGAGTCACTACGTGAAATGGCTCTGTCCACGTCTCGAACTGTTTCCGAGGAGATCAAATACGGTGGAATACTGTTTTCTGATCCAACACCATTTTGTGGCGTTTTTTCCTATAAACAGCATGTTACTCTTGAGTTGAGTAATGGTGCTGGTTTGAATGACGAATTTGGTGTTCTCGAGGGTTCTGGAAAGACAAGACGACACATAAAATTTCTGACAGTGGCTGAAATTGAAATCAAGCATGCACGCGAATATATTATTCAAGCGCATCAGAATGCTCAAAATGATGCCTGACAAGGCCAACGAAATAGCACCTAACTCGTACTATGTATGGGTATAAACAGTGTTCTCAGGGAGGCAAGTGTGAATAAGTACCATATCGCCCAACTCAATATTGCCAAACTGATGGCTCCACTGGATTCACCGCAGCTTTCAGAGTTTGTGGCAAACCTGGACAGGATCAATGCATTGGCTGAAGCGTCGCCCGGGTTTTTATGGCGGCTCCAGGGCGAGGATGGTGATGCCACCGGGATCGACTTCTTTGGCTCTGATCAGATCGTGAACCTGTCGCTGTGGGATTCAGTTGAAGCTTTACATAATTACGTTTATCGGTCTGCCCACGTTGAGATCATGCGCCGGAAAAACGAGTGGTTTCACAAACTCGGTGAGGCCCATATGGTGCTTTGGTGGGTGCCCGCTGGACACATTCCATCCGTTGAAGAGGCATCCAACAAGCTAAACATGTTGAGAGAGCTGGGCCCCACCAGAGAAGCTTTCACATTCAAGAAAGCTTTCCCACCCCCCAGTGACTTAATGGGTACGGCATCTGAGTCTCGATGAAGTCTGATGGTTTTTGTTGGAACCTTGAATGAGCAGTGCATAGCATCGATAGTTCCAAGTTTACCAGCGTCGTGGTGCTCGTTACTCCTGCGTTGCGCCCACGACCCGAAGGAGAATGATAATGAGCAATACAGCACTTAAGCTTGCGGAAGTATTCGCAGTCTTGAAGCCGAATCTCTTGGTAGAGACAGTTGCCGTTTCGCCGTCAATCGAGGGTACTGAGCATCGCGCTGCTGACAATGATGAAGGGATATAGAATGAACCACGTTTTTAACCATCTCAACCAACCGATCGGGGAGTCGCTCGCAGAGTGGACACGTCCGGATTTGCCACCTGGCGAACCGATGGAAGGCCATTATTGTCAGTTGGAGCCGCTTGATCCGGAGGTGCACGCTGAATCGTTACATGAAGCAAATCTGTCGGACGTTGACGGCCGCAGCTGGACGTATCTTCCTTACGGCCCGTTTGAGTCTGTGAAGGCCTATAAAGACTGGATGGTTTCATCCTGCCAGAGTACCGATCCGATGTTCTTCGCTATACGTCGGAAATCGGACAATAAGCTGGTTGGCGTTGCGAGTTATCTCAGGATCACACCTGCAAGTGGGTCAATTGAGGTCGGTCACATCCATTACTCGGATCACCTCAAAAGAAGCCCTGTTGCCACTGAATCGATGTTTCTTATGATGAAGCGAGTGTTTGAACTCGGGTACCGGCGTTACGAGTGGAAGTGCGATGCCTTGAATGGTCCTTCCCGAGATGCTGCGCAGCGGCTGGGCTTTTCGTACGAAGGTATTTTCCGTCAAGCTACCGTGTACAAAGGACGTAATCGTGACACCGCCTGGTACGCGATCATTGACTCGGAATGGCCAGCATTGCACCGGGCATTTTCTGAATGGTTGGACCCGAACAACTTTGATGAGAATGGGCAGCAACGGTGCCGTTTGAGTGATTTGACCAGGCCAGTGCTTAAGCAACCGAGGTGAGCCAGTGGAAAATCATGAAAGCAGATAATACCTGCGCTTGAGTCGCGAGTAGTGTACGCCGTCTAAGAGAAGCAACCGGTCCATGTGCGATTTTGCTACACGCAGGTCGCCAAATGACTTGTCAGTTACCCCTGTTTACTTGGTCCATAGGGTTTCGTTGGGCACCGGAACGGTGATTTCGTCTTTTACTATTTCCATCGCCACAAAGGAGTGAGTCTGGTGTACGTGGGGTAGCTGCCCAATCTGGGCCCCCAATACTTCACGATATTGATGGATATCGTGGGTTCTTACCTTAAGCAGATAATCGAAATTCCCTGCCACCATATAACAGCTCTGTACTTCAGGAATTTTTCTTACCGCTTCGTTGAAGCGTTCAAGTGCATCCTCGCTGGTTTTATCCATCGTCACCTGAACCACCAGAACATGGCCAGCATTGAGGTGATCCGGATCCAGGTCGGCACGATAGCCCCGAATTACGCCTGATTCTTCCAGTCGGCGAACACGCTGAGCACAAGGTGTTTTAGTGAGATTGACCCTGTTGGCCAACTCAACAATAGGAAGCCGTCCGTGCTCCTGAAGCTGGCGCAAAATTTCACGGTCTATTCGGTCAATCTTCACTAGCCTTTATTCCTACATATTAGTAATTTTTAGGTCTATTGGTGACTAAATTAGCATTATTCAGAGCCACTTCCTAGCCATAATGGCTGATACTTCAGTTATGAGGGCTAAGAAAGAATATTGCCGGAATCGCTCAGCCTGGCCCTCGGGTGCCTTGCGGTTTCCGGTCAACGAATGACGAACACGTACTAAAATAAAAGGATATTGCTATGACTGATCCGACTGAGTTAATTGACTGCAAGAAGCCGGGGCTGGCTCTGGCGCTCACACCTGTGGTGCTGACCTTGGTGGTGCTGGGCATTCAACTCTTCTACTTTGGTGATTTTACACCACACATTCCGCTTGCTATTGGGCTGGCTATTACTGGCCTGGTGGGAATAACACTGGGTTATAAATGGAAGCACATCGAAGAAGGTATTTTCCATGTCATTCACGTATCGTTGCCTTCTGTTTCGGTATTGATCTGTGTGGGGATGATTATCGGGGTCTGGATTGCCAGTGGTACGGTACCGACCTTGATCTACTATGGGTTGACGATCCTCTCGCCGAGCATTTTTCTGGCCGCCGCCATGGTGTTGTGTGCCGTAGTGTCGCTGTCGTTGGGTACATCCTGGGGCACGGTCGGTACCGTGGGTCTGGCGCTGATGGGGATTGGTGCGGGTTTCGATATCCCAATGTATTGGACGGCCGGGGCCGTGGTATCTGGCGCCTTTTTTGGCGACAAGGTATCGCCCCTGTCCGATACCACCAATCTGGCACCAGCAGTGACTGGAACGGATGTGTTCTCGCATATCAAGAACATGATGCCGACTACGATTCCGGCGATGTTGATTGCTCTGGCGATCTATCTGGTGGCTGGCTTTACATTAATCGAGGGCGGTGACGCCTCCTTCGAGCGAATCAGTGCCATCACCTCAACACTGGATGCGAACTTCACTATTTCTGCCTGGTTACTCTTACCCGCTGTGCTGGTTATTGCCTTGGCTGTCAAACGTATGCCTCCGATTCCATCACTCTTCGCGGGTGTTCTGGCTGGCGCAGTTGTTGCCATGATCACACAAGGTGCCAGTGTGCATGAGCTGTTGACCTATGCGAATTCCGGTTACTCAATTGAGACTGGTGTCGCAGCGATCGACAGCCTCCTCAACCGGGGCGGCGTCCAGTCCATGATGTGGACCATCTCGCTAGTGCTGATTGCATTGGGTTTTGGTGGTGCGTTGGAGAAAACCGGCTGTCTGGAAGCTATCATCAAAGCGATCATGACCAAGGTGCATAGTTTCCGGGGTGTGCAGACAGTAGCAGTCTTTACTTCCATGTCCACTAACCTGGTAGCGGGTGATCCTTACTTGTCCATCGCCTTGCCTGGCCGTATGTACGCTCCGATCTACCGTGGCATGGGCTATTCTACACTGAACCTGTCCCGTGCGATCGAAGAGGGCGGTACGCTGCTATCACCGCTCATTCCCTGGAATGCTGGTGGGGCTTTTGTCATCAGCGCACTGGGGCTGGGTATTGCTAACGGTCAGGTTGAAAACCTGCTTTATATTCCACTGGCGTTTGCGTGCTGGTTGTCTCCTGTGATCGGGATCCTCTATGCTCAGCTCGGATGGTTTTCTCCACGGGCGACCGACGAAGAGCGTCGCATGTGGGTGGAGCAGGGCGAGGCTGTGGCAATGAGCACCGATATCGATGCAGAGGAACAGGGTTCCGCCATGCCGGTTGCTACTCGCTGATCATTTAGCCTGCCGATTGGCAGGCCTTCTCAACACCTTGAAATGGGATCGGGCGCCGGTCACTATCATCTGTTGTGGCTTCAGGATCCATGGCCAAACCCATGGGTCAATGAGGCTCCCAACGACGAAACAGTACACTGGCGTTCACTCCTCCAAATCCAAACCCATTTGACAGGGCGTATTTAATTGGCATTTTCCGTGCAGACAGGCCAACCAGATTGAGGCCATCAGCTGCTTTGTCAGGATTGATGAGGTTAAGAGTCGGTGGAATGGTCTGATCGCGTAACGCCAGAAGGGTGAAAATAGCCTCGATCCCACCAGCCGCGCCCAGTAAATGACCGGTACTGGATTTGGTTGAAGTGATCGCAACCCCCGAGTTTGCTCCGAACACCGCCCGAATTGCCGTCAGCTCCCCCTTATCGCCAACCGGTGTTGATGTCGCATGTGCATTAATGTGCTGTACATCACCAGCAGTAATATCGGCTTGCCGTAAAGCCTGCTGCATGGCGCGTTGGGCGCCGCTGCCATCCTCCGGGCCCGCAGTCAGGTGATAGGCATCGGCACTGGTGCCGTAACCTACCAATTCCGCCAGAGGCTGTGCACCGCGAGCCAGCGCATGTTCAAGGGACTCGATGACCAGTAGACCAGCCCCTTCGGCCATCACAAAACCGTCCCGATCACGATCAAATGGACGTGATGCTTCTTCAGGGCGATCGTTGAATCCAGTGGACAAAGCTCGCGCAGCTGCAAAACTTCCGAGCGTGACGCGGTGAATGGCAGCCTCAGTTCCACCGCATACGGCGATGTCGGCTTCTCCGCTTCGAATCAGCCGCGCCGCATCGCCAATGGCTTGTACTCCGGCTGCGCAGGCGGTCACTGGCGCTCCGATCGGTCCTTTGAAACCATGTGTGATGGAAATATGGCCAGCCGCCATATTGGCGAGAAAGGAGGGGGCAGTAAACGGTGAGAGTCGGCGTGGTCCTCGCGCATCGGTTGTGCGCACAGCCTCTGCGATGGCACCGAACCCACCAACGCCAGATGCGATAATAGTGGCTGTTCGCTGTTGCTGTGCCTCTTCACTTGGGTGCCAGCCCGCCTGAGTAAGGGCCTCTTGTGCTGCAATAAGCGCAAACTCAATGAAGCGATCTATTTTCTTACGCTCTTTGGGGGCAATAACACGCTCTGGATCGTAGCCAGCTTGCGGATCTTCCTCTAAACTGGGTACCTGCCCGCCGATAGAGGTGCCAGTGCCATCTGTCAGCTCTACAGGCAGGGTGCGAATGCCCGATTTTCCTGCCAACAGGCGGGACCAAACCGTTTCAGTGCCACAGCCTAATGGCCCGACGACACCTGTCCCGGTCACTACGATTCGTACAGTATTTTCTCTATTCATCGCCATACACTGTTCCTCAAAAATGTTTACAAAGTTGGAACAAAAAGAGGGTTCAGCTCAGTCCAAAGGTTTTTCGTATGCCTGAATCGACGGGTCCCGCTGGCATAAAGCGACGCAGCTTACTCAATAATGACGCCTGTCCAGCTGGCGTGTGACGCATACGCCACTTACCCAATGCCGCGTTGACAATCGTGTTAGCCACTGTCTCAGGTTCAGGCGCCGTTTTGATAGTATTAAGAAATGCGCCTGATACCAGGCTGTTTTCGTTGGCATAGTCGGCGATCACTGCACCCGTTTTCGGCGCATTGAGATCCAGATTGGTCTTGGTAAAAGACGGCTCTACCAGAGTCACGCGTATGCCGAACTGGCGGACCTCATGATCCAGGGTTTCCGATAACCCTTCTACAGCATGTTTGGAAGCGGAATAAAGCCCCATATAAGGTGCCGGAAGAAAGCCCAGCACCGAGCTGACATTGACAATTCTGCCACTGCGTTGCGCACGCATATGCGGTAGTGCTGCTTGTATTGTCCGCAGAATACTGAGGACATTAGTATCGAACAGCGATACAGCCTCGGCAGTGCTTGTTTCTTCCACCGCACCGATCAGGGTCATACCTGCATTATTGACCAGTATGTCGATGCGTTTGGCAGAAGTGATGATGGATTGGATACCTCGTTGAACAGAAGCCTCATCTCGGACATCCATCTCAATAAGCTTGACGCCGGGTAATGAGCTTGCTGTTGCAAGGTTACGGACGGTACCGAACACCGTGCAACCTCGTTTGGCAAATTTTTCTGCAGCGACACGTCCGATACCTGAAGAGACGCCGGTGATTAAGACAACTTTTGATTCTGACATATGGATTTCTCTCAAAGTTTGACGGGGGTTAAGTTGGGATCAGTGCCATAATCAGGCTTTATTTTGAACCAGATGGAATACATGGCCGGCAGGAATACCAGCGTTAACACTGTCCCTGCGAGGGTGCCACCTATCAGGGTGTAAGCGAGAGTGCCCCAGAACACCGAATAGGTCAGAGGGATAAAGGCCAGAATAGCGGCCAGTGCGGTTAAGATCACAGGGCGGGTCCGCTGCACGGTAGCCTCGACAACTGCTTGGTACGGTGCTAACCCGGACTGTTCATTGTGGTGGATCTGCCCGACCAGAATCAGCGTATTCCGCATCAGGATGCCAGACAGTGCAATCAAGCCAACCAGTGCATTGATGCCAAATGGTTGCTGGAACAGTAGCAGCGTAGGCACTACACCGATCAGCCCTAAAGGACTCGTCAGGAAAACCATGACCATCGCGGAGATCGAGCGGACCTGCAGGATGATAATCAGCAAGATGCTGGCCAGCATGATGGGAAAGATCGGCAGCATCGCTACCATTGCCTTGCCTGACTCTTCAATGGAGCCAGCCACTTCAATGCGATAGCCTTCCGGCAGTGTGTCCATAATGGGCTGAAGCTGCGCAGTGATAGCGACAGACACATCCGGTGGCTGTAACTCATCGGAGATGTCGCCGCGAACGGTGATGGTCGGCATCCGGTCGCGCCGGCGCATGATTGGTTCTTCCATGCGTACATCAACTTCACCTACCTGCGACAGCGGAATGCGCTGCCCATTGGCACCGCCCAGCGTGAAATCGCTAATCCTGGCTGGATCAAGTCGGATGTCGCCAGCTGAGCGCGCAACAACTTGTACGGTACGAATATCCTCCCGTACCGCAGTGACCGGAACTCCACTTAAAAGGAATTGCAGTTGCTGTGCCACAGCGCTGGAGGTGAGTCCCACGGCCTGTAATCGGTCTTGCTGCAAAGTGAAGTGCAGCGTGGGGGTGCGGGTGCCCCAGTCGGTGTTGACCGTGCGCATCAGAGGGCTGGCAGCCATGACCTGCTCCACGTCAGCCGCGATGCTGCGCAACATATCAGGATCAGGGCCGGAAACCCTGTAAGCAACCGGATACGGCGAATAAGGGCCGAATACCAGTTGAGTGACACGCACACTAGCCTCAGCAGCAAGTCCGTCGGATATGGCTTGTCGCAGCCGGAGTTTCAATACCTCACGCTCGTTTTGGTTGTCCGTGCGCACCACGATTTTGGCAAAGGAGGGATCGGGTAGCTCTGGCCCCATTGAAAAGTAGAAGCGTGGTGCTCCTTGACCAATATACGACGTGACTATCCTTGCCTCTTCCTGCTGTTCCAGCCAAGCTTCTACCTTCTCTGTTGCGGCGCTGGTTTGCATGATCGAGGTGCCATAGGGCATTTGCACTTCGATCAGGACTTCAGGTCGATCGGATATCGGGAAAAATTGCTTCTTGACGACAGCCATGCCGAGTATCGCCAGCACGAACAGGCTCACAACTGAGGCGGCGACAAGCCATTTACCGGAGATGACAAGCTCCAGCAGTTTGCGGAAGCGATTATAGTGCGGCGTGTCATATATCGCACTATGACCACCTTCTACCTTCTTGATGTCAGGCAACATTTTGACACCCAGGTAGGGTGTGAACACGACGGCCACCAGCCATGATGCCATCAGTGCGATACCCACTATCCAGAACATATTACTGGTATATTCACCGGCGCTGGAGCGGGCGAAGCCGTTGGGCATAAAGCCGACGGCCGTAACCAGCGTGCCCGACAGCATCGGTGCTGCGGTATGGCTCCAGGCATAGGCGGAAGCGGCGATGCGGTCGTAACCTTCTTCCATTTTTACCACCATCATTTCAATGGCGATAATGGCGTCATCTACCAGCAAGCCCAGCGCCAGGATCAGGGATCCCAAGGTGATGCGGTCAAAGTTCTTGCCGGACGCCAGCATCACTACAAAAACCATCGCCAGCGTGAGTGGCACAGCGGCGGCAACCACAACGCCAACGCGCCAGCCCATGCTGACGAAGCACACCAGCATCACTACCAGCAAGGCAACAAAGAACTTGATCATAAACTCATCGACCGCCGAGCTGATATTGACAGCCTGGTCAGTGACCTTGCTCAGGCTCATCCCCAGCGGCAGTTCGCTGTTAATAGCATCCACCTCACTGCTCAGCGCTTTACCCAGATCAAGTCCGTTCCAACCGTCGCGCATGACAATGCCTAACAGCAGCGTCGGCTCGCCACCATTGCGTACCAGGAAAGTTGCGGGGTCTTCATAGCCGCGTTTGACCGTGGCGATGTCTGACAGCTTCAGGGAGCGGCCCTGCGCCATCACCGGCGTGTCGCGTATTTTCTGCAATTCGTCGAAGGCGCCATCCAGGCGAATAAATACCTCGGGTCCCTTAGTCTCCACAGAGCCGGCCGGTGTCAGGGCATTCTGGCTATTGAGTGCGGCGAACACTTCATGCGGGCTGACGCCCAGCGTTGCCAGACGCTCATGTGAGAATTCAATATAGATGCGCTCGGACTGTTCGCCGACGATGTTGACTTTTTTGACGCCCGGCACGTGCAGCATCCGCTGGCGTAACGTTTCTGCTTCGCGCACCAGTAAGCGCTGCGGCTCACCTTTGGCTTTGAGCGCAAATAGCGCAAAGGTAACGTCGGCGTATTCGTCGTTGACCATCGGTCCAATCACACCAGGCGGGAGGCTGCTGGCCTCGTCGCTGATCTTTTTACGGGCCTGATAGAACTCATCCTGTACTGCGGAAGGCGGTGTGCTATCGAGCAAAGTCAAAGTCGTGAAAGCCAAACCAGGTCTGGTATAGGTTTCGGTGCGTTCATACCAACGCAGCTCCTGCATGCGCTTTTCAAGCTTCTCGGCGACCTGGTCCTGCATCTCCTGCGCTGTAGCCCCTGGCCAGGCAGTGATAATGGTCATTACTTTGACCGTGAAGGCGGGATCTTCTGCACGCCCCAATTTAGAGAAGGCAATGAGGCCTGCCAGTGAGATCAGGCAGATCAGGAATAAAGTGATGGAGCGCTCACGTACAGCGATTGCGGAGAGATTAAAACGGCCATTACTCATGGCTGAGCTCCTTTGGTCACAGTTGCCACAGTCTGGCTATCCACTCTGACCTGATCGCCTTCACGCAGTAAGTGCGCACCGAGCGCAACTATCAGATCGCCAGGCTCCAGAGGGCCGGTGATGTGCGCGCTGTCGTCACCCAGACGTTGGACGACAACCGGCCGCCAGGAGACTTTTGTCGGCTCACTACTGATGGTCCATACGCCAGATCCCTTGCCAGCGTCAAAAAGAGCACTGATTGGCACCTGCAAACCATTGGGGATAGACGTGTAACCATCATCAATCTGGATACTGACTGTGGTACCCAGTGGTATATCAGACAGCGCTCCCTCCATTACATAACGGGCCTCGAAGGTGCGCGTAAGTGGGTCCGCGACATCAGAAAGTTGTCGGAGTTTGGCCGAAGCAGTTTGACCGCCATTGCCGAACAGCGTGGCTTGTCCGGTGGAGCCCAGTGCAGGGCGCAGGGTTTCCGGTAACTGGATGATAGCCTCGCGATATCCTGCATGGGCCAGACGTACAACAGTTTGCCCGGCATTAACAACATGACCCGGCTCGACCAGTGTTTCCATGACAACGCCGTCGGCATCAGCCACCAGTTCGGTATATTCAATCGCGTTAAGGGATACTTTAGCCTGAGCTTCGGCGGCACTGAGTTGTGCCTTGGCAGTATCGGACGCACTCTTAACCTGATCGTAGACCGATGCAGATATCGCGCCGGTTCCACGAAGTTCGCGATAGCGAGCCTCTTCAGCCGCCGCCTGTTGCGCGCGTGCTCGAGCGGCAGCGACCGCTTCTTGCTGTGCAAGCGCTGCGAGTTTCAGATCGATGGGGTCAATGCGCAGAAGCGGCTGACCGCGGTTTACGGTCTGTCCTGTATTGACCAGCCGTTCTAACACTTTACCAGATACCCGAAAGCCGAGATCGCTCTGCACTCGTGCAGCGACTACGCCGCTGAACGAGCGGGCTCCGGGCGCTGCTTGTGCAACGACAACAGTACGCACCAGTGGCACTTCTGTGCGCGGATCGGCCGGTGGTTGTTCACCGCAGCCAACCAGAGCCAGTGGTATCACAGATAAAACAGCAAGCGAAACGAGGCTGCGCCGAAACATATATAAATCCCCTGGACGAATAGATCAGGGGAGTATTTTCATTCAAGTGACCAATTTAGTCAATAGTCACTAAATAATTTTATGGCGAAAGGCTACGGAGCACCAAGCTGGACAGGTGAGCGGAAGCATCACTGGCATGATCAAAACTATGTTGCAGCAGCAGAGGATTGAGGTAGGGCCTTATAACCAGATAGATCGCCATGACAGTTTCATCCAGCGGGGTTTTGCGCTCAAAATCGCCGGTTAGCCGGCCTTGTTGCAACACATCCTGCAGTATCTGCTGCATACGTTCTTCATAGGCCAACGCTGCCTGCCAGCGCTCGGAAGCTGCTGAAGCGGCGATCTCATATAGCTTCTGGTCGCGGAAAAATAAGCGAACGCTGGCTTCGACGATAGCTTTGAACAGGCGTCTCAGTTTTTCTGGCGGCCGGTCTGCCTCGTCTATGGCAGCGCGGACCTCGGTTTCGATTTCGAGCAGGCAGTTCGCGCATATCGCCTCACCAATTGCTTGCTTGGAAGCGAAGAATTTGTAGATATAAGCTTTTGAAAAACCAATGGCTTTTGCAAGATCGGAGACCGTGGTCTTCTCGTAGCCATACTGGCTGAAATGCTCGGTGGCCGCATGAAGGATCTGATCTCGAACATCATGGTCGATGGGCCCTCGGCTTGAGACGGGATAAGTAGTTTCTTTGTTCATTGTTTTCATGATATCCAGTAGTTGGTCGACTGATGGATTGTAGTCTACGCGTCACATAAAAGATTGACAACGAGTGACTATATCGTAATATGGTCACTTAATTGTAATCTATCATATGTGGCAGAAGAAACCTATGCAGCCTAAACACCCACTTGTCATGCTCATTGTTGCCAGCCTTTCAGCAGGCTGTGCTGTAGGTCCTGATTATGTGAGGCCCACCATGCCTGTAATGGAAAGCTACCTGGGTCAGGAAGCTGTTGAGCAACGGCATGCCGCTGCAAACGCCGATATCATAAACTGGTGGGAGGGTTTCGGCGATCCGCAACTGACTCGATTCATAACCTCGGCATTGGAGAAAAACCTCGATCTTGCACAGGCATCTGCTCGCGTTGATCAGGCCCGTGCAGGTCTCGGGGCGGCGAATGCTGCGTTGCTGCCTGCCGGCAATATCAGTGGCCAGGCTGCCAGAGCTTACCAGTCGGCGGAGACCCCACTGGGGCAAGTCCTGAGCTCAATGCCCAATTTCGATCGTTATGGCAACTCATACGAGACTAATGTCGGCACAATCTGGGAACTTGATATCTTTGGCGGGCTTCGACGTGGGCGAGAGGCCGCTTTTGCTGAATTTCAGGCTTCCGAGGCTGGAGTGGCCGCAACACGACTGTCGGTGGCGGCGCAGACCGCTGAAATATACATCAGTATCCGTGGCTTGCAGGCCCGGCTTGATGTCATTCGTCGGCAAGTGCAAACGCAGCAGGAGCTGCTTTCAACCATCAATCTGCTATATGACAATGGATTGGCAGCAGAGCTTCAAGTGAGGCAGGTTGAGGGTGCACTTGCCCAGGTTCGTACGTCTGTACCACTCCTGGAAATGGGTTTGGACGCGGCCATGAACTCGCTGGACGTCATGCTCGGCACACCACCCGGTACACATCGGGCGGAACTGACAGAGCCCCGTGCTATTCCAGTTGCTTCAAAGATTGTTGGGATGGGGGCTCCAGGTGATCTACTCAGGCGACGACCTGACCTGATTATGGCCGAGCGGCGCCTTGCAGCATCTAATGCGCGTATTGGTGCTGCTATCGGGGAGTATTATCCCAAGCTCTCGCTGAGTGGGTTGATCGGCAGTGCGTCATCGGTGTCCAGTGGCAACCTGTTCAGTAGTGGTGCCAGCCAGGCTGCCGGTGTGTTGGGTCTTAGATGGCGTTTATTCGATTTCGGTCGTATCGATGCACAAATTGACCAGCTCAAGGGTCAGGAAGCTGAGATGCTGGCAGCCTATCGTCTGGCTGTGCTACGAGCAGCCGAAGATGTCGAAAATGCCTTTTCAGTCCTGATCAACCGGGAGGAGCAAGCGGACATACTCGCTGGGGGAGTAAAATCGCTTAGCCGTGCGCGTGAAGTTTCATTTACGGCCTACCGGACAGGCGTTGTCAGTTTGATAGAAGTCCTTCAAGCTGACGAAAATTTGTTGAGAGCCTCAGACTTGCAAGTCCAGGCACAGACCACATCTGCTCAAGCTGCAGTGGCAGCCTTTAAAGCACTTGGTGGTGGCTGGCAACCCGATTCGGAGCTGAGGTGATGACTGGCCTTTCATCAATTGCAAAGCAAGATCAGGCACAGCCATTGCCCAAAGCGACTGCTGAAATATTGGCGGGGCCGATAGTTCCTGTCATGCTTAGATTGGCCTTGCCGACTATTGCAGTTCTGGTGGTTCAGACCTTGGTTGGCGTGATAGAGACTTACTTTGTCAGTTCACTCGGAGCCAGTGTTCTGGCAGGGGTCTCGGTCGTTTTCCCAGTACTTATGCTGATGCAAATGATGGCGAATGGCGGAATTGGCAGTGGATTGGCTGCCGCTATAGCGCGTGCATCCGGAGCAGGCCGATGGGAAGATGCACAAGCGTTGGTCTGGCATGGAGTTGTTATCGCAGGAGTGGCGGGACTGGCATTTTCCGCAGTCATCATTATGGGTGGTTATGCCCTGTATCAAGTGATGGGCGTTTCCGGGCCAGCACTTTCTGCCGCCCTTATGTATTCGAACATCGTGTTCGTCAGTTCGCCGCTGATATGGATGGTTGCTCTGTTATCGGCATCCCTGCGCGGAGCGGGCGACACCCGTACTCCAGCACGTATAACGTTGGGGGGCGCTGCAATTCTTCTGCCTTTATCACCCGCCCTTATCTTTGGTTGGGGACCCATACCATCGTTTGGTGTCGCCGGAGCTGGTATGGCGATTGTGGTCTATTACCTCTTGGCGACGTTATTCTTGATAAGGCATATGCGATCAGTTAAGAGTGTGATCAGGCTATCAACAGCCCCGCTCAGATCCCGATTATTCAAGGACATTCTTGGTGTTGGCTTGTTAGCCTCTATTGGTACAGTTCAGCTCAACTTGACCGTTGCAATTGTTACTGCTGCGGTAGGTAGGTTCGGGCCTGAAGCTGTTGCCGGGTATGGTATTGCTTCGAGGCTGGAATATATACAAATCCCCCTGCTGTTTGGCCTTGGTACGGCGATCATGACAATGGTTGGAGTTAACGTCGGAGCGGGCCAAATGCATCGTGCACAGCGTATTACATGGATTGGCGCGGCAATCGCTTTTGCTTTTACTACGCTGCTTGGGATTGGTGTTGCTGCATTTCCACAGATCTGGCTCACTATTTTCAGTGAAGAACAGCAAATACTCACTGTCGGGGCCAGTTACTTGCAGAGCGTTGCGCCGTTTTATGGATTCATCGGTGCAGGCATGGCTCTCTATTTTGCGGCTATCGGTATGAAACGAGTGCTCTGGCCAGTGCTGGCAGGAACCGCACGGATGATCATAGCAGCCTTTATTGGATGGATATCCGTCACGTATTTTGATGCTGATATGCTGACGCTTTTCAGGATCCTGGCGGTGGGAGCGGTGGTATATTGCTTAATTACGGTAGCGTCAACACTTACTAACGGACGGTTTGATCATTTGAATAATCCAATCAGTGCTTGAGTTGGAGCTTTCAGAACTGTTCGCATAGCGGAGGTTTAAACCGATATGCGAACGGGGATTCCGTTTTTTGCGAAATGGGTTTGCGTCAGAGCAGTATTCAGATTGTTTGACCACTACCAATACGTAAAGGGCGCTGTATACACCATTCACCTACATACCATAACGATAGGCCTTTCCGGCTGTAACCATATCCCGGTGTATCGGCTTAAGTGCGTGTGCGTAGGCAGCAAGCAGTTGCATGGTGTATTGAGTCCTTCCATCCATGCGCTCATCGGTGCATTTGAGTTCAGCATCAAATAAGGTGGCTATATCGCGAAAGATAAGATGATCCGGAAGGAAGCACACGTGATTGTTTTTGCTGCCTGTCATACGCAGTTCACTGATGGGATAAACCCCATTTGGACCAGCTGAAACGCTGACTACCAACGCTGGTTTATGGCCCAGCTCTTCGTCTGTAGCAAGCATCAGAAAGTTCTTCAGTGCTGGTGTTGCCATCCCGTGCCATTCTGGTGTGATAAACACAAATGCGTCAGCAGATCTGAGTTTTTCTGCTATTGAGCGCCAGGGAGCCCATTCCTCAGTGTTATTCCATACTCCTTCATTCCACAGGGGTAAATTCAGCTCATGCAGGTCGAGAATCTGTGTTTGCTCAAAATCCACACCGGCAATTCTGTCGATGTAACGGGCAACATTCAGGCTTTGTGACTGTGCACGTTGACTACCTGCAATAACGATCAGATTCATGTGAGTTCCTTTTGAGTGTTAGTGTATTCGTTGAGAGGGGTGGTTTAGTCCCTCATATAAAAGTATCTTTCCAAAAAGTCATATTCGTAAAGTAATGGAATTTACCCTTATGTTCAAGTATCTTTTCAAAATGATATTTTAAGAGGCGTTATCAATGAAGGATTCGGTAGATCATATTTTGCAGCAGTGGAGTGATGCCAGGCCGGACCTGGACTGCTCTGCGATGGGCATCGTAGGGCGTCTTGGCCGGGTCAGTTTGCTCTGGCAGAAGCAGTTGGAGGCTGTCTTCGAACCACTGGGGTTGAGCCGTGTGGAGTTCGATATTCTGGCGACACTGCGGCGTGGCCAGGTACCGCTGACTCCGACAGAGCTTTATCAAACAGTAATGCTGTCATCTGGCGCCATGAGCACTCGGTTAGAGGCATTGGTACAGCGGGGTTTAATAGAGAGGATGGCCAGTGAAGAGGATCGCCGTAGCTGTAAGGTAGCGCTGACCGCGCAGGGCGTGGTCACAGTGGATGCCGCTCTGGAAGCGCATCTGGCCAATATGGATGTGATGCTCAACCGTCTTGATGGCGATGAAAAGGCGCAATTGGCCGGTCTGATGAAAAAGATACTGCTAGGCAACGAGTAAATTCATCATTCGAGCCTGACTTCTGTCTGGCCCATCTCTGCAACAGGGACCACCCGAACAGTCTTGAAGGTGAGTAATCGTGTGGCACCTGTTACTCAATGCTTGTCAGATTCCAGCGCTTCTGTTCTACTAGCGCTCTTTCAATACTCTGTTCCTCATATCTGATTTTCCGACCCGCAGAACTTCCTGTTCCGGGTGCTTACTAGTCTGATTTAAATGGATATTTCTGCACGGTCTACTTTCAGTATCGTCGTGCGGTGCTATTCTGATGTTGAGTTTAACGAACGGCAGAGCCACATGACTGATCAAATAGAGAAGTGTACCGTGGGGTGGCGAGAGTGGGTTGGTCTTCCCGGTCTTGGAATTGATAGCGTCAAGTGCAAGGTCGACACGGGTGCCCGCACCTCGGCGTTGCATGCCTTTGCTGTCGAGAGTTTCACACGTGACGGTGTGGAATGGGTGCGATTCGGTCTGCATCCCATACAGCACGACGCCGATACGGAAGTATGGTGTGAAGCACCGGTCAAGGATGTCCGCAAGGTGACTGACTCGGGTGGGAATATCACCGAGCGGTATTTTATTGAGACAGATGTGCAGATCGGGAATGAGCGGTTTGCCATTGAATTATCTTTGACCTGTCGAGACACCATGATGTTTCGTATGTTGCTTGGGCGACAGGCTTTGAAACAGAAACGCTTAATTGTGGATTCGGGTGCCTCCTATCTACAGTCCGGCAGGCATGGGAGAAATAAATGAAAATTGCAATACTGTCCAGAAATGCAAAGCTCTACTCGACGCGTCGCCTGATTGAGGCAGCAGAGAGCAGAGGGCATGAAGTTCGGGTCATTGACGCTTTGCGTTGCTACATGAACATCACCTCCCATAATCCGCAGATCCACTACAAGGGCGAGATACTGGATGGCTTTGATGCCGTGATTCCTCGTATCGGCGCCTCGATTACTTTTTATGGCACGGCTGTACTGCGCCAGTTTGAGATGCTGAATGTTTATCCGTTGAATGAATCTGTTGCGATCAGCCGCTCGCGCGATAAATTGCGCAGTCTGCAGCTTCTTTCGCGTCGTGGTATTGGCTTGCCTGTAACCGGTTTTGCCCACTCACCGGATGATATTGATGACCTTCTCAGCACTGTGGGCGGCGCACCGGCCGTCATCAAACTGCTGGAAGGCACGCAGGGGATCGGTGTGGTATTGGCCGAAACCAATCAGGCGGCAGAGAGCGTTATTCAGGCATTCATGGGGCTGAAGCACCACATTCTGGTGCAGGAGTTCATCAAGGAAGCAAAAGGTGCCGATATTCGTGCCTTTGTTATCGGCGGCAAGGTTGTAGCGGCGATGAAGCGCCAGGCCAAAGAGGGCGAATTCAGATCCAACCTGCATCGTGGCGGTACTGCAACGCTGTGTCGTATTACACCGGAAGAGCGGGCCACCGCGATACGTGCGGCCAAGGTGATGGGGCTGAATGTCTGTGGTGTTGATCTGTTGCGTTCCAATCATGGTGCTGTGGTGATGGAGGTGAACTCCTCACCGGGTCTTGAAGGTATCGAGAAAGCATCCGGCAAAGACGTAGCTGGTATGGTCATTGATTTCATAGAGCGCAATGCCAAACCCAACCGGACACAGACCAAAGGTACCGGTTAAGCATCAGATATTGGCCAAACGGCAGGTACAGGTTAAACAATAGACAGGCGATAGTCAGTGCGGCGAAAAAAGAATCAGCCAATCACCATCGGCGGGGTGGAGATTCAACCCGGCGAGCGTAAAACGATTGAGTTGCAACTGGGTAAGCTCTACACCCACACTCCCACCACCATGCCGGTTCAAGTGATCTGCGGGCGTCAGGATGGGCCTGTGCTGTTTGTCAGTGCAGCGATCCATGGTGATGAGATCAATGGTGTTGAGGTGATTCGTCGCCTGCTGCAGGTGCCAGCGCTGAGGCGCCTGAAAGGGACGTTGATCGCTGTTCCCATCGTGAATCTATATGGTTTTATCAACCACAGCCGCTATCTGCCGGACAGGCGCGACCTGAACAGGTGTTTTCCGGGTTCGCAGAAAGGCTCGCTTGCCGCGCGTATTGCACGCATCTTCATGACCGAGATTGTCAATCAGGCGACTCATGGTATCGATCTGCATACCGGAGCGATCAATCGCAGTAATCTACCTCAGATACGAGCCGATCTGGATGATGCCGAAACGCTATCTCTGGCAAGAGCCTTCGGTACGCCAGTGATCCTGAATTCGGCACTGCGTGATGGCTCACTGCGCGCCGCAGCCAGGCAGAAAAATATCCCGATTCTGCTCTATGAAGCCGGGGAAGCACTGCGCTTTGATGAGTTTGCCATTCGTGGTGGCGTTGAAGGAATCATACGGGTGATGCGTGCGCTGGAGATGCTGCCAAAGAGTCGCAGAGCACCGGGCCTTGAGCCGATGATGGCGCGTTCCAGCATGTGGATGCGTGCCCCGCAGAGCGGCATTTTCCGTGCTTTCGTCAACCTTGGTGACAGGGTTGTGCGCGATCAGACATTACTGGGTATTGTCTCTGACCCCTTTGGCGAATCAGAAACCGAGATCTGGTCACCCTGCAGTGGTTTGGTGATCGGTCAGATGAACCTGCCACTGGTGAACGAGGGGGACGCGCTTTATCATATTGCGCAATTCTATCGCACCGATCTGGCTGTGGAACGCCTTGAAAGTTATCAGGAAAATCTGGAATCTGCAGACTTCCCCTATGCGGATAACGGCTTGCTGGAGTGATCTATTGTAGTTATTTACTGGAGTGATCTACTGAAGCGATCACTCGGACTTTACCAGTAGACGATTGGCCAGTTGTGCTTCCAACTCCACGTTAAAATCCTGAGCGCACTGCATATGCTCTCCCATCAGGCGGTGAACAGCCTGATGATCTCTGGCCTTGAAGGCCGTCAGTAATTCGCGGTGATAGTGCAGGTTGGATTTGGAAAACTCCTGCTGCTCCGGCAGTTGCACCTTCTTGTAAATCACCAGATCCTTGATCAGATCATTCAGAAAACGACCGAAAAACCCGAGTATCGGGTTGCCGCAGCGGTCTGCCAGCAAGTTATGAAAATCCAGCTCGGCAATGCGTTGCGTTACGCGCTGCTCAATATCCTGTGCCGGACTGGCGCAGAGCTCGGTCAGCCTTTCCAGTTCAGCCAGATCTTCAGGCGTCAGTTTATCAACCGCGATAGTGGCGATCTGAGGCTCCACCAGCTTACGCATGCTATAAATATCCGGCCCGGTCGGGTGTTGAAAATGCAGATAGTTGCGCAGCATCTGTGAGGCCAGAGGGTAGGGGACCTGAGCAAGGATCGCACCACCATTAGGACCAGTCTTGACGGTGATCAGCCCCTGCACCTCCAGTGACTTCAAGGCTTCGCGCACGGTGCCTTTGGAACACTCGAACAGTTCCATCAAGGCTTTCTCATTAGGGAGCTTATCTCCCGGCTGAACATCCTTAAGCACAACCCAGCGCTTAACCGACTCCACTATCTGGTCGGCACGCTTCATACGTTTCGGGGAGTCTATTCCACTGAAGCCCTTATCCATTCACACACTCTGTAGATAATACGTTTACAAAAGGGCAGCCCAAAACCTGACAGCGGCTTACTGGGTTGCCCCGGCAGGGGCGTTTGCCTCACAAGGCGGTATTATGCCTGTTTTGCGTTCGCTGAGCGCCCCTGAATGAAATTGATTGCGAGCATCAGCACTATCAGAACTCCTCCGACTACCTCTGCTGCCAGATGGGGGACGAAAATTGCGATGGTTGCACCGATCAGTATCACCCTCATCCACCAGCTCATCCAGGTGAACAGATAGCCTTCAAGCGAAGAGGCAAAGGCCAGCAATGCTGCGATGATGATTGCTCCGTTCCAGAGCAGTACCGGCAATGGGCCGCCTGTGATGATCTCGGGGTTGAATACCATGAACAGCGGAATCAGATAGAGTCCCTTGGCAAACTTCCAGGACTGCACACTGGTTTCCATCGTCTTGCTTCCTGCGATGGCGGCCGCCGCAAAGGCGGCCAGTGCCACCGGCGGTGTGACATTCGAATCCTGTGAGTACCAGAACACCAGCAGATGTGCGATCAGCAACGGAATGCCGAACTCATTGGTCAGTGCCGGGCCCACCAGTACGATCAGCACGATATAGCTCGCGGTAACCGGCAGGCCAAGACCCAGTATCAGGCTGGCAATGATAACCAACAGCAGGGCGAGCAGGATATTGCCGCCCGAGAAGGCGATCATCATGGAGGAGAATTTCAGACCAAGTCCTGTCAGCCCTACCACAGCCACAACAATCCCCGCCACAGCACAGGCGATGCTGACGGCGATAGCGTTGCGTGCACCGAGTTCGAGCCCGAGCAGCAGCTTGTGAAAGCCCACCAGTGCCGTTTGCCAGAGCTCATGCATCATATTACTGCCACGAAGGCCGCGTTTGATGGCGTGATAGGCCCCGTTGATAGCAGCGATGATGATAATGCCCATTACTGCGTAGAAGCCGACACGCATGGGTGAGATCCCAATCACGAGCAGATACACCAGCATGATCAATGGAATCAGGAAAAACCAGCCCTGAGCCATCACTTCTCGCATGACTGGCAGTTCACTCTTGGCCAATCCCTCCATTCCCTGTTTGATCGCGATGATATGCACAAACAGATACACAGTGGAGAAGTACAGAATAGCCGGGAACACGCTGACTTTGATAATCTCGATATAGGGAACGCGGGTATACTCCGCAATCAGGAAGGCACCAGCCCCCATCAGTGGTGGCATGATCTGCCCGCCAGTGCTGGCCGCCGCCTCGATCCCACCGGCCTGTGCTGGCTTGTAGCCAAGTCGTTTCATCAGGGGAATCGTGAAAGCGCCAGTAGTGACGACATTGGCAATTGAACTGCCGGAGATGGAACCCATGGTGGCCGATGCCAGCACAGCCGCTTTGGCAGGTCCACCGCGCTGCCTGCCGGTGGCGGCAAAGGCCAGATCGATAAAGAATTTACCGGCACCGGTCACTTCCAGAAACGCTCCGAACAAAACGAAGATAAATACGAAGGTTGCGGCCACACCAAGAGGCAAGCCGAAGATCCCCTCTTGTCCCAGATACAGCTGCGCCGCGACACGCTCCAGCGTGTAACCACGGTGATTCAGAATTCCTGGTAGCCATTCACCGATCCATGGGAGAGTGCCTCGTGGCCCTGCCAGCGCATAGAGAATGGCGATGATGCCGATGATTGTCAGCCCGAGCCCGACGGCGCGTCGACTCGCCTCCAGTACCACCACGGTTGTCATGCAGGCAACGACAATATCGGTTTGGTTCCAGAAGCCGGCGCGCCCGATAATCTCATCCAGATAGAACACGAGGTAGAAACCTGAGTAGGCAGCAGCGGCGAAGAAAAGGATATCGATCGGCCAGGTTAATAACCCTCGCCTGCGCCCATGCATGGGTGGGAATATCAGAAAAGCCAGCATCAGTACCAGAGCAAGGTGGGTGCCGCGCTGATAGAAAAGCCCAAGTTGCTGAATACCGGCGCTATAGAGTTGAAACAGCGATAGAGCAAGTGCAACCAGTGTAATGATCCAAAGGACAGACTTGGGGCCTGAGTGGCCAGGATCTATTTTTATTTCAGGCACTTTGATCTTGATCGGTTCATGTGTCATGTGCTGTTTCTCCAAACGCGTTGCGATTCACTCCTGTGCCTGGCGACAGGCGATGATTCATCAGATTGGTACTGCTTGCTGCTATTGCTTATTACTACAGCTTTGATTCCGCGCAAGTGCCTTGAGTCTGAGATGTAACGAGTCGGATATTGACCAGCTCACCAGCAGCCACGGCACTGAGGTTAAAATCAGCATCGGCTGTCACGATTCTATGATTTACTTTGTTGGAGCCGATTCTGATCCAGTAATTATTGTCCGGAACCGGCTCGTTGATCTCTTCTATCAAATATCCACCACGGGGATCACTGCGCTGTACACCGCGACCCGGGAAGTGACCGAGTCCAGCGGCAAAGTCTGGCTGGTGGCTGCTGTACAGCAACAGCTCCCCTTTGTCTGTTTTATAGCAATCCTGCACCAGAAAGCCAGCAACGGAGTGATGCCAGTACATGCACCAGCGCTTATCCGGTAGGGGCACATGTGCCAGCATGCTCTGGTCGGAGCGCCTTGCCTCCAGATGTTGAGTTGCACAATCCGCTGCTGCGGTGGCCGTGCCAAGCAGCAGGGCAGAGAGGGCTATTGGTGCCAGGTATTGCTTCACGGTTTTCGGCTTCGCTTAGTCTGGGTGGCAGTTAAATACTGAATTGAAAGCACTTTTATTATCGTGTCATTTGAGTATATCCCCCTTTCAAGGGATGTCCACCCGTACCTGACAGACAGACATCACCTACTATTAGATGATCTCGGATTGAGCAGGCCATCGCACTTGTGTGTATCTGGCGGATCGATTCGTGTTCTGTTGGTTTATGGATAATACTTAATATCTGAACTAATAAAACTTGATTTTTCCTATTTATTATAATAAATATGATAATTAGAGTCTGGCGTACTGACCACTCACTTAACCGGAGGCAAAAATTCATGACATCCTTCCAGTGGGACGATCCCCTTTTGATTGAACAGCAGTTGACCGAAGATGAGCGTCAGATCCGTGATGCCGCACGTGCCTACTGCCAGGAAAAACTTCAGCCACGTGTACTGACCGCTGCCCGTGAAGAGCGTTTTGATCGTGAGATCATGAGCGAGATGGGTGAGATGGGTCTGCTGGGCGCGACTGTCGCGGAGGTTTATGGTGGCTCGGGTATCAATCATGTTTCTTACGGCCTGATTGCCCGTGAAGTGGAACGTGTCGATTCCGGCTATCGTTCAGCCATGAGTGTGCAGTCCTCGCTGGTGATGTATCCGATCGAGGCCTATGGCACAGAGGAGCAGAAGCACAAGTATCTGCCAAAGCTCGCCAGCGGTGAAATGGTTGGCTGTTTTGGTCTGACCGAACCCGATCACGGTTCTGATCCCGGCTCAATGATCACGCGTGCGCGCAAAACCGATGGCGGTTATCTGCTGACGGGTCAGAAAATGTGGATCACCAATAGCCCGATCGCTGATGTGGCTGTGGTCTGGGCCAAGTCCGATGCGCACGATGGCAAGATCAAGGGCTTTATCGTTGACCGCGGCACACCTGGTTTCAGCACACCCAAGATCGAAGGCAAATTCTCCCTGCGAGCATCCGTCACGGGTGAGATCGTGTTGGATAATGCGTTTGTGCCTGAAGAAAATCTGCTGCCGGGTGCATCCGGGCTGGGTGGTCCGTTTGGCTGCCTGAATAAAGCACGTTTCGGTATCGCCTGGGGCGCGCTGGGTGCCGCTGAGTTCTGCTGGCACGCTGCACGACAATACACGCTGGATCGCAAACAGTTCGGTCGTCCGCTGGCTGCCACTCAGTTGGTGCAGTTGAAACTGGCGAACATGCAGACCGAGATCACGCTGGGGCTGCAGGCAGCGCTTCAGGTGGGTCGTCTGATGGATAGCGGTAACTGGGCTCCGGAAATGATATCGCTGATCAAGCGCAACAACTGCGGCAAGTCGCTGGATATCGCCCGCATCGCGCGTGATATGCATGGTGGTAACGGTATCTCTGATGAGTTTGGTGTGATTCGTCATATGGTGAACCTGGAGTCGGTCAACACCTACGAAGGTACCCACGATATCCATGCGCTGATTCTGGGTCGTACCCAGACCGGCATCCAGGCATTTTTCTGATCCAGAAGGGGAGTTGAATAATGCCCGCACAACCCTTGCTAGGCGTTCGGATTCTCGATCTGTCGCGCATTCTTGCAGGCCCCTGGTGCAGCCAGCAACTGGCTGATCTGGGTGCCGAGGTGATCAAGATAGAGCGGCCCGGCGAAGGGGATGATACCCGTCGCTGGGGACCGCCCTGGCTGTCTGGGTCACAGGAGGCGGCCTACTATCTGGGTGCCAACCGTGGTAAACAGTCGGTGACCATTGATATGGCTCAGCCGGAGGGGCAGGCACTGCTACATGAACTGGTGAAAACCTGTGATGTGGTGCTGGAGAACTTCAAGGTTGGCGGGCTGAAGAAATACCATCTGGACTATGACAGCCTGAAGGCGATCAAGCCGGATCTGATCTACTGCTCCATCACCGGGTTTGGACAGGATGGGCCCTATGCGCATCGTGCCGGTTATGACTTCATGATTCAGGGGATGGGCGGGTTGATGAGCCTGACCGGACAGCCGGACAGTGAACCTGGCGGAGGCCCGGTCAAGGTTGGTGTCGCCTTTGCCGATATCTTTACCGGCATGTATGCGGCGAATGCGATCATGGCCGCACTGCTGCAGAAAGCACGCACAGGAGAGGGCACGCATATCGATCTGGCGCTGCTGGATGTTCAGGTGGGTGTGTTGGCTAATCAGGCGCTCAACTATCTGACCTCAGGGCAGGTGCCGCAACGGCTGGGTAATGCGCACCCCAATATCGTACCCTATCAGGCGTTTGCAACATCTGATGGATATATGATTCTGGCGGTGGGTAATGATGGACAGTTCCGCCGCTTCTGTGAAGTGGCAGGCTGCCCGGAACTGGCTGATGATCCGCGCTTTGTCAGCAATGGCAAACGGGTGGGGAATCGCCAGTTGCTGATCCCGCTGCTGGTGGAACGGGTGCGCTTGCGCACGACTGCCGATTGGCTGTCTTCGCTTGAAGCGGTGGGTGTCCCTTGTGGGCCGATCAATACACTGGATCAGGTGTTTGAAGATCCGCAGGTGAAGCATCGTTCGGTCGAGATTAGTCTGCCGCACCCTGAAGCAGGGGAGGTCAAGCTGGTCAGTAATCCGATTCGGTTTGATGGTCAGGCATTGAATGCGCAGTCAGCGCCACCTTTACTGGGGCAACACACAGATCAGGTGCTGGAGCAGCTGTTGCAGCTCAGCCCGGAGCGCCGTGCGGCGCTGCGTGACAAGGGCGTGATCTGAGTCTGTGTAAACCTGTTCGGGATCTACTGGATCAGTGATGAGGCTGGTAACTGCTTGTCTGTGCCGGCAGATCCCGAAAACCTTGGGTGAGACGCCGTGAATACGTCAGCCTTCCTGCCCCGATTATCCCTTTCATCCGGCGTTACTGCTATCATGCAGTACTGACTTTTCCCGACATCACTGCTTTTACGGATACTCCTGTGCACCAGACTGCTCGCTACCTCTGTCCCGTTTGTCATGAACTCCTGTCGGCTCCCGTGGAGGCTGGTGACAAGACCTGGCGCTGTATCAATGGGCACAGTTTTGATCAGGCACGGCAGGGCTATCTTAACCTGCTGTTGGCGCAGCAACGCAATAGCCGGGCACCGGGTGATACAGCGGAGATGGTGCAGGCGCGATCTGACTTTTTAAATGCCGGATATTATCAGCTTCTGGCATCGACGCTCTGTGAGCTGTTGCAACCCAGTGCCGGAGAGCAGAACGTACTGCTGGATCTGGGCTGTGGCGAAGGCTATTACACCCGGCAGATGCACACCCTCGGTTGGGGCGCTGTCTATGGTCTGGATATCTCCAAACCAGCGATACTGGCCGCAGCTAGGCAAAGCCGTGAGATTCACTGGTCGGTTGCCAGCATGCGCGCGATACCGCTGGAAGATGCCAGTGTGGATGCCGCGACCTGTGTTTTTGCCTACTATCAGGCCGAGGAGCTGTTGCGCGTGCTCAAGCCGCAGGGGCGCTTTCTGCTGTTGGTCGCCGGGCCTGATCATCTGCTGGAGCTGCGGCAGGCGATCTATCCTGAGGTCAAGGAGCACGATGGCGACAAGGCACTGAATCTGGCACTGGAGCACTTCACATTGCTGAGCGATCAGAAGCTGCATCACGAGCTGGAAAATCTGCAGGGCGATGCGCTGTGGCAGTTATTGCAGATGACACCCCATTTCTGGCGGGCACCACCACCGGTTCAGGAGCAGGTGCGCAACCAGGTGTTTGAGAAGATGACGGTGGATGTGCGTCTGATACTGTTGCGCAAATAAGCAATTTTCTACAAGACATGCACACCCATGTTGATGAACACTTCAACTGAGATTGGATGCAAAAAGGCGACACAGTGGGCGATACAGTGGTCGAAACAGAAGGCAACATGAAAGACAACGCTGACTACTCTACCGCGAGCGTACTGGGAGGTCTGGAGCTGCTCAGTGCGCAGTATTATCGTCAGAATTTTTCCCGACACACCCATGAAGGGTATACCGTAGCGGTGATCGAGCATGGTGCTCAGCGCTTCTATCGCACTGGTGGCCAGCATCTGGCCAATCAGGACAGTATCATTCTGGTCAATGCTGACGATGTTCATACTGGTCAGTCGGCCACCGACTACGGCTGGGCATATCGTGCCATGTATCCGACGCCTGAACAGTTTCAATCGGTGTGTGCTGACCTGTTTCAGGGGCGCGATGGTGTTCCGTACTTTCCTCAGGCTGTGGTTCATGATCCGGAACTGGCGGTTCAGATGCGCCTGGTATTTGGCTTGCTTAGCAACGGCCAGGACCGGTTACTCAATGAGACCCTCCTGTACTCGGTGATGACAAGGCTGGTGCTGCGTCATTCACGTTCGCGACATCAGTTCCGCCAGGACAGTATACCCAGTCGGGCGCTTAACCTGGTCAGGGAGTATCTGGATGACTATCCGGCCGCAGATGTATCACTGGTAGACCTGGCGCATCTGGCGAACCTCAGCCCCTATTATCTGGTACGCCAGTTCAAGCGTTATTTTGGGCTACCGCCTCATGCTTACCAGGTGCAGGCTCGCCTGCGGCACGCTTGCAAGTTACTGCAGGGCGGTGAAACTCCCGCTGCTGTTGCAGTAGACTGCGGTTTTCATGACCAAAGCCATCTCACCACTCATTTCAAACGCGCCATGGGTGTACCGCCGGGCCAATACGCCCGACAGCGCAATATGCTACAAGCCTGACCTTCGTTTTGTTGCCACACTGCCAGCAGAATCAACTGGGAATGGCGCACAATGGATAAAATATCAGGCACTTTTGAAACACGCTCCTCCGGCTCTACTCTTCGTTCGGCCATATTGGATATCTTACCGCTGGCGCTGGCTGTCGTTCCTTGGGGGATACTGTGCGGTTCACTTGCGTTACAGTCTGGGCTGACTTCACTTCAGGCTCAGTTCATGTCGCTGGTGGTGTTTGCTGGAGCAGCCCAACTGGCGGCGTTGGGGTTGATCAGTGGAGGGGGTGGTAACCCCGTGGCGATCCTTGGTAGTACCGCTGTGGTCAGCTCACGCCACCTGTTGTATTCGGCAGTGTTTCGCCCAGACGTGCTGGCTTTGCCATTACGTTGGCGCTTATCACTGGCCTTCTTGCTAACGGATGAGATGTTTGCTGTCACTGCAGCTCACAAACACCGCACAGGGTATTTTTCGCCTCTCTATGCACTGATCTCTGGTCTGGTCTTCTATCTGGTATGGAATCTCTCCACGCTTACTGGAATCGTGCTGGGCTCGCTGTTCACTGGTATTGAACATCTGGGCTTTGATTTTGCAATTGCGGTTACTTTTATCGCGATGGTGGTACCTGCCATCGACACTCGACCGAGGCTGGCAGCGGTGTTGGTCAGCGCGTTGCTGTCAGTGGTGTGCCAGATGCTGCAGGTGCCGCAAGGACTGCTGTGGGCCAGTCTTATCGGTATGACTGTCGGATATCTTCTCAGCAAGAACAAGGAGGCATGAGATCATGATGTGGCTGATTCTGGCATTGATGGCACTGATCACCTTCGCTTTCCGGTATATCTTGTTTTCTGGCTACCTGCGCCTGGAGATAAGCCCGCGGCAGCAACGCTTTCTGGGTTTTTCGGCACCCTGTGTGCTCACGGCCATGGCGACCCCTATTGTCTTCATGCCGGGCGGCGAATTGATCTCGACAATGCTGAATCCTTACCTGTTGGTTGGCCTGCTGGCTATAGGCTTGAGCCTGGTGACACGACATATGCTTCTAACTGTGACGATCAGCCTGTTGGTCTTCGCACTTGCCACGCAGATGCTATAGGGTCTCAGTTCTGTGTTCTTGCAAGTGCTGTAAGTAACCGCCCTTTTCAGGGCGGGGAAGAAGTTAAAGACTGATGATGCCAAGTGCGTTCAGGAACACGATGATAATCGCCAGCGGCGTGACATAGCGCATGGTGAAAGACCAGAGCTGATACAGCAGGCCCTTGCCCATTCCCAGTTCATCCTGCATTACGGTTTTCTTCAATACCCAGCCACTGAAGATTGCCATCAGCAGGCCGCCCAGCGGCATCAGCCAGCTTGAGGTCAAGTAATCCAGCATATCGAAGAAGGTCTTACCGAACAGCGTCCACTCGGCACCGACGTTGAGCGATGTGACTACCCCGAGACCACCCAGCCAGAGCAGACCTCCGGCCAGCATGCAGGCCTTGATGCGTGTCATCTGGAACTTCTCGGTCAGCCAGGAGATGGTTGGCTCAAGTAGTGAGATGGCGGAGGTCAGGGCAGCAATCGCCAGCAGCAGGAAGAACAGCGTACCGAAGGCGCTGCCGAATGGCATTTGACCAAAGGCGATCGGCAGGGTGACAAAGATCAGGCCAGGGCCTGCTCCCGGTTCCAGGCCGTTGGCAAAGACCAGTGGGAAAATGGCAAGGCCAGCCGCAAGCGCGACAACCGTATCCATTATAGCGATCAACAGTGTTGTTTTACCGATGGAGACATTATCCGGCAGATAAGAGCCGTAGGTCATGATGGCACCTGACGCCAGGCTCAGCGTGAAGAACGCATGGCCAAGTGCAACGAGGAAGGCGGTACCTGTCATCTTGCTGAAATCGGCTTTGAACAGGAAGCTGACACCTTCGGCAAAGTGTCCAGAGCCCATGGCATAGCCTACCAGAACCAGCAGCAATACCAGCAACCCCGGCATCAGCAGATTAATTGCTTTTTCCAGACCGCCCTGCAGGCCCCTGACGACAATCGCCATGGTCAGGCCCAGAACAACGGTCATCCAGATGGTCAGTCCAACAGGGTCAGCGAGCATGCCGCCGAACATGGCACCGATTGCATCGCCATTCTCACCGACAAAACTACCTGTTGCCGCTTTGGGAGCATAAGCAAACGCCCAGCCGGCAACAACGGTATAGAACATCAGGATCGTGAAGCCGGACAGCAGCGCCATGATGCCGATGATTTTCCAGAAAGGATGAGCGCCGGCCTCGCGGACCAATGCGGCGATTCCCTGTGCAGGATTGTGACGGCCACGGCGGCCGAGGGCGATCTCGGCCATCATCACGGGAATACCGATCAACAGGATACAGCCCAGATAAACCAGTACGAATGCACCACCACCATGCTCTCCGGTGATGTAAGGGAATTTCCAGATATTACCCAGACCAACGGCGGATCCGGCCGCAGCCAGGATAAAAGCCATGCGGGTGGACCATTGAGCACGGGCAGGCGAAGACAATGAGGAGCCAGACGCAGCAGACCCGGCTGAAGAATAGCTTTGGGACATGAAGGTTGTACCTTTGTATTTATTTTTGAGTAATGTCCGGCAGGGTAGGCCGAGCATTCGGGTTAATCGCTTGGTGACTCTCTCGGATCACGAACGAGTCACCAGCGGGACGGAATGATCCCTATTTCTTGATACTCGGTCAAGTGTGTTTTGCCAAGATTTGTATCACAAATTCAAGCGCAACAAGGATTCAGCCTCACCACTGAGGAAAAGTTTGAGAAGCGTCTGACTCAAGTGAGCAAGCGTTTCCGGGTCGGTATCCGGGTGGCAAGCCATGGAGCGAAGGGTGGTGAAGAATTCCAGTTCTGAGTGCTTCAGGTCAACATTCATCTTTTCTGCAATAGCGGGAGCTGCGCGCGTGTCCGATACCCACAGGTCTATGCGTTGATGAGACAGCATCAGCAATCCTTGAGATGGTTCGGGCGTCTGATATACGCTGAAGCCCAGATCGGCAAGATATTCACCCACGCCGCTGCCGATGAAACTGCCGATCTGATAACCGCGAGCATCTTCCATTGTCAGCAAGGGTTTTGGGTGATCAGGATGGCTGTAGAAACCGTGACGACTGATAGTGACGGGGCCTACCCATTCAAACAGCGCTTCTCTTTCTTGCGATCGCTCAACCGGAAATGCACAGACTCCAGGAGTGTTAAGTGTACTTTCCAATGCGCGTCTGCTTGGTTGGATGGAGAGTTCATAAGGTACATCTGCGACATCAAAAAGACGCTGCACCAGATCTATGGCGATCCCCTGTATGTTACCTTCCTCGCTTGCCTCCACCAAAGGGGGTAATTGAAAAGTGATTAGCTGAACGGGTGGCGGTTGCTGCGCCTGAGCACTGGACATCAATAGCAGGCTGAGAGCAAAGGGCATTATTTCCATTGTTCAATGGCCTCCTCATGCGGCAGGGTCTTTGCTGCCGGCCAGCTATCGAGCTGAGGTTTGGGTGAGCCTGGCCTCTGTAGCCAGACTTCGGGGTCAATCGCTTCATTCAGGATCGGCTTGCATTGTCGATCAGTCAGGTTGCCTATCTCCTGCAACCTCTGATCCATATCAAGTGCCAGTGACTTCATCGCCTGATCAGCGCTTTGGATACCCATAACCGCTTTTGACACATGCTGCCACCAAGCACTGGAGAGGTAGGCATAGTCAGGTACATTACTTCCGGTAGGGGTCCAGATATTGCGACCATTGCTGCGATAGAACTCGACCAGACCGCCCAGCCTGGTTGCGTTTTCGGTCATCACGTCAGATTCTATGTCGGACCGCCGAATCGGTGTTAAACCAGTGAGCAGTTTTTGCAGAGAGACACTTTTTGAGACCGTAAACTGAGCATACAGCCAGGCGGCTGCCAGGTTGTCTTGTGGCGTGCTGAGCAAGAATGTCCATCCACCGGCATCCTGATACCCAGACTTCATACCTGTCTCCCAGTAAGGGCCGCGTGGTGAAGGAGCGACTCTCCACAGTGGCATACCATCCTCATCAACTACGCTGGAGTCCGGATTGGTAACAGCGGGCAGGAACGCGGTGTACCAGAAAATCTGTTGAGCGATGTTACCACCGGCAACGAACTCTCCGGATGAGGTGAACGTCAACTCTCGGGCTTCCGGAGGCGCAAAATCGTTTAGCCACTGCAGGTATTTCTCAATAGCGTGGATGGAGGCAGGTGAGTCAATAGCACCACCTCTGGACACAGAGGCACCGACAGGATGGCAGCCATCGACACGGATCCCCCAGTCATCCACCGGTATACCATTGGGCAACCCTTTATCACCGGCCCCGGCCAGACTGAGCCAGGAATCTGAAATGCGCCAGCCCAGAGAGGGGTCGGTGCTGGCATAATCCATATGCCCCCAGACACGCTTGCCATCAATGGCTTGTATATGGTTGGTGAAAAAGTCGGCGATATCCTCATACGCTGCCCAGTTCTGAGGCACGCCAAGTGGGTAGTTATAACGCTCAAGAAAATCTGCCTGCAGATCAGGTCGGCTGAACCAGTCATGCCGATACCAGTAAAGATTGGCAAACTGCTGTGTCGGTAACTGGTACAGCTTGTCATCGGGTGCAGTACCAAATGCAAGACCGATGAAATCATCCAGATCCAGGGTTGGCAGGGTGATATCGGACCACTGGTGATCTATATAATCCGAAATAGGCACGGTCAGACCACGACGATAGTGTGTGCCGATGAAGTCGGTATCATTGACGTAGGCATCATAGATATTCAGACCAGTGTCCATCTGTACCTGAATCTTGCGCACCAGATCATCCTCTCCCGTGACTTCATGAATCACATGGATGCCGGTGATCTCGGTAAAAGCCTTGGCCAGTACATTCGACTCATACCAGTGGGTGTCGATACGCTCCGAGACCACGCGAATTGTCATGCCGCGAAAGGGGCGCGCTGCTTCAATAAACCACTCCAGCTCGGCCTGCTGCTCCTCGCGGCTCAGTGTAGATGCAGTAAACTCTTGGGTCAGCCAGCGCTCTCCAGCTGTCTGAAAGGTGGATGCCCGGCTGGGCTCAAGGGTAAAAATCAATGCGAGTAGCAGTAATGACCTCATTGTTCCCTACGTCGGCTCTATGGCCGCGTCATGCTGTGGGTAACAGTGGCAACATGAATAGTTTTAGTTGTCTGGATGTTCAGTCTAGTTCAGATGGGTGGTGCTGTCAGAGTCTGTCTGTTCGGGTAGAGGCAGAGAAAAGAGATGCCGGACTAACTTAATAGTCCGGCATGTAGCTGAGGGACTGGATCAACCAGCCAGTTCGCTGAAGCAGTCGCGGATGATATCCAGACCCTGCTGCAACTGCTGATCAGGTACGGTCAGCGGCACCAGAATACGGATCACGTTGCCGTACAGGCCGCATGAAAGCAGAATCAGACCCTTATCACGCGCCTTGGCAACCACTGCAGCGGTCAGTTCGGGTGCTGGTTTGCCATCCTGTAATAGCTCCATTGCGATCATTGCACCCAGGCCGCGCACCTCGGCAATCACCGGGAAATCAACCGACAACTGATTAAGGTTGCTGGTCAGAGTCTCACCGACTGTATTGGCACGGGTCAGCAGATCCTCCTCCTTGAATGCCTGGAGAACGCCCAGCGCTGCGGCACAGGCGATCGGACTGCCGCCATAGGTGCCGCCCAGACCACCCGGTGCTATCGCATCCAGGATCTCGGCTTTGCCGACGATACCGGACAGCGGGAAGCCACCGGCAATCGACTTGGCGAAGGTAGTGATATCGGCGCTGACACCCATCTGCTCCATCGCAAAAAAGGTGCCGGTACGGCCTGCGCCTGTCTGCACTTCATCAGCGATCAGTACGATGCCATGTTTATCACACAACTCGCGTAGGGCAGCCATAAAGGGTTTCGGCGCGACATAGAATCCACCTTCACCTTGAACAGGCTCCAGAATGATCGCTGCGATATCGCTTGGCTCGGCATCAAACTTGAAAATACGTTCGATGGAGGCGATCGCATCTTCGGTTGAAATGCCATGCATCTCACAAGGGTAGAGGGCGCGGAATACATCCCCGGACATAATTCCCATGCCGCTGCTGTAGGGCGCCACTTTACCGGTCAGTGCCAAAGTCGCCAGGGTGCGGCCATGATAGCCAGCCCCGAAGGCGATAACGCCAGTGCGGCCAGTATGGGCACGTGCCACCTTGATGGCGTTCTCAACCGCTTCAGCGCCGGTGGTGAACAGTGCACTCTTCTTGGTGTAGTTGCCAGGAGTCAGGGCATTAATGCGTTCACACACCTCTACATAGGGCTCATAGCCCAGCACCATAAAGCAGGTGTGAGTCAGTTTCTCCAACTGTTCTGCAACTGCAGCCTTGACGGTGGGGTGCAGGTGTCCGGTATTCAATACGGCGATGCCACCGGCAAAATCGATAAATTCCCGACCCTCTACATCTGTCAGGGTGGCGTTCTGCGCTGACTCGATAAAGTGAGGGTGTGCCAACCCGACGCCGCGGGCGACTGCCTGGCTTTTACGGTTGATCAGTTCAGCATTGGTTTTACTCATTTTTCTCTCCGGGCTATTCGTGAGCCATCATATATGTGCAATTCAGTACAACTCTGCAACTCAGTACAACTCTGCAATTCGACATGCCATGCATGTCAGATATTGATGCAGAGGTATTTCATTTCCAGATATTCTTCGATGCCATGCTTCGATCCTTCACGCCCAAGACCCGATGATTTCACACCACCAAAAGGTGCCACTTCGGTCGAGATCAGGCCGGTGTTGATACCTACCATGCCGTATTCCAGCGCCTCAGCGACGCGCCAGACACGACCCATATCACGGGTATAAAAATAGGCTGCCAGACCGAATTCGGTATCGTTGGACAGGCGGATCACATCGGCGTCGTCTTCGAAACGGAACAGTGGTGCGAGTGGGCCAAAGGTCTCCTCACGTGAGATCAGCATTTCGGGCGTTGCGCCACTTATCACAGTTGGGGTGAAAAAGGTGCCACCCAACTCATGGCGCTGACCACCAGTGAGGATTTTTGCACCTTTGCTGAGTGCATCTGCCAGATGTTGCTCGACCTTCTGGGCTGCTTTTTCATCGATCAGTGGGCCAGTGGTGACGCCTTCATTCAGGCCATTGCCGACATTGAGTTTTGTCACGGCAGCGGTCAGTTTTTCAGCAAAGGCATCATAGACGCCTGCCTGAACATAGATACGGTTGGCACAAACACAGGTTTGCCCGGCATTGCGGTATTTGGAGATCATTGCACCCTCGACTGCAGCATCCAGATCCGCATCGTCAAATACAATGAAGGGGGCATTGCCGCCAAGCTCCAATGAGAGCTTCTTCAGTGTTGGTGCGCACTGTTCCATCAACTTGATGCCGACCCCGGTTGAACCAGTGAAGGAGAGCTTGCGAACAACAGGGCTCTGGCACAGCGCCTGACCGACGGCCAGCGAGCTTTCCACATCAGAAGTCACAACATTGAATACGCCAGCGGGAATGCCCGCCTGCTCTGCCAGTTCGGCCAGTGCCAGTGCAGAGAAGGGGGTCTGGGGTGCTGGTTTGAGCACCATGGTGCAGCCTGCGGCCAGTGCCGGTGCGGCTTTGCGCGTAATCATGGCAGAAGGGAAGTTCCAGGGCGTGATCGCTGCAGCAACACCGATTGGCTGACGAATCACAACCAGGCGTTTGTCGCCCTGATGCCCGGGAATGGTTTCGCCATAAACACGCTTGGCTTCTTCGGCAAACCATTCAATAAAGGAGGCTGCATAGGCGATCTCGCCCTTGGCTTCGGCCAGAGGCTTACCTTGTTCCAGCGTCATCAGACGGCCTAGATCCTCCTGATTCTGCATCATCAACTCGAACCAGCGGCGCAGTTTTGCGCTGCGCTCTTTGGCAGTCAGTGCGCTCCAGGCGGGCAGTGCGGCTTCTGCAGCGGCAATTGCCAGATCGGTTTCTGACTTGCCCATGGTGGGTACAGATCCGAGTTTCTCACCGTTTGCCGGATTGAATATGGCGTAGTCGCGTTTGTCTGCGGCATCGACCCACTGGCCGTTTATATAAGCCTGTTGTTTAAACAGGGTCGGGTTGTTCAGGGGCATTATTAACTCCATGTGTTGTTGTCAGGTTAGCGCTGCTCTTGCCTTCATTAGTGCGTGGTACGGGTATCGAGTTGAGCATCGATTTTGTTCATTGTGCTCCGCGCAGATTCTCGCTGCGTCTTCTCAGCAACTCCATTACCAGCAGGAGCAGAACGGATAGTAAAATCATTATAGTTGCCATCGCCGCGATTGCGGGGCTGATGTTTTCGCGTATTCCCGAGAACATCTGCATCGGCAGCGTGCGCTCAGTCGGGCTGGCGATAAACAGCGCCACGACGACCTCATCGAAGGAGGTGGCAAAGGCAAACAGTCCTCCCGAGGCAACTCCGGGGATTATCTGCGGTAATACTACAGTAAAGAAAACACGCAAAGGGCTAGCTCCGAGGCTGGCACCTGCCCGCATCTGGTTATAGTCAAATCCTTGCAGAGTGGCGTTCACTGTAATCACCACAAAAGGTACTCCCAGCACGGCGTGTGCGAGCACCAGACCGGCATAGGAGTTCAGCAGGCCGACGCTGGCAAAGAAAAAATACATGCCCACGGCGACAATGACCAGCGGAACTACCATGGGTGAGATCAACAGAGCCAGCAGCACCCCCTTGCCGGGAAAGTCGGCGCGGTTCAGACCCACTGCAGCCATGGTACCGAATATCATGGCCAGAAGTGTTGCCAGTGGCGCTACGATCATGCTGTTTTTCAGGGCATCCATCCATGGTCCAGAGCTGAATATCGCCTGATACCACTGCAGCGAAAAGCCAGGTAACGGATAGGTCAGAAAGCTGCCGCTGCTGAATGACAGCGGGATGATCACTAATACCGGCAGCATCAGGAAGATCAGTACCAGCGCGCAGAAGATGCGAAAGGTCCAGAACCAGATGTGCTCTATGGGGGAAGCATAGGGTTGTAATGCCATGATTTCAGCTCCTGACCAGTTGTTTCTGATTGACCAGCTTGTGGTAGATCAGATAGAGCAGCAAAGTAGCCAGCAGCAGTAAAGAGCCCAGTGCCGCAGCCATGCCCCAGTTATTAGTGGTGTTGGTGTAATAAGCGACATAGTAGCTGACCATCTGATCGGAAGGCCCCCCAACGAGTGCCGGTGTGATGTAGTAGCCGATCGCCATGATAAAGACCAGGATCGTACCTGCAGCGATGCCTGATATCGTCTGGGGAACATACACTTGCCAGAAGGCTGCAAAAGGGTGTGCGCCCAGTGAGACAGCTGCGCGTTGATAGGTGGGTGAAACACCCTTCATGACACTGTAAAGCGGCAATACCATGAACGGCAGCAGAATATGCACCATGGCGAAGAAAACACCGACACGGTTAAACACCAGTTGCAGCGGGGTATCGATGATACCGCTCATGATCAGACCGGTATTGACCAGGCCACCTGATTGCAGCATCACGATCCATGCAGCCGTTCTGACCAGCAATGAGGTCCAGAAGGGCAGCAATACGAAGATCAGCAGCAGGTTACTGGTTCCGGTTGGCAAAGTGGCCAGCAGATAGGCGAGTGGGAAACCAAGAAACAGACATATCAGCGTCACGCCTCCGGCAATAATCATGGTGCGCTTGAATACACTTTGATAGATGCGTTGATTCTGCTCCACCGCTTCGATTTTTCCGGCATCATTTCGCTGCAGGTCAACGGACGCCAGCAGATAGCGATCTGTGGTGGCGGGTGCAGCTCGCTGCAGGGCAAGCCAGGTGCTTGTATCACTCCAGCGCGGACTTATCTCCTGCAATGCGGATGTCCAGCTGTCAGCTTCGGTTGGCAAATGGCGGATGGTGTTGGTCAGAAGTGTTCTGAAAGTGGGGTCTTCATAATTCAGGCGTCTGCCGATGCGTCCAAGACCCCCACCGGTACGTGAATCACGGATCTCATGCGCAAAGCTGGCAAAAACTGCTTCGTTCGGCAGGTCTGAACCATCCCACTCCTGAATCAGTGCGGAGGTTACAGGCATCACCTGCTGCAACTCCGTATTGTCGATACTGCGCCACAGCATGCTTCCGATAGGTATCACGAATATAAAAATCAGAAAAATCGCCAGGGGAGCTATCAGCGCGACCGCCTTTATTTTACGCAAACGCTCGGCGCGACGCAGCTGCGCCTTAAGCCCGGATCTGTTTCCGGAAGGACTCTGTTCAAGAGTAGCCATCGCTGCTGTCATCATTCCTCCGGGACTGGCAAGCCAGCCTTGGATTTGGATATTGGGTTAAGCGCCGCCGAACTGCCGATAAGCTGGCGTCGGCGGCTGTTCAGATCAAGTTCTATTACTGAGATGCCCAGGCATTGAAGCGCTGCTCAAGCTCTTCGCCATGATCAACCCAGAACTCAGTGTTCATCGCCAGCGCACCCTCAAGGTTGTTGGCATGAGTCGGCATCTGAGCGGCCTGCTTGTCGCTCAGCAGGGCAATAGCATCAGGGTTGACCGGTCCATAGGGGATGTTGCTGGAGTAAACGGATTGGGTGTCTGCCTGGCTGGCCATTTTGATGAAGTCGTAAGCGGTATCGACATGCTTACTGCCTTCAACAATTGTCCAGTAGTCCAGGTCATAGACGCTGCCATTCCAAGTGATCTGCAGGTTACGACCCTCCTCCTGAGCGGCTGCGATACGGCCGTTGTAGGCACTGGACATCACAACATCACCAGCTACCAGCCACTGAGGAGGCTGAGCACCCGCTTCCCACCACTGAATATGGGCCTGCAGTTCATCCAGTTTGGCGAAGGCGCGGTCAACACCTTCTGAAGTGGCCAACACATCATAGACTTCATCGGCGGGAACTCCGTCAGCCATCAGAGCCGCTTCCAGCGTATATTTGGCACCACGGCGAAGACCGCGCATACCAGGAAACTCTGCTACGTTCCAGAAATCCACCCAGTTTTCTGGTGCACGAGGCAAGCGATCTGCGTCATACGCCAGTACGGTAGACCACACCATGATGCCAACACCGCACTCAGTGACCGCCTCGGGAATGACCTGATCCTGAATACCCAGTCGATCCCAGTCGATTGGAACGAACAGACCTTCAAAGCAGCCTCGAGCAAGCTCTGGCGATTCCACCTCAACGACATCCCAACTGATATTGCCGGTTTCCACCATGGCACGGATGCGTGCAAATTCGCCGTTGTAATCGCCTGCAGTGACACTGACGTCATTTTTATCAGCGAAAGGCGTAAAGAATGCCTCCTGCATCGCATCACCAGATGCGCCGCCGAATGAGATGATAGTGAAGGCATTGGCGCTGGCTGACAGTGCAAGGCCTGTTGTCAGCAGTGCTGTGTTGAGCATTTTTCTGGCTGTTTTAGGTTGTTTTGTGTGCGTGGTCTGTTTCATGGTTATCTCCGATAGTGCGTGCGTCATTATTGTTGGTTGTGTGTAGTGCTCATAGGGTGTTCAGGTGTTTTTCAAACGGCATTCAGTGCCCGGACATCCTCATCTCGCCAGCCGATGTCGATCTGATCGCCAACGGATAGAGAGGGACAGAGTTCACTGACAGGTACTTTGACAAAAAACTGCTCATTGCCTGCCAGCTCACAACGCAGGCGCAAGTGGTCTCCCAGGTAGACAAACTCGTGCAAAGTGGCGCGAAATCGGTTGGGCAGTGATTGACTGGACCCATTCAAGCGAACACGCTCGGGTCGGATCGACAGTTGTGTTGGATCGCCGGCATTCAGTGTCTGGCTCTTGCTGGCCCGTGTCCCCAGACCCTCGCCAAAATGAACCTGGCAGAACTCACCATCAGTCGCATGCACTCGACCCATCAGGGTGTTGTTCTCACCGATGAACTGCGCCACAAATGCGTTGGCTGGATACTCATAAAGCTTTTGAGGTGAGTCGATCTGCTGAATGACACCATCGTTGAAAACAGCCACGCGGTCCGACATGGTCAGCGCCTCTGTCTGATCATGGGTCACAAATACTACTGTCAGCCCCAGTTGCTGATGCAGATGCTTGATCTCCAACTGCATATGTTCACGCAGTTGTTTATCTAACGCTCCCAGCGGCTCATCCATCAGTACCAGCTGCGGTTCAAACACCAGTGCTCGTGCCAGTGCGACACGTTGTTGCTGGCCGCCGGAGAGTTGTGTGGGGCGACGTCTGGCAAACTCATCCAGCTTGATAATGCTGAGAATGCGGTCGACCTTCTCACGCGCGAGTTGCTTCGGCATTTTTCTTGTTTTCAGCGGGTAAAGCAGGTTTTCCTCGACCGTCATGTGTGGAAACAGTGCATAGTTCTGAAATACCATGCCAATATTGCGCTTGTGCGGAGGAACTGTGTTCAGGCGCTGCTGACCCAGGAGTATGTCGCCACTGGTAGGGACTTCGAATCCTGCCAGCATCATCAGACAAGTGGTTTTGCCTGATCCGGAAGGGCCCAGCAGCGTGACGAATTCGCCTTTATTGATGGTGAGATTCAAATCTTTGACGACCAGGTTTTCGCCGTCGTAGGTTTTCTGTACTCCTGAGAAACGAACCAGAGGTTCCATTTCCGCGCCTGGTTGCATATTCTTCTCCTCCTGCAGCAGCGAATGCTGATGTGTTAATTAAAATTGACAGCAAGGGCGAAAAATAACATTCCACATTCGATGAAGGTGGGTATTAGAGTTATTATTCCCGGGTATTCAGTTGAAATGCCCGCTATCACTCAAATCACAAGCATTAAACGGGCCAATTCCAATTATCACAGCGAGTTTGCCGCTCACATGTGTTAAATTTATTTATCGCACGTTTTGCAGGGTTATGGCAAGAGGGTTTTGATGCCTTATTAGTGTGCAATATTTAAGGTTCAGTTTGAAAATGGTGCATTGAACAGGAAAACAGTTCATGAGCGATCTCAGTAGCGGTAAAGATAACTTCGATCTGGGTGTGAGGTTGCGCTATGTCAGGCAAAATGCTGGCCTGTCGCAGCGCGAACTTGCCAAGCGTGCCGGAGTAACTAATGCCGCGATTTCACTGATAGAAAACAATCAGAGCAGTCCCTCCGTCTCTTCATTGAAAAAAGTGCTGGATGGTATTCCGATGTCGTTGACAGACTTCTTTGCACTGGAAACCCCCGAAGAGAGCCGAGTGTTTTTCAATGCCAGCGAACTGGTGCCGATCGCCAGTGGTGCTGTCAGCTTTCGGCAGGTGGGCGATATGCGCCATCATAATCTGCAGTTACTGCATGAGCGCTATGCGCCTGGTGCAGATACCGGCAGGGCCATGCTCAAACATGAGTCGGAAGAGGGTGGAATAGTAATTGAAGGTGCAATCGAGCTGACAGTCGGCGATCGCAAGTCGATACTGAAAGCGGGCGATGCGTATCTGTTCGACAGCCGACAGCCGCATCGATTTCGTAATGTCGGTAAGGTAGATTGTGTGATTATCAGTGCCTGTACTCCGCCTTATCTTTGATTGCCATTGAGGTGGCTCAACGGCTGTATAACCGGTGCTCAGCCCGGCTTTTCAGATCTGTGGTTCAGGGCAGGTTCTTTCATTGAGCTCCGGGTGTTCGGTGACTCGTTTTTGGAGTAGCTCGGCCAGCTTGCGGACACCAGGAGTTGCAAACTCTCCATCTGCCAGTATCAGATATAGTTCCACCTTGCGCTCTGCTGATATCTGCATGCGCAGCGGTTTCAGTAACCCTTGTTCCAGTTGCCTGCGTATTCTGGGCTCGGGGTACCAGGCAAAGCCGATTCCTTGACAGGCGCATTCTATTGAGGTTTTCAGGCTTGAGAGAGTCCAGCGTTGCTCTGCACCCAGCCATCCGGCATCAAGATTGCGGCTCCCTGAATCGCTGACGACTAATTGCCGATGCTGACGCAGATCATCCAGCGACAGTGGCGCATTCATCTGGTGCAACGGGTGATCTGGGTGAGCAACTGGTATGAAGCGCACCGTCAACAGTGGTGTGCCGAGAAAGCCAGGTGGCACGCGCCCACCCAACGCCAGTTGTGCCTGTCCTTTTAGTAGTGCTTCATCCGTTCCGCTCAATGTGCTTTCCAGTAGGTTGATGCGTGTGAAGGGTTGAAGACCTGCGAACTCAACCAGTACACACATCAGTATGTCGGACGGGAAGATCGCATCCATTGCGATGCGAATCTCCGCTTCAGCACCTGCTCCATATTGCCTTGCAAGCTTTTCGATCCGGTCGGCATCTTCCAGCAGTTTCCTGGCCTGGCGTACCAGTGCCTGTCCGGTATCGGTCAGTACTGAGCGACGCCCTTTCAGTTTGAATACACGCGCTTCGAGCGACGTTTCCAGTTTTTGCACAGCATAGCTGATTGCTGACTGGCTTTTACCCAGTGCTTCTGCTGCCTGGGCGTACCCGCCATGATCAACTACGGCAACCAGTGCCTGCCATTGCTCAAGTGTAATATTCATTGGCTACCTGTCTCAGATTGCTTACTTTGGATTATCTATCAGTTTTTTCGATTAAATCATGCATATTTTTGCTGTTTTACATCTGATTATTAAATCTCATAATGGCTGCATATTCAATCAGTCAGGAATTAAGCAGATGAAAACATTACTTCACGTTAAAAGCAGTCTCTTTGCCGGTCATGGCCAGTCCACCCAGTTGGCTGATAAGTTCATCGCCCAGTGGCTTGAGAGTAACCCGGATGGTCAGGTAGTTACGCGTGATCTGGTGAAGGATCAGTTACCGCACCTTGATGCAGAACTCGTCGCTGCGCTGATGAGCGATCCGGCTCAGCGCACTGAGCAGCAGCAGGCAGTCGTTGATCTTTCCGACAGTTTGATTGATGAGCTGAAACAGGCTGATCAGGTATTGATCGGGGTGCCGATGTACAACTTCGGTGTGCCTTCACAGATGAAATCCTGGCTGGACCTGCTGGCCAGATCCGGTGTGACCTTCCGCTACACTGAAACAGGTCCGGTTGGCTTACTTCAGGATAAACCTGTTGTGCTGCTGGCGACCCGTGGAGGTCTGTACAAAGAATCGGGTATGGATCATCAGATTCCGTTCCTGAAACAGATCCTTGGTTTTGTCGGCTTCAAATCTGTCGAGGTGGTCTATGCTGAGGGCCTGAACATGGGTGATGGTGTCAAAGAGCAGGCACTGACAGCCGCACAGGAGCAGGTTACTCAGCTGGCATCCTGAGCAGATCACTTTTCAGAGGGTGCACGAAGCTTTTAACGAACAACGGAGGATACGTCATGGGACTGCTGGTCGATGGCAATTGGTACGATAAATGGTATGACACCGAATCAACGGGTGGGCGCTTCGTCAGGAGCGAGTCCCAGTACCGTGACTGGATCGATGCACCAGGGACTGGCGCAAGGTTCGAGGCGGAAGCAGACCGTTATCATCTCTATGTGTCGCTGGCTTGTCCCTGGGCTCATCGCACGCTGATTCTGCGGTCACTCAAAGGGCTTGAGGATCTGATCAGTGTGTCTGTCGTGCATCCGCTGATGCTGGAAAACGGCTGGACATTTGATTCCGATTTTGTGGATGCGACGGGTGATACCTTGCATGGTTTGTCTTTCATGCACCAGGTGTATACCCGTGATAAGGCTGACTATTCAGGTCGTGTCACGGTGCCTGTGTTGTGGGATAAAAAACACAACTGCATCGTTAACAACGAATCTTCCGACATCATCAGAATGTTGAACACGACGTTTGATACGCTGGGCGCGAAAGCAGGCAACTATTACCCTGAAGCCTTGCGTGAAGAGATCGATGAGGTGAATCAGCGGGTCTATGATCGCGTCAACAATGGTGTGTATCGTTCAGGCTTTGCGACCTCTCAGGAAGCGTATGAGGAGGCCGTCACCGATCTGTTCTCCGAGCTGGATTGGCTTGAGGGGCGCTTGTCTACCCAGCGCTATCTGGTGGGTGGTGAGCTGACAGAGGCGGATATCCGTCTGTTCACGACATTGATCCGGTTCGATCCGGTCTATGTCAGCCATTTCAAGTGTGATCGAAACAGAATTGCGGATTATCCGGTGCTGTCAGCCTATCTGCGTGATATCTATCAGCATCCGGGCGTGGCCGAAACGGTCAATCTTGATCATATTCGGCATCACTATTACTGCAGCCATCCTTCAATCAATCCCAGTGGTGTGATCCCGGTCGGTCCACGTGTTGATCTGATGGCGGCACATAATCGTAAGGAGCTTTGATATGTCAGGTTCTACAGGTTTGGTTGATCGTGTCATCAGCCGTGTGATAGCAGGGATCGACAGTGAGGATGGCGCTGGTGTAAAGCTCAAACGCAGTATCGGGCAGCGTCAGAATATGCGTATCGATCCGTTTCTGATGCTGGATATGTTCTCTTCAGACAATCCGGATGACTACATTGCAGGTTTTCCACCTCACCCGCACAGAGGGTTTGAGACGGTGACCTACATGCTGGATGGGTTGATGTTGCATCGGGATCATCTGGGCAGTGAAGGTCTGTTGCGCTCCGGTGGTGTGCAGTGGATGACGGCGGGGCGGGGCGTGATTCACGAGGAGCGCCCACAACAGGAAGATGGCCTGATGCGGGGCTTTCAACTCTGGGTCAATCTGCCTGCGGCTGACAAGATGAAACCGGCGGCGTATCAGAATATCGAGCCGGAAGAAGTGGTGGAATATACCTCGCCAGAGGGCGTCAAGCTGCGTTTGGTGGCAGGGGCACTGTCCTTCGCAGGAAAAAATCTGCTTGGACCGGTTAAGGGGGTGACGACAAATCCTTTGTTTGTGGATATCGCTTTGCCACCGAAGACTCAGATCTCACTGCCGCTTGAGAAGGATCTTGCCGGTTTTGCCTATCTTTTCGAAGGTAAAGCAGAGGTTGCAGGTCAGTATTTGAAGCTGAATGCTGCGTCTGAATTGAGCCGGGGCGATCAGGTGACCTTCAGCAGTGGCGACGAACCCGCCAGATTGCTTTTGGTGGCTGCAAAGCCTATTGGTGAGCCGGTGTCGCAGTATGGGCCATTCGTGATGAACACTGTTGAAGAGATAGAGCAGGCATTGAGAGACTATCGGGATGGTCGGTTAACCGATTGAGAATAACTGGCTGCGATTAACTGGCTGATAGGATAGCCAAATATTATCAGATGGTATATACATATTAACTGATGCCTGAAAACCCACCTCGACGATGGGGTGGGTTGAATCCTTGCGGCGCTGATGAGTGGTTAGGGGGATAAGTGGTCGGCTCAGATGATGATGTAGTCATATTCGCAGATGAAGCAGTACTGCCGGAGGAGCCATCCTGGGTATCACTGCCTCGTAGCCATTGGAAAGTACTGATCGTTGATGACGACGAAGATGTTCATATTTCCACTGAGTTTTCACTCAAGTCCTTGCTGTTTCTTGGCCGCTCCCTGATCTTTCTTCACGCTTACTCCTCCCACGAAGCCTTCCAGACCTTATCCGACAACCCCGATATTGCCGTCATGTTGCTTGATGTGGTGATGGAGTCTGATAGCGCAGGTCTCCAGTTAGTTCATCGGGTTCGAGAAGAGCTGAAACTGGATGCTCTGAGGATTATTCTACGTACCGGTCAGCCGGGTTATGCGCCAGAAATAGAAACCATTGAGCAGTATGACATCAATGATTACAAGACCAAGGGCGAGCTGACGAGATCCAGACTCTATAGCTCGCTTATGACAGCGATACGCAGCTACGATCAGTTGCAGAAAATCGACAAAAACCGTATCGGCCTGTCTCGTATCATCACGGCTACCAACAGTTTGATGCAACAGCAAGGGTTGAGAGCTTTCTCAGAAGGGGTGATTAATCAGTTGTCCGCGTTTATCGGCATTGAACCGGACGGGCTGGTCTGCTTTCAGGCATTGAATGAAGTACTCAACCCTGGATCTGTTCGGGTGATTGCCAGCGCCGGGCGCTATGTTCGGTGGATGGAGGAGCCTCATTTCAGTGAAGATCATAAGGTCTGGTCGCGGGTTCAGGAGTCTTTTGAAGCCTCGGCAAACATCGTACATGACGATTCCACCTGTTTGTATTTTGAGCCCCTGCCGACGCAGCGCTATGTCGTTTATGTGGATGCTGTGATCTCTCTGTCGCAGATGGATGAAGAGCTGATCAAGATGTTTGCACATAATATCTCTCTCTGTGCGCAGAATATCGGGCTTGTCGAGCAGCTTCAGACCCTCGCTTATCAAGATACACTGACCGGTTTATGTAATCGCAATGGGTTGTTGAAGTTGCTGGAAACCCTGCCTGAGCGCTGTGCTGAATCTCTGCAGTTGATGTTGATCGATATCGACCAGTTTTCAGTTGTGAATGACACCTTCGGGCATCGTCATGGTGATCTGCTACTGCAGCGTGTATCTGAGATGTTATCCAGCCTGACTGGGCTGCAAAGCATGGCTCGTCTGGGATCTGACCAGTTTGCCCTGCTTCTGGAAAAAGTTCCGGGAGTTGATATCAGTGTACGTCAGCTATTTGCGAAGCCCGTGGAGGTTAATGACACCCAGCATCTGCTGACGGTCTGCACAAGTGAGGTGGTTGTTGATCAGAGCGTCAGTGCCAGTGATCTGCTGGGTAATGCCATCATCGCCCTGAAACGTGCCAAACTGGAAGGTCAGAGTCAGCATCTGGCTTTCAGCAACGAGATGGGGCAGGAACTCAGAGCGCGTGCAACGCTTCTGGCAGAGTTGAAGAAAGATCTGCAACAGGAGCGATTACATCTGGTCTATCAGCCGCAGGTTGAGCTTGAAACGGGGCAAGTGCTGGGGTTTGAGGCGCTGTTGCGCTGGCAGACCCAGCAGGGTGATATGATCTCACCTGAAGTGTTTATCCCACTGGCAGAGCGATCAGGGCTGATACTGACGCTGGGCGCCTGGGTGCTTCGTCAGGCATTACAGGATCTCAAATCAGTCAAAGCGCTGCTGCCTGATCTGCGTGTGGCGGTGAATGTCTCTGCTGTTCAGTTCAATCAGGCTGATTTTGAAAAAGTTGTTTCCGAGGCGCTACGCGATGCGGAGCTGGATGGCAATATACTGGATCTTGAGATTACGGAATCGGCCGGTATTCTGGGCTCTGATGCGGTTGAATCCAAACTGCAGGAGCTGAAAAAACTGGGTGTCATCATCTCCATTGATGATTTCGGAACAGGGTTCTCCTCTCTCTCCTATCTTGAGCAGCTCAGTGCTGATCGTTTGAAAATAGATCGTAATTTTGTTGCCAAACTTTCCTCCCCTTCAGGGCGCCGTATTGCAGAGGCAATAGTTAATCTTGGGCGTCAGTTGCGTCTGCAGGTATTGGCTGAAGGCATTGAGGACTTGATGCAACTTGATGAGCTCAAACGCCTCGGTTGCCATCAGGGGCAAGGGTATCTGATAGCCAGACCCATGCCACTTGAGCAGCTGCAGAGTTGGCTAAAGGAGGTGGCTGATAATAATAGCTGGGATCTTACCGGCCAGATAATACGGGATTGATCTGTGACTCATGCCCGACGCAAGCGCGCCTGGAGTTTTCGCGGTATCGTGACAGCAGCGCTGGTCACGACAGCAGTTCTGACTTTTACTCTGGTTGGGGGTGCTCTGCTGGTTTACCGTATCCCGGCGATAGAGCAGGAGTCTTTCACCTACTCTGATCTGATGGCATCCGAGACGGCGGAACTACTGCGTGATGTGGTAGCGGATATTGCCCAGGATCTGCAACTCTATCGGCAGTTCCTGCAGGAGCCTGAGGTGGTACTTCAGTCACGAGTCAGCCGCTATATCTATCTCATTCCCGTACCGATTGCTGTGGCAGATTATCAGGGAAATTTTCTGGTCGGCAACTTTGCCGGAGATCAGTCTCTGGTCGCCACTGATGAGTTCCAGGCACTCCTGTCGGCAGCGCTGAGGCGTGAGCCCTTGCCCGAGACCATGTCCTGGCAGGATATCCGTGTACATCCTTCGGTGCTGCCGATGGATGATATGGGTTGGATTGTAGTGGCGGCAGTGCCTTCGGGTATGCATAACCCTGCATTTGCCGCAATTGTCTATCTGATGGCGGGTGGCTTTCTGGGTGCCTGTATCATCGGGATGTTGATTGCGCCGCTCTGGGCTCGATTGTTGCAGCGCCCTGTGGTGGCCTTGATCAACAGCTCAACTCTGGTTGCCAATGGTTACTATCAGCAGGACTGGCCCTCCGGCCCTGTCGACGAGCTTAATCGTCTGAGTCAGGATCTTCATCTGATGGCTGATAAGATTCACCAGCGTGAGCAGGAGTTAAGCGAGCTTAATCAGCGCCTGGAGCAGCGAGTCGAGGCCAGAACCGCCGAATTGGCAGAATCCAATAACGCGCTCTCTGGAGCACTGGAAACTCTCGAACGGGCTCAGGAGGAGTTGATACAGTCAGCCAAACTGGCCGCTCTGGGCGAGTTGGTGGCGGGGGTGGCGCATGAGTTGAACACCCCCATTGGCAACGGCATGATGGCGGCTTCAACCATGGAGGCTGCCGTCAGAACGTTTCGCAAGGATATGGAGGAGGGGTTGAAGCGTTCATCTCTGGATCGCTTTGTTGAGGATATGGAGCAGTCAGCGGCCATCATCTCACGTAACCTGTCCAGGTCTGTGGCATTGGTAACGAATTTCAAACAGGTCGCTGTTGACAGAGCCAGCTCACAGCGGCGACGGTTTATGCTGAACGAGATTGTCGATGAGGTGATGGTGATGATGCATCCGACGCTCAGTCGTCTATTGCATCAAATTGACATTCGGATCGAGGGTGATATACAGATGGACAGCTATCCCGGTCCTCTGGAACAGGTACTGACTAATTTTATCCAGAATGCAATCATCCATGGTTTTGAAGACAGGGAGGCGGGTGATATTGCCCTGCATGCTTATCAATCGGAGCAGTATGTCATTATTCGTATATCGGATAATGGTAAAGGGATTCCGCCAGAGATAATCAAGCGTATCTTTGATCCTTTCTTCACTACGCGGCTTGGCTCGGGTGGCAGCGGGCTTGGGTTAAATGTGGTGCACAATATCGTGACGGGTATACTCGGTGGCACTATCCGGGTTGAGAGCACTCTGGATGAGGGGACCACGATGGAGCTCTCGTTGCCTGCTGAGGCACCCGTGCCGGAGGAATGACTCTCTGTATTGGTGATTGCCAAATAATGCCCTAGCACACCATACTTGTATTGATACACCAGTAGCTGCTTATTGGACGGAGGAGTGTATGGCTGATATAACCCGCTATCTGAAACTGATGGTTGAAAAGAACGCATCTGATCTTTTTTTCAGCGGCCGCTCGCCGGTGCAGATCAAAATACAAGGTGTCATGCGCCCCATAGGGGATAAGCCTCTTGATCAGGAGGCGGTGAAGGCGCTGGCTTACGGCATGATGTCAGAAAGCCAGATTGCCGAGTATGAGCGTGAACTGGAGATGAACTTTGCGCGTGCCGAGGAGGGATTTGGTCGTTTTCGTGTCAATGTTTACCGGCAGCGTGGTGAAGTTGCCATGGTTATTCGTTATATCCGCAGTGATATACCAACGGTGGCTGAACTCAATCTTCCGGCGGTACTTGAAGAGCTTATTCTTGAACGCAGTGGTCTGATTCTGGTGGTAGGCGCTACAGGATCAGGCAAATCGACAGCACTGGCCTCGATGCTGGAGTATCGTAATCGAAACCGCACCGGGCACATTCTGACGATTGAGGATCCGATAGAGTTTGTTCACGAGAATCATAAATCACTGTTTAATCAGCGTGAAGTCGGTCTCGATACCCATTCCTACTCCAATGCTCTGAAAAATGCGATGCGCGAAGCACCGGATGTGATCATGATCGGTGAAATACGTGATCGTGAAACGATGGAGCAGGCGATCCGGTATTCCGAAACAGGCCATCTGTGTGTTTCGACCCTGCATGCGAACAATACCAATCAGGCGTTGGAGCATATCGTCAACTTCTTCCATGAAACGGAGTCGCGCAAACTGAACATGGACCTGTCGCTGAATATGCGTGCCGTCATTTCGCTCCGTTTGATTAAAGGGGTTGATGGAATGTTCATTCCCGCAACCGAAATACTGGTGAATACGCCGTTTGTCACTGAGTTGATATCAAAAGGCCATTTTCATCGGATCAAAGAGGCGATCGATCAGGGCGGGGATATCGCAATGCATACCTTCGATTCCTGCCTTATCAAGCTGTATCAGGAAGGTAAAATCAGTGCCAAGGAGGCGTTGCATCATGCGGACTCGCGTAACAACGTGGCATTGCAGCTGAGGCTAGATGGCTCCTGAGGAGCCGTCTTCATCTTCAGGAGGGCTAGTGTCTTCAGCCTCTGCGATTTCGCGTTCCATCTGCTCTATCAGATGATTGATGGCAAAAACCTGGCTGTCGACCTGCAAGCGCGCATTGAGGCGTTGCAGCTTGAGCAGGATGCTTCTGAATTGATGTATAGCAACTTTTGATCCTGCTGTTTTCAGAGTTTCCAGCGCGTCCATCAGCTCCAGGTCACAGGTGAGCTGAACATGGGAGTCTTTCATTTTCTGCATATGAAAACGTGTGGTATCCGGCTGCAGATAGCCATTTCGCTCCAGATCGGTCAGCATCTGTGCCATTTCGCGAACCAGTGCTCTGGCCTTGGCAGCGCTGTTACGATCATTATAAAGTGTGACACCACCAGAGGTGGTCAGGCTGTTTTCGGGCGGGTTGCTACTGACATTCATCAGTGCTTCGAGTTGTCGTTTGTTCTCGGCATTTGATTCGTACTGAAGTATACGGCGCCAGCATTTTTCCAGATAGGTGATCAGCAGCAGGCGCAGATCCGGGTACTGTACATGGCCCGGCAGGTTCTCCAACAGATGCTCTGCCCGGCGAATCTGGTCTCGGATCGCAAGAATCCTCAGTCGTCGTTCCTGTCGATTGGTTTCCGCAGTCTGCACGGCAATAGCAACACCGGCCATTACAGCTATGCCGACCAGAATGAATATTGAGGTTTCTGCCAGTCCCATCGTGACCATTTCACTAATGATTATTATGCAATGGAGGATACAGATATATAACTTTTTCGCCAGCTTTCCCGCTTCAGCTGCTCTGCATTAATGGCAGGTGGGGGTGAAAGAGGGTTTTTTTTGAAAAAAGTTAAAGAACAGTCTTGACGATGAAAGAGCTGCTACGTATTATTTGCGCCTCTTCACGAGGAACACGCGACGTCCCATTCGTCTAGTGGCCTAGGACACCGCCCTTTCACGGCGGTAACAGGGGTTCGAACCCCCTATGGGACGCCAACCTCTTGAAGAAAAAGTTGATTTGCTGATACGCGGGAATAGCTCAGTTGGTAGAGCACGACCTTGCCAAGGTCGGGGTCGCGAGTTCGAGTCTCGTTTCCCGCTCCAGCAGATTTGCGGTACGTCCCATTCGTCTAGTGGCCTAGGACACCGCCCTTTCACGGCGGTAACAGGGGTTCGAACCCCCTATGGGACGCCATCTCTCTTCGAGAGCTGGCATCAAAAAGCGGGAATAGCTCAGTTGGTAGAGCACGACCTTGCCAAGGTCGGGGTCGCGAGTTCGAGTCTCGTTTCCCGCTCCAGTCTCATGCATTCATAATGTTACTCATTTTTCTCATACTCCGGTCAGCGTTTTTCTGAAATCGCGTTTGGTGCTGGGAGATGCTTGTTATCAGCCGCAGATTGCCACAGTGATTCTGCTGTTGTGAAGTACCAGCTTCGGGTCAGGGTTGTCGTGGATAAAGCGGTGTCGTACTATATTGTCCGTGGAAGTCCTGAACATGGATGGTGATCATATCTATGCGATCAGACACGGTTTTGTGTGAAACGCCAACGCTTGGTAAGCAACCCGTTCGAATTCCCGCTTGGAAATACCATCTGGTCAAGGGCGGTATTATTACAGCACTATACCGGCAACCGGGCCTACCGTTTAAGTTACTCGCGGATGCTGTTCGTGAGGTTCTGACGGATGCATTGCCAGAAGAGTTGGGTTCACTTTCCTGGCCCCCTACCTAGACTACACCCGAGCTACCTGGTCCTGCCTGTTGGCAGATCTCGCACGTTGACTTCAATGAACAGGTGATTATGAATCAACCTTATTCTGAATTCCAAATGATGACTGGAGGTTAGCGACCGATGCGCTGCATTGAATTTCGTGATCCGAAATGTGTAAGTCAAAAAGGGTATCGCCGCAGCCATGCGGTTGAAGCACTCGCAGGTGGGCAGCGCTTCGCGCAATGTGATCTGTTCGACTATGTTGAGAAGGGTGCCATGATAATGGGCGCTGATGGGCACGACTACCAACTCCGACCGAATAAAACCTTGCTTCCAACCCGTTGGGATCTTTTCGACAGCCATGGTAAACGGCTATTCAGTGTTGAGTTGCCTACGTCACTGAAACAGTTGCTCACTCCCTTGGGGCGGGAGTTATTTCAATTGGAGGATCATGTCAATAACCGCCGTTACCAACTGTCTGCCCTGAACCAGCAAAAGAAGGACCTGATATTGGGGCCGCTATCGACCGGTTGGCATCTGGTGGAGGAAGGGGTGCCCGTGGCCTCGGTTGAAAAACGCAAAGGCGGCCAGCCGATTCAATCTCGACGCGGATTGTTGGCAGCGTTAAAAAGTCTGATGCAAAATGCCGAGTGGATTTTGGTCGATAGCGGTATGAAAAGTACCTTGCCGCCAATAGCGTTTCTGGTGTTGATCATGCTTTTTGACGCACACCTGGCAAGAGCGCAAACCTGACTTTATGCTGCGCTTCCTAAGGTTGTTTCATCGCGGTATGGTTAAGTGCTTTGTTATCCGACTGTTTGATCTCAGTGCAACAAAGGCATTGGCAGGGTCGACTAGGTAGCAGTTTCACGACTGATGTTCACTGTCGCGCAACAGTTCCAGATAGCTATCCAGAATCAGATTTGACCGGGCGCCTTTGCGGGTGATTGCTGCATACTGGGTGATATATTGCAGCTGATCTGGCAGTAGGGCGCGCATCTGGCCTTCTCGCAGCCAGCGTTCAGCATAGTGAGTGGGCAGGTAGCCGATATAGCGCCCGGTCAGGATCAGAAAGGCGATCCCTTCACGGTCACTGGCTGAAGCACTGGCCTTCAGTGCCTGATACTGGCTGCGTACTTCGGCGGTCTGGGCGTAGGCGGCCACGACGGCGTCGTGTTTTTCTATCAGCTTCAGTGACAGGTCACTATCTACCAGCTCAAACAGTGGATGGCCCTTGCAGCAGTAGAGCAGGGATGTCTCATCATAGAGTGGCAGATAGTCCAATCCCGGGAGTGGCTTCAGGACTGGCACCACACCGAGATGCAAGCGTCCATCCAGCACGGCTATCTCTATTTCGCTCGGTGGTGTCATGCGGATATTGATATGGATATCCGGGCCGCGTTCTTTCAGTGCACTGATGGCATGTGTGATGCGCATGCGTGGCATGGTGACCAGATTATCGGTGATACCGATATTCAGCTCGCCCTTGAGATGTGCATGCAGGCTGTTGACCTGTGTGCGGAACGCTTCCATTGCTGTGAGCAGTTGCAGGCAATAGGCATAGACTTCACGCCCCTCGTCGGTCAGTGAAAAACCGCTGCGACCGCGCTGACACAGGCGCAAAGAGAGGCGCTGCTCCAGATCCGCCATCGCGCTGCTGATCGCGGCACGGCTGATATTCAGATCCACTTCGGCAGCCGTAAAACCGCCACACTCCACCACCGCCTTGAAGATACGCAGCAGGCGGATATCGGCATCGGCTATCTGGCCTGTCAGAGCGGGTGTTTTGCGCTTGATACTCATCCTCTATTCCTCTTTATCAGGGCAATTGCGGGTCCTGCGGACTAAACTTCATGGAGGCAGTGACTTATTCATCAGTCTGCCATAACAGGTAACTAAATGGCTAACTGAAGATAAGTAAATTAATATTTTAAAAACCTTTTGATCGGTGCACACTGCAGGAAAGCATGAATAAATAACCCGCAGTACTGTTGCAGTCACTGCCGCATTCAAAAGGGTGGATCAGGTGAATATGATGTCCGAACTCAAACACAACCAGTCAGCCGGGCTGTCCCGGGATGAGCTGGAAGCTTACTGGATGCCTTACACCGGGAATCGTCAGTTCAAGGACAATCCCCGCATGATCGTCTCCGCTCAGGGAAGTTACCTGACCGATGGCGAAGGGCGTAAGATATTTGATGGTCTGTCGGGTCTGTGGACCTGCGGTGCCGGACACTGCCGCCCTGAAATTGCCGAAGCGGTCAGCAAACAACTGATGCAGCTGGATTATGCGCCGGCTTTTCAGTTTGGCCACCCCAAGGCGTTTGAGCTGGCGAACCGAATCAAGGGGATGATGCCGGAAGGGCTGGATCATGTGTTCTTCACTGGTTCGGGATCCGAGAGTGCGGACACCTCTTTGAAGATTGCCCGTGCCTACTGGCGCAAAAAAGGTATGCCCTCCAAAACCAAACTGATCGGCCGTGCCAAGGGTTATCATGGCGTTAACTTCGGCGGTATCAGCGTCGGCGGGATTGGTGCCAACCGCGCACTTTATGGTCAGGCGGTAGATGCCGATCACTTGCCACATACATTGCTCAAAAGTAACGCCTTCACCCGCGGCATGCCGGAGACTGGCGCCGAGCTGGCCGATGAGATGCTGGAGCTGATCGCGCTGCATGATGCATCCAACATTGCTGCAGTGATTGTGGAGCCTTTGGCTGGCTCTGCCGGTGTTATTCCGCCACCAAAAGGTTATCTGCAGCGTCTGCGTCAGATCTGTGATCAGCACAATATTCTGATGATTTTTGATGAAGTGATCACCGGCTTCGGGCGCATGGGTTCACGTACTGGTGCTGAGGAGTTCGGTGTCACGCCGGATATTCTGAACGTGGCCAAGCAGCTCACCAACGGTGCCGTACCGATGGGCGCGGTGATCGTGAAGAACGAGATCTACCAGACCTTTATGGACCAGGGCGGTAAGGATTACATGCTTGAGCTGCCGCACGGTTATACCTACTCCGGCCATCCTGTGGCTTGCGCTGCGGGTCTGGCGGCGCTTGATATTCTGGAGAATGATCGTCTGATCGAGCGGGTACGTGAGATGAGCCCGGTGTTTGAAGATGCGCTGCACAGCCTGAAAGGAACCCAGTACATCACCGATATCCGTAACTATGGTCTGGCCGGTGCGCTGCAGATCGAAGCGCTGCCGGGTGAGCCGATGCGTCGCCCCTATGATATCGCGATGAAGATGTGGCAGAAGGGTTTCTATGTGCGCTACGGCGGCGACACCATTCAACTGGGTCTGAACTTTATTGTGGAACGCGAAGAGATTGATCGCCTGATCAATGCGCTGGGCGATTCAATCAACGAACTGGATTAATTGAGGCAAGCTACATGACAACTGTTGGACATCTGATAAACGGCGAGATTCACGATCTGAGCGAGCGCAGCCAGCCGATCTATAACCCTTCAACCGGAGAGGTGGGCGCACACGTGGCGCTGGCTTCGAAAGAGACCGTTGAGGCGGCGATTGCCAGTGCTGCGGCGGCATTTCCGGCCTGGCGTAATACGCCACCGGCCAAACGCGCCCGTGTCATGTACCGCTTCAAGGAGCTGCTGGAGCAGAATGCCGATAAGATTGTGGAACTGATCGGCCGTGAGCATGGCAAGATTTCACATGATGCGATGGGTGAGCTGCAGCGCGGTATCGAGAACGTCGAGTTTGCGTGCTATGCGCCGGAACTGCTCAAGGGTGAGCACAGCAAGAATGTCGGCCCTTCGATCGACTCCTGGAGCGAGCATCAGCCGCTGGGTGTTGTCGCAGGTATCACGCCGTTCAATTTCCCGGCGATGGTACCCTTGTGGATGTATCCGATGGCGATTGTCTGCGGTAACTGCTTCGTACTGAAGCCATCTGAGCGTGATCCGTCATCTACACTGTTTATTGCTCAACTGCTGCAGGATGCGGGTTTGCCGCCGGGCGTATTGAATGTCGTCAATGGTGACAAGGAAGCGGTGGATACACTGCTGACCGACTCACGTGTCGAGGCAGTGAGCTTTGTCGGTTCCACGCCAATTGCAGAATATATCTATCAGACGGCTGCGGCACATGGTAAGCGTTGCCAGGCACTTGGTGGTGCCAAGAACCACGCTATCGTGATGCCGGATGCTGATATGGATAACGCCGTTGAAGCGCTGACAGGTGCGGCGTTCGGCTCATCCGGTGAGCGTTGCATGGCGATCTCGGTGGCTGTTGCTGTAGGGGATGAGGCAGCAGATCTGCTGGTGAGCAAACTCAAGGCGCGCATGCAGAGTCTGAAAGTCGGTGCTTTCAGCGACAGCAGCAATGACTTCGGTCCGCTGATCACGGCTGCACACAAAGAGAAGGTGCAGGGTTATATCCACAGCGCTGAAGAAGAGGGCGCCGTGGTAGTGGTTGATGGTCGTGATCCTGCGGTATCTGGATTTGATCAGGGCTTCTTTGTGGGTGGTACGCTGATCGATCAGGTCAAGCCGGGTATGCGCTGCTACGAAGAGGAGATCTTCGGGCCGGTACTGGTGGTTGTGCGCGTGGATACGATGCAGGAGGCGATGGATCTGATCGATGCGCATGAGTATGGCAATGGCACCTGCCTGTTCACCCGTGACGGTGAGGCGGCGCGTTACTTCAGTGACAATATCAAGGTGGGTATGGTGGGTATTAACGTACCGCTGCCTGTGCCTGTGTCCTACCACAGCTTTGGTGGTTGGAAGCGCTCGCTGTTTGGTGATCTGTATGCCTATGGCCCTGATGCGGTGCGTTTTTACACTCGTCGCAAGACTATCACGCAACGCTGGCCTTCGTCCGGTGTGCGTGAAGGGGCTCAGTTCTCCTTCCCATCCTGAGGTGAGCTCCCTGAGGCTGGCAGCACTGAGGTGACTGCCTCTTCAGGGAGGTGCTTTATCTCTTATTCAGGTGGCAGTAAACGCTGTCGCTGCTCCTCAATCCCCATCGACAGCAGTACAGGATCGCTCTGCTGACGAGCGATGAAGTCTGCCTTGCTTGTCAGATTGTAGGCGCCTGCCTGAATCAGCGACTGGGCGATTGAGCCTCCCAGTGTGCTGCCCGGTCCCAGCAGGACCAGCTTGTCTGGCGCAAACTCCTTGACCGCGACCTGTATCGCACGGGCAAAGTCATAGGGTTTTACCAGTTGATGTCCCAACGTATAGTCCCACAGCAACTGTGGGTCTGAGCTCCAGCTTGTCCAGATCTTGCCGCGCCCATCGATCATGGGGATTGATGGTGGATTGAATGCCAGATGAGCCAGCGTATTTCGCGCCTTTTCCAGTACCGGTTGCTGCAATGAGGTATGAAAGGCGGCATGGTTGTGCAGTTTCATCGGGAAGGGATCTCGTGGTGGTAGCTTGTCGCTCAGGCGCTGAAGTGCATCGGCCTGGCCACCAAACACCAACATGCCGCCAAGATCGATCGACAGTTCCGCACCTTGCTCAGTCGCCAGGGCCAGCAGTGATGCTCTCAGTTCGGGCTGAGGCACCCACTGTTCATCGCTACAAGGATAGATCAACTGGCCGCCGATCAGAGCCTCTTGCATCAGTTGCCCCATAGTGTTGATCAGCTCCAGCGCGATCATGGGTGGCAGGCTACCGGCAGCAGCGAGGGTGATATACCAGCCCAGCGAGTTGCCGGTCACCGCTACCACCTCGTAACGCTCAGGGTCGATGCTCAGGGCGTCCGCATAGGCGCAGGCATAGATCAGTGCAGAGGCGTGGTCCCCTCGGCTGTGCAGCTTGAGCTGAAAGGGCAGCTCACTGTCCAGTGCCTGTAATCCCGGTTGACCGGCACCTTCTCTGAAGGTATCGAACGCTTCCAGTAACTCGGCTTTGTCGGTGTGATAACGCTTCAGATAGCCCCACTCTGCCTGATTGTAAGTGCCGCGACCGGGGCAGATCAGTACTACTCTTTCTTTACGGTTTATCTCTTTATGACTCATCCCTGCTTCACCCTTGTCTGCTGTTGCCACTGGGTCAGATCGAGTGCGGCTTGTGTGATGCTTTCACGTGAGGGCAGTGTGCAAGTGGCGGCTTTACCCAGCGGAATGAAGCTATCGGTAGCCGTGATGCGGGCCAGCGAATCAGCGGTGATTCCTTGCTCCACCAGCGCCGTGAACACCTCTTCACTGATGGAGCCACTGCGGCGGCACTCATCCACGATCAGTGTGTGTCGGCAGGGCTTGGCCAGTGCTGCAATCGCAGCATGATCCAGTTCGGTCAGCCAGCGCAGATCGATGATGCGAATGCGCATGCCCAGCGCTTCCAGATCGGTCGCAGCCTGCGCGCTGAGATAAACGCCGTTGCCATAAGTGATGATCGCCAGATCTGTCCCGTCGCCACGGTAGCCGGGTTGGCGATAGGGGATCAGGTAATCTGGGCCGGGGTCGGCAAAGCACCAACCGTTATCACCCTCCTGCAACAGATCACGACAATGGTAGCGGGCAATCGGCTCGACAAACACGATAACGCGTTGCTCCTCATCCGCCAGCCGGACACACTCCTGAAGCAGCCCGACCGCTTCGCGTGCATCGGAGGGGCAGGCGACTACCAGACCGGGAATATCCCGCAACACAGCAAGCGCATTGTCGTTGTGGAAGTGGCCGCCAAAACCCTTCTGATACCCCAGCCCCGCGATCCGTACGATCATCGGGTTGGTGTATTGTCCGTTGGAGAAGAAGCTCAGCGTTGAAGCCTCTCCGCGCAATTGATCCTCGGCATTGTGCAGATAGGCGAGGAATTGAATCTCGACCACCGGCAGCAGTGCGTTATGCGCCATCCCGATCGCCAGCCCCAGGATGCTCTGCTCATCCAGCAGTGTATCAATGACACGGTGGCGGCCATACTGAGACTGGAGTTTCTGTGTGACGCCATAGACGCCGCCCTTGCGGCCAATATCTTCTCCCGCCATCACCATCTGTGGGTAACGGGTCATCAGGCGATGCAGGCTGATATTAAGCAGACGTGCTAATGTCTGTGGTTGATCATTGGGTGCAGGAAGCTCTGTTGCCGTGGCGCGCGAAGCGCGCTTTGGCGGTATGATCGATGCCATCACCTCATCGGCGGTCTGCAGTCGCGGACGTTTGATAGCCTCCCTTGCCACGGCCTCCACCTGTTCACCAATGGCATCATAGAGAGAGAGGATTTGAGCAGCATCCATTTCGCAGTGCTGTTGCAGCAGGCGTGCGGTGTGCAGCAGCGGATCCAGTCGCTCCATTGCGCTGATCTGCTCCTTGCTGAGGTAAGATTGCTGGGCATCTGATCCAGCATGTCCCATCAGTCTGACACAGTGCATATGCAGAAAGACCGGCTGTCGGTGTTTGCGTGCAAAGCGGGCTGCCTTAAGCGCAGTCGCATGCGTATCCAGCAGATCAAGACCATTGCAGCTCAGATAGTGCAGGCCAGGCCAGCGCTGAACGATCGACTCTATCCAGCCCGAAGGCGTGGGGGTGGAGATCCCAATACCATTATCCTCGCAGATAAACACCAGTGGCAGTGGAACGCCCTGAAAGGCGGTCCAGGCGGCTGTGTTCAGTGCCCCCTGTGCTGTTGAGTGGTTGAACGAAGCATCGCCGAAACTGCACAGCACGGCGCTGTCATTCGGCCAGTCGCCCTGATCGGCGAGCTTGCGCCAGATACCCAGGCTATGTGCTGCACCCACGGCCTTGGGCAGGTGAGAGGCGATGGTGCTGGTCTGAGGTGGGATGTTCAGTGCTTTCGAGCCAAGCACTTTATGTCGACCACCAGAGATGGGGTCATCACTGGATGCGGCAAAACTCAGGAGCATGTCGTAACAGATCGTCTGACCCGGTAACTGTTTACTGCGCTGAATCAGAAAGGCGGCATCACGGTAGTGGAGAAAGGCGGGGTCAGTCACCGCGAAGGCTTTGGCAATGGCCGCATTGCCTTCGTGGCCGGCGCTGCCAATGGTGTAGAACGCCTCGCCCATCGCCTGCAGCCTGCGTGCGTGCAGATCCAACTGGCGACTCAGCGCCTGGGATTCGAACAGCTCAATCAGTTCATACTGGCTCAAGCCTGCTTCTGCCAGAGTCAGAGGGGAGACCCTTTCGGGTAATTCACCCTTGATCAGACTGCGCCGAAAAATATCATCGATACTCGTTCCTGAGGTGGTCATCTTTTTGGCCCGCTATCACTATTTATTGTTATAAGGCTATTCCATCAGACTAACGTATAACCTGCTGCATACCCAATAGCGCGTTTCAACTATCTGCTGATAAGGGGTAAAGCTGCAGGCTTTAGCCATGTTTTCCATCAGGTCTGGGGCTGCTCAGTATTCGCCAGTAGCAGACAATGAACAGCGTGAATGCCAGACACCAGAGCAGGGCCGATACTGCCAGCCAGAGCAGGTAATTGCCCGGCACCAGTAAACTCAGTGTGCGTGTGAGTGCAGTAGCGATAATCGTGAAAAACGCTATCAGAGCCAGTTTTGGCAACAGCAGGGGGCGTCCGGTGTGCCCGAGCGCTACCCGGCTCATGACGCCGATCACCATGATGCCGATCGCGCCGGTGCCGAACAGATGAATCCAGGTACTCAGGCTCAAGTGCAATCCAAGCGCAGGTGAAGCAGCCACCACTGCTCTGCTCAGCAGTGACAGTACCAGCACAAAATAGCCCAGATGCAGTATCCAGAGCAGTGGTTCAGGATGAATACGCCAGCTACGCCACAGCAGCAGTCGTGACAGGTGAGCAACTGCCGCAAAGAGTGCCAACAGGGCGATCAACCAATCAGGTGTACCGAGATCAGCACCGCCCAGATCAGCAACGACCAGAAGCAGCAGGCTGAGGATGCAGATCACTTCTAACTTTGGCAGTCTGATCAGATCTTCATGATGAAAACCTCTCTGGCGTAACCAACTGCTGCTGAATGCAGGTGTAATACGCCCGGCAATGACGGCAATCAACAGGGTCAGCAGATAGAGGCTGACCTTTTCGCCTGCCTGCACCCAGGCATAGTCGGCACTGATCGCGCCCCAGAGCATCAAGCTGCTGCCAGTCCCCAGTAACAGCAATACCAGTGGCATGATCAGGTTACGGCGATTACCGCTGATCAACAGGATGCGTGCCGTATGCAGCACCAGTACCAGATAGAAGAGTGGAGTCATAAACATCAGTATCGGTGGTAGTAGTGCTGAAAATATCAGAGCGATGCGGGCGGCCAGCCAAAGCAGAAACAGCAGTATCAAAGGGGTCCCGCTGATAGCGGGGATGCCGGTCCAGTTGGACATGGCGGTGAGTAGAAATCCGGCGATGATCGCACTGGTAAAACCGTGGATCATCTCATGTCCATGCCAGACAGTGCCGGGTAGCCCAAGGGGGAGAATGAGGTTGCCCATCAGGAGTGAAATCCAGAGTGCAACGGCTATCACCGCCCAGATCGATCCTGCAATAAAGAAGATGCGGAAGGGGTAGAGAAAGAGGGCAGAAACGGAAGATTGGGATTGATTCATGCTAACCACCTTGTCATCCAGCTCAGAGGGTTGTGTTCAACGGCAGCCCCGGCAATATAGAAAAAGGCCAGCAAAGCCAGGCAAAAGAAGAAGATTCGGCTGCGTCGGGTTGGTGCGCGCTTCAGTGCCAGGGTACCGAACAGGATATAGAACATCAGACCGATCAACTTTGCGGTCAACCAGGGCGTCGTGAAGGGGTATTGTTGGATGATGATCATCATGCCGATCGCGCTGGCGAGCAGCAGGGTATCGATCAGATGTGGCAAGGTTCGAGTCAGACGATGTTGCAGCAGAGGGTTGCTGCACAGCATCCAGTATCCGCGCAGCATAAAGCCACTGACGCTCAGCGCCACCATGAACAGGTGCAGATGTTTAAGGCTTGAGTAAAGAAGGGCCATGGATTGCAGCTCACAATAACATACATTAAAAATACATCTTATTGATGGAAGTATACGCAGAGTCGACGTTGATGGGAATAGCCTGTGTATTGCACAACTGCTCAGGTGATTGTAAGGAATGCCATTTCTCTGTTTTTCATCATTTTTTTATTGCAATCATCAGAACCTCTGGTATTATACGCGCCGTTGGTTGGCGGGTACATTTTGCCACTCAATGTTGCAGCGTCCCATTCGTCTAGTGGTCCAGGACACCGCCCTTTCACGGCGGTAACAGGGGTTCGAACCCCCTATGGGACGCCATATTTTTCCTCGTTTTATCCAATCAGTTTTTACCCAATCAGCTTTACCCAGTCTTTTGCATCTATCTCATTTGTATCTTGTGTACTTGTCGTCTCTAGTCTTGAATATTAATCCGTTTGCAACCCTCCATTCCCAGATGCGCTGCTTAACTCTTTGATCACTCCGCTGAGCTGGTCCCTATCCCTACATCGGTTAAAAAACTGCTTCCTTTGTTTTATATAACGTAATCGTCTGACTGCTGATACATATATGGTAAAAAGCGATTAAAAGTAAGGCTGTCCTTCAATACACTGTCACTGCGGTAATTTCCGGATTAATAACACCTTAGAATGAACGGTTATATTGGCTTTGTTGTCTCGCGCTTCTATACTTATTTTTGTTTGAAACGGCTTTCTTGAAGCTTCTGGGCGTTTCGTGTTGATTCATTGAAATGGCCTCTATTCGAGCAGGAGATAAGAATAATGAAAACCCTGAGTGTAAATGTTCGCTCCAGTCAGTTACGAGCGGACCCTTCCTTTCTCGGTCGCATTCTGACTAACCTGAATTACGGCAGTAAGGTTGCATTGCAAGAAGTGCAGGGAGATTGGTTAAAGGTTCGCAGTGGCCAGCAGGATGGCTGGATGCATGGTGCAGCGCTCAGCGAGAAGGAAATCGTGATTAACCCCGGTGCTGCAGATGTCGAACGTGCTGCATCCGATAGTGAGATAGCATTGGCCGGCAAGGGTTTCAGTGCCAGTGTGGAGCGTGCCTATCGCCAACGTCACAGCAACATTAACTTTGCGGCTGTTGATCGGATGGAGTCTACCAATGTCAATCGCGACTCTCTCGGGCGTTTTGTCCGGGAGGGTGGGCTGAACTCGCTCTGAGGAGAACTGATCATGCAAAGGCGCGATTTTCTCAAACGTGGCAGTCATCTCCTTTTGTTCGGAGCGGGTGGTGCAACTCTGGCTGGTTGCAAGACGTTGGACGAACTGGCTGTTGTCACGGATAGTCTTGGTGGAATGCTGGGCTCTCAAGGAGGGTCCCAGGCTCAATCCCTGTTGCGTGTTGCCGGAGCAGCTGGCCGCGCAATGGAAGAGTTAGATGCCGAACAGGAGTATTACCTGGGGCGCACTGTGGCAGCTAATGTCATGACCCAGTACAAAGCCTACAACAATAATGAAGCCAACCAATACCTCAATCATATCGGGCGTTATGTCTGCCTGGCTTCTGGGCAGCCGGAAACCTTTGGCGGTTATCATTTTCAGATTATCGACTCAGAAGAGATCAATGCCTTTGCCGCTCCCGGTGGATTGGTAATGGTCACGCGAGGTATGTTGAGATGCTGCCAATCGGAGGATGCCCTTGCAGCTGTATTGGCTCATGAGGTGGGGCATGTTGAATCTCGTCATGGCCTGCAGGCGATCAAGCGCTCCCGAATCACCTCGCTGATGACTACTGTGGGTATTGAAGCGGTGAGGCATGAAGGTGGTGCAGAGCTGTCGCAGCTTGTCAGCATTTTTGACGGCGCTATTGACGATATCATGACCACGATGGTCAATAATGGCTACTCGCGTTCTTTTGAGCGAGAGGCTGATCGCGCAGCGCTCAAGATTTTGCAGCGCACCGGGTATGATGATCGAGCGCTGCTTGGCATGCTGGAAGAGATGGGGCGGCGGCTGACTCCGGGTGGTACCGATTTTGCCAAAACACATCCGACACCGGATTCGCGCATTGCTGATGCGGAACGCTTGCTCAGCACAACTCGGCGGGAAACCACCAGCGCCAGACAGGCTCGGTTTGAGCGTGCAATGCGTAACGTTTGATCTGACACCTGACAGGAGCTGCAGCTTTTGAATCAGGCCTTTCTGAAGTCAGTGCCTTTGCGGGCACTGCTGGTGACCGTTATTGCCTGTCTGATGGCTGCTCTACTCTGGTTCTCGGGAGCGCTGGAGCGATGGGAAGCCAGAAGTTGGGATATGCGAGTATCCTGGTTGGCAGAGCCTGTTCCCGAATCCGAGCAGATCGCCCTGATCATGCTCGATCAGCCCAGCCTGGATTGGGCGAGTCAGGAAAGTGGTCTGGGCTGGCCCTGGCCTCGGGAGCTGTATGCGATCGCTGCCGATTTTGTCGCACGCAGTGGTGTCAGAGCACTTATTTATGATGTGCTGTTTATAGAGCCCTCTGTCTATGGTGTTTCGGATGATGAACGGCTGGCGCAGGCTCTTAGTGACCAGCCTTCGGTGATTGCGCTTTTTGCCAGTGAAGGTGGCTTAGACGATAGCTCAGAAGAGACGACAGAGTGGCCGGGCGAACTGCCTATCTCAGGCTTTGCGCTGTCAGAAACACCTCCTGTACCGGATACCTGGTGGTCCCGGGTCGACAGCATGACCTTGCCGCTTGATGAGCTTGCAAGCAGTGCTGCCGGGCTGGGTAATGTGCGCAATCAGCCAGATAATGACAGTATCTATCGACGTATCAGACCGTTCGAGATTTTCCACGACCGTCCGGTGCCGTCGTTGGCACTGGCTGCCTTTCTCCTTGCAAACCCCGGTATGGAGGTGGTGGCTACGCCTGATTCGCTGCAATTGGGACAAAAGCAGATTCCACTGGATGATAAGGGACGAGCACTACTTCGCTTCAGAGGCCCATCCGGCACTCATACCGCCTATAGTGCAGCCGCCATTTTGCAATCGGAACTACGCCTGCGTGCCGGTGAGGAGCCGGTGATTGCTCCTGAAGAGTTGGCGGGGAAGTATGTTTTCTTCGGATTCTCGGCTCCAGGTCTGTTTGATCTCAGGCCGACACCGGTAGGGGGTGTTTACCCCGGCGTTGAGATTCAGGCAACATTTCTGGATAACCTGCTCGCTGACGACTTCATGCAAATGGTGCCGGACTGGCTGACGGGTCTGTTATCGTTGCTGCTGGCATTTTTCTCTGCCCTGATGCTGATCCGTTTCTCTTCAGCATTGGCAAGTGCGTTGGCTGGTGCTCTGCTGATACTGTTGCCTATCCCGCTGGCGGTCGCTGCTTATGAGCTGGGTTACTGGTTACCGGTGCTTTGGCTTGAGGTCTCCACTCTGCTCGCGGTGCTTGTCTGTCTGCTGCTGAACTATGCAGTTGAGGGGCGGCAGAGACGCTTTATTCGCAATGCTTTTCAGCACTACCTCAGTCCGGGTGTGATTGAGCAGTTGGTGAGTCAGCCTGATCGACTGCGCCTGGGGGGCGAGCGCAAGACATTGAGTATTTTCTTCTCCGATCTGGAGGGGTTTACCTCGGTATCAGAAAAATTGGAACCGGATCAGTTGACGGAATTGCTGAACGATTATCTGTCAGCGATGACCGAGATCATCCAGGAGGAGGGAGGAACCGTTGATAAATACGAAGGTGATGCGATCATCGCTTTCTGGAATGCGCCGGTGGATCTTCCAGGTCATGCGCTGCATGCTGCCCGCGCGGCGGTCCGATGCCAGCAGAAGCTCGATGAGCTTAGGCCGCGCTACCGTGAATGGACCGGACATGAACTGTTTATGCGTATCGGTTTGCATACCGGTCAGGCGGTGGTTGGTAATCTGGGTTCTAAAACCCGATTTGATTACACCATGCTGGGTGATGCGGTGAATCTGGCGGCAAGGCTTGAAGGGGTCAATAAGGTGTTCTGCAGTGGTACCCTGTTGTCTCATGTCATCCGCGCAGAAGTGGGCAATTCATTGGCACTGCGTGAGATAGGCTGTGTAGCAGTTATGGGTAGACGAGAGCCAGTGACGCTGTTTCAGCCGTTACCGGAACACCTTGATGATGAACACCACGCTTACTTTGAAGCATCTCTTAATCGCTTTTATCAGGGTGAGTTTGAAGCAGCGGCGCGCTGTTTTCTGGCTCTTGCGCAGAGCGATGCAGTGGCTGCTTCTTATCTGCGCTACTGCATACATCTGATCAATCACCCACCGGAAGACTGGCAGGGTGTCTGGGTGCTGGAGAGTAAATAACCCGGCTGTTTGTTGGATCTGCTGTGGTTGAAGCCAGATCAGGGTATAATCTGGCTTTGCTTTTCCGACGGCAGTTGTTTCAGATGGCTGTATTGAAGGCACTTATTGGCAGCTCAATGCTGATTAAACAACCGAGTGCGGGCAGCCAGATAGTCGAACGCCTTGCCTGATTCTTCAGCCTCGGCACGCAGCTCATCCAGTTGCTGAAACCGACTGATCTCATCATCCGGCATGAAGTGCAGACAATCACCACCAAACAACCAAAACAGATCACGGGCAACCAGTGGTACAAGTTGTGGGTAGGCGCGTACCAGTCGTGCCATCAGATACTGCCCCTCATCGTAAGCAACTGGTTCGTGAGATTCGAAGGCGCTTATCAGTGCGGCAAACTGTTCCAGAAACTCAGCATCCACAGCATCGGCATCTTCACTGTTGAAGGGCTCTTGCTTGATCAGATTGTTGTAGCCCAGTTTGAGCAGATTCAGGTGATAGGTATGAAAATCGGTCACGGTTGTCCTCGGCAAAGATTGAAACGAATTAGCTGATTTATGGGGGCTTGCAGTTGAAAATGCAATCGATCACCCGCAGATTAAGCTATCCGGCTAATTAAGGATTTTATGTTATGACTGTTGCATTGGCCATTGATCAGTTGCGCAAAACCTATGGTAATGGGTTTGAGGCACTCAAGGGTATCTCACTGGAGGTGCAGGAGGGTGATTTTTTTGCGCTGCTTGGACCCAATGGTGCGGGTAAGTCGACCACGCTCGGTATCGTATCGTCTCTGGTGAACAAAAGCTCCGGTAAGGTCAGTATCTTCGGGCATGATCTTGAAACTGATACGGCCAGAGCCAAGATGGAACTCGGTGTGGTGCCTCAGGAGTTTAATTTCAACAACTTTGAGAAGGTGCTCGATATCGTCGTAACCCAGGCGGGTTATTACGGTATACCGCGGCGTCAGGGTCTTGAACGCGCCGAGTTTTATCTACATAAACTGGGTCTGTGGGACAAACGCAATGTCAGCGCCCGCATGTTGTCAGGTGGGATGAAGCGTCGGTTGATGATTGCACGTGCGCTGGTCCATGAGCCGCGCATGCTGATACTGGATGAGCCGACTGCCGGGGTGGATATCGAGCTGCGCCGCTCGATGTGGAGCTTTCTGCGTGAGATCAACAGCAAGGGCACCACGATAATTCTGACGACCCACTATCTGGAAGAGGCCGAGAGTCTGTGCCGCAACATTGCGATCATTGATCGTGGAGAAATCATTCAGAACACCAGCATGCGATCTCTGTTGCAGAAGCTGAATACCGAGACTTTTATTCTGGATCTGCAATCGGATGTAGAGCAACTGCCAGCGCTCAATGGTTATCGGCCAAGGCTGACCGCTCCTCGTACCCTGGAGGTGGAAGTAGATAAAGAGCAGGGGCTGAACAATCTCTTTGCGCAGTTGGAGGCTTCCGGTCTTAAGGTAGTCAGCATGCGTAACAAGGCAAATCGACTGGAGGAGTTGTTTGTGTCACTCGTGGATAAGAATCTGAATCAGGAGCCAGCATGAATAATCAACTCCTGTGGACCGCCTTCTGGACCATTCTGGTGAAAGAGGTGCGTCGTTTTACACGGATCTGGGTGCAGACGCTGTTGCCGCCGGCCATCACCATGACACTCTATTTCATCATCTTCGGCAACCTGATCGGCAGCCGTATCGGTGAGATGGGCGGTTTCGGTTATATGGAATATATTGCACCGGGCCTGATCATGATGTCAGTAATCACAAACTCCTATGGCAATGTGGTGTCATCTTTTTTTGGCACCAAGTTTCAGCGTCATGTCGAAGAGATGCTCGTGGCACCTGTCCCCAACTGGGTGATTCTGGCTGGCTTTGTATTCGGCGGTGTGGCGCGTGGCCTTGCGGTGGGCTTGATAGTTACGCTGTTGTCGCTGTTTTTCACTAAACTGCATGTTCATCATTTGATGATCACGATCGGTACAGTGTTCCTGACCGCGGTGGTTTTCTCACTGGGGGGCTTCATCAATGCAGTCTATGCCAACAGTTTTGATGATATATCGATTGTTCCGACCTTCATCCTGACTCCCCTGACCTATCTGGGCGGTGTGTTCTACTCGATCAGCCTGTTGCCGAGTTTCTGGCAGGGGGTGTCGCAGTTGAATCCGATCCTTTATATGGTCAACAGCTTCCGGTACGGTATTCTGGGTGTGAGCGATATCCATATCGGTATTGCGTTCACGATGATTCTGATTTTCATTGGGCTGCTGACCGCGTTCAGTCTGCATCTGCTCAATACGGGTAAGGGGATTCGCAGCTGATGAGCGAAGAGGAAATTCTGCATAAATCGCCGTTGGGCAAAGAGACCGCCTATGTCAACCAGTATGATCCTGCGCTGCTCTATCCGATAGCGCGCGACAGCAACTGGCAGGCGCGAGGCATTAAACGCAGTGGTTTGCCGTTTCGCGGTATGGATATCTGGAACGCCTATGAGGTGTCCTGGCTTAACAATAAGGGCAAGCCAGTGGTCAGGTTGGCCGAGTTCAGAATCCCGGCAACGTCGACACATATCATCGAGTCCAAGTCCTTCAAGCTGTACCTGAACTCGTTGAATCTGAGCCGTTTCGGGCAGGAGTCTGAAGTTGAAGCGCTGTTGCGTCGTGATCTGTCTGCAGCAGCCGGCGGCGCAGTCGGCGTTCGCCTGATAAAACCTGATGCCACTCTGACGATTGATAAATTTCATGGTGAGTGTCTGGATGAGTTGGATATTGAGGTCACGCACTACGAACCTCAACCGGAGTTACTGCGCAGTGAAAGCAAGTCGGTGGTTGAGGAATCCCTGTTCAGCCATCTGTTGAAATCCAACTGCCCGGTGACGGGGCAGCCGGACTGGGCGAGCATCCATATCCGCTACAAGGGTGAGAAAATCGATCGCAAAGGGCTGCTGGCCTATCTGATCTCCTACAGAGAGCATGGCGATTTCCATGAGCAGTGTGTCGAGAATATCTTCATGGATATCTGGCAGCGCTGCCGCCCACAGAAGCTGACCGTCTATGCGCGCTATCTGCGCCGTGGCGGGTTGGATATCAACCCCTATCGCTCCAGTATTGATGGTGAGCCCAGTAATCCGCGACTATCTCGGCAATAGTCTGTTGCGGTAATAGTTGTCGTGACAAAACTGTCGTGGCAAAACACGTAGAGGTAAACATGGAAGCAACAGAACTATTGATCAATCGGGTGTCATCCCCTGTGCTTGAAGGCCCAGCGCCGACCGCCGAACAGTTGGATCTTATCTATCGGGCGGCGTTGCGTGCGCCGGATCATGGCAATCTGAAGCCCTGGCGCTTTATCCAGATTGAGGGCGAAGGGCGAGATCGACTGGCTGATCTGTTTATTGAGGTTGCCAAAACGAAAAATCCCGACATGAGCGATGCCGAGATTGAGAAGCTGCGTGGCAAACCTCTGCGGGCACCGATGATCATTGTTGTAGTGGCGAAGCTGACAGACCATCCTAAAGTGCCGCAGATCGAACAACAGATTGCGGCTGGTTGTGCCGCACATGGCATTTTGCTGGCTGCTTTTGCGCAGGGTGTGGACGCGATCTGGCGTACAGGCTCCATGGCCTTTGACCCGATGGTTTTTCGTGGCCTGGGGCTGGAAGAGAATGAACAGATCACAGGTTTTATCTATCTGGGTAAGGCGCGCAAGCATCGAGCTGTTGCGGAGCTGAAGTCTGCCGATTTTGTGCAGCAGTGGGGTCAGTGATGAATCTGAAGCCAGAGGACGCTGAGGTATTTTTGAGTTGGCTACGTACCCAAATTCCATTGGTCAGTGCCATGCAGATCGATCAATTGAGTCTGAATGACCGGGTGCTGACACTGAGTGCTCCCCTGAGCGCCAATATCAACGACAAAGGCACTGGTTTTGCCGGTTCGCTGGCGGCATTGTCCACACTCAGTGGCTGGTGTCTGACAACGCTTTATCTGCGCTCGCAAGGGCTCGACTGCGACGTGATGATTGCCGAAAGTCAGATAAAGTATCTGAAGCCGGTTACCACTGATTTCCAAGCCTGTGTGTCGCTGCCTGATGATGATGTGCTGCATCCCTTTTTGTTGCGCATTCGTGAAAAAGGGCGAGGAAAGCTCCCGCTTCAGGTCGAAATTCAAGAACAAGGCAAGACGGCGCTGATACTTGAAGGTGTCTACTATGCAGCAGCTCGGGCAGTGTAATGAAGCACCTTCTGGTGCGGAGTGAAAATTCATGAGAGATGTCCTGCCGGTAGCCACAAGGTGGATGCTTTTATTCTCCTCCCGAGGTCCGCTGGTTCCGTTTAAGCTCTTCTTCCACCAATGACATGAGACGTTCCGCCACCGGGGATAGTTGGCGTCCTTTCATCTTCAACAGGTAGTAGGGTGACATCTGGATCGGTTCGCGCAACTGAAGAACTTTCAGCCGGGTGCCGACCTGGCGACCGATCAGTAGGTCGGACACTTCGCTGGCCATCGGGGCGATGGCCGATGAGGATACCAGGATGGAGATCATCACCAGCAGGGAGGTGGAATTGATGATGTTGTCGGGCGGCTGAAGTCCGGCCGACAGGAAGGCGTTGTTGACCGCCTCCCGCATGGGGACGCGGTGACTTTGCATAACCCATTCGAGAGACACCAGATCCCGCAAAGAAACTTCCTTCACATGGGCCAGTGGATGATCCTCCCTCACGATCAGGCGGACATCTTCCGACTTGGCTGGTCGGATCTCGAAGTCGCTGGCATCGAACTGCGGCATCACCCTGGCCAGAACAAAGTCGTTCTTGCCGGCCACAAGGTCGCGTAACAGCACATCGCTGGTATCAACGTTGACGTTGATCTCGGTTTTCGGTGCGATCGCCTTGAGCTGTCGGATCGACGGAATCACATAACCCACCGCAGCGCCTGTGACGGCACCAACGGTCACAACACCACTCTCTCCGCGCTTCATCTCATCCACGTCTCGCGAGAGATCGCGCAGCTCGACCAACATATTGTGCGCACGCTGGGCAACACGCCGTCCGATCAGTGTCAGTTCCATTCCCTTGGCGTGGCGCTCGAACAGTTTCGCGTCGATGCTCTGTTCGATATCCGACAGCATGCGGGACGCCGCGGGCTGGGTAACTGCCACCTCATTGGCGGCCAAACTGAGTTGGCCATGCTCCGCAATGGCACAGATCAGGCGCAACTGGTTGATTTTGAGGTGCTTGGACAGGGTAGATTTCATAGGTTGCGATTATATCATAATTGATATGAAAGTCCTCATTATTTCTATTTGAATGTTATGTATCGGTTGATTTAGTCTTTTCTTGGTCTGTCATGGCCTGACAGATTGAAAAATAAATATAAGAGCAGGGGCTTTATGCCCATTTCGGTAACTCTTACTGAAACTGCAACCAAGGAGAAATTGATGCGAAATTCAACGAAGAACCTCAAGAAATTGGTTTGCTCGACTGCAGCTGTTGCACTGATGATGGGAGTCTCAGTCGCGGCCCAGGCAGAGATGGTGATCGGGTTTTCTCAGATCGGATCGGAAAGCGGCTGGCGCACGTCGGAAACGGCGTCGATCAAGGCTGAGGCGCAACGCCGCGGTATCGATCTGAAATTCTCAGATGCACAGCAGAAGCAGGAAAACCAGATCAAGGCGGTACGCTCGTTTATTGCTCAGGGGGTAGACGGAATCCTGCTGGCCCCGGTGGTGGAAACCGGCTGGGATCAGGTACTGAAGGAAGCGAGTCGAGCCGGTATCCCGGTGGTGCTGGTGGATCGTGGCGTCGATGCGGATCAATCGCTGTATCTGACCAAAGTGGCGTCCGACTTCGTGCAGGAGGGCTCGTTGGCTGCTGCCTGGCTGGCCGCGGAAACCAACGGCGTGTGCGACGTGGTCGAGCTGCAGGGTACTGTGGGTTCCTCTGCCGCCAATGATCGTAAGAAAGGCTTCGAGAGTGTTATCTCGAACTTCCCGAGCCTCCAGATCATTCGCTCCCAATCCGGCGACTTCACTCGCTCCGGCGGCAAGGAGGTGATGGAAAGTTTCCTCAAAGCTGAAGATGGTGGCAAGGATATCTGTGCCGTCTACGCTCACAATGACGACATGGCGCTGGGTGCCGTTCAGGCGATCAAGGAAGCCGGGCTGACCCCGGGGCAGGATCTGCTGGTGGTTTCAATCGATGCTGTGCCGGATATTTTCAAGGCGATGGCCGAGGGCGACACCAACGCCACGATCGAGCTGAATCCGCATCTGGGTGGCCCCGCTTTCGACGCCATCAATACCGCTAAGAAGGGCGGGGATGTACCGAAATGGATCAAGGCTAACGGTCCGCTCTATCTACCGGATACAGCTGCTGAGGAGTATAAGAAACGTAGTAGCAGCTAAGCCGGATACGCCCTTCCCAGGAGTGGTGGATCAGGATGGAGTCCACTCTCCCTTATCCCCAGCAAAGGTAGAGAGCAGATGTCTGAATATACACAACCTGTGTTGTCGGTGCGCGGGGTTGGCAAGTTCTTCCCTGGCGTCAAGGCTTTGCAAGACGTGAACTTCGATCTCGCCGTCGGCGAGATACACGCTCTGCTCGGCGAAAATGGAGCCGGCAAATCCACCCTGATCAAAGTGATCACTGGTGTTCATCCGCGTGATGAGGGCCAGGTGTTTCTGGATGGTCAGGAGATACACCCGTCCCACCCTGGAGAAGCCCAGGCACTAGGTATCTCCACGGTGTTCCAGGAGGTGAATCTGGTACCGACTCTGTCAGTGGTCGAGAACCTGATGTTGGAGCGCCAACATCGGAGGCTGGGGTTGATCGCCTGGAAACAAACCGCAGGTGCCGCCACGAAGGCGCTGGATATACTGGGGTTGGATCTCGATATCCATCGTCCACTGGGTTCCTATTCGGTGGCCATTCAACAATTGGTGGCAATTGCCCGCGCTGTCGCGCTGGACGCACGAGTACTGATTCTCGACGAGCCCACCGCCAGTCTCGATAGCGATGAGATCCAGATCCTGTTCCGTGTCATGAGGGAACTGAAAGCGAAGGGCCTGGGTATCATCTTCGTCACCCATTTTCTTGATCAGGTCTATGCGGTGACCGATCGCATCACGGTGCTGCGCAACGGGCAGCGTGTCGGCACATTCGTGACTCAGGAGCTGAGGCAGATCGACCTGGTCAACCATATGCTGGGTCGGGAGTTGGCCGAGATCAGCACCGAGCGCCATCAAGAGAGTCGTGTGACCCATGCAACGAGTCGCCGTATCCAGATTAAAGGACTGGGCAAAAAACGGGTGCTGAAGCCGGTTACTCTCGACCTTTCTGGAGGTGAAATCATCGGATTAGCCGGGCTGCTTGGTTCCGGTCGTACGGAGCTGTCAGAACTCATCTTCGGCGTACGTCGGGCCGATAGTGGCTCGGTCAGCATCGATGGCAAGCCTCTGCAACTGCGTTCGCCCCGCCACGCCATCCGTGCCGGATTCGGACTCTGTCCGGAAGATCGCAAGCTGGACGGGATCGTGGCTGAGCTGAGTGTGCGTGAGAATATTATGCTTGCCCTTCAGGGGCGGCGGGGCTGGCTGCAGCCGATACCGCGTCCAGAGCAACAGAAGTTGAGTGACGAGATGATCGCGGCGTTGGGGATTGCCACACCGGATAGCGAAAAACCGGTCGGTCAGCTCAGCGGCGGTAACCAGCAAAAGGTGATTCTGGCCCGCTGGCTGGTTTCCAAGCCTCTGTTTTTGCTGCTCGACGAGCCGACCCGAGGCATTGATGTTGGCGCGCATGCCGACATCATCAAACTGATCAAGACCCTGTGCAGTGAAGGGCTGGCGCTCCTGGTGGCCTCGTCCGAATTGGAGGAGATCGTTGCATTTTCCGACCGCGTCGCCGTCATGCGTGACCGCGAGTTGGTATCCGAACTGAGAGGTCAGCAGATCACACAGGACAATATCATCGAGGCAATCGCACAATGACCAGTCTACAGACGGAAACAACTAAAGCGCGGTGGGTATCACGTTTGCCAGGGGCACTCGTGCAGCTCCCCTGGTTTGGCCCGCTCTGCGCCCTGCTGCTGATCGTGGTGGCGATCAGCATGGTGTCACCCGGTTTTCTTAATCTGCGCGTCGTCGACGGTCACCTGTATGGTTCGCTGGTTGACGTGGTGCATCGTGGCGCCTCTGCGGCACTGGTGGCGGTGGGTATGGCGATCGTGATCGGTACTCGGGGTATCGACCTGTCGGTGGGATCGGTTATCGCGATCTCCGGTGCAGTGATGGCAGTCCTCATTCGTGACACCGAGTTGCCGCCGGGCGTGATCGTGCTGGCTGCCCTGGGCACAGGCTTACTGTGTGGGTTATGGAATGGGCTGCTGATCGCTTATCTCGACATCCAGCCGATCATTGCCACGCTGATCTTGATGGTGACCGGGCGCGGCATCGCTCAGATGATTACCGGGGGGCAGATTCTGACCTTTCACGGTGAGTTCTTCGAAGCGATCGGCAGCGGCTATTTGTTTGGCATCCCCTGGCGGGTACTCATCGCGGCAGCGGTAATCATGCTGCTCTGGTTCGCAATGCGTAAGACCGCCCTGGGGCTGTTTGTCGAGTCGGTGGGTGCCAATGCCCGCGCCAGTCGGCTGGCGGGGATCGATGCCCGCGGCATCAAAGTGCTGGCCTACATGATTTCCGGTCTCTGCTCCGCAGTGGCTGGAATAATTATTGCCGCCGATATTCGCGGAGCGGATGCAAACAACGCCGGGCTCTGGCTTGAGCTGGACGCAATTCTGGCGGTCGTGCTTGGGGGCGCGGCATTACTGGGGGGGCGCTTCTATCTCGGCGCCACGGTGATCGGTGTATTGATCATCCAGTCACTGACGACCGGTATTCTGCTATCGGGCCTGCCGTCGCAGTACACCCTGGTGGTAAAGGCTGCTGTTGTGCTGATCGTATTGCTGATGCAAGTCCCTGGATTCCGCCAGGGTCTGCTACACCTCGTACAAAGGAAAAAGCATGAAAATCAATGAACGCTTCTATCCGATTATCGCCACCGTAGCGGTACTGGTGCTGCTGTATACATACGGTATTAATGAGTACTCTGCTTTCAGCGATACTTACGTGCTCGGCAATCTTCTGACTGATAACGCTTTTCTGGTTATCACGGCAGTCGGGATGACCTTTGTGATCCTCTCCGGTGGCATCGATTTGTCGGTGGGGTCGATGATCGCATTTGTCGGTGTTCTGATTGCCGAGCTGGTTACCGGATTTGGTATGCACCCGCTGGCGGCAGTTGTCGTGGCACTTCTGGTTGGCACGTTGTTCGGCGCCTTCATGGGGTTGATCATCGCACACTTCGATATTCAACCCTTTATTGTCACCCTGGCTGGCATGTTCTTCCTGCGTGGTATCTGTTTTACCATCAACCTGAATTCGGTACCGATTAACCATCCGTTTGTCGGTGCCTTCGGCGATTTCCAGTTGCCCCTGCCAGGTAGTGGCTGGCTCAGCGCGTCGGCGTTGTTGATGCTGGCTACGGTGCTCTTCGGAATCCTGATTGCCCACTACACCCGCTTTGGTCGCAACATTTACGCAATCGGCGGCGACCGTCACTCAGCACAACTGCTCGGAGTTCCGGTCGAGGGGACGCTGGTGCGGGTCTACGCTCTGTCTGGATTCTTCAGTGCTCTGGCCGGTGTTGTATTCGCCTTCTATACCGCCTCTGCCTATCCATTGGCGGCGACTGGTGTCGAGCTTGACGCGATCGCGGCGGTGGTGATCGGTGGTACCCTGCTGACCGGAGGGATGGGGTTTGTCGCCGGTACCTTCCTTGGCGGCATGATCATGGGAGTGATCCAAATCCTGATCGCCTTTGACGGTTCCCTGAACAGTTGGTGGACCAAAATCATGATCGGTTTACTGTTGTTCGGCTTCATCGTACTGCAGCGACTGATTACCCGTTCCTTCTCTGGCATGCGGACAGCGAGTGTCTGAGGATGTAGTTTTAAGGGGTTGGATATGAATTTGCATAACAATTTTGGTATGTTATTTGCTGTATTATCTATTTGATTGATATATACGTGTTGTTTATTCTGGTATCTCCCCTCTGACCACAGGGGGTTTCACAATAAAAATAACAGCGGAGTCTGCATGCCCGTTTGGATTCGCCGATCGGTGCTGATGCCGCGAACAGGGAAAAACCGATGAAAAGAATGAAAAATATCTTCGCCGCCCTGGCATTGGGCACCACATTCCTGACCGCAAGTGCGGCGATGGCTGCAGCCGATGGTTATGTCGGTATCGCCATGCCTACCAACTCTTCTTCCCGCTGGATATCTGACGGCCACTCCATGGTCAAACAGTTCGAGGAAGCGGGGTACAAGACTGACCTGCAGTACGCCGAAGACGATATTCCGACTCAGTTGGCTCAGGTCGAAAACATGATCGTGAAAGGGGTCGATGTGCTGGTTATCGCAGCGATTGACGGCACCACCCTGTCCAATGCGCTGGAAAATGCAAATGCAGCGGGCATCAAGGTGATTGCTTATGATCGCCTGATCCGTGACAGCGGATATGTTGATTACTATGCCACTTTCGATAACTTCAAGGTTGGTGTTCAGCAGGCGACCTCTCTGGTCGAAGGATTGAAATCCCGCTTCAAACCGCCCTATAACGTCGAGCTGTTCGGTGGTTCACCTGACGATAACAATGCCTATTTCTTCTATAACGGCGCCATGTCCGTTCTGCAACCGCTGATCGATTCCGGTGAGGTCAAGGTCGTTTCGGGCCAGATGGGGATGGATAAGGTCGGTACCTTGCGTTGGGATGGCTCCCTCGCTCAGGCGCGTATGGATAACCTGATGTCCGCGCACTACACCGATAAGCGCATTCATGCAGTTCTTTCTCCATATGATGGGCTTTCCATCGGTATTCTCTCTTCGCTGAAAGGGGTGGGTTATGGTTCCGCCGATATGCCGATGCCGATCGTGACCGGTCAGGACGCCGAGTTGCCCTCCATCAAGTCTATTCTGGCCAGCGAGCAGTATTCAACGGTGTTCAAGGATACACGTGAACTGGCAGGCGTAGCGGTTGGCATGGTTGATGCGCTGCTGAAAGGCGGCGAGCCGGAGATCAATGACACCTCAACCTACGACAACGGCGTCAAGGTGGTGCCTTCTTTCCTTCTTGAGCCGATGCCGGTGGACGCGTCCAACTGGAAACCGGTGGTGGTGGACAGTGGCTATTACAAGCTGGAACAGGTCGAAACCTCTAAGTAACGTGTCAAGTCGCCGGGCCCGCTTCGGCGGGTCCGTTCAAGCGGACAACTCCCATGCAAGATACTATTTTGGAAATGCGCGGCATCACCAAGGTCTTTCCTGGTGTGAAGGCGTTGGACAACGTAAGCCTTAAGGTGCGTCGAGGCGAGATTCATGCCCTGTGCGGCGAGAACGGCGCGGGTAAATCGACGCTGATGAAGGTGCTCAGCGGGGTCTACCCTCACGGTAGCTACGACGGGGAAATTCTGTTTGAAGGGCGTCCCATGGCGTTCGGCGGAATCGATGACAGCGAAAGTGAAGGGATCATCATTATTCATCAGGAGCTGGCACTGGTGCCGCTACTGTCGATTGCCGAGAACATCTTTCTCGGCAATGAGATCGCGGCCATGGGTGTCATCGACTGGCCGGAAACATTCCAGCGTACCGCTGAGCTGATGAAAAAGGTGGGTCTGGCTGATAAACCATCGACCCAGATTGAGAAGCTGGGTGTCGGCAAGCAGCAACTGGTCGAGATTGCCAAGGCGTTGTCGAAACGCGTAAAGCTGTTAATCCTGGATGAGCCCACGTCGGCGCTGCAGGAGAACGACAGCCAGAAACTGCTGGATCTGCTGCTCGAGTTCAAGATGCAGGGGATCTCATCGATCATGATCTCCCACAAGCTCAACGAGGTCAGCCGCGTGGCTGACAGCATCACGGTTATTCGTGACGGCACCTCAGTGTCCACCCTGGATTGCCAGGCGTCGACGATCAGTGAAGAGGAGATTATTCGCGACATGGTGGGGCGTGACATGGAACATCGTTACCCCCAACGAACACCCGATATTGGCGAGACGCTGATGGAAATTTCGGACTGGAATGTCTGGCATCCGGAAAATGCCGAGCGGCAGGTGATCAAGAACATCAATCTCAAAGTGGCGGCCGGAGAGATCGTTGGTATTGCCGGTTTGATGGGGTCGGGCCGTACTGAGTTTGCCATGAGCCTGTTCGGCCATAGTTATGGCCGTAATATCTCCGGCTCGGTCCATCTCCGGGGCAAGGAGATCGATGTGTCGAGTGTCCGTAGCGCTGTCAAAAACCGGATCGCTTACGTCACCGAGGACCGCAAGGAACTGGGTCTGGTACTGGAAAATACGATTCTCAAAAACATTACGTTGGCGAATCTGCATGGCGTCTCTTCTCATGCCGTCATCGACGAGAACCGGGAGCAAATCGTCGCCGAAAAGTATCGCAAGGCACTCAATATCCGTACACCGAGTGTGTTCCAGAAAGTGGTCAACCTGTCCGGTGGCAACCAGCAGAAAGTCGTACTCAGTAAGTGGCTGTTCGCCCAACCGGAAGTGTTGATACTGGATGAGCCCACACGCGGCATTGATGTCGGTGCCAAGTTCGAGATCTACAGCATCATCAATCAGCTTGCTGACGAGGGTAAGGGGGTGATTTTCATCTCCTCCGAGATGCCCGAACTGCTGGGTATGTGTGACCGCATATACGTGATGAATGAGGGCGCTTTTGCCGGAGAGCTGGCAGGTCACGAGGCCAGTCAGGAAAAGATCATGTCGATGATCGTGAAATCGTGAGTGGAGAGAATAATAATGCAACAAGGCAATAATACTGCTGTGGAACAAGCGAGTGAGCAGCCCTCGATCAAGGCCCATCTCGCAGGTCATCTGCGCGACTACGGCATGCTCGCGGCGCTGGTGGTCATCATGGTGCTGTTTCAGGTATTGACCGAAGGCACGTTGATGCGTCCGGTCAACCTGACCAACCTGTTACTGCAGAACAGTTATATCATCATCATGGCGATTGGCATGCTGCTGGTTATCGTGGCTGGCCATATCGACCTGTCGGTGGGATCGGTGCTGGGCTTCATCGGTGCTCTGGCGGCAGTGATGATGGTGGAGTGGCAACTGTCAATGGCAGTCGTGGTGCCGGTCTGTCTGCTTTGCGGCTTGCTGATCGGTGCGATCCAGGGTTACTGGGTGGCCTACTGGAAGATCCCCTCGTTCATCGTCACCCTGGCGGGCATGTTGGTGTTCCGCGGCCTCACCCTGGCGCTGCTGGCAGGCCAGTCAGTGGGTCCGTTTCCGAAGCATTTCCAGCTTCTGAGCACCGGTTTTATTCCGGATATCTTCGGTATCGATCGTCCTAATGTGACAGCGATTGCGCTCGGTGTATTCGCGGCGGCAGCCATCGTGATTCTGGCGGCCCGAGGTCGCGCTCGTGCGCTGCAGTATGGCATCGAAAATGAGCCCTTTGTATTCTTCATCTGTCGCAACCTGCTCATTGCCGGTTCGATTGTTTACATGTCCTGGCTGCTCTCCACCTATCGTGGCCTGCCCAATGTGTTGATCATCATGGCAGTTCTGATCGCTGCCTACACCTTCTTGACCAACAGGACCACCATCGGTCGCCGCATCTATGCCTTGGGCGGCAACGTAAAGGCCGCCAAATTGTCCGGTATCAACACCGAGCGCCTGACCTTCCTCACCTTTGCCAACATGGGCATGTTGGCGGCGTTGGCGGGGTTGATTTTTGCCGCCCGTCTAAACACGGCGACGCCGAAAGCGGGGTTCGCATTCGAACTGGATGTTATCGCCGCGGTGTTTATCGGCGGTGCCTCCATGTCCGGTGGGGTTGGCAAGATAATCGGTGCCGTGGTCGGCGCGTTGATTATGGGGGTGATGAACAACGGCATGTCGATCCTGGGGATCGGTATCGATTGGCAACAGGTAATCAAGGGCCTGGTGCTGCTCGCCGCGGTGATATTTGATGTCTACAACAAGACCAAACAGCGCTAACAAGGGGTGGTTGTAATGTATTTGTCTCAATTGAAACGGGGCGGCGTCATCTGGCGCGAGGCAGAGATCGCGTACAGGGTCAACGATGCCGAGAGCAGTTATGCGTTGGCACAGGAGGCGATCACTGCCGGGCTTGATATGCGTTCGGTGATCAAGCGCCACGGGCTGGGTGAAATGGTCGACCTGAGGGCGCTGGCCGCCGACGGTCGCCTGGACTGCCCAGTGCGTCATCCGGATCCCGCACATATGTTTCTGACCGGCACGGGACTGACTCACCTTGGTTCGGCTTCCGCTCGGGATGCAATGCACACCTCAGAAAACAGTGAGGGGCTGACCGATTCGATGAAAATGTTCCGCATGGGGGTAGAAGGCGGCAAGCCCGGCCCCGGCGAAACCGGAGTACAGCCGGAGTGGTTCTATAAGGGCACCGGGGCGGTGGCGGTGGCGCCGGGCGATGCCCTGGTTTCGCCGGACTTCGCTCTGGACGGCAGCGAGGAGCCGGAGATTGCCGGTCTCTACCTGATCGGTCCGGACGGTACACCCTTCCGGCTCGGTTTTGCCTTGGCCAACGAGTTTTCCGATCACGTGACTGAACGGATCAATTACCTGTATCTGGCTCACTCAAAACTGCGTCCGGCTGCGTTCGGTCCGGAGATCCTGGTGGGTGAGTTGCCGCAGGATATTCGCGGCCGTTCGCGGATTCTGCGTAACAACGAGGTGATCTGGGAAAAGCCTTTCCTATCCGGCGAGGAGAACATGTCCCACACCATCTCGAATCTGGAGTATCACCACTTCAAGTACGGGCTGTTCCGCGAACCCGGTGATCTGCACGTGCATATGTTCGGCACGGCGACGCTCTCGTTTGCTGACGATGTCCGAGTGGAGCAGGGCGACACTCTGGAGATCGAAGCACCGCAAATGGGGCTACCCCTGCGTAACCCGGTAAGCCGGGCCGAATTACACATCCCGGAGGTACAACCGTTATGACAGTCAGAGGAGCCGATCTTCCGGCTATCTATCCAGATCTGAAGGGGCGCCAGGTGCTGATTTCCGGCGGTGCCACCGGCATCGGTCAGTCGCTGGTGGAAGCCTTTGCCCGTCAGGGAAGCCGCACCGCTTTCGTTGATATCGACACCGGGGCCGGACAGGCGCTGGAGGAAAAACTCGTAGAGGAAGGACTTCAAGTACTTTTCAGACCCTGCGATATCACTGATGTGCGGGGCTATCAGAGCACCATACACGAAATTGCCGACCATTTCGGGCCGATTAGCGTCCTGGTCAATAATGCAGCCAATGATGTGCGTCACGCATTGGATGAGATCAGCTACGAGCGCTTCGATGAGCTGATTGCCGTGAACCTCAAACATCAGATGTTCGCGGCTCAGGCGGTTGTGCCGATGATGCGCCAGGTCAGTCGGGGCTCGATCATCAATTTCGGCTCGATGGGCTGGATGATGGCCGCGCCCGGCTACCCGGTTTATGCCGCCAGCAAGGCGGCTGTCCATGGTATGACCCGCGCCCTGGCACGTGACCTCGGAGGCGAAGGTATCCGCGTCAATACCTTGGTGCCGGGCTGGGTGATGACCGAGAAACAGTTGAAACTCTGGGTTGATGACAAGGCCAGAGAGTTGATCGAGCGCAGCCAGTGCTTGCAGGGGCCGCTGCTGCCGGAGCATATCGCCCAGATGGCACTGTTTCTGGCATCCGATGCCTCGGCCATGTGTTCGGCGCAGAATTTCATTGTCGATGGAGGCTGGGTATGAGCGAGTTCACCCCCGCGAAGTGGCCGCGCAAGCTGCGGTCGACCGAATGGTTCGGCGGCACCAGCCGCGATCACATCTATCATCGCAGTTGGATGAAGAACCAGGGACTACCGGCGGATCTGTTTGATGGCAGGCCGGTGATCGGCATCTGTAACACCTGGTCGCAATTGACCCCCTGCAACGCCCATCTGCGTGATCTGGCAGAGCGGGTGGCCCATGGTATCTACGAAGCCGGTGGCTTGCCGCTGGAGTTCCCTGTGTTTTCCACCGGCGAGAGCTCGCTGCGCCCGAGTGCGATGATGTACCGCAATATGGCGGCGATGGATCTGGAGGAGGCGCTACGCGCCAATCCGCTGGATGGCGTGGTGCTGCTGGCCGGTTGCGACAAGACTACGCCGGCACTGCTGATGGGCGCCTGCAGTACCGATATTCCTGCCATTATGGTGTCGGGCGGACCGATGCTCAACGGTTGGTTCCGTGGCGAGCGGGTTGGTTCCGGGACTGCACTCTGGCAGATGTCGGAGGATATCAAGGCGGGCAAGATGAGTACCGAGGACTTCCTTGAAGCGGAGCAGGCGATGTCGCGCTCAGCCGGCAGCTGTAACACCATGGGCACCGCCAGCACTATGGCCAGCATGGCTGAAGCGCTGGGGATGGCGCTGTCCGGCAACGCAGCCATACCGGCGGTGGATAGCCGTCGTCGCGTGATGGCGCATCTATCCGGCCGTCGTATCGTGCAGATGGTCAAGGACGATCTCAAACCCTCCGATATATTGACCCGCAAGGCGTTCGAAAACGCGATCCGCGTCAATGGTGCAATCGGTGGCTCCACCAATGCCGTGATCCATCTGCTGGCGATTGCTGGACGTGTCGGTATTGATCTGACTCTGGACGACTGGGACCGTCTTGGCCGAGATATCCCCACTATTGTCAATCTGATGCCGTCGGGCAAATATCTGATGGAAGAGTTCTTCTATGCCGGTGGACTACCGGTGGTGATCCGGATGCTTGGTGAGGGCGACAGGCTGCACCGGGAGGCGCTTACCGTTTCCGGTGGTGCGATCTGGGAGGAGGTGAAAGATGTACACAACTGGAACGAGGATGTGATTCGCCCGGTAGACAAGGCGCTGACCTCCAGCGGTGGCATCGTGGTGCTCAAGGGCAATCTGGCGCCGGGTGGTGCGGTGCTCAAACCGTCGGCCGCGACTTCAGGGCTGTTGCAGCATCGTGGCCGTGCCGTGGTTTTTGAGGATATCGACGACTACAAGGCGCGGATCAACGACGAAAACCTGGATGTTGATGAGAGCTGTATTCTGGTGATGAAAAACTGCGGGCCCAAGGGTTATCCCGGCATGGCCGAAGTGGGCAACATGGGACTACCGCCGAAGGTGCTGCGCAAGGGAATCACCGACATGGTGCGTATCTCCGATGCCCGCATGTCCGGCACGGCCTATGGCACTGTAGTGTTGCACACCACTCCGGAGGCGGCGGCGGGTGGGCCGTTGGCGGTGGTGCGCAACGGCGACATGATCGAACTTGATGTGGCCAACCGCCGCCTGCACCTGGATATCTCTGACGAAGCGCTGGCCGCTCGAATGGCGGACTGGCAGTCGTCGGTGAAAGCGCCGGAAAGCGGTTATGCCCGGTTGTTCTACGAGCACGTGCAGGGTGCCGATACTGGCGCCGATTTTGATTTTTTGCGCGGTTGTCGAGGCGCGGCGGTGCCGAGAGACAGTCATTGAGTCATTTCACATTTTCAAATTTGGGAGTTTTACAATGCTGACAGGCAAACACTTGATAGCCGGTCACTGGGTGGGCGGCGACCGCACTTTCCATTCGTCACCATCAAAGGGATCGGCGCACGAGTTCTCAGTGGGGACACCGGCTGAGGTTGAACAGGCTGCTCAGGCCGCTGAGGCAGCCTTTGCCTCCTTCGGTTACTCTAGTCGTGAAGAGCGTGCTGTTTTCCTTGATCTCATCGCCGACGAGATTTATGCCCGAGGTGACGCCATCATCGAGATAGGTTGTCAGGAGACCGGTCTGCCCGAAGCACGCCTGATCGGTGAACTCGGGCGAACGGTGGGTCAGTTGCGCCTGTTTGCCCAATATATCGCAGAAGGTGATTATCTGGATCGTCGACATGATCGAGCGTTGCCGGAACGCAGCCCGCTGCCACGTCCCGACATGCGTTTGATGCAGCGTCCAGTGGGGCCTGTGGCGGTATTTGGCGCCTCCAATTTTCCATTGGCATTCTCCGTGGCGGGAGGCGACACCGCTTCTGCGTTAGCGGCTGGCTGCCCGGTGATCGTCAAGGGGCATTCGGCACATCCTGGTACAGGTGAACTCGTCGCCAAGGCGATCGACGCGGCGCGTCAGGTGCTCAATCTGCACCCAGGAGTATTTTCCTTCATTCAGGGCGGCAACCGTGAAGCGGGTCAGGCGCTGGTGCAGGATCCGCGGGTCAAGGCTGTCGGATTTACCGGTAGCCTCGGTGGTGGGCGTGCCCTGTTCAACCTCTGTGCTCAGCGCCCGGAACCTATCCCTTTTTTCGGCGAACTCGGTTCTGTTAACCCGATGTTCCTGATGCCGACGGCAGTTGCTCAGCGGGGTGGTGCAATCGCCGAGGGGTGGGCTGGGTCGCTGACGATGGGGGCGGGACAATTCTGTACCAATCCGGGGCTCGCCATCCTGATTGATGGCGACGACGCCGAGCGCTTTATCGAAACGGCTGGCAAGACGCTGGAAGGGATCGGCGCGCAGACCATGCTCACGGATGGCATCGCTGAGGCCTATCGTGGTGGAGCGGGCAGAATACAGGCGTCCAGCGGTGTGCGTGAGGTACTGGTCACATCGTGCGACAATCGGAATGCGACGCCTTATCTGTTTGTGACCTCGGGTCGCGAGTGGCTGGAAAATGCAACGCTCGGGGAAGAGGTGTTTGGACCGCTAGGCTTGGTGGTCAAAGTGGCTGATTTCGATGAGATGCTGACGGTGGCCAGTTCGCTGGAAGGTCAGCTCACCTGCACCCTGCATCTTGATACCGACGATATTGCTCAGTCCCGCCAGTTGATGCCGATCATCGAGCGCAAGGCGGGTCGGGTGCTGGCCAACGGTTTCCCGACCGGGGTCGAGGTATGCGATTCGATGGTCCACGGGGGGCCCTATCCGGCATCCACCAACTTCGGCGCCACCTCAGTGGGGACGATGGCGATCCGGCGTTTCCTGCGGCCGGTCTGTTATCAGAATCTGCCGGTGGAGTTGTTGCCCGCCGACCTGCAGTCTCTCGAGTGAGGACACATTGAACATCGATTGGATCGCGGTGGATTGGGGTAGCACGCATCTTCGTGCCTGGGCTTGTTCTCGCGAAGGGACAGTGTTGCAGCGGGCCGAGTCCGCCAAGGGGATGACACAGTTGCAGCCGGAACAGTTTGAACCGACGCTGCTGGAACTGGTGGAACCCTGGCTTATGTCCAGGACGACGACGGTTGTCGCCTGTGGCATGGTCGGGGCGCGCCAGGGCTGGATCGAAGCCCCCTACCGTCCGGTACCCTGCCGACCGCTCCCGGCCCAGCGCCCGATTGAAGCGCCGATGACTGACTCGAGAATGCGGGTCTTCATTGTGCCGGGGCTCAGTCAGGCGTCACCGGTCGATGTCATGCGTGGAGAGGAGACCCAACTGGCCGGGGTTCTGGCTGGACAGCCCGGCTATCAGGGGGTGGTCTGTCTGCCCGGGACGCATTGCAAATGGGTACAGATGCAGGACGGGCAGGTGACGGGGTTTCAGACCTTTATGACTGGCGAGCTGTATGCGTTGCTATCGGAGTATTCGGTGTTGCGCCATGGCCTGTCGGGCGATGATAAAATGGGCGAAGCCTGGGATAACCATGCCTTTGTCGACGCTTCACGGGAGGCATTCTCTCATGCGGAACAGATGCCGGCCGCGTTGTTCGGCCTGCGTGCGCAAGGCTTACTGAACGGACTGGCACCGGCAACGGCACGTGCTCGCCTGTCCGGCTTGCTGATCGGCTCGGAACTTGCGGCTGCTCGATCGCTGTGGCAGGGCCGGAACCTGACCCTGGTAGGTAACATCGGACTGCCTGCGCTCTACCTTGAAGCGTTGCACGCGCAGGATATCGAGGTTCAGGCGCTGAATTCGCAACGTATCACCCTCGACGGACTGCGGGAGGTGTTCGCCCTGGTATCCGCCGATCAACCGGAGACAGCTGCCAATGAGTCGTAATCTGATCGCAATTCTCAGGGGGATCCACCCCGAGGAGGCCGAAGCGGTGACTGCCGCGCTGATCGATGCGGGTATCACACGGATAGAAGTACCGCTGAACTCCCCCGATCCTCTGCGGAGCATCGGCCTTATGGCGCGTGCGTTTGGAGACGATGCCGAGATCGGCGCCGGTACCGTGCTGAGTGTCGATGATGTCGGCGCGGTTGCCGATGCAGGCGGCAGGTTCATCGTGGCGCCGAATGTCGATCTGGAGGTGATTCGGGCGTGCAAACCTCTGGGACTGGATGCTTACCCAGGTGTACTGACGCCGAGCGAGTGTTTCGCAGCCCTGAAGGCCGGAGCCCGGGCGCTGAAAGTGTTCCCGTCCTGCATGATGGGGCTGGATGGACTGAAAGCGATCCGCACCGTCCTGCCCGCCGACGCACAGGTGCTGATGGTCGGTGGCGTGGACGACAGCAACTTTGTCCAGTGGCTGGAGGCCGGGGCCAGCGGTTTCGGCATCGGCACGGCGCTCTACCGGCCAGGCAAGCCAGTGGCGGTGGTGGCCGCGGATGCCCGGCGGATGGTGGAAACCTTCGATCTGGAGCGGAAAGGACGATGAAATATTCAGCCGTCAACACTTACGACAGCCGGGCCTGTACCCTGGGCGAAGGGCTGCTCTGGCATCCTCAGCGGCAGCAGTTGTTCTGGTTCGATATTCTCGGTAACAGGCTGTTGACCCGAACTGACGAGGCGCAGGCGCAGGTCTTGTGTTTCGACGAGCATGTTTCCGCGGCAGGCTGGGTCGATCTCAACACTCTGTTGATCGCGAGCGAGAGCGGACTTTACCTCTTTGATCTCGACAACGGCGGTCGCGAACGGGTCTGTCCGCTCGAGGCCGACAATCCGTTTACCCGTTCCAATGACGGTCGTGCCGATCTCTGGGGTGGTTTCTGGATCGGTACCATGGGGAAGGCGGCCGAGACCGATGCCGGGGCGATCTACCGCTACTATCGAGGCGAGGTACGCCGGCTACTGGCGCCGCTGACCATTCCCAACGCTATCTGCTTTTCACCGGATGGCGGCTATGCGTACTTTGCCGACACGGCGAAAGGGACGATCTGGCGCCTGGCTCTGGAACCGGAAAGCGGCTGGCCAAGAGGTGATCCCGAGTTGTTTATCGATTGCAGGCAGGAGGGAGTGAACCCCGATGGTGCCGTGGTCGACAGCGAGGGGCGGCTCTGGAATGCGCAGTGGGGCGCCTCGCGTATCGCCTGTTACGATACTGCTGGCCGATTCCTGAGTGCTGTTACCTTTCCCGCATCGCAGATCAGCTGTCCAGCCTTTGGCGGCGCCGATTTCGGTACTCTGTTTGCTACGTCGGCGCGGGAGGGACTGTCGGATGAAGTCTTGCACGAACAGCCGGAAGCGGGGTGTACCTTCGTTGTCGACACAGATGCACGAGGGCAGCCGGAACCCAAGGTGTTGCTCTGACTTTCTTGTAACAGATTACTTAAAACCGTCTGTAGCAGAGTGTTGAAAAAACGTCTGGATTGATGACACTGGTCTTCAAGTATCGTGTTCTGGATACTCTGGAGCGAGATGCCCAATCGACCCTAATCCCCCCCAATCACCCCTAATCATGTCCAGAACTGAACTGCCACTCGATCAGATGTTCGTAAACGTCGCCGGGTAACAGCCAGGAGGAGGGGAAATCTGGCCGGTTGGGGCTGTCGGGATAGCTCTGCGGCTCCAGTGCGATTGCGGCGGCCGGGTGCAGTGGGTGGGCTTCTCGACTGCTCAGTTCTGGGCTGAAATGACGGGCGAGGTAGAACTGCAAACCCGCTTCTGTGGTGGATAGGCGAAGACTGCGCCCGCTTTCAGGATCAGTCAAGCGCGCCACTGGTCTCAACTGTCCGCGCTCGCCTGTGAGGCAAAAGTTGTGATCGAAGCCGCCGCTGTCGGCCAGGTGTTCACTGATCGACACCTCCTGCCTGAAATCATAAGCCGTGCCATCGACCGGGCTGCGTCCCGGCAATGGGATCAACTGATCATTCACCGGCAGGTACTCGTCCGCATCAATCTGCAGCAGATGGCCAGCCGCGCTCTGGCTGAAATCGCCGCTCAGGTTCCAGTAAGCATGATTGGTCAGATTGACGACCGTCGGTCGGTCGCAGGTGGCGATGATCAGGCACTGTAGCCGGTCCTCATCGACAATACGGTAGGTCACCTGTGTCTTCAGCGTACCGGGGTAGCCCTGATCGCCATCCGCTGAGGTCAGGGAAAACGTGATCGAACGGGAATCGAGCACGGCGCTTTCCCAGTGGCGGCGGTCGAAACCCTCTACACCGCCATGCAGGTGGTTGGTGCCCTCGTTTGCACTCAGCGCTATCGGCCGCCCATCCAGCTCGAAACGAGCCTGACAGATGCGGTTGGCATAGCGTCCGCAGATGGCGCCGATATAACTGTCCTTTGCAGGGTAGTCTTCGAGTCTGGGAAAACCCAGCGCGATGTTAGTTTCGCTGCCGTCCGGGTTATGCAGGTACAGAGCCAGCAGACGGGCACCATAGCTGCAGAACTCAGCCCGGAACCGATCGCTTTTCAGATCCAGGATCCGGGGTTCCTGGCGACCGAACGGAGAGGGAGAGGTCATTGGAGATTCCTTTTATCTGTTGTTTTCAGCAAAAATTCGGATGCGGGGAGTAGGCTTTTGATAGTTCATACCAGCAATGAATCATCAACAACGCCTATCATACAATATCGGAGGCAGTAAGGTTACGCGCGATGGCTTCCCTGCAGTGATCTGTAACGGATATGTTTCTGTTATTTGAACAATTTTGTTACATTCAGTGGTTATAGTATCTGTATTGATGATCATACTTTACGAGAAGCCACATGATTCGAAGCTATATACTTGAGCGGGGGTTGATGAGGGAGCATCCTCTGGATCCAGATCAATTGGCAGATGGACTCAGGAGTTCAAGCTGGATAGATCTGCAGGAAGCATCTGAGGATGAGATTGCGGTTGTTGAGCAACTGTATCCGGAAAGCCTGCCCAAAGTGGGTGATGTTGAAGAGATAGAGGCGAGCGCCCGATATTTCATCGAGGGGCAGGACCTTCATGTTCACTCCCTGTTTCTGTACCAATCTGAAGGGCGGCACAGGACTGCCACTGTTGCTTTTACGCTGAAACCTGATGTGTTGCTGAGCATTCGGGATGTGGGCCTGGCCGACTTTCGGTTGCTCAGGCTGCGGTCGCGTCGTGGTTGGGTTGATGCCGATTCGCCGCTGCAGATACTGACGTCCATCTTCCAACTCAAGGTAGATAACCTGGCCGATCAGCTGGAGGATCTATTGCGCGATCTGGATGGGATCAGCAGCCACATTCTTGAGAACAGAGATGAGGCACAGTCTGCGTCCATGGATAAACTGGCCAAGCTTGAAGACAGTAACGGACGCATTCGCTTGTGTCTGATGGATACGCAGCGCTCGGTTTCATTTCTGATTCGGAATATCCATCAGCATCCAGATTCCAAGGAAAACTGTCGTGAGATATTGCGAGATCTGGATACCCTGATGGCGCATGCAGCGTTTATCTTTGAAAAGATCGATTTTCTGATGAATACGTCGCAGGGCTTTATCAATATCCAACAGGCGAAGATTATCAAGATATTCTCCATTGCTGCTGTCGTTTTCCTGCCACCTACCATGGTCGCCAGCATCTATGGCATGAACTTTGAAGTAATGCCCGAACTGCAATGGACGGCGGGCTATCCCTTTGCGCTGGGGATGATGCTTCTGGCCGGGGTGGCCCCCTATACCTTCTTTCGATACAAGGGTTGGCTATAGCAGGTATCGAATGGGCACCGCATAGTGATATCGCTGAGCGGTGCCGCAGGTTTGTACGGTTCTCTGGTGGCCTTTCTGGTGATCTGAGCCTTATTCAGCAGCCGCAACTCGTGTAGCAGATTCAATCACCACAGGCTCAACAGGCACATCTGCCATGCGGCTGTGTGTGGTGGTCGGAACTGCGCGGATCCTGTCGACGACATCCATACCGCGTACTACCTCACCGAATACCGCATATCCAGGGCGACCGGTCGCACCATCCAGATTGAAATTGTTAACTGTGTTGATAAAGAACTGAGCTGTAGCACTGTCAGGCGCGCGGGTACGTGCCATGGCGATGGTGCCGCGACGGTTGCTCAGGCCATTGTCTGACTCGTTCTTGATTGGCTCCTGGGTTGCCTTTTGTGTCATCTCTGCATCAAAACCGCCGCCCTGAATCATGAAGTTCTCAATCACGCGGTGAAAGATCAGGCCGTTGTAAAAGCCAGCATCAACATATGCCAGAAAGTTTTCTACGGTGATCGGAGCATTTTCTGCATCCAGTTGCAGTTCAATTTCACCCAGATTGGTTTTCAGCACAACACGATTCGAGTCGTCGGCCAGTGCCAGGCTATTCAATGACAGCATGAGTGCCAGCATGCACAGCAGGCGAAGAGTACGGGTCAGTAACATCTTTGGAGGTTTCCTTGCTCAGTTCAGATGGGGTTATCAGTCTTTGTTAAGGACTACTATAGCTAAGGAAAGTTGCAGGATAAACCGACGAAGACGCTCACAATGAATTAAATACGGCAGAAGAGACTATGAACTGCATGTCGTTCCGCTTCGTAGTACTAGCAATGAAATTCGATTGATGTGGATATTGGTATGGATATTGGTATAGAGAGTGACGTGAATATCGGCATAAAGAGCAGTATGAGTAATCAGCCTATCAAGGCTCTGTTATTGGGTGTGCTGCTGTGTTCTCTTGCCCTGCAGAGTCAGGCCAGCCAGTTGGCTGAGCGCGCATTCGAACTCTATGGAGACAAGGCTCAATTTGATGTTTACCGACGTGATACCTCCATCGGTTCCCACTCACTGACGTTCACTCAGGAGGATGGCTTGCTGCGTGTTGATGTCGAGATGGCATTGCAGATACGGTATCTCGCTCTGTTTTCCTATCGCTATCTGTATCAGGCAACGGAGTGGTGGCAGGACGACCAACTGATCCGGCTGGAGGTGAGTGTCGATGATAATGGCACGTCGCAAATGATCAGTGCCCGTCGTGAGGGGGATCAGCTTCTGGTTGAGTCGGATGAAGGTAGCCGCAGTCTGGAATCAGGGTTGATCACGACCAACCACTGGAATCGCGCCATTCTGGATCAGACCCAGGTACTGAATACGCTGACCGGACAGATAAGCGAGATCCAGGTGGAGATGCTGGGTAATGATCAGGTGCCGTTTGGTGATGAAGTTGTGGATGCAATGCGCTATCGATTGGGCGGCGAGCTGATCGATACAGACACCTGGTATGATGCCGATGGGCGCTGGATGGGGATGGAGTTCTCGGCAACCGACAAGTCTCGTATCCGTCTGATCAGCAGCGGTATGGAGCAGTAGAGATGAAAGAGCTCCAATGGAAACTCGTCTGGATTACGGGCGGTGGCACAGGTATTGGTCGCTCGACAGCCTTGTCTCTGTCTGAGTCAGGCGCCAGAGTAATCATTTCAGGTAGAACTGAAAACGCGTTGAAGGCCGTTGCAGATGAGTCGGTGGCGCAGCATCATTCGGGCAGTGTCATCCCACTTGTGCTGGATATGACCGATCAGGTTGCGGTCGGGCAGGCAGTGGAACTGATTGAAGCCGAGTATGGCAAGCTGGATCTGGCACTTCTATGTGCTGGCAACCATCAATCGATGCCTGTAGATCGCTTCAGTGCCACGACCTGTCGTGAGCTGATGGAGGTCAACTACTTTGGCGTCATGAATGCGTTGGACGCTCTGTTGCCGCGCATGCTGGCGCGAGATAGCGGAGTGCTGGGTGTGGTGGCATCGGTTGCCGGGTATCGTGGCTTGCCGACAGCGGCTGCCTATGGCGGCAGCAAGGCTGCGCTGATCAACGCCTGTGAAGCGCTGGCAACAGAACTCAGAGGGACAGGGGTGCATCTGTCACTGATCAATCCCGGCTTTGTACGCACACCCTTGACGGATAAAAACTCTTTCCCGATGCCCTTTCTGATCGAGGCTGATGATGCCGCCAGCGCGATCCTGAAAGGGCTCCAGCGCAAGCGGTTCGAGATCGCCTTTCCCTGGACCTTTGTGTTGCAGCTCAAGATAATGAGATTACTGCCTTACTTTATCTATCTACCACTTATCCGCAAGGTAACGGGTGCTGATGCCAAATAAGTCAAAAGAGCTGACAACTGAGCAGCTTCAACGCAATCAACAGACCTGTGCACGCTATGCGGCGTTGTTTTCGTCATTGACTCCTGAACGTATCGCCGAGTTTGAACCTCTGGTCACGCCCGGTATCCATTTTCAGGACCCTTTTAATGATCATCATGGCTTTGATCAGATGAGGCGTGTGCTGGAAGATATGTTCCGCCAGACGCGTGATCCCGGCTTTGAAGTGACGGAAATCAGTGTTGTCGAGGATAGAGCTTACCTGCGCTGGATATTTCATGCCGGATTACCGGTGGTGGGTGATCTGCGAGTGGAGGGTGTCAGTCGACTGGCTTTTGATGAGCAGGGGAAAGTGTCTGAACATATCGACTATTGGGACAGCGCCCCGATCTACCTGAGACTGCCAGTGCTGGGGGCACTGTTAAGGCGGGTCCGAGCAAAAATGGGTAGTTGAAAATAGATAGTTGAGAATAGGTATTTGAAAATAGGTAGTTGAATATAGATAGTTGAAAAATGACAGTTGAGTATGAAAAGTAGAATAAAAAACGTCCGGGGCAGCGATAGCACCCGGACGTTGTGTTGACAATAATCAGGCCGCTATTTTGCGAGCCGGCTTGATGCCAAAGAGCAAAGCATAGAATACCGGCACAGCGATCAATGTCAGCAGCGTCGCAAATGCCAGCCCCCCCATGATCGTTACCGCCATACTGGAGAAAAATGCATCCGTCAGCAATGGCAGCATACCGAGTATAGTGGTCACGGCGGCGAGAAAGACCGGACGCAGACGACTGACACTGGCATCAATGATCGATTCGACTTTATCCTTGCCGCCACTGATCTGGCTGTCTATCTCATCCACCAGAACAATCGCGTTCTTCATCAGCATCCCTGACAGACTGAGGAAGCCAAGCAGGGCCATGAAGCCAAAGGGCATGCCACTGCCGAGCAAACCAATCACCACACCGCACACCGACATGGGCACTACCAGCCAAATGATCAGCGGCTGGCGCAGCTTTCCGAACAGCAGGATGGAGATCAGCAGCATTATCAGGAAGCCCAGTGGTAGCTGAGCACCAAGAGAGGCCTGTGCTTCGCTGGAGCTTTCGAACTCACCGCCCCACTGCATACGATACCCCTGCGGCAGATCGATTGCCTCAATCGAAGCGCGAATGGCCCTAAGTGCCGCATCTGCCGTCAGATCATCCTTCGGCTCGGCCTGAACTGTCAGCGTGCGTACCCTGTCACGACGATGGATCAGGGTCTCCTCACTTTCAGTGATGAAGCGCTCGACCACCTGAGTGATTGGGATATAGGCTGATAACCCCGGACTCCAGATCAGCCGCTCTTCCAGACGGTCGGCATCCAGTCGTTCATCGGCCGGTGGGCGGGCGATGATCGGTATCTGTTCATCACCTTCACGATAGGTACCGGCACGTATACCGACGGTCGCGAACTGCAGAGTTTCGGCGACATGGGTACGGCCAAGACCCGCAATGCGAGCGCGCTCCTCATTGAACAAGGGAACAATGACCAGCTCCTGCTTGTTCCAGTTCTGCCGTATATCCTGCAGATTGCCATTTGCCTGCATGATGCTGATCGCTTCATCACCCAGCTGTCTTAATACAGCGGCATCTGGTCCTGAAAAGCGTGCTTCTATCTTGGCACCACTACCCGGTCCGAAAACCAGTTTCTGGGTACGGATATCTGCATCTGGATAGGTGGGGGGTAACTCCCGGCGCAGTGCCTCGGCCAGAGGGTCTATCTGAAGACGGTCCTCCACCTCGATGATGAACTGACCGTAAGCAGTATTCGGTTGCTCTGGATTATAGGTCAACATGAAACGGCTCGCGCCCTGGCCTACCAGCGTTGTTACGGCGACGACACCTGGTTGCTGACGTATTATCTCATCAATTTCGGCCATATCTCTTGCCGTGGCACGAATGTCGGTGCCCTGTGGTAACTGATAATTGACGTAAAAAATGGGCGTGTTGGAGTCTGGAAAGAATGCCTGCTTTACGAAACCGAAGGCGTAGAAGCAACTGCTGGTCAGTAGCAGGAGGACGATAACTGTGAAGCCTCTTGCGCGCAGTGCTCGGTTCAGAAAGCGCTGATACAGTCGATAGGCGGTGCCATCGTAAGGGTCATCCTTCATGTTTTTATCGGATACTTTCAGCATGTAGTACCCGAACAGAGGAGTCACAGTAATCGCCAGCACCCAACTGAGTAACAGCGAGATACCAATCACGGCAAACAGCGAGAAGAGAAATTCACCTGTGGAGTCCGGTGACAGTCCAATACCTGAGAACGCCATGATACCGATCACGGTTGCTCCGAGCAGCGGGATCTGAGTCCGTTTGGCCGCATCACTTGCAGCGGTCTTGGCGCTGATACCACGCTGCATGTTGATCAGCATCCCTTCGGCGATAACGATGGCATTATCCACCAGCATCCCCATGGCGATGATCAGCGCGCCGAGCGAAATACGCTCCATCTCGATGCTGAACAGGCGCATGAAAAAGACGGTCCCCAGCACGGTCAGCAACAGCGTAGCGCCGACGACGAAACCGACACGCCAACCCATGAACAGGCAGAGTACGCCGATAACGATCACGACCGCCAGCGCCAGGTTAAACACAAAACTGTTGATCGATTCATCCACCACTACATGCTGCTCATAGATGGGATTAATCTCAATTCCCAGTGGAATCTGCTCTTTCAACAGATCCAGCTGCTGACTGACGCGCTGACCTACTTCGACAATGTTGGTGCCGGCAACGGCTGATATGGCCAGTGTAAAAGCGGGCTTGCCATTGAAGCGAACCAGATGTGAAGGGATCTCGGTTGTACTGCGATAGATATCAGCAATATCCAACAGACTCAGCTGTTCGGTTGAGCCGGGGGTGCCAACTCTGACGGCTTCAATACTGGCGACTGAGTCGAAGCCGGGACGTGATATCAGGCGAACTCGACGATCATCCACAGTGATCGCACCAGCATCGGCGACAGCATTTTCCGATTGCAGTGTCTGGGCCAGAAGATTCGGATCGATACCGAGACTGGTCATGCGCTCATTGGTGACATCGATATAGATGCTCTCGGTTTGTTCGCCACGGGTTTCCACCTTGGCAACATCCTTGACCGTTAATAATTCACGACGAAGAAAAGTCGACAGATCATGAATCTCTCGTTCGGTGAAGCCTTCAGCTGTGACCGCATAGAAAAGACCGAATACATCGCCGAAGTCATCATTCACCATCGAGTTTCCTGCGCCGGGTGGCAGGTAGGGTTGAGCATCACCCACCTTGCGGCGCACTTCATCCCAGACCTGCGGCATCTGGGGGCCATCATAGGTGTCTTTTATCTCGATCTCGATTTCAGACAGTCCAGGCGAAGATTTGGATTTGACCCGCTTTAGTTGTGGTAGCTGCTGCAGAGTAGATTCCAGCAGTTCAGTGACCTCTTCTTCAACCTCCTGCGCAGTTGCGCCAGGATAGGGAGTGACAACCAGCGCCTGTTTGAGTGTGAACGCTGGATCTTCCAGACGACCGATGGTCAACAGCGCCCATATCCCCCCCAGCAGACAGATCATTACGATCAACCAGGTATTGACCGGCTTTTCGATAGATGTACGTGCAATATCCATGTTCATCTATCCTGTCAGAAGTGGTCGAATGGGCGCACGGACATGCCATCTGACAGCAGATTAGTACCAGCTGTCACGATGGTATCACCTGGCTCAAGACCAGTGAGAACCGGCACATGAGTGCCTGAAAGTGTTCCCAGTGTGACTGCTTGAGGGGTCACGATGTTTCGCTCAGTATCATAGCGCCACACCCTGAAATTGCCGTTGCTGTCAGTGTCGACAGCGGAGAGTGGTACGCTGACCAGCCGCAGTGGCTCACTGCCATTGCGGGTAATCGAGACTGTCAGTGTCATACCCGGTAATATCTCTATCTCTTCCGGTCTTTCCATGCCGAATACCACTTCATATGTCTGTGTGGCGCGATCCACTTCGGTGGCATGCTCGCGGTATTCCAGCGGGAACACCTGCTCAGGGTAGTCGGGGGAGTGGGCTTCAACCTTGAATCCGTTGCGTCCGCCGATCAGAGCGATCAGACCTTCCGGCACATTGATCCGTACACGCAGCTCGGTGACATCCTGTACGCGCACGACCGGAGTATTGGCCTGCACATTACTGAAACGATCTATCAGACGACGTGTGATCAATGCATCAAAGGGTGCATTGATACGGGTGTAGGAGAGGTTACGACGAGCGTTGTCCAGCGCTACAGATTGTAGCTGATGATCGGTATTGGCCTGATCAAATGCCGAGTCCGAGACCATGTTTCTGTCAACCAGTGTTTTTATTCGCTCCAGATTTTTCTGGGCGTGCTCTTTCTGTACTTCAGATTCACGAACAGCAAGTGCAAAATCGGATTGGTCCAGAGCGGCAATCAATTCACCTTTTTTGATCAAGGTGCCTTGCTGTACATCCAGTTCCGAGATTTGGCCACCCACTTGAAACGAGAGGTCTACCGTGCTGACAGCATCCACTCTGCCGACAAAGCGGCGGCTGTTGAGTTGAGTATCAGCCCCCACGGTCTCAATTCGGACCGGCTTGGGTTGGATGGCGGCAACCGGTTCATTATTTTCTGCGCTGCAGGCAACCAGAGCCAGGCCTGCCAGCGCGATGATCAGATGACGAGTTGGGATGATTTTCATGTTGGTTTTTCTCAGGATACCGGTTGTTCGTTGCAGGGGGTGTTGATCTGCTCATCCTTCGCCAATTGAAGCAGACGATCCATCAGGTGGTCGGCTTTATCGGCAGGAAAGGGCTCTATGTTCAGCAGTGACATGAACATCAGACCGTCGGCTGCAGCCCAGAGCAACATGGCCAGATCCGGGTCTGGTGACTCCTGCTGGATACTCTGATAATGCTCTTTGTAAAGGTTGCGCAGTGGATCAAGCAATTGAGGGTTCTGTGCGCCGGCAGCCAGAATCGCCATGGAGATATTGCGGTCAATGATCTCTTCGCAGCGGACACACTCAATCATGGCCTGCAGCGTTGGATTCAGCTCGCTGGCAACCTCATCACGAAAAGCCTGCATTTTGGGTTCAACACTGTCGATCAGGCGTTGCAGCATCCCCTGTATCAGGGCCTCTTTGCTGGGGAAGTTATAGAGCAGTCCGCCTTTGCTGAAACCGCTCTCCTTGGCAACGGCATCGAGAGTCAGGTTGGCTGCACCCTCGCGGGCTACAACTTGCTGTGCAGCATCAAGAATAGCGTTACGTGAATCGGGGGAGCTCTTGCGTTTTGACATGACTGTACCATCCAGACGGTTAGTTTACCGACCAGATGGTATAGTAAAAAAATCGATCAGGCAAGATCCATTTGCCGTGTCTTTCCTTGAATCATATTGACGCTCAATCGAAGAGTGAGAAGGGTGGTTTTGCAAGATCCTCAGAGCGGGCAAAAAACAGGGTGACTTGACCGAGTTCAAAGCCCCATTTACTGACAGTGGCTCGATTGATCATGACCTCGCCGGGTTGCAGATACATCCAGTCATTGAAACCGACTCGCCAACTGCCATCTCCCACTTTCAGGTCCATGCGATAGCGCCAGTTCAACGCATTGCCACGCACGACTCCCTTTGCGACGCCAACAATGTCGTCTGCCCGCCCCTCATAATGACCATCACCGATGGGCGTGATGGTCCAGATGCGCTGATCGCGCTCTCCATCCGAGTAGAGAAAGCGCTCATCCAACACCAATTGAGTGCCATCCCATTTTCCGTCTATCTCGACCTGAAATTCTCGCCGCAGATTACCGAAGCGATCCTCAAAAATACCCCAGGCATAGAGCTTGCCATCGAAGTATTCTTCCAGCACCAGTTCCGGCTCTCGATTTTCAAATTGTTCGAGATTCATGTTGCTGCAGCCTGTCAGTATCAGAAATGTCATTAGGGATATCAGTGTACGAAGCATGGGTTGAACTCCTGCCAGACCGCTCCATCAAGCGGCGCTGGATAGCGGTATGGTGATGGGTCTTTAAAGGAAAACCCCACAAGAGTGCAATAGCACCTGCTTTGAATACGCAGGGTAACAGTGCGTAGATCAGACCCAGAGCCAGGAGTGGGGCTGCGTTTTCGGCTGAGTAGCCACTGAGCTCCAATAAGCCCAGCGCCAGCAGAGCGGCCAACGCCAGAGCCAGTTTGGTGGCGCCGTTCCACAGGGCAAAGAGCAGCCCGGTCTGCTGGCGCCGGAAGCGGAATCTGTCCCAGTCGGTGATCTCTGCCTGCATGGCATGTGGCAGTGCCAGATCAGCCCCCAGAGCTGCACCGGTCAGAATGCAGATCAGCATGAATAGAACCTCATCACCCGGACCGAGCCAGGGGGCTGGTAAAAATGCCAGCACGGCACCCGACATCGCCAGTTGCCAGAGCACACGCTTGTCGATCTTTTTCGACAATATGAGCCACAACGGCAATGACAGGCAGGCGGCAGCAAAGTAGATCAGGATATAGACAGGCCTGTCCGCTTCGGTTCCACCCAGCACCGCCGTGATGTAGAAGGGAAACAAAACCGCTGGCACACCGTTAGCGATACCGTTACAGAACCAGGCTGCGACAAGTCTCAAGGCCAGCCGGTTTTGCAATAATGCCCAGTGTCTGCCACTTGAATGTTTTTTTCCAAGGCCTGGCTGGTGCGTCTGCGTCTGCAGCGGCATCGCAAAGCGCAGTAATCCAGCGATCAAAGGTGCACCCAGCAGGATGGTCACAGCGGCCATTAACCAGAGTGTTGCCTGGGTGTCGAACCCCAGGGACACAGCCACGACCGGCAGGGATGCGGAAAGCAGCAGACCAATCAGTGCCAGGCCTTCGCGGCCGGTGGCTGCACGCGCACGTTGGTAGCTGTCGGTGCTGAGGTGGCTGAGCCAGGTGATGTAGGGCACTTGAATCAGCGTCCAGCCGAGGTAAAGTAATAGCGAGCCGCAAAAGAGCGTCAGCATTGCGTGCTCTGTCGGTGGGTTGATCAGCAGGAGCAGTGATGGGATGCAGATCAGCCCGCCCAGTATCAGACTGAGCCGGTAGGTGCGGGTGTTACCTCGATCCAGCCAGTGCCCGATCAACGGATCAGTGATCACATCAGTCAGGCGTGCCAGCATCAGCAGCACGCCTGTCCATAGCAATGGCAGGGCGTAGTGTTCTACATAGTAGGCGGGGAGCAGTACATAGATCACGACGGTGGGAATGGCCAGCGGCAGTGCTGGCCCTGAGTAAGCCAGCAGTGTCGACGTCGCGATCTGGTTTTTCACCGGCAGGCTCACTCAGCTTCTATCTGATAAAAGCCGACATCCACCGTGCCATGCCTGAAGCCTCCCTCGCAATATGCCAGATAATAAAGCCACATCCTCCGAAAGCGCTCATCAAAGCCCTGGCTTCGGATACGTGGCCATTGCTCAATGAAACTGTGGCGCCACAGGGCCAGTGTGTGTGCGTAATCCTGGCCGAACAGTTGTTCTGCCGTGAGGTTGAGATCGGCATCTGCCACAGCTTTGCGCAGTCGTTCAGGGCTTGGCAGCATGCCGCCGGGGAAGATATATCGCTGGATGAAGTCAGGGTTGCGGCGATAGTCGGCAAAGCGCTGATCGTCGATGCTGATGACCTGAAGCACCGCTTTGCCACCGGGTTTCAGGCAGCGCTTGATCTGATCAAAATAGGTACCCCAGTGCTCCTCTCCAACCGCTTCAAACATCTCAATGGAGACGATATGGTCGTATTGTTTGCTGACATCGCGATAATCGGTCAGGCTGAAATGACACAAATGGTCGAGGCTGGCGCGTTTAACTCGCTCCTGTGCATACGTCAGTTGCTCCTGTGAAAGGGTAATGCCCTCTACTGAAACGCCAAATTCGCGTGATGCCAGCTCGGCAAAACCTCCCCAGCCACAGCCAATTTCCAGTACTGTCTGGCCGGGTTTCAGCTGAAGCATCTCGGCGATACGACGGTATTTGTTGGCCTGAGCATCAGCCAATGGCATCTCGGATGATTCGAAAAGCGCTGCCGAGTAGGTCATGCTCGGATCCAGCCACAACTGATAAAACTCATTTCCCAGATCGTAGTGGTAGGCGATATTGCGACGACTGCCACGCTTTGTATTGGCACGACTCAGATGCATCAGTCGATTCAGCGTGCGAATCCAGAGCTTGCCATCATTCAGCGTCGTCATGCGTGCTTCATTACCGAGCGCCCAGCGGACCAGTGCCGTCAGATCTGGTGAATCCCAGTCGCCATCCATGTAGCTCTCGGCCCAACCGACCAGGCCTCCACGCAGGAGTTTGCGGATCGGTTTGAGATTATGCAGCCTCACCTCAGCTCGTGGCTCTCCATCGTGAGGTGCGCCGAACTGTAATGTCTGCTCACCGGGCAGGGTCAGCATCAGCGTGCCATATTCCAATGCCGGCAGATGGCGCAGGACCGCGTCCAGGCACCAGCGGTTTAACCAACCCTGCTCGGGCAGCAGGTCTCGTGCAGTCATGCTGCGATATTCAGATGGCTTCATGCACTGTCACTCCTTTGCCGGATACCAGTGAAACTGAATAGGTGGGAGCATCGGGTCTTGGTTGTAACCTCATGCCTTTGCGCCACAATCTGAGGGCTTCCCAGTGGATGCCGGCAATCACTTTGAGTGTCATTAACGGGTAGCGTAAAAAGCTCCTTACCAAGGCGCTGTTGCTGATCTCATGACGGATGCCGGTGAAGGTGGCATCCAGTACCGGTCCCTCATCGCCTGACTGGCGAATACAAACCGCAATTCTGTTGCCAGGTGGCTGCATGCGGAACGAATAGTCTGTCTCCATTGGCATGAAGGGTGATACGTAAAGCAATTTGCGACAGTTTTGTCTCACTATGCGGGAGGTGGCATTCTCATCTGTAGGGATCAGGTAGCTGTGCCGCTGCCCGAAGGTGTTACTGACCTCATAGAGGATCGCCTGCAATGTTTTTTGCTCGTCATAGCAGTAAAAAACACTCAGTGGGTTGAACACATAGCCGAAAATGCGCGGATAGCACAGCAGCATGATCGACCCCTTACCGGTGTTGATATCATGGCTTTGCAGGATGCTTCTGATCTGCTCTTTCAGTGGTGTATCCGATCCATCACCATGGTCACGATCATGGAAGGAGAAAAGATTGAAGCGATTGTGAGAAAACAGCTTCAAGCTGTTGAGCGTATCCACCTCATCCAGATCGATCAACCAGGAGGCAACTTTATAGATGAAACGGTGCTTGTGCGGACGCATGCGGTGATGCATCACTTCGCCCCGGTAAAAGCAGGAGTTGATCTGTGCGCTCATGCAACTGCTTCCTCGGCCTGTGGAACAGAGGGTCGTTTCGGTGGGTGTACATGGATGCGTCCATTGGGCTCTGCCACCTGCCATGGGCGCTGAATACCACCAAGTGCTTCAGCTACTGCCAGTCCTGCCTGAAGACCGTCTTCATGAAAGCCATAGCCGAAATAAGCACCGCAGAACCAGGTGTTGCGATGACCCTGAAGCGCCCAGAGTTTTTTCTGCGCAGAGATGGATTCGAGAGTGAAAACCGGGTGGTCGTACAGAAAACTGCGATAGATGCTCCCGGCTTCTGGCTCCACTACAGGATTCAGGGTGACCAGCAAGGGCTTGCTGGTGCTCAGCGGCTGCAGACGATTCATCCAGTAGGTGACCGACAGGTCACTTTCCTTGCTGTTTTCGTTGTCCCTTTTATCAGCATCAGAACCTCCAGACAGATAGTTCCAACTGGCCCAGGCGGATTTGCGTCTTGGCATCAGAGCGGTATCGCAATGCAGAATGGCGCGGTTGCGTTGATAGGGAAACTTCGACAGCAGATCTGATTCAAGTGGATCCGGCTGTGCCAGCATTTCCAGCGACTGATCCGCATGGCAGGCCAGCACAACATGGTCGAAGGTTTCCCTGCCACCATGCAGGTCCTCAAGAATCACTTTGCCATCCAGCCGATGAATCCGATGTATATGACTGTTAAGACGGATACGACCCTTAAGTGCATCGGCAATGCGAGTTACATATTCACGACTGCCGCCAATCACTGTTCGCCACTGGGGGCGGTTTTCCAGTTGAACCAGCCCGTGGTTCTGGCAGAAACGCAGAAAACTCTGTGCCGGATAATCGAGCATTTTGTCTGCTGGTGTGGACCAGATCGCAGCACCCATCGGTATCAGGTGATCACGCACAAAAGCCTCGCCGTAGCCACCCTGCGCCAGTAGTTCTCTTAATGTAAGCGTTTGAAACTCTTCATTGTTCAGCATATCTGAGGATTCGCGATAAAAGCGCAAAAGGTCGGCAATCATTTTCCAGAAACGAGGCTTCAATAGATTGCTGCGCTGAGCAAAGAGGCCGTTGATATTGGTACCGCTGTATTCGAGCCGTCCCTTTTCCATGGAGACGGCAAACGACATCTCAGTCTCGCTGCTTGCAACATTGAGCTGCTCAAAAAACTTCACCAGATTGGGATAGTTGACCGGATTAAACACAATAAAGCCTGTGTCCACCGGTATCAGCTTGCCATCGACATCCACATCAACGGTATTGGAGTGCCCACCGAGCCGGTCATCTTTTTCGAACAGTGTCACCTGATGCTGTTGATTTAACAGCCAGGCGCAGGATAGTCCTGAAATACCTGATCCTATTACTGCTATTCTGAGTGGGCGAATCGCTTTTACTTTCATCGGCTGGCCTCTTGCCAAACTTTGCATAACGTTTCTGAATCTACGATGATGACTCCCTTTCCAGATCATCATAAGACCAGACTAATTTCATGTGATCCGAACTTTTTTTTCCAGCGTAGGAGTGGGTGATGCAAGAAGATGAGCCTATAGGAGGCGATGTGAACGCAGTCACCAAGCTAGCGGAGGACAGCAGAAAGCAGATGCGCGATGAATGGTCTGCACAACTGATGTCTCTTGGCGAAACGCGCGATAAAGTCGTGTTTGCACAGCTCTTCAGTTATTTCGCCCCCAGGGTGAAAGCGTACATCATACGCCTGGGCATGCCTTTGGCGACAGCCGAAGAGGTGACGCAGGAGGCGATGCTGGCGGTCTGGCGCAAGGCACATATGTTCAACTCTGAGAAGGCGGCCGCGAGCACCTGGATCTTCACTCTGGCACGTAATCAGTGTATCGACCGTATGCGTCGCGAAAAAGCGGTGGAGTATGAGTTGCCGGAGGAGGAGCCAGATCCGGATCAGCGCGATAATGCCGAACATGCGATTCTGGCTGAGCGCATGCAGATTGCGATTCAACAGCTTCCTGAAAATCAGGCTCAGGTGTTGCATCTGTCATATTACGAAGGAAAAAGTCATTCTGAAATTGCCGAACAGCTCGGCATTCCGCTTGGCAGTGTTAAATCAAGGTTGCGTCTGGCTTTCAGTAAGCTCAAGACCTACTGGGGAGAAGAAGCGTGAATATTAGCCATCATTTTGACGACGCCACGTTGATGGCCTATGCAGCTGGCACCCTGTCGCAAGGCATGGCACTGGTGGTTGCATGCCATTTACACTGGTGCCCTGAGTGCATGAAGCGTGTCAAGCAGGCGGAGGCAGTCGGTGGAGCGTTGCTGGATAATATCAACCCGGTTGCGGTAAGTGATTCAGCTCTGGACAACCTACTGGCAAGCCTGGATGACGTGCCACCGGCAGCAGTTGAGAAGGTAGAAGCGGTTAAACCGACTCAGAGCGATCTGCCTTATCCACTGTCGACCTATCTGGACAAACCGCTGGATGATCTTCCATGGAAATGGATAGGCTATGGCATGTATCAGGTGGATCTGAATTTCGGTGGTAAAGGTGCGGCTCGCCTGTTCAAACTGGCGCCGGGCGTATCCGTTCCTCACCATACACATACCGGCAATGAGTTGACGCTGATATTGCGTGGCTCCTACAGCGATGAAATTGGTCGTTTTCGCCGTGGTGATGTTGCCGACCTGGACAGCGATGTATTGCATCAACCGATAGTCGATACCGGTGAGGATTGTATCTGTCTGATCGCGACGGATGCCCCTCTGAAGTTTACCGGCATCATGGGCCGTTTGATTCAGCCTTTTGTCGGGCTCTGACAGCTGGCAGGCTCTCTTCGGATATCTTCAGGGCTCTTCACAGAGCTTTGATATAGAGAAGCTTGTTAATTCGTGGTGATGTGCAAATGATGCTCCTTTGGTTGAGAAATGACCTGCGCCTGGTGGATAACCCGGCGCTTTTTTATGCCTGTGAGGCGCGTCAGGGTGTGGTGGCGGTTGTGACGCTGACCCCGGGGCAATGGCGTGAACATGATGAGTCACCCCTTCGGATGTCGCTCTGGCGAGATCGTTTGCGTGAGGTGGCTGGAGCGCTGGGTGAACTGAATATTCCCCTGAAAGTTCTGCGGCTTGATCGCTTTGGCGATGTTGCGCCTGCACTGTGCGATCTGGCCGCGGAGCTCAGGGCGACTGAACTCTACTTCAATTATGAATATCCACTCAATGAGCGCCAGCGCGATCGCGAAGTCTGTCGTATGCTGGAATCCACCGGTGTCAGTTGCCGTGGTTATCACGGTGAGCTGATTATTCCACCTGGCCAGGTATTGACCGGGCAGGGCACTCCCTTCAAGGTGTTCACGCCCTTCAGCAGGCGCTGGCGTCAACAGCTCATGACGCGTGATGTTCAGCCGCTGGGGCTGCCGTCCGGACAGCCTGTGTCGAGCGTGAACTCAGACTCGATACCCGATGATTATGACCCTGGTTATGATCCTGGCTATGAGGTTGCCGAGTATTCAAGGGATCTCTGGCCTGCAGGTGAGGCAGCTATTTCGTCACGACTGCAGAGTTTTATCGCGGAACAGGTTCTGGATTATCGTGAACAGCGTGACTTTCCGTCAGTTGAAGGCACATCACGGATATCACCCTATCTGACCATCGGCGCACTCTCGCCGCGGCAGTGTCTGAACGGGCTGATTGCAGGCTCCGCCAATGACGGCTGGCTCGACAGTACCTGGCTGAATGAGCTGGTCTGGCGTGAGTTTTACCGCCATCTGCTGGTGGCGTTTCCCGGCCAGAGTCGGCTTGAACCCTTTCGGCCAGAAGTAGAGGCGCGCATCAGTTGGCAACATCAGGATGAGGCGTTTGCTGCCTGGTGCCGGGGCGAAACCGGTTATCCGCTGGTGGATGCAGCAATGAAGCAGCTGCTGCACACCGGCTGGATGCATAATCGGCTGCGGATGCTGGTGGCCTCTTTCCTGACCAAATTGTTGCGTGTGGACTGGCGGCGAGGGGCTGCTTTCTTCATGCAGCATTTGATCGATGGTGATTTCGCCTCCAATCTTGGTGGCTGGCAGTGGTGTGCATCGGTCGGTGCGGATGCCGCCCCCTATTTCAGAATCTTCAATCCTCAGCGCCAGAGTGAGAGATTTGATCCGGATGCCGCCTTCATCAAAAACTGGCTGCCTGAGCTGGCTTCATTGCCGGCGGCGAAGTGCCACTTGCCCGGAGCAGGTCACTCTCTGGGCCGACCGGCACCGATAGTAGACTATCGCTCAGCGCGACAATCCGCTCTGGATGATTATGCTGCTCACAATTGACCAGGACTCTGCTAGAGTAGCGAGTAAGTTTTTGTGCAGAGAGTGTCACAATGAAAACAATACGTATTCCTTTACCAGCCCATGCGCCGGGCCATGAGCGCTTTCTGACGGTCCATGAATTCGGCAGCGGTGAAAAGAAAGCCTATCTACAGGCAGCCCTGCACGCCGATGAATGGCCCGGCCTGCTTACCCTGCAACATCTGATTACGCGTCTTCAGGCGCTTGAAGCAGCCGGTCAAATCAAACAGCGCATTCAGATTCTGCCCTACGCCAATCCAGTGGGGTTGAGTCAACGCCATGCTGGGCGTGTGTTGGGTCGTTTTGACGGTACCACCGGGCAGAACTTCAATCGTGGCATGGCGATTCCTCCCGAGGTGCTGATTGAGCGTGTTCTACCGGAGCTGGGGCAAGATGCGGCAGCCAATGATCGCAAGGTGCGTGAAGCGCTGGTGCAACTGGCGAGTGAGAAAAAAGCCGATTACGAGATCGAGATACTGCACAAGACGCTGCTGGGTCTGTCGCTGGATGCCAATCTGATGCTGGATCTGCATTGCGATTATGATTCACTGCCGCATGTGTTTTATGGCACGCATCAGCGAGAGACAGGCACCTTACTGTCGGACTGTCTCGGTTTCCCGATCCGTCTGGAGGAGGATGTCAGAGGGACTGTCGCGTTTGATGGCACGCATACGCAGCCTTGGGTAAGGTTGATGGAAGCGACAGACGCTCCCTTTGCCGATCCCTGCTTTGCCGCCACTATCGAGTTGCGTGGTCAGCATAGTGTCAGTGATGCGCTGGCCAGTCGTGACGCTGAAGGTATTCTGGCGTTTCTCGAATCCCAGGGGTATGTCGAAGCCAGTGGTGCTCAGCATCAGGAACAGGCAGGCAGCACTCAGGCGATCAGTGTGGACCAGGTCAAGGTGCTATATGCCAGTGCCGCAGGGTTGGTGGTGTATCATCGGCAACTGGGTGAGATGCTTCAGCCAGGTGATCATCTGGCGGATATCGTCCTGCTGGATAAGGATCAACCGGAACGTATAGCTGTCCATGCACCGACCAGCGGCATACTGTTCAGCATCGCTGTCAACCATCTGTCCTTCCCCGGATCACATATTGCGATGATTGCCAGCGAAGAGACACATATCAAGCCGGGCACCCAGCTCAGCTTTTAATACAGCCTTCTGGTAAGGATTCAGCATGCAGATGCAGTGGTCTCAGTTGTTGACAACCAAGCGGTACGGTCATGAGTCGCTGACGCCGGAGGAGGTGGGGCGCAGCCACTTTCACAAGGACCATGACCGCATCATCTTCTCCAGCGCCTTTCGGCGTCTTGGGCGTAAAACCCAGGTCCATCCGCTGTCGCTGAATGACCATATCCATACCCGCCTGACCCATTCAATAGAGGTCGGCAGTCTCGGGCGCAGCCTCGGTATCCGTATCGGTGAGGAGATAGCCGATCAACTGCCACCCTGGGTGACGCCGCATGATCTGGGTACCATCGTGCAGTCAGCCTGTCTGGCGCATGATATCGGCAACCCGCCATTTGGCCATGCCGGCGAGTATGCCATTCGTGACTGGTTTCGCCGCCATGTCGCGGACCCGCGGCTCCAGGGGTTGTCCGAGCTGGAACTGGCTGATCTGAGCACCTTTGAAGGCAATGCACACGGATTGCGGGTGGTCACCCGGATCGAAAACAACCTGTTCGACGGTGGTTTGCGCCTGACCTACCCGACACTGGGCACGCTGCTCAAATACCCCTGGACAGTGGAAAAGGGCGGCAAGCGCGGCAAATTCAGCTGTTTTCAGACCGAACTGGATATTCTCGATACACTGGGTAAGCAGTTGGGGCTGATACGGCTCGGGCCTCACCACTGGTCACGCCATCCGCTGACCTGGCTGATGGAGGCCGCCGATGATATCTGTTATGCCATTCTGGATCTGGAAGATGCAATCGAGCTGCATATTCTGAGCTTTGACGAGGTCAAACCGATACTGCTGCAGCTCTGTGGTGATCTCGATTTTGATGCCGAGATCTTCAACTCCCAGGCCTCGGCAAGGCGCAAGATCTCGGCCCTGCGCGGCAAGGCGATGGAGAATATGGTCAACTCGGCACTGGGAGCCTTCATGCGCCACTATGAGCAGATCATGGCGGGCGAGTATGACGGTGAGCTGCTCAGGGATGGCGATCCAATGGTGCGCGATGGGCTGGCAACAGCCAAGTCCATTGCCCGCGAGCGCGTATTTCCCGATACGCGCAAAGCAGAGCTGGAGGTCGGCGCCTACACCACCCTGGGTGTACTGCTGGATGCCTTCTGTGATGCCGTTTATGAACTGCATAGAACGGGAGGCGAGGAGATGGGCTATCGCAGCCAGAAGATCATTGGCCTGATGGGTATTCATGCTCCCGGTGCTGACTGGACGCTATATCAGAGCTATATGCGCGCCATCGATTTTATTGCTGGAATGACCGATAATTACGCACAATACCTGGCACGTCAGATCGGTGGTGGGATTCGGGTCTAGGCAGTAGCAATAGGGTTTCTATACGGCAGCGATACAGGAGCAACACAGTGGCATCATTACAGGATCAGTTGCGTGGTCTGGTCTATTCTACAGATAAGGGGCGTTTGTGCCCGGATTGCTCAGAGGCACTGGATGCCTGTATCTGTGATCAATTGAGTGAGCAGCAGCGGCTGGCGACACTGGATGGCATTGTGCGCATTCGTCGTGAAACTTCCGGACGCAAGGGGAAGGGTGTCACGACCTTGACTGGTATCCCGCTTGCGGAACCTGCGTTGAAAGAGCTGGCCAAAAAACTCAAGCAACGTTGCGGCACCGGTGGGTCGGTTAAGGATGGGGTGGTCGAGATACAGGGTGATCATCGTGAACTGCTGAAGTCGATGCTGGAAGCTGAAGGCTATAAGGTAAAACTGGCAGGTGGTTGATACTGCCCAAAATGAGTGAAACCTCATGAAACGTCTTTTGTGGCTGATATGTGCTGGGTTGCTGATAGCCACACCGGTGCTCGCTCAGGTATATCATTATACGGATGATAAAGGGCGGCGTATTTTTGTTGACCGTCTCAGTCAGATCCCTCCTGAATATCGTGACCAGATAGAAACCCGGGGCAGGGTGGTCAGTGAGGAGGAGAGGCTGCAGCAGGAGCTGCTGCGTGCGGATCTGCTCAGTGAGCAGGCCCGACGGGAGCAGCTAAGGCGCGTCGATCAACTGCTGGCCACTATGGAGGTGCCTGTCACCATTCGCGGTAATATGGTTTATATTCCGGTCAGGGCGGTGCATGGCGGTCGAAGAGTTGAGAGTCAACTGCTGCTGGATACCGGTGCGTCGGCAACGGTGTTTCATCGCGCTTCCTTGGCGGCCCTGCCACTGAGTCCGAGACCGGCTGGTTATGCCCAGGTTGCCAGTGGTCAACGAATTCCAACTGAGTCGGTATCCTTCGACAGAATCGAGATAGGCCCCTTCAAACTTGAAAACCAGAGTGCACTGATTATCGACTTTCAGGGCACAGGGTATGATGGCCTTCTGGGAATGGATTTTTTACGCCAGGTGGAGTATCGCATCGATTTTGATCGCGGCATGATTGTCTGGGAGCCTTCGCGCTATCAGGAGCTCCAGGATGCGCGCGAGATGCTGCTCACTACCTTCGAGGAGTGAGCCTTCAGGCCTGATCAAGCTCGCGCTTAGCCAGCTGTAACTCCATAGTGGCCTTCAGTAGTCGATAGAGCTGAATTGCTGCATCTATCTCCTCTTTCCGGTTGGTCAGACTCTCGATATTCAATCCCAGCGGTATCCCCAGCGACAGACAGGCGTTGAGTATCTGTTCCAGATTGTTCTGACAGATACGAATCGACTCAGCCAGGGGTTTTTCGGCATCCAGAATGCGCCAGCGTGTGGCTTCCGGTACTGATATGCCCAGCCACTGCATGAACTCGAGCGTTTTGGCGCTGCCACAGGGTGTGAATGTCAGAATAATGCGACGCGGTTCAATATCCAGCTGACGACAGGAACGGGCATAACTGGTCAGCAGATCAATAGTGGCCTGTGGGTTGTAGACTGCCTGAGAAACAAAAAACTGACACCCCTGACGACCTTTCTGCAACAGGCGCAGATGCTCATTTCCCTTGCTGGCATGGCGCTCGGCAATGGTCACGCCACCGAGATGAAACTGCTGTGGCTGACTGGTCAGGATTTCATAGGCGCTGTTCAGTGGCAGGCGCACCTTACCATCGGAGGAGGGGCTACCGACGAGTACAATATTGTTCTGACCATAGGTCTGATCGGTTTCCTGCAGCCAATCGGTGAACTCGGTAGCGTCGCGTTGAGCTACACTCTTGTAAGTGATGGTTGACCGACCGGAGCGCTGGCTCAGAATGGCAGCATACTCACGTGGATCGCGGGTGGACATAAATGGAAAAGGGCGTGGCTTGTCGATTCTGCTGCTCTCATCCTGAATGTCATAGACAATCAGACCGTCAAACTCGACCTGAGCAAGACGTGCCAACAGCTTGTCGGCGATCTCCAGCATGCTGGCATCTTCGGTACTCGCTTTGGGGGGCGTGGTTCCGATGAAGTAGACACCCTGATCAGGGTTGGCAAATTTTGCAGCAAGTTGGTTATTCATTAGAACACAGGTTTCCGCAGTGGTTATAACATCCGATGGCGGTTATTCTAACAATGAATATGATTCATTTGTGTATTATCACAGTTGAAATATTTTAGTGTTGTTGTGAGCGACGTTCATACCCCTATCGAAACAGGAGGCTTAAAGCGTGCAGAAACCATTTGACCCGGCTGGACTGGCCAGTCAGATCGGGCAGACGCAGGGGATTCCCCCTCTGGAAAAGTGGAACCCCACTTTCTGTGGTGATATCGATATGCGTATTGCCCGAGATGGCAGTTGGTACTATCAAGGATCGATCATCGGACGTGAAGCGATGGTCAGACTCTTTTCGCGTGTACTCTGGCGTGAAGGTGATCAGTATTTTCTGAAAACGCCGGTGGAAAAGGTCGGTATCCAGGTTGAAGATGTGCCTTTCAGTGTGATCCTGATGGAGCGACAGCCGGATGCAGATCGCGGTGAAACGCTGGTATTCACGACTTCTACTGGCGATCGTATTGAGGCCGGTGCAGAGCACCCGATACGGGTGGCAACAGACACGGAAACCGGTGAGCCCAGCCCCTATCTTCTGATCCGCTTTGGTATGGAAGGGCGCCTGTCGCGCAACCTGTTTTATGAACTGGTGGAGATGGCGGCAACTGAGCTGGCGCCGGATGGTGATGAGTTGGTGGTTTACAGTGCCGGGCAGCGTTTTGTTTTAGGAAAGCTTTGATAAAAATTGTCGGATCTCTCTCTTTGAGAATCATCGCTCACTGAAAACAACTACTTATCGGCCTTCGTGCGCACGAAAAATCTCATGGGTGCTGCGATGAAGCTCACAAAATCTCATATGTTATGAAACAGAATAAAATTCAGCGAGTTATAAACACTCCGATGACTGGACGGGCTACAATCGGATTTATGACTTGATCTTCAGATGGGACGACTTATATGTAAAACTCTCCACCTGAACATCTGAGGATTTGCTCTGCCTCCGGCGCTTGAGCTCGTCCTTCATCCATTTGCCTGCTTGCTTCATCTCATTCCTGAGATCTTTTATCTCTTGTTCTGTCAGACGCTGGTAGCTCACCTTCAAGCCTCTATTGCTATGTCGAGTGCGAGGGATTCCGCAAATTGCCTCTCTCAGATAAGCTAACAGCTCTTAAAATCTAATCGCAACACAAGGAGTAACCGCCATGGAGGTAGAAACCTTAAAAATAGTAGCTGATATCTCGCCCTGGCTATCACTTGTTCTTTTGACTGTATTCGCCGTGATCTGGTTTCGTCTCAGAGCCGGGACATCATATGGGTTGATAAACCGGCTCTATGCTATAGTGATCGGCGGTAAGGAGTTCCATGATAATTCTGTCACAGAGTTCTGGAATGAAAGGAAAGACGTTGAGCGTTTCAATGCGCTGTTCAATACCAGAGCCAAGTCACTCAAAGAGGTGAACCTTTTTATAAAATGGATTAATAGAAATGACTTGGATCTCCGAAGGCTCGCTAAACTGAATGACCTCTTTGATATGGAAGAAAGGGAGGTTAAGAAAGGCTCGTATCGCCTAGCCACCATTTTCTTTTCAGTCGTCGGGTTTGTTCTTGTTTTACTTTCAATCTATCTAATGGAGCTAGCAAGGAAAGATGCCGCCTTGATCAAATTCAACGATGAAACACAATGGATGTGGTTGAGCCACGATGCAGCATACAGTACAGCTTACAACCCTTTCCGGGACCGAGCCCAAGACTGGCGACTGACAGCAGAAACCTGTTCCCAAACACCGTTGGACAAAGAGTCATTTGCCGCGCAGGCAAAACTGAAGCCAGAAAACATTACGAATATTTGCGAATCCTTCACAAATGCAAAAGACATCCAACGTATTGATGAAATAATCAACAACCAGAAATCATTCGTGTGGCTTGCATTGGCTTTCCTGCCGCTCTTTCTCTATTGCTTTAACTCCGCTCTACGACTGAACTCTGCGAGACAAGCCAAGAGTTACTTAAAGAAAAAGCTCGGAGACACAGCAGCACGGGCTCAAGCTCTAGATTCAGAAGATGGTGACAGCGCCCCATCACAATAGCCCTCCGACCTCACTAGATAGATATACCTTCTGCCTCAACTGCTGATCCCAATTAGCATCAACCGTTTGAAGACATAGGTACCCCTTACTCTGGCGAGTAATGAAGTTAATTGACTGGATTAATGTCCCGTTTATCTATATTGAGATACCCTTCTGTAAGTAGACAGGAGGGAGGAGGCTTATTGTTTTCGAGGATTAAAGCTTGTGTTTTGATTGGAGTCTATATAAATTAGCTAAATTATATAGAGCGGCTTGAGTTTGTAACTTATTGATCTTAAAAGCAGAAAGACCCTCCTTTCGGAGAGTCTTTCTGATTAAATCTTCGCATCTTGGACCCCTTCAAGCTGACCGAAGTGAGCAGAGAAAAGATATAAACCCAAGTGCTTACGGGATCTAGTATAGGATAGGAGGCCAGCGAGTGCAACCCGCCAATATTCACCAGACTCACATAGACATATCTGTTGCCCGGCTGTCCAGCTATCGGGCTATGTTTCACGGCGCAAACGATCACGAGCTGTATGGCATATATTGCTGGAACGAGGCCCTTTCCGCAACGCTATTCCGCTTGATTTCAATCACTGAGGTTGTTATGCGCAACCGCTTCCACACTGCGTTGAGCTTACACCTGCACAGCCACCGGTCTGTAGGCAGAAACGACTCCAATGACTGGTACTACTACATTACATTGCCGCCAAAGTCAGCACAAAAAATTCAAAAGGAAACTCATACTAGACATCGACGAACTGGACAGTTGAGACCGAAAGTCCCCGCTCCTTCTGCAAACGATGTCGTCTCAAGAATGACCTTTGGATTTTGGCCAAAACTTTTTGACGCAGCTTTACCTTGGGGGAATTTGATTCCTCAAATTGTTCCGGGGCATCGTTATACTACTTCTGCGCATTGGTCTGTGCTGCGAAACCAAGATGCCCTTTATTCGAGGATGGATCTGGTAAACAAAATCAGAAACCGGATAGCCCACTTTGAGCCTGTATGGAAGCAAGGTGACCTATACGAAGAGCGACGGTATCGCCAAGGTAGTCCGACTCCTGCCTTGGTTCAAAATGCACCGATCACACCTTCCGATGCAATCCAAAGGCTCAAACTTATACATGATCGCATCACAGAGTTGCTGAAACGGAGTTTTTCAAGGTAGTTGTCCGATTTTCTCGTTTTACGCTGCTGCCTGAACCGGTACGATTTCCCGATCTGGGTTCAGACTTACTGAGCCTATAGGCGTCCAGTTTCTTGTTGCTCTGCCAGACCATCGCTCTGGATACTCTGATTTCGCTTGTTCATACACCGACTTCCGTTTTGCCAGAAGTGCCTCGTCTTGCTGCTTGTGGCGCTGCACCGGTGTCACGAACCGTATACCGCTATGGCGGTGCTCATGGTTATAGAACGTCGTAAAACCCATCATCCATACTCTGGCGCTTTCTAAGGTAGCAAAGCCGCCTGATGGCCACTGTGGGCAGTACTTCACCGTTTTGAACAACGATTCCACATACGGGTTATCATTGCTCACTCTGGGCCTGCTGTACGAGGACGTTACACCCAGCTCCTGCAATTTTACCCTGAGCGTGCTGCCTTTCATCGGGCTACCGTTATCCGAGTGCAACACCAGTGGCTTAAACAAGCATTGCTCACGCAGTAACGCGCGCTGTACCAGCTCACTGGCCAACTGGCTGCATTCTTTTTCGTGCACTTCCCACGCGACCAGTTTTCGGCTGTAAATATCGATGATCGCGTATAAATACCAGTACAGCCCTCGAATACCAGACGGCATATAGCTGATGTCCCAACACCACACCTGGTTTGGTGCTGAAGCACTGTAACTGGTAGGCTTAGCTCGGCTCACCGGTGCTTTGCTTTTGCCTCGGTGGTGTTGCTGATTTGCCGCTTTAAGCACCCTGTACATCGTCGATTCCGAGGCCAAGTAGACACCATCATCTGCCAGCCGTGGCACAATTTGTGATGGCGGCAAGCTGGCGTATTCGTCGCGATTACACGTTGCTAATATCTGCTCGCGCTCGGCTTCATTAAGCTTGTTCTTCGGCTCTGGTCTTATTGCCGTGGGCCGCTTATCTTCGAGCACAGCGCCTTGCTCATCGCGCCAACGGCGAAGTGAGCGCAATGGTATCTCAAGCTCCTGAGCGGCCTTATCGCGCCTGGCTCCCGCTAACACGGCTTCATCAAACCAGCTTAGGTTTAAGTTGCGCTCGCTCACCGTCGTTAACTGTCCTCGTCCTCCTCGCCGTAGTACGCTCTGAGCTTTTTTCGCAGGACCAGCAACGCTGCCGCCTCCGCCAGAGCTTTCTCTTTACGGTTTAGCTCGCGCTCTAACTGCTTAATCCGCTTTTTATCTTCTCTGGCCTGCTTTTTCTCAGCAGCCTTGTGCTGAACCTCGCTCACATTGCCCATCACACAGGCGCTGCGCCACTCTTTAACCTGCTCAACCAACAAGCCTTTTTCTCGGCAATACTGGCTTAACTCGGTTTCTGATAACGGGGCAGTTTCAATCACCACCGCCAACTTTGCTTCTCCTGACCAATCATCAGGCTTTTGTCCACTGACCGGCACGGCATATCCTTGAGCTTTTAACTGATTGCGCCAATTGTACAGCGTCTGCTCAGAAATGCCTTCCTCTGTAGCCAACTGCGCCACGGAGCGATTTAACGGCGGTAATAACTTCTTTAATATTGCTTCTTTTCTTACTGGTGAATAAACAGCCATTTGAACCTGCTAACCACCCGCCGTCTGACACTAACTATTGTGAAAAGAAGACCGGACAACTACTCTGACACGGCGGGGAAATGGTTATCACCTGATCGATACAGCGATTACATGACCAGCTACGTAGAGAGCCATTTTAACTGGATTTGCTCTGTCGAAGGTTTGGCCGCCTACAAGCAGATGGAGCCAGAAGTGAAAATGCCGATGTCCCGCTTCAAGCGGGAGCTCAATGGCCTCCTAACGCGTCAGGCTATGATAACGGTCAGTCGTAAAGACCGCCCGGTAGGCACTTACTACTCGATACTCCGATAAATCCGACCAGCTAAAAGCCTGGTAGTGCTTGGACTAAATTGGTTGTGTATATAATTTAGCTAAATTATCTGTATCTATTCAGCCCAAAATAACTAAAAAAGTACTTGACAGTGTTTTTGGCTAAAAACGTCCAGATCTCATCGCCGCCCTGGCTTCCATCATATGTACTTACCAAGCGCACCATTTAGCCCCGCAGTCGTTACAGATCAGACGATATCACTCCCTGCGAGGATGAATGCTTAAAACCGCTTAGAACGCATCACAGAGCGAAAAATCCGATCTGAAAAAAGCGTGCGATAATAAGCCATCAAACAGCAGGATTCAGGTCTATCTCATGAAGATCAGTGATATTGATGTCGACGCGATCATAGCGAATGCAAGGCAGCAACTTAAAGATGATGCATCTATTTCTCCATCGTTACGATCAACGTTTGAGATACTCCTGTTAATCATTCCAATCCTGCTAGGACGCGTCAACACCAACAGTCGCAATAGCAGCAAACCCCCGTCTCAGGATCCTGATCGCGTTAAAAAAGAACGCGCTAAAAGTGATCGTAAACCCGGCGGCCAACAGGGGCGTATCGGGAAAACATTACAACCCGTGGATGATCCAGATGAGATCAACGTTGTTAAAATCGATCGTCGCACCTTGCCCAAGGGGAGCACTTACACGTTCGCTGGCTATGAGACTCGGCAGGTCTTTGATATCGATATCAGTCGTCTCGTCACAGAGTACCGTGCTGAAATCCTTGAAGATGAACAGGGTAATCGTGTCACCGCGCCCTTTCCAGAGGGTGTGAAATCGTCAGTTCAATATGGCCCTGTATTAAAGGCTCATGCGGTTTACTTATCCCTGTATCAGTTACTGCCGTATGACCGCGTACGTGAGTACTTTGAAGATCAGCTCAGTATTCCGTTAAGTGTCGGTTCGTTATTTAACTTCAATAAAGAAGCCTTCGATAAAGCCGCGCCGTTTGAGTCATGGGTCAAACAGCGTCTGACTCAGGCGCAGGTGATCCATGCCGATGAAACCGGTATCAATATTGGTGGAAAGCGTCATTGGCTGCATTGTGCATCCAATGAGTCACTCACGTGGTTAGCACCTCACTCAAAACGAGGCAGTGAAGCCATGGATCAGATCGGCATCTTACCGCGCTTTACCGGTACGCTGTGTCATGATCACTGGAAACCCTATTACCGCTATACCGATTGCCAGCATGCACTGTGTAATGCTCACCATTTGCGTGAACTTGAACGCGTCTGGGAGCAGGACAAACAAGCCTGGGCACAGCGCATGCAGACATTACTGTGCACCATGAATGATGCCGTCATCAATGCTGGCGGGTCAGTACCTGCCGATCAAGCGGAAGGTTGGCGTAAAGCTTATAGAGACTGTTTAAAGAAAGCGGATATTGAATGTCCGCCACCCGATGAAGTACAACGAGACGGCAAACGCGGTCGCCTTAAGCGCTCAACGGCACGAAATCTACTTGAGAGGCTGAGGAACTTCGAAGCCGATGTGCTTAGATTTTTAGAGGATCCCCATGTGCCCTTTACCAACAACCAAGGTGAACGGGATATCCGGATGCTCAAGGTGCAGCAGAAAATATCAGGGTGCTTCCGGTCGCTGGAAGGTGCTCATATCTTCTGTCGTGTCCGGAGTTATTTATCGACTGCACGCAAGCAAGGAGTCAGCGGCTCGCAGGCTATGGCATCACTTTTTAAAGGAGAGCTGTTACCTTTTATGAATGCTGCCGATGATAATAAATAAACCTGCTGGGTCTATAATGGCTGAATAGTTACAATTATCTAAGGTGAGGTCTTGAAGGTTAAAAAATGAACGAATCCGAGATCTATGAGCAGATCCGCAAAGCGCTGGCCGATGCGCCTCGCAACCAGTACACCGTCGAGATGCATCTGCAAATGATTAAGTACGCAGACCAGCTTAAGAACGTGACCTCTAAAGAGTTCTGCGAGGGTGTGGGGCTCAAGCCTAGTTTTGGTACTGAGTTCAGCAAAATGCGAAACCTCACTCAGAGCTTGAAATCAGCTGGACTGAATACAGACCTTCTATAAGACGGAGTTTTCAAGGTTGTTGTCCGATAAATCATTTTCAGGCAGCCTGAGCCAACTGGTTTTCATCTTTATGATGGTTGACTGTTCACTCACCATTTTGGCACGTAGATACCGGTGAGGTGAGGAGGAGTCCATCCCATTGCTTACCTTCCATATGCACGTATATGAGACGCTATTTCATTTTTGGATGAACTCTGACATAAATGCTTTGATAGAAATGTTTTGGTAAAAACTCTCCGGTAAAAACAAGTGCTGGCATCAATAAACTCTGAGAGGGTACAGGCTCAAGTTTTCGTGGTTCTGGCCGATAGCCCTCTATATTTGCCGGATCCTGGCAGTTGGTCAGGTCGGCTATACTGGATACAACTTATCGCGCAAGGTTGCTCGCGCAAGGTGTCCAAACCATAACAAAGCCCGGCCAGTCCTGTCTGTCCGATTGGAGTCTGTCATGATCAGTATCAATTCACCCTTTGCCAAGGGATCTCAAGGTCTGAGTAACCCCGGCCAGAAAGCGCATCAGCCTCCGGGCGTTGCTGCTGGACTGGCCAATGCGGCGAAGTCCGGTAATGGTCCAGGCACACTCTCAGCAATGCACAGCTTTCTGCTGGAGAAGCTGGCCACGAAGATACCTGGAATGGATGCGGGCGGCTTCAAAAAGCTCGATGCCAATGAGTTCACACCTGAAAAGGTCGCGGATCGTATCAGCAAATTTGTCGCGGCGGGGCTTGAGCAGGCAAGAGCCCGCGGTGAATCAGAAGAGAAGGTTCAGGCACTCTATGACCGTGCGATGAAAGGGGTAGAGCAGGGGTTTGCCGAAGCCAAAGAGATCCTTTCTGGTCTGAACTTGCTTAATGGCGTTATCAAGGATCAGGTGGCAGAAACCGAAAAGCTTACATTTGAAGCACTTGATGCGTTGTCACCTAATGGTAAAAATGCGGCACTGGCAGGTACTGTGGGTATGTCGGTGGCAGAGCGCTATCAGCAAGCGGATGATTTTGAGTTGACGCTGAACACGCGAGAGGGTGATAAGGTCACCATCAACTTTAATCGATCCGTGGACTACTCAGCCACCGCTGCCGTGGCTGCAGATGATCAAGGTAACAGCGTCAGCCGTTTTGATATCAGTCGTAGTGAAAGCACAGGTTTCAGCTTCACCATCGAAGGTGATCTGAATGAGGATGAGATCGATGCGATCCAGAATCTGATCCGTGATGTCAGTCAACTGGCCGATGAGTTTTACAATGGTGATATTCAGAAAGCATTTGAGCAGGCGAACGACCTCTCCTTTGATGGCACTCAACTGGCGTCAATGGATCTGAAGATGATGCGGGTTGAGCAATACAGTGCTGCCAGTCAGTATCAACAGACAGAACAGTTGGATCAGCCACAGGAAAATCGCGGTGGTCAGTTGCTGGAGCAGTTGATGCAAGAGCTGTATCAGCAGTTCAACAACTCTATGCTCTCCTTCCTGGAAGACTCGCGTTCTGCCGGGGCATCCATCATGCAGTCTCTGGCCGAGCAGGATACCCGCTTCAAAGACGCTGATGCCGAGCAGAAGTCACGTTATCAGGATAATATGGAGAGTCTGCTGGGAGCGGTCAACGAGGCGCCATAAATCGGTGCTTGATCGACTATACGGCAGCACTTAACCTGCCCGCCGTATAGTTGGCAATAGCCGTATCCTGTACACCCGTTCCACTGAGATCACAGACGGTTATCTGTGCCGGATCTGTTCTCAGATAGTGTTGACGGGCAATCAGATCGCCCAGTTCATGTACCTGGCCATGAAACTCTCCGGGAAAGTGATGCAGTTCGCCGATGCTTTCCGATTGGCTGCGTCTATCCACCACCATAAAATCCGCTTGGTCCAGAATAGTCGATTCCAGTTCCTGTTTGTGGCTGTTGTCTGAGCCCATGGCCGTGACATGCGTGCCGGGTTTGAGATCTGCCCAGTGAAGAACAGGCTCGGTTGAAGGAGTGGTGGTCACCACGATATCCGCTTTGGCACAGGCTGAGCGGGCTGAATCATGCAGTATGACTTCCAGACCGTGATGTTCGCTCATGCGCTGCTGATAGGCAGCCATGCGCTCGGGATTGCGAGCATACAGATGTACCTGATCGATACCACGCACCAACGTCAGGGCTGCGACCTGGAGCTCTGCCTGCAGCCCGGCACCGATCACTGCCACACTGTGGGAATCCTCCCGGGACAGGTATTTCGCAGCCAGTGCACCGGCCAGAGCCGTGCGCAGATCGGTCAGATAGCCCTCATCAAAGAGTACCGAGTCGACAACCCCTGTGCGGGCAGAAAAAAGTACCATCAGCCCACTGAGGCTGGGTAAGCCCAACGCCGGGTTATTGAAAAAACCTGTACTGACCTTGATCGCAAAGCGCTCATTACCCTTGATATGAGCGGTTTTGATATCCACCTCGCCAGTCATGTCACCGTTGCTTTCGGTGATATTCATGCTCAGTACCGGTGGCATGGATACCTCGCCACGACCGAGTGCGACAAAGCCTTCTTCAACGGCGCGCAGGGCATCATGATTCAGCCTGGCAGCGGTGCTGATTTGCTGTTTGTTATAGATCTTCATTTGCAAAGCCCTACGAAATCAGGAGTGAGAGTGTGTGGCGAGCTGCCTCGCCTGATCAAAGGTGTCGAGTGCGACATTCTGTCCGCTGATCACCAGCACGATCTGCTTGCCGCGAACATCGATCCGATGCTCCTCAATGGCCGCAATAGCGGCAACCGCAGCGCCTTCAACCAGCATTTTTTCCTCTTCAAGAAAGTTCAGCATGGCACGGGCAATCGCTTCTTCAGATACCTTCCAGTACTGGTCCACTACCTCTTGCACCAGAGCGAAGGTGTATCGGTTTTCAAGACCTATTCCCCCGCCAAGGCTATCGGCAAGGGTTTCATACTCGGTGACCTGAACCGGATGGCCGGCTTCCAGACTTGCGATCATAGCCGCACCCTTGTCCATGGTGGCACCGATAATGCGGATATCCGGGTTAATACCTTTGGCAGTCAGTCCGATCCCGCTGAGCAGCCCTCCACCGGACAGGCCAGCAAAGATCATCTCGACCTGCGGCAGATCTTCCAGAATCTCCAGCGCGATCGTGCCCTGGCCAGCAATAATATCCGGGTGATCGAAGGGGGGCAGGTAGGTCATGGACTCTTCAGCAACCAGCCGCAACGCTTCGGTTTCGGCTTCATCCTGTGAGTTCCCGATGATACGTACCTCGGCGCCCAGTGCCTCAATGGCACGTACCTTGTTATCTGGTACAAGGTTGGACATGCAGATGATCGTGCGTATACCGAGCCGTTGACCCGCGTAAGCGATGGCCCGACCATGATTGCCTGTGGAGCAGGTGACGACACCCTTTGCAGCCTGCTCGGGTGTCAGCCTGCTGATCGCATAACTGGCGCCGCGCAGTTTGAAGGCTCCGATAGGCTGGAGGTTTTCGAGCTTCAGCCAGGCATCGCAACCGAAGCGCCGTGACAGCGCTTCGGAATGGATCAGTGGCGTGCGGGTAACCTGGCCCTGCAACAGGTGCCGAGCCAGGTAGATATCGCGAAGGGTGACACTGTGCATCCTTGCGACTCCAATTTACTTCGGCTGCCAGCTGCCGCTGGTGACCAGTTGATCCATGACCTTGTTCACGGCACGTTCGGCACGGGCCACAACATCATCCACCTGATCACGGGTAATAATCAGTGGTGGTGCAAAGCCGAGGATGTCACCATGTGGCATGGCACGGGCAATCAATCCTTCCTGCAAGCAGGCCGCGGAGATCTGAGGGCCGATCTTGAGGTTCGGATCAAAATGCTCACGCTTGCTGCGGTTGCTGGAGAACTCCAGTGCCGCCAGCAGGCCGATGCCGCGTACTTCACCCACCAGTGGATGGTCTGCAAAGGTGCCCTGCATGCGCTGTTGCAGGTAGGCACCGGTATCACGTGCATTGGCGGTCAGGTTTTCGCGTTCGATGATATCCAGGTTGGCAAGACCCGCCGCAGCACCCATCGGGTGACCGGAATAGGTGTAGCCATGGCCGATGGCACCGAATTTATCAGTACCGGTTTCCAGCACCTGCCAGACCTTGTCACCCACAATCACGCCAGACAGTGGCTGGTAAGCGGATGTCAGACCCTTGGCTACGGTGATCAGGTCGGGCTTCATCTCATAATACTGTGAGCCAAAATCAACACCGATACGGCCGAAACCACATACCACCTCATCAGCGATCAGCAGAATGTCATATTTGTCTAGCACCTTACGGATCTCGGCCCAGTAGCCGGCGGGTGGTGGAACAATACCGCCGGTACCCAGTACCGGTTCACCAATGAAGGCCGCGACAGTATCCGGGCCTTCGGCCAGAATCATCTTTTCCAGCTCATCGGCACAGTAGCGTGAGAAATCCTCTTCGCTCATGCTGTCGTCCGGGCGGCGATAGTAGCTGGGCGCAACGGTGTGCTTGATGCGATCCAGCGGCAGATCAAAGTGCGCATGGAAGACCGGCAGACCGGTCAGCGAGCCGGCAGCGATGCTGGAGCCATGGTAGCCGCGATCTCGTGAGATCACCTTTTTCTTCTCTTTACGGCCCAGAATGTTGTTGTAGTACCACACCAGTTTGAGCTGGGTTTCGTTGGCATCCGATCCGGACATACCGTAGTACACCTTGCTCATACCCTGACCGGCGAGCTTGATGATCCGCTCGGAGAGCTTCACCAGTGCTTCGTTGGTGTGGCCAACATAGGTGTGGTAATAGGCCAGCTGTTTTGCTTGCTCATAGATAGCTTCTGCCATTTCGTCGCGGCCATAGCCGATATTGACGCAATACAGACCGGCAAAACCATCGAGCAGTTCCACGCCTTCGGAGTCATGAATATAGATGCCTTTGGCACCGGTGATGATGCGTGCAGGGCTTTCTCCATGTGCATGCTGCTTCAGGTGAGTGGAAGCATGGAACACATTCTGGCGATCGATCTCGATCAGTTTCTTGGTATCTATCATGATGTTGTCCTCGTCTGCCGCCAAACACTGGCGACTGCTGTTCTGAATAAAGTGTGCTTAAAAACCCGCGGCCAGATTGCCCAGGCAGTAGTATTTGATCTGGCTGAACTCATCCAGCCCGTGTCGTGAACCTTCGCGTCCGAGTCCGGACTGCTTGATCCCGCCAAAGGGGATCGGCGGCCCAGTCATCTTCACTGAGTTAACGCTGACCATGCCGAATTCGAGTTGCTGCATCAATCCCCAGATCTGGCGGATATCATTGCCATAGATGTAGGCAGCCAGGCCATATTCGGTATCATTGGCCAGGGTAACGACCTGTTCCAGATCATCATAAGGCATGACGCCAGCCACCGGGCAGAAATTTTCCTCCCGGAACACGCGCATCTGCGGTGTGATATCGGCCAGCAGGGTCGGCATGAAGTAGTGACGACCCGGTGCGTCGAACTGATCACCTGCAACCAGACGTGCACCCTTGCTCATGGCATCATCAACCAATGATGCCGCCTTGTCGACCGCCTGCTGGTTGATCAGTGGCCCGAGGTCTGTGTCGGGGTCCTGGCCATTGCCGGTTTTCAGTTGTGCCATGCGACGGGCAAAAGCTTCGAGAAATGCATCATAGCTGTCGCGGTGAATAAAGATGCGATTGGCTGCCAGGCAGTCCTGACCGCTGGTTTGAAACTTGGCATCCACGGCTGCTTTGGCTGCCTCGTCCGGGTCCATATCCGGCAGTGCAATGAAGGGAGCGTTGCCGCCCAGCTCCATCGAGCACTTCTTGACCGTGCTGGCGGCCTGCTCCAGCAGGAGGCGGCCGACGCGTGTGGAGCCGGTGAAGGATATCGCCTTGACTGTTTCATGCTTACACAGGATCGCTGAAATCATTGCTGGATCACCGGTGATCACATTGAAGACACCTGCCGGTAAGCCTGCTCTGTCGGCCAGTTCCGCAAGCGCGAGTGCCGAGAAGGGCGTTTCGCTGGCGGGTTTGACCAGTACCGTGCAGCCTACAGCGAGTGCTGCCGCAGCCTTGCGTGTGATCATCGCGTTAGGGAAGTTCCAGGGCGTGATCAGTGCGGCGACGCCGATGGGTTCACGCACCGTGCTCAGCTGTGCATTGGGTATATGGCTGGGCATGGTTTCGCCATAGGCACGACGACCCTCTTCGGCAAACCAGCGAATGAATGAGGCACCATAGTCGATCTCGCCCCGGGCATCCCTGAGTGTCTTGCCCTGTTCAAGGGTGATCAGAAGTGCCAGATCTTCACGATTTTGCAAGATCTGCTCATGCCAGTTCATCAGTTTGACAGCGCGGGCGTCAGCAGACATTGCACGCCAGCCGATCATGGCCTTATCGGCTTGTTCGATGGCAGCGCTGATCTGTTCCGGTTGCAGGTCTGGAATCCGGCCGATAAATGAATCATCAGCCGGATTGGAGACAGATGTGTCGTGTCCATTGCTGCTGGCCACCCATTTACCATTGATATAGGCCAACTGGCGCAATAAGCGCGGATCCTGTAAAAAATGCATGGCGTAGGCCCTCTCTTCGTTGACTACTGATGTGTCTACTTTACAGAAAGGGCTTGATGAAAGTTTTCTGTTACCCGTGCAGGGGCGTGGTGTTTTTTCTGTTTACGACAGGCTGGCAGTGTGTTTTTTCTGGCGCTGATGCTGCCCTTGGCAGGAGCCATCAGCCATTAAGAGCCATCAGCCATCAAAAGCCATCTGCTACAGTCATAAAGAGCTAAGAGTCATCCGGCTCCAGTTGTGGTGGGGCATGCTTGATCATTTTGGTGACAATCAGCGTGAAATAGCGCTCAATACCGATATCAGCCTGCAGCCACTCATCGATCAATCGCTGATACTGATCGATGTCCATCGCCACCACCTTGAGCAGATAGTCTATTCCGCCACCCGTCGCGTAACACTCGGTGACCAGCGGGCACTCCTGCATGGTGGACTCAAAGCGCTTGAACGCTTCCAGGTTGTGCTTTTTGAGGCTGATCTCAACCAGAACAGTTGATTGCTTGAACAGAATTTCGGTATTGATTCGGGCGCTGTAGCCGAGAATGATACCGGAATCTTCAAGCCGCTTGACCCGCTCCCAGCAGGGTGTGACCGACAGATTAATTGCCTCTGCCAGGCCACTTTTCGTAATGCGACCGTTCTGCTGAAGGATGCGCAGAATTTTAAGGTCGTAGTTGTCCAGACGCATTGAGTATCCTGTTAATCAGAACGAAATCAAGGAATTAGATCGGCGATAACCGCCAGCGTATCACCCATGTCGGCAAGCGCGGGGTAGCGACGTGCCGCCAGAATTCCGCTGCGCTGAGCATGATATTCGGCCGGTTCAGTACCCGTACGCTCCAGTGGATGGATACGTGCAATCAGATCGCCCTTGATAACAGTGTCGCCCAGATTTCGGGTGAGTTCCAGTATGCCTTTATGCGTGCTGATCACATAGCAGCTGGCATCCGGCATATCCAGTTGCATCACGGGTGCATCCGGCAGCACCGGTTTGCCCGGCAGAATCCCTGCGAACTTCAGGAAATTACTGACCCCGGTATCTGCCAGACGCATCGAATCGGGTGTCGTGGTGCCTCCACCCCTGAGCTCAGTGGTGACAAACACCTTACCCTGAGATTCCACGGCAGTATCGTAAAGCGAGTCGGCATCCAGCTCGAACATGATCATCGTGGCAGGGGTACCGAAACAGCGGGCACCTTCAATACAAAGCGCTTCCTGCTTCTTGTCGGGCAGGCGGTGAGCGGCGGAGAAGGGGATGAAATCGAGCGTTTTACCACCAGAATGAATATCCAGCGCGTAGTCGCACTGAGGGATCAGGTAACGCTGGAAATAATCGGCTATGCGCTCCGTGATGCTGCCCTGAGGATCGCCGGGGAAAGCGCGGTTCATATTGCCCTTGTCGATCGGGGAGGTGCGGGTGCCGCTGCAGACTGCCGGATAGTTCATTGCGGGCACGATAATCACGCGCCCCTGAATGTCCTCGGCTTTCAATGTCTGCGTCAGTTTCAGCAGCGCGGTGATCCCTTCATATTCATCGCCATGATTGCCACCAGTCAGCAGAGCTGTGGGCCCGTCACCGTTTTTCAGTACGGTGACAGGAATCATGATGCAGCCCCAGGCCGACTGGTCGCTGGAGTAGGGCAGCTTCAGAAAGCCATACTGAGTGCCTTCACGATCAAAGTCGACAGTGGGGGTAATGGTTGTATCGCGCAAGGTTGCCTCTCTGGCTGGTGTGCTGTGATTCATAGAGTGTCATATTCCATTTACAGGCAGAACCTGAGAACCTGTTTACGATCTGCAGCGCTCGGCCATGCACATTGATAAACAGGTTCTGGGGTCCGGGATCTCAGGCTTTTACAAACAACTGGCGTGGGTAGCTGCAGAAGGTTTCCGCACCATTTTCGGTGATCAGAATGCTTTCTGTCGTTTCGATCCCCCAGTCATCCATCCACAGGCCGGGCATGAAATGGAAGGTCATACCCGGTTTCAGTTCAGTATCGTCACTGCAGCGCAAGCTCATGGTGCGCTCGCCCCAGTCGGGGGGGTAGCTCAGACCTATAGGATAGCCGCAGCGTGCATCGCCACGATCAAAACCGAAACGCATCAGGGTCTCATTCAGTGCGCGCGTGATATCACCGCAGACATTGCCGGGTTTGGCAGCAGCAAGTCCGGCTTCCAGCCCCAGATTGATCGCCTCTTCGGCACGTCTGAACTCAATTGGCGGATCGCCCAGAAAAACAGTGCGTGCAAGAGGGCAGTGGTAGCGCTTGTGGCAGCCTGCAATCTCAAAGAAGGTGCCTTCGCCCTTCACGAAAGGCTTGTTGTCCCAGGTCAGATGCGGTGCCGATGCATCCTTGCCGGATGGCAACATGGGGACGATGGAAGGGTAGTCGCCGTTATGGCCATCATGGCCCATACAGCCGACACGATAGATTTCACCGACGAGAATATTCTTCGGCATGCCCGGTTCGATCATCTCGAAGATACTTCGATGCATGTTTTCTACTATACGGGCCGCCACATTCATATAGGCGATCTCCTGAGGCGACTTGATGGTGCGACACCAGTTCACCAGACCTGTCGCATCAATCAGCGTGGCATCTGGCAGACCGCGCACCAGTGCACCATAGGCCTTGGCGCTGAAATAGTAGTTATCCATCTCGACACCGAACACGCCCTTGTTCCAGCCACGTGATGGCAAGACCTCTTCACACAGATAATCCAGCGAATGAAAGGGCGGGTTCATCACATACTTGTCCGGGTAGGAGGTGATATCCTCTTCCGGCATGTAAACCGTGCGGCGCGCACCGTTGGCATCGATACCGCGCCCATACCACAGTGGGTTGCCCGTCTGGGCAATAACGACACACTGCGGCGTGTAGAATGACCAGCCATCATAGCCGGTCAGCCACGCCATATTGGCAGGGTCATGAACGATGAGAGTATCGATCTCCTGCTCTGCCATGGCGGTGCGAACCTTGGCCAGACGCTCGGAATACTCTTCGAGACTGAATGACAGGTAAATCTCATGCATATAGTCTGATTCTTCTAAAGCCTGCGATCAGCAGGACGGGTTGATGAAAGAAACATCTTTGTGCTGATGGGCCACCAATACCACCTGAAGGAGGGGGATGTCCAGTAAGCACGTTTTTGAAACCAGGTAGCGGCTGGCGAATGTAGCCGCAGACCTGCGGTAACCGGCTGGCTTTTCCTGGCTGAAAAAGTCAGTCGGTTACCTGTTTTACATCAAGCAAAACTGATATACACGCCGCTTAGCGGTAGTTGCTGCATGAAACTCGACATGCATATCGGTTTCGATCAGATCCATACGCTCCATGTTATTACTGGCGTCCATCCTCAAGAGCTATACCACCAGTGTAGGGCATTTTGCGGTGCTGGCCACCCGTTGTGATACGCTTCCCAAAAAGTACCCCTCCACATCGCCATTGGTGCCACGAGAGCCCATTACAATGAGGTCAACATCTCTGGACTTGGCAAATTTGACAATCGTTTTAGAGGGCCTTCCTCCCTTGACGAAGGCCCTGACCGGTTCTGCGCCACGCTCAATGGCATAGCGCTTGGCGTGTTCTGCTACATCTGTGGCAAACTCCTTAAGTGCCGCGTCAGGAAAATGCAGATCTTCGGGGCGCACCATCGACATCGAGGCCTCGAACAGGCTGTGATGCTTATACACACAGAGCAGCAAGATTTCGGCTGATGTCAGCTGTTGCAGTTGAACGGCCTTGTCCAGCGCAGCCAGTGCGCCTTCAGAGCCGTCGACCGGAACCAGAATACGTTTAAACATGATACTCTCCTCAGCGGAACGCCAGATCCCTCAGGAACAGCGAGATTTGCGGGAAGATGATGATCAATGCAGCTGACAACACCAGCATGAAGACAAAGGGTGGAGTGCCTCTGATCACCTCCCAGTAAGGGCGCTTGAAGATCGCAATTGCCGTGAATATGTCACACCCGAAGGGCGGCGTCGCGGAGCCTATCGCCACCATCAGCGTGATCAGAATGCCGACCAGTACCGGATCCAGCCCGGTTGAGGAGATGGCGGGTGCAAAAATCGGAGTCAGAACCAGAATGACCACAATCGGATCGACAAACATGCAGGCGATGAAGAAAGCGATTGCAATAGCGATCAGCACACCGGTAGGTCCTGCTTCGTTGATACCAAAGGTACCCAGCAGGGCCTGGGGTATCTGAGCAAATGAGATGATCCAGGAGAAACCGTTTCCGACCGCCACCAGAATAAAGACCACGGCAGTGATCAAGCCAGTGGATTTGGCAATCTTGTAGATATCCATCGCCTTCAGTGATCGGAATACGATGAACTCCAGAATCACAGCGTAGAGTACGCAAGCAGCTGCGGCTTCGGTAGGACTGAATACACCACCATAGATACCACCGACGATGATTACCGGGAATCCCAGTGGCCAGAGGGCTTCCTGAACCGCCTTGAGACGATCCATCCAGCCGGTTTTCGGCTCGGTTGGCACATCGTGGATGATGGCATAGGCGATACAATAGATGGAGAACAGCAGCAGAATCAGCAGGCCGGGACCTATCCCAGCAATAAAGAGCTCACCTATCGACGTGCCGGAGATGACACCATAGATGATCATGCCGATGCTGGGTGGAATCAGGAAAGCGATATCACTGGAATTGATAATCAGCGCCAGTGTGAAAGAGTCCTTATAGCCAGCCTTGAGCATGCGCGGCCGCAAAGGGGAACCCACCGCAACCACAGTGGCCTGAGTGGAACCGGAAACTGCACCAAACAGGGTGCAGGATGCGGCTGTACTGACTGCCAGGCCGCCTTTGATATGGCCAATGAAGGCCATCACCATATTAACCAGCCGGTTAGCTGACTGACCGCGGGTCATGATATCGGCTGCGAGAATAAACATTGGAACGGCGATCAGGGCGGCGGGTCGGATGCCACCCATCAGTTGTTGAATCAGGGTGTTCATCTGGCCGAAACCATCGAACATCATGTAGAAGCCGATCAATGCAGCTGTCACGAGCGGGATCATCATCGGGAATCCCAGTAGCAACAGAAGGATCATGGTGCCCAGCATTATCGTAATCATTATTATTATCCCTCACCCTTGGCTTGCTGGATCAAACTTCAGTTTCAGTATCGGCGTAACCATCGACAACATGGGTCGACAGGTATACATCCTCTGAACTGATATTCTTGATGCCTGTCATGAAGTACTGAATCCCTGTCACGGCAAAACCGATCGGAACCCATAGGTACATCAGGTAGATCGGAATCGACAAAGAGGGCAACAAACGGCCTGTGTTGTAGGTGCTCTGAATGTATCCGACCGAAAAATAGCAAAGCAGGAACATCACGCCGGCAGTAAAAAATGCGATCACTATCATCAGCACACGCCTGGCTTTGACGGGCAGGGCATCGTAGAGGGCAGACATGCGGATATGGCGACCATGTCGGGCTGCGTAACCAATGCCGGCAAACGTGATCATGACGATCAGTATCCGGTTCACCTCTTCGGAAAAGAACAGGCTCTCGCCGAAGGCAAATCGACCGACGACGTTGGCAACTGTATTCACTGCCATCAATAGAACACCGACGGCGAGTATCACCGCTTCTACTCGACTGATCAGAATGTCGATCTTGCCCAGGATTCCCGGTAGCCCGGATACGTCCTGATCATTTAAGTCATCTGTCATGCGGCACCTCTACTATCACAGGGTTTCTGAATCACAAGCGGGCACAAAGTGTCTGATACACTTTGGCCCGCCACTTTCAGTGTGGCTTCAGCTTCCTGTTACCGCCTCAAGATCGGCTTTGAACTGCTCAAGCAGCTCCTGACCACGCTCTCCTGTCATCTCAATGAACTGCTCCTCAACCTGCGGTGCACGATCACGGAAAGCCTGGCGCTCCTCTTCAGTAAGACGTGTGACTGTGACATCAGGTTTGGCTGCCAGAATTTTCTCCAGCGACTGCTCGCTGAGCCCTGGTACATATTCTGTGATGTAGTCAAACGCGTGTGCAGTCGCATCATGGACCAGTTGCTTGTCCTCATCAGAAAGACCGTCGAAGAAGCGTTTGTTTGCCATCATGGCGGTGGTGAACTGGCCATGGCCGGTAAAAATCAGGTTTGGAGAAACCTCATAAAGACCGCCGGATTCGATCCAGAAAATCGGGTTTTCCTGGCCCTGAATGATGTTGGTCTGCAAGCCACCATAGACCTCACCCCACGGCAGCGGGGTGGGTGTTGCGCCGAAGGCACGATAGGTTTCGGTCAGCAGTGGGTTGGTCATGGTGCGTATGTTTTTGCCACGGAACTCTTCAGGTGTGCGTACGGGAGTATCCGCTGTGACCACCATCTCACCTTCTGGGTACATGGTCAGCAGCTCAAGACCCTGCTCGGAGTAGAGTTCGGGGAACATGTCGTTGATCGCGCTGCTGGTGCGGAAAAACTCTATGATCTGAGCATCTTCAACTGGTAGCAGGTAGGGGATGAAAAAGATCTGTGCTTCCGGAATGATGGCGCCGGTAAAGCCGGGAGACTGGTTAACGAACTGCAGTATGCCTGCCTGAGTCTGCTCCATGATGTCATCTGACTCACCCAGTTCGCCAAAGCGGAAAACCTGAACCGTGTTTGAGGAGTTTTCCTCAACATATTCCTTGAACTTCTGCGCGAATACATCCTGTACATCGCCCTCAAACTCCTCATGCGCATAGCGCCAGTTTGCGGCTTCAGTATCAACGCTGTAGCTCACCATGCCGGCCATCAGTACGCCAGCCAGTGCGGTGCTTAGAAGTGTTTTCTTACTCATGATTCAATCCCTCGTCGTCTTTTTCTCTGTTGTGATTCGCTTCAGAAACATGCCTGAAACCCAGACCATTGATTAACTATACAGAGACGCAGGAGGACTTTTTTTCTGTAACGCTTGATGTGAGTTGCGATTTTTTCTGTTTCAGAGGGTGTGAAATGAGGTTTTTTCTGCGTTTGCCGCATGATGTCAGGGCCTGCAGCGGGTAAAGGCGGAGGACAAGTTGTATCGCTAGGGCGGGCTTGAGGCGGTGATGGAGGGGAAGAAGGCAGGTGTGCGATCAGCGCAGCTCCTGCCTGTCGGGTTGTTGCGCTTACAGACCCGGGTGGGCTGCCAAGGCTTCCAGTAGCTTTTGCATCTCGTCATCGGTACCGATAGAGATGCGCAGGAACTGGTCGATGCCCGGTTTTTTGAAGTGTCTGACCAGAATGCCGAGGTTGCGCAGGTAAGCCATCAGCTCGGCTGCATCCTGTTGCGGATGAGTGGCAAACAGGAAGTTGGCAGCTGATGGCAGGACTTGAAAGCCCAATGCCTCCAGTTGAGTCCGCGTTGTATCGCGAGTGTTGATGATCTTATTGCAGGTGTTGCGAAAATAGTCATCATCTTCCAGCGCCGCAACAGCCGTTGCTGTTGCCAGCATATCCAACGGGTAGGAGTTAAAGCTGTTTTTGACTCTTTCAAGACCTGCTATCAGCTCCTCCTGGCCCATTGCATAGCCGACGCGCATGCCCGCGAGTGAACCTGATTTGGACAGGGTCTGAATCACCAACAGATTCGGGAAGCGACCAATCAGACCGGCAGCGCTTTCGCCACCGAAATCTATATAAGCCTCATCGACAATCACGACACTTTCAGTATTGCGCTGAAGGAAGGCTTCAATCTCTGCCAGTGATAGCAGAATACCGGTTGGTGCATTGGGGTTGGCAAAAATCACTCCCCCATTTTCAGTCGGATAGTCGTTCAGGTTGATGCTGAAATCATCTCGCAGCCTGATTTTTTCATGCTCTATATTCAGTAAATTGCAGTAAACATCGTAGAAACTATAGGTAATGTCAGGAAAAAGCAGGGGGCGCGGCTGGCGGAAGAATGCCATGAATGCCAAGGCCAGAACTTCATCGGAACCGTTACCGGCAAATATCTGGCTCACGTTAATCTGAAAACGCCTGGCAACGGTCTGTTTCAGCGCTGTGGATTCCGGATCAGGGTAGAGGCGCAGGCGCTCTACCTGAAATTCGCGCAGCACACGTTCGACCCCTGGAGACGGTGGGTAGGGGTTTTCATTGGTGTTGAGCTTGATCAGGTTCTGTACTTTTGGCTGTTCGCCCGGTGTATAGGGCACCAGAGAGCGGATCGCAGGACTCCAGAATTTACTCATTGTCAGTATCACCGGCATAAATGGGCGTGTTAATGGGTGTGTAAATAGATGGGCTGATTATCAGTTTGGCACATCATAACAAAGGCCGGATGCACAGGACACAATACAGAAGGTGAAAGATCGGTACTGTGTCACGTCTGGTTTGGGGGCGCTGAAGATCGAAATGGCTGCTGCAATCAGGATGACTGGTTGTGCAGATACTCCGGAAGAGGATTGTCGTCGCCACGATCCAGTGCACCGATATCCAGCATCGGGGCGGCATCGATATGGTGTGCACCCAGAATATGGGCCACTCTCTCCAGGGATGCGACAACCATTGATTGCTCCCACTCATGCATATCATCAAACTGACGAATAAACATATCCTGTAAGGTGGTAGGGGCCGATTTCAGTAACTCCTGCCCTTCATCTGTCGGTACAACGTGCACCTTGCGCTTGTCTTCCTGGCTGCGCTCACGTCTGACCAGCTGTTTACGCTCCAGTCGATCAAGGATGCTGGTGACGGTGGCCTGAGCCAGGTTCATCTCTTTGGCAAGTACGCCAACCGTCACAGGGCCATGCAACCGCAGCGTCTGCATCAGCATCAGTTGTGGCATGGTCAGGCCGGTCATCCGGCTCAGATGCTTATCGTGTAGATCGGTTGCGCGAATAATCTGTCGCAGAAGTACCAGGACCTCGTGACTTTTTTGCATAAGACTCGCCAGACTTTGATGTGTTTCGTTCAATGGAGGGCGACTTTTAGCGTGATTGTTCAAATAATGCAAATTGATTTTGACCACCTCCAGAAAAATATTTTGTAACGCAATGCTATATATATGTAGCACTTCAGGCCGTATTTATCAATTATTTCACTACTTAAGCGCCTTTTAGGCTATAGGTTGATGGGTTGAATTTCATCTGATGATATGTTTTATAATAAAACCCATAGTATTACTAAATAAATGAAAGGCTATGGATATCAAAACAATCACATTGCGGAAGCCCCTCCCAACCGACGGGCTGTCTTTGAATGAGCTGGTGGAGAGATGCCCGCCTCTTGATACAAATTCAACTTACTGCAACCTGCTGCAGTGCTATGACTTTGCCAACACCTCAATAGCGGCTGAGGACAGTGATGGAAAGCTGGTCGGATTCATCTCCGGCTACATTCCACCTGCGCGCAACAAGACGCTGTTTGTCTGGCAGGTGGCGGTTGATCCTTCGTGCCGCGGTCAGAGTCTGGCCAAGCGGATGCTGACGGAGTTGATCAACCGAACCAATGCTGACTTTGGTGTGCGTTATATAGAGACGACCATTTCACCCGGCAACACCGCTTCGGAAGCGCTGTTTGCCCGTGTGTTCAAGGAGCTCTACGCCCCGGTTCGCGAAGAAGTGCTGTTTTCGAGCAGTGAGCACTTTGAAGATAAGCATGATGATGAGGTGCTGTACCGCGCTGGTCCCTTCATTCTGAAACATCACACCAGCCGCCCCGTCATGAAGCAGAATTTAAAAAAGGAAACACAGATGAATATTTTCGAACAGGTAGAATCAGAAGTACGCTCTTACTCACGCTCTTTTCCAGTTGTCTTCAATAAGGCTAAGGGTGCATCTCTCTTTACTGAGGATGGTAAGGAGTACATCGACTTCCTGGCCGGTGCCGGTACCTTGAATTACGGGCACAACCACCCAGAGCTGAAAGAAGCACTGATCGACTATATTGCGTCTGACAGCATCACACATGGCCTGGATATGTACTCCAGTGCCAAGGGTCGTTTTCTGGATACCTTCCATAACCTGATCCTGAAGCCGCGTGGGATGGAAAACTTCCGCGTACAGTTCACCGGTCCGACCGGCACCAATGCGGTAGAAGCCGCTCTCAAGCTGGCTCGTAAGGTTAAGGGCCGCAGCAATATCATCGCCTTTACCAATGGCTTCCATGGTGTGTCGGGTGCCGCGTTGGCTTGCACCGGTAACCAGCACCATCGTGGCGGTATGGGTGCGTCACTTAACGACGTTACGCGCATGCCGTTTGATGGTTACCTGGGCGAAGGTGTCGACACGACTGAGTATCTGGATAACGTGCTGTGTGACCCAAGCGGTGGCGTTGATAAACCTGCTGCGGTTATCGTTGAGACAATTCAGGGCGAGGGTGGTTTGAATGCCGCGTCCAGCAGCTGGCTACGCAACCTGGAAAAGGTATGTCGCAAACATGACATGTTGCTGATAGTGGATGATATACAGTCCGGTTGTGGCCGTTCGGGTCAGTTCTTCAGTTTTGAAGAGTCGGGCATCAAGCCGGATATCGTGACGCTGTCTAAATCAATCAGTGGCTATGGGTTGCCCTTTGCCGTCACCCTTTTCCGCAGTGAGCTGGATATCTGGAAGCCCGGTGAGCATAACGGCACCTTCCGTGGCAACAATCATGCGTTTGTGACGGCGGCCAAAGCGTTCGAAACTTTCTGGGCTGATGAAACTTTTGCCAAAGAGGTGCAGCGCAAGGCGCAGAAGATGCGTGACGGTCTCCAGGCGTTGATCCGTCGCCATGGGCAGAAAAGCATGACGCTCAAGGGGCGCGGCCTGATGAGTGGTATTGAGTGCGAATCCGGTGAGTTGGCCGATAAGGTGACCAGTCGTGCATTCGAGCTGGGTCTGATTATCGAGACCAGTGGATCGCGTGGACAGGTTGTGAAGTGTCTGGTTCCGCTTATAATCAGCGACGAACATATCGAATTTGGTCTGCGTGTGCTGGATAAGGCGTTTGCCGAAACACTGTCAGAGCAGGATCGTAAAGCGTCTTGATCAGCTGACTTACACTACCTAACTCATTACATTAAGGAAAACATCAATGATCGTACGTACTCTGAAAGAGTGCCAGCAGACTGAGCGTCGTGTTGTAACCGAAACCTGGGAAAGCACACGCATGCTGCTCAAGGATGACAATATGGGATTTTCATTCCATATCACGACCATCTACAAGGGCACTGAAACGCATATCTGGTATCAGAATCACCTTGAGTCGGTTTACTGCGTCAGTGGCCAGGGTGAGGTCGAAACCATCGCGGATGGCAAAATCTATCCGATAGAGCCGGGTACGCTGTATATCCTGGATAAGCACGATGAGCATCTGCTCAGAGCAACCACTGAAGATATGGTCATGGCCTGTGTATTCAATCCGCCGGTTACCGGGCGTGAGGTTCATGATGAAAATGGTGTTTATCCCCTGTGTGACTGAGCAGGGGACACCTCAAAACAAAGCGCATTCAGCGTGGGATTAACCTGAACAGGGAGTCCAATGCATACTGTTGAAAAGATTGGCGGCACATCCATGAGCCGCTTTCAGGAACTGATGGATACGATTCTGATCGGCGGCCGTGAAGGTGCCGATCTCTATAACCGAATTTTTGTGGTGTCTGCCTATGGCGGCATCACCAACCAACTGCTGGAGCATAAAAAGTCGGGTAAACCCGGCGTCTATGCCAGCTTTGCAGATGCCGAGAGTGAGCACGCCTGGCGTATATCGCTGACCAAAGTGAAAGAGAGCATGCTGGCAAAAAATGCCGAACTCTTTGCTGAAGGGACAGATCGCGCCAGGGCAGACAGGTTTATTCTTGAGCGCATTGATGATGCCGAAGCCTGTATGGATAGTCTGCAGAAACTCTGTTCCTATGGTCACTTCAAGCTGGATGAGCATCTGATGAAGGTGCGTGAGATGCTTGCCTCACTGGGCGAGGCTCACAGTGCTTACAACAGCGTGCTGGCGCTGAAGCGTGCGGGTGTCAATGCGCGCCTGGTCGATCTCAGTGGTTGGCATCAGGAGCAGCACCTGCCATTTGATGAGATGATTCGTAATCACTTTGAAGATGTGGATCTGACCTCAGAGCTGCCGGTAGTGACTGGGTACACGCATTGTGCCGAAGGGCTGATGCGTACCTTTGATCGCGGCTACAGTGAGATGACCTTCAGCAAAATCGCAACGGTCACCAATGCCACTGAAGCAGTGATACACAAAGAGTATCACCTTAGCAGCGCTGACCCTGCGGTGGTTGATATGGACAAGATTGTCACGATAGGTCGTACCAACTACGATGTCGCAGATCAGCTATCGAATCTGGGCATGGAAGCGATCCATCCCAAGGCGGCCAAGGGGTTGCGTCAGCAGGGTATCAGGTTGCGCATCAAAAATGCGTTTGAGCCTGATCACGATGGAACAGTGATCTGCCAGGACTATCGCAGCGCAGAGCCCTGTGTCGAGATCATTGCGGGTCGTCGTAATGTCTTCGGTATCGAAATATTCGATCAGGAGATGCTGGGTGACAGCAACTACGATATCGAGCTGTCTCGCCTGCTGCATCAGTTGAAACTCTATGTTGTTAACCGCGATTCGGATGCCAACAGCATCACCTATTATGTTGCAGGGTCGCGCAAGATGGTTAATCGAGCACTGCGTTTGATCAGTGAGTATTATCCATCGGCTGAGGTCAGCTTGCATAAGGTGGCTATTGTTTCCGCTATAGGTTCTGATCTGAAAGTGTCCGGGATATTGGCTCGAACAGTCAATGCGCTGGCAGGGGCTGGGATCAGTGTTCAGGCATTGCATCAGTCGATGCGTCAGGTCGAGATGCAGTGTGTTATCGATCAGGATGATTACGAAGGTGCCGTCAAGGCGCTGCATCATGCCCTGATTGAACAGGAAGGACATGGGGATGTGATCTGCGCAGCTTGATGCGCAGATCACACATCTGCTCCATACTGAAGGGTATGGCCGGGATGACTCCGGTCATACCTCAGTGTACGATCTGGAGGCGCAGTGATGGATACTGATCGGGTCAGCAATCACTGCTCAGGTTAAACCGTATCAGGCGTGTTCGTCGTAGACATCCTGGATCTGGCGCATCAGTCTGCGTTCTTCCATCAGGTCTTCAATTTCACGTCGTCTTTTTCCATTGTATTTCAAACGGCTACGGCCTAACTCTTCCTCTTCGGTAAACTGTTCGTTCCAGTCGTCTATCTCATCGACAGCGACTTGATCGACACGAATCTTTGTGCCCATCGGTTCTGCTCTCACAGATTAAGTGTTGATATTGGCGTTAATGCCTCGGGTTCATACACTCAGACCACTCACCCTCAATATAGCAAAAAAATCAGACTACACTTCCAGTGGCTCTGTTCTTTCTGCGCCTGAAATTGATCTGGCTGATAAGCGCGAATATAAGCAGCTTTGATGTCATCCACAAAATTAAAATAATTTATTGAAATTTAATTTTTTAACTATAAATGGCTATTAAAGAAGTGGTTGCGACTTCGTGATGATGGTAGATGCCGAATTCGTGATGCCCTCAATACATCATCACTTTTGCTGCAGGTGCGAAATAGCTAGAATGTAACCACGATAAACCTATCGAGCAGGATGACGGCGTCATCTCATGCCGGGAGCAGACGAATGTCAACCAGATACCTGAAACGCTTTTTCAAGCCCACTTCGATCGTGGTGTTCGGCGCATCGGAGCGTGGTGACAGCATGGGTGGTGTGGTGCTTCGAAATCTGCTCGAAGGTGGTTACGAAGGTAAGCTGATGGTGGTCAATCCCAAAGGTGCAAAGCAGGTGCACGGTGTCACCTGCTACACCGGTGTTGCCGAACTCCCACTGGTTCCGGATCTCGCTATCATCTGCTCACCACCGGATACAGTAGCAGGAATCATCCGAAAACTCGGTGCACATATGGTGCGCGCAGCCATGATTCTCACAGGCGGGTTATCTATTGTGGATGATCTGTCGAGCAGGACTCTGAAAGATGAGATCAGAGATGCTGCCCGCTCGTATGGTATCAGAATTCTGGGGCCGGACTGCATGGGGATGTTGGTGCCGGGCTCAAATATGAATGCCAGTTATGCCCACACTAATATCCGCAAGGGCAAGGTGGCGTATATTGGACAGTCGGGGCTTATCGGTACGGCCATCATCGATTGGGCGAATGGGCAGGAGATAGGTTTCTCTCACTTTTTGACCCTGGGGGAGGGCGTTGACGTAGACCTTCCTTCCATTATTGACTATCTGGCTTCTGATCCTATGACACATGCGATCCTGCTGCAGATGGATCGTGTGGTGGGCTCGGCCAGAGACTTCATCTCCGCACTGCGTGCTGCATCGCGTAACAAACTGGTACTGGTTTTGAAATCCGGGATAGTACCTGATGGCCGCATGGTTAAGGTGCTGGCAGATGGTATTGCCGATGATGATATTCTTTATGATGCTGCGCTGAGGCGTGCAGGGGCGGTGCGTGTTGAAACATCGGATCAGCTGTTCAATGCCCTCGAAACACTGAATCGTATGAAGCCGATGCGTGGAGAGCGCCTGGCAATCGTCTGTAATGGGATGGGGCCGAATGCACTGGCCAATGATCGGTTGATGAAGAAAAACGGTGTACTGGCAACGCTCAGTGACGAGACAGTCACAGCACTGAGTGAGTTGTTGCCTGCACACTGGAATGGATGCAACCCGGTCGATCTTGATTCCGATGCCACTGCTGAGCGATTCGCCGCTGCCATCCAACTTCTGTGCAAGGATCCGGGGGTGGATGCTGTGCTGTCGATCCATGCCCCGACACATATGGCTCCGGGTCTGGATACGGCAAGGGCCGTGATCGATACCGCTCACAAAACACCACGCAATGTTCTCTCCTGCTGGATGGGCAGAGCTTCTGCCATTGCCGCGCGTAATCTGTGCAACGGTGCGGGCATCATGACGTTTCTGACGCCGGAAGAAGCCGTGGATGCCTTCATGCACATGGTTGACTACCGCCGCAACCAGGAAGCGATGCGCCAGACTCCCACGGCCTATCAGATGCATCACCAGCCCAATCGTCAACGGGCCAAAGCGTTACTGGAGAGTGTCGCGGAGGAGTCGAGAGATTATCTGACACATGCCGAGGGCTGTGATCTGCTGGAGCTGTACGACATTCCAACTCCGCGTACGTCCTACTGTCGCACCATTGAGGAGGTGGTTGAGTCGGCCCGCCAGTTGGGAGGTTCAATTGCGGTTAAAGCACTGCATCAGGGGAATATCTATCCGTTCAGTTATGATAAAAAGAGTCATCAGCGCTGGCTGGATCTGGCGCTGGATCTCTATTCGCTTCCTGAGGTGAAGCACTCCGTAACCAAGCTTGCCTATCGGGTCAGTGAGCGCTACCCACCGGAGCAGACGCATGGATTTGTTGTCCAGCAGATGAAGCGAGGCTTTCAATCACTGCAGATCAACATCGGTATTACCCGTGATGCGGTTTTCGGGCCTCTTATCGTATTTGGAGTTGGTGGCTATCAGGTGGATGTGTTAGCCGATCGTCAGGTGATGCTGCCACCACTGAATTCTGCGCTGGCGCGCCAACTGGTGATGCGCTCACGCGTTTATCGCATCGTCACCGAAAACAGTTATCAGCCGGAGCGCGATATCGATCATCTGTGCGAGATATTGATGACGCTGGGGCAGATGGCGGTAGAATTGCCCCAGTTAGAAGCCCTGGAGATAAATCCACTGTTGCTGAACAAAAGTGGTCTGTTAGCTGTTGATATGACCGTCTCGCTAGGTGAACCGGTATCCTCAGCCATCTCACCCTATCCTGAATATCTTACCGAAACCGTCACGCTCAGAAAGTCCGGCCAGAAGGCAATACTTAGAGCGATTCGTGGTGAAGATGAGCCCGAACATCTGGCGTTTTACAATCACCTCTCGCCGCAATCTATCAGGCTACGATATTTTTACAGCCGCGGGGTGCCGACACATCATGAGCTGGCCAACTGGACACAGATAGATTATGACAGGGAGATGGCCTTCATCGTTACGCGACCCAGACAGGATGGCCAGGGGAATGAAACACTGGGTGTGGTAAGAGCCGTCACAGATCCTGACAATATTCGCAGTGAATTTTCCATCGTTATCCGGGATGATCTTCAGGGAGAGGGGCTGGGGGTTATGCTGATGGAGAAGGTTATCGAGTATTGCCGCAGCAAGGGAACCCTGATGATCTTGGGCTCAACCCTGCCAGCGAACAAAAGTATGCAGGCGCTGGCACGTAAACTGGGCTTCAGCGTCAGTTACAATATGGAAGAGGATGTCGTGGATATGAAGTTGGCTTTACATGAGCCTGCTGAAGACTGGCAGATATACCGTCTTCAGCAGTCCTGAGCAGGCTGATAAGCCCCAGAACAAGTTCAGGAGCAAAACATCTCGTGCAAGGTGTTGATGATCTTTATCGCTTTGTCACCGTTGAGTGAGTAATAGATGGTCTGAGATTCGCGACGGGTCTTGACCAGGCCGTCTCGCCTGAGTACCGCCAGATGCTGAGACAGCGCCGATTGACTGAGATCCAGCCTGCCATTCAACTCAGTGACTGACATTTCGCGGTCATTCAGGTTGCACAGAATGAGCAGGCGGCTGTCATTGCCGAGCGCTTTCATGAGTTTTGCAGCTTTGGCTGCGTTTGATTTCATCTGTTCGAGACTTTCCGGAGAAAGCGAAGGCAGCGGCGCGCTGCTTGGGTGAGTTTCTGTGTGTAAGGCTGCCAATTTGAACTCCTGATTTATCAGGTTATAAGCGGAGTGCTGTTTATTATTATGACGCATCGAAATGCGTATGCAAAAATAGCACATGTTCGGTGCGATATCACTTGTCAATTATCCCTTTGTACCGTGACAGGGTGCGGGGGGGCTGCTATGTTATTGATAAGCTAATGTCAGGATTCAGTTTCGTTACCGACTGACTTGGATAATAGATCTTTCATGAGACAGTAGATGAACCCGCATCAGGACGCATGTACATGAATGCCAGGCGAAGGGCGATAACCCGAGGGCTATTTTGCGCCGGGTTGATGCTTGGCATGCCTGCGCTTATGTCGGTGAGAACCGCCAGTGGGCGTTTGACGGCTGATTTTGAACGTTTTCATCGTATGATGGATAGTCAGTTTGGTGCTCAACGTGTCGTCGTCTCGCGTGCCTGGGAGCAGATGCTGCGTGCGGCGGTAGAGCGGTCTGAACTGGAGCAAGTACAGATGGTCAGCCAGTTCTTTCATCAGTATGTACGTTATCGGCTCGATATTAATCTGTATGGCATGGAAGACTACTGGGCTTCACCGTTGGAGACGCTGGGGCATGGGCTGGGTGATTGTGAAGATTATGCCATTGCCAAGTATGTCAGTCTGCGGATGCTGGGAATCAGTGATGCCAACCTCAGGATGATCTATGTTCAGGCACGTATCGGTGGCTCCCGTAGCACGATCACCCAGGCACATATGGTGCTGGGTTACTATCCTCAGCCAAATGCCGAGCCTTTGATTCTGGATAGTCTGGTGCGAGATATTCAGCCCGCCAGAGACCGTCCGGACCTGCAACCTGTTTTCAGCTTTAATGCAGCCGGCTTGTGGACCCCCGGAGGGACAACCTCGGTGGCGAGCCCCACTGCCCGTTTGTCACGTTGGCGTAGTGTGCTTGATCGAATTGAAAATGAAGGGTTAGTCTGGTGAATACACGCATATGAAACAGGTGACTGAGGTCAGATTATTCAACAGGGAGAAGAGCTAGTATGTCCCTTATCAAACAATTATGGATTGCCGTCATCATTCTAATGACGATAGCGTTCTTCAGTAGCCTGTCGATCAGTATTTTTTCGGCTAGACAGTATTTTGAAGAGCAGTTGCATCTGAAAAATATCGACAACGCCAACTCTCTCGGGCTGACACTGTCCCAGCTTGAAAAGGATCCGGTAACGATCGAGTTGCTACTGGCTGCTCAATTTGATACTGGGCATTATCAGTTCATCGAGTTGGTCGATCCGGAAGGCGAGGTGATTCAGCGTAAGCAGCAGGAGGGGGCGAGTGAGTATACAGCGCCCGACTGGTTTATCCGCATAGCACCGCTGAATGTCGATACCGGTGTGGCACTGGTTCAGGATGGCTGGAATCAGTATGGTGTGCTGCGTCTGGAAAGTCATACCCGTTTTGCCCATGAGGCGCTCTGGACAACGACCAAAGAGCTCTTGCTTTCGTTCTTTGTGGTGGCGTTTGGCTGTGGTCTGTTGGGTACATTGATTCTGAAAATGATCACGCGGCCGCTGGATGATGTGGTTTTGCAGGCTGAAGCGATTGGCGGACGACGTTTTATCACCTCCCATGAGCCACGTACGCTGGAGTTCGGGCGCGTGGTGCGTGCCATGAATATACTCTCTGAGCGGATACGACATATGCTGGATGTTGAAGCCCGGCGTCTGGAGGATATGCGCTTCAAGAACCAGCATGATTCAGTGACGGAATTGCCAAATCGTGAATACTTCCTCAACTTACTGGATGCACAGTTAACGCGTGATGATGCTGCTGGTCATGGATCTTTGTTTATGGTCAGGCTGAGTCATCTGGCAGAGATCAATAAATCACTGGGCTATAAGCAAACCGACCAACTTCTGTGCGCTATTGCAGATCTGATCAAAGAGGCGACAGCGAAGCATGCAGATGCTTTTGGTGGGCGATTGAATGGTAGTGACTTTGCCTTATTGATACCGGGCAATGATGATCTGGTTAATATCAGTGATGAGCTGGTCAGTGCCTTGAGAAGGCTGGCCGAAGGTGTGACTGAGGATAAGGTATATCTGCCTCTGTCAGCCTGCTGCTATGTCAAGTCTGAATCACGTGGTGTGGTGCTGATGCGAGGTGATAACGCATTGGCGATAGCTGAGCAACGGGAAGATACCTGCGCTGAAATTATCAAGACAACCGGTACCGAAGAGCAGTTCCAGAGCGCTGACAAGTGGCGCGAAGCGCTGGAGTATGCCTTGGAAACGCTGGGTGTGCGCATCCATACCTTTTCGGTTAAATCGCCAGGCGGCGAGGTGATACATGATGAGGCAATGATGAGGCTTGAGCTGAATGGTGAGTTGCGCTCTGCCGGTTACTTCATCCCCTGGGCGAAGCGATTGAACTTGATGCCTCGCCTCGATCTGGCGGTGGCCGCTGCTGCAATAGACAGACTGAAGAGTGGGGCATCAGAGCATCTCGCAGTAAACCTCTCTGTAGAGGCGATTTCAGATGCCGGGTTCCGGCGGCAACTGGTTGAGCAGCTCAAAGAGGTGCCGGATCTGTGCTACAGGATCTGGTTGGAACTCCCGGAAAAATCAGTATTGAACAGCCTGGAAGCCTTCCGGGATTTCTGTATGGTGATCAAGCCTCTGGGTGTAAAAATCGGTATGGAGCGTGCGGGTGCTGGATTCTCTGAGATTGGCGAGTTGCAGGACCTGGGGCTGGACTATATCAAAGTAGACAGCGCGTTTGTTCGTGATCTGCCTGATAATGTGGGCAATCAGAACTTTGTACGCGGACTGGCAACGGTTGCTCACTCGATCGGTATGCTGGTGATTGCCGAAGGGGTTCAGACCGAGCAGGAGATAGCAGCATTGCGTGATTGTGGTGTGGATGCCATGACAGGGCCGATTATCGGCTGATACGACAAGAGCCCGAAAGGGCTCTTTTTTAACTGCTGTTATTAATTATTACAGTGGTGTCAGCTCATCATCTTCATCTGATAAAAGCTGGAGGCCATTGACTCTTTTTCGCAATGATTGACGTGTCATCAGCTTTTTCTGAGCGGCGGATGGCAGGTCGGTAAACTGAATAACACCCTTGTCAGTCAATAGCTCTATCAAGTCCTCTACGACTCGGACGAGTTCGGTATCGGATTTGATCAGAGCCTGCTGTTCCGGCATTGCCTGAGAGTGCTGATTGAGAAAGTTGAACAGCTCAGCAGAGTCACTCGCAATCTCTTCAGTAAAGTCGATAGCCGGAATGCTGCTGACTGCTATGATGGCACCGCTGTTATCTCGGCGTATGTACATCTGTTTTCTCCCCATTCAGGAAATGAACCTGCCTGCGATAGCTTCAGGCGATCGTGATCAGCCGCGCCCTTTCATGATCAGCAGCAGATGCATGCGGTCTCTGACACCCAGCTTTTCAAAAACGGAGCTCAGATGTGCCTTGACGGTACGCTCGGTAATATCAAGTTCGTTAGCGATCTCCTTATTGCTGCCACCCTTGACCACAGCAGTGGCGACTTCTTTCTCACGATCTGTCAGTGCCGACAGGTCACACGAAGGCTTTTCCTGATCGCTCAGGAGACCGGATATCACTCTGATTACCTTGTTAATCATTTCAGATGGCAACCAGAGCCCACCGCTATCGACCGTTTGTGCTGCCTGCTGCAGAATGGCAGGGTTTGATAGTGCGTTCAGATAGGCGCGCGCACCTGCATTAAGTGCAGAGCGTAACTCGGTCGTCTCCTCTGCGCGAGTGAGCGCAATCACCTTGATCCCTTTTTCGGAAAAAAAAGTTATCCGTTCCTTCCAATTGGGTGTGTCTGTCAATATCCAGACACGGTCCAGTGAGGAAATCAGATGATCGGCTTCAGCGGCAAGCTGAACTCGGGCATCAGGAAAGGCCTCAGTCCAGCGTGAAATTACAAATCCCTTATCGGTTATAAACAGATTCATATTATTATCGTTCCGTCAATGCCTGAGAAGTGGCTCGTAAAACAGGTTTCAGCAAAAACTCCAGAACCGTTTTCTTGCCGGTAAGAATATCCACCTGGGTAGTCATCCCGGGAATAATGGGTAGCTGGCCTTCAAAGCCTGATTCATGTGTGCGCAGTCGAACAAGGTAGTAGGTATTATCCCGCTCATCAGTGATGGTATCCGCACTGATATGCTCAACTTGTGCATCAAGCCCACCATATATTGCAAAATCATAGGCAGTGAACTTGATTACCGCAGGCTGTTCTGGTCGTAGAAAAGCTATATCCTTCGGTGGAATTCGGGCCTCAATAATCAGTTGATCATCCAGTGGAATGATTTCGATGATATCACGGCCGGGCGAAACCACACCGCCGACCGTGTTGACGAACATCCGCTGCACGGTGCCTCTGACAGGCGAGCGTATTTCAGCCTGCCGAACACGATCAGCCAGCCCGGTTTCGGCCTCAGTGAGTGCACTGAGTCGGGATCTGGACTCAGAGAGCTGATTGCGCCAGCGGTTTTTGACACCCAGCTCTACTTCGCGAATCTTGTTCCGTCCCTCTTCGATAGCAGCGCGGCTTCTGGATATGATCGCATTGGCCCGACTCACTTCACCTTGGGCATTGGATACCTCACGCTCCAGTCGGATGATGTCTACCTCAGAGATAGCGCCTGATGCCAGCAGTGGTCGGGTCACCGACAGCTCACGATTACTGAGATCCAGTGCCCGTGCGAACTGGGCACGCCGGGCAAGAGCCTCTTCGAGATCCTGTTCACGTTGCGTAAGCTGGTTTTCTACAATCGATATCTGTTCATTCAGCTCTTCCAGGCTTGCTTGATAAAGTCGCATTTCGTGAGCTACAATTCCCGGTGCTTCTTCGAGCAGTTCCTCAGGGAAAACTGGTTCTGTCCCGCCTGTCAGTGCTGTCAATCGAATGACTTCTGCATCCATAGCCAGATATTGAGAGCGGCTTTCCCTCAGGGTGGATATGAAGCGAGTGGGGTCGATACGCAGCAACAAGTCACCCTCTTCAACAATCTGTCCTTCCCTGACGTGAATGGCTTCTACAATACCACCGTCGAGGGACTGAACGATCTGAAGTTGTCTTGAGGGAATAACACGTCCATCACCACGGGCGACTTCATCAAGCGGTGCGTGACCTGCCCAGACCAACAGTAGGATTACTGTGATAACGATCCCATATAGTAGAGCTCTTGCTTTCAGAGGCTCCTGCTGCATTTTGGCCCACTGTGCATCCTGAGCCCAACTTGTGCCTTCAGGGGAGGATATCCAGCGGCTGAAGACACGGTCCATCATAGGGCGGCCATAGGAGCCAACAGCGCCAGATAGCGATCCAACGGCTTCAAAACCACGTTGTTCGACTGATTTATCTGCCTTTTTCATGTCAGTCATCAGGATGCACTCCCTACTCGACCTTGGCGTAGTGCTTCCATCACATCGTTTTTCGGTCCATCGGCCATCACCTTGCCGCCATCTATGACCAGAATACGGTCAGCCAATGTCAGCAAAGAGCTGCGGTGCGTGATGACCACCATTGTTTTACCTTTGGAGTAGGTGGTCAGGTTTTGCTTCAGTTGCTCCTCGCTGGAGTGATCCAGTGATCCTGACGGCTCATCCAGTAACAGTACGGGTGGGTTGTTGATTAAAGCACGAGCAACAGCCACTGACTGACGCTGTCCGCCCGACAAAAGCTGGCCCCGCTCCCCGACTGGCATATCAAAGCCTGCCGGGTGTGAGTTGATGAAGGGTCCAAGGCCACTGATTTCGGCAGCTCTGATAATTTCGGCATCCTCCGCATGAGGTGCGGCTGTGGTGATGTTGTCACGCAAAGTACCAAAGAAGAGTGACACATCCTGAGGTACATATCCAATATTACGCCTTAACTCTGCAGGATCTATCTGACGCAGATCAACGCCATCTAATAAAATGGCACCAGAGGACGGCTGATAGAGTCCAAGAATCAGTTTCTCCAGTGTTGTCTTCCCTGAGCCGTTGCGGCCGAGTATTGCGATGTGCTCACCTGCCTTGATCTTGAAAGAGACATTATTCAGTGCTTGTCTCTGGTCATCAGGGTACTGGAAAGTCACGTTCTTGAACTCGATATCGCCGTTGATCACTGGGCGGCTGATCCAGTTTTTTCCTGGCGGACGCTCTACTGGTCTGTCCATAATCTCATTCAGCGATGTCATGGCAGTGGCAGAATGATGATATTGGGCCAGCAGGCCAGCTGCCTGGCTGATAGGAGCCATAGCTCTTGAAGAGAGCAGGTAAGCGGCAATCAACCCGCCTTGAGTCAAATCTCCCTCGATGATCATATAGACGCCGATGATAATGATAGATACAGCAACCGTGTGCTGAGTCCATATGGCGCCATTACTGATGGAGGATGATATCAGACGCATCTGCGCGCCAGTACGGGAAAGAAATACGGTGGATTTTTCCCAGATATTCTGGACTTTGCTTTCAGCGTTGAAGCTTTTCAGTGTCTCAAGATTGGATAGGCTCTCGACCAGCGTTGCATTACGTTGGGAGCCAGCTCTCATGGATACTTCAGACAGACTATGCATCTTGCCCTGAGCGGTCATTGCATATATGAGGACTAATAGAGCACCGATAATTATCGGGAAGACGAGTGGTAAGCCGATCAACGCTATCACGGTTGCAAAAAGTAGCACAAATGGAAGGTCAACGAGTGCTACAACCGTAATAGAGCCTATAAACTGGCGAACAGACTCAAACCCTTGTACGTTGGCAGCAAATGAGCCAGCTGAGGCGGGCCTGTTTTCCATTTTCATGCCGAGTACACGTTCCATGATATTGGCTGATAACTTGATATCAGCGCGGCTTGCACCGAGATCAACAAACCAGCTGCGCATCAGTCGCAGGATGAGATCGGCAGTGAGCACGACAAATATACCCGCAGCCAATACCCATAGGGTATCAGTAGCGTGATTGGGGACTACCCGATCGTAAACATTCATGACAAACAGTGGCATGGCAACAGCAAACATGTTGATCATGACAGCTGCCAGCAGTACATCACGATATAGTCTGCGATTTTCGCCAATTACGCTCCAGAACCAGTGGCGTTCGCGCAGTTTTTTTATCTGGGGTGCGCGAGAATCAAACTTGAATTCGGGCTGAACATAGATGGCATGCCCAGTATAAAGGGGCAAAAGGTCGTCCAGAGGTACATCAACGATGGCATCGCTCAATTCAGGATAGATGACCTGAGCATTTTTGCTTTTTTTGTCCAGACTGATCAGTACGCAGGCGCTGTTTTCTTTTAACAACAATACTGCAGGTAGCAGTGTCGCGTTCAGTTTGCTGAGGGGTTGTTCAGCAACACTTGAAATCAATCCAGCCCGTTTGGCAGCCCGATCAAAGGTTGCTGGGGAAAGTAAGCCATTTTCAAGTGGAAGCCCAGCCAGTGCGGATTGCCTGGAAAGAGGGCGGTCATGCATGCGGCACAGGACTAACAATGATTCAAGTAGCGGGCCGCCCTGGTGCTCGGAATAGTCAAACTTCGACATAGCTATCTCTACAACAAGCTTTACAGCAAGAGAACATGAGCCGGACTCACAGTATCATTACCGTGAGTCCGGCACTTGTATTACGTTGACCAGATAGCTGGTCTATCAGCGCAGACCTGTTCTTGCCAGCGATTCATTCACATCGTAGGCAGGGCATGCTGATTCAGCATCAACAACCATCTCTTCAGTATTGAGATCGCTGAGTGATGGCAAGCCTTCACGAACAATTTCCAGCGCAGGTAGCAGTTGTCCCATGGTGGCAAGAGTGCGAGCGACTGCAATTTCACGATCATAAAGTGCGTTGGAATATGCACGGCTGGCCTGGAAATACTCGTTTTCAGAGTCCAGAACGTCAAGCAGCGTACGCTCACCTATATCAAACTGGTTTTTATAGGCTACACGAACACGGTCAGACGAGATTTTGTGTTGATTCAGAATGGGCAGCTGCTCATTCAGTTTGCGAGTATCGTTATAAGCGATCTGTACTGTCTGACGAACATTCACGCACGCTGTATCGCGCTGATCTTTGGCCAGGTTAACTTCTTCAAGTGACTTGTTCAGTGCCGCCGAATCGGAACCACCACGATAGAGGTTGTAACGCAGCTGCAGACCGATCCGAGCGTCTTCACGAGTGCCGCTTATACCATCTTCGTTATCTGTAACACCAACGCGAGCTACCAGATTCAGCTCTGGACGGTTAAAGGAGCGTCTGCTTTCCACGCCAGCTTTTGACGCTTCGATATTACGCAGCGCCGCATGAAAAGTAGGGCTGCCCTCATATGCCAGTTGGATCGCTTCGCGGATATCCGCCGGCAGAACTGACGCGCTCAGATTGGTGGGAGAAAGTGATGCCGGTGGCAGTTCGCCCACGATGCGCAGATAGCGTGCGCTGACATCATGCAGGTTGGAAATTTCGGTAATCAGGTTGGCTTCAGCCAGAGACAGACGGCCATTGATCTGCTCCAGGTCGGCACCGCGTGCAACTCCGGCACGTGCACTTTCCTGAATCGTATCAAATACGCCGATATGCTGTTCGAGATTTTCTTCAGCCAGTGACAACAGCTCCCGGAAACGCATCACATCCTGGTATGCAACAACGGCATCCAGGGCGGTGCCCTCAACGGTTTCCAGCAGTTCAAAATAGCGTACTAACTGGGCACTCTCAAAACGCTGGACTTCACTACGGGTTCTGAACCCGTCGAACAACATTTGTGTCAGAGTGATTTCTGCAGAGCCTGCATTGTAGCTGCGGCTGCCACCAGTATTGTCATCACGCCACTCACGCCCATAGCCTGCAAGAAAATCCACAGTAGGGCGATATCCACCACTGACAATGCCGACATCATGCCCAGATGCCATAAATGCATGCCAGTTGGCCTGCACTTCAGGGTTGGTATCGATAGCGAGTTTCGCAACATCTGATGCTGTTTGAGCGTAAATCGTTCCTGAGAACATGCATACGCCAGAAATCAGCAGTGAAAGCGTCGTTTTTTTAAGTATTTTGTTCATATCCCTATAGCCCACGCAGAGTTGAAAAAAGAGTGCATTCGGTAAGTTCAAGGTAGACTAACATCCTTGCGTAAGCAAAGCGTAATCATCCAGCTTTATTATATTAATTCTCTGTTAAAAACAGTGTCTCGCGCCTGATTTTTGTCAATTTGGTTGAGATTATCTGCCTGAAATGACGTTGTCGACTGTTGGTTGTCAGTTCAACCAGAGCCAAATGCAGCAGCGGATGGGTAAATGAATAGCGAGTTTTATCCTGTCTGACCAGGATGCCTTTACTAATCAATTGCTCAAGCGAGTGTTGCAGCTGTCTGGCAGGCTTCTCTGTGACTAACTCTAGCTCCTTGAAACTGATTTCGCTACATGCGGCGGCGATAAACATCGCTTGTTCGCGATAATCGCCCAGGTCATCAATTAATTTGCTGAAATGAGCGATGATGGTGTCAGGAAGCTTATCTCGGAAAACGGCATTTTTAGTCAGTTCGAGCATGAAAAATGGATTTCCATGACTGAGTGTTGCTGCATCTGTTATGGATTTGTCTGCGTAGTGTTCTTTCATATGCAGCGGTAGTTTGCTTAAGAGTTTTTTAGACTGCTCGCGGTCCAGCGGGTCAAGGTTGATCTTGTCCAGTGACGAGAATAACCGTGTTCTTTGAGTAACTACTATCAATAGTGGGAAGTTCGCATGTGTTTCAAGGTACTTTATAAAGCCCAGAGTTCCCTTATCTGACCAGTGAGCGTCTTCCAGCCACAATACTGAGCCGGTGGGAGCTAGTGTCTGCTTCAATAACTCAGACATCTCCAGGTAAAGTTGCTCCATTAAAGCGGCCTCAGGTGTGCTGAACCGGGACAGCGCCTTAAGGAGATGTCGAGAATCACCGGTCTGGTTGTAGCTGCATGTTTGCAGGCATGTCTGGAGTTCGCTCTGGTTGATCTGAGGACTTTCCGTATTTAATCCGATGTGCTGTCTCAGGCTGCAGATAGTGGCGTACAGAGTGTCCATGCAGGCATCTGGGGTGCATAGGATTTTCAGCAGGTTGGCCGACTTGCCAATATCCACCCTGTTAAGATTGATCCAGTGGTTTGTCAGCGCAGTTTTACCTACACCAGGCGCTCCTTCAATAGCGATTGTGCGCCCTCTGCCACTGTGCCGGCTGAACTCTAAAGCTGTATCAAGTTGGTCGATCTCTTTTTCTCTGCCGACAAAATGGTGCGTGATATCTGTCAGTGCCTGTGTGCCTGGTCCTTCGGGAAGTTTATACACACTTTGGATGCTCCCATCTATCTGCCTCCTGCGTTCACCTATTCTGTGAGAGTCAATCCGACTGCTCAGCAGTTGCTGGACAATGTGGCTAATCATGATTTCGCCGGGTTGGGCGCAATTGGTCAGGTGAGATACCTCTTCACTGATATCACCTATCAGATCGGGAATCATTTCATCCGTACCTGATAAAAGGCGGCCGGCATGAATGCCGATGCGAGCAGAGATCAGTGGAAAGCTGAGCTTGAGAACGGACAAAAAACGCATGGCCCCCCTTGCTGCGCACCAGGCTGCATCATCTTGAGCTTTCGGCCACCCGAAGTAGAAGAGGGTCCCTTTGCCTGCTCCGGATAATGGGAAAGCTTTCAGCTTGTCAGTCAGGATCGATTTGGCCAGTTGATCAGCATCATATAATGATTGAGCTGTCTCTTCCGGATCCTGGGACAGGCTTACCCACTGAATTCTGAGGACAACTACCAATGATAGTTTTTGTATGGCAGGAAAGGTCTTTTTTCCGGAAAATGTAGGGTTGTCCAGTGCTGCAGGCGAAGAGGCAATTGTTTCATGCAGGGCAACGGTGGGGGCTTGTGGTTGTACTCCAAGTTCTCGCTCAAGCCTTTGGGTGAAAGTGTCGTAGATTTTGAGTGCGGCCTCTCGTCTTCCGACCTCTATATAAAGGCACATAGCGAGCCTGAGATGCGACTCATCATCCGGATCAAGTTTGATCAGGCGTTGAATATAGGTAATTGCCTTTTCGATATTACCCTGAGTACGAGCGCAGTTGGTCAGGGTTTGCAGTAAATTGACTTGTCTAATGCGCAACTGGCCCCTGCGCATGGATAACCACTCTTCAAACTCTTCGCAGCCTGGAAGTGTGTAGGCTGCAAGAAAATCGCCGGTTAACAGGCTTTCAGAGAACCGACTATGTACCTGCTGTTGCATAAGACAGCCTTTTGAACGGCAGTCAGCTTGACAGTTGCTCTGAGATGACTCAAGTGCTAACAGGTCTAGGTATACATCATCTCGCTGCTGAAAGTGGATGCTCTGACGATCAGCAATGATAGGAGACTCAACACCTGCTGTGGTAAAAGTGCGCGTCAGAGAAGAGAGTATCTGACGTAGATTGACTCTTGCTGATGAGTCATCTAACTCAGGCCAGAACAGGGCCGAGAGTTGATCGCGGCTGCGGGGTTTGTCAGGCTCTGCTGCGAGGTAGCCGAGAAGGCCGAGTGTTTTTCTGTAGCGGGTCAGGATGGGGAAGTGTTGCCCCCCGATCTCGATGTTTGGCGTTCCAAGCAGCGAGATGATGATTTTTTCTTCTGACTGACTCACAGCAGGATATCCCTTTTCAATCTGTATGGAGGTCATGTTAACACGAGTAATATTTATTGATCGTGTCAGTCATCTCAATGATCTGATTAATTTTTCTTTTTAATAAATATACCGCGTGTTGTACCTCAGTACAGTATGAATGCTTGTCATACTGGTTAGAATCGACCTCTGATATAAAAATCGTATTTATGCTTTGGATGGAACCTCATGGACGTGAAGCAACGATGAGGTTTAATCAAAATGATGGAAAAAGGATGATGTCATGAGTATTGCTATTGCAGTTGTTACGTCGGTCCAGGGGAATGTCTGGGCACAGGCCGCCGATGGAAGCCTCAGAGCTTTGCAAGCGGGAGATACAGTTCTGGCCGGTGAGACGGTTATTACGGAAACCGGTGCTGAAGTGCTGCTGGATTTTGGTGGCGGAGAGCCGGTTGTTCTGGCATCAGGCCAGACCTTGTTGATGACGGAAAGCATGGCGGCTGAAACAGCTGCATCGCCAGTTGAGAATGTGGTGCAGGATCAGAGCATAGATGACCTGCTGGCTGCGCTCGATGGCGAAGGCGATCTGCTGGATGATCTGGAAGCGCCTGCTGCTGGCACAGAAGGTGGTGATGGCGGTGATGGTCATGGCTTTGTCCGTCTTGATCGAATTGAAGAAACTGTCGGCGATCAGGAATTCGAGTTCGAAGGTACGCAGACTGATACTTTCGAAGTACCGTTTGAAGCGGCAGAACTGACAGAAGAAGAGCCAACTGAGGAGCCAACAGAGGCTCCTACTGAGGCACCGACAGAAGCGCCTACCGAAGCACCAACTGAGGCTCCAACCGAAGCGCCTACCGAAGCTCCGACTGAAACGCCTACAGAGTCACCAACAGAAGTCCCCCAGCCAATTAACGGTACGGTTACTCTCACTCCTGTTTTACTTGATGAGGAAGGAAACCCCCTCCTGGATGAAGGTGGAAACTTCATTGTCGTTGATGGCGACAGTGTTATTGAAGGCACCCCCGTAGGGGTTGTCGCAACCGTTGATATTCCACCATCGGGATCACCACTTGTTATTGAGTTGGGTAACGGACTGGGCACCATCACAATTCCTGTTGGCGAAACCTCAGGGTTCACACCCATCGATATCCGTGAAGATGATGTCTATCTGCAAGATGATGATGTCATCAATGTTACTATCGAAAATGCTACCGGTGGTGGTTACGACAATCTGGACACATCCTCTTCCAGCAACTTCACAGTGGTTGATGATCAGGATCCGACCAGCGTCGAGCTGATTATTGTCGAATTGGGAGAAGATGGGCAGCCACTGCTGGATGATAACGGCGACTTTATCCTGGTTTCTGAGGGCGTTGTTGAAGGCTCACCGGTGGGTGTTGTTGCTATCGTAAACAACCCACCAGTTAATACGCCGCTTGAGCTGACACTCAGCAACGGCAGCACCATTACTATCCCAGTAGGTGAAACATCCGGCTTCACACCACTTGATATCCGCCCGGATGATGTTTATCAGCAAGAAGATGATTCCATCACTGTCAGCGTTGTTGACACGAATGGTGGTGATTACGAAGACGTTGATACCAGTTCTGCTGAAGCCAGCGTCATTGTGTTTGATGACGAAGATGTAACCACAGTTACGCTGACTTCCAGCGAGCAGGTCACCGAAGGTGAGCCGATCACGGTCACAGCCAGCGTGAACAATCCGGTCACCGGTACGCCGCTGGTGATTGATCTGGGTAACGACCTGACCATCACCATTGGGGTCGGTGAGAGCAGTGCCTCAATCGACGTCGACAGCCGTGAAGATGATGTTTATGTGCAAGGTGAAGAATCTGTCACCTTCAGCATCGTGGGCACCGAAGGCGGCAACTACGAAGCCTTGAACACGGACAGCACTACCAGCACGACAGTGGTGGATGATGCCGATGTGACCACCGTCACCCTGACCTCTACTGAGCAGGTCACGGAAGGTGACATGATCACTGTGACTGCGACCGTGAACAATCCGGTCACCGGTACGCCACTGGTGATTGATCTGGGTAACGATCTGAGCATCACCATTGGGGTCGGTGAGAGCAGTGCCTCCATCGACGTGGACACCCGTGAAGACGATGTCTATGTGCAGGGTGATGAATCCGTCACCTTCAGCATTGAGGGCACCGAAGGCGGCAACTACGAAGCCTTGAACACGGACAGCACTACCAGCACGACAGTGGTGGATGATGCCGATGTGACCACCGTCACCCTGACCTCTACTGAGCAGGTCACGGAAGGTGACATGATCACTGTGACTGCGACCGTGAACAATCCGGTCACCGGTACGCCACTGGTGATTGATCTGGGTAACGATCTGAGCATCACCATTGGGGTCGGTGAGAGCAGTGCCTCCATCGATGTGGACACCCGTGAAGACGATGTCTATGTGCAGGGTGATGAATCCGTCACCTTCAGCATTGAGGGCACCGAAGGCGGCAACTACGAAGCCTTGAACACGGACAGCACTACCAGCACGACTGTGGTGGATGATGCCGATGTGACCACCGTCACCCTGACCTCTACTGAGCAGGTCACGGAAGGTGACATGATCACTGTGACTGCGACCGTGAACAATCCGGTCACCGGTACGCCACTGGTGATTGATCTGGGTAACGATCTGAGCATCACCATTGGGGTCGGTGAGAGCAGTGCCTCCATTGACGTGGACACCCGTGAAGACGATGTCTATGTGCAGGGTGATGAATCCGTCACCTTCAGCATTGAGGGCACCGAAGGCGGCAACTACGAAGCCTTGAACACGGACAGCACTACCAGCACGACTGTGGTGGATGATGCCGATGTGACCACCGTCACCCTGACCTCTACTGAGCAGGTCACGGAAGGTGACATGATCACTGTGACTGCGACCGTGAACAATCCGGTCACCGGTACGCCACTGGTGATTGATCTGGGTAACGATCTGAGCATCACCATTGGGGTCGGTGAGAGCAGTGCCTCCATCGACGTGGACACCCGTGAAGACGATGTCTATGTGCAGGGTGATGAATCCGTCACCTTCAGCATTGAGGGCACCGAAGGCGGCAACTACGAAGCCTTGAACACGGACAGCACTACCAGCACGACAGTGGTGGATGATGCCGATGTGACCACCGTCACCCTGACCTCTACTGAGCAGGTCACGGAAGGTGACATGATCACTGTGACTGCGACCGTGAACAATCCGGTCACCGGTACGCCACTGGTGATTGATCTGGGTAACGATCTGAGCATCACCATTGGGGTCGGTGAGAGCAGTGCCTCCATCGATGTGGACACCCGTGAAGACGATGTCTATGTGCAGGGTGATGAATCCGTCACCTTCAGCATTGAGGGCACCGAAGGCGGCAACTACGAAGCCTTGAACACGGACAGCACTACCAGCACGACTGTGGTGGATGATGCCGATGTGACCACCGTCACCCTGACCTCTACTGAGCAGGTCACGGAAGGTGACATGATCACTGTGACTGCGACCGTGAACAATCCGGTCACCGGTACGCCACTGGTGATTGATCTGGGTAACGATCTGAGCATCACCATTGGGGTCGGTGAGAGCAGTGCCTCCATTGACGTGGACACCCGTGAAGACGATGTCTATGTGCAGGGTGATGAATCCGTCACCTTCAGCATTGAGGGCACCGAAGGCGGCAACTACGAAGCCTTGAACACGGACAGCACTACCAGCACGACTGTGGTGGATGATGCCGATGTGACCACCGTCACCCTGACCTCTACTGAGCAGGTCACGGAAGGTGACATGATCACTGTGACTGCGACCGTGAACAATCCGGTCACCGGTACGCCACTGGTGATTGATCTGGGTAACGATCTGAGCATCACCATTGGGGTCGGTGAGAGCAGTGCCTCCATCGACGTGGACACCCGTGAAGACGATGTCTATGTGCAGGGTGATGAATCCGTCACCTTCAGCATTGAGGGCACCGAAGGCGGCAACTACGAAGCCTTGAACACGGACAGCACTACCAGCACGACAGTGGTGGATGATGCCGATGTGACCACCGTCACCCTGACCTCTACTGAGCAGGTCACGGAAGGTGACATGATCACTGTGACTGCGACCGTGAACAATCCGGTCACCGGTACGCCACTGGTGATTGATCTGGGTAACGATCTGAGCATCACCATTGGGGTCGGTGAGAGCAGTGCCTCCATCGACGTGGACACCCGTGAAGACGATGTCTATGTGCAGGGTGATGAATCCGTCACCTTCAGCATTGAGGGCACCGAAGGCGGCAACTACGAAGCCTTGAACACGGACAGCACCACCAGCACGACAGTGGTGGATGATGCCGATGTGACCACCGTCACCCTGACCTCTACTGAGCAGGTCACGGAAGGTGACATGATCACTGTGACTGCGACCGTGAACAATCCGGTCACCGGTACGCCACTGGTGATTGATCTGGGTAACGATCTGAGCATCACCATTGGGGTCGGTGAGAGCAGTGCCTCCATCGATGTGGACACCCGTGAAGACGATGTCTATGTGCAGGGTGATGAATCCGTCACCTTCAGCATTGAGGGCACCGAAGGCGGCAACTACGAAGCCTTGAACACGGACAGCACTACCAGCACGACAGTGGTGGATGATGCCGATGTGACCACCGTCACCCTGACCTCTACTGAGCAGGTCACGGAAGGTGACATGATCACTGTGACTGCGACCGTGAACAATCCGGTCACCGGTACGCCACTGGTGATTGATCTGGGTAACGATCTGAGCATCACCATTGGGGTCGGTGAGAGCAGTGCCTCCATCGACGTGGACACCCGTGAAGACGATGTCTATGTGCAGGGTGATGAATCCGTCACCTTCAGCATTGAGGGCACCGAAGGCGGCAACTACGAAGCCTTGAACACGGACAGCACTACCAGCACGACAGTGGTGGATGATGCCGATGTGACCACCGTCACCCTGACCTCTACTGAGCAGGTCACGGAAGGTGACATGATCACTGTGACTGCGACCGTGAACAATCCGGTCACCGGTACGCCACTGGTGATTGATCTGGGTAACGATCTGAGCATCACCATTGGGGTCGGTGAGAGCAGTGCCTCCATCGATGTGGACACCCGTGAAGACGATGTCTATGTGCAGGGTGATGAATCCGTCACCTTCAGCATTGAGGGCACCGAAGGCGGCAACTACGAAGCCTTGAACACGGACAGCACTACCAGCACGACAGTGGTGGATGATACTGATCCAACAGTGGCGGTGCTCAGCAGCATTGGTACCGGTAATGAGGATCATGGTTCTGTCACCTATACCGTGACGCTGCCTGAAGGTGCGGCACCACAAGGTGATCAGCAGTTCAGCCTGACACTGAACAATGGCCAGACCGTGGCGATCACGGTTGCAGGAGATGAACTCACTGGCAGCGTGACGCTGGCTTGGGGTGATGAAGCCACCAACGACACGTTGGTACTGGATGGCTATCCGGACTCGGATGTGTATCTGGAAGAAGATTTCAGCCTGGAAGTGAACAGTGTCACCGTGGTTGATAATGGTGGCAACTATGAAAACCTGCAGGTGCAGAATAGCAGTGCGCCAGTAGTGATTGGCGACACCCTCGACAAGGTGACTGCGACACTGACAACGTCCACAACCGAAGTTAATGAATCAGGTGGCAGCGTCGTTTATACCGTTACTTTGAGTGGTGGCCCGGGTGATATCGATCCTGATACGGACTTGGTATTTAATCTGGCAAACGGCGATCAAGTAACAATTTCTCAGGGAGAAACAAGCGGCTCCTATACCAGCGTCTATACTGATAACGATATTACTGATGTGACCAGTATCAGCAACAGTATTACCAGTGTTGCATCCGGTGGTACTGAATATGAAAATCTTGTCACTACCGGTATTACCAGTGTCGATGTCAACAACAAACCAGTGACCAACGAGGCCTCTGGCGAGGGCCTTGAAGACAGTGCGGGTATCGAGGTTATCCTGTCGGCGACAGATGATGGCACGGTAACGAACTTCATTATCGGTGACCTGAGTGGCATTAATGGCACGCTGCTGCTGAACGACGAGGAGTTGCAAGAAGGTGATGTGGTAGACGCTATCGCTGGATCAGCGACGCTGACTTTTGTACCAACACCGGATCTGAGCAATAACACTGCTACCTTCAGCTTCGAGTATCAGGCACAGGATGATGTTGGTCAGCTTTCCGAAATAGCTACAGCCAACATTAATGTGATACCGGTGACGGACACTCCATTAGTCGAGTTGACCCTGACGAATAGCTCTACAGCCTCACTGTATGGTGTGGATCTGTCTAACGTGCTTGAGGAGGGCGGTAATCCAGCAGGCTTCACGGTTGTCGCTTACAAAGATGGCGTGTTGGGTGAGGTATCCATCAGGGATACAGGGTCCCCGACTGGCTTTGGTGTAGCGGGGCCTGCCAGCAATGGTGCAGACTCGGAAATCGGCAAGGATGAGGAACTGCATGTCACATTGAATACACCGGCTACTTCGGTAACCTTCCAGTTGGCATGGTTGAATGGTTCAAACGAAACTGCTGTCATTACTGTGCACTACTCTGATGGAGAGCCACAGGTCATTGTAATACCCGGTGGTAGTGATGGTATCGACCCAGCCATAACTGTTGATGCTCCAGAAGGTGATACGATTACGTCGATTGTGTTTTCTACTCCGACCGAAGGTGATCGGGTGAGCACAAGTGACTATTTGGTGCACACAGTATCCTATGAGTCTTCAACAATCACTTACGTTGTGGACATCAAGGCTACTCCGACAGATGTAGACTATTCAGAGAGCATTACTAATCTTGTAGTCGAGACTCCTGAAGGCGTTACTCTGTCTGGTGCGCAGTATAATGGTACCGCTAATGGTATTACCACTTGGGAGTTGCTGTTGGACGGCAGTGGTGGACACACCAATTCTATTGAGATAGATCCGGTTACTGGTGTTGTCACGGTTAGTGGGCTGACGTTGACTGTTCCTTCCGATTATGAAGGTGAGGAGTTGATCGTAACAGCTATTGCAACGGCTGAGGATCCTGGTGCGGACGAACCTGCCACGGCCTCCGCCAGTGAAACTGTGACTGTCGAGGTGCCAACACCAGAGCCAACACCAGAGCCAACACCAGAGCAGCCGGTCACAGTGAATAATATGCCTGCTGTAGCACTTACCGTGGGGGACTCGGAAGAGGTAGTGGATAGCAGCTACCAGATGCTGCCTCAGCAGGCGATCTCACATGTGAAGTACTTCCTCAGCGATGGCACTACTGTCAAGATTGACGACTACTACGCTACTAAGGATATCAAGGATCCGACTGACCCCACTCAGTTCATTGCCGCGATCGAAGCGAAGTATAGTGCGACTGTTGAAAGCTATTACATCAAGGCGGGAACATCTGTCTACGATGCCAATGGCAATTATATTGGAGCGTCTATCAACGGAAACCGCAGTGATCCGCTAGCAAATCAAGCAGATGATACGTTTGGCTTTAATGATTTGAATTCAGAACTTTTCACTGATCCTTATGTCTTTATCGTGACTGTGATTGGCTATGAAACTCAGATTACGATCAATGCATCGCTGGCCAATGATGCTGTGAGTGAGCTTTCGGATACCGTGGTATTGACGTTGCCTGGTGGCTTTAGTATTACGGATATGACTGCAGAATCTGATGGAACTTATGTTCTGACGCTTGATAGTGATGGTACTGTCCAGGTGATACTTGAGTCTGATAATGAATTCGACAGCAGTCTGCTTAGTTCGATCAGCGTTCAGGCTAGTGCCAGCTATGAGGCTGCTAGCTATACAGTGGAAGTTGATGGTCAGGATAATCAGATCCTCCAAGGCGGCGGCACCAATGATACCATCCAAGGTGGTGCAGGCAACGATACGTTGATTGGCGGCGGTGGAAGTGACATCCTCTTTGGCGGCGCCGGAGATGATGTGTTCAAATGGAGCCTGGGCGATGCTGACGGCAGTACCGATTTTGTGATGGATTTCGGTACTGGTAATAATCAACTGGATATCTCCGACATGCTGCAAGGCATTAGTCTGACTTCGGAGAATATCGGAGACTATCTGCAGGTGTCTCAATCCGGTAGTGATGCAGTCATCCAGATCAGTACTGGTGGTGATCTGGGTAGCAGTACTGATCAAACTATTGTGGTAGTGGACACGACGATGGAAGAGGTGATCTCTCATTTGGCCTCCCAGAGTATTCCTCTGGAGTAATAAGGAGAGTTACTGTCAAAAAGGCCAGGTTTTTACCTGGCCTTTTAGTTTGGTGCGGTATTAGGCCATGCAGCTAAGCGTTCGGTTATCTCGTCTTGTTTGACGATGAAGATCCAGCTGTTGTCGTTCTGACCAGCAGCGGCTCTGGTAATGATGTCATGCTTGGTACAGAGGAGGCGGATATCTTTGTCTGGAATTTTGGCGACCAAGGTACGGTAGATACCCCGGCGGTGGATACGGTAGTCGATTTCAACATGTCGTAAGGCGATGTGCTGAATCTGGCGGATCTGCTTCAGGGTGAAAGTGAGGCCACAATCGCTAACTTCCTGCACTTTGACTACAACGGAAGCGACATCATTGTCTCGGTCAATCATGATGGTAGTACTGGTGATACTCAGCTGATCGTATTGGAGGGTGTTAACCTGACCACTCTGGGTGTGGATGATCAATCGATCTCTCAAGCCTTGATTGCAAACGGTAATCTGAATATCGACTGATAGCTGATCCAACATGGGGAGGTGTGCAATGCGCTCTCCTCCAAGCATGACAAACAAAATGCCTCGGACTCACCTCCGGGGCATTTTTCGTTTGTGCGCCGGGCATGGCGCGCAGTGCCTTAAAGGGCGCTATATGTTGACTGTGATGGTCTAGCAGATTACTTGGAGGTGAAAGTCCTCTACACACCCGGCAATGGAAACGACCTTATACCCGAGCCAGAAAATTGATGAAAGCGGGGCTTGATGACGTCAGGGCGTGGAGGCCAGCTTGTAATCAACGAGGGCTTTGGTGGAACGCGGGAGCCAGTCATATGCATCAGGCGCTCAGGAAAGGCCTGTTTGGAAGGCTGGGTTTAATATCACTGCTGGAATGTCATCGACAGTTCCAGTGTTAACATGAACCGCCGTATGGGGACCGTACGTACGGTGGTGTGAGAGGACGGAGGTCGTAAGTCCTCCGGTATGTAAAACTCGGATATCAGGGCTGTTTGTATAGCGAGAGCAGAAGTCAGACATGAGTTTCAGTCCTTTGTTGGCGTGGCATGATGCAATTAATTCAGCCGTACCTGTCCTTTAGTACAGTGATCATTTTTTAACCAGCGATCAATAATTGATCAGAGGCTAAAGTGCGTCTTCGGTATTCACCCATTTCGCCTTGCCACAATCACAATAGTAAGAGGATTCAGTCATGAGTATTGCGATTGCAGTTGTCACGTCGGTCCAGGGAGACGTCTGGGCGCAAGCCGCCGATGGAACCTTAAGAGCCTTGCAGGCAGGTGACACGGTTTTCTCGGGTGAAACGATCGTGACGGAAACTGGCGCAGAAGTACTGCTGGATTTTGGCGGTGGTGACCCGGTTATTCTCGCAGGCGGTCAGACTATGCTTTTGACCGAGAGTATGGCAGCAGAAAGCCTTGCTTCGTCTGATGAAAATGTTGTCCAGGATCAGAGTATTGATGACCTTCTGGCTGCACTTGAAGGCGAAGGCGATCTGCTGGACGATCTCGAAGCGCCTGCTGCCGGAACTGAAGGAGGTGATGGCGGTGATGGCCATGGCTTTGTTCGACTGGATCGTATCAGTGAAACTGTTGGTGGCCAAGAGTACGCATTTGAAGGTACGGAAACAGATGGTTTTGAGCTGACGCCAGCACCTGCTGAAACTTTGGAGGAGCCAACCGAAGCTCCAACTGAGGCTCCAACAGAAGCCCCAACCGAAGCTCCAACCGAAGCTCCAACTGAGGCCCCAACCGAAGCTCCAACCGAAGCTCCAACCGAAGCTCCAACCGAAGCTCCAACCGAAGCTCCAACCGAAGCTCCAACTGAGGCTCCAACAGAAGCCCCAACCGAAGCTCCAACCGAAGCTCCAACTGAGGCTCCAACCGAAGCTCCAACCGAAGCTCCAACTGAGGCCCCAACCGAAGCTCCAACTGAGGCCCCAACCGAAGCGCCAACCGAAGCGCCAACCGAAGCGCCAACCGAAGCGCCAACCGAAGCTCCAACCGAAGCGCCAACCGAAGCTCCAACCGAAGCTCCAACCGAAGCTCCAACTGAGGCCCCAACCGAAGCTCCAACTGAGGCCCCAACCGAAGCGCCAACCGAAGCCCCAACTGAGGCTCCAACCGAAGCTCCGAATAACCCACCAGCTGCAGAGTCCGCATCTGTTTCAGTATCTGAAGAGGGGCTACCTGATGGTAATCCTGATTCAGTCGGTGATCCGGAAGATACAACCAACAGCACTACAGCCAGCGGCACTATTCAGTTGTCTGACCCAGATGGTGATGATCTGACAGTTACACTGGGAGCCCCAAGTGCAACCATCTCTTCTGGTGGTACTGAGGTTGTATGGACAGGTGATGGCACTAATGAGCTGATAGGCTTTGCCGGTCAAGATGAAGTGATCAGAGTCACCATCAATAACGCAGGTCAATTTGATGTTGCGCTGAGTGGCTCTGTAGATCACCCGGATACAACGGTTGAGGACATCATTCCACTGGTGTTTGATGTACATGTTTCTGATGGTGATTTGACTACAACAACATTCCTGACAGTGAATATCGAAGATGACTCACCGGTCATCGGGAGTATTGAGAATGCTTCACTGAGCGGTTTGCTAGCTGATGATCTGGAATTAAGCTTCACTTATGGTGGTGATGGCCCAGGGTCGCTGAGTCTGACGAACACAGGTACTGTTCTGGGCACTATTAATGGCTCTCAGGCTGCGTTGACATCTAACGGGCAAAGCCTGACTTACTACTGGGAGGGTGGTCAGTTAGTGGCTAAAAATGAGGATGGAAACTCTGTCTTCATAATTACCCCGGATGATGAAAATCAACAATATTCAGTGCAGTTGCTGGATCTGCTGGATCAGGCTATCACAACTGTTGAAACTCCATTTACCTGGAGTGGAAGTGGTAGCGGCGGTGGTAACGTTGTCACCTTCAATATTGATGGCAGCGATGCCCAAATGGTCTTTACAGCCAACGCTGACGGTAGCACTGGTAGTGTGAACTACTCAAACCAGGGGTTGGGTGTAAGTACGGGGGCGAAAATCGATCCTGATGAAGAATTAATTCTTGAAATTCAGGATGTTAATGGATCTCCATTAAATATCACTGAGTTCAGCTTCACTGCTGATCACTTGGATAATGGTGAAACATTGCGTTGGACCGCCTATGACATCGATGGCAATGTCGTCGGTACAGATGATGTCGCGGGTGTCGGCAGTGGGTCGAGCCCTAACTCTGATCAGGTGATAGATATTAATATTCCTGGCGGCTTCGCCAAGGTTGTCTTTGAGGATGTTACCCCGTCGGGCTCCAACGGCTACCGGATTCAGGACTTCTCAGGCAAATTTGTTGAAGTCTCGACAGAGCTGCAGGATATCACCATTGAGGTAGGTGTCAGTGCATCTGACTGGGATGAAGATGTTGATACTGCCAGCTTTGATGTGACCTTCACGGGTGAGGCGTTTGGTGAGCTGCTGAACCCACCAGCAATTGATCAGTGATACACTGAACAGTCATAGCTGAAAAATAACCCGGGGTCAGAAATGGCTCCGGGTTTTTGCATTCTGGTGTGTAATGCATGGATTTTCATGGCTATTTGTATAGCGGGAGCAGAAGTCAGCACCTATAATCGATATGAACGTTAGTGAGCTGTGTGCAGTATTGATTGTGAATCAATCAGCCACCTGGCAAACATTCTGCTTATGGATAACTTAATGTCGATATTTGTCAGTATTGCGTCTTTTTGTGATGAGAATTTGAAGTTTACGCTCAACTCTTTATGTGAAAGCGCGAGCGGAGAGCATGACATCTTTATCGGTGTTGTGGATCAGAATCATAGCTCAATTTCTGGCTGGCTTGAGGCGTTTGATAAAGAGAAGAGAGTCCGATATCTGCATGTTGACCCTTTTCATTCCAGAGGTGTGTGTTGGGCCAGAAGCCTTGCAGGGCAGCTTTATGACGGAGAGGACTATTTTCTTCAAATAGATTCTCATACTTTTTTCAAGCAGGATTGGGACAAAAAGTTGGTCGATGCGCTTAATAGTTTGCGTGTGATCAGTCCGAAACCGATTATCAGTACCTACCCGCCTCCATTTGATTTTGATGAAAAGGGCGTACCCTTCACTACACTGAAGCCCTCAAATCATATCTATTCCCTGCTCCCTAAAGAGGATCAGGTACTCACTGACGAGTCGTTGGTATTAAAGTTCCATGTCGTGCATATTCCAGATGCTGAGTACACAAGAGGCTTTCATCTTGCCGGTGGGTTTATTTTCACTCTCGGTAGTTTTGTTGAACAGATCCCCTATGATCCCAATCTGTATTTTCATGGGGAAGAGCAGTGTCTGGCTATCCGTGCTTATACACATGGCTGGGATATTTTTCACCCCAGACACGTCGATATTCCGCTTTTTCATCTATATAAAAAATCCGGTGAGTCCTACGAGTCACATCATTGGCGTAAGGATCTTGAGGAGAAGCGAACGGTCAAATGGACTCAACGCAGACAGAAAGCAACAGAGCGTTTGAGTGTGTTGATTCTACGTAATGGGCTGCCCGCTCCGTGGAATCTGGGTTCACAGCGAAGCGTGGAGCAGTTTTCACAGCTCAGCGGAATTGATTATCAGGCTAAAGAGATCCGGCCGACCGAGATTGAAAAAATCAGTCTGCAGGAGAAAACAGCATAGCGAAAACCGAATGAGGGCGTTCGCTATGCGCTTTTAATTACCCCAGCACATGCGCAATCTTGTGCACACTATCCTTTGCATCCCCAAACAGCATCCGCGTGTTCTCCTTATAGAACAGTGGGTTCTGCACGCCAGCATAGCCGGTTGCCATGCTTCGCTTGAGCACCACACACAGGCGCGCATTCCAGACTTCGAGTACTGGCATACCAGCGATCGGACTGTTGGGTCGTTCGATGGCGTCAGGGTTGACGATATCGTTGGCGCCGATCACCAGTACCACATCGGTATTCTTGAAGTCCTGGTTGATCTCGTCCATCTCCATGACGATATCATAGGGCACGTTAGCCTCAGCCAGCAGTACGTTCATATGGCCAGGCAGACGACCCGCTACCGGATGGATCGCAAAGCGTACCGTCTTGCCCTTTTTACGCAGAACGTCGGTCAGGTCGCTGACTGCGGTCTGGGCGGTGGCGACTGCCATGCCGAATCCTGGCACGATGATCACACTGTCGGCCGCATCCAGTGCATCGCCCAGCTCTTCAACGGTGGTGGCGATCACTTCGCCATGGTCCTCATCACCGCCTGCTGTGGAGGAGTCAGTACCGAATCCACCTAGTATCACACTGATGAATGATCGGTTCATGCCACGGCACATGATATAGGAGAGGATTGCACCGCTTGAACCGACCAGTGCGCCGACCACGATCAACAGATCGTTCGACAGCATGAAGCCTGTGGCTGCGGCTGCCCAGCCTGAATAGCTGTTGAGCATGGATATCACGACCGGCATATCGGCACCACCGATAGCCGCGATCAGATGGATACCCAACAGCAGTGCGATGATGGTCATCACCAGAATCAGGAAGGCAGCGCCGCCATTGGGTGACTGAGGCACCACGATAAACAGCATCAGCACAGTCACGATCAAGGCGACCAGATTCAGCAGATGACGCGCAGGCAGCGTCAGCGGTTTGCCGGAAATAAAGCCCTGCAGTTTGCCGAATGCGACTACTGAGCCGGTCAGGGTGATAGCGCCAATGAAAATACCCAGATAGATCTCGGTATTATGGATCACCATCGCTGAGCCGGTGTAATGAAAGTCAGGATCCAGATAGCTGCTCCAGCCGATCAGCACGGCGGCCAGACCGACGAAGCTGTGCAGTAGGGCAACCAGCTGCGGCATCGCGGTCATTTCGACACGATGTGCCAGGACGAGGCCAATCGCCGCGCCGATCGTCATCACCAGTGCGATCAGCCAGTAAGCCTGTACCGACGCGCTGAAGATGGTGGCGAGCACAGCCACCACCATACCGGTGACACCATACCAGTTACCGCGTTTGGCGGTTTCCTGTGAGCTCAGCCCTCCCAGGCTCAAAATGAACATCACGGCGGAAAAAAGGTACGCCATTGAGATAGTGCCTATCATTATGCTCTCCTTATTTCCGGAACATTTTCAGCATGCGGTGAGTGACATAAAAGCCACCGGCAATATTGATACTGGTAACAAACACGGCAATGGTGGCCAGTATCGGGACAATCACGCTACCCTCAACCGAGATCTGCAGCAAAGCCCCGACGATCACGATGCTGCTGATTGCATTGGTCACGCTCATCAACGGTGTATGCAAGCTGTGTTTCACGTTCCAGATCACCTGCCAGCCGATAAAAATGGCGAGCACAAAAATAAAGAAGTGAACGACAAAATCAGGTGGCGCGACTGATCCCAGAGAAAGCAGCAATACGCCGGCAATAGCCCAGTAAGCGGCGATGGTTTTGCCGGAAGCTTTTGGTTTCTCTTTTGGTTTCTCAATGGGTGGAGCTGCTGCCGCCGGTTTGGCGCCGCCATCCTGAGGTGCAGGGCGAACCGGCGGTGGCCAGGTGATCTCTCCCTGGTGCACGACCGTGAAACCGCGCTGCACTTCATCCTCCATATCCAGCAGAATTTCGCCATTGGATTCGGGTGTCAGGTCGCTCAGCAGGTGTACAAGGTTAGTTGAATAGAGCTGTGACGACTGAGCAGCAAGCCGCGCAGGCAGGTTGGTATAGCCGATGATGGTGACGCCATGTCGAACAACAACCTCGCCAGGCTCTGTCAGTTCACAGTTACCGCCATTGGCAGAGGCCAGATCCACAATGACACTGCCATCCTTCATCGATTCCACCATATCGGCCAGAATCAATTTCGGTGCCGGTTTGCCGGGAATGAGGGCAGTGGTGATGATGATATCGACCTCTTTCGCCTGCGCACGGAACAGGGCCATCTCAGCTTCGATGAACTCCTTGCTCATCTCCTTGGCATAACCACCGGCACCTGTGCCATCTTCATTGAAATCCAGTTCCAGAAACTCTGCGCCCATACTCTCGATCTGATCCTTGACTACCGGGCGGGTATCGAAGGCACGCACGATTGCACCCATCGATTTGGCTGTGCCGATGGCAGCCAGACCTGCTACACCAGCACCAATGATCATTACCTTCGCAGGCGGGACCTTACCTGCCGCAGTGATCTGGCCTGTAAAAAAGCGCCCAAACACGTTGGCAGCTTCTATCACGGCGCGATAACCCGCAATATTGGCCTGCGAGCTGAGTGCATCCATCTTCTGTGAACGTGAAATACGGGGGACTGCATCGATGGCAAAGGCGGTAACGCCTCTATCGGCAAGCTTCTGCAGCATTTCAGGGTTGAGCGCCGGTTGCAGAAAACTGACAAAGTAGGTGCCTGGTTTCATCAGGGCCACTTCATCACCGTTTTTCAGGTCAGGGCGAATCTGAGGGGCGTTCACCTTGAACAGAATATCAGCTCGAGTATAGGTTTTGGCCGGTGTGGTGATCTCGGCGCCTGCGGCTTCATAGGCTTCATCAGTGAAGTGAGCTGTGGCACCTGCGCCTCGTTCAACCACAACCGAGTAGCCCAGTTTGATCAGTTTGGCGACTGTATCTGGGGTGGCGGCGACACGGGTTTCGTTTTTACTGGTTTCCTTGGGGATAGCAACGGTTAATGGCATGCAGTAGCTCCCATACTGGCGACGAAGGAGGCCCTTGTCTTTCAGCATCAGATGTTATTTTTGTTGGTGATAGCCGGTCGTATCGGGTGCGCTTGTTCCTGGGAGGAACCGTTCAGCACCGGGTTGCATGATAAGCGTTGTACATAACGTCAGGATTAGCAAGTATTTTGTTGAAACAGAGGTGCGAGAGAGGTGCGAGAGGTCGGTACAAGAAAAGAGCAGGTCGGCTGCATTAGGGGTTACAGCCGGAACCTGCATGTGGCAGAGGGAGTGATCAGTTCAGCTGTTGCTGCAGGAAGGTCAGGACCTGATCAACAGCGATATCCTGAGATTCGCTGTCACGACGACCTTTATATTCCAGTTGACCGTTACCCAGACCACGCTCAGAGATCACCACGCGATGCGGAACACCAACCAGCTCCATATCCGCAAACTTGACGCCGGGGCGCTCTTTACGATCATCCAGCAGCACATCAATACCGGCCGCCTGAAGCTGGGCATACAGTTCATCTGCCTTCACTTGAACGGCTTCAGATTTATCGTAGTTCAGCGGGATCAGTGCGACGGTGAAAGGAGCCAGCGCCAATGGCCAGATGATGCCGTTATCATCATGGTTCTGCTCAATGGATGCAGCGACCACACGGGTGACACCGATACCGTAGCAGCCCATCTCCATGATAGCGGCTTTACCGTTCTCATCCAGTACGGTTGCATTCATGGCACTGGAATAGCTGTTGCCGAGCTGGAAGACGTGGCCGACTTCGATGCCGCGCTTGATCTCCAGCTTGCCTTCACCACAGGGGCTCGGATCACCGGCTACAACATTACGCAGATCGGCGACTTCGGGCAGTGGCAGGTCTCGCTCCCAGTTGATGCCGAAATAGTGCTTGTCATCAATATTGGCACCGGCACCGAAGTCTGCCATTTTCGCTACGGTACGGTCGATGATCACCGGAATCGGCATGTTGATTGGGCCAAGTGAACCTGGGCCTGCACCGATGATCGGGCGGAACTGATCTTCGGTAGCGAACTGAAGGGGGGCTGCTACTTGTGGTAGTTTTTCAGCTTTGACTTCATTCAGTTCATGATCGCCACGGATCAGCAGCGCGACAAAATCAGCGTCCACTTCGTCACTTGCCAGCACGATCAGGGTCTTGATCGTTTTCTCGATCGGCAGATCGAACTGTTCGACCAGTTGCGCGATCGTTTTGGCATCAGGCGTATCCACCAGACGCAACTCTTCAGAAGGCGCAGCGCGTTCTCCGGCTGGTGCAACCGCTTCTGCCTTCTCAATATTGGCGGCGTAGCTGCTGCTGTCCGAGAAAGCGATATCATCTTCGCCAGAGGAGGCCAGGACATGGAACTCATGCGATGAGTTGCCGCCGATTGAGCCGTTGTCAGCCAGTACAGGGCGGAAATCCAGACCCAGACGGGTAAAGATACGCACGTAGGCTTCATACATCCTGTCGTAAGTTTCCTGCAACGACTCGCGGTTGCTGTGGAAGGAGTAGGCATCCTTCATAATGAATTCACGTGAGCGCATGACACCAAAGCGTGGGCGTATCTCATCACGGAATTTTGTCTGTATCTGATAGAAGTTGGCAGGGAGCTGCTTATAGCTCTTGATCTCACGACGTATCATGTCGGTGATCACCTCTTCATGTGTCGGACCGACGCAAAAATCGCGGTCATGGCGATCCTTCAGGCGCAGCAGTTCAGGGCCATACTTTTCCCAGCGGCCTGATTCCTGCCACAGCTCTGCCGGCTGAATGGCTGGCATCAACACTTCCAGAGCGCCTGCGGCTTCCATCTCTTCGCGAACAATACGCTCAACCTTGCGCAGCGTCCGCAGGCCCATCGGCAACCAGGTATAGAGGCCTGATGCCAGTTTGCGGATCATGCCGGCACGCAACATCAGCTGATGGCTGATCACTTCGGCATCGGTGGGGGTTTCTTTGAGGGTAGAGATCAGGAATTGACTCGCACGCATTATCTGGGATCCGTATTAGACGAAAAATAGCCCCCATTTTAGGGGGCTATCGAAGCGGTAACAAGTCGTAGTTGATTTTCTGCCCAATAGAAGCTGGATATCAGGCCGCAGCATGACCCTGTTGTTCCATAAAAGTGATCAGCTCATTGATCTGACGTTCGTTGAAAACCGGAATCCCGTTACGAATCAGCTCGGCTGCAGCAACGCCCGGCGCATCGGTCAGTTTGCCGGAGAAACTGCCGTCATAGATCTGCTTGTTACCACAGGAGGGGCTGCGCGATTTCATCAGTGCGCAGCAGCAGTTGTGTTTGCGTGCCAGCTCCAGCGCGGCCTCGGCACCAGCGAGATACTGCGGGGTGACATCTTCACCTTCGCTGGTCTGTATCAGAATAGGAAACCGTGATTGTGTTTCGGCGGGCGGACGAGGGGTAGGGAGTCCTCCCAGCACCTCAGGGCATGCCATCACAATGCGGCCCTCTTCCTTCCATTTTTTCAGTGCAGGGTGGTCCAGAAGACTATGTTTGCCATCATAACGGACTCTTTCGCCCATGAAGCAGGCACTGACCAGAATATTACCCATAACGCTTAAGCTCTTGATTGGTGATTTTTATTATTATCCGCTGCAAATTTTACCGTCTTATTGCATGGCTGGCGAATTTTGTGCGCATTGTGCTGCAAAAGAGTGTTGTCGTAAAGTCTGATAAGTGATATTACTTAGGGGATAACCCTAATCGCTTATATCTAATCGCTTATATCTAATAACAACAAGCTGTACAGGATGTACGTCAGGCCGAGGGCGCTGGATGTACACGTGCGGCAAGCAGAGGATTTTCAGCATGAGTACAGAGGCATATTCAGCTTTTTATGCCAGATTCAATCCGGAGCAACTGGCGGCCGAGGTGCTGCAGGGGAGTCTGGACACGGGGCTCAACGTCTGTGTCGAGATCTGCGACAAGTGGGCGAGTGATCCCGATCGAGTAGCTTTGTACTATGAGGGGGTAGAGCGCCCGGCTCAGGCTCTGACTTTTGCGCAGCTGCAAACCTCAGCCGCCCGTTTTGCCAACTATCTCAAGTCCCAGGGTATCGGAAAGGGCGATAGAGTTTCCGCTTTGCTACCTCGCTGTCCTGAATTGTTGATCGTGATTCTTGGTACGCTTCGTGCCGGTGCCGTGTATCAACCTTTGTTCACAGCCTTCGGCTCTGGTGCCATCGCCTATCGTTTCGAGCGCGCGGATACGCGTCTGGTCGTCACGGATAGTGCCAACCGCAGCAAACTTGATGGCGTGAAGGATTGCCCGACGATACTCAGAGTGACAGAAGAGGGAGCCGCTACCCATGAGGATGCTGACTTCCATGCCCAGTTGCAGCAGCAATCCGACCAGTTTGAACCGGTGATGATCGCAGGTGATGACCCCTTCCTGCAGATGTTCACGTCGGGTACTGTGGGTAAGGCCAAAGGGGTGGCTGTGCCTGCCAGAGCCTTGCTCTCCTTTTATGTCTACATGAAGTATGCGTTGGATCTGCGCCCGGAAGACAAATTCTGGAATGTGGCGGATCCCGGCTGGGCTTATGGCCTCTATTATGCTGTGACCGGCCCGCTGTTGTTGGGGCATGCCACGCATTTCAATGAGCATGGTTTCACGCCTGATACGACCTACGAGATGATTCGTAAGTACGGTATCACCAATCTGGCGGCTGCGCCGACCGCCTATCGACTGCTGATGGTAAACGATCATCTGTTGCCGGAAGGGGAGAGCATGGGGCTGCGAGTAGCCAGCAGTGCCGGTGAGCCTTTAAATCCCGAAGTGGTGAGCTGGGTAAAACGTCGCTTGGGCTGCCCGGTCATGGATCAGTATGGCCAGACTGAAACCGGTATGACCTGCTGCAACCATCACGCTCTTGAACACCTGGAACGTGCCGGTTCGATGGGCTATTCCATGCCCGGACATCGCGTTGTGGCACTTAATGGTGCTTATGAGGAGATCGAAGCGGGCGAAACAGGCCAACTGGCGGTGGATGTACAGTCTTCACCACTCTTCTTTTTTGATGGTTATACCTGGGGCGAGAAAGATCCTTTTCAGGGGCGCTACTATCTGACCGGTGATGTGGTGATCTCTCACGGTGATGGCAGCTTCTCTTTCTCGGGTCGGGACGACGATATCATCACTACCGCAGGATATCGTGTCGGGCCTGCCGATGTTGAGAGTACTCTGCTGGAGCATCCGGCGGTGGCCGAATCCGGCGTAGTGGGTAAGCCAGATCCTCAGCGGGGGGCTATCATCAAGGCGTATGTCGTGATCAAGCCAATGTACGATGCCGATGATTCACTCAAGCAATCGTTGCAGACGCTGGTACGTGAAAGGCTGTCAACCCATGCGTTTCCTCGCGAAGTCGAGTTTGTAACGGAGCTGCCGAAAACTCCCAGCGGGAAAATTCAGCGCTTTATTCTGCGTAACCGCGCCCGTGAAGAGTTTGATCAGGCGATCTGAGGAGCAAACCTATGAAAATGGATCTGCAGGCATTGCAGACATTTCTGGCCGAGCAGTTCCCCCAGGGGGCTCGCTTTGGTCAGATAGAAGCAGCAGGGGATGGTTGGGCGCACTTCAGGCTGCCGATCAGCGATGAGCATCTGCGCCCCGGTGCTACCGTATCCGGTCCCTCTCTGATGGCGTTGGCAGATGTCGCCCTGTACGGTGCGCTGTTGAGTCGGATAGGGCCAGTAGCACTGGCGGTCACTATTAATCTGAATATCAATTTTCTACGCAAGCCTTCGCCTGAAAGGGATATTCTGGCCAAGGCCAGTATGCTCAAGGTGGGGCGTCGGCTGGGAATGGGGGAGGTTTATCTCTATTCTGATGGTAGTGATGACCCGGTTGCCCACGCCACTCTGACCTATTCTATTCCGGAGCATTGATGATGACACCGGTGGTACGAGACTATCCCGTTCAGTTGAGCCCGGAGGTGCAGCTTCAGGTTCGTCATATCGAGCGGGTCGGTGGTGGGCCGACGCTGGTGCTGCTGCATGAAGCGCTAGGCAATATCGCGCTATGGCGCGGTTTTCCCGAGCAAATCAGCGAGGCAACAGGGCTGGATGTGCTGGTATATGAGCGGCTTGGCTATGGCGCTTCAACCCCGATCACGCTACCCCGACCGGATGATTATCTGGAGCAGGAAGGGCGCATCTGGCTGCCGAAGCTGCTGGATGCACTTGAGATGGAACAGGCGATACTGCTGGGCCACAGTGATGGCGGCTCGGTTGCACTGGTGGGCGCAGCGGTGTCACCCCGTGTCATCGGGTTGATCACCATGGCGGCCCATATTCAGGTGGATAATCTGACGCTGGCAGGGATAAGACAAACCCTTGAGCGTTACCAGAACTCCGATCTGCCGGAGCGTCTGGCGCGTTACCATGGTGATCGTACCGATCTACTGTTCCGCGCCTGGTATGAAACTTGGCTGCGGGATAGTTTTCAGACCTCGTTCGACCTGACCCCCTGGCTTGGGCAGATTGGCTGCCCCGCATTGATCATGCAAGGGCAGAAGGACAGTTATGGCCTGCCGGAACAGGTGGCAGAGATTGCCCGTGGCATCGGCCAGCAGGCAACGCCTCATTTCATTCCTGAGTGCGGCCACAGTCCTCATCTGGAGCAGCCAGAGATCTGTCTTGAAGAGATTCGGCGTTTTATTCTGGCGCTTTGATATCGGCGCTCATACGCACCAGTTGTGCCAGGTTATCCGCACGCATCTTGCTCATCACTCGTGAACGGTGCACCTCCACCGTTTTCGGGCTGATACCCAGAATATCCGCGATCTCTCGGTTAGCCTTGCCGTTCACCACCAGTTGCATCACTTCGCGCTCACGCTGGCTCAAGCTATCGTAGCGAGCCTGTACCTGACGTTGCTGACGCAGTTGCTGAAAACGTTTTTCCGCCTCCTGCAGCCCCTTGTTGATCAGCTTAAGCATCTGCTGCTCATCAAACGGCTTTTCGATGAAATCCACAGCGCCGTTCTTCATCGCGTTCACCGCCATCGGGACATCCCCGTGCCCGCTGATCACAATGATCGGCAGCAGTATCTCCCGATCCTTCATGATCTGCTGCAGCGCCAGGCCGTTTATCTCCGGCATGCGCACATCCAGCAGCATGCAGCCCTGTCTGCCGTCATACTCCTCGAGAAATTCCCGTGCAGAGGCAAAGGCTTCAACCGGGTAGTCGGAAGACTCCAGCAGCCACTTCACCGATTCGCGAAAGTCATCGTCATCATCGACGATAAACACTGATTCCTGAGCTGATGTATTCATGTTGATGCCCTTTGTGTTGTATGCGTATATTTTTCTTATTCGCCGCTCTTTAATGGCAGCTTGAAATGAAATCGGGTGCCCGATGTCGGATCGCTCTCGGCCCAGAGTTGGCCCCCGTGTTGTTCTATGATGGTGCGCGAGATTGATAACCCCATGCCAAGACCATTCGCCTTGGTCGTCATGAAAGGCTCGAACAATCCCTGCAATCGCTCTTCAGAGATACCGCAGGCCTTGTCAATCACACTGACCTGCAGGTGCTGGTCCTGTTGTTTTGTCTGGATAATGACCTGACGCTCGCGTCCCTGCTGTTTATCGTAAGCTTCAATCGCATTCCTGACCAGATTGAGCAGCACCTGTTCGATCTGAACCCGGTCGGCCTCCACCATCAGATTGCCTTCAAAACGGAATTTGAATTTGATGTGGTAGTCACTGGCCTCCTGATGCAGGAAGCGAATGACCTCCTCACAGGTCTCATTGATCGGAAACAGAATACGCTGATAGTCGGTGCGACGGACAAAACGTCTAATCCGTTTGATGATCTCTGCGGATCGGTGCGCCTGACGTGAAATCAACTCCATCGCCTGGGCGACTTCGCTCACTTCGCGGATCTTGCCCTCTTCGATACGTCGTTGAGTTCCGTTGCAGTAGTTCAGAATGGCGGCAAGGGGTTGATTGATCTCGTGCGCCAGTTCGGTGGCCATCTCGCCGACCGACAGCACCCGCGACATGTGCGCCATCTCCAGTTGTTGACGCTTGGACTGCTCCTCGGCCTTGCGCTGCAGAGTGATATCGCGCCCGATAATGGAGTAGTACTCCACCTGTCGATTACCATTACGGCTGCGATGCGCGATGATCTCACGTAGCTCAGCGACCCGCTCCAGGCTGCCGGGCGGTAACAGAGGAATGCTGCCGTACCAGACACCATGCAACGCAGCGTGTTGCAGCGCCGGTTCGATCATCTCCTGCAGAATCTGCTTTGGGAAGAGCTGGTCCAGATAGAGCACGACCGGGTTTTCCTGCTCCCAGCCGAGAGTCCGGTAGGCTGATTCGTTGATATAGGTGAGCTGATGTGTGCGATGGTTGCAGAACAGGATCATATCCGAGGCTGCTTCGACCACGCGAGCGAGGCGACGGGTAGATTGCTGAGCCAGCTCCCGTTCAGTGATATCGCGTGAAACGCAGATCACCTCCAACGGTTTGCCATCTTCATCACGGATGGTGCGACTGGTGGTTTCCAGCCAGATGTAATGCCCATTTTTGTGTCGATATCGGTAGGTATTGGTGTACATGCCGCGGCTGTAACGAACGCTGTCGGCGCGTTTCTTAAGATTATCGGCATCGTCGGGATGAAATAGCGCATAGCCTGACATACCGATGATCTCATCCACCCGATAGCCGAGAATGCGCTCGACCGCCGGGCTGACATCAATATAGGTCCAGTCGGGCGTCGCGGCATTGCGTGAGATCATATCAGTGGACTGCTCAGCCAACAGACGATAGCGATCCGCCTTGCGGCGACACTCCGCCAGTTCCTGTTCCAGTTCGCTGATACGGTCCACGGATTACTCGCCAGCGTCTGTCTGTTGGGTGTCTGTCGGGCGTCTGTCGACCATGAAGGTCCCCTCGCCGGTGGCAACAACGGTTTCACCTACTGTTACTTCTGTTTTCATCTTGACCCGACGGCGGCGCTCATCAATCTCTGTTACAGTCAGTGTCGCCTTGACCGTATCACCGATATGCACCGGTGCCTTGAACTTGATCTGCTGATCGATATAGATCGCACCGGGGCCAGGCAGACGGGTACCGGCGACTGTTGATATCAATGCAGCACTGAACATACCGTGCACGATACGCGTGCCAAAGGGCGTGGTTTTGGCGTACTCCTCATTGATGTGAATCGGATTGTTATCACCCGATACCCCGGCAAACATATACACATCGGCCTCGGAAACGGTTTTGGCATAAGATGAGCTCATTCCGACCTCAAGGTCTTCAAGATAGTAGCCATGCAGATCCTGCATTATTTAACTCCTCGGGTAATCAATTATCAAAATGGTTCATGTTCAGCACCAATCTGGGTGATTTTGTACTTATTCGTCACATTTGTCATGCTAGAATAGGTAAAAACCCTATTAACGCTGCGGCATCATCACAACGCAGATGGGTGATGGATCAATAGCAAAAATCTGAACAGTAACAGAAGGTTGATGTATGGCTGACTATAACGCACCGCTGAAAGACATGAAACTGGCTCTGAATCAGGTTGCACGGATGACGCAGCTATCGGCAATGCCGCGTTTTGAAGATGCATCGGCCGATATGGTTGATGCGATTCTGGAAGAAGCGTCCCGCGTTTCCCGTGATGTAATTGCTCCCACCAACTGGGAGGGTGATCAGCAGGGCGTCAAGCTCGGCCCGGATGGTGTTGTCTGCCCTGAAAGCTTTCATGGCGTTTACCAGCAGTACGCGGAAGGTGGCTGGGGCTCACTGCAGTTTGATCCCGAATATGGCGGCCAGGGGATGCCTTACCTGCTGTCTGTACCCGTTATGGAGATGTGGCAGTCGGCCAACCTCTCCTGGGGTCTCTGCCCACTGCTGAGTCAGGGCGCGGTTGAGTGCCTCTATCTGAATGCCAGCGATGAACTGAAAAATATCTACCTGCCCAAGCTGATCAGCGGTGAGTGGGCAGGTACCATGAACCTGACCGAAGGTGGAGCGGGTTCCGATCTGTCTCAGGTGCGCAGCAAGGCAGAACCGAAAGACGATTATTATCTGATTTCGGGTGAAAAGATCTTCATCACCTGGGGTGATCACAGCCTGACCGAGAATATCGTGCATCTGGTGCTGGCTCGTCTGCCGGATGCACCGGCTGGCGTGCGGGGTATCTCGCTGTTCCTGGTGCCCAAGTTTCTGGTGAATGCCGATGGCTCCCTGGGTGAACGTAACGCTGCCCGTGCCCTGTCGCTGGAGCACAAGCTGGGTATCCATGCCAGCCCGACCTGTGTGATGGAGTTTGATGGTGCGATCGGCTATCTCGTCGGAGAGCCCAATCGTGGTCTGGCCTGCATGTTCACCATGATGAATAATGCCCGCCTGGGTGTCGGTCTGCAGGGTGTATCCATCTCTGAGCGGGCCTATCAGAAGGCGTTGATCTTTGCCGGTGAGCGTATTCAGGGGCCTGCAGTCGGCTCCCGTGAGCCGGGTCCGATCATTCGCCACGGTGATGTGCGTCGCATGCTGCTGACGATGAAGTCATTGACCGAAGCGGCACGTGCTCTGACCTATGATGCCTGTGGCAGCCTGGATTTTGCCGAGCATGCCGAGGATGCTCCACAACGTGAAGATGAGCGTGCCCGAGCGGCGTTGCTGACGCCAATCGTCAAGGGCTGGTGTACCGAAATTGCTCAGGAAGTCACCTCTCTGGGGGTTCAGATTCACGGCGGCATGGGCTTTATTGAAGAGACCGGGGCTGCACAGTTCTTCCGTGATGCACGTATCCTGCCGATCTATGAAGGCACCAACGGTATTCAGGCGCTGGACCTGGTTGGTCGCAAAACCACTATGGATAAAGGTCGTGCGCTGACAGCCCTGATCGCTGAAATGCGTGCGACCATCACCGGTGTTGAGCATTTTGCCGATCTCGCAACTGAACTGGAAAGTGGCGTCAAGGCGCTGGAAGCCGCCCGTGATCTGTTACTGCAGGGGTACGAGGCAGATGCGCAGCTGCCGGGTGCCATCGCCTACAACTTCATGATGTTGGCTGGCACGGTTGCCGGTGGCTGGGAGCTTCTGCGTCAAGCGGAAGCATCCAAGGCTATGCAGCAGAGCAGTGATGACAGCTTCTATGCGGCCAAGCAGAGCACAACCCGCTTCTATTTCGCACAGATCCTGCCGCGGAATCTGGGCTTTGCCGAAATGATCAAATCCGGCAGCGCCACTATCACCGAGCTGCCGGAAGATCAGTTCAGCAGTGCCTGGTAGTCAGCCAGGTCTGAGAGCAACTGATTGATACCAGAAAAGGGGAGGCCAAAGTGCCTCCCTTTTGACACTATTATCAAACAGCTCTTAATAGCTTAATTCTAAGCTAGACAACTCTTATTCAGGGGCCATTTCAGCGCGCTTTGTATTTTGCGAGCGCGCTAAATACTGATGCGTAAAGGCTAAGCCTAACAAGCACAACCCAAGCCCCATAAATGAAGCCACCCGCAGTAACCCCGTCAGACCTGACATGTCGATAAGGAATATTTTGCCGATAGTCACCATCAATAGCAGCATACCAGTCTGATAGAGTTTCTGGTGTTGGCGCAAGGTACCATAGAGTAAACTCGCGGCGGCCATCACTAACCAAACCAATGAGTAGGTGTACAGTTCACCGCTTTCGGCACGAGGATAAAAAGATAATTCACCTTGCCAAAGATGTCGTATTTCAAAGTTTAAAAAGATCCAGGTGCCGATACCCGCCAACGCATAAAAACCTGTTCGATATGAAGTTTTGTAGAACCTTCCTGCAAGTATAAACAACAGCAGGGGTGCCCCGTAGGCAAGCAACAACATATTTGCGATGGGGGTGCTGCTGACGAGGTCATTTGCGTTAAAAAGAGGGTTAAACCAGGTTAACGTGAGAACATAGCTGAACACGAAAGCTATCAACAACAACTCAGCCGCTTGATGGTATAAGGGTTTCAAATAATCGGATAGAAAACCACGGTAATAGTAAACCAATCCAAGCGAGCCCCAAAGCAGGCCGTTGAGAGAAGCCTCAGTCAGATTGAATTGACGCCTGAACATGTCGCCATCGTAGAGGAAATATCGGAGCGCCATCGCACACAAAAGTACGCCTAGATGCAGGCTGGCACCTTCCAGCCATGAGCGCAAACTGGGGCTTTGATTCATTCTTGAAGCTATGACGGCCAGTGCAAAACAACCCACATAAATCAGCAGAGAAGTTTCAAATTGTGGGCCAACCCAAGGTAGTAGTGTCAGGCGTGCCATGATCAACATTAAGATGATCTTCATTAAGCCACTCAGCAAGCCGTTGGGGTGTTGTTGATGGAGCCACGCCAGTGAGACGACCTGTGCGGCCAATGCGAGTGTGAGTGTTGCGGTGTCGAAAAAAATGACCATCGCCAATGAGTAGCCTAAGTGTCCAGCAAAGATCAGCCAGCTTTTGCTGGGATCCCTTTGTTGACGCATGTGTCCACGTCCTATATAGGCCAAGCCCAGGATTAACGATGTGGCAGCGACAAAACTCGAATGTATTGGGAGTTTAGTGAATTGCCATAAGAGCGCCAGGGCAAGTAACGGAAACAGAGTACCTAAGGATAGGGTGAGAGCAGGGTAGCGAGTCTTGCACCTATGCATCGTGGCAAACACAACATAGATCAACGTCCAAACGAGCAGCAGTTGTTGCAAAGCGACGGAATGCTCTGCCGTGATACGGATTCCCATGAAGAGCTGGGTGGATAAAAGACTAAAGACTATCGCCAGTATCATCAGCAAGGCACTGAGCCAAGGGAGCAGTTTCAGGTTTTCATTTCGCGTACTGGCGATAAGTACGAGCAGTAACAGAGGCGTCCATGTCACAAGCGCACTTTCCCAGGCAGGGTTGAGCAGAATGCTGATGGCCTGAGCCAGCAGCGTTAAGGCTAATCCGATAACTAACTGTTGCTGATCAAGCGACTTGATACGGAAAAAAGCACGAAGTGATCGCTTGACGGGCTGATCAGGAAAAATCTTTTTCAAACTGAAATTGGCATGGGGGATACTGATCAGGCAATAGCCTGCCAGGGTTAAATAAAGCCCCATCGACTCAAGTCCTGAACCAGTGATTTGCATCAACCACCACCAGCCGAAAATGCCCGCCAGGGTGATTGCAAGCAGCCAGGTTCTTTGTACATATTGTTGCAGGAAAAGGGCCGCAGCCGTAATGATTAATACATAGATTTGAACCAGTAAGGGGTCGCCATCACTTTCGCCCAATAACAAAGGTACGAGATAAGCGCCAGTGATCCCGATGACAGCCAGTGCCGGTCCATGCCATAAAGCCAGTAACATGCTTCCCAGAGAGACAAGTGCAAGCAAGGCGAACACCAAAAGCGGTGGCCAGAGCTGATATAAGTGCAATGACGCTAAAATCACACTGTATAGCATCACACTGGCGCCCCCTGCCAAGGCGGCAACAGCGGAAAAAGCGACTTGGGTTTTACGTCTAAGCCACTCAGCAGCGACCAATAGCCCCAGCCCTGTGATGATACCCAGCGTGATGCGCGCAGTAGGACCGAGTAGCCCCTCTTCAATCGAGTAGCGAGCGAGGAAAATGCCAGATAAAGCGACACAGAGCCCGCCCAACCAAACCATCCAATGCCCAGATTTGGTAGAGCTGGTTTTTTGAGCCTTCTGGTGGGGAGTCTTTTGGTGGAGACTCTCTGGGTGAGACTGTCTACCCCAAATATCGATTACTGGGGCCGGTGATGCTGCCAAGGGTTGTGTATCAAGCGAAGTAATACCCTTGGGCGGCGTAACTATCTCATCCACGATGAGGGTATCATTTGCGAATGTTGGTTGAATGGCAGGTTGCGAGGTTGACGCTTTCTGCTGCTCCAGTTCAGCAAGGGTGCTCTTGAGCTTTTGCAGGGTAAAAAAATTAACCCAACTCAATACGATGCTGGAAATTATCAGAAGGAGAAATAACGAACCAAAGAAAAACTCAGCGCCCATAAACCTAGCGTCACATCCTTGTAGTGATCGAAATTGTAGTGATCAAAAATCAGACTCTAATGAGTCAGCTTATGAATTGCAATCCTCCGAGAACGAATGCCTTTTCCCAGCTGAGTTCATGCTGTGATAACCGGAGGCTTTTCATTATAGGGCTAGCTGCTTGTAGAAAATCACCGTTGGAAACAGCACACCACCGGGTTCGGCGGCATAATCAGGAATCTCACCGGCGCGCTGCCAGCCCAGATGCTGATAGATTGATTCTGCTGCTGATCCGGCCAGTGTGTCCAGATGGAGCAGGCTGCGATCCAGTTCAACGGCCTGATGTTCAACCGCCTGCATCAGCAAGGATGAAATACCATGGCCACGATGACTTCTCAGCACGAATAGCTTCTGAACCTCGGCACGATGTCGACCGTTCTCCTTCTGGCAGGGGTCAAGTTGAACGGAGCCGACAATCCTTCCCTGTTCCTCTGCAATCAACAAGACAAATCCATTGGCCAGAGCTGCAAAAACACCCTGCCAATAATTTTCAATGCTGCTGCGTGATACAGGCGACAGAAAACCGACTGATGCGCCGCCTTCAATCGCATCAATAAGCAGTTCACTGAGCTGCACAAGAGTATCTGGTTCGGTTGTTGTTATCCGACGTATCGTGATCAAAGCCATCTCCTTAATAGTGCTTCAGCATCGATAACAGTGGCATATTCACCCTGTAGATTGGCGAGCGACATGGCGTGAACCTCAGCAGCCGTGCGCTCAAGACCCTCAAAGTCTGTCTGAGCAAATGCAAAGCAGGCATCGGATACCACGATCACGTCAAAACCCAGATTACCGGCACTGCGCGCAGTGGATTCAACCGAGTTGTTGGTACTGACGCCAACGATCACCAGCGAGTTAATATTGCGCACACGCAGCCAGCGCTCAAGGCCTGAATGGGTAAAGGCATCCGGCACGTTTTTCTCCACCACATGTTCTGTATCCAAGGGTGCCAGCGCCGGCTGAAACTCAACACCTGACTGCCCCGGCCAGAAAGGAGATCCCGGCGTTCGGGAAATATGCCGCACATGCACCACAGGCGCAGACCTGTCTCGCCAGCTTTGAAGCAATTTAGCGATTGTCTGCTCAGCATCCGGATTATTTCGCTCACCCGCCTCAGGGGTGCTCATGCCTTGTTGCATATCGATAATGATAAGTGCTGTGGTGTCCATTGTAGGCTAATCCGTGCTAGTCATATCTGACTTGTTGGTGGTGGAGTGGTTTTTCTGAAATGCATCGCTGAACGCTGCAGCCAGAATTCCCGTGGGCATAGCGATAATACCTATCCCTGCGACTGCTGTGATACCTGCAAAGAGTTTCCCCCAGGATGTAATGGGTGTTACATCACCATAGCCTACTGTGGTCAGTGTTGCGATACTCCACCATAAAGCTCTGGGTACGCTGCCGAAGGCTTCCGGTTGGTTGGATGCTTCAACAGCATAGAGGCAAGCTGATGAAAAAAGCAGTAGCAGGGCTGCCAGTCCGACACTGAGAAGCAGCTCATAAACTCGTGCTGAGAGGGCTTCTGCCAGTGCGCTCCAGGCTCGGCTGAAGCGCCCGAGTCTTGCCAGTCGCAGCAATCTGGCAATTCTCAGCAGGCGCAGCATGAACACATTGCTGGTGGTCAGGAAACCAAGGAAAAAAGGCAGGATCGCGATCAGGTCAATGATTGCCCATAGGCTGAAGAGATACCTGACTCTGCCAGATATCCCAGCATAGCGGGGGTCTTCGCCAGCGGCATAAAGTCGGGCCAGGTATTCTGCAGAAAAGATGATCACGAACAGATATTCAAGCCAGATAAAAGCCGGGGGGTAGAGCGACTGGACAGTGATCTCTGTTTCGATAATGGCGATGAAGGCGGCCACAATAATCAGCAGACTGATGCACAGGTTTGACGGGGACAGTCCAGGTTGATTCCAGCCCTCTGGAGCCAGCTGTCGATAGAGCATGCTTCTGAATCGGTGCATGGGACTCTTCCTTAAGAGTTCAGAAAAAGCTTTTCCCTGTCTTTATTACACCGATGTTCCCCGCCAGACAAGCAGCAGATACCCTCAAGTTTCAGTTCAGCGCATGTACCCGCTTGATCTCGGGGATGCTGAGTACCTCATCGACCAGCAGCGTCAGTATCTCCTCACGCAAGGGCTCGAAGCCGCTTGGCTCATTGCCTCGACACTGCGCATGACCGGCATAACTGAAGCCTGAGTGGGCAGGCATTGCTGTTCCAAAGAGATGGTGTATCTGTACACTCTGGCAGTTGGTATAGTCATTCTTTACTGTGCCGCGCAGTACTTTGTCGTGAATGATCTGATCGTTCAGGCGGGCGCGCACAACATAGCCATACTCGATCTCAAACTTGCCGGCACGAACCTCGTGCATATAGATCACGTTCTGGTGCCTGGAGTGAAATGCGCTGGAAAGAAACAGTGGTTCTTCCGAGTAGTAAACACTCTGCAAGGCTTCGGGCGCGCGTTGTTCATCGTGTCGTACTCGCTCTATCTCCAACGTGATGACACCGGGCTCAGGTGCCGAGCGCCAGGCTATGCCGCGAATATTCTCCTGCATCAGTTGGATCAGATCATCCTCCAACAGTCTGTCACCCTGAACGAGCAGCAGGTGTACCTCTGCGGTTATTTCCCGCAGTCGCTTGGCAGCGAAATCCGGAAACAGCGGACTGACTGCTGCAATTTCGTCGCGCCTGATGTTCAGGTTCGGTAGCTGGTTTTCAATATACTGACGTGTTTCGGAGCCGATAGGTTGTTGGCCAGCATAGGCGATTAACTGTGATACTGATCGGGGCTGATACTCGGGGTTCTGCAGGTTTCTGATGGTTTGTCTCATCATCAGGGTTTGATGTTCGGGTTGTTGCAGGGCAGGGAAGTAACCCAGGTCATCTCCGAGATCAAATGCGATGGCGCGGGATCTGTTTCCCTCTGCAACCGTGATGTTGAGCTGTTCATGCAAAGCATGGGCCTGAGCTGCAGGTAGAAAGCCTGCCGATGCTGCCTTGATGATTCTTTCATGAGTGGTGTTGGCATGGGCAGGGTTGGTGATCTGGCGTGAGGCGGTTTCCAGATGATCGAGATAGCATGCCAGCAGAGCAGCATTACTGTTCATCAACTCACCGATTTTCTCCTCTCCTGTCGCTCGGGACATGGCGCTATCAACATGGGCGACTGCATTGATGCAGAGATCCTTGGCGATCGCAGATGCGGCCTGTTTGGCATGATAGGACGCCTGTGCCTCGGGTGTTTTCGGGTAGATCGAGCAGGCCGATAGCACAATAGCGAAACCTAAAAAGAGCAAGCATCTGATCGTCATGAATCTCTCCCGAAACCTTTAATGGGCACCTTTCAATGGGCACCACTTAATGGGTGCCTGGAGCCTTTATCAACTGGACTCTACTGCATGAGACATTAACAGGAGCTGATTCTTTGGACCGCGTCAGATATCAAAAAGTGCAGGTGTTATCACTTTTGCGGGTTCTTTCTGCATCAGCACCTTGCCTTTTCTTACCGACATCAACACCTCGCTCTGCATGCGCAGGACGCTATAATCATCCTCACCATCCAGCAGGATAAAGCTGGCCGGTTTGCCCACCTCTATACCGTAACTGTCCTGTATCCCCAGCGTACGGGCGCTGTTGTCGGTGATGAAATCAAGTGCATGGCTGAAGTCTTCATAACCCATCATCTGGCAGATATGCAGCCCAAAATCGAGTGTGCGCAGTAAGCGACCGTTACCCAGCGAGTACCAGGGGTCGAAGATCGAGTCTTCGCCAAAGCTGACATTGATTCCGGCTGCGTGCAGTTCTTTTACGCGCGTCACGCCTCTGCGTTTTGGAAAGGTATCGAAGCGCCCCTGCAGATGGATGCTTTCTGTCGGGCAGGATACGAAGTTGATACCGGAACGGCCCAGCAGGCGGAACAGTTTTGAGCAGTAGGCATTGTCGTAGGAGTGCATGGCGGTTGTATGGCTGGCCGTGACTCTGGAACCCATATCGTTGAACAGTGCCTCTGCGGCCAACACCTCCAGAAAGCGAGAACCAGGGTCATCCGTTTCGTCGCAATGTACATCGACCAGCTTGTCATATTTAAGGGCCAGTTGAATCAGTGTTTTGACTGAGGCTTCACCCAGCTCACGGGTATACTCAAAGTGTGGGATGCCTCCCACGACATCAGCACCGGCCTCTATGGCAGATTCAAGCAACTTCGCCCCATCCGGATAGGAGAGAATCCCCTCCTGAGGAAATGCGACCACCTGAATATCGATGCGATCCTCCAACTCATCTCGCAGCGCGCACAGCGTATGCAGCCCCAGTAGGCTCGGATCTGTGGTATCAACATGCGTACGAATATGCTGAACACCATTATTGATCAGCAGGTTCAGCGTTTTGAACACGCGGCTGCGGATATCAGCAGCACTTAGCATCGGCTTGCGCTGACTCCAGCGCTCAATGCCTTCGAACAGGGTGCCGCTGTGGTTCCACTCCGGTTCGCCTGCGGTGAGTGCTGCATCAAGATGAATATGTGGTTCAATAAAAGGAGCGCAGAGCAGTTTTCCGTTGGCATCCAGTTGTCCGTCTGACCCTTTCAGCGTACCGTTCTGGCGCTCTATGCTGCTGAACAGTCCATTGTCGATACGTATTCTATACAGAGATGGGTTCTGTCGAAGGCGTGCGTTGATAATATCCATGAAGGTCTCCTCTGATTTCCTATGATGTGGTGAGACAGCATTTGTACAAACCGTGTTGTTTGGAAGCATATACCAGTTTTGGATGTCACGTAGGGCTACCCTGTCATATGTCTGTTAAGCGCCGGGGCACATCTGCTGTCAAAAAATAACGAAATAGGCTATCTTAACTCACTGTTTCGATTCGTCGAGCTGACGATATCTCCAAACCCTGAGACCTAACAAAGAAATCACGACCGATATGATTATCAAACCTAAGATTCGCGGCTTTATCTGTACAACCACTCATCCTGTTGGCTGTGAGGCCAATGTGCGTGAACAGATCGCCTACACTCGTCAGCAGGGCGAGATCAAGGATGGACCCAAACGGGTTCTGGTTATCGGTGCATCCAGCGGCTATGGCCTGGCGTCGCGTATTGCGGCTGCTTTCGGCTCGGGAGCGGCGACACTGGGTGTGTTTTTTGAAAAGCCTGCAACGGATAAAAAACCAGGCACTGCCGGTTGGTACAATGCCGCAGCCTTTGAAAAATTGGCTCATGAAGCGGGTCTTTACGCCAAGAGTATCAATGGTGATGCCTTTTCGCATGAAGCACGAGCGAAGGTGATTGAGCTGATCCGCGCCGACCTGCAGCAAGTTGATCTGGTGGTTTACTCGCTGGCATCGCCGGTGCGCAAGTTGCCCGATAGTGGCGAAGTGGTGCGCTCTGTACTGAAGCCGATTGGCAAGCCTTACCACTCAACCGCCATTGATACCAATAAAGATGTGATCATCGAGACTGCCGTCGAGCCTGCAACCGAGCAGGAAGTGGCGGACACCGTAACCGTCATGGGTGGTGAAGACTGGCAGCTCTGGATTGAAGCACTGTCGGATGCTGGCGTGCTGGCTAAAGGGTGCAAAACGGTGGCTTACAGCTATATCGGTTCAGACATCACCTGGCCGATCTACTGGGATGGTGCACTGGGTAAGGCCAAGCAGCATCTGGATGATACCGCCAAGCGTCTGGGTCAGCACCTGAGCAGTCTCGATGGCCAGGCCAATGTTGCTGTGCTCAAGTCTGTTGTGACTCAGGCAAGCTCCGCAATTCCGGTCATGCCGCTTTATCTGGCGATGGCGTTCAAGGTGATGCGCGAGCAGGGCATTCATGAGGGCTGCATGGAGCAGGTCTATCGTCTGTTCAGCACCGGTCTGTATGGCAGCAGCGCGCAGATGGATGAAGATCAGCGCTACCGCCTGGATGACTGGGAGCTACGCGCCGACGTGCAGGACGCCTGCCGCAAGATCTGGCCACAGGTCACCAGTGAAAACTTGTTCGAGCTGACGGACTATGCACTGTACAAGGATGAGTTCCTCAAGCTGTTTGGATTTGGCATCGAAGGTATAGATTACGAAGCGGATGTGAATCCGGAAGTGCCGTTTGATGTAATTGAGATCTGATAGTGATGTTGCTTGTTATTATCAGGTGACAAGTAAATCGAATATCAGGATAGTCGCAAGTATCGGCCTGCAGTTTATTCAGTACTGCAGGCCTTTTTTCAACGTAGTTGCTCAGACACCACGCATGATGGTTAGGAGGCTGTCCGAGAATAGTCTGACCTACTGCGGTCGAGCCTGATTCGTAAGATTTTCCGCTCATTTTCGTTGAATAGAACCACTATTCGCCTCAAATGACCGAAAAATCTGACTGAATCAGTTTCGACCTCGCTACGGTCGCTATTCTCGGACAGCCTCCCGAAAGCTGTATGCGTTTGATATACGCTTGCTGATTTTTATAAGCAGCCTTATCAGTAGTGCTGGCTTGAACTTAAGCCATCAAAAGGGCATGGATGTCTGAATAGAATCAAGGATCTGATCATGCTGAAGCACTTCAAACAACACACTCTGCAATTAGGTATTGCCACTGCTGCCATGCTCGGTAGTCTGTCTGCTCAGGCAGTCACTGTTGAGTCCGGTAGAGGCAATATTCTGCTTTTCCCGGTTTATACCACTGAGCAGGGCTGGGATTCCTATCTGAATATTCAAAGCCCACATGGCTTTGCCCGCATTGTGTTTCGTGATGCAGAGTCGGGAACCGTAGTCAGAAGCTTTAATGTCTATAACAGCTCTGTCTGGCGTGCCAGTCTCAGCCAGCAGGCAGGTGGTACCACCCTGCGAGTGGCCGAAGGGAGCTGTCTGGTCCATGAGGACGGCTTTGTAGAGGGAGCTGGCGCTGAAATTCAGATCGGTGCATCTGTAGGGATGGTTGAAGTCTATTCAGAAGGTGATGCTGAAAGCGGAAATTTTGTTGAATGGGAAAACATCCGTTCCCTCAGTTGCTCTACAATTTCAGGGCGTTGGGGGCCGGGAGGAAGCTGGTCAGCAAACGCTCCCAGCATTGGTTACCCTAGCACATTGACTGGCGAAATGATTCTGATCAATGTTCAGAGGGGGCTTGCCGCTCAGTATATTCCAGTTGGTCTAAACCGATTCAATGCAGGCTTGCCTCATACAGCCCCTTCCAGTGCGCACCCCAACCTGACAGATGCCAGGCCGCGCTTGAACAGTTTTGATCCCCCACTGTGGGGTGATGTTACCCCGGCAGAAGGCTTGGAGTTGGTTGCCGATGCCCTGCGCGCCTCCTCATTAACGAATGATGTCACGTTACTGGACAGCGTCGATGCGCGCACTGACTGGATCATCAGCTACCCGTTGCAGGGCTATGGCTATACCAAGCCCTATCAGGTCACACTGAATGGCGTTCAACGCTATTGTGATACCTTCGGGCTGCCGGCCAAAGCTGGCCGCCCCTCTGTTACGCTGGTTCCCGCGGTGCAAACAGGGATGTTGATCAGCAGTGCCGGGACCGACTCTCAGGTAAGCAACGCTTCGCCTGAAGCGGATGTGTCGCTGTGCAATGCCGTTAACTTCGTTGCATTCGGTGATAAGCAATCCTGGTTGGCTGATGAGCAGAGCAGCCTGCTTAACCGTATCCCCGCAGATCTATTAGTCGGTCAATCCAACAGGGTCAAGTGGACAATGGCACAGCCTCAGCCGGTAGTGGCATTCAGACTGACGACCCTGGTAAATGGGATGCTCTCAGGTGGCAGTGTACTGGCCAACTACGCCGTGATGCAGCAGCATCAGACACAGAATCCCTGATAGTTTGACAATGACAGAATAGAAACAAGGATGAGATGATGAAAAGTCAATCAAAGATCAAAACCTGGGGCCTGCAAGCGCTTGCTGCTGGAAGCCTGCTGTTAAACGCACTGCCGGGTCAGGCTCAGGTATTGGGTGATGATGGGGTGGGAGAGGTACTGCTGTTTTCCTTTTTCAGTACGCAGCAGGGGTGGGACTCCTATCTGAATATCAGCCATCAGCCGGGTGACAGCGGCGCTTTCCGCGTCTTGATCCGTGAAGGATATAATGGCGAGAAGGTCACCAGCTTCAATGTCTATAACAGCTCAACCTGGCGTGCCAGCCTGAGTGCGCAAGGCAATGGGAGTGTGCTGAGGGTAGCCGAGGGTGGCTGTCTGGTGACAGGGTCAACTCAGATAGAGGGAGCCGGTGCAGAAATTGCCCTGTCGACCTCTATGGGGATGATCGAGGTATACGCTTTGCCAACATCAGCGGAAACAGTGGGTGAAAGCTGCGACCAGATAGGTGACTGGTCGCGAGATGGGCGCTGGCTATCAGGTGTTGCACAACAAACACTGGTAGCCCCCTATGCTGAACTGTCTGGCGAAATGATGCTGGTGAATGTCGCCAAGGGGCTGGCAACTGAATATCCGGCTATTGCGTTTCGTGAGTTCATGCACAACCCTGTGCACCCTAAGCCACAGGCAGACAAGCCTGATCTGAGCAGTACGAGGGAGGGGGCGTATCGTTTGAATCAGCTGTTACAGGTATCTGAGGACATGCTCGGTAATGATGTCACGATGGATGCAAGTATCAATGCTCAGACAGATTGGATCATCAGCTACCCCTTAATTGGATATGAAGAGCCATCATCATGGGGTGAAGTGATGATCAATGGTGAACTGAGACAGTGTGATTCATTCGTATTTCCTGCCAAGCCGGGAGAAGCAAGTCTGAGTCTTACACCAGCACACGTGGCTCTGTGGCAGATGGATAGGGTACCTGCATTGAGTCATCAGGAGGGTCTGTTGGAGTTTCTCGCTGACGTAACCCCACTTCCTCCACCTGTTCAGGTTGAGCCGGCGCTGTGCTATGGCGTGAATGTGGTCAGCTTCGGTGACCAGGGCGCCATGATCATTGATGAGGGTGATGTGAGACATTACGCCATTGCGAGCAATGAGTTGATTGAGGGCGTGAGCTATGTGAGGTGGAGTCCAGCCAGGTATGGCCGTGCTGCTGTCGCCTATAAGCTTACCAGCTTTCAAAATGGCACTCTGCAGGGCGGGAGCGTTCTAGCCAACTATGCCATCATGAAAAGGCATGTTGAACACTGATATTGACACACGTTGAGGTGTTGTAATGGCTGTAAAAGGCGCTCTTATGAGCGCCTTTTTATTTTCACGGATGATCAGCCAGTTGCAGTGAAGCAGCGATTACCCGCTAAGCTGTGACCCGCCCCGAAAATAAAGCATCCTCCATACGTATAAAGGAGTATACAGACAGCTTTTTGTCGCCAGAGTTAAAGCGCCATCATCATTTTTGATCAATACTTAGACATCCCATTTTTGGACATGTCGTCATGTTGTCAGCTTTGATCAGATTACTGGGCAGTGTACTGCTGATATTGAGTGCCAACCTCCAGGCCGATGAGCTTCATATCACAATCAGCACCGGTGAGTACGCACCTTTCACGACAGAGCAGCATGAACATTATGGCCTGATCAATCAGGCGATAACCGAGGCCTTCAGGCGTGAGGGTGTGGTGGCCGAGTATCAGTTTCTGCCCTGGGCCAGAGCGCTGGAAAGTGTTGTGGTCGGGGGGAGTGATGCCAGCTCATTCTGGTATTACAGCCCTGATCTGGAAAAGGATTATCTGCTTAGCGACCCGATTCATGAGCATCGCGAAGTATTTTTTCACCTCAAGGATCTTGCAGTCCCGAACTGGCAGGAGCTGTCTGACCTCTCTCATCTTACCTTCGGGGCAACCCAGGGCTACACCTACACCCCCGAATTCTGGTCATTAGGTCAGCGTAAGTTATTGCATCTGCAGGTGATTTCGTCTGATGAACAGGGTTTGCTGATGTTGATGTCACGTCGGATAGATATGCTGCCGATGGATGAGGTAGTGGGGTGGCAGATGTTTCAGGAAAAACTGTCTGAGGATGAGTTGGCGAGAGTGACAATCAGTGAGAAGCCGCTGAAAGCCTCTGAGTCTTATCTGGTTTTTTCCAGAGCCAATAATGATGCCACCGACTTGCTGGAAAAATTCAATGCTGGCTTGAGGTCGATAAAGAGCGACGGTACGTTTGATGCAATATTTGCTCGTTAGTTGCAATCTGCGTATCAGAGCGCAGCAGGAGAGGTGCTTCAGACACCTCTCCTGCTAACCTCCAGCTGATCCAGAGAAGAACTGATTAATCGTCCTTCAGCCCCAACTCCTCAATGGAGATCTCACGCATCTTGAACTTCTGTATTTTGCCAGTCACCGTCATCGGGAACTGATCGACAAACTTGAAGTAACGCGGGATCTTGAAGTGAGTGATTTTGCCTTTGCAGAATTCACGCAGCGCTTCTGCCGTTACGTCCTCTGCACCCGGGTGCAGTTTTACCCAGGCGATCAGCTCTTCACCATATTTCTTGTCGGGTACGCCGGTCACCTGTACATCGGATATGGCCGGGTGGGTGTAGAGATACTCCTCCACCTCTTTCGGGTAGACGTTCTCTCCACCGCGAATCACCATATCCTTGATGCGGCCTACGATCTGGATATAACCCTCATCATCCATGATCGCCAGATCACCTGTGTGCATCCAGCCAGCTTCGTCGATGGTTTCGGCAGTCGCCTTGTCGTTATTCCAGTATTTCAGCATCACACTGTAACCACGCGTGCATAGCTCGCCGATCTCGCCACGAGGCATGATGCGGCCTGTGGCAGGGTCGATCACCTTGCTTTCAAGGTGGGGCTGGGTACGACCGACAGTGGAGACGCGCTTGGCAATCGGGTCATCCGCACCTGTCTGGGTGGAAACAGGGCTGGTCTCGGTCATGCCGTAGGCGATCTGGACTTCGCTCATATGCATCTTCTCGATCACCTGCTTCATCACCTCGGTCGGGCAGATGGAGCCGGCCATGATGCCGGTGCGCAGGGATGACAGATCCATATCGTTGAATTCAGGGTGCTCCAGTTCGGCAATAAACATGGTCGGTACGCCATACAGCGCTGTTGCGCGCTCCTGATGCACAGCACGTAGCACGGCGCCTGGCTCAAAACCCTCTTCAGGGTAGATCATGGTGGCGCCGTGTGTGACGCAGCCCAGGTTACCCATCACCATGCCGAAGCAGTGGTACAGAGGTACCGGTATCACCAGACGATCCTGATCGGTGAAGCGCATGCTCTCGGCCACAAAAAAGCCGTTGTTCAGAATATTGTGGTGTGACAGCGTAGCCCCTTTCGGGAAGCCGGTGGTGCCGGAGGTGTATTGAATATTGATCGCATCGTCAAACTGCAGTTGCGCCTGGACCTCATCGACCGCTTCCTGAGAGGTTGCTTCGCTGCCGAGCATGAACTCGTTCCAGCTCCACATGCCTGGGTGCTTGTTGCTGTCCAGATTGATAACGCCTTGAAGATGCGGCAGCTTGGCACATTTCAATTGGCCTTCTGCGCACATCTTCAGCTCTGGGGCCAGTTCGTAGATCATATGGCGATAGTCTGAGCTTTTGAAGCTGTCTGCCGAGATCAGGAAGCGTGCTTCTGACTGGTTCAGCGCATACTCCAGCTCATGCAGGCGATAGGCGGGGTTGATATTGACCAGTATTGCGCCGACTTTGGCGGTGGCAAACTGGCTTACTGTCCACTCATAGCGGTTGGGTGACCAGACGCCGATGCGATCACCGGGTTTGACACCGATACTGAGCAGGGCGCGGGCGCAGCGGTTCACTTCTGCCTGCAGTTCCCGGTAGCTCCAGCGAATATTCTGGTGCAGTACGATCAGCGCGTCATTGTCCGGGTAGCGATTGGCGGTTGCGTCAAACATGTCGCCGATCGTCATGCCGATCAGAGGCTGTTCTGCTGTGCCACTGGTATAGCTGGGTAGCGTTTTACTCATGTTCTGACTCCAATTGTTTTTGTTATTCCTGGATTCTTGGCTTCACTGTCAACTGTTTATATGTGCAGGCGTAGTCCAGACGCCTTGAGTGAGGCGCCGTAGATACATCCCTGTAGGCTTGGATGCCGCGTCCCTGCGGCATACACTCACTCAAGGCCTCCGGAATACGCTCTAAACTACCAATTCAGAAATCAACAGGTGAAGGCCTGAAAAATCTGGTTTAACGGAAGCGTGCGTGGTACTCCGGGTTCGGTTGCATCTCCACCGCACTGGCGATCCGGTTGGTCATATTGTAAAAACCGACAATATTGGCGATATCCCAGATGGTCCGGTCATCGAATCCAGCCTGACGCAGCGCTGCGCGATCGCTCTCGATGATGGCATCGGGTGACTGGGTCAGTTTGCAGGCAAAGTCGAGCATGGCGCGTTGACGTGCATCAAGCTCTGCTGTTCTGTAGTTCATGACCAGTTGCTCGCCGAGCATCGGATTGCCGGAATATTCACGTACGGCGGCACCATGGGCGGTGAGGCAGTAGAAGCATTTGTTCTCGGAGGAGACCACCACGGCGATCATCTCCCGCTCAAGCGGGGTCAGAACGCTCTCGCCAAACATCATTTCATTGTAAAAGCGTGTGAACACCTCAAACTGGGCCAGATTCTGGCTATAGGATTTGAGCACATTGGGGATCATGCCGAGCTTTTCATCACACTTGGCAAAGTACTTCTGCACATTCTCCGGCAGATCAGCGGTCTGTGGGATGGGTAGGTCGAGTGCTGTAATCCGTTCTGACTGTGACATCAGTTGCTCCATATCTTATTTGCTTGAGTTAGATTTTCTCACCCAGTGCCTGAGCGACCTTGGAGCCGTTAGGTCGGCCCAGTTGGCGCGTGATCCAGTAGCCGGTGTTGACCAGTTGCTGCAGATCGACACCGGTCTGAATGCCCAACCCCTGCAGCAGGTAGATCACATCTTCGCTGGCGACATTGCCGGAGGCACCTTTTGCATAGGGGCAACCACCAAGGCCGGCCACGGAGGCATCGACTACACTGATACCCTCTTCCAGCACGGCATAGAGGTTGGAAAGTGCCTGGCCGTAAGTGTCATGGAAATGAGCGGCCAGCTTTTCAACCGGAATTTCCCGCGTCACGGCTTCCAGCATCCGCTTGGCTTTCAGGGGCGTGCCGACACCGATGGTGTCACCCAGTGAGATCTCATAGCAGCCCATATCGAGTAATTCACGTGCGACGCTTGCGACCTGAGCTGGCGCTATCTCGCCCTGATAGGGGCAGCCGAGTACGGTGGAGACATAACCACGCACTCGTATCCCCTGAGCCTTGGCTGCTTCAATCACCGGCACGAAACGCTCAAGGCTTTCGGCGATGGTGCAGTTGATGTTCTTCTGGGTGAAGGCTTCGGAGGCAGCACTGAAAACCGCCACCTCATCAGCCTGTGCAGCGATCGCTCCCTCTATCCCTTTCAAATTGGGAGTGAGGGCGGAGTACACCACACCGGATTTGCGCTCAATACCTGCCATCACCTCTGCAGCATCCCCCATCTGGGGGACCCACTTGGGTGACACAAAGCTGGCGGCCTCGATATGGGTCAGGCCACAGGCGCTCAGGCGGTTGATCAGTTCAACCTTGATATCGGTGGCAATCACCGGGCCTGCTTCGTTCTGCAGACCATCACGGGGGCTCATCTCAAACAGGCGTACCTGAGTCGGAAAGGCCATTACTTTTCCTCCTCTTTATTCTCTGCTTTGTCATGCTCAGTCCCGTCATGAACAGTCTCGTCATGAACAGTCACGGCAATCAGCTCTGCACCCTCTGCAACCATGTCACCCTCCAGGAAGTAGATCTCGCTCACCACACCTGCCTTGGGTGCCTTGATCGCATGCTCCATCTTCATCGCTTCCATGATGACAAGGGTCTGTCCGGCTTTCACGTCATCGCCTGTTTTCACCATCACGGCAACAACGGCACCATTCATCGGTGCCTGCAGGCTACCCTCTGCTGCCTGATCCTGACTGCCGAAATCTTCATAATGCAGGGTGCAGACAAAGTTCTCGCCTTCATGGAACAGAGTCAGTTGATTGTCGTGCACATGGCCGTGAACACTCATGCGGTGGCCGTTGATGACGGCCTGCAGGTGATCATCCTGGAGTGACGCATTCAGGTCATAGACGCTGCCACCGACACAGACCTGATAACCCTGATCTCGCTCCAGAATCTTCAGATCGTGCAGGGTTTCACCAACCATCAACTGCATCGGTCTGGCGTACTGGGAGTTCATGCGCCAGCTGTTCTGGCGGCCGAAGGGCGACCAGGGATCATTGCTGCGCTGTGTTTGTGTCTTGCTTTTCTGCAGGAAGAATCCAGCCGCCAATACCAGCGCCCGATGTGGGTCGAGGCGGGGCGCCGGGAAGAGCAGGGCTTCATGCTTGGTGATGAAGCCGGTATCCAGTTGCTCTTCGCGGAAGGGCTGGGCATCGGCTAGTGCATGCAGAAAGCGGATGTTGTTTTTGACACCGCTGATGCGATAGTGCTCCAGCGCCTGTACCATACGATTGATCGCCTGCTCGCGGCTGTCGTCCCAGACAATCAGTTTCGCGATCATCGGGTCATAATGGATACTGACCTCGTCACCCTCAACCACGCCGGTGTCGACGCGTACGTGAGCGCTCTCATCCGGGGTGCGCAGATAACGCAGGGTACCGGTGGCTGGCAGGAAATCGTTGTCTGGATCTTCTGCATAGACACGTACTTCCAGCGCATGACCGCGAATACGGATCTGTTCCTGCAGCAATGGCAGTGGCTCACCGAAGGCGATGCGCAGCTGCCACTCCACCAGGTCCTGACCTGTGATCATCTCAGTGACCGGGTGCTCCACCTGCAGACGGGTATTCATCTCCATGAAGAAGAAAGAGCCATCGACATCGTAGAGGAACTCGACCGTACCGGCGCCGACATAGTCGATCGCCTGCGCTGCACGAACAGCTGATTCACCCATCGCCTTGCGCGTGGTATCCGACAGACCAGGTGCCGGTGCTTCTTCCAGTACCTTCTGATGGCGGCGCTGTACCGAGCAGTCACGCTCAGCCAGATAGACACCATTGCCATGCGCATCGCAGAACACCTGAATCTCGACATGTCGTGGCTGGGTCAGGTAGCGTTCGATCAGCATGTCAGGATTGCCGAAAGCGTTTTTCGCTTCGCGTTGAGCGGCTGCCAGTGCAGCGTCAAACTCATCCAGCGACTCAACTACGCGCATCCCTTTACCGCCGCCACCGGCAACTGCTTTGAGCAGCAGGGGCAGGCCGCATTTTTCAGCCTCCTTGCGCAGCAGTTCAGGTGACTGATCGGCACCGTGATAGCCGGGTACCAGGGGTACACCGGCATCCTGCATGATCGACTTGGCCGCTGACTTGGAACCCATCGCCGCGATAGCGGAGGAGGGTGGGCCAATAAAGACGATATTGTTATCAGCACAGGCCTGTGCAAAGTCGGTATTTTCCGACAGGAAGCCATAGCCCGGATGGATTGCCTGAGCACCGCTCTGCTTTGCGATCTCGATGATCTTGTCGATACGCAGGTAGCTTTCATTGCTGGGAGCTGGACCCAGCAGAAAGGCTTCATCCGCCATGGCTACGTGACGGGCATTGCGATCCGCCTCGGAATAGACTGCCACGCAGCGGACGCCCAGCCTGTGTGCGGTCTGGATGACCCGGCAGGCGATCTCACCACGGTTGGCTATCAGAATTTTACTGAACATGGTTATCTGTCTCCTGGATCCAGTTAGGCTGGCGCTTGTTCAGGAATGCACTCAGGCCCTCCTGTCCCTCTTCACTGACGCGAATATCGGCGATACGGCGTGCGGTATCATCGATCACCTCGTCAGTGATCACTTTATGGCTGACCGCATGGATCAGTGATTTGGCTGCCTGCATCGCGCAGGGGCTGTTCTTGCTCATCACGTCGATATAGCGTTGGCAGGCGTCGTCCAGCAGTGCATTGTCTGCGACCACTTCATGCACCAGGCCGAACTGCTGTGCCTCACGTGCCGAGAAGGGCTCCGCCGTGACGAAATAGCGCCGCGCCTGACGCTCGCCAATGGCGCGCACAACATAGGGGCTGATCACGGCAGGTATCAGACCGATGCGCACTTCACTGAGGCAAAACTGACTCTGCTCGCTGGCGATCACGATATCGCAGCAGGCTGCAAGGCCCACGGCACCACCATAGGCAGCACCCTGAACCAGAGCGATGGTCGGTTTGCTGAGATGGTTCAGGCGCTCCATCAGCTTCGCCAGATGGCCGGCATCTTCCAGGTTGTCCTGATGGCTGTTCTGCGCCATGCGCTTCATCCAGCCGAGATCAGCCCCTGCTGAGAAGCTGCGACCGTTGGAGCGCAGCACCAGAACGCGAATATCATTATCCTGCTCAACCTCTTCCAGTCGGCTGATCAGAGACTGGATGATGGTGTCATCAAAAGCGTTGTGCTTATCCGGGCGGTTCAGGATCAGCTCGGCAACCCCATTCGGGTTGCGCTTGAGCAGGACCACTTCTGTTTTATCACTCATGGCTGTCTCCGATTACATTCTGAACACGCCGAAACGGGTTTCCGTCACGGGTCGGTTCAGTGTGGCTGACAGGCCCATGCCGATCACTTCACGCGTCTGGATGGGGTCGATGACACCGTCATCCCACAGGCGCGCACTGGCGTAGTAGGGGTGACCCTGATGCTCGTAGGTATCAATAATCGGTTGTTTGTAGCTGGATTCGTCCTCCTTTGACCACTCCTTGCCGGTACGCTCAAGGCCTTCGCGTTTGACGGTCGCCATTACGCCGGCTGCCTGCTCACCTCCCATTACCGAGATGCGGGCGTTGGGCCACATCCACAGGAAATCAGGATTGTAAGCGCGACCGCACATGCCATAGTTGCCGGCACCGAAGCTGCCACCGATCAGAACAGTCAGCTTGGGCACATTGGCACAGGCGACGGCCATCACCATCTTGGCGCCGTGCTTGGCGATACCTTCTGATTCATATTTGCGACCCACCATGAAACCGGTGATGTTCTGCAGGAACAGCAAGGGGATATTGCGCTGACAGCAGAGCTCGATGAAGTGAGCGCCTTTCTGTGCAGATTCGCCGAACAATATGCCATTATTGGCGATGATGCCGACAGGATAGCCATAGATGTGTGCAAAGCCGGTGACCAGAGTCTGGCCGTAAAGTTTCTTGAACTCATCGAATTCGGAGCCATCCACGATGCGGGCGATGATCTCGCGCACATCATAGGGCTTGCGCAGATCAGTGCCGACGATGCCGTAGATATCCTCGGTACTGAAGCGCGGCTCAACCGGTGCCACAATATCCAGTTCGACTTTTTTGCGGCGATTCAGATTGGCGACACAGCGGCGCGCAATCTGCAGCGCGTGCAGGTCATTCTCGGCATAGTGATCGGCAACACCGGACACCTTGCAGTGCACATCGGCACCACCGAGCTCTTCGGCACTGACCACTTCACCGGTAGCGGCTTTCACCAGCGGAGGTCCCGCCAGGAAGATAGTGCCCTGGTTGCGCACGATGATCGATTCATCCGCCATCGCCGGTACATAGGCACCGCCCGCAGTACACAGCCCCATTACTACTGCGATCTGAGGAATCCCCTTGGAGGACATGCGTGCCTGATTGTAGAAGATACGGCCGAAATGATCGCGATCGGGGAACACCTCATCCTGGCGGGGCAGGTTGGCGCCGCCGGAATCGACCAGATAGATGCACGGCAGATGGTTCTGCTCGGCGATCTCCTGAGCGCGCAGGTGTTTCTTCACTGTCAGCGGGTAATAGGAACCCCCTTTAACAGTCGCATCGTTGGCAACAATCATGCACTCGATACCGGAGACACGACCGATACCGGTGATGATACCGGCCGCCGGGACATCCTCACCGTAGACATTGTAGGCAGCCATCTGCGACAGCTCGAGGAAGGGTGATCCTTCGTCGAGCAGGCGGTTGATACGCTCACGTGGCAGCAGTTTTCCGCGTGCCAGGTGGCGCTCCTGATAGCTGGGGCCACCGCCTTGTTCAATGGTGGCGACTTTATCGCGCAGGTCGGCAACCGCACTGGCCATCGACTCATGGTTGGCCCGAAACTCATCGGACCGGGTGTTGATCTTGCTCTGCAATATCGTCATGGGCAGCTCCTGATATCCGAATTATTTGTTGAGGAACAGCTCACGGCCGATCAGCATACGACGAATCTCGGAGGTGCCGGCGCCGATCTCATACAGCTTGGCATCACGCAGCAGGCGGCCTGTCGGGTATTCATTGATATAGCCGTTACCACCGAGCAGTTGGATGGAATCCAGCGCGATCTGGGTGGCCATCTCGGCCGAGTAGAGGATCGCACCAGCCGCATCTTTACGCGTGGTATCGCCGCGATCAGCCGCCATCGCCACCATGTAGACATAGGATCTGGCTGCATTCATGCGCGTGTACATATCAGCAATCTTGCCCTGAACCAGTTCGAACTCGCCGATCGCCTGACCAAACTGCTTGCGGTCGCGAATGTAGGGAACAGCAATATCCATCGCTGCCTGCATGATGCCCAGAGGACCACCAGACAGGACCAGGCGCTCGTAGTCCAGACCGCTCATCAGCACGCGTACACCACCGTGCAGCTGACCCAGAATGTTCTCTTTAGGTACCTTGCAATCCTGGAACACCAGTTCGCAGGTGTTGGAGCCGCGCATACCGAGCTTGTCCAGCTTCTGTGCCTGAGTGAAGCCTTCAGTATCACGCTCGACGATAAAAGCCGTGATCCCTTTAGGGCCGGCACTGATATCGGTCTTGGCATAAATTACATAGACATTGGCATCCGGGCCGTTGGTGATCCACATCTTGTTGCCATTCAGGACGTAGTGGTCACCGGCATCACGGGCCGACAGTTTCATCGATACCACATCGGAGCCGGCATTCGGTTCAGACATCGCCAGTGCACCGATATGTTCACCGCTGAGCAGCTTCGGCAGATACTTTTGCTTCTGCTCTTCAGAGCCGTTCTTATGGATCTGGTTAACACAGAGGTTGGAGTGAGCTCCATAGGACAGACCCACGGATGCAGACGCACGGCTGATCTCTTCCATCGCAATCACATGTGCCAGATAACCCATATCGACACCGCCGTATTCCTCCTTGACGGTGATACCCAGCAAGCCCATATCGCCAAACTTGCGCCACAGATCATTAGGAAACAGGTTGTCGCGATCTATCGCTTCGGCACGTGGCGCAATTTCATTGGCAGCAAAACTGTTGACCTGCTCACGCAGCATGTCGATGGTTTCGCCCAGGCCGAAGTTCAGTTCAGAGTATTGAGAGATCATGTCCATTACCTTTGTTATAGCTGTTCAAGTGGCTGCTGATCAGCCTGCTTGTCGGAGAGCTGTTGCTGTTTCAGTTCGTTGAGTGCTTCGCGACAGCGCATCTCGGCACTGTCGAGCTCCAGTTGAACCATGGCGATATCTTTCATCTGTTGCTCCAGTTGCGCACGCTTGCTGTCAACTGTAGCTAACATCAGTTTGAGCTGCTTTTCGCTGCCGACGAGGGTTTCATCCCACAGATCGAACAGTTCGCGGGTTTCAGCCAGCGAGAAGCCCAGACGCTTGCCGCGCAGGATCAGCTTCAACCTGACGCGATCCTTTGAGCTGTAGATACGTGTCTGCCCGCGGCGCGTGGGTTTCAGCAGCCCCTGATCTTCATAAAAGCGGATGCTGCGAGTGGTGACGTCAAACTCGCTGGCAAGCTCGCTGATGGAAAAGGATTTCTTTTTATTCATAGGTCTTATTCATGGATAGCACCTGGATTGTTGAAATCAGGTTAATCAAAGTTGACGTTAACGTAAAGTGAAAAATAAAAAAATATCCTCACTTAAAGAAGTGCTAATTTTATTTTAATTATTTGAATTTAAAGTATAAATAGGCTGTTATGTGGTGTTTTTTGTGGGTATATTAGACTAAAGTAGTAGTTGTAATCCCTTAATGGAAATTGCTAGTTTGCATCTCAGGCTTACGTTAAGGTAAGTCGCAAGCAGGGAATTTGCCCCTTTAACAAAAATAAAAAGAGGCTTGGTGTACATGAGTACAGACTACGTGCTCGAAACCCACAATCTGGTCAAGGGTTTCAAGGGTTTTATTGCGGTCGATGATGTCAATCTGTCGATTCAGCGTGGCCATATACATGCTCTGATCGGTCCTAACGGAGCGGGCAAGACCACTGTATTCAATCTTCTGACCAAGTTTCTGACCCCTACCTCAGGACAGATACTGTTTAATGGTAACGATATCACTTCACTGAAAGCGGCAGCGATTGCCCGCAAGGGTATCGTGCGCTCCTTTCAGATCTCTGCTGTCTTTCCGCATATGACCGCGCTGGAGAATGTTCGTGTGGCACTGCAACGCTTTGAAGGGCACAGCTTCCATTTCTGGAAATCTCAGAAAGTACTTAACAGCCTGAATGAGCGGGCCTATGAGTTGCTCAAGTCCGTGGGGCTGGAGGAGTTTGCCAATGCGCAGACGGTTGAACTTTCCTATGGCCGCAAGCGCGCGCTTGAACTGGCAACCACACTGGCGATGGAGCCTGAATTGATGCTGCTGGATGAGCCGACTCAGGGGATGGGCCATGAAGACGTTGATCGAGTGGTTGAGCTGATTCGCCACGCGGCAGTGGGTCGAACTGTACTGATGGTTGAGCATAACCTGGGAGTCGTCAGCAAGCTGTGTGACCGGATTACCGTGCTGTCGCGCGGGTCGGTACTGACGGAGGGCGATTACAAGACCGTGTCTGCCAATCCTCAGGTGCGTGAGGCGTATATGGGTAGTGAAGAAGCTGAAGTTGAGGGAGCTCACTGATGACTAATGCAGTTAAACCTGATTACGAGCAGCTTCGCATTGCCGACCTGCATGCCTTTTACGGTGAGTCTCATATTCTGCATGGGATCGACATGACTGTCCGTCGCGGCGAGCTGGTCACGCTGCTTGGTCGTAATGGCGCAGGTCGCAGCACAACACTGAAATCAATCATGAATATGGTGGGCCGCAGAACCGGCTCCATCATGATCAATGGTAACGAAACCATTCAGACAGCCCCGCACCATATTGCGCAACTGGGTGTCGGTTACTGTCCTGAAGAGCGTGGCATTTTTGCCAGCCTGGACGTTGAGGAAAACCTGCTGCTGCCACCCAAGGTACGCAGCGACGGTATGAGTCTGGATGAGATTTACGACATGTTCCCCAATCTGTATGAGCGCAGACGCAGCCAGGGAACACGCTTGTCAGGTGGTGAGCAGCAGATGCTGGCGATGGCCCGTATTCTGCGCACCGGTGCAAACATGCTTTTGCTGGATGAGATCACAGAAGGTCTTGCTCCGGTTATCGTGCAAAAACTGGCAGAGGTACTGATGCGGTTGAAGGCCAAAGGGCTGACGATTGTATTGGTGGAGCAGAACTTCCGTTTTGCGGCTCCGCTGGCAGACCGACACTACCTGATGGAGCATGGTCAGATAGTGCATGAGATTGGTGCCCATGAACTGGAATCCAAGAAGGACTTACTGAATACCTATCTGGGTGTTTAGGTGCTGGGCGGAACTCGCAAGGTGCGTGTGACCGTCAGGATGCCTGCAAACTAACTCAGGTTTTGCTGAGGGATTGTAGGGCTTCGCAGAGTTACCAGAAAACAAAAACAATAGCCGGTACGGCGACGGAGAAAGCAATGAAAATGATCAAGAAGACGTTAGTTGCAGCAATCGCATCTACTTTTATGGCCAGTGCTGCACAGGCTACCATCAGCGATAATGAAGTTCGCATCGCCTATCTGGCGGATATGTCGGGTACTTATCGTGATCTGGCAGGTCCAAACGGCCTGACCGCCCTGCAAATGGCAGTTGAAGACTTCGGAGGTACGGTCAATGGCGCAAAAATCACTGTAGTGAGCGCTGATGATCGAAACAGCCCGGACGTCTCATCCAGCACGGTTCGTCAGTGGGTCGAGAATGACGGGGTCGATCTGGTGGCCGGCATGGTGGCGTCTTCCGTTACTATTGCTGCAACCAAGATTCTCGAGCAGAGCAACCGTCTGGGTATTGTGTCTGGTTCCGCTGCCTCCAGTATCACCAACGAACACTGCACGGCCAACCATATTCACTATGTGTATGATACCTATCCACTGGCTAACGGCACAGCTAAAGCCGTTGTGGATGAGGGTGGTGATGACTGGTTCATCCTGACTGCTGACTATGCGTTTGGCCACGCACTGGAAGGCGATGTAACCAAGGTTGTCGAAGCTAATGGGGGCAAGGTCTCACAGGCAGTTCGCCATCCTTTCCCGACAGACGACTTCTCCTCTTTCATCCTGCAGGCTCAGACGTCCGGTGCGAATGTCGTGGCACTGGCTAATGCTGGTTCCGACACAATCAACGCTATCACCACGGCGGGTGAGTTCGGCCTGACGCAGTCCGGTCAGACGCTGGCTGCACTGCTGTTGTTCCTCAACGATGTTCATGCGCTGGGTGTTGAAACCGCTCAGGGTATTCAGCTGACTACCGGCTGGTACTGGGATATGGATGAAGATGCACGTGCCTGGTCCGATCGTTTCTATGAGCGCACCAATGTGCGTCCATCCATGGTTCAGGCCGGTATCTACTCCAGCACCATGCACTACCTGAATGCAGTCAAGGAAGCTGGCACTGATGAAGCTCAGGCGGTTCGTGCACAGATGATCGCCACGCCAATCAATGACATGTTCGCCAAAGGCGGTTATATCCGTGAAGATGGCCGCATGATCCATGATATGTATCTGGCTGAAGTGAAAAAACCTGCTGAGTCCACCGGTGAATGGGATCTGTACAAGATCATTCGTACCATTCCTGGTGATGAGGCATACCGTCCGCTGTCTGAAAGCCAGTGCAAACTGGTTAACAACTGATTCGGTAAACTGACACGACATGCCTCACCACACGGTGGGGCATGTCGATCAGAGGCTGGCGGGATGCCGGTTGCCTGACAAGCCATATTTTGAGGTTGTATTACATGACCATGCTATTCGGAGTGCCTTTGGCTGTTCTGTATGGACAGTTATTACTGGGCCTGATTAACGGGGCTTTCTATGCCTTACTGAGCCTGGGGCTAGCCGTTATCTTTGGCCTGCTCAAGATCATCAACTTTGCTCATGGTGCCCTGTATATGCTGGGTGCTTTGTGTGCGGTGGTGCTGCTCGATACTCTGGGTGTCAACTATTGGGTTGCACTGTTTGTCTCTCCAATACTGGTCGGCATCTTCGGAATTATTCTGGAGCGTTTTCTGTTGCGCCGTATTGCGCATGAAGATCATATCTACAGTTTGTTGCTGACCTTTGGTATCGCATTGGTGATCCAGGGGGTATTTACCAATATTTACGGTGTTTCAGGTATGCGCTATGCGATTCCTGATGCACTCAAGGGCGGGGTGAATCTCGGGTTCATGTTCCTGCCTTACTATCGAGCCTGGGTGATTGTGGCCGCGTTGGTGGTTTGCTTCGGTACCTGGTTCATGATTGAAAAAACCAAGCTTGGTTCCTATTTGCGAGCCGGGACTGAAAATGCGCCATTGATGCAGGCTTTCGGGATCAATGTGCCGCTACTGGTCACCCTGACCTATGGCTTTGGGGTGATGCTGGCAGCCTTTGCGGGTGTACTGGCCGCGCCGATCTATTCTGTCACACCGGTGATGGGGGCCAATATCCTGATCATCGTATTTGCGGTGGTCGTGATCGGCGGCATGGGGTCAATTATCGGTGCTGTTCTGACCGGCCTGGCGATGGGAATCATTGAGGGCCTGACCAAGGTGTTTTATCCGGAAGCATCCACTACCGTGATATTTCTGGTGATGGTGATTGTACTCCTGCTGCGTCCAGCAGGGCTATTTGGTAAGGAGGCGTAACCATGTCACAAGCTCTCTCTACTGTTGCTGTGCATAATGTCGGCCTGGAGCAGCAGCGCAGATCTGACCGTCGCCGCCTGATACTTCAGTTGGTATTATTGTCGCTGGCAATTGCAGCACCCTTTGTGGTCTACCCGGTCTTCCTGATGAAGATCCTCTGCTTCGCGCTGTTTGCTGTGGCTTTCAACCTGTTGCTGGGCTATGTCGGGTTGCTCTCATTCGGGCATGCGGCTTTTCTATCCACCGGGGGGTATACGACCGGCTATCTGCTGACAACCTACAGTGGCCTGCCGCCGGAGATAGGTATTCTGGCAGGTACCTTTGCAGCAACGGTTCTTGGCTTTTTCTTCGGATTGGTCGCGATACGTCGTCAAGGTATCTATTTTGCCATGATTACACTGGCGCTGGCGCAGCTTGTCTTCTTCTTCTTTGTGCAATCTGAATTCACTCGTGGTGAGGATGGGATGCACGGTATTCCTCGTGGGAACCTGTTCGGGTTTATCGATCTGCAGAACAATATGGCCATGTATTATTTTGTGCTGGCGATTTTCGTACTGGGCTTTGCGTTGGTTCAGCGAACCATTAACTCGCCCTTTGGTTATGTGCTCAAGGCGATCAAAGAGAACGAAGCAAGAACCACTTCGCTGGGTTACAACACGGATAGATACAAGCTGGTGGCCTTTGTTCTGTCTGCTGCGATAGCGGGGCTCGCAGGCTCGGTTAAAACGATAGTGTTCCAGCTGGCATCACTGACTGACGCTCATTGGCATATGTCTGGTGAAGTGATACTGATGACGCTGGTGGGTGGGGTCGGTACGCTGCTGGGGCCAGTTATCGGCGCGGCTTTTGTGGTCAGCCTGGAACATCAACTGGCGCAGAGCGCCCTTGGTGACTGGGTTAACGTGATACTGGGTGCGATCTTTGTTGTCTGTGTACTGGCATTCCGTGCAGGAATTGTCGGTGAGGTGCAGAGGTTCATGAAGAAGAACTTCAATTGATCCGCTGTCGAATAAGTGTGTTTGGGTATTATCAGAGCTGAGTCGAGGTAATCAAAGTGTCAGAAGCTATTGTAATCGTTGGTGCCGCTCGCACACCCATGGGTGGTTTGCAGGGCGCTCTCAGCTCCGTAAGAGCGCCTGCGCTGGGTGCAGCAGCCATCAAAGCAGCTGTTGAACGCTCAGGTATTACTGCTGATCAGGTGGATGAGGTCGTGATGGGGTGTGTGTTACCAGCAGGGCTGGGACAGGCACCAGCACGACAGGCATCGCTGGCTGCCGGTATTCCGGTCGCAGCAGGCTGCACGACTGTCAACAAGATGTGTGGCTCCGGTATGAAGGCGGTGATGCTGGCACATGATCAATTGCTGGCTGGCAGCGCCGATGTCATGGTTGCGGGTGGCATGGAAAACATGAGTCAGTCGCCGTATCTGCTGCCCAAGGCGCGCGAAGGGATGCGCATGGGGCATGGTCAGGTGCTGGATCACATGTTCCTGGACGGTCTGGAGGATGCATACAAGGGTGGTCTGATGGGCAGCTATGCGCAGAAAACCGCAGACCAGTATCAGGTGACACGTGAGTCGATGGATGATTTTGCCATCTCATCACTGACCCGTGCACTGCGGGCCATTGAACAGGGTGACTTTGCGGATGAGATCACCGCTGTGACGGTCAGTGGTCGAGGTGGGGATCTGCTGGTCGAGATCGATGAGCAGCCCGGTAAGGCGAAGGTGGACAAGATCCGTACGCTGAAACCCGCCTTTGCCAAGGAGGGAACAGTTACGGCTGCAAACGCCAGTTCCATCTCCGATGGTGCATCGGCACTGGTTCTGATGCGCGAGAGTGAAGCGCAGCGTCGTGGACTGACACCACTGGCACGTATCGTTGCCCACTCAACTCATGCACAACTGCCGGATGAGTTCACACTGGCGCCGATCGGTGCTGTCAGCAAGGTGCTGGACAGGGCAGGCTGGAGTAAAGATGACGTCGATCTGTATGAGATCAACGAAGCCTTTGCTGTGGTTACCATGCTGGCCCAGCAGCAGTTGGGATTGGATCCTGAAAAGGTCAATGTCAACGGCGGTGCATGCGCCCTCGGGCATCCGATCGGCTCCAGCGGTTCACGTATTCTGGTAACGCTGATGTATGCACTGCAACGTCGTGGCCTGAAGCGTGGTGTCGCCTCGCTTTGTATCGGCGGAGGTGAGGCAACAGCTGTGGCGATCGAGTTGATCTGATCGCCATCAATTCCTGTCGGATCTTGCAGGGTCACAGTGCGGTGAGAACGAAAACTTGCCGAACTGTGATCTGATTTCTGGTTAAATAGCGTTTAGTTATCTCCAGGAGCCTGACAGCAGGCTGCAATTTCACGCGAAACAGGAAGGATTTCATGGGCTTCAAGGGTGTAGAAAATTTCTCTCATCGTCAGGCTGACAAGCTGGGTGTATTGATCACCAATCTTGGCACACCGGATGAACCAACCCCGTCAGCCCTGCGCAGGTATCTCAAAGAGTTTCTATCAGACCCTCGTGTTGTCGAAGTGCCACGGCCTGTCTGGTGGCTGATACTGAACGGTGTGATTCTGAATATCCGTCCACGCCGATCAGCCGCTGCTTATCGCAAGGTCTGGACCGAGCGCGGTTCGCCGCTGCTGCTGCATACTCAGGATCAGTGCACTGCGCTGCGAGAGCAGTTGCAGCAGATCCATGGTGATCGTGTGGTAGTCGAGTTTGCCATGCGTTATGGTAATCCGTCGATCAGTTCGGTGCTGGATAAAATGCAACAGCAGGGGGTGACTCGCTTGCTGGTATTGCCCCTCTATCCTCAGTACTCAGGCTCCACCAGCGGGTCGACCTTTGATGCTGTTGCAGCGGATTTCATGCAGCGTCGCTGGCTTCCGGATCTGACATTCATCAGTCACTACCATGATTTTCCACCCTATATCGAAGCGATGGCAAAGCATATAGAAGCTTACTGGGCTGACAAGGGCAGGGCGGATCTGCTGCTGCTCTCCTATCATGGTATCCCGAAGCGCTATCTCCTTAATGGTGATCCCTACCATTGTGAGTGTTTTAAAACGTCGCGACTTCTTGCCGAGCGGCTGGGATTGGATGCCAGTCAATACCGCACCACCTTTCAGTCGCGTTTCGGTCGTGAAGAGTGGCTCAAGCCCTATACGGATATGACCCTGAAGGCACTTCCGGGCGAAGGTATCACGTCGGTACAGGTGTTCTGCCCCGGTTTCTCAGCGGATTGTCTGGAGACACTGGAGGAGATAGAGGAAGAGAATCGTGAGTACTTTGTACATGCTGGTGGTCAACGTTATGAATATATCCCTGCATTGAATGCCGAGCCGGTACATATTGATGCCTTGGCAGAGCTGGTCAGACCTCATCTGGAGCACTGGCTCTCATCACCAGCCAGAGATACGGAGCAGGCAGCCGTGCTGGCCAATGCTGCCGGTGCGCAGAGCAGTTGATCAGCTCTTGTAGGAGGATTCGCCCAGCCGGATACGGCGATAGTGGCTGGGTGATATCCCCATGATTTTCTTGAAAATACGCGAGAAATAATAGGCATCTTCATAGCCAATCGCCCAGCCCACTTCAGCGATGCTCTTGCTGGTGACATCCAGCAGGTGGCAGGCGCGTTCTATCTTGAGTTGGATAAAGTGGTTGATCGGGGTGGTTCCGGTGAGTTCACCATACTTCTTGATGAAGTGGAACTTGGACATCGAAATGGCATTTGCCAGCGTGTCGACGTCCAGTTGCTCATGCAGCCGTGCCTGCATCAGACTGTGAATCTTCTCCAGATCGAACGTGTCGTTGGCTTGCCGCTTGCCCAGCGGTTTGAGCAGCACAATATGTGTCATTATCTGGCGCAGCAGATTGGCACTGTGCAGAAACGCATTGAGATGGTGACTGGCCTGGCGGGTATCCAGCAGCGCCTCAAAGTCGGCCACCAGTCTTGAATGCAGACCCAGCGGAACAACCGGGTTCTGAGCGTCGGAATTGATCTGGTCGATGAAATCCTGGCTCAGCTCACCATCAAAGTGGATCCAGTAGATGGTCCAGGGGCGATAGGGGTCTGCATGGTAGGTGTGCTCGATACCTTTTGCCAGCAGCATCAGTTCACCCGGCTGGATTATTCTCTTTTTACCGCAGGCCTCCAGCCTCCCTTGACCCTCCAGACAGTAGATCAACAGGTTGTCATCATGTTGCTGGCGCGACATCTGATGCCCTTTGGCATATTGATAGTAACCGATACCCAATGGGTAGAGTTGTCTGCTCAAGGGGTGATTTGCAAGTTGGGATACCATTCTCCGTGGCAGTACAAAGCGAATACTGTCCTGTGGCAAGGGCCAGTCGGAAGGATGGCTCATATTGTGTCACCTCTTATACCTTGGTATGGGTAATTTCCCTTATTGATGCGCAATATAGTCCATCATATCAGCAATATTATCAATCCTTGCGTTCCCGCCCCTGTGATAAAAATAGAGGCATGACAACGATTTCAGCACCTTGCTTGACGTATACGTAAGAACCCTTTGCCTAAGGGCGTAACTAACACAGTAAAGTGCAATGAATAACAATAAATCATTAATTGAAGGTATCGACCATGACACATCAAGTTCCTCTCCTGATCAACGGCAAAATGGTGCAGAGTCAGACCAGCCAGTGGATTCCCGTGACTAACCCGGCCACTCAGGAAGTGATTGCTCAGGTGCCCTGCGCCACACCTGAAGAGGTGGATCAGGCGGTAGCTTCTGCCAAGGCGGCATTCGAGACCTGGAAAGAGGTGCCCGTATCTGAGCGTGCCCGTGTCATGCTGCGCTATCAGGCACTGCTGAAGGAGCATCATGATGAGATCGCCACGATTCTGAGTGGCGAAACCGGTAAAACCTTCGAAGATGCCAAGGGTGATGTCTGGCGCGGTATTGAAGTGGTTGAACATGCCTGCAACATCGCGTCCCTGTCGATGGGTGAAACAGTTGAGAACGTGGCGCGCAAAGTGGATTGCTACAGTTACACCCAGCCTCTGGGGGTCTGTGTCGGCATCACGCCGTTCAATTTCCCTGCGATGATCCCGCTGTGGATGTTCCCGATGGCGATCGCCTGCGGTAACAGTTTTGTCCTGAAACCCTCCGAACAGGACCCGCTGACGCCGATGCGTCTGGCTGAGTTGTTCCAGGAAGCCGGCGCGCCGGATGGACTGTTGCAGGTGGTGCATGGCACCAAAGAGGTGGTGGATCAGTTGCTGGTTCATCCGGATACGCCGGCGATCTCCTTTGTCGGCTCTGTGGCGGTTGGTGAGCATATCTACAAAACCGGCACCGATCACATGAAACGTGTTCAGGCATTTGCCGGTGCCAAGAACCATATGGTGATAATGCCGGATGCGCAGAAACAGCAGGTGATCAACAACCTGGTGGGCGCTTCTGTCGGTGCGGGTGGACAGCGCTGCATGGCGATCTCGGTAGCAGTTTTTGTCGGCCAGGCGAGTGAGTGGATCTCTGATCTGAAGGATGCACTGGCGCAAGTGACCCCCGGTGCCTGGGATGACCCGAAAGCGGGTTATGGACCTCTGATCAATCCTCAGTCAAGAGAGCGTGTGCTGCGCTTTATTCAGGAAGGTAAGGATGCCGGTGCTGAATGTCTGCTGGATGGCAGTGAATGCGTTGTGCCCGGCTTCCCGGATGGCAACTGGGTGGGGCCAACCCTGTTCCGCAATGTGACGACTGATATGTCGATCTATCGTGAAGAGATTTTCGGGCCGGTACTGATCGTGCTGGAGGTGGACACGCTGGAGGAGGCGATCAAGCTGATCAACGAGAACCCCTATGGTAACGGTACCTCTATTTTCACGGCATCGGGTGCTGCAGCGCGCAAGTATCAGCACGAGATCCAGGTCGGTCAGGTCGGTATCAACGTGCCTGTGCCTGTGCCACTGCCGTTCTTCTCCTTCACTGGATGGCGTAAATCTTTCTACGGCGATCAGCACGCCTATGGCAAGCAGGCGGTACGTTTCTATACCGAAACCAAAACCGTTACGGCGCGCTGGTTTGAGGACGATATCGCCTCTGGTCCCAATATGACGATTCAGCTCAGATAGTCAGTTCTGAGTCAGTGAAGTCATCAGTCTCAGGGCGCTCGGCGCCCTGTTTCAGGGGGATAGGATGGATTTTGAATTAAACGAAGATCAGGTTGCGTTTTCCGATATGGCATCGGCGTTTGCGCGAAACGAGCTGGAGCCTCATGCCGCCCAGTGGGATCATGAACACACCTTTCCGGTCGATGTGCTGCGCAAGGCAGGTGAGCTCGGTTTCTGCTCCATCTATGCACCTGAGAGTGTCGGCGGACTCGGTTTGAGCCGCCTGGATGCGAGCATTATTTTTGAACGTCTGTCGATGGGATGCACCTCGACCACGGCGTATCTGACTATTCACAACATGGTGACCTGGATGGTGACCAGCTTTGGTACACCAGAGGTGATCGAACGCTGGGGTGAGGGGCTGGTGACCGGTGCCTTGTTGGGCTCCTACTGTCTGACTGAGCCCAACTCCGGTTCGGATGCCGCGTCTTTGAAGACAACCGCTCGTCGTGAAGGTGATCACTATGTCATCAACGGCAGCAAGATGTTTATCTCCGGCGCCGGCAGTACTGACCTGTTAGTGGTGATGGCGAGAAGCGGTGGTCCTGGTGCGCGTGGCGTATCGGCATTTGCTGTGGACGCCAAAGCCAACGGCATCAGCTACGGGCGCGAAGAGGACAAGATGGGCTGGAACAGCCAGCCGACACGGATGATCACCTTTGAGGATGTCCAAGTACCGGCCAATGCCCTGCTCAGTGAGGAAGGTGAAGGTTTCGTGCTGGCAATGAAGGGATTGGATGGCGGGCGTATCAATATCGCTGCCTGCTCGGTCGGCACGGCGCAGCAGGCGCTGAACAAGGCGCGTGAATATATGCTGGAGCGCAAGCAGTTCGGTCAGCGTCTGGCGGATTTTCAGGCACTGCAGTTCCGTCTGGCGGATATGGCGACTGAACTGGTGGCCGCGCGGCAGATGGTCAGGTTGGCGGCCAGCAAACTGGATCGACAGGATCCGGACGCCAGCACTTACTGTGCCATGGCCAAACGCTTTGCGACCGATGCCGGTTATCAGATCTGTGACGAGGCGTTGCAACTCTACGGTGGCAATGGCTATATCAAGGAGTATCCGATGGAGCGCTATCTGCGTGACAGTCGTGTTCATCGCATACTGGAAGGCACCAACGAGATCATGCGTGTGATCATTGCACGCCGTCTGCTGGCGGATGCCAGCAACGAACTGTGAGGGAGATAAGCGATATGTCCGATGCGATTCGGGTAGAAAAACGCGGTCACGTAGCACTGCTGACCATGAATAACCCGCCGGCCAACACCTGGACGGCAGACAGCCTGCAGGCGCTGGTCAGTATTATCGAAGAGCTGAATGCCGATCGTGATATCTGGAGTCTGGTACTGACAGGCCAGGGTGAGAAGTTTTTCTCAGCCGGCGCCGATCTCAAGCTGTTTGCCGATGGTGATCGCAGTGTCGCGCGTGATATGGCGCGCCTGTTCGGCCAGGCATTCGAGACGCTGAGCCGCTTCCGGGGTGTCTCCATCGCTGCGATCAATGGTTATGCGATGGGTGGTGGGCTGGAAGTTGCGCTGGCGTGTGATCTGCGCATTGCCGAGGAGCAGGCGGTCATGGCGCTGCCTGAAGCCAAGGTCGGATTGCTGCCCTGTGCCGGTGGCACGCAGAATCTGACGCTGCTGGTCGGCGAAGGCTGGGCCAAGCGGATGATTCTCTGCGGTGAACAGGTCAAGGCGGATAAAGCACTGGCGATCGGTCTGGTGGAAGAGGTGGTTGAGCGGGGTCAGTCGCTGGAGCAGGCGCTGGCACTGGCGGAACAGGTCGGTAGCCAGAGCCCTTCGGCAGTATCGGCATGCAAGACGCTGATCCAATCAGGCCGCACTCGCACGCTGGATCAGGGCTATATTCTGGAGCGGGAGCTGTTCGTTGATCTGTTCCACACCGAAGATCAGCGTGAGGGGGTAAATGCCTTTCTCGAAAAGCGCAAACCGCAATGGAAAAATCGCTGATCTGGAGATCAATATGAGCTGTGTCCTTTTTACTGAACACCCAACGGCTGATGGTCATCTGATTGGTGAGATCTGCCTGAATGCCGAGCGCTCGCTGAATGCGCTGACGCTGGAGATGATCGATCTGATTCAGCCACAGCTGGATCGCTGGCAGCAGGATGAACGTGTAGTGGCCGTTTTTCTCGACAGCGCCGGCAGCAAGGCGTTCTGTGCCGGTGGTGATGTCGTTAATCTATACCGCTCTATCAAGGGGGATGGTGACCCAGATTTTCCGGAAGCCTTTTTCACCCGTGAGTATCGCCTGGACTATACCCTGCATACTTACTCCAAACCGGTGATCTGCTGGGCCAGCGGTATCGTGATGGGCGGCGGCATGGGGCTGATGAATGGCTGCAGCCATCGTGTGGTCACTGAAACCTCACATCTGGCGATGCCGGAAGTGACTATTGGGCTCTATCCTGATGTTGGCGGCAGTTGGTTTCTGAACCGGATGCCGGGGCGCAGTGGATTGTTTCTGGGGCTGACCGGTAATCCGATCAATGCACCTGATGCACTGTATCTTGGCCTCGCGGATCGTGCGCTCAGGTCCGATATGCGTGATGGATTTCTGCAGCGGTTGCAAACCCTGAGCTGGAATGGTGACGCCGGTGGTTTGATCAGTCAGGTGTTGCGTGAGCTGGAGCAGGAAGCCGCAGCCAGTCTTGCCGAGATGCCTGCGCCGATTCGCGAGCACGAAGCGCTGATACGTCAGATCACAGATCATGACACCGTGCAGGGTATGGTGGCTGCACTCAGTGCACTTGAGTCGGATGATAAATGGGTGTTGCGCGCAAAACGAGCGATCACTCATGGCAGCCCGCTGTCGATCGTTATGATCCATGAGCAGTTGAAACGGTCACGTCACCTGTCGTTGAAAGAGGTGTTCCAGCAGGAGTTGATTCTGTCGGTGCAGTGTTGCCGACACGAGGAGTTCGCCGAGGGCGTGCGAGCCTTGCTGGTAGATAAGGACAATCAACCGAACTGGGTATTCAGTTCTCTGGATAAGGTCGAACCGGAATTTGTGGCTGGGTTGTTCAAATCACCCTGGCCGGTAAACCCGCTGCAGGATTTGTAAAGAGCTTAGAAATTTATCAGCTGACCTGCAGTGGCTTGTCCAATAAAACAGAATAAAAACAGAGGGATAGTATCATGGCGTTAATTGCATTTATTGGTCTGGGCAATATGGGTGGGCCGATGGCCGTGAACCTGGCCAAAGCCGGACACCAGGTAAAAGCGTTTGATCTGTCGGCAGAGGCGCTCAAGCATGCCGTCGATGGCGGATGTGAGGCGGCGCAGAGTGCCGTCACTGCCGTAGCCGGTGCAGAATTCGTTATCACCATGCTGCCGGCCGGGCGCCATGTTCAGGGGTTGCTGGTCAGCGGTGAGGATGCGCTGTTCAACCATATTGCACCGGGTACACTGGTGATCGACAGCTCAACCATCGACGTGCAGACCGCGCGCAGTGTTGCCGCAGCGGCTGCCGAAAAAGGGATCGATTTCGTTGATGCGCCGGTATCCGGCGGAGTCGGTGGCGCGCAGGCGGGTACACTGACGTTTATCGTCGGCGGTACTGCTGAGCAGTTTGCCCGTGCCGAGCCTGTGTTGAAGGCGATGGGTAAGAACATCTTCCATGCCGGTGATCATGGCGCCGGTCAGATCGCTAAAGTGTGCAACAACATGATGCTCGGTATCCTCATGGCCGGCACCTGTGAAGCACTGAATATGGGAATCAAGAACGGGCTCGATCCGGCGATTCTCTCTGAGATCATGAAGCAGAGCTCCGGTAATAACTGGGCTTTGCAGGTCTATAATCCTGTGCCGGGTGTGATGGAGAACGTACCGGCTTCACGCGACTATCAGGGCGGTTTCCAGGTGGATCTGATGTACAAGGATCTGGGCCTGGCGATGGATCTGAGTCAGCACAGCGCTGCACCCACCCCGATGGGTTCTGCTGCACGTGCATTGTTCAATCTGCACAAGACGGCTGGAAATGGTGGGTTGGATTTTTCCAGCCTGATCAAGCTGTACAAGGATAAGTGATCAGCATCCGTTATCCAGTCAGCATCAGCTAATCAGTCAGATGGGCGGCGTAATGGCCGCCCAGTGATTCTGCAAACAATAATAATCAGAGGTGGCAGATGATCTACAAGGATCAGTATCAGGCTTATCTAGATAACCCCGAGCAATACTGGGCTGAACAGGCGGCGACACTGGCCTGGTTCAAGGCACCGCAGACCTTCCTGCAGCCAACCGGAAATGGTACCTATTGCTGGTATCCGGATGGCGAACTGAATATGAGCTATCTGGCGCTTGATCATCAGATCGAGCAGGGGCGTGGCGATCAGGTGGCGCTCTATTACGACTCACCGGTTACCGATACCAAAGAGGCGATCACCTTCAGCCAGTTGCATGAGCGGGTGGTCCATTTTGCCGGTGCGCTGAAAAAACTCTCTGTCGGCAAGGGCGACACTGTCGTGATCTATATGCCGATGATCCCCGAAGCTGCCGTGGCGATGCTGGCCTGTGCCCGTTTAGGGGCGGTACATTCGGTGGTATTCGGAGGTTTTGCAGCGAATGAGCTGGCGCTGCGTATCGATGATGCCGAGCCCAAACTGATTCTGACAGCCTCCTGTGGTATCGAGTTTGACAAGAAGATCGCCTACAAGCCGTTGGTGGATAAAGCGATCAGCCTGGCCCGTCACAAGCCCACTCATACACTGGTCTGTCAGCGTCCAATGCTGAAGGCAGAGATGGATCCAGCACGCGATCTTGACTGGTATGAAGTGCAGCAGGGAGTTGAGCCCGCCGACTGCGTACCGGTCAAGGGTAGTGATCCGCTCTACATTCTCTACACCTCAGGTACCACCGGCCAGCCCAAAGGGATCGTCCGCGATACCGGCGGCTATGCGGTGGCACTCAAGTATGCGCTGCACAATGTTTATGGCATGAAAGCTGGTGATGTCTGGTGGGGCGCGTCCGATATCGGTTGGGTGGTTGGCCATTCATTCATCGTATATGGCCCACTGATGGGTGGGTGCAGCGCGATCTTCTTTGAAGGAAAACCGGTCAGAACACCGGATGCCGGTACTTTCTGGCGTGTGATCGGGGAGTATGGGGTCAACTCCATGTTCTGTGCTCCGACCGCCTTCCGGGCGATTCGCAAGGAGGATCCGAATGGGGATCTGGCAAGGAAATATGATCTGAGTAGTCTGCGCTGGGTTTTTGTTGCGGGCGAAAAACTGGACTCCTCCACCTACTACTGGCTGGATGATCTGCTGCAGGTACCCGTGCTGGATCACTGGTGGCAAACTGAGTCCGGCTGGCCGATGACGGCACCGATGATGGGGTGGGATCAACCCTCTGCTCCACGTCTGGGTTCTACCAACCGGCCGATTCCCGGCTATGATATACGGGTGCTGGATGGCGATGGCAGTGAAGTGGATGCGATGCAGTCGGGTAATATCTGCGTCAAGCTACCGATGCCGCCCGGTTTTGCCTGGAGCATCTGGCGCAATGATGAACGTTTCTCCGGCTCCTATCTGACCGCCTTTCCTGGCTACTATCACACCGGAGATGGCGGCTATAAGGATGAGGATGGCTATATCTACATCACCGGTCGCACGGATGATGTGATTAATGTGTCTGGCCATCGACTCTCCACCGGAGAGATGGAAGAGGTGGTTTCTGCACATGCTGCAGTGGCCGAGTGCGCGGTGATTGGTGTTACGGACGAGCTACGCGGCCAGATACCGGTCGGGCTGGTCGTCCTCAAGGCGGGTGTGGAGGTAGTCGAGTCCGACTTGGAACATGAGCTGGTCGAGATGGTACGTGATCAGGTCGGGGCATTGGCATGTTTTCGCCGTGCAATCGTGGTGCAGCGCCTTCCGAAGACCCGCTCGGGAAAGATTTTGCGCGCGGTGTTGCGCAAGATCGCGGCCAGTGAGTCCTATAAGATGCCATCGACCATAGATGATGAGTCGATTCTGCCTGAGATAGAGGCTTACCTGATAAAGGCGGGTTTTATCGGCAACTGAAGCTGGTGGTTTACAGAACCGAGTGGGCCTCGAAAACCAGCTGAACGGTTGTTTGGGCAGGGCAATCGCACTCTCCAGGCGTTGAGTCGATGTGGTCGGCTCTGTCACACGCCGTGAACTCGTCCCTGAGGGCTCGGCTGCCGCCCTGACCGCCATAGACGGCGGGAATGCCGAAAATGCAGGAGCATTTTTCGGCCTTGGCGGCAGACGGTCAGCCAGGCCCGACCACACCGTCCTTCGGAGAGTCCGGGCTAGGCAGTAACGTCAATGAATCGGTGAAAATTTGAGCGACCTCACCACATCTGTCTCAGGCGCTCTGGCACTACCCGTCGGTAATGCCAGGCCATGATATTTCGGTAGTCCGATATCTGCCCTACCCAATACCAGCGTTTCACCTTTCCATTGCTCGAGCAGCTCATACAGCGGTATTCGCAGATTCCCTCTTGCCGGGTCGGCAAGGTAGGCGCGGCCTGCCGTGATGCCTTTCAGGACAACAAAATGCTTCAGATCATCAAGCTGAACCAGAATAATGACAGGGCCAGCCAGATGCTGGACAGACTCTTGAGGTAATAAAATACCTTCTGCCATATAGCCCAGCCGCTCAGCTTGTTGTTTCATATCCAGCATGGAGAATCCATCAGAAATACGCAGCTGCACCTCTTCAGGACTGAGTCTCGACAGCATATCGGTCAACAATGTCAGTTCATCCAACGGATCATCAAAGTAATCTGTCAGTAAAATTGACAAGGCAGCAGCACCACAGGAGTAGTCTTGTGTCTGGCGCTCGATACCGGACATTTTCAGCGCTTTCATGGATGTTACCGATGGCGGTTGCGCCAATGAACTCATACTCCACAGCAGGCAACCGCCGACAAGCAGGTAGCGTAGCACTTTCATTCTCCAGCCCACCTTACAGCTTCCTTTTCAGGCTCAGGGCAATGCCTGGTGTACCGGCATCGTCATTCAGCGCATAAGCCACTTGCGGCACTATCACCCACTCGTTTGACAGGGCATATGAAAAAGAGAGCGTCAGGTCCATCGGATCTGTTGATGAGCCCTGTATGGTGTCGCCATCTACTTTCTGGTTCGAGCGATGTGAATAAGAAAATCTCGATCCGACAGAAAGCCGGTCATTCAGCGCAAAACCCAGCCCCCCCGAGTTCAACAGTTCAGCGTATAAGTAACTGATTTATATAGATCGCGATCAAAAACGTTCCACTACAAACTCAGATAATCAGTGCTAACCGTCGGTTTTTCGATGTTCAGTGCTTTGAGTATATCCAACTGCTCACTCGTCATGGATGAGAGACCTGTGACAGGGCTGCCATTCAGGCTTGCCTGGTGATACTGGATACGACGCAACTGCGCCAGGGCTCTCATCGGTGAGTGCGCTGAGTCTGCTGCCTTGAGGCGCATCCGCATCACTCTATGCAGGACCAGCGCAATGAAGCAGATCATCGCATGTGCCCGGATACGTTCCGGTAACCGGTGGTACACCGGCCCGATCTCAATGTCTGATTTCAACGCCTTGAAGCCACGCTCGATATCCGCCAGCGACTTGTAGTGTCTGACCACTTCGTCAGGCGCCAGATCCTGCACGTTGGTGACCAGCAGCAGTTTGCCATCCATCAGGCGCGCTTGCTGCAAGGCAGAAGCATCCACATCATAGCTGAACAGTGGACTCTTCAGATTGACTTTAACGATCTTTGCCAAGCCAGACTCGCTGACTTCTTTATACAGACGGGCCGTGGCCCCACCGTCTGAGAGCTTGCGGCCACGCGCTTTCTCGCCCTCATCCTGTCGATCCAGCTTGGCGGCAAGCCGTTCCGCTTCCTGCTCAAGCGCTTCGATTCGCGCATCACGGGTGGCAATTTCATCCGCCGCCCGTCGGGGATCATGAGCAATGATCAGGCGTTGTTTCTGCCATTTGGATTCTGTGATCACTTCTGCGGTGGCGTCGGCGAACACGCTGCTCTGCAGCGGTTCCAGTATCGGTTCAAAGTCGCCGTATCGCCGCCCCGGCACGGCCAGAATGAACTCCAGTGGCTGGCCGCTGGGCAGGGTGATCTGTTGCAGCTCTTCCAGGTTATCGATCGACAGTAAGCCACGGTCAGCCACCACGATAATACGTTTAACCGGAAAGCGCTCAATGATGGTCTGCACCGTGGGCTGCAGGGTTTTGACCTCGGCGGTGTTACCTTCGAACACTTCGTGGTACAGCGGCAAGCCATCCGCAGTCTGGACCATACCCAGCATGACCTGACGCCGGATGCCGCCCTCTTTGGAGCGTCCATATTGACGCAACTCGTTCGCCTGTTGTGTCAGACCTTCTGCTCGAATCGTGGTCATGTCGTAAAATACAACAGACAACTCCTGATCAATCAAGGGCCGCAGCAGCTCTGTTACTTTGTCATTTACCGCAGCCTGATGCTCATTGAGCGCATCCATGGCGCGCAGCAGGTGTTGATGATCGATCTTGTCCATACCGCTGACACCCGGTATGCACACGGTCTCCAGCCAGCGCAGGACGCCCAGTTTGGAGTCGGGTGAGGTCAGCCGGTTCATGACCATGATGCGGATCAGCGACTCAATCTGGATGCTGTGCCGGGTACCCCGAAAGACCTTGCGTAACTGATCAAAGCCCAGGGCATTCCAGAGCTGAGTCAACGCCCAGACGTCGCCGAGCGCACGGGATGACTCGAACGCAACGTCGGGCTTATCGGGTAGTGAGCGACCCGTGATACGGCAGAGTCCTTCGACAACGGACTCCAGCTCGTCGCCGAGCTTGTCCAGCCGCCCCAGTGTGGCAATCGTACGTTGCTTCGGGCGGCCGTTCTCGTCTCGATAGGCTTCCACGAGCTGAACGTATTTGCGGGGACCGGATGTAGTGACTTTGACAAACATGCCATGACTATATCAATTTTAAAGCACTATTAAAAGGAAATAGTTATCCACAGACATGCCATTACATGGCATTTGAAAATATCAACACCTAAACCCGCATGATTACTGGTGTCGGTACAGGAAAACAGGGGTTATTCAGTGGATAACTGTCGAACTCGGGAGCCCCAGATAGGCATCCACACCCCAGCCCGGACGAACCCGATAACCGCTGATGGTGGCTGGAAATGCATGCACATAGTTCAGGCCACCAAACACAATGGCCGGATCGGTCGTGCGCACAAAGGAAATCCCCGGAGAAACAACCCAATGGCCACTGCCGTTATTTAATGGGTCCTGCCAGGAGTCAACAATCTCGAAATAGTGCTTCTTGCCTGTTGGTGCGCTGACGTTCAAGCTGGCTGACAGTGCCGGGTAGCGACTGGATTCCTGCAGCATCTGATATTGCAACCCCAGCGAGATATCACCCACGCGGGTATCTCGCGTTTCACGTACAAACTCGTTGGTTGAGACCTGTTCCACGTAGGTGTGATGCAGAGGTACACTGACCCAGCCCTCCAGACGATCAGCCAGACCCGCTCTGAGCGTTGTATTCAGCGACAACCGTTTTGCAACCATGGACGAGCGCTGAAAGTACCCGATATTCATCAGGGAAGAGGCTTGTCTGGACTGATTGTAACGCAACCCGAAATCCAGCTCATAGCGCCCCGGGCTGAGCAGAACCGTCGAGCCTGTCAGGAAATCCAATGGCGCGGCTCTGGATACATCCTCACCATACTCTTGCTTTTCAGATGCACCCTCCTGCCCCACGGTAGAAGCAACAGGCGTCTGTTGTTCGAAATGTCGGGTCATCGATGCAATATTGTCGATATTCAGCACCATCTGGCCCAACTGGCTTGAATGGAGGTTGGTGCTCTTATCTTCATCGGACCACTGCAGACGACCCGTCAGTCGATCGCCACTTTTGAACGTGACACGATACTCGCCATCCGTTTCAATCGAAATAAGCTGCGCTGCCGGAATGGAAACCACGGCGTCATAGCGGGTGTTGAATACCACGATTCCGTCATCGAACGAAATTAACCTGCCCGTCATGACATCACCATTATGCAACCTTATGACATCCGAAACGGCAGCACATGGCAACATAAAAAATGCCACCAGAAAACAGGCACCTATTCCCTTGACTCTCATATTATCCTCAAACGAAAAAAAGCCGCAAAGATTCACTTTGCGGCCTGGGTTTATAAAACATGTTTACCATGAAAAGGTGGAAATTGGGCGATTCCAGGATGTGGCACGTGCATAATAGGGAGAGGGTGTTCCATCGGAATACCATAGATTATAGTGCCACTCTTTAACAACGGAGTTAGCGTAGCTCCACTGATTGATCGGGCTGGACATATCTGCACGCCACTCATCACCAAATGCTGAGAAATACAATCCATCATAATGGACATAAACCTCTTCATGTGGAGCCCATGAATAGCTTTGATAGTAATATGAACGATAATCGCTTTGACTACCCCAACCGAGATAGTTTACCATATGGGTTAATTTTCCCTGAGTTGCCATAGGGAATGCACCACTGTAAATGGCAGAAGCGTAAACTATTGAACTTCCCCGAACATTCTTTAATTCAGGCTCATCTATAGTTTTATATACACCACCTTGATTCGCTAAGGACTCCAATATTACTGGAGATGACCAAGCATTGGCTGCATATAACAGCGAGAGAGCAATAACCCCTGATTTCACTTTATTATCAATCATGCTATCTATTTCCTTTCTTTAGATATAATAATGCTTGACGTATTTTTCCATACGATCATCAGTTTTTACATTTTCCCAGAATTTTTTGTGTACCTCCTCGCTCCTGATTGGGTCTAATAAAACTTCATTGACATACTGATCAGATCCTGCTTCAATATCGAGATCGCTTAATGTCTTGTTAAAAAGGATATCCCTAAGAGTATTGCTTAGCATATGGTTCTCATAATCACTAAGATTGCTTAAGGCAGGATATTTTGAGCCGATTGAATTTTTAGAATAATCAAGCCACCATTCAGGAATAGCCAACCTTCTGATATCAAATTCATTACCATTTTCATCAGTGTGTATAAAGCCCTCTATAGCGACATCCCCTGGCCCTCCTGCGCTGTACAGCTTTGGTTGAACATGATTTGAATTCGATACCTGCTCAGCAGGCTTTGGCGTGCTGATGGCTTTATTGAATGCCTCACCAAACGTGGTATTGGTCGTCACCCGGGTTTGATCCGTATTGGTACGCTGGGTCTGGTTATTGGTGTAGGTTGAAAATCCCATTCCTGTAATACTGCTCATAACAGTTTCTCCTTATGTTTGTGGTATCTCAGTCTGAGATATGCATATTCCAGGCCAAAAAACTCCAACCTTGTTCTGCTTTGCGCGTGCTCGTTGCTTTGCTGTAAATATGGAGAAGGTTTTGTATTGAGATGAAAACCGATGTGGCAAGCGTGTGCCGCTATAGCGGCAAACCGTTGCAGTGTCTTCTGCAATGGAAATATAAGGGCGGCAAGTTGCTGTTGTCCTGACAGGAATACAGACAATAAACAATTGAAGGGGATGGAGTACAGGTAGTTAATGAATACTTCTGGCCTGATCCATGGCATGACACAATCCTGATGTCTGATCTATATCTGGGTCTAAAAAACGACTATAACTTCCTCTCTGTTGTTGTCAACGCTATACCTCGTTGTTCGCGGAACAGGACAATCGCACTATCTCCAGGCGTTGGCCGGATGTGTTTGCGCCTGTCGGTATACCTCGCCATTATCGGTAGAGAGCCGGACCCGGTGTGCCTATCAGTTGGCAACGCACTGTAGAGGGGTGGTGGTACCGATTCTGGGCGACCGTCTGCCGCCACGGATGGCGGCAGTCGAGCAGTCAGGGATGGCGAAAAGCGTGTCGCACGGAAGCGGTATCACCAGCCCGGACCGGCACTCATCGTGATCAGGTAGTGCGATTGCTCTGGTTTTTCGAGGCCCCTGATTGCGTTATTTCACCGCATGTGCAAAATTAACAGGTGTAGGCAGCAGACATTCGCCCGTCTTAAAACGCTTACGCCTTTAATTATTACAGGAGGCCGCATCATGAGTGCTATAACCCCACACCCGAAATTCATGGAAGCGATGCGCAAGTTGTCGGCAATGAGCGAAGAGGAGCGGCTATCCGAGGAGAACAAAGAGCTGTTTGAGCAAGCGATGCAGTATGCGCCGCTGGATATTCAACCGGCCTTGATTGCAATCAAGGAAAAATACGAACAGACATTGCATTGAGTAGCTGTCTTTAACGGATGTCTTTATAAGTTTATCAACTATTAATCAACTATTAATCAACTATTAATCAACAGCAGCTTTCGACACGAATCTAAAAAAGAAGGGGCCTGAGTGGCCCCTTCTGCTGTAGAGTTATAACTGAATCTGGTGTTCGGAAGAGTTGAAAAAAAGCGGCGTATCTGGTTGATTTGTAATCGCCAAAAAACGAATCAACAGAAGAGATACACCGCCATGAACAAGAATACCCTTGTTGAGTTTGCCCGTCGAGATCAGACAAGAGATCCGTTATCTGATCTGTTGCGCCAAGGAGCGCGGGATCTGATCCATCAAGCGATTGAGGCAGAGCTAGCTGTCTTCATGGAGGCGTACCAGGATCGCCGATTGGATGATGGTAGAGCCTCCATCGTCCGTAATGGCTACTTGCCTGAGCGCGAGATCCAAACCGGCATTGGCCCGGTTACAGTGAAAGTGCCCAAGGTTCGCAGCAAGGATGGTGAAGCGGTGACCTTTCGGTCTGCACTGGTGCCGCCGTATGTTCGCAAGACCCGGAGTCTGGAGGCTGCCCTGCCTTGGTTGTACCTGAAAGGAATATCGACTGGTGAGATGGAGGAGGCGCTGTCAGCTCTGGTAGGGCCTGAAGCAAAGGGGCTATCTGCCAACACGGTGTCACGACTGAAGCGCCAGTGGGCCGATGAGTATGAGGCGTGGCGCAAGCGATCGCTGGATAAGGACCGCTGGGTCTACATCTGGGCTGATGGCATCTACAGTGGTCTGCGATCAGAGGAGAGTAAGCTATGCGCGCTGGTAGTGATGGGCGTCAATGAGCGTGGCGAGAAGCACTTCCTGGCCATTGAGGATGGTGCACGCGAGTCGACACTAAGCTGGAAAGCCGTGCTGGAAAGTCTCAAGGGACGCGGGATGAATGCACCCGAGTTGGCCGTAGGCGATGGCGCGATGGGGTTCTGGGCAGCGCTGGAGGACGTGTACCCATCGACACGTCAGCAGCGCTGCTGGGTGCACAAAACGGCCAATGTCTTGAATCGACTGCCGAAGTCAAGTCAGCCTAAAGCCAAGCAGGCGCTGCATGATATCTGGCAGGCTGAGACACGAGCCGATGCTGAAAAGGCGTTCGATACCTTCATCAGAACGTATCAGGCAAAGTACCCTAAGGTGGCTGAGTGTCTGCTAAAGGATCATGAAGAGCTGTTGAGCTTCTTCGACTTCCCGGCCCCGCACTGGCAAAGCATAAGGACGACGAACCCGATTGAGTCAACGTTCGGTACGATACGCCACCGGACCAAGCGCTCAAAAGGTTGCCTGTCGAGAGCGGGCATGCTGCATATGATGTTCAAGCTGGGCATGTGTGCTGAAGGAAAATGGAGAAAACTACGGGGCTTTGACTATCTTGCCAAAGTCATTACCGGAGTAAAGTTCAGGGATGGAGAAGAGGTGCCAACATCCGACCAGAGGAGCGCCGCTTGATCAGGCTGCTGAACACCAGATTTGACAATAACTCTCTGCTGTATGGCTGCTTGGCTATTACATGTTCGGATAGTTCGGGCCACCGCCGCCTTCAGGTACCACCCAGGTGATGTTCTGAGCAGGATCCTTGATGTCGCAGGTTTTGCAATGAACGCAGTTGGCCGAGTTGATCTGGAAGCGCGGTCCTGTTGCCTCCTGAATCACCTCATAGACTCCCGCCGGGCAGTAGCGCTGTGCAGGCTCGTCATACAGCGCCAGGTTCTTTCCGGTCGGAATGCTCGGGTCAGTCAACCTCAGGTGTGACGGCTGATCCTCCTCGTGATTCGCGTTGGACAGAAACACCGATGTCAGCTTATCGAAAGAGAGCTTGCCGTCCGGCTTCGGATAACTGATTTTGGCACACTCGCTGGCAGGCTTCAGTTGCTCATGATCCTTGTGCAGATCGTGAAGCGTTACGGGAATTTTGCCACCGAACAGATTCTGATCCACAAAGTTGAATGCGCCGCCTAGATAGGCGCCGAACTTGTGCATGGCCGGGCCGAAGTTGCGTGCCCGATACAGCTCATCATACAGCCAGGAGCTCTTGAAGGCTTCGGTGTAGCTGTCCAGTTTCTTGCCGCCTTCATCACCCTTGGCCAGTGAATCAACAATCACTTCAGCGGCGATCATGCCGGACTTCATCGCGGTGTGAATACCCTTGATCTTGGAAAAGTTCAGCGTGCCGGCATCACAGCCCAGCAGCAGGGCGCCAGGCATCGCCATTTCGGGTAGTGTATTGAATCCACCTTTGGTGATGGCACGGGCACCGTAGGATATGCGCTTGCCACCTTCGAGGTACTTTGCTATCTCCGGATGATGTTTCATGCGCTGGAACTCATCAAACGGGCTCAGGTGCGGGTTGGAGTAGTTCAGATCCACGATCAGACCCACCTCTACCTGATTATTCTCATCATGGTAGAGGAAGAAACCACCGCTGGCGCCATCTGTCAGCGGCCAGCCGGAGCCATGTACGACCAGACCGGGCTTGTGGCGCGAAGGCTCGATATCCCAGAGCTCCTTGATGCCGATGCCGTAATGCTGAGGGTCTTTCCCCTCATCCAGCTTGTAACGGGCGATAAGCTGTTTACCGAGGTGGCCACGGCAACCTTCACTGAACAGAGTGTATTTGGCGTGCAGCTCCATCCCTTCGGTATAACTGCCTTTTTTCTCGCCGTCGGCACCGATCCCCATATCACCTGTGGCGATCCCTTTGACACTGCCATCTTCATTGAACAACACTTCTGCGGCGGCAAAGCCGGGGAAGACCTCAACACCCAGTTGTTCGGCCTGCTCTGCCAGCCAGCGGCAGACATTACCCAGGCTGACAATATAGTTACCATCGTTGTGCATGGTCTTGGGCACGACGAAGTTGGGTAGCTTGATGGCGCTCTTTTCATTTCTGAGCAGAAACACCTCATCGGCGGTTACGGCGGTGTTCAGTGGTGCGCCGCGCTCGCGCCAGTCAGGGAAGAGCTCATCCAGTGCTCGTGTTTCCATGACAGCACCTGACAGGATGTGGGCACCGACTTCTGAACCCTTTTCAACCACACAGACGGTGATCTCCTGTTCGTTGGCCTGTGCCTGCTGCATCAGTCGGCATGCAGCTGACAGTCCGGAAGGACCGGCTCCGACGATTACTACGTCAAACTCCATCGATTCACGACTCACGATTTGGCTCCTCAAAAAATGCTCAGCTTCATTTTTTATAATTTCTGTTCATAGAATCTATGAATGAGCGGATTCTTATGAAATTATCAGGTTACAGTATACTAAAGGCTATTTTATGCTATTGGGCATAAGTAAAAACCCTTATTCATGTAATTAGTTCATCTTTTTTGCAAAGTTGATCGTTTTTGCCATAAGGGATTTTACCTATATGAGATGGCTGGTATGATGAGCCAACAGTTTTGATCAAAATAAAGCAACAAAGGAATTCACAATGAAGGTGCTGGTAACGGTCAAGCGTGTGATCGATTACAACGTCAAGGTCAGAGTGATGTCTGACAACAGTGATGTTGATCTGAAAAACGTCAAGATGGCAGTCAATCCCTTTTGTGAGATTGCGGTCGAACAGGCTGTGCGCATGAAAGAGTCTGGGCTGGCAACAGAGGTGGTCGTCGTATCGATGGGGCCTGCTACCGCTCAGGAGCAACTGCGTACAGCGCTGGCGATGGGTGCCGATCGTGCCATACTGGTTCAGTCCGATGAGGCGCTTGAATCCCTGACGGTTGCCAAAATACTGGCAAAAATCGTCGAAGAAGAGCAGCCGGGACTGGTGCTGATGGGCAAGCAGTCGATCGATACGGATAATAATCAGACGGGTCAGATGTTGTCGGCGCTGACAGGCATGGCTCAGGGCGCTTTTGCCTCTGCTATCGAAGCAGATGGTGACCAGCTCAAGGTGACCCGTGAAGTGGATGGCGGTCTGCAGACTCTGTCGATCAAACTGCCAGCGGTAGTCACTGTTGATCTGCGTTTGAATGAACCGCGCTATGCGTCTTTGCCGAATATCATGAAGGCGAAGAAAAAGCCGCTGGACACAAAAACACCTGCCGATTATGGCGTCAGCGTGAAAGCTCACAGCAAGGTGCTCAAGGTTGAGCCACCAGCCGAGCGTCAGGCGGGTATCAAGGTTGGCAGCGTGGCAGAGCTGGTTGATAAACTGAAAAACGAAGCGAAGGTGATCTGATGGCTATTCTGGTAATTTCTGAACATGACAATACAGCGCTGAAGCCTTCAACACTCAACACCGTTAAAGCCGCCAGTGAAATCGGTGGCGAGATCGACCTGCTGGTTGTCGGCAGTGGCTGCAGCGCTGTTGCAGATAACGCAGCTAAAGTACCGGGTGTACGTAAAGTACTGGTTGCTGATAACGCAGCCTACGATCACGAGATCGCGGAAAACGTTGCTGCGCTGGTGATTGAACTGGCACCGGGTTACACGCATCTGCTGGCACCTGCGACCACTAACGGCAAGAACTTCATGCCCCGCGTTGCGGCCTTGCTGGATGTCGGACAGATCTCCGATATCATCAAGGTTGAATCACCCGATACCTTTGTGCGTCCTATCTATGCCGGTAACGCGATCGCCACGGTTCAGTCATTGGACGATACAAAGGTGATCACGGTGAGAACCACGGCGTTTGATGCAGTTGCAGAAGAGGGTGGCAGCGCAACGGTTGAGGCGCTGAGTCAGGTCAAGGATATGGGTCTGAGCCGTCTGATCTCTGAAGATATGGCGGTATCCGATCGTCCAGAGCTGACAGCTGCACGTGTCGTCATTTCAGGCGGACGCGGTATGGCTTCCAAAGAAAACTTCGCACTGCTTGAAAAGGTTGCCGATAAACTGGGTGCTGCCATCGGCGCATCACGTGCCGCGGTCGATGCCGGTTTTGTCCCGAATGATATGCAGGTAGGGCAGACGGGTAAAATCGTTGCGCCGGAGCTGTATATTGCTGTTGGTATTTCGGGTGCGATTCAGCATCTGGCGGGTATGAAAGATTCCAAGGTGATTGTTGCGATCAACAAGGATGAGGATGCACCTATCTTCCAGGTAGCTGATTATGGTCTGGTTGCAGATCTGTTTGAAGCCATACCTGAGTTGGAGAAATCACTGTAACAGGTGAAAATGAGAAGGGCCTCCCGCCCTGCGACAGACGGGGAGGCCCATTCAGCTCTGTTGGTTGGACAAGAGCCGGAGGCGCTTAAGCTGCGCCGGTTATCCTGGGATCAGGATGTGTGGCCATAAAGTGCAACAAGGTCTTTCTTAACAAGATAACGCGCTCATGATTGCCGCACCCTCTGGCATGTTCTATATCATCTAGAATGATACTCTTGATACGATTTTCCCCCTGATGTGTCACCAGATAATGCCCCAGTGCCATCGCAATTATCGGATCAACGTGCTCATGCTCAGCGATTGCATCAATCTCTTCGGGGGTTAGATCGCACATTTCAAGGCACTCGTTGTAGGTCAGCATCTGCCTCACCTCCTGTTACGTTTGATGATCAGTTCTGATCCGATAACCACCTGACATCCTGTGGCTAGCTCCAGTGTAGAACAGTTGTAACTGGAGTCCAGTGCCTGCAGGAGAGTATTATTCATTTATTCCCTTTGCTGCTGATAAGCTTTTCATGTTGCAACTGCGAGTTTGTATGACTTGATGCTCTATTTTCATTTGCTGAAACAGAGACTAACGGGCTGATGCAGCTGCGAAAGAATAGAGTAGTTGGATGGTGCTTTTTTAAACAGAATTATGCAGGTTTTATTGATCTGGATCAGATTTGATGACCTGTTCCTGTGGTGTAACCTCCTTAAAGGGGAGGCTTTCTGAGAGTTGCAGTATCCGTTGGCGCATCAGTTGGGTTTCATCTGTCAGGAACTGCTGGATTCCCTGTCTGAAACCCGGCTCCTCTATCCAATGTACCGACCAGGTTTCGATCGGCTTAAAACCGCGCTGAATTTTGTGTTCGCCCTGGGCTCCCGGATCAAAATAACGCAATTCATTTTCAATACAGTATTCGATGCCACGATAGTAGCAGGCTTCAAAGTGCAGGTTTTCATACTCATCCAGGCATCCCCAGTAGCGGCCATAGAGGGTATTGCTGCTTTTGAATGAGAGGGCGACTGCAACCGTTTTCTCCTGAGCCTCCGCGACAACCATCATCAGATGCTGTGGCAGGGTGTTTCGGATCAGGCGGAAAAAATCCAGATTGAGATAGCCTCGCTGGCCCCTTTTAAGATAGGTCAGTTGATAGCAGCGGTAGAAATCTTCCAGTAGCCCGTCATGAATATTGCTGCCCTCAACCACGCGTATCTCAATGCCCTGTTCGCGAATTTTCTGGCGCTCTTTATTCAGATTTTTACGCTTGCGCGATGTGAAGCGCGACAGGAAATCGTCGAAGCTGGTATAGCCGTCATTATGCCAATGATACTGAGTACCCAGTCGTGGCATCATCCCACAGCTGCTGAAATGGTCTTTTATGATCGACTCAGTGAACAGGCCATGCCAGGAAGAGGCCTGAAATCGCTCGCACAACACTTTGGCGGCTTGTGACATGGCCGGTATTGCCTGCTGAAGCGGTATGCTGATCCCGAACCTTGGGCCCTGTGACGGAGTGAAAGGGATGGCAGTCAGCAGTTTGGGGTAGTAATCCAGGCCATGGCGTGAATAGGCATCTGCCCAGGCCCAGTCAAACACATATTCGCCGTAGGAGTGGTTCTTCAGATACAGAGGCATGACCCCGACCAGGTTGCCCTCCTGCTCAAGCCTCAAGTGCAGCGGTTGCCAGCCGGTGTTGGCACTGACGCAGCCTGAACGTTCAAGCGCCTGCAGAAACTCGTGGCGCAGAAAGGGGTAGTCCGTACCGCACAGTTGGTTCCAATCCTCACGGCTGATCTGATCAATTGACTCACACACCTTAACTTCGAGCATATTGTTCTATACTTCCCTGAGTAACCTTTGAGAAACTGGCATCCATCTTATCCTGCCAGCTGGAGAATGTAATGGACGAACTGGAACTTGAATTTGTGGAGTTTGTACTGGACACACGTTTGCAATCTGACTGCATTAAAATGGGTGATTTTCCGCTTTGTCGCCTGCTGTTGATGAATGATGCCCAGTACCCCTGGTTCATACTCGTTCCACGGCGGGCAGAGGTGTCTGAAATCTACCATCTTTCCTCTGATGATCAACTGCAACTGATGAATGAGATCTCCTGCCTGACCGAAAATCTTGCGGATCTGTTCCAGGCCAGAAAAATGAACGTTGCCGCTCTGGGTAATGTCGTTAATCAACTGCATGTGCACTGCATCGTACGCTATGAACATGACTCTGCCTGGCCTGGACCTGTCTGGGGTGTGAAACCAGCTGTTGCTTATACGCCGGAAAAAGAGCAGGAGATCCGTCGAAAACTTGAAGTTTTGCTCGATGGAGAGCTGGACTATGTCCCGGAGGGCGATCAGGAAGGCTGACTGCTGGCTCAGTCGTTCAATATCTTATTTCGGGCGCTGTCAGCGCTCGGATAATCAGGTATAATTCCTCCCCTTCATTACACGTGGTTACCGTCCTGGCGATTTTATCGGAATTGCGAGTGCCATTCATGCGCTTGTTCAAGCGGTAATCGGTTGAGCCGGAGAGTCAGCAGAATTCATGCTGCTTGTGGCTAAGTCATTGTGTATACAGTATAAACGCTTCTGGAACAGGAACAGCCAACCATGCGCAGCCATTATTGCGGCGATCTTCGTAAAGAACATGTTGATCAGGATATAGTCTTGATGGGGTGGGTTCACCGCCGTCGAGATCACGGTGGAGTGATCTTTCTCGATCTGCGAGATCGTGAGGGGATAACTCAGGTCGTATTTGATCCCGACAGAGAAGAGAGTTTCAAACTCGCTGACAGCGTGCGTAATGAGTTCGTTGTTGAAGTGCGCGGTACCGTTCGTGCCCGTCCTGCCGGAACTGAAAACTCCGACATGAGCACCGGTGCGATTGAAGTACTGGGTAAAGAGCTGGTTATCCTCAACCGTGCCGATACGCCGCCTTTCCAGTTGGATGAACATCAGCAGGTAGGTGAAGACGTTCGTCTGCGCCACCGTTATATCGACCTGCGTCGTCCAGAAGTGCAGCGCAAGCTGCGTCTGCGTTCCAAAATCACACACAACATCCGCAACTATCTGGAAAAGAACGGCTTTATCGATGTTGAAACACCGATTCTGACCCGTGCAACGCCTGAAGGTGCGCGTGACTACCTGGTCCCGAGCCGTACACATGAAGGCAGCTTCTTTGCACTGCCTCAGTCGCCTCAGCTGTTCAAACAGTTGCTGATGGTATCCGGCTTCGATCGTTACTATCAGATCGCCAAATGTTTCCGTGATGAAGATCTGCGTGCTGATCGTCAGCCTGAATTCACTCAGATCGACATTGAGACCTCCTTCCTGGGTGAAGAAGATATCATGGGTCTGACCGAAGGGATGATCCGTGAGTTATTCCAGGAGCTGCTTGACGTGGATCTGGGTGACTTCCCGCGTATGCCTTACTCCGAGGCGATGCAGCGTTACGGTTCAGACAAGCCGGATCTGCGTATCCCGCTGGAACTGATCGATGTTGCTGATCTGATGGAAGGGGTTGAGTTCAAAGTATTCGCTGCGCCTGCGCAGGATCCCAAGGGCCGTGTTGCTGCTCTGAAGGTGCCGGGTGGTGCTGTTCTGACGCGCAAGCAGATCGATGACTATACCAGCTTTGTCGCCATCTACGGCGCCAGAGGACTGGCCTGGATCAAGGTTAATGAGCTGGAGAAGGGTGCGGAAGGTCTGCAGTCTCCAATCGTCAAGTTCCTGGGCGAAGAGGTTGCATTGAAGATCATGCAGCGTCTGGGGGCGCAGAATGGCGATATCGTCTTCTTCGGTGCGGATAAAGCCAAGATCGTCAATGAAGCACTTGGTGCGCTGCGTATTCGTGTCGGCGAAGAGATGGGACTGGTCGAGCGCGAGTGGGCGCCTCTGTGGGTGGTTGACTTCCCGATGTTCGAAGAGGCCAGCGATGGCAGTCTGACCGCACTTCACCATCCGTTCACCTCGCCAAGCTGCACGCCTGAAGAGTTGATCGCCGAGCCCGAAGGCAAGCTGTCGCGCGCCTACGACATGGTACTGAACGGTACTGAGCTGGGTGGCGGTTCGATCCGTATTCATGATCAGACGATGCAGCGTGCCGTGTTCAAGGTGCTGGGTATTGCTGATGATGAAGCGGAAGAGAAGTTTGGCTTCCTGCTGAACGCCCTGCGCTTCGGTGCACCTCCGCATGGTGGTCTGGCGTTTGGTCTGGATCGTCTGGTGATGCTGATGACCGGCTCCAGCTCGATTCGCGACGTGATCGCCTTCCCGAAAACCCAGAGTGCGGCCTGTCTGTTGACCGATGCACCGGGTGTGGTGAGTGCGGCGCAGTTGCGTGAGCTTAACATCAAGCTGCGCAAAACCCCCTGATTGTCTGTTTTGAGCGGGTTGCCATGCAGCCCGCTGATTTACCGAGGAAAGTAGTATGGCTGGTCATTCCAAGTGGGCTAACATCAAGCATAGAAAAGCCGCCCAGGATGCCAAGCGTGGCAAGATTTTCACCAAACTGATTCGTGAGCTGACCGTTGCCGCCAAGGCGGGTGGCGGTTTACCCGAAGATAACCCACGCTTGCGTGCGGCGGTCGACAAGGCACTCGGTGCCAATATGAAAAAAGACACCATCGAGAAAGCGATCCAGCGCGGTGTCGGTGGTGCTGATGGTGAGCATTATGATGAACTCACCTATGAAGGTTATGGTGTCGGTGGTGTTGCTATTCTGGTTGAGTGTCTGACCGATAATGTCAATCGTACCGTTTCCCAGGTGCGTGCTGCGTTTAACAAGCATGGTGGCAATCTTGGCACCAATGGCTCCGTCTCCTATCTGTTCGAGAAAAAAGGACAGATTACCTATCCTGAAGGGACTGATGAAGATCTTCTGATGGAGGCGGCTCTTGAGGCGGGTGCCGATGATATTGTCACCCATGACGATGGCAGTATCGATGTATTCACAGCTGTTTCTGACTTCCTGGATGTCAAACAATCGCTTATATATGCTGGTCATGAGCCGGTGCATGCCGAAATCGGCATGATTCCAGCCACTACCGTTGAGCTGGACGTTGAGGCGGGTCAGAAGGTCATGCGTCTGCTGGAGGTGCTGGAAGACCTCGATGACACCCAGGAGGTGTACCATAATGCCGACATTCCTGAAGAGGCGATGGCGTGAGTCGGTTGCCGGTCAGGAATGCTGACGCATGGTGATTCTGGGGATAGATCCCGGCTCTCGGATTACCGGGTATGGTGTGATCAGCTCACTGGGTTCTCGAAATGAGTATATCGCCAGTGGCTGCATCCGTATCAAGGGTGATGAACTGGCTGATCGTCTGAGCCAGGTCTATGCCGGTATCACCGAGGTGATCGATCGTTATCTGCCTCAAGAGGTTGCCATAGAGCAGGTATTCATGGCCCGAAATGCCGACTCTGCGCTCAAGCTGGGGCAGGCAAGAGGGGTGGCGATCGTGGCAGCGGGTAATCAATTGCTGCCCGTTCATGAGTACTCGGCACGCAAGGTCAAGCAGTCAGTGGTGGGAACGGGTGCCGCCGATAAGGCGCAGGTTCAGCATATGGTGGCGATGCTGCTGAAACTTCCCGGCATGCCTCAGGCTGATGCTGCTGATGCGCTGGCCATTGCCCTGTGCCATGCTCACAGCCGTCTATCACTGGTGAGTGTTGCCGGTGTGGCTTCCGGTAAGGGTGGTCGCTGGCGCTGAGCCCTGGCGTCGATCAGATCTGTGACCGGGGCGCTTACCGGTGCTATGATCATCATCTTCAGATCCACAGTCAGACCCCGTTCAGGCTGGCAGGGTCGTCCAATTTCATGTCACAGCAGGAATCAAATCATTCATGATCGGTCATCTCAAGGGTATCGTGCTGGAGAAGCTGCCACCACAGTTGCTTCTGGATGTGCAGGGTGTTGGTTATGAGGTTGAGGCCTCGATGAATACCTTTTACCGCCTGCCTGCTGTTGGCAGCGAGGCGAGTCTTTTCACGCATCTGGTTGTGAGAGAGGATGCTCAGTTGCTGTTTGGTTTTACTGATCGCCAGGAGCGGACGTTGTTTCGCGAGCTGATCAAGACCAATGGTGTCGGCCCCAAGCTGGCCCTTACTCTGCTTTCCGGGATCAGCGCGGATGCTTTGATCAACTGTATCCAGCGCGAAGATACTGCAACGCTGATTAAAGTGCCGGGTGTTGGCAAAAAGACTGCCGAACGTCTTATCATTGAGATGAAGGATAAGCTGAAGCAGTTGCATATGCCGCTTCTATCGGGTGATCCTGCCGAGATGCCGATTCATCTGCAGCAGACGCGTGTAGATCTCCGGGGTGAGGCAGAGAGCGCGTTGTTGGCGTTGGGGTATAAGCCGGTACAGGCAACTCGTGCCGTGGAACAGGCCAGCAAACAGGCAGGAGAAGGGGCCTCAACTGAAGAGTTGATCAAGCTGGCGTTGAAATCGATGGTCAGTGCCTGAGTTTGTTGCCGGCGGGCTCATCTGGCAGGTTATTTCATGCAGCTCATTCATGCAGCTCATTTTATGCAGACAACATAGAAATACAGGAAAATCATGTTAGAAGCTGATCGCTTTATCAGTGCCCTGCCCGTGAAGAGCGAGGAACAGCACGACCGAACTGTCAGGCCTCAGGCGCTGAGTGATTATCGTGGTCAGCCAACCGTGTGTGAGCAGATGGAGATCTTCATTCATGCCGCCAGGCAGCGAAATGAAGCTTTGGATCATACTCTGATTTTCGGCCCTCCCGGTCTGGGTAAGACCACGCTGGCCAATATCATCGCCAATGAGATGGGTAGTCAGATCAAGACAACATCTGGGCCTGTGTTGGAAAAGGCCGGAGATGTCGCCGCGATTCTGACCAGCCTTGAGCCTGGGGATGTTCTCTTTATCGACGAAATTCATCGCCTGAGCCCGAATGTGGAGGAGATCCTCTATCCTGCAATGGAGGACTATCAACTCGATATCATGATCGGAGAAGGGCCGGCAGCGCGATCCATTAAAATCGATCTACCACCCTTTACGCTGGTGGGTGCGACTACGAGAGCGGGGCTACTCACCTCTCCGCTGAGGGATCGATTCGGCATAGTCCAGCGTCTGGATTTCTATTCCATTGAGGATCTGACCGCAATTGTTGTCAGAACAGCCGAGCTCTACGGAACACCCCTGGATCCGGATGGTGCCCGAGAGGTGGCTTGTCGTTCACGCGGAACGCCACGTATTGCAAACCGTCTGTTACGTCGGGCCAGGGATTTTGCTCAGGTCAAGGGAGATGGTGTGATCACGCGGGAAATTGCCGATCTGGCCCTGAATATGCTCAAGGTAGATGAGCGTGGCTTCGATCATATGGACAGAAGGATGCTGCTGGCGATGATCGAGAAGTTCGGTGGTGGCCCGGTGGGTGTGGATAGCCTGGCTGCGGCAATCAGTGAGGAGCGAGATACCATTGAGGATGTGCTGGAGCCTTATCTGATACAGCAGGGTTTTATCATGCGCACCCCGCGAGGCCGAGTGGTGACAGATCATGCCTATCAGCACTTCGGGCTGCCGAAGCCTTCAGTTTAAGTTAAGGGCCAACAAGAGTATCAAACAAGCGTATTTATTTTTCAGGAGACTGCATTTGGCTTGATGCTGATCAAGGTCTGCGCACTGTGGGTGGTTACAATCAGTGATCACTTTCCATAAATGGAGTCAGCATGTGCAGCCGACATGATAAAGCTCAGTACAGACGGGAATTGCAGTCTCTACAGCAAAGTCTGCGTGATGAGCTGTCATCCTGTGAAGCGGCGTTGCAGCGGATTGAGCAGGGCACTTACGGTCGATGTGAGGTTTGTTCAGAGCCGATCGAGCTTAATCGCCTCAAGGCCGACCCTCTTACTACACGCTGCCTGGAGTGCCAGCACAGACATTAGGCAAGGGTGATTTCGTGCTGTATTACCCCGCTGAATAAATCTCCTTAGCATTCTGATGCCCCCCTCTTGTATAAATTCTCTCGGCTGCTATTGTGGGCAGTCTTTGCTTTAATTGGGTTTCGAGATGGTATTCAGCTGGCCGCTGAGGGTTTATATTGAAGATACCGACTACGGCGGTATTGTCTATTATGTGAACTATCTGAAGTTCATGGAGCGTGCCAGAACTGAGCTGCTCCGTAGCCTGGGCATCTCTCAGCAGCAGCTTGCAGTACAACAAAGGCTCTTTGTTGTGCACAAGGTTGACTGTCAGTACAAACGCCCTGCGTTGTTGGATGATGAACTTATTGTCGAAACGGCTCTCAAAGAGCAAGCTGCTGCGCGTGTTGTTTTCCAGCAGAAGATTATTCGTGCCCGAGACTCAGTAGTGCTCTGTCAAGCTGAGGTTCAGGTTGCATGTGTAAATTCCACATCCATGAAACCCTGTCGATGGCCTTCTGCTATTTCGGCCGGGCTGGAAAAATATTGTCAATGCCACTCCGAGGGAGAGAAAAGTGCAAGATAAGATGTCAATCTGGAGCCTGATCCTTGAGGCGAGCCTCTTGGTGCAACTGGTTATGCTGGTGCTGGTGCTGGCTTCGTTCTTGTCATGGGTTATGATTTTTCAGCGCAGATCCGTTTTGCAGCGTGCCAGAAAATCTTTTATTGCCTTTGAAGAGCGCTTTTGGTCAGGGACGGATCTCGGACATCTTTTCCGTGAAGTCAGTCAGAACCCTAACCCCGACAATGGCGCCGAGAATATTTTTCGTGCTGGTCTGAAAGAGTTCACGCGTCTGACTCAGAGTGGTAACGCTGATCCGGATGTGGTGATGAATGGTGTTCAGCGCAGTATGCGCGTCGCTTTTTCTCGTGAAGAGGAAAAGTTGGAGAAACACCTGCCATTTCTGGCAACGGTCGGCTCGACCAGTCCCTATATCGGTCTGTTTGGAACCGTATGGGGGATCATGAACTCATTCCGCGGTCTTGCAAATGTGCATCAGGCAACGCTGTCGGCTGTAGCGCCTGGTATTGCTGAGGCCCTGATTGCGACGGCTATCGGACTCTTTGCCGCAATTCCGGCTGTTATCGCCTACAACCGCTTCTCGGCTCAATCGGAAGCGCTGATGAGTAACTACGAGACGTTTGCTGACGAGTTTTCCAGCATTCTCTACCGCCGCGTTCATGTGCTTTGAGGTTTAATCGATGATCAGGCGGAACCGAAAAAAGCGCAAGCTGAACGCAGAAATGAACGTCGTACCCTATATCGATGTCACATTGGTGTTACTTATTATCTTTATGGTAACGGCACCCATGCTGACGCAGGGGGTTAATGTCGAGCTGCCTCAGGCCAGTGCAGAGCCGGTTGAAACGCAGGATGAAGAGCCACTGATCGTAACGGTTGATGCTCAGGGACAATACTTCATCAATGTAGGTGGTGAAGATACTGATCCAGTGGATGCTGAAACCGTTCAGGATCGAGTTGGTAAGGTGCTGAACAGTTCACCTGAGAAGATGATACTGGTCAGAGGGGATCGTCATGTTGATTATGACCAAGTGGTCAAACTGATGGTGTTACTGCAACAGGCCGGTGCTGCAAGTGTAGGCCTGGTGACCGAGTAGGCTTTGTCGTGGAAATACGCGGTTACATAGTTCCGTCTCTGAAAGCCTTGGCTGTTCATCTGCTGGTCATTATTACCATCGGCGGGTACTGGTTTGATCATGCCAAGCCCGAGCATCGGGCGCCCAGACATATTCAGGCGCAGATGGTTGATCTGTCTACGCTGCAGGCACCACAGCAAAATCAGCAGGCGGTACAGCAGGCTGAGGAGCAGCAACGTGCTGAAGCTCAGCGACAGGCAGAGGCAAGGCAGGCAGAGCAACAGCGAGCAGAGCAACAAAGGGCAGAGCAGCAGCGAGCAGAGCAGCAGAGAGTGCAGCAGCAAGCTGAAGCCCAGAGAGCAGAACAGCAAAAAGCAGAGCAGCAAAAAGCTGAACAGCAGCGTGTAGAGCAGCAAAAGGCCGAGCAGCAGCGAGTTGCTGAAGAGGCGCGACGGAAAGAGCAGGAACTGGCTGCCCGTCGTGAAACTGAAGCGAAGCAGAAGGCTGCGGAAGAGGCTCGTAAAGCGGAAGAAGCGGCGCGTAAGCGTCAGCAGGAACTTGCCGCTCAGAAAGCGGAAGAGGAGCGTAAACTGAAGGAAGCTCAGGCCAAGGCCAAGGCCAAAGCTGAAGCTGAGGCGAAAGCTCAGCGCGAAGCCGCTGAAGCCAGAGCCAGAGAGCAGCAGCGCCAGGCCGAGGCTGCTGCCAAAGCACAGGCTGAAGCAGCGGCTGCTGCACAAGCCGCTGCCGCTCAGGCTTCCAATGTTGTAGTCGCGGATATCTCGTCCTATATCGCTGGCATGTTGCAGCGTAACTGGCAGATTCCTTCGACAGCGCGCAATGGTATGCAGGCGATAATTTCGATCAATCTGTTGCCAAATGGTGAGATCAACTCGGTGGATATACACACCAGCAGTGGCGATGCAGTATTTGATCGCTCTGCAGTTCAGGCAGTTTTGAGAGCAGAGCGTTTCCCGCGAGTGGCGGAGATCGATCCGATTCTATTCGAGCGACGGGTAAGACGGACTTTAGTAACATTCAGACCAGAAGGCCTGAGGTGGTAAAAACAATGATGAAAAAACTGATCGCAATATTGACTCTGATGCTGACCAGCACCTGGTTGCATGCACAACTGGTAGTGGAGGTGACGCAGGGTGTTGATAGCCCAAGCCCTGTTGCCGTCGTTCCATTCAACTGGAGTGGTACCAGTCCGCTGCCGGAAGATATTGCTCAGGTCGTGTCTCAGAATCTTGAGCGCAGTGGCTTTTTCCGCATGATGTCGCGTGACAATATGCTCAGCTTTCCAAGTCGGGGGGATCAGGTCTTTTTCCGCGATTGGCGTATCAGTTCAACTGATTATCTGGTAATCGGTCGGGTAGAGCCAGCCGGTGGTGATCAGGTGAGTATCACCTTTGAAGTTTACGATGTGTTGAAAGAACAGCGTATCGTCAGTCAGCAAGTGGCAGGTACGACAGGCAGTCTGCGGGATGCCGGGCACTATATCTCTGATGTGATTTTTGAGGCTCTGACAGGAATCAAGGGGGCATTCTCAACCCGTATCGTTTATGTAACGGCTGAGCAGCTGGCACAGGATCGTCAGCGCTTCAGGCTGCAGATTGCGGACTGGGATGGAATGCGTCCACGCACTATTCTGGAGTCCAGCGAGCCTATCCTGTCGCCAAGCTGGTCGTTCGATGGCAGCAAGCTTGCCTATGTATCCTTTGAAACCTCTCGCCCATCCGTCTATGTGCAGCATCTGGCGACGGGGCGTCGTGAACGGATTCAGTCCTTTCCCGGTTTGAATGGTGCACCAGCCTGGTCTCCGGATGGTAATCGCATGGCATTGGTGCTGTCGAAGGATGGTAACCCGGAAATCTACATTCTTAATCTCAATACGCGCGAGCTGGATCGTATGACCCACAACAGCGCTATTGATACTGAACCGTTTTGGGCTCCGGATGGAAGCTCTCTCTATTTTACCTCTGACCGTGGTGGCTCTCCTCAGATCTATCGTCTGAATATGGCCAGCAGAAATGTGGAGCGTGTCACGTTTGAAGGTAATTACAACGCCAGAGGCCGGCTGACTCAGGATGGTCGGTTCCTGGCAATGGTACATCGTGGTCAAAGCAGAAGATTCCAGATTGCTGTTCAGGATCTCCAGAGCGGTCGTATCGATATTCTGACCAATAGCGACTACGATGAATCACCTAGTATCGCACCCAACGGCAGCATTATAATTTATGCTACTCAGCAGGGGGGGCGGGGTGTTTTAGGCGCCGTTTCACTTGATGGGCGGGTACGTTTTACAATGCCGGCGCCAAGTGGGGATGTGCGAGAACCAGCCTGGTCTCCATATCTGCAATAAGATCGAAAACAAATATCCTTAATCATGCCACAGGCCCCACGGGACTGTGCTCAGGAGTAAAAAATGCGTGTAATGAATGTTGGAAAGGCTCTGGCTCTGTTTGCTGCCGTCGTCATCATGGCTGGTTGTAGTTCTACCAGCACCAGAACTGATTCTGCTGACGCCAGTGGAACGACTGGTGCGGGCACGGGTACTGATGGTGCCAGCGCATATGGTACTGGTACTGGCTCCGGTGTTTCCGGTGTAGGGCTTGAAGAGGTGGCAACACTGCGTACTGTGTTCTACTTTGATTTTGACCGCTCTGTCGTTCAGCAGGAAGGTTTCTCTGATCTGGAAGCGCATGCTCGCTTCCTGTCTCGTAATCCTTCTGTATCTGTTCGTCTGGAAGGTCATGCTGATGAGCGCGGAAGCCGTGAATACAACATGGCTCTTGGCGAGCGTCGTGCCAACGCGGTTGAGCGTCTGCTCGTGGTGAACGGTGCAACAGCCAATCAGATTGAAGCTATCAGCTATGGCGAAGAGCGTCCTGCGGTCGTTGGCAGCCACGATGGTGCCTGGTCTCAGAACCGTCGTGTTGAGCTGAAATACGTAACACGTTAATTATGAAATACTTACTGAAAGGTGTGCTGGGGCTTTGTCTATGTTTACCGGGGCTGGTTCAGGCTCAGGTAGATAATGTTCAGGTCATTGAGATCAGTACCAGTGGTCAGCAGTCCCAGGCTCAGCGTCAGCCTGAAGTGGCTTCTGGTTCGATGGCCGGACAAAGTGAGTTGTTGCTGATTGTTTATCAGTTACAGGAGGAGATCCGTCAGCTTCGTGGTGAGCTTGAGTCACAACAGCATAAGCTGAATCGGCTAGAAACAGATCAACGAGATCGTTATCGTGATGTTGATCGGCGCTTAAGTGCGTTGATCAACGCGCTGCCAGATCCGGCTGCTCCGCCTGTTGAGCCAGTTGCTGCTGCGCCAACTCCTGAAGTGCCGACGCAATCATCGACCAGTGCGCCTTCAGTAAGTACTCCTGCGGCACCTGTTGCACCGGCACCGGAAGTTGCTTCCGTGCCGGAGGCAACGCGGGCTGATCAGCAGGCGTATGATCAGGCTTTCAATCTTGTGCGTGAGCGCAAATTCAACGAGGCAGTTGCTGCATTTGAAGCCTTTGTTATCCAGTTTCCGAACAGTAGTAATACGGCTAATGGTTATTACTGGTTAGGTGAAATCCATCTGGCACAGCAGTCATTGGATATGGCACGAGTGCAGTTTGAAAGAGTGCTCAGCGACTTTCCGAGTCATGGCAAGGTGCCTGATACCCTCTACAAGCTGGGTGTAGTCTATTCTAATCTGGGCCAGCAGGAACGCTCGCGAAATATGATTCAGCGTGTGATTGATGAGTTCCCGCAAAGTACTGCTGCCAGTCTTGCCAGAAATTTCAGAGCGGCAAATAGCTGATAAGGGCATCTGCTTTCATGAGTATGGATTTGAAACGGGCAGTTGTTTTATTGTCCGGCGGACTTGATTCCGCAACGGTTCTGGCAATTGCCAAAAGTCAGGGATACGAGTGCCATGTGCTCAGTTTTGACTATGGTCAGCGTTCTTTGACTGAACTTAATGCTGCGCGTGCCGTGGTCAGGCATCTTGAGATTGCCGATCACAAGGTACTGAGGCTGCATCTTGAAGATATTGGTGGCTCCGCGTTGACGGATCACACCATGGATGTACCCGAAACAGTTGAAGATGATGCTATTCCAGTTACCTATGTCCCTGCACGCAATACAGTGTTTCTGTCCCTTGCGCTGGGTTGGGCTGAAGTGCTGGATGCTCAGGCTATCTTTATCGGCGTCAACGCCGTGGACTATTCCGGCTACCCTGACTGTCGTCCCGAATTTATCAAGGCTTTTGAAGTGATGGCGAACCTGGCGACTCGTCAGGGTGTTACCGGTCATCATCTGACTATTGAAACGCCGCTTATTGATCTGACCAAGGCGGAGATAATTCGCAAGGGTATCTCGCTGGGGCTGGACTATGGGTTAACTGTCTCCTGTTATCAGGCTGATGAGCAGGGCCGGGCCTGTGGCGTGTGTGATAGCTGTCGCCTGCGTGCCATGGGTTTTGCCGACGCTGGTGTTACGGACCCGACTCAATATTATCAGTGATCCCCACCCACACCTGATTTGTAGCACGATTATGGTATAATTCTTCCAGAGTTATACCAGCGCTGCTGAATCTCAGCGCTACGCGACCTAGGTGCTATTAAATCCAAGTACTATTAAACCCAAGTGCTATTCAATTTTTTCGGAATAAGATACTTTCATGTCACAGACAAGCGAACTTGCCGAGCGGATTCTGGTTCAGGAGCATTTTGCCCAGGAGCACCTGCCTTCAGCAGTGACTCCAGAGCAAGAAGCATCATATCGCCAGAAGATTAAAGAACTGTTACGTGAAAAAGATGCTTGTCTGGTGGCTCACTACTACACGGACCCATTGGTTCAGGCACTGGCTGAGGAGACTGGGGGCTGTGTTGCCGACTCTCTGGAGATGGCGCGCTTCGGTAGTCAGCACCCTGCATCAACGTTATTGGTGGCAGGTGTCAGATTTATGGGTGAGACTGCAAAAATTCTCAACCCGGAAAAGCGCATATTGATGCCGACGCTTGAAGCGACCTGTTCGCTGGATATCGGTTGTCCTGTTGATGAGTTTTCCGCTTTTTGCGACCAGTATCCCGATCATGAAGTAGTTGTGTATGCCAACACGTCTGCCGCCGTTAAGGCGCGTGCCGACTGGGTGGTAACCTCCAGTATTGCATTGAAAGTGGTGGAGCATCTTTCTGACCAGGGTAAGAAAATTGTCTGGGCACCTGATCGCCATCTGGGCGAGTATGTGCAGCGTCAGACGGGTGCTGAAATGGTGCTTTGGGAAGGTAGCTGCATCGTGCATGAGGAGTTCAAATCGAAGGGTTTGAAAGAACTCAAGGCCCTTTATCCTGAGGCGGCTGTTCTGGTGCATCCTGAATCGCCTGCGGCAGTGGTGGATCTGGCAGATGTGGTGGGTTCTACCAGTCAGCTGATCCGTGCGGCGGCGACCTTGCCCAATCAGCTGTTTATTGTGGCAACTGACCGAGGTATTCTCTACAAGATGCAGCAGGCTGCTCCGGGCAAAACCTTTATTGAAGCTCCTACTGGCGGAAATGGCGCAACCTGTCGCAGTTGTGCTCACTGTCCATGGATGGCGATGAACGGTCTTGATAACATAGTGCAGGCACTGGAAACGCAGGCTGATGAGGTGATCGTATCACCTGAGTTGATCAGGCAGGCACGTATTCCACTTCAGCGTATGCTGGATTTCCCGATCTGAGTTTTCAAGCTGAGCTACCCGATCTGACCTTTCCTTCTGAGTCTGTGGCAGGCTGCTGGTGATTACCTCGGCCTGCTTTAAAGATCCTCTCGGACCTGTTTTCTGATCTCTTCGACCTCAGCCGCCTTTTCTTCAAAACGGCTGATATCTGCTGGGCTCTGGCTGCTGTCTCGCTTGGCAAACTCAACCTGGCGCTGTGCGTGGTCAAAGTTGCCAGTAAGCAAGAAGTAATCTATTCGAGCCTCATGCACAGCCAGTATGTTTCCCAATAAACCCTCTGTTTCTGCGAGTTGGAAGAGGCTGTCAGTGTCTGTGGGGTAATCGCGCAATATTTGTCGGTAAATCGTTGTCGCTTGCTGAAGTTTACCTGTTTCTCTAGCTGCTGTGGCGAGCAGTTTTCTGACAGGAAGGTTGTCAGGATAAATTTTATTCAGGGTGCTGCTACGCTCAAATGCCTCAGCGTATTCGCCAGCCGACAGCATGATTTCCACTTCGCTCAGTGCAATATACAGATGCTGGCGCCAGGCGGCTGGCAGTTTTTTCAGATGTTCTCGTGCAAGCGAAATCTGTCCGTTGCGCATGGCTGCCATGACAATGCCGTAGTCATTTTTAGCTGAAGGATTGGCAAGATTGTCTGCCTGATAGCGTTGCAGTGTTTGTGCCGGCTGATTGCTGAAATGGACTTCCAGTCGTGTTTTGACGATCTCATATTCAGGGTTGTAGGCGCTTTCTGCCGGTTTTGGCAGCGTTTCGGCTCGATTCAGCGAGTCAGCAATGCGAGATTCGGTGACCGGGTGTGTCAGGAGAAATTCGGGAGGACGTTGCCCGTAGAAGCGATAGTTGCGCTGCAGTCGAGAAAACATCTGCGGCATGGCGTGAGGGTCGAGGCCGGAAGCAGCCAGTGTCTGCATGCCTATTCGATCAGCTTCCTGCTCATAGCGGCGGCTGAAGGATAGTTGAGATTGTGCCTGTGCGGCGATCGTAGTGGAAAGAGCGGCTGTGCCACCTTGCACATCTGCAGCCGATATCAGAATGCTGGCAAGTATGCCTGCCAGCACCAGGGGTCTGGCGCGCCGCTCCTCCTCCATGCGCTGGGCAAAATGACGCTGGCTCAGATGGGCGAGTTCATGTGCCAGCACCGACGCCAGCTCATCTTCACTTTCGGCAGCGAGGAAAAGACCGCCGTGGACTCCAATGATGCCGCCTGGTACCGCAAAAGCATTGAAGCTGGGGTTGTCGAGCATGATCAGTTCCAGGCGCCGATCTGTGATCTGAGAGCTTGGGACCAGCCGCCACAGCAGGTCATCAAGATAGTGATAGGTGATCGGATCTTCCAGTAGTGGGGCTCTGCCGCGAAGAATGCGCGCCCAGTTACGACCCAGGCGATATTCTGCATCAGCCGCGACCATCGCAACACCGGGGCCGGTGAGGCTTGGGAGGCGAGTATCGGCATAGGTAGTTTGAAAGCCGAAAGTCAGTATTAGTAGCAGAAAAAATCGGATCATAGATGTCCTGACGAGAAGTTCTTTGGTTACCATGTTAACTGTAATAGTATAATGTGCGCTTTGATTATGAAGTGAAAGTTTGTGTTATCGATCTTGCCTGACTTCTAAACAGCGAGATCTTGTATCGGTTTTCGAGGTTCCAGATCATGACAGATTACGCTATTGACCAACAGTTAGATGCATCTGGTTTGCATTGCCCGTTGCCGCTGCTGAAAGCCAAGCAGGCGCTGAACCATCTGCATCCGGGGCAGATACTGCGTGTCATCGCCACGGACGCGGGGTCTGTCAGGGATTTCAAAGCCTACACTGACCAGTCAGACCACTGCCTGCTTGAATCGTTCACAGAGCAGGGCAGCTACATCTATATCATTCGTCGCGGTTAGGGCTGTCAGGAGAGATCATGCTGAAGATCATCAGTAAATGGATTCATCGCTATCTGTCGGATGAGGAGGCGCTGCTGCTTTTTTTCCTGTTGGTGGCCGGTCTTTTGCTTATTTTGATGCTTGGCCGTGCGCTTGCGCCTGTGTTTATCAGTATTATTGTCGCATTTCTGATGCAGGGTGCCGTTAATCGCATCGAGAAGTATATTCCTCGTAAGGTCGCGGTGTTGTTGGTGTTTTTTGCGTTTGTTGCGGCGCTTCTGGCATTCATGCTGATAGTGATGCCTCAGGTCTGGACACAGCTGGTGACGCTGTTCAATGAAACGCCACGCATGATCTCGCAGTTTCAGGCGATGCTGCTGGTACTGCCGGAACACTATCCTGATCTGATCACCGAACAGCAGGTGCGGCAACTGATCGGTGTGGCTGCCACAGAGCTGAGTAAAGCCGGGCAGTGGGTACTGACCTTTTCACTACACTCCCTGACCAATATCGTGGCGCTGTTGATCTATGTGATCCTGGTCCCGATCCTGGTATTTTTCTTTCTCAAGGATGGCACGCATCTGCTGGATGGCCTGGCAAGATTTCTGCCTGAGAAACGCCAGATGATGCGCACCATATGGGTAGAAATGGACGCTCAGATTGCCAACTATGTGCGTGGTAAGGCTATCGAGATTCTGATCGTCGGCGCTGTTTCCTATGTCGTCTTCGCTTTTCTGGGGCTCAACTATGCAGCGTTGCTGGCGATCATGGTGGGTGTGTCAGTTGTCATTCCCTACATAGGTGCAGCGCTGGTGACAATCCCTGTCGCAGGGATCGCTCTGTTCCAGTGGGGGTGGGGTAGCGAGTTCATGTATCTGATGATTGCCTATTTCGTGATTCAGGCGTTGGACGGTAATGTACTGGTTCCACTGCTGTTTTCTGAGGCTGTAAATCTTCACCCTGTATCCATCATCGTAGCAGTATTGCTTTTTGGTAGTCTCTGGGGTGTCTGGGGAGTGTTTTTTGCCATTCCGCTTGCGACCCTGGTCAAGTCGGTAATCAGTGCCTGGCCCAGTGCGATCGAAGAGGTTGCGGTGAAGGAGGAAGAATAGGCGGCACCGCCTTATTGCTGATGCCGCCGTGCGTGCATCAGCTGAGCTGTTTAAGGGCTTCCAGCACTTCGTCAACATGTCCTTTGACAGAAACCTTGCGCCATTCCTGTCGCAGAACGCCTTCTTTGTCTATCAGGAAGGTGCTGCGCTCGATTCCCAATGACTCACGTCCATACATTTTCTTCAGTTTGATAACATCGAACAGTTTGCACAGGGCCTCATCCTGATCACTCAGTAACTCAAAGGGGAAGGACTGCTTGGCTTTGAAATTTTCATGGCTACGCAGAGTGTCTCTGGATACACCGAAAATTTCTGTGTCTGCTGCCTGAAATTGCTCATATTTGTCGCGAAAGTCCTGACCCTCCGTCGTGCATCCGGGAGTGCTGTCCTTAGGATAGAAGTAGATCACGATATTGCGACCGCGCAGGGCAGAAAGTGAGACCTCCTTGTCGCTGGTTGCCGGGATGGTGAACTCGGGTACGGGCTGATTTAGTGTGGCATTACTCATGATGTTTCATCCTGTGTTAAAAAAAGATCGATCCTACTACGCTAAAAGGGTCATATTCGTTTAAAATATCGAGCTGTTCACAATAGCAGAAGGTAAAGTGAGGTTGAAACCTTACCTTGAGTGTTGTGTGGCCGGTGAGTGGTGAGTACCATACGGCATCTGATTGAAATTTGGAGATAATGATGATTCGCGGCAGTATTGTAGCCCTTGTAACCCCAATGAAAGCCAATGGCGATGTCGATTGGGATGCATTGAAGAGAATCACAGAGCTCCATATCGAAAAGGGTACGGCATCAATTGTAGCAGTCGGTACGACAGGTGAGTCCGCGACCCTGAACTGTGATGAGCACATTGAGGTTGTCAAATTCGTTGTTGATCAGGTAGCTGGTCGCATTCCAGTGATAGCTGGCACAGGTGCCAACTCAACCAGTGAAGCCATTGAACTGACGCAGGCGGCAAAAGAAGTTGGTGTGGATGCGGTGTTACTGGTGACACCCTACTACAACAAACCGACACAGGAAGGGTTGTATCAGCACTACAAGGCCATCGCCGAAGCTGTGATGATTCCTCAGATACTTTACAATGTGCCAGGGCGCACGGCCTGTGACATGCTGCCTGAGACCGTGTTACGGCTGACAGCTATTGACAACATCGTGGGTATTAAAGAGGCAACGGGTAATCTTGAGCGCGCCCGTTTCCTGATCGATTCAGTTCCCGAGGGTTTTGCTGTTTACTCAGGCGATGATGCCACCGCCATTGAGCTGATACTGATGGGTGGCGACGGTAATATTTCAGTCACAGCTAACGTTGCGCCTGGCGAAATGGCACAGCTTTGCCAACTGGGGCTGGAGGGTGATACCGACGCTGCAAGAGCGTTGCAGGAGCAGTTGATGCCTCTGCACACCAATCTTTTTATTGAAGCGAACCCTATTCCCGTAAAGTGGGCCATGCATGAGATGGGTATGATTGACTCCGGTATCAGGTTGCCATTGACGCCTTTGTCCGAGCAGTATCATGACGTGGTTCGCAGCGCCTTAAAGCAAAGCGGCATAAACTGACAGGCATATAAATGATAAATAAAGGCTTAGGTATACTGACGATGGCCGGCGCAGCAATGATGCTGGTCGGTTGTAGCTATATCGAAAAGAACCCGGTCTATGGTGAGCATGGGATGATCCGTGATCGAAGCCAGGACTATATGCAGGCTGCGGGTGGGGATCGCCTGCAGATACCCGAGCATATCAAAGCGCGCGAGACTTATGAGCAGCTACAGGTGCCTGATGTGGGTGTTACCGCCACTCGGACTGATGGTCGTTTTGAGGTTCCACGTCCTGAATTTTTCTATGCTGACCCTGTGTCTGATTCAGTCAGTCTGGCTCGCCTTGATGGTGAACGGATTATTGTAGTGGACGAGCCTATTGCAGATGTCTGGGTCAAAATTCTGGATTTCTGGGAGTATAACGGTATAGACGTTGCCAGAACCGATCCAAGACTGGGTATCATGGAAACGGATTGGATCCGCACTGATGCACAAGAGTATGGTTTTGTTGATCGTTGGTTCAAACGTCTGACACTTCAAGGACTGGAAGGGCCTGTCGATAACAAATTGCGAGTCAGTATACGTCCAGATCCTGATGATTATGACCGCACCTCCATACGCATGAGTCATGTTGCATTTGCCGCCAGTGAACGTCAGGAGGAGGTAAACTGGGATCAGCAGCAGATGGATGTCAGCTATCAGTCCGATATGATGTTCGAGATGCTGCGCTATCTCAGCCGTGCTTCTGCTCCGACGACGGCACAGAGCCTCTTGGCGCTGCAGCAGCAACAGCAGGCTCGGCCATTGCTGGGGCGTGACTCCCGAGGTAATCCTGCTCTGCGTATTAATGCACCAGTCGATGAAGTGTGGGATCTTCTCGATACGGCCATTGAAAGCACGGCTCTGGATGTCGGTACAAGAGACAAGGAGGGTGGGGTTTTTTACATGAGCTACACCACGTCAACGCCTATTGCTGAAACACGCCGTCGTGGTTTCATGGAATGGCTGACCTCAGAGCGTGAGGAGATAAAGCTGAGTACCAGTTTCCTGAGCAACGCACTGGGTTTCTCTGAAGAGGAGCAGGCAGAAGCAATTGCTTATTCATCCGGTGATAGCCGCTTGAGCGGTCGTTCGGAAGAGGATGTGGCTGCAGATCTGAGTGATCCGAACAACCTGGCCAATCAGGATGGTTACAAAATCTGGCTGGGTGGTAGGGTTATCTTTGTCTTCGGTGGCTCACAACGGGGTGTATACAACACTGAAAGCGGTAGCTTCGAGCATACGGGTCGCTACCAGTTGAAGCTTCACCGCATTCGTACTGGCGTGATCATCTCCGTGCTGACAGATCAGGGTCTGGATGCACCTGCAGTGGTTGCTGAAGAGATATTGTGGCAGATAAAAGATCAGCTACCGTCCAATACGGCTGGCTGAAAAGATTGATTGCAGAAACTGCCCCATATGGGGGTGGTTTCCTCTGGAGACCTTGATGACAACGCGTACAGAGCTTTTATATTCGGGTAAGGCCAAATCGGTTTACTCTACAGATAACCCGGATTACATGATCATGCTGTTTCGTAATGACACTTCGGCCTTTGATGGCAAGAAGGTCGATCAGTTGGATCGCAAGGGCATGGTTAACAACAAGTTCAATGCCTTTATCATGGAAAAGCTGGAAGCAGCTGGTATCCCGACGCACTTTGAAAAGTGCCTGTCCGACACCGAGAGCCTGGTCAAACGCCTGGATATGCTGCCAATCGAATGTGTAGTGCGCAACGTTGCTGCGGGCTCCATCTGTCGGCGTCTGGGTGTAGAAGAGGGGCTTACGCTCAATCCGCCTACGTTTGAGATGTTTCTGAAGGATGATGCACTCGGTGACCCGATGGTCAATGAGTATCACATAGACTCTTTTGGCTGGGCAACACGTGACCAGGTGGAAACTGCGAAATCACTGACTTTTCGTGTCAATGATGTGCTGAAAAAACTGTTTGATGATGCTGGTCTTCTACTGGTTGATTACAAGCTTGAGTTTGGCATGTCCAAGGGTCAGCTTGTTCTGGGTGATGAGTTCTCTCCGGATGGTTGCCGTCTGTGGGATAAGGAAACACGCAAGAAGATGGATAAGGACCGTTTCCGTCAGGGGTTGGGTGGGGTGATAGAATCCTACGAAGAGGTGGGGCGTCGCCTCGGTATTAATTTCGACTGACTATCAGATCGAAATTGAGACCTCTGTATCAATTCCAGGCAAAAGCAGGTCCATGTTGATAAAGGAGAGGAAGATGCGGGCAGTATTTCTTGACCTTCAGAGCCTGAATGATCTGGATCTGCAGCCTTTGCGTTCAGTCGTCAGTGAGTTGGTCTGCCATGATCAGACCTCCCTTGAGGATGTCCCGGAGCGTATTCGTGGCTTTGATATAGTCATCACCAATAAAGCGCTTCTGACGGCTGAGGCTATTGCTCAGGCTGACTCACTCAAGCTGATCTGTGTGGTTGCGACAGGGGTTAACAATGTTGATCTTGATGCTGCCAGGCAGCGCAGCATTCCTGTGTGTAACTGTCAGGGCTATGGTACCTCGTCGGTGGCACAGCATGTGTTTTCTTTGATGCTGGCGCTGCATACGCGCCTGCTGGATTATCACAAGGCAGTAGGCGAAGGGCGCTGGAATCGATCCGAACAGTTTTGTCTGCTGGATTACCCGATACAGGAGTTGCAGGGCAAGACCCTGGGGCTGGTGGGTTATGGTAATCTTGGTCGCAAGGTGGCGGAGATAGCGCGTGCATTCGGCATGAAAGTACTGGTTGCGCAGCGCCCGGGTGCTGAGCCGACACAAGCGGATGACAGTCGTTTACCTCTGCATGAGATGTTGCCATTGGTGGATGTGCTGAGCCTGCACTGCCCATTGACTGATGCCACGCGTAATCTGATCGATGCCAAAGCGCTGAAGCTGATGAAGCCCGGCAGTTTCCTCGTCAATGCAGCCCGTGGCGGCATTGTTGATGAGCCTGCGCTGGTGAGTGCGCTGCGCGAAGGCCATCTGGCGGGTGCGGCCACGGATGTACTGTTGGAAGAGCCACCTCGCCAGGGTAACCCCTTGCTTGAACCTGATATTCCCAACCTTATCGTGACTCCCCATTGTGCCTGGGGAAGCTTTCAGGCGCGCAGTACGATTATTGCTCAGGCAGCTGAGAATATTCACGCCTTTCTGGAGCAGGGTTCACCGAGCCGTCGGGTAGTCTGATCAGATCGTTCCATGTGATTTAATTCAAAAAGGGCAGGCTGACTCGAATGCCAGCCACTCTTCTCTGAGAGGGTGTTGCAGTGCCAGTTGGTCGGCATGCAGCAATAATCTTGTGGAAGCCTCTCTGGCCTTCCCCTCTGCATAAAATTCATCACCGAGTATCGGGTGTCCGATTGCTTGCAGGTGTACCCTGAGCTGGTGTGAGCGGCCTGTGATGGGGTGCAGCAGCAAACGAGATCCCTGGTCGTTGCGCTCCAGACATTGCCAGTGCGTCAGTGCCGATTTTCCCTTTTCATGATCCACTATCTGCAAGGGTCTTCTTTCCCAATCACAGCGTAGAGGTAGCTCAATGCTACCTTCATTTTCGTGTATCTGCCCGCTGACCACTGCCTGATAGCGTTTCTTTGTGATGCGATTCTGAAACTGCATGCTCAGATGGCGGTGAGTCACGGCGGTCAGCGCCATCACCATAAGCCCGGAAGTGGCATAATCCAGTCGATGGACAATTCGTGCGGTTGGGTATTGCTGTTGTACACGCCGCCAGAGGCAGTCTTGCTTTTCTGCGCCCAGTCCGGGCACTGAAAGCAGTCGGTGGGGTTTGACGACCACCAGCATCGCTTCATCGGCAAACAGCACAGGGATCATCATTTTTTCTCAAACAGCGCCATGGACTCCACATGGGAGGTCTGAGGGAACATATCCAGCACACAGAAACGCGTCATTTTATAACCCTGGCTGGCGAGAGTTGCACTGTCACGCACCAGTACAGATGGGTTGCAGGCAATGTAGAGAATGCGTTTGGCGCCTGTTTTTGACAGGCTCTTTGTCTGCTCTGCAGCCCCCGAACGGGGTGGATCCAGCAGTATCAGATCATATTTCTGACGCATCCAGGCACTTGCGCTGCAGTCCTGACTGAGATCAGCGCAATGAAAACTGACATTGTCGCAGTTGTTCAGCGTAGCATTGCTCTGTGCACGCTCAACCATCTTCATACTGCCCTCAATACCGGTAACCTTCCCGGCGTGTTTAGCCAGCGCCAAGGTGAAGTTGCCGAGGCCACAATAGAGATCCAGTATGCTGTCGGTTGAGGTGGGTGTCAGCCATTCCAGCGCACGGGACACCATTTTGCGATTCACCTCTGCATTGATCTGCAGGAAGTCATCAGGAGCGAACTGAAGGGTTACATCGGCGTCCGGAAGTGTATAGGTTAACGGAGGATGTACGCCAACTGGTGTGAGTTGATGGTCGTTCAGTTCAAGATAGAGCTGGAGTGACAGGCTCTCGGCAACACGTTTCAGCGCTTCAATCAGCTCTTCAGAGGGAGTGCGGGTGGCACGGAAAGTCAACGCGCCGGATTCGTCACCCAGTGTAATATCCAGATGTGTCAGAAGCTTCAGGTCAGTAAAAGGCTCGAGCTCACGATAAAGCGCACTGAACAGCGTGTCGGCACGAGAATCCAGCACCATGCAATGTTCCACTCGTGTCAGCTTGTTGCTGTTTCTGCGTCTGAAGCCGATGATCAGGCTGCCATCACGTTGCAACTGGTTGATGCCGATACGTGCGCTGCGCCGATATCCGGCTGTGGCTGACTGAATCGGAGCGTCTATCTGAGTGGGGGTCACCTTGGAAAATCGTGACAGCTGATCCAGTACCGCCGACTCCTTGAAGTCGAGCTGTTTATCAAGGTTGAAGTGTTGCAGATCACAACCGCCGCACTCCTGATAGTGCCTGCAGGCGGGCTCGACTCTGTCGGGGCAGGTGCTGATGCATTCGATCAGCGACGCTTCATCATAGCGGCTGTGGCGGTTCTCCAGTTTTGCAGTGACTTTTTCACCGGCTAACGCACCTCTGACAAATACGGTTTTACCTTCATGTCTGGCCACGCCACGTCCTTCAATACTGAGGCCGGTAACATCAAGCTCAATCGGGGTTTGTGGTAGGCTCTGGCGGGAGTGTCGGGCTGTGCGTCGTTTGTGCATGGTCACGTCTCAAAAACTGGAGCGGTAATATTACCAGTTTCAGAGATAAAAACCCCAGTCAATACGACTGTCTTATAATAACCTATCATTTTACTCGGAATTAATTTCGGTGTATGCTGTGGGATGCTAGAGTCCAGATGCGAGTATTAAAGTACCATGATAATTACTGTAACCGAGAGTGCTGAAGAGTATCTGTTTCAATTGCTTGAAAAGCAGAATGTGCCTGGCATTGCTGTTCGCCTGTTTGTTACCCAGCCGGGAACACCCTATGCCGAAACCTGCCTGGCATACTGCCGTCCGGATGAGGTGAATGAAGAGGATGAGATCATCGATCTTCAGAAGATTCGCCTCTATCTGGAACGCAACAGTCTTGCCTATCTTGAAGAGGCGCGGGTTGATTTTGCCGAAGATCGAATGGGTGGTCAGCTGACTATCAAGGCGCCCAATGCCAAGATGCCGAAAGTCACGGCAGACAGTCCGTTGGAAGACCAGATCAATTATATTCTCTACTCCGATATCAATCCTGGCCTTGCCTCACACGGTGGAGAAGTCAAGTTGATAGAGCTGATCGAAGAGGAAGCCGGGCACGTGGCGATACTCAAATTCGGTGGTGGCTGTCAGGGTTGCAGTGCTGTAGACCTGACACTCAAGGATGGTGTTGAAAAAACGCTGATTGATCGTATACCCGGTCTGATCGCTGTGCGCGATGTCACTGACCATACCGTAACGGACAACGCCTACTACCGGTAATTCAATTCGAAACTTGTGGGGAGGGCGTTCGCTTTTCCTTCTGCTGGAGCTCTGGGCGGCTAATTACCGTCCCGGAGCTTGTTTTCCATCTTGCGATCCCCATAAATACAATTAATTCCAATATCAGGTCTGTCTTCTATAGTTAATTAGTGGCAGGCTAATCAATATCAGGGATCAGGTTTAACAGTTATCTTGCGGCTACCCACACTGGCCAGCCGCTATGCACAGAGGCAACCCTACTATGGATCATATCGAAGCAAAAGATGATGCAGTGACCATCGAGCTTCCCGTACTTCCATTGCGTGATGTCGTGGTTTATCCGCATATGGTTATTCCGTTGTTTGTCGGTCGTCAGAAGTCTATCCATGCGCTGGATATGGCCATGATGAATGATAAGCAGATTCTGCTTGTTGCCCAGAAAAATGCGTCTGAAGATGAGCCAGTTCCCGGTGATCTGTTCCATGTTGGTACCGTGGCAACTGTTCTTCAGATGCTCAAACTGCCCGACGGTACTGTGAAGGTGCTGGTGGAAGGCGAGTATCGCGCCGGTATCAAGAGCATGACGGAGCAGGAAGACTATTTTGTCTCCACACTGTCGCAGCTGGATTCAGAAAATGTCAGTGGCAGCGAAAGCGATATCTACAAGCGCACGGCGATGGATCAGTTTGAGCGCTTTATTCAGGTCAACAAGAAAATTCCCGGTGAGGTGCTCAGCTCACTGCAGAATATCGATGATATCGGTCGTCTGGGTGACACTATCGCCGCACACATGGCGCTCAAGCTTGAAGACAAACAGAAAGTTCTGGAGATGCTCAGCACGCGGCAGCGTCTGGAATATCTGATGTCCCAGATGGAAGCCGAAATTGACCTGGTTGAGGTCGAAAAGCGCATCCGTGGGCGCGTCAAGAAGCAGATGGAGAAGAGTCAGCGCGAATACTATCTGAATGAGCAGATCAAGGCGATTCAGAAAGAGTTGGGCGATCTTGATGAAAGTGGCGCGACGGATCTTGAAGAGCTGAAACGTCGCATAGAAGCGGCCGAAATGCCTGAAGAAGCTCTGACTAAAACGCTGGCAGAACATAATAAGCTGCGCATGATGTCGCCGATGAGTGCCGAAGCGACTGTTGTGCGGGGTTATATCGACTGGATGCTGCAGATTCCCTGGAAAACGCGATCCAAAGTGCGTTTTGATATGCAGCGTGCTGAGAAAATTCTCAATGAAGATCATTATGGTCTGGAAGAGGTCAAGGATCGCATCATTGAGTACCTTGCTGTGCAGAAGCGAGTGAAAAAGCTCAAGGGCCCTATTCTCTGCCTGGTTGGACCTCCTGGTGTGGGTAAAACTTCGCTGGGTCGCTCGATTGCACGTGCCACCAATCGCGAATATGTGCGTATGGCGTTGGGTGGTGTGCGTGACGAGGCTGAAATACGTGGTCATCGCCGTACCTACATCGGCTCCATGCCAGGTAAGTTGGTGCAGAAAATCGTCAAGGCTGGTGTGAAGAATCCGCTGTTCTTGCTGGACGAGATAGATAAGATGGGTATGGATCATCGTGGTGATCCGGCATCTGCCTTGCTGGAAGTGCTCGATCCTGAACAGAACAGCACCTTCAATGATCACTATCTAGAGGTGGATTTCGACCTGTCGGATGTACTGTTTGTGTGTACCTCCAACTCGATGAACATCCCCGGACCACTGCTTGACCGCATGGAGATCATCAGAATTCCGGGATATACCGAGGATGAGAAGCTCAATATTGCTCGGAATTACCTGATTACCAAACAAATTAAGCAAAATGGGCTGAAAAATCAGGAAATTCGCTTTGAAGATGAAGCGATCATCGATCTGATCCGTTATTATACCCGTGAGGCTGGTGTTCGTGGTCTTGAGCGTGAGATAGCCAAGATAAGCCGTAAGGTGGTCAAGGATCTATCACTCGGACGTCTCGAGAAAAAAATCGCCGTGATCAACTCCGAAAATCTCGAGTACTTCTGTGGTGTGCGCAAGCATAACTATGGCAGAGCTGAAGAGGAGGATCTGATCGGTCATGTGACGGGCCTTGCCTGGACACAGGTGGGTGGTGAGATACTGACGATCGAGGCGGCTGTTGTTCCCGGTAAGGGGCGGCAGATCAGAACCGGATCGCTCGGCGATGTGATGCAGGAGTCGATTCAGGCGGCGATGACGGTGGTGCGCTACCGTGCGCAGAGCCTTGGTATCAAGCCTGATTTTCACGAGAAGCATGATATTCATATCCATGTGCCTGAAGGTGCTACACCCAAGGATGGTCCCAGTGCCGGTGTCGGCATGTGTACGGCCCTGGTCTCAGCTCTGACCGCAATTCCAGTGCGTTCGGATGTGGCAATGACCGGTGAGATTACGCTGCGTGGGCAGGTGTTGCCGATCGGTGGACTGAAGGAAAAGCTGCTGGCTGCGCACCGTGGTGGCATCAAGACAGTGATCATACCGGATGAAAACCGTCGTGATTTGAAGGAAATACCTGAAAACATTAAGGCAGACCTCAACATAAAAGCGGTAAAATGGATTGACGAGGTTCTGGAGATAGCATTAGTGCGTCATCCGGAGCCACTTTCGGCTGAAGAGGCTGAAGTTGTCAGCAAGGATTCAGGTACAACCAAGGGAGAGCCTGGGTCACTCAGTACCCATTAAGCGCTTTCCCGCGGCAGAAAAGGGCTCCAGTCAGTTGACACCAGTTTCTGCGAGTTGGTATAAAGTGCATGAATGGTCGCTTGGCACAATTTTAAGAACAGAAAAAAGTACAGAACAAAATAATGATTCAATAAGGGGAACAATGTGAATAAGTCTGAACTAATCGATGCAATTGCAGCGTCTGCTGATATTCCCAAGGCCGCTGCAAGTCGTGCTCTGGATGCAACGCTGGCTGCTGTTACTGATGCTCTGCAGAAAAATGAGTCAGTAGCACTGGTAGGTTTTGGTACCTTCTCTGTCAAGGAGCGTGCAGCTCGCACAGGCCGCAATCCTCAGACAGGTGCTCCAATCGAAATTTCCGCAGCAACTCTGCCTACCTTTAAACCAGGTAAGGCTTTGAAAGATGCGGTGAACAAGTAATCTGACCCTCATCAGATTAAGTACAGGAGGCCTTGAATATTACGTGCACGGAGATGACCACCTTCCGGCAACTGATAGACAGGGCTCCATGTCAAAATAAGCGCATTCTTACCGGGTGCGCTTTTTTTGTATATATGAAATAAGGTGTGTGGCAAACAATGCTTCAAAAGATAAGGGATAACTCAAAAGGCATCATCGCCAAAGGGATCGTGGGTTTGATCGCTCTGACCTTTGCGCTGTTTGGTGTTGAGTCATTGATCGGACTGGGCTCTTCAGAAAGAGCGCCGGCAGAGGTCAATGGTGAAGATATCAGTAGTCAGGATCTTATGCGTGGAATAGAGCTGCAGCGTCGCCAGATTCTGACTCAGATGGGCGCCGATGCTGATCCTGCCCTGCTGGATGAGAATCGACTGTACAGACTTGTGTTGGATGAGCTGATCGATCGGACATTGCTGGAGCAGTCAGCTGATAATCAAGGCCTTTATCTTTCTGAAGAGATGATTGATCAGCTGATCGTATCTACCCCTCAGTTTCAGGTGAATGGGCGTTTTGAGCGTAGTCAGTTTGAGTCGATCCTGAGAAATTCAGGCTATACACCGCTGATGTATCGTGATGCTCTGCGTATAGAAACCCTGCTTAATCAGGAGCGTGCTGCGTATATTCTCTCTGCTTTTGCCACGCCTTCAGAAGTGCAGCGTGTCATTGCCATGGATCAGCAGTCGCGTGACCTTGCCTACACCGAGCTGTCTCTGGCCGATGTGCTGGCAAATCTGAGTGTTGATGCTGATGCAGTACAGGCTCGCTATGATCGAGAGGCGCCACGTCTTCAGACAGAAGAGCAGGTTGTGCTTGAGTATGTATTGCTGGAGCGTGATCAGTTTGTTGATTTTGAAGGTGTCAGCCAGGAGCAGCTGGAAGCAGCCTATGACCAGGTGCTGGCAACCTTCGGTGAGCAGGAAGAGCGTGAAGCACAGCATATCCTGATTGAGATAGGTTCAGAGCGCAACGCCGCTGCTGCTCAGGCGCGTGCACAGGAGTTGTTGGACGAAATCAGAGCGGGTGCTGATTTTGCTGAAATCGCTCGTGAGTCTTCCGACGATGTCGGATCAGCTTCATCGGGTGGAAGCCTGGGTTTCAACACCCGTGGTGTTTTTGCCGACGCTTTTGACAACGCCTTGTTTGGGCTCGAAGAGGGGGCTGTCTCAGAACCTGTACGTACTGAATTTGGTTATCATCTGATTCGTCTGAATGCAGTGCGCAGGGCAGAACCACCCACTTTTGCTGAGCAGCAGTTTGAGCTGCGTGCCGAGATTGCAGAGCGTGAAGCGGAGCTTGAATATGTTGCCGCCCTTGAGCAACTTGCAGATATCTCCTTTTCAGCGGCTGATCTGATTGTGCCGGCTGAGGAGCTGGGTCTTGATATCCGCACAACTGAACCTCTGACTCGTGAAGTAGGCGAGGGTCGTGTCGCAGGAGATCTGCGTGTCAGAACAGCGGCATTCAGTGGTGATCTGCTGGGTGAGCGCCTGAACAGCCTGCCGATTGAGTTGGATACGGGAACAGCCGTTGTGGTGCGTGTCAAAGAGCACCTGCCTTCACGTCAGTTGACGTTTGAAGAGGTGCGCGATACGTTGGAGCAATCGCTTCTGGTCGAGATGGCTCAGGCTCAGTTGACCGAGCAGATCGCTCAGTGGCTGGAAGGTTTGCGAAGTGGCGAGCCGCTTGACAGGCTGGCCCCGGAGCAGAGCTGGTCTGAGTTCACCGGGTTGCAGCGCGATGCGCGGGATGTGCCTGTCAACGTTCTTCAGAAAGCTTTCTCTCTGCCCTATGGTGGCAATCAGCAAAAGCCAATGTATGACAGTGTGACTCTGTCCAATGGTAATCTTGCGATTGTCAGGTTGGATGCCGTGCATGCGGGTGAGTCTGATCTGAGCGATGAAGAGATCAGAATGATGGCCTCTATGCTGGCTTCACGTCTTGGTGAGATGGACTACCAGAGTCGTTTCAATTCGCTGAGAGACTCAGCGACTATTGAACGGAGATAATCTGGATTAAAAAAATAAGCCCCCAGAGCGCTTCATACAGCGCGCTGGGGGCTTTTTTATTTCTCAGATTCAGAGGCTGCTATGCATGGATGGGATGGCTGCTATCAGCTTCCTGGTGTACTCCTGAACGGGCTGAGTGAAGATCCGCTCTGCCTGCCCTGTTTCCACTACCTTTCCAGCCTGCATAATCATGATGCGATGGCTCATGGCTCTGACTACTGTCAGATCATGACTGACAAACAGGTAGCTCAACTGATGCTCCTGCTGAAGAGCCTTGAGTAGATCAATAATCTCTTTCTGTACGGAGCGATCCAGCGCCGATGTCGGTTCATCCAGTACCAACAGGCTAGGATTCAGAATCAGTGCTCGTGCGATCGCTATGCGCTGACGCTGGCCGCCTGAGAAGGCGTTGGGATAGCGGTTGCGTGATTCGGGATCCAGTTGTACCGCTTGCATGGCAGCGATGACGCGCGCTTCCACCTCCTCATTACTCAGCTTCTCATGCACATGAAGCCCCTCGGCGATAATCTGTGCCACCGACATGCGGGGGCTGAGGCTGCCGTAAGGATCCTGAAAAATGATCTGCAGATTGCGCCGCAATGGGCGCATCTGACGATGATTAAGCTGATTCAGATCCAGTCTGTTCATATCCGGTCCGACATATCCGATCCGACCAACGCTTGGAATCAGGCGTAACAGTGCACGAGCAAGTGTTGTCTTGCCGGAACCGCTTTCACCCACTATGCCCAGCGTTTCACCCTTGCGGATACTCAAACTGATGCCATCCACCGCTTTGACGTGATCATAGACGCGTTTCAGTACGCCTTTCTTCATTGCGAACCAGACCTTAAGGTCATCTGCTTCAAGTGCAATGGGGGCGTTGTCTGGCACTGGAACAGGGGAGCCGGAAGGTTCGGAGCTGAGCAGTTTTCGAGTATAAGGATGCTCAGGGTTGCGAAAGAGTGCCTCGGTCTCGCCCACTTCCACGATCTTGCCCTGCTGCATGATAGCCACACGGTCAGCCATCTGATGCACAATACCCAGATCATGGGTGATAAACAGCACGGACATGCCAAGGTCTTTCTGTAATTGCAGAATAAGCCTCAGTACCTGTGCCTGAATGGTGACATCCAGAGCGGTTGTGGGTTCGTCAGCAATCAGCAGGTCTGGTTCGTTGATCAGTGCCATGGCGATCATGACGCGCTGACGTTCGCCGCCGCTCAATTCGTGTGGCAGGGCTTTGAGTCGTTTCTCTGCATCACGCAACCCGACCCGGTTAAGCCAGTCCAGCACTTTGGCTCTGGCAGCGTGCCCGGTATCACCACTGTGAAGAAAAACTGCCTCAGAGAGCTGTTTTTCGATGTTATGCAGAGGGTTGAGGCTGGTCATCGGTTCCTGAAAAATCATACTGATCTTGTGGCCGCGCAAGAAGCGCAGTTCAGGTTCCGGTAGCGTCAGGATATCTTTGCCCTGATAGATGATTTCACCGCTTTGATAAACGACAGGGGGCTCCGGCAGCAGGCGCATCAGAGACTGTGCTGTGACGGATTTGCCCGAACCGCTTTCGCCGACCAAGCCGAGAATCTCACCTTTGCCGATACTCAGGCTGACATTGGAGACGACCGTTGTCAGGGTGTTCTCCTGCTCGAACGCGATCGAAAGATTCTGAATATGAATCAGTTCTTCAGTCATCTGTTTTCCACTCATCTGCTCTTCATTCATATTCGGGCCGTCAGCGTGTCCGGTTGGGGTCAAAGGCATCACGTACTGCTTCTCCGATGAATACCAGCAGGGTCAGGAGCAGGGACAAGGTGATGAAAACGGATATGCCGATCCAGGGCGCGCGCAGGTTGGTTTTGCCCTGATTCACCATTTCACCCAGCGAGGGCGAGCCTGGTGGCAGGCCAAAGCCCAGAAAATCCAGTGACGTCAGTGTTGTGACTGAGCCGGCCAGAATAAATGGCAGGAAGGTGACCGTGGCCACTAAAGCGTTGGGCAGTACGTGACGGAACATGATGGCCGTATTGTTGAGTCCAAGTGCTCGAGCGGCCTGAACATACTCGAAGTTTCTGGCGCGCAGAGACTCAGCGCGTACAAATCCCACCAGGCTCATCCAACTGAACAGTAGTAGGATCGCCAGCAGGATGAAAAAAGTCGGCTGCAACAGGCTGGCAACGATGATCAGGATGAAGAAGGAGGGCATGCTGGACCAGACCTCGATCATGCGTTGCCCGATCAGATCCACTTTTCCGCCGTAAAAGCCCTGAATCACGCCCAGCGTGATGCCGACAACCGAAGATAGCAGGGTCAGTGCAAAGCCGAAGATCACCGATATGCGAAACCCATAGAGCAGTCGGGCGACGACATCGCGCCCACGATCATCCGTTCCCAGCCAGTTATCCCAGGTCGGTGCACTCGGGGCCGGTGAGGGCAGATCGTAGTTGATGGTGCGATAGTTGTAACGGATCAGAGGCCAGATCATCCAGCCATCTTCTTTTATGATTTCGGCCAGGTATGGATCCCGATAGTCGGCCGCGAGATCAAACTCGCCACCGAACTCCAGCTCCGAGTAAGTAGTGAAGATCGGAAAGTAGTTCTGGTTCTGATAGCGCACCATGATCGGGGACTCATTAGCGATAAAGTCCGCAAGCAGGCTGAGCATGAACAGCACCAGAAATACCCAGAGGCTCCAGTAACCGCGGCGATTTTTTCGAAATCGACGCCACCTTTCCTGATTGATAGGGCTCAACTGCACAGACAGCTCCTGTTACCGTGATTCAAAGTCGATACGAGGGTCAACCCAGGTATAAGCCAGATCGGTCAGAATGCCGATCACGAGACCGAGCAGGCTGAAGATATAGAGCGAGGCAAACACGACCGGATAGTCACGTTGAACAATGGCCTCGAATCCGAGCAGGCCTAACCCCTCCAGTGAAAAGATAATCTCGATCAGCAGTGCACCAGTAAAAAAGATACCGATAAAGGCTGCCGGAAAACCCGCAATAATGATCAGCATGCCGTTACGGAACACGTGGCGATAAAGAATACTTTTTTCGGTAGCGCCTTTGGCGCGTGCTGTCATCACGTACTGCTTGTTGATCTCATCCAGAAACGAGTTCTTGGTCAGCATGGTCAGCCCGGCAAAACCGCCGATCACCAGTGCCAGAACAGGCAGAGCCATATGCCAGAAGTAATCGAAAATCTTCTGATACCAGAGCAGCTCATCAAAGTTCTGGGACACCAGTCCACGCAAAGGGAACCAGTTGAAGTAGGAGCCACCGGCAAACAGGATGATCAACAGAATCGCAAACAGGAAGGCCGGAATCGCGTTGCCTATAACGATCACCCAACTGGTCCAGACATCAAACTTGGAGTGGTGCTTGACCGCCTTACGAATACCCAGCGGAATCGAGATCAGATAGATGATCAGTGTGCTCCATAACCCGAGCGAAATAGAAACGGGCAGCCTCTCCACGATCAGATCAATCACTGAGCGCGCACGAAACAGGCTGTCACCGAAATTGAAGGTGATATAGTCCCCCAGCATTTTGAAGTAGCGCTCATGCAGAGGTTTATCGAAGCCAAAGCGGGCTTCAATCTCTGCAATTACCTCGGCGTCGAGCCCTCGTGCACCACGGCTTTCACCAGATCCTCTCGAGCTGCCAGCCCCGACTTCGCCTCCGGCACCATCGGTGACGCGATCCAGTACACCACTGTCAATCCCGGCCATGCTGGCCAGCATCTGGTCAACTGGACCGCCTGGAGCTGCTTGAATGATGAAAAAATTAAGCGTAATGATAGCCAGCAGTGTCGGAATAATCAGCAGTAAACGGCGGATTGCATACGCGGCCATGCACGATTCCTTGGTTCGGGTATTGTACTGTTAGTTGCATTGCAGCGATGATCAATCATACTGGATTTACCATCTCTGCAATGATTAGCGTCGAGTGATTCCTGACGCTTTCTCCTCATCATACCACCAGGTATCCAGCCCCAACTCATAGTCTGGGCGTGTCTCCGGGCGGGAAAATCTATCCCAGTAAGCGATACGGAACAGGTTGCTGTGCCACTGGGGCATCACATAGAAGTTCCAGCGTGCGATCCTGTCAAAAGCGCGTCCATATGCCAGCAGCTTTTCCTCATCCTCCTGAGCGGCGATGATCTCTTCAATCAGTGAGTCGATCACTTCATCCTCAATGCCGGCAGTGTTCCAGGTCGAGTCGATGAATGCGGACTGAAACAGGATGCGCATGCTGACACTGGGGTAGGCCAATGCGCTGTAGCCACGGGCGATCATGTCGAAGTCGCGTGAGCGGAGGCGATTGATGAACTGGGTTGGATCTACCAGGCGGATATTCATCTTGATCCCGAGACGCTCCATGTTTCGCTGCAGTGGCAATGCAACGCGCTCATCCGTCGGGCTGTTGATCAGCAGCTCAAACTCGAAACGCTGACCACTCTCAACATGCGTGAGCTGTTGATTGCGCAGCTCCCAGCCTGCTTCTTTCAGAAGGGCCAGTGCCTGTCGCGTTTCGCGGCGCAGATTGCCACTGCCGTCTGTTTCGTTGGGAGTCCAGACCTCACCGAACACCTCTTCAGGCAGGCGGTCGCGGTAGGTTTCCAGTAGCTCCAGCTCCAACCCTTCAGGCTTGCCGCTGGCCATATAAGGCGTGTTCTGGAAGTAGCTGGTGTTGCGTTCATATTGATCGTAGAACAGATTCTTGTTCATCCATTCGAAATCCAGTGCAAAGTTCAATGCCTGGCGAACTCTGCGATCGCTGAACAGATCGCGTTGGATGTTGAAGGTGAAAGCCTGCATGCCTTGAGGGATCTGATGTGGCAGCTCTTCCATTTTGATATCGCCACGGGTGAATGCCGGGCCTGTATAGTCTTGCACCCATTGACGGGCAGAGCTTTCCTGGCGGAAGTCATACTCACCGGCCTTGAAGGCTTCCAGCGCAACTGTCGAGTCACGATAGTAGTCATAACGGACAGTGGAGAAGTTCAGTGACCCCTTGCGGCTGGGCAGATCTGCAGCCCAGTAATCGTCAAGGCGCTTGTAAGTGACATTCTGACCCATCGAAAAATCAGTGACTGTGTAGGGGCCGCTGCCAAGTGGGATTTCATTCAGTGGCTCTGCAAAATCACGTGTTTCCCAATAGTGTTTTGGCAGAATCACGAGGCGAGCCAGGCCGGCAATATAGTCTTTGTTCGGGCCTGAAAAAGTGAATTTCACGCGTTGTGGAGTGATTACTTCTGCATCTGTTACGCCCGCATAATATGAGCGGAACTGGGGCACGCCTTCAGTCATGAACTTGTTGAAAGAGAAGGTAACATCATCCGCTGTGATCGGTTCACCATCCTGATGGCGGGCGTCTGGATTCAGATTGAAAATCACAGAGGTATAGTCTTCCGGATACTCCAGCGATTCAGCAATCAGAGGGTAATAAACATCAATTTCGTCATCGCTGCCGATCATCAGGGTGTCATAGAATTCGGAGCTGTTGACGGCAGCAGACCCACGCTGCGCGTAGCGGTGAAAATTATCATAGGTGCCGATGGCCGACATCACCATATGTCCACCCTTCGGAGCATCCGGGTTTACATAGTCAAAGTGTGTGAAGTCGGGACCGTACTTGGGTTCGCCATGCATCGAGAAAGCGTGTGACTTGATCAGTTCGGAGGCGCTGTGCTCCTCGGCTGCAATTGAGCAAGCCAGCATAGAACCTGCCATCGCACCGAGAACTGCAAATGCAAGGCGTCGAATGGAATATGGCTGTTGAGTCAGTGGCTGTTGAGTCAGTAGCAAAGCAGAACCCTCCTGGCAGAATAACGGGCTTCATCTTATGACAATCTGTATGCAGCGGGAAAGGGCTGGTGCTGTATTAGCTGAAAAACCCTTTCCTGCTCAGCAGCAACTGACTGTCATATGTGTGAATCGTTCCCGCGGGAGGGGAGTTGTTATTCAGCTCGTGCCATCACGCTGGGCAAGATAGAGAGCCAGTTGCTGTCCCGGATGTAATACGGTGTTCGGCTCAATCCGGTTCCAGCGTGTCAGGTCTTTAATGCTGACGTTGAAGCGGTTGGCAATCATCCAGAGAGAATCGCCGGGCCGTATCCGATAGGTCAGCACTTCAATATCACCCGCATCCACTGCCTGAGCCAACTGCTCGAGTTGCTGTTCAGACTGTTCGGACTGCAGCGTTTCGACAGCCTGCTGCATGCTTTCTGCGCTCTCGACCGGTGCCAGCAATCTATGCGGACCATTTGGAGCGGTCAGTGCACGGCTGAATCCCGGATTAAGGCGCTGTAGCTCTTCCAGGTCTATATCCGCCAGTTGAGCCACAAGCGACATATCAATCTGACCATCGGTTTCAACTTCTGCGAAATAGGGTTTGGCAGGGATGTGCGCCAGCTTCAGATCATAAACACGTGCATCACGCACTATGAGCGCTGTTGCAAGCAGTTTCGGGACGTGACGCATGGTTTCTGCTGGCAGGTTAAGTGACCAGAAGTCTTGGGGCAGGTTATGTTCACGGTTATGGCGCATCGCTCTGGATACAGTACCTGCACCGGCATTATAAGCCGCCAGGGCGAGCAACCAATCACCATCAAACTGCTTATGCAGCTGCTCCAGATAGGTCAGGGCGGCTTCGGTGGATTCGATCACATCGCGGCGACCATCATACCAGGCATTACTGGTCAGGCCGAAATGCCTTGCTGTGCCTGGAATGAATTGCCATGGACCGGCAGCCGCTCCCGGTGAGTGAGCAAAGGGGTCGTAACCACTCTCAATCATCGGCAGCAGGGCCAGCTCGGCGGGAAGTCCTCTTTCGAGTACTTGATCCAGCACATAAAAATAATAGGGCTTTGCATTCTCGCTGATCAGTTCCAGGTGTTCCGGGTTCTTGCGTAGCCAGTCAAGCTGATCCTTCAGGCGGCTGTCATCGGCATCAATGGGCAGCTTCATATTGCTGCGTGTCAGTTGCCAGATATCGGGTGCCGGGGCGGAACGCGCCACTGGACGAGAGCGTACCGGGAAGGTGTGTGGAATGTTCAGTGCGACCTGTTTATCGGCGCGGGTGTCCTGCTTTACTGGCTCGACGTCAGTGTATCGCTCAGCATTGGCCGAACAGCCAGAGAGAGCAATGAACAGAACGAGCGAGATCAACCCGCAAGCTCGATTGGTCATAGCGGTTACCTGATTATAGTGTTGAGCTGAACAGGGACTCCTGAAAAAGGCTGCCTGCAAATATGGGTTTAAATGAAACTGAATGAAAACTTAACGGGGCATTGTAACAGGCTTTGAGCCTTAAGCAATGCCCTTGAAAAAACAGGGGATAGAAGCGCTATTCATCAGCGGTATTTCAGAACTGATTTTTCCACTCCCGCAGGCTGGCCAGTACGTCAATATCGGAGCTCAGAGCTTTCCCTGCACGCTCCTCGGCTGCTTTTCTGACCTTGTCGATCGAAGTGCGCATAAACGGGTTGATGTTACGCTCCTGCGCAATGTTGGAGGGCAGGGTAGGCTTCTGTTTTTCACGCAGTATTCTGCAGCGATCAAGCGTCTCGGCTATGGCTTGACTGTCTGGCTCTACGGCCTGCGCAAAAGCCAGGTTGGAGAGTGTATATTCATGGGTGCAATATACTTCAGTATTGTCCGGCAGAGCGTCGAAATAGTTCATGGCCTTAAGCATCTGAGCTGCGGTGCCTTCAAACAGCCGGCCGCAGCCAGCCATAAACAGTGTGTCGCCACAGAAGAGCTGGGGCTGAGTGCCGGGTTTGAAATAACTGATATGATCCAGTGTATGAGCAGGGACCTCTTGAATCTCCAGTTGCTCGCCAAACAGCTCGAGTGTTTCGCCGCTCTTCAATGGATGTGTAATGCCACCAAAGGGTGAGTTGTGTGGGCCATAAACCGGAACTGGGTATTGGCTCAGCAGTTTTTGCACACCACCGGTATGATCAGCATGATGATGAGTGATAAGAATGGCATCCAGCGTCAGGTCGTGAGATTCCAGATAGCGCAAAACAGGTTCGGCATCACCTGGGTCAACGACTGCGGAACCGTATCCGGGTTTTTGAATCAACCATATATAGTTGTCGTTGAATGCCGGAATGGGTGTAACCTTGAACATGGGCTTTTCTCCTCCTGCGCCGCTGGCGTGTGTCATTAGCCAAGTGTAACTCAAAACAGGAGTGGCTTCTTAAAATGACATCAAATTGCTACCATTAGCGCCAACGCGCCTAGACTCGAGTACGGCATGAAGTTTGAACAGTTGATACCCCCGGATAAGCTGGTTTCCGATATCTCTGCCTGGTTTTCCACGCCGGTCGGTCAGGAGTTTCTGGCGATCGAGCAGGAGCTGGTGAGTCAATTGCTGCCTACCCTGTTTGGATACCACCTGGTCCAGATAGGCTTTGATTGCAGATACCAGCTGTATGCTGACAGCCCCATCTCGCACAAGGTGACATTATGTCCACGTCTGGAGCTCGGTATGGGACTCAGCAGCATCGTCGGGCTGAGCACCGAACTGCCGTTGCTGAGTAACGAAGTCGATCTGTTGATTCTGCATCACACACTGGATTTTTCAGAGAATCCGCATCAGGTGTTGCGCGAGTCGGCGCGAGTGGTGCGACCGGGTGGACACCTGTTGATTGTCGGTTTCAACCCCGCCAGTCTCTGGGGCCTGTGGAGTCGATTCAAACGCCGGAAAGGGGTGCCCTGGAATGCACACGCGCTGAGTCATGGGCGCCTGCAGGATTGGCTTGGGTTGTTGGAGTTGACTGAACTCAAGTCCATGTCTGGATATCACCGTCCACCTGTCAGCAGTCAGAAATGGCGCGAGCGCTGTGCTTTCCTGGAGCGTTGGGGCGAGAAGTCTCCAACCTGCAGTGGTGGGCTGATGGTGATTCTGGCGCGCAAGGATGTGGCAGGAATGACGCCACTTAAGCCTGCTGTAAGGCAGCGAAAGCTGATATCCTTTCCGGTTGCAGAACCGACAGCCAGAGGAAAATCTACTTGAATAAGGTCGAAATCTATACCGATGGAGCCTGTAAGGGCAACCCCGGGCCGGGCGGCTGGGGGGTATTGATGAGCTATGGTGAACATAAGCGAGAGCTTTTTGGTGGAGAGCCGGATACTACCAATAACCGCATGGAGCTGATGGCGGCCATCATGGCGCTGAAGGAGTTAAAGAAACCCTGTGAAGTGATTCTTTCGACTGACTCTCAGTATGTGCGACAGGGAATCATGCAGTGGATTCATGGCTGGAAACGTAATGGCTGGAAAACTGCTGCTAAAAAACCGGTCAAGAATGCGGAGTTATGGCAAGAGTTGGACCAGCAGGCCGCCAGACATCAGGTGGAGTGGCGCTGGGTTAAGGGTCATAGCGGTCATCCGGGAAATGAGCGGGCTGATGAGCTGGCCAATCTGGGTGTAGATGAGTGCGGAAAACGGAAGAGTTATGCGTCAGATAGTGCTTGATACCGAAACAACCGGTATAGACCCGGCTCAGGGTCACAATATTATCGAAATAGGCTGCGTGGAGATGGTGAAACGTCGTATCACCAAACGCACCTATCATGAGTACCTGAAGCCTGATCGTGAAGTCGAGGCTGAGGCGATAGCCGTTCACGGTATCACCAATGACTTCCTGCAGGATAAGCCCCGTTTTGTCGAGAAAGCGGCTGAATTTCTGGAGTTTGTGCGCGGTGCAGAGCTGATCATCCATAACGCGGCCTTCGATGTCGGGTTTCTGGATACCGAGCTGGCGCGTAATGGCTTCAAGGAGCGCATGGCAGATATCTGCCAGATCACCGACACCTTGAAGCTGGCCAGGAAAAAGCATCCCGGTCAGAAAAACAGCCTTGATGCCTTGTGTCGGCGTTATGGTATTGATAACTCTCATCGCCAGTTACATGGCGCCTTGCTTGACTCGGAGATTCTGGCCGACGTCTATCTGATGCTGACGGGTGGGCAGACCGCATTGCACCTGGCGCATGTTGATGACAGCGATGACGAAGCCCGAATACTGATTCGAGAAGTGGGCAGTCAGTTTGTGCTTCCGGTACTCAGGGCGAGTGAGGATGAGCTTAAAGCCCATGAGGCTTTTCTGGATCTGCTGGAGAAAAAGTCCGGTCAGCGCTACTGGGGAGCTGGCGCCGAAGGGCAGCAAGGAGAGGTATGAAACAGCGTCTGATTGTACGACAGGGCAACATCTATACGGATGAAGCAGGGCAATATCTCTGGCGAGAAGGTGATGAGCAGATCAATGATGAGCTGTTGCGCGATGTCATGGAGGCGCGCTATCAGTTGGCCGACACTGATATTGAACTGCTGATCCCTGCTACGGATGATGTGCCGGGTCTGCAGGCAGGTAATCTGCGCAGTCTGCTATCTTTGTCTGCACAGGATGAGTACGCCTATGCCTTGTTGTCGCGCGCATCACAGCTCAGCATCTGGCATGACCAGCACCGTTACTGTGGTCGTTGTGGTACCGAAACGCTGGTACACCATCAGGATCTGGCGAAGGTGTGTCCTGCCTGTGATCTGGCACAGTATCCACGTATTTCGCCCTGCATCATCGTTCTGGTGATGCGTGGGGATGAGTGCCTGCTGGCTAACGGTGCTAATTTCCCACCCGGACGATTCAGTACGCTGGCAGGCTTTATTGAAGCGGGAGAAAGTGCTGAGCAGGCAGTGGCCAGAGAAATTCGGGAGGAGGTTGGTATAGAGGTGAGTAACATTCGCTTCTTCTCCAGTCAGTCCTGGCCATTTCCGCATGCTTTGATGCTCGGATTTTTTGCCGATCATCTGGCGGGTGAACTGAAGCCGGATGGTGTGGAAATACTGGATGCCAGATGGTTCCGGCGAGATGCGATGCCCGATATGCCACCATCTTTCTCTATCTCACGCCAGTTGATCGATCATTACCTGGCGATGCCGGACGCTACTTCTTCCGGCTGAACAGTTTACCCAGCTTGGTGGCGAGCATCACATTACCTTCGGCACGCAGCTGGCCTTTCATGAAGGCGCTCATGCCATCCAGATCACCGGATATCACCTGAATGAAAGTGGATTCATCCATGATCAGGGTGATGTCGGGATCTGGGTGTGCACCATATTCACTGACACAGGCGTCATCTTTGATGTCGAGGTAAAAGGATTCACTGTCGTTGAGCTGAAACTGAAAAACCGCCTGCAGCCCTTTGGCCTGATCTGCATTGAAGCGTTCGGGAAATTTGCGGATGACTTTTTCCAGAGTAATCGGTTCGCTCATGAAGCTCTTTCCTGGTCGCACCGGCAGCACGCCGGAAGGGTTGTTAAAAAGGTATGTGTAGCAAAGGGTGGAAAGAATAAACGCGCGGCAGTTGTGAAAGCAAATCGAAAGCCTGATTTGTTGCGTGCTCAGGCAGATGACAATGAGTAGCTTTACAACTAGCTATATCAATTCATAGCAGCAGTTTTTATCATAGCGCGAACGTGGGGCGCCGGTTAAGGCAATAAGTCTCAGTTGTATCGTATCGGTCGTATTGTAAAGGGAGAGTGCGGTGGTAGATTTTTTAATGCAGTACGGTTTGTTTCTGGCCAAAACACTGACGCTGGTACTGGCGATTGTGATGGTGATTGCTGTAGTCGGCGCAATTGCACACAGACGCCGGCAGCATCAACAGGAAGGCCATGTAGAAGTACGCAGTCTCAATGATCGCTATCAGGACATGCGCAATGAGCTTGAGCATGCCGTACTGGATGAGGAAACACTCAAACAGCAGATAAAGGCTGAGCGCAAAAAAGAGAAGGCAGAAGCGAAGGTTCGGAAAAAAGCTGCCAAAGAGGGCAAACTGGATGAACTTCCTGAGCGTAAACGTATCTATGTGCTCAGCTTTGACGGTGATATGCAGGCATCCGAAGTGGAGCTGCTGCGTGAAGAGGTCACCGCTGTGCTCAGTTTTGCGCGACCTGAAGATGAGGTAGTGCTGAAACTGGAGAGCCCCGGTGGTGTTGTGCATGACTATGGTTTTGCCGCATCTCAGTTGGAACGCATCCGGCGGAAGCAGATTCCATTGACCATCTGTGTCGATCGTGTTGCTGCCAGTGGTGGCTATATGATGGCGTGCATTGCCAATAAACTGATAGCCGCGCCTTTTGCAGTGCTGGGGTCTATCGGTGTGGTTGCGCAGTTGCCTAATTTTCACCGTCTGCTGAAAAAGAACGATATCGATGTTGAGGTGCTGACAGCGGGTGAATACAAACGCACTCTGACGGTGTTTGGTGAAAACACTGAAAAGGGGCGTGAGAAATTTCTGGAAGATCTTGAAGATATTCATTGCCTGTTCAAGGAGTTCGTCTCCGACTATCGCCCGCAGCTCGATCTCGGGCTGGTTGCTACTGGCGAGATCTGGTTCGGCAAGCGTGCATTGCAACACCAACTCGTTGATGAGCTGATGACCAGTGATGAATACCTGTTCAAGTGTTCTGAGAACGCTGATCTGTTCGAGGTTCGTTACGAGCAGCGGCGCGGTTTGCAGGAGCGGCTGAGTGAGCTGGCGGTAGAATCGTCAGACAAAGTGCTGCTGCGCTGGTGGCAACGCGCTTCTCAAACCCGTTTTTTCATGCGCTGAAGGCGTAATCTGTTGTCGTGAGTGAGTCAAGGGCTGACTTCAACCTATTGATCGGTATATGATTGAACCAAGAGTTTCAAACGCTGACATCACTGGGAGATGTGCATGAAGCGCCGTATAGACACAGCGACAAGGATTATTCTGGCGGCTGAAGCCCTGTTTGCCGAGCAGGGCTTCACAGAAACCACCATGAGGCAGATTACAGCTGAGGCTGATGTCAATCTGGCAGCAGTGAACTACCACTTTCGCTCGAAGCAGGGGCTCGTCAATGCTGTGACGGAGCGCCTGATGGAGCCACTGTGTGATGAGATAGAAGTTGCACTGGCTGATCGGTTAGCGAGTAGCAGTAATATTCAGCTGGAGGAACTGCTGGAGATGCTGATGCGCGCCCTGTTGCATGTCAATCAGCAGAACACCTTCTCCCTGTCGGTATTCATGCGCCTGCTTGAGCTGGCCTACATGAAAAATCAGGAAGAGCTCCGAGATTTCTTCGTATCGCGCTATGCCCCTCGCCTGGAAAGTTACCTGCGCTGCCTGCAGGCGGATGCTGCTCCGATGGAGGAGAATGAGTTTTTCTGGCGCCTGCACTTCATGCTGGGTGCCGTCGTGTTTACGCTGTCCAACTACCATACACTGTTGATTCTTGAAAAACGCAGTTTCAAGGACAGTGCCGAGATAGAACAGATCCTGCACCGCATGATTCCTGTCCTGACTGCAGGCTTGCAGGCCAGAGCAGAGAATAACTACTTCTGCAGGCTTTGATGAACGATCTCCTGATCCGCATATCCATCCCTACTCAGACCCTGCAACTGCTGGATCAGGGCCGTGTTCTGGCCGAATATCCTGTATCAACTGCTTTGAATGGCGTCGGTGAGCAGAAAAACAGTGGCTGTACACCGCGAGGTTTGCATATTATCCGAGCCAGAATCGGTGCCGATCTGCCCTTGAATGCGGTGCTGGTAGGGCGACGTTTCACCGGCGAAATCTACTCAGCGGCTCTGGCTGAGCAGATGCCGGAACGGGACTGGATTTTGAGTCGCATCCTCTGGCTCAGTGGTTGTGAACCTGGGCGTAACCGCCTGGGGCAGGTAGACAGTATGCAACGCTATATCTATATCCATGGCACGCCGGATACGGAGCCGATGGGTATACCCAGATCACATGGCTGCGTGCGTATGCGTAATCGGGATGTGGTGGATCTTTTTGATCGTGTCCCGGTCGGTTGTGCTGTTGATATTTCGAATTTTTGATGAGTAATTCTGTATGACAACTGGTGTTCTGATGCTGGATCTGGAAGGGCTTAGCCTGACAGACAGCGAACGAGAAATACTCCGCGATCCCGATGTCGGTGGTCTGATTCTGTTCAGTCGCAACTTTTCCGATCCGGCGCAACTGACCTCACTGATGCATTCAATTCGTGCCGTGCGTCCCGATCTGATGGTGGCAGTTGATCAGGAAGGGGGGCGCGTACAGCGTTTCCGTGAAGGTTTTACTCGCCTGCCAGCCATGGCAACACTGGGGCAGCGTTATCAGCAGGATCCTGAGCAGGCTCTGTTCCAGGCACGTGAGCTGGGCTGGCTGATGGCGGCGGAGCTCAGAGCCTTTGATATCGACATCAGCTTTGCACCGGTATTGGATCTTGACTGGCAGCGCAGCTCGGTCATCGGTGATCGCGCCTTTGCGGCCGATGCGGCAGATGTGTCAGTGCTGGCAGGCGCTTTTATGGCGGGCATGCACGAGGCGGGTATGGCTGCCACTGGCAAGCACTTCCCCGGTCACGGCTGGGTGGAGGCTGATTCTCATCTGGAACTGCCTATCGATCAGCGCTTGGAAAGTGCGATTTGTGATGTCGACATGCAACCCTTCAGTGATCTGATCACACAAGGGCTGGATGCGATCATGCCGGCCCATGTGGTCTACACTCAGGTATGTCACTCGCCTGCAGGCTTCTCGGACTACTGGCTGCGGACTATCCTGCGTGAGCGTCTGGGATTTGACGGGGTTATTTTCAGTGATGACCTGACCATGGAAGGAGCTAGTGTCGCCGGCAGCTATGCCCAGCGCTGCGATCAGGCGATGGCCGCTGGTTGTGATATGGTGCTGGTATGTAATCAACCGGCCGCCGCCCGTGAAGTGCTGGCGCATATCAAGGCCAGCGGGATTAAATCTGCAGGGCGTCTGCCGCGTATGCTCGGCAAGCCGTTCAAGGTAGATGAAGCACGTCTGGCTGCGGCGCGTAATATCGCCGGGGAGCTTTTGTCCATGCAGGCCTGAGGCCTGCCAACATCCCCCAACTGAGGATGGCGCCGAATGCAGCAACGCGTGCGTGATGCAGACAGGACAGGAAAAGGATGGCTGAAGCGAGTGGCTGCTACAGAGCGGCGCTGGATTCAGCTGGCTGTCGTGTCGGCATTGATCTCAGGCGGATTGCTGATCTATCAGGCGCACCTGCTGGCCTCAGTGATCTATCTCGGACTGTTCGAACACCGTTCTCTGGAACAGCTGTCAGATCTATTTCTTTACTACCTTGCTGCACTTGCCGGGCGCGTTGTACTTAGCGTTCTGCGTGAGTGGAGTGCACAACGTGCGTCTATTGGCGTCAGACGACAACTACGGCATCAACTGCTACAGAAGCTTGCCCGATTGGGCCCGGCCTATACGCAGGGCGAGCGCAGTGGTGAGCTGAGCAGTGCGCTGCTGGAACGGATCGAAGCGCTGGATGGTTTTATCGCACGCTACCTGCCACAGGTGGCGCTGGCTGCCATGTTGCCGCTGGTGATACTGTCATTCGTACTGACGCTTAACTGGGCCGCAGCACTGATTTTTCTGGTTACAGCACCTTTGATTCCCTTGGCGATGATGCTGGTGGGGCGTCGGGCTGCAGAGGCAAATCGACAGAACTTTCGTACACTGGCCAACCTCAGTGCCTACTTTCTGGACGTGGTGCAGGGGTTGGGAACGCTTAAGCTTTTTAATCGCAGCAAATTCCAACACAAGATTCTGGCGGATAATGCCGAGGCATTTCGTAGCAAGACCATGCAGGTGTTGCGACTGGCTTTCTTATCATCGGCCGTACTTGAACTGTTTGCCGTGGTATCCATGGCGCTGGTGGCAGTTTATCTGGCCTATCACTTCACCGGTCTTGTCAGTTTTGGTACATGGAGTGGTGTAGGGATTGGTACTGAACTGACGCTTTACCATGCGCTGGTGATTCTGATTCTGGCACCGGAGTTCTACCTCCCACTGAAAGAACTGGGCACACACTACCACGCCCGGCAGGAAGCAGTGGCAGCAGCCGAACGCTTGCAGGAGATCCTGGAGCAGGAGGAGAAAACCACACAGTCTGGCAAGCGTGAACTCCCCCCCGGCCCGATCAGTCTGGAGCTGGATCAGATCAGCTTCTCCTGGCACCCGGGGCAACAGGAGGTGCTGCAAAACATCAACCTGAGCATCGAAGCCGGGCAGATGCTGGCGCTGGTTGGCCCCAGCGGTGTTGGCAAATCCACATTGATGGGGCTACTGCTCGGGTTTTTACGGCCATCAGCCGGTGAAGTGCGCATTAACGGCATCCCGCTGAGTGAACTGGAGCGAGACAGCTGGTTGCAAAAAGTCGCCTGGGTCAGTCAACAGACCACTCTGTTTCCCGGTACCTTGAGAGAAAATCTACTGCTGGCAGCACCGGATGCATCAGATGAACAGTTGCTCGATGCCTGCAGGCAGTCTTCGGCACTTGAGTTTGTCGAACGTCTGCCGCAGGGATTGGACAGTGATCTGGGGGAGATGGGCAGCCGCCTGTCGGCCGGTCAGATTCAGCGTTTGGCGCTGGCGCGTGCCTTTCTGAAGGATGCGCCCGTGTTACTGCTGGATGAGCCGACCGCCAGCCTGGATAAAGACAGTGAAGATCAGGTGCTGAAGGCACTGGCAGAGCTGTGCAAGGGGCGCACGGTGCTGCTGATCACCCATCGCCTGGGCAGCATGCGCCAGGCCGATCAGGTTTGCCGGATGAATGCAGGCGAGGTGCGCATGCTGGATGAGGATGAGCGCAAGCTCCTGCTCGCGGGAGGTGCATCATGAGAGAACTCTGGCCTTTTTTGCGTCTGATGCGAAGCCATCTGATATGGGTGTTGCTGGGTGTTTTACTGGCACTGATTACCGCGCTTTCGGGTATCGGCCTGATGGCCCTGATCGGTTGGTTTGTTTCGGCAACCGCGCTCGGCGGCGGCTTTGTGGTGCTGCGCAGCCTTTCCGGTTTGAGTAGTATCGAAGCGATCCGCACCCTTGCCGGTGTCCGGATCATAGGGCGCTATCTTGAGCGGGTCACCAGCCATGAAGCCACTTTTCGGATTCTGGCCAGAATCCGCAGTTGGTTCTATGAGCGACTGGAGCCACTGAATCCGGCACGCCTGCAGCAATATCGCTCAGCCGACCTGCTGAATCGGCTGATTGCTGATGTCAGTGCCATGGATAATCTCTATTTACGTGTACTGTCACCCTCCTTGATTGCGATAGTCGTATCGCTGCTGGTTTTTTCACTGCTGCTCTACCTCGCTCCGGTGATCGCGCCACTGGTATTACTGATGCTGCTGGGTGCGGGGTTCTTCGTGCCACTGTTCGGTTATCGCCTAGGCGTGTTGGTTGGCCCTGAACTGGTCAGCTCTACGGCTGCCTTGCGTGATCGCAGCCTTGCCTACATCTCCGGTATGGCGGAGCTCACCATCTATAATGGCGTGCTTGATCAAAAACTCAGAATCGAACAGGAAGAGGCACGGCTGCTCAGCGCACAGATACGCATGAGCCTCATATCGGGCCTGACCAATGGGCTGATGCTGATGCTCGCGGGCTTTGCTATTGCCGGTTCGCTGGCTGTGGGGCTCAACCTGGTTCAGCAGGGGTTGATGGGGTCGATGAATCTGGCGCTGGTGCTCTTCTGCGTGCTGGCCTCATTTGAAGTGGTAGCTCCGCTACCGCTGGCCTACCAGTATTTGGGCAAAACACGTGCAGCCGCGCTGAGGTTGCAGGAGATTGCCGATCAGGAGTCGGATATTGATTTTCCGCTGCCGAGCGAGGTGGTGATCGCCAGTGATCCCGGGAGGGTGGTGTTTGATAAAGTCAGCTTTGCCTACGATGAGCGGCCCGTATTGAATAAGATCTCATTAGAGATAGCGCCAGGAGAGAAAGTCGCGCTGCTGGGCCATACCGGCAGTGGCAAAAGCTCGCTGATCAATCTGCTGGCGCGCTTCTGGGAGCCGCAGAGTGGGCAGTTGCTGCTGTCCGGGCAACCGATTAAGTCCTTCTCGGAAGAGGCGCTGCGAGCACAGATCAGCGTGTTGGCACAGCCAGTCCATCTTTTTGCAGGCAGTGTACGCAGTAATCTGCTGCTGGCCGATGCCGAGCTGAAGGATGAAACGATGTTCGACCTGATGGATAAGCTGGGCATGAGCGATGCACTGGGTTCAGACGGCCTGGCGCGTGAAGTGGGCGAGGGCGGCAGCCGACTCTCCGGCGGACAACGCAAACGACTGGGCATAGCACGAGCCCTGCTGAAACCAGCACACCTGCTGGTGCTGGATGAACCCTGCGAAGGGTTGGACACCGCGACCAGCGAGCGGGTGCTGGATCTGATACTGGCCTATAAGCCTGAGCAGAGCCTGCTATTGATCACCCACCACCTGCATGCTCTTGAGCGGTTTGACAGAGTGATCGTGCTGGATCAGGGATGTGTGCTGGAGCAGGGCACACCACAGGCACTGCTGGCAGATCCTGCCAGCCGCCTGTATGCACTGCGCAGCCTCGATAATGGCTGACCTTGCACCAGGCAGCACCATCGACATTGCGCACACAAAGATTATGGGTTAAGTTTCAAGAACAATCTGGAAGTACCGACTTGCTGTGATGGAGCACCGGCGGGGCGGTAGCGTGTCTGGCGGTCGGTAAAACTCTTTCTTGTTACCTGCTGCGAGTACTGCTGTTTGTAGGGCTTTGCGAATCACACTAGCTTAGTCAGGGCTGATAATGGACTTGTGACTCCTTGAGCACCTTGTTTTAGAACGTGTGTATAGATTTCTGTTGTTTTGACATCTGCATGACCGAGTTGTTGCTGCACCGTTCGGATATCAGCGCCTGATTGCAGTAAGTGTGTCGCGAAAGAGTGGCGTAATGTGTGGCAGGAAACTTGCTTGCGAATGCCTGCTTTTCGTGCCGCCATTTTAATCAATTTATTCAAATTGCTTTCATCGAAATGATGGCGACGCAGTCGTTGACGTGAGGGGTCGGTACTTAGTCGAGAAGCAGGGAAAAGATAATGCCACCCCAGATTAAATGGAGCATTCGGGTACTTACGCGCAAGTGCGTCTGGCATCCACACCCCAGTATAGTGTTTGTAAGCTAAGTCTTTGTTGAGCGTAACCTCAACTTGCTGGATTTGTACTTTTAAAGGTTCAATCAGTTCATTAGCAAGTGTTACCAACCGGTGCTTTCCGCCTTTGCCGTTGATGACACGAATTTGTTGGTAATCAAAGTCTATATCTTGAACACGTAGGCGAACAAGCTCGATCCGCCTTAAACCTGAACCATATAAAATAGCAGCCATCAAATAGTGAGTATCCTTAAGCTGACTCAATAAATCAGACACTTCAATCAGGGTTAGTACAACAGGTAGTTTGCGCTGTTTATTTGATTTGTTGAACCCACTTAGATCACCAACAGACTGATTCAAATACTTGGTTTTTAAATAGACGATGGCATTCAGAGCCAAGGCCTGAGTTCCTGATGCAACGTTTCGTTCTGTAGCAAGAAATGTAAGAAAACGTTTGATATCATCATCATTGAGATGGGATGGGTGTTTTTTTCCGTTGAATAAAATAAAAAACTTGATCCAATACAGATAGGTATCAATCGTACGGCGACTGTAGCGCTGAACCAGCATGTAATCGCTAACAGATTTGAGAAAGGGTGATTTATTCATAAAAAATCCTCATCCATGAGAAAAGTACATTAATCGTTTTACCTTATTCTGAAAAAATAGTCGAGTATTTTACCTGATTGTCATCTTGGAATGTCGTAGATTTTATGATATATCCAACTAAAACAGTAGGTTGAGTCTTAGGGGCAGATTGATGCATGACAAAAAAAGGTATACCCTCTAATATATATTATGAGGTCGTAGACCTCATTAACGAACTGTTATGCAAAAAATTGACACTTTGGAGTACTCAGAAGAATGAAGGGATATTTGGTTTTAGATCTATCAATAAAAGATCTCAGTGGGTTCATGGAATATGCCGAAAAAATTCCAGAATTCATAGAAAAGCATGGTGGTAGGTATATCGTTCAAGGCGTTGTTCCAGAGAAAATGGAAGGAGCGTGGGCTCCGGAAAGGCTCGTAGTTCTAGAGTTTCCCTCTCAGGAAAAGGCCCGAGAGTTTCTTTCTGATCCAGATGCCCAATCTCTGTTTGCAGTCCGCCATAAAACAACCGATAGTAATCTGATACTAGCTGAAGGTTGCGTTGAGGCGTAAATGCATAACCAAGCGCAGCACTACGCAGCCTTCGGCTGCCGGACACTCGCAAGCTCGCGCCGGTGTGCGCGGCGTTAGCACCAAAAAGTTCAGATATGGCAAAGGTTAAGAAAAAGCTCACTCCGGCTCAAAAGAGAGAAAAGAGAGCCGCGAAGGCAGAGCGGCAAAGGAAGTACCAGTGGGTGTTTATGAACGGCAAGCAAGTCAGAATAAAGCGGCCACCAACCGTGGATGGTATGCCGGTAGACCAGTTCATTGAGGAGAATGCTGATCCGATATGGCTCCATCAAAACGAGCTGTGGGAGTTGATGCCGGTTGAAGACGCTCTTTCTGGTCCTGAGCCGTCTACCGAATCAGGTGCAACAGAAGACGAGGACGGAATACCATTTTGACTATAGCCACAGGTATTCAGTTGAGCAGTGCTAACCAGGCCATCCACCGGATGCCAAAACCTCCGCTTTGCTCCGGTTTTGCCACCAGTGATGGCGGGCGTTATACGCACTCGGAGGCAGCACTTTGAGAAGAGATCTTAATCTAATTCGAGAAATTCTACTTGTTGCCGAAGCGGCAAAACCAGGACAGCGTGTTTCGCTGAAAGATTTCAATGATTCACATCCAGATAGACTTGAGGAGGTTTCGGAACACGTTCAACTGCTCAATCGGGTAGGTTTTCTGGATGTTACTATATCTAAGGCGCTCGGAACTCACGGACCGCGAGCATTTTTCATTAACAGAATAGAGTGGGCTGGCCACGATTACTTGGATGCAGTCCGTGATCCTGATATATGGTCCAAGACAGAACAACAACTTAAGAAAGTTGGCGGTAGCGCAGCACTAGAAGTAGTTAAGGCTGTTGCAGTAAAAATTATATCTCAAACCTTGGGTTTATAGGCTGAATCAATTTGCGTATAACAAGTCCAGGCACGGCGACGTCTACTACATTGCGGCTTCGCCTCCATTCCATAACCGCGCGTGCTGAGCGGCGTTAAAAGGCAAAACATGATTTCACAGCAAGTCACAGCCATTGCCCTGAGGCTTATTTCAATCTGGCTACTGATTCAGCTTGTATTGAATTTGCCAAGCCTCGTCATGCTGATCTCAAGCGTCGAGCAATATCAGCAACAGGACATTCCGCAGGGTGCATACGCTGGAATCATAGGTTCATTTCTCCTCATTGGCGTGGTGGTTGTTTTTCTGATCAATAAAGCTGCAACGTCTGTTCTTGCGCAGGCCAAGACGGACTCGGAAGAATCCTTGGGTCATGATTCTCAAAGGGTGTTGTTTCAACTCGCAGGTTTGTACTTTGTTGTTGATGCCATCGTGTACCTGCCGCGCTCGCTGGGGTTCATACCAAGCGCAACAGAAATAACCGTGTCCAGTATGCTTTGGCCAGTGGGATTGACCTTTCAGCTAGCTATTGGGTTGTGGCTGGTCAGCAATTCATCATTTTGGCTCAACCTTTTCCGGAAACTGCGAGGTCGTGCCTAATGCCATTTAACCATGCCAGTCACGGCGACGGTTACTGCATGCGGCTGCCTCCATTCCGTAACCGCGCGTGCTGAGCGGCGTTAGGTTTACAGGAGTTTGCCAATGAACTGGGAAACCGTAGCAACAAGCATGCTTACTTCTGGCGGAATTCTATTTGCCGCTTACAAAGTATGGTTTCAGCGCCGCCTAGAAGACCACAAGCTTTCGCTACAAAACAATGGCAAACTTTTTGAAATAGAGATAAAGGCCCTAGAGGAATTCGGAAAGATAATTCAAGAATCCCTAAATACAGACTTAGGTATCCCAGCAAAATTACCTGAGACCGAAGTATTTATAATGAAATCCTACGAGAACCATGCGAATTTAAAAAACTTTATTACGCAAAACTCTCACACGCTAAGCAAAGACCTAACAAACAGAATATCCTCTTTATTGATAACCCTTAGCGAGTTACAAGAAAGCTCAAAGCTTTTTGTCTCCTCCAATAGCTCCTACTGCGGAGGAAGGTATAACTGCTATAACAAACTCCCAGAGCTATTGCTTGCCCAATCCAGTAAAGCCCGAACAAAAACCATTGAGGCTTATGAAGCTTTTAAAGCAGAAATTTATAGCCGTGCTGGCAGGTAAACCTAACAACTGGTTCAAACCGTTCGCTTCGCTCACTGGGACGGGCTAAAGCCCGCCCCTTAACCAAACGTTATGTGCCTCATCAAGGAATCTCCAAAATGGAAGCTGAAGATTTCCCCAAAGAAACATTCATTAAAATAACCCTCGGCCACCTGCTGCTTGCCTGGGAGGTCTTGTCTGATAAATTCTCGGACTTGCAGTCACACGATAGTCTTTCAGAAGAAGAAAGAAGAGCCATTTGGGGTTTAGCGGACTTGCTTGAAAATTCACTAGCTGAAAATGGCGTCAATGGAAAGCCCCAAGCAGAATGGGCGGCGCTTATCAGCAAAGCGAAAGAGTATATGAACACGGTTCCTGTTGATTTCCTTGAATAGCCTCGTGCCGTGAGGAACATAACAATTGGTTCAAACCGTTCGCTGCGCTCACTGGGACGGGCTAAAGCCCGCCCCTTAACCAAACGTGTGTGCCAGGCATGGCACTTAACTAGCGAGGTGGAAGTCCTCGTACCAGGTATTCGCAGAGCCGAAGGTTAGCCAAAGGGCAAGGTTGTGATCGTGAGGTCATGGCTGGAGGAAGCCCAAGGCGAAATCGCGGGGCGATGAACAAGAACCGGATATGAGGTGTGATCTAGGCGGGGCCAGCGGGCACGTGACTGTTAAGCCCTCCATCTGCAACGGGCCTAGGTTTTATAAATTCGGCGTCTACGCGAGGAAAGTTAAGTGCCTTACCCTGGGAGATCTGCACTGTGTTGATGGACCAACTGACGCCAAAGCAATTAGGCGTGATCGCAATGCAGAAGTCAGCAGAGGGCATAGTAAATGAGACTCTTGCTCATTGAAGGCCCGAACATTTCTGGTATGGACTGATTGAATGAGAACGGATAATGCACCTGACCCACTCGATAAACGAGCATCACACTCTGTGATGGGTGAAATCCGTGCTGCTGAAAATCCTGTTCAATTACCAATCATTGAAAGCTCATTGATGGAGCAAGTACTTGATAGGAACAATCTGGTACGAGCTTTACAACAAGTGAAACGCAACAAGGGTGCGGCGGGCATTGATGGTATGACGACGGATCAACTGTCGACCTACCTCCATACCCACTGGCCTGAACTCAGGGAGCGCCTGACCAGTGGTAAATACTCGCCACAAGCGGTTAGGCGGGTTGAAATTCCTAAGGCTGACGGGAAGCTTCGCAAGTTGGGTATACCGTAACCGTTCATTCTAAGGCGTCATTGACATTGTGACGACTGTAACCGGCAATGCCTCATATCAACGGACGATTGAGCATTTAGGATTTTTTCCTATATACACCCAGATAGTCAGGCGATAAGGTTATATCAGACAGAGGGGCCAGGGACGGCCGAACTCTCAAGACGAGAGCCTCTGTCCCTTTTCAGGACGAGACGAGCGCTGCAGGGATGCAGCGGAACCGTCAATCCGTGATGCGCTCTACCGCTCGGTACAGGTCCGACCGCAGTGGCTGCTCCGCGAACCGCTGCTTCCACACACGTGGTGTCAACTCCAGTACACGGCTGGCCGGATGCTCATTTACCCGCAGCAGTACGTCAGTCAAATAGGTATAGGGGTCGATTCCGTGCAGTTTACAGGTGCTGATCAGGCTCTGGATAATACCCACATGTTCGGCACCCAGCTCCGTCCAACAGAACAACCAGGCTTTACGCCCCATTGGGATCGGACGCAGGGTTCGCTCCAGATGATTGGTATCCAGCGGCACCTCCGGATCCTCCAGGAATACCCGTAGCTCTGTCTTCCGTTTCAGCACGTAATGAACCGCTTGCAGCAACGGATTCTTCGGCGTCAGATCGTTGCGTTGTAACTGGCGCTCACACCACTCGAAGAAGGTGTCCACCACGGGTTTGCTGCACGCCAGTCGATACAGATGTTTCTTCTCACTGCTCAGGCCTTGTGACCGGATCTGCTCCCGCTCTGTTAGCCTAGTTGTCCAGTTGGCGATTTCGCCAAATCTTAACACCAGAGCGGGTGGAATGTGAGCTTGTATGCCCCGTTATTCCGATGAACGTAAGGCGGCTGTACTGAAAAAGCTACTGCCACCGGTCAGTCGCTCTGTCACATCTGTTTCCTCCGAGGAAGGCATTTCAGATGTGACCCTGTATAGTTGGTTAAAACAGTGCCGACAAAAAGGAGTGCCTGTGCCAGGCGACCGTAATATAGCTGATGATTGGCCCCCAGAGTCCAAGCTGGCCGTCGTGATCGAAACGGCGAGTCTTTCTGAAGCTGAACTGAGCCACTATTGCCGCGAAAAGGGCTTATATGTAGAGCAGGTTCAACGCTGGAAAGCCGCCTGCCTTCAGGGCGCATCACAGCAAAAAGGCCAGGATCAGGTACTTCAGAAACAGCAGCGCCAGGATAAAAAAACCATTAAGCGATTACAGGCTGAAGTGCGCCGTAAAGATCGTGTACTCGCTGAGACCACGTCACTGCTGGTACTCTCAAAAAAGCTCGAAGCCTTGTATGGGACAGATCCGGACAACGAGGACAGCTAACCCCGCTGCACGATCGTACAAGGTTATTGGCATGCTTTGATGAAGCCGTTACCACAGGGGCTTCTCGCTATCAGGCTGCTGCAGTGGTCGGGATCAGTCAACGGACATTGAAACGTTGGCGCTCAGCAGATGGCTCTATCAATAAAGATCAACGCCCAGAGGTTAAACCCATCGTCCAGCCACACCAGCTCACAGAGGATGAGGAGCATCAGATCATGACGACCTGCAATCTGCCGGAATACCAGAGCCTGCCGCCGTCTCAGGTCGTTCCCTTACTGGCAGACAAGGGTCTTTATCTGGCCTCGGAATCTACCTTTTATCGTGTGCTGAAAAAGCATGAACAGCTCAATCATCGTGGTCGCGCACAGGCCGCCAAAAAGGTCGCGCTGCCCACCAGTTATACCGCCTCACGTCCTAACGAAGTATGGAGTTGGGACATTAGCTACTGCGCCTCAACCGTGAAGGGGCAGCACTGGTATCTGTATTTAATCCTGGACATTTACAGCCGCAAAATCGTGGCATGGGAAGTCCATGAAGCCGAGTCTGGTGAGCTGGCAAAACACCTGATAGAGCGGGCACTGATCCGTGAGGGATGTTGGCATACCCCACCGGTGTTGCACTCGGATAATGGCGCCCCGATGACATCTTATACACTGCGGACACGACTGGCTGAGTTGGGGATGCTGATGTCACATAGCCGCCCGCGCGTCAGCAATGATAATCCTTACTCTGAGTCGCTCTTCAGAACGGTTAAATACTGCCCGCAATGGCCCGCAAACGGCTTTGCATCCCTTCAGGCTGTTCGTGACTGGATGCTAGCCTTTGAGCACGCCTACAATGGCCGCCATCTGCACAGTGGCATCAACTTCGTGACGCCTAACAGCCGACATCAAGGCGACGACTCAGCACAGCTGCTCAAACGCAAAGCCGTGTATGAAGAAGCGAAACGGAAAAACCCTGCCCGTTGGTCAGGTGAGACCAGAAACTGCTCACCCAAGGGGGCTGTGTCACTGAATCCGGCAAAGCTAGAGGAGATGGTGATCAACAAATTAGCTGCCTAAGCGCAGCTTTATGGACAACTGGGTTGAAAACTACCGTGCTCCTCGATTCGGTACAGTTCAGCGATATGATCCAGCGCCTGGCGTACCGCCGCTGGCTCGTCCTGCTCCGCCTCAAGGAACTGACGACGGCTGTGTACCCAGCACTGAGCATGGGTGATCCCAGCATTCTGTTCAGCATAGCAGGCATAAGCCGCATAGCCGTCGCTGATCAGTGTGCCGGTGAACTGTTTCTTCAGGACGGCCTCGATATGCTGTCGTCCCCGACTGGCGGAGAAGGTGAACACCACTTCGTCCTGATCACCATACAATGGCCAGAACCAGCTCTGCTTCAATTTGCCTTTCGCGGCCTTGCCCGCTTTGATCGGGGTTTCATCCATCGCCAACACCTGGCTGCGCAGCACATTGATCAGTTGGGCATCCACGATTGGCCGCAGAAGTTCGATGGCGCGTTTGACCAACGTGGTCAGGGTCGCCCGGCTCAGCGTGATACCAGCCTGAGTGATACGTTGGTGCTGACGGTGCAACGGCAGGTGATACAGGAACTTGTCGACCAGCAGACCTGACAGCAGACTGACATCTGCCAGGCTACGATCCAGCACATTGCTCGGAGCCGGGCTGGGCAGTGGCTGATCAGCGCCCTTGCGTTTGACCACCGGACGGTTGTACTGCAGCACCACATAGCTCGCCGGACGCTGGGCCAGTCGGAAGGTGCTTTTGGTGCCGATGATCTCGAACTGCTCCGCGTCAGCACTCTCCAGTTCTGGTGCGGGTAGTTCGATCACTTCAACCGGCACCTCGCTATTAAAGCGCAGGCCAGTGTCGTTGACGCAGTCGTCGGGACGTTGTTTGAGTGCTGTGCCACGCTGGTAGGTGATCGTGACCTGTTCGCCTTCTGGCTCCGTCAGCGGAGGCACTTCGCCCAGCAGGCTGGGCTGATGAGGATTGTCGACCGGACGCTTCTCCGATGTCTCGCCGAACAGCTGCTTCTCGAACCAGGCAACCCGACGTTTCAAAGCCGCGTTTTCATCACGCAGTACACCGTTCTCGGCGTTCAGGCGTGCCAGCTCTGCGACCGTCAGGTCGTCATCGGAGCAAGTTGTTTGAAGGGGTGTCGACATCATTTTCATGGCGGTGGATTATACCAGAACCGGTCTTACATCGGGTGTTGATAGCGTTTGTATTGACGGGTTTTTTGCACTTCAACGCCATCCAGAATCAGTTGCAGGTCGGTCCAGCTCAAGGCACGTTGTCCGCTCGATGAGGGGCTCACGCGGAACTGCCCCTGTTCCAGCCGCTTGCTCCATAGGCAATAGCCGGACGGTTCAAAATAGAGCACCTTCATATGGGTCTTACGCCGATTAACGAAGACGAAATACTGACCACTGAGCGGGTTGAGATCAAGCTGGTTCTTCACCAGTGCGCTCAGCCCCTGAAACGATTTGCGCATATCGGTCGGTTGGGTGCAGAGCCAGATCCGAGCCAGATTGCCGGGCGCGAACATCAGGGGCGACTCAGGCGTAGTTCGATGCCCTCGCCCAGGCTGAGTACGATCGACCAGCCACTCCCTGGGCTACTGGCTGACAAGGTACCGAGGTCAATGAAGGTCGCGTCTTCTGGTCTCTGGTATTGAGGGGCTGGAAGCCGCTCAGCTGCCAGCCGTTTGCGCCAGTTGCAGAAGCTGGCATAGCCTACGGCCATCTCTTCACAAAAGCGGGAGGCAGACAGGCCACTATCATGCCACTGATCGATAATGACTTGCCACTGTTGTGGGGTACGGCGGGTGTACTGCTTCATGTGATGGTCTCCTGAAAGATGAAGAGACCAGCTTAGCGCGCGACATATGGGATGGGCAGAACGCCTTAGAATGAACGGTTACATACCGACGGTCATTGACCGCTTTCTCCAACAAGCCATTGCGCAAGTTATCAGCCAGCTCTGGGAACCGACCTTCCACCCCAACAGTTATGGCTTCAGACCACGGCGCAGTGCACACCAAGCCATCCGGCATGCACAAGCAGTAGTAGTGCAAGGTAAACACTGGGTTGTGGATCTGGATCTAGAAGCATTCTTTGATACCGTCAACCATGACCGGCTGATGTACCGTCTGGGAATGAAAATACGTATCTATTCAGCCCAAAATAACTAAAAAAGTACTTGACAGTGTTTTTGGCTAAAAACGTCCAGATCTCATCGCCGCCCTGGCTTCCATCATATGTACTTACCAAGCGCACCATTTAGCCCCGCAGTCGTTACAGATCAGACGATATCACTCCCTGCGAGGATGAATGCTTAAAACCGCTTAGAACGCATCACAGAGCGAAAAATCCGATCTGAAAAAAGCGTGCGATAATAAGCCATCAAACAGCAGGATTCAGGTCTATCTCATGAAGATCAGTGATATTGATGTCGACGCGATCATAGCGAATGCAAGGCAGCAACTTAAAGATGATGCATCTATTTCTCCATCGTTACGATCAACGTTTGAGATACTCCTGTTAATCATTCCAATCCTGCTAGGACGCGTCAACACCAACAGTCGCAATAGCAGCAAACCCCCGTCTCAGGATCCTGATCGCGTTAAAAAAGAACGCGCTAAAAGTGATCGTAAACCCGGCGGCCAACAGGGGCGTATCGGGAAAACATTACAACCCGTGGATGATCCAGATGAGATCAACGTTGTTAAAATCGATCGTCGCACCTTGCCCAAGGGGAGCACTTACACGTTCGCTGGCTATGAGACTCGGCAGGTCTTTGATATCGATATCAGTCGTCTCGTCACAGAGTACCGTGCTGAAATCCTTGAAGATGAACAGGGTAATCGTGTCACCGCGCCCTTTCCAGAGGGTGTGAAATCGTCAGTTCAATATGGCCCTGTATTAAAGGCTCATGCGGTTTACTTATCCCTGTATCAGTTACTGCCGTATGACCGCGTACGTGAGTACTTTGAAGATCAGCTCAGTATTCCGTTAAGTGTCGGTTCGTTATTTAACTTCAATAAAGAAGCCTTCGATAAAGCCGCGCCGTTTGAGTCATGGGTCAAACAGCGTCTGACTCAGGCGCAGGTGATCCATGCCGATGAAACCGGTATCAATATTGGTGGAAAGCGTCATTGGCTGCATTGTGCATCCAATGAGTCACTCACGTGGTTAGCACCTCACTCAAAACGAGGCAGTGAAGCCATGGATCAGATCGGCATCTTACCGCGCTTTACCGGTACGCTGTGTCATGATCACTGGAAACCCTATTACCGCTATACCGATTGCCAGCATGCACTGTGTAATGCTCACCATTTGCGTGAACTTGAACGCGTCTGGGAGCAGGACAAACAAGCCTGGGCACAGCGCATGCAGACATTACTGTGCACCATGAATGATGCCGTCATCAATGCTGGCGGGTCAGTACCTGCCGATCAAGCGGAAGGTTGGCGTAAAGCTTATAGAGACTGTTTAAAGAAAGCGGATATTGAATGTCCGCCACCCGATGAAGTACAACGAGACGGCAAACGCGGTCGCCTTAAGCGCTCAACGGCACGAAATCTACTTGAGAGGCTGAGGAACTTCGAAGCCGATGTGCTTAGATTTTTAGAGGATCCCCATGTGCCCTTTACCAACAACCAAGGTGAACGGGATATCCGGATGCTCAAGGTGCAGCAGAAAATATCAGGGTGCTTCCGGTCGCTGGAAGGTGCTCATATCTTCTGTCGTGTCCGGAGTTATTTATCGACTGCACGCAAGCAAGGAGTCAGCGGCTCGCAGGCTATGGCATCACTTTTTAAAGGAGAGCTGTTACCTTTTATGAATGCTGCCGATGATAATAAATAAACCTGCTGGGTCTATAATGGCTGAATAGTTACGAAAATACAAGATCAAACACTGCTGAAACTGATCAGGAAATACCTGAAAAGTCCCGTGCAGAAAGACCAGCAATTAACGGCGAGTAAGGAAGGCGCCCCACAGGGTGGCCCGTTATCGCCAGTACTGGCTAATATTGTATTGGACGAACTGGATTGGGAGCTGGAACAAAGAGGGCATTGCTTCAGCCGATACGCTGACGACTGTCAGATATTTGCTGGAAGCCAGCGATCAGCTGAGCGCATTAAAACGAGTGTGCAGCGATTTATCGAACGACGCCTCAGGCTCAGGGTTAATAACGATAAGAGCGCAGTAGACCGCCCTTGGAAACGGAGCTTTCTGGGGTTTACGGTTAGCCCACGACGCGATCATCGTATTAAGGTGGCTGATAAAGCCATTGTTAAACTCAAAGAACGTGTCAGGGGGCTAAGTCGCCGAACGAGAGGCCATAACCTGTTGCATGTTATCGCAGACGTGAAGAAATACCTGCTTGGTTGGAAAGCGTACTTTGGCATTGCCGAGGTACTGAGCCCGCTGCGTGACATAGACAAATGGATCAGGCGGAAATTGCGTTGCTATATCTGGAAGCAATGGGGTCGTAGTGGGTACCGCAAACTACGTCATTTAGGGGTAGATCGCTGGACGGCGTGGAATACGGCTAAATCTGCTCATGGACCCTGGCGCTTAAGCAAAAGCCCCGCGCTTTACAGGGCGTTGCCGAACAGATATTTTGCCAACTTGGGGCTGCCATCATTGGTGGCATGAGGAACAGTGAGGAAATGAACCGCCGTGGTACGTGACCCGTATGCCCGGTGGTGTGGGAGGAGGGGCATTGTGAGGTGCCTCCCTATCCCGATTATGGTTTTCCCGGTGGGAGGTATCAGTGCAAGACAATGAGATCGTAATCGGCATTGCCTGGTTTCAACCTGAAAGCTGGGAGCGGTTAAAGAAAATCGCTGATGATCGTGCTGATTTAGATGATAGTTACGACGAGTGGAAGAAAAATGCAAACGCGGCACTAAGTGATATTCGCGCTACGGGTAAGATAGTTAAAAGGGTAAATGTTGATATTGACGAGCTACTTAGCTGGTGTAAGGCTCAAAATAAGCCGGTCAATTCAGCTTCACGGGCACAGTTTGTATCGGGGAAGTTACGTGTCAAACCCAATAAACCATAACAAGGCCAGTCAGCAACGGCCACTGCGTGGCCTGGACCTCAAATCCGCTGCGCGGCTTTTCGGCCGCTGCTGGCGGCGTTATATGTTGCTAGAAACGGGAGTATAAAGTGTCAGGTGTAGAAATTCGTCAAGCAATAATTGAAGACTCGGCTCTGATTCATAGGTTTATTACTGAGCTTGCCACTTATGAGAAAGCAGAGAATGAAGTATTGGCTACAGTTGCAGATATAGAAAATTCTTTATTTGGCGCCAAAACGACCACTAATGCCGTTATCTGTAGCTTCAATAACGAGCCTATTGGTTTTGCGGTCTATTTTTTCAATTTCTCAACATGGCTCGGTAAGCATGGATTATATCTTGAGGATTTGTATGTTTCTCCTGATCACAGAGGCGTCGGTGCCGGCAAAGCTCTTCTGAAGCACCTTGCAAAAATCGCATTGTCGAAAAATTGTGGTCGCTTCGAGTGGAGCGTACTTGACTGGAACGAGCCGGCGATACAGTTCTATAAATCAATAGGTGCAGAACCACAAAATGAATGGGTAGGCTATCGTTTGGCTGGAAAAGCACTTGAGGAATTTGCCTGTAGTTAACAGCATATAACCATCGGCTGCACGGCGACCGATTTTCCGCCGCTTAGCGGCTCCAAACCGGCGCGTGAGCCGGGCGTTAGGTGAGTCCTTGAACTAAGGATGTGCACATGAAATGTCGAGCCTGTCCAAATAAATATCCAGAACCAGATATCACTGACGGCACAGCTTATTTTGTTTGTTCTAGTTGCGGTGATGTCCACGAAGTCGAAAATTATCGTGTCTACACGCCAGAAGAAAGAATAGAGATTTTCGAAAATAAGTACGGGGTTAAGCTTCCAAGTGAATACATAAAGTATGCTGGAACCGATGAGTCATGGGTGGTAAAACTGCCGCCACGCAACACGGACTCAACAAAATACTATTTTGGCGAAGGTTTCTATGAAATCGGTAGTTTTTCTGGTATATATCCAGATGAGTACCGATCTATTTTCGACAGTGCTGAACTAGTGAAAGAATGGAAATTACCAAAGAAGCTGGTGCTAATCGATGGAGATGGCCACACCTGGATGGCCTTGGATTATAGAGGTTCAGACATAGAGCCAAAGGTCATAGTTATAGAATCGGATGAATCCAATTATCTAGTTGTCGCAAATAATTTTAATGAATTTGTACAATCGCTTTTACCTTATGAAAGCGTTTACGATATGAACGGCAATGTTATATACAACGGCTAAAACACCTAACAATTGGTTCAAATCGTTCGCTTCGCTCACTGGGACGGGCTAAAGCCCGCCCCTTAACCAAACGTGTTAGGCAATCAAATCCAAACAAGTAAAGGAGATGTGCAATGAAACTTGATTATCTGTTAACTGGCGTAATTGCGGGAAGCTATATTGAAATCACAGGGAAAGGTGAAATCGACCAAGCGCTAGGGGCATTCAACTTAGAGTTAGAAGCTGTCCCGCCGTGTCAGAGTAGTTGTCCGGTCTTCTTTTCACAATAGTTAGTGTCAGACGGCGGGTGGTTAGCAGGTTCAAATGGCTGTTTATTCACCAGTAAGAAAAGAAGCAATATTAAAGAAGTTATTACCGCCGTTAAATCGCTCCGTGGCGCAGTTGGCTACAGAGGAAGGCATTTCTGAGCAGACGCTGTACAATTGGCGCAATCAGTTAAAAGCTCAAGGATATGCCGTGCCGGTCAGTGGACAAAAGCCTGATGATTGGTCAGGAGAAGCAAAGTTGGCGGTGGTGATTGAAACTGCCCCGTTATCAGAAACCGAGTTAAGCCAGTATTGCCGAGAAAAAGGCTTGTTGGTTGAGCAGGTTAAAGAGTGGCGCAGCGCCTGTGTGATGGGCAATGTGAGCGAGGTTCAGCACAAGGCTGCTGAGAAAAAGCAGGCCAGAGAAGATAAAAAGCGGATTAAGCAGTTAGAGCGCGAGCTAAACCGTAAAGAGAAAGCTCTGGCGGAGGCGGCAGCGTTGCTGGTCCTGCGAAAAAAGCTCAGAGCGTACTACGGCGAGGAGGACGAGGACAGTTAACGACGGTGAGCGAGCGCAACTTAAACCTAAGCTGGTTTGATGAAGCCGTGTTAGCGGGAGCCAGGCGCGATAAGGCCGCTCAGGAGCTTGAGATACCATTGCGCTCACTTCGCCGTTGGCGCGATGAGCAAGGCGCTGTGCTCGAAGATAAGCGGCCCACGGCAATAAGACCAGAGCCGAAGAACAAGCTTAATGAAGCCGAGCGCGAGCAGATATTAGCAACGTGTAATCGCGACGAATACGCCAGCTTGCCGCCATCACAAATTGTGCCACGGCTGGCAGATGATGGTGTCTACTTGGCCTCGGAATCGACGATGTACAGGGTGCTTAAAGCGGCAAATCAGCAACACCACCGAGGCAAAAGCAAAGCACCGGTGAGCCGAGCTAAGCCTACCAGTTACAGTGCTTCAGCACCAAACCAGGTGTGGTGTTGGGACATCAGCTATATGCCGTCTGGTATTCGAGGGCTGTACTGGTATTTATACGCGATCATCGATATTTACAGCCGAAAACTGGTCGCGTGGGAAGTGCACGAAAAAGAATGCAGCCAGTTGGCCAGTGAGCTGGTACAGCGCGCGTTACTGCGTGAGCAATGCTTGTTTAAGCCACTGGTGTTGCACTCGGATAACGGTAGCCCGATGAAAGGCAGCACGCTCAGGGTAAAATTGCAGGAGCTGGGTGTAACGTCCTCGTACAGCAGGCCCAGAGTGAGCAATGATAACCCGTATGTGGAATCGTTGTTCAAAACGGTGAAGTACTGCCCACAGTGGCCATCAGGCGGCTTTGCTACCTTAGAAAGCGCCAGAGTATGGATGATGGGTTTTACGACGTTCTATAACCATGAGCACCGCCATAGCGGTATACGGTTCGTGACACCGGTGCAGCGCCACAAGCAGCAAGACGAGGCACTTCTGGCAAAACGGAAGTCGGTGTATGAACAAGCGAAATCAGAGTATCCAGAGCGATGGTCTGGCAGAGCAACAAGAAACTGGACGCCTATAGGCTCAGTAAGTCTGAACCCAGATCGGGAAATCGTACCGGTTCAGGCAGCAGCGTAAAACGAGAAAATCGGACAACTACCTTGAAAAACTCCGCTGTAAAAGCACCAACAGGTTGGGATCCGGGAGTTATTATCATGATCTGCTGTGATAATTTGCGACTTTTTAGTGCAAAACAAAGAAAAGACTCAACTATTTCTGCGGTTCGCACAGGTCTTCGGTCGTTACAGTTTGGTAGTTTTGTGAACAGCCACCGCCAGGGTACTATTGTAGATAGCCTTGGAAATCCGGTAGTTCATATGAAAGCAAAAGGCTTTCTGTTCATTGAAGATGGCGTAGCGAAATCTAGAACTGTCATTCTGGATGGGTTCTCAAATCTAGACAAACACGGCGGCATCACCAAAATCACAACACCGTACTATGAAAAAATCACACCAACCGGCCCAAACACTGCTGCCGGCCTGAGCACATATCAGCTTGTGTGCGCTGACGGCACAGTACTTACGGGCCACACCAACTACCCATACGTATTTAATGATGGGCCAACTCTCAGCGCTGAAACGACCTTGGAAGTTCATATTGCAGAATCAAATTCGCAAGCTTTCCTAAATAACGGCGAGTCACCAAAACTAAAAGTTTCAATCAGAGAGGTGTAGGCCTAACGAGGCCAATCACGGCGACAGCTTTTCCGTTGCGGCTTCGCCTCCACTTCAAAGCTGCGCGTGTTGGTAACGTTAGCTCTCACAGATAGTTAAGGGAAAAAATGATAGAAGAAGTATTTAACGCTCTTGTTAAAAAGACAAGTGAGATACAGCCAAGCATGGTTGATTTACTAAATCCTGGATCTGATATTTCGAGAATAGAAAAAGTTGAGTCTCGTATGGGGATAACGTTACCTGTAGAGCTTAAATCGCTCTATCTATTGCACGATGGTCAAAAAGCCGGTCCGGGATTCTTTTTTGACTGGCCTTTTCTATCTATAGATGAAATGCTTGATGAGTGGAATGCATGGTCTCAAATTCAGGAAAATCAAGAAATCGATGATGTTCACTCGATATCTGTTCCTAGGGGGCACATAAAGGAAATATATTGTTCAAGAAACTGGATACCGTTTTCAAAAGACTACGGTGGTAATAACTATGCTATAGATCTTGATCCTGGCCCGAATGGACGAGCCGGACAAGTTATTGTATTTGGGCGTGATTTCGATACAAAGTTTGTTCTATCGCTAAATTTAACTGCTTTTGTGCAGTACTATTTAGATAGTCTCGATGCAGGTAAATATATTAAAGAAGATGAACAATGCATTATCATTAAGCGTCCTGAGTTACTTCTTTATAATAATGGTTTGAAAGATGAAGGCAGATCGTACGATGATTGGAAATTACATTTAGCTGATGAATGGAGAGAGGCGTTAACACCTTATATTTCAAGGTGTACAAGTTTCAGTGAATTAGAGTCAATTACAAGTTTAAATTTATTAAGGACAGATATTTTAGATTTGAAGCCCTTAATTGAGTTTAAAGGTTTGAGAGAATTAATTGCAAGTGCCACAAAACTACGAAACCTAGAAGGAATAGAAAACTGCTCAGAACTAAAAAAAGCTTATTTCGGTAAAATATCACCCAATGATATTTCAGCGATCAAGTTATGTTCAAAGCTACAACGGCTTAGTTTTTCTAATACACCCTTAAAAAACATTGATCCTATTTTAGATCTCAATAATTTAAAAGGGCTATCGATAGACGGTACTGGATTAAAGGATCTGACTGGTATTGAGGCTTTAAAAAAGTTAACTGACTTAGATATATCTAATAATAAAATAAGTGACACATCCCAAATTAGAAAATTAATTAAACTAAAGTCGTTAAACATTTCAAGAACTGGTATATCAGACTTGGGCTTTCTGAATGATTTAAAGTCTTTGGTTAAAATAGAACTCTATTCAATAGATGTCGTAGACTACTCCGTTTTAAACAATCTAAAAAAGCTGAAAGAAATATCTTGTTCCTTCAAGCAATTCGAAAAAATTATCAAGGTTTTGGATTTTAAACTGAGGTTTGTTATGGTTGGTGGAATGTCTGATGAGCAGCGAAATAAATGGTCGAGTTACATGCGTGATGAGAGCTAACAAAAACCTGCATAGGACGTTTTGATCCGTGGCTCGTTTGTGCGCTCGCTGCGCTCACCTTAGCACAAACGCTCCACTCCGCAAAACGCCTCTGAGGTTGGCGTTAAGCACTCACAGGGAGCACCATGGCAAATCGAACCTACCTTTACTGTTCAGAAAAGCCAGTCAAGTATATCGAACTAGATGCAGCCATAGTCATCAGTGCTGCGAGCTATATGGTTCCTGTGTTTTGGTACATGTTGTTTGATACATCGGACATAGAGAAGGCTTCGACTCCCGGTGATGATGACGAGCCTGATTTTAAGTATTATCGTCTGGTTGCAGATAGAGCATCATCTATAGAATGCGCCAAACAACGCATCGATTCAGTATCCAGCCTTTTGGGTGCCAAGATTGCAGAGCAATTCAATCAGTTTTTAGGTCTTATTGAGCAACAATCCGGGGAAAAGGTTGTTGTTGAGACTTGTGAGTTGGCTATGATGGACGAAAGCCCTCGTACCTTCAAAGGCGAGGCGATAAAGTGTATGAAAGCATTTTCTCAAGAGCCAATTGTTCGAAAAGGCCTATTCAGAAAAGAATCAACTGCAAACCCCAATTGGGTGGCTCTTCTAGGCCAGGCCAATATCAGCACCGATACTGAAGATAAGCCAATAGAAAGTCTCTGCGGTTACTCTTGGAAGATCCCTGTCCCTTGGGAGACAGGGACGGCTTAACAAATGCGGTCAAGGGACGCTCCTAACGTCGCGCCCCTGCCGCCAGCGTTATAAGTAGGAACTAGGAAGTCACATGTACAAGTTATTTTATTTTCCACGTAACGCTAGCTGGGCACCACATATGGTTCTCCATCATATGAAGGCTGAGTATGAGCTAGTGCTTGTCGACAGGAAGAATAATGAGCAGAAGTCTGAAAGCTATATGCGGCTTAACCCTACCGGACGCATACCAACTCTCGTAGATGGCGAATTAGCGCTGTTTGAAAGTGCAGCCATCTGCTTGCATCTGTGCGAGCAGAATCCTCACGCGAACCTCGTTCCAGCTATAGGTGACCCTGATCGTCCCAAATTTCACCAATGGATTTCATATTTAACTACCACAGTACAGCCTGAGCTAATGATATATTTCTACCCCGCTAAGCACACCACTGACGCTGCGGGGGAGTCGGCAATTGTTGCAGCGCAAGAATCGCGGGTAGCCGGTATGTATTCATTTTTAGACGAGGCCCTTGAAAGTTGTGATTTCCTTATAGGGAACAAGATATCCGTATGCGACTATTTTCTTTTCATGCTATCTCACTGGGGTAGTGGCTTTAGCCGGCCACCACTATTATATCCCAACCTGGGTGCCTATCTGAGACGCCTCGCTAGGCGAGAGACCGTGAAAGCAGTTTGCGCGGTTGAGGGTACAGATTTGGGTGCTTACAATTAGAGCTACTTATAACAATGCGCTCCAGCCGATGCGCTAACGCGCCCGGCTGAGCTTCGCGTTGGGCGATTTAAATAAAACGGTATGGAGGTTTACATGTCAGTAGAACTATTTAATCCCGTGGGAGTCTTTCAGCCTGATTCTTACTTCCAAGTTGCAGTTGGAGTGGGGAAGAAAATTGTTTTTCTTTCGGGCCAAGTGGCCCAGGATGAAAGTGGTAGTATCGTTGGGCAAGACGATTTGGCAGCCCAAGCCGAACAGGTTTATCTCAATGTCGCTGCTGCCCTCCAAGAGGCAGGCGCAACCTTTGACGATGTTGCCAAATTGACAGTTTACGTAGTCAATTGGACTCCTGACAAGATGGAGCAACTCGTTTCAGGAGCCATGCGCGCAGCAGAGAAAGTCGGGTTTGATCCGCGGCGGGCCATCACGCTTGTCGGTGTCTCTGCTTTGTCCTCCCCCGAGCTCTTGGTTGAGGTTGAAGCAGTTGCCGTGGTTGATTGAGCTCTGAGATTCCGAGCCCAACAAGGCGCTCCAGCCGACTCTTTAACTGCAGGGCAGTCAAAGAGTCGGCTGAGCTTAGTCGTTATGAGTAAATTAGCTGATGAGACTTACTCTTTCACAAGCATCAGTGCTGATCATGTGTGTAATAGAGTATCCTCAGACATTTTAAAGGAGGTAACGCGTTGTCAACAAAAAAAACGAACATAGATCCGAAGCGGAATGCTGGGGGGAATCCGTATATCGAGAAGGGCGATGGTGATGCCCCTATTCAAGGCTATATCGCGGCCATGCCTGGTTGGAAGCAAGCCCTCGGTCGTCAGCTTGATACATTGATCACTCGCGAAGTGTCGGGCGTCCAAAAAGCCGTGCGTTGGAATACTCCGTTTTATGGTGTCGAAGGACAGGGCTGGTTTCTGGCGATGTACTGCTACAAAAAATATTTCCAGATCAGTTTCTTGAATGGATCGCAGCTTGATCCCTTGCCGCCCAAAGAGTCGAAGGAAAAAAGTGTGCGGTATCTAGACATATACGAGGATGACGGTTTTGATGAAGAGCGCATAGCGAACTGGATTAAGCAGGCAGCCAAATTGCCGGGAGACAATGTGTTTTGAAAAATCACACTACTTCTATGCAGTGGAGCAAGTAGCAAGTGTCCACTCATAACAAGCGCAGGTTGCCGGACTGCCTTTTCGCTGCGCTCCAAGTCAGCCGCAACTGCGGGTGTTATGTGTATTTGTACAGCCTGTATGCTTGAACAGTTTATGGCTAGGGTGTAGGCTGGTTTGGTGTACAAAATTTGTACACCAAACGATCAGGGTAATCCTGAAATGCTAGCACCCTTGAGGAGGTTTCAAGATGGCTGTCAAGCACACACCAACAGGTGAAGTTCACAGTGGTAACAAAGGCGGTAAAACTGGTTGCGGTTTCGATACTCGTGACAATCCCAGCCACTGGGTTTCATCCCATGAAAGGATCACTTGCGGCAAAAACGGCTGCAAAAACTGATTCTTAACGTGGTTTGCTTCCGTTGTGGTTGACCTGAGATAAGGTCAAACGGGGGCAAGCCACATAACTAGTGCAGGCATGGCGACGCCCATTACATTGCGCCTTCGGCTCCATTGCAAGGGCGCGCATGCTGCAGGCGTTATGCGTAAGGATTAAGCAATGAGTTCGTACGGAACGTTGATATTCTTCTGTGGGAAGATGGGAGCTGGCAAAAGCACTTTGTCTGGCAAAATCGCTCGTGAGCGGGGAGCCGTGCTTATTTCAGAGGATGAATGGCTAGCCGCTCTGTTCCCCGGCGAGATCAAAGATTTCAATGATTATATTAGTTACTCATCTCGTCTTAAGCCAGTGCTGAGGTCACACGTTGAGCAAGTGCTCTTGGCTGGTACCTCCGTGGTGCTGGATTTTCCTGGGAACACCCGGAAGCAAAGAGCTTGGTTCAAAGATATATACTCGCAACACGGTATTCCTCATGAACTGTACTATTTGTCGGTAGACGATGAAGTTTGTTTAAAGCAGCTTAAACAGCGGCAGAAAGAACAGCCTGAACGAGCACAGTTCGACACAGAGGAAGTCTTTAGGATGGTGACAGGTTACTTTGAGCCGCCCGAAGAGTCGGAAGCGTTCAACCTCCAGATTGTAGAACGGAAGTCCGCATAACAAGGCAATCAAATTCGTTCCGGCCTTCGGCCTCCACCGGACGCCCTTGTCAGGGCGCCGTTTATTGCTGGCGTTATGCACTACAACCTAAAGCACATTAACCTAAGGAATATATAAAATGGCAAATCCTAGAGCATTCATTAGTTTTGACTATGACAACAATGTCACACAGAAGAACTTATTTGTTGGTCAATCGAAAAGCTCAAAAACGCCATTCTCCATTGAAGATTGGTCATCAAAGTCATCTTTACCCCAATCTCAATGGGAAGCCTTAATAAGAAGTAAGATAGGCAAGTGCAATATGCTTATCGTCCTAAGTGGAAAAACCATGGCAAGTGCTACGGGTGTTTCAAAAGAAATTGCTATGGCGAAGGATCAAGATGTGCCAGTTTTTGGAGTTTATGTGGATGGGGCGAATACGACCAGCATCCTCCCAAGTGGTTTACAGCGTAATCGAACCATTTCATGGGATTGGAAAAAAATTGCAGCTGCTATCGATCAAATGATGACCGAAGGGAAAAATAAGTAGGGATTCTTATGAAAAAAGCGCTAATCATTGGAATAAACGATTACCCAACCTCCCCATTAGGCGGTTGTGTGAATGACGCTAGTTCTTTGGCTACAATATTAGAGTCGAATGGTGATGGTTCTCCTAATTTTGGGGTTCGTATGATTACATGCCCTAGCACGGACATCACAAGACCTGTATTACGTGAAGCAATTGAACAGCTGTTCACAGGAGATTGTGATATGGCTTTGCTCTATTTCTCTGGGCACGGCTATATCAAAAGCACTGGAGGATACTTGGTTACTACTGACGCAAGAAAGTATGACGAAGGCGTTTCGATGGACGACATATTAGCTTTGGCAAACAACTCAAAAGCAAGGAATAAGGTCATAATCTTCGATTGCTGTCACTCTGGTGCAATGGGGTCGCCGAGCTTGTCAGGTAATGGAACAGCACAATTAGCTGAAGGAATGTCGGTATTAACTGCAAGTAGAGATACCGAGTATGCATTAGAGGTAAATGGTGCGGGTGTATTTACATCGCTTCTTATAGATGCTTTGAAAGGTGGTGCAGCAGATATTAGAGGCAATATCACACCGGGATCTCTATACGCCTATGTTGATGAAGCTCTTGGTGCATGGGATCAGCGTCCAATTTTTAAAACAAATGTCACTAGCTTTTCGCCATTGCGGGTTATTCCTCCTAAGGTGCCATTTGAAACATTGCGCAAAATCACACAGTATTTTCCAACGGCGGACTCTGAACACAAATTAGATCCTTCATATGAAGATACTGATCCTAGTGCAAATCCCGAGAATGTAAAAATATTTAAAGACTTGCAGAAATATCAAAGTGTAGGGCTGGTAGTGCCAGTCAATGCAGAGTTCATGTATTTTGCAGCAATCAACTCCACGTCTTGCAGGCTGAGCGCCTTGGGTTATCAATACTGGCGTCTTGTAAATGAAAAGCGGCTATAAAACTGCATAACAATCGCATGTTGTCGGACTGGTTCTCCGCTGCGCTCCAAACCAGCCGCAAATGCGGGCGTTATATTTTCACGCACTTCGAGAATAGGACGAAACATGGAACTTAAAGACTTCGTATCAAAGACGCTTCAAGAGATACTAACGGGTGTTAAAGAAGCACAAGACTCTGTAGCTGGGAAGCACGTTGGTACGGTTGTTCCTGTTACATTCTCACAAGATAATCTAAAACAGCCTGAAAACATTACACCTTTTCAAAATGTTAGTTTTGAGATAGTGGTAAATGTTGAAGAAAATTCAGGAAGTGAAGCGTCTATAAGTGTTTTAGGTGGCTGGATAAATGGGAAAGCGAAAGGAAACAATGGAAACTCAAATATGGAAGCAACCAAAATTTCTTTCTCGGTGCCAATTTCGTTTGCTGAAAGAACGCGTAATAGCTAAATATAACAAGGCACAGCAGTCGCTCCCGTTGGTCGCTGGGACGTCCAAAACGCTGCGCTTTTTTGGCCGCCCCTGTGTGAGGCGTTATAAGTAGGTGGGAAGCATGGAAACTTCCGCATATCAAAATTTAAAGCTCGTTATCCTGGACGTTTTGAGCCTGTCCAAGGATGCGATCCATATACATATAGGCTTGCTAGTCTTCTTCCTGGCCGTAGTGCTGTGGCGTCGTGGTCAACCTGATGTCTTGGCTTTGCTTCCAGTGTTTCTTGTGGCAGGAGGAATGGAGGTTTTGGACCTGCGAGATGATTTGGGCTCGCTAGGCTATATGCGTTGGTCGGCAAGCCTTCATGATCTGATCAACACAACTTTCTGGCCTACACTCGTCGTAATATCAAGCAAGTGGTTGATTGAGCGATAAAACTTATAACAATGCCATGCACCGGATGCCTAACCTCCGCTTCGCTACAGTTTGTCACCGGTGATGGCTGGCGTTAGGCATTATCACCAACAACAAGGAAACGCTAAAAATGCAAGATCAAGGATTAGAATATGCAGGTTTCTGGGTAAGAACTGGAGCCACTATTATCGACTCAATATTAATTATGCTTATAACATTTCCAATAATCATATCGGTTTATGGATGGGCCTATTTTGACATGGAAAATACGGGTTTAATCGCTGGCCCAGTTGACTTCTTAGTGTCTTGGGTATTGCCAGCTATTCTTGTAATAGCTTTTTGGATATATAAACAAGCCACGCCAGGAAAAATGGCCGTATCAGCCAAAATCGTTGATGCCACAACCGGGCTGCCTGCTAGCAATGCACAATTAGTAGGCCGCTATTTCGCTTATTTAGTTTCAATGATTCCGCTTTTTTTAGGGCTAATTTGGGTCGCATTTGATAAGCGCAAACAGGGATGGCATGACAAGCTTGCCGGCACTGTTGTAGTCAAAACAATTAACAACGGGCCTGAACCAGTCAAGTTCAATAACGCCTAACAATTGGTTCAAATCGTTCGCTGCGCTCTCTGGGACGGGCTAAAGCCCGCCCCTTAACCAAACGTTAGCACTTAAATAATCGGAGAACTTGTGCCGACAAGAAAGAGAGGGGCCAAAAAGAGACTCGATGCTGGCTCGCGGAAACACGATGCGGGAAAATGGCTTTTGAGCAGAGAGGGTCCTTATCAGGATTATGTGTCGCTCTATGTTAAAAGGTATGGTGTTTCGGAGGCCGTAGCTAAGGATGAGCTTTATGCTCTTGGATACCATGAAGAGGTGTTCCAAGAGGAACTGGAAGCGCAGGGAATACGCTGTGAATATATTCTCAACCCGTTGACGGGTGAACTGGTCCTCGTGCCTGAGGGTACAGAAGAACATGAGCTATTTATTTGATTTCTCAGCATGTGCTAACAAGGCCAGTCACGGCGACGGCTACTACATTGCGGCTTCGCCTCCATTTCGTAGCCGCGCGTGCTGAGCGGCGTTATAAGCCATAGGCAAGTATGAGTGTAAAGAGGGAACAACTCGCGAAAGTTCGGATGCCGTTTAGAGTGCTGGCAGGGTTTATTTTATTGCTTTCTCTGTTTGCTATTCTAGCAACTGTATTTTTTGCAGTTACAGAACCATATGATCATACTATTTGGGCTTTAAGTGCAGTAGTTTTAACTATGGCGTATGTATCGGCACATGTAGCTATTACTGGTTATGCCCCTAAATTTTTATTGTTTGCGCATGGTGCCAAAAATGGCTTATAACAAATTGCTTAATTTCGTTCCGGCCGCAAAAAGCGTGGCCTCCACTGGACTGCCTACGCTGCGCTGCGGCAGCCAATTAGCAAAGCGTTACGTTTAATCTAGCAATGAGAACCATTCTATTAATAATAGTCTTTATTTCGGGTGGACTGATGGCAGAAGAATATCCTGAGTCATTTGACGCGGTTTCTAAAAAACATGAAAAATCCGGCCTTGAATCCCTAACTGAAAAAGAGACTGTTATTTATACTATTTGGTGGTTGGAGGGCGAGATAAACAACGGAGGATTTCATCAATATTTTTGGAACTCTTCAGGTGACGATACAGCTCTGGCCCTGAATTCACTTAAAAAAATTGGAGCAAATTACACTGCATCGCTGTTGGAATCAGCCATTCTTATAGCTTTCAATGGAAAATTGCCAGCGAATCGCTCTGATCGGCAAGGCCTACTTGAAAAAGATGAGGGATCAAAAATGGACAAGCTGAATGAGCTAGATTCTAAATTTTATGAATATGTTGACGATATTGAAAGCAAGGTAAATGAATACGTTAATAAATAAAAACGTAACAAGCGCATCTTGCCGACATTTTGGTTAGCGCTTGAAAAGCAGCGCCAACCAAAATTCAGCAAATGCGGACGTTAGCTCTCACAGATAGTTAAGGGAAAAAATGATAGAAGAAGTATTTAACGCTCTTGTTAAAAAGACAAGTGAGATACAGCCAAGCATGGTTGATTTACTAAATCCTGGATCTGATATTTCGAGAATAGAAAAAGTTGAGTCTCGTATGGGGATAACGTTACCTGTAGAGCTTAAATCGCTCTATCTATTGCACGATGGTCAAAAAGCCGGTCCGGGATTCTTTTTTGACTGGCCTTTTCTATCTATAGATGAAATGCTTGATGAGTGGAATGCATGGTCTCAAATTCAGGAAAATCAAGAAATCGATGATGTTCACTCGATATCTGTTCCTAGGGGGCACATAAAGGAAATATATTGTTCAAGAAACTGGATACCGTTTTCAAAAGACTACGGTGGTAATAACTATTAACCCGGCGGCATTTTAGATCGCCTATGCAGCATAGGCTATATGCTCAGAGTTAAAGTACTTTTTCACCCGTTCGGGACGTCGCTGCAGTGTCCGCATGCAGGAGCGAGTTCGGTTCTTCAGCTCGTCCACTGTCCGAGGAGCCGGACCACTATGTACCATGCCTTTCAGATCGCAGTTCAGATACTCATCCGGGTTCAGCTCTGGCGAATACGCCGGCAGAAAGAAGACTTCCAGATAGCGCTTAACCGCCTTACGTTCGAGCCAGCGTTTCACCACTTTGGCATGATGTACCCGCAGATTGTCCAGGATCAGGAAGACCTTACCGGGTGTCGACTCAATCAAGGCCCGCAGGAATTTCTTCAACACCTTGGCTGTCATCGTCGACTCATACAACATGAAGCGCACAGTGCCCTGATTGGTGATCGCCGAAATCATATTCAGCGACACCCGCTTGGCAGGCAGTGGCTGGACCGGAGTTTGACCCACCGGTGCATAGCTCCGACCGTGCTGGGTGTTGTTCTTGATACCCGTCTCATCACCCCAGAAAATCTGGGCATTCTCCGCTTCTGCACGCGCTTTGATCTGGGGATACTCCTCCTTCAGCCAGGCATCGACACGGGAGGGGTTCTGCTCCCATGCTTTCTTCAGCGGCTTCTGTGGTGTGAAGCCCCAGCGTTTGAGGTAATCCCCCATTGTACGGACAGGTATGTCGATGCCCCAGAGCTGCTTGATCAACTGAGCAATAGCGCGACGAGTCCACAAGGCGAAACCAAGCTTGTACTGATCTGGCATCTGGTCGCGAACAGCTTCTATGACCTGCTGCTCCTGTTGTTCACTCAATCGACGTGGTTTGTTTTTAGGGCCTCGTTTTTGAACCGCAATAGCGGCGGCACCGCCTGTCTCGTAGCGCTTGTACCAGCGCCCGACAGTATCGGGGTGAACGTCGAGAAGTTGACCGATTTCACGGAAGGTTTTGCCTCTCTTGCGGAGTCGAATCGACTTCTGCCTAAGAAGTTCCTGTTGCTCTGGGCTGAGCTTGCGTGCGTCAATATTCATGCAGGCATTATACATAAATCAGATGTAAATTACCACCGGGTTAATATGCTATAGATCTTGATCCTGGCCCGAATGGACGAGCCGGACAAGTTATTGTATTTGGGCGTGATTTCGATACAAAGTTTGTTCTATCGCTAAATTTAACTGCTTTTGTGCAGTACTATTTAGATAGTCTCGATGCAGGTAAATATATTAAAGAAGATGAACAATGCATTATCATTAAGCGTCCTGAGTTACTTCTTTATAATAATGGTTTGAAAGATGAAGGCAGATCGTACGATGATTGGAAATTACATTTAGCTGATGAATGGAGAGAGGCGTTAACACCTTATATTTCAAGGTGTACAAGTTTCAGTGAATTAGAGTCAATTACAAGTTTAAATTTATTAAGGACAGATATTTTAGATTTGAAGCCCTTAATTGAGTTTAAAGGTTTGAGAGAATTAATTGCAAGTGCCACAAAACTACGAAACCTAGAAGGAATAGAAAACTGCTCAGAACTAAAAAAAGCTTATTTCGGTAAAATATCACCCAATGATATTTCAGCGATCAAGTTATGTTCAAAGCTACAACGGCTTAGTTTTTCTAATACACCCTTAAAAAACATTGATCCTATTTTAGATCTCAATAATTTAAAAGGGCTATCGATAGACGGTACTGGATTAAAGGATCTGACTGGTATTGAGGCTTTAAAAAAGTTAACTGACTTAGATATATCTAATAATAAAATAAGTGACACATCCCAAATTAGAAAATTAATTAAACTAAAGTCGTTAAACATTTCAAGAACTGGTATATCAGACTTGGGCTTTCTGAATGATTTAAAGTCTTTGGTTAAAATAGAACTCTATTCAATAGATGTCGTAGACTACTCCGTTTTAAACAATCTAAAAAAGCTGAAAGAAATATCTTGTTCCTTCAAGCAATTCGAAAAAATTATCAAGGTTTTGGATTTTAAACTGAGGTTTGTTATGGTTGGTGGAATGTCTGATGAGCAGCGAAATAAATGGTCGAGTTACATGCGTGATGAGAGCTAACAAAAACCTGCATAGGACGTTTTGATCCGTGGCTCGTTTGTGCGCTCGCTGCGCTCACCTTAGCACAAACGCTCCACTCCGCAAAACGCCTCTGAGGTTGGCGTTATAAGGCAAACATGAGAATCGAAGTTACCCGTGAAGCATGTTGCTCTCAAGATGATCAGTTGGGGCCTTTGAGCCTTCAAGTTGAGCTACCTGAAGAGTCATTAATTTGGGAGTTGGCGAGAGAGATTGGAGAGGCGAACTTTCTCCAGTTTAGTAGCCCTCACAACGTGATAGACGCCTACTGTGCGGGAAAATTACTTTTCAGTATCCCCGTTGTTGGAGCCATGGGTGCCACTGTCAATTATGCAGTGGGAAGGGATGATCCAGTTTGTCGCCATTTAGTGGAACCAAAAATTGCGTGTGTGTGGCCGGGCCGCTTATAACAAGGCAATTAAATTCGTTCCGGCCTTCGGCCTCCACCGGACGCCCTTGTCAGGGCGCCGTTTATTGCTGGCGTTAGGGCTCTCTGAGACATGAGCATGGAAGAACTTAAGACCAGAACCACAGACTATCTCGCTTCGGTCGGTATCGAAGTACCTTCGCATCTGCCAACGATTGAGGAGATGGATGAGGTAACGCCAAGAAGTGCACAAGACGTAGCTGGAAGACTCAGCGCTCTTGCGTATGTCATTGGGCTTGGTTTCGGGGCAAAAGGCAGCGATCTTTCGGAGCAGATTCAAAAGTACGATCTGGTGCCCTTCGTAAGCGAACGCGAGAAAAGTCTGCTCAGTGAGGAGGTCATTGATGACCAAGAGAAAGTAGATATGTCTTGGCAAGCGGAATGTGCCCAAGCTTTAGCGTGGTGTATTGGCCTTGTTGAGCTCGACCACTTCCAGCACTGTGATGACGACTTAGCCCAAAAGATACCATTCACAACGGATCCCAGTGGTTTCATTCGAAGTGCAAAGCTACGTCCGATTGCCGAAATTCAAGAACAATCAGACCTTCTGTATAGAATGCACTGGTATGCGAGAACTGCCGACTTACCGGGCGAGATTGCGATCTAAGTGAGAGCATAATCTCGGAACGGCGAAAAGCCATTGATTGGGTTTACGGTGTTGAGGAGGACTGGGATGAAGTGCGAATGGATACCTAGCCCTAACAATCGCAGGCACGGCGACGTCTTTTCCATTGCGGCTTCGCCTCCATTCCAAAGCCGCGCATGCTGCGGGCGTTAGTTGTCGAATATAGCCATTGAGGTCGTATGAAAATTAAAGCGTTACTTATTTTTTTAGTTTGCTTGCCTCTAATTGGATGTGATCGTTACACCAAACAGCAGGCTGTATTTCTTCTTAAGGGGCAAGAGCCAGTATCATTTTTGAATGGTTTTTTTACTCTTACCTATCACGAAAACACTGGCGCTATGTTAAGTCTCGGAGCTTATCTACCCGAGAATGTTCGGTTCATTATTTTTACACTTCTAGTGGGTTTAGTATTAGTAGGCGGTTTAATCTACTTATTAGTAAAGCCAATGAATAAATATAACTTTACTTTAGGCTTGCTCATACTTTCTGGCGGTTTTGGCAATCTATATGATCGAGCGTTCAATAATGGTCGCGTCGTAGACTTCATGCTATTACAAGCAGGCTCGTTAAAAACCGGTGTGTTTAACGTTGCGGACATTGCAATTATGGTCGGCCTTTTTGGTTTTATATTTATTTCTAGCAAATGGGGCAAGCAACTAACAAATCAATCAAACTGATGGTTTTTAAGTTGCCAATTTGCGCATGGCTTCGCCATTATTGCGCAAACAGTCAACTTAAAAACCACAGTTTATCTCAGCGTTAGAGGGCAATTATGAGTTTCGGAAAATTTTACATAATTGACGATGAAGTTCGATCCTTCTTCGAAGGAAGGACAACGAAAAGTGATTGGTATGATGCTTTAGGAGAAATCGAGATTCAGAATAGTGAATCATGTGATGCTGAAGAATCAATACCTGCCTGGATATTAGCCTTGAAGAACGAAGAACAACCCTTGAATTTACTGTTCCAAGGTGAACTACGGGCAGAGCCAAATGAATATGACGATCCTGACGTTGTATTTATCGGCAAAGACATGATCTTCTCAATTGTTAAAGAACTCGAAAAGAAACCGAAACCATATTTCCAAAAGTTACTTGACAATGTTAATTGCTCAGCAGATTTTTGGCTTTTCGACTCAATGTTTCAGTTTCTAAAAAGTGCTGGCGCTAACAAAAAGGCTATTGTAATAATATGGGGCGGCTAGTGAGTTCTAACAAAGCCATGAACTCGGGTTTTTATAAAACGTCATCTTTTTTGTTCAAAAAAAACTGCCACTTCCCCAAGCTGGTTAGGGCGGAGTTAACCATTTGTATTCTTCTTGTTTGTTTTTGCACCGCGTACATTTGCAAAATTTCTCCACTACTTTCGGGTTTACAGCGGTTCGTCAGCAGCATCGATACATTAAATTTATTGCGTTTCGCCAGGTTAATCGCGCAACGCGCTACAAGCAGGAAAGCGGTGCTTTAAATTATGCGTACATCCGAGCCTCTAACAATTGGTTCAAATCGCTCGCTGCGCTCGCTGGGACGGGCTAAAGCCCGCCCCTTAACCAAACGTTATGCAGATTGAAAAGGGAGTAGTCGTGCGAGGAATTATTGTTGGAGCCGGTATCGGTGGTCTTTCAACGGCAATAGCGTTGAGGAAACACGATATCGATGTAAAGGTATATGAGGCTGCAACCCGGCTTGAAGCTGCTGGGGCTGGTATTCTTGTTCCCCCCAATGCGCTGATGGTGCTAGATAGGTACGGTTTACTAAAGAAAGTAAAAGAGTCAGGAGTTGGTCTAGAGTCTTTGGTCATTTGTGATAACAAAGGGAGAAAGTTATCTAAAACTCCAGCAATTTATACGAAAAATGGAATTCAATATCAAACTATTGCATTACATCGAGCGGAGCTACAAAACACATTACTTAGCAGCCTACATGCCGATTCTGTTATAACAAACAAAAAATGCTCAAACGTAATCGCTAGTCAGAGTGTGGTGGATGTCCTCTTTGAGGACGGAACATCGGAGATAGCAGACTTTGTTATCGGTGCGGATGGAATTAACTCCCAGGTAAGAAAGTCCCTATTTCCTACGCAAAAATTGAGATATTCCAGGCAAATTTGCTGGCGAGGAATATCAGAGATTCAGCTCTCACCGAAATGGTGTAAGCAACTAACAGAAATATGGGGAAGGGGTATTCGGTTTGGATTTGTTCCAATCGGCGCCAGTAAAGTATATTGGTATGCGACGCAAGTCCAAGGAGCAGTTGATTTAACCAATACCAGTTTCGTTAAAGGTTTGCTGGAGGCCACCTTTAAAGGTTTTCCGGATCCTGTTATGGAAATCATTAAACAAGCGGATAGTTCGAAAGTAATAGAAAGTCGTATAAGCGATTTATACCCTATGGAGTCTTGGTTTTCGAACACGGTCGCCCTCATTGGTGATGCTGCCCATGCTTCAACCCCTAATATTGGTCAAGGTGGTGCCCAAGCAATAGAAGATTCTTGGGTTCTTTCTTCGCAAATGTCGAACTGCGATACCCTCCGGGAGGCTTTCGAAAATTTTCAGAAATTGAGGTATTCGAAAGTTCAAAAAATAGTAAATAGTTCTTGGCAAGTAGGTCAGGTAACAAATTATAAGAATCGTATAGCGTGCAACATTAGAAACAACGTATTTCGCTTTGTTCCTAATTTTGTAATTAAAAGGCAGTCACGTCTGTTGTATGATATTCCTTACTGATTGTTTGTGAAAAATCGGCCTAACACCTATGAGCCGGTGCGACACGAAGTTGTGCAATGAAGTTGTTCCGCTAAGGATTAGACGGAACCACCCGTGTCACCGGGTGAATCTATGAGCCTGAATAAAGTAGCGGCTCGGACAATGTAATGAAGCGCCTTCGGGTGCGGGGCGCAAATCGTGAGAGGCACGCCCTTCTGGCAGCCACAAGCCGGATGAATGCTAGATAGCTGGTATGGTGAAGATATCTGAATCTGTGGTAAAGGCCGTTAAGGTGAACAAGCGGAAGTGGCTATGACGCTTGAACCAAAAGGTACAGGAAGCGGGAGTGGCGCTTTGGCTCTGCGCGCTCGTGACCCACTAGCTTCCCGGTCGAAAGCAGACACCTACCCCAGCACACTTCGTTGCACGGAACGTGGAAACCCCGTATCGCTCCCTCTGGGACAGCAGGCTGTGAGGCCTGCCTATGGTGATGCGGGTTTGGGAGGTCGGAAAAAGCGAAGGCCAGACTGTAACGGTCTGGATACGGGTTGCAACATCACCCGGCACGAAAGTGAGCCCACGTCCGATTGGTCTTACCTCGCAAGAGATTTTGTGGAATCGGGATGAGAAGGAAAAGCAAATGACGGCAACGGTCAAGCCGTTGATCGGTGCATCCTTCAAGGCAGCGCAGTGGGATGCTATCAACTGGCGCCCCATTGAGCAGCAGGTACAACGACTGCAAATGCGTATTGCGAAGGCGACTCGGGAACAGCGCTGGGGCAAGGTAAAAGCCTTGCAATGGCTACTGACCCACTCGTTCGCGGGCAAACTGCTGGCCGTGCGACGAGTGACACAGAACACCGGGCGTAACACACCCGGTGTAGATGGTGACATCTGGAAAACTCCCGCCCGAAAATGGCAGGCAGCGCAATCATTGCAACGACGAGGCTATCAACCTCAGCCGCTGCGGCGCATCTATATCCCCAAGAAGAATGGCAAACGTCGTCCGCTCGGTATTCCCTGCATGGGCTGTCGAGCCATGCAGGCATTACACCTGCATGCGCTTGAGCCCGTCGCAGAGACACTGGCAGACCCGAATTCGTATGGGTTCCGCCCCAAACGTTCGACAGCCGATGCCATAGCGCAATGCTTTCAAGTGCTCAGTCGCAAGAACTCCGCGCAATGGATTCTTGAGGGAGATATTAAAGCCTGTTTTGATCGGATCAGCCACTCTTGGTTACTGGAGCATATCCCTATGGATAAGCGTATTCTCGCTCAGTGGCTAGCGGCGGGTTACATGGAAGAAGGCAGCGTCTATCCAACACAGGCAGGGACACCGCAAGGCGGCATCGCATCGCCCGTATTGGCAAATATGGCGCTGGATGGACTGGAAGTGGTTGCCCAACAGGCGGCTCGAAATCAGAAAATCAACGTCATCAAGTATGCCGATGACTTCGTCATCACTGGTGCCTCGAAAGAGGTCTTGGAACAACGGGTGCTACCTGCCGTAATGGAGTTTCTCGGGATGCGTGGTCTGGAGCTATCGGAAGAGAAGACTCACATCACGCACATAGACGATGGGTTTGACTTCCTCGGATTTAATGTACGGAAATACAACGGTAAGCTCTTGATCAAGCCCACCAAGGCTTCAGTCAAGGGGCTGCTGAAGGACATCCGAGTTCTTATCAAAGCCAGGAAGGCCATCACCACGGAGCAGCTAATCCGGCAATTGAACAGCAAACTCAGGGGCTGGGCCAACTACTACCGTCATGTGGTGTCCAAAGAATCCTTCAACTATGTGGATGCTCAGGTGTTTCGGGCAGTGATGGCCTGGATCAAGCGACGACACCCTCACAAATCGGTGGATTGGAAGAAGCGTCGTTACTTCCGGCTCGACGATTTGCGCCAATGGGTGTTCTTCGCGCCGACCCGGGACAAGGCGGGGGCGATCACTACCCTCGACCTGTTCAGGGCCACCAGCGTGCCGATCGTCCGGCATGTGAAAATCAGAGCCTGGGCGACGCCGTACGACCCAGCCTATATCGCCTACTTCATCCAACGCGCGCAATCGCGTCGGGTGTCCAGACGAACATGGTCGGGAGCACTAGCCGATGCTTGAGGCATACCATCATAAGTACTACTGTGTCGAGTTACCGGGTCCGTTCAATTGGGCCTTTGTAAGGCTTGAGCCGTGTGCGGTGAAAGTCGCAAGCACGGTTCTTAGGGGAGAGAGAGGCGGTAACGTCGTTCTCTTACCCGACTTGTCCTGTCAATAGGCATTAGTTTTTTTATTGGCCGCGTCAGCGGCCAATATCAAGTCCCTGAGCCAGTGATCCTACTTCGTCTGTCATCGTTGGCTGTGAATGGCTTACAGCAAACACCTATTGAGGCTCACTTAGCGTGGTTGTTAACCACTGCCAGGCCGGGTTGCTTCCTGCAGGTTGGTCTGGGGCACTAGACATTCATCGGTTAACCGGCATCTGTCCTATTCAAAAAGCGGGTTACTTGTCAGTCCCAGTTAGTTTCAGGTTCAGCGCCGGTGTAAGCGCACTCGCTCAGGGTATTGATGCACGCCAGCAGGATGGATAATCAAAGCGACGGGCTTCGTGATAGGTGTAGAAGTCGGGTCTTCAGGCCTTGCGTGACCAGTCAGCAGACACCCGATTTCGGCACACTCCTTGATGATCCAGTTAGACGTTGATGCTCATCCTGCTGCGTGACTAACTCGTTAGAAAGCGTTTTTCATCAAACACCTTTTTGTTTTTTAACATGAAATACACAGCACGACCCATTTTGTGCGCCAGTGCTGACAAAGCTTTAGCTTTACTCATGCGCTTCTGGAAGCGCTGTAATAACTTCTGGGCACCCGGGTTGCCTCGCAAGTACAGGACGGCCGCTTCAGAGAAGGCCCACTTCAGATGCGCATTGCCGATTTTATTGCCCTGGGTGCCATAGGTTTTACCGGCGGACTCGGCTTTGCACTTGATCAAGCGGGCATAGGAGGCAAATTTCTGTACGGATTCGAAGCGCTGGATATCACCGACTTCATACAGGATGGTCAGCGCCAGAATACGCCCGATACCGGGAATAGTTTTCAGGAGTGAGAAGTCAACAGGCCGGTGCCGCTTGGCCTGCTGTTCGAGATGACATTCCAGCTTGCTCAGTTCACGGTGGTAGCACTCCAGAATATTCATGTCGAGATCAATATTGCGTTGAACATCCGGTTGATCGAAAGTAGATCTGAGCTGTTCACGGGCACCGTAATTTTTCAGGTTCACTCGGTTGGGGGGTAGGTTGTACTGGCTTGTGGTGTTGGCGACATGAGCTTTGAGGTCGGCACCGTGGCGGACAATGCGTGTGCGTCGACGGAGCAGATCACGGGTGGCGCGCATCTCTCTGGGATAGACATAAGCCAGCGGGAAGTTACCACCCCGCATCAGTGCAGCGATTTTATAGGAGTCGATCCTGTCATTCTTGGTTTTACCGCCGTGAATGGCTTTCATGTAGAGGGCATGACCGAGAATGAACGGGATAGCCTGCTCCTCACAGAAGTCAGACAGCCAGTACCAGCAATGCATGCACTCGACACCGATTACCAGATCATCCAGGTAGGGCAGAATCAGGTTATAGAGAGACTCTGGCCTGGCCGGGATCTCTTTATGCAGCAGAGTGTCGCCCGCTTGATCAATGATGCAAACATACAGTGATCGTGCATGCAGATCGATTCCACAATAATGCTGATGAGTGCTATTGTAAAAGTTCATTGAGTCTTCTCCTTTTTGGTGTGGTGCCTTCCAGCTTAGCCAATCTGGCTGGGCTGGGGAGAAGGCTCAATGAGTATCAAGTCGCTGCAGCCGACACCTCAACCGCTACGCGGTTTCGGTGCGTCTGAGCTTCATCGTTATGGCCCTCCAAACTTGACAGTCTGTCGGAATGTACATACATTGTATTTATGATTAAATTTGCGTGGGATGAGAATAAGGCTGACTCAAATCTCAAAAAACATGGGGTCTCATTTTATGAAGCGAAATCAGTTTTTTACGATGAGTTCGCCATTCAGTTCTTTGATGACGAAAGTTCACTCCCATCAGAGGATCGCTTCCTTATGTTGGGAATGAGTAATGAATCCAGGGTCTTGGTCGTGTGCCACTGTGAGCGCGATCAGGGGAGTACTATCCGAATCATTTCTGCGCGCAAAGCAACCAGCAAGGAACGCAAGTTCTATGAAGGGTGACTGCCATGAAAGATGAATATGATTTTTCAAAAATGAAATCGCGTAAAAATCCATACGCCTCAAAATTAAAAAAACCTGTCACTATCAGGCTTGGCGAGGATGTCATTGATTATTTCAAAGAAATGGCAGAGGAAACAGGCGTGCCTTATCAAAGCCTCATCAATCTGTATCTTAGAGATTGTGCAGCGCATCATAAAAAGATTGATATTGCCTGGCATGCCAAGCCATAACAATGCCATTAAATTCGCTCCCTGCGGTCGCCGGACGCTCGTTCCTCGCTTCGTTTATGGCGGGCGTTATAAGTGCTCAACGAGGTGCCAACTTTGATTCACAATTGCTCTTCCTGTTCGCTCGCGGAGATATGGTTTGAAGAAGACGGATCCGATGTTTATTTAAACCTGAATAGGGTGGCGACAGAAGAAGATCTTGAAAGCGACCATTATCTTGAGTACGAGGGGCAGACCATTGAGGCAGTTCAGATACAGGTGGCATTCTGCCCTTACTGCGGCCAAAAGCTTGCAAGCGGTAAGGAGGCTGTTGTGCCACAGTTCCAGCACTACTACTTTGGTGGCAGGAAGTGAGCACTTATAACCAGGCCAGTCACGGCGACGGCTACTACATTGTGGCTTCACCTCCATTCCATAGCCGCGTGTGCTGAACGGCGTTATGTGCACAGCGGGGCTCCCTGAGTATCTTGCCAAGCGGTCATCATGGTAGTACGCTGTGCTGTACAGTTAAACGTACGTGGAGAATATTATGACACAATTGCGAGCAGTAGAGGACATCCGTCCTTTATCAGATTTTCGGGCTAGTGTTGCTGCTTTTGTGAAGCAGGTTAATGAATCCCGCCGTCCAATGGTGTTGACTCAGCGCGGGCGGGGGGTTGCGGTGCTTGTCGGGGCTCATGAATACCAAAATATGCAGGAACGACTGGAATTACTGGAAGACCTCTATACAGCGGAAGCGCAAATAGAAGCCGGAGAAGGCATCTCTCACGATCAGGCAAAGGACATGATCCTGAGGAAGCTGCGTAAGTGAGAGTGGAATGGTCTCCTCTCGCATTGGAGCAAGTCAGTGATATTGCCGAGCATATAGCCCTTGATAATCTTGTGGCGGCAGAAGCATGGGTAGAAGGAATTTTCCAGTGCGTGGATCGATTGCGGCCACACCCACGGAGCGGACGGAAGATGCCTGAGCTTGGCATCGACCGCATTAGAGAAGTTATCTATGGTGCATACCGGGTGATTTACGGAATAGATGAGTGTAAAAATAAAGTTACTGTATTGACCGTTCGCCGTGGCAGTGAATTGATCAAACCCGATGAACTGAAATCAGAAGGCACATAACCAAGTCATAAACTACGCGCCTTTGGCGCCGGACGTCTCCTTCGTAGTCGCCTGTTATGAACGGCGTTGTTATGCTTCTTGACCGCACCTGTTAACTGGTGCTATTAATAGCACTAAATTGTTGGCTAGGTAACCACTATGCAAGTGAAATTTTCCGAGGATGTTATTCCTCTATCAGACCTGAAGATCAATCCCGGAAAGGTGATTGGTCGAGCACAGGACACGCATCGCCCAATCCTGCTAACCAGCCGTGGCCGCGGCGTAGCGGTTGTGCAGGGGCTCGAGGATTATGAGAAAACTGCAGAGGAATTGCGGTTTGTAAAGGCGGTAGCGCAGGGGCTTATGGATGTTCGCGAGGGCAACACCGTATCGTTGGAGGACGCCAAGAAAACGTTGGGCATCAAGTAAATGGAATTACGCATCGCACAGTCCGCTCTTGAGGACTTACAGGCTATTCAGGAGTATTACAAAGAGCAGGATGTGCCACATATCGGTGATGATTTCGTGGCTGCTATCCTGGAGCATAGTGAAATGCTTCAGCTCCACCCTGATGCTGGCCGTATTGTCCCTGAATTCAACCTGGATCATATTCGCGAATTGATTCACGCGCCATTTCGAGTCGTCTATCTCAGGCAAGCTAAAGAGGTTGTGCTCATACGAGTCTGGCGAAGTGAGAGGCAGCTTGAATTACCAGCAAACGAAACATAACCAGGCCATGCACCGGATGCCAAACAAGAGCTATCAAACAGCTATGACGAGAAAGACATTAGGCTTAACCCGGAAACCAAATAAAGACGCCAAACCAGTGGATAAGGAAGCCGAAGCTATAGTTGAAGGTGAGGCTGATCCACAAAAACGTTTTTTAAACAGTGTGGCTATCAATCCAACGCCGGGGATTCGCTTGGAGTTAGGTTCAGAAAAACTCACGGTTCGCGCGATGGATTTGATCACGCCGATTGGAATGGGGCAGCGGGGTTTGATAGTTGCACCGCCGGGGTCTGGAAAGTCGACGATTTTAAAAGATATTTGCCAGGCGGTGGGAAAAGCGTATCCCGACATTAAACTTTACGCGTTATTGATAGATGAGCGACCCGAAGAGGTGACTGATTTCAAGCGTAGCGTCCCGGCTGAGGTACACGCTTCTTCTTCGGATGAAAGCTATGCTCATCACGCTCGCGTTGCCGATGAGCTTCTTGATATCGCTCGCCAACAAGCTGGAGAGGGTCACAACGTCATGATTGTGATTGATTCTCTCACGAGGCTTGCGCGTGTGCACAATGCGGAACGAAAGAGCAGCGGTCGTACTATGTCTGGCGGGGTTGATGCTCGAGCGATGGAGATCCCGCGGAGGTTGTTTGGCTCTGCACGAAACCTTGAGAATGGCGGCTCGCTTACCATTTTGGCAACCGTTTTGGTTGATACCGGCAGCCGTATGGATCAGGTTATATTTGAGGAATTTAAGGGCACGGGGAACATGGAGCTGGTTTTATCAAGAGACGTTGCGAATCAGCGAATCTTCCCCGCGCTGGACATTTCGAAAAGCAGTACACGCCGTGAAGAGCTGCTGTTGGATCCGAAAGATTTGGACAAAATAAGAGCATTGCGCCGGGCGCTTAGCGGTCTCAAACCGCTGGAGGGCACAAAAAAGCTGGTTGAGCTGCTTGAGAAGTACCCCACAAATGCCGAGCTTCTGGAAAACATCCCCGGGACGCGCATCGATTGAATCCGCGCTACGGGGGTAGACCCTGGTCCAATGTGCTTGCCCGGCTATCGTGTTTTATAAGATAGGCGGACAAGCATGTAATACGTCTTAACTATTTATTTTGCCAACTGAGCCAACAACTTCTCTGCAACCAGTTCAGAACTTGCAGGGTTCTGGCCTGTAATCATTAAACCGTCTTGAACCGCAAACGCTGCCCAATCCGTCGTTTTTTTGTAATCTGCGCCACGTTTTTTCATTTCATCTTCTAACAAGAAAGGCACAACATCAGTCAATTGTACCGCTGCTTCTTCGCTGTTAGTGAAGCCAGTGACGGTTTTGCCTTTGATGAAGTACTGTAAGCGCCTCTAAATCGACACTCTTGCCTTCAGTCGAGCTGCGCCACCTTTTTTGAAGTACGCTCCAGCTCAGTATTCCAGGGCAACAACTGTTCCAGCTTCTCCAGTGTGTCAGCTTGTGCGATGCGCTCCAACACATACTGGATATACGCTGACGGCTCCAGATCGTTGGCCTTGGCCGTTTCGATCAGGGAGTAGCAGGTCGCACTGGCACGAGCGCCCTGCGGTGTGTCTGCGAACAGCCAGGCCTTGCGACCCAGTGCGAACGGGCGGATCGCATTCTCGGCCAGCACGTTACTGATGTGCAGATCACCCCGTTCACAGTAGCCGATCAGATAGGGCCACTGGTTTAGCGTGTACTCCATCGCCTTGCGGGTCAGCGAGCCTTTCATCACTTTATTGACGTTATTCTCCAGCCAGGTTTTGAACACGGCGAGTGTCGGCAAGCTCAGTTCCTGACGGATGCGATAACGCTCGGTTACACTCAGATCCTTGATCTGACGTTCAATCGCATAGAGCTTGCTGATATGACTTAATGCCATATCAGCCTTGGAGACAACGGCCTTTTTGCTTTTACCCTTTGCCTGTGCCGCTTTGGAGGCTTCAACGAACTTGCGACGCGCATGATCCCAGCAGCCGATGCGGGTAAGACCATTAGCCGTACACACCTGCCCATAGCCGGAGTAACCATCCGCCTGCAGGATACCGGTGAAGTCATCCAGCAAGCGCACCGCCACACTGCCAGCTCGTGATGGATCGTAGTCGAACAGCACTGAGGGGTGGTCGGGTGGACCACCCCGTGTCACCCACATCCACTTGTCGGACTGAGCCGTTTTACCATCCTCCTTCAAGACCTGGATACGGGTTTCATCAGCCTGCAGGTAGTCACTGCTGTTCTGTACCTCCCGCATCAGGTTGATCAGTGGTTTGAACACCTCATCCAGGCGGATGATCCACTGCGCCATGTTGGTACGGCTGACCTCATGACCCAGGCGCCTGAGCATCTGTTCCAGCCGGTACAGCGGCAGACCATCGGCATACTTGGAAGTGATGATGTAAGACAGCAGTGACGTGGTGGCGATGCACTTACCCAGTGGATGAACCGGACGCTGAGCGGCGATGATGCGCTCGTCACCTTCCTGCTCGAACACGGCTTTCTCCTGCCAGTACTCCAGCACCTTCAGTTGTGCCGGAATGAACTGCAGTTCTTCCTTCACCTTGGTGAAGAACACCTTGCTGGCACCGGCTTTCTCTTCATCAGAGAGAGTCAGTTCAATGCGCTCACGCAGCAGCGTATCGGAGAAGCCACGCTGACGGCACTTGCGTGCAGGCTTGGGGGCATCGGCTTCTACCACGTCCTCGGGTAGCTGATCGCGCAGAAGGTCGATTTCGGCTTCCAGTTCAGGTTCGTCGAAGAGATGGATCTGGTGAGCGGACTTCTCACTGCTGGCGGCGAACTTCTGAATGTTCTTCAGACGCAGGAGCTCTTCGAGGATCTGGATATACTGGTCGCGCTGTTGGACAACAGCATCTTTAGCCGCTAACTGCTGCTGAAGTCCTGCCACAACCGATAGCAGTTCAGCGGCAGACAGGCCGCTGAGATCAGGTGTGGTGGCAGGCTTTTCAGATGGTAATTTCATGTGCAAATTGTAGCAAAAACAGCTGGTTGGAGCACGTAAAAAAGCTATCCAACCGCGTCATATTGCAGGGTTTTATGTCCCTTCAGCAAGGTGATGTCGTAGCCATCCAGCAGCCAGTTGATCTGCTCACCGGTCAGTGGCATCAGTTCCTCCGAGGCGCGTGGCCACTTGAACTTCTCCTCAGCCAGCGCCTTGTAATAGAGCACGAAGCCGTTGTCCTCCCACATCAGGCATTTGATCTTGTTACGCTGGCGATTGGTGAAGGCGTAGAGCGCGCCGGTAAAGGGGCTGCGCCCCAGCTCCTGCTCAATCAACAATGCCAGACTGTTGGCCTGTTTGCGGAAGTCGATCGGCGCACGGTAGAGATAGATCTCCGGTATATCGTGTGCCGGACGCAGGTAGCGGCTACGCATCACAGCTGCCTCAGAATCGAGCCCAGCAGATTAATATTCCCGGCATGCAGGCCAGTAATCGACACACCACCGGGTAGTGATAGTGTCAACTCCGCCGGGGAGTGAGAGCTTTGGAGCGGTGTGACTTTGGCAAACCCTGCCACCACGTCGGGTTGTGCATGATCATCATGTGTCAGCTTTTGGCGCCAGTAGACAAACTGGTGATACGAGAGTGCGTGCTGTTTGCAGAATGCGGCACCGGACAGATTCGATGCCTGCCAGTCTGCCATCTGTTGCTGCCAATATTGCTGACGTTCGTGAGTGGTCATCACTTGATTCCTAGATACTATTGCGATGGAATCAGTGTGACGTGGCAGGATCATGGAATACAGGTGCTGGTTTATGGGCGCTTACGAAGTACTCACCATTGGCGTCCTTGATGTTTAAGAAAGCGCTCGGTGCGTGACACACAGAAGAAATTGGTTTGTTTGCCTTGATGTATCTATTCAGCCCAAAATAACTAAAAAAGTACTTGACAGTGTTTTTGGCTAAAAACGTCCAGATCTCATCGCCGCCCTGGCTTCCATCATATGTACTTACCAAGCGCACCATTTAGCCCCGCAGTCGTTACAGATCAGACGATATCACTCCCTGCGAGGATGAATGCTTAAAACCGCTTAGAACGCATCACAGAGCGAAAAATCCGATCTGAAAAAAGCGTGCGATAATAAGCCATCAAACAGCAGGATTCAGGTCTATCTCATGAAGATCAGTGATATTGATGTCGACGCGATCATAGCGAATGCAAGGCAGCAACTTAAAGATGATGCATCTATTTCTCCATCGTTACGATCAACGTTTGAGATACTCCTGTTAATCATTCCAATCCTGCTAGGACGCGTCAACACCAACAGTCGCAATAGCAGCAAACCCCCGTCTCAGGATCCTGATCGCGTTAAAAAAGAACGCGCTAAAAGTGATCGTAAACCCGGCGGCCAACAGGGGCGTATCGGGAAAACATTACAACCCGTGGATGATCCAGATGAGATCAACGTTGTTAAAATCGATCGTCGCACCTTGCCCAAGGGGAGCACTTACACGTTCGCTGGCTATGAGACTCGGCAGGTCTTTGATATCGATATCAGTCGTCTCGTCACAGAGTACCGTGCTGAAATCCTTGAAGATGAACAGGGTAATCGTGTCACCGCGCCCTTTCCAGAGGGTGTGAAATCGTCAGTTCAATATGGCCCTGTATTAAAGGCTCATGCGGTTTACTTATCCCTGTATCAGTTACTGCCGTATGACCGCGTACGTGAGTACTTTGAAGATCAGCTCAGTATTCCGTTAAGTGTCGGTTCGTTATTTAACTTCAATAAAGAAGCCTTCGATAAAGCCGCGCCGTTTGAGTCATGGGTCAAACAGCGTCTGACTCAGGCGCAGGTGATCCATGCCGATGAAACCGGTATCAATATTGGTGGAAAGCGTCATTGGCTGCATTGTGCATCCAATGAGTCACTCACGTGGTTAGCACCTCACTCAAAACGAGGCAGTGAAGCCATGGATCAGATCGGCATCTTACCGCGCTTTACCGGTACGCTGTGTCATGATCACTGGAAACCCTATTACCGCTATACCGATTGCCAGCATGCACTGTGTAATGCTCACCATTTGCGTGAACTTGAACGCGTCTGGGAGCAGGACAAACAAGCCTGGGCACAGCGCATGCAGACATTACTGTGCACCATGAATGATGCCGTCATCAATGCTGGCGGGTCAGTACCTGCCGATCAAGCGGAAGGTTGGCGTAAAGCTTATAGAGACTGTTTAAAGAAAGCGGATATTGAATGTCCGCCACCCGATGAAGTACAACGAGACGGCAAACGCGGTCGCCTTAAGCGCTCAACGGCACGAAATCTACTTGAGAGGCTGAGGAACTTCGAAGCCGATGTGCTTAGATTTTTAGAGGATCCCCATGTGCCCTTTACCAACAACCAAGGTGAACGGGATATCCGGATGCTCAAGGTGCAGCAGAAAATATCAGGGTGCTTCCGGTCGCTGGAAGGTGCTCATATCTTCTGTCGTGTCCGGAGTTATTTATCGACTGCACGCAAGCAAGGAGTCAGCGGCTCGCAGGCTATGGCATCACTTTTTAAAGGAGAGCTGTTACCTTTTATGAATGCTGCCGATGATAATAAATAAACCTGCTGGGTCTATAATGGCTGAATAGTTACGCCTTGATGAAGCTTTCGATCAAGGCAATCGATTCTTCGTTTTCAGTTAGATCCCAAAGTGGTCCATGGCCGCCTGGATAGAAGATGGCATCAAATCCGTCTTGTTTCATGTCGGCAAGTTTGAGCGTATTACTGATAGCATCTTGCGCGGTTTGATCTTCATAAAAACGACGAGTGGCGTCTGTTTGTGCATCTGGTGCGGCACTGTTGAGTTATAACTGAATCTGGTGTTCGGAAGAGTTGAAAAAAAGCGGCGTATCTGGTTGATTTGTAATCGCCAAAAAACGAATCAACAGAAGAGATACACCGCCATGAACAAGAATACCCTTGTTGAGTTTGCCCGTCGAGATCAGACAAGAGATCCGTTATCTGATCTGTTGCGCCAAGGAGCGCGGGATCTGATCCATCAAGCGATTGAGGCAGAGCTAGCTGTCTTCATGGAGGCGTACCAGGATCGCCGATTGGATGATGGTAGAGCCTCCATCGTCCGTAATGGCTACTTGCCTGAGCGCGAGATCCAAACCGGCATTGGCCCGGTTACAGTGAAAGTGCCCAAGGTTCGCAGCAAGGATGGTGAAGCGGTGACCTTTCGGTCTGCACTGGTGCCGCCGTATGTTCGCAAGACCCGGAGTCTGGAGGCTGCCCTGCCTTGGTTGTACCTGAAAGGAATATCGACTGGTGAGATGGAGGAGGCGCTGTCAGCTCTGGTAGGGCCTGAAGCAAAGGGGCTATCTGCCAACACGGTGTCACGACTGAAGCGCCAGTGGGCCGATGAGTATGAGGCGTGGCGCAAGCGATCGCTGGATAAGGACCGCTGGGTCTACATCTGGGCTGATGGCATCTACAGTGGTCTGCGATCAGAGGAGAGTAAGCTATGCGCGCTGGTAGTGATGGGCGTCAATGAGCGTGGCGAGAAGCACTTCCTGGCCATTGAGGATGGTGCACGCGAGTCGACACTAAGCTGGAAAGCCGTGCTGGAAAGTCTCAAGGGACGCGGGATGAATGCACCCGAGTTGGCCGTAGGCGATGGCGCGATGGGGTTCTGGGCAGCGCTGGAGGACGTGTACCCATCGACACGTCAGCAGCGCTGCTGGGTGCACAAAACGGCCAATGTCTTGAATCGACTGCCGAAGTCAAGTCAGCCTAAAGCCAAGCAGGCGCTGCATGATATCTGGCAGGCTGAGACACGAGCCGATGCTGAAAAGGCGTTCGATACCTTCATCAGAACGTATCAGGCAAAGTACCCTAAGGTGGCTGAGTGTCTGCTAAAGGATCATGAAGAGCTGTTGAGCTTCTTCGACTTCCCGGCCCCGCACTGGCAAAGCATAAGGACGACGAACCCGATTGAGTCAACGTTCGGTACGATACGCCACCGGACCAAGCGCTCAAAAGGTTGCCTGTCGAGAGCGGGCATGCTGCATATGATGTTCAAGCTGGGCATGTGTGCTGAAGGAAAATGGAGAAAACTACGGGGCTTTGACTATCTTGCCAAAGTCATTACCGGAGTAAAGTTCAGGGATGGAGAAGAGGTGCCAACATCCGACCAGAGGAGCGCCGCTTGATCAGGCTGCTGAACACCAGATTTGACAATAACTCGGCACTGTTCGGATCAATTGGTGCTTGTCCACCTTTTGGTGTTGCCACTGTCACTTCGGCACCTGCATCAATAAATGCGTAGTAAGGTGCGGCGAATTCTTCTACCCAAAAGCCTGTTTTGTGGCCTGTATCGCCTAAATCAGAATGTGATGTTAGAACGACCAGAATTTTTTTCGTGCTCATAAGAGACTCCTAAGTGTTTGAATAAGGGCTTGGTTAACTTGAGATTAGTCTATCTAATTTATCGAATAGACATAATGGGGGTGTTTTTGACTTCATTGGTTTGATAATTGATACAATAAAACCCGGTTACTACTCATCATCAAAAAGAGTCGTCACGATGGAAGTCTCGTTTGAGCAGTTAAAAAGTATGGTGGTATTTGCCCAAGTGGTGGACCAAGGGAGCTTAACCGCCGCCGCTAAATTCATGGGGATTTCCCGTGGTGTGGTGAGTTATCACCTGAAAAAACTAGAAGAGCAACTTGGTGTAAAGCTGTTGAATCGTACTACGCGGTCTTTGTCACTGACCGAAACGGGAGAGGCTTACTATCAGCGATGTCGAGCCATCGCGTTTCAAGCGCACGAAGCGAATCGACAGATAGAAAAAGCCAAACAAGAACCTGAAGGAAAATTGAGAATCTCTTGTCCAGTAAACTTGGGATTACAGGTAATCCCGCTCTGTTAGCCTAGTTGTCCAGTTGGCGATGTCGCCAAATCTTAACACCAGAGCGGGTGGAATGTGAGCTTGTATGCCCCGTTATTCCGATGAACGTAAAGCGGCTGTACTGAAAAAGCTACTGCCACCGGTCAGTCGCTCTGTCACATCTGTTTCCTCCGAGGAAGGCATTTCAGATGTGACCCTGTATAGTTGGTTAAAACAGTGCCGACAAAAAGGAGTGCCTGTGCCAGGCGACCGTAATATAGCTGATGATTGGCCCCCAGAGTCCAAGCTGGCCGTCGTGATCGAAACGGCGAGTCTTTCTGAAGCTGAACTGAGCCACTATTGCCGCGAAAAGGGCTTATATGTAGAGCAGGTTCAACGCTGGAAAGCCGCCTGCCTTCAGGGCGCATCACAGCAAAAAGGCCAGGATCAGGTACTTCAGAAACAGCAGCGCCAGGATAAAAAAACCATTAAGCGATTACAGGCTGAAGTGCGCCGTAAAGATCGTGTACTCGCTGAGACCACGTCACTGCTGGTACTCTCAAAAAAGCTCGAAGCCTTGTATGGGACAGATCCGGACAACGAGGACAGCTAACCCCGCTGCACGATCGTACAAGGTTATTGGCATGCTTTGATGAAGCCGTTACCACAGGGGCTTCTCGCTATCAGGCTGCTGCAGTGGTCGGGATCAGTCAACGGACATTGAAACGTTGGCGCTCAGCAGATGGCTCTATCAATAAAGATCAACGCCCAGAGGTTAAACCCATCGTCCAGCCACACCAGCTCACAGAGGATGAGGAGCATCAGATCATGACGACCTGCAATCTGCCGGAATACCAGAGCCTGCCGCCGTCTCAGGTCGTTCCCTTACTGGCAGACAAGGGTCTTTATCTGGCCTCGGAATCTACCTTTTATCGTGTGCTGAAAAAGCATGAACAGCTCAATCATCGTGGTCGCGCACAGGCCGCCAAAAAGGTCGCGCTGCCCACCAGTTATACCGCCTCACGTCCTAACGAAGTATGGAGTTGGGACATTAGCTACTGCGCCTCAACCGTGAAGGGGCAGCACTGGTATCTGTATTTAATCCTGGACATTTACAGCCGCAAAATCGTGGCATGGGAAGTCCATGAAGCCGAGTCTGGTGAGCTGGCAAAACACCTGATAGAGCGGGCACTGATCCGTGAGGTATGTTGGCATACCCCACCGGTGTTGCACTCGGATAATGGCGCCCCGATGACATCTTATACACTGCGGACACGACTGGCTGAGTTGGGGATGCTGATGTCACATAGCCGCCCGCGCGTCAGCAATGATAATCCTTACTCTGAGTCGCTCTTCAGAACGGTTAAATACTGCCCGCAATGGCCCGCAAACGGCTTTGCATCCCTTCAGGCTGTTCGTGACTGGATGCTAGCCTTTGAGCACGCCTACAATGGCCGCCATCTGCACAGTGGCATCAACTTCGTGACGCCTAACAGCCGACATCAAGGCGACGACTCAGCACAGCTGCTCAAACGCAAAGCCGTGTATGAAGAAGCGAAACGGAAAAACCCTGCCCGTTGGTCAGGTGAGACCAGAAACTGCTCACCCAAGGGGGCTGTGTCACTGAATCCGGCAAAGCTAGAGGAGATGGTGATCAACAAATTAGCTGCCTAAGCGCAGCTTTATGGACAACTGGGTTGAAAACTACCGTAATTGTGCCGGCACTAAATGAATTTCGGCGACTTTATCCGTTAATTGAACTGAATGTTTCGTTGAGCGATGAAGTGGTTAATATCATTAAGGATGGAATCGACCTCGCAATACGTGGGGCACCCTTGCCAGATTCTGGTCTGCAAGCCAGTAAGTTAAAGACCTTTGAGACGTGCTTGTGTGGCTCGCCAGAGTATTTTCGTCGTCGTGGTCGACCGACTCAACCCGAGGAGCTTTATGATCACGATTGGGTCCTCTACACTCCTGCTGCGAACACTGTGCATCTTTTTCAAGGCTCTAAGTCTTTTAGTTTGTCTGTGCATGGTGCTGTGAGTACCAACAATGCGGCAGCAAGAACCATCTTTCTGGAAGGTGGAAATGGAATAGGGCGAATTCCTATGTACGACGCATTACCAAGGATTCGTAAAGGCACTCTTGAACGAATTTTACCCGACTATCAATGCACAGGGATCGAAGTGTATGCTGTCTTTCCACCAGGAACGGCAGAGTCAAAAAAATTGCGTCTGCTGCTGGACTTTATGAAAGCATCCTTCGCACAGGTTTAAATAAGAGTTTATCAATAAGCAATACACGTGCTTAACGCTACTGCTTTAATGATTCTTGATATGCAGTAAGGGATGTCTTGGCCACAAGCTGGTAAACGACCTGCCGAGATTGCGCATTGAAGAATCAGTGCCTGCGACGAGAGAACCAGCCCGATGGGACGACATATCTACAGCCAGCTATTGGGTACCGTGGAACCTTTGTTTGGCAATCTGGAATGCAACAAGGGGCTGAATCGGTTTACCTTAAGAGGCAGAACCAAAGTCAATGCCCAGTGGTTGATGTATTGTCTGGTGCATAACATTGAGAAGATCGCGACACAGGGTCAGCAGCATCACTGAGTGGCAGCTGACGCTGATGAAGCTACGTCAAGCGCATCACGTACTGAATACGGGCTGTTTGAATGGATGGTTAAGATCATCGGTTCGAACGGGGAATAATCACCAGAATGAAGGGCGGGCTGTTGATGCTGGGGATTTTGATTTCAAAATCTCTAATCCGACAGGCTCGTTATGTGTCCATTGGGGTATGAATGCTGAAATTCCTGTCCTGGATTGAGCTACTGCTATCAGCATTTTTAATGCTGCTGGCATTGTGGGCGGGGCTGGGAATCTGCGAAGGTCGCCCATATGGCTTTGATTGTGAGGCTTGGTTCATTCTCGGAGTAAACCTTTTCTTTCCGGTTGGAGCGCTTGGTCTAGTTTGCTCGGTTTGGTCATTAAAGCGTGGGTCTTGGAGCCCGCAATATGGGTTTGTTGCAGGGTGCTTGGCGGTGATGGCGTATTGGTGGTTGCATGCTTAGCCGGCCAACACATATCAAGGCACATCAATACGCGGCCGATGGGCGCCGTTGTGCGCTGACGTACCTCACCCCAACAACGATTTGCTTCAGCGTCCCTGCATGGCTTTGAGCCCTTGTTCCCAGGACACTATGGGTTGGTAGCCCAGTTCGCGCTGCGCCTTGCCGATGTCCAGCGTGAATGGTTTGCCGATCAAACGAAGCATTTGGCGGGTAATGGGTGGCTCGCCCCGGCGCGAGAAGGTGCGCCACATCCACTCCATCATGCTGGCCATAACCCATGCTACCGGCAGTGGTGCCGAAGCGCGTGGCGGCTCGATACCGCGCGTCTGAAGCAAGCCGGATAGAACCTGCTTCAGCGTGCTGTCGTTGCCGTCGCTGACGAAGTAAGCTTCGCCACCGCGGCCCTTCTCGATAGCTAGTTCGACCGCATGGCAGACGTTGTCTACGTGAGCTGTAGACATGGCCTGCGATCCATCGCCCACCCAGCGAAACTGGCCTGCTTTCACGGTTTCGATCATGTGATCAAGCGTCGGCATACCAGCACCCCAGATCATAGGTGGGCGGATGACGACGGTTTCAAACACGCCTGGGCGATTGGCGCCCAGCACCAGCGCTTCGCTGCGCGCCTTGGACGCGCTGTATGGTGCCCAGGCGCGTTCCTTTCTCGGCAGCGACTCGTTGGCTTGAAGCATGGGCACCAGGTCACCCATCACCACCGCCGCCGCGCCAACCTGCACGAAGCGCTTGACCGACGCCGCTTCCGCCGCACGTAGCAGGTTGGCCGTACCTAGCACGTTGGATCGCTCGAATTCATCGCGATCGCCCCACAACTTGAAGAGGGCGGCGACGTGAATTATTACGCCGCAGTCGCGGGCGGCGATCGTCAATGAGACCATGTCGTCGAGCGAGCCGCGCACGGCCTGCGCCCCACGCTCTCCTACAGTTCGCATGGCTTCGTCGCTGCGCGCCAGCGCTCGAACCTGCCACCCTTGGGCTATGAGGCGTTCGATGAGGCGACCGCCAACGAATCCGGAACCGCCGGTGATTAAGCAAATAGGAGCCATGATAAACCTTCCTGTAGTATAGTAGTGGTACAACGTTAGTATATCGATGATATATATAAAGTATAGCGAAGATATAGGCTTGTCAAGAAGCCCCACATTAAAAGGGTTGAAATGAACACAGAAACGAAGATTCTGGATGCGGCGGTCGCGCTGCTTGAGGCACAAGGCCCGGACGGCCTGACGACGCGTGCAGTCTGCGAAGCTGCAGGTGTCAGAGCGCCTACGCTTTACCACCACTTCGGCGACAAGGGCGGATTAGAGCGAGCATTGATTCAGCGTGGGATGGCGGAATTCATGGAGCGCAAGCGCACGCCGCCGCCTTCAGCCGATCCGTTGGTGCAGCTGCGCTTTGGGTGGGATGTCGCCCTGGAGTTCGCGCTCAAGCATCCGGTACTGTATGCACTCATCACGGAGCACGCTCGCGCCCAACCAGCGCTGATAGCTGACGCCTATGCACTGATGCACTCGCGGGTGCAACGACTGGTGGACATGGGGCGTTTCCGCGGCCCGGTTGACGCTGCAGCGCGCGCCATTTGGGCGGCATCTCAGGGGGCGCAGTCACTGGTACTACAGGGTGTGTCGCACAAGGACATAGAAGCGGTTAGTGATCTACTGTTCGAGGCTGTTGTCGGTAAGCTGTCGCAAGCTGCGTCTTAGCCACATCCTCAGCCTCCGACTAAAAGGCGTCTGCGCGAAAAGCCGCGCAGGCGCGGGAGCGGCTGTAGGCTAACACATATCGGGGCTCTCTTATCTCATGTTCAATGAGCGCCTGCTGATTTCAGCTTCCGTACTGACAGCAGGGGCACCAGACATTCATCGGTTAACCTGTGGCTGGTACTATTCAAGGCGTCGGGTTTCGTCGCCTTCCAGCTTGGCCAACCTGGCTAGGCTGGGGAGAAGACTCAATGAGTATCAATCGCATGTTGTCGGACTGGGTTTCCGCTGCGCTACAAACCAGCCGCAAATGCGGGCGTTGGGCTCAATAATGGGGAATGTAATCGCATATCATGGAGTTTCGTCAAAGTAGGTGGCTAGTCGCCGTTGTCGGTTTAGGCGCTGTATTCTCAGCAGCGGGTTTCGTGGCTCTCGTGAAGATGGAGGGTCTGAGCTGGCAGGTTTGGCTATTGGGCGGGCTCGCTGTAATGTTCTCCTTTGGGCTAGCAGACGCTATGTCATCTTTCGTTCGCCTCGAACCTGATGCACTTCGCATGCGGAATAATTTCCGGTGCCATACGTTAGGGCGTAACGAATTGGTGGAAGTGTCATGGGCGAAGGGGTGTCCTGTGTCGGTCAAAGTTGTTTCGGGCACGTGGGTGGCACTGCCGCCTCTCGGGGACAGCTCGGCAATGGCAAATAGCATTCGCGCCTGGCTGAGAATAGCCCAACAAGGCGCTCTAACCGACGCGGCCAACCGCGCGCTGGAGCTTTAGCGTTATGTTTTCGACGAGATGGCGAGACTGGAGTGTTGATGAGCTTAGATGGATTGATTTTGCGGGAAGCAAGAGTTGACGACTATCCTTCTCTCGCGGCATTGGAACAAAAAGTGATTGACGCTGAGCGTCCGTATAATGCGTCTCTGAAAGAAAAAGGCGCCTATTACTACGACATCGAAAACGGAGTTTTTCAAGGTAGTTGTCCGATTTTCTCGTTTTACGCTGCTGCCTGAACCGGTACGATTTCCCGATCTGGGTTCAGACTTACTGAGCCTATAGGCGTCCAGTTTCTTGTTGCTCTGCCAGACCATCGCTCTGGATACTCTGATTTCGCTTGTTCATACACCGACTTCCGTTTTGCCAGAAGTGCCTCGTCTTGCTGCTTGTGGCGCTGCACCGGTGTCACGAACCGTATACCGCTATGGCGGTGCTCATGGTTATAGAACGTCGTAAAACCCATCATCCATACTCTGGCGCTTTCTAAGGTAGCAAAGCCGCCTGATGGCCACTGTGGGCAGTACTTCACCGTTTTGAACAACGATTCCACATACGGGTTATCATTGCTCACTCTGGGCCTGCTGTACGAGGACGTTACACCCAGCTCCTGCAATTTTACCCTGAGCGTGCTGCCTTTCATCGGGCTACCGTTATCCGAGTGCAACACCAGTGGCTTAAACAAGCATTGCTCACGCAGTAACGCGCGCTGTACCAGCTCACTGGCCAACTGGCTGCATTCTTTTTCGTGCACTTCCCACGCGACCAGTTTTCGGCTGTAAATATCGATGATCGCGTATAAATACCAGTACAGCCCTCGAATACCAGACGGCATATAGCTGATGTCCCAACACCACACCTGGTTTGGTGCTGAAGCACTGTAACTGGTAGGCTTAGCTCGGCTCACCGGTGCTTTGCTTTTGCCTCGGTGGTGTTGCTGATTTGCCGCTTTAAGCACCCTGTACATCGTCGATTCCGAGGCCAAGTAGACACCATCATCTGCCAGCCGTGGCACAATTTGTGATGGCGGCAAGCTGGCGTATTCGTCGCGATTACACGTTGCTAATATCTGCTCGCGCTCGGCTTCATTAAGCTTGTTCTTCGGCTCTGGTCTTATTGCCGTGGGCCGCTTATCTTCGAGCACAGCGCCTTGCTCATCGCGCCAACGGCGAAGTGAGCGCAATGGTATCTCAAGCTCCTGAGCGGCCTTATCGCGCCTGGCTCCCGCTAACACGGCTTCATCAAACCAGCTTAGGTTTAAGTTGCGCTCGCTCACCGTCGTTAACTGTCCTCGTCCTCCTCGCCGTAGTACGCTCTGAGCTTTTTTCGCAGGACCAGCAACGCTGCCGCCTCCGCCAGAGCTTTCTCTTTACGGTTTAGCTCGCGCTCTAACTGCTTAATCCGCTTTTTATCTTCTCTGGCCTGCTTTTTCTCAGCAGCCTTGTGCTGAACCTCGCTCACATTGCCCATCACACAGGCGCTGCGCCACTCTTTAACCTGCTCAACCAACAAGCCTTTTTCTCGGCAATACTGGCTTAACTCGGTTTCTGATAACGGGGCAGTTTCAATCACCACCGCCAACTTTGCTTCTCCTGACCAATCATCAGGCTTTTGTCCACTGACCGGCACGGCATATCCTTGAGCTTTTAACTGATTGCGCCAATTGTACAGCGTCTGCTCAGAAATGCCTTCCTCTGTAGCCAACTGCGCCACGGAGCGATTTAACGGCGGTAATAACTTCTTTAATATTGCTTCTTTTCTTACTGGTGAATAAACAGCCATTTGAACCTGCTAACCACCCGCCGTCTGACACTAACTATTGTGAAAAGAAGACCGGACAACTACTCTGACACGGCGGGAAAAGCTGATTTCTGATCGTGATAGCAGGTTGGTCGTTGGAGAAGTTTCTGGCGACATTGTCGCTACTGGGTACGTTCAGGTTCGCCACTCGAAGCCTGCCTTGGATCATGACAACCATGGGTATTTGGGTTTCATGTATGTGGCAGAGGAGTACAGAGGGCTCGGGTTAAACAAGGTGATCTTGAATGATCTGGTCAGTTGGGGCCAACAACGAGGGGTCACCGACTTCTATCTTGATGTGTATGCGGAGAATAATTCCGCTGTTCGAGCGTATGAGAAGTTTGGCTTTCGAGGTTCGCTGCTGGAAATGAAGTTGCAGCTGGAGAGTTGATTCAAATGGGGCGACGGCAATAACTCGGCCGACGCCTGCTTGGATGTTGAGCAGAGGTTGGACTCAAGTCGAATGGCGAATCACCAGATCCCAATTGTCTCCTGTTACTTGGCCATCGTTTCGCTGCTCTTGTGGGAAGAGGCGGCCAATACCTATTGAGGCTTATTTTATTTATGTGGAGGTTTCGGTGATTGTCAGGAAAATGGAAGAGAAGGATCTTGACGCTGTAAGCGCCACTTGCATCGCTTCGTTTTTGCACTCTGTTGCAGGTACTTTATCTGAGGAGGGAAGCTCAACCTTTTCGAAGATTGCTGCAAGTAATGCCTTCTTTGACCGAACGAAGGGCGATAATCTGATGCTTGTCGCAGAGTGCGATGGAAAACTTGAAGGTGTAGTCGAACTCAAAGAAGGTCGTCACATTGCAATGCTTTTTGTCGCCCCTGAGCACCAGAAGAAAGGTGTTGGGAAGAAACTGCTTTTATCTGCCCTGGATTATGCGAAGGTTGATACTGTTACTGTAAGAGCATCCTTGTCCTCAGTTCCTGCATATAAGAAGTATGGTTTCGAATGTAGCGGTGCAACAGGAGAATCAGCAGGTCTGATCTATCAGCCTATGGAAATTGAACTTAACAAGCCAATGCGGCCGACCACTACCGCGTTGAAGAGATCATAGCTCTGCCAGCGCTTACAGACGAGTTCGGGTCGGTGGTAGGCAAGCCCATGTATGGTGATGGACTTAAGGTAGAGGCCTCTTTTACCCGATTGTTTGGAGCTTACATGTCCGACTTCATTACCGTTTTGCGCGAAACCTGCCCCACCCCGGTTGTTGATGCTACCAAGTGGAAGCGTATCGGAGGCGACCCGCACACTGTGAACCTCAATGCGTACCTCTCCAAGGATGGCAGCAAGATCATGGGCACGTGGATCTGCACCCCGGGCAAGTTTGAGGTGGACTATGATAAGTGGGAGTATTGCCATTTCCTTGATGGCTACTGCATCATCACTCCGGAAGGCGAGCAACCGGTGCACCTGAAGGCTGGGGATGTGTTCGTGATTGAACCCGGCATGAAGGGGACGTGGGAAGTGGTAGAAACGGTGCGCAAGTACTTCGTCTTTGCCTGAGCCACCGACCGGTGGGATGCTGGTGATGGTTCGCCGTCACCGTTCCCACGGAATTAGCGATGCCTCAGATGAATCTCCAGGCAATACCCTCGTAATCTTATTTCCCTGCTTCATCTCTATTTCCCGACTATCAACTGCACCGAGCTTACGAATCAACTTCTGCAGGCTTACAGTATGGCTATCTTCAATGTAGGCTACTTCAAAGAGGTCTTTATGCGTGTCTAGCTGTGATTGCCCTACCCACAAAGTGATACTATAGTAGCACTATTGTTTCGGATCAGGGTGAGCCCCTGAAAGTTGAGCTTGTTACAAATCTTAAGCGCCAAGCCACACCTCTATGTGTCATGCGAGAGGAGCGGCAGCTTCGTGCGTACATGCTTGGTAGCAGCTAACCGGCGCGGCGCGTCACACGGATGCCTTTGCCTCCGCGTCGCTGCGGCAAAGTCACCGGTGCGCTTCGCGTTAGAGGGCTTTTGAAATGGAGACAATGATGAATATTTTAGAGTATAAGCCCGAGAATAAAAGGTCCGTTATCGATCTGATACTGAATATTCAGAATAATGAATTCGACATTCCAATAACTGAGGAACAGCAAACTGATCTTCAAGATATTCCGAGTTATTACCAACATGGAAGCGGAAATTTCTGGGTATCGCTTCATCAGAATACCGTTGTGGGGTAACCGTTCATTCTAAGGCGTCATTGACATTGTGACGACTGTAACCGGCAATGCCTCATATCAACGGACGATTGAGCATTTAGGATTTTTTCCTATATACACCCAGATAGTCAGGCGATAAGGTTATATCAGACAGAGGGGCCAGGGACGGCCGAACTCTCAAGACGAGAGCCTCTGTCCCTTTTCAGGACGAGACGAGCGCTGCAGGGATGCAGCGGAACCGTCAATCCGTGATGCGCTCTACCGCTCGGTACAGGTCCGACCGCAGTGGCTGCTCCGCGAACCGCTGCTTCCACACACGTGGTGTCAACTCCAGTACACGGCTGGCCGGATGCTCATTCACCCGCAGCAGTACGTCAGTCAAATAGGTATAGGGGTCGATTCCGTGCAGTTTACAGGTGCTGATCAGGCTCTGGATAATACCCACATGTTCGGCACCCAGTTCCGTCCAACAGAACAACCAGGCTTTACGCCCCATTGGGATCGGACGCAGGGTTCGCTCCAGATGATTGGTATCCAGCGGCACCTCCGGATCCTCCAGGAATACCCGTAGCTCTGTCTTCCGTTTCAGCACGTAATGAACCGCTTGCAGCAACGGATTCTTCGGCGTCAGATCGTTGCGTTGTAACTGGCGCTCACACCACTCGAAGAAGGTGTCCACCACGGGTTTGCTGCACGCCAGTCGATACAGATGTTTCTTCTCACTGCTCAGGCCTTGTGACCGGATCTGCTCCTCGATTCGGTACAGTTCAGCGATATGATCCAGCGCCTGGCGTACCGCCGCTGGCTCGTCCTGCTCCGCCTCAAGGAACTGACGACGGCTGTGTACCCAGCACTGAGCATGGGTGATCCCAGCATTCTGTTCAGCATAGCAGGCATAAGCCGCATAGCCGTCGCTGATCAGTGTGCCGGTGAACTGTTTCTTCAGGACGGCCTCGATATGCTGTCGTCCCCGACTGGCGGAGAAGGTGAACACCACTTCGTCCTGATCACCATACAATGGCCAGAACCAGCTCTGCTTCAATTTGCCTTTCGCGGCCTTGCCCGCTTTGATCGGGGTTTCATCCATCGCCAACACCTGGCTGCGCAGCACATTGATCAGTTGGGCATCCACGATTGGCCGCAGAAGTTCGATGGCGCGTTTGACCAACGTGGTCAGGGTCGCCCGGCTCAGCGTGATACCAGCCTGAGTGATACGTTGGTGCTGACGGTGCAACGGCAGGTGATACAGGAACTTGTCGACCAGCAGACCTGACAGCAGACTGACATCTGCCAGGCTACGATCCAGCACATTGCTCGGAGCCGGGCTGGGCAGTGGCTGATCAGCGCCCTTGCGTTTGACCACCGGGCGGTTGTACTGCAGCACCACATAGCTCGCCGGACGCTGGGCCAGTCGGAAGGTGCTTTTGGTGCCGATGATCTCGAACTGCTCCGCGTCAGCACTCTCCAGTTCTGGTGCGGGTAGTTCGATCACTTCAACCGGCACCTCGCTATTAAAGCGCAGGCCAGTGTCGTTGACGCAGTCGTCGGGACGTTGTTTGAGTGCTGTGCCACGCTGGTAGGTGATCGTGACCTGTTCGCCTTCTGGCTCCGTCAGCGGAGGCACTTCGCCCAGCAGGCTGGGCTGATGAGGATTGTCGACCGGACGCTTCTCCGATGTCTCGCCGAACAGCTGCTTCTCGAACCAGGCAACCCGACGTTTCAAAGCCGCGTTTTCATCACGCAGTACACCGTTCTCGGCGTTCAGGCGTGCCAGCTCTGCGACCGTCAGGTCGTCATCGGAGCAAGTTGTTTGAAGGGGTGTCGACATCATTTTCATGGCGGTGGATTATACCAGAACCGGTCTTACATCGGGTGTTGATAGCGTTTGTATTGACGGGTTTTTTGCACTTCAACGCCATCCAGAATCAGTTGCAGGTCGGTCCAGCTCAAGGCACGTTGTCCGCTCGATGAGGGGCTCACGCGGAACTGCCCCTGTTCCAGCCGCTTGCTCCATAGGCAATAGCCGGACGGTTCAAAATAGAGCACCTTCATATGGGTCTTACGCCGATTAACGAAGACGAAATACTGACCACTGAGCGGGTTGAGATCAAGCTGGTTCTTCACCAGTGCGCTCAGCCCCTGAAACGATTTGCGCATATCGGTCGGTTGGGTGCAGAGCCAGATCCGAGCCAGATTGCCGGGCGCGAACATCAGGGGCGACTCAGGCGTAGTTCGATGCCCTCGCCCAGGCTGAGTACGATCGACCAGCCACTCCCTGGGCTACTGGCTGACAAGGTACCGAGGTCAATGAAGGTCGCGTCTTCTGGTCTCTTGTATTGAGGGGCTGGAAGCCGCTCAGCTGCCAGCCGTTTGCGCCAGTTGCAGAAGCTGGCATAGCCTACGGCCATCTCTTCACAAAAGCGGGAGGCAGACAGGCCACTATCATGCCACTGATCGATAATGACTTGCCACTGTTGTGGGGTACGGCGGGTGTACTGCTTCATGTGATGGTCTCCTGAAAGATGAAGAGACCAGCTTAGCGCGCGACATATGGGATGGGCAGAACGCCTTAGAATGAACGGTTACGTTGTGGGTACAATCTCCCTTCTAGATATCGGTAATGGCGAAGCTGCACTAAGGAAAATGTTTGTGCACCCAGAATTCAGAGGAAGGGAATACGGGGTATCATCCTCGTTGCTACATCATGCACTTAATTTTGCACGTTCTAACGAAGTAGAGAATATCTACTTGGGAACCACAGCCCAATTCATAGCAGCGCATAGATTTTATGAAAAAAATGGTTTTATTGAGATTCCGCGATCCAGGCTACCCCAGGCGTTTCCCATTATGGCCGTAGATTCAAAGTTTTATATGTATTCCTTCTAATATGGAGTTTATACCGGCTGGCGAGATCTTCGGACAAGCACATCAGGTGCGTACGGTATCAATAAAGCAAAGCCCACAGTTACCCGATGGGGAATACAGCTTTATTGACACGTGTTGTGCTGATCCTGAGTGTGATTGTCGTAAAACCATGATCCAAGTAGTGCACAACGAAAAACTCGTCTCGGTCATTAATTATGGATGGGAGTCAGCTACATTCTACGAGAGTTGGATGGGTAGCGCCTGTTGCAAAATCGCTGGGGTCAGCGCTTCATGGGCGGTCATGACTTGACTCTCTCTGCATCGATGAAAGCGAAGTGAGTCGAATAGACTGCGTTACATCCGGTAAGCCCTCAGTGCGTTACCGCCGAAGATCCCGGATGTGTCCGCGACACCTTCCAGCAGTTGCTCCGTTGTGCTCAGCCAGCGCCGATAGTCGCCGGCGAGCAGGCACACCGGCCAGTCGCTGCCCCAGATCAGCCGTTGTGGGCCGAAGGTATCCAACAGATGGTCGACGTAGGGCTTGAGATCGTTCAGGGTCCAGTTGTCACCGGCTTCGGTGATCAGGCCGGAGAGTTTGCAGTAGGCGTTGGGGTTTGCTGCCAGACCCGCCATCTGTTGGGCCCAGGGATCGAATTCGCCGCTGCGGATCCGGGGTTTCGAGGCGTGGTCGATCACCACACGCATCTCCGGGTGGCGTTGCAGCAGCCGCGACAGGTTGGGTAGGTGCTGGGGCAGGGTGAGGGCATCGAAGGTCAGGTCGGTGGCGATCAGGGCGTTGAACGCCCGCTCCAGCTCGGGCTTGAGCATCCAGTCCGGATCGGGGATATCCTGAATCATCGGCCGCAGGCCGACCACTTTTGGTTGCACCGCCAGTTGCGCGATCTCCGCTTCCACATCCGCACTTTCAAAATCCACCCAACCGACCACGCCTTTGATGAACGCGTGCCGCTCGGCCAGGGAGAGCATGAACGCCGTTTCGGCGCGGGTCGGCGCGGCCTGAACCAGTACCGTGCCGTCGATGCCGTTGTGCGCCATGATGGAGAGCAGATCTTCGGGCAGGAAATCGCGATATAGTCGGGTAAGTTCCGGTGTCAGCCAACCGTAATCGCCGCGGGCGATCTGCCAGAAGTGTTGGTGGGCGTCGATTCTCATGGCCGGATGATCCCCTTCTTGAGGATGATATTGCCGTACAGGCGCTGCTCGCCGGTTTGGATAATGGCGTAGGCGGAGCGGGCGCGGTCATAGAATGCGAAGCGCTCCAGGCCGTGAATCGGGGCAGGATGGTCGGCGCTGTGGTTGATGATCTCCTGAAAGGCGGCGACGATCTCCGGAACCGTATCTGGCTCGTCGACCACGTGCATGGTCAGTGCCGGTTTCGGGTCGAAAGTGTCCAGCGGCATCAGTTGCAGCAGGGCATGCAAGGTCTCGGTTGCCGATACGCCATCCAACCGGATGATGCGTCGGGCGCTGCTCTCGGCAGGGAAGTTGGCGTCAGCGATGACGATTTCGTCGCCGTGGCCCATGGCCCGCAGGGCATGGAGTAGATCTGGCGACAGAATCGCGGGAATATTACGTAACATGGCCTGTCTCCTTTTTTATATGTTGTGTTCAGCCTTCGCTACATCGGTTCAACGCGAGCGGAAATACTCCGCGTGCTGCTGTTCCAGCGGCTCAAGCCGGGGAATCAACTGCCGCAGATGCGTCTTTAGCCTGACCTGTGCATTAACCGGATCGCCGGCGCGTATCGCCTCGAGCACCTGTCTGTGTTCCTTGAGCGCTTCCGACGCACGGCCGGGCTCCGGTTGCAGTAGCAAACGCGCGCGCTTGAGCTGGAGCGAGACGTTGGAGGCGACCAGGGATACTCCGGGAAAACCGGTAAACTCCATAATCAGGGCGTGGAACTCCTCGTCTGCCTTGTAGGCACCATCCAGGTCACCGTCCTCTACCAGCAGCTCATGCAACCTGACGTTGCGGGTGAGCTGTGTCAGTTGCTCTTCGGTATGTTGCGTAGCCACCTTTTCCACCGCGGCGGTTTCCAGCGCCTCCCTGAGGAAGCTGGCTTCCCGGATCTCCTCCATCGAGAAGCAGGAGACACGGGTGGCCGACTGGGGGATCACATCGACCAGCCCCTCCTGGGATAACCGCGCGATCGCTTCGGATACCGGTGACCGGGATACACCCAACTGTTCGCACAGGGCGCCTTTCTTAAGCACCGTTCCCGGCGGCAGTTCCATGGACAGAATCGCTTCGCGCAACGATTGATAGACGCGCTGCGCCAGTGAGCCGTTCAGGCTCTCTATATCCGTTAATCCCGCCATACCAAGATTTACCTCATTGTCCACACGCTGCCTCTCTTCTTATGCATACTAACATGTTAGTTGACATGTGCACCACTCAATGTTAGTTCTAATATAACTTAAACAGCAAACACTATAAATTTTCAAGGGAGATGCCGGATGAGCGGGACACAAGGCACCATCCGCTTACACCCAAACGATAATGTGGTCGTTGCGCTCGAGGATATTCCGGCGGGAACTCAACTGGTCGGTATCACCGACGTTCTGCAGCAACTCGTGCCGCAGGGGCACAAGATTGCGTCGAATCCCATCGCGGAGGGACGGAATGTGATCCGTTACGGCCAGATCATCGGCCAGGCGACGCGAGATATCGCCCTCGGCGAGCATGTTCATGTGCATAATCTCGGCATGGGGGAACACACTCAGGACTACGGATTCTCCAGTCAGTGTGAAACGCTTGCAGCGCTAACCAATGCGCGAACCTTTCAGGGCTATCGACGTGCGGATGGGCGTGCCGGAACACGCAACTACCTGGGCATACTGACCTCGGTGAACTGCGCTGGCTCGGTGGCGCGCTTTATTGCCGAAGCGGCGGAAAAAAGCGGTCTGCTGGATGCCTTTCCCAATATCGACGGTGTAGTGCCGATCGTGCACAGCTCCGGCTGCGGCATGTCCGGCAAGGATGAGGGCTATGCGACCCTGTTCAGGACTCTGTCTGGCTACGCCCAGCATCCCAACTTTGGCGGTATTCTGCTGGTGGGGCTGGGCTGCGAAGTGATGCAGATCGATGACCTGGTCGGCAGGCGTCAGATCAGGGCCGATAGCGCCCTGCGTTATATGACGATCCAGGCCGAGGGTGGCACCCGCAAGACTATCGAACGCGGATTGGAGGAGCTACGCGGCATCGCCGAGATCGCCAACCGGGCACAACGCACGCCGGTACCGGTGTCGGAGATCACGGTCGGGATGCAGTGCGGTGGTTCCGACGGCTATTCAGGCATCACCGCCAACCCGGCGCTGGGTTACGCTTCCGATCTGCTGGTGCGCCACGGCGGCACCACGATTCTGTCGGAAACCTCGGAGATCTATGGCGCCGAACATCTGTTGACCCGCCGCGCCGTGTCGGCCGAGGTGGGTGATAAGCTGGTCGCCCGTGTGCGTTGGTGGGAAGACTACTGTGCCCGCAACGGCGGCGAGTTGGATAACAACCCCAGCCCGGGCAACAAGCGCGGGGGCTTGACCACGATTCTGGAGAAATCCCTGGGTGCGGTTGCCAAGAGCGGTTCGGCGCCGTTGACCGACGTCTACCTGTTTGCCGAGAAGATCGACAAGCATGGCTTCGTGTTCATGGACAGCCCGGGGTTCGATCCCTGCTCCGTGACTGGACAGGTGGCCTCCGGCGCCAACCTGATCGTCTTCACCACCGGCCGGGGCTCGGTCTCCGGTTACAAGCCCTCCCCCTGTATCAAGCTGGCAACCAACTCCGAGATGTACCGACGTCTGTCCGAGGATATGGACCTCAACTGCGGCGATATCGTCACCGACGGTGTGTCGATCGAAGATAAAGGCCGGGAGCTGTTTGAACTGATTATCCGTGTCGCGTCGGGCGAGCAGACCAAGAGCGAAGCGCTCGGATTCGGCGGCGCGGAGTTCGTGCCCTGGCAGATCGGTGCGGTGATGTAACGACTTTAATAACGGGAGACACGCAGATGCGGCTTGAAGGTAAAACCATTTTAATGACGGCAGCGGGCCAGGGGATGGGTCGTGCCAGTGCGCTGGCCTGTGCGGCCGAGGGTGCCAGGGTGATCGCGACCGATGTGAATCAGGAGGCGCTGGAGACACTGCGCTCGGCGTCCGCCAATATTGAGACCCACCACCTGGATGTGATGGATGCCCAGGCGATACAAGTGCTGGCGGAGCAACTGCCGGATCTGGACGGGCTGTTCAACTGTGCCGGTTTCGTCCATCACGGCACCATCCTCGATCTGTCCGACGAGGCGTGGGAGTTCAGCGTCAATCTGAATGTGACCTCAATGGTCCGGCTGACGCGTGCATTGCTGCCGGGCATGCTGCGGCGGGCGGAGCAGGGCGGCAGCGCATCGATCCTGAATATGGCGTCCATGGCCTCGTCGATCAAGGGCTTCCCGGTGCGCACCGCCTACGGCACCACCAAGGCGGCGGTGATCGGCTTGACCAAGGCGATCGCGGCGGACTTCGTCAAACAGGGGATCCGCTGTAACGCGATCTGCCCCGGCACCGTGGACACCCCCTCCCTGCGCGGCCGCATCGCGGCGGCGGCCGATCCGGTGCAGGCGGAGAAGGATTTCATCGCCCGCCAGCCGATGGGACGGTTGGCGCAGGTAGCTGATATAACACCTATGGTTGTGTATCTGCTCAGTGATGAAAGCATGTTTGTCACCGGCCAGGCGATGCTGGTCGATGGCGGCGTCACGATCTGACGTTCGGTAGGCTTGAGGTCTGACTACCAATATAAGAATTAAGAGGTGTTGTCAGGTGACACTACTCGTAGATATGAAGGGTATCGAAAAGCGTTTTCCCGGCGCTATCACCCAGAACCCGGTAGGTATCGGTTACGAGACGGTGAAAGCTGCGGTAATGGCGGCCAAGGGCGAGACGCTGCCGAAGGTGATCGACACCGGTTTCTACTACTACGACAAGAGCAATATCGACGATCCGAAGATCGCCGCCGTGCTTTACAATTGATCCACCCCCTTGGGAGGGCGCAGCCTCTGCTGTCCTTCCCTTTTTCACTTCAGCGACAGGAAACACACGATGAAACTTCTGCGTTATGGCCCCCCAGGGCAGGAAAAACCCGGGCTGCTCGATGACAGCGGACAGGTCAGGGATCTCTCCGCCGTGGTGCCGGATATCGCCGGCGATGTACTGACCCGCGAGGGTATCGAACGGTTGAAAGGGCTGGATATCGCCGGGCTTCCCGTCGTCGACGGCACGCCGCAGCAGGATCTTCGCCTGGGGCCCTGCGTTGCCGGCGTGGGCAAGTTTATCTGCATCGGCCTGAACTATGCCGACCATGCCGAGGAGTCGGGCATGCCGGTACCGCCGGAGCCGGTGATCTTCGGCAAATGGACCTCGGCCATTGTCGGACCGAACGATGATGTGCTGATCCCGCCCGGCTCCGAAAAAACCGACTGGGAGGTGGAGCTGGGTGTGGTGATTGGCACCGGCGGAGCCTATATCGACGTGGCTGATGCGATGAACCACGTCGCCGGATTCTGCGTCATCAACGATGTCTCCGAGCGTGAGTATCAGCTCGAGCGTTCCGGCACCTGGGACAAGGGCAAGGGATGCGACACCTTCGGTCCCACCGGTCCCTGGCTGGTTACCCCCGACGAGGTCGGCGACTTCAACGACCTGGGCATCTGGCTGGAGGTGGATGGGCGACGCTACCAGAACGGCAGCACCGCCACCATGGTGTACAAGGTGCCCCACCTGGTCGCTTACTGCAGTCGCTTCATGAGTCTGCAACCGGGTGACATCATCTCCACCGGTACGCCGCCGGGCGTGGGACTGGGGCTGAAACCGCCCAAATATCTTGAAGGCGGTGAGGTGATGCGGCTGGGGATCGATAGGTTGGGCGTGCAGGAACAGAAGGTGCGTTCACGCTAAAACCGCACATGCGGGCTGGTTTATACCAATCCGGGCTTGTTCGAGTTCAGGTTTAGTCGAATCCAGGGGATCCAGTATGAGAACAAGAACAATCGACATTAGCGGTACGCCGATCTGCGAACTGGGCTTCGGCGCGGCCGGTATCGGCAACCTGTATCGTCCGATGGAAAGCGCGATGGCGCTGGATGTGGTGGCCGACGCCTGGCGTCAGGGGGTACGTTATTTCGATACCGCACCGCACTACGGCGCAGGCTTGTCCGAACGACGCCTCGGGCTGGCGTTGCAGGAGCTGCCGCGGGAGGCGCAACTGCTCTCCACCAAAGTGGGGCGGGTGCTGGAACCGCTACCAAGCAATGTACCGGTCGACGGCGAGGGCTTCGTGCAGGCGGCCCCGTTCGCGCGGCGCTACGACTACTCCTACGATGGCGTGATGCGCTCGTTCGAGGACTCCTTGCAGCGCCTGGGCGTCGGCAGGATCGATATCCTGCTGATGCACGATATCGGTCGGCTGACTCACGGTGATCAGCACGAGTTACAGTTCCGCACCGCGATGGATAGCGGCTACCGGGCGATGGCCGAACTGCGCGAGCAGGGCCTGGTCAAGGCGATCGGGCTGGGGGTCAACGAGTGGCAGGTGTGCGACGAGGCGATGAACCATGGCGATTTCGACTGTTTCATGGTCGCCAACTGCTTCACCCTGTTGGAAAACAGTATCACCGACACCTTTACCGAGCGCTGTCGGCATGAGCGGGTATCGCTGATTGTGGCGGCGCCGTTCAACTCCGGCGTGTTGGCGAAGGGATCGGTGGGCGCGGGTCACTACTTCTACGGTGATGTGCCCGCCGAGGTGATCGAACGGGTCAAGGTGCTGGAGGCGGTCTGTGGGCAGTATGATATTCCGCTGGCCGCTGCGGCGATCCAGTACCCGTTGCGGTACGACTGCGTCAAATCGGTGGTGATCGGGATGACCAAGGGGGTACGTATTCGCCAGAATATCGACTGGTATGCCCTGCCCATTCCGTCGGAGTTCTGGCAAGCACTGGTGGACAAGGGGTGTATCGGGGCGTTTCCCGGCGCCTGACGCTGCTTGCCTAAAGGTCAGTCTACGGAAGTCAGGATCTGTGCCGGTGCAGATCCTGACTTGGCTGTTTCACATGGAATGTATTACATCGCCGCGCAGTTACGCGGTACCCAGCCGTGCGGCAGTTCGCCCTTGATGATCAGGCTCAGGACATCGTCCTTCGACACGTCGTCGATATCGTGGGTACCGACATTGCGGCCCTTGTTCATCACCATCACCCGATCGCAGAGCTCGAACACGTCGTGCATGTCGTGGCTGACCAGGAAGATCCCGATGCCCTGGGTCTTGAGCTGTTTGATCAGCTCCGCCACCATCGCCGTTTCTGACGGACCCAGTGCCGCGGTCGGCTCGTCCATGATCAGGATCTTGACATCGAAATAGATGGCGCGTGCGATCGCGATCACCTGACGCTGTCCGCCGGACAGGCTGGACACCGGATCCAGCAGGTTCTTGAAATGGGGGTTCAACTGCTTGAGCACGTCGCGTGCTTCTTCCAGCATGTGCTTGTCGTCGAGATTGCCGAAACGCGTTTTCAGTTCGCGGCCGAGAAACAGGTTGGATGGCGCATCCAGATGATCGGCGAGCGCCAGGGTCTGATAGATCGTCTCAATGCCGACGTTGCGCGCATCGTGTGGCGAGTGGATCTCCACGGCCTCTCCGCGCACGCGGATTGTCCCTTCGTTCGCGATCATGGCGCCCGAGAGAATACGCATCAGACAGGATTTTCCCGCCCCGTTGTGACCCAGTACGCCCACCACTTCTCCAGGGTATAGATCGACGGATACACCATTGACGGCGCGGACACCGCCAAAATGTTTCTCGATATTCACCATCTCCACAAGAGGCGTCTCGGTCCGTCCTGGTTTATTCATCAGCTGACTCCGGGTTGAAAGATGTGCGCAGCCGGGATACCAGAGTACGCCGGCTGCGATGATGGTAACATGATGGTTAGTAGAGAACGTTCTTCGCCACCGGCTGGTCGATATTCTCCTTGGTGACCAGGACCACGCCGGTATCGATGAAGTCATCCACCGACTCGGCCTGCAGGATGTCGATGACGGTCTTCACACCGAGTTCGCCCATCTGGAACGACCCCTGAACGGCGGTGCCGGCCAGTGTGCCGTCACGCACGAAATCCTGCAGATCGCCGTTGCCGTCGAAGCCAAAGGCGGTAATGGAACCGGCCTTGCCAGCTTGCACCAGCGCGCGGCCCATACCCACGGCCGTCGGCTCGTTGGCGCCGAAGATGCCGACCAGGTCGCCATTGGCCGCCAGGATATCGGTGGTTTGGTTCAGCGCGGTCGCCATCTGCGACTGGGAGTAGAAAGGTCCGACAATCTCAAGCTTCGAGTTGGCCTTCAGATAGTCGACGAAGCAGCCGACGCGGCCGATCTCCGAGCCCACGCCGGCGACGTAGGACATCACCGCAACCTTGCCCTGGGTACCCACGGCCTTAACCATATTCTCGGCAACCAGCTTGCCTGCTGCACAGTTGTCGGTGGACAGGAAGGCCTGGAACGTGTCCTTCGCTCCGTCTGCCAGGCCGGAATCGATGATTACTACAGGGATGCTGTTTTCGTAGGCGCGCTTGACCACCGGAATCAACGCTTCCGGGTCGGATGGCGCCAGCACGATACCCGCCACGCCTCGGTTGATGGCGTTTTCCACCAGGTTGACCTGATCGGCGATGGCGCTTTCGGAGGCCGGCCCGTTAAAGCTGAACGTATGCTCGGACTGGCCGTCGATGGCCGCCGCCGCGCCTTTGTTCACGTTCTGCCAATAGTTGGAGTTAGTGGTTTTGACGATCACCGCAATCTCGCCGGCGAAGGCGGTCAACGGAGCCAGACTCAGCGCTGTCGCAGCCAGTAGAGCCTTCTTGGATATCTTCATTTCTTATTTTCCTCTTTTTGGTGAAGACGCGATTCAACGTCGGTTGCGGATCTGGTCGATATAAACGGCCAGGATGACCACAATGCCGATGATGATCTGTTGGATGAAGGCCGATACACCGGCCATGTTCAGGCCGTTGCGTAGGACTCCAATGATGAAGGCACCGATCATCGTGCCCGGAATATTGCCCACACCCCCCATCAGCGAAGCGCCGCCGATCACGGCCGCGGCGATGGCATCGAGCTCATACATCACGCCCTCGTTCGGCTGCGCCGTCACCAGCCGTGACATCAGCACGATGCCCGCCAGCCCTGCCAGTGCGCCGGACAGGGTATAGGCGATGAGCTTGGTGCGATCGACCTCGACGCCAGCCAGTCGAGCGGCTTCCTCATTGGAGCCGGTGGCATAGATATGGCGGCCTACCTGTCGGCGGCGCAACAGGTAGGCCACGGCCAGTGCCACCACGGCCAACAGGATGGCGGGGTAGGGGATACCGGGGAACACCACGTGGGGAAATCCGTTCGAGCCTTTCTCCACGATACGGAACAGCGCGCCATTGCCCAGAATGCCGAACGCCTCTCCGAGACGGGAGATCGGCGCGGCACCGGTGAGTTCGAGCGCCAGGCCACGCGCCATCAGCATCATGCCCAGCGTCGCGACAAAAGGGGTGATGCGCATCCTGGTGATGATCAGACCATTGATCAGTCCGCACAGTGCGCCGACGCCGACGCCCAGCAGCATGGCGGGAATCACCGGCATACCGGCCTTGACCATCATCCCGGTTGCCGTGCCAGCCAGAGCCAGGATTGAGCCGACGCTAAGATCGATCCCGCCGGTGATGATGACCAGCGTCATACCGATGCCCAGCAGACCGATGACTGAGGTCTGCAGCAGTATAGTCAAGCCGTTGTTAACCGACAGGAAAGCGCTGCTACCGAAGGAAAAAACGATGATGAGTATTATGAGTGTCAGGAGTGCGGACGCCTTGTGAAAGGCTTCGGGCGAAAGCTTGACCAGTTTACCTTGCGCCTTCGCCTTGGCGAGCAGCTCGACCATTACATCTCTCCAGAATGTTTTTTATTATTGAGAACAATCCAATCTGATCGTATCGCTCCGACAATGTCAACGGTTTTTTTTTATAGTAAACTGATCGCCTGCATCATCCCTGAACGCAATGGCTGGAACGAGATCCCTGAATGGCACGCACCGACGAGCGCTTTCGAGAGGCTTACAACACACTACTGGATACCTGCGCTTCGCTGCGATCGGGCGCATCGCTACCGGCTGAATCCGCTCTTTCGAAACAGCTGGAAGTCAGTCGCACGGTGATACGATCGGCGCTTTCGCGGCTGGATGAAACCGGCATTATCCAGTGGAACGGACGGGAAAAGAGGCTGTTGCGCGCACCGACCGACACCGATTACATCGAGGTACAGACGGAAGCGATCAGCAATGAAGAACTGGAGCAGCGGTTTCTGGACTGGGTGCTTCGGTTCGACGTACCGCCCCGGACGCCGCTGAACGTATCGGATCTTTCGCGCCGGTTCGAAGTGTCCGCCCATGCGCTGCACGAGTTCCTGGCCTCGCTGAGCCGGTTCGGCCTGGTACAGCGTCGGCCGAAAGGCGGCTGGCAACTGCTGGGGTTCACCCGAGAGTATGCGGTGGAGCTGTTCGAACTGAGAACCATGGTCGAGCTCAATGCGATCTCGCAACTGGTGGCCCTGCCTGAAGAGCACCCGATCTGGCACAAGCTGGATCAACTGGAGCGGGATCATCTCCGACTCGCCGAGCAGATCGATAGGCACTATCACGACTTCTCGGTGCTGGATGAGCGGTTTCATACCATACTCGGCAGCGTTACGCGCAACCGGTTTATCGATCAGTTCAAGAGGGTGATCTCGCTGGTGTTCCACTACCACTACCAGTGGGATAAAAAGGATGAACGCGAGCGTAACGAGGCGGCGATTCAGGAACATCTGCGGATGATCAGGGCGATACGCACCCGCGACGAGAAGGCGGCTCTGGCGGCTGCCCGTGACCATCTGAACACCTCGAAAAAAACGCTGCTCTCCTCCCTCAAGACACACGCCCACGCCTGAGCTTCGCGTCTGGAGCGCGGGCTCATGGACATCCAACCCTGGCGGGTAACCCCAGGGCAATCGCACTATCCCATCCGGCGGCTGCCACGCCGGGCCGATACTACCGCTTCTGTGCGACACGCTTTGCGTCATTCCTGACCGTTCAAGTTGCTTGACAGCCTGCTTGGCTCTGATGTACGGTTTTTTATAATTACAAACATTTGTGGGCGGTGATGCATTGCGTCATGCGTTTTCCGTCCGTATCGCGTCAGTCGACGTTCACCCATGCAGGAGCGACGACCGGGTGTTCCACACTCGTCACCGAACCTGAAGTGAAGGGAAACAGGGATAAGCAACATGATGAAAACAGTGATTTGTCTGCAGCCGGGCGAGATGGCGTTACGGTCGGCGCCGAAACCGGTGCCGGGCGCCGCGGAGGTGTTGGTCAGGGTCAAGCGTGTCGGCGTCTGCGGCACCGATATCCATGCCTTTTCCGGCCGCCAGCCCTATTTCCAGTATCCCCGTGTGCTGGGACACGAGTTGGCGGGCGTGGTCGACGCGGTGGGCAGCGAGGTATCGACGGTCGAGCCCGGCGCAACCGTCTACGTGATGCCCTATCTCGAGTGTGGCGAGTGCGTGGCCTGCCGCCAGGGTAAAACCAACTGCTGTACCCATATCCGCGTGATCGGTGTGCACCAGGATGGTGGCATGTGCGAATACCTGCCGGTTCCGCAGGATCACGTCATCAGCGCCGATGGGCTGGATCTCGATCAACTGGCACTGGTGGAGTGCCTGGCGATCGGCGCGCATGCGGTACGCCGTGCCGATGTGCAGCCCGGCTCTACCGTGCTAGTGGTGGGTGCGGGCCCGATCGGCATGGGGATCCTGCAGTTTGCCAAGGTACGTGGTGCGCGCGTGCTGATGGTGGACAACAACGAAGAGCGGCTGCGCTTCTGTCAGCAGAGCCTTGGTGCGGATGCCGTCATCCAGGCTGGTTCCGATGTGAAGGCTGAACTGGAGGCACTGACGGCGGGGGACTACCCCAATACCGTATTCGATGCCACGGGCAATCCTGAAGCGATGATGGCAGGCTTTGGTTGGGTTGCCCATGGCGGCACCTACGTGCTGGTCAGCGTGGTCAGCGCCGATATCACCTTTTCCGATCCGGAGTTCCACAAGCGGGAACTCTCGCTGCTGGGCAGTCGCAACGCCACCCGGGAGGATTTCGAACAGGTGGTGAGCTGCTTGCGGGACGGCTCGGCGGTCGCATTGGCGATGGTTACCCATCGCTGTGCATTGACCGACCTGCCGGAGATATTTCCGCAGTGGACCCGGCCGGGAAGCGGTGTGATAAAAGCGATCGTGGAGGTGGGTTGATGGCGATTCAGCCGCAGCAGCCGCTGATCATGCAGTTCGGCACCAGCCGCTTTCTGCAGGCCCATGTCGACTATTTTATCGGCCAGTCGCTGGCGGCGGGGCGGAGCTCAGCGCCGGTTGCAGTGGTGCAAACCTCCGCCAGCGAGGCTGGTAAAGCCCGGGTTGCCGCCATGACCCGGGGTGCGGCAACGAATAATAGTCTGGCCGGTTATCCGGTGCGGATTCAGGGCCTCATGGATGGCCAGGTGGTGGACAGCGAGGAGCAGGTTCGCTGCATCGAGTGTGCGATGGTGGCGCAGGAGGAGTGGCCGCGCGTGGTGCAGTTGTTCTGGCAGCGGGTGACCCATGTCGTGTCCAATACCGCCGACAGCGGTTACCAACTGCATGACGACGATCACCCCGATGCCGCTCCGCCCAGGAGCTTTCCGGCCAAGCTGCTGGTGCTGTTGTTGGCGCGCTATCAGTCTGGCAGATCGGGCGTTACGATCATGCCCTGCGAACTGGTGGCCAATAACGGTCAGGTACTGAAGGAGATCGTGCTGGACCTGGCCCGTGCCTGGGCGTTGCCGGATACCTTTATCCAGTGGCTGGGCCGTGAATGCCTATGGGTCAACTCGCTGGTGGATCGCATCGTGTCGCAAGCGATCGAACCGCTCGGCGCGGTGGCCGAGCCCTATGCTCTGTGGGCGATCGAGCAACAGCCCGGACTGGCGCTGCCCTGCGAGCATGAAGCGATCCGTTGCGTGCCCGATCTGGCGCCGTTGGAGTGGCTCAAGCTGGGGGTGTTGAACCTGTCCCACACCTATCTGGTGGAGTTGTGGCAGGAGGGGCTGGATAGATCGGTGACGACGGTGCACGAGGCGATGCAGTCGCCAGCATTGCGCGCCGAGCTCGAAAGCATGTTGCAGCAGGAGGTTATCCCGATTCTGCGCGCGATGGAGCTGGGTGAAGAGATCGATGCCTATGTCGACTCGGTCAGGGAGCGTTTTCAGAACCCCTTCCTGCACCATCGCCTGGACGACATCGCGCAGAATCATCCCGTCAAGCTGGAGCGGCGGATACTGCCGATCTGGCAACAGGGGAGAGCCTTGCTGCCGCAACTGGCGCTGCCGCGATTGACCGCCTGCCTGGGCCGTCATCAACTGGTATCCGGGTCCGGTGATTAGCCCCTCCCAAAAAATAAGAGATCGACAGAGGCTGCGATGGCACTACTGACTATTACGCCGGCTACGCAAGCCGGATATGACTGCCTGGCGCTGGGCGAGGTGATGCTGCGCCTGGATCCGGGCGAGCAGCGGATCCGTCGCGCCGACCGGTTCCAGGTCTGGGAAGGGGGCGGTGAGTACAATGTCGTGCAGGGGCTCAGCAGCTGCTTCGGACAACGTACCGGCATCATCACCTCGCTGGTGGACAACGAGGTCGGGCAGTTGATCGCCGGCCTTATCCGGCGCTCGGGCGTGGATGGCCGCTGGATCCGTTGGCTGCCGCACGACGGCATGGGGCTTAAGGCGCGCAACGGTCTCTACTTCATGGAGCGCGGCTTCGGCGAGCGCGCGGCGAAGGCGGTGATGGATCGCGGCCACACGGCGATCGCCCAACTGCGTGCCGGGGATATCGACTGGCCGAGCCTGTTTAAGGAGGCGCGGCCAAGATGGTTCCATGTCGGCGGCGTCATCGCCGGACTGAGCGAGCAGGCCCCGGAACTGGTGCTCGCGGCGATGACCGCAGCCAGGGAGCAGGGCGCCGTCGTATCCTACGACCTGAACTACCGCGACTCACTTTGGCGAGAGCGGGGCGGCCGCTCCGCTGCGGCGGCCGTAAACGAGAAGCTGATTGGCCAGGTCGATGTGCTGTTTGGGGTTGACCAACTCTCACGAACGGTCGATGCGCTGGAATCCGGTGTGTTTGCCGAAGCGCTTGAGCGTATGCAGGCGCGTTTCGCCAATCTGAAGATCCTGGTGACCACCCAGCGCGTTATGCATGACGCCTCGCATAACAGCTGGAGCGGCATGTGTCTGGCGGGGGGCGAGATCCATCAGGCAACAGCGTATGACCGCCTGCCGATCTTCGACCGGGTCGGCGGTGGCGACGCCTTTGCCGCCGGCTTTATCTACGGCCTGCTGCAGGGGGATTCGGTGCAGCGCAGTCTGGATATTGCGGTGGCACATGGGGCGCTGGTGATGAGCACGCCGGGCGATAACTCGATGTTCGGTCTGGACGAAGTGCTGGCCTTTGCCGGCGGCGGCGATGCCAGCGCCCTGCGTTGAGATCAGGTTCAGCCAAAGCATTGCCGACTGACCAACCTGGGCGGTATCTGCCAGAATGTCGGCAGCGGGATCTGCCGGTGTTCGCCTTCAGGTTTTTCGTATTGATCGATACATGTCTACTTTACATGCTCATATGATACTTAAGAGAGCCGGAATAGTAACTAATGCAACTGCTAAAGAGACAATGATTGCCAGTGAAATGGTGTCTTCTCTGTACCCGTATTTTTTTGCAAAAACGTATACTCCCGCTCCAATAGGTTGAGCAGCCATCACGACAGCCGCTGCGAGCCAGATTTTATTTCCTTCACCCATGCCGAATATATAAATTGCGATGAGAAAAGTGATCATGGGCTGAATAAAAATTTTGAGGAAAATCATCGGGATAGTCATTTTTATCGTTTCACCGCTAATGTGCTCTTTGATGCTTAGTCTGGATAAGCCGAGCCCCAATGCAAACAAGGCTGTTGGGCCCGCTGCATTACCCAGGAAATTAGCAAAAGCTTCCAGGAAAACAGGAGTTTTTATCCCTGACAGGACGAAAGTAAGTCCTGCAAGAACTGAAATGGTAAGTGGGTTGGTAAAGGTTGTTTTACTCGCTTTTCCCAGACTACGAAGCGTAGAAATACTTTCGTTTTTACCTTTGTGTGCAGAAAGATCCCAGCTGATGATTACCGCCATAATGGCGGGAATATTGTGTAAAACAGTGGCGATAGCTGCAGGTAAAGCCGCTTCTTGACCATACACCGAGATAAGAATAGGCACACCCATGTAACCAGTCGTTCCATAGCTGGCACCCATACTTAAAATGGATGACTGCGGTAGCCGAATGCCCTTAATTCTCGCAATGACTCCGGCAATTAAGTATGCAGATACAATTCCAGCTAGAGTAGAACCGATGAATCCCCATTGTTTCAGCTCATTGATGTCGGCTCTGGCAATTGCAAGAAAGAGGAGAGCAGGCAGAGCAACGTATAAAACGTAATCATTGATTAGCTTATCTGAGTTTCCGCTGTCGGGTTTAACTTTACCAAAGACGTACCCTAGAAGAATGACCATGAATATGGGGGTAACGATCATGAGCATTTTACTAATCCTCTTGCAGTTTGAAGAATAATGATGAGTCGCTCGACGACCACACTTTCCAACTGAGTTGGCCCGAATGCCTAAGCACGGAATTGAAAGCGAGTACGACCGGGAACCAATACTCCTAGCTATTTGGCTTTTTGTGAAATGAATTTTTACTCTGCTATAATCGTTTTTATCAATGATGGTGAGTGTGAAGAGGCTGTTATGAATGTGAACTTACAAGATGAGTGCCTGATGGGGCGTGGGATTACTCTTGAGCAATTACGCGCATTCGTGTTTGTGGCAAAGTACAATGGTTTTGGTCGGGCAGGTGAAGAACTCAGGCGCACACAGTCAACATTAAGTGCGAGCCTGAGACGTTTGGAAGAAGACATAGGTTGTCGTCTTATCGAGAGGCGGCAAGGTCATGTTGTCGGGTTGACTGAAGAAGGTCTTCGGCTGCTTCCTGCAGCGCGAGATATTCTTCATCGCACAAGTAGAGCTATTAATTCTTTAACGAAGTCCAGTATGGAAGGCAAAGTAACATTAGGTGTTCCGGATGATTTTGAGATTGATAATATCCACAAAATTATTTCTTTAAGCTTTGAAGAAAATCCAGGTTTGCGTGTTGAAGTCACTGCAGCGCCATCTGCTGTGCTTGCCAGAATGGCACAGGAACAATTACTTGATGTGATTATTTTGAAAGGGATAGCTGGCCAACCAGTGGTAACAGATACGGAACGTGTCATACGGGTTGACCCTTTGCACTGGGTCGGCTCCGGTGCCACCCATTTTGATGAACTTCAAGAAGTTCCGCTTGTGACCTTTCCGGAAGGTTGCGTCATTAGAAATAGCGCAGTGAGTGCGCTGAAGGAAGTTGGTAGGCCGTACTATTTTTCATATGTTAGTGGCTCGTTTGAGAGTATTAAAAAGGCAGTCTTAAGTGGGTTAGGGGTTGGACTTCTTCCGAAAAGCGCCCTGTCAGATGAGCTGTATATCTTGTCAGAAGAGAACGGAGTGCCGGATGTACCCACTATTCAGTTAGTGCTTAGTGTCACTAAATCAGGCCACTTATATGAACGCTTCAGTCGATATTTAAGCGACCTATTGTGAACCTGGGTTAGAGGTTGTCAATGCTAACTGAGCATCTGGCCCGCAGTGAGCCCCGGCGGGGCGCCGACGACCAAGCGCGTCTTCATTCCCAAGGGCAACGGCAAACAGCGTCCTCTGGGATTGCCTCTCCCGAGCAGTGATACTAGAGTGCCACTATTAGTCTGATTCAGGGTGAGCCCATGAAAGTTGAGCGTGTTACAAACCTTAAGCGCCAAGCCACAAAAATCCTGGCAGACCTGCAGGTGTCAAAGGAGCTGGTACTGATCACGAAGCATGGTCAGCCATCCGCATACCTTGTCGATGTGCAGGATTACGAGTTTATGTAGCGCCGGCTTGAGCTGCTTGAGGGGTTCTCACAGGGAGCGCGTTCTCGTCCTCTATGTCATGCGAGAGGAGCGGCAGCTTCGGGCGTACATGCTTGGTAGCAGCTAACCAGGCGCGTCCACGGATGCCTTTGCCTCCGCGTTGCTAAGGCAAAGTCACCGGTGCACTTCGCGTTGAGACTATCGGATTAGTCCCACAGCCCTTGGCTGACGCGACAGGCAAGGGCTAAAATCAGACAACAGAACTTACCTCACAGGTGGCAAGGGATCACCAGTAGTCGTAAAATCGCTCAGGCTTGCAGTGAAAATGTATTGTTCATGGCCTTCATTTCTCGGATGGATGAGGTATCGCACCGCTGTTGTTGACAACAGGGACAGTAGCGCCACTGAGTGGCAATTGGCGCTGATAAAGGTGTGTTGAGCGCATCAAGTACTGAATACAGCCTGTTTGAATGGGTGGTTAATATCATTGGTTCGAGCGGGGAATAATCACCAGAATGAAGGACGGGCTTGTTGATGCTGGGGATTTTGATTTCAAAATATCTAATCCGACAGGCTCGTTATAACCGGAGGCAATCCCATGACGGTGCGGGTGGAAAGAGCTGAGAAAGGGGACATCCCGCGGTTCGCTAGTATGGAGCGAGAGATTGGTTCACGTGAATTCATTGTGCCCTATGCGCCAGAGGTCCATCAGGAGCGATTTGTCGACCCCGACATCGTATATCTTCGAATAGTGATTGATCAGGAATTGGCTGGCTTTTTCATATTGGCCATTGACTCAGATGGCCGCAGTGTTGAATTTAGGCGAATCGTAGTCAGATCAAAGGGGCGCGGGGTCGGTCAAAGTGCCATTCCGGCGATGGAAGATTACTGCGGTAGTCAGCTCCGACGAACTCGAATATGGCTAGACGTTTTCGCGCATAATACACGGGGGCGTCATATCTATGAGAAGCTCGGTTATAGACGGTACGGTGAGCGTGATCTTGAAGGCAAGCAGTTGTTGCTTTATGAGAAGCAGCTCTAACAAGCCGCTGAATAGTGACACCGCAAGCGGCGCACATTAGGGGGCGTTATGGGGGTTAGAGGTGCTGATCCACATCCATACTGTTGTGGAGAATTCGGATTACAACGATCCTGGATTCCGTACCGGCTCGGTAAAAGATGATATGACTGCCCTGATTGAACGTTTTGTACCTTGGTTTTATGTCATCCGCATCGCGGCCAATATCAGGTTGGCGAGCAAGCAGCTTGAAAGCATCGTCAAGCTGCTTGAGGTATTTATCGCGTTGGCGCTTTCCCCATTTTTCGGCGGTGAAGCGGCCTATATTGATAACGTCTTTTCGGGCAGCGGCAGTGAGCAGGTATGAACGCATCAGTGAGCTTCGTTGTCCAGTTCTGTAATAATGCTTTCAAGGGAATAGTCTGCTATTCCACTCTGCTCGCCTTCATCCAGGAGGCGTCGGAGCCGTTCAAGCTTACTTTCCGTTTCTTCAAGCAGGCGCAGTCCGGCACGTACTACCTCGCTCACCGAGCCATAGCGGCCATTTTCAACCTGAGTGGCTATAAACTCGTCAAAGTGGGTGCCAAGTGTAATGCTGGTATTTCTAGCCATGGGGAGCCTCCTGTACCAAATATTGGTATATTGTGCCAAAACACCCATAACAAGGCAAGGCAGAGCGCGGTGTTGGGCGACAATAAATGGGGCATTGATTCGACTCAAGCAAATGGCATGATAATGTCATACTTCTGCTATGTTAGGGGCGCCAGCTATGAGTATGCACCGGAAAACCATCACGCTGACTGCACAGTAAGACGGCTGGGTGAAAGGTCAGATTGAAAGTGGTCACTTTGGCAATGATAGTGAGTATATCCGCGATCTCATCCGAAGAGACCAGCAGGCCAAGGAACGTCTTGCCACGCTGAGGCAGGCCCTGGCTGAGGGTGAGTCAAGTGGGAACCTAAGCCGCTCGATATATCGTCCATCAAAGCGGCTGGCCGTAAGCGAATGAAGGCGGCTAATTAGTGCTTAGGCTAACCGTCACGCCGAAGGCGGAATCTGACCTCACAGGTGCCAAGGGATGGCGCGGTATAAACACTACGATTACAACCAAACCAAGATGATCCCGCTGCGGTTTGCGGATCAGCTTCCAGGGCGCCAGTACTGCCGAGATTGCGTACTGAAGCATCAGTGCCTGCGTCGAGAGAACCAGTTGGATGGTCGCCAGGTTAGCTTTACACTGGGTGATTTCAAAATGTCTAATCAGGCAGGCTCGTTATAGATGAAATGCAGCAAGGAGAAGTTGGTGGTTACGGAAACTGCTAGAGTGCAGGTCAGAGAGTTCACGGTGAGTGATGCTGCGACCCTCAGTGAGATTCTTAGTGATCCGCTGGTGATGAAGTTTTCAAGCAAAGGGCCACTGAGTGAGCGTGAAACCCTGGAGTTCATTGAATGGTGTATTAGCTCTTATCAAGAGCATGGTTTTGGGCAGTGGGCTGTCATCGAAAAGAAATCTGGAGCACTTATTGGGTGCTGTGGTTTGAGTCAAACAGCCATCGATGGTGTGGAAGAAGTCGAGATTGGGTACCGCCTGTTGCAAAATCGCTGGGGACTGGGCTTTGCGACGGAAGTCGCAAGCGAAGTCCTCGATTATGGTTTTGATAGCTGCAATATCAAGTCAATTGTAGGAATAGTATCGCCGCGTCACACGGCATCCATACAGGTGCTTGAGAAGATCGGTTTTCGATCTTTTTTTGAAACTCTGTATAGTGGATGGGATGTTCGTGTTTACCGTATAACCCAGGAATATCGAAAATCGTATAACACGTCGCTACAGGCAGACGGTATTACCTCCGCTTCGCTGCGGCAAGACCGTGCCTGAGCTTGGCGTTATTCAGCAACGAGGAGTTTTTGAAATGAAAATCACCACCATAGAGTCGGTTTCAGCACCGAGAGCTATTGGCAGCTATAGCCAGGCGATCCTGGTGGAGCAGGCTGGAAAGCTTCTGTTTGTTAGCGGCCAGGTACCTGAAACACCGGACGGAAAAGTTCCAAAGGATTTTGAGTCGCAATGTCGGCTTGTATGGTCCAATGTTGTTGCACAGTTGAAAGCGGCGGAGTTATCTGTGTCCAATCTGACCAAGGTAACTATATTTCTGTCATCCAGGGAGTATGCGGAAATGAACAGTCGGATTCGGCAGGAAATTCTTGGAGAGCATCGGCCAGCGCTAACCATTATCATAGCGGGTATATTCGAAGAGGAATGGCTGTTGGAGATTGAAGCAATTGCAGCGGCCGCATAACAAGGGGGATGGAGTCCGACGATTGACTGCGCAGCGACTGTGTTGCTGCAAAGTTCCGTCGCCGTCATGCACGGTTCATCGCCAACATTAGGCGTCAGAGCACACCGCGATACGCACCAATACCTGAAGTACGCGGTACTTCGCAGTATTTTCATTGAGAGGAACTCTTCTATGCCAGGCACGAAGCATATCCGAATGCTTACCCGGTACAAGGCTTGGGCGAACGACTTGGTTTTCACCATGGTCGCCGCTCTGCCGACTGAAGAAGTGACGAAGCAACGCGCGACGCGATTTGGAAACATGGTCCACACCCTGAATCATGCCTACGTCATCGACGCAGTGTTTCAGGCACATCTTCAAGGCAGACCTCACGGCTACACCGCCCGGAATACACCGACACACCCGCCCCTCGCAGAGCTGCGGGAAGCAGTTAGGGAGCTTGATGCGTGGTATGTGCGATTCGCCGATGCACTAGTTGCCGATGACCTTGAGAGGACAGTGAACTTCGAATTCATTGGAGGCGGAAGAGGGGCAATGACGTGTCAAGAAATGATCTTGCATGTGGTTAACCACGGCACCTATCACCGAGGTTTCGTTGGCGACATGATGTACCAATCCGGCGTAACTCCCGATGCCACGGATTTGCCCGTTTTCCTCCGCGATGTGTCCCAGGAGTATTAATGCGTCAGTCGCTTGAGGCACCATTTTGCGCCTAACGACGAATAAGGGCTCGGCTCGCTGCTCTTGTGGGAAGAGGCGGTCAATACCTATTGAGGCTTATTTTATTTATGTGGAGGTTTCGGTGATTGTCAGGGAAATGGAAGAGAAGGATCTTGACGCTGTAAGCGCAACTTGCATCGCTTCGTTTTTGCACTCTCTTGCAGGTACTTTATCTGAGGAGGGAAGCTCAACCTTTTTGAAGATTGCTGCAAGTAATGCCTTCTTTGACCGAACGAAGGGCGATAATCTGATGCTTGTCGCAGAGTGCGATGGAAAACTTGAAGGTGTAGTCGAACTCAAAGAAGGTCGTCATATTGCAATGCTTTTTGTTGCCCCTGAGCACCAGAAGAAAGGTGTTGGGAAGAAACTGCTTTTATCTGCCCTGGATTATGCGAAGGTTGATACTGTTACTGTAAGAGCATCCTTGTCCTCAGTTCCTGCATATAAGAAGTATGGTTTCGAATGTAGCGGTGCAACAGGAGAATCAGCAGGTCTGATCTATCAGCCTATGGAAATTGAACTTAACAAGCCAATGCGGCCGACCACTACCGCGTTGAAGAGATCATAGCTCTGCCAGCGCTTACAGACGAGTCCGGGTTGGTGGTAGGCAAGCCCATATATGGTTCGCCGTCACCGTTCCCACGGGATTAGCGATGCCTCAGATGACGGTCCAGGCCAATACCCTCGTAATCTTATTTCCCTGCTTCATCTCTATTTTCCGTATATCAACTGCACCGAGCTTACGAATCAACTTCTTTGCAGGCATACAGCATGGCTATCTTCAATGTAGGCTACTTCTGCTGTAGTCTAAGATAACGTCCGCGCCTCCAAGTGGGTCAAAATAGATGGCCATTGACACCGGCTTCACCTCCGCTTTAATTTTCTGGTGCATGCCGCCATTATTAGCAAGCGATAGCTGATGGAGAGGCTAGTGAACAACGTCAAAAAATAATTGGAGTTCTATATTTTATTGTGTTTTTAATCTCAATATCATCTACCAAGTATCAGACGTCTTAGATATAGCCTATGCGGTTCGGTCATCGGTACATGAAGCGTATCTATGCTGAGGAGGAGCAATGCTAAGGGGATTGAATCATATTACTATTGCAGTAAGTGACCTTGAGCGGTCTCTGATTTTCTATACACATCTTTTGGAAATGAAGGCACATATTCGCTGGGACAATGGGGCATATCTGAGCTTGGGAGATGTCTGGTTCTGTTTGTCTTGTGACGAGGTACACCCGAGCCAAGATTACTGCCATATCGCGCTTGATGTTTCCGAAGGTAATTTCGATTCAGTTGCTGAAAAGCTTCGCGGAGCAGATGTAGTTGAATGGAAGCAAAATAGTAGCGAAGGACTTTCTTTATATATTCTTGATCCTGACGGCCATAAATTAGAAATCCACAGTGGTAGTCTACAAAGCCGTTTGGAGACGCTGAAGTCTAAGCCCAATACTGTTTAGTTAAATATCACCGCTGGCACCGGATCACAAGGCTGGTGCAGTGGATCTCCCCGTTTGCGGATAGGGAAATTACCCATCTTCCGCTTTACTCCGCGCGGGTTCCGTCGGCCACGGCTGGTCACTGCTCGCCCGCTAGATATCTCCTTCAGCAAGCTGTTGAGCCATGCCTGGCGCTGCTTAGGGGGGAATGGAGCCGGAAGCCGGCAGGCGGCGCCTCAACACCCGCACCGCGTGGATAAACGATAAATCCTCCGCGGCTTGGGCTGTGGTCGTCGCGGCCTGCGTCATCAACCGCCGCACCGCCGCATGCGCAATCAGTAGCGCATAGAACTCTTGCTCAACCAAATCCGGTCGCTTGCTGCGCAATATGACCGCACGCTCTGCGAGATGCACTTTGAATTCGTCAAAGGCCTGCTCGATGGTCCAACGGCGGTGGTACAAGGCGGCCAGCGCCAGCGCTGGCGCCTCCTCGCTATCGTGCCAGTTAGTAATCAATCGGTACAACGGTTCCGGATCGGGAATACCTTCCAGGGCGTATTCGATAACCCGCACCTGAACGCCCTCCGTCTTGCGCCGTCGCGCTTTATCACCCGGATACAGGGTCGTCAGGTAAGAACCATCAGGTAGTTCCTGTTCACGCGGCAGAAGCAGGCTGCTCTTAACGCGGAATAGCAGCTTGGCCCCGGTGGCGCATCCGCGTTGCCAGAAAGCGTAGCTATAAAAATTTCTGTCCGCCGTCACTAACATGGAGGGGTTCGCTTGATCGATAACCGCTCCTGCCAAACTGCGCTCGTCACTGCCGTAAGGGCCGGGATTGGCGTAACACAGCATGTGGGTGCCACATTCGGCCATGGCGACAAAGCGCAGCTTCGGAAAGGCGCTGCTGCCCCGGGAAGCTCCCGGGTAACCAAAGTAGGCAGCATTGCCTTTCTCATCGGGCATGTCGAGCGTGGAACCGTCCAGTGCCATGACCCGCAGCCCCCGGTAACACACACCCGGCATATCCGCTGGCCCATGGGGCTGGACCTGCTCGTAATACAGATCGCGCAACGGCGCGACACCGACTTTTCCTCGCGCTTGGGAAATAGCGCCTTTAGTGACCGTCGCCTTCGCCAGTGAGTCATCACCGAGCAACTGGCGCAACCCCTCGATGACCAGGCGAAGCACTTCCTCGTAAGCGACGTTGCCGTACAGCACCATCGCCATCACAAAGTACACCAGCACTTCGTGCGGCAAGCCGCGCCGGCGCTGGCTGTGAACACCGTGTGCCGACAGAGCTTCCCGAACCCTCTCTACCGGACAGTTCATCGCCAGAAAGCCTACTGTCAGGTAATCGGCCAACCTGGCGCCCGTCGACAACTCTGCTTTCGTTCTCGCCATGCTCATCCCCTTTCTTGGAAACATAGCGGACATTTTGACACAAAATCGTTAACTAAACAGTATTGAGTCTAAGCCCTACCGAGGGTTAGTATGGCTGTAAGAAAATATAGCACACTATTACCCACTCGAAGGCAGAAGGTTTAATGAGTTGAATCGACTGCACAGAGACTGTTTCTGGCGCGTTGAGAAGCTCCATTCTTACGTCCCCGCGCATGCTGGCAGTGTTATGCCTTTGGAGAGAACAATGGATAAATATCTGATCACTAGAGAAGAGATTGAACAATTTGAAGGATTATCTAAAACGCACTTTCTGAATGAAAACGCAAAACGGATTAATAAGTCACTCGGTGACCTCGCCGGTTTAACCGGCTTTGGGTTTCATATCATTGAAATTCAGCCCGGCCATGAATCTACGGAGTTTCATAAGCACTACCATGAGGATGAGTGCGTTTATATTCTAGAGGGTGCAGGCGAAGCCCAGATCGGAGAGGAGAAATATTCAGTTAAGGCAGGAGATTTTATAGGGTATCGAGCAGGCGGTGAGGCTCATGCTCTTCGCAATAACAGTGGCTCAATATTAAAATGCATAGTCGTTGGCCAACGCCTGGACCATGATGTAGGTGATTATCCAAAACTCAATAAACGAATTTACCGCCATAAGAATATGCCGTGGAATCTTGTTGATATTGATAGTGTTGAAGAACCAAATGCAGGTAAAAAGGCATAGCAAATTGTAGCCGTTCGCTGCCCTCGGATCTGGCTTATGATCTGGCGATTCTGCGGCAGACTGGGTAGCCGCAGAGCTTTACCTCATAGTTGAAAGAGGGCTATCAGCCACTCTTCCCAGCCAGATGATCCAGCAGCTTATCAACGATTCTGATACGTACTTCGTTCTGTTCCATCTTCAGGTTGAACCTCAGTGCGCTGGCTCCGTCCAGCTTATAAGCCCCCGGCTGTTGCTGCACCAGCCTCACCAATATCATCGGCTCCACGAGTGGTTCCGTATCGAACTCGATCTTGCCTGATTTTGCTCCGGCATCCAGTTTAATGATACCCAGAGCCTGAGCCTTGAGTTTCAGCTCGGTAATGGCGATCAGGTTTTTCACGGCATCGGGCATCATGCCGAAACGGTCAATCATCTCCACCTGCAGCTCATGCAGCGCCTTCGAGTCCTGTGCATTGGCGATACGCTTGTACAGGATCAGGCGGTTATGTACATCCGGCAGATACTCTTCCGGAATCAGGGCTGGCAGGTGCAGGTTAACCTCACAGCCATGCTGCAGAGGCTTGTCCAGATTCGGTGTTTTGCCTTCACGGATGGATTTGATCGCTTCTTCCAGCATCTCCATGTAAAGCCCGAAGCCGATTGTCTGCATCTGGCCACTTTGCTCCTCGCCCAGCAGTTCACCGGCACCACGAATCTCAAGATCATGTGTGGCCAGTGTAAAGCCAGCGCCCAGGGTGTTGGCCTGGCTGAGGGCTTCGAGGCGCTTGCGGGCATCTTCGGTCATGGCGCGGGCAGGGGGCGTCAACAGATAGGCATAGGCCTGATGATGCGAGCGCCCGACACGTCCGCGTAACTGGTGAAGCTGCGCCAGCCCGAACTTGTCGGCCCGTTCAATGATGATGGTGTTGGCGTTGGGAATATCGATGCCGGTCTCAATGATTGTGGTACAGACCAGTACATTAAAGCGCTTGTGATAGAAATCGCCCATCACCTGTTCCAGCTCGCGCTCGCGCATCTGGCCGTGCCCGATAGCGACGCGGGCCTCCGGCACCAACTCTGATACCTCTCGTGCCAGCTTTTCAATGCTCTTGACCTCATTGTGCAGGTAATAGACCTGACCACCACGCAGCAGCTCACGCAGAATTGCCTCTTTCAGCAGCGGTGCGGTGGATTCGCGAATAAAGGTCTTCACCGACAGGCGTCTTGCCGGTGGTGTGGCGATGATCGACAGATCGCGCATGCCCGACATCGCCATATTCAGCGTGCGCGGAATCGGTGTGGCGGTCATGGTCAGGATATCGATCTCGGCGCGCAGCGATTTGATCCGCTCCTTCTGCTGCACACCAAAGCGGTGCTCCTCATCAATGATCAGCAGCCCAAGGTTCTTGAACTTGATATTGCCCTGCAGCAGCTTGTGCGTGCCGATCAGGATATCCACCTGCCCGGATTCCACAGCAGTGGTGATCTCTTGCTGCTGTTTGGTGCTGCGAAAACGCGAGATCAGTTCGACATTCACCGGCCAGTCGGCAAAGCGATCGCAGAAGTTATCATAGTGCTGCTGCGCCAGCAGGGTGGTGGGCACCAGAATGGCAACCTGCTTGCCCGACTGTACTGCGACAAAGGCCGCACGCATGGCGACTTCGGTCTTGCCGAAGCCGACATCACCACAGACCAACCGATCCATCGGCGTCGGGGCGCGCATATCATCCAGTACCGCCTGAATCGAGCTGGCCTGATCCGGTGTTTCTTCAAACGGGAAGGCGGCTGAAAAGCGGCGGTAATCATCTTCAGGACACTCAAACGCAAAGCCTTTGCGGGCGGCGCGGCGCGCATAGATATCCAGCAACTCAGCGGCGGCATCTCTGACCTGCTCAGCTGCTTTGCGACGTGCCTTGAGCCATTGCTCGGTACCGAGCTTCTGCAATGGCGCGGCATCCTCACTGCCGCCGGTATAGCGGCTGATCAGATGCAGTGACGAAACAGGCACATAGAGTTTGGCCTGGTTGGCGTACTCCAGCATCAGGAACTCACTGCTCTGGCCATCCACGGAGATCGTCTGCAGGCCCCGATACCGGCCCACACCATGATCAAGGTGGACAACCGGTGCATCGATATACAGCTCAGACAGATGCCGAATAACCTGATCCGACTGCTCCTTCTCACGCTGTCGACGACGGCGCTGGAACACCTGACGCCCGAATAACTGAGTCTCGGTGACGATATGGAACTTGCCCGGTATCGACAGGCCGGCCTCCAGCGGGTAAACCGTAATCGCTAAACCAACTGGTGCTTGCAGGAAACTGGCCCAGTTATCATGTTCCTCTGCTTTCAGGTTGCTTTTGCGCAGCAGATCCAACAGAGCCTCTCGACGACCTGCTGATTCGGCACACAGCAGCACCGGTGTATTGCTCTCGGAAACAAAACGGTGGAAATGCACCAGCGCATCCACCGCCCCTGGCTCTGCAGTCAGATCCGGGGGCGCCACGCAGGGCAGGTTGTCGCGCCCGGGTTTGACCTCTTCGGCCTCAGTGTTGAGGCGCAGTCTGGGGTATTGCTTGAGCGCAGCCTGCAGTAGATCTACCGGCAGATAGAGCTGATCGGGTGGCAGGATAGGGCGTTCGACATCATGTGCGCGTTCACTGAAGCGATCCTGTATCTCCTCCCAGAAGTGTCTGGCCGAGGCATCAAGCCCAGACTGCTCCAGCAGAAGAGTGGATGCCGGCAGATAATCAAACAGTGTGGCGGTCTCATCAAAGAACAGGGGCAGGTAATACTCGATCCCGGCTGGGGTCAGACCTGCTGACACATCCTGGTAAACCGAACAGCGTTTGACATCGACATCAAATTTCTCACGCCAACGCTGCTTGAAATCACGCAGTGCCTGCTCGGTAAAGGGAAACTCTTTGGCTGGCAATAGCCGGATGCGCTCTATCTGTTCAACCGAACGCTGGGTATCGGGATCGAAGGTGCGAAGGGTGTCTATCTCATCATCAAACAGATCTATGCGATAAGGGGTGTCGCTGCCCATCGGGAAGATGTCGATGATCGCACCGCGAATGGCAAATTCACCATGCTCATACACCGTATCCACTGCCTGATAACCGGCACTGGTCAGTTGGGTACGCAGCTTTTCGGGTACCAGCTTCTGGCCCAGTTCCAGATGCAGGCAATTACCGGAAATGAAATGTACCGGTGCCACGCGCTGCATCAGTGTGGTGGCAGGCACGATGACGATACCCTGCTCAAGACCTGGCAGCTTGTACAGAGACTCGATGCGCTGCGAGATGATGTCCTGATGCGGCGAAAAGGTGTCGTAGGGCAGGGTTTCCCAGTCAGGAAACAGCATCACCGGCAGTGAGTCACCTATGTAAAAGCCTATCTCCTGATGGGCTCTGAGCGCGGTTTCATTGTCATTACAGACCAGCAGAATTGGCCCGGAGCGAAACTCGCGTGCTATCTGTTCCAGCAATAACCCTGTTGCACTGCCCACTACCTGTCCGAGGCGTTTGAGATCACCCGGACGTTGCGGCAGCGAGTAGGAAAATGAACTCAGCACCTTGTTGCTCCCTGAAGCTGTTCATACCATGACTAAGACAAGCCGCATATGGTACCTGCTTGGGCTGGAAAAGGCAGCTTGTAATCTGCTGCATATGGGTCTAAAACTCATGTGATTTGCCAGAGGTAAGAGTAGATTATGAGCCAGGATAAACAGTACACCCCACCCAGAGTCTGGGCCTGGGATAAACCCAATGGTGGAGAGTTCAGTCAGATCAATCGACCCACCGCAGGCGCAATGCATGAGCAGGCACTTCCCAGAGGCAAACACTCTCTGCAGCTTTACTCTCTGGCAACGCCGAATGGAGTCAAGGTGACTGTGATGCTGGAGGAGTTGCTTGAGAGGGGTATCAAGGGGGCAGAATATGATGCCTGGCCGATCAGAATTCTGGAGGGTGATCAGTTTGGCAGTGGGTTCGTATCGGTTAATCCAAACAGCAAGATCCCGGCATTGATGGATTACAGCATGGCAGAGCCGACTAGGGTTTTTGAATCCGGGTCGATTCTTCTGTATCTCGCCGAAAAATTTTCCACCTTCGTGCCAGACGGACATGCCGCCCGGACAGAAACCCTTAACTGGCTATTCTGGCAGATGGGCAGTGCACCATACCTGGGTGGTGGATTCGGGCATTTCTATGCATATGCACCGAGCAAAATGGAGTATCCGATTGATCGCTTTACACTGGAGGTAAAGCGCCAGCTGGATCTGTTGGATCGGCAGTTGGCAGAGCACGCTTTTATTGCAGGGGATACCTATACCTTGGCTGATATTGCGATCTGGCCCTGGTACGGCTGTCTGGTGTTGAATCAGGTATATGGTGCAGCTGAATTTCTGGATGCTGACAGCTATAAACACCTCATGCGATGGGCGAAACAGATAGAGCAGCGCCCTGCAGTTAAACGCGGCGTGCGTGTCAATCGCACCTGGGGTGAGCCAGATCAGCAGTTACCGGAGCGACACAGCCCTGACGACTTTGATGATCGTTAAGGTGGAAGGTGGAAGGTGGATGGTGGAAGGGGACGGATAACCAGTGCATTCCGCCCCTACCCCTCTCAACCGTGCCTGTCAGCGCGATTGCAACGCCTGCCTGATGGCCTCACGTGTGACATCGCTCAGCGGCACCATCGGCAGGCGACACTCCTCTTCACAAAGCTCCATCAACGATGCGGCATACTTGATTCCCGCTGGATTCGGTTCACGAAACAGCGCCGTATAGAACGGAACCAGCTGTTCATGGATGGCCAGTGCCGCAGCAAAATCATTATCTGCACACAGCTCCTGGATACGCGAACATTCGGCTGGCAGTACGTTGGATGCCACCGAAATACAGCCATGACCACCGCTGGCATTGTATGCCAGGGCAGTGATGTCATCCCCGGACAGATAGCTGAAGGGCTTCTGAATCCGGCTGCGCTCATGGTTGATTCTTCCCAGTTCGCCAGTAGCGTCCTTGACCCCGATCACTCTGGGCAGCTCTGCCAGTCTTGCCATGGTGTCCGGCAGTACATCGACTATGCAGCGAGGTGGGATGTTATAGATCACGATCGGGATATCGGTGCTGTCATGCAGGGCGCGAAAGTGCTGATACAACCCCTCCTGCGACGGGCGATTGTAGTATCCGGCCACCGCAAGCACTGCATCTGCACCCACTGACTGTGCATGACGAGCATAGGCGATCGCTTCAGCCGGGTTGTTGGATCCTGCACCCGCCACGACCGGTACCTGGCCAGCAGTTTCCTGCACCACCAGATCCACTACCCGTTTATGCTCGCGCTCCGATAGCGTAGGGGACTCGCCCGTGGTGCCAACGACAACCAGTCCATGAATGCCGCCATCAAGCTGATGGCGAATCAGTTTGCTCAAGGCAGTCTCATCCAACTGTCCATTTCTGAAAGGGGTAATCAGGGCCGTCAGGCATCCGGCTATCATGGTATTTCCTCTTGTGTGAATTGCAGGCAATAAAAAACCCGGTGGCGAGTGTCGCGACCGGGTTCAGGAGTGTTCGAATCTTACGTTCTACACACGCACCACCAAGCCGCAGACAGGTTTCTTCTGTTTGCGGTTCTTGAGAGCCTTAGTGTTTGCGATGTAGTTCACGTAGCGATCCTGTATTAGAGATCTTGTATAAGATTGGCATCGAAATTAGCACGCAGTATTCTGCTGGTCAATCCAGTATTTCAATTATTTTTTTATTTGAAAGTGCTCACCAGGAAATATGTCAATTTTTGATGTTTCCTATGGCTTAATGAAAATTAAAGATCATACTCACATCTGATTGGAACGATTTTCAGCGCATATCAAGGAGCCTATATGAGCTGTAACATAGGACTGATAGGGGAGTTCGACCCCTCAACTCCCGCGCATCAGGGGATTCCTCCCTCGCTCGAGCGAGCATCGAAGAAACTGGGTAAAACTGTTCGTTATGAATGGGTGCCAACGACAGAAATTACCACTGTGAAACGTCTCTGGGCTTATGATGGTATCTGGTGCACACCGGCAACACCTTATCACAACATGGAGGGGGCTTTGCTGGCGATCAACTGGGCCAGGGAAAGGCACGTTCCGTTTCTGGGCACCTGTGGCGGCTTTCAGCATGCAATTGTCGAGTTTGCCCGTCATGTGTTGGGCTGGGAGGATGCTGATCATGCTGAATCCAATCCCGGTGCAACTCGCGCTGTGATAGCACCACTATCTTGTGCACTGGTCGAAACCACCGAGTCAGTGAGTCTGTTTCCGGATACGATGATATTCAGAGAGTATGGGGTATCTGAGATTCTGGAAGGCTATCGTTGCCGCTATGGCTTGAATCCCGACTTCCGGCAGGCGCTGTTGAAGGGACCCATGAGGGCCAGTGCAGATGATCAGACAGGCGAAGTCCGTGCCATTGAGTTGGATAACCATCCCTTCTTTGCAGCCACTCTGTTTCAGCCTGAGAGACAGGCGCTCAGAGGCGATGAGGTGTCGCCTCTTATCACTGCTTTTGTCAGGGCTTGTATCGGTTGAATACCGCGCTTTTCATGTACTATCACAAATGCTAATACTACCCCTTAAGCGTTTGTGATGGTGTTTGCCTGGCTGACAGGCTGTTAATAGTATGTCTGGACTTCAGGGGTTCCTTGCGTTGTCTGCAGGAACAGAGTTGCAGTGCTATTCACAGCCAATGGCATAACGGTCAATGGGCTATTGAGAGGGATGTATGTCAGAATATTTTGCGCGGATTGTCTGGACACGTAAAGTCGGCGAGGTCTACACGGATAACAAATACAGTCGTGGCCACCTGTGGATGTTCGATGGCGGAGCCACTGTGCCTGCCTCCTCGTCTCCGCATATCGTGCCTTTACCCTATTCAGTTGAAGAGAATGTCGATCCGGAAGAGGCGTTCATAGCGTCGCTCTCAAGCTGTCATATGCTGTTCTTTCTCTCGGTTGCAGCCAAACGCAAATTCCTGGTGGATGAGTATCTGGATAATGCCTTGGGGGTTATGGAAAAAGGTGAAGATGGCAAAGTGGCGATGACACGAGTGACGCTTCGTCCGAAGGTGACCTTTTCTGGAGAGAAACAGCCCAGTATTGAGCAACTGGAGCAGATGCATCATGAATCTCATGAGTTATGCTTTATAGCGAATTCGGTCAAAACTGAAGTAGTGACAGAAATCGTGACATAATCAGAGCAGAAGGTTAACCCTATTGATCTGATCAGCGCTCAAGGAGAGCTATTTGAAAGGAGAGCAGTTTGAATGGAGAGCCACATGCATGAACAGGAGCGGTCAGTCATGTTACTCAACTCAACTGTGAAAAGCTCAGCATGAATCTGGATCAACTGTTTGTGTTCTTGATTCTGGGAGCCTCTATCGCGCTCTTCCTGTCCGGTAAACTGCGGCATGATGTTGTTGCTCTCATGGCGTTGCTTGCCTGTGTTCTGGCGGGACTGATACCTCATCAGCAAGCATTCGACGGCTTTGCTCAGCCTGCTGTGATCACGGTTGCAGCAGTACTTATCCTCAGCTATGGCCTGCAAACCACCGGCGCGGTTGAAACGCTGGCGCAGAAGGTGCTGCCGCGAAATGGCGGTACATTCCTCAACATCGCTGTGCTCGTGCTTTTGGGGGCAACGCTGTCTGCGTTCATGAATAACGTAGGTGCGATGGCGCTGTTGATGCCGATCGCGATACAGCTTGCGCTTCGCAAGGGGATCCCTCCTGGGAAAGTGCTGATGCCGCTGGCATTCGGCACGATCCTCGGTGGTATGACTACATTGATTGGCACACCACCCAATCTCATCGTATCTGATTTTCGGGCTGCCGAAACCGGTAGTGGTTTCGGAATGTTTGATTTTACTGCGGTCGGACTTGCAGTTGCGCTGCTTGGTATTGTGTTTGCGGTTGTTGCCGGGCGCTGGTTGGTCCCGACACGCGAGAAACAGGATGCCGAGAGTTTTGACACCGGAACCTACCTGACAGAGGTGAGGGTCGATGAGGGGGCCAAAGTGGTGGGCAAGCGGCTACGTGATGTCGAGTTGCTGCTGGATGATGAGGATGTACAGGTTGTCGGCATGGTGCGAAATGATTTTCGTGTTGTGAGGCCAATGGCTGGCCACATCATACTGGCAGGGGACATCCTGGTGCTTGAATCAGAGCCTGAAGCACTGGGTTCTGCTCTCTCCAGCCTGGGTTTGAAGCTGGAGGGGTCGGTTGACAATGAGACTGATGCGGAGGCGGAGGCTGATACAGATACAGATGAGGAGGGCGGCCAGGACGCGCAGCACGACGTTAAGGATGATGCTCAGGGCGAAGGGAAGGGCGAAGGGAAGGGCAAAGTTCAGCAAGATGACAACGAAGAAGACGACGAAAAAGATAAGGCCTCTGACGATGAGGTGACTCTGCTTGAGCTTGTTGTGCAGCCGAGCAGCCATCTGATCTCACAGAATGCTACAACACTGCAGATTCGTAGCCGTTTTGGGATCAATCTGTTAGCGATTTCCCGTCAGGGCCACCGTTCCATTAAACGCTTGCGTCAGACTGAACTTGAGGCGGGTGATGTGTTGTTGATGCAGGGCACGCAGGAAGCGATACATGGGTTCAGCTCGCTGTATAAATGTATTCCACTGGCTCAGCGTTCCATCATGATTCCAGACAGGCGCAAAGCCATTACAGCGCTGGGGATCATGTTTGTTGCTGTCACTCTCGCTGCGACAGGCCTTTTACCGGCAGCCATAGCCTTCACGTTGGGGGTGCTTGGGTACATGCTTACCAACGTGATTCCTCTCAGAAGAGTCTACGAAGCGATCGACTGGCCCATCATTGTCTTGCTGGGAGCGTTGATGCCGATAGCTGTTGCGATGGCTGATACAGGTGCGGCAGATCTGCTTGCCCGAACACTGTTGGATCAGGTCGCTCAGGGTCATCCAATTATTGCGCTGACGCTGGTGCTGGTGATCACCATGACGCTGTCTGATTTTATGAACAATGCAGCCACGGCAGCAGTGATGTGCCCAATTGCACTGAGTATTTCAGTGCAATTGGGAGTGAGCCCGGATAGCTTTCTGATGGCTGTTGCGATCGGCGCATCCTGTGCTTTTCTGACCCCGATTGGTCATCAGAACAATACGCTGATTCTGGGCCCCGGTGGCTTTCGTTTCTCCGATTACTGGCGCCTTGGCCTGCCGATGGAGCTGCTGGTTGTTCTGGTCAGTATCCCCATGCTGCTCCTCGTCTGGCCGCTGTAGTGTCAGGCGGCAGCCTGAGTCTGACTCCAGCCTTTTCTGATGGCCCTCTCGTGCAGCCTCTGAAGAATCGGGGCGGCAATGAAAAGGGATGAGCTGGTGCCGGCGACTATCCCGAACAGCATCGGTAGTGCAAAGCTGGCCACTGCATCACCTCCGGCGATGCCCATGGGCAAAATAGCCAGAAAGGTGGTCACTGATGTAAACAGAGTGCGTGTCAGGGTCGAGGTCAGGCTCTGATTTATCAACTCTTTGAACGGCATATCGGGGGCCAGACGATGGTTCTCCCGAACGCGATCAAAAATGACCACTTTGTCATTCACTGAATAACCGATCAGTGCTAACAGCGCCGCAATCGCGGTGAGATTGAACTCGATGCCAGCCAGTACAAAGAAGCCCAGTGTCTTGCTCAGATCAAGCGCCAGGGTTGCCATGATCGCTGTGGCAAAGTGGTGCTCAAATCTGAACCAGAGATAGCCCAGCATTCCCACTCCCGCAAGCAGGACAGCCAGCATGCTGGTTTCAAAGAACTGGTTGCTGACACTGGGCCCCACCATCTCAACTCGCGGAAACGCTGCTTCTGGGGCAATGTCCAACACGGCCTTCTTAACTGTTTGAATGCTGGTTGATGGGGCTGTGTTGGCGTGAGAGTCGGTGGATGGTTGCAGTAGCGGCAGGCGAACCAGATACTGCCCCTCATCGCCAAAAGATTGCACGGCAGCATCGCCAGCAACGCTCATGGATACGGCTTGGCGGATCTGCTCAGCATTCACGGTTTCGCTGGTATGAATCTCCACCAGTGTTCCACCCTGAAAATCGATTCCTGTATTCAGACCCGGATTAGCCAGCAGGGCAATCGAGCCCAGTGATAGCAGGATTGAGAGCCCGATGCCGAAGGAGCGTACCTTCATGAATGCCAGCGTTCTCGTCTGTCTGAGCTTATCAAACAGACTCAGTCCGCCCGGATTCAAGGGTTGACGGCCCAGTTTGCGAACGCGCCATTCCATTATCAAACGCGTGACGGTGATGGAGGTGAACATTGATACCGCCAGCCCGACTGCCATGGTGACGGCAAAGCCGCGCACGGGGCCGGCACCGAACATAAACAGCAAACCCACTGCAATTAATGTGGTGATGTTGGAGTCAAGAATTGTGCTGAATGCACGCTGGAAGCCAAGGTGCAGGGCATACATGCCGCTGACCCCTCGTTTGCTCTCCTCTCTGATGCGTTCGTTGATCAGAATATTGGCATCGACAGCCATACCCAGGCTGAGGATCAGTCCCGCTATACCCGGAAGTGTCAGGGTTGCACCCAGCGCAGCGAGACTGGCGATCACCAGTGACAGGTAAACCAATAGCGAAAAGTTGGCTATCAGGCCCCAGGTGCCGTAGGCGAGCAGCATGAATCCGAGCACCAGCAGGGCGCCCAGAATACCTGTGCTGATGCCCATATCGATGGCTGCCTGACCCAGCTCAGGCCCTACCGTGCGTTCTTCAACCACACTTAAGGGTGCGGGCAGCGAGCCTGCTCTCATCAACAAGGCAAGATCGCCTGCCTCGCGAGCCGTGAAGTTGCCACTTATCTGGCCTGAGCCACCACCGATTGTTGTGCGTATGACAGGCGCGGTGATCACGGTTTCATCTAAAACGATCGCAAATGCACGACCAATATTGTCACGGGTGATGGTTGAAAAGGTCTCGGCACCGTGGCTATTCAACCGGAAGTTAACGACAGGCTCCTGGTTGTTGGCATCGAACGCCAGGCGGGCATCACTGAGATCGCCGCCTTCGAGCAAAGATGTTTGTTCCAGATTATAGACTTCGCCCGGCAGACTACCCGGCACCTGAATCAGGGAGCCGGGTTCATTGCCTGACTGTGCCACCAGATGAAATGTCAGCCGAGCGGTTCTGCCCAGTAGATCCTTGATGCGTGCGGGATCCTCCACCCCAGGGAGCTGAACCAAAATGCCATCTGCACCCTGTCGGGTGACCAGTGGTTCAACCACCCCGGTTTCATCCATGCGTCTGCGGACCACTTCCAGCGTTCGATTTACTACATCTTCCTTGAAGGCTTCAAGCTGCATCGAGCTCTCGCCAAGCTGGCGTGTGCGTTCGCTGAGCAGTTCATCGGTTTCGACCCTCAACAGCAGATGTGAACCGCCGCGAAGATCAAGCCCTAACGTCAGCTTATGTTCGGAGTACCAGTCGGGTGTTTCATGTAGCAGTGTGGATGGCAGCAGGCTAGGCAATGCCGAAAGAATGCCAAAAACGACAATGGCGATACACGCCAGTGCCTTCAGTCGATAGTGACGCATCATATATCCTCTGTTAAGTCAGCGAGCAAAGCTCATGACTTAACATGTTCATCGAAATTAATAGATGTAACGGTTTCAGCCGAAGCTGACACAAGATCAGATGAACAGAGGAGGGGCGCGGGCAACCAGAGTCGACAGAAATACGCTGTTTCGTCTGTCTGGCGAATATGTTGATGTCAACGGACCAGTAGTGGGGAGGTGCGGTTGACGCAGTGGATGGATCAGAGTCAGGTAGTCGTAGAGATCCTCGACAGGGTCAGTGAGATCTCTGTCCCGATCAGCCTGATCGGTTCTGGCTGACAGGAAGGTTTCCTGTAGCAATACAGGAGCGAGATTTTGCTGAAATTGAGCGCTGACAGGGCTATTTTGTGCAGACGACTTTACCTGTTGTAACCCAAAATGCTGCCCGGCCAGCAAGGCGAACATCAGGAAAAAAGCGAACAGGAGTCCGGCACTCTGGCGTGCGTTAGAGAGGTGGTATTGAATCGCGCTCTTGAACGCGCGGATGTCAGATGTTCGCATGAGGCCAGTTATATCTGAGATGTTGGTCAACTTTTTATACCAATAAACGCTAATTTATAGCTTTCCATATCAATTGTCACTCGGAATGCGGGAGCGCCATGAATTATATTCTGCAGAGGATTTTTTGCGGCACGCATCGCTAACTGGTTGGGTGTTTGTTTTTCACCATCGTCTATACTTATACGTTGTTGTAGTTTCTGCCTGACATACGAAAAGGACATTTCGCATGCCGAATGACATATACAAGCAGTTAGTGGAGGGAACGCCCGATGCCTTGATTGCCACTTCTCCAACAGGTGAAGTGCTGCACTGGAATCAAGGTGCGGAAACTACCTTTGGCTATACGAGCGCTGAGGCTATCGGGCGTTCGCTTTTTGACCTGATAGTACCGCCTTATCTGATTGAAGAAGAGCAGTCGATTCAGTGCGAGGCCCAAAAAACAGATGTCGCGACCTATGAATCCTTCCGACAGCGCAAGGATGGCTCGCTTGTGTATATCAATATTTCCATGAGAGCGGTACGCGATGCACAGGGACAGGTGGAGTACTTTGTCACCAATAAGAAAGATGTCACACATCTCAAGACGCAACGTGATTCAAAGCTGCTTGAGGCGCGATATCGTGATCTGTTGGAGTCGACCCCGGATGCGATAGTCATGGTCAATATCACCGGTCGCATTGTGCTGGCCAATGGTCAGGCCGAACAGGTGTTCGGCTGGCAGCGCTCTGAGCTATTGGGCAAGCCTATAGAGGTGTTGTTACCGCAACGCTACAGCACGCTGCATGTGGGGCATCGTTCAAGATACTTCTCCCAGCCGCGTACACGCTCCATGGGCGCCAGTCTGGAGCTCTACGGGGTACGCAAGAGTGGTGATGAGTTCCCGGTGGAGATCAGCTTAAGCCCTCTGAAAACGGAGGAGGGGACGCTGGTGATGAGCGCCATTCGCGACATAACCGAGCGTAAAAAGGCAGAAACAAAATTCAAAGACCTGCTTGAATCAGCCCCTGACGCGATGGTCATTGTCAATCGTCAGGGGGATATCGTGCTGGTGAACTCTCAATCGGAAACGCTGTTTGGTTATGCACGAGACGAGTTGTTGAATCGGAAAGTCGAGATATTGTTGCCGGAGCGCTACCACGACAAGCATCCGACACATCGTAATGCATTTTTTTCAGAACCTCGTGTGCGTCCGATGGGTGTAGGGCTGGAGCTGTATGGGAGGCATAAGAATGGCACTGAGTTTCCGATAGAGATAAGCCTCAGCCCCCTTGATACGGAAGAGGGGATGTTGGTTTCGAGTGCAATCCGGGATATTACTGAACGCAAGCTGGTCGAGCGCGAGCTGCAGGAGAAGAACATTGAGCTGGAGAAGGCGAATAATGCCAAGGATAACTTTCTGTCCACAATGAGTCATGAACTGAGAACGCCGCTGAATGCCATTATAGGATTCACCGGTACGTTACTGATGAGGTTGCCCGGCCCGCTGACTGAAGATCAGGATAAACAGTTATTGACGGTTCAAAGTAGTGCCAGGCATCTGTTGTCCCTGATTAATGATCTACTGGATCTGGCAAAAATCGGTGCCGGAAAAATAGAACTCAATGTTGAACCTCTGAATTGTCGCGAGATTGTCGAAGAGGTGGTATCAACTTTTCAGCCTGCAGCCACGGGTAAAGGTTTGGAGTTGATACTGCAATGGACGGATGAACCACTGTTTGTGCTGGCGGATCGCAGGGCATTCAGCCAGATAGTACTTAACCTGACCAGTAATGCCATTAAGTTCACCGACAGCGGAACTGTTTGCATCAAGGGGGAACGCGAGACTATTGATGGCAAGCGCGTCATAGCGATCAAGGTGATGGATACGGGTATCGGGATCCGGCAGGAGGACCAGACAAAGCTGTTCACCGCTTTCACGCGGGTTGATGTGACCACAAAAAAACGACAGGAAGGCACTGGCTTAGGATTACATCTGAGCCAGAGGCTTGCCGAACTGCTACGTGGCAGGATCTCTTGCCAGAGCGCATACGGTGAGGGCAGTACCTTCACGTTGCAGCTCAGGGAGGTCTGTGAATGAGTGGGCGTATTCTGGTTATAGAAGACAATCAGGCGAATCTGGAGTTGATGGTGTATCTGCTGGAAGCTTTCGGCTATGAAGTGCTGACGGCTCAGGATGGTGGTGAGGGGCTGGAAAGAGCGGTAAGCCATCGTCCAGATTTGATCATCTGTGATATTCAGATGCCGGTGATGGATGGATACGAGGTGGTACGCAAGCTTAAAAGTGATCCCGCTCTTTCGCATATCCCGGTGATGGCAGTGACCGCGTTTGCGATGGTAGGAGACAGGCAGAAGGTGATGGAGGCAGGATTTGATGATTACTTTACAAAACCGATAGATCCGAAGGAGTTTCTGAAACAGGTCGAGGCATCTATGCCATCGAGAACTTCAGGACGCTGATCATGGCAACTATATTGATAGTCGATGATCAAGCGGTTAACAGAGAGTTTCTGGTAACGTTGCTGGGTTACCAGGGTTATCGTTTGCTGGAGGCTGCTGATGGCCTTGAAGCGCTGGTAATCGTACGCGAAGAGCGGCCCGATCTCGTTGTTGCGGATATCCTGATGCCGACAATGGATGGCTATGAATTTGTCAAACGTGTTCGCTCAGATCCTGATATCGAAGATACGCGCGTCATTTTCTATACTGCTGTGTATCATGAGCAGGAGGCACTTCATCTAGCCAGAAGCTGTGGTGTCTCTGATGTTTTGACTAAGCCCTCTGAGCCGGACGTTATTCTCGATACGGTCGAACGTGTACTGCAAGAGGTGATCAGTATGCCTGCCCCAATCAGAAGGGAGGAGTTGGATCAGCAGCACCTGCGCTTGATGACAGATAAGCTGACCCTTCTGACAGATGATCTGGGGCTCGCAAATCAGCGCTACGCGGCCTTAATCGATATCAGCTTGCAGCTCGCATCTGAGCGTAATCCACGGCAATTGCTTGATAGTCTGTGTCATATCGCACGCAGGCTGATCGGAGCCAGATATGCTGTTCTTGCGGTGAACAGTCGGGAGGATGAAGATACCGTTTATTTTACAACCAGCGGGATCAACCCCGGAGCAGTCGCCGATATGGCGCAGCCGGACGAGGGGCCGGATCTGCTGAGCAAGGTGGTGGCTGAACGTAAGCCAGTACGCCTGACAAATCCTGGTGGAGATCCGTTGGCTCTGGGCTTACCTGAGAGTCATCCACCCGTATACTCACTGCTGGCTGCTCCCATTATCTCTCTGGTGCATGCGTATGGCTGGATATGCCTCAGTGAACGTCTTGGCGCCGAGGCGTTTAACGAAGAGGATGAGCATCTGCTGAGCATCCTGTCAGCCCAGGCCGGAAGAATCTACGAAAATGGCAGCCTGTATTCACGCCTTCTGGAACATGAGGAGCGCTTCAGGCAACTGGCGGAAAATGTCAATGATGTGTTCTGGCTGGTATCAGTGGATACAGGCAAAGACATCTATGTCAGTCCTGCTTATGAGCAGATCTGGGGGCGCTCAAAGCAGGATCTTGGGATGTATCACGAGTCCTGGCTGGAAGCGGTGCATCCGGATGATCGCTCGAAGATACCCGCTTTGCTGCCCGATACGACGGCATATGATCTGGAATACCGCATATGTCGACCTGACGGCAGCGTACGCTGGATACATGATCGGGGTTTCCCGGTGCGCAACCCTGACGGTAAGGTTTATCGGTTTGCCGGAATAGCCAAGGATATCAGTAAGCGGAAAGCGGATGAGGAAAAGATCGCTCGCCTGACACGCATCTATGCGGTACTGAGCCAGATTAACTCAGTCATCGTCAGAGTACATGACCGCCAGGCGCTGTTTGATGAAGCTTGCCGGATTGTGGTGGAACATGGACGCTTTGGTATGGCGTGGATAGGTCTTCTTGAGCAGGAGAGTAAAAAAGTAACACCGATAACCTTTGCGGGGGTGGCTGAGGATATTGACTACCTGAAGCATCGTGCCCGTTCCACTAGTGCGGATCTACCAGAGGGGCAGGGTACAGTAGGGCGGGCGATCAGGGAGTTGAAGCCGGCCTATTGCAATGATATCGAGACACGACCAGATATCGGCTCATCCCGTCATAAAGCACTGCAGCGCGGGTATCACTCGGTTATCTCCCTGCCGCTTCTGACCCACGACAGGGCAGTGGGTGTTTTTGTGCTGTATGTGAAAGAGCCCAATTTTTTTGATGAAGTGGAGCTGAAGCTGCTGACAGAGTTGGCCAACGATATCTCTTTTGCATTGGAATATATCGACAAAGCCGAGCGGGCAAACTATCTGGCGTACTATGACGTGCTGACTGGTCTGTCTAATCGGGCGATGTTTCATGAGCGCCTCAACCAGTTTGTTCAAGGGGCGGAGCATGACAGGAGCAAGCTGGGCGTCCTGATGCTTGATCTCGATCGTTTCAAGACCATCAACGATACTCTGGGGCGTCAGGTCGGGGACTCTCTAATCAGACAAATGGCGCAGCGCTTGAAAAACTGTGTTGATGAGCCGGTACAGCTTGCGCGTATCGGTGCTGATCAGTTTGGCATGGTGGTGCCCGATATCAGGCATGCTGGTGAGGTAGCCAGGCTGGCGGCGGGTCGGTTAAGGGAGGTGCTTGAAAAGCCCTATGTCCTGAATGGTGAGGAGTTGCGAGTCTCTACCAAGATCGGTATCGCCCTGTACCCGGATGACGGTCAGGATGCAGAAGCTTTATTTCGCAATGCCGAGCTGGCTGTCAAGAAAGCAAAGCATTCAGGGGAACGGTATCTGTTTTTCGATCGCTTCATGTCCGAGCAGGTCGCCGAAAATCTGGTGTTGGAAAATAGACTGCGTCTGGCAGTGGAGAATAATGAATTTGTTCTCTATTACCAGCCCAAGGTGAATCTGAAAACGGGTGGCATCAGTGGTATAGAGGCGTTGATACGTTGGCAAAGCCCAGAGTTGGGGTTGGTGGCACCGTTGCAGTTTATCCCTTTGCTGGAAGAGACCGGAATAATTCTGGAGGTCGGGACCTGGGTGTTGCAGAAAGCTGTATCTGATCTGAGTGCTTGGCAGGCAGAGGGTGTCGCTGTGCCACGCATTGCTGTGAATGTATCTGCTTTTCAGCTAAGGCAACCAGACTTCGTGCAGCATGTGAAACAGGCTCTACAGGGATTTGATGGAGAGGTGATGCTTGATATTGAGCTTACCGAGAGTATGGTCATCAGTAATATTGAAGATAGTATTGCTAAGTTGCGGGCTGTCAAAGCGCTAGGGTTGGAGGTTGCCATTGATGATTTTGGTACGGGGTATTCCTCACTGAGCTACATTGCACGTTTGCCGATCGATACGCTTAAGATTGATCGCTCTTTTATCGTCAAGATGGTGGAGCATTCGGACGATTTGATGATTGTATCCACCATCATTACCATGGCACACAACATGAAGCTGAAAGTGGTGGCGGAAGGGGTTGATATGCCGGAGCAGGTCGGTATTCTGAAACAGATGGGTTGCGATGAAATGCAGGGTTATCTGTTCAGCAAACCTGTACCTGCAGACGAGATGTTAAAGCTTCTGCAAAAGTCCGAACTGTTTAAAATACCCTGAGCCTCCTGCATGCTGGTGGTCGTCAGGCATCACGAAAAGGATTTTTTTCGCATATATCCCAAAGTATACAGACTGTGATTTGCTACCGGGCGGTTAAAAAGTGATAATACCGCACGCAAATTGAGCCATCACAATTTCGGAGTATCCCGTGAGCCAAGACCTGATATTTGCCGATTGGAAAGCGAGAGAGTCCATTGCTGAAGCGATGGTCCCACTGGTTGGGCATCTGTATCGCGATCGCAACGTAGAAATCTCTATTTTTGGGCGTCTGATCGTCAAGCGTTCAGTTATCGATATCCTGAAGGCACACCGTTACGTGCGTCAGGTTGAAGGAGAAGAGTTGTCAGTTATCGACACCTTCCCCGTGCTGGAAGCTGTCAACGATCTGGATGTGCACAATGCGCACATCGATATCGGAAAGCTGGCGGTGAGCTTTCGTAAAGAAACCGGTGGGCGCTCACTGCAGGATTTTGTAGAAGAAGAGCTTGCTGATGCAGTAGGTCCGGCTGATGATCGTCAGCCCACGGATGTCGTGCTCTATGGTTTTGGTCGCATCGGTCGTTTGTTGACGCGTCTGCTGATAGATCGCGCAGGTGTTGGACATACAATGCGTCTGCGTGCAGTTGTCGTGCGTAAAGGTAAGGCCGATAACGATCTTGAAAAGCGTGCCAGTCTGTTGCGTCGTGACTCTGTTCATGGCTCTTTCAAGGGTACAATTCAGGTGGATGAGGTCAATCAGGCGATCGTAGCCAACGGCGTCATGATCAAGGTGATCTTTGCCGACTCTCCTGAAGAGATCGATTACACTGAATATGGCATCAACGATGCGCTGATTATCGATAACACCGGTATGTGGCGCGATCATGATGGCCTGTCGCGTCATCTGAAGTGCAAGGGCGCTTCACGTGCACTGCTGACTGCACCCGGCAAGGGTATGAAAAATATCGTCATGGGTGTCAATCACACAGATATCACCGATGAAGATCGTGTTCTGTCGGCGGCATCATGCACCACTAATGCGATTGTTCCAGTCTTGAAAGCAGTGAATGATCGTTATGGCGTCGTCAATGGGCATGTCGAAACTGTTCACTCCTATACGAATGACCAGAACCTGATCGATAATTACCACAAGGGTAGTCGTCGTGGGCGTGCTGCTGCACTGAACATGGTTATTACTGAAACAGGTGCTGCAAAAGCGGTATCCAAAGCGCTGCCTGAATTGGAAGGTAAGTTGACAGGTAACGCAATTCGTGTCCCGACTCCTAACGTATCCATGGCTATTTTGAACCTGAACCTGGAAAGCGTTGTTGAAAAAGAGGAGCTGAACAACTACCTGCGTGAGATCGCGCTCTATTCTGATCTACAGAAGCAGGTAGATTTCAGCAACTCGCCAGAAGCGGTGTCATCTGACTTTGTTGGATCACGCGCTGCAGGTGTTGTCGATGCTCTGGCAACCATCGCTGAAGACAAGCGCTGTGTGCTTTATGTCTGGTACGACAATGAATTCGGTTACAGCTGTCAGGTGGTGCGTATGGCTCAGCATATGTCGAACTGCACACTCAGAGCCTTCCCGAAAAAGCATTAATTGATCTGATGTTTTGAGAAGAGAAGAAAGGGTCGCATTTGCGGCCCTTTTTTTTTGTTCAACCTGTGTGCAGACATGATTGAATGCGTCGTTTTCGGATACTTCGGTAGAAAAACTACATCCATATCAGGTACAATAGCGCAGTTTTTTGGTGGGATTTTGTAAAACTGGCCGCAAGAGATGTCTGTGCTGTTCCTGAAGGGGTGATGGGCTGCTACTTGCCGGAAAGTAAACAGAATTCTGAACATTTTTGGGTAATTGGGTGAGGCAGATGATCAAGATCAATAAGGGTCTGGATCTACCTATCACCGGCGAACCGGAGCAGCGCATATCAGATGCGGCTAAAGTGCGTTCGGTTGCCGTGGTGGGCTATGATTATGTTGGTCTCAAGCCAACAATGGCGGTCAAGGTTGGTGACCGGGTCAAACTCGGCCAGAAAATCTTCTCCGATAAGAAAAATGAAGGTGTCATCTACACAGCCCCTGGTGGTGGTGTAGTCAGCGAGATCAATCGCGGTGAGCGCCGAGTACTTCAGTCCGTGGTCATCGAGTTGGATGAGCAGGAAGAAGCTGTTGAGTTCCAGCGATATGATGTTGCGCAGCTCTCAACACTGACGCGTGAACAGATTGAAGAAAACCTGGTTCAATCCGGTCTCTGGACAGCTCTTAGAACACGTCCTTTCAGTAAGGTTCCTCAGCCGGGCAGCGTTCCGCATTCCATATTCGTTACAGCCATGGATACCAATCCACTCGCGGCAGATCCGCAGGTAGTCATTGCCGAACAGGCTGAAGCGTTCAAGCAAGGTCTTGGTCTGCTGACAAAGCTGACTGACGGTAAGGTCTTTCTCTGTAAAGCACCTGGTGCCTCTATTCCTTCGATCGATGGTATTTCCAGCGAAGAGTTTGATGGGCCTCATCCAGCGGGTAACCCCAGCACACATATACACTTCCTTGACCCTGTTTCTCAGACGAAAACAGTCTGGCAGATTGGCTACCAGGATGTTATCGCTTTCGCCAAACTGTTTACTGAAGGTAAGTTGCCTGTCGATCGCGTGGTCGCACTGGCAGGTCCTCAGGTCGAGAAGCCTCAGCTTCTGCGCACGCGTATTGGTGCCAACCTGAGTGAGCTGACAGTTGGCATGCTGCGTACCGGTAAAAACAGAATCATCAGTGGTTCGGTCTGGAATGGTCTGACAGCCAATGGTCCTCTGGGCTATCTGGGACGTTATGCCAGTCAGATCAGTGTATTGCTGGAAGGTGATCAGCGTGAATTTCTGGGCTGGATCGTGCCTGGCAAGGAGAAATTCTCCGTGCTGAATATGTTCCTGTCCACTTTCAACGCCGGCAAACGTTTCAGCTTTACAACCACGACCAATGGCTCTGAACGAGCAATGGTACCGGTTGGCCAGTTTGAAGATCTGATGCCACTTGATATTCTGCCGACCCAGTTGCTGCGTGCACTGGCTACCGGTGACATAGTCGCAGCGATGCAGCTGGGCTGTCTTGAGCTGGATGAAGAGGATCTCGCACTGTGCACGTTTGCCTGCACGGGCAAGTACGAGTACGGTCCCATTCTCCGCGACAACCTGACACGCATTGAGAAAGAGGCGTAAGAGAGGCTGGCATGAGTTTAAGAACCGTTCTGGACAAAATTGAGCCGCACTTTCATAAGGGTGGCAAATACGAAAAATGGTATGCCCTCTTCGAAGCGGTAGATACTATTTTCTACACGCCGGCTAGTGTCACTCGCGCTGGCGCACATGTGCGCGATGGTGTTGACCTCAAGCGTATGATGATCCTGGTCTGGCTATGTACTTTCCCTGCTATCTTTATGGGTCTGTATAATGTCGGTCTGCAGGCGAACCTCGCGATGGCTGATATGGACATCGCTGCAGCGCCGGGCTGGCGCGGAACCATTATCTCCGCACTGAGCAGCTACAATCCCGGTAGTATCTGGGATAACCTGATTTATGGGGCTGTTTACTGGTTGCCAATCTACTTCGTCACTTTCGTGGTGGGTGGTTTCTGGGAAGTGCTGTTTGCAATGAAGCGTGGCCATGAAGTCAACGAAGGTTTCTTTGTAACTTCTGTACTATTTGCGTTGATTCTGCCCCCTGATATCCCTCTGTGGCAGGTTGCGCTGGGTATCTCTTTCGGTGTCGTGATCGGAAAAGAGGTGTTTGGTGGTACTGGTAAGAACTTCCTGAACCCAGCGTTGACCGGGCGTGCTTTCCTGTTCTTTGCCTATCCCGCTCAAATGTCGGGTGACTCCATCTGGACTGCTGTTGATGGATTCTCCGGGGCCACACCCTTGGGTTTAGCGGCTGCAGGTGGTGTTGAGGCAATTTTGGCTGCCAATGTTACCTGGTTCGACGCCTTCGTCGGTACGATTCAGGGTTCGGTGGGTGAGGTTTCGACTCTCGCACTGATCATCGGTGGCGGTATCATCATGTTTGCCAAGATCGCGGCATGGCGTATTGTCGCCGGTGTCATGGTAGGCATGATTGCAACAACCCTTCTGTTCAACATGATTGGTTCTGAAACCAACCCGCTGTTTGGGATGCCTTTCTGGTGGCATTTCGTATTGGGTGGCTTCGCGTTCGGCATGTTCTTCATGGCAACGGATCCGGTATCTGCGTCCATGACCAACACCGGTAAGTGGGTTTTTGGTGCTTTGATCGGTGTCATGGTCATCCTGATCAGAGTGGTCAATCCGGCATTCCCAGAGGGGATGATGCTGGCTATCCTGTTTGCCAACCTGTTTGCGCCTTTGATTGACAACTTTGTTGTTCAGGCGAACATCAAACGGAGGATGATGCGCAATGTCGTCTAATAACGATACAATTCAGAAAACGATCATCGTTTCTCTGCTGCTATGTGTGATTTGTTCAGTGCTCGTGTCCACAGCAGCGGTTATGCTGAAACCGCTTCAACTGGCAAATATTGAGCAGGACATGAAGTCCAATATACTGTCAGCAGCAGGTCTCAGTGACCCGAATCGCACAGTCAATGAGCTGTTTGAGCAAATTACTGTTCGTATTATTGACCTGGAAACAGGTCTTTACACCGACGAAGTTAATGCTGATACATATGACTTCCGAAAAGCAGCACGTGATCCAGCACTGTCAGAAAACCTCGGTCGGCGGGATGATATTGCCTCAATAAAACGTAAGCCTCGGTTTATGCCTGTATATTTGCAGCATGATGCAGATGGCAATATTGAGAAGCTGATTCTACCTGTCTATGCTTATGGACTCTGGTCAACCATGTATGGTTTTCTGGCGCTTGAAGGCGATCTGAATACTGTTGCGGGTATTGGATTCTATGAGCATGCAGAGACTCCAGGTTTGGGCGGGGAAATCGATAATCCATCCTGGCAGGCCACATGGCCTGGCAAGAAAGTCTATCCTGGCGACGAGGCTGAGCAACCAGCGCTTGGTGTCATTAAAGGAAGCGTTGATACCGGCAGCCCGCGTGCACAACATCAGATTGATGGTTTGGCAGGCGCCACACTTACCAGTAACGGTGTCAGTAATATGATCAAGTTCTGGTTGGGCGACGCTGGCTATGCAAGATTTATTGCCAACCTGCATGCAGGGGAGGTGTGAAGATGTCTACTTCATCAACTAAAGAAATTCTGATTTCGCCGATTTTCAAGAACAACCCGATTGCTTTGCAGATCTTGGGTGTCTGTTCTGCTTTGGCGGTTACCACCAATATGAATACTGCGCTGGTGATGGTGTTGGCGGTAATGGCTGTGACAGGATGCTCCAACCTGTTCATCTCTATTATTCGCAATCATATTCCAAGCAATATTCGTATTATCGTGCAGATGACCATTATTGCATCTCTCGTAATAGTGGTGGATCAGGTCCTCAAAGCAGTTGCTTACGATATTTCTAAGCAGCTGTCTGTCTTTGTCGGTCTGATTATTACCAACTGCATCGTGCTGGGACGTGCTGAAGCTTTCGCGATGAAAAACCCGCCATTACCGAGCTTTTTTGACGGTCTGGGTAATGGACTGGGTTATGGTCTGGTACTGGTCTTCGTTGCTTTTTTCCGCGAGCTCTTTGGAGCAGGCACGTTGTTTGGTATCGAGATTCTGCCGTTGGTAACAAATGGTGGGTGGTATCAAAGTAACGGCCTGATGCTGTTGCCTCCTAGTGCGTTCTTCCTGATAGGTTTCCTTATCTGGATCATTCGCAGCTGGAAACCAGATCAGGTTGAAAAACCCGATTTCGTCATTGCCCCTAATAGTCGAAAGGAGGCTGTGTAAGTTATGGAACAATATATCAGCTTGGCTGTACGGGCGATCTTTGTTGAAAACATGGCGTTGGCTTTCTTCCTCGGGATGTGCACCTTCCTGGCGATTTCAAAGAAAGTTCAGACTGCAATTGGCCTGGGTATTGCCGTTATCGTTGTGCTTGTTATCACAACACCGATCAACAACCTGATTTTCAACTATCTGCTGCGTGAAGGCGCGCTCAGCTGGGCGGGTTATCCGGATGTGGATCTTAGTTTCCTCGGTTACATTTCATACATCGGCGTTATCGCGGCGATGGTACAGATTCTTGAAATGTTCCTGGATCGCTTCGTACCAGCACTTTACAACGCGTTGGGTGTGTTTCTGCCATTGATCACAGTCAACTGCGCCATTCTGGGTGCGGCGCTGTTCATGGTGGAGCGTGATTACACCTTCCCTGAGAGTGTTGTGTACGGCCTGGGTGCGGGTCTTGGCTGGGCGCTGGCAATTGCTGCGCTGGCTGGTATCCGCGAAAAGCTCAAGTACAGCGATGTACCTGAGGGGCTGCGTGGTCTTGGCATCACCTTCATTATTGTAGGACTGATGTCGCTAGGCTTTATGTCGTTCTCCGGCGTACAGCTTTAATCCCTTGGGTATGAATAGCAGAAGGGTGGAATAAGCCGATGAATGCAGAAATAGTGTTGGGCGTTGTCATGTTTACCGCCATGGTGCTTGCGCTGGTAGCGGTAATCCTGGCGGCTCGTTCCAAAATGGTCAGCTCAGGGAACGTGACCATTGAAATCAATGAAGATCCTGAAAAATCGATTACCGTTCCTGCGGGCAGCAAACTGCTGCAGTCGCTGGCCGATAAAGGTGTGTTCCTCGCGTCAGCTTGTGGTGGCGGTGGTACCTGTGCACAGTGCAAATGCATCGTGATGGAAGGCGGCGGTTCCATGTTGCCGACTGAAGAGTCCCATTTCTCTTTGCGTGAAGCAAAGGAAGGGTGGCGCTTGTCATGTCAGGTAGCCGTCAAGCAGGATATGAAAATCGAAGTTGAAGATGATGTCTTCGGCGTGAAGAAATGGACATGTACTGTCGACTCGAATCCGAATGTGGCGACTTTCATCAAGGAACTGACTCTGCGTCTGCCTGAGGGTGAAAACGTCGACTTTCGTGCTGGTGGTTATGTGCAGCTGGAATGCCCGCCTCACACGGTCAATTACAAGGATTTCGAGATTCAGGAAGAGTATCGTGGTGATTGGGATAAGTTCGATATGTGGCGCTTTGTTTCCAAAGTGTCAGAGCCCACTATCCGTGCTTACTCCATGGCTAACTATCCGGAAGAAAAAGGTGTAGTTAAGTTTAACATCCGTATCGCATCGCCTCCACCGGGAACAGACCATCCACCGGGTATCATGTCATCTTACGTGTTCAACCTGAAAGAAGGTGACAAGATTGATGTTTACGGTCCGTTTGGTGAATTCTTTGCCAAGGATACCGACAACGAGATGGTGTTTGTTGGTGGTGGTGCCGGTATGGCACCAATGCGCTCACACATTTTTGACCAGCTGATGCGTTTGGGCTCGAAGCGTAAAATTACCTTCTGGTATGGTGCCCGTTCACTGCGCGAAGCTTTCTATGTGGAAGAGTTCGACAAGCTGGCTGAAGAAAATGAGAACTTCACCTGGCATCTGGCGTTGTCTGATCCACTGCCGGAAGATAACTGGACTGGTTACACCGGATTTATCCATAACGTACTGTACGAAAACTATCTGAAGGATCATGAAGCGCCTGAAGACTGTGAGTACTACATGTGTGGGCCGCCAATGATGAACGCCGCGGTAATCAAACTACTGAATGATCTCGGTGTGGAGCCGGATAACATCCTGCTCGACGACTTCGGTGGCTGATGCCATGATGGATATTTTGCAGTAAACGGAAATGGCCAGTAGCTAATGCTACTGGCCGTTTTTCTATTGTATTCGGGTCATTCGAATACAATTTTGAACTGTAGCTGCCAGATCTTTTCTGATAGATAACAAGTCATTTTTTCACTAACAGTTAGGAGGCTATTTATGGAAGTCATGTTTCTGACTTTTCTCGTCCTGACATTTCTAGTTGTGGCCATGTCTGTCGGTGTGCTGATGGGGCGTAAGCCGATAGCTGGCTCCTGTGGTGGTATGAGCGCTCTGGGAATGGATACTGCCTGTGATATCTGTCATGGCGATAAGGATGTCTGTGATGAAGAGCAGGAAAAGAACAAATCCATGCGAAATGATGCCAGTGAAGAGCTGGCATATGAGGCTAAGGCCAAAAGGTAATTGTATTTTTGGCTCAAGGGCTTAGAGTTTACTGTTGAGCTGGCGCAAGACCGGGGTCAAGTCTGTCTGCATTTTATTATATGATCTGAAGGGGAAAAGAATGGCTGAATATGACTACGATGTCATTGTGATAGGTTCTGGGCCTGCTGGAGAGGGCGCAGCACTGAATGCGGCAAAGAACGGCCGCAGAGTGGCTGTAATCGAAGAGCAGGATACCGTTGGCGGTAACTGTACGCACAAAGGTACTATCCCATCCAAGGCGCTGCGCCATTCAGTCAAGCAGATCATAGAATTCAACACTAACCCCATGTTCAGGGATATCGGCGAACCGCGTTGGTTCTCCTTCCCAAAGGTATTACGCCGTGCCGAAAAGGTCATCTCTAATCAGGTGATGCTGCGTACCAATTTTTATGCGCGCAACCGTATTGATGTTTTTTTTGGTCGGGCAACTTTTGTAGAGCAGGGCGTTGTTCAGGTTAAGAGCACCAAGGGCGAACCTGAGCACCTGCGTGGTAAAAATGTGATCATCGCAACGGGGTCAAGCCCCTGGTGCCCGGATGATATTGATTTCAAACATCCTCGTATCTACAACTCTGATTCTATTCTGAAACTGAACCACACTCCACGTACCATGGTGATCTACGGTGCCGGTGTAATCGGCTGCGAATATGCATCCATTTTCAGTGGCCTGGGTGTAAAAGTTGATCTTATCGATAACCGTGATCGCCTGCTCTCCTTCCTTGATGTCGAGATCTCTGATTCTCTGAGCTACCATCTGCGCAACAATGCCGTCAAAATTCGTCACAATGAAGAATATGCATCTGTCGTAGGGGATGACAAAGGTGTGACGATGGAGCTCAAGTCGGGTAAGCGTATCCGTGCGGATGCTTTTCTGTGGTGCGCCGGGCGTTCGGGAAATACTAAAGGTCTTGGGCTGGAAAGTATCGGTTTGGCGGCCAATAGTCGTGGACAGTTGGAGGTGGATGATCACTACCGTACCAGTGCAGAGGGTGTTTATGCCGTTGGTGACGTGATTGGTTGGCCAAGCCTGGCTTCAGCAGCGTTGGATCAGGGCAGGGCTGCGTCGTCAGATCTGCTCAGTGGTGATGACTTCCGTTATATCAACGAAGTGCCGACCGGTATCTATACCATTCCTGAGATCAGCTCTGTCGGTAAAACTGAAGAAGAGCTAACCGAAGAGTGCGTCCCTTATGAAGTGGGTCAGGCGTTCTTCAAGGATACGGCGCGCGCGCAGATATCTGGCGAACCGGTAGGTATGCTGAAGCTTCTGTTCCATCGTGATACCTTTGAAATTCTCGGTATTCACTGTTTTGGTGATCAGGCCTCAGAGATCATACATATCGGTCAGGCGATTATGCGTCAGGAAGGCGCGGCCAATACCATCAAGTATTTCGTCAACACGACCTTCAACTACCCAACCATGGCCGAAGCCTATCGAGTGGCTGCCATAGCTGGCTTGAACCGCGTAGTTAATCTGTAAGGATCATACAGGGCAGAGGCGGGGGGTTAATCATCCGCCTGCTTCTGCCTGCTTTCCTTATCGGTATCTTGAGTATCAGCCTTGTTTTCTGGCTTCAGATATACCTCATCTTCCAGGAAACGCCCGGTGATTTTCAGTCTTTTTTCTACCCAGCGATTACAGTACTTCCAGATCAGAAACGCGGGCAGCATCATCAGCATGATACCAATAGTCAGTATTGCCCCTGCATGGCTTCTGGGGCCCAGCGTGACAAACCAGTCGAGAAACCCGATTCTGCGCCCAATATAAAACCACAGAATAAGGAAAAGAAAGCCCACAGCTGTTGCCAGGTGATGCAGTGTTCTGGATTGTTGTTCAGTCATTGAGGTATTGCTTGCGCTCTCTTGCCTGGGTTTCGATAATCAGCCGTGCCAGTTGTGTACGGCAGCTCTCAGGCATTTTCAGGAACTCAATACCGATATCGGCACCATCACTGAGTACGCTGCAACGCTGTACTCTGGCATAAAGCAGTAATCCCATCTCCCCTTCAGGAAATACCAGTTTTACTACCATCAGGCTGTTCAGCTCGATTGTGTGGTTGTTGTGAAAGGATAGGCCTCCTTCGCTGAGGTTCACTATCTCTGTCTTGATCTCATCACCCATCTGCTGGTTGGCAGAGAGTGTCTGAGCGATCAGGTCGATTTTTTTGCTCATGAGCTGCAGGTAGGAGGTCAGAATCGGCATTGAGCGGCCCAGTTGATTCAGCTTGGCATTAGCCTCCTGGTCCAGTTCGTGCAGATGGCTTTGCAGCATGAAGTAGGGCGAAACCTTGAAATGTGATGGTTGCAATGAGTCCAGATCTTCCGGTTCAGGAATTATCGTGAACTCTAATGCTACCGGGTGGTCAATGCGATAGAATTGGCGTCGTTCACTTTCCAAACTGTTTCTCCCTGAGTCAGATTTGTTTCGCTCAAGTATAGCGAAAAATACAGCGAATCTGTTAGAGATAGAAACCTAACTGTGATTTAATTCAGCCCCATGTTCAGACCTTTATCTCTCTTTGTCGGACTGCGCTACACGGCAGCTAAACGCGGCAACCATTTCATATCTTTTATTTCGCTGGTATCGATGCTGGGCTTGATGCTTGGTGTGGCCGCGTTGATCGTCGTGCTGTCTGTGATGAACGGTTTCGACCGTGAGTTGAAGCAGCGCATACTCGGGATGGTGCCTCACGCCACCATCAGCGAATATGGCACCTCAATGCAAGACTGGTCTCAGGTATCAGAGCGGCTGGTGCTGTCGGATCAGGTCGAGGCAGCTGCGCCTTTTGTTCAGGCACAAGGTATGCTGACCAATGCTGGCAAGGTACATGGCGTATTGGTGAACGGCATCGACCCGGATTACGAAACCGATGTGTCCATCATCGCGGATCACTTTACTTATGGTTCGTTGGACAATCTCGTTGCGGGCGATTACGGCATTGTGCTGGGTGAACTGCTGGCTCGATTCATCGGTGCGGGCGTGGGTGATAAGGTCACGCTGGTGCTGCCAGAAGCTTCGGTCAGTATTGCCGGTATCGTCCCCAGGCTGAAACGCTTTGAGGTAGTCGGTATTTTTTCGGTCGGTGCCGAGCTGGACGCGAGTCTGGCCTATGTTCATATAGATGACGCTGCCCGTCTGAAGCGTCTGCTGCCGGGTGAGGTGGACGGCGTTCGCATCAAATTTGATGACCTCTTTGCTGCACCCCGACTGATACGCTCGCTGGCAGAGTCATTTGATCGTCCTCTTTATGTGTCCGATTGGACGCGTACGCATGGCAATCTTTTTCAGGCGATCCAGCTTGAAAAACGAATGATTGGGCTTCTGCTGTTTCTGATCGTATTTGTTGCTGCATTCAATATTGTTTCAACACTGGTCATGGTCGTGACTGATAAGCGCAATGATATAGCGATTCTGCGCACCATGGGCGCGACTCCCGGCGGTATCATGCGTATTTTCATGGTACAGGGCACAGTGATTGGCTTTATAGGGACAACGCTGGGTCTGGTATTGGGGATTATCCTGGCATTGACCGTCAGTGATCTGGTTGCCTGGGTGGAGCGGACGCTGGGGATTCAGTTTTTGTCGGCAGATGTTTATTTCATCAGTTATCTCCCTTCCCAGTTGCAGTTGAATGATCTGGTTATGATCACTATTACTGCATTCAGTATCAGCTTCCTGGCAACACTGTATCCTGCCTGGAAGGCTTCCAGAACACAGCCGGCAGAGGCGCTTCGCTATGAGTAGTCCAGTATTGGAAGCGTGTGATGTCACGCATGTTTATAAAGAAGTGGGCCATGATCTTGTGGTGCTCGACACGCTCAATTTCACTGTACACAAAGGCGAACGTGTAGCCATAGTCGGCAGCTCGGGCAGTGGCAAAACCACGCTGCTGAATATTCTGGGTGGTTTGGAGCAGCCAACCAGTGGTTCCGTGAGTCTGCTCAATGATTCTATCTATGAAGTGCCTGAGTTACAGCGTTGCACCATGCGTAATCGCATGCTCGGTTTTGTTTATCAGTTTCATCATCTACTGAACGAGTTCACGGCACTTGAGAATATTGCGATGCCGTTACTGATTCGAGGTGACAGTGTCGCAACAGCCAGTCAGGCGGCAAAGGTGCTGTTGGCTCAGGTTGGATTGTCGAGTCGTGCCGATCACAAGCCGGGGCAGCTCAGCGGTGGCGAAAGGCAGCGTGTGGCCATAGCCCGAGCGCTGGTGACATCACCTGCCTGTGTTCTGATGGATGAACCCACCGGAAATCTGGATCACGTCACGGCACATGAAGTACAGCAGTATCTGGACAGGCTTAATCAGGAGCTGGATATTGCGTTCGTGATTGTAACGCATAATCTGGAGTTGGCAGGGAGTATGGAGCGCGCAATGCAGTTAACTAATGGGCGCCTGGAGCCTTATTCAGTCTGATCTGCCGTCATCTATCTGTTTGCGACGCAATGCGCGTGCCTTGCCGCGTTTGATCCAATTGCGCCGTACCTGTATCAGCCAGACAATGCGCACGGCAATAAAGCCCAGAATACCTGCAACGATGCCGCACAAAACTGAACCCAGTAGCAAGGGTTGCCATATATGCTGAAAGTTGCCGTAGATACTGTCCAGAGTCCATGCCATCCTGGGAGTCTCGGGGTCTGAGCCGAGAATCGCAAGCCCTATTCGATAGCAGAAGTAGAGCATGGCTGGCATGGTGATAGGGTTTGATATCCAGACCAGCCCAATGGAAACAGGCAGATTGCTGCCAACAAGAACAGCAATGACGGCGGCTAGCACCATCTGGAAGGGCATCGGCAAAAAAGCGCAGAAAATTCCCACCAGAAATGCCAGCGACACGGAGCGGTGCGATAAGTGCCAGAGGTTGGGGTTCTGAATGTAGCGACCCATCCAGCGTAAATGCTGGTGGTTTCTCACCCAGTGCGGATCCGGCATGTATTTTTTCAGAAGCTTGCGTGGCATTAACGTTACTTTACACTAAAGGCTGCTCATTATGCCGCCTGGATGGGCTCAAGCCAACAAGACATAAGTGATTACAACGTGATTATAAGGATCAAGGATGATCTATTATCTCGCCGGACTGCTGACTGTGGCACTTTTGCCCAGTCTATACTCAGTGTGTTACCTCTTTCCCGGATTACTGCTCCTGCTTCACCCGGTGCTTCGCACTCGGACATTGCTCTATTGTGTGGGGGTGCTGGTGGCCACACTCTATGGTTCATGGCAGCTGCATCATCGTTTACCGCTCGCGCTTGATGGTACAGATGTACACCTGAGTGGTACTGTTCAGGATCTCCCCTTACACAGCGATCACAGAGTCAGGTTTGAGATTTCTGTTGATCAGGTTCTCGCTGATGAGCCTGCACTGAGGCGTTTGCGTCGGGTGCAATTGTCCCTGTATCAACCTGAACAGATCATTAAGGCTGGGCAGTACCTTGATCTGGAGGTGCGCCTGAGATCTCCGCGAGGCCTGATGAATCCCCATGCAAGTGATAGAGAGCTTTACTATCTGCAGAATAATCTGGATGCAACCGGTTATGTGCGCCAGTTGTATCATCAACAAAGCGGTAAGGGTTGGACGCTTGCCGGGTTTCGTCAGAATCTGTCAGATAAGCTGCACCATCAATTCAGTGGCACAGGATCGGGTTGGCTGCTGCAGGCGATTGTGCTGGGTAGCCGTCTGGATATGCAGGATGAGCACTGGGAGGTATTGCGCAGAACCGGCACGGCCCACCTTCTGGTCGTCAGTGGTTTGCATATCGGTGTTGCCGCAGGGGCTGGTTTATTGTTAGGGAAGTTGCTGATAGGTGGTGTATTACTCTGTGGTTTTGCACCGGTCTGGTTACGGCGTATACCCTTGCTTTTGGCGCTATTGCTGGCTGTTTCCTATGCGTTGATTTCCGGTTTTGGGTTACCGGTGCAGCGTGCCTTGATTATGGTGACGGTTTTTCTGATGGCTGAGTGGTCTTTGAAGCAGGTCAGTGGCTGGACAAGATGGAGATGGGCTTTGATTGCCATCCTTACCTGCCAGCCACTGGCATTGTTGCAGCCGGGTGCATGGCTCTCTTTCTGCGCTGTGGCTGTGCTCTTGTGGCTTGCTCAGACCAGCAAACGTCCGGGTGCTTCAGCCTGGCGACTTGCGGGACAGGCACAGTGGTCGATTTTTGTCGGCATGCTGCCGTTGATGGCATTGCTGTTCAATCAGTTCGGAGTGCTGGCCCCTGTAGTGAATCTGATCGCCGTGCCGCTGTTTTCGTTGTTGATAACACTCTTGCCAGTATTGATACCTGCCGCACTGGCCGGATCGGAATCAGTGATCTGGGCCGTCAGTCAGTTTCTTGATCTTTTCTGGTCTGGATTGCAATGGAGTGCAGCGATTCCAGGTGTTTACATGCTCTTGGCCCGACCTGAACCCATTATTGTTTTGATTGCGAGTCTGGCCTGCTTCTGGTTACTGATGCCGATTCCGCTTCATTGGCGATGGGTGAGTGTGCTGGTGCTTTTACCTTTACTCATGCCGCGTGCCTCACAGATTTCCTCAGGTGACTTCAAGGCGGTGGTATTTGATGTAGGGCAGGGGTTGGCGGTTTTGGTCGAGACCCGGCAGCATCGTCTTCTCTATGACACGGGGCCGGGGTTCGCAGGTGGCGGCAGTGCGCTGCCCTTTACGATAGCGCCAATGCTTCAGGCCGGTAATGTTCATCAGCTCGATCATCTGGTGATCAGTCATGGTGATTCTGACCATGTCGGTGGTTATCCGGCATTAAAGCAGATGTTGTCGATAGGGCGGAAAGAGGGTGGTGACGATAATCTGATCAGTCGAGGGTTTCAGAGTTGCCATGAACGACAGGCGTGGGAATACGATAGCGTACATTTTCGCTATCTGACGCCCCCACCAAGACCTGAATGGAGTCGCAATGAGCAATCCTGCGTGCTGGAGGTCAGAAGCGGGACTTGCAGCCTGTTTCTTCCGGGTGATGCTGGATTGCCGGCTGAGTTCGGGCTTGTCCGGACAGGTTTATTGCAACCGGTCACCTGGCTTGTAGCGGGGCATCATGGTAGTCGAAGCTCATCCTCTCAGGTTTTGATTGAACACCTTCAGCCTGAGCATGTCATCTATGCGGCTGGTTACAATAACCGTTTTGGGCATCCTCATGAAGAGGTCACCACGAGGTTTGAAAGGGCAGGTGTAAAGGCAATGAATACTGCGACTGACGGTGCAATTGTGTTGAGCGCATCCAATGGGAAATGCAATACAGAAAGTTGGCGAGAACAGCGCAGACGATACTGGCATCACCCTGTGATTCGTGACCTGTAGGCGAAACAATCTACTTTCCATGACAGGGCTATGATAAAGTTGTGACAGCAAAAAGGAGGCTCACTGAGTGTTTGAACTGATCAAAGCGGGCGGCTGGTTAATGATACCGATACTGGCCTGCTCTGTTGTTTCGCTGGCTATCTGCATTGAGCGCTTATGGTTTCTTAAAAAGAGACATGTCATCCCTGCTGGCTTGCTTGGTGAGGTCTGGGAACTGGTTCGTCATGGTACCATGACGTCCGAGCACATGAAGCAGATCAAGCAGGGAAGCCCTCTGGGCAGCATTATCGTAGCTGGGCTGAATAATGCCAAACATGGTCGGGAGATCATGAAAGAGAGCATTCAGGAAGCAGCCAGTCATGTGATACATGATATGGAACGCTATCTGAGCGGTCTGGGATCGATAGCTGCGATTACGCCACTACTCGGCTTGCTGGGTACCGTTATTGGTATGATCAAGGTGTTCACAGAGATCATGATACAGGGAACCGGGAATGTCGGCGTGCTGGCGGGCGGGATTTCTGAGGCACTTATCACGACAGCCGCAGGGCTCTCCATTGCTATTCCCTCATTGGTGATGCACCGCTATTTTCAGCGCCGGATCGATACACTGGTGGTGGGCATGGAGCAGGAAGCAGTCAAACTGGTGGAAGTGATTCATGGCGAGCGCGATGTCAACTATGAGTAAGGATGGACGGTCACTGTGAAGTTTCCTCGCCAACGCCAGGATGAAGTGAGTGTCAATCTGACCCCTTTGATTGATGTGGTGTTTCTGCTGCTGATCTTCTTTATGATTTCCACTACTTTTACACGTGAGTCGCATCTGGAGATCAATCTGCCGGAGGCCGCGTCGGGAGCGATTACGACGGCTGAACGTGTAGCCATAGATATCGTCATTTCCTCGGAGGGTCTATACAGTGTTAATGGTCAGCCGTTGGTGAATGCTCAGGCGCTGACGCTGCGACGCGCAATCATGTCCGAGGCCGGGGATGCACGCGATATCCCCTTTGTTATTACGGCCGACGGTGAAACGCCACATCAGGCGGTGGTGACCGCGATGGATGTGGCTGGTCAGTTGGGCTTTGCCCGGCTCAGCATCACGACTCGGGAATCCGGACGTGAATAATGCGCTTGCTTGAACGTAGCTGGTACGAGCCAGCTTCCTGGAGCCCGCTGCTTCGGCCCCTTTCCTGGTTGTTTGAGCATCTGGCAACCCGCCGACGTTATCGCTACCTGAGTAATCCCGAGAAACAGTGGAAAGCCCCTGTTCCTGTTGTTGTGGTGGGAAATATCAGCGTTGGTGGCACGGGTAAGACACCTCTGGTTATCGCACTGATCGCCTTGTATCGATCGCAAGGATTCAAACCTGGCGTTGTCAGTCGGGGTTATGGTGGTAAAGCGCCTTATTATCCCTTTCATGTGACTGAGAATTCCTCTCCTGCCGAATCGGGTGATGAGCCCTTGCTGATTGTCCGCCAGACTGCTGTGCCGTTGGTGGTTGATCCAGATAGAGTAGCGGCAGCAAAATCGCTGCTGGCTCAGACGGATTGCGATATCATCATCAGTGATGATGGTCTGCAACATTATCGACTGGGGCGCGATATAGAGATTGCTGTCATTGATGGACAACGAGGTCTGGGCAATCAGCGATGTCTGCCGGAAGGGCCTCTACGCGAACCGGTCAGTCGTCTGCAGCAGGTGGATATGGTGGTTGTGAACAATGGCCAGCAGCAGAGGTGGCCGGACGACTTCATGATGGATATAGTACCGACGTCCCTGCGGCATCTTCGTTCAGGAGTGATTTCCAGCATTGAGAGCTGGCGTGCCGGACAGGAGTGCAGGGTGCATGCTGTCGCGGGTATCGGTAATCCGGCACGATTTTTCGATACTCTGAAGGGGATCGGATTGAAGCCTGTCGAACACCCTTTTCCGGATCATCATCAGTACCGCCCGCAAGATATTGAATTCAACGATGCGTTGCCGGTTATCATGACTGAGAAAGATGCCGTGAAGTTTCAAACTCAGTTGCCTGATGATTGCTGGGCCCTGCAGGTAGAGGCTGGGCTTTCGCGGGCATTTGAAGAGCAACTGATACAATTGACGCAACGTGTTAATTTACAGAACAGGACTAGATAATGGATCACAAACTGCTAGATATACTGGTGTGCCCCGTATCCAAAGCACCACTGGAATGGAATAAAGAGACCAACGAGCTGATCTGTCGGACGAGTGGTCTGGCCTACCCGATCCGGGATGATATCCCGGTGATGCTGGAAAGTGAGGCACGCACACTGACAGTTGAAGAACGCCTGAAAGAGAAAAAATAATGAGCTTTTCAGTTGTCATCCCTGCCCGCTATGCATCCACACGCTTCCCGGGTAAGCCTCTGGCTGATCTGGCCGGTAAGCCAATGGTGCAGCATGTATATGAGCGTGCCTGCGAGAGTGAAGCCAGTAGGGTTATCGTTGCCACTGATAATCAGCAGATTGCAGATGTTGCATCGGCTTTTGGTGCCGAGGTATGCATGACATCCTCGGATCACCCATCGGGAACAGACCGCTTGCAGGAGGTGGTGCAGCGTCTTGGGTTCTATGCCGACGATATAGTGGTGAATGTTCAGGGGGATGAGCCTCTGATACCACCACGCATCATCAATCAGGTGGCTCATAACCTGATGGCGATGACAGAGGCGGGCATCGCCACTCTCTCTGAGCCGATTGAAGATCTGGATGCCTTGTTGAATCCTAATGTTGTCAAGGTGGTCACGGATTGTAAGGGTATGGCGCTCTATTTCAGCCGTGCCAGCATCCCTTGGCCACGCGATGCCTTTGCCGCTCAGAGTAAAGGTACCGCTATGCCGGCTGGTTTCAACTGGCAGCGACATATCGGTCTGTACGCCTACCGTGTTCGACTCCTGAATGAGTACGTTACCTGGCCACCTGCACCCTTGGAGCAGACTGAGTCGCTGGAACAGTTGCGCGCCTTATGGATGGGTGTTCGCATCCATGTCGCTGCAGCCGATGAGGCGCCACCGACGGGTGTTGATACACCTGAAGACCTGGAGCGGATCAGGGTGTGGTTGGCGCAGCAGTAGACAAGTCAGTTTCATCAGTGAGTTGAAAGAGTTGTAAGGACAGTGATTGAGGCAGTTATGTCAAAACAGTTTCCGGTGAGTGTTCTTTTTGTCTGTTTGGGCAATATCTGTAGATCACCCACGGCGCATGGCGTATTTTTGAAGTGTCTGGCTGATGAAGGTCTGCATCATCAGGTAGAGGTGGATTCTGCCGGAACCGCAGCCTATCACATTGGTAATCCACCCGACCCGCGCAGCACTAGAGTGGCAGCTCGTCGCGGCTATGATCTGAGCCCTCTGCGTGCCCGTGCAGTTGAAGATACTGATTTTGAACACTATGACTATATTCTGGCGATGGACAAGCAGAACCTGAATTTCCTGACAGCAATGGCTCCAGTGGGCTATACGGGGCATCTAAGTTTGTTCCTTGATTTTGCAGATGCTGAAACGGTACGTGAAGTACCCGATCCCTACTATACGGATGGAGACAAGGGTTTTGAGCGGGTGGTGGATCTGATAGAGAATGCTTCTGCAGGTCTGGTCCGGCATATCAGGGCGAGGCATGTAGATTAATGCTGTCAATCCAACGTAATGTTCCACTTGATGACCTGAATACACTGGGTTTTTCGGCCAATGCCGAGTATTTCGTGCAGATTACCGACATCGCTCAACTGCCGCTTCTTTGTGAGTATTGCCAGGAGCAAAAACTGGAACTGCTGTTGCTCGGTGGTGGCAGCAATCTGGTTCTGGGCGATAGGATTGGTGGTATGGTGGCGTTGATAGATCTTAAGGGTTGGTCGTCCGAATCGCTTAAGGATGGTAGGGTCCTGCTGCGTATCGCAGCAGGGGAGAACTGGCACACAGCGGTAGACAGAATGCTGGATGAGGGGCTGTTCGGCCTTGAAAACCTTGCCTTGATACCGGGTACAGTCGGCGCTGCTCCCGTGCAGAACATCGGCGCCTACGGTGTGGAGCTCAAGGACCATCTGCATGAGGTGGAGGTGTATGACCGGGCACAGAAGTGTTTCACTCGTCTGAGTCGGTCAGCTTGCCACTTTGCCTATCGTGACAGTGTTTTCAAATCGCTTGAACCAGATCGCTACATCATTACTGCAGTAACTTTTATACTGCAGCGTGATTTCAATCCTGTCTTGGGCTACAGCGGTTTGAGCGAGTTGGCAGGCAGGCCATATCTTACAGCGCGTGATGTTTTTGAGCAGGTCTGTTCGATTCGGCGCAGTAAACTACCTGATCCGAAATTGCTGGGAAATGCCGGTAGTTTCTTCAAAAATCCCGTTATTCCTCCTGAGCAGCTTCTGCAATTGAAGCAGCGCTTCCCCGATCTGGTTTCCTATCCGGACCAAGGGCGGTGCAAGCTGGCAGCTGGCTGGATGATTGACCGTTGCGGTTGGAAAGGCCGGCGTGAAGGGCAGGTGGGTGTTTATGAGCATCAGGCTCTGGTGCTGTTCAATGCTGGTGGCGGCACTCGTACTGAGCTGGAGCGCCTGATGGCAAATATCCAGTTATCGGTTCAGCAGACCTTCGGAGTCTGGCTGGAGCCGGAGCCACGTTTTTATCCTGCTATCAAAAACTGATGATACTTAATTCTCGCCATCCTGGTTTTGAGACTGTGTCGCAGCGTAGTGCCTGAAGGCGCGGCGTATGTTTGCTCTCAATTCATCATCAACCCAAGGCTTAGTGAAGAATTTATATGCACAGCCTTGATTGATAGCCTCGGTGACTGTTTTCAGATCGGTATATCCTGACAGTAGAATACGAACCGTTGCCGGATGAATGCTCTTCACTCTTTTCAGGAACTCTATACCGTTCATATCAGGCATGCGCTGATCGGATACCACGACCTGAACCTGTTGTGTTGCCAATAATTCAAAGGCGGTCTGAGCATTGCCGGCTGTCAGTATCCTGTAGCCGTCCGGGCGCAACACCCTTTTCAGCGCATGAAGAATGTTGGGTTCGTCATCCAGTATCAGAAGTGTCTGAGTGTTATCAGGCGCTGATGAGGTGGCGTTGAACAGCCTCTGAACTTTATGTTGTTTGAAAAAAGTGATCAGACGATCGAAGGGCATGGGGTGGGCAAAAAAGTAGCCTTGGAACTCATCGCACAAATGATGATTCAGAAAGCTGGCCTGTGCTTCGGATTCAATCCCTTCGGCAACCACTTTCAGCCCCAAGTGGTGGGCCATCGAAATAATTCCTTTGGTGATCGCGGCATCATTCTGATTACTGATGATATCCCTGACGAAGGAGCGGTCGATCTTGATTTTGTCGACAGGGATGTTTTTCAGATAACTGAGGCCAGAAAAGCCTGTTCCGAAATCATCAATCGAAATACTTATTCCAAATGCCTTCAGCTCATTGAGCATGTTCAACGTTCGATCGGTATTATCAACCAGCAGAGATTCCGTGATTTCGATATCCACTAACTCCGGGGGGATCTGTGATGTCTGTAGGGCTTTGAGCATGCTTTTGACAAAATTGCCACGCTGAAACTGTATGGCAGATACATTTATCGACACACGGTTTCCGATGTAGCCCATATCATAGATGCGTTTATTGTCCTGGCACGCGCGCTTCAGAACCCACTCACCCAAGGGGATAATCTGGCCAGTATTTTCGGCAACGGTGATGAACTCATCCGGTGAAATGGTGCCCAGCTCAGGATGATGCCAGCGCAGCAGGGCCTCTATGCCGGTGATACGGCCTGTGCGGGAATCAAACTGCGGTTGGTAGTAAACCTGAAAATCCTCATTCTCAATCGCCTTCTGCATCTCATTGCGTAACAGAAACAGGTGGCTGATCTTCTGATTCAGGTCTTCTGTAAAAAAGTGATAGGTATTATGGCCTTTCTGCTTGGCCTTATACATCGCAATATCGGCCTGCTGGATCAGCTGCATCGGCTGGTCTATTACACCATCACTGATTCTGATGCCAGTGCTGGCGGTGATGTGAAGATCTATGCCTTCCATCCGCATGGGTGTAGAGATGCTTTCCAGAACGCGATCAGCAACCGTCATGACATGCTCTTCATGCACCAGCTCTGGTAGCACAAGTACGAACTCGTCGCCGCCAAAGTGGGCGAGTATATCGCCGGGACGAATTTGCATTTTCATCCGGTTGGCTATCTCGGTCAGAACCTTGTCACCTACCTTATGACCCATGGCATCATTGATCGCCTTGAAGCCATCCAGATCAATGAACATGACCGCAAGTTTGTGCCCAGCGCGGCGTGCTACACGACAGATCTGATCCAATCGCTCTTCAATAGCCGCTCTGTTCGGTAGCCCCGTCAGAACATCATGATTGGCATTGTAGGCCAGGCGAGACTCATAGTGTTTCTGTTCTGAGATATCATTCTGAACCCCGACGAAGTGAGTGATCTGACCCTGATCGTCGGGGACCGGGGCAATATAGAGGTCATTCCAGAAAGCTCTGCCATCTTTGCGATAATTACGCAGTACGACGTGTACTTCTTTCTTTTCGTGAAGATGCTGACGAATCTCTTCGACAGCCTCTTGATCAACTTCAGTACCTTGCAGAAAACGGCAGTTGTGGCCAATCGCTTCAGCAGCGGTGTAGCCGGTAATCTTCTCGAAGGCAGCATTGACGTAGATGATCGGCATATCATGCTGTTGCGCATCTACAATAAGAATGCCGTTATAGCAGGATTCCAGACATCGCTGCAGCAAGTGTGCCGAATGCCGGATAGCGGTGGCATGCGGATCCAGATCGTTGATCGTGTCAGTATCGGTATTCTGTGCATTCATTCCTTGAGATCCTGCCGCTGAGCAGTGTGTATGGCCAGCTCAAACTGAGATTGCTCGGATTTTTCAAACTCTCTGAGTTTATCAATCAGCATGGTATTCAGTATCTTATCCTCATAGATGATCAATGTCCCTTTATCTGAATAGAGATTTCGAGCGAGCCGCATCCCGGGTTTCAACTGATCCGTGCGCAGCAGAAGTATGTTGCTACCTTCTTGTTCATCCTCTTTACTGAGCTCCATTAATTGAATGAATTGCCCGCAGAGGTGTGGCTCATAAAGCTGGCCGGAATACTTTTTCATCATGGCCAGAGTATCCTCATGAGACATCGGTTTATTGAGTGTAACACCTTGGCGCAGCTCTACAAAATCCACTGCCAGACGTAGGATGCGCGCACCGGCGGGAATGGCTTTACCTTTGATTCCATCAGGAAAGCCACCGCCGGCCCAGCGCTCCTGGTGATGGCGGATCAGTTTTGCCGCACCCTGCAACGGCTCAAGTGCCATCAGTAATGACTCGCCAATGGCAGGGTATTGGCGATACGTCTCACGGTAGTTCTTGTGCAACTGGTTAGAGGACTGCTTAAGCATTTCGTCATCCCAGGTCAGTTTGCCCAGGTTATAAAGCGAAGCGGCCATGGAAAGATTTCGCGTCAGATCCGGCTCCAGCTTATAGTGCTGGCAGAACCGCTTGATAAGGGTAATAACCTGGCTGTTACTGTGTCGATCAGACGGCATTCGCTGGTCTATCAGGGAAGAGAATACCAGGGTTGTTTTGACGTAGCTTTGAGAGAGCTCCTGATAGGCGGTTTCAACCATCTCTGCAGTCTGCTCCAGCTCGGCGGTACGCTCTTTGACACGCTGCTCAAGTGTATGATTCAGCTCAAGCAGATTTTTGTTCTGCTCCTGTGTCAGGCGTTCGAGGCGCTTTCGTTCCAGTTCGGATGTATGAAACTCCATCGCCTGTCGAATGACCATGCGCAGCTCATCATCATCCCAGGGTTTACTGATGTAGCGATAAATCTTTCCTTCATTGATCGCTTTAATGGTTGTTGCCAGGTCTGCATAGCCGGTCATCAGAATGCGCATGCAGCGGGGCCAGCGTTTCTGAACTTCTGTCAACAGGGTCGCGCCATCCATACCTGGCATGCGAGCATCAGAGATGATCAGATCGATCAGGTTGTGTTCCAATATCTCCAACGCCTCTTCACCGCGTCGGGCAGTCAATATTTTGTATGGCTCACGTAACAGTGCGCGCCTGATACTTTTCAGGATATTCTCTTCATCATCAACCAATAGAAGATTGAGTGACTTCAGGGCTGGATTATCGCTCATTCACGTTCGCTCCTTGACCTGACTCTAAACTGGAAGAGCACAGCTAAATATCTGATGGATCAGATATAAGTGGTTTATAGATCGCCTCTTAAGTCCAGTATAGTCTCCTTCAAGATGACTACAGGCAAGCTTTTTGTGTGACAGATAAAAGTGGTTGCAGGAGTGGGGCAGGCGAAAGTGGAATGGGCTTATCGAAGGGTGAAAAAAAACAGGCCATCGCTGGCCTGTTTTTTCTATGATGAATCAGGTTCTCTGATTACATTACTGAGTTTTATCGCGTTTCAGTCGCGGGTCATTCGGTGCACGACGTCTTGTGCGGGGCTGCTCAGGTTCAGCTTGAGTAGCTTCTTCGGCCTGCTCGGACTCAGACTGCACAGGTTCTGACATCGGTTCTGACACTGGTTCAGACTCTGGCTCAGGCTCGGATTCAGCAATTTCAGCTTCTGCCTGCTGCCAAGTCTCCTTAGGCTGCTCCAGAGGTTGCGGCTCTTCAGCTGCAGGTGCATTGTCAGCCTGCTCAGAAGTGCTGATACTATCCTGCATTTCAGTGGCAGCAGCTGCAACCGGTGCTTCGGTTTCGGCGACTGGCTCAGAGGGCTCTGAAGACTCAGCAGTGGCGATTTCAATCTCCGGTTGCCCAGAGTCTTCAGTAGCTGCAACAGGCTCCTGAGCCGAGGTGCTGACGTCGGAATCCATCTCTTGAATCAGATCCTGCTGAACCAGTTGTGCTGGCTCCTCTGTCTGAATGGACGCGCCCTCGACCTTCGTTATATCAGTACTGGTTACAGTCTCAGTGTCAGTCGCACTTTGATCAGTACCGGTACTGGAGGTTTCAGCGGCTTCCGCCTGCTCAAACTCAATGTTGGACTGCTCTGGTGTGCGTCTACCAGATCTTTGGCGTTGGTTACCGCGGCGTGATCTGGACTTTTTCTCAACGGGTTCTGCCTCAACCTCAGATGCTGAATCCGTTTCCTGTTGAGTCTCGCTAGATGACTCAGTGGTTGTGTCAGCAGATGCTTTGAACTGCGGTTCATCATCTGCAGATCCAGTTGGCTCTGCAGCAACCAGTTTTGGTGCAGATTCGCTCAGCTCTACAGATGTTTCTGAAGATTGAGCCTCTGGGGTTGCGGTCTCAGTGCCAGTCACTTCAGCAAACGGAGTTTCACTCTCTCCCTGTGTTTCTGCTCCGGGCAGTGCGGTCCGCTTGGCACTGCGTTCACCACCACGGCGGCGACGGCCACGTCGGCTGCTCTGTTCCGGATCAGCAGTGCTCTGCTTATCGGCGGCTTCATTACCCGCTACCTCAGCCTGTACAGGAGTGCTGTCGGCTGTTGTTTCGTCTGTAGCAGTCGGTCGATCGCTCTTTTCACCACGTTTACGATCTCCACGACGGCGACGGCGAGTGCGTCCACCTTCAGTCCCTTCTTCACGCTTATCGGTCGCTTTCTCTCCAATGGGTGGGAGATTGTGTTCCGGTTCAATCGTAATGATCTCGTCCTGACGGTCATCGCGGTGATCACGGTTGTCTCTGCGGCGTGAGTCATTATCACGCGGTTTGCTGCTGCGACCACCGCGGCGCTTATCACCACCACGACCAGTAGAGGAACGGCTGCCCTCTCTGCTGCGCGCAGGCTCGGCTGCTTTCGCAACAGGTGGTTTCTCCGGCGTGGGTTCAGGCTTGGCGGGAGCACCGGCAAAGAGTGAGCGCAGGGAGGTCATAACCCGTTGAGCGAAAGACGGAGTTTCGATGGCCTTCGGCATGTGATGGTAAGGTGCCCGGGCATCAGTTTCAGTCTTTGGCTTGCTACTCACTTCGGCTCTGGGTGCGCTTTCAATCTCTGCTACCTGAGATACAGTGGACTGTGGCGCAACGCGGGTCGGAGGCGCAATCGCCTTGACGGCAGCCTCTTCGCGCTTCGGTGGGCGAGTAACTGTTTCAGATGTTTCCGCAGCCACATCTGGCTGAATAGCGTAGCTAAGATCATCTATCGTGGCAACGGTATGATCATCGCGCAGTCTGACCACCTCATAATGAGGTGTTTCCATGTTCGGGTTAGGTACGATGACGACTCTGACCTTATGGCGCTCTTCAATGGCATGGACTTCATTGCGCTTTTCGTTCAGCAGGAAGGTCGCTACGCTGACCGGCAAAATGGCGCGAATCTGCGCGGTGCGGTCCTTGGAAGACTCCTCTTCAATCAGACGCATGATCGACAAGGCCAGTGAGCCAGTATCGCGAATGACGCCTGTACCACTGCAGCGAGGGCAGACACTGCCACGGGTTTCGCTGAGTGAAGGGCGAAGACGCTGGCGTGACATTTCGAGCAGGCCAAAGCGAGAGATGCGACCCATCTGCACGCGTGCGCGATCCAGCTTGAGAGCATCGCGCAGGCGATTTTCCACTTCACGCTGGTTTTTGATCGGTGTCATATCGATGAAGTCGATGACAATCAGGCCGCCGATATCACGCAGTCTGAGCTGTCGAGCGATTTCGTCGGCTGCTTCAAGGTTGGTGTTCAGTGCTGTTTCTTCGATATCACCACCGCGGGTTGCGCGTGCGGAGTTGATGTCGATGGATACCAGAGCTTCGGTAGGGTCAATAACAATCGATCCACCTGATGGGAGCTGGACTTCACGCTCGAAGGCGGTTTCAATCTGACTCTCGATCTGGAAGCGGTTGAACAGAGGCGTAGATTCTTTGTATAGCTTGACGCGACTCTCAAAAGTTGGAATCACCTGGCGCACAAACTGCATCGCCTGCTCGTATACGGCAGGGTGGTCGATCAGCACTTCGCCGATATCGGCGCGCAGATAGTCGCGAATTGCACGGATAACGACATTGCTCTCCTGGTAGACCAGGAAAGGAGCAGGACGATCCTTGACGGCTTGCATGGCGTCCCAGAGAGTGGTCAGGTAATCCAGATCCCACTGCAGCTCTTCGGAGCTGCGGCCGATACCGGCTGTGCGGATGATCACACCCATCTGATCGGAAATATTGACGCCGCTCAGGGCTTCTTTGAGCTGGTTACGGTCCTCACCCTCGATGCGACGGGAAATACCACCGGCACGCGGGTTGTTGGGCATCAAAACCAGGTAACGACCGGCCAGGCTGATGAATGTAGTCAGAGCAGCGCCCTTGTTGCCACGTTCTTCCTTATCGACCTGAACGAAAACTTCGGTACCTTCGCGGATCACATCACGGATGTTCGGGCGCTGGCCACGTTCCGGCTGTCGGGAAAAGTATTCCTTGGCAATCTCTTTCAGGGGAAGGAAGCCGTGACGGTCTGCACCGTAGTCAACGAAGGCTGCCTCAAGGCTGGGCTCTACGCGGGTGATTTTGCCCTTGTAGATATTGGCTTTTTTCTGTTCCCGGCTGTCTGACTCCATATCGAGATCAAACAAGCGCTGTCCATCGACAAGCGCGACACGCACCTCTTCGGGTTGAGTTGCGTTAATCAGCATTCTTTTCATGTTGTTATGCGTTCTCAGCAAACGCAACGCATTCCACCCCAGTCAGCCAATGTGTCTGGTGTGTTCAATGTCCAGTCTTTGTGACCGATCGCAGCATCTGGCATGCAATCGCCTGGGTAGCTTCTGGCTACCTTGGTGTCGGCAGTGAAGGAAACGCTGACCAATGTCGTTATTTTCTATGGCTGTGGCTGCTGTCTAAGGCAGGTTCCGGGTCAGCGTGCATCTCCACCTCCAACTGGACCCTCGCACTGGCGAAGGTGGTGGAAGCGTTACTTCAAATTCGGGTTTATATCGTTTGATATAGCATGTTTGCCACAGGTCGGACTACGCCAGTTAAGAGATCGTATTCGGAGTAAATTGACTGGTCGTGCGGTTTTGTGAAATTAATAAAGCCAACCGTCCTCGGCAACGCTAGAATATAACAGTAAAGCCATTGAGCATCAATCGGGTATTAAACAACTTACTATGACAAATTCAGATGCGAAGTCGCGTCCTCAGGTTCGGTATGTCACTGTTGAGCCGGAACAGGAGGGGCAGCGAATCGATAATTTCCTGCGAACTCAACTTAAGGGAGTACCCAAAACTCTGATCTATCGGGTTTTGCGAAAGGGGGAGATACGCGTAAACAAGAAGCGCGCCAAGCCGGATTACAAGCTGGTATCGGGCGATGAGGTGAGAATTCCGCCAGTCAGGGTATCCGAGCCGAATACCCCCGAGATTATCGGTAGGGGTTTTCTGGATCGCCTTGAGTCAGCCATCCTTTACGAAACAGATGCGCTGATGGTCATCAATAAACCATCTGGCCTGGCCGTTCATGGGGGCAGTGGAATCACAAGTGGTTTGATTGAAGCTGTCAGGCAGATGCGTCCGGATGCGCGTTTTCTGGAGCTGGTTCACCGAATTGACCGTGATACATCCGGGTGTTTGATGATTGCCAAGAAGCGCAGCATGTTGCGTCATCTGCATGAAGGGTTACGTGAGCGCCAGATTAAAAAAGTATACCAAGCCTTGGTTGTAGGGCGGTGGGAGAAGCGTCAGCAGCGTGTAGACGCTCCACTGCTGCGAAATGAGCTGCAATCTGGCGAGCGAATGGTGCGTGTTGATAACAGTGGCAAGAGCTCGATTACGGACTTCAGGTTGTTGCGCCGTTTTGGTGATCTGGCGACGCTGGTGGAAGCCAGCCCCTTGACGGGACGTACACATCAGATTCGTGTTCATTGCCAGTTTGCCGGCCATCCGATTATCGGCGATACCAAATATGGTGATGAGCGGATGAATCAGCAGATGAAAGCATATGGTATCCATCGCTTGATGCTGCATGCTGCCGAGATAAGAGCCAGATTGCCTGATGGTGAGATGTTGGTGGTTAAGGCTGAACTGGATATGGATCTGGCGACTTTGCTCGCCGATCACGTATCAGATACCACCTCCTAGCGGCTAATTGCCCCCCTGAAAGTCGTCTATAAGGCGATCTGGCAGGGGGGCAGAATGTGATCAGCCCTGCTGTGGAAGCTGAAAGTGGCTGATACTGACCATCATCTCTTCGGTCAGACTGGTCAGAGATGCCGCAGACTTGGCCAGATGGCGTGCAGATGTGGCGGTTTCCGTGACTGATTGGCTGATGTTGTTGAGATTGAGGTTGATCTGTTCAGCCACCGCTTCCTGTTGTTCAGCAGCCGTCGCACTCATGACATTCATATCATTCAGTTCGTTGACTGAAGTCGAAATGGTTTTGAAGGCGGTGCTGGCTGAACTGGACAGTTGCACATTCCGGCGGGCCCTTTCGCACCCTTCTGTCATGGCATTCACCGCCTGAACAGCACTGTTTTGCAGCTTCTCTATCATTGAGTTGATCTCATTAGTGGAACCCTGAGTGCGGCTGGCTAAAGTGCGTACTTCATCAGCCACAACGGCGAAACCACGCCCCTGTTCACCTGCTCGTGCCGCTTCAATGGCGGCATTCAGGGCCAGCAGGTTAGTCTGGTCAGCGATGCTGTTGATTACATCCACTACCTGAAAAATCGCCTGACTGTCGGCTCTTACATGCTCAATCACCCGGGCGACCTCTTCGATCTCACTCGCCAGAGTAGTGATTGCGTCAGCGCTTTCCGTCATGATGCCCAGACCGTCACGGGCATGGGCATCTGTCTGCTGACTCAGTTCGGCAACTCTGGAAACGCTGAGAGCGACATCCTGAACGGTTGCAACCATTTCGGTCATTGCCGCAGCGACCTGCTCGGCCTCTTTCTGCTGAAGATTGACACGCTCACTGGTCTGTTCGCTGTTGCGATGTAGGTCTGCTGCAGAGTCAGTGATTGATTCTGCTGCTTTGCGGGTTGCTGAGATAACATGCACCAGACTGGTACGCATCGCTTCGGCGCTGGACATGATGCTGCCATGTGAAGCACGGGGTAAAACGTTGGCGATGTTGCCTTCGGCAATCTCCTGCAAGGCTCTGGCGACAATGACCGGCTCACCACCGATGGTCCGCTTGAGAAACCGATAGCTGAAATAGAGGCCGCTGAGCAGTACTGCCAGAATGGCCAGCACAATGCCGATCAAAACGCTGAGCCACTGCGTTGCTTGATGGTTGGCTTCTGATACCGCGGACTGAGTTCGATGGTCGAGCAGTTCAAAGAACTCATCGACCGGTTTCATGATTTGTGCCTTGAATTGATGGTAGTCTGCGCTGTGCATCAGCGAGCGAGCCAGTGCCAGATCAGGTTCGCCACGCAGGGTATATGCACCGTTCTGGTCTTCGAACTGGCCTTTGACGGCGTTCATTGCCCGGGTTTCGAGTGCGACCAGTGCATCTGAATTGCGTTGGGCTTCGGTCAGTTTGGCCAGCTCAGCCTCAGTAAATCCCGCTTGTCTCATCAGAGCCGTCAGAGCGACGGTGTCACCGGGTGGTTGCGGAGCTGGCTGCCCAGCGGCAACAAAATCCCAGTAGATCCTGTGATAATTCTGGGGTCTGGGTTTTTCACCGTTACGGATGGCCAGTATTTCGAAATATTGCTTTTCCCAGGCGGGATCTCCTGTGATTGCATAAGTACGTGCCAGGCGCGTCAGTTCATCGGAACTTTGGCGTAATTCATCTGCCAACAGGTAGGATTGATAGCGGTTGTTGCTGGTTTCAGCCAACTCCTGGCCCAGTCCCAACTGGCGAACGGTTGCCAGTGCGAGCAGGATCATGAGCGAGGACACGATGAGTGAGAGGAACAGAAACAGTTTTCGAACAGTCAGGTTTTTCATAACACAGTCCTTTTTCCCTTTATGAAAATCGATCTTTCGGCCCGGCCGACTTTCAGGTAGGTCCCGGCAGAGAAGTTCCATGGTGATCAGGGGCAGTCGTAAGTGATCCATCCAGGGTCAAAACTTTCCTGATCTGGTGAAATTATGCACCAATATCTGGCTAAATCCAGCCGTTAGTGCGCTATTTTAATGCACCAGTTTCTCTGGTTGTAGCACTGTCAAAAGCAACAGTTCATAGGTTATGCTACGCAGGTCTATCTGTGCTGATGTGTGTCAGGGAGATGGGTTGAATCTATTATGTTTTTTAAGTCAGTGGTTTAGTGTGTAAATGGATATTGAAACTATCAGGGGTCGAGTGTTTGAGGTGGCTGACCAATTGTTGTTGTCGGGTCAGCGTCCAGACATTGAAGTGATCTCTTCCAGGGTTGACAGCTCTCCGGAAGAGATTGCACAGAATATGGATGAGTGGTGGCAGGAGCTACCTGCACGACTGGATATAAAGGGCGATCACCACTTCGAAATGCCCGGCATGCCGGATGTATTGGCGCAAGCCTTTACACGTGTATGGCAGCAGGCAGTTCAGGAAGCGCAGTCGCATGTCATTCTTTCTCGCAAGAAACATGATGCCGGTGAGGAGGAAGATCGGCGAATCAATGATGATACCGTTCAGAAAACTCATAGCCTTTATGTAGATCTGGAAGCGCGATACCGGGATCTGCAGCTCAAGCTTGAAGAGAGCCGAGAGCAGTCACGCGTGCTTGAAGCTGAGCTGACTGTCCTGAAGGGTAACCTTGCCAACGAGACCAACCATCGTAAAAAGGAAGAGCAGAAACGCTCTACCCTTGAGCATGAGTTGGCTCAGCTGCGAAAAGTGCATGATGATGCCAAGCGCGTCTTTGATCAGCGTATCAAGGAGGAGCAGCGTCATATGCTTGAGGCTCTGGCAAAGGAGGAGGTCGAAACCCGCTTCTATCGGAATGCGCTGGAAAAAGCGCGTGAAGAGGCCAGTAAGCGTGAGTCAGAGTTCACACGGGAGGCTCACGATCTACAGACTCGCCTGGCCCGGCGTGATGTCAATGTCGATACTCTGAAATCCCAGAGCAAAGGGATGGAAGTTGAGTTGCAGAAATTCAAACAGGAAGCTGCCACTCAGCAGCGTGAGCTATCCAAGCTGAATAATCAGTTGCTGGCGGAGTTGAACAAAACCAAGCGTCTGGAGCAGAAGGTCAGAGAGCTGCAGGAAGAGTCACGCCGGACCAATCAGAAGTTGCTTTCTCAGTCAAATGAGGGTGCCAAGCGTGAAAACGCATTGCGCCTGCAGCTGAAGGATAAAGAGGATACTGTGATCAGGGCAGAAGCTAAGGTCAATTCGCTGGAGAAGCGTATGATCAGCTATGAAGAGGAAGTCAGGCGCCTTAGCTCACGAATTTAGTTGATCTGATAGCAGACAACTCAGTATAAAGTGATACAGTTAATATCAATACCAGTTCTTTTTTGAATTTAGTTATATCATGGTGTTATATTTGAGTTTGTTTATGTAATCAGGATATCAAGATGAAACTGCAGCAATTGCGTTATATCTGGGAAGTTGCAAGGCATGATCTGAATGTATCTGCTACAGCTCAGAGTCTCTACACCTCTCAGCCAGGCATCAGTAAGCAGGTTCGTTTGCTGGAGGACGAGCTGGGTGTCGAGGTATTTGCCCGCAGTGGCAAGCACCTGACCCGTGTGACGCCAGCAGGCGAAGCTATTTTGCAGATAGTGGGAGATATCCTGCAGAAGGTAGACAGCATCCGTCAGGTGGCGCAGGAGTTCAGTGACGAGAAGAAGGGTACGCTGAGTATCGCCACGACACATACTCAGGCTCGTTACGCTTTGCCCCCTGCGATCAATGAGTTCATCAAAATGTATCCGGATGTCTCGTTGCATATGCAGCAGGGGACGCCGATGCAGATTTCGGAAATGGCTGCCGATGGCGAGGTCGATTTTGCCATTGCCACCGAAGCGATGTCGCATTTTTCCGATCTGATCATGATGCCCTGTTATCACTGGAATCGTTCGGTCGTAGTACCGAAGGATCATCCTCTGGCTCAGGTCTCCAAACTGACGCTTGAAGAGCTGGCACGTTATCCGATCGTGACTTATGTATTCGGCTTTACAGGGCGCTCAAAATTGGATGATGCATTCCGCGATCGAGGTCTGACACCGCGTGTAGTATTCACCGCTGTCGACTCAGATGTAATCAAGACCTATGTGCGCCTTGGACTTGGTGTGGGTATCGTCGCGACCATGGCCTTCGAGGCCGAGCAGGACAAGGATCTGGTCGCACTGGATGCCAGCCATCTGTTCGAGCCCAGCACCACACGCATCGGATTCCGCAAAGGCACCTTCCTGCGTGGTTACATGTATGACTTCATCAAACTGTTTGCGCCGCACCTGACGCCTGAAGTGGTACAAAAGGTTCTGGCCTGCGCCAATCGTCATGAAGTTGAAGAGATGTTCAGTGGCTACGATCTGCCTCATCATTGAGGAAGATATCTAACAGTTTTATTTATTAATCACCGATAACTCATGCCGCGCGGCGGCATGCTGAGGAGGGCGTGTGGAGCTGGCTTGTCTGGATCTGGAAGGGGTGTTGATTCCCGAAATATGGATTGCGTTTGCTGAGGAAACCGGAATTGAGGAACTCAAGGCAACAACGCGCGATATTCCCGACTACGATGTGCTGATGAAACAGCGGTTGCGCTTGCTGGATCAGCATGGTCTGACCCTGCCCCAGATACAAGACACGATCAGCCGACTGACGCCACTGGAAGGTGCTGCCGAATTTCTGGATTGGCTGCGTGAGCGGTTTCAGGTAGTGATACTGTCTGATACTTTCTACGAGTTTGCTCAGCCTCTGATGCGCCAGTTGGGTTTCCCGGCGCTGCTGTGTCACAAGCTGGAAGTAGATGAGGCGGGGCGCATCGTGGGGTATACCCTCAGGCAGCGTGATCCAAAACGCCAGTCAGTCAGAGCTTTTCAGTTGCTGAATTATCGAGTGATTGCGACGGGTGATTCTTACAACGATACCACCATGCTCACTCAGGCTGAGGCGGGTATTCTGTTCCACGCACCGGATAATGTCATCAGTGAGTTTTCGCAGTTTCCAGCAGTGCAGACCTTTGAAGAACTGAAGCGCGCTTTCATCGGCGCCAGTAATCGTTCTTTGACGATTTAGGGAGCAGGCGTCGCTCGGGCCCTATATCGTTCGATAGAAGTTGGCATAATTAAGGCCATAAAAAATAAAAAGGGCTGCCCGATTTGATTCGGACAGCCCTTTTTAAATGGTGAAGCTTTACCCGCCGCTAATCACACCTTGAAGTTATCGGTCAGTTTTTTCAGTGAGCCTACTACCTGGTTCAGATCAGCTGTTCTTTCGCGTGTAATATGGGCCTGCTCGGCTAACGTATCTGCGACTTGTTTGATCTGTTCGGTGTTGCCACTAATTTCGGTTGTGACCGCATTCTGCTGCTCAACGGCGCTGGCAATCTGCACGGCCATGTCGCTGATGTTACGGCTGGCGCTGTCGATCATCTGCAATCTTTCAGCCGCCTGTTCGGCGTTGGTCACGCTGCTGTGCGCCTGTTCCTGACTGTCGCTCATCATTTTAACGGCCTGAGAGGTTGATCCCTGCAGCTGTGTGATCATATGCTGGATCTCTTCTGTAGCCTTGTGGCTGCGCTGCGACAGAGTGCGGACTTCGTCGGCAACCACGGCAAAACCACGGCCCTGTTCGCCTGCGCGTGCAGCTTCAATCGCAGCATTCAGTGCCAGCAGGTTGGTCTGTTCGGCTATACTCTGGATGGTCGCCAGAATACCAGTGATATTCTGAACGTGGGTGTTCACCTCAGAGATGGTTGTTGTTCCCAATGCAATCTGTTCAGCCAGGTTGGCAATGCGCTTGCGGTTCTCGCTGACAACGCCGAGTCCCTGCTGAGTGGAGTCCGCAGCATTCTGCGCAGCTGCTGCGGTCTGTTCGGCATTGCGCGCGATCTCGCTGGTAGCTGATGACATTTCCTGGGCAGCAGCAGCCAACTGGGTCAGTTCACCCTGTTGCATTCCCAACTGATCAAGATTCATTTTGACCTGTTCGGCGCTCACTTTGGCATCTTCGTGCAGGCGCCCAGTCAACTGAATCACCTCGGTGATGGTGACCTGCAAACGCTCAATAAATTTATTGAACGCTTGACTCATGCGGCCAAACTCATCCTGGCTGTTCACTTCCAGGCGGTGAGTCAAGTCACCCTCACCTTGAGACACATCGTCCAGAGCGATTGCAAGCTTCTTCAATGGGCGCAGCAGATACTTGACGAGGAACAGCAGTAAGGCTCCGGCAGCCAGCAGTACCAGCACACTCAACGTCAGCAGTCGCCATGCCAGTGCATTCAGTGCAGCGACCGCTTCACTGCGCTTGACCAGCAACACAAATGTCCAGTCAGCATCTTCAACCCGTGTGGGCGACATCAGCCAGACTTCTCCCTGATAGTTTACTTCAACCATTTGTCCGGGTGACGGCAATGTCACACCAGGAAGCAGTTCGTTGAGTGGCTTCTGAACCTGCTGAGGATTCGGGTGGGCGATCAGTTTGGATTCACCATCCAGCATCCACAGCTCTGATGTCCAGCGAGACTCCAGCTTGAGTAGTTCATCTATAACAGCGTTGATACTGATATCCGTACCCAGAACACCACGCATACTGTTTTTCAGAGGCGTCGCAAAAGATATGATCAGATTGCCACTGCCTGCATCAACGTAGGGGGGAGTGACTACCATACGATTGGCTTCCAGTGCCTGCTTATACCAAGGGCGGGTGCGGGGATCATAATCACCCGGCAGATCCGCAGCAGGGAAAGACTGCCACATGCCGCCATCTGCCGTACCGGCATAAACCAGATCAAAGCGCCCAGCTTCGCGTCCAAGCGTTAGTGGGGCTGTTGCATCAGCTTCATTAGTAGGTAGTTGATTGGCCAGCGCATCTATGACATCCGATTTCGCCGTTACCCAGTCCTGCGCGAAGGTGCGGGCAGTGCGCAACGTATTGTCCAACTCGCTGTGTATCGCCTGGTTTACTTCCGTGCGCAGCAGTTGTGCCGCCAGCATTCCCAGAGCGAGTAGTGCCACTGCGAGCAGTGCGAGCATGGAGCAGAGAATTTTTTGTTGAAAACTCAGTTGCATAATCAGAACCTTTTTACCGGATAAGTTGGATTGCATGCCGTGAGGCTTATTAACTATCCGTGTTTTTGTAATTGTCCTGTTATACGAAAGTATTATTCTTTGTATGTCTGATTCTGTACAGCCCTGAATGAAAATTAATGAAAAAGAAACATTTAAGCAAATTATAGTATGACATTCGAAAATGCCTGCTTTTTTTAATGAAAAATACGGCAGATCCGCTTTCAGAAAGGTTATTTCTGTAGTGTGAGCTCGAGGCAGCGTAGAAGATTATTCACCTTATTGAATGTCTCCTGATACTCGGACTCGATCTCAGAGTCGGCCACAATGCCACCACCTCCCCAGCAGTAGACCTGGTTCTGATGATGTAACAGAGTTCTGATCGTGATATTGGTGTCCATACGGCCACAGGCGCTGATATAGCCGATACTGCCGCAATAAATGCTGCGTCTGTGGGGCTCCAGCTCATCAATGATCTCCATTGCCCTGATCTTGGGTGCGCCGGTAATTGATCCTCCAGGAAAGCAGTGTTTCAGCAGCTCGATAGCGTTTTTGTTATCTGCCAAGCGAGCAGTGACGGAGCTGACCAGGTGGTGGACGTTAGGGTAGCTCTCCAGCGCAAAGAGCTCGGGTACCTTTACGCTGCCGGTGGCCGCGACTTTGCTCAGATCATTGCGCAGGAGATCAACTATCATGACATTCTCGGCTCGATCCTTGGTTGAGTTGATCAGCTCATCTGCCAGTTGTTGGTCTTCCTCTGGCGTCTTACCTCGCGGGCGAGTTCCCTTGATCGGTCGCGTTTCAATCTGTCCGTCAGGCTCACAGCGTAGAAAACGCTCAGGGGACAGGGACAGGACAGCCCCATCCTGGCTTTCAAGATAGGCGGCAAAAGGCGTCGTAGCCACCTTGCGCAGGAGTTGATACGCCTTCCAGCTATCACCACTGGCCTGTGCGGTAAAGCGCTGCGCAAAGTTGATCTGATAACAGTCCCCGGCATGGATATATTCATTAATACGGGTTAGTGCTGCTTGATAGTCAGCTTCGGTCAGATTGTTTATAAAAGGTGTATTCAGTGTGAATGTTGGCGTTTCAGTATGGACGGGCTGCAGAATACGAGCCCTGAGTGCTTCAAGCTGGCTCTCGCTGATGCTGTCATCTGCAATCAACTCCAGTGTGTTCAGGCGATTATCGCGAACCACTGCCCAGCGATAGCGACCGACTCGCAGCTCCGGAAAATCGATATCATCCTGTGCCTGTGATGGCAAACGCTCAATATAGCGCCCCAGATCATAGCCGAAGTGTCCTATCAGACCACCACAGAAGGGAAGGTCATCAGTCTCCGATCTGTCCATCTCAGCCATCATGCTGCGCATAACCTCGAAAGGGTCTTGATGCAGTATCATCTCCTGATTGTGCTGAGTCAGTGTCAGGTGCCCTCTATTAAGGCGCAGAATCGCGTCCGGTTCTGCACTCAGAATATCAAAGCGACCAAACCGGTTTTGCAGACCACAACTGTCCAGCAGCACGGCATTGCCGAGTGCTCTGATACGGTTGAAGACCTCTGGGGTTGAGAGGGTGTCGGGTAGTTGCAGGCGGCGAATCAAGCAGAATTCTCTCAGGCAAAAGCGGAATTTTAAACCTATCCAGCCAGACAGGCGAGCATCCTGTCGGTAAGAGTTTATAATTCATCGCCTTGAATGCCATTTTTAGTTGTTATGGAGTCGATTGAGCGATGAAGCATCCTTTCCAGTGCGAAACACACCAACTGATATTGCCGGATCAGCACATGACTTGGTATCGCTATACCAATCCGGCCATCAAGTCGGGGCGTCGTCTGCTGCTGGTGCATGGGGCAGGTGTTGCAGGGCGTGACACCTGGGAGATGCTGCTGGCGTTTCTGGAGCATTGGCCTGAGATAGTGGTGCCAGATATGCGTGGCACCGGTGACACACGTTATCCAGATGGTGAAGAACATGGCTTCGTACTGGGTCAGCTTGTCGGTGATCTGGGTACATTATTGAGCACCTTACAGTGGGATCACTTCGATCTGGGTGGTTATTCGCTGGGTGGTCTGGTGTCTCTTCGACTCAAACAACAGCTTGGCGCTCGGATCGGGAAACAGTTCCTGTTGGAGTCGGCACTGCTGGATCGACCGAGCATGCATGAAACAGTCGTGTTGCGTGAGCGCTATTCAGAAGCGGCTGAGCATCTGCGCTCGGCTGATACGGAGCAGGGAATCCGTGCTTTTCTGGATACCATCTCCCCACAGCGTAAAACAGCAGCCAAGGCTGAAGACCTCACTATCAGCCGACTGGGGTTGCGCCCACTTGGCTTCGCTCATGCGCTGGATGCCGTCACCCAGGCTATTCATCACCTTGATCGTGATCAGTTGCTGGCCGCACAGGGTGACGTTACCAGCTTTATCGGAGGTAACAGCGTGCATGCCATGCATCAACTGCACAGGGATCTGGCCGATCAGATGCCCAATTGGCATTACTTCATGATCACCGGTACTGACCATTCACTGCCATTCCAGAAGCCGCGCCAGATTGCGCGGATCATGAATGAGGAGATGGTTCGGTTTATGAAAGGTAGGGAGTCATAAACTGGTATTCGTTGATCTGTAGTTCACACTATGAGGAGGTGGAAAGATGTTTGCTGCTCTCCGGTCTGGCAGATGTTGTCAATCAGGCCACATCAGTGAGAGTAAAGTGCTGAATACCCAGAATGGCTGGTGTGAGGCACTGGTCACTACCATTGGAGCCTGAGGGTTTACTCGATTTTCCACGCACTTACGTGATTGTCCACCATCATGGGTGCATAGATCACTCCCGGAGCTGAGCCAATATCAGCCAGGCCGGGATTCAGAGCCAATACTTTTCGGCGTTCATTGTCGGTCAGTTGATAAAGCTCTCCGGTGATCCAGTCACTGACATAGATCTTGTCTCTGTCTACAACAATGCCATCCAGATTTCCCAGTTGGTACCCCGTCGGGACAACCTGCAATTCCATGGTGGTAGAGTCCAATCGATAGAGGCTGCCGGGGATCTGAGTGGAAAAATCATCGGCCAGCTCTTCGCCCCAGCTCGCGATCAGTAGCTCTCCTTCCCACCACAATACACCGTTTGGGTGAGGCAGATCCTGATGGCTGAACCATGGGGAGAACGTCGTCTGGTTAAGCTGGTAAATGGCGCCACCTAGAAGATCCGAGACATAAACAGATCCATCACCTGCCGCCGTCACATCGTTCAGCATCATGGCCTCGGGGGCGTTGAACTGCTCCACCACACGGTTCTCCTTCAGGCTTATCACGTGCAGTGTCTGCATATCGGCCACGTAGAGATTGTCTCCCACAATTGCCATTCCCTTGGGAGCATCAAGGCCACTGATCCAGTACTTGTCGAGAACGTCACCTTCCGTTGATACCTTGCTTATGTAACCTTCTCCGTTCAGTTCCACCGGGTGTCCGTTGATGTTGGATATATACAGCAGTTTGCCGCCGGGATCCGCAATCACGGATTCCGGTTGGTCAAGATGCTCGATTGTCCACAAGAGCTTGGGCTCGCCATCATTGGCGATGGCACCAGACGCAGACAGGATGGAAAGAGCGACCATTATCTTCAGTGGGGTGATAATTTTTCTCATTGCTGCAGATTCCTTTTGTTGAATAGGTAGTTTCGTGAAAAGGATATCTTTTTTTGTCATGGTTGTATGAAAATGGTACATGGGTATCATAAAGTGATACTAAACTTCATCTTCTGGATAAAGTCATGAGCGAACAACGGCATCGAAGCAGTGTTTTCAGTGCATTGAAACAGGTCTTGAAGGCACAAGGTATTCGATACCGTGATCTGGCTAAACTGTTGAATACGTCGGAGCCCACTATCAAACGCCTGTTTCAGGAACAGGACTGTAGGCTAAGCCGTCTTATTGAAATCTGTGATGTGATCGGGATTCATTTCTCCGATCTTGTCGAGTTGGCGGAGAAGACCTCTGTGGAACCCACCACGCTGGCGCTGGAAACCGAAAGGGAGCTGGCGTCCGATCCAGGGCTTACCGCTTTTTTCATGCTGTTGGTCAGCGAGTTCAATCTGGAAGCCATCGCCGATCAGAACGGGCTTGAGCCTACCGATATCTATCTATATTTGCGGGAGCTGGAAAAGCTGGATCTGATTCGCCTGGGGGCTAACGACTCAGTTCACTTCAGGGTCAAGAGACCAATACGCTGGCGTCTGGACGGGCCTTTGCACCAAACGCTTGTCAAGGTTAACCAAAATTTCGTCAAGGAGGCATTAACTCGGCACAATGGTGAAGATTGCTTGTTCTACTCCTCCAGCAGACTTGTCAGTGAGCGGAGTGTCAGCCGTTTGATGGAGGAGGTACATAGTCTCTACCAAAGCTTTCAGCAACAAGCCAATCTGGATCAGATGTTTTATCGAACGGAAGATCTGAAACCCTTCAAGATGGTTTCAACCATCGCACCTTTTGATTTATCAGCCTATTTTCAGGTTCCACCCTTCAAACGTCAGCGTTGACAATTGTCACAAACCTACGCACGTCTTCAATATAAAGCTCTGGGACGTAGCCACCATCGCAATTGGCATGTACATGTCCACCATACTTCATTCCAAGATATGTAAATGTGTCCTTAAATGAATTAATGAATGAGCTGTCGGCCTCTTCGCTGATTGATGTGCAAACAACGTAACCGACTTTCCCTCTCAGCCTTCGACCAACATGCTTAATATCGTCGATATCAAGAAAGTCAGACGTCCTATCTATAAAGACCTTCATCTGAGCGCTGGCAGAATACCAGTAAACGGGCGAAGCAAGAATTATCTTGGAGTAATTCAGAATCTGGTTCATCGTTGTCATAGTCTCTACCTGAATGCGAAGATCAACAGAATACAGTTGCTGCGAAATAACCTGACTGGGTGTATTGGCTGCGGCTGCTTAAGCATGAAACAGTGCCATTTGTTAAACCCTGATGACGTTTTGCATGAAAAAGGGCAGGGGCCGCGGCGAATCATTTGATGATCTGAGATCGAGTGCTCTGCCCCATGTTCAGAGGCAAATAAGACCTCTTGTCTTATCCTGGCTTTCATACTCGGGAAATCCCCTAGACCTTCGTATTATGTAGACAACTTTTCTTAAAATGACGGTTGACGGCCTCTTTTGGGGCCGGTATCGTTGCTTTAAATAAAGATTGTCGACAATCTTAGCGAGGCAAGTCATGTCAGATACCAGTAATGTATTACCGCTCGAGCCTTTGGCGAGGACGCTTGCAGATAGAGTCTGTCATCAGATCGTGACAGCGATCGTCAAGGGAGAGCTGCCGCCGGGCTACAAAATCAGTGAGCCGGAACTGGCACGTACTTACGGTATCAGCCGTGGGCCGTTGCGTGAGGCGATCCGTCGGCTTGAGGGCTTGCGCCTGGTTGAACGTAAACCGCATATCGGTGCTCGTGTCGTGCAGCTTTCTGCACGCGAACTGATCGAGATCTACCATGTGCGTGAAGCGCTGGAAGGGATGGCCTGTCGTCTGGCAGCCACTCATATGTCTGATGAAGAGGTGCAAAGCATTAAAGATCTGCTCGATCTGCATGAAAAATCGGTCGAGCAGCGCGAGTGGAGCTCCTATTTTCAGAAAGAGGGCGACCTCGATTTTCATTACCGAATTGTACAGGGCAGTAAGAATGCCAAGCTGCTGGAGTTGCTGGGCGCTGACCTGTATCACCTGGTACGCATGTACCGCTATCAGTTCAGTGTGTCGAGTTCCAGACCCAAGCGTGCACTCAAGGAGCATCGTCAGATTATCGATGCCATAGAGGCCAGGGATCCTGAGCTGGCCGAGTTGTTGATGCGTCGTCATATCAGCTCTGCACGCCGGAATATCGAAAGCAAACTGAACACTGTGAATGAAACCAAAGGGGATAAAAATGGCTGAGAAACTGACTGCGGGTGGGCGCTTTCGTAAGGCGCTGGCTGAGAACCAGCCACTGCAGATTGTTGGCACCATCAATGCTTACCACGCAATGATGGCAACCAGGACCGGACACCAGGCGATCTATTTGTCGGGTGGAGGGGTCGCCAACGCTTCCTATGGCCTGCCTGATCTGGGCATGACGACCTTGAACGATGTGCTGGAAGATGTTCGTCGCATCACCGGTGCTGTTGAAACGCCACTGCTGGTGGATATCGATACCGGTTGGGGCGGAGCATTCAATATTGCTCGTACCGTTCGCGACATGGCCAAGGCCGGTGCGGCGGCGGTGCATATCGAGGATCAGGTGGCGCAGAAGCGCTGTGGTCATCGCCCTAATAAGGAGATCGTTTCTCAGGCCGAGATGGTGGATCGGATCAAAGCGGCAGTCGATGCCAGAACCGATGATGACTTCTTTATTATTGCGCGTACTGATGCTTTCCAGATGGAGGGCCTGAGCGCAGCAGTCGATCGTGCGCAAGCGTGTCTGGAAGCGGGTGCTGATGGCATCTTTGCCGAGGCGGTGCACACCCTTGAGGATTACAAAGCGTTTTCGACCGGGATCAGCGGACGTCATCTGCTGGCCAATATCACTGAGTTCGGTGCCACGCCGTTGTTCAATAAGGCCGAGCTGGCAGAGCAGGGTGCCACCATGGTGCTTTACCCGCTGTCAGCCTTTCGTGCCGCCAACAAAGCTGCACTGAATGTGTTTGAGCATATCCTGAAAGATGGTGACCAGAAGGCTGTAATAGATACCATGCAAACTCGCATGGAACTCTATGATTTCCTTAACTATCACGATTTTGAGCAGAAGCTGGATGAGCTGTTTGCCCAGGGTAAAAATAAGTAAAGCAGGCAAAAAGCTGCTGCAGGGTTAACCCTGATACAAGAGGAGAAAACAATGGCTGAAGCAAAACAACTCGGTGGCGCTGGCTTGCGTGGTCAGTCCGCGGGCGCTACGGCTCTGTGTACCGTAGGGCATACTGGCGCAGGTCTGACCTACCGTGGCTATGATATGAAAGAGCTGGCAGACAAGGCCGAGTTTGAAGAGGTTGCCTATCTGCTGGTGTATGGCAAATTACCGAATCAGACTGAACTGGATGCTTATAAGGCTAAGCTCAAGTCGCTGCGAGGCCTGCCGGCAGCGCTGAAAACCGTGCTGGAGCAGATTCCGGCTGATGCGCATCCGATGGATGTGATGCGCACCGGTTGCTCAATGCTGGGCAATCTGGAGCAGGAGAAGGATTTCAGCGAGCAGTATGACAAGATCGATCGTATGCTGGGCGTGTTTCCATCGATCATCAACTACTGGTACAACTTCTCCCATAAGGGAGAGCGTATCAATGTTGAACCCGATGCCAACTCCATCGGCGAGCACTTCCTCTGGACCCTGCATGGCAAGAAGCCAGATCCATTGCATGTCAAAGTGATGCATGCATCGCTGATTCTTTATGCTGAGCATGAGTTTAACGCGTCTACCTTTGCTGCACGTGTCTGTGCATCTACCTTGTCAGACATTCACAGCTGTGTGACCGGTGCCATCGGCACGTTGCGTGGGCCGCTGCACGGCGGTGCCAATGAAGCGGCAATGGCGATGATCAAGGACTGGAAATCCCCGGATGAGGCGGAAGCCAACATCATGGGTATGCTGGAGCGGAAAGAGAAGATCATGGGCTTTGGCCATGCGATCTACCGAGACTCCGACCCACGCAACGAGATCATCAAGGGATGGTCTAAAAAACTGTCTGAGCAGGTTGGTGATACCGTTCTATACCCTGTCTCTGAGCGTGTGGAGGCGGTGATGTGGCGAGAGAAAAAGCTGTTCTGCAATGCAGACTTCTTCCATGCTTCTGCGTATCACTTCATGGGTATCCCGACCGAACTCTTCACACCGATCTTCGTCTGCTCGCGTGTGACGGGTTGGACGGCACATGTGATCGAGCAGCGTGAAAATAACCGCATTATTCGTCCGAGTGCCGACTACACAGGGCCGGAGCAACGTCCTGTACCACCCATGTCTGAGCGTGACTGATTCGGAACAATATAAGGAGGAGCGGGCTAGCTGCCCGACTCCTCCAGATCCGGCCTGTCAAAACCAATTGAGTGAGTTCCGACGCCATGAATACTGAATACCGCAAACCTCTGCCCGGCACATCGCTGGACTACTTTGATACACGTGCCGCTGTCGATGCGATCCAGCCTGGCGCGTATGATCAGCTACCTTACACCTCACGCGTACTGGCTGAGCAGTTGGTTCGCCGCTGCGAGCCGCAGGATCTGACGGATTCACTCAGGCAGTTGATCGAGCGCAAGCAGGAACTGGACTTTCCCTGGTATCCGGCGCGCGTAGTATGCCATGACATTCTGGGCCAGACCGCTCTGGTCGATCTGGCTGGTCTGCGTGATGCTATCGCCGACATGGGTGGTGATCCGTCCAAGGTTAACCCGGTGGTGCCTACCCAGTTGATCGTGGATCACTCCCTGGCGGTCGAAGCCGCGGGTTTTGATCCGGATGCCTTTGACAAAAACCGCGCCATTGAAGATCGCCGTAATGAAGACCGTTTTCACTTCATTGAGTGGACCAAAACCGCTTTTGAAAACGTTGATGTGATTCCTGCAGGTAACGGCATCATGCACCAGATCAACCTGGAGAAGATGTCTCCGGTGATTCAGGTGCGTCCGGATGCTAACGGAAAGTCAGTAGCTTTCCCGGATACCTGTGTCGGTACCGATTCACATACCCCGCACGTGGATGCATTGGGTGTTATCGCTGTTGGTGTCGGTGGTCTTGAAGCCGAAACCGTAATGCTGGGTCTGCCATCCATGATGCGTCTGCCCGATATCGTCGGCGTGGAGTTGGTTGGCAAGCGTCAGCCCGGTATCACTGCCACTGACATCGTTCTGGCCATGACTGAGTTCCTGCGCAAAGAGCGTGTAGTGGGTGCCTATCTGGAATTCTTCGGTGAAGGGGCATCCAGCCTGACCATCGGTGACCGTGCCACTATCTCCAACATGACACCGGAATACGGTGCCACTGCTGGCATGTTTTATATAGATGAACAGACTATCGACTACCTGAAGTTGACCGGTCGTGAGCCTGAGCAGGTGGCGCTGGTGGAAAGCTACGCCAAGACCACAGGCCTCTGGGCTGACACGCTGGCAAAAGCCGTATACCCACGAGTGCTGAAGTTTGATCTGTCCAGTGTAGTGCGTACCATGGCTGGCCCCTCCAACCCGCATGCTCGTGTCTCCACCAGTGATCTGGCGGCCAAGGGCATTGCCGGTAAATGGGAAGAGAAAGAGGGCGAAATGCCCGATGGTGCCGTGATCATCGCCGCCATCACCAGTTGTACCAACACCTCCAACCCACGCAATGTAGTGGCGGCTGGCCTGCTGGCGAAAAAAGCCAATGAGCTGGGTCTGATCCGCAAGCCCTGGGTTAAATCTTCTTTTGCGCCAGGCTCTAAGGTTGCCAGACTCTATCTGGAAGAAGCCGGTCTGCTGAGCGAGTTGGAAAAGCTCGGTTTTGGTATCGTGGCTTATGCCTGCACCACCTGTAACGGCATGTCTGGTGCACTGGATCCCAAAATCCAGCAGGAGATCATCGAGCGTGACCTCTATGCCACAGCGGTGCTGTCTGGTAACCGTAACTTTGATGGTCGTATCCATCCTTACGCGAAACAGGCATTTCTGGCTTCACCGCCGCTGGTCGTTGCCTACGCCATTGCCGGTACCATCCGTTTTGATATCGAGAAAGACGTACTAGGCACCGACAAGAATGGCAACCCGATTACGCTGAAGGATATCTGGCCGTCTGACGAAGAGATTGATGCACTGGTCAAAACCAGCGTCAAGCCGGAGCAGTTCCAGCAGATCTACATCCCGATGTTTGACCTGGATCGTGGCGAAGCTGCCAAAAGCCCACTGTATGACTGGCGCCCGATGTCCACCTATATCCGTCGTCCGCCATACTGGGAAGGTGCTCTGGCAGGTGAGCGCACCATGAAGGGGATGCGCCCGCTGGCAGTGTTGCCTGACAACATCACCACCGACCACCTGTCGCCATCCAATGCGATCATGATGGACAGCGCCGCGGGTGAATATCTACACAAGATGGGTGTGCCGGAAGAGGACTTCAACTCTTATGCCACTCACCGTGGTGATCACCTGACCGCTCAGCGTGCGACCTTCGCTAACCCGAAACTGATCAATGAAATGGCCGTGGTGGATGGTCAGGTCAAGCAGGGATCACTGGCACGCGTGGAACCTGAAGGCAAGGTGATGCGCATGTGGGAAGCGATCGAGACCTATATGGAGCGCAAGCAGCCGCTGATTATCGTGGCCGGTGCCGATTATGGTCAGGGCTCTTCACGTGACTGGGCGGCGAAGGGCGTACGCCTGGCGGGTGTTGAGGTGATCGCAGCAGAAGGCTTTGAGCGTATTCACCGCACCAACCTGATCGGTATGGGTGTGTTGCCGCTGCAGTTCGAAGTCGGTACCACGCGCAAAACCCTGGGTCTGGACGGCACAGAAACCTACGACGTGGAAGGTGAGCTGAAGCCACGCGGCACTATGACTCTGGTGATCAATCGCAAGAGTGGTGAGCAGGTTAAAGTGCCTATGCTGTGTCGTCTGGATACGGCGGCTGAAGTGCATGTCTATAAGGCGGGCGGTGTATTGCAGCGCTTTGCCCAGGACTTTCTGGAAGGGAGTGTCTGATATGTCGCAAGCACCCCAGATCAAAATCCCCGCCACCTATATGCGTGGTGGCACCTCCAAGGGGGTCTTTTTCAGCCTGAGTGATCTGCCTGAAGCTGCGCAGGTGCCAGGTGCAGCGCGTGACAGAGTCCTGATGCGTGTGATCGGCAGCCCCGACCCCTATGGTCAGCAGATAGACGGCATGGGTGGTGCGACTTCCAGCACCTCGAAAACCGTGATTCTGGCGAAAAGCGAGCAGCCGGATCACGATGTGGATTATCTGTTCGGGCAGGTTGCCATCAACAAGGCGTTTGTCGACTGGTCGGGCAACTGCGGCAACCTGACCGCTGCTGTGGGTGCCTTTGCGATCAGCAAGGGGCTGGTGGATGCCTCGCGTATTCCGGAAAACGGCATCTGCACGGTGCGCATCTGGCAGAAAAACATCAGTAAAACCATCATTGCCCATGTACCTATCACTAACGGTGAAGTACAGGAAACCGGTGATTTTGAACTGGATGGCGTGACCTTTCCCGCCGCCGAGGTGGTGATCGAGTTTATGGATCCGGCTGATGGCGAAGGCTCCATGTTGCCAACCGGCAATGTGGTGGATGATCTGGACGTGCCCGCTGATGTTGTAAAGGGGGGCAGCATCAAGGTAACGATGATCAACGCCGGTATTCCGACCATCTTCATCAATGCAGCCGATATCGGTTACACCGGTACGGAACTGCAGAAGGATATTAATGGGGATGCAGATGCGCTGGCGCGTTTTGAAACCATGCGTGCCTATGGTGCCGTGAAGATGGGGCTGATAAAGGATATTGCCGAAGCGGCGGATCGTCAGCATATACCGAAGATCGCATTTGTTGCCCCGGCTACCGACTATACCGCATCAAGTGGCAAGGCGATTGCTGCCGGTGAGATAGATCTCTGTGTGCGTGCACTGTCGATGGGCAAGCTGCACCATGCGATGATGGGTACAGCATCTGTGGCGATCGCGACGGCGGCAGCGGTACCCGGTACGCTGGTGAATCTGGCTGCCGGTGGCGTTGAGCGTGATGCTGTCACCTTCGGCCATCCATCCGGAACACTGCGTGTCGGTGCCGCTGCCACGCAGGTGGATGGCGAATGGACAGCCACCAAGGCGGTCATGAGCCGCAGTGCACGTGTGCTGATGGAAGGGTGGGTCAGGGTGCCGGGCGATACGCTTTAGGGTGCCTTTAAGGAGCCTTTAAGGAAAGCAGGACTATACCTCGCAGAAGTTGATCCACTCCTGCAGTGCCTTACTGAGAAACTTGTGTTGATGCTGAACCAGATAGAACTGCCTGTCCAATGGACGGCCGGGCAGTTCCAGTGGCACAAGTGCTCCGCGGCGGATATTGTCCTCCACAGACAGACGGGACAGGCATCCCAGCCCCAGCCCTGATTCAACGGCGCGCTTGATCGCTTCAGTATGTTGTAGCTCAAGTGGTGGCTTGAGCTCTGCGATCAGACCATGCATGGCGCGATCAAATGTCTGGCGCGTGCCTGAACCGGGCTCGCGCAGTATCCAGTCTGTTGCCAGTATATCCTCATCGCTCAAGGTGCCCTTCTCGGCCAGAGGGTGCTGCGGTGAGCAAAACACTACCAGTTCATCTTTGGTCCAGGGGGTCAGTGTCAGATCCGGGTGGTTCAGTTCACCTTCGATCATGCCCAGATCCAATTCGAAATTGGCGACTTTTTCAATAATACTGGCAGTATTGGCAACCTGCAGGCGTACACTGGCCTGAGGGTAGGCGGCCCGGTAGCGGGTCAGAATGCCGACGGCAAGATAGTTACCTATGGTCAGGGTGGCACCGATATTGAGTGAGCCCAGAGCAGAGCGTTGCTGCAGGTGCTGCTCCAGTTCGCGTGCCTGATCCAGCAGAGCTTCAGCCAGAGGGCGGATAGCGCGGCCAAGGTCATTCAGCACCAGTCGTTTGCCAACGCGATCAAACAGCTGAATCTCATATTGATTCTCCAGCTCCTTGAGCGCATTACTCGCAGCCGACTGAGAGAGGTTGAGCTGTTCGGCAGCACGGCTGACATTTGCAGTGCGGGCGGTTTCGATAAACACATCAAGTTGGCGCAGGGTAAATTTCATAGTTATAAAATCGATATGGATTATTCAAATTACTCATTTTTTAAATAATAGATAAGTGTTTAAACTATGTGCAAGTAATAATTTCAGCGCTTACAGCTTTACAGCGCGAGACAAGGGGTCTGACAAATGGCAAATCTGCACAAAGAGCGAGTGCTGGATGTACAGCACTGGAATGACACACTGTTCAGTTTCAAGACAACACGTGATCCCGGTTTTCGTTTCAAAAACGGCCACTTCACGATGCTGGGGCTGGAAGTGGATGGCAAACCTCTGCTGCGTGCCTACAGCATTGCCAGCGCGAACTATGAAGAGGAACTCGAGTTCTTCAGCATCAAGGTAGCCGATGGCCCGCTGACCTCACGCCTGCAGCAGATCCAGCCCGGTGATGAGATCTTTATCAGTCGCAAACCGACCGGCACGCTTCTGACCGACTTCCTGCTGCCAGGCAAGAATCTGTATCTGCTTGCCACCGGAACCGGTCTGGCACCCTTCATGAGCATCATCAAGGACCCTGAGGTCTATGAAGCTTATGAGAAAGTGATTCTGGTCCATGGCGTGCGCTTCGTCTCTGAGTTGGCATACCAGAAGGATATTACCGAAGTACTGCCGAACAATGAGTTCTTTGGTGAGTATATCCAGAATCAATTGCACTACTATCCTACGGTAACCCGTGAGCCTTATGTGAACCAGGGCCGCCTGACCGATCTGATGCGCTCCGGCAAGCTGTTTGAAGATCTTGGCATTCCTGCGCCAAACCTGCAGGATGATCGTTTCATGATCTGTGGTAGCCCAGCAATGCTGAAGGACACAACTTCCGTACTCGATGACTGGGGCTTCAAAGAGACGCGTCAGGGTGTTCACGGCGAGTATGTGATCGAGCGCGCGTTTGTAGACTGATATACCCGACCTGTTAAGGGTGCTCTATTCAGGGCGCTCTTAACAGGTCGTTCTGATTTTATATTTCCTTCCCTGTTATCCATCCCCTTAGCTGTGCAGTTATGATAGCTGTGTCATACTGCGTTCACATTTCTGGCCCCCCATCCTGATCTCGGCGATGTGTCGGGCCTGTTCTGTTCAATATATTCAAAGCGCAATTAAGGTCAGTTTGGTTCAGGGAGCTTTTCCGAGATGCTGAGACGTTTTGTATTACCGCTGGTATTGCTGGTGCTGGCCTATGGTTTCTGGGCCAGTTCTGAGTTCAAGGAAGTAGCGGCCGGGGTCGCTTTGTTTCTGTTTGGCATGATGTGTCTGGAGGAGGGGTTCAAGGCCTTTACCGGCGGCACACTCGAAGTGCTGTTGCGTAAATCCACCGACCGGCTCTGGAAGAGTCTTGCCTTTGGTATCGGCAGTACGGCCCTGATGCAGTCCAGTACGCTGGTATCGCTGGTGACCATCTCTTTCGTCAGTGCCGAGATGATCACGCTCGCAGGCGGCATTGGTATCATTATCGGTGCGAACCTCGGTACCACCACCGGCGCCTGGCTGATTGCGGGGCTGGGGTTGCGAATCGATATCGGTGGTTATGCCATGCCGATGCTGGTGTTTGGCGTCATCTTCATGCTGCAGAAAAGCAAAAGTCTCAAAGGTGTAGGCTATCTGCTGTTGGGGGTTGGTTTCCTGTTCCTCGGTATTCACTTCATGAAGGAGGGGTTTGAAGCGCTGCAGCAGGGCTTTGATCTCTCAACCTTTGCCGTTTCAGGTTTTGCCGGAGTGTTGTTGTTCACACTGATTGGCATGCTGATCACCGTGATCATGCAATCGAGTCATGCCACCCTGCTGGTGATACTGACGGCTCTGGCAGCAGGGCAGGTGAGCTATGAGAATGCGCTGGCACTGGCGATAGGGGCCAATCTAGGTAGTGCTATCACGACGGCGCTGGGTGGGATGGCTGCCAACCTGGGTGGTAAGCGCCTTGCGTTTGCGCATCTGGGCTTCAATGTGATGACGGCAGTCGTCGGTATTGTTTTTATCAATCAGCTCGCCTGGCTGGTGGATCATGTGGCTGCACTGATCGGCATCGCGGAACAGGACCACATGCTGAAACTGGCACTGTTCCACACGCTGTTCAATCTGGTGGGTGTGCTCTTGATTCTGCCGGTGGTGAAACAGTTTGAGCAGTTGCTGACGCACTATGTCACCTTCGTGCCCTCTGGCTCCGAGAAACCGCTTTATCTCTACCCCGATGCGCTGGATACACCGAGCACAGCTATTACTGCCGTACGCAAGGAGGTAGAACATCTGTTTGATAACGCCTGGGGATTGCTGGCTCATGGCTTGAGCCTGCGACGGAGCGTGATCGACTCAGAGGACTCCTTGTCAGAAGCAGTGAAATACACGCGTCGCATCATGACGCTGGATGTAGATGATCTTTATGAGCAGAAGATCAAGAGTCTGCACAGTGATATCGTCTCCTTCATTGGTGAAGCTCAGTCGCGTGAAACCACGAAGAAAAGTGTGGAAGAGTTGTATCGATTGCGCCAGGCCAGCCGCGATATCGTTGAAGCAATCAAGGCAATGAAACACCTGCATAAGAATCTGAGTCGCTATGGCATGTCGCCAAACCCAGCCATTCGTGAGCGTTACGACTCCATGCGACTGGTGATGGCAAGGTTATTACGTGAGTTACGCCAACTACGTAAAGCAGAACCTGAAGATGTCACAAATTTGTCATTGGACGCGCTCAGGGTTTCTCTGCAAAAATCCAGCCGTTCGCTGATGGATGAGATAGATGAGATGATCCGCCATCGGCGTTTTACGGCCAGTGTTGCAACCTCAATCATGAATGATGAGGCCTATGCCAATGACATATGTCAGAGTTTGATTGATGCAGCGCAGGTATTGTTCTCTTCAGCCACTAGAAATGTTGACGATCTGTTATCTCTGGACGAACATGAAATTCAGAGTATGGCGTCATCAAAGCAGCAGGATACGCTGCCACACGACCAATCAGGTGAATCGCACTCATGAAAACGAAGAACCTTCTGTCACGCCTGACCCGATTTCTGGATGCGGATAACAAAACGCAGCTGAAAGAGATCAAATCGATTCGTGAACTGCTGAAGAAACTGAAGCAGAAAGAGCGCGATCTGAAGGAAAAGCTGGAGAAACGACCAGATCGTGAAGATGCGGATGATATCCGCATCAAACTGGATGTGATCTACGCTCAGCGTATGAAGGGGCTTGATCGTGTCCGGCAGATCAAACAGGAGAGGGCGGCTAAAGCTAAGGCCTCGGAGTAGTTTTGTCTCATGTATTCAGGTTGATGTGAAGGGTATATGTTTCCCGCGAATCCTGCCAACAAGCACACCCTAAACATTAACCTCTTCCATATCAGGATGTTCCATTAAATATGTTTTCCAAGACGAATCAATCACCCTCACCTCGTCTTCAATCCAACGCTTAAACTTCATTACTTTCTGATATTTATAATGAGGCGCTGGTGCCACAAGATAAAAATCATATTGCGACTTCATATAGATCGGCAACGGGCAGATTAGCTGCCCCTTCTCGATCTGCTCATAAACCAAGCTATAACGCATCATAGCAAGACCTTGTCGAGACAGTAGCGCCTCAACCAGTGACGTGGAGTCCGCTACGTGCAAATTCGACTTCATCGGCATATCGTACATATTCAAAAAGCGTTGCAAAGTGGGCCACACATGCTGCACATCTGGTCCAGTGTCGGTGATGATTGGAATATTAGCCAATTGTGTTTTAAGTGGTTCGTTCATGTTAATTAATGATGGATGACAAACGAGTACCAAATACTCTTTTAATAAGAGTTGCGACTGTAACCCTGCATACTTCCCTCGACCTAATCGAATGCACAAATCCAAATCGTTATCGGTAAAGGCTGATAAATCAAGACTGGGGCTAAGACGAAGATTAATCTCAGGTTCCTGCGCTTGAAATCTACCCAAACGAGACACCAACCAACGACTGGAAAAAGAAGGCAGCGCACTGATCACCAAGGTATTGGGATTCAAATCTTCCGTAATCCCCCTTACACCTTCCTCCAATAGGGTGAACCCCTTTTCAATGTACTCAAACAAATACTGTCCTTCTGAGGTCAGCACGACCTGGCGAGCGTGTCGTTCGAACAGCTCAACATCCAAGGCTTGTTCTAATGTTTTTATCTGCTGGCTCACCGCTGCTTGTGTCACAAAAAGATGCTCCGCTGCTGCCTTAAAGCTCAACGACTGAGCTGCATAGCGAAACGCCTGTAATGACTTTAACGGAGGTAAAGGGCGATTCGAAGACATCAGGCGCACCATTCATAGTTAAGTTTTTCTAAATTATAAGACGATTTTTCTCGTTTGTCTCACATCATTTTATAGCCGATTATTTGAGCATGAATAGATCAGCCTGCTTAACAAATAAGAGGACTAATATCATGAAAGCCTGCTCATCACAAGAAATAGACAGCATCAAAAACAGCCACTTAGATATAAGCGTCTGCTGCAAAGAGACATTAGATAATCTAAAAGGAAAACCATGGAAAGCGCTTTTCAAAAAAATTGCTCATAACTGGCGTACCAGAAGCGAGCTGAGCCGCTTAAACGAAGATCAACTGAAAGACATAGGCTTAACCGCCGAAGATGTGGATCACGAAATTCATAAACCACTATGGAGATGATTGATCAGGCCTGCATCAACAACTGATGCAGGCCTTCATTGTGAAACAACGGGCATGAGATAAATCTCACTTTAAAGGTGATTTTTTGAAGGTGTTGGTGTTCCATAGGGGACTTGATCACATCATCTCTAAGGAAAGTGCTCTCATGCTGCGTCGTTCAATTATTCTGCCTCTGATATTGTTGCCTCTGATGTTACTGGGTCTGTGGTTACTGATTCAGCAGCCACAACATGGGGGCGAGTGGCATCCGTTACAGACGCGTCTGCCTGCTGTAGAGCAGCAGGGCAACGATCATCACATCAGTAACATTCGCAACTTCCGTTACCGGGAGGATGGTACGCCGGCTTCTGCCGACTACTTCGATCGCAGTTACAATACCGAGCACCTGCAGCGCGTCTGGTTTGGGCTGTCGCACTTTGCAGATCACGGCTTTGCGCACGCTTTTCTCAGCTTTGAGTTCGCCAATGATGACTCGGAACAGGGAGTGGATTATCTGGTCGCGTCCGTTGAGGCGCGGCTACGTCCCGATCAGACGTATAGTCCCTTTGTCGGTTTGCTGCGCCAATATAACCGCATGATCGTGCTGGGTACGGAAGAGGATATTATCGGCTTGCGCAGTCATGTGCGAAACGAACGGGTATTTCTCTATGAGATGACTCTGACTCAGGAGCAGCAACAGCACCTGTTTCGCGGCATGATGAGTGATGTTGCCAGCCTTACGGAAACACCGGCTTTCTACAATACGCTGTTGCACAATTGTGTGACGAGCCTTTTGCGCCACGACCCGGACTATCGGGTCTGGCGACACTTGTTCGATTATCGCGTGTTGCTGCCAGGCTATGGTGATGGTTTTGCGCAGGATAAAGGGTGGCTGCCTCAGGATATTGAGTTGGATCAACTACGTTCAGAGAACCGGGTTGTGCAGCAGCATGATCCACTGGATGATGATTTTTCAGTGCTGATCAGAACGCGAGATTATCTTGATCTGACACTGGAGAATCTGGTTGCGCAGCAGAGTGCCTATCAGCAGCGTCTTGTCAGAACACAAGGCATATTGCGCCATCATCCCGACCCACTGCACTACTGGATAGAGGATGAACGCTTGCATCGTGTCGAGCTGTTTCCTGCAGAGATGGCTGCGCCTTTGCTGGGGCAGACGGTTGAGGTGGAAGGGCGTTTCAGGTTTGATCCTGCGGTCGGGCGAGCTGTGCATCTGGATAGTATAGAGCTCCAGAGCGATCAGCTCTGAGCCGGATAGTCGCCGGCAAACTTCTCAATCCACTCAAAGGCGGCCTGTTCGCTGTTGAGGTGTCGATCCTCCTCGTCCATCACTTGCTGACGATACTCCTCAATACGACAGATCTGATCCACCATCCGAACTGAGAAGGGATCTTCCGGGTTGGCAAAGGCCACCCCGATTTTGAAGCGTCGTTCATCCGGCCTGCACCAGACGACCACACCCTTGGCTGAAAAGGGCGGCGGGTCAATATTGACCGACATGACATGTCCGGGATCGATAAACTGATTGGATGAAAAGCACAGGCCGCCAGCACTGATATCAGCAAGGTGCTCCAGAGATATCTCGGGTGCCTGGTCAGCGATTCGATAAGTCAGCGGCATGTCAGTCGAGTGTCGGAGATAACGGCGCATCGTATTTTTCCGCAATTCTGTTGTGTTCAATTGATATGGGCGGGTTGATGCCTGTTCATAGTCAGTATAGCTGAGTCTCAAGTACCCTGTTCTTTGCCTTGCCTGTTCTATGTTTGATAGATGTCGTAACTCGTTGGCTTAATGGCGTTTGTAGCCATCTATTTTCAAATTTTTGCACTAAGCTGATAATGATATTACGGGCTGAGGGCATGATCAGTGAAAATAAGAACAAAATTGATTCTGGCATTTATCGCTCTGGCGGTGCTGCCGATTGTCATCATCTCTGCAGTAGTGGTCACCCACCTGCGGCAGCAAGCTGAAGAGTCCTTTCAAACCAGTACAACGCGTGAAATCCGTCAGATAGACAATGCGATGCAGGTCTATTTTGATGCTATTGATAAAAGTGTCCACTTTCTCGCCAGCCATCCGCTGATGATGCAGGTCGATTCGGGGATCACCGATTATCTGGCAAGTGCAGAACTGGTGATGACGCCAGATAAGGCCGGTGGGATTGAGCAGGAGGTGTTTGAGCTTTTCGACCATTTTGCGGCCACTCATCCCGGCCTGGCGTATGTGTATATGGGCACGGCGGAAGGTTCATACATCCAGTGGCCTCTCGGCAGTGTATCAGCACGTTATGACCCGCGTCAGCGCCCGTGGTACCAGGCTGCAATGGCGCAGCCCGATGTGCCCGTCAGAACCTCAGCCTATTACTGGGAGCCAGACGATGCCGTAATTGTCAGTACTGTCATGAGTACGGCCAACCAGCTTGGCAAACAGGGTGGTGCCATTGGTCTGGATGTGTCACTGGGGCAACTGACTGCAATGGTGCGTGATATCAAGCTGGGTGAAACAGGTTATCTGATGCTGCTTGAGGCCAGTGGTAATATTCTGGTCGATGCGGCTAATCCGGAGCATAACTTCAAGAATATTCAAGAGCTTTCAGCAGATTATCGGTCATTGTTTGAAGCCGCTGAAGGGGGCGAACGTATCAGCCTGTCGGGCAAGGATTATATGGTGGCAGTCTATGAGTCTCCGGGACTGGGCTGGCGCTATATCGGTTTGATTGAGTATGGTGAAGTGATGGCACCAGCTAATCGGATGATAGGCTTTCTGTCGCTGATAGTTCTGGCAATGGTGCTGCTCTTTTCTCTGATCGGTAAGCTGACAGCAGATGTTATTGTCCGGCCGATCCGGGCGGTTTCTGCCAGTCTCAAGGAGATCGCTCAGGGCGAGGGAGATCTGACCCGTGAGTTGTCGGTCAAGGGCAAAGATGAGCTGGCTGAGCTGGCGAACTGGTTTAACCTCTTCCTGAAGACTATCCGAAATCTGGTGTCAGAAATCACACAAAGCGCAGAGGGCCTGAAGCTGTCCTCTGCAGAATCAACCAAATTGTCACATGATATGACAGATACTGCCGGGCGGCAGGGGCACTCTGTTGATATGGTGTCAACCGCGTTTCATGAGATGGTGGCCACAGCCAATGAGGTGGCCAAGTCCTGCAGCAATGCGGCCCAGGCGGCTGATACGGGCTATCATGAAGCGCAGGATGGCCAGGCCAGCATCAATATGGCTGTGACTGAAGTGGGCCGACTCAGCACCGAGATTGAAGACTCCGTCAGTGCGATTGTGCAACTGGAGGAGGACTCCCGAAATATCAATCTGATACTGGATACAATCCGTGGTGTGGCGGAACAGACCAATCTGCTGGCGCTTAATGCGGCTATTGAGGCGGCTCGTGCAGGCGATCATGGCAGAGGGTTTGCCGTCGTGGCAGATGAGGTGCGTGGGCTTGCACAAAGGACGGCGCAGTCCACCGAGGAGATCAATGCTCTCCTTAACAAACTTAATACGCGCACCACCCACGTGAGTCAGCGCATGTCTGCCAGCCAGCAGGCAACAGAAAAAACGGTTTCCAGCATCCAGGCGGTGAGTGAAAGCTTTGATCGTGTCAGAACCTCTGTGGACATGATCCGCGATATGAATACACAGATCGCTGCAGCGGCAGAAGAGCAACATCAGGTGGCAGAGGAGATTAATCGCCATATTGCAGAGGTTAACGGCGATGCTCAGCGAGTGAATGAGATGTCGGAGCAGGTCAGAGATACTTCGTCATCACTTGCAAGATTGTCCCAACAATTGGATAGTCTCGTCAAAGCATTCAAAACCTGATGGAACAGTGACTGTCCATCAGCATGACATGAGGACAGAGAGTTGGACGATAGCAGGGATCTGGAGCTGATTTTGCGTTCGCGCACACCACTGGTGGTGGTTGAAACCCATGAAGAGGCTCGAGTGTTGGAGCTGCTGATGGGCCTTTCTCAGCGCATGATGACGCAGCTCTATCGCTGGTCGGTGACCGAGGGATTGCGCCGACTGGACAAGGATATGGCAGCACAACGGCACAATATTGAACCCGCCGCTGTGCTGGGTCATATACGCAGTGCAAAGACACCGGGGCTTTATGTGCTGCTGGATTTTCACCCCTACCTGAGTGAGCCGATCAATGTGCGCATGCTCAAGGATATTGCGCTGGAGTGTGAGCAGTGGGGTGCGACGATCATTCTGCTCAGCCACGAAATAGAGCTGCCGGGGGAGTTGGCACGCTACAGCGCCCGGTTCGAGCTCTCTCTTCCCTCTCCTGAAACACTGCGGCGAATCATCAACGACGTCGCACGTGAGTGGGGTGCACAGCATGTTGGCAAGCGTGTCCGGGCGGATGCTGCAGCGGTGGATCTGCTGGTGCGAAATCTGGCCGGATTGCCGCTGCTGGATGCCCGCCGCCTGATCCGTAATGCGATCTATCTCGATGGCGCCATCACTCAGGAAGATATTCCTGCCGTGATGCAGGCCAAGTATCGCCTGCTGGAAGGTGGTGGGGCGCTGTCGTTTGAATATGACACGGCGCGCTTTTCCGATCTGGGTGGGATGAAACACCTCAAATCCTGGTTACAGCGCAGGGCGGCCTCATTCAGTGCTGCACCACCTCCGGGGCTCGAGCCACCCAAAGGAATACTGTTGCTGGGTGTACAAGGGTGTGGCAAGAGTCTGGCGGCGAAATCCGTCGCAGGTACTTTTGGTGTACCCCTTCTGAGGCTCGATTTCGGCACTTTGTATAACAAATACCATGGTGAAACAGAGCGTAATCTTCGTGAGGCGTTGCGCACGGCAGAGGTGATGTCGCCCTGCGTGCTCTGGATGGATGAGATAGAAAAGGGGATAGGTACCGATTCTGGAGAAGGATCAGGCCCGTCAAAGAGAGTGCTGGGAGCTTTGTTGACCTGGATGGCAGAACGTACCGATCAGGTGTTTATGGTCGCGACGGCCAATGATATTACAGCATTGCCGCCGGAGCTGGTGCGTAAGGGGCGCTTTGATGAGATCTTTTTTGTCGATCTGCCGGATGCCGCTGCAAGGCTGACCATACTCGACGTGCATCTGAAGCGTCGTAATCTGGACCCGGAAGCCTTTGATTTGACGCTGCTGGTATCGGCATCGGAGGGTTTTTCAGGGGCGGAGCTGGAGCAGGCGGTGGTATCCGCGCTTTATGAGTCCTACGCAACAGGTCAGCCTGTCAGTGGGGATATGTTGCTGCACGAACTGCAGCGCACCCGGCCCCTGTCGGTAGTGATGGCCGAGAAGATCGAGGCGCTGCGGCGCTGGGCTGCAGAGCGCACAGTCCCGGCGGACTGAGCGCTCTATCGGGCATCAATGCAGTTTCAAGCGGGGTTTCAGAATCCTGTTGACCCTCTCCACGACGGTCATCAGGATGGTTCTGATCCAGCCATGCAGCGCCAGTTGGTGCATCCGGTAGAGTGAGATGTAAACCACCCGCGCGATCCTGCCTTCGATCATCATGCTGCCGCTGGTGAGATTCCCCATCAGGCTGCCGACGGTGCTGTAGTGGCTCAGTGAGATCAATGAACCGTGGTCTTTGTATTTGAAGGACTTTTGTGGTTTCCCATTCAGGCAGGCGATCAGGTTCTTGTACACCAGCGTTGCCATCTGATGCGCCGACTGTGCTCTGGGTGGCACCCAGCCGCCATCAGGTAATGGGCAGGCAGCACAGTCACCCAACACATACAGATGAGGGTCATTGCTTACCTGGAGCGTGGGTGTCACGATAATCTGGTTATTACGGCTCAGCTCCAGTCCTTCAATATCGTGCAGAAAATCGGGGGCCTTGATACCTGCTGCCCAGACCATCAGATCAGCATGAATCTGATCACATGTCTGCGTATGCATCACCCCTTTCTCAGCCTTGACGATCTGTGCCCCTTCACGGATATCAACGCCCAGCTTGGCCAGCTCATCGCGGGCTGATGCGGCGATTCGAGGTGGCAGGGCAGGAAGAATGCGTGTGCCTGCCTCCAGCAAAGTGATCTGAAGATGCTTGAGGGTCACTCTTTCCAATCCGTAGACTTTGAACAGCTCAGCCGCGTTGTACAGTTCGGCAGCCAGCTCGACACCGGTTGCTCCCCCGCCAACGATCGCAATGCGCAGCTGTGCGTCGGGGTCAGTTTCCAGTTGCTGATTAAGACGCAGAAAACCATTCACCAGACGCTGCCGGAACCGCTCGGCCTGCTGAGGGCTATCCAGATACATGCAGTGCTGGGATATCCCATCGATCCCGAAATCATTTGATACAGACCCGATTGCCAGTACCAGATAGTCATAGCTGAGCGTGCGCTCTGGCAGTATCTCCTGGCCCTCGTTGCTGTTCAGGGCCGACAGAGTGATGGTTTTTGCTGCCCGATCAACATGACTCAGGCTACCCAGCACGAACCGGAAGTGGTGATTGTGCGCATGAGCGCGGTAGCTGATCTCGTCGGTTCCTGTGTCCAGTGAACCGGTAGCTACCTCATGCAGCAAGGGTTTCCAGATATGAGTCTGGTTGCGATCAACCAGGGTTATCTCCGCCTTGTTGCGCCGACCAAGCTTGCGCCCGAGTCGGGTAGCCAGCTCCAGACCGCCGGCTCCGCCTCCTACTACTATGATATGCATCGTTTTATGCTCTTGTAGATAATGAAATCTGTGCGCTGCCTGATCGGTGACGGGCGAGTGGAGCCCGGATAGGTATCAGGTCTGCTTGCCGACTTCAGCCATACTCCGATGAATGGATCTTGATAATGCCAAGGCTGCTGAGGGCTTGATTAATGCAGAGCATATCAGGTCTGAAGGCGGAATTGATGAGAAGTTTTATGACATAAAGCTGACTATATAGTCAAATTTGAAAAACGTTGCTAAACTCACCTCAGCAAATCAATAACTACCCACCCAACCAACAGAAAAATAAAAAAAGGAATGTCCATGGCCTCTCAACCAGTCCATTACCCTTGGTATAAGAAGGAAGATACCGACGCTTTCTTTGCCCTGTTTCAGAACAATATTGCCAACTTCGTCATCATTGCGATCAGTATGCTCGGCATGGGGTTTTCGCCCGGAATCGTATTTGGTCAGGTGCTGCCGGGGGCTGCCGTGGCGGTCATGGTGGGTAACTTCTACTACGCCTGGAGTGCTGCCCGACTTGCGCGTAAGGAAAACAGAGCCGATGTCACAGCGCTCTCCTACGGTATCAGTACGCCGGTCATGTTCGTCTTTCTGTTTGGTGTGCTGCTGCCTGCCAAAGCTCTGACCGGGGACGAGGATCTGGCCTGGAAAATTGCTGTTGCTGCCTGCTTCCTCAGTGGTGCCATCGAAGTGGCTATCAGCCTGATCGGTCGCTGGGTACAGTCGCATCTGCCACGGGCTGCAATGCTCGGTGCAGTGGCGGGTGTAGCACTGACCTTTATTGCCGGTGAGATGCTGTTCAAGACGCTGGAGATTCCAGTAGTCGGTCTGCTGGTGCTGGCGATTATCATTGTCGGACTGGTTGCGCGGGTGGCGATGCCTTTTCGCATGCCGGCCTCGCTCTTTGCGATAGTGATTGGTACTGCGATGGCATACCTGATTGGTGCCGTGGACGGTGCCAAGTTCTCGGATGCTTTCACCCATATCGGCTTTTACCCACTGCTGCCGGGTCTTGCCTGGTATGAGGGGCTGGGGCTTCTGTTCAGCAGCATGCTGGCGATTCTGACGGTTGTGCTACCGATCACCCTCTACAATGCGATCGAAACGATGAACAACGTTGAAGCGATGGAAGCCGCCGGTGACAAGTATGATGTCCGTGAATGCCAGGCGGTTGATGGCGTGGGCACCATGCTGGGCGCGGTGTTCGGTGGCGTGTTCCCGACCACAGTGTATATTGCGACCGTGGGTGCCAAGTGGATGGGGGCCGGTCGTGGCTACAGTATCCTGAATGGCGCGGTGTATGGTGTTGCCACAATGTTTGGCCTGATAGCGGCGCTGGCAGCGATCATTCCGGTTTCTGTGGTGGCTCCGATTCTGGTTTTTGTCGGCATGTCGATGATAGCGACGGCGTTCCAGACCAACGAGTCACGCTACTATCCGGCGATTGCGTTGGCGATGCTGCCCTATTTTGCCAACTATGTGATGACGCGCTTCAATCGTGGGGCAGGCGATGTGGTGGATAACATATCCAGTGCGATTGTTGTGTTGGGGCAGGGCGCCATGTTTACCGCGATTTTGCTGGGTGCGATGACCGTCTCGGTGATTGATCTTAAATTCCGCCAGGCAGCGATCTATGCCCTCATTGCAGCGGCCTGTTCCTTTGTCGGGTTGATGCATGCCCCTCAGATGACACTGAATGCAGCACAGGATTTCACCTTTGGCTATCTGGTGATGGCGGCTTTTTTTGGCTGGTTCTCGCTGAAATCAGTGCGTGAACAGCGCTCATTACCAATGGGTGACTGAGTGCTATGTGATTGAGTACTACGTGATTGAATGCTACGTGAATGACTGATTAGCAAAACGCCCCGGCATATGCGGGGCGTTTTTCATTTATGGATTGAATCTCATACCCAGAGTCTGTCTGGACTGGCCGCTGACGCGAAAGGTAATCGCCTGAACTTCCTGAGAGCTCTGCAGGGTACCAGTCAATCGGTAACTACCATCAGGCAGGTCGATAATCAACCAGGGACCATCTGCGACACCTTGTACCAGAACTTCACCTGATTCACGGCTCAGTGTGAAATCAATGTCGGCCAGATACGCACCATCGCGTGCGGAAAACTCCACTTTCGTGTTATGAACAGGCGCTTCCATGCGTGATTCCGAACCAATACCGCCTGTCCAGTAATCCATAGCCTGAGCTGCAGGGATGAGTGCCAGACTCAGCAATAACGCAACACATGTCTGTTTTATCCTATACATGACCAACTCCTTGCAGGTTAATGGCAAACTTATCGGTTTGACCCGGAAGTAAAACACAAGTTTCAATCTGCTTTCACCTCAGGATGAGCGTGCTAATATGTGATGAGCAGATCAACTTTAGCACAAGGAATGAATATGGAAATTACAACGATTGTCATACTGGCTGTCCTGGCCGGACTGGTGTTTTTTGTCATCGGTATCTATAACCGACTGGTAGCGCTTAAAAATCGCTTTCAAAACGCTTTTGCTCAGATCGAAGTTCAGCTGAAGCGTCGTTATGATCTGATTCCCAATCTGGTTGAAACCGCCAAGGGTTATCTCAAGCACGAGCGCGAAACGCTTGAAGCTGTCGTGAATGCCCGTAATACCGCGATGGCAGGTTTGAAGGCGGCGGCTGCCGATCCGGGTGCTGCTGGTGCCATGGCTCAACTGGCGGGAGCCGAAGGTGCTTTAACCAGCGCGCTGGGCCGTCTGAGCGTGGTGATGGAGGCCTATCCTGATCTCAAAGCGTCCGAGAATATGCAACAGCTCTCTGAGGAACTGACCTCAACCGAGAACAAGGTGGCGTTTTCGCGTCAGGCATTCAACGATGCCGTGATGGCTTACAACACCTATAAGCAGAGTTTTCCTCAGGTAGTTCTGGCACCGACCTTTGGGCATGGGCCAGATGCATCGCTGCTGGAGTTTGAAGACAGTGCCGAGATCCAGGCTGCACCGAAAATCTCTTTCTGAACCTTTAACTTCAAACCATCAGTTAAACATCAGGGATGCAGATGAACTTTTTTGAGCAACAGGATCAGGCCCGACGCAACACCAAGTTGTTGGTACTGTTTTTCGGGCTGGCGATTATCAGCCTGATTATTATCACGACACTGGCTGTCGGAGTTGTGTTGTACATCATGACAGGTACCCAAACGGGTTCCACCTCCGGTGGAGCTCTGAGTGGTGATCAGCTGACGCGTGCACTCTCGGTAGATAACTGGGCTCTGCTCAGTGGTGTGGCAGCGGCTGTGATTGCTGTCGTACTGCTGGGGAGTCTGTTCAAGCGCATGCAATTGAGCAGTGGTGGTGTCGCGGTCGCAGAAGCGATGGGTGGAAGACTACTGAACATCTCGACTCAGGATGCGGATGAAAAACGCATCCTGAATATTGTCGAGGAGATGGCGCTGGCATCCGGCATGCCGGTACCACCTGTGTATATCATGGAGGATGATGCGATCAATGCCTTCGCCGCCGGGTATACACCTCAGGATGCTGTTATCGGCATAACCCGTGGCTGTATCCGCCTGCTCAATCGCACTGAGTTGCAGGGTGTTGTAGCCCATGAGTTCAGTCATATTCTGCATGGCGACATGCGTTTGAACATCCGGCTGGTGTCCTTGCTGAACGGGATACTGGTGATTGGCCTGATCGGCTATTTTCTGTTGCGCAGTGTTCGTTTTCAAAGAGCGGGTTCATCGCGCAAGGGCAACAGCGTAGCTGTTGTGCTGGCGCTCGGAGCTTGCCTTGCTGTGGTGGGTTATGCCGGAACCTTTTTCGGGAATCTGATCAAGGCTGCCGTCAGTCGTCAGCGAGAGTATCTGGCAGATGCTTCGGCTGTTCAGTTCACCCGTGAACCGGAAGGTATCTCAGGCGCGTTGAAGAAGATCGGTGGCTACAGCCACGGTTCTCAGCTCAGTGCTGCCAATGCAGCCGAGTTCAGCCATATGTTTTTCGGGCAGGGGGTCAAGATGGCCTTCGGTTCGCTCATGGCGACCCATCCACCGCTGAATGATCGCATCCGGCGCGTGGAGCCTGACTGGGATGGGCGCTTTGTCAGAACCAGTCTCGAAGAGAGCACCGCTCAAAGGGATGGGAATCAGGCATCAGAGGAGGATACACAGCAAAAAAGAGAGCAGCTGCTGACGGGTATTCTGGTGGGTACGGCAGCAACTGCGGCTTCCTCGGGTGGCTTATCTAGTGATATGGCTGGAGGTATGACTGGGGGCGCCATGCCGCAGCATGCGGCACGGGAATCAATCGATGCGATCGGACAGCCAGGCAGTCGTCATCTGGCTTATGCGAAGTCTGTGTTGGATCGTCTTGATCAACAGCTTTACCAGGCCGCCCATGAGCCTTACTCTGCGCGGGCTGTGATCTATGGTCTTTTGCTGAGTGAGCAGCCGGATGTGCGCCAACAGCAGCTTGAAGCCTTACAGCAAAATGCCTTACCTGATGTGTTCAGTGAGCTGCAACGTTTGCTCGATAAACTTGTAGGATTGGATCCGCACTTGCGTTTGCCGCTGGTCGAGCTGTCGCTGCCTGCACTGAAGCAATTGACAGACGATCAGTACAACATCTTCAAGCGTTGTCTGACGCTGTTGATTCGTGCTGATAACAGAGTCAGCCTGATGGAATGGGCCCTGTTCAGAATTGTAACTCGCAATATTGAAGGCGTGAGTCGGGAGCGCCAGCGCTTTGATCTTGTGCAGTGCAGCGATGAAATCGCACAGTTGCTGACCCTGATAGCACACGCTGGCAACCCAAATCCGGAGCAGTCAACACACGCCTATAATGCTGCGGTGGCGACCTTATCGATACCTCTGGCATCGATTGCCAGCCGTGAATCAGTCAGTCTCAGTGAGCTGGACAAGGCTCTGAGTAAGCTGGCACAACTGAAACCGCTGCAAAAACCGGCACTTTTGAAGGCTCTGGCAGTCTGTATAGAGGATGATGGCGAAATCACCATCACCGAAGCAGAATTATTGCGTGCTGTGGCGGATAGTCTCGATTGCCCGCTGCCACCGCTTCTCGAGAGGCCTGAAGGGTAATTATTGTTGTGCAGGTGCAAAAATCTTTTGCCAATTACACCAACGAATAATTGTTAACAATTCTCAGGTCTATATAATCGCGTTTTATTTTCAAATGGCGACGATTTTAATGACCTTGAAAACAGTCGATATCTTATTGGTAGGGGCCGGTGCTATGAGTGCCAGCCTGGGGATGTTGCTTAAACAGCTTGATCCCGGTTTGAAAATTGCAATGATCGAGCGTCTTGATCAGGTTGCGCTGGAAAGTACCAGTGGCTGGAACAATGCCGGTACGGGCCACGCTGCCTATTGCGAATTGAACTATACGCCACAACTGGCGGATGGGTCGATCGATACCCGCAAGGCATTTGCGATCAACACGGCGTTTGAAGTCAGCTTGCAGTTCTGGTCCTGGCTGGTTGAGCAGAATATGCTGCCCGCTCCCAAGGCTTTCATCAACCAGGCTCCGCACCAGAGTTTTGTCTGGGGTGAAGAAAACGTTGCGTTTCTACGCAAACGTCACGAAACCCTGAGCGCCCATCCTCTGTTTGCCGATATGCAATACAGCGAAGATCCAGAGCAGTTACGTCAGTGGATGCCGCTGGTGATGCATAATCGTGATTCTAACCAGAAAGTGGCGGGAACACGTGTCAGCTATGGATCTGATGTCGATTTTGGAGCTTTGACCCGCTATCTGGTCGAGCATCTGCAGCGCCAACCTTCGTTTGAGCTGCTGACCAGCCATACCGTCAAGGATCTTGAACAGATTGACGGTCGCTGGGAGGTCAAGGTCCGTGATGAGCAGCTCGATAAGTCCTATACGATTGATGCCGGTTTTGTTTTCCTGGGAGCTGGGGGCGGTTCTTTACCGTTGCTGCAGAAATCGGGGATTCCTGAGCGTGAAGGTTATGGTGGTTTCCCCGTAAGCGGACAGTGGCTGGTATGTACCACGCCGGAAGTTGTTGAACAGCATCATGCCAAGGTGTATGGCAAGCCGCCTCTGGGCGCGCCGCCGATGTCTGTTCCGCATCTGGATACGCGTATTATCAATGGCAAGAAGGCGCTGCTGTTTGGGCCTTTTGCCGGCTTCACTACCAAGTTCCTGAAGCAGGGCTCTTTCCTGGATCTGCCGAAGTCTGTCAACCTCGGTAACCTTAAGCCCATGCTGTCGGTTGCCAGGGACAATATGGATCTGACGCGTTATCTGATCAGTGAAGTGATGCAGTCTCATGGTGATCGTGTTGCGTCACTGCAGGATTTCTATCCTGATGCCAAAGCCGAAGACTGGAAACTCTCAATTGCCGGTCAGCGAGTGCAGATTATCAAAAAAGATCCTGAGAAGGGCGGCAAGCTGGAGTTCGGTACCGAGGTGATCACCTCAGCGGATGGATCGCTCGCGGCTCTGCTGGGAGCTTCACCCGGGGCGTCTACAGCGGCTCAGACAATGGTCAATATCATCGAGACTTGCTTTACAGAGCGTTTCAACTCTGATGGTTGGCAGGCGAAACTGCGCGAGATGATACCCTCGTATGGGCAGTCTCTGGCAGATGATCCAGCATTGCTGAAAGTAGTCAGGGAAAGAACGCTGAGTACACTACAGCTTCACGAAGAGGCGTAAGCTCTGTTGCTCAGGGCTCAGCTACAGGACTCAGCTACAGGGCCCATCTGACGGGCCCTTTACTCGTTAACGCAGCCGGGCATCTGTGCTCAGGCTGCGTGTTCCTCTTTTTTGCCCTGTGCGCCGAAGTGCGGATAATACTGCAGCTCTATGTCGATGGTTTTAACCTTGACCGCGTATTTTTGCTCAAGCAGCAGCGTATAGCGGCGGATAAGGGGCTCCAGATGTTGCTGGTAGCATAGCGCATCAAGTCCGGGCAGATCGATCGACACTTCGTTTCTCAGGCTCTGCATCGGGATGCTGTAACCTGCTTTCAGATGTGCACGCATGAATACACGATAGTCATGACTCAAACTATGTGTAGGCTGGCCTTGCAGCTCGGAAAAAAAAGTCAGGTTAAGCTGTTCCACAATACTATGTTCCTCATCCGGATCAGTTGATGCTGATAGATGAGCTGCAGGAGGGGAATACAGTTGAAAACTAAGGCGCTTGGAGACTGATACGCTGGAAAGCTGTCACAACGCTGCGCTTTAGCTACATTTGTATACCGCCTGCAAGTTGCTCTTAAATCAGCGGTGAGAATCGGACTTTATCAGAGCATAACCTGCTTGCCAAGCCTGTTAACGCGCTTTTGCAGACGTCACCTGGGTTGGATCGAGTGGTAGAAGCAGCTTAAAGCTCGCTCCTTGATCGGGTTGGCTGTGCAATTCGATACTGCCAGCGAGGGGGCCGGTGACCAGATTATGCAGGATTGCCAGCCCCAATCCGCTACCACCCTGTCCGAGACAAGAGGTGTAGAAGGGCTCAAACGCATGCTTCAGGGTTTCTTCATCCATACCGACACCATCATCCTGATAGATGAACTCGATCCAGCCTGTTTGGTAAAGCCCGGCCTGAAGGGTGATGGTGCCTTGCTCACGTTGGGCAAAGCCATGTTGCAGAGAGTTGTTGATGAGAAGCGTGATGATCTGCTCAACAGCTCCGGGATAGCTGTTAAGCAGAAGGTATTCATCAATTCGGGTGATCACACGGTAAGGTGTTGGTTTCAATTGATGCGCCAGAGTGATCAGAATTTCGTTCAGCAGCGCCCCTAATTCAAATTCGCGTAGACGCATACTGGTCTGATCGGTCGCGATCTGCTTGAAGTGTTGAATCAGTGCTGCACCTCGCTCAGCATTGTGAGAGATCATACCAAGGCCATTACTCAGGGTGCTCAGCGCCTCCATCAGTTGGCTGCGTTTGAGGGGGCTATTCGATGTCAGTGTGTTTTTCAACTGGGTGACGGAGGATTCCAGTGTGCTCCCGACTGTGACGATATTGCCCAATGGGGTGTTGAGTTCGTGAGAGATCCCGGCTACCAGTCGGGCAAGTGATGCGAGTTTCTCAACCTGAGCCAGTTGGGTAATGGCGCGATGCAGCTCCTCATTTGCCCGGGTCAGCTCTCTTGTGCGCTCATCCACCCGCGCTTCGAGTGCTTCATTAACCTCCTGCAGAGCGACCTGAGCACTTTGCAGTTCATTAACCTGCTGCAACAGGGTGTTAGTGACATGGTTGTAGTCAGAACGGATCGTTTCCACTTCACGACTGATGCGCTGACCATAGAAGGCCGATTCACGATTTTGATCTATCTGCTGAAACAACTGTTCAATCAACGTCAGCAATGCATCAGCCAGCGTCTGAATCTCCTGCTCGAGCGCGGTAGGGTAGTGTACCTCCCACAGCAGGGTCATGCGTTGCTTGATGCTCAGGGCCGATCCAGGTAGCAATATAACGCCATGAATCTGGCCACCACCCTGCTCGATAACAGGCTCTACCTGATCAAGATTGTCTCCATGCAGAGCAATCAAGCCACCGGTAAGCACCCGGCGGGTGATATCGCACTGGATAAAACCAGCCGGCGGTGCAGGCTGCAGCGACACATAGTAGCGTGGCAGTGAGCTCATGTATCATCACCCAACAGCAGTAGCACATAGGTCATGTTATGAAACATATTGCACGTGTAGCCACTGCCTTGGCGCATCGGGCCGAACTCACCCGATGACGGAAAGCCCGCCATCGGCAGCCCTTGCGGATAGGCGTCAGACATCGCCTTCACCTCATTGTGGATCTGACCACCGAGCAACCATTTACGCCCGGCACAACTGACCACCAGCGCCGCTTTGGGTACGAAATCAGTCAGGGTACTGTCGCTTGCCAGTTGATATACCTCACGAATCAGCTCATCCGGGTGCGCCACACAAACCTGCACCAGGCGGCCGGGCTCGATACCGCCATACAAGCCCAGTGTGCCTTCAGCGTTGCGGGCATCTGGAATGATCGAGCGCAGGCGAGTCTGCTCGGGTTGGTCAGGATTAGTGACGCGCAGCGTCACAATGCCTCGATCGCTTTCAAGCACCGGCTTGCCGGTCTCTCGGGTGATAAAGTCGGCAGCGGGGATGCCGTCAACCTGTTGTAACAGCGCACCCACTGCGGTATCAACCTTGCCGGGTTTGCCAACCGGTTGCAGGGTGTTGCTGATATGTATAGAAAAGGGAAAAGCGCCATATGCCGCGAGCATCACGATACCGTCACGGATCAGCTTGCGGTTGCAGAAAAGCATGCAGGTATCGATGCGGTTATCATCTGTGGCCAGTCCACCGACTACCGGCGCAGAGCATTCATGGAACAATACTTTCTCAACCTCACTGGCATCGGCGTGGAAGTCTGCACTGATGAACATCAGGCTAGGCTGCTCTGTTGCGGTGAGTTCACGAAGGGTAGAGCGGGTGGTGTCAGCCGGTGCTCCTGCTGCGCCAGTTCTGGCGCTGATCTGCCAGCGTATCCGGCCCTCTGAATTCAGGCCCAGCGCCACGGCTCCATAATCTGCTGCCATTCGGGCTTCATAGTAACCATCGCCACTGTTACCGATCAGAATGACGCTGTCATCCTCCAATGCATCATAGAGGCCTTGCAAAAGATTCTCAGGATCAGGGTAATTGACGGCACAAAAGAGAAAAACCACTTCGGGAGCCAGTGCACGAAGCTGTTCGCCCAGGTCAATGCCTGCTCGGTAGGAGTTGGCCACCTGAGTGGTGCAGGAGTGGGATCGCATAGGCAGACCTATTGGGATTATTATTGTAGTTCTTGTTGTAGTTCTTGTTGTAGTTCTTATTGTAGTTATAAAACCAGTTATAAATGTAGTCTGTGTTATGCCTGTTATGAAAAAGTTGTACTGATGTACCTCCCTCGGGTCAGCTCCATTTGGCAATCCACTCATCAGCTGGGCCAGGTTTGCCGAAAAGATAGCCTTGATGTATCACATCGCCACGTGCATTAAGAAAAGCAGCCTGCTCTTCGGTTTCGACCCCTTCGGCAACTACTTTAAGATGCATATGCGAGGCGACGGCCAGAATGGTCTCCACCAGCGCTGCATCATTCGGGTCGTTGGGGGCATCCTGAACAAAGGTTCTGTCAATCTTGAGCTCATGGATCGGCAAACGCTTCAGATAGGCCAGTGAAGAGTAGCCTGTACCGAAATCATCTACTGAAAAGTGTATGCCGATCTCGGCCAGGGAGCTCATCTTGGCGACAATATCGTCTATATTGTCGATCACCAGCCCTTCCGTGATCTCCAGTGTCAGGTTTGTAGGATCGGCGCCAGTGGCCGACAGCATCTGTTTGACCCAAGGCACAAAGTTGCTTTGGCGGAAGTGACGAGGACTCATATTCACCGACAGGCGCAAAGGTAAGCCCAGCTGTGCCTGCCTGGCGATCAGGCGGCAGGACTCAGTGAGAACCCATGTGCCCAGCTCAATAATGAGATCAGACTCTTCGGCAATAGGAATGAAAACCGCAGGAGGCAGCAGGCCCTGGGTTGGGTGTTGCCAACGTACCAGCACTTCGGCTCCCACCAGATCCCGATTTGAATTGACCTGGGGCTGCAGGAAGAGTCGCAGCTCACCTGCGGCTATACCATGGCGCAGCTCTCTTTCGGTACGAAAACTGCGCTCAGCCTCTTCACCCATGCCTATCTCAAAGAAGGCTGTCTGATTGCCACCGGCACCCTTTGCACGGTGCAGAGCAGTATCAGCACGACGCATGATGTTGGCGGGTGTTTCATTAGCCTTTTCCGGGAAGGTGGTAATTCCGACACTGGTAGTGACCAAAAAAACCTCACCCTCAATAATGATCGGTTGCTGCAGCTGTTGATGAATTTTCTCAGCGACCGAGAGCGCGCGCCTGTTAGCCTGTCCATGGCCCTTGTTGGGGTCCGGCAGCAAAATGGCAAATTCATCACCCGCCACCCGGGCAATCGTATCACCGTCACGCAGCAGCCCTGATATCCGGTTGGAAAATGCACGCAGGAGGGCATCTCCGGTCACCAGACTATGGGCATCATTGATCAGTTTGAAGCGATCGATATTCAGCAGCAACAGTGCTTCCTGATAGTGCATGTGTCGCCCTGAGGAACACGCTTGTTCTAATCGATCCATCAGCAATGTACGGTTTGGAAGGCCGGTCAGTGAATCAAAGAATGAAAGGCGATGAATCTGAGCCGCTGCCTGTTTCTTGTCACTGATGTCCTGCTTGATGGCCAGATAGTGACTGACTTTGCCATCGGTATCGCGCACCGGAGCGATAGTAACAAACTCCACCATCTCTGAGCCGTTCTTGCGTTGGTTGTACAGCTCCCCGCGCCAGGTTTCACCTCTTTGTAATGAAGCCCACATTGAGTCATAGGTTTCGCTGGGAGTCAGGCCGGATTGCAGCAGACGTGGATTTTCACCCTGAATCTCTTCTCTCGTGTAGCCAGTGTGTGTGAGGAAGGCCTCATTGACGTATTCGATATGGCCATCAAGATCAGTGATCAGAATGCTGTCGGGGCTCTGTTCGACGGCCTGTGACAGTTTGCGAATCTCATGGTCAGAACGTTTTCGTTCCGTGATATCCTGAACGCTGAATTGCAGCAGAGTCCTGTCCTGATGCTGAAAACGAACCAATCTGATTTCGGCATCCCATAGCTCGCCATTTGGGCGCTGATGCAGCCAATCGAACACCAGTGACCCTTTGCTCAGACACTCATGAATAAACTCATAGCCCAGTTTTCCTGATGCAGTACCATCCTGCTGAAACGGGGGGGATACCATCGCGGGAGTCCAGGACAGCAACTCATCACGCGACAGTGCGCCATAAATCCTGACCGCTGCATCGTTGCAATCTATGAAGTTAAAGTTGGTCGGGTCCATGACGACAAGCGGTATATGTGAGTCATCAAACAAGAGTCGATTGTAGGCACGGCTTTCCAGCAACGCGGATTGCTCCTTGCGAAGAGCATCGCTGATCTCCTTGCGCTTACGCATATTGATCAACAATGCCATGATTACCAGCATCTGAAGTATCAGGGCACCTATCAGTATGCGCTTTTGCTGTTTCTGACTTTCCTGCAACTGCTGTGTGCGCTGTACAACCAGTTCTTGCAGACGATTTTGAAAGGTCAGGAGCTCCTCTTCGGCAACCGCTTTGCCGGTGATATCATGGATAACTGAAAACAGTACTTCTCTGCCATCAGTCAACTTCATGGGAGAGGAGTGGACCTCTACGGTGCGAACAATTCGGTTGGCGCTGAGGTGAGGAAAAACAAAGTAGCTTCTTTCTTCGCTGCGTGCACGCTCTCGCTCCGCGGCAACCTCACTCGGATCCAGAATGTTGAAGTCCTGAATGGATTTGGTCTTCAATTCATCAATAGTAAAGCCATAAAAACGGGCGGCGGCCTGATTGGCATCAACAATGGCACCACTGGCAGGATCAATAAACAGCATGATGGTGGAGTGCTGGCTGAGCAGGGAGGAGAGCAGTTGCTCATTCGCTCTGACATAGCCATGAGAAATGGGCAGTATCAACAAGGCGCTGATCAGTAAGCTGAACAGGACAACCTTGATGGTAGTGTTTTTTATCATAATGACTCCACGCTACTGATAGATCAGCAGCGACTGCTGGCCTTATACATCCTTGACACTGCCACTGTTGCCGTGATTTGAGGACGCGATAGGCTACACAATTTTTGTTGTTATTATGCAGACTTGGATCAATAAATGTATATATAAACCCTTGGTGTTGCAAATTATCAAACAAAAGTGCTTGCATTGAACATATGATTTCTGTTGCTATTAGTGGAAATATTTCCTGTTTCTACTTTTTTTTCAAACAAATTGCCAAACAAGTATTTCAAACAAGTGCAACAGATACCTAAGCCAATAATAAGAGTAAATAAAGGCATGCAAATAGGAATTCGGGGCAAGCTCGTTCTGTTATTTGTTGCGATGAAGGTGATTCCCTTGTTGCTGCTTGGCTGGTTCGCATGGACTCAGGCAGACAATCTCGGGATGCAATTGTCCGAGGGTGTTGACCAGTTGCTCGGAACAGCAACACGTTCTGTCGACGAAGTGGGTCGGGTAGCAATAGCCGATGCAGTCGATGCACTGGATACTCGCGCCAGAGATGACATTGAGCGGCAGACTACCGATGTGGCTCAAGCGATTGCAACATTTCTGTATGAGCGAGACAGTGACTTGCTTTTGGCCGCTGCGCTACCTGCAGATGCAACTGTTTATGATCAGTTCGTCAAAAGCCGTTCGCGACACCTGGTTCGCCACGGACAATGGCAACTTTCTGCCGATCAAAATACCTGGGAGCCTGTGGATACGCACCTGCCTGAGGCGTCTGTAGTGGACTGGGGCAGTGAAGATAATGCCCGAGCCTTCAATTACCAGCCCCCATTTGCTTTTGAGCGGGTCAGTGCGCCATTGTATCTGGAGATGACCTTTGTTGACCTTCAGGGCCAGGAGCAGGTCAAGATAACCACCTCCGACAGGGTCAGCTCTGAGCTTCGAAATATCGCTGATCCTGCCAACACTTATATCAAGGCCGAACACTATTTTTCTGAGCTGCAACAGCTTCAGCCGGGTGAAGTGTATGTGTCGGATGTGATCGGTGCGTATGTTGGTGCATCTGTGATCGGCCCCTATACGCCGGTAAGTGCGGCAAAGGCAGGTGTTGAATTTGCGCCATACGAGAGCGCTTATGCTGGCAAGGAGAACCCGGTTGGGAAGCGCTTTGAGGGTTTGGTGCGATGGGCAATGCCGGTGATGGAAGAGGGCAGGATGATTGGTTGGGTTACGCTGGCGCTCGATCATGACCATATCATGGCCTTTACTGACTTTATTGTGCCGACACCCGAGCGTTACACGGATATTACAGACGCATCATCCGGTAACTACGCCTTCATATGGGATCATAAATCGCGCAGCATAGCGCACCCTAGGCATCATTCGATTGTAGGATATGATCCTGAAACCGGACGTCCTGCTCCTGTCTGGCTTGAAGATGCACACTATGACACCTGGCAGTCCAGTGGACTGGCTTATGATGAGTTTATCGGGCTGGTGCCGGAGTTTTTGTTGCAAAGTCATCTCAAAAGACCCGCTCTGGATCAGGTACGTGCCGGGCAGGTTGGGCTGGATTGCCGATATCTGAATTTTGCACCGCAGTGTGTTGGCTGGCATAACCTGACGGAACAGGGCGGCTCCGGCTCTTTCATGATTCTATGGAGTGGTTTGTGGAAATTAACCACAGCAGCGGCCATACCCTATTTTACCGGTCAATATGGTGAGACACCTCGCGGTTTCGGCTTTGTGACGATCGGAGCCAATGTCGAGGAGTTTCATAAGGCCGCTAATGAGTCGAAAGAACGGCTCGATCAGATAGTGGCGCGTGCGGATGAGCAGATGTTGCAGCTAAGTGATGCCACCCAGATGGCGATTGATCAGAACCTGGGTGAAACTGCCAGAAGCCTGTCTATCTCCACCATGGCTATGATTGTGGTGGTGGTAGTGATTGCGATCTGGATGGCTTCGTATATGTCTGGGCGAATCAGTTGGCTGGTTAAGGGGATCTACCGATTCCGGCGTGGCGATCGAAGCTTCCGATTCAAGGAAGTGAGCCAAGATGAGCTGGGTGAGCTGGCCACCTCATTTAATGAGATGGCCGATGCAGTGGGTAAAAATCTGTTGCGCCTTGAAGGGGAGGTGAGCCAGCGTCGCCAGACCGAAGCTGAACTGCTGGAGATAAAGGCAAACCTTGAAAACCTGGTCTCTGAACGCACTCAGGCACTCACCGAGGCGAACGATCGCATGAAGGATGAGATCGTCGAACGTAGTGCTGCACAGGAGAAGGCGCACTACCTCGCTGGACATGATGCGTTGACCGGTCTCGCCAATCGATTCGAATTTAATGAGCGTCTGCTGGATGCAGTAAGGTTTGCGACCAGAAAAGGGCGCTGCTGTGCCTTGCTCTTTTTTGATCTCGATAAGTTTAAGGCGGTTAATGATCACTATGGTCATGGTGTGGGTGATGAGCTGCTGATAGCGGTAGCCGGCATGCTGAGAGAAGTCGTTCGTGATACGGATGTGGTGGCACGACTGGGTGGAGACGAGTTTGCCATCATACTGAATGATCTGCAAGAGCCTGAAAGTGCGGCTGTGGCTGCCCAGAAAGTGATCGACATGCTGAGTCAGCCGATTCATATTGCCGGCCACCTGATTCATACCGGTACCAGCATCGGCATTACGACTTGCCCCGGTGATACTCAGGACCCAGAAGAGTTGTTACTACATGCGGACCTTGCGATGTATCAGGCCAAAGAGGAGGGAGGTAGCGCCTATCATTTCTTCATCAAGACCATGCACGATGAGGTCAAGCTGCGCAAACTCAGAGAGTCTGAACTTAAGGTCGCGCTGCAGGAGCAGCAACTGACGGTTCATTACCAGCCCCGGCACTACTGCCACAGGCGAGGTGTCTCTGGCGTTGAAGCTCTGGTCAGGTGGCAACATCCGACACAGGGGCTTCTGTTGCCGGAAGAGTTTCTGGATATTGCCGCTCGCTCCGGGTTGCTCGCGGCTATTGATGAATATGTCATCACGACAGCCTGCTATCAGGCTAGAGAGTGGTTGGATCAGGGGCTTGAATGTGGTCGGGTTGCAGTTAATCTATCACCTACAGAGATCTCTCATCCTGACTTTGTGACCCGTATTCTGAATGTACTGGCATCCAGCGGCTTGCCGGCAGATCGATTGGAACTGGAGATCACTGAGCGTGCAATTCTGACCAATAGTGATCTGGCGATTGCCAATCTGGTCGAGCTGCGTCAGATGGGCGTTATGATCGCGATAGATGACTTCGGGACAGAGTACTCATCGCTGAAGCGTCTGATTGACTGCCCGATCGATGTGATCAAGATTGATCGCTATTTCGTCAGTCATATGGATGATGTGAAGTCCGCAGCGGTGATCAAGGCGATCATTGCGATGGCCAAGTCGATCAATCTTGAAATAGTGGCAGAAGGGATAGAGGGGGCGATGCAGATCATCAAACTTCAGGTGATGGGGTGCGACGTGTTGCAGGGTTTCCATATCGCCAGACCCATGCCGGCAGAAAAGCTGCCTGAGCACCTGAGAGTCAATCAACTGAGACTGACGACTATCTGAAAACAGCTTAAGACGAGCAGGGCTCAAGGGCGTTTCGGACCGCCTTTGCGGGTACCAGCCTTGGGCTTCTGCGCAAATCCGGGATTGCTTCTTGGCTTGTTGGCTGCACCGGGCTTCTGTGCCTTGCCGCCGCTGCCGGAGCGGGTGCCTGGCTGTGGTTTTCCACCTGGCTTTGCTTTATCTGCGCCGCTACGTCCTTTTACTGCAGGTTTGGATGAACCCTTGCCTGCGGGTCTGCCCGGTTTATCTGAGCGTCGATCAGTTTTGGCGCCAGCTCTGGTACCTGAACGATTGCCAGCCTTCGGCTTGCGAGGCGCCTGCGCGCCAGTGGGTACCGCATCAGAAGAGGACTGCTCCGTCAGGGCGGCGATCGTCTTGATCTCTTTTTCGGTCAGATCGCGCCAGTCACCCAGTGCCAGCCCTTTCAGCGACACATTCATGATTCTGATACGCTCAAGCCGGGTGACCTCATAACCGAAGTGTTCGCACATGCGTCTGATCTGGCGGTTAAGCCCCTGAATCAGCGTAATGTTGAAAACAAAGGTCGACTCTTTCACGATCTTGCATTTTTTGGTGATGCGGCCAAGTATCGGCACGCCGTTGCTCATGCCATTGATGAAGGCGTCGGTGATCGGTTTGTTGACCGTCACCAGATACTCTTTTTCGTGATTGTTGCTGGCGCGCAGTATCTTGTTGACCAGATCCCCGTTGTTGGTCAGAAAGATCAGGCCCTGTGAGTCCTTATCCAGACGACCAATCGGGAAGATGCGGGCACCATGATTGACGAAATCGACAATATTGCCCCGCTCACTGGATTCAGTTGTGCTGACAATACCGACGGGTTTGTTCAGGGCGATAAAAATCAAATCATCCTCTTCCTGAGGGTCGATCGCCTGGCCATTAACCCTGACCATATCCCCGGGAAAAACCTGATCACCCGTTGTGGCGCGCATGCCATTGATGTACACGTTGCCCTGATCAATATAGCGATCCGCTTCTCGCCTTGAACACAGGCCGCTTTCGCTGATGTATTTATTGATGCGCGTGGAGGTTTTGAAATTCATCCCCGAAATCCCTTGCCGACAAGATAAACTTCGCGGGAGCGGGGGCGGGAGGCTTCAGGTTTGCGCACCACGACTGAATCAAAATGGACTCTCACCGCTTTTACAAACTCCTCATAGCCTTCGCCATGGAACACTTTTGCCACAAAACTGCCTTTGGGCTTGAGTACCTGGCTGGCCATATCGAGCGCCAGCTCCACCAGATAGATGGAGGACGCCTGGTCCGCAGTGGACACACCGCTGATATTCGGCGCCATATCCGAGATCACCACATCCACCGGCACACCATTTACGGCCGCCATGATCTCATCGAACACGCTCTGCTCGGTGAAATCTCCCTGAATGAATTCAACATCGGCCAAGGAGTTCATCGGCAGAATATCGGAAGCGATAACCTTGCCCTTTGCACCGACCAGTTTCGAGGCCACCTGCGACCAGCCACCCGGCGCTGAACCCAGATCCATCACCAGCATGCCCGGCTTGATCAGCTTGTCCTTCTCGTTGATCGCCAGTAGCTTGTAGCTCGCGCGTGAACGATAGCCATCAATCTGAGCCTGTTTGACGAAAGGGTCGTTGATATGTTCATCCATCCAACGGTTATTGCTTTTGGATCGGGTCATAATTTACAGATACCGCCTTACTGATACCGCCGAGAGAAAGGCGCTATTGTACCTGCCTGGTGCGGATCAGCAAAGGCGCATGCTTCTGACAGTCTGACAGAATGGCGTGGAGGATGACGTGCAGGTTGGTGTAGGAGCCGGTGCGCTGACTTATCACAGCATGGCAGGTATAATTCGTCGCTACTGTCATCCTTTGCCGAAAATATCGGCCGGAACCCTCACCATGATTCGCATTACTGAACTGTCTTTGCCTCTTGATCACCCTGAGTCGGCGCTTCGCCAGGCGATATTGCAACGCCTCAAGCTGGCGGATGATGAGCTGCTCGACTTTACAGTGTTCAAGCGCAGCTATGATGCGCGCAAGAAAAATACTGAGATCACCTTTGTCTATATCATTGATCTCGATACCCGCGACAATGAAGCCGTGCTGGCGCGTTTTGCCGATGACACTCATATCAAGACAGCACCTGATACGGCTTATTATCCTGTGGCACAGGCCCCGGCTGATCTGACTGAGTGCCCGCTGGTGGTTGGTTTTGGTCCCTGCGGCTTGTTCGCAGCGCTGACACTGGCCCAGATGGGCTTCAAGCCGATCGTGCTGGAGCGTGGGCGCGAGGTCCGTCAGCGTACCAAAGACACCTGGGCCTTATGGCGTCAGAATACCCTCAATACCGAGTCCAATGTGCAGTTTGGTGAGGGTGGAGCTGGGTTGTTTTCCGATGGAAAACTCTACAGCCAGGTCAAGGATCCGAAGTTTTACGGTCGCAAGGTGATGCAGGAGTTTGTGCGTGCCGGCGCCCCTGACGAGATCCTTTTCGTTAACAAACCCCATATCGGCACCTTCCGCCTGACGGGTATCGTCGCAAAAATGCGTGAAGAGATCATCGAACTGGGTGGCGAGATACGTTTTGAATCCAGAGTTACTGATCTGCTGCTGGATAATCAGTCGGTGCGGGGTGTTGTGCTGGCAGACGGCACCGAACTGTTGAGCCGTCATGTCGTGCTGGCACTTGGTCACAGTGCGCGGGATACCTTCCGTATGCTGCATCGTCACGAAGTGTTCATTGAGCCCAAGCCTTTTGCCATCGGTTTTCGTATTGAGCATCCGCAGTCACTGATTGATCGGGCGAGATTGGGCAAATATGCCGGTCATCCTGAGCTGGGCGCAGCGGATTACAAGCTGATCCACCATGCCAAAAATGGTCGTGCCGTTTACAGCTTCTGCATGTGTCCCGGTGGCACAGTAGTGGCGGCAACCTCGGAAGAGGGGCGCGTGGTGACCAACGGCATGAGCCAGTATTCTCGTAATGAGCGCAATGCCAACTCGGGTATTGTGGTGGGTATCAACCCCGAGCAGGATTATCCCGGCGGCCCACTGGCCGGCATTGAGCTTCAGGAGCGTCTGGAAGAGATCGCGTACAAGCTCGGTGGCTGTGACTATCGTGCGCCAGCGCAGCTGGTAGGTGATTTTCTGCGCGGAAAGCCTTCCACGGCGCTTGGTGAAGTTGAGCCCTCTTACAAACCGGGCGTCCAGCTCTGCGATCTGGCCGACGCGCTACCTGATTATGTCATCGATGCAGTACGCGAGGCGCTGCCGGCATTCGGCAAGAAGATCCGCGGTTTTGATCGGGACGATGCGATCCTGACCGGCATCGAATCACGCACCTCATCACCAATCCGTATTACACGTGATGCCGAGAGTTTCCAAAGCCTGAATACCCGTGGACTCTATCCGGCGGGTGAGGGGGCTGGCTATGCCGGTGGGATTCTGTCGGCGGGCATTGATGGCATCAAGGTTGCCGAGGCGGTTGCTCTGGCAATGTTGCAGGAGCAGGGCGCGCAAACGGCATGAAACTGGACGATATCAAAAAACTGCATCAGAAGAAGTATCGTCAGGAGCTGGGCCACTGTCTGGTTGAGGGTGAGCATCTGGTGCTGGAGCTGGAAAAGGCCGCTGCTACTCAGCCTGCGCTGGAATCTGCGCAGTTGTATGTCACGGCGGCTTATCGTGACTGGCCAAGCCGCTTTCAAAAGCATGAGGTCAGCGATCGGCAAATGGCTGCCATCGCCGATACCAAGACTCCACAGGGGATATTGGCGGTTGTCCCTATAGCTGCAATTGCCCCTATAGCGGCGATTCATCCAACGGGTTCCTCAGCGGAGGTTGCCGTTTATCTGCATCAGATCCAGGATCCGGGTAATCTCGGTACTATTCTGCGCACACTGGCCTGGTTTGGCGGCTTTCGCTGCCTGCTCAGCCCCGACAGTGTCGACCCGTTCAATCCCAAAGTGATCCGCTCCAGCATGGGAGCACTGTTTCATGTGCCGCTGGAGCTGGATGTACCGATCAAGTCTCTGGCTGAGCGTTACGCCCACATCGGTTGCCTCGATATGCAGGGGGAGCCCTTAAGCTCAGCAGCTTTCAAGGCTTGCGATTGCTACCTGTTCGGCAATGAAGCGCGCGGCGTACCACGTGAGCAGTTACTGGCACTCAACGCACAGGCGTTCACCATCCCTGGTGCTGGCCTGATTGAGTCCCTTAATCTTGCCACGGCGGTCAATCTGAGTGTGTATGAGCGTCAGCGCTGAGCACTGACGCGCTCATCAGGGTCAGCATAGGCTCAAGTTAACTGTTGGGGTGCTGTTATCTCACCGGATTGGCAATCAGTACATCTGAATCATTTCTGGCTTGAAAAGGTTGATATATAGAGGTTTTCGACCTGTGTTCTTGCCCAGGGCGTGCGTCGAAGAAACTTCAGGCTGGATTTGACAGAAGGATCACTCTTGAAGCAGTTGATATTGATCTGATCTGCCAGCTTGCTCCAGCCATAATAGTCCACCAGCTTTACAACCACTGCTTCGAGCGTCACGCCATGCAGTGGGTTATCGGGTTGTTCGTGACTCATATCACTCCGGGGTCTTATCGGAAATATTCTGGATTAAATGCTTATTTTGGGCCCAGCAGAAACCAGAGTATCAGACCCAGCACAGGCAGGAGGAGGATAATCAGCACCCAGAGCACCTTGATCCCGGTGCCAGCGCTGCTCTGAACGATTTTGATGATGGCATAGATGTTGAATGCCAGAACAATCAGGCCCAGCAGCCCGGAAACTTCTAAACTGAACATGTGATGTATCCTTTTGACATGTAGTTGTTCCATTTGAATTAAATCATACCTTACTCAAGACAATTCCCGCCAATAATAGTTCTCATAATGAGTTGGGCCGTGTCAGTCCTCACTTAATCAAAGATACAGTGTACTGTGTCTCGTAAAAAGAGCGGACTGGAGATTATGCAGTAATCAGCTTCACTTGGGTGCTGCTTCGCAGACCTCTTTACAGAGGTTTAAGCCAGAACTGCATTGGCTTTTCGGTTTCGCTTGGCTGGTCAATATCCTGCCAGCTGAAATGTGACATAACACCCTCAAGGCGTTGATAGCCACGCTTGTTCCAGAAGGCATCCAGCGGCTGATAATTGGCAGGTTTAAGAGGATGGTCATCCGGACGGACAACAGCAGAGAAACAACTGTAAGTCAGACCTAGTTTGCGCCCATGTGCCTCTCGTTCTTCAAAAAAACGGTGGCCAATACCACGGCCGCGATATTCAGGCAGCAGGACGGATTCGCCACAATAGAGTAGCTGTCGGGGATCATAACCGGCCAGCTCAAGGCTCTGGCTGAAAGCATCTGCGTGCTTATTCAGTGCACTGGCAGTCGCAACGCCGACCAGTTGATCGCCATCATAGGCACCCACAAACACAGCCGTATCATTCAAATAGTGCGACAAATACTCGCGTTCATAAGCCAGATCACCCTTGTACAGATATGGAAAGTCATAAAAAACACGAATGCGCAGCGCTGCCAAAGCATCAAGCGACTGCTTTATCGCTTGATGATCCAGTATTTTGATCCGAATATCAGACATCAACCTGCAACCTGAGCAATCCAATCCTGAAGGTTGTAGTAGGTGGTGATACGGGTGATCTTTCCCTTACCCAGTTCAAAGAACGTACCGGCCGGCAAACGGTAGGTCTGTCCTTTGGCTTCCGGCAAGCCATCATCGGTAGCGATATATTCACCATTGACGATGAACTCAGCACTGGCGCGAGATGTGTTCTCATCATCCACCATGATCACGATGTCGGTCAGCTGCTCTTTGTAACAGCGCGTCATGTGTGCATTGAATTCGATGAATGCCGCTTTGCCAATACGCCGTTCTCCCTGATTCACATCGTGGCAAATATCATCGCTGACGATGGCGATCATATCTTCAGTATCGCCAGCGTTGAAAGCCGTATAGTAGTCCGCTATCAGATCTCGTGTGGAGATGCCCATCAGTTTATCCTTTCATGCGGTTGATTCAGTCACTTAATGCTGGCACAGAAGTGCAGATTATGGAAATGGTGAAGGCCCTGTTTCATAAGTGGCTGACGCATATATGAAACAGGGGGTCGCAAAGGTGATAGGGCATATTGTGGATCAGGTCACTGATGAGCGAACCTGAAAGCGTGGTGCTTGATACTCGCCGCTTTCCACTACATCACAGAAGTGCTTTGCAGCCTGCCAGACATCTTCATAGCTGAGGTAAAGGGGAGTGAAGCCGAAGCGCAGCAGGCCCGGTTCACGATAATCGCCGATAACGCCGCGTTCGATCAGTGCCTGCACAATAGCGTATCCATGCTGCTGATTAATCAGCGATACCTGGCTGCCGCGCTGTTCTGCAGGCGGCGTGATATCTTCAATCGAGTGGCGCTGCAGCGTATCGGCTATGCATTCGCGGAACAGCTCGGTCATCTTCAGGCTCTTGGCGCGCAGCTCTGCCAGATTGACCTCTTGCCACAGAGCCAGTGAGGCTTCCAGCGCACTGTAGATCAGCGCTGAATGGGTGCCGGTTCTGAAGCGTGTCATACCGGAGGCGGGGGCATAATCGCCATCAAATGCAAAAGGAGCCGCATGTCCATGCCAGCCGGTCAGGGGTTGCCAGCCTTTGTTCTGGTTAGGCTTGCTGACATAGAGGAATCCGGGGGCACCGGGGCCACCGTTCAAGTACTTGTAGGTGCAACCGACAGCAAAGCGCACATCATGTGCATGCAGATCCACTTCCAGCGCACCGGCCGAGTGAGCCAGATCCCAGATGATCTCGGCACCGCAGGCGTGCACCTTGCGAGTGATCTCGGCCATGTCGCGTACCTGACCAGTTCGATAGTGCACATGGCTGAGGATGACCACGGCGACCTGATCATCCAGATAATCTTCAACCTGACCGCCCACCGGAATAAAACGGTGCTCGAACTCGGTGAAATGACAGAATCCCTGTGCGATATAGCCATCGGTCGGGAAGTTGCCGCCTTCGCTGAGAATGACCGGGCGCTTGCGCGACTGTGATTCGGTGATATAGCCGATCAGCTTATAAATATTGAGGGTAATATTATCAGTCACGACGACTTCGCCATCCTGAGCGCCAATCAGCGGTGCAAGCAGATTGCCAAGGCGCTCCGGAGCATCAAACCAACCCTGATTCCACCCTTTGATCAGTTCATTACGCCACTGAACCAGCGTGCCTTCGACCGCTTCGTGGCTGGCGATCGGTTGCGCGCCAAGCGAGTTGCCATCCAGGTAGATCATCACCTCTGGCAGGGCAAAGCGTGATTTGAATGCAAACAGCGGATCCTGACGATCCAGATCCTTAACTGATTCCAGTGCGACTGACATCTCTCTCTCCCGTCATATTACTTTACACCTGAAATATTACGCTAAAGTGGATGTCATATGCATGCATTTATTGGTGTCTGATCATCAATAAATGCAAATCAGGTATTTTTTCGCATCCGGGATGATTGAGGCATTGGCCTTGGCATTGATCTTCAATAGTGGCATGTCAGTGTAGCTGTCTGGCCAGAAATGCCTGCAGGGCAGACCAGGACGCTCGATCTGCGGCCAGGTCATAATCACCACTGCCAAATACGGTATAGGAGTGTCGAGCGCCGCCATACACCTGAGCATGGTGCTCGATACCTGCTTCCTGCAGTGCATCCAGCAGGCTGGCCAGATCCTGCATGCCAGACACCGGGTCGGCAGAACCGTGCAGGATCAGTAGCGGCGCGGTAACAGAGTCGTAATTCTGACCCTCCGGCAATCCCAGCCCACCATGGAAGGAGACAAAACCCTGGGTATCGGCACCCGCGCGGGCCATCTCCAGTACCGCAGCGCCCCCAAAGCAATAACCCATCACCACCACCTTGTCGGTGGCACCGGGTATCTCGCTCGTCTGAGCCAGAGATCCCATCAGCCGTGCCCGGAACTCCTCACGATCGGCATACAACTCGCCAGTGCGCTGACGGTTCTCCTCCATCGACTGTGGCTGATTGCCCTGACCGAACAGATCCACGGCAAAGGCTGTATACCCCTCGGCGGCCAGCATCTCGGCACGGCGAATTTCATAGCCATCCACGCCATTCCAGTCATGGATAATCATCACCGTTCCGCGCGTCTGCTCAACATTGCTGTTATAGGCGACATAGCCCTCGTAAGCGATCCCGTTCACTTCATAGACATGAGACGTGCTCGTGATCCCAGCTTGGGCGATGGATGAGAAAAGCAGGGTGCCGAGCACAGTGCCGGCAGCTTTGTTAACACGCATGATAACGCTCCTGTGTTGATTCATACCTCCTACGACCCAAATACCAAGGATGGATCCCGGAAGTCGCATTCTGCTATTGAGCTAAGTTAACGAATGGCGTTTTGTCAAAAGGAGTGTTGGGAAAGCGGAGAAAAGGGGTTCGGTACCGGACCCCTTTTCCGAGGCTTGTTCAGCCGAACAGGAAGTTCTGGATCAGTTCTTTGCCGCCTTCGGTGGCGAAGGATTCGGGGTGGAACTGGATGCCCTGGATCGGCAGGTGGCGGTGGCGCACGCCCATGATTTCGAACGGGCCGCCTGCACGAGCCTTTTCTGTGTCATTCAGCGCGCTCAAATCTGCTTCGCCGACCAGTGCGGTGATCTCCAGGTTGGCGGGGAAGCTGGCGGCTTCAGCCATCAGGGAGTGGTAGCGCATCACTTCGAGCTGGTCCGGGATGTCGCGGAAGATATCGCGGCCGTTGTGGCTGATCGGGCTGATCTTGCCATGCATCGGCAGATTGGCCTTGACGATCTTGCCGCCGAACACATGCACAATACCCTGCATACCAAGGCAGACGCCCAGCAATGGAATCTCCGGGCCAAGTTCGCGGATCACATCGGCGCATACGCCGAAGTAGGATTCATCATCCGGTGAACCGGGGCCAGGGGAGATGATGATGCGGCTGGGTTTGAGTGCGCGGATCTCTTCCAGCGTCACCTCATCGTTACGCTTGACGATGATAGTGAAGTCGTCGATCTCCTCTTTCAGTCGGGCGCTGGTCAGTACTTCGCCGATGAACTGATAGAGGTTGTAGGTAAACGAATCGTAGTTATCGATAATCAGAACTTTCACTGGGCGGACTCCTGTTCAGCCGCTGCGGTAAATCGCTCCAGTGCCTTGCGCGTACCGGCAAATTTGCGCTGGATCTCTTCGTATTCATCTTCCGGATTGGAGTCGTACACATTGCCGCCACAGGTCTGAACATAGGCGTTCTCACCCTTGGCAAACACGGTACGGATCGGGATTGCAAAGGTGCAGTCGCCATTGAAGGAGAAGTTACCGACCGCACCGCCATAAGGGCCGCGACCATCCACTTCCAGCTCATCAATGATCTTCATCGCTTCGATCTTCGGTGCGCCGGTCAGGGTGCCGGCAGGGAAGTTACTGGCCAGTGCCGAGAACATATCTTCGGACTCATCAATGATGCCGACGATCTCACTGGAGATATGCTGCACATGACTGAAGCGTTTGATATCCATCAGGCTGCGCACTTTTACGGTACCGAAGCGGGCAACGCGGCCGATATCGTTGCGGTGCAGATCGACGATCATATTGTGCTCGGCAATCTCTTTCGGATCATTGAGCAGGGCGCGTGCGAACTGGGTATCTTCGGTCGCATCTTTGCCACGGCGGGTGGTGCCGGCCAGCGGGAAGGTCTCCATCTCACCCTGGCGCAAACGGAACAGCAACTCGGGGCTGGCGCCGATGATCTTCTGATCGCCGAATTTGATGTAGTACATCTGCGGGGAGGGGTTCACCTCGCGCAACTGTTCGTAGATGCTGATGGTGTCGCCCTGCAGTTTCAGATGCTTCTTGAATCCGACTTCGCACTGGAACACCTTGCCATCGATAATATCCTGCTTCACTTTCATGACCGCTCTGGCGTGTTCCTCGCGTGACATGGTTTCACCGGTGAAAGTGATACTGAGCGGGCCGTTGCCCTCATACTCGGCATGGATCAGTTCGTTGACCCGCTCCATGCGGTTTTCGCTGTAGTAGAAGTAGATGATCTCGCCGGTCATCTTGTCCAGAATCAGGCCATCTTTATACAGGCCGAAGCGGAACGCATCGAAGTAGTCGTTGCTCTTGAGCGACAGCGTTGGCTCGAAATACTGCATGCAATCATAGCCAAGGTAGCCGGTCAGGCCACCGGCATACTTACGTGAAATGATGTTCTGCGGCATGATCTCGCGCAGCAGATAGTAGGGGTTATCACTCTCGTAACTTTCGCTGCTGCCATCGCGCTGGGTGATGGTCAGCGTGCGCTTCACGGCTGAGATGATCAGTTCGGGGTCGAAGCCGATGATCGAATAGCGTGATATGTGGCTGTCTTCACCCAGAGATTCGAGCATGAAGCAGGTGTCATAATGCTTCTCGATCTTCTGAAACAGGTTGAAGAAATCGCAGTCTGCCGCAAGGGTGACGTAATGCGGCTTGCGGGGTAGCTCTATTTTCTGGGGCTTGCTTGGCTTATCGGTCGGCATATCTGACTCTGCTTGTAATCTGTGTATGTCTGTGACGTGCGGTCTATGTGTTTGACGGTTTCCGCCCCTGAGTGCTGAGCACACGTGATCCCCGCGATACGGTTGCGATACCGACCCCCAGTTGCTCAGCGATCTTGCGCTGCGGAACACCGGCCTCCAGCATGCGGAAGATCTGCAGGCGCTTGGTGATCTCGCTCAACTCGGCGGGGGTCAGCAGGCTTTCGAGAACCTGCAACATTTCGTCATGGCTGTTGACGGCCAGAAGATAGTCGAGCAGTTCCCGAGTGTGCATCTCTGCATCAGCGGTTTGTGGGTTGTCTGGGTTATCTGGGTTGTGTGTATTCATGTACTAGTACGCTATCACAATATACTGTTGAGTCAAGCGGAGATTCAGCGCTTCAGTACATTTTTGATCAAGCGGCCCGTGCCTCTGGCCTGTTGCAGGAGTTTTCGCCAGTCGCTCTTTCTGGCCAGCAGTTGCAACCGCTGTGAACGGCCTTTCTTTGCCAGTTCCAGTCGCTCCTGCAGCAGTGCCCAGAGCAGGTTGATATTATAGCCATCCGGCCCCTGATCCAGCCGCACCGGGAGCAGATCGGTATCTGGCACTTTCAGATCCTGAGCGATCTGCTGCAACGCCTCGTATATGGCGATTGCTTTGGGTTGAGTGCGGGCGATCAGGTCATAGGGAGGTGACCACTCGCGTGCCGGTGACAGTCGATCGATATGGCTGACGACCAGCAACAGCGGAGGCATGCTGCGCCTGGGGTTGTCGCGGAACCAGTCGCGGATCATCTCCAGTGCACGAAAATCCATCTCGCGATCAGCGCGGTTGGCGGCAATGACCCAGAGAATGCAATCGACATCGGCACACTGCGCTGCCAGGCGTTTCAGGGCAGCATCATTATCGATGCCGGGGGAGTCAATCAGCACAGCGAGAGTTTCGTCATCCTGGCTGAGTCGGTAGCGGCGGCTGTCTGCCGTCATCGGCAACAGATCCACTGCGGCTTGAGTGTCCTTCAGTAGTGCATTAGCCAGGCTGGATTTTCCGGTGTTGACCTGTCCCGCAATCAGTACCTGAACCGGGCCTGCTGGTGGCTGTGTCATGCTGTCACTGGCTGCCAGGTTCGATAGCTGAACTGAATCGACCTGGAGCCTACCGGAATACAGATCGATCGCGGCGCGGCCTATCTCTTCAATCCAGATGCGTACACCGCGCTGTTGCAGATAGTCGCTGGTTTCATCAAAAGCGATGCCCAGTATGCGATCGCGGGCTTCAGCCAGCAGTGCCGACAGAGGGTTGATCAGCCGCACCAGTCGGTAAGCCATAGTGGCTCCCCGATAGAGCTTCATGCTGCCTTCACGATACTCCCACAGGCGCAGTATCTGACCCACCTGGATCATATGGGCAGCCGGCACCTGATCCAGCAGCACCAGACGCAACTGCTGGCTGACACGCTCACTCAGCAACAGTGCTTCCGGCAGGGTGAAGTTCCAGACCGGGTCCTTATGATCCGGATGGTAATGGCGGGCAACCTGCTCGATCACCTGTCGTGCGCTTTGTTGCAGCAGTGTCCAACTACCCAGAATGTTCTTGTCGGAGGATTGCGCCAGTTTCAGCACCTCCTGCCAGGCGGCCAGCTCCTGTGGCGACCAGTTATCACTCGGCGGTGTTACGGGTGACTGCAATGCCTCGGATTGATCGGAGGAGGCGGGGGGCTTATCAGGTGTCAGGCGGCGCTGCATCCACAGAGCGATCAGATAGCCGGTCAGGGTCAGTAGTATCAGCGTGGCCAGCCAGGGGTAGATCAGATTTGTCTGCCACAGCCAGATCAGCCCCGCCGGCAACAGCATCAGGGCAGGCAATGTGATCAGTAGTAGAACAGTGATCGTCAGCAGCAGTGTCTGGCGGCGGGTAGGTCTTTTACTCATAGAGATAGCTACTCGTCATGATCTGTCTTCTGGCGTTTGAGTCGATCATGGAACATCTGATACGCCTCCTTCAATGAGCCGCGATAGGCGCGGGCGACACCGTCTGGATCATTTTTGCCAAGCGCTCTCTGCTGCAAATAGTAGCAGGCGGCTCTGCCGAGTGCATAGGTGACCGCTGCGCTGGCCGTACCTGCCGCCACAGCACCCACGGATTGCCCATAGATCGGCACCAGCTTGCCCAACTGGCGTGCGCCGAAGCTGGCACCGATGCCTAGCAGCGTGCCGGAACCGAGCGACGTGGCAAACTCGGTCAGGGTGCGCCTGTCCCACTCGCACTGGTAGATGCTGGCAATGGAGTGCAACATCTTCCCTTGCAGGGTTGGCACAGTGATAAAACCGGCGACCGGGATCATATCGGTGATTCCCGCTGCTGTTGAATAGCCTATCAGGTGAGGGTGGACCTGCTGGAGACGCTGATCACCTTCGTTCAGCAGCAGGCTTCTGATTTGCAGTCGCTGCGTTTCATCCAGTACCTGATCCATCGCATCCAGCAGCGCATCCAGACCATAATCCGGCTCAGTGAACTGATCTTCCGGCTTGGTTAGATCAACCGCGACCGACAGAAAAGGGCCTTTGCCCGGTAGGTCACTGAAGGTCTCAACCTGTGCTTTCAGTGCGCGCTGCAGATCGATCAGGTCGGGAGTGATGAGCAGTTGCTCATAGTCGGGATGATCGCGATCATCTTTATAGGCATCATGGAGTCGAGTCTGGACCAGTATCACCGGCCAGTCGGGATGGTGCTGGCGGATCCGAATCAGATGCTGCAGAACATTCTCCTGCTGCGGATCCAGCGCTCGCACCACAACCAGAACCGCATCTGCTTTCTGTCCGATCTCGTCAAGTTCGTCTTCCGGGCTTTTTTCATAGGAATAGCCCAGCTCATCCATGCCACGTGTATCGATAAAGCGCACCAGTGGCAACTCCGGCGGGAACTCAAACTGGCGCGTATGGCGGGTGCAGGGTTTGAAGCCAGCACCTATCTCCGCTTCCGGATGACGGGTGATGGCATGAATGATGGAGGTTTTGCCTGACTGCACCTTGCCGAGCATCCAGAGCGCGGGTGCCTGGCTCCGAGCCTGCTCGGCAACTACAACTTCAGTATTTGAATCAGCCTTTGAATCAGGCGCTGGATTCAATACTGTCTGAACGATACGTTTCCAGTTTCTGTTCAGAAGATTAAAATCCATCGGCTGTTTCTCCTGGTTATGTTACGGATGCTCCTGGTTCACTGTTCTAATACCTGCTTTAAAATCAGCCCTCCTGCAGTTTTTTCAGCTGTTTCAGCAGCGAAGGGGGCAGGCTGGATATGACCAGCGTCTCATTATCCGGATTGAATTGCACGCCCTTGCCCAGGCTCCCTGTGCCGAAGCTGATCGACAGATCACCACTGCGACCACTGAGGCGAATATACTGGCGCAATTGTCGACGATCCGGAATCAGCTCCTCCTTCTTTACCGGCTGATTGTCGCGGAGATACGCCTCGAAGCGCTCAGGTGCCTTCTCATCCACCTGCGCTGACAGATCCTTGTATACCACCGCTTCGCCCGCTTTGTCCTGCTCGACACAGAAATCGATCACCTTCTCCTTGATCGGCGCGACCTCATCTTCCGGCAGACTGTCGCAGTAGGCATCGACCAGCTTCAGGAACTGCTCGGTCTCGGCCTTTTTATCGACCTTATCAATATAGCCCAGCCACTCCATCAGCACCGGCTGCAGGCCGCGATCGCCACGCCCGAAGCTGACAGTCAGGTATTTGGGGGCATCCGCCTCCATTTCGGTCAGGTCGATACAGACCCCAAAGCCGACTTCGCTGAAATCAAGATACTCGATGCGGCTCAGTTCCAGTGCATTGTTCAGCGTCAGGGCGCCGGTCTGGCGCAGAATGAAGACAAACAGGCGATCACCACGATCCAGCTTCTCGAGCAGGAAGAAGAGGTTACCGCTGACCAGTTGCTCCTGATTATCCAGCAACAGGCCCAGTTGGCGGCTGACGCGCTCGGCAAAACCGTTGAACGGGATCTGACCCTCGCGCCATTGCAGCACCAGTGCCTTGAAGGCGTTGGACTCATCGTTGAAAGCGCCATACTGACGGTTGGCACGACCAGACTGAATACGCTTGAACTCGCTCAGAATCGACAGGCCATAGGGCTCCGTCGGGTTCTCTTCCGTGCGACAGATCACCTCTGCGGCGCGGGTGATATCGGTCTTGTCGATGTTGTGAACTATAAACTGGCTGACGGACATTAAGTGTAACTCCTGAATAACGCTGGGTTCTGGCGCTGGGTTCTGGCGAGAGGGTGTCAGTCGGTGGCTGGCTGATTCAGGCTGCGCTGCCACTGGCTATACCAGCGTGCATAGAGCATGGCGCTGATAAACAGCGTTGTTACCAGCACGACATACAGAATACCGAAGATCTGCGAATGGGGAGTCAGTGCCGCAAGCACTGCTTCCATAAAGTAAACCAGTATGACAAAACAGAGCCAGGCGTGCCCGCGAGGCGTGCCCTTGATGATCACACCGGCAAAGGCCGCGATGGGCAGCACATGAATCAGCCAGATCACCGAAGGGTTATCGCTGGTCGCCGGACTGATCCACATGAACCAGAGTGTGAGCAACAGTAGCAAACCCCAGTAACTGATCTGGGTGAGTGCTCGGCTGAGGGTGGTTTTCTGTGCCAGTGTCATGTTCTGTCCTTTAACAGTTTCAGTGCCAGTGTGCCGATCCGCTTGCCCTGCGCCTGGCACAGCGCTATTTCGCGCGGGTCCAGTTCACGATTGCTGTCCTCACCGGCCACATGGCTGGCACCGTAAGGCGTACCGCCGGCGGTGGTCTGGAACAGCTCATCCTGGCTGTAGGGGATGCCGGCAATCACCATGCCGTGGTGCAATAATGGCAGCAGCATGGTCATCAGCGTGGTTTCCTGACCGCCATGCAGGCTGGAGCTGGATGTAAAAGCCCCGGCCGGTTTGTCGATCATTGCGCCAGAGAGCCATAGGCTACTTGTGGAGTCGATAAAGTACTTCAGTGGCGCCGCCATATTGCCAAAGCGGGTCGGGCTGCCGAGTAACAGGCCAGCGCAGTTTTTCAGATCATCGTGGGTGCAATAAGGCGCGCCGGATTCAGGAATGGCCGGAGCCGTCGCCTCGCAAGTGGCTGAAACGGGCGGCACCGTGCGCAGACGCGCCTCAATCCCCGCCATCTCGACACCGCGTGCCATCTGTTGCGCCATGCTGCGCGTTGCACCATGACGGCTGTAATAGAGGATCAGCAGATAGGGATCACTCACGCCAGGATCTCCAGCACCGCTTCAGGTGGGCGGCCGATGCGGGCTTTGTCACCATTGATCAGAATCGGGCGCTCAATCAGCTTGGGGTAGCGCGTCATCGCCTCGATCACATCCTCATCACTCAGGCTCATATCCTCCAGGCCTGCTATCTTGTACTCGTCCTCTTTGCGACGCAGCAGCTCACGTGGGGCGATCTCCAGGGCTTTCAACACCTGCTTGAGCTCGTCAACACTGGGCACATCCTTCAGATATTCACGGACCTCTGGCTCAACGCCCTTGCTCTGTAACAGTTCAAGGGTCTGACGGGATTTGGAACAGCGTGGATTGTGATACAGGATCATGTCAGACGGATGCCTCTTTCGTTGAGTTTCAAAGCGGCCTATTGTATACCTCAGAGGAAGCGTTGATAAAGGAACCTCACTCACATCAACACTACAGAGTTAAGGGTGAGTGGCAGACAGGAGAGATATGTGAGTTTTAAAGACTGGTCGGTAACTGTTAAAAACTGGTCGATACCGCCGGCCCTGCAATTTCTGATCGATCTGGCACGGCAGTTTCGTGATAACCAAGGGGTGCTGAATGCAGCCGCACTGACCTATACCACGCTGTTTGCAGTGGTGCCGCTGTTGACCGTGTCCTATGCGATGCTGTCGGCGATTCCGACCTTTCAGGGCGTCGGCGATACGATGCAGCAGTGGGTGTTCAATAATTTTGTGCCTGCGACCGGCGAGGTGGTGTATGACTACATGCGCGATTTCACCACGCACGCGCGGGCGCTGACCTCAATCGGGGTCGTGTTTCTGGTCGTGACCTCGATCATGATGATGAAAAATATCGAGGCTGCGTTCAATCGCATCTGGCGAGTCACCGAGCCACGCAAAGGGATGTCGAGCTTTCTGCTCTACTGGGCGATATTGAGCCTGGGGCCGCTGCTGCTGGGGCTGGGTATCCTGCTGACCTCCTACGTCACGGCGCTACCCTTTTATACCACTGCCACCGATGTCGTCGGGCATGGTCGTGTGTTGTCGTTCATTCCCATGCTGCTGTCTGCCGTTGCCTTTACCCTGCTTTATGCAGCGATCCCCAATTGTCGGGTACCGCTTGTTAATGCGCTGATCGGTGGCGTTATGGCTGCCATCTCCTTCGAGCTGGCCAAACGCGGATTTGCCTTTTTTGTCACACAGTTCCCCTCCTATCAACTGATCTATGGCGCCTTTGCCGCCGTGCCACTGTTTCTGGCCTGGATATTTATCTGCTGGGTGATCATTCTGCTGGGAGCCGAGCTGACCCGATATCTGACTATTTATCACAAAGCCGGCAACGAGAAACGTGAGCCACATCTGTATACCGTGTTGTCGGTGCTGTACCAGCTCTGGCAGGCGCAGCAGCGTGGGGTGCCACTGCAAGACAGTACACTGCTCAAACGTACCGAAAGCCTGGATCAAGGGCGTTGGGATCGTTACGTGCAGCTGCTGACCGAAGGCGGCGTGATCAGGCGTACAGAGGAGGGGAGCTATTTACTCTCGCGCGATCTGAGCAGCTTCACGATCGATCAGTTACAGGCGCTGTTGCCCTGGCCATTGCCGGATCAGATAGACTCACCAATACCGGGTTGGTGTACAGAGGTCAGCAAGCGCTTGAGCTGTGTGCGGGATACGCGCACCAGCATGCTCGACCTGCCGCTGCAGAAGCTTTTTTCCAGCGAGGCTGGGCCAGATCATTCTTTATCAGAGCAATCTTTGTCAGATAGCTCTGCACCCGATGAGTCAGATCGGGACGAGTCAAAACAGGAAGAAACAGAGCAGGAGGAATCCATGCTCAAAGAAGCCGAACAGGCCGATTCAGCGTCCATCAAAACGGGCTTCGCCAAGCAGGATGACCCGCTGAAAACCGAATAATAATAAAGTACGAACTAAGGGAGTAAATTCATGCCTCAAGTCCCCTCCGACCTTGAGATCGCCCGTGCGGCGAAGATGCAACCGATCAGCCAGGTTGCTGACAGTCTGACGATACCGGCTGAAGCACTGCTGCAGTACGGCCCCTACAAAGCCAAACTGAGCAATGCCTTCATCCGTGACCTGCACAACCGGGAAGATGGCAAGCTGATACTGGTCACCGCCATGACGCCGACACCCGCCGGCGAAGGCAAAACCACCACAACCGTGGGGCTGGGCGACGCGCTGAAGCGGCTGGGCCACAAAACCGTGATCTGCCTGCGTGAGCCAAGCCTCGGGCCCTGTTTCGGTATCAAGGGTGGTGCGGCCGGTGGTGGCTATGCCCAGGTAGTGCCGATGGAGGATATCAACCTGCACTTCACCGGCGATTTTCATGCCATCACCAGCGCCAACAACCTGCTGGCCGCGATGCTGGACAACCATATTCACTGGGGCAATGAGCTCGGCATTGATCAACGCAGGATAGAGATCAGGCGTGTCATTGATATCAATGACCGTGCGCTGCGCCATATCGTCAACGGCATGGGCGGCGTAGGTAATGGCTTTGTGCGCGAGGATGGCTTTGATATCACGGTCGCGTCCGAAGTGATGGCGATCTTCTGCCTGTCGCGGGATCTGATCGAGCTGAACGAACGGCTGGGCAAAATCATTGTCGCGCGCAACCGCGATGGCGAAGCGATCACGGCGGCCGATCTTAAAGCCAATGGCGCCATGACTGTGCTGCTCAAGGATGCCTTCTCACCCAACCTGGTACAGACGCTGGAGAACACGCCAGCCTTTGTGCACGGCGGCCCGTTTGCCAACATCGCGCACGGCTGCAACTCCGTGGTGGCAACCACCACCGCGCTCAAGCTTGGTGACTATGTGGTCACAGAAGCAGGTTTCGGGGCAGATCTCGGAGCCGAAAAGTTTTTCAATATCAAATGCCGCAAAGCCGGGCTCAAACCATCGGCCGCGGTGGTGGTGGCGACCGTGCGGGCGCTGAAGATGCACGGTGGCGTGTCATTGGCAGACCTGGCTGCAGAAAACGTCGAAGCCGTCACCAAGGGCTGCGCCAACCTCACCCGGCATATTCGTAACGTAAAAGCCTTTGGCGTGCCGGTTGTGGTCGCGATCAACCGCTTTACTGGTGATACACAGGAAGAACTGGATGCTGTGCTGGCGGCTGTGCAGGAGCATGGAGCCGAGGTATCGATCTGCAACCACTGGGCCGAGGGTGGTGCGGGTGCTGAGGAGCTGGCGCAGAAGGTCGTCCAGATTGCCGAGAACGGCACCAGCCAGTTTGCGCCCCTTTATGACAGCAACCTGCCGCTTTGGGACAAAATCAAAGTGATCGCCACCACACTCTACGGCGCTCACGACATCATGGCCGACAAAAAAGTACGCCAGCAGATCGCCGACTACCAGCAGGCCGGCTATGGACACTTCCCGATCTGCATGGCCAAAACGCAGTACAGCTTCTCCACCGATCCCAACCTCAAGGGCGCGCCCTATGGCCATGAGGTGCCGATTCGGGAAGTGCGTCTGTCCGGTGGGGCAGAGTTTTTAGTGGTGGTGTGCGGCGATATCATGACCATGCCGGGGCTGCCGCGCAAACCCTCGGCAGAGCAGATCAGTCTGGATGAGGAGGGGAATATTCTGGGGCTCTCCTGAGCCCCTGCCAACACGCAGCATCTGTATTTGGCAAACAATTCAAATCGCGTTATAGTCCGGCCACTGCCACACACGTCATTGGCAGGCTCATGCGGGGTTCGGCATGAGCTTTATCAACAAGGAGCGTTTCATGATCAAGCCCGCCGTACACTTAGGCGAAAAGCACGTCTATTCGTTTACTACCAGTCATAGCATTCCGACCACCTGTACCTGTGGTTCCAATGGTGTCTTTATTGACAGCCTGGCAGGGGATGCGTCATGAGCCAGTGCTATAAACCAGGTGATTTCAAAAAGTACTTTGACGAAAATATGAAGGCATTAGGGTTGCCTGTGCCCTCAAGTTTATTCGATACATATCAAACGGCTGTAGCAACAGCATCTACTCTTGTGGGAACTTTGGCAACCTTAGGTAAGGGAGCCACAATAGGGGAGCTAATTGGCGCAACTGTAGGTCTGGAGAAATTAGCTGTTGCGGCTTCATTTGGCGCAGCGGCATATACAGGAGCAGCTATCGGGAGTATCGCAGTCGCAAGTGGTCGTTCATTGGCGTGCGGCTCTCGCATAGCAGATTTCTTTGTGTTTACACGCCAAAATAAGCTGCATTTTGACGGGTTCGCTGCCTTCTATACAAAAAATCCACAAGTTTTGAATAAAGGCCACAGCTTCAGAAACAGCTTTGGAATTCGGGCTAAAAGTTCACCCTCAAGCTTCGAATACGCATAATGTTAAATAACATATTGATTTTAATAGCTTGTGTGGTGATCGCTGCTTTGGCATGGGGTGCTTTCCAGATTTTTGGCCAATACGCTTTTTTGATAATGCTGGTCATTACCATAGTGGCTCTTTTGGCTAAGGTTGGTAAATCTAAATTTGGCAACAAAGAATAACGTAACACATGTGAATCAGCCCCTCTGGAGCCAACAGGTAGTCGACTGGACGCGCCAGTGAGGGGCTCTGCCTCGACAATCACCCCTCGGTACTATTTGACCATGGCCCGTCACATGCTAGCAGCGAACCCGTGCGTTTGCTCGACGACTTTACCCGCATCGGTTGCTGAGATCATGCACGTCGTAACGGACTAAATCGCGTACTCAGGTAGAATTGCTATTGAGCATCAGGTGACATTACATATGCTGTGCCATGATGGCTTCTACATCTATTTTGGTTAGGCCTTCATTAAAAACATCTAGCCATTTCTGACCATTGGCATTGTTTTTGAACGCCATAAACAGCTCTTTGTCTACTAGTAGTTTGTCGTTCATCCTTACTTTGTCGGCGGTAGCGCTTACCTGAGGATCGTTTTTGAGAAGGTAATCCAGAACGTTGCTATCGATGACTGCCATATCTATATGACCAGCAGCAACTTTTAATACATTCTGAGCATCAGAGGTCACGGCCTGGGCTTTGATACTTCCATCTGCAATCATAGCGTCGAGATCTTCTGTATTCACGTAGCCTTGCACCACACCAATACTAAAAGCTGTGATGTCGCTCATGTTGTTCCAGGCGATAGGCTTGGTTGCATTCTCGACGAAGCCTAAAGGTCCAACTCCCATTGGATTTGAGAACAGAAATTCATCTGAGTCGTATAAATATTCCGGGAAATAGCCAAGATATTTGTCGTTGTTGGTTGCCATATTGACAGCACGTGACCATGGGTAAAATTCAACTACCAATGTATGACCCATAGCTTCAAATGCAGCCTTGGCTACAGCAACTGATGCACCTTGGCTAGAAAGCTCTGCACCGGAATAAGGCGGCCAGTCCAGGGAGGTCAAATAAATCGTTTCTGCTTTCGAAAATGATGTCAGCGTTAGCAATGAAGCTGCGATTGCAAAAGCCAGGGCGTGTCTCTTCATTTTGGTTCACCTTCAGTGATATGGGTTATTTGTATTATTGGTACAGAATCTCGTTAAGGCGTCCTGTGGATTTCAGATGCTCCAGGCCTGCATTGAAAGTGTCGATAATTGCCTGAGCCTGAGGATGTGCTCTGGAAACGATCAAATGATAGGGCACAGCCTTGATGGGCTGAGGGTCGTATGACATGCTATCTGCCACACCTACAGCGCGTGCGAGAGACAAGCCAACCTGGATCTCCTCCATTACACCATCTACACGCCCTGCTTGTAATTTCCGGTAGTTGTTTTCAGGCACACCAACTCTGTCCAGCTTGTAGCCAGCCTCTTCGGTAACGAAGCCGTACTCGTAAGCGACTACCGCACCCAAGGTTTTTCCTTTGAGGTCTTCAGGGTTTTTCCAGCTCAGGGGGCGCTCATTCCAGTAGAAAACCACAGTTTCCAGCTCAATGACCGGTTCACTGTAGATAAAGTCCTTATTACGCTCGGCGTTATAACTATAAAGAAAGGTTCCATCCAGTCCTGTCGCCTTGGTTTCCTCCAAGCCGCGTGCCCAAGGCAGGTATTGATACTTTACAGTCCACCCTTGGCTGGCAAAGGCTTCTGATACCACCTTTGCCGCTGGCCCACCAGCGTCAAGCGCTTCACCCTGATATGGCTCCCACTCACCGCTGGCAAAAGTGACGGTTTGTGATGCCTGAGCATGGCTCAGCATAACAGAGGACAATAAAGCCAGGATCATTGTCAGATGGTACACCCACCTCGATTTTTTTATTGATTTCAATTGCATAATAGTATCCTTAGCACGAGTTCATTCGAAAGTTGATGTTCTACTGCCAGCGAAAACTGGCAAGATTTTGTTTTAAAGCATGAGTTTGCTCACGTACCTCCTTATTGACCGATGCCGATTCATCAAGCTGATCACTGGATTGCTGAGACAGCTCAGAAAGTCGGTTGATATTCAGGCTGATCTCCTGACTGACCTGTGATTGCTCCTCAACGGCGGTGGCTATCTGCGACATCATGTCGTTAATCTGATTCATTGCTTCAAAAACAACACTCAGTGATCTTTCTGCATCTTGAGTTTGATCCATGCAGGCCTTGCTCGACTCCTTACCTTCAAGGGCCTGGGCTCTCCCTCTTTCGGAGCTGAGTCGCAAGCGTTCCATTTTTTGTTCAATTTCTTTTGTGCTGTCCTGCGTGCGCGCCGCCAGGCTGCGCACCTCGTCTGCCACGACTGCAAAGCCACGCCCCTGATCACCGGCGCGAGCTGCTTCAATGGAGGCATTAAGCGCCAGTAAGTTTGTTTGCTCAGCAATCCCCCTGATGACTGTTACGATATCTCCAATACTGTCTACATCTTCCTGCAAAGTAGACATGGCTAGCGTTGTTCTCCCGATTTTTTCAGACAACTGCTCAATAATTAAAACGGTGCTCTGCATGGCTTGGCGCGTTTTGTCTGCACTGGTGACGACGCTCTCTGCAGCAACGGCTGCAGATTGAGTATTGTTTGCAACCTCTTGGCTGGTCGTGCTGCTCTGAGTTATAGCTGCCGCAATGGAGTCGATCTCAACGGTCTGATCTGACACAAGCCTGCGGCTGGAATGAAAGGATTCATCCATTCTTTCTACTGCACCATCGACCCCATGCGCCACCCGCCCCACTGAGCTGATGGATTGCTGTAACTTATCAACAAACTCATTGAAGTGGTTGATAAGGCTGCCGATTTCATTGTGCTGCTTCACAGGTATACGCTTGGTGAGATCGCCGTCTTGCTGGGCCATATCACGCATAGCATCACGTAGCTGAACAATAGGGCGCTTGACCAGGAAGGTCAGAAGCGTGTGTACAATAATGGTCAGGGAAAACATGAGCACGAGGGTGCTGAGAACGGAAAAATAGATGACGCCACGAAGCCGCTCTGTCAGATAGTTGAGATTGGTCTCAAGGTAAACTAATGCAATGGGCTCGTTTCCGGATTCTTCAAAAAACAGGGCCACCTCTCTCAATGATCCGATATCCGGCAACTGCTCAGCGGTAACGATTTCACCACCGGAACCCAGCACCAGGCCTTTGCTGAGGCGGCCACTCTCAACCAGATACACGCCGTTGATGATTTCGCTGCCTATAGTCGCTCTCAGGATACGGTCAACTGTGTTTAATTCGAAGTTCCACAGGGCTTCCGGCAAAGATAGGCCTAGAAAAGCAGAAATATCTTCCTGCTGCGCTGATAGAGTCTGGTGCCAACTGGCAGCGCTCCTCTGATAATAGGTCCAAGAGCCGATGATCAGGAGAACGGCAATGACAGAGACTGCACAAAGGTTAAATTTCAGAGTCAGTGAATGATAGCGCCGGGACATGATGTGGACTCCAGGGTGACTGCCTGCGTAAGCAATGGGATGGACTCCTCCTCACCTCACCGGCATCTAGCTTCATGGTCATTGTCCTGATCACGGGCAAGAGGTGGAATATTGCGTTTATTGATTTTTTTGTCGTATAAAAACGACATTTCAGTCAGCGGTTATTCAGCTTATTACCTGAGTCAGTGATTTTGCCACCCCAAATCGAGTGGATTGCATGTGCCGACCAAATCGCAGTGTGAGTTGTCGCCCCAGCACAAATCAAAACCGAAAAGGCTCTCTCACCAGTGGATGAGAGAGCCTGAGGGCAGACGAATGAACGGCTGTCAGATCAGTGCGTTGATGGGTTCCGGTTCATGGCCGGGAATGGTATCCAGATTGCCATTTTTCGACGCCAGTGAAAGGGATCTCAGATGGCGTTGGTACTCATGCAGCGCATCGTGAATCACCTGTAGACGAGTATAGCCATTCAGATCCTGACCTAGTCCACCTTCAGCCAGATGTACGTAAGCAATGGGATGGACTCCTCCGCACCTCACCGGCATCTACGTGCCAAAATGGTGAGTGAACAGTCAACCATCTTAAAGATGAGGAGAAGCCCAAATGAACATTATCCGCGTCGGTGTTGATATTGCCAAGTCAGTGTTCCATGTGCATGGCGTAGACCGCTACGATCAAACCCAATGGCAAGGCAAGTACTCGCGTAGCAAGTGGCTTGATGCACTCAGCCGGAAAGTGCTGGCCGGCACCGAGATTGGCATGGAAGCTTGCACTTCAGCTCACCATTGGGCGCGGGAGCTCCAGAAGCGAGGGTATCGGGTCCGGCTGATCGCGGCCCAGTTTGTCAAACCCTACGTCAAGAGCAACAAGAACGATCGGGTAGACGCAGAGGCAATATGCGAAGCCATGAGTCGCCCAAATATGCGGTTTGTTGCTCCCAAGACTGTTGCCCAGCAGGACATTCAGGCCGCTCACCGTATTCGGGAAGAGCTTGTGGGGCAGCGGACGGCTAAAGCCAACCAGGTACGAGGACTGGTGGGCGAGTACGGTATTATCGCCTCGGTAGGCATTCAGCATCTTCGCCGCGCCTTACCGGGATGGCTTGAAGACGCCGAGAACGGGCTGACCGATAGCTTCCGGGTTCTGCTTAATGGGCTGGCTGAGGATCTCCGTCATCTGGATGACCGCATTAAAGCGCTTGACGATCGGATTACCGAGAATGTCAGACTAGACCCTGTGGCGAAGCGTTTGATGACATTGCGCGGCGTAGGACCGCTCACAGCCAGTGCTTTGTCAGGTGCACTGGCCAACAAAACAGCCCGCATTGCCTGGGCATTGGTACACAACGCGGCGGCTTATGATGATGGGCTTGCAGCAACTGGCGCATGAACGGGTAGCCTGACAGTAGCGCGCGCCTGAGTATAACCGGAAACCTTACAGGAGACGTCTAGCACCAGATTGCATTGCATTTTGATTGATGGCAAACAGGTCGAACCGGCATTGGAAAAACCCTTTATGAATGAAGAGCCTTGAGTTCGTGTAAGCGATTGGGATCCAGTGCGCGAATAGCCCATTAGGGTCTGATGCCTAGAGATAAGGCATCAATAGATGCCGGTGAGGTGAGGAGGGGTCCATCTCATTGCTTACCCTTAAGTAGGATATCTACATAGTTAAGGCTAGTACAATATGCTCAGGAATGACGATCTGATTCCGCGACCTCTGAGCCTGTCTGAACTAAGCTAAATGATAATATCTTTTTAATCAGCAGAGGCTAATATCAGTTGAGGATAGCAGGGGGCTTATATCAGAGGGCCTATATCAGAGGGCTAATAGATGGCTAAGATCTGTTTGCATGCCATAGTAACAGGCCGCGTGCAGGGCGTCTGGTTTCGTCGTTTCACACAGGAACAGGCCGAGGCCAATCAGGTGACTGGTTGGGTACGCAACCGACCGGATGGCAGCGTAGAGGCGCTGCTCTGTGGCGAGGAGAAAAGTGTGCGCCATGTCGAGGCCTGGCTCAACAAAGGGCCAGAACTGGCCAATGTAGCCGAAGTGGTCTCGACACTGCAGGAGTGGGATAACCAATATACAGCCTTCAGTATTCTGCGAGAGCGAGAATAGAACCACCAGACAGCTTCACGCTGATAGAGGTGTACCATGGACACGATTACCCGGCTGCTGGTCAACCTCAGCGACGAGGCAGACCATGATGTGCTGCTGCATAAGGCGAAAATCCTGGCAGCAATGACCGGCTCACATATCGAACTGTTTCAGTGCTGCTACAACGCCGCGCTGAGCTCGCTCAACCTGCTGAAAAGTGAAGCGCGCGAAAGTGTGCAGCACCAACAGATGCAACGCACCGAAGCGCATCTGGATCAACTGGCCAAACGGCTCAATCGCAGCGGCATCGCGACAGATACCGACGTGACCTGGTCGCGCCATCAGGCGGAAGGGGTGATCACCAAGGTGGAGCGCTACGCACCCGATCTGGTGCTGCATCAACTCGCACAACACCCCTATCTACTGCACTACCTGCTGGCCCCTCAGGACTGGCAGATCCTGCGTGAATGTCCCTTCCCACTGCTGCTGACCAAAGATAACCCCTGGCCCGAACATCTGCGCATAGCCGCCGCGATCGACCCCTTCCATCTACACGATGAAGAGGGCTCACTGGATAATCAGATACTGGATACCGCCGAGATGCTGGCAACCCTGCTGGGGGCCGAACTGCATGTGGTGCATGTGTTCAATGTGCTGCCGCAATCGGCGATTATCGAAGAGGGCGGGGTAGCGGACTATCGCAGCCTGCAGGAGAAGGTCAGCGAGCGCCATAAGGGACGCTTGCATCAGATTATCACCGAGTTCGATCCCGATCTGGAGCCGAGCTGTATCCACCTGCTGGAAGGGGAAACGCACAAAGTACTGCCACGCTTTGCCGAAGAGGAACGGATCGACATCATGGTAATGGGATTCTTCGCACGCGGCTTTATTGACCGCTTGCTGATCGGCAGCAGCGTCGAGCGGATGCTGGATTCACTGCCCTGCGACATCATGGTCGTAAAAAAGCCGGTGTCTTGACCGGCTTGTGTCAGTGCTGTCAGCAGCTAAACATCAGAAGTCGAATTCAGTCCACACTGGCGCATGGTCCGACGGCTTCTCCATCCCCCGCACCGCATAATCGATACCGCTATCAACACAGCGCTCAATCAGCGGCGCAGTCGCCATGATCGCATCGATCCGTAGGCCACGCTTCGGCTCCGCCTCAAACCCCTTGCTGCGATAATCAAACCAGCTGAACAGATCATCACGCCCAGGATAAAGCGCCCGATAGCTGTCCTGCAGCCCCCAGTCCTTCATTCGCTGCAGCCACTCACGCTCCTCCGGCTGGAAGCTTGTCTTGCCGGTCTTGAGCCAGCGAAGACGGTTCGCCTCACCAATACCGATATCGCAATCCTCACCGGAAATGTTCAGATCCCCCATCACAATAATCGCCTGATCCGGGCTGAAACGCGTCTCCAGCATCTGTTGCAGATCCGCATAGAACTTGCGCTTGGCCGGGAATTTGATCTCGTGCGTAATGCTCTCACCCTGCGGGAAATAGCCGTTGATCAGAATATAAGGATTGCCCTTGGGGCTGACAAACTCACCCAGAATCAGGCGGCGCTGCGCATCATCAGCATCGGTGACAAACCCTTTTTCAACCATGACAGCCGGCTGCTTAGACAGCAGGCAAACACCGTAATGGGTTTTCTGACCATGAAAATGCGCGTGATAGCCCAGCGCCTCGATATCCGCAAGCGGGAAATCTTCATCAGTCACCTTGGTTTCCTGAATACCGATCACATCCGGTTGGTGAGTATTGATCAGCGCTTCCAGCTGGTGCATCCGCATGCGGATACTGTTGGTATTGAATGAAACCAGTCTCATGGTGACGTCTGCCTTTAAAAGTTCGTGTGCAAGGCGGTCTATTCTAGTCAGCGATGGGGGCTGGGGCAAATTCAGCAAAAAATTGCACACATAGAAATCATAGTCTAATTTCAAATGTACAATCTGGAAGTACCGACTTGCTGTGATGGAGCACGGGCCGGGCGGTAGCGTGTCGGGAGGTTGAATTGTGATGTATCTCCTTACTTTCCTTTGCCTCATCACGAATATGAATATATGTGGACGCACACTCCATAATCTCTACTAAAAGGATATTAGAATGGCTAGCAAAACAGTCCCCGTTAAACCACATCGTCGCTCTCCGCCATCGACTCCACCGAAACCATCTCCTAAACCAGGGCCGAAAACAGTCCCTGTAAAGCCACATCGAAGAACTCCACCAAAGTAATACAGATACCAAAGTATGTACTTATGCACTAGGAGAGCATCTGGCGCTTATGCAGCTGTTTTGATTGCATTATATGCTGAATACAGCTTGTTTGAATGGTGATTGAGTTCACCGGTTCGAGCGGGGAATAATAATCAGAGTTAAGGGCGAGCAGTAGATGCCTCGGCTTTAGCAGAGAAACCAATATGAATTACTATAATCGCTACTTTTTTCAAATATTCGCCAGATCTCTATAACACGTCAAAATTAATTAAAGCAACAGGGCCAGGTTGAGATAACTATCATAATGGCTTAGTAAAATTTATTGTGCAGCAGTTTTTCTACAGGCTTGTTGGGTGCAAGGTGGCCTGCTAGCCATTATTGAGACACCTTCATGGGGAGGAAAGTCCATGACAATACAATTTCGAAATCTGATTTTCGAGGGAGGTGGCGTGAAAGGCATAGCATATGTTGGCGCTATGCAGATACTGCAGGCCCGAGGTGCCCTAACAGGGATAATAAGGGTAGGTGGCACTAGCGCTGGCGCTATCAATGCCCTCATTTTTGCACTCGGTTATAACATATCCGAACAGCAGCAGATACTTCGCTCAACTGAGTTCCGGAACTTTATGGATGACTCATTTGGTGTAATACGTGATATCCGCCGACTTGCACGAGATTTCGGTTGGCATAAGGGTGACTACTTCGCAAACTGGATTGGAGATATCATAGAACAGCGGCTTGGCAACCGGAGAGCAACGTTCCGAGATTTGCTTGATAGAGGCCATCCTGGACTCTATGTCATTGGTACGAATCTATCAACGGGGTACGCCGAAGTTTTCTCCGCAGAGCGGCATTCGTCTATGGAGCTCGCTACGGCCATTCGCATCTCGATGTCTATCCCGCTCTTTTTTGCCACAGTGCGTCATGGAGCGCGTCAAGATGTTTACGTCGATGGTGGTGTTCAGCTCAATTACCCGGTAAAAATATTTGATCGCGAACGGTATATCGACATGATGAATGAGCCCAGAGCGGCAAGACAGACTGAGTACTATAATAAGGAGAATGCACGGTTCCAACTTGAACGCCCGGATCGAAGCCCGTATGTCTACAATCGCCAGACGCTCGGTCTAAGACTAGACACGAAAGAAGAGATCGGCCTTTATCGGTACGATGAGCCACTTTCTGGAAAGCGGATAAAGTCTTTTACTGATTATGCTCGTGCCCTGATCGCTGCACTAATGAACACGCAGGAAAATATACATGTAACTATTCAGCCATTATAGACCCAGCAGGTTTATTTATTATCATCGGCAGCATTCATAAAAGGTAACAGCTCTCCTTTAAAAAGTGATGCCATAGCCTGCGAGCCGCTGACTCCTTGCTTGCGTGCAGTCGATAAATAACTCCGGACACGACAGAAGATATGAGCACCTTCCAGCGACCGGAAGCACCCTGATATTTTCTGCTGCACCTTGAGCATCCGGATATCCCGTTCACCTTGGTTGTTGGTAAAGGGCACATGGGGATCCTCTAAAAATCTAAGCACATCGGCTTCGAAGTTCCTCAGCCTCTCAAGTAGATTTCGTGCCGTTGAGCGCTTAAGGCGACCGCGTTTGCCGTCTCGTTGTACTTCATCGGGTGGCGGACATTCAATATCCGCTTTCTTTAAACAGTCTCTATAAGCTTTACGCCAACCTTCCGCTTGATCGGCAGGTACTGACCCGCCAGCATTGATGACGGCATCATTCATGGTGCACAGTAATGTCTGCATGCGCTGTGCCCAGGCTTGTTTGTCCTGCTCCCAGACGCGTTCAAGTTCACGCAAATGGTGAGCATTACACAGTGCATGCTGGCAATCGGTATAGCGGTAATAGGGTTTCCAGTGATCATGACACAGCGTACCGGTAAAGCGCGGTAAGATGCCGATCTGATCCATGGCTTCACTGCCTCGTTTTGAGTGAGGTGCTAACCACGTGAGTGACTCATTGGATGCACAATGCAGCCAATGACGCTTTCCACCAATATTGATACCGGTTTCATCGGCATGGATCACCTGCGCCTGAGTCAGACGCTGTTTGACCCATGACTCAAACGGCGCGGCTTTATCGAAGGCTTCTTTATTGAAGTTAAATAACGAACCGACACTTAACGGAATACTGAGCTGATCTTCAAAGTACTCACGTACGCGGTCATACGGCAGTAACTGATACAGGGATAAGTAAACCGCATGAGCCTTTAATACAGGGCCATATTGAACTGACGATTTCACACCCTCTGGAAAGGGCGCGGTGACACGATTACCCTGTTCATCTTCAAGGATTTCAGCACGGTACTCTGTGACGAGACGACTGATATCGATATCAAAGACCTGCCGAGTCTCATAGCCAGCGAACGTGTAAGTGCTCCCCTTGGGCAAGGTGCGACGATCGATTTTAACAACGTTGATCTCATCTGGATCATCCACGGGTTGTAATGTTTTCCCGATACGCCCCTGTTGGCCGCCGGGTTTACGATCACTTTTAGCGCGTTCTTTTTGAGTTATTGTCAAATCTGGTGTTCAGCAGCCTGATCAAGCGGCGCTCCTCTGGTCGGATGTTGGCACCTCTTCTCCATCCCTGAACTTTACTCCGGTAATGACTTTGGCAAGATAGTCAAAGCCCCGTAGTTTTCTCCATTTTCCTTCAGCACACATGCCCAGCTTGAACATCATATGCAGCATGCCCGCTCTCGACAGGCAACCTTTTGAGCGCTTGGTCCGGTGGCGTATCGTACCGAACGTTGACTCAATCGGGTTCGTCGTCCTTATGCTTTGCCAGTGCGGGGCCGGGAAGTCGAAGAAGCTCAACAGCTCTTCATGATCCTTTAGCAGACACTCAGCCACCTTAGGGTACTTTGCCTGATACGTTCTGATGAAGGTATCGAACGCCTTTTCAGCATCGGCTCGTGTCTCAGCCTGCCAGATATCATGCAGCGCCTGCTTGGCTTTAGGCTGACTTGACTTCGGCAGTCGATTCAAGACATTGGCCGTTTTGTGCACCCAGCAGCGCTGCTGACGTGTCGATGGGTACACGTCCTCCAGCGCTGCCCAGAACCCCATCGCGCCATCGCCTACGGCCAACTCGGGTGCATTCATCCCGCGTCCCTTGAGACTTTCCAGCACGGCTTTCCAGCTTAGTGTCGACTCGCGTGCACCATCCTCAATGGCCAGGAAGTGCTTCTCGCCACGCTCATTGACGCCCATCACTACCAGCGCGCATAGCTTACTCTCCTCTGATCGCAGACCACTGTAGATGCCATCAGCCCAGATGTAGACCCAGCGGTCCTTATCCAGCGATCGCTTGCGCCACGCCTCATACTCATCGGCCCACTGGCGCTTCAGTCGTGACACCGTGTTGGCAGATAGCCCCTTTGCTTCAGGCCCTACCAGAGCTGACAGCGCCTCCTCCATCTCACCAGTCGATATTCCTTTCAGGTACAACCAAGGCAGGGCAGCCTCCAGACTCCGGGTCTTGCGAACATACGGCGGCACCAGTGCAGACCGAAAGGTCACCGCTTCACCATCCTTGCTGCGAACCTTGGGCACTTTCACTGTAACCGGGCCAATGCCGGTTTGGATCTCGCGCTCAGGCAAGTAGCCATTACGGACGATGGAGGCTCTACCATCATCCAATCGGCGATCCTGGTACGCCTCCATGAAGACAGCTAGCTCTGCCTCAATCGCTTGATGGATCAGATCCCGCGCTCCTTGGCGCAACAGATCAGATAACGGATCTCTTGTCTGATCTCGACGGGCAAACTCAACAAGGGTATTCTTGTTCATGGCGGTGTATCTCTTCTGTTGATTCGTTTTTTGGCGATTACAAATCAACCAGATACGCCGCTTTTTTTCAACTCTTCCGAACACCAGATTCAGTTATAACTCGTTCTTTTTTAACGCGATCAGGATCCTGAGACGGGGGTTTGCTGCTATTGCGACTGTTGGTGTTGACGCGTCCTAGCAGGATTGGAATGATTAACAGGAGTATCTCAAACGTTGATCGTAACGATGGAGAAATAGATGCATCATCTTTAAGTTGCTGCCTTGCATTCGCTATGATCGCGTCGACATCAATATCACTGATCTTCATGAGATAGACCTGAATCCTGCTGTTTGATGGCTTATTATCGCACGCTTTTTTCAGATCGGATTTTTCGCTCTGTGATGCGTTCTAAGCGGTTTTAAGCATTCATCCTCGCAGGGAGTGATATCGTCTGATCTGTAACGACTGCGGGGCTAAATGGTGCGCTTGGTAAGTACATATGATGGAAGCCAGGGCGGCGATGAGATCTGGACGTTTTTAGCCAAAAACACTGTCAAGTACTTTTTTAGTTATTTTGGGCTGAATAGATACATATACATTTACATAGCGACGACTGGCAGCGGACTGTCTATATAAATACACTTGATGTTGGCACAGTCGATTTCGATATTTCCGAATATAAGAAGCAAGCATTGATTGAGGAAGGGATTCACGGAGCTGAACGTTATTTTTCGTGGTTTGAAGACCCAACTGAGATGCCTGTGAATAGAATCGAGTAGTGTGGGGCCATAGGGGCGAGCCCAGCTCTACTCATAATCACAGTGATTGTGTCTCAGTGAGGAAGTTTAACTTAGTCACTGGTTTTGTGGAGCAAAAAATATCATGTATAAGCTTGTTTTAATCCTAAATAAGTTGATTCAGGTTATTAGGGTTTCTGATTTTTTAATCAGTTTGATCGACTGTTGATTGTTATAATAAAAAATGGGTTTTTGGTGCTTTTTTTGTTTTATTAAAAAGAGTATGGTTTGTCAGTTTTTTTTTGAGTTTATAGGAAGGATATGTTGAATAAAGAAGAGCATATGCCGAGCGTGGAGGATGCTGGTGATAAAATTCATAGAATTATCAGAGCATCTATTGGCTTATCGCCAATAGCAAGTGGGACAATACTGGAAGCATTCAATTTATTATGGAGGCCTCCTGTAGAATCTCGAGCAGAAAAATGGATGGCTGATGTTATTGATGCGCTTAATGAGTTGGCAGAAAGGCAAGGTTGTGTTGAATATATAGTTATGGGAGAAGAGTTTCAAAGCTTACTGATTTCTGCAAATCAATTGGTGTTAAAGCATCATCAGCCTGAGAAGGTATCATATTTCAAAAATGCTGTTATTAATGGAATTACAAATCAATCATTGAGTTATGATAAAAAAATCACTTTTTTGACCCTTCTCGATGAACTAACCGTTTCTCACTTAAACGTGTTGCGCTTGATTAATAATGGTATTCTGTGGGGGGTTGATAAAGAAACTACCGAATCTAGATATCCGTATTTTGTAGCGAAAAAACTGTTTGAGCTATTTCCGGAGCTCTCTTGTGAACGGTTGTTTTTTCAGAAGATAGTGCAAGACTTATCTCATCATAATTTGGTTAATGACATACAATTGGTTCTAACCACAGGTGTTGATGTGGTTAGAGTAGGGAGTATTACAAATACTGATATTGGAGTTGTTGGTCTTGAAGTCCCTTTCTCTGAATTACCCGATAAAAAGATTATATATAAAACAAATTTAAATGGTCTTGGTGTTGAGTTTATAAACTATATTAGTGAAATGAGTTTTTAATCTAAAACCTAATGAGCTTGTGACTAAATCGTACTTTTTACCCTAGTACCAAATGACTGTAATGAAAGCACACCATCTGTCAACAACAGTTCAGTTTGACCTCTACGGACTTATAGAATTGTTGCTGATATCCAGAGTAAAAGACGGCTGGCCTTTGGATGCCAGCATGACAGAGCGACTGATCACCAAGGCCCTGAATTGCTTGCTAGGCGGTAGCCTGAACCTAGCTTGACGGGCTGTTTATTTGGGTTTTTTATTTTAAAATTTCTAGTCAGACAGGCTTATTAGGAGTAGTGTTTATGCTTTATAGATGCATGAAATGGCTCTGGAAATCATGGCCGATTCTTATATTTTGTGTGATCCTGATTATACATTATGTGCTTGTTACATTAATGCCTGTAATAGCAGAGATAATTAACTCGATCATTGAATTGGGGAGCCAAATTGTCGGTGGCCTCCTGGTTCTTTACTCCATTGATAGCAACTTAGGCATCATGCGAGGCAATGGTATATTAAATGAGGTTGTTGTGTATATAAAATCTTTTCCCTTGATGACCAAACCAACTACCATGAATGTTTCTTCAACCGAAAGTAGCTATTCATCTGGATCAGTAAAGGTTGAAACAAAAAATATCCCCAAAACGATTCAAGAAGAAATTGAGCATCTCAAGGAAGATGTTGCTCACCTGAGGCAAGAAGTTAACGGAAAGTTCACTGAATTAAATAAAATTGTTGACCATAATTACAATGATGATCAGGATAGATATGTGGAACTTCAAAAATATATTAATGAAACAAAATACAAAGTAGAAAAAATTTCTATTGGTGGAATAAAAGTTCAATTTGTATCTATTCAGCCCAAAATAACTAAAAAAGTACTTGACAGTGTTTTTGGCTAAAAACGTCCAGATCTCATCGCCGCCCTGGCTTCCATCATATGTACTTACCAAGCGCACCATTTAGCCCCGCAGTCGTTACAGATCAGACGATATCACTCCCTGCGAGGATGAATGCTTAAAACCGCTTAGAACGCATCACAGAGCGAAAAATCCGATCTGAAAAAAGCGTGCGATAATAAGCCATCAAACAGCAGGATTCAGGTCTATCTCATGAAGATCAGTGATATTGATGTCGACGCGATCATAGCGAATGCAAGGCAGCAACTTAAAGATGATGCATCTATTTCTCCATCGTTACGATCAACGTTTGAGATACTCCTGTTAATCATTCCAATCCTGCTAGGACGCGTCAACACCAACAGTCGCAATAGCAGCAAACCCCCGTCTCAGGATCCTGATCGCGTTAAAAAAGAACGCGCTAAAAGTGATCGTAAACCCGGCGGCCAACAGGGGCGTATCGGGAAAACATTACAACCCGTGGATGATCCAGATGAGATCAACGTTGTTAAAATCGATCGTCGCACCTTGCCCAAGGGGAGCACTTACACGTTCGCTGGCTATGAGACTCGGCAGGTCTTTGATATCGATATCAGTCGTCTCGTCACAGAGTACCGTGCTGAAATCCTTGAAGATGAACAGGGTAATCGTGTCACCGCGCCCTTTCCAGAGGGTGTGAAATCGTCAGTTCAATATGGCCCTGTATTAAAGGCTCATGCGGTTTACTTATCCCTGTATCAGTTACTGCCGTATGACCGCGTACGTGAGTACTTTGAAGATCAGCTCAGTATTCCGTTAAGTGTCGGTTCGTTATTTAACTTCAATAAAGAAGCCTTCGATAAAGCCGCGCCGTTTGAGTCATGGGTCAAACAGCGTCTGACTCAGGCGCAGGTGATCCATGCCGATGAAACCGGTATCAATATTGGTGGAAAGCGTCATTGGCTGCATTGTGCATCCAATGAGTCACTCACGTGGTTAGCACCTCACTCAAAACGAGGCAGTGAAGCCATGGATCAGATCGGCATCTTACCGCGCTTTACCGGTACGCTGTGTCATGATCACTGGAAACCCTATTACCGCTATACCGATTGCCAGCATGCACTGTGTAATGCTCACCATTTGCGTGAACTTGAACGCGTCTGGGAGCAGGACAAACAAGCCTGGGCACAGCGCATGCAGACATTACTGTGCACCATGAATGATGCCGTCATCAATGCTGGCGGGTCAGTACCTGCCGATCAAGCGGAAGGTTGGCGTAAAGCTTATAGAGACTGTTTAAAGAAAGCGGATATTGAATGTCCGCCACCCGATGAAGTACAACGAGACGGCAAACGCGGTCGCCTTAAGCGCTCAACGGCACGAAATCTACTTGAGAGGCTGAGGAACTTCGAAGCCGATGTGCTTAGATTTTTAGAGGATCCCCATGTGCCCTTTACCAACAACCAAGGTGAACGGGATATCCGGATGCTCAAGGTGCAGCAGAAAATATCAGGGTGCTTCCGGTCGCTGGAAGGTGCTCATATCTTCTGTCGTGTCCGGAGTTATTTATCGACTGCACGCAAGCAAGGAGTCAGCGGCTCGCAGGCTATGGCATCACTTTTTAAAGGAGAGCTGTTACCTTTTATGAATGCTGCCGATGATAATAAATAAACCTGCTGGGTCTATAATGGCTGAATAGTTACTTCAATTTTTTGGTGTCCTACTGTTAGTTTACGGAGCTATATTCGGACACATGTCCTAACAATACAAGGCGGCGAGACATGTTTTGATTTGCTGCGTTAAAAAATGCTAAATATCTTCCTGCTTGGGATTTTTATACACGGTGAGAGGGCTTGCCAGTGTATAACAAGTAATTTTGGTCGTCATTTAGGTGGAAATTATCGAAAAACTTAAGTCCAGTAATGTTTTAAACAAAAATTTCTGGATTTTCGGATGATAAACTGCAGTACAAAACAAGGATCCAACAATGATACTGGAAGTAGCAATACTCGATATAAAGCCCGGTCTCGAAACTGAATTCGAGTCCAGCTTCGGCGAAGCTCAACATATCATTGCCAGCATGAACGGCTACGTTTCTTACCAACTCCAGAGATGCATGGAAAAGCCCAGCCGGTATATACTGCTCGCCAATTGGCTGGCGCTGGAAGACCACACAGTTGGGTTCAGAGAGTCAGCCGAGTATCAGGAATGGCGCCGGTTGCTTCATCATTTTTATGATCCGTTCCCTGATGTGGAGCATTACCAAAGCGTGTATAGCAATGCCTTGTAACAAGGCACGTCATTTTGCCCCCTCATAAGGTGTACCGATCATGCATATAGCGATTCTTACTTTTCAGGGGTTCAACGAGCTCGATTCACTGATTGCTCTGGGTGTGTTGAACCGTATCAAGAAACCAGACTGGCGAGTGACGCTCTGTTGCCCCGACGCAGAGGTGACGTCGATGAATGGTGTCACCGTGCACGCGCAGTCGATGCTTGAGGAGGCGACCACGGCAGATGCTGTGATTGTCGGTAGCGGCATGCAAACTCGTGACATCGTCAGTAATCCTGATTTGATGGGTCGTCTGTCACTTGATCCCACCAAACAACTGATTGCCGCACAATGCTCGGGTACGCTGATTCTGGCCAAGCTTGGGTTGTTAGGCGCTGTTCCGGCATGTACCGATCTGCTTACAAAACCATGGGTGCAGGAAGCAGGCGTAGAGGTGCTGAATCAGCCGTTTTTTGCCAAAGGCAATATCGCAACTGCAGGCGGGTGCCTGGCTTCATCCTATTTAGCTGCGTGGATCATCGCCAGCTTGGAAGGGCTGGACGCCGCAGCTGCCGCGCTGGATTACGTTGCACCTGTGGGCGAGAAAGAGTCTTTTGTTGCCAATGCGCTGAAGAATATTCAGCCTTATCTGGATGATTGAGCGCGTCTGCTTGATCTGTGAGTAATCATCTGAATCAAGGGCGAGCTGTTGATGCCGGGGATTTTGATATTCACAGTATTAGATCCGGCAGGCTTGTTAACACTCTATATAGGGACAACTGACACAGAATGGAAATAAAAGCATTTGAAAGCAGATACAAGGATGATGTGGTTGAGCTCTGGAGGGAGTGTGGTCTGGTTGTCCCTCAGAATGATCCAGCCAAGGATATTGAGAGAAAGATGAAAGTGGATTCTGATCTTTTTCTTATTGGGTTTGTCGATGAAACGATCATAGCGACAGTAATGGGTGGCTACGATGGACACCGAGGCTGGATTAATTATTTGGCAGTGAAGCCTTCGCAGCAACGCAAGGGCTATGGTCAATCTATCATGCAGGCTGTTGAAACGCTCATCAGGCGGAAAGGCTGCCCAAAAATAAACCTGCAAGTTCGCTCGTCTAACAAGGCTGTCATTGAGTTCTATTCTGCTATCGGGTACGGCAATGATAATGTCGTTGGGTTGGGTAAGCGGCTTGAATATGATTCGTAACAAAGTGTTAAGTAAGATCAGGCACAACGTTGGTAAAATACTCGGGCTGGACTCGCTGACGCCCGATCTGTTCTGGCTGTGTTAGAGAAGATATTTCATCAAGGAGTGTCAAGTGGAAGAGAATCCAACCATTGCTGTGTAAGTCTCTAAACGATGTTCGCGACCACCACCTGCATATGTAGGAAGCTGCCGCGCTGTCTTTCACCTGAATACTTATCTTGCAAAACTACGTCAATGACGTATATTGACGTTATGTTTACCATCATCGAAACCCCTACATTTGAAGCAGACGCCAGGAACATTTGGGCTGAAGAGGAGCGGAGCGCTTTTTTCGCTTGGTTGGCAGCCAATCCGGAAGTAGGTGATCCCATCCCTGGTAGTGGTGGGTGTAGAAAGGTTCGTTGGTCGGTAGCGGGTTCAGGGAAGCGTGGTGGGGTGCGGATTATTTACTTCACCAGGTTGGCAAATGGTGAGATCTGGTTGTTGGTGATCTACAAAAAAGCCGTTAAGGACAATATACCCGCGCATATCCTGAAGTCGATTCGTGAGGTATTGGAAAATGAGTAACGAGACTCTGAATGCTGAGGAACTTGGTAACAAGCTGCTTCAATCCGTAAAAGAAATGAAAGCGGGAAAAATCGCACGAGTCAGCCATGTGGAGCCTAATGAGGTGGCAGAGGCACGTGGTAAAACAGGCTTGACCCAGAGGGAGTTTGCTGAGGTATTGCATATTTCTCCGCGTACTTTGCAGGAATGGGAGCAAGGCCGACGTAAGCCCTCTGGGCCGGCAAAGGCTCTGATTGAGATAGCTTTCCGTCATCCGGAAGTCATTCGGGAAGACCTCGAACTCAGAGGTTAACAAGCGGTGTGGACGGGCGCTTACGCTAGGTCCTGGATGCAGCATTACCGTCTTTACTGGTGATGAGCACCATTAAGTCTCTCGGGTGTATCGTTTCGGGCTGCTTGTTATTGCGGCGATGAAGGACTAAAGACTCTGGTACAAACACTATGAAAGCAATTATCTATGAGAGATATGGTCCGCCTGAAGTGCTTCAGTTGAGGGATATCGAAAAACCGACGCCAAAAGACAACGAAGTCCTGATAAAGACTTATGCCACAACGATCACATCAGGCGACTGGAGGGTGCGAAGCCTGAATGTTCCTACCGGCTTCGGGCTCATCATGCGACTCGTATTTGGTATCTCGAAACCCAGGCAACCTGTACTCGGTACGGAGCTAGCCGGGGTCGTTGAGTCGGTGGGCAAAGCCGTCAGGAATTTCAAAATCGGCGATCAGGTTTTCGCGTTCAATGATACCGGCATGGGTTGTCATGCTGAATACAAATGTATGTCGGAAGATGGCATGGTGGCGCTTAAACCGCCAAGTTTGTCCTTTGATGAAGCTGCCGCGCTGTCCTTCGGCGGAACGACCGCGTTGGATTTCTTGAGGAGAGGAAAGCTGCAAAGCGGTGAAAAAATACTGATCAATGGCGCTTCCGGGGGAGTTGGTACTGCCGTTGTGCAGCTCGCTAAGTACTTTGGGGCAGATGTAACGGGTGTGTGCAGTACGGCGAATCAGGATCTGGTCGTGTCTCTGGGCGCTGATCATATCATTGACTACACAAAAGAGGATTTTACGAAAAACGGTAAAACCTATGATGTCATCGTCGATACTGTGGGTAACGCACCGTTTTCGCGTACCAAAAACTCTCTGACCAATAAGGGACGCCTTTTAATGGTTTTGGCAGACTTGCCCGACATGCTGCAAGTTCCGTGGGTGTTAATCACGAGTAGCAAAAAGATTATCGCTGGGCCAGCAACCGTGCGGTTAGAGGACTTGCATTTTCTGGCAGAGCTGGCTGAGGCAGGGCAATTCAAACCAGTCATGGATCGACGCTATCCATTTGAACAGTTTGTCGAGGCGCACCGCTACGTCGATACGGGGCGCAAGAAAGGCAATGTCAGCCTGATACTGGGGCAGGGTGTGTAAATAGTGCGAATGAATACCACCCTGGTGGCACCAACTGATGCCTGGTAGCCAATCGCATATCCTGAAGTCGATTCGCTCCTCCAAAACCGCCGCAGAGTACTGTGTTGAGGCAATATGAAAGTAGTGCATCACGCATCTGATGCGCCTTGGGTAGGCAAGATGAGATGCCCTAATCCTGAGTGCGAAAAGGAAACGCCTGCTTGGCAATGTTCAGGCTGGGGTGGGTGGAGTCACTGATTCAGGTGACAGTTCGGGCTCCATGAGCCAACGGGATATCCTGCTGCATATCGTCAACCATAAAACTTACCTTCTTACATGGTGTCTAATTATCAGATAAATTTCTGTTTTAACAACAAAAAATATAGGCACGAGCATGACTAAATGGCGCAATCTCGCATTTGCTGCAATTGGAATTACTCTTCTGGCGGGTTGTACCACTAACCCCAACACTGGCGAGCGTGAAGCCAGTAAAGCAGGGGTATATGGTGGTGTTGGTGCCGTGGCTGGCGCTGTGATAGGGGCGGCTACTTCGAGTAAGGAGGACAGAGCCAAAGGAGCAGCAATCGGTGCTGCAGTGGGTGCCGCAGCGGGTGGTGGTTATGGTTACTACGTTGACACCCAGGAGGCCAAATTGCGCGAGACCCTGCAGGGTACTGGCGTGGATGTACAACGCAATGGTGATGACCTGAGGCTGATCATGCCCGGTAACATCACTTTCGCAACCAACTCGTCAGATATTTCCAGCAGCTTCTACCAGACCCTCAACTCTATGGTCTCAGTGTTCAATGAGTTTGATCAGAACGGGATCGATATTGTCGGTCATACCGATAGCACAGGTTCGATGGAGCTGAATCAGAACCTGTCGAATAGCCGTGCGCAGAGTGTTGCCTCTTATCTGGCTTCCAATGGTGTAGCTGCGTCGAGGATATCTTCTTACGGAGTTGGGCCTAATCAACCTATCGCCAGCAATGCCAACGAGGCGGGTCGTGCGCAGAATCGTCGGGTCGAGATCAATCTGCGTCCGATGTAATGCGTCTGATTAACCTGAGCATCAAGTTCAGTGTCGAGAAAGGCCCCGGTTAAATCGGGGTTTTTTATGTGCAGATAGAGCGTAACCGTTCATTCTAAGGCGTCATTGACATTGTGACGACTGTAACCGGCAATGCCTCATATCAACGGACGATTGAGCATTTAGGATTTTTTCCTATATACACCCAGATAGTCAGGCGATAAGGTTATATCAGACAGAGGGGCCAGGGACGGCCGAACTCTCAAGACGAGAGCCTCTGTCCCTTTTCAGGACGAGACGAGCGCTGCAGGGATGCAGCGGAACCGTCAATCCGTGATGCGCTCTACCGCTCGGTACAGGTCCGACCGCAGTGGCTGCTCCGCGAACCGCTCCTTCCACACACGTGGTGTCAACTCCAGTACACGGCTGGCCGGATGCTCATTTACCCGCAGCAGTACGTCAGTCAAATAGGTATAGGGGTCGATTCCGTGCAGTTTACAGGTGCTGATCAGGCTCTGGATAATACCCACATGTTCGGCACCCAGCTCCGTCCAACAGAACAACCAGGCTTTACGCCCCATTGGGATCGGACGCAGGGTTCGCTCCAGATGATTGGTATCCAGCGGCACCTCCGGATCCTCCAGGAATACCCGTAGTTCTGTCTTCCGTTTCAGCACGTAATGAACCGCTTGCAGCAACGGATTCTTCGGCGTCAGATCGTTGCGTTGTAACTGGCGCTCACACCACTCGAAGAAGGTGTCCACCACGGGTTTGCTGCACGCCAGTCGATACAGATGTTTCTTCTCACTGCTCAGGCCTTGTGACCGGATCTGCTCCTCGATTCGGTACAGTTCAGCGATATGATCCAGCGCCTGGCGTACCGCCGCTGGCTCGTCCTGCTCTGCCTCAAGGAACTGACGACGGCTGTGTACCCAGCACTGAGCATGGGTGATCCCAGCATTCTGTTCAGCATAGCAGGCATAAGCCGCATAGCCGTCGCTGATCAGTGTGCCGGTGAACTGTTTCTTCAGGACGGCCTCGATATGCTGTCGTCCCCGACTGGCGGAGAAGGTGAACACCACTTCGTCCTGATCACCATACAATGGCCAGAACCAGCTCTGCTTCAATTTGCCTTTCGCGGCCTTGCCCGCTTTGATCGGGGTTTCATCCATCGCCAACACCTGGCTGCGCAGCACATTGATCAGTTGGGCATCCACGATTGGCCGCAGAAGTTCGATGGCGCGTTTGACCAACGTGGTCAGGGTCGCCCGGCTCAGCGTGATACCAGCCTGAGTGATACGTTGGTGCTGACGGTGCAACGGCAGGTGATACAGGAACTTGTCGACCAGCAGACCTGACAGCAGACTGACATCTGCCAGGCTACGATCCAGCACATTGCTCGGAGCCGGGCTGGGCAGTGGCTGATCAGCGCCCTTGCGTTTGACCACCGGACGGTTGTACTGCAGCACCACATAGCTCGCCGGACGCTGGGCCAGTCGGAAGGTGCTTTTGGTGCCGATGATCTCGAACTGCTCCGCGTCAGCACTCTCCAGTTCTGGTGCGGGTAGTTCGATCACTTCAACCGGCACCTCGCTATTAAAGCGCAGGCCAGTGTCGTTGACGCAGTCGTCGGGACGTTGTTTGAGTGCTGTGCCACGCTGGTAGGTGATCGTGACCTGTTCGCCTTCTGGCTCCGTCAGCGGAGGCACTTCGCCCAGCAGGCTGGGCTGATGAGGATTGTCGACCGGACGCTTCTCCGATGTCTCGCCGAACAGCTGCTTCTCGAACCAGGCAACCCGACGTTTCAAAGCCGCGTTTTCATCACGCAGCACACCGTTCTCGGCGTTCAGGCGTGCCAGCTCTGCGACCGTCAGGTCGTCATCGGAGCAAGTTGTTTGAAGGGGTGTCGACATCATTTTCATGGCGGTGGATTATACCAGAACCGGTCTTACATCGGGTGTTGATAGCGTTTGTATTGACGGGTTTTTTGCACTTCAACGCCATCCAGAATCAGTTGCAGGTCGGTCCAGCTCAAGGCACGTTGTCCGCTCGATGAGGGACTCACGCGGAACTGTCCCTGTTCCAGCCGCTTGCTCCATAGGCAATAGCCGGACGGTTCAAAATAGAGCACCTTCATATGGGTCTTACGCCGATTAACGAAGACGAAATACTGACCACTGAGCGGGTTGAGATCAAGCTGGTTCTTCACCAGTGCGCTCAGCCCCTGAAACGATTTGCGCATATCGGTCGGTTGGGTGCAGAGCCAGATCCGAGCCAGATTGCCGGGCGCGAACATCAGGGGCGACTCAGGCGTAGTTCGATGCCCTCGCCCAGGCTGAGTACGATCGACCAGCCACTCCCTGGGCTACTGGCTGACAAGGTACCGAGGTCAATGAAGGTCGCGTCTTCTGGTCTCTTGTATTGAGGGGCTGGAAGCCGCTCAGCTGCCAGCCGTTTGCGCCAGTTGCAGAAGCTGGCATAGCCTACAGCCGTCTCTTCACAAAAGCGGGAGGCAGACAGGCCACTATCATGCCACTGATCGATAATGACTTGCCACTGTTGTGGGGTACGGCGGGTGTACTGCTTCATGTGATGGTCTCCTGAAAGATGAAGAGACCAGCTTAGCGCGCGACATATGGGATGGGCAGAACGCCTTAGAATGAACGGTTACGATAGAGCAGCAGGGGCACTGGTTCTCTATCTACCGGGCCAGATTCGGCAATGACGCGCCACCAATACAGGTACGCATTCAAACCAAGTACAGGTCGGAGAAACGATCTGTCGAAAGCGAGATACCAGAATACAAATCGTATCCGTTAAGATTCATTACCAAGCTCATAGCCGCAAGGATTGGGATGCTATTTGGTCGATGAAAAAATGAATAGCGTATAACTAAATCAATAAGCTTCGCGCTCTTCGAGCTTGCTTAGCCGGAGCAACTGATCGGCTGTGAGCGCCTGAACACCATCGACATAGCGCAATTGAAATACAGCAAGATTCGGGTCGGCAGTAGTCGTTAGGCCTCCTAATATAGCATCTGTTCGGGCATATGCCCTTTTATAGTAAGCAGATCCTAGAGGAATAACGATGACTATACTTGCCAACAAAGTAGCTATTGTTACCGGCGCCAGCACCGGAATTGGCTATGCAACCGCGAAGCTTTTTGCGAGAGAAGGTGCTGCCGTCGTGGTGGCTGCAAGGCGACAGAAGGAGTTGGATGACCTGGTCGACTCAATACAAGCGGAAGGCGGAAAGGCGCTGGCGCTGGTGGGCGACGTTGGCGACGAAACTTTTGCCAAAGCGTTGGTAGATAAGGCAGTAAGCTACTTTGGCGGCCTGGATATCGCGTTTAACAATGCGGCCATTCTGGGTGCTATGGGCCCTGTCCCGGAGATGTCGCACACGGACTGGAATCAGGTTATTGCGACGAACTTAACCAGTGCTTTTTTGGGGGCGAAGTATCAACTGCCCGCCATGGCTGCTCGAAAGGGAGGTTCGTTAATTTTCACCTCTACCTTCGTTGGTTATACAGTTGGTATGCCAGGTATGGCTGCCTACGCAGCCAGTAAGGCGGGTCTTATTGGACTGACTCAAGTGCTGGCATCCGAGCACGGGCCTCAGAATATCCGGGTCAATGCCCTTTTGCCAGGTGGTACTGATACGCCGGCAGGACGTGAGTTTGCCAATACGCCAGAAGCATTGGAGTTTGTGCATAATCTGCACGCTCTAAAGCGTATGGCGACGCCAGATGAAATTGCCCAGTCTGCATTGTACCTGGCCTCCGATGCTTCCAGCTTCACCACGGGATCTGCGATGCTGGTCGATGGCGGTGTATCTATAAATCGTGTTTGAGAGGACGCCCCATGTCAGACTACGACCGGATCGCAAGCGCTATGGCCTATTTGGTCGACAGGGCGGCTGATCAGCCCAGTCTAGAGGAGATAGCCGCTCATGTGCATCTGAGCCCGTATCACTTTCAGCGGCTTTTTTGTCGCTGGGCAGGCACTACGCCGAAGCGCTTTTTACAGGTCCTGACATTGGAGCGGGGCAAAGGATTGCTGGATAATTCTCGCTCCTTGCTTGATGTCTCACATGAGCTTGGGTTAAGCGGCAGTTCAAGGTTGCATGATCACTTTGTGCAGCTGGAAGCAGTCACACCCGGCGAATATAAAAATCGAGGTAAGGAGGTACAGATCGAGTACGGAGTACATCCTACTCCACTGGGGCCCATGTTTGTGGCAGTAACACGGCGTGGTGTTTGTCGAGCTGCGTTTATGGACTTCAATAGCATGGAGGAGTTGCTGGATGACTTGCATAACGCTTGGCCTCTCAGTTCGATCAGAGAAAACCTGGTATCTACGCGCCATGCTATTGATGCCTTTTTTAGCAGTGGCACAGCCTCCAGGCAAGGCCCGCTGTCGCTCCATGTGACAGGGACAAATTTCCAGATAGCCGTGTGGCGAGCTCTGCTGAAAATACCACCCGGCGCTGTGGCCAGCTATGCCCAAGTAGCCAAGGCATTGGGTGTTCCAAGATCTGCTAGAGCAGTTGGTAACGCCGTTGGGGCAAATCCGGTGGCTTTACTGATCCCCTGTCACAGGGTTATACAGCAAAGTGGCGCGCTGGGAGGTTATCGTTGGGGGGCGACCAAGAAGCTTATGGTACAAACATGGGAAAGAATGCGTGATGAACCAGTGGCGCTTTAACACTTATGAGTTTCTTCTGGCGGGGCCTCATTAAAGTTGAGACTTGGTGGTAGTCTTGTGCATCATCAGTCTTTTTTTCCCCGCAAGGCCCCGCTTCTGTTTTCGTCTGCTACAGTTAACAGCAATGTTTAAAATGTTCATTGGATTAACATTTTACCTACGGTTCTGCTGACTTTGCCTGTAACTAATGGAATATGTTAATGGTCTGGTTGCTGTTTTTGCATATATGTAGCCTGGTGATCTGGGCTGCGTCCTTGTGTATTTTATTACTGCTTATCTCACGCGTTGCCTCGGTTGGCCTGCATATCCCCAGCAAAGGCGATAGTCTGGAACGGCTGTGGTTTACCCGCCTGGCGAGTCCCGCTGGCTTGATGACGATTGTCTCCGGCACGGCTGTTTTTGCGCTTGATGGTAATCTCAACAGTTGGCTGTTGCTTAAGCTGACCCTGGTTACCTGTCTGGTGATCTGCCATGTGGCAGCGGGGTTACTGATCCTGTACAGCAGTCGGCCAAAAGTGAGTGGTGTAACGGGCAAATGTACCGCATTGCTCAGTGTTATCCTGTTGTTGTTGCTGAGCATTATCGTATTGGTATTGCTGAAGCCTGAGCAGGAGGCTTTGCTGTGGTTTTTATAAACAGCCTTGTTGCCAGCTCAGGATTTTGCGTCGTCCTGCAGCATGTCATCGATGTTGACGCCGACTGCATATTCAAAGACCAGCCGTCCACCCAGGTAACCGGTGGCGACAATCAACAATCCGCTGAGCAGCGACAGGTAAAGCCCTTGAGGCATGATCTGAGCGGCAGCGTCAGGCAGGCGGAGCAACCAGTTGAAGGTCGCCAGCGACAGCAGCATCACCGCAAGCATCGCATGGCACCAGCCAGTGATCAGGCGCCTTATCTGGCTTACCAGCAGCATATCCATCAACCCTGCGACACTGGCAATCCAACCACCGATAGCACCAACCCCGACCAGCCACAAACTGGCTCTGGCCCAGAAGGGGTCGGAGGTGTACAAAAATGCGAGATCGGATGCGATCAGAGCAATCAGAGCGGCCACCGGGAAATGGATAAGCCCAGGGTGGATAGGGTGGCCAAATATCTGGATTTGGCTGGCAATCGGTTCCATCGACATATCACACCTCTAGAACGGTTAACGGCTGCTTTAAAGAAGCCACTTCGCCAGAGTGTAGCAGTGATCTGGCCCTGTGGCCTGCTGTTGAGCCAAACAGGTTGCACTGGACCCTATTCAGCACTCGATCCCCAGGGGCCTGCAGCATCTGAGGTGGCGCTGTTATGGTGGGGTATGTTCGGCTTTGCAACGCTGGTACTGCTGGCAGTTGTGGTGCTGTGGCATTACGCGATAAAGCGCCGGGCTGAGCATGTTCCCGCAACAGGTACCAGCCGTTGGATTATCTGGGGTGGGCTGGCGTTACCGACAGTGAGTATCATCGTTTTACTTATCGTGGGCGTGCCGGTGGGGCATCGGATGATGCCGCTGCCTGATGAAAACGCACTGCAAATTCAGGTGACGGGGCATCAATGGTACTGGCAGGTCGCTTATCCTGAACATGGCCTGCAGATGATTGATGAGCTGCATATACCGATCAATACCCCTGTGCACCTGCACCTGACCAGCGAAGATGTGATCCATTCCTTCTGGGTGCCAAGGCTTGGCGTCAAGCTGGATATGTTACCCGGTCGCACCAATGTATTGCGCCTGGAAGCCTCGGCAGCGGGCGTTTATCGTGGCCAGTGCGCTGAATATTGCGGACTTGGCCATGCGCATATGCAATTTACGGTAACAGCATATGACGAACCGGCCTTTGCCAACTGGCTAAACGAGCACAATTCCACGGAGCAGGAACGACATGAGCCAGACTTACCTGCGGCAGACTTACATAAACCAGCCGTGCATGAGGCAACCCTAGATGAGTGACGCCAAGCCAGCATCATCGCAGTCTGAGGCTGTCAGTCATCTGGCCCGGGTGTGGGGCAATTTACCGGGCTGGGGCAGCTTAGCGGCGGTAAACCATGGCACTATTGGCCTGCGCTTTATGGTTACCGGGATGATTTTTTTCCTGGTAGGTGGCGTGCTGGCGATGCTGTTGCGCACTCAGTTGGCGCTGCCGGAGCAGGATATTGTCAGTGCCGAGACCTACGGCCAGCTATTTACCATGCACGGCAGCGTGATGATGTTTCTGTTCGCTATTCCGGTGCTGGAAGGGCTGGCGATCTATCTGATCCCGAAGATGATTGGTGCCCGTGATTTAGTCTTTCCGAGGCTCAGCGCGTTGGGTTATTACTGCTACTTATTTGGCGGTATTATCATAATGTCCAGCCTGCTGCTGGGCATCGCGCCAGACTCCGGCTGGTTTATGTATACGCCACTGAGCAGCAGTGAGTTTGCACCCGGGCCGGGCTCTGATTTCTGGCTGCTGGGTATCACTTTTGTTGAGATTTCGGCGATGGCTGCCGGTATTGAGCTGACGGTGTCCATCCTGTGCAGCCGCGCCAAGGGCATGACGCTCAGCCGGATGCCGCTGTTCTGCTGGTACATCCTGGTGATGGCGCTGATGATCGTGTTTGGTTTTCCGCCGTTAATTCTGGCCAGTATTCTGCTGGAGCTGGAACGTGCTGCCGGTATGCCGTTTTTCACTGTGGCGGCGGGTGGCGATCCTCTGTTGTGGCAGCATCTGTTCTGGTTATTTGGCCACCCAGAGGTGTATATCATCTTTCTGCCTGCCGCCGGTATCGTCTCGACCCTTATTCCGGTGTTCAGTGGTCGGCCTATTGTCGGTTATCGCTGGATCGTTATCGCGGTCATTCTCACCGGCTTTATCAGCTTCGGGCTGTGGGTGCACCATATGTTCACCGTGGGCATTCCTCAACTGGCACAGGCCTTCTTTTCAGTGGCCAGCATGCTGGTGGCGATACCGACTGCTATTCAGGTATTTGCCTGGCTGGCGACTTTGTGGCGAGGCAAGGTGGACTTTCAATTGCCGATGCTGTGGGTCAGTGGTTTTCTGGTCATCTTTGTCTGCGGCGGCCTGACCGGGGTGATGCTGGCGTTGGTGCCCTTTAACTGGCAGGTGCACGATACCCACTTTGTGGTCGCTCATATGCATTATGTGCTGGTAGGGGGGATGTTTTTTCCACTGATCGCCGGACTGTATTACTGGTTGCCTTTAGCCTCTGGCCGGATGCCCTCGCCAGTGATCGGGCGCTGGGGTTTCTGGCTGACCTTTGGTGGATTCAACCTGACCTTTTTATTGATGCATCTAACCGGTTTGCTCGGCATGCCACGGCGGGTGTACACCTATGAAGCCGGATTAGGCTGGGATAGCTTAAATCTGTTGTCGTCGATTGGCAGCTTTGTCATGGCGATCGGTATTGGGCTGATGTTGCTGGATCTATTACTGCATTTCTGGTTTGGCCAGCGAGCCAGCGTTAATCCGTGGAAGGCCGATACGCTGGAGTGGACGCTGGATATGCCACCGGCCCAGTATAACTTTGCCAGTTTGCCCACTGTCAGCAGCCGCCATCCGCTCTGGGATGATCCGCAATTGGCTGAACGGATTGCTGCCGGGCAAGAGGGCTTGGCCGAGGCCAACAGTGGTCTGCGCGAAACCTATGGTACCTCTGCGATCTCTGCTCAGCGGGAGAGACTTTTCCATCTGCCCGGAAACTCCTGGCTGCCACTTTACAGCGCTATGACTCTGGCGGTGGTGTGCATCAGTTTGCTGAGCCGTTGGTATGTATTGGCCCTGCTGGCCGTTGTGCTGACAATTGGCTTGTTGCTGCGCTGGAGCTGGGAAAATGGTGGCCATCCATCAGCGGCTCCCTTGCAATCCTCGGATCCAGGGCAGAGGATTCCTGTACAGAAGGAGCCAGTACAGAAGGGGCCAGTGCAGAAGGGTGCCGGGCAGGAGTTGCCGCTGGAATCACGAACCATCGATGGCCCCGGGCGCTGGGGCATGATCGTCACAATGCTGGCCAATGGCGCTTTGTATATGTCGCTGCTGTTCGGTTGGTTTTATCTATGGACGGCCGCACCGCAATGGTCAGCGCCCGACACCGGCCCCTTGCCGCTTTGGCTGTTGTTGCTGTGTGGGGTGCCCGCCAGTATTGCCTTGTGGCTGTTCCATCGTTTGTGCCAGCGTCTGGCAGTGGGCGACGCTCAGCAGTTGCAACGTCAGTTATGGTTGAGCACCGGTTTTGGGTTGCTGCATTTTTTGATGTTGCTGGTGCTGTTTATGATGGCGCCTCTGGATTATACCGAAAGTGCTCATGATGCTGTGCTGATGGTTATTTTACTGTATCTGCTGGGCCACGCTGGGCTGGCAACAGTGTTAACCGCCATGCAGGCGCTCAGAGTTGCGCGCGGCTACGTCAGTGCCAGCTTGCCCTATGAGCCGCAGGTGATAAAGCCGCTGTGGTTCTATTACCTGGCGGTGTACTGGATCAGTGTCGCGCTGTTCTTTATGTTGCCACTGGGGTGGGGGGCACTGTGTTGTATCTGATCGCTGCAGTCGCCACCTTGGCAGGGGGCTTGCCGGTGTTGGTTTTGTCACCATGCAGCTAAAACAGCGGCAATGGCTAAACCCGCTACCAGGCTTGCTGGTGTTGGCCAGTATCAGTCTGCCGGTACAGGCGCATAACCCCTTACAAAGCGACGGCGCCAGCTTCTGGGCCGCTCTGCTGGCGGCAATGATGCTGGCGCTATTCTGGCTGTTGTATGCACTTGGCAGCATTAAGCGGCCGCCGCGGTTATGGCGTGCGCTGATGTTTCATGCGGGCTGTCTGATCTGTGCGTTTGCTGTAACCGGACCGTTGGATGACTGGGCAGAAACCAGCGCCAGCGCGCATATGGTGCAGCATATGTTGTTAATGGTTGTGATCGCCCCTTTGTGGGCATTAAGCCTGCCCTTGCCGCAGTTTGCAGCTGTTACCGGTCGCTGGGGACGTGTTGCCTGGCAACCACTGCTGAAGCTGGCAGCCTATCCGCTCAGCCTGGGCTACCTGCATGCGGCTGTCGTCTGGTTCTGGCATACCCCACGCTTTTACGTGCTGGCACTGGAGCATCCCTGGTGGCACTTGGTGGAGCATATCTGCTTTGCGCTCACCGCAGCCATGCTGTGGTGGGCTGTGTTGCATTGTACCGAGCGGACACGTAGCTGGGCGCTGCTCGCCTTATTGTTTACCCTGATGCACACCGGTTTTCTGGGTGCTATTCTGACCTTCGCCGACACCCTGTTGTATTATCCCAGCCATCAGTTCGATGATCAGCAACTGGCTGGCTTGCTCATGTGGGTGCCGGGGGGATTGCCATATATGTTGGCCGCGGCTTGGCTGGGGTATCGCTGGCTACGTGGTATCGCTGCGGATAGTGAAGAGGGTAAATATCAATAAAGACCACAATATTCGTTGAAAAGGACATCAACATTATCCAGAGCTGGGTCAACCTTGAACCATATGACGGTGAACGGTCTCCAGCCTTTGGCAATGATGAACCTACAATGACCTCTAAAGAGGCACTTACTGATGGATTATGTGAAGCAGGAGAAACAGCGTGAAGATTACGGCTCTACCCCTTGCATACTGTTGTCATCACTGGATGATGTTGTGCCGCAACCACAACCGCTTTTACCTTCAGCCTTAGCGTCGGCATCCGCCACGCAGCAGGCATCAGTACCTTCTGCGGCTGGGCCTCCACAGCAACCCGCTGCTGTTTTGCTATAGTGGTTACGTACCGCTTCACGAATTTCGTTGGTGTTCAGATCTTTCATGTGTATCCCCTTTATGATGTAAGTTAAACAGAACATTTCTGTCTTTCACTTAGGTAGACGGAGCTATCATGAAAAGGACGCAAAATGAGTGAAATATTTTAACAGTGTTTGCAATCGCCATCTTTTTTATCATAGTCAACGACTTGATTCATCGAGTTAACTTCAAATTTGCAGCAGTCGTGCAGCATTTTTTTCAACATCGCTCTTCCACGTTGTACTCTCGACTTTGTTCCAGAAAGCGACATATTTTCTTGTGCCGCTATTTCTTTTTGGGTTTTGCCTTCGATTTCGGAGAGCTGAACCGCATGGTGGTATTTTTCTGGTAACTGTTGAATCATCGGGATAAGGCACGATGATAACTCGCGTCTGATAGCTTCATCCGTGCTGGCACGCGGCTGTGTCAGCCACTCCGGCAACTCCTCGGTTGGCCTGTGGGAGCGATAGAAATCAATGATGGAATTTCTTGTGATTTGATAGAGCCAGCTTTCCAGTTTACTGCTGCGCTCCAGGGTATCGATCCGCGAATGAATGCGAACAAAGATATCCTGAAGAATATCCTCAGCCGCTGTCATGTCATCAACCCGCTTTCGTATAAAAGAAAGTAGTTGTGAGTGATACTTAATCCATATGTCTTCAGTTGAATGCATGTTGATTTATCCGATGAGTTATTTGTTGGGCCATCAATGAACCATTATCGCAAACTGACGCTATCACCAATGGATGATGATCGGCAACGCGCTGGCCAGTGCCGCTCCTCCAGAGAATGCGAGTGCTATGGCAAGCCCAAAATCGTATTCACCAAAGGCTTCAGCATTAACCGCCCAATGAGCAAACAGTGCATAGGTCTATTTTACAAGTACCAAACAAACCTGCCAAAGGCAGGCATCAAGCCTAAGGAACCTGTGATTACGCCGAGCCTTTTCCCTTACACGTGATCACCGCAGTAAAAACACGCCAACTGGATGTGTTTATCCCGCCTGGTTGCGATCATGCTCATGTGTCGCTGTCGTGGTAAAACTATGTGTGATACCGGTTCGTTCATCAACGCCAATATGCGCTTTCATGCCAAAGTACCATTCGTTACACTTCTTGGTCTGGCGACGCTTGTTGCTGAACTCGCTATCGGCGAAGGTGAGTTGCTGATCCATCCTCCTATATCTTGCGAGATGAGTAAAAAAGGAATAATTTATACTCATGGACGAGTTTGAGTTCGACGAAACAAAAAGCAAGGCCAATATGGATAAGCACGGTATTGATTTTGAGGCGGCTCAGCAGCTGTGGAATGATCCTGGTTTGCTGGAAATCCGTGCAAAGTCAGAAGGCGAAACGAGGTTCTTGCTGATCGGAAAAATTGGTCCAAAACACTGGTCGGCAGTCGTCACATACAGAGTAGGGCGTATTCGCCTGATTTCAGTCAGACGCTCCCGAAAGAAGGAGATTGATCTCTATGAAAGCTAAAGATTTCGATAAAAAATTTGAGGAGGATCAAGAAGATATTATTGATGATCTTGATCTTTCCTCTGCTCGTCGGGTCAACCAGGAACAGAAGCGAATCAACGTGGATTTTCCGGCTTGGGTCGTAGATTCGCTGGATCGTGAAGCGGCGCGTATTGGGGTTACCCGCCAATCAATCATTAAGGTGTGGTTAGTTGAGCGTCTTCAAGCAGAGGCTGCTAACAAGCAACTACGTGGTGGTTCGCATTAGCGGCGGATTATATTCGTAAGGAGAAACAGCGTGAAGATTACGGATCTACCCTTCGGGGTTACTGACTGGTCAGAAGTTGAGAAGACTGAACACACAGGGGAACAGGGAGTTGCTTATTGGCGGACCCGAACCTTCGGAGATATCCGCGTTCGGATGGTTGAGTACAGCCCCGGGTATCTGGCTGATCATTGGTGTGCCAAAGGACATATCCTGCTTTGCCTGGAAGGTGAGCTCCATACTGAGCTAGAGGATGGCCGCTGTTTTGTGCTCCGCCCAGGGTCGAGCTATCAGGTAGCAGATAATGCTGAGCTTCATCGTTCTTCGACGAAGCAAGGGGCCAGGCTATTTGTAGTGGACTAGCATCTATTACCAGGCCATCTCGCCGGTGGCTAGAATCTCAGCTTTGTTAATGGTGATGGAGCACGATTACCAGCGCAAGCTAAAGGAGCGGTTTGAATGAACTCGGTTGGATCAGGTTTTTTGGTATTAGGTGCAGTTCTGAGTGGGTTGGCTGCATTAGCGCACATCGGCATTATCATCGGTGGGCCCGCTTGGTATCGATTTTTTGGCGCTGGTGACAATATGGCGCGTCTTGCATCAGAGGGCAGCTGGCATCCGGCTCTGGTCACTGCCGCTATTGCCCTGGTACTGAGCATCTTGTCTGCTTATGCTTTATCAGGGGCTGGCCTTTTACCTGGGCTGCCGTTTCTCAGCCTGGTATTGATCGCGGTCACGACCATATACCTGCTGCGTGGAATCGTGGGGTTTTTCTTCGCCTTTTTTGCGACAGGTGGAAATAGTCCTACCTTCTGGGTGGTGAGTTCCACCATCTGCCTATTCTTTGGTGTAGTACACGCAATAGGGATAGTAAAATCCTGGGCTATTCTCAGTGGTGCTGGCTCCTGATATGGGTACATTGGGGTAGGGGTGCATAGGCTCGGAGTAATAGAACAAAGCCAATGTATTCATCGGGTTTCATGTTAACGGGCGAAGATTATGTACATTGAACCACTTGAAGTGACTGATGAAGTTGAGAACCTTTTGAGCAGCGCGGGGCTTCCTGTTGCTGATCTTCGCGATGGTTGCCAGTTGCAGCTATTTGGGGTGCGCTCGGACGACCAAATCATTGGCCTGATTGGTATAGAGTCGCATGGAACGGTAGGCTTGTTACGCTCACTGGTAGTGATCGATACCCATCGCAAGGGTGGCTACGGTCAGGCATTGGTCACTCAGGCAGAAGCTTGGGCGTGCAGGAATGGCATGGAAACCTTATACCTCCTCACCACGACCGCTTCTGATTTCTTTGCACGGCATGGTTATGTGGAGGCATCGCGATCGCAAGCACCTGACTCCATAGTGGGTACTGCTCAGTTTGCGGGCCTATGCCCGGCGTTGGCTTCATTTATGTGTAAGGAGCTTGGCACAAACAGCTCCAATCAGGGAAAGAAATGAGGGCAGGTAATGCTACGCCTGTAAGTCGTGTTGAACCGAATGAAAAAGAGTGTTAAAAAACGGTTAATGTGAAGTGGGCGAAATTGTTGCTCAACAAGGAGAGGTAATCGTGAATTGGATGACATTACTGCTGTTTCTGCCAGCATGCTTTGCACTGAATATGGCGCCAGGGCCAAATAACCTTCTTTCAATGTCTAATGCAAAACGTTATGGCGTCCGAGTTGCTTGCTTTGCGGGCATCGGCCGAATTGTCGCATTTATCGGAATGATCGTTCTTGCCGCAACAGGGCTTGCGACAGTTCTTTATACTTCAGAAAAACTCTTCTTGGTTATCAAAGTAGCTGGTGGCCTTTACCTTCTGTGGTTAGCGTTTCAGCTATGGGTTGCTGACCCTGCGGACAGTGACGAAGGAGCACCGGGAGATATGAGCCTGTTCGGGCTGGCTAGGCAGGAATTTTTACTGGCTGCTGGCAATCCAAAGGCCATCTTGATCTTCACCGCGTTTCTACCACAGTTTGTAGATCCTGCAGGCCATGTAGGCTTTCAATTTTTGGTTCTTGGCGCATTGTTTTTACTTCTCGAATGGGTGGCAATTGCAGGCTATGCGTACTTTGGCAGTGCACTGCGCCACTGGTTCTCGCGCCCTTCAATGAGGCGTTTGTTCAACCGGATTTGTTCGGGCCTGCTTGGCAGTGCTGGAGTAGGGCTACTATTAGCACGTAGCGATTGAGCGTATAAGGTAAGCATGAAGCTTAGAGATCTAAAGGGCCTTGGTCCATTACCATCCTTGAAAAAGGTTAATCAGGCTCTCTAATAAAGATCTTATGGTTACATTGGTTATTATGAAAATGAGCAATGGAAATGCAATGGCAAAACCTACCTTGAACTCAATAAATTGGTGATTGGCTGCTTTAGTGAATTCACCCATGAATAGTTTTAAAGCTTCACTGCCATGAGCTTCTTTTAATTCTTTTTTAAACTGGCTGTAATCATCAAAACATTCACGGAACATATAAACTCCGCTGGGTATTGATATCAGTAAAGAAATAATTAAAGCAAAGTAATGAGGAAAGTCGTCCATTATTTTTCTCACTAAGTGGTTGAGGTCATATGCTATAATTTTTTCATGAATTTGTCGATTTTTTTGTAATGGATAGTAGGATTTGGAGTTTTATGTGAGCATGACTCAAAATAAACAGTGGATGTTGTTGTATCTTGGCTCTTTGCTGGTTCTTGGTATTTTTTCAGCTGGAGGATTGCCATTGATACTTATCTTAGGTGGTATTGTTGGAGTGATTTTTGGTTTGTTTTCTGATATGTCGTTCGAAAATGCGATGTATTTCTATGCAACAATAGGGGGTGCAGTTGTTTCATTCAGTGTGGGATTAATATATCGAATTCATTTATGGGGGAAGGTAGTGAATCTTGTTGGGTTTTATCTATGGTGTTTAGGTGGCATTGCTGCTATAGGTTTTGAGTTTTATGTTTGACTGATCTTAACAAGACAAGGTGAAGCCTGCTTGAATATCAGCCATGAATTCCTAACAGTAGTGAGAGCCCGTAGCTGAGGCAGGGCTCTGACAGTCGCGTATCTGCGAGATCAGCGGCGTGCGAACCAATAATTGTGATATGGATGGTAGTATGAGGCCTGATTTACGAGCAAAAATCATCACGGTGTGTGATAAGAAGATACAGGCCAAGGGTGAGGCGGTCGGTGTTTCATTTTATGCATTTTTTGCTAACAGGAATGACAATCCAGAGCTTCTGATGGAGGCTGCAACATGGTGGATACAAACACACAAACTGGATCATTTCGAAAAAGCGGTAAAAATAAAGCAGATGGTTGTGGCTGGTCTCTGATACCTGATTTGACCATATCGTAAGGGCCGCAAGAATCAAACACAGTATTGTGCTTGATATATTGTGGCGGTGCTTTCTGACAGAGCACATAAAGTCAGGATAGCATTGTTGTAAAGCGTGTCGATTCTCAAGGGCTTCGTTCGATTAGCTTATGATGTAACTGAGCTTGAATGTTACTGAACCTGGATGTTAGCCCTGAAGGAGAAATACGATGACTGCGACCAAACAAAAGATTGTTCCACATCTGTGGTTCGATACAGAAGCCAAAGAAGCGGCGGATTTCTATTGCTCTGTCTTTCCTGATTCAACCATCACCAACATTACTACGCTACACAATACGCCAGGGGGTGATTGCGATGTGGTGTCCTTCGATCTTTCGGGGCATTCGTTTATGGCGATCAGCGCTGGGCCCGTGTTCAAGTTCAATCCTTCAGTTTCCTTCATGGTGAACTTTGATCTAGCGCAGGACAAAGATGCGCGTGCGAGAATTGATGAGGTGTGGAGCAAGCTCGCCGATGGCGGTGAGGTGTTGATGCCGCTGGACACTTATCCTTTCAGCGAGCGTTATGGATGGATTCAGGATAAGTATGGCTTGTCATGGCAGTTGATCCTGACCAGTCCGATGGGTAGTGAACGACCGTTTATTATTCCGGCGCTGCTGTTTGTCGGGGATGTGTGCGGCAAGGCGGAGGAGGCTACGGATTTCTATCTTTCTGGCTTCAAGCGTGCGAATCGAGGCGAAATGGTGCGCTATCCTGCCGGTATGGAACCCGATAAAGAGGGAGCTGTGATGTTCACTGATTTTATGCTGGAAGGGCAGTGGTTCGTTGCCATGGACAGCGCCCGTGAGCATGATTTTGCGTTTAATGAAGCAATCTCTTTTATGGTGAGCTGTGAGGATCAGAACGAGATTGATGGCTATTGGAAGATGCTCTCAGCTGTTCCTGAGGCTGAACAGTGCGGATGGCTCAAGGACAGGTATGGTCTCTCCTGGCAGATCGTACCTGATGACATGAATAAAATGATGCAGGATCCGGACTCTGACAAGGTGGATCGTGTGACCCAGGCATTTCTTAAAATGAAAAAGTTTGATCTTGCCGCGCTGCAAAGGGCGTATGAAGGAAGGTAGAACTTGTTGTAGATCAGAAAAGTTATGGCCGGGGGAGGGGCTCCCCGGCCATTGATCTGTCAGCGACTGCTTCGAGTCGCAGTAGGCTGATGCACCATTGTGCTCCTGATGCGTGTAGGCGGCACGGTGGGTTTGGTGTGAGTGGCAAAGACATCACTTGCGGTTGGATGGGCGGAGGCACTTGATGGACATTTCTGACCCAGTTGCGCTTTGATACACAACTCGTAGGCACCATAGTTTTTATCGGGATCAGGATGCTTGGCATTACAGGTGTTGATAGCATCGTCGGCACAGTTAGCCATGGCCAGGCCAGAAAAACCCAAAGTAGCAGCAAACAGAATAGGAATCAGTTTTGAAGTTTTCATGAGAGTTATCTCCATTGTTTGTATTTGGTGTTCTCATGGAGGTAGTCGCGGGTGTTTTGAAAAGGGTTCAAAAAATATTCGTGCGTTGCTTTAATTTGCTGGAGACCACGTCTGAACACATTGTGTCAGCCCTTGTTGCCCCCGGTTCTGCTGGTCAGAGAACCGAGGGGGCTGGCTGTTACAGTGCCGGATTCAGCGTATAGGTGCTGGTGAAACTTGCGTTGGCCAGTACATGGCCATCAAGTGCAGCCACGACATTTCCGCCGGTCAGGTCGCCCTGAACCTGCAGTGTTGTAACATCCAGTGCGTAGAGTGTGAAAATATAGCGATGCAGCCGCTCATCATTCCAGGGAGGGCAGGGGCCATCGTAGCCGAAGTAATCACCTTTCATATTCTCATCGCCGGCGAACCATGCGGTGTAATCGTTGATGCCATGGCGCATATTATACGGCCCTGCAGGGCCAGGTTTACCATTGGGGGTAACCCCCCGGCAGTGGCTGCCCTCGGCAATCTCAGTGACGGATGCCGGGATATCCAATAGCAGCCAGTGATAAAAATCCACCCTTGGCAGAGTATCGGGTACGGTACGACCCTCCTGATTCACATCATCTCCCTTGCTGGGTACATCCGGATCATGGCAGATCAATACAAAGGATTGAGTGCCTGCAGGTGCATCGCTCCAGGCCAGGTGAGGGTTGATATTATCCGACAGTGTAATGTGATTCTCTGGCGCGATGCGGGCAAAGGCGTACTGCTCTGGAATTGGTTGATCTGGGCTGATGCTGTTACTGACGAGCTTCATATTCATCACCTGTAGCAATTATGTACGGAGATACAACTTAACTGTATCTCAATAGCCATAAACGCGCCAAGCATCATGACAGCTTACCGTTGTGTATAGGTGTTGCTGTCAGTTGCTGGTGAAAGTTGGCTTCCATTCTTAGTGCTCTGGCAGGCAAGATTGGTTATCCTGTCCGGCAACCAGACATAACACTAAGGACAGCGTCGCTATGGCTCAATGGGATCAAAAGGATAAACCCGATCAACTACCGACCAAGCTGATGGCTCTGATATCACTGCTGCAGGGCCTCGGATTACTCTACCTGCATCAGGCAATCGAGCTTCATTACTGGCCACACGAACAGCCACAGTGGTTGTTTGCTTTATATAGTGTTGTTTTCATCTGGCCGACGATGCTGTTACTCGGGCTGGATCAGAACAACTGCCGCGCAATAGTGAAACTCACTCTGCCATTTGCGCTGCTCAGCGGTTTGCTGGGCTACTATGTTGGTTATCAGGCCACTCCCATCGAGCACATCAGCTATACAGCGCTGCTGTGGAGTTTTGTGTTTACCATGATCATCGCCACCTTTAAAACACTGATGTACAGTCAGCTGTGGGCGAGTGGTCAGCGTGTCACCTACAGTGCTCTGTTCCTGTGGTCCTGGCGCAATTTTCTGACCCTGTCACTGGCGTTGTTATTTGCCGGCAGCTTCTGGTTGGTATTGCTGTTATGGGGTGCACTGTTTAAAGCCATCGATATCGACTTCTTCAGCGATCTGTTTAAAGAGCGCTGGTTCTATTACCCCGCCATTGCCCTTGCTAATGGCTTTGGCGTTATCATCTTTCGCAACCTCACCCGCATTATCGATACCATTACCCGGCTGCAGCAGGCGTTGATGAAGTTCCTGCTGGTGGTGCTGTCGCTGGTATCGCTGTTATTTCTTGGTGCTTTACCTTTTACAGGCCTCGATCCGTTGTGGGAGAGCGGTGGCAGCGGTCTGATTTTATGCATGCAGGCACTGATGCTGTTTTTCGTCAACGCCGTCTATCAGGATGAGCCGGACAACTGGCCCTATCCGCTGTGGCTGCACCGTTTTATCTATATCGGTGTTGCGGTTCTACCCATTTATAGCCTGATCAGCTTCTACGGACTTAGCCTGCGCATCGACCAGTATGGCTGGAGCCTCAGTCGCTACTGGGCCTATCTGATCTGGTTTTTACTGGCGCTGTTCCCCCTCGGTTACTGGTGGGGCATCGCGAAATATCGGGATCGCTGGACACACCAGCTCAGTCGCACCAATGTTGCCATTGGTCTGGTGGTGCTGTTTACGATGCTGGTCGTTAACACACCACTGCTGGATTTCAGAAAAATGGTAGTGGCGGATCAACTGCAGCGGCTGGCAGACAATAAAGTTACCGTTGATAACTTCGATCTGCACTATTTTCGTCGTGAGCTGGCCCGGCCAGGGTACGAAGGATTGCAAACCCTCAAGGAGCAATACGGTGAAGCCAACCCAGGCCTGCTGGTAAGAATCAATGCTCTGTACGCCGACAGAGCTGACAGTCAGCCAAGCTCTACCTTCGACGAATTTGTCGCCGCGATTACTCTGTTATCTGATAACCCACCTGAGGCGCTGCTGACGGAGATTTATAAACAGGAGATGGAGCAATACTGGAATATTCAGCAGGCACATCAATATTACTTACGAGCAGTGGACCTGGATAAAGATGGCAATCAGGAATATCTATGGATAGAAAAAAGACACAGGCACACTGAAATAAACCTGTATTTTCAGCAAGATGATCAATGGGAAATTTCATATCTTGGATCTTTTTACAAAGATCAGGATGACTTTGATCAGTTTTATCAGGCGCTATTAGCTGGTGAAATTGAGGTAGAGCCATCGCGTTGGAATGATCTTCTGGTGGGTGGTCAGCGATTCAGGGTGAGGCTGGAGGACTAAGGTGGCTGCCCTCTGGTGTATCGTTTCAAGCCAGAGGGCGTTTTTATCAGGATTCAGGCATCAACCAAAGTATGAATAAGCTAATAAACACAGCCAAGCTCGCACTACAGGAGCACGACCAATTGCCGTTTTCGGTCTATTCATCAGTCAAGGAGCAACACATTCTGAATGTTCCTGTCATAAAGCCATTATTAATTTGTGTGCTTGATGGATGTAAAAAGCTTGGTAGCAAGCATGAAATAGTCTGCCCGACAGGCAGCTTCGTGTTTCTGTCGAACAGTCCTAAAATCGATATGCGGAATATTTCTCAAGGCAATGAGTACTTTGCTCTATTAATTGAGTTTGATTATAGCGATTTCGATTGCTTTAAATATCAAACAGCTCATGCAGAAACATATTTTCAGGGTGATATTGATTCAGTTTTGAAAAACACTTTGCAGCAGTTTATCGAATGGTCGACTGTGATGCCGTCCGATATCTGGTCACTTCGTAAAAAAGAGATTCTTCAAGTTATTTACCATCTGGGTTATACGCAGGTGAGTGCTGTAATAGAGCCGCCGAGCCTTAGTCATAAAGTAAATAATATTATCAGTGCTCATATTTCTGATGATCTGGGAGCGGATGCCTTGTCAGAGAGGTTAGCGATGAGTGAATCGACTTTACGAAGAAAATTAAGTGCAGAAGGAACCAGTCTTCAGGCCATTAAGGATAGAGTGAAGTTAGGTCATGGCCTTCATCTGGTACAGGCCAGTCTTGATCCAATCGGTCGCATTGCTGAACAGTGTGGTTATCAATCCCAGTCGCGCTTTACTGACAAGTTCAAGCAGCTTTTTGGCATTACTCCAACGGAACTGAGAAAAACAAGGCTGCACGATTAGGGCGAATGAATGACTGTTTTTGAGCTATCCTGACTGACGGGTAGAAAATATCATGAGGATCCTGAAAGCATGAGCTATGGAGACTCTTATGAAGCGCAAAGAAAATAAACTGGTTGTTTGCTGTTTAGCACTGTTATTGCCTGGATCTGTATTGGCAGACTCATTTGTTTTGACAAGTACAGACATTTCGCACGGCGAGTTCATGAACAAGGCTCAAGAGTATCAGGGGTTTGGCTGTGCTGGAGATAATTTATCACCACAGCTTTCCTGGTCTGGTGCACCAGAAGGCACGGCCGCTTTTGCTATTACAGCGTATGATCCTGATGCACCGACGGGCAGTGGTTGGTGGCATTGGCAAATAGTTAACATTCCCGGCTATGTTGATACGTTACCCACCGGGGCGGGTGATATGAGCAAAAACCTGTTTCCTGAAGGCAGCCACCAGATAAGTAACGATTATGGTGTCAATGGATTTGGTGGTGCTTGCCCTCCACAGGGGCATGGCATTCATCGCTATCAGTTTACGATTCATGCCTTATCCCAAAATCTGGAACTGCCTGAAAACGCCTCCGGTGCTTTAACCGGCTATATGATAAATGCACACTCACTGGGCTCCAGTACCATTGAGGCTTTGTACAAACGCGACTAGTCGGAAACGTCGAGGTGCCCTTTCTCCTTGAGTTTGTGGCCAACCTTGACGATGCCATCCAGTGCAGGAATCAGCTCGTGACCGAGTTCGGTCAATTCGTACTCTACCGAAGGCGGTGATGTGTCCAGGACGTGACGTTGGATGACACCGCGCTTCGTCAGCTCTGCCAGCCGGGTCGACAGTACTTTTGCTGAAATAGGCGGAATGTCGATTCGCAGCTCGTTGAACCGCCGTGGCCCTGCGCGCAAACACCAGATGACATTCGGAGCCCAAGCACCAGCTATTACCGCCATGCACTCAGTCAGCATGCAAGGCTCAGGTGCTAGTGGGCTTTTATTAATACGAACTTTCAGTGACATATGAGCAACCAATCTGAACAACCAATATAAGTAACCAGGTTTCCTGGAGGTAACCCAATTCTACTTGCAAACGGTAGGTTACTTCTAGTAATCACATATCTTTTGGATATCATGTGTATGCCTAACCTAAACATAAGGATTAATCGCACATGAAGCTTTATTACAAACCCGGTGCCTGCTCCATGGCCTCTCACATAGTGCTAAATGAGCTAGACATCCCGTTCTTACTCGAGCGGACAGACACGGCTCAAGGAGTTACGGAGACTGGTCGGAACTACGCCGAAATCAATCCAAGCGGCTATGTGCCAGCATTGGAACTGGAGCCCGGACTGGTCCTGACTGAGAATCCCGCTATTCTTGAGTACCTGGCCGACCTGGCGCCAGAAAAAGGCTTGGCACCACCGCAAGGAACCTTCGAACGCGCGCGGCTACGTGAACTACTCGCGTTCTTGTCTTCGGAGTTGCATAAGGCATTTAGCCCATTTTTTACTGGCACTGAGCTAACAGCAAGTGAGCGGCATGCTGCAGAAGCCAAGATCGCTAAGCGGATAGCTCCCATCGAAGCTCGGCTGTCGGATAAAGGGCCTTATCTGATGGGGAGCCAACTCAGTGTAGCGGACGCTTATGCATTCGTGATTCTTAACTGGTCGCAATTCATTGGCTTCTCGCTAACCTCCTGGCCAGCTACTTATGCATTCTGGGAGCGCCTTCGCTCGCATCCGAGCGTGGTCAAGGCTCTTGAGGCGGAGGGACTATTGCCTGTGGGGAAATCTCAATGAGCAATTTTGCAGACGTTCACGTCCTGCTGGAGCAGTACTTCGACACACTGTATTACTGTGATTTGGAAAAATTTGATGTGGTTTTTCATCCCCAGGCCATATATGTCACAGCTGACGAGACGCCACTGCTCTACCGAAACATGTCCGCATACCGCGAGGTAATTGCTCAACGCACTTCACCAGCATCGCGCAGCGAGCAGCGTCGCGACTGCGTAGACGCCATTGAGTTTGCGGGAGACAACGCAGCTTTTGCCCGTGTTCGTTGCTCCATTGGCGAGCGTGACTTTGTGGACCTGTTGTCGCTCGTCCGTACTGAAGGTCGCTGGCGCATCATTGCAAAAGTATTCCAGATTATTGATATGAAAGGGGATACAAAAGGAGAGTCAAAAGGAGAGAGAAATGCCCTACGTTAATATCAAGGTCACACGAGAAGGGGTGACAGCGTCGCAAAAAGCAGCTCTGATTAAAGGAGTAACCGACCTGCTTGTCGATGTACTCCAAAAATCCCCGGCAACCACAATGGTAGTCATTGATGAAGTCGAAATGGAAAACTGGGGTGTTGGTGGTCTCCCTGTTGAGGAGTACCGGCGGGCGATGGCAACATCGAGTGATGACTCTGAGAGCACTGATACTGAGAGCACTGACAAATAAATACAGGTGATCTACTGCTGTTTCATCGCGACAATGGACAGGCCTGTGCCGATAAGCGGCAGGCCTGCTCCCATATCAGATTTCAAATACTTGTCCCACCCAGCCTTGAGATGTTTGTTCGGCCACAACCAGTGCCTGCTGGGTTTCATTCGCGCAGGCCAGTAATCCAGATTCAGTCCAGATGGCACTTTTCCCGATGGGTTGCCAACCGCCAGTCGAGGCGTTGTGATTTGCCATGGCGACCAGCATGCCGTGCTCAGATGCATATCGGCTGAGGGCTGCGGTATCGGCTTCATAGCCGCCAGCGGTGATCATCACTCCAGCAATATAGACCTCTGCACCTGCTTTCGCGCACTCCCTGGCATGTTGTGGCTGGTTGGTATCGGCACAGATCGCATGTGCGATGGTGACGCCGTGCAGGGTTTCAATATGATGTTCAGAGCCAGGTGAGAAATAGCGATCTTCGCCCGGGTGCAGATGCATTTTCGAATAGCTTGTGACTTCACCGGCAGGGGAGAAGAACAGCAGCCCGATTTCGATCCCCTGAACTGTTGCCAGAGGCACACCCACTCCGATGCTGATGTTGTATTCACGCGCTGCATCAATAAAGGGCTGCAGTCTCAAATCATCGTGGGTAAATGCGAGATCTGAGGCCAGCTCCGGTTCATAGCCAGTCAGGGATAGTTCCGGAAAAACAAGGCAGGACACGCCCTGAGCACTTGCGCACTTAATGGCATGCAGGTGAGTGGCTGTATTGGTCGCTACATCGCCTTTGTTCGATGGAACCTGCGCAACCGCTATCTTGAATGTCTGCATGATCTCTGGATCTCCTGTCCCAGTGATGAGTCAGTTGCTGTTATACCCTGACCATGGCTGCCTTCTGCAATCTCAGTCACGGATGCCGAAATATCCAGCAGCAGCCAGTGATAAAAGTTCACCTGTGGCAGCGACGCTGGGACAGTGTGCTCTCAGGCGCACCACTCCAGGCCAGATGCGGGTTGATGTTATCCGACAGCGTAATATGATTTTCCGTCGCGATGCGGGCAAAGGTATATTGCTCAGGTATCGGCTGGTCTGGTTTAAGGCTGTTACTGATGAGTTTCATATTTGTTGCCTGTAGAGTGGTTCCAGATTCAAGGGTATTGTTTTGAATACAAATAATAGGCAAATATGAGCATGATTGTCAGGGAGCGTCCACAAAAACTGATGCGATTGCGCCGCCTTGCCCTGTCTGCACAGGGGGTGCTGCAGGTTCAACCCTATGGGCGAGGTTTGGCTGGAGCAAGAGAAGCGATTCCGGGTTCAATCCATTATCTGACACTGTAGATTAGAAAGTGTGATCAATTCTGACACTCTGCTCTGTGCCAATAAAGGCACTCCTTTTGAGCCTGCAAACGTCTCCATGATGTTCGTCTTCCACATCAATTTTATATCAATCTCACATCAATCATATCAATCAAGTGCTAAATTGACGCCCATGCAGATGCTCGCTAGACTGAATGCCTCAATCACTGAGGATGTCGCCATGGAAACTCTGTCACCAGCTTTAGCTCGCAATGCTGTCGATAGAATTCGTGCAACATTAAGTCCCGCGCTGGCCAAACATGTCGATGAGTTGCTGGGGTTGCTTCAGCCCGATGGCACGGTGAAAGTCAAAACGATCCATGAAAACCTGTTTGCATTAAGTACAACAGCCTCAGCCAATGCATCCCTAAATCGTCTAATGGCCGGGTTAAATGACAAGTTGTCAGATGCCGGCAGCTCTGCACGATTACAAATTACGGCTGACAAAAAAGTGGGCTTACAACGTGATGTTTGGTTTGAGGCGGAGCAAACCGCCTTGCCAAGGCCTTACACCAGAGAGCTGGACGCCATTGATCAAGAGTTACTGACCACAGATCAGCAAGCGACCTTTGTTGATAACGCTGATTTTGTCCTGCTGACTTTTAATGAACATGAGTTGCAGCAGGCTTTGCAGGTCTTTGGTTGCGAAGCTGGTAAGCATGGTCTGCAGAAAGAGGGTCGCCTCTATTATCGGTTAGGGGTTGTTGGTGGTCACAAGGTTGTGTTGCTGCATTCAGCGCAAGCGACCATAGAAGCTATGCAATCGACCACGGCTGCTATTTCAGCCTGGCAACCCAAAGCGATCATCGCTATGGGGATAGCATTTGGTGTCGACAGGGACAAACAAAACATTGGTGATGTACTGATTGCTGAACACCTGATCCCTTATGAGTTAGCTCGGGTTAATTCTGATGGTAACATGGCACTGCGTGGTCCCCGTCCTCCGGCGAGCAAAAAACTATTTCAGGCATTCCAACAGCTGAACGTCCATTTCATAGCAACCAGGGCAGTTGATTATCCTGTTTTGCGTTTTGGCGGTATCTTCACTGGTGATAAGCTGATCGATTCCTCAGCCTTTCTGTCTGCGCTGCGAAAACACGCACCCGAGGCGATTGGCGGTGAAATGGAAGGAAATGGCTTGTATGAGGCAGCCAGTAGTGCCGGGCTGGATTGGATTGTCGTGAAAGCCATTTGTGACTTTGCTGATGGCACCAAGAACACTAAGGCCAAAGAGTACGATCAGGCAACAGCAGCCAGGCATGCGGCTAAGGTTGTAAAAGCCCTGCTGGAGCAAAGCTCTTTAGATTGGCATAGGGGAAACAACCACTCTACACAAAAAAAAATTGAAAATGGCCCTGAACATTTTAGCGCACACCGACGCGACTTAGAGGGCAATAAGTATACTGTAGATGATGCTCTGGCGACACAAACCTCATTGCTTAAGTCAGATTTACTCAGCCTTGGCTCAGCGAGTTCAGCGGTAAGTGGCATTCCGGTGCAACAAGCCCTAATGAAGTGGCTGAACAATTCAGACAAGGATGTTTTTACACTGCTTGGCGAATATGGCATGGGCAAAACCATTAATTGCCAGTTATTTGATAAGGGCTTACGCGACGCACACCAACAGAATAATGCCTTGCCGGTCTCTTTGTATTTTGACTTACGGCATGTGGAAAGTCTGACAGACAGCAACATTCCCGATATTGAAAAAGTGGTCGCAGACTGTGTTAAACATGGCTGGTTTGCCAAGGAAGATCACAGCAAGTTCACACTAGCTGATGTTGAGCGCTGGGCTAGGCAGTATGGTTTAGTGCTGATTTTTGATGGCTTGGATGAGGTACTGGTTAAGCTGCAAGAAAAGGGCGGACAACGCTTTACCAATCTGCTGTTTAAACTCCTAGCCGATTTAAAGCAACGCTTACCAGAGCAACGCATCAAAATGCTGCTATCCTGCCGTACCCAGTATTTTCCATCGTTAAATCAACAGATTGACCACTTTACTAATTCAGAGCGTGGCGGTTATAGAACAGATCGCTTAGAAGCCATGATCCTGTTGCCCTTTAATGAGCAGCAAATAGTCAGTTATCTACAACATAGCTTACCGGGGTTAGACCCCAATAAGATTTTGGCGATGATTGCTTCAGTGCATGATTTAACCGATCTTAGTAAACGCCCATATACCTTAAAGCTGGTGAGCGAACTTATTCCACAAATTGAAAAACAACGGCAGCTTGGCAAAAGCGTGAGTGGTGTTGGCTTGTACCAACTGATGATTGACCGTTGGTTAAACCGGGACAATGGTAAGCACCATGTCAGCCCTGCACATAAAAAGTTATTGGCTGCTCATTTAGCAGCTTTTCTATGGAAAAAAGGCCAAAGGTCATTGCCGGCTGACGAAATGCAGAACTGGTTTCATCAATGGCTGGATGAGCAACCCTCGCTTGCAAGCCGCTATCGTCATTATCACCCAGACCTGTTAGAAGAAGACTTGCGTACCGCAACTTTTTTAAGCCGGTTAGATGGCGACTCCGGCAGTCGCTTTCAGTTTGCTCATAGCTCGTTGCAAGAGTTTTTTCTCGCTAGTTACCTGTTGCAGGCAGTAAACGACAACCGGCCTGAATTATGGGCCATGTCCAAACCCAGCCGGGAAACGCTGGCGTTTTTGGCACAGTTACTGGCTGAGCCAGAAAACAAGCCACTAATTACCAAGCTCACTGACTGGAAGCAAGTCTACCGGCCGCAGGTAAGCGAAAACATCTTGTACTTTGCGATGCTATCACCCCAGTTGGGCTTTGCGCCGCCTAATTTAGCAGGCATCAGCCTAGTGGGTGCACAACTGGATGACTTGCAAATTACAGTGGACCCGACTTTTGGTGTAGGCCTATCGCTGGTCAATGCTGATTTTTCCAACGCCAGCTTACGCCGGGCCAGCTTTACCAAGCTGCTGTTACAAAATGCCAAATTTAACGGGGCTAACTTAACCCAGGCAAGCTTTGCCCGTTGTCAGCTAAATACCAGTTGCTTTACCGGTGCTGACTTAACCAGCTGTATGTTTTATCGCTGCAATTTGCTAAATGTCAGTCTGGCTACTGCTAACACCTTGCACACCCAGCAATATTATTGCTTGCCACACGTCGGGCAATTGCTGCTGCAATCAGCGCAGCGTCAATTTGAGCTCTGTACAGCTCAGGTAAAGCAATGCATCACCTCCGGCTATAACAGTCGGATTAAAACGCTAGCTGTGCTCGGGGATGGCGTGACTCTGGCATCCGCAGGTGATGATAACAGCATTCGGTTGTGGGATAGCCGGACCGGCGCGTGTCTGCAGGAGCTGAACGGTCATCAAGGTTGGATTCAAGCCCTCACCGTACTCGGTGATGGCGTGACGTTGGCATCCGCAAGTATAGATAACAGCATTCGGTTGTGGGATAGCCGGACCGGTGCGTGTCTGCAGGAACTCACCAGCCATCAAGGTTGGATTCAAGCCCTCACCGTGCTCGGTGATGGTGTGACGTTGGCATCCGCAGGTGGTAGAGGTAATAGCATTCGGTTGTGGGATAGCCGGAGCGGTGTGTGTCTGCAGATACTGAGCGGCCATCAAGGTTCGATTCAAGCCCTCACTGTGCTCGGTGATGGCGTGACGCTGGCATCCGGAGGTGAGGATAAGAGTATTCGGTTGTGGGATAGCCGGACCGGTGCGTGTCTGCAGGAACTGAACAGCCATCAAGGTTCGATTCAGACCCTCACCGTGCTCGGCGATGGCGTGACACTGGCATCCGCAGGTCTAGATAACGGTATTCGGTTGTGGGATAGCCGGACCGGTGCGTGTCTGCAGGAGCTGAACAGCCATCAAGGTTCGATTCAGACCCTCACCGTGCTCGGCGATGGCGTTACGCTGGCATCCGCAGGTAGAGATAACGGTATTCGGTTGTGGGATAGCTGGACCGGTGCGTGTCTGCAGGAACTGAGCGGCCATCGTGGTTCGCTTCAAACCCTCACCGTGCTTGGTGATGGCGTGACGCTGGCATCCGCAGGTCTAGATAACAGTATTCGGTTGTGGGATAGCCGGAGCGGTGCGTGTCTGCAGGAATTGAGTGGCCATCATGGTTGGATTCAAGCCCTCACCGTGCTCAGTGATGGCGTGACGCTGGCGTCCGCAGGGCTTTATCACAGCATTCGGTTGTGGGATAGCCGGAGCGATGCGTGTTTGCAGGAACTGGGTGCCTATCAAGCTTGGGGTGAAGCCCTTACCGTGCTCGGTGATGGTGTGACGTTGGCATCCGCAAGTATAGATAACAGCATTCGCTTGTGGGATAGCCGAACCGGTGCGTGTCTGCAGGAACTGAGCGACCATCGAAGTTGGATTCAGGCCCTCACCGTGCTCGGTGATGGCGTGACACTGGCATCCGGAGGTGAGGGTAAGAGTATTCGGTTGTGGGATAGCCGAACCGGTGCATGTCTGCAGGAGCTCACCAGCCATTGTGGTTGGACTCAAGCCCTCACCGTGCTCGGTGATGGCGTGACGCTGGCATCCGCAGGTAGAGATAACAGTATTCGCTTGTGGGATAGCCGGAGCGGTGCGTGTCTGCAGGAACTGAACAGCCATCAAGGTTGGATTCATGCCCTCACCGTGCTCGGGGATGGCGTAACCTTGGCAGCAGCAGGTACTGATAGCAACATTCGGTTGTGGGATAGCCGGACCGGTACGTGTCTGCAGGAACTGAACAGCCATCAAGGTTCGATTCATGCCCTCACCGTGCTCGGTGATGGCGTGACGCTGGCATCAGCAGGTGATGATAGCAGAATTCGGTTGTGGGATAGCCGGACTGGAGCTTGTCTGCAGGAACTGAGAGGCCACCGTGGTTCGATTCAAGCCCTCACAGTGCTTGGTGATGGCGTGACGCTGGCATCCGCAGGTAGAGATAATAGCATTCGGTTGTGGGATTGCCAGGGCGCGAAATGTCTGCGCGTTCTTCATGTGTTGCAGGACCGTGGTTTCGTTGTTTGGGATGCCTTGCAACACAAGCCTTTGCATGCAAGCGATAACGCTTGGCGCTATCTAAGCTATCTATTGGATTTTGACGGTAAACCCAGCTCGGTGCCGTTTTTTATGCCAACCGATAATCAAAAGGCAGCCGGTGAGGCTTTAGGATAATGGTGTGACAGGGTGTCTTTGAAAGAGGCCTATCCCAAGCATCTCATTCAATCTTTGCGCAGGGCGCTGGCTGACAAGATTAGTTACTCTGCGCGGTAACAGACATAACCGTCATCACATCAAGTTGGCACCTGCTTTCTGTTCTTGCTTTCACTGTCATGTCGCAGATAAAGCATATAAGCTGATGTTATCGTTGGCAGAGAAGCATCTATCATGTTGGATTGGTTGTACATAACAGATCTGCTGGGGGTGGCGGTGTTTGCCATCTCCGGAACACTGCTGGCATTTCGCAAGCAGATGGATGGATTTGGCGTTGTCGTCCTGGCATCGGTCACGGCTGTCGGTGGTGGCACGACAAGGGATGTGATTCTCGATGTGACGGTCTTCTGGCTGCATGACCCAACTTATTTTTATGTGATTCTGGCATCCGCCATTGCGTGCATTATCCTGCTCAGGTTCAGACCTCACAGCCAGTTGCGCTATCTGTTGATTGCGGATGCATTCGGAATCGCCTTTTTTACGGTACTGGGTGCCAGCAAGGCACTGGAGCTGGGTGTCAGTGCATTCACGGCAATTATTCTGGGCACCATGACGGCGGTATTCGGTGGACTGATCCGCGATGTGATGGCACGAGATGTGCCGATGGTGCTGAAAAGTGACCTGTATGCCACTACCTGCATCGCAGGCGCGATCGTGTTTGTACTGCTCTATGAATGGCACCAGATGATTGCGATGTCAGCAGCTATGCTCACTACGTTGCTGTTGCGGTTGGGGGCGATCCGTTATCACTGGTCGATCCAGGTATTCAAGGAGGTTCAAAAGCCCTGATCTCCTCCTGCAACCACTCCCTGAATGCCACGATACGTGGGTTATCCACCTCCGACGGATGTGATACCAGATAGTAGGCGAACTCATGGCTGCGCCAGGGCAGGATCGCTTGCACCTTTCTTTCCTGCAGCAATCGGCTGGTGATCGAATGGCGGCAGAGGCAGAGCCCCAGGCCTTCAGCACAGGCACTCAACACCAGTCCGCTGTCGGAAAACTGCATCTTATGCCGTGATGGCTCAAGCGTCAGGCCCACTTCGCGAAACCACGGCTGCCAGGTGTTCCAGGGCTCGCTCGTGTTGATGCTGCTGTCTTCCAGCAGCAGCTGTGTCTGCATCAGGCTGGCCGGGCGGGTGTCGGTGAGGTGATTGAGCAGTGTTCCGGGAGCGAGGACCGAGACGCTGTCGGTCATCAGTTGCTCCGCGTGCAACCCTGGATAGTGGCCGGTGCCGAAACGGATGCCGATATCCGCCTGGTTATCCCGAAAACTCAGTAGCTGACTTTCTCCACGCAGTGTCAGCATCAAACCGGGATGGCGTGCCTGTAATCCTTCCAGACGGGGCATCAGCCAGTGGTGAATAAATGAATGGGGTGCTGATAGTGTCAGCGGACCGTCGATCCCTTGCTGTCTGAGCGATTTGGTTGCCTGCTCTATCTGGGTGAAAATGTCGGACAGGCGCTCATGGTAGCGACGGCCTGCTTCCGTCAGCAATACACCGCGTGGCTGACGCACAAACAACGGGATATCGAGTCGGCCTTCAAGCTCCTTGATGCGGTGGCTGATAGCCGCTGCGGTCAGGTTGAGCTCCTTGGCGGCTGAGGCAAAACTGCCCAGCCGTGCGGCGGCCTCGAAGGCGCGAAGGGTATTCAGTGGTGGCAAAATGGCATGCTTCATGGCTAAATTTTAGTAAGTCTATGGATGATTATAAAGCAGTTTTCATTATTAATTTTGGTGTCAGAATGGTGCTTATATTCAGTTGAAACAACTTGGGAGTAGAGCAGCATGAATGAGTTATATCGTTTGGCAGCGTTTTCAGCAGATCCAGCCGGTGGCAATCCTGCAGGCGTCTGGGTTGGTGAGGCGCTGCCGGATGTTGCGACCATGCAGCGTATTGCATCAGAGGTAGGGTACTCGGAAACAGCCTTTGTCGCACCAGCCAGTGGCGAAGTCAGAACCATCCGCTATTACAGTCCATTGGCGGAAGTCAGCTTTTGTGGGCATGCCACGATTGCCAGCGCTGTGGTGCTGGGTCGGTTGAGTGGTGTTGGCACCTATCAATTGGATACGGCCGTAGGGCGGGTACCGGTAACGGTTCAGTCGGTTGATGGGCAATTGCAGGCGGCATTGACCTCGGTTGAGCCAACGCAGAAGCCAGCTTCAGCCGAGCTGGTCAGCGAAGTGCTGGATCTGCTGCAGTGGTCTGCAGATGAACTGGACGCATCTATTCCGCCGGCCCTGGCCTACGGCGGTGCCTGGCATCTGGTGTTGGCTGCCAACTCGCTGCAACGGCTGAACAGGCTTGAGTATGATTTCGACAAGGTGAAGTCGCTGATGCTGCGCGAGGGGTTGACCACCTTGCAACTGGTGTATCGTGAGCATGATGGCCTGTTCCATTCACGCAATCCTTTCCCGGTGGGTGGTGTCGTGGAGGATCCCGCAACGGGCGCAGCCGCGGCAGCGTTGGGTGGTTATCTGCGTGGTGCCCGGTTGATCAACGTGCCAAGCAGGTTTCTGATACGACAGGGTGAGGCGATGGGACGGTTGAGCCTGTTGCGGCTTGAGGTGCCTGCACAGGGTGGTATCGTGGTCGCTGGCACAGCCGTGGATATTGAGTGACGGCAGTTGTAAGGAAAGGGTGTCAGTCCACCCTTTCCTTACCATGTGTGTTAAGGTTACATCTTCCCCATCGCTTATGAGGGGCCTCTGGTTGATTTCTGGCTAAGTCAGATTTGTGCGATTGTTTCTTCCTCTGAGCCAGCAATATAGAGGCTCTACTATGTCCAGTTCTTCCAGCTTATCGTCGCTCCAGCCACAGGGGGCGCCGAGCCTGGTAACGCCAGATCATGCCTGGCCTACAACCCTTCAGAGCCATCCTGATGGTGATCTCATACGTACAGAGACAGCCGTCGTCTACTGTGAGGCCAACTTTGCCGGCATTGATGGCAAGACCGCTAACGGACTCGTCCGGCATTCGCAAAAATACAACATCCTGTCGGTCATCGACAGTCAAAAGGCCGGTCTCGATACCGGCATGGTGCTGGACGGTCAGCCTAACGGTATTCCTATTCATGCCAGCTTGGCCGATGCATTGCTGCTGGCGGACGGGACACCGGACTATTTTATTTATGGAATGGCACCTTCGTCGGGCATGCTGTCTGCCAGCGAGCGTGGCATTGTACTCGAGGCTATTACTCTGGGGATGAATATCGTCAATGGTCTTCATGAGTTCCTGAATGATGATCCGGAGTTCATCGCCGCCAGCGCCGCCAATGCCGTCAAAATGATTGATGTGCGCCGGCCACGCCCCACCAAGGCGCTGCGAGTGTTCAGCGGTCGTATCACCGACGTGACCTGCCCGCGTATTGCTGTTCTGGGCACCGATTGCGCCATTGGCAAGCGCACCACAGCCACGGCTCTGGTCGCTGCGTTGACCGACATCGGCTTGAAAGCGGTGATGATCTGTACCGGCCAGACAGGGTTGATACAGGGTGCCCGTTATGGCATTGCACTCGATGCAGTCCCTTCACAATTCTGTGCCGGTGAGCTTGAAGCCACTATTATCGAGGCTTTTGAAGCCGAACAACCTGATGTCATTGTCATCGAGGGTCAGGGGGCGCTCAGTCATCCAGCCTTTTCCACTTCATCGTTCATCCTGCGCGGAAGCTGTCCCGATGCGGTGGTTTTGCAGCATGCTCCCGGTCGTGTCAATCGTTGTGATTTTGACGGGATGGCCATGCCCACGCCCGATACCGAGATTAAACTTATCGAGACCTTCTCTGAAACCAGAGTGATCGGGCTTACCCTGAACCACGAGCATATGAGCTTCAGTGAAGTGACTGCGGCTATTTCATCCTATGAGGGCGAACTGGGTATTCCTGCTACCGATGTTTTGACCCGGCCTGTGGAGCATCTGGTTCAAATGGTTCTCACCGCATTTCCCTCACTGGAGACACCGCAGCTGTCGGAACGGCAATGACTGCGCCACGACTGGATATCGATCTCGACAAGATCTACCACAATGCGTGTAGCCTGGTGCGAAGATTGGCGGCTCGTGGCATTTCTGTCACGGGGGTGACGAAGGCAAGCCTTGGCTCTACCGCCATTGCCAATACGTTTCTGCGTGCGGGAGTCACCCATCTGGGCGACTCTCGAATCGACAATATTGAGGCGATGCATCGCGAGCACATCACCGCACCGATGATGCTGATTCGCTCACCTATGCTCAGCCAGGTGACGCGAGTGGTGCGACACAGTGATATGAGTGTCAACACAGAAATGACTGTCATCCGTGCGCTTTCTGCTGCCGCCGGAGTTGCAGGATGCACTCACGGCATCATGCTTATGGTCGAGCTTGGCGATCTTCGTGAAGGCATTATGCCTGCCGACCTGGAGCACGTCGCGCGTGAAGTGGTGCGCCTGCCACACGTGCGACTGTGTGGCATAGGCACCAATCTGGCCTGCCAAAGCGGTGTCGTGCCGGATTCAGGCAATATGGATGAGCTATCCGCTCTTGCCGAGACCCTCGAGGCGACTCTGGGTGTTCACCTCGCCATCATTTCTGGCGGCAACTCCGCCAACCTCGACTGGGCACTCGGGGCATCCGTTACCGGTCGGATCAATAATCTTCGCTTGGGGGAGTCGATTCTACTTGGCTGTGAACCACTCCACCGTCAGCCTATTGATGGCCTCTATACCGATGCCATCACCTTCGTGGCTGAAGTCATCGAACAGAAGCTGAAGCCGTCACAGTCCAGAGGGCACATCGCTCAAACTGCCTTTGGAGATGCAGCCCAGTTCGTCGATCGTGGCCGCATTGTTCGGACGATTCTGGCGGTTGGACATCAGGATATTGATCCGGGCGGCCTGTCGGCACCGATCGATATGACGATACTTGGAACAAGCAGTGACCATCTTGTCCTTGATCCCGGCAATAACGTCCTGTCGGTGGGCGATGAGATTCGCTTCGGGGTCAACTACAGCGCCTTGATGAAAGCGATGACATCACGCTTTGTCATCAAGGCGGAGAGGGGCGGAAAACGCGGCGTCCAGCAGGAAATATCCGGACATCGCGTAACGAAAAGCTATCAGGAGATGGGCGGCCCGACCAGCTCAAGATATTCGCCATAACCCTCGGCTTCCATCTCCTCTTTAGGAATAAAGCGCATCGCAGCGGAGTTCATGCAGTAACGCAGGCCGGTTGGCTGCGGTCCGTCACTGAACACATGGCCAAGATGGGAGTCTGCGAAGCGGCTACGTATCTCGGTGCGGACCGAAAACAGCTTCCGATCCTCTTTTTCAACCAGGATGTCTGGTTTGATCGGCTGAGTGAAGCTGGGCCAGCCTGTTCCAGATTTGTACTTATCGCGCGACGAAAACAGCGGTTCGCCCGACACGATATCAACATAGATCCCTTCGCGCTTCTCATCCCAGTAAACATTGCTGTAAGCCCGCTCGGTACCATCTTCCTGGGTGACTTTGTACTGGATCGGTGTCAGGCGCTGTTTCAGCGTTTCGGCATCTGGCTTGGTAAATGTATCAGGATTAAAACCACTATTGCTGTTGCTGTTGCTCATGGCTGCAGGACGAAATTGACCGTAATCGATCTCCTTATCCTCACCCCAGATGGCATCAATAAACTGATAGCGGCCTGAGTTACGGGTGTAAACGTTGTAACGGATCGGATTGGTCTTGTAGTAATCCTGATGGTACTCCTCGGCATCGTAAAAAATTTCAAAGGGTACAATGTCGATAATGACAGGATTCGGATAACGATTTTCTGCGATCAACGCCTGTTTTGCCGCTTCTGCCAGCGCCTGCTGTTCCGGTGTGTGATAGAAGATCCCCGGACGATACTGGCGCCCGCGATCTACAAACTGGCCATCGGCATCGGTCGGATCCATCATGCGCCACAGACCTTGCAGCAGTCCCTCGTAGGTGATCACTTCAGGGTCGTAGTACACCTGAACCGCTTCGGTATGTCCTGTCCTGCCGCCAGCGACCTGCTTGTAAGTCGGATTGACCTCCGGCCCGCCCGTGTAACCGGACACCGCTTCTACCACGCCAGGAAGTACTTCGAACCCTGCCTCCGCACACCAGAAGCATCCGCCAGCAAAGGTGGCCACCTCAAGAGAAGGATCATCAGGTGCATACTGGCTGGTCTGGGCGGAATGATTGCTGGCTCCAACATTAACGCCGATAACTGTCACTGCCAGCAACAGCCCAGCAACGATAAATGAACGTTTCATACTCTGTACCTCGTAAGCCTTAGACATATAGAACTGTGATCTGCTTCAATGCCACAGGGTTCAGTATGTCGGCAAAGGTTCACAGGGGGATCTGTAATTGATTACGAAAGTATCACGTTTGAGGATCATCTTTTGCTGTGTAAAGAGTTGGATGTGAAAGAGAGATAGCGGCATCGGTCCGGAAATGGCATTGCGGCTCTCGGGGCTTCTTGGTCTCACGCCCGAGAGCTGGCTGATTATGCAGAATATTTGTGGTCTATGGGTAGCAAGAAGATCACTCAAGCCGACTGCAAAAAAGCCCTCCAACACCCCAGTGCCGAAATATCTTCGGCTCCATTAAGCCCTGATGCTTCACACACAAAGCCTTTTACAGTGCGTTGATCGCTCAACACCACTGTACCGATACCTAGCGGTGAAGGTATGCCTGATATGAAATCCCCCACGGCCGTTTTTGGTAGGGCCCAAAGCTCGAGTGCTACGGCTACACCTTCTGATTCCTGTCGAACTAAACCGGGACGGTAGGGTGGACCACCCGACAGTGCGAACAATTTGTAATGGGGAGCAGTTTTGGTTCGTTCGATAAAACGCCCACCGCGACAGGTGAGTTCGTGGTTCAGTGGCAGGCCAGACATGTGTGCGCCGCACACGGCCAGAATCAATTCGTCGTTTGTTGCGGTTGCCGTCGGGGTCGGTGCACTCTGATAAGGCCAGCCGGTATTGCCGGGGCTGATTCGGGCCCAGGCTTCGAGGCGTTGGCCCTCAGTTGCAAGCAGGCTGTCTTTGCCTTGAGTACCGATGAAAGTGACGCTGCCGGGGCGGCCATCGCTGCGGGGTGGGCAGGGGACGGTGAGTGCACACAAATCAAGCAGGTTAACAAAGTTGGTGTAGGTGCCGAGCCGATTATTGGGGCCGATCGGGTCGGCTTCGAGGTCGGCAGTGGTATAGAAAGTCGGGATGCTCGGTACGCACAGGTAGTCGAACCGTTTCAGTATTGTCCGACAGGTTTTCTTTAGCGCCTGCAACTGGTACAGGCCCTTAAATGCGTCCATCGCGGTTAGCTTCTGGCCTGGTTGGATGATCTGGCGGGTGACCGGGTGTATGGCGTCCGGCGTTGTCGTCAGCAGGTCATCGATCACCAGAGTGCGTTCGGCGATCCAGGCGCCGTGGTAGAGCAGATCTGCAACCTGATAAAAAGGTGTAAAGTTGATGCGTTCAAGGCGTGCGCCTTCGGCTTCCAGCTGCGTGAGCGTGGCTTCGAAGGCGTCAGCTTGCAGCGTGTCTCCGAAGAAGCGCAGGCTGGCGATATCAGGAACCCCGATCGCAGGGTTGGGTAGTGGTGAGCTTATGGCCGGCAGCGTTAATGACCGGGTGTAGGCATCGGCCGCATCATAGTGGTTGGCAACACTCAGCACTGTCATCGCATCGTTGATGTTCAGTGCGAAAATCGAGACGCTATCCAGCGAGCGACAGGCGGGCACCACGCCCCGGTTCGAAATCGCGCCCAGGGTGGGTTTCAGGCCAACCAGGTTGTTCAACGCCGCAGGCACCCGGCCGGAGCCGGCAGTATCGGTACCCAGGGCGAAGGGCAGCAGCCCCTGTGCAACAGAAACCGCCGAACCAGAAGACGAGCCTCCGGGCACCAGCGCCGGGTCGATGGCATTACGCGGGTGTGGGAAAGGAGAGCGCACACCCACCAAACCGGTGGCGAACTGGTCCAGGTTGGTTTTGCCAACCGGGATGGCTCCGGCGGCGCGCAGGCAGGCGACGACATGGGCATCTTCAGCCGGTGCATATTCGTAGGTTGGGCAGGCCGCAGTGGTTGGCATACCGGCCACATCGATGTTGTCTTTAACGGCGAAGGGGATGCCCCAGAGAATCTGTCTCGGATCGAATTCGCCAAGGCTTTCGGCGAGCTTCAGCGCGTCAGCTTCGTCCATTAAATGAATAAAAATACCGGGATCGTTCAGCTCCCGCAGTCGTCGATACATCTCTGTGATGATCTGGCTCGGATGGTAGCCCTCCTCGGCATAGGCCTGGCGCAACGAGGTCAGTGTGAAGGGTAAATTTGCTAATGGCGAAACAGTCGTCGGGTGATTCATAGTGCGCTTTGCACCTCTCGCAGTTTTGGGGTCGTTAAAACACGCTCGGGCGGTCGGGGTGCTGCCGACAGCAAGGCGCGGGTATAGGAGTGTGCCGGTGCCGTCATCACTTGCTTGGCAGGTCCAGCTTCAACGATGGCGCCGTCTTGCATCACAATTACTTCATCGCACAGCAAACGCACCACGTTCAAGTCGTGGCTGACGAAGAGGTAGCTCATGCCTAGCCGTGCACGCAGGTCGGCAAGCAGGTTGAGAATTACGGCCTGAATGGACACATCGAGCGCGGCGGTCGGCTCATCCAGAATCAGAAATTTTGGGTTCAGCGCGATGGCTCTGGCGATCCCGACGCGGGCTTTCTGGCCGCCGGAAAGCTGGTGCGGGAAGCGGCTGAGCAGATTGGCGGGCAAGCCGGTTAATTCGGCTAGTTCCTCAACGCGTTCAAGTAAGGCCTTGCCGCGCAAACCTGCCAGCCGACGTAGTGGTTCGGCGATGCAATCCCGGGCACTGTGCCTTGGGTTCAGGCTATCGGTCGCGTCTTGGAAAACCATTTGAATGTCGCCCCGCAAAGGGTGCTTGCCGAACTGCTCGGCAGGAATCTGCGCCAGGTCTTTGCCTTGGTAGAGAATTTGTCCTTCTGTTGGGTCGAGCAGCCGCACCAGCATCGACGAGGTGGTCGATTTACCGCAGCCACTTTCACCTACCAGCCCAACGCTCTGGCCTTGGTTAACGGTGAACGAAATGCCTTTCACGGCGTGAACCGGACCTGTTTTGCCTGCATAGGTTTTACGAAGACCGCGCACTTCCAGTAATGGCTGGTCGCTTGTGGTGTAGTCGATTTCGGGTGGGCGGCGGTTTGCCGGCAGCAGGCTGCGCACACTGGCATCCGGCCGGGGTGTCGCTTCTACCAGTCTGCGTGTGTAGTCATGTTGTGGGTTGGCGAATACGGCTTCAGCCGGGCCGGTTTCAACGATTACGCCGTCTTTCATTACAGCCAGACGATCGCAATATTGAGCGGCAAGGCCCAGATCGTGCGTGATCAGAATCGACGCCATGCCGCGCTCGCGAATCAATTCCAGGCTGAGGTCCATCACGGCTTTCTGGGTGGTGATGTCGAGGCCGGTTGTGGGTTCATCGGCGATCAGCAGGCGTGGATCACAGGCGAGCGCCAGGGCAATGACGATGCGCTGGCACATGCCGCCAGAGAGTTCGAACGGGTAAGCGTGGTAACGTGCTTCCGGGTCCTGAATACGAACATCGCGCAGCGCCTTAATAGCTTTCTTGCGGGCGTCGCCGCGGCTGGCCCGAGCGTGCTGGCGCAGCACGTCTTCAATCTGGTGACCGACCTTGCGAATCGGATTCAATGCTGCGCGCGGGTTCTGAAAAATCATCGAGATTTCACGGCCGCGAATGGTCTGTAAATCCTGTTCGCTGGCGCGGCGTAAATCAATACCGCTATAGGTCACTTCACCTGCGGTAATGGTGCCACCAGCATCGAGAATACGCATCAGCGCATAAGAGGTAACTGACTTGCCGGAACCACTTTCGCCGACGATACCTAAGGTTTCGCCCTTGGCCAGTTCGAAGCTGATGCCCCGCACCGCCTGTACTTCACCGCGTCTGGTGCGAAAGCCAACGGCCAGATCCTTGATTGATAACATAATCAGGTTCTCCGCCTTGGGTCGACGATGTCGCGCAGCCCGTCGCCCATCAGGTTGAAGGTGAATACTGCAAGCATCAGCCACAGACCGGGGAACAATGCGACCCACCAGTGGCCGGAGACCACAAAGTCCGCGCCCTGAGCAACCATGATGCCCCACTCTGGCGTCGGCGGGCGTACGCCCAGCCCTATGAACGAGAGCCCTGCGGCGTTAAGAATCGCCCAGCCCAGATTTAACGATACCTGTACCATCATCGGCGGTAGCGCATTGGGGAAAATATGAAACGCCAGCACCCGCCAATGCGAATTACCGGATAACCGCGCCGCCAGTGCAAATCCAGACTCACGCCGAATGTTCACTTCCGCGCGCACCAGTCGGGCATAAAATGGAATGTTGATAATGGCCGTGGCGTACACGATGTTTTCAATGGTATTGCCTAGCGCTGCCACAATGCCCATGGCCAGCACAAACAACGGAAACGCCATTATGGTATCGAACACCCGGTTCAACACGGCATCCAGCCACCCACCCCAGTAACCGGCGATGGCGCCAAGTACCGAACCGATTACAAACGAGAGCGCCACGGCTGCAATGGAAATGCTGAGGTCCAATCGCGTTGCCACAATTACTCGACTGAACACATCTCGGCCGAGGTTATCGGTGCCGAACCAGTGGCTTAAGCTGGGTGGTTGAAGCGCCTGGGCGGCGTTGGTAGCAAGTGGGTCGTAAGGCACCAGGTAAGGGCCGAGCACGGCCGAGCCGATGAAAAACGCGAACAGCCCGAACGATAACAGAGTGACCAGGTTATCCCGCAGCACATAAAGTAAATGTGCCCACAGCCCGCCCTGGTTGGGTGCTGATATGGGAGTTGCAATCGTCATTTTGCAGCAAACCTTATGCGTGGATCGATCAGGGTGTAACTTAGATCGATCACCAGATTCAGAAACACAAACAGCAAGGCCATGGCGAGCACAAAGCCCTGGATTGCCGCGTAGTCGGAGACCACCAGCGCCTCCACCGCGTAGGAGCCAATTCCTGGCCAGGCGAAGACTTTTTCGACCAGTACGTTAGCCCCAAGCACGAACGAAAACACCATGCCAAGCGTGGTGACCACCGGCAGCAACGCATTGCGAAAGGCATAACCGAACAGCACCATAGCGCCAGACAAACCCGCCGCACGAGCGGTGCGAATGTAGTCAGACGATAACGCCGTGAGCATCGATGCCCGCGTCATTCGTGCGATAGGGGCGAGCGTAAACAGCGCCAGCGTCGTTGCCGGTAAAATGAGCTGTCTCAGTGCCGCGAAAAAGGTTTCAGTGTCACCGTCGATCAGGCTATCGATCAGGTAAAAACCGGTGACCCGGGGCGGTTCGAAATAAATAAAATCCAACCGGCCCAGCGGCGAGGGCGCGACACCGAGCAGATAGTAAAAAATATAAATCAGCAGAATACCGGTAAAAAAGGTGGGTAGTGAAACACCTGCCGTTACTAGCACCCGACACAGATGATCCACCCAGGAGCCCTGGCGGACCGCTGCCAACACGCCGAGCGGAATGGCTACGGCGCAGGCGATCAACAAGGCGGTGAGCGTGAGTTCCAATGAGGCGGGCAGGCGCATGGCCAGATCTGTCAGTACCGGTTGGCCGGTCGAAATAGAATTGCCCAGGTCTCCCTGCAATAAATCCCCAACGTACAGAAAGAATTGCCTCCACAGGGGTTGGTCGAGACCAAGTGCGCGGCGCACTTCCTCAATCGACTGGGCATCGGCCATGGCACCAGCGAAGTAAACGGCGGGGTCCCCGGGCAAGGCCCGGGTCAGCACGAAGCTGATGACCACCACACCGAACACTACCGGCAAGGTCTGCAAAATACGCCAGAATACGGAGCGAAGCTGTGCATTCATGACATTAAACCCCAGTGATTGACCGCGCATCCAATTGGCGATGGAACCAGAACTCATAATCCGTCGCGCCGTTCAGCGCCACGTTCAACGCTGGTTGCCACAACGGAATACGCGGAATGTCTTCAATCACGATCTCGAACATACGTTGAATCAGCCCCGCGTATTCCGGGTGATCCATTGGCATGTGCAGGGTGCGTTCGGTGAGGGATTCGACCTCTTCGTTGTAATAGTTCGATGAATTAAACAGCTTGTCTTTCTGGTAGGCCCAGAAGAAATAGTAATCCGGTGTGTTCAGCCAGCCTCCAAAGTTTTCCAGATGAAAGGCAAGTGATTTCTCCACCAGCGCCACGGTACGCCAGTTCGCACCCGGTATTTTTTCGATGGTGCACGTAATGCCGATTTTCTGCAGGCTTTCCTGTATCAGCAGCGCAGTCGGTTCCATCCATGCGGCGAGATCCAGGCTGATAGAAAGTGGCACACTGAAGCCATCCGCATAGTTTGACTTCGCCAGGAATTCACGGGCGGTATCCAGGTTGGTGTTATAGGGGAAAGGGCGTGGCCATTGAGTATCGGTCACGGTTTCCGGTCCGCCCCACATGGGTGCTCCCCGGCCGTAGGCGGCGGTGTTGAAAATGGCCTCGTAAGGGATCGCCCAAGCGATGGCCTTGCGCACGTTCGGGTCCTGAAAGGGTTCAAAGGCCGTATTCAGGCAGGCGCAGTGAATGCAGTTCTCGATGGGGGTTGAATGCACCGTCAGCTTATTGGCGAGTTCCGCCGCATCCCGATCCGGAATATCGAACGAGACCTGCACATCCCCGCGTTCAATCAGTGCACGCCGGGTCGACTGGCTGGGCACTTCGCGCACAATCACTCGGCGCGTGGCTGGCAGCGGGCCGCCGACCCAATCGTCGTTGCGCTCATACACCAGTTGCTGCCCCTGGTCCCAGCGAGCTACTTTAAAGGCACCTGAGCCAGCGGGGTTCTGGTGCAGATACTCCATCGCCCAGGGGTCATCTGCCGTGGCGTTGGCTTTGGCAACTTCGGCATTAATGATAAAAGGCACCGGCACGGCGAGATCAGGCAGCGAGAGCTTGGACGGGTAGTCCAGAGTTACGGTGAAGGTAGTTTCATCGACCGCCGCGAACTGATCCGACCGGCTCAGGCCTCCGGCGCGCATCTGGGTAGTCGGGAAGCCTCCCACTGATACCGCTCGGTCGAATGACCATTTAACATCTTCGGCGGTTACCTTGCGGCCATCCCAGAAGGTGGCATTGGACTTCAGTTTAAAGGTGATGACCAACCCGTCATCCGACAGGCTCCAGCTTTCAGCCAGTTCTGGCTCGATGGTCTCGTAATCGTATGAGAGTTCGCCACTGGGCAGGGTTTTGGTACCGAAGCTGACCAGTCGGTCGTAACAGTTAATGGCCACCTGGTAACTCGCCCGGTTGGTGCCGACCCGGTGTAGATCCAGACTGTTGATCGTTTGCCCCGATACCACTACCAGCGTATCGCGGGATTCAGCCGCCGCGGGCAGAATTTTCAGAAAAGGCAGCGAGGCAGCCCCCAGTGAGAGCATCTTCAGGAAGGTACGGCGATTCGTGTCGGTCATGGCTGGCTCCATCGGTTACGGGACGTTATTTGAACAGTCTCGGGATGGTTTTTATCTTGCCGCTTTACCGGTGGGTTGGGAAATGCTATTAATTCACAGTTCCGGTGCATTAAATGCACCACTCCTTTACCAGGGCATACTCATGCGGCATCTATACACCTTTCAGTTAATAGAAGCGGTGGCCCGAGCGGGCTCCATCCGCAAGGCGGCGGAAGATGCCAACATCACCGCCTCGGCACTGAACCGCCGTATTGCACGCTTTGAAGAGGAGTTTGGCACCCCGGTATTTGAGCGGTTGACACGTGGTGTGCGCCTGAATCCGGCCGGTGAGCTGGTGCTACAGCACTTTCGTGCCCAGAAATCGGACTTGCAGCGCGTGCAATCCCTGGTATCCGACCTTTCCGGTATGCGCCGCGGCCATGTGACCCTGGCCTGTTCCCAGGCGCTGGTGCCGTATTTCATGCCAGAGCAGATAGCTCGCTACAGGCGCGACTATCCGGGCGTTACCTTTGCCATAAAAGTGCGCGACCGAAGCCAAGTGGAGCGGGAGCTGGCCAGCTTCAGCAGCGACCTGGCTCTGGTGTTTGAACCGGAACACCTGGTGGACTTCGACGTAATGCACAGTATTCCCCAGCCTGTATGCGCCGTGTTCTCCGCCGGCCACCCTTTGGTAACCAAAACCAACTTGCGTCTGCGAGACTGCCTTGAACATCCCCACATACTGCCAGCCACCGAGTACGGCGTACGTAACCTGCTAAACCGGGCCGCAAAAGCTCAGGGCCGCACAGTCACCCCGGTGGTAGATACTGAATCTTTCGAACTGATCCGCCACTATGTGCGCCATGAACAGGTAGTGGGTTTCCAGATACCCATAGGGCTGCAGGCTGCGCCGGACAATGGGTTGGTGTTTCGGGAGTTGCCTGCGCGAGATGTACCCGTTGGGCATTTGTTGCTGGGGCAGTTGAAAGGAAGGGTGTTACCGGTGGCAACTGCGCGGTTTGCGATGCAGCTTTCTATGGCGCTAGAGCAACTGAATAGCCGCCAAACGAGCCAGCCACCTCCTGGCTAGAGCCATGCCTACATCCGTATGAGAGTAGCCCCGGGTTACTTGGTAAAGGTTCTCAGGGGGCTGTAATTGATTAAGAAAGTATCTATTACAGGTCATCTTTTATGGTGTGGGTATTCGATGTAAAAAGCGGCAACCGAATGACGAAAATGGCACCTTGAACCTTGTCGTTGCTTGCGCTGATGCTGCCCTGTTGCAACATCATGATACGTCTGGCGATGGCGAGCCCGAGTCCTGCATGGCTGGCGCTGCGCCCGGATGTGCCTCTGTGAAAAGCATCGAAGATATAAGGCAGGTCAGATGGGGCGATACCCGACCCGCTGTCATGAACAGTAACCGTCAGCAGTTGCTCCTCCTGCCCGAGTGTCAGTTTGATATTGCCGCCCTCGGGGGTGTGGTCCATGGCGTTTCCGATCAGGTTGTCCAGTACGCGCTCGGTCATGCCAAGGTCGCCATAAGCCATTGGCAATGACAGGTCGCCATTGATGGACAGATTCAGCTTCTTGCCGCTAGCCACGGGTTGGTGTTTCTGGACCACATCATGGATCAGTTCAGGCAGTGAGAAGGGTTCTGCTACCGGCTGTTTTTCACAGGCTTCCAGCGCGGCGAGCTCAAACAGTTCATCGACGAGTCGGCCGAGCCGGCGAGCTTCGTTCAGTGCGATGGTCAGAAAGCGCGCCTGCTCCTCATCACTCAGACTGTGGCGTTTGATCAGCAGGCTTTCAACATAACCCTGCAAGGAGGCCAGTGGTGTGCGCAGATCATGTGACACCTGCGCAATGAGCTGGCGCCGTAATGCGTCTTTTTCCTGCAATTGCTCGAGTTGTAGATTGATGCGCGTCGACATGCGCTCAAAGGTCGAGGCGAGATAGTCAATCTCATCCCCCGCTGTGTTTGAGGTTCTGGGTGAGTCTGACGTGAGCTGGTTCTGGAACTGTTCGACTCCCTGTGCCAGGCGGGTGAGGCGTCGAGTCAGCAGATGAAAAACGGCGAGCCCGGCGAGCATACCAAACCCCAGGCTGATCGCAACGGCCCAGGCACTCATGACAAAGAAGTGCCCCTCTCTGGCCATCAGCTCGGCTGAATCGTACTCTTCCCCACGCAGCACAACATAGAGATAACCTTCGATATTATCGGCAGATGGCACGGGTGTGGCAGAGAACACCTTCTGTCGATCATGGCTGCGAGGATCATCACCCAGCAGGGGGTAGGCCTCATTATCTGACAGCAGCTTGTGGATGGGGTCCATGGCGATGCTGTTGCGTTTTATCTTATCGGGATCGGCAGAGTAGGAGAGTATAGTTCCTTTAATATCAATCAAATATATCTCAATACTCGGGTTAATTGTCATATATAGCGAGAAGAGTTCTTTCAGCTCATCATGATTCAGCTTGCCCTCATCGACCAGATTACGATCGGATACCAGGTTCTGAGCCAGGTTGCGGTTCAACTCCTGATTGACCGATGCCTGATAGCTGCGCAACGCAATCAAGCTGATAGAGGCGTACACCAGCCCCACCGTTATCAGCAGTACGAAAAGACCAAGAGAGAGGCGGGCATACAGGCTGCGTATCATCATGTCTGTTCACTCAATCCCGGAAACGATAGCCGACACCCCAGACTGTCTGAATAAAGTGCGGGTTATTAAGGTCTTTTTCGATCTTGCCGCGTAAACGGTTGATATGGGTATTGACGGTGTGTTCGTAGCCTTCATGATTGTAACCCCACACAGCATCCAGCAGTTGCAGACGGCTGAACACATGGCCCGGATGACTGGCAAAATGCAGCAGCAGGTCGAATTCACGCGCAGTCAGATCAATCTCTGAGTCGGCTATCCATACACGGCGTTTGGCGGGATCGAGTCGCAGCTGATCGAAGGTCAGGATTGTGTTATCTGGCTTTTCTGCCGGTTGTGACAGGGCATCGACACGTCTGAACAGAGCTTTGACCCTGGCAGTCAGCTCGGCCACGCTGAAAGGTTTGGTCAGGTAATCATCTGCACCCATTTCCAGTCCCAGCACACGATCCAGTTCTGAGCTGCGCGCGGTCAACATCAATACGGGCGTGTAACCCGGCAAAGTACGGATCTCTCGGCACACCGACAGGCCATCCATACCCGGCAGCATCAGATCCAGTATCACCAGATCGATTCCACCTTCGCGAAAGCGAGCAAGCCCCGTGTCGCCGCGAGGTTCAACCAGAACAGTACAATCCAGATCTTCAAGATGCATACGCACCAGTTGAGCGATGTCGGGAGTGTCTTCAATAATCAGTACAGTGCGTTTCATCGGGGCCTGTCAAAAGTTCAGCCTGTCCGGCCGTTTTGGCTGGGCAGATGTTGGTCAGGTAATGCTTCATTCCATCATGTCAGATGTATCTCTGGCAAGGATCACGGGTCGGTAAACAGTCTATCACCGAGTTATCACGAATTTGTCACAGACGGGCATGCTACACTGAATGAAAATTCAAAATAGAGACAAGACCATGGCCATGGCAAGAAAGATCTACGTCAACCTTCCAGTCAGTGATCTGGATAAGGCGCAAGCATTTTTTACCGCGCTGGGATTTGGATTCGATCCCAAATTCTCCAACGAAAATGCCGGCTGCATGCGAGTGGATGAGAATATCTTTGTGATGCTGCTGGTGGAGCACTACTTCAAAACCTTTATCAACAAGACAGTCTGTGATGCTCGCCAGTGCACTGAAGTGCTGGTTTGCCTCTCTTGTGAATCACGAGAGGAGGTGGATGAAATGGTTGCAAAGGCCGTAGCTGCCGGCGGCACTGTGCCTCGGGACCCACAGGACTTCGGTTTTATGTATGGACATGCCTTTGAAGATCTGGATGGCCATATCTGGGAGTTGGTTTATATGGATATTGAAACCTGAAGTGCTGTCTTATGTAGACAGTCCTCAGGAACAGACTCACAAAAACAGATAGGAGCAGATCGCGACCGCCGCGATAACGGCAACCACATCGGCAGTCAGAGCGGCTGCCAGGGTGTGACGCATTCTGCGAATCTGCACCGCTCCAAAATAGACCGCCAGCACATAGAAGGTGGTCTCAGTTGAGCCCTGTAGTGTGGTGACCAGATAGCCAACATAGCTGTCTGGCCCGATTGCCGGATCATTGATGACCGAGGCCATGACGCCATAGGCACCGGAACCGGAGAGCGGGCGCAGCAATGCCATTGGCAGTGCCTCGGCAGGAAGACCGAAGCGGGCGGTGATGCCGCCGATCATATTGACCATCACATCCATTGCTCCGCTGGCGCGGAACATCCCGACGGCAACCAGTATCGCTACCAGATAGGGGATGATGCGCAGCGCCACCTGGAACCCCTCCTTGGCACCTTCGACAAATACTTCATAGATGCGCACTCCGCGCAGCGCACCAAACAGCAGAAATCCGACCATCAGTCCCGGCATGATCCAGGGGGATACGGCACGACCATACACGACCATCAGCGGAATCATCGCCACGATGGTCGCTAACGCCAATACCGATACCCAGACCGGATAAGCAGAAGTATCGGAGGTGCGTGCATCGGCATCGTTTTCATTCACCCAGGGGCGCTCTATTTTCATTGCAGCGGGATCAGGTACCACCGGGAAGAAGCGCCGAAACAGCATCGCGGCAGAAATGGCAGCAATGGTGGCGCAGATGGTGGCAAACAGGGTGGTGGGCAGGATTGCAGCCGGATCAGCAGAGCCTGCGGCGGCGCGTATCGCGATCACTCCGGTAGGCAGCAGGGTGACGCTGGAGGTGTTGATCGCCAGAAACAGTGCCATGGAGTTGGTGGCGGTTCCCGGTTGCTAGTTGAGCTTATCCAACTCTTGCATGGCACGGATACCGAAGGGGGTGGCAGCGTTGCCCAATCCCAGGGCATTGGCCGACATGTTCAGGATCATTGCCCCCATAGCGGGGTGATCTGGCGGCACTTCAGGGAACAGTCGGGTCATCAGCGGGCGAATCAGCTTGGCGATGATAGTCAGCAGGCCACCGGCTTCAGCAACCTTCATCAGGCCCAGAAAGAGCGTCATCACCCCGACCAGCCCAATCGCCAGCTCGACGGCACCTCCGGCCGAATCTATCATCCCGGATGACAGGGCTTCCATTGGGGAGGGTTCGCCCTCTACAGGGATATGAAAGAGTTCACGCCAGCCAGCCACCGCTGCAGCAATCAAGACAATGCCCAGAAATATCAAGTTCATAATGCTTAAAGACCCTTTCAATGCGATATGAGTATGAACGCGTCCTGGGCATGCCTGGCATCCTGATATGCCGGCACCGGTGCGTTGGGATGATCATACACCAGGGATGCGCGACACGGCACGGGGTGGCCAGATATTTTATTGTCGCTTTTACGGATTTACCAAAGGCATTAACATGCGTGCATAAGCTTGAAAACCATATAATTGCCATCCAATCCGTCTGGAGAAAATGACGATGCAACAGGCTCACACTTACCGAATTGAAAAAATTGATCCAACCCTGCCAGAGGTGGCGAGGTTGATAGCCTTGTCGGATGCCTATCTGGCCGAACTCTACCCGGCTGAAAGCAACCATCTGGCCAGTATTGAGGATCTGCAGAAACCCAATGCCGCCCTTTATGGATGCTATATAGGTGATGAACTGGTCGGGTGTGGTGCGGTCAGAGTGATGAGTGATGATGGCCATTATGGCGAGGTGAAGCGCCTGTTTGTGGATGAGCGTCAGCGTGGTAAAGGTTTGTCATCGGCGATTCTGCAAAGGCTCGAGTCTCATCTGCAGGAGCAGAGTGTTGTGTTGGCACGACTTGAGGTAGGGATCAGTCAGCCAGAAGCGCTGGGGTTGTATGAGCGCTATGGTTATCAAACCAGACCGCCTTTTGGTCACTATCGCGAAGACCCTTACAGTATCTTCATGCAGAAGCAGTTAGTTGATTGAGCTGCACCCTATGAATAATAGCCAGACCTATAGCGCCTGTTAATGGAGCTGGTAGCGTTTATGAATTGGTGTTTGCTTCCACCTCTGTATAAGGTAGGCCTGATCTAATTCCTATCTTGTTATAGATAGCTTTTGTTAATCGCAGTTTTGCCAATCAGGAGTCAATAGTGAGCCAGGAGAATCAGGTAAGTCAGTACGACTATGATCTGTTTGTCATAGGGGCAGGTTCGGGCGGCGTCAGGGCAGCGCGCATGGCAGCCGGTATGGGTGTGCGAGTTGCAGTGGCAGAGGAGCGCTACCTCGGCGGTACCTGTGTGAATGTCGGCTGCGTTCCCAAGAAACTCTATGTGTATGCCTCTCATTATGCTGAAACCTTTCATGAAGCAGCGGGCTTTGGTCTCAATGCCAGCGGCGTGACGTTTGACTGGCCGACTCTGCGTGACAATAAGACAGCCGAGATCACCCGGTTAAACGGCATCTATCGCAACCTGCTGATTAACAGCGGTTGTGAGCTGATCGAAGCGCGGGCCACAGTAACAGGTCCGAATGAGGTCAGTGTTGATGGGCGACGTATTACAGCTGAACGGATCCTGATTGCAACCGGTGGTTGGCCGCATGTGCCGGATATTCCGGGTCGGGAGCATGTCATCAGCTCCAATGAAGTGTTCGATCTGGAGACCTTTCCCCGTCGTGTCATAGTTCTTGGCGGGGGTTATATCGCGGTTGAGTTTGCCGGTATCTTTGCCGGACTCGGTGCCAGAACCGATCTGGTTTATCGAGGCGATCTGTTCCTGCGTGGCTTTGATCAGGAGGTGCGGGAGTTCACCGCACAGGAGGTGGCGAAGAAGGGCGTGAAGCTGCGCTTCAACACCAATATCCGCTCGATTACGAAGGCCGACGATGGCGTATTGATTGCGGAGTTTGAAGATGGCTCCACGCAGGAAGCCGACCAGATCATGTATGCAACCGGGCGGGTACCCAATACAGCTGGGCTTGGTCTTGAGGAGGTTGGTGTTGCCACTGACAAGTCGGGCGCTGTTGTTGTGTCGGATCAGTTCCAGACTTCAATCCCCTCCATCTATGCAATCGGTGATGTGATTGATCGTGTACAGCTGACGCCGGTTGCGCTGGCCGAAGGCATGGCGCTTGTCCAGGCACTTTATGGCAAGGGCGAGAAGACAGTTGATTATGACCTGATCCCGACCGCAGTTTTCTGCCAGCCAAATATCGGTACGGTGGGGCTGACGGAAGAGCAGGCGCGTGAGCGTTTCACTAAGGTGGACGTGTATCGCTCCGAATTCCGTGCCATGAAGCATACCCTCAGTGGTTCGCAGGAACGCACACTGATGAAGATGCTGGTGGATCAGGAAACTGATCGCGTGCTGGGAGTGCATATGGTCGGGGCTGAAGCCGGCGAGATTATTCAGGGCATTGCCGTGGCACTCAAGGCGGGTGCAACCAAAGCGGTATTTGACAGCACTATCGGTATTCATCCGACGGCGGCTGAGGAGTTTGTGACAATGAGGGAGCCGGTTCGATAAGCATCGACATCAATAATAGACTCACTGTTTAAAGCGTTTCGCTCCAGCGCACAATCCAGTTGCTCAGGCTGCACACTTCTGATCTAATGCGGTTTCAAACTGACTTAATAGTCAGCTTTTTAACCCCATCTGTAGGTATCAGTCTGTGAGCTGGATGCGTGCAACGCTGGCGGGTATCAGCCAGATATTTTTTCTGAGTAATCCCTGGAGCGGTCTGGCATTTCTGCTGGCTGTTCTCTGGGCGTCTCCAGTGATGGTGATAGGGATGTTGCTTGGCGTCAGCAGCGCCAATCTGACTGCCAGACTGGCAGGGTTTTCAATCTCAGATATCGAGCAGGGTTTGTTTGGCTACAATGCAGGCCTGGTCGGTTTGTTGCTGGGTCTGTGTTATGAGCCGAGTCTGCTGTTGGCGCTCGGCATTGTGTCAGGAGCAATTGCCTGCACGTTACTGTTTCAAGGGCTCAGATCCGTTTGGGCTATTCCGCTGTTCACAGCTCCTTTCAATCTGCTCATGCTGCCCTGGCTCTTTCTGACTCAGACCACTCCATTGGATCTGCCGGTCGACCCGATTCCATTGCTGTCTGGTGTCAGTCAGGTGTTGTTTGTATCGGATCCGATATCGGCAGTTGTGGTAACGCTGGTTTTACTTTTGCAGGGTGTTCCGTTTCTATTGTGGGCGCTAGGTGGCAGTCTTGTCGGCATCGTGGCGGGTATTCTGTTCGGCCTGGATCCAGGCTCTCTGACGTTTGGTATAGCTGGGTTCAATCCGGTACTGGCTGCGATTGCGCTATATCACCATCAACTGAGCTGGCGATGGATACTGGCTGGGATGCTGCTAGCGGCAACAGCTGGAGCAGGGTTGATGGCGGCTGGTCTGCCTGCACTAACTGCGCCTTTCGTTATCAGTTGTTGGCTGATTCTGTTACTGGAGCGGCGTCGCCGGACTCACTTGGCTGGCTGAGGAGCCAGCCAGATATTGATCTGACGGAACCAGTTCAGGCCTTTCAGCTCTTCAGCGAGTTGTGCTTCCAGCGCATGTGCTTCGATACCCGTGTTGCTCAGTAACTGATGGATATCGCTGCTGAACTTGATGTCCAGATCGATGCAGCGTGGCTCGTAGTAGATGATCAACTCATAATCCGCTGTATCCCCCAGAATACGACTGATCGATGCGTCAAGATGCTGCTGTATCTCGGATCGTGGCGGCATTATCGGGCAGATCTCTTCAGACATGTCGTGATCATCATAGGTGTCGATGTGGTAGATGATATGACCGATATCATCGAACCGGTCCCGTAACAGGCAGGTGACCGAGTCACCAATAAAATGCCCCTCTGCAGAACTCAGGTGAGGACCAACCTGAAGATGCATCTCCAGCAGGCTCTGGCTGCCCATTGAGCGGCTTTTGAAGCTGTGAACACTTATCACCCCATCAACTGAAAGGGCTGCTTCACGGAGTTTTTTGACCCGTTCTGCCGGTAGCGCCGTATCAACCAGTTCGGAAATGCTTTTGGCAACCAGATCCCAGCCGATCTTGCCGACCAGCAGCGCAACGAGTACTGCCGCGAGAGCATCCAGCCACCAGACGCCCGTCATGGCTCCGGCTATGGCAACGAAGACAACAATGGAGGATAACGAGTCCGTGCGATGGTGCCAGGCGTTAGCGATGATCAGGTTCGAGTTCAGTGCTTTTCCGACCCGGTGGGTGTAGTGATAAAGGATCTCTTTCGACAATATGGAGACGCCCGCTACGATTAGCGCGGGCCAGGCTGGCAGGGGTGGAACTTCTGAACCAAACAGCAGCTTGAGGCTTTCATAGGCCATCAAGGCCCCGACCAGCATGAGAATACCGCCAAGCACAACGGTGCCGACGGTTTCAAAGCGTGCATGCCCCCAGGGATGGTTGGCATCTGGTTTTTCATGCGAGAACTTGAGAAGAAACACGACCATGAAGTCGGTCAAAACATCCGACAGCGAGTGCAAGCCGTCGGCAATCAATGCGGCTGAGTTGGCCAGTATACCCACGATAATCTTGGCGGCGCTCAACAGGCTGTCGACCAACGCGCCAATCAGAGTGATGCGCTGTCCTGCCCTGCGTCGTTGATCCAGCTCTTCCTGCATTGTCAGTTCCGATACCTCATTTTCAGCTTCGGTATACTAACTGCCTTAGTCGCCTTAGACCAGTGTTGTGAGTGCTCATTGTTACTCTTCAGAGTTTTTCTTCAGAATCAAGATTATGACAGATGTGTGAAAAGGGTTGTGTGTAACCTTGACTCCGTGCTAGATGCTGAGAAGAAACTGCAGGGGTGTTTTAGTTTCTTGTTTCGCTTTCGCATCTGCAAATAATTGCATATATTAACTAATAACTTATTGATTCATATGATGTAAAATATCTGTACATTTTTTGATCAATCTGTAGGGAGGCATGAAGACGTGGGAGCAAGGCGGGGTTTTAAAACGTCTACACACAATGTTATCCACAGAGAATGTGGGTAGGCTTTCCAAGCCCACGAGGCATAGGGGTTTTGTCCTGAGTGGATAAAGTTCTGCTCTGTCGCTTTCTAAGCCTAGCCTATAAATGCTGCAGTTGCGTTAAGATTGTGTGAACTCATCCCCGTCGATATGATGACGCCTTGTGATTCAGCGAGAGATAAAAAAATGCAGGCTTCGATCATTTCTCAGATATTTTTGCCCACAGCATTGGCGATCATCATGCTGGCTGTGGGTCTCTCGCTGAGTATGAGGGATTTTGCACAGGTTCTCAGAGAGCCCAGAACCTTGTTGCTGGGTATCGGTGCTCAGATGTTGCTGTTGCCTGTGCTGGGTTTAATCGTGGTGACATTGTTTCAACTGCCCCCTGCATTGGCTGTGGGTATCATGATTCTCACCTTTGCCCCCGGTGGTGCAACATCCAATGCGATCACACTGCTCGCGCGCGGAGATGCGGCGCTTTCTGTTTCACTCACAGCGCTGGTGACCCTGCTGACACCTTTCACTATACCTTTGTTGACTGCATTGGCTTTGCAGCACTGGTTTCAAACAACGGCCGTGATTGATTTTCCGATTATCGAATCGATCATGAAAATGGTGGTGATTACACTGCTACCGGTGCTGGTGGGAGTCGGATTCAGTGCGCGCTTTCCTCTTCTGGCGGCACGTGTCAGAGTGCCTTTCAGGCGTTTTTCACTCTGCCTGTTGTTGCTGATGGTGGTGTTGCTGGTGCGCGGCAACTGGCATCTACTGCCTGCCTTGCTGGTCCAGTTGGCGCCCGCAGTGTTTTGTCTGGTATTTGCGGCCATGTTGCTGGGATTTTTGCTGTCGAAGATGGCTGGGCTGAATGATCCACAGCGGATATCAATCATGGTTGAAGTGGGGTTGCAGAATGCTGGTACTGCGCTGCTGGTGACCAGCACGATTCTACAGAATGCTGAAATGTCAGCGAGTGCTCTGGTTTATGGGGTGTTGATGCAGATTCCTGCATTCGCACTTATCGGCTGGCGTAATCGTCGAACCCTGCTGCAGTTTCGACGCAGTCGGACTGCTTGATCCTGACCAGGGGCTGGTGGCGTTTCGGCTCAGCCTAGTCGATACCGATGATCTTGTGTGTCTGCAGGCTTAATTTCCACTGCGGGTGATCCATGCAGTAGCGGATGCAGGCGGCTGTGTTGGCTGCCTGCTCCGGGCTATCGAGTGGTTGCAGGTAAAAGTGCTCAAAATCGAGTGACTGAAACTGTTCGGGGCGGTTTTCGCGTTGCGGATAGACCAGTTTCAGCTCATGACCTTGTGTAATCAGCAGCTCTGCATCAGCTTTGGGGCTGACACAGATCCAGTCAATGCCGGCTGGCAAGGGACGGGTACCATTTGTTTCAATCGCTATTTCGAACCCTTTCTGGTGCAGTGCCTCAACCAGCTCGCCATCCAGCTGCAGTGCAGGCTCTCCTCCGGTACAGACGACATAGGGCTGGCCTTTTTCGCCTGCTGGCCAGAAGCTGCGAATACGACTGGCCAGCGCCTCGGCTGTTTCAAACTTACCGCCGTTCTGGCCATCAGTGCCGATAAAGTCTGTATCACAGAACTTGCACACGGAACTCTCCCTGTCCTGTTCACGACCTGACCAGAGATTACATCCGGTAAAGCGACAAAAAACTGCTGCTCGACCGCTTTGAGCGCCTTCACCTTGCAGGGTGTAGAACATCTCTTTGACACTGTACATGTAAACTCCGGATCAGGTTAAAACAGTAAAGGCTATTCGTAAGGGCCATTCAGTAAAGGCTATTCAGTCAAAGTATGACGCCGCCTTATCGGACGGGTTCCCCGCCGAAGGCTTCCACCAGCGCCGGCACAAAGCGGCTGAACTCTAGCCCCATCTGCGTCAATTGGGCATCAAAATAGGCCAGCTCATCTTCAGGGCTGTCATTGTCCATCTGCTCGCGGAACTGGTCGGTGAGCTTCAGGCGATGCAGGCTCATATCGGCATGCAACACCAGACGAATCTGCTCCTCCCAGTTAAACGCCAGCCGCGTGATCTGCATGCCATTGTCCAGGTGGGCGCGGATCTCATCGCTGAACAGGTCCTGTCCCTTGACGCGAATAACGCCTCCCTCTGCGCTGAGATCACGCAGCTCGCTCTCATCTTCAACCTCAATAACGGAGGGAATAGGGCGTTTGTCCTGCAGCCATTCGGTCATGACGCTGCTGGGGGCCTGGTTGACCTCCAATGGTCTTACAATCAGCGATCCCAACGCTTCACGCAGGGCACTGAGCAGGTCTTCGGCACGTTTGAAGCTGCCGACATCGACCAGAATCCAGCCTTGCTGAGGCATCAGCAGGGCGCGGGTACGATGACGTCGTGTGAAGGCGCGTGGCAGAAGCTCAAGCGTGATGTCGTCTTTCATCTGCTGGCGTTCCTTGCGGTACACCTTGCGTGCTTCGTTCTCTTCGATGACACGGATACGCTCATCCATTTCGTCACGGATCACGCTGGTGGGCAGAATTTTCTCCTCAACCAGATAGCTGATCAGGATATAGCCATTGCTGCTGAATACTGGTGACTCAGACAGAGGGCCAGTCGGTGAGGTCCAGCCGCTGCGACTGACTTCATGGCGGCCACAGGGTACAAAGGGTTTTTCCAGCAGTACTCTTTCGAGATGCTCTTCCGTGAAGTCTTCAGCGGGTTCGAAGCGATAGCAGATAGCGTTTTTAAACCAATTCATTTCAGTGTCCGGCGTAGGCAAGCAAAGAGTAGACAGGAATTCCACTTTCCTGGATGCGGGCGGATCCCTGCAGATCCGGCAGGTCGATCAGTGCGGCCACTTCTGTGACATCTGCACCCAACTGATTGATCAGGCTACAGCTGGCCAGCAGGGTACCGCCTGTGGCGATCAGATCATCAAGCAGCAGTACGCGATCTCCAGCCGCAACAGCATCTGTTTGAACCTCAACAGCAGCAGTGCCATATTCCAGTTTATATTCCTGGCTGATGGTGTCGCCCGGCAGTTTGCCTTTCTTGCGTACCAGAATCAGCGGTAGATTGAGCTGATAGGCAATTACCGATCCCAGCAGAAAGCCGCGTGCATCTATTCCTGCAATATGGGTGATATCACTGCCGATATAGCGCTGAATGAAGGCATCACATACCATGCGCATCGCTTTCGGGTCTTTGAAAACCGGTGTTACATCCCTGAACATAACGCCGGGTTCGGGCCAGTCAGGCAGGGATCGGATCACCGATTTTATGTAATATTCGTCAAAAGACATCAGAAACTCCTCAATAGGATGCAAACTTGATACAGCTCAATGTTTTCGGGTATCAGGCGGTGTTTAATAGGCTCGTTGGGTTACACAATGAACTGATGACGTCATTGTGGGACATTCGGGCGCCTCAGATGAAAATCTGAGGCGTTTTTTTTGGTTTGAGACACGGTTATTCTCGGCAGGTAGTAAACATCTGTATCAGTTACGCTTTTGTTGAAGGGCGGAAGGGTCGTCCACGGAGCATTCGCCAGACAGCTCATAGATCTCTTCAAGATCCATCAGTTTGATCTCTTTGCCATCCACCTGAATCAGGTTCTGGTTTTGAAAACGGGTGAAGATACGGCTGATAGTTTCAACGGCCAAACCCAGGTAGTTACCGATCTCATTTCGTGACATGGACAAACGGAAAGACATGGCAGAGTAGCGCCGCTCCTGAAAACGCTGCGACAGTTTGATCAGGAAGGTGGCGACGCGTTGCTCGGCATTTTTCTTCGACAGCAGCAACATCATCTGTTGCTCGTCGCGGATCTCTTTGCTCATGGTGCGTACAATCTGGCGACGCAGCTCAGGGAGTTGTCCAGACAGGTCATCAAGGCGTTCAAACGGAATTTCGCAGACGGTGGTGGTTTCCAGAATCTTGACCGAGACCGGATAGTGGTTGGCATCATAGCCACTGAGGCCAACCAGCTCACCTGGCAGATAGAAACCGGTGATCTGTTCTTCACCATCATTGGTGATGGTGTAGCTTTTGACGGAGCCAGCACGGATGGCGTAAATGCTGCCAAAAGGGTCGCCCTGTCTGAACAGGTGCTCACCTTTTTTCAATGGTCGGCTCTTGTCGATGATATTGTCCAGCCGCTCCATCTCGGTCATGTTGAGCGAAACAGGGAGGCACAGACTGCTCAGACTGCAGGTGTTGCAGTGTGATGGCTTGATGCTGTGAAGCTTACCTGATGCTGCTTTATCATCCATCCGATTTATCATCCATCCAAGTCCTGCAGTGTCTGTGACGGTCATGCCCGATCTATTCAAAGGACATTATGTATCATTTAGCGCCCGGGGTGAAGTTCAGCAGACGCTTATAGACTAACTGTTATAACAGTAGTCATGACAACTATTATAGCAACAGACCGTCATTAGTCAGGTTTGGATCAGATGATGCGTGAATAGCCTCGGGTAGGTTGCAGTTTGGGAATGTAGGCATCGAATGCCATGCAGACACGTCTGATCAAGAGACGTCCAGCTGGTGTGACATGAATGATGCCAGCATCAAGATGAACCAGACCGTCCTGTTCAAACTGTCGCAGCTCCTGCATCTCAGCGGCAAAGTAGCTGTCGAAATCAAGTTTGAAATGCGATGCGATCGCTTGGGTATCGAGTCTGAAATGGCAGATCAGTTGCTCTATTACAGCGGCACGGATCAGGTCATCGCGACTGAGTGTAATGCCGCGGCGCACGGCATTCTGCTTCTCTTCGATTGCCTGGGTATAGAGACCGAGGTCGTGTTCATTCTGATAGTAAACGTTGCCGATCTTGCTGATGGATGACACGCCCATCGCTACCAGATCGCAGTCTGCATGGGTCGTATAACCCTGAAAATTACGATGCAGCTGACCATTGAGCTGAGCCTGTGCCAGAGAGTCATCGGGTTTGGCGAAGTGGTCCATGCCGATATAGCGATAACCCGCTTCCATCAACTTGCTGATTGTATTTTGCAGGATAATCAGCTTGGCTTCCGCGCTGGGCAAGTGTTCGCTCTGTATATGGCGCTGCGAACGAAAACGCTCGGGCATATGAGCATAGTTGAACACTGACAGGCGATCCGGGCTCATCTCAATCACTTTATCCAGGGTGCGATCAAAGCTGTCTGGTGTTTGATGGGGCAGGCCGTAGATCAAGTCCATATTCAGCGAAGTGAATCCCAGTTCGCGTGCCTGTTCCAGCACCGCGAGGGTCTGTTCGATCGGCTGTACACGATTCACGGCCTCCTGAACCTCGTGCTCCAGATCCTGTACGCCGAGGCTGATGCGATTGAAACCGGTTTCGCGCAGAACCTCCATGGTTGAGCGGCTGGCTTCACGCGGGTCAATCTCGATGGAGTAGTCGCCCTGATCATCATCACGCAGATTGAAGTACTGACGCAGATTGCCCATCAACTCATGCATCTGCTCATCGCTGATGAAGGTGGGGGTACCGCCGCCCCAATGCAGCTGATTGACCTGACGATCCTTGCCATACCAGTCAGACAGGGTTTTCATTTCACGATAGACACTGTCCAGATAAGGCTGGGCACGATCTCGATTGCGTGTGATCACCTTGTTGCAGGCGCAGTAATAACAGACATGAGCGCAGAAGGGGATGTGTACATACAGAGACAGAGGGGCCTGGCTGTCGGTACTTGCCCGGGCTGCAGCGATCAGTTGTTCCGGTGTGCTTTCACCCTGAAACTGCAGGGCTGTGGGGTAGGAGGTGTAGCGTGGACCCGACAGGTCGTAGCGGCTGATCAGATCGAGGTTCCACTCGATGGAGTTATGTTGGTTCACGCTGTAACGTCCCCCTGAGGTGCGGTATCCGGATTTAATCAGATGGAGTATAGATAAGTTTGCAGGGAGAAGTGTTGATGACTATCAATGAAAGGTGTGAAAAAAGCCCATCAGAGGCAGAGTATAGATGCCGAAAGCGATCAGCAGTAATCCCGCCACTCGCCGAGTCCAGCGCTTCTGCATAAACTGTCGGATCTGCTGGGCGAGCAGGCCTGTCGCCAGCATTGCAGGTAGTGTGCCGAGTCCGAATCCCAGCATCAGCAGACCGCTCTGCTGCCAGCTGCCAGCCGCGGATGCCCAGAGCAGGGTGCTGTAGACGAGACCGCAGGGGAGCCAGCCCCAGGCCATGCCCAGCAGGAGTGATTGAGGTAGGGTCTTGACGGGCATCAGGCGGCTGGCCAGTGGTTGAATATGGCGCCACAGATGGCCACCGAGTTTTTCAAGACGAATCAGGCCAGTCCACCACTGACTGACATACAGGCCCATGGCGATCAGCAGTAGTCCGGCAAAGGTACGAAGTATCAGGCCGGGAGTGCCAGTAGCGACAGTGGAGCCGATCAGTCCAAGCAGGGCACCGGCCAGCATGTAGCTGCTGATACGGCCGATATTATAGCCGGCCAGCAGTAAAATAGGACGAGTGCCATCGCTACGGGTGTTGATGGCGACGGCTGCGGCAATGCCACCGCACATGCCGATGCAGTGCGTACTACCCAGCAGCCCGATGATGAAAGCGGTGGATATGACCAGCGGATCAGTCATTTTTCCGGTCTTGGTCGGTGTGGCTGTCTTCCTCGGGTGGTGCGGTCTTTTCAGCTTTGATTCGAGACTCTTCGGGAATCATATCGCCATCATCATCGAAAAGTATGCTGTGAGCAGGAGAGTCCAGATCATCAAACTGACCATTATTGACGCTCCAGAAAAATGCCCACATGGCACCTCCGGCAAGTATGATCCCTAATGGAATCAAAAGTAGCATGCTGTTCATTTCATATCTCCTGGCCGGCGGTCTGCGTTGGCTGAATCAGATCAGCGTTGGTTCGACGACGCTCACGCATGCTCAGTCGTAAAGCGTTACACACCACTACAATTGAGCTGGCAGTCATGCCCAGTGCGGCAATGTAAGGTGGAATCAGGCCCATGGCGGCGGCGGGCAGTGCCAGCAGGTTGTAAGCCAGCGACAACCCAAGGTTCTGGCGAATGATCTGGCGTGTCTTGCGTGACAGTTGTATGCCATCGGCCAGAGTCTGCAACTGATTGTTGATCAGAACAGCATCTGCATTGGTTTTGGCCAGATCAGTTGCTGCGCCCATGGAGATTGATGTTTGTGCACCCGCCATGACGGGGATGTCATTGATGCCGTCGCCGACCATCACGACATTAGCACCAGTCTCCTGAAGAGCTGAGATCCTTGCCAGCTTATCTTCAGGCGATACACCACTGTAAACCGTTTCGATACCCACTGATTCGGCCACTCGCAGGGCTGCAGGTGAGCTGTCACCGGTCAGCATCTCTATCTCCAGACCCATCGCCTTGAGCTGACTGATGACAGTTTGGCTTTCACGGCGCACCTGGTCATCCAATGCGAACCAGCCCAATGCACGATCAGAATCACACAGTAATAACCAGTGACGGGTGCTGTCAGGAAGAGGCTGTGGGCTGGACATGCACAGTACGCTGCTGTATTCAGGTTTGCCGATACGGTAACAGTCCCCATCCACCCAGCCTTCGACACCTTTACCGATACTGATGTTTATCCGCTCTGCACTCTGTTCAAACCAGGGCGTAAAAGCACGCGCTACGGGGTGTTCAGATTGGCTCTCCAGAGCTGCAGCAATCCGCAGCATCTGAGAGGGTGATACGGATGTCAGGGCCTGAGTATCTTGAAGAACCAGCCGACCTTCGGTGAGAGTGCCGGTTTTATCAAATACTATGTGGGTGGCCTTGGATAAGCTCTCCAGGACATGCCCGCGAGTGATCAGAAGGCCGCGCTGGCGCAGGGTGCCGGTTGCTGTGGTCAGTGCTGTGGGTGTAGCCAGTGACAGAGCACAAGGACAGGTCACGACAAGCACCGACAGAGTGATCCAGAAGGCGCTGGATGGCTCAATAAAGTGCCACACCGTATAGACAATCGCGGCTGTCACCAGCACAGCGCTGACAAAATAGCTGGCAACTCTATCGGCCAGACGAGCCATATAGGGTTTTTCACTCTGGGCGCGATCAAGCAGCCTGACGATGGTAGACAGGCGGCTGTTCTCGCCCACCTGTGTCACCTGCAACTCTATCGGGTTTTCGACATTGATGGTGCCGCCCACAACTGCTGAACCAGCCTGTTTGGTGATTGGCAAATACTCTCCCGTCAGTGCAGACTCATCAACAGATGTATGGCCGCTCAACAGTACGCCATCAGCGGGTATCGTATGTCCAGGGCGGACACGGATATGATCACCCGGTTGCAGTTCGGACGCAGGGATCAGCTCTTCAGTGCCATCATCGCGTAAGCGGTTGGCGCTGCTTGGGATCAGATTGAGCAGGGCGTTGCCGGCTGCTCCGGTGCGCTGGCGGGCACGCATCTCCAGATAACGTCCGATCAGCAGGAAGAAGGTGAACATGGTGACTGAGTCGAAGTAGACATCGCCAGTATGTGTCAGCGTTGCCCAGACGCTGGAAACATAAGCCAACCCGATAGCCAGAGCTACCGGCACATCCATTGTCAGATGGCCGATGCGAAGATCTCTTATAGCATTGGCGAAGAAAGGGAAGGCTGAATAGATAAGCACTGGTGTGGCGATCAGCATGCTGGCCCAGCGCAGCATCAACATGTGTGGCTCATCCATGCCGCCCTGGATATAGCCGGCAAACAGCGCCGCCGACATCATCATCTCCTGCATCATGCCGATTCCGGCAACACCCATGCGAGTCAGAGCCTTGCGGTTCTCTTTCTGCAGGCGCTGTTCTTCACGGTCGGGGTGATACGGATGTGCTTGATAGCCGATGCGAATAATCTCTTTGAGGATGCTGCTGAGCTTAACCTCGGCAGATCTCCAGCTAAGGCGTGCGCGATGGCTGGATAGGTTGACCTTGACATCGCTGATGCCAGGCTGGCGCGCCAGGTGCTGTTCGATCAACCAGACGCAGGCCGCACAACTGATACCCTCAATGACGAGCATCGCCTCAAGGGTGTCGTCCTGGGCTTGTCGGACAAAGGTTTTTTGTACTTCGGGGCGGTCATAAAGGGCCAGCTCTGCGCTGAGCTCATCAAGTCGTTCGGCGTCAATCACTTCTGGTGACAGGTCGTTTCCACGATGCTGATAGAAGTTATCCAGGCCACCATCGACGATGGTCTGTGCCACTGCCTGACAGCCAGGGCAGCACATCCGCTGTGCTTCACCTTTAATTTCGGTGTAGAAGTGACTGTTCGGCGGAATGGGAAGCCCGCAGTGATAACAACCTGTGACAGGGCTTCCATGTGCTGCATTCATATAGCGCTATATCTCCACAATCAGAGTGCGGAGAAGGTCAGCGAGCGGGCTTCGTATGGAGGGTAGGCCTCGGTGCGCAGTCGCCATTCAATATTATCCGGCTCCAGAATGAAATAACGCTTCCCCTGCAGTTCGCTGCTCAGCGTGCCTTCGAAATGGTTGGGCTGGCTGGTTGCTGTCATTATGATCAGTTGATCAAACTTCTGGTGAGTCGGGTGAATGATGCTCAGGTTTAATTGACTTGTTCCATCGGGCACAAGGCCAGCGAGATCAAGCGCAACTCTGCCGCTGTTGTTATCCAGTACCATCTCGCCTTTGAGATCCAATTCGACAGCTCTCATCTCCTTGCTGGTATCAACGTAAGTGCCACGGGCATAGCGAAAGTGGTCTTCACGCACGATGCCGTCGCTGGTCTTTATCGCTATAACAGCAAAGGTGGTGGCATAGATCATTACACAAAAGATCGGTGTCAGAACAAACCACAGCCAGAACTGTTTGTACCAGGGGGCTACGGGGGCTGTATCTTGTTTCATTGGTGCTCCTGAAATGGGCGGCGACATGCATTTTGGCACGTATAGTTCGCCGCAAATTATACCTTAAGCCAGACATGCACCGCTATTAACGGCGCGGTGCTGGCCCGATAAAACGACTCTCAACCTGTGCCTGGCTTGCAGGGTTGTCAATTGCCTGGATCAGGAAAACAACCGGATAGTTCGATTGAGCCATCTGGCTGCGTGTTGTCTGCAGCCTGACCGGATAATCGATCATCTCACCTGCAGCGATGTTGATAGTCGGTTCATTCAATAATTCAAGACCCTCCAGGCCAGATACTGTCAGTTGATAAGTCTGATCAATATGATCCTTATTGGTGATCTTCAGGGTATAGACATTCTGAATCATGCTGCCCTGTACCTCGGTGTAGAGATCACTGCGATCCCTGATGACATCAAACTGAATCGGGACGCGAGTGGCCAGCACATAACCAAAGCTGATCACCATGATCATTACAGCGGCAAAATATCCGATCAACCGTGGGCGCAGTATCTTTGTCTTCTTACCCTTGAGCGCGTGTTCTGTGGTATAGCGTACCAGACCACGTTCATAGCCCATTTTGTCCATGATCTCATCACAGGCATCGATACAGGCGCCACAGGCTATGCATTCATACTGCAGGCCGTCACGAATATCGATTCCAACCGGACAGACATGCACACAGTTGTCGCAGTCGATGCAATCGCCAAGTCCTTCGGCTTTGTAATCGGCACCTTTTTTGCGCTTGCCACGTTTTTCACCACGATTTTCATCATAGGAGATAACCAGTGTGTCCTCGTCGAACATCACTGCCTGGAAGCGGGCATAGGGGCACATGTAGATACAGACCTGTTCACGCAGCCAGCCGGCATTGCCATAAGTGGCAACAGTAAAAAATGCCAGCCACCACATCTCCCACGGGCCGAGGTCGAAAGATGCGATACTGGGCAGCAGCTCTCGAATAGGTGAAAAATAACCTACAAATGCGATTGCCGTGGCGATCGATAAAACAATCCATATGGTGTGTTTGGCAGTTTTCCTCAGGGTTTTCTCTGTACTGCCGGGACCTTTGTCGCGGCGCATGCGTTTATTGCGATCGCCTTCGGTGATCCGCTCGGCCCAGATGAAAAACCAGGTCCAGACAAACTGTGGGCAGGAGTAACCACACCAGAGGCGTCCGGCAAAGACGGTGACGAAAAAAAGTACGAAGGCAAGGATGATCAGCAACCACGATAACAGAACGAAGTCCTGTGGCCAGAAAGTCATGCCGAATATATGAAACTGACGATTGGGCAGATCAAAAAGAACAGCCTGACGACCATCCCACTGTATCCAGGACACGCTGAAGAAAAGGGCCAGCATGATAAAGCTGGAGCCGGTACGCAGGTTCTTGAAAAAACCCCGGTAATATTTGACGTAGATATGCTCGCGCTTAGCGTAGAGGTCGTAATGTTGCTGATCCTCTTTTTTCCTGGAGGGAGTGATATCTTTAACCGGTATCTGGTTCATATGTACCTGCCACCTGGCTTGGATGGATTGTAAAGTGTGATCTGCGGGTATTGTCTGAGGTTATTCTAATATATCAAAAAAAAAGCGACATGACGCAGATCATGTCGCTTTCACCTGATCTCGAACTATCAGTCCTGAGACAGGCTTGTTACATAGGCAGTGATCAGGTGAATCTGATCATCTGTCAGCAGGTGACGGAAGGAGGGCATCACGCCGCTGCGTCCAACGCGCAGAGTGTGGGCAATCTGTCCGAATTCACCGCCATACAACCAGGTATCGTTGGTAAGGTTGGGTGCACCCAGTGCGTTCATGCCGGTACCATCCGGCATATGGCAGGCTGCACACAGTGCCTGGAATTGCGGCTCTGCGCGATCAGCTGACCCTGCATCATGCTCACGTCCGCTGAGTTTCAGCACGTAGTGAGTCATATCAAGGATGCCCTCTTCACCCAGCACTGGTAACCAGGCTGGCATTGCTCCCATTCGGCCTTGGGTGATGGTGTGCTTGATGGTTGCTTCATCGCCGCCATACAGCCAGTCATTGTCGGTCAGGTTGGGAAAGCCGTAGGCTCCTGTACCTGCTGTGCCGTGGCACAGTGAGCAGTTGTTGGCATACAGACGCTGACCGATACGCAGACCCGCAGCATTGTCAGCAAGTTGTAACTCATCAATCGAGAGTGACGAATACTGAGCAAAGATTGGTGCGTAGTTCTCTTCAGCGTAGGCGATTTCCTCTTCCCACTGCTTGGTTGATGTCCATCCCAGTACTCCGGCAAAGTTGCCAAGCCCAGGGTAGAGCACCAGATAGCCAAGTCCGAAAACGACGGTGACCATGAACATCCAGAACCACCATTTCGGCATCGGGTTGTCCAGTTCTTCGATACCATCAAAGGAGTGACCAACGGTTTCTTCAGTCAGTTCCTGATGAGGCTGGCTTTTACGGGTTGCAAGCAGCAACCAGGTACAGCCAACAATAACTGCCAAGGTAATGACAGATACCCACATGCTCCAGAAAGCACTCATTTCTCTTCTCTCCTGTCATGGGCTGGTTCGTTGCTATTGTTGTTGTCTGCTTCCTGTTCATCATCCGCAAAGGGAAGATTCGCGGCTTCATCGAAGCTCTTCTTGTTCTGAGGCAAGAGCACCCAGACAAAAATCCCCAGGAAGGTGATCAACATCACCAGTGGCAAGAACGGGCCATAAACATCATAACTCACTGAGGATTACCGTGTTTGGGTGTATTTGTCATGAGTTCTGCCAAGCGCTTGCAGGTAAGCAACGATGGCATCGATCTCGTATCTGCCTTCAACTTCGGCGCGAGCACCTGAAATCTGCTCTTCAGTGTATGGAACACCCAGTGTGCGCATCACTTCCATTTTGCGAGCAGTTTGTCTTCCGTCTATCTGGTTATCAAACAGCCAGGGGTAGGAGGGCATTTTTGACTCAGGTACTACATCGCGTGGGTCGTAAAGGTGTGCACGCTGCCAGTCATCAGAATAACGGCCACCTACACGGGCCAGGTCCGGACCGGTACGCTTGGAGCCCCACAGGAATGGATGTTCCCATACATGCTCATTGGCTGTTGAATAGTGGCCATAACGCTCGGTCTCAGCACGGAAAGGGCGGATCATCTGTGTGTGGCAAACATGGCAGCCTTCACGGATGTATATATCGCGGCCTTCCAATTCCAAGGCGGTATAGGTGCGCATGTTCTCGACCGGCTTGGTAGTTGAATCTGTATAAAACAGGGGGACAATCTCAGCCAGGCCGCCGGCACTGATCACGATCATAACCAGGATCGCCATCAGGCCGACATTCTTCTCGATAGTTTCGTGTTTGATCATTGCTCTATGCTCCTCGTCTCAATCACGCAGTCTGGGCCGCTGGCTCAGGTTCTGCCTTGGCAACACTGCTGCCAGAGCGGACGGTCTGCCATACGTTGTAGGCCATGAAGAACATACCGGACAGGAAGATCAGGCCACCGATCAGGCGAACAAAGTAGCCCGGGTGGCTCGCTTCGAGTGCTTCGACGAAGCTGTAAGTCAGTGTGCCATCTACGTTCACTGCACGCCACATCAGACCCTGCAGAATACCGTTGACCCACATGGATACGATGTAGAGCACGGTACCAACTGTTGCCAGCCAGAAGTGCACGTTAATCAGCTTGGTGCTGTACATGTCTGCTTTGCCGAAGAGCTTCGGAATCATGTGATAAACCGCACCGATGGAGATCATTGCCACCCAGCCCAATGCACCGGAGTGAACGTGGCCAACTGTCCAGTCTGTGTTGTGTGACAGAGCGTTAACAGTCTTGATCGACATCATCGGCCCTTCAAAAGTGGACATGCCGTAGAAGGACAGAGAGACGACCAGGAAGCGCAGGATAGGGTCGGTACGCAGTTTGTGCCAGGCACCGGACAGCGTCATCATACCATTGATCATGCCGCCCCAGGAGGGAGCCAACAGGATCAGAGACATCACCATACCGACTGACTGAGTCCAGTCTGGCAGGGCAGAGTAGTGCAGGTGGTGTCCACCCGCCCACATATAAGTGGCGATCAGTGCCCAGAAGTGAACAATCGACAGGCGGTAAGAGTAAACCGGACGATTGGCTTGCTTCGGTACGAAGTAGTACATCATGCCAAGGAAGCCAGCAGTCAAGAAGAATCCAACGGCGTTATGGCCATACCACCACTGTACCATGGCATCGATAGTGCCGGCATAAGCAGAGTAAGACTTGAACGGAGACACCGGCAGAGCTGCACTGTTGACCACGTGTAACACAGCGATAACCAGTATGAAGGCCATGTAGAACCAGTTCGCCACATAGATGTGCTTGGTCTTACGCTTCAATATTGTGCCGATGAACACGACAGCATAAGTAACCCACACCAGGGTGATCAGGATGTCGATGGGCCATTCCAGCTCAGCATACTCTTTGGCAGAAGTCAGACCGAGCGGGAGAGTAATAGCTGCTGCAACGATTACGATCTGCCAGCCCCAAAAAGTGAATGCTGCGAGTGAGTCCGAAATCAGGCGAGCCTGACAGGTTCGTTGAACAACATAGTAAGAGGTTGCGAAAAGGGCGCAGCCACCAAACGCAAAAATAACCGCGTTGGTGTGTAACGGACGAATACGTCCGTAGGATAACCAGGGTAGATCGAAGTTTAGCGCCGGCCAGACCAGCTGGGCCGCGATAAGGACACCCACGCCCATACCGACAATACCCCAGACAACAGTCATGATGGCGAATTGACGCACCACCTTGTAGTTGTATGTTGGGTGATCAGTTGCAATGCTCATGTCAGGCTCTCATCAACAAGCTGTTAGAGTTAGAAAACAGTACCAGCGCGGATTATCAGTGAATTACCGCGGTATTTCAATGTAATGAAACGGTTTGTTGCATCGCATCAAGATGCTCTTGTCGAGTTGTACTACTTACGAACTAGTGTTTTATATATTCTTGTTTATCAATAGTAATTTATTGTTTTTCAATGGGTTGAAAGTTGATTGCAGGGTCAGGTGATGCTTGTGCAGAGCAGTATGAGTTAGCTCAAAGTGTTATAATCACGACTTTGGTACTGCTCCAAACGACATGATAAATGATGTTTATTTGATATGGATCAAGTTTGCGGGAGGAGCGTGGAGTAAAGAAATAGTGATCACTAATTTGTTGAAGGAGCTGTAGGTAGTCCAATCGACGCAGAATGTGTCCTTTTAAGTCTCAGGTAATGCACTCTGTTGGCTGGGGGATGCAAGCAGAAAGGTTGCAGTAGAAAATAATCCGAAAGATATCACGGTACGAAATAGATTCGCTTGGTTCCACTTGGCGCGAACTTCGGGCCAGTCGGCTGGAAGATCCATTGGGTTCCAGGTTTCTGTATAGAAGTTGAGTGGTAAGTTGACGAACCGTGTGAAAAAAATAATTCCCACTACGTAGGTAATGCCAATAGCTATCCAGATCTTCGCTGTTTTTTCCTTTGCGACCAATCCCAGAAGGCCTGTAATCACACTCATGGCACCCGCACCAAAAAAACACAAGAAAAAGCCTGGATGACGTACATTCGTATTAAATAAGGATTGGACTATTGCATACATCTCACCGTTCAAAGCCAATGTTGCGTAATTGACATTAAACGAATAAGTAGCGAAAAAGCCCGCCATCAGTCCAAGTAGTAAGGTGCTGGATATAGAGAAATAGCGTATGGTTAGGCTCAGCATTATGGCACTCCTTTTTGAAGCAGTATTGCTTCTGGCGACTGGAGGTGCATTATCAAATGTTAACAATCAGATGTTTTTTTAATCGAGAAAGAGAAACTGGTGTAATGCCTATATAGCTTGCAACCTGATGAGCAGGAAGGCGTGCAGCAAGCTTTGGGGAGTGTTGGCAAAATTGAATATAGCGCTCACTTGCCGTTAACTGCAGCCACTGGCGTTCCCTTGTCAGCTTTGCTTCCAGGAGTTTTTCCATCCAGACATGACTGAAAGTGAGCCATTCGTAATCATTGGAGAAAGACGATTGAAACGCATCAAACTGCCAGAAGTATCCCTCTGTTTCTGTCAGCGTTTCAATAAAAAACCCCGTTGGTTGAGTACGTAAAGCATGGGTGACTGGCCAAAAAAAATCACTGTCCATAAAAAAACGTTTGTTATGCTCATTGCCATCTAGATCTGCATAATACATGCGTACTAGCCCCCGATTGAGTAGATACACCTTGCTCCACGGCTGATTTGCACTTTGCAAAACTGTACCTTTGTGAACCCGGAAGGGCTCAGATGCTGATGCGAGGTGATTTCGTGTTTGATTACACAAACCAAGAAAGGGGGCTGAGTTTTTAATCATTTCAAACATCGGTTTATTCAACTGAGAGGATCTCATATCAGGGTAAAAATGAGCGTAGCAAACTGATATTTAACAGGTTTAAAGTTTGTCGTTAGTGCTGAATCCGGCTTGCAAAGCATAGCATATAAATCTCTGCACTAATCTGCATGTCTTCCTGTGGAGTATGACCCATAAGGAAAGAGGCGAGAGCTCGTACAACTGTTGCTAGATCATAAGTTTGCGAGTCAGGTATGATGGGCGCCGAACCATCAGGAATAACGCCGTCAGGCAGGAGAGACAACCCACACGATGCAGACCTTAAACACACTGATTCTCTATTGCCGTTCCGGATTTGAGCGTGAATGCGCTGCCGAGTTTACTGAGCGTGCGGCGCTGGCTGGCTTCTCAGGGCATCCGACTTATCGAGCGGAGGAGGCTTATGTCATATTCAATCTGCATCAGCCTGGCACTGCGCTGGAGGTGATGGAGAGGATCGCCTTTCGCTCTCTGATCTTTGTGCGTCAGTGGGTAGCTTGTCTGCCCATGCTTGATGATCTGCCGGGGCATGATCGTGTGACACCTGTTCTGGCGCACGCCGCCGGGTTGCCCTTGTGCAATGAGCTGTTTGCCGAAACGCCGGATACGACTTCCGGACGTGAGCTCCAGGGGTTTGCACGGAAATTCAGTTCGGCACTTGTACAGCAGATGCGTAAGCAGAATTGCCTGTTGCCTCGCAAACAGAAGGCTGAATGGCGCATGCATCTGTTTGCGCTGTCGGGTAAATCTCTATGGCTGGGTGTTTCGCCACGGCGGAACAGCTCGCCCTGGGAGATGGGTATTCTGCGTCTGAAGTTTCCAGCTGCTGCGCCGAGTCGTTCTACGCTCAAGCTTGAGGAGGCCTGGCACTGGTTCTTATCCAGGCATGAGCAGGAGCAGCGCCTGGGTGGTGGCAAGACAGCTGTTGATCTGGGGGCAGCGCCCGGTGGCTGGACCTGGCAGTTGGTGCAGCAGGGGATGTTCGTAACCGCAGTGGACAACGGTCCGATGGGTGAGGAGTTAATGGAGAGTGGTCAGGTCACCCATCTTCGAGAAGATGCTTTTACCTTTGCGCCATCAAAACCGGTTTACTGGATGGTGTGCGATGTTGTCGAAAAACCCTCACGAATCGCAGACCTCGTGGTGCTCTGGGCCAAAAGAGGCTGGTGCCGTGAAGCTGTTTTCAACCTCAAGCTTCCCATGAAACAGCGCTATCGTGAAGTGGTGAACTGCCTCGAAACGATCCGCAGTGAGCTGGATGCTGCAGGCGTGACGCATCGTATCGAAGCACGGCACCTGTACCATGATCGCGAAGAGATCACCTGTTTTCTGGATCTTCGCCGTGAGTGATCAGTACTCAAACAGGGTGATTTTTTCCTCCTGCTCCAGCAGCAGACTCATCTGTTTCATCATATCCTTGCGCGCTTCCGACTGGGCCCAGATTTGCCAGTCGTGAGCGTTTCTGAAATTGGCGATGACCAGTCGGTGCATGGGATCATCAATATCTCTCAGCGCTTCTCCCGATATGAAGCCGTGTGCAGACATGGCTTTTTGTAGTGTTTCACTGGCGACACGGTCATAATGCTCGTCCAGATCCAGTGCAATGTGGCGCTCTATCATTACTCGAATCATGGCATCTGTACTCCTGATAATAGTGTTCTGCCGATAATTCAAGCATAGTCGCTCCCCTGAGGCATGTTAACTGCGTATATGCAGTTTCTCTGAGGTAGGATATTTGCGACAATAGCGGCCTTTATAGAAATGAGTGACAGGTAATGGATAAGATCGACGTTGATGTGGTGTTGGATACATCCGGTCTGTTGTGCCCCGAGCCGGTCATGATGCTGCATAACAAGATACAGGAGATGTCGGTCGATCAAGTACTGCATGTGATCGCGACTGACCCTTCCACTCAGCGGGATATACCCAGATTTTGCAGGTTTCTGGGACATGAATTGCTGAGTGAGAAGCAACAGGAAACAAATTATGAGTATTTCATCCGCAAAGGCGATGTCTGAGCTGGAGCAGTTAAGGCATTCAACCGAGCAATTGCTGGTTGAGTGTGAGCAACGACTGGAGTACGCTGAGCGGCGTTTGAACAGGTCAATTGAGCGAGTTGAGAGTAAAGCAGTGAATGATTCAGTGAAAGTGGACAGCGAAAAGAGCGGCTCCCGTAATCGGACTAAAAATCGTGCCGCCAATCTGGCCGCACTGCAGGAGCTGTCGCAAGCCTATCCGGCGGTATTCAGTCGGGAGAATGTGCGGCCGCTGAAAATCGGCATACAGGAAGATCTGATTGCGGATGATAAGTTGTCCAAAACCCGGATCAAGCGTGCGCTTGCTTCATATGTGCGCTCACCCAATTATCTGCGCAGCCTTCAGGAAGGCGCTTCTCGCATCGGTCTGGATGGTGAGCCGTCCGGCGAGGTGACAGCGTCTGAGGCTGAGCATGCCAAAGCGCAGCTCAAAGCCTATCATCAACTGCGCAAAGAGCGTATTCGTGAGCAGGAAAAACAGGCAAAACTGAAAGAGAAAGAGGAGCGTCTCAACGACAAGTTGAGTCAGTTGCTGAATCTCAATCAGAACCGCTAGGCTTCATCCTGCAGGCATATTGTCCTGACCGGGCATCATGCCGCATTGCCCCAGCAGCTGTTGCCAGGCCGATGTGTGTCGGTCTCTGGCAACTGTATAGGTTTGCCAGAGACTGTTCTGTGTATCTGTGCTGATCACTTGTCTGTAGTAGAGCGTAGCAGGTCCTGGTACCGGCAGAGGTTCCATGATCCGTTGCTGTAACTCAAGCCAGCGGATGCCTTGCTGATGAACGGTCGCCAGATAGCCTTGTATCTCACCGGCATAGAAACGCGTGAACACATTGCGAAGAATCTCTGCCTGTGGGTTGGGGCGGTTGTTATAGCATACCGGTAGCCGTTCCAGACGCTTTTCGATGGCGTCAGCGGTCGCATCAAGCAGATGGGTCAGATGTAACAGACTTTTCAGCCATTGAGCTCCGAAATCACTCCGGTACAGGCGTTCATAATCCTGCTCCAAGGCCTTGATTGCTATCGGATCGATCGATTCAGCATCTACTAGAGTCAGGCCGCTGATTCTGGCAAACATCAGTAAACTTGGTTCAATGGTCGCCAGCAGCCCGGCATTATTCAGCGGCAAAGGTGGCTGGTTGATGGCAAACTGTTTTTCCATCTCGGGTGCGGTATAAAAACTATTCCAGATCACTGCCGGAAGATTGTCGCGTTTGATGCGGTGTATCTCGCTGACCTGTAGAAGCACCTCCTCCAGATCGCTGTCTGTATTCACCAGAGCCCGCAGATGCTCTTCACACTCGCCTATGGCTTGCAGAAACTGCAGCTCATAGATCAGTTGCTGTGATGGCGGCATGACTCGACCGAGTGAGCTGTTGCGCTCTGCAATCAAAGGCAGCAGGTTGCAATGTCGCAAGTTGAGCACATCAAATAGCCCCTCTCTTATCTCCGTAACCGGTAGTAAGCGTTGGCGCCGTGGAGGTTGTTGGGGGAGAGGGGGTAAGTGACTTGTCGTGAAGTCTACAGGTTGGTCAAGCGCGTTGCCCAGGCGTTGGGCATAGGTCTGCATCATCTTCTCGGGCGTGGGTTCTGAGCAGCCCGAGATAGTAGCAGTGGTTAAACCTGCCAGCAGTAGCAGGCAGGCTTTAAGCATTTTCACCATAACGTGAAACCAGATGTAGCCTTGTCAACAGCAATACGGCGCCTGCGCTCAAGCCGATCACCAAACCATACCAGAAACCGGCTGGTCCCATCGCCGGGACCAGCGTATCAGTCAGACTCAGCAGATAACCGATCGGCAGCCCGATAATCCAGAAAGAGATAAAAACCAGTAGTAAAGGTATAGCGGTATCCTTATAGCCACGCAACGCTCCAGCTGCGCTGACCTGTATGGCATCCGAGAGTTGGAACAGGGCGGCAATAACGAGCAGGAAGGCTGCCAGATCGAGGATTTCGATATCCGGGGTATACAGTCGCGCAATGCCTCTTGCAAAGAGCAGTGTCAGCGTGGTGGTCACCAATGCCAGAAGCAGGGTGATCTGTATCCCGGTGAAGGCAGCGTATCTGGCTGATGCAGCCTGCCCGGCACCGGAGAGCTGGCCGACACGTATGGTCAATGCTATCGCAATACTCAGAGGGAGCATGAAAACCATACCGGTGAAACTGATGGTGATCTGATGAGCGGCTAGCACAATATCTCCCAGCCTTGCCAGCAGCAGCGCGATCACGCAAAACATGCTGGCTTCTATCAGTAGTGCAAAGCCGATAGGGGTGCCGAGCCTGAGAAAGCTCAGAACAGCGCGGAGTTGTGGTTTTTGCCAGCGTCTCCAGAGTTTGAGGGGGGCAAAAGAGGAGCTTCTATGCAGGTAGCCAGTGCCGCAGAACAGGAAGATCCACATTACGATTGCACTGGCCCAGCCGCAACCCACACCACCGAGTTCAGGAAAGCCGAATTTACCGAAAATCAGCACATAGTTTAGTGGGATATTACACAACAAGCCGATGATGGCTATCTTCATCACCGGGCGGGTCTTGCCAAACCCTTCGCAATAGCTGCGCATCACCTGAAACAGCAGCAGCGCCGGAAATCCAAGTGAGATCGCCTCAAGATAGCGTCTGGTTTTGTCAGCAAGGCTGGGTTCCAATGACAGTAATGCCAGCAGCGGCTCAGTGTTGTTGAGCAGCAGTAGAGCAATCGCACCCAGCATCAGTGCAATCCACAATCCTTGATGCAACGTGCCTGATGTGTCTTGGGCTCTGTTGGCGCCGACCAGATGTGCAACCAAAGGTGTGGTTGCCATCAGAATGCCACTGAGCGCCAGAAATACAGGTATCCATATGCTGGTTCCTAACGCGATGGCTGCCAGATCTTCAGCACCGGCACGAGCCGCCATCAGCGTATCTACAAAGCCAATAGAGTGCTGCGCAAGTTGTGCGATCACAATGGGCCAGGCCAGATGAAGAATAGCCAGGGTCTCCACTCGCTTTCTGCTCAGGGAGTTTTTAATCAGGTGCATTGAGGGTCAGTCCGGTCGGCGAGGGTGCGCAACTCTTTCATAATTGAAAAGGGGCACCTGAGTGCCCCTTGTAGTATCAATATTAGCGAGGATCAGTCAAGGCGTGATTTAACATAGCTGCCCGGTGCGGCCTCAATGGCCTTGTGAGCAGCATTGCCGTAGTCGGCCGGTGCATCGATCTTCTTGCCACCGCGACGCTTGATCCATTCAGACCAGTGGTTCCACCAGGAGCCTTCCTGCTGCTCGGCGGTTTCAAGCCAGTGATCAGGTCCCTTACCAAGCTCGCCTTTAATCCAGTAATGACGACGATTCTTGGATGCCGGATTGATGACACCTGCGACATGCCCGCTGGCGCCCAGTACAAACTCCATGCTGCCAGTGAACTTGTCGGTGGCAGCAAAGGTGCTTTTCCACGGAGCGATATGATCCTCCATGGTGGAGAGGAAGTAACAGGGCGTCTTGATTTTGCTCAGATCAATCGGCTCACCGCAGATCGTCAGACCATTTGGCTCGACCAGTTTGTTTTCCAGGTACATCTTATTGATGTAGAAGGTATACATCGCTGCAGGCAGATTGGTCGGATCACTGTTCCAGTAGAGAATGTCGAATGGAGGCGGTGTCTGACCTTTCAGATAGTTGTTTACGACATAGGACCAGATCAGATCGTTGGCTCTGAGCATGTTGAAAGAGGTAGACAGCTCGCGGCCGTGCAGAAATCCCTCCTTGTTGACCTTGTTCTCCAGCTGTTTGACCTGATACTCATCGATGAAGACGCGCAGATCACCTGGATCGCTGAAATCAGTCAGGGTGGTCAGGAAAGTCGCCGATGCAATACTGTTATCTTTGCGATTGGTCATGACTGCCAGTGCGGAGGCCATCATGGTGCCACCGACGCACCAGGCGACGGCGTTGATCTTGTCGCTGCCGGTGATCTCTTTGGTCACAGCGGTAGCTTTCAGGATGCCATCTTCGATGTAGTCATCCCAGGTCAGATCGCGCATCTCTTTGCTGGGGTTTACCCAAGCGATCAGGAAGACGTTGTGGCCCTGCTCCAGACAGTAGCGCACATAAGAGTTATGTGGCTGCAGGTCCAGGATATAAAATTTGTTGATGCTGGGTGGCACGATCAGCAGAGGCTTTTCATGAACCTGCGCAGCCAGCGGTTTGTAGTGCAGCAGCTGGAATATGTCGTTCTGAAAAACCACTGCACCTTCTGTGGTGGCCAGATCTTTTCCAAGTTCGAAGGCGGTTTCATCGGTCATGGAGATATGGCCTTTATCGATGTCGCCAAGCAGGTTCTTCAAACCATCGACCAGGCTCTGGCCATTTGACTCGATCGCCTGATTCAGTACTTCAGGGTTGGTCATGGCAAAGTTTGTTGGTGACATGGCATCGATAAACTGCTGGGTGTAGAAATCGAGCTTCTGCTGTTCGGCTTCCGACAGTTTGGCATTGGCCGACATCTCGGTCAGCATCTTTGAGCTGAGCAGATAGGACTGTTTGATATAATCAAACACCGGGTTTTTGGACCACTCTTCATTCTGAAAGCGGCGATCTCCCGGTTTGGGCACGACGACCTGAGTGCCCGCACCGGTAAACATGTTCTGCCACAGATTAAGTTGAGCCTGCTGGAAATCTGTAATCGCTTTGATCCATACAGTAGGATCTTCCATTGAGCGTGTGGCCAGCTCGGACCAAGCGGTGGTGAACTGCTTGAAAATATCATCGCCGCCGGTAGCAGAGTACATCTCAAGAATTTTATTTGTTTCTCGGTTCACATAGTTAATGAACTCTTGTGGATCAGTTGCCATTTTGCTGTTCTTATCCATAAATATCTGCCTGCTGCTAGTGCGTTGCGTTCCAGACCCTATCTTATACCATGGTATTTAGCTCAGTTCATGGTGCATTGGTCTCAGGATCAGTCTTCAAGTTGCATATTGCCTTGTTAAAGTAACAGATTAAACCGTTTTGTGGAGATGTATGTGCGAAGTTTTGAATTAATGACCACCCTGGGGTGCCATCTGTGTGATGACGCAGCGCAGATTCTGGTGGTGACGATGAATGAAGATCTGCACGAAGTGGAGCTGGTGGATATCGCCTATGATGATCAGTTGATGGAGCGCTATGCTACCCGTATCCCGGTGTTGCGGGATACAGGTAATGGGCGTGAGCTGGACTGGCCTTTCGACCGGCAGGCGCTTGAGACGTTTCTCAACACCTGCGGTGACTGAGCCCTGCTGTGCTTTAATCTCTCCTCAGTGGGTGCTGTTCAGTGCAAGAAGTTGGCGCTCAGACTGGCTCATCATGCTGGGGCTCTGACCGGTCAGGTGGTCATAAATGACACCAAAGGAGAGAACGTTCTGCACATACAGACGGGTTTCATCAAAGGGAATGGTCTCGATCCAGATATCCAGAGGCAGATGGCCACGGGCATTCAGCCACTGCTGAACACGCCCGGGGCCAGCATTGTAGGCAGCCGTGGCGTAGACACGATTACCATTAAACCGTTGCTGCATCTGCGACAGGTAGGCTGAGCCAAGTTCTATATTGACTGCGGGCTGCGACAAACGACTGAGGTCCGGCAGGTCGATGCGGTTGCGTTTAGCCACTTCTCTTGCTGTTGCTGGCATCAGTTGCATCAACCCCATGGCACCGGCACCTGAACGCGCATCTTCCAGAAAAGCACTTTCCTGGCGGGTGACGGCCATAGCCCAGGCTCGTTCAATCGAGTACTTACCCGATGCCTGATGGAAGAGTTCTGTATAGGGGGTCGGGAATCGCAACTCCAGGTCATCCCACTGATCACTGCCGATCGCGCCCCGGATCCCCTGGAAATACCAGCCCCAGCTTTTCACCAGGTGTGCGGCAACATGCTGCTGCTCCTGCGTCAGAGAAGCGGTGGCATGATTCCATTCTGAACGCGCATTGTTGATCTGATTGATCCGATACAGTTCATGCATCCGTGTGAACGCTGGCAGCTGAGCAATCTCATTCAGTGCATTGGCATCAAAAGGTGCTGGTGAGTTTTTCAACTCAAAGGGCAGATTGTTATGCTCGGCGGCAATGAAACTGTAGAAGCTTCGATCATTAACCAACTGCTCAAGCGCATCCTGAGTATAGGGAATGCCGAGGTGCTTGTGCGACACATGTGCCCAGTATTGCCAGCGCGGGTTGATCTTGAGTTCGTCTGGCAGTTTTTCGATCATCGATGCAACCTGAGGCCAGGCCTGATCCACCAGAGCCAGGCGGATGCGCCACTCGGTCAGCTCCCCGAAATTGAAGTCAGGATCCACACGTGACAATAGTTTCTCTGTGCCTGGCAGGAACCGCTTGGCATAGCGCACGCCCAAGCGGTTAGCCAGTGCTTCCTGCTCCGGTATTGGTATTTCAAGATGTCGTACCAGGCCAATCCATGTGTTCAATGCCAGCTCAAGATCGCTGCTTGCCAGACGGTTGACCGCCAACATGGCCAGGCGTCGGTGCTGAGGTGTTTGCTTGCTGATGATGCCTGGGTTCTGGCGCAGCTGTTCGGGTTTGTCATATACCCGCCAGATGGTGGCAACATGCTGTTTGCTGGCTTCATCCTTGATGAAGCGTTCTACATAGCGCGCGAGCCGGATATTGCCGGATTCAAGCGACAGTAACAGACGCTCGATGGCATGATTTGACTGCAGGCCACCGGAGGCTATCCAGCGTTCGAACAGAGGGTCACAGGCATCATGCTGTGAAGTGCCCACCTGCCACAGTTGAGCGGCTTGCTGATAGGCTCCGTCTTTGTCACCCAAAGCCAGGCTGGCAAGTCCTGCAAGGCACTGCTGCTGAGCATTGGGGCGCTGGATTCTGTTGTAATAGGTTTGAAAACGACCCCAGTCCTTTTTCAGGCCCAGTTGGGTCGTATAGGCGAACAACATGCGACCTGCCAGAGGTGAATCTGCATAAGTTGTCAGAAAGTGATCGACCTCATCCTGTCTGGCATGTGCCAGGCGTCCACGAAGTTCTGCGAAGGTGATATAGGGTGTCAGCGGATAGTTCTGCAACTGCTCCAGTCCCTTGTATATGTCACTCTTTCGCCCGGCTTCCGCTGCCTGAAGGGTATCCAGAAATAATTGCTGTTGCTTGTTCAATACCTGTGCAAATGAGTGCACGGGCATTGCAAGTACAAAACCGACCGATAAGCCCATAAGGGCTCTGGAAATGCTCACGACCTTCCCCTTCTCTTTGTAGCGCGTTTCTTGGTTGTAGCCTGTTCAGTTTATCTGTTCCAGATATGTTTTGAGAAGAGAATAAAAAGAATTCCCCTTTTCAGGTAGAATGACGCGCTGAATAAATGAGGTAATTGGGATTTATGACACTGATCAAGCTTGATGCGGTATCGCTGGCGTTTGGTAACCAGATTATTCTTGATGCTGCCGATCTGCAGATCGAGGCGGGTGAGCGGGTTGCGCTGGTAGGAATGAACGGGGCAGGGAAGTCTACCCTGATGAAGCTGATCAATGGCAGCCAGCATCAGGATAATGGCGTGGTCTGGAGAGCGCCGTCTGCGCGCATAGCGGATCTGCCACAGATGCTGCCTGCTGCGGATGAACGTAAGGTTTGGGATGTCGTGACGGCGGGTCTGTCGGATGTGCTGGCGCTTCGCACTCAGTATGATCAACTGACGCAGCGCGAAGATGAAGCCGCCATGCATGAGCTTGAGGAACTGCAGCACCGCCTTGAAGCGGTCGATGGCTGGCACCTTGAGCAGCAGGTTCAATCGGTGATTGATCGCCTTGGGCTGCCGGCAGAAAAAACCATGGCAGAGCTTTCAGGGGGCTGGCGTCGTCGTGCGGCACTGGGCGCTGCGCTGGTGCAGAAGCCCGATCTGCTGCTGCTCGATGAGCCTACCAACCATCTGGATATCGAAACCATCGAATGGATGGAGCAGATGCTGATGGATTTCCGCGGAGGATTGCTGTTTATCTCGCATGACCGCGCGTTGGTTGAAAAGCTGGCAACGGTGATTGTTGAGCTGGATCGTGGTCATCTGACACGCTTTCCCGGTAGCTACAGTCGCTATCTTGAGCAGAAACAAGCGTTGCTCGAAGAAGAATCACGTCATCAGGCAGAGTTTGATAAAAAACTGGCTCAGGAAGAACGCTGGATACGTCAGGGCATCAAAGCTCGCCGTACCCGTAACGAAGGTCGTGTCAGAGCGCTTGAGAGCATGCGTCGTGAACGCGCCGCTCGTCGCGAGCGTCAGGGATCGGCCAAGTTCGGTCTCGAACAGGCCAATCAGTCCGGTAAGCTCGTGGCTGAGCTGGAATCAGTCTCGCTGGCATTGGGTGGCGCAGCCCTGATCCGCGATCTGGACTTGAGAGTGCAAAGAGGTGACCGCATCGGTCTGATAGGTCCAAACGGTATCGGTAAGAGTACCCTGCTGAAAGTGCTGCTTGGTGATCTGCAGCCAGACAGTGGGCAGGTCAGGCAGGGTACCAAGATAGAAGTGGCTTACTTTGATCAGATGCGCGACCAGTTGGACATGGAGCGCAGTGTGATCGACAACGTCTCGGGTGGACGCGAGTTCATCGAGATCAATGGCCGCAACCGTCATATCATCAGCTATCTGGGCGACTTCCTGTTCAGTGCCGAACGTGCCAGAACACCGGTCAAGGCGTTGTCAGGTGGTGAATGTAATCGCGTACTGCTGGCCCGTCTGTTCAGTAAACCGGCCAACATGCTGGTGCTCGATGAGCCAACCAACGATCTGGATATCGAAACGCTGGAGCTGCTGGAGGATATCCTGCTTGAGTATGACGGCACCTTGCTGCTGGTAAGCCATGACCGTGCCTTCCTTGATAACGTTGTCACCAGCACGCTGGTGTTTGAGGGCGACGGTAAAATCAGTGAGTATGTGGGTGGGTATCAGGACTGGCTGAGGCAGCGCCCGTCGGAGCCTGTAGTTGCCAAACGTTCTCAGAATGCGCCTGCAAGTGGTTCAGCATCTGGGGCTGCGGTGCAGAGTGATGATGTTCGTAAGAGTAAAGCGCCGAAAAAGCTCAGCTATAAACTGCAGCGCGAATTGGATGCCTTGCCTGCCGAGCTGGAAGCGGCAGAAGCGGCACTCGAAGCGCTTGCGCTTGAGAGTGCGGCACCTGACTTTTATCAGCAGGATCATGCCCATGTCACGGCAAGGCTTGCACTCCTGCATGAACAGGAGCACAAGCTTGAGGCGCTGATGGAGCGCTGGGTTGAACTGGAAGCGATGCAGGCAGGAGAGGATTAAGCCTCTTTCTGTCTGACGCGCACGGCCAGGACATCACACTGCGCGCCGTGAAGAACGCCATTGGCTGTTGAGCCAAGCAGCAGTGCCAGTCCATGCCGACCATGGCTGCCGACGATGATCAGATCAGTTTGGGTCTCGTTGGCAATGCGATGAATCTCCGATTCGGTATGCCCGGTAACGATGTATTGCTGGTTCACTGGCTGAGAGATAGCTGCGCACAGCGTATCCATTTTGCGCTTGGCATGGTCATCCAGTTGCTCCTGAATGGTGGACAGGTCCATCGGAACGTCTCCACCATACGCAAATGTAAGGGGCTCGACGACATGAATGATATTCAGCTCGGCTCCATACAGGTGAGCCAGTTCATCGGCTTTCGAAATCAGCTGAGATGACTCATCGGTCAGATCAATCGCTAGCAAAATACGGGAATATGTACTCATGAGATTACCTGTTAATCAGTCTTGGTTTGAGAAATCCATTTATCCTGACTTAAGGATAGCATCATGCAATGGGTAATCATCACTCTTGTGATGCTTTCTTTGTTGGGTTCGTTGATGTGGATCAAACCCACGCCGCGTCAGAAGATGCAGGCAGCGATGCGTCTGCATGCCAAACAGCTGGGTTTTCTGGTTCAGATCGCCAGAATCGAAACCACTCGTGCGAAAGGCGAGATGGAGGCTGAGAAAATATCCGTGCCAGCCTATCGGATTCTGCGCACTGATCTTCCGCCAGACTTGCGCGACGTCTGGGCCTCCTGGCAAATTTTCAGGGTGGAAAATGTTGCTGACGCGGGCTTGCCTGCAGGCTGGTCATGGAAAAAAGGCGAAGGTACGCTGTCTTTACCGGCACTGACTCTGATCCGAGAGTTGATTGAGCAGGTACCGGCGGATGTGATCGCACTGGAATCATCGCCCGTACATTTTACAGTCTACTGGCGTGAGCGTGGCGATCTCGCTACCCTTGATCGTCTGCGTGCGCTGATCCAGCCGATCCTGGATGCACGGATTTGACTCAAAAATTAAATATTCAACACGATAAGAACTACACAGGTGAAAATTGATGATAGCACTGATACAGCCCCAGCCAGGTCGTTACCGACATTACAAAGGGCTTGAGTATGAGGTGTTTGGAACGGCCAGGCATTCCGAAACCGAGGAGTGGCTGGTGATATACCGCGCTCTTTATGGTGATTTCGGACTATGGGTTCGGCCGCTGGAGATGTTCACCGAACAGGTGGTGTTGAAGGATGGTACACAATGCCCCAGGTTTGCCTTTATTGCTGATGCATAGCATTCTCTCGTACAGGGTTATTCTTGAGGCGCATCATTCCTTGAGATAGTCATCCAGCGCCGCTGCCAACTTGCCGGGTCCAAAGTCTTTCGGCGGTTGAATGCGGTCGATGACAGCCTGTACCTGATCCAGCTTGGGTTGCTTATGGCGCTGGGTTACCTTCGCACGGACCAGAATCGCCTTGGCATGCTTAAGGTGCGATAAGGCACCGATCATGTCACCGCCTTGTTCCAGCTTGGCGGAGTGGGCCAGGTGGGCATCAGCAACCAATGAGATGTTGAGCCAGTAAAGGTCCTGTTGGTAGTTGAGCGCCAGTTGAGGTGTCATCTTGCCTTTGTTAGCCATTTCGATCAGCAGCTTTTCGGCAAAGGTGATATAAATCTGAGCGCGCTTGACGGCACGGTCGCTGTCAAATGCACCTTGCGTCGGGCGGGCTCTGTCGCTGGTTTCCTTCATCCGGCTGACATCGGTCATCAGCTCTGAGTCGGGCGCCAGGACGCCGATCTCCTCGATCAGGGCCAGCGCGTGCTGGTTGAGCTTGTCGGTAATGTCTTCACGACAGCCCGCCTCCTTGAGAATGGCCAGTGCGTTCAAGGTGTGCTCAGCTTGCTCCTTGAGCCAGCGCAAGCGGGAGCTTCGAGACTCCTGCTGGCTTTCCCGCATATTGATGAAATAGTTGATGAGCAGGGCAGCAACGCCGACCACCGCAATCAAAATTATAAAAACCAGGTTGTCTCTGAGCATTCTGTTTGGCACTCTGGTATAACAGATATCATTATAGATTCTATCGTAAATATTGCATTGGTCCCTATTTTAGGACCAGCACCGTTCAAAGATAAACAGATTATTTTCTGTATGTTGCTTGACCCTTCAAGTGTCAGCACTTATATATGCACGCATGATTTTGGCTGCTTGCAGGAATAAGGACTTAGTTTAATGGGAAAAACCCTGGTCATTGTCGAGTCGCCAGCAAAGGCGAAGACAATCAATAAGTATCTCGGCAGTCAGTATGTCGTCAAATCCAGTGTCGGCCATATACGTGATTTGCCGACGGGTGGGGCCAGTAAGTCTGATCCTAAGGAACGGGCAAAGCAAGCTGCACTGACGCGTAAAATGTCACCTGAAGACAAACTGGAGTACCAGCGTAAAAAAGGGCGCCAGCAACTGATCCGGCGAATGGGTGTTGACCCTGAGCAAGGCTGGGATGCGCACTATGAAATACTTCCCGGCAAGGAAAAGGTGGTAGACGAGCTGAGGAGATTGGCCAAATCGGCTGACGAGATATATCTGGCAACGGATCTTGACCGCGAGGGAGAGGCCATTGCATGGCATCTGCGTGAGGCGATTGGCGGTGACGACAGCCGCTACAAGCGCGTCGTCTTCAACGAAATCACCAAGAAAGCGATAAAACAGGCGTTTGAAAAACCGGGTGAGCTGGACATGAGTCGTGTCAATGCTCAGCAGGCCAGACGCTTTCTGGATCGTGTTGTCGGTTATATGGTCTCGCCACTGCTCTGGGAGAAAGTTGCCCGCGGACTGTCGGCAGGGCGAGTGCAGTCGGTTGCTGTCAAGCTGATCGTTGAGCGTGAGCGCGAAATTCGTGCGTTTATTCCCGAAGAGTACTGGGAGGTGTTTGCCGATACTCGCAGTAATGCGGATGATCAGGTCAAGCTGCAGGTGATGCGCTATGGTGCTGATAACTTCAGACCGACTTCCAGCGAGCAGACTGAAAAACTGACCGCACTGCTGCGCCAGGAGAAGCTCACAGTAGTCAGTCGTGAAGACCGCGCCACCAGCAGCAAGCCTTCAGCACCCTTTATCACATCCACGCTCCAGCAGGCGGCAAGTACGCGTCTGAGTTATGGCGTGAAGAAAACCATGATGATGGCTCAGCGGCTGTATGAAGCTGGCTATATCACCTATATGCGTACTGACTCGACCAATCTCAGTACAGATGCAGTGGCAGCGTGCCGTGACTATATCCAGTCTAAATTCGGCGAAAACTACCTGCCCTCAGATCCGATACGTTACAGCAGTAAAGAGGGTGCACAGGAAGCGCATGAAGCGATCAGACCTTCTGATGTTGCGATTGGGCCGGATGATCTGGTGGGCATGGAAACAGACGCTGTGCGCCTGTATGACCTTATCCGCCGTCAGTTCATTGCCTGTCAGATGTTGCCCGCACAATATACCAGCACGCGTCTGACTGTTGCCGGTGGTGATTTCGAACTGGTTACCAAAGGGCGCATTCTGCGCTTTGATGGTTATACCCGTATTCTGCCAAGTCGAGGCAAAGGGGATGAGGATATCATTCTGCCCGACCTGAAAAAGGGCGAAGTACTGTCATTGATCGATCTTGAATCGAAACAGCACTTCACCAAGCCCGCTCCGCGCTACTCCGAGGCGAGCCTGGTCAAAGAGTTGGAAAAGCGTGGTATCGGCCGTCCATCGACCTATGCGGCGATCATCTCGACGATTCAGGAGCGTGGTTATGTCGAGGTTCAGGGGCGTCGCTTCTATGCCCAGAAAATGGGTGATATCGTCAGTGAGCGTCTGAGTGAAAACTTTTCTGATCTGATGGATTATGGTTTTACCGCCAGAATGGAGGAGTATCTCGACGAGATCGCTCAGGGCAAGATGGACTGGCGTGAGCTGCTGGATAAGTTCTACAAGGATTTTGTGATATCGCTGGAGGCGGCGCAGAGTCCTGAAAACGGTATGCGCCCGAACACCCCGACGCCTACCGATATTGAGTGCCCTGAATGTGGCCGTCACATGATGATTCGTACCGGTAGCACCGGCGTGTTTCTGGGCTGTTCCGGTTATAACCTGCCACCCAAAGAACGCTGCAAGTGCACAATCAACCTGATTCCCGGTGATGAGGTGGTCAGTGTTGACGGGGATGATGAGGAAGAGTCGCGCATTCTTCGCAACAAGCATCGCTGCAAACTTTGTGGTACTGCGATGGATTCCTATCTGGTGGATGAGGATCGCAAGCTGCATATCTGCGGTAATAATCCGGACTGCCCAGGGTATGAAGTTGAGAAGGGTGCGTTTCGTATCAAGGGCTATGATGGCCCGGTATTGGAATGTGACAAATGCGGTTCTGAAATGCAGTTGAAGACAGGCCGCTTCGGTAAATTCTTTGGTTGTACCAATAGCGAATGCAAGAACACGCGCAAACTGCTGCGCAGTGGTGAGGCAGCACCACCGAAAATGGATCCGGTACCGATGCCTGAGCTGAAGTGTGAGAAGGTTGACGATACCTATATTCTGCGTGATGGTGCCAGTGGCTTATTCCTGGCTGCGAGTCAGTTTCCCAAAAATCGTGAAACCAGGGCGCCTCTGGTCAGTGAGCTGATTCCGCATAAAGAAGCATTGGATCCGAAATATCACTTCCTGCTTTCAGCGCCGCTGAAGGACGATGAGGGTAACCCCAGCGTGATTCGCTACAGCCGTAAAACGCAGGAACAGTATGTGATGTCTGAATCTGAAGGCAAGGCAACCGGCTGGAGAGCATTTTACACTAATGGTAAATGGCAGGTGGAAGCAGCTAAAAAGAAACCGGCCAAAACCACTAAGGCCAAGTAAGCAGAGGCAGGTTATGAGTGATGTTTATCTGATACGGACGAACCAGAAGTTGAACTTTGCTCGTTTGCATCTTGATGCCTTGAAGGCTGCTCATGACTCGACCAGTTGGAGCAAGCATGCGCTGATCGAGTCCTTTCAGGAGTCGATACTGTTTCATCTGAGTACGGCGTATCTCGCATTTATGCGTGAAATAGCGGAGCGTTACAGCTTTGATTCTGCATCTGTTCGCACCTTGCAGGACCTGCGCCAGTGTTTTGAGCAGTCTGGGCAGGAGTCTCCCGAAGTGCTGGAGCTGGAGTCTCTGCAGGAACGTGAGGATAGTTGGTTGTGCCAGATGCAGGCGGCCTATGCTGCCTGCTGGCAAGCTACTAATCTCAAAGCAGATAGAATGGAATCGGCACAAAGCCATTCTGAGATACAGGTGATGCAGATCAATCCTGATCATGCCGAGGATTCTGAGGTGATGGCTGAGTATCAGTCCTGGCTCAGTGCGCTGCGCGATATGGTGGAGCGTCAGCGTAGTGGTATGCAGGAGTGGTAGTTTTCAGTAGATAGCACTCCCCACGTAGCACTCTGTAATAGCAATCGGCAATAGCAAGTAACAGTAAGTAGATTGATACAATCAAAAAGAGGGCTGAGTGAATCGAGCAGGGGAAGGGGCCCAATTCACTCATAGGCTCTGATTATATCAGAGTGAGTGACCGTGTATCGCCAGGCAGTGACTGCCTCCGGCCAGTGCGGCATTTTCCAGACGTTTGAGCTCTTCTCGGGTCAGTTGTGGGTGCCAGAGAATTACAGTATGGCAGGTGCCGGCGCATAGTGCTTTGGCTGCCAGCACAACAGCATTGTCAGTTTCACAACGCAAAGTCAGTGTTTTGCTCAAGTCAGTTGCTGCCTGCAACAGATGATCCCGTGTCAGTTCAGAAGGTGGTGCAACAAGGGCCAGCCAGCGCTCACCACGGCTCAGTTGTGACAGCATGGGCAGTATCATCGGCTGAAGCGAAACCAGATCACTGTGAAGTACTATCTCAGTGATCTTTCCGCTCAGCGGACTGGGGCAGTCGCTTTGTGGTCGGTTATCAACTCTGGACCTGTTGCTTGAGCGTGTACTCTCAAGTGTCAGTTGAGGCTGACCAGCGATCTGTGAATCATCTCTTGCTGCGGCAATGGCTAACATTACGTCTCTCCTGCGTCCGGCTAACTGCCCTGACGAATAACGCCTACACCGAGTCCTTCTATCACCAGATCCTGTTCCTTCAGGTCCACTTCAATGGCGGGGAAGTCTTCATTTTCTGCGATCAGGCTGACTTTATGCCCGTTGCGTTGAAAACGTTTAACCGTCACCTCTTCGCCGATACGTGCTACGACTATCTGACCATCCTTGACATCATGTGTCTGATGTACGGCCAGCAGGTCACCGTCCAGTATGCCGACATCCTTCATGCTCATTCCACGGACACGCAGCAGATAGTTTGCCGGTGGATGAAAGAAGTCCGAAGAGATGGTGCAGTGCTGCTCGATATGCTCCTGAGCCAGTATGGGTGAACCAGCGGCTACCATGCCGACGATCGGCAGACCCAGATCCTGTTCGAACTCCGGCAACCGGATTCCGCGTGAGGTGCCCTTGATCATTTCGATGGCGCCCTTGTTGGCGAGCGCTCGAAGATGTTCTTCAGCCGCATTCGCTGACTTGAACCCCAGGTCGCGTGCGATTTCTGCTCTCGTCGGCGGATAACCGGTGGTTTCCATATGTCGCTTGATGCAGGCGAGTACTTCACTTTGGCGTTTTGTCAGTTTCATAGTCATATGTCTTTTTATACAGTCACTGCATTTTTATACAGTATTTCAGATTCGTCAAGTAAAAATCTGTTTGTATATCCAGTATTTTGTTAATATCCGCTTCAAATCAGCGCTGATGGAGTTCTGCTGTTGCTCGAAAGTGATCTCAAAAAAGAGATTCAGACCGCCTACACCCGTTTTCTCGAAAGCAGGGAATTGCGTGCCCGGCCTGCTCAGAAGCAGATGATCGGCGCTGTCGCGCGTGTGCTGGGTGCCATTCGTCAGGGAGACAAGGGCGAGCGTCTGGGTGAAAATCATGTGACCCTTGTTGAGGCTGGCACAGGTACAGGCAAAACGGTTGCCTATTTAATTGCTGCTCTTCCGATAGCGCGTCGTCGTGAACTCAAACTGGTAATCTCCACCGCGACGGTCGCGCTCCAGGAGCAGTTGATCAGCAAGGATCTGCCAGAGTTGGCACAGCACTCGGGGCTGATCTTCAGTTTTGCTCTGGCCAAAGGGCGAGGGCGATATCTGTGCCTGAACAAGGTTGAGCATTGCCTGGAGCGTCAGGAAAACCTGGGGCAGATCGCACTCTATGAGGATGAGATCGAGGAGCGCTTGCCCGAGTCTTCATTGCTGCTCTATCGCACACTGATGGAGCGCTACGCGGCAGGAGAGTGGGATGGTGATCGTGATCGCCTTGAGCTTGAGGTGGCTGATGAGCTCTGGCAACCACTGACCAGTGATCATATGCAGTGCAGTAACCGGCGCTGCAGTAATTTCAGTGTCTGCCCCTTTTATCGCTCGCGTGACAGGATGGCGGAAGCGGATCTGATTGTGGCCAACCATGATCTGGTGCTGGCTGACCTGGCGCTCGGCGGCGGCGCGATTCTGCCTGAGCCGTCTGAAACCCTCTATATTTTCGACGAGGGCCATCATCTTTCAGATAAGGCCTCCAATCATTTTGCCTACTCCATGCGCATTGGTGCCAGTCAGAAGCTGATCGGCATTCTTGAGAAAAAACTCAATCAGTTGGCTCAGGAAACAGGTTCTACTCAACTGGCCGATTATGTCGGGCGAATGCAGCAGCCGGGTGCCGATTTGTATCGTGCACTGGGTCAGTTTGAAGTATTGGCGTCTTTACTTGAGTTCAGCGACGAACGAAATCAGTCAGCCCGTTATCGTTTTCCGGGAGGTGTTTTACCGGATAGCTGGCATGCGCCGGCTCAGGAAATCGCATTCTGTTGCGACAGGGTGGGGCAACTGCTTGAGCAGATATCTGATCTTCTCAAAGAGGGAATGGAGGGGGCCAGCAGCGAGGTCGCGCGAGCCGATGCGGAGTTGTGGTATCCTCAGATTGGTGTTTTCTGGAGTCGGATACAGCATCTGGGTTGGCTGGCAGGCAGTTACGCGCGGCCAGATCCCGAGGGTTCGACTCCGGTTGCACGTTGGATTATCAGGGTCGAGGCCGGGCATGCGCAGGATTTTGAATGTCGCAGCAGCCCCGTGTCAGTGGCGGATACGTTACGAGAACATCTGTGGGAGTCGTGCTTTGGTGCGCTGGTAACATCGGCTACCCTGACTTCGCTTGGGCGTTTCGATCGTATCTGCAGCAGCCTGGGGCTGGCTGAAGATACAACATGTGAGCGACTGTTCAGCCCCTTCGATCACTACAATGCTGCCGTGCTGGAAGTGCCTCAGATGCGCACTGATCCAAGCAGAGCACAGGAACATACGGAAGAGGTGGCCGAATATCTGAATCTGGAACTGGCTCAACTGACGGCTGTGCTGGTATTGTTCAGCTCCTGGAAACAGATGCTGACAGTGCTTGATCGGCTGGATGATTCCGTGAAAAATAGCGTACTGGCTCAGGGGCAGTTGGCCAAAGGTGAGATTCTCCGGCAGCATCGCTTGCGGCTTGATGAAGGTAAACCAAGCATCATTTTTGGATTAGCCTCCTTTGCCGAAGGGGTGGATCTGCCGGGCCACTATTTAACGGATGTGATTATTGCCAAGCTGCCATTCAGCGTGCCGGATGACCCGGTGGATGCGACTATGGCAGAATGGATAGAGCAACAGGGTGGCAATCCTTTCAATGACTGGATGGTACCCGCAACGGCAATGAAACTGACCCAGGCGGTTGGTCGATTGCTGAGAACCGAAAAGGATCATGGCCGTATCGTTATACTGGATCGGCGCATCGTCAATAAACGTTATGGGCGCCAGATGTTGGATTCCCTGCCGCCTTTTCGCCGTCAATTTTAATGCTTAAGTCAGGAAGGCAATATTTTGAATTCAGAAGCTGATAACAAACCTGCAGATGCTGTAGAAAACGCAGCAGGCACTACCGGCGAGACCACCAATAACGACAGAAAACCCAGGCGCAAGCGTCGTGACAGCCGTCGCGATACGAAGAAAACCTGGTCACCACTTGAGATATCCGTTCCCGCTGTGGACGACAAAACCCGGTTTCAGGATCTTAATCTGCCGGATGAACTGATGCATGCGATCCATGATCTTGGCTTTGAATACTGCACGCCGATTCAGTCGGTCACTCTGGCGCAGGCGCTGGAAGGTAAAGACCTGATTGCCAAGGCGCAGACCGGTACAGGCAAGACCGCTGCGTTTCTGATCAGCGTGATCACCGACCTGCTCGACTACCCAATTGAAGGTAAACGTAAGCTGGCGGAACCTCGTGTTCTGATTCTGGCTCCGACCCGCGAACTTGCGCTGCAGATCGCTTCTGATGCAGAAGGGCTGATCAAATACAGCGATCTCAAAGTGGTATCGCTGGTGGGGGGTATGGATTTTGACAAACAGCGCAAAGAGCTGGCCAGTGGTCCAGTTGATCTGCTGGTGGCGACTCCCGGTCGTCTGATCGATTTTGTCAGATCCAAAGATGTTGACCTTTATAATGTTGAAGTGCTGATCCTGGATGAAGCAGACAGAATGCTCAGCATGGGATTCATCCCTGATGTCAGAACTATCATCCGCCAGACACCCCGCAAAGGACCTGAGCGTCAGACAATGCTTTACAGCGCGACCTTCTCTGACGAGATCATGAATCTGGCCCGCCAGTGGACAGTTGATCCGGTTCAGTTTGAAATGGAGTCAGTGGGCGCAACGACAGACAATATCAGCCAGAAAGTATTTCTGGTGGCGGCATCCGATAAATACCGCCTGCTGCGCAATTACCTGAACATTAATGGTGTTGATCGCGCCATCGTCTTCTGTAACCGTCGCAGTGAAACACGCAAGCTTGCCGAACGTCTGCAGCGTGATGGCCTCAAGGCATCACTGATGTCGGGCGAAATTCCCCAGCACAAGCGTGTTAAAACTCTGGATGATTTCCGTAGCGGCAGGATTCAGGTATTGGTAGCAACTGATGTCGCTGGCCGAGGTATCCATATTGATGGTGTCACCCACGTGATCAACTATCAGCTTCCTGAAGATGCCGATGATTATGTACACCGTATCGGTCGTACTGGTCGTGCTGGTGCAAGCGGCACCTCTATCTGTTTCGCCTGTGAAAACGACTCCTTCCTGATCCCCGAGATCGAAGCGGAAACCGGCGTCAAGCTGGAGTGTATCCATCCGGATGCTGAGCTGTTGAGCGACCTGCCTCAGACAATGCCTGTCGTTGAATCAGAACTTGAAACAGAGGTTGAATCAGAAGTTGAATCAGAAGTTGAATCAGAGCTTGAGTCAGAGATTGTTGAGTCCGAGCATAAACCAGTGACTGAAACAGTCACAACAGAGCTGGACAATGCTGATGTAGTGGAAGATTCAACCGAGTCGGCTAAGGCTACCGACACTACCGACACTACCGACACTACCGACACTACCGACACTACCGATGCTACCGATGCTACAAGTACAGATGAGCCTGCCGCGAAGGAAGAGGCAGTAGAGGCAGTAGATGCAGCTGAGCCAGAGAGTAAACCAGCCAATCAGTCATGAGTGATCGACACAATACCCGTCGCATCCGCAACCTGCTCGCGATTGTAATCAGTGCATTTTTTGCAGTCGTGGGGGTTGCCGGTTATCAGCGTACCAGCGATCCGATGCAGCTGATGCTGTTTCTGGCACTGGCTGTAGTCAGTCTGGTTCTGGTTATGATTGTTTTCAAAGGAATAGATAAGCTTCTGGATAGTCTTGATAAGGAGTAGCGTCATTAAATATGCCGATAGTTTTTCAACAACCTGTCAGGTCCGGAGTGGAAAGTTGTGAGTAAATCAGGCAAACCCGTCGCTGTACTGGGTGGCGGAAGCTTTGGTACGGTCATTGCCAATATGATGGCGGAAAAGGGCGTGCCGGTACAATTCTGGATGCGCGATGCCGATCGGGCCGCCGAGGTGAATAGCAGTCGTCTCAATACACGTTATATTCCCGATTATCCGTTATCTCCATCGCTGCATGCCACAGCGGATCTGGAAGAGGCGATCACTGGCGCTGAAGTGGTGTTCGTGTCGGTGCCGAGTAATGCATTTCGCAGCGTGATGCTTAAAGCAGCCCCTTTTCTGAAGCCAGAGCAGTTGCTGGTCAGCACCACCAAGGGGATAGAGGCGGGCACCTTCTGTCTGATGAGTGAAATCATCAGCGATGTCTGCCCTGAATCGGCAGTGGGCGTACTCAGTGGGCCGAATCTGGCGAAGGAGATCGCGCAGCGCCAGTTGACGGCCAGTGTGGTTGCCAGTACGGATGCTGAACTTCGCAACAGGATTCAGGAGCTGCTTGGCAGTGCATATTTTCGTGTCTATGCCAGCAGTGACACCTATGGTGTTGAGCTGGGCGGTACGCTGAAGAATATCTATGCTATCGCCGCCGGTTTGAGCGTGGCGCTTGGTATGGGAGAAAACACCAAGAGCATGCTGATTACACGCAGCCTGGCCGAAATGAGCCGTTTTGCGGTATCCATGGGCGCCAACCCCATGACCTTTCTCGGCCTTGCCGGCGTCGGTGATCTGATCGTGACCTGTACCTCTCCACTGAGCCGTAACTTCCGAGTTGGTTTTGCACTGGGTTCGGGTAAAACGCTGGATCAGGCTGTGGCTGAGCTGGGTGAGGTGGCTGAAGGGGTCAACACACTGCATCAGGTGCGAGACAAAGCACTGGAAAAAGAGATCTACATGCCGCTGGTTTCGGGTCTGTATGAAGTGGTGTTCAATGGCGCGCCCGTCACGGCTGTTGTTAAGGGCATGATGCTGAATGTTCAGAATTCTGATGTCGAGTTCGTATTGCCGAGGGGCGATGCATGAAGCTGCTGCTGATTCGTCATGGTGAGGCGATGCCCTGGTCGCCATCCGGGGATGCCGGGCGAGAGTTGTCACCCAATGGTCGGCAGGAGGTGATCAGTATTCGGGAGCAGATACCGGAGCTATTGAGCAGCGTGTCACAGGTGCTGCATAGTCCCTATGTCAGGGCTGTGCAGACGGTAGATCTGTTGGCAGAGGGACTTCAGGTACCGTCAGTTGCGCTGGATGCTCTGGTTCCCGAGTCTACACCTATTCTGGCCTGTCAGGCGCTGGAGGCATATACAGCCAATTCATCCCTGTTGATTGTGACTCACCAGCCGTTGATCGGATGTTGGGTCAACTGGCTTTGTGAAGGCACGAATGCACAGCTATCCTGGGCGACGGCCCAACTGGCTGTTATCGAGGCAGACTGGCCAGCTGGTAATCTGGGGCAGCTGTTGGCCAGTCACTACCCGGCCTGATATTGATCATTTTCCATCCGATGGCGGTTGCACCTGTGTTGTCTATGCTAGAGTGAGCAGAGTCAGGGAGATGCTTTATGTTGCGGGAAGAGCTACTTGAAGGACTACTTGAAGGGCTGCGGGACGAGCTGCGGTTTGAAGTACAAGGACAGGAGATGGCTGCGATCGCCTGGGGACCGGCTGATGGCAAGCCTGTGCTGGCTTTGCACGGCTGGCTGGATAATGCCGAAACCTTTTACCAGTTGGCACCGCGCCTCAAGGGCGTGAGGTTGATTGCCCTGGATATGATGGGGCATGGCCTGACATCTCATCGTCCCAGCAGTATGCCCTATTACATCTGGGATAATGTTTCTGATCTGTTGACCATTGCGGATGAGCTGGAGCTTGATCAGATTCACCTGCTGGGCCACTCGATGGGCGCTGCAGTCTCCTCTCTGGCGGCAGGCACCTTTCCGGATAGGGTGTCCAGTCTGGTGTTGCTTGAGGGGCTTGCCCCTCTGGTTTACAGTGCCGAGGAGTTGCCAGAGAAAATGGCAGATGCACTGCGCAAGCGTACGCGGCTGCGGCATCGCTCACCGCGTTTCTACAACACAATGCAGGAAGCGGTTACTGCGCGAATCAATGGTCGCTTTCCGGTGCCGGAAGAGGCTGCAGTTCGACTTGTCGGACGTGCCATCATCAAAACAGAGCAGGGGTATCACTGGCGAACGGATGCCAGTGTGACATTACCATCCGTGGTCAGGCTGACAGAGCAGCAGGTCCGTGCCTTTCTGGAGCGTATTCGATGTCCATCACTCCTGTGTCTGGCAGAGCAGGGAATCTATCCTGAGTTGACCAAAACGCTTGCTACCTGCGTACAAGGTATCGAGAGTGACCTGTTCCCCGGATCTCACCATTTTCATCTTGAGCCGGAACCAGTGGTATCTCTGGCGGATCGTATAAACAGGTTCTATCTTTCAATAGGGTAGGCAACATTCTGTCGTGTCATGATGACGCTGGCCGGCAAACAGGAGTATGCATGCAAAGATATATCATGAGAGCTCTGCAGATCACCGTAACCCTGCTGCTTATCAACCCGCTGGGTGCTGTCGTGCAGGCGTCGCTGCCGGAATGGTTAAAACCTGTGCCACTTTCAACATTGATTGACCGCAAAGAGGCGTATTCGGAAGATTATGTTTTTCCACTATCACAGATCTCTCGTATTCAAGGCCTTGTGCGCATGGAGAATGAGCTGCGTGTGAGCGGTAATCTTACACGTCATACCTATGAGCTGCTCGGTGGATATACCCCTGAGCAGGGGTTCAGCATGATCAGAGAGCAGTTACTTGAGAACAATGCTGAAATACTCTTTGAATGTAATTCGAGAAACTGTGGCGCCAGCAATCTCTGGGCAAATGATGTGTTCGGTTATGCAACGCTCTATGGTGCTGACAGAACCCAGTCCTATCTGGCTGCGAGTCATCCAGATGCACATATTGCCCTTTATACAATTCGCAGAGGGAATGGGCGTGTCTACATGCAGTTGGATGTCGTGTATAGAGATCCAGTGGAAGCGGGCGGCTTAGTCGAGGGAGCGGCCGGGGATGTGGGGCTGGAGTGGAGTGAGTTACTGTATGAGCGAGGCTATGCCGAGCTGACCGACTGGCCTGGGCAGGACACAGTTGCGATCAGAGCCTTGCAGAACCTGCTGGAAGCGGATGTCGATCTTAATTTGAGGCTAGTGGTCCATCTGGCCGGCATGGATGTTGAGCAGTCGCTGGCTGATGCGCAGGCATTGGCAATGCAGATTCGCGATCAGGTATTACAGGGTAGTGCTCAGTCAGACCGGCTTCAGGCTTATGGCGTCGGGGCTCTTGCGCCATCCGTGCTGGCGGGGCGGGATCGGGTGCTGGTGGTGATCAGCTACTAGCCAGCAACACGTATACAGCACCTGTGCCGCCATCTTTGGGTTGTGCTGAGCTGAAGGCCAGCACGCCGGGCAATTGGCGCAGCCAGTCATTGACTGACGACTTCAGTCGTGCTGGTTGACCAGGTTGGCTGTAAGCTTTGCCATGAACGATCAGAACGCATCTGGCGTTATCCCGGCGGGCGGATCGAATAAAACGACTGATCTGGTCACGTGCTTCTTCAACTGAGTAACCATGCAGATCCAGGCCTTGTTCCCAGGGGATATGGCCCTTGCGCAGTCGCTTAAGCTGGCGAAGCTGGACGCCCGGCACGGCAAACAGCAGATCATCTTCCGACTCCACGATCTCGGCGGCTTCTGAAGAGAGGCCGTCGATGAACCGCTCCGGCTCGACCGCTGCGGCTTCACGCCGGTAGTTGAGGCTGGGGTCGCGGTTGAGCTCCTTGCGGGATCGATGGCGTGTCAGATCGGCGCGATCATGTTGGATCGGCTTGACATCACCGACCGCCTTGGCAAAGTCGATATCCTCGTTGTTGCTTGGTACTTCCGGGTCATCAATCATGGCATTCAGGGTGTTATTTCTTTAAGATTGGCGCAACTTAATTTCAGTTTATCAGGCAATTGATGAAGATAGATCAGGCATCCGTTTGCGATGAGTTACATACCCTGCGCGATTATATCCGCTGGGCCCTCAGTGCATTCCATGAACATGAGATTTTTTACGGTCACGGCACTGACAATGCCTGGGATGAAGCCGTGCAGCTGGTATTCAATGCTGTACATCTGCCCTGGGACAGTCATCGCGAGCTGCTGGATGCGCGACTGACCATGACCGAAAAGCGGCGTATACTACACTATCTTCGCCAGCGCGTCGTGGATCGCAAGCCTTTACCCTACATTACCGGCGAAGCCTGGTTCATGGGGTTGCCATTTCATGTCGATGAGCGAGTGATCATACCTCGTTCACCAACTGCCGAGTTGATCAGCAGTGAGTTTTCGCCTTGGCTTTCAGATACGCCGGTTGAGCATATTCTGGATCTCTGTACCGGTAGTGGCTGCATCGGTATTGCCAGCGCACTGGTGTTCGAGGAAGCGGAAGTGGATCTGGTTGATATTTCGGCCGATGCTCTTGAAGTGGCCGAAATCAACATAGCCCGGCATGCGTTGCAGGACAGGGTAACGGCGATCCAGAGTGATCTGTTTAACGAACTGTCTGGTCGGCGGTATAATCTGATCATCAGCAACCCGCCCTATGTCGATGCGAATGACCTCGCGACCATGCCAGCTGAGTACCGGCATGAGCCTGAGCTTGCGCTGGGATCCGGGGAAGATGGGCTGGATATTACCCGTCGCATTCTGCGTGAGGCTGCCGACTACCTGACAGAGGATGGCCTTCTGGTGGTCGAGGTCGGAAACAGTGAAACACATATGATGGAACAGTTTCCTCAAATCCCGCTGATCTGGGTTGAGCTGGAGCAGGGGGGTAATGGCGTGTTTGTCATCACAGCCGCTGAACTGCGTCAGCATGCAAAACAAATTTAAGACTGGCTGTCTTGTCAGTATCGTTTGAAAACAGGATTCAACTATGTCCGGTAACAGCATCGGAAAACTATTTGTGGTCACCAGCTTTGGTGAGAGTCATGGTCCGGCAATCGGATGTATTGTTGATGGTTGCCCACCGGGTATTGAGATCAGCGAAGCCGATCTGCAGGTTGATCTGGATCGGCGCAAGCCAGGCACATCGCGCCACACCACGCAACGACGTGAAGCGGATGAGGTGAAAATACTGTCGGGGGTGTTCGAGGGCCGTACCACCGGAACACCGATCGGCATGATCATCGAAAATACGGATCAACGCTCGAAAGACTATTCCGATATCCAGGATAGCTTCAGACCTGCTCATGCGGATTATGTCTACAACCATAAATATGGTTTTCGTGATTATCGCGGTGGTGGACGTTCATCTGCCCGTGAAACTGCCATGCGAGTGGCTGCAGGGGCACTGGCAAAGAAGGTGCTGGCTGCTCAGGGTGTTGAGATACGCGGCTTTTTGTCACAATTGGGCCCTATTGTCATAGATCAGGACCGTTTCAACTGGGATGAAGTGGGCAGCAACCCTTTCTTCTCACCGGATGCTCAGGCCGCAGAGGCGATGGCTGAATATATGGATCAGCTGCGTAAAGAGGGCAACTCTGTCGGGGCGCGTATCTCGGTGGTGGCCTCTGGTGTGCCGGTCGGACTCGGTGAGCCGGTCTTTGATCGCCTGGATGCAGACCTTGCGCATGCACTGATGAGCATTAATGCGGTCAAAGGTGTAGAGATAGGTGATGGCTTTGCCGCTGTTAGCCAGAAGGGGACGGAACATCGTGATGAGATGACACCAGACGGCTTTCTGTCCAACCATGCCGGAGGCATTCTGGGTGGAATTTCAACCGGTCAGGAAATAGTAGCGCATATCGCTCTTAAACCAACATCTAGTATCCGCTTGCCCGGTCGCAGTATAAACTCGAAGGGTGAAGCTGTGGATCTGATCACCAAAGGCAGGCACGATCCCTGTGTTGGCATACGCGCCACGCCAATCGCCGAAGCGATGATGGCGATTGTGTTGCTTGATCATCTGCTCAGAAACAGAGGGCAGAATGCCGGTGTCAGATCGGATCTCCCGATTTTAAGGTAATGTTTTGATTCAAAGGGATTTGGAGAGTACGAATCAGTGATTTTTTATGCCATTTTGTGAGGGAATACCAGTATATAACTTGTATTTGTTACATAAGACTGTATAAAGGTCACTGATTTTGTATCGACCCAATTGGTCAGTATTCAGCAGACATTCAGCTTTTTGCGAATCTCAGTTACTGACAGGTTGGAATTTTCTTTAGGATGCGCACACAACAGCGCGCTTGTCTGGAGCAGTCACCATGCAAGAAGCTATTGGCGTAATGTCCGAAGCTCAAGAAACCCTGACCACCCCGGTCGCCCGCTGGCCAGCTTATAAAAAGGATGAAGGTGAGCAGCGTCTGGATTTTTTCATCGAGCGTGACGGCCAGCGTTATGCTGGCACTCATCTGATTATTGATCTGAAGGGTGCTTCGCATCTGGATAATCTGGAAGTGATGGAAAATGCGCTCAGAGATGCTGTAGTGGCAGCCAAGGCGACACTGCTGCATATTCATCTGCACCATTTTACACCTAATGGTGGTATCTCCGGTGTGGCTGTTCTCGCTGAGTCTCATATCAGTGTGCATACCTGGCCAGAGCGTAATTACGCTGCATTCGATGTATTCATGTGCGGCGACGCAGAGCCTGCCAATACGCTACCGGTTCTGGAAGCGGCCTTCTCTCCGGCAGAGGTTCTGGTCAGTGAGATCCTGCGTGGAACAGTATCGGTCGAGAGTGATGACTCAGTACGTTGAACAACTCTATTCCGGTTATGCTCAGCAGTTCTCGGTTGATGAGGTGCTGTTCGAGATGGATACCGGACATCAGCAACTGCTGATTTTCCGCAATCGTCATTTTGGTCGTGTCATGGCGCTCGATGGTATTATTCAAACCACCGAGCGTGATGAGTTTATTTACCATGAAATGATGGTGCATGTGCCGATGCTCGCTCATGGCGATGCTAAGCGTGTGTTGATCATCGGTGGTGGCGATGGCGGAATCCTGCGTGAAGTGTTGCGGCATCAATCGGTTGAGCAGGTGACGCAAGTGGAGATAGATCAGGCGGTGATTGATCTGTGTCGTCTGCATCTGCCTGAGCATTCCCAAGGGGTTTTTGATGATCTCCGCGCGCGCATTGTGATCGCCGACGGTATCGATTTTGTGGCTCGGTGCAACGAGCGTTTCGATATCATCATCTCCGACTGTACCGATCCAGTCGGGCCGGGTGAGGTGCTGTTCAGCAGTGAGTTTTATGCTGGTTGCAAACGCTGCCTCAATCCCGGAGGTGTTTTTGTTGCACAAAATGGTGTGCCTTTCATGCAGCTGGATGAATTGAAAACCACCCGCAGGCGCCTGAGCCCTTACTTTGCTGACCAGACTTTCTACTGCGCCGCCGTACCAACCTATATCGGTGGTGTGATGGCATTTGCCTGGGCGAGTGATAATGCTGAATTACGCCTACTTCCCTTGCCTGTGCTGCAGCAGCGATTCAGCCAAAGTGATATCAGCACACGCTACTACACCCCGGCGTTACACCAGGGTGCTTTTGCACTACCGCGCTACCTGGAAGATGCGCTTGCATCTTTCTGACTAGAGCAGCTATTGCTCAGTCTTGCTGATACCTGTGACCTCAAAACCAGCTTCCTCGATCGCATGCGATATGGCGGCTGCATCACTCAAGCCCGCTATGCTGACTTTGCCACTACTCAGATCGATATCCACCACGGCTTCGTTGCTCAACTCCTGAACGGCTTGAGTGATTGCTTTGACGCAGTGCCCGCAACTCATTCCACTTACATTGACTTCCAGCATGATGGTTTCTCCTGTCAGATTTGAACTTGTACCATGCTAAAGCTTCCTATGATGGTAAGGTCAAGGAAAAAATCAGTGGCTCCAATTGCTTGACCTTGACATGATGGGAAGGTTTATAACATCCAGATGAGTCAATATTTCAGGGATATAGCATGAACATCAATACCGAATATTCATCAGGAGACAAGGGCGCTGATCTGGATATAGCGATAGAGGGTATGACCTGTGCATCTTGCGTCGGCCGGGTTGAAAGGGTCCTGCTTAAGGTACCGTCAATTGAGGCGGTGAACGTGAATCTGGCAACGGCGCGTGCTCATATCAAGAGTTCTGACAGAAAGCTGGATATTCAGTCGGTGCTGGATGCTGTGCAAAAAGCGGGTTACGAAGCGCACCTGATTACTGAAGAGAGCCGTGAGCAGGACAACACGGCCGAGCGGCAGGAGCAGGAGCAGTCGCGACTGCATCGCAATACACTGCTGGCGGCTGCTCTTACGTTGCCGATCTTCATATTGGACATGGGAGGGCATCTGATCCCGGCTTTCTATCACTGGTTGCATGGGATGATGGGGCAGCAGAATCTGTTTTATCTGTTATTCGTGCTGGCCAGTCTGGTGCAGTTTGGTCCGGGGCTGCAGTTTTATATCAAAGGCTGGCCCGCATTGCTGCGTGCGGCCCCCGATATGAACTCGCTGGTGATGCTCGGTACCACGGCTGCTTATGGCTATTCGGTAGTGGCGACGTTCCTCCCTGAGCTGCTGCCTGCGGGTGCTGTGCATGTCTATTTTGAAGCCTCTGCGGTTATTATCACCCTGATCCTGCTGGGGCGTTTTCTGGAAGCCAAGGCGCGCGGCAGGACCAGTCAGGCGATCAGTCGTCTACTCAGCATGCAGGCCAGAACGGCCCGAGTGGTGCGCCAGGATCAGGAGCTTGAACTTCCGGTTGAGCGACTGCAATTGGGCGATATCATCAGAGTCCGGCCGGGCGAAAAGATAGCCGTTGATGGTGAGCTGGTAGACGGTCACTCCTATGTTGATGAAGCGATGATCTCCGGTGAGCCGGTGCCTGTTGCCAAGCAGGTGGGCGATGAGGTGATCGGTGGCACCATCAACAAGACCGGCAGCTTCACCTTCAAGGCGACACGCATAGGTCGCGATACGCTGCTGGCGCAGATCGTACGCATGGTGGAGGAGGCGCAGTCAGACAAGTTGCCGATTCAGGCGCTGGTCGATAAGGTGACTCTTTATTTTGTACCTGCCGTTATGGCGGCAGCACTTGTGACTTTTCTGGTCTGGTTGATCTTCGGACCTGAGCCTGCTCTGCCGCTGGCGCTGGTCAATGCGGTGGCTGTTCTGATTATCGCCTGCCCCTGTGCGATGGGGTTGGCCACGCCAACATCCATCATGGTGGGTACCGGCAAGGCAGCTGAGCTGGGTATTCTGTTCCGACGTGGCGAGGCGTTGCAGTCTTTACGTGATGCCAGAGTGATCGCTCTGGATAAGACCGGCACCCTGACCAAGGGACATCCTGAGCTGACTGATCTTGTGGTGTTGCCGGGCTTTGATGAGCGGCAGGTGCTGGCATCTGTAGCCAGCGTGGAGTCCTCGTCCGAACATCCCATCGCTGAGGCCATTGTGGAAGAAGCCCGCGCTCGTGGTCTGGAACTGATGAATGTGTCGGCTTTTGATGCTCAGCCCGGGTTTGGTGTGCTGGCAGATGTGTCAGGGCAGCGTATAGCCGTGGGGGCGGATCGTCTGATGCACAAGTTGGGATTGGATACGCAGCCCTTCGAAGAGGTGGCTATGCGTCTGGCGAGTGAGGGGAAAACCCCCTTGTATGCTGCTGTAGATGGAGAGCTTGCAGCCATCGTGGCTGTTGCGGACCCCATCAAGGAAAGTACACCGGAGGCTATCCGAGCCTTGCAGGCGCAGGGGTTCGATGTAGTGATGATCACGGGTGATAACCGACGCACTGCAAAGGCAATTGCCGATTCGTTGGGTATCACTCATGTGGTGGCCGAAGTGTTGCCGGATGGCAAGGTCGACGCGATTAAAGAATTGCAGTCGGGCGGGCAGCGCGTGGCGTTTGTCGGTGACGGCATCAATGATGCTCCAGCACTGGCACAGGCAGATATCGGTATCGCCATCGGTACCGGAACTGATATTGCGATGGAGTCGGCTGAGGTGGTTCTGATGTCGGGCGATCTGCGCAATGTTCCGAATGCCATTGGGCTTTCGCATGCAACGTTGAATAATATCCGTCAGAATCTGTTCTGGGCATTTGCCTACAACACCAGTCTGATTCCTGTTGCGGCAGGGGTGCTTTATCCTGCCTTTGGCCTGTTGCTGTCGCCGGTATTTGCTGCGATGGCGATGGCCGCATCCAGTGTCTGTGTGCTGGCTAATGCCCTGCGTTTACGACGTTTTCGTGCACAGATGTCTGCAGATATTTCGCGCTCATCGACTGAAGAGCGCCTGGCAGAAGTGAGGTAATCAATATGATGAATATCGGAGAGGCGGCCAGCGCTTCCGGCGTATCTGCCAAAATGGTTCGCTATTATGAAAGCATCGGTTTGCTGCAGCAGGTGCGGCGAAGTGATAACGGCTATCGCCTCTATTCAGGTGATAATGTTCAAACGCTGATCTTTATCCGCCGCGCAAGACGGCTGGGTTTTTCTGTACCTCAGATCGAGCGTCTGGTGCAACTGTGGCAGAACCCTGAGCGCACCAGTGCAGATGTCAGGGCGGTGGCTCAGCATCATATCCAGGAGCTGCAGGATAAGATTCAGGAACTGGAGATGATGAAACAGCTGCTGGAAGGGATGATCAGCCGGTGTCATGGTGATGATCAACCGGAGTGCCCGATACTGGAGGATCTTTCTCGGCATGATGCAACATGACGCGCCATGATTCGTAACAGGGCCTGTTGCTATCATGTTGTCATAACTCCCCATACATCTGGAAAAAGCGCAGCAACTGGAACAATAGAGCTGGTTTAAGGTATGCTTGAGAAAAGCAGGATAACCAACAGGCGGGTCCGATATGAAGTTCAAGATCGATATAGAGATGACACCGGATGAGCTGCGAGAGAGTCTGGGGCTGCCGGACGTGACGGGCCTGCATGAGGAGATGATCACTCAGATTCGTGAACGTATGCAGGCAGGTGCAGAGGGCTACGATCCTCTGACATTATTCAAGCCTTTCATGGCGACCGGTCTGGGCTCAATGGAAGGTTTTCAGAAGATGATGATGGGTATGCTGAGCCAGTATGGTCGCTCAGGCTCCACATCCGACAGCAAGGATTAATTTCTGATGAGTGTAAAGCCTAAGGAGTCTGATGTGCGGATTCTTCGTAAGTACACCAACCGCCGTTTGTATGATACGTCACGTAGCTGCTATGTCACTCTGGAGGATGTGAAAGTTCTGGTGTTGAAGGGTGAAGCCTTTCAGGTTCAGGATTCCAAGACCGGAAATGATCTGACCCGAAATATACTGATGCAGATTATCAGCGAGCAGGAAGCCGAAGGTCATGGCACCCTCCTGACTAATCAGGTACTGCAACAGCTGATACGCTTCTATGGCGACAGCATGCAGGGGATGATGAGTCAGTATCTGGAGCAAAGTATTGCTGCTTTCCTTGAGCATCAGGATCGAATTCGTGATCAGATGCAGAACATGATCGGCGCTACGAACCCACTGACGATGATGAATCGTCTGGCGGATCAGAACCTGGCCGTGTGGAACATGTTTGCACCCATGGGTAAAGATGGTGCTGGAGATAAGACTGCCTCGGGTACTACGGCGCAAGGGCGCGACAAGCAGGACGATGCAGAGCCTGCTACGAAACAGAAGTAAGGGTATGTAAGCGGCAGTCGCGCTACGTGAAAGCGCTACGTGAAAGCGCTATAAAAAAGCCCCGTGAGAATCCCGCCGGACGATTCAGCTTCGGCGAGGTGCTCTTTTGCGTTTCGGGCTGTCGCGTTCTATCAACCACTGTGCCACTGTGCCGGGCACGATCTTCTGTGCTGACCCACTGACAAACAGACCGATATGTCCGGCCTTGACCTCCAGTTCCTGATAATCCCCGCTTTGTGTCAGCCCCTTGAGTGCCTTGGATGACGAGGGGGGAACAAGGTGATCCTGAGAGCCATAGATATTCAGCAATGGCTGCGTAATCGCCTGGAGCTTGACTGGATGGCTTCCGATGCACACCTCACCCTTGATCAGCAGGTTCTGCTGAAAGAAATCCTTGATAAATTGCCTGAACGCTTCACCCGCCTGATCTGGGCTGTCATAGATCCACTTCTCCATGCGCAGAAAATTCAACGCAGATTCACGATTCTCCAACTGGCGGGGCATGCCGAGATTTTTCTGCATACTCAGTCGCATCGGCATCAGCGAGTTATAGCTGTCGTTCAATAGTTCGCCGGGGATATTGCCATAGGTATCGACAGCCAGATCTGCATCAACATGGCGTGACAGATTGCTCAGGGTAAAGTCTTCGGTGCCAAAGTCGACAGGTGTTACGACCGTGATCAGATTGCGAATCTTTTCAGGATGCAGTGCGCTATAGCACAGGCTGAAGGTGCCGCCCTGACAGATACCGAGCAGGTTGACCTGTTCACTTCCTGCATGATGGCAAACCTGCTCGACACAAGCATCCATATAGCCATTGATGTAATCATCCAGATCCAGATAACGGTCCGCTGGGTCTGGATAACCCCAGTCGATCAGATAGACAGGTATGCCCAGCTCAAGCAGTCTCAGCAGCAGCGAGCGATCCGGTTGCAGGTCGATCATATAAGGGCGATTGACCAGGGCATAGCAGATCAGCAGGGGTGTCTTGCAGCTTGGCTTGCCGATAGGGGCGTAGTAATTCAGCCTCATCTTGTCTTCGCGGTAGATCTCGACGCAGGGTGTCTGGCCGGTGTCGATCTCATGAATCTTGTTCAGTGTGATATAGCTGTCGATCAGGCGGCGGTTAAACGTCGTCAGCTCATCTGCCACCTTGAGTGGATCAAGCTTGAGTCCGCTCATGAGGTTTTACCCCGCTCGGTCGGTTGGCGTGTATTTACCTTGCGCAGCTCTTGTACCTCTTGGCGGAGTTGAACAACCTCATCGCGAAGAGCTGCCAGTTCGATTAGTTCTTTTCTGACCTGCTTCATCTGCTTGCGCATCTGATGCTGACGCTCCAGAGCCGTATTCAATCCCTGTCGCGTTGCAAGGCCTACAGCGTCGAACTGAACATCACGTTGATCCTGCATGAATTTTCGCAGTTGCATCACGGCATTGCTGATGCGGCCGTGAGCACGCTGATACTTATCCGTAGCGATCGCCTTGGCATACACCGATTCATAACAGTTGACCCAGAGAAGGTGCAGCTCGTGAAGAGTACTGACATCGCTTTCGCTCTGGTTAACCTCATGCATCATCTGCTCGAGTGCTTCGGTATTGATGCGGCTGTAATGCTGGCTGTAATCAGACAGCGCATGCTGATACTCAAGCAACAATGAAACACCCTTTTTCATTGCTGCTTGTTGTTGGTGAGAAGTACCGACGACCGGGTTTTCCAGCAGACTTTTCAAACCATTGACAAAGGGGTTATCAAACAGCAGGTCATCTTGAAAACTGTGAGTTCTGAGCAGACTGCCCAGCTGTTCCGGTAGCTGCCAGCGTTGCACCAGCCACTCATTGGTCAGGCGTCTGATATGGTCATGGAACTGTGTGAAGAAAGGCGCCAGACTGAATTCAGCACTTTTTTCATTGAGACTGGCCAGCAATTGTTCTGCAAAACGTGTGAACTCACTCGATTGTCGAGTCAGTAATGAGAGTACCTCCGCCTGCTGCTGCGGTAACTGATTCCATCCCTGTGACTGCAGTTTTTGCAGCAGGGTTTGCCAGTCTGCGTCACCTTCTGGATCGGCTTTCCGGTCTGGGTCATCAGTTGCAGCTGCAACATCGGCTGGACGATTGAGCCAGCGTCGCATCAGCTCAAGCAGGTCATTGTCCACAATACTCTCCAAAGATTCTGATCTGTTGATCTTAATATACCCCGAACGGGTTGACTATCGGTCATTGGTTATTGGTTATTGGAACAGCGTTGCTGTTGCAGCAGGCTGACCATCTCTCTGGCCGCATTAGACAGCGTACGATCTCGGTGATGAATAAAACCGAGATCTCGGTAGACCGGAGCTGATTGCACATCCAGGCAGACTAGTTCCTCGTCTATCATGGTTTCCGGCAGCAGGCTCCAGCCCAGACCGATGCGCACCATCATGCGAAGAGTGTCCAGATAATTGGTGCTCATGCCTGTCTGAGGCTCCAGGCCATGTTCGGCCAGTTGTTGGCGCACCAGCGTATGGGTAAAAGTGCTGCTGCGTGGCAGGATGGCAGGGTGGCAATTGAGTTGCTGCAGTGAAATTGCTGCGCTATTGGCCAGAGGGTGTTGTGATGAAACTACATACTGCAGCCTGTCCTTCCAGATTACCTCGGCGCATATCCGCTCATCATGGTGAGGGGACAGGGTGATCAGTGCCAGCTCCAGATCACCGCGCAGCACGCTTTCGTAGGCCAGCTCTGACTCATCAAACTTCAAATCAAGCTCAACTTCCGGGTAGCGCTGAATATAGTCTTTCAGTATCGGAGGCAGGCGGTGCAGGCTGATATGGTGGCTGGCGGCTACGGATAGTTTACCACTGACTCTGCCGGAGAGGTTGCTGACCAGCCGCTGGGCATCTTCAAGTGATTGCAGAATCTCACGCGCCTTGGGTAATAGCTGTATGCCTGCTTCGGTCAGTGACACATGGCGCCCAATGCGGTCAAACAATCTGCAGCTGAGCTGACTTTCGAGCTGGGCCACTCGCTTGCTGATGGCTGACTGAGTCAGAAAAAGTCGATTCGCTGCTTCCGAAAAGGAGTGGCAGTCGGCAACAGAAACAAATGCGGTCAGCGTGGCGCTATCCATGCTTGGAGGCTCCTGAAAATAGGATCTGAGTCAGTAGGGTACACGAATTCCAATTTGGAATGAATATAATAAAAATTATGAATTTGTGTATTGGTAGCGGCTGAACTAGGATAAGTCACCTGTTAATGAAAAAAATAGTTTCCCGGGAGAGAAGCAATGGCCGGCAAGACACTTTACGACAAGTTATGGGAGTCCCATCTCGTGCGTGCCAATGAAGATGGCAGCGCGCTGATTTACATTGATCGGCACCTCTTGCATGAGGTGACATCACCTCAGGCATTTGAAGGGCTGCGTCTTGCGGGTCGTAAACCCTGGCGTCTGGATACCAATCTGGCAACACCTGACCACAACGTGCCGACTACGGACCGCTCTTCCGGAGTGGAAGGCATCATCGACCCTGTCTCACGGATCCAGGTGAAGACGCTGGACGATAATTGTGACTCCTTTGGCATCGTCGAGTTCAAGATGAACGATCTGCGTCAGGGGATCGTGCATGTCGTTGGCCCGGAGCAGGGTGCGACTCTTCCGGGTATGACAGTCGTGTGCGGTGATTCTCATACGGCAACGCATGGTGCTTTCGGTGCGCTGGCGCACGGTATCGGTACTTCGGAAGTCGAACATGTGCTGGCCACGCAGTGCCTGATCACGAAAAAAATGAAAAACATGCTGGTGCGTGTCGATGGCAAGCTCGGTGTCGGCGTCACGGCGAAGGATGTTGTGCTGCATGTGATCGGTGTGATCGGGACGGCGGGTGGAACGGGTTGTGCCATTGAGTTTGGTGGCGAAGTGATCCGCAACCTGTCAATGGAAGGTCGCATGACCATCTGTAATATGGCGATTGAAGCCGGTGCACGTGTGGGTTTGGTTGCGGTTGATCAGATTACTATTGATTACGTTAAGGGCCGCCCCTATTCGCCAACAGCTGAGCAATGGGAGCAAGCGGTTGCGAACTGGCAGACGCTGGTATCGGATGAAGATGCCCATTTTGATCAGGTGGTTGTGATCAGGGGTGAAGATATCGATCCACAGGTGACCTGGGGTACCTCACCTGAAATGGTGGTGGGTGTCGGTGGCCAGGTGCCAGACCCGCTGCAGGCAGATGATGCTGGCAAACGTGAAGGGATCGAGCGTGCGCTTAAATATATGGGGCTGCAGCCTAATCAGTCTATCCAGAGCATCAGTCTGGATCGTGTCTTTATCGGTTCCTGCACCAACTCGCGCATTGAAGATCTTCGCGAAGCAGCGGCGGTGGTAAAAGGTCGCAAGGTGGCATCCAGCGTCAAACAGGCGATGGTGGTGCCGGGTTCTGGTCTGGTCAAGGCTCAGGCCGAAGCGGAAGGGCTGGATAAGGTGTTTATCGAAGCGGGGTTGGAGTGGCGTGAGCCCGGTTGTTCCATGTGTCTGGCGATGAATCCGGACAAGCTGGAACCTGGTGAACACTGCGCATCCACATCCAACCGCAACTTTGAAGGTCGACAGGGCTTTGGTGGGCGTACCCATCTGGTGAGCCCCGCGATGGCGGCTGCGGCTGCGATTGCTGGCCACTTTGTTGATGTGCGTGAATTTGCAGCCCAGTAAGGCGGAGGAGAAACAGATGAGAAAATTTACAGAGCATCAGGGTATTGTGGCTCCTCTTGATCGTGCCAATGTCGATACCGATATGATCATCCCCAAGCAGTTCTTGAAGTCGATCAAGCGTTCCGGCTTTGGCCCCAACCTGTTTGACGAGTTGCGCTATCTGGATGAGGGTCAACCTGATCAGGACAGCAGTAAACGTCCTCTGAATCCGGACTTTGTCCTTAACAAATCGCGTTATAAAGGCTGCAGCATTCTGTTGGCGCGTCGTAATTTTGGTTGCGGCTCCAGTCGAGAGCATGCACCCTGGGCGCTGGAAGATTTCGGTATCCGGGCCGTGATTGCACCGAGTTTTGCCGATATCTTTTACAACAACTGCTTCAAGAATGGTCTGTTGCCGATTGTGCTGGATGAAGCCAGTGTTGATCAGTTGTTTGCTGAAGTGGAGGCAAACGAGGGATATCAACTGACGATCGACCTGCCCGGTCAGGCGGTTGTAAAAGCTGATGGCACGCGCTTGCCGTTTGAGGTGGATGAGTTCCGTAAGCACTGTCTGTTGAATGGTCTGGATGATATTGGCCTGACACTGCAGTTTGCAGATGATATCAGCATCTATGAACAGCGTCGCAGGCAGGAAGCTCCCTGGCTTTTTGCACAGAACAGTTAAATAACATCTTAAGGTCTGAAACTGATGTCAAAAAATATTCTGATCCTTCCCGGCGATGGTATTGGCCCGGAGATAGTCAACGAAGCACGCCGTGTGCTGGAACTGGTTAATGAACAGCATGGTCTGGAGTTGAATCTCAGCGAAGCGCGAGTGGGTGGTGCTGCCATCGATGCTACTGGTGTGCCTCTGCCTGATGAGACGCTGCAGGCGGCAAAAGATGCTGATGCTATTCTGCTGGGAGCGGTAGGTGGTCCGAAATGGGATACGATTCCCGATTTCCAGATTCGCCCTGAAAAAGGTTTGCTTGGTATCAGGTCGGCACTGGGCTTGTTCGGCAACCTGCGCCCGGCGATTCTCTATCCGCAGCTGGCGCATGCCTCAACACTCAAGCCCGAGGTGGTGTCCGGTCTGGATATCCTGATCGTGCGTGAGCTGACCGGTGGCATCTATTTTGGCCAGCCGCGTGGCTATCGCACTAAAGAGGGTGGCATACGCGAAGGCTACAACACCTACGTTTATGATGAAAACGAGATTCGTCGCATCGGGCGGGTCGCGTTTGAAGCAGCTCGTGCCCGTAATGGCAGACTCTGCTCCGTAGACAAGGCCAATGTGCTGGAAGTGACGGTGCTCTGGCGTGAGGTGATGAATGAGCTGTCTGCCGAGTATCCGGATGTCGAGCTGAGCCATATGTACGTTGATAATGCGGCGATGCAGCTGGTGCGTGCACCCAAGCAGTTTGATGTCATTGTGACCGGTAATATGTTTGGTGACATTCTGTCGGATGCAGCGGCGATGCTGACCGGTTCAATCGGTATGCTGCCTTCGGCGTCATTGGATGTGAATAACAAGGGAATGTATGAGCCATGTCATGGTTCTGCGCCCGATATCGCAGGAAAGGGTATCGCGAACCCGTTGGCAACGATCCTCTCAGCCGCTATGATGTTACGTTACTCTTTGAATAATGGCGAAGTGGCAGACAGAATCGAGCTGGCTGTCAGTAAGGTGCTGGATCAGGGGTTGCGTACCGCAGATATCATGTCTGAGGGGATGCAGCAGGTCAGTACTTCTGTCATGGGGGACGCAGTCATAGACGCGCTGCGTAACCGCTGAGAGGCTGAGCATCGCTGCATGAGCGTTTGAGAGCGTCATGCAGCAGAGCAGGCCTCAGAAGTTTTGCAATCTAATTGATATGGGGGCACGAATGAGACGTGTAGGGTTTGTAGGCTGGCGTGGTATGGTCGGCTCAGTACTGATGCAGAGGATGTTGGAAGAGGGCGATTTCGAGCATATTGCGGAACCGATTTTCTTCACGACCTCGCAGGCGGGTGCGTCCGGCCCCGATATCGGTAAGGAAACCCCTCCGCTGAAAGATGCTCGCAATATTGATGAGTTGAAACAGATGGATGCGATCATCTCCTGTCAGGGCGGTGATTACACCAACGAGGTATATGACAAGCTGCGTGCATCCGGATGGAATGGCTACTGGATTGATGCGGCCTCTTCTCTGCGCATGGCAGATGACAGCATCATCATTCTGGATCCAGTCAATCTTGATGTCATTCGTGACGGCCTGAGCAAGGGTGTGAAAACCTATGTTGGTGGCAACTGTACCGTTTCGCTGATGTTGATGGCGCTGGGTGGTCTGTTCAAGGCTGATCTGGTTGAGTGGGTCAGTTCCATGACCTACCAGGCTGCATCGGGTGCCGGTGCGCAGAATATGCGTGAGTTGATCAGCCAGATGGGTGCGATCAATGAGGCTGTGAAGCCCGAGCTTGAAAATCTGGCTTCTGCGATTCTGGATATCGATCGCAAAGTGGCTGAAGCGATGCGCAGTGGCGATTTCCCGGCTGATAAGTTTGGTGTTCCTCTGGCAGGCTCCTTGATCCCCTGGATCGATAAGGCTGTAGAGGATGGGCAGAGTAAAGAGGAGTGGAAGGGTTTTGTCGAAACCAACAAAATTCTCGGCCACACCTCAAACCCTGTACCGATTGATGGTACTTGCGTTCGTATCGGTGCGATGCGCTGCCACAGTCAGGCATTCACTATCAAGCTCAAACGCGATCTGCCGTTGAGCGAGATCGAAGCGCTGATTGCCGGTGCCAATGACTGGGTCAAAGTGATTCCGAATGAGCGTGAGATCACCATGGCTGAACTGTCGCCCACCAAGGTGACCGGTACGCTCAGTGTGCCAGTTGGCCGTCTGCGTAAAATGAAAATGGGGCCTGAGTATCTCAACGCGTTCAGCGTTGGCGATCAGTTGCTCTGGGGTGCGGCTGAGCCGTTGCGCAGGATGCTGCGTATCTTGTTGCAAGGCTGATCAAGCCCGCTCACAATTGTGTTAGAATACAGCCCGGCCTTGTCCGGGCTTTTTTTATATTACCTACAAAGGTTTAAAGCATGTCGATTGTAATTGCTGTTCTGGGCGCCACATCTCTTCTGGGCGAAAATCTGCTGGAAATACTGGACGATCGGAAGTTTCCCGTCAGTAGTGTCCGTCTTGCCGACAGTGATGACAAAGAAGCGCGTGGTGTGATGTTCGCCGGCCATGCCGTGCGTATCACGACCTTGAGCAAGCTTGATCTTTCAGGTGTGGGTATTCTGTTTAACTGCATGTCGGGTGGGCTGAGCGCAGATATGCAGGCGCAGATGTCGGCGCAGGGTGGATTTGTTATTGATCTGACGCCCTCATCAGAGAGCGCTCAGGCGCACTGTGCTGTCCCTGAAGTGAATCCCGAAGTTCTCGAGTCTGTTGCATCCGGTTCGGTGATCTGCTCTCCGGGAGCTGCCGTTGTTGCTGCTTCCGTGGCGTTGGCGGCATTGCATCGTCGCTATCAGATTCTGCGATTGAATGTCACCAGCCTCAGCTCTGTGGCCAGTGTTGGTCATGACGGCATCAAGGCACTTGCGGGTGAAACAGCTCGGTTGCTGAACGGTCGTGATGCTGAGCCTGAGTATTTTTCGCGTCAGGTGGCATTCAACCTGTTGCCGCAGACCGGCGAAATACTGGAAAGTGGTTATACTCTGAATGAATGGCAACTGGCCGACCAGCTCAGAGAGTTGCTGGCGGATGATCAGCTTGAAATCGCCGTCAGTGAGCTGCAGGTGCCACTTTTTTATGGTCAGGCAGTGGTTGTTCACGCAGAAACACAGCATAAAGTGGCACTGGATGAAATGCGTGAGTTATTGGGTGAAGTGGCTGGCGTGTACCTGGCCAGACCGGACGAAGAGCCTCTGACGCCTGTATCAACTGCCGCTGGAAAGGATGAGGTATTTATCAGCCGACTCCGAGTTGACCGCGACAGTGCCAATGGATTTTCTCTGTGTGCCCTGACCGACAACCTGCGCAAGGGTGGTGCATTGAACGCCGTACAGATAGCTGAAGGTCTTATCGGGCGGCTCGGATAATTGCTTTATAATAGAAAGTGATACTCTGATCCGGCGCCAGTCAGTAATCCTTCACGCCTGACTTGACCGAACAGCAGTTTATAAATAATACTTGCGTTACAATTCGGATATGCAACTCTCTGTTTTATCCAGATTATTGTAACGAGAGCTGCTCCTCAAGAGGGAACAACTGATGCTGAGAAAACTTGCCTTAAGCCTTGCGATCGCCGGGGTGCTGGGTATACCGAATGCAAATGCATTGGGGCTTGGTGAGATTAACATCAGATCTGCGCTGAATGAGCCGCTTGAGGCTGAGATCAGGCTCCTGCAGGTGCGTGATCTGTCGCCCATGCAGATTCAGCCCAGAATGGCGGATGTTGATGATTTTTCTCTGGCTGGCGTGACACGCTCGCGCTTCATCAGCGATGTGCGCTTCCAGGTGAATGTATTCCCTGACGGCACCGGGGTTATCAGAATGACCTCGAACGAGCCTATCCGGGAGCCTTTCCTTAATTTTCTGGTTGAGGTGAACTGGCCGAGTGGTCGACTCGTCAGAGAGTATACGTTGTTACTTGATCCCCCGGTCTTCGATCCGGCACCCGTCTCTCGTCCGGTTCAGCCAGCGGTATCCAGCGCGCCCATGCCAGCTGTCGTAGTGCCTTCTCCTGTGCAGTCACCAGCGCCGGCTCCCGCGCCAGCACCTGTAGTGTCTTCGCCTGCAGTCGCTCCTCCGAGCAATCTGCAGTCACGTGCGGATGCGCAGACCCAGATCTATGTTGATGTGCGCGATACCATGTGGGAGCTTGCTCTCAGGCATCGGCCAGACTCAAGTATCACCCCGCAACAGATGATGCTGGCTCTGCAGCGCAAGAATCCGGGCTCCTTTCCTACCGGCAATGTGAATATGCTCAAGGCCGGTACGGTCATGGATATTCCCAGTAGCAGTGAGATCCGATCGCTGAGTGCACAGCAGGCTAATGCAGAGTTTGCCCGCCAGACAGAACTCTGGCGACAGGGGCGCGCAGCTCCCCGGCAAGCGGTCGCCGCGACACCAGCCGTTGATGGGAGTCGTGAAGAGGGAAAGCCTGAAGCGCAGCCTGAAGCTGTGACTGAAGAGGTTCCCAGTGAGCTTAAGATAGTGACTCCGCCCACGCAGGAGGAAACGGCCGCTGAGGAACGTGCAGTCAGTACTGAGCAGTCTGCGCCAGATGTAACCGACCCTGGTGAGCAGTCGGCTCTTGATGCCGATGCGGCGGTAGAGCCTGCAGAGCAAACTGAGGTTCAGGAGCAACGAATAGAGCAGATAGATACTCGATTGATGATGACTGAAGAGTCGATCGATATGCTGCGTCGTGAAAATCAGGATCTGCATGAGAAAATTGATGCACTGCTTGGGCAGCGTCAACTAGAAAGTCGGCTTTTTGAGCTTCAAAGTAAAGAGATTGCTGATCTTCAAGCTAAAATCGCACAATTTGAAGCATCACCACCTCCGGCCGCTACGGGTGGCGGCTTCATGGAAAGCGTAGAGCGCTTTATCAATACAGTCTCCTCCATACCCTATATAGGACCTATCCTGGGCGGTATTCTGGCACTGCTGCTGGCGCTGTTGTTCATCAGAAAACGTAAAGCCTCAACCAAAGAGGACGACCCAGGCTTGATTCGTGCTCCCAAGGATCTTGATTCTGGTGCAACTGACTCCGGGGCTGTCTCCAAGGCGGCACCTGTTGCGGCAGTTGCTGCTGCAGCGGCGGTGGCTGCAAGTGAGCCTGAAGAAGTCGTGCCTCAGGAAGAAGAGCGTGTCGTGCACCAGCCGCTGTCTGGAGCGGTAGATAGTTCAGATGATCTTTCAGATCTGGATCTGGATATGGATCTGGATATTCCAGAAGCCTCTGAGATGACCGAAACGGCAGAGGAAGATGTCAGAGTTCTGGATGAGGAGTTCGATCTGTCGGCTGATGATTTCGATGATCTGGATGATATTGATCTATCCAGTCCTGAAAGTGTTGAACCAGAAGTGACTGCTGCCGAGTCTGATTCCGCAGAGAGTGATGAGGAAGATCTGATTTCTGGTCTTGGCCTCGAAGATAAAGACGATGATCTTGATGAGCTGGATTTCACCAGCACATCCGCAGATTCAGACCTTGAGGGTGACGATGAAGACAAGTCGCTGACTGATGATGTCGATTCACTCTTCGATCTGGATTTTGATGATGCAGATGATGGTGCTTCTGAAGATGAAGGTGCTTCTGAAGTAGAGGATGAGTTTGAGGCGATTGAGCTTTCCGATGAAGATGAGCTTTCTGAAGATGACGGTCTGACTGATCTTGCTCCACCTGCTGCAGTTGCAGCAAGCACTCTTGCTGTCGCTGATGAAGATGAAGAGTTGGATTCTGATCTGGAAGGTCTGCTGGCCGGCATGGATGACGAAGATGCCGAGCTGCTCCAGGAAGAGCTGGCTGAGAGCGACCTTGAATCTGCTGATGAGTCAGAGTCGGAAGCTCTATCTCTGGATGATGATGAATTTGATCTGGATGATCTGGATGATCTTGAGGGTGATCTTGAGAACGAGCTGGATCAGGAACTGGATGCCGACGTTGAGACGGTCGAAGATGATGATGAAGATCTACTGGGTTCTGAAGGCATGCAGCTGGATGATGTGGGCTCAGATCTGAGTGATTCTGAAGGTGCCGATGAGGATGATGCTGAAGATGACTTCCTGACCGCATTTGAGTTTGATGACATCGAAGATCATGACGAGGCGACAATTGCCGTCAATGATGCGCTCTCGAAAGAAGCGGAAGTGCCTGATGCGGATGATATTGACTCTCTGCTCAGCTCGCTGGATCTTGAAGATGGCGATGAACCTGTTCAGCGCAAGCCAAGGCCTGGAGAGGTGGTTGAGGAGGAGCTGACAGCGAATATCGCTCATGATCTCGAACTGGAGCTGGATAGCGAGTTGGATGACCTGCTGAACAGTACAGATGATGATATTGCAATTGAAGAAACCGATGCGTCCGATTCAGAGGATATTCTGGAAGGTCTTGGATTGCTTGATGGTGCTGATGAAAATGAAACGAAGCTGGATCTTGCTCGTGCCTATATCGAAATGGATGATGTTGAGGGTGCACGAGATATTCTGGGTGAGATCCTGCGTGAGGGAAGTGATCAACAGCGTGAAGAAGCCGAAGAGTTGTTAAAATCACTGTCCTGAAAAAACTATGAGTGAAACTGAAAATCAAGGGGCGATTTCGATCGCCCCTTATCGTTATGCGCTGGCTGTGGAATACAAGGGTACTGCTTATCGTGGATGGCAGAAACAGAGTGAAGACGATGTACCCAGCCTGCAATCAGAAGTTGAACGTGCATTGTCTCGCGTGGCCAATCATCCGGTTCAGGTTGTCTGTGCCGGTCGAACGGATGCTGGTGTGCATGCCACCTGGCAGATCATCCATTTTGATTCCAGTGTCGAGCGTGATCTGCGTGCCTGGGTGCTGGGCACTAATACTTATCTCCCGAATGACATCTCCATTCAGTGGGCAAAACCTGTCACGCATGATTTCCATGCGCGGTTTTCGGCTCGTGCCCGGCGTTACCGGTATTTGATCTACAGCTCACCCGTGAAGCCGGCATTGTTGAGCCGAGGCGTCACCTGGACACACAAAACGTTTGATCTTGAGTTAATGCAGCGTGCAGCGGAAAGTCTTGTGGGTGAGCATGATTTTACCTCTTATCGTGCAGTCGGATGTCAGGCCAAAAGTCCGGTGCGGACAATACAGTCGTTGGAAGTGACTCAACGAGGTCGGCTGATCATGATCGATGTGAGGGCAAATGCCTTTTTGCACCATATGGTCAGAAATATTGCGGGCGTACTGATGAAAATCGGATGCGGTGAGGCTCCGGTGGAGTGGTCACGTGAGGTGCTTGAGGCGCGTGATCGTCGCATGGGCGGCGTGACAGCGCCGCCGTTTGGTCTATATTTCGTCGATGTAGACTATCCGGAGCAGTTTGAGTTGCCGCTATCGCCACTTGGGCCCTATTTTCTGTCAGGTGCAGACTGACGGCAGACGCTGGCTTTGCTATTATTCGCCCTGCAGTTGAATTTCCAGAGGCAAAGATGAGAACACGGATTAAGATCTGCGGCATTACGCGTCTGGAAGATGCCAGGGCTGCGATGGATGCAGGGGCAGATGCACTGGGTTTTGTTTTTTACCCGCCGAGTCCTCGTTATATCGCGCCTGAGCAAGCAGCCGAAATTATTGCTGCCTTGCCGCCGTTTGTGACCATGACAGGTCTTTTTGTGGACGCTTCGGCTGAAGAGGTGCAACGTACAATCGATTTAACGCGGATTGACCTGTTGCAGTTTCATGGTAATGAAACACCGGAGTTCTGTGACAGTTTTGCACGAGCCTGGATAAAGGCGTTGCGCGTGGCACCGGGTATGGATTTGACCGCTATGGTGAATCAATACTCTGCAGCTCGCGCTGTACTGCTGGATACCTATGTTTCCGGAGTGCCCGGTGGCACCGGATCAGTTTTTGACTGGTCAGTAATTCCTGAGGCCTTGAGGCCCGGAATCATACTGGCCGGAGGGTTGGATGCTGATAATGTCGCTGCAGCGATACGGCAGATCAGACCCTGGGCCGTTGATGTCAGTGGCGGAGTGGAAGCCAGTAAGGGCATCAAGGATATTCATGAAATCAAGCGCTTTGTAAATGAGGTGAAAAGTGTCAACGACTGAACAGACTGCGAAGCAGTCTTTACCCGATTCCAGAGGACATTTCGGCCCCTATGGCGGCCGTTTCGTTTCTGAGACCCTCATTGCAGCACTCGAAGAGCTCGAAGCAGTGTATGACAAACTCTCCAAAGACCCCGCTTTTCAGGAAGAGTTTGATCGTGACCTGGCACATTATGTCGGGCGTCCGTCGCCTCTCTATCTGGCAGAGCGCCTGACACGTGAGCTGGGTGGTGCAAAGATCTATCTCAAGCGCGAAGATCTCAACCATACCGGTGCCCACAAGGTGAACAACACCATTGGTCAGGCGCTGCTGGCAAAATTCATGGGCAAGCCGCGTGTGATCGCCGAAACAGGTGCCGGTCAGCATGGTGTTGCATCAGCAACGGTTGCTGCGCGTCTGGGTCTTGAATGTAAAGTTTACATGGGGGCTGAAGATGTACGTCGCCAGTCTCTGAACGTCTATCGCATGCGCCTGCTCGGTGCTGAGGTGATTCCGGTCACCTCCGGCACGCGTACGCTCAAGGATGCGATGAACGAAGCGATGCGTGACTGGGTGACAAACGTCGATAATACCTACTACATCATCGGTACGGCGGCAGGTCCACACCCTTATCCCAAACTGGTGCGTGACTTCCAGTGCGTGATCGGCCGTGAAGCCAAAACCCAGTGTCTGGAGCAGACAGGTCGCTTGCCGGATGTACTTATTGCGTGTGTTGGTGGCGGTTCCAATGCTATCGGCTTGTTCCATCCCTTTATCGAGGATGAGTCGGTCAGAATGATCGGTGTTGAAGCGGGTGGTTATGGTCTGGAAACTGGCCAGCATGCTGCGCCTCTGTCTGATGGTCGCCCGGGTGTACTGCATGGGATGCGCACTTACCTGATGGAGGATGATGCCGGTCAGATTCTGGATACACACTCTGTCTCGGCGGGTCTTGATTACCCGGGAGTCGGACCAGAACATGCGTGGCTCAAAGATTCAGGACGCGCAGAATATGTCGCAATCACCGATCACGAAGCCCTGGCGGCGTTCCGTACTCTGACTCAGGTTGAAGGCATCATGCCCGCTCTTGAAAGCAGTCATGCGATAGCTCAGGCGATCAAGCTGGCCCCACAGATGCGTCCGGATCAGAGCATTATCGTGAACCTGTCCGGTCGTGGTGACAAGGATATACACACCGTTGCAGCACTTGACGGCATTGAGATCTGAAGGGTAGATGTACAGATATGAGTCGAATTAAAAGCAGTTTCAGCAACCTTAAAGCGTCGGGCCGTGCCGCGTTGATCCCCTTTGTGACAGCGGGTGATCCGGCTCCGGGTATCACTGTTGGTCTGATGCATGCCATGGTTGAGGCCGGTGCCGATATCATTGAGCTGGGGATACCTTTCTCTGATCCCATGGCTGATGGCCCAGTGATTCAGCTTGCATGCGAGCGTTCACTGCACCACGGTACCCGTCTGCTGGATGTTCTGGATATGGTGGCGGAGTTTCGTCAGAAGGATCAGACAACACCTGTCGTACTGATGGGTTATCTGAATCCGGTGGAAGCGATCGGGTATGAGAACTTTGCCAAGCGCGCAAAGGATGCCGGTGTAGATGGTGTTCTGACAGTCGATCTGCCGCCGGAAGAGTCCGAAGAGATCGTTGCCATTCTGACCTCTCATGAACTTGATACCATCTATCTGATTTCACCGACTACCTCCGAAGCCAGATTGCGTCATATCTGCGATCTGGGCACCGGATATCTTTACTATGTATCACTGAAGGGCGTTACGGGCTCTGCAGCACTGAATGTGGATGAAGTGGCAGCCAAGCTGTCACAGGTTGCACAGATGACCGATCTTCCGCTGGCGGTAGGCTTTGGTATTCGTGATCCTGAATCTGCCCGCGCTATCGGCCAGATTGCAGATGGCGTGATAGTCGGCAGTGTGCTGGTCAGCAAAATTGCTGAGCTGGTGACACAGCCTGATGCCATCGCATCCAGCGTTTCGTCCCTGATTGCAGATATGCGCAAGGCGATGGACGCCTGATAGTTAACCTTTTCACTGGCAGGATTTATAAAACATGAGTAGCTGGCTGGATAAAATAGTTCCTTCACTGGTTCGAAGTGAAAAGAAACGCACCAATGTACCTGAAGGTCTTTGGGAGAAATGTCCGAAGTGTGACTCGGTTCTCTATCGGCCTGAGCTGGAAAAGAACCTGAATGTCTGTATCAAATGCGATCACCATATGCGCATTGGTGCACGCCAACGCCTGGATCTGTTTCTGGATCGTGAAGGGCGCTCTGAAATAGGTGCCGATGTGGTGCCGGTTGATCGTCTTAAGTTTCGTGATTCCAAGAAGTACAAGGATCGCCTGAGTGCTGCGCAGAAAGAGACTGGCGAGGAAGATGCGCTGATTGCCATGCGCGGTAATCTTGAAGGTAAGCCTGTTGTAGCGGTAGCGTTCGAGTTCCGTTTCATGGGGGGCTCGATGGGGGCGGTTGTCGGTGAACGTTTTGTTCGGGCTGCCAAAATCGCTCTGGAGGAGCGCATCCCGCTGATCTGTTTCTCGGCTTCTGGCGGCGCGCGTATGCAGGAAGCGCTTTTTTCACTGATGCAAATGGCTAAAACCAGTGCAGCGCTTGAAAAGATGAAGCGTGCCGGTGTGCCTTATATCTCTGTTCTGACAGATCCTGTTTATGGTGGCGTTTCTGCCAGTCTGGCCATGCTGGGCGATCTGAATGTGGCTGAGCCGAACGCACTTATCGGTTTCGCCGGTCCACGTGTTATTGAACAGACCGTTCGTGAGAAGCTGCCGGAAGGTTTTCAGCGCAGTGAGTTTCTGCTTCAGCATGGTCAGATCGATATGATCATTGAGCGCAAAGAGATGCGCACCCGTCTGGCATCGATCCTGAGCAAACTGAGCGGTCAGAAGACGCTTGTCGGCGAAGTGGAAACTGCGGAAGAAGAGATCGTTGTCGACGAGACAGAAACCACCTGATCCGGTAGAACTTTAATGTCGACTACATATCCAGCCACACTGGCCGACTGGCTTGCCAGGATTGAGGCTTGTCATCCCAATGAGATTGATCTTGGGCTTGAGCGTATCGGAAGGGTGGCGGCTCGTCTGCCCGCCGATCTGAGTGGAAGTATCAAAATTGTTGTCGGTGGTACCAATGGCAAGGGTTCCACCACGACCATGCTTGATCAGATTCTGCGCCAGGCAGGTCTGAGTTGCGCCACATTCACCTCACCCCATTTCTTGCGTTATAACGAACGCATCTGTATCGATGGTGAGGAGGTCAGTGATCAGGCGCTGTGTGATGCCTTTGCTGCGATAGAGCAGGCCAGAGGCGACATCTCACTGACCTATTTCGAATATGGTGCGCTGGCGGCATTGGTGCTTTTTACCGCAGCCAAACCAGATGTCGTGATTCTTGAAGTGGGACTTGGTGGGCGCCTGGATGCGGTAAATCTGGTTGATGCCGATATCTCGATAGTCACCACCATTGCCCTGGATCATACTGACTGGTTGGGGCCGGATCGCGAATCCATCGGGCGTGAAAAAGCAGGTATTTTCCGAGCAGGCAAACCCGCGCTGTGTGGTGATATTGATCCGCCGGAGAGTCTGCTGCAAGTGGCACGTGATCTGGGTGCCCGTCTGCTGGTGCGGCAGAAGGATTACTCTGCTTGCAGCAACTCTGTTTGCAGCAATAATGCCCAGGCCGATAGTGATCTTGCAAGGAGTGATCATGCAAAGAGTGCTCAGAACTGGGATTGGCAAGGTGTCAGCTCCTCAGGTGAACCGCTGACACTGTGTGATCTGCCAAAACCCGCTTTGCCCATCGAAAATGCAGCCAGCGTGCTGCAGGCTATTCAGTTTTTACCCTTCACCATCTCTGAAGCGGCGATCCGCAAAGGTCTTGAATCGGCTCAGATGACAGGTCGCATGCAGCGCCTTGATGTACAGGGCATACCTTTCATTCTGGATGTGGCGCATAACCCTGAGGCAGCAGCCTATCTGGCTGAGCGTCTGGGATCAGAAGATGCCACCAGAACACATCTGATTATAGGCATGCTGGCTGATAAGGATATTGATCAGGTGCTGGCCCTGTTACAATCAGCAGTCTGTGAATGGTACCCGATCACACTTGATGTTGGCAGAGGCGCCCGGTCTGAGGATCTGGCGAAGCGTCTGTCCCGCTTGCAAGTGAATGCCGCGAGTATACATGAACATGGCAGTGTTGAATCGGCTGTCCAGAAAGTGCTGGAAAGGGTGCAGAAGGGGGATCGAGTGGTTATCGCCGGGTCTTTCTTTACCGTAGCCGATGCACTCAAAACGCTGAAATGGACGAGTTGAACGTATGACGGTTAATCTTAAACGACGTCTGGCTGGTGCTGTGGCAGTGCTGATCATTGCACTGGTCTTTTTTCCATTGGTGTTTGATGGAGCGGGCTATCAGGAGCGTCAGTTGGAGCCAGTTATACCACCAGCACCTGTGATGCCGGAGCTGGTTCAGATTGAACCGGTCAACCCGATAATAATTGAAAGTGTTACGCCAGCACCACCGGCAGAAGCGGTTATTGTGCCCGCACCGGCTGTCGAAATAGCTGAGCCACTTGAGCAGTTAGCACCGACATTGAACCCTGTAGAGGATACACCGGTACTGGATGCCGATCAGGTGCCTGCTGCCTGGACGCTGCAGTTGGCAAGCTTCAAGCAGGAGGAGAATGCTCGCGGGCTCAGAAACAAGCTGATTGAAGCGGGTTATAAGGTCTATATCCGCCAGGGTACGGACCTTGTTCGGGTTTATGTCGGGCCTGATATGCAGCGCTCCAGACTCGAAGCGCTGCAGGCGCAGTTGAAGCAGGAATATGGCCTGGACGGTATCATCGTGCGTTTTACCACGCAATGATACTGATGCTGAAGAAAACCAAGCCGAATAATCAGATGGTGACAGGGCTTTAAAGAATATGAACTGGGTTGATTGGAGTATTCTTGCCATCATCGGCATATCGTCGTTGTTGAGTCTGAGGCGAGGTTTTGCACGGGAAGCGATATCGCTGTGTACTTGGGTCGCGGCTTTTATTGTCGGGCGCATCTTCTCGGTGCCCTTGTCGACCGTGGTGGCGCAGTACGTCGATACTCCGCCATCTGTGCATCTGTTGATCGCATTTCTGATTCTGTTTATAGCTACCCTGATTGTCGGCCATCTTATAGGTCTGATGATCGGGGCGCTGATTAATGTAACGGGCCTGTCCGCCACGGATCGTGTTCTGGGTATTGGCTTCGGGGCACTGCGTGGCGGGCTTGTCGTTGTTATACTGCTGGTACTGCTGGGTATGACGCCCGCAGTGCAGGACCAATGGTGGCGTGAATCCCAGTTGATTCCGCATTTTCTGGTGTTGGAAACCTGGTCGAGGGATATGGCGCAGGACCTGGGGCATATGCTCTGGAACATCGGAAGCTGAGTGTGACACTGTTTTTTAGATTAACTATCTCCTTAGGGGTTGATTAGATGTGCGGTATTGTCGGCATAGTTGCCACTAGCTTTGTAAATCAGACCATTTATGATGCATTGACTGTTCTGCAGCACAGGGGGCAGGATGCGGCTGGCATGGTGACCTGCGACGGTGATCGCTTTTTCATGCGGAAGGACAATGGGCTGGTCAATGAGGTCTTCAGAACCCGTCATATGAAGCGTATGGAAGGCAACATGGGTATCGGGCATGTACGTTACCCAACGGCTGGTAGTTCCAGTTCTGCCGAAGCTCAGCCTTTTTACGTCAACTCTCCCTACGGGATAGCGCTGGCTCACAATGGTAACCTGACCAATGCAGAGCAACTGGCGGATGATATATTCAGGGCAGACCTGCGCCATATCAATACCACATCCGATTCGGAAGTGTTGCTGAACGTCTTTGCACACGAGTTGCAGCGTCTGGGTAAGCTGCAGCCGACAGCTGAGGATATTTTCCAGGCGGTGGAGCAGGTGCATGCACGTTGTCAGGGTGGCTATGCGGTTGTGGCGATGATTACCGGCTATGGCATTCTGGCCTTCCGTGACCCGCATGGCATTCGTCCTCTGGTTTATGGCAAGCGTGAAGTGGGCGGTAGAGTCGAGTATATGGTGGCATCAGAAAGTGTGGCGCTGGATACTTCCGGTTTTACGCTGGAAGCAGATGTATTGCCAGGCGAAGCCGTTTTCATCGATACAGAAGGTGTGCTTCACAAGCGCCAGTGCGCGCAGGTAACCAAGCTGGCACCTTGTCTGTTCGAGTATGTTTATCTGGCACGTCCTGATTCCATCATAGATAAGATCTCGGTTCATCATTCTCGCATGTTGATGGGTGTGAAACTGGCTGAGAAAGTGCTGAAGGAGCGCCCTCAGCATGATATCGATGTCGTGATCCCTATCCCGGATACCAGTCGTACCGCAGCGCTGGAAATGGCCAAGCGTCTCGATGTGACTTTCCGCGAAGGCTTTATCAAGAACCGCTATATCGGCCGTACTTTCATTATGCCGGGGCAGACGCAACGCAAGAAATCAGTACGTCAGAAGCTCAACCCTATCCGGGCCGAGTTCAAGGACAAGGTCGTGATGCTGGTAGATGACTCTATTGTGCGTGGCACGACATCCAAGCAGATCGTGCAGATGGCTCGTGAGGCGGGTGCTCGTAAAGTGTATTTCGCATCAGCCGCACCGGAAGTCCGCTTTCCCAATGTCTATGGTATCGATATGCCGACAGCGGGTGAGTTGATCGCTCACGGCCGCACTGCCAATGAGGTTGGTGAATATATCGGTTGCGATTGGATGCTGTATCAGGAGCTGGATGATCTCAAGGCCTCCATTACCGAGATTAACCCGGCGATTAAAGAGTTTGATACCTGCGTGTTTGATGGCGCCTATGTCACCGGTACAGTTGATAAGGCATATCTGGACCGTCTGGAAGCACGTCGTAATGATGGTGCCAAGTCGCGAAGTGATGATGTTGATGCCGATAATGATGATTCGGCTGATCTTCATACCTGTATCGATGCTGACTGAAGCAGGAGAAATGACAATATGACTCAGTCCAGATTTGAACGTGCCGAGCGGATTCAGTTTGAGGATCAGGGCTATGACCTTGAAACTCTCGCTGTCCGGGCCGGTCAGCAGCGTACGGCAGAGGGAGAACATGGCGACCCTATCTTCACGACGTCGAGCTTTGTTTTCTCCAGCGCGCGTGAAGCCGCAGCGCGTTTTGCCGGTGATGAGCCCGGTAATATCTATGCCCGTTTCACCAACCCCACTGTACAGGCTTTCGAGTCACGTATAGCGGCGTTGGAAGGGGGCGAAAGAGCGGTTGCAACGGCCTCGGGAATGGCCGCGATCATGAGTATCGGTCTGGCATTGTTACAGCAGGGCGATCATATCGTTTGCTCACGCAGTGTGTTTGGCTCGACAGTATCGCTGTTTGATCGCTATCTGACCCGTGCTGGTATCACCAGTACTTTTGTTGATCCGACGGACGTGTCTGCCTGGCAGGCTGCAATTCAGTCCAATACACGCATGCTGTTTCTGGAAACACCATCTAACCCTTTATCAGAACTTAGTGATATCAAAGCGTTAGCTGATCTTGCTCATGCAAATGATGCGCTACTGGTGGTCGATAACTGTTTCCTGACACCTATTCTGCAGCGCCCGCTCGATCTCGGCGCCGATATCGTGATGCACTCTGCTACCAAGTACCTTGATGGTCAGGGGCGTTGTGTCGGTGGGGTGCTGGTCGGACGCGAGAAAGAGATGGAAGCTGTCTTCGGCTTTATCCGTACCGGTGGTGCCTGCATGAGTCCTTTCAATGCATGGGTGTTTCTGAAGGGGCTGGAAACCCTGTCGCTGCGAATCAAGGCGCAGAGTGAGCAGGCATTTGAGGTTGCACTTTGGTTGAAAGAGCAGCCGGGTATTGAGCGTGTGTTTTACTCCGGTTTGCCGGAACACCCTCAGTACGAGCTGGCCAGTCGCCAGCAGAAAGGTTTTGGTGGCGTCCTGTCCTTTGAAGTCAAAGGTGGCAAAGAGGGCGCTTGGCGCTTCATTGACTCCACCCGGATGATATCCATTACTGCCAATCTGGGTGATGTGAAAACTACTATCACCCATCCTGGCACGACCACGCATGGTCGTATGACACCAGAAGAGCGGGCCAGTGCCGGTATTCATGACAACCTGATCAGGCTGTCAGTCGGGCTGGAATCGGTTGAAGATATCAAACGAGATCTGCAGCTGGGGCTGGCGGCGCTTTGATGTTCGAGGGATCTGCTCAGTCATGAGGATCTTTCTTGCTCCGATGGAGGGCGTGGTGGATTTCACCCTGCGCGAACTGCTGACAGGCATTGGTGGTATTGATGTTTGTGTCAGTGAGTTTGTCAGAGTGTCGGGTTCGCTGTTGCCAGCCTCGGTTTTTCACCGTCTGGTGCCTGAATTACAGCAGGGTGGAAAAACCCTGTCCGGTACACCCGTGTTACTGCAGTTGCTGGGCAGCGAAGCGGGACTGATGGCAGAGAATGCTGCACGAGCTGTGGAGCTGGGAGCGCCGGGGATCGACCTGAACTTTGGCTGCCCCGCCAAAACGGTGAATAAAAGCCGCGGTGGAGCGATTCTGTTGAATGAGCCTGAAGTGATCCATCAGATCGTGTCAGCCGTTCGCAGAGCGGTTCCGGCTGATGTGCCTGTCAGCGCGAAGATGCGTTTGGGCTATCTGGATAAGACCCTGGCAATCGAGAATGCCTGTGCCATAGAGTCAGCCGGTGCGGGCACACTGACGGTGCATGCCAGAACCAAAACCGAAGGTTACCGTCCACCTGCTCATTGGGAATGGATTGCACGTATCCGTGAAGCGATCAGCATCACCGTTATCGCCAATGGTGAAGTCTGGACTGCTGACGATTATCGTCGCTGCCAGGCAGTCAGCCAATGTTCGGATGTTATGATCGGTCGCGGGCTGGTTGCGAATCCGTTTCTGGCAAGGCAGATACGTGCGGATATGCCGCTGATCATGCCTGAACAGACCTGGGCAGAACTGTTACCCTTGTTGAGCGACTTCCACTCACGTGTGACTCAGGATCTGTCGATTCGTCATGTACATGGCCGGCTCAAGCAGTGGGTGCAGATGCTTAGCCGTTACTATCCTCAAGCAAAGGATCTGTTTCAACTGATCAGAACTGAAACCTGTCCAGAGCAGTTATTGAATCTGCTGCAAAAGGAACAGGCCAGAATTCTGGCTGCCTGATCATTTCATTCCCTGTGTTTCCAGGTCTTTCTGAATTCCTACCCAACTTTGTTATACTTTGCTCCAGCAAGCCAGCTTCAGTGTCAGTAGCTTGCAAGAGGTAACAAAAGGATGCCCGCGCATGATTTCTGAGATCGGCTTCAGGCTGAGTGAGACCAAACGCTTCCTTTCTGCAGTGGTGGGTAGCTCAGAGGGCAGGTTTTTTCTGTTTTCATATTTCATGAATATCCTCGTTCTAGCCTTTTTAGTGATGATAGGCATGTCGGCAATACTCTATGCCCTGTTTGAGGGGATGGTACTGAACCGCCGAGAACTGGCATTCAAATACTCACTGCTGGTCACTATGTTGATTACAGTGCCGCTGGCTACGATGCCTTTTTTCTCCTTCAAGGATGTGGTAGACCGATTTGTGCAACTGATCACGCGCCGTCGACTTTTCACCTACCTCAGCCCGCATGTGTTCTATCGACCAACGATCAATGGCAACATATCCCTTCACCTTGCCAAGGCGCATGAGATACTGGCTGAAAAATATACGATAGTGATCAATAAACCACAGGCTGCAGATAAAATAAGCCGCTTGTTGGCAATCTCTATTGGCCACTCGATTCGTGATGCTGTGAAGTTTTCCAAGGTACAGGTTGAGAAGGGGGTGATGAGAGCCGATCAGCAGATTGTCGGTGCAACTTATGGATATCTGTTCGGCGCCGCTAAAAGCAAGCTGCGCCTACGACGCTACCACCCCGCTTTTATTTCACGTCTTCTCAGTGGTGTGTTCTATCGTTTCGGTGCGCTGCACGCCGTGTATATGTACTTCATCATCAATGACCGGTTGCCACCTTCATTCGATCCCGTCTATTTCATTGCCAGTGTGGGTGACGTAGTCGGCAATCGCAAGTAAGGCGGAGCGGGCTTTGGTTTCACACTCACGTCGACGTTTTATCGCTGCAGGGCTCGGGGCATTGTTTCTGAGCGGCTGTAAAGGCCCTGTCATCAGTGAACCCAGGCTTTTCAATCCTTGCATCACAACGCTGCCCGACTCATTGCGTAATCATGAACTACTGCATAGTAGTTGGGAAGGTCTCGACCCAGAACTGGTCTGGGATTGTCATGCCCATCTGGTGGGTGTGGGCGATTCAGACAGCGGCATAGAGTTGTCTGATCGCATGCTCAGTCCATTGCACCCAATACAGTACGTACAACGGCTCTTTTATCTGAACGCTGGGTGTGTCCATGATGCAGAAGGTAGTGTCGATCGTAGCTATGTTGCACGTCTTCACAATCTTGTATCCGGTATGCCGCTGGGGTTCAAGATGATGCTGTTTGCGTTTGATCGCACGCACAGTAGTAATGGTGAGCCTCGCCCGGATCTGCCCCCTTTTTATGTACCCAACGATTATGCGCGAAAAATCGCATTGGCAGCACCTTACTGGTTTGAGTGGGTGTGCTCGGTACACCCTTATCGCGAAGATGCAATAGAGGCGCTTGAACTGGCCAGTCAGCAAGGAGCCAGAGCGGTCAAGTGGTTGCCACCAGCAATGGGTATCGATCCTGACTCAGCGCAGTGTGATGCTTTCTATGATGCTCTGGTCAGGCTGGATATGCCGCTGATCACCCATGTTGGTGAGGAGCGTGCAGTGGTTGGTGCCGGACGACCTGTCTGGGGGAATCCGCTAAGGCTCAGGCGTGCACTGGATAGAGGTGTTCGAGTGGTGATGGCGCACTGTGCCAGCACCGGTGAAGATGTCGATCTGGACCAGGGGCCGGAGGGGCGGCGAGTGTCGAGCTTTTCGCTGTTCAAGCGAATGATGGCCGAAACACATTACGACAACCTGTTGTATGGTGACATCTCGGCCATCACGCAACGCAATCGCCCTGATGAGGTGTTGCGGGAATTGATTGAGCGGGACGAATGGCATCCCCGCCTGCTGTTTGGTTCAGATTACCCGCTACCTGGTATTCTGCCACTGACTTCGCCTTTATCACTGGCGCGCGAGGGTATGCTTGAGATGTCCTCTGTCGATTTCATGACAGAGCTGAGGCGGCATAACCCGGTCTTGTTTGATCTCGCCCTGAAGCGGCACCTGAGCAGCAATGGGAAGCGCTTCTCTGCCAGTATTTTCGAAACAAGACGGTTTTTCGATAAAGCCGCTCAGTCCTGAGGTGCGTCAGTAACCGGAAGGCTGCTCCAGCTCACGATCCTGCCTCATCTGTTCAATCTTCAACTGACGCTCATGCTGCTCGCGCAGGTACTCGATAACCTCTTCATCGCTGGGCTGGTTCATCATGACATACCAGACCGGCGATGTGCCGATCAGAAATCCAGCTATTGCCAAGGCGATTCCAAGTTTCTGCCATTTTTTCTTGAGGTTCAGGCCAAGAATGACAATTGCAACCCCAAGCAGGTTAAGCAGGTAGGCGCTTAATGGCATGATTGATCTCCTAAAGCAGGTCGTGAGAGGGGGCTATTATTCACCCTTTTTGATATCGGCGAATTGATCGACATCATTGGTAATGGTCACATCGCTCTGCGGCACAGGGATTTTGAAGTCATACACGCGCTCCCATTGTGGCGAGTCAGGCGTGCGCTCCCATACGGTGCCGGCATTATACTGCAGAAGTTCTGTCAGAGACGGGTCAAGCTGTTGTATTTTTTCCAGTGGAACCGGTAGTAGGTTCAGTGCTTCATCTGCCAGAAACTCTTCTGACTCATAGCCGGTAAACAGCCGCCATCCTGTATCGTTAAGATGCTCCGGGACAGTTTTGTACATGAAACGTACCGGCAGCTTTTCATCAAATACAAGGCGAGAAACCAGCACCAGAAAGCCATTTTTGGTCTGAGCGGTTTCATTCCTGGTGTCGGGAGTTGTATCAGGTATCACGGTTTTCATTTTCTGCTCGCTATCGATTCTGGCGATTCAGGTCGCTTTTAAACGGATAAACCCCACACGTTGCCGTGCAGGGTTTATAGGGAGCGTGTGATCCAGTCAGATCACACCGGCACGTTTCAGACAGCGGCTGTCGGGATAACCGAAGAAGCCTTGCTGATGTAGCTATCCATCTGATCAAAGTTCAGATAGCGATAGACTTCACCGGCCATGCTGTCGATCTTGCTGGCATACTCCAGATACTCGGTAACCGTCGGCAGCTTGCCCATCAGTGCAGCGACTGCAGCCAGTTCGGCAGAGGCCAGGTAGACATTGGCACCATCACCCAGACGGTTAGGGAAGTTACGGGTTGAGGTGGATACAACCGTAGACTTCGCCGCAACACGTGCCTGGTTACCCATGCACAATGAACAGCCCGGCATCTCAAGACGTGCACCGGCGCGACCGAAGATGCTGTAGTAACCCTCTTCTGTCAGCTGAGCGGCATCCATCTTGGTAGGTGGCGCGATCCACATACGAGTCGGAATCGTTTTGCCACTGGCTTCCAGCAGTTTGCCGGCAGCACGGAAGTGGCCGATGTTGGTCATGCACGAACCGATGAATACTTCATCGATGGTATCGCCGGCAACATCAGACAGTTTGCGGGCATCGTCAGGGTCGTTAGGCGCACACAGGATCGGCTCATTGATCTCTGACATGTCGATTTCGATGACGGTAGTGTACTCGGCATCTTTATCGGCACGCATCAGCTGTGGGTTGGCCAGCCACTCTTCCATACCCTTGATACGACGCTCAATGGTGCGGACATCGCCATAGCCTTCAGCCAGCATCCATTTCAGCATAACGATGTTGGAGCGCAGGTATTCTGCGACCGAATCTTCTGACAGAGTGATGGTACAGCCGGCTGCAGAGCGCTCTGCAGAGGCATCAGACAGTTCAAATGCCTGCTCGACAGTCAGGTCATCCAGGCCTTCAATCTCAAGGATACGACCAGAGAAGATATTCTTCTTGCCGGATTTGGCAACGGTCAGGTGGCCTTCCTGGATAGCATAGTAGGGGATCGCATGAACCAGATCACGCAGGGTGATGCCAGGGTTGCGTTTGCCCTTGAAACGAACCAGAACAGATTCTGGCATATCCAGTGGCATGACGCCGGTAGCTGCAGCGAACGCGACCAGACCGGAACCGGCAGGGAAAGAGATACCCAGCGGGAAACGGGTGTGGGAGTCGCCACCGGTGCCGACTGTATCAGGCAGCAGCATGCGGTTCAGCCAGGAGTGGATTACACCATCACCAGGGCGCAGTGAGACACCGCCACGGTTCATGATGAAGTCTGGCAACGTGTGATGCGTGCTGACGTCAACCGGCTTTGGATAAGCTGCGGTGTGGCAGAAGGACTGCATCACCAGATCGGCAGAGAAGCCCAGGCATGCCAAGTCTTTCAGCTCGTCACGTGTCATCGGGCCAGTGGTGTCCTGAGAGCCGACAGTCGTCATCTTGGGTTCGCAGTACATGCCTGGACGAACACCTTCCAGACCACATGCCTTACCAACCATTTTCTGCGCCAGGGTGAAGCCTTTGCCGGTATCGGCAGGCTGCTCTGGCAGGCGGAACAGGTCAGCAGCAGGAAGCTTCAGTGCTGCACGAGCCTTGTCAGTCAGGCCGCGTCCGATGATCAACGGGATACGGCCACCGGCGCGTACTTCATCCAGCAGAACCTGAGTTTTCAGTTCGAAGCGGCAGAGTTCTTCGCCGGTTTCGTGATTTTTCGCGACACCTTCATAGGGATAGACATCAATGACATCACCCATATTCATTTTCGACACATCCATCTCGATTGGCAGTGCGCCGGCATCTTCCATGGTGTTGTAGAAAATAGGAGCGATCTTGCTGCCGAAGCAGTAGCCGCCAGCGCGCTTATTAGGCACGTTCGGGATATCATCGCCGAAGAACCACAGCACAGAGTTGGTAGCAGATTTGCGTGATGAGCCGGTACCGACAACGTCACCAACATAAGCAACTGGGAAGCCTTTGGCTTTAACAGCTTCGATCTGCTTCAGTGGGCCAGTCGTGCCAGGGTTGATCGGCTCGATACCTTCACGTTCCATCTTCAGCATTGCATTGGCATGCAGTGGGATATCAGGGCGCGACCAGGCATCTGGTGCAGGAGACAGGTCGTCAGTGTTGGTTTCGCCAGGAACCTTGAATACGGTAACGGTGATTTTTTCAGCAACGGCAGGTTTGTTGGTGAACCATTCACCAGCAGCCCAGGACTCGACTACCTGTTTCGCATGTGGGTTGCCCGCATCCATTTTGTCTTTCACATCATGGAAGGCATCAAACATCAGAAGAGTAGTGGACAGCGCTTTGGCAGCAGTCGGAGCCAGCTCTTCATTATCCAGGCACGAAATCAGCGGCTGAATGTTGTATCCACCGAGCATGGTGCCGAGCAGTTCAACAGCTTTGGTTTTGCTGACCATGGGTGAGCTGGCTTCGCCCTTGGTGACGGCAGCCAGGAAGCCTGCTTTAACATAAGCAGCCTGGTCAACACCGGCAGGTACGCGATCAGTCAACAGATCAAGCAAGAAGGCTTCTTCACCTGCGGGTGGGTTCTGCAGGAGTTCGATCAGTGCTGCTGTTTGCTCTGGGTCCAGCGGCTTGGGAGGTACGCCTTCAGCGGCGCGTTCTTCGACATGTTTGCGATATGCTTCAAGCACAATAAAGCCCTCATCTGTTGTCACAGCATGCGCCGGATTTTATGACACCGACGACGCCTGGAATTTGTATCGAGTGGTGATTGGCGGGTGAATTCTAGCTTAAGAGGCCTGAAAAGTTAAGTATTGTCGACAATCTTGGGCTTATACTTTGGGTCAAGGAAGGGGGTTAAGTGCAGGATATGTGCAGGAAAAGTATCGAAAATTGATGCGTATCAATGCTTTTTCGCCCTGTTTTTGCTGCAATAGCGTAATTAATTCAATTACTAAACACTTTCATGAATCACAGGTGATGGATCTCCTGTCTGATTTCATATTATTGATGGGTGAGGAATATTTTGTGTCAGTTGCAGGGTTGAAAAGGATGGAAACTGAAGCCTTTGAGGGGAAGTGGGTCCGGCTGCAGCATTTTGACGGCACGCACAGAGAGGTGTGGGTGGTGGATCAGGAGGTGGCGTGGCCAGAAGGGCGATTGATAGTGTCGCGTACTGACCCGGATGGCATCATCACGCATGCCAATCATACTTTTGTCGAGATGTCTGGCTATGACAGAGATGAGCTGATGGGGGCAACCCACGCGATTCTGCGCCATCCCGATATGCCGAAGGAGGTGTTTGCCGATATGTGGCAAACTTTGCTGCAGGGGCGTAACTGGCTGGGTTATCTGAAGAATTTGCGTAAGGATGGGCGGTACTACTGGGTTAAGGCGACCGTTATGCCGAACATTCGTGATGGAGTGTTGAAGGGATACACTTCAGTGCGCAAGCGTCCATCCCGAGATAAGGTGTCTGAGCATGAGGCGCTTTATCAGCAGTACCGGGATGTTGTTACTGGCTGAACGCTTTTGATGCCATCCGCGATCACCTATAATGCGCGCCTGATAGTTCGTACCCCCTATTACATACCCAATAGATCGCGCGTTTTAGATTGGCCAGGAGAAAACATGACCCCGCTTGATGAGATTAATGCTTTTTTGCCGTGCAGAACCCCGGAGGCTTGGGTGCAGGCGGCATTAAGGGAGGAGAATCAGTCGATTTTGCTGATTGATCATGCTCACTGCGAAAAGAAGGCAGCGTCTACGGCCATGTCGCTGATGTTCCGGTATGTTGAGCGGACAGATCTGCTGAATAAGATGTCACGCCTGGCGAGAGAGGAGTTGATCCATTTCGAGCAGGTGCTGGAGCTGATGAAGGCGCGTGGTGTTGAGTATGTTTTCCTCAGTTCGGCACGATATGCCTCAGGTATGCGTGAGCATGTCAGAACCTCAGAGCCTGGGCGGTTGACTGATCTGTTGATCATTGGTGCGTTTATCGAGGCGCGCTCCTGCGAGCGTTTTGCCTGTCTGGCGCCGCATCTGGATGATGAGCTGGCAAAGTTTTATCGTTCGCTGCTTAAGTCGGAAGCACGTCACTATCAGGATTATCTGGCACTGGCGCGGGAATATGCGGGTGAGTCGATAGATGATCGTATTGCACTTTTTGCGGAGGTCGAGCACTCATTGATAGAGAAGCCCGACAGTGAATTCCGTTTTCACAGCGGGCCGCCTTCTCAGCAGTAAAGAGCCAGTCTATAAGGGGTCAGTAGGCTTTGCCGTCCAGTGAAAAACTGTGCAGCTCAAGCCCGGCAGTAGTTATCTCGATATACCAACCCTGTTTGTCCCAGTCACCCAGCACAATGCGTTGTGCTGGTGCCTTGCCCTGATCCAGTTGATGGATCGCCGGGCGGTGGGTGTGGCCATGAATCAGTCGCCCGACATCATGTAGCTGCAGGGTTTCAATCACGGCATCAGCATTCACATCCATAATTTCATCGGATTTCTGGCTGCCCTGCATCTGGCTTTCGCTGCGCAGGTGCTGCGCCATCGCGATGCGCTCCTCAATGCTTTTGCTCAACACCGACTGTTGCCAGGTAGGATGGCGAACCATCTTACGAAACGCCTGATACTCGACATCATCGGTACAGAGCTGGTCGCCGTGCATCAACAGGCTGGTGATGCCATCTGCTGCCTCAATGAGGTACTCCTCAGGTAACAGCTCGGCACCTATCGCTTTTGCGAACGCTTCACCGACCAGAAAGTCACGGTTGCCGTGCTGAAAATAGAGGCGCGTACCGCGGGCGCTTACTTTCTTCAGCTCTGCGAACACCTGTCCAAGGCCGGGCAGGGGCGCGTCGTCTCCTATCCAGTATTCGAAAATATCACCCAGCAGGTACAGTTCATCACTGCCGGGGGCAATGTGCTCAAGAAACCAGAGCAGCCCTTTAGTGATATCGGGCCGCTCAGGCTGCAGGTGCAGATCGGATATGAACAGCTGACGCATCTTATTCGCTGGCAGCATCTGCTACGACTTCAGCACTCTCAATGATCACATCTTCAGCAGGTACATCCTGATGGCCTGCACGAGAAGTTGTTTTTACTTTCTTGATTTTGTTGATAACTTCCTGGCCATCAACGACCTTGCCGAAGACAGCGTAGCCCCAGCCATCAGGTGTTTTGGCGGTGTGGTTCAGGAATGTATTATCAGACACGTTGATGAAGAACTGTGCGGATGCAGAGTGTGGGTCCATGGTGCGTGCCATGGCAACGGTGCCAGCGCTGTTAGCAAGGCCGTTGTCTGCTTCGTTCTCGATGGAGTCACGAGTTTTCTTGGAAACCATGCCAGGTTCAAAACCACCACCCTGAATCATGAAGCCATCAATCACACGGTGAAAAATAACGCCGTCATAGAAGCCATCTTTGACATACTGCTCGAAATTTGCAGCAGTAACAGGGGCTTTCTCGTGGTTGAGTTCAAGAGTGATGTCGCCGAAATTAGTGTGCAAAATGATCATTGGGGGCATTCCTGGTAGTTTTGTTAGATAGTTTTGTTAAGGGGGATATTATACTCAAGTATAATCTCGCTGCACCCGCTTTGAGGGTTCTCAAAGAAACTGCGCTGCAGTGCAGCGATGTGAAGCCGTGCTTTGTCAGGTTAAGTCAGTTTATAATAGCCGATCAGTTTTCAGGGGGTGTTCCCGGTCGGGAGTGCCATGTTGTTCAGTTTCGACAAGTTGCCATTATGACCAAAACGGAAAGCGTTAAACCGACAAATTTCATTCATCAGATCATTGAGCAGGATATCCGCGATAATGTGAATGGCGGGAAGGTCGTTACCCGTTTCCCACCGGAGCCAAACGGTTATCTGCATATTGGTCATGCCAAATCTATCTGCCTGAACTTCGGTACGGCGCAGAAATACAATGGGCAATGCAACCTGCGTTTTGACGACACCAATCCTGAAAAAGAGAGTCAGGAATATATCGATTCGATTATCGAAGACGTACGCTGGCTGGGCTTTGAGTGGGCGGGCGACATCTGCTACACCTCCAACTATTTTGACCAGTTGTATGATTACGCACTGCATCTGATCCGTCAGGGTAAGGCCTATGTTGATGATCTCAGTGCACACGAAATGCGTGAGTATCGTGGCACGCTGACCGAGCCAGGTCGTAACAGCCCGTATCGTGATCGCAGTGTCGAGGAGAATCTGGCGCTGTTCGAAAAGATGAAAAACGGCGAGTTGTCCGAAGGAATGGCTGCGCTGCGTGCGAAAATCGATATGGCTTCACCTAATATGAATATGCGTGATCCGGTGATCTATCGTATCCGTCATGCACACCACCATCAGTCTGGCGATAAGTGGTGCATCTATCCGTCATACGACTTTGCGCATGGCCAGTCTGATGCGATCGAAGGGGTTACTCATTCCATCTGCACGCTGGAGTTTGAAGATCATCGTCCGCTGTATGACTGGCTGATCGAAAATCTGCCTGTGCCTGCTGCACCGAAGCAGTATGAATTTGCACGACTCAACCTCAACTACACCGTCACCAGCAAGCGCAAACTGAAAGCACTGGTGGAAGAGGGGTTTGTGCATGGCTGGGATGATCCTCGCATGCCGACTATCTCTGGCCTGCGTCGTCGTGGTTATACGCCGGCTTCGATCCGTAATTTCTGCGACATGATCGGGGTGACTCGCTCCAACGGTATCGTGGATATGGCGATGCTGGAATCTGCCATTCGTGAAGATCTGGACGCTTCTGCGCCACGTGCGATGTGTGTTACGCGTCCGCTGAAAGTTACGATCACCAACTTCCCCGAGGGTGAGGAGGAGTGGTTTGATCTGCCAGCGCATCCCAAGGATGAGTCCATGGGGAGTCGCAAAGTGTCCTTCGGCCGCAATCTGCTGATCGAGCAGGAAGATTTTGAAGAAGTCGCGCCTCGTAAATGGAAGCGTCTGGCCACGGGTGATGCTGTGCGTTTGCGTGGCTGCTATGTAATCCGCTGCGAAGAGGTGATCAAGGATGCAAGTGGGCAGATCATTGAGCTGAAATGCACTTATGATCCTGCTACCAAGGGTGCTAATCCTGAAAGTTACAAGGCTAATGGCGTTATTCACTGGGTCAATGCGGATCGCTCTGTTGCCTGTGAAGTTCGACTCTATGATCGTCTCTTTACAGAAGCTAATCCGGACGGTGATAAGGAGCAGGATTTCCAGAGCTTCATCAATCCCGACTCTCTGGTCGTTTTGAGTGATGCGCGAGCCGAACCTGGTCTAGAGGGTGCAGCACCTGAAAGTCGTTTCCAGTTTGAGCGTACGGGCTATTTCAGCGTCGACAAGGATTCGGTTGCAGATAAACTGATCTTTAACCGTACCGTGACACTGCGCGACTCCTGGGCGAAGATTCAGGCGGGTAGCTGATTTGATCCAACGTGGTTTGTTGCTGGGATCGTTGCTGTTGCTCAGTGCTTGTGGCAGTGATCCCATCATCCCTCCGGCTCAGGCGGATGCGCTGTCGCGTGTTCTGGAGGTGGAGCGAATTGCACTGCTGCCCGAAGTGGTGATCGAAACCTCCGGTCTGGCCAGGCACCATGATCGCCTCTGGACCATCAATGACAGCGGCAACTTGCCGTTGCTGTATCGCTTATCGGAAGATGGGCGAGAGATTGATCGCCGGATTCGCCCGCTGGATGCCGCCAATGTCGATTGGGAGGCGCTGGCGCAGGATGAGCAGTACCTCCACATCCTTGATTGCGGCAATAATCGGGGTAATCGCAACTGGTTGCAGTTGTACAGTGTTCGCTGGCAGGATATTGATGGCGCGCCGGATGGCGCCAATGTACCGGCAAAGCGAGTCAACTTCCGGTTTGCCGATGCTGAGCGTATTGTCAGTCGGCATAATCATGATAATGACTGCGAAGCCGCGGCTGTCGTGGATGGCAAGATCTGGGTTTTCACCAAAAACTGGGCAGATACACATACCCGCCACTATATTCTGGATCCCGACAGTCCTGATCAGGAACTGGTCAGTCAGGGCCGCTATCCTGTCCATGGGCTGATCACCGCAGCAGACTATGATGCAGAAACAGGTATGCTGGCTTTGCTGGGCTATACGGTGCGCCGTTTCAGCAGTCGTGCCTTTCTCTGGACCCTTCCGGTCATTGATGGTGCAATCGACTGGTCAGTGGCTCAGTATCATGTGGTAGAGCCTCCCGGGCAGTGGGAGGCTGTGCTCTGGCAACAGGGCGATCTGCTGCTGACTAGCGAGCGCAGTATTCTGGGCGACACGCAGTTGGGGATTATTCGCATGGCTGCAACTCGAGTTGGGTCATTACCTGAACGCTGATTGATTTTGTTATACTCGTTTTTTCCAGGTCGATGCAGTGAAGTGCTGCGTCGAATTTAACTACCTCTGCTAAAGACACACGGGACATTATGTTGCAGATATACAGCACGTTAACGCGGACCAAAGTACCCTTTGAACCATTGCAGCCGGGCAAGCTTGGCATCTATGTGTGTGGGGTCACCGTGTATGACTACTGTCATATCGGTCATGGTCGGGTCATGGTCGCATTCGATGTGATCACGCGCTATCTGCGCTGGCGTGGCTGGGATGTCAATTATGTTCGCAACATCACCGATGTGGACGACAAGATCATTCGCCGTGCTGCCGAAAATGGTGAGAGTGTTGATACGCTTACCGAGCGCATGATTGCCGCGATGCATGAAGACGAAAATCGTCTTCTGGTGCAGCGCCCTGATCATGAGCCGCGTGTGACGGGGCATATGGACAATATCATTGAGTTTATCGGCACTCTGATGGATAAGGATTACGCTTATCTGGCGAGCAATGGTGATATCTATTATCGGGTCGAAAAGTTCGAGACCTATGGTCGGTTGAGTAATCAGAACATTGATGAGCTGCGCTCCGGTTCGCGTGTCGAGGTGGAAGAGGCGAAGGAGAGTCCGCTGGACTTCGTGCTCTGGAAGGCTGCCAAGCCCGGTGAGGTCAGTTGGGCATCACCCTGGGGTGATGGGCGTCCCGGCTGGCATATCGAGTGCTCGGCCATGTCCAAATCCTGCATTGGGCACACGCTGGATATCCATGGTGGTGGTCCGGACCTGCCGTTCCCGCACCATGAAAACGAGATCGCCCAGTCGGAAGCGGCCAACGGTTGCACCTATGCGAACTACTGGATGCATGCCGGCGCTGTACGCGTGAATCAGGAGAAGATGTCCAAATCATTGAATAACTTCTTCACTATTCGTGATGTGCTGGAAAAGTACAACCCTGAAGTGGTGCGCTATTTCCTCACCAGTGCGCATTACCGCAGTTATATCGATTACTCTGAAGACAGCCTCAAGGAGGCGCGCAGTGCGCTGGAACGCTTTTATCAGGCGCTGCAGGGGATCGACATCATTGATCAAACCCAGCAGTGGGCCGGTAGTGAGTATGAGGTGCGTTTCTGTGAGGCAATGGATGACGACTTCAACACACCCAAGGCGCTTGCTGTGCTGTTTGAGTTGGTGAATGAGCTGAATACCGCTAAGCGCAGTGATCCTGTGCTTGCCTCCAAGCTGGCTGCTGAGTTGAAGCGCCTGGCCGGTGTGGTGGGGTTGTTGCAACAGAATCCTGACCAGTTCCTGAAAGGGGAGGAGCGTGCAGGTGGTTTGAGCCACGATGCCATCGAGGCGATGATTCAGCAGCGTATTGAAGCCAAGCGTAACAAGGATTATGCCGAATCAGACCGTATCAGAGATGAGCTGGCGACTCAGGGCGTCATCCTCAAGGATAGTCCTGAGGGGACCAACTGGTATCGTGAGGATTGAGCCGGTATTAAGCCTGCAATCGCATGATAACTGAAAACAGCAGGTCGGATTTTAAAGCAATCCGGCCTGCTCATATTCTTACCGCACTTTGTCGTGGAAGCGCTCGGCGGCTTCCAGCGTGTTTTCCATCAGGCTTGCCACTGTCATCGGTCCAACGCCTCCCGGTACGGGCGTGATCCAGCCTGCGCGCTCGGCTGCGGGTTCAAACTCGACATCACCCACCAGTGTGCCATCTTCGAGTCGGTTGATTCCGACATCAATGACGACAGCGCCGGGTTTGATCCACTCACCTTTGACTATCCCGGGCTTCCCAACGCCGACCACGACGATATCTGCACGGGCAACATGATCAGCCAGATTCTGGGTGAAACGATGGCAGACAGTGGTTGTGCTGCCAGCCAGCAGCAGCTCCAGCATCATCGGGCGCCCGACAATATTGGATGCACCGACAATCACCGCCTCCTTACCTCGGGGATCGATATCGCTGTATTTCAGCAGTGTCATGATTCCCTTGGGTGTGCAGGGGCGCAGTACCGGCATGCGTTGAACCAGACGACCCAGGTTGAAGGCGTGAAAACCATCAACATCCTTGTCGGGTCTGATCTCTTCAAGAATGGTTGAGCTGTCAAAACCATCGGGTAGGGGGAGTTGCACCAGAATGCCATCAACGGTAGGGTCTTCATTCAGAGACTTGATCAGGTGGATCAGATCCTCCTGGCTGGTGGTGGCTGGCAGGTCATAGGCTTTTGATTCTATACCAACGTCCTTACAGGCCTCCTTCTTGTGATGAACATAGATCTGAGAAGCAGGGTCCTGACCGACCAGAACGACAGCCAGAGAGGGTCTGCGCTTGCCCTGTTCAACTCGCTTGGCAATAGCGGCTTTAACAGTCTGGCGGACCTGTCTGGCAATCTCTTTACCATCGATGATGTTTGCGCTCATTGTTGGATGTTGATCCTTGGAAGAGTTTTTCAAAGGCCATATCTTCGCATGGATGGGCACTTCCGGCCAAGTATGTCGCCTCATCCTGTTGTGAATCTCGGTAGGTGTTGTACACTTCTTAATCAGTTGTGACGGGTTTTTGTGGCTGGATGATTGTTTTTATTAAAAAATGATACAGGAGTCTTGACGAGTCCGAGCTGCTCCCTTAGGATACGCACCTCTTCGCTGAGGCGAGCTAACAGCAAGGCTCAACGAAGAGTAAAGTAATGAGCGCTCGTAGCTCAACCGGATAGAGCAACGGCCTTCTAAGCCGTAGGTCGCAGGTTCGAGTCCTGCCGGGCGCGCCAGTAGCTTTATATTCGGCAAGATCAGAGTCAATGGTGGGCGTAGCTCAGTTGGCAGAGCTCCGGATTGTGATTCCGGCGGTCGTGGGTTCAAGCCCCATCGTCCACCCCAGTCTGATCAGCGCGGAAGTGGTGAAATTGGTATACACGCTGGATTTAGGTTCCAGTGCCGCAAGGCGTGAGAGTTCGAGTCTCTCCTTCCGCACCATTGTTATACGCCGTTGTTACATGATTTAAGTACGCTGTGGTGGGCGTAGCTCAGTTGGCAGAGCTCCGGATTGTGATTCCGGCGGTCGTGGGTTCAAGCCCCATCGTCCACCCCATTCCCCTCTTGGTTTCGATTTCGCGCTTTTCATCTCCTTTATATCTTTCTTAAAGACCCGCTTTTATCCCTTTGTGGACTAATATGGCCCTGAAAGCAGGTTTTACGCCTCTCTAACTTGACTAATGCATCCTATTCGCGGAAAATTTTGCCCTTTAGAATTCAGGCATTGTATACCGCGTTTCTGCTCTCCGATTCACTGTGCAATATGTGCGCAACAAAGTGGGAGAAGAGGGCAGGAAAATTCGGGATGCAGGTCGCAAACTTATGCTGCAATTTATTTGTGAGGATCTTCATGCAAGTTTCTGTTGAAACGACTTCCGGTCTTGAGCGCCAGATCACCGTCACCGTTCCTGCTGAGCGCATCGACCAGGATGTAGACAGGCAGGCTCAGCAGCAGGCACGTACTCGTCGGTTGGATGGTTTCCGCCCCGGTAAAGTCCCTGTCACAGTCATCAAGCGTATGTTTGGCAAAGCGATCCGTCAGGATGTTATCAGCCGCGTAGTGCAGGAAACTTTCTATGAAGCGGTTGAGCAGGAGAAACTGAAGCCTGCCGGTGGTCCATCCATCGACTTCCGCAGCGACGAAGAAGGTCAGGATTTCAAATATGTTGCGACCTTCGAAGTGTATCCGGAGATTGCACTGGCTGATTTCTCTCAGGCAGAAATTGAAAAACTCAGCGCTGACGTGACTGATGCTGATCTGGATGAAATGATCGACACTCTGCGCAAGCAGCAGGGCAGCTGGGCTGTAGTAGAGCGTGCCTCTGCTGAAGGCGATCAGGTCAAGATCGATTTTGAAGGCTTTGTCGATGGTGAAGCGTTCGAAGGTGGTAAAGCAGAAGGTATGGATCTGGTGCTGGGCTCCAACACCATGATCCCTGGCTTTGAAGCAGGCATTACAGGTGCATCTGCTGGCGATGAGCTGGACGTGAACGTGACTTTCCCTGCTGAATATCACGCAGAAAACCTGAAAGGCAAGCCAGCCCTGTTCAAAATCAAGGTACAGAGCGTTTCTGCTCAGGAACTGCCTGAGCTGAATGAAGAGTTCTTCTCACGTTTCGGTATCGAAGATCAGACAGTCGAAGGCTTCCGCACTGAAGTTCGCAAGAACATGCAGCGTGAACTGAAGCAGGCGCTGAAAGGTAAGCTGAAAGATAAAGTGTTCGGTAAACTGATCGAACTGAATCAGATTGACGTACCACAGTCATTGATCGATTCCGAGATTGATAACCTGCGCCGTCAGGCTGTTCAGCAGTTTGGTGGTCCTGACTCCAAGATCGACCCGAACACTCTGCCTAAAGAGATGTTCACAGAACAGGCCAAGCGCCGTGTAACTGTTGGTTTGCTGGTTCAGGAACTGATCCGTGCCAATGATATCAAACCTGATGAAGAGCAGGTTCGTGCCACTGTTACTGAAATGGCCGAAACTTACCAGAATCCTCAGGAAGTGATTGACTGGTACTACAGCAACAATCAGGTACTGAGCCAGATTCAGAGCCTGGTGCTGGAGGATCAGGTTATCGAGTTGCTGGTATCTTCAGCCAAAGTCACTGAAAAACAGGTCAGCTACCAGGATGCAATCAAGCCGGCTCAGCAGGCGCCTGTTGAAGCAGAAGAAACTGCTTCAGCATAAAGGTAAATAAAACCTTTGATTTGCTATCTCAGGTAGAGATATTTTATAAAGCGACAGTTGGCCAGTGCTGACTGTCGTTTTTTCGCTTTACAGGCTTAGGAGCAAAATGCATGTCGGATTTCCTTACCAGACGTTCCAGTGAGATTACCAATGCGGGTGGCCTGGTGCCGATGGTAGTTGAGCAGAGCGCGCGCGGTGAACGTGCTTACGATATATATTCACGCCTGCTCAAAGAGCGTGTGATTTTTCTGGTAGGCCAGGTCGAAGATCATATGGCCAACCTGATTGTTGCTCAGTTGCTGTTCCTGGAAGCAGAAAACCCGGAAAAGGATATTCATCTTTATATCAATTCCCCCGGTGGATCTGTCACTGCAGGCATGGCAATTTATGACACCATGCAGTTCATACAGCCCAATGTCAGCACCATGTGTATCGGCCAGGCGGCCAGCATGGGCGCTTTCCTGCTGTCCGGTGGTGCCAAGGGCAAGCGCTTTGCGCTGCCTAATGCGCGCGTGATGATTCATCAGCCGCTGGGTGGTTATCAGGGTCAGGCGACTGATATCGAGATCCACACACGTGAGATTCTGTCGATCAGAGCCAAGCTGAACCGGATTCTGGCTGAGCACACTGGGCAGCCGCTTGAAGTGATCGAGCGCGATACAGAGCGTGACAATTTCATGAATCCTCAGACGGCTCTGGAGTACGGTCTTATCGATCAGGTACTCGACAAACGCGCTGTTGTTGGGTAAAAGTGAAAGAACTTTCCCTGGCGGGGAGGCCTCTGTTAGTTAACACAGGCCTAAAACGAACAGGTTTTTTGAGGTAACACGATGTCGGATCAGATCACTGGTAAAGATGATGCAGGCAAGCTGTACTGCTCATTCTGTGGCAAGAGCCAGGATGAAGTACGCAAGCTGATTGCCGGGCCATCAGTCTTTATCTGCGATGAGTGTGTTGATCTCTGCAACGATATTATTCGGGAAGAGATCCAGGACTCTACGGCAAGCGAGTCGGGCGAACAGTTGCCGACTCCCGCTGAGATCAAGTCCACTCTGGATGACTATGTCATAGGCCAGGAGCGGGCCAAAAAGGTACTTGCGGTTGCTGTTTACAACCATTACAAACGTCTGCGCTTTCAGGAAAGAAAGGGCAATGACATAGAGCTGAGCAAGAGTAATATTCTGCTGATCGGCCCAACCGGCAGTGGTAAGACGCTGCTGGCACAGACACTGGCCAGACTGCTGAATGTACCCTTTACGATTGCCGATGCCACCACGCTGACGGAAGCGGGCTATGTGGGTGAAGATGTCGAGAACATCATCCAGAAGCTGCTGCAGAAGTGTGATTATGATGTCGAAAAAGCTCAGCTGGGTATAGTCTACATTGACGAGATCGACAAGATTTCGCGCAAATCAGACAACCCCTCCATCACCCGCGATGTATCGGGTGAGGGTGTGCAGCAAGCGCTGCTGAAACTGATTGAAGGTACAGTGGCCTCTGTACCGCCTCAGGGTGGCCGTAAGCATCCACAGCAGGAGTTCCTGCAGGTTGATACTTCCAACATCCTGTTTATCTGTGGCGGTGCCTTCTCGGGCCTTGAGAAGATCATCCGTGACCGTAGCGAGAAGAGTTCTATCGGCTTCAACGCTATCGTCAAGAGCAAGGATGAGAGTCGTAACACTGAGATCCTGCATGATGTCGAAGCGGAAGATCTGGTTAAGTTTGGCCTGATTCCGGAGTTTGTCGGTCGTCTGCCGATGATTGCGACACTCTCCGAGCTGGATGAAGCCGCGCTGATCGAGATACTGACTGCGCCGAAGAACAGCTTGACCAAGCAATATGCTGCGCTGTTCGAAATGGAAGGTGCCGAAGTGGACTTCCGTGAAGAGGCATTGCTGAGCATTGCGCATAAGGCGCTTGAGCGTCGTACTGGTGCGCGTGGTCTGCGATCCATTCTGGAGGCGACCCTGCTGGATATCATGTATCAGCTGCCGTCGATGGAGAATGTTTCAAAAGTCGTGATCGACGAAGGGGTGATCGAAGGTACCTCTGAACCGATTCTGATTTACGAGAACAGTGATCGCCAGTCTAAAAGTGCTACCAAAAAGGCTGTTCCCGACGACTGATCTGTCTGATTGGTAAGGTGCAATAAAGACAAAAGCGGCTCAGGCCGCTTTTGTGTTTTATATGGAAGTTTGTCTGCATCCGTCAGGTATTCTCATACATCACCTGCATCGATTCCTTGGTCCATTTCAGGCTTTCCCGATAGGCTATCTCATAGAGGCCAGCATCAAAATCTGGCGGCAGGTTATCCCAGTCGCCAGATTCATATGCCATCACCTGTTTCAGTACCTTGCCAATATCACCTTCATGGGACTGGATTCCCAGCATGATCTCATCACCCAGTGGAACCTGTTGCAGCAAGGTCGCTTGCTCCATATCCAACAGCAGATGAATTCCGGACATCAACCCTGCAATCAAGTAGGAAGAAGGGTTGGGAAGCTTCATCTCCATCGCGATCAATTCACACATGCGTCCGCGCACCAGCAGAATGCGGGTGAGCTCCTCTGGCTTCTCCTTGTGGCTGTCGAGCGCAATCAGGGTGGACCATTTCTTGATCTGTTCCAGCCCCAGCAACACCACCGCCTGAGCCACCGACTCCACTTTGCGTACCAGAGAATAGGCTGCAGAGTTGACGACCCTGAGCAGTTTATAGGTGAGTGCCGGATCGCGGATGATCATCATCTCCAGCTTTTCCGGTGAGGCGGTCGGTTTCTGCAGTTCCTGAATCAGTTGCATCAGAGCAACATGGTTGGCCTTGATCTTCTGACCCTTGACCAGTCTGGGCTTGCTCAGAAAGTTGCCCTGAAAAAGCTTGAAGTCGCACTCGATACACAGCTCCAACTGATTGTAGTCGTCGATCTCGGCGGCCATCAGGGTGGTTTTCAGCGTCTTGATATGATCAGTGATCTGACGTATCTGATCCTTATCAAGGCCGCGGACGCTGATCTTGGCGATATCCGCCAGACGTATCAGGGGGTCATACTCTGTCTTGTAAGTATCCAGATTCAGGGCTGATCGATAGCCGCTGTGACTCAGCGCCTTCAACGCCCTGGCAACTGTTTCTCTCGGAGCATCGGCGATACCGACCTCAATCAGTACCTGTTTCTTCGGTAGTGACGGTATCTGCTCTTCGAGTATCACACGGGAGGAGAGGCTGAGCAGGGCGGGTACACGCTTCACTTCGCCTTCGTCCGAAATGCTGGTGTAGGCCTCAATAATCATGGCGGAGGAGTGGCCTGTATCACCATCCTTTCGTATGAGCGTCTCCAACTCATCCGAACGGTAGAGCAGTTCATAGGCAATGACACGCTGATTTCGGTCAAAAATCGGCTGTCGAGCAAGTAAAAGCTGTCCTTGTGTGCTCATAGATGGACTCATAGATGCGATTCCGCTTCTCCGGCTGAATCATTCTCTCAAATGAAGTGTATAATGGTTCTCCGATTTTGGCATCCGCTATTTTTGATGAAAAATCTTCCTGCAATAAACCTGAGTTTTTTATGACACGAATCAACTGGTTCCCCGGGCATATGCACAAGGCTCGCAAAGAGATCGCCGAGGTCATGGATGAAATTGACCTGGTGATCGAGGTGCTTGACGCCCGGCTGCCCCATTCCAGTGAAAACCCGCTGATCAATCAGTTGCGCCGTAACAAGCCTGTACTGAAACTGTTGAATAAGCAAGATCTGGCAGATCCAGACAAGACTGATGACTGGCTGGACTATTTCAATGACCAGCCGGATATCAAAGCGATTGCGATGGATCAGACACAGCTCAAACTGATCAAGCAGATCCCCGATATTTGCAAGAGTTTTGCAGCCTCCAGGGTTCGCTCCGGCAGACCGGTTCGGGCGATGATAATGGGTATTCCCAATGTCGGTAAATCAACATTGATCAATTCACTGCTGGGCCGCCGGATCGCCAAGGTAGGTAATGAACCTGCCGTGACCCGGCACCAGAAGCGCTACAGTGTGCACAATGGTCTGGCGCTGTCGGATACTCCCGGTATCCTCTGGCCGAAGATTGAGGATCAAGACTCCGGCTACCGTCTGGCAGCCAGTGGTGCGATCAAGGATACCGCGATTGAACAGGATCTGGTGGCGGGCTATGCCGGCCAGTTTCTGATAGATGAATACCCGCTCATTTTGATGCAGCGCTATAAGCTGGATCGACTGCCGGATAACGCTGATGAGCTGTTTGATGCGCTAGGGCGAAAACGAGGCTGTCTGCGCCCCGGTGGTCATGTCGATCACTTCAAGGCTGCCGATATCCTTTTGAATGAACTCAGGTCGGGCAAGATTGGTCGTATCACCTTTGAAACCGTGGTTGAGTGGGAACAAAAACGTATTGCAGCTGAACAGGCCGCAGCAGAAGAAGCAGCTGCCAGTTCTGCTCAGGAGAAAGATGAATGACCCGTATTAAAAAACAGCGCCGCGCCGCCAACCTGATTGTGCTGGACAAGACGCCGAAGAAAAAAGAACGCTTGGCCGATCCAGACAGTTATGAGAGCCGCAAGCTGAAAGCGCTGGTCAAGCGCAAGAAGCATAAATCGGTTTTCCAGAAGGCACAGGAGCAGCAAACACGTGAAGAGCGTGATGCTGAAGCGGGGCGTCGTGGTGGCCGAGCACTTGGGCCTCTGGCTGACAAGATTCGTAAAATGAATGCCAAGAAGAAAAAGCAGGAAGCTGCTGAAGCTAAAAAAGCCGCATCAACTGAGGCTGATTCTGCTGAAGCCGTGTCTGCTGAAGCGGAGCCTACTGAAGCTGTGGAAGCTCAGGTTGAAGACGATACCACTGAGCAGCAGTAACAGGTGACCCGTTGAAATTCGATGTTGTAGTCATAGGCGGCGGCGCCTCTGGTCTGATGTGTGCTGCAACCGCCGGCTATCGGGGCCGCTCTGTGTTGGTGATTGAGCACACCAGCAAGATAGGGCGTAAAATCCTGATGTCGGGCGGTGGGCGCAGTAACTTCACCCATCTGCATACCTCGCCTGCCAACTTTCTGTCGGATAATGCACATTTCTGTAAATCCGCGCTGAGCCGTTATAAGGCTGCCGATTTTGTCGAGCTGGTTGAGCGGCATGGTGTGGAGTATCACGAGAAAACACCGGGCCAGCTGTTCTGTAACGAATCCAGCCGTGAGATCGTGCGCGTACTGTTAACCGAGTGCGAATGGGCCGGTGTCGAGGTCATGACCGGCGTTGCCGTGGATGGGGCCGCGCAGCAGGGCGAAGGCTTTGTTGTGAACACCAGCTCCGGACAGATCGAGGCCTCCTCGCTGGTGATCGCTACCGGTGGCCTGTCGATCCCCAATGGTGGTGCGACCAGCTTCGCCTACGACCTTGCAAGACAGTTCGGCCTGGCCGTCACCGAGTGCAGGGCTGCACTGGTACCTTTCACACTGCAGCCACAACTGCTGGAGCCTATCAAGGTGCTGGCCGGCGTGTCACAACCGGTCACAGTCAGTTGTGGTGGCATGTCCTTCAAAGAGGAGATGCTGTTCACGCATCGAGGATTGAGCGGCCCCGCCATTCTGCAGATCTCTTCCTACTGGGAGCCGGGTGCCGAGGTTGTGATCAACCTGCTGCCGGATATGGACCTGTTCGAATGGCTCAAACAGCAACGCACTGAACGCCCGAAAGCGGAGCTGAAAACCCTGCTGTCAGCCCACATGAGCAAACGCACCGCGCAGGTGCTGTGTGAACTCTGGGGTATTCAAGGCATTATCGGTGACGCCAGTAACGAGCGCTTGCAGCAGGTGGCACGACACTTCCATCACTGGGTGGTCAAACCAGCCGGCACTGAAGGCTACCGCACCGCTGAGGTGACTATTGGCGGTGTCGATACGCAGGAGATCTCTTCGCGCACCTTCGAGGCAAATAAAGTGCCACACCTCTATTTCATCGGTGAATGCATTGATGTGACTGGGCACCTGGGAGGGCACAACTTCCAGTGGGCCTGGGCATCGGGGTATTGTGCTGGGCAGTATGTCTGAATCCCCACCATCACCCTTGCGGCCACCAGCGATGGCCAGGTTATGCATGAACACTCGCGCTCCTCATGTTCGAACAGGGTGTTGAGCACCAGAATAAACCTGTGCACATGCAGGCGGCACTTGCCACCTTGGGCAGCAATGGAGCATATAAAATGAAGAAAATCCTGTTTGTGCTGGCTGTTATTGCCTTTGGCCTGTTCCAGCAACAGGGCGGTAATCTTGATTCATTTCTGGGAACTTCAGCTTCTTCCAGCCATTCCCAGCTTTCAGCACAGGAGCAGGAGCTATATAACACGCTGGAGCGGATTCGTCAGAATGGGCCTTATCCTTATCAACGTGATGGCATCACCTTCGAGAATCGGGAACGGTTGTTACCGAACAAGGCAAGGGGATATTATCGGGAGTTCACAGTGGATACGCCGGGACTCACGCATAGGGGACCGCGCCGTGTGGTAACAGGAGGCAATCCACCCGAAGTGTACTACTACACGGAAGACCACTATCGATCCTTTACCCGCATTCAAGGGCATTGAGATGAGCATACAGACTAGAAAGCCCGCTGCAATCATCTGGCAGCACAGCGCTGAACGTGATCAACCTGCGATCTCGCTGGATGAAAACAGTAAGCTGGATAAAGAGAGTGTGCTGAATAAACTCAGAGAATCTTTTAACTTTCCAGACTATTTTGGTGATAACTGGGATGCTGCCTATGATCTGCTGCTTGATTATGTGGATCAGATGGAAGGGGCAGCGACTTGGCGGTTTTCAATCAATAGAGCATCCAACGTGAATGAGGCTGATCTGGCTGATTGGATTCATATGATGACCGATCTCTGTACCTATGCCGAATCTCGAGGGCTAGCGCTACGGATAGTGATACACGATAGCCCTAAAGCCGGGGATCAGGCATTCGAGGAGGAAGCAGTGTCAGAAATAATAACTAGCGAAGTTCGTGAATCCGTAGAGCGAAGCGTGCTCTGCTGGTTAGCGACGACCGATGAAAATGGACAGCCGAATGTATCGCCGAAGGAGGTCTTTGCTGTTGCGGATAGTCAGAATATAGTCGTTGCAAACATAGCGTCACCTCGCTCAGCCAGGAATATCAGGGCAAACCAGAAAGTATGCCTGAGCTTCGTTGATGTTTTTGTCCAGAAGGGCTTCAAGATTATTGGCACGGCAACAGAAGTTAAGCGGTCAGAGCCCGAGTATTCTCACTGGGTCGCTCCACTGCTGACAATGGCTGGGGATCGCTATCCGATACACAGCGTATTCGTTGTAAGCGCTATCGCTGCTGAACCGATAGTTGCGCCTAGCTACCGCCTTTATCCTTCAGAGACGACAGAAGAGTCGCAAATCCAGTCAGCACTTCGCACTTATGGTGTTACCCGGGATAAAGATGGCTGACCCAGTCTGCTGCAGCAACCCCCGGCTCCTTGCGAAACTTGCTATAACGGCTCGATGTGTACAGATTTTGCCCGATGCACGGATACCTACTCGTCTCGCTTGTCACTTGGCTATCGTCTCAATATACTGTATATAAAATCAGTCAAAAGGGACCTGACATGTCAAGGAAGATGAGCCATGATCAAAACTTCAAGAACCTGCTCATTGACTATCCTCAAGATGCATTGGCACTTTTTGCTCCGGAAGAAGCTGTAGGCATAGTGCCCCCTGTACGTATTATTCCGGTGCGCCAGGAACAACTGAAGTCCCGTCTCGGTGATCGATTTCGTGAACTGGATGTTCCGCTGTTGGTTGAGTGGCCGGATGGTCAGCGTGAGGCATTGTTGTTTGTGCTGGAAGAGGAGTCCAATCCCGGGCGATTCTCTATTCATCGCTTAGCGCATTATTGCCTGGATCTGGCAGAAATGTTTAGTCTCAGCCGAGTGGTGCCGGTGGTGATTTTTCTGACAGCTGCGGATAACCTGCCGCAGGCCCTGATTCTGGGCACGGAACGTTGTGTGTATCTGCAATTTAGCTACTTGCGTTGTGTGCTGGCTGGGCTCCACAGCGAGGATTATTGGGACAGTACTAATCTGGTGGCGCGGCTGAATTTGCCCAACATGCAATATAGCAGGGCGCAGAAGGTTGATGTTTATGCTCAGGCCATCAACGGACTGCTGATGCTGGAACCAAGCCTGGATAAGCAGGCCAAGTACATCGATTTCGTCGACATCTACAGCGCTCTGGATGATAATGAAATGCAAATTTACATTGATAAATACCCACAGGAGGCCAAGGCTATGAGTACACTCTCTGAGCGGCTACGTGAAGAAGGCATGCAGCAGGGCGAGGTCATCCTGCTGAAGCGCCTTCTGTCGCGCCGGTTTGGCACATTGGACGCTGTTACCGTGAAACGGCTGGAATCGGCCAGTACCGATGATCTGGAGCTGTTCGCGGAAAACCTGCTGGACGCGAACAGCCTGGAAGATGTGTTTATTCGCCATTGATGCTCAGGGAGGTATTCCAAGGAATCGCAATAGCATGAGGCAGGGCCGAGAGCGATGATCAAACCAATTGTATATCACATCACCGTAGACCTCTTTGTCAGAAGGGTGGGGAGGCTTTATTTTATCTACCTGGCTGCCACTCTTGATATACTGAAATACCTTCATGCTCTAACCACTCAACATCGTGACTAGCCCAGATATGAGCTTCAGGCTTTACTCCTGGACTATCATCCAACGTTGCCGCACGTATGATGACATGTGGCAGGTTGGGTCTTTCTGCTACCAGGTGTGTTCCGCAAACAGAGCAGAAATGGCGTATTTTCCCCGGGCTGGATTCAAAGCTCGAAAGCATCTCTTCCCCCTGCAGCCAGCGAAAATTCTCTCTCAATACTCCTGCTGTTGGTACAAAGGGTGCTGCATGTGCCTTTCTACAGGTTTTGCAGTGACAGAACATAATCGGCTTATCCAGAGTGGAAACCTCATAGGCCAGGGCTCCACACAAGCAACTGCCTTTCATTTTTCTACCTCGGCTTCAGTCTGATTGTTATCAATATTTTGACCAATGCGCCAGAGCACACCGGATGGGTCGTCCACCATGAAGTCTCTCATTCCCCATGGCTGATCAACTGGTGGTATGACACGAACGCCATACTTTTCCTGGATCTGGTTCGAGCTGATGTGCTGCCACCAGGACTCTACGTCCTCGACCAGTAGGTGCATCATGAAGTTGTCTGCCAGTTCTTTCACGTAGAAATTCTGAAGAAGAAAACTGGATCCGCCAGCATGGAAGTACGCCATATCGTCTGAGCACCACGCGAGCTCGAATCCAAGGTCTGTATAGAAACGTTTCGAAAGCTCGAAGTCCTTCGCCGGTACGAAAGTTTTGATTTCAACGGTAGTCATGTTGGTCATAGCGTTTCCTTGCTGAATGTTGCGTTGCTCATTTATCTATAACCATATTGAATCTCAGTAGGTATCCGTCAGGGTCCATCACCATAAATTGATGAACTTTTACAAGGCTGTTATTGACCCGATATGCCACTTCTTCAAGTGGTAGCTTAAGAGGGTAGTCGCTCTCCAGAAGTCGGGTGTGAATCTCATCAAGATCTACAACCGTGATCTGGAAATTGATGCCCCTACCAAGTGGGTATTCGAGTTCTGCTGTAATCCAGAATTCGTTATCTGGATCAAACTCGTCAATTTGTTCCAGCATAAAACATGCGCCATTCAACTCTATGGCAGCAAAACCATCTTCCGGGCGCTCGAAGCGAATTGAGAAGCCAAGCAGTCCCGTGTAGAAATTCAGAGATTTCCCGACATCTCGAACTTTCAGCTCAGGTGTTAACGGGGGGAGTACATCGCTTTTAATCATAATAATGACAAGTAATGTCTATCATGTGGGCGAATGCTCTTCCCGATACACCTTCAGGCCACGCGCCAGGTAGTTGCTCAATGCGCTCGGATGATCAAGAGTGCAGGTGTGGACCCAGACCCGTTGTGTACCTGGCCAACTCCATGCCGACTCGATTGCATGACTTAACAGTGGTCCACCGAACCCCTTGCCAATAACGTTCGGTGTCAGGCCAAAGTACCGAATTTCGGCATTAGCTCCGTCAGGCCGGTGCAGTTCGTAATAGCCAGCGATGCTGCCGCGGTAATACGCCACCCAGGTGCGATGATCGCCACTTTCGACAAGCGCTCGCCATTGATCATCGGTCCAACTATTCAAATCGCCCCATTCCCAGCTGTTGCCTATGAGTTCGTACAGGAAGCGGTTGAGTTGGTACTGTGGTTCTTCGCATTCTATGATCGTCAATGTATCGGGAAGAGGTTTGGGCTTCAGCTCGTCGGGTGACGCCATCTGGAGGAAGAATGTAGTGCAGAGGGATGCATTCATTTGTGTAACTCACTCGTACTTCAGTGGACAAAGGATTTGACGTACGTACTCGATAGCTTGCGGTATACCATTGAGGGCAGCTGTTCTGACAATGTATGGCTGTAGGTGTGGAGCACCTGCATCCACATTACATAGTGGATAGGTTCAGAGTTGACGAATGTTCCATCGTGGTCAAAAAAAATCGCGCGAAGTTTCACAGAGCGTCCTTGTAATGTGATTATGGGGCATGATTACCTCACGAAGAGGCATTCAGAATATGTCATTGGCGGTTTTTTTCAATATGTGATTGAAAAAGTTATTGATCATAAACATCAAAAAGGGAGAATCAGGCATCAAAATAGATCACCCATACAGCAAAATCGTCTGTCGCATCGATAAAACGATGCTCTGCCATTTTAGGTACGTATGCAGCGTCGCCAGTGCGGCAATGATAAAGCCCACCATCATATTCGAGTTGAGCTTCGCCACAGACTACAACATACAACTCTTCTTGATTGTGAGGGACCTGGCGATCAATTTCTCCAGGTTGATAATATCGCAGTTGAAGGTTTTCTGTCGAAAAAGCAAGGTTCGACAGCTTCGTGACTCCTGGAATAATCTCTGTTGGGCGCGGATTAGATACGAAGTCGGCGGTTGCCTGATCCAGGGGAAAATGTTTCGATGTCGTTAACATGCCGCCTCCAGTGTTGTCTTAGTTGGGTGAGCCTTACATCAGGAGCAGTCGTCATAAAGTTTATGAGGGTCATTCGACTGGAGGATGTCTGGAAGCGACTGTTTTGATGTTGAGCTACGCCATGATCACTTTCCGCCCTATAGCTGATCTTGTAAAAAAGTTAAAAATGTTCAGGAATTTCGGGTAAGATACTTCACTTGAGAGCCGAAAAGGCGCTTTATACTCCTACCTTGTTAAGCAAAGTTATCCGTTATAATTGATGCTCTGCTATAACGAGTGGTATATACATTCATCATAAATTTTTGCCTGTTGTTGCTCGAATATGAGGTGGGATTTTGCTCAAAACTCAGTTGCAGAAAAGTTTCTTTTATAATGCCAATGAGAGGATGTTTTACAAAACCATCGAGCCTGTAAATAAAACTGTGTAAACCGTCTATCATAGAACCCTGACAGGGTAAGGATAGACAAGATGAACAGGAAAGAGCTGGAAGCCTTCGCACGCGAGGCTGCGAAGGGCCTCAAAACTGAGAAGGATCTGAACGAGTTCAGCCAGATGCTGACCAAGATCACCGTTGAGGCGGCGCTGAATGCCGAACTCAATGAGCATCTGGGCTACGAGCGCCATCAGCCCTCTGACAATACGAACAGCCGCAACGGTCACACCAGCAAGACCCTGAAGACCGAAGACGGCCAGTTTGAGCTGAACACGCCTCGTGATCGCGATGGTAGCTTCGAGCCGCAGCTAGTGAAGAAGGGCCAGACCCGCTTCACCTCGATGGACGACAAGATCCTCAGCCTTTACGCGAAGGGTATGACCACCCGGGAGATCGTCGCCACGTTCAAGGAGATGTACGATGCCGACATCTCACCCACCCTGATTTCCAAGGTAACCGAGGCCGTCATTGAGCGCGTAGTCGAATGGCAGTCGCGGCCACTGGACCCCGTATATCCTATCGTCTACCTGGACTGCATCGTTGTCAAAATCCGACAAGACAAGCAGGTAATCAACAAAGCCATCTACTTGGCCCTGGGCGTGAATCTCGAAGGCCACAAGGAGCTGCTGGGCATGTGGCTCTCGGAGAACGAGGGTGCCAAGTTCTGGCTCGGCGTCCTCACAGAGCTCCAGAATCGCGGCGTGAAGGACATTCTCATCGCCTGCGTGGATGGACTCAAGGGCTTCCCTGACGCCATCAATGCGGCGTACCCGCAGGCCCAGGTTCAGCTCTGCATTGTTCACATGGTTCGCAATTCAATGAAGTACGTGCCCTGGAAAGACTACAAGGCAGTGACCGCCGACCTGAAGCGCATTTACCAGTCGGCCACGGAAGAAGAGGCGCTGCAGGCGTTGGACGAGTTCGCGGAGCGCTGGGACGAAAAATACCCTCATATCAGCCGCTCCTGGCGCAACCACTGGCCCAATCTGAACACGCTGTTCCGCTACCCGCAGGACATCCGGAAGGCTATCTACACGACCAACGCCATCGAGTCCCTGAACAGTGTTATCCGCAAGGCAATCAAGAAGCGGAAGCTATTCCCGACAGACGACTCCGCGCGAAAAGTGGTCTATCTCGCGATCATGGATGCGTCGAAAAAGTGGACGATGCCAATCAGAAACTGGAAGGCCGCACTGAACCGGTTTATGATCGAGTTCGAGGATCGCATTAGCGACTACGTATAACCCCGGCGGTTACACAGAATTATTTACACCCTCAAACCATCTTGTCATTGCTGCTACTAGGATTTTTGTTTACTACCAGCAACAGCATATTTCATTGGCTGGATCCTGATGCCAGGCGTGTAGATCTCATCATTCCACCGGGTATGGCTGCTATTTTTCTCAGCCTCATTATTACTTTACTTATCAGACCTATCTGGGACATCGAAATTGCGATGCTCACCTTGTTTGTTGTGGTAGCAGTACTCACCTTTAGCGTTTGGTATTTCGTATTCAGTGCCTACGATAATGACAGTGAAAGGCTTGTAGATACTCTGCCGCCGGTGGGTAGCATACTTATCATCATCAGTTTGGTGAATATGATACTGCTGCGTACACGCCACGCCCTGAATGTTTCCTTACTCACTTGGTGTCTGGTGGCCATCCCCGTTATTTCCTATTTGCTATTTCATCCTGCGGAATTATGGAGTCCCAGAGGCAAGGACCTGGTCGTAACTCTGGGTCCTGCCTTGTTATTGGTATCCCTTTTGCTTCCTTTTCAGCGAGGTCTGCGTAAGCAAGTGGAGCAACTTAAGGTGGAACATCGCAAGATGCAAACCATAAGTGAGCTCGATACCCTCACTAAACTATTCAATAGGCGGGCAGGTGAGCGCATATTGAGACAGGTAATGACGGATAAAAATGCAGTAGGCTTGGCCATTTTTGATGTGGATCATTTTAAGAAAATTAACGACACCTACGGGCATCCGGCAGGAGACAAAGTGCTAAAAGAGCTAGCACAGCGGTGTACAGAAGTGATCCGTAAGGATGGGACCGTAGTGCGCTGGGGAGGGGAGGAGTTTATTGTTATTTTTCAGCATGTGGAAAAGTCAGATCTGTGGCAAATTTCAGAACGCTTGCGCTTGTGCATCTTTGAGAAAGACATCGAACCGGTAGGGCAAGTGAGCGCATCATTTGGTTTGGTCATGGCAACAGATTTTGATACAGCAGAATCGTTGCTTGAAAGAGCAGATCTGGCACTTTACGAAGCCAAAAAAGCCGGAAGAAACTGCGCAATAATTGGCAGCTAAAGAGGTGTTTTCGCGGTCGAAAGGTTTCTGTAGCAGATTACTTGCTTGCAACCAGACGCGCCGCCAAGCTTAAAAACACGACTCCTAATATGCCATCAATATGACGCCCAAGCTTGATTTTTCCACCTAAATATGCCCCCAGCTTACTGAATGACAATGAAAAAATTGTATTAATAAACAAAGCGATAGAGCTTAATAACAGGCCAAGTACAAGGATTTGTGTTGTTAGTCCCAACTCTGCGTTTGTGAATTGTGGTAAGAACATGCTGAAAAACAGCAGTGCTTTTGGATTCATCAGGTTGTTGAGCAGGCCTTGATATATCAGTTGTACTGCGCTTAGAGACTTTGTTTTCTCAACGGGCGTTGTTGTTGATCCTCTTTTAAACCATGCGTGTAGCAAGTTTAAGCCAAGCCATGACAAATACAGGGCTCCGACAATTTTGACTGCCCAAACCAGTGGTGGCATTGCTTGCATGAGTTGACCCAAACCAAAAGCGACTAACAATGTTTGAAGTAAGCCAGCGATAAAAATGCCAACTGATATCATGAGGCCAGCTTTAAATCCTCGAGCTGATGAGTAGGTGGATATAAGCAGCAAATCAGGCCCCGGAGAAATCACAAGGAAAAATGTCGCTACAACAAATACGGGTAAGATAGTCATGTCAATCATTTGATTTAAATAGCTCCTGAACCTATTACTGATGTTTTAGCAAACTCACTCATAACACTAAGGATGTAGGGTTTGACGTACATACTCGACTGCTTCTGACATGCCGTCAAGGACAGCCGTTGCCAATTCAAAGTCATGATGCTTGGACATTTCCGTGGGTAGTGCCAGGCACTTAATGCCAGCACTGTAGGCTGCTTCAAGACCATGTTGCGTGTCTTCGATAGCCAGACACTCATCCGCTGTGATGCCAAGTCGTTCAAGTGCCATGAGATAGCAATCGGGTGCTGGCTTGCTTGCCCGGACGTCATCCCCAGATACTATTGTAGAAAAGTAGTGCGTGAACTCGTTGGTTTGTAACGTTGTGTGAACCCCGTTCGCGCTGGCTCCTGTCACAACAGCCAGCTTCAATCCAGCGTTGTGGAAGCTGGAGATAGCCTCTGGTACACCCTGCATCAGTGGAAACGCTTTCTTCGCCAGGTAGTCTCGTGTTGCTGAGTTTTTCGCTTCTGCGAGCTGAGCAGGCGATACGTCAATACCAAACCGCTGCACTAAATCAATGGCGTTGGTGTTCGTTGGGACGCCTGCATAGTAGGCTTTGTACTGCTGTTCTGATAATGAAAGGCCGTAGGTGCGAAGAACCTGCACCCACATTTCATAGTGGATAGGTTCAGAGTTGACGAGTGTTCCATCGTGGTCAAAAAGAATCGCGCGAAGTTTCACAGAGCTTCCTTGTAATGTGATTGCCATGGGGCGTGATTACCTCACGCAGTGGCGTTCAGGATATGTCATTGACGATTTTTTTCAAGATGTGTTTTAACTGCTCCGTGTTGTGGGGGCACGAGGGGAGTATCGAGTTGCAAAGTCTCGATCATTTGTTCGTAAATCGCATCCACTGCGGCCGACTTTTCTGATCTTTTGCTACGTAAAACTGCAACGTTCATTGCCCCCAGTTGGGGCAATGCATATTCAGAGGGTAAATTTTGTAGAATCTGTAAGTTGGCAGGTACACTACAGCGAGTCAGTGCTGCCACGGCTAATCCACTCTCTACCAACGCAAGCTGCCCGGCAAGGCCTGAACTTTTATAAACAATACGATATTGTCTATTGAGTTTACCTAATGCCGAGAGTGTTTCTATTTGTGCCATGCTGCCAGCTTCATATACTGCTATAGGTAGTGGGTTCCGGCGCCAGACTTCATGTTTGGGTGTCCCTACCCACACGAGTGGTTCCTGAAAAAGAAACAGTCCTTGCTCTGTTCTATCGCGAGAGATCAATGAAATATCCAACTCGTTGCAACTGATGCGAGGTATAAGAGACGTTGATTGCTCGCAGGTTAATTCAATATCTACTCCCGGATTCCGACCAGCAAAGCTTCGTAGCACGGGCGTCAGATACATTGCATAGTCATCCGGAACACCTATACGAATCATGCCGGATAACTGTGGGCCGAACAGAGACTCTTGTGCTTCTAGCTGCAATTCCAGCATTCGTCGCGAATAAACGAGTAGCTCCATACCTTTTGAGGTAACTTCCAGATGGCGGGGGCCTCTCGATAAAATAGGACCGCCTAGAATCTCTTCCAGCTTTTTGATGTGCATACTCACTGCGGATTGTGACCGACATACCAACGGGGCGGCAGCAGACAGGGATCCAGAATCCACTACCGCAACAAAAGTTCGTAACCAGCTTATTGGTAAATCAGGGTGATTCATAGATTCATCCATTTGAATATCGAATAATTAAATTAAGAATTATTCGTTTTACATATGTCTGCTGTCAATGGATTATTACCCAGCTCGAATAAGCGAAATTATCTCCACACATATCAAGCTATTCGTTCGCATGGGTTAACGACGAAGTATGTCTTTTTTGCGTAGCCCAAAACTGATAAGGCACTGAGTTATGGACACTTCAACACGTCAGTCGAACTTACGATATTCATCTTCGAAGATGGCGCTGGCGGCCGCCTGTGGAGCAGGAATGCTGTGGGGAACAGGAGCGTTAGTTGTCAATATTCTTGTCGCGCAATATGGCTTCACGCCTGAAAGTGTCTCGTTCTGGCGTTTTGTTATAGGTGCTGTTGTGCTCATCGGGATATTTGGTCGCAGAATTTTGTGGAGCCGACTTCAACCACTATTATTCACTGTGCTTCTTGCAGGTACGGCGATGGCTGGTTATGTATTGCTATGGTTTCTTGGTATCGAGCAAATGGGGGCCGCCGTACCAACGCTGATTGCGCTCTGCCTGCCACCTGTCATAGTGACTGTTATCGCGGTGGTTCGTGGTCAAGAGATAGCAGATTTACAGCTACTCCTCGTACTTACAGGGGCTATCGTAGGCACCGCTCTGATCATCACTCAACATAGTGCGATGGCTGCAGGCGTTGATGCGAACAATGTTCTGCGCGGTGTTGCGTTTTCAATAGGTTCGGCATTCCTGTACGCAGGTTTCTCCATGATCAGTGGGCGTATTTCCATCGCACTTGGCGCTGGTCCGGCAACAGCATGTCTCACGGTGGTTGCAGCTGCAGTAATGAGTCTGGCTGCTCTTTTTCAACCGTTTACCTGGCCAGCGGAAGTTCCACCGCAAGCCTGGTTTCTCTATCTCGGCGTGATAACTGCAGCCCTCGCATTACTTGCCTTCAGCTGGGGGGCTGCACGACTGAAGCCCACGGCGCTCACTGTGGCCACTTTGCTTGAGCCGTTAACCGCAGTGGTGCTTTCAGCGCTCCTGCTGGGACAGCACTTCGGTGCGTTGCAGTGGGTAGGCGGTGCTTTTCTGCTGCTAAGTATCTGGAGCCTTGGTCGTAGAACCTCGCTGCTGATAAGGAATCCCAAACCTCACAAATAATTGACTATCATGATATCGAGATATCCAGTATTTCCCAGCAGCTCTCTATCATTTTTCTATCTCGTGTTCGTTCTGATTGTTGTCGATATTTAGACCAATGCGCCAGAGCACACCGGAGGGGTCATCCACCACGAAGTCACGCATTCCCCATGGCTGTGTTGTGTGGTGAACCCCGTTCGCGCTGGCTCCTGTTACAACAGCTAGCTTCAATCCAGCGTTATGGAAGCTGGAGATAGCGTCTGGTACACCCTGCATCTGAAGAGAAGAGGATCAAGAATAAATATCACAAACTATTCTCCTGGCTGAGTTCAATCAGTTTTTTAGCAACAATGAGATCCTGGATGGCAATACCGGAACTATCGAAAATTGTGATTTCGTTCGCAGAAGTGCGGCCAGATTTCTGCCCTGTAAGAACGTGTCCTATGTCGGTTATGGGCGTGTCGCGAGTGTGCTGAAACTCACCTATCACAACAGACTGCGTACTATAATCGCAGAAAAGCCTGGCGTACCGATAAAGCTCAGTCGGCAATTCATTTTTCCCTTTTTTATCTGCTCCCATTGCTGAAATGTGAGTGCCTGATTTTATCCATTCGGCCTTGAACAGAGGTGAGGTTGATGTTGTGGCGGTAATAACAATGTCTGCTCTCTCACACGCTGACTGAGCGTCTGCAGACTGTGCCAAAATACCCTTTTTGATCAGTTTGCCAACAAAAGCTTCTGTTCTGGCAATAGAGCGCCCAACGACCAGAACTGTTTTGATTTCTCTTACTGCAGAAACGGCCATTACCTCATACTCTGCCTGGTGTCCTGTGCCGAAAATAGCTAAAGTAGTTGCACTCTGGCGTGCTAAGCAGTCAACCGCAACGGCGTCAGCCGCTGCGGTACGATAAGCATTAACCTGACTAGCCTCAACAATGGCGCTCAGTGATCCATCTGCTGGTTCAAGAAGGAAAATAGTCGTGCCATGACAATGCTTGCCCAGTGCTGTGTTATTGGGCCAGTAGCTTCCTGTTTTCCAACCTACAATCGATTCAGCACATGCGGCTTTCAGCGAAAATATTGAATCAGCTTCTGTTCCAGTAGCATTAACAACAGGAAACAATCTAGTTTTGTCAGATATAGCTGCAATAAATGCCTCTCTCACTGCCTGGTAAGCCAAATTGTGCGAGATAAGTTGTGCCGTTTGGCTTTCAGTCAAATAAATCATATTACCAACCTTGAATTCTTGTCCAAACTTCATGGGAGTTATTCAGCTCATCAAATACGTGATAAATACTGTGCATAGAGGCAGTAGCACAAGCGTGGTTTGGCAAAATGTGCAACCGTGTTCCGATGGGGAAGTCATCTGGATTCAAGGCGTTCGGTTCTGTGGATGCAATAATCCCATGTTCTTGGTTGACGGTAACAACGCGCAGATTTGTTTGTAACGTGCCATCACTTGTCGTGACTAACCCGTAGCCACAGTCATTTGGTTGCTTTTCTGTTCCCCGATCCGCAGACAAAGCCATCCAGCCTGCGTCAACAAACAACCAGCCTTGTTCTCGGTTGTGACCAATGACAGTTGTCACTACGGTAGCTGCAATATCGTTGATGTCACACACACCAGTACCGGCCATCACTAAATCAAAAAAAGTATAAACACCTGCGCGAACTTCGGTGATACCTTCAAGGTCTTGGTAGTTATGTGCAGTAGGAGTGGACCCAATAGAGACAATTTTGCAGGGTATGCCAGCTTGAAAAAGATAACTGACTGCCAGGCGGGTTTGCTCTACTTCATTCTGGGCAGCAGTTTGTAAAGATAGTTTGTCAAAACAACTGTATGATTCGCCAGCGTGGGCGAGGACACCGACAAATTCAGCACTGCCACCTTGTACTGTTTTAGCTACCTGAACGAGAAGGGGGCTGTTAGGCTTTATTCCACCTCTATGGCCGTCACAATCAACCTCAATCAATACAGAAAAGCAGCAGCCATTATCAACGCAATACTTGTTGATGCTAATGGCTTGCTCCAAGCTATCTATTAATATGATGACATTTGAACCCTGTTCATTAAGATTTTTAACTCTAGTCAATTTAGATTCTGTTATGCCTACAGCATATAGGATATTTGTGTAACCTTCACCAACCAGTGCTTCTGCTTCTTTAATGGTTGAGACTGTTACAGGGCTTTTCTTGTCTGCCAAAAGATAAGGCAATGCATTGATTGATCTAGTTGTTTTGAAATGTGGTCGTATTGATACATTAAATTCATTAATGAATTTATGAAGTCTGTTGATGTTAGTAAGTAATGTTTTTTTCCTGACATGAAAAAAAGGCGTTCCTAGCCCGGATATTTCATCCGGCTCTTAAGTGGAGGGCCAGGCAGCCCAATTCTGTCCGATTTGCTGAGCGCCCCCCCGGCGCACTGTTTGTTTATTGATCAATCAGCATGATCAGAGCACAACTTCCCCTTACCCCATTGTTTATTCCGTGCCGGGAGCAGCACAACTGACGTTATCCTGATGCCATTTTGGCGGTGATTTTCTGGAACAGTTCCTGATCCGGATAAGTGCTATTCATCATGATACGGATCCGGCGGGTGTTGCGGGTGATGACGGCACCGATTTTCAGTAGTCGGGTACGCAGCGTAGTCACCTGAGCTCTGGCATAGCGAGTGCCACGCAGATAACCACTGCGCAACCTTTCCAGTAGCACGTAGGCCAGGCCGGATAGCAGTAAACGGTACTGATTAGGCCACCAGTCATGGCAACTGGTTCTGTCAGAGAACAGCCATTGCTGCTCCTTGATCCGATTCTCCATATCACCCCGCAGGCAGTAACGCCGGTCATAGAGCCACTTGGCCGAGCCTGACAGACTGGTGACAATATAACGGTTGTTGTCGCCCAGTGTAGTGAACTCGGCCTTGACGATCACTTTTCGCACGCGCTTCTTCCAACTGTGTGCCGAGTACCAGAGCGTCGCAAAGCAGCGCTGTTTTTCCTGTGTGGCCTCGCACGCGATAGCGGCGCGGTAACGGGTATCCAATGCCAGTTGATCCAGTCTGGAGTTCTTGCCGATGCCAACGACATAATCGACCCCGTGGCGTTCACACCAGCTCAGCAGCCGAGGGCGACAGAAACCGCTGTCGCCTCGAAAGATGATCTGCGCCTGCGGCCACTCGGCGCGAAGCCGCCTGACCAGTAGGGCCAGAATGGCCCAGGCATGCTTGGCTGCGTCAACAGACGCGGGGCGCAGATAGCTCACCAACAGTTTCTGCCCGCAGAACACGAACAGGGGTAAGAAGCAGTAACTGTTGTAATAACCATTGAAGTGGCGGCCTACCTGCTCTCCATGCACCGCATCGTCAGTGGCGTCAAAGTCGAGAATCAGCCGTTTGGGTGGCTTCCGGTACGAGCGAATGAATTGCTCAACCAGTTCCTCATGCATGGCCACGGCCCAACTCCGATTGGCGTTGAGCTCGAACCGGCACAGAGTTGACTGACTGGCCAATGTGGCATCGCTATCGACAGCGGTCTGAAGGGCCAGATCATGCCGCAGCGTTGTATGATCGTTGAGGTCTTCATACCCCAGCGCCAGTCCGTAAACGCGCTGTCGAATCATGGTCTGAGCCTGATGCCGGCAAAGGAATGGGTTACGCGGATCAGTGATTTTACGGGCAATCGAGCGGGTCAGGTTCAGTTCCCGGTCGATCTGTCGGAGTAGAATTGCTCCAGCATCGGACGTGATGTCACCACCGTCAAAATTGGTTTCGATTTTACGGCCTTTGCAGCGTGGAAATAGGTCCCGGGTAACAGTACAATGTGTCATGGGCGATCCGGTTGTTATATTTAGCTTAAGTACCTGAATTATAGCAAAAAACCGGGTCGCCCTTCTTGTTTATGCTGCAATATTCGGGCTAGTGTTCTGTATGTCTCGTCATGATTTGTCATGAATATTCCTGCTTCTTGTATTGGTTCATAAATAATTTGATTTTTAATCATTATTTGGCTAGATTGATTAAAAGTAAATTAACAAAAAATAATTCATTGATTAGGTTTTTGCTTAATGATTTCAACAGAAGACTTGGAATTTCTAACCGTAGTAAGTGGTTGCAGAACTCTGGCAGAGGCTGCACGCGCTCTCAATGTCAGTCCACCTTCAGTCACACTGAGACTGCAGCACATTGAAAGTAAGTTATCGGTATCTTTAATCCAGCGGCCTTCGCGTGTTGTCAGCTTAACTGAGGAGGGCAAGCTTCTCGTAGACAAAGGGTTGGTAATATTGAGGCATATAGATGAACTGGAAGAACAATTAAGCAGTATAAAAAATACGGTAACAGGTAAGCTCAGAGTTCTTGCTCCACTGGGATTTGGAAATGAATATGTCGCTCATTTGCTGGCAGAATATAAAATAAAACATCAAAAACTTGATATAGAATTAGAGTTATCAGATCAGCCGAACTGGTCCACTCACCATAAATGGGACATTATTATATATATAGGTGTACTGAAGGATTCATCACTTAAGATGATAACCTTAGCCAATAATGATCGTTTCATATGCGCATCACCAGTTTATATTGAAAAATATGGTGAGCCAAAGCACCCCAGGGATCTTTTAAATCATGCGTGCATTGCTCTAAGAGAAAATAATGAAGATGTAACCTTGTGGGAGTTTGAAAACAATAAAGGAGAGCATACGACTGTCCGCATAAATCCTTGTCTTTCTTGTAATGAGGGGCGTGTTGTAAAAGACTGGGCAGAAGCAGGTTTGGGGATTATCATGAGATCGGAGTGGGATGTAACTCCAGAGCTAAGATCTGGATCATTAGTTCGATTATTACCAGATTATAAGTTACCAAGTGCAGATATTGTTGCTTTGGTCAGTAGCTCTGAAGCTGAACGATCAGCACGTGTTTCTGGCTTTATAGAGATTTTGAAGGAAAGCTTAACAAAATATCCATGGAAAAATGGAGTTGCTGGCTGCCAATAGCCACTGTAGTGAGAGCTTCTGGCACTCTTACACGCAAGATCTTACTACTCACAAATCCAACCGCAGATTACCTCCAACCTCATCAAACAGTGATTCAGGTACCTGATGTTCCCTTGCCAGTGTTCGCCACTGTGCTACCTGACTGATGGTCTCGTCCAGCACCCGGTTGATTTTTGCTCGGGAAAAGAGGGGGCTGAGTTTTTCCAGGGTGTAGAAATCACTGCGGATGAAGTGGTCGCGCTTTCCGTTAAGACTCATCCAGTGGCTGTTGATCCAGCGACTGCCAGGTCTGTAGCTGTAAGCCAGGTCGTAAGCGGGGGCCAGTGTCCATTGGTCGTTGTGTAGCATGAAGGCGAAGTTTTTGGCGTGGTCATCATGGTTGCGTGCAACGATGTTGAAGACCATCCGCTTTAACAGTTGCTCTGCTGCGGTGGCAGGCAGTTTAAGGGCGCGTGCGACACCGAATAACTCTGCATAGGAGAAGCTGCCGGGCATTTTGTAATCCACATGGGCCAGTCCATTCAGGGTCTGGATATGGATCTTCCGGTTGTCGACCCGATCAAAGCGCTGGGTGATGAAGTGGCGGCGATTGCCTTCATCCAGCAGTCGGCAGGGCATCATCTCTATACCACAGCCTGTGGCCATCAGGTGATACACATACTCCATGGCGCCATATCCCATCGGGTCGCCAAACGTTTCTCGGGTTCGGCTATGTTCGCTGACACCGTCAAATTTCATCAGGTAGTGCGTGAAGCCTTCGGGTACGTTGCTCTGGCCTGATCGCACCAGGGTGAAGTCGTCATTGAATGCCAGTACCGCTTTGGGGCGTGCGCCGCCTGCGCTCATGCCGACCGACAGCAGTGCCATCATCGCTTCTCTGTCTTCATGACCCGCTTTGTTCAATTCGATGGTAAAGCCTGTCCGGTTGTCCAGTACCTCCTGAGCAATCTCCACCAGAGCGTCTATCTCAACGGCGTGTGAGGCGTTCAGGTTCTTCAGTCGGGTTGCGGGTGCATACTCAAGAGCGCCCATGCCGCGTTTGCCGGTGTATTGAAGTCGCTGCAGTGGCGTGATCTCATGCGGCTGTTTGCCCTGACTGGCGACCCAGGTATTGAGTACGGCATTACCGAAGTCATCTGGCAGGGAGTCGGCCACCAGGCCGGGCAGGCCCTTGTAAGTTTCAAAGCCAAGTTCAGGAAAGGAGTAGATCCGCTTGGCCAGTGGCATCTTCAGGGGAGATAGCTCAATGCCCTGGTCAATAAATGATGAGGTGTACTCAAAAGCGCCCAGCCCTGCCTCGGTGTCAAAGCTGATTGCTCCCGCTTCAAGATCCTTGTAGATGACCCGGATTACCTGCATTACCATTCGGGTGCCTCCTCATCTGATGCCTTGCGCTGGCCTGATGCCCGCTGGCGTACCTTGCCTTGCAGCTTTGACAGCTGAACAGGTGAGATGGTTTGTACCGGCAGGAATTTGTCGAGCTGGTCTGTCAGATTCAGTGCACTGAGAATGGCAACAAAGGCTTCCAGATGGACTTTGCCTTTCTCGGCATTGAGCACCACTTTGCGCGAAACACCTGCACGCTCGGCCACTTCGACCTGAGTCAGGTCTCGGTTCAGGCGTGCGTGTTTCAACCGCTCGCCCAGTTCTTCAGCGATGGCAGCAGGGGACTTTATGCTGGCTATCATAACGTACCTTTTATCGGATATTAAATCATTAACTCATGTTTAAGTTACCAGAGTAGCACATAATGCGAGTAATATTATGTTTCATATTTTAAAGTTACCAAAAGAGCACTTAAATATGTTTATTGGACTTAATATCCTTAAATAGGAATATTATAAAATATTGGTATCAGTTGGCTGCTGTGTGATGTGAATATATATGGGACAGGCGGCTCGAGGCTGGCACCACTGGCTATTGCTCCTGCATTGCCAGACATACAGTCTAGACATAAAAAAAGGGCCGCTTGCGCGACCCTGGCAGAACTAGCCTAGTGGGGAGATAAAAACTTAGAACTGGTTCATCGTGTTGTCTTTACCGGAGGCCTTCAGTGCGGCATCACCAGAGAAGTACTCTTTGTGATCGTCGCCCATATCGGAGCCAGCCATGTTCTGGTGCTTGACGCAGGCGATACCCTGGCGGATCTCTTTACGCTGCACGCCTTCAACATAGCCCAGCATACCGGCATCACCGAAGTACTCTTTAGCCAGGTTGTCGGTAGACAGCGCAGCTGTGTGGTAGGTCGGCAGTGTGATCAGGTGATGGAAAATACCTGCTTCACGTGATGCATCAGCCTGGAAGGTACGGATGCGGTTATCTGCTTCGATCGCCAGTTCGCTTTGGTCATACTCAACACTCATCAGGTTGGCACGGTCGTAGGCAGATACATCCTTACCAGCTTCAGCCATCGCATCAAACACCTGCTGACGGAAGCTCAATGTCCAGTTGAATGATGGGCTGTTGTTGTAAACCAGCTTGGCATTCGGTACTTCTTCGCGGATGCGGTTAACCATCTCTGCGATCTGGCCAACGTGTGGTTTTTCGGTTTCGATCCACAGCAGGTCGGCGCCATTCTGCAAAGAGGTAACGCAGTCCAGTACAACACGGTCAACGCCAGAGTCTTTCTTGAACTGGAACAGGCCAGATGCCAGACGCTTGGGCTTGAGCAGTTTGCCGTTGGCCTTCACGACGACATCACCGTTGGCGATATCATCAGCACTGTTGATGTAATCACCATCCAGGAAGCTGTTGTACTTGTCGCCCAGGTCACCAGGTGCATTGGTTACGGCGATCTGCTTGGTCAGGCCAGCACCCAGAGAGTCGGTACGAGCAACGATGATACCGTTGTCAACGCCCAGCTCCAGGAAGGCGTAGCGAACCGCACGGATCTTGGCCAGGAAGTCGGCGTGAGGAACGGTGACTTTACCATCCTGATGGCCGCACTGTTTCTCGTCAGATACCTGGTTTTCGATCTGGATCGCACAGGCACCGGCTTCGATCATCTTCTTCGCCAGCAGGTAAGTGGCTTCTTCGTTACCGAAACCGGCATCGATATCGGCAATGATCGGTACTACGTGTGTTTCGAAGTTGTCGATTTTGCTCTGGATCTCTTTTTCCTGTGTGGCATCACCGGCAGCACGGGCTGCGTCCAGCTGGCGGAACAGACCACCCATTTCGCGGGCATCTGCCTGGCGCAGGAAGGTGTACAGCTCTTCGATCAGTGCAGGTACAGAGGTTTTCTCATGCATGGACTGATCAGGCAGTGGGCCGAACTCTGAACGCAGGGCTGCAATCATCCAGCCAGACAGGTACAGGTAACGCTTTTTGGTGGTGCCGAAATGTTTTTTGATCGCGATCAGCTTCTGCTGTCCGATAAAACCATGCCAGCAACCCAGAGACTGAGTGTAAGCAGCGCTGTTGGCGTCGTACTCAGCCATATCTTTACGCATGATGTCGGCAGTGTATCTGGCGATATCCAGACCGGTTCTGAAACGGTTCTGAGCACGCATACGGGCAGCATATTCAGGGTTGATCCCTTCGAATGCAGGACCAAACTCATTTGCCAGTGTTGCGATGGCGTCGATATCTTTATTGAGAGTAGACATGGTTTTTCCTTCTCAAGCTTACTAGTGGAGTAACTGTGGTCAAGTAACTATGGTCATGTGCTATGGAATCTTCATTCCCGCCGCTGTGCAGACGATGGTCAGTGGCGTTGTGTTGGATGAATAATGCGGTGTCGGCACAGAGGAGTCAAAGCACTTTTTGTGCAGAGCAGCATAGATGTAGTCAGACTACACGGTGGTTTACATAATGGGTGTAATTTTTTTACAACCTTTAATCAGCAGGCCTGATTTGTAAAGTGAGTGAAAACGCTACCTATAGCGAAGTGGGTGCCATAAGTTAGACTTTGGTTGATTGAGAAGAGGCGGTTGTTTTTTCAAAAACTACAGGAATATTAAATTTGTTTTTTATTCCAAATAATTCTTAATAAAAGTGACTACAAAACGGGAAAAATTCCCGGAAGATACTAATTTTAACGGGTTTACAGTCAGGCACGGGTAAAAACCGTATAACGAACTGCATGGAAGAGTCTGGAAAAAAGAGCGGGCCCGGCGAATGCCAGACCCGAATTGTTATAGACGTTGACCGAAAATGTTACTCGAACGCAGAGTCAACTTCTTCATCATTACCGGCATGTAGTAAGCCGCGCTTTAGCAGCTCACACAAAAGATGTAGCGACTGTGCATCTGCAACATCCTCAAGATCGGCAAGGCTGATGCTGAGGTAGTGCCCAAGACGAGAAGCCAGTGCTTGTGCGGCGCTGGAGGTCAGTGGGTAGCATTGGCCATCGGCAAACAGAAGGCGTGTCTGATCTAGAGAATCCTGGCCTTTAGAGTCTTGATCCATCCAGGCCAGGCGGCAGCCTTCACTTGGATAGAGGCAGCCGTCGTCGTTCAAGAACGCAACCAACTCCTCCTCAGAAACCGCATCATCAGGCTCTGCAGCCAGTTCCGGATACTTGGGCTCGGTGACAAATTCACCAAACCAGGCGGCAAACAGCTCGCGGTCCTGCAGAATATCCAGCAGCTCTTGTCTGGCCTTGTCGAGTGCAGCTGCAGTGATCTCGCCCGGGTCTTGCTGCAGTGGCAGGTCGGGGTCGCAGTAGCGAGCATCGTGGCCGAGCCGCTCACCGGCAAAGTCGGAAAACCCACGCAGCATCTCGTGATGAGCCGGGGCGCGGAATCCAATGGAGCAGGTGATGCAGTCATCACCAACAGCAACACCGTTATGGCCGATCCGGGGCGGCAGATAGAGCATGTCGCCGGGTTCCAGCACCCAGCTCTCTTCGGCCTGCCACTCAGGTAGAATCATCACCGGCGCATCTTCCCGCCTGGGAGCATGTTCATCATAGGTTCCACCGATCTCCCAGCGACGTTTTCCGCTGGCCTGCAGCAGAAAAACATCGTAGTTGTCATAGTGGGGGCCAACGCCGCCGCCGTCTACGGCATAGCTGATCATCAGGTCATCGATGCGCCAGTTGGGAATAAAGCTGAAGCGGCGCAGCAGTTCATGTGCCTGAGGGGCCCAGTGGTCCACGGCTTGAATCAGTAGTGTCCAGTTGCTCGGCGGCAGCTCGCTGAAAACCGCTTCGTCCAATGGGCCCTGCATCATCTGCCATTCATCGTTGACGGCATCAAAGCGGATCAGTCGCGATTCCACCTCTTCTTCACAGGCAAGGCCAGCCAGCTCATCGGCACCGACAGGTGACACGAAATCGGGGATGGCGTTGCGGATCAGGAGGGGTTTTTTCTGCCAGTAGTCACGCAGAAAGACTTCAGCCGTGATATCGCCAAGCGGGAAGGTTATATTCACTGACCTACCAGCTCCTGCAATTGATCGGCTCTGTCCTGCAGTTGAGCCATCACTTTGCGGACGTCCTTGCTGGACAGGGCCGCGGTGCGGTCATTGCCAACCAGGTGTACCAAGCGTTGAATATCAGCGGCGCACTCTTGCAGACTGGAGAGGTTGTAACCGACACGTGTCTGGTTGTCTGCGATGGCTTGCAGTTCCTGTTGTAGTTTTCCGGCTTGTTCAGCCAGGGTATGAAAGGTGTTATCCATAGCCATTTACCTTCTGTCAGGACTGGTAGGGTGTTTCCATGTCTTGCTTGGACTCGCTTTTTGTATGAGCCTCATCACGCCCAAGCTGACGCTCGCGTACAAGGCTCTCTTCAACAGCATTGAGAATACCGCGCAGGATACCCAGTTCGCCGCGCTCAGGGCGTGAGCGATTGAAGTATCGCTTCAGCTTATCCAGTACGCGACCTTCATGTTGTGGAATGATAAAGCTTGTTTTACGCAGTACTGTTTCGAGATGTTCATAAAACATTGCCATCTCGGATTGAGGGGCGTGAGGGGTAGGCTTGCCTGCGCTGCTATTGTCAGCCTTGCGTGCATGGCGATGAATCTCATAACAGATCAGCTGCACCGCCTGGGCAATATTGAGTACCGGATATTCCGGGTTGGCATCAATATACAGGTGACGATTGCAGGCGAGCATCTCCTGATTGTTCAGGCCCATGGTCTCACGGCCGAAGAGTATGGCGATCTGACCACCATGACTCTCTTCGACAATACTGGCTGCTGCCGATTCGATATCCAGCAGGGGCAGGTCGAAGGTTCTCTCGCGTGCGCTGGTGCCGATCACCAGATGGCAATCGGCTATTGCTTCTTCAAGAGTGCTGACAACCTGTGCCTGCTCCAGCAGATCCTTGGCACCAGCAGCACGCGAGGTGGCTTCCGGATCGGGGAAAACACGAGGGTCAACCAGAACAAGTTGAGATAACCCCATGTTTTTCATCGCTCTGGCAGCCGCGCCGATATTGCCCGGATGAAAGGTGTTGATCAGAACAATGCGGACGTTGCTGAGCATGGTCAATCAGATCCGCTTAGCCTGAGCAACTGCGTTGCCGATATAGTTATGCGGCGTCATCTGCTTCATCTCTTCCTTGACGGATTCGGGCAGGACCAGCGTATCGATAAAGGTGTGCAGTGTCTGCTTGTTCATCACATTGCCGCGTGTCAGTGCCTTGAGCTTCTCGTAAGGCTCTTCTATGCCATAGCGACGCATCACGGTCTGAATCGGTTCTGCCAACACTTCCCAGGAGCCTTCCAGATCGGCATCCAGGCGCTCTTTGTTCAACTCCAGCTTGGAGATCCCTTTCAGGCTCGCCTGATAGGCCAGCAAGCTGTGTGCAAGGCCGACACCGAGGTTGCGCAGTACGGTTGAGTCGGTCAGATCACGCTGCCAGCGCGAGATCGGCAGCTTCTGTGCCAGATGCTGCATGATCGCATTGGCCAGGCCGAGGTTGCCTTCGGAGTTTTCGAAGTCGATCGGGTTGACCTTGTGTGGCATGGTCGACGAGCCGACTTCACCGGCAATGGTTTTCTGCTTGAAGTAACCCTGGGAGATATAGCCCCAGATATCGCGATCAAAATCGATCAGGATAGTGTTGAAACGGCAGATCACATCAAACAATTCGGCGATATAGTCATGCGGCTCGATCTGCGTGGTATAGGGGTTCCAACTGATGCCGAGCGACTCCACGAAGCTGCGGGCATTGGCTTCCCAGTCCACCTCAGGATAGGCGCTGATGTGGGCGTTGTAGTTGCCGACTGCGCCGTTGATCTTGCCCAGGATATCGATCTGAGCGATCTGCCTGAATTGGCGCTGCAGGCGATAGGCTACGTTTGCCAACTCCTTACCAACTGTGGTGGGGGAGGCAGTCTGGCCGTGTGTGCGTGACAGCATTGGCTGAGCAGCATGCTCTGTTGCCAGCGCAGCGATGGCATCGCAGAGTTCGCGCATCGGTTGCGTGATCACGTCAAGGCCATGCTTGAGCATCAGTGCATGCGAGAGGTTGTTAATGTCTTCGGAGGTGCAGGCAAAGTGCACGAACTCGGAGATAGCCTGGAGTTCGGCGTTATCCCTGAACTGCTCCTTGATGAAGTATTCAACCGCTTTTACATCGTGGTTGGTGGTGCGCTCTATCTCCTTGATGCGCTCGGCATGCTGAGGAGAAAAGTTGCTCACGATACGATTCAGGGCGGCATCGGCTTCCTGGCTCAGCGCAGGGACTTCGTTGATCTGCGGATGTGCAGCCAGCTGTTGCAGCCAGCGAATCTCGACTTCGACACGAAAACGGATCAATCCGAATTCGCTGAAAACGGGGCGCAGATCGGCTGTTTTGCTGCCATAGCGTCCGTCGATTGGGGATACGGCGGTGAGGGCAGAAAGCTCCATGTAACAATCTCACTTTAACTGTTGTGTCAGAAGGCGGGTATTATAACTGAAAAGCCCGTGGATGGGCCAAATGCCCCCCGAAAACCCTGTGATTGTCCTTTAAGGGATCGGCAGGGTCGTTCGGAGGCGGCATTCATCTGCTCAGCGGCGAGCCATGATGCGTTGCAGAGATGGGCGTACACGAGTCTTGAAGAGGAACATGTGCCAGCGTTTACCACCCACCTGGCGCCATAGCAGAGCAGAGCGAATCGATGCCAGCAACAGGGCGCGGATCTTGGCGGCATTTTCAGAGTTTTGCAGATGGCGCGGATCGCCACCGACCTGAATACGAAAGCTGAAGGTGCTGATGGTATCCTGGTACAGCCCGGCCAGGCCTGCTATCACATTGCTGTGAGTATAGATGGTCGGGTTGGGGTGCGCCTGGCCCTCTTCGGAATGGTCGGGATTGAAGTAGCGCGCCTTCTGTTCCAGTTGATCCATGCGTTGCCCGATGGTCTTAAGCATATCGGGGTTGGCGCTCAGTTTGCGCTCAAGATGCAGGGCGCTCAGGGCATAGCGCATCACATCGGCGTTATGCTGATTCTTTTTCTTATCAACAAGATCCTGAAGATTTCTCAAGCCAAGGCCGAGGTTGTAGGGCAGATCTTTAGCGCCACCGAAGACATCCTCCGTCACCTCTGGCGAGTTGATGAAAAGACTGTGAATACAGGTCTCAAAACTGTTCTGAGGAATCATGCCGCGCTTTGCGATCTGTTCCACGAGACTGGCTGCCTGGAAAATTCCGGCAAGCGCAATCGTTTGTTCATCTTGTTGTCTTGACATCAAAACTCCAGATTATCGATTCTTTGGGCTGGTGTGTTCGATTACACCACCGCCCAGGCACTGATCATCACGATAAAAAACGACAGACTGACCGGGCGTCACGGCACGTTGCGGCGTGTCAAAATGCACGATATACCCCAGCTCAGGATGCACTTCCACCCGGCATGCCTGATCAGGCTGTCGGTAACGAACCTTGGCCTCGCATGTGAGCGGCAGTGGCGGTGGCTCATTGATCCAGAAGATCTCGCTCAGGCTCAGCCACTCGGAATAGAGCATCGGGTGTTGCTGGCCCTGAACAGCGATCAGTACGTTGCGTTCGAGGTCTTTTTCAGCCGAGAACCAAGGTTCTTCTGGGTAGTTCTTCAGGCCGCCGATCCTCAATCCCTGACGCTGGCCGATCGTATAATACATCAACCCCTGATGTTCGCCGATCACATCGCCATCGGGTGTTTCGATCTTGCCGGGCTGAGCGGGCAGATACTGTTGCAGGAAGTCTCGGAAGCGTCGTTCACCGATAAAGCAGATGCCGGTGCTGTCCTTTTTATCATGCGTAATCAGATCATGCTCTTCAGCCAGTGCACGCACAGCGGGCTTTTCCAGCTCGCCGACCGGGAACAGGGTCTGCTGCAGTTGTTCTTCACCGACCTGATGCAGAAAGTAGCTCTGGTCTTTGTTCTGGTCCAGACCCTTCAGCAGGCAGGTGTGGCCGTCTCGCTCACCTCTGCGCACGTAGTGCCCGGTAGCAATCAGATCGGCACCGAGTACCTTGGCATAGTCGAGGAAAGCTTTGAACTTGATCTCTCGATTGCACAGGATATCGGGATTGGGTGTGCGGCCTGCCTTGTACTCGGTCAGGAAATGCTCGAACACATTATCCCAGTACTCGGCGGCAAAGTTGGCGGTGTGCAGCTTGATGCCCAGCTTGTCACAGACAGCCTGAGCGTCAGCCAGGTCCTGCATCGCGGTGCAGTACTCTGTGCCGTCATCCTCTTCCCAGTTTTTCATGAACAGGCCTTCGACCTGATAGCCCTGCTGCATCAACAGCAGTGCAGAGACTGAGGAATCGACACCGCCGGACATACCGACGATAACTTTCTGGTTTGAAGGATCTGTCATGATAACGTTACTGAATCTGGCCTGTGATTGATTAACTGTAAAATAATGGGCTGCTGGTTATGAATCGTAAGTCGCTATATAAAACCGGGCGCAATATTAGCATGTATCGAGCTGCTGAGTCAGGGCTTTAGCGTCGTTGTCTGGTCGCTGCTCTTGTTCTGGACCTGGTACTGGGCCTGGTTCTGGACCTGGTGCTTTTCGCACCCGATCGGGTGCCAGCGTTGGCAGCCCCAGTGTCGGTTGGAGTCTTGGGTAGGTTGATCTGTTCCCGTCGTGATTCACCGGGTGACAGATTATCGAGTGTCCAGTTACCGATCGCATAGCGGATCAGACGCAGAGTAGGGAATCCCACAGCGGCCGTCATGCGTCTGACCTGGCGGTTGCGCCCTTCGCTTATTTTAAGCTCCAGCCAGCTGGTAGGCTGCGACAGCCGTGTGCGAATCGGTGGCGTGCGTGGCCAGATCTCGGGTTCCGTCATTCTGCGTGCCTTGGCCGGACGCGTGGGCCCATCATTGAGCAAGACACCGCTTTGCAGTTGCTCAATCGCTGCATCCGATATTTCACCATCGACCTGGGCCCAGTAGGTTTTTTCCAGCTTGAACTTTGGGTTGGCCAGTCGGTGCTGAACCTGTCCGTCGTCAGTCAGAATCAGCAACCCCTCTGAGTCGTAATCCAGGCGCCCGGCAGCATAAAATCCCGGCTCGCGGATATAATCGGCAAGCGTGCTTCGGCCCTCGTTATCAGTGAAAACACTCATGACGCGGAAGGGTTTGTTGAAAAGCAGTATGTTCGACATTGGTCTGAGGGCCAGTTCCGTGGGGCTATTTTCAGTAACAGGGGGCTACCCTTAGTGTATAATTACCGCCGCAGACGATAATTCTACGAATACTACTAGTGGAGTAAAGAATGGGATATCAGAATATTCAGATGCCGGCAGAAGGTGAAAAGATTACCGTTAATGCGGACTTTTCCCTGAATGTCCCAAACAATCCGATCATACCCTATATCGAAGGGGATGGAATCGGGGTAGATGTTTCCCCTGTGATGATTAACGTTGTCGATGCGGCTGTTGAAAAGGCATATGGCGGCGAGCGTAAAATTTCGTGGATGGAAGTCTACGCGGGCGAAAAAGCCACTCAGGTCTATGATCAGGATACCTGGCTCCCGGAAGAAACTCTGGCAGCTTTCAAAGAGTTTGTTGTTGGTATCAAAGGTCCTCTGACGACTCCCGTTGGCGGTGGTATTCGTTCACTCAACGTTGCGCTGCGTCAGGAGCTGGATCTTTACGTTTGTCAGCGTCCTGTTCGCTGGTTCGAAGGCGTGCCAAGCCCGGTTAAAAAACCTGGCGATGTTGATATGGTAATCTACCGTGAAAACTCAGAAGACATCTATGCAGGTGTCGAGTGGAAAGCGGGTTCTCCAGAAGCCACAAAAGTGATCAAGTTCCTGACTGAAGAGATGGGTGTTACCAAAATCCGTTTCACCGACATGTGCGGTATCGGTATCAAGCCGGTTTCTGAAGCAGGTACGAAGCGTCTGGTTCGCAAGGCTCTGCAGTATGCCGTCGACAACGACCGTCGCTCTGTGACGCTGGTTCACAAAGGCAACATCATGAAGTTCACCGAAGGTGCCTTCAAGGATTGGGGTTATGAGCTGGCTGCAGAAGAGTTTGGTGCTCAGCTGCTGGACGGCGGCCCATGGATGACCTTCAAGAGCCCTAAAACTGGCAAGGAAATCGTCGTTAAAGACGTCATCGCTGATGCGATGTTGCAGCAGATTCTGCTGCGTCCTGCCGAGTACGACGTGGTTGCGACTCTGAACCTGAACGGTGACTACCTGTCTGACGCCCTGGCTGCAGAAGTGGGTGGTATCGGTATCGCTCCAGGTGCCAACCTGTCTGACAATGTTGCGATCTTCGAAGCAACTCACGGTACAGCACCCAAGTATGCCGGCAAGGATCAGGTTAATCCTGGTTCCGTTATCCTCTCTGCCGAGATGATGCTGCGTCACATGGGCTGGACTGAAGCGGCTGACCTGATCATCAAAGGTATGGATGGCGCTATTTCTGCCAAGACTGTGACCTATGACTTTGAACGCCTGATGGAGGGTGCAACCCTGCTGAAGTCTTCCGAGTTCGGTCAGGCTATCATCAACAAGATGTAATAGCCTACTTGCAGAGGGTGCCGGGCATCCTCTGTACAGAACTTAAAAAGCCAGCGAAAGCTGGCTTCTTTGTTATGTGGGTTACTCCAGGGGGCGGATGTTGACTGCGTGCAGTCCCTTGGGGCCTTCCTGGGTTTCGAATTGAACTGCCTGACCAGCGCGAAGACTTTTGTATCCTTCTGCCATGATCGCTGAAAAGTGAGCGAAAAGCTCCTCTTCACCCGCTTCAGACAGGATGAAACCATAGCCCTTGGCGTTATTGAACCACTTGACTTTTCCAGTGTGCATCGGTCACTCCCATGTTTCCCTTGCCTGAAAGCCTGTCGCAAGCAGACAGGCCCGACCACTCATGCTCCACGCCAGAAAAAAATGCGTAACATCCGGCGTGTTGCTTTACATCCTTGCAGGGACTGCAGATACTTTAGTTATCACTCCCACGGTTTAAATTATATTACTTAAGCCCCATATCACAACTATATAAATGTATTTCTAATGTTCGACAATGACGCTGATACGACTATGCTGATAGATAGAAGGGGTGCCATCATCAGAATGAGCTCCAAAGACGATGAGCACGAGGATCACAAAGACGGCAATCTTGCCACCGCCGACACCAAACCGGAGATCAAGAAGCCGCCGATGTATAGAGTGGTTCTGTTGAATGACGACTATACGCCGATGGATTTTGTAATCGAGGTGCTGATGATTTTTTTCAACCTGCACAGGGAGAAGGCGACGCAGGTGATGTTGGCAGTCCATACTCAGGGAAAAGGCGTCTGTGGCGTCTATACTCGTGATGTGGCTGAAACTAAAGCTGCTCAAGTGAATCAATATGCCAGACACAACCGACACCCATTGCTTTGCGAAATTGAGCCGGTATAGAGAGGGTTGCAGCCATGTTAAACCGTGAGCTAGAAGATACCTTGAGTGCTGCCTTCCGGGCAGCCAGAGAGAAGCGTCATGAATATATGACGGTGGAGCACCTGTTACTGGCGCTGTTGGATAACCGCGAAGCAGCGGAAGTCCTGCTGGCCTGTGGTGTCGATTTTGATCGTATGCGCAGCCAACTGGCCAGTTTCATTGACGAAACGACCCCTATTCTTCCGGATAATATCCCTAATCTCGAAACCCAGCCTACGCTTGGCTTCCAGCGCGTGCTTCAGCGTGCGGTTTTCCATGTTCAGTCTTCCGGCAAAACAGACGTCAGCGGTGCCAATGTGCTGGTGGCGATATTCAGTGAGCAGGAGAGTCATGCGGTATTCGTACTGAATCAGCAGGGTATCGAGCGTATTGATGTTGTGAACTTCATTTCACATGGCATCTCCAAAATCGCCGATAACGAGTCCCATAGTGAGCAGGAGGAGGGGCTTGATGCAGGTGAGGGTGGCGAAAAAGGCAAGAGCGCGCTGGCACAGTTTGCCGTTAACCTGAATCAGCAGGCGGCGCTTGGCCGCATCGATCCACTGGTGGGTCGTGATGCGGAAGTGGAGCGCGTGGTGCAGATCCTGTCGCGCCGTCGTAAGAACAATCCACTGTTGGTAGGTGAGGCCGGTGTCGGTAAAACCGCCATAGCGGAAGGTCTGGCGAAGCTGATCATTGAAGACAAAGTGCCCGATATCATCTCAAACAGCATCGTTTATTCACTGGATCTGGGGGCGCTGCTGGCCGGTACCAAATATCGCGGTGACTTTGAGAAACGCCTCAAGTCATTATTGAACGAGATACGTCAGCAGCCGCAGTCGATTCTGTTCATTGATGAGATACACACCATAATCGGCGCAGGTGCGGCGTCTGGTGGTTCGATGGACGCCTCCAACCTGCTCAAGCCGATGCTCAGCTCGGGTGAGATTCGCTGCATAGGCTCCACGACTTTCCAGGAGTTCCGCGGCATCTTCGAAAAAGACCGTGCGTTGGCGCGTCGCTTCCAGAAGGTTGATATTCTGGAGCCGAGCGTGCAGGACACCTATCAGATATTGAAGGGGCTGAAATCCCGTTTCGAAGCGCACCACAATGTCGAGTATACCGACCCAGCGCTCAAAGCGGCTTCAGAGTTGGCTGATCGTTATATCAATGACAAGCATATGCCTGATAAGGCGATCGATGTCATTGATGAGTGTGGCGCCTATCAGCGTCTGATGCCGGCAGAGATACGCAAGACCATTATTGATGTGCCCGAGATCGAAGCGGTTGTCGCCAAGATCGCCCGTATTCCACCAAAAAGCGTATCGGCATCCGACAAGGATCTGCTGCGTAAGCTGGATAGCAATCTGAAGATGGTGGTGCTGGGGCAGGATCAGGCGATCGATGCGCTGGCGGCTGCGATCAAGCTGTCACGTGCAGGGCTGAAAGAGCCGAATAAGCCGGTTGGTTCCTTCCTCTTCTCTGGCCCGACAGGGGTTGGTAAAACAGAAGTGACCATGCAGTTGGCTCGCCAGATGGGTATTGAACTGATCCGCTTTGATATGTCTGAGTATATGGAGCGTCACACGGTATCGCGCCTGATCGGTGCACCTCCTGGCTATGTCGGGTTTGATCAGGGCGGTCTGCTGACTGAAGCAATCACCAAATCTCCCCACTGCGTACTGCTGCTGGATGAGATAGAGAAGGCGCATCCCGAAGTGTTCAATATCCTGTTGCAGGTGATGGATAACGGCACGCTGACCGATAACAACGGTCGCAAGGCGGACTTCCGCAACGTGATACTGGTGATGACCACCAATGCCGGTGCCGAGGCGATGACGCGTCCATCCATAGGCTTTACCCATCAGGATCACAGCTCGGATGGTTCGGAGGCGATCAAACGCATGTTCACGCCGGAGTTCCGTAACCGACTGGATGCCGTGATTCAGTTCAAATCACTGACACCGGAGATCATCAAAGGCGTTGTCGACAAGTTCCTTACCGAGCTTCAGGCACAGCTGGACGAGAAGCATGTTGTGCTTCAGGTCGAAGAGTCTGCCCGTACATGGCTGGCTGAGCATGGCTATGACGAGAAAATGGGTGCACGCCCGATGCAGCGTCTTATCCAGGACAAGATCAAGAAGCCATTGGCCGAAATGATATTGTTCGGAGAGCTTGCTGAAACGGGTGGTGATGTCAGGATTGAGGAGAAGGATGGTGATATCAGGCTGTCTGTTGAGGCAGTAACAGCCTGATTCGAGCCTGCTACTGATCCCAGGGACGGGGCAACCAGGCGCCTGTTAGAATCCTAACGGGCGCGATAGGTGATGCGGCCTTTGCTCAAGTCGTACGGAGTCAGCTCAACCTTGACCTTGTCACCGGTCAGTATACGGATATAGTGCTTGCGCATTTTGCCAGAAATGTGGGCTGTCACAACATGACCGTTCTCAAGCTCAACACGGAACATTGTGTTGGGGAGCGTGTCGATGACAGTGCCATCCATTTCAAAAGCTTCTTCTTTTGCCATTCTAATCGTTACCTCTAAGACTGGTTTCTATAACCTGGTCCGGTTGGAAAGGCCGAAATTCTACCCTAAAATGTGTTTGATTCAAAATGAATATTACTTAATACGTGACCAATGGCCGTCAATAAGCATTTCCAGAGGCTTGTAAGCGAGCTTGTAATTCATTTTTCGACACTCTTTTACCCAGTAGCCCAGATAAAGATGAGGTAGTCCGAGCCTGCGGGTTTCCTTGATCTGCCACAGAATGGCATAGCTGCCCAGGCTGCGTGATGACAGCTCCGGATCGTAAAAAGTGTAAAGTGCTGATGTTGCGTGTTGCAGATAATCGGTTACCGCAACTGCGACCAGTTTTCCTTCCTGATCTCGAAACTCATAAAAAAAAGTGTTCTGATTTCCCTCAACCAGGAAGTTGTGAAACTGCTCCGAGGTCGGTGGATACATATCGCCATCCGAGTGGCGCTCATTGATATAACTCTGGTAAAGGCGATAGTACTCGCGAGTCAGGCGTGGTGGCATTCTCTTAACGGTAAGATCCTTGTTGATATTCATCAATCGGCGCTGAGTTTTACCGGGTTTGAAAATATCCACGGGAATACGTACCGATACACAGGCCTGGCAGAAGTCACAGTGAGGGCGATAGATATGGTTGCCACTGCGCCTGAAGCCCAGCTCCGATAGCTGGCTGTACAGTGCACTGTCGACACTGGCCTGCGGGTCGACAAACAGAGTTTTGGCCTGATGCGCATAGAGATAGCTGCAGTCATGCGTAGGCGTCGCATAGAAGCGCAGCGTTTTCATGTCAGTCATTATTATCCCCCGGTTACTGCATCTACATCGATATCATACTGCCAGTGAGTCTGATCGGGTTGGTCGTTATTCTCCTGCAGCAGACGACAAAACGTCATGCGTGGAATAACTCTGGCCCCCAGCGATGCGAGATGCGGATTGTACACCTGACAGTCGATCAGGTTGAAGCCCCATCTTTGCAGTTGTACGGTCAGGTAGCTGAAAGCGATTTTTGAAGCATCACGTTGCCGGCTGAACATCGATTCACCGAAAAACATGCGTCCCATAGCCAGTCCGTATAACCCACCAACCAGCTCACCTTCAATCCATACCTCCACGGAATGAGCAATGCCGCGTTTATGTAATTCAGTATAGGCGATCTGCATCGGCTCACTGATCCATGTGCCACCTTTTTCTGATCGAATTTCGGCACATGCCTGAATCACCTCGGCAAATGCCTGATCAAATGTCACCTGGTAATCCTGGCGTCTCAGTCGCTTGCGCAGACTGCGAGACAGATAGAGCTCATCAGGGAAGAGCACGCAGCGCGGATCCGGGCTCCACCAGAGAATCGGTTCGCCAGGATTGAACCAAGGGAAAATGCCGTGCCGATATGCCTGTACAAGACGATCAGGGGAGAGATCTCCCCCTGCAGCGAGCAGGCCATTGGGTTCATCCAGGGCGCGCTCGACAGAAGGGAATCGGGTGTTGTTTGCCGCCAGCCAGGGGATCATGGCTGGCGCAAAAACAGGTCAGGCATTCAGATCGTCCAGATAACGCTCAGCATCCAGTGCCGCCATGCAGCCGAAACCGGCGGATGTCACAGCCTGACGATAAACATGATCAGCCACGTCGCCAGCGGCAAAAACGCCTTCAATGCTGGTCTGAGTAGCATTACCCTTCAGGCCTGAACGGATCACCAGATAGCCTTCGTGCATATCCAGCTGGTCTTCAAACAGCTCGGTATTGGGCTTGTGGCCGATGGCGATGAAAACGCCTGCCAGCTCAAGCTCTTGAGTGCTGTCGTCAAGCTTGCTGCGAATACGCAGTCCTGTCACACCGGTGTTGTCGCCCAGCACCTCATCCAGACCATGGTTCCAGATGATGTTGATATTGCCGTTCTCAGCACGCTCAAAAAGCTTGTCCTGCAGGATCTTTTCGGCGCGCAGGCTGTCACGACGATGGATCAGGGTGACTTCAGCGGCAATATTGGACAGGTAAAGTGCTTCCTCTACCGCTGTGTTACCACCACCGACCACTGCCACTTTCTGGCCGCGGTAGAAGAAACCGTCGCAGGTTGCACAAGCGCTGACGCCCTTGCCCATGAAGGCTTCTTCAGACGGCAGGCCAAGGTATTGAGCGGAGGCACCGGTGGCGATGATCAGTGCGTCGCAGGTATAGGTGGCAGAATCGCCTTTCAAACGGAAAGGGCGGGTCTTCAGATCGGTTTCGTTGATATGATCGAAAATGACCTGAGTGTTGAAGCGTTCGGCATGTGCCTGCATACGCTGCATCAGTTCCGGTCCTTGAACGCCCTCGGCATCACCGGGCCAGTTGTCGACGTCGGTAGTGGTGGTCAGCTGTCCGCCAGCCTGCATGCCGGTGATGACAACAGGGTTGAGGTTGGCACGTGCTGCGTAGACAGCAGCGGTATAGCCGGCAGGGCCTGAACCGAGAATAATAAGGCGATGATGCTGGACGTCACTCATGATGAAAAAATTCCTGTGCTGAAAAGTCGTTGATAAGACTCATGCCAATAGACACGTTAAAGAAACTCAATGGGGGCTGCTGATAATTTTTCAACATTATAAACTACACACTGCTGAGTCTTGGCAGGTTTGTGGCACAATAGACTACTCCAAGTCAGGCAGGGTATGAATACTCTGCCTGATACAAAATTCACGACAGCGATACGCATCGATACGAAATGACAAGGGATTTAGACTTGAGTGACAAAGGTTTTACACCCCCGATGACCCTGAGTGATCACTTTGCACGTGTGTTCAAGGAAGCAGGACTGGTTGTTTTGATCGGTCTGAGTGTTTTTCTGCTGCTGGCTGTCTGGAGCTATGATCCACGTGATCCCGGCTGGTCACATGCCGGTTACCAGCCGGATGTCAGAAACCTTGTTGGGGTGACGGGTGCCTGGATCGCTGATATGGCGATCTCTTTTTTCGGTGTTACGGCATATTTGTTACCGCCGATGCTGATGTTGCCGACGCTGCGTTTTCTGATGCGGCGCAGAGTCGGTATGCTGGATGCGATACCCTATCTGATGCTGCGTGTGACAGGTGCGGTAATGTTTGTGCTGGGCCTGTGTACACTGGCATCGATCCATATTTCCAACGAGGCACTGGGGTATCCCTTTACCGCTGGTGGCCTTGCCGGGCAGGCGATCTCTGATCTGAGTGTGATCTGGTTCAGTGTGCTGGGCAGCTCCGTTATTTTCTGGACCCTGATGCTGTTTGGCCTGACGCTCTATATGGAGTTGTCGTGGCAGCGCATGCTGGAAGCGATTGGTGGTGCTCTGCTGTCTGTTTTTGCAACGGGTGGTAAGCTGCTTCCTTCTACTAAAGCCGATCCTCTGATGGCTGATGCGCCTAAAGAAAGTCCTAAAGAGAGATTCAGTGAAAAACTCGGCAGCAAGTTCACTGATAAGCTGGGCGATATTCGTCTTCCGCGGCGTAATCGTGGTGTTGAGGATGACGCTGATGCGGATCTCGCTATCTCCATGCCGGTTGAACCGCGCCAGCCCGCCAAGGGGTCTGTAGCAAGGCCAGTAGAGTCAAAGCCAGTAGAGCCGAAAAAGTCCTCTGTGTCGGAAAGACAGGAGCCGATGCTCAGCACGCTGAACCTCGGTGCTCTTAATCTCGGTGCTGAGGATATGGATGATGAACCATCATTTGGCCAACCCTCTGGCAGCCGTCCAGTTGCCGCTTCACCCGCTCAGAATGTCGATCCAGCGGCCCGTAAAAGCCTGAAAATCGTGCCTCTGTCTGAAGCGCATCAGCCGATGCAGGAAACCGATCTTGAGCTGGGTACCTCCGCCAAAGAGACTGTGCGCAAACCCGCGAAACGCCAGATACCTTCTCTGGATCTGCTTGATCCCCCTGAGCTGAAGCATGATCAGGGCTACACCGAAGAGCAGCTGGAAAGCATGTCGCGCCTGCTTGAAACCAAACTCGGTGAGTTTGGTGTTGTGGCCGAGGTGGTCGAGGTCAACCCCGGCCCGGTTATCACCCGCTTTGAGTTACAGCCTGCGCCGGGAGTGAAGGCGAGCAAGATCAGCAACCTGTCACAGGATCTGGCACGTTCGATGCTGGTGCGCAGCGTGCGTGTGGTGGAAGTGATTCCCGGTAAATCGGTGGTCGGTATCGAGATACCCAATGAGTCGCGAGAGGTGGTGCACCTGAGTGAAGTGCTCAACTCCAAGCCCTTCCTGGAGGCGCCATCCCGATTGACGCTGGCGCTGGGTAACGATATAGCCGGTAATCCGGTAGTGGCGAACCTGGCCAAGATGCCGCATCTGCTGGTAGCGGGTACGACCGGCGCCGGTAAATCAGTGGGTATCAATGCGATGCTGCTGAGCCTGTTGTTCAAGGCGACGCCTGATGAGGTGCGTCTGCTGTTGATCGACCCTAAAATGCTTGAACTGGCAATCTACGAAGGGATCCCACATCTGCTGACGCCGGTCATCACCGATATGAAGGAAGCTGCGGCAGGCCTTCGCTGGTGTGTGAACGAGATGGAGCGCCGCTACCGCCTGATGGCAAAAATGGGTGTGCGTAACATCGCCGGTTTTAACGAAAAACTGGTGCAGGCCGAAGCACAGGGTACACCTTTGCGTGATCCGCTGTGGCGAGCAGAAGATTATGGACTGCCTGCCGGTGAGCCTGCGCCGCTGCTTGAGAGCCTGCCTTATATCGTGGTGGTGATCGATGAGTTTGCCGACATGATGATGGTGGTGGGCAAAAAGGTCGAAGAGCTGATCGCGCGTATCGCACAGAAGGCGAGGGCGGCCGGTATTCATCTGATTCTGGCTACGCAGCGCCCATCGGTGGATGTCATCACCGGCCTGATCAAGGCCAACGTGCCAACACGTATCGCCTTCCAGGTATCCACCAAGATCGATTCGCGCACCATTCTGGATCAGTCGGGTGCCGAAAACCTGCTCGGAAACGGCGACATGCTATATCTGCCTGCCGGCACCAGTATTCCGAATCGTGTGCATGGTGCGTTTGTCAGCGATGATGAAGTGCACCGCTCAGTGGAAGCCTGGAAGCTGCTGGGCGCGCCGAACTATATTGATAACCTTCTGTCTGATGGTTCTGATGATATGGCGTCGGGTGGCGGTGGTGGCGGTCTGTTTGATGATGAACAGGACCCGCTTTATGACGAGGCAGTTGCCTTTGTCACCGAAACCCGCAAGGCGTCTATCTCAGCCGTGCAGCGCAAGCTCAAGATAGGCTATAACCGAGCGGCGCGCATGATAGAAACCATGGAAGCTTCCGGGGTGGTGACATCTGCCGGCAGTAATGGACAACGTGAAGTGATGGCTCCGGCCCCGCCGCGAGACTGATGCGAGGAAGTGATCAATATGCGTACTATTCTGGGAACTGCTCTGGGTACCACTCTGCGTACTACGCTGAGCACCCTGATTTTGCTGTTTGCCGTGCCATTGCAGGCAGATGAATTACCGGCAGACAAGCTTGCATCAATGTTGCAGGGGCAGGATCGCTTCAGCGCCAGGTTCGAGCAGTACAGTGTGGGAGATCAGGGTGCCAAAAGGGAAACCTCAACCGGCTTTTTTGCCGTTGAACGTCCGGATCGTTTTATCTGGGAAACTGAAACACCGTTTCCACAGCAGATCATCTCCGATGGCGAATACATCTGGGTATTTGACCCCGATCTGGAGCAGGCCACTCGCAAGCTGGCTGAAGAGGGCGAAGGTACAGCCCCGGCTCTGATCCTGAACGGACAAGTGGATGAGCTGAATGAGCAGTTTCAGATCATGCTGATCCAGTCCTATGAGGATACACAGATTTTTGAGCTGATTCCTCGCTCTGATCAGAACAACCTGTTCTCCTCTGTGCGCCTGTTGTTCAGAGATGGCATCCTGGCTGAGCTGGCCATGGATGACAGTCTGGGACAAAGCTCAACCATCGTTCTGGAAGATGTGCAGGTCAATCCTGATCTGAGCCCGGATCTGTTTGTATTTGTTCCGCCTGAAGGGGTGGATGTGATTATGGATAGCGGTTTCTGATGAATGATCTTTTTGACCAGCCGGAATCAGTGGGTAGCTCTGTCAGGCAAGGTGTGACTGCTACAGCTGGCTACCAGCCCCTGGCAGCGCGTATGCGGCCGGTCAAACTGCATCAGTATGTTGGGCAGCAGCATCTGCTGGCGCCCGGCAAACCCCTGCGCCAGGCGCTTGAGCAGGGTGTTATTCATTCGATGATACTCTGGGGACCACCAGGCGTGGGTAAAACCACACTGGCGAAGCTGGTTGCACACCAGGTGGATGCACACTTTATCACCCTGTCTGCGGTGTTGGCGGGTGTAAAGGATATCCGCCAGGCGGTTGAAGAAGCGCGCCAACTCAGGGCACAGAATGGTCGTAAAACCATCCTGTTTGTGGACGAGGTACACCGCTTCAACAAATCCCAGCAGGACGCTTTTCTGCCCTATGTTGAGGATGGCACGGTGATCTTTATCGGTGCCACCACCGAGAACCCCTCCTTTGAACTGAACAACGCGCTTTTGTCGCGTGCCAGAGTCTATTTGCTGCGTTCGCTGGAGCAGGCGGATATCCAGCAGGTCGTAGAACAGGCGTTGAGTGATCCTGAACGAGGTTATGGGCAACGCAACATCCAGTTTGAAGAGGGCGTGCTGGATCAACTGATCGCCGCGGCCGATGGCGATGCCCGACGTGCACTGAACCTGCTTGAAATAGCAGCTGATCTGGCAGTGTCGGACGATAATACCGAACGGGTCAGATTGAGCGAGATGGAAGAGGTGCTCAGTGCCGGTGGCCGTCGTTTTGATAAGGGTGGCGATCTGTTTTATGACATGATCTCGGCCTTTCACAAATCGGTGCGCGGCTCCTCGCCCGATGGTGCGCTCTACTGGTACTGCCGTATGTTGGATGGTGGCTGTGATCCACTCTATGTTGCACGCCGCTTGGTAGCCATTGCGTCTGAAGATATCGGTAATGCCGATCCGAGAGCGATGCAGGTGGCGTTGGCTGCCTGGGATGCCTTTGAGCGGGTCGGTCCGGCAGAGGGTGAGCGCGCGATTGCGCAGGCAGCGGTCTACTGTGCCTGTGCACCCAAGAGCAATGCACTGTATCAGGCGTTCAATCAATGTCTGGCGGATGTCAGGCAGGATGCCAGCCATCCGGTACCCGAGCACCTGCGCAATGCACCAACCTCGCTGATGAAATCACTTGGTTATGGTGATGAATATCGCTATGCACACAACGAACCGGATGCCTATGCGGCGGGTGAGTCCTATCTGCCGGAAGCGATCTCGGATCGACGTTACTACCAGCCTGAGCCGAGAGGGCTTGAGATCAAGATCGGCGAAAAGCTGAAGCATCTTAAATCACAGGATCAGGTGAGTCCCCGGCAACGTTATAAAAAGTAGTGCTACAAAAAGTAGCGCCATAAGAAGTAGCCGTTTTTCCCTCTTTTTAACCACTTTTCACTGAAATCATGCGTTTGTTGCGCCTTGGGCATGTATCCGTGGCGCTGATTTATATATTATTGGGCGTTATTGTCCGTGGTGCAGTGCGCAATGCCGTGTTGCCGTTTACGATACATCTTTCAGAAAAATCCGAGGTTAGTGTTCTTCCATGCTGGATCCTAAATTAGTCCGTGCCAATCCTGAAGAAGTTGCCCGTCTGCTGAAGAAAAAGGGCTATGAGTTTCCTGTTGCCGAGTTTGCAGCGCTGGAAGAGAAGCGCCGCAGTGTGCAGGTGCAGGCCGAATCCCTGCAGAATGAGCGTAACACCCGCTCCAAGAGTATCGGTCAGGCTAAGGCATCCGGGCAGGATATTCAGCCTCTGATGGATGAGGTGAAAAGCCTGGGCGATCAACTGGATCAGGCCAAGCAGGAGCTGCAGGACGTGCAGCAGGCGCTGGATGATCTGTTGATGGGCGTACCGAACCTGCCGGATGAATCCGTACCCGAAGGTAAGGATGAAGATGACAACGTCGAAGTGCGCCGCTGGGGCACGCCGGTTGAACTGGATTTTGAACCTCAGGATCACGTATCTCTGGGTGAGCGCGTGGGTCTGGATTTTGAAACCGCTGCCAAACTGACCGGTTCACGCTTTGCCGTGTTGAAGGGCGATCTGGCGCGTCTGCACCGGGCGCTGATTCAGTTCATGCTTAACACGCACACGGCAGAGCATGGTTACACCGAAGTCAACGTGCCTTATATGGTCAATGCCGATTCTCTGCGTGGCACCGGGCAGCTGCCCAAGTTTGAAGAAGATCTGTTCAAGATCGGTTTTGGTGAGCGCGATTACTACCTGATCCCGACTGCAGAAGTGCCTGTCACCAACTTTGTGCGCGATCAGATTGTCGAAGCTGATCAGATGCCGATGCAGTTCGTGGCACATACACCTTGTTTCCGTTCCGAAGCCGGTGCATCAGGCAAGGACACCCGTGGCATGATTCGCCAGCACCAGTTCGAGAAGGTGGAGTTGGTTCATATTGTTCAGCCGGAGAACTCCTTCGCAGCACTGGAACAACTGACGGCCAATGCCGAGCGCATTCTGCAACTGCTGAATCTGCCATATCGAGTCATTACCCTGTGTGGTGGTGATATGGGCTTTGGTGCGGCGAAAACCTACGATATTGAAGTATGGCTGCCAGGACAGGACAAGTATCGTGAGATCTCCTCCTGCTCCAACATGACTGATTTCCAGGCGCGTCGCATGCTGGCTCGCTGGCGCAATCCCGAAACCGGCAAACCTGAACTGGTGCACACGTTGAACGGTTCTGGTCTGGCGATTGGTCGTACCCTGGTGGCGGTGCTCGAAAACTACCAGACGGCAGACGGCCGCATCAATGTGCCTGAGGTGCTGCAGCCTTATATGGGCGGCGTTACGCAGCTCTGATCTCTGCCCGAAGTGGAAGCGGAAACCGAAGCCATTCAATCTGCCTGACGGCCGAGGGAGCGAAGTATGCAAGCGCACTATGATCTGGTTATTGTGGGTGGTGGCATGGTCGGAGCGGCCATTGCCTGCGCTCTGGGTAACAGCCACTACTCGATAGCGGTGCTGGAACAGCAATACCCGGCAGCCTTCGAGCCGGATCAGCCGCACGATCTCAGAGTCTCGGCGCTCAGCCTGGCCTCTGAGAATCTGCTGCGCAATATCGGTGTCTGGGAGGGGATCACCTCCCGGCGCGTCTGTCCCTACCAGCGCATGAAAGTCTGGGAGAGTGATGCAGAGCACGCGGCAACAGAGTTCAACTCGGCCACGATCGATCAGCCCTATCTGGGCAATATTGTCGAAAACCGAGTGGTGCAACTGGCGCTGCTGGAGCGTCTGAAAACCTTTGATAATATCGATCTGATCTGTCCTGCAGTGACCGAGTCTATCGATTTCTCACCCGGCTCCAGCCTGGTGCGCCTTTCCGATGGGCGAGAGCTGCTGGCAAGACTGCTGATCGCTGCCGATGGCGGTGAATCGCGCGTGCGTTCTGCTGCCGGTATTGGTGTCACCAAATGGGATTATGATCAGTACGCACTGGTAGCATCGGTGAAGACGACCTATCCTCAGCAGGATATCACCTGGCAGCAGTTCACCCCGACCGGGCCACTGGCGTTTCTGCCGCTGTCTGGGCAGAACGCATCGCTGGTCTGGTACAACACACCGGATAACACCAAGCGTTTGATGGCTTTGTCGGATGAAGCGTTTCTGCAAGCGGTGCATAATGAGTTTCCCGATTGCCTGGGTACGGTGGATCAATTGCTGGAGCGTGGATATTTTCCACTGAGGCGTCAGCATGCTCAGCAGTATGTGGCGGATGGTGTGGTGCTGGTGGGAGATGCGGCACATATGATCCACCCACTGGCCGGGCAGGGCGTGAATATAGGATTTCTGGATGCGGCATCACTGGCGGGTGTGTTGCTGGATCTTCCAGCTGATGAGAAATCTTTTTATCTCAAGAGCTGCCTGCAGCGTTATGAGCAGGAACGCCGTAACCATAATCTGCTGATGATGCAGGCGATGGATCTTTTCTACCGGGTATTCAGTAACGATATACTGCCGGTCAAATGGTTACGCAATGCGGGCCTTGCAGTGGCGGACAAACTGCCGATAGCCAAGCCTCATGTTATCAAGCTGGCGATGGGGCTCGAAGGGCCGTTACCGGCATTGGCCAAAGCACCGTAAATAGTAAGCACTGTAAATAGTAAGCACTGTAAATAGTAAGCACTGTAATAGTAAGCAAATAAAAAAGGCCGCATAGCGGCCTTTTTTTGCAAAACCTGATAAATCAGGCAGCAGGTGTAGATTTTACAGGAGCTGCTTTACGAGCAGTTGCAGGCTTGGCAGCTGCAGGCTTTTTAGCTTCAGCGCCTGGGATGAAGTTGGTCATGTCGAACTTGCTCATGTCAAACTTGCCGATATCCATTTTGCTCAGCTCAGACAGGAAAGGCGCATCGCCCAGCTCTGCAAAACTTTTTTCAATCAGGTCAGTCAACTGATCTTTAGCACCGCTCAGAACGGCCAGCTCTTTTTCAGCGACATCAGTAAATTTGGCGTCCAGAGTCTTGAAGAACTCAACCTGCAGTTTCAGAGCATCCTGAGGCTCGCGTACTTCAGTCAGGGCTTTCAACTGAGCCAGGCTGGAGTTGACGAAGTCAGAAACATATTCAGTCTGCAGAGCAATCAGACGCTCAGCAGCAGTCTTGTTGATCTCAGCCATATCCAGAGCAGGCTGCATCTTTTCTTTAACAGGCTGAAATTTCTCTTCCATGTCTTTCAACAGGTTTTCAGACATTTCAGTAACAGGCTTCAGGGCTTCCTGAAAATCTTTAATTGGGTCAGTCATGGAATCTCTCCTACAGGGCAATGAGGTTGTGTCTTAAAATAGTTTTGTGCAGTGCACCAATGTGTACACTATAGTCGGTTAAAAAATAGACTGTCAAGCGATTTATGCTGCATTGCACAAAAAGATAGAAATCAATAGCCGACCTGCTGCATACACAACATGTCACAATGGTATTGCGTTGTTATGACAGGGGTTACAATCAGGTGAGCATATTCAGAATATAAGCCAGAAGCAGACAGACAAGTCCGGCTGCCGATGTCATGAAGGCGCGGTGCAACATACGGTACTTGCTCGTCACAATGCCAGACAGCAAGTAGTTGTGGTGAAGTATTTTTTCCAGCAGCTCCGACCGAGGCATACTGACCATCAGTTCCAGATACTCCTCGGCACTATGGCACTGAACCGCCTCCCAATAGAGAATCCCTTTTTGCTGCCTGGCAACGCGTCGTGGAAACACCACATCCAGTGCCATAACAAGCCCAACAACCAAAAGGCCGCCTGCCAGAATCAACAGGACATTAACTGCGAAGCGCCCACTTGAAACCTCATTCACCAGAATTCCAATCAGCGTACCGATCACACCGGCCAAGGCCGCAGCCTTGATATCAGCAAAACGTGTTGAGTTGCTCAGGTACTGCAGTTGATTGTAGGCAAACTGCATCTTGGTCGAGATATGCGTGTTTCCCACCTCAACCTGCAAGCGTCCCTCACTGTTGATCAGCGTATTCAACAGGCTCTCAGGGAGGAGTGAAGAGGTGCTGCTGAACGAAAGGTTATCCCGAGTGTCTTTATCCATATCCTCGAGGCTCTTTTTCAGAAGAAGTGTGATTGATCTGCCAATCGGTTTTATCAGCAAACGGCGTATATCAGATATAGTAAAAATGCAGCCATTGCGCAATCATGCTATCTTTTCGCAAACGTTTTCAGACAGGTAAGATCGATATATGCAAGCATACCCGAGTTTCACGTTTCTGCGTAGCCAGAAGATCCATTCCCTGAATGTCGAAATGAATGAGTTCGAGCATAAAGTGACGGGAGCGAAGCATTACCACATCGCAGCAGACCGAGATGAGAATGTGTTTCTGGTGGCGTTTCGGACTGTGCCCGAGGACTCATCAGGTGTCGCTCATATTCTGGAGCATACCGCACTGTGTGGCAGTGAGCGTTTCCCTGTTCGTGATCCCTTCTTCATGATGACGCGTCGTTCACTGAACACCTTCATGAATGCCTTCACCAGCAGCGACTGGACTGCCTATCCCTTTGCGAGTCTTAACCGCAAGGACTTTTTCAACCTGCTCGACGTGTATCTGGATGCGGCGTTTTTCTCCCGCCTTGATCCGCTGGATTTCGCGCAGGAAGGCCATCGTGTGGAGTTTGAAGAGCGAGATAATCCAGAGTCGGATCTGGTTTACAAAGGCATAGTCTATAACGAGATGAAAGGGGCGATGAGTTCTGCTGTCTCGACTTTGTGGCAGACCCTGAGCAAGCACCTGTTTCCGGAAACCACCTACCATCACAACAGTGGTGGCGAACCGGCCTGCATTCCCGATCTGAGCTATGAAGATCTACTGGCTTTCTACAAGAGCCATTATCATCCCAGCAACGCCATCTTCATGACGTTTGGTGATATACCTGCTGCCGAACTGCAAGCACGTTTCGATGAAGCGGCGCTGTCTCGTTTTGAACGCAGTGATCTGGTGCTCAGCGTGCCGGACGAAAAACGCTATTTTGCGCCGATGAAAGTGGAAGAAGCCTACGCGCTGGATGAAGAGGAACTTGCCGGTCACACCCATCATGTCCTGGGATGGTTGCTCCCACACTCGATCAATATCGATGAACTGATGCAGGCGCATCTGCTCAGCCGTGTGCTGCTGGATAACGCCAGCTCCCCTTTACGGTCTGCGTTGGAATCCAGTGGGTTGGGCAGTGCGCCGTCACCGCTGTGTGGTTTGGAGGACTCCAACCGCGAGATGAGTTTCATGTGCGGTATTGAAGGCAGCGAGACAGACAAGGCCGATGCGTTTGAACAGTTGGTGCTGGAGACGCTGCAACAGGTCGCCGAGAAAGGTGTCGATCAGCGTATGGTCGAGGCACAGCTGCATCAGTTGGAACTGAGCCAGCGTGAAATTACCGGCGATGGTTATCCTTTTGGTCTGCAATTGATACTGGCCTCGATGCCGGCGGCCATTCACCGTGGTGATCCGATCGCAGCATTGAATATCGACCCGGCGCTTGAAAGGTTGCGCGAAGCGGTGCAGGACCCTGATTTTATCCCGTCACTGGTACGCACCTGGCTGCTGGATAATCCTCATCGTGTACGCCTGACACTACGTCCAGATAACCAGATCAGCACCCTGCGTGATGCAGCAGAAGCGCAGCGCCTGGCCGCGATGAAGGCTGCCATGTCGGATGAAGAAAAACAGGGCGTAATCAGCCAGGCCCAGGCACTGGAACAGCGTCAGCAGCAGGTGGATGATGACTCAATCCTGCCACGTGTCACCCTGGATGATGTGCCGCTGGCACTGCATCTGCCAAATGCTGAAACACTGACTTCGGGTTCGCTCAACTCCACCTGGTACTCGGCGGGCACTAACGGTCTGGTTTATCAGCAGATGATCTCTGCATTGCCGGATCTGGACGAGTCTGAACAGACGTTGATGCCACTCTATACCTACTGCCTGACTGAGCTCGGTTGTGGTGATCGCGACTACCGCGAGAATCAGGCCTATCAGAGCGAGATCACCGGCGGACTGGGAGCTTACTTCACGGTGCGTGGCACTGTGGAGAGTGAGCAGGATGTGTCGGGCTATATGGTCATGTCGGGCAAGGCTCTGGCGGTTAACCGCGATGCGCTCTCTGAACTGATGGCCGAAACGCTGGAGAAAGTGCGCTTTGATGAGTTGCCACGTATCCGTGAAATCGTCGCGCAGCAGCGTTCACGCAAGGAACGCTCCATCACGGGTCGTGGTCATGGCTTGGCGATGGCAGCTGCCTGCGCTGGCTTCAGCCCTGCCGCACGCCTGAATCATCTTACCAAAGGACTGGAAGCGGTGCGGAGCACCAAACAGTTGGACAAACAGTTAGATGATCCGGCCGCACTGGAAGCACTGGCTCAGCGCCTGCAGGCGCTGCACCAGAAGGTTGCTGCCGCACCACGTCAGTTCCTGATGGTCGCAGAGGAAGAATACAAAACTGCCTATGCCGAGCGCCTGGCCTCGGTCTGGGAAGCGCTGCCAGTCAGTGAAGAGTTCGAGCCGCTGGCGCTGTCGCTGACGCGCGAGCCTGTGCAACAGCTGTGGCTGACCAGTACACAGGTCAACTTCTGTGCTCTGGCATTCCCGACCGTCACCAGCGCACACCCGGATGCAGCCGCCTTGACGGTACTGGGTGATTTCCTGCGCAATGGTTACCTGCATCGTGCGATCCGAGAGCAGGGCGGTGCCTATGGTGCGGGCGCCGGTCAGGACAGTGGCGATGCCGTGTTCCGTTTCTTCTCCTACCGTGATCCGCGGATCGAGGGTACGCTGAAGGATTTCGAACAGGCGGCTCAGTGGATTCAGCAGACAGACCATGATCCAGCCAAGCTGGAAGAAGCGATTCTGGGTGTGGTCAGTTCCATCGACAAACCCGGCTCACCAGCCGGCGATGCGAAGCAGACCTTCCACTCCAGCCTGTTCGGGCGCACGCCAGAGCAGCGTCAGGCGTTTCGCAGTCAGATCCTGCAGGTCACGCTTGATGATCTCAAACGTGTTGCGGCCACCTGGCTCAAGCAGGATCTTGCCAGCGTGGCTATTATCACCAACAGTAAGGCGGCTGCCAGCCTGCCGGATGTTTATGAGCGCATCGAGATCTGACGAGCAGATGCATTGAACCCACTGCTGAAGGGGGCGTTGTTGATCATCGCCTCCGAATTCTGTCTGGTATCCAGCGGTATCTTCATCCGGCAGGTCAGTGCTGATCTGCCGACTGAAGTGATAGTGCTGATGCGTAATCTGCTTGGGCTGATTGTGCTCCTGCCGTTGATCTTTCATGCCGGGATCTCAACACTTAAAACTGACAGAATCAGATTACATCTGGTGCGTGCTCTGCTGGGTGTGGCGGCCATGAGCTGTCTGTTTTACGCCTGGGCAAACCTGCCATTGGCGCAAGCGGCGCTATTAAAGCAAACCGCACCTTTCTTCATCCCGATCTTTGCTTTCTTCTGGCTGGGTGAGCGGATCGCACCCATGGTGAAATGGGCCATTCTGCTTGGCTTCAGTGGCGTATTGCTCGTACTGCAACCCCAGGAGGGGATGCTGAATATAGCGGTGCTGGTTGGTCTGGGCGGGGCGATGTTGGGATCTCTGGCCAAAGTGGTGATTCGCCGCATGGGTGATACCGAATCGGCTATACGGATCGTATTCTACTTTGCGCTGTTCGGCTCCTGCTTTGCTGCCATCCCTGCTGGCTTAAACTGGGTAACGCCAACACTGGCTCATCTGCCCTGGCTGTTAGGTCTTGCTGTCAGCTCAACACTGGCGCAACTGTTGCTGAGCCGAGCCTATCTGTTAGCACCTGCTGGATTCCTGTCGCCCTTTACCTATTCATCAGTGCTGATTGCGGCGATGGCTGGCTGGTTGATCTGGAATGAAACCCTGAATCTGATGACCTGGGGCGGAATGCTGTTGATCTGTTTTGCAGGCGTGTTGGCGTTGGTCAGGCGAAAACCAAAACAGATCTGAAGCGGCTGCCGTCGGCAGTGCTGATAGCACTCGACGGCAGCCTTGTGTTGTAAATCAGAAAGACAAGGATGCGGACAAACTGACCCGGGTCTCATCCAGGTCCGCATTATCGAACAGATGATTAAGGCTTACACCCAAACGCACACTCTCACTCAGCGCAAAATCACTGCCCAGAGTTAATGCAGCGTAATGCTTATCCGGTTTGCCTGCGGGGGTGCTGAAGCGTTGCCCCGGAACATTCACCAGTGCAACCGTTGCTGCAGAGTCCTGCGTATTCAAGCGGCTTTCCAGCACCAGGCTTGCATATGGGCGTGCGCTACCGTAATCCGCACTGGCATGCCAGCCGACAAAGCCAGAGGTTTCGCGTTGGGAGTCAGGATCTACATGTAGCGCTGTTGATGAGCCAGCCGGTGACTGCTCGGTATAGCTATCCATCGATAACTGCTGAAAGCGAAGCCCGAAGAGTGGGCCATGAGTGATGCGATCCGCCTCGAAGCGATATTGAGCAGCTACCTGAGCACCCAACTGGAAACCATCGGTGCTGGCTGTCATGCGACGCGTAGCTGGGCCGATATTGACCTCTCGCGTCAGATCATAACTACCCTTGGCTACACTGATACTGCCATTGAACAGCCAGTTATTAACGCTGCGTGCACCATAGACACTGAGTCCTGTGCTCTCATGCTTTGCTCGTCCGCTTGAGAGGCTGGCAGCGTTCCAGCTTTGGTGCAGTGCAAAACCAAGCACCGCATCATCACTGACGCGCTTATCGATACCAACACCCACACGATAGGGTGAACCACCTGCACCCTGAGCACTGTTACGTGACTGATCACCCGCCGAGCCAGAAGCCCAGAAACGTGACTCAGCACCATCGCTGTACAACGCAGAACGGGATTGCTGATCCAGCTCCATCGATACGGCACGTTGCTCCTGCAAGGCGACTACACCTGCCTGAGCGGTGAATGCCGGAGCATCGAGCAACGACTGAACATAATCGGAAACTGCTTTGTGCCCGCCAGTGGTCGGGTGCACTCCATCTGCAAACAGGAAGGTGTTCTCCAGACCTGCAGGGAAGTTTACACCCGTCATGCACATGGGGGAGGGAGTCGCGCCGCAGACTGGCACCGATACATTATCGAACCCATAGGCGGCAGGATCGGCCTGAGCTTCGTGCAGCAGGCTGAAAACATCAGCCGGGATCACCGATATACCCTGAACTTGCAACGCCAGCATCAGATTATTGTTATAGCCCTGAGTCAATTGAGTCAGCCCTGCAGCTCCCTCAGGCCCCTGGGCCATGCCGAAAGGTGTCTGGCCAATATCAGGCAGCAGTGGCACCACGACATACTGAGCACCAGCTGCGCGCAGCATACCGATAGCGGTTACATGCTCACCGATGGTCTTGCGGACATAAGCCGGAATATCCGCCTCATTACCACCTGCCAGCCAGAAAATATCGTTCGCACCGGCCCACAGCGCATAAAGCGCATTCGGATCAGCCTTGCCACCGGTGCTGGCCAGATAGCTCTGTACCTGCTGCAACACTGGTGTAGCCGTTAAAGCAGGCCCGGCACCAATACCCGGCAAGCCGGTGAGGCGGGCACCGCCTTCAGCATAGTTGGTACCACCCTGATTGGCTGGCAATAGATCCACGCCATAGTTGTCGGCAATGTTCTGCGCCCACACAGGGCCGGGGTTAGTCGTGAACTGAAAGCCGAATGAACCGGAATCGGTCAGGCTATCGCCGAAGAACAGTGTGTCAGAAAAGTTACTGGCCTGCGCGCCCTGCGCCAACATCACGGCCGCTGCCAACGGGAGTAAGGTTTTTTTCAGCATGTGACATCCATTGTTATTGTTGTTGATAGTTGTTTTTAGCGTTGTGCTAAACAGTCGTTGAAGGAGAAAAAGTCACAGCTACTGTCGCCCCTGAAGCGGCAAGGAGCAATGACAATATCGGCTGAATTGGGTGACAAAAAGGGGCAGGGTTGCGGCAGGATTGGTAAAGTAGTAAAAAGAAACCTGAAACGGAGTAAGGGATTTGTTCTCAGCTGCTATGGAGTAAAGGTATGACTATGCGGACTTCAACAAAACTATTTATTCTCGGAATTCTGCTTTTTGTAACTATCAGCCATGCGCACGCAATGCGAATAGAAGATGGCTCATTGATCAAACCAGGTGATCCAGTTGCCAAGCTGGCTCAGTATCTGGGTCATCCAATTTACAGATCCGGCGCCAAAGTTTGTACCCAGCCTGTTAGTACCTCGTGTCGCACAGAGCAGAAGTGGGGCCATCAGTTTCAGTATTATTATGACAACCGTACCTGGATTATCGATGTGTATCAGGGGAAGATTACCAAGATGGAGTGGAGTCGGTGAGGGGGCTCCCAAACCGTTGTTTTAGAGCCTGTAAATAAAACTGTGTAAACCGTCTATCATAGAACCCTGACAGGGTAAGGATAGACAAGATGAACAGGAAAGAGCTGGAAGCCTTCGCACGCGAGGCTGCGAAGGGCCTCAAAACTGAGAAGGATCTGAACGAGTTCAGCCAGATGCTGACCAAGATCACCGTTGAGGCGGCGCTGAATGCCGAACTCAATGAGCATCTGGGCTACGAGCGCCATCAGCCCTCTGACAATACGAACAGCCGCAACGGTCACACCAGCAAGACCCTGAAGACCGAAGACGGCCAGTTTGAGCTGAACACGCCTCGTGATCGCGATGGTAGCTTCGAGCCGCAGCTAGTGAAGAAGGGCCAGACCCGCTTCACCTCGATGGACGACAAGATCCTCAGCCTTTACGCGAAGGGTATGACCACCCGGGAGATCGTCGCCACGTTCAAGGAGATGTACGATGCCGACATCTCACCCACCCTGATTTCCAAGGTAACCGAGGCCGTCATTGAGCGCGTAGTCGAATGGCAGTCGCGGCCACTGGACCCCGTATATCCTATCGTCTACCTGGACTGCATCGTTGTCAAAATCCGACAAGACAAGCAGGTAATCAACAAAGCCATCTACTTGGCCCTGGGCGTGAATCTCGAAGGCCACAAGGAGCTGCTGGGCATGTGGCTCTCGGAGAACGAGGGTGCCAAGTTCTGGCTCGGCGTCCTCACAGAGCTCCAGAATCGCGGCGTGAAGGACATTCTCATCGCCTGCGTGGATGGACTCAAGGGCTTCCCTGACGCCATCAATGCGGCGTACCCGCAGGCCCAGGTTCAGCTCTGCATTGTTCACATGGTTCGCAATTCAATGAAGTACGTGCCCTGGAAAGACTACAAGGCAGTGACCGCCGACCTGAAGCGCATTTACCAGTCGGCCACGGAAGAAGAGGCGCTGCAGGCGTTGGACGAGTTCGCGGAGCGCTGGGACGAAAAATACCCTCATATCAGCCGCTCCTGGCGCAACCACTGGCCCAATCTGAACACGCTGTTCCGCTACCCGCAGGACATCCGGAAGGCTATCTACACGACCAACGCCATCGAGTCCCTGAACAGTGTTATCCGCAAGGCAATCAAGAAGCGGAAGCTATTCCCGACAGACGACTCCGCGCGAAAAGTGGTCTATCTCGCGATCATGGATGCGTCGAAAAAGTGGACGATGCCAATCAGAAACTGGAAGGCCGCACTGAACCGGTTTATGATCGAGTTCGAGGATCGCATTAGCGACTACGTATAACCCCGGCGGTTACACAGAATTATTTACACCCTCTTGTTTTATGAAAAAGTGTTCATCTGGGAAGCCCTTCAATAAATTGTTTGAATGAGATTAACCATTCTTGCTGTTCGTGCTTGTATGTTGATTGAATTGGCACAGGTACAACTAATTGCAGTCCTTTTTCCTTCATTTCGTCTGTCTGATCAGAGGAAACAGAGGGTTCGAGGGTAATCAGGTGTTTTTGAGCTATTCTGTTTGCTTCGGCAAGAATTTGTCTCCAACGCTCTTTACAGGTCGTTTTTGCACCTAGCATCTGTAATTCAGATTCGGGATACTGAGGGTCAAGATACGCTACTTGGCTTGGGAACAGGAAGTCAGGCTTCTGTTTTCCCTCGGTATGTACCCCACGCTCATATCTGACTCTATTCTGGCGCAGTATCTCTTCTATGTGGTTTTCAAAGGCATGGCCGACTCTGGACTTTCTGCGATTCTGGATGCTGAGTGATATTTTGATGAACTCATCTACATCGACCCCACTTTCTCCAAATCCTTTTTCAAGCTGCTTCTGTACAATAGCTCTCTCAAGCAGTCGAAAGATATGCTCTTCATCATTCATCCATTGCAGTAGTGCAGAGTCTGGATCATCTTCTATTGAGACATCTGTATTACGTAACGCGCGAGCGAAAGCGGAGAATTCTTTTGTCGATGGAAATTTATTGCCAAACTTTGAAATCAACTGATCAAGTAGTACATCATCACCTTGCTTGCGTATATCAAGCTCTATACCGTACCGAGCCAGCATCAGTCTGATGGGAGCTGCAATGGATGAGGTCTCAATATGAACTTTGCGGAATTTCTCATCCGCAGTTCTTTCACTGGCACCAAAAAGAGCTCTGAGCTGTAGTTCAGCCTGACTGCTCTGTGGGCAAAACATCATCAGTAGAGTTCTGTCATATGTCAGTGCAATCAGCATCATATCAGAAGACTGAAACCTGTCGGTTACTTCATTACCGGGGTAATAAAGTCGCCACTCTGGTGATCGCGTGGGATCATCATAGCGTGTGTCATACCAGGAAACTTTATCCTCGCAGATAATTGGTTCATCGCTGAAGTCATCAAGATACATCATTACAGTATGAAAATACTGCTTGGATCCGTCATCAGGCATGCCGAGCGCATTGCCAAACCCACTGGGTCTGACAAGGCCGCCGATCTCGTGTTGATTGGACTTTTCAGGACTGGCATCGACTGCAGTAAGATATTTGAGTGCGGCCGCTGAAAACACATCTGTTAGTTTTTCACCTGAATCAGTGACTCCACCCACCCCAACCTGAACGGATAGTCGTCACTGCTAAAATTGCTCTTTAACAACAGATCTTACCCTGACAGATCGTCTGTCCGTACTCATACGATGACCGTCACCAGCAGTGGTGAGTCATTCACTGTGTGTTTTTTGATCGACTCTGATGACCTGGACACAACCTGTTCTGGTCGAAGACCCTGTGATTAGTTTCCGCTGTATCAGATCAGTCAAATGGCAGTATACACCCGGTGGAAGGCCTGGTACCCCGGACAGTGCTGACCAAACCGAAGTATGAGTTGTCGTCCGCTGCGAAGCAGTCGGCAAGCCATGTACATCAGTTCCTGCATCACGGTTTTCAGACGGCGGCGTTTGGCCTTATGGCGCACAGGCGAGTCCTGCTGCATCAGGCCCCGCAACCCTATCCAGCGCAGGATGTTGTAACCCAATACGGCAAAGGCCATCACCAGGTCATTGGTATCGAACTTGCCGGATGGCAGACGCTCCAGGTCCAGATCGGTTTTGAACTCACTATGGTACTGCTCACTGGTGGCATGATCCTGATACAGCCTGATAATGGTGGCATCGTCAGCCTGATCCGAAGACAACGAGGTAAGCCAGCCTTCAATACTAATCTGAGGCTCCAGAAACATCTGCCCTTTGGCATCACACTGACGGACGGTGACCTTGATGACACGACGGGTTTTGTCAGCATCATCCAGTAATTGAGAGAACACGGCGTCCATCTTGCCCGCCCGACGATGTTGCCACTGGGCCTTTGCATTGGCCTCATCGTACCACTGCCAGAGATCCTGCTGACGGGGGTTCCATTTGATCAGGAAGTCAATGTTGTGTTGCTTGAACCACGTGCGATTCTCAGCGGCATCATGAGCACTGTCGAGCCGTACCAACAGAGGCTGATCGGTCAATTGCCGGGCTCGGGGAATGATGCGCTCCAGAACCTGAATAAACTCATGATTGGCATGTTGACTGCCTGTGCGGAGCTCGCATCCCAGACACCAGCCTTCCTGACCAAGATAGGCGGCTATCGGCGCATAGCCGTCATAACCCTTATAGGTATAGGACACGCCTTCCTTCTGGGTTTGACTGTTATCCATGGGAAAAACATCCATATCCAGCGGGATGTGGCCTGTCGATAGTCCGGTCAGAGGTACGGTGGCGTTCTGCATGAACTCGACACTGGCAGCATCCAGCAGGGGGATCAGGGCTGGAGCGTCTTCATCGAATCGCTGACGCAATCGTGCTGAAGAGGGTGATTGTTTGACCCCCATCGCCGCCGTGAAATAGGGGTCATGGCGTGTCTGCTCAACGGCCTCAAAGTCACTTTTACCCAGGCAGATGAGGCCAAGGTAGGTCCGGATAAGATCCATGTTGGCAATACCATGACGTTTGACGATGCTGCGAGATGTCTTGTGCAGTGTCGTCAGATGGTTCAGGCAATGCCCTACTAATGCCAGGCCTCCATGTGGGGTGATCACGTCTGTTTTGGACTGTTCAATCTTGAATTTGCGCATGGGCTGACACCACTGACTGGGTGAATGGAAATCAGTGGCTATTTTAACGCTGGAAGCCTTGTGATTGCAGGGGGTGAGGCATTATATGTGACTGCGAAGTCACGGAATCAGGTTTCAAACATCCCTGTATCTCCAAATGAATATCATCAGTTTCTTTCATAGTGTAAGTCCGATTATCAACGATGTTCAACATCTATGATGTGTACCAGACACGTAGACAGTAACTACTTCCGATCTGGATCAAGTCAATCGGGCTAGGTGAGTTTGCGTATCAGTAGTACTCGTGATAAAAACTGTATATAAATACAGCTATGTCTTGATTTGTGTATCATGTGTGACTATATTTGATTAAAGTGTGATGTATCATCACTTACTTAACCCAGAGGTGAATTATGGAAAATTTATCGGTATTGGATGACAAGGATGTGCTCAGGCAAATTTCCTCGAAAGTGGCCCCCCCAGATCCTCTCGTTATAACTCCTGAAAATGTTGTTATTTACAGAACAAAGGTGGCGCAGCTCTGGATAGAGGAAGACATTCGTCGTGGAGTCTTGCCTGCTGATCTCGGCTCGCTTTCTGATGCACATGATTATGTTGATTCGAATATGTATCTTCTTGAAGAAGGTCACCCATGTCCGCGTGTCGGTTCTCTGCTGGAGTGGCGAGAGTGGGATTTCTGGGCAGTTTGTCACCACTCTAATCTGGTCATTGATGCATTGAACGATTGGCTGAGAAATGGCCATAGTGGTGATGCCAGTGAAAATCTGAAACTGCAGTCATAAAAAAGCTTGCATGTAAGCGGAGTTTTCACTGAAAATCGATCTTTCTGTGTGACTCCTGATCACTAATTTGACCCAGAGAGCATGCATCATGAACACAATGGCACAGCTGAACCTCATGAATAGCTTTTTACCAGATCAGAATCTAACAGCGATCAATCAAGAGATGCAGCTACTGCGTAGAGTCTCTGAAATCTATGACCAGAAGTATATAGCGGAGGTACTGGGCAATGTATCAAATGGTCGCTGGACACGAGAGACAATCAACCGCGCCTTAAAAGGAAAAGCATTACCTCGCATATCTTTCACCGAGTACAATGCATTGAAGGAGCTTCTGCCGGGAAGACCCGAACATTACGATAATCCAGCGTTTCGCTTCATCGACCTGTTTGCAGGGATCGGCGGGATTCGAATTGGGTTTGAGCAGATAGGTGGCAAATGCGTTTTTACTTCAGAGTGGGATAAAAATGCGCGTCGTACTTATCTTGCCAATCACTATTGTGATCCCGAAGAGCATGTATTCAACCATGACATTCGGGATGTCACTCTATCCTGTAATCCGCTTGTAACCGATGAGCAGGCGTATGAGCATATTAATCACGTTATCCCTGATCATGAGGTGTTGCTGGCAGGCTTCCCATGCCAACCTTTTTCACTTGCGGGCGTGTCGAAAAAGAACTCACTTGGCCGTAAGCATGGGTTTGAGTGTGACACGCAAGGAACTTTGTTTTTTGATGTTGCGCGGATCATTGCTGCGAAGAAGCCAGCTGTTTTTCTGCTGGAAAATGTCAAAAATCTGAAGAGTCATGATAAAGGGAAAACCTTTCGTGTCATCTGCGATGCCCTTGATGAGCTTGGCTATGAAGTGGCCGACATGGTTACATCAAAAAAAGGTGATCCTAAAGTCATTGATGCCAGAAATTTTGTTCCTCAACACCGTGAGCGAATAGTCCTTGTCGGATTCAGGCGGGAGAGAGATATCCATCAAGGATTCACCCTTAAGGATGTTGATCAGTTTTATCCGGAAAAACGTATCAGTTTTGGTGATATTCTGGACCCTGATGTTGATGAAAAATATATCCTCACACCAAAGCTTTGGGAGTATCTGTACAGATACGCTGAAAAGCATCGTGCCAAAGGAAACGGCTTTGGTTTTAGCTTGACTGGTCCTGATGATGTTGCGAGAACGCTATCTGCCAGATATCACAAGGATGGCTCTGAGATCCTGGTTGACAGGGGATTTAACCCTGCAAGTGACTTTCACTCAGCGGAAAACATCAGAAACAGGCCTCGCAGGCTAACGCCAAGGGAGTGTGCACGTTTGATGGGTTTTGAAAAAGTTGGTGAAAACAAGATGATTATTCCTGTGTCTGATACACAGGCTTATCGTCAGTTTGGTAATTCGGTGGTGGTTCCGGTGTTTGCTGCAGTGGCTAGATTGCTGAAAGATCGTATACCTGAAGCACCGACTCAGTCGTCAGTTTCAGTATGTGAACAGCACCAGATCCCTATTCCACTCTAATCACCCATATTTCAGCTCTGCTTTGCTTGTTGTTAGCAGCTCAGAGCAGAGCTGGGTATGGGGTGGGAAGAGAGGTAATGTAATTGCTGTGATGGTTGCAAATAATCAACAGGTTGGTCTGTATGATTGAGCGTCAACATGTCAGTTCGACCCGATCCAGAAACATGTCAGCGATCCGAGGTAAAGATACGAAGCCTGAAGTTCAGGTTCGTCGCTTTCTTCATTCCTGTGGATTCAGGTTTCGTCTCCAATCTTCAAGGTTACCCGGGAAACCAGATCTGGTACTGAAAAAGTATCGTTTAGCTATATTTGTGCATGGCTGTTTCTGGCATCGTCATGCTGACTGCTTTTATACCAGCACACCAGTAACAAGAGCTGATTTCTGGAACCAGAAATTTTCCCAGAATATTGAACGCGATAGAAAGGTCAAAGAGCAATTGTTGGCTGAGGGGTGGCGTGTTCTTGTTATCTGGGAGTGTGGGATGAAATGCCTGCATCATGAAATGCATGAATTATCATCTCTTATCAATGGAAACGAATTGTCTATGGAGTGGCCAGCGTTACCACCAAGGCAGCGTTCTTAGGTGTGCTGGGGCTGAATTTATATTACCCCAAACGCTAGATGTCAGGTTTCAGCTTGACACATAGTGTCTCAATCACATAAATTCGCCCCTTCGATTATCTCGATCTCCAAAAGGTCGTACTTGCACGCGGGTATGCGAGTGCAGTAAATCGAAAAGGTACCAACAGGGCGGCATGAGAGCAGCACGATATTTGAGCCCGTCATTTGACGTCTCATAACCGGCTGCAAAAAAGGATTTGTTACACCATCAGGGATGAAATGCGATGCACTTTCGACGTCACACCTATGTCTTTAAATCAGTAGCCAATATCAGACATCCTGAAGCACTCAGGGTGCAGTGATGTTTTCTCAACAACCCCGCCTGCTATCCATCGACAGCCCCCTGGGCAAAGACACGCTGCTGCTGACCCGCCTTGAGGGTGAAGAAGCGATCTCGAGCCTGTTCTCATTTGAGATAGAGATGTACTCGCTCCGTGAGACGATCGCTCCCGCAGAGATCGTGGGTAAGAACGTCACCCTCAAACTGATGAAAGCGGATGATCAGGGCCTCAAAACCGATTCCCACACGGTGATCAACGGCTATGTTCGACAGTTTCGGGGCGATGGCAGCCAACTGCACGACCTGCGCTGTTACTCGGCTGAAGTGGTGCCCTGGCTCTGGTTCCTGACCCAGACCAGCGACTCCAAAGTCTTCCAGCACAAGGATATCCGCCAGATCGCCAGCGAGGTGTTTGCGGCGAACGGCTTCACGGATTTTGAGTTCCGCCTGATCGGCCAGCATCCGGTCAGAGAGTATTGCGTTCAGTATCAGGAAAGCGACTTCACCTTCTTATCCCGCCTGTTTGAAGAAGAAGGCATTTACTACTTCTTCAAACACAGCGAAGGTCAGCATATCCTGGTGCTGGCAGATCACAGCAGCGCCCCTGAAACCTGTGAAGAAAACCAGGTCAGCTATCGCACCGGCTCGCTGAGCCCGCACCATATTCACAGCTGGTCACACCAGCACGCGTTTCGTACCGGTCGCTATGCCAAGCGCGACTATGACTTCAAAAAGCCACCTGATCATATGCTGACCGGTGTACCGGCCTCGATGGAAGTGCCGGGCGTGACCCGCTATGAACACTACCTCTACCCCGGACGCTACGACAACAAAGGCTTCGGTGAGAACCTGACCAAACTGCGTATCGAGCACGACGAAGCGCTGCATGATCACGTGCTGGGCAAAGGCATCTGTCGCACTTTCCGTACCGGCCACACCTTTGATCTTACCCGACATGACGACACTCCGGGCGAGCTGAACACCTACCTGCTGATCAGCATTCAGCATGACGCCTCCGACTACAGCTACACCAGCCGGGATGAAGAGACCCGTGGCTACGAAAACCGCTTTGTCTGTATGCCCGCCTCTCGCGTGTATCGCCCACCGCTGAAAACCGGCTGGCCGAAGATGCTTGGCCCGCAACACGCCGTGATCGTGGGGCCAGCGGGAGAAGAGATCTACACCGATGAATATGGCCGCGTCAAAGTCCAGTTCCCCTGGGATCGCTACGGCCAACACAACGAAAACAGCTCCTGCTGGGTGCGTGTCAGCCACCAGTGGGCGGGAAAAAACTGGGGCTCGATCTACATCCCGCGTATCGGCCAGGAAGTGATCGTCGACTTCTACGATGGCAACCCCGATCGCCCGATCATCACCGGTCGCGTCTACAATGCCGAGCAGATGCCTCCGTGGGGCCTGCCGGCAAATAAAACCCAGAGTGGTATCCTCACCCGTTCCAGTAAAGAGGGTACCGCTGAGAATGCCAACTGGATCCGCTTTGAAGACAAGATGGGTGAAGAGCAGCTCTTTATCCATGCGGAAAAGAATCAGGATATCGAAGTTGAAAACGACGAGACCCACTGGGTGGGCCGGGATCGTGAGAAAACCATCGACCGTGATGAAACCGTACACATCAAACGTGACCGTACCGAGCGGGTGGATAACAATGAAACCATCAGCATCGGCAATGACCGCACCGAAGATGTCGGCAACAACGAAACCATCAGCATCGTTAACAACCGCAAGGAAACCGTTGGCGGCAACGAAAAGGTCTCCATCGCCAAAAACCTGACCCATAGCGTCGGCCAGACCGAGATGAAAAGCGTCGGCTTGATGCGTTTCCAGGCGGTGGGCCTGAACGAAACCCTCACCGTGGGTGGCATGCAACAAAGTCTGGTGGGTTTGTCGCGCATTCAGAAAGTGGGAGGCAAAGACAGCCTTAAAGTCGGCAAAACGCTGAGCATTGATGTCGGTGAGAGAATCGAAATGATGTGTGGCGACTCCAAGATCGTCATGACCACCAATGCCATCTACATCGACAGCCCCAATGCAAACCTGCTGGGCGGCAAGCGCATCAATATCGATGGTCGCGTGGTCAACATCAACGGGAGTGTAGCCTCGGCTGCGAGTACTGAGGGGCCGGATGAGCCGGAAGAGGCGTCGCTGATACCGACGTCTCCTACAACTGGCTCTCCTGTGCAATCGTCCTCCCTCATTAAAACTACTGTGGCAACAAGCGCACCTGAAACCCACTTAAACATCAGTCCTTTCAACCCTGCAAGTGCTGGTTCAGATTCAGGAATACCTATTCCAACTTTCCTGACGACAGAGGGAGGAGAGGGCAGTTCAAGTGTGGGGCAGCGAGCGAGTGACATTATCTCACCCCAAGAGCTTCGTGGACCGGATGTTGGTATCATCGCTCCTCCTGCGGATAATTACTTTCGTGATACCGTCGAGGGGCAAGTCAGTAATTTCCTGTTCGGAGATCTTGCAACGAATGCTGCAGATCTGTGGCGCAACACCTTTGGTGATGAGCGTTACACTGGGATCAATCCTTTGACAAAGGAAAATCAGGGCTACACGAACCGGGCAGACCGTTTCTTTTCTATCTTGCCTATTCCGGCTGCAAAGACTGCTGGGAGTGTGGGGGATCTTGCCAAGACTACGGCGCGAAGTGGTAGTGTTGTTCCAAGTAGTCCAAGTGCTTCATCTGGGGCTACATCGCCGCTTGGTAGTAGGCGATTACAGATGAATCAGCCAGAGAATCCTAGTTATCAACCTGTCCGAAATGTGTCAACTAACATTAATGGGCGGGATTATTCAGGTCACTCAATTGATCGTATGCAAGATCGCGGTATCATGCCAGAAGTTGTGCGAAATACAATTGATACTGGTTCATCAAGGGCCAGCCGCTTAGGGACTACAATTCACTATGATGAGGCAAATAATGTTTCGGTTGTAGTGAACGCGCAGGGCAAGGTGGTAACTGTCAGATATGGACAATAAGATGAATTTAATGACTTTTCGCGAAGATGCTTTGTTAGCAGTAGAAAGTGTTTTTGCATTTTCTGATTTTACTAGACGGGCTGAGTCACTCTGTGATGAGTTGGAGGGCGACGCGGACCTTATTCAACGCTACAAAAAAGCATGGTTTGAGATGGAGATAGTAAATGGGGTGGCTTTAGGTGAGTGGGAGGATGATGGGCGGCCCCTGATCTGGATGGAAAAGTGGAATGCAAAATATAAAGAAGATGCATTAGAAGTGATACATGATTTGCTGTTAGTTGTAAGTGGTAGATAATGCTGTTCCAAACAGTAGCCTTCCTACTGATTGCGTTCTTTACATGCAATTGTATCTATGAGACCTCTATTGGAGACGATTATGTTTGGGTGATGGTAGTCGAGACTGTAGGTCGATTTATAAACGTCAAAATGGTGAAAGAGTAACTGCGGCAAGGGGTTTAAGCATAATAGATGTGACTATCCATCCAGTTGTTTCCTATCGATCTGATGTGAGTCATTTGGAATCTCAGGTATCACACTGTGTCGAATTGCAGCAGATTAGTTGGGGTAAGGGAATGCGCTCTTCTAATGCGTACAATAAAACTGACTGACAGCAAACAACCGAACTCAGGAAGAGCCAAACATGAAAATCCAGTTCTATAGCGCCCAAGCTTACGACCGCACCTTTTTCGACAAGGCCAATCAGCACATCGGCTTTGCGCTGAGTTACCTCGATACCCCTCTGAATGCGAAAACGGCCAGCCTTGCTGCCGGGGCGCAGGCGGTGTGTGCGTTTGTGAACGATACGCTGGATGAGGCGTGTCTGTATGCGCTCAAGCAGCAAGGGGTCAAGTGGGTGGCGTTGCGTTGTGCCGGGTTCAATCAGGTGGATCTGGAGGCTGCTGCCGAGTTGGGTATCCGTGTGGTCAGGGTGCCGGGCTATTCGCCGGAGGCGGTGGCAGAGCATACGCTGGCGTTGATCCTGACGCTGAATCGTCATACGCATCGTGCTTATAACCGGGTGCGGGAGAGTAATTTCCAGCTCAACGGGTTGCTCGGTTTTAATCTGCATGGCAAAACGGTGGGGCTGATCGGCACGGGCCAGATCGGTTTGGCAACGGCGCGTATTCTGCGTGGCTTCGGTTGTCATCTGTTGGCATTTGATCCTTATCCATCGGCTGATTTTGAGGCGCTGGGAGGCTCTTATGTAACGCTGGATGAGCTCTATGCCCAGGCAGATATCATCAGTCTGCACTGTCCGCTATCGCTCGAGAATCATCACCTGATCAATGGGGCGGCGATTGCGGCGATGAAGCCGGGCGTGATGCTGGTGAATACGTCGCGCGGCGGGTTGGTGGATACTCGGGCAGCGATTCTTGCGCTCAAATCTGGTCAGATCGGTTATCTGGCACTGGATGTGTATGAGCAGGAGAGTGAGTTTTTCTTCCGGGACCTATCGGATGAAATTATGTCTGATGATGACCTGTCCCGTTTAATGACCTTCCCGAATGTGTTGATCACGGGGCATCAGGGGTTCTTTACCGAGGAGGCCCTGACCCAGATCGCTGAGGTTACCTTGAGCAACCTGCAGGCGTTGAGTGAGCCAGTAGAGTGCGTGAATGAGATCAACGCGCACCCCATCTGACTAGGGTGTTATGGTGAGGAGTTGTATAGGGAGCCGCTTATATAGAGGAACGTATATGCTGGGTGCGAAGTAGTCATCCAAGATGATTTGGCAAACTGTTTAAATCAAGTTATAGTCCCGCCGCTGCCATCCAGGACAAAGGCAGGCTCATGTAGAATTTAACATAGAATTCAGCATGAGTTTTTATCAACAAGGAGCGTTTCATGGGCAAGCCCACCGCACGTTTAGGCGCCAATCACACCTGTCTGGTAATCACTGCTGCAGTGGATTTATTACCGGCCATCTCGGTACATCATCAAACTGATCTACTCATACGAGTAAATGTTCTGGAGCGAAGCGCTTCCGGCTATGCGTTCGTTCGCGATGATCGAGCTATCACGCCGATCTGACTAGAGGTGATGTGCTTAAGCGACTGGCGCTTGACTACGGTGTTTTATGTTTATAAATGGATTAATGGAAAAAGGAGCTACATAGATGTACGTAAAAAAGAGATCTTCCAAGTTGGCTGGACTGGCAATGGCGATGGTATTGGGTGGTGCATCGCTGACCTTGGTTGGATGTAAATCATCGGATCTGAACCTGCAAGGCATGGTTTCAGCAGGTCAGGGAATGTTTACGGCAGCCACTTTGACTGATGAAGATATGAGACAACTGGGTGATCAGACAATCGCACAGCTGGATAGCTCGAATCGCGTTGCGTCTTCTCAGAGCGCTTATGCAAAGCGGTTAGCCAGATTGGCCGCACCGTGGCAGCGAGTGGATGGTGCTGCGCTGGAGTACAAAGTCTATCTGGACTCTGAGGTGAATGCTTTTGCTGTTCCAAATGGTTCCATACGCTTCCACAGCGGTTTGCTGGATGAGATGACAGATGATGAAGTGCGTTATGTAATTGCGCATGAGATCGGACATGTTGTGCTGGGCCATTCAAAAACGGCTTTCCAGACAGCTTATGCCGCATCATCTGCGCGCCAGGCAGTTGCGGCGAGTGGTCAGTCAACAGCGGTTGCACTGACCTCATCACAATTGGGTGATCTGGGTGAGAAGCTGGTTAGTGCTCAGTTCTCTCAGCGTCATGAGAATGAAGCGGATGATTATGCGATCAAGCTAATGGCTAAATCCAATCATGATCCTGCCTCTGCTGTCAGCGCTTTACGTAAAATCGAGCGCAAATACGGCAATCATCGTAGCCTTTTTGCAAGCCACCCAGCATCGGGTGATCGCGCCAAGCGACTTGAAGCACAAATCGGCGGTTAAGCCCTGATTGCTGAGTAGCTGGGGGATAGGCATTCGTATCCTCCAGCTATGAAAATGGGGTAGACTTTCATGGCCAAGCTGTACTTTTAAAATGCTATTGTCAAATCTGCGGTATAGCAATCAGGCGGCATTATGAATAGCGGCATTATGAATAGATAGCGTCATGAATAGATAGCGTCAGGATGCATATGAAGAGCTCAGTCAATCATGGAAAAGTCATCGTTGCGTTCTTTGCCGCTACGCTGGCCTCTGTGCTTGCTCTTCCGGTGTTTGAGTGCGCAGTTGGCCTTATTCCAGGCAGTGGTTACCATTGCGGTGAGTCGTTCATCGCAGTGCTGCTGATTGGCCCCTTTATAGCGATACCCGCCATTTTGTTTGTTGCGCTTCCTCTCTTTCTTGCAATGCAAAAATGCCGATGGACGGCTTGGTGGCAGATAGTGCCCGCCGCCAGTGTAGCGAGCATTGTCGGGTTCCTGTTATTGAGTCCTGTATTGCTGTTTGGTAGTTTCTCGGCCATATACGCTAGTGCTTTTGTTGTCCTCCCTGTTTTATTGGTGATTGGGCGCTCTCGATCCGTTAACTGGTGGCGGATAACGTTAGGCGGCTGTATCGCAAGTGCCGTTATTATTCTGGCTGTTGTAATCGCACCACTGAATAGGCTGGATACTGGCCTGATTGGGCTCTTTGGATATGTCGGGGCCTGTGCCGGAATCGTGTTTTGGCTTGTTGGAGTACGTGGTAATTTCAATACACAGCAGCCTGATGATCAACCATGAACAGGCAGGTGTTGTACTTGTTGTGGTATAGACTGCCTTTCAGGGGGCAATCCAATGATTGATCAGCTTGAAATTCATCACCTGCGTACCCTGAGTACTCTCTTTAAATATGGCACGCTGTCAGCTACGGCTGAACAGCTGGGCCTTTCTCAGCAGGCGGTCAGTCAGCAGCTGAAAAAGCTTCGGTTGATTCTGGGTGATCCATTGTTTTCTGCTACGGGGCAGGGCATGGCGCCAAGTCCTTATGCCCGCAGTATTCAGCCAATGATTGATTCTGTGTTGCAACAGTTGCAGCAAATGCCTCGTCCTGCAGATATCGATCCGCGCAGTGTATCGCGTAGCATGGTGATTTCGGCAACAGATCATGCTCAAAAAGTTGTGTTGGCGAGCCAGCTGCAGGCGATCAGGAGCTTCGCTCCCAAGCTTAAGGTGTTGGTGATCCCTATCGAAAGTGCAGGCCTTACCCGGAGAATGCAACTCGGTGAGATAGATCTTGCACTGACGACGGCTGGGTACGTTCCAGATGGATTATTGTCCCGCCCGCTGTTTGTCGAACGCTATCTTTGCGTCACTGCCAACGAGGCACTTCGCCGAACCGAACCTCTGACGCTCCAGCAACTGGTGGAGTATGATTTTGTTGTGACGTCTCCCGGTACAGCGGGTTTGTGTGGCTCAGCAGCAGACTGGTTTGAGCAACAAGGATATCCCCGTAATGTTGTTATTTCTTCACCGTCTTTTTTAATGACCCTGGAGCTACTCAGGCAGATAGAGCTGGTAGCGTTTATCCCTGAAAGGATGTTGCCGGTGCCGGGTCTTTTCGAAGTTCCGCTGGAGAAGTATCCGCCTGGCTTCGAGGTGGTGATGGCTTGGCATCCCAATGCAGGGCAGGATCCGGTGCTGAACTGGCTGATGGAACAACTGCAGCTTGTAGCGGCTACAAGTACGGCTTGATGGGCAAGGGGGGCTGATGCTCTTAGACTGACCGGACTGTTTATCAAAAAACGAGGTCATCATGAGTATCATCAAAATCAATCCGCAATCGCTTTATGATGGGGCTCCTCATGGTTTGTCACATGCTGTGGTAGATGAAGTATCGGGGCTGGTTTTTATTTCAGGTCAGGTTGACTGGACACCGGACTATCAGGTCAAGAGTGGTGACATAGGCGAGCAGACCCGCAATGCCATTAGTAACCTGAAAGAGGTGCTGGCCGAAGCTGGCTCTGATATCAGCCATGTTCTTCAGCTGCGTGTTTATGTGCGCGGGGAGTTGGCTGATCACATGGAGAATATCATCCCGATCATGGTGGAAACTTTCGGCACTACGCGCCCGGCTGTGACCGGTGTTGGAGTCAGTTCATTGGCGTCTCCAGACACACTGGTAGAGATTGAAGCGGTTGCTCGGGTAATAAGGGCATCGACCTGAGCTGAAAGGTTTGCTCATCAGGGAGGGTGATCAAGCGTTTATCCGCAACCTGAGTGGCGGTATATTTGAAGTGAGCGTTTAAAGTAACCAGGAGGCAGTAATGGACGCAATGTACAGTGGCAGCTGTTTATGTGGTCAGGTTCGGTTTGTCGTTGAGGGGTTCAGCTCGCAAGTTGCAAACTGCCACTGTTCGATGTGCCGTAAATTCCACGGCGCAGCCTTCGCGACCCTGGTGAGCGTCAGTGGTCTGAGATGGGTGTCTGGCGAATCTATGCTGAAGCATTATACGGCTGGCAACGGAACGGTCAGAAGCTTCTGTTCGGAGTGTGGCTCGAGCTTGGGCTTTCGTGGAAAAAACCAGCCGCTATCGGCGATTGAGATAGCTATCTCCGCGTTTGATGAAGATATCCCGGTTGAAGTGGATGCCCATATTTATACCAACTACAAGGCATGCTGGCATCACATAGCTGATGAGCTGCCCGCCTTTGGAGAGGGGCGTGAGTGACTTTTTCCCATACTTGATATTCAGGTGCTGAACTCCATGCCGCATTTGCGCTTGATCCTTCTGACCTCGCTGGCCATGATCGCATTTGCGGGGAACTCGCTGCTGTGCCGTGTGGCGCTTTTACAGACCGATATTGATGCGGCCAGTTTTACCACTATTCGATTGGTGTCTGGCGCAGTCACGCTGTGGCTGATTGTCCGTATGCGTCAAGGTGAACGGGCTGGAGGTGGTAACTGGTTATCAGCATTGGCGCTGTTTGTGTATGCGGCAGGCTTTTCATTTGCCTACATCAGTCTTACGGCTGCGACCGGTGCGTTGCTACTGTTTGGTGCCGTTCAGGCGACTATGATCAGCTATGGTTTCTGGAGGGGAGAGCGTCTGTCAGCCCTTCAGTTGGTTGGCTTTTTGCTGGCTCTTGCCGGGTTGGTAGGGCTGCTGTTACCAGGTTTATCAGCACCACCTCTGGCGGGTTCTCTGTTGATGCTCGGGGCAGGAGTCGCTTGGGGTATCTATTCTCTGCGCGGTAAGGGTGGTGGTGATCCCACGCGCGTTACAGCGGGTAATTTTCTGCGTGCAGCGCCGATTGCTGCAGGTTTGAGTCTGTTGATGTTGAGTCGTTATTCTGTGGATATGGCCGGGTTCTGGTATGCGGTGGCGTCTGGTGCGCTGGCGTCTGGAATCGGTTATGCGATCTGGTATACAGCCCTGCCTGCCTTGCGGGCCACCAGTGCTGCGACGATTCAGCTCAGTGTGCCGGTCATTGCTGCACTGGGCGGAATTGCCTTTCTGGGCGAGAGTCTCTCACTGCGCCTGGTGCTGGCATCGGTGGCGATCCTTGGTGGTATCGCGCTGGTGATTCTGGCTCGTTCATGTGAACAGGGGGTGTAGTTTTATCAGTTCTCTTCTATTTCCACTCTTGAGTTCTCAATATGTCCTGAGTCTTTTTCTCGCTCAAGAGTCTGAGCATTTTATGACCTGCAATATCAACTTGTGCTTTTCAGGCTACAGCGTGAGCTACCTCTTCAAGTGATTTGACAGACGCCAGCCGACTGTTATCGGCATGCTCAACTTCCCACACATCAAATCGAGTCTGCATGTTCAGCCAGCTGGCCACAGACGTGCCGGTGGCTTTGGCGATCCGCAAGGCCAGTTCCTTGCTGCAGGCCGTATGACCGTTTATGAACAAAGACAGATGTTTGCGGGATACACCCATTGCCTTGGCCGCAGCGGTTACACTCAACCCCAATGGATTGAGCACATCAGCTTTAAATACTAGGCCAGGATGGGCCGGTTTACGGGTACGAATGCGAGTCACGCTACACCTCTCAGTGGTATTGCTCATAATCCACGACAACGGCATCGCCATTGTCAAACTCAAAGGTAAGGCGCCAGGCTCCCGATACATCAATCGCATACCGCCCCACCATTTTTCCCTTCAGCGGGTGTAGGCGATAATCAGAGGAAGGTCGGTGGCTGGATTAGCGATCAGCGTTGGGCTCATCCGGGCTAAAGCTGAGGATGTCTCCCGGCTGACACTCAAGTATCTGACAAATCCGCTCCAGTGTCGAAAAGCGCACTCCTTTGACTTTACCGGTGCGCAGCAACGATAAATTCTGCTCGGTAATTCCGATCTCATTAGCGAGCTCTTTGCCGCGGATCTTTCGTTTAGCCAGCATGACATCCAGATTGACGATGATAGGCATTTCACACCTCTAGATGAATTGCTTGTTTTCACTCTCCAGTTGGCTACCCTTGATCAGTAGATCGCTCATGACCCACAGAAGCATAGCTAAGGCTATCACCTTAATTTCACCACTGCCGAGTGAGATAGAGAGCATCTTCTGGCCAGCAGGATGATTCATTGAGAGCAATAGGCTGGAAAGCGCGTAGTGTAGAGGTTTGGCGAGTGCTTGTGCAAACAGAAGTATTGAAAACAGTCGCAGATTGCGGCTGTTGCTCTGGTTAAAGTGTTCTCCTTTGGCGAAGTTGCTGAATGCGCGGCGCAGAAAATAGAGCCCCCACAATCCGACAGCAAGGTAAAGCAGGGTTAACAGCCATAAGCCATACCATTGCAACGAAGTAACTGTTTGCCATTGTATGGGCAGGCGGAGCTGATTCTGTGCCAGTGTTGCAAAGAGATCAATATTGAAAAGAAAGAATAAAGTGGTTATCGGGGTCAGTATGAGTAGAACCCAGCAGCCTCGGGCGATAAGTAGTGAAAAGTACTGAGCCATCAACTCTCTCCTTGACGTGATTGTTTAAGGATAATAAATTATCGTTTTATGATAATTTAGTCAAGATGATATTGCGACGGACGAAATAGGGGATGGTCATGAATAGATTTCTGTTATTGCTGCTATTATTGCTGAGTGTCGCTGCGTGCAGTAACCAGGCGATGTATGACACTATGCGCCATTATCAGCGTGATGCCTGCAATAGAGAAGTGCCACCGCAGTATGCTGAATGTATCGCGCAAACAAAGAAACCCTATAAAAAATATAAGCAAGAACGAAACGAGTCATTAGAAAGGGAATAGATCAGATGAAGAGTGCTCAACAGTTCTGGGATAAAGCGGCTTCACGCTATTCCAGAAGTCCTATCAAGGATGAGAAAAGCTATCAGAAAAAACTTGAAGTCACTCAGCAGTACTTCCGTCCCGATTGGTCTGTACTGGAGTTTGGTTGCGGCACAGGAAGCACCGCCATTATTCATGCCCCCCATGTTAAACATATTCTCGCGACTGATGTTTCGAGCAAGATGTTGGAGATCGCTGAGCAAAAAGCGCGGGATGCAGGGGTTGAGAATGCCAGTTTTCAGCAGGGTACGCTGGATAGTCTGGAGTTGGAGCCGGAGAGCTTTGATGCTGTTCTGGGGCTGAACATACTGCACCTTCTGGAAGATGTCGAATCGGCAATTGCTCGCGTCAATCAACTGCTTAAGCCTGGTGGTGTTTTTGTGTCCAACACTGCTCTTATAGCAGAAATGAAGTTCTATTGGCGATTACTGATCCCGATCATGCAGCGCCTGGGATTGGCCCCGCATGTGAGTGTCTTTTCGAAACAGGCGCTTGTGTCCATGTTGAGTGATGCTGGCTTCAGTATCGATTACGAGTGGCAGCCGGGGAGTGAGTGGGTTTATATCGTTGCCCGCAAGAGTGCTTGAATCAGCCCTTTTCGATTTGTGAAAACTATCAACTCACGCAGGGCAGGTCCGTCCAGCGGGTCGTATAAGCCGGGGAGCGGTGTTCCTGTTTCATCCGCCAGGGTTGCTGGCAGCCCTGACGTGCGAAGTGGATACGGCCTCTGCCAGTGAGGTTGATCCGATCGAGCACGGTCATCAACGCCTTGCTATTGGCGGGTAGTGTGCTCTTGCTTTTGAACAGATCCGGCTGATAGGTACCGGGGGCAAAGAAATCGCCCAGCATGACGCCTGCTTTGGCGTAGTCGTAGCCATCGCGCCAGATCTGATCAAGCAGCTTCATGCAACTATCCAGCAGAATACGGGTATCGTCGCTGGGTAGATCCAGTTCCAGGCTGGCCGATTGCGCATAGTAGGGCTGCCCGGGAGTAAACGAGCTGGTGCGGATAAAAATACCAATCCGCCGTGCATAGCGTTGTTCCAGACGTAATTTCTCGGCGGCTCGGCCTGCATAGGTGGCGATCGCTTCACGCATTGGTTGCAGCGTGGTGATACGCTCACCGAAGGAGCGCGAGCAGAGTATCTGCTGCTTGGTTGCAGGGCTTTCATCGAGTCCGAAACAGGGGGTGCCGTTCAGTTCATTGATGGTACGCTCCAGAGTGACAGAGAAGCGTTTACGCATCATGCGTGGATCGCTCTGTGCCAGCTTCAATGCGCTGTCGATCCCCATCGCCTCAAGATGCTTGCTCAGGCGGCGCCCAACCCCCCAGACATTGCCAACTGGCATCAGCGACATCAGTTTTTTCTGACGTGCTGTGCAGCTCAGGTCCACTATGCCGCCAGTGGCTGGGTAGCGCTTCGCAGCTTGATTGGCCAGTTTGGCGAGAGTTTTACTCGGTGCCATGCCAACACTGACGCTGATACCCAGCCAGCGCTGCAGAGTATCACGTATCTGCTGGCCGAACTCAGGCAGCGGCAGGAGATTGCGCACGCCGGTCAGGTCTAGAAAAGCTTCATCAATCGAGTAGACCTCAACCCGTGGGGCCAACTCCTCCAGCACCTGCATGACTCGCGCAGAGATATCGCCATAGAGCGGGTAGTTGGATGAGAACACTACGATCTGATGCTGGCGTATCAGTTGTTGTACCTGAAACAGCGGGGCACCCATCGGCACACCGAGCGCTTTGGCTTCGGCAGAGCGGGCGATGATGCAGCCGTCATTGTTGGATAGCACAATCACCGGGCGCAGTTGTAATTTCTTGACCGTCAGCTCGGCATTGAAACCGGCGATGACGATATCGCCATGTTCAGCCTGCAGCGAGCGATCCATCACAAGGATATCTCCGGGAAAAATTCCAGCCTCGATCATGGAGTCTCCCTGAGCGCGCACGAAAAAAGTGGCAGCGGGTTTCTGGATGCACAGTTCGTTCAGATCCAGCGTCCGTTCGATAAAGTCCTGTGCCTGCAACGCAATCAGGTTATTGGAAATCAGCCTTTGCTATTGGCCTTGTCCCGCAGTACGAACTTCTGAATCTTGCCGGTCGAGGTTTTCGGCAGGTCACAGAAGATCACTTTTTTCGGAGCCTTGAATCGCGCCATGTTATCGCGGCAGAAGTTGATGATTGTCTCTTCACTGACGTTGCCTGCGTTGGGCTTCAGGGCGATAAATGCACAGGGCACTTCGCCCCATTTCTCATCCTGCATCGCTACCACGGCGGCCTCCAGCACAGCTGGATGGCGATACAGCACATCCTCCACCTCGATGGATGAGATATTCTCGCCACCGGAGATGATAATGTCTTTGGAGCGATCTTTGATTTCGACATAGCCATCGGCATGCCATACTGCCAGATCACCGGAGTGGAACCAGCCACCGGCAAAGGATTTATCGGTGGTGCCGGGGTTCTTCAGATAGCCCTTCATGACCAGGTTGCCGCGCATGAAGATCTCGCCGATGGTTTCTCCATCCTGCGGTACCGGTTCCAGCGTTTCGGGGTTGGCGACCATCAGCCCTTCCAGCATTGGAGCGCGTACTCCTTGGCGTGACTTGAGGCGGGCCTTTTCGGTAGCGGTTTTCTCATCCCACTCATCATGCCAGGCGCAGACGACGCTCGGGCCGTAGGTTTCAGTCAGGCCATAGACGTGTGTTACACGGAACCCCATCTGCTCCATCCCTTCGATCACAGAGGCCGGTGGCGCGGCACCGGCGGTCATCACCTTGACCTCATGCTGGATACCCGTTTTCATCTCATCCGGGGCGTTGTTCAGCATATTGAGTACGATAGGAGCACCGCAGAAGTGGTTGACCTTTTCCTGTTTGATCGCATCATAGATATGATCGGCGCGTACATGGCGCAAGCAGACACTGACACCGGAAGAGGCAGCAATCGCCCAAGGGAAGCACCAGCCATTGCAGTGGAACATCGGCAGGGTCCAGAGATAGACCGGATGGTGACCCATATCCCAGGAGACAATATTGCTCATGGCATTCAGATAGGCGCCCCGGTGGTGGTAGACCACTCCTTTCGGGTCGCCGGTGGTGCCGGAGGTGTAGTTGAGGGTGATCGCTTCCCACTCATCTTCGGGCATCTGCCAGACAAAGTCGGGATCGCCTTCGTTCAGTAGCGCTTCATAGTCTTTTTCGCCGATCAGTTCGCCGCCTTCATAGAAGGGGTCGTCGATATCGATCACCAAGGGTTTATTGGCCATCATCCTGACGGCACGCTGAATCACTTCGGAAAACTCACGATCTACAATGACCACTTTGGCTTCGCCATGTTGCAGGATAAAGCTGATCGCTTCGGCATCCAGGCGGATGTTGAGTGCATTCAGCACAGCACCAGCCATGGGCACGGCGAAATGGGTTTCGAAGGTTTCTGGCAGGTTGGGGGCCATGACGGCGACGGTATCCCCCTTGCCGATACCCCGTTTGTGCAAGGCGCTGGCCAGCTGGCAGCAGCGGCGATAGGTCTCAGCCCAGGTACGGCGCAGGCTCTGGTGCACAACCGCTGTTCTGTTAGGGTAGACATCTGCGGCACGGGTAATGAAGCTTAAAGGGGTCAGCGGGGTATAGTTGGCCTGGTTCTGCTCAAGACCCAGTGCATAGAGGTTGTGCTTATTCATTTTATTCTCCGGTATTTATCCCTGTCTCTGCTGCCAGCATACGTATTTCCCCTTATATGACAAGCTGTCAGTTAGTCTTAATAAGCAACTGATGTAAGGAGGATGTTGGGAGCGTGGGTAAAACGGAGGGACTGAAGCAAGGCGGTTGGATAACACCAGCCGGATCGTACCGGCCAGTGTCTGGAGGAGCGGTTATATGGCAGCCGGTCTGGTTGCCATACGCGAGCCATCAAGTCATATGGAAGAACTTCTGACGCGCTGCCAGGAACGCCTGATCAACCGTTTCTGTACGGGTACGCAGGACATTCAGTGATTGCAGGTAATGCTCTGTAGTCTTCTTGGTCAGGGCATCGCCACCTTCACGCAGTTCGGTGAAGATCTCTTTTGCTGCTACGGCACCGGCTTCCAGGATCTCGTCCGGGAACTGATGTACGCGCACACCATGCTGTTCAACCAGTGTTTTCAGTGCAATCGGATCGTTGGCATAGAAGTCGGACGCTACCTGATCGTACTCTGCCTGGCAGGCAAACTCGACGATCTGCTGCAGATCATTTGGCAGCTCGGCAAACTTGGACTTGTTCACTACCAGCTCAGTCGCCAGGCCTGGCTCGATAAAGCTCGGGAAGTAGTAGTCTTTGCAGATCTGATGGAAGCCCAGCGCCAGGTCGTTATACGGGCCCACGAACTCTGCCGCATCCAGAGCACCGGACTGCAGTGCCTGATAGATCTCGCCACCGGCCATGTTGACCACGGTTGCACCCAGTTTCTGCCATACCTGACCACCCAGGCCCGGTGTACGGAAGTTCAGACCACGGACATCAGCCAGGCCAGTCAGCTCCTTACGGAACCAGCCACCGGCCTGTGTACCGGTATCACCGGACAGAAAGCCCTTCACGCCGAACTGATCGTAGACTTCGTCCCAGATCTCCTGGCCACCCATGTAGCGAATCCAGGCTGCCAGCTCACGTGAGGTCATGCCGTAAGGTACACCCGTGAAGAAGGAGGTGGCGCGGCTTTTGTTCTGCCAGTAGTAGGCAGCACCGTGACTCATCTCGGCAGAACCTTCGATAACGGCATCAAACACACCCAGTGCCGGTACCAGCTCACCTGCAGAGTAAACCTGTACGGTCAAACGGCCATCCGACATGGCGGTGATACGATCCGCCAGACGCTGTGCACCGACACCCAAGCCCGGGAAGTTACGTGGCCAGGTGGTGGCCATACGCCAGGTGATGCGACGCTGAGCAATGGCAGGGGCTGCCAGAGTGGTTGCGGCAACACCGGCACCGACGGCAGCAGTTTTGATAAAGTCACGACGTTTCATTGTTATTCCTCGATCGATTGTTGTTTTTTTGGTCGGGAACACGTCCGAGCAGACGCTTTTCCGGACTCAAGCTTTCATGGCTGACTGCGCAAATGCTCGACAAAACAGCGTACATGCTTTAGCCAGCCTTTATCATCAAACACCTAAAGGCCAGAAACCATTCGTATGACTACGGAGTCTATCAGTAGAACTACGTAGTCGCTGGTGCCCTGTCAGTGTGTCTTACGCAACTGTCCGCACACTGCGAGGATGGCTGTCAGCATATCCTGCCCGAATCCGAGGGAGCGCGTGTCAGACCAGCCAAACAACTCATCCGGCAGGTCGGCATTGTCTTTAAATGGCATCTCCACCGTGTAGGAGAGACATTTAAAGTGTTCACCCACCCAGGTGCCACCCATGCTCAGGTTGGCTTTGCCCGGTGCGTTGATCGGATAGCCATGTTCGACCTGAAAATCCGGCGTGGCTGCCAACAGTGCTGCCTTGAATCGATCCTGCAGATTTTTCAGGTGTGCATCAAAAGAGGGGATGCCTTCCGTACCTGCAACAAAGTTGTAGGGCAGGTTCTCGTCGCCATGAATATCCAGGAACAGATCAACGCCTGTTTCCATCATCTTCTGACGTACCAGGAACACTTCGGGGCTCATTCTCATGCTGGGCTCGAGCCATTCGCGATTCAGGTTGACACCCGCTGCATTGGTGCGCAGGTGGCCGCGCACGCTGCCATCGGGGTTCATGTTGGGTACGACATGAAACACGCACTCCTGCAACAGTTTGCGGGCTACGGCGTCATCTTCATCAAGCAGGCGATCGAGCATCCCTTCAATAAACCACTCTGCCATGGTTTCGCCCGGGTGTTGTCTGGCAATAATCCAGACCACTTTCTTTTCGGGTGCAGAGTCGCCGATCACCAGCATTGACAGATCGCGGCCGTCCAGGGTTTCACCGAGGTCAACCATCTCGCATAGGGGAGACAGTTGCGATTGTTGCAGCAGATCCTGATGCCGTTCAAAACTGTAGGGAGCAAAGTAGGCCAGATAGAGGGTGTTATGCTCAGGGATCAAGTCGATGCTCAGTTCTTTGCCATCGTATTCGGTATCGACACGGAACCAGCTTTCACGATCGTAGGAGGCAACGGCACGATAATCATGCCATCCATCCGCATAGGCAGATTCAGACGCATTCATGATGCGTAGTCTGTGCGGGACACCGGCGGTGGTATGCAGACGAAAATGGAACCATTGAAAGAAATCCGACTGGTTGTCTTTGCGGATGGCGAGCCGAATGTCTGAAGGATCCTGAGCTGAGATAACTTCAATATTACCGCTGTCGAACTGGCTGCTGATCTTCATGGTTCATCATTCCTTTTGACGGAAATTTAGTGTTTTCTACTACTTCAGGTCGAGCTGCATATGGAAGGTCGTACCGATCTCAAGATCTGAGGTTACAGCCATATGTCCCTGGTGCTGCTCGGTAATCACAAAATAGCAGAAGGAGAGTCGCTTGCCTGCATCATAGTCTTCACCATCCGGCTGGTTGCTGAAGAAGGGCTCGAACAGATACATCTGCTCTTCGCTCGTCAGCCCCTTGCCGTTGTGCTGAATCTTGATCCAGAGGGCATCGTAGCACTGGGTGAGCTGAATGCGGATAACCGGTTCCTGTTCAGGGTGTGTAGTATTGAGCAGTGCATCATAAGCGTGGCGGAACAGGTTGAGAAACACCTGCTGCAGCTCCACCACATAGCAATCAATACTGGGCAGGTTATCCTCATAGTCGCGCTCAATACGGATGTCGCGGAATTTGAGACGCTCATGTGATGACAGCACATCACGTGCCAGACCTAACGCATGCTCCATGATGTCTGACAGCAGAGCCGGTTGTTTCTTGTCGATGCGGCCACGGGCAAAGGAGAGCAGGTTATTGATGATTGAGGCTACGTGGCGCCCCTTTTCGGATGCATCGGTCAGCAGGCTACTGAGGCGATCCAGCTCCGGATTATTTTGCGCTTCATCACGTAGCGCGGCATTTTTTCTCAGCTGGCTCTGGTAGCTGGTCAAGTCAAACAGGATTGCTTGCAGTGGGGTGTTGATATCATGTGCCATAGTGGCGGCCAGCTCACCCATGGAGGAGAGCTTGTCATTATGAATCAGCATGTTATCGGCCAGGGTCTTGCGCGTCACATCATCAATCAGGATTACGACGCCGGTTTCGGTCTGATCCTGTAACGGATAGATGGTGATATCGAAGTAGTACAGACCGCTCTGGCTCTGTTTGATATTAATGGTTTCATTCTGCTCGCGTGCCCGGTTGATCTGATTGGGCGATACGGTGATGCCGGGGTAGGTGTCCCACAGGTCTTTGCCTAGTGCCGCGTCGGCAGGGATACCGGAGATATCTTCTGCACGCTGGTTCCATTGTGTGATCTGACCTGCTTTGTTAAGGCCGATCAGCATCAGCGGCATCGACTTCAGAATGCTACTGATATAGGACTCGGACGAGCGCAGCAGGTTGGTGGTGATCACGTGCTGGGCGATCTCCTTTTCCAGCAACTGGTTTGATTCCTTCAGGGTGGCGGTTCGTTCTTCGACACGCTGCTCGAGATCACTGCGAATGGCTTCGAGCTCGCGATTATAACGACGTGCTTTGAGCCAGGTAAAAAACAGAGTGGTGATGACGATCGACAGAATGATGATCAGAATGCCGCTTGACCAGTTGGCCACATATTGCCAATTGGTTTTGCCTTGCTCATCCTTGAATAACTGAACCAGGCTGGCCTGAGCGAATGGGCTGGAGAAGAGCATAAACAGAAATAACAGAGATTTATTCATCATGTAAGTCAGGTATCAGCGTCAGGTTCTGGAAAATAATCGCCTTTTTGCAGTAAAGGTGAAGCGACTGCAGGCAAGATCTATAGTGTTGTTTATTATGCGCTAATCAACCGCATGTTACTATCGATCCAGTGACATCTGCCAGTCTGTATCAGTTCAATATTAAGCTCAATCTCAAGGACCTCGTATGCTCGACACGACAATTGCCGGTAAGTCCCTCAGTGCATGGATGGCGTCTCACCCTTTGATTTCATCGCTGCAGCAGACACAGGAGCTGTTCTGGTGGAATCCACTGCAGCAGCCTTTTACGAGTCTGTCATCCCGAATCAGTCTTGAGAGTGAGGTTCAGCAGGAGGCGTCAGCGCGCCTGAAGCGCTTTGCACCTTATATTGCCAGCCATTTTCCTGACACAGTGGATCAAAGTGGGCTGATCGAGTCGCCGCTGATTGAGATAACTAATACTCAGCAAGCACTTACCCAGCGAGCACTGATGCGGCGTGCGGGCTTTGATCTGCCCGGGCGGCTACTGCTCAAATGCGATAACCAGCTGCCAATCTCGGGCTCTATCAAGGCGCGTGGTGGCATTCATGAAGTGCTCAAGTTTGCCGAGCAACGGGCGGTGGATGCAGGGCTGCTGACACTGGATAGTGATTACTCGGTGCTGGGCAGTGCCGAGTGCCGCGCGCTTTTTGCCACGCACCGGATTATCGTCGGCTCTACCGGTAATCTCGGGCTCAGCATCGGTATCATGGGGGCTCATCTGGGCTTTCAGGTCAGTGTGCATATGTCTGCTGATGCGAGGCAATGGAAAAAAGATCTGCTGCGCAGCAAAGGCGTGCAGGTGATTGAATACCTCGGTGATTATGGTCAGGCGGTGGCGGCGGGTCGTGCCGAAGCTGAGCAGACACCTGGCAGTCATTTTGTTGATGATGAGCAGTCGCTGGATCTGTTTGCCGGCTATAGTGTGGCAGGTGAGCGACTGGCCGAACAGCTCAGGCAGATGGATATTCAGGTGGATGCCGAGCATCCGTTATGTGTCTATCTGCCCTGTGGCGTTGGTGGTGGACCGGGCGGTGTGGCGTTTGGGTTGAAACAGCAGTTTGGTGATCATGTGCACTGCTTTTTTGCTGAACCGACGCACTCACCCTGCATGTTGTTGGGGCTCTATACCGAGCTGTATGAGCAGATCAGCGTGCAGGATATCGGTCTGGATAATCATACCTGTGCGGATGGCCTGGCGGTTGGGCGGCCCTCTGCATTTGTTGGGCGCCTGATGTCGTCACTGCTCAGTGGGCTCTACACAGTCGAGGATCAAGTTCTATACGAGCTGCTGGCGCTGATATACGACGCCGATCGGATTCGTCTGGAGCCTTCGGCTCTGATCGGGCTGGTTGGACTTGAGCGCTTGCTGGCTCAGTCGCCTGAAATGTTGGTGCAGAAAGGACTGGCAGGGCAGCTGTCGCAGGCAACCCATATTGTGTGGGCCACCGGTGGCAGTATGGTACCGATTGAGGAGTGGCAGAAGGACTATGACAAGGGCAGGGAGCTCAACACAAATTAAGGATATGCGACAAAGAATTTTGTGATTGAGTCCAGACGCTGAACAGCACACTGGCTTATCGTTATAGTGGCCAGTCAGAAACATTTTCAGTACTGATTTAGTGCTACTTTTTTCAGAAGGATTATCCGTGTCAGCCATCGCCTTTCTTGAAACCAGCCTCAAGGCTTCCACTCTGCCAGCTGATCGCATTATTGCCGGTGCCAGATTTCACTGGCCTGAATCAGGCGTGATCAGCATTGAGCCGGAGCAGGGTACGGGCTTGCCTGCGATGATCCTCAGTGTGGGTGTGCATGGCAATGAGACTGTACCAATCCGCCTGATAGATTACTGGCTGGAATCTCTGACTCAGCGCGATCTGCTGATCCGCCGACCGCTGCTGATTCTGTTAGGAAACCCCGCGGCTGTGATTCATGGTGAACGTTTCGTCGAAGAGAACATGAACCGCCTGTTTTCGGATTCGGCAGCGCGAGGTAATCAACCCGAGCGTGAACGTACTCGCATGCTGATGGCCGAGGTCAGAGCATTCATCGACCGCTATCCTACAGGTATGCACCTGGATCTCCACTCAACCATCAAGGCCTCTCAGCAGGATCGCTTTGCGCTGGTACCTGGTCTCTGCGAGGGGCGCGATCTGAGCCTGCTGCAGCACTGGTTTGCACAGTTTGAAGTGGATGCCTGGGTGCAGAACCGCTCCGTTGCATCAACCTTTGCCAGCTTTACCGCCTCACAGGGCTATCAGAGCGCCACGCTGGAACTGGGCCAGGTCAGTTCACTGAATGAGCCGATCGATCGCTTTCTACCGATGACCAGAGCGCTGGATCGTCTGGCCAGCGGTGAGGAGAGTCAGGCACCACATCGCCCGCAGCATTTTGAGGTGATCGGCGAGATCATCCGGCCCGAGGGCGAGTTTGATGTCGCGCTTGATGGCTTCGTTAACTTCCGTGAATTGTCTGCCGGCACCTTGATCGCTCACAGCGGCGAGCGCAAATGGTTCGTTGAACGCGACGGCGACTCACTTCTGTTCCTGAATCCCGACGTGCCGGTTGGTCATCGCGTAGCATTGGTGATTCGACCCGTCGGGTAATGAAAGTGGATTCAAATCACTTGATCAGTGCATGACTCTTTTCAGCACACTGAAGATGATCTCCATATCCTCCTGAGTAGTGCGCCAGTTACTGAAGGCGGCTCGGATGCCCTTGTGGCCCTGCCAGACGCCCGGGGTCATGAATACCTTGCCGCTTTCATTGATACGCTGCAGAACCCGACCTACCTCGGCATCATCCACCCTGGGTTTGAAGATCACCACATTCAATTTGCAGGGAGCCAGTAGCTCGTAGTCGGGTGATGCCTCAATCCAGTCGGCCAGGCAGGATGCTTGTCTGCAGTTTTCCTCAACCAGCGCCTGATAACCATCTCGGCCATAAGCCTTGAGGCTCATCCAGACCGGCAGTGCTCTGAAACGGCGAGAGTTTTCAATACCCCAATCCATCAATGATTGTGTTGCCACGCCAGTTGCCAGATAGGGGGCTGCGACGGAGCAGGTCTGCTGCAGCAAATGGGTGTGCCGCGTATAGAAAATGCCGCAGTCGTAGGGCACATTCAGCCATTTGTGTCCGTCGCTGGTGATGGAGTCGGCCAGTTCTATGCCTTTGCTCAGATGGCGACGCTCAGGCAGCAGGCGCGAGAAGAGGCCAAAGGCTCCATCAACATGCAACCAGGCATTATGTGTTTTGCAAAGTGCTGCGACCGCCTCCAGATCGTCGAAGTCTGTACCTGTGACGGTGCCAGCACTCGCCAGTACAATTTTACCGGGGCTTTTGCTCGCTTCCAGGGCAGTCTTGAGTGAGGTTACATCCATCGCTTCCGTATCGGGCAGGCAATTTATCTGTGTCAGCTGTTCACGGCCAAGACCAGCCAGACTCAGGGATTTGACCGAGCTGGCATGGGGTGTGGCGGAAAAAACCTCTATCTGTGCCTGTGCCAGCCCCTGCCGGGCGATATCGATACCCTGCTGCAGACCGGCATATTGACGGCCGCACAATATGCCGAGCAGATTGGATGCAGTCGCACCGGTGGTCAGCAGCCCTTCGAAGTGCTCCGGCAGGTGAAAAAGTGATCGCAGCCACTGCATCACCTGCAGTTCGACGGCGGTGCTGATGGAGTCGCCGGGCGAGGAAACATTCTGATCAGCCGTGGCAACGATCCAGTCGGCCAGCATGGCCGCCGGTGTGGTACCGCCGGTTACAAATCCCATATAGCGCGGGCCCGCCGATGCACTGAGCAGAGGGGCAATATGCCGGGTAAACTGCTCAAATGCTGCTGAGGCCCCGATCCCTGTATTCTCCAGTGGATTGTCCAGTGGGTCATCTGTCAGTGTTGGGTCGCCCAGTATGGCAACCTTGCGATCCGGCAGCGATTGCAGAAAGCTCTGGCACCAGTCTGCCACGTGTGTGGAGAGTTGGTCGAGTTGTTGAAAATCATCGGTCAGGCGGCTCATGAACATCCTCCAGAAAAAGTGTGTTGACTCTGCCTAGTATCCTCCGGTAGAAAAAAGAATACAGATTCAATTTTTGATATAAAAAAGAGCACAATATGGCATTTCGTTACCGTGAGTTGGCCGATACCCTGATGCAGGAGGTGCAGTCCGGTCGATTGCAGCAGGGGCAAAGACTGCCCTCAATCCGTGTCATGAGCCGACAACGCGGTGTCAGTATCACGACGGTGAAGCGTTGTTATGAACTGCTTGAGGCGCAGGGCTACCTGATGAGTCGTGCGCAGTCGGGTTTTTATGTCCGCGAGCGTCCACTGAGTCTGCCTCAGCCTGAGTTTCCTGTGTTTGATCCTGCCAGTCACCAGATCGACAATCTGGCATTGATTGCCGAGATACACCAGTCAGCCATTGACGAGCGACGTGTGCAGTTGGGGACGGTTCAGCTCGCACCTTCGCTGATTCCTATCCAGGCGCTGCAGCGCAGTCTGATCCGCGCCAACCGCCGCGCGCAGGGGCGTGCATTGGCGTACAGTCAGTCTGCGGGGGAACCGCTGCTTTTGCAGGCATTGAGCGCGCACTTTCAGGAAGATGGTATCAGCTGTTCACAGCAGGATCTGATCATCACCAACGGTTGCATGGAGGCACTGAGCCTGGCAGTCAGCGCCGTCACGCAACCGGGTGATACCCTTGCATTGCCGTCACCCTGTTACAGTGGCCAGTTGCAGCTGCTGGCCAGCATGGGAAGGCGTGTAGCAGAGATACCCTCGACATCCTCTGGCTTTGATCTGGATCGGCTGGAGCAGTTGATGGCTGATAAATCGATCAGTGCCTGCCTGGTCAGCACCTCTTTTCAAAACCCCTTGGGGTATTGCCTGAGCGCCACCGATAAACAGCGTTTGGCGGAGATGGCCGAGCGCTATCAATGCCCGGTGATCGAGGATGACGTATTCGGGGAGTGTGGGTATACACGGCAACGACCCTTGCCGCTCAGATCCTGGAGTCAGAGTGGCTGGGTGATCTGGTGTGGCTCGGTGTCCAAAACGTTGGCGCCGGGCTATCGTATCGGCTGGTGCGCCAGCGGTCGTTTTCATCGGGAGGTGAGGCAGGCGATGCTGGCCAGACGCCTTGCCGTGAACACACCTTTGCAGTTGGCGTTGGCGGATTTTATGCTCTCTGGCGAGTACCGTCGTCATCTGAATCGACTGAGGTTGCAGCTTGCAGATCAGGTCAGCAGCTTGTGTGGTAGTCTGGAGCACCACCTGGGAGAACATGGCAGGCTGGCCAGACCAGATGGTGGTTATGCCATCTGGATTCAATTGCCTGAAGCCTGCGACGGTTTACAGCTGTATCAGGTGATGAAAGAGCAGGGGATCAATCTGGTGCCGGGGGCTGTGTTCAGCGCGCGCAGCCTTTATGCCAATGCTATACGTCTGAATGCCGGGAATCCCTGGAGTGATGAGCTGGAGCGAGCGGTGACGATATTTGCGAAATCGGTTCGACTGCTTCTCAAGGTTTAATAACCCAAGTCTAACGGTAGATGCTAATATTATATTTACTGATGAAGTAACTCATTTTTGATGTCAGATGGGAGCTATGTGCAATGAGTGATGTTCCGGAAGTACAGGTACCGGACTACGCCGTATACAAGACGCTGCTTGAGTCTACCAAGGCGATTCCGTGGAAAATTGATTGGAGCAGCATGAAATTTGCTTATATAGGTCCACAGATAGAGCAGCTGTTGGGTTGGACACCCGACAGTTGGATCAGTGTTGAGGATTGGGCTGCGCGTATGCACCCGGAGGATCGGGAGTGGGTGGTTAACTTCTGTGTGGCACAATCGCAGGCGGGTACCGATCACGAGGCGGATTACCGTGCACTGACCCGTGAGGGTGACTATGTCTGGATCAGGGATGTGGTGCATGTGGTTCGCAAGGAGAGTGGCGAAGTCGATTCTCTGGTCGGCTTCATGTTTGATATCAGTGAGCGCAAGAAAGCAGAGCAGAAACTGATGTTGTTGCAGAAGGAACTGGAAGAGTTCTCTTTCAAGGATGGTCTGACCGGCGTTGCCAATCGTCGCATGTTTGACTCAGTGATGGCGGTGGAGTGGTTGAACGCGCAGCGCACACAGCAGCCGTTATCTTTGATCATGTTTGATATCGATTACTTCAAACAGTACAACGATCATTATGGCCATATCCAGGGTGATGAATGCCTCAAGGAGGTAGCCCGTCTGCTCAGCTCCGGGGCAACACGTTCTCGCGATTTTCTGGCACGTTACGGCGGAGAAGAGTTTGTGCTGATTTTGCCCGAGACGGATAGAGATGCGGCCCGAAAAGTTGCCGAGCGCTGTCGGCAGTTGATTTTCAAAGCGCAAATAGAGCATGCACAATCGGATGTCAGTCATGTTTTGACGATCAGTCTGGGAGTGGGTAGCATTCAGCCTTCGCGCAGCGACGAGGCCACACCTTTTATCGAAAAAGTGGATAAGATGCTGTATCAGGCCAAGCAGGAAGGCCGTAACCGCATTATGGCAGGTGCGTGATCACTTGCTGAATGTTTCAGGTGATAATTGATAATGACGAGTAAATCGGATCTGTTCGGGCTGCATTTTGCAGCCCTTTTGCTGGGCGGTACTGCACTTTTTTCCAAACTGATCCCGTTACCTGCGCTGGATATCACAGCGCTTCGCGGTGTGCTGGCAACCCTGTTGTTGGCGCTGCTGTTATTGACGACACGTCGCTCTTTCCGGCTGGAATCACGAAGCCATTATCTCATGATGGGGGTGGGTGGTCTGCTGTTTGCTTTTCATTGGCTGACTTATTTCTATGCCATGCAGGTATCGAGTGTGGCGGTTGGTGTGATTGCTTTGTTCACCTTTCCCGTGATCACGGCATTGATGGAACCGCTGATGGATCTCAAACGACCCGATAAGCACAGTCTGGCCATGAGTCTGGTTGTATTGGCGGGTGTTGGCTTGATCGGGCTTGAGGGCAGTATTGCCGGTAATGTAGTGCTGGGGCTGACGCTTGGGGTGTTATCCGCCATCCTTTACTCGGCACGTAATATTTTGCAAAGACGCAAGCTGATGGGGGTTTCCGGCCCTGTTACCATGTTCTATCAATGTGTGATCACGGCACTGGTTTTTCTGCCGTTTCTGGGCCCGACCGTGGCTGAGCTGTCGCTCAATACCTGGTTGCTGATTCTGTTACTGAGCTCGGTTTTCACGGCAGTTCCACACAGTCTTATTGCGCATGGCTTGCGCAGTATCAATGCGACCAGTGCGTCGTTTATTCTGGCGCTGCAGGTGTTCTATGCCACACTGCTGGCTGCTCTGGTGCTGTCTGAGGTGCCGGGCCCTGCAACCATCGCGGGTGGATTGCTGATTGTTCTGTCGTCCATCTATGTCACGCGCCAGGCCCGACGTGCATCCAGACAGGTGATAAGCTCTCCTGTCAGTCTGCCACGTACTGCTGAAAAGTAATATCAATCTCCTTTTCAACTCCTGCTGGCTGCTGTGCCGGTGGGATTGTTTCAATTATTAACGAACCTTTGTAACAACAAAATTTCCCGTTAATGCGGCTGGATTCTAATCAGACTCATCAGCTGGGCAACGTGTCAGATAACTGACCTCCCGGCTGCTTTGAGCGTCATCAGACGATTGATCCATCGACAAAAATAATAACGGGAGTATTCTCATGAAATTCAAAGCTGGCCTACTGGCCCTGGCTGTTTCCGCATCACTGATCTCTCCATTGACCATGGCCGATAAGGTAGTTGTCGGGCTGATCACCAAAACCAACACCAATCCCTTCTTTGTCAAAATGCGTGAGGGTGCTCAGCAGAAGGCAGATGAAATGGGGGTTGATCTGCGTACTTTTTCCGGCCGCTTTGATGGCGACAATGAATCTCAGGTTCAAGCGATTGAAAACCTGATTGCATCCGGTGCCAAGGGCATCCTGATTGCTCCAAGTGATCCTGTGGCTGTGGTGCCAGCGATAGAGCGTGCACGTGAAGCTGGTTTGCTGGTGATTGCACTGGATACACCGCTGAGCCCTGCCAATGCGGCGGATGCCACTTTCGCAACCGATAACTACAAGGCAGGTGTATTGATCGGGATGTGGGCCGCTGAGCAGTTAGGGGATAAAGCAGCTGATGCCAAAATTGCGATGCTGAACCTGAACAGCAGCATGATCACGGTTGATGTTGCGCGTAATCAGGGATTCCTGGAGGGCTTTGGCATTGAGGTGTTCGATCCCAGCCGCATCGGCGATGAAACCGATTCACGTATCGTCGGCCAGGATGTGACTCAGGGCGCAGAAGAGGGTGGTCGTACTGCCATGGAAAATCTGCTGCAGCGTGAACCTGGTATCAATGTGGTTTATACCATTAATGAACCTGCGGCTGCCGGTGCCTATGAGGCGCTTAAATCAGCAGGGCGTACCGAAGATGTATTGGTCGTGTCGGTCGATGGTGGTTGCCCGGGTGTTTCGAATGTCGGCGATGGTGTGATCGGTGCGACCTCCATGCAGTTTCCGCTGCGTATGGCGGCGATGGGCGTTGAGGCCGTTTATGAATTTGCCAAAACAGGCAATAAACCGAATGCCTCTGAAGGGCTGGATTTTGTGAATACCGGGGTGGAACTGATCACTGATCAGCCGCTGACAGGTCTTGATTCAAAATCGGCTAAGGAAGGCATGGATCTGTGCTGGGGTTAAGCCCGCCATAGTCACGGGCGGAGCGCTTGTCTCCGCCTCACTGAGTTAATCCGGAGAATCTCATGTCACAGCCTGATACTTTAAAAACATCACAGGCAGCGGATCATGAATTGGTTGCAGCTGCCGCTGGTGGCAATTTCGCTTCCTTTGAGGTGGAGAAAGTCGCACTCAAGGATAGGTTGCATCGCTTTTTTCACAGCCATCCCATGGCCGCGCCTACCATCGTTCTGCTGCTCGCCGTTCTTACATTCAGCATGATTGTCGGGGATCGCTTCCTGCAACCTTTCAACATGTCGTTAATCCTGCAACAGGTGACTATCATCGGTATTCTGGGGATTGCCCAGACGCTGATCATACTCACGGCGGGTATTGATCTGTCGGTCGGTGCCATCATGGTGCTGACATCAGTCGTGATGGGGCGTATGGCCGTTGAGGTAGGGCTGCCACCCAGCGCAGCCCTGGCAATTGGTCTGTTGGTGGGGGCGCTGGCCGGGTTTATCAATGGTCAGTTGGTTACACGCTTTCGCCTGCCGCCTTTCATTGTCACCCTGGGCACTTGGAATATCTTCTTTGCACTGAATCTCTGGTATTCCAAAAGTGAGACGATCCGTTCACAAGCGATCGAGCAGGCGGCACCTCTGCTGCATTGGACAGGGAAAACCGTTGAGCTGTTTGGCGCCAAACTCAGCTATGGATCATTGCTGATGCTGGCGCTGTTTTTTATTGTCTGGTATGCGCTGAACTGGACCGCCTGGGGTCGTCATGTTTATGCCACAGGGGACGATCCGGCAGCGGCGCGTCTGGCTGGTATTCGTACCGACAGAGTTTTACTCTCAGTCTATGTCGCTGCAGGATTTATCTGTGCCATTGGTGCCTGGGCATTGATCGGCCGAATCGGTTCGGTGAGCCCTCAGGCGGGTATGATGGCAAACCTTGACAGTATCACAGCCGTAGTGATTGGAGGTTGCAGCCTATTTGGTGGGCGTGGCGCAATTTTCGGAACCTTGATCGGCGCGCTCATTGTGGGCGTGTTCCGTAATGGGCTGGCACTGGCCGGTGTTGATGTGCTCTGGCAGGAGTTCACTATCGGGGTGTTGATCATCGTTGCGGTTGGAATGGATCAATGGATACGGAAGGTGTGATCATGAACAATCAGAAAATGGTGCTTGAAGCACGCAAGCTTGTTAAACGCTATGGTCATGTCACTGCGCTGGATGGTGCGGATCTGGAACTGCATCAGGGCGAGATTCTGGCAGTTATCGGCGACAACGGCGCTGGTAAGTCTTCATTGATCAAGGCACTTTCCGGGGCCCTGGTGCCGGATGCCGGTGAAATACTGCTCGATGGTGTGCCGATCTCCTTTCGCAGCCCGATGGATGCTAGAAACGCCGGTATCGAAACGGTCTATCAGAATCTGGCAGTATCGCCCTCATTGAATATTGCCGATAACCTTTATCTTGGTCGTGAAAAACGTCGACCCGGAATTCTGGGTAGTGTGTTCAGAATGCTGGATCGCAAGGCGATGCATGATGAAGCCAGGCAGAAACTCAGCGAGCTGGGACTGTTGACGATCCAGAATATCAATCAGGCAGTGGAAACGCTCTCCGGTGGACAGCGACAGGGGGTGGCTGTGGCTCGTTCGGCAGCCTTTGCCCGACATGTTGTGATCATGGATGAGCCGACCGCCGCACTGGGGGTGAAGGAGTCACGTCGCGTATTGAACCTGATAAGAGATGTCCGTGATAAAGGACTGTCGGTGATCTTGATCAGTCATAACATGCCGCATGTGTTTGAGGTGGCTGATCGCATCCATATCCATCGGCTGGGCCAGCGCATCGCCGTGATCAAGCCGGATACGCATACCATGTCGGAGGCGGTGGCGATCATGACGGGTGCGATGGCGCCTGATGAGCACCAAGCGGGTGCATTTGCGGCTTGATTGCGGCCGCTCTTTACCAGCCGTCGGTCTGGTTGGCATTTTCCGAAGTGATCAGTGTAGCGGGGAGCAGATGTTCAGTCTGATCAGGCTGCTCCCCCTGCAGTAACTGATAGCCGATTTCGACCGCCAGTTCTGCCATTTGTGCCGGTGATTGCGTGGCGGTTGCACGCAGCAAGGCATCTGGATCTCGAATCCTCTCCACTGCTGCCGGCGCGCCGTCAACACTGACAATCATAAAATCTTTGCGATTTGCGAGCTGTCCTGCCATCTCGGCGCCGAGGGCGGCAGGGTCATTGATCGCAAACACTCCTTTAATCTGCGGATGCTCCAGCAACAGATGAGTCATCGCTTCCACACCTCCTTCAAGGCTTCCACCGCTGTTACGATCACTGGATAGCAGCGTGATGTCAGAATACGCTTCCAGCGCCTCCCGACAACCTTGAACCCTCTCAATAATCGAGGAAACCGGTGGTCCGTTCAGTATCACCACTTCGCCGCTGCCTTGCAGCTGGCGGGCCAGATAGTCACAGGCAATATGCCCGGCTTGTAGATTGTCGGTCGTGACAGTTGCATCCGCACCTCTCGCCCTGACATCAACAGCCAGCACTTTGATACCGGCTGCCTGCGCGCGCGCGATCACTGCATCGAAAGCATCATAGGCCGCCGCCGACAGCAGGATCATATCGACCTCCTGTTGAATGAACAGATCCAGTTGCTGTGTCTGCCTCTGAACATCATAAGCGCTGGAGACGAGCAAAACCTGTGCCTGTCCTCCGGTCAGTTCGGCTGCCTTGCGCTCAGCCCCCTGAACAAGGCGTGAAAAATAGGGGTTGCCAAGGTCCGATACGGAGACGCCTATAGTGAGCTGTCGCTCTGGAGAGGTTGCTTGATCGGCCAACGCCTGAGCGCTCAGTGCCAGAGTAGAAGACAATAAAAGAGATAGCACCAAAGCCTTGGCACTGAACCGCTGTCGGGTGTAGGGGAGGATCATTCCGGTGACTCCTTGGGTGATGGCTGCAGCAGGATCGCAACTGCTTGTGACAGCGTTTCCCGTGTATAGGGTTTGGGCAGCAATGTGATATCGGCGCTGTGAATGTCTGGTTGCTGGTATTGGGGTAATCCGGAGGTGTACAGCAGTGGCAGCTCGGGCCAGCGAGCAAGAATTTGCTTGCCGAGTTGAAGTCCATCTATGCTGCTGCCAAGGTTGATATCAGTGAACACAAGCGCGATGTCATCTGTTTCTGCGAGCAGAGCCAGCGCGTCTGCGGCTGAATGCACAGTCGATATCTGATAATTGAGCGTGGTCAGCATCGCGGTGGTTGCTTCGGCCACCTGCCGATCATCTTCCACCACCAGCAGATGTTGTCCACGCCCTTGCAGGGGGAGTGGTTGTGGCAGGGGTGCTGTCTCAGGTACTCGGGCCAACTGGCGAGGCAGGAGTATGTCGATCCGGGTGCCACGACCGACTTCGCTCCAGACCTGTATATCCCCATCCGACTGCTTGACGAAACCATAGACCATGCTCAATCCCAAACCACTGCCTTCACCGATCTCCTTGGTAGTGAAGAAAGGCTCGAATACACGACGTATCAATGGCTCCGGGATGCCGCAACCGGTATCGGCTACACTGATGCAGATCAGATCCTGCTGCTCACCATTCAGTGATTGTTGCGCTCGGAAACGGGTTGTAAATGTCAGAATGCCTTTGCCCTGCATGGCGGCACTACTGTTGATAGCAAGGTTGAGCAGGGCGTTCTCCAACTGACTCGGATCAACGGATACGAGCCAGTGGGTTGCTTGCAGATCCAGTCGGATCTCGATCTGATCACCGACACTGTACTCTATCAAGTCCAGCATCCCTTCGATCAGTCCATCGACCTCAACTTCTTCCGGTTGAAGGTGCTGCTTGCGTGAGAATGCGAGCAGGCGTTGCGTGAGCAGGCGTCCTCGCTCAGCGGCGGCCAGTGCACGGCCAGCAAATCTGCGCTCTCTGGCATCCGGGCTGAGTTGCTCTTCCAGTAGTTGCAGATTGCCGAAAATCGCAGTCAGCAGATTGTTGAAGTCGTGTGCGACACCGCCTGTCAATTGCCCCAATACCTCCATCTTTTGTGACTGGCGTAGCTGTGCTTCGATGGTTTTACGCTCGGTCAGGTCGCTGTAGAGGGTAACAAAGCCGCCGTCTGGCATGGGGTTGCTGCGAAACTCAACGACCCTCCCACCGGGGAAGTGGCGCTCAAAGCGCTGTGCCCGTTGTTTACGTAGCTGGTTGACTTCGTCCCGGTCCAGCATCATGCCATCAAGCGCCCAGCCTTCCTGCGCTTCCTGTGACAGCAGTGTGTAGATGGTTTCTATCGGGAGCCCCGAGTGCAGCTTATCAACCGGTAGTTCAAGTATGTCGGCATATTGAGGGTTCCACGCTACCAGACGGTTCTGGCTATCGAAAACACTGAGCCCGTCGTTGATGTTGTCAAAGATGGTCTCCAGCAAGCGTGACTGCTCTTTCAGGTGTTGGCTCATCTGATCTATCGCCAAGGCGTTTTCCCGGAACACTTCAAAAGCTCTGGCCAGCTCACCGATCTCATCCAGGCGCTCTACCGCCGGTGTCTGGCGCTCACGATCGCCAGCGGCAAGACGACTCATCACGGAAGTCACTTCGCCCAGGCTTCGAGTCAACTCACGGACCACCCAGATGCCGCCAACCGCCGCGGCAAAGCAGAGCAGGGCGATCATCAGAATGCCGGTTTTTCCCGAGTTAACGACCACTCCCATGCGTTGACCCTGGTGGGTGATACGCTGTTGAACCTGATCAACGAACTGTTTGACCTCGGTGCTGAGCTGCTCAGACACGGCTCGTGTCGATGTCAGTAGAAACGCGCGCCGTTGTTGCAGTTGTAGCTGTTGGCGGCGCTGTTCAAACAGGTTGAGATCAGAAGTCCCCAGAGATTGAAGCTCATGCTGGAAGGCAGCGATCTGTGGGTAGCGATGAATCAGGCTGTCGGATTCATTCAAAGCCAGGGTAAACTGCTGCTGCAACTGAGTTATCTGACGGCTATCCTCCAGATGCAGGGCAGTGCTGAGCTGATCAAGCAGTATCAGAAAAGAGGACAGCCAGACATGGGCGTCTGTATTCTGCTCGTGTTGGTACAACTTTCCGCGAAGTAGGCCTAGTCGGTACTCAAGCTGACGTATATCTTCACGCAGCAGCAGGTGCTCATGAGTCAGCCCGGTCAACTCGGTGATGGTGATTTCCAACTGACTCAGCAGGGCGGAAAGGCCCGGTGCAGCGTTGTCGAGTTCGGGTATATCACGGGCGATCGTCAGTACATTGTCGATTCTTTCCTTCAGCGACAGGTTCAGTTCATTGAGCATCGATGGGCTGCTGGTGTTGGCAACGTAAGGGGCAACCGCTGCCAGGTTGGCGGTTCGCTCAGCCAGCGCCAGTGAGCGCAGAATATCCGGCAGCGCCTGCTGTTCAAACTCATTCAGCGCAGTATCCGTGTTGCTCAGGCCGGTCCAGCCAACCAGTGCCAGCATGATGGAGGAGCCAGCCAGAATGGTGAAGGCCAGCATCAGACGGGTGCGTGCCCGCATGCCGTGAAAGGGGTTGCGCCAGCGCAAGCGGCTCATCGGGTCAGCACTGCATTACGGTGGCACTGAAGATATAGCCAATCCCACGTTCGGTGCGGATATATCTGGGTTGCCTGGGGTTGGGTTCAATCTTGCGTCGCAGTCTCAGTATCAGTACATCAATCGTGCGATCAAACACATCCGTATTGTAACCACGAGTGGCTTCAAGCAACTGATCACGACTGAATGCACGGTTGGGGGATTTGACCAACGCCTCGAGTAATACGAATTCTCCATGGGTGAGTGTTTCCGATGAACCATCGGGACGTAGCAGCTCACGACTGGTCAGATCCATCACCCAGCCATCAAAGCTCAGACGCTCATGGCTGTAGCGATCCTCCTTGCGCACCATAGGGGTGCTCAGCTCGGTGGTGCGTCTGAGCATGGCACGCACACGGGCCAGCAGCTCGCGGTTGTTGAAGGGCTTCATCAGAAAATCATCTGCCGCCAGCTCAAGCCCCAGAATACGATCGGTTTCATCCCCCTTGCCGGTCAACATCATGATGGGGATGCTAGACTGGGTTCGTATCTCTCTGGCCAGTTGCATACCATCTTCGCCACGCAAACGTAGATCCAGTATGACCAGCGAACAGGCGTGTTCCTGCAGGGCAAGGCGCATCCCTTCACCATTGGCCACCGTGATCACCTCATAGCCGCCTGATTCAAGCAGGTCCTGCAGCAGTTCACGCATGGGGGCTTCGTCATCCACGACAAGCAGTCGCTGTCGTATGTTTTCGCTCATGCTGTTGTTACCTCTTATTATTACCTACCTGAATAACACATCTGAGCAGGGAAATTATTTCAATTATTACAAAAGAGGGAGAATCAATACATGCGTTATTAAAACAACTGTGTTTGAATGCGGTTTTGCTTGTGTTCTGATAATACGTCTTCTTATAACAAAAACTCAGTATGGAGCTGTAGATGAAAAAAGTGATTGCGTTCGGAGAAGCCTTGATCGATATGCTGTCAACCTCGTTCAGTCAGGACGCAGGCGATGAGCATGAAGCGTTTATCAAGTTTCCGGGCGGAGCACCGGCCAATGTGGCAGCCGCGGTGGGCAAGCTTGGCGGTCGCAGTTACTTTGCCGGCATGGTCGGCAAGGATATGTTCGGTGATTTTCTGGTCGAAACATTGGCTGCTTCAGGTGTGGATACCAGCTGCATGCTGCAGACCCGTGAGGCCAAAACAGCGCTGGCTTTTGTTTCGCTGGACGCCACAGGTGAGCGCAGTTTTGAGTTTTACCGTTCGCCGTCGGCTGATCTCCTGTTTCGTGAAGAACACTTTGATGATGCCTGGTTCACAGAGCCCGGTATCTTTCACTTCTGCTCCAACACTCTGACCGAATCTGCTATACGCGAGACTACGCTGGCCGGTATTGCCAAAGCGCGTGAGGCGGGTTTTCTGATCAGTTTTGATGTCAATTTGCGCCATAACCTCTGGTCGGATGATGAAGACGCCTTTGCTGCGGTCTGGCAGTGCATTCCTCAGGTGGATCTGCTCAAACTCTGTGTGGAAGAGTTGGAATATCTTTGTGCCGGGCAGGATGAAGATGCCGTGCTGAATAAGATGCTGGAGATGGGGCCCAGTGTGATTCTCGTGACCGACGGAGGTAAGGGCGTGCGTTATGTCAGCGCTTATGGGCAAGGAAGTGTCGTGCCACCCAAAGTTACCATGGTGGATAGTACCGCCGCGGGCGATGCTTTTGTCGGAGGCCTGCTCTATGCGCTGGCGGAACAGTCGGTAGGCCCTGCCGAGCTGAAATCCATGGCACAGGAGCCGACATCACTGCTGCCGGCTCTGCGCATTGCCTGTGCCTGTGGTGCCTATACCGTAACGCAGAAAGGAGCGATCAACTCGCTGCCGATGCTGAAAGATATTCAAGAGCTGCTTACGAAGTAATAAATCTATCTGGAGGGCGGGCCAGCTGCCTGCTGCTGCCCGCTTTTAACCCTGATTCAGACGTTTTATTTGTTCTGTGTCGAGTCAGTGCTCATAAGTTGCTGATTAATTTGAATTTAGGAATTTTTCCTATATACGATAATTTTTTCAGACGATAAGCTTATATCAAGCAGAAGATGGCTATGGATGGTCGCATGCTCAGGGCGAGAGCCTATGTTACTTCAAGACAAGATGAGTGCTGCAGGGACGCAGCTGAAGCTGAACAATCGGTGATCACTTGAAAATTTTGTCAGAGGAAGATAATGAGCAGGCACAGTCTGGTGACCAAAAGGGGACAGGTCATGTTCCAGGAATCAAATAAACTGTTTTATGAATACCGACCAACCATCTATATAGCGGCTGGTTTGATCTCTGCATTGTCCTTGGATAATGATATCGGGCAGTACTCGGGTGCTTTATTGGTATTTATGGGGGTTTTGATCTTTAACCTTCGGATTTCAAACCGGTCGTCAAACAGATAAAGAAATTTTGTAAAAACTGGCAGGGTTTGGGGGAGAGTTCATCCACTTGAGTTGTATGACTCGCCCCTGCCATCATCCGTAGCTTCTAGCTTAATGATGGTATCAAACCCTGCATCCTCATCAATCAGGTGGTGGCAGATCTCGGATCGGCCGAACCTCGATGCTTCCCAGCTGTGCCGGTGGTATCTTCTCGGCCAGTTGGATCGCTTCGTTCAGATCACGTGCTTCCAACAGATAAAATCCGGCAAGCTGCTCCTTGGTTTCAGCGAAGGGGCCATCGGATATCAGGGTCTCTCCATTGCGAACACGCACGGTCGTAGCGGTTTCAACCGGTTGCAGTGCTTGCCCTGCGATGAAGTGGCCTGCCTCGGTAAGTCTGCCAACACACTGAATACATTTCTGATTGAGATCATGCCACTCCTGTTCAGTCATGGCATTCATGATGCTCTCCTGGTAATAGACCAGTGCAAGATATTTCATGGTCAACTCCTGTGGTTACGTATAGCTACGTGTGGCTGCCTGTAGTTGGTGGTCGCTGGTTGATTGTCAGCCTTACATGTCCATCCAGATTATTTCTGGGCAGGGCAGGTGTCTTGCCCAAGCATGCCTCCGTTAATCATCCATGCGATACCGAAGCGATCGGTCAGCATGCCGAATCCCTGAGCCCAGAAGGTGGGTTCGAAGGGCATAATGATAGTGCCACCCTCAGCCAGCTGTTGGAAGATCTGCCGCGCCTGCTCAAGATTCTCATATTCCAGCTGCACGCTGGCACCCTGTACTGGGCTGTAATATCCGGCTGGCGCATCGGCCCCCATAATCCGCCGACCACCGATATTGATCTGTGAGTGGATAATCAAGTCCAATTGTTCAGCGGCAATTTCGTCAGCCATTGGCGTTTCCCGGTAGGAGGCCATCATCTCGATATTGCCACCCAGCAGTTCGGCGTAGTAGGTCATCGCTTCTCGGCACTGGCCATTGAAGCCCAGATGCAGACAGATACTGCTCGGCATTCTACTCAGTTGCTCACCCATCGCACGATGCCTGTCGATCCCATCGCCGGGTGCAAAGTCTTCCAGATCGTAGAATCGACGCAGCTCAAGGGTGACATTGCCATCGCTGTCCAGTGTGGGCCAGCGTTTAGCCCAGGTTATTGCCTCTTCCAGAGAGTCCGCTTCCAGTATTGTATAGCCTGCCAGCAACTCTTTGGTTTCAGTGAATGGGCCGTCTATAACCATAGGTTTGCCGTCTTTAAAGTCGATTCGACAACCCTCCTTACTGGGTGTCAGACCATTTCCCGACACAAATACACCTGCCTTTAGCATCTGTTCGTTGTAGTCCACCATGGTTGCCAACAACTCCTCCGAAGGCATAATTCCTTGCTCGGTGTTGGCATCAGCTTTGCGCATCAACATGAATTTCATGATTCTCTCCTCGCTTTGATTGGTCATTGTTTATGGACTAGTCGAGTGGAGGAGGGGGAAATCGACAGGCTGTGAAAAAAATAAGAGCACCTCAACAGCTTTGCTGAGTGCTCAGGCAAGTTATAATTTGGAAATAAACATCTAAGGATCAAGATGCTTGATAGCGATAAGCTCGTTTGCTAGTATTTGATGAGTGGTAAAATTGAAAGGGCCACTTGTGCATATTTTTAAAGAATAAGCTGAAATTTTTCAAAACAAGGAAGTGTTTATGTCGTCTAGTTTATCTCATCGCCTCCCTGAAAATTTTAAAGTCTAAATCATATCAAGCGTATCTTCGTTTGTGTTGATTGTATTTTTACTATTTAACAGATTTAAAAAGTTAACTATCAGGGTGTTAAAGATGCTTCACTATAGAATTTATATGATAAAATTTAAATGGATTTTTATCTCATTAATTTGTTTTGCTGCAAGTTTTATTTTTATTCCTTCTGTTGAAAGTGCCAATCATTCGCATGAAAAAAGCATTTCAGATGACCATGTAGTACTGCTGAAAATCATAAAATATGGAAGACAGGGTGAGTTGGATGCTTTTTTGGATCAGCATCGGGGTGCCAAGTGGCTAGAGGAAGAGGTTGTAAGAGCATCCATTGTTAACGAATTAATGTATGAAGCAAAGCAATGCGATGAAGATATATTCATGACGCTTTCAAATTATAAAATCATGCTTTCATCAAAAAAATCAGGTTCTCCTTATAACTATCTTGGATATTTGGATTCAACTGATGAGATAGTTAAATGCATTAATATATTTGTCCGTGCTGGTATTGATATCAATACGACGGATGAAGAAGGAAAAACAGCACTGGTGCATGTGTTATATTCACATCATTCCGACACGTTATTTATCTTGGAAAAATTAATTGATAATGGGGCCGACCCCACTATACGCACTGAACAGGGGGCAGATCTGTTACATCATTCTTTAATGCTGCGTATCTTATATGGTGAGGTGCTTCCTGTTGATGTGCAGGATGATGATCCATTTACTATTGAAGCAAAAAAAATGATAGGCATCACAAAACAGGTAAACCATTTATTTAACCGTTACTACGTATCAAAACGAGCTGATTAGGATGATTTTGTAGAGCTATTGCACGATGCGACTCTGTTCTGTGGCCAGCGCCGAAAATTTGATGTGCTGTGCGGCCACTACCGCTACAATGAATCGCTTGGTTAGCCTAGTTGACTATTTTAATGTCTGAGTGGGCAGAATGAGGGCTTGCATGCCCCGGCATTCCGATGAACGTAAGGCTGTGGTGGAAAGTTATTGTCACCGATCAACCGTTCTGTTTCGTCTGTTTCTTCCGAGGAAGGCATCATTTCTGAGTGAGTCTGTATAGTTGGTTAAAACAGTGCCGACAAAAAAAGGAGCGCCTGTATCAGGCGATCTTAATATAGCCGATGATTGGTCCACGCCCGATAGCTGCAAAAACTAGAGAAGCTTATCTTCGCTCTCATGCCTGAGAAAAATTCGACAGCTTCCAGTCACCGGCTCCTCACAGTTGCTCATTTGACTGTACGAAAATTGTTCATGCGTTTGCCCTGCCTGTATTCTCAGCCCTTTCAAAAGGCTCATCAAGTACTAAAGTAACTAATTAGAGAATTGAATTTAAGATTTATTGTCCTTAATAAGCTCCTGATTCACATCATCAAAAAAATTTGCAATCGATTTTAGCCTGAAGCGAGTTTTCAACTCTTTAATTTTATCATCATAAACAAGTCGAATGGTATATTTAGTGTACGGCCAACAGGCGATAATAAATGAAGGTGGGCCAAAAAATTCTATTGCATTAATTTTTTTAGTTTCAAACTCTTCATGAAAATCTAATGATAGGCAGAGTTTGCCTTTATTAAAGCTGGCAATTTCGACTCTGTCACGAAAAATATAAGAAGCCCATTGAGTTATATGTGCTAAAAAACCTAAGGCTAGAGCCATTGCTAAAGACGTGATGATGAATTTAATTCCTGGTCCAAGGTTAGTGTCATTAACTAAAAACCTATATCCAGAATAAAAAATAAACATGTTTGCAATAACTTCAAACCACCTAAATAGAGTGCTTCTCTCTAAAAAAATGGTTACACGAGATACGCTTAGTATCATTTAATGGTTCCTTGCCCGGCTATACAACTCCTCCTGTATGGCTTTTTTGGCCCCCTCATTGTTATAGTAGAAACCATATAGCAGCACAATAAGTACAGGGTGCCCACGTTTATACGATTTTTTCTTGGTAGCTGCTTTATAAACATCCCTGAATGTATCAAATGTAACTCCTGCACCTGCGAAAGCTAGTGCGCTACTTATGGCTTCCAGGAACTCTAAATCTGCAAGCAGTTCGTCAGTAGATTTAGCCCATAAACCCCAGTATGAGCTCACCATGGGGTCGGTGATTTTTGTAATAAAAAGATTGATTGCAGGTCTGTCTCTGAGCTCACTGTGAAGGAGTGACATAACCTCATGCTTCTGACTTCTATTAAGGTGGTGGTATAAAACCACGCCGGTTAGAATTTGTATTGCTTTTTCATCAGAAATTGCGGGCTTATTATTGTAAGCATCAAAAACATTGTAAGGGAGATTTAGTATTTCCTTTAAGAATGCGATTTGTTCTTTGGTGCTTTCAGGGAGGCGATAAGGCAAGCTGGGTGGCATAAATACTTCCTTGTTAATTTTTTCTCCATTGATTTATATATCAATAAGCAAAGGTATTGCTATCAATAAAATCATGCTCAAAATTCTAGCAAACTAATTTGGCGCTTTCAAGCTTGATAAAAAAAGTCACAGTGACTCCAAGCGTCTTTGCAGATAACGTTTTTCAGGTAGTTGCTGTGTCAGATTCAGTGCAGCCTGATAGGCAGCTCTGGCGTCCGATACGCGATTCAGGCGTCGATAAAAATCTGCTTTTGCGGCATGCAGCAGGTAATAGTTCTGCAGGGTGTCTTCCAGTGGTTGCAGGGCTTGCAAGCCAGCCTCAGGCCCGTCACGCATCGCCAGTGCCACTGTACGATTAAGCTCAATTACTGGGGAGGGATTGATGCGAAGTAACAGGTCGTACAGTCCTGTAATCTGTGCCCAGTCCGTCCCTTCACTATGCTTGCTTTGTGCATGCAGTGCGGCGATGGCAGCTTGTAATGTATAGGGGCCTACAGGTGGCTGAGTCATGGCTTGATCCAGCCAGGCTAGACCTTCCAGAATCTGCTGTTGATCCCAGAGGGCGCGATCCTGCTCGTCCAGTGTAATCAGGTCGCCCTCTGCTGTCTGCCGAGCCGCTTTGCGTGAATCCTGCAGCAGCATCAGCGCCAACAGGCCCAGTACCTCAGTATCGGGCAGTAGTTCGCAGAGTATTCGGCCGAGACGGATCGCTTCCTCAGCCAGATTATGATTCACAACAGACTCTCCAAAGCTGCTGGAGTATCCTTCGTTAAACACCAGGTAGATCACCTGTAGAACGCTCTGCAACCGTTGCGGCAAGGCCTTGCTGTCGGGGACTTCGTAGGGGATGGCGGCGTCGCGGATCTTGCGTTTGGCGCGGACGATCCGTTGTGCCAGTGTTGTGGGTTTCTGTAATAAGCCATGAGCGACCTGTTCAGTGGTGAGACCACACATCTCGCGCAGCGTCAGAGCCAGTTGTGCCTCGGTGGCAAGGCTGGGATGGCAGCAGGTGAAGATCAGCCGGAGTTGGTCATCCTCAATCGATTCGTCATTGAATGATGTTTCTGGCAGCTCATCTTCATCCAGTAGCTGCTGCTGATGTTGGCGCAGGGTCTGACGACGGCGTATCTGATCAATCCCCTTGTGGCGTCCTGCCGTGATCAACCAGGCGGTTGGATTCTCTGGCACACCCTGATCTGACCACTGTTGCAGGGCAGCGATAAACGCTTCATGCATCGCTTCTTCAGCCAGATCAAAGTCGCCCAGCAGTCGGATCAGCGTTGCCAGCACCCGGCGTGAATGGGTCTGATACAGTTGCTCCAATTGAGTCTCTATGGTCATTACACACTCCCTGAGTTTGACGTTTTCAGGTTATAGCGTAGTCTGGATAGATGCAAAAACTGACAGACACTCTTTAAGGTGCTCTGGGCAAATTGTTCTGGACAATGTGTTCTGGAGAACAGGAGCGAATATCGTGGATCAGGTCATCATCATTACCGGGGGCAGTCGTGGGATTGGCGCAGCAACAGCGCGGCTGGCTGCAAAGCGCGGCTATGCGGTGTGTATCAATTACATCAGTAATGAGGCGGCTGCGCAGGCGCTGGTGAAAGAGATAGAGAGTGCTGGTGGCAAGGCGATCGCTGTGGCTGCAGATGTAGCAAAGGAGGCAGACATTATCAGACTGTTTGATACTGTGGATCAGGCGCTGGGGCCTGTTACGGCGCTGGTGAATAATGCCGGCATACTGGAAACGCAGATGCGGGTTGATCAGATGGATGCAGCGCGCCTGACACGTATCTTCACGGCCAACATCACCGGCAGTTTTATCTGCTCCCGCGAAGCGATCAAGCGGATGTCGACCCGTCATGGTGGGCAGGGTGGCGCGATCGTGAACGTGTCGTCTGTTGCTGCACGTCTGGGCTCACCCGGTGAGTATGTCGATTATGCGGCGTCGAAAGGGGCAGTGGATGCGTTGACTATCGGGCTTTCAAAGGAGGTTGCAGAAGAGGGGATTCGAGTTAATGCCGTGCGTCCGGGATTTATCTATACCGATATCCATGCAGCAGGCGGCGAACCAGGTCGGGTGGACAGGGTAAAGAGTGCCGTTCCCATGAAACGAGGCGGCCAGCCGGAGGAGGTGGCGACTGCAATTCTGTGGCTGCTATCGGATGAGGCCTCTTATGCCACCGGTACGTTTATTGATCTGGCGGGTGGGCGGTGAGCTCTGCCTCAAGTGCCAGTCCGGTTGCCGTCAGTGCCTTACCGCTCATCAATGCGGTCAGCATACGTGCCCTTGACGGGTTGTTGATCAGGCTGCCAGTAAGCCTTGAACCGGAACGCCAGCACCGCCCCCGTAGCCAGTAACAGGGCCGACAAAAGCGCTGCGGCGGTAAACCCGTTCGCCTCATAGAGTGCGCCCATCATCAGGGGCCCCGCAAAGATCGAGGCATAGGTTATCGTGGTATGCAGTCCCATCAGCGTGGCACGTGTGTCTTCACCGTGCCGCGACAAACTCAGGATGATCAGGTTGACCCCGATATGATTGATGATCCCCCACACGAAGGCTACCGGGAGCGCAGTGGCCATGGTGTCGGTCAGCGGCCCGACCCCGCAATAGATCACGGCCAGACCGGCCAGTGTCAGCGGAAAGGCCCGTTGTAGACCGCTGCGCTCCACCGCGGCCATCACAAAACTCGCCAACCCGAACCCGGCTCCGTAGGCCAGCACCACCAGTCCCGCTTCGCTGGCGCTGGCACCGAATGCATGGTGTAAATGGTCGCCCAAATAGGGATAAAGCCCGTAAAACCCGATCATGTAGACTCCACAGATCGCCAGTATCGGCATGACACCCGGTAGGCGCAGAACCGTCAACGGTATCATGCCACTTGGCCCATTTCCGGCTGCCACACGCCTCGGCAGCCGCAGGAACCCCGGCACGGTTAGTGCCGCACACCCGGCCAGAATCCAGTAGGCAGCCCGCCATCCTGCCAGATCGGATACAAAGGCGGAGAATGGCACCCCCAGTACCAGCGCAATCCCCCAGCCCCGAATGACTTTGCCAAGCCGTGCCGCACTCTGCCCGGCGGGCGCGCTGGCTGTTGCCGCTGTATAAATGGTGGGTAGCATTACTCCAACCATGAGCCCTATGAGCCCCTGGCACAGCGCCAGCACCCACCAGTTAGGGCTCAAGGCACACCCCACCAGAGCCAACGCCATCACAACGCCTCCCAGCGACAAGACCGACCTGGTGTCCAACCGACCCGCTATTGGACTGAACGCAAATAGAAATGCTGACACCGCAGTTGCCCCGCCAAAAGCGGAAATTGCACGCGCCACCGTCACCGGTTCAGTATCCAGCGAATGGGCCACATTGGTCAGCACCGGGCTGAGGAGGAATGAGTTACTTCCGATAATCATGATGGCCAGTGTTAACAGCCGGACTTCAGTTATTACTGAATATTTTTTAGTCATATTATTGTATTGCCTTTTTTTATATGTCTATTATCAGTATATACTTTATATAAATTGATTCGGCCAGAGAAACACCCGATGCCCAAAAATACGAATACAGTTCAGAAAAACCTGCTCACCCCAGTACCACTCGATGAAACTGACCGAAAAATATTAAGGTTGCTGGCTGAGGATGCTACCCAGACCTATGCCGAACTGGGCAAGCGGATACACCTTACCGCCCCCGCCGTGCACGAGCGGGTTAAACGCCTCAAGCGAAATGGTGTCATTACTGCCACGGTCGCCAAACTCAACGGGAAGCTGATAGGCTGCCCGCTATTGGCCTTCATTCATGTCGAAACCGTTGGACGCATGATGATCGGGGCGCTGGATGACCTCATAGCCCTGGCCGATGTGGAAGAGGTTCACACCGTCACCGGAGATACTTGCGTGGTCTTAAAAGTGCGCACCCGCGACACAAAAGATCTCGAAGGCCTGCTCGACCGTATTTACCAAATCGAGGGTGTACGGAGTACCAAAAGTTACGTGGTACTCGACTCCTACCTCGAACGCGGCCCGAAACCAGAGGTGATGGTGTGAAACAAGAAAGGACGGCGGTCAAACGGATGTCGACCCAGCGTGGTGGGAAGGGTGGTGATTTGGAAGACAACCTGGTAGGTGATTCGGTAGTTGTCGAATGCTGAGTTTCCATGCGATTAGGATCAACCAGTTGGAAATTTTTGCTTCTGATGGAGTACACGCATGATGCGGATGACTGAACCATCAACCCAATAGGATACAATCATTGAAATCTCAGGGATAATCAGCAGCCTTCCTCGAAGGCCCTCCCGTTGAACCCCCATAAGTGGTTGCTCCAGTAAACTCTCTACTTTAGCTTCAATAATATTGTCGGTTTTCTCTGCTGCGACAGGGTTGAATTCATACAGGTACTCGAAGATTTTTTCACGATCCTCCAGCGATTTTTCTTCCCATAAGATCATTGATGAGCTCGATTACGAATTTTCGCTTTTCGTTCAGCCATTCTTGCTTTGCTTGTTTCATGGTCGACAAATGAAGCCTCACCCGCGTCAAGCTTCTCAAATGCTTGGTTAACCTGTTGGGTAAGCCAAGCATTGTGAGATATTGCTTTGCGCTGTTGTTCTGCCAATTGTTCAGTGAGCTCACGGCATGCATCGCTGAGAGTGCGCCCTTGGCTTTCAGCCATTTGTTGAGCTAGACGTTTTGTTTCGTCATCGACACGAAACTGTATTCTAGAGTCCATAATGAGCTCCTTATTCTGTGTGTACAAATGTTAGCACTATATATGACAGCTAACAAACTGCTCAGTCAATTCTGCTACTTGCGCCCATGCAGCTTTTGAGTCAAGGAAGGTGTTACCAGTTCAGACATGATGTGTCGGTTTAAGGCAGCAGCGTGGATTCCATCAGACAGTTACGCCCCTGTTCCTTCGCTTTATAGAGTTGTTTGTCGACTTCGTGAAACAGGGCGAAGGGATCATGAGGCTGCTGAAAAAAGATACAGCCGATCGATAGTGTGAGCATGGCATAAGGTGGGTTTTCCTCGTGTGGGATACCCAGCGCCAACACTTTCAGGCGGATCTCTTCTACATGCTTGAGCAGTGCTGTGCGATCATGGCCGCTGAGAAGCAGGACAAACTCCTCACCGCCGTATCGGTATACCTGATCGTCATAGCGTTTGACCTGCTCTTTCAACACGGCAGACACTTTTCTCAGGGCTTCATCACCTGCCAGGTGTCCGTAGTTGTCGTTGTAGGGTTTGAAGTGATCGATATCGACCATCACCAATGCACTCCAGTGGCGTTCATTGGCGCTGGCTACCCAGTTGGTGTAATTGTTCTCGAAGCAGCGACGGTTATAAACATCGGTTAATACATCGATATCCGCTTCTTTCAAGGCAGTGATATCGGTAAATATCCAGATTCTTGCTCTTCCGTGTATGTCGCTGTTGAGAGATGCGGAGCGCCGTGAAAAGACCCGCCCATCAATAAACTCGAGCTCATCGATAAAGTGTTTTTCTGTCTGATAGGCGCGCTCTACCACTTCGATGAAGTGATCCGGGTCTTTTAGCTGACTCAGTACCAAGGTGATTAACGCTCGATCATCGCGGACCGGGAAGTCGTTGGGGACGTGCCACATTTCACGGAATCGCTGGTTGAGATAGAGCACCTTGCGATCTTCGCCAATCACAAGCAAACCATCCGGAAGGCTGTCCAGTAAAAGAGTCAACAAGGGGTGTGACAGGTTGTTAGGCATAGCACTCTGCTATCTGAGACATGTCATTAACTTTTAGGCCAGGTGGTGAGTTATGTCAATCAAGCCTGACCATTGATGTGTCGGCAGGGCTGTTTCACATCGCGTAATACGTACTTATTGGGCAACCCAATCAGGCTAATTGTTATCGTTCTCGCCATTAAAAATCTGCTCTTTGTCGTCGGCTCCTAAGGCTTGCTCAATGTAGTCACGCATGAACTGGCGAATTTTTTGTGACGGCGTCACGTCTTCCAGCTCACACAGTTTTTCAAATGCTGCTTTCTTTTGGGGGTCGACCAGAACTGTTAGCCGGGCAGTGCGCTTTTCCATGGTTTCGCTCTTAGTTGGCTGAATGAGGATGTTAATCTGATTAACATGGAATTGTACCTGACAGCACCCTCAATCCCAAGGATTCTGCAGGCAGTCATTGTTACGCACCTGCTCAGACTGCAGCTCACTCAATTGGGGTTTATTCATTGGGAGCCCTCTGTTTCAACTTGGTGAATTTAATTAAAATTCAAGAATCATTGAATGTTAATAACATTAACATATAATGCTCATGTATCAAGCATGAAATCAGGCGTGCAATTGATGATTATTTTTCCGGGAGCACTCTGATGTCTCACAGAAAACACCTGTTTTCCTTACGAGTGGGTTATGCCCTCCGTGAGGTACTGAAGGAAGGGTATGACCGAAAATCCCTCCTGAAAGATCTGATTGCAGGTGCTACCGTGGGCGTGATCGCCATTCCGCTGGCTATGGCGCTTGCTATTGCCAGCGGTGTTCCTCCTCAATACGGGCTGTATACAGCCATTATTGCAGGGGCCATTATTGCCTTGACCGGCGGTAGTCGTTACAGCGTTTCTGGGCCGACAGCTGCATTTGTGGTGATTCTGTATCCACTTACCATCAAGTACGGCTTGGCGGGGCTGCTACTGGCCTCTGTGATGTCTGGCATCATACTCATTGCCATGGCCTACGCTCGCTTAGGGCGATTTATTGAATACATTCCCGAATCCGTTACTTTGGGCTTTACCGGGGGCATAGCGATTGTGATCGCTGTGTTACAGATACCCGATTTCACCGGGTTGGTGATGAATGATTTACCTGAGCACTTCATCGGAAAAATCATTGCTATTACCACCCATCTACACCAACTTGATATGGGCAGTACCTTGATTGCCGGCTTCACACTGGTGGTAATGTTACTGTGGCCGCGCCTGCGAACACCGGTACCGCCTCATCTGCCGGCACTGATCCTCGCCTGTCTGCTGGGGATGATTTTTGGGGGCATGGGTATCGAGGTTGATACAATCGGCTCACGTTTTCACTATCTGTTGCCTGATGGATCTGAAGCGGCAGGTATTCCTCCGTATCTGCCTTCGTTTGAATGGCCTTGGCTTCGCACAGGTGCGGGTGGTCAACCACTGGAGCTGTCTCTAGCCCTGGTGTTTGATTTATTGCCTGCGGCTTTTGCAATCGCGATGCTCGGTGCCATTGAATCGCTCCTTTGTGCGGTAGTGCTGGATGGCATGTCTGGTAAGCGCCACAGCGCTAACAGCGAACTGCTGGCTCAGGGGATGGCCAATGTCATCACACCGTTTTTTGGTGGTATCACAGCCACGGCTGCTATCGCACGATCAGCTACCAATCTGAAAGCAGGTGCAATTTCTCCTATCGCTGCTTTTACCCATGCTGTCGTCGTATTACTCGGGCTCATGTTACTTGCTCGGTTGCTTGCTTACGTACCGATGCCCGCGATGGCGGCTCTTTTAATGGTTGTAGCCTGGAATATGAGTGAGGCCCATAAATCTCTCAAGCTGGTAAAAAAATCCCCGGTTAGCGATATCTTGGTCTTTCTGGTTTGTCTGTCCCTAACGGTATTTTTCGACATGGTGATTGCTATCACGGCAGGTGTACTGTTGGCTTCCCTGTTGTTTATGAAGGATCTGGCTGCCATAACTCGCGTGGTGGAGATAACCGATAACAATGAATACCATCAGGAATCGCTGCCCACCAACTGGAAAATATTCAAAATTCGTGGCGCACTCTTTTTTGCCGCTGCAGATCGTATATTCGGTGAGTTGTCTCAGCAAGCACAGGGCCTTGACGGTATTATTCTGCACATGCGTTATAGCTCTTATTTGGATGCGGGTGGATTGTCAGCCATTGAAAAGTTGATGGCGTATTGCCAAAAACATCAGATACAACTGGTCTTTTCAGCTTGGCAGTTCCAGCCATTGAAAACACTTGCCAAGGCACGTGGTGATTCCTTAAGCCCATTGAAAGCGTCGTTTCCGACGCTGAATGATGCTATCAACGAAGCTCTAACCCTGGGAAAAACATGAAACTGAATGAGGCTATTGAATTGGGTAAAACGGGTCGATGGCAAGATGCGCAAGTCAGAGTCAGCCCGGACAATAGTAACCAATGGTTCGTGATGCTGCGTGACTCCCACTATAAATATTTTGTTCTCTCGGACAATGATGACCGTCCGATCGCTACTGAGGAGATGAACAGGCTCGCTGATCTTATCCGTTCCATCGGCCTAAAAGAGTTTACGGTTTTTTTATAGCCTCTGCTTGAGGATATTAGTGCTATTTCAGCCAGACGAGTGACTGTACGATTGAGCCCATTTGACGAACATCCAGCATTGCCTTTTCTTCAGAGTGGAAAAATTATTCATTTTTCCAAGGATGATTACGGGTGTGTTTTAGTGATCGATGACGGTAAACGGCGGATTTTGAACTTTGATTCGCCGTTTGAACAAAGCTGCATGCAGATTTGCCACCCGCATCAGCTCGTCCATCAATATACGCGATTTATGGCACTCGCAGTGGCCTTCATCGACCCTGCCCATATAACGTTTTTGGGATTGGGCGGCGGCAGTTTACTACGCACCCTGCATTATGCGTTGCCAGAATGCACATTCCATGTGATCGAACTAAGACAGACCGTTGTAGAAGTCGCCAATGAGTATTTTTCAGTGCCGAGGGATCACCGGGTCAATATTTGTGTCGACGATGCGGTTAAACAAATCACAAAAACACACAGTAACAGCAGCGATATTATTTTCTCCGATATGTACGATGCCTATCGAATGGCTCCAGGACAAATCCAAAAAAGCTTTTTACGGGAGTGTGCGCGAGTGCTGACAGATCAAGGGTTTTTGGTGATCAATCTGCACAAGCTTCCCACTGACCAATTCGCTTTTTTTGAAATGCTGGATAACATCTTTCCTACCGTTATGATCAACTCGACAACTGAAAACGTTGTGATTTTTGCATCAAAGGCGGGCCCTGAAAAGATTGAGTCAAATATTCAAAGAGTTGAGAGCATCGAAGAACAGCTGCACCAGCGTTTAGCGCACTTATTGGGCAACTTGATCAGGCTCTGAAGCGATCCGCCGTAACGCCTGAATAAAGCTGTCCGGTTCCTGTGCACCTGATATGAGATATGTCTGGTTGATGATGAAAGCTGGTACTGATGAGATTCCTGCCTGCTGCCAGCTTGCCTCATCCTCGCGGACGATATCGGTGAACTGATCAGAGGAGAGAATAGCTCTTGCCTGATTGCCATCCAGCCCTGCCGATTCGGCACAGCGAACCAGCACATCAATATCTGATACATTCTCGGCATGGCCAAAATAGGCATCAAACAGTGACTTTTTCATCTCGGTCTGCAGACCTTGCTCGCTGGCCCATTTAACCAGGCGGTGAGCATCAAAGGTATTGCGTGTGTAACGCTCCTGCAATTTGCTGAAATTCAGGCCCAGCTCAGATGCGATTGTCATCATGTTGCTCTGTGCGGCTTCCATCTCCTCCACGCTGCGCCCATATTTTCTGCTCAATGCCTGCAGGATCGGCTCATCTGCTGATGACTTGTCTGGATTCAATTCAAATGCATGCCACTCGATAGAGAAACTGAGCTCTTCTGCCAGGCTGCTCATGGCTTGCTCAAGACGGGCATAGCCGATTGCGCACCAGGGGCAGGCAATATCAGACACGATGTCTATCTGTATATTTTTCATCTTAATCTCACTGAGGCAGGGTATACCTGCCTGTTGGTTGTATCAGTCAATTGTGTACCAGTGTATACGTTGTTACCAGTAGAAAAGATTCGACTTCTACGCATTCTCACAGGGGCTATAAGTTATTATTGTATTTGTTTTTTAATAATATCTTATAAATCAAAATATTGATTGTAATTTATCATGTAATACCACAGTAGCTGGTGTTTTCTATTGTGCAAAAAAGTATAGATTTGAGGTGGAATTTGGATTTGTTTCCATTCTCAGTCAGGAGTGTAATGAGATGGCTCTCTCTTCAGGATATTGAGAACTCAACCTCCTGAAGGTGTACAAAACAAATATAAGAATTACTGACAATAATGTCAGTTAACGGAGAGGCTCCTGATGAAAAAGTTGTTCGTTCCAACCCTTATGGCATCAGCCATTGCGCTTATTTCTTCTGCTGCATTTGCGACAACCACCTTGACGATCGGTACCGTTAACAATGGTGACATGATCCGCATGCAGGAGCTGACTTCTGTGTTTGAAGAGCAGCATCCTGATATCAAGCTGCAGTGGGTAGTACTCGAAGAAAATGTTCTGCGCCAACGTCTGACAACGGATATCGCAACTGGCGGTGGGCAGTTTGATGTCATGACAATCGGCAGCTATGAAGTGCCAATCTGGGGTAAGCAGAACTGGCTGGAGGAGATGGGCGATCTACCCGCCTCTTATGATCTGAATGATATTTTCGAATCACTGCGCGAAGGTCTGTCATACGACGATACGCTCTATGCGCTGCCTTTCTATGCTGAAAGCTCAATGACCTATTACCGCTCCGACCTGTTCGAAGAGGCGGGTCTGTCAATGCCGGATCGCCCGACCTGGGATCAGATGCGGGAGTATGCCGTTGCGCTGCATAAGCCTGAACAGGAGCAGTATGGTATCTGCCTTCGTGGCAAAGCAGGTTGGGGTGAGAATATTGCCTTGATCTCAACCGTTGCCAATACATTTGGTGCACGCTGGTTTGATGAAAACTGGCAACCCGAGTTTGAAGGGCCCGAATGGACAGCTGCCGTCAGCTTTTATGTCGATCTGCTGGGTAACTATGGACCTCCAGGGGCTTCGTCTAACGGGTTCAATGAGAATCTGGCGCTGTTCAACTCCGGCAAGTGTGCGATGTGGGTGGATGCAACGGTGGCCGGCTCCTTTGTGACGGATTCCTCGCAAAGTGATGTGGCGGATTCCGTCAAGTTTGCATTGGCACCGATGCAGGTGACAGATCGTGGCGCAGGCTGGCTCTGGGCCTGGAATCTCGCTGTTCCGGCCAGTTCAAAATCCAAAGATGAGGCCAAAACCTTCATCACCTGGGCTACATCTAAAGAGTACAGTGAACTGGTTGCCGAGCGTTATGGCATTGCCAGTATGCCGCCGGGTACGCGTGCGTCCACCTACTTCAATGAAGATTATATGAATGCTGCCTCGTTTGCGGAGAAAACCCTCGAATCGATGGGCAAGGCGGATGCAATCAACTCCACACTGAAACCCAAGCCGTATACCGGCGTGCAGTTTGCTGCGATCCCTGAGTTCCAGGCGATTGGTACTCAGGTCGGACGTGTATTCTCAGGTGCATTGGCTGGGCAAATGAGCGTCGATGACGCGCTCAAGAGTGCTCAGAGCTCAACCCATCGTTCCATGTCGCGGGCCGGTTACTACAAGTAAGCCGTCCGTCCCACCGGGAGCTGGCTCCCGGTGGTCACAATAAGAAATGACAAGAGTCTTGATTATGAGTACTTCCAGTCTTCCTGCCGCTGCTGATAGCGCTGCAGTCAGTGATGAACTGTCTGTTACGGTTCAGAACCGGCGCAAAAGCAAAATCAGTCTGGTGATGGTCTCTCCATCTGTTCTTATGCTGTTGGCATGGATGATCATACCGCTCTCCATGACGATCTACTTCTCACTGATGCGATACAACCTGCTGTATCCGACCGATGAGGGGTTTGTAGGGCTGGAGAACTACTACTACTTTCTGACAGATCCTGGCTTCACGGCGGGAATGTCCAATACGCTCTGGCTGGTGGGTTCGGTACTGCTGATCAGCGTTGTGCTGGGGGTGCTGATCGCTGTTCTGGTTGATAATGTTTTCTGGGGCAGGGGGATCGTACGTGTGATGCTGATCTCGCCTTTCTTTATCATGCCGACCGTGTCTGCTCTGGTCTGGAAAAACCTGCTGCTAAATCCTGTGTCGGGAGTTTTTGCTGCGATCTGGCGATTTTTCGGGGCGCAGCCGATTGACTGGTTCACTCAGTATCCCATGGGGGCGATCATCATGATCGTGTCATGGCAGTGGGTGCCTTTTGCGGTACTGATGCTGATGACCGCGATGCAGTCGCTGGATCAGGAACAGAAGGATGCCGCACGTCTGGATGGTGCAGGTCCGATTGCGATCTTCAGGCATATCACTTTACCGCATCTGATGCGACCGATCGCGGTGGTGGTGATGATTCAGACCATCTTCCTGCTGGCGATCTTTGCCGAGATATTCACCACCACCGGTGGTGGTCCAGGATATGAAACCACCAACCTTGCCTTTTTGATCTATACCCAGGCACTACTGGAGTTCGATGTCGGTGTGGCATCAGCCGGGGGCTTGATTGCAGTCATCATCGCCAATATTGCGGCTTTCATGTTGATCCGCATTATCGGCAAGAACCTGACTGAAAAATACTGAGGGCGGGATATCATGATGCTTACATTAAAACAGACCCGTCAGTTGCGCACGGTACTGCTCGGCACGCTGGCGTGGATAGTGGCGCTGGTGGTGTTCTTCCCGATTCTGTGGATGTTCCTGACCAGTTTTAAAACAGAGCTGGCGGCGTTTTCGTCACCACCACAACTTTTCTTTACGCCGACGCTGGAAAACTACCTGCTGGTCGACAGCCGCAGTGACTATTTCCACTACGCGAAAAACTCAGTGATCATCTCATTCGGTGCCACCCTGGCGGGCATGCTGCTGGCGGTACCGGCTGCCTATTCCATGGCGTTCTTCGAGACCAAACGCACCAAAGGTACACTGCTGTGGATGCTCTCGACCAAGATGCTGCCACCTGTTGGCGTGCTGGTCCCGATCTATCTGATCTTCAAGGATACCGGTTTGCTGGATACGCGTACCGGACTGATCATCATCTATACCCTGATTAACCTGCCGATCATGGTGTGGATGCTGTACACCTACTTCAAGGAGATCCCGAAAGATATTCTGGAAGCTGCACGGCTGGATGGGGCTACTCCCTTGCAGGAAATCCTGCGTGTTCTTATCCCTATCTCCAAGGGTGGTATGGCATCTACGGTATTGCTGTCATTGATTCTGTGCTGGAACGAGGCGTTCTGGTCGCTCAATCTGACCGCATCATCTGCTGCTCCCTTGACCGCACTGGTTGCATCTTACTCAAGCCCCGAGGGGCTATTCTGGGCCAAATTGTCGGCTGTCTCCACGCTGGCATGCGCACCGATTCTGATCTTCGGCTGGTTCAGCCAGAAGCAGTTGGTACGTGGTCTCTCCTTTGGCGCAGTGAAATAACGAGGTTTTGTCATGTCTGATCTGAATATTAAAAATCTGAAAAAGGTGTTCGAAGGGATCGAGATCATCAAAGGGGTTGATCTGGAGATCAAGGACCATGAGTTTGTCGTGTTTGTCGGGCCATCCGGTTGTGGTAAGTCAACCTTGCTGCGCCTGATTGCAGGTCTGGAAGAGGTGACCAGCGGTCAGATTTTTCTGGATAACAATGAGATCACCGATATGGCACCGGCCAAACGTGATCTTGCCATGGTGTTTCAGACCTATGCGCTCTATCCACATATGACGGTGCGCAAAAACATGTCGTTTGCACTGGATCTGGCGGGAATAGATAAACGTGAGATAGATGCCAAGGTATCCGATGCTGCCAGAATTCTGGAGCTGGAGCCACTGCTTGAACGCAAGCCCAAGGCGCTCTCGGGTGGACAGCGTCAGCGTGTTGCGATAGGGCGAGCGATCGTCAGGCAACCAAAGATTTTCCTGTTTGATGAACCTTTGTCCAATCTTGATGCAGCTCTTCGTGTGCAGATGAGGCTGGAGTTGGCCCGCCTGCATCAGGAGTTGAGTGCGACCATGATCTATGTAACGCATGATCAGGTGGAGGCGATGACCCTGGCCAGCAAGGTAGTGGTACTCAATGCCGGGCGTGTTGAGCAGGTAGGGAGTCCGTTGGAGCTGTATCACCACCCGGTCAATCGCTTTGTCGCTGGCTTTATCGGCACACCCAAAATGGGTTTTATGGAGGGGCGGGTCGTTACAGCAAATACCAGTGAGGTGACTCTGACACTGGGCTGTGGGCATCAATTGACACTTCCGATCAATGGCGAGGGCCTTGTAGCCGGTGGCCACGTCACGTTGGGTGTGCGACCAGAGCATCTGAGCATCACCTCACCGGAGGAGTCGGGCCTGTTGGCGTCATTAACCGTGTCTGAACATCTGGGTGCCGATACTTTTTGTTATGTCGAAATGGCAGCTGGCGAACTCCTGACTGTCAGAGCCGGTGGAGATTTCCAGGGGCAATACGGGAGCCATGTCGGTTTGAAGATAGATCTGTCTCAGTGTCATCTGTTTGATGAGGATGGTCTGGCCCGAAAGCGCATCCAGCAGACATCAACCACTACAAACCACAGTGTCGCAATCTGATCGACGGCTCTCTACGCAACTGACCAACAGGATTATTCATGAAACTTTCTTCAGCAACGCTGGCTGATTTGCCAGAGGGGGTCATTCGGCCCGAATATCCGCGCAACGAGACCTCAATCGGTATGGTGCACATTGGTGTAGGCGGTTTTCACCGGGCCCATCAGGCGATCTATACCGAGCAGTTATTGAATCTTGGGCATGCCACGCAGTGGCGCATCTGTGGGGCAGGGGTGCGTTCGGCAGATAAGGCAATGAAAGACGCGCTGGCCGCTCAGGATTACCTCTATACCCTGTGTGAGCTGGATGAGTCAGATAATACAGCGATACAGATTGTTGGCGCTATCGCAGACTTCCTGCTGGTGGATGAGGATCATCAGGCGTTGCTCGATCGTCTGTCATCACCCGATACCCGGATAGTGTCGCTGACGGTGACGGAGGGCGGTTATTTCACTGATGACAGCAGTGGCGAGTTCAAAACTTCTGATCCCGCTATTGTTCGGGATCTTGAAAACCCGACATCTCCCATGACGATGGTGGGACTGATCGCTGAGGGCTTGTTCAGGCGTCGAGCGGCTGGTATCAAACCCTTTACTGTCATGTCCTGCGATAACCTGCCGCATAATGGGGATGTCGCACGCAAGGCCGTTTTAAGCTATGCCGCGCTGCGCGACAAGGCGTTGCATGACTGGATAAACGCAGAGGTCAGCTTCCCTAACGGCATGGTGGATAGGATCACTCCGATGACCAGTGATCAGCACCGGCAGCAACTGGAGGCCAGAACCGGCATTATTGACGCCTGGCCGGTGGTGGCCGAGCCATTTCTGCAGTGGGTACTGGAAGACAAATTCTGTAATGGTAGGCCGGAGTGGGAGAGGGTCGGCGTTCAGTTTACTGATGATGTCACCCCTTATGAGGAGATGAAGATCGGGCTGCTCAATGGTGGGCATCTGGCCATGACTTTTCTGGGTACTCTGCTGGGTTATGAGTACGCCCATGAAGTGATGGCGGATGAGCTACTGAGTAACTATGTGCGTGACTATATGGATAAGGATGTGACGCCGCTGTTGTCAGATGTGCCGGGCATCGATTTGAGTGAATATAAGGATACGTTGATTCAGCGCTTTTCCAATCGGGCCATCTGCGATCAGTTGACGCGTATCTGCTCGGACGCAGCGGCCAAGTTTCCGAAGTTCGTGCTGCCCACCTTACGAGGCCAGATCAAGAGGGGAATGCCGCTTGATCGCACGGCACTGATCATCGCTGCCTGGACACACTATCTGCAGGGCGTGGATGAAGCGGGGCGTGAGTATCCGATCCTCGATCCGCAGCTGTCACTGTTAAGGCAAACCGTCGCGGAGCCTGCTTTGATCGTGCCCGGGATGCTTGCGATTGAGGATGTGTTTGGACAGGATCTTGGGGAGTCGGATGCGTTTGTCAGTGCTTTCAGCGAACAGTTGCTGAGGCTGCAGACACTGGGCGTTCATCAAACCCTGAAACTGTTGTCATCATCAATATCTCGGAAATAGATCATGAATCTGCTCGAACAACTGAAACAATACAGTGTAGTGGTTGCTGATACCGGCGACATTGACGCGATCAGACAGTTTGCGCCTGAAGATGCTACTACCAATCCCTCAATCATTTTAAATTCTGTTAAATCAGGTAGTTATGATCATATTTTGATGTCGATTGTTGATTCTGTGCGCCAGAAAAAGCTACCGACTGAGGAAGCGATTGCCAGTATCAGTGATCAGTTGATCGTTGCGATGGGTATCGAAATTCTTGAATGCATACCGGGCCGGGTTTCCACTGAGGTAGATGCGCGTCTCTCGTATGATACAGCTGCCAGCATCGCCAAGGCTCGTCATCTGGTATCTCTTTATGAACAAGCCGGGATCAGTCGGTCACGTATTCTGATAAAACTGGCTGCGACCTGGGAGGGCATCAAGGCTGCACAGATTCTCGAAAGCGAGGGTATTCAGTGCAATCTTACGCTGATATTCGGCTTTGCTCAGGCACGCGCCTGTGCCGAAGCAGGTGTTTTTCTGATATCGCCCTTCGTTGGGCGCATTCTGGACTGGTATCGGCGCGAATATCCCGAAACAGACTATCTGCCGGAAGATGAACCGGGTGTGCAGTCTGTGAAACAAATTTTCCACTACTACCGTGAGCTGGGATATCCCACGCTGGTGATGGGTGCGAGCTTTCGTAACACCGGTGAGATCGTAGCACTGGCCGGATGTGATCGTCTGACTATCAATCCAGCGCTGCTGTCTCAGCTACAGTCGTTAGAAGGGGGGCTGCATCCAGCACTTTCAGCCAGCGCTGGGAATGTTATGAATGTTGAACAGACTATTGATCCTTTGACAGAAGCGCAGTTTCGGCAACAGATGCAGGATGATGTCATGGCATCCGAGATGCTGGCTTCGGGGATCAGTGGGTTTGAGGCAGACCAGGTGCAGCTTGAGCAGTTGATCACCACTTGTTTGCTGTCAGAGTCCTCAGCATGAGTGCCATGTATCTCGGTGTGGATTGTGGTACTCAGGGCACCAAGGTTGTCATACTGGAGCGGCGAAGTGCTCGTATTCTGGGTGAAGGTTATGCTGCGCATGCCATGAACAGCAACGCCAACGGGCGGCGTGAACAGTCACCTGAGTGGTGGGTTGAGGCATTTGTATCAGCTTATCGCATGGCCGTGGATAAAGCGGCTATCGACACCCGTCAGATCTGCGGCATAGGGGTATCCGGCCAGCAGCATGGGTTGGTGGTACTGGATAAGCATGGGGAGGTAATACGCCCAGCCAAGCTATGGTGCGATACCGAAACCGCCGCAGAGAATGAGCGGTTGTTGGAGCAGTTGGGTGGGGATAAAGGCTCCATTGAACAACTTGGCCTTGTGTTGGCTACCGGTTATACCCTGTCGAAACTGGCATGGCTGAAGCGTCATGAACCGGAATCGTTTGCACGCATTGCGCACATTTTGTTGCCTCATGACTATATCAACTACTGGCTGACAGGTGAGCTGGCGTCTGAATATGGTGATGCCTCGGGTACGGGGTACTTTGATATTAGAACGCGCTGCTGGCAAACAGATGTGCTGGCGTTGGTCAGTTCATCACCTCATATGCAGCAGGCACTACCGGCACTTCTGCCTGCCGAGATGCCTGTTGGTTATGTCAGTGCAGAGCGTGCCCGCTTATTGGGGTTGAGTGACCGCGTCATTGTGTCATCAGGCGGAGGTGATAACATGATGGGCGCCATCGGAACGGGTAACGTCAGCGAAGGTGTCGTCACGATGAGTCTCGGGACATCAGGAACACTTTACGCCAGCTCTGCAACACCACCAGCAACTGTCAGACCGGCGCTTGCGGCTTTCTGCTCCTCTGCGAACAACTGGCTTCCGCTGATCTGCACCATGAATCTGACTGGCGTGACGAACCAGGTGCGAACGTTGCTGGATCTGGATCTGCAACGCTTCAATAGCCTGGCCGCACTGGCGTCTCCTGGCTCGGATGGTATTACAATGCTGCCTTTTTTGAACGGTGAGCGGGTACCGGCACTGCCGACGGCCAGCGGGAGTATACTGGGACTGAACATGCACAATATGACTCAGGAAAACCTTTGCCGTGCGGTGATGGAGGGCACCTCTTACAGCTTGCGTTATGGGTTGGATTGTCTGAGGGAGGAGGGGATCCGGCCGACAACCTTGCGTGTGACAGGTGGTGGGGCAAAAAGCCCTGTGTGGCGACAACTGCTGGCAGATCTGATGAATACACCGGTGATCAGTCCGGTTGAGTCCGAAGCGGCAGCGCTCGGTGGCGCGATTCAGGCGATCTGGTGTGATCATCACCAAGCGGGTGGGGCGATTTCACTGTCGAGCCTGTGCGATCAGATGATCCGGTTTGATCCATCTGCTCAGGCATATCCGAATCCGGAAGCTGTCGGTGAGTATGAAGCGGCATTTCAGCATTATCTGGCGCTTTTGCAGCAGCACTACCCGAGTCTTATGCTTTAATTAAAGTAACGAATGCATAGGCTGCCATGTCAGTGGTGCAGCGTGCAGGTCAAAAAGAGAGATGAACATCATGGGTGGACGTAGTGACCTCCAACCGGATACTTCCTTCAAACTAGAACTGGAGCTGTCAGACACGCTCTACAGTGGATCTGTCCGTTATCTCCAGCATGGCGCAGACTCGCCCCTGATTCGTTGGCACTGTCATAAAGAGTACGAATTGCACCTGATTGTGTCGACATCCGGCAAGGTGTTTATCGGAGACTATATTGGCAATTTCAGCCCCATGCAGTTAGTGCTGACAGGACCACACCTGCCGCATAACTGGATCAGTGCTATCGATCCCGAAGTGGAAGTACCGCCGATACGGGATCGCATCATGCAGTTCTCGGGTGATTTCATCCAGCAGTGCCGCACTGTGATACCTGAAATTTCTCAGTTGGATCGTCTGCTGAAACAGGCCAGTGTCGGCATACTCTTTGATCAGAGTCTGGCGTTAGAAGTGGAGCCTCTTTTCAGGCAAGCGGCTGAAACAAGTGGGTTCAGTCGTCTGGTAATTTTTTTTACGATCATGGAGAAGCTGTCGCACACGAGTAAATACCGGTTTTTGTCATCAACCTCTTTCGACCCATTGCTGGATGAGCATGCGATAGACAGGGTCAATATCGCCGTCAACTATATCATGCGTCATTACCAGATCGGCTTGAACCTTGAGGATGTGGCGGAGGAGTTGGGTATGAAGCCCGCTTATTTTTCCAAGTTCTTCAAGCGCAGCACCGGCATTGGCTTTATCGAATTCGTCAATAATCTGCGTATCAACCGCGCCTGCGAACAACTGGTTGAAACCAATGACTCCATCACGGATATCTGTTTCCAGGTAGGCTTCAACAACATTGCCAACTTCAACCGCCGCTTTTACTGCCTCAAGGAGATGACGCCTTCAGATTACCGACGTCAGGCGGCACTGCGCTATTATCAGCCAGTCTCATCTTAAACAATTTTAACGGCTGCCACCGGCGGCAAAATCGAACCGGCCTGTCTCTTCGACATTGATAAAAGGCATAATGCTCCCGGCATCCAGGCGCGCCTTGAAGGTGTAGCTGAAAGAGTCTCGCTGGGCTGAAAAGAGATCACTGAGCAGTCTTGCACTGCCAAACAGATCCGGGCTGGCTTCGATAACAAAATCAGCCGTACCGTAACCTGGCACTTTCGGCAGATCCGGCGTTGCACCACTCATGATGCGATAGCCTTCAACCTCCACTGAATAGCTCATGCCGCGAAGGCTCAGGCCCATACTGTTAGGATTGACGATCTGGATGCCGATATTGAACTTCGGTGCCATCCCGGTGGTACCAGGTGCCATGTTGAAGGAGGTGACGTTCACCTGAGGCTTCTCAAGCTGTCCCTGCAAAGCGGCGCAACCTGCCAGCGGCAAGGCCAGCACACCCATCATGATCAAGCGGCGTTTTACATTCATATCTTTGTTGCCTTTTTACTGTGCAATAACGATTTCCTATTGAGCACTATCATAACTGAGTCTTAGCTGAATATGTGTTGTTAACTAGTTGACTATGTCAATTAATATGCTAGACTTTGTCAAATAATAACACTTCTTGTATGCGGCATTTTTCTCGGAGGACAGCATGAATAGCAAAACGTCTTTGAACCGTGAAACAGATAGCACTGGCTTGGATTCCTCTGAAACGAGCGGTTCAGAAATACAAACGCGGGTTAACGCAGTCAGGCGCTTCAACCGACTCTACACCCAAGTGATCGGTGTCTTGCATGAGGGCATGCTGGATAGCCCATTTTCTCTGACGGAGGTGCGGGTACTCTATGAACTGGCCCATAGTGCCGAACCGACAGCTGCGGAGTTGTGTCAGGCGTTGAGCCTGGATGCTGGCTATCTTAGCCGGATACTGCAGCGTTTTGATAAAGAGGGGCTGATACAAAAGCGCCGTTCGGAACAGGATGCTCGCCAGAGCCACCTGAGTCTGACAGAGGCCGGGCAGCAGGTTTTCGAGGAATTGAATCAACGCTCCAGCCAAGAGATCACTGGCCTGTTGCAGACACTGCCGGATACGGATCAGCAAAAACTGATTGAATCGATGCAGTCTGTTGAGCAGTTACTGAGCCGTGATCATAAGGTTCATTCACCAGTGATTCTGCGCCAGCATAGGCCGGGTGATATGGGCTGGGTGGTCTGGCGCCATGGCGTCTACTATGCCCGTGAATTTGGCTGGAATGAGGGTTTTGATGCGTTGGTGGCAAAGCTGGTGGCGGACTTTATACAGAACTATAAACCTGAGCATGAGCGCTGCTGGATCGCCGAATGTGATGGGCGCAATGTCGGATCAATCTTCCTGGTGCAGGAGAGTGAGTCGGTGGCACGCCTGCGCATGCTTTATATCGAGCCAGAGATGCGGGGGCTGGGCCTGGGACGCAGACTGGTCGAGGAGTGTGTCAACACCGCACGACAGCTTGGCTATCGCAAAATGGTGCTCTGGACCAATGCCGGGCTGCATGCTGCGCGGCACATCTATGAAGCTCAGGGCTTTAAACTGCTGAGTGAGGAAACAGTCAGCAGCTTCGGCAGGGATGAGCTCTATCAGGACTGGGAGCTGATTTTTTAGGATTTTTTCCTATATACACCAGAGTAGTCAGACGATAAGTTCATATCAACAGAGGAGCTATGGATGCTTGATCTCTCAAGGTGAGAGCCTCTGTCCTTTTCCAGGACGGGTGGTATTCATCAGTCTGGGACGCGTCCTCTCACCCGATAAAACCCCAACCACAATGGTTGCTCTGCGAATTGTTACTCAAGACAGAGTAAGCAATAACCTCCTTTAATGCTTGTTGGCATATCATAAGATGATATACTTGAAACAAAACACAATACTAGACCACGGAATTGAAAATTTATTGGGCCTTGACGGTGAGATCATCGAAGTTGATGAAGCGATTGAGCTGGATAGAAAGAGGAAAAAGTGATGAAGAGGCTGATAATCGGGGTGGCGTCGAAGTCTTTCACTCGCCAGCGCACTATAGATATTGCTGCTGGTCGAATTAAGCCGAAAGATACTGATCCGAAAATTTGGGTAAATTCAGTTGAGTCTGTTGGACGGCTGCTGAATGCAGAAAATCTCGCGATGATTGGCGCTATCCGAACCCAACACCCTGCTACAATATCTGACTTGGCTAAGCTAATGAAGCGTGAGCAAAGCAATGTCTCCAGGACATTAAAGCGCATGGCTGAGTTTCATATTGTGGAGTTTGAAGAGTCTCACGGTAAAAAAATGCCAGTCGTTAACTGGGATGAAATATCGCTGCACATTCCAACCAGCACAGCTGCATGAAATAGCTATTAGCCATATGCGGTTACAGCGATTTTCGTCGTTTTTGGATGGTAGATCTTAAGTTTAAGAACAGGACTGATAACCCCAACAGATCATCAGCCCTTAACTTGCAGATGTATCAGATAAACGCCTTACGCACTTTGGCCGAGATATACTCAGACACCAGCACGGTGGCGAAGATCAGGATAAAGATGATGCTGACCTTATCCCAGGCCAGAGTATTAATGGCGGCATTCAACTGCAAGCCAATCCCACCGGCTCCGACCAGCCCTAGCCCGGATATTTCATCCGGCTCTTAAGTGGAGGGCCAGGCAGCCCAATTCTGTCCGATTTGCTGAGCGCCCCCCCGGCGCACTGTTTGTTTATTGATCAATCAGCATGATCAGAGCACAACTTCCCCTTACCCCATTGTTTATTCCGTGCCGGGAGCAGCACAACTGACGTTATCCTGATGCCATTTTGGCGGTGATTTTCTGGAACAGTTCCTGATCCGGATAAGTGCTATTCATCATGATACGGATCCGGCGGGTGTTGCGGGTGATGACGGCACCGATTTTCAGTAGTCGGGTACGCAGCGTAGTCACCTGAGCTCTGGCATAGCGAGTGCCACGCAGATAACCACTGCGCAACCTTTCCAGTAGCACGTAGGCCAGGCCGGATAGCAGTAAACGGTACTGATTAGGCCACCAGTCATGGCAACTGGTTCTGTCAGAGAACAGCCATTGCTGTTCCTTGATCCGGTTCTCCATATCACCCCGCAGGCAGTAACGCCGGTCATAGAGCCATTTGGCAGAGCCTGACAGACTGGTGACAATATAACGGTTGTTGTCGCCCAGTGCAGTGAACTCGGCTTTGACGATCACTTTTCGTACGCGCTTCTTCCAACTGCGTGCCGAGTACCAGAGCGTCGCAAAGCAGCGCTGTTTTTCCTGTGTGGCCTCGCACGCGATAGCCGCGCGGTAACGGGTATCCAATGCCAGTTGATCCAATCTGGAATTCTTGCCGATACCAACGACATAATCGACACCATGGCGTTCACACCAGCTCAGTAGTCGTGGCCGACAGAAACCGCTGTCGCCTCGAAAGATGATCTGCGCCTGCGGCCACTCGGCGCGAAGCCGCCTGACCAGTAGGGCCAGAATGGCCCAGGCATGCTTGGCTGCGTCAACAGACGCGGGGCGCAGATAGCTCACCAACAGTTTCTGCCCGCAGAACACGAATAGTGGTAAGAAGCAGTAACTGTTGTAGTAGCCACTGAAGTGGCGGCCTACCTGCTCTCCATGCACCGTATCGTCAGTGGCGTCGAAGTCGAGAATCAGCCGTTTGGGTGGCTTCCGGTACGAGCGAATGAATTGCTCAACCAGTTCTTCATGTATGGCCACAGCCCAACTCCGATTGGCGTTGAGCTCGAACCGGCACAGAGTTGACTGACTGGCCAATGTGGCATCGCTATCGACAGCGGTCTGAAGTGCCAGATCATGCCGCAGTGCGGTGTGGTCATTGAGGTCTTCATACCCCAGCGCCAGTCCGTAAACGCGCTGGCGAATCATGGTCTGCGCCTGATGTTGGCAAAGAGATGGGTTACGCGGATCAGTGAGTTTACGGGCAATCGAACGGGTCAGGTTCAGCTCCCGGTCGAGCTGTCGGAGTAGAATTGCTCCAGCATCGGATGTGATGTCACCACCGTCAAAATTGGTTTCGATTTTACGGCCTTTGCAGCGTGGAAATAAATCTCGGGTAACAGTACAATGTGTCATGGGCGATCCGGTTGTTATATTTAGCTTAAGTACCTGAATTATAGCAAAAAACCGGGTCGCCCTTCTTGTTTATGCTGCAATATTCGGGCTAGCACCGTTGATTCACGGCTTTTGCGTGGGGGCCGAAACCGGTGCTAATGTAACTCCTGTCAAGGGATTGTGCCAAATATGCAGGGGTAGATAACTTGAATGCTTTTTTATGCGGATCCTGCGGTTGGAGAGCAAATTACCGCAGCATTTTCTCCAGGTTTGTGAGGGTTTATGGCGGACTCATTTTTGGCTACTGTGTGCATGCAATTGCCTGATTCATTGGATCAAGAATCTATTGATATTATTAATTACGTACTTTCCGATGGTGCAATGCCCAGGGGCGGATTTCCTGAGCATCTTTTCTTTAGATACAATGAGAGCGTGCCGCGATACCAGGCTTTATACTCACCATTTGGGGTGAGTCAGTATAGAGTGTCGCTGTCTCGTATAGATGGGTTTGGTTTTTTCATCCAGACATCTATTATCGGGATAAAGGGCGTTGATGGGTACCATCAATTCATTCTGTTCTTTGACTGGGTTGCGAGTTTGGGAGTGATGGACCAAGTGATTGGTTATGTTCAGTCTATTCGTGACCCTAGCAATGTGGATTTGCTCATATGCAAAGAAGGAAAACTCTACGCAGACCCTAAAAAACAGTTCTTTGATGGCTGTCAGCTAGTCAATCCTTGAAGTTGAGTGCTACTGCTGGTGGATGATTTGACGTATCGTCATTGCACTGCTTCAAACTGATTGCAGGGTTCCGGATTCTCAACGTAATGATCATGGCTTGAGGGTAAGATGAATCAACAGAAATGGTTTAGACTTGTCGATCTTGACCCCTTGTCTGTGGTCGGAAGGGGTAGTACATTGAAATTTTTGATGAGTCATGGAAGGCGGAGCATGTAATTCTCATGCTCTGTGAAACATTCGGAAATTCTGATTTTCCCTACTCGTTGGTGCGTTTGACTGGATCCAAATCAGGAATTTGCCCCATGCAGTTGTTGCCGCATCCCTCTCCAGGAACGACCGTTGCACTTGATGTGGGCTGGCTGATCAACAATTGGAATAAATGGATATGGCCTGAATCGAGTGTTGATGATGTTTGGATCCGTTTTGAATCTCTAACACCAGACGAATTTTTTGACTGTTCGTCTAATTAGTCTATGAAGCTGGGTGCATCTATCATGAGCGATGAATCAGTAGCACTGCAAAAGTTGATTAATTTTGTACTTGCGTACCGACCCGAGTTCGTGGGGAAAGTCACTATTCCTGCTTACTGGATCTTCTCTTCGCCTGGTTCAGGACGTGGTCCTATGCGCCTTTATGACCGCAACATGAAGCACATTCCAGACAGCGAGTTGCGTGATTTCTCGATAGGTTCTGAATGCCTTCGCTTGTTCGCCGAGTTCTTGGAGGTTGATCCCAGTCTGATCAATTCTCGCAAGCTTCTTGAAGATGGCTTTCTTGCCAACCGGCTTGAAATGACAATATTTCCTGATCGACGGGTCAAAATGGCGTGGAGCTTCGATTCTGAAATGGATCGACTGCAGTTGGAGGAGGTAAAAAAATATTTGACTCCAGAAGAGATCAAAGAGGCCGAAGTCGAGTTGGCTGAATATATCCAACACAAGGGCAGAACACGAAAAATGCGTGGCGTCCTTCCTGAAATCAAGGAAAAGGCACCAGCATCTACACCCGCACCCCAACCCAAGCAGTTAGGAATTCCCGATTTGTTCGAAGAAATCCTGACCACTGCCTTGAATGCGGCACCCGCCGGCTGGAGCAAGGTGGTTATCGACGGTCAGGTGTGGGTGGAGACCGATGCGTCGGGCCGCGCGTTGAACAACGTTTCTGCCGATTTCCAGGCACAGATGGCTGATGGATCAGTGCGTCAACTCAACCCGCCCCAACCTATCGGGGCCATGAATGCGTTTACTCGGCTGCAGAAAGAACTGCCCAACCTGGAGGGCAAGTCGTGGCGCCACCTTCGCATTGCTTTCGACAACGACGGGGCCGAACAGATCGCCTATTGGTTTGATCAGGGAGGCACCTGGCGCCCTGAGAGCTGATTTTCTGATCCCTTGGTCTTCAGATAAACGCCTTACGCACCTTGGCCGAGATATACTCAGACACCAACACGGTGGCGAAGATCAAGATAAAGATGATGCTGACCTTATCCCAGGCCAGAGTATTAATGGCAGCATTCAACTGCAAGCCAATCCCACCGGCTCCGACCAACCCAAGTACCGTTGATTCGCGGATATTGATATCCCAGCGATAGATGCTGATGCCAGCAAAGGCAGGCATCACCTGTGGCAGTACGCCATAGCTCATCACCTGCAAACGGCTGGCGCCAGTGGCCGTGACTGCCTCAACTGGTGTGGGGTGGATCTCTTCTATCGCTTCGTATAGCAGCTTGCCGACAAAACCGATCGAACGCAGAGCTATGGCGATAATCCCGGCGAGAATGCCAGGGCCGAGAATGGTCACCAGCAGCATCGCCCAGATCAGGGAGTTGATCGAGCGTGATGATACAATCACCATTAATGCCGCTGAGCGGATTAATCCATGGGGTGTCGTATTGCGTGCTGCCAGAAATGCGCAGGGGAATGCCATGGCAATACCCAGCAGTGTGCCCAATGTGGCGATGGTGATGGTATCCCAGAGGGGTTTCCATAGCAGGTGCGCATAGCTCCATTCCGGCGGCAACATGCGGCTGATCAGATCGGCTCCCTGTCGTGGTGCATCCTCGACAAAAACCCACATGGTGTTATCGGAAATCTGCTTCCAGCACAGCAGAAACAGGCTGATACCCAGCAGCCACGCCAGCCAGATCAGAATCTGCTTGCGTGTGGTGTGAAGCTTCCAGCGGGCATCTGCCAGATTGGTTGAATGATCAGGATATCGAACTGGCATTATTGTACCCACTTGCGAACATGACTTGAGAGGTATTCCGTGGCCATCACGATGCCGATGATGATCAGCAGGATTGCGGCGGCGGTTTCGTACTCATAGCGGCTCAATGACGTGTTGAGTGTGGCACCGATACCTCCGGCACCGACGATCCCGATCACGGCTGATTCACGGAAATTGATGTCCAGTCGATACAGCGACAGGCCGATCAGTCTTGGCATTACCTGAGGTTGAACGGCATGGTTCATCAATTGAAGCCAGCGCGCGCCGGTGGCACGGATCGCTTCGACCTGTCGTGCATCAATATCCTCGATATCTTCTGCCAGCAGCTTGGCCATGAAGCCGATCGTGGCAAAGGCGAGAGTGATCATGCCTGCCAGCGGCCCGAAGCCGAACATTACGACAAACAGGATCGCGATGATCACCTCCTGAAAAGTACGCGAGATCGCAATGATGGAGCGGCAGAACAGGTAGATAGGTAGCGGTGCGATATTCCGTGCCGCACCGATACCCACCGGAATGGCAAGCAGAATACCGATAACGGTTGATGTCAGCGTCATGGTGAGTGACTCGATCAACCCATCCAGAATATCACCGCCACGACTGGTGAAGTCTGGGCTGGCGAAGGCAGAGATAAAATTCAGCCCCCGGCTCATTCCTTCAGCTACGCGTGCCCAGTTGATATCGACACTCATCATGGCAAGCAGCAGATAAACCACCGCACCCAGTATCAATAGCCAACGATAGCGTGCATCGCGGATCAGCGGCAGTGGCCTCCAGTGTCCCTTTTCTGCTGCCCTCAAACGTTCGTTTTGCATCATCGTCATACCGCTCCGGCCGATCTGACTACTACCTGAGCAGGCTGCAAGCGGTTTTGCTTACTCATTTCATCCGTTTGCATGGTTTCAGAGCCAGAGTCAGATTGAGAGTCAGATTCAGGTTCTGAATCTGCGGCGGTATTCCAGTCCTCTTCACCATAAATGCGTGTCAGAATTTCAGCATCCAACTGCTCAGGCTGGCCGTCAAAAACAACCTCACCAGCACGCAGGCCTATAATGCGATCCGCAAACAATTGTGCCAGTGCCACGTCATGAATGTTGATGATCGCCGCCAAGCCGCGTTCTGCGCAAAGCTCTTTGATCAGGCGCATGATCTGACGCGATGTTTTGGGATCCAAGCTGGCGGTGGGCTCATCGACCAGTAGAATCTCCGGGCTCTGTAACAGGGCACGAGCGATACCGACGCGCTGACGCTGACCACCGGAGAGCTCATCTGCACGCTTGTCGATAAAAGCCTCCAGACCGACGCGCTGTAACAGCCGAAAGGCTTCACTTACCACTGGCTGCGGGTAGCGCCGCAGGAAGCTGCGCCAGAAACCGGTATAACCCAGATAACCGGACAATACGTTTTCCATGACCGTCAAACGATCAATCAGGGCGTACTCCTGGAAAATCATACCCATACGGCGTCTTGCATGACGAAGTTGACGGCCATTGAGAGAGGTCAGTTCTGTACCCGACAGCGTCACGCTGCCTTCGCTGGGTTCCACCAGACGGTTGACGCATCGTATCAAGGTGCTTTTGCCAGCTCCGGATGGACCGATCAGTGCGACCACCTGGCCTTCAGGAATATGCAGTGAAACCTGTGTCAGTGCGCGGTCGCCGGTTGCGTAGCGTTTGGTGAGTTGGGTTAGTGTCAGCATGATGTGTGTCTCTTCTTTACGGTCAGCTTGATCGAAGTGCTGTAGAGCATTAACGGTGCTTTAACGGCGCTTTAGTGGTGCTTTGATGCTGCCGGTATGAATGGCGACGCCTCCACAGGGGAGGCGTCGATATCCGGTGCGATCAGCAGATCAGCTGCAGCTGTAGGTCACATCCATCGCCTGATCGATGGTGCGCACTACCGACCAGTGTTCCTTATAAGTGATTGGAATGAACTTGGCCTCACCGGAGTTTTTGAACTCTTCCAGCAGGGCGCTACCTTCCCAATCATAAGTGAAAAAAGCTTCCTCGACCTTTTCAGCCAGTTCAGGCTTCAGGTTGTAAACATAGCCGTAGCCAGTGGTTGGGAAGGTTTCTGAGGTGTAGATGGTCTTGTAGCTGTCAGGTTTGACCACATCACGCGAAATCATGCGCTTCAATACCGAATTGGCAATGGCCGCGGCATCATAGTCGTTGTTGATCACACCCAGGATCGAGTTGTCATGACCACCCGAAAACGATGGGGTGAAATCCTGCTCTGCGACCATGCCGAACTCAGCATCTAGCAGGGCAGATGGAGCTTTGAAGCCTGAGTTGGAAGTGGGTGAGGTAAAGGCCAGGCTGCGCCCTTTTATGTCTGCAATTTCGTTGATGCCTGAGTCTGGACGCGTGATGATCTCCATCTCGTAACCGAAACTGTCATCCTCGCGCGCCATTATGGTAAACGGTACGAAACCGGCACAGTTAACCGCCAGTGGGTTGGAACCAGTGTTAAAGCCAGCGACATGCAAACGCCCCGCACGCATCGCTTCGAGCTGCGCAGCATTGGACTGAACGGGGAAGAACTGGACTTTTTTGCCGGTTACACCTTCCATATGCTTGATGAAATCATCCCATACTTTGGCATACACAGAGGGGTCTTCAACAGGGGTATAAGCAAATACCAGCGTAGCTGGATCGACCCACTCGGATGAATCTGTCGGTGCGTCGGCTACCATATCGCCGTCAGCATCAGTGAAGCGCGGAGCCAGATCGCTCGCTTGAGCGCTGATAATGGCACCAGCAGCCATCAGGCCGACAAACAGGGGGGATTTCAGATGGTGGGTGATCCGTGAAATAAGCTGCATGTTAAGCCTCTTGTGCATGTTGAGTGTACAGATACTCTATTGAGGCTTTGTGACAGGCTTGTTAAATCAATATGTTAGTTTTATGACACCTGTGGCCTGCGTTACCAATAGGTGGGTTGGTATGATCGCTCATGCTGACTATAATTATGCGAACCGCAGCATGATGATGCCGAACAAGACAAGAGTAGCAAGCAGCACTCGGCGAAGACTCACAGCTTCTGATAAATAGACTCTGCCTAGTACCAATGAGAACAGCACACTTGTCTCTCGCAGTGCCGCGACCACAGCCACAGGTGCATGTGCGAATGCCCATATAGCTATCCAGAAGCATGTAAAGGCTGTACACCCTGCAAACACACCAGATAATCCAGTTTTACTCAAGCTCGTAAATGCTTTAGGTCCACGGTACCAGAGCATGAATAGCATCATCCCGATACCATCAAAAACAAAAAGCCATGCTGCAAACGTTGCGATACTACGTAGAGTGATACCGGTGTCAGCAATTCTCACGCCGACACCATCGAGTATGGTGTAAAGAGCGACACTGGATCCTGCAAATAGGCATAGAACAATTGCTTTCGTTGTGAGGTTTAGTGCACCTCCCTTTTCCTTGGTAGATAGGGCAAAAACACCTGACGCTATCGCTATAATTCCAAATACTCCAAACATTGATATCTCTTCTTTCAAGATAATCATGCTTGTACCAGTTATAAGTACTATGCTTAGCCCACGAGTTATTGTCAAATCTGGTGTTCAGCAGCCTGATCAAGCGGCGCTCCTCTGGTCGGATGTTGGCACCTCTTCTCCATCCCTGAACTTTACTCCGGTAATGACTTTGGCAAGATAGTCAAAGCCCCGTAGTTTTCTCCATTTTCCTTCAGCACACATGCCCAGCTTGAACATCATATGCAGCATGCCCGCTCTCGACAGGCAACCTTTTGAGCGCTTGGTCCGGTGGCGTATCGTACCGAACGTTGACTCAATCGGGTTCGTCGTCCTTATGCTTTGCCAGTGCGGGGCCGGGAAGTCGAAGAAGCTCAACAGCTCTTCATGATCCTTTAGCAGACACTCAGCCACCTTAGGGTACTTTGCCTGATACGTTCTGATGAAGGTATCGAACGCCTTTTCAGCATCGGCTCGTGTCTCAGCCTGCCAGATATCATGCAGCGCCTGCTTGGCTTTAGGCTGACTTGACTTCGGCAGTCGATTCAAGACATTGGCCGTTTTGTGCACCCAGCAGCGCTGCTGACGTGTCGATGGGTACACGTCCTCCAGCGCTGCCCAGAACCCCATCGCGCCATCGCCTACGGCCAACTCGGGTGCATTCATCCCGCGTCCCTTGAGACTTTCCAGCACGGCTTTCCAGCTTAGTGTCGACTCGCGTGCACCATCCTCAATGGCCAGGAAGTGCTTCTCGCCACGCTCATTGACGCCCATCACTACCAGCGCGCATAGCTTACTCTCCTCTGATCGCAGACCACTGTAGATGCCATCAGCCCAGATGTAGACCCAGCGGTCCTTATCCAGCGATCGCTTGCGCCACGCCTCATACTCATCGGCCCACTGGCGCTTCAGTCGTGACACCGTGTTGGCAGATAGCCCCTTTGCTTCAGGCCCTACCAGAGCTGACAGCGCCTCCTCCATCTCACCAGTCGATATTCCTTTCAGGTACAACCAAGGCAGGGCAGCCTCCAGACTCCGGGTCTTGCGAACATACGGCGGCACCAGTGCAGACCGAAAGGTCACCGCTTCACCATCCTTGCTGCGAACCTTGGGCACTTTCACTGTAACCGGGCCAATGCCGGTTTGGATCTCGCGCTCAGGCAAGTAGCCATTACGGACGATGGAGGCTCTACCATCATCCAATCGGCGATCCTGGTACGCCTCCATGAAGACAGCTAGCTCTGCCTCAATCGCTTGATGGATCAGATCCCGCGCTCCTTGGCGCAACAGATCAGATAACGGATCTCTTGTCTGATCTCGACGGGCAAACTCAACAAGGGTATTCTTGTTCATGGCGGTGTATCTCTTCTGTTGATTCGTTTTTTGGCGATTACAAATCAACCAGATACGCCGCTTTTTTTCAACTCTTCCGAACACCAGATTCAGTTATAACTCTTAGCCCACGAGATATAGGATATATTCTTGTCATGTCTCCGATTTCATACGCTTTAGCGAGAGCTATTTTATATGTGGTATGCGGGATGGATGCTGCAAGCAACCAAGGCCATGCGGACGGTGAGGGAACGCCCAAAAAAGGTATCATAAGCAGAGCTATAAATGATTGCACAACAGCAATCATAAGCATCATTATGATTTTATCATCATGCCCTTTGACGGCTGTATTCCAAAATGCATGTAACAATGCAGCAACAAGAACTGCAAATATAACAATAGAGATGTTCATATGCTTATTCGTCTTTACAATGGGTATGAAAAAGTGTGCATGAAGGAGCTCTCATTTGACACATTAATTAATTTTATGGTGCTATTTGCGATCCCCTCAGATGTTAGGCCGAAATGCTTAAGAATTTGCTCGGTACTTCCAGTTGGAGCAAAATCAGAGACTCCTAAATTCATTATCGGCTTCGAATTTTTTCCTAAGATGATCTGAGCCACTCTTGAACCCATCCCTCCACAGGAATTTCCTTCTTCGACTGTGACAATAAATCTATAATTAGCTGCCTCTTTAAAAAGAATGATCTCATCGATTGGGCGAACGCTTGATGCATTTATTAGCCCACATGAGACATTCTGTTTTTCTAAAATATCTATGGCGCCTATCGTCTCTTGGACCATTAGTCCATTCGCAATAAAAAGAACATCAGATCCGGCTCGCAACTTATGCGATTTCCCAAATTCAAACCTGATACTCTCTTGTGAAAATGATGAGACAGGTGTTCGCAGAATGCGTACAAACGTAGGCCCTTGATGCTTAATCGCTGCTTCTGTAGCGGAACGTGTCTCAGCAGGATCACCTGGAACTGCAATGAAGATGTTTGGTATTGCTTGTATAAGCGCCACATCCTCGGGAGAGTGATGAGTTGCCCCTAGAGCACCATATGCAAAACCAGGGCTAACACCAAACAGTTTCACATTAGCATTAGAGTAGCCGACATCCACCTTAATTTGTTCAAAAGCTCTTGCGCATAAGAAGGCTGATGCTGAGCAAACAACGGGGATCAAACCAGCGTTGGCCAAACCGGCTGCAACACCAATCATATTCTGCTCAGCTATCCCTACATTAAACATTCGATTGGGGAAGCGAACGTCGAACTCGGTCATGCCAGAGGAGCTGATGGAGTCGTTGCATACAACGACGATACGGTCATCTATATTAGCAAGTTCCATAACCTTAGATGAAAACTCATTTCGGCAGTCAATCTTTTTGATCATTTTCATAACTCTAGTAAAAATATTGTATAAATAGAATTAGGAGTTAAGCTCCAATAATGCTTTTTCAAGTTGGTCATCTGTTGGTATTTTATGATGCCACTCTGGCATTTCTTCCATGAAAGAAACACCTTTTCCCTTAACTGTGTTGCAAATAATACAATGCGGCTTGCTGCGCTTGTTTTCTGAGAATTCAGTTAATATTTCTTCTAATTGGTTGATGTTGTGGCCATTAATTAATGATACATGCCAGCCAAAGGAGTGAAACATTTCTGGTAATGAAGATAAGGAAACAACGTCTTCTGTAGATTTGCTATGTTGAAATAAATTCCTATCAATTATGCATACGAGATTGGAAAGTCTTTGATGACCAGCGAGCATTGCAGCCTCCCAGTTACTTCCTTCTTGCATTTCACCGTCACCACAAAGCACAAATATTTTACGGTCGGAGTTTTGAAGTCTAGCTGCAAGAGCCATTCCCACACCAATCGGAAGACCATGACCTAGTGGTCCGGTACTGGTCTCTACAGCTTTGATTTTCTCAGATGCAGGATGCCCCGAAAATAGTGAGTTCTCAGCAGAAAAGGTCATAAGTTCATCATATGAGATAATATTTCGCAGATACAATGCAGAATAATATGATAGCGCGGCATGGCCTTTACTAAGTATAAAACGATTACGATCAGGGCAACTAATGTTATCAATATTGGGATAAAGGATGCGAGAGAAAAGAACAGCCATTATGTCGGCACAAGAAAGGTCACCACCAGGGTGGCCGAGTTTAGTTGAGTTTGCAATTGTAAGTGAAATAACACGTATTTTTCGAGCAACATCCCGTGGGTGCATTAATTTTTCCTACACTTTAATTTTAGTGATCGTTAGTTATTGAGCAGATATCAACTTAGTCTTGAGCAAAATTTTTTGAGGTCATAATTAATACATGACTTCGTAGCTTATGCATTTTTCAGCCGGATTAATTGCTAGAAGTAAATGTTTTATATATGGCCTCTGCTTCTATTCTCACTAACGCCAAGTAGGTCAACGAATTAAAAATAGAATAAGAGACGGATTACAATGCTTACACCTGGGTGAAGCAGGGATCCATATCGATTGCCTGGGCGCTGACAATTGTGTCAGTTGCTAACTGGCTGATGAACAGGGGGAATATCAGGTGGTGGATCATCCGTGAAATAAACTGCACGTTAAGTCTCTTCCGTATGTGAGTGTGCAGGCACTATATTGAATCATTGTGACAATTTTGTTAAGTAAATATGTTATTTCTGTGACATAAGTACTTTTATGACAGTATGAATTTGATGGTGCCAGGAGCTTTGTCAGATTCTGACAGGGCGCGTCCGGTTGTCATACGAACGCGTCTGTATCCCATAATCAGAAATCACCAGGTGCGCACTGCAGACAGGTCAGCCCTAACGTACGCCACTGTGCCACCACGCTGTCGCGATCGTCCAGCACCAGCCAGGGTGAGAAACCTGCTTCGTGAATCTCATCCAGCAGGCGGGCTTTGACCACTTCATCCTTTTCATGGTCATCACCGGCTTTGCGCAGAAAAACCGCATCGAAGGGGATCTCGCGACGTGTCAGCCACTCCAACGTTTGCTCACGATGAGTGTCGGGGCGTCCACTGCAGATCACGATCTTCTGCCCCTGTTGTCTGAGTAGCATTACCAGTCGATACACCGGTTCAATGCGCTCTGCATTGGCCATATGGGCAAAAAACGGGTCCCAGTGCTTCTCATCACCAAGTACCCAGTGGCGGACCTCTTCAGGATTGAACTGCGCCAGGGTGCCATCCACATCAACTATCACTGTATCCTTAACCAAAATACTGCTCCTTGAAGCTTGGGGTCATGTTGTCTGAAGTAAGATTAATGAAGGTCCAGGTGCTCTGATTGCCATCAGGTGGCAGCACCAGAACCGGTTGCGCATTGCCGACTCGATCACCCTCAGGAGTACCGGTGGCCAGCGCGCGAATAACGCGGAAGATACCCGAGTGGGCTACGACCAGAGGCATCTCATGCTCCAGCAACTGATTGAGAGCCAGAAGTACCCGTTGCGTAAAGTGATCCCAGTTTTCGCCACCGGCAGGCGTCTCTGTGTAGGGGATCAATGTTTCCCAGGGGGCACCCTCAAGATCACCCCAATCGCGCTCACGCAGACCTTCCAATAGTGTCAGCTGTTGGCCCGATGTTGCCAGTTGCGCGGTTTCATGTGCACGCTGTAAGGGGCTCACACCGATCACGCTCCAGTGGATATCGGCAAGCAACTCTGCCGCGCGGCGTGCCTCTTCACGACCGGTATCACTCAATGGTGTATCGGTACTACCTGCGATCAGTCGCAGTTGATTCATGGGTGTTTCGCCATGACGAAGAAAGATAAATGGCTTTTTAGTCAGTTTCATGACAATCCTGTGTTGTTATGTCATCTATTAAAGATACTGAAATCAAGTATATAAATTATAGATGTAAAGCTGATTCATATATAAAGCGTTCTCCGAAAGCTTTCTTCCAACGCTCTGTTTGCTGCATGGAGCAGAACAGAGGGATCACCTGGCTGGCACTCAGATCATCGGCAAGATTCTGCAGGTCGCTCAGGCGAGGGTGTACATTCCAGCGCAACCATTTGGCGCGTCCCGCTGCTATATCGGCGCGCGCTTTAGCTGGCGTGTAGCCGGTATAGATCACCTGACCGGTGTAGCTTTCATCCTCAATCAAGCGACCCGATTCACCGCCGATACCATTGGCATTTGCCGCCAGCCGGATCAATCGTGGATGGTCAGATTCCCGGGCATGCCAGGGGATTGGTGTCAGTTGGCTGAGTTGCGTTTGTACACCGGGAAGCAGGAGATCAGGTGACAGTTGCAGCAGTGCTTGCATGAATCCTTCGCATACTGGGTCAAGCGCCCATTCGATCTGTTGCGCCTGGCACCACAGGGCCAGCTCCAGTGCACGACCTGATGGCGGCACAGGAAGCAGTGTAGGAATCAGTGTCGGCCCAGTCAGTCGCTCCAGCAGTGCCTGTCGGCACTCTGTCTGATCGGTGTCGTAGGTGCCGTAAGAGGCATCCAGAAGTGCCAGATCCGCAGGCGGTGGCTGGTCAAACGGATAGAGCAGTGACTCGGTACTGAAATCTCCGCTGTAGAAAATCCCCCCGGCCAGATCCAGGTGCAGCCAGAGGCCACCTAACGAGTGCCCGGCCTGTCCGCAGGTGATGCGAACGCCTTCTATCTCTATCTCTCCACGCGTCGGCAAGGGGTGCCATAGCCGTCCACTGGGTAGGCTGCGGGCAACCTGAGCCGTGCAATAAAGCGGGATATAGTCCGGGAGCCAGCGCACGGAGCCAATATGGTCAACATGGTCATGGCTGATCAGGATGGCATCGATGCTCTGATCCTGCCCCTGAGCTAAGCCCAGGCCCAGATACCAGTCGCAAGGCTCATCCGGTTGCATCGGCCCACCGGCATCCAGCAGCAGGCGTCGACCATGAGCATGAATCAGGATGGCTGCCGGTGCTTTTTCACCCAATCCACTGATGATCTCAACTTTAATACTCATGCGGCGGGCTCCAGGCTCCAGCCTTGCTGAAGTGTCACATGAACCTGTACACCGGGTGACAGGCTCGTTGAGTGATAGCAGGTGAGTTCATCACCGCCTTGAAGCGCTACTTTAACCTCATGCCGCTCTCCACGGAAACAGCAATCGATCACTTGGGCGGGCAGACCCTGTGGCATTGTTTCTGCCTGAGCGGCCAGTTGAATATGTTCAGGGCGGATCAGAACAGGCGTGTATAGTGCTGATGAGTTCTCCGGTCGTGTAGAACGACGCCGTGCAAGAGCCATCAGATCAGAAGCCTGCAAAGGCTGGCCGGGTGCGATATCCGGCAGTTGAAGTATGCTGCCTTGGCCGATAAATCCGGCAATCCACTCGGTTCTCGGTGTCTGATACAGTTCTTCCGGTCTGGCCCACTGCACCAACTGTCCCTGATGCATCACGGCAATATGATCGGCCAGCGACATCGCCTCGCTTTGATCATGGGTGACATAGATCATGGTGGCGCCGGTACGGCGGTGAAACTCACGGAAGCTATCTTCCATCGAGGCACGCAGATGTCGGTCCAGGTTGGCCAGTGGTTCATCGAGCAGTACCACCGAGGGATCAGTGACCAGAGAGCGGGCGAGTGCAACACGCTGGCGCTGGCCGCCACTGAGATCCTGAGGCATGCGATCCGCAAGCGCTTCCATCTTCACTGTTTCGAGTGCTTCAAGCACACGACGTTTGTACTCAGCACCTTTGATATGACGGTGTTTCAGCGGGTAGCCGACATTCTCTGCCACACTCATATGAGGCCAGAGGGCATAGGACTGAAACACCATCCCCATGTTGCGCTCTTCAGTCGGCACCTGCCAGCCGTCGCGTGCCAGACACCTGTCGTTGAGCAGGATCTGCCCGCTGCTGACCTGCTCAAAACCAGCCAGCATTCTCAGTGTGGTGGTCTTGCCGCAACCGCTTGGGCCGAGCAGGGCAACGAAAGCCCCCTGTGGAATGCTCAAACTCAGTTCATGCACGGCAACCGATTGGCCGAAACGCTTACTGATATTATCCAGTATCAGTTCTGCCATGGTATGACTCCTTTAGGTAGTCGAGAGGCCATCAGGCTCAATAGCAACATGATCGTTGCAACCATAATCACGACCAGCACGGCGATGGCGGAGGCCAGAATACTGTCGCCGCTTTCATCCAGATTGAAGATCAGCACGCCCAGAGTCTCCTTTCCAGCGCTCCAGAGTAGGGCAGAGACAGTCAGCTCATTGACCGCAGTGAGAAAAACCAGCAGGCCCCCGGCAAATACGGCGGGTGCAATCAGTGGCAGCAGAATATCGACCAGGCGACGGATGCTGCCTGCCCCGGCAATACGTGCCGCTTCCTCAAGGCTTCTGTCCAGTTCGCTGAAGCTGGCATTGATCGGCTTCAGACTGACACTGATGAATCGGGCAAGATAGGCGATAAAGATGATGCCAAGCGATCCATACAGTGTGATATTCAGCAGTGGCAAGGGTTTTGCGAACAGCAGAATACAGGCGATGGCAAGCACGACACCTGGCAGCGCGTAGGGGATCTCTATCATACTGATCAGGCTGCTGCGTGCGCGGTCCGACATTCCCTGCATCAGATAGGCAAGCAGGGTAGACAGCAACATCAGTAGCAGTGCTGCGCCACCGGCCAGCAGCAGGCTGTTACTGAAAGCGCGAAGAGTCACGCTCTGGCGTCCGATCATCTCGTAATAGGCGCTCAGTGTCATCGTGTCCAGTGTCAGTCGCACGCCCAGCGCCGGTACCAGCGAGCTGGTTATCAGCGCGGCCAGCGGGGCGATCAGGATGATGCCGAGCAGAATAAACAGCAGGCCCTGAAGCGGCAGTCGCCAGCGACCGAGTGCGAAATCCTGCGCTTTTCCGGCATGGCCCAGCAGTCTGAAGTGACTTTTCTTCAACATCTGCTGTTGCAGCATGACACCGATCAGGGCGAGAAGGCCGATCAACACCGACAGGGACGCAATCTCCGGCAACACGCCAGTACCAAAGCTGGACATGCGCTGATAGATCAGCGTCGGCAATACATAATAGGATGCCGGAATACCCAGCATCGCAGGGATACCGAAATTGCCCAATGCCGATACGAAAGCAATTGATGCCCCGGCAACCATGCCGTTACGAGTCAGAGGCAGAATCATATCCAGCCAGACATGACGCTGGCGAGCGCCGCTGATCCGGGCGGCTTCGATCAGATCACGCGGCAGATTGATCAGACTGGTGCGCAGTGCCAGAAACACCAGTGGAGCGTGCTGAATACCGAGTAGCAGCGCGATCCCCTCGGCAGAATAGAGCGGCTGTGGCGACCCCAAGGGCGGAGCGATCCCCAGCGTGTTGAGCAGTGGGCTACCGGGGCCGGTCATCTGTAACCAGCTCAGAGCAGTCACCTGCGGTGGAATCATCATAGGCAGCATGAAGCTGAAAACCAGCAGGGTTTTCCAGCGGATATCAGTCAGTGTCACGGTAAATGCAAACAGGCTGCCCAGTATCACCGCGATCAGTGTGCCGACTCCTGCGGTATATAGGCTGTGCCAGAACGCTCGCCAGGTGGCAGGCTGTTGCAACACGCGCATCATGGGCGAGTCGGCACCGAGTTGCCATCCCTGCAGCGCTTCAAGCAGCAGACGCAGGGTTGGCAGCAGTGTCAGTAGGCTGATCAGTAAGAGGATCGATAACAGCAGCCAGCGGGGCTGGCTGCCGGAGTCAAGCGTTGTGAGCATCAGTGATCAACCGCTGAAGATATCGCTGAAGCGCTGCTTGTTGGATTCCGCATTATCCAGTGCTTTGCCGGCATCCAGAGGAATCATCTTGATTTCGCTGCGTGCAGGGAAGCCTTCGGGTGGGTCGATATCGGCACGGGCAGGCAGGTAGCCTTGCTCACGTACAAGCTTCTGGCCAGTCGCTGAAAGCAAGAAGTCGACAAACTTCTGTGCCGCTTCCATATTGTCAGCCTGTTTCAGGATGGCAACTGGCTCAGTAACGGCAGTGACCCCTTCTTCAGGAAACACAAACTGAATCGGTGAGCCCTTGGCAGCTTCACGAATCGCCATGAAATCAACAATCACGCCATAGGGCTTGGTGCCGGATGTGATCGCGGTAAGCACACCACCATTGCCGCCATGAGCGGTAGCGCCGTTGTTTTGCAACTGCTGATAATAGTCCCAACCCATCTCGGCCTGATCGGTCAGTGCAGCCAGATGGATCAATGCTGCACCGGAGTAAAGCGGACTGGGCATCACCACCTGATTGCGATAGTCAGATGTGGTGAGGCTCTTCCAGCTGTCTGGCTTCAGTGGTGCCTGGGTGTGATAAGCGATGCCGGTGGTGATCATCTTGGTGCCATAGTAGTAACCCTCCTGATGATACAGCTCGGAATCGTACTGGGAGCGCTCCGGGCTCAGGTAGGGGTGCAGCAGGCCTTCACGATTGAGCGATTCCATAGTGACACTATCGGCAATCAGCAGCACATCCGGTTTCGATACGCCGGCACTCATCTCGGCTCTCAGGCGAGTCATCAACTGTGTGGTTCCATCACGTACCCATTCAACCTTGATCTCGGGATGGGCGGCGGTGAAAGCGTCGACAGTCATCTGAGCATCGGTGTTCGGCTGGCTGGTGTACAGAATCAGGGATTCCTGAGCGAAGGCCATTACAGGCATGGCCAGTGCGGTCGTCAGTATCCAGCGGTGCAGGGTCGGGCAGGGCATAGCGGCATCTCCGGTTGGTTGGATCAGAGATGTCAGCGTACTGTCATCGAATGACAATAAAGTGACATTAACCTTTCGAATCAGCTGCCGGATCTTTCGCGTTGATCGGTTTTGTTTTCGTTTTCAGGAGAGGTATATGAGTGCCAGTGAACGTCGCCAACAGATTGTCGTTCTGATCAATCAGTCCGGCAGGCAGAGTCTGGAACAGTTGGCCGAGAGATTTAATGTGTCTGTCCAGACTATCCGCACCGATATACGCGTGCTGGCAGATCGAGGATTACTGATGCGTCGGCATGGTGTCGCGGCTCCCTTTCCCGGTCGGGAAAATGTCGATTTTGATCAGCGCCAGATTGTGAATCGCTCGGGTAAACGGGTGATCGCCGAGCAGTGTCTGGAGCTTATCAGTGACTATCAGAGTTTGTTTCTGGGTACTGGTACAACGGTGGAGCACCTTGCTGATCTGCTTAATCTGCGTAAAGGAATACGGGTGATGACCAACAATATCCATGCCGCTACGCGCCTGTGCCACCATCCTGATTGTGAGTTGATCATTGCCGGTGGACTGGTACGCAAGCGTGATCAGGATGTTGTGGGTGGCGATGCACTGCAGTTTTTCTCCCGCTTTCGTGTGGATATCGGCATCGTGTCTGTTGGTGGTATGAGCCGTCATGGACAGTTGTATGATTTTAATACCGATGAGGTGATGGCGCGTGAGGCGTTACTGCTTAATGCGCGGCAAAAGGTGCTGCTGCTCGACAGCGCCAAATTTGATACCGAGGCCTGCTGCAGTGCCGGACATCTGACCGATTACGATATTGTGGTGATGGATCAGCCTCCTGGCGCGTCACTGCGCAGTGAACTGTCTGCTGCAGGTGTGCGACTGATCTGCTGAGCGGCTTTCGGAAGCTGAATGTTGAATGAGAGCATCAGGCAGGTCTGAAGAATTACTACCAAGGTACTGTTTTTCTGCTGCCAATGCGGCATGTCGGATCAAGCCTCTCCCTGCCTATTATGGAGGCATGAAGTCATTCACTTCTCCATTGAATATTGCACGTCATAAAAAAAAGAGGCAAACATCATGATATACGCACAACCAGGACATCAGGGCTCCAAGACTACCGTTAATGAGCGCTATGGCAACTTTATTGGCGGTGAGTGGGTTGCGCCGGTAAAAGGGCAGTATTTCAAGAATATCTCGCCTGTGAATGGCGAAGCCTTCTGCGAGATTCCACGCTCTACCGCTGAGGATATCGAACTGGCGCTGGATGCTGCACACAAGGCCAAAGCGGCCTGGGGCACCACCTCCGTGACCGCACGCTCCAATATTCTGCTCAAGATTGCTGACCGCCTGGAAGCTAATCTGGAGATGCTGGCCGTTGCAGAAACCTGGGACAACGGCAAGGCCGTTCGTGAAACCCTGAATGCCGACGTGCCACTGGCTGTTGATCATTTCCGCTACTTTGCCGGTACCATCCGTGCGCAGGAAGGTGGCATCAGCGAAATCGATCACAACACGGTTGCCTATCACTTCCATGAACCGCTTGGCGTCGTTGGGCAGATCATCCCCTGGAACTTCCCGCTGCTGATGGCTTGCTGGAAACTGGCTCCGGCACTGGCGACTGGTAACTGCATCGTGCTCAAGCCAGCCGAGCAGACGCCCTGGTCGATCCTTAAGTTTGTTGAACTGATTGCAGATCTGCTGCCACCTGGCGTACTCAACGTAGTAAACGGCTATGGTGCCGAAGCGGGTCAGGCACTGGCTACCAGCAAGCGTATCGCCAAGATCGCTTTTACCGGCTCTACCCCTGTTGGCGCACATATTCTGAAATGTGCGGCTGAAAACATTATCCCATCTACCGTCGAGTTGGGTGGCAAGTCACCAAACATCTATTTTGAAGATGTGGTGAGCTTTGAAGACAACTACCTGAGCAAATGTGTTGAGGGTACAGTACTGGCGTTCTTCAACCAGGGTGAAGTGTGCACCTGCCCGTCACGCCTGCTGATTCAGGAAACCATCTACGATCAGTTCATCAGCATGGTGATCGACCGTACCCGCCAGATCAAGCGTGGTAATCCGCTGGATACCGAAGTGATGGTTGGGGCACAGGCGTCGCAGGAGCAGTATGACAAGATCCTCAGCTATCTGGATATCGGCCGCGATGAAGGCGCTGAAGTGCTGATCGGTGGTGGTCGTGAAGCGCTGGAAGGTGGCCTGAGCACCGGCTATTACATCCAGCCGACACTGCTGAAAGGCAACAACAGCATGCGCGTGTTCCAGGAAGAGATCTTCGGGCCTGTGGTATCTGTGACCACCTTCAAGGATGAGGCTGAAGCGCTGGCGATTGCCAACGATTCTGAGTTCGGTCTCGGTGCCGGTGTCTGGACACGAGATATGAACCGCGCTTATCGCATGGGTCGTGGTATCGAAGCGGGTCGCGTCTGGACCAACTGCTACCACCATTATCCTGCTCATGCTGCTTTCGGCGGTTACAAGAAGTCTGGTGTTGGCCGTGAAAACCACAAGATGATGTTGAACCACTATCAGCAGACCAAGAACATGCTGGTCAGCTATGATACCAATCCGATGGGGTTCTTCTGATCGATCGGCTTGTCTTGAAAGCAGGTTAAATTAAACACTTAACCTGCTGATTTAAAAGCTCGTCAGGTTTGCGTCTGACGGGCTTTTCCTGCTTTTGGAGGACGGTTACCGGCAGAGGTCCGCTTATTGGAAGGATTAGCCCCTGCAGCCGCCTTGCCTTTCCCCGCGGGAGCCTTGTGTGTCCGTGGTGGCAGGCCTGTGTGCTGGGTCAGTATTCGTCCCTTGGCAGTTCTGGCTGCTCCCGGGGTATTCTTTCGGCGCGCACTGGTATACTGGCTGTCGCTGTCTTCGGACGGAATCAACTGATGCGGAGCATCGCCGATCAGATCCACACGTCCCATATTGGCCAGTGCTTCACGCAGCAGTGGCCAGTTGTCGGGGTCATGCCAGCGCAGGAACGCTTTGTGCAGGCGGCGCTGCTTCTCACCCTTGACGCTCTCAACCTTCTCAGAGCTTTTCTTATAACTCAATTTGCGCAGAGGGTTGCGGCCGGTATGGTACATCGCCGTGGCAGTTGCCATCGGGGAGGGGTAGAAGGCCTGCACCTGATCCGCTTTGAAGCCGTTTGTCTTCAGCCAGAGTGCCAGGTTCATCATATCTTCATCGGTGGTACCCGGGTGAGCGGCGATGAAGTAGGGGATCAGGTACTGATCCTTGCCAGCCTCTTTGGAGAAGCGCTCAAACATCTTCTTGAAGGTGTCATAGGCACCGATGCCGGGCTTCATCATCTTATCCAGCGGGCCGCGTTCAGTGTGTTCCGGCGCAATCTTGAGATAACCGCCAACATGGTGCGTGACCAACTCGCGTACGTACTCGGGGTCCTGAACCGCCAGGTCATAACGCAGACCGGACGCGATCAGAATCTTCTTGACCCCTTTCAGGCGGCGCGCATCACGATAAAGCTGCGTCAGGGCTGAGTGATCGGTGTTCAGATTGTTACAGATGCCTGGGTAAACGCAGGAGGGTTTTCGACACGCGGCCTCGATCTCAGGCGTTTTGCAGGCGATGCGATACATGTTCGCAGTCGGCCCGCCAAGATCAGAGATAACACCGGTAAAACCGGGTACTTTGTCGCGAATCTCTTCGATCTCGCGCAGAATCGATCCCTCTGAACGGTTCTGAATGATTCTGCCTTCATGCTCGGTGATGGAGCAGAAGGTGCAGCCGCCAAAGCAGCCGCGCATGATATTGACCGAGAAGCGAATCATCTTGTACGCCGGAATCTCCTCCTTGCCATACACAGGATGAGGAACGCGCGCATAGGTGAGGTCAAATACATAATCCATCTCTTCGGTGGTCAGGGGTATCGGTGGCGGATTCAGCCAGACCTCCTGATCCCCATGCAGCTGTACCAGTGCCCGCGCATTGCCGGGATTGGTCTCCAGATGCAGCACACGGCTGGCATGCGCATACAGCACGGGGTCCTGACTGACCTTCTCGAAAGAGGGGATACGGATCACTGTTGTGGCGCGATCCAGCTTCGGCTTGGGCAGAATATGCAGCACCTGCTCCTCGTCTGGATCAAACGCGAGTGTGTTGTTGACAGTGTCGTTTTGCTCCAGTGAGCATTCCGGCAGGTCACGTGTGTTGACGTAGGGATTGATGATCTTGTCGACCTTGCCGGGGCGGTCGATGCGCGTGGAGTCGATCTCCATCCAGCCTTCAGGCGTGTCTTTGCGCACAAACGCCGTGCCGCGCACATCACGAATCTCTGCGACCGCTTCACCAGCTGCCAGGCGGTGCGCCACTTCGACAATGGCGCGCTCGGCGTTGCCGTAGAGCAGCAGGTCGGCACGCGAGTCCAGCAGTATGGAGCGACGCACCTTGTCCTGCCAGTAGTCGTAATGAGCGATTCGGCGCAGTGAGGCTTCGATGCCACCCAGAATCAGCGGCACATCCTTCCAGGCCTCACGACAGCGCTGGCTGTAAACGATACTTGCCCGATCGGGGCGTTTGCCAGCGATATTGCCTGGTGTGTAGGCATCATCGGAGCGGATCTTTCTGTCAGCCGTGTAACGGTTGATCATCGAATCCATATTGCCTGCCGCAATACCGAAAAACAGATTCGGCTTGCCCAGCGCCTTGAAGGCTTCGGCACTGTGCCAGTCTGGCTGCGCGATGATGCCGACACGAAAACCCTGAGCTTCCAGCAGGCGCCCGATGATCGCCATGCCAAAGGAGGGGTGATCGACATAGGCATCTCCCGTCACAATGATAATGTCGCAACTGTCCCATCCGAGCTTGTCCATCTCCTTGCGGCTCATCGGCAGAAAGGGGGCAGGTTTGCTGCGGGTAGCGGGCCTGAACTGGGCGCGGGTATGGATGGGTGTTACGGCTTGCGTCATGGCGGAGGTACTGTCTGAGGGATTAGTCAAACGGTCAAGTATACGCGGAATGCAAAAAAAGGTCTTTGATTACTTGAGTCATTTACAAGGCTAAAGGGCGAAGTTTTTTGCGCTCAATCAAGGTGCAATCCTCTGACAGATGCTACTCTTCGTGTCATCATCAAGACAAATATTGGGAGAGCCAGTTGATAACTTGATGCGCAGTGACAGGAGTAGAAATTGAGACATACCATAACACTCGACAACGGCGGAATAGTTGGCTTGGACGATGACGGGGCTGGTGTCCCGCTCATTCTAATCCACGGTTGGCCGGTCACAGACCTCCATTGGCGATTGATAATCCCCAAGTTAAGATCAGCCGGTTACAGGGCGATTTCGGTAACTCCTCGAGGACTCGGAATGGAAACTTCGGGCCAAGGAAGTTTTGACAAACTTACGATCGCATTGGAGATATCTGAAGCAATCGACAAGCTGTCGCTATCAAACTTTGCCATCATTGGGCATGACTGGGGGGGCACGATCGGCTATTTACTTGCTACAAGGGCTAGAGAGAAATGTTTCGCGCTTGTAGTTGAAGAGGAGATTCTTCCAGGTGTTGATGTTGATGTACCGGCGCCAGGTTCAGACTACTACCCAACTTGGCATGGTCCGTTCAATCGTGCTGAAGGCTTAGCAGAGAAATTGGTTCCCGGACGAGAAAGTGAATACTATGGCCTTTTTCTGAGACAAAGTGCAGGAAAGTTTCCACTCGAGAGTTTTGCAATCGCAAAATATCTCGAAAATTATGTCGGTGAATCGCAACTCACATCAACTCTCGGATATTACAGATCGCAAACTAAAGACATACTGGATATTCGCTCCGAACGGGAATGGCCGCTAGATATGCCTATGCTTGCGCTCGGTGGTGAATTTGGTATGGGCAAAGCTGTAGGTTTGGGGCTTAGTGAGTTTGGAGTCAATGTCACCTCCAAAGTCATACGGAATGCCGGGCACTATCCGGCAGAGCAAGAGCCGGAACTATTTCTTGAGATACTTTTAAGCTTTCTGGAAAGCTCTCGGCCGGACCTGAAGAGTCGATGACCTGTTTCAACGGGGTGACTGCGGCCAGGGATGGCCGCAGTCAAGGTCTACAGGGATGTACTGGTGGCCGTCCCTGTTGAGACAGTAGAGCAACACATTAAGTCAGATCCTCTCCCCACTGCTTACATCAAAAAAAACCGCCTTGCCCATATTCAGCATCAGCGTCATTGCTTCACCGGGTTGGCGTGCCTCATAGGGATCAACACGACAGTTCACCTCCTGGCCGTTCATCCTGACCAGTACCAGCGTATCGGCGCCGGTTGGTTCTATTACTTCAACTGTAGCATCCACTCTGGCAATGCCGGGGTTGTCGTCGTAATGGGGGATAACATGGGTGATCTGTTCAGGGCGGATACCCAGAATCACGGTCTGCCCAACCATCTGTCTGACACGTTGCTCCTGATCCGGGATCGGCAGGTAGTGCGTGACACCATCGATGGCCAGTTCGATACAGGCTCTATCCTGTTGCTGCACGACCATCACTTCAATGAAGTTCATTGAGGGTGATCCCATAAAGCCGGCAACAAAGCGGTTGGCCGGGTTGTCGTAGACCTCCTGCGGGGAGCCGAACTGCTGAATATGCCCATCTTTCATCACCGCAATTCGGTCCGCCAGGGTCATCGCTTCGATCTGATCATGGGTCACATAAACAATAGTGGTGCCGAGGCGCTGATGCAGTTTCTTGATCTCGGTACGCATCTCGACCCTGAGCTTGGCATCCAGATTGGAGAGGGGTTCGTCAAACAGGTAGATCTTCGGCTGACGAGCCAGAGCACGACCCATCGCCACGCGCTGGCGCTGTCCACCAGAGAGCTGACCCGGCTTTCTATCCAGTAGATGTTCGATCTGTAGCAGTTTGGCGACTCTGTCTACCTCATTGGCGATCACATCCTTGGGCAGTTTGCGGATCTCAAGGCCGAAGGAGATGTTCTTGCGCACATTCATATTCGGGTAGAGCGCATAGGACTGAAACACCATCGCGATATCGCGGTTTTTCGGCAGTACACCGGTAATATCCTGATTGGCGATGCTGATGGAGCCGGATGTAACGTCTTCAAGACCCGCGATGCAGTTCATCAGGGTCGATTTACCGCAGCCGGATGGTCCGACGAGGATGATGAACTCACCATCGCGGATATCCATATTGATCCCTTTCAGGATATGGGTCTGATCGAAGGATTTCTCTACATTTTCAATATTTAAACTGGCCATCTTATTATTCTCCTAGCCTTTGACGCTGCCGGCTGTCAGCCCGCGCACGAAATATTTACCAGCGATCACATACACCAGCAGTGTGGGCAGGGCGGCGATGATTGCACCGGCCATATCCACGTTGTAACGACGCTCCCCGGTGGAGCTGTTCACCAGGTTGTTCAACCCGACCGTGATCGGCTGGGATGAGGGATCAGAAAAGGTCACGCCAAACAGAAAATCGTTCCATACCTGAGTAAACTGCCAGATCACGCAAACTGTCAGTATCGGGGTCGACAGCGGCAGCATGATGCGGAAAAAGATGCGCCAGAACCCTGCGCCATCCAGTTGTGCGGCCTTGACCAGCTCACCGGGAATGGTCACGTAGTAGTTGCGGAAAAACAGGGTCGTGAATGCGACGCCATAGATCACATGGGTGAAGATCAGACCGACGATGGAGCCGCTGATGCCCATCTTACCGAGCACGGTGGCATGGGGCAGCAGTATCGCCTGAAAGGGGATGAAGCAGCCAAACAGCAGCAGGCCGAAGAACAGATTGCTGCCCTTGAAGCGCCAGAAACTCAGGACATAGCCATTGATGGCACCAATCATTGTCGAGATCGCCACGGCTGGCAGTGTCATCAACAGTGAGTTGATGAAATAGGGGCGCAGACCTTTCTCGGAACGCGCGCCGATCTGCGCCTGATCCCAGGCGATGCGCCAGGCATCCAGGCTCAGTTGCGTTGGCCAGTCAATCAATTGCCCCAGGCGTATCTCATCCATGGAGCGGAAGGAGGTCACGATCATCAATGCCAGTGGCAGCAGGTAGTAGAGCGCCATGATCCCGAGCAGGGCATAGAGAATGGCGCGTCCGCTGATATCGCTGTAGCGACGTTGGTTATGCTCAGTCATGTTTTTTCACCCTAAGCTCGGAGTACAGATAAGGCACCAGAATCGCAATCACGGTCAGCAGCATGATCATCGCAGACGCCGCCCCGATACCCATCTGGTTGCGGGTGAAGGAGAGCTGATACATGAAAATGGCCGGTAGGTCCGAACTGATACCCGGTCCGCCGCCAGTCAGTGCCAGCGCCAGATCGAATGACTTGATCGCAATGTGCGCCAGCATGATGAAAGCGCTGAAGAAGACCGGGCGCAGGCTTGGGATGATGATGCGGGTGTAGATGGTAAAGCGTGAAGCACCATCTATCTGCGCGGCTTTTATTATGCTGTCATCGACACCGCGAAGACCTGCCAGGAAAAGTGCCATGACAAAACCAGAGGACTGCCAGACTGCGGCAATAACGACGGTGTAGATCGAGAAATCGGGATTGACCAGCCAGTCAAACTGGAAGCTATCCCAGCCGAGGCTTTGTACGAACTGCTCCAGACCCACCTGAGGATTGAGCATCCATTTCCAGACGGTACCGGTGACGATGAAAGATAGTGCCATCGGGTAGAGATAGATGGTGCGCAGCGCGCCTTCGGCACGGATTTTCTGATCCAGAAGTATCGCCAGCAGTAAACCGAGCACCAGACAGATAGCGATGAACAAAAAGGCATAGATACCCAGATTGCCCAGTGCAACAAGCCAACGCTCATTGTTGAACAGGCGAACGTAGTTGTCCCAGCCGACCAGGCCATAGCTTGGTAGCATGCGGGAGTTGGTAAAAGAGAGTAGCCCAGTCCAGAAGATGAAGCCGTAGAAAAAAACCACTACGATCACCAGAGTGGGTGACAGCACCAGTTTGGGTATCCATTGGGCAATGCGATCTGCAGGTGAGCGTGCAGGCGCAGGAGTACGAGCAGCCTGCGACGATGAAGTCAGTGTTTGAGACATGGTGGTGTACCTGTGCAGCTTTGGCTGAATCTGCACCGGTGCTGCGCATGACAGGCCGGTGCAGGATAAGGCCCTTACTGGGCTGCGCGTATGGCTGAAGCCAGCTGGCGCACTGCGTCCTGGGAGCTCATGCTACTGTTGAAGAAAGTTGTCGTGACATCATAAATGGCGCCCTGAACCGCCGAAGTGGTGGACATGCCATGTGCCATTGAAGGCACCAGACCCTGACCGCTCTCAGAGGTGCTCTGGAAGGTTTCCATGGATGCCTTGGCACAGCTGTCAAACGGGGTCATATCCTGATCCAGACGGACGGGTATAGAGCCCTTGTTCAGGTTGAATGTTTCCTGGAACTCGGGGGAGAGAACCAGTCGTGCCATTGTCTGCTGAGCACTCACATTATCGGCGTCACGCTGCATGAACATCGCCAGAGAGTCGATATTGAATGCAAACGCATCTTCAGTGCCAGGGAAGGGCAGGCAGAGATAGTCGGTGCCGGGCTCCATGCCTGCGGCTGTGAATTCACCCTTGGCCCAATCGCCCATAAACTGCATGCCAGCCTCGCCTTTGATGACCATGGATGTGGCGATGTTCCAGTCACGGCCTGGGAAGCCGGGGTCAAGGTACTCACGTGCTTTACGGAACTGATCAAACACTGTTTCCATCTGTGGGCTGAGCAATGTGTCCTGATCGTGCTCTACAAATGCTTTGCGGAAAAATTCAGGTCCGCCGGCACTCAGTGCGATGGACTCAAACACTGTCGCATCCTGCCAGGACTGGCCACCATGTGCGATTGGGATAATACCGGCTGCCTTGAGCTTGTCTGCAGTTTCCCATAGCTCATCCAAGGTGGTCGGCACCGATGCTCCGGCTTTTTCCAGCGCGGCAGGGTTGACCCACATCCAGTTTACGCGGTGTACATTGACCGGGACTGCGACATAGTAGTCATAGTGTTTCATGATGTCGGCGACAACGGGAGGCAACACGTCATCCCAGCCTTCCTGTTTTGCGACCTCTTCAAGATTGGCCAGGAAGCCAAGATCTGCCCATTCCTGAATCTCAAGCCCTTTGATCTGTGCAGAGGAGGGAGGGTTTCCAGAAACCGCACGAGCACGCAGAACGGTCATGGTGTTTTCACCACCGCCACCAGCCACTGCAAAATCTTTCCAGGTATGCCCCTCTTTTTCCACCATTTCGCGCAATACGCTGACGGCGGCGGCTTCACCACCTGAGGTCCACCAGTGCAGTACTTCAACTTCACCGGCAGTGGCTGTAGCAGAAAGGGTGGAAACAGAGAGAGCGGATGCGATCGCAGCTGCCATGAAACGCTTTTTCAGATACATGAGAGTTTGTCCTCAACTTATTGTTTTTATCTGGCGGACTCAGCCTGAAGGATCCAGTACTGATATTATTGCCAGACCAAATTTAATCCCTGTGCCGGACATTTACACGTAAGGAAGAGTTACCAATTGTTACTGCAACCTGCTTGGTGAGAGTGTGATGGAGAGCTTGTTATTAATAAAAAAATAATTGTATTTCATACTGTTATTGAGTTTTTGTAAAGTGAAATAAATGTAAAAAAATTGTTACATTCACTCCCTGGGTACGCGTATCTGCACCTCAAGACCCTGCACGGGAAGATTGTGCAGCTTGATCTCGCCACCATGGCTGTGCACGATATTGCGGGCGATTGTCATGCCCAGTCCACTGCCACCAGTATGCCTGTTGCGCGACCCTTCGAGTCGAACGAAGGGGTCGAAGATATGCTCAAGCTCTGACTCCGGAACTCCGGGGCCATTATCGGTGATGATGATCGTGATGCTGTCTGACTCATCCACCACCTTGATCCAGGCCTCGGAACCATAGAACACAGCATTATGTATCAGATTAGACAGGCAGCGTTTGAATGCCATCGGCTTGCCGGAAAAAAATACCGGATAGGGCATCTCGATATGCACCTGCCGTTGCAGTACAGCCACCTCTTCCTGGATCGCTTCCAGCATCGGTTTGAGCTTGATGCGCCCCGATGGCTCGTTCAGATCACTGCCGCGGGCCAGTTCAAGAGCGCCCTGTACCAGTTGTTCAAGCTCGGCAAGATCCTGGTTGATTTTATCTCTGGTTGGCTCATCATCAAGCAGCTCGGCGCGCAATCTAAGGCGAGTGATGGGGGTCTTGAGATCATGTGAAATTGCCGAAAACAACAGGTCGCGCTCACTGATGAATGTCAGTATGCGGCGCTGCATCAGATTAAAGGCGCGTGCAGTCTCTCTCACTTCATAAGTGCCCTGTTCGGGTACGGGTACCTGATGAATATCACGCCCGAGCGACATGGCTGCTTTGGAGAGTCGACGCAAGGGTTTGGTCAACCAGCGCACGATAAACCAGCTGCTGAGGATCAACACCAGTGACAGTATCAGGGTGAACGCCAACTGATCACCGGTGAAAGCCGGTATCCCTTCAACCACATAAGGGTCTGGCAGCATCAGGCTGGCCAGATAGAGCCAGTCGCCACTTTCCATCTGCATCTGCGCCACCAGCACTGGTGCCGGAGGATTCAATACCAGGTTGTTCTGTACCCATCGAGAGGGTAGTTCGGAGAAAAGCACGCCGCTGTTGAACACTCGGAGCTTATCCGGGTAAGCGAAATCAACACGAAGTTGCCCCATGCGTTGTCCAACTCGCTCACGAAATGCCAGTTGGTACTCCTTTATCAGCTCCAGTTTCAGAGGATTGTCGGGGATCGATTCAAAATCGACATATTCCTGATTGACGCTCAGAAAATATCGGCTACCCCCCATATTCCGTTGCTGATCAATGATAATGTGCTGATAAGCCTTGGGTAGCCCTTCAAAATAAGTGACCGTCTGCGCCATGGAGATCGCCAGATCCTGTACGCTGGCAGCGGCATCTGCCTCCTTATCGCTCTGGATGGCGTGCAGCCAGATGGTTGTGGCGATAAAAAATGAGCCGCCGACAGCCAGCATCATCACCAGCAACAGGCGGCTGTACAAAGATGAAAAAGCTTTCGGAAGGAAAGTGAGAACGCGCTTGAGCATCTACAGATACTCGATGTTAGTGCTCAACAGATAGCCCTGCCCACGCACAGTTTTAATCAGCTGTGGCGTTTTGCCGTCATCATCAAGCTTATGTCTGAGACGGCTGATCTGGACATCTATGCAACGATCGTAAGGGCTCAGCTCACGCCCCTTCAGTCGCTGAAAGAGTGATTCGCGGCTGATGATCTCGCCAGGGTGGGCGATGAATATCTGCAGCAGGTCGAAATCGGCGCCGTTAAGTGGCAGCTTATCCCCGCGTTCGTGGATCAACTGACGGTGCAGCATGTCCAGTGTCCAGACACCGAAACGGATCATCTGGCGATTCGGTTCCGGGTCGGTATTGCGCTCCTCAATCCGACGTAACACTGCCTTGATTCTGGCCAACAGTTCTCTGGGGTTAAAGGGCTTGTTCATGTAATCATCGGCGCCCAGCTCCAGGCCGATAATCCTGTCTGTTTCATCGGAACCGGCTGTCAGCATAATGATAGGAATGGCAGAACTGGCACGAACCTTCTTGCACAGCGTAAATCCATCCTCACCCGGCATCATCAGATCCAGGACGATCAGATCGAAATCGTTTTTTTCAAGTTGCGACAGCATCTGCTGCCCATTGTGGGCAGTGGATACCTGAAACTGATTGCGCGACAGGTAAGTGTCCAGTAGTTCCGTGATCTCGTGGTCATCATCCACCACAAGGATATGCGCAGGGGAGTTTGTAGGGTTCATAACTTCTTATTGTTGGTTGATCATGAACACTATATTGGATGGTAGTGGTATGAACAATGCCCGTTTTCCCCCACAGTAGTCGAAACCGGTTGATAAAAGAGTATCCTCATTCTTTCTCGGGACTTGCGTACGGATGTTAAAGAGGCAACAATAGCTGCATGAAAGATAACTTTACACCCTGTTACATGATCGCCTCCGGATATCCGGCTGCTCTGAAAATCCCCGTTACAGGGCACAGCAGCTAAGCTGTGCCCATGCCATCTGGCTGACGGCAGTGCGCCGGAGGTCATCGTGTTTTCAGTTTTTAATTAATTTATTATCGAACCACGCCTGCTTTCATGGCGTTTTTTTCGTTGGAGTAATACATGTCTGATATGCCTGCTATTGTGATTTCCGAGCTGGATATTGACCGGCTTGAAGGCTTGCTGGACAAGAAACCCTACCGTGATGATCCAACATTTAATACACTCAAAGCTGAGCTGGCCAGAGCGACCGTCGTCAAGCCCGAGCAGGTTCCGGGCGATGTGGTGCGCATGAATTCTGTGGTGACTTTCGAGGTGGAAGAGAGCGGACAACAGTTTCAGATGAAGCTGTGCTTTCCGCACGAGATGAAAGACGCCCAGCAGGCGATCTCAGTTTTTGCGCCCATCGGTGGTGCGTTGATTGGCTTGTCTGTTGGGCAGAAGATAGATTGGACTTTACCCGACACCAAACATCGTCACGTAAAGATTATCCGTGTGGAAAATCCCGCCTGAGTGGTGATCTGCTAACAGCCTGAACGGCTTTGAGTGAAAGAGGATTTCTGACTGTGTATACGTTACTGATATTTGACTGGGATGGCACCATCATTAACTCGGAAGAGCGCATCATATCCTGCATGCGCTCAGCCAGTCAGGATCTGGAGCTGCCTCTACCTCATCCTGAAGCCGTACGAAATATCATTGGCCTCGGTTTACCTGAGGCAATCAGAGCGTTGATCCCTGGAATCGCCGATGAGATGATTCCACGAATGCGTGAGCGTTACGCTTTTCACTATATAGAGGGTGATCAGACGCCAACGCCACTGTTTCCTGGCGTTGAGGATACCCTGGCGCGCCTTCGGGATCGCGGTTTCAGGATGGCGGTGGCTACTGGTAAGAACCGACCGGGTCTTGATCGCGTATTTGAGCAGACAGGTTTAGGTCAGTATTTTGAACTGTCGCGCTGTGCAGATGAAACAACATCCAAGCCGGACCCTCACATGCTGCATGAGATACTGTCTGAAACGCAGGTGCCGGCTCATCAGGCTTTGATGATTGGAGACACAGAGTATGATCTTGAAATGGGGCAGCGTGCTGGTGTGCCTACTGCGGCAGTGAGTTACGGAGCTCATCCCATCCATCGCCTGCGCCCGTGGTGTCCAGTGGTTGAGCTGGATCATTTTACGGAGCTGGAACTCTGGCTGGCCAACCATACTCAGATGCTGGATAAAGTGGATTAGTGTTTTAAGGAGATATACGTGTCACAGAACCACTGGGACGACCCGGAAAAGCAAGAAATGGATGAGTCTACGCAACGGGAGGGCTCTCCAGCTGCCATGGATCGGCAGCATGCTGCGACACCTCATAAAAACAGCAAAGAGTGGAAGCTGATTGAGAAAATGGTCGGCGCGCTGCATGTTGAGCATCGTCGTGCTCGCCGCTGGGGTATTTTTTTCAAGCTACTGACTTTTATCTACCTGTTTGCTTTGCTGGGTATTTATCTGGTGGGGCGCTTTTTGAGTCCTGAAACGGTTGAGCGCGGTAACCATGTCGCGGTGATTGAGGTTTCCGGGGTCATAGCAGACAGTGCCGATGCTAATGCTGATGTCGTGATCACCTCACTACGCAGAGCTTTCTCTGCCAAAAACAGCGAAGCGGTGATACTGCGCATCAACAGCCCGGGTGGCAGTCCGGTGCAGGCGGGCTATATCAATGACGAGATCAAGCGTCTGCGTGCCCTGCATCCAGAGAAAAAGGCCTATGCCGTCATAACTGATATTGGTGCATCCGGTGCTTACTATATTGCTGTGGCTGCTGATGAAATTTATGCCGATAAAGCCAGTCTGGTTGGATCAATCGGTGTGACGGCATCCAGTTTTGGGTTTGTTGAGTTAATGGATAAAGTGGGTGTCGAGCGGCGTACCATGACGGCTGGTGAGAATAAGGGGTTTCTTGATCCCTTCCAGCCGCTGAAAGAGGAGGATAAACTTTTCTGGCAGACGGTTCTCGATACCACTCATCGGCAGTTTGTGCAGCAGGTTGTTGAAGGGCGTGGTGACCGGTTGAAAGATGATCCATCCTTATTTACCGGTCTTGTATGGTCTGGCGAGCAGGCGCTGGAACTGGGGTTGATCGATGGGCTTGGTAGTACCAGCTCGGTTGCTCGCGATATTGTTCAAAACAGTAAGTTGGTGAACTATACCTTCAGACCGTCTCCTTTGGATCGATTGACCGACCGTCTGAGCATGTCGATTGCCAGTCAGTTGGCGGCTCAGTTATCAGCGCGAATGATTCCTGAACTTCAGTAGGCTCGCCATACAGCATAACTGCTACACAGCATAACTACAGCACCTCAACCCCTTCGGCTTCCAGCATCCGCACCAGGCGGATAAGTGGCAGGCCGATCAGGGTGTTGGGGTCTTCTCCATTAAGCTTTTCGAACAGTACGATTCCTAAACCTTCCGATTTGAAGCTCCCGGCGCAATTGAATGGCTGCTCTCGCTTGAGATACTGTTCAATCATGCTGCGTGTCAAAGTGCGAAAGTGCACTTCAAAGGGTACGACCTCCGTCTGGCATCGTCCTGTGGCCGTGTTATAAAGCGCAAGACTGGTCAGAAAGGTCAGGTGGCGTCCTGAAAATGATTCAAGCTGCGCAACCGCGCGATCAAATGTACCGGGTTTTCCGATAACTTCGCCATCCAGTACGGCAACCTGATCAGAGCCGATAATTAATGCATCGGGAAAGAAGCTGGCAACAGCTATCGCTTTTTCACGTGCAAGTCTTTCAACCAGCGCTTCGGCTTGTTCGTCCGGTTGTGGCGTTTCATCTATATCCGGTGTTTTGCAACGATAGGGCAGGCCGAGTTTATCCAGAATCTCCCGGCGAAAAGGTGAGCTTGAAGCGAGTACCAGTGTATTTTCCATGATTTTTTCAACTTTTATCCATTTATAGACATAATTATAATGTTAACTCTATTTTTATTGCTTTAAACCCCCGAATCCCTTTGACAGAGGGGCTCTGACTCCCTAGAATTGCGCGCTTATGTCGAACGGTCCATTACCAAAAAAAGTTGATCCGCGAAAACTCGCAGAGCGGAACGCCGAAATCAGTGGCAGTGCCAAGGTTGCTGAGTTTACTCGTTTTGCTTCATTTCTGTGCAGTGATAGCGGAAGTATCGATGTGGCGCTGGCTTTTTCCATCGATCAGCAACACTTGCGTACAGTCACCGGTACAGCCTCCGGGCATGTCTTTATGACGTGTCAGCGCTGTCTGGAGCCTGTGGCTGTCGACGTTAAGGCCGAAGCCAATCTCGCAGTGGTGCTCAATGAGGAGCAGGCCAAGAATTTGCCGGGTCATTATGATCCGCTGCTTGTTGAAGATGAAGATGTTGAATTTCTGTCGCTGATCGAGGATGAGCTGATTCTGAGCTTGCCGTCTGTGCCATACCATGATGACTGCACAATTCAGACCTCGTTCGGTGATGCTGAAACAATTCAGAATCAACAGGATAAACCCAACCCCTTCAGTGTTTTGGCCGAACTTAAAAAGACGGCCGACAAGAGTTGAACCAGGAGATACCTTACCATGGCAGTACAGCAGAACAAAAAATCCCGTTCACGACGTGATATGCGTCGTTCACATGACGCGCTGACAGGCCCGGCTCTGGCTGTTGATGCTACTACTGGTGAGACACACCGTCGTCACCACGTTAGCGCTGACGGTTTTTACCGTGGTCGTCAGGTCATCAGCAAGCAAGATGACGAGTAAGCTTGGCTGAAAGTTTTTGCATAGCTGTTGATGCAATGGGCGGGGACTTTGGTCCCCGCGTCACCATTCCCGCCATTGTCAGTGCCGCAAGGCGCTATCCAGATTTATGCTTCCGTCTCGTCGGAGACGAGCATGCTATCCGCTCCGAACTTTCCCGGTGTGGAAGTGTACCTGATGATCAGATAATCATTCATCATGCCGAAACCGTTGTGGCTATGGATGAGCGCCCCTCCTATTCGATAAGGCACCGCAAGAACTCATCGATGTACATCGCTTTGCAACTGGTGCACTCCGGTGAAGCTCATGCTTGCATCAGTGCAGGTAATACCGGCGCCTTAATGGCCCTTGGGCGTATTATTCTCAGAACCCTGCCAGGCATAGATCGTCCTGCAATTATTTCTGCCGTTCCAACTGATACGGGGCATTGCTATCTGCTTGACCTGGGTGCCAATGTTGATTGCAGTGCTGAGCATCTGTTGCAGTTTGCCATTATGGGTTCCGTGATGGTCCAGGCCGTTGAGAGCAAGCCGGAGCCGGCTGTTGCGCTGCTCAATATCGGCAAGGAGGAGATCAAGGGTAATGAACAGGTCAAGCTAGCCTCACGACTGATCGCTGCCCAGAGTACGTTGAATTACATTGGATATATTGAGGGCGATGAGGTGTTCAGCGGTCGTGCTGATGTGATTGTGTGCGATGGCTTTACCGGAAATGTAGCTCTTAAAAGTAATGAGGGTCTGGCGCGCTTACTTGCCAGTAAATTGCACCAAAGCTTCACGCGCAACCTCTATCGCAAACTGCTGGGCTTTCTTGCCCGACCGATACTCCAGGAGTTGCAGCAGCAGATTGATCCCGGACGCCGCAATGGTGCCAGTTTGCTAGGGCTACAGGGTATCGTGATCAAGAGCCATGGAGGTGCCGTGCAGCAGCATTTTGAGTGCGCTATCGATCAGGCGCTGGCAGAGATTAAAATGAACGTTCCCGCACGCATCAGCGAACAGCTTGAAAGCCATTTTGAGTCGCATAATTCTCAGCGTTGATTTACCTACTTATCCTGCTTTGCCCCCGATATTCGCCATAAGTCTTATTCAGGCGTTCTAATCAGTTCTCAATGTTGTAAACTATGCGACGAGCAGACTCGGTCGGATTCTTAACTGACACCGGGTATCCGTTTTTCAGAACAACATGAGGACGCTATGTCGCAATCGCTGGCTTTTGTTTTTCCGGGGCAGGGATCACAGCATGTAGGTATGCTGTCTGAGCTTTCCAGTTCTTACAGTATTATCAAAGAAACCTTTCAGGAAGCATCTGATACGTTGGGTTTCGATCTATGGGAGATGGTGCAGAAGGGGCCTGAAGATGCTCTGAACAGCACTGAAAATACCCAGCCTGCATTGTTAGCTGCCAGTGTGGCCTTATGGCGCCTGTGGCATCAGGAGGGCGGGCAGGCTCCTGCCACGCTGGCCGGACACAGTCTTGGTGAATATTCTGCTCTGGTTTGTGCTGATGCGATCAGCTTCGCAGACGGCATTCGCCTTGTTAATCTGCGTGGTCAGTTCATGCAGCAGGCCGTGCCTCCGGGAACCGGTGCGATGGCCGCAATACTCGGTCTGGATGATGCTGCTGTTGAGGTGGCTTGCGCTGCTGCTGCCGGTGATGATGTAGTCGCTCCTGTGAACTATAACTGCCCGGGCCAGATCGTGATTGCAGGTGAGCGTGCTGCTGTTGATCGTGCCATGGCTGCTTGCAAGGAAGCCGGTGCCAAACGCGCTATTCCACTGGCGGTCAGTGTTCCATCTCACTGTCAGCTGATGAAACCTGCCGCTGAGCAACTCGCAGGTGTTATCGCTGAGATTGATATCCGCTTGCCATCCATCAGTGTCATCCAGAATGTTAACGCGGCACGCCCGGCAACCACAGAAGAGTTGACCCAAAACCTCCTGTCACAGCTTTACAGCCCTGTGCTCTGGACGCGCAGTATCGAATATATGGTTGCAGAAGGTGTCTCCCAAGTGATTGAATGTGGTCCTGGGAAAGTGTTATCCGGTTTGAACAAGAAAATCGACAAAGCACTCGAGGTCACATCCATCGGTGACGCAGCAGGTTTCGAAAAAGCATTGAACCTATAATCCAGACATTATAATCCAGACAGATTCAGGAAAGATTATGAGTATTGAAGGCAAAATTGCACTGGTCACAGGTGCGACTCGAGGGATAGGAAAGGCGATTGCCGAAGAGTTGGCGCGCCAGGGTGCGGTGGTGATCGGGACGGCTACCAGTGAAAAAGGTGCTCAGGCGATCTCAGAGTATCTGGCTGCCGGTGGTTATAGTGGCTGTGGGTTGGTGCTGGATGTTGCCGGTAGTGAGTCAGTTGATGAGGTGCTGAAAACTATCCAGAGCGAATATGGTCCGGTCGCGATTCTGGTCAATAATGCTGGTATCACCCGCGATAATATCATGTTACGCATGAAAGACGACGAGTGGGATTCTGTCCTGAACACCAACCTGACATCCGGTTTTCGTCTTGCTAAAGGCTGTCTTCGTGGCATGACCAAGGCACGTTGGGGTAGAATAATCAGCATCAGTTCGGTGGTTGCCTCCATGGGTAATGCCGGGCAGGCAAACTATGCGGCCGCCAAATCCGGAATGGAAGGTTTTTCCCGGGCATTGGCTCGCGAAGTGGCTTCGCGTAATATAACAGTCAACTGCGTTGCACCGGGTTTTATCGATACTGATATGACCTCTGGGCTGGCAGATGAGCATAAGGCTACCCTGCAGGGACAGATTCCGATGAATCGTCTGGGGCAGCCGGAAGAGATAGCAGCGGTTGTTGGATTTCTTGCCAGCAACGGTGGAAGCTATGTGACAGGGGAAACAATCCATGTCAATGGTGGCATGTATATGTCATGAATCAGTATAATAGCGAACAAATATTTGTTTTTTTCGCTGATATGTTGATAATTGGCGTCAGCAATTCATAAAGAAAGCCGCCACCCTTGTTAGGGCGTAACCGGTTCTAATAAAATTGCGTCTCGCAACTCGGGATGTCATAGTGTCTATAAGTATATAGGAAGAGATATGAGCAATATTGAAGAGCGCGTAAAGAAAATCATCGCTGAGCAGCTGGGCGTTAAAGAAGAAGAAGTCGTCAACAGCGCCTCTTTCGTTGAGGATCTGGGTGCGGACTCTCTCGATACCGTTGAGTTGGTAATGGCGCTGGAAGAGGAATTCGAAACTGAGATTCCTGATGAAGAAGCTGAAAAAATCACCACTGTTCAGCTGGCGATCGATTACATCAACGCTCATCAGTAAGATACCAGTCACGTTTTGCCGAAAAGCCGCACCTATACCTGTATAGTGCGGCTTTTCTATTCATGGCTTGAGGTTCTGGAGGAATGGCATGTCACGCAAAAGAGTGGTGGTGACTGGACTGGGTCTGCTGACGCCTGTCGGCAACACTGTAGAGGATGCGTGGGCGAGTATACTCGCTGGTAAAAGCGGTGTTGCAGGAATCGATCATTTCGATGCCACACTGTTTTCCACTCGTTTTTGTGCATCAGTCAAGGCGTTCGATATTGAACGTTATATGAGCGTTAAAGAAGCACGTAAAATCGATCTTTTCATTCAATACGGTATGGCAGCAGCCGTTCAGGCGATTGAAGATGCGGGTCTTGAAGTCACAGAAGAGAACGCCACACGGATCGGTTGTGCAATAGGTTCGGGTATCGGTGGGCTACCCATGATTGAAAAAACGCATGACACGTTGAATCAGTCTGGCCCTCGCAAAGTATCACCTTTCTTTGTTCCCGGCAGCATTATCAATATGATTGCGGGCAATCTGGCCATCCGTTATGGATTCCAGGGTCCTAATATTGCCATCACAACAGCCTGCACAACAGGGACTCATAATATTGGTCAGGCGATGCGCATGATTCAGTATGGTGATGCCGATATCATGATTGCAGGTGGTGCAGAAATGGCAACAACACCACTGGGTGTTGCCGGTTTTGCTGCTGCAAGAGCACTTTCCACTCGCAATGATGACCCGGTTGCGGCAAGCCGTCCCTGGGATCGTGATCGTGATGGATTTGTTCTCGGTGACGGAGCCGGTATTCTGGTGCTTGAGTCCTATGAGTCTGCAAAAGAACGTGGTGCCAGGATCTATTGTGAACTCACAGGCTTTGGCATGAGCGATGATGCATTCCACATGACGGCACCGCCGGAGGATGGCTCTGGCGCGGCCAGGTCAATGCACAATGCACTGAAGGATTCCGGTTTAAATCCTGAGCAGATTCACTATATCAATGCTCATGGCACCTCAACACCAGCAGGTGATATTGCTGAATCCAATGCGGTGAAACTGGTTCTGGGGCAGTATGCTACTCAGACAAGAATCAGCTCCACCAAATCGATGATCGGACATCTGTTGGGAGCAGCCGGGGCTGTGGAAGCCGCTTTCTGCGTTCTTGCGCTGCGTGATCAGGTCGCACCACCGACAATCAATCTTGATAATCCGTCTGAGGGGTGTGATCTCAACTATGTGCCGCATACCGCGCAAAGTTGTCGTATTGATGCGACCATGTCGAACTCTTTCGGCTTTGGTGGCACTAATGGTACGCTGGTATTCAGTAAAATCTGAGTCGATCTCCGGGGCCTTGCAGGCCCCTATTTTTTGAAAGCTGAGCATATGGCCGATCTGACTACCTGGCTCAACGGTGTTCCAAACGAAAGCATCACTATCTCCGATCGAGGTCTGAGTTATGGTCATGGTGTTTTTGAAACAATCCTGCTGAAGGAGGGGGGGCTGACACTATGGCCTTTGCACTTGCAGCGTTTGATGCTTGGTTGTGTCAGACTGGGTATCCCGACTGAAGGGCTGGAGTCGGCACTGGAATCTGACCTGCTGTCTCTTCCGTCCGATCACTCCGGCATCGTCAAACTCATTATTACCTGTGGTCCGGGCGGAAGAGGTTACGCAACACCGGATAATCCTCAGGTGTCACGGATCATCCAACTTTCCCCGTTACCAGATTACGCAGAGCATCCCGCCCAGAATGGAATTGCGGTATGTCACTGCAGCACTCGTCTTGCCATTCAGCCACTGCTTGCAGGTATCAAACACCTGAATCGGCTTGAGCAGGTGCTGGCACGTGCCGAGTGGCAGGGAAGTATCTATCGAGAAGGGATTGTTTGCAGCATGGAAGGTGAACTGATAGAAGCGACAATGAGTAATCTGTTTTTTGTACGTAATGGCGAACTCTGCACACCCGATCTGAGTCGCTGCGGTGTGGCAGGCGTGATGCGTGCCAGAATTCTGCAGATAGCGCAGCAGAACAGAATGACTGTCAACGTGGGTCGATATTGGCCACGTGTGCTTGATGATGCCGAAGAGGTTTTCATCTGCAACAGCCTGATCGGCATCTGGCCGGTCACATCAGTGGAAGGACGCGAATATCCCCTTGGCACTGTCACCAGGCGCCTGCAAAACGAATTGGAAAAGAGCGCTTTTTGATGTTGAAGAAACTATTTTATGTATTTTTGATTAGTCTGCTGCCGGTTATCGGTGTGATCGCGTATGGCTGGCATGTCATGGAGCAACAGATGCAGGCCACCTTGCCATTGGCCCAAGAGCGCACAGTGCAGGTCAGAAGTGGTACTAGCTTCAATCAGTTGACCCGCTTGCTGCAACAGGAAGGGCTTGTCGGAAACGTTGATCTGGTTCGCCTTTATGCTCGACTCAATCCGCAGATTACGGCTATCAAAGCGGGTGAGTACCGCTTGCAACCAGATGAATCTCTATTGCAGTTACTGGATCGTATGAATCGTGGTGATGTTGTTCGCCATTACTTTACTCTGATCGAAGGGCACACATTTGATGATATGCGATTGGCACTGAGCCTCGATGATCGCATTACTCAAACCCTGGACGATATCAATGATGATGCCTTGATGGAGATGCTGGGGAGTCCTGATCTTGCGCCCGAAGGGATGTTTCTGGCGGAAACCTATCAGTTTCAGCGTGATGACACAGATGTTGACATGCTGCGACGAGCACACCGGGATCTCCAGACATTTCTTGAGCAACAGTGGGAGTCCAGAGACGAATCCCTGCCATATGAGTCACCCTATGAGGCTTTGATTATGGCTTCAATCATTGAAAAAGAGACAGGTGTTCCAGAAGAGCGAGCAAAAATAGCCGGTGTCTTTGTACGCAGGTTAGAGGTTGGCATGCGCCTACAGACCGATCCGACGGTGATTTATGGCATGGGTGATTCCTATGAGGGGCGTATTCGACGTGCTGACCTGCAGCAACCGACACCCTATAACACTTATACGATAAGCGGATTGCCGCCAACTCCCATATCCCTGGTCGGCCGTGAAGCGATAGTCGCAGCTCTCAACCCTGAACGGGGTGACTGGCTCTATTTTGTTGCCAAGGGTGATGGTTCGCATCAATTTTCACGTACGTTGCAGGAGCATAATGCAGCCGTGCGTCAGTATCAGCTTAACAGACGCAGCGATTATCGCTCTTCACCAGGAGGTTGAATCATGCGTGGGCGCTTTATCACGATTGAAGGTGTTGAGGGGGTTGGCAAAAGCTCCAATCTCGCTTTTATCCGTGACTGGCTTGAAACCGCTGGAATGGAAGTAGTGGTGACACGCGAGCCAGGTGGTACACCGTTGGCTGAACAGATACGCGATCTGCTTCTGTCGCCGAGAGAGGAGCAAGTAGACGAAACGAGTGAGCTTCTGTTGGTGTTTGCAGCCAGAGCTCAGCATCTGAATACCCGTATTCTGCCTGCCATTGAACGCGGCGCCTGGGTGTTATCTGATCGCTTTACGGATGCCACCTATGCCTATCAGGGTGGTGGCAGGGGGTTGAGTAAAGCGCTTATTGGGCAGCTGGAAGAGATAGTGCAGAAAACGATCCGCCCGGATCTGACATTTCTACTGGATCTGCCGGTTGAAATCGGTCTGGCCAGGGCTCGAAGCCGGAGTGAGCCGGATCGCTTTGAGGCTGAACAGTCGGCTTTTTTTGAGCGCGTTCGCAATGCTTATCTTGAGCGTGCTGCGTTACAGCCTGAGCGTTTTGCGATTATTGATGCCTCACCGTCGCTGCCAGAGGTGCAGAAGCAGATAGCCGCAGTGCTGAATAGTCTGGAGTGGCGATGATCCATCAGGCAGAAGTTCTCCCCTGGGCTCGGACTCAATGGCAACAGGTCATGAAACAACACCATAGCGGCAGATTGCCTCATGCGTTGTTGCTTGCTGGCGTGGCGGGTACAGGTAAGTCTGCTTTTGCTGAAACCCTGTCCAATTTTCTGTTATGCCATCAACCTGGTGAGTCCAGCCCCTGTGGGCACTGTAAGAGTTGCCAGTTGCTGGCAGGTGGTAATCATCCTGATTTGATACACCTGAGCCCTGAAGAGCCCGGCAAGCCGATTAAAGTTGACCAGATCAGGGACCTGGGCAACACGCTGCACAGTACTGCGCAGCAGGGCGGATATCGTGTTGTGATCATGAATCCGGCCGAGGCGATGAATATAGCAGCGGCCAATGCTTTGCTGAAATCATTGGAAGAACCGGGCAATGATACGCTTTTGCTGCTCGTTTCTGATCGGCCGGGGCAATTGATGCCAACCATTCGTAGCCGGTGTCAGCGTATTGATATACCACTGCCCGATGCAGAAACTGCTTGTGAGTGGCTTGCGGGGCGCCTGAATGGCGATCAGACACGTGCCCGGCAGTTGCTTGGTATTACGCGGGGCTCCCCGTTCAAGGCGCTCAGTCTGGCGGGAGGCGACCTCATGCCTGTTCGCGCCGAGTTGTTGAAAGGACTCAGTGATATCCTGAAAAATCGAATTTCGCCGCTTGTACTGGCAGAGAAAATGCTAAAGCAGGACACTCTGTTGATTCTGGACTGGCTGCAAAGTGTTTTAGCAGATATAGTCAGAGTACAAAGCGCTCAAGAGATTGCGTTAGTAAACAGTGATATGAGTAAAATGCTGTTTGCAGTTGCTAAAAATACAACAGCCGTTAAAATTTTCTCAATGCTGGATCATATCCAAGCGGAAAGGTTTGGGATGTTTCAGCGGCATAACCTCAATCGTCAGCTGTTGCTGGAGCGATTATTTTTTGACTGGGCCGATCTGGTCCGTTAGTCGAGGGAGTAAGGCGTCGGATGTCGATAGTACCCAGAATCAGCCACGGTATACTGTCGCTGACTATCGAGAACAAGGAGGATTTATATAAATCCTTCATGCCTTTTGTCAGCTATGGCGGCCTGTTTATTCCTACGACTCGCTCTTACCAGCTTGGTGAAGAGGTCTTCATGCTGCTGACTCTGATGGAGGAGCCCGATAAGATCCCTGTTACCGGTAAAGTGATCTGGGTAACCCCCAAGGCCGCTCAGGGGGGAGGGCGCGTACCAGGCATCGGGATACAGTTGACCTCGGATGACGCTGCGCTGGTCCGAAAAATTGAAAACTACCTTGCAGGGGCGCTGAACAGTTCGCGGCGAACCTACACCATCTGAAGAAGCTTATGTTTATTGACTCCCATTGCCACCTCGACAGGCTTGATCTGTCACGCCATAACCACTCGTTTGCCGAAGTTGTTCGCCAGGCGCAGGAGCAGCAGGTAAATCAGATGCTCTGTGTCTCGATTGATCTTGAGCAGTTTGAGGTGATGTGCAAGACGATCAAGGATTACGACAATATCTTTGCCTCAGCGGGTGTTCACCCGATGCATGTCGACGAGCAACCGTTTAATGAGGTTCGCCTGCGTGAAGCGGCAAGTCGCCAGAGAGTAGTGGCGATAGGGGAAACAGGGCTGGATTACTATTACAGCAAAGAGCATGCAGATGCGCAGCATGAGAGCTTTGCCGGACACCTGCGTGTTGCAGGTGAACTGGGTATGCCTGTTATTGTGCATACCCGCGATGCGCGCGAGGATACACTCAATCTGATTAAGCAGCATGGCAATCTTGATACCGCTGGTGTATTGCATTGCTTTACGGAGTCGCTGGAGATGGCCCAGGCAGCCGTCGAGATGAACTATATGGTGTCTTTCTCAGGCATTATTACCTTCCGTAATGCTCAGGAGTTACGTGATGTCGTGAAGGCATTGCCGCTGGATCGCATACTGATCGAAACAGACTCACCCTATCTGGCTCCTGTACCTTATCGAGGCAAGCAGAATCAACCGGCTTATGTGACCGAAGTGGCGCGTTGCGTGGCTGAAATTCGAGGTATTTCAATAGAGGAGGTTGCACAGGCAACGCGTGACAATTTCTTCCGGCTTTTTTCAAAAGCGACCCCCATCAATTAATTTACCCCGTATAGAACAAAATACGCTATATCTCCTTCATCTATTGGGCATTCTGGTCTAAGCTGGGTTAACGAACCAGCTTATTAGACTAAGGTATTAGCATGAGACGTCCTATACGCATTGCAGTAACTGGCGCAGCCGGCGCTATCAGTAATAGTCTGTTATTCAAAATTGCCAGTGGTGAGATGATGGGGACAGATCAGCCTGTCATCATGCAGCTGATAGAGGTTCCCGGTCGTATGGAGGCCTTGCGTGGAATAGCGATGGAGCTTGAGGATTGTGCTTTTCCTCTGCTGCATACCATTACTCTGCATGACAATGTTGAGGAGGGTTTTGAAAACATCCACTATGCGCTGTTGATTGGTGCATATCCACGGGGCCCGGGTATGGAGAGAAGGGATCTGCTGGAGATGAATGCCGAGATCTTTGCGCGTCAGGGCAAGGCTCTGAATGATTTCGCTAACCGCGATGTCAAAATTCTGGTTGTCGGCAATCCTGCCAATACTAATGCACTGATCGCCAGTCGCAACGCACCCAAGTTAAGTCCTTCACAGTTCACTGCGCTGACTAGGCTTGATCATAACCGCGCCAAGGGCATACTAGCCAACCACACGGGCGCCAACCCCAGGAATATCAGTCGTATTGTGATCTGGGGCAATCACTCAACCACTCAGTATCCCGACCTGCACCATGCCACAATACTGGATGAGCCCGCCATGCAGCAGGTCTCTGAAGAATGGTACCGCAGTGTCTATATTCCCAAGGTGCAACAGCGTGGTGGCGAAATCATTGCCGCGCGCGGGCAGTCAAGCGCTGCCTCGGCAGCTCAGGCGATTGTCGATCATATGCATGACTGGGTACTCGGAACCCCGCCGGGCGAGATTGTCAGTATGGGGATTTTCAGTGATGGCAGTTATGGAATCCAGAAGGGGATAGTTTATTCTTTCCCGGTCAGGTGTGATTATGGCCGCTATCAGATCGTCAAGGGCCTTGATATCAATGAGTGGAGCCGGCAGCAGATGCGCCTGACAGAACAGGAGTTGCTGGATGAAAAGGATGCAGTGAATCATCTGCTGCCTTCAGAAACAGCTGCTTCTCATGAGGATCTGTTGATCTGTCTGCGCTCGGGCGTCACTCTATACGCAGATGGTACCGGCCCACAGGCCTCATCCAAATATCTGACGACCAATCGCGTTCTGTAGTTACTGTAGTTACTGTAGTTCCGTAGTTACTGTAGTTCTGTAGTCATGCAAACGAAAAAGGCCGGTTTGACACCGGCCTTTTTCTTAAGTGACTTTCTTAAGCGACTTTCTTATAGCAATACAGCTTAGTGAGCAAAGTCATCATCCGGGACAGACGGAGTGATGCTGAGCAACATTTTGGTCAGATCGAGCAGAATGATCAGAATGTTATTGTGATAGCAAACACCCTGAACAAAACGCTTGGTTGACTCATCACTGTTCAGGCTGGGTGCGCGATCAACACGGTTCTGAGGCAGGTTGATCACCTCATCGACGCTGTCGACAACCAGTCCAATCACCTCTTTGTCGTTCAGCTCTACAACGATAATGCGTGTATCATCGTTGTAGTCGACTTCAGGTAGTTTGAACAAGCGGCGTGTATCAATCACGGTTACGACATTACCACGTACATTGATAATGCCCAGTACCGAGGCATCAGCACCGGGAACCGGTGTGATTTCGACAAATCGAAGAACTTCTTTGACCTGCATGACATCTATGCCAAACAGCTCCTGTTTGACACGAAAGGTCGCCCACTGATGGTAGACAATCTCTTCTTTTTCGCTGCGTCGGCCAGCATCAGACTCTTTCTGGGATTTGCCTTTTGCTTTGTTCTGGTTGGTACCCTGGAGCACTTTAAGCTGTTCTGCTGCTGCTTCTAGACCCATAGCTTAATGTCCTTTCTTGATACTGTTCTGTTTTAATTCCAGCCCAGCAGGGCCAGTAATTTTAAATTCGATTATCCAGAGTATCCCACAGCCACTATCAGTTTGAAAAGACAGAGTTTGATTTTGTTACTCTGTTTTAAATCTCACGATTGAGCTTGGTTCTGTTTTTTGCCTCAAGCTGAAGTAGCAGGCCACTGTGATCCACATCTTCAAGCCCTTTGCTGGCCAGTTCGAGATATTCGTTATACGCCTGCTCGGTCAAGGGGAGCGTCAGATCTTCCTCGCGTGCCGTATCCAGTATAGTACGCAGGTCTTTAAGCTGCACTCTGGAGGTGGCACCAGGCTTGAAGTGCCTGTCGAGCATTCGTTGTCCGTGCAGATCCAGAATCCGGCTGCTGGCAAAGCCACCCATCAAGGCCTCACGTACCGCCGCTGGGTTAGCGCCACCTCGTGCGGCAAGCAACAGGGCTTCGGCAACAGCGCCGATGGTGATGCCCACAATCGCCTGATTAGCGCACTTTGCCAGTTGCCCGGATCCAGCAGGACCGATATAGGTAGTTTGGCTGCCTAGCGCGCTGAAAATCGCTTGAGCTCGCCCGAAGTCCTCTTCGGAGCCACCTGCCATAATGGATAAGCTCGCCGCTTCGGCACCTGCTGTTCCACCTGAAACAGGTGCGTCGAGATAGGCCAGTCCCCTGATAGCGCATTGCCGGGCATGTTGTTTGGCCAGGGAAGGAGGAATGGAGCTCATATCAATCAGGAGGGTGCCTGCTTCAAGGCTGTCCAGCAGCCGGCTTTGATAAACAAGGCTATCTACTATCTGCCCAGTTTCCAACATCGTAATGACGGCCTGAGCACCTGCAACTGCCTCATAAGGATGTTCAAAGACCTGTCCACCATCGGCAATGAGATTTTCAGCCTTGTGCTGTGTACGATTCCATAGATGAACTTTAAACCCGGCCTTCAGCAGGTTTCTGGCCATTGGTGCCCCCATCAGGCCGATTCCCAGAAATGCAATTGTCGGTTTGGTCATGGTGGTGCTCCTTAAAGCGATTATCAGAGACAGTTATCAGGTCTTGGCAGGCCCGCAATACGTGCAGCCCGCTTGGCAGGGCTTCCAGGGAATAGTTGCATGAGGTAGATGCTCTTTCCTTTCTCGGGGCCAAGTGCCTTGCTGACAGCCTTGCACAAGGGGCGCATGGCCGGGGAGTGTTCATACTCCTGATAAAACTGCCTCAGCACATCCAGAACTTCAATATGCTCCTGGGTCAGTGTGATGGACTCCAGTGTCGCAAGCGCCTGTGCTGTGTCGAGTGTCCAGGCAGTTGCATCAACCAGATAGCCATCGCTGTCCAGCTCATGCAAAACTCCGTGAACCTCAATGGTTGCCATGCTCAAAACCAGCTCACGACTCTGTCGTGCTCAGTACAAAGTGCGACAAAACCTTCATCATCGACCAGGTCGAGGTTGGTCTGGCCCTGCAGGCCACGGGCATGCATATCAGCCTGCAGAAGGTGAATCTGCTTAACATCTTTTAACGTGCCGACATGGCCGGGCAAAATCCAGTAAACACCATCTTCTATCAGCAGCAGTGTATCACCATCAGTCATGGCTGAGAGGCAATCGGTCAGGCAGCTGGCATGCGATGGGCCGCGGTTGAGTGTGTGTAATGTAGGCATCAGACGGTAATCACTATGTCATGCTCTGCTATCAGGGCTGGGAGCCGATCGGCATCTACCAGTTTAATGGGGATGCTGAGTTGATCAGGTGACAGCCCATGCGCATCAAGAGCAGATTGAGGAACCAGAATTTGATCGATATCGTACATCGCCAGTGATGCCTGCAGGGCATTCAGATTCTTTTGAGCTATCTCGGCAGGCTGTTGCTCACGAATCAGCTGCAGTACAGCATCGCCCATCAGCAGTAGTGTCACAGACTGTTCAAAAACCGAGCAGGTGAGTGCGATATCCAGCATCTCTCTGGCGGCAGACGTGCCGTAGGGGGCTGAGCGGCTGATCAGTAAAAAGCGCTTGTTAATGCTCATATCAACCTCCGAAGGTGATGACGCGGTCTGAGAGCAGGCTTGCTTCGACCAACTGCCCGAGACCTGAGAGCTCAAAGGCTGAATGAAGGTTGTCGCCGCGCCGTTCGTAACGCTTTGCCTCGGTGGCATCCAGTACGCCCCGGCGGATCGCAGCAGCTATGCAGACAACGATATCCAGTTCATGATCCTCTGCCAGTGCCTGCCATTGCTCAGGCAGGTTCACCTCATCACGTGGAGATGACACCAGCGCACTGCCGTTGTGTACCCCGTCGCGGTAGAAAAAAATACGATGGAGAGTATGTCCCTGACGTAGCAGGGCTTTGGCGAAGCGCAGGGCTGTTTCAGGTGCCTGATGCTGATAGGGTGACGCCTGAATGATAAGGGTGAAGATCATCAACTGAATCCCGTTAAAGCAAAAACCCCGCCATTCTTGCGAAGAGGCGGGGTTTTGTAAATAGCCAGATCCTGATCAGTCGCTGCTGAAAACACCGACCAGGTGCAACAGGTGGACGAACAGGTTGTAGATGCTCAGGTACAAGCTGGCAGTTGCCATGATGTAGTTGGTGTAATGCCCGTTGACAATGTTGCTGGTGTCATACAGAACAAAACCAGCCATCAGCAGAACTACAGCGGCAGAGAATGCGAGATGCAGGCCAGCAATCTGAACGCCGAACATCGGCAACACAAACAGTGCTACCATGGCGATCAGCAGCACGATGGCGCCAGCAGCCAGGAAGCCACCCATAAAGCTGAAATCCTTCTTGGAGGTCAGCACATAGGCGGACAGGCCAAGAAAGGTAAAAGCAGTCATGCCCAGTGCGGTCATGACGATCTGACCACCATTGCTCATTGCCAGGTAGTGGTTAAGCAGTGGTCCGAGACCAAAGCCCAGCATGCCGGTGAAAGCAAAAATCAGTGGCAGTGCAGCTGCACTGTTCTGCTTCTTGTGCAGAATGAACAGCATCACGAAACTACCAATGATACTTCCCAGGTACACAAAGAACGATGGGTTGAGTGCCATCGAGATGCCAGCAGTTATAGCACTGAACACCATTGTCATGCCGAGCAGCGTATAGGTGTTGCGAATCAGCTTGTTGGTTTGCAGTACCGCCAGATCCGAGCGGTGTGCTGTATGTTGTACGTTTTCCATGGTGCCCCTCATTCTTGTATATCGCAGAAGTTACTATCATCGTTATCTGGATAACGATTTCAAGTTATTTGAACCATTTGACAACGAAAAGTTTCTCCGTAGAATCTCTTTTTGTTGTGGAGGGATGGCTGAGCGGTTGAAAGCACCGGTCTTGAAAACCGACGAGTCGAGAGGCTCCCAGGGTTCGAATCCCTGTCCCTCCGCCACTTTCCATCCTCACCTTCCATCCTGTATCTGTAATCTGGCCAGTCTTGTGACCCAACTCACCGAACAGTATACGCTTGAAATCCTACATCTGGATGAATATCTGATTTTTGTTCATAAACAGGCGGGTCTGCTGGTTCATCCGAGCTGGATAACACCACCGGGGGAAGTTACTCTGGTCGGGCTGTTGAAAGAACAGTTTCCTGATGAAACGATCCATACCGTTCATCGTCTGGATAAAGCAACATCGGGCGTTATGGTATTTGCACGTAACAAGGAAGTTGCCCAGGCTCTGCAGCAGAAGTTCCGAGACAGGCAGGTCAGTAAAACCTACCTATGTGTCGTACGGGGCTGGACAGAAGCGGAGGGTACCATCGATTACGCGCTCAAGCCGGTATACGATAAGTTCGCAGATCCGCTGGCCAATCCGGATAAAGCCCCCAAGGATGCAGTGACGCATTTCCGTCAATTGGGCTGTGTCGAGTTGCCTATTCCGGTGGGTAAATATCCGGTTGCACGTTATTCGGTGGTTGAAGTGAAACCCGAGACAGGGCGAAAGCATCAGATCCGGCGCCACATGAAGCATATATTTCACCCACTTGTCGGAGATACCAACCACGGAGAAGGGCGGCACAATAGGTTGTTCCGCGAAACTTTCGGTTGTTATCGACTGCTTCTGATGGCTATCCGACTTGAGTTAACGCACCCCGTTACTGAGCGTCCGCTGTCAATCACCGCACATCCGGGTGAGCAGATCAATCAACTCTTTGCACAACTTGGCTGGTCTGGGCTGATCGAGAAAGAATATGGCGAATCGATGCAATAAACACGGCTAACAATTGCGTATTGCAGCCTACATGGTAGCATGTGCCGCTATATCCCATTAAATCGTTTCCGAAGCCAGATGACAGACAATCAATCACTCTTGACCCGCCTGAAAAACCTTGATCGCCGCCCCCGAATTGCACTGATTGGTGCCATGGATCAAGAGATTGATCTGTTGAAATCTTCACTTGAGAATTGCCAGGCATCGAACATTGCCGGTTATGACTTTTATCATGGCATGTTGCATGGTGCAGAAATAGGGTTGCTTAAATCCGGTATCGGCAAGGTCAACGCTGCGATCGGAACTACACTTCTTCTGAACAGCTTTAATCCTGACTGTGTGATCAACACTGGCTCAGCAGGTGGTCTTGATCCTGAGCTGGCGGTAGGCGATGTCGTCATCTCCTCTGAGGTTCGACACCATGATGTGGATGTCACCAGCTTTGGCTACGAAATGGGGCAGATGCCCGGCTTCCCTCCGGCGTTCATACCGGATACGTTACTCGTTGAAGTGGCTTCTGACAGCATTAGAAACGTTGATGGTGTGCAGACCGTCCATGGGTTGATAGCTACAGGTGACAGTTTCATGAGCTGCGAAGAGCGTGTTGCAGAGATACGCCGACACTTTCCCGACCTCAAAGCAGTTGAGATGGAAGCGGCAGCAATTGCTCAGACCTGCTATCAGTTTGGTGTTCCATTCATTATTATCCGCGCTTTGTCGGATATTGCCGGTAAGGAGTCCAACCTGTCATTCAAATCTTTCCTGGCGATTGCGGCAACGCACTCGGCCAAAATGGTATCCGATATGGTTGAAACGCTGGTTAAAAAAGCCGATACCACATCGTAATTTATTTTTTCAAGGGGTGTTCAGATGGCAAAGGTTGCATTCATCGGTCTTGGCACAATGGGTTATCCTATGGCGGGACACTTGGCCGGGAAGGGGCATTCAGTATGTGTTTATAACCGCTCTACAGATAAGGCCGTACGCTGGGTAGAAGAGTACAAAGGCACTGCAGCCAGTACGCCGGCACAAGCGGCTGAGGGTGCCGAGTTTGTTTTTACATGCGTTGGTAATGATGACGACCTGCGCCAGGTGGTGCTCGGCGCTGAAGGCGTTCTGAACGCCATGCAGCCCGGGACACTATTGATTGATCACACCACGGCCTCTGCTGAGGTTGCACGTGAGCTCTATGCGCTGGCAGCAGAGAAAGGCGTTGGTTTTCTCGATGCCCCGGTTTCAGGTGGTCAGGCAGGAGCCAGTAATGGCGTGTTGAGTGTCATGATCGGTGGTGATCAGGACCAGTTTGAAAGGGCCGAACCTGTCATGCAGGCTTATGCACTTTCTCAAAAGCTGATTGGTGATGCCGGCGCCGGTCAACTGGCGAAAATGGTGAATCAGATCTGTATTGCAGGACTGCTTCAGGGCTTGTCTGAAGCCACCCACTTCATCAAACAGGCCGGTCTTGATGGTGAGAAGGTCTTTGATGTGATTCAGCATGGAGCTGCAGGATCATGGCAGATGGTGAACCGTAACCGCACTATGCTGAAGGGTGAGTTCGACTTCGGATTTGCCGTTGACTGGATGCGCAAAGATCTTGGCATTGCTCTGAATGAAGCCAGATCCAATGGTGCTCAGTTGCCTGTTACGGCGCTGGTAGATCAGTTTTATGCTGATATTCAGACCCAGGGTGGTGGGCGCTGGGATACATCGAGCTTGGTTAAGCGTTTGTCAAAAGACTAATTCATAATCAGTTTTGGACGTCTCTTGGTTTTTTAATAGCGGAAAACTCTATATAATGCGCGCCAAAAACAGGCATGCATAAGCCTGAGTACCGATTTTACTTTAAAAATCAAGAAAGAGAGACGTTCTATGACTCCCATCGACAAATACAGCATGATTTCCTTCGCGCCCAGTATCCTGGTGATTCTGGGTGTTGTTGCCATTACTGTTGGCGGCATCATCTTCCTGAAAAAGCAGATTGCAAAGGATGCTGAAGCAGCTGGCGAATAAGCTTGTCTGAATGTAAAAAAACCACCTTCGGGTGGTTTTTTTACATCTGTAATCTGGATGTCTCTTATCTGAAAGGGGCTAGGCAGTACGTTCGGATAGCGCCAACCTGATCTTCTCTGCCAGCGTCTGCTTTTTATAAGGTTTATTCAGCAACTGAAACCCGGGTTTTAGGCTGCCATCATGCAGCAGTGCTGCATCGGTATAACCGGATGTGAAAAGTATCGGCAAATCCGGATAGAGTTTCTGCGCCTCAACAGCTAGCTGTCTGCCGTCCAGTCCGCCTGGCATTACTATATCGGTGAATAAAAGATCAAAGGTGTTGCCCTGCATCAGAATAGATAAGGCTTCCACGCCATTGGAGGCACTGACGACCTGATACCCCATGATTTTAAGCAGATTGGTCGCATGTGATCTGACCAGATCATCATCTTCTACCAGCAGTATTTTCTCACCACCGGAGGTGCTGTTCTGAGCAGCATCAATAGCAGGCAAGGCAGGCTCTACATGCTGGCCTCTTGGCAGATAGAGTTTGATGCAACTCCCTATACCAGGTTCAGAGTAGAGTTGTGCATGTCCACTGGATTGTCGGGTAAAGCCATATACCATGCTTAATCCCAGCCCGCTGCCCTTGCCGGGATCCTTGGTGGTAAAGAAAGGCTCAAAAGCACGCTTTGCAATATCCGGTGGCATGCCGGTGCCTGTGTCTGAAACTGTCAACTGAATATATTCACCCGGAGCAACCTCTTCACTCCAGGCCGTCACCACGTCATCCAGTTCTACATTGGAGAGCTCAATAGTTAGTCGCCCCCCCTCAGGCATTGCATCGCGAGCATTGATGCACAGGTTAAGAACAGCACTTTCCAGTTGTGAGGGATCGATAAGGGCAACCCATAGATCGGGGTCAGACTTTATCTCGATATTGATATTCTCGCCCAGTGTGCGACGAATAAGGCTTTCCATACCCTCGATCAATGTATGAATATCCGTTATTTCAGGAGCCAAAGACTGTTGGCGGGCGAATGCGAGCAAGCGATGCGTCAGTTCCGCGGCTTTTTCAGCGGCCAGCTTGGTCATTTTGGCCAGTGAATGAAGGTCATCATCACTGGATAACCTCTCAGAGAGAAGCTCGGCATTTCCCAGGATGACCGTCAGTAAATTATTGAAATCATGAGCCACGCCGCCAGTCAGTTGTCCGATGGCCTTGAGTCGCTCAGACTGTGTCAGTTTGATAGCCATATGGCGGTTATCAAGCATTCTACTGACATGCGAGCTGACTGCCTCAAGCATTTTCTTCTCTTCGCTGAGAAAGGAGGCTTCCTGATCCCGGGTATGGACCAGTTTGGTGTAGCCAAGCTCAATAAATCCAGCTTTTTTATTGTCACTGAAAACTGCTGACTTGAGTGATGCGACTGGTGGTGACCAATGCTTGCAGTGATAAAGCACACCATCGAGCTCGATGCGGGCAACCGCAGCATCTCCATGCTTCAAACTCGGTGGAAGAATATCAATCAGATCAGAGCAGATATCTGAGACTGATCGCCTTTGATCAGCGGTAAGGTTGAGTACCTGGTAGAGGCATTTCAACTCTTTCAACCGCTCTTGCAGCCGTTCCTGGCTTTGCTGCAGTGAATTGTTGCTGCGAATTCGCTCTATGGCGATTGCAACAAGGTGCGTGAAGCGCTCAATCAGTTGCAAATCATCATGAGTGGGTGTTCTGGGTTCTTTGTAATAAAGAGCAAAGCTTGCCAGTACCCGGTTTTTTGTATCCTTGACTGGTGTCGACCAGCAGGCCCTCAGTCCGTATTGAAGTGCAATCTGGCGGTATTTAGTCCAGAGAGGATCGGTATTTATATCGTTGACAATGACCTGCTCACCACGGGAGAGGGCGGCACCGCACGAGCCTTCATTTGGGCCAATCTCAAGGCCATCAATCGCGTCGTTGTACTCCTCTGGCAAGTGAGGAGCTATGCCGTGTCTAAGGTGCTGGCCTGTCTCATCCAGAAATACAATAGAAGCGATTGCCGGATGAGCAAGTGTCTCAATAGCCTGTATGATGCTTTCGAGTACGGTTGTAAGACTGGCACCCGTAGTGATTTGCTCAAGAATCTTTGATTCGAAATCATAGACTTGCACTGCCTGCGAGTCGGCGTGTGATTGAATCATGATATACCCCAGTCATCCGGTACGATAAAGCCCCGTGATGTGTCCCCATTGCCAGTCAGAACTGCAGCCATAACAGGGTGTTGCAGTGATTCAATCTGTATATCAGATAACGATTGCTGATGATAGGTGCCAAGGACATCAATCGGCATCAGCCAATCGGGTTTACTGATCAGTTGTATGTTATTTACTTTGTAATGCTCTTTCATGCTTGTGAGCTCTGAATGCCTGACCCACCAGCCTCGGTCATGAGAAGGGTTTACTAATAAGGGTATAGCAGGCACTGACTCTTGTTGCCAATGATAGAAGAGGGCGCCTTTGACCCAGGCGGCCTGTGTGAAATCGTCAATGCCCAGTGAGGCCAAGGTACTCAACCCTGCAGGTGAGTACGCAATCGGTAACTGATGGTGGATCATGTGGCGCCATTTGGCGCCGAGTTTATCAGCGCGGCCTGGGCCTATAAAGTGATCCAGATGACTGCCGTCGCCATCCAGAAGGTAGAATTTAACGGCAACCTCAAGGTGGACCCATCTATCGGGCAGTTGAATCATAAAGTCCAGTTCACCCAGTGTAATATTATCCTTTTTTATTTGTATATTTCTTTTAATATCAATTATTTGACAATTTAATCTGAAGTAAAGACTGGTTAGGTCCTCGAACTGTTTACCCAGGCGTCCTTTACCGAACTCACGCCTATCCACCAGCAGTCTGCCTGGGTCCTCAGCCAGCTTCAGCAGCACTTCATTGAGCTCAAGTGTAAAGGCAGCCGGCAACCTGAGCGACTCAGGAGGCAGGATCAGGTCCGGCGCATGGGTCAGCCATTGCAGTTGAGCGGTGGCAAGTTCAATATCGGTCATATCAAGGTTCACTTCAGAGGCAAAACAGCCTAAAGTATGCCGCATCAACGCAAAGCCTGACAGGGGTATGATCATGGCGCTGAAAGGCCAGCAGAAGAAAGTGGATGAGAAAACAGCCAGTGAGTCGAATCGCCATCCCATGATGTCGGACTCCGACATTAATACGATTCTTGTCAATGGTGCGCAGATTGCTCTTAGTAAGCTCAAGCGTGCCAGATCTTTTGATGCTCGTATTTATTACTATGCAGAGATCGGGGTGTATTTCGAGGTGGGTTTGTCACGTGGTGCGGGAATAACTGATGATACCAGGGATCAGTTGCGTTCTATTCACCAGGAGGCAACGCACCTTCATATGGATGCAAACAAAATCCTGAATGCAGTCAAAAGCTGATTTTCGGCCATCCATATTGGTTGTCGCGTGAACAAAACTGAAGAGAGCAAATCAACATTTGATAGTCAGGCCTTTCTGGCGACGTTGAATACGCGCCCGGGTGTCTATCAGATGTATGATAGCGCTGGCCAGATCCTCTACGTCGGCAAAGCGCGAAACCTCAAGAATCGTGTCAGCAGCTACTTTCGTGCCAGTGCGGTTGGTACCAAGACTCTAGCGCTGGTCGCACGAATACAGCGTGTTGAAGTCACCGTTACCAACAGTGAAACCGAAGCGCTGCTGCTTGAGCAAAGTCTGATCAAACAGCAGCGCCCTCCGTACAACATCCTGCTGCGCGATGACAAATCCTACCCCTATATTTTTATTTCAGATAAAGATACTTACCCGGCTGTGCGTTTTCATCGCGGTGCCAAACGTGCGAAAGGGCGTTATTTTGGCCCTTTTCCAAGCGGTGGCGCGGTGCGGGAAAGCCTTAACTTGCTGCAGAAACTATTCAGAACCCGGCAGTGCGAAGACAGTTTTTTCAGCAACCGATCTCGCCCCTGTCTGCAGTATCAGATCAAGCGTTGTACTGCGCCCTGCGTCGGGTTGATTGATCCTGAGCAATATCAGAACGATATTCGCCATACACAAATGTTCCTTGAAGGGCGTAACAAAACCATTATGAGCGAGCTGGCCCAACAAATGGATGATGCCTCACTCGCACTTGATTTCGAGCAGGCCGCAGAGCTGAGAGATCAGATCACAGCCTTGAGAAAAGTGCAGGAGCAGCAGTATGTTGATGGCCAGGGTGGGGATGCAGACATTCTCGGATGTGCAATGGGCTCGGGTGCTGTCTGTATACACGCGCTATTTGTGCGTGGTGGGCGAATTATCGGTAGTAAGGTTTACCATCCCAAGGTCAGCGTTGAAGAGAGTGTTGATGAGATACTGTCGGCCTTTATTGCCCAGTTTTATCTGTCATCCGTACGTGAAATCCCTCAGGAACTGATCACGACAGTTGAGCTTTCTGATACTGAATGCCTGGAGCAGGCGCTGTCTGATAAGTCCACGCGCAAAGTTGCTATCAAGCACCGTGTTCGCGGAGATCGGGCGGGTTGGCAAAGGCTGGCTCAGACTAATGCCGAGCAGCAGCTGTCCAGCCACCTGGCCAGTAAGCAGAATATCTACAATCGCTTTATCGCGCTGCAAGAGCTGCTGGAGCTGGATACGCCAATACAGCGCATGGAGTGCTTTGATATCAGTCACAGCTCTGGTGAGGCAACTGTGGCTTCCTGCGTGGTGTTTGATGGCAATGGTCCGCTGACATCTGACTATCGTCATTTTAATATTGAAGATATAACGGGCGGTGACGATTACGCTGCTATGCATCAGGCTCTCCATAGACGCTACACGCGCTTGAAAAAGGGAGAGGGTAAAATGCCCGACCTTTTGGTGATTGATGGCGGCAAGGGTCAGGTGACCCAGGCGATGGAGGTGCTCGAAGAGCTCCAGGTCAATGAGGTGCTGGTCATAGGGATCGCCAAAGGGCCGACACGCAAGGCCGGTTTCGAAGTGCTGGTGGCTGGCGATACGGGCAAAGAAACGGTCATCAAGTCAGATTCACCTGCGTTGCACCTGTTGCAGCATATTCGCGATGAAGCGCACCGCTTTGCTATTACTGGCCATCGTGCCCGGAGAGGTAAGGCACGCAAAAAGTCATTACTGGAAGATATACCCGGTGTGGGGGCGAAGCGCAGGAGAGAATTGCTGAAATACTTCGGTAGTGCCAAGGAGATAGAGAACGCAAGTATTGAAGAAATTACAAAAGTCTCTACCATAAGTCGAACGCTTGCGCAGACTATCTACGCAACGCTTCACCCCGATAGCTGATCTGCGGAGTCAGAAACATACATGATCCTGTCAATGAAACTACCAAACCTGCTGACACTGATGCGGATTGTGTTGATTCCCGTTTTTGTGCTGATTTATTACCTGCCTTACAGCTACTCAGAGTTGATTGCGGCTGCGATTTTCGGAATCGCCGCGCTTACAGACTGGCTGGATGGATATCTTGCTCGCCGTCTTGATCAATCGTCACCTTTTGGCGCATTTCTGGACCCTGTTGCGGACAAGCTTATGGTCGCTGCGGCGTTGGTTGTTCTTGTGGAAACCTTTGCGGATCCACTGATTACCATACCCGCTGTAATCATAGTCGGCCGAGAGATCGTGATTTCGGCACTGCGTGAGTGGATGTCGGAAATAGGGGAGCGCGCCAATGTGGCGGTTTCAATGATCGGTAAAGTTAAAACGACATTGCAGATGATCTCTCTGCTGGCTCTGATTGCGGCACCGCCCTGGACTTCGATCTCCTGGATTGGCATCTTCGCGCTTTATGGTGCAGCATTGCTGACACTCTGGTCTATGCTGCTGTATTTAAGGGCTTCCTGGCCGCATATGAGCAACGATATCTAAGTGGTTAATCTTTAAGCAATTTTATTTCAGTTTTACTGTTGACACTGGCGCTGGGTTCTCTATAATACGCCCCACTGTTTGCAACGCGGGAATAGCTCAGTTGGTAGAGCACGACCTTGCCAAGGTCGGGGTCGCGAGTTCGAGTCTCGTTTCCCGCTCCAAACATAGATCAAGAGTGAAAAGGCTGGATGGCAGAGTGGTCATGCAGCGGACTGCAACTCCGTGTACGCCGGTTCGATTCCGACTCCAGCCTCCATTACACTTGATCGATACACCTGCAAGGCTTTCAAGGCTCTCAAGCCATATCAGAAAGCAACACTCCCAGCCTGGGTGGTGAAATCGGTAGACACAGGAGACTTAAAATCTCCCGGGCGTTAGCCCGTGCCGGTTCGAGTCCGGCCCTAGGCACCATGTTTCAAGTTTATTTATTTCAGCCTCTTAGATTTTATTGCACCGGCAACTTGGGTAATAAACAGACTTCTGCCTTCATCCTGTGAATCAAAACGCGTCCCTAGTCGTGACCACTGTGGGTTTTCATGCAGGTGCTTGATCCAGCTTTGAAACTCCTCTGGTAAATCTTCTTTGCTCATTGATTCAACCGTAACGGCATCCACTGCAGCATGGCCGCGGTGTTGCAGCTTGTTCAGTAGATCAAGCTGTCGCAGCAACATTGCACTGAGCGCTGGTTCAGTGGCGCAGATGGAGCGGTGGCCTTTGATTTTAGCGCTTAACTCATGCCTGTAGCGTTGCCCGGTTTGTAGCAGAGCGCCCGCCAGCGCCCCTGTAGCTGTTCCTGCTCCCAGAGACATCCCGGCGGTAAATAGATCAAAACCAGCACCAAGCAGAGCGCCTTTGGCGGCACCTGAGCCAACGGCAACGCCAAACCGCTGCAGGTTAGTGTCGTCAAACAGATCGAGCTTCCATTCACCTTGATCTATGTTCAGTGCCGAGCTGCTGAGGGTGGTGGATTGAAATCGATATAGCTGCAATACGCTTTGCATGCAGCGCGTATCGGCATCACGTATTTTGTCCTGCAGGGTAGCTTGCGCAGTGTTGATGGCGCTCTCGTTATTAGCGCAGTCTATATACAGCCCCCCGGCATCAGTCAAAAGTTCGGATATGATCCTGCAAGCGTTATCAACCAACTCTGATTGCTGCCTCACATGCTGCTCAATAATTGATTCGAGAAGCTCGTATCGATCTGAGAGAATCGTCTGCATCTGCTTGAGCAGGCGCTTCTCATCATCCGCCCTGAAGGCTACGGTATCGAAGACGACCTGGGTGTGGAAATTGAGCCGAGCCAGGTGTTCTTTCCAGGTGCGTGTCTGTGCTGATGGGGAGGCAGTAAAGTTCAGAACGGGGATTGCCGGCCTCGCAGCATAAGCCAGAATCTCCAGCTCATTGATATATTTTCCCAGCACTGGCTCGCGGACATCGATCACATAAAAAAACAGCTCATTACTGAGTAGCTGCCTGACAACTTTGATCTCTTGATCAAATTCGGGATACTCGTGGGTCTTCTTGCAAATCAGGCGCAGTGACTCCAGGCGATCCGCTCCACTTGTTTTCTGAAGCTCCTCAAGGGCCGTCAGCAAGCCGATCGAATCTTCAAAGCCGGGTGTATCAACGAAATCAATTGCCGGTTCGCCATCAAGCAGTAAGCTCGCTGCCTCTGAGTGGCGGGTCGTGCCCGCATGATTGGATACTTCACCAAAGGACTCATCACGCAAGAGCGTTCGCAGCAGAGATGTTTTGCCAGCATTAGTATGGCCAACGACTGCAACCTTAAGGGGGCTGTTGGGTGTCATCTGTCCTTATCCTTATCAATTACGAACATCTGGTGAGGCGGGATGCTGCATCGAGCGGCCAGCTGAATCCAGTCATCGAGTCGTTCCGGGTGTTTTGTCATATCCGCGACAGAAGCCTCAAGCCCTAACCAAAACGTGGCTTGACTACACTCACGTGCTTGTTTGATAAAGCGCTCGATTCCTCGGTCTGGGGTGCGCAGGAATGAGGTGACAACAACCAATGTGTGCCCTTTATGACCTCTTAATTGATCAAATAGCCGTTGTTGCGCCTGACGATCGCTGACTTGCTGAAGAGGTGTGCCCTGTTTAATCGCAGCCGGGGGCCAGTCTGATGGAGAGTCCAGCTCAAATCCGATCCAGTCGGCTGATTCAGGCCCTTGAGGCGCAAGAGGGCTTCTGGGGCTTGATGGGTGTGCCTGCAGGGTAGAGGGCTGCTGCTCATCAGGGTCCAGGATTCCAGCATGCCGGGATGGTGGTTCAAGCTTCCTTATCAGTTGCTGATAAAAAGGGTCGGAAAGATCCAGGCGAAACCTTTCACGTCGGGATAAATACAGCCAATAACTCAAGCTGGCAAAAAGAAGGCGGGGGAGCAGGCCGTAAATAACAATGCACAGGATCAGAAATGAAGCCCATTGAGTGCGTACCTCCGCCAGTTGCTCATCTGCTGCGCCGAGACGACTCAGGTCGACTGTTGTGGCGTTCGGCATATCGAAACCGATAAGCGAAGGGAGATAGCTCAGCATTAGCGTCAGGTGCGTGAAGGCATCTGCATCCAGTAAGGTCGTCTCCCAGACAAAATTTACCTGCCTGGCCAGAAGAACCAGAATTGTACATAGTAAGCCGCCGAGCATGAATCCAACCCATCCAAGATGGCCGACCAGGCTGAAGAGCCAACGCCCATGTGGCGGCTTGGAAAGTATTGCTAAGCAATTGGTTTGTAATAATTCAGACTCCTTTTTAATGCCTGAGGGGGCAGAAAATAAAAGCTTGAACACATGGCTGGACAGGGAGGCCAATACGCCCGAGGAAGATGGAGAACCGTTGAGCAACATCACTGCTAGCCAGATAATCAGCATTATAAGGTGCGGACCCAGCAGTATCAGCAATAGCCAGAAGATATTAACGCCGCTCGCAGAGGGTTGTGCAAACGCCTGAATTGCACCAAGTGCACCCAGGGAAAACATCAGCAGACTGAAAAAAATAGAAAATAATGTTATTTTTCTGGTGGTTGAAGAGATTATTTCTTCTGGAATATCATCATTGAAGCGACTGCAGCTTCGAAGGATGAGCGCCTCCTTGGAGGGGGCTGCTTTGGATCGATCAGCGTGTACATCGGGGCGCCTTGAATTTTCCAGCGAAATTGCCGTAAAAAAATCAATCAATCCATTGTTATGTCTGGCTTTGATTAGCTCGGCTATCAGGCGATCTCGAAAAGTCACAAAGGATTATCCTTGGCATTGCTGGCTGATTCAAAGAGCGATCGAGGTGTGTGCAACCCTCATCCTTGAGGGTGGCGATAGCGGCTGTCAGATCAGTTCGGCCCAGAGGTCGTACTCATCTGCATCGATAACGCGAGCGCGTACAATTGCGCCTGGCTCGAGGTGGGTCGCATCATCAATAAATACCTGACCATCAATTTCAGGTGCGTCTGCCTTGCTCCTGCCGACAGCTCCTTCCTCTACTACTTCATCTATAATCACATCTATCTCGGAACCGATACGTGCCTGCATTTTAGCAGCACTGATGCGCGCCTGAACGGCCATAAATCTATCCCAGCGATCCTGCTTTACATCATCAGGTATGGGGTCGTAAAGCTCGTTTGCGGTAGCGCCATTAACCGGTGAATACTGGAAGCAGCCTACTCGATCAAGCTGGGCTTGCTCCAGAAAATCAAGCAGCAACTGGAAGTCCTCCTCCGTCTCGCCGGGGAAACCTACAATAAAAGTGCTTCGAATAACCAATTCTGGGCAGATTTCGCGCCAGGCTTTGATTCGCTCAAGATTGTTCTCGGCAGCAGCAGGGCGCTTCATTGCTTTCAACACTTTAGGGCTTGCATGCTGGAAAGGGATATCAAGATAGGGCAGGATTTTGCCTGCCGCCATCAGCGGTATCACTTTATCAACAGACGGGTAGGGGTAAACATAATGCAGGCGCACCCATACACCCAGGTCGCCAAGTGCTTCACAGAGTTCAAGCATGCGGGTTTTGACTGGGCGGCCATTCCAGAAGCTAAGTTTATACTTAAGATCAACGCCATAAGCGCTTGTATCTTGAGAAACAATTAGAAGCTCTTTTACGCCAGCTTTAACAAGACGCTCAGCCTCGCTGAGAACGTCGTCCGCCTCGCGCGAGATAAGGTCGCCGCGCAAAGAGGGAATGATGCAGAAAGTGCAGCGATGATTGCAGCCCTCGCTGATTTTAACGTACGCATAATGACGAGGCGTCAGCTTGATACCCTGAGGTGGAACAAGGCTGGTAAACGGATCGTGTGTGGCTTCATAGGGCGCATGTTCATGAACAGCTGAGACGACTGCTTCATATGCCTGTGGCCCCGTGACCGTCAGAACCTGTGGATGCAGCTCAAGAATCTCATCCGCATTCACGCCCATGCAGCCGGTGACGATAACGCGGCCATTTTCTTTAATAGCTTCGCCAATTGCGTCCAGCGACTCGGCCTTGGCACTATCGATAAAGCCACAGGTATTCACCACCACAACATCGGCACCGTCGTAAGAGGGGGATATCTCATAACCTTCTGTACGCAGCTGAGTCAGAATTCTTTCAGAATCGACCAGTGCTTTGGGACACCCCAGACTTACAAAGCCTACCCTTGGTGCGCTCATCTAATAAAAACCTCATAAAATACGAAAACGCAATTTTACAGAAAAGTTCATATACGTGCGAGATGAGACACGTAGCAGCTTCAATATAGCGCCAAATGGCACTATAATACATATCAAACGATATGTACTGTGTATTAATAATATGGCAAAACCTAATAGAACACGCGAACAGGTGCATCAGGCTGCTGATCAACTCCTTCAGCAAGGGATACGCCCAACGCAGCAAAGTGTCAGAGAACTGATCGGAACCGGTAGCCTGACAACTATCAACAAGGCGCTTGGTGAGTGGTGGCAGCAACTGTCGCAGCGCATGTCGCGGCAGGAGCAGCACCCGGAGTTGCCCGAGCCTGTGCTGACTCTTGCATCACAGACATGGGATCGTGCTCTCGCTTATGCCGAAGACAGGTTCAGGGCTCAGCGCCAAGAGCTTCTTGAAAAGCAGCAATCGCTGGAGGAAACTCTAAGGCAGTCCGAAGCCGGTGGCGGGCAGGCTGCACGAGATCTGCAAACGCAAAATGGGCGGCTCCTTGAAAAATGCGAGGTGCTCCATGATCAGAAACGTGAGCTTGAACGCCTTAATATGCAGCTTGAGGAGCGTGCATTTCGCCTGACGGCCGAGAATGAGTCGCTAATCAGGCAGGCGCGAATTGAAGATGGAGCAGGGCGAAGCGGCAGTGCCGATCAGATGATAGAGGCCCAGGTCAGGATAAAAATTCAGGAAGAGGAAATTGACCGCCTTAAGCGCAAGAATGATGAGCTTTTGAACGAGAATGCAACACTCAGAAAGCAACTGATGGCGCGTTAGTTGGTTTTGTGCGATCCTTTTGGTCATGTAGAAAATATTAAATAACACTTTAAATAATCTATTTAAGATATTGATATATGGAACGATATATTGCTGATGAGCTGACGATCTCTGAGATACGGGATATCGTCAGAGAAAGCGCGCAGGGTGATGTACTTTGCTGCTATCAGGAGAGAATTTTCGAGTCAGGCAAGGCCGCTTTGGTGGCAGAAAAGGCTGTTGGCATCACGCTGCAGCTTCTTGATTCCGATCAATATGTTATCCGGCAAGCTTCAAGCCGTAAACGAAGCGAACAGTCAGGTGATAAGCAATTTACCGATCGGCAGTTGACGGTGATCAAAGCACTAGAGAAAGTTTTAAAGCATTGCAAGAAAGAGGGCGTCCAACTTATTGGTTTCAGTGATGAGTTGGTTGCCCAGCCAACTGGTCTCGATCCTCTTGAGCTGATGTCAGCTTATGCACTTGAAGTAGATACGTCGGATGCATACAAGGGAGCTGACAGCCTGCAGGGTAGATAAATCAATCCATTAAGTGCTGATAATTTCACTCCTTTGAGCTAGCATGTAGCTGTAATTATTCCATGTGCACTGTTTGTGGTGATTTTTTTGAAAAAAGAGATACGGCTACTATTGGTTGATGATCATTCAATCATTCGCGCGGGCTATCAGCAGATTCTTCAACGAGATCCGGAGATCAGTGTGGTGGCTGAGGCCGAGAGCAGCCACTGCGCTCTTGATGCCTTTCGCCAATACAAGCCAGATGTCGTCATGCTTGATCTCGCGATTCCGCTCAAAAAGGGCTCCCAGGATGTCTCGACGGCCCATGGGTTGGAGACTATTCGTAGAATTCTTTTGTCTGAGTCAGCGGCAAAGGTGCTCGTCCTTACGGCCATGAACACCGAACCTTACCCATCACAAGTAATGCAAACTGGTGCTTATGGTTATCTTACCAAGAACTGCGCACCTGATGAGTTGGTTAAAGCCTTGCATGCCGTCTTTGATGGCCGCAAGTACCTATCTAAATCCATCACTGCTGAAATTGAGAGTAGCGCTTTGAATGAACAGCTTGTTGGCAAGCTGAGTCATCGTGAGCTGGAAATTTTCACTATGCTGGCTGAGAGCTACTCAGTATCCGATATTGCTAAAACCATCGCCATTAGCCCAAAGACAGTTCATGCGCACAGGGCCAATATTCTGCGCAAGCTGTGCCTGAAGACAAATGCGGACATTGTCCGTCTTGCCATCCGCCAGGGTATCATCGAGTCTTAATTGCCGCTCTGGCGGGCGATACCCATATCCTCATGTTTCTCGTTTCCAATTCATAACCAAACCAACCGGCGTATGCGGAGTTGCAGTCCGCTGTATGGCTGCATTGCTCATCCAAGCGCCATCAAATTTTTAGCTTTTGACCCGGTTTGTGTTGCGTTGCTGCCTAAAAACAGGGTTTGAAGTGATTGCTCGCTATAGGCTACAGCCCAGTATTATTGATATTAACTACTTCGCATAATCTATATTATGTTAAATAAATTATTGTAGTGTCAGTGTAATGATCCATAGCTGCCATCTCTTCCTATAACTTGTTACTTCACCATTGAATCTCATCACTGTTGGTGTTCAGCTGAGTTAATCAGCACTGATGCATTACCGGTAATGGTCATTCGATACATAATATGTATTGTGTATTTTAAGGACTATCTTAATGCGCCCCATCAATCCTGAGAAACTTCTCCGCAGCAAGTGGACGGCCGTAACTCCTCAAAACCGTGAGAAACACTTCATGGTGATTGAGCTAATCCGTGACGAACAGGAGCTTGTTATTTGCTGTGTTATTGAGGCTATTCTATCAAAGCGCACCTTCACTCTACCCTGGCAGAATCTCAGGAGTCGTGAAGTCTGGCATCAGGGATGGAATTAGTTGGGCATGAGTTTTGCTACATTTAACGTAGGATGGAACAAAGTTACTCCTGCTCAGGCAACGGCGCCTGCATCTGCTGATGAAATATTTCAGTAGGTGCAGGCGTTTTTTTATGCATTAAAAACAGTTATATAACTAAGGAACTTATGATGAAGGTGCGGATTTTGATGCTACGAAATGCGCTATTGGGCTGCATAGGTAGCATACGGTCTTTGACTACGCATACTTTCACTGATTATCACTATTGTAGTGCACCAAGTTACCCTTTTAGTGCATGGAGAACATGAGATGAACAATGCACCTATGCTGCAGGCATTTGGCAGACATGAAGCGACACTGCACCAAGCAGACACTCTGGGCACAAGGCTTCCTCATTCAGCATTTTTCCGCGGACGCACACTCAGTAGTCATTTTCAGCCAATATTCAGCCTTGCCCATCGACGTGCAGTCGGCTACGAAGGACTTATTCGCGCCCATGTAAATGGCATTCATGAATCGCCAGCACAGCTTCTTGCCCTTCCCGAATCCAGCAAAGAAAAATTGAAACTTGATCGTATCTGTAGGGCGCTTCATATCCAAAATTTTGCCAGCCAAAATACCGATGACTCCTGGCTGTTCATTAATCTTGACTCTCAGTGTCTTGTGGCTGAGCAGCCTGGTATAGGATTTACAGGTGAACTGCTGAATATGGTGGGTGTTGAGCCGCACAGACTGGTTATTGAAATCATCGAGAGTGAAATCAGTGACCATGCCAAATTACAGCATTTTATAACTCATTTTCGATCATTGGGTTGTCTGATCGCCATTGACGACTTTGGTGCCGGTCACTCCAATATTGACCGGATATGGGAACTGGAGCCCGATATAGTAAAAATTGATCGTGGACTCCTGGCGCGTGCAGGGCGCTCACGCCAGATAGCAAGGCTGTTAAATGGGCTTGTTTCATTGATTCATGAAGCGGGTAGTTTGGTTGTACTGGAGGGAGTTGAGACTGAAGAGGAGGCTCTTATCGCATTCTCTTCCAATGCTGATATGGTACAAGGGTTCTATTTCTCAAAGCCTCAGCCGACCATTTCTGATACCAGCGCACTCGCGGACAGGTTCGATCAACTGCGTCGACGACATCAGTGGGAAACAGCTAGCCGCGGTGCAGATCTACAAATGTATTTGCAGGATATTGAGTCGCTTTTCAGGCTTGCGGTGTCTCAGCTCTGCGCTCAAGGTTCTTTTGAGCAAGGCAGCGCTTTGTTGTTTCAGGATATGCGAACTGTACGATGTTATTTACTTGATAAAGAGGGCTATCAACTGGCCCGTAATATATATGCGCCGCATTATCAACATCTCCTGAATGCCCGTTTCACTCCCCTGCTTTGCGGCAATAATGCTAACTGGGCACACAAGGATTATCATTATCGTGCGATCCAGAAGCCTGGCATGATTCATATCAGCAAGCCCTATCTATCGGTCGCGGATTCACATATGTGTATTACTGTTTCGCAGGCCATACAGATTGGTGATCAAACCCAGGTGCTTTGCTGTGATGTTGACTGGAAGGATTAGCCAGCAAGGCGCCATCAACGCTGTACGAGATCGCTCGTGTTATTAATTTCCTGTAAGATTGGTGGCCAATCTACAGTGTAATTCGGAACGTGCATGCCATCCTTCAGCAGTCTAAATCTGTGCCCTGAACTTCTATACACCCTTGAGTCGCTGGGTTACGTTGAGCCCACAAAAATCCAGTCTATGGCTATTCCTCATATTCTGGCTCGCAAGGATCTGCTTGCAGAGGCGCAGACAGGTTCAGGCAAAACTGCTGCGTTCTCCCTGCCCATGATTGAGCTATTCAGCAAGTCGCCTCTTTCATCAGGCGAGCGCCCTGTTCGCGGCCTGATTCTAACCCCGACTCGTGAGCTGGCTATTCAGGTGGCAGATAACACACTGGCCTATGGTCGGGAGCTGGGTATTAAAGTTGTTTCTATCTATGGCGGAGTCCGTTACGAAGATCAGATACGCAGGCTCAACCGAGGTGCCGATATCCTTGTGGCCACCCCGGGCCGCTTGATTGAAATGCTTCTGCATCAGACTGTTATGCTCGATAAGCTCGAAATACTGGTGCTTGATGAAGCAGACAGAATGCTTGATCTGGGATTTATTGAAGATATACGCAAGGTTATGTCTTTTATGCCAGATGAGCGCCAGACATTACTTTTTTCAGCCACTCTCGGCGGATCGATCGATACCCTGGCTGCGGAGTTGCTGAATAATCCTGTCAGTGCCTGTGCCACGCCATCCAACACAACTGTATCCAGCATTAAACAACGCGCTTATTATGTTGATAATAAAGATAAATCAGATATTCTTAGCTACCTTATCTCTGGTTGTAACTGGTCGCAGACACTCGTTTTTACGCGCACCAAAAAACGCGCGGATCAGGTTGCCAGCTACCTTGAACACGAGGGCATCAGTACGGTTTCCTTACATGGTGATCGCACCCAGCGTGAGCGTAATGCTGCGCTACACGCATTTGTAAACAGAGATGTACGTGTGCTGGTCGCGACAGATGTAGCTGCCAGAGGACTTGATATAGAGTCCCTGCCCCAGGTAATTAATTACGATCTTCCTAACCAGCCCGAGGCTTATGTCCATCGAATCGGTCGTACCGGCCGAGCTGGCAAGTCCGGTCTGGCGATCTCGCTGGTCGCACCGGATGAGCGACGATTTCTGGTGGATATTTGTGCTCTTATCGGAAAGGAGATCCCTCTTCTGGGCGTACCTACTATCGAACAGGGTAAGCTGGTCGATGGCCCCAAGGTAACTCCGGCACGCCCTGATAATCAGGCGAGCCCGAAAAAGAAAAGCTCTGGACAGCCACACAAAGCAGCCAAACAAAAGGGGTCTGGTACGCCAAAGCGTAGCAAGGCCGCTCAGAAGTCAGTGCCTGGACGAAGCGAAAAACCGACCGTCACGATGGATACGGGAGTGAGTGATGTCGGGAATAGTGCGGGTAGACGCTCTATTTTTCAGAAATGACTAAAATATCAGCCTGTAGAAAGTCTGTTTTTACCGGAGCTTTTGGCTTCATACAGCCTGTCATCAGCTAACCGGATCAGGGTATCCGGTTCTTCAATAGACGTTGTTGTAGATGCCAGACCAGCACTGATCGTCAACTTTTCATAGGGGCTTTCTGGATTGACGATATAAAGTGTCTCGACAGCTTCTATTGCTCTCAAGCCTACATCTACAGCCTCGTTGCCATCGGTGTCTGGCAGTATGATGGCAAACTCCTCCCCACCATAACGATAGATACGATCGCTGGCGCGAAGTGTTTTCGATATGGCGCTGACTATCTGCTTAAGTGCTTCGTCACCATCTGCATGACCAAAGGCATCATTATAGGATTTGAAATAATCGATATCACACATAATCAGAGAAAATGGTTTGGATCCTCGCTTGTATTGTGCGAGGTGGCCGAGCAGGTCGCTGTCTAGTGCTCGTCGGTTATGAGCGCCTGTGAGGGGATCTTCCAAGGCTTGCTGCATCCAGTTGAGTTTATCTCTGATACTCTGCGTGAATGCCCTTCTCTGCTTCTCATGCATCCACCAGAAACCTAAGCCGATCACATAGAAAAGAATGGTACCCCAGAGAAATACACGCTGATGCCAGTCTATACTCTCGACCATCTCCATCGCTACAACAGATCGCCGGCTCCACTGGCCCATCTCAATTACAGTGGCGCATTGTATGACGGGAAGTAAATGTGCTACTGATTCGCGTGAATCCGGCACCTCCGGACTATCTATGAGGCGATCGAAATCATCAAGCAGTGCCAGGCTGGCTTCTGTACAATCGTAACGCTCACGATAAAGGCCTATGTCAAGAAAGCCATAGGCAAGATCCAGGTTGGTTTTTACTTTTTTGAGTGCTTCTTCAGTGAGAGACTCGGTTCCCAGTGTTTCCAGACTTGCCTGAAGGTAAGTGCGTGAACGTGTTGCCAACTGCTGTCCAGCCAGTGTTCCGGCATCACCGAAATAGCGCTGCATCTCAGGGTAAAACCATCTGACCTCATAGGCTACCCATATTAATACTATGCTGAAGCTCATGAAGCTCAGCCATAACCATCCTAGCCGGTTACGTAAAAAGCTCCATATCACTGAACCGCCTCGATACTTTTGATCATCCATACCCAGTCATTAAAGTGGCGCAGGTTCTCGGGATCGCGTCCGGTGTAGTCTTTTTCAAGCAAACGGATCGGGCCTTGCTGTCGGAGACCCAGCTCTCGTCCATTTTCATGCGTTATCAGAACCCAGTTCGCTTTGTCCCAGTCGTTAAGAGTGCTTTTGTAATCATCATGAGCTGTCAGTCGAATGGTGGTTGGGTAGGGATCAAAATACTGTGAAAGCAATGTGTGCAGCATTAAGCCTCGTACTTGAACGGTTTCACGCCTGAAAGGCTCATACAATTCAAACTCAATATCCGCCTGCTCTCTCAAAGTATCAACTAATATATCAGTTGTTTTTTCTTTTTGAATCAAAGTGATGTAATGAGTGTCCGAGAAAGAGTGTGAGCTTGTAACCAATAGAATTAAGGCTAGTATCACTCGTAATGGAATCATTTTTTCGGCGGTCTCCTTCAGTTAAACCGGCTCATTACGTATATCGTCAGACGCTAATGCTGCCATTTCTTACGACAGTCCACAAGCGGTCTGGGTTTGATTTCAGGTTTTTAAGAGACTTTTATGGCCAGAGTTACACCTCTGCGTAGATGCTGAACGTGTCACTCAATCGAGTAGTGAGGCCTGTCGAAATGTATCGCTTGAAACCAGCGCCGAATTGTTTGGGTGCTCAGGTTGGTACTGAGCTATATTGAAGCTGCTGCGGGTGGAGTGCTTGATCAAATATTGGGCCTCATCTGCTTGGCGCAGAAGGGTTCTAGGCTCCTCATTGATCATCCAATCACCTGGTGCTTCTATCATGCAGGCCCCCATACTGACCGTCAAATACTGGCTGGTGGGAGATGAGCAATGCTCAATGAACAGGCTCGCCAGTGCTACTTCAATATTCAGCATCATTTGTTCAAGTTGCTCATAATCCAGACCGACCAGAATCAGAGCAAACTCCTCTCCCCCATATCTGGCAACAAAATCTGAAGTTCGCTGTACTTGCGAGCTGAGCATTTGAGCAACTTTGATCAACGCATCATCGCCGGCAACATGTCCGTAGCTGTCATTGAAAAGTTTGAAGTGATCAATATCGAGCATAATGACGCAAAGGCTATTCTCTGAGCGCATCGCCCTTCGCCATTCAACTTCGAGCCTTTCCTGAAAAGCTCGCCTGTTTGCTATGTCAGTCAAACCATCGATATTGGATTTTTGAATCAGCTTTACTCTTTGCTTTTCAACAAGATGTACAAGGCTGTTGAATGAGTCTCTAAGTTGATTCAGCTCGGTGAATAGCAGGCTCTGTCGTATCTGTATGGGACGCCCTATCTCGAGCATCTTAGATACAACCAGATTCGCACGCCTGATCGGTGTCAGTATCAGATAGGACGTCACCGCCATCATCAGAAGAGGCAGAACAGCCAGAAAAAATACGATCAGAATAGTCAGTAGATCCAGTCGTTCCGGGATACTGTCAAGCGTATGGCGGATCTGAAGCACTCCAACAACCTGCCCTTCCGTGTTCATCAGAGGACGGTAGCGCTGTATCTGAAGTCCATCAAAAGCACTTGTCCATTGCTCTTCTGACACAGGTGCAATACTGACATCACTTAACAGCGACAGGTCAACGCGGGCAACTCTTGAGATGCGCTCAAGCACTTTGCCATCAACTTGCCTCACCATGGTCAGATAGCCAGCTGCTGGACCTTCTCGTGTCGAAGAGAGTACCGCGCGTGTTACAAACAGAAAAGGTGTGCCATTAAATGCAGTAAAACCGGCATGGCGATGTTCAGGAGCATCAGGTACGAATGAAAAATCTCCCAGCATGGACTCGGTAAATTCAATGAATGCGGGCTGGCGCATCAAAATTGAACCATCGGTTTCATCAACCAGAATGCTATTGACAGGCTGGCGCTGAAGATCAGACAGAATCAGCATATCAATTTTTAACGCATCCAGAGCCGCTGGCATCAGGTTGTCGTCAGCATACTCGGGTTTGTTTCCACGCAGGAAGTCGGCTGTTTCGGTCCATGTCGCCCAGTCATCCACCTGGACATCCAGGCCATCCAACTCGTTGGCAAAGCCCGCATGAATACTATCCAGCTCACGATGTTGCAGCTCTTCAGCCTGTTCAATGAATGCTGGGTACATCACAAGTAAGCGCACTGCGAGCACGATTAATATCATCAGCAGGCAAATCAGTGCCGTATTGATCAGCACAAACGTACCAAGCGAGAGATTACGCTTAGTATTCCTCATTAATAGTGCCAGAAACGTCTGATAGATGAGCGTAAGGACTTGCGACAGCAACAGATACGAAGCATCCCATCTTCCTGATATACATACCACATCAAATATTAACCACTTATTATTTTAGTTGGAGGATAATTAACCAGAAAGAGTAGCCTATTTTTTCTGTATGTCCATCATGAAAAATTATTTTACGTAAAAAATGCACACAAATGCATATTCGCTATTGCAAATGATAATACATCGTATTATTATTAAATCTCATTGACAGGTCGAACATCTATCCGTTCAGGGTAGTCTGTTCATGGTGCTTGCACCATATTCAGCCGCAGATCTCTGGCAGGGTCTGCGGTTTTTTTATGCCAACAATCTTATACCACCACCTTTGATGTCACGACTACCCTATTGCGGCCAAGATGTTTGGCTTCATAGAGAGCTGCGTCAGTTCTTGCCAAAGGGGTGTCAACATTAAGATCTGTTATTGAGAGTCTGGTCAGGCCAATACTGACTGTCACCCTGAGATCAGTACCATCAGGTAAAGGGATGACTGTCTCTTCAATGGTCGATCTAAGCCGCTCTGCAAATTGAAGTGCCCCTTCAATATCTGTACCGGGAAGCGCAATCGCAAACTCCTCGCCACCCAACCGTCCGATAAAATCAACTTCACGTAAGCTGTTCTGACACACCTGACTGAAGATTTTAAGCACTTCATCACCTTGAGCATGGCCGAAACGGTCATTGATCGATTTAAAGTGGTCAATATCCAGCATCAGCAATGAGACAATTGCATCATAACGCCGCGTGCGTAGAAGCTCTTGAGTCAATCTGTCGAGGAAATAACGACGATTGGCCAGTCCTGTGAGTGTGTCGGTTGTGGCGAGCCTTCGCAGTTCGCTTTCACGCTGCTTTCTGAGCGTGATGTCACGATATACCCAGAGTACACCCAGGTGCTCACTGCCTTCACTGACAGGAAGAAAGTCACGTTCCATGGTGCGTCCGTCGGCAAAAATCACTTCATCGTTGAATGAAGGCTGTTTCATCTCCAGAAGTGAATCCATCTGTGTCTGCTGTGTTTCTGGTTCATCAAATGCGCTTATGCTTTCGGACATGAGCTTTCTGGCATCGGAACCGACCAGGGTTCTCATGTTTTTTTCAAACCTGAAAATTCGACAATAGGCTGTATTGACCAGAACAACACACCGACGCTCATCTTCTATCATCAGTGCACCGGGAAAGTCCTCAATAATCAGTTCCAGTCTTTTGCGTGTGACTCTGAGTTTTTCTTCTGTCTCCTGCTGCTCGGTCACATCTACAAAGCTACCCACGAGTTCAGTTGCTACACCCTGTTGATTGCGAACAACCTTGCATCGGTCTTCCAACCAGAGCCAGTTGCCCAATGCATGATAGAAACGATAGCGACGGACAGTTCGATCATCTTCCCACTGAGACCAGTCTGCCTGAATTGTGTCCTTGCCTACATCATCCGGATGAATGTTGTCACTCCACCAGTTTGGGTTGGCATACACCTCATTCACCTTGTAACCTAGCTTGTGCATCACGTTCGGTGCAATGTAAGTCACTTTATGGGTTTCCAGCGAGACACTGTAAGTGACAGCAGGAGACGCAGCCAGTAATGAATCGAGCTGAGTATGTGTTTTCTCAAGCTCTTCTGTCGCTATATCTACACGATGTTGCAGCCCCTTGCGCATCAGATTCAGCAGCCAGATAACCAGTGTAGTGGCAACAAAAAATGCCACAAGGAGGGATAACAACAAGTAGCGTTGATTCTTCCTCCAGCTACTGATCAACTCAGTTTTATCCTGCCACATGATAACAGTGCCGACAGGCTCACGACTCGGCTGCTGCTCGCCAAGGAAATCCCGCATTGGAAATTGAGTCATAAGATATGTTTTCCCTTCCCACTCCAACAGTGATGTATTGAGTGCAAAGCCGGATTGTTGTGGTGATATCAGCCCATTATCCAGCCAGGTCAATAGGTCCGGACGTGTACTTGCTTCAATATAACAGCGACATTCATGGTTAGAGGTGCGCTCCTCTGGATCAAGCTCATCCCAGGAAACCGCGTCGCGCGCATGATGACTGAGTGTGACGGCAATGCCAGCACCGAGATCCCGATCCAGTCGTTCAATCATATCATCCAGCGAGGTGCCTGCTTCGAGCGTGCCAACATACTCCCTGTGGCCATCTGAAAACTCATAAAAGAACGGCACTACGCCACGCAATCCTGAGTAAAACCGCCCTATTTCAAACCCGGTTTGTGCTGTCAATGTATGATTGGTTGCCGCCAGAATTGGTCTGACATCACTGAGTTTGTCGCCGAACTGATCTGGCACGTGCACGCGAAGAAATGAAGTGGAGTCCGGTGGAAGATGAAAATGCAGTTGCCTGAGGCCAAAGCTATTCTGCATTGATATCCAACCATCTGACACCTGTTGAAACAGCGCTGCCCTCAAGCGTGCCGACTCCTCAGCTCCCCGACCTCCACCCTCTGCTCTGACCATGTTGCGGGCAGCGAAGAACAGCTCTTGAACCTGAGGGTCTGATGTGAAGACAGAAGCGAGTACAACCATCTGCTGGCTCAGGTTACTGATTGAGATGTCATACGCGCTTTTCAGCGACTGAGAATCGCGTTGCAGTGATGTTTCCAGGTCATTGCGATTGATTGTCTGAAACAGAAAGAAAATGGCTATGAAAATCACTGCCAGCAAACCGCTGACCTGAAGAATGACCGGAAATAAGGGGCGACTACGCATCTAGGCACCATAACAGAATGAAAAACCTATATTGCCCGAAACAGATAGTGCTATCCATCTATACAAAAGATAGACACTAAAGATGAAAAGTATAGCTACATTACCAGTGGAGTTCCGGGTCAGGCATAAGTTTTGGCATAAGTAAGTTCTGGCATAGAAACTGCTACTTACTCATAGAGCAGTCGTTTCCATGCGAAGATCTGATCCATGCACCTTGTTGGGTCGATCAGTGTCCATCAGGGGTGATCGATGAGCGAAAATGAGGCATTGAATGCTTTATGGCTGATGATTGGCGCAATACTGGTGCTGATCATGCAAGGTGGGTTTCTCTGTCTGGAATCTGGCCTGACTCGAAGCAAGAATGCCATCAATGTCGCACTGAAAAATGCATTTGATCTACTCGTCGCAGCGATGCTCTTCTGGTTATTCGGCTTCGGTATCATGTTTGGTGACCACCAGCCAACAAGGCTAGATACACAATGGCTTGCCGCTGACTTCAGTCAGGATGACAGTGTCTGGCATGCGAGCTTCTTTTTCTTTCAGCTCACCTTTTGCGCAACAGCTGCCACAATTGTATCCGGTGCCATTGCCGAGCGAACACGCTTTATTACCTATATTTTTTTGACGATTCTGATAAGTCTGGCGCTTTATCCTGTATTCGGTCACTGGGCCTGGAGTGGTGTATTGAATGCGGATTCAGGTTGGCTCGAAAAGCTTGGCTTTGTTGATTTCGCCGGTAGCACAGTCGTACACAGTGTGGGTGGATGGGTGGCCCTGGCAGCTGTGATTGCTGTTGGACCTCGACAGGGGCGCTTCAAAAAGAACAAAGTCAGGCATATCCCCGGCAGCAACCTTCCACTGTCGATGCTGGGCATGATCTTCTTTATCATCGGTTGGATAGGTTTTAATGGTGGCAGTACCCTGGGGTTCAGTAAAGAGATACCCGGCATCGTTGTGAACACGCTGATAGCTGCAGCCAGTGGCGGTATTGTCGGCATGCTGATGGGACATGTTTCGATCGAGCGAAACCAGACCACGCCGCTGACTATAAATGGCACGCTCGCAGGGCTGGTTGCTATCACGGCGGGATGTCATGCCGTCAGCACTCCGCATGCCGCAGTCATTGGTGCAATCGGTGCAGTTGTCATGGTGATGGCTGAAAAATGGATGCTGCGCAAAAAACTGGACGATGCCATTTCAGCAGTGCCTGTCCATCTTGCTGCCGGTATCTGGGGAACGATTGCCGTTGCACTACTGGGAGACCCACAACGGCTTGATACCGGGCTGACACAGTTGCAGCAGCTTCAGGTGCAACTGATGGGAATTGTGGCCTGTGCGCTGTATGTCTTTCCGTTGGCATACCTCTTTCTGATGCTGCTCAAACGATTCATTCCCCTGCGCGTAACTGAGCAGGCTGAAGAGGATGGGCTGAATGTTTCTGAGCATGGTGCCAGAACCGAACTGAGTCAGCTGCTGAATGCAATGCAGTTGCAGGAGCGCATGGGGGACCTGAAAGCCAGGGTGCCAGTGGAGCCCTTTACTGAAGTCGGTCAGATAGCCGCTCAATATAATCGTGTGATGGCAAACCTGAATCGCATGGTGACGCGCACGCGGTTGATTATCCGAGATATGCGTGATGGTGTAATCACCTTCTCAAAAACAGGTGTCATCACCAGTGCAAACCCGGGCATGGAGCTTCTGTTCAAACGAACCAGTGATGATATGGTTGGACAGCCTGCCGGAGCCCTCCTCCATGATGACACGAGCAGACACTTTCCCGGAACCGCACTGGCCGATCTGCTACCGAGACTGGCATCCAGCCACCATGAAGGTCCTCACGAACTGGTGGCACAAGACAGCCAGGGGCGTTCGTTCGCAATTGAGGTCACAACGGCTGCCAGCCCGACAGATGATGGTGTTCAATACAGTGCCGTGATCCGTGACATCAGTGAGCGCAAAAAGATGGAAGCCCGGTTACACCGCCACTCAGAGTTAGCACAGGTGACACTAGAAGCGATTACTGAAGCTGTTGTTACCTGTGATGATGCCATGAAGGTGATATATCTTAATCCGATGGCATCACGTCTGACCGCCTGGGGGCAGCAGGAGGCATTTGGTTTGCAAGTGGATGAGGTGATCCAGTTGTATACTCGCGAAAATGATCCTGTTTCACTCTCATCTCTATGCAACACACAGGACGCACCGTCAGACGGATCTGGACCATCTGGTGTAGCTGGGCCCTCTGGTGTAGCTGGAAAGTATCATCAGTTCTCTTTGGTCAATCATCATGGCGAGCGAGCCGAGATACAGCTGAATTTTGCTCCCCTGCACGATCATCTGGGGAAAAGGATTGGATGGGTCATTGCGATTCAGGATATTACCCAGCACAGTCATTTGCAGGCGCAGCTGACCTTTCAGGCGGTGCATGACACACTAACGGGCCTGATCAATCGGCGCGAGTTTGAACGCAGACTTGACGCTTTGATCAGCGAAGCGCAGCTAAACAACTCTGAACACCTGCTTTGCTATCTGGACCTGGATCAGTTCAAACTGGTCAATGACTCCTGTGGTCACCGCGCCGGAGATGTACTACTCAAACAGCTTTCAGGACTGTTGAAGCCTGTTCTGCGTCAGAGTGATACGCTTGCCCGGCTGGGGGGCGATGAGTTCGGAGCCCTGCTCTCTTTCTGCCCACTCGAGCAAGGAGTGGAGCTTGCCGAGTCACTTCGACAGGTGATTGCCGATTTCCGATTCTCATGGGAGGGGCAGGTGTTCTCGGTTGGCGTGAGTATAGGCATAGTGCGTATAAATGCACTTTGTGGCACGCTCGATGAGGTGCTGAGCAATGCGGATACCGCCTGCTATACCGCTAAGGATCTTGGGCGTAACCGCGTGCATGTCTATGAACCTGAAAATCAGGAGGTGATCGAACGACAAGGGCAAATTCAATGGGGAAGTCGTATACAGGATGCGATAGATCACGACAGTTTCCGGCTTTTTTTCCAGACCATCAGGCCACTGGATAAGAACAGGGCCGACATACCTCATTACGAAATATTGATCCGATTACTGGACGATAAGCAGCATATCGTTCCTCCCGGTGCCTTCATTCCTGCCGCTGAACGCTTTGGGCTGATGCCTCAGATAGACCGTTGGGTAATACGCAATACACTGGCCTGGATGGGTGATCAGATCAGGCAACATGGTGCCCCTCTTTTCTGCTCAATCAACCTCTCGGGTACCTCAATCGGCAGAGAGGATGTGCTGGAGTGTATCCGCGAGCAGGTCAGGAAGCACAGAGTACCAGCCGAATATATCTGCTTTGAAATCACTGAGACGGCCGCCATGTCAGATCCATCTCATGCCGGAAGTTTTATTCAGGAGTTGAAACAACTGGGATGCCAGTTCGCTCTGGATGATTTCGGCAGCGGCTTGTCATCCTTTGGCTATTTGAAGCTGTTACCGGTCGATTACCTGAAAATAGACGGTATATTCATCCGCGAGCTTGCCGAAAATGTGATTGATCAGGCGATGGTAGATTCCATCAACAACATCGGTCATATCATGGGCCTGAAAACCATTGCCGAGTGTGTGGAAAACGAAGAAACTCTGAACATTCTACAGACATTGGGGGTGGATTATGTGCAGGGTTATCATATCTCCCGTCCTGCACCACTGGAAACCCTCAGCAACGTCAGGGTAATGCCACGCTGAACATGTGTTCAACATGGTATTACCCTCGTTTTGCTTTCCAGGTTGAAGATTATCTCTCCAGCGTGAACAGAACGTCAGCACCACTGCCGACACTGCTGCTCTGGGACTCAATTTTCCAGCGAGAGGTTAATTGATAGCTGAGCATCAGCATATCCACCGACTCCAGAAGGCCGATGCCGTAACGGATATAAAGTCTGGGTGTGAGATATTTACCAATAAAGAACGCTGATTCACCACCTGCATTGGTATCAAACCCCAGTTCATCAAGACTCAAGTTGTCTCGCAACTGATCGGTAATCGCATTGCCACCTTGCATCCCCATTGCCATGGCGGCCTGCATCATCATTGATTGTTCAGCAGATGATGTGGAACCCGGCCCTCTGCCTAGAATAAGATAGGAGAGAATACTGCTATCTGGCATGGCCGGAACAGAGTAGAGAGTCAGATCCGGTTGCCGCAGTGTGCCCTGAACTCTGGCACCGGCCTCCACGTCCTCAACATGGCGGCTGACCAGCATATCGAAGCCTGGATTATCAATCGGCCCACCGGTGTAGATCAGGCCTCCACGCTGTATGTTGAGATCCTGCCCATATAGGCGATACTGACCACTTTCGACCTGGATGCTGCCGGTAGCTCTGACGACATCAACCCCCTCATCGATCACATTCAGGCTTCCTATCAGTCGGCCTTTGAAGCCGAACGCATCCACTTCAACAGAATCCCCCAAGACCAACCGAAGGTTAGTTCTGATTGGAAGCCCGACACCTGCTTCCTCTTCTTCACTTCCTACAATGACAACATCGGAAGAGCTGGAAACAGCACTTTGTGACAATTCAGGAGGCGAAATTCTCGCAAAAGGTACAGTCAGACTACCACCCAGACGAATATCCTCATCTGAAATAACCACCTCAAGATCCGGCGAGATCAGCACATGAATGTCGCGAGTGTGCATGGCTGTAAAGTTCTCACCCGCAAGCTCTATATTGCCGGTCAGCGCTGTCAGATCAAACTGTCCAGCCAGATTGATCGTGCCGTCACCGGATGTCAGCCTGCCATCGAACAGTAATAGATCAACCTGATCGACATTGGTTCGTACCGTCATCTCTATATCCGACAGTATTATGCCCTGGGCAGGCAGCTCAGCCCCGCCCTCCAGGTAACTGATTGCACCATTAACTCGAGGTGATGCGGCATCACCCGAGATAATAAAGCGGCCACTGATAAGGCCTGCGATATTCTGTATTTGAGGAGCAAAGACTGAAATGATTTCGAGATCGGCCAACCGGATCTCCAGCTCACCCTCCAGAGTTTGTGCCGCTGAAAGTGCAGAAACTTCAAGCTCTGCCTTAATGCTTCCCTGTATATCATCAAGCAGAGCAGACATGGATACGTTCATATTATCATCACGAATAATGGCGCGTGTTTCCGTCCGACCAATGTTCAAAGTTCTCTGTTCAATAGTGGTGATCGTGCCGGGAGTGGTACTGATAACAGCATCAACGACGGGCTGACCACTCACAACAGAAAACTCGGCATCCATCTCCAGCATCGAATCAATAGTTGCTCCATTGAGCCAGGGTTCAATCATCGCCAGCGACAGCGATCTCAGATCAGCTGCACCAGAAATGGCACCATCTTTGGTCACTTCAGTACGTGCACACAAGCGGCCTGACCGATCCAGTTGTTGCAGACAGGTACGCCCCATTGTGAAGGCGGGCGGCTCTACAGTAACTGGAACCGGCTCAACCAATTCCCATCGGCCTGCTTCTGTACGAAATACAGATAGCTGATCGAGCGTTCCCGCCCAACTGATATCATCCCACCGTCCGGTTGCAGCCAGATCAAGATCCAGTGGCTTGCCAGCAATACTCAGCTCAAGGCGATGATTAAGCGGTGTGCCCTGCCCCTGTAAAAGAACGCGATCAATAGCCTGACCTGCGGCGTGAATCGACAGTAATTCAATATTGATATCCGATTCAGAATCACCAGAGAAATCGAGTTTGACGGACCCATTGAGGCGCTCAATCCTGGCCTGATCTTCCAGGGTAAGATTATCCCCCTCCAGCGACGCGCTGATACGCGGCATCTCCCGGCTGCCTGCCACGGCGCCAACGGCTGTCAATTGACCGGAAGCAGTTGGTAATGCCTGTGAAAGATCTGGGATGGATAAGGACCATGCAAGCGCTATCTGCTCTTCAATTGAGCCTGACGCCTGTAGATTCGCGCCACCCAGAGACAGAGATAAAGCATCGATCTGCAGATTTTCACCTGCCAGGCTGATATCTCCCTGCCCTTGCAGAACCTGATCACGCATTTCACCTCGGAACTCTTCGATGGTGGCGCTGAGTTGAGGGATGCCATCAACCAGTTTTCCGGTGCTGATCAGCTTGAGATTGATATCACCTTCCCACTCCGGCCAATGGACACCAGGATTAATATCCTGCAACTCAACCTGAAGATCCCAGGCAGGTTGAGCCAACCAAGCGGCACTACCCTCCACCAACAACTGCCCGTCAAGCAGGTTGCCTGCAAGAGTGAGACTGCGCAGCGCCTCCTGATTCCCGGATCCAGAAAACTGCCATTCACCAGTGGGAATCTGCTCGCCACTGACGCGCGTTTTCAGTGCCAGATCATAGTCATCCAGACTGCCCTTCAGACTGAACTCACCTTCCGGGCTTGCGAAGAGCTGCGCTTCGTCCACTTCAGAAAAGATAGGGTAATACAGGTTTTTCCAGTTACCCGACAACACGAGATCTGGCTCCGCCCAGTTACTGATCTCTCCCTGCAATTCCAGCTGCATGGCAGCATCCGGCAGATCAAGGCTCAGGGTTTGGATCGCCAGCCACTGTGAAGCAAGATCGGCATTAAGCTCCACCAGCAGTTGCACAACACCTGTTTCATCAACCTGTGTTGCCAATTCAGCCTGAGCTGCCAGAAGATCACCATCCAACTTGCCTGCAAGCTTTAACGTACCGGCTTCGCTGATGAAGGGTTCAGCCCCCTCTTCCACTGGCTGCAGAGGTAACTGAAGCCCGGACCACTCCATGAGTAGATCAAAATCAGGTTGCGTCCAGCTTTGCACTGAACCCGAAAGGTTAATACTGCTGTCCGTTTCCGGCAGCGTCAGATTCAGTGCAGTCAATTGCAACTGCTCACCAGTAACGCTGATAGCCGCATCCAGCGATGTGTTCACCTGTCCGGTTTCGACAAGCCATATGGCCAGCTCTGTTTGCAGATCCAGTTTCTCAAGACTGCCTTGTGTATCCAGCCGTCCGGAAAGAATCGATTCACTGCGTGATGGATCAATTAACGCCAGATCAAGCTTGAGCTGATCCAGCGATACCACCCAACTGAGATCATCAAGGGGTTGGTTCAGCTGTGCAACCAGATCCAGCTCAACGTCACCTCTGAGTTGATGTTGCACCTGCATCTGTTGCATATCACCAGAAAGCTGGCCTTGCCCTTTGAGCGAAATATTCTCAAGGTGCTCCGGTAGCTCAAGTTCAAAAGGGAAATCCGTGGTATCAAATGCCCAGTCAAGATCAAAGCTGAAAGGGTAATCCTCCTGTGGACGCACTTGGCCAGCTAGTGTCAGATGGGTATTGCCCTGCCGGACCAACAGCTCGGCCAGACTCACCGCGCCCTCCTCTCCACTGACTGATACAGAAAAATGCTCCAGTGGCAGCAACAGCTGATCATTCTGCCAGACTGTCAAATCACGGATCACGATATCAGTCAGTCTGAAGGCAAAGGGCAGCTCTATGTCGGGCAGTTGAAAAGGTTCTGCTTGCTCTTCAGTATCCGTCACGTCTTCCGTAGCTGCAGGTATCCGAACCTCAACCTGATCCAGATGCAGACGGTCCAGACAAAGTTTCTGCTGAACCAGGCACTGTGGATGCCAGTCCAGAGAGATCTGTCCGATACTGATCGAGGTATCGCCATCCAGGTAACTCAATCCTGAGATGCGAAGTGGGCCAGCCAAGGCTCCTTCAGCCTGCTCATAAGTTAATGTACCAGGTGCAAATCGATCACCAATTTTGAGCAACACCGGAATCAAACCCGGGATAAATACGGCACCGATCAGCAGAAAGACCAGCAGTAGAATGAGAATCAGCGGAGAGAGGAAAATCAGCTTGCGTTTCACAGATCCGGTCCAAGTGTAAAGTGAATTCTCCAGCCACCATCTTCAATCGGAAAGGCCAGATCGAGCCTGATGGGACCAACCAGAGATTGCCAGCGCACACCGACACCAGCGGATGTTTTCAGAGGATCACTGACGTCATCAATTGCATTACCAGCATCCATGAATGCCGCCATGCGCCAGTTTTCGCGCACCAGATAGTCGGCTTCAACGCTACCGACAACCAGATATTTGCCACCAATGACATTATCTGAAGTACCGCGGGGCCCCAGAGATTGATAGGAATAGCCACGCACACTGGAGTCCCCACCTGCATAAAATCGATGTGAGGCAGGGAGATTGGAAAAACTATCGGTTACAGTCAGGCCAAGTTCCGCACGAGTCAACAGCCTTACCTTTTCACCAAAGGAGTCTACGCGCTTGATACCTGCTGTTGTCTGCAGAAAGCTGACATCAGAGAGCAGTACATCCGAAGCCCCGGAAACGCCAAAGGATAAACGATAACCATGGCTTGTGTTCAGACGGTCGTCGGCTACGGTTTTGTTCCACTGAGCACGGGGAATCAGCAGGCGGATATCACGCGTATCTCCGTTAAAGCTGAATTGCTCCTGCTCTATATCCAGTGACAGTACGCGCTCCCAGTCACCGACCTGTTTCTGCCAGAACACGCCAGTTGCGAATATCTCTGAAGTAACGGTATCTGAGTCTTCGTCGCTGTAACGCGCCCGAATGCCATATCTGTCCGTCAGCGGATTGCCGCCCGGAATTATGTAGCTGGTCGAAAGGTCATTGCGAATCTGTGACAGCCTCAGGCGAGCATCCAGTTTATGACCTCGCGAATTGACCCAGCGACGAGTCAAACCAAACTGCATGCGCGCACCGGTATCTGTACCATATCCAAGGCCGGCCTGGTAAAGGCTGCGAGGGCGAGAGGTCAACTTCACATCGATCGGCACGCGGTCATCCACCATCTCGTTGAGCAGAGGACGTACTTCAACATCTGCGAAATAGTCGCTGTCTACGAGCGCGCCCTGTAAGCGAACCAAACGATTGGTGTTGATGAAGTCACCTTCGGAAAATTGCGGATAACGTCTCAACAGCTTTTCAGAAATCGGGGATTCACTGAAACGTATTTCACCGATACGGGCACGGGCTGCAGTATCTACATGCAACTCAATGACAGCCGTATTCAGCGAGGGATCCACTTCGATACGCTGGCGCATAAAGCGAGCACGATAGTAGCCACGATCCGCGGCAATCGACTGCAGGTCGCTTTTCAGTTTTTCATAATCTGCATGACGAAGTTGCGCCCCTTCACGAACCGGTTGGCGCGATAACAGAGCCATAAATTCGGGATCAGATGCGCCCTCTCCCTGAATATCAATATCGGCACTGCTGATCAGCGTCGGCGGACCCGGATCAACTTCATAGCTGGCGATCCAGTTATCGTCCTGCTGATTCAGACTGACGGTGATGGAGGGGTTGTAGTAACCGAAAGGTTCCAGTGCCTTGCGGATCTCCTCTTCAGCCAGGTTATGCAAAAACCGCATGCGACTTTCGCTGTTGATCGGCTGATCTGCCATGGACTGAATACTGAGATATGCCCGAACATTGGCTTGCTGCTCTTCATTGAGGCCCAGGATATTCAATCGCAGGGTGTCAGAGACAGCCGTGTTGGCGACCAGCATGGCTAACCCGAACAAACAGCCGTGAGCCGTGCGGCGTAATTTCTTCAAAGGGATTATATCCATCTCTCCCAGTAGCGTTTCATTGTGTGCAGTTTATAGATAGCCCTAGGATCGCACAAAAAGGCTCGATGATACCAGATGCTCTTGTGAAATCCCGGCGCTGCAACCAGGCAATCATCATGCACGTAAGCATAATTTCTTACGTAGCTAGAAGAAAAACCGATCACCCCACCTCCTGATGGTTACAGCTTCCCTGCCGGCACAGTCGCAAGTGGTGTTGAACGCTGGTTATACCAGGCATCAAAGACAAAGCATGCCAAGGCTAGCCAGATAAACGCAAAGGTGATCAGCTTGTAGATTTCAAACGGCTCGCCAAAGACCAGGATCGCCATCAGGAACAGCATACTGGGTGATATGTACTGGAAAAAACCCATTACAGACAGAGGCAAACGATTAGCTGCTGCCGCAAAGCACAGCAGTGGTAAGGTGGTTACCAGGCCTGAGGCTGCCAGCCACAAGTTGATATCAGTTGTATTCTGCATCAGATTGCTGGTTGGGCTGTTAGAGATCGTCAGATAGATAACTGCAAGCGGTAGCAGGAGAAACGTTTCGACCCCTAACCCAGTCAGAGAATCAACCCCGACCTTTTTGCGCACCATGCCATAAAAAGCAAAGGTGAAGGCCAGAACGAGCGCCACCCAAGGCAGTTCACCAAACAGAATCAACTGAATCAGCACGCCGATCGCGGCCATGGAAACGGCCAGTATTTGCAAGCGACGCAGTTTCTCCTTGAAGAACAGCATCCCCAGGGCAACCGAGATCAGAGGGTTGATAAAGTAGCCCAGGCTGGCATCCAGCAGCTTGCCGTTATTAATGGCCCAGATGAATACCAGCCAGTTAAGCCCTATCAGGGCCGAACTCAGCAATAGAAATTTGACCGAGCGTGGTTGCTTCAAAACATCCCGAGTCTGGCGCCATTTACCCAGTACGAGAATCAACAGTATGACCAGCACGCATGACCAGACAACACGATGCGAAAGTACCTCCATGGGAGGTACGAACGAAACCTGATGAAAATAAAGAGGGGCAATACCCCACATGATATAAGCACCGAGCGCGAACCAGATGCCCTGCTTGTCCAGCTGCATAACTTTCTCAATTCAAGATCAAAGGGGTAGCGTTACATGACAGCAGAGATGGCCGGATGGCCGCCTGAGGTCAATAATGGCGTGTGACAGGAATGAGATGACTATAGGGCAGCGATATGGAATATGGAAGCGTAGCGGGCAGGTGAAATTGTCACCAATACAAAAAACTACCTTGCAGGTCAGCAGGATAGAGGGGGCTGACTCCCCCCTCTTACACTTCAGTTCTGGGCAGAATAAAGAAAAAATCAGCTCTGGGTGATCAGCCCCTGCCCATCCATGATCTGCTCGATCTCAGACAAGCTGGCCGGGTCGTCGATGGTTGATGGCACATTGTAACTTTTGCCATCGGCGATCTGGCGCAGAATCTTGCGCAGGATTTTACCAGAGCGGGTCTTTGGTAGCCTCTGTACGACAATTGCCCGATTGAAACAGGCAATCGGCCCTATCTCCTTCCTGACCATCGCTACCAGCTCTTTTTCGAGACTGCTTTCATCCAGCTCGACACCATTTTTGAGCAAGACAAGGCCTACCGGGACCTGACCTTTCAACGCATCACCAACACCAATCACCGCACACTCTGCCACAGCCGGATGTGAGGCCACTATCTCCTCCATCTCTCCGGTTGAGAGCCTGTGCCCCGCCACATTGATCACATCGTCGGTCCTGCCCATGATGAATACATAGCCCTCTTCATCTATATAACCGCCGTCGCCGGTGACGTAATAACCGGGGCACTCACTCAGATAACCGCTTCTGAAGCGTTCAAAGTCTCCCCACACGGTCGGCAGACAACCCGGCGGCAAGGGCAGCTTGATAGCGATCGAGCCCTGCTCACCCGAGGGCAATTCAACACCGGCAGGATCAAGGATGCAGATGTTATAGCCAGGTATCGGCAACGTTGAGGAGCCGGGCTTGGTCTCCTTGCGCTCGATACCTGTCAGATTACCGCAGATGGCCCAACCGGTCTCCGTTTGCCACCAGTGATCAATGACCGGCTTGCCGGTTTTTTCGACTGTCCAGTGATAGGTCGGCGGGTCCAACCGCTCACCGGCCATGAAAATGCACTCCAGTCGTGACAAGTCATACTTGGCCAGCTCAAGCGCATCCGGATCCTCCTTCTTGATCGCCCGGAACGCGGTGGGCGCTGCAAATACGGCCTTAACACCATACTCGGCACAGACTCGCCAGAAGGCACCGGCATCGGGTGTGCGTACAGGCTTGCCTTCATAAACAATTGTCGTACAGCCAGCTAATAAAGGTGCATAAACGATATAGGAGTGCCCAACGACCCAGCCGACATCTGATGCAGCCCAGAACACCTCACCTGGCTCGATGTTATATATCGCTTTCATGGAGTATTTCAGTGCAACTGCATGGCCGCCATTATCACGCACCACGCCCTTGGGTTTACCAGTGGTGCCAGATGTGTAGAGCACATACAGTGGATCACTCCCTTTAACCGGCACACAGTCGGCTGGCTCCGCTGACACCATCGCCTCCTGCCAGTCCAGGTCTCGTCCTGACTGCATTTCGGCAAGAGCCTGTGGGCGCTGCAGAATAATGCAGGCATCAGGTTTATGGGCTGCCAGACTGATCGCTTCATCCAGCATCGGCTTGTAGGCAATCACCTTGCTGATCTCAATGCCACAGGAGGCACTGACAATCACTTTGGGTTCAGCATCATCAATCCTGACAGCCAACTCATTCGGTGCAAACCCACCAAATACGACCGAGTGGATGGCGCCCAGTCGGGCTACGGCGAGCATCGCAATCAGCGCTTCCGGCACCATCGGCATGTAAATAACGACGCGATCACCCTTCCCAACACCCTGCTGTTTCAATACACCGGCAAAGCGAGCAACCAGGTCACGCAGTTCTGAGTAGGAGTAGCGGCACTTGGAGTCTGTCACCGGTGAATCATAAATGATGGCCGTCTGTTCACCACGCCCCTGCTCCACATGATAATCCAGTGCCATGTAGGCCGTATTCATCTCACCGTCTGCAAACCAACGGTCAATACCGTTCTCATCTTTTGACAGTATCTGCTGCGGTGACTTATACCAAGGCAGGTCAGCGGCTTTACTGGCCCAGAAGGTTTCCGGATGTTCGATGGATGCGGTGTATTCTGCTTTCCAGGACATGGGAGCGGGTCTCTCTTAAGTTGATGGACAGACGGTTTCTTATGATTGTTGACAGTTACCCCTTCAATCAGTAGATACTTTAAACAATGATTCTCTCAAATAAACTAAGACAAAAGGCTAAAAATCCATTGAATTATACCAATTGATGATCTGAGTCATGTGAAATATAACTGCCAAGAGAAGACCCCGATTCGCTAAAGTGTCGACAAAGTAGGTTAATCACTTAGTTGTTTCAGCTCGTAACCCCTCCTCCGTCTTTAATCTTTTTCATGATCCCATGAGTTCTCCTCACCCTTATTCAGCATGATTGCTTTACAATAGCCCTTTGTTTAGTCCATTTACTTTAGACTCTTAATTTTGCCAGTGACCAACAGCGGTATATTTCAGTGACCAGATCAGCACTCTTCTCCAGCCTGCAGCATAGCCTCAATAATCGCATTCTGTTCCTTGATGGTGGCATGGGAACCATGATTCAGGAGCTCAAGCTTCAAGAGGAGGATTATCGCGGTGCGCGCTTTGCCGACTGGCCAAGTGATCTGAAGGGTAATAACGACCTGCTGGTACTGACTCAGCCAGAGCTGATTCGCCGCATTCACTGCCAGTATCTGGAAGCCGGTGCCGATATCATTGAGACCAACACCTTCAATGCCACGGTCATTGCGATGGCCGATTACGGCATGGAGTCGTTGAGTTACGAGATTAATGTCGAGGCCGCACGGCTCGCGCGCGAAGCCTGCGATGAGATCACGGCAAAAACACCCACGCGCCCACGCTATGTGGCAGGTGTTCTGGGCCCGACTAACCGCACCGCCTCCATCTCCCCTGATGTGAATGACCCGGGCTTTCGAAACGTCAGCTTTGACGAACTGGTAGAGGCCTATACCGAATCGATTGATGGTCTGATAAAGGGTGGTTCAGACATCATCCTGATCGAAACCATTTTCGATACCCTGAACGCCAAGGCCGCCATCTATGCCGTCGAAACCTATTTCGATGAGCATGAGGTTCGCTTGCCTGTGATGATCTCAGGGACCATTACCGATGCTTCCGGTCGAACCCTGTCGGGCCAGACCACAGAAGCGTTCTGGAACTCTGTATCACACGCCCGCCCAATCAGTATCGGCCTCAACTGTGCGCTGGGCCCTAAAGAGCTGCGTCAGTATGTTGAAGAGCTGTCACGCATCGCCGACACCTATGTGTCCGTTCATCCGAATGCGGGCCTGCCTAATGCCTTTGGTGAGTATGATGAGTCACCTGAAGAGATGGCCGCAGAGATCAAAGAGTGGGCCGAATCGGGCTTCGTCAATATCGTTGGTGGCTGCTGTGGTACCACCCCCGAACACATTCGCGTGATTCGCGAAGCGATAGAGCACGAAGCACCACGCGAAATACCGGATATCAGTGTTGAGTGCCGCCTGGCAGGACTTGAGCCGATGAATATCGGTGCGGATACCCTCTTCATCAACGTTGGCGAGCGTACCAACGTTACCGGGTCTGCCCGCTTTCGTCGCCTGATCAAAGAGGGTGACTATGAAACCGCTCTGGATGTTGCTCGCCAACAGGTTGAGAGCGGCGCCCAGATCATCGATATCAACATGGATGAGGGGATGCTGGATGCCAAGGCAGCGATGATCCGCTTCCTCAACCTGATCGCCTCTGAGCCGGATATTTCCCGCGTTCCGATCATGATCGACTCCTCCAAGTGGGACATTATCGAAGAAGGTCTCAAACGCATTCAGGGCAAGGGCGTCGTCAACTCCATCAGCCTGAAGGAAGGTGAAGCCAACTTCATCGAGCAGGCACGCAAGATCCGTCGCTACGGAGCTGCTGTGGTTGTTATGGCGTTTGACGAGGATGGTCAGGCAGACACCTACAAGCGCAAGACCGAGATCTGTGAGCGCTCCTATCGTGTGCTGGTTGATAAGGTTGGTTTCCCGCCAGAAGATATCATCTTTGACCCCAACATCTTCGCCATCGCTACCGGTATCGATGAGCATAACAACTATGCGGTCGACTTCATCCAGGCCACACACTGGATCAAGCAGCACCTCCCCTATGCCAAAATATCGGGCGGTGTGTCTAACGTCTCCTTCTCCTTCCGCGGGAATGACAAGGTACGTGAAGCGATTCACTGTGTATTCCTTTACCACGCCATCAAAAATGGCATGGACATGGGTATCGTCAATGCCGGTCAGTTGGAGATCTACGATGAGCTGTCGCCGGAGTTGCGTGAGCATGTCGAGGATATCGTGCTTAACCGCCGCGATGACGCAACAGAGCGGATGCTGGAGCTGGCCGAGAAGTACCGTGGTGATGGCGGCAGTACGATAGCGAACCATCAGGATCTGGAGTGGCGCACCTGGCCGGTGGAGAAGCGTCTTGAGCATGCACTGGTCAAGGGTATTGCCGACTTCATTGATGAAGATGTTGAAGAGTGTCGCCACCAGTTCACGCAACCGATTCAGTTGATCGAAGGCCCGCTGATGGATGGTATGAGCGTCGTCGGCGACCTGTTCGGTGCCGGCAAGATGTTCCTGCCTCAGGTAGTGAAGTCTGCACGCGTGATGAAAAAAGCGGTTGCGTACCTGATGCCTTTCATCGAGGCCGCCAAAGCGGAAAATGCCAGCAGCTCAGCCGGCAAGGTGATTATGGCGACCGTCAAGGGTGACGTACATGATATCGGCAAGAACATCGTCGGGGTCGTGCTGCAGTGTAACAACTTCGAGATCATTGATCTGGGCGTCATGGTGTCTAGCGAGACTATCTTGCGCACTGCGCGTGAAGAGAACGCCGACATCATCGGTCTGTCTGGCCTGATCACACCATCGCTGGATGAGATGGTGCATGTCGCCAAAGAGATGCAGCGTCAGGGCTTCACTATCCCGTTGATGATCGGTGGCGCGACAACCTCCAAAGCGCACACGGCCGTCAAGATTGAGGGCAACTACAAGAACAACCAGGTGGTGCATGTCACCAACGCCTCACGCTCTGTTGGTGTGGCATCCAACCTGCTTTCGGCAGATAGGCGAGATGCTTTTGTCAAAGAGATACAGGCGGACTACCAGGCCGTTCGTGAGCGTCATGCTGAGCGTCAGGGTGCTCAGCGCAGGGTGAACCTGGAGCAAGCGCGCGCCAACTGCTTCCCGATCGAATGGGACAGCTACACTCCGCCGCAGCCGAAGAAGCCCGGGATCCATGTCTTTAACGACTATGATCTGAACAAGCTGCGTAACTATATCGACTGGACCCCCTTCTTCCAGTCCTGGGAGCTCGCAGGCAAGTTCCCACGCATTCTGAAGGATGAGATTGTCGGTGTAGAAGCCACCAAGCTCTATGCCGATGCGCTGAGAATGCTGGACGACATTATCATCAATAAACGCCTCAAGGCGAATGCCGTGATTGGTATCTTCCCGGCCAATACTGTGCAGCACGATGATATCGAGCTGTATCATGACAATGATCGACACCAGTTGCTGATGCGCACGCATCACCTGAGACAGCAGACTCAGAAGATCGAAGGCAAGGCCAATATGTGTCTGGCAGATTTTGTTGCGCCCAAGAGTTCAGGCAAGGATGACTGGATCGGCGCCTTCGCGGTTTCGACCGGGTTTGGTATTGATGAGATCGTTGCCGAGTATGAAGCCGATCACGATGACTACAACAGCATCATGATCAAGGCGCTGGCTGATCGCCTGGCAGAAGCCTTTGCCGAACACCTGCATGAACGGGTGCGCAAGGAGTTCTGGGGCTATGCCACTGATGAAACACTGGACAATGACGCCCTGATCAAAGAGAAATATCAAGGCATCCGCCCTGCTCCCGGCTATCCAGCTTGCCCCGATCATACCGAGAAAGGTCTGCTCTGGCAGTTGCTGGATATCGAGAACAATACCGGCATCAGCATCACCGACAGCTTCGCCATGCTGCCAACTGCGGCTGTGAGCGGCTGGTATTTCAGCCATCCCCAATCACAGTATTTCGGAGTGGCCAAGATCAGTGAAGACCAGGTTGTCAGCTATGCCAAGCGCAAGGGTATGACACTTGAGGAAGCCGAGCGCTGGTTATCGCCAAATCTGGGCTATGAGCCGGAGCAGAACTGATAGTCCCATGCCTCCACTGGAGCAGCCCGGCACTCAGAAAGAGCTGCCGGGCTGCTTCAGAAACTCAATCTCTTCTGCCGTGGAAACCCTGCCCAGAATCTGGTTACGATGCGGATAGCGATCGAAGCGATCAATAATATCCTTGTGTGCCAGCTCGAATTTGAGGTTATTTTCCAACCCCGGCTCTGAAAACAGCTCTACTGCCCGCTCGTGTATTTGGCGCGATTCGCTGTGCATGAATGGCATATAGAGGAAGGAGCGCTGCTCTACTGGTAGCTGTTGGTTAAACCCTCGCCGAATCGCTTCCTGCGCCAACGCCAGTGCCAGAGGGTCCTGAGCAAATGCCGCTGGTTTATCACGATAGACATTACGCGAGAACTGATCAAGCACCAATATTTCGGCCAGCGCACCCGCGGCAGATTCACGCCAGTTAAACAACTCAACCCTGCTTGCTGATGTCAAAAGATATGAGAAACGACTTTTGATAAGTTCATCAACTGATTGATCTTTAACAAACCACTGCGCTGGTGTGAGTTCCTCAAACCAGAAAGTCATAACATCCTGATAGTGCATGTTTGCCTCGTATTTAAATAAGGATCTTCGCTAGGAGGCTGTCCGAGAATAGTGACCGTAGCGAGGGAATGTCCGTTTTGAGGCAGTTTTTGAGCTATTTTGAGGCGAATAGTGGTTCTATTCAACGAAAAAAAGCTCAAAAAATGACCAGAACGGCTTTCCCGCAGTAGGTCAGTCTATTCTCGGGCAGCCTCCAAGTATAAACCGAAAATGCTGTTCAACCGCAGCCGCAACTCAACCTCGGCATCTGCGCTAAGAGACTCTGCCCGCTCGAAAAGAACCGGAATCAGTATCGCCTCTCGACACAAGGCGATGGTAATGAAATGCAGGTTTTCATCAAGCTTACCGTGTGCCTGCAACCACTCACAACACCAACTGATCAGGGATTGCTCATAAGCATCTGTTAACCGCCGCGCCTCTTTGAGCTTATGACTTTCTCCAAGCGCTATGCGATATACAGTCAAATGGTCAGACTGCGAGGCTATAAGCCTGAATGCTGCCATCAAACCACCCACCTGATCATCTTGATAAGTACTGCTCAGTAAGGCTCTGGATGCCTCCATCTCCTGCAGGAGCTGTGCGGCAACCTCCTCAAACAGCACCTGCTTGGTAGGAAAATTGTTATAAACCGTCGGTTTCGAAACACCAGCTCGTTGCACCACCAACTCAATAGAGGTGCCCTGATACCCAAGCTCGGCAAACAGCTCTCGCGCCATCTTCAGAATCAGTTCTTTTTTAGAGGGTCTGCCTCTGGCCATAAATCCCCATTGACGTTACGTCGAAAGTGTATTAATTTTACCAAACCGTTTAGTTAATAAATTGATTGGCAGGGTCTGATAATGAGTGAAGAAGGTCGCTATGGTCAATACGGTGGGAGTTATATCCCCGAAATTCTCTATACCAGCCAGCAGCAGCTACTCAAAAGCTACCGCGAGGCGATGCTTGATGAGAGTTTTCTGCAGTCGGTCAAGCAGGAGCTGCAGCAGTTTTCAGGCAGACCGACTCCGCTGACACACTGTGCTAATCTGAGTCGGGAGCTTGGTGGCGCACAGATCTACCTGAAACGTGAGGACCTGAATCACAGTGGTGCTCACAAGATGAACAACGTCATAGCGCAAGGCTTGCTGGCCAAGCGTATGGGCAAAACGCGCGTGATTGCAGAAACAGGTGCCGGCCAGCATGGCTTTGCCACGGCACTGGTTGCTGCACGCCTTGGCCTTGAGTGCACCGTCTATATGGGGGCAGAAGATATCGAGCGCCAGTACCCCAACGTATTCTGGATGAAGCAGCTAGGCGCTACTGTCGTACCCGTGACCACAGGGTCTGCCACCCTGAAGGATGCCCTTGATGAGGCGCTGCGCGACTGGTCAGCCAATTACAGCGACACCTACTATCTGATTGGTACCAGTTGCGGCTGCGCACCCTATCCTGAGATGGTAGCGGGATTTCAATCCGTGATTGGGTTGGAGTGCAAAGAGCAGGCGTTGGCCCAGTTCAATGCGCAGCCTGATCGCATCTATGCCTGTGTCGGTGGCGGCAGTAATGCCTGTGGGATTTTCCTGCCTTATGTCGGCTCCGGCACTGAACTGATCGGAGTAGAGGCCGGTGGTATTGGCGACGAACCAGGCCAGCATGCCAAACGCTTCCATACTCCTCAGGCCCGCTTTGGGATCGCTCAGGGCTTCTCCACCCGATTCCTGCAGGACGAAAGTGGACAGCTGCTGCCAACACACTCCATATCAGCAGGACTGGATTATGTCGGTGTCTCACCGATTCTGGCTGATCTGGAGTCACGGGGCGAGATCCGCATGACCAGCGCGAATGATGCTGAGGTGATTGATGCGTTTCGCAGGCTAACACTGCACGAAGGGGTGATACCGGCACTGGAGTCCTCTCATGCCGTCGCTGCGGCCTTGCGTGAGGCGCCTGATATGCTCCCGGATCAACATCTGGTGATCAATCTGTCAGGACGAGGCGATAAGGATATTTTCAATATCGCCAAAGCACTCGGCGATACGGCCTTTAACGACTTCCTCACTCACTATCTGAAACAGGATGCCTGATTATGAATGCCCTGACTGATTATATCCGGACACAGCGCAAGTCCAGCAAAAAACTGCTGATGACACATGTGGTTTTCGGCTACCCCAGTATTGAAAAAAGTCTCGAGATCATGCACCTGCTACTTGATGGTGGCGTTGAACTGCTTGAAGTACAGTTTCCGTTTTCGGATCCGGTAGCAGATGGCCCACTGATCACCAGCGCCTGTCACCAGGCGTTGTCACAAAAACCGACTCTGCAAAACTGTATTGACGAATTACAGACGCTATCCAGGCAGTATCCTGACAGTCGCATATTGCTGATGAGCTATCTGAATCCCTTGCTGCAGTTTGGTTTTGAGCGCCTGGCAGAACAGGGAAACGGCATTATCAGTGGAATTATCATCCCCGACCTACCGGTAGAGCATGACTCACTGCTGGCGCCATTGGCTGACAGCAGCATAACGCCGATTTGGTTACTGACACCGGACACGCCCGATACCCGCCTTGATCAAGTAGTACGCAAGGCCGATGGCATGATCTACTGTGTGAGTCGCAAAGGGGTGACTGGCCAGCAATCGAATGGAATGAGTGGACTGGATGGCTACCTGGCTCGCGTCAGTGCTGCTACAGATCTACCACTTGGTGTAGGCTTCGGCATTCAGAGTGCAGACGATATCAGAAGCCTGCCTGAAGTCGCCGATATCGCCATTATCGGCTCCGGTTTGCTCAATGCCTACAACAATGGCGGCCTTGATAAGCTTCGCAACCTGTTGACTGAATTGAAAAACGCCTGACAATCTCCTTTGCGCGCTGCTATGATCAAAGGTAAAAGCATCGCAGGGACAGGACTCAGGCTGTAAATGAAAAGAGCGCTTATTCTATCGGGCGGTGGAGCAAGGGCAGCTTACCAGGTGGGTGTGCTCAAGGCGCTGGCAGAGATTCTGCCAGCAGATGCACCCTGCCCCTTTCCCATCATCTGCGGCACGTCGGCGGGTGCGATCAATGCAGTCTGGCTGGCAACACACACCGGCAGTTTTCAAGCGGCTGTATCCGATCTTGAATCTATCTGGTGTAAGCTGACACCTGAACAGATCTTCAGATCCGATTCCTGGTCTATCTTCAAAGGGATTGCCCGCTTGGGCTTTTCGCTTTTTAATGAAGGTGCCGGGCGTGACAAGCCGATCGCCTTGTTTGATAACACCCCACTGTATGAGTTGCTCAAGCGCACTATCCCCTTTGAAAACATTGCGCCTGCCATTCAGGAGAAACGCCTCGATGCGGTCAGCATCACGGCTATGGGCTATAACTCAGGCGAGTCAATCAGCTTTTTTCAGGGGAAACCAGAGCTACTGGGATGGCAGCGTCATCGTCGCAATGGATCTCCCTGTGAGCTGACACTGGATCACCTGATGGCCTCCTCCGCACTGCCGACCATTTTTCCGTCCGTGCATATCAACCGCGAGTACTTCGGCGATGGTGCGATCCGTCAAACCTCTCCTATCAGTTCAGCGCTGCATCTCGGTGCCGATCAGATTTTCATCATCGGTGTCAGCGGTAATCGCAGCCCCAAGCATTGGGGTAAGCGCGTTACCGTCAAACACTCCCCATCCATGGCTCAGATCATGGGGCATATGTTCAGCAGTGCGTTCATCGACGCCCTCGAGGGAGATATCGAGCATCTTGAACGGATCAACAAACTGGTTGAACTGATCCCTGAAACAGCAAGAGCGACCAGTGGAATAGCACTCAAACCTATTGAAAGCCTGATTATTTCACCTTCAGAGCAGTTGGATAAAATTGCTGGCAGAAAGATCCGCTACCTGCCAAAAAGCCTTCGCTTTGCAATGAGAGCAGTGGGTGCAACTGCCAGAGGCGGCGGTGCTGGCATAGCCAGTTATCTGCTGTTCACGCCTGCATTCTGCGAGGCGCTGATCGCGCTTGGATACCGGGATACGGTGTGGGAAAAGGAAAAACTGCAGGTTTTTTTCGATCTACCACGGCAGCTTTGATCAATTTTCATTCAGCCTGTAGTTCCACAACATCAGCCTGGGTCAGTGTCATAAGATCCTGCGGGGATAGCTCAATCTCAAGACCCCGCCTACCAGCACTGACGAATATGGTAGCAAACTGCAGGGCAGATGCATCCAGAAAAGTATTGAGTTTTTTCTTCTGCCCCAGAGGGCTGACTCCACCCAACACATACCCGGATGAGCGCTCGACTGCTGCTGGCTGCGCCATGGCGGCTCGTTTGCATCCTGCAGCCTTGGCAAGTTGCTTCAGGTTGAGTTTACGATTGACGGGAATAATGGCAACAACCAACTTCTGATTTTCTGTTTCAGCCACCAGCGTCTTGAACACCTGATCCTGAACAACTCCCAGCTTTTCTGCTGCCTCAAGCCCCCATGACTCGGCAGCGGGATCATGATGATACTCATGAACCCGATGCTGAACCGATGAGCGCTTAAGTGTTGTTATTGCAGGCGTCATTCCGCGGATCTCCTGCGCTTTACCCTGCCGCAGCCAACTGGCCGAAAATTCTGAAACCGCCAATATAGGTGCCTGCAGCAGAGCCCAGTGTGGCGAAGAAAAACACCAGCAATGTGCGTGATACCCTGTTTTTCCACCAACCGCGAACTGAAGTGACATCATGACGCAGATGAGAAAAATCACCGACAGTCGGTTTACGCATGTAAAGCTCAACTCCTGCCGCTACAAACCCAGCGCCGATAGTTGGGTTTAACGATGTGAAAGGTGCAGCGAAAAAACCGGCAATGATGGTCAAAGGGTGGCCGCCTGCCAGCAGCACACCTATGCCAGTCAAGGTGCCATTGATCAGGAACCAGTCCAACACCAGTTGCCAACCCAGCTCTGTGTTACGACTGAATCCAATCACAAAGCCAATAATCACCAGCGCAATAATCGCCAACGGGATATACTTCGGCCAACGACTGCCAGGTGGAACTGAATCGAGCAGAGCACGCTGAATCGATGGATCTTCCGGCAGATGCCCCTCAAGGCTCTCACTCATCCCTTGCAGATGGCCAGCACCTATCACGACCAGCACTTTTTTATAGCGGCTATCACCATTGTCTTCCGCCAGACGCAGCGCCATATAGTGATCACGTTCGGTAATCAAAGCCTGATACAGATGCTCGGATTCCTCGGCAAACTCATTGAAGGTGGATTGCAGAACATCCCCCTCTTTAAGCTTTTCGATCTCCTCAGCGCTGACCTTATCCTTGGTGACAAGGCTGCCAATAATGCCGCCTATCAACCCCGAACGCTGCCACCAGGGCACGCTTCGATAAACACGCTTCAGGGTGGTGCCGATATCACGGTCGATCAGCAGTAATGGAATATCCGCCGCCTGCGCCTCTTCAATGGCGGCTTTCATCTCTTCACCCGGGGCAATACCAGACTCCTCAGCAACGCGCTGCTGATAGGCACCCAGAGCGAGGCTTGCTGCTACCATACCCGCCTTGCCCTGGCGAATGACCTGAAACAGATCCATTTTTTCGAGGGCATTGGGATCAATGATCGACTTGTAACGTGTCGGGCAAAGCTCGATCGCCACAGCATCAAACTCACCGGAACGAATCAGCCCACGGACCTCATCTGCACTGGCTTTGGATACATGGGCGGTGCCCAACAAGGTATATTCAGTATCATGCTTCTTCAGCACCTTACGCGGGCCGGCTGTAATCGCAGTAGTCATAAATCTGGCAGGAATTCCTGTCTGTTATTGGCGTAGCAACGGGTTAAAGAGCATGGATTATCCCTTAACAACCGGCAATAACCAAGTCATGCAGAATAAACTCAAAAGTTTTCATCCATCTATTCTTTCTTCAGCAGCAACCAGGTTCTGGCATAATCGCTGATGTGTCGATTATTGGCATGATAATGATCCCAGTCACGGTAGTAGCCACTGAGCCAATCCAACTGATAGAGGTTATCAGCAAAAGCCCCTCCCGTATCTGCCAGTACAGTCAAGCGATAGGTGGTTTGACCCGACTCTGTGGTCTCAAGCAGTATCAGACGCCCCAACCCCAACTGAAAGATATCACCGGCCACTGTCACACGTGGCTTGACCGGAATTTTGTAGTCCGCATCACGGCCGTAGCCCAGCACACCCGGAACTTCTTTGAAATACCAGTAACGCTCCTGCTCTTCTGGCTTACGGGTACGATCATAGGCAATGCCGTTGTTTCGGTGCACATTGAAGTAGCGGCGCTTACCATCCTGTTCCAGCACCGCTGTTCCTTGCAGCAGGGCGCCTTCAAGGTCCGCACGGCTTAGCCAGATCAATGGGGGCGCCAGAGCCGGTTCTGTTTCCAGCGCACCGGCCAGAACCGCCTGCTTGCCCAGGCGTGCTCGTGTCAAACTGGGCAAACTGTCGGCCTCATCCAGTGATAGCTTGGCTTCGTCATAAGGCAGCCCGTAAAGCGCATGAGGTTTATCTGCTGTTTTGACATCGCTACCCTCTGCCATACGCACGTAGTACTTAGTCAGCAGCAGCTTGTCCTGTGGGATCTTCTGCAACAGTGGTTTACCTTCCGAAAGGCTTGCTGCTCTTGCTCGATCCGGAGACCACTGAACCAGTTCAAAGGATTTCTGAATAAACGCCGGATCGGCAAGGCGTGATGCGCGACCGGCTTGCCGATCCTCTTGCACCACCTGACAGATGAATGCCAAGGTGGACTCAATACGGGCCTGAGGCACAGCGATCTGACTGAGCTTGCCACCATGGATGGCAGCAGGGTCATACTCACTACCTTGCTTGAGATATGTCAGCGTTTCTTGAGCCACTGAACACAGGTCTTCGCTGTATTCTGGCCAGTCGCCCTTGCCAAGGGCATCAGATGTTCTGAACTCAGGGGCGGCCAGGGAAAAAGTTGGAAGTGTTAATAGCAGTATTGTTGATAGCGGCTTACGTAAATAACAGCAGATGAAATTCATGTACTAATGTTCCCAGAAACGTTCCCAGAGGAGCTGATAAGTGGAGCGGCCGACGGCAATTCAAACGTCAATGTCGTACCTTTGTCGGGATTACTTGATAGAGAAACATGGCCACCTAACACACCTGTCACGATACTGTATACAAGATGCAGCCCAAGTCCAGACCCACCCTGCCCCAGTCGTGTCGTATAAAAAGGATCGAACGCATGTTTAACCTGTTCTGATGACATTCCATGTCCATCATCGGTTATACGCAATAAAAGCGCGTGTTCGTTAATCAACTCCGCGGCTATCACAATAGTGCCGACCTCTTTTTGATCAAAACCATGAAAAACCGCATTGTTAAAACAGTTGCTGATCACCTGACCCAAGGGGCCCGGATAGCTATCTACCAGAATGTCATCCGGTATCTGAATATGAACCTGATGCTGAGTCCTCTTGATGCCAGGTCGCAGTGTCGATATTACTTCCTCAACAACTTCAAGCAGATTGAACACACGTCTTCGTGAGCTGGATTGATCCACAGCCACCTGCTTGAAATGAGATACCTGTTCTGAAGCAGCGTTGAGGCTACGGTACATAATACCTGTGGCCTCATCTACCAGACTGATAAATTGATCGAGGCTGGAACGTTTGAGCGCACCCTGTTCCAGCTGTTTTCGAAAATGCCTGGTATTATCCTGCAAGGCGGTTGATACGGTCAGCGCGCTGCCTATTGGCGTATTTATCTCATGAGCAATTCCCGCTACGATCCCGCCAAGAGAGGCCAGTTTCTCGGACTGGATAAGGTTTTCCTGCATCAACTTCAGTGAAATCAACGCCTCTTCCAGCTCCTGGTTGGTCAAGGTCAGCTCAGCGGTTCTCTCTTCGACCCTTTCTTCCAGACTTTTACTCCATGACCGTAGCTGAAGATTAGCCGCCTCCAATTGCACACTGGCCTCTTTAATAGCCTGCTCCTTATCTGACAGTTTTGTAAGCATCTGATTAAAATGCTGAACCAGGTCATTCATCTCATCATGAGAATTCACGCTTACCTGTGTCGATAAATCACCCGAATCCGTAATATGCTCAATATTATGCACGATGCTTCTCAGTGGGCGCGTAACAAAGTGTGAAATACCAGCAGCAAGCAGCATTCCGGCAAGCAGCAGCATTCCTATCGCAACCATGACAGTTCGCTCAATGATCTGCCTGATCTGATGATCCACCCTTTTGGGCGAAAAACCGATCATGACATAACCCTGTGATCGACCATCAAAAATTATGGGCAAGTAAACATCGTAGCTACTTTGGTTTCTATAGGTTACTGGACCATGAATATCCTGAATGGTTTCAAGCTCATCATCGGACAGGACTTTGCCAATCTCATCAATATTCCGGTGTGAAAGCACTTCGCCGGACAGGCTGATAACAGCCATCTCTGTAAGGATTTCAGATACAGCGGGCACTCTCAGATAGCGCGATATGCCCCAGGTGAACTCACGGCCGGCCTCTTCAAAATCCCCTCCCCACTCCAGCTCAGTCTTGATAGCTTCTTCAAACTGCAGGGCAGCAAGGGCCGCATCGGAGTGAATATTCTGCAGAAAGGCTTGCTTGACCGTTGTAACATTTATCCAGGTGACCACACACAGCGAAAGGAGCAGGCAACCGCCGCCAATAAGGAAGATTTTCTTGAACAAGGTGGGACGAAAATGATCAGTCACAGCCTGTCATCCTGCTTCAGGCATTTCGGATACCGATTGTGTATCGGATATCAAACCCTTCCCGATCAGCCACTCACGAGCCACCTGATCAACTGATTTGTTATCGATATCGACAGCGTAATTCAACTGAATCATCTCCTTATCATTCAGAAACCCTGGCAATGAGTTTAATAGTGATTCCAGCTCAGGATGGCGTTCCAGTACCTCGCGCCTGATAACCGGTGCGGGATTATAAACAGGGAAAAATCCGAGATCATCCTCCAGAACGACCAGATCATGCGCGTATATCTGAGGGTCCGTGGCAAAAGCCATACCCACTTGCAAACGACCCCGCTGGAGCAGGCTGTAAGCTGGACGGTTCCCTTGTAACTCAATGATGTTTCCAGGACCAAAGCTGAACCCATAGTGCTGCAGCATCTGTCTCAATCCATCTGGACGGCGGATAAAAACCCCATCCGCTCCCATGGTCAATGATGAATCAATTTGTGCCAGCACGCCAAGATCAGAAATGCTTGCCAACCGATGTGTTTCGGCGAGTTTAGCTGGAACCACCAGAGAATATGTATTGTTCAACGACGCCTTGTCGAGCCATATCAAGCCTCTCTCTTCATCCAGCCCCTTCACAGCAGTATAGAGCTTCTCGGCATCGGCAATCACCTCCGGGTCACTCAGCCGGTGAATGGCAGAATAAGCCGTGCCGGTATACTCCCAGTAAAGGTCAATTTTCTGATCAAGAATGGCCTGACGTATCTCAATGGTGCTCAGATTGAGCTCTTCTTCGACAACAAAACCTCGTTCCTGCAGTATCAGAGAGGTGATGCGCGCAAGTAAAAACTGCTCGGTGAAATTCTTGCCCCCAAGCACTATTCTGTGCTCTTCGGCCTGCAACCATGAACTCTGGATAAAAGCCAATAACAAGCAACCCGTCATCAGAATGGATTTCATACTGTGATCCTCAGAGTCCGTGGAAAATTCGATATCAAGAAGGTGTGCAGAACAGTTTCATATAACAGAATAGAAGCTACAACATGAAATGGGAATATGAAATGGTGGAAATTTTCCTGCCCCCGTACTACCCAGCGCCATGAACTGATAAGAAAAAGCTATTCATTCGGGCAAAGACGCCTTTTTCCACTTCTGATGAAACTCCGGCATTGGAATCGGCTTGCTGTATAAGTAACCTTGCATACAAACCCCATCATATTGGCGTAGCCAGTCGGCTTGGTCGAGCTGCTCCACTCCCTCGGCTACTGTTTTAAGGTTCAGCGTCTGTGCAATCGCCATAATACAGGCGACCAGTGCAGCGTCCTGGTTGTCGTGCGTGATGTCATTGATGAAGGACTTATCGATCTTCACCGTATCGACCGGCAACTGCTTCAAATAACTCAGTGAGCTGTATCCCGTACCAAAATCGTCCAAAGCGAAGGTTATGCCCAAGGATTTCAGTTGTCGCATAATCTCAATGGCATCGGAAATGTTTTGTATCGCGACACCTTCGGTGATCTCAAACTCCAACCGTTGCCCAGTCAGGCCATAGCGGAACAACGTGGCTTTCACGTTTTCAACATAGTCCGGGTGAAACAATTCACGCGCGCTCACATTGAGGGAGATGCGCAGATTGTCCGGCAGTTGGTGGTCTATCTTGTCAGCGGCGAGGTATTGGCACACCCGATCTATTACCAACTGCCCCACCTCATGGATCATGTTGGAGTTTTCCAGGAAATTGATGAAGTGGATGGGGGTCAGCAAACCTTGAGTGGGGTGCTGCCAGCGTAATAGTGCCTCGGCACTGACCAGAGCGCCATCAAACTGGCTCACGATGGGCTGCAGATAGACTTCAAACTGGTCTTCCAGCAAAGCTTGCCGTAAATCGTGCTCCAATTGAACCAAACGTGTAGCTTCGGTGGCCATTGAGAGCTGAAACAGTTCATGCCGATGTTTGCCATTGCGTTTGGCTTGATACATGGCGGTATCGGCAAAGCGCAGCATCTCTTCTACCGACTCGTCTTGTGTGGAATAAATGGCGATGCCGATACTGGCCGACATGCGGAACTCATGCTCGCCAATACGAATGGGTACATTGATACGAACATTAAGCGCTTCGGCCAGATAAGCGGCTTTGCTTTCAGCGTCCTCAAGTTGTTCGGATAGCTCAGGCAAGCTCAGCACAAATTCATCGCCACCCACCCGCGCTAAGGTATCGGTACTGCGCATCTGTACTTTCATGCGCTCACTCAGCACAACCAGCAGTTGATCACCAATGCTATGCCCCATGGTATCGTTGATGCGTTTGAAGTCGTCAATATCGACGAACATCACCGCGCCATACTGTCCGTTCCGTTGAGCGCGGCGAATGTCCATTTCCAAACGGTCTAAAATCAAATTCCGGTTGGGTAAATCGGTAAGAGTGTCGTAATAGGCGAGGTGTTCAACGTGCGCTTCCGCTGCCACGCGGTCGGTGATATCACCCGCAATGGAGAGAACGCATGTTGAGCCTGAGAAGGAAAACGGGATACGCGTGACCTGAACAGTGCGCTCTACGTTGTAGATGTCGGTCAGGGTAGCACTGTCGTGGTTAATGCGTTCGTTATGACTCAGCACCCGCATCACTTCATCGGCAATCCGGTCTGCTTCCAGTAAATTCAGGCTTTGTTGTAATTCGAGATAATTTTGCCCAATCAGGCCCTCTATATCCGTTCCATAAAACTCGGCCATGCGTTGATTGGCAAACACAATTTCATGCTGATTGTTAAGCACAAACAATAGGTTAGGGCTTGAATCTACAACAACACGTAACTGCAGCTCACTGGCCTTAAGTTTAGCTTGCGAGCTATCGACTTGTTCGATGAATTGGTTTGTGGAATCCACAATAAAACCCAATTCATCGCGCTTATGGCCTAAAGGATGTTTAATGCTGCGTTGGCCAAGTTTGCGTTGACTCACCGAACCGATTTGATCTGCAATGTTGGTTAGCGGACTGGTCAACAAACGGTTAAACAGGAGCAGGAGGATCAAGGCAAGAAATATATTGCTGACCAAGCCCGATAAAAAGATATACAACGCTCTCCCGTAAAAAGGGGCCATGGCCATATCATTATCTAAAGCAAGAATCAGCGTTCCTTCGACATTGCCATTGTCTGGATTCACCAGCGGATATTGGTACTCTTTAGACAAACCGCCCAAAAACCATTGCGTGAAGGAAGAGGTTCGTGAAGGTTGGATCGCAGCTGCATAGGCCGCGAGCACATTTTTCCGGTCATCCAGAATGCTGACTTGATGCAGGAAACGATAATTTCGCAAACCGCGGATGACCTCTTCCGCCAGTACATTGTCGAGCAGATACACCGCCCTTTGGGCAGAGCTGCCACTGACTAAGGCAATTTCATCAAGCTGAGTCTGAAATTGGCGAACCTGCGTGCGTGCATCAATCATAACTTGTAAGGCAGCACCTAATAGCCCGATCAAGACGGCAACAAGCACTGCATTACGGGCCAGCCGAACCGAGATCCGTTGGAAAAAGTCGACGCTCATCCTCTACGCCTGATGGTTATTTCTAAGCCAAGTCGTGTCATTACAGGGTCGCTGTTGAGTCGCCGTTAGTGGATAGTATTTGTTTAAGCCAAGCAGTACACATTACACCCCCCAGCCCAAAAACTGTCAACGAGTATCCATAATTGGTTTTTGATAAAACGCTAGTGATAAGAACCAGAATCATGTTGAAAAAGGTAGCCTCCAGCGTGACCTGCCTGGGGTTTAGATGGCTATATTTATTGGCTACATGGCAGTTTTACTGTTAAATATATAACTCAGTGGTAGCGATTAGGTAGCAATAATGAAATGTACAGCACTTACCTACCTTCTGTTCTGGTTCTCTTGTGTAGCATTTGCCGAGCCCTTAAAGGTTTATGGCTATGATTTGGATTATCGTCTGCAACCCAGTGGCGAAGGTCACTACCATGCTTTTATTCAAGCCCTTCAAGCGCGGGGCGTTGCCATCGATTTAACGGTGGTTTCTTTAGTACGCGCTTTACGTGCGATGGAAGAAGAACCCGCAGCCTGTAACTTCCCGGCGACCATCAATGCAGTCATTCGTTCTTACCCGCAGTTTGCCAATATTCCTTTACTGACCGGTGATCCGGTAGACGCCATCAGCTTGCGCGTTTTAACGCGCCCGGAAGATCCCGTTATCACAGACATGCAGCAACTGGCTGGCCAGCGCGTGGCCTTGTGGAACGGGTTAGACCCAGACGCATTTTTGGGGAACGTTGATGCCGTTGTTGAACAAACACCGAATGAAAGTGTACGCGTGCGAATGCTGGATGCTCGGCGATTGGATGTGATTATTGGTTTTGTGCCTGATGTGCTGGTGGTTGCCGATGCTTTAAACTTGCCGCCTCCTCATTTCGCAGAAGAGCTGGCATTGTATCGGGATGAAGGGGCCTCTATTGTATGCCGCGTAACGCCAGAAAATGAACAGGCTTTATCGCACTTTAACGAGGTCTTGGCTGAAATGAAACGCAGTGGCGAGTTGCGTGACATTCTAGGACCCTTCGCAGATATTGTGGAAACTGTTGACCCATAGCCATCTTTGGCAGCCGATAAGGCATTGGCTATGTTCGTACAACATGGCATCCCCTTAGCTATGGTCTGGCTTTGTGTGGTTAAAACATGAACATAACATAGCTTGGAGGTAGGTTATTTCACAATCAACCATTTCGCCTATACTTGAACACTTGAGGAATCAATGAAGGGAGTGCCCGATATTGTTATTGCCCCTTTCTCTTCCACGTCCTACGGACTAACGGGATATATGCAAAAAAAATCAACACGACCGCTGACCAATATCCTCCTCACAAAAATTGTCGCCATGGCGATCTTTTTTGCAGTGGCCATGGGAGCTGTCAAATCTTTCCAGACCTACCAGGCTGAGCTCAGTCGCTTCAATCAGCTCGCGGAAGCATTCAGTATGGCTCACGTGCCCCTGCTGATGACCGAGTTGAGCAATCCGGAAAGTAGTGCCATAGAAAAAAATCTCTGGCTGCTGGTCGTCAGGCCTGAGATTGCCGCCGTCGTTGTCGAAACCTCATCCGGACAAGAGTTCAGTGCTGGTTATATCACCGCACTGGATCAGGTCAACCTGGTGATTGATATTCCCCACCCAACTATTCCTGAACAGCACATAGGAACGCTCGGTGTGACGTATGATACTGAGTATCTGCACAATAGCCTGATCGCGAGTATTTCGCTTGAGTTACTGGAGCTGGCACTGTTTACCGCTCTTATATATCTGTTAATTCGGCTTGTAATGGAGCGAAACCTCAACAAACCGCTGCAGCAGATAGCACAATATGCCGCCACACTGTCACCCAAGCGCCATATGCATCCCCTGGTCATCACCCGCCCCAAGCGCCACTGGCGTGATGAGATCGATCTGGTGATTGAGGGTTTCAATACATTGAGAACCAGCCTGGCACGCTATGTAGACGAGAGAGACAGAGCGATGGAGGCACTGGCAAATGAAAAAGAGCAGCTCGACCATCGTGTTATACAGCGGACTGAAGTGATCGCCCATATCAACGAATATCTTGAGCTGCTGTCACGTATCTCGGTCAAACTGATCGATATGCCTTTGCTTGAGTTTCCTGCTGGGCTGAGAAAAGCGCTTTATGAGATAGCCCATTATCATGCCGCCAATGCCTGCGCCATTGCCAACTGCAAAAATGGAGAGGCCTGGACCTGGCGGTTTATCTGGCGGGATGAAAGCGCGATCATTGACTGGGCTGAAGGACATCCTCTACCCTCCCCAGGCAAGACCAGAGGCTGGAGTGTCAGCTATGACAGGAAATTACCCAACACTCTGGTATGTTGTTTTATCGGGGAGCGTGACAGCTTTTTGCTGGCTCTTCATGGCATGGAGGAAAAGGCCAGAGATCCGCAGGAGCGACGGCTTGCCCAGATGACAGCTGAGGCTTTTTTCAAGTTGACGGAGCGTTGGCTCAGCCTTAACGAGCTTGAGAAGAGCAGAAGAGAACTGCTGAAATTATCCAATACTGATTCATTGACTGATCTCGCCAACCGTCGTCATTTTGACGAGATCAGACAGCTTGAGAATCGCCGTGCCCAACGCAGCGGACATCCCCTGTCCTTGCTGATGCTGGATGTTGACTTCTTCAAGCCTTATAACGACCACTATGGTCATGACAAAGGTGACAAGGTGTTGCAAAAGCTCTCATCGGTGATGCAGGAGCAGTGTCAGCGCGCCGGTGAACTGGTGGCCAGAATCGGTGGTGAGGAGTTTGCGGTTCTTCTCCCGGATCAGAATGAGGATAATGCACTGGCCGTTGCCGAACGGATTCGCCAGGCAATTCATGAATTGAACCTCGAACACCGTTTCTCTTTCCACTACCGAGTCACCATCAGCATAGGCGTCGCCACACTTGCACATATCGACCAGCATACCTCGCAGGAAGAGTTCGACAGCATCTTGCTACGTGCCGACAGAGCCCTCTATGCGGCGAAGAACAGTGGTCGCAACTGTGTCGTCAGGGAGTCGGACCTGGTTAACTCGGATGCTGAGGCAGATCAAGCGGCAACTTCAACAAAAACGCTTTGAAGGTGGATTCAGTAACATTGAGTCTGCTGCTGAGATTAGCGATCCCTGAGTGGCTCCAGCCACTGAGCACCGCCGAGCCTGCGCTGTTGCTCCAGATTCCAGTTGGCGCGATTGAGAAGATGATCAGCAGGCTTTGCCGGATCATATCGCAGCGGACTGGGTAGTGTTGAGGCCAGAAGAGCGGCCTGCATCGGGGTTAACTGAGCTGCCGGTCTGCCGAAATGGTGCAGGCTGGCCTCCTCTATCCCAAACACACCCTCCCCCCATTCGGCAATATTGAGATACACCTCAAGAATGCGTTGCTTGCTCCAGGTCAACTCTATCAGCAGCGTAAACCAGGCTTCGACTCCCTTCCTGATCCAACTGCGGCTGGTCCAGAGATAGAGATTACGTGCCACCTGCTGACTGATCGTACTGGCACCACGCAACTGCCCACGGCGCTCACGTTCACTCAGCGCTTGCTGTATCGCTGTTATGTCAAAGCCATGATGGAGCGGAAACCTCTGATCTTCCGAGGCGACTACGGCCAATGCTGCATGAGTCGGGATCTCATCCCAACTGAGCCAGGTCTGGCGTAATGTGAAGTCATCGCTGCTGTTGTTGAACCAGCGATCCGCCATGACCATCGTGATCGGGGGGTTAATCCACTTAAGCGGTACTATGAGCAACAGGCTGAATCCAACCCAGATGAGCAGAGCCAGAAAAAGATAACGGAATGACAGGCGAAGCAATCGACGCACGTGCAAATCTCGGGATAACCATGGGAGGCACAACAACGCTTAGAAACAGTTGTGGGCACCGCCACATAATGGTTTGTTTGAGGTTTGCTTGCAACCGCAAAGATTGTCCCTCCGTTTTTTGTAGTACATCTGCAATAAATCATTGAAAAATCAGCGCCTGCCGCATTTCCAAAATTCGCTGTCGCGTTTTTGAAACGTATTCTGAACCTTAAAGGGATACACTTTGGTCAACAAAAACAAGGCTGGAAATTATGAATACTACACATCCCGATCGTTCTGTCTTCGACCAGGTTATGGTTCCCAATTACGCTCCGGTCCAGGTTATCCCTGTCAAAGGCCGTGGTTCACGCGTCTGGGATCAGCAGGATAAAGAATATGTCGACCTTGCCGGTGGTATCGCCGTCAATGCGCTGGGGCATTGTCACCCAGAACTCGTTGCCGCTCTCAAGGAACAAGCCGACCAGCTCTGGCACCTGTCCAATGTGTACACTAATGAACCCGCGCTGCGGCTTGCACAACAGATCTGTGATCTGACCTTTGCCGAGCGCGTGTTTTTTGCCAACTCCGGTGGTGAAGCCAACGAAGCTGCACTGAAACTGGCTCGCCGCCATGCCTGGAACAAGGCCGGTGAAGCCAAGCACGAGATACTATCGACCTATGGCTCTTTCCATGGCCGTACACTGTTTACCGTAACAGCCGGTGGTCAGGAGAAGTACACCGAAGGTTTCCGCCCAGCACCCGGTGGTATCAGCCATGTGCCCTATAACGATATTGCGGCACTGGAAGCAGCGTTCAGCGATAAGGTGTGCGGGTTTATTGTTGAGCCTGTACAGGGTGAAGGTGGCGTACGCCCCGCCGATAAGGAATACCTTGAGGCAGCACGGCGTCTGTGCGACAAACATGATGCCCTGCTGATTTTTGATGAAGTGCAAACAGGCGTCGGTCGCTCCGGGATGCTCTACTCCTATATGACCTATGGTGTGGTGCCGGATGTACTGACCACTGCCAAGTCTCTCGGTGGCGGCTTCCCAGTGGCAGCGATGCTGACGACTGCCAAAATCGCGGAAAGCCTGGCATTTGGTACTCATGGTTCTACTTATGGCGGCAACCCACTGGCCTGCGCAGTAGCCAGCAAGGTACTGGAGATTATCAGCCAGCCAGCGGTGCTGGAAGGTGTGAACTCTCGCCATGAACAGATCCGTCAGGGACTCGATGACATCAATGCGCGTCATAATATCTTCACAGAGATTCGTGGCCAGGGGCTGCTGATCGGTGCAGAACTGACTGAGGCTTGGCATGGCAAGGCCAAAGACTTCATGGCTGCCGCGATGGAAGAAGGTGTGATGATTCTGGTGGCAGGCCCTAACGTATTGCGTCTGGCACCTTCACTGATCATCCCGGATGCTGATATTGCCGAAGCGATGCTCAGGCTCGAGCGTGCTGTCGCTAAAGTCGTTGCAGCCTGAGGTGCCGGATATGTGGCAAGTAAAACCAGTGACCGCGCAGGACCTTCCTGCGCTTGAATCACTGATGAACTTGAACCCTCTGCGCCTGAGCACACTGCCGACTGAGCGTGATCAGTTGGCAGAGCGTATTGCGGTTGCCGAGTCCGGTTTTGCCGGGCTCGACGACAAGGCAACGCTGCTGTTCGGGCTGCACGAAGATAACGGCAACATGGTTGGTGTCTGTGGCATACAACCCTATGCCGGTGCGGATGAACCCTTCTACAGCTATCGCATCGATGAGCTGGTGCATGCCTCCAGACATCTGAAGATACATCAGCGTCAGCCAGTGCTGTATCTGTCGCACGAACTCACAGGACTGACCAGCCTCTGCTCCTTCACGATGCTTGAAAAGCTGCGCTCAACCGCGGCGTTCGATCTGCTGACACGCTCACGCCTGATGTATATCGCCGCACATCGTGAGCACTTTGCCGATGAGTTGATCTGCGAAATTCAGGGGATCTGGGACGACGAGGGGCAGAGTATTTTCTGGAAAAGTGTCGGCGAGCTGTTCTTCGGTCTGGATTTCATCACTGCAGACAACCAGTGTGCACTGCATGGTAAAACCATCATCGCCGAGCTGCTGCCACCCTACCCCATCTACACCACACTGCTGCCCGAAGCTGTCCGCAAAGCGCTGGCCGAACCTCATCCACGTACGGAGCGCACAGTTAAATGGCTGCAGCAGGAAGGCCTGGCAAAATCACGCTATATCGATCCTTTTGATGGCGGCCCCACCTATCGCGGCGAAATCTGCAAGATGAACTCAATCCGAGCGATACGAAACGTCAGTGGTGTACACCAGCAAGATGGGCTCGATTCGCAGCAGTGGCTCGTCAGCCAGGGGCAGGGTACCGACTTCATCTGCATGCTGGTTGAGGGCACTCTGATAGATGATATGTTGCTGAGCAGTACTCAGACGATCCTGTCCGATAATACACCGACTCTGGTGATGCCTCTGGAGCTTCAGCATGACATTGATTAGACCGATTGCAGAATCTGATCTCGATGCGCTGATCACCATGGCTCGCGAGTCTGGTGTCGGCGTGACCAGCCTGCCAGATAACCCTGAACTGATGGCACGCAAACTCAAACGTGCCGTGGCCTCTTTTCAGCAAAAGCTGCCACCGGAAGAGGCGCACTACATTTTCGTGATGCAGGAAACACCCGACGGCCCGCCTGTTGGCCTGTGCGGTATAGAGGCCCGTATCGGCCGCGACGAGGTCTGGTACAACTATCGCCTCGGCGAAGTGATACAGGCGTCGGAAACGCTGGGTGTTTATCGCCGCACCCCGACCCTTTTCCTCAGCAACGATATGACCGGTGCCACCGAACTGGGGTCACTCTATCTGCGTGAACTCAGCCGTCGTAACCGTAATGGTTCTGTGCTCTCGAAGTCGCGCTATATGTTTCTTGCGTCCTTCCCGAAGCTGTTCAGTGAACGCGTGATTGCAGAGATGCGTGGCTATTCTGATGCCAATGGCATTTCGCCCTTCTGGGAGGGGCTGGGCAAGAACTTCTTCAATATGAAGTTCAGTGATGCTGACTTCCTGACAGGCTCCGGCAACAAGGTGTTTATTGCCGAGTTGATGCCGAAGTTCCCGATCTATGTGCCAATGCTGAACAAAGCGGCACAGGACGTGATCGGTGCGGTTCACCCACTGACACAACCTGCACTGGCGATGCTCGAGAGCGAAGGCTTCCGTAAGAACGGCTTTGTCGACATCTTTGATGCCGGCCCCTCTGTCGAATGCGAACTGAGCCGCATCGATGGTGTTCGGCGCAGTGAACGACTGAACACACGCATCGTTGAGCGCACCGAAACCGACAGCAGCGTCCGCCCACAATGGCTGGTCTGTAACGAACGTTTTTCTGAATTCAGACTGATCAGTCTGCCCCATATTTATCGCGACGGCCCCGTGCTTGAGCTGACACAGGAACAGGCAGAAATGCTGCGTGTCAGCGCCGGTGACCCCGTTCGAATCATGAGCCTGAAACCCGAGGAGCCCCAGGATGGCTGAAACACATCTGATTAATGGACAGTGGCAATCCAGCACTGGCACCCCGTTCGAATCGCGCAACCCTGTTACTCAGGAACTGCTCTGGAGTGGTCATGAGGCCGATCCCGACACGGTTGAACAGGCAATACTGGCTGCCGGCGCCGCATTCAGCCAATGGAAACGCACCCCATTGGATGAGCGCATTGCACTGGCGCAGCGTTTCAAGGGCGAGCTGGAAGCCAATCAAGAGATGCTGGCTGATGTGATCGGCAGTGAAACCGGCAAACCACTGTGGGAATCACGCACCGAGATTGCCGCAATGATCGGCAAGATTGACCTGTCGATCAAAGCCTATCATGAGCGCACCGGTGAGCATGCCTTCGAGATGCCGGGTGGGCAGCGTGTATTGCGCCACCGTCCGCATGGTGTCATGGCAGTATTCGGGCCATATAACTTCCCTGGCCACCTGCCTAACGGACACATAGTTCCGGCACTGATTGCCGGTAATACCATCGTGTTCAAGCCGTCTGAACAGACGCCTAAAACGGCTGAACTGACGCTGAAGCTCTGGCTGAAAGCTGGGCTGCCCGCAGGTGTTATCAACCTGATTCAGGGCGCACGCGTCACCGGTCAGGCACTGGCGCAGCACCCCAAGGTAAACGGTATTCTGTTTACCGGATCGGCGCTCACCGGGATGGCGATTCAGTCTGCCATCAGTGCTCAGCCGCATAAGATTCTGGCGCTGGAGATGGGCGGCAACAACCCACTGATCATAGGCAGCGATATTGATGCCAAAGCAGCCCATTGGGCAGCACTGCAGTCAGCTTTCATCAGTGCCGGCCAGCGCTGCACCTGTGCGCGTCGCATGCTGGTCCCTGCTGGTCAGGCGGGCGATGAGTGGCTGGCAGGTTTTGTTGAGGCCACAGCGGCACTCACCATCGGTCGTTATGATCAGGAGCCCTCTCCTTTCATGGGTTCGGTGATCAACCCTGAAACCGGACGCAAACTGCAGGCGGCCTATGCCAACTGGATAAAGGCCGGTGGCAAATCGCTGCTGGAGATGAGAGCGCTGGAGGGCAACGATGCGCTGTTGTCACCCGGCATCATCGATCTGACTGGCGTGAGTGTTGAAGATGAAGAGTTCTTCGGCCCCCTGCTGACGGTGCGTCGCTATCAGAGTTTCGATGAAGCACTGAGACTTGCCAACGATACCCGCTACGGTCTTTCAGCAGGTCTGCTCAGCCATAACGAGGCTGAATACAAGCAGTTCCTGGAAGAGATCAGAGCCGGTATCGTCAACTGGAACCAGCCTATCACGGGCGCCAGTTCAGCGATGCCTTTCGGCGGCACAGGCCTGAGCGGTAACTATCGCCCCAGCGCTTACTATGCAGCCGACTACTGCGCTTACCCGGTAGCATCACTGGAGCAGAAGGCGCTCAGCATGCCTGCGTCGCTGCCACCTGGGATGACACTCTGATTTTTGAGCACTCCTGTTACACCACCTGGCAATACTCCTGCAGCCTTCTCACTGCTGCGGGAGTGCCTGCACGGCAAACACGCACTCCCGTGTTTGCCAAATCCCACACAGAGAATAGATTAGCCCACTGATTGCGAGTAGAATCAGTCCTTTTCCGACAACTGACAGGACTCCGGATATGGGTCGCGCTTACCAGAACCGCAAAGAATCGATGGCCAAAACGGCCGACGCCAAAACCAAGATCTACAGCAAATATGCCCGTGAAATCTACGTCTGTGCCAAATCAGGCGGGGTGGATCCATCCGGCAACCTGAGCCTGCGTGGCCTGATGGACCGCGCCAAAAAAGATCAGGTGCCTGCGCATGTAATTGATAAGGCACTGGATAAAGCCAAAGGCGGTGGTGGTGAAGACTTCTCGGTAGCCCGCTACGAAGGTTTTGGCCCAGGCAACTGCATGGTGATCGTCGAGTGTCTGACCGACAACCCTAACCGCACCTTCGGTGACGTACGCCAGTGCTTCACCAAAACCAAGACCAAGATCGGCACATCTGGCAGCGTCAGCCATATGTTTGATCACTGCGTTATTCTTGCCTTCAAAGGGCATGATGAAGAGTCTGTGCTAGAAGCTCTGATGATGGCCGATGTCGATGTTACCGATATTGAAGATGAAGATGGCATGATCACCGTATTCGCGCCGCATACCGAATCCTTCAAAGCCAAACAGGCGCTGATTGAGGCCTTCGGCGAGATAGATTTCGAAGTCGATGCAATTCAGTTCCTGCCACAGACCACCACCGAGATCAGCGGCGACGACCTGCCCCTGTTCGAGCGTTTCCTCGATATGCTGAACGATCTGGACGATGTTCAGAACGTCTATCACAGCGCAGAGTATTGATCCTGATTCAGTCAGCTCTGAGTTACTCTGGTAGATAAAGATAGAACACAGGCAGGTGACTCACCTGCCTGTCGCCTCATCTAAAAGCCCATAAGTATCTGAGTTACTGGCTTTCATCCCGACGCCTTGAATCACCCTCGGACTGAGTGTTCCCAGTCACTGTAACCAAAAAGTTTTCGATTTTTTCTTCAATATGGCTTTCGACTGTTTTCAGTCGAAGCAAAGGTAAGCCCCCTTTTTGGAGAATGCTATTCTTCAGGGCATCCCATTTCTTCTGTTGCGGTTTATCGTGCTCTCCCCCATCTACCTCAATGACCGCCAGCGGTTTCTTACCCACCTTGAAGTAGAGCACAAAATCACAGCAGCTCCGGCCTTTCATAAACCCGCGCTCTTCTATGGTCATACTCGGCGTACAACAAATCGAAAGCCGACACAACTGGCGAACGGTGGATATGTACCGTTTCATTCGCGTAAGACACTTTCACCCTGATCGCACGCCGACGATCTCCATTTTCGTGCCTGCAAGTGCACCTATGAGATCAACAATTTAGCGCTTAATTCGGCCTGCGCAAGCGTGCCACTACTGTTCTTGATTAGTTTGGCAATATCACTAGCATTAGCAAGAACCTGAAAACCACCAGGCTTCTCTCGGTAAACGATGGACAGCGGAAATCTATGAAGGGGTACTCTACGAATATCCGGCGGCAACTCAACTTGCCAGGCTCTTGGAGATTCGCCTACTAAGTTGGCCAGAGCCTCAAAGTCCTCTATGAACGCACTTCCCAATCCCGGAACTGATGATTCGTAATAACCAACTAACTCCAGGAATTCGGCTTCCGCTGCCGGATGAAAAGAATAGTTCATTTGGTAAGTGCTCTAGCCCTCCTCATGACATTTTGACCTGATACAGCCTGAACCGAGCCATTATCGAGTTCTTCAGCTCTGCTCTGGGCCACAAGCAACCAATCGGACCTGAGTTCCTCTTCTGTAGGAGATTCAAGGCTCAATACCAGTCTCTGGATCAATTTCGCTCGTTCCTCTTTTGGAAGGTGGAGCGCTTCGTCTTCAATGCTCTGGAGATTCATGGAAAAACCTCTCGTTTAATATGATTCAATTTTGTCACAATTGGAGAACGGGTGCTACGACTCTATTTTCGCTTTAACGCCGTAAAAATGTGCTCCCTGCTTTTGCTTTGTTAGTTATGGCGGCGACACACGAAGCCCGTCAGTTTATACGTGACTGGATCGACTACTTTGGAAGTTTTGGGACCCGGCATGAACTGACCAGTACAAGGCGGCCAGCTTCAAGGTGCATTGGTGCTGGAATAGTGGCGCTATTTCAGGCCAATGCAACGCAGTCAGATGGCTGCCTCATCTGTTTGTTTTAGTCGGTCCGCTGAGTCACTTCCAGCAAATGGTAGCCGAACTGCGTTTTTACCGGCCCCTGCACTTCGTTGACTGGCGCACTGAATACAACCTTGTCGAACTCCGGAACCATCTGGCCCGGGCCAAAAGTGCCCAGATCACCACCACTTCGGCCAGAGGGGCACATGGAGTGCTTCTGTGCCAGTGCGGCAAAATCTTCACCCGCAGCAATTTTTGATTTCAGTTCGTTACAGGTTGCTTCATCTTGAACAAGAATATGACGTGCTGCAGCTTGTGCCATCCCGGTACCCTCACTTTTCAACAGAATTTATGGACCGGTAATCTTAACATACTGCTTTTAAAAATGGGGCTAGTAGCCACCTGAAGAATGACAGCAAAGCGCTAACACCGGTAGTAAAAATCCTGCATGGCGCTGTCAGAGATCTGTGGTGTAACGCACCGACATGGCTTTTGTCATTCCTTAAACTGGCTCAATAGATAGCGCTTACGCACGTCTGCGATGAGTGGAGGTACGGTCCAACAGCGATACCGCCAAGTTCTGTATATCCCCGGGAGTAGAACACACCATGAACACCATACAAAAAAACAAAGTCCGCAGCCTCGCGTTGCCGACCATACTAACCATGGCCCTCGCCGCTCTGCTGGTCGGTTGCGACAGATCAGACCAGCCCGCCGATGTAACCGCCAGCCAGGTAAATGTCGATGAGCGCGAGGCGAGCGAACAGCCTCTGGGAGATGTCGCTGAGTTTGATGGCTATACGCTCCGGGCTAATGTGAGCCCTACCGAACATTTGCCCGATGCCATGGCGCTACAATATGGTATCGAAGCCGATGCCAACGTATTCCTGCTCAACGTGGTCATTCTGGAAAATGGACAAGAGCAGCAGCCAGTGCCTGCGACGGGCGAATTGAGCGCATACTACGAAAGCGTGACCGGTCACACTACAAAAATCGATATGCGTGAGGTTGAGGCGAACGACCTCGTATCCTATGTCGGTACTCTGGACACCAGCACACAGCGTGTTTTTCAATTCGTCATCGAGGCACAGGTCGAAAATACCGACCTACCACTGCAAATGAGCTTCGAAGCGCAGATCCCCTAGTTCAAGCAGGAGACAGGCCTACCCTGCAGCCAGTGCATCAATCACCGTTTCAAGCTTTACGGACCCCGTACGACGCTCAGCGTTCAATCGATCATGGAAGGCTATATGGCCAGAGTTAATCCCTTGGGTCATTTCAATAAATCCGGAAATGGCCGCTGAAGAGAAACCTTGCCCAGCTATCGATAGCGCCCAGTCTGACTCCGGTATTGAGGCTGGCTGTATCGCTTCTCCGAGTGTCAGGGATAAGTGCTCCGCGATATTATTCGGGGAATATCTGGCGGGACCTTCCAGGTCGAAAATTCGCACACCTTCCCAATTTTCGCAGAGAGCTTCAGCCGCTATGCGGCCGATATCTGCTGTTGCGATCATCGGAAACTTTCGATTCAACGGCGAAAGAAAGCTGGGTAATTGATGCTGTTCTACAGCGATTTTAACGAGCGCCCCCCAGTTTTCCATAAAGTAGGCTGCACGCAGGAATGTTACCGGTATTCCTGTACCGCTTAAGGACTCCTCAAGCATACGATTCATGGCGATCCAGCCTGTGCCATTTGGTTGCTCTGCACCGATTGATGAAAGGGCAACCAGCTTGGGCAACTTCGCGTTTGTCGCCGCGTCCGCAATGGAACGAGCCATGGCTTCAGCCTGCGAAAAAAGCTTCTCAGACGAATATTGCGGGGGACTGACGATATACGCACCGTCCGCATCAGCAAAGGCTTTGCATAGGCTAAAGTGGTCTGTTAAATCAGCCACAGCAACTTCAGCCCCGAGAGCTGCCCACGTAGCCCTTTGTGACTCATCTCTCACGACAACGCGCACACGTTTGCCGGCATTCAGTAACGTGTTCGCTGCAGCAGACCCTGTGCGACCAGTAGCGCCTATCACTACATACAATTCGGTAGTGCTCATTATTCCTCTCCTGATTAAGAAACTTGATAGATCCAACGAGAGGAATGCTATACAGTCCGCCTACATATTAAAAATGCATGAGGATAATAACGGGCATGCAAAAAGTGGATTTAAATGAGGTTGACCTGAACCTTCTCAAGCTGTTTGACGCATTGCTGAAAGAAGGCAGTGTCACTCGTGCTGGCGAACGATTAGGGCTTAGCCAGCCTGCAGCGAGTCGAGGCTTGGGTCGCTTGCGCCGATTACTAAACGACAAGCTTCTGGTGCGAACAGCTAATGGATGGGAGTTAACACCACGAGCGATAGCCTTGTCAGGATCGGTGACCAAGCTGCTTGATGATGCACGAGCAATCGTTGCACCTTCCGAGTTTCATCCAAGCACCGCATCAGGACAATTCACAATTGCAACAGCGGACCATTTGGCCCTGTTGTTGATGCCCGCACTGGTTTCTAAACTTGCGACGTTGGCACCCGGGATTGATCTGGTCATGCCGGCACCAGCGGGTGATAACGTAGGTTTAATTGCTCAGGGAGGCGCCGATCTGGCGATTGGCTCCTTTCAGGGGCTACCTGCAAGGTTTTACTGTCGAGCACTCTATGATGAAGACTTTGTATGTGTCGTGCGCAAAAATCATCCAATAGTCGCCGCACAACTGACTCTCGAAAACTTCGTATCGCTGTCGCACCTGTCCGTGATTATTACCGGCCAAGGAAGCAGTGCCGTGGATGACGCGTTAGCGCAACATGGACTCACGAGAAGAATTGCAGTACGCACCCCTCACTTCCTGGTTGCTCCCATGATCGTGGCCGAAAGTGATTTGATCCTATCCATTCCACGTAGATTAGCCCATCGAATGGCTAAGTCAGTCCCTATTGAAATACTCGAACTACCTATAAAAATACAGTCTTTCACGCCATCTATTATCTGGCATGAAAGGCAGCATTATGATCCTGCTAATGTATGGCTTCGCAACCAGATAGTAGAAATTGCCCGTGAACTAATATAGCAATGGACAGCTTTTCAATACTATGTGCCGAATACCGTGAAACTCAGGCTTACATAGACACCGTAGCCCAGCAAGAGCAACCCTCCTTCGATCCGGCTAAGCCGACGCTCCGTATATAGAAATAACAACAGAACCAGTGACGTTCCCAACATGACCCATTGATCAAACTGCAGGATTCGCTCAGGGACTGGAAGTGGCTGTAGCAACGCGGAAATTCCGAGTATTCCCAGAAGATTGAAAATATTGCTGCCCAGGACATTCCCAATAGCAACATCGGCATGACGGCGGAACGCCGCGATGACTGATATCGAAAGCTCGGGTAGAGACGTGCCAACCGCAACAAGGGTCAAACCTATCACAGCTTCTGTGACACCAAACGACTCGGCTATTCCTATGGCCCCCTTTAACAATACTTGTGAGCCGGTGATCAAAAGGACCAAACCCAGCACAACCGCCATGATTATCCATAGCGTTGTTTTTGGCAGAGACGTAACTTCCTCCCCTTCAGCTATATGTAACTCTGCGGAAGGCGCTTCTCCAGAGCGTTCGGTCCAATAAGCCCAGATCAGATAAGCGGCGAGCGCCAAAAGGAATATGGCAGCGTCAGACCTTACCAAAGCCTCCCCACCGACAAGAATAAGAAACAAAATGCTAGCCGCGACAACAGTGACAGCATCACGCCGCAATACGAGCGGCTTGACAGCAAGAGGCGTTATCAGTGCACATAAGCCTAGAATCAGCAGGATGTTGCCAATATTACTCCCCACAACGTTACCGATTGCGATGTCGGGCTGCTCACTCAGAGCTGCCTCAATTGAGACCACCAACTCTGGCGCAGACGTACCAAAACCGACAATTAATAAGCCGCTGAGCAGAGGAGAAATACCCAGACGATTTGCAGCGGCCAAAGACCCTCTGATCAGTGCCTCACCGCCACTAGTCAGTAGCAACACTCCGATAGCGACGAACAGCAGGTTCAACATAATTTTGAGCTTCCGGTTGCGAGCTTAATTAAATGGCTGCATCAGCCTACCCTTTGGACTATCAACTCGGTGCTTCATCCAGTCGGTGTGCGCTGGTGCTTTTTGATCATTGAGTAAAGCCCACTGCCTTCTTGCGTGTCTGCGATAGTTATACCGATTCATACTCGCGTGGATCACTGAGTTCACGTTTTTTCCCACTGAAAGATTCGAAAAGTGCCCGGTGCCGGCTAAGCCCATACTCGTCTGAGCGGGTCTCATAGGCAGTCACCCATTCGATCAGGTTGTCCAGATGTTCATCCTGCTCCTCTTTCGAACTAAACTTCTCCGGCTCCCATGGCCTTGCGCGGCAGTGGGCAATGCACGCATCGACACCAGGGTTAAGAAAGATGAACTCTTCACAATCTGCCAGGATCGGTTCGATAATATCCGAATAACAACCGTCGATTATCCAGTGCTCATTATCAGCGATGAAGCGCTTTACATCAGCAATGCTGTCTTGAAGGCGCCGCCTCTCCGAACCGCCCTGAAACGCCACTTCATCCAGCGACAGGCGAGCAGCTTGTTGCTTAGTAATGAATTTTTTTGAGAGGGTGCTCTTACCAGACCCGGCATTTCCAAGAAGTACCATTTTCAATGCGCTACTCCCACCTCGGTATCACCGCATTCAGCGACTTGTCACAGGCTCAGGCATGACTGATTTGCCTTTGATTTATGGCACTATGTTTCGTCAGATAGGGTTTTAGGTATTTGATCCCGGCAACGCAGACCGCCTAGCAATGCGATAACAATAACGCATCCGGCTGTGACTAGTGGATCCTCGTTTATTAGCATAACTCTGCCGAAGTACAGACTCACGCCGACAATCGTGACCAGCGCCAGTAAAATACAAGCAGCAGCCCCCACACGAAATGCTAACGGTCTGGATATATTGTTGTTCCGACACCATTTTCCGATAGCAGTAACAGACGCGTAGTAGATCAACACCCCTATAAGTGCGTAAGTCAATTGCACGATTTACATCCCCATAAGATAACAGTTTCCATAGAAGTCTTCGGCCTCGTAATCGACTGGTTTGTGTTACCTGATTCTAGCCCTTGTCTATCGTGTCAGCCAACTCATTCGATAGTCTCAACGCCGTAAACAAGCGCATGCTGCCTAAGGTGCACCTGCTTTAAGGTATAACAGGGGGCTTCTCAGGTTCAACAGCAGAGGCCATCACAACCAGCCGCAGGGTTCCCCCTGCGGTGAGCGCATCAAAGGGATAACAGGTCACCAGTATCAGTCCATCTGGAAAGGCAGTGGGCGTCAGCCGGGTAACGGCCGAATCCACCACCTGAATCTGATCAACCTGGTATGTCACATTTCCGTTATGGTCGCTGAGCATCAGAGTCTGGCCTGGTTGTATATTCCTCAAGAAGCTGAAGTGGGTATCTCTGTGTCCGCTGATAATCCGTGCGGCATGGGTCATCGCATGTGCCTGCATATTTTCACCGGGGCCAAAAGCCAGCGAGCTGCCGCCGTCTCCGGCCAGTACAATCTGATCAATATCCATATCAGGCACGCTCAGACGCGCAACCGGCCAGTGGTCGGCCCAGGGCCAGGGTTTTACTGCTGTGCCGCTGTCCAGACTTTCGGCCCAGGCATCAGCCAGCAGCCATTGCGCCAGCCGTGCTTTTACAGGAATCCACAGGGCTGTTGAGGTGAGGATCAGACCAGCAGCCACAAGGGCTGCCAGTGCGAGGTTACGGATGCTGAGGGTCATGCACACCACCTTGAACCGGACTTTCTGCGACGCTCCACAATCATGACGGAAAGTGCTGCCAGCAGTGCGGCAAGTCCTCCGGCGAGGGTCAGCTGATACCCGGTAGCGCCCTGGGCCATTCCCAGATCAAGGCCGTGGGGTTTGGCTACAGGCACCACCAGAGTTTCGCTCTCTTCCTGTTCAGGACGGACAGGTGTTTTATCAACGGCAACCAGGCTGGTGTATGGCGTAACCAGGTGATATTTAAGACCCAGCGCTATGATTTCAGAACGGATCTGTTCTTCGCTGACACCTCTGAGATACCCACGGCGCCAGTCCTGCACCGCACGCTGGGCCCAGTCTGTCATGATACCCCGGGTATTATCCGCCGGTGCCAGTATCAGTGTTTCCTGCCATGCGGCATCACCGGTACGGCCACTGATACGGACTTCGCCTGTGCCGTTTGTCAGTTTCATCGAAACAGCCAGCGGCTCACCGGAGTAAAGGTCAGGAATGACCGATGGCATCAGGTCTTTAATCCCCTCGCCTTCGATCCGGATATCGGTCATTGCCGGTTTTTCCAGCTTGTTGAAGAGCGTTTGCATGGTGCTTTCAGATTCAGACGGAGACGCAATATACGTATAGGTGCCCCGCCCGGCTACTGCGGCCTCTTCCATAAAGTAACTGTTTGGTGCGCTGCCGATACCCACGGTGAACAGGCGGGTGTTATTGAGACGGCTGCGGATCAGATCAAACAGTTGCTGTTCGTTGGACACACTACCATCGGTGATAAACACGATCTGGCGCAATCTGGGGGTGTCATCATTGCTGCGTATGCCTGTCAGTGCAGAAGTCAGCGCAGGTGCCATATCGGTACCACCTCCTGCCTGCAGTGAGTTGATATAGCTGGCGGCCTGCTGACGGCGCTGGATATCGGCTATAACCGGCTGGTTAAAGAGCGTATCAGTTGAAGAGTTAAACTGAATCACGTTAAACGTGTCATCATATGCCAGCCCATCTATACCGGCCTGCAGCGCTCTGCGCGCGGCTTCAATTGAGGTACCCGCCATGGAGCCTGATGTATCAATCACAAAGATCACTTCCCGGCTGTAGCGTGCTGTGTGCAGATCCTGAGGCGGCATCAGCATCAGCAGACCATAGTGTTCATCCCCATGCTGCTCAGAGAAAAACGCAGCCGAAGGTTCGTCGCTTTCCACCGGTGTCCAGTTCAAAACAAAATCACGGTACTCATCCGGTTCATCCGCCAGCAGGCTGATGATGTAGCCGCCATCTTCTGTCTGTTTCTGACTGATCTGATGTGAAGGGCTGTCCAGAGAGCTCAGTCTAAATCCAGGTTGCAGATTAAGGCTGATCTCAACAGGCCCCGGAGTATTGCTGACTGCGGTTTCATCATCACCGATTGTGGCCATCACTGTTTTACGCTCACCCGGCAGTATCTGCCAGCCGCTGTTCAGGGTAGCCTGTCCCTCAACCACACGGCGCACTTCTCCGGGCTGTACCGGGTTATAACGTGGGGTGATCGCCAGCGGGAAACCGGCGCTGAACCGGCCATCTTTCCAGACCAGTGTCTGCTGGTACTCAATACTGATGGTGACCTCGCCACCCGGCGGAATATTGGCAACGGATGTGTGAAACAGATTGGGGCGGTCCTGCTCGGTGAGCGCGGCGTTCTGTCCCTGAGATTTTGCCTGCTCATAGATTGCCCGGGCCTGCTCTTTTTCCTGAATTTCACCCTCGATGATGCGGTCTCCTATCTGCATTTTCAGGTGATCAACTGCTGCCTCACCTGGCAGAGGGAACAGATACAGTGCCTCTGTCCAGTTATCTGTGGGGTTATGGAATACCTGGGTTACCTGAGCGCGCAGCACAGAGCCTGTAATATCCATGGCCACACGGGTGCTGACCAGCGGCATATCCTGCTTTTGCCCCTGCTCATCACGGGATACCAGGGTACCGTGGGTAACAACATCAGCAACCACATTCTGTGCACACCCAATCATCAGACAGGCCAGAATCAGTGGGCGAATTCCCTTGTGTGAAAATGTATGCATTTCTATTCTCCTCATTAAGATGTGGCCAGTATCTGCTTGCTGCTTGAGGAAAATATGAAGTGAGTGTGAAGTCCTGTTTTTCTGTGAAGGCTGATGACGACACCACCGGCTGGACCTTATGAACCCGCTTTAAAACGCCGGAGTCTGTGCAGCTTTGTGGTAATGTACGCGGCTTTACAGTAGCTGATCTGCCAGAGATAATGTGAGCATCTGCACCACGTATGGACCGGCGCTTTAACAGAGGGAACACCATGGCGGTACTGATTGTTGAGGATGAGCCATCTATTGCTGACACCATACGCTATGCTCTGGAAACCGAACGGATAGATAACATCTGGGTCACCACCGGGCAGCAGGCTCTGGATGCACTCAGCGAGGGTAATACAGAGCTGGTTCTGCTGGATATCGGCCTTCCCGATATGAGCGGATTTGATGTCTGCCGGGTCATCAGGCAGACATCCTCTGTGCCGGTGGTGTTTCTGACCTCCCGCCATGAAGAGATCGACCAGGTGCTGGGTCTTGAACTGGGTGCTGATGATTACATCACCAAGCCCTTCAGCCCCCGGGTGCTCACGGCCCGTATCCGTGCCCGCCTGCGCCAGCCGCCGAAAGCTGCGAATATCACCTCTGCCGGCTTCAGTCACGATGCAGATGGCGCCAGAATCACGCTGGATGGTGTCTTGCTGGATCTGAGCCGCTATGAATACCGCCTGCTACTGTTACTGATGAGCCATCCCGGCAGAATCTATTCCCGTGAACAGTTGATGCAACAGGTGTGGGAAGAGCCTGAACGCAGTTTCGACCGCACTGTCGATACACACATCAAAACCCTCAGGCGCAAAATCCGCGACATCAGCGAAAACTGCGACCCGCTCAGAACCCACCGTGGTCTTGGCTACAGCTTTGAGGCGGACGCATGAGCCTGAGATTACGCCTGATTCTGGTGTTTCTGTTTTCAGTGCTGACAGGCCTTGGCAGTGTGGTTTACTGGGTACTCGATGAGCTGGAGCCCCGTTATAAGGAAGCTCAGGAGGAGATTCTGGTCGATATATCAGAGATGATGGCCACTCTGATCGCAAACGAAGGCGTCAGCTTCAGCGAAAGCGGTGGCACCGTGATCGACACACATCTGGCTGAACGGCTCTTTGCAGGGCTGGCCGGCAGGCCGCTAAACGCACAGATTTATGATCTGCTTAAAACCGAAGTTGATCTGAGAATGTATATCACCGATGCCAGAGGCACCGTGATTTTTGATTCCCATTACACCGATACCGGCCGCGATTATTCCCAGTGGCGCGATGTCTATCTGACTCTGCGCGGTCATTATGGTGCCCGCAGCAGCGACGATGTACCCGGCCATAGTGATACCGAACGGCTCTATGTCGCAAGCCCGGTGCTGTATCGCGGTGATATTATCGGTGTGGTGTCCACCGGAAAGCCCACCCGCAACATTAACCGCTTTATCAGCCACCTGAGCACCAACCTGCTCTGGATTTCACTGGTCGCTGCACTGGCAACTCTGTTGACCGGTCTTGTGATCACCCTCTGGATTACACGGCCTCTGCTCCGCCTTGAACAGTATGCCAGAGGGGTTTCCAGAGGCGAACGCCCCGCTCTGCCTGCGCTTGGTCATAATGAAGTTGGGCGTGTGGGTAAAGCGCTTGAAAGCATGAAAGCCGCACTGGATGGCAAATCCTATGTGGCAGATTATGTGCAGAGCCTGACGCACGAACTGAAAGCCCCGATCGCCGGTATCCGTGGTGCAGCAGAGCTGTTACAGGAGCCGATGTCCGATGCACGGCGCAATCAGTTTCTCAATAATATTATTGAGCAAGGTTCAAGGATGCAGGAGCTGATCGAGCGCTTGCTGAAACTGGCCGCCATTGAATATCAGAGCAGCCTGGAACGACACGACAAAGTCGTACTGAAAGAGCTGATCACAGCAGTCTGCCGGAGCCTTGAAGACTATGCCAGCCAGCACAGAGTCAGCCTTGAATACAGCTGTGACCCTTCCCTGTCCATCACCGGCGACAGTACCCTGCTGCAGGATGCATTGAGCAACCTGATCCGGAACGCCACAGAGTTCTCACCGCCTGAGTCAGCTGTACTGATCAGTGCCATACAAAACGATGGTTCTGTTTACATCAGCGTAAAAGATTCCGGGCCCGGGGTGCCGCCTTTTGCCGAAGAAAAACTGACCCAGCGCTTTTTCTGTCTGCCCCGGACAGATGGCAGCAAAGGCAGTGGGCTGGGGCTGAGTTTTGTTCATGAAATCATGCAATTGCATAACGGAAAGCTGAACTACCACCGCGCAACGGAACCACCAACCACTGTGTTCTCACTGACACTGCCAGCTGAGTGATGAAATATCTTTTGCGATCTGGCTGAATGCCTTCTGCAATGCTTCGCTGTCTTTAACCCAGGAAGGGATATCCGTATTACCCCAATAACTCTTCTTTTGCTGACACAATCAACTTGGCTACACCTATGTCATGCTCGTTGTTGTTTGCCGCGCTCAGGCCGATGCTTTGATTGATTGTTGCCGTCAAAGACGCTGCTATTCGTATGTGGTCACAGCCTTCAGTAACTATCGTACTCGTCGTCCCATTCGCTATTTGGTTCGTAGACACCGATAGGATCCCATTTCCTCCAAAGGATGCTACGAATCCGTTCCCAAAATGCCTTCTCTTGCTCGTTCAACTTGCTCATCCTGATTCACACATAACGTTTGGTTAAGGGGCGGGCTTTACCCGCCCCAGTGAGCGCAGCGAACGATTTGAACCAATTATTAGGTTTCGGCGCTGGAGTATCCACCGCCACACCACGCGGCATAATCAAATTCAGATGGATGCTTAAGCAGGTGGTTGGATCGCTCGCGCCAGCGCTGCAAAGGCTTGCTCTTGGTGTCTTTAGTTAACTCAATGAAGCCCCGGACAACTGCCTCGGGAGTTGTTCGATATTTGCTGCGAACTGCGTCACCAACCATTAAATAGATAACATGAAGGAAGAAGCTACGATTTGGACAGCAAGGGTCGGCGGCATATTCTAAATAATCACGCTCATGAGCAGCCCAAGACAAAGCAAGATCCCAATCCTGGCAGGGCTCCTCCGCAGTGTGCGTATAAGCCCACTGTCTAATCTCGGCGCTAGAGGGATTCCACGGATCGGCGAACATAGTAGAACCTAAAACACCCGGCTTTGGGGCGGGCTTGTAGTCGCGAAGCGACGGAAAGGCCATCCCAGCCCCGAAGGAGCGACAACAGCCGATTGATATGCGATTTACACGACACTAGCTCGCTCCTTGCTTGTAACCAGACCGCCAGTCCTACTAACCAATTTTTCCCTTATTTCATCCGATGATGTCTGCTTTGCAGCTTCCAACTCCGAAGGAGTGATGCCTACAACTTGCAACAAATCGACCCTACCTGATTTGATGGAAAAGGTGCTAGGAAAATTAACAGGATGGATAAGCATCATCGCTTTTATTGATTCAGACAGAGCTAAAGGCACTCGATGCCCATAATCCAACGGAGGAAAATCACCCATTTGACCGCTTGCCAGTAATAGGTTGTAGGCCATTAGAGTTTGAAGAACCTCAATTGCCCAGGTCTCTTCTTCTACTGTCTCTATCAAAAGCTCTATGCCCATACCAGAGTATTCCTCTGGCTCTACTGCATCCCAGGGATTAGACATTCCCGAGGTTACATATGCCCATGTGCTCCTGCTGCCATTTGGCGGAGATTTAAATACACCATGAGTAAGCCAGCGAGGATCTATTTCCTTCGCATTCATTCGATCAAAGACTTCATTTGATAGAGGGAAAATGCCCGGCCCAGTATCACCAAATATCTCTTTGTATGTTGTCTCTTCTCTTTGTTCCCACGACTCTTCAAGGAAGCTCATTCCCTCTCCTTCGCATAACGCAAAGCTTTGGAGCGGCTGGAGCGTAACATAAGCCGTCCCAGCCGCGCTAGCGGCGACAACAGCGCCTTGTATGGTTAATTCGTTCCATTTCTGGGTAAAGTGAGGCCCACCCTCAATGGCCGTTGAGGGTCTTCATGCAGCAGCTCGGTGTAGCGCAGGCTCCTCTTTCGAGAGACCGGTAACAAGTGGGTAGCGTTGCATGACTCCTTAGCGATAACTCGAACAGTCATCGGGGCCTCGAGCCCGCATAGCAAGGCAGAGTCAGCTTATTATGAATCACACTGAAAACCAAATCGAAGTCCATGTCGGCGTGGATGTCAGCAAGTCAAAACTTGATATTGCCTTTCATCCGCTGAACCTTCACTTTTCCATTCCCAATGATGATCACAGTATTCAGAAAATTATCCAGGTACTAAAGCAACACCCAGTCAAACGGATCGTCACCGAAGCCACTGGTCGCTATGAACACGCTTTTGTTTTTGCCTGTGACAAAGCTAATCTGCCCATCATTGTCGTTAACCCCATCAGCATCCGGCGCTATGCCCAGGCTATCGGCGTATTCGCCAAAACTGATAAGCTGGACGCCGCTGTCATTGCTCGTTTTGCTGCAACGATACAACCGGATATAAAGCCTATATCCTGATAAACAATCCCTTCTGATCGAAGACTTACTGGCAAGACGGTCACAACTAATGGAAATGCAGACAATGGAGCAATCCCGTCTGCATATCATGCCTAAAGAAGTGAACTCATCCATCAATCGGGTACTACGTGTGTTGTTGAAAGAGATCGTCGCTTTGGTTGGTGTAGCTCCCATGAACCGCGAAAGTGGTAACTATCAAGGCAAGCGGCGCATACGTGGTGGCTGCCCACGCATTCGCACAGTGATGTTCATGGCAATGATGTCTGCCATTCAATGCAACCCGGTATTCAAACGTTACTACACCCATCTAAAGGCATCTGGAAAACTGCCAAAAGTCGCCTTGATTGCCTGTATGCGAAAGCTCATCGTCATACTGAACACCATGGTTAAGAATGAAGAACGATGGAGCTCAGAAATTGTATAAATATATTGACTGGTGACCACAGTCACTTGTTATACGTGGTCTGCACCATCATCAATATATCCTCATCCGGCCAGGAGCGGACGTTTTATAAAAGTAAATTGCTTTACAAGAGCACCTGAACATTATCTTCACCAAACCAATTCTTGGCTGTAGCTATAGTAGCCTGGCTGGGATTATGATAATAAACAACAAGATTTTCTTTTGACCGAGTGCAGCAAACATAAAACAGCTTTTGTGTTCTTTCTCGAACACTTTCTGTTCCATTATTCTCAAAAAGGTATTGAAAATTATATTTCGCCCAATTTCCATTATCTAAGACTACTAGGACGTTATCAAACTCAGAACCTTTAATCTTATGTTGAGTGGAGAAAGGGGTATATCCTTCCAGATAGGAAAACAGATTTTGGAACTCTTGAAATTTTAGCTGGATGACCTGATCATAAATGTATTTTTTCTTTTCTATAAAACTTTGAAGATTGTCATCTTTCCGGCATATACCATTATTGTGAGCATATTCTATAACCTCTTCGATTGTGCTGTCAGACATGCTCTGCAGCGTCATGACAACATCTCTCAAGCTTTTTTTATCGGCAATAGACTTAATCTGGAATTCTGTTTTTCTTAAAAACTCGTTGTACTTCTTCTCATTATATAAATTTACATGATCTTGAATTTTGAACAGGTGTTTTATGAGATTATCTCGCTTAGAGCCCGTTTTTGATTCATCATTCTCATCATCTTTTTTATCATCTAGCAAAGCATCCTTATCGACATAAATCCTTCTAAACTCTTCAAATGGGTAGCTCTTCGCTGTCTCAAACAGTTGATTATGTTGGTCAATGAATGTTTGCATTCCGGCAGTCGGAAGTATGGGTTTTTTCTGAGCATCAGAGGTCTTTCCCTCTAACAGTTTATCTATAACTTGGCCGAATGTAAGCTCTGAGAAATCTTCAGTAATCGTGTTCTTTTTGATGTAATCGGTGATCCGTTTTTTATAGTCTAGAATTTTGTCACCGTCATATATAGCCATCAAAGCAGTGAAACCTGCTTGAGGGGCAATGAGATTATGAGTCAAATTTAATATCTTGGTTTTCTTAGGGTTAGAAAAATCCCATTCCAGTGTTTGCTTAAGTGCCTCTAGCCTCTCTTCATCCGTTGTATAATAAAACTTGACATTGCCTTCTTTTACACTTCCGTTCTCCATGTTTGGAGCATTCTCATCTGTAGAATGCTCTTGGACGATTCCATCAGTTCTGAGCTTGTTTGCCAGTTCGTAGACCTGTTTGGGGTTTCTTCTATTTTGTGCTTTCCTCGTTTCAGTAACGTCATTTGCTGCCACATAAGACGCCAAATTACCTATTGTATCATCGTAAATAGACTGCATGGCATCGCCGAAAAAGCCAATGATGTTTTTTCTGTTACTCTTTTTGAAATGAGTAAGAAATATTTCTATGACAGATGGGCTGGTATCTTGATACTCGTCTATCAAAATGAATTTAAACTTGTCTTTTAAAATATCGCAGAGTTTTGGGTAGGTCATGAACATATGCTGCGCTAAAACCAATAACTCATCGTGGGAAATGATGCCTTCTTTAATAATGGTATATTCTTTGTACTGAATTTCTTTCTCTTCAAAAAAGTCGGGCTCAACTTCTCCATCCGGGCTTTTTACTTCTTTGACATCCTCTGAATTAATGAGTGTTATCAGGGTGCTTTTTAACTCCCCCTGGAAAGATTTTATGCTATCCCAAAGAAAATCATGAATCGTGCTTACAGTTAGGTTTGGATTATTAAAACGATCCTGAATTTCTCGTACCGCCGCATTCGTGTAGGTCATACAGGAAATTTTAGCAGTCGGGTTTTCTTCAATAATTTGAGCAATCGTATGAACCAAGGAATAAGTCTTTCCACTACCAGCCCCTCCACTGAGTAGAAAATTCTTTCCCTCGTCAATATATCCAAGGATCGTTTGGACTTCTGGCTCCAGCTTCAATCTTGTTTCAGCCATTGCAAGCCCTCCCGAATATAGGTCGGGATATTCCAGTTTGAAAACTCTATTGAAACTAAAACATCTTCGCCAGATTCCTTGTCCTTAACAGACTTTGCCTTCGTGGTGCTGCATAACAATATCTCCATTGCAAACGCAGGTTTTTTGGAAACGGCTCCAGCCATATCCCAGGCATCAATTTCTGATTTAGCAAACTCTTGCATTCTATTCTGAGTAAGGCTTGGGAAGGTTTTATCTCCAATGAAGGTCTGATCGCTGTCAAACGTGTTGTCTGCTATGAATTGGCCATTGATGTGAAAAAAGGCATCTTCAAAGCTTCTCGCCCAGTAGTCTTTTCCGGCGTTGTTTTGCTCTTTGATTTGGTATACGCAAACCAAATGTCCTTCCGGGCTTTGTAGCCACTCGGCAGGCTCCACTTCCTTAGATTTTCTTAGAATACGATCTTCAAAAGCAAGGCTTTTGAAGATATCAAGCGTTTTGTCTGATCCATAGAAAAATTTTAGGGATGCATTACTCGTTTGATCCCCGCTTTCTACGGGGCACTTCCCTCGCTTTAGTTTATCCGAACCATCTTCGTTCTTTTTTACACTTCCATTCTCACCCAGATCAGGAAGCATTCCTGTAGAATCTATATCGGTGATGATAAGGGACTTCACGCCTATGAAATCTATGAATTTCTCAAAGACCTGGGAGTATGATCCCACCTCTACAATAGAAATGTTCTGGGAAAGCAATGGCAGCGAGGGAGCTGCACCTTCAGTGACTTCTTTTATCCTATCGTCTTGATCAATTTTTTTCATCATTGCGGGGAGCAAGATTCTCTCCGTATCCCCTTCAATAAAAATTGCTTTATCCGCAAAGAAAAGTTCTGCTCTATGCAATGTAAGGTATTGCTTCAGAAATTTATAATATGCGCTTTCTTCCCCATACTCAGCTCTTAGTTCTTTTAAGTTCTTCGAAAGAACGCCTTCAGGAGTCCTTTTGAAGTATTTTATGTCTTCAAAATCGCTTTCTGAAACTATGTGAGAAGAGTGAGTTGAAAGTATAGTTTGTAATTTTCGACTTTCTCCATCTTCACGAACAACACCGTTCTGCAATAGCGTTTTTATGTTCTTGATAAATATACGCTGCATTTGTGGGTGCGTATGGACTTCAGGCTCTTCGATGAATAGGAGATTTATGTCTGAAGGTTTTTCATTTTTTTCTTTTTGGAATTCATGCAACAAAATCTTGATCTCAAAAATCATGCTGATCAAGTTCATATACCCTAGGCCATTGTAACTTTCCGGTAAGGTATGGTCAGTAGCTCCAATCCCATACATTACAGTAGTATTTTCTTCGAGTAGCTCTCGGTGTTGTAGAGAGGAGACGATCTTAATTATAGAGTCTTCTGTCTTAACCCCTCCAAATTGCCTTACATCATTAATGACTTCATCAAACAAAGCTTGATAGACTTTATCAAGCTCATCGTCCGTATCGCTTAGGGTATCCTTGAAGCGCTCAATTACATCCGGGTTGTTATTGCTAGCCTCCAATTTCTTGTAAATTTTTGAAGACTGCGTTGATAATGCTTTTTCAGAATCCTTATTTGAAACGCTTCTTCTGGCGCTGATCCATTTGAAACTAATGATTTTATCAAGTGGGATTTTTTCTTTTTTGAGATCAGTGAAAACTTCCTCATCTTCTACTTGCTTTTCTAAGTCATAGAGAAGGCTTTTCCACGTAATGTTAAAATAATTAGTATGCTGTTCCTTTAAAAATGCGAATATGTCCTTCTGCTTCTTTCCCTCAGCTTTTCTTTTATCCCAATAGACCTTGTATTCGCTTTTGAGAGACTGGAACCGTTCCTGAGTAATTGAGTATTCAAATGCTAACACCACCACCCTGTTTTCAGGGTCTAAATCCATAATCACCTTATTGCTGATATTTGATAAGTCATCCTGCTCGTCATATTCAATGAAGAGCTTGAGTGATATTCCCATAAAGGGGAATGGCTCTCCTGACTTATCCCCATCTATCCAGGATTTTATTTCTTCCTTGAGATTGACGTTAAGGTCATCAAAGGAAAAGCTATTTTTTGGATAACCATTACCAAGAAACTTATCGAGAATCAGCAATAGTGATGTTTTACCACAATTGTTTTTTCCAATGACCACGGACAGATCATCTTCCAGATCAATCACAGTATCTTTAAGAAGGCGAAAATTTCTTACTTGTATTTTTGTAATTCGCATGTCAATTTCCTAATTCATAGCGCGATTGATATAACTTTCATGCTAATGTCCGCTTTGGGTCGTAAGCGGACTTAGTGCGCCGTATAACGCTTCAATCAGCCGCCGCGTCAGCGGTCGGTTGAATTGACTTGATACTCATTGAGCCTTCTCCCCAGCCCAGCCAGATTGGCTAAGCTGGAAGGCACCACACCAAAAAGGAGAAGACTCAATGAACTTTTACAATAGCACTCATCAGCATTATTGTGGAATCGATCTGCATGCACGATCACTGTATGTTTGCATCATTGATCAAGCGGGCGACACTCTGCTGCATAAAGAGATCCCGGCCAGGCCTGAGTCTCTCTATAACCTGATTCTGCCCTACCTGGATGATCTGGTAATCGGTGTCGAGTGCATGCATTGCTGGTACTGGCTGTCTGACTTTTGTGAGGAGCAGGCTATCCCGTTCATTCTCGGTCATGTCCTCTACATGAAAGCCATTCACGGCGGTAAAACCAAGAATGACAGGATCGACTCCTATAAAATCGCTGCACTGATGCGGGGTGGTAACTTCCCGCTGGCTTATGTCTATCCCAGAGAGATGCGCGCCACCCGTGATCTGCTCCGTCGACGCACACGCATTGTCCGACACGGTGCCGACCTCAAAGCTCATGTCGCCAACACCACAAGCCAGTACAACCTACCCCCAAATCGAGTGAACCTGAAAAATTACGGTGCCTGTGAACAGCTCAGATCTACTTTCGATCAACCGGATGTTCAACGCAATATTGATCTCGACATGAATATTCTGGAGTGCTACCACCGTGAACTGAGCAAGCTGGAATGTCATCTCGAACAGCAGGCCAAGCGGCACCGGCCTGTTGACTTCTCACTCCTGAAAACCATTCCCGGTATCGGGCGTATTCTGGCGCTGACCATCCTGTATGAAGTCGGTGATATCCAGCGCTTCGAATCCGTACAGAAATTTGCCTCCTATGCCCGTTTGATCAAGTGCAAGGCCGAGTCCGCCGGTAAAACCTATGGCACCCAGGGCAATAAAATCGGCAATGCGCATCTGAAGTGGGCCTTCTCTGAAGCGTCCGTCCTGTACTTGCGGGGCAACCCGGGTGCCCAGAAGTTATTACAGCGCTTCCAGAAGCGCATGAGTAAAGCTAAAGCTTTGTCAGCACTGGCGCACAAAATGGGTCGTGCTGTGTATTTCATGTTAAAAAACAAATATCCAGCCTGCTGGCGTGCATCAATACCCTGAGCGAGTGCGCTTACACCGGCGCTGAACCTGAAACTAACTGGGACTGACAAGCAACCCGCTTTTTGAATAGGACAGATGCCGGTTAACCGATGAATGTCTAGTGCCCCAGGCCAACCTGCAGGAAGCAACCCGGAATGGCAGTGGTGAAAACCACATAAGTGAGCCTCAATAGGTGTTTGCTGTAAGCCATTCACAGCCAACGATGACAGACGAAGTAGGATCACTGGCTCCGGGACTTGATATTGGCCGCTAACACGGCCAATAAAAAACTAATGCCTATTGACAGGGTGACGGCTCATAGGTGTTATGCTATTCATCTGTTAAAATACTGATTCTTGCATTCATGAAAGAAGTTGTTCAAAAAATCTCCGAAGTGGCATGCTTTTATTGTAGCTTTAAATTTATCATTCCCTCTTGGGTCTTGATCTTCAAATATGAACATTTCCTTGGAAACTTGAAATCTAGCATGTGCAAGAGAGTTTCTTATTCTACGACAACGATATTTCGCATCGCCATCTCGCCCGTATATTATTGAGAAGTTATCTGCTGATATTGATTCAAAATTTAGGTTTTCAAACTCAGTTTGTTGCGGGTACATAAAACATATGTACGCAGAAGATAATAATGAGCCAATATTTAATGGGGTTATTCCTTCATTTTTGTTTTGAAATTCGCCTAATAAAACTGACAGCTTTTTATCTTGATTTTCAGGTGCTATTGAATCTTGGCACCACATAAGGCTCAAATAACCCTGGATAAGAACATTCCAATCTGTTGATCTACTCATTTCATTTTCACCTTGTGAGCATAATCGGGATAGGGAGGCACCTCACAATGCCCCTCCTCCCACACCACCGGGCATCCGGGTCACGTACCACGGCGGTTCATTTCCTCATTGTCCCTCATGCCGCCAATGATGGCAGCCCCAAGCTGGCAAAATATCTGTTCGGCAACGCCCTGTAAAGCGCGAGGCTTTTGCTTAAGCGCCAGGGCCCGTGAGCAGATTTAGCCGTATTCCACGCCGTTGTAGTCCAAAATAACGTCCGCACCTCCTTTACTGACTTTTAGCACTGTTGCTGACACAAGCGGCGCATACGGGGGCCGCCCACGCATTCGCACAGTGATGTTCATGGCAATGATGTCTGCCATTCAATGCAACCCGGTATTCAAACGTTACTACCCCCATCTAAAGGCATCTGGAAAACTGCCAAAAGTCGTCTTGATTGCCTGTATGCGAAAGCTCATCAGTCATACTGAACACCATGGTTAAGAATGAAGAACGATGGAGCTCAAAAAATGTATAAATATATTGACTGGTGACCACAGTCACTTGTTATAAGCCAACACTCGCTGATGCTAGACTTTATTTTGGTCATACGGTATTTCGACAACAACTGGCCTTTCTGATTTAACTATCTTACCAAAAACAACTGCTTGAAGTTTCTTTAGATTTGGAACCATCTCAGCACAACTGGAACCAAACATATTTTTTAGAAAGCTAATACTTGTATCGTCATAGCATGCAAAGCTGACTATAGAATTGCACTGTGTTAGCACTGTCTTACTCACATTTGCAGTTCTTTGAGCTAGAACTAAGAGTCCGACATTATATTTCCTTCCCTGTAGAGCAATTTGTGCAATTTTAGCCACTAAGCCTTTAGAGGCAAAGTCCGACACACCCATTGTTGCCGATTCAGGCATGATCGTATGGGCCTCTTCAACTGCAACAAGTACTCTTTTAGAATCATCACCAAAACTTTCTTTGGCGATATTGAGCAAACAAGACATGTATATCTCTGTGATGAAAATGGATGCCTGCGAGTTGGATATCTCCGGCAATTGTATTAACCCTAATCTACTTTCATCGTTTGCCATAAATGTTCTGAGTTCAGTATCAACATCAGTTCTAAGTTTGTTACTAAACGCTTGCAAGGCTTTCTTTTCATTTGGCGCGCCATAGGTTCCAGTTTCGACATCAAATAGTTTTTGACTTAATTCTATTGATGTTTGTTCTTGGATTGAAAGATCAGTGGGGGTTAAATCCGCCAACCTATCTTTATATTGTGAGGTAAGGTCAATACAGATTACTTTGATGCCGCTGGAGACCGAATGCCTAATTAAGTCAAATGCGAATTCAGTTTTACCTGAGCCTGTTACACCAAGAACTGCGGTATGAAAATTGAAGTTCCCAACAAAATCACCAAGCACAGGAATGTTTGATTTTGGAAGATTTCCAAACTTGAAATCGTTAGGATTTGGAGCTTCTCCGATAATATCAACCGTATCATCAATCAAAGAAAAGACTGGTGCATTCATATTTGGAAGCCAGTCAAATTTCTTAAATTCACCGTTTTCTAGAGTCCCTAACTGAGCTGCATAGGCTATTTGATAACCATGCTTATCGCCGTCTAAGTTTTCTTCAATCGTTGTGCCAGCAGAGATTTGATAATAAATCTTCACTCCACCAACTTTGCACCAGATAAGCATTCCATCTGCACAAGGACTGTCTGCTTTGACTTCCAGCCTGATTCGTCCAATTGATGAGTCCTCGGCAACAAAGCCAATCAGCCTAGATTGAGTAGTTTCACCTAGAAGACTCATTACGGCATCATTATCTAACTCTTCCTCAAATTCATAGATATGACCGTCCGTTAGGCCAGTCTTAATTTTTTCAACCGCGCCCAAAAGCATTGCTGTTCCAATTCTTCGCTCATCATTAAGGTGTGAATATAATGGTAATACCCATTGCTGGCTTTTATCTACGCGCTGATAGATTAACGGCCTCCCTTTCTCCCAGTCAGTGTTTTGATTTATAGCAAATCTTAAAACACCGGGATTATCCATTCTGAGTAACTTGCCTATTGGAAAGACTGTCTCTTGAGAATTGAAACTAATAGAAGATAACAGCTGAGGTAGTTTAAGTGGCCATATGGCCATGAAAACACCCCAAAATACGATGAGGTAAACCGAAATTTCAGATTGAATTGAGTAGAACGAGTAAACGCCAAACAAAAAAACTATGGAAAAAATCAGCCTGGATCGGCCAAGAACAATTGCTGGCCTATAAAGACGACTATTTACTACTGAAGCAATATCACCAGAAACCCTGCCGCCAGATGTAGCAACACAAACTGATGAAATTAAAAAAACAAAAAGGCAATAAGAGAATACTACCCACCATGCTAGTGCAGGTGAAACATGGTATACACCAAACATTGTTATCCCTGCCATAAGCGAATTGATCATCGAGTCAGCCGGTTTAGTAAAAAAGTGCTCTAAGATGGCGGAGCCAAGAACAATTAGCAGCAAGGCATTCTGAAAAATCAGTGCGTATTTAGAGTCTTGCGGAAGAGGAGAGCCAGTAAATTTCCATGAAATAAGAAGAGCGCAAAGCAACCCGATTAACATGATAAAAACACGAACCATCGGTTTTGTGTGATTATCACTAATTTTCAAATCCATCTTTTATCTTCCTTCTGTGTGATGCTTAGAGGGCTAGCCATTGGTTTATAACGCCGGGCTCACCAGCGGCCGAACCGGAGTGGTTTTTGTGTTAAAGTGTAGCGCAGCGAAACCACAAAAACCGCGTAGGTTTGGACGTCTGCGGGGAGCCGTTTGTTAGGCCAGTCCATTATCTAGCCGCTCTGCAAAAAAATGTATTACTAGCAATACCAAATGAAGCCGGAACGTTGAGTCAGCTTACTCAGAAAGCCCTGGATGGGATCCTTGAGGATGTAGGCGTTTCCAAAAGCCCTCCACAAACCCTGTACCATTATATAGGAACTCGTTATAGTGAGCAGCAAAGAAACCGCTTTTTGCGAGCTCTATTTTTCGTTGCTGGGTATCAGTTGCCGATCCTACGTTAATTAAAGTATGTACTCGATTAAAAAACTCTTCAACAAATGATCTTAATTGGGCGTTGGCGGCTGCCCATTCACCTCGCCCATGTGCAGCTATAGCTTGCTCATAGTGGCCTAAGGCAATTTTAAAATTCCTCTTCCTCAGAATTTTAATCAAATTGTCTTCATTCTCTGCCAGTGGGATTTGTGATGGCAATGATTTTCTTACAGAAGTTTCTGTGAGTATGTAACCATCTTTTTCAAGTGCATTCACTAGGCTGGCATGCTCATAGCCAGAATACGGTGCCTTTCTTAAAAGGTACTCAACAACATCTATCGCCAGCTCCGAACCCGACGGACCCTTTGTTCCAGCATTTGCAACTAAATGCTTTGATATTGAGGTCTCTTTTTGTTTTAGATAATCACCTTGCACAACTCCGTCCATTTCCAGCTCGAAAACAAAGCGCTCGATCTCGTCATGCGTCTTAAAATTTAGTGCCTTAATCAATTCAAGTATTGTTGTTCTTGAAAACATCCGGATTCTCTTATTTTTAACGAGCCTGTCGGATTAGAGATTTTGAAATCAAAATCCCCAGCATCAACAGCCCGTCCTTCATTCTGGTGATTATTCCCCGTTCGAACCGATGATATTAACCAGCCATTCAAACAGCCTGTATTCAGTACGTGATGCGCTTGACGCAGCTTCATCAGCGCCAGCTGCCACTCAGTGGCGCGGCTGACCCTGTGTCGCGATCTTCTCAATGTTATGCACCAGACAATACATCAACCACTGGGCATTGACTTTGGTTCTGCCTCTTAAGGTAAACCGATTCAGCCCCTTGTTGCACTCCAGATTGCCAAATACCGGTTCCACAGTACCCAATCGCTGGCTGTAGATATGCCGCCCCATCGAGCTGTCGATCTTCTGCTTCATCTTCTCGATAAAGCCCGAGGTCTTTTTACCATCACCCAGTGTAAAGCTGACCTGGCGACCATCCGGCTGGTTCTCTCGCCGTAGGCACTGATGCTTCAATGCACAATCTCGGCAGTGCTCGCGATAGCCCTGGAAGCTGATTATTTCCTGTTCGGCAATTTGCCCCTTGAAGCGCTTCCACATCGGCTTACCCGCGGGGCAACGGCAGGTGTCTGTCACCGAGTCATAATCAAAGTCAGCCGGTGTAAAGCGTTTCGCCACCTGACCGCCACGCTCTTTACGGCGCTGGGCTTTGGCCTTGCTGAACGTGATCGATTCTGCGAACCGGGGATCACGTTTACGAAATTGATTATAGGCGATATAGCCATCGATACCGAGGCGATAAATCATCTTCACATTGGCTTCACTGTGAAAGCTACTGTCAACCGTAACCAGCTTTTCAATCTGGGCCTGTTCACGAGCAGTGATTTCAACCGGCTGATCCTGCTGATCGCCCTGTTGGTGTGCTGTCATCATCCGCTCCACCGCGCGGTCGATCTTGGCTTGCTTCCGGCTTAACTCTGCACGGGTACCACTCCACTCCTTGGCTGCATTGGAGGGCATTTTGCAGCCATCAATGGCAAACATATCTCGCCCGATCAGGTTCAGGCCATCACACACCATCAGAACATGAGTAAACAGCGGTGCAATCACCTCATCCATCCGGGAGATGAAATCCGCAATGGTGCTGTGATGGGGCTGGCTATCAGCTGACAAGGCCATGAACAATACATTCTCACGACAAGCCTGAGCGATTTTACGGCTGCTGGTGATCCCTCTGGAATAAGCAAACAGCACAACCTTCAGTAGAATCGCCGGGTCATAGGCGGGAGCACCGTTGTAGTCGTTGCGATAGCGGGATTCAAACACGCTGAGATCCAGATCATTATCCACAACATGATTCAGCGTATATTCAAACGTGCCAGGTTGGATCTGATCCGCAAACCGCAGGGGGATCATCTTGGTTTGGTTGTAATCGTAGTGTTTATACCGCGCCATCCCTTGCCACCTGTGAGGTAAAGTTCTGTTACCCGATTTTAGCCTTTGTCTGCCGCGTCAGCCAAGGGCTGTGGGACTAATCCGACAGTCTCAACGCCTCCGTAAAGCGCGCGAGGTAAGAGCACCGCATTTGACGCGATTGTTAAATCCTTTAATCAATGCTCCGCCCCAAGATTCTAGAAACTACACCGACAATACCTTTTTCGGTGCGTTGAGCATTGGCGCCAAAGAAGTGATTGCGGATAGCGAAAAATGCTCCCGCTATCAAACACGCGTGTCCGACCCAAGATGTGAGCCGAATGAGTCGGCCATATCGTGCCTCGATAATAGGATAAAACTGACTGCCTTCTTGTGCGGCAAGTTGACCTTCAAGATATCCGCCTAAGCCAATATAAATCACTAAGTAAGCGATAAGGCCAACAAGCAGAGCGCCCCACCAAGGAAGGCGGGAGGCAACTCGAACGACATCGGTTACTACCGAACCGAGATTATTTCTTCTTCGATACCTACGACCCATTTTGATCACCGGTTGAGATTTAACGCCCGCACAGCGGACTATTTTTAGCGTTAACGAAAAATTGTTCCGTTGCTTGCGATTGATACTCATTGACCCTTCTCCCCGACCTAGTCAGATTGGCTAAGCTGGAAGGCGACGAAACCAAAAAGGAGAAGACCCAATGAAGTTTTATACTACACAATATCCGTACTATTGTGGAATAGATTTGCACGCGCGCTCTTTGTACGTGTGCATTCTGGATGAAACCGGTGAAACCATCCTGCACCGTGAAATCAAAGCATTACCAGAACCTTTGCTGGATTTATTGGCACCCTACATCGGTAACATTGTCGTTGGTGCTGAATGCATGCACTGCTGGTACTGGGTTAGCGATTTTTGTGCTGAGCATGGCATCGACTTTATTCTCGGCCATGCGCTTTACATGAAGGCTATACATGGCGGTAAAGCCAAAAATAACCTGGACTTAAACATCATCGCGCTTTACCGTCACGAACTCAGCGCCATCGAGTGGTTTATGGAAAAGCATGCCAAGCATCACAACGGCCGCGATTACCACATCCTCACCAGTTTCCCGGGCATTGGTCGCATTCTGGCACTGACTATTCTGTTTGGAGTCGGCGACATCAGTCGATTTAGCACCGTGCAGGATTTTGCATCATACAGTCGCCTGATTAAGTGCAAAGCCGAATCAGCAGGAAAAAGCTATGGAAACCCAGGGCAATAAAATCGGCAATGCTCATCTGAAGTGGGCCTTCGGTGAAATTGCCGTGCTACACCTTGTCGCCGCGCATCACCATCAGCAAGATGGTTTGCACCTGTACTGAGCCTGAAACTAACTGGCTTGAAACCCGACGCCTTGAATAGTGCCAGCCACAGGTTAACCGATGATTGTCTGGTGCCCCTGCTGTCAGTACGGAAGCTGAAATCAGCAGGCGCTCATTGAACATGAGATAAGAGAGCCCCGATATGTGTTTGTTGCAAGCTATCGCCTGGAAACCATGATGACAGATGAAGCAGTCTATCTTGCTGATGGACACAGACTGGCCGCTAACGCGGCCAGAGGAGCGGTTTTACCTATTGACTCCGTGGGGGCTCATATGTGTTAGGGTTGAACACGAAGGTACACAATGCCCAGCAGGGCCATTGATGCATACCAAACAGCTTGCCGAGGATCGAACCTAAATAGGTTTCTAACGTCGTCAGTTACCTCGGTAGATAAGAGATTGAAATTTTTCAAAAATATATCCCTTTCCTTGGAGTTCATATTTTCGACATGTTCGGCCAGATCAAAATTCACGTTCTTGACGTCATGCACTAGTTTGTTTCGTAGCTCTGAAAAGGAGCTTATAAAACGCCGTTCCGCTTCATCAAGTAGACCAAGTGACTTTATAAAAGCAGCCTTGCCTGTAGCTTTGTTGCTCATGTCAAGGCGTGAAAATATATCAGCTAAACCTGCTTTTCCGAGATGCTCTGTGAGCAAGTGGGAAATCGCTGCTTCGATAAGCGCGTGCATTTTAATTATGAACGACCAATCGTTCTCTTCATCATTATCTAAAGAATCAAAGAATCCTGGCTCAATGCCAAGTTTTTCTTCGAGGAGTGGGACTAACTCGCCCAAATTATGCTTGGCCATTTTGCATATCCTCTTGAAACCCTAACGAGCCTGTCGGATTAGAGATTTTGAAATCAAAATCCCCAGCATCAACAACCCGCCCTTCATTCTGGTGATTATTCCCCGCTCGAACCAATGATCTCAATCACCCATTCAAACAGCCTGTATACAGTACTTAATGCGCTCAACGCACCTTTATCAGCGCCAGTTGCCACTCCCGCTGCTGACCCTGTGTCGCGATCTTCTCAATGTTATGCACCAGACAATACATCAACCACTGGGCATTAACTTTGGTTCTGCCTCTTAAGGTAAACCGATTCAGCCCCTTGTTGCACTCCAGATTGCCAAATACCGGTTCCACAGTACCCAATCGCTGGCTGTAGATATGCCGCCCCAGCCCCGAAGGGGCGACAACAGCCGTTTGTTACTTTTCAGCACCACACTAGTCCTTTGTAGGGCGAGCTTTCCAGTTCAGCCAGGCGAGTGGATAATGTGCCGCAATGAAGTTCAAGGCGATGCCCATTTGGGTCGAGTAAATAGATGGAGTCGCCCTCACTGGTATTTTGCTTCCACTCTTCAACGCCAGCCTGGTTCAGATTAGCTCGCAGCTCAACGAGCTTCTCTTCGCTCACACTGAAAGCGACGTGTGTATAGTCCTTGGCGGGCTCAGGTTGCCCCATACTCAAACATAACCAAGTATCGCCTGCTGTCAAATAGGCGCCTGTGTCCCAGAAAACATGCAATTTCATTCCCAAAAGATCACGGTAGAACTCGATCGACGAACTCAGGTCATGGACAGAAAAGGTGATGTGATTGATGCCGGTAATCATGCGATCCACCTTGAGCAAACTTAACGTTGGAATTCAGTGGCTGCCAAAGGTGATCCGCTGCAATGACGAGTTAGCCCCATCAGAGCGGCGGACGCCTTTGGTTAACCCACAGTTGTACGGTGTGTCGTTGCCACTGCCGCCTTGCATAAGCAGCCAGCCTCTCTGGCACTGCGTCACCATTGAGGGTCAGACGATTAATCATAAGCGCAAGGTCAACATCGGCGATGCACCACTGCCCAAACAAGTTCTCGGCTTCGACCGGCAGTAGCAACTCTGCCGCAGAGAAGAGCTTTTCTGAAGCTGCCTGTCAACAACAGCGCAGTTTGACCGCATTGGCAGTGTTAACATAGAGTGTCTAGCGGCTCCATAGCTCGCACGTAAGTCCAGGTATCACTTCCGGAAAAAAACAATCGCCAAGAGCCTTTTCAAATGGCTGGAAAATACCTGATTTCCAAGGAAGTCAATTTGACTATGACAGGACAAATCATGAGGGCTGTCATCTTCATCAGATAAAGGAACTTCACTCCTCCAAACCTCACAATCTTCAGGCGCAACTATTCCTAGCTTCACTCTGCGTGATTTTTTGCTGAGGATACGGATCTCAGTCTGCCCACCGATATATAGGGCTTCTCCTGACTGTAGTGTCAGTGTTTTCATGTCATCCTCCTTGATAACGTATTTCACTTGTGTGTTCAGTTTTTCCAGATCAGTAATGGTAGGGCAACAGATCAAATACAGATCAAATACAGATCCACCCATTGTATAGGAAGCTATAATAAAGGGCATGCTTACCACATATCGATCATTAGCTCTTAGAACTAATAACCTCGTTCTTGAGGGGCAGCACTGGCGCAGGCTCACAACCCAGAGCCTCTGCTATCTGATATAGCGTTTCTACGGTGATGTTCACCTCACCACGTTCAATCCTGCCCATATAACTTCTGTCCAGCCCACACAACAGAGCCAACCCATCTTGCAATAGATTTTTCTGCAGTCTGAGGGCACAGATATTGGCGCCCAAGAGCTGGGGAAGCGAATGCATAAAGCCCTCAATTTATTTAGAGGGCTGACTATCATTCTTTGCAGCATCCCTCCTTAGACTAGCCAGCTCGTTTATATCAAACTGAGCAGAGTTTCAGCAATCCGCTTCATCTAACCATACTATCTTAAGAAGATAGCTAGCAAGACCGGCAGTCGTGGGTTGGACTGAGCTTAATATTACGTCTCGACTTTTGGCGCAAGCGATCCTGCACACATTGCCTAATGTTGATATTCGATCTGAGAGGATGTAAACGCCAATAAATTAGCACCTGTATTCCACATGCCAGCCGCGCCACACTGATTTCATCGCAATAGTATCAAGGAATCAAGTGATGACCACTTACGAACGTCAGCAGTATTGGCAGCAACAGATGGCAGACTGGTAGGCATCTAATCTGCCCGGTGCCGCATTCTGCAAACGGCATGTACTCTCATATCACCAGTTTGTCTACTGGCGCCAAAAGCTGACACAGGATGAGTATGCACAACCCGACGTGGTGGCAGGGTTTGCCAAAGCCACACCACTCCAAAGCTCTCACTCCCCGGCGGAGTTGACACTATCACTACCCGGTGGCGTATCGATCATTGGTCTGCATGCCGGGAATATTAATCTGCTGAGCTCGATCCTGAGGCAGCTGTGATGCGTAGCCGCTACCTGCGTCCGGCACAGGATATACCGGAGATGTACCTCTACCGTGCGCCGATCGACTTCCGCAATCAGGCCAACAGTCTGGCCTTGTTGATTGAGCAGGAGCTGGGGCGCAACCTCTTTACCGGCGCACTGTATGCCTTCACCAATCGCCAGCGTAACAAGATCAAATGCCTGATGTGGGAAGACAACGGCTTCGTGCTTTATTACAAGGCGCTGGCCGAGGAGAAGTTCAAGATAACGTATTCACCCCCAAGTGGGTCAAAATAGATGGCCATAGACACCAACATCCTGGTTCCATTTTTCGTTGATCCGAGCAAGCTTTTGATTCATCTCGTCATTAAGCTTCTGCTTGCCGCCAGAGAGCTCAATTACTCGCTTGGCAAGGTCTCGGTGATCAATATCCAAGCATACCCCTCAGAACATAACAGTTTCTTCATCGTCGTTTCTGCCGATGATTCCGACAGATACCTCCCAAACCTATCACACCACCCCGTTGAACCCCAGCAATGAAGGGCATAGAGCTTATATCCACCTCGCTAAGCGGCAGATATCAAAACCGACAAAACTGTCGCCTTTGACGACTATCACCGATATCAACGTCTCCCAGGACGCTTATGCTGATTATTTCAGTGAGATGCGTCGCGCCCGAAGCGTTATATGGGACTGAGTTCTCTGCCATAACTTTGTAAAACCTCATCATTGCGGTTTACTGATGGACATTCAGTTAATCCAGCGGTCAACGATGAGCCCATCACAGTCAATAGCTACGATCTATGAATTTTTTAATTTTGATAGTCGACTAATGTGCATGTCCTATTAGTTGTTGAGACCTCATGTACTCAGTTTTTATTGACAGCTATTCTTAGTGTGGTAATTTGCTTGGTATATTTTATATTTCGAGGGCGAAATGGAACTTATACCAAATGCAATCACAGCAAAACAAGCTGCGGAAATCATCGGTGTGTCTGAACAACGCGTAAGGACGCTTCTTCGCTCAGGCGCCATTGAGGGTAGACAGATCGGTAAACAATGGCTGACGACCGAGGAGGCTGTAAAACTCTACCTTGAGGAGGGCGCCCCAACGCCACCGGAGGATCGGCCAAGAAAACCTGGAAAGCTTCCAAAGCTAAAGGCGCTGTCATTCTTTTCTGGCGCGATGGGTCTGGATCAAGGGCTTGAGAAGGCGGGGATCCACATGCTTCTCGCCTGTGAATTCGACAAAACCTGTCGAAGGACGATCACAGCGAACCGGCCAGATCTCGCACTACTTGGCGACATATGGAAGTACGACGCTCATCAAATTCGAGCTGCGGCTGGTCTTGATGTCGATGACGACATCGATGTCATGGTAGGAGGGCCCCCTTGTCAAGCATTCTCTACGGCTGGTGCAAGACGCGGTTTCCACGACGAGCGAGGCAACGCGTTCATTCGCTACATTGATCTGATTTTAGAGATGCGCCCTCGGTTTGCGGTCATAGAGAACGTCCGAGGCCTACTATCCGCCCCGATGGTTCACACACGGCACGCTGAACGTGGATCAGATTGGAAGCCAGCCCCAACCGAGCGGCCAGGAGGCGCTCTTATGCATGTATTGCAGCTGCTAAGGGCAGGCGGCTACGGGGTATCATTCAATCTGTATAACTCCGCCAATTTCGGAGTCCCCCAGTCCCGAGAGCGGGTTATACTGATCTGCTCCCGAGATGGGAAAAAGCTACCGCACCTAAATCCCACGCACTCTCAAGACGGTTCTTATGGGCTGCCGAAATGGAGGACGCTGCGTGAAGCCTTCAGTGGGCTAGATCCAAAGGCTGGTGACAGCGGCGAGTTCCCAGAAGATCGTTTACGTTTCTATCGTATGCTAGGGCCAGGGCAGTACTGGAAACACCTTCCCAAGGAGCTCCACCGCGAGGCCCTAGGACGCTCTTTGGACTCTGGTGGAGGCAAGACAGGTTTCCTTCGTCGACTAGATTGGAACAAGCCCTCTTGCACACTAGTGACATCACCGACGATGCCAGCAACAGATATTTGCCACCCTGAAGAAAACCGTCCACTGTCTGTTCAAGAATATGCACGTATTCAACAGTTCCCAGATAACTGGATAGTCTGTGGCTCTATAACCGACCGCTACAAACAGATAGGGAACGCAGTTCCAGTAGGGCTTGGGGAGGCCGTGGGGCGCACTATTCTCGCCCATATAGAAGGTCGCGATGAGCACCCCCCTTCAGGGTTCCCATTCAGTCGATATAAGAACAACGACGAAGTTTCGTGGGAGGCTCGTACTCGTGAAATCATGGGTCTCGACGACGAAGCCGGAAAAGGTAAGATCAAAAAGCGTGCCGTCAAGCCGAAGGAAAAAACAGACCAAAAGCAGATAGCACTTTTTACGGAGAAAAGTGTATGAGTAAACCGAGGGAAAAAGGACACTATCTGCTTGTGGCCTCTACTTCGGAGTCAATTGACGGGAAAAAAATTCCCGCTGAAGAAATGGCTCGAAGACGGTTTGAAGTTGGGCTCTGGGGCCTTAACGCCAACACCCCGCACAAGTCTGAAATTAAGGCGGGAGACGACTTAATAGTCTATTTGGCGGGTATTCGTGGGCAAGCCTTCGTCGCCATCGCGACAGCAGGAAATGTTTACTTCAACGCAGTAAACTATTCAGCCGATGGTGATGCCCTTTCGAGCCCTCCTGCTGCGGTATTAGAATTGACAGACATCCGGCACTTCAAGCGTAATGTGAACATTCACGAGGTCAAGGATCGCCTCGGCTTTATTCCCAAGGGAACGATCAAATGGGGGTGCGTCCTTCAGCGCGGACTCAAACGCCTATCTCAAGAGGACGCATCACTAATCCTCCAGGAAGGGGGGCTATAGCTTTTCAAAAGGTTCCGTCGCGATTTTTTGCTATGAAGAGGGTCTCGAATGTCCTAACATCCAGCAAGAATGACGATTTAGCATTGCGGTCTTCGGGACTTTGCCTGTGCACATAATGATGCTCAGGCGCGCCCGACTCTATCATGGCCACGATAGCACTGAAGGGTAACCGAAAAACTCCACCAAGATATTCCACCTCATTTTTCTGCCATCTGGTTTGTGTCCAATCCAGCCAGAAATAGATAACAATGTCTGGATACAAGGCTTGATAACGCTCGTAGTCCTTCCGATTGAAGGTGACAGTGAAGCGTGGATCCATATTGTAACGGCTGACGGTGAAAAATGGCGTATTTTGCGTCTTCAGATCGGCTAGGGCGCCTTCGACAATCAGATCTGGCACGGTCTTATCATCGATTTTTTGTGGGTTAATGCTTGCATTGATTTTGAGTTTACCACGGCAAATGGATACAAATTTTTCTTCCAGCTTCTCGCCATGAAGGTACCACCAGCCTCGGTCTTCAGTGTCGTGGGGAACAGCCTGATTTCGATCTTTGCCTGTGTTCACTTTAAACCTCCTAAGTAGTCCTTGACGTATTTCTTGAAGGCGCTTTCTGAAAGCTCCTTGCGAAGTGAAACATCAGGAAAGGCTTCCCAATTCGACCCAACTCTCCTAGAGAATGTTCGGTGCCACTTCTCTATGGTCGTTCCTAGGCGAATTGCGCTTGAAGAGGAATTTTCTGAGTTATCCCGATTTTTTACTTGCAGAAGTCGCCAAGGCTCACCGCTAGTAGAAGGAGGCTCGATAAAGTCTACAGCCTTTACCAAAGCACCCGAGCACCAGAGCCAGCCTTTAGGTTCCATCACGGACGCAAGATAACGTTCCAGCAGATCTCCGATCAAGTTTTCTGCACCCATAGAGAGCGCATGCTCCCACTTAATACGCTCTACATCAGCCTTATCAATGTCGAAATATGAAACAAGTATCACGGAAACCATCTCATCTGGTACGGTTTCAGGTGGCTTAGGAACTCTTGGGTTACGCGACGCCGCGAAATTATGGGCCTGCCGACTGATGTAGTCCACTGACCCTAATGATGGTGCGTTTTTACCACGCATCCCCGAAGCAGCAGCCGGGTGGCTGGCGAGGAAGTTGATGATTCCGACGTACTGCTCCACTAGCGACGGATTGATCTGATTCATTGTTGTCCTAGCTACGTGTTCTGCATTTTTTATAAAAGTCATTACTACTGCTCTATGTGATTAGGTGCGATGTTACAGTTACTATCTAACATCGCTCTAAAGGACTACTACTAATCTTTTTTAGTGGGCTTAGGAAGTTATATAAACATAGAAGATCTATCCTCACCACCAGTGGTGTACTGTAGTGGTTGTAGTGGTCAACTAATACCACCAATATACTGTGTAAGCATACAATTCCCGGGGTTCGTATGGCAGTAAGCCTATTCATCGAATCCTTACGCACTGAAAAAACATACATAGATCGGCTGTCTGAACGTAAACAACTGGTAATTCAGATGCTTTATGGCAGTGGTTTGTTGCTGGGCCAAGATTTACAGACCGTCAGACACGCTACCGCCCGGCCGGTGCTCCATCACAGCAAGTTGGTACATCTGAGTTGTCTGGTTGAAATTACCCTATCTTTCTTGTGGGTGCAATGTACGAATGGGTCTGGGATGAGTGAATAGATGATTCAAAACCGTATACCAGCTACTCGGATTACTGCCTGTACGCTAGCGCCTGTGACCTCAGCCAAGTGATGGTTGCCAGCTTGAATGAATCAAACTCTCGCCCTTCTGGGTATACAAGATAAAAGCCTTTATCATCGGGTTGCGCCAATTCCATCAGCACAACCAACTCTTGCTGGCCCAGGTGGGATTCCAGCAATATCCTGGGTGCAATGCAGATTCCCTGCCCTGCTACCGCGGCGTCAATTGCCATACTTGTCTGGTTCAGGTGCAAAATTTTATCGATGCGTAACTGATCATTTGTTCTCGCCAGATGCTCCCAATGACCATGGGAATCTTCAATCAACCGATGATGTGTGAAGTCTTCAATCTGGTTAATTTCAGGATGGAGATCTCGGTAAGCCGGATTGGCAACAGCGCACAATAGGCTGTCAGTCAGGCGCTCAAAATGCAGTCCTTTTCCCAGCGCTGAAGCCTCTCCGTAACGCACCACAAAATCAACATCATCGTTACGAAAGCTACTCACTGCCTCACTTGCCGAGATGCGAAGATCAATATCCGGGCACGCCTGATGAAAGTCAGCGAGCCGGGGTATTAACCATTTGGCCCCAAATGAGGGCGGCACACTGATCACGACTTGTCGATGTGTTGTCGTAATCCGCCGTAGCGCATCGTCCATTATGCCCAGACCGGCAACTACTGCACCATATAAGCTGCTGCCCTCATCAGTCAGCTCTACCCCTCTTGGCTTTCTCACAAACAGAGAGATACCCAGATCTGTTTCCATACGTCGGATTCTTTGAGCGACTGCGCTCTGAGTCAGGTGTAGCTCTTCTGCAGCCTTACGAAAATTCAGGTGCCTGGCTACCGCTTCAAAGATACGTAATCCATTCAGGTTTGCTGCTCTCATGTCTCACCTTGAGTGTAGATTTTCTTCAGTCTAGCACAAGAAATTCGCGTTTGTTCTTACGGTCTTGGGGGAACACACTTTGTCTTACTAACTATCCATTCAGGCAAGTAAGCAGGCTATATATGCGCACATTGACTATTATCGCTTTCATCACGCTTGGCGTGATCTGGGGCAGTAACTTCATCTTTATGAAATGGGCTGCAGAGGTTATCACTCCCAGCCAGACCACGCTGTTACGCGTGTTGTTCGGGTTTCTGCCACTGTTTGGATTCGCACTGTGCATCAAAGCGTTGAAATGGGCTGATCTGCGTCACTGGTATCATTTCGTTGTGATGTCACTGCTCGCAACCGCCGTGTATTACTTGGCTTTCGCCAAGGGTACTGCGCTTTTGCCTTCCAGTGTCGCCGGTATGCTCAGTGGCTCTATACCGCTGTTCACTTTTCTGGCTGCACTGATATTTCTGCGCGACGAACCTATCAATCGGAGCTCAATGAGTGGCACTGTGCTTGGGTTTATCGGTGTGCTTATCATCGCTCAGCCATGGAACAGTTCAGGCTCTGTCAGCATTGAAGGTGTGCTCTATATGCTGGGTGGCGCTTTATGCGTCGGAGTGTCTTTCGTGTATGCGAAGATATTTATCAAACCGCTGGAGATCGCTCCGCTGGCATTGGCTACTTATCAGACAGGATTCGCCACGATCCTTCTGTTTGCGACGACTGAAACCAGCAACATATCCTTCATTCTTGGGGATCTGAAAGCACTGATTGCCATGGTGATCGGTCTTGGCATACTGGGTACCGGGCTCGCGTATATCATCTACTATTTTCTGGTCAATCAGATGGGTGCCATAGCTGCTTCCGGTGTCACTTATATTCCACCGATAGTTGCCTTGCTGATCGGATTCACCCTGGTTGGAGAAGATATTAGATCATCGGATTTACTGGCAGTGGTCTTGATTCTAACAGGGGTATGGCTGGTGCAGCGCGCACGTATTCAGATGGAGAAAGCACCCTTGTCTGCTACGAGATGCTCTGAGAGTCGAGTGTAATCCCGGCTAACATCCCTCTGTTTATCTGGTAGTGCGATCCAGCTCCATCACCTCCGTCAATATCCGACAGTCCGCTTCAGACAACTCTGCCTGCTCGGCATAGTCTCGCCACTGGCGTGTCACTTTGGCGATCTCTTTGATAATGCTTTCTGCCTGGATTGTCGAAAGCCCAAAGTGCTGAGAGGCAGACAGCGCATTTTCAAGTGAGCTTTCGCGCCCCTTCTGCCCCACTCCTATCGCTTGAAGATGAAACTGACCAGGCTGAGGAACAACATCATAGGCAGGTGTCAGGCGGTAATGATGATCAGATATGTTCTTCAGCAGCCCATGATTGCGCAGATGATCATCCGAGTTGCCCACCAGGATATTAAAAACCATTCTGCGGAACAGTTCGGTTTTATCCTGTTCTGCCCTATCACCAATCTGGTCAATCAGGCTGGCCAGACGCGGGTATGCGTACTGGACAGGTACGTCATCCACCCGCACTCGTGGCTGGTACATCAGGGCGTGCGCACTGATAAAGTGTAAACGTCGTCCTGCCGCGGTTTGATCAAATCGCCGGACCAGCAGCACATGCCTTCCACCGGCTCTGATCAGACGGGTATGGCAGGCATTGATACCGCACTCTCTCATCATCAGATAACACATCTGCTCGGCTGCCGCCTGATCAAACAGATCTTCTGGCCTGTTGAACTTGGCAATCCATAAAGCTCCCATCTCATCCTGCACAACAGACTTTGGCCTTGCTCCGCCCATGGATGAACCCGGCTCAAAAAGCCGGACAACTTCTGGCGTCAGAAGGTTACTTTCCAACAGGTCACTGATCCCTTTATCCAAAGCCAGCAGATGCTTTAAAGACTCGAACTCAGGGGTGGATTTGGGTCGGGTACGAGAGAGCGAAAAGCTCAATGCGCCCACACCGGCTCCGCGTGTTGCCAGCAGCTCTTCAACGGCATTGCGCGGCGTGCGCTTGTGCAGCGTATACATCAAACGCTTGCCCCAGTTATCAGGGCCTGCATCCAACAGAACGGCAGGTATCTGATTCTGCCCGGCAAATATCTGTGGCGTATTAACCAGCGGCAGGTTGATAGGGTCAAATGCAAAAGCATCCGGCCGGTTCAGGTATGACTTACCGTAAAAGAAGACGCTGCGTCGCGATTCCAGTATCAACCGCCCTGCCAGTACAGACTCCTCCTCATCGGGCAGCTCGACGAATACATACGCGCTGAATATTTCGTCATGCTCAGAAGTCATTGTCATACTCTTTTCGGCTCTGCCGGATTCTACGTGGCAGATCAAAGTTCAATGCGAGCAGGTCCTGCTCCGGCTCGATGATATGAGCAAGCGCTTCCACCCGTCCGTAGAGTGCCAGCAGGGTTGCCAGGTTGCCCATCGTCACACCTGGATAGCCCTGTTCAATTCTGCGGATGGTAACGCGAGATAACCCTGTGCGAGCCTGAACCTCTGCCTGCGTCCAGCGCCGGCTCTTGCGTGCAATCTGAAGATGTTCGCCTAACTGCTGCAATGCAATTTCAGATGGGGATGACAGATTTTTCATAGAATGAATACCATAATGTTCCTTATAGCGCTTAAAGGAAACTATAGTATTCATTTATGTATGATGCAAATAGACGCTGAAACTTAAGCCAGCGCCTCTCTGACTGCCCGGGCCGCATGAATCGCGGTGGTGTCATACAGGGGTGTTGTTGTATCCGATGGGCTGACCAGTAATGCAATCTCGGTACAGCCGAGGATGACGGCCTGCGCACCGCGTTGCTCAAGTGAGGCGATAATCTCGAGATAACGTGTGCGTGAGCTGGACTCGATCTTGCCCAGACACAATTCGGAGTAGATGATGCGATGCACATCATCACGTTCAGGCTCATCCGGTACCAGCACCTCGATACCGAAATGATCTTCCAGTCGGGAGCGGTAAAAGGGCTGCTCCATCGTGAAGCGTGTGCCCAGTAGTCCAACCCGCTGAATCCCATCCTGCCTGAGTACTTCGGCGGTGGCATCGGCAATATGCAGTATCGGGATATCGATAGCCGCCTGGATCTGATCGGCAACCTTGTGCATCGTGTTGGTACAGATCAGCAGAAAATCAGCGCCACCCGCTTCAACCGAGCGTGCTGCTTCACTCAGAATTCGTCCTGTTTCATCCCATTCACCACGATGCTGCAGGGCTTCGATCTCAGCAAAGTCGACGCTGTGAAGCACCACTTTGGCTGAGTGCAGGCCACCCAGCGCCTGTTTGACGCCCTGGTTGATTGCCTGATAGTAACTGACGGTAGATTCCCAGCTCATGCCGCCCAACAAACCGATCGTTTTCATTGTCTCTCCCTGTTGTTTATGGCACGCAAATAAATGACAGCTAAGTTAATGATACGTAAGTTAATGCCACGTAACTCTTATTACTCGAAATAATGGATTAAGTTCCCTTTAATGAGCAGAATCATTCAGATTTGCGCCGGATGCCGATCACCCTGCCCGCCTTGTCGGGTCGTGGTAGGTTGTGGTGTGCTGCCAGTAACTGATCAACCTGCTGCTGAACCCCTGGCGGGAAAGGCGCTGCTCGACGCTCGGCCATGCCGACGTGCATGGTGATCACCTCATTCGTAGCGGCCAGCCAGCCTTCAGTGGCGTGGATCATCTGATGGAAAAAGTGCAGACGCTTGCTGTCAGCATCCAGCAGTTGCGTATAGATCAGATAGGGCTCATCGCACTGCAACTCACGGTCATAGGTGACATGCATCTCGAGCGCAAAGGATGATCCACCCTCTCGTGTCGGATACTCTGCATCCATCCCCAGATGAGCCAGCAGCGCGTCAGTGGCGTGGTCAAATGCCAGTACATAATAAGCCACATTCATATGCTGGTTGTAATCGATCCACTCGGGCAGTACCTTGCCCTCACCCAGTAAGAGAAGCTGCTCAGACATGTTTCAGAATCCTCAAAAAAATCTGTATTCAGAGATCGAATCATAACCCGGAGTGGAATACAATTCGCCACCGGCAGTTATGACTGTCGCCAAACAGACTCCAGAGCCTACTCAACTGTACAGGTGTCGATCCGATGCACCCGGGATAAGAGTCGGCCGGCCAACAAGACAACTTTCTGAGAAGAAAACCATGCCAAAGGCATCTGAAATCAAACGCGGCCATGTCGTCGAGATCAACGGCAACCTCTATATAGCCCAGACTGTCGATGTAAAAAGCCCCTCGGCACGTGGTGCTGCAACGCTGTATAAAGTGCGCTTCAGCCAGGTTCCCGGCGGCCGCAAGCATGAAGAAACCTATGTTGGTGACGACATCATCAAAGATATACAGCTGGAAAGGCGTCGTGTTTCCTACCTGTACCGTGAAGACAATCTGCTGACCTTTATGGATGCAGAGGACTATAGCCAGTACGGCATCGATCAGGAAACCATTGAAGATCAGATTCCATTCATCTGTGATGGTATGGATGGCCTGATGGCCCTGCTGGTCGATGGCAACATGATCGCTCTGGCCCTGCCACCAACGGTGGTGATGGAGATTATCGAAACCGTACCGGCGATGAAGTCTGCCAGTGCTACCAGCCGCACCAAACCTGCCCTGTTCGCGACAGGTCTGGAGCTTCAGGTGCCTGAGTACCTTGAAACTGGCGACAAGGTGAAGATCAATACCGAAACCGGCAAGTACCTGTCACGGGCTTGATGCACTGTTGAAACTCAGGCTGCCGCGCCACTCACTCGGCCAGCAGCCTGTCACCCACTGCTATTCTTACACCCTCTCCTGATGACAAAATGGCATTCTGCCCAAAGAATGCACCTTTGAGTGTCGGTTGGGTATTCATCGCAGCCAGCGTGCGCAAAGGCTCGGCAGGCTCTGAGATCTGCCCCGTTTGTTGATCGACGGTGGTAATTTTGCAACGCTGGCAGGGTTTGCGTATCCCCAGTTCATATGCCCCGCTCTGCTCTCTCACTTGCTTCCAACCATCCTCCGCAAAGGGTTGCCCTGCACCATCAATATCACGCAGCACGATACTGGGACGAAAGCGCTCCATACCCACCGGGCTGGCACCACGCTCACGTAACTGTTGATTCAATGCATCAAGAGACGCTTCAGTGGTAATCAAAAAAGGAAAACCATCAGAAAAGGCTGTATGGGCTTCTTCATCCTGTAAATAGTTGGGGTCAACGTTCCTCCGGGTATCATCGGCAAAGCGAACCAGATGCAGCTTCTGCCCCTTGAACTCACCCAGTACCGTCGTCAGCCAGGTGGATGCCTCATCACCGGCATCCAGCGCTTTGCACTGATCACCCCACACCACAACATCGCGCTGAACGGATGCCTCCAGTTGCAGCGGGACTTTGAGATCATCAAACCCTTTGAGATCATCAGCATCAGGATTCGACAACACCAGTGACTGATCCGATAGTGCCACTCGAATGGTCGCCATCTTGGGTATCTGGCGCTGAGTAACAAAATGACCCTCATCATCCACGATCATCCAGTTACGATCATGGGCCAGCCCACGAACACCCAACTGAGCGTCGTTCAATGAGATTCCCTGCAGGGATTTAACGGGATAGATAGTCAGCGCAACCACTTCAAACATTATCAACATCCTGTGACTGAATACGGGCGGGAAGCGATTGATTGTAGCGAGATATATTCAGTAATTAAATGCAGGATCGGGAGTTGAGGCGAAAATCTCCATCGGCTGCTAGAATTCTGAATCAACACGACTACTACAACTTATTCTTCCTCAATCAGTAATCAAGGAGTGAACCATGTCAGAACAACAGACCTTACAGGGGCAATGCCTTTGTGGAGCCGTCAGTCTGGAAGCGACTGTTCAGAACCAGAGCGTTGGCGCCTGCCACTGCAGCATCTGCCGTAAATGGGGTGGTGGACCACTGATGGCACTGGAATGTGGAGATGATGTTAAATTCGGCGGAGAAGCGCATATCGGGGTATTCAACTCATCAGAATGGGCCGAGCGTGGCTTCTGTCGTGATTGTGGCACCCACCTCTTTTATCGTCTTAAGGGGGGCGGCTTCCATGCCATTCCGGCTGGGTTGTTTGCGAATGAGCAGTGGCAGTTTGACCATCAGGTATTCATTGATGAAAAACCGGCCTATTACGACTTTGCCAATACAACGAAGAACATGACAGGTGCCGAGGTGTTTGCACAGTTTGGTGCGTCTCAGGAGTGAGCAGGAGATGTCAGGCGATGTCATGGGTAAGTTGGCGTGATTGAGTGCATCTACCATGTTATTGAACCTGACAGCCCCCTGCCGCGTCACTGGCTGATGCCTGATGAGCTGCAGTATCTGGATGGAGTCAGCAGCAAACGGCAATATGAGTTTTGTTATGGCAGAGCGTTGGTACGATCCTATCTGTGCACACAACGCCAGATACCCTTCCACGACGTCATCATCTCCCTCCCGACCGGGACTGCACCTGAGCTTAGTGTGGCGGGTCTGGATTATCCCCTGTCGATCAGCCACTCTGGTAATGCCATCGGCGTGGCTATTGGGGTGGCTATTGGAGTGGTTATTGGAGGAGCCATCAGCGCAGATCAGGCGGTCGGACTGGATATAGAAAGGATGAAAAAAAGACGCTATCTTTCTGATTTTTATAAACAGTTCGGAATATTCAAAGAAGTACCGAAATCACTTGTCGACTTTTATCAGACCTGGACTGCCGGGGAGGCCTACAGCAAACTCAGTGGCACTCCCCTGCTTCAGGTGCTGGCAGAGCCTTTGCCAACTCAGTTGCTGACAGAGCACCGGCAGTTGGACGATATCATGCTCTGCCTGTGCTACCGAAAACCTGCCAACATAAACTGGCATCTAATCGCTCAGTTGCCAGACAGATAGCAGTCAGACAGCTTTGATTAGCTACTCTTTATCCTGCTCCCAAACCGGGTGACGCTTCTCGATAAAAGCAGCGATCCCCTCTTTGGCATCGTCAATCTGCAGATTCTTTGCCATCACCTCGCTGGTCAGCGCATAGGCATCCGGCTCACTCATCTCCAGTTGCTGATAAAAAGCCTCTTTGCCGATACGTAGTGTGTTACCCGATTTGGCTGCAATTTTATTGGCCAGTGCCCAGGTCTCCTCCTGTAGCGCATCATCCTCCACCACCTGACTGACCAGTCCATAAGCGAGCGCAGTATTCGCGTCGATAGGATCACCCGTCAGCAACAGTTGCATTGCCTGCTTGGGTTGCACATTACGTGTCAGCGCCACCATTGGTGTAGAACAGAACAGGCCGATATGAACACCCGGGGTCGCGAAGCGGGCTGAGCGAGCTGCCACCGCAAGATCGCAGCTCGCCACCAACTGACAACCAGCAGCCGTTGCCAGGCTTTGAACACAGGCAATCACTGGCTGCGGCAAGCGCCGAATACTCAGCATCAACTCACTGCAACGGTTGAACAGCATCTGATGGAAGACCTGATCAGCACATGAGACCTCTTTAAGATCATGTCCGGCACAGAACACCGGGCCATTGGCTGATAAGACAACCACGCGGATGGAAGGCGTTGCTGCTATCTGGTCCAGCTCGGCCTGGAGGGTCGCGATCAAATCAAGTGACAGGCTGTTGCGGGCCTTAGGTCGATTGAGGGTCAGCCAGGCTACGCCTTTCTCATCCATGCGTAAAAGCTGTGTGTCTCCCAAAGCAGTGGCAGAGGTCATGCTATATCCTTTTATTATTTATTGATCCAGCTTACCTTTATCATATTAGAAATTCTTTATCTACGGCTGTTTCAGTTGACAAGCTTCCGAATGAGACATAACCTTTTAGTTGTTGTTGATATAAACAAATAGCAAAATTGCATACATGCTTCAGTGTGCCTCCGGCAGTTATCTGCCATATTAGTACTAATTAACCTGAGGGTCTGAGGCATTGATCAGGTCATTACGGAATCGCCTCTCGCTGTTGGTTGGCCTGATAACCCTACCCGGTTTTCTGGCCATCTCCGTCGACATGCTGGAAAACCGGCAGCAAGCGCTATTAAACCTTGAGCACCAGGTCGAGGTAACAGCCAATGAACTGGCTGCTTTGCAGCGCAGGATTCTCACCGACACCGAAGCCTACCTGACTTATCTCGCTCAGTTACCTGAAGTCCAGGACCCGGCTGCACCTGCCTGTGGTGAGTTTCTGGCAAAGATACTCAAACTCAATACACAGTTCGTGAATCTTGGCGTACCTCTCGCCAACGGTGATCTGCTATGCAACGCACATCCGTTGAATCGTCATATCAATGTATTTGATCGCCCCTATTATCAGGATGCGCTGACCAACAGACGTTTCTCTATCGGTACTTTTCAGCATGATCGCGCCGCCAACACAACCAGTATCAATTTCGGCTATCCGGTCACCGACGCAACAACTGACGAGGTACGTGGGGTCGCTGTTGCAGTTGTTTCGCTGGCTTGGTGGACTCACTACCTTGAATCCAGCAATCTGCCTGAATCCAGCACCGCTTTTATTACTGATAGCCAACGCACAATGGTAGCGAACTACCCCGCCAACCCGGATGAGCTGGGTAAAACAGTTACGGATATCAATGGCCACTCCCAGGCAGAGCAACTGATCGGTGTGGACGGCATCAGGCGGATGAAGTATTCCATTCCACTACTGCACAATAACGATGAGGAGTTTTTCGTTGTTACCATCGGTGTACCGACTGATACCGTGCTGCAAAGGATCAATCATCGCTTTTATTTCTCGCTGTTCCTGTTTTCACTGGTCATGCTGGGTATCTACCTGATCAGCTCCCGATTGCTTAAGAATGGAGTGCTGGAGCCGATTGCTGCGCTCACTGAAGCCAGCCGCAAGCTACAGCGCGGTATTTTCGAGCCCAATAAAGCCAATGAAGGCGTTATCGAACTGGTGCAATTAAAACGGCATTTTGAGCAGATGGCAGAAACGCGACTGGAAGCCGAGCGGCAAATATGGATCCAGGCCAATATCGATTCGCTGACCGCCCTGCCGAACCGCTATATGCTCAACTATCAGCTATCCCAGACTCTCGATCATGCAAAACAGAAGGATCAACAACTCAGCCTATTGCTGCTTGATCTGGATAATTTCAAGGATATTAATGACACCCTTGGTCATGAGGCCGGTGACAAACTGCTTCGCGAGGTGGCGGGTAGACTGAAAGGCGTGATCAAGGAACCGAACCTGCTGGCCAGACTTGGTGGTGATGAATTCACCATTGTTCTCACTGATTTCCACGACGCGAACCGAATCAATGAGCTCTGTGAGCAGATACTTGAACAGCTGGCAGAACCGATTCAGGTAGATGAACATCGCCTTTTCATCACTACGAGTATCGGGGTTGCCCTCTACCCTGCTGATGGAAGAACTGTGGAAGAAATGCTCAAATCCGCAGATCAGGCGATGTTTGCGGCCAAGCATGATGGCCGAAACAGGCTCAGATATTTCGACCCGGCAATGCAGCAAAATATTCTGCACAAGCAAGAGTTGATCAGCGATCTACGAGACGCCATGGATACCGAACTGGTCGTGTACTACCAGCCGATACTCGATTGTGCATCGCATCGGATCACGAAAGCAGAAGCGCTGATAAGGTGGCAGCATCCTGAAAAAGGGCTGATCAGCCCCGCTGAATTCATTCCACTTGCTGAAGAGTGTGGGCTGATAATACCCATCGGACAAAAAGTATTTGATCAGGTGTGTCAGGATCTCCCCGCTCTGAAGCAGAAATACGGCGCGGCACTCCAGGTAAGTATCAACGTTTCACCGATACAGTTTGCTCATGAGAAAACGCAACTGACCGACTGGGTTCACAACCTCGATGCGCAAGGCTTGTTGTGCAGTGACATTATTGTCGAGATCACAGAGGGGGTCATGCTGGATCCCAATAGCGAAACCATCAAAAAGCTGGTGGTGTTTCAGGAGCGTGGCGTTCAGGTGGCATTGGACGACTTCGGTACGGGCTATTCATCGCTTGCCTATATCCATCGATATGACATTGACTATCTGAAGATAGATCGCCGCTTTATCAGTAACCTCAGTCCGCACTCTGATGCACTGGCACTGTGTGAAGCAATGGTGCTGATGGCGCATAAGCTGGGTATTCAGGTGGTAGCGGAAGGTGTCGAGACAATCGAGCAGTCCGACCTGATCCGAAGTGTTGGCTGTGACTTCATTCAGGGCTACCTGATATCGAAGCCACAACCGCTGGAGGTGCTGATTTCAAATCAAAAGGGTGTGACTTCCTCTTCCTGAATGAGTCATCGTTGATTACCTCACGAGGATGCTATTTGATTAAGTCCGACAGGCTACTGGTACCGACTTTTATAAATGATATCGGTACTCTTGAGTCTTACCTCCGTATCCGTATGCAGTAGCCCGTACGTCTTGAACGTAAACATAGCTGACCTCATGCAGATCTCCGAGCAATTTCCTGAACCCATCATATGCGGCATGGATATACTCGATTTTCTCAGCTTTGGTGTTTGTCTCATCTGTGATTTTGATATCAAAGTAGACACTGTTTTTGCCGAGTTCTGATAGAGATTTTCCACCAATGATCCAGTCTTCAGGGTCAACGTAGTCGATTACAATTGACGTTACTTCCGGTCCTTTCTTGAGGATGCTCTTTGTGAGATCCATTAAGAGGCCGGAAATAGATCTTGTCATTTCCGGAGATTTTTTCGCACTCACTTTGACGTTGAGAATCGGCATAGTTGATTTCCTTTAGTTAGCTTTGCAACTATATAGATAAAAAAACACTCACTTTAAGGCGGAGCGAACACCACGAACCTTGGTCACCGTATCAGTAAAAACTTCTTGTCCGATGGCGTTCTTAATTCTTGTCGTCACAACCCCGCTAGCTTCATTGAGCGCCCCATGAATTTCGACCGCAACCGCTGTCGGCTGGACCGTTTGCTCACGGCCATCGTGTTTGGAACTTATGCGCTGAATAAAGCCTTTCGCAGCAAGAGCATCTAGTGCACGTGTTGCAGTGGGGCGTGATATGGCCATGGATTCAGCAATTTCACGCTGAAGCAACCCAGGTCTATCCAACACAGTCCGAAGCATAAATGCTTGGGGCGGTGTTAACCCAAAAGGCGCAAAGGCATCAGCCCACTCTCTCTCCAGTTGGCGAGCCAGCGCTGTTGTATTGAAGTAGAGGCAATATTCAAACATAGCAACAGTGTAGCTCCACGTAGTTAGCTATGCAACTATATGCATAGAGAAAACGCAAAGCACCTGTCTTGACTGATGTCGACATCAGACACTCCCCTCTTTTTCAACCACAAGTACTCTGGCCTCACCCATTGGATGCGCAACGTGCTCGGTACCTGAAGATGCAAAGAAAATATCGCCGGTGTTCAACACAACAGCGCATTCCTTCCCTTGCTGTCGAAAGCGCATCTCTACCTTGCCATCCATCACTGCAAATACCTCTTCACCATCATTGATATGCCAGCGATAGGGCTGATCTGTCCAGTGCAGTCGTACAGAGGCTCCCTCAATCAAACAGATATCCATTGCACCCCAGGCGTGTGGAGCTGTGAATTCATGAGACCGGATAATTTTCATTCCTTGCCTCGCTTTGTAGTTTCCAGACTTTTCAGCATTTCATCAAACAGGCTGGTGGACTCAATAAACTTATCCCGACACCCAGGATTACAGAATCCGACAGTCATTCCACGATACAGGGCTAATGCCTCAGCGCTGACAGGATTACCCGACCAGGGACAGTGGCTGTTGATGCAGTTTTCAAGTTTCAGAATCATCGCGTGCACCTCATGTGTTACTTGATCATTTCCGCTAGCTTAATCCGAACAGTCATGGCATAAATGACAAGATGTCCACTAATACTGCCAAACCAACAAACACCAGCGAGTCACCCAGACGACTCGTGTTTATTCTGTTTCCGGAAGCTGTGCTGCTGGATATTGCAGGACCGCTTCAGGTATTTCATCAGGCGCGATCCGATAATAGTGATACACCCTGTTATGAACCGATTTTCGCCTCTGTTGAAGGTGGAAGAGTCGCAACAGATACCGGTGTGACTTTTGATACGGTAACACTGGAGCAAGCCGCATCCTGCCCGATCGATACCTTGCTGATTGCCGGTGGCCGCAGTGCACTGGCAGCGGCAACCGATAAGCGACTCACCGACTGGATTGCAACCCAAAGCCAGCAGGTAAGGCGCGTGGGCTCTGTCTGCATGGGCGCATTTATTATGGCGGCGGCTGGTATTCTGGACCACCGGCGCGCCGTAACTCACTGGCGTTGGTGTGAGCAACTGCAGCAGAGCTACCCGCTGGTGCAAGTCGATGCCGCCCCAATCTATGTCAGGGATGGGCATATCTGGTCTTCAGCAGGTGTATCAGCGGGGATAGATCTGGCACTGGCTATGGTTGAAGAGGATCTTGGTCATACTGCTGCAATGCAATTGGCTCAATCGCTGGTGATTTTTGTTAAACGACCCGGCGGGCAGGCACAGTTCAGCAATCTGCTCAAGAGCCAGATAAATGATGGCCTTGGTCGTTTCGATACATTACACGCCTGGATTATCGAGCATCTTGCAGAGGATCTCAGCATTGAATTGCTGGCTGAACAGGTCAGCATGAGCCCACGAAACTTCTACCGCAAGTATAAGGAGATAACGGGGCTATCTCCTGCGCGCGCCGTTGAGCGGTTCAGACTTGAAGAGGCACAGCGGCTGCTGACGACCACGAAGCAAAGTATCGCCAGCATTTCACGCCGCTGTGGCTTTTCCGGATATGAGGGGATGCGACGCTGTTTCATGCGCCATATTGGGGTATCACCTCAGGATTACCGGGAAAGGTTTGGGATGCTTTGACCGGACCTTGGACATGGCATGGACGGTAAAGTATGCCAGCATCCCGACTTTACAATCATAAACGTTTGTTTTAGTTTATTGCGCTGCTCTGCAAGGGTGTATCGCAGAGAATAGCATCATGGAATAAGGAAATAAGATGCCAATTGCTATAAGCCCAATACGTACTTTATTGATTTGCAGCCTTGGACTCCTGCTCAGCGCATGCCAGGACTCAAGCCTTGATTCCCCTGCCTCGACAGCCTCTGATACAAAGCGAGAAACTGCCACAACAGTTTGCCAAGAGTTTAACGACGGACTGGTTTATAACGCTGAATTTGCCAAGGTGTTTTCGTTGGAGCCTGCAAATGCCATAGAGCTGGATCCGGGCTTGATGGCGGTCAGAATATATTGGACTGAGCTGGTTTATCAGCCTGACTCTCCGAAAATGCAAATACAGTTGTATCTAGAGCCAGAAGTAAACCTTCAGTTCCCGAAAGATGAAGGGACAGGCAATCGCATAGAGTTTCTTGTGCGTAGTGGCTTTCGCTATTTTCCACATGGAGCTGTGCCTTTTGAGAGGAGCAATGATGAATTTAATCATCGCTATGTTATTGAAGACGACACTGGAGTTATGTCGGCCCCTCTCTATCGCTATCGCACTAATCTCACACGTAGTGGCATTCAAGCGATTGAGCTTGGGACTACGTTTATCAATAACCCAGTGGTTTATCTGTATATCGGTGAGTCGCCTGTTGATGGAAGTCAGGAGTCAGATATGTTCAACCGCTTGTCTCAAGACAAAGAATACGATCCTGACGAGTTCCTGAAACTACACATCCCATCTGAGCTCAGCCCTATCATGAAATCACCTTATCGCTCCTGCCAAGGTGCAACGGCGAGCCGGTGAGGGTTTGATTACTCTGGTAGTTGCTGGCCTGATGCAGTCGTTAAGTGCTTGCAAGCAATGTAGCTAAATCTGTCAGTAGACGTTATTCATAAAACCATTTATTTAAATGTAATTTTACATCCCGCAAGGAAGTAATGCGGATCAGGCAATCAAGGAACAGGGAGAGCACGATGCCAAGTATTTTAGACCTCGCCAAAAGCTGTGAAGCCAGTTATAGCAATGATCCGAATCTTGCTGGCTGGATACGTGAGGTGCGTTATAACCCCAAGGCAAGCGGCTTTTCCGGTGTGTTATTTTTCCGCGAAACCTCTACAGGTGACGAAGCCATTCTGGCCTTTCGTGGAACAGATGGTCTCCTAGATCATGACATGGTCAGCAATATCAACTTCGTTAGGGGTCGCATGGTACGGCAATACCCTGATGCTCTGGCTGCATTAAGGGACGCCAGTGAAAAAGTTGGACCTCAAACAGATTTGTACATCACAGGCCATTCCCTAGGAGGTGGTTTAGCGGCCCTGTGCTCTGTGGACAAATGGCGTCGTGGGGTGCGTAATATTTCCACCGTGACGTTCAATGCCCCGGGTGTAACTCGAAGCGCACGCTACCTCTGGGGTAAAGGTTCCGTATTCTATGCGCGAGATCGAGTCATGAATGGCCTTGACGCCTACTACAATACTCATCGAAAAGCCCTTCATGTTCAAACAGAAAACGATCCCATATCGCACTTTGGCATACCTACCATACAACGACTCCTGACCGTCCCTGACTTGGAATGCCATGCAGCGGCTCAAGAGAATGTACGTTATCACTATCCAGACTTTAAGCGTTCAACGTACTTTCGACAGAGCGGCACAATGTTATTACGGCAGAAAACCAGCACAGCCCTTTGTGCTCATAGCATTAGTAATCTTGTTAAGGTACTTGAGCGAGACCCCATTTATCAGGAGCCGATCGAATGGTCATAAGCCCTATGCGCGCTTTACTCATGTGCAGCCTTGGGCTTCTGCTCAGTGCCTGCCAGGATTCAAGCCTTGAGTCTCAGGCCAATACTGCCCCACCTGTCTCTGATACCGAGATAGAAACTGCGACAACAGTTTGCCAGGAGTTTAACGACGGACTGGTTTATAACGCTGAATTTGCCAAGGTGTTCTCGCTGGAACCTGCAAACGCCATAGAGCTGGATCCGGGCTTGATGGCAGTCAGAGCCTACTGGACTGAACTGGTTTATGTACCTGATAGTCCAAAGATGCAGTTACAACTTTACTTAGAGCCCAGTGCGAATTTGCAATTCCCCAAGGATGAAGGGACTCATAGCGTCATGGAATACTTGGTTCGAAGTGGTTTTCGTTATTTTCAACATGGGAATATCCCCTTTGATGTCAGCAATGATGAATTCAACTTCCGCTATGTCATACAGGATGGTGATGAGCTGATGTCCTCCTATTTACATCGCTATCGTACAAACCTTACCAGCACAGGCATACAGGCAATCGAACTCGGAACAACTTTTAGAAAAAATCCGATAGTGTATCTTTATATTGGCGACGAGCCCCCACCTGATAATCGACAAAATTTAGGAGCACTACAACACGGATTGGCAGTGGGTAAAGCTCATGATCCTGCGCGTTACCTGAAACTGCGTATTCCTGCTGAACTAAGTTCCGTGATGCAAGCACCATATCGTTCTTGCCAGAACACACGGTGAGACAGTTAGCCTTCGAGTGGATCAGCGCCAGCTTTACTATCGATAGCTCTCGCTCAGCCAGGCTATGCTTGTTGCCAGATAAATAGGACCTAGCTGGCGGTGCTGCGTGACTATCAGAGCAGCACCAACCAGCTCCAGGCAGAATTAATCCTGCAGCTTATCCCAGACTTCCTGATCACGCTCCGCTGTCCAGATGCGTGGCCAGTCGATGTCGTCGAATTCGTCCCACAGGCGCTGCACATCGAATGGCAGGCAGTGTTCGAAGATCGGCCACATGCCGAACTTGGGTGCCAGGTGCTCGTGAGTCTGCTCGAAGGCTTCCTTCAGTGTGCCACCGCGCTTGTGTACTTCACCCACTTTTTCGATCATACCGGTGAGGAATCCACGGGTCTGTTCGATGGCTGCATCCACTTCGGCACGACCACGGGCCACTGCACCACGGCCACCCACCAGCACTTCTGCTTCGTAGGATTTGACCTTGTCCAGTGTTTTGCTGGCCCAATCGAAGTGGAAAGCATCACCGGTGTAGAGTGCGGCTGCCGCTTCAACCAGATCGCCTGCAAAGAGGACTTTCTGTTTTGGTAACCAGGCAACGATATCACCGGCGGTGTGACCACGACCACAGTACTCCAGAATCAGGCTGCCGCGATCGCCACCCAGAGGGATTTCGAGACGATCGCTGAACACGATATCCGGATGAGTCAGGCCAGGAATACCATCAGGCTCACGGAACAGGCGTGGCATGCGGCCATACTCGCTGGCCCAGTCTTCATTTCCACGTTCGTCGATCAGGAACTTGGTTTTTTCATGCGCGATGATGCTTTCAGCCTTGAAGGCAGATGCACCCAGCACACGCACCGCATGATAGTGCGACAGCACCAGATATTTGACCGGTTTATCGGTATGTTCGCGCAGCATCTCCAGCCAGTCGTTTGCGGCTTTGGGCGTGGCGCGCGCTTCAAACGCGATGATGAAGTCTTCCGCTTCGATTGCGCCGACATTGGGGTCGCCTTCAGCAGTCAGTGCGAAGATGCCGTCGCCAAGAACTTCGAGGATCTCTTTTTTGTCGCCGAGATCGGCGGATGATGCAAAGGGCTTTTTAGCCATGATTATTTCCTGTTGTCGGATTAAGCCGAATTATGTCGAACTATTATTTCGAGTTAAGTCAGATCTCAAGCACCGGGCTGCAGATCAGGATGCGCCCTACTGAACGCCTCCAGCTCTTCACAGGCTGCATGGATACGACGGATAGTCGGGAAATCGCTGAGATCGCATTTGAACCGGTTTGCGTTGTATACCTGAGGGACAAGGCAGATATCTGCGAGTGTCGGGCTGTCGCCCTGACAGTACACACCTGTTTCTGCGCTGCTTGTCAGGTGCTGCTCCAACGCCTGAAAACCGGCCTGTATCCAGTGACGGTACCAAGCGGTTTTCTGCTCTTCCGAGATACCGAATTCAGCGACCAGATATTTCAGAACGCGCAGATTATTCACCGGGTGAATATCGCAGGCGATCAACTGCGCCAATGAGCGAACACGTGCACGTGCCAGAGGTTCAACCGGTAACAGACGCAAGGTGTCCGGGTAACGCTCTTCCAGATACTCGATAATTGCGAGCGACTGGTTGATGATCGCGCCCTTATCTTCCAGGATGGGGACCAGACCCTGAGGGTTGCGCGCCAGGTGGGCCTCGCTGCGATGCTCGGCCTCCAGCAGGCTGACTGGAATCTGTTCGTACTCCAGCCCTTTCATGTTCAGCGCGATACGCACGCGATAGGCTGCCGACGAGCGGCAGTAATCATAGAGCTTCATCATGCTTGCCCTGTGTATTTGACAACCCTCTGGTCAATCGCACCGAAGATGCTCTGCCCTTTCGCATCTTTAACATCGATACGCACACGGTCACCAAAGCTCATGTAGGGAGTTTTCGCAGCGCCGCTGTTGATCGTCTCGATCATTCGAACCTCGGCGATGCAGGAGTAGCCCACGCCACCATCTTCGATCGCAGAGCCGTGTTCCGTATCCTGTTTGTTGGACACGGTGCCTGAGCCGATAATCGCGCCGGCACCCAGTGGGCGTGTCTTGGCCGCATGGGCGATCAATTGCGGGAAGTTGAACACCATGTCGGTGCCACAATCTGCCTTACCGAATGGCTTCTCGTTGTACTCCACCAGCATCGATCCATGCAGGCGTCCATCCTGCCAGCTGTTACCCAGTTCGTCCGGAGTGACAGCAACGGGTGAGAAGGCGCTTGATGGCTTGGACTGGAAGAAACCGAAACCTTTGGCCAGCTCAGCCGGAATCAGATTGCGCAGGGATACGTCATTCACCAGCATCACCAGACGGACCGTATCAGCCGCTTTTTCAGCGCTGACACCCATGGGTACATCGCTGGTAACGACGGCGACTTCTGCTTCAAAGTCGATGCCCCACTCTTCGCTCTCCATCAGAATGTCGCCGCTTGGCGCCAGGAAAGTGTCAGAACCACCCTGATACATCAGTGGATCGGTCCAGAAGCTGGGTGGCATTTCAGCATTTCGCGCCTTGCGCACCAGCTCTACGTGATTAACATAGGCTGACCCATCACACCACTGATATGCACGCGGCAACGGGGAAGCCAACTGATTGATATCCAGATCAAACGAACCGACTACTTCACCTTCATTCAGTGAAAAATAGATGCGCTCCAGCGCAGGTGCGACGGTATCCCAGTTGTCGATCGCGTATTGCATGGTTGGTGCAATGTTATGCACTTCAACGGCCAGTTTGAGGTCACGAGACACAACGACCAGCTTGCCGTCGCGTCCTTGATTGAGAGATCCAAGTTTCATATGTTCACCCTGTAAAATGCTTATCTTGAGATTGCCTGTCGTTGCCGGTTACTTCGGCTTCCAGGAATTCACGTAATTGATATCTTCGACCTGATTGAAGGCTGCTGTGTGTTCCAGCGGATCGCGTGTGTCGATCATCATCGCCACTTCATCGGTCATTTTGCCGGCATTACTTTCGGCTGCGGCATAGGCTTTTGGATGCGGGCCATGTGTAAAGCCGCAAGGATGGAAAGTGATCATCCCGGCACGGATATTGTCACGGCTGAAAAAGTTACCCTGATGATAGAAGAGCACTTCATCATAATCATCATTGTTATGAAAATAGGGTAACTTCAGCGCACCGGGATCGGTCTCCATCGGGCGTGGGCAGAAAGTACAGACCACAAAGCGCTTTGCCACCCAGGTGGTGTGCGCACTCGGCGGCAGATGGAAACGGTGGCTCATCAACGGGCGGATATCGCGCCAGTTCAGTTTCACCACACACAGATCACCGTGCCAGCCGATGCAGTCGAGTGGGTTATAGGGATAGGTGATCTCGGTGATCTGATCTAGACGTTTGACCCGGATAGTCCACTCGTTTTCATCCTGCTGCGCTTTGAACAGATCATTGATATGCGGGCGATCCAGCACACCAGCATCGAAGATTGCGTGCTGCCCTACTGCTCCTTTCTCCGGCAGTTGGTAGGCATCATTGGTCGCTTCCGTGAGCATCATGAAGATCGGCGCGGTAGGCTCGATACGCCACAGGGTGCCACGTGGAATCACAATATAGTCACCCTCACTGAAGGTGAAATGGCCATAGTCGCAGAAGAACTCACCAGCACCTTCGTGGATGAACAGCAGATCATCGCCATCCTGATTACGGAACAGATGATCCATCGCCTGATCGCAGCGCCAGGTACGCACCTTGCACGCCGCATTATGCAGCAGCAACACGGCATCTGCCGGACTGTCTGCCCGGTTGGAAATTTCGTTGATATCGGCGGAGCGTGGACGCAACGGCCCCTCCATCCGTGTCCAGCCGGTCGGCGCATGCTTGTGATGCATCTGCGTGGCTGGGCCGAAGAAACCCTCACGACCGACCTCACGGTCAAAGGTCCCTGCGGGCATATCGCAGTGAGCCTGACGCGTGGTTTCACCCTCGATCACGGGGAAGTGAATCCATTTTTTCATGTATCACCCTATTGTTAAACAATACTTACAGCAAAGAAGTGCCCGGCATCTGACGCGCCAGTGCACTGTGTCGTTTTCGTCACTGGCGGTTAATGAACCGCCGTTGTCTTTTTAGCGATCTGCATCGCTTCCGACAGTACCGCCTGATCGCCGATATGGTTGCACAGCAGCAGGATCAGCTTGGCGTTGATCTCGGCGCTCTGCTCCATTGACAGGTCACGGTGCAGATCCGTCAGCTCCTGATAGAAATCATCTGGCTCAGGCAGGTTCGGGTCAGTTATCAGTTTAGTCATGTTTCTCTCTCTTATTCTGTCTTGACAGCATCACTGAGCCGTTGCCTTGCGGATTGCAGCAGCAACGCGGTTGTTATCAAACTGGCGCATTCTGGCACAGACATGCTGATCCGGGCGCATCACATAGAAAGTGCCCGGCGTGGCATCAAAACGCTCCTTGACCACACCCAGGGTATCCACCAGCAATTCAACACCCTCTGGCAATGGCAGGTCGATCTGGTGCGAACAGATCAGGAAGCTCTTCAGCGGAATTTTCGCCTGATAGAGAGCCGCCAACTGATCCAGCACGGACTGAGTCAGATCACGCTTACCTTCAATAAACAGCAGACCGTTGAACTGATTGCCCAGCTGTTCGAGCAGATAACTCTCTTGCCCTGCCCGATTGACTGGCCCATCGGTACTGGGCGCACCCGGCACCATCTTGCCGACAAACGCCTCCTGATCCAGCGTATTCAGCGATGAGTGCGTGTACACCGCAGGCAAAGATAGACGGCCAGAGTTGACCAGGCGGCGGGCAAACGGGTAGTCCCGCGCAAGGCTCAGCGTGGCATCGCGGAAAACGCGACTGATCTCGTTCTTTGGTGTGATGAAGTCGGTTGAACGGGTCGAGTTCAGGATGTTCTCATCTGCCGCATACACGCGCTCATCCGAATAGGTATCCAGCAGTGCATCCGGAGCGCGCCCCTCCATCACCAGCTTGAGCTTCCACGCCAGATTATCGGTGTCCTGCGCACCGGAGTTGGCACCACGTGCACCGAAGGGCGATACCTGATGTGCAGCATCACCGGCAAAGAAAATACGGCCCTGGCGGAAGTTGTCCATGCGGCGGCAGGTGAAGGTATAAACACTCGCCCACTCCAGCTCAAATTCGACCTCTTCACCGAGGAAGGCACGCACGCGGGGAATGATATTCTCCGGTTTTTTCTCCTCTTCCGGATCGGCATCCCAACCCAGATCGAAATCGATACGCCAGACATTGTCGGATTGACGATGCAGCAAGGTGGACTGTCCTTCATGGAAGTGCGGATTGAACCAGAACCAGCGCTCAGGTGGGAAGTTGCTCGGGTCCATCACCACATCGGCAATCAGGAAGCGATCCTTGAAGATCTGTCCTTTAGACTCCAATCCACACTGACTGCGGATTTGTGAGTTAGCACCATCACAGGCGATCAGGTAATCACACTGCATCTGATAGCTGCCTTCCGGCGTCTCAACAGTCAGTGTTGCGCCCTGCTCATCCTGCTTCACCTGGGTGACTTTGTTCTTCCAGCGCAGATCGATACCACCCAGTTCATGGATGCGATCCACCATGTACTCTTCGAGATAATACTGCTGCAGATTGATGAATCCGGGGCGGCGATGATGCTCTTCCGGCAGCATATTAAAGGTGTAAACCAGATCACGATCAAAGAAAACCTTACCGATATTCCAGGTCACACCCTTATCAACCAGACGCTGACCAATACCCAGGCGATCCATAATCTCAAGAAAACGTTTCGCGTAGCAGACAGCACGCGAGCCGACACTGACAGTGTTGTTATCATCCAGCACGACAACGGGGATATTCTGCAGCGCCAGATCCAACGCCATTGCCATGCCGATCGGACCGGCACCGGCCACGATTACCGGATGGCGTACAGGTTCAGCCGCATCCTGGTCCTTGGAACGAATATAGTCATATTCGGGGAAGGTATAGGTGTTCAGCATCGTCGCTCTCTTCTTTCTTGTTTTTGTAGGTTCACTATATCTGACCTACCTTACCCAATTTTGATCCGGGGATAATCCCGACAGGGTGAAGAAGATTATTTCTTTACAGGAAAGAGTAGATCTCAGACTGCTATCTATCCACTGAACACAGGCAGATTGTGATAGTTGGACTGAGGTGTGTCTGGCAGCATACGTAAGACAGGGATCTGTCAGACAGGAATGGCTGTTTCGTTCTTGATTTCGCGCAGTGCAAAATTACTGTGCACCTGTGAGATGCCGGAAATGGTGAAGATTTTTTCATTCAGAAAGCGGTCATAAGATTCCATATCCGGGATAACCACACGCAACATGAAATCTGCCGTTCCGGTCACGGCATAGCATTGTAAAACCTCCGGATACTGCTTCACCCGCTCCTCAAACTCAACGGTGCTGTCGGCACTGTGTCGTAACAGAGTCACCATCGCCATCACGCACAGGGGCTGACCTACCTGGCGTGACTCCACCAGCGCAACAAAACCACGAATAACGCCTGCTTCCTCCAGCGCCTTAACCCGACGCCAACAAGCTGCGGGAGACAACCCGATACTGTCGGCCAACTCCTGATTGCTGATGCGTCCATCAGTCTGAAGCAGCTTGAGGATGCGTTTGTCGTAGGTATCTAATTGAATCACGGTTGAACTTACCTGCTCTGCCGGACAGCGGCATCCGTCTGTTTATTTGTTCAAATGTTATCCCTACACAATGACCTATTCAAACCTTCCACTCAAGTATTGATCCAGCGCAAGTAAAACAGAATGGAATATTGACCTTGGTATTAGTTATATATAATTTAAGCCATGTTAATATATATAAAAATAGAGTGATCACCAATTAATCACTCAGTGGCGCCCGGAGTAAAGTGCAATGACCAGAAAGACCCCACATCCAGATAGTAAAAGTCGCCGAGACCTGCTCAAGTTAGGTCTGGCATCTGCCGTTGCAGGGCCGGCACTAGGTTTGATTCCTGACGCGCTGGCTCAGCAGACTAATGCGCATATTGTTATCAGCGGTGCTGGTGCAGGTGGTATCGCAATGGCCAACCGCTTTACCCGGAGCCTCCCCGGCGCGCGTATCACCATCATAGACAGCCGTGAGGATCATCACTATCAGCCCGGTTGGACACTGGTTGCCTCAGCGGTATGGAACAAAAAGAAGACACTGTCGAAAACCGCCGAATGGCTACCACCCAGCGTCAACTGGGTACGTGGCATGGTGACCGAGTATGATCCGGATAACAATCAAGTCACAGTCAGTAATGGTGAAACATTAAAGTATGACTATCTGATAGTGGCTTGCGGATTACAGCTGCGCTATGAACGGATTGAAGGGATGGATACACGCCTGATTGGCCAGGGCAAGGGGATCGGCAGTGTCTATGCCGGGATTAATGAGGCTGAAGCAACCAGTGTCGAGATCGATCGCTGGATAGCAAGTGGACGAGGTACTGGTCTGTTCAATCTGCCACCGTCTGCCCTCAAGTGTGCTGGTGCGCCCCTTAAAATGACTTTCACCACCCTGTCCCGCCTTGAGAATAGTGGTAAACGTGATCAATTCAATGTCGAGTTCATGACGCCTTCAGGTGGCTTGTTTGGCGTGCCCTTCTATAACGACTTTGTAAAGCAACGATTTACTGAACAGGGGGTGATACGCAACGATTTCTGGACGCTCACAGGGATTGATGCTGATGCAAAAAAAGCCACTTATAAGGTCAAGGGCGAGCGCACAGGAACGGCAACATCCGGCCATTATACTGTTGGGGGTGACCATCATGACAGCTGGGAGGAAACACGCGATTACGACTTTATTCATGTAGTCCCACCCATGACCGCTCCGGAATCAATCCTAAACAGCCCCCTGCGCTTCAGCGAAGGACCCTTTGTCGACTGGATGGAGGTGGACAGAGAAACCCTGCAGAACCCCAACTATCCCAATGTCTGGGGTATCGGTGATGTGATGGGAATGCCCAGCAACAAGACCGCTGCCAGCGTGAAGATGCAGGCAAATGTATTGGAACAGAACTTCCTGGCCTATCTGCAGGATCGCCCACTGCCTGCCCGACACAACGGATACACCTCCTGCCCACTGATCACCAGTATCGGCAAGGCGATGTTGGTGGAGTTTGGCTGGGACAGCAAGCTGCTGCCCTCCTTCTCCTTCATCGATCCGAAAGAGGAATCCTGGACCGTATGGGTCATGAAAGAGCGCATGTTGCGCCCCGCTTACTACGCCATGCTTGAAGGCAAAATATAAGGAGTATCACCATGACACTGACTGGCATTCTGACTGTTCTCTGGTACTCCGCCCTGCCCTGGCTATGGCTGATTGCACTGATGATCGTGATTTTTCTGATCCCACAGGTGATCGCACGCACAAAGGGCTATGGCTTTACAAAACCAGGCGGTATTGGTTCAAAACTGCTGCCACCGATCGTGGCGATTGCAGCACTGTTTCTGGTACCGATTCACACCCTGTCCAGCATCGCGTATGTCAATACCTGGGTTGACTGGATGAACCTGATCGGCGTTTCGATTGGACTGGGTATCTACGCCTGGCTGGTATTGCACCCGATCTGTTATCTGAAAAATCGTAAAGCCTGAACAGCCAGCTTCTGATGATCAGTCGCCGGAGATACAACCGAGCGACTGACCCCTCTCTATTTCTGTCATTTGATACCTTCATATCAACATCAGTTGTTTATATTAGAATGAAATAAGCGATTTAAGAAAGAATATTTACTTTATAGGTACTATTTAGAAATAAAATTTCATATCCTGACTTTTTACCCGCCCTTTTCGCAAGCACCTTTCTCCTGATTTTTCCTACAATGGTTGTAACAACTGCACCTGTGGCGGAATCCTGTTTTTACGCCGTTATGGGTGACATAACAAGAAATCAGACCCAGCAGGCAACGTCAATGAATAGCCATATCTCCAAGCTCGATGACTATCAGTTGGAAGATCGTTACACCCGCATGGAAGGCAGAGTCTTCCTGACCGGCACTCAGGCGCTGGTCCGCATCCCCCTGATGCAGGCTGCACTGGATAAACAGAACGGCCTTAATACTGCCGGTTTGATCAGCGGCTATCGCGGCTCACCGCTCGGTGGTTACGATCAGGCACTGTGGCAGTGCCGCACGCTGCTTGATGATCACAAGATAGAGTTTGTTCCCGCCATCAATGAAGATCTTGCTGCCACCATGGTGCTCGGCAGCCAGCAGGTTGAGACCGACCCGGATAAACAGGTCGAAGGTGTCTTTGGCCTCTGGTATGGCAAGGGCCCTGGTGTCGATCGCGCTGGCGATGCGCTCAAGCACGGTACCACTTATGGCAGCTCCCCTCATGGCGGTGTATTGGTTGTAGCAGGTGACGACCACGGTTGTGTTTCCTCCTCCATGCCCCATCAGTCGGATGTGGCCTTTATGTCCTGGTTTATGCCGACCATCAACCCTGCCAACCTTGCGGAATATATCGATTTCGGCCTGTGGGGCTATGCGCTGTCGCGCTACTCCGGTTGCTGGGTTGGTTTCAAGGCGATCTCCGAAACGGTCGAAAGTGCGGCTTCTGTTGATCTCAAGCCTCTGCCCACATTCGTTATGCCAACCGATTTCACAGCACCCGCCACTGGTCTGCACTATCGTTGGCCAGATCTGCCGGGACCACAGCTGGAAACCCGTATCGAACACAAGCTGGCCGCCGTTCAGGCGTTTGCCCGTGCTAATCCGATCGACAAATGCCTGTTCAACAATCCCCAGGCACGCTATGGCATAGTCTCTACCGGCAAGGGCCATCTTGATCTGATGGAAGCGCTGGAGATGCTGGGTATTGATGAAGCCCGTGCGCGTGAGCTGGGCATCGATATCTATAAGGTCGGCATGGTCTGGCCAATCGAAAAACAGGGCATGCTGAGCTTTGTTCACGACAAGCAGGAAGTGTTGGTGATCGAAGAGAAGCGCGGCATCATCGAGAGCCAGATCAAGGAAGCGATGTCTGAACCCGATCATCCCGGCGAAGTATTGATCGTCGGCAAACAGAATGAAGTGGGCGAACCTCTGATCCCTTACGTCGGCGAACTCAGCCCCCGGATTCTGGCAGGGTTTGTCGCTGCGCGCCTGAGCCGTTTCTTCAATATCAGTTTCGATGAGCCACTGGCAACGCTGCAAGCCAGCAGTTGCGGCACCAAAGATCCCGGTGGTGTGCGTCGCATGCCCTACTTCTGCTCCGGCTGCCCGCATAACAGCTCAACCAAAGTGCCGGAGGGCAGCAAGGCGCTGGCCGGTATCGGTTGTCACTTTATGGCATCCTGGATGGGGCGCGAAACCGAATCTCTGATTCAGATGGGTGGCGAAGGTGTCAACTGGGTTGGCAAGAGCCGCTTTACCGGCAATGGCCATATCTTCCAGAATCTGGGTGAAGGCACCTGGTTCCATTCAGGTTCGATGGCGATCCGTCAGGCGGTTGCAGCGGGCGTCAATATTACCTACAAGATCCTGTTCAACGATGCCGTTGCCATGACCGGCGGCCAACCGGTGGACGGTCAGATCACGGTACCGATGATCGCTAACCACGCCGCCGCCGAAGGTGTTAAACGCATTGTCGTGCTCAGCGATGAGCCGGAGAAGTATAAAGGTCATGAAGGTCAGTTCCCGAAGGGTGTCACCTTCCACGACCGTGATGAGCTGGATGGGATTCAGCGTGAGCTGCGTGAGATCAAAGGCTGTACCGTACTGATCTACGACCAGACCTGTGCTGCCGAGAAGCGCCGCCGTCGCAAGCGTGGCCAGTTCCCTGATCCTGCCAAGCGCGCCTTTATCAATCATCATGTGTGCGAAGGCTGTGGTGATTGCTCCGTACAGTCCAACTGTCTGTCGATTGTGCCGCGTGAGACTGAACTGGGTCGTAAGCGCAAGATCGATCAGTCCTCCTGTAACAAGGACTTCTCCTGCGTAAAGGGCTTCTGCCCCAGTTTTGTCACTATCGAAGGTGGTGAACTGCGCAAGCCTCAGGCGGAGAGCGTTGGCGACAGCTTCTGGAAAAAGGTGAATGATCTGCCCACACCGCTGCACCCAGAATTGCAGGGCACCTATGACATGATGGTCGTCGGTGTCGGCGGTACCGGTATTGTTACCATCGGTGCGCTGATCACCATGGCCGCGCACCTTGAGTCCAAAGGTGCATCGGTACTCGACTTTATGGGTTTTGCGCAGAAAGGTGGCGCAGTACTCAGCTATATTCGACTGGCCGACAGCCCTGAAAAGCTGCATCAGGTACGCATCGAAGAGGGTCAGGCCGATGCGATGATCGCTTGTGATATGGTTGTAGCGACCTCACAGAAGGCGCTGAATGTTCTGAACAAGAACCATACCCGCATCGTTATCAATCAGGCCGAGCTGCCGACCGCCGACTATGTGTTGTTCCGCGATGCCAACATGGATAGCCGCAAGCGCGTCGGCATGCTGGCCGATATCGCTGGCGAGTCCGGCTTCGACAGCATGGATGCCAACACTATGGCAGAGCGTCTGCTGGGGGATACTGTTTTCTCCAACATGATGATGCTGGGCTTCGCCTGGCAGCGTGGTCTGGTACCTGTTTCGCTGGCAGCACTGCAGCGCGCCATCGAACTCAATGGTGTGGCGGTTGAGAAGAACAAACAGGCATTTGCCTGGGGTCGACTCGCTGCAGCGGATGCCGAGTACATCAAGACACGTTTCATTGCTGAAGAGGTCTCTGCCCCGCTGAGCCTTGAACAGCAGATAGAGAAAAATGCACACTATCTGACACGTTACCAGAACGGCGCCTGGGCAGCCCGCTATCGTGAACTGATGGCAAAGCTCCAGAAAGCCGAGGCGAATCTAATCAGCCAATCAGGTAAGGTAGCTTCTAATATCAAGGGATCTGGTAAACTGAGCGAAGCCGTTGCGAAACAACTCTTCCGTTTGATGTCTTATAAAGATGAGTATGAAGTGGCGCGTCTGTTCACTGAAACAGACTTCCTGAAGGAGATTGAAAGCACCTTCAGTGGTGACTACACGATCAATTTCCATATGGCTCCACCACTGCTGTCCAAGGCACTCGATGGCAAGGGGCGCCCGGCCAAACGTCGTTTTGGTCCCTGGATGCTGAAGGCACTCAAGGTGCTGGCAGGTCTGCGCCATCTCAGAAACGGTAAGCTCGACCCGTTCCGTTTCAGTGCCGATCGCAAGCTGGATCGGCAGTTGCTGGCCGAGTATGAAGCACTGCTGGAGATGTTTGTCGCCACATTGGACAAAGAGAACTATGCAACGGCTGTAGAACTGGCTAATCTGCCCGCCGAGATCCGTGGCTTTGGCCCGGTGCGTGAGCAAGCGGCTGAAAAAGCGGCTGAAAAGCACCAGATCCTGCTCGCAGAGTATAAAAATGGAGTTGCTGTCGCTACCGCCAGCGCAGCCTGAGGAGAATAATAATGTTTGAAGTCATTCAAGCCCAGCCCCACGACGCGATACTGCAGTTGATGGCACTGTATCGCCAGGACCCGAATCCACACAAGGTCGACCTTGGCGTGGGGGTCTACAAGGATGAACTGGGCAACACCCCGATCATGCAGGCCGTTGATCGCGCCCAGCGCATTCTGATCGAACAGGAGCTGACCAAGACCTACATCGGTCCGGCTGGTGCTCCTCAGTACAATCAATTGATCAGCCAACTGATTCTGGGCCAGTCGCTCTATCAGCAGCTCAGCAACCGCCTGGCTGTTGCTCAGACTCCTGGTGGCTGTGGCGCACTGCGTATGGCAGCCGAATTTCTGAAAAGCTGCTCTCCTGATACCACCGTCTGGGTCAGTGATCCGACCTGGGCCAACCATATTCCACTGCTCGGCGGCGCTGGCCTGAAGATCCAGACCTATGCCTACTATGACCATGCCAGTGGCGGTATTCAGTTCGACAAGATGATGAGCGCGCTGGACGCAGCGAAAACTGGCGATGTCGTGCTGTTGCACGGTTGCTGCCATAACCCGAGCGGTGCCGACCTGAACCTGGAGCAGTGGAAGGCTGTCACCGAACTGGTTCAGCGCAAGGGCCTGCTGCCCTTCGTCGATATGGCTTATCAGGGACTCGGTGATGGACTGGACGAAGATGCTGCCGGTGTGCGCTATCTGGCTGAGCAAGTTCCTGAGCTGATCATCGCAGCGTCCTGCTCGAAGAACTTTGGCCTGTACCGCGAGCGTACTGGCGTGCTGTTGATTTTGTCTGCCAATGCTGAGCAGTCACTGAATACCGCAAGCCAGCTGTTCGGTACTATCCGCTCCCACTACTCCATGCCACCGAACCATGGTGCTGCAATAGTTGAAGTGATTCTGAGCAATGGTGATCTGCGCAATCTGTGGCAGCAGGAGCTGGGCCAGATGCGCAGGCGGATCGGTGATCTGCGCGTGCAGTTCAACCAGACACTGAGTCAGCAAGGCGTTGAGCAGGATTTCAGCTTTATCGAACGCCAGAAAGGGATGTTCTCCTTCCTGGGTATCTCTGCGCAACAGGTACATCGACTGCGCGATGAGTACAGCATCTATATGGTCGATTCCAGCCGCGTAAACGTGGCGGGACTGTCCAGTCAGAATCTGGACTACGTCTGCAAAGCGGTCATCAATGTACTGAAAACCAGCTGAAGCTGAATCGGCAGGTACCCCTGGGCTCCGCTCAACGGTACCTGCCGCTCTTCGCTTAGTTTTTCCGAACAGCTGCATCAGTTACAACATATCCAGTTACAGCATATTCAGTTACAGCAGTTACAACAGTATCCGATGATTGGTCAGTATCTCATCCACTCCTGACTCTATCGCCTGCTTTGCATCCTCATCTGTCTCCGGCAAAAACGCCAGCACTTTGGCACCATAAGCGTGATAGCGTGACACCATTTCGGGGCGCATCACTTCAATACCCATAAAGCGAGATGGCAACGAATACACCTTGCCAGGTAAGATACCCGCAAGAGACGGCAGCCGCATCAGAGACATAACACCGGCCCTACGACAACCACCCTCTCTGACCATGCAGATAGCATCCGGGTGATGCCCTAGCAGATATTGCTCCTGCTCTTTCCGCCAGAACAGAAAACGCACCTGATCAGTCAGAAACTCTTTATAACCGGGCCGTGTCCAGAGGTGCAGCAAGTAGCTCAGTGTCTGCATGCCACTCTCAGGTTTGATATCCAGTGTCCAGCGATATTCAGCATAGCGCTCAACCATCTCATCAAAAAAAAGCAGAGCACATTTTGTCGATGCAGCTGTTTTCAACTGAAGAGATGCCAGTTCGGAGCGTGTGGCGCCCTCAACTGAACGGGAAAAACCCGCGATGCGCTCAAGATCCGGATCATGACACAGTACCAGATGGCCATCGCAGGTAGTGCGAAGATCGGTTTCAAAATGAGTGAAGCCGAGATCCACCGCGGCATCAAAAGCGTTGCTGGTATTTTCGGTAAAGAGCTGACTGTAGCCGCGGTGGCTGATCCAGACCGGGCCAGACATTCTCAAACTCTCACCGTCATCACCTGATTACTCAGCCTGATGAGGTTTGAAGTTAACTTCAAGATTACCCACCCAGTAGACACGGGTGACCTTATCCTGCGAGGCATTGCCCCACTGGTGTGGCATGGTTGCCTGAAAATGAGCGCTGTCCCCCTGCTGCAGAACATGATCCTGCCCGTCCAGTTTGAGAAACAACTCCCCTTCCAGTACCAGCATGGTTTCCTCACCCTCGTGACTGACCAGCTCAGACAGGTATCCCGGATCCATATCGATCTCAATGGCGCTCATGGTCTGGCCATTGAACTCGGTCGACAACAATGAGTAGGTCAGGCCATTATTGCTGAACTGCATCGACTTGCGCTCAGCCTTGCGTGAGACATGCCCCACTCCTTCAGGCATTTTGACGAAGTAGTCGACGCTGACATCCAGCGCCTTTGCCAGGTTCACAAGTGAAGCCAATGATGGCGACACCAGATTGCGCTCCATCTGTGAAATAAAACCGATCGAAAGATGGGCCCGCTCGCCCACTTGCTGCAGAGTTAATCCAAGCGCTTTGCGACGACTGCGCGCGAGCTGGCCAAGTGGTGCTGCAGATGTCAACGTGATGGCGTCCTGCTCTTGTGGGTGACTCATTGGGCTACTCTCTTTTTATTCGATAAAAACGGCATTTTTTAAAAATCTTATCTGTACTAAAAATTTTAGTCTGAGTACACTTTCACTATTGAACATTATATGCAAGTTGCAGGTTAATACGACCCGATTTGTAACAGGATATTCAGAGACGGCTCATTTATGACAACAGAACTCTACCCGCAACACCTGCTGGGCCTGTGCAAACAGTATCAAACACTGATGAGCAGCACCGATGTTGATCACCTGATCATCAGCAGTGGTAGCCAGTCCTATTACTTCCATGATGACCATACTCATCCGTTCAAGGCCTACGCCGGTGCCCAACAGTGGCTACCCTTTGTCGCCCGGCCGGACCTGTTTATTCTGCTCAGCCGAGAAGGAAAACCAAGGCTGATCTGGCCAGACAAACCTGATTTCTGGCACACCACCGCTCAGATTCCAGATGGCGACTGGCAATCCCTGTGGCAGATTGAAACCGCCTCTGCACTGAAAGACTGGATGCCTGCTCTGCAAGGTCGCATCACCTGGCTGGGCCCGCTTAACCAACAGCTGAAAAGCCTGGCAACCAAGCCAGAGATCAACCCGGAATACTTGCTGCATCCGCTCTATTATCAGCGCGCAATCAAGAGTGACTACGAGATCGCCTGTATGGAGCTGGCCAGCATCAAGGGTGTAAAAGGTCACCTTGCCGCCGAAGCCGGTTTTCATGCAGGGAAAAGCGAGGCAGAGATCTATCTCGATTTTCTGGCTGCCAGTGAGCAACTGAGCAAAGACGAACCCTACCCCGGCATCGTCTGCCTGAATCATGCAGCTGCTATTCTGCACTATGAGCATAAGCTATGGCAAAGACCTGATGTATATTATTCTATGCTAATAGATGCCGGCGCGAACCATCTTGGCTATTGCAGTGATATCACGCGCACCTACTGCAACCATCATGCTTCTGACGGAGCCCTGTTTGCAGAGCTGCTGAGCCAAATGGAAGCGCTTGAGCAGAGCATCTGTAAAGCGGCTGTGGCCGGCACAGACTATCAGAACCTGCATCAGACCGGCTTGCGAGAAATCGCCGGTGTCCTGCACCAGATGGGGATCTGTTCGCTGTCGGTGGATGAGCAGATGGAGAAGCGTATCCCGCAGGTATTTTCACCGCACGGTTTGGGCCATCTGATAGGTCTGCAGGTACATGATGTCGCCGGACATCAGATTGATGAACTGGGCACACTGCTCAAACCGGGTGATGATGCGCCATTCTTGCGCCTGACACGTCGTCTGGAAAGTAAGATGGCGATCACCATTGAACCGGGACTGTACTTTATACCCATGCTGCTGGATCGGATGGTGCGTGAAATTCCACAACATGGCTGTAATCTGGACCTGATTGAGCGTCTGAAACCTTTTGGCGGAGTTCGTGTAGAGGACAACCTGATCATCGCTGAAGCGCAAAGCCGCAACCTGACACGCGAGGCCTTCCAGGCGCTGAAGGCTTGAAGCGCTTTGATCAGACATCGATCTGCAATTCGAGATTATCCTCAAGCCATTTCTGAAAATACTCAATAAAGGCACTGACCTTGGGTGAGATATATTTGCGATCGGGGTATACCGCAAAAATACTGAGCCGCTCCGGCTCATAATCGGGGAAAAGCAGCTCCATTTCACCACTCATCACATAGGGCTTGATCACGAAGGATGCCAGATTGGCAATGCCGCGATGCGCCAGCACTGCCTCGCGTACGACCAGACTGTTATTAGCGCGCAGGTCTCCACTGACCTGAATACTATGCTTCTTCTCCCCTTTCCGAAGTGACCAGAGGTTTGCGTTGCTGGCATGTACGAAGATCAGGCAGTTATGCTCTCTGAGGGCCTCTGGTGTGCGTGGGCGTCCATGCTGCTTGATATACTGAGGCGTTGTACAGGTATACATCGGAATCGTTGCGATCTCACGTGCAATCAGACTGGAGTCTGGCAGCTGTGGATCGGTGATGCGTATCGCCAGATCAAAGCCGTCTCTGACAATATCCGGCATGCGGTCATCCAGCGTGACCTCAAAACTGACCTCAGGGTATTTCTCCATGAATGAAGGGATCGCTCTGGCCAGCTGAAACTGTCCGAACGTCATATTACAATTGATCCGCAGTATCCCTCTGGGTTGCCCCTGGAGCTGCGATACCAGATTTTCAGCCTCCTTCACCTCAGCCATAATGCTGATGCACTTCTCGTAATAGGCCGCGCCTGCCTCTGTCACACTCAAGCGTCGTGTAGTGCGCTGAAGCAAGCGAGCGCCTATGTGCTTCTCCAACTGCGACACCTGCTTGCTGACAGATGAACTGGAAATACCCAGCTCATTTGCAGCCAGTGAAAAGCTTTTAAGATCAACCACTCTGACAAAAATCGCCATGGCAGATAACAGATCCAAATCCTATCTCCTTGAATGAGTCAGAGCAGCGAGCAATGTCACCACTTCACAAATCGAATAACATTATTTCGCAATCGGAAAGTATCACAACAGAGCTTAGCAGAAAATCATCTCAATACAGTGACTTCCACTTCTCGATGAGTTGCCTGAATACAGATATCAGGTCTGAACATATAAATTCTTTATTGATTCAGATCAAGGATTTAATTTCGGAAATCCTCTGTTAAACGCCTGGCCCACTTGCCATTCAATCAGGTAGCTAAAACCCGAACCAAGCCGCCTCATGCAGGCTGATATAAATCCAATTTGGTTTCATATGTAACTAATGACCTAAGAGTACAGCCTTGACAGCGGGCGGCAATATATCAGATATTGCTTAACGTTCAATACCCAAAGGTGCCGCCATTGATGCCGCCATTGATGCACCTATCAAAACCGCCACCGGGTAGTGACCTATTATTCAGCGACGACTGAGTAAGTTTCGAGTGAAACTATAAATACAACGCTTCAACTCTCGAAAGGACAAACGAATGAAAACTATCAAGACCCTCATGCTGGCGACTGGCTTTATGGCCGTTACTGCGTTTACCCCTGCCATGGCACAAACCACGCTGACCGTCAGCACCTGGGCCTCTCCCAACCACGGCATCAACTCCATGGTATGGCCTACCTGGGGTGAGTGGATTGAAGAAGCCACCGAAGGCCGTGTCAAACTTAATGTTGTTTATGATCTGGGCCCATCACACTCGCAGATGGATATCGTCGCAGATGGTATTGGTGATGTCACCTGGATGTTCCACGGTCACTTCCCCGGCCGCTTCCTGACTACCGAGTTGCCTGAGCTGCCCTTCTTTGAAGATGTTTCCTCCGAAGTGATGTCAGCCGCTTACTGGCGCACCCATGAACAATACTTGGCTAAGGCTCGCGAGCACCGCGATGTGGAAGTACTGGCTGTTGGTGTGCATGGACCAGGGCAGATATTCAGCCGTGAAAAGATCGAATCGCTGGACGAGCTCAAAGGCAAGCGCATGCGTGTCGGCGGTGGGGTGATGTCTGAAATTGCCCGTCGTCTGGAGATCTCTGGCGTCAACCTGCCCCCTACTCAGACTTATGAAGCGGCATCACAGGGTGTTATCGATGGTGCCTTCCTGACCCTCGAAGGTCTGCGCTCATTCCGTGTGGCCGAAGTCGCACCTTACACACTAAGCCTGCCAGGTGGCCTGTATCGCGGTAGCTTTGCCATCGTCATCAATCCAGACACCTGGGACTCGCTGTCCGCTGCTGACCGTGATGCAATCATGGGTGTCTCCGGTGAGCGTTTGTCTCGTCTGTTCGGTGAGATGATGGATATCTCTGACGAGAGCGGTGTTGCCTTCGCCAAAGAGCAGGGTAATACCTTCACTGACGCTTCACCTGAAGTGGTGGCTGCTGCGCGTGAGTTGACAGCAGATCTGGAAGCCACATGGGTTGAAAATGCTGCCAAGGACGGTGTGGACTCCCAAGCCGCACTCGACTTCTTCAAGGCTCAACTTGCGGAACTGAAGCAGTAATCCAACAGCCCGGCTGTTTATCTAAAAGCACTCTACACTGAAACTATATCTGCACAGTGTAGAGTGCCTGCTGCCCTCTGCCGAACGTCACCCCGATTCATCCGAGGTTATTCATGCTGGCCAATCTTACACATAACACCGAACGCGTTATCAGAACAGGACTGGAAGGCCTGGCTGGCATTGCCCTGCTCGGTATGATGCTTGTGACCACCTTTGACGTCATTGGTCGCTTCTTTTTCAACGCCCCTCTGCTGGGTGCTATCGAGCTCATTCAGTTGATGCTGGCTGTTGTGATCTTCTGCTCATTTCCGGTTGTGTGCTGGAAAGAGGAACATATCGCCGTAGACTTGCTCGACCAGTGGGTGCCAGCCTGGGTTGTGCCCTGGCGCCAGATATTCATCAACGGTATCTGCACCTTTGCACTCTATGTCATGGCTGATCGTATCTGGGCCTTTGCCGGCCGTTCGATGTCTTATGGTGATGTTACTGAATTTCTAAGAATACCAGTGGGTTATCTGATCTATTTAATGTCTTTGATGGCATGGATGGCCGCTGTTTTCACGTTTATTCGCGCACTGTTCTATATACCTGAAATTTTCGGCTACAAGACCTGGGCCCACCATGATCCCGAAAAAATGTCGGATCAGTATCTGGGCAGCGCGTCTCATCCCGACAAAAACAATAATCAGCCCAACGGCCAGTAATCTGGTTTCATCGGTTTTGAGGTAGCTTTACTGTGTTTGAATCACTTATCGGCTTTGCCATCCTCTTTGCATTGATTCTGCTACGTGTACCCCTCGCCTTTGCGATGGGCGCCATAGGCTTTATCGGTTTCTATTATGTCCTCGGCGGTAACTGGAATGCGGCGGCAGCGATGTCGGCCCGTCGTATTGTAGATACTGGCCAGGAATATGGCCTGTCTGTCATCCCCCTGTTTATCCTGATGGGTAATCTGGTGACCAAGGCGGGCCTCTCGGATGCTATTTATCGTGCGTCCAACGCCTTTATCGGTCACTTCCGTGGAGGTCAGGCGATGGCGACCATTCTGGCCTGTGGGGGCTTCAGCTCCATCAGTGGATCAAGCCTGGCCACAGCGGCCACCATGACCAAAGTGGCGATGCCTCAGATGCGCAAATACGGTTACTCCGATGCACTGGCGACCGCTTCCATTGCGGCCGGCGGCACGCTCGGCATTCTGATTCCGCCGAGTGTCATGCTTGTTATCTACGGTATTTTGACCGAACAGAGTATCCGTGAGCTTTTCGCTGCAGGCCTTATCCCCGGGATACTCGGTATTCTGCTCTATCTGGTAGCAGTCAAGTTTGTCGTCGGTCGCAATGCAGATGCTTGCCAGGATGCCGAAAAAGCTGACTGGCCAGAGCGTTTTTCAGCACTGGCGGGCGTCGGCACCACCCTGCTGCTGTTCATCCTTGTCATTGGTGGCATCTATATCGGCATGTTCACACCCACTGAAGCGGCTGGCATCGGTGCATTTGGTGCTTTTATTCTGGCTTTCATGCGTCGTGCGCTTACCTGGGGTGTGCTGTATGAAGTGCTGGTGGATACCGCACGCACCACTGCGATGCTGTTCGCTGTGATCATCGCGGCGTTGATCTTCTCCAACTTCATCAACCGCGCAGGCCTTCCTCAGGAGCTGCTGGCGATGCTCAACAGCTGGAACCTGACCCCGATGATGGTAATGCTGGTGATCCTTGCCATTTATATTCTGCTGGGCTGCATGCTGGAGAGCATGTCGATGATGCTGTTGACAGTGCCGCTCTTCTTCCCGGTTGTCGCTGGCCTCGGTTTTGATCTGGTCTGGTTCGGTATCATTGTGGTGATTGTGATTGAGATCAGTCTGATTACACCACCGGTGGGGATGAACGTGTTTGTTTTGAAAGGTCTGGTGCCGGATGTAAAGACATCCACCATATTCAGAGGTATTACCCCTTTCTGGGTGGCTGATATTGTGCGGCTATTGATGGTACTCTTTATCCCTGCGCTGGCACTCTACCTCCCCCAGTTGCTGTACACCACTTAACTCTTAACTCTTAATTCTTAACTACTGCAACAAACCAATATACCACCACAGTAGCTGACTCATGAGGTCGGCTGCTAGTGGTTTTGTTTTCGGATAAGGACAGCCCCATGAGCCAATCTGCATCATCATCCAAACGATCACCGGGCCTGATACAGGGCATTGTCCTGGTCGGGCTGGTTGCATTCAGCGCCATCTCCACCGATCTGTATCTGTCGGGCCTGCCCGCCATGATCACAGACCTGAACAGTAACCACGGCCATGTACAGCTGACACTCAGCCTGTTCATGCTGGGCTACGCCCTGGGCCAGATCATCAGTGGGTCGTTGGCTGACAGTTGGGGGCGGATGCCAGTGCTTAAACTCGGGCTGGTGCTGTTCTTTCTGGCTTCCCTGATCTGTATCTGGGCACCAACGGTTGAAGCATTGTGGGTGGGCCGTATTCTGCAGGGGCTTGGTGCGAGTGTCGGCCCGGTGCTGGGTCGTGCGATTGTCAGTGATGTTTACCCACGTGAGGATGCTGCAAAAGTGCTGGCTTACCTCAGCTCTGCCATGGCATTGATTCCGGCTCTGGCACCCATTATCGGTAGCTGGCTGCTGATCTGGTTCAGTTGGAGATCACACTTTGTTGCACTGGCTGCCTTCTCGGTCATTACTCTGATCGGTGTACTGCTGTTTTTATGGGAGACTCGACCGGATCACCCCGAAGGACAGAAACGGCGATTCATGGATATTTTCCGCAACTTTCCGCGCTTTATTAAGGATCGGCTATTCATCGCCTATGTGATCTGCGCCAGTACCTCTTTCGGCGCCATGTTCGCGTACATCTCCTCCTCATCCTATATCATTACGGAGGTGATCGGCCTTTCACCACAGCTGTTCGGCTACACCTTTGCCGCTAACGTAATGGGCTATATGATAGGGGCGTTTTCCAGTGCACGACTGGTCTCCCGGCTGGGGCTGAATAAAACCATCGGACTGGGATTAGGCTTGCTGCTGCTGGCCAGCCTGGTGATGTTGTTGGCGATTATGACTGGGTGGATCAATCTGATCAGCGTGCTGTTTGCAATGTTCCTGGTGTTTGCCTCAGGCGGCTTGACGCTGGCCAATAGCCAGGCAGGTTCCATCAGTCTGTTCCGGGAGTACGCAGGTTCGGCATCTGCCGTTTTCGGGCTGATTCAGATCGGAACTGCAGCGACAACAGGTGCACTGGCCGGTTACTTCTACAACGCAACTGTCATACCCTTAACTGTTATTATGTCGCTCTGCGGCCTGATCGGTTTTGCTATCTGGTACTGGCAACTGGCCGCACAGCCAGACTAATCGCATCTGGAGACTAAGTTGGATCACAATCGCGTCTTACTCAGGCTGGAGCAGTTCCTGCCCTACAGGATCAACAACCTCGCTCAGCGCATCAGTTGCTCCCTGTCGCACATCTATCAGGAAGAGTTCGGCATCGGCATTCCACAGTGGCGAATTCTCGTCTGGTTGAATTCTCAGAACGAGATGACAGCGCGAGAGATCGGCCGCTACTGTCAGATGGATAAGGTGAAGGTATCGCGCGCGGTCAATCAGCTTGCCACAGAGGGTTTGATCAGCCGCCGACGCAATGCGGATGATCAACGAGAAGTGATGCTGAGCCTGACAGACAAGGGGCATGCCTTGCTGGATGAGCTGATCCCCCGTGCGCTGGAATGGGAAAGCACGCTGGTCGCCAGCCTTTCGGCAAAAGAGTACAGGGATCTGTTCAATATCATGCAGAAGCTGGATAAGCAGCTCGACAAGCTCAACACCTGCGAACTGCCATCCGAGGAGTAGCGGTTTCCTGAATCAGTTTGAATCAGTTTTCCTGGATCAAGGGACGTATCAGCAGCTCACTGACATCAACATGAGCAGGCTGAGTAACCACATAGAGCACGGCACGGGCAATATCTTCTGGCTTCAATATCGGAGAGCCTTCGGCATACATATTGTCCTTAACCGCTGAACGGATCTTGTCGTGACGAATACTGTCAGGCAGTTCAGTATCCACCGAACCGGGCTGAATATCTGTCACCCGCACACCAAAGCGGATCGCCTCCTTGCGCAGCGTGTCGGAGATCGCTCTGACCGCATGCTTGGTGCCGCAATAGACGCCAGCGCTCTGATAGGTAAGCCGGGCCGCCACAGAGCTGATATTAACGATATGCCCATCCTTGCGCTCGGCCATGCCCGGGTAAACGGCATGGATCGCGTAGAGCACACCCTTGATGTTGACATCAATCATCTGCTCCCACTCATCCACACGGCCCGAGAGTATCGGGCTCAGTGGCATGGTGCCGGCATTGTTGATCAGAATATCGATCCCGCCCAACGCCGCCAGCCGCTCGCCGACCGCCGCCATCGCTGCGCGGTCGGAGACATCCACCACCTCGATATGAACTTCAGCTCCCTGCCCGCTCAGTTCAGTGGCCAGTGCTTCGAGCTTGTCCCGCCGACGTGCAGAGAGCACCACAAGGGCGCCCTCCTCAGCCAGCAGTCGAGCGGTCGCTTCACCGATACCGGAACTGGCTCCGGTGATCCAGACACGTTTGCCTTGCAGCTGCATTACCGCTCCTATTGCCTTCAGCGGTGCTTGAACACCGGTTTACGTTTTTCGGCAAAGGCATCCATCCCCTCTTTGCAGTCCTCGAACACAAAGGTGGACTGGAAGGCATGGCGCTCGAAGCGCATCCCCTCATTGAGGTGAGTATTGCCTGCCACGCGTATAGACTCCTTGATCATCATCACTGCCGGACGTGAGTTGGCCGCAATCCGACGAGCAGTTTTGAAAGCCGCCTCTACCAGTGCATCAGCCGCCACGATCTGAGATACCAGACCACTGCGCTCCGCTTCAGCTGCATCCATCATCCGCCCGCTCAGACACATATCCATCGCCTTCGCTTTGCCGACTGCACGGGTCAGGCGTTGTGTACCACCGGCACCCGGCATGGTGCCGATATTGATCTCGGGTTGACCGAATTTAGCCGTATCTGCCGCGATGATAAAATCACACGCCATTGCCAACTCACAACCACCACCAAGCGCAAACCCGGCAACCGCCGCAATGATCGGTTTGCGCGCATCATCGATCGCACGCCAGCAATCGCGTTGGATATAAGGGAAGTCACGGCTATACAGATCCGCAAAGCTCTGCCCCTTCATCTCCTTGATATCAGCACCTGCGGCAAATACCTGCTCGCCACCGGTGAGGATAATGCAGCCGATGGAGGCATCTGCTTCCAGTGCATCTATCGCCTCACCCAACTCACGCGTCAGGGTGACATTCAACGCATTCATCGCCGCAGGACGGTTCAGCGTGATAACACCGACCCCCTGCGTCAGCTCTACCTTGATCGTTTCGAATCCCATCTTAAGATCCCTATTCTGACCAGCGACAGCAGCCGTCTCGGGCCGACTGAGGCTGGTGCTTACGACTTTGGGTGGCGGCGACTCTGCACAACGCGGAAGCGATTGGAGACAAAGGCATAGTCACTCAGGCACGCATTGGCCGCTGGGTTGGCACCCGTCGCGTGGAAATCACTGAAGGCTGCACTCTGGTTAACAAACACACCACCAGTCAGGTTGATCGACAGCGCTACGCCTGCATCCAGCGCGGCTTCTTCGATCTGTTCCAGCATCGCATCATCCTTGCTGTAGCAGCCCATGGTGATCGCACCATGCTCTTTCACTGCCTTATGAGCCAGTTCAATACTGTGCTCACGGCTGTTGGATTTAACGATAAAGCTGATCGGACCAAACAGTTCATTCATGTAGACATCAGCTTTATCAGCATCGATGGTCATGATCAGTGGCGAGTAAACGCGAGCATCCGGGAACTGTGCGTTCTCCAGTTTTTTGGACTCAAGCACAACCTGACCAAGCGATGCGCTGGACTTGATACGCTCTTCAGTCAGCGTTGACTGTACGGCACCCAGTACCATTGCTGCACGCTCTGGATCAGACAGGAACTTGCTGACACCGCTCGCGAGCGCCTGCGCAACTTCATCAAAGGTTTTATGACCATCTTCAGTCTCGATACCCTCTGCCGGAACAAAGATATCCTGTGGGGTCGTGCACATCTGACCGGAATAGAGGCTCAGCGTAAAGGCCAGGTTGCGCACCATCCCTTTGAAATCATCAGTCGAGTCGATGATGATGGTGTTAACACCCGCTTTCTCGGTATAAACCTGTGCCTGAGGGCAGTTCTGCTCCAGCCAGTTACCGAAAGCGGTGTTACCGGTAAAATCGATCAGTTTGACCAGCGGGTGCTGAGCCAACTCTTTGGTGCAGGGAGCCTGCGGATCCTGATCCACCACCATTGAAACGATATGCGGTGGCAGCCCACACTCTTTCAGCACTTCCTGCGCAATACGCACACTGATGGCAGCCGGCAGAATCGCACCGGCATGAGGCTTGATCACGACGGGGTTGCCAGTAACAAGTGATGCGAACATCCCAGGGTAAGTGTTCCAGGTCGGGAAGGTTGAGCAACCGACCACCAAAGCGATACCACGACCCATCGTCGTGAAAGTTTTTTCCATCACCAGCGGATCATGCTTACCCTGAGGCTTAGTCCAGGTCGCCTTGCCAGGCACTGCGCTCATCACTTCATAACCATAGGCAACCGCCTCAAGCCCACGATCCTGAGCGTGCGGGCCACCCGCCTGAAATGCCATCATGAAGCCCTGGCCGGAGGTGTGCATCACTGCGTAAGCGATCTCAAAGCTGCGCTTATTCAGACGATCCAGAATCTCAAGGCAGACGGCCGCACGGCCATCAACACCGGCTTCGCGCCAGGCCTTGCGCGCCTCATCCATCGCTGGCAGCAGTGTATTCAGATCAGCTGTAGGATACTGAACATTCAGATCGATACCGTAAGGAGACTTTTCACTACCTGCCTGACCGGTGATACCGGGCATATCCAGCTCGAAAGGCTTGCCCAGATACGCCTTGAATGCCGCTTCTCCGTCCTGATTGGCTGTTTCGCCATAGGCACGCGGGCTTGGGTTCTCTGGATAGGGAGACCAGTAGTCACGTGTGCGTATCGCTTTCAGCGCACCCTGAAGCGTATCAGAGTGTTTTTCAAACAGTTTATTCAGTGGCGTACTCATCAGAATTCCTCTTGCCTGGGGCCAGCCTGAAAAGGCATGAAACTTACCGTTAGTTATGCAGGTGAAAGTATGAGGCCAACAATACACCAATTATTGTGATACGAAAAGTTATAAATATTTACTCATAGTGTATCTCTTTTAGCGTAAACAAGGCCTGAATACCGAATCCGAACCATCTTAATGGTATTCCAAAGGCCGTAATTTCGGAGAATTTGTATAAACACCTCAACTATTCGACAATACGAAACTACGACTAAGGTATAGAATAATAGCAGTGCTATGGAATTTGCATGCATCCGTTTGGTTGATTGCATCGCGGATGTGCACAAAAAGCACAAAAAGGATGGTATCAGTAGTCCCGGATATCGCCTGAAAATATAAAAAAATCGGGGAAATTATCATGGTTAAAACATTTATTGTCGGTTTCGATGGTACTGAGTCATGCCAGCGAGCCATGGACTTTGCGGTTGAGTGTGCCAAGTCTCAGGGCGGCACTATTCATCTCGTCCATATTCTGGAGTGGTCTCCCTACTCCTTTCTCACTCAGGAAGAGCTTCATGAGCGCCACGCGCGCAAAATAAAAGAAGTGGCCAGCGCAGAAAAGTTCATCTCCCCCACCTGCAAAGCACTTCGTGATCAGGGCCTTGATGTGACCAGCGAGGTTCGCTACGGCAACCCCAGCGAACTGATGTGCGAAATCGCCAAGAGTAAGAAGGCGGCACAAATTTTTGTTGGCCGCAAAGGCGCATCAAAACTGACTCGTCTGATGGTGGGCAGTTTGGGGCTGTCACTGGTACAGACCTCCCCCGTCCCGGTCACAGTCGTTCCCTGAACCAGGTCTTCACGCTTTACTCTGTCATATTCACTGCAGCAGGCAGAGCAGCGCGTTATATAAACAAAAACAAGACATGGAATAACCCATCATGCTTAATTATTTCAATAAACTCATCTTTTCCCTGCTGCTGATGATGTTTGCATCCAGCAGCTTCGCCCAGACCAACGGGTTCGATGAAACCATCAACAGCATTTTTGAACCCATCGCAAACACTATCGGTGCTGTCATTTTCTACTCCGTCCCCATAGCGGGTGTTCAGTTCCCGCTGATCGTGGGCTGGCTGGTGCTGTGTGGTATCGTTGCCACTATCTTTTTCGGCTGCATTCAGTTTCGCGGCTTCAAGCATGCGATCGATCTGGTACGTGGTCGCTACTCCAATCCGGATGATGCCGGTGAAGTCTCCCACTTTCAGGCTCTGACGACTGCTCTGTCTGGCACTGTTGGTCTGGGTAACATTGCAGGCGTTGCCGTGGCCGTTTCCATTGGTGGTGCCGGTGCCACTTTCTGGATGATTCTGGCTGGCCTGTTGGGGATGGCATCCAAGTTCACTGAGTGTGTACTCGGCGTCAAATACCGTAATGAGCTACCTGATGGCCGTGTATCCGGTGGCCCGATGTACTATCTGGCGCGCGGTCTGAAAGAAGAGCGTAATATGCCGGGCCTTGGCAAGGTATTCGCTGTTATTTTCGCGATCTGCTGTATTGGTGGAGCGCTTGGCGGTGGCAACATGTTCCAGGCTAACCAGGCGTTTTCTCAGGTGGTCAACGTTACCGGTGGTGAAAACAGCTTCCTGGCAGACAAAGGCTGGCTTTTCGGTCTTATAATGGCCATCGTGGTGGGTAGTGTAATCATCGGTGGTATCAAATCGATTGGCCGTGTTACAGAAAAACTGATTCCTCTGATGGCGGGTCTGTACCTGTTTGCTGGTCTGATCATCATCGCCGTCAACATTGATATGGTCGGCTGGGCCTTTGCTGAAATCTTCCGTGGTGCCTTCACCGGTGAGGGTGTTGTCGGTGGTGTCCTCGGTGCACTGATTCAGGGTTTCAGACGTGCCGCTTTCTCCAACGAAGCCGGCATCGGTTCGGCGGCGATTGCACACTCAGCAGTACGTACTAAAGAGCCCGTAACTGAAGGCTTTGTTGCGCTGCTTGAGCCGTTCATCGACACCGTCGTGATCTGCACCATGACCGCTCTGGTAATCATCATCAGCGGCGCGCTGATGACCGATTTGACCGGTGTACAGCTGACTTCAGCCGCTTATTCAACTGTTCTGCCATGGTTCCCGACTGTGCTGGCTGTTGCAGTGGTTCTCTTCGCACTGTCTACCATGTTTGCCTGGTCTTACTATGGACTGAAAAGCTGGACCTTCCTGGTTGGTGAAGGGCGCAACAAGGAGATGGCCTACAACTTCGTGTTCTGCGTGTTTATCGTTATCGGTTCCAGCATGAGCCTTGGTCCGGTTATCGACTTCTCTGACTCCATGCTGTTTGCCATGGCGATCCCCAACATCATCGGTCTTTATCTGCTGATGCCGGTCGTCAAACGTGAGCTGAACGCTTACTGGGCCAAGATCGACAGCGGTGAAATTCAGCGCGTCGACAAGCCTGCTACCAGCAGCTGATAGCTGACAGTTAACTCTCAAAAAACCGCCTGTTCATGGGCGGTTTTTTATGCCCAAGGATGGGCAGCATGCTGGCAACGCAGGAACAGTTGCCAGTTATTTAGGCTGCTCAATGATTTATTGGCTGTTAGAATGGATCAATGATTAAGCGCACTGACTTCATGTCCTCACCCGTCCGTATCATATTCTTGCTGTTGTGCCTGCTACTGAGCAGTTGCGATGATATGCGCCCGGAGCCTATAGTGATGGAAACGATTCCCGAACAGCAGGAGTTGATAGACAGCATCACTCAATCACTGGATAAACTTGGTTATCACAATGGCCAGGTTCGGGCTAACCTGGGTCAGGTCGGTCAGCGATTGGAACTGAGAACACTGCAATATCATCTGGAACTACTGGGTTACTACGAAGGACCACGCCTTGGGTTACTCGACCCGGTCACCATCACTGCCATTGAGCAGTTCAAGGCATCACAGGAAGCAATTGAGCACACGGAGGATAAACGATGAGTTTGAGTGTCTGGCTGGCCTTTATTGTGGCATCAATCATAATTGCCGTCACACCCGGCCCAGGAGCCGTGCTGGTTCTGGCAACAGGACTTCGCTACAACTACCGTTCTGTTGTGCACGCACTGATCGGCCTTGAGCTTGCGTTGTTGATTCATCTGGCGATTGTTGCAATTGGCCTGGGAGCACTGCTGGCGGCTTCGGATACCGCATTCCTTGCATTGAAAGTCATAGGTGCCGGTTATCTGGTCTGGCTGGGTTTTCAGAAATGGACTTCGCCGGTTCACGCCATAGAGGCTGAACGGGTTCATCTTGAATCCAGCGCACACCTGTTCAGACAAGGGTTACTGGTTAACCTGACCAACCCTAAAGCGATTATCTTTATCGTTGCGCTGACACCCCAGTTCATCAACACGAATGCACCACAGGTACTGCAATACAGCATTCTGGGCGTTACCATGGTGGTCGTGGATGTGATTATCATGTCAGTGATAGCGCTGATGGCCAGCCGCTTCAGACGCTGGTTCCATGATGAGAAGATGCTGGGTATTCAAAACAGGGTATTCGGTGGATTATTTATCTCTGCAGGTGCAGCTCTGGCGGTCTCATCACGCTGAAGGACTCAGCGTGAGATAACCTCACCGCCTTCCCGTATCATGGAGCAGCCGCCTTTTCGTGCGCGATTGTTATAACTTGCACCATCAATCCCGATGCAGACGTTTGGATAGATCATCCCTTTGACCGTCACAACTGCATCACTGCTTGTCTTTTTACGTGCGCTCAATCGCGCCTGAATCGTTTTGATACGCTCGGCTTTCTGCACATAGGAGTGAAGTGTAGCTTTGATCTTACGGACCATATCACCATTGATAGAGGATTTCTGTTCTGTACTCTCAGCTGACTTAAGCACTTTTTCCAGCTTTTCGCAGTTCTTCAGGCAATTTTTGTGTTCCGTCTGCAGCTGCTCTTCCAGCCTGCGTTTGCAGTTGATCCTGCCGACTCTGGCGACTGTCGGGACATTCGCGTCACTTCCCAGGCAATTGACAACAATTTCGGTGCGGGCGATGGTTCGGCCACCGATGATGCAGCCTTTACTGCCGGGTTGTGTCAGATAAACACCGCCATTAGCAGACAGATGGCTTTGCAGAACAAACTCACGAATAATGATATCGCCACCGGCACGAAGGTAAGCCAGGTTGGCAAATTTGGCTCTGATATTGCCACCCGCTCTGATCCGCGCTTTCAGGATCAATTCTTTGTTCTGATCACGCCCCAGATCCTCACCCGCAACACCGCCTACAATGGTCAGATTTCGACCGGCAATAACCGTTGCTTTCTCAACCATGCCACGAATAAAAATATCGCCTGTCGCCTTCAGAGAAAAGCCGCTGGTAACATCGCCTTTTACTTCAACTGAGCCATCAAAATCGATATTGCCACTCTCAAGATTGATCGCATCGATCCTTAATGTCGGATCAACAAAGACGCCATTTTCAATCAGTATGGGATGGCCCTTTACCGCTGCAATTAGCTGATCCGGATTATCCGGATCGATAATCGCGCCATCAGCATTGGGATTAAACGCCAATTCCGAACCAGGCTCAGTCGGTAATTTGTCGCCCAGCACGTTCATCCCAGGCACACCTGGCGTGGGAGGCAAGCGCTGCATCAGAGCCTCACCCTTTTCAACCACAATAAAATCCTGCACCTGATGGAAGTCGACCTGATCCTCTTCAGAGTAGCCTTCAAGGAGGTTCTTGCAACCCTCAACCAGGCCTTCAAACTGACTGTCCAGCCCAGGCTCAGGCTCGATACCACGCGCCACACAGAGTCGCTCCGCCTGACCTGCCTCCAGCACCTGATCCAGTACAACCTGATCCACACAGGTTTCATCAACACCCTGCGCCTGCAGTTCTTCAAGCAGCCATTCGCGGGTTATTGTTTTACCACCATAAGCTGGCATCGCTGTCAGATAAACTGCCATTTTATCAGGCTTAACTACCCACTCCAGCTCAGCATCGCGCCGATGAGCAATGACCATACTGCCATCTTTACCCTGATTGGCTTGAGTGATCAGCTCATGCATGCTTGATTTGGATGTATAAAACTCACCATAGCCCTGAGCCTCCAACAGTGCCTGAAGCGTGGGTAGGTCCATTTTATGAGCAGTCGGAGAAGGCTCCAGTTCTGCCAGTACTGACTGGGTATCTGGATCGAAAGTAAGCAGAACTGCTGAAACCAGAGACTGATTTGCAGCAGCGTTATCCATAGGAGGTTTCGCTGCTAATGAAGACATAGGGCCTTTCTAATTATTGTAGTGGCTCAAATTGGCTGATTTAAACAGCCATACTGATCAATTTATAGCATATCAACTGATCAAAAATCAAACAGGGACAACTAATATAGTCTTATGTTAAGTTATTTACTTTTATAAAACTTTTAACAAATGACAGACTATTATTTGAACGATAGAGCAAGCTAGTTCAACACACTTCAGCTGATCATAAAATAGTCAATTAAAACACTAATTTAACCAACGTTAATTTAGATACATGATCATTCAATGTGGAAGCAGCCACTTTGTAACGGGTCTATACCAGCAGGTGAAAGGAGCCGACCTGATCAAGGACCAGGCCAGCCAAGGGAGAAAGGTGGTGAGCTTAACTACCTTAATTTAGCTACCGTAATTTAGCTACCGTAAATCAGATTAGGCAGCCAGGTTACCAGCCCAGGGAAGGCTACCAGCAGCGCAATCACGAACAGCTGCAGCCCCACAAACGGCAGCACACCACGGTAGATATCCGAGGTTCTGACCGTATTCGGAGCCACGCCACGCAGATAGAAGAGCGCAAAGCCAAACGGTGGTGTCAGGAAGCTGGTCTGCAGGTTCACCGCCACCATCACGCCCAGCCACACTGGGTGTACATCCATCATCAGCAGCACCGGTGCCGTGATCGGGATCACGATAAAGATGATCTCGAAGGTATCCAGAATAAAGCCCAGAACGAACATCAGCAGCATGACGAAGATGATCGCCCCCAGCTTGCCACCCGGCAGACTGTTGAGGAAGTCGCTGACCAGCTCTTCCCCGCCCATCATGCGGAACACCAGCGAGAAGACTGAGGCACCCAGCAGGATGATGAAGATCATTGTCGTGGTGTTGGCTGTTGCCGTCATCACCTGGCGCAGGTTCTGATAGGTCAGTTTGCGCCGGACTGCCGACAGCAGCATCGCGCCCACAGCCCCGACAGACGCGGACTCAGTCGGTGTTGCCACACCGGTCAGAATCGAACCCAGCACCGCAATGATCAGCAGCAGTGGCGGCAGCAGTGTCACCAGTACATCGCGGAACAGGCGTGCTTTCTCCTCGGCGGTCACTATCAGTGCCGGGCAGCTCTCAGGTTCACGGATCGCTTTATAGATCATCCAGCTCATGTACACGCCGATCAGGATCAGACCGGGAATGAACGCCCCGGCAAACAGATCCCCGACCGATACCGGTGTCGGCGCGAAGTTACCCTTGGCCATCTGTACCTGAGCATTCACACCGGACAGCATATCGCCCATGAAGATCAATACGGTCGAGGGCGGAATGATCTGCCCTAACGTGCCCGAGGCACAGATCACCCCGGTGGCCAGCTTGGTGTCGTAGCCTGCGCGCATCATTGCCGGCAGCGACAACAGCCCCATGGTTACCACAGTGGCACCGATGATACCGGTGGAGGCCGCCAGCAGCGCACCCACCACGATAACCGACAACCCCAGACCACCACGCAGTGAGCCAAACAGGCGCCCCATGGTGATCAACAGTTGCTCGGCAATGCCGGAGCGTTCCAACATCATCCCCATAAAGATGAACAGCGGCACCGCCACCAGCACCTCATTGAGCATGATACCCATGTAGCGCGGGGCGAGGCTGGACAGGTTGGAGGGGTCAAACACCCCGAGAAAGTAGCCCAGAGTACCGAAAAACAGTGATGTGCCGGCCAGTGAAAAGGCGACCGGAAAGCCCAGCATCAATACGCCGATAATAGAGAAGAACATCAACAGGGAGAGGATCTCCCCAAGCAGTACCGGATCCATATTCAGATACTCCCTTCATGATAGCGCAGGGATTCCGGCAGCAGATCTTCGCGATCCAACAATACCAGTACACCGCGCAGGAACATGGCCAGTGCCTGCAGAGCGATCACCACAGCGAACACCAGCAGGAAGCTCTTCAGGATATACAGCCCCGGCATGCCGCCGAAGTTGGCAGAGGCCTCCATGAAGCTCCAGGAGCGCTGTACATAGGGCAAGCCGTAGTAAAAGAGCACATAGACGAAGGGGCCGATGAACACGAGGGTGCCGAACATATCTACCGTCGCCTTGGTTTTGACACGGGCTTCACGATAGAAAATATCGACGCGGACATGGCCGTTTTTCAGCAGCGTGAAACCGGCAATCCCCATGAACATCATGCCGTTGAGCCAGACGTAGAGATCTTGCATCCAGACAAAGCCGGTGGAGAAGAAGTAACGCAGGACAACGACCGAAAAGCAGATCAGCACGATGCCGAGCGAAAACCAGGAGAAAATGATGCCAAGGAGCAGATTGATGGAGCAGATCAATCTGACCAGATATGACATTATCTGCATTGTTTACCTCAGAGATTATAGTTATTAGCCTTAAGGCAGGATAAGACAGGCTGTATAATCCCTTTTATTTATTCCACTTTCTATTCGTATCAGTACCTAAAAGTCAGGTAGGAAATACGTAGTGTGGTCAGTATTTCTACGTAGTCCCCTGGCGCTCTCCGTGTAGTACTCTAATAGCTAACACTGCAGCTGACTCTGCAGAGAAATGATCAGTCAGATGTGAGACACACATGAACCTGAAGGCAAAGATTCTGTTACTGGCCATACTGCCACTACTTACGGCAGCCGGTATTCTCTCCTATCTGGGACTTACCCACGCTCGCAACCTGGCGGATCAGGTGCTTCAGGTCTATGAGTACAACCTGGTGGAATCCAAAAAGCAGGCGCTTAAAGAACAGGTCGATCTGGCTCAGTCAGCAATCAACGGCATTGTACGTGACCCGGACCTGACAGAAGCTGAAGCGCAGCAGGCGGTAAAAGTACTCTTGAGCAATCTGACATTTGGAGAGGATGGCTATTTCTTTGCCTACAGTCAGGATGGCATCAATCTGGTCCACCCAACTATTCCAGAGTTTGTCGGGCAAGATCTGTATGAGTTTCAGGATCGCAGCGGCAACCAGTTGATTCAGCACCTGCTGGCTGCCGCCAATCAGGGAGGCGGCTATCACCGCTATATCTGGGAGCGCCCGCCCCTGATGCAGCAGGAAGATAAACTGGGTTATGCAACACTGATCGAACCCTGGCAGTGGATGTTCGGAACCGGTCTGTATCTCGACACCATCTATTCAGAAGTGGATAAGGTCAAAACCTCTTTCGATACCAATATCCGCAATAGCTTTATCGCCGTGATGACCGTACTGCTGGTAACAGTAATTTTGATCATCATGCTGGGGCTGGCGATCAATCTTCATGAACATCGGCTGGCAGACAGTCGCCTGCAGGAGTTGGTTCAGAAGTTCATGCGCCTGCAGGTCAATGAGCGTCGACGCTTTTCACGCGAACTGCACGACGGGATCAATCAGCAATTGGTTTCGCTCAAATTCCGTATTGAACTGGCCGTAAAAAAGCTCGAAATCGACTCACTGCAACATCCTGCACTGAGCGATCTGAACATAGCGAGTAAAGTACTCAATCAAACTATTCAGGAGGTCAGGCAGATCTCGCATAATCTGCGCCCTGTCCTGCTGGATGACCTTGGCTTGAAATCCGCCCTGAATGGACTGCTTGATCAGTTTTCTGAGCGGACTTCCATCAAGGTGAATCTCAGCTTTGCTCTGGATGGACTGGAGGTACCGGATGATATCGAAACTACCATTTACCGTCTGACACAGGAGTGCCTGACCAATATCGAAAAGCATGCAGATGCCAACCGTGTTTATATACAACTGAGCAGCGCAGGCGATCAGATCCTGTTCCAGGTGATGGACAACGGTAAGGGGTTCAATACACGTGATTCAAACCATCAAGGGATCGGGCTGGTCAATATGAAGGAGCGAGTCGAGGTGATCGGCGGCACTTTCTCACTGCACTCGGAAGAGGGGCACGGCTCGCAGATCAGTGCCAACCTTCCCTACAAACGAGTAGCTCAAAAAGTATCGTGAGCAGTTAGCAAATAAATCAGCGAGTTGAGCAGTAGGTTTTTTGAGCCGCCCATATTTCGGCCACCACTTCCAATGCGGCCATAATAGGTGGCTCCAACCGTCGATCTTTACGGCAGATAAATCCCAGTGCCGCATCAACGCTGACGCTGTCGGCAATCACCACACCCTGCTCATGCGCCGCACGCAGGGCGAGGCTATCACGAGCCAGAGCCAGAGCAACACCTGATCGCACCAGATCGATCATAGACGCCTCAAGATCCACCCTTGCCACCACATGAGGTTCCACCCCTTGATCAACAAAGATCCTACTCAGCAAACGTGAATGTGCAGACTCAGGCGGCGTGGCAATCCAGGGCAGCGCAGCCAGCTCTCGCCAGCCCTTCCCACGTACCTGTGAATCCCAGCCAGGTGGTGCTATCACGCGGTAATTGAAGGTCGCCAGCGGTACCACATGAAACTTATCCTTCAGCTCATGAAAACCCGGCACACCCAACGTGTAGGAAACATCCAACTGTCCCATTTCAACATCCCGCATCACGGCACCTGACATGCCGTGGCGCAGATCAAACGCAAGTCCCGGATGCCGTTTGGCCAGTAGCCCAAGAAAAGCGCCCAGACGCAGAAATTCGGGATCAACGATGGTACCCAAACGCAACTCACCGTGCACCATTCCCTTCAGGCCTGCCGCTGCCGCGGCAAACTCACTGACAGACTGCACCGCACGCTCTGCAGCCGGCAGCAGTTTCCTGCCCTCGTCTGTCAACCTCATGCCGCGCGGGGTACGCTCAAATAGCACCAGATCTATCTCAGACTGAAGCTTTTTCAGCTGCAAGCTGAGCGCAGGTTGTGTCATGTAAAGGCGCTCAGCAGCGCGCGTCAGGTTTCCCTCCTGCGCAACCGTCACAAATGCCTTAAGCCGGGTGTGATCCACCGTGTATCCTTATCAGTGCCTCTTCAAGAATTGCCAGACGCCCGGGTACCAGAGCATCAGCTACTGCCGTGATGCGTAGTATATGCCCCAATGCTGGGTGAGCAGGACGGGCAACCAGACAACCGATTGCCAGCAAATCGCGCTGAATCTGCTCTGCCAGTTCAACACTTGGCAGGCGGACAGCGATGAAATTAGTATTGCTGGACAGCACTTCACCACCCAGGTTGCGCAAGTGTTCGGTCAGTTGTGAACGGCGCTCTTTAACCTGTGCAATATGCTGTCGCACCTCCTCAGGATGATCCAGTACAACCTCTGCCGCCGCGAGTGATAATGCCGACACCGAATAATGGATTCGAACCCGTTGCATCATCGCCAGTACTTCAGGATCGGCAATCGCATAACCGATACGCAGTCCAGCAAGACCATGCGCCTTCGAGAGGGTGCGCAAACGAACAACACCGGGGATGACCTCTGATGCAAAAGAACTGTCTGCATCTTCTCTGAAATCATGATAGGCCTCGTCGAGCAACAGCCAGCACTCATCAGGCAAACCGGCGCGCAGACGAAGAATTTCAGCATCGTCATGCAGATGACCGCTGGGATTATCCGGATTGGCAAGATAGACCAGGTGAGCATTTTCCTGATTGGCCGCCTCGATCAACGCATCAATATCTGGAGCCAGCACGCCGGGGGATTCCAGATAGGGTGGCTCCACCACCCGGCACCCCTGCCCTTCAGCAAAATAAGCAAACGTAGGATAAGTACCACGGGCACAGACGACCGCCTCACCCGGGTCAACCAAGGATCTCAGTGACAAGGCGATCAAGCTATCCGCTCCGGCATCCACCAACAGCGCATCCAACTCTATCCCCTGTTGCGTGCTGATCCGCTCGCGCACACCCTGCGCATCACAATCACCATAGCAGTACACATGCTCTACCATCGCATCGCCGAAGTGCTGCCGCAAAGCCTGATGCGGCATGTCCAACCCCTCGTTAGAGCCGAGCCGATGCGGAATCTCACGCCCGAGTCGTCGTTCAAGCGCTTTAAGGCCGGGGAAAGGGTTTACGGGGCCATGTCCGATCATATGTTTGGGATAGCGCGCCATGAGATACACCTATTATGAGAGAAGCTGCCGAGAAGCGTTTCCGTTTCAGAGTACCCGATTATTATACTGCATCGGAGTTGCAGTCACGTATCGGTCAATACCTTACGCTACTGCAACCCGACACTTCAACTTTCGGCTATCCAGCGTGCCGCTTTCTCGGCAATCATCAAGGTAGGTGAGTTGGTATTGCCACTGGTGATGGTCGGCATGATGCTGGCGTCCACCACACGGAGCCCAGTCACACCTTTAACACGCAAACGAGAATCCACCACAGCCATCGGATCATCATCACGCCCCATTTTTGCAGTGCCGACTGGATGAAATATCGTGGTTGCGATATCACCGGCCAGCTTGGTCAGCTCATCGTCTGTCTGATACTGCACACCGGGTCGCCATTCTTGCGGCTCATATTTTGCAAGTGCCGATTGTGAAACGATTTCACGTACCTGACGCAGACTCTGCGCGGCCACCTTACGGTCCTCCTCGGTGCTGAGGTAGTTGGGTGCGATTTGTGGGGCGTCATCAAAACGATTGGAACGGATGCGGACAAAACCCCGACTGGTCGGGTTGAGGTTGCAAACGCTCGCAGTAAAGGCAGGAAACGGATGCAGGTCCTCTCCGAAAGCATCCAGACTCAGCGGCTGCACATGATACTCAAGATTGGCATGGGGTTGATCAGGATCGGAGCGGGTAAACGCACCCAGCTGACTGGGTGCCATGCTCATCGGCCCCGAGCGTTTGAGCAGGTATTCAAGACCGATCATCGCCTTACCGAGCAAGTTGCTGGCCAGTGTATTCAGCGTTTTAACTCCTTTCACTTTGAATACGGCACGGATCTGCAGATGATCCTGCAGATTTTCACCCACCCCGGGCGCGTCGACCAACACTGGAATCTGATGCTGTTTAAGCAGAGCTGCCGGACCGATGCCCGATAGTTGCAAAATCTGCGGTGACCCGATCGCTCCTGCACTGAGTATCACCTCGCGTTTGACCCTCACCGTCATGGCATCCCCTCCACGACGAACGACTGCCCCGCTACAGCGCGGCAGTTCGGTGTCCTGGTCGTCAAAGATCAGACGCTCGACCTGAGACTCGGTCCAGATGGTCAGATTGGGGCGCTGCTTTGCCGGTTTCAAAAACGCCTTGGCTGTATTCCAACGCCAGCCCTGACGCTGATTGACCTCAAAATATCCGATCCCGGCGTTATCGCCGGTATTGAAATCAGTGGATCGCTCAATACCAGCCTCAACAGCCGCATCAGCAAAGCTATCGAGAATATCCCAGCGTAGACGCTGTTTTTCAACGCGCCATTCACCGCCATGGCCATGCAGGTCTGCAAAAGGGATTCCCTTCTCACTGATGGGGTTCTGTCCATCGTCAAGTCGATAGTGATTTTCATGCGCCTTGAAATCAGCCAGAGAGTTTTCCCAGCTCCACCCATCATCACCCGTCAGTGTCGCCCACTGGTCATAATCACGCGCCTGACCGCGCATATAGATCATACCGTTGATTGAGGAACAGCCACCCAGCGTTTTGCCACGGGGATAGCGCAGCGAACGCCCGTTCAGACCTGCATCCGGTTCAGTCTGATAGAGCCAGTCGGTACGTGGATTTCCGATGCAGTAGAGATACCCGACTGGAATGTGTATCCAGGGGTAATTATCCCGTTTTCCCGCTTCCAACAGCAGCACACTTTTAGTCGGATCCTGACTCAGGCGATTGGCCAGCAGACAACCGGCTGTACCGGCACCCACGACTATATAGTCAAACGCATCACGTGGCATGGCAACTCAACTCCTTTTCAGCGTGATATTGCTCTTATTGTTTTTTGTTACGCACTTATTGCGCAGCTATTAAGTAGCTATTATGCAGTTACTGAGAGACCGGCATGGTGAACTCAGCACCCTTGGCAATACTCTCGGGCCAACGCTGCATGATCGATTTCTGCTTGGTGTAGAAACGCACGCCCTCCTCGCCATAGGCATGCATATCACCGAACAGACTCTTCTTCCAGCCACCGAAACCATGCCAGGCCATCGGCACCGGAATCGGCACGTTGATACCCACCATGCCAACCTGCACATGACGACCGAACTCACGCGCTATATTGCCGTCCCTGGTAAACAGCGACACGCCATTGCCAAACTCGTGATTGTTGATCAGTTCAAGACCTTCAGCAAAATCCTTTGCACGGACACACACCAGCACCGGACCAAAGATCTCCTCTTTATAAATAGTCATATCTGGTGTGACATGATCAAACAGCGTGCCACCCAGCCAGAAGCCCCCTTCATGCCCATCCACCTGATAACCACGGCCATCCACTACCAGTGTTGCGCCTTCTTCAATCCCTTTTTCGATATAGGTTGTAATCCGCTGTTGTGCGGCAGCTGTCACAATAGGACCCATCTCGGCATCCAGCTCGGTGCCATTCTTGATTTTGAGATTGCGTGCCCGCACGGCTAACTCCGGAATAATTTTGTCTGCGACATCACCCACCAGCACCGCCACCGAGATGGCCATGCAGCGCTCACCAGCCGAACCGTAGGCCGCCCCCATCAGGGCATCAATAGTCTTATCCAGATCCGCGTCTGGCATTACCAACATATGGTTTTTGGCACCGCCGAGCGCCTGAACACGCTTGCCGAAATGCGCTCCGGTTTCATAGATATAGTTGGCGATCGGTGTGGAGCCAACGAAAGAGAGTGCATGCACATCCGGATGAGCCAGCAGTGCATCTACAGCCTCCTTATCACCCTGCACCACATTGAAAACACCATCAGGGAATCCTGCTTCTTTCATCAAGTCTGCATACAGGAGTGAGGGCGTAGGATCAGTGGGTGAAGGCTTCAAGATAAACGTATTACCTGCAGCTATCGCTACCGGGAACATCCACATGGGCACCATGACAGGAAAGTTGAAAGGCGTGATACCTGCTACAACACCAAGAGGCTGACGTGTCGTCCAGTTATCGATCCCAGTCGACACCTGTTCGGTATAATCACCCTTGAGCAGTTGAGGAATTCCACAAGCAAATTCGATGATATCGATACCTCGCTCCACCTCTCCACAGGCATCGGTAAACACCTTGCCATGCTCTGCGGTGATCGCATGCGCCAGTTTCTCTTTATTTGCACGCACTAATTGCAGAAAGTTGTTCATCAGACGCGCGCGATGCAGTGGCGGCATAGCGGCCCAGGCCGGGAAGGCTGCCTTGGCGGCAGCAACAGCTCCTTTGACATCAGTCTGACTCGCCAGCCGCACCTGCCCTGTGACCTGCCCGGTTGCCGGGTTATAGACTGGCTGCGCTCGAGAACTATCACCGGAAATGCGCTGGCCGGCAACATAGTGATCGATATAATTAATTGTCATGCTGAGCATCCTCGCTTTAAGGCATCACATGCCTCAACTCATTATCTGATGTGCTGCTGAAAACCTCTGTACATTAATGAATACAGGTAAACGGCGACACAGGTATCAGACAACTCTGGCAAAAGCTCAGCGACAAATCCAATGAGATTTTGAAAAGAGTGTCATAAGCATTGATTATATCCAAAGCGCAAGAAGTAAGCAGGGAATGCTCCCTGAACACAAAAACGCCAGAGCGCTAATTGCAGCTCTGGCGTTTTATTACACTCTTGCAGGATTACAGCAAAAGCCGTCAGACCTTCAGTTTACGCAACTGAGTCTCCAACGCATCGGTGATATTGCTCATCGACTCACTGACACCGCGAACATCATTGGCCAGCTCAGCCAGTCGCGTGCTGGCATCCTCGACTACCGTGATATTACGGCTGATCTCTTCACCCACCTTGTCCTGTTCTTCGGCAGCTGTCGCCACCTGAGTCACGTTACTGGTTATCGTTGAGATATTGTGCGCAACAGACTCCATCTGATCATAGGCTTTGCTGGCCTCTTCTACCGTACGCGACACACGCAGAGTACTGGCTTCCATATCCTTGACCGAGGCCGATACATCATCCTGCAACCGCTGAATCAAAGAGTGGATCTCTTCAGTCGATGCCTGAGTCCGACGGGCAAGGTTACGCACCTCATCCGCCACTACCGCAAAGCCGCGCCCTTGATCACCTGCCCGCGCAGCCTCAATCGCCGCATTCAAAGCCAACAGGTTAGTCTGTTCTGCTATACCTTGTATCACCTCGATAATGCCGTAGATATTTTCACTGCTCTTCGCAACACTGGACACACGTTCACTGGCCGCCTGAATCTCTTCAGCAACAGAGCGCACCTCGTTCACCGTCACACGGAAGGCTCCCTGAGCCTCGCTCAACGCTGCATTTGACTGCTCCGCTTCGTGCGCTGTGCGCGATGCAAGACCAGCCACCTCGTTAGCCGTGGCCGACATCTCGGTCATCGCTGATGCGACGCTTTGCATCTCAACCTGTTGAGCCTGTGTCGCTGAGGCAGTTTCATGCGATGCATTGACCAGCAGCACGCTCTGGCCTCGCAGCTCGCTCGCCGAAGAGTTGAGATCGATAATCATCGAGCGCAGCTTGTTCGTAAAGGCATTAAAACCGTTGGCGATACCAATCAGTTCCTCGTGACTGGTTATCTCCAGTTGGCGTGTCAGATCACCCTCTGCACCTGACAGGTCATCAACCAGCTCGCGCATTCTCACCATCGGCTGAGTGGTCAGGCGCAACCAGATACTCAGAATCAATATCGCTACAATCAAAAGTCCGACGCCAGAAATCAGCATGGTCAACGCAGTATTCTGATAACCGGTCACCAGTGTTTTCTCAAGCTCACGCGTTGCAGCGAATGCAATATCGGTCGGAACAGTGACAATGGCAACCCATTGCTCATCCGACAACTCCAGATTAACCGGCGCCCTGACCACCATCACGCCATCTATCTCTGCCGTGTTGCCACTCATACCGCTCAAAGTCGCTACCAAGTCCGCATTTGCCTCCTTGAGGGACCTTCCAGCCATGTCAAAATGAGATGTACTTGCAACAATCAATCCCATGTCACTGATCAGATGAATAGTCGAGTTACCATCAAACAGCGTTTTCTGGTACGCCTCTATACGCTGCTGAATCACCGGCATATTGATATCAACACCCACTACACCACGGAATTCATTATCGACGATCACTGGGCTGACCAGTGAAGTAAGCAATACCTCATTGCCTTCTTCTATTTCGTACAGATAAGGCTCCATCAGGCAAGGTTTGAGAGTATCTCGGCTGCAGAGATACCATTCAGATTCACGTACCCCGAACTCATTAGGTGTCTCGATGTATTTAAAACTGCTGTCGGGAGTAGGATAGAACACCAACTCACCACTTTCTCGTACCCAGTAAAGTTCAAGGCTGCCATTGTCAGACGAGTGCTCAAGGTGTGGGCCAATATTGAAGTTATCCAGGCCATCGTACCCATCCTGCTCAAAGTGAGCATAGGCCGAGCTGACGCCGGGATTGGCTGACAGAGTATCCCGTACCATGCTCATTACGGTGTAGCGCTGAAAAGGGAGCCCTCCGCTACCGGCTGCACTGGATGTGAGAATCGTACTCAGGGTATTGGGAAGATCAAAACTGCGGTTAATGAACTGGGATACTTCTCCGGACACTACCTGAGCGGCTTCCGTCAAATTACGCTCCACCAATGCTTCAAAGGAGGTAGAAGCATCCTCCACAGCCTGTTCACCACTTTTCTGCATGGTGATCCAGCCGATTGCAATCACTGCTATGAGTGTCAGAGTCAGCCCCAGAGCTGCTCCCAGAGTCAACTTCAGTCGTAATGACCAGGTTCTCATCAGCCTTATCCTCAGGATTTTATTGTTATAGTTAAGCACATACACTCAGGGTAGTCTGTATTTTCCATCGTACGAGAAACCAAGTCCATTCGTAGCATTACGGAATGAAAGGAGAGAAATACGGATCAGACTAAGTAATACTACGTAGAATGACTGTGACTGAATAACTGGTATACTGCCTGACTGCTACGGCACAGCGCTGTTGGTTTAGCCACCATCAAGATAACAATAACATCTTCTGGCTGGAACTATGCTTGACGAAACAATCCGTGTCTTACTTGTAGACGATCATATGCTGGTTCTTGACGGCCTTCAGGCAAGACTGGCCATGGAGCCTCACATAGAGATCGTGGGTACTGCCAACAACGGTGAGGAGGCCTTGACTGCCGCCCGCTTACTGTCACCCGATGTCGTGATCATGGATGTATCCATGCCGGTACTTAATGGCCTTGAAGCCACCAAACGCTTCAATATAGAACTCCCCGGCACGCGCATTCTTATTCTCAGCATGCATGATGATCGTGAATATATTCTGTCATTGATTCAAACCGGTGCATCCGGTTATGTACTGAAGGATGTCTCTTCACATGAATTGATTAATGCGATAGAAACAGTTCACTCCGGCAATACCTATTTCAGTTCAGGTGCCTCCAATGCCCTGTTTCAGAAGCCCGATACCACCAGCAAACAGGCACCCAGTGACCTGAGTAAACGAGAGCTGACTGTACTGAAGTTACTCGCAGCAGGTCTTTCAAATAAAGAGATAGGCCGGGATCTGCGCATCAGTGTTCGCACCGTAGAAACTCATCGACAGAAGCTGAAAAGCAAATTGGGGATTCAGACGACAGCTGGCCTGACAAAGTTTGCGATAGAGAACCAACTGATATGAAGATCGCTCCCGAAGCGCTCGGGAGCGTTTGACACGATTACTTCAGTGCGGCAATCGCACCATCATAATCAGGTTCCTGAGCGGTCTCACTGACCTGCTCGTTATAGATAACCTTACCGGTTTCATCAATCACAACCACCGCCCGCGACAACAGCCCCATCAGTGGGCCATCGGCAAAAGATACGCCATAATCCTGTCCAAAGCTGCTGCGAAAGGTTGAGCCGCTGCTGACCTTTTCAATATTTTCCGCGCCACAGAAACGAGACTGAGCAAATGGCAGATCAGCCGACACACACAACACTGAAGTGTTATTCAACTGACTGACTACTTCATTGAATTTACGAACAGAAGCTGCACAGGTCGGTGTATCAACACTGGGAAAAATATTCAGAACGAGACGCTGGCCGGCATAATCTGCCAGTTTTATCGTACTCAGATCGCCAGCCGTCAACTCAAATCCGGGCGCCTGTGCACCCACACCTGGCAGGTTACCGACGGTATTAAAGGGGGTGCCACGCAGAGTTACTGTTGCCATCATCACATCTCCATTTATTGAATGATAGTGATACGTCTTGGCGACGCATCAGATGCTCTCTACTTTAGGCGAATAACAGACTCAGCGCCAGCACTGTCGGACACCAGGGTAGTGCCGCGCCGGTGTTGTCTGTCCATACTGAAGATCCATGCAAAAAAAACCCCGCTACAGAGATCTGTGCGGGGTAAAGTCATGGTCTAGCGTTTCCAGAACGGCTTGTTGGCTTCGCGCATCACATCAAAATGTGTCATGCCGATATCCTTCAAGCTGTAATAATCCATTTTCATCAGTTGGCGACGCGCCACTCTGCGCTGATGGGCGCGTTTTACAGCATTTAACGCACGAAGAAGAACTGTCTGTATATGCATCTCAGTGACCCCCTATCACATTGTTGATGAGATATAGAATACGGGGTAGACTGAATACATTACAGATCCAGAATAATTTTATTTTGACCAGTACAGATAGACACTCATTCCGGTGTATCGAAGATTCATAACCAATCTGTACTGGTTACAACCCAATTAAAGGCAATACAGATATGAAGCTCTATAAGCAGGTTGCCACGGCGTTGTGCGAACGTATTGAGCAGGGCTACTATCAATCGGGCCAGAAACTTCCCTCGATACGCGTACTGAGCACTGAGTACGATGTCAGTATCTCCACCATACAGGAGGCGTACAGAACACTGGAGCGCAAAGGACTGATTGAGGCACGGCCCAAATCCGGCTTCTATGTATTGAACCGCCAACGCATACCAAACCTGCCTGATGTATCTCGCCCCGTTCAACGCCCGCTTGAGGTATCAAACTGGGAAGAGGTGTTGAATCTGCTCTCAAATATGTATGAGCCGAATGTGATACAGCTCAGCCGGGCAATTCCCGATCTGAACGCCAAATCGCTTATTCCGCTGCGTAAAATCCTGTCTGAACTGAACCGCACCGCACCTATTCAAACCTTCTCCTATGAAGATCTGCGCGGTTCAGAAAAGCTGCGTATACAACTGTCGCGCCTGATGGTGGATTCCGGTAGCCTGTTGCACCCGGATGATATCGTCACCACTACCGGTTGCCAGGAGGCGCTGTCAGTCAGTCTTCGGGCGATCTGCAGCCCCGGCGATATCGTTGCGGTGGACTCGCCGAGCTTTTACGGTTCAATGCTGTCAATCAAGGCTCACGGCCTTAAAACCATCGAGATACCGACCCACCCCGAAACCGGGATCAGCCTGGAGGCTCTGGAGCTGGCATTGGACCAATGGCCGATCAAGGCGTTGCAACTGACACCTACCTGCAACAACCCGCTCGGCTACACCATGCCGGAAGAGAACAAGAAAAAGCTGGTGGCGCTGGCTGCCCGCTATGATCTGACCATCATTGAAGATGATATCTATGGCGACCTGTCTTATCAGTACCCTCGGCCGCGCACTATCAAATCCTATGATACTGATGGCCGTGTGATGCTCTGCTCATCTTTTTCGAAAACTCTGGCGCCGGGTCTGCGCGTTGGCTGGGTGGCTCCGGGGCGTCATCTTGATCAGGTGATTCATATGAAGTATGTCTCGACCGCCTGTAGCGCCACCCTGCCGCAACTGGCGCTGGCAGAGTTCATTGCACAGGGAGGATATGAAAGACATGTGCGCAAAATGCGCTCACGCTACCAGCACAGTCGCGACATGATGATTGACTGGGTGGAGAGATACTTCCCCACGGGCACACGTATCAGCTACCCACAGGGGGGCTTTCTGCTCTGGGTTGAGCTGCCGGCAGAAGTGGATACGGCTGAGCTGAACAAGCGCACCACACGCAAAGGGGTCAGTCTGGCACCCGGCATACTCTTCTCGGCTTCCGGTAAATACCGCAACTGCATGCGCCTTAACTTTACCGAACGCCCCTGTATCGAGAACGAAAAAGCCGTGGAACTGCTCGGCCAGGAGTCGAAAAAACTGATCAGTGAGCTGCAGGGTGAAAAGATGGCTGTTTTTGTCTGATACCTGCGCACAGGAGTTGATCAGCAGGATCACTTTTTCCTGGCATCACGCACCAGAACTATCGAGTCACGCCGATCAATTTCAAACAGGCCGATTGATGCTATCAACTGACTCAGTTTGGAAAATCCATAGTTACGTGGATCGAAATCATTCGCGGTTTTATTGATATAACTTCCAACCGGCCCTAAAGGTGCCCAGCCAGCCTCATCAGACTCGGCCTCGATCCCTGAGCGAATCAGGTTGACCAGAGCCGTATCCCCTTTCAGTTGCTTGGCGGTAACCGGCTTGATCACCTCCTGCTCGGGATCATCTTTGGGTGCCATGAATACATCCGTGTAGATGAAACGATCACAGGCTGACACAAAGGGGCGCGGCGTTTTGCGCTCACCAAAACCATACACACGCCGACCCGACTCACGTATCCGCGATGCCAGGCGGGTAAAGTCACTGTCACTGGATACTATACAAAAGCCTGAAAAGTGACCGGCATAGAGTAGATCCATCGCATCGATGATCATCGCACTATCAGTCGCGTTTTTTCCGGTCGTGTAACCGAACTGCTGAATCGGCTGGATGGAGTGCTGTAGAAGCTCGTTTTTCCATGAGCCCAGATTCGGCTTGGTCCAATCGCCATATATCCGTTTGACACTGGCCACCCCCAGCTTGGCCACCTCAGCCAGCAGCCCTTCGATGATAGCAGGGCTTGCATTGTCTGCATCGATCAACACTGCCAGTGATGAGTTTGCTTCGGTTTCATTGGCCATGATTGCTGTCCTTGAATAGGTGATGTAGAAGGCATGGATGTAACCATATCAGCCTGTTACTCTAATGTACTGTGATAAAACCAGGGTCACAAACTTTGTTTCGGGCAAACCCGCTTAGTCAGCATTCAACTTTATACCCGAGTGCCCAATTCCGGAAGGTATCCTTCACCTCATCTCGCGTCTCAGGATGCACGTCCACTACTCCATAACCACGCCTTGAGTTCAGCGTCAGACCAGGCAGCTCAACCAGCATGCCGGCACGCAGTAGATCGTCAACCAGCCCTCGCCAGCCAAGGCAGACACCCTGCCCGGCAATGGCTGCCTGTATCAGCAAGGTATAGTTATTGAATGCCAACTCTGCGGAATCCAGACATTGAGTCACGCCTTTTTGCCTGAAGTAATGAGGCCAATCCATCCAGCTTTGCCCTTCATCAGCTGTCAGGGTCAGCAATGCCAGACGACTGAGCGCCTCAGGCGTATCGATCGGTCCGTTTTGCTCCAGAAAACCCAGCGAACAGATTGGGAATACCTCCTCGTAAAACAGTACAGGAACCGTTTCTAGCGTCTGTTCATCACAGAACAGCAACGCAATATCGACCCCCTGATCCTTCCAGTTCATGACCCCTTGATTGGTGATGATCCTGACATCGATATCAGGGTGCTGCGCTCGAAACTGAGGCAGGCGCGGCATCAACCAATATGACGCAAATGAAAAGTCCGTCAGTATATTCAGGTGAGGATGACGTGTGCGCTTCTGCAACCGATCGATCGTCTGTTCGATCAGTCCAAAGCCATCCTGAACGCTGGCAAAAAGAACCTGTCCTGCCTCGGTCAACCTCACCCCACGATAGATACGATCGAACAATTGAAAACCCAATTGCTCCTCGATCTGCCTGATCTGCTGACTGACTGCGGACTGTGTAGATCGCAACTCCCGAGCAGCCTTCGTGAAGCTGAGGTGTCGAGCAGCCGACTCGAACACTCGCAGACTATTGGGCGATACTGACTTGCCAACATTAAACATTAGATCAACTAATGCCTCTCATAAAAAATGACCGAGTTTACAGCCAATTGAATTAATCCTTAGACTGCCATCATACGTTTATCAACACCTATCAACAATAATCGGAGTCCAGTACATGTCCGAAAAAATGCCCAACATCCTGTTCCTGATGGTTGACCAGATGGCGGCCAGTGCCCTGCCGTTTTATGGTCACCCTCTGGTCAAAACACCCAATCTGTCGCGCCTGGCCAGTGAAGGTGTTGTGTTTGACTCCGCCTACTGCAACAGCCCCTTGTGTGCACCCTCCCGCTTCACCCTGATGGCTGGCCAGTTGCCGTCACGCATCGGTGGCTATGACAATGCTGCAGACTTTCCTGCCGATACCCCGACCTTCGCCCACTACCTGCGAGCGGCGGGTTACTTCACGGCGCTGTCCGGCAAGATGCACTTCTGTGGGCCAGATCAGTTGCATGGTTTCGAGGAGCGCCTGACCACCGACATCTATCCTGCTGATTACGGCTGGATGGTTGACTGGGAAAATTTCGATACCCGTCCGAGCTACTATCACAACATGTCTTCCGTTACCCAGGCAGGCCCTTGTGTGCGCTCTAATCAGCTGGATTTTGACGATGAAGTGACATTTCGTGCACAGCGTTTTCTGTACGATTATGCACGCAATGGTGAACAACGGCCCTTCTGCCTGACTGTGTCACTGACTCATCCGCATGATCCTTACACCATCGAGCAGAAATACTGGGATCTGTACGATCATGATGAGATCCCCATGCCACGCGTCCCCTATTCCAGCGAATTGATGGATCCCCACTCACGCCGACTGCGCTTTGTGTATCAACTGGACGAGAAAACCGTCACCGACGAACAGATCCGCAATGCCCGTCACGCCTACTATGGCGCGATCAGCTATGTGGACGAACAGATCGGCAAGGTTCTGGAAGCGCTGAAGCAAACTGGGCTGGATGATGACACCATTATCGTGTTCTCTGGCGATCATGGTGACATGCTCGGTGAGCGAGGACTCTGGTACAAGATGAGCTGGTTTGAGGACTCCGCCCGTGTACCGCTGTTCGTGCACGCACCTGGCCGTTTTGCGTCCGGTCGAGTCAAAGCGTCTGTTTCCACCATGGACCTGCTGCCAACTTTCGCCGAATTGGCACTGGGTGCAGGGAAACCGGAATATGCCGTGCCGCTGGATGGTCGTAGCCTTTTGCCACATCTCAAACGTGAAGGTGGACATGACGAGGTGATCGGAGAGTATCTGGGAGAAGGCGCAATAGCTCCGCTGCTGATGATACGACGCGGTCGATATAAGTTCGTTCACACCGCTCCAGATCCAGATCAACTGTTTGACCTTGAAACTGACCCGCTTGAGCTGGTTAATCTTGCGCAGAGTCCTGTACACCAGGAGTTATACCAGGCATTTCGGGATGAGGTAGCTGAACGCTGGAACTATGAGCAACTGCATGATGAGGTGATTGCCAGCCAGCGTCGGCGCAAGCTGGTCTATCAGGCTCTGAAGCAAGGTAAAAATACCAGTTGGGATCACCAGCCGTTATTTGATGCCGGCACTCAGTATATGCGCAACACAATTGATCTGGATGATCTGGAAATGCGGGCACGTTTCCCACGTGTGACAAGCTGATATCAAGAGCCGCAATCAGAGGAGCCAGCATGCTGAGTGTCAGTAATCGTTCAACAGGAATAGCCAGAGTACAAAAAGTGCTCCCGTTCCTGGCCTGGATGAGTTTCCAGACGCCAGGCTCAGTGAGAGCAGATCTCATGGCCGGGCTGACCGGTGCCGTACTGGTGGCTCCACAAGGTGTTGCCTATGCACTACTCGCTGGTCTACCGCCTGAGTATGGCCTGTATACAGCGATCATCCCGACCATACTCGCAGCACTGTTCGGCTCCTCTCCTCTGATGGTGAGCGGACCGACTGCAGCGCTCTCCATTGCTCTCTTTGCCACACTGCAGCCCTTTGCCGAGAGTGGTAGTGAGGCGTTCATCTCGCTGGTCCTGACACTCACCCTGCTGGCTGGACTGTTTCAACTCCTGCTCGGAATGGCACGTCTGGGTGCGGTTGTAGATCTGGTATCCCATACGGTCGTGATCGGTTTTACGGCAGGTGCAGCCCTTATTATCGCCACCAGCCAGTTGCCGTATGCTTTGGGAGTAAGCTCTTCCGGCAGCCTCAGCTTTACGGCATCCTGGTACTACCTGCTCAGCCAGATCGGCAATATAGAGCCGATCGCACTGTTGCTGGCCGCGGCAACTCTGATCATCTGTATCGTTTTCAAGCGCTGGCTGCCACGCTGGCCGGGGATGTTGATCGCCCTGATAGCCGCAGCGCTACTGGCTGCACTGATAGACCCTGACGCACAACTGGTCACACGTCTGTCCACAATACCGGCGGGGCTACCTCCCTTGTCCCTCCCCGATTTTTCGCCGGAAACGATTCGTTTGCTGATACCCGGCGCCATCGCACTGGGCCTGCTGGGTCTGGCTGAAGCGGCGGCGATCAGCCGGTCACTGGCGAGCCATAGTGGTCAGCGCATCAACAGCAATCAGGAGTTTATTGGTCAGGGACTATCCAATATCGGTGGCGCCTTTTTTTCCAGTTACATCTCATCAGGCTCATTTACCCGATCTGGGCTGAATGCCACTGCTGGCGCACGCTCTCCACTGGCGGCAGTATTTTCCGCCCTGTTTCTGATCATTCTGATCCTGCTGGCAGCACCGCTATTGCGCCATGTGCCATTAGCCGCAATGGCAGGTATGCTGCTGGTAGTCGCCTTCAACCTGATCGACTTTCACAGTATTCGAGAGATATTAAAGAGCAGCCGCGCCGAGTCAGCAGTGATGCTGATCACCTTCATCAGCACTCTGATGCTGGCACTGGAGTTTGCGATTTTCTTCGGCGTTATCGTTTCTCTGGTGTTGTACCTGCGCCGCACCACCCGTCCTCCTGTTGTTGAATCCTTGCTCTCGCAAGCACCTGATCGGCTGCCAGAGTCACTCAGCGAAGCGTCCTGCCATGTGCTCAGGATAGACGGATCCCTATTCTTTGGTGCCTGCGAGTCGGTTGCTCAGCGATTCGAACGCTATGATCGGCAAAACATGCTGATACTGGCGGCAGGCATTAATTTTATAGATCTGAGCGGAATCCACTTAATCCAACATCAGGCACTCGCCTGTCAAAAACGGGGCGGTGATCTTTATCTGGCCTGGCCAAAGCCGGAACTCCTTGCGCGATTGCAACGAGCAGGGCTGGTCTGTCCGGATACAGAACTCACCAACCTGATAAGAATAATATAGGGGCATCCAATGAACGAAGCACCACCCAACGATGCGCAACACAACCGCCTGAATAAACGAGTCTTTCATGGCTCGGCAGCAGGTATCGTCGCCTTTGCGATCTACGCCATGGCGTTTACTGATCATGCAACGGCTTTCTTTAATGCAGGTCTTGACTGGATCGGCCGTTCCTTCGGCTGGTACTACATGCTGGCGGTTATCGCCTACCTTGTCTTTGTTCTTCTGATCGGCGTTTCCCGTTTCGGCAAAATCCGCCTGGGTCCGGATCACTCCCGACCCGAGTTCTCACTCCTGTCGTGGTCAGCCATGCTTTTTGCCGCTGGGCTTGGGGGTGCCATCCTCTTCTTTGTGGTGTCCGAACCGCTGACCCATTACCTTAATCCACCAGTGTCTGGTGGCACCAGTGCGGAGATACAGCGCCGCGCCATCGTGCAGACATTCATGCACTGGGGCTTGTCCGGCTGGGGGCTTTATGTCCTGATGGGCATGGCACTGGCCTACTTCAGCTACCGTCACCGCTTACCACTGGCGATCCGTTCGACCCTCTACCCGATACTAGGCAAACGTATTTATGGACCGATCGGCGATGCGGTAGATATCACCGCGGTGCTGGCTACTGTGTTCGGCATCTCCACTGCGCTGGGCATAGGCGTGATGCAGATGAACTACGGTTTGACCTATCTTTTCGGCATTCCACAGGGGCTGAATGTACAGATTCTGCTGATCATCATGGTTGTCATCATGGCTACCCTGTCAGTCGTTACCGGTGTCAATAAGGGCATTCGTCGACTGTCTGAATTCAACCTGCTACTGGTCGTCGGTATCGTACTCTTCGTTTTGCTCCAAGGAGATACCCTCCATCTGCTTAATGCATTGGTTTTGAACACCGGCGATTATATTGCAGCTTTCACCACACTGAGTTTCGACACTTACGCCTATACCCCCGAGAAGCAAGGTTGGTTTAATGGCTGGACCGTATTCTTCTGGGGCTGGTGGATCGCCTGGGCACCTTTTGTCGGCCTCTTTCTGGCACGCATCTCCCGTGGTCGTACCATCCGTGAATTCATCGCCGGTGCCCTGTTTATTCCATTGATATTCGTGATGGTAATGATGTCCGTGTTCGGCAACAGCGGCATCGACATGGTAGAGAGTGGACTGGTGGAGTTGGGTGAGCAGGCACAGAACATGCCTCAGGCCAGCATCTATACCTTCCTGGAGCAGTTACCCTGGATTAACCTGACCGGTACTGTTGTTCTGGTACTGAGCATCGTATTCTTTGTCACCTCGGCAGATTCCGGCGCCCTGGTCCTGTCAAACTTCACCTACATCATGCGGGATGTGAACCATGATGCACCAGTGCGCCTGCGTATCTTCTGGTCGGCCGTGATCGGGCTTGTCACCATCGCCCTGCTGATGGCTGGGGGATTGCGAACACTACAAAGCCTGGTGGTGATAGCTGCTCTGCCCTTCTCTGTCGTGATCTTCTTGACCATGTATGGCATGTATAAATCACTCAAAGTTGAAGTAGGCAAAGCCGATGCAAGGCAACAGGTTGTCAGCAGTGGTATTTCCACCACTGATTGGAAAGAGCAACTGGATCGTACACTGGATGGATCGACTCAGCATGGTGCTGAAGCCACCTTACGCCACGCCATTCGCCCCGCGCTGGTTCAACTTGCCGAAGAGCTGACACAGCGCGGCCAGAAAGCCAGCGTGACAGACCAGGTCGGTGAGCAAACCCAACTGCTCTGTCCGACCTTGCGTGTGGATTTTGATGGTGCTCCCAGCTTCATATACAGCATTCAGCCCCAGCGTATGCAAGCGCCAAGCTTCCTCGCTGCAGATGATGATTATTATCTACGACTGGATGTACATCTGGCTGAAGGTGGACTGGGTCAGGATCTGAATGGCTATACTCGTTTGCAGGTGATCCACGATGCGCTGCATGAGTACCAACGCCATCTGAGATTTCTTTCACTGGCGTCGGAAAATGGCAATCTGGATACCATTCCCGGCCATGAACCGGAACCCATCAACGCACTGATCTGACAGCCGTTCATTCGTCTGCCCTCAGGCTCTCTCATCCACTGGTGAGAGGGCCTTTTCGGTTTTGATGTGTACTGATCTGGCCGTGCCCCCCTTGTCTGACGTGCACTTATGTGCAAAGGTTCTTCATGAATCAATAACCTGTCATCAGAGCCTGAATGAAATCACTCGAACTGAAAGCACTGAAGTTAAAAATTCCGCCGGTTATCGTCGTCCTGATAACTGCGGCGATCATGTGGCTGATTGCCTGGCCGCTACCTGGTCTTCCCCTACCCGACTTATTGCGCTGGGCTGCTCTGATCACAGGGGTTGTCGCAGGCGTTGGTATATCCCTGGCTGGCGTGATCAGCTTCAAGCGTGCATCGACCACCGTAAACCCCATGACACCGGATGCAAGCTCTTCACTGGTCACCAGTGGCATCTATCGGTATACACGCAATCCCATGTATCTTGGTTTTTTAATCGCTCTGGCTGGATGGGGGATCTTTCTGGCAAGCATGCTGGCACTGATCTTCGCCTGGCTTTATACACTCTATATGGATCGTTTTCAGATAGAACCGGAGGAGCGTGCGTTGTCCGATAAGTTCGGAGAAACGTATACGAACTATCAGAAGCAGGTGAAGCGGTGGTTTTGGTAAAGTGTTTTTGGTGAAGCGGTAGTTGTGAGGAGGTAGTTGTGAGGTAGTTGTGAGGTAGTTGTGAGGCGGTTTTGAGGAGTTACTAGTGATGAGCTGATCTACTCAACCTCACCCCAATCCATTGAAAAAATGCTCGCCAGACGACCATCGCGGCGCATTCGATTCAGAGCTTCTCGCAGCGGTGATTCACTAAACTGGCGTTTACTCCCGTGAGACATGTAAAGATAAGCAGTCTGTTGATTGACGATATTATCGAACTGAAAGTTTTTTACATCCAGCCCCAACTGTTTCAGCGTACCAAAAAATGCGCGGTCACTGGCCAGGAGCCCATCGATCCTGCCCAACTCCAGCATGCGGATTGCCTGATCCAGATACTGTACAGGCACTTTGGTGACATCGTCCATACTGGCAAAAGCATCTCCATAGTAGGTACCGCGAATGTAGCCTATCGAGTGCCCTGCTGTGAGCTCATCAAATTTAATGGAGCGGTGATCCCTCTTATGAGTCACAAACAGAACAGGAACGGTAACAACCCGACCAAGATTGATTCCTATATCATCCATGGCTGGGCTGTAATAGAGCACCGAAAGGTCTACTTGCCCGGCGCTCAGCTCAATCAGAGCACGTGAGTGGGGGCTCAACTGATTATCTATCTGCAGTCCTGATTCCACCGCCAGCTCAGCAACAAAATCTGCAACGAAACCGGCTGGTTCACCATTTTCACCCTTGTATCCCCAAGGCCAGACATCGGCGGTAGTAAAAGTTAATGTCGCATCCGTTGCGTCAATTTGATTCTGGGCTGCAAGCGAAGGACAAGCGAGCACCAGTGCAAAGAGAACTGCAAATACTCTCATGACGTTCCTGACTTAGGGGCTGATGGACCATAGTATTTATAGTTATAATGAGCGATATTATTAGGCACTCGACTAACATACTCAATTATCTTTTGGTTTAACAGAGGGGCGTCGATGATCAGCCAGTAACTCCCGGTAATTGACAAGTTCCTGGTTCATTCGTTTCATCCTTTCTACCAATCCTTCGATAATATGATCCTTGATGATCTCACGCACATTCCACGGCAACTGCCTGAAGCGATCAGCATTAATCGTCAGCACTATCAGATCACTCATCGCCACTACTGAAGCAGTTCGCACCTCTTGTGTTGCAAACCCCACCTCCCCGACAAAATCACCTGGTGCGATGTTTGCCAGAATAACGCCCTGCTTGATGACAACCGCTTCGCCCGACAGCAATACATAGATGCTGTGATCAATATCGCCGGCATGAATAAAGGTGTCGTTCTCAGGGATAACCTGAAACAGGTGCGGAATTTGAGTAATCAGACTCTTATCGACCTGAGACAAGGAATCAAACAGATGCACTCGATCAAGAATCTCCAGTGCATGGTCTGTTGAGATGGTTTTAATCACTTTACCGCTCATGCAGATATCTCGATGATTTTGTTTACCTCAGGATTTTTCACTCAGCACATCTTGCAGCACGTGCTGCATGAAGCTTTTTGTAGCTTTCGATCAAACGCTGATGTTTGTCCAGCCCTTCCAATTGCATATTGGTAGGTGTCAGGCCATGGAATCGAATATCACCATTTACAGACCCGACAACACTGTTCATGACCTCATCACCAAACATCCGTTTCAGGTTTGGAAGGTAATCGTTCAGCTCCAGATCATCATCCAGGGTAATTTCCAGTACCGCATTGACAGCACGGTAAAACAGCCCACGCTCAACCGTATTGGTGTTGTACTGCAAGAAGCGCTCTACCCGCTCCAGCGCTTCTTCGCGCTGCTGCAGAGCAAGGTATATCAACAGCTTCAGTTCCAATATCGTGAGCTGTCCCCAGACGGTGTTCTCATCAAACTCAATCCCTATCAGCGTGATGATATCAGAGTAGTCATCAAGCTGACTTTCTTCCAGACGCTCCACCAGATCAGCCAACTGATCGTCATCCAAAGAGTGGATGTTGAGGATATCCTCCCGGTAATCAAGCGCCTTATTGGTGTTATCCCAGACCAGGTCATCCACTGGGTAAACCTCAGAATAACCCGGCACCAGAATACGGCAGACTGGCGCACCCAGATCCTGGTAAACAGCCATATACGCCTCTTTGCCCATCTCTTTCAGAATGCTGAACAGGCAGGAGGCTTCCTCTTCATTTGTGCCGGAAAAGTCCCATTCGCAGAATTCATAATCCGCTCGGGCGCTGAAAAAGCGCCAGGAAATCACCCCGGACGAATCGATAAAGTGCTCTACAAAATTGTTCGGCTCTGTGACTGCCAGACCATTAAATGTTGGCGGCTGCAGATCATTCAAACCTTCAAAACTGCGGCCCTGCAACAGCTCGGTGAGACTGCGCTCCAGCGCCACTTCCAGGGTGGGATGCGCACCAAAGGATGCAAATACGCCTCCTGTTCTCGGGTTCATCAGTGTGACGCAGGCCACCGGAAACTGGCCACCCAATGATGCATCCTTGACCAGAATCGGGAAGCCCTGCTCTTCCAATGCTTTAACGCCTTCCAGAATATGCGGGTACTTCTCCAATACGGATAGCGGCACATCCGGCAGTGCGATCTCCTCTTCGATGATCTGCTTCTTCACTGCCCGCTCGAATATCTCCGACAGACACTGCACCTGAGCCTCATACAATGTATTTCCGGCACTCATGCCGTTGCTGAGGTAGAGATTCTCGATCAGATTGGAAGGAAAATAGACCACCTCTCCATCCGACTGGCGCACAAAGGGCAAGGAGCAGATGCCCCGCTCACTGTTACCTGAGTTGGTATCAATCAGGTTGGAGCCGTACAACTCATCGTCCGGGTTGTAGATCGCCAGGCAGTAGTCATCCAGAATACCTTCAGGCAGCTCATCGTCAGGACCTGGCTGAAACCACTTTTCATTCGGATAGTGAACAAAATCACTGTTGGCGATCTCTTCACCAAAAAACTGATCGTTGTAGAAAAAGTTGCAGCTCAGACGCTCAATGAACTCACCCAGCGCCGAACACAGTGCGCTCTCTTTGGTTGAGCCCTTGCCATTGGTAAAGCACATGGGAGAGGCCGCATCACGTATATGCAGCGACCACACATGCGGCACGATATTGCGCCAGGAGGCGATCTCGATCTTCATGCCCAGATCTGCCAGAATCGCGGTCATATTGGCAATGGTTTGCTCCAGCGGCAGATCTTTCCCGACAATATAGGTACTGCCCTCACCTTCCGGCTTCGCCATCAGCAAGGCTTGCGCATCCTGATCCAGACTCTCTACGGTTTCGATCTGAAAAACTGGTCCTGTCTGAACCACTTTCTTGACCGTACAGCGATCTATCGAACGCAGTATCCCTTCCCGGTCCTTGTCTGAAATATCCTCCGGCAGCTCAACCTGAATCTTGAAAATCTGGTTATAGCGATCCTCCGGGTCCACGATGTTGTTCTGCGACAGACGGATATTCTCAGTCGGGATATTGCGCGCAAGGCAGTAAACACGCACAAAATAAGCAGCACAAAGCGCTGAAGATGCCAGGAAGTAATCAAACGGGCTGGGGGCAGAGCCATCACCTTTGTAGCGTATAGGCTGGTCGGTGATGACGGTGAAGTCGTCAAACTTGGCTTCAAGTCTGAGATTGTCGAGAAAGTTGACTTTGATTTCCATTAACAAGGTACCGGATATGTAAGATTCAGCAAGCGTTCTGCGTTCAGCCCGCTATTATCCCGTTTTTGCTGCCATTAGTCTCGGTTGCATTGCAGACAAGCTAGCGAGCGGTAAAAACCGTACCCTTGTGCTCTATGTCAATGCGCTGAGCACTAACTGAATTGCGATCAGTACAAAAGCAGCTGCAAAGCCACGTTGCATGGTTAACAAAGCGCGTGGATTATTCAATAGAGTCGAGCGAAACAGCGCTGCAAACCAGCCATAGAGTGCAAAAATAATCAGCGTCAGCAGCACCAGATCCAACACACGCTTCAGATCAGGTTTGAACTGGCTCTCGACAAGTTTGCGTTGCGTACTGCGCAACTGCGCAACTGCGCAAACAGACCCTCATCGGAAAGCTGGCGCAGGAGCATGGTGGGATCGATGTAGATCATATGCCAGTACCGACCCTGTTCGGTCAGTGATCTGCCGGAGTACCCCAGGCCCAGTCAACATGCTCTACAATCTGATTAACTTAATTCGATAAAAAGTTGATTTTATTTACTAAGCGGCATACCAAAGCACGGTGAAAAAGTGGCAGACAGTGCCCGCAATGACAAATAAATGCCAGATAAAGTGGCCATACCGCAGCCGTGCATCGGTCGCAAAAAATATCACACCGACGGTATAAAACAAACCACCTGATAATAACCACAATATACCTGCGGTGGGCACATTTGCCAGCAATGGCTCAAGGGCAATAACAATCACCCACCCCATCAGTAAATAAAGACTGGTTGAAAAAAGTAGATGGGGGTGCTTTTGGAAAACCTTGAGGGCAACACCAACAAGCGCCAGCCCCCAGATAATACCGAAAAGTATCCAGCCCCACGTCCCTTTAAGTGCACCTAAGGTGAAGGGTGTATAGGTGCCGGCAATCAGCAGATAGATGGCCGCATGTTCAATCCGCCGAAAAACGCGTTTTGCTCTGCCAGCAGGGAATGAGTGATACAGCGTGGATCCCAGATAGAGCAGTATCATCGATGCACAAAACACACTTACGCCGACAACAAAGGCTGTTTCGCCCTGCTCAATGGCATGCATTATTAAAAATGGCGTACCAATCAACGCGGCAACTAGCCCTGCCCCATGACTGACTGCGTTGGCTATCTCTTCTCCGCCAGATTGTTCTCGACTGAGGTGGGTAAGCGATTCTTGCATACACTTTCCTCCAGACTGCCAACAATACTATTGGGTCGTTCCAGGTTGCCGAACCCACCGCTTGATTTAACCATTGCAGACCCGCAGCCTGAACATGCAAAACTCCATCCTAGGCACTTGTATCTATTGCCTTGATTGACATACGTTACTCATTATTCTCAGTCACTAAATCCATTTCTGCTTCCTGCCTGCAACTGTTTCTGCCATCTGCCGACGTACCCAGGGGAGCTTATGGGAAACAGGCAGTGCCATGTCACGGACAAGGCCAGCTCCCACTATTTTTGATTGAAACAGCGGGGTCAGAAAGCGACTCATTTTTTGATAGAAACGAATTGATCCACTTCTTGCAGCATAGTACTTTTGCCAGACACTTTCCCAATCATTGCTCTCTTCTACAGCCCTTGCGATAGCAGACGCATCCAGAAGCGCCATATTTGCACCCTGCCCCAATTGAGGACTCATGGCATGAGCAGCATCTCCAATGATACCCATCCGTCCTTCGCCCCAGCGCGACATGATGACATCCCTGTAGGTCGCGGGCAGCAACTCTGAAGGACTTTGAATGGCATTGATAACCGGATGCAACTCGGGCCACAGGTTCACCACGTCACTTTTCCAACCTGCCAGATCGAAGCCTTCCGCTTGCCATTGAGGTATCGCCGCTATAGGAAGGCTCCAGAAAAGGCTTAACATAGGTGTTGCGGTATCACCTGGAGTACAACCTGTTGGCAAAGCCCCTACCATTATCGAGGAGCCATCATACCTCTGCTGAAGATGTGGTTTATTAAGAGATGATAGGTTGTCTGTCAGCGGCCTGATCAACCACATGGCACCCCAGGGATACTGCCGATCATAACGAACAAGCGATTGCGGACGAAGCTGACTGGCACTGCCATTAGCAATCAACACAGCATCGAACACTTCCTGATGCACTTCTGTTTCGCGACGGAAACTGACGACGGCCTCCTTTGCGCTCTGTTGGATTGAATCAACTTCACATCCGAACCAGCGCTGATGGGATACCGCCGCAAGCACATGGTCCAGAACATGGCACAGAGATGCACGATGAATACCCAGGCCGAAAACATCACGGCTTTCATTCAAGTGGGCGTATTCAACCTGCATGATGACTCGACCGGATCTGGTCCAACCATACAGAGCATCAATCCGATGACCAAACTGCTGCATCTGCTCCAGACAACCGATTTCTGACAAGACTCCGACGCCTGAAGGCTGCAACAGAATCCCGGCACCAACAGCGGTTAATGATTTGGCACGCTCTATTACAGTGATGTCATGACCTTGACGGCCCAGCAATGTAGCGGTTGCAAGCCCGGCTGTTCCTGCACCTATGATGGCAATCCTTTGATTTTTCATACAGCACTCTTACAAAATTCAGGACAACACCCTAGCCAATAGGCTTCGCACACTCTCGACTTACTGGTGGGCGCCTTTCGGGTCGCTATCAAACCACAGGGGAGTCAAATTCAACACCCCTGCCGCAGCATACGTCCGCTCAGTCAGATAGCAGCGCTACCTCGGACACCAGAAAATCCACCGCTGCCCGTATTTTCGGCACCTGATATCGGGTTTTCTGATACAACAGATAGATCGCCAGGCCCGGCTGAGTAGTAATCTGCAAAGCGGGCGTCACCACAACAGGCACCAGCTCGCCGCGCTCCAGATAGGGCTTTAACACCCACTCTGGCAACATCAGGATACCTTCCCCCCTGATAGCACGGTTCAGCAACCATCGCCCGGTGTTGGCAACACCCACGCTGGGCGCTGATACATCCTGCCAACGGCCGTCCAACTCACAAATCCAGCGAGTCGGGCCTTGAGGTGTTCGAAAATACAGCCCTTTATGGTGTTTCAAGTCCAGCGGATGACTCGGCGTACCATATTGTGCCAGATAGTCAGGCGCGGCCACAGCGATGAAATCGTTGCTCATCAACTTGATTGCCACCACTCGGGCGTCTGGTGCATATCCGCCACGAATAGCGATATCTACATCATCCCGGTCGAGCACACTCAACTCATCACTGAGTGTAATATCCAGTTGAACCTCAGGATAGAACTGGTTAAATCGATCCATCAAGGGTAATAGAATCAGCTCTCCGAATCCCACTGTTGCACTGATGCGCAACCGCCCCATGGGCTCGGTCTGATACAGTTTGACCGCCTCGTCTGTCGCATCCAGTTGTGACAACACTTCTGAGATGTCACGGTAATAGCGCTGACCTATCTCAGTCAGCCTGACCACGCGGGTCGATCGGGTCAGCAAGGTAGCGCCAAGGAGCGTCTCAAGATCTGCCACACGCCGCGACAGCGAAGATGGCGGCACCTGAAAATGCTCCGCTGCCCGTGAGAAACTCCCGGTTTCTGCAACTTTCACAAAGTATTTGATCGCCCGTAGCTGATCCATAGCGCCTGAGATGCCTCTATTATTGCTTTAAAGACAATAGATATTCGCCCAAACGGGTCTTTATATCAATTTAATAAAAGCAATAATAGGTACCAAGCAAAACAATCAGACTAATTGATAGCAAGCATTTCAGGAGTCACATTTATGAAGCACTACACAGCCATTAACCTGATCGGCCGACCACAGGGCGCTATCGGACCCGAGCTATTCGAAATCGTAGAAAAAACGGTTCCTGCACTTAACGAAGGTGAGTTTCTGGTTCGCCAGACACACATGTCATTGGACCCAGCCATGCTGGGCTGGATGTCTGCCGATACTGACAGCTACATACCACCTGTTGAACTGGGCACTGTCATGCGCTCATCCGGTATTGGTGAGGTTATTGAGTCGAAACATCCTGATTACACAACAGGCGACCGTGTCATGGGCATGTTTGGCTGGCAGGAACTGGCCGTCAGCAAAGGCCAAGGCGTCAATAAGGTGGATGCATCCTTGCCACCTGAAATGCTGCTGTCAGTCTTTGCTCTTCCAGGCTTAACTGCCACCCAAGGGTTATACAGTATCGGCAAACCACAACCCGGTGAGACGCTAGTGGTTTCTGGCGCAGCAGGATCAGTAGGCTCTATAGTCGGACAATTGGCCAAAGCGGATGGCCTGACCGTTATCGGTGTCGTCGGTAGTGATGCTAAAGCCGACTGGATCATCAATGAACTCGGCTTTGACGGTGCGGTGAACTACAAGACCGATGATCTTGATGCCAAACTGGACGAACTCGCTCCCAACGGCATCGATCTCTATTTCGAGAATACCGGCGGGCCGATACAGCACAGGGTATTTGAGCGCATGAATGCACACGGGCGCATCATTGTCTGCGGCATGATAGCCGACTACACCGCAAGTGAGCCCAGACCAGGGCCGAACTGGATAAACATCATCAAAAAGCGTTTACTGATTCAGGGCTTTACCATGCCGGATCATCTACATCAGGCACCGCAACTACTGGCCAAACTGACACCTTATGTGCAACAGGGAAAAATCAAATATCGTGCGCACACACTTGAAGGACTCGAATCAGCCATAACGGGTTTAAACCTGTTCTTTACGGGTGGAAACGAAGGCAAGCTGATCGTGAAACTTTAATAGTCTCTTGTGTTTGAATGTCAGTACTATGTAAAAAATGTGACCCATGACGTTTCGTGTATCAAGCTCAATGGGTCACCCAGACACGGCCGATGCCGACAGCGGCCATCGGTACGGTGAGCAAAGTAATGGCTTTCATCAGAAGAAAAATAGCTTGGCCAGTTGCTGGTCTCATTTGAGATTTAATCGGCAGCTTTGGGTGCGCTTAACGCTTTACTGTAGAAACCGGATGTATCGAAACAGCAAACGCGTTTCTTTCCTGAAGCAAGCATGTCACACGCGTCACCGATGCGCTTCGCCCTTGTCTTGGCTTGTTTGGCCGAAGTAACCCAATGTATCCAGTCCAGACGTGCGATGGTGGTTGTATCCTTCCAAACAGCTTCTGCCTCGGGAGCAGCTGCCAAGGCTTGTTGCAGGTCGGTTGGCATCTCAGGTTCTGGCTCTTGCTCTACTGGCCTGATTTCAAGCGTCACAGTGTCACCAGCATTGACTCCTGCTATTTCGAGTAGTTTATGGTTTACCTTCAACCAATGACTCAACTGCCCATCAGGCTCAAGTGTTGCCTGAAACCCATGATCGTTGATGCTACCTTCTACCGTTGTCCTTCCACGTCTGGGAAGTTTTGCGCTCTCACTCTTGGGTAGAATGACAAATGCCCACAGAGGATCACCGTCCAACTGCGCCGGACGAAGTAACTTTGCTTCGAACTGAGATATAATGTCGCTTTTAATCATCCTGAGTCCTCGCTCCACACGGATATGCAGGCAAACCACCTGCCAGAACGTCCTGCCACCTCATCGCTTCTTCCTTAGTGTCGAACTGGCCCCAAATATTTCCAGTATTCACCGGCACCACTATCACTGCTCTCGTAAACTCATGGCCACCGACTTTCAAGTGGATCATTCTGCCAACATTAGCTGTGGTGTACTCACCAAAAATTGAGGTCCCGAGCTCGGTCAGCTTGATGTAAACCGGCCAGCGGCCCTCTTCACTCAGGGCACCAACCTCTGATTGCTGAATATAAGAAGAACACAACTGAAACGCCAGCTCAGTTTCGGCTTTTACAGCAATTGACACAGTCAGTAAAAGCATGGCGATCCATTTCATGGTAGAGCCACAGCGGGGGCAGAAATGCCGACCGGTGTACTCTCGAGTTTCACCTGTGATTGTAACCGCATCCTGAGGGAACACAGCCGACGCATGAAACAGAGCGCCATGATGCTTACGGCATTCGAGACAGTGACAAATACCGACCCGATATGGCTGTCCTGTTGCGATAATTCTGACATCTCCGCATAGACAGCCGCCTGTGAATTTTTCCATGCTGTATCTCCTCCTGAATCAAGGGAGTGGAATGCCTACAGCAACCGGTCAGAGCCAATCTGGCCTATGAAGGCAGCATCAGACTCCCAATGCTTTCTGAATAACCGGCACCAGCGGCTCAGGCAGTTTGAGCTGACCTGAGAGTGCGAAAGCCTGCCCCTGCTCCGACATTTTACGCCAGGTTTTCTGAATGATGCCGATCCATTTGGCCTCATCATACTCCGGGTGCTGCTGTGCGAAATCGAGCATGTAGTGCTCTATAAACACCAGGCTGGCGATATCCTCTATCAGTTGGCTATCCGGGTTAACCTTAATCCCCTTTTTGCCGACCGCCTTCTTCACTCGTTCGATGGAGTCAGCATCGTAGCCGCTTTGCAGCATCAGCTCGCCAACACGATCGGCATGATAGCGATAAAGGCCGGTTCGCCACTGCATATAGCCCTGTTTATCCATCGGGTAATTGCTGCGGGGAGTCTTCCAGCGCTCAATATGCTGGGCCCTGGCTGCCAAGTGCTGAAGTTCGTCGGCATCGGGTTTGAAGCGCAGCAGCATATCGGTCATGCGCTCGGCATAGAGCTGCTCTTTAGGACGGGAGTTGCCGTTGTCGATCGCTTGATTCGGGTCTGCACTGTTGGCTGAATCTATCAAGACCAATGTCTGGCTATAGGCTTGCTGAACGGACATCCACACCACTCCATGAAATAGTAAAGAACCATTCTAGCATGTCAAAGGCGGGAGAAAAGGCCGCGCAACCGGGCAATGAGTGGTTTGGCACCCGGTTGGCGGCAGAGGGAGATCAGCTGTAGCGGTAAGGACGACCCGCTTTTGTCATCATGGCGTTATAGTCCTTGAAGATCTGTACAACTCGAGCGCAGCGTGGGCTGGTCTCGGCAATCTCGTCCCAGAACTTGAGTGCTTCAGCTTCCACTGTTGCCCATTCAGCATCCGGGATGGTGGTCAGCTCAAGCTTGGTGCCTTCGGTACGCAGGCGTGCTTCACCACCCCAGTACCAGTGCTGGCGGTAGTAGTGTGAACTGTCCATGCAGAGTTTGAACAGCTCTTTGAGATGATCCGGCAGTTCATCCCACTTTTTGGAGTTGGCGAAATAAGAGCCACACCAGGCACCAGAGATGTTGTTGGTGAGAAAGTAGTTGGTGACATCGGCCCAACCCACGGTGTAGTCCTCGGTGATACCGGACCAGGCGATACCATCCAGTTCGCCGGTCTGCATCGCAACTTCGATATCTTCCCAGGGCAGATTAACCGGCACCACACCGAAGCGGCTGAGGAAGCGGCCAGCAGTCGGAAAGGTGAAGATACGTTTTCCTCGAAGATCTTCAAGGCTGCGGATCGGGTCTTTAGTGGCAAAGTGGCATGGATCCCAGGCACCAGCACCGAGCCAAGTCACGTCATCCACCTCGTTATACGCCTCTTCCCAGATCTCTTTCAGGCCCCAGTCGTTGAACAGCACCGGCACGTCCAGGCTATAGCGAGTGGCGAAGGGGAAGTAACCGCCGAATACCGAGATATCGACCGGCGCAGCAATTGAGTCATCATCTGACTGAACAGCATCTATTGTTCCGCGCTGCATCGCACGGAACAACTCATTGGTGGGCACCAACTGATCAGCATAATAGAGATCGATCTCCATCTCGCCATTGGCTGCCTTGTTGAAGGCATCAATGGCGGGTTTGATAACATGCTCACCCAAGGCTGGCCCGGCATAGGTCTGAAAGCGCCAGCGGATTTTGCGCTGTGCCTGCACAATCGCCGGAGCGCCCAAGGTTGCACCAGCCACACCGGCCACACCTGCTTTTTTTAAAAAGTCGCGTCTGCTAGTCATTGTTCTGGATCCCTTTTTTTATTGATGTGGCTCGATGGCCACCGGATTTATTTTCCATCCCCCTGTGAGGATGAATACCTCGCTTTTTTACGGTTACATGACATTATGTTTTTTCTCAGTCTTTACTTTAAAAACAGGCCTGATTTTAACCAGCCAGCTTTCAAACATGTCAGCTTTTAACCATGCCTGCTTTTAACCATAGTGCAAACTCGGCAGCCACAGAGCGATCTGCGGGAATATCATCACCAGCGCCAGCGCCAACACCATGATCATGACAAAAGGAATGATGGAGCGGTAAATATCCATCAGCCCTACTTCCGGAGGAGCCATCGCACGCATCAGGAAAAGGTTGTAGCCGAATGGCGGTGTCATATAGGCGATCTGACAGGTAATGGTGTAAAGCACGCCATACCAGATCAGGTCAAACCCGAGCGCTGCCACCAGTGGAACATACAAGGGCGCAACGATGACCAGCATCGCGGTATCATCCAGAAAGGTACCCATCAGAAGGAATGAAAGCTGCATGATTACCAAGACCTGCCAAGGACCCAATCCCAGATTATCCAGGAAAAAGGTCTCAACAGCGCGCACTGCGCCCAACCCATCAAACACGGCACCAAAGCACATGGCTGCCAGGATGATCCACATGAACATACAGCTCACGCCCAGCGTTTTGCGCACGGTCGCTTCAAGGACTTTCCAGGAGAGACGACGCTTAACCAGCGCCGCCACAGTGGCTGCACCTGCCCCTACTGCCGAGCTTTCCACCAGGCTGGTATAGCCCATCAGGAACAGACCTGTCATGCAAAAGAATATGGCGAAGGGCACGATTCCCGCCTGCAACAGCTTGAGTTTCTGCAGCATCGGTATGTTGCGTTCCTCCGCAGGCAATACCGGACCAAGCGATGGCTGCAGTTTGCAGCGAACTACAATATAGATGATGAACATACCTGCCATCATCAGGCCAGGTATCGCACCGGCCAGCCATAGCTGTCCAACCGGCTGGCGTGCAATCATGCCATAGAGCACCAGCACGACACTGGGCGGCACCAGAATCCCGAGGGAGCTACCTGCCTGGATCACCCCGGTAACCATGATCTTGTCATACCCACGGCGCAACAGCTCCGGCAGTGCAATCGTTGCACCGATCGCCATACCTGCGACGCTTAAACCATTCATCGCCGATACCACCACCATCATCACGATGGTGCCCACAGCCAACCCGCCTTTGAGCGATCCGAACCAGACATGAAACATGTCATACAGATCGTTGGCCAGGCCCGATTCCGAAAGCATGAAACCCATATAGATGAACAACGGCAGGGTCAGCAGTGGATACCAGCCCATCAGTTTCATCGAGGCGGAGAAGGCTATCTCCGAGCCGCCAGTTCCCCACAGTACCATCGAGGCGACTACCCCAACGATCCCGATGGCTGCAAACACGCGCTGCCCCGTCATGAGCATCAGCATCATGGAGGCAAACATCATCAACGCGATCATTTCATAGCTCATCAGAGCTCTTCTCCTTTGATTTTGGCAATATCTTTAAACAGCATGGCGAACGCCTGCAGTAACATGAGGAAGATGCCGATACAGGCGATGATCTTGATTGGCCACAGATAGGGTCGCCAGGCTGAATTACTGCGCTCACCATACTGGAGCGAATACTCAGTACTGTTAAAGCCGCCGTAGAGAAGAACGCCGAGATAGAAAATCAGGAAAAAGATGGTGAAACAATCGACCCAGGCTTTGGTGCGATCCGACCACATGCCGTAAAGCAGGTCCATACGCACATGGCTGCCCATCTGCATGGAATAACTGCCGCCCAACAGGTAGTAGGCAACCATCGTGAACTGGGCCATTTCCATGGTCCAGAGTGCAGGAACGAAGAACGTCTTCGAGATAGATGAGTAAAGTAAGATACCCATCATGACAAAAATCAGACACATGGCAAACCGGCCAACTGCCCGATTAACTGCATCCACATAGCGCACATAGGCCCTGATGACTTGTGGCATTGCACGGTCCCTTTATTTTTTTTGGTAGTTGTCAGCACCTGAAAAGTGCATGACCAGATGATGCATTTTTTATCACCATCAATACCGATACTAGTCACGGAAAAATGATGGGGCAAACAGCATTACAATCACTTACGTTATTGCATTAGTAATTCTTATAGTATGGATCTGACATTTGTCCAGCATGGAGATGGCTCGGGTCAGATTGGCAGATGGTTGTTCAGCAGGCATAATCGCCTCTTCGCTAATATGCACTGGAATGCACAATGGCACTTTTTCGTCATCTCGCCTGGTTTTTCAAAGACAACTGGCGCACTTATCTGATTGCGCTGTTGATGCTGACACTCGTGGCAGTGCTGAACCTGACGATACCCTGGCTGATCGGCCGCAGTGTCGATACGCTGATGAACCATACCGGCAACGGACTTGCCACCGAGCATTACCAGACGCTCTTTTTCCTGCTGGCACTGGGTGTGACTGTTTATCTGTTGCGTGTGGCCTGGCGTTGGATTCTGTTTGGTACCTCTTACCGCCTTGGCAACCTGTTGCGCTCACGCTTTTATACCCGCCTGACGCATCAAGGACAGCGTTTTTTCAGCAGCCACAACACTGGCGATCTGATGGCCCGTGCAACCAACGATATTGATGCGGTCGAGCTGGCTGCAGGTGAAGGCGTGCTGTCTGGGTTTGATGGGCTGCTTACCTTCATACTGGTGTTGGTGATGATGTTCGCGCTGATCGACTGGCGCCTGACTGCTCTGGCACTGCTCCCCTTCCCGCTGATGGGGATTGCCTTCTATCGAATATCCAATGCCATCCATCATCAATTCCGTGATGCCCTTGAGCGTTTTTCAGCATTGAATGACAAGACTCAAGAGGTGCTGTCGGGCATTGCGCTGGTCAAGGCGATGGGGCTCGAGGCGTCTGAATCTGCCACTTTCAATCAACTGGCCGAGGGTGCTGCACGCAGTAATTACAAGGTTGCACGCAGTGAGGCGCTCTACGATCCGGTGATCTTTATCTGCCTCACCATGGCGGTGCTGCTGACACTGGGGTGTGGTGGCTGGTTGATCGCACGCAACGAGTTGACGGTTGGAGAGCTGACCACTTTTACACTTTATCTCGGCCAACTGATCTGGCCGATGTTTGCCTTCGGCTGGCTGCTCAATATCATTGAACGCGGCAGTGCCGCTTTCAAGCGTGTAGATGAGATGCTGATCAAGCCAGATGAAATAGTTGATCAGGGTATCGCAACGGTCAGCGATCTTTCTCTGGAGGCCAGAGCACTGAGCTTCACCTATCCCGGTGGTCATGAAGCCACGCTGGATGGAATCAACTTCAACCTGCCATCTGGGCAGGTGCTCGGCATCGCGGGGCCAACAGGTGCAGGCAAAACCACCCTGATTCAACTGATCATGCGCTATCGCGATAGTGCCGAGACAGATCAGTTACTGCTGGGGAACCAGCCCTTGTCGGCCTACCCCCTTCAGGAACTGCGACGCTGCTTTGCTTATGTGCCACAGGAGCCTTTTCTGTTCAGCATGAGTATCGCAGACAATATCGCCCTCGCCCGGCCCGATGCCAGTCGCGAAGAGATAGAAGCAGCCGCCAGAACTGCCGCCATTCATGAGGACATCCTGCGCTTCAAACAGGGTTATGAAACTCCTGTCGGTGAGCGAGGCATGACGCTATCCGGTGGACAGCGCCAGCGTCTGGCGATTGCACGCGCACTGCTCAGCGGTGCACCACTGCTGATTCTGGACGATGCCCTGTCGGCAGTCGATGTTGAAACTGAGCAGCAAATTATCGCACATCTGCAACAGCGTCAGCGCCATCAGCCTGACCAGAACCCGACATCAAAGTCGAGTGCCATCATCATCAGCCATCGCCTGTCTGCTTTGGAGCACGCCGATGAGATACTGGTACTGACACAGGGCCATGTCAGTGAACGAGGCTCACACACCGATCTGATCAGACAGGATGGTTGGTACGCCAGAATGTGGGTGTATCAGAAACTGGAGGCAACCCTGGATGCATGACTCCACAACAGAAGCGACTCTGGACAAAGACAGTCGTCACTCGGCATTTCGCCTGCTGTTCGACTACATCCATCGTGACCGCAGGTTACTGTTCAAGGCGGTGGGATTGCTGCTACTGGCAACCGCAGCCGATGTGCTTGGCCCGATTCTGGCGAAGATCTTCATCGATGACTATCTGATGCAGAACAACTTTGCGGTTGCGCCTCTGGCTGGTCTTCTGGTGGCGTACCTGGTCAGTCAGCTACTGGCGGCCTGGTTGAGATACCATCAGACCCTGAAGTTCACCGATATGGCATTGGCCGCCGTGTTGGATATCCGACAACGCGTGTTTGCACATGTGCTCAAGGTGCCGATGCGCTATTTTGATCATGCCATCACCGGGCAGCTGGTCAGCCGCATCACTAACGACACCGAAGCGATCAAGGATCTGTATGTGCAGTTTTTATCGGTGGTGTTGAGCAATGTGATACTCCTGATCGGCATCATCATAGCGATGTCTCTTTTGGATGTGCAATTGATGCTGATCGCCCTGACATTGATTCCAACCATTATTGCAGTCATCTATATCTATCAGCGACTCAGTGGTGCTGCCGTCGCGCGTACTCGCCAGCTCAGATCCGATATCAACGCTCAGATCAGTGAGTCGATTGCCGGGATGGATGTGATCCAGGCCGTGAATCAGCAGCAGCGCTTCACGGGACGCTTTGAACAACTGAACGGTCACTATTACAAAGCACGCATGCGCACAGTCAAGGTTGGCGCTGCTCTGTTGCGCCCTGCCATTGACCTGATCAGCGTGCTGGTGATAGCGGGCATTCTGCATCTGTTCGGCACACAGGTTGTAATGGGTGTTGCCGAAATCGGCGTGCTCTATGCCTTCATTAACTATCTGGGACGTTTTACCGAGCCACTGGCCGAGATCACTCAGCGCTTTAATCTGTACCAGCAGGCGATTGTTGCGGGTGGCCGAGTCCACACGCTGCTGCAGGAACCTCAGGAGCACTATCCCGACAGCTCACTGGCCATTGATCACGGTTCGCTGGCATTGACTAATCTTGATTTCAGTTATGAGGCAGACAAACCCGCCATAAAGAGTCTGTCGGTCACAATCCCGGCAGGACAGTTCTACGCGATTGCCGGCCATACCGGCAGTGGCAAGAGCACACTGCTGAAGCTGATTCTGAACTTTTACCAACCCCAGAGCGGTCAGATCTGTATCGATGATCGCCCACTGGCCGAATATGGACATGAGGCCCTGCGACTGGGTATCGGGTTTATTCCACAAGAACCCTTTATCATGTCCGGGACGATCCATGACAATATCGATATGGGCCGCCATCTCCCGCGTGAGCAGATTGAAGCAGCAGCCCGAAAAGCGCATCTGAACAGGGTCATCGAAGCGATGCCCGAGGGATATGATACCTATCTGGGTGAACGAGGCACTCGCCTGTCTGCCGGACAGCGACAGCAGTTGATCATTGCCAGAGCGCTGGCCGCCGCTCCCAGAATTCTGCTGCTGGATGAAGCAACAGCCAATGTCGACAGTGAAACAGAGCAGGTGGTGCAGCGTGCCCTTAACGACCTGCGTGGTGAGGTGACACTGATCGTTGTAGCCCATCGCTTGTCGACCATTCGCGATGCAGATCAGATTCTGGTGCTGTCACAGGGCGAACTGGTCGAGATGGGAAGCCACAAAGAGTTGATGACACATCCGAAAGGACGCTATCAGAAGATGTATCGACTGCAGAAACAGGCAGAAAAAGTCGAGAAGGCTGCGCATTAATAGTTACCTGTAAACATTTGATGATAAAGGTATAGTCATGACAATCAGGATACAGCCTCTACTGGTCATCATAATGGCATTGGCATGCCTGATACTGGTGCTGTTCCCGCCTGCCATGTTGTCACAGGAGCAGACTCTTGCTCTGAGCCTGGTCGTTATGGCCATCACTCTCTGGGCAACGGCGTTGCTGCCGGAGTACCTGACTGCCCTGTTGTTTTTTCTGGCGGCGATGTTGCTCAATGTCGCCGATGCATCTGTTGTGTTCTCTGGCTTTACATCGACAGCGATCTGGTTGATCTTCTCCGGCATGGTGCTGGGCGCTGCCATCAAGGATACCGGCCTTGGCGATCGCATCGCCGGTACGCTTGGGCGTAACCTTGAGCACAGCTACCCGATGCTGATCAGCGGTATCGTCATCGCCTGTGTGGTACTGGGTTTTTTCATGCCCTCCTCTATTGGCCGCGCTGTGATGATGGTGCCTATCGCCATGGCCCTGGCTGATCGATGCCAGCTTGCATCCGGCAGCAAAGGGCGTACCGGCGTTGCGCTGGCCGCAGCCTTTGGTTGCCATTTGCCAACCTTTGCTATTTTGCCCTCCAACATTCCCAATATGGTGCTGGTCGGTGCTGCTGAAACCATTTATGGCACCAGCTTTAACTATACCTCCTACCTGCTGTTGCACTTCCCTCTGCTCGGTGTGGTCAAGGCGGCACTGGTGATCTGGTTGATACTGCGTTTTTTCCCTGATCAGGTTAAGCCTCACCCGAGTGATTTCAGCCAGCCCAGCGCTCTCAATAGCGCTCAGAAGCTGCTGATTATGGTGCTGTCTGCCGCACTGTTCTTCTGGATGACAGACTCTTTTCATGGCATCAACCCGGCATGGGTGGGGTTGAGTGCAGCAGTGTTTCTGCTGCTGCCCCGCGTCGGCGTTGTCGACAGTAAAAGCTTTGCCGCGCAGGTGAATCTGGGCATTCTGCTGTTTATCTCGGCGATTCTGGGGTTGGGCGCCATTATCAATGCCACCGGGCTTGGCGCCATGCTGGGCGAAGCGCTGATCAATGTCTTACCACTGGCACCAGGCAGAGATTTCGTCAACTTCATCTCCCTGATCCTGAGCGCTTTCCTGACCGGTATCTTCACAACGCTACCTGGCGTGCCTGCGGTACTGACACCCATTGCCGGCGATCTCGCACAACAGTCGGGCTGGAGTCTGGAGGCTGTACTGATGACTCAGGTAATAGGGTTTTCTACTATCCTGCTCCCTTATCAGTCAGGGCCACTGGTAGTCGCAATGCTGCTGGCGCGCGAGTCGGTGATCTCAACGCTTAAGCTCACCCTTCCACTAGTCGCCATTACCCTGTTATTGCTGGTGCCGCTGGATTATCTCTGGTGGAAATTCCTTGGTTGGATCTGACCAGGGTTGTAGATGCTGTATAATAGTCCACAATAATAAAGATAAGCAGGAGCGCCAGACTTGTACAAGATACTGATAGCTGATGATCACCCGCTGTTTCGTGAGGCAATCACCAACGTCATTCAGGCGGCTTTTCCAGACAGTCAGACACAGGAAACGTATGATCTGGACACTGCACTCGCCCAAGCAATCGAGCAGGATGATATCGATCTGATTCTGTTGGATCTGAATATGCCGGGCATGCATGGGCTGAGTGGATTGATGAGCCTGAGAAATCAGGCACCGACCATCCCGGTGGTGATAGTCTCGGCAGAGAATGACAAGCAGATTGTTCTTCAGGCGATCACTTATGGCGCGGTCGGCTTCATCAGCAAATCCTCATCCCGTGAAGAGATGACCCGAGCACTGACGCAGATTCTCAATGGCAGTGTGTATCTGCCTTCAGAAATCATCCGCTCCACTCGCAGCGATCCTGATCGCAGCAGAAACCAGAAGCAGACACCACTGCCTCCTGAGCTGCTTGAGTCTCTTACCCGCAGACAGTTACTGGTTCTGGAGCGCATGGCAAAGGGAGAATCCAACAAGCAGATCGCCTACCACCTGAATATCGCAGAGACCACCGTCAAGGCGCATGTGTCGGCCATTCTCAGGAAGCTGGGTGTACACAACCGAGTCCAGGCGATACTGTCAGCCAGCGATATCAACTTTTCGCAGTATCTGCGTCGTTGAATCAGGCTGGCTGATTCTTGTTCTGCTCCCAGCGTTCGATATCACGCTGCACCTGACGTGCCAGAGTGCGCAACTGAACCAGCCCCTCTTTATCCAGCGAGACCAGGCAGAGCATCTCCTCCATCACAGGGGTCACCTTTGCTTCCAGCGCCTTGCCTGCCTCGGTTAATACAACACGTTTCACTCGCTCATCATCAGGTGACGGCAGGCGTTGCAACACTCCCTTGTGCTCCAGCTTCTTGACCAGCGGTGTGAGTGTCCCTGAGTCAAACAGCGTCGCCCTGCCCAGCTCTCCCAGGCTGACATCATCCTGCTGCCACAGAGCAAGCATCACAAGATACTGCGGATAAGTCAGATCAAAAGGCTCAAGCAGCGGTCTGTAACGCCTGACCAGCGCATTGGTCGCACTGTAGAGCGCAAAGCAGAGTTGATCATCAAGCGGTAGTGTTTTCATTTTCAGTTCTATCATCACTTTTCGGGACTGCGTGCATTGTCCCCTCTCCAATCAGGGCTTGCAATAGATTGCCAGATTATATTTCGCGCACTTATTATTTATACAAGATACTTGCATACAATATTAATATTGATTATGATGCCTCCACGTTAACCATTAACCATGAATCAAAAATCAAAAAACAGGAACGCTATATTATGAAAACTCTCTACACAGCAGTCGTTACGTCAACCGGCGGTCGGGATGGTCAGGCAAAATCTAATGATGGCCTGCTCGAAGTCAAACTGTCTGCTCCGCGTGAGCTCGGCGGAAACGGTGGTGCGACCAACCCGGAACAGCTGTTTGCTGCCGGTTATTCAGCCTGCTTTATTGGCGCAATGAAGTTTGTTGCCGCACAACTCAAACAGACACTGCCAGATAGCACACAGGTGCGTGCAGAGATCGGTATAGGTCAGATAGAGGGCGGGTTTGGTCTGGATGCTGATCTATATGTCAGCCTGCAGGGTATGGATGAAACTGCTGCTAATGAGCTGGTTGCCAAAGCTCATCAGGTATGCCCTTACTCAAATGCAACTCGCGGCAATATTGACGTTCGCCTGCACGTCAGCGTTTAACCCTCATCCAATAACCCTCAGCATTTTTTACATCTGAGAGCATTAAATCCCGGATCGGCAAGCACTATAGCTATTGCCGACCCGGGAGACTCAATGCTTGAGCATATGACTCAGCGCCGATTTGAGCTTCATGGGCCGTACCGGTTTATGCAGCAGCAGATAGCCTCGCTCACGTATCTCCTGCTTCAGCTCATTACTGTAGTTAGCCGTGATCATCAATACTGGCAGTGGCTCACCACGACATCGCACCAACTCATTGACCACCTCAATACCACTGACATCATTGTCCAGATGATAATCCATGATCAGCAGATCGACCGCCTCGGACGCTGTGTCTAACTGCGCCTGAAGTGCCTCCAGCCCAGTCGCGACTCGCACGTCACATCCCCAACCGGACAAGAGCACCTGCATCCCTTTGCAGATAGCCGGATCATTATCGATCATCCAGATGCGACTGCCTTGTAACTGCTGATCGAGACCAATCGGAGCTTCAGATGCCTGATCAGCAGCCGGAGCCAGTACACCCAGTGGAACCTCAACGGTAAAGAGGGAACCCTTACCCTCCTCGGAGCGGACGCTGATCGGATGTGACAGCATCTTCGATATCTTGTCGACGATGGCTAACCCCAGCCCCAGCCCCTTATCCTGTACTGGCCGGAACTGTTGTACACGCTTGAACTCCTGAAAAATCTCTTCAAGCTTATCCTCAGGAATCCCGCACCCCGTGTCCCACACCTGGATTTTCAATGTGCTGGCAGAGCGACGACAGCCCAGTAGAATGCGTCCACCGGCTGGTGTATAGCGCACAGCATTCGACAATAGATTCCTCAGAATACGTGCCAGCAGAGTCATATCGCTCATGACGACTGCAGCGCTCGGATGATAGCTGAAACTGAGAGATTCAGTACTGGCGATATGCTTATATTCTGCAGCAATATTATCCATTAATGCATTGATTTTAAAAGTAGATACATCCGGCTTTACAACACCTGCATCCAGCTTTGAAATATCCACCAGCGTGCCTAACAAGCTCTCCACATCCTCCAGTGAATGACTGACAGAATGTACCAGTGATGCCACATCACCAGACACAGGTTGCTCGAGCAGCGCACTGGTGAAGAGGCGCGCTGCATTGAGTGGCTGCAAAAGGTCATGACTGACAGCCGCCAGAAACTTGGTTTTTGACAGATTTGCCCGCTCAGCCTCTTGCTTGGCCTCACGCAACCTGCCCTCCACAGCTCGCCGCTCGCTGATCTCCTGGCGCATCTGTTGATTCACTTCGGTCAACTCGGAGGTACGCTCACGTACACGCTGTTCAAGGTGCTGATACGCCTCCTGCAGCGCCAACGCCGTCTGCTTGTGCTCGGTGATATCACGAATAAGAACGAATAAACCGACAGTTTTCCCATCAGCCTCCCGATTGGGCACATAAGACTTGAGCATATGCCGCAGCTGACCGGCCGCATTATGCTCGTCAATCTCGAAGGTGACGCTTTCGCCCAGTAACGCCTGCTCAATATAGGGCTGCAGCCTGACAAACTGCTGCACCCCATGGGCCCGTTGAATGGTTTCGCCCAGCAAAGAACCGCGGGGCCAGCCATACCAGTCGTCATAAACCTGATTGGTAAACTGATAACAGAGATCATCACCGACATAGGCGATCAAAGCGGGGACATGATCCGTAATCAGGCGAATCCAGCGTTCGCTCTCACGCAGGGTTTCTGCATGCTGTTGTGCCAGTGCCTGCTCGCGCTGAGCGGCCTCACTGGCCTTGAGCGCAGTGATATCGTTATACAGGATGACCAACCCGTCATCTCCGGTGATCCGCTCACTCATCTGCACCCAGCGACCGTTGGAAAGTCGATAGACCGTTGCATGGTCGTGGCCGATCTGCTCCTCAGCAATCAACCCCTGCTCATCTGCCAGACGCTTGACATCCGAGATAGTGATGCCGCATTCGATCTCCGTGCCGGTGCCAGCCCAGTATTCACGAAATTTACTGTTAAACAGGACGATCCTGCGCTCACGATCAAACAGCACGAACGCATCAGATATGCTCTCGATAGCATCAATCAGGCGCTGATGTGCAATTGCAGCCTCATGATTGGCACGCTTGAGCGATTCATTACTCTGCTTGAGATCACCCAGAGCGGTGTTCAGCGCTTCGGTGCGCTCACGCACCTGCTCGGCCAGCACTACCGAGTGCTCAAAAGCGGCATAGGCATCTGTGCGCAACGCACTGCCACTACTCCCTTCAACACGTTCGATCAGTGCATTCTTCATGCGCTCCAACTTGGCGTTTTCATATTCCAGCGATTCGACTCGCTGTTCGAGCTGCCTGATACGGTCCGCATCAGACATGACGTTGATTCCTGCCGATCACCACACCAGTAAAGGTCTGATTAATATGCATACCATCGAACTGCTCCCCATAGGTATTGAACCCCACAACACGATGCCGGACCAGAAAATCAGATGTTTCAGTCAGGGTTCCCCGACACTGCGCTTCCAGCTTACGCAGAAAACAGTCACAGCCCAGGGTAATCAACGGCGCTCCTATCTGAGCCTCGATGCGCTGAAACTCCGCTTCAAGATTTGGAAGCATATCGCCAGGCTCCATAGCCGTGAGCACAATTCCATTCTCCACGGCGCAATAGAAAGTCAGACTCAGATCAGGGTTAACACGCTGAATGGAGCGCACATAAAACTCCTGACCGATGCGCACCGCCAGCGGATTAAGTGCGAACATCTGATGATCCAGTGCCTCCACCGGCACACCCACCAGACGCGCATACTCCTCGGCAGCAGGCTCAGCATTCAACTCAAATACGGTGCGGGTAGCCGGATCTGCCTGAGTTACGATGAATTTATGCTGGAGAGGAAGCATGTGATGAGTCGTGAAAACCTCGAAATCCAACAAGGTGTTGATCAGAATAACAACTGCCGCTTTCGTATGGAACGCGCCATCAAAATAGACATGGGTGTTGGCGAGATGAATATCATCACCCGCTGAGCCACCAAAATGTGGAATACTGCCAAGTGCCGAATTAAGCGCCAGCAATACCATCTCCTCCTGACTGGACAGGCCATCCAGCAGGGTTATGGCAAAGCTGTGGCCTTTAATGGGCGCAACCCGATGCTCAAGGCAGCGGGCGATCAGTGACTCTGTCAGAGCCTGAGCCTGCACCAGGCCAAACTGATCCAAGGATTCAATCAGCGCGGCATCTACCGCAAAACAGTGTCGATTAAATCCCAGGGCAGTGATCGAGTGCTGCTCATACCCATGTGATGTGATTTCGCCGGCAGTCGTACAACCAATGACTTTAATACCCACTAACGACTGCTCAAGAGACTTGGCCAGTGAGGCAAGGTCATACTCAGCCGAACAGAAGAACAGCACAAACCCCAATGCCGGGTCGGATAATTGTGCTGCCAGTTCGCTGGCGGCAAGCGCGGAATCAGTCTGGCGGGATGCGGCCGTCTGGACCGGTTCTATCATATATGGTGCATTCATCTGAGCCCCCCCTGTTTCCACCAGACATCGAGCACCAACCCCTGGTACATGAACACTATACTAAAGGGCTGATCTGATTAGTTTAATGCTACTTCAGTACTGGTTGAATGCAACCTGTGATGCACAGATAAGACAAAGTCTGGTTAATCGCTGGAAATCATCGATCACTGATGAGGAAACGAAATGAGGAGTGCGGGATAAGTGACTGATAAAAAAGAAGCCGCTTCACTAGCGAAGGGGTGACCAGTGAAGCGGCAGGGTCTTGCAATGTCATGTTGTAACTCAGGTATCGATGTCAGGAAGGGGACACTGTGATACTGAGCTTAACCGAGCAACAGCAACGTAATCTTAATAATCCCTGTTCATTTAAGTTGAAAATACAGCAGAGACACGTCGCTATGACTAACATTAGCACTCTATCGAGCATCACGCTAATGAATATTTTGAAAAAGTGAATAAATTTATTGCATGTAGGTGATTAGTCATTGAATTACATAGTAAAATTTTTATTCATCATGTAATACATTAACTTTCACAGAAGATTAATTTTCAATAGATCAGTTATCTTCCAACGTCAGTTGCTGTGCCGATACCAGCACACCGTTATTATCAGCATACACATACTCACCCGGCATGAAGGTGACACCACCAAAAACCAGTGGCACGTTCAGATCACCCAGTCCTCGCTTGTCAGTTTTCATCGGATGGCTGCCCAGCGCCTGCACACCCAGATCCAACATTCCTATCGCATTCACATCGCGGATGCAGCCATAGATCAGAATTCCTTCCCAGCCATTCTGCGTGGCCTTCTCTGCCAGCATATCGCCCAGCATTGCCCGGCGCATTGAACCACCACCGTCCACGACCAGTACTTTGCCCTCACCCGGCTCAGCCACCTGTTCGCGCACCAGCGAGTTATCTTCATAAGCCTTGATGGTAACTATTTCACCACCAAAACTTTCACGGCCACCGAAGTTAACAAACATCGGTTCAACCACCCTGACTAATTCAGGAAATTGGTCACAGAGCTCAGGTAACAGATCGTCCATTCAATTCTCCTTCTACATTTTTAACTGATGGGTCAGTGTGTCTGATCATACCGCTGATTGCACTACAACGAATGACTGATATTGATGGCAAAAATCTTCATTGATTCACGCGCTGACTGAGGATAGCCAGAAGTACCTGAACCGGATGCGGCAACTGCTGTCGATCCATGCGCTTCACCTGAGAGCGGCAGGAGTAGCCTGTCGCCATCAGATTACCGTTGATCCGCTTGTCATTAACGATCTCGCCCCAGCTCAAGCGATAGATATCCTCTGAACGGCGGAGATTTTCGCGCTCATGTCCGAATGTACCCGACATGCCGCAGCATCCGGTAGACATGATCTCCAGTTCCTGCCCCATTGCAGAGAAGATCGATTGCCATTGGCGTAATGAAGGGGCTGCTGATGTTTTCTCAGTGCAATGCGCCAACAACCGATAGGAACCACCAGGCAACTTGTCAGCCAGATTCAGACGTTCAATCTCGCCACTGAGCCACTCCTGCAGCAACTGCACTTCAGGCAACTCTCCGCTGACAAACTCACGATATTCCTGGCGGTAAGTCAGCGTCATGGAGGGGTCCAGACCAATCAATGGCACACCGCTGGCTTCCAGTGCTCGCAACATTGCCACATTATCCTGTGCGGCTTGCTCGAACTTCTGCATGAAACCATGTACATGCAGCGGCTTTCCATTGGGTTTGAAAGGGGCTACCAGAAGGTTGAAGCCCAGACGCGTCAGCAGATCGGCCAGATCCAGCACCAACTGAGTTTCAAAATAACTGGTGAAGGCATCCTGAACCAGAATCACGCTGCGCGCTTTTTGCGAGGGGCTCAACGCAGCAATCACCTCCGGTGTAGCCCAGTCGATGGAGCGCGCCTTCAGTCCCTGTTTCAGGCTGAAACGGCAGATCTGAGGGCTATCGACCAGACCGACAACATGCTTCATCACGGCACGGCTGAAAGGGTTATTCATCAGCAGGTTATAAGGTGCCGGAAACCTGGCAACGACAGGTATCATATACTCCAGACTGCCCACCATGTAATCCTTCACAGGACGCAGGTAACGGCCATAGTAAAGCTCCAGAAAACGGGCGCGAAAGTCCGGTACATTGACCTTGATCGGGCATTGCCCGACACAGGATTTACACGCCAGACATCCCATCATCGCTTCATGCACCTCGTGCGAGAAATCATACTCTCCGCGACGCCGACCCAGCGTATTCTTAACTTTTGCTGTCAGGCTAGATAACCAGCTTCGACTGCGGATATGCCCTGCTTCGGCAACCGGATCACTGCCCTGCTCCGCCAGCAGACGCAGCCATTCGCGAATCAACGATGCACGACCCTTGGGTGAATGCACCCTCTCACGAGTGCCCTTCCATGACGGGCACATCGCATCATTCGGGTCATAGTTAAAGCAGGCGCCGTTACCATTGCAGTTCATGGCCGAATCATACTGCTCACGAACCACGGCACTGATCTGCCGGTCATGACGACCGCGAGTCGGCACCCCATCTATCTTCAGCAGCTCAACGCCCTCTATTGCAGGCGTGGCAATTTTGCCGGGATTCATCTGATTGCGCGGATCGAAGGCCGCCTTGATCCGCTGTAGCTGCGGATAGAGTTCGCCAAAGAATTCAGGCGCGTATTCTGAACGTACCCCCTTACCGTGCTCGCCCCACAGCAATCCCTTGTATTGGCGGGTCAGCTTCACTACTTCATCGGTAATACTGCGAATCAACTTCTCCTGTTCCGGATCTTTCATATCCAGTGCCGGTCTGACATGCAGCACCCCTGCATCAACATGACCGAACATCCCGTATTGCAGCCCCTGATCATCCAGCACCTTACGAAATGCCATAATGAAATCCGCCAGATTCTCAGGCGGCACGGCAGTATCTTCGACAAAAGGTACCGGACGCTTCTGCCCTTGGGTATTACCCAGCAGCCCGACCGATTTCTTGCGCATTGCCCAAACCTTGTTGATCTCGGCTGAACCGTATACCACGCTATGCCCAAAGCTTTTACCCGCTTGACCGGATACCGCATCCAGATGCTGACACAGACGCTCTACCTTTCCTTTTAGCTCTGCTTCATCTTCACCGGTGTACTCGATCAGGTTGATCCCCTGAATCACCGGCTCATCATCACGCTGCGGAAAATAGTCACGCACGGTATCCCAGACAATATCGCCCATCGCCAGATTGAGTACTTTGGAATCGATGGTTTCTATCGATGTTGGCTGCCACTCCATCAGTGACTTGGCATCTCGAAGCGATGATTCGAAACTGTCGTACTTGACGTTGACCAGCGCCGAATAGGTCGGGATCGGCAGCACATTGAGGCGCGCCTCTGCAATAAACGCCAGAGAACCTTCGGCGCCGCAGAGAATGGAGTTCAGATTGAAACGACCCGATTCATCATAAATATGCGCAAGATCATAACCGGTCAGGCAACGATTCAGCTTGGGAAAGCACGCATCAATCAACTCGGCCTGATCCCGATGAATCTCGTCCAGCAGCCGATGAATCTCACCGACTTTACCCGGCTGGGTTTTCGCGACCTCAAGCTCACCGGCTTCCAAGGGTGCTGAGTGCCAGATATCACCCCCCAGCCAGACACTGGTCAGATCCAGCACATGGTCACGTGTTTTACCGTACAGCACAGATCCCTGCCCACTGGCATCAGTATTGATCATACCGCCAATGGTGGCGCGGTTACTGGTCGACAACTCCGGCGCAAAGAACAGCCCGTAAGGTTTGAGTGCCGCATTGAGCTGGTCCTTGACCACACCACCCTGCACCCTTACCCAGCGCTCATCGGGATTGATCTCGAGTATCCGGTTCATATGCCGGGACACATCCACCACCAGTCCATCCGTCAGCGACTGACCATTAGTGCCCGTGCCGCCGCCTCGTGCGCTGAGCACAACTGACTGAAAGCGCTCCTCTTCTGCCAGTCTGGCTATTCTGACCAGATCCTCGGTTCGCTTTGGATAGATGACGCCCTGTGGCAGCACCTGATAGATACTGTTGTCGGTCGACAGCACCACCCGGTTGGCATAATCGGGATTCAGATCGCCCTCAAAACCACTACGCTTGAGAGTTTCGATGAAGTCGAGATACAGTGATTGAGTGGCGTTGATCTCGGCAATACGTGGAATCATGAGGCTGCCTGCTGGGAAAAAGTTCTGACTGGTGTTGTAGGGTGCAATGATGCAAAATATCTATTAATCAATCAAACGATAAAATTCTATCAATTAATTGTAAAAACAAATAAATGAGCATTTCCATACGCCACCTTCAAGCCTTTGTTGAGATTGCGTCCAGTGGCAGTTTTACCCGTGCTGCCGAACACCTGCATCTGACACAGTCAACGTTGACCGCCACCATCAAGCAGTTGGAAGAACAGGCAGAGCTGACCCTGCTGGATCGCACCACTCGCCGCGTTTTCCTGACTCAGGAGGGTGAAAGGTTTTTACCGGTAGCCCAACGCCTGTTGTCTGACTTTCGTTCCGCGATGGAGGATCTGCGTGCCACCTCACTGCGCCAACAGGGGCATGTCGGTCTTGCGGCCTCTCCCTCTATGTTGACACGCCTGCTGCCAGCCATTGTGAAGCACTTCGCTACCGATTACCCGGGGATCAGCCTTTATCTGCGCGATGATGGCGCTGGCGGTATCGAACAGCGAGTGCTCGATAATGAGGTGGACTTCGGTCTGGCCAGTAACCACTCGCGCCAACCTGAGCTGAATTATGAGCCAGTACTTCGCGACCGTTATGGTGTTGTGGTGCCTCAGGAGCACCCTTTGGTCACACTGAAACAGCCCTTGCAGTGGAGTCAGGTACGCGCCTACCCTTTGATCCTGCTCTCCTCCGATACGGGTATTCGAGCACAACTGGAGGGGTTTTCAGCTCAAGGAGTAGCACCTGTCACGCTGGAAACATCACTGCTTGAGGTATCCAATCCGGCAGGTCTTGCCGCTCTGATCAGTGAAGGGCTCGGTATCTCGATCATACCGGCACTGGCTGCCGACACCAGCTCATTTGAACGCTTGCGTTTCATTCCGCTGAACACTCCTCTTATAGAGCGTGAAATCTGCATCATCACCCGTCGCAAACGCTCGCTGACACCTGCGGCAGAGTCTCTGCTCAAGTATGTCAGGGATGGTCTGGCGAAAGCACAGTTGCCCGCCAGCGTGAGATTTATCGGTTAATGGATTGTATTTTGAAAATCCAGTTCAGACCTGGACTCTGTGCTGCTTGATCAGCAACAGGCAAAACACGCCAATCATAGCCAGTGAACCCGCCAGCACAAATACGCTGCCTGCGCTGAAACTACCTGAATAGAGTGCCGCAAAGCCGAATCCGGCAAACGCCTGCGACAAAGCGAAAGTCGCCGTTGCCAACCCCCAGGCCCAGGCATGATGCTCAAGACCCACCAGTTCAGCCAGACGCCCTGAGGTCAATGCCACCACTCCGGGAATCAACGCACCCACCGCCAATGATGACAGGCTGATAAAGATCGGTGCATGCAGAAAGGTTGGCATCATGATTGCCAGACTCTTCAATAACAATGCAATCAGCAGCGTGTGGCTGACCTCAAAGCGAGCGGACAGCATCGCGACCAGGAATGGCCCGAGAATGGCACCGATACCAAAAAGTGCCCATTGAAAACCACCGGCGGCAGAAGACCAGCCAAGATGACGCTGCAGATAATCTACCCAGAACACCGTGTGCGGTACAAAAGCCGCCGCATCCAGTGCATAGGCCACGATCACCACTCCAACCCCTGCCATCAGCAATGCACGCTTATCTGCGCGATCAAGCGCTCGCGCATGCTGTCCGTTGCTGAATGAGACAGCAGGCCACCTGAACATATAGGCAAACACCAGCAAACCAGCAATACCCAGAGCAGCCCAACCAAAGCTATTCGAGTGTTTGACCAGCATAGGCACCAATGTTGCGGAGAGCAGTATACCGACACCAATACCGGCAAATACGCAGGTGGAGGCTACCTTGCGTACGGCCTCCGGCAACAGCCGCATCACAGAGGCAGGCCCCAGCACCATCAGCAAAGCACCAGTCATACCGGCAATAAATCGCCATAGATAAAACCAACCGGATGGCTGTGGCAGAATACAGAGCAGAAAGCTGAGAACGATGCCCAGTGCTGAGCACTGAATAATGCGATGAACAGGATAGCGTCTTGCAAAGGATGAGGCCGTCACCGCACCCAGCAGATAACCGAGCAGATTCACGGCTCCCATCAGCCCTACTGTGCGCTCCGAAAACCAACCGGCTTCGATCATCCCGGGCACCAGTGCCGCGTAGGCAAAGCGCCCCAGTCCTATTCCCATACCAGTGGCAGCCATACCCAACAACACCAGATGCACGGTTTCTCTGTTCAGGTAGACTTCAAGTCTGCGTCTCATCACAACAGCTTCATCGCAACAGTCTCATAACAACAGTTCACCACAGCAGTTTCACGGTAACACCCCGCCCAAAAGCGAACGAGTATACAGTTCATCTAATGTAATGCTCTGAGACTTTAGTCGTAACAGGCTGTTTTGATAGTCAGACTCTCCCTATTCAGAAACAGTAGTAGATCACCGAGCAATCGTCAGAAGCCTCTGCTCAACCTTATAAGTCAGCTCATCAAAATGATCGATAATCCAATCGGCTTGCTCACCAAAATGGGCATTGCGAGGATTTCGATAAAGACACGAGGCCATTTGTGCATTGGCCGCCACCTGGATATCAAAGATGTAATCGCCGATATACACCATTTCAGCACAGGGGATACCAAGCTTATCGGCGATCAGATGCAACCCTTCTGGATCCGGTTTGGCCAGACAGTCTTCACGCGTCAGTACCAGATCAATCGGTATCTCCAACAGTTTCAGCGTCAACTCGGTGGCTTCACGCATATTCCGGGTCAGGATAGCCATCGGCATACCGAGTTGGTGCAAAGCATCAATACAAGCTTTGGCGCCCGGCATCCAGGTAGCTCTGCGTGCACCCTCAAGCTCATGCTGACGCACCACCTCTTCGACTGAACGTCGGGCATCCTCACATTCCAACTGGTCAATATGCTCCAGAATAGGTGTGCCATGAGGCAAACCCAGCTCATCGCACATCGCTTTGAAGTCGAGGCCTGAATCAACCAGCGTTCCATCCAGGTCAAACACGACTGCTCTGATAGCCATCAGATCCATGATCAATTACCTGCTGCTGTAGAGCTCAGTCCTGCGCTGACGCTCATAGGCCAGGGCCTCGCTTGTTACGTCACCACCATTACCGGTCTCAAGCCAACGACGTACACGTCCGGCATCGCCGACGGGAGACATTCTGCCCAAGGAATCCAGAAACACCATCGCTACCAGTTCGCCATCGATTCGCGCCACCATCACCAGGCAGCGGCCAGCATCATTCAGAAAACCAGTCTTGCTCATCTGAACATCCCAGCGTTCAGAACGAACCAGAGGATTGGTGTTGCCATATGCCAGTGCATAGCGTGGTTTTCTGAAATTGACGTCGTAATTCCCCACAGTCGAAAGCATTCGAATCTCGCTGTATTGATAAGCTGCCGCCACCAGTTTGAGCAGATCTGAAGCGGTGGAACGGTTGTCGGTGGAAAGACCGGTAGAGTCAACGAAACGGGTATTAAGCATCCCCAGTGATCGGGCCTTTTCGTTCATTGCGATGATGAACGCATCATAGCCGCCGGGATAATGGCGGGCCAGTTGATACGAGGCCAGATTTTCAGAAGACATCAGAGACATCCGCAGCAGGTCGTGTCGTTTCGCTTCAGATCCGATACGGATACGGGAATAAGCATTGGTCGCAGCAGGCTTGTGGCGTTTGGTGATCTCGACCCACTCATCAAGCGACTGCTCGGAGTCCAGCACGATCATGGCGGTCATAAGCTTGGTGATCGAAGCGATAGGCACAACCTTGTCAGCATGTTTACTGAAGATCAGGGTATCGGATCCCAGAGGGGCGATGGCAGCATGAACAGAAGCAAGATTCAGGGCTGAGCTATCCAGTGTCTGCACCTTGCGAATTAAAGCAGTGTCGGCCATGACAGGCGCAGCAGGGATAGTGGCGAACAGAACAGCAGCAGCGAGCAGTAGTTTTTTCATGATAAAGATTCGACATAAAGATGGAAAAAACAGATGAACAGATAAAATAGCTCATCCGACACCATAACAATGATAATGGAAACTTGCAGAAAGTGCTTGCACCGATCTTGCTCTGATAGAGTAGTGACCGGCAGCACATTAGTGGTTTACCAAGGGCACTACTTCGCTGAATGCTCGACAGCTGTTATCATGCCGCACACAGTATACAGACAACAAATGACACCATAAGCAGGCCCGATGACTCAGCAATCCCCTCCTTCCCAGTCAGGTGACACACAGCCACTGGTCGCCATCATAGGAGGCGGTCCTGCAGGGCTGATCGCTGCTGAAACACTCGCCAACGCAGGCATTCAGGTCGAGCTATTTGATTCCATGCCCTCGCTGGGACGCAAATTTCTGATGGCCGGTCGTGGTGGTCTGAATATCACTCATACCGAACCCTTCGGCGACTTTATCAGTCGCTACGGTGAGCGCGCTGAACAGATCCAACCGATGCTGCAAAATTTTGATGCCAACCAACTGCGGCAATGGGCATCTGAGCTGGGTGTTGAAACCTTTGTCGGCTCGTCTGGCCGCGTTTTTCCACGTGAGATGAAAGCTGCACCGTTGCTGCGCGCCTGGTTACACCGTTTGCGTGCACAGGGAGTACGTTTTCATGTCAGACATCGCTGGACCGGCTGGAATCAGCAACAACTGACATTTGATACACCTGAAGGTGTCAGATCAGTGCAGGCCGATGCGACCCTTTTGGCATTGGGAGGTGGCAGTTGGGCAAAGCTGGGATCAGACGGAACCTGGTACCCGCTACTTGAGGCTGAAGGTGTTAAGCTGCAACCGATACGACCTGCCAACTGCGGCTTTATATGCCACTGGAGCGATCTGATGCAGAGCCGTCATGCCGGTGAACCACTCAAAGGTGTGGTGCTGAGCTGCACAGACCTGAAGGGAAATAGGCGCCAACAGAAAGGGGAGCTGATGCTGACCCGCTACGGACTTGAAGGCGGATTGATCTATGCCCTGTCGGCACCCATTCGCGATACCATCGAGGCACAGGGATCAGCCAAGGTCAGAATTGATCTGGTGCCGGATCGCAGTGAGCAGCAACTGAGCAAGGCCCTGAGCAAGCCCCGAGGTTCGCGCTCGCTCAGCAACCATTTGCGGCGCCAGGGAGTGAAAAGTATACAGGCCGACCTGCTGCGCGAAGTACTCAGTGCCGTACAGATGCAGGATATGGCGCAAGTTTCCTCTACCTTAAAATCCCTGCCTCTGACACTGACTGCCACCCGTCCTGTCGATGAGGCGATCAGCACGGCTGGTGGGGTCTCATTTGAGGCTATGACCCCTGACCTGATGCTGCAAAGCCTGCCCGGGACCTTCTGTGCCGGTGAGATGCTGGACTGGGAGGCCCCCACTGGCGGCTATCTATTGACTGCTTGTTTTGCCAGTGGAGTACACGCCGCCAAAGGTGTTATGAAGTGGCTGGATATCTGATCATTCATTGATGTGAGGGTAATAGTGGCAGATGATATATCCTCCTCTGACCAGACAGTTACCGTAAAGCTCAGGGCAATCTGTATCTTGTAAGAATATTATGAATCACTTAAGTTGTGCCCTCTTCTGTTGAAACGGGATCTCGCTGTGAATCTGAATCTGCGCTTTTTTCTGCATGTATTTATGCCCTTCGCAATGGGTTATTACCTTTCCTATTTTTTCCGTGTTGTGAATGGCGTCATCGCTGAACCTGTCGCACTGGAGCTGGGACTGGGTCCTGCATCACTGGGTTGGATCGGCAGCGCCTATTTCCTGTTTTTTGCATCATCACAGCTACCGCTGGGTGTGTTGCTCGATCGCTACGATACGCGCAAAGTCGCTTCTTATATTCTGATCATAGCTGCCATCGGTTCACTGACATTTGCCTTCGCCCAGAGCGCGTTGATGCTCTGGCTGGGACGTGGCCTGATAGGGCTGGGTGTCTCTGCCTGCCTGATGGCAGCGTTTCGAGCCTATGCCGCGTTGCTGCCACCAGAACGCCTGCCATTGGTAAACGGTTTGCAGCTGGCTTCCGGTGGCCTCGGCGCGCTCACCGCCACGCTTCCGGTGGAGTTGATGCTGCCTTTAATTGGATGGCGTGGTCTGTTTATCGGGCTGGCTGTGCTGAGTCTGCTGCTGGCTGTCTTCGTGCGTTTTCGTGTGCCGCCCATCCTCCCCACCACTGACAAGCCTGTCGCCCTGTCGATTCAGATCAAAGAGAGTCTCGCGATTTTCAGACACCCGCTGTTTCTGCGTATTGCACCTGCCAGCGTTATCAATCAGGCGCTCTATGTAGCCCTGTTGAGTCTCTGGGCAGCAATCTGGCTCAGACAAGTGGATGGTTATAGCCAGGCTGCAACGGCTGATCTGCTGCTCTGGTCAGCTGCAGGCATGGTGGTGGGCTTTCTGACGCTCGGCTGGCTGGCATCTCGGCTACAATCACTCGGCATTCCCACCTCACTGGTCAGTATCATCTGCATGGTGCTCTTTCTGCTCCTGCTGACACTGGTACTGATTCGAGCCGATCTGCCAGCAACGCCTTTATGGTTCCTTCTGGGACTGTTCAGTACAGCCGGTGCACTGATGTATGCGGCTCTGTCACAGGGGTTTCCAAAGTCTCTGTCCGGGCGGGTCAATACGGCGCTGAACCTGATGGTGTTTATCAGCGCGTTTCTGCTGCAGTGGCTGATCGGGGTGATGGTGAGTTTCTGGCAACCGTTGGAAAATGGCTTCTATCCCGCACAAGCTTACCAGGTCAGTATCGGCATCTGCGCAGCTGTTCAGGCGCTTGCGCTGATCTGGTATTTTATCGGCCATCGTGGCCGCTCAAAAAAAGCTGCGCTAGACACTGTAACTTGATGTACAGCCAGCACCTGCTGATATCAGCAGGTGCTGGCTTTCTCTTCACTGCGCAGGCTTGATACGCACAATCTGCCCGGGATTCTCATCTGTCAGCAACCATAGGTAGCCATCAGGCCCCTGGCGGATATCCCGAATACGTTGACCAAACTCCTGCAGAAAACGCTCCTCTTCTTGCAACAGATACCCCTCATCTGTCTCCTTAACTGATACTCTCGATATCAATTTATCACGCAGTGCACCAGAAAAAATCTGACCTTGCCAGAGAGGAAAATCCGAACCGGTATAAAACACGATGCCACTGGGGGCAATCGAGGGTGTCCAGTGCAGCAGTGGCGACTCCATGCCTGGCAACTCGGTATGAGGTGTAATGCTGAAACCGGTATAGTTAATGCCGTGCGTCACTTCAGGCCAACCATAATTGAGTCCTGAGCGAATCAGGTTGATCTCATCACCACCGCGCGGTCCATGTTCATTGGACCAGACTTCTCCCGTCTGAGGATGAACTGTGAGCCCCTGAGGATTACGGTTACCCCAGGTGAAGATCTCGTCACGCACCTGCGATTGATCAACAAAGGGATTATTCTCAGGTACTGAGCCATCATCATTCAACCGGATAATGCTACCTGCATGATCAGATGGGTTCTGAGCGCGCTCCATCTCACCACGATCACCTACACTGATATAAAGATAGCCATCGGGATCGAATACCATTCTGCCGGCAAAATGGCGACCGCCACTGGAACGGGGCAAGGCTTCAAATATAGGCTCAACTTCCTGCAGTTGCCCTGACTCGTATCGCGCTCTTGCTACACGGGTCGTCATGCCAGCCGAAGTCTGATCAGAATAGGAGAAATAGAGTAAGCGATTGTCGGCAAACTCCGGATGCAGAGCCAGATCCAGAAGCCCTCCCTGCCCGCTGGCAGTCACATCAGGCAGACCTGTGACAGGCTCCGATAAGAGTTCATCATCAACAAGCCGTCTCAATCGCCCCGGCCTTTCGGTCACCAGCACCTCACCATCAGGCAGAAAAGCGATAGACCAGGGATGCGCTAAATTGTCTGCAACGATTTCGAGAGAGAGGCTGTAGTGCTGCGTATCAATACGAACAGTTTTTTTGGTATCAAAAAGCACGGCACCAGCGAGCACCGCAACGGAAAGTGAGCAAGCAAGTACGAAAAATATACGTTTCGATCTATAACGAGGTTTAAGTGGCACCTTGTCACCTCCTGAATTCTGGCCGCCAGTCTGATCATCCATCAGGTGTAGACCAAGGCAACAGCTGATCGTTCAGCTGGATCATAGAGGCACTACGACTGTTACCAGATCTATTTTTTCTTCAGGAAATCTATGAACTGAGCCGAATCAAGTGGGCGAGAGTAAAAGTATCCCTGTGCCTCATCACAACCCAGTGCAATCAGCATAGCCTCTTCCACCTCACTTTCCACACCTTCAGCGATAACCTTGAGATTCACCAGATGTCCCATTTTGATCATCAGATCAGCCAGTGCTTTATCCTGCTCACCAACCGTAATCTTGTTGGTGAAGGCACGGTCTATCTTCAGACGATCAATCGGAAGTTGGCGTAGATAGCTCAATGAGGAGTATCCGGTGCCGAAATCATCCATCGCCACCTGAATATTACGACTGCGAATCGCATTCAGAATATCGATCAGCGCCTCGTGATCCTCCATCACCATCGACTCAGTGATCTCCAGCTCCAGGCAGTGTGGGTTGATCGCTGTTCTGAGCAACACATCATCCAGCATTTTTAAGAAATCTGCGTCCTTAAGCTGGCGAATAGAGACATTGACCGCCATTCGAATCGATTGACCTGTCTCCTCAGCCCACAGTACCTGCTGACGACAAGCCTCTTCCAGAACCCAGGCACCCATGGACACAATGTGACCGGATGTTTCTGCAGCCGGAATAAACAGGTCGGGTGGTACCAGATCACCATCACGCTGCCAACGCAATAGGGCTTCAACCCCCACCACTTTCCGATCCACCAGAGACACCTGAGGCTGGAAGTGCAGGATTAATTGCTTACGCTCAACGCTGTGACGCAGCTCAAGGGCGATCTGTAGGCGCTGCTGCAGCTCTTGCTCGAATTCGGTACCAAAGATACTGAAAGAGGCACGCTGAGTCCGCTTGGAGTGCTTCAGCGCAATACCCGCATTTTGCAGCAGAGATTCAGCATCCTTGCCGTGCGTTGGATAGAGCGCAATTCCGATTGTCAGGCTGACAGGAACTTCGTTACCGGCAATGGAAAAACCATGTGCCAGTGACTGATTCAGGCTGCTGACCTGAAGTGACAGGTCCGCTTCGTCGATACCTGGCAGCAGAATACAGAAGTTATCAGCAGAGATGCGGCCCATCAGGCACTCATCGCCAAAGAAACTGCGCAGATGCTGAGCTGTCTTAACCAGCGTTTTGTCGCCGGTGGTATGGCCCAGGCCATCGTTCACGGCCTGAAAATTATCAATATCGGCAAGAACCAGGCTGAATGGCTCCTTGTTCAACATCAACTTGCCCAGCTTGTGCAGAAAACCGGTTCGATTTGGCAAGCCGGTCAAAGAGTCGATATAGGCAAGATGTTCCACACGCTCAAACAGACGCGCATTATCAAAGCCAACCGAAATATGGACTGAAAACAGCTCAATCAATCGCACATCGAGCTCATTCATTGGACGACTGGTTTCAACCCTGACCACCAGTTCATCATCATGTGGTGAGAGCAGGTATAGCACGACATGCGTTTCATCAATCAGGTGTTGGCGTGTTTCCAGGACCTGCTTCACTTCACTCTTGAGTACCTCATCCTGAAGCCTGTCGATACTCTCACCAGCGAAGGGCTCAAAGCGTCCGAAAGCTGCCACCACTTTAATTTCATGATCGACAGAATCCTCATGACAGCACATGAAACCGTTACGGTTGATTTGCAACAAACTGCACAGTTGCATCAGCACGCCACGGGAAAAAGTATCAACGGCTCTTTCCTTGAACAGCTCCGATGCACCATCAATGATCATTGCCAGCCCTTGTCGGTTAGCATTAATCATTTCCAATTGCTGATAGGAACGTATCGCTGCAATCAGTGTCGTAATCAGGCGGTTGCTGGTCAACTCACTTTTAGATTTGTAGTCATTGATATCATAATGCTGAATAACGTCCAGTTCAGGAGCATAACCTGGCTGGCCTGTGCGAAGAATGATACGACTCGACAACTCATGGATGGTTTCACGGATATAGCTGACAAGTTTAAGGCCAGCATCTTCAGACTCCATCACAACATCAAGGAGTATGCAGGCAAAGCGTGGACCATCAGACAATAGTTCTTTTGCTTCGGCGGCCGAATAGGCGCTGGAGAATTCGACTATTCTGCCGAGAATTTTAAAGTCGGCAAGTGCGAAACGGGTGGCATCATGGACATGAGGTTCATCATCAACAATCAGGACGTGCCAGCACTGGCCATCCTCTTCTGCAGACTCATAACCTTCCAGGTCTTCTTCTGCAAATATCAACAGATCATCATCTTGTGAGTGACGGTTACCCATAGCTACCCTTAATCATTAAGCATCAGCCAATACTTGCACCGGTATCCTGAACATAAGTTTAAGCCCCTTACCCGGCGCACTATCAAGTTCGACCGAACCGCGTAGTACCGTATTAACCAAGTTGAACACAATATGCAATCCAAGACCAGATCCACCACGTCCCATTTTGGTCGTAAAAAACGGATCAAATGCCTTCTTGAGCTCAGCAGCACTCATGCCTATGCCGTCATCACTGATCTCAAGCATAACATCATGCTCGCCTTTTCGCCTTGCTGAAATCGTGATACATCCCTCGTCACGCCCTTCAAATCCATGAATCAATGCATTGTTAAAGCAGTTAGTAATAATCTGGCCCAGCGGACCGGGGAAACTATTCAGTTCGATCCCCTCTGGCACATCCACTTCGACATTGAACCGAGTATGTTTGATACGTGGTCTGAGGGTATAGATAACCTCGTCCACCACTTCCTTGAGATCAAAGCGCCGCTGCTGCGTACTGGTCTGATCGACGGCTACCTGTTTGAAGTTGCTGATCTGCTCTGCTGCCATATCAAGGCTGGAGTCCAGAATACGTATTGCTTCATCAAGCGATGCCAGAAACTTATCCAGACTGGAGCGCTTCAACAAGCCTGATTCAAGCTCCTGATTAAACATTTTTACCTTGAGCCCCAGGGCTGTCACAACGGTGCGACTATTACCGACAGGTGTATTGATCTCATGCGCAATACCTGCCACTAATCTCCCGAGTGACGCCAGTTTTTCAGTCTGGATCAGCATATCCTGAGCCTCTTTAAGACTCGCCAACGCCTGCTCAGCTTCATCCTTGGCTTCAGACAGCTGTCGCTCGGTTTTACTCTGCAGCTGCAAGGTTGCATTGTATTCGTTAATCAGCAACCCCAGCTCATCACGCGACTGCCAGTCAACCGGCAACCGTTTACCAGTGTTCTGATAGTGCTTCAAGGACTCAGAGAAACTGTTGAGTGGTCGCAGAATTGTCCAGCGAAATGCCAGCGTCGTAGTGGTTACCAGTGCCAGAAAGAGTATCGCTACCAGTAGCGCGAGCCCCCATAGCTGACCGGTGATATCTTGCCAACTGCTGCTTACATCAGCATGCAGGGATACTGTACCCAGCTCATGATCGCCCCGTGGGCCTGAATACACGATCGAGCTTGTAAAGTGACTCCAGCCAGCCTCTGAATTTTCGCAAATACCCACCTGTAAAGGGGGGGATGTGAGTACACCACCAGAAGCATGTTCAAGTGACACACAGCCTACCGAGGGGTCTTCAAGAGTTGTTTCAAGAATATTTTCAGATACCGAATGTGCTAGCTGCCAGACCGGCTCGGTAAGAAGTCGCGACAGGTTGTTAACCTTCTGCTGAGCAAGGTGTGCATTGACCTCCTGCGCTTTTTCCAGCTCAAGCCAAGCCAGGACAGCGAGAAACACAACCGATGCGATAAACAATACAGGCAGCACCTTGGACAGGAAGCGCTTACTGAGCGATGTCTGGATCAATGTCGTAATCATTAACTGCTTATCCGCACCACAGATCAACTCCTCGTATACATCTCATCACATCTATTACTGAGTCTGAACACGCCATTGAGCGTGTGCTCTCTCCAGAAAAAAGGACATCAGATCATCTTTTTCAAGCTTCAACAGAGCCAGCGACAACCTCTCTTTCATTTCATCAGTATTACACAGTGACAGCCGGGATATGGTCAGGTAAAGATTTTGACTGGTGATGGCGACTGGCAATAGTTTCAAATTGTTGATATTGAGCTGTTCGGCATAAGCCTTACCCGGGTTATCTTCATAGATCAGATAGTCAGCCCGCGACTCGGCTACCAGTTTCAGCGCCTGAGAAAGACTTCCTACTTCCATGATATTGAGCTCTTCCCGGGCGAAAGTATCAAATTCTTGACCAAAACTGTTGTTGATAACTGTCACGCCGAGATAGGGCTTCAGATCAATCCACTCCTGATAGTCGATATCTGCATCTTCACGAGTCCAGACAGCCGTTCTGGTGCCCTGAAATTCAGGATAGATATAATCCATCCAACCGCTTCTCTCAGAAGTATAAAAAGCACCGGCAATCAGATCGATTCGACCAGCAGATACTTCCTCTTGGACTCGTCCCCAGGGACCGCTGTAATAAAGTTCTATTTCAATACCCAGCTCATTGGCAACAAACCCGATCATCTGTGCATTTGCTCCGATCAAGCGTTGCGGATCATTGGGATCACGCCATAGGTAAGGAGGATACTCAGGGTTACCACTGGCAGTTAACCGAGTACATCTCTCATCAGCAAAAGCAGCAGAAAGTGTCATTGAATAAAGCAATGAACAAAGAAAAAGATGAATGCTCAATGAGCCTGATCTTTTCATCTAACTGAATGCTCCCTGGCAACCATCTTCAGCATATCGTCTCAGCAGTCTAGTGTATGTGACAAGCAATTGACAAGTCAGGATTTTCTGTCATTTGGCGCTGCATATCGCTGGATGAAAGCATCGAGTTGTTCGGCTGTCACTTCGCCCATATGCTGATCCACAAGCACACCTTCAGCAGAGTAAAAAAGCGTTGTCGGCAAACCTCTTATTTCAAGGGACTGAAGACTCTGCTGGCGAGGATCCAGCAACATGTTACGAAAGCTGATATCGGCTTTTTCCAGATAAGACTTGATCACTGGCACAGCCTCTCCCTGATTGATCAGAATCACATCAACATCCTGAAGGTCATCGTAACGATTCAGAAGTGGCATCTCACGAATACAGGGAGGGCACCATGTAGCCCAGAAATTGATGATCAGAGGCTTTCCCTTGAACTCATCGAGTTGAACTGACTGGCCTTCGATAGTAGCCAGCATAATACCTTCGGGAAGCGATTTACCCTCACTCTTGATAGCCACTAATGTGGAAAGGCCGATCAACACCACCACTAGAGCAAACAGCCACCAGCGCATTGATTTAAAAGTTGATACAAGAGTCATTTTTCACCTTGAGATCTGTCACTATCATTTATACAGTCTGGATACGCTATCATGACTCCCTCGGATTAATACAACACAAAAGAAGGACTCGGTGTGAAATCCAACCCTATCATTCTGGCCTCTGCACTTGCAGGGCTGCTACTGGCCATTACGGCATACACTCTCGTCAAAACAGAGATCACAGCGCAACCGCAGGAGCTGTCAGCAGGCAATCAGCTTGGTGGCCCTTTCACCCTGGAATCTGCCAGCGGCCCTGTCAGCCTGTCTGATTTTGACAACAAGCTGATCCTTATTTTTTTCGGCTTCACCTCTTGTCCAGACATCTGCCCCACGTCACTCATGACAACTGCCGCCAGCCTCAAGCAACTTGAGCCAGAACAAAGTGCACGTATCCAGCCTTTGTTCATCACCGTGGATCCTGAGCGTGATACGGTAGATTATCTGGCTGAATATGTCGCTTTTTTTGATAAACGGTTTATCGGGCTGACCGGTTCGATGGATGAAATCGAGATGATCACTCGACAGTACGGGGCGTTTTTCAGAAAAGTCACGCTTGATTCCGCTATGGAATATACCGTGGACCATTCAGCACAGACCTATCTGGTCAATAGTCGAGGAGAGGTGTTGGCTCTGGTTCATCACAGCAATGATCCAGAGCCACTTGTAAACACCCTTATCAACCTGCTCAGCAGCAGTCGACTTTAGTTAGTAAATGCTGGTGCGATGCCCAGATCCCACAGAATAACAGTTGATACCAGCATGCTGACCAGCACAACCATACCGACGGTCAGTATGGAGGTGGAAAACATGAACCCCTGCTCTTCAGGAATATTCATCAGCACAGGCACTCCTGAATAAAGGAGGTAAACCGTATAGGCCAGCGCTACCAGGCCCACTGCCACCACGAACCAAAGCATTGGCCAGAGTCCCGTTATACCTGCCAGCAGTAGAGGAGCCGCCGTACAGGTTGCCAGAACCATACAATGTTCCAGATCAGAATCAGCGCCATAGGTTTTTTCCATCCAGTGAATGACATGAGCCATAAATCCAACTCCGATCAATAGCGCGAAGTAGAAAAGGATAGCAATCATGAAGGCGCTGCCTGCCGTCAGTTTGACATAGTCGCCGGTGCCAATACTCCAACCTATCTGGGTCGTACCAAAGAAAAAGCTGACAGGGGCTATCGCACAAAGCCATAGCAGGACATGGGTATAACACTCAACGATCGTATACTTACGCTCCCGAATCTTGGTCCAGACATCTTTCTGATGGAACATTACACCGCACATTTGCTGAAATAACATATGTGATCTCCTTGATATGCATGTCTACCCGGTTATAGGGCTTGCTGACACTGTTGTTTTTATTTTTATCAGGAAAAGCGTCATCCTCCCTTCTCTTATATTAGTAGAAAAAAATAATGATCGAGCAAAAGCAAACCAAAAAGGTACAGAATATAACGAATTGAAAACCAGAAGGCTGATAGTGGTGCCGTGGCATCCTGCCCACGCCAGATTTTCCAGTTCCAGTACATGAAACGCGCATTCAATCCAATAACACCTACCAGGTAGATCCAGCCACTCATGCCGGTTGCAAATGGCAGGAGTGTGGCAGCAACAGTGAGCCAGCCGTAGAGCCAGATCTGAAGTCGTGTGAACTCGGTGCCATGTGTGACAGGCAACATCGGAACACCTGCTTTGGCATACTCCTCACGCTTATGGATGGCCAAAGCCCAGAAATGAGGTGGTGTCCAGGCAAAAATAATCAGAACCAGCAACAGAGCATCAGAGTGAATGTTACCTGTAACAGCAGTCCAACCCAGTAATGGTGGCGCAGCACCTGCTAATCCACCAATAGTGATATTCTGAGGTGTGGCTCGCTTAAGAAATGCCGTATATACCACCGCATAGCCTAGCAGAGCCGCTGCGGTCAGCATGGAGGTCAGCGGATTCACTTCAAACCAGAGCAGAGACAACCCGGCAACAGAAAGGCTGGAAGCATAAAGCGCCGCTTGCCAACTATTCAACCTGCCCTCTGCCACTGGGCGGCGTGAAGTGCGAAGCATCATCTGATCCAATCGCTGATCCAGCAAGTGATTGAAAGCAGCGGCTCCCATTGATGCCAGTCCGATACCCACCAGACCGAACAACATTTTATCAATAGCTGGCAGCCCCGGCACTGCCAGTGCCATGCCCACCAGAGTACAGACCAGCATTACCAGTACAACACGAGGTTTACCCAGTTCAAAAAAATCTCGCGCGAGGCCCAGTAATGCACCAGGATCAAACTTGCGTACAATCGCCAGTTCTGAATTACGCATGGGCCACCTTTCTGAATGATATTGAAGACAAGGAAGACTGAGTAGCACCCAGACACCATCCGGCGTTGAGTAAAATCAGTAACAACAGCGCAGCACCAGCGGTATGCAGAAGCGCTACGGATAGAGGCATTGAAAAGAGTACCAGAATGATGCCCAGTGATATCTGTGCTGCATATACAACCAATGCACTGAGCAGAACCGCTCTGGTTTTGCGTTGATTGCGATAGATCATGAACAAAAGAAACAGTGAAATCCCCAGCGCAAGTGCTCCCAGACGATGGGTGTAGTGGATCGCTGTTCTGGCGCCAGCATGTAATTGACCATAAAGGTAATTAGGACCGATCTCCTGAGTCAGATGAAATCCTTCATTAAAATCCATGTATGAAGGCCACCACTCCTGGTTACAAGTCGGGAACCCCGTGCAGGCAATACCAGCATAGTTACTTGAAGTCCAACCACCCAGCGCCACTTGTCCGACAAGGATAAGGGCTGCCAACCACCAGAAAACAGGTGGCCTGCGGCGTGGAACTTCACCTTTAAGACAACCGGTAAGGCGCCGATAGAGCCAGAAAAAAGTACCAAGAACAGTGAAACCACCCAGAAGATGAAGAGTAACAACCTGAGGCCAGAGCTGGAGTGTGACGGTCCAGGCTCCGAAAGCACCCTGCAGGCAGATCACCACCAAAAGCATGAAACTTGCCAGCACAGGATACCCTTCTACACGGCGCATGCGCCAGGCCATCCAGGTCAACGTCAGTGCAACCAGCCCCAGACCACTGGCGATATAGCGATGGAACATTTCCACCCATGCCTTGAAGGGTTCAAGAGGAATATCGGGTGCAAAATCGGCGGCGCGATCTGCGTTCGGAACAACCAGCGCTCCGTAACAGCCTGGCCAGTCGGGACAGCCCAGTCCGGCATCGGACAAGCGGGTCCAGACACCCACGAGGATGACAATGAACGTAAAACCGACCCCTGCCGCTGCAATATGTGCCGCTCGCCTGATCGAGGCTGTCGGGGTGAGCTGACTGCTGGAAAAGCCTGAGCCCATGTATGACCTCTTTACTAATATTTATTATTGTTATTCAGCCTGATAGCAGGCACACACTAGTGATAAACCAGAAAGGTTTTCGCTGCAAGCAGGATTTGATATTTATCGCTCCGGATTTCGCTTCAGCAGGTGTTCGAGATCCTTGTGCACATCTTTTGCATCGACATAAGGCTCGTAACGCGTCACGACATTCCCTTGCGGATCAACCAACCATACCTGGCCATCTGCCACCCAATCCGGCCTGTTGGAAAGCCACGAAACCTGCAACTCTCCCGGCAAAGCCTCCATATCGCCACCCAGACGAAGTCGATAGACACGCTCTGCATTGCGACCGAGCGCGCGATGCATACGCCACCACTTGTCCGCTTCAGCCTTGCAGGACTCATTACAGACCTCAGAAGCAGCCCAAACAAGCCACCAGTCATCTGTTTCTACCCACTCGATGGGCCACTGTGTGAGAGGCGGTAGCTGATGGCTCAACTCCCCTCTCGCAATATGCTTGTCAGGCAGACCTATCTGCCAATGCAACATTGCCCATGCAACAGGCATTGGCGCCCCCAGAACCAGTATCAACAAAACAAGCTTCAACCGACTACTCACATCTCTCTCCTGCAGCCGTTAATATTTAAACCATTTCCAATGACCGATAACCGCCATCACCAATGCCAGCAAAGCAAGGCACAGCCATTGCACAGCATACCCTGTATGACGTTCGGGTGGCATCTGACTCGGCACCCACCAGGCATCCTGCATACCATCGCCCGACTCCTGATGTACAACACCTTCAAATACAGTACCAGATAAATGTGACCAGGGCGTGAGAGACAGCGACTGCAAACGATTACCTTCCCGGTTGTCACCCAGCACCAGACCTCCATGATTGAGTGATTGCCATCGTCCGCTCACAAGCGCCTGGCCAACTGGCGTGGTCACCGACGGCTCAAACTGACGATCCACACCTGTTGGCACAAATCCCCGTTGTATCAACCACCAGGTTCCGGAATCTGTCATCAACGGAGTTAACACTGCGACGCCAATCTGGCCATCGTGGATACGATTATCCAGCCAGAGTGTTTCCTCTTCCAGAAAGTACCCTGTAAGTTTTAACCTGGAGAGATTTTCCGGTACAACTACCGGGTTCATATGGATTGGTGCATGTTCCCAGGCTGACATCAGCGCCACTTTTTCAGTTGCTCTATGCCATTGCCAATTCGCCAGCAGTAATCCAATAACCAACAACGAAAGCCAGAAAGTCCACCAAAGCAACAGTTTAATAATCGCCTTGACCCGACTGGACTTTTCTGGTGGACTGATACGCGACGATTTCACGCCGGAGACACTCATGCTTAAATTCCTTATAGCCCTGGTTTTTCTGGCGATGTTGGCCAGTCTTGCAGCCGGGGCCGGATTTCTCCTGAAAGATGCATCTTCTTCAAGCCGAGTACTGACATCACTCAAACTGCGTGTGGGACTGGCTGTTACCCTGCTGGCCCTGCTGGTGTATGGTTTTACACAGGGCCAGCTTGTTTAGTGCGATTTAGAACACATACACAAACAGGAACAACCCAATCCACACCACATCGACAAAGTGCCAGTACCAGGCACCCGCTTCGAATGCGAAGTGGTTATCCGCCGTAAAGTGCCCCTTCAGCACCCTAAACAGCATCACAATCAATACAATAGCACCAATGGTGACATGCAGACCATGGAAGCCGGTCAACAGGAAGAAGGTTGAGCCATAAATGCCGGACTGCAGCGTCAAGCCAAGATGATTCCAGGCTTCAACATACTCAATACCCTGGATTACCAGGAACACCAAGCCAAGCACTATCGTACCTATCAGCCAGTTTTTCAGTTTCGCCCGGTGGCCCTCTTTCAGCGCATGGTGCGCTATAGTCAGGGTGACACTGGAGGTAACCAGCAATATGGTGTTTATCAGAGGGAGTGTCCACGGATTAATGATCGCATCCGGGCCACCAATACTGGGGTCAGGCGTATTCATCAGCGGCCAGGCAGCCGTGAAATCAGGCCACAACAGAGCTGTTACGCCCTTGGCCCCTTCTCCGTCCAGCCAGGGCAGCGCAAAGATTCTGATGTAGAAAAGCGCTCCGAAGAAAGCGGCAAAGAACATCACTTCAGAGAAGATAAACCAGCCCATTCCCTGGCGAAATGAACGATCCATCTGCATATCATACAGACCGCCCATCGATTCATTTACGACATCACGAAACCAGCCGTACATCACACATGCGATGCCAACCAGACCCAGCAGCAGGAAAGGTAGCCCACTGCCATACGTCATCAGCGAACCGGCACCAAGTGCCGTACAGCCCACCACAGCAACCGCAATAATCGGCCATTTACTGGTAGGTGGAACATAATATTGACTAGTCATGCAAACCTCCTAGGGCAATCTCCTCGCCCATTGGGTAAAGGGTATAAGCCAGAGTCAGCGTAGCAACATCTTTCGGTAAGGCAGGATCAACCTGGAACACCAGTGGCAGCTCAAGACTTTCACCGCCGGCAAGCCACTGCTCCTGAAAACAGAAGCATTGCATTTTCCTGAAGTGTCGCGCCCCTTGCGAGGGGCTGATACTGGGAACGGCTCGTCCAGACAGGCGCTGGTCACTGGTGTTGGTGAAGCGAAAACGCGCCTGCGCCACCTCACCGGGATGAACTGTCACTACCTGATTGATCGCTTCGAGTCGCCAGGGCAGTCCCGGCGCACTTCGAGTTACCAGCTGCACACGAATCGTACGGGAGGTGTCTACGCCAGTTGCACTGATAACCTGTGCGGAATCGGCCGTCTTGCCGTTCAGGCCTGTGACTTCACAGAACACATCGTAAAGTGGAACCAGAGCAATGGTGAAACCCACCATCGCTATCAGTGCCAATACGGTATGCCTGATCGTCCTCTTGACTCCGCTACGGGCATCAGTCTGATGCTGTGTAGTCATCTCTCCCATCTCCACTCAATGATCACTGTGGCGATTTGGCGAATCTCTCTCCGGAACAAACTCAGGGGGTGTATCAAAGGTATGCAGCGGTGCAGGACTTGGTACCGCCCACTCCAGCCCCTCGGCCCCTTCCCATGCTTTCGCAGGCGCTTTGACTCCACCACGCACAGCTTTGATAACGACCCACACGAAGATCAACTGGGAGAAACCGAACAGGAATCCGCCAACCGATGACAGCATGTTGAAGTCGGCAAACTGCAATGCGTAATCCGGTATCCTGCGCGGCATGCCTGCAAGACCAGAAAAGTGCATCGGGAAGAAGGTCAGGTTGACCCCGATCACCGACAGCCAGAAGTGCCATTTACCCAAGGTTTCGTTGGCGTAATGCCCGGTCCATTTCGGCATCCAGTAATATGCTGCGGCCATGATCGCAAAGAGCGCACCTGGCACAAGCACATAGTGAAAGTGAGCCACAACGAAGTAGGTATCGTGATACTGGAAGTCAGCCGGAACAATAGCCAGCATCACACCAGACAAACCGCCGATGGTGAACATGACGATAAAGCCCAGCGAGAAGAGCATCGGCGTTTCGAAGCTGATAGAGCCCCGGAACAGCGTTGCAATCCAGTTGAAAATCTTCACACCTGTCGGAACAGCTATCAGCATGGTTGAATACATGAAGAAGAGTTCCGCCGTCAGCGGCAAACCAACAGTAAACATATGATGCGCCCAGACCACAAACGACAGTATCGCAATGGAAGCCGTCGCATAAACCATGGACGCATAGCCAAACAGGCGCTTGCGAGCAAAGGCAGGCACGATCAGCGACACGATACCGAAGGCAGGTAGAATCATGATGTAGACTTCAGGATGGCCAAAGAACCAGAACAAGTGCTGGAACAGTACTGGGTCACCACCGCCTCCGGCATCGAAAAAGCTGGTGCCGAAGTTAATATCCAACAGCATCATGGTCACAACACCTGCCAGAACCGGCATCACTGCAATCAGCAGGAAAGCAGTAATCAGCCAGGTCCAGACAAACAATGACATATCCATCAAACGCATCGCAGGAGTACGCAGATTGAGAATGGTGGCAATGATATTGATTGCACCCAGAATCGAGCTGATACCCGCCAGGTGGATCGACAGGATAAAGAAGTTGGTTGAAGGCGGCGCATAGGTAGTCGACAGCGGCGCATAGAACGTCCAGCCGAAGTTGGGACCGCCCCCTTCCATGAACAGAGTGGACAACAAGGTGGTAAAGGCTACGGGTAACAGCCAGAAGCTGAAGTTATTCAGTCTTGGCAGTGCCATATCCGGCGCACCGACTTGCAGTGGAATCATCCAGTTAGCCAGACCGACAAATGCCGGCATGATCGCCCCGAAGACCATTATCAGACCATGCATGGTCGTCATCTGGTTGAAAAACTCAGGCTGCACGTACTGCAGACCCGGCTGAAAAAGCTCGGCGCGGATAACCAGCGCCATCGTACCGCCGATAAACAGCATCAGCAGCGAGAAGAGCAGATAGAGCGTGCCTATCTCTTTATGGTTGGTTGTCAGCAACCAGCGCATCAGGCCCTTGGGAGCATGCCCATGCGCATGGGCATCATGTCCGCTGGCAACATCGCTGACACTGTGCTGACTGACCGACTGCGTAGTTTCAGGTGTCATGGCTAGCATTCCTCTTGTTATTGACCCAGCAGATCGCGGATTTCTGATGGCTGAACCATATCACCCGTGCCATTACCCCAGGCATTTCGCTCGTAGGTGATGACGGCGGCCACTTCAGCCGGTGACAAGGTGTCGCCGAAAGCCGGCATCGCAGTTCCGGTCTTACCGTAAGCCACGATAGCTAAGTGATCCTGACGTGCAGCGGGATCGATAGAGATACCCGATCCTGCCAATGCTGGAAATACAGGAGGTAAACCCTGGCCCTCAGGCTGATGACAGGCTACGCAGTAGGTGTTGTAAACACCGGCACCACGCTCCATCAACTCATCCATTGTCCATTCACGGTCTGCACCGGCTGCTTCAGCAACAGCTGCATCACGTCGAGAAGCCAACCATGCATCATACTCTTCCTGAGGTACTGCCTTGACTTCAATTGGCATGAAGCCATGATCACGACCACAGAGCTCGGCACACTGGCCTCGATAAATTCCGGGCTCATTAACCGTGAACCAGCTTTCATTGATGAAGCCTGGGATAGCATCTTTCTTGACTGCCAGATCTGGCACCCACCAAGCGTGAATCACGTCATTGGCAGTCAGCAGAATCCGAACTTTCTTACCCAATGGCACCACCATAGGCTCGTCCACTTCGACAAGATAATTGCCCCCCTTCTCTTCAAGGCCCTGTATCTGATCACGTGGCGTCGATATATTGCTGAAAAAGCTGACATCTTCACCCAGATACTCATAGCGCCAGCGCCATTGATACCCGGTTATCAGGATGTCTATCTCAGCATTGGAGGTGTCGTACATCTTTTTGAGTGTGGCAGTGGCCGGAACGGCCATAACGATCAGAATGACCAGAGGGATAGCAGTCCATATCACTTCGACAGTAGTATTCTCGTGGAAGTGAGCAGACTTGGAACCCTTGGATTTTCGATAGGCGAACAGCGACCAGAACATGGCGCCGAACACGACGACCGATATCGCAACACATATCCAGAATATGGTCATGTGCAGGCTGTAGACTTCGCGACTGACATCAGTCACACCCGGCGGCATATTCAAGCCCGTCGAAGTATTGATCGATGCAGCATAGGTACTACCGGCCATAAAAGCAGCCAGCAGTAAGAAACAAATCCCCGTTAAGGCGAATCGTTTCATCATCCCCTCCTTGTTTTTTTTATGTGTCGGAAATGCAGCATAAAACTAAATTGTCGACCTGAGTCTACGTCATGGCTACCAAAGGTGCAAAACAAAAATTGATCAATTCTGTATATTTAACCGACACTTCCATGCATCCAGGCCTGATCATTTATTGAGCAGCCATCCAGGCAACACCGGCAACTATCAGGACAAAAACAGCAGCCAGCACAATGCCGACTACGATAAACATCCAAGGTGAGGCAGCCTCAAAATCGCGTTTCCTGTTGGCCTCTGATTGCACGCCAAAAAATGCCGCCAGCACGGACTTGATTACATCCAGCATTAAGAACTCTCCCCGTTACTCGTGAGCATCATTACTCATATTCCAAGGCGCCTGCGCTCCATTCTGCGCAGGAACTCCTCCATAACGATCCGATACAGGCTCTCCTTCAGATAAAGATCTTCCACATCCGAATCGATATTGGGGTTATCGTTCACCTCGATCACCACTACTTTATCACCCGACTGTTTCAGATCCACGCCGTACAGGCCGTCCCCGATCAATCGGGTTGCTTTCAATGCCACCTTAACTACTTTAGAGGGCACCTCATGAATCGGCAGGGTCGTAAAGGCACCGGACTCTGCCGTCCCACTCTGATGGTTATAGATCTGCCAATGCCCTCTCGTCATAAAATACTGACAGGCAAAAATCGGTTTATGATTCAGCACCCCGATACGCCAGTCATAGTCGGTATACATGAACTCCTGCGCCAGTACGATCGACGACTGCTTAAAGTACAGATTCGCCTGATCAATCAACGCTTGAGCATCACCAACCTTCACTACACCTCGAGAAAAAGAGCCATCCGGTATTTTCAACACTATGGGGTAGGTCAATTTATCAGCCAGCGCTTTGAGCTCTCGTTTGCGATCCTTATACAAAAAGTGAGTTTCCGGCATCGCCACGCCGTTTGCCGACAAAAGATCAGCCAGATATACCTTGTTGCAGCACTTGAGTATAGAGGCCGGATCGTCCATAACCACTAACCCTTCCACTTCAGCTTTTTTTGCAAAACGGTAGGTATGGTTACTGATAGAGGTAGTCTCACGGATAAACAGACCATCGTATTCAGCCAGATGACTGAAATCTTTCTTTTCAATCAGCTCAACATCTATACCAAGCTTTCGACCGGCACGAATGAAATGCTTCAGCGCCATTGGATCAGATGGCGGCATTTTTTCCTCACGATCTATCAATATCGCCAGATCATAACGATATTTTTTGCGGGCACTTGGTTTGCGCCAGATTTTGCGGCTGTACGCATCCAGAGCGCTGGCAAACAGATCCTCTTCATGCTCCTCCAATGTATCAATACTGGCGGGTTTGACCGTTTCTATCTGCCACTCATCAACCTGCCTGAAGGTCACTTTCAGAATGGGGCTTGGAAACTGCTCGAAGATCTGACGCGACAGATCCGCCAGCGGTGCAAATAGAGCCTTGCCGAAACAGATGGTCACCTCAAGACGTTTATCTGCTCCGAGACTTGACTTGAGCTGAGGGTTTTTCACGATCAACTTGTTAAGTGCGTCATTCAGGCTCTCCATATTGAGGCCATAAATAGACTTTTTACCCAGATCATTGATTGTTCTGATCGTCGGTATGACACGGTGCCCGCGAGCTTCGGCCAGCAGGGAAATATAGTAGCCATAGCTCAGGTATCGATAATGCCGACACAGGTTGATCACCTGGGTCGGTTGAGCATCCGGCTGGCTACCCAGCGCCAGATAATCATGGGCGGTGATCAGATCCTCAGTGGGATAGAATGCGACCCAGTCTTCCAGTTTATCGACAACAATTTTCAATCTGGACATTGTGCTCTCTTGATGGTTTCTCTGTAATCAACCCAACCGCTTACAGCTCTTACTATCATGCGGATGAGGGCGCTCTGCAATAGCTAAAAAAAATAAAGTCATACCCCATTGGCAGCCGATTCGCTGTCAGCGTAAGCTTGTTGTATGGCAGATACGGCAACAACGCTGCAACCGACGCCTGGATTGTTTACGTATGACCACCTCACTATCAGAAACAGGCTCTGTCGTAGAGATTCGTGATGCTTTGCTGAGTGACATTCCTGCACTGATCAACCTTGAAAACAATAGCTTTACTGGTGACAAACTGAGTCGCAGACAGTTTCGCTGGATGCTGAAGCAGGGGCATTGCAGTCTGATCATAGCATTAGTGACAGAGGGCGATGTGCAGATGGCCGCGGGTTATATACTGACCCTGTTTCATCGCGGCACCTCTCTGGCCAGAATTTATTCAGTCGCTGTTGATCCTGCTTTTCGTGGCCAGAAAGTGGGCCAGACACTGTTGCAGGCCGCTGAACAAGCCGCCATAGATCATGAGTGCATGGCGCTTCGTCTTGAGGTGAGACCCGATAATCCGGCGGCAATCAGTCTGTATGAACGCAATGGCTATCGCCAGTTTGGCTACTATGAAGACTACTATGAGGATCACGCCAAAGCATTGCGCTTCCAGAAACGGATTCGCAAACCGCCCCAGGGCCTCAAGCTTGATGTTCCCTATTATCAGCAAACCCTGCCCTTTACCTGTGGCCCTGCCTCATTACTGATGGCGATGAAAGCCCTGTCGCCTGAGCTGGAGATGTCTCGCCTGTTGGAGTTGCAGATCTGGCGTGAAGCCACCTCCATATTCATGACGACCGGGCACGGAGGCTGTGGCCCGCGAGGACTGGCTCTGTCTGCCTGGCAAAGAGGGTTTGCCGTGGAGCTCTGGATCAACAGAGATGGCCCTCTGTTCATCCATGGTGTTCGCAAGGGAGCAAAGAAAGAAGTGCTTGAGCTGGTGCATCAGTCTTTTTCAGATCAACTGGCCAAAACCGACGTTCAACTCCATACGGTGGATATCACACAGGAGGCAGTTTCAGAAGCGATAGAGCGCGGCGGCGTCCCGCTGATCCTGATCAGTTCCTGGGGATTCAGCCGTCAGAAAAGCCCGCACTGGGTCGTGATCACCGCGATTGATGAGCACTACATCTACCTGCATGATCCGGAGGTGGATGAAGAGGACAGTAAAACCCTGCTCGATACTCAACACGTGCCTGTCCCAAGAAGAGCTTTTTCGCGCATGTCTCGCTTCGGCAAGGACAACCTGCGGACAGCTGTGATTCTGTTTAAGCGAGGAGTTGATAGATAAAAATCTGAACTATTATAAACAGAATCATTGCAGAACCCTTGTCAGATAGCCGTTCGCACAGACCACAGTTCAGGAAAGAACTGAAGATCCAGCGCTTTCACCAGATAAGAAACGCCCCCCGTACCCCCAGTACCCTTTTTATAGCCGATGATCCGTTCAACTGTTTTCATATGGCTGAAGCGCCATTTCTGAAAGTTATACTCCATATCCACCAGCTTTTCGGCCAGCTCATACAGATCCCAGTATTCATGTGTGTTCTGGTAGATTTTCGTCCAGGCCTTTTCAACACGCTCATCCTGCACATAGGGCTTTGACCAGTCCCTCTCCAGGTGAGTGGAGGGAATGTCGAAGCCACGACGGTTCAATAGCTGAAGGCAGATCTCATACAGACTTGGCGTGTTAAGCACTTTTTTCAGATGCTCATAGTGCTGCGGATGGGAACGGTGGGCCTCGATCATCGTTGCGTTCTTATTGCCCAGAAGGAACTCCAGCTCACGATACTGATAAGACTGAAATCCTGAGCTCTGACCCAGTGATGGCCGAAAGCTGGCATAGTCAGCCGGTGTCATGGTCACCAGCACTTCCCATGCCTGGATCAACTGCTCCTGAATACGCGCCACCCTGCTCAACATCTTGAATGCCGGGCGCAACTCATCACGGTTGATATGCGCCACCGCAGCATAGGCTTCATGAAGACAGAGCTTCATCCAGAGTTCTGATGCCTGATGGATCACAACAAACAACATCTCATCATGCTGATCTGATCTGGGGTGCTGGCAATCCAGCAGTTTTTCCAGCGCCAGATACTGCCCGTAACTGATATCCTGATCCCAGTGAACCGCTTCATCTGCCAGATCAACTGCGCCTGACTGCCCTGATGTTCCCTGCTCTTTTGTGCTCATCGTCTTACACTCATTGTTTTAACACATCGTTTTAAAACATGCTTTTAACACATGGCCATCATCTTTCATCAGTTTACTTACCGCGCCACTAACTGTAAATTTCATAAATATTCACAAAGTTATTAATTTTTTTAATACACATGACAACAAAACTCAGCACTAAACATATGCAGATGATGGCCGCCATCGCCGACACCGGCAGCGTATCCGATGCAGCCCATCAGATAGGAGTGACACAATCTGCACTGAGCCATCGACTCAAGGAGGCTGAAAGACTGCTGGGTACGGAGCTTTTCTACCGCAACAACAAACAACTGACATCCACCAGTGCCGGCACACGACTGCTCTACTCTGCTCGAGTGATTCTGGCTGAGCTTGAACGGGCCGAAACTGATATCAACAAACTCTCGGTCGGGATTGAGCATGTGATCCGACTGGGCAACGACGCCTTCGCCGGATACCACTGGCTACCCTCATTCATGCAGTGCTTCCTGGCGAAGCACCCCCGGATCAGCCTGGAAGTGATCCCGGACCTGACACTGGACCCTTACAGTGCACTGCGCGATGGACGTATCGATCTGGCGGTTGTATCTGATCTGAGCCCGATCAGTGGATTTCGTAATGAGCCGCTGTTTCAGGATGAGTTACGCGTGGTCCTGTCGGAGAGACATCCACTGGCTGGCGAACCTTTCCTGGGGATTGAGGCAATCACGGCCGAAACCTATATTACTCATCACACCAACCCTGACTCGGGGCGAGAATATGAGCAACTGTTCAGCCGCTATAACCGCCTGCCTGTCAGGGTCATCCGGGCCGGTGTGACTGATGCGGTGATTGGTATGGTAAGAGCGGGACTTGGCATTACTATCATGCCGGCATGGACACTTGAGCCCTATCTTGCACAAGGAGGGCTTTGCACGGCTCAGACGACCGTTTCCGGCCTGAACATTGACTGGCGCCTCCTGCTCAGAAAAGATGAGCAGGAGGACTCGCCTGTTTTTACATTTGCAAAGGCGCTGAAAGCACATATTCTAATGGGACGTTGAAACGCTTTCTCGACACAGACAGCTCAGCCCATAGCCCTAAAACCATAGTCCTAAACCATAGCCCTAAACCATAGCCATTAACCATAGCCCTTATGCTCCGACCCATATTATAAAGCCTATCAGTGTCAGCGTGCGCCGCCCATCTGGCCATCCACTCTTGAAAACAGCACATTATTCTCCAAATGGATATGCTGCATCAGATCCTCTTTCAGCGTCTGAAGACCCAGATAGAGGGCGCGCCAGGTATTACAGGCATTCTCCGGCAGCTTAATGCCATGTGTAATCTGCTCCAGCTTTGCCAGCTCATCACCATGATCATCATGCTCATGTCTCATCACCTGAACCGGCTGTCGGGCCATAGGGTGCAGTCCACGCGCAATCATCGGGAAGAGGATCTGCTCTTCACGCTGCATATGACTTTCCAGAGCATCGCTCATTTTTTCCAGTTGTGCGACCAGCCCAGCCGGGCACATAGGGTGATCGCGATGTACCAGCTCAACCCGATTGGCAAGACGAATCAGTTCCGGTAGCTGCTCACGATGCACATCATGAAAGCGTGTCAGGATATATTCGATGAGGTGCTGATCATCCATATCACCCGTCACACTTCCGTCATTACTTGATGCAGATTGAACCAGAAGGCTCAGATCAGATATCAAAGCCTCAATATCCAACCCTTTGTCTGATGCCGCTTTAACAAGTGATTTTTTTCCTCCACAGCAGAAATCGAGCCCATATTTGTGAAAAACAGCTGTTGCGCCCGGCACATCCTGCGCAATTTGTCCTAGTGACTGTTCAGCCATACTCATGATGTAACCTCTCTCACTGACGTTTCAGGTATGTATGATTCATACCCTTTTTAAAGATAGATTCAATATACATCTTTAAGAGCAAAAAATGAATTGATGTATTTGATTTATTTCTTTAGCCGAGTGAAAAAAGTATCATGAGTGCCTGAATCAAGGAGTTGTCTCATGCAAATAACGATCTATACAGATTACTCACTGAGAGTGCTGACCCACCTTGCTCTGCAGCCAGGTGGAAAACTGGTGACCATTCAGGAGATTGCAGACAGCTATCAGATCTCCAAGAACCACCTGACAAAGGTGGTACATCATCTGCAGAAATCAGGCTATATCGATACAATCAGAGGTAAAAAAGGGGGCATCCGACTCAGACGCTCTCCTTCAGAGATCAACATTGGTGCACTGGTACGCGAGACAGAGCAGGATATGAAGCTGGTAGAGTGTTTCTCAGACAAGGGGCAATGTGCGATCTCCCCTGCCTGCCATCTCAAATCGGTGTTTGATGAAGCACTGAAGAGCTTTCTGGCTACATTGGATCGATATACCCTGGCAGATACTCTGCCTGAAACTGACCGTCCTCAGTTGATCAGATTGCTGGGTATAGACACCAGCGCCGCTTAACAGATAGCTAAGGCGACGCTGGTGCCTGATTTAATGCATCCTTTACTGACAGAAATCAGGCTTTGACGCAACGCTTACCAATGCGCAGATAGCCACGACGATCATTGCTGTTCTTACCATTCATGGTGCGAGGATTGACCATATTTTCTGGCTTGAGTATTTCCGCCAGCTCATCCTCATCCAGCAACCCCTCTTCACGCACCAGCTCCAGCACACCACGGCCTGACTCAAGCGCGAGGCTTGCGATACGCGTGGCATTGTCATAACCGATATAGGGGTTCAATGCGGTGATCAGACCGATGGAGTTGGCCACCATTTCACGGCAACGATCACGATTCGCCGTGATGCCATCGATGCAGCGCTCACGCAACATATCCATCGCACGGCGCAACAGGCGCATGGACTCCAGTATTTTATAGGCGATCAGCGGCTCCATGACATTCAGCTGCAGCTGACCGTTTTCCGCCGCCATGGTGATCGCCAGATCATTCCCGATCACCTGATAAGCCACCTGATTCACCGCTTCCGGTATCACAGGGTTCACCTTACCCGGCATGATGGAGGAACCCGGCTGCTGAGGGGGCAGGTTGATCTCATTGAAGCCGGTACGTGGACCGCTGGAGAGCAGACGCAGGTCATTACAGATTTTTGATAGCTTGATCGCCAGACGTTTGGTCATGCCGGAGAAAAGTACAAATGCACCCATATCCGAAGTTGCTTCGATCAGATCCGCAGCCAGGCGCATCCTGTGGCCACAGACTTCGGAGAGATGGTTGACCGCCAACTCGGAATAGCGCGGGTCGCAGTTGATGCCGGTACCGATCGCTGTACCACCGAGATTCACTTCACGCAGAAGATCAATCATCCCGGCAATTCGGTCTATATCCTCACCCAGCGTTGTAGCATAGGCACCAAACTCCTGCCCTAGCGTCATGGGGACTGCATCCTGCAACTGCGTGCGCCCCATCTTGATTACATCATGAAATTCGTCACGCTTACCGGCAAACGAGGCCTGTAACAGCGCAAGACTATCCACCAGCTCGGCATGAGACAACTGCAAGCCGACACGGATAGCGGTCGGGTAGGCATCGTTGGTCGATTGTGACATGTTAACGTCATTATTAGGGTGCAGATGTTCATATGCACCCTTTGCATACCCCATCGCCTCCAGTGCAACGTTCGCTATCACTTCGTTGGCATTCATGTTAGTCGAGGTGCCAGCGCCACCCTGAATCATGTCAACCACGAATTGGTCATGAAACTCTCCATTGATCAGTCGATCACAAGCTGCTGCAATCGCTTCATACTTGTCTGTTTCAAGCAGGCCTATGTCGCAGTTGGCTGCAGCAGCTGCTTTTTTCACCATAGCCAGCCCGACAATCAGCTTGGGGAAATGAGCAATAGGCACACCGGTGAGAGCAAAATTTTCGAGTGCCCGCTGAGTCTGTACGCCATAATAGGCATCGGCTGGCACAGCCAGTTTGCCCAAAAGGTCTTTTTCAATACGGTGCGGTTGGCTGAGAATCTCTTCCTGACGGGGAACGGGGTTCATGATGTTTCGGTTACCTGATCTGATGACAATCATTGTTTAATCAACTGAAACGCTATTCTGACGCCTGTATAGACAGTTTATCCAATGCTATTATCAGATACAGTATGCAATATATGCATAATAACGCAAGCGACAGGGCCACTTGATGGATTTTGAAACACGCTGGATGGAAGACTTTTTGGCGCTGGCCAGTACGCAGAGTTTTTCACGCGCGGCTGAGCGCCGCCACGTAACACAACCGGCGTTCAGCCGACGCATCAAATCGCTGGAAAACGCTGTGGGTGTCACTCTGGTAGACAGATCAACAACACCGGTTGCCCTGACGCCTGAGGGACAGCTTTTTCTGGTGACCGCTCGCAGTATTGTCGGCCAACTGCACGAAAGTATCGCCAGATTACGAGGCCTGCAGCCACATGAGCAGCAGGTGATCGAAGTAGCTGCAGCACACTCGCTCGCGTTCACCTTCTTCCCTGACTGGCTCAGTACACTGGGCGATCTGACGCATAATCTGTCCATCCGCCTGGTGGCTATGAATGTCGAAGATGCCATCGTGGCACTGCGCGAAGGACAGTGTGATCTGATGCAGGTCTATTATGATTCTTACGCGACGCTGCAACTGGATCCAGCGATATTTCCATCGATTCAGCTCTCCGAAACACTGATGCTGCCGGTATGCAAACCGAATGCGGATGGTGAGCCCATCTACTGTCTGGACGCCCAGAACGAAGACCCTCTCCCCTATCTCGCCTATACCTCAGGTGCTTTTCTTGGCCGCACGGTCCGTCTTCTGTTGAAGCATGACCCGGTTCGCCTGCGGCTGAAAACTGTTTACGAGACAGCCATGGCAGAGGGGTTGAAAGGGATGGCACTGCAGGGGCGTGGTATCGCCTGGATGCCAAGGCTGTGTATTGAGCGTGAGCTGGAGGAGAAGCGACTGGTAATCTGTGGTTCTGCGCAATGGCAGACACCCCTTGAGATCCGGCTCTATCGCTGCGCGCTGATCAAGAAGCCGGCAATCGAAACGCTCTGGCATCAGTTAAACCCCGTTCATTCAACTTGAAATGCTAAATTAGCCACAAACGGTAATGGTTAAATTGTGTGCTAGACTAGTTTTGTGCGCTAGCGTACATCATATGTGTGCTAATTCACTTGAGTACAATGTGCGCAACCTTCACATTGCTCCATTTTCTGATGGATAAAACAATCCAACTGTTGTGTAAACCAACTCATAGGCAAGGAGCAAGAAGGCTGACTTGAAATCACATATTGATAGTCAGACACCTAAGCGAGAGGGATAGGAGCTTGACTTCCACACCTGTTGAAAACAATGCTCAGAACAACGCTGCCGACTTGCAAAAACCATCTACAGTCAGCGCCACCAGCCTATTCAAGTTAATTATAGTTGCAGCGGGATACTTCCTTCTGGCACATCTGGGCTTGTTGCTGGCTCTCAGCCCCACTCAGGCATCTCCTTTTTGGCCAGCAGCAGGTTTCGGACTTGCCGCTCTGCTATGCTGGGGCCTGAAGTACTGGCCGGGGATCTGGCTGGGTTGCCTGGTGTATTTGCTGACCGATCGTTTATTGCTGTCAGGCCAGGATCTGACGCTCTCCCTGTTGACACTGTTAATGATCATTTCCACCGGCGCCACCCTGCAGACTGTACTGGGTGCGAGACTGGTTAGACCTTTCTTTACGACCTCAACCACACTGGCTTATGAAAAAGACATTCTGTTATTCCTGCTCATAGCCGGACCTCTGGCCTGTATTATATCGGCCAGCATCAGCATCTCCGGATTGTACCTGATCGAAGACCTGCCCCGCGCTCATCTGAGGGGTACCTGGCTGATCTGGTGGTCTGGCGATAGCCTCGGAGTACTATTGTTTGCACCGTTGTTCATTCTGATGCTGTCACCAAACCACAACGAATGGTATGGGCGAAAGTTACAGATCGTTGTGCCGCTGTTGATAACGGCGGGACTTGTGATAGGCACCTATCACTTTCTGAACCGAGCCGAACAGTCAGACGCCGAAAAGCAATTCAATCAAGCAGCAGAAAGCGTGAAAGACCGCATCATCATCAGTCTTGAAAATCTGATCACTTCGGTTCAAAGCACTGTAGGGTTATTGGAGGCGAGTGAACAGGTTACGGCTGAGGAATTCGCTATTTTCACCAGACGACTGATCGGGCATTCAGGGCTGAAGGCTCTGGCCTGGGTACCAAGAGTGAGTGAGAGCGAACGTATCGATTTTGAAATGGGTACTCAGCAGGCAACCTCGAATGCTTTCAATATATCAGGAGCCAAGATATCAGGAGTGGACCAGGCAAAACTGCCAGCAATATCATATGAATACTACCCGATTCTCTATATTGAATCGTCAGTCGAACAGAGCATCAAGCCTGGCACAGATCTTAACCACACCGACCGCAGCTCACTTCAGCATGCAATGAACAGTGGTCAGGTAACCCTCTCAGAACGACCCACTCTGTTCTCCACCGCCGATTTTAGTGCAGATAGTTGGCAGGTTTACCTAGCGGTTTACAAGAATGGATTCATTCCTGAGATCGCCAGCATTGGCGACAGGCGGGCAGCTTTAAAAGGTTTTGTCATAGGTGTATTTCATCTTGAGCACGATTTCACGCTGCTAAACCCACTCATCAGGCAGTCGCTGGGCTATCGCCTGACAAGAACAACATTTCCTGATGCCCGCCGTACGCTGATGGAGCATGGAGTACCGGCCAATCGCTCTGACACTCCGGATTCATCATATCAAATGTTTGAACTGGCTTTTCAAGGCTTGGAATTGGAGTTATGGAATCTTTCACCCAGAGTTTCCGGCCAATCCGCGACAGATCAAACCTATCTGGTTGTCATTGTGCTGGTATCTCTTCTCAGTTCATTATTTGTGCTTGCCTCAGCGGGCCAGCGTGTATTGGTCGCACGAGAAGTCATAGAACGGACCACCGAACTGAATGAAAGTGAACAGAGAGTGAAGGACATTCTCAATGGCATGGCTTTTTATGCTGGCGAAATGGCACCCGACGGCGTACTGCGTGAAGTCAATCAGACAGCGCTGACAGCCGCAGGTCTTCGCCCTGATCAGGTGATCGGTAAAAAACTGGAGGATACCTGGTGGTTTTCCTACTCTCCTGATGTGCAGAATCAGGTTAGAAGCGCAATAAAACGAGCCTCGCAAGGCGAATCCGTGAGGTTTGACCTGTGGATTCGAATGCAAGGCGAAAACCTTATCCCTGTCGATTTTTCACTGGCTCCCGTGCTGGATGACGACGGCCAGGTTATCAGACTGATCCCCTCCAGTATTGATATCAGCACACGAAAGCTAGCAGAACAAGAGATACAGACGCTGAATCAGAATCTGGAGGGCATGATCAAAGAGCGCACGGATTCCCTGCGCAAGAGTGAGCGTGAATTTCGCGCTACCTTCGAGCTCGCTGCGGTGGGTATTGTACACCTGTCTGAGGATGGCAGACTGCTTCGCGTTAACCCACAAATGTGCGACATCAGTGGCTACTCATCGCTTGAACTTATCGGCAAACATATGGCTGATTACGTTCACTCAGAGGACCTTGAAAAGGAAAATATTCAGATCAAAGCCCTCCTGTCAGGCAGTCAATCAGATATAACCCTCGACCTCAGACTGATGCACAAGCACAGGATGACTGTATGGATAAACTTATCTGCATCACTGGTAACCAATGATAATGAGTCTGTTGAATACATTATTGCTTTCATCAAGGATATTTCTGCTCGAAAAAATGCAGAAAAAAAAGTGATTGCACAGCAGGCAGAGCTGAATGAACTACTGGCAACGCTTGAACAGCGTGTGGCCGAGCGCACTGCTGAACTGGAAACAGCAGCCCGCACCCTCGCATCGAAAGAGGAAGAGATACGTTCTGTCATCGAGTATCTGGTTGAGAGTGTCATTACCATCGACAGCCAGGGCACCATCAGAGCAGCCAACCCGGCAACACTCAAGCTGTTTGGCTACACTCGAGAAGAGCTGCTGGGGAAGAACATATCCATGCTCATGCCGGAGCCCTATAAAAATGAGCATGATGATTATTTAAGACACTATAGAGAAACCGGCGAAGCACGCATTATCGGCACAGGTCGTGAAGTCGAGGGCTGCCATAAATCAGGGGAGATCATCAAACTTGAGCTGGCGGTCAGCGAATATACCTTTGATGGTGAGCTTTTCTTCACAGGTATCCTGCGCGATATTCGAGAACACAAACGGATAAGTCAGGAACTTCAGGATGCCAGGCAGGCCGCCGAGGATGCCAGTCGTGCGAAATCGGCCTTCCTCGCTGCCATGAGCCATGAAATCCGCACGCCGATGAACGGTGTTATCGGCATGGTCGAAGTGCTCGAACAGAGCAGCCTGGGAGCCGAGCAACTGGAGATGGTCGAACTGATACACGACTCGGCCTTTTCACTCTTGAGCATCATTGATGACATTCTGGATTTTTCCAAAATTGAAGCCGGCTCTCTGGAGATGGAGCAGGTGCCCTTCTCGGTTGAAGAGGTGGTGGAAAAGGTTTGCACACTCCTGCGCCGTCTTGCCGCTAAAAAGGGTGTTGAACTGACACTTTTCACAGATCCTGCAATCCCGCTGACCCTGGCAGGTGACCCTTTGCGTCTACGTCAGATGCTGTTGAATCTCGCCGGTAATGCCATCAAGTTTTCATCCAGATCTGATCTGACAGGGCGTGTTCAGGTACGTGCCATATGTGAAAACCTGAGCCAGGAGCGCGCCAGTATACGATTCGAGGTGATAGACAACGGCATAGGTATGGATCAACCAACCATCGACCGCCTTTTTACTGCCTTTACTCAGGCGGATACATCAACCACCAGACGCTTTGGCGGCACTGGGCTGGGACTGGTCATCACCCACAATCTGGCGAAGCTGATGGCTGGCAGTATCAGCGTGCAAAGTGAGCCGGAACAGGGATCAACCTTTATACTGAACCTGCCTTTCGGCTTACCCGACAGCATCACTGAAGCCCCTCAACCGGGGCATCTGGAGCTGGATGGCCTGCACTGCAGGATATTCAGCGATTCCGACACGCTTATCAAGGATCTGTCTGCCTACCTTGTGGCATCCGGTGCAACGCTTCTGGGGTCATCTTCTCTTGCATCCATCTTGCCAAAACCAACACTGCATGAAGAGATGTCACCTGGCGATCTCTGGATCATTGACAATGCACAGAGTAACGGCCCGGTAGAGATGCGCAATGCCCTGATTGAACTACAATCCAGCCTTGGCATCCCATTTCTGTTACTGGGGCACGGCCAGCGCAAGACACCTCGAGCCATAAGATCAGGTGTCACAGAGATTGACACTCATGTATTGAAACGGAAAGTGTTCCTGCAGGCAGTGTGCTTGGCAACCGGACGCAACAGTTACCTGAATATCAGAACACCTAAGCAGATATCCCAACCCACTTCGCTTCTGTCGCGTGATGACGCATTACTGGCTGGCCGGTTGATTCTGGTCGCAGAAGATAATGAAACCAATCAGAAAGTCATTCGCCAGCAGCTCGGCTTGCTGGGTTATACCGCAGATATTGTCAGCAATGGCAGAGAAGCACTGCAACGACTTGAGCAGACACACTATGCACTCCTGATCACTGACCTGCATATGCCGGAAATGGATGGATATGAGCTGACAAGGGCGATCAGAAAGGCAGAAACTGCAGCTGAACATTTACCGATTATTGCCCTGACTGCAAACGCCCTCAAAAGCGAGGCGGCACATTGCCTGGCCAGTGGAATGGATGGATACCTCAGCAAACCCGCTACCCTGAAGGAGCTCAAGGAAACACTCAGGCAATGGATCCCGGCAATCAAACCGGCTACACCCGGGATCTCTGATGGTCGTCACACGACTGACTCACCTCTCAACCTCAATGTGCTGGAGAAGATGATAGGAAATGATCCGGATACTATCCGCGATTTTTTACAGGATTTTCAGCAAAGTGCCACACAAATTGCCGAGGAGCTGATACAGGGTTACGAATCAGAGGACCTGAAGCGGACCGAGTCGGCAGCACACAAACTGAAATCTTCAGCACGCTCGTTTGGGGCAATGCAGCTAGGCGAGTTATGCGAGTCGATTGAGCAGGCTGCCAGAGGCATGCAAACAACGCTGCTTGATGAACTTTTGCCCGATTTTAAAGATGAAATTTCTCGTGTTGATCACTTTTTGAGCGCGCAACTGTCCCAGCATGATGATAACTGATGCAAGGAGGACCACAATGAGCAATCTCTCTGCTCTTCAAGTGCTACTGGTGGATGATGATCCCTTGATGCTGAAACTGATCAGCCATCAATTGAATCGACAGGGATGTAAGTCTGTCACCAACTGTCTGAGTGCCTATGATGCACTCGACGCAATAAGCTCGAAGGAGCAACCGTTTGATCTCATCCTGACTGATCTCAATATGCCGGGCATGGATGGGATGGCATTTGTCCGGCATCTGGTAGACCACCAGTTTAAAGGTAGCCTGATTCTTTTCAGCGGTGAAGATAAACGCATCCTGCAAAGTGTTGAAAAAATGGCTCGGGCGCACAAACTGTCTGTACTGGGGTATCTGAGCAAGCCCATTGACCCTGATTCACTCATGGAACTGCTGTATCGCTGGTCGCCAGTTGAAGCAAGTAGCACAGCTACCGAAAAGAAAAACTATCATGCTGATGAGTTGCGACAGGCAATTGAAAATAATCAGTTGATCAACTTTTATCAGCCTAAAGTCTGTATCCGTAATGGTAAGGTGTCTGGATTTGAAGCATTGATTCGCTGGCAACATCCTACAGATGGCATGGTATTTCCTGACCAGTTCATCACCTTGGCAGAAAACGAAGGCCTGATTGATGACCTGACCCAAGTCGTACTCAGAAATGCACTGACCCAGCTCAAATCATGGCAAGACAGCAAGCTGGACATAAATGTGGCCATCAACATATCCATGGACAATCTGTCCAAGCTGTCGTTTGCCGAGCAGGTACTCGCCGAAGCCTGTCAAGCAGGTGTGGAACCAGAGGCAGTAGTGCTGGAGGTAACGGAGTCAAAACTGATGGTCGATCAAAGAGCGCCCCTTGAAGTTCTGGCTCGTTTGAAACTCAATAGATTCAGATTTTCGATTGATGACTTCGGAACCGGGCACTCCTCACTGGCTCAGTTGAACGACCTTCCCTTTGATGAACTCAAGATAGACCAGCGTTTCGTTCATGGAGCCCACTCCAGGGATACTGCCCGGGCAATCTTCGATGCCAGTATTCGCCTTGCCCACCAGTTGGGTATGACTGTCATAGCGGAAGGTGTTGAGGATATTGCAGACTGGGAGTTCCTCCGGCAGCGTCACTGCCATCTCGCACAGGGTTATTTCATCGCCAGGCCCATGCCTCCTCACAAAATCCAGGAGTGGATGGGCAACTGGGCAGAAAGAGTCAATAAGCTATGTCCGGAGAATACTCAGGAGGGGTGAGATGAGCACTCTGGTGGGCAACCACAAGATTCTGATAGCGACTGACAATATCAAAGATGCTGACATCATTACCGAGATGCTGCAGGATGAGTTTGAAGATATCAACTCATCGACAGATCCAGAGTGCTATAGCGTGGACTTTGAGCGCCTGAGCCCTACCATCCTGCTGCTTGCATTCAATGCACTGGAAAAAGCAGAACGCTATCTGCAACTGTTATCCAGACAATGCCCCTCACTGCATCAGAAACCCTACCGAACGATAGTGTTATGTAACAAGTCAGAACTGAAGCAGGCCTACCTCTTGTGTAAAAATGGCTTTTATGATGATTATGTTCTGTTCTGGCCACTGTCTTTTGACATGTTGCGCCTCCCGATGACGATCCATCATGCACTGCGTGATTTGAAAGCCTCAGACACTCAACAGCCGCCATTAAGTGAATTCAACAGTCACATCAGGAATCTTGAAGGCTTTGACTCAGCACTTGAAGAAAATTTCAGCCAGGGTGAGCAGTTTCTTCAGGGGCTGAAAATGCAAGCCAGCGAGATTGAAAAATATCTCGAAGAGTTACTAAGCAGGCTAACAGAACAGATGCCAGAAAACAGTTCAACTGCTGAGGGCTCTGATGACCATGACAGGCAAAACGAAATCATCAACAGATTGAATGCTGTTTCAGTAGCCGTTGAAGCATTACGCCAATGGAGTAAGTCCTTCCGACTCAATTCAAACCCTTATATTCAGTCAATAAAATCATTAGGCGAGCTTGCCGACGCCATTCGTCCGACTGTACTTGTCGTTGATGACGACAAGTTGCAACAGCGACTGATGGAGAAAATGCTGAATGAACAAAATTTTATCCCTGTCTTTGCTGCCAATGGATTTGAAGCCCTGTCTGCACTGCGCAGAGTAAAGCCTGATCTGATCCTGATGGATATCGTGATGCCTGAAATGGACGGAATCGAAGCCACCAGGCAGGTCAGGAAAATTCCCGGTTATTCGGACATGAAGATCATCATGATGACGGGCAAAAGAGAAAAGGACACAGTGATGGAGGCCATAGAGGCGGGGGCCACTGATTTCATCGTCAAGCCAGTTGACAGTAAAAGGTTGCTTGCCAAAATTACAAAGGATTAGTGATAAAGGTACTCCCGCCTCTCAGTCCAGCCGTTGTAACTTCGGTAAAAAATCATCCAGCTCCAGATCAGTGACAGCATAAGCAATACAGGTAAGAATAAAGCCTTCACTGATCTCCTCCTCGCGCAAGCCATAAACCTTACGTGACTGATAGTCGACTTCACCGCTGACCAGACGGCAACGACAGACACCGCAGTTACCATTACGACACGCTTCCCTGACCGGTAGGCCCTTCGCCTTGAACAATGTCAGCAGCGGTTGATCCAGATCTGTTTCCAGCTCATGAGCCTGCTGCTGTAGTGTCAGGGAGATGCGCATTGCTCAGTCTATATCCACATCACCCACTGCTGTGTACAGAGGTGCGGTTTGTGGCAACTGCTCAAACAACTGATTGAAGTGCTTCTGCACACGAGACAGATTCACCAGGCTCAGACCACTGGAAAAACCGAACCAGACAAAGAGTCCGTTCAGGTCGCGAAACATGGGCGGCAGATACACGGGGGCATCAATAACGCCTTCCAGATGGCGTTCATAGAGTATCGGAATATCATCCAGCGTGACCTTGCCGACAAACAGCATCGGCAGTATCTCCGGCACACCGGACTCTATTGCGCTCTTGATGAAATTCACATTCTCGACAAAGCCCTTCACATAGGAGAGATCCTTGGTGAAAACCGAACCACCCGAGAGGGTACCACCACGAAAAACGCGCTGTGTCACACGGTAGCTGTCATGTTCACTCAAGCCACTGTCACGGAAGTGTCGGAACACCTCAATGAAGTCAGCCCCCTGCTCTGCCAGATCCACCGCCACCACCCGGTCACTGACTCGCCGGGCACGTTGTGGAAATGAGCTGAAGGTCAGAGTTTCCAGCAACACGGCCAGACCTTCCTGATTCGCGGTGATACGAGGTGATCCGACACCCAGCCAGGTTGCCCAGGGTTGTTTGCGCCCATTCAGGGTAGTGCCGACATGCACCCAGCCCTCATGTACTTCGAGCACCTGCAGGTCGAGCTCAGAAAAGTAAGCACGCTCATTAAGCTTGATCACATCACCGCCGGCCGCTGCATCCGATACGATACCGTTGGAGATCTGCACCCGCACATCCCCCGGATTAAAGTATCGTCCAAGTCGGTCGGCCAGCAGGTCCACAGCTTTATGGGCTGAAATGTCATTGGCATAGGGACGTTTGAGGTGCTCAACTGCGGGGGAAGAGAAGATCCGGCACAAACGCTCACCCAGCTCCCGCAACGTTTTGCGATCGCCTCTCATCCGGTCCTGAGCTGAACCATAAAGCGCTCGGCTGTGTTTGCCGAACTCAGCAGTGCCCCGTCCTTTCAGCATCTCGGCCACTATCAGGTATTGCTCGATATTGGCCTGCAATATCCTGCCCAGTCCATCATGCCTGCCCAGTCGACGCACCACATCCTGTCGCAGCTCATTCAGATCCTGCTGTAACTTATCTGGGCTGAAGCTCAATGCCTGCTGCTGATAAAACTGAAGATCCGCAGCTGGCAGCCGTGTGCCGCCCGATGCCAGAAACTGATCCTCGAAGACCGCAGGCCACTTGATGGCATCCAGTATCTGAATCGGTTTCTGAATCGCCACCAGCCTGTCGGAAAGCTGTTTGAGGTTATCAAGATAGATGGGCATAGGGCTACTTCACGGGTTGGGAAACAACATCAATCGCTTGTGGATCAACCTTAGCGACCACTGCTTGTGGAGGTTGCGGAGGTTGTGGATAGTACTTCATGATCACCAGCAGCAACGGTAAACCGATCAGTGCTATCACCGCGCAATATACAAAGAAAATTGTCCAGTCACCATCCAGACTGTCTACCATCCAGCCGCTTGAGGCCGAGAACCAGATACGTGCCAGATTCGCCAGAGAGGCCAGCAGCGCATACTGAGTTGCAGTATAGGCGCTGTTACACAGACTCGACAAATAAGCGACCAACGCCACCGTTACCAACCCTGTGGTGAAATTATCAGAAGCCACAGCCGTGACGAACACCCAGTAGGATTGTCCCGACATTGCCAACCAGGAGTAAGTAAGGTTGGTAGCGGCGGTGGCCAGCCCCGCAAGAAACAGCGCTTTGAGCAGCCCTATTCTGGCCACCAGAACACCACCGATCACTATTCCGATCAGGTTAGCGCTGAGTCCATAAATCTTAGCGACATCCGCAATCTGTGTCAGAGAAAAGCCCAACTCGCGATAGAACACTCCAGACATGCGCCCCAGCAACGCATCACCTAGCTTGAAGACGAAAATGAAGATAAGGATCAGCAGCCAACCTTGTCGGCGCGTAAACTCCATCAGCGGCGCCAGCAGTGTGACATAGAGCCACCCCAGCAAGCGTCGCTGCTTATCCGGCAGTCCTGCCCAGCGATCCAGCACCGCCAGTGCACGCTGCTCTTCAGCCAGTGTTTCGGCAGGTGGTGCGCGATTGGGTTCAGGACTCATCAGTACCGCGGTGATGCCGATCAATACACCACCGGCTAGTAGCAGGTAAGCTGCATGCCAACCAAAAAACGCGGCCAGATACAAACCACCCGCGCCACCGATAAGCGTTCCACCCAGATGCCAACCCCAAATCGCAGCAGCAGAGCCACTGCCATATTGGTGCGGTTCAAGTACCTCGATACGATAAGCATCAATCACGATATCCTGCGTGGCAGAAATAAACGTGACAAACAGCACGGCCATTGCCATCAACAGCAGACTCTCGGCAGGATCAGTCAGTGCCAGCAGGCCGATCGCGAGCATCAGCAGACACTGTGTAAACAGCGCCCAGCCGCGGCGGCGCCCGAAACGGGCAGAAAACCAGGGGATACGCATGCGGTCCACCAGCGGCGCCCAGAGAAAGTTGATGGCATAGGGCGTAGCCGCCAGCGCAAACAGACCGATATCGGTACGGCTGACGCCAACATCGCGCAGCCAGATGGAAAGGTTGGAAAACACCAGCGGAGCCGGCAGGCCACTGGAAAAACCCAGTGCCAGCAGCGTCAGCATGCGCCGATCTTTATAGGGGGTAAACCATTGCAAAAATCGATCTGTCCAGGCGGGTAACATGCTTGTCCTGTTGGTTATAGCTCATATCTGAAGGCGGCAGTTTACCGCCTTCAGATGAAGTTAACCTTAACTCTGTTCGTTAGCCAGGAAAAACCAGGTGTCCAGCACCGAATCCGGGTTCAGGGATACACTGTTAATCCCCTGTTCCATCAGCCAGCGCGCCAGATCAGGATGATCAGACGGCCCCTGCCCACAGATGCCGATATACTTGTCTGCCTTGCGGCACGCGACGATCGCCATCTCCAGCAATCGTTTGACGGCATCATTACGCTCATCAAACAGATGAGCGATGATACCGGAGTCGCGATCCAGCCCCAGTGTCAGCTGAGTCAGGTCATTCGAGCCGATGGAGAAGCCATCAAAGTACTCCAGAAATTTATCCGCCAGCAGCGCATTGGAGGGAATTTCGCACATCATGATCACACGCAGTCCATTTTCACCACGTTTCAGACCATTCTCGGCCAACAACTCGACCACCTGACATGCTTCTCCGACTGTGCGCACAAAGGGCACCATGATCTCGACATTAGTCAGACGCATCTCATCGCGAACTCGCTTCAGAGCACGACATTCGAGTTCAAAGCAGTCACGGAAGGATTCGGATATGTAGCGCGCAGCACCACGAAAGCCGAGCATCGGGTTCTCTTCAACCGGCTCATAGCGCTCACCGCCGATCAGATGACCATACTCATTGGACTTGAAATCCGACATGCGCACAATCACCTTCTTCGGATAGAAGGCAGCCGCCAGAGTGGAGATCCCTTCTACCAGCTTATCGACATAGAAATCAACCGGCGAAGCATAACCCGCAATGCGGCGCTCGATGGTCTGTTTCATATCGCGCGACTGCTGATCAAAATTGAGCAACGCCTTGGGATGCACCCCTATCATGCGATTGATAATGAACTCAAGGCGCGCCAATCCCACCCCCGCATTCGGCAGGGACTGAAAATCAAATGCCCGATCCGGGTTACCTACGTTCATCATGATATCGAAAGGCAAAGGCGGCATGGCGCCGACAGTGTTGGTCTGATGTTCAAATGCCAGCTTGCCCTCGTAGGCACGTCCGGTATCGCCCTCAGCACAGGATACGGTTACCAGTTGACCGTCATTGAGTTTTGCCGTGGCATCACCGCACCCGACAATCGCCGGGATACCCAGTTCGCGCGCGATGATCGCCGCGTGACAGGTACGCCCTCCGCGATTGGTGATGATCGCCGATGCCCGCTTCATCACCGGTTCCCAATCCGGATCGGTCATATCCGTGACCAGCACATCGCCCGCCTGCACATCATGCATCTGATCCAGGCTGCTGACGACACGTACGGGGCCTGCGCCGATGCGGTGCCCTATCGAGCGCCCTTCCACCAGCACCTTGCCTTTCTCTTTCAGCAGGTAACGCTCAATCTGAGCGGAGTTACTCTGGCTTCTGACGGTTTCAGGGCGCGCCTGAACAATGTACAGCTCGCCGTCATCACCATCCTTGGCCCACTCGATATCCATCGGACGACCATAATGTTTCTCGATCGTCACGGCGATACGCGCAAGCTCTTCAACCTCGGCGTCAGCAATACAGAAGCGGTTACGCTCTTCGCGTGCAACATCGACCACTTCGACGGCATCGGCTGTGCTGCCCTGGCCGGAGTAGATCATCTTGATCGCTTTTGAACCCAGGGTCCGGCGCAGTATCGCCGGCACACCCATCGCCAGTGTCGGCTTGTAGACATAGAACTCATCCGGGTTGACGGCGCCCTGCACCACGGTTTCGCCCAGGCCATAAGCGGCGGTGATGAACACCACCTGCTGAAAACCGGATTCGGTATCCAGACTGAACATAACACCGGATGCGCCGGTTTCACTGCGCACCATACGCTGAATACCGGCCGACAGCGCCACTTCACTGTGACGATAGCCACGATGAGCGCGGTAGGAGATGGCACGATCATTATAGAGTGAGGCAAACACCTCGCGGATCGCCTGCTTGATCTGCTCAAGCCCGCGAATATTCAGGAAGGTCTCCTGCTGCCCGGCAAAGGAAGCATCCGGAAGATCTTCGGCGGTGGCTGATGAACGCACGGCGACTGCTATCTCATGACCATCAGCCATCTCGGCATAGGCAGCGTCGATCTGTTTATCCAGCTTCGCCGGAAAACTGGTTTCCATGATCCACTGTCGGATCTGCCGACCAGCGTCAGTCAATGCCCGGGTGTCGTTCACATCAAGCGAAGAGAGTGCTTGCTCGATCCTGTCGGCCAGCCCATCCTGCTTCAGAAAGTCCCGATAAGCCTCTGCCGTTGTGGCAAAGCCGCCCGGTACCCTGACACCCATCTCACTCAACTGGCTGATCATCTCACCCAGCGACGCATTTTTGCCGCCTACCCTGTGAACGTCATTCATTCCGGCCTGTTCGAGGCGCAGTACATAATCCTGCACAGATCACTCTCCTTTGTCGACACCCAAAGAATTTCTACTGCCATGGCAGCTTGAGCGGATCATACTGCAGTTGGCAACAGAAATCGCTCGTTCGACTGGAATGTAATTTCACTACAAAAACGTTTCTGACTGAGTTGACAGACTACGCCAGCCAGTCACTGTCGGCCCTGACCTCACGACACATCCGCAACAGCCTCTGCCGATCAATCGGTTTGGAGACAAAACCGTTCATGCCTGCCTTGCGACAGGCTTCACGATCAGCCGCCATGGCATTTGCTGTCACACCGATGATGGGGATAGAGCTCAGCGCTCCGCCCAAAGCACGAATCTGCTGTGTCGCATCCAGCCCATCCATCACCGGCATCTGCAGATCCATCAGAATGAGGTCATAATCGCCCTGTCGCACCTTATCCAGCGCTTCCTGTCCATTGCAGGCCACTTCAACCTCATACCCAGCCTGATCCAGAAAGGTGACCAGTAGCTTGCGATTGATCGCCTGATCTTCAGCCACCAGTACACGCTGGCCTTCACCCTGGTGATTGCTTTGAACAACTGACTGAATTTTTTCCAACTCAGGCTCTGTTTCGAGACTGTTGAGTGTCAGGCTGGAAGCTGGTTTCAGCGGTAATATAAACCAAAAACAGCTACCTTCACCGGGATGGCTGTTCACACCTATTTCGCCACCTATGTTTTGCAGAATATTGCGACAGATCGCCAGCCCCAGTCCGGTTCCACCATACTGACGACTGATGGAGCTGTCAGCCTGAACAAAACTGTTGAAGAGTCGAGACTGTGTCTCTTCCGCAATGCCTATGCCGGTATCCTCCACCTCGATCCGGAGCCACTGTCTGGTGTCTGCGGATACTGACTCCTCTTGGGGCTCCGTCAGCGATACATTGAGTCTGATTCGTCCGCGCTCGGTAAATTTGAAGGCATTGCTCAACAGATTAATCAGGACCTGACGTATCCTGGCCGGATCACCTATATAAGCCTGCCTCAGGTTGGAGTCCAACTCCAGATCGAACGTGATCGGCTTCTCCCTGTGGGCATTGTTATAGGTGGTATACAGCCTGCGACACAGGTCAGCCAGACTGAAACGACTGGACACCAGGCTGAACTTGCCAGCCTCCATCCTGGACAGATCCAGCAGATCATTCAGCAGCCGCATCAAGGATTCGGCAGAGGTATAGATATCATTGGCCAGTTCCCGCTCATCACTGCCGATCTGTTTTTCCAGAAGCAGCTCAGTCATTCCCAGCACACCGTTCATTGGTGTTCTCAGCTCATGACTCATGACAGCAAGGAAGTCGGTTTTTGCCTTGTTTGCTCCCTGAGCATGCTCAGCCTCCTCTTTCAATAATCCGGCCAGTTTAACCGCCTCGATTCTGAGCTGTTTCTCCCGCAGCATGCTGCGGAACAGCAGCACTATTATTGCCAACGTCAGCAGCGCCAGCACACTCACCGAGATGCTGAGAGTGGTCAGCAGTGCGATCAACTGGTCACGCGTGTCGACCTTGTAGACACGATTAAGGTGCAGCGTGGTCAGCAGAAACTCTTTGGAGACAGCCAGTACCGACTCAATCAACTGATTGAATTTCTGCAGTGCTTCCGGCTCCTGCGCCATCACCTCATCAAGCAGGGCGTCCATCTCTTTGATCTGGGCGGTCATGTACTCCAGATCGGCTGTCAATCGCGGGTCCGAGGCGTAGAACTCATTCATATGCCCTGTGTTCAGAATCTCCTGCCGACCATAGAGCACCTCAAACAACAGCAGCCCTTCATCCAACTCCTGCGACGAGGGAGAGTGAAAGTATTTCTCAAGCTGACGACTCAGACGCGATACCTCACGTTCAAGCTGAAAAGAAGCCCAGAGCGCATCATCACGGACGGTATCAATCAGACGCTGCTGGCGATCCACGATCATGGTGAAAGTGATCGCAACGGCTACCAGACTCAACAATGCCATCACAGAGATGAACCATTTGTAGGACGACCTGGCTGTCAGACCCTGTAACCGCTCGATCATGCTTCACCCCTGCCTCAACATCTGCCATAACATCATTACTGCACCTCTATGGCTTTGATCTGCCATACCGAGCGGGTGTAATACACCTCATTATTCAGCTCCGGATGGGAATCAAAGGGATATATGATAAACAGAGGTCCTTTGTCACGCACCCTGAGGTACTGGTCATCCGCCTTGAGTGCCAGAATCACCGGAAATTCGGCAAAATCACTGACTGGCACCTCGGCACTGTACTCATTGATGGCTGTCACTCTCAACGTACTGCCCTCGGCACCCACGGCCTCCATCAATGCGCTGCCCAACGGCCCACTGAAAGTCATCACCTTATCTGTCCAGGGCGTGCCGGTCTGGACTTCATGTTGTTCCAGGCGCTCCAGCATCTGCTGATCAAACACCGCCGCGCCATCCTGATTGTGATGCTGGATCTTTCCACTCACCGTCAGTACCACCCGCCCCTCCGGGGCAGGTAGCTGATCCGCTATAGCCATAGGCAGCAAAAGCAGACCAGCGGCCAAGCCTCCTATGATTGATTTTGCCCATACTGTCATCATCTCTCCCACCTCTAGTGCCAACATATATCATCACACAGTCTGCTTTTCACTCCACTGCAGAAAATGCTGTTTTTCCTGACTTATTTCATTTAAGACTATACTACCGTGGTTTACACTGACTGATAAAAATATCTTCGAACACCTCTGAGGCCCTTCATGGAAAAAAGCTCAGCGATCAGGTTGCTGGTGGTTGATGACTCGATCAGCATACGCACTCTGTTGAGTACCCGACTGTCGCGTGAGGGTTATGAGGTTATCGAGGCTGCTGATGGCGCCCATGCACTGCATCTCTACCATAGGATAAAGCCAGACCTCATCTTGATGGATGTGATGATGCCGGTCATGGATGGATTCGAAGCCTGCAGATCCATACGCCAGCTTGAGCAGCATATGCATACACCGATACTGATTCTGACCAGCGCTGACGATGTTGACTCTATCAGTACCGCCTTTGATGCTGGTGCCAATGATTTTATCACCAAGCCTCTGAACCTGCCGCTGCTGCTGCAGCGGATTCGTTATGCGCTGCGAGATGCTGCACGGGAGAAGGCGCTGCTGCGCAGTCAGCATCAACAGGACAGTGCCTGTCAGCTTGCCGCACTCGGGTTCTGGCAGTTGAATCTGATCACAAAAAGTCTGGGCTGGTCAGAGGGTGCCAGTCAGTTGCTCGGCTTCACTCCGCCAGCCAGTCTTGATGCACTGCTCGACACTCTGCATCCTGATGACTCTCTGCGTTTTCGCCAGGCCCTGACAATCAGCATCGACAACCTTGCAACACTGGATATTGAAGTACGCCTGATCCATACCCGACGTGAGCGCCTGATACGCCTTATCGGCAGCCACCAAAGCCATACTGAAGGGCTTCTTGTTGGTGCTTATCAGGATGTTACTGAAATACGCCGTACTGAACAGATGGTCGATTATCTGTCGCTGCATGACGAAATCACTCAGCTTCCCAACAAACGCCTGTTTCTGCGCATGCTGTCGCAACAGTTGGAAACAGCAGAAGCGAATGGTGGCACCTTGACAGTCATTGTACTGGCTATTTCACGACTCGCCCGTATTCAGGAGGCTTATGGCTCAGAGATTACCGACTCTCTGCAGCATCTGATTGCGCAGAAACTGCTGGAGCAGGCCCCGGAGGAGTCGTCTGTCGCCTGCATAGGCAGTGGTCGCTATGCACTTCTGACCTGTCAGAGAGCGAAGGATAGCAGAGAAACGGTCAGCTCTTGGCTCAAGGTACTGGAGCGCAGCTGGCACATTGGAAAGCAGGAGCTGTTTATTACCTTTACTGCCGGTTATACCTGTTTTCCAGAGCATGGCCAGACTGCAGAGGAGCTCCTGAACAGAGCCCAATACACCCAACGCACACTGCAATCGCTGGGTACGTTGAATATCCGAGGCTACAATGCCGAGCAATCGCCGACAGCACGCAGTGCCCTGTCACTCGAGGCCGCTCTGCATCAGGCACTGGCTCGCAACGAATTCCGTATGGTGTATCAGCCACAGCTGAACCTCGACAGCTACCGTATCGTCGGAGTGGAAGCCCTGGTACGCTGGACTCATCCAGAAGGTGACAACATCCCTCCATCGCACTTTATTCCTCTGTTGGAAGAGATGGGCATGATACACCTGCTCGGCCAATGGACCTTGGAGGAGTCCTGTCGGCAAGCCGCCATATGGGAGAAAGCCGGGCTGAACCTTCGCGTAGGCATCAATGTTTCACCCTCTCAGTTCGAGCATGAAATGTTTCTTCAGCACGTCATTCAGGCCAGGGAAAAAAGTGCAGTTTCAACACATCTGATTGAGCTTGAGATCACCGAAGGTACAACCATGCGCGATCCGGAGAAAACCGTGGAACTACTGCAGACACTCTCTGATAAAGGCTTCACGATCGCCATTGATGACTTCGGCATAGGTTACTCCTCACTGTCTTATCTGCTGCGTTTTCCACTGAATACCTTAAAAATTGATCGTGCCTTCATTCAGCACATTGCCGACTCACAGCAGTATCGTGCCATTATTCGCTCCCTTACCACACTATCCGCTGGTATAGGACTGAAAACACTGGCCGAAGGCGTTGAAACCCGTGAGCAGCTTGATCAACTGAAACAACTGGGCATTGATGAGATTCAGGGTTACCTGCTGGCCCGGCCGATGCCGCCAGACAAACTTGAGGTGTTTATTAAAGAGCACGCTGCAACAACCTCGGCCTCTCACTCTCAACCCGTTAAACAGAACAACAACCAGGATAACGCATGATGGATAATGTACATATTCACTGGCAGCAGGCTGTTGATCTTGCAGGAGGCGACGAAGAGCTTCTGCTCCATATACTGGAGCTGTTTCTGAGCGAAAGCCCTATCCACCGCAGTAATCTTCAACTGGCTGTGGATCAACTGATTTTGACGGATATCATGTTCCATGCGCATACCCTGAAGGGCCTGCTATCTACCTTTGGCGCTAATGAAGCATCTGCTGCAGCCAGACATCTTGAACAGCTTGCAAAACAGGGAAGCAACCGGTCCGAAATTGAATCTCAGCACCAGCTTTTTGAAAACCAATTGACCGAATTGATACCACACCTCAAACAAATGTTGAAATACTGAACAATGAAACGAACCGCATTCTTTATCTCAGATGGTACCGGCATCACGGCCGAAACACTTGGCAACAGCCTGTTAACGCAGTTCGAAAGCATCCACTTCACCTCCATCACGCTGCCCTATATCGACACGCTGGAGAAAGCCGAGGCTGCAGTTGCCAAGATCAATCAAGCCACTAAGCAGGATGGGGCTTCAGCCATCGTTTTCGATACCATCATCAATGAGGATATCCGCAACCTGATTGCGGCCAGCAACAGCTTCAAGATTGATGTGTTCGCCACCTTCCTCAAACCGCTGGAAAATGAGCTAGATACCCATTCCTCCTACTCCGTTGGCAAATCCCATGCGATACAGGAGACCAGCCGCTACAAGGAACGCATCGCCTCAGTCAACTTTGCTCTGGATAACGATGATGGAGCACGTACTCAGCAGTACGATAAGGCCGATATCATCATTGTCGGGGTATCACGTTGCGGTAAAACGCCCACCTGCCTGTATCTGGCACTGCAGTTCGGGATCAAGGCAGCAAACTATCCGATTACCATTGAGGATCTTGAACATTCGGGCCTGCCCAATATTCTCAGGAATTATCGGGATAAGCTCTTCGGGTTGACTATTGATCCCTTTCAACTCGCCGCGATCCGCCATGAGCGCCGCCCCAATAGCCAATACGCCTCAATGAATCAGTGTGAGTTTGAGGTGCGCGAGGTCGAAAAGCGCCTGCGTCAGGTGGATATCAAGATGATCAATACCACCTATTTTTCCATTGAGGAGATCGCCACACGTGTCATGGTTGAGTCGGGTCTCAAGCGGCGCTTAGCCTGAAATACCCATTTACCACTGACAGTTCATGACTATATATAGAGTGCGAAGCTGATCAACCAACTCCCTGCTGATCAGCTCCAACTGCGCAAAAGCCTGCTTTGCCCGCTGCTCCTGCCCATCCCCTTTAAGCTGATATATCTGAGCACTGAGCTTATCGATCTGTTGGTATAGCGGCTCAATCGCAGCAAATTCAGGCTGTTGACGCATGCGCCTGAAGTAGCCCTGTTTATACCAGACTGATGATGCCTCGGATGAGTAAAGCGGAGGTGGAGTGGCACTCAGGTCGTTCAGATAGTTTTCAATCCCCCGCAGCCAGCCTCGATGATCCACCTCGGCATAGATCAGGGCCAGATTATCACGATTGACGGGGAAATTCTGGCACGCCTTCCAGGACTGGAAAGAGGTCCATTGCGAAACCCACTCAGAAAACGCATCTGCCTGAATCGGTCTGGAGATACCATAGCCCTGACCTATTTCGCACCCCAGTCTGAGAAGCAGCTCACCATGTTCCTCTGTTTCCACCCCTTCGGCCACCACGCTGCGTTGAAAAGCGGTCGCCAGACTGATAACACCCTGAACAAGGGTTGTATCCTCAACATCCCACAGCATGTCACGAACGAAGGTCTGGTCGATCTTCAATGCTCCGGCTGGCAACCGCCGGAGATAGCTCAATGATGAATAGCCAGTGCCGAAGTCATCCAGAGAGAAGTGGATTCCCAGCTGCGCAATCTCCTTCATTACGCCCGAGACTTTGACAATATCCTCAAGGGCAGCGGTTTCGAGCACCTCCAGTTCCAGAAGATCTGTATCGACAAGCGGATATTCAGCCAACAAACCCTGCAGGCGCTGCAGAAAGTCGGGTTGTTGTAAGTCAAGAGCCGCAATATTGACACTGAGACACAGTCTGAGCCCGGCTTGCTGCCAGAGCGTCTGTTGTTTCAGGGCGGCTCGCAACACCCAGGTATCCAGTTTAAAGATAGAACTGGTATCTTCAATAATCGGAAGAAAAGCAGCCGGAGACAAAACACCCTGCTGCGGATGGTTCCAGCGGATCAATGCTTCTGCGCCGATAATCTGCCCGGTGCGCATATTCACCTTGGGTTGATAGTAGAGTTCCATCTCTTCATTATCGATCGCCTGTTCGATACGCAGAATATTTTCCTGCTGGCTCGTGGTATTGCGCCCCTCAAACGGATCAAATACATGATAGCGATTTTTGCCCAGCGCTTTTGCCTGACACATCGCCTGATCGGCATGGCGCAAAAGAGTATCTGCGTCAGAGTCATCGTCTGGATAAAGCGTAACGCCCAGACTTGCCGAGACATGCAACTGGGTATTACGAAGCTGAATCGGCATGGTGATCGCATGGATCAGACGATCCAGAACAATCTTATACTCACCTGCATTACCGACATTTGACAGCACCACCACAAACTCATCACCACCAAGGCGCGCCAGCGTATCGCCCGAACGCAACGCCTTTTTCAAGCGTTGGCCGACCTCAATCAATAATTGATCACCCAAGTCATTACCATAGGTGTCATTGACCTCTTTAAAACCATCAAGATCCAGATAGACCAGCGCCAGTTGCTTATCCTTTTGCCTGGATTGCAGCGCCAGTTCCAATTGATTGGTGAGCAGTGTTCGGTTAGGCAGACCCGTCAGTGCATCATAATGAACAGCATGCTCCAACTGCACCTGATGGCTCTTTTGCCGCGTAATATCCTGTTCCGTCAACAGCAGCACCTGATCGCCCCTGAACGGATCATAACCCAGTCTCAGTTCAATACGGTGCCAGCGTCCACGACCGGACACCTGTAGGTCCATCGTGACTACACCGGAGCGATTACTCAGGAGGCGTTGCCGAATCAGATCGCCCTGTTCAGGGTCGGAAAAATAATCAGCCAGAAGATCATGTCCGCTCCGCACCAGTTCCGCTGCATGGTTACGACTCAGCAGATGCCCCAGCTCATCAAAAACAGAGATCATCAGCCCGGCATTGTCCTGCGCGGAGCTTTGATTTTCTACCTGACGCTCGGCCTCGTCTCTTCGTGACAGCGCCTCAACCAGCATACCTGAGCGGCCGTCATCCAGCAGTACCGGCTTGCAGTAACACAATACATTCAGTGGCTCACCGTCAGGATAGAACACCCATTGCCGAGTGAACCACTTTGCACTCGATTCAGCTTCATTCGCTTGAGACTGATGAACAGAAAGCATGCCATCGTCACGAAGTTTATCAGCTTCAAACTCGCGAGCTGTCAATACTTCAAGGCTGTCTGCTGACCATAACCGTACCGCTGCAGGGTTCGCCCAAAGCACCCGAGCATGCTCCAGATCAAACACCCAGACAGGCGTTTCCAACTGCTCAGGGTGAAAATGAAAACGGCTATGATGTAATGCTTTGCTCATCCAGGAATCCCTGCACTGAGTGATATAACAGCAGATATTAGGTAATTGTAGCGCTAAAAGCGATTAGTGCTATTATTGGATAAGTTGTAAAATTCCTGTTTCATACAGAGGCGTGCTATGCAGTACTCAGATAATTCGCAACAGGCAGCTGAATTTCTTCGCCAGGCTGTTCCTCTGATGGTTAAGTACAAGATACCGCCTCACCCGCTCAATTACGCACTCTGGTACACCTACGTTACTCAGCGACTGCCCACACTCAATCAGGAATTGGACAAAACCATCACCAAATATGGCACCTGTCCGGCTGGTTTTGAAGCAAAGCTCTTCAGAAACCATCTGATCAGTGATGAGATGGGGTCCTCCGATAAGTTGCAGTCTGCGCTGATCACCGTCGCCACCAGTCTGAATGAATCTGCCGGTGCTGCCGTCAAACATACGAGCGAATACAGTGCATTACTGCAGGAAAGCCTGGACGCCCTGAATAGCTCAGACCCGGATCTGCCGCTGGAGACGATTGCGCAATCCCTGTACGACAACACAGTGCAGGTATCCGCAACGGCAGAAATATTTCTGCAGCAGATCACCAATGCGCAGCAGGAGATTCAGCGCTTACAGGAAGAGCTCAGCAGTGCTCGACAGGATGTCTATATCGATACGATCACCAAGCTTTACAACCGCCGCTTCCTGGATGAAACACTGCAGCGAATCTGTTCAGGAAACGATGACCCTATTCTGTCAGTAATCATGATGGATATTGATCACTTCAAGCAACTCAATGACCAATATGGTCATATCATGGGAGATCGTGCACTTCAGTGCATAGGCCAGCTTTTGACTGAAGAGTGCCAGGATAAGGCTGACGCAGTGCGGTATGGCGGGGAAGAGTTTGCGGTATTACTGTATGAATGTGACAGCAACAAAGCCGCCATACTGGCTGACCGCCTGCGTCAGAAAATACAGTCTATCCGCATCAAACATAAACCGAGCGGTGTAGTCATCAATGCAATGACAGCCTCATTCGGTGTGACTGTGCAACAGGCGTTCGACTTGCCGGAGCAATTGATTGATCGAGCAGACAGGGCTCTGTATCAGGCAAAAGAAAACGGACGCAACCAGGTTCAAACGGTTCTGGACTGAATTGTTCTAACCCAGCAGTACATATCCTCAACTTGAATTAATAAAAAGAACTTACTGCAACCTTGAAAAGCAGAGGACCATAAAGCGACCCCCTGCATGATTCAAAGCAGTGTATTCACGAAATCTTGAACTGCTGCACGTTTCTTTGCAAAGAGGCTGACAATACAGCAAGCTCCTGACTTGCAGACGTCACCTGACTGGCAGCTGTTGCTGTCTCATCAATCGCTTGAGTAATATTGCTGACATTGCGATTGATCTCCTCGGCAACTGAAGACTGCTCCTCCGCTGCTGTTGCTATCTGAGCATTCATATCGTTGATTGAAGCAACTGCAGCACTGATCGTTTTGAGTGCATCACCAGCCAGACCCGCTTTTTCAACCGTTTGCAACGCAAGACTCTGCCCCTCTTCCATCTGGTTCGCAGCCAGTGCCGAACTGTTTTGGACACGATCAATACGATCCTTGATATCTTCAGTGGAGTCCTGAGTTCTGCTGGCCAGTGACCTGACCTCATCCGCCACCACTGCAAACCCCCTGCCGTGATCTCCGGCCCTGGCGGCTTCAATGGCAGCATTCAATGCCAGCAGATTGGTTTGTTCCGCAATGCTCTGAATCACATCCAGAACACCTCCAATCTCCTTGCTGTCATCCACAAGCTTGAGAATATTACCAGTTATGCTTTCCACCTCTTTGGCAAGATTGTTGATCGCCTGAACCACTTCACTCACTGCCTCCATACCTGCTGAAGTGTCACTATCCGCTGATTGCGCCGCTCGAGCAGCTGCAGAAGCATTACTGGCAACATCCAGTACGGTAGCTGTCATCTGATTCATGGCTGTAGCCACCTGCGTGATTTCCGCCTGCTGCAACTGAACCTGAGCATTGGTCTGAGCACTTGATGCAGAGAGCTCTTCAGCTGCAGCCGATACCTGTAACGACGCCTCAGACACCTCTTTCATCAATCTGCGAATCTTAACTATCATCTGATCGAAACGGGCCAGCAAACTATCACTGTCACCTGGCCTCAATTTGATGGCTATGGTCAGATCTCCTTCCGCTACCTGATCAACAATCCGCATCACTTCGGCTGGCTCTCCTCCCAGCAAACGTAATGTATGACGGGTAATAAACCAGCCACATGCCAGCGCAACTAAAAAACCCAGAATCATGATGGTTGCAAGTATTATCATAGATTGCACAGCGCTGGCATCTGCATCAGAGACGGTCTGCAAAGTATGATTTCGGTTGTACTCAACCATACGCGCTATATCCCCACTCAATGCTCCGGTCAGTGGCGCTATAGCCAAGCTCTGTTCACGATACACGTTGAACAAAGTCTCATATTCAGTTGAATCAGATGTGCGAGACAAACGTTCCATTTGACTGTCCAGCTCGCGATACTGATCTTTCCACTGACTGTATTCTTGATTGAACTGCCGGAAAAGAGCCCCACCCTCTTCAGATTGAGGCAGGTCCGAATAGAGCTTTATAGCAGCATCCATCCGTAGCCACGAGGACTTTTGCCCCTCAGCAAGCTTCTTCAAATGATTCAAAGTATTGTTAGTAATCTGGGGAAACAGTAACGACTCCAGTGTTTGAGCGTGAATTGACTGCCGCGCACTATCAATTTCATTAAGTGATAATACTGCCGGCATTCGAACTTCACCAAGGACTCTGATTTCATGTTCCATTGTCCGCTCGCCCAAAAGGCCTATAGTTCCTACCAGAACAGCGATCAGAGCCACCAAAGAAAATCCTGTGTATAGCATTACACTCAGGCGTATATTCTTCATCGACCCATCCTCTTCTGTGTTTATCAACACATTCGTTACTTAGGTATGGGGGACATTATCTCTTTTGTCAACGAGCTGTCATAAGCAGACCTTAAGCTGCCGATAAATGAAGTGCTGAACGGACAACGCGGCTACTGGCAAAATGCCCTGACACAACGTTGGATCGACAGCCTGACACCCGAGCGAATCGACTATCTGGCGCGTGAACACAAACTGGATCCGTTTGAGCTCTGCTCAGACCCCTATCGAAAACGCATGACGGGAGGATCAGATGATCACAACGGCATTTTTGCCGGACGTTGCGGTACACTGCTACCCACAGTTTCCGACGGTCAGTACTTTCGGTTTAGAGCCGCCTGTAACTCTTACTTGTCCAATATGGACTCTGCCAATAGCTTCTAGAGCCGGCCAGCCACATCATCGCCAAAAAAACCACTGCCTCTCTTTGTGATCTTGGTGCGCATAACCTGATACCCTGTATTAAGCCAGTTGAAAATTCTCCTGTTCAGGTTGGATTGATCAAACGAAAATCAGACATGAAAGTGAAGCCATATGAGCAACGATGCATACATTTACCGGATTGACAGCACCGATACTATCACCAGCATCAGTGACAATTGGTATGGCTTCGCAGATTCTAACGCTTGGAGTAGCTCTCTGGTGCCGGAAGGAGTGGTAGGACGCAAGCTGTGGGATTTCATTCAGGATCTTGAGACACAGCAGCTGTATCAAGAGCTATTTAAAAGAGTAAGAGCAGGGGTAAGAAGCTCAGTGACTATCCCCTTCCGTTGTGACTCTCCAACTGAACGAAGATACCTTGAGCTTCAAATCGAGGCATTGCCAGATGAGCAAATCAAAATCACAAGTACAATTTGCCGCACGGAACCCCGGCCCTATACCAGCCTGCTTGATACGCAAATACCAAGATCGTCAGATATCGTGACAGTGTGCAGCATGTGCAAAAAACTGAAAATATCATCGGAGCAATGGGCTGAGCTTGAAGAAGGTTTAGCTCATCTCAGACTCTTTGAGGCTGACAAAGTGCCACAGTTGTCTCACGGACTATGTCGTTCATGTTTTCAGGTAGCAATGAGAGAGCTGGATGAACCCTTCTGTTCTCATTCATGATGTACTCAGGGTCAGCCCCATGCAGGTACGTCACTCTGAAGGTTGGAACCATAAGAGTCCTCAAACAAACGGTTTCACGAGAACATTTCAACGAACTGTCACAAGCAGACCTTAAGCTGCCGGCAAAAGCCAGTGGTAAGAGGCATACAGTACAGTCACACATCCCGGTATCCGAGGGGTCAAACAGGCGATTGATCCAGCTATCTATCCAATACCTCCCGCACCTTGGTTGCCAGCTCAAGACGGGTATAGGGCTTGCTCAACAGGTCCACACCCGGATCCAGGCGTCCTTGATGAACAATGGCGTTTTCGGTGTAACCGGAGGTAAAGAGTACTTTCAGCAAGGGATAGACGGCTCGCGCCTGATCCGCCAGCTCGCGCCCATTCATGCCGCCCGGCATGATGATATCGGTAAACAACAGGCCTATATCGCGCTGTGCTTGCAGCACACTCAGTGCCTCGGGTCCGGACGTGGCGCTGGTAACGCGGTATCCCAATGAGAGCAACTGAGTTTCAAGATGTTTCAGCACCAGATCATCATCCTCTGCGATCAGAATATGTTCTGTGCCGCCTTGCACCAGCAAGGCCGCCGCTGGTTGATAACTCGCATAGTGCGCGCCTCTCATACGACGGAAATAAAGCTTAACAGTAGTGCCTTCACCCGGTTCGGAGTAGATCTTGAGGTGTCCGCCCGACTGCTTGGTAAACCCGAACACCATGCTCAAACCAAGACCACTGCCCTTACCCACCGACTTGGTGGTAAAAAAGGGTTCAAAGGCGCGACGTACCGTATCCGGGTCCATGCCTGTGCCGGTGTCGGATACGCAAACCATCACATATTCACCCGGAGCAACTTCGGTATAACGCTCGGCGTATTCACTGTCCAACTCTCTATTGGCGGTCTCTATGGTCAACTTCCCCCCTCTGGGCATGGCATCACGTGCATTGACCACCAGATTCAGCAGCGCTGTATCCAGTTCATTGCCATCAATCTCAGTAATCCCCAAATCAGGATCAGAAATGAATTCCAGCACAATGTTTTCTGGCAGGGTGCGGCGAATGAGCGCCTGCATCGTCGCCACCAACTGATTGATATCCGTCGCTTTCGGGTCGAGTGGCTGGCGGCGGGCAAAAGCCAGCAGGCGTTTGGTCAGCTCAGCTCCGCGTTGTGCTGCAGATACTGTCATTTCCGCCATGGCCCGCAAGTCAGGATCGTCCAACAGCTCAACCAGCATTTCCGTATTACCCAGGATAACCGTCAACAAGTTGTTGAAATCATGGGCAACACCACCAGTCAGATGACCGACAGCTTCAAGCTTCTGCGACTCCCGAAGCTGTTGTTCCATGGCCTTGCGCTGGGTGATATCGCGCTCGACCGCCACAAAGTGAGAGCAGTGTCCCGTATCATCAAACAGTGGTGTAATATCGAGTTCCAACCAATAGGATTCTCCCGACTTGTGGTAATTGAGCACTTCACAACGTATCGATTCCTTATTCTGCAGGGCGATATGAATGCGATCCAACTGCTGACGGTCTGTTTCCGGCCCCTGCAGAATACGTGGTGTGAGGCCAATCGCTTCGCTTTTTGCATAGCCAGTCAACCCCTCGAAGGCATCATTTACATACACGATGCGTGGGCCATTCGGTTCATCCAGCGTATCGGCTTCCGTAATGATCACGATATCGTTCTGCCGCGACAAGGCCGCCTCAACCAGCCTCAGTTGCTCCTGGCGCTCCCGCTCAAGCGTCACATCACGAAAGTATACCGCCAAGCCATCAGGGATAGGATAGGCGCTGACATCAAACCACTTGCCCAAGGGGGCATAAACCCCTTGAAACTGACGGGTCTGTTGGTTCTCCAGCACCCATTGGTACTGACATTGAAATTCGGTACCGACCGCCTCAGGGAATTCGTCCCATAGTTTTTTACCCAACAACTGATCTCTGGAACGCTCCATGAACTCACAGGCTTGTTGGTTGACATAAGTAAAGTTCCAATGGTCATCAAGTGCAAAAAAGCCATCACTGATGCTTTCCAGTACATTGAGGCGCTGGCGCTCAGCTTCAGCGGCGCGTGCCTGGGCCTCATGCAGGGTCGTAATATCCTGAAACGCCCCCTGAACGGCACTGATCCTGCCATTCTGATCTCGTTCGGCCAGGCCGATCACCCTGACCCATGGCCGTCGTCCATCAGGTGTCTGCAATTGGCAGGTAACATCGAACGCTTCGCCTTCACGCGCGCACTGCTCGAATACGCTCTGGATAAAGCCGCGATATCCCGGCGTATAGAACTGAGTTGCCTCGGCGACACTGGCCGGGGAGTAGTCAGCAGGCATGCCATGAATAGCGGCCGTTTCAGGCGTCCAAAGGATGGTTTCTGAAACAAGCTCGACCTGCCAGCCCCCAAGCCTGGCTTTTTCGCCTGCCAGGCGCAAAAGCTGCTCTGCCTGCGTGAGTTTGTGCTGGCTCCTGATGAGCGAGGTAATATCCAGGAAGTAGCCGATAACGACTTCGCGGCCAGACGACTCCTGGCGCTCCCCCACCCCCTTGATATATCTCACTGAGCCATCGCGGGCAATCACCCGGTGCTCGAACTCGATCTGGGCCTCGTTTTTTTCAGAAAATGATGCATAGACGGCGCGCGCGGCCTCCCGATCATCCGGATGCACACGGGCAAAGTACTCCTCGAAATCAGGTCCTGGCTGGTTGGCTGGTAAATCGTAGATGTCGAACACCTGTCTGGACCAGTTCAAAGCGCCCGTTTCCGGGTAGTATTCCCAGTATCCAAATTCAGCATGCGCTCCGAAGTGCGCATGCGTGCCTCATGTCGTTGTACGATGGAGAAGGCCTGCCTGAGTTCCTGTGCCCTCATCAGGATATCCTGAACCGCAGCAGAGTCGCTGATATCAGCAACCGCAGGGCTTTTTGCACCGGTGTCTTCCTGGACTATAGCTGTAACATCTTCCACCCGGTGCAGGATGATGAACGCTATCTCTCCGGCATCATCCATTACCGGGCTGTTCACTGGGCTCCAGAATCGCTCCTCAAAGGTGCCATCTGGCAGGCGTATCGGATAACACTGTATACCCATGATATCAGGGACTTTCAGTGACCTGGCCCGCTGCAGAGAAGTCGACAGGTTCCGCACACCGTCCGCCTGCGGATCTTCCGGGTCATCAGGAAACACTTCAAACAGTGTCTTGCCGACTATGTCTGCTTCACGTGTCATCGTGGCATGCAGGTATTCGTCAGTGACAGCCAGGACCTCGAATCTGCCAGGCTCCAGTACCAGAATTTTTCCCGGTGAAGATTTGAACAGGTACTTGTACTGTTGATCCGCCAGTTGGTTCATATCACGTTCCCTTATGAAGACTCGCTCAAGGCAGTGCTGGCATGGGAAAAAATTGAGAGTGCACCCTCAAGTCTGATACTGGAGATGTAGATTACCCCGGCCTTGCAGCCCATTTGCGTGAATTGATGTATGACCTCTATCCCATAGCGGTCAACAAATAGCAGATAGATATAAAGTTTCGCTACGCTGTTTTCTGGCTTGTTGAATGTCGGATCAACTTAAGTGTAGTCTGTGGATCACTTCGAAGCAGTGGTACTGAGATTTATATTTCATGACTCACGAATGAGCCGATCAACGTTCTGTGGCGCGGATTCAGGAAAGTCATCTCCGCTTTCATGTCCCAATCGATATCTATTGCATTACCCTTGTCAACGCAATGTCATAAACAGACCTTAAGCTGCCGGTAAAAGCCAGTGGAAAGAGGTCTACCGTGCAACCACTCATCCCGGATACATCCGCCAAGGTTTCTGATGAGTCATTCAGCAGCTTTCATACATCTATCCGTAGCGGCTATGAGCAGTTCCTGATTGAACAAAGGGGCTTGCTGATACCTGATGCTCCTGCTGCTGAAAATATCCTGCGGGTAGATCTGCACTGTCACGATCACAACAGCGATGTGCCTGATGAGCTCTGGGGGCGGCTGCTGCGCCTTCCCGAGACCTGGCTCAAGACGGATGATCTGGTCAAGCGCCTGCAGAATAATGGCTGCGATCTGATTACCATCACCAACCATAATAATGCCCGCTCCTGCTGGGATCTGCTGGACCGAGGATTTGACGTGCTGGTCGGGGCAGAGTTTACCTGTCACTTCCCTGACTCTGAGCTGAGCATCCATGTACTGACCTATGGTTTCACACCCGAACAGGAGGTGATACTTAACCTGCTGCGGCGTAATATCTATCATTTTGCTGGCTACTGCCGAGAACATGCACTCCCTACGGTGTTGCCACACCCGTTGTTCTTTTACGCTCATGGTAAACAGCCGGATATCAGCCTGCTTGAGAAATTTGCGCTTCTGTTTGAGCGTTTTGAAGTACTGAACGGACAACGCGGTTACTGGCAGAACGCCCTGACACAACGTTGGATCGATAGCCTGACACCCGAAAGAATCGACTATCTGGCGCGTGAGCACAAACTGGATCCCTTTGAGTTCTGTACAGACCCCTATCGCAAGCGCATGACGGGAGGATCAGATGATCACAACGGCATTTTTGCCGGACGTTGCGGCACTCTGCTTCAGGTTGATAACCTTCAACAGAGGCTGCTGGAGACACCTGCATCGGTACTTGCGCTCGAAGCGCTGCTCAATGGGCAGATGGCTCCCTACGGTGAGGTAGGAGAAGAGGAGAAGTTGACCGCAACATTTCTGGACTATTTCTCACAGGTTGCGATCAACATGAAAGATCCCGGCCTGCTAAGACTGATGCTGCACAAGGGCTCCATGAATGATAAGTTGATCTGCCTGGGCATCAGCAATGTGATGCAGGAGATCAAACGACATAAATACACTCTGACCTTTCTGGAAACCTTCCATCAAGCTCTGTCAGGAAAAAAACCCAAATTACTGGTTACTCTTGGTGTCAGCAAGGAGTTCAAACCCGTACTGAAGATGATCAAGAAAATCGCCCGCACACAGAGGCATGAGCCCGACCAGTTTCTGACAGTACTTCGGGAGGTGCTGCCTGCACTTTTTCGTGAGATATCGACTGTACTGTTGCAGCGGCTCAAGGAGAACCTCTCGAATGTGGAGAGCGATCTTTTCAACACATTGAGTATCGATGAGCTGATCCGGCAGTTTGAACTCCCCACTCATGCACGAACACTCTTCAGCAGTGAGCGCAGCCGATCCACCGATATGGTGTCACTCAATCTGCTGAAACTGATGGATAGCCTGACATTTCCGGCATTGGCCGGGGTGGTTCTCGCAGGTGCGACACTGGCGAGCCGACATGTGCTCTATTCCAACCGAGAGTTTCTGAATCGCCTGGCTGATACGCTGGATGAGCACCGTCACCCTGAGCGTGTATTGTGGCTGAGCGACACGTTGACCGATCATAATGGTGTGTCATCAGTTCTGCAGAGTACACTGCAGGAAATACAGAAAGCCGACCTTCCGATTGACATGCTGGTGTGCCATCCGGATCTGGAGGCCCAACCACATCTTAAGGTTGTGCGTCCACTGGCATCCTTTGATATGCAGCAGCTCGGTGAACAACTGATCCATATTCCCGACCTGCTTGCCATTCAGCGTATTTTTGAAGAGGGAGGCTATGATCGGATCATCTGCTCCACCGAGCTGGTGATGGGGCTGGTTGCTCAATATCTGAAGCATGCTTACTCTGTTCCCGCATATTTTTTCATGCATACGGACTGGATAGAGTTCTTCAGCCACAGCAGTCAACTTGATCAACATGGCATGGATAGACTGAGGCGCCTGATCCGCGCTTTTTACCGCCAGTTTGATGGTATTTTTGTTCTTAACAGCGATCACAAGGCCTGGCTCAGCGGCCCTGATATGGGCATTGAACAGAATCAGGTGTTCCTGACGCGCCACTGGGCTGACGACTGCTTCATCAATCCCCGCTTCATCAACCCCACTCATCTGCCAACAGCAACAGATGCCAGACCACCGGTTATTCTTTATGCCGGACGCCTCAGTGATGAAAAAGGGGTGATGGATCTGCCCTCTGTGTGGGCGCAAATTCAGGCCGCCTGCCCTAACGCCGAGTTTTGGATTGCAGGCAGTGGACCTGCCAGAGAGAAGCTCGAACAAGCCTTACCCGACGCTCACTTTCTCGGTTGGATAGGACACGAATCGCTGGTCTCGGTTTACGCAGACAGCGACTTGCTGCTGCTACCTTCACGCTTTGATACTTTCGGCTGTGTTGTCCTTGAAGCGATGGGCTGTGGTGTACCGGTGATCGCTTACAAAGAAAAGGGACCCAAGGACATTATTCGCCACGAGGTCGATGGTTTTCTGACAGAAAATGCTGATGAGATGGCAGAGGCCGCCATTCGCTACCTTGCCAGCCCATCACTACAACGCCAAATGAAACGCGCTGCAAGTGAGCGTAATCGCGACTACGAACCTGCCCAGATACTGCAACAGATGCTGCGTGATCTGCGAATGCAAACCTCGCCAGCCAGCAGGGTCCAAAAGAGTCAGGACAGGTCAATACCCGATATTCGTCTCAACACTGGAACCGGATGACGATCTGGCTTGAATCCAGCAACGCCAGGTCTGATCTGCAGAATACTTTCTTCATTTATTTTCAAATGAACTCCCCTGTCATCATTCAGTTACCATATCGTCATGTTCGTTTCGTAAAATAGTAAAAATAAAGTGACAAAACGAAAACTATTGGGCTAGATTGAAGGTTCAGAGTTCATTTCATGCTCTAACTGAATATTCAAATGAACCCAATATAACAACAACACTCTGAGGAACCCCTATGAAGAAGACGCTGATTGCAGCCTTTATCTGCTCGCTGAGCGCAACACCTGCGCTGGCTAAAACCGAGATCCAGTTCTGGCACGCTATGGGTGGAGCACTGGGCGAAAAAGTTGAGGATGTGGTGGCTGGGTTCAATGCCTCCCAGAACGATTATCAGGTCAATGCCAGTTACCGTGGCAACTATAACGATACGATGACTGCAGCTATTGCGGCCTTCCGTTCCAATCAGCAGCCTGCGATCGTTCAGGTATATGAGGTCGGAACGGCAACCATGATGGCCGCAGAAGGAGCTGTCTACCCAACCTATCAGTTGATGGAAGAGTTCAGCCAGGGATTTGACCAGTCAGATTACCTCAGCAGTGTCACCGGCTATTATGCCGACAGCAATGGCAACATGCTCTCAATGCCGTTCAACAGCTCCACTCCTGTGCTTTATTACAATAAGGGTGCGTTTGAGAAAGCGGGTCTGCCGGATCGCGGCCCTGCCACCTGGGCAGAAATGGAGGAGTTCGGTCAGAAGCTGCTCGACGCCGGCTATGCATGCGGTTTCACCACCGCCTGGCAGTCCTGGATCCATCTGGAGAACCTGTCAGCCCGCCATAATGTCCCGTTTGCCAGCAAGGAAAATGGCTTCGGTGGCACCGATACCGAACTGCAGTTCAATGGCCCTGTGCAGGTTGCTCATATCGAGAAGATGGGTGAATGGCAGAAAGCCGGTATCTTCAGCTACTCCGGCCGCACCAATGAAGGGTCAGCCAAGTTTTACAGTGAAGAGTGTGGCATGTATACCGAGTCCTCCGCGGGCTATGCCGGTATCAACGCCAATGCTCAGTTTGAGTTCGGTGTCAGCTCACTGCCCTACTGGGATAACGCTATCGAAACACCACAGAACACCATCATCGGTGGTGCAACCCTCTGGACACTGCGTGGACATGATGATGACGCGTATCGTGCAGTCGCTGCGTTCTATGACTATCTGTCTGACCCCACGGTACAGGCGGACTGGCATCAGTTCACCGGTTATCTGCCGATCACCTATTCTGCCATCAAACTCTCTGAAGAACAGGGATTCTATGAACAGAATCCTGGCACTGATACCTCCATCAAGCAGATGACCTCAGTTGAGCCAACCGAGAACTCGACAGGGCTGCGTTTGGGTAACTTCCCTCAGATTCGCGGCATTATTGATGAATCGCTGGAGTCGGTATGGAATGGTACTGCGTCTGCTCAGGAAGCACTGGATCGTGCCGTCAGCCGTGGTAACGAGCAACTGCGTCGTTTCGAGCGCGCCAATCGCTGATAATCCGGCGTATGGCTGAGCTGATCCGATCAAGCACTCTCATATGAGTTACTCGTCCCGGATCTTCCGTTTCGCGACCCTGCCTCATTTTTATATGCGGCAGGGTTTTCGAGTCTGAGAGCGCTACGATGCACGATACCGTTGTTTTCAAGAATAAAATTCTGCCCTACTTCCTGCTGGCACCCCAGTTGATCATCACGCTGGTGTTCTTTATCTGGCCAGCCGGCCAGGCACTCTATCAATCTTTCCTGATAGAGGACGCCTTCGGATTTTCACGCGAGTTTGTCTGGTTCGACAACTTTGTCTACCTGTTTCAGGACCCTGAGTATTGGAACTCAATGAAGGTCACCTTCCTGTTCAGTGCCATGGTTGCTGTCACTGCAATGGGGGTTGCGCTGCTGCTGGCTGCAATGGCAGATCGCGTACTGAAGGGAGCTGGCACCTACAAGACTCTGCTGATCTGGCCCTATGCCGTTGCGCCGGTAGTTGCGGCTGTTCTCTGGTGGCTGATGTTCAACCCCTCCATAGGTATTCTGCCCTATTGGATGAAGTTCGTCGGTCATTACTGGAACCACTATGTGAATGCCGGTGAAGCGATGACTGTCGTCGTGATCGCCTCCGCCTGGAAGCAGATCAGCTACAACTTCATCTTTTTCCTTGCCGGTATGCAGGCGATTCCCAAGTCACTGATCGAAGCAGCAGCGATCGATGGTGCAAGCCCATTCAAGCGATTCTGGCAGATTGTTTTCCCGCTGCTCTCGCCCACCGCCTTTTTTCTGCTGGTGGTGAATGTGGTCTATGCCTTCTTTGAAACCTTCGGTGTAATCCACGCCACCACACTGGGCGGGCCGGATAACGCTACTCGCACACTGGTGTACAAGGTCTATGAAGATGGCTTTGTCGGACTTGATCTTGGCAGCTCCGCTGCGCAATCGGTCATTCTGATGATCCTGGTGATCGCCCTGACGGTGATTCAATTCCGCTATGTCGAGCGCAAGGTGCAGTACTGATGATAGAAAATCGCCCCTGGCTAACCGCCTTTCGTCACCTGATGCTGATCTTCGGCATTGCCGTGATCGGCTTTCCCATCTGGATCGCTCTGGTCGCTGCTACCCATCCCTCGAGCGCTTTCTTTTCCGGCGTGATGCCCCTGTGGTTCGGCGAGCAGGGCCTGAACAACTTTGAGCGGGTCTGGAACAACGACGATCGGGTACTTGGCGTCACCGTTTCAGCCTCCTGGATGATGTGGAACAGCTTCATCATGGCGATGGTGATTGCGATCGGCAAGATCACCATCTCCCTGCTGTCGGCCTATGCCATCGTTTACTTTCGATTTCCCTTCCGCCGCACCTGCTTCTGGATGATCTTTCTGACCCTGATGCTGCCGGTGGAGGTGCGTATTCTGCCCACCTACGAGGTGGTGGCCAGGCTTGGCATGCTCAACTCCTATGCCGGACTGACCATTCCGTTAATCGCCAGCGCCACGGCCACTTTTCTGTTCCGGCAGTTCTTCCTGTCGATTCCGAGCTCACTGGTGGAAGCAGCAAGAATCGATGGTGCGGGTCCATTCAAGTTTTTCAAGGATATCCTGCTGCCACTCTCGGTGAACAATATCGCGGCGCTGTTCGTGATTCTATTCATCTATGGCTGGAACCAGTACCTCTGGCCACTACTGATCACCACCGACGAGGATTACTACACCATCGTCATGGTGATTAAACGCCTGATGACGGCCGGGGAAGGTAATGTGCCCTGGAACATCATCATGACCACCACTGTGCTGGCGATGCTGCCACCGGTGATCGTTGTGATTCTGATGCAGAAGTTTTTCGTCAAAGGCCTGATAGAGCAAGAGAAATAAGGGGTTCCACGTGGCAACAGTTTCATTAAGACACATCAATAAAAAGTATGACAACGGCTTTGAAGCGATCCATGACCTGAATCTGGAGATACCCGATGGCGAGCTGGTCGTGCTGGTCGGTCCATCCGGTTGCGGAAAATCCACCTCGCTGCGCATGGTCGCAGGGCTGGAAAGCATCAGTGGCGGCGATCTCTATATCGGAGAAACCCGCGTCAATAATCTGGAACCTGCAGAGCGCGATATCGCCATGGTGTTCCAGAACTACGCGCTCTACCCGCATATGTCGGTGTTTGACAATATGGCTTATGGTCTGAAAAACCGAGGAGTGCCCAAGGATCAGATCAAGCAGAAGGTTGATCGTGCTGCCGCAACGCTGGAGATCAGTCATCTGCTGCCCAATAAGCCGAAGCAGCTCTCGGGTGGCCAGCGCCAGCGTGTAGCGATGGGTCGGGCGATCGTTCGTAACCCCAAGGTGTTTCTGTTTGACGAGCCGCTATCAAATCTGGATGCAAAGCTCAGAGTGCAGATGCGCATCGAGATCAAACGCCTGCAGCAGGAGTTCGGCACCACCTCGATCTATGTTACCCACGATCAGGTCGAGGCGATGACTCTCGCCGATCGTCTGGTGGTGATGAACAATGGCCGGGTGGAGCAGATGGGCCCACCGCTGGAGTTGTATGAGCGCCCGGAAACCCAGTTCGTTGCCAGTTTTCTTGGCTCACCGGGTATGAACTTCATGTCTGCCAGAGTCGATGCAAACTGCCTGCACCTGCCAGGTGGGCATAAGCTAGAGTTGGGTCAGGCAGTTGATCTCACGAAGCTTCAGCAGCAGGAGCTGATGTTGGGGCTGAGACCAGAGCACCTGGAAGCCTGCGAGATGCCAGATGCCGACTTTGTGCTGCAGGTCGAGATGGTCGAACCACTCGGCGCCGATACCCTGCTCTATGGTCGGTTGCCCGGTAATGAGGACCTGATGGTTGCCGAACAGTCCGGTAAGATCCGCTATGAACGAGGCACCAAAGTGCCTTTACGTGTGGATCGAAGCAGCATACATTTGTTTGATAAGGAGTCTCAGCGACGGATCGTTTGATACCTGCCAACTTATTGCAGACGGATTGATAATGAAATTGACTGAGCGACAGCACACCATTCTGGAATGGATTCGACAGACAGAACATCTGGAAATCGAGCTGATCGCTCAGCGCTTTGATGTCACAACCCAGACGATCCGCAAGGATATCAATCAGCTCTGCGAATATGGCCTGTTACGGCGTCGGCATGGTGGCGTCAGCCTGCCGTCATCTGTCACCAACCTCTCCTTCACCTCACGTCAGATCATCAATCAACACGCCAAGCAGCGGATCGCCTCCCATCTGGCCAGCTTGATACCGGATAATGCCTCGGTGTTTCTCGGTATCGGTACCACCATCGAGTTTGTTGCGCGCGAGTTGTCCGATCACAAAGGGCTGACAATCCTGACCAATAACCTGAATGTTGCGTCACTGCTGTGCAACAGCCCGTCGATTCAGGTCATGGTCGCAGGTGGTCAGCTACGCCACAATGACCATGATGTGGTCGGGGAGGAAACCACCCGTTACTTCAGCGAATTCCATGCGGACTACGGTGTCATCGGTACGGGTGGCCTGGATACCCACCACGGACTGATGGATTTTGATGTTCGAGAAGCAGCCGTCAGCAGGGCCATATTGAGCAACTGCCGACAGAGGATTCTGGTGGCAGACCAGAGCAAGTGGGGGCGCAATGCATTGGCAAAAATTGCCCCACTGACACAGATCGATCTGTTCATTACCGACCACCTGCCAGCTACCGCAAGACCTGCGATACCCGACAGCATGACCCTTATCACAACTGATGTCACAACTGATGTCACAACCGATGATGGCTGATCGCCCCCTGCAACCGAGCACTAACGCTCCACCACCGCCAGCAGCGCGGGAATCACCACCAGCACCAGCACAGTCGCCACGCCCAGACCAAATACGATCGATACCGCCATCGGGATCAGAAACTGCGCCTGCACCGAGGTTTCGAACAGCAAAGGCATCAATCCAGCAATGGTGGTGATGGAGGTGATCAGTACCGCACGTAATCTCAGGCAGGAAGCCTCGACAATGGCTTCGTGACAATCCATTCCCTTCTGACGCAGCCCTTGATAGAAGCTGACCAAGATGATTGAGTTGTTCACCACGATACCGGTCAGACCAAAGAGTCCGAAGAAGGATAGTATGGTCAGCTCCAACCCCAGCATCCAGTGTCCGGCTATCGCCCCGAGCAGGCCAAAAGGGATGATCGCCATCACCACAAGCGGCAGCAGATAGCTGGCAAACATCCAGGCCAGCACAATATAGATGGCTGCCAGTGCAAACAGCAGCCCCATACGCATATCCCCCAGCGTTTCCTGCTGATCCACTGCACGCCCCTGAAAAGACCAGTCCAGCCCATAGCGGGTCGCCAACTCAGGTAACACATCACTGGCCAGACGCTCTCTGATCAGGCCGGCATTTCCCTGTGCACGATCCACCTCAGCCGAGACATGGATGGCCAGGCGCGCATCTGCATGGCGCAGGGTTTCGAACCCCGGTTGATAATCAAACCCGGCCAGATGATCCAGCGGACTCCAGCCACCCTGTGGCAGTGGCAGCGACAGGCGCTCCAGTGTCAGGGTGTTGTGTCGCTCCGCATCAGGCAGGAGGACACGCACCTCCACTTCCTCCAGTCCATCCTGATACAACTGCACCAGAGCCCCATCAAACAACCCTCGCAGCTCAGCCGCCATGCTCTGAGGAGTGAAGCCCAGAGCAACACCTTGTGGACTGAGTCTGACCAGCAACTGCTCACGCCCGTAGGGTGTATCATCCTCAATCGCATAAAGGCCTGGCGTTTCCGACATGGCGTCTGCCAACTCCAGTGCAGCCAGTTTAAGTGTCTGCGCATCCACCCCTGTCAGGCGGACATCCACATCACGCCCGGGTGGCCCGCCGGTCACCGCCGTTATGATCACCGCATCCAGACCCGGGACACGAGGTATCTGTTCGCGCCAGAGACGGATCAACTGTTGGTTACTGATCGCACGTCGATCCGGAGATGTCAGTTCAACCAGCATCGATGCAAACTGATCCCCCCTTGGCCCGCTGCCATCGCTGGCAATCCCCTGCCCCAACCGCGTCACCTTCACTCTGACAACCTCTTCATCCAGTGACGCTTCCACCTCCTGCAGCGCTGCCTCCACCTGCTGCATGAACTGCTCAACACGCTCGGGTGCCGTACCTGCCACAAACGAGATATTCGCTCTGACGGTCGTACCATCGGGATTGGGGAAGAAGGTAAAGCCAACACGACCACCGGCCAACAGACCAAAGGCAAGAATCAGCAGCGCAACCGCTGCCGCCAGCGTGATGCCTCTAGCCTGAATGGATGCCGTCACCAGACGCCGAAAGGGCTTTTGCCTGAAATGCTCCAACCCCTGCTCAAACCGGCCTCTGAAACCCTTCTCTTCCTCTTTGAGCTGCGCACGGGATACGGCAAGACCCTGGCTTAGCTGATGCGGCAAAATCAGAAAGCTGATCAGCAAGGTCGCCAGGATCACACAGATCACTACCAGCGGTATCTCAAACAGTATTTTGCCGATAATGCCGCCGATCAGCATCAGCGGGAAAAAGGCCGCAACCGTTGTCAGCGACGAGGCGATCACCGGCGCCAGCATCCTCCTTGCACCCGTCAACGCGGCTTCCTGGGGTGATTTGCCTTCACTGCGTAGCGTATAGGCATGCTCACTGACCACTATGGCATTATCAACAATGATCCCCAGCGACATGATAAACCCGAACAGCGACATCATATTGATGCTGCCTCCGGCCAGATAGAGCGCCACAAAAGCGGTCGTGAAGGCGATCGGAATGCCCAGGGCGACACGGATCGCAAGGCGCCCGCTGAGAAACAGAAACAGAATCGCCAGCACCAGCACCAATCCACCCAGTCCGTTTTTCAACAGCAGATTGATACGCTCGCTGATCAACTGCCACAGCTGATCATAAACCTTAAGCTCCACACCCGGGGGCAGGCTGCGCTCAGTTTGCTGCAGCCAGATCCCGAACCGCTTCGCCGCATCCAGTGCATCGGTGTTTTCGGTCCGCTGCAGCAGCAACTCCAGTGCGGGTTGCTGCTGATAACGCACACGAGTTTGCCCATCCCTGGCCCGTCGCTCAATATATGCAATATCGCCCAGTTTCAGCCAACCCTGCTCAGCACTGTTGAGCACTGGTAGCTGTGCAAAATCATATTCATGGCGCGCCTGTTGCAGCACCCGCAGTTGTCGCCCACCCTGATCACGCCCGAACTGACCAGCAGGCTGATCCGTGGTAAAGCGTGCCAGGTGTTCGGCCAACTGGCGGGGTGTTTTATCCAGTGCCTGCAGCATTTCACTGCTGACCTCAATGGCTACCAGTTCCGAAGGCAAGCCGGTGAAATCGACTTTCTCGATACCGATATCCAGTAGCTCACGCTCAAAACGGCGGGCAAGCGCGCGCAGCTCTGCCATGGAATCAGAACCGGACAGCAGCATGCGTACGATCGGCTCATAGCGGACGATACGATTCACAACCGGTGTTTCGGCATTGAGCGGAAGATTGCGCTGCTGCGCGACACTATCCTCCACCTGTGCCAGCGCCTGTGCCATATCGACCCGATCACGAAGTTCAAGGGTGATGGCCGACACCCCGAGGCTGGAAGTGGAGGTGATCGACTTCAACCCATCCACCGTTCTGAGGGACTGCTCCAGCGGGATCGTCACACTGCTTTCGACATCCTCAGCACTCGCCCCGGTCCAGACTACTCGCACACTGACAAAATCCAGGGCAAAGTTGGGGAAAAACTGAGTGTTCAGCTTCATCAAAGACCAGAAACCCGACAGCAGCATCAGCACAATCAGCAGATTACTGGCCAGTCGATGGTTCAGAAAGAGCGCGATAAACCCCTTGCGCGGCATCATGACCCCTCTCCGGGTATGCTGAGCTGTTCAACCACTTCTACTCTCAATCCCTGCATCGCCTGAGGTAACCGATTTGCCAGCACCTGATCTCCCTCGCTCAGCTCTGTTACACTGATCAGCAGACCTGCTTGCCCATTACGGCGCGTTTCGCCCAGCACATCAACGGTCAACGACTGTAAGCGCCCCTCTTTGATCAGATAGATTCTGTCAGAGCCATGTAATGCTTCAGCAGGTATCCATGCGCTGGAACCATTGATCGGCAAGCGCATCCAGGCCTCGGCAAAACGCCCCAGCGGTAAGCGCTCTGCATGCCCTCCTCCCAGACGAAAGTTTGCCAGTACAGCTGCCGATTGATCAGTCTTGGCAGACAGGCGCTCAAGCACGAATACATAATGGCTGCCATCAATATCGGCAAAGGCTTCAAGAGTGATATCAGAAGCCAGTGAATCCTGCAGCTGGGGCAGATAGCGCATAGGGATACGGCTTTCCAGCTCTATATCGATGGGTGAAAAATGGGTCAGCAGTACCGTATTCGCGGTGACTCTGTCGCCTGGTGCCACCATCAGATCCACAATGCGCATGTCAGTAGCTGCCACCACATGCGTTGCCTGCAGATTGCGCTCTGCCAGCTCCAATTGACCTCTGGCCCGCACTCTGGCTGCTTCCAACTGCTTCAGGCGCGACGGATGCTGGCTGACCGCCAGTTCACGATTCATCAACGCCAGTTGCTGTTGCAGTAAAGACTGCTCTGCCAGATCCACATCACGTTGCGCGGCACGACTACCCTCGGCAAGGCTTTTGATGCGCTGCAGTTGACGCTCTGCAAGTGCCAGCAGCTCACGCTCCTGCTGCAGCGCCTGTCGATCCAACGCATGCTGGCTAACACGCTGCTCAATCTGCGAGTCCAGATCCTGAAGTTCAGCCAGCCGCTGATCACGCTCAACCCGTGCATCAGTCGGGTCCAGCTCCAGCAACAGATCGCCTGTGGCAACCATCTGACCTGCCTGCACTGCCACACTGACCACATCACCTGCCGATCTTGCACGCAGACTGGCGGTTGAAGCGGTACCTATCTTGCCAAAAAGCCTCACCTCTGGAGACTGTTCAGCTATCGTCACGATCAGTGCAGCAACAGGCCAGCTTCTCTCCTCATCACCAGCGGGTGGTGCTTCAGGTTTTGTCGATTTGAGATGGAGAAATCCAGCGATCGCAACCAGAATTAGTAGCAGGGGCACCAGATATCGAATCAACCGAGATGTAAATCCTGACATGAACAGGCAGCCTGTATGAATTAAAATAAGATTATGCTTATATAGTATAAGAATTTGCCTCTATAGCACAGTGACCACGCCGATCTCCACATTGGCAATGAGTCTGCTATTCTGTTGTTGCCAGTGTGCACATTAGACTGCTGAAGGGAAACTGCCATCTGATGAATAATATGACAGCCAGAGCCAGGTCAGACAGTGAACTCTTCCTAGCCGTGGCCCGAGCAGCCAAGCGCCTGAATGAAAGCGTCGACTGGCGCGAGGGCATCACCCAGTTTCTGGAAGAGCTGGGTATCAGTACGGGTTCCAGTCGTGTCTGGATGTTCAGGCTGATCGAAAAAGGTGATGATTATTACATTACCGAATACATTCATGAGTGGGCGGCTCGCCCTGAATTGTCTAACTTTGATGACCTTCAGCTTCATCATCAGCGTGTCGAAGTAAAGGACGACGACGTTAAAGAGCTTTACGAAGCACGCCTTCGAGGCGAGTGGCGCCAACACCATCGCTGCTCCCTGTCGGGTCATCTGCTGAATGAGTTTGTACGCCAGAGTATTCACTCCATGCTGACCATCCCCATCATGGTGAATAGTCAGTGGTGGGGAATCCTTGGTTTTGATGATTGCGACAAACCCAAGTCCTACCCGGAAAGTTATGTCGCAGCACTGGAGATCGCTTCGGTCCTCCTGACAAATGCCATACTTCGTGCCCGACTGCACTGGGAGGCAAATCACGATTATCTGACGGCACTTTTCAACCGGCGGCATTTGATAAAACTGATAGAGCAGGCCCTGCAGGAGCACCAGCCAGGACAGCTGACAATTCTGGATATTGACTTTTTCAAGCGGGTCAACGATGAGTACGGGCATCAGGCAGGTGACGCTGCGCTGGTTCATCTCTCCGACACCTTGAAATCCAGACTGCCCGCTCATGCCCTGCTGGCGCGTTTTGGTGGTGAGGAGTTCGCTCTATGGCAGCCGGACACATCCGAACAAAACTCAGTAGAGGCTGATGAACTGCGAAAAGCACTGGATGAAACACCTTTCATCTGGGAAGGAAAAGCAGTCAGAATAACTGCAAGCTTTGGCACCACCTACACCCGTTCCGGACAGCATAAAACAGAAGATAACTTTGAAACACTTTTTGCCCGCGCCGATTCAGCATTGCTGGAAGCCAAACTGCAGGGACGAAATCGGGTGGTGGTTGTTAACTGATATATTAATTGGAGAGGATACAACGTGGAACACCAATTCTGGCACGAGCGCTGGGAACAGAATCAGATAGGATTTCATCAGTCAGAGATCAATGCCTACCTGAACAGCCACTGGGCTGAACTCGGGATCCCCAACGACGCCCCTGTCTTTGTGCCCTTGTGCGGTAAAAGTCTGGATATGCTGTGGTTACGTGAGCAGGGGCATGCATTGCTGGGAATAGATATCAGTGAAGTAGCCCTGCAAGCCTTTTTCAATGAAAACCAGCTATCCCCTGCTATCAGCAAAGGTGAACGCTTCACTGAATACAGCATGGACGGGTTGCGATTACTTGGAGGTGATTTTTTTGCACTGACCCGAGAGGATCTCGGTCAGATTCGTGCAGTCTATGACCGTGCCGCCTTGATTGCGTTGCCGCCTGCGATGCGCAAAGACTATGTTCGTCATATGGAGGCGCTCCTGCCAACTGCTGCCAGCATCCTGCTGATCACACTTGAGTATCCTGAAGGCATGCTCAAAGGGCCACCTTTCAGTGTTGCTCAGGATGAGGTGGAAGCCTTATACGGGGAGGGATTCGAAGTAACGTTTAAAGGTCGCTGGGATGGCCTGGGGCCGAAGGGCAAGCCGCTGAAGGAGGTAGTTTACACGCTTAAGCGTAAACCCTGATCAATTCCCACCTGCAACAAGCCTGCAGGCTCAGTTCAGTTATTAACTATACCTGTATTAACTATCCTGAGCCTGCTTCTTGATACGTGCCAGCATATTCAGGCACTGATCAATCTCGTTATCATCCACTACACTCATGATCTCGCGAATCCACACTTCATGCTCGACAGCCATCTCGCGAAATTTTTCCGCTCCCTTGGCCGTCATGTGGATGCGGTAAACCCGACGATCTGCACTGTCCATCTCACGCACCACGAGGTCATCGCGTACCAGTTGATCGGTGAGACCAGTGACATTACCACCTGTCACCATCATCCGCTTGGACAGCTCACCCATCGTCATGCCATCCGGCTCTCTGTTCAGTTGGGCCAGATAATCAAAGCGCGGCAAAGTAAAGGCAAACTGCTCATTCAAGCGTTTGCGAATTTTATTTTCGATCAGATTAGTGCAACTGATCATTTTGAGCCACAGTCGCAACGCCTGATGCTGATCAGCCAGCCCTTCACTGTTAGACCTGCTCTCCATTGCAGGTGCTGATCCCGTACTATTATCAGCGGACACAGGCTTACTCCCTTTTGTTTTATAGTATTGCAATAGTTTAGGTCATTTTAGATTAGACCTTAACTATTTTCAATTAAAGGAAAACACCTATACTGAGTCGTACGTTATCTGCTCGCGAGATAATCGCGCAGATTCTGAATCATTCGTTCGATCCCCGCGCGATCGATATCCTTGTGTGTTACAAACCGAGTGCGCTGCTCCAGAGAAACCAGAAAACCTGCCTCTTTCAGATGCTGGCGAAGAGGCTCTATCTCGATCCCCGCTTCCAGATCCGCATACAGTATATTGGTGTTGACCCACTCAGGTTTTACCGTGATACCCGGCAGTTGATCAAGCTGCTCTCCCAGATAGATCGCATTGGCATGATCATCTGCCAGACGTGCCACCTGCTCCGTCATTGCCAGTTTACCGGCTGCTGCCAGAATCCCCACCTGACGCATACCACCACCCAGCATCTTGCGAATCCGGCGAGCACTGGCGATCAGTTCATGCGTGCCCAGCAGTAGTGAACCTACCGGTGCGCAGAGCCCTTTAGAGAGGCAGATCGTGATGGAATCAAACGGACGTGCCACTTCTGCCACATCCACGCCGAGCGCAACCGCTGCGTTATAGATACGCGCGCCGTCAAGATGCAGCGCCAACCCCTGTTCGTCGCAAAACTCACGTGCCTGCTGCATATACTCTAGCGTCAATACCTTACCGCCGATAGTGTTCTCAAGGCTGAGCAAACGCGTGCGGGCAAAGTGGAAATCATCCGGCTTCACGGCGGCGGCAAGTTTTTCAAAGCTCAGGCTACCATCGGCCTCATTCTCAATCGGCTGAGGCTGAATGGAACCGAGTACTGCCGCGCCACCCGCTTCATACTTGTAGTTGTGTGCCAATTGGCCACACAGATATTCATCACCCCGCTGACAGTGACTCATCAGCGCCAGCAGATTGGCCTGTGTACCCGATGAAGTGAACAGTGCCGCTTCGAACCCATGACGCTTGGCAGTCCAGGCTTCCAGTTCATTGACTGTCGGGTCATCTCCATAGACATCATCGCCCACGGGTGCATTGGCCATCGCCTCGCGCATGGCAGTTGTCGGGGTGGTTACAGTGTCGGATCTGAAATCAAGCATTGCCTCATCCTTAATATCGCGGGGTGCAGTTTTTCAAAGACCGGTATCAAATCATGATGAAGCGGAGAATACAATCGCCATACGCCTTGCAATCAGCAGGAGACGTATAGCGAAAGAATAAAAAACTGACACCCTCCTGGCAGCGGGTCATGGTGTCAGTGAAAAAATCAGGCGGGAATAACGGCGGTAGTCTCTATCTCGATCTTGGCACTATCCTCCATCAGATCTGCCACCTCAACACAGGCCATTGCCGGGAAGTTCTTGCCCATGACATCACGATAGGTTGTCCCGACTTCAGACAATCGGCTCAGATACTCCTGCTTGTTAGTGACATACCAGGTCATGCGCACGACATGCTCTGGCCCGCCACCGGCTTCTTGTAATACGGCACAGGTATTGACCAGCACCTGACGGAACTGATCGACGAGATCATCAGAAACAAACTGCTCGTTCTCATCCCAGCCTACCAGGCCTGCAACAAACACCATACGACCGGCCGTTACTTCGATGCCGGCGGAATATCCCTTGGGGCGAACCCAGCCTTCTGGCAGGAGTTGTTTCATTATTATTTACCTCGTTATTATCCCAGTTCACGCATCAGATGCTGACGTGCTATCACTACTTTCTGCACCTCTGTTGCACCTTCATAGATGCGCAGAGCACGAATCTCCCTGTAGAGCTCCTCCACCTTATTGCCACGTAGCACACCGCCGCCGCCATGAATCTGTACCGCTCGATCTATCACTTTCTGCGCCTGTTCGGTGGCATGCAGTTTGGCCATCGCCGCTTCACGCGTGACACGTTCGCCACGCACATCGCGGGTCCAGGCTGCGCGATAGATCAGCAAGGCACTGGCATCGACATCCAGCGCAGAATCCGCCAGCATCGCCTGCACCAGTTGCAGATCCGACAGTGGCGCGTTGAACAGCATGCGGCTTGAAGAGTGATGCGTCGCTTCATCCAGAGCACACCGAGCAAACCCAAGCGCAGCAGCACCGACTGTAGTACGGAAAATATCCAGCGTGGCCATCGCGGCCTTGAAACCCTGTCCCGGCTCGCCGAGCAGCTGAGACACCGGGATTTTGCAATCCTGATAATCGATCGTAGCCAGAGGATGCGGAGCAATCACATCGAGTCGCTCACGGATCGAGAAGCCCGGGGAGTCCGCATCGACAATAAATGCCGATAGCCCTCTGGATCCAGCAGCCTCTCCGGTGCGCAGGATGCTGACATAGAAGTCGGCTATCCCACCGTTGGAGATAAAGGTCTTGGCTCCGTTAAGCAGATAGTGATCACCCTGCAGCAGAGCATCACTTTTCATCGCCGCCACATCCGAGCCTGTCTCAAGTTCAGTCAGGGCGAAAGCTGCTATCTTGCGACCGGCAGCCACATCGGGCAGATACTGCTGTTTCTGCGCCTCGGTGCCATATAAGGTGATGGTGCCACTACCAAGCCCCTGCATCGCAAACATGAAATCCGCCAAGCCCGCATAACGCGCCAGCGTTTCGCGGATCAGGCACAGCGAGCGCACATCCAGTGATTCATGAACACCACCATAGGCCTTCGGGACTGCATAACGTATCCAGCCATCTTCGGCCAGCGCTTGCAGGATGGCACGGCACGCGGTATCCAGTGCTTCATGGCTATCATGATCGGCATGTGCCTGTAACAGTGGTTCCAGACGCTCCTGGCACCACTGATCCAGCTGTTGCGCGAGTTCGCGATGGTGTGGCTCAAAAAAGGGCCAGTCAAGAAAAGATCGGTCTGACATCACACTGTCCTGTACTGATGACCATACCCTGCTAGTTACCTTCAAACAGCGGCGTAGTCTTGTTCACGAATGCCTCATAGGCGCGCTCGAAATCCTTCGTGGCCATGCAGATCGCCTGTGCCTGAGCTTCTGCCTCGATGGCAGCATCCAGACTCATGTCCCACTCATGGTTGAGCTGGTTCTTGGTGATGCCATTGGCAAAGGTCGGCCCTTCGGCCAGCCGTCTGGCCAGTTTCATCGCTTCATCTTCAAGCTGCTCCGGCTCAACCAGACGATTGAAGTAACCCCACTGCATCGCCTCTTCCCCACCCAGGCTGCGACCGGTAAACAGCAATTCTGATGCCCGCCCCTGACCGATAATGCGTGGCAGAATAGCGCAGGCACCCATGTCGCAGCCTGCCAGGCCAACTCGATTGAACAGGAAGGCCGTTTTGCTGCGTGCAGTCCCCAGCCGCATATCGGATGCCATCGCAATGATCGCACCCGCCCCGACCGACACCCCATCCACCGCGGCAATGATGGGCTGCGGACAGTGGCGCATCGCCTTGACCAGATCGCCGGTCATGCGTGTAAACTTGAGCAGCCCGGGCATATCCTGCTTAATCAGCGGGCCGATGATGTCATGCACATCGCCACCCGAACAGAAGTTACCGCCATTGGGTGCCAGCACGATCGCCTTGACCTCCGGCACATAGACCAGCTCGCGATAGAGATCACGCAACTCGGCATAGGACTCGAACGTCAGCGGGTTTTTGCGCTCCGGCCGATCGAGTCGAATCACGGCAACACCATCCGTGAAGGTCCACTGAAAGTGGGTTGGCTGATACGTTTGTGGATTCATAACCTGTTTCTCTCCCATCCGGTTGATCCGGATTACATGATCTCGCCGCCTGCCAGTACCAGTGCCTGCCCGTTCACCGAACGCGCTGCATCGGAACAGAGCCAGACCACCTGTGCAGCCACCTCTTCAGGCTCTATCAGACGCTTCTGAGGGTTGTGTTTGACCAGTTCTGCCAAGGCTTCGGCCTCTGTACGACCGGTTTTGCTGACGATATTACTGATCGCCTCGGATACGATATCGGTATTGGTGAAACCGGGGCAGATGGCATTGACGGTTGTATGGGTATTGGTCAGCTCCAGAGCCAGCACGCGGGTCAGGCCGATGACTCCATGTTTGGCAGCGGTATAGGCTGCGGTGTAGGCGTACCCCTTCAGACCGGAAGTGCTCGCAATATTGATCAGACGACCATAGTCTCCCTGAGTGAGGCTCGGCAACGCCGCCTGAATACAGTGAAAAACACCGGTCAGATTGACATCCAGCATCTGCTGCCACTGTGCTGCACTGGTTCTGGCAAAGGGGGCTGTTCTGGCCGAGCCGGCATTATTCACCAACACACTTACCGCACCTGACGCCAGTTCGGCGGCCTTGAAGGCCTGCTGAACACTCGCCTCGTCAGTGACATCCAGCACCTGATACTGCATACCCGGGAACGCCTGACACATAGCCTGCAGACGCGTTTCATCACGCGCCATCACAGTCACTCTGGCACCCTCGGCATGCAGACGCTCAGCAATTGCCCGCCCGATCCCGGTGGCGCCACCGGTCACGATGGCATGTCTGTCTGTCAATTCCTCCATGGGGCCTCGCCTGTAGTTCTTGATAAGATTTTATTTATAAACTGTTCTGGTCAAACTTTAACCACAAAACATTAGTTAAGAAATGTTTTTATATGAACTATTTATTTTCGATATTATTATTTTAAATGTCAAACATTATCACCCTGAACTTAAAAACACTCTGGGCTCAAGGCTGCTTTATCAATGCCAGACTACGTACAAACAGCTCCGTTTCTGGCTCGGCAAACGCTTCACACAGGGTCAGATGATCCCTGTCGGGCATATCCACAGCTCCCTTCCAGACACCCGACCAGGATTCAGCCAGTATCTGACGCTGCCGCTTGAACTCGTTGCTCTCAAGCCCGCCCACCGAGCCGATTACCGGCGCAGCCGTCGTTGGATGCAGTTTACTCGGGCTCAGTGTTGCTATGCGTTCCGGTGTAAAATGCAGATCATTTTCCAGCATCGGCACCTCCTTCAGCGGAGTCAGATCCACCACCGGGCTCAAGGCTATGCCCGCTGCCAACAGGTCAGCCGGTAAACGGCTGTCGCGTGCCACCCAGTCTGTCGCCATCGCCATACAGGTCAGATGCCCACCTGCGGAGTGCCCTGACACGGTGATCCGATCTGTATCAAAACCCAGCTCATCGGCGTGCAGATAGAGCCAGGCGATACTCTTGCGAATCTGCTCAACAATGGTTTCCAGATTGGTAGCTGGTGCCAGACCATAGTTGATCACAGCAACCGCAACCCCCTCCTCCAGATAGGGCGGAGCGATCCAGGTAAAATCATCCTTATGCAGCTTGCGCCAGAATCCGCCATGCAGAAAAACCAGCAAGGGTGGCTTGATCACGCCCGTTGGAGAAAAGTAATCCAGCGTCTCATCCGGACTGTCGCCATAAGCGATATCCACCCTGCCCGGTAACTGGTGCTGCACCGCTTGCGATCTGGCTGTCCAGCTGTTGATCACCTGCTCGAAACCAGGGATCTGGGCGCGCACATCATATTCTGCTGCAAAATCCACTTTCATTATTCACACACTCCTACAGCCATTCCTGTCGACACTTTTGTCAGAAACACTTGGCAGACACGCTTGTCAAACACCCTTATCAGACATCCTTGTCAGACACCCATGTAACGCTTCCAGAGATCCGGTGAACGCTGCAGTGTTTCGGTATCACCCGACCAGACACTGCAGCCCTTCTCAACGAAGGTGTGTCGATCGGTGACTCTGACAAGTTCTTTAAAGTATTTATCGATCACCAGAAAGGATTGCCCGGCCTCCTTCAGCCTTGCCAGCACCTGCCAAATCTCCTTGCGAATGATCGGTGACAAGCCTTCGGTTGCCTCATCAAGAATCAACAGATAGGGATTGGTCATCAGGGCACGCCCTACCGCCAGCATCTGCTGCTCGCCACCGGATAACTGATTGCCCATATTCCCGGCACGTTCTTTCAGACGCGGGAACAGCTCATAGATATCATCCAGCTTCCACGGCTTCTCGCCCTTGTTGCGATTGGCATGAAACGCCACCAGATTCTCTTCAACACTCAGGTTGGGGAAGATCTGTCGCCCTTCCGGTACCAGAGCCAGCCCCATCTGAGCGATCTGCTCGGTGGACCTGCCATTGATCTTCTCACCCAGAAAGCGTATCTCGCCCTGCCATGCCGGTAATTGGCCGAATACCGCTTTCAGCAAAGTGGTCTTGCCCATCCCGTTTCGGCCCAGCAGAGTCGACGCCTCGCCACTCTGTACTTCCAGATTGACACCAAACAGCACCTGACTGGGGCCGTAACCGGTTTCCAGATTTTCTATTGTCAGAAGCGCACTCATCCGTTCACCTCAAGCTCTTCAGCGTCCTCTTCACCCAGATAGGCGGTGATAACGGCAGGATTGTGTTTGATCTCTTCTGCACTCCCTGTAGCTATCACTTTGCCAGCAACCAGAACCGAGATACGGTCGGCAAGTCGGAATACGGCATCGATATCATGCTCAACCAGAATGATCGTATGCTGTTTTTTCAGCGACAGCATCAAGGTACCCATATTGTGTGACTCCTCCACATCGGTCCCTGCCATCGGCTCATCCAGCAGGATCAGTCTGGGCTCACAGGCCAGCGCCATCCCCAGCTCCAGCAGACGCTGCTTGCCATGCGACAGGGTGCCGACGATCTGATTCAGCTCAGGGCTCAGTCCCACACGCGCAGCGGTATTGATCGCACCTTCGTCAAGATCTGTTTCATCCATGACGGTGCCGAGAAAGTCGAATGAGTGCCCGGTACGCGCCTGAACCGCCAGCGCCAGATTCTCACGCACAGTCAGCCGTGGCAGCAGAGTCGTGATCTGATAGGAGCGTGCGATTCCTGCCTGCACCCGCTTGTGTACCGGCAGCGCTGAGATGTCCTCGCCCTCGAAGAGAATCGCTCCGGCATCCGGTTTCATCTCACCACTGAGTTGCGACAGGAGCGTGGTCTTGCCCGCACCGTTCGGCCCTATCAGGGCATGAATTTCACCCTGTCTCACCTCCAGGTGCTGAATATCCGATGCCACAAGCCCGCCGAAGCGTTTCACCAGATCTTTGACCTCAAGAATGATATGGCTCATTTTGGCACCTCCTGCTCAGACGCTGCCTTGCTGCTGGAGCGACTGAACAATCCCAGTACACGATCCCTGAGGCTCATGACACCATTCGGTGCTGCCAGGACGATAAACAGCAGCATCGCACCCAGAAACAGGTTCCAGTGCTCGGTATGATCGGCGATCACCTCTTCCAGTATCAGAAACAACGCTGCACCGGTCAAACCGCCCCAGAAATATCCCGAGCCACCCAGTATCACCATGACAATCAGAATGCCTGATTGATGCCAGTTCAGCATGTGTGGTGTCACGCTCATATTGAGATTGACCAGCAGCGCACCGGCAAGACCTGCCAGACCACCTGACAGTGTGAAGGCCATCAACTGGATGCGGTATACCGGATAACCGATGGCCGCCATGCGCTTTTCATTCTCACGTATTGCCACTACAGCTCGCCCAAAGCGCGAAGAAACCAGTCGATACATCAACACGATGGCCAGGCCCGACAGCAGCAGCACAAAGAAGTAGAAGGTCAGCGCATTATCTAGCCCTATACCGGGAACACTTGAGCGCTCCCTCAGTTGCAAGCCATCATCTCCACCGAAATTTGGCAGTGAGATCGCCAGGTAATAAAATACCTCCGCAAACGCCAGCGTGATCATGATGAAATAAACGCCCTTGGTGCGCAGACTGATCAGGCCGATCAGAAAGGCGGCAAAGGATGCCATCACGATAGCCAGTGGAAACACCAGCAGCGCTGAAACAAGACCGGCTTTGGCCAGAATAGCCACGGTATAGCCGCCGATGCCCAGGAATGCAGCATGCCCGAGACTGATCATGCCGCCATAACCCAACGCCAGGTTGAGGGCCGTTGCCGCCAGTGCCATGATCAGAATTCGGCTCCCCATACCGATATAAAAATCTTCACCCATGTAACTCATTGCCAGCGGAAAAATCACCAGCAGCACGGCCACAAGAATGGCAGACCAGGGATTGGGCAGCCCGGTATGCAGTGGCGTATCCTTACTATGCGAAGGACCGAATCGATTCATCAGCTTATCCTCGCGCCGGGAACAGCCCTTGCGGGCGGAAGTAGAGTACAGCGACCATCAACACGCTGATGGAGAGAGATGCCAGGGTTGAGCCCAGCGTACCGGCATTGGTGGGGTCTGTGATAAAGCCCAGACCAAGCACCAGCAGTAACTTGCCCACTGTATCGATCATTCCCACCAGCAAAGAGCCTATCAGGGCACCTCGCATTGATCCGATGCCACCGATCACAATCACCTGAAAAGCCGGTATCAGAATCGATTCGCCCATCCCTATGGTGACAGCCAGCAATGGGCCCAGCAACGCACCAGCCAAGGCGCAGAGGGCTGCACCCAGCACGAACACCAGTGTGAACAGTGGCTTGATACGCACCCCCATTACGGCAGCCATCTCACGATTGGAGGCCCCAGCCCGCATCCACATGCCGGTCCGCGTCTTGTTCACCAACAGATACAGGCCGATAGCCACTGCAAAGCCCACCCCGATAATCAGCATGCGATAGGCCGGATAGTAAAGTTCATCCGGTACGATCTCGATGGCGCGGGACAGACCCGACGGCATGCTGATCATCAGCGGTTGCGCACCAAAAATGATCTTGATCGATTCATTCGCGATCAGGATCAAAGCAAAGGTTGCCAGCACCTGTGACAGATGACTCATCGTCTGCAGCTTGCGATAGAGCAGCCTTTCAAGAATAAAGCCGATAAAAGCCGTGGCAACAATAGCCAGCAATAGCGCCGGGAAAAAACTGCCCAGCATCTGAAAAAAGGTGGCGGCCAGAAAAGCACCGATCATATACAAAGAACCGTGCGCCAAGTTGATCAGATCCATGATCCCGAAAACCAGCGTCAGGCCAGCAGCCAACAGAAACAGCATCAAACCGTACTGTAATCCGTTGAGCATCTGCTCGATAATTAGATAACCCATTCAACAGTTCTCCAACGCGTCATGCAGCACGTGCAACAACAATGGCATCTGATGCGGTGCAACGAACACGACAACTGAATACATCTGTGTGACGTAAGCAGCACCTGACATGGCATCAGGTGCTGCGGCTGAGTCAGCCTGCTTACATGTTGCAATCTTTGGCGTAAGCATCCTGATGGTCAGTCATGACCTCGGCTGCAAAATGGTTACGAACCGTACCGTCATCTTCGCGTACCACTTCACGTAAGTAGTAGTTCTGAATCGGATAATGGTTGTTACCGAAGGTGTAGTTGCCACGGACAGTCGGGGCATCTACAGAACGCAGTGCTTCGCGGAATGCATCCTTGTCTTCAATATTGCCATCCACGGCACGCACGGCGGCATCAATCAGCATCGCTGCATCATAACCCTGCGACGCGTAAAGCGTTGGCAGACGCCCATAGTCACCCTGAAAGTCTGTGACAAAGCGCTGATTCAGTTCGTTGTCCATTTCACGATACCAGTGAGTGGTATTAAACAGCCCCACCATATCTTCACCAATCGCATTGACGAAATCTTCGTCACCGGAGAAGCCCGGCGCAAACAGCGGTGTGCGGTTCATCATGCCGGAAGAGGCATACTGCTTGATGAAGTTGATGCCCATGCCACCTGGCAGGAAGATATAAAGTGCATCAGGACGTGTCTGACGGATCTGTGCAATCTCAGTTGCATAGTCGAGCTGGCCCAGACGTGAGTAGAGTTCGACAGCCACATCTCCCTGATAGAAGCGTTTAAAGCCATTCAGAGCATCGATACCGGCCGGATAGTTGGGAGCCAGCAGCGCGACTTTCTTGAAGCCTTCATTGGCGACATGCTTACCCATCGCCTCATGCAGGTTGTCGTTCTGCCAGGCGACATTGAAGAAGTAAGGATTACATTCGGCACCGGCATATTCACTCGGGCCAGCATTGGCACTGATATAGAAGGTCTCAGAATCGAAGAAGCTCGGCCCGACAGCCAGCATGATGTTGGAGAACACGACGCCGGTGGCCACATCGACACGATCACGCAGGGTGAAGCGCTCTGCGATCTGGCGTGCAGTTTCCGGGTTCTGAGCATCGTCCGAGATCAGGACTTCGGTGTTGAGATCTCCAAAATTACCGCCCAGATGTTTCACCGCCAGGTTAAAACCATCACGGATATCGACACCCAATCCAGCCGCCGGACCCGACAGGGTTGTCATCATTCCGACCTTGATTGAATCAGCGGCCTGAACAGTGCTGGCTGCAAGCAACGCGGCCAGTGAAGCGGCCAGTAAATGTTTCTTGTGCATGGTTAACTCCAGTCTTGTTGTTAGTATCGCAATCATCCTTTATCGCCGACATCGCCGGGATTCATCAGACTGCCTGATTGCTTATCTTTCTGTTGTTAAATCTATCTGTAGTTACACTCATCTGTTACTACAATTGTTTGAGCTTGAAACGTTGTAGTTTACCGGTCTCAGTTCTCGGTAATGCATCAATATATTTGATTTGACGAGGGTATTTATAGGGCGCAACAGTATTTTTCACAAAATTCTGCAATTCGACCGTCATTTCATCATCACCCACATAGTCGACATTAAGCACCACATAGGCCTTGATCACCTGTCCTCTGTGAGGGTCTGACACACCCACCACACCACACTCAGCCACTGCCGGATGTGCCAGCAAGGCAGACTCCACTTCTGGGCTAGCCACGTTGTAGCCTGAGGTGACGATCATGTCATCAACACGTGCCTGGTAATAAAAATAGCTATCCTCATCCATGTAAAACGCATCACCCGGCAGGTTCCAGCCGTTAACAACGTAGTCGGTCTGACGCTCATCTGCCAGATATCGACAGCCAGTTGGCCCCTTGACGGCCAGCTTGCCAACCTCCCCCGTCGGCAGTGGTTGCATCTGATCGTCAACGATCATGCCGATATAACCGGGCAGCATGCGACCCAGTGCACCAGCGCGATAGTCCTCCGGTGACGATCCCAGATAGATATGGATCATCTCGGTGCCACCGATACCATCATGGATCTCGATCCCGGTGGCTTCGCGCCATTTATCGCGTGTATCAGTCGGCAGTGCTTCCCCCGCCGATACGCATTTCTGCAGGCTGGAAATGTTATATTCAGATACCAGAGGAGTCATATGACGATAGGCAGTAGGAGATGTAAAACAGATAGTTGCACCATGTTTCTCAATTGCTTCCAGCAGCGGCTCCGGTGCGAGTTTCTCCAGTAGTACCGTGCTGGCTCTGGCCCAGAGAGGGAAACACAACAGCCCGCCAAGGCCGAAGGTAAATGCCAGTGGCGGTGTGCCGATAAACACATCATCACGGTTGGGTTTCAGACAGTGACGAGGAAATACTTCGCACATCGCCATGATATCTCGATGGAAATGGATGGTGCCTTTTGGAATGCCAGTGGTACCAGACGTGAATGCGATCAATGCAGGATCTTCTGCAGCCGTATTAACAGCAGCAAATTCATCCGACTTGTTGGCTGCCAGTTTTTCAAGCTCTCCAGTGCCACCATAGTGGATCACTTGTGTCAGAGTTTCGCAGGATTCAGTAGCCAGTTGCAGCTCCGGTGCCAGTGACTCGTCACAGATGGCATGTGTAATCCGTGCCGCCTGAGCGATATCCTTTAGCTCTTTGGCACGTAACAGCGGCATGGTGCCTACTGCCACGCCACCGGCCTTCAACACGGCCAGCCAGCAGGCTGCCAGCATCGGGCTGTTCATACCCCGCAGCAGTACACGATTACCTGTTTGCAACTGCAGATCCTGCACCAGCACATTCGCAATGCGATTGACCTGCCTTTGCAGTTCAGCATAGCTCCAGCTCACACCCTTGCCAATAATGGCCTGGCGCTCGCCATCACCCTCATCCACCGCACGGTCAAGCAGTTGATCCACAGCATTCAGGTACTCAGTAAACTGCAGCTCGGGTCGATTGAAAATCAGCTCCGGCCACTGTTCAGTCGGCGGAAGATTATCCCGCACAAACGTATCAATATGGGCAGTGTGCGCCATCGTTGGGTCTCCTACATAGAACTCGACAGTCGCCTGTTATTTTTATCAGCCACTTGTCTCGGTAAATTCCTGCATGCGCGCACGCAGCAGATCAGGTATCACCCGGGATATCGGCTCATCCCCCGTCATGTCGCACAGCACCAGTCTCGGTCGGATCTCAAGCGCCAGACGCCCAGCCGCATCACGTGCCTGCAAGCGCAACCTGACCGACGTTTGCCCCAGCTCAATCACCTGAAGTGTCCATTCAAGTGTAGAACCCAGTTGTGCAGGACGCCTGAAATCCACCTCCAGATGCACCGTCGGAACACCTGTATCGCCCTCCAGATGCATTCTTCGAAAGCTCAGATCCAATGCCCGATCAAACCACTCCTCAACCAGATTGTTACCCATCTCCATCAGACGCGGATAAAACGCGATACCGGCAGGATCACAATCAGCAAAACGTACCGGATAGCTGACGGTAAAAACGCTACTCATATATCACCCCCTCTCCGATATGATCAGACACGCTTAATCCGTCTCAGGTATGGCATGGCTGGGTGGGCGTGCCTTGGTTTGCAGTTCATAGAGCCGCTCACGCTGTTTCTTCTGTTCGTTGTGCGCCTGCGCCCTGCCCGACAGATAAGGTTTCGGCCAGGCCTGATCCCTTACGCCATACCAGGCCTCTGCCTGATGACCGAAAAACGGATTCCACAGATGGGGACGAGCCAGTGCCACAAGGTCCGCCCGACGCGTATGCAACAGCGTGTTGATCTGCGCCGGATCGGTGATCGCTCCCACCGTCATGGCCGGGACTTTGGGTACATTGCGCACCGCTTCGGCCAGATAGGCCTGATACATGCGGCCATAGGTCGGCTTTTGATCCGCCACTGTCTGGCCGGATGACACATCCAGCAGATCACAGCCTGCATCACGAAAAGCCTCGGCTATCGCAATCAGATCAGCCTCCGTGATACCACCCTCCTTCCAGTCGCAGCCGGATACGCGAACGGCCATCGGCTTACCGACTGGGAACACTTCGCGCATCGCGCGGAATACCCGCAACGGAAAGCGCAACCGATTCTCGATTGAACCACCATACTGATCCGAGCGCTGATTAGTCAGCGGTGACAGAAAGCTGGCAAACAGATAGCCATGTGCGCAGTGCAGCTCAACCATATCAAAACCGGCACGACCTGCGCGGCGGGTCGCATCAACAAACTCGGCCGTGATGCGGTCCATGCCGACCTCATCCAACTCCAGCGGCACCTGATTGATACCTTCCATATAAGGAATCGGCGAGGCTGACACAACCGGCCAGTTATCGTCTGCTTCTGCAATCGGGTGATCCATCTTCTCCCAACCGAGTTGCGTTGAGCCTTTACGCCCGGAATGCCCAAGCTGCATGCAGACCTTGGTATCACCGTGCTGATGAATCATCTCTACGATGCGCTTCCACTGTTGCTCCTGAGTATCCGTCCACATACCTGGGCAACCGAGCGTTATCCGCGCATCGGGTGATGGGCAGGTCATCTCTGTGTAGATCAGACCCATGCCCCCCATGCCATGTGAAGCATAATGAACCAGGTGCCAGTCGGTGGGGTTGCCGTCACGATCTGCGGAATATTGCGCCATCGGTGACATGACGATGCGATTGGGCAGCTCCATGTCACGCAGTTTGAAGCGGGTGAACATGGGAGTCGGCCGCGTCTTGCGATAATCGTAGCCGGTTTCTCGATAATAGCGTTCGTACCATTCGTTATCCGCTTTTTCGACAAATGCCGGATCACGTATGATCAGATTCTCGTAGGTTACCGATTTGGCACGACACATCACCACCATCGCAAACTGCATCGGCTCCATATCGAAGGAGCGCTCCATGTGCTCAAACCAGGCCAGCGACACATCCGCATTATGCTGTATCACCTGACAAGGCGTACGCCGCTCATCGTCGTAGGCCTTGAACGCTGCTTCGACACTGATTTCGGCGTACTCGAGTACAGCATCCGACAGCGCTATGGCACACTCCATCGCCAGCTTTGTACCGGAACCGATGGAGAAATGAGCAGATGCCTTGGCATCGCCGAGAATCACGATATTCTTGTGGTACCAGTGTTCGCAGAAGATACGCGGGAAGCGTCGCCAGTAAGAGCGGTTGATCAACAAAGGGTGACCAATCAGTTCATCAGCAAAGATCTTCTCCAGCTTGGCCGCACTGCCCGGTTCGTCAAACTCTTCAAACCCATGCCCCTGCCAGCACTCCTCATTCATCTCGAACACCCAGGTGGAACGGCCCGGCTCATACTGATAGGTATGGGCACAGATCACACCATGCTCAGTCTCTTTGAAGAAATAGTTGAACTCATCCATCGGGCGGGTTGAGCCCATCCAGCAGAAGCGGTTGGAGCGTGTCGTGATGCTGGGCTGGAAATGTTCCGCATAGTGCGTACGTATCTGAGAGTTGATGCCATCCGTTGCGAGGATGATGTCGGAATCGGCAAAGCGGGTTTCGAGATCTGCTGCCTCAACCCTTTCACCAAAGTGCAGGGCAACACCCTCCTCCCGGCAACGATCATGCAGCAGAGCCAGCAGCGCAAAGCGGGATGTACCGCAGAAACCGTTTCCGCCACAACGTATCTCCTGCCCTTTATAGTGGATGGCAATATCGTCCCAGTAGGCAAAGCCGGTTCTCAAACGCTCATAGGATTGCGGATCACGCGACAGGAACTCGCCCAGCGTTTCGTCAGAAAAAACCACACCGAAACCGAAGGTGTCATCCTCCCTGTTGTGCTCATAAACCTCGACCACCCAGTCGGGGCGAGCCTTTTTAGTCAAGAGCGCAAAGTAGAGCCCACCGGGACCACCGCCCACTACCGTAATCTTCATTCTCAACTCCTGCTCGGATCCTGATAACCGGACCTTGCTTCAACTATAGTCGGAAAACAGGTTTAGTTCTAATTAGATTAGATCTGATCATTTCATATGTAAAGTATTTTTAGAAGATATTTTTACTCATTCAGAGATTAGAATTTAAGCAGGTATCAGGAGGGCTCTTGTTTCCTTTACTGTCTACGCCTTAGACATACTGAGGGCAAGTGTGTCGATTCAGCGGCTGAGACCATTAGTGTGAGAGTAGGTTCTAAATAGCAAAGCCCTGAACAAGCTCAGTCAGTGATTTGGCCGTTTTTTGTAACGCCAGACTCTGGTCTTGCATCTCTGCCATATCCGTATCGGACTGTTCTGCAATACTGTGGACCTTCTGCATATCCATATCCACTTCATTGGTACTGTTCTGCTGTTGTTCCGTGGCTTTCAATATCCGCAGGTTCATATCATTTATTTCAGCCACTGACTCGGCCATCAATGCCAAGGCATCACGGACGCTGGCATTTTGTTCAACACATTTTTTTGCCTGCTCACTATTAATGTTCATATTTCTTACCGAGTCGGCAACGTCCTCCTGGATTGATTCGATGATAGTCTGAATGTCAACCGTGGAGGCTTGTGTTTTGGCAGCCAGTGCACGCACTTCACCAGCTACAACGGCAAATCCACGGCCGTATTCTCCGGCTCTTGCAGCTTCAATCGCTGCGTTAAGCGCCAGCAAATTGGTCTGTTCAGTGATTTCTTTAATAACAGCCACAAACTGACTTATGCGTGTACTGCTTTCAGTAAGCGCATTGATATACCCTGACGTGGTTGTCATGGATGAGGCCAGGGATTCAATGCTCTCCATTGACTGCAATACGATACGTTGACTATCTGATGCTTGCTCAGAAACTCTTTGGGCCACATTACTGGCTGTTTGCGTCTCGCCAACAATCGTGTTGGTGGAATTACGTAATTGCGCGGCCGTTTGGGTCGTACTTGCAATCGTATTTTTCTGCTGCTCTACATTTCTGCTCAGGTCTGTCGTTTTTTGTTGAAAATGTTCAGTTGCATTATGTAAGCCTTTTGCAGAGTCCAGAGTCTTACTGACCATTTGTTGGAGTGTTTCTATGAACTGATTGAATTTTTGGGCAACCAGGCCAAGTTCATCGTGACCTTTTTCCTCCATACGTTTGGTCAAGTCTCCACGCCCTGCTGCCAACTCAGTCATGAAGGTATGAAGCTGCTTGATGGGCCGGGTCAGTGAGTTACTGATAAACACGGCCAGTGTGAAGGCGAGGATACTGACGCCAATCAACATAGCCAATGCCATGCCAATCACATCATGGACAGTCTCTTTTGCTGTAAGCTGCTGCTCGTTGGCATGGCTGATTGTTATCGTCACAATGTCACCCATTGCCGCTTCCAATGCTGACTCCAAACCTTGCAAATATGATGCAGATGGCAGATTACTGAGGCCATTGCCGGTGATGATCTTCAGTTGGGCATCCCGCCACTGACCAGCCAGTTTTTTGCTGTTAGAAACACTACCGGTAATCTCGGATGTTAACTGGTTATTTTCCAGATCGCTCAAATTGTCAAGCATCAGCTCATAGCGTTTGGAAAAAATGTTTGCTACTTCTGCAGACTCATGAAGCTCAATCATGAGCTGAACCGAATTGGCATAGTCTTTTGCATTTCTAAAATGTTCCCAAGCTCCACGAGCAGTATCAACAGCGCTTAGTGTCTTCTCAAACATATCATGGGTATTGTTTCCCAATCGATAAAGTTGATACGAAAGAATGCCCCCGAGCACCAGGGTCATGGTAGCCATCAACATAAAGCTCAGCATTAATCGCTTATAAATTGTCATGATGCAACATTCCCTGGTTTTTTTAATTCGGTAAGTTCGGGAGAGACACCACCATATCCGGCCCGGTTAATGTCTCCAGAAATGCAATGAGATCGGCCTTTTCTCCCTCATCCAGAGTAAAGGGCTGCATCAATGGTGAAACCGAATCCCGATGCACCCCGCCACTCATATAGTGAACGATTACGGACTCAAGTGTAGGTAGACTGCCGTCATGCATATAAGGCGCGCGTTGAGTGATATTTCTCAACCCTGGCGTTTTGAAATGATGCATATCTTTATTGCGCCCGGTGATTTCATATCGTCCCATGTCTTCCATGTCTGGGAGGCCAATATCGTGGAATTGATTATCGGTAAAGTTCCAACCCATGTGGCAGGCTACACACTGGGCTTTGCCATTAAACAATTTAAAGCCACGTTTTGCCGATTCATCAATCGAAGACTCATCGCCTTTCACCCATTGATCAAAAGGCGCTTCTGTTGCCACCACTGTTCTTTCGAAGGTGGCAATCGCTTTACGTATTGTATTCTGGTTAAGGCCTTCATCTGGAAAAGCCTGGTCAAACCAGTGCCGGTAACCCTCGATCTTTTGCAAACGGCTGACGGCTTCATAAAGCGGCAGGTTCATTTCTACAGGGCTCTCTATGGGTCCTCCGGCCTGTTCTTCAAGAGAAGCCGCCCTGCCATCCCAGAATAATGCGTTACCTGACCAGGCCATATTCAGAATTGTCGGCGCGTGCCGCCTCAGCGGTTGAGCCTGGGCACCCACCGCTTTAGCCAGCGGTGCTTCCCAGCCGAAGGATGGATTGTGGCATGAAGCACAGTTCATGTTTTGATCTCTGCTGAGCCGGGGATCGAAAAAAAGCATTTTCCCTAATGTCGCCTTGACCGCAGAATAAGAATTATCATCTGGAAAGGGTATGCTTTCTGGACGTTCGTACATACTTCGCATATCGTCAGCCGCCGATACCAAGCCAATTGCGAACAGCAGGGTCAAAAGCATCATCAGTTTCTTCATTTATGATTCCCTTAACTTCAAATCTCGCCACCAGATTGCGAACCGTAATAGCGATGCACGCACATCTCCAGTCGCTCCTTAACGATTAAAAATCGTGTAATAGGGGACGCGACATCAATCCTGACAGAGGGAGCTTCTCAGAACTGCCCCATGACCATGCCATTCTCAACACAGAACGCATTGAGATACGGTTCCCGGCTCAGGCAAACTCACCTCCCGGTAAAGTGCCTTCACGACTCTCCGGTTTATCCCGTGAGTTTGGGTCACATGATACCGAGAGTAAGATTTGCCATGCTGGAAATAAGGTAAATATGATTGAATAACAGTGGAATTAATATCAACAATAATTGAATCTGAGCGTCTTCTTTTTCCTGTTTTGTGTCAACAAATGCCTACATCATGCCCAAAGTCCGACAGCCTCCTAGATGCTCAGTTGATGCCCGATACAAAGTAGCGCAGTGGGTTCTAATTCTGGTGGCAGCAACAGTACCGACTTGGCCTGTGAGTCTTCGAAGCCTGCCACCAGAACACAGCCCAACCCTAAATCAGTCGCTTGAAGGTGGACGTTTTGAGCTAAAGCACCAGATTCCATGTAAACATATCGTTTTCCACGCTCTCCTTTTGGGGGCTGAGATGCAAAGTGCTTAGTGGACTCTTCCAGCCTCGCTGCTACGCCAATAACGATAGCAGACTCACTCAACCAAGGCTGATCGCCAATTCCGACACCTTCCATGCTTGCCTCCGGAAACTGGCTATTTAATAATCGCAGTGAATGGTTATCGCTATCGTACTCATAAACTCCCGGCTCCAGCTCCGAAACTCGCCGCACCAAAATACGAAGATGGAGTGGATATAGCCCTCCCGCTGAGGGAGTTGCTCTTTTTCGGTCTGGCCCGGTAATTCCCTGTGCTGACCAAAGCAACTGTGATAGGTATGAAACAGAAATGGGCGATTCGCTATATTCCCGTACACTTCGACGATCCTCGATGCAGTCAGCCAATGACTTGGACGCTCGCATATCCGGCGTAGGTAAATCAAAAATCATGAATTTACTTCCCTTGCATGAACGGGCTTATTCATAGTGTGCAACAACCTTGCAAACCTTGCCTTGACTGTTGAAATAAAAAACCTCAGAAGATAACCCCCTGCGGCCCTTATAATAAATGACAAGACTATCCACCCCAACAAAGACATTGATATATTCAAAGTGTAATTCTGGCGTTGAAGACAGACCGATAGACCAATACTGCCGCCACAGGTTGCATGACTACAGACTGGCTTTCGTGAAAGCTTACGAGGTTTTAAGTTACTGATTCAGAAACATTAAAAATTTGCCTCTCGGATTATCACTGCCAACGCCGTACGCCAATAACGGCTCATAATCGAGCGAGGCTCGCCCAGAATCACAACTCGGCCTCGCTGAATCTGTGCAGTCTCAGGTTGGTAGTGTCCGACTGGTTCCAGTACCACACGATAGATTGATTGCTCAGGTACCAAATCCCCACTGGCGGAGCGTCGCACGGCGATGCGACCACCTCGCCCTAACGCCAGCTCGCCACTTTGTAGACTGCGTGTGGCGTCTTTATCGATGCGCACCACCTTTAAATCCACTCGCCTCAGTGAAGGCGTTTCCGGATAGAAGTGCGCTCGGTTCTGTTCTCTGACGCGCTCCAAATCCGCTTCAGACAGAAAGGTTTCCACCTGCCACTGACCTGGATCGGCGACCACCCCCAGTGGTTCACTAGCCGCCAGCCATATGCCGGGTTTCAGGTTTTGTTCCAAAGCAAAATATAGCCCGGCGTATGGGGATCGCAGGGTATTGCGTTTCTGCTCATCACTGATCGACACTCGTTCAGCTTCAACTTTAGCTCTGTCCGCCGCCAGTACATGGCGTCGCTCCAGCAAACGACTGTCCATCCCTACCCGTTGTTCCTGCCATAACAGCGTATTCAGTCGTGGTTCCAGCTGTGCCTGCTGAATATTCAAGTCAGGATTGTCCAGCACCATCAACACTTGTTCCGCCTCAACCTTCTCCCCACTTTGAACATACACCTGAGTCAACATGGATGCGCTCGGGGCATAAAGAGTATATAGAGTACGTGGTTGCAGTAGACCCTGAGCGCTAATGCGTGCATCCCAGGGCCAGATCAGGAGGAGCAGCACTCCAGCAAAAACCAGGCCCAGCACACCCAGACGCGGACTACGAATAATGATCGGCATGCGTCTCCCCCATTCTTTAAGTTCATTCCAGACAGGACGACCAATAAACCAGGTCAGTTCAACTGCGGTCAGAAAAGGTCCCAGTGGTTTCGGCACCAGCCAGTAGACCAGCAGTGCGATGCCGACAAAAACAACTAATCGATACAACCAGGTGAACCAGGCGAATAGGATCACCCCCCGGCGCCTGTGCTCAGGCAGGTACTCTGGTACAGGTTCATTCAAACGAAACAGCAACTCTCGCAAGCGCCAACGCCCCAAGGCAAATGCACGTTGATGCAGATTGGGCATGTCCAACCAGTCCATCAACAGAAAATATCCATCAAAACGTAAAAAGGGAGACGCGTTGATTAGTATTGTGGAGATCCAGGTAGTCGTGGCAAGCAGGAAGGCACCGGTGCGCAGATAACCATCGGGTAACAACGTCCAGACCAGCAGAGCCCAGACTGCAATCAGCAGTTCTGTGGTAACGCCAGCGGCCCCCACACAGAGACGCTGTCGGCGCTGTCTCAGCTTCCACACCTCATTGACATCAGTATAGGCCATGGGAAAGAGCACCAGAAAAGCAACCCCCATAGCCGGTACACGACAGCCAAACCGCTTAGCCGTGTAGGCATGTCCCAGCTCATGGAAAAATTTAACAAATACCAGCGTGATCAGAAAAGCAACCAGACCATTCAGTGTAAACGTATCCACCAGAGTGGCAGTGAATCGTTCCCATTGCCTTGCTGCTTCAAACAAACCCAGCCACAAAACGATAAAGGTCAACATAAAAAAACGGCGCGTGTAGAAGGGGCGCACCAGCCACTGAGTGGACTGTAACCAGGCATCAGGCTTCCACAGAGGAACTCGAAAAAACAGATAACGATGCAGTAACCAGGTCAAAGGGCTGGTTTTATGTCGAGCCTTCTGCTCCAGAAACCAACGGGTATCCTGCTCACCGTGGCGCTGGATCAGCTCGTTTTCAAGCAAAAAACGCACAATCCCTTCCACATCTGTAACATCAGGTTCCAGAGTGGTTTCAGTTTCGATGGCGGTACAAATGGCTGTCGCATCCTGAAGATGCCATTGTGACAACACTTCAAACGTAAGCCAGTCGATTCGAAAATAAAGGTTGCGTGCAGGATCATGCAAGGTCCAACTGGGTGATCCATCTGCAGCGATTGAACTCTTATACAGTGCCAGCTCTTCTCGCAACTGTGGCCAGGAGCTCATAACCCCAACCAGCCCCGTAATGAAGCCAACGGACGACGTAGCATCCAGTATGCCAGCGTTACACGCTCACCCTCCAGTTTAGCTGTACCTTTGAGACCGACACGAACAGCTGCTGCAGTCTCATCCAACAAACGCGCCTGCACACGGTAGGCGTACTGGCCATCGGGTCGCTCCTGGGCCTGAAACGCAACATACTCCAGCTCAGCCTCCACTGGGTTAAGAGGATCCGCATTCAGAAACAGACGCACGCGCGCACCCGGTTCCAGTGAAATGGCATCACCTGGTGCCAACCAGGCCTCCAGTTGCACCGCCTGCTCATCGGCCACCACAAGGATACGCTGACCGGTCACAACAGGACGGCCCACCCACTGCAAAGGATCATCCAGTAACACTACACCCGCCTGGGGCGATAATACCTCGCCTCGGCTCAGAAGATTACTCAGATAATCGATCTCGAGCTCTTTCTCGCGCATCTGCCCTTCCAGCATGGCCAACTCCACCGCTCCGGCAGAATCACTGAGTGCTTGCTGCGCACGCTGGCGGTATTCAGCACGCAAGGTGTTCAGCACACCCTGTGCCACCAGCAGTCGGTTGCTAATGGCAGAGCGTTCGAAAACCAGTAGTGGTGTGCCCTGCGCCACCCATTCATTCGGTTGCACCAGAATCTGCTCCACAACACCATCCAAAGGTGCGCGGATAATATCCGGATTGCGAGGAACCAGTTCTGCCGGAGCCAATACGGTCAAACGTACTGGCACAAACATGAGTGTAATCAACAGCAGCAGAACCCAAATACGTGGGCTGCGCAGGCGTTGCTGCAAACCGGCTTTCCCCCCACCGGAGGACGGATAAGCTTCGTCAGCAGCTCGACTTTGCAGAATCGTGACAAGCGATTTCAACCCACCCCGAAGTTCAACCAGAGCACGTGCATGTGACCAGGCCTGCCCCCACTGGGACAGCAGTGAGATCTCTGCCGGCTGCCAGGAAATATCCCGCGCCAGTACTAAAAAGCCACCCCGAAACTGACGCAAGGCAGGTATCGGTATCAGCAACACTTCAGCGGGCAACCACTCGCCCCATTGTGCCCGCACCGCTTCGCTCATACTGTCCGGTTTGAGCACCTGGGCCGTTGTCATGCCTTCAGGCGGAAGCTGTCGTATCAGACTGTTGAGCCAGTGCACATAGGGGGCATTGCCCTCTGGAATGGCCATCCCCGAGAGCGCCTTAATACCACCATCCTTCAACCAGAGCGCTGCCTGACGGTAAGGAAACAGATTAAAGCTTTCATTCACCAGAATGAAATCAAGCTCCGACAGTTCAGTCGCCGCCCGTGCCCGATGTTGCAGATGCAGGAGAGTGGCCAGCAGTTTAGCTTCAACTGCAGAGGGCCCTCCCCTTGTGGGCTTTGTACTTAGATCAGACACTGGTTTCAGCAACCACCTGCGCACTCTGCTGAGCTATTGCATCCGTATCACCAGTAGCCAAAAGTGCCATTCGGATCAAATCATCACGCTCTGCTTTCCAGGCCATTAGCCCTTCATCCTGCATCAGTGCAATGAGACCGGCACGACCCGTACTGTCGGCTGCACTCACTTGCTGAATACGCACTCTGACCAGAGTTTCAGCTTCTCTGCCGTCCTGGTCGCGAGCGATGACCTTAATTAACAGCTCTCCTTCAAAGCCCTCTGGCGGCACACCTCGGAACTCGCCTTTTTCCGGATCAAATTCCAGCCAGTCTGGCAGACCCGTCCCATCAACAAGTTCAGCATGCAACGCCACCCGAGCACTCGAATCCGTATGCACAAAAGCATCCGTTGGAATGATGAACAACAGTTGGTCACTGCCTGCAGCAAACATCTGATCAGGTATGGCTCGTGCCACTTTCAGTAGATGCTCACCGTTCACCACCTGTGTGCTGTCCACCGCTACAGCAAAACCGGATGCCGATGTGGTCGGCCCGCTGTAGGGCTCTGAGCTACTAGCCATAACGACACTGCTTTCGGGCGTTACTGTCGTGCTCAGGTTCATGTCCTGACCCGCGCGCGGAGCACTGCTGCCATCACTGACACGCACCAGGGTTTCAGCTTGACGACCGGCATCATCCCGCGCCACTACACGGACCTGAAGTTCACCTTGATAGTCCTCCGGGGCTGTACCGCTGATTTGCCCGGTTGCGGGGTCAAACCTTAACCAACTGGGCAAGGGTGTTCCATCAACCATCGTTGCCGTCAGATCAATTATGGCTTGTGGATCAGTATGGCCAAACGTATCCGCCGGTATGGTAAAGCGTACCTCTCCATTGTCACCGATATTGAGATCCGGAATATTGCGCTCATTGGTCAATTGATGCTCTTCGCCCAATGACGTTGGGACATCAGTAAAGAGCGCATTGAACGAGTCCCAGGGAGCGGTGCTGGTCATGGAGTCAAACAACTGATCCAGCCAGTTGGAACTGCTTTCAGGCGCAGACTGTATTGGTTCCTGTGGCGTGAGCTGAGGTGCAGGGGCCTGAGGTTCCGGAGTTTGCGGTGCAATAGGTTCAGGGAGTAGTGGTTGCGGCTGAACAGTCACCGTCACCGTAGCAGTCTCAGCTACTCCATCAGGCGTCCTCGCCGTGTAGGTGAAGGTATCCGTGCCGATAAAGCTGGCATCAGGCGTGTAGGTCACCGTGCCATCATTGTTATTCACTACCGTGCCATTAGCCGGCTGGCTCACAGCCGTTACCGTCACCGGCGAGCCCTCAAACTCGTCGTTGACCAACACATCAATGTCTACCGACTGGCCACTGGTCGTACTCGCGGTGTCATTAAACGCATCCTGCTCCGGGCTGACCGTGATGTTGATCACCTGGGTCGTAGCATTGCCTAGAGCATCGGTTACCGTGACCGTGAAGCTATCGGCACCGTGCCAGTCATCATCGGGCGTGTAGGTCCAGTTGCCATTGGCATCAATGCTGGCGGTACCGTTGCCTGGCAGGCTCGTCACTGTAAACGGAGTGGCCGCCAACCCATCGTCATCGGTGGCCGTCAGTGTGCCGGTGATGTCTGTGTCTTCGCCCCCCGTACCACTGAAGTCGCCATCGATGACCGTCGGGTTCTCGCCCACCGTCACCGTCACCGTAGCAGTCTCAGCTACTCCATCAGGCGTCCTCGCCGTGTAGGTGAAGGTATCCGTGCCGATAAAGCTGGCATCAGGCGTGTAGGTCACCGTGCCATCATTGTTATTCACTACCGTGCCATTAGCCGGCTGGCTCACAGCCGTTACCGTCACCGGCGAGCCCTCAAACTCGTCGTTGACCAACACATCAATGTCTACCGACTGGCCACTGGTCGTACTCGCGGTGTCATTAAACGCATCCTGCTCCGGGCTGACCGTGATGTTGATCACCTGGGTCGTAGCATTACCTAGAGCATCGGTTACCGTGACCGTGAAGCTATCGGCACCGTGCCAGTCATCATCGGGCGTATAGGTCCAGTTGCCATTGGCATCAATGCTGGCGGTACCGTTGTTTGGCAGGCTCGTCACTGTAAACGGAGTGGCCGCCAACCCATCGTCATCGGTGGCCGTCAGTGTGCCGGTGATGTCTGTGTCTTCGCCCCCCGTACCACTGAAGTCGCCATCGATGACCGTCGGGTTCTCGCCCACCGTCACCGTCACCGTAGCAGTCTCAGCTACCCCATCAGGCGTCCTCGCCGTGTAGGTGAAGGTATCCGTGCCGACAAAGCTGGCATCGGGCGTGTAGGTCACTGTGCCATCATTGTTATTCACTACCGTGCCATTAGCCGGCTGGCTCACAGCCGTCACCGTCACCGGCGTTCCTTCAAACTCGTCGTTGACCAACACATCAATGTCTACCGACTGGCCACTGGTCGTACTCGCGGTGTCATTAAACGCATCCTGCTCCGGGCTGACCGTGATGTTGATCACCTGGGTCGTAGCATTACCTAGAGCATCGGTTACCGTGACCGTGAAGCTATCGGCACCGTGCCAGTCATCATCGGGCGTGTAGGTCCAGTTGCCATTGGCATCAATGCTGGCGGTACCGTTGCCTGGCAGGCTCGTCACTGTAAACGGAGTGGCCGCCAACCCATCGTCATCGGTGGCCGTCAGTGTGCCGGTGATGTCTGTGTCTTCGCCCCCCGTACCACTGAAGTCGCCATCGATGACCGTCGGGTTCTCGCCCACCGTCACCGTCACCGTAGCAGTCTCAGCTACTCCATCAGGCGTCCTCGCCGTGTAGGTGAAGGTATCCGTGCCGATAAAGCTGGCATCAGGCGTGTAGGTCACCGTGCCATCATTGTTATTCACTACCGTGCCATTAGCCGGCTGGCTCACAGCCGTTACCGTCACCGGCGAGCCCTCAAACTCGTCGTTGGCCAACACATCAATGTTTACCGACTGGCCACTGGTCGTACTCGCAGTGTCATCAAAGGCGTCCTGCACTGCGGAAACAATAATCGGCACCTTAACAGTGTCCGTCATATCCGTACTGTCCGTTGCGATGACAGTAAGGGTATCGGGTCCATTATAGTCAACGTTCGACTGGTACTTTAGTGTCGCCAAAGTGGCATTTATTTCTGTCTGGGTGCCGCTGATGGTCAGGCTATCACTATCATTAGCCCCTTCACTAATGGACGCACCACCCGACAATATGACATTTAGTGTGCCATGATTCACATCCAGGGAAACACTAGTAACATCACCATCCGAGTCAGATACGCTGAGCGCATTCCCATCAGTAAACTCAAACGTTGCATCCTCTTGCGCAGTAACCGAATTTATCCTTGGAAAACTGATCTCATTGATAAGATAGTCATCATTTACACCAGGCGCACTAAACACAATCCGGTCGAAGGGGCTACCGTTATCCGCTTGAATAGTAAAAGGACCATCTATCTGGTCTGTACCCACTACATTCAGCGTATCGTTCAGAATCGTATGCGCCTGAACCACCTCACCATTGAGGTAGAGCGTATAGCTGGCACTTTCACTCGCGCTCATCCATGCAATTTTGACATCCACCGAGGGCACTCGATTATCGAAATCGATGATGAGTTCCTCGGACAGCCCGGTTACATGGTCATAACCAATTTCACCATCCGCGCCATTAGACACTGGCCCCTTCACACCAAAACCAAATGGGAAACTATTGACTATGCTGATGTACTCGGCTGAAACCTCACTCAGCTGTCCATCGGAAATTTGCCGAGCCGTAACCGTAAAACCCTGGTCGGTACTGGTCACAATCGAATAGTCATTAACAATAGCTGTAGTTGGAAAGCTGATGACCGGGCTGGAACCACCCGCTGCCTCAACAGCATAACTCTGACCATCTAGCAAAATTGAGTAATGATCATTTTCGCCAGCAATGCGCATGTCAGCTTGGGCATCTTTAGGAAGTTCCAACACTTGTATAGCGAAGGCTTTACCCTCGTCTCCTGCTGTGTCGACGTCCAAATTGAGGAAATGATCGAAGCTGTGACCGTACTCTTCTACCAACACTTCCAGACGCTGCTCTGAATCAGACTGGTTCCACCAATCAATATTAATGATGATGGTCGGTTCGCCGCCTGGGCCTTCGGCGGCGAAGGCCGCCAAGAGACCAGACATCTGCGCGTTATCAAGGAAACGGAAATTGACCGCATATTCATTGTCATTCAATAGATCAAACAATTGATATCCGCGATCTAACCATTCGGCACTGGGTTCGCTCTGGTTACCGTGCAGAACAGCAAAAAACTTCTCCTCTATACCATCACCGTCCAAGAAAGCCAGGATCGATTCTCTTGCTTGCTTATCTACCTCAGAAAAGTCGGTGGCAATCTCTGTAGTTTCGATCACTTCGGCATCACCAACCGCTGGTGGGGCTATATAATGTTCTACATCGTCCACCGTCATAACAGCAATGGCATCCACCGCACCAGCACCATCAAACATGACACGTGGCTCCAGGCGCATCATGCCATGACGGTTGCGATTAAAGGATTTTCTGATTTTCTTGTTAATATCTTTTGTCATGGCAAGATTTCCTACAATCTAATATTTATTGCGGTGGATTCAAAAGAATACGGCCACTCATACCAGCTATCAGTTCGCTGTAATGACCATCAATAACGGCAATAGCTCTAATAGTCTGACTAATGGGATCTACACGAGCGGCAGTACGCAACAAACGCACAGGGTAAGTGCGTTCGGTTTCGTCTATATGCACTTCAAACTGATACTCGGGCTGCAACCAACTCAGCCAGCGCGAAGGCACACGAAACTCAAGCTCCAGAGTGCTGTCGTCAATCAACTCCAGCAAAGGTTGGCCAGCTTGAATGAACTGCAATGCCCGAACCTGAACTTCACCCACACGACCTGAAAAAGGGGCGTGAATGATGCAGTGCTTGCGAATCTCCTGCAGATAGGCAAGATCGGCTCTGGCTTTGGCAATTTCAATTTCACTGCTGCGTAACTCCACTTGACCGATGGCATTCAGCTGAGCAAGATGTTGATTACCCTGGTGCTGATTCTGTGCGGCGCTCAGTTGAGCATTGGCTTTGTTGAGCTGCGCCGTCTGCTGGCCACAATCAAACTCAACCAACACCTGACCTTCATCAAAGCGCTCACCTTCATGCACCGATAGAGTATTAATACGTGCCGAGAGGCCAGCAGCCAGAGTTGTGAAACGCTGCGGCGAAAGCTGCGCGCGCATCACCTCCTGCCCAGCTGTAAAACGCTGTAACCCAACTGGCTCAGCGTCTTGAGCAGAGGCATCCCCCGTAGAGACAAGTGCGCAGCTCAAGCCAAGCATTAGTGCAGACAGCACACCTTTCATGGTGTGCTCTCAACAGGAGTTGTACCTGCCCACTCCCCTATGGAGACAGCAACCTGCTGGGTCAGTTGATCCAGGTTCAACTCATCCAGACTGCCTATTTCGGGCTCCAGCCCCATCACAGCTTGCAGCTTGCTGGATGACTCATGCACGCGCGCAAGTGCATGGTAGCGCCTGACAGAACTGAGGATATAGGTTACATTAGCCGATATACTATCGAGCTGACTACCAACCTGACTGGAAGCCATGCGCGAGGCATGCTGAGCCAATTGGTTATCAACCTGGAAAATTTCTTCAGCCCGTTCATATTGACGCATTGCATCGTTTAACTGATGACGTGATAGATGAACCTGCGTCAGCAGCGACATCTGTAAAGCCATGCGACGGGTTTCAGCTACCTGCTCGTTGGCATCTGCAGCACGCATTTTTGATGGTGCTGCCAGCAGGTTTAACAGATTGTAACTGACCCGGACACCCGCTTCGTTCCAGTTATTCTGAACAAGGTAACTATCATCATCGTGCTTCCATGTGTAGCTCAGGGTGATCCCTGGCAACAGTCGCAGCAACTCCTTACGCGTTTCATCAGCAGCGATGCGGGCATTGTAAAACTGCTCACGAAGATCGGCATTACTCATCAAGGCAAGCTCTTCCATACGCTCCACTGGCATATCGGGCATGGGCAATTCCACAGTATCAGGCAGTGCAAGACGAAGGGCTGCACCCGGTGCCAGCCCCATCAGGCCTGTCAATTCAATACGTGCAGCTGAAAGCTCTCGATCAACCCCCTCCAGCAATCGCAAGTTCTCCAGTAAGGTACGCTGATAGCGCCAGGCCTCCAACGGTGAGCGTAACTGCTCGGAGGAGATACGACGCGAATCAGCCAACGCAGCTTCTGCATCCGCAATGGTCTGACGCACACTATCGCTGAGCTGCTGAGCTGCAGCCGCACGCCAGTATGCTGTGCGCACATTCTGAATCAGCAGGTGCATCGCCTTGCGGCGGCGTTCATTGGCGATGAGCACACGGTCTGCACTCTGCTTCGCGCTGTAATAGCTGGCACCAAAATCGAGTAAATTCCAGGTCAAACCCAGATCAAATGTGGAATGACTGAGATCACTTGAGATAGACCGACTGCTTTCTGACACCTGGCCATCCTGATTTACCGAATCTCGCAGGGGATACCTGTTGCGGGATGAGTAACCTGCATCGGCCATCAATCGCGGCAGCATATCGTAACGCCCTGCTTCAAACTGACCCAGAGCCAGTGCTTGCTCCATCATGCGGGTGCGGTGTTCCAGATTATGCTTCAACGCACGCGCTATAGCTTCGTCCAAACTAACTGGAGCTGTGATGGGGTCTATCTGCTCTATAATGAGTTGGCGATCCTGCTGCGCAACCTGTAATAGCGCATCTGACGAAAGGGGCTCCATGTGCACAGCGCAGCCAGATAATAAAAGCGCTGATACTAACATCGAGATTGGTTTTATTTTTATAAGGTGCGCACACTCATGTGCACGCATTCGATTACTGCTCTGAGCCATCTTAAAACATCCTATATACTGGTATTGAATTTTCAATAGATACAAAGATTGCTATTGAGAGAGTGCACTATCAATATACAACCTTAATTCGGTTTCAAACTAAAACCAATAGCTTATTAACTCAATCAAAAAGACTCAAACTGAGATTTTAAAACTATTCCAGCTGCCATTCAGACAACAAATCTAACTTCGAAATCCGTCACAATGTTCTTTTTATAAAAACACTTGAGCACCTCGAATATTCAGCAGCGCTTCTTTCATTTGTAATTATCGGATAATAGGAAGCCAGGAATATAATATCTTCAAAAGCACCAGAGATACTCCTGAATAGTGAAGAGAAATTTATCTTGTGATCATTAATTATCACATGGGCAAACAATCTTTTTGAACCCCTTAGGGGCTGCCCTTCACTCCATTCTGGCTTAGTCATAATCATCCGCCTACTCCCTAGTAATGCCAGAAAATATCCTCAAAACAGCGATTAGTCAACCCTAATTAAGACAATAAATTCGCACACTCATAATTAAGTGATATACAGTAAATAAAATGTATCATGTTGTAAGATTACCCCTACACCATTGTCGTTTTTTATTTACTTTTTTGATCCACCAATTATCTGAGTCCGCGACTTACCCACGGAGTTTTTCAAGGTAGTTGTCCGATTTTCTCGTTTTACGCTGCTGCCTGAACCGGTACGATTTCCCGATCTGGGTTCAGACTTACTGAGCCTATAGGCGTCCAGTTTCTTGTTGCTCTGCCAGACCATCGCTCTGGATACTCTGATTTCGCTTGTTCATACACCGACTTCCGTTTTGCCAGAAGTGCCTCGTCTTGCTGCTTGTGGCGCTGCACCGGTGTCACGAACCGTATACCGCTATGGCGGTGCTCATGGTTATAGAACGTCGTAAAACCCATCATCCATACTCTGGCGCTTTCTAAGGTAGCAAAGCCGCCTGATGGCCACTGTGGGCAGTACTTCACCGTTTTGAACAACGATTCCACATACGGGTTATCATTGCTCACTCTGGGCCTGCTGTACGAGGACGTTACACCCAGCTCCTGCAATTTTACCCTGAGCGTGCTGCCTTTCATCGGGCTACCGTTATCCGAGTGCAACACCAGTGGCTTAAACAAGCATTGCTCACGCAGTAACGCGCGCTGTACCAGCTCACTGGCCAACTGGCTGCATTCTTTTTCGTGCACTTCCCACGCGACCAGTTTTCGGCTGTAAATATCGATGATCGCGTATAAATACCAGTACAGCCCTCGAATACCAGACGGCATATAGCTGATGTCCCAACACCACACCTGGTTTGGTGCTGAAGCACTGTAACTGGTAGGCTTAGCTCGGCTCACCGGTGCTTTGCTTTTGCCTCGGTGGTGTTGCTGATTTGCCGCTTTAAGCACCCTGTACATCGTCGATTCCGAGGCCAAGTAGACACCATCATCTGCCAGCCGTGGCACAATTTGTGATGGCGGCAAGCTGGCGTATTCGTCGCGATTACACGTTGCTAATATCTGCTCGCGCTCGGCTTCATTAAGCTTGTTCTTCGGCTCTGGTCTTATTGCCGTGGGCCGCTTATCTTCGAGCACAGCGCCTTGCTCATCGCGCCAACGGCGAAGTGAGCGCAATGGTATCTCAAGCTCCTGAGCGGCCTTATCGCGCCTGGCTCCCGCTAACACGGCTTCATCAAACCAGCTTAGGTTTAAGTTGCGCTCGCTCACCGTCGTTAACTGTCCTCGTCCTCCTCGCCGTAGTACGCTCTGAGCTTTTTTCGCAGGACCAGCAACGCTGCCGCCTCCGCCAGAGCTTTCTCTTTACGGTTTAGCTCGCGCTCTAACTGCTTAATCCGCTTTTTATCTTCTCTGGCCTGCTTTTTCTCAGCAGCCTTGTGCTGAACCTCGCTCACATTGCCCATCACACAGGCGCTGCGCCACTCTTTAACCTGCTCAACCAACAAGCCTTTTTCTCGGCAATACTGGCTTAACTCGGTTTCTGATAACGGGGCAGTTTCAATCACCACCGCCAACTTTGCTTCTCCTGACCAATCATCAGGCTTTTGTCCACTGACCGGCACGGCATATCCTTGAGCTTTTAACTGATTGCGCCAATTGTACAGCGTCTGCTCAGAAATGCCTTCCTCTGTAGCCAACTGCGCCACGGAGCGATTTAACGGCGGTAATAACTTCTTTAATATTGCTTCTTTTCTTACTGGTGAATAAACAGCCATTTGAACCTGCTAACCACCCGCCGTCTGACACTAACTATTGTGAAAAGAAGACCGGACAACTACTCTGACACGGCGGGCCCACCATCCGGCACTACCGGAAATTCCCTGTTTAAACTTTCCGACCTCGCCTGTTAAAATGGCAAATATTATCTATTGTCAGAACTCACGCCGCACTCCATTTGAGTTATTGTTGATTATTTGGCGACGCACAGCCCTCATTGCCTACGTAGACGGCAATGAGCACATAGCCGTCGATATTGTCCTTCCAGATGCGGGCCAGACCGCCCGAGTTCAACAGTTCAGCGTATAAGTAACTGATTTATATAGATCGCGATCAAAAACGTTCCACTACAAACTCAGATAATCAGTGCTAACCGTCGGTTTTTCGATGTTCAGTGCTTTGAGTATATCCAACTGCTCACTCGTCATGGATGAGAGACCTGTGACAGGGCTGCCATTCAGGCTTGCCTGGTGATACTGGATACGACGCAACTGCGCCAGGGCTCTCATCGGTGAGTGCGCTGAGTCTGCTGCCTTGAGGCGCATCCGCATCACTCTATGCAGGACCAGCGCAATGAAGCAGATCATCGCATGTGCCCGGATACGTTCCGGTAACCGGTGGTACACCGGCCCGATCTCAATGTCTGATTTCAACGCCTTGAAGCCACGCTCGATATCCGCCAGCGACTTGTAGTGTCTGACCACTTCGTCAGGCGCCAGATCCTGCACGTTGGTGACCAGCAGCAGTTTGCCATCCATCAGGCGCGCTTGCTGCAAGGCAGAAGCATCCACATCATAGCTGAACAGTGGACTCTTCAGATTGACTTTAACGATCTTTGCCAAGCCAGACTCGCTGACTTCTTTATACAGACGGGCCGTGGCCCCACCGCCTGAGAGCTTGCGGCCACGCGCTTTCTCGCCCTCATCCTGTCGATCCAGCTTGGCGGCAAGCCGTTCCGCTTCCTGCTCAAGCGCTTCGATTCGCGCATCACGGGTGGCAATTTCATCCGCCGCCCGTCGGGGATCATGAGCAATGATCAGGCGTTGTTTCTGCCATTTGGATTCTGTGATCACTTCTGCGGTGGCGTCGGCGAACACGCTGCTCTGCAGCGGTTCCAGTATCGGTTCAAAGTCGCCGTATCGCCGCCCCGGCACGGCCAGAATGAACTCCAGTGGCTGGCCGCTGGGCAGGGTGATCTGTTGCAGCTCTTCCAGGTTATCGATCGACAGTAAGCCACGGTCAGCCACCACGATAATACGTTTAACCGGAAAGCGCTCAATGATGGTCTGCACCGTGGGCTGCAGGGTTTTGACCTCGGCGGTGTTACCTTCGAACACTTCGTGGTACAGCGGCAAGCCATCCGCAGTCTGGACCATACCCAGCATGACCTGACGCCGGATGCCGCCCTCTTTGGAGCGTCCATATTGACGCAACTCGTTCGCCTGTTGTGTCAGACCTTCTGCTCGAATCGTGGTCATGTCGTAAAATACAACAGACAACTCCTGATCAATCAAGGGCCGCAGCAGCTCTGTTACTTTGTCATTTACCGCAGCCTGATGCTCATTGAGCGCATCCATGGCGCGCAGCAGGTGTTGATGATCGATCTTGTCCATACCGCTGACACCCGGTATGCACACGGTCTCCAGCCAGCGCAGGACGCCCAGTTTGGAGTCGGGTGAGGTCAGCCGGTTCATGACCATGATGCGGATCAGCGACTCAATCTGGATGCTGTGCCGGGTACCCCGAAAGACCTTGCGTAACTGATCAAAGCCCAGGGCATTCCAGAGCTGAGTCAACGCCCAGACGTCGCCGAGCGCACGGGATGACTCGAACGCAACGTCGGGCTTATCGGGTAGTGAGCGACCCGTGATACGGCAGAGTCCTTCGACAACGGACTCCAGCTCGTCGCCGAGCTTGTCCAGCCGCCCCAGTGTGGCAATCGTACGTTGCTTCGGGCGGCCGTTCTCGTCTCGATAGGCTTCCACGAGCTGAACGTATTTGCGGGGACCGGATGTAGTGACTTTGACAAACATGCCATGACTATATCAATTTTAAAGCACTATTAAAAGGAAATAGTTATCCACAGACATGCCATTACATGGCATTTGAAAATATCAACACCTAAACCCGCATGATTACTGGTGTCGGTACAGGAAAACAGGGGTTATTCAGTGGATAACTGTCGAACTCGGGAGACCGGCGGCGGTGGTGTGGATATCTCTGTAATAATGATGCTCGGCACCAACAGCTCAGATAGCTTCTCGATATACACTATCAACTGACCTTGAAGGCCTTGTGCCGACCTGAAGATGGAAGCTGATAAGCGCTTCACACAGCAAGGGTTCAGATCCCAGCGATTCACTGAGGCTCTGAGTTCTTGAGTCAATTTTAGCACCACAGCTACCAACCGCGTCGGTCAGCAAAATCGTGCCATTTCATGATAGCTGGAAGAAACCAAGGCGTACCTGTGTATAGAGGACGTGATTTGAAAGGAAACTCATCAAATGACGTATGACCTTCAACAAGGTTCAGTACTTGCTGGGCAATTTTTCGCCCGAAGTAGTTGGCTCGCCCTACACCAGATCCGCAATATCCCATGGCGTAATACATGTCATCCATTTTACCAATGTGTGGTACATGATCGAAGGTATAAGCAACAAAGCCTGACCAGGCATAATCGATTTTCGTTTCTTCCAACTGGGGAAAGGTACGAATCATGAAATCCTGTAAGTATTTCGAATACAGTTGCGGTTGATCACCTTGCCCAAACGCCCGACCGCCAAATAGAATGCGTTTACCGTCTGGCGAAGGTCGATAATAAGCCACCAATCGCTCTGTTCCACCATGCGCTCGTAATTTTGGACTTACTGAACGAATCACAGATTCTGGAAGCTCCTCCGTCGCCACCATGGCAGAGCGAATCGGAATGATACGACGCTTAAATTTGCCAAACTCGCCGCCAGTGTAACCATTTGTGGCGATAATCACTTGATCTGTATCGATCACACCACCATCATACTGAACTTTATAAGTACTGCCTTGCTTGGCTACGCCACGAACCTTTGTGTGCTCCAACAATAACACCCCGGCTTGCTGAGCGATTTTACAAAGTCCGCGATGGAGTTTTGCTGGCTGCAGAGTGCCATCCGTAGGATAAACAACGCCACCGTAATAAGCATTGGAACCTACTTCTTGAAACTGATCCTGACGGCTGACAGCAACCGCCGGAAAATCCACCACCTTGGCCAGCTCTTCAGCCTGCTCGATCAGTCCCGCGTAATGGCCAGGATGGCTGGCACCACGAAAGCGGCCACATAAAGACAAATCACAATCGATCTGTTCCTCTTTGATAAAGTCCACCAACCAGTTGAATGCAAGCAAACTCTCTCTTATGGTGGAATGAACCTTGTCACGACCATACTGACGTTCCAAACCATTCACTCCCAGCTTACTGAAGCTTGGACCAAGTAATCCACCATTACGACAGCTGGCTCCTTCTCCTAAACGCCCACCCTCAAGCAAAACCACTTTCAAGCCAGCTCGTGCTAACGTAATGGCGGCAGAGATACCCGTAAATCCGCCACCAACAATGACTGCATCGGCTTTTTGAGGGATCTCGAAACGCGCATTAGAATGGATGGTGTCCGTCAACGACGTATCCGCCAACCAATAAGGCATGTTGGTATAAGTTGATATATTTTTTGCCAACATATCGATTGCATTCCATGAAAAATAAAAAGTAAGTGCGCTGTGCTGACACTAGAACACGTGTTGTAGAAACTCTTTAGTACGATCCCATTGAGGATTCAGGAGCACTTGCTCTGGCGGGCCCACTTCGACGATTTCGCCTTCTGCCATAAAGACCACTCGATCCGCAACTTGTCGTGCAAACTGCATCTCATGGGTCACACAAACCATCGTCATGCCAGTTTTTGCCAAGTCGATCATCACATCTAATACTTCCTTCACCATTTCTGGATCTAATGCGGAAGTCGGTTCATCAAAGAGCATGATTTTCGGCTCCATGGCAAGAGATCTGGAAATCGCAACACGCTGTTGTTGCCCACCAGATAACTGACCTGGATAACGCTCTGCCAAATTAGCGATGCCTACACGATCAAGCAAACGCATTGCCATTTTATTAGCATCCTTTTCTGACATCTTGCGCAACCAGGTTAAGCTCAAGGTGCAGTTTTGCAGAACATTAAGATGAGGAAATAAATTAAAGCTCTGAAACACCATCCCCATCGTTTGATGAATAATTTTCTGGCTCTGACGATCTCGTGCAAGTTGCTGACCAAAAATCGATACCACACCCTCCTGATATTCTTCCAGATGATTCAAAGAACGTATGAGCGTAGATTTACCTGACCCTGATGGGCCACAAACCACCATGATTTCACCTTCGCGGATATCTAAAGAAATATTTTTAAGGACATGATGATCACCATACCATTTGTTTAATTTTTCTATTTTAATGGCCGTATTCGTCACGTTTTTTTCAGCTGATTCTCCTGAAGAAATCGTCATTATCGATCCACCTTTAATTTTTTCTCAAGATTTAAACTGTACTGTGACATACCGTAGCATAGGACGAAAAAAAGCACTGAAATCATCACCAGTGGCTCTGTATGTAGGCCGATCCAATCTTTATCGTTCGCAATATTTCGAGCCATCAGCATAATGTCAAACAAGCCAACAATCGAAACCAATGTTGTATCTTTAAGCAGACTTATAAATGACGTCATGATATTTGGAATCATCATTTTCAAGGCTTGAGGCAAAATAATCAGAATCATGGTTTTCCAGTAGCCCAAGCCAAGCGTTTTTGCGGCTTCGTATTGACCTTTTGGCATTGCCTGCAATCCACCGCGAATGTTTTCTGCCATATAGGCGCCAGCAAAAATACATACAGCCACTAATACTTGGGCTAGTTTATTGAATTCAACATTGGCAGGTAAAAATATAGGTAGTAATGTCACCGCCATAAACAATACAGTAATCAAGGGAACAGAACGAACCAGTTCAATCACCGTCATGGAAATCCAATGAATTACTGGCAACTTAGAACGTCGTCCAAGAGCCAGCACCACACCGACAGGAATGGCCATGGTAATAGCAAAACCTGCAATGATGAAGGTTAAAAACAGCCCACCCCAACGCTCTATTGCCACAGGCTGAAGAGCCACTTGGCTGACGAAAAAAGACACCAATACTGCCATTATCAACCAAGACATAATAAAACTTAACAGGTGAACACGACGCTGAAACCAGTGGGATAGTAGAGGAGCAAACAGTTCATCCAGTCCTTTACGCCCCAATACAGAAAGTAGCCAGTTACCATATATCATCAGCAGGAATGACAGAGCCAAGCAAGTCATTACGCCATGAATGATCCCTAACTCTGAACCAAAGCGTCCTCCCAGGAAGAGGTAAGCACCGACAAAGGGATATAAACCAATCCAGGACAGCAAAATAAAATTCCGCAAGGGCAAACGCTTAGACTTCAACGGCAGTAACCACACCACCCCAAGCATGACGCCAAGATTGACTCTCCACTGCTCTTCAATGGGAAACCGACCATAAATCAAGCTATTAAACCAGCTTATCACACCAGCCCAGCAAGCACCCTCTGCACTCAGATCCATACATTGACGACGATTGTCTGCAATAAAAACCGCGTTAAAGACCGCCCAATCCAAAATATGTTTCAGCAAATAAAACAGCACAACCGAGACACACAAGGTCAGCAAGCTATTGCCTACACTATTAAAACAACGATCTCGTACCGTTACGATAAAGCCTCTATTACTCTTGAGAGGAGGACGTGATGGCGATGGCACAAATTTCTTCAACGCGGAGTCATTTTTCATACTATGATCGTCCATCTAACTCACCTTATACTGTACATGATCGTTGTACTTATTGAGCAAATATGAGATCAACAAACTGATGAAAATATAGAACCCCATCACCATGAAAATAATTTCTATGGCACGACCAGTCTGATTCATCGACGTTTGCATAAACACAGAAACCAGTTCAGGAAAACCTATGGCGACTGCAAGCGAAGAGTCCTTCACACTGGTCAACCAAGAGTTTGTCATTGGTGGAATAATCGAACGAACTGCTTGGGGGATAAGGATCAAACGTAGAGACTGAAGCCGAGAAAAACCAATCGTAAATGCAGCTTCGTGCTGGCCTCTATCAATGGACTGCATACCAGCACGAACAGTTTCTGCTATTGCTGCAGATCGATATACTGTCATCGCCACAAACGCCGCACCAAAAGATGCAGGAAGAAACATCCCGCCAGTGTAGTTAAACCCTTGCAATACGGGAATGGACAAGGTCATGGATTTTGCAAAAAACCAGGCGACCCCAACCGCAGTCACACACCACACGATTATGCCAATATAGAAAGCACTGGGGCTCGATCCAGCGGATTTCACAAAGGATTTATACGCATAAATGAGGCCATAAGCTATCGCTATCAAAACACCAATGAGTGCAATTATTAATCCCCAAGACAAGGTGCTTTCAATAGTAGTGACATAAAGCCCTCGATTGTTAAGAAATACCCAATCCTTTAAATGGTAGCTTTGACGCGGTGCTGGCAATGTCGAAAATACCACCGTAAACCAAAAAATAATTTGAATTAACAACGGGACATTACGTACAACTTCCACATACCAGCGTGCTAATTGAGACGCCAATGGATTACTGGACAATCGTAATATTCCAACCACAGTACCAATCAACGTACCAAAGATAATGACACTAAAGGAAAGCACAAGCGTGTTGACTATGCCAACTAAAAATACTCGCCAATAACTCATACTTGGATCATACGGAATCAGGCTCCAACTGATATTAAATCCTGCTGTAACTTGCAGAAAATCAAAGCCAAACGTCATCCCTAGTCTATTTAAATTTTCACTAGCATTGGAAAACAAAAACCATAAACAAAACAACACACTCACTAAAGCAATTGCCTGAAAAACAACCGATCTACTCGAATAAGTGTTCAAAAAACTAGCACCATTTCTAGCCAAGAATCTTGATGATCCGGTTCCCCTTGATGCGCTTTCAGGCTGTTTCGTTACAGAAGGCTGGGTCATATCTATGCACCACACGAAGGAGAAAAACGAGATTGCAATAGATAGGCCAAAACCTATCTATTGCCTTAATGCTATTATCGGAAAGATTTAGCGTACATCATGCCACCATTGATCCATAACGCATTCAGCGTATTATCACGTTCAAGACCCAACACACTGTTTGGTCCTACGTTGCGCTCATATATTTCACCGTAGTTACCAACATTTTTAATGACTTGATAAGCCCAGTCCTCCGTCAGGCCTAAGCCCTTATTAAGATCGCCTTCTACACCCAGCAAACGTCTAATCACTGGGCTTTCGCTTTCTTCACGCATTTTTTCTACGTTTTCAGACGTCACACCAAACTCTTCAGCCGCAACCATGGCAGCAAACGTCCATTTAACAACATTGGCCCATTCGCTATCGTTCTGTTTCACCATAAATGACAAAGCTTCTTTGGAAATCGTCTCAGGCAGAATAATATAGTCACTCGGATTTGGTGCAGCAGAACGCTGAGCAGCCAAACCAGATTTATCGTTTGTTAAGGCATCACAATTATTATTAAAAAAGGCCGTATTACGAACAGAGGAATCATCAAACACCACAGTCTTTATATTTAAATTATTCGCACGGCTATAGTCAGCAATATTCAATTCGCTCGATGTTCCAGTCAATACACAGACGGTCGCACCTTGTAACTCCTTAACGGATGTCACCCCAAGATCTTTACGAACCATGAAACCTTGACCGTCGTAGAAATAGGTGTCCAAGAAATCCAGACCTTGACCAGCATCGCGGGAAAGCGTCCACGTCATGCCTTTTGATAAGATGTCACCTGCACCACTTTTGATAGAGGTGAAACTTTGCGCCCACTGTACTGGCAAAAAAGTCACCTTTGAGGCATCGCCAAACACGGCAGCAGCTACACCACGGCAAATATCAATGTCCATTCCCTGCCATTCACCCTCTTTATCTAAGCTGTAAAAGCCTGGAAAAGAGTTACCAATAACACAATTTACATAACCGCGCTCTTTCACTGCATTCAGGGTTGATGTGCTGTCATTTGCATAGCTATTTGCCGCCAAAAATGTGGTAGCAACTGCTAGCGCCACAGAGAACTTATTCATTGTTCATTCCTTTTATATTCAGTTGATTATTTTTATTTTAACGATGCTCATTTGCTGTTAAGAGTACCGCTCAAAAAATTGATATTCGGCCTCAACCACTGCTGCAATCAGCTTCCTGGTACCTGTTCGCAACTAATCCGTACTGAGCCCCCTCGACTTGTCGACACACTGGAGTAGGTTATGACTCCAACCGCCGCATCGGCTAGTAGCTCTTTTCAATGTGCTCCGATGCAGGCTGAACAGCTAACAGTTAGGATCTTATGGGAAGATCATCTATAATCACACTGAATATTTTAAATAGTCTAATAACTTTAGGTTATGCCTATGAACATCAATAAATTACGTGTATTTCACGAAGTATTCGTCACGGGAAGCATCACTCGCGCAGCAGAACGTAGCTATGTCAGCCAGCCAGCGGTGAGCAAGATGCTTGCAAATTTTGAGGATGAAATAGGTTACAAACTGTTTGTACGTAATAACGGAAAGCTTATACCAACCGACGAAGCCCTGTACCTACACGAAGAGGTATATGGCTTGTTGCAAGGTGTAAATCATCTGCAGGATAGCATAAAGGGGGCAAAGAATAGCAAAACAGGAAGGCTGCGTATTTGTACGATTTTTGGACCATCGTACCAATTTTTACCCGAGCTGATCGCCGAGTATATGAACACAAACCCTGGTGTCGATGTCAGCTTACACCTGTCCGGGTGTTCGGCTATCCGACAAGGCATTGCCTCAGGGCAGTACCAGATCGGGTTAGTTGATAAAGCTCAGAGCTCATCAAAACATGACTCCGTTGCATTTGATTTACCCTGTTATTGCGCCGTGCCAAAAGATCACCCCGCCGCACAGCTGGAAATCATCCAACCTCAGGATTTAATGGATCTAAACTGGATCACGCTCGATTCAGAGAACGCAACAACAAAAACATTGAAGGGTGTTTATTCTGACAGAGGGCTGACATTCAATCGAACCATAGAAGTACATACGACGATCCATGGCTTGTCTTTTGTCAACTTAGGCATGGGTACCACATTGGTCGATATCCTGAACTTTCGTTACTTTAATAAAGTCTTCCAACTACCCAATGTTGTCCTGAGACCTTTTTCGCCCAGCATTGTAGAGCCGTTGGAGGTGCTAACGTCTAATTTGAGCCCTCTGTCTGGCATCGCTAAAGATTTTTACGACACACTCATCAATAAATTGGAAATACAAACTCGGTTTGATTGATATCACATTCCAACTGTTTTCATCAGGAGTTTGAAAACTCTTTCTCATGCAGCCAGGCTGCATGCTTCGGTACTGTCTTGGTTTCGGAGTTTTTCAAGGTAGTTGTCCGATTTTCTCGTTTTACGCTGCTGCCTGAACCGGTACGATTTCCCGATCTGGGTTCAGACTTACTGAGCCTATAGGCGTCCAGTTTCTTGTTGCTCTGCCAGACCATCGCTCTGGATACTCTGATTTCGCTTGTTCATACACCGACTTCCGTTTTGCCAGAAGTGCCTCGTCTTGCTGCTTGTGGCGCTGCACCGGTGTCACGAACCGTATACCGCTATGGCGGTGCTCATGGTTATAGAACGTCGTAAAACCCATCATCCATACTCTGGCGCTTTCTAAGGTAGCAAAGCCGCCTGATGGCCACTGTGGGCAGTACTTCACCGTTTTGAACAACGATTCCACATACGGGTTATCATTGCTCACTCTGGGCCTGCTGTACGAGGACGTTACACCCAGCTCCTGCAATTTTACCCTGAGCGTGCTGCCTTTCATCGGGCTACCGTTATCCGAGTGCAACACCAGTGGCTTAAACAAGCATTGCTCACGCAGTAACGCGCGCTGTACCAGCTCACTGGCCAACTGGCTGCATTCTTTTTCGTGCACTTCCCACGCGACCAGTTTTCGGCTGTAAATATCGATGATCGCGTATAAATACCAGTACAGCCCTCGAATACCAGACGGCATATAGCTGATGTCCCAACACCACACCTGGTTTGGTGCTGAAGCACTGTAACTGGTAGGCTTAGCTCGGCTCACCGGTGCTTTGCTTTTGCCTCGGTGGTGTTGCTGATTTGCCGCTTTAAGCACCCTGTACATCGTCGATTCCGAGGCCAAGTAGACACCATCATCTGCCAGCCGTGGCACAATTTGTGATGGCGGCAAGCTGGCGTATTCGTCGCGATTACACGTTGCTAATATCTGCTCGCGCTCGGCTTCATTAAGCTTGTTCTTCGGCTCTGGTCTTATTGCCGTGGGCCGCTTATCTTCGAGCACAGCGCCTTGCTCATCGCGCCAACGGCGAAGTGAGCGCAATGGTATCTCAAGCTCCTGAGCGGCCTTATCGCGCCTGGCTCCCGCTAACACGGCTTCATCAAACCAGCTTAGGTTTAAGTTGCGCTCGCTCACCGTCGTTAACTGTCCTCGTCCTCCTCGCCGTAGTACGCTCTGAGCTTTTTTCGCAGGACCAGCAACGCTGCCGCCTCCGCCAGAGCTTTCTCTTTACGGTTTAGCTCGCGCTCTAACTGCTTAATCCGCTTTTTATCTTCTCTGGCCTGCTTTTTCTCAGCAGCCTTGTGCTGAACCTCGCTCACATTGCCCATCACACAGGCGCTGCGCCACTCTTTAACCTGCTCAACCAACAAGCCTTTTTCTCGGCAATACTGGCTTAACTCGGTTTCTGATAACGGGGCAGTTTCAATCACCACCGCCAACTTTGCTTCTCCTGACCAATCATCAGGCTTTTGTCCACTGACCGGCACGGCATATCCTTGAGCTTTTAACTGATTGCGCCAATTGTACAGCGTCTGCTCAGAAATGCCTTCCTCTGTAGCCAACTGCGCCACGGAGCGATTTAACGGCGGTAATAACTTCTTTAATATTGCTTCTTTTCTTACTGGTGAATAAACAGCCATTTGAACCTGCTAACCACCCGCCGTCTGACACTAACTATTGTGAAAAGAAGACCGGACAACTACTCTGACACGGCGGGGTTTTCGACCATTCCTCCAGCATCACCGGCGCAACCTCTTTCAGTTGCCGCATCTGCTCTGCTGTACCCAGACGGCAGGTCAACTCAAGTCTATGGCCATTAGGATCAAAGAAGTAGATAGATTTGATAATGCCATGATCGGTTGGACCGAGAACATCAACGCCTTTGCCTTCCAGCTCTTCCTTGGCATCCATCAGGGCCTGCTCATCTGCCACTTCGAAGGCAATATGCTGAACCCATGCAGGCGTATTCGGATCCTTGCTCATGGTTGGCTGGTTGGTGATCTCAAAGAACGCCAGAATATTGCCCTGCCCGGCATCAAGAAACAGATGCATATAGGGATCTGGCTCTTTGGTTGAGGGGACTTTATCCTCGGCTATAGCCACCAGAAAGTCCATGTTGAGCTTATCCTTGTACCACTCAACCGTTTCTTTGGCATCATGACAGCGATAAGCAACGTGATGTATCTGTTTGATTTCGATCATGGACATTTCCTGTTTGTTATTTTGAATCAGTTCTTGAAAGGAGTTGATCGATAATAGTTACATACGAAACCAATGTCAAAAATGGAAAATATAAATTTACTTATTAATTTCAATGTATTAAACATTATTTCTCGTTGAGAAAGAGTCTATATACCCCCAGTTCAGAAACCGTATTCAATCTGATACAGAAATATGGGGAAATTACTCATATTGAAGACCTCGCCAATTCAACTTACACTTCAGACATTCCTTTCATCAGTAGCAGTTGCCCTATCATTCTCATGACAAAACTACGTTGTATTGACGAACTCATCCAAACCTTTCAGGATCAGCGTCCGATTCGTGGCGGGTCACTTATCATCACCATCTATGGCGACTCCATTGCCCCTCGTGGCGGCACTGTCTGGATGGGCAGTCTGATCAAGCTGCTGGAACCTCTCGGATTGAATCAGCGCCTGGTGCGAACCTCCATCTTCCGGCTGACTCGTGAGGGCTGGCTCACATCATCACAGGTTGGTAGACGCAGCTATTACAGCCTTACCGACAGTGGTCGCAAACGCTTTGAAAGCGCCTTTCGTCGTATCTACGCGGCACTGCACCCCGAGTGGGATGGTCAGTGGGATCTGGTGATCACGACCCAACTCGACAATGAGTTACGCAAAGTAGTGAAGAAGGAACTGGAGTGGCAGGGGTTTGGTAATATTGCACCCGGCCTGATGGGTCACCCCATGGCCGATACTCAGGAGCTGAACAACACCTTGCAGGATCTGTGTGTCACCGGTGAAGTGATACATATGAAGTCACAAATGGTCGGCAGCCATACATCGACCACAATGAAGCAACTGGTACATGAGTGCTGGAATCTGCAGCAGCTGTCAGAGGATTATCAAACCTTCCTCAACTACTTCCGCCCTATTCTGCGCGCTGTTGAGCAAGCCGATGATCTCAGCCCAGAGCAGTGCTTCCAGTTACGCACGCTGATGATTCACTATTACCGTCGAATTCTACTGCGCGATCCACTGCTGCCGGAGAAACTGCTCCCGGCAGACTGGACCGGCACCTCAGCTCGGATTTTGTGTCGTAACATCTATCGACTGATTCACAAGCAGGCTGATCAATATCTGAGCGAATCCCAGGAAACAGCAGACGGCCCATTGCCGGAACCGGCACCACGCTTTTACAAACGCTTCGGTGGGCTGTAAATGACTGAGCCATCCGACCAGCCGGTTGTGCAGATCGCTGTAATCGGTAGCGGACCGTCTGGCTGCTTTATCGCCGACATACTGGCTAAAAAGCTTCCCTCTGTGCAGATCGATATGTTTGAGCGTCTGCCAACCCCTTTCGGCCTGGTTCGGGCAGGAGTTGCACCGGATCACCAAGTGACAAAACAGATCGTTCGCCAACTGGATCGTACACTGCAGCTTCCCAATGTCCGCTTTATCGGGCATGTGCAGATAGGCCAGGATCTGAGCTACGAAGAGCTGAAACAACACTATCACCTGGTGATAGTCGCAACCGGTGCCCTGCGGGATCGTAAACTCGATATTCCTGGCGATTCACTTGCTTCTGGTATTTATGGATCAGGCGCTTTTGCCTGCTGGTACAACGCCCACCCCGATCAGGAACAGCTGAAACCGCGACTGGGTCGCAGAGTTGCCATCATTGGCAATGGTAATGTTGCGCTGGATATTGCCCGCGTATTAGCCAAATCCCCTGCCGAAATGGCCAGCTCAGATATCGATCCTGTTGCAGAACAGACTATTCGCGAGGCCGGTATAGAAGAGATCTACCTGATCGGCCGCCGTGGACCACTTCAGGCAAGCTTTACTCCAATGGAGCTGAAAGAACTAGGTGAACTGGAAGAGTGCGCTGTTGTAGTAGACAAGGCACAGCTACCCGCTGAAGTACCTGAAGAAACAGATCCGAAGGACAAAATTCGCCTGCAAAAAAACCTGGACTTGCTGCATGAGTTTGCATCCAGAGAGGTAAGCGATAAGCCGATCAATCTGCACCTGCTGTTTCATCACACTCCCATCAGATTGAGTGCGGTTCAGGGTCAGCTAGCCGCAGTTGAGCTGCAAAGCACACTTCAAACCAGCTGTGATCAGTCGGGTAAGACGGTAAGTGACTCGACGCTGCTCGAGATAGATACACTTATCACCGCTATCGGGTATCGCTCAGTTACGATTCAAGACATGCCCTTTGATGAAAAACGCGGTATCATATCCAACCTCGATGGTCGGGTTGAAGCGGGCGTTTATACTCTGGGCTGGAGCAAGCATGGCCCTCAGGGTGTGATCCCCAGCAACCGCGTCGATGCCATGACGGTCGCTAAAACAATAATGTCCGACCTGCAACACCACCCTGTCACTGCACCTGCAGAAGGCTTTAATGCTGTCTCTGCTCTGCTTCAACAGCGTGGTATCCGCTCGCTGAGTTATGCCGACTGGCAGAAAATTGATGCGGCGGAAATCGCTCGTGCCACTGCAGGCAAACCGAGAGTAAAGTTTCGTCGGCTTGATCAGTTGATCGCGGCAACAAAATAAATCAGTACTGAAGCAACCACACCGCAATGGCTCTGCATTCATTACTGGAGTCCGTAACCCTTTTTCCGTCTGGACCCTTATGCCACTTTCAGAACCAACATCAAGAAGCCTGCAACATACTCGCGAAGTGATCTGCCAGGGTTATCTGCGTGATGACGGCCTGTGGGACATTGAAGGCCACCTCACCGATACCAAGACCTTCAGAATGCGCTGTATCGAGCGCAATGATGGTTATATTCCCGTTGGTGAGCCGCTGCATGGAATGGCGCTGCGTATCACAGTGGATCTTGACCTGAATATTCTCGACGCCGAAGCCAGCATGGACTTCACGCCGTTTGATCTATGCCCTTCAATTGCCGATGCTTATCGTCAGTTAATTGGCCTCAAGATCGAGTCTGGATTCACCAAAAAAACCCGTAGCCTTTTCGGTGGTGTACAGGGCTGCACTCATCTGGTGGAGCTGCTTGGGCCACTGGCCACCACGGCTTATCAGGCAACGCATCAGGCGCGCCAGGGCAGAGACAAGGGCAATTGGGATGCCGGCGCCGAACCGCCACCACTGCTGAACAGTTGCCACACATTCGACAGTACCGGGCCTGTGGTACAGAAATACTGGCCGCATTTTGCCAGCTCAGGCGATTAAGCCTCCCTGTATCCTCTCAAATCAGGAGCCAGATCACTGATCGGCTCCTGATTTGCTGTCAGCTGCCCTCTTTCTCTTTGAGCTGATACAGCGGCAGCACATCATCATCGAAACTCATTCGCTTGCGATCTGCTTCCACCTCAGTCAGCGCCTCAACTTCCTGCATGGTATTCAGGCTGCGAATCGCCAGATCCTGATACTGCTTCGTGCCCAGCTCCTTCCAGCCGATCTCCTGATCCGACAGCTCGCGGATAATCCGCGCCGGAGAGCCTGCTACCAGTGTTCTGTCCGGCACGACAAATTTGGCTTTAACAAAAGCCATGGCAGCCACCATTGCTGACTCACCCACGACTGCACCATCCATCACGACCGCATTCATGCCAACCAGTGCATTGCGTTTGATCACACAGCCATGCAAAACGGCGCCATGTCCGATATGGCCATCCTGCTCGACAATCGTATCTGTACCCGGGAAGCCATGCATGACGCAAGTGTCCTGAATATTGGCTCCCTCCTCCAGCACCAGGCGACCGAAATCACCTCGCAGACATGCCGCAGGACCGACATAACAACGCGGACCGATAATCACATCACCGATCAGCACGGCTGTCGGATGCACAAACGCAGTCGGGTGAACCACTGGCGTGATACCATCAATAGCATAGACTTTCATAAATGACTCCTGGGCGCATCGCAAAGCCGTCATAAGCGGCTGAATGACGATACAACATCCTGATAATGGTTCAATATAGCCTGCTCATGGCAAACTCTCGGGTACAGCATACATTCAAGCTTTGCGATACACAAAATGATTATTTTCTACTAAAAACTGTATTATATACGCCTGATGAAAAGACCTGTGCCAGAAGATGCATCGATAGCACTCGATCCCAGATGTATCATTCTGGTGCGGCATGCTCACAAAAAAGCCGTTTCATTTTGCAGTGCAGCAATGCTATTATCGCTGCTAAAGTAGATGACAAAAAAAATAATCAGGATACTTTTATGTTAATCAAGCCCGACACATCTTGCCTCTTAGTTGTTGATATTCAAGGGAAACTTGTTCCTGCTATTCATGAAAGCGAACAGATGATCACCAATTGCCGCTGGCTCATAGAAGTGGCAAGCGAGCTGAAAATCCCTATCCTGACATCCGAACAATATCCTCAGGGCCTTGGCCACACCATCGATTCATTGAAGGCGATTCTGCCCACAGAAACCGTTATGGAAAAGGTCTACTTCTCCTGCGCCGCTGAATCTCAATGTCGTGCAATGATCCAGCCCTATTCTCAAGTCATCATCATCGGTATGGAAGCACACGTTTGCGTTCTGCAGACAGCGTTGGAACTCAAACAACAAAATCATGAGGTGTTTGTCGTTGCAGACTGCGTATCATCACGCAATCCCCGGGACAAAGATCTGGCACTCGATCGCTTCCGCCAAAACGGCGTTGAAGTAGTCAGCCGCGAGATGGTTGCCTTTGAATGGATGCAGAAGGCTGCAACTGACAGCTTCAGACATATCAGCAAAAACTTTCTTCGCTAATTTCATAAAGTCGTTCACCCTGCTGTATTCCGCATTGCCAGAGGCAAAGTGTTTCTGCGGATAAACAGAGGGCATGACCCAACAATAATAGGAGAGGTCAATGTCAACACCACTCTGGACACCCAGCTCAGAGCGCATCCAATCAACCCGGATGTACCATTTCATGCAGGCCATGAATCAGCAGCACAATCTGAAAATGGGTCACTATGACGATCTCTACCGCTGGAGTGTCGATCAACACGAAACCTTCTGGAACAGTTTCTGGGATTACTCCGGCATCATCGCCAGCAATAAAGGTGATCAGGTACTGCTGGATGGCGATAAAATGCCTGGTGCCACCTGGTTCCCGCAGGCACGCCTGAATTTTGCCGAGAACCTGCTGCACTATCGTGATGATCGCCCCGCACTGGTATTTCGCGGAGAAACCGACTATCGAGTAGAGCTCAGCTATGCCCAGCTCTACTCCCGTGTTGCCCAACTGGCCAGCGCCCTGCGCAAACAGGGCATCACCAAAGGTGATCGCGTCTCAGGGTTTATGCCCAATATCGCCGACACGGTCATTGCCATGCTGGCCACCACCTCTATTGGTGCGGTATGGAGCTCCTGCTCGCCTGACTTTGGCATCAACGGCGTAATTGATCGTTTTGGCCAGGTCAAACCCAAGGTGATGTTCACTGCCGATGGCTATCGCTACAACGGCAAGGTCCTCAGCAGCATCGAGCGCGTCAGTGAAATCGCCGATCTGCTGCACTCAGTTGAGAAGATCATCGTTGTGCCCTACATGGATGAAAATCCGGATATCAGCCCGCTGAAAAACGCCGTGCTGCTGCAGGACTTTGTCGATACCGAGGCCACCGAGATCACTTTCGAGCAGGTTGCCTTTGATGACCCACTCTATGTGATGTACTCCTCCGGCACCACCGGTGTACCCAAATGTATTGTACACAGTGTCGGCGGCACACTGATTCAGCATTTGAAAGAGCATATGCTGCACACAGATCTGGATCGCGACGACACTCTCTTCTACTACACCACCTGTGGCTGGATGATGTGGAACTGGCTGGTCAGTGGTCTGGCTGTCGGCTGCAAAGTTGTGCTGTTTGACGGCTCACCTTTTGCACCCCGCCCGACCGTACTGTGGGATATTGCTGAGCAGGAAGGGATCAGCGTATTCGGCACCAGCGCCAAATATATTGCGGCGCTTGAAAAAGCCGAAGTTATTCCTAGAGAGAAGTATGAACTCAGTCGCCTGAAAGCAGTGCTCTCCACCGGCTCGCCATTGGCGCATGAAAGCTTTGATTATGTTTATCGTGATATCAAGGCAGATCTGCAGCTCTCCTCTATTTCTGGTGGAACCGACATCGTCTCCTGCTTTGCGCTGGGCTGCCCGATTCGTCCGGTCTGGGCCGGCGAGCTGCAATGCCGCGGCCTGGGGATGGCGGTCGAGATCTTTGATGATAACGGCCAGGCCGTTCAGGGTGAGAAAGGTGAGCTGGTCTGTGTTAAACCCTTCCCCTGCATGCCGATCGGCTTCTGGGATGATGAGGATGAAAGCAAATTCCGCAGCGCCTATTTCGACCTGTATGACAACATCTGGGCTCACGGTGACTATGGCGAGATCACCCATCATGATGGTGTGATCATCCATGGCCGCTCCGATGCAGTTCTGAACCCGGGTGGCGTGCGTATCGGCACCGCCGAGATCTATCGCCAGGTGGAAAAAGTGGATGAAGTGCTGGAAAGTCTCTGTATCGGCCAGCCCTGGGATAACGATGTCCGTGTCGTACTCTTTGTCCGTCTGAAAGAGGGTTTTACTCTGGATGATGCGCTGACCAAGAAGATCAAGGACACCATCCGCGCCAGCACCACACCGCGTCATGTACCAGCTAAGGTGATTCAGGTCAGCGATATTCCGCGCACGATCAGTGGCAAGATCGTCGAGCTGGCCGTGCGTAAGGTCGTGTTGGGTGAAGCGGTCAAAAACAAGGATGCACTGGCCAACCCTGAAGCACTGGAACTGTTCAAGGACCTGCCTGAGCTGCAGTGCTGACAGCTAAAAAACAGACTGGGATACAGCAACTGTATCCCGGTCATTGTTCGGATCAGTTGGCTTCCGTCACTGAGGTTTCCCGCTCAACTCTCGCCACCTGATGCGTTCGATCAAATTTCCCCACAAAACTTCTCAGAGTTCCTGCCTCGATTTTAGGCCGGTCCTGGCGTTCAAGCACACGACTCCATACCTTTTCGAACACACGAGCCGTTGCTCTCGGAAACGGCGTAAACAGAGGGTTGAAAGGGTTATCTCTGGCCTGCATCCAGATCGTCATTCGATGACTTGGGCTTCTGGCCTCACCTCTGCAATGAAAGCCGTAAACATTACCGATCAATAACGTATTAGCCGGCACTTTAAAGCTGACCGCCTTCAAATCCATTTCCGACAGCTCCTGCTCAGTCACTCGAAAGGAGCCATCCCAGTACCTTCCCTTCTGCCGCTGCGCCCCCACTTTTGAAGCCTCAAGACTTTGACGATATTCCCAGCGCAACCTTTTCCAGCTCAGTCGATGAGACTGCGGAACATAAACGTGAGGGCCATTCTGATCATCCACGGCATCAATAAACAACCACCCTTTGACACATGGGTGGAATGTATCTGCATGGAGATCACGTTGAGGATCAGGCCTTGGGCTGACGTTGGCATGGTTGCACAGGTTTTCTATATAGAAAAGTGGTGGCCGATTTTTGGATGAGCACCATCGAACCAGCCTATCCAGCTCAGGCTTCTCGGTAAATGCCTTGAGTTGTGGACTAAGCTCCCGCTTATCCTGCGTCATGAAGGCGCGCTGGGTCAGCGTTGTGCCTTCAACAAACTCACGTATGGGACCCTCAAAATCTTCCATCTCACTGCGCAGTTTCTCAAACTCTTCTGCTGGTAAAAAATCATGCTTGAGTAGAAATCCATTACGTATAAACTGGCGACGATCCTCTGGACTGACCAGTGGTGACAATAACCATAACCTGAATCGAAACAGAGTCTGAGAAAGCACAACCCTCAGCACATGCAAACCGCATCGGTTTAACAGGTAGCTACCGATGATAGGGTTGTTTTTAAAGCTTTTTCCCCAGCTACACAGCTGCAGAAGCCATAATGGCCATTTGTAGAACGCCGACAATTTGTGTTTCAAGTTTTTCACGACACCGATAGCTCCCTGATCGGTTCTCCAGCCAGAAAAGCGTGAATATCCTCCACCGCCTGACTGAAGTAATACTGGTAATTGGCATCTGCCACATAACCTAGATGCGGTGTGGCCAGCAAATTGGGTAATGAGCGCATCGGATCATCGCCAGGCAGTGGCTCCTGCTCAAACACATCCAGACCAGCACCCGCAATAAGGCCCTGCTCAAGTGCATGAATCAACGCCGCCTGATCAATGATCGCAGCGCGTGATGTGTTGACCAGAAAAGCACTTGGCTTCATCAGACCTAACTCTTTAGCTCCTACAAGACCACACGTCCGTTCACTCAACACCAGATGTATCGAAACCACATCACTGCGACTCAGCAGATCCTCTTTTGATGCAGCCAGCGACACCCCCACCGCATTGGTCCGCTCCTGCGTCAGATTCTGACTCCAGGCAACCACCTGCATGCCAAACGCCTGCCCTACTCGAGCAACCGCCTCACCTATCTTTCCCAGCCCCAGCAAACCCAGTGTTTTGCCATGAAGGCTAACACCCAGAGTGCTTTGCCAAGGCCCATTACTACGCAGGGCGGCATGTTCTGTCGTAATATGTCGAGCCAAGCCCAGGATTAAGGCCCAGGTCAACTCGGTTGGTGGTTCGGATCGGCTCTGAGTTCCACAGACAGTTATTCCTCTTTCCTGTGCGGCCGTAAGGTCAATGGATGCATTACGCATACCTGACGTGATGATCAAACGCAGGCTGGGTAACCTGTTAATCAACTCGGCGCTCAAAGGTGTTCGCTCACGCATCACCACCAGTATCTGACAATCCCGAACTTTCTCAACCAGTTGATCATGATCGCTGATGTGCTCAGAAATGTTGATTACCTCTACGCGCTCAGCCAGCGATGACCAGTCAGCCATTTTCAATGCAACCTTTTGATAATCATCAAGGATTATGCACTTCATTTGTCCTTCACACCTATCCATAGATATTGATTGACTGGTATTCAGTCTGATTTATGAACTTTTTTCAATTATGACAGCTTTCTGCCAGACTAGATGAATATATTGCCAGAGTACCATCAGCACCCCTCCCATGCTGTTGATGGCTGCCACTCAGACAATAAATAAAAAGGTTTACAAAATGGCAATTTCTTTCTCTCAAGCGCTTAAAGCTACGGCTGTAGCTCTCACACTTCCTGTTATTATTTCAACCAGTATGGCTCAGGCGGACAACTATCCGGCTCGACCCATCGAAACTGTTGTAGGCTTCGGTACTGGCGGCAGTGCCGACCGTATGACACGCATCATGGCCAGTCATCTATCCAAAGAGTTGGGTGTACCGATGCGGGTGACCAACCGCCCTGGAGCCGGCACGCAGATCGCGGCCAACTACATCCTGAATGCCCCGGATGAGGGCTACCACCTGTTTTCATCAACCTTCGCTCCCTATCTCACCAATACAATTCTGGCAGGCAATGCCACCTATACGGTTGAGGACTTCTCCTACCTGAATTTCCAATGGTTTGATCTTGATCTGATTGCGGTTAATAGCGACAGCGGCTTTAACAGTCTGCCCGAGGTGATCGAGACCATCAAGAATGAACCTGGCAAAGTGCGTGCAGCCGTAGTTCAGGGGTCGGCAGGTCACTTGATGGCGCGCATACTGCTTGAAGAGTATGGAATCCCGCAAAGCAATCTCAATCTGGTGACCTATAACAGCGGTGGAGAAGCTCGTACAGCAGTTGCCGGTGGCCAGGTCGATCTGATCCTGATCAGTGCTCAGGGCAGTGAAAGCATTCGTGAATTTCTTACCCCCCTTGCCATCGTCAGTGAAGAGCGTGTCGACCAGTGGGATGTACCGACGGTGAATGAAGCGATTGCACCGCTGGGATATCAGGTTCCGGTTCTGCAAGGCTCCATGAGAGGGTTTGCCGTCAGTGCTGAGTTTAAGCGTCGTCATCCTGAGCGTTTTCGCAAGCTAAGCGAAGCTATGCAAAGTGCTCTGGCTCAGAAAACACTGCAGGACGAACTGAAAAGCCACGAAATCGGCGGATTATGGATAGGCCCGGATAAATCCAATCAGTTGATGCTGGAAAATTTCGAAACCTTCCGCAAATACGCCCACATCCTCAATTGATATCACAACTCGTCTCATTTCAGCCCGGATCATAATGATCCGGGCAGCGGGAGATTACATGAATATTTCCAAAAATGATCGCGGCCATCTTGGCATGTTGCTGGGGCTGGCCGGGTTTACTATCTGGTATCTGAGCGATGCCATACGGGTCTCTTCCAGCGTTCCCAACCTGCTTCTGATACTGCCGGTCGCTACAGCCGTTCTGATTCTCTGTCTCGCCGAGCTGCTGATCAGCCTATGGCGCAAGACGCTGTTTGAAGCAGTCGATGATGAGCCCGTAAAAGAGATACTACCCATCGTCCTTCTGTTCAGTGCCTATGTCCTGACACTGCCCTGGCTGGGCTTTGATCTTGGCACGGTACTGTTTGTGGCAATTTTTCTGCGCATGAAACAGGAAACGAACTGGTGGATGGTAATCGGATACAGCCTGACTTTTGGTCTGGCGACAGCACTGTTTTTTGCCTTCATGCTGCCCTACCCAATGCCCATGACGTTTTTACCGATTGATTAACCCTTTTCAGAGATTTACCTGCCATGATCGATTTAGCAGCCAGCGCAGATGCCCTGTCTTTACTTTCATCCAGCCTGACGCCTTGGCTGATTGTGATTCCCGGTATCATCATCGGATTGATTTTCGGTGCAACGCCGGGTCTTCAGATATCCATGGCGATGGCCATTTTTCTTCCCATGACCCTGCATATGGACTTCATGCAGGCAATGCTGTTCCTGACGGCAATCTTTACCGGTGGCTCTTTCGGCAGTGGTATACCGGCTATTCTGATGAATATTCCCGGCACATCCTCCGCTATCGCCACGGCATTTGACGGTTACCCCATGGCTCGCAAAGGCCTGCACAACCAGGCACTCGGAATTGCGTTGGCCTCTTCTGTTTTCGGTGTCCTGGTAGGTTACCTGATACTGTTCATGCTGATTCAGCCCATCTCGCTGATGGTTCTTAAACTGGGTCCATCTGAGATGTTCATGGTCATTCTCTGGGGTATGACACTGATTGCCAGTTTAAGGGGCGAGCATATGCTCAAAGGCCTGATCGCTGGTTTCGCTGGGCTCCTGATCGGCACAATCGGATTCAATGAAATAGGCATGGCACGTGGCACCTTGGGCAGTTTCTATCTATTCGATGGTATACCTGTTATACCGGCAATGATGGGCATGTTCGCTGCATCCGAACTGTTCCGACTGGCAAATAAGCAGTATATCGTCGAAAGCGACGCATCACGCAAGGTAGATCTTGGTAAGATTATAAAAGGGTTCAAGATGGCATTTGCGTCCCCTCTGGTCATGCTCAGAGGTTGTCTGATCGGCGTCTTCGTCGGAGCAGTGCCTGGCGTCGGCTCCTCCGTTTCCAATCTACTCTCCTATGTGGAAACCAAAAGACGTGATGCTGATCCAGATTCATTCGGCAAAGGTAATCCGAAAGGGATTGTCGCATCCGAATCTGCCAACAGCACCTCAGAGGCTGGCTCCATGGCGACACTGCTTGCGTTGGGTATACCAGGTGGAGGTGCCACGGCGGTGATGCTCGCTGCATTTGCCATGCACAACATCACTGGTGGCCCACAGTTTATTCGTGAGCAGACTGATATCGTCTATGCCATCATTTTCGCCAATTTCGCGCAGGTGTTCTTCCTGATGATTCTCGGTATTCTGCTCATTCCATTACTGGCCAATATCATTAAAGTCCCGATGCGTTATCTGATCCCCAGTGTATTGGTACTGGCGGTGTTTGGCTCATTCGGCCTGACCGGTAACTTTGTCGGTCCATTCACCGTGTTGGCTTTTGCTATTATAGGTTGGCTGATGCGGCGCTACGGATATTCGGTACCTGCAGCAGTGATAGGTATACTACTGGGGGCCATGGCTGAGAAAACACTGCTGCACAGCTATCAGATCAGTGGTGGAGATATCAGCTATATTCTTGAGCGCCCAGTCACGCTGATAATTCTATTTTTGTTACTGATCTCTCTGTTCGGCAAGCACTTTATGATGCTGATCAGAGGTCTGTTCCAGAGAAAGCCCAGCCTGAGTTCTGCCGATTGAACTAGCGATTCGCACACGCCCTGATCCTGCCGGGATACAGGGCAGCTTGAGTAACGAATATTGAAAACGATCTACACGCTGTTAATTGGCGCTGCTGGTGGTCTGGTTGCCTGGTGGTGTAACCTGCCACTGCCCTGGATGCTGGGTCCTCTACTGCTGATCACTCTTCTGGCCCTGTGTGGTACCCCTACAGCAGTGAATAAAAGCCTCAATCGACTGTGTCTTGGTGTACTGGGTTTCTGGCTTGGCAGCGGTTTTGATCCAACGCTGCTGAGTGAGTCTCTCAAGTGGTATCCCAGCCTGGTGCTGATGGTGCTCTCTGTCTCTATGACTATTGTTCTGAACAGCCTGATATTTCGGAAACTGGCGGGGCTGGATCTAATTACATCGATCTTCTCTTCACTCCCCGGCACCATGAATGCCGTTGTCATTCAAGGAGATCAACTCGGTGGGGATGCGAGATGGATAGCAATCGCCCAGACCCTGCGCATTGCTATGGTAGTGATCATCACCTCGATGATTTTTCACTTCATTCCAGGGACCGAACTGGAGGGACCAGACCCGGCTTCAGGCCAGCTATCAGCTGTTCCATTACTGTTGCTGGTGCCTCTTGGATGGTGGGTGGCTCGCCAGATACGGCTACCTATGGCGGAGTTTCTCGGACCTTTGATCTGTAGTGTACTTCTCTCTCTGAGCGGTCATGAGATACAGTTACCCGGTTGGATCATGATAGTCACATTTATTGTATTGGGGTCTTCGATAGGCTGTCGTTTTCAGGGTACATGCCTGAAGCAACTACTGAAGGTCAGCAGATATGCGGCTCTGGCAACGGTGTTGGCCATGATCATTGCCAGCCTGTTTGCCGGGCTGACCTCGATGCTGACCGGAATCCCTTTGTCTCACACGTTTTTGGCACTTGTACCAGGTGGTGTGGGAGAGATGGCGTTGATTGCAACGGCCGCCGGCATTGATCCCCTCTATGTGGTACTGATCCATCTGATCAGAATGTTCCTGTTAATTATGCTGACCCCATTACTCTGCCGCTTGCTGTCAGCCCGCCAGCGGGAAGTAAACTGACACCCTCAAACCACCCGTTTCGCCTGCTCCCATCGCCAGTCGGGCCGAATGAGACTGGGCGACCTGGCTGACAATCGACAACCCCAGCCCCGAACCTTTTTCATCGCGATTGATGCGATAAAAGCGCTCTGTGACATGAGCTATCTCTTCGTTGGCAATACCGACACCTTCATCTTCCACACTCAGGCAGACATTTGTCGCACCCTCTCGTTGCAACTGCACCCGTATCACTCCCTGGTAGCGCCCCAAAGAACCACCGGCATGCACACTGGCATTATCAATCAGGTTGGTCAGCAACCACTGCACCATAATCGGGTCACAGCGTATCATACTGTTCATCTCATCAGTGATGAACTCGAGCTCCTGTCCTCGGCTATGGATTCTGTTGAGCATCCAGGCACAGGCATCACGACAAACCTCTTGCAGATCATGGACATCCAATGCCGAGACATCCACCAGGTCGCTCTTTGTCTTGGCATATTTGAGTAGCTGCTGGGTCGTGTGGGCTGCATACTCCGTTGTATTGCGTATCGCCTTCAGATGCTCTCTCAATGCTGGGTCCTGGCACTGCCGTTCAGAGATCTCTGCCAGTACCTGAATCTCGGAGATGGGGGTCCGCAACTGATGTGACACATCTGCATTAAACTGCTGAATGTGTTGAAGGTTATTTCTGATTCTAACCATCAATTTATTGATACTGTCGACCAGTGTCGTGACCTCTCTCGGGACACGTTCCTGCAAGGGAGAGAGATCATGAGCGGAGCGCTTGTGCAGAGCTTTCTCAATCCGTTTGAGCGGCGACAGTCCCTTATGAATGGCAAATAGCGCGATGATCAATACACTCAGACCCAGTCCGAGATTGATCACCAACAGGTTGGACATGAACTCCTGCAGCAGGTTAAGTCGGCCCTCCCTCGACTCTGCCACAATCACTTCAACAGGAGATCCTTGTGCCCGGCGAACCGGTATAAAGAGACGCAAGGCACGCAGATCAGTACCTGCAAAGGATGTGTCATAAAAATAGTCCACGTCTGTATCGACGTCCGGCCCCTGCAGCCCTTCAAAACCTGCCAGTAACCGCCCCTGAGCATCACGAATCCGATAAAATAATTTTCCCTGGCCTCCCGTTCCCAGTGAATTGACCGAGAGATAGTGCAGATTGATCCTGATTTCACCCTCGGCCACATAAAGCCGCTCCTCGAAACGCGAGGCTCCCATCCGCAGCATGCCATCAAAGCTCTGCTCGATACGGTGGGTCAAGACCAGATGACTGGCATAGAGCGACAGGGGAATCAGTATTGCCAGTGGCAGCATGATCCAGGCAATCAGATGACTGCGAACCGAGTTTATTCTCACCATGTCAATCCAGATTATCCATCATATACCCCAGGCCACGCACGGTGCGTATACCCGCAGCTGCAGCCAGTTTTTTACGAATCCGGGAGACATAGGTTTCAATTGCACCCGCACTGACATCCTGTTCGAAAGAGGCGATGCTGTCCGCGACCTGATCCTTACTCAGCAACCGGCCGCGGTTCATCAGAAAATATTCTAACACTGCCATTTCTCGCCGATGCAATACCACCTCCTCGCCTTTAAGGGTTAATACACGCGAGGTCAGGCACAATTCCAGTTCACCATTCTTGAGGCGATTATCGGAAAAGGAGCGACTACGCCGGATCACGGCTCTGACTCTGGCAACCACCTCCTCAAGTGAAAAGGGTTTGCACAGATAATCATCAGCACCTTCGTCAAGACCCATAATGCGCTGATCCAGGCGATCTCTGGCAGAGATAATGATGACCGGTATCTGATTGTTCCGTTTACGAAGGTTGCGCAACACTTCTATACCATCAACGCCCGGGAGGCCGAGATCAAGCATCAATAGATCATATTGACCGCTCTTTAAATATGAAGCAGCCTGCTCACCATCACGCAGAACATCAGCTCTATAACCAGCCTCCTCAATCACTGTTCTCAAACCATGTGCCAGAATGGCATTATCTTCAATAATTAAAATCTTCATGAATTGACAGTCTAATCAGGTCACAGAACGAGGCCCAATCATACCACTAACTACTATTCAAGCTAACGCCAGCTCATCAAGAAGTGCTCGGATTTCATGACAGACAAAGGTCGGATCAAGACAGCTCTCCAGGTGATCATCGGCATAAATCAAAAAGCGACGAGCGGCATAGGGTAGGCGCCGATCACGCCGCACAATGAAATGCCAATGACTCTCCAACGGCATTCCTTCCACGGCAAGAGGCACTATTCCTGTGACGCCCTGCGGGAGCGCATGTTGCGACACCACTGCAAGACCCATTCCCGCTGCCACTCCGACACGGATCGCCTCATTGCTGGCCATCTGCAGGCTACGACGCAGTTGCAGGCCATGTGTCTGCAACCAACTGTCGAACAGCATCCGCGTAGCTGACCCCGGTTCGCGCAGCAGAAAGCGCTCCTGAATCAACTGAGGCAAGGTCACTACTGTCTCCAGAGCCAGCGGGTGGGAGGCAGATGCAATCATGATCAATGGATTACGCAGAAACCGGGCTGCCGCGGCGTGATCAAGTGATGGAGGATGGCTGAAGATATAAATATCGTCCAGTTGTTGATTGAAACGTTGCAACACCTGCTCCCGGTTACCTATCTCGACCGTGACATCCACCTCGGGATAGTCCTGACTGAAGGGCCCAAGCAGGCGCGGCAGCACATATTGGGCCGTATTCACCATTGCTATGCTGAAGTGTCCGGCATGGCCACCTTTCAGCTCGTGCAGGTTATCCTGCAGGTCATTGAACCGGCCAAGCATATCCTGACAGGCACTGAACAGCACCTCGCCAGCATCCGTTAATTTTACCGATCCACGTGTGTGCTCCAACAGCGGCTCACCCACTGCCTCACTCAGACGTTTAAGCTGAAGCGATACGGTCGGCTGTGTCAGATGCAACTGTCTGGCTGCTTCACTGATACTACCGTGACGCACGACACTGACATAGACCTCAAGCAACCTGAAGGTCAGATGGCGAAGTTTCATGGCTTCTCCTGCATGGATGGCAAACTGAACATGACGACGCTATATAGATAAACATATAGACAATTATCTATATAGTAGTGCGAATAGTTTAATTAGTATAAATAAACGGTTTGAAGCAGAATTCGCACCACGTAGGCAGTTACCTGTTGACCAATCGCTGAGGAATAGACTCCTGTGCCTGATATTATCGTGATGTTTTTTCTGCTGGGTCTTGTTGCCGGACTTGTGCGCTCCGACCTGACCGTTCCCAAAGCAGCTTATGATCTGCTTAGTCTGATGCTGATGCTGACAATCGGCCTGAAAGGCGGTATTGCGCTGCATGGCCAGTTACACCTGTCGCTGTTACCGGAGCTTGCTGGCGTTATTCTGATCGGTGCTCTGACACCTCTGATCCTGTTACCCCTGTTACGTAAAGTGGTCAGGCTATCTTCAGCCAACAGTGCCAGCATTGCTGCACACTACGGTTCTGTCAGTGCCGGTACCTTCGCTGTAGCGCTGGCCTATAGCCAGACTCATCAACTGCCGATCGGCCCAGAGGTCACTCTTTATCTGGTAATGCTGGAATTACCGGCGATCATCATGGCGTTGCTGCTCTATCGGCGACTTAATCCAACCAGCCAAGGTACTCTGGGCAGTCTGTGGCACGAGGCGCTGACCAACCGGGGCGTGATCCTGCTGGTAGGTGGTGTGATTATCGGCTTCATGTATGGACCGGTTAACGGCGCTGATGTAACAGGACTGCTGACAGGCGCATTCCAGGTGGTGCTGGCACTGTTCCTGCTGGATATGGGTCTGACGGCTGCCACCACGCTACGTCCCTTTCCACGTCAGCACTGGCGTGTATTGGTGTTTGCATTGGTTGCGCCGCCTATTCTGGCGATGAGCGGCATGTTGATGGGGATATGGTTGGAGTTGCCGGTCGGATCAATTCTGATACTCGCCACCATGACCGCCAGTGCTTCCTATATTGCTGCACCGGCGGCTATTCGCAACGCAATTCCTGAAGCGGATATTGGTCTGGCAATGCTGGCGGCACTGGGGCTGACCTTCCCCTTCAATGTGATGATCGGGATTCCCCTTTATCATCAGTGGCTGACAGCATTGATGGTATAACTGATGGATGGAGCATTAGATAGACTTCCCAGGCATGATATCAATTGTCAACCTGGGCAATATAGACATCCCATTGGTCCAAAACAAAAAAGAACACCTCTTCAATTATTGTGACAGTATAGGAACTAGTGATTAAAATGGAAAATTCGAGATAACAGCCATGCATATCAAAATCAGATTTATTAAATTTTATATTAATGAATGATGAAATATTACTCAACAAAAAAATCATTTAACCCTGAATTCTGATGTAAGGTTGGTCAGCTATCAAACAACAGTGTAGCAATTTCATCTTCTTCAACAGACAAGTCAAAAACGTTCGGCCATCTGCGACTTGAAAAATCATCTATAAACAGCTCAATAGATTCAGCATCCATCGCTCTGGAAAAATAGAAACCCTGCAAGCATTGACAGCCAATGGTACTCAGAAATAAATACTGTGATGAAGTTTCAACTCCTTCTACAACCACCTTCTTCCCTAGTGACTCAACCAGGAAAAGTATTCCTCTCATGAACTTTCTCGCAAATTCAGAGCTATCAAGATTAACTGTAACGGACTTATCAATCTTGATTATTTTTATGTTAGGATCTGAAAGAACACTGAAGTTTGAATAACCAGACATGAAGTCATCTGCAGCAACCGTATAACCAAGATCCACTAGCCCAGGAAGAACAGTATTATGTAGCTTTTCGCTCAGAACAGCATGCTCCGTTATTTCGATAACCAGTTTATCTGGATCAATATCATACTGACAAAGAAGAGAGGATAATTCACATACAAATGAATCATCCGAAATTGTTCTAGCGCAAAAGTTTACAGCTATGGAAATATATACTCCACAACTGGATCTTATTTCACTGACAGCACGAAGAGCCTTACTCAGAACTCTGAAATCAAAGCAGTAATTAAGATCATATGATTCGATTAATTGAATGGTTTTCTCTGTGTTTATGTGGCGCTCTGTTCCAAAACCAGGTATATCAAACCTTGAAAGCACTTCATAATAAATAACTTTTCCCTCCTGAATGTTGACAACAGGCTGAAACACAATATCAAAGTGCCCACTTTCTACCACGCTTTTGATTACCAAAAAATCAGTGTCTTCCATACTACCAGCCATTCCGTTCCAGTTGCACACTGCTTCAATTCATTACTCTAGACGAAATATTATGCATTACAAGCATTTTTTTATAAAATATATTGCTTTTCATGCAATAGCAACAGGACCCTCATCTTTACCACAAGAGCAGGATGCTCATCCAAACATTAGTTACACCTAATTCTCAGACGGCATGGGATATTAGCCACAGACCTGACTTAAGGATAGGCATATTCAAACAGGTGTTTATGTAAATGATTATTGATACCACTCATATGGCTTCAGAAAAGCACTTCTCAATGAGGCCATGAGCATACCTCTACTCGTGCAAACAACCGTTTTCAAACAGATCAATCACTCCAGACCCACCCTTGTGATCTTCTCTTTGATCCGTTAATGAAAAATCAGCGTAGATATACTTTATTTCGACAAATCACAGGAAATTCACCACATAAAAAGGCTATACTATTGAAGACTTATTTAATCTATATCAATATAATGAAACTGATTTTTTATTATATTAATATTGATTGGATTGTTTGGCATATTAAAATGAAAGAAGATGCGTACCGAGTTATATAACTCATGCAAATCCACACATCTGAAATAAAATAGGGAAATATTCAGGGTGAAAAAAGTACAACCTTGAACGTGAGTTATAGGAGAGCCCATCATGAGTCTGGGAAACGCACTCAAGATCCTCAGAACAAAGAAGGGCCTGACACTACAGCAGTTAGCTGAAAAAACAGGCTCTTACGTCGGTAATCTTTCCAGAATTGAGCGCGGAGAGTCAAAGCCAAGCCTGGACTTGCTATATCGCATTGCATCGGCGCTTGATTTCAGTCTGAGTGAAATTTTTTCTATTGCTGATCAAAATGCAATAGATGGCAGGCAGGTTGCTCTTAATGCTGTGTTTGTAGCCCTACTTGATCACGATAAGGAATTGTTACTGGAGTTTGCCAAGCTGCTCAAAGGTCGCAGTGCCAAAGATCATAGCGCCAAAAATCATAGTGCCAAAGGCTCCGTTAGTGACCATAAGATCACATAATGGAACGGTTGTGGCGGCTCTACAACCCTGCTAGCTGGTTCAGCAAGCCAGTCGGTCGTATCACGCCGTATACAGTCAGCTCAGGTCGCATTGCCCCCTCTTTGTCATAAAAGATCAGTGCAGGGGGACCAAATACATTGTAGCGCTGGCTCAATGCTTTTGACCTGTCATCATTTGCAGTGATATCCACCTTGATCAGATTGACCTGGCCAAGGCGGCTCTGGACCTGTGCATCAGCAAAGGTGATGAATTCCAACTCTGCACAGGTGACACACCAGTCAGCAGTAAAATAGAGCATCGATGACTGGCCACTGCGCTCTGCCACAGCCAGTTGTTGATCCAGTTCCTGTAACGAATAAACTGTATTGAAAGGCAAGGAAGAGGTCTGACGCTCTCCCGCTACCGTACCAGCCAGCCCCTGCAGCGGGTAGAGCATGCTGTTACCACCCGACAACAGGCCGATCATTAACGCGGCACCATAGATCATAGAGATGACACCAACCCCTTTCCAGAGTTTGTGCCAACCAGATACCTTATCGTGCAGCCGATCCAGCGTATTCAGATACACGGCCGTCACCAGCAGTATCACACTGGTCAAGGCCATGGTGACCTGTATTGATACCACACGATCCAGCATCCAGACAGCCATCAGCAGCAGCGATACACCAAAGCCTGCCTTGATCGCATTCATCCAAGCGCCCGCCTTGGGTAGCAACTTGCCAGCCGATGCCCCAACCAGCAACAAGGGTACGCCCATGCCCATCGACATGGCGAAAAGTGCAGCACCACCCAACACCGGATCACCTGTCTGGCCAATGTAGATCAATGCACCTGCAAGAGGTGCAGCCATGCAGGGACCGACAATCAGAGCCGACAGAAAGCCCATCACGGCAACGCCGGTGATGCGTCCGCCACGCTGTTCCTGACTGACGCGATTGAAGCGTGACTGCAGTGCAGAGGGCAGCTGCAGTTCGTAGAATCCGAACATGGAAAGAGCCAGCAGAACAAAAATCGCACTGAAAGTACCAATCACCCAGGGGTTCTGAAAGCTTGCCTGGATGTTGCTGCCAAACAGGCCCGCCAGCACACCAGCTACTGTATAGGTCAGTGCCATGGCCAGTACGTATACCATAGACAATCCGAAAGCTCTCCCTGTCGTGATCCGCATGCCATGACCGGCTATGATGCTGGAGAGGATCGGAATCATCGGAAATACGCAGGGTGTAAAGGACAAGGCCAGGCCAGCCACAAAGAAAGCAGTCAGAATCAGCATCAATCCTTTACCTGCCAGCAACTGACTGAAACGATCATGCTCTGCCAGAGGTGCGGCTGTCGTTTTTTCTATCTGAGCAGCTATCGGAGTTGCTGTCTGAGCTGCTGTTGTTTGCACGGAGTTTGAAGGGTCAGCAACCTGGGCCAGACCGTCTGGCCAACTCAGGCCCGCCGCCAGGGGCAATGAACTCAGCGGGATGCTCTCCTGCTCAGGGGCATAACAGATGCCACCCTCCCAGCAACCTTGATAGGTGATCGTGACCATCGCATTCTTCAGATCACGCCCATCCGTACCGATCAGAAATTGTGCCGTCGCCGCCTCATACCAGACCGTGACATCACCAAACAGGGAGTCATCCTTCTGTGGTCCACCCTGAATCTGCTGATCCACCAGTTCCAACCCTTCAGGCAGGTCAATTTTCAGGTGGTCGCGATACAGATAATACTCATCTTCAATCGCCCAGTTCAGGCGCAGCACACCATTATGAGGGAGGTCAACCTGCAGCTTAAAGGCCTGCTCAACCGGTAGCGGATGCTGCTTTGATGACGTAAAAACACCCAGCAGACTTGCCTGGGCAGATGAAATCAGCAGCAGACTGAATAACAGGATCAGAACAGCACCAAGTGCTCTCTTAGCGGCATTGAAATACAAAGTAACTTCCTTTCGATCTGACTTTGAATAACCGAACCTGAACACAGGTTATGATCAACGTAGACACGTACGTGAAAAAAACGTTCATCATATCCGATTATAAACCTTTGTCCCCTTATAAGCGCGCAGTCATTATGGTAAAAAGGAGCTGGAGTCGGCGTAAACAGCCGTATTGGATACCAGCACCCTGTCAGGAAAGCAAGATGAGTGATACACGTGTAGAAGACCTGAATATTGAATCGAACGTTCCGATCATCACCCCGGAAACCCTCAAAGACAAACTTCCGATCACTGAATTGGCCGCCAACACCGTGATGCACGGCCGTCAGACGATCAAGGATATTCTGGATCGCAAGGACAAACGCCTGATGGTGGTGATTGGTCCCTGCTCCATTCATGACACCGAAGCAGCACTGGAATATGGTCGCAGGCTGAAAGCGCTGTCTGAAGAGGTGAAGGATTCTCTGTATCTGGTCATGCGCGTCTATTTTGAAAAGCCCCGCACAACGGTTGGCTGGAAAGGGCTGATCAATGATCCGCACATGAATGACTCTTTTGATATCGAAGAGGGTCTGCACATTGCGCGTAAGCTGCTGCTGGATCTGTCTGAAATGGGTCTGCCACTGGCCACTGAAGCGCTGGACCCTATTTCACCACAATATATTCAGGATCTGATCAGCTGGTCTGCGATCGGTGCTCGCACCACTGAGTCTCAGACACACCGCGAGATGTCGTCCGGCCTCTCCTGCGCGGTCGGATTCAAAAATGGTACTGACGGTGGCCTGACCGTTGCCATCAATGCGATGCAGTCCGTCAGCCACCCGCACAGTTTTCTGGGCATAGATGGCGATGGTCAGGTATCCATCGTACGCACACGTGGCAACCAGTATGGACATGTTGTTCTGCGCGGTGGTAACGGCAAGCCCAACTATGACTCCGTCAGTGTGAAGCTCTGCGAGCAGGCGATGGATAAAGCCGGTCTGATCAACAACATCATGATCGACTGCAGCCATGCCAACTCCAGCAAAGATCCTGCACTGCAGCCACTGGTTGCAGAAAATGCCGCCAACCAGATTCTCGAAGGTAACAAGTCAATCATCGGTCTGATGATTGAAAGTAACCTGGAGTGGGGAAATCAAAACATCCCCGAAAATCTGGCAGAACTCAAATACGGTGTCTCCGTCACTGATGCCTGCATCGATTGGAAAAGTACTGAAGAATCTCTGCGTGCCATGCACCACAAACTTAAGCCTGTGCTACCAAGCCGCTGATAAAGTGTTTGATAAATGTTGGCCGGGCGCCCTGTCCGGCCAACTATCCCCATCAGTCTCTCCCGTACAATCCCAATAAAACTACATGATCCACACTGTCATTATCTGCGTACTACACTGAAACACTTCCATGATTCAGCAGGTACCGATATGTCGCACTATAAACCTGAACAGATCCAGATCGGCATCAGCAGTTGCCTGCTCGGGCAGAAGGTTCGCTATGATGGTGGACATAAGGCATCTCGCTATTGCCTTGATGAGTTGTCCAGTGTGTTCAGTTTCATTCCGACCTGCCCCGAGATGGGCATTGGAATGGGCGCACCACGCAAGACGATCCGTCTGGTGGATCATGATGGCGACATCCGTGCGCGAGCCAGTGATGACAGCTTCGATGTCACTGAGCAACTGCACAGTTATGCCGAGCAGAAAACGGCTGAGCTGGATTATCTCAGTGGCTATATTGTCTGCGCCAAGTCACCCACCTGTGGTATGGAGCGCGTTAAAGTCTATCCGGCCCAAGGCGGCCCCACCTCATCAACGGGCGTCGGGCTGTTTACTCAAAAGCTGATGGACACCTGGCCACTACTGCCGGTTGAAGAAGAAGGGCGACTCAATGATCAGGTGCTGCGCGAGAACTTCATTACGCGTGTTTATGCCTATCATGACTGGCACCGCCTGAAACAGGAAGGATTCACTCGGCATGCGCTGATTCAGTTTCACAGTCGCTACAAACTGCTGGTGATGGCACATCATCAGGATAGTTACCGCGCACTCGGCAGACTGCTGGGTAATTTATCAGACAATCTGGAACGGGATGCAACAGCCTATTTTGAAGGGTTCATGCGTGCTCTGATGCATCATGCCACCCGCAAGAGCCACACCAATGTGTTGCAGCATATCCAGGGCTACTTCTCGTCTCGACTGACACCCAGGCAACGCGAGGAGCTGAGCACCCAGATAAGTAAATACCGTCAGGGCCTGTTGCCGCTACTGGTACCCATGACCCTGCTGAAGCACTATCTGGGCGAATGGGAAGACCCCTATATCGCCCAGCAGGTGTATCTGAACCCACACCCGGAAGAGTTGAAGCTGCATTACGCCTATTAACGGCGATACTAAGAGACAGGAGGGTTTCACCCTACGCCGATGGTGAAGCCTTCAGCACGATTTCAGCCGGGCACAGCTTCACATTACTGAATCCGGCATCCAACAGGTTGACCGCCTGTAAGCGGCTCATCACGCCTCGATCGCAGTACAGCCAGTATTCACGCGACTGATCCAGTTCGGCAAACCGGCTGTGCAACTGATAAAAAGGTACACATATCTGATCATAATCCGTCATTGCCAACGGTGCAGCTTCCACTTCATCCGGTGCACGCAGGTCGATGATGGTCACTGGCAGTTCTGAAGCTACGGTGATATCAGCCGTGCGAACATCAGGAAGACTCTCGAAATCCTCCATCACTTTGGAGATCGGCTGATAGCGAGCACTCTTCAATGCCGCCTCTATCACCGCCGGATCGAGCTTTGACTCCTCTGCCTCTACCACTTGAAGTTTCGCGCGCGTGGTCGGCTTACGACTGATCACGCCGCAGTATTCCGGCATGGCGGCAGCAAAGTCCGCCGTACCGATACGCTTGGCTTCATCAACGATACGTTGCTTGTTGGTGGCAATCAGAGGACGCAAGATCAAGCGATCGATACTGCGATCGATCACCTGCAGATTGGTCAGCGTCTGGCTGGATACCTGAGAGATCGCCTCTCCCGTAACCAGCGCAGTCGCCTTCAGATGATCTGCGATTTTATCAGCACACTTCATCATCTGGCGCTTCAGCACAACCCCCATCTGTGAGTTATGCACCTGTGTCAGGATATTCTCGACCACCCCCTCAAAAGGTACCGTGACAAAACGGACATTATGCGAGGCGCCATAGCGTTTCCAGATATGATAGGCGATCTGCTTGACACCCTCTTCGTGCGCACGGCCACCGAGACTGAAGAAGATGAAGTGAGTGCAGATACCACGCTGCAGCATCTGATAGGTGGCAACCGATGAATCAAAACCACCCGAGATCAACGTTGCAACTGCTTCCTGTGAACCCAGCGGATAGCCACCCATTCCCTCACGACGACGGCTGACGATGAACAGGCGATCATGATTGATCTGCAGCATCACCTGGATATCGGGATCTTTCAGTTTGACGCCGCCATTATCGGTGTTCTGATTAAGATAACCGCCAACATAACGTTCCAGATCGATAGAGCGAAAATCATGATGCCCGGTCCGATGCACACGCACAGAAAAGGACTTGCCACGAAGGCTGTCGCCTACCTCAGACAAGGTCTGCCTGCAGATGGTATCGAAATCCTCCAGCAGATACTCGCGCGCTTCCAGAAAATAGCTGATGCCGGGTATGCAGGTCAGCGTATCACTGATCTGCGCATTCACCTCCGCAGAGGCATCGGCACTGCTGGTCACCTCGATCATATCCCAGTTACCACTGACCTCTACCCCTTCATCCAGGTAGCTCAGAATCGTGCGGATATTCTTCTTTAACTGCCTGATCTGCTGATTGCGAACCGGACGGGTTTTGATGGTGATCTCTGCAAACAATCGAACAATAAACTTCATGACAGGCTCAGGCTGCAGACAGGCAGCATTTCTCCGCTAATTAATAAGTTGAGGATACGGACCGGGAAGGCTCAGGGGTGGGGATTGTACACGAAAAAATCTGTGGCGCGCAGTTAAGGGCTGATCATTTTACGATCAGCCAACATAACCCTCCAACGTAAACATCACTCTGATCAGAATTTGACCATATCACCCTTCAGCGCAACACCCGCCATGATCGCGCCGGCACCACACTGATAATGAGTGCTGCTGACAAACTCATTATGTTTGTAGTTTGAACGGATATTGACCACAGCATCATAACCACGCTGGCGTGCAGTATCCTGCAGCGCTTTCAGCGCAGAGAGTAAAACCCACTGGCAGGCATCGCTATCTGACTTGGCGAATGCATTGGTTTTCTTGCTCGTACTGATTTCACCACCACTGCTGGTGACGGCAGGATGCGACTGTCCGGCAAAGTACACAGGCACAGACAACAACGCACCATTGGCCTTGGGTGTACCCATTATCTGATCCAGAGGCAAATCAATAACCTGATCACGAGCTTGCGCCGTGCCACAGATCAATAGAGAGGAGATGATTGCCAACTTCAGCATTTTACGCATGTCATGAGGTCCTTATCTGATTTTACAATCCGGCTTCCACCGGTTCCTGTTTCCCTGAGGCCATAGTGACCTCAGCTATTCCACTTCCTGAAGATCAACGAGGTGTTGATCCCTCCAAAGGCAAAGTTATTGCTCATCACATACTCAGTTTCCAGCGAGCGCGGATGATCCACTATGTAATCCAGTTCTGCACAGGCGGGATCCACCTCCTGCAAGTTGATCGTGGGCATAAATCGGTTCTCACGCATCATATTGATACTGGCCCAACTTTCAATTGATCCGCAGGCACCAAGTGTATGGCCAAGATAGCTTTTGAGCGAACTGATGGGTTGCCGCGCGCCAAACACTCGATGAGTGGCATGCGACTCAGCAATATCTCCGCGATCAGTCGCCGTTCCATGCGCATTCACATAGCCGATCTGTTCTGGCTGCAGATCGGCATCCGACAACGCCAGTCGCATAGCGGTCTCCATTGTGGTATCGGTGGGTTGCGTGACATGAACACCATCGGAATTGGTACCGAAACCGACGATTTCTGCATAGATGGTTGCCCCTCTTGCCAGCGCATGCTCCAGCTCCTCCAGAATAAGGGTGCCTGCCCCCTCACCTATCACCAGCCCATCGCGCTGCCGATCAAAAGGGCGCGGTGTCAGTTCCGGGGTCTGGTTTTTTACGCTGGTGGCATAGAGCGTATCGAATACGACCGCTTCGGTGACGCACAACTCCTCCGCACCACCGGCTACCATCAGCGCCTGACGACCGAACTTGATCGCCTCATAGGCATATCCGATACCCTGAGAACCTGACGTGCAGGCAGAGCTAGTGGTATGCACCCGACCCTTAAGACCAAAGAAAACACCGACATTAACGGCCGTTGTATGTGACATCATCTGAATATAGCTGGTGGCCGTAACACCGGTCATGCTGCCGGTATCCATCATACGCCCGAATGCCAGAATGGGTGCCGTGCTGCCGATTGAGGAGCCATACGCAATACCGCAACTGCCACTGCTCAGTATCGGATCATTCAGCAATCCCGCCTGCTCCAGCGCGAGTTCAGTTGCCCGTGTTGCCATCAATGAAACCCGCCCCATGGAGCGAACCATTTTACGCGAGTAGTGAGAGGGACGTTCGAAATGTGTCACAGGTGCCGCGAGCCGGGTGTTCAGCCCCTCATATCTGTCCCATTCCGGCATTTGCCGAACTGCATTTTCGCCTGTCTCAAGCTTCTGCCGAAAACCGCTCCACTCATCACCCAACGCCGTGATGACCGACATACCCGTAACAACGACTCGCTTCATCACGCAATTCCACCATTCACAGAGATCACCTGCCGGGTGATATAGGCTGCAGGATCTGAAAACAAAAAAGCCACTGTAGCGGCAACTTCATCAACCTGGCCGGCACGTCGCAGAGGTATCATTTTCATCAGTTCATCAGATACCAGATCATTGATCATATCCGTTTCGATCAGCCCCGGTGCAACGCAGTTGACAGTGATCTTGCGCTTGGCCAGCTCCAGCGACAGGGCTTTGGTGGCCCCGATCAGACCCGCTTTGGATGCGCTGTAATTGACCTGGCCCCGATTACCCACCAGCCCTGAAACCGACGCCATGGTGACGATCCGCCCACCCTTTCGCAGTTGAATCATCGGCATCACCAGAGGGTGCAAAACATTGTAAAAGCCATCCAGGTTGGTATGAATCACCTGATCCCAGTCCTGCTCCGTAAGTGCAGGAAAAGCATTATCCCGTGTGATACCGGCATTACAGACAACACCATAATAGGCGCCTCGCTCGGCAACCTCTGCCTCAAGCACCTCACGAGCGGACTGTCTGTCTGCAACATCAAACTGCAGAATACGACTCGTTGACCCCAGCGCTTCTATGGCTGTAACGGTTTCCTGTGCCGATGACAGGTCACTGCGACAGTGAACCGTAACTTCAAAACCATCCTGTGCCAGTTTGATCGCTACTGCTCTGCCTATGCCACGACCTGATCCGGTCACCAAGACTCTTTTCATGTTCACTCCGCTAACCACGCCTGGTGATCTTCAGGCTGAAATACATTTAATCTGGCCTCGACCAGTAACTTGTCATCCTGATCTATCCTGCACGCGAAAACGCTCAGGCCTGACTCATCCATCATCAGCTTTTCGGCTCGCACCTCCAGCACACTGCCTTGATAGAACCGAGTAACCTCAGGTTGATATTTGCGACATCCCAGTAAAAAGCCGATTTTGACCTCTTCCCCGGATGCCAGCGCATTGGCACCGGCAAACGCAGCAATAGTCTGCGCCATATACTCCACACCGACATAACTGGGTACGGACTCAGTGGCAGGATCAAAAAACGGGCTGTCGGGTGCGACTGTCACCCGGCAGTGCGCATGAGATTCACCCGCTTCGACGAACTCACTCAGCAGTATCATCGGATGCGCATGCGGCAGTACCGCTTCTATGTCATAACCTGTAATCATCTGTCTCGTCCAAAAATAAGGGCCAGATTATTACCACCAAAAGCAAAGGAGTTACTCAGACAGCGGCTGACGGGCCGACACTGACCCTTCTCAACAAATGCCAGCGGCGCCAGCTCAGGATCCGGTTGATTATCCCAGCAGTGCGGAAGCAATTGATCCCCGGTATTGAGATCAGAGAGTGTCAGCCAGCATAAAGCCGCTTCTATCGCGCCGGCAGCGCCCAGCGTGTGGCCTGTCATACCCTTGGTGGAGCTTGCAGGCACTGCCATCGCACTCAGCTCATTGAGTACATGACTTTCCATGCTGTCATTCAGGCGCGTTGCGGTACCGTGCAGATTGATATAATCAAGATCGCCTGGCTGGAGCTCTGCCTGCCGACACGCTTGCTCTATTGCCTTGCGCGCACCTCTGCCCTGTGGGTGAGGTGCTGACATATGATGCGCATCTGATGCTGCACCCGTCCCAAACAGTCGAACACTGTCTCCTGACTCTTTTGTCATCAGAAACAGTGCGGCGCCTTCCCCGATATTAATGCCATCGCGGTTCAGACTGAAAGGCTGACACAGATCTGCAGAAATGGATTCCAGTGCCTTGAAGCCATTCAGCGTCAGTTGGCACAGAGAATCTACACCACCGACGATCACGGCATCGACCAGGTCTGCCTGCAACAATGTACGAGCGCTCATCAAGGCTCTTGCACTTGAAGAGCAGGCGGTTGAGATCACATAGCTGGGACCGGTCACACAGGCCAGACGGGCAATGAAATCGGCAGGCGCCATCATCTCCTGTTTGCTGTAATGGTAATCCGGCGGCATGCTACCCTTCTGTTGATAGTGTCTGAGCGCCTGCTCACCTTCTGCAATACCTGAGGTACTGGTACCTATCACAACCCCCACCCGGCCCGCGCCAAAACGTTCGCGGGCGCCCTCCACTTCGTCGCGTATCTGCTCAAACGCCAGTAGAGCCAACTGGTTGTTACGACTGCGCAGTTCACTCGGCCACTCGCTCAGAATCGGTAAGGGGTCTGCAACCTGCCCCACACGAACCGGCTGGGCATCTATCAGAAGATCGGCCCTCAGAACCATGCCGGTACGATCACCTTGCGATGCACTCTCCCAGACAGACATCTTATCCTTACCCAGGGCACAACAGACTCCCATCGCACTCAGGCTGTAGCCAGTCATCACAGCATCTCCACTTCAAGTGTTGTGATTATCAGTTGATAATGCGCCTGTGTCAGCTCTATCAATCTCTGTGGCTCCGGTTCACCTTTCCAGATGATAGACAATACCTCACCGCCCTCTGCATCAATCAGGCGGCGCTGATAGTTGGATGTCAATGCTTCTGTCATGCGCAACTTCGTCAATCTGGGTTCGAGCAGCTCCATCGGCAGTAGCGCAAGCTGCATCTCTGCCAATACTCTGGACGCGAACTCTGGGTCATTAAACGGCTCAACGCCAGCTGTCTGAAGGCCACCGGTCTCATCATAACTCAAGCGCCACAGCTCCTGCCCCAGTGGCGACATACCTACCAACAATATACTGTGTTCAGTCAAACTGGCCGATAGCATGAACTCATGCGTCTTCGTGCCATTACGCCATTGAATATGCTGTAACCATTGCTGGTCTGGTCCCGGCCAACCCGGATAAAGACGATAACTGCCGCCTGCCATCGGCACACTGTCTTTTGCCGCAGTTGACGACAATACCTGACAGGCACTCAGCAGCAGGCCAAAAATCAGGATGCCAAAGAGTCTGAACATAGATCACTCAATACCTGGATACGGCGACTGGTTTCAGCCACATAGGGGTTATTCTGATCCCACGCATAACCGGCCAGAATGGAACTGATCATGGCGCTGATCTCCGGCTGGCGATCCGGGTTGAAGATAATATTCTGGAAGCGACCATCATACCACGCCTCAACAAAGCAGCGGAACGTATTGATTCCTTTGCGTAATGGGACGCTATACTCCACTTCCCAATCAACATTTTCGCCATCCAGTTCACGCAATACCAAAGGTACGGCCTTCTCTGAAGAGCGCAAGGCGATAGTCACACCAGATGAAAAAACCGGATCAAGGAACTCACCGGCATTACCCAACAGCGCATAACGTTTCCCATACAGGCTACGCACATTGGCGGAATATCCCGTCAGATCTCGTGCTTCACTTATCATGGTAGCATTGCTCAACAATGCGGATAAGTCGGGTTCATCATGCACTTTTTCCCATAGCTTCTGCTCTGAAGTCTGCTCCTCATTAAAGCGTTCAGGGCAGCCGACAACGCCAAGACTGGCTGTGCCGTCACTGAAAGGGATCAGCCAGAACCAGACATCCTGCTGTGTGGGATGGACCGTAATCAGTATTTTATTGCGATCGAATGCAGGGTCGCTGATCTGGTCTTTGATATGACAGAAGTTGGCCTGACGCACAGGAAAATTCGACGGTTCCTCCAGATCCAGCAAGCGCGGCAACACACGTCCAAAGCCGCTGGCATCCAGCACGAACCCCGCTTGTACACGATAGTTCTCGCCGCCTTCCTTGCGGATACTCAATGCGACTGACTCTTGATATGATTTTTGATATTCCAGCGACTCTACCGCCTCGCCGTAGCGTATCTCCATGCCCTGCTTACTCGCAGCATCAGCCAGTAGTTGATCAAAGGCTGCACGCTTGACCTGATAAGTGGTGCCAGGACCCGGCGAGCTTTTCTTCGTGAAATCAAACTCTGTGTGCTGGCCCTGCTTCAGAAAAGCAGCGCCATCCTTGAACTGAAAGCCATGTTCCAGCGCCCCCGCCTCTACAGCGTCCAGCAAGCCCGCACTGGCCAGAAACTCCATACAGTGAGGTAACAGACTTTCTCCGATGGAGAAGCGCGGGAAGTGCTGTTTTTCGATACACAGCACTCGTTTCCCGGCACGGGCCAGCAGCGCACCGGCACAGGCGCCGGAAGGTCCGGCACCAATAATGATCACATCCACGCGTTCCATCTATCGCTTACCTCGTCCACTTATACAACTTATCAAAGGGGCAAACAGTGCAGCCAGTGCCACACCGCTGAACACTGTCAGACCAAAAGCGGCAATAGCCGGTGTCTGACTGAAACTCAGCAATCCAAACGCGACACCGCTGGTAAGCGCCGACAGAGATACCGCCTGTATAACCTCCGGCAAGGGCAGCTCTGAGGCAAAGAACACGGCATAATCCAGCGCCAGCGCCAATACCAGCAACACCGCCACCAGATTGAACAGGGTCAATTGCGACTGAAACCACTGGCTGAACGCCAGACTACCGGCCATGGCGATCAGCAAGTAAAGAAGTGTCGCGGCAGATCTGGCAGGGCCCAGACGCCAACTGAGCAGCAACACCGACAAACCAAGCGCCAGCAGTATCCAGATACCCAACTGCTCACGTATCTCACCGATGCTGTTATCGGCATCACCCACCGGATCAAACCAGTGTACCTGCGGCCATTTATCCAGCTCTTCTTGGATCACACTGTCGTGCACCATATTGGCATCACCCTCAAGCCCGCTCAAAAATATCAGACTGGCAAGCTGCTCCTCCACCGCCACCAGATGCTGTCGGGTAAAGAGCTGCAAGGATTCGGGGTCCAGCTTGCTCTGTACCGGAGTCGGTACCTCCAGCCCCAGCTCATCCAGAAACTGTTGCACAACTGAGCTCTGGTAGGCCTTGCCCAGCATCTGCTGAAGCGCTTCCTGTCGATCGTGTGAAGGTACCCTATCCGATAATGCCTGCCACCCACTCAAAATCCCTTGTTGCTGCCACTGGTGTAACAGGGGTTTGAGCATCTCCTCCTGCTGTAACACGGATTCAATATCATCTGCCAGCACGACCAGAAAACGGCTGTCCCAGGGTTGCGCTCCCAACTGGCGGACCTGCCGCTCCTGCTCAGCCAGAAGCGCCGGTGTCTGATTAAAGGCCCTGACGCTGTCCGTAAATACGGGATTGGCAAGATAACTGCCAACCGCAATGACCACGGCCACCAGCAACAGGAAAATTGCCCGATGACGCCTTGTGCGATCGATCCTCAGCGCCAGATGATGACTGACTGCACAAGCCCAGCGACTGACAGGAAATTGTCCAGCCTTGATCAGATAGGGATACAGTACCCAGACACTCAAATAGGCTGCGATAAGCCCCCCAGCGATGAAAACAGCTACCTGTTGCAACAGACTGAAGGGCAACCAGATCAGCAGCAGATAACCCAGCAAGGTGCTCAGCAAGCCCAGCGTCAGACTTGGCAGCATGTTGCGAAAACGTTCAGCGCTCTGGTTGGCCGAGACCATTCCATGAAAGGAGTAGTCCACCGCAATGCCGATCAGGGTTGTGGCAAACACCAACGCCAGAATATGCGGCTGCGGAAAAATCAGCAGCAGCGCTGTCAGGCCGGTCGTGACAGAGATCAGCATCACCACCCCCGACAGCCAAAGCGGTTTCAGGCTTCTGAAAACAAGCACCAGCATCAACAGGATAATCAGTGCCGACAAACCACCAAAAAGCGTCATCTCACTTCTGGCTGTCTGCGCAGCAGCAACGGCATGAAACAACACACCGCTGCGACTGAGTTGCAGATCCGACCACTGCAGCCGCAGCTCATCAACCAGTTGGGTTAACCTATCGTCCAGCAGTTGAGCCTGCTGCTGGTTCTCAAAGGGGTCATACTCCAGCTCTGCGTTCAATAGCATCACTGCACGATCACCCGAGCGCCATTCAAACCCCATCAAGGCAGGCCTGAGCTGTCGATAACCACCCGACTGTTGCTCAAGATACTGCTGTGTCAGCAACAGAGGGTCCAGCACCAGTGCCTGATCCAGCACCGGGGCCGGGCTCAGAATGCGCTGCCATGCAGACTGAATCAGCGCCTCATATTCACCACGGCTTAATAGATCCCAATGTTCATCAGAAGCCAACTGCCCCTGATGTGCCTGATATTGCTGCTGCAACATCTGCATCAACTCAAGCGGCTGATGCCAGGTAACGCCCTCTTGCAAGTGCTGCAACTGTTGTGCAACGCCCTGCAAATCAACTGTGTCCGGTCCACTGAGTAGCAGGCTGAACTGTCGACTGCTGCGGTTCTGCTTCAACAATTGCTGCTGCCATGGCTCCTGTGCAGAAGGCAGCGCCGCTGTGATACTGCTGTTCCAGGCCACCTGCGGCAGCTTCAGCCCCAGCAGCAACAGCACCAGTATCCAGGCACCGAGTAGACAGATGATACGAGCGTGGCGAATCACTCGGTCTTCACCCCGATATCAGCCCCAACCTCTCTATCAACCCCGTCAACAGACTGATCAGCATCCAGTTCCAACTCAATCAGCGTCCTGTTGCCGTTATGCTCAAGCAGGTTGATCGTGTTCAGGGTCTGGTCACCACACAGCGTCATCTGCGTAAAAAACTGATCAACGGGTGGCTGATGTGGTCGCAACTCAAAACAGTCTTCACCCGCACTTGTCAGGGTGAAATATTGATGCAGAAACGCTGTTCTCTGCTGCAGTACAGCCAGTAACAACTGACCGATGATTTCGCTACCGGCAATAGCCTCCGCACTACCAACAGCAGCACCATCAGTTAACTGTGATACGCCAGCAGCACTGATCAATACCTGGCTGCTGACCGGCTTCTGGGTATGCCACAGGAGCTGCTCATCCTCCAACAGAAGATAGCCACTGCTGAGCACCGGCTTTTTCAGCCCACTGATATGTTTGTGCTGGGTAAAATTCACTCTGCCGTCCAGCCCCTGCCAGTCCGGCAACTGTATCTCGCTATCGGCAGCAAGCGCTGCTGCAAAGAGCAAAGAACAAGACAAAGCACCAGACAGAATGAGCAGATACTTAGCCTTCATTAGACAAGCCCAGCTTTTCAAAGAGTATATCTGGTGAGCGAAAGCACATCTCCTGTGTATCCATAGCAACAGCCACCTGTACGGTACTGGCCTTGGTCAGCTTTTTACCACTGTCGGCATCTTTAATCAGGTAATTGATTTTCAATCGATTTTCCCATTCAACCAGTTGTGCTTCGACTCTGATTTTCTGAGCAAACCTTGCCGGCCCAATATACTTGATGCGCATATCCACCACCGGCCACATATACCCGGATTCATACATATCCTGATAGTCATAGTGGATGCTGCGCAGCAGTTCGGTTCTGGCGGCCTCCAGATATTTGGCATAGTTACCGTGCCAGACCACCTGCATCGGATCCACATCAAAAAAGGGCACATCGATAATGATGTCGGCAGTTATCATCCAGCCTCCTTCTGATAAAGTGACCAGCTCTGCTGCTGTATCTGAGCCACCAGATCACGCAGGCTGCTGTCCAGCCGACGGTCTTCGGTCAGTAATGGGCAGGATTCCTGCAACTCGGCCAGCATCGATTGAATAGCGGGTGTCAAGCTGGACGAAGAGAGCTGCCCCTGGCGTATACGCAACTGAACCCCCTGCTGAACCGCCATCAACATGGCCGCCATGACCTGCTCGGTCAGTTGCAGAACACGCAGACAGTCACGCGCCGCTATCGTCCCCATACTCACCTTGTCCTGATTGTGGCATTCGGTCGAGCGCGAGAAGACACTGGCAGGCATGGTCAGCTTCAGAGCCTCTGCCGTCCAGGCGGAGCAGCCTATCTGAACCGCCTTGAAGCCGTGATTGATATACTGTCGGTCCGCTTCGGCCGCGGAAAGATTGGCAGGCAAGCCGTTATTGAACTTCACGTCCATCAACAGTGCCATCTGGCGATCATGCAGGTCAGCAAGATTGGCGACCGCATTCTTCATGCTGTCCATTACCATGGCGATATGACCACCGTAAAAATGCCCGCCATGCAGCACATGCTCACCGATCCCATCGATAATCGGATTGTCATTGGCGCTGTTCAGTTCGTTTTCGATCATCTGTCTGAACCAGGGCAGAGCATCTCTCAGCACGCCGGTGATATGCGGCGCACAGCGGATGGAGTAACGATCCTGCAAACGATCGGAGTTGCGCAGATGCTCATGATGATTCAGGTCATCACGTATCCAGCCAGCCACTTCATTCTGACCCGGATGCGGTTTAACGCTGAACAATATCTCATCAAAGTGATGACCATTGCCCTGCAGTGCCAGGCTTGCCAGTGCGGTGAGTCGACTGGACAGGCGCGTCAGATACTCGGCACGCTCGTAAGCGATACAGGCCAGCGCCGTCATCACCGCTGTACCGTTCATGATCGCCAGCCCCTCTTTCGGGCGCAACCGGATCGGTGCTGACTTCAGCTCAGCCAGCACCTCCGCGGCAGGACGTACCTGGTTCTGATAGTAGACTTCACGCTCACCGATCAGGCAGGCTGCCACATAGGACAACGGTGTCAGATCACCACTGGCACCCACACTGCCCTCCTGCGGAATCACCGGTACAACATCCTGATTGAGAAAGAGAGTCAGTTGTCTGAGCAGCTCCCAGCTGACGCCGGAGTAACCCTGCGTCAGTGAGCACAGACGGGTTGCCAGAATGGCGCGACCTTCCTGTGACGAAAAGTTATCACCCAGGCCACAACCATGAAACCGTGTCAGATGGATCGGCAGTTCATATACCTGCGACAGCGGCACCTTGACGGTACAGCTATCGCCATATCCAGTCGTGACACCATAAATAACACCATCCTCTTCAAGCAGCCGGTCAAGAAAGGCCACGGCCGTATCTATCTTGCGCGTAAACTCGGCGCTACCTGACAGGCTCACGGGCAGCTTCTGCCTTGCGATGGCATTGATCTGCTCGATACTGAGCCTGCCTTCACCAAAACGTATCTCTTTATCGATACTGGATTCGGCGATACTGGATTCAGCGATATCAGATGACTGACTGGCGATCAGGTTATCCGTGCTCTCAATGACTGGCGTCACGTGGCGCTTCCTTATCTTGGCTGACAGCTGCGGGTAGCTGCCAGAAATCATAAAAATTAAACCACTGCAGCGGATATCGACAGGCGAAATGCTCCAGTCGCTCTGCATAGCGAGCGACCAGTTGCGTGATATCCGCGTCGCGGGTTTTTCGTGGCAGTCTGATCCGCTCGGCAAAAGGCTCAAATGTCAGCTCATACCCCTGCCGGATCTTCATGCAGAACAGCAGATGCACCGGACAATCAAGCACGCTGGCAAGCACCCAGGGGCCTATCGCAAAAGGTGCAGGTTGCCCGAGAAAGTCCACCCAGACCGACCGCTCCGGTGATGCCGCCGAGATACGATCGCCGACAATCACGACAAACTCACCCTGCTCAACGCGCTCTTTAAGCATGATCGTCAATGCCGGTGTAATACCATCCACCTGAATCAGGTTGAGATCGACCTGATTATTCGCTTCTTTCAGCGCTCTGTTAAAGGCCCGTGCGTGTCGGGTAAAAACCAGCACATTGATGCGGGTTGGATAGCGTGAGCGCACCAATGCTCGGCAAACCTCTTTGTTGCCCAGATGACTGCCGATCAGTACGCCACCGGTTCTGCTCGCTACCAGATCGGCAAAACTTACCGACCCACCCTGACTGACCTGATCGGGTGTGATGCGGCCAATCCAGGCATCCAGCTTTGCCAGTGCTGCCAGCGCGAACTGCCAGAAGTGACAGTAACTCTGCCAGTAGCCCGGTTCAGATGAAAACCGGCTATTGCTACCACTGCGATGATGAACGCGGCGCAGAAAATCCCGCGATGCGTTTCTGGCCACACGATCCGTGACAAAGAAATAGCCCAGCACCGGTACCAGCGATGCCAGAATCAACCATCGACCACCATAGCGATAGAGAAACAGCAGGACCTGAATACCGAAGTAACTGCCCCTTTCGCGTTTTTTTGCCCAGTGTTCAGCTGCCGGTGGCATGAGCTCTCCGCCATTTGAAACTCAACAAACCAGGCAGGCGCCACAACATGCCGAAAAAGAGTCGCGTGTGCATCTTGCTGATCAGCCAGTTGTCCTGCAACAGTTTGAAATGGGAGCGCCCACCCTGAGGGTAGATCACCCGAGTTGGCAGAAACAGCACGCTGATATCGCGCCAGTAGAGCCTGACCATGATCTCCGTATCAAAGTCCATCCGCTTGCCAAGCCGGGAGGTGTCTATCAGCTCAATACAGTTGGCCAAGGGATAGACTCTGAAACCACACATCGAATCCTTCACAGAAAATGAGAGCGTCTCAATCCAGACCCAGACGTGGGTGATGTAGCGGCCAATCAGGCGGCTGCGCGGAATTGAGTCATCGTATAGGGGCAGGCCACTGATCAATGCCTCTGGATTTGCGGCCGACAGCGCCCACAAAGCGGGAATATCAGCCAGATCATGCTGGCCATCCGCATCAACCTGCAGCGCATGGGTATAACCCTGTTCAACTGCATGGCGCATACCGGCCATAACAGCCCCGCCCTTGCCGATATTCTTATCCAGCGTCAGTAACTGCACCAGCGGCTCATCCTGTTGCAGTTGCTGCAATACCTGCCGTGTGCGCTCATCTGAGCCGTCATCGACAATGATCACCGGCAGTTGATACTCACTCAATGTTCGCACAGTCGCGGTGATCGTATCGTCATGATTGTAGATCGGGATCAGAAAGCAGTTACTCGGCACCTGCCACCTCCCATTTAAGACGACCAGATGCCACTTTTTCATCTTCCAGTGTATAGCTGAAAAGAGTCACTCCCGGTTTAGTCTGTTCAAGCACCAGCCGAAGCCTGCTGCCGGGGCGTACCATCACCTGAAATTTCAGCACCTCAACTGCAGTGACCTCAAGCAACTGCGGGAAATAGCGCTGCGTATAGTGCACCACCCAATGAAGCTGCGCGACACCAGCCAGCACGGGAGCCCCTGGAAAGTGTCCATCGAAGTAGTGAACACGCTCAGAAACAGCCAGATCCAGCTCGACTCGCTCCGCCTCAATCTGCTCCGAGAGTAACTCTGGAAAGTGTTCGGTAAACGATTCAGGACTGTGTTTAGCCATCAGAGAAACAGTGCCTCGAGTGTTTGCCTGGGTAGCTTTCCCTGCTCGTTATAGGGCAGTTGCGCCACATAGCGGAATTTTTTCGGTAACTGTACCCGCTCAAAGCGCGTTGACAGATGACTGCGCAACAACTCATTCAGCGCTCGTTTTCCCTGCTGTTCCAATTGTGCCTGCCCCTGCTCGGTCAACACAACCACCAGTGCAAGCTGCACTCTGGAATGACTCAACACCAACGCAATCACCTCCTTGATGAAAGGATGTTGCAAGCACAGTTTTTCCAGTTCGGTCAGTGACAGGCGCTTCTCTTCAACCTTGACGATTCTGTCTGCCCTTCCGAGCAGTTCAAAGCTATCCGGTGAATGAAAAAGGACCTGATCCTGAGTCTGGTAGGGCTCACAAGAGTCCAGATACGGCGAACGAATAATCAGACAGCCATCATCTGCCTGACTGAGCGTGACATCCTTGAATGCGTGCCAGAACGTGCTGTATTGCTGTTGTTGACGATGACTGTGGCCATGACGCTGCCGAAAGGCGATCCCACCGGTTTCAGTACTGCCGAATATCTCGATAGGTGCCTGCCCCAGGTGCTCTGTGTAAAAAGAGGGCAGATGATCGGCCAGAGGCCCGCCCGAGCTGAAGATGGCACTGATATTCGATTTGCTCGCCGACAGCTGATCCAGCTCTGCAAATCGGGACAGATGCGCCGGACTGGCAATCAGCACCACGGAGTGTGCTTCCAGCAAAGACTGCCATTGTTCGAAAAAGGCGATAGATGAACGATAGATCACCCGCTCGGTGCTCAGAGGCCAGAGAATACGGAACAACAGACCATAGATATGCTGATGAGATACGGTTGCTGCAAAAACAGACTCCGACAACAGCGCATCGCCGAAAGCACGTTCGAGGCAACCCACTTCTATCAGCAACTGGTCGAGTGTCTTGCGGATCAGTTTTGGGATGCCGGTTGAACCTGAGGTGAAAAAACAGATCCGGGACTGCCTGCTGAGCGATAGTTTGAGCGATAGTTTGAGCGATTGCTTAAGTGGCTGTCCAGATAAGAGATCCGAATCGTTTTGCTTCAGCGCAAAGGAGTCGTCACGATACGGCGGAAAAGACTCAGGCACTGACCAGTCAGCATGGAGGGCGGCCTCAGCTAATGTTTCTGGCTGGGCATTGGGAGCCAGAATAATCTGTTTGCCCAGATGAGTCAGAGCACAGAACCAGAGTGAAAAACTCACTGTGTCAGGATGGTAAAGCAAGACACTATCGCCCTGCCTCGCCTCACAGTACTGCACCACTGCTTGCAACTGTATCAGCCAATCTCGAACCGTGATCAGTTCCTGCCCCTGAGCAAAGATAACCTGCTCAGGATTGGACCAACTGATTTCAAACTGATTATCGTCCTGATTTAACAATTTTCCTTACCCGCCATTCTATCAACATCAACAAACCCATCAGACAATAGGCGATCAAACCGTTATACAGAACCCATAGATCCCAGTCGCCATAGAGTGCAGTACTCATCGCCACGGCGCCATTCATGATAAAGAATAGACACCATACCTGTGTGACTTTGCGGGTATAGGCGACTCCTTGTTCATCCAGCTCATTCCCCACTGCACCCTCCATCGCACGGGCTATTCGCTCGATCACCGTGGGAGGGAACCATAGCGACCAGGCGAACAGCATCAGCATGCCCAGATTGATCCATACCGGGTAGAAGAGTAATGCCTGCTCCGCCTGCCCTGCTGACAGCAGAATCAATATCAAACCCACTGTGAGCGCAAAGAACCAACGCGCACCTTTTGCACCGGCATCTGAATAGAAGCTCTTCACAAGCGCAATCAACGCCAGTGGCACGATGGCCGCCACCGGCCCCCATCTGCCAATCGCCAGCCAGACATACAGAGGGTAAACCAGCACCAGAAGCTGCAGCAGCCGTGGAAGAGCCGCCCTGATTTTCATCAGGCAGCGATCAGACTGAACACTTCTTCAACCACATCACCTACCGTTCGGACACTTTTGAAAGCTTCGGGATCAACCTTTTTACCGGTAATTTCATGCAGTTTTACCACCAGATCCACCGCATCAATACTATCCAGATCCAGATCTTCATAGAGGTTGGCATCCAGGTTGATCTGCTCGGCATCCAGCTCGAACTCTTTCACCAGAATATCCTTCAGTACAACATAAACCTCTGCTTTTGTTTTCATCTCATCACTCCCTTAACTTTTCGAACTGATATAACCAGCCAGACTGTTGATGCTGGAAAAATGCTCTCTGGTTTGCTCTGCATTGGCATCAAACTTGATGTTGTAGTGGTTTTTGATGGCCAACCCCAACTCCAGCGCATCAATTGAATCAAGTCCCAGGCCATCAACAAACAGGGGCTCATCGTCCTTTATGTCATCAGGGGTGATATCTTCAAGCTCCAGAGTCTGAATAATCAGCCGCTTCAATTCATGCTTCAGTGCATCCATTTTCATTCACTACCTGTTGATAATATTGCTGAAGATCTTTCGTTAAATGCCTTGCCGCCAACGAGATAGAGACTTCGCCGAGATAGGCTGTCAGTGGAATCTCTTTCAGGTAATGGATGGCAAGTGTCGGTTTGCGCTCTGGCACCTGATACCAGGATTCCTGCTTAGTCAATGTGCTGGGTTCACAGCGAATCAACAGCGCCAGAAAGTCGGACCTGCTGCGAAGCGCTATATTGGCAGCACCCCGCTGAAAACTCAGCTCAGATCCCGGCGTTGTCCGCGTCCCCTCTGGGAAAATTATCAGATTGTTACCCGCAGCCAGCGATGCGGCACAATCTGCTATCAAACCATCCGGATCCGAATTACTGATATACCCGGTGCTCGCAATCACGCCTCGTACAAAGGGATTGCGAAACAACTGCTCCTTGACCACACAATCCGCATTGGGGGTCATCGCGATCAGTGCCACAACATCGATCAGGCTGGGATGGTTGGCGATGATGATTTTTCCCCGTACATCACTCAGCAACGCCTGTACCGAAAAGTCATAATTGATGACACCCACGCGTTGCATCAGCCAGATAAAAAAAGCAAAGCCTTTATGCACAGAAGCGCGCGCAAGCTGCCGCCTACGCACTGTATCCCGCACAAACAAGCGCTGCATTGGAAAAACCAGCAGCGATAGCATCAATCCACCCAGCCCAAAACAACTGAAGCAGAAACCTGTCGCCACTATCCGATAGAGTCTATTCGCAAAGCTTCCAATCTCATCCACGAGACCACTCCCAGGATTGCCCTTGGGAGATCCTCCGATATTGATCATGCGCCCCGTTCAGAAAAGAGATCAGGTCGACTAACTGATCTGAAACGGTGTTTTCAGCATTGATCTTCTCAAAGCCAGCATGCTCAGGCTCAATCGTTTGCCTGCTGAACCTTACCCGCTCCCCCTCATGATTGGAGAGCAGCAGTGCAATCGCACTCAGCGCTGAGGGCTCCTGACAGTATGGCTGATAGACTTCTGGCACCTGATCATCGGAATAAACAACCAACACCTCCTCCAGATCAGGTTCCGACACAAGACGCGCAGCAGCTTCCAGTACGGCATACTGCAAGCTGTCTGCTCCGGCAGCAATGGCATTACAGTCTGCCTGATTACCGGTGAAAATACTGTATTGGCCACTTATCGCATTATGTACAGAAAGCGAAAACTGCGTTGGAGAGATCGACTCATCGGCTACCAGAGCATTGATCAACTCAAGTGTTCTGCGAAGATCGCCATGGCGTGATGCAAATATACAGGGTGCGCCCCTGCTCTCATCGACATCCAGCGCCACTCGAAATGCCTTGCGGGCCTGATTGCTCAGCCGACGTCGAGTCATTGCAGGGACTTCAGACAGGTCAGACGCACCACTGTCTTGTGGACAATTCACTGTGGGCGCACTAGCAGCCCTCATTTCGGGCAACCATGCAGACCAGGCTTTGATATGAAAATCCATCGATAGATTACTGCCTGTAAAATTCCATTTATAAGCTTTTGTTTGAAAGGGCGCAATCATATAGAAGATTAAGCATGGATGTAAAACAGAAATGCCATCCCTCACTCAATCCACTGCTATTCTGGATGGCCTTGATACTGAATGGACCAACATTTTCAAACATAATGAAAATTTAGCTGCACCATACCCCCATCACAAGATCACTCATTCGCGTTTAATTTTTAGAGCTGCTTGCGGTCTCTATCGCTTCCACAATAGCCAACTTAACAGCCTCTGAGTAGTCATCCTCATAAAGAATTGAGCTGATAATCTGGTACAGCAGACCTTTATCAATCACGTTATCCGCCACCCAGACAGCGATGTTCTCCATCTCTTTCACAAACCGTTTTACCACGTAATCGAAGCCGTTCAGCTCAAGGAAGTAGGCACCCAAGGCAAGCGAAGATCGCTTATTTCCATCGTTGAATGCATGATGTTTATTAATGGAAAACACCAAATGCGTGAGCTTGTCTTCCATTTCTGGGTAGTACAAGTCATTTTGGATATGCTCCAGTGGGCTTTCCAACTGCCCGATATCCTTGGTACCGGCAAGCCCACCAGAGTTCTCTATGATCCAATCGTGAATCTCTACTGCATGTCTAGCATCGAAATAAAGATACCGGATGCCTAGGTCTGAATCGGCCATATCAGCGATCCTTCAGGCGCTTGAATACAGCGAGAGTGTCCGGATCACTCAATTGCTCTTCCAGAGACTTGCTCTTTTCACCCAGAAAACGCTCGAAATCGGCTTCAGGTACCGACTGAATGTAAGCTTCCAATTTTTCATGCAAAGCGTCTCTGAAGCACAGATCCCGGCTGGCCATTTTAGTTCTCGCATCGAGGATTAACGGCCTGAACAACGGGTGCTGCTCAAAGCTGGCAAACAAATTCTCAGCTTCTTTCTGGGTTAGCTTGCCACCCTTGGCCTGACTGGCCTTTTCCAACTCATGCGCAATACCGGACTCAAAGCTGGCGATAAGGTTCAGCACCTCAGAATACATGGTCTCGCGGATTTTTTCTTTTTCTGCCAGCCTCAACACCTTTTTATATTCCGTTGCATTCTCATGGAAAATACTTTGGTAGATCAGGTTGGTAAAGCGGGCGTACTTCCAGTGGTTACCCTCAACAAAGCTATCCAGGGCGTCTGTAAATTGGCGACGATAGTTCTCTTCCTGGAACGCAGCCAGCAGGTAGTTTTCATCCCGCTGGTTGATGAACTTGGTGTGTCCGCCAGCACGCTCAGCCATCACGTCCAAAACGATGTCGAGCAAGCGCGAGCGCAGAAGACGGGCGGTTTCGCTTTCGGTGAGCAGCATACCCAGATTTAATACTGCTCGAAAAGAAAACACGCCAAGAGCACTGATTTTGGTACCGTAATTGGTTACGGTACCATCCATTAACTTTTTGAATTCCTTGAGCTTACTCCCTTTTAGCACTGTGTAGCCATTGGCTTTTAGTTCATTGGCATGGCTCACCAGATATTTTTCAATAGTACTGTCACTCACCTCATACAGCAGCATAAGCTGCTGCTTCGTAAACACCGTTTCTCCCTGATACTGAACGCCACCCAAGCCCAGATGCTGCTCAGCCTGTTGCAGGGCATATCGGTTGTTGAGGATGTTCTGGCGATCGTGGGATGATTCGGTGAGGTCTTTAGCCATCTCGTACTGCCTCTGTATTGTTGCCTTATACCAAGGCAGCATCTAGGTTTTACATATTAGTAACAATCGCATCAACAATATGCCAGTGTCCACCAACACCGCTCAACCATCACGTACTGGTCGTTTTGCGCGTCCGTGATTTCTTGCGGGCTTCAGTAGTGGCTGCGGAACCTCTCGGTGATCGTGATTTGCCAGCCGATTTGCCAGCAGGCTTTTTCGCCGCCCGCCGCCTGACAGGAGCTGCCGAAGCCGGTATCTGAGGTACTTTCATGAACACCTCCTCCAGCAACTGCCGGAGGTAACCCTCCATTGGCTGCATAAATGCGGCATAGCTGGTTTCACGTTTGCTGATCCCGTCCAGCTGCGCTTCCCATTGCGCAGTCATATCCGGCAGAGTCGTAGCTTCCGGCAGGCTGTTGATCAGACCTCGCCCGGCTTCAGTGGAATGGATCTGCTTACCCTGGCGTACCAGAAACTGTCGCCTGAACAGCAGCTCAATGATACCGGCACGCGTTGCTTCGGTCCCCAGCCCATCAGTTTCCTTCAGGATCTTGCGTACTTCTGGGTCACTGACATAACGTGAGATGCCGGTCATGGCAGACAACAAAGTAGCATCAGTGAAGGGTTTCGGTGGCTGTGTCTGCTTCTCCAGCAACTCGCCCTGGAGGCAGGTCAAAGCGTCTCCTTTTTTCAGATCAGGCAGTGATGACTGTTCATACTCATCACCTGGCTCATCTGAAGCGGCAGTACTACCGGTCAGAACCTTCCACCCGGGATCAACTGTCTGGCGAGCCTTGGCCACAAACTGACCGCCTGCCACCTCAACATCGATGCGTCTGTCTTCATATTGCCAGGGTGGATAGAACTGCATCAGATATTGTCGCGCAATCAGTTCGTAGAGCTTCTGCTCCTGCGAAGACAAACGCGCTGGATCAAGTTTCTTCTGCGTGGGGATGATCGCATGGTGTGCATCAACCTTACTGTCATTCCAGGCCTTGCTGCGCAGCCTGAGATCAGCACCTGCCACAGCGTCCTGAAGCGCCGGGCTGACCTGATAGATCGCCTTGACCACACTATCCGCCTGAGCAAAGTGCTCTTGCGGTAGATAGCGTGAATCTGAGCGGGGATAGGTGATCAGTTTATGCCGTTCATACAGGCCCTGGCACAGGTCCAGCACCTGTTGCGCGCTGAAGCCAAAGCGCCGGGCCGCGTCTATCTGCAGAGATGACAGACTGTAAGGCAGTGGCGCCGCCTGTTTTTTGCGCTGGCGACTTGTCTCGGTCACGACACCCGGCTGTCCGGTAATACGCCTGACCACATTGTCTGCCAGTGCACGCGAAAGGACTCGCCCCTCCTCGTCCTGATAGGGCAGACAAGCCTCGCTCGGCAGCCATTTTGCGCGAAACTGTTCACCTTTTGCAGTTTCAAGCAGCGCCAGCACTTCGTAATAGGCCTTGGCAACGAAATGCTCAATCGTCTCATCGCGCCTGACCACCAGCCCCAGCACCGGCGTTTGTACACGCCCGACAGACAGCACCCCCTGATAACCAGCCTTTCTGCCTTGCAGCGTACAGGCTCGGGTCAGATTGATGCCATAAAGCCAGTCAGCACGGGATCGCGCCAGCGCAGAAGTGGATAGTGGTACAAAGTCATGATTGGATTGCAGTCGCCCCAATGCCCGACGCACCGCATCCAGGTTGAGGTCATTGATCAGGCAGCGTTGCATGCGCTGACGTTTCTCGGCAGGTACCTTGAGATAGGCGATCACTTCATCGACCAGTAACTGACCCTCACGATCAGGATCGCCAGCATGTACCAACTGATCCGCATCTTTGATCAGTTTGCGCAGCACCGTCAACTGCTTGCGCGTATTGCTCTTGGGTTGCAGCTGCCACTGGGTGGGAATAATCGGAAGATGCTCCGGGCGCCACTGTTTGAAGAGAGGATCATAAGCGTCTGGCTCGGCCTGCTCCAGAAGATGACCAATGCACCAACTCACGACCGCATCCGAGCCGCATCGGATAAAACCTTCACCCTTCTGCCTTGAACCGGGTAACGCCTCAGCAATTGCACGACCCAGACTCGGTTTTTCAGCGATGTAAAGTATCATGCAGGGCTTATCTGAAGGGTGTTGGAGTTATAAGTGCTCTGAAGCTATACAGTTTTTGAAACTGTAAAAGTATTGTATCTGGATGTGACCTGATATCGAAATGAATCAGGCTTTAGTATTGATAATCTGGCCCAGCGAACCGGATGAACCACTGCTGGCAGGAGCATCGGGAATCAGATTAACCAACATCTGCCCCTGTTGCGCTGCCTGATCCAGTGCCATTTTAGCGACTTTGACAGACACCTGATTCTTAAGTTGTGCCGACTCGAGTCCTGTGAACACACTGCTCAGACTACTGACCATACTCATATTTGACTCCTTTTTCGCAATTCCTGACTGCAGAAATTCCTGACTACAAGATATCATATGTAGCCATGCAGGCACTCTAACAGCTTGAGTGCCGATAGTCATGTGATCGGCCGACAGCTGTGAAACTGAAGACCTATCGTGAAAGTTTGTAACCTGACGGCAACCACCGAACATCAAACGACCGGCATTGATAGTGCCCCCGAAATTGGTAGTATGGGTAACAGGTGGATAATGTCATCAGTATTTCAGCATCGTCCGCAGCCCTCAAGATAGACATCCAGTCTAATGCTGTATACTTCATCAGACTGAAGATGCAAGACTGTTTGTATGCCGCATTATTTTTTTAACCCTCAGGTGGCTTGCTAGAGAGTAGGATGATAAATTTTTTGGCTGTGACTTATAGGGACAAGCATTTATATGAAACTGGATAGCTATCCGACAATCCAACCCGAGACAGCATTAGGCCATGCACTTGTGGCTTTTTTCGATGTGCTTGAACCTGTATTCGCTTGTGGTGACAAGGGAGTTTTTCAAGCGATTGTCTTCGGTGGTTGTGCTGTTCATATACACACGCAGACAAGAGGCAGTGCGGATATAGACGCAGAGATTGCATCTCATGGTTATGCCAAGAAATCAGAAGTTATTGCACTACTTGATGAGGATGCGTACATTTTTGCAGACGAAGAGGGGGTGTCGCAGGTGCTGGAACTGGATTCCAGCTTCAACACAACACTGGGTCCTTTACACGAAGATTATGAAGACCGCATCATCCGGTTGGTAACACAGAGCAATATCCCAAACGTCGAGGTGTATATCGCGAGTGCGATTGATGTTGCCATCTCGAAGCTTGGCCGTTTTGGTGATCGTGACCAGCAGGATATACAATCATTGCTTCAACTCCCGTACGTTGATATTGATGAGTTTGAACGCTTTGCCCGAGAAGCTATCAATTATTATGTTGGAAACCAAAAGCAAATATCAGGGAACCTTAGAGCGGTGTTAGACGATTATCGCAGCAGAGAGGAGCGGGCATGACACCTTCCGTCACACGAAAACGGCTATATCGCGTGGGTTCGCGTCCCCTTGAGAGCAGTGTGGATGATGTAAAACAGCTTGCTGAAGCGCTTTGGTATCGCGGCTATTGCCCTACACAAAGGGAATTAGAGTGTCTATGCGATTTAATGCCCCGCGAGCAATTCCAGCGTACCCTCTGCGTTCTTGAGTTGCTTAGCCAATACCCCGTGTGCCCTCGTGATACAGCTCGACATCTTCAAGAACTCACCAGACGTTTCCATAGGCAACTGCTGGACAATAACGATACACCTATCCAGGGACGTTACTCTCCTGGTAAACGATGGGGTTTAAGTGATGCGACGGCTCCGTTGCGTAAAGCACTGCTACCTCTTCAGACCCGGACCTATGCAGATGCAACTGGACATAGTCACGGCCTGAGTACCTGAGCTGGTATTGATGCTATACAGTCATCCAGACAGCAACACCCATCAAACAAACGCCGAAGAAACGATTAGCTAATTTTGCTGTGATAGAGTCGGCAAAAATTTTCCTGAGATAAAAACCAGCAACTGTCCAAAGTGTGAAGGCAATAAAATTATTGATAGTGAAAATAGTGGCTATATATATAGTACGCTCAAGATCTGCTGCAGGCTGAAACTGAGTGAACATTAAAGCTATTATCACGTATGCTTTTGGATTAGTGAGCAATAGCATTGCTCCAGTAGCCAAGTCAGTTTTTTTATTGCTGGTGATAGTCTCATCCATAGTGGAAGCCGTGAAGAATAGATAACCAAGATAAGCGACGTACAAAGCACCCACGTATTTAAGTGTAATAGAGACATAAAGATTACTAATAACCGCCATTCCGAGCCCCATCCCTATCAGGAAGGTCACAATCCAGGTAGCCATGTGATAACTAAAATTTGAAGGTAAAGAGCGCCTTACGCCTACACCATATCCCAGTGATGCAAAGAACAGGTTTCCTGGCCCGGGGCTGTATGCCAACGGAAATAAAAATGCAATTAAAGCGATCGTTTCTGTAATAGACATCTAAAGTTACTCCACGAGTCTGAACGCCTACTGACAGCAGCCTTACAATAGTTAATGCTCGGATATGCGTAGGAACAGATAATTAAATATACAAATAATGATCAATCGAAAATTACAATTGCGTTCCCGGCGAGATTCCTTTAGAACAGGTTGATTTTCTGAATGTTACAGGCAAAATTCTTTACGAGAAGGACAACGTGACCACATTTTCCGCCAAATCTGATTTTCAAAAAAAGCATCTCATTGTTTTGCTGGCCTATCCAAACGTTAACTTGCTGGACATAGCAGGCCCTGCACAGGTGTTCTCTTCGGCGCTGATTACCGATGAAGTTTCTTTACCTTATGAGGTGATTGTTGCTAGCCCGGATGGTGGTCTTGTGCTCACCGACACCGGGATCTCGCTTGATACTTTCCGACTGGATGAGGAGCTATGTAAAAAAGCTAATACAATCCTTATTGCTGGTGGACGGGGTATTTACTCTCTTCTAAATAATGAAAACCTGATAAATCTTCTCAAACGATTTATAACTCCCTGTCGCCGAATTGGTTCTATCTGTATGGGCGCTTTTTTGCTGGCCGCAACAGGCTGCCTTCATCAAAAACGAGTTGCGACACACTGGGAACATTGTGTAGAACTGCAATTACGATATCCTGATATTAAAGTTGAAAGCTCCCCCATCTATATCAATGACCATGGACTGTGGACCTCGGCGGGCGTCACTGCTGGCATTGATTTGGCGCTTGCTATAGTACAAGAAGATCACAACAGAGCTATCGCGCTATCCGTAGCTCGCGATCTAGTGGTATATCTCAAGAGACCTGGTGGCCAAAACCAATTCAGCTCCACACTTCACTTACAATGTAGCGATTCGTCAGGACGGTTCGATGCGCTCCATAGTTGGATTATCGATAACCTCGACAAAGATTTATCGATCAATACACTGGCTGATTTCATGGCGATGAGTCCACGCAACTTTGCCAGAGAGTACAAAAAATTGACCGAAGTCACTCCTCAAAAAGCAGTGGAAACACTTCGTATTGAATCCGCACGCCTTCTCCTTGAAACCACTTGTATGAAAATTAAATCTATTTCAAAGCGCTGTGGATTTGAAAATGAAGAACGCTTACGGCGTGCATTTACCCGGAGGCTGGGAATTAATCCCACACTGTATAGAGAAAGGTTTGGGCTTGATAGTTGAGCAACATTGTTGGCTATCGGATAGAACCCGGGGGCCGTCTTTGCTACACAATTTGTCAAACCTTACGTCAAATACAACAAGAACGACAATGTGAAGGCACCCTTGAGGCCTTCATGCTATATATCAGGGAGACAAGGATGCCCATTACAGTCTGGGGACTTGCGCTGGGTCAGGCGCTGATCGGACAGCAGATAACCCCGTCATTTGCACTGATTACCCTTCCGGTCGCTGTGCAGTTTCTCAGCCTGATGGGAGTCACGATTCCGGCAGCGCACCTGATGCGCTGGTTGGGACGGAAAACCGGATTTTTGCTGGGCAATCTGATAGGTGTTGCAGGTGCGATACTGGCCTTCGTCGCCCTCTCCTCTGCACAGATACCCGTCAGTACATTGCTTTAATGCAGGTAATGTTGAGTAGGCTTTTCCGATATTCCAGTACCGTTATCCAAGAGGCCCAATGTATAGATGGGTTCTGACAAATTTGGGGATGTCGTAGTAAATCCTGATAAGGCAAGATTGATGTTATCGATTGAATTCAAAAGGCTGAAAGCGAGTTGCTCACCGAGCAATGAGTCGCCACTGATGATTTGACCGTTCTGATAGACCTCTTCGATCAGCTCGCGGACAGACGCTAATACGGCTGCTTGTTCTTCCGTTTGTGATGCCACATCGAAAGCATAACCTACAAGCTCCTCTACCGATGCCAACACATGCGCCAGAGACTGACCGGATTTTTCTAAGCGCTCCTCTGTAGATGTCATTTGCAGTTGAGAGCGTTCGGCGATGTCTGAACTTAAGGCAACTCTACGCTGTATTCGACCGATCACCTCATCAATTTCGCCGGTTGCCTCTTGCGATCTATTGGCGAGTTCGCGCACTTTTTCAGCCACTACGGCAAAACCCCGGCCACTATCACCTGCCCGCGCGGCCTCAATTGCGGCATTCAGTGCCAGTAAGTTGGTTTGTTCAGCGATATCGCTAATCAGTTTCAATACATTGCCAATGGCTTTGGCATCGCCATTTAACGCGGTAATCTCTTCTCTGGAACGGACAAACGACTGAGCTAACTCGGTCAGTTCGTTTTGGCTTGACTGGATCTCCTCATAGCCTTGGGCTGCGGCATCTCTTATATCCCCACTTTTGCTGGCGGTGGCAGCGGAATTTTCAGCCACAAGATGTACAGACTTAGAAATATCGGAGATGGCGTACAATGTCTTCGATAACTGGTCATTTTGAATATTCATCTGCTTGGCAATAGAGGCATTCATACTGTTCATGGCATTTGCCGACTCATGAGAGCTCAGAGTTTTCGCACGCAGGCCCGCGACCGTTGTATCCAAATTCCCTAACAGGACATTCGTAATCTCCGCTATTTCACCAGCCTCACTGTTGGGCTCTACGGGTATGCGCAAGCCCAGATTGGCTTTGCCACCGGTGGTGGCGAGAGATACCGACCGTAAAGCCATTGAGGCTTCTAATAAACTAGATGAAGCACCATGCTCATGGACGTTTAAGCCCATTTGTTCCCCTTCGGGTGAAACACGCAATATGCCCATAAACTTTAATGACCAAAACAGAATAAAACTGAGCCCGAGGCCCCATACGGCTACGGCTCCCACCCCAATTGTTTGTATGCCAAGCTGAGCCATGGCCGACTGCGCGGGTAAAGTATCAATAGGTGCTAATAAGGCAAGCCCCAAGGTCCCCGCTACACCGGCACAGCCATGAGCAGGTACGACACGCACAGGGTCATCAATACGCATCTGGGTCAGTAACCAATCTGCGCCGTAGGTAACGAGTCCACCCACTGTGCCAATAACCACGGCCGACCAAGGTTCTAAAATTGAAGCTCCGGCCGTTACCGCTACCAGCCCGCCAATAACGCCATTGATCAGTTTTTCTACATTCACCACCGGATGCATTATAAATGAGACCAGTAGGCAGAATACCCCACCCGCGGACGCTGCCAACATGGTGTTAACGATGATGCCGGGAACTGCATCGTTCGCGGCCAGTTCAGAACCGCCGTTAAAGCCAAACCAGCCAAACCAAAGCACCAGTACACCAATAACGGCAAGAACTAGAGAATGGCCGGGTATATCATTGGAGCTACCGTCCTTATTGAAGCGTCCCATTCGAGGGCCGAGCACAATAGCACCAGCAAGTCCGACCCAAGCTCCCAGACTGTGCACAACAGTAGAACCCGCAAAGTCGACAAAACCCAACTCCGCTAGCCAGCCGCCATCTCCCCAAATCCAATGGCCAGATACCGGATAAATTAAAGCGCTCACCACAACGCTGATAATCATATAAGCGGAAAACTTGCAACGCTCTGCAATGGCGCCAGATACTATGGTGGCTGCAGTACCTACAAAGGCTGCCTGAAACACCCAAAATGCGTATTCTGCGGGCTCGGTGTGGTCTTTTAAAGCAAACCCCGTTGTACCAAACCAACCACCCATGGTTTCCCCGAACATTAGGGCATACCCAAGTAGGAAAAAGGCGAGCACTGCCACCACAAAGTCAACCATATTTTTGGTGGCAACATTAATGGTGTTTTTTTGTCGTGTAACCCCAGATTCAAGCGCAGTAAAACCACCCTGCATTAATAACACCATAGCAGTGGCTATGAGTATCCATAACAGATCCATATTGCTTTGAACGGCATCGGCGGTCATCTGAATCAATCCATTTGAGTTAGAATTTCACTCCATAGGCATTATCCAGATCACTGGCAGGAGGTGAAATATGGCGTTTATTGATTTTTGTGTCATATGAAAACGACATTTCAGTCAGCCGTTATTCAGCTCTTTAGCGTGACTGTTTCAACTCCCGGACCTGTTGTCGAAAAATCCGCTTACCAAAGCATTGGGCTAAGTGCGTCGGCGTGATCCAGAGCCTGATCATCCAGCGAAAGAGGTTCAGATTCGAAATACCGCCACAGCCTCATGAAGGCTAACGGTATCCTGGGTAATGTCGGTTCCCGTTTTTCTAACCAACCGTATTTCCTCGGACAAGTTCTCGATCAGTTGGTGGATACTCTGAGCGCCTTCGGCAATACTCACGCTGGCCGCATTTTGCTGCTCCGCAGCACTCAGCAGCGTGGCATTAGCCTGAGTAAGGTTTTCGATGCGACTGCTTGAAATATCAAGATCCTCCACGGCCTGCTGTATTTTGTCGGCGCTGTTTTGAGCGTGAGAAATGGATTGTTTCATCAAGGCCACCGCATCTTTGCTACTGGTTTGAAGTTGCGTCATGGTATCGGCAATGAGTTTGGTCGAGTCCCGGGTGCGAGTAGAAAGGGAGCGTACTTCGTCGGCCACTACCGCAAAACCCCGGCCCTGATCACCCGCCCTCGCCGCTTCAATAGCGGCATTTAAAGCCAGCAAATTGGTTTGTTCGGCGATATCATTAATCACCTTCAGAATACCGGACACTTCATTGGTGTTCCTGGAAAGGGAGTTAGCGGTTTCCTCAGACTGGGCGAGCATACCGCAGAGTTCGTTAATAGCCCGGTGACTGGAAAACAGGTTCTTGGTGGCATTCTTATTGGCCGCAAGCGAAACGTTGGCTTCGTCGTAAGCGTTGGTCATTTCTGTCACCATGTGCGCAATGGTTGCGGACATTTCTTCCGTGGCACTGGCAATCGCGCAGGTCTTGTTGTGCTCTTCCTGGGTTAAATGGTCAATAAGTGAGAGCTTCGACATCAAATGGCTGAGCTTGGTTTTAACATTGTCAGCGGTATTAATGGCGCCGCCCAACGTGGTTTGCAGGGAGTCCATCAAGCGGTTAAAGCATTGGCCCAGAGGGTTCTTGTGATCCAGCCGCACAGTCAAATTGTGCTGGCCATCGCCGTTGTTGTCGACAGATCCCAGAGCCTGGGCCAGTTCGTAGTCGAACTTGGCATTGTTTGCCAGCCACGCCAAGGCGCCGCACTCCAACACAAGATAGGCCGCGTGCAAGACAACAATTCCCAGGGAACAGTTGTCTGGTGAGTAAAACAGGATACCGGCCCACTGCTGATGCTGGGCCACAAACAGGGAAACGTGGGCAACAGCCCCGAAAACCACGTGAGTCAGGAATACCCAAGGGTCCCGATACACGAAAAACAGGGCAGCTATCACAAAGTAGCCGAAGTGGGCTTCAATCATGCCACCGCTCTGCAGCACCTGGATACTGGTCATGATGCTCAGGGTGGCCGCCAAGATGTGCCGTGACATTCTATGCCCGGCGAACCGTGTACCCGCCAAGGCGGCAATAGGTAGAAGTATCAAGCCCGAAAAGAAAGCCAAAGACCAATTGCCGGTAGCGGCTATCCAGCCCAGGCAACCGAGCCAGTATAAACAGGTTATTCGGAATATGAGAAGGTCAACGTCGGGATTGCTGGTACTGGTTTGTGCGGGTATCACTTTCACCTCCAACCAGGACAGGCAGCCTTTATTGATTTTTCATCATCATTTGACGACACAAGATCAATAAATGCTGCCATAGCATTCATGATCATGGTTGATAGGCGCCCGGTGATCTGAGAGGTTCATGCCGGGTTCTGAGAGCAGTTGAGGGGGGAGTTCCATCGGTTGACCCCAAGGCCCATGCCTATCAGCAAGGTCACAATCCAAGTAGCCATGTGATGGCTAAAATTTGAAGGTACCCTTGAGGCCTTCATGTTATATTCACTTTTTCTTTCATAATCAGGGAGACAAGGATGCCCATTACAGTCTGGGGTCTTGCGCTGGGTCAGGCGCTGCTCGTAACAGGTAATATTCTGCTGGTATCGGTCACAGCGCTGATCGGGCAGCAGATTGCCCCGTCTTTTGCACTTGTTACCCTTCCGGTCGCTTTACAGTTTCTCGGCCTGATGGGTGTCACCATTCCGGCAGCGCATCTGATGCGCTGGCTAGGACGGAAAACCGGATTTTTGCTGGGCAATCTGATAGGTGTTGCTGGTGCGATACTGGCCTTCGTCGCCCTCTCCGACAATCATTTTGTGCTTTTCTGTATCAGCACTTTTCTGCTGGGTATGGCCATAGGCGTCGGGCAGCAATATCGTTTTGCAGCCATAGAAGGCTGTGAACCAGCACTGCACTCACGCGCTATCGGGATGGTGATGGCCGGCGGTGTGCTCGCCGCCATACTGGGACCCAACCTGGCCATCTGGACAGAACACTTCTTCCCTGACCGCCAATACCTGGGCGCATTTGCTGCGCTGATCATGCTGTATATCATCACCCTGATACTGATCAGTTCACTGCCGCTGAAAAAACCCGGTTTTGCCGAACAGCATGGAGATGTGCGCTCTTATGCCGACCTGTTGAAACAACCACAACTGGTGGCGGCCATCTCATCCGGCATGATCGGTTATGGGGTTATGGTACTGGTTATGACAGCGACTCCGCTGGCAATGGTGGAGTGTGGATTCAACTTCAGCAGTACTGCCAGTGTGATCCAATGGCATGTACTGGGGATGTTCCTGCCCTCATTCTTCACCGGAAAGTTGATCAGCCGATTTGGTGAGATCAAGATCATCCAGAGCGGGTGCCTGCTGCTGATCAGTTGCATACTGCTGAATCAACTCGGCATCCTGTACTGGCATTTCTGGACGGCGCTTGTTGCACTGGGTATCGGCTGGAATTTCACCTTCATCGGTGCGACATCACTACTGACGCATACCTATCGGCCCGCCGAAAAAGCCAAGGTACAGGGATTGAATGATTTTTGTGTATTCGGCGCTGCCGCTCTGGGCAGCCTGATGGCTGGCCATTTTCAGATGCAGCTTGGCTGGGAAGTACTGAACCTGCTGATGCTGCCTGCAGTGCTGATCGCCATGTTCATGGTCTGGATCAGTCACCGCAAGCAGTCATCAGGCATCCTTATTCGCTGACGATAATCACCCGCAGGGCATCCAGCTTAAGATCGGCACGGCTCAGCGCATCGTGCATCTGCCGTGTCTCCCGTTGATGGACGGCTAGTTCCTCTTCACGGATAGCCGGGTTGACCGCCGCCAGTGCCTGAAGGCGGTCATATTCGGCGTCTCTGAACTGATGCAGTTTTTCCAGCGCCTGCTCAATGATCGCTGGTCGCTGCTTTTCAGCCATAGCTCCTGATTTCGTCAACTGGCTGCTGATCTGCTCACGCGCCAGACGCATCATCTTCTGCGAAGTCGAAAGCGGGATAGGCTGCGCCAACTGATTAAGAGGCGCATGCCCCAGAGCCCCCGACAAATCTCTGCCCTCACTGTCTACCAGTGTACGCAGGTAGCAACAGGGCAGAAAACGCGAAAGCTGAAAGGATCTGGGGGCCGACAGATGCAGATCATAAATCGCTTCCAGCAGGATCAGACCGGGCGTCAGCGCAGGCAGCCTCAGGGTACAGATCGTGTTGTTACCCAGTTCACCACGCCCGATCAGTTCCATCACCTCATTCAGTAATGGGTGCTCCCAGGTCAGAAACTGGATATCTTCACGCGCCAGCGCCTGCTTGCGACTGAAGGTCAGGGTCAAACCCTCTTCCGGCAAACCCGCCAGATGGCAGAGCATATTCTCACCCTGCTGCAGGATAATGCCCTTCTGCCCATGAGGCTGAACACTGATACCTACCCGATCAAACAGGCGTTCAGCATAGGGTTGCAGCAGATCGTTTGATTCGTGCTCCCTCACCTGCTCCAGCAGCCGTTCGGCCACTGCCGTATTGCAACTGCTGAGCTCCAGCAGGCGATCTCGCCCATTCGCCAGTTCGTTTTCGAGCTCCTCTCGCACCAGCAGTGTTTCGTCGATCAGACGCGCCAGTGAATAGGGATCACCCGGCTCATGCATGGCATCGCGCAGAGGCTTGGCAAACTGGTGGTAGAGCGCATCCCCGACAGCGCAGACACGACTGAACAGATCCAGGCCATCCCGGTACCAGCGCATCAACACCTCTGCCGGGCTGCTGCGATAATAAGGCAGATGAATCTGTACATCCCGATGCTGCCCGATACGATCCAGACGCCCGATACGCTGCTCCACCAGATCGGGGCTCAGGGGCAGATCAAACAGAATCAGATGATGGCAGAACTGAAAGTTGCGCCCTTCACTGCCGATCTCGGAACAGACCAGCACCTGCGCACCCAGCTCCTCATCTGCAAAATATGCCGCACTGCGATCCCGGTTAACCAGGCTCATCCCTTCATGGAATACAGAGCTGCGAACGCCCTGCATCGACAGATGGTTTTCCAGAGCGATGGCGCTGGCAGCATGCGCACAGATAATCAGTGCCTTCTCTTTCTTGTTACTTCTGATCCACTCCTGCAGCCACTCAACACGCGGATCCAGCTTGATCCAGTCCTCACCCAGCAACAACTCGGGGTGCAGGCAGGACTCAAGTTCGGCATCACCCTGCATGATGTCGTATATATCATGCGGCTCCAGCGGATAGGTATGCAGAATACGTGCAGGGAAGCCACTGATGGTCTGGCGCGTGTTACGGAACAGTACGCGACCTGTACCCTGTCGATCCACCAGCTCTTTTACCAGCTTGTTCAATGCTGCGGGCTGCTCTATCTGTGGCAGTGCAAGCCAGCTGGCAATGGCATCCTTACCCGCCCAGGCCTCAGCTTCACGCTGCAGTAAGGTGTCCCCTCGCAGCAGCTCGGCTCCGTTGGTTTCCAGCAAAGGTGCCACAATACGATTCAGATGATGGTACTGGCGCTCCTCTGCCAGAAAGGCATCCAGATCATGATAACGTTCAGGGTCCAGCAGTTTGAGTCGGGCAAAGTGCCCGGCAGGCCCCAACTGCTCAGGCGTCGCTGTCAGCAACAGCACGCCGGGCGACAGTGCAGCCAGCGCTTCGATACAGAGGTAGGCATGGCTCGCGACCTCTCGGCTCCAGCCCAGATGATGTGCCTCATCCACCACCAGCAGATCCCAGCCTGCCTGTTCTGCCTGCTGTTGACGATTTTCATGACGTGTCAGCAGTGACAGCGCGCAGATCACCAACTGGCTACCCTCAAAGGGGTTGTCGGTACCTGATTCCTCCAGCGCCTCGCAACGTTCTTCATCCAGCAGGGTAAAGCTCAGATTAAACCGGCGCAGCATCTCTACCAGCCACTGATGCACCAGCGAATCTGGTACCACAATCAGCACACGAGAAGCATTTCCGCTGAACAGGCGCTGATGAATCAACAGACCCGCCTCAATGGTTTTGCCAAGTCCGACCTCATCTGCCAGCAAGGCACGCGGCGCATGGCGTGAAGCCAGCTCTGCTGCAATATGGAACTGATGCGGCAACAACTGCACTCTGGGACCAGTCAGACCATATGCCGGCGATTGACGCAATCTATGCTGATGCACCAGTGTTTCTACTCTGAGTTTGTACAAACCATGCCGATCGATCTGGCCAGCAAACAAGCGCTCCTGCGGACGACTGAAATGCACTGCGCTGTTCAACTCCAACTCGGGCAGGATCCGCTCCTCACCCTCGGAGTCCAGTCCAATATAGATAAAACAGCCCTTATGCTCCACGCGCTCACGGATCTCCAGCTCAACACCCTGATTATCAGTGACTGTCTCTCCCACCTCATAGCAGACACGACTTAAAGGCGCGTTATCCGATGCATAGGTTCTACGGTCCTCAACAGCCGGAAAAATCAGTTCTACTCGCCTGTTTGCGCACTCCAGTACAAGCCCCAGCCCCAGTTCTGCTTCTGTATTACTGATCCAGCGTTGTCCCGGAACAAACTCTATCTGTGCCAATCTGTTTACCCTTATTTCTGCGTCCACTATCGGAAACGATATTGCTGTCGCAATGATAGGCTCTGATCTCGTTGATTTCAAAGCCTGATCGTGCCTATTTCAAAACCCTGTGACATAATGAATGCTTTATGAACCGTGCTTAGTTGAACAAGGCCATCATGACTCAGAATAACGATATTATCGCCTATCAGGGCATCGAAGGTGCCTATTCCCATCTTTCCTGCAGCAGAGTTCATCCTGAACTGAAAGCCAAAGCCTGCAGGAGCTTTGTTGAAGCGATGTTTATGGTGGAGCGCGGTGAGGCTCGCCTGGCCATGATCCCACTGGAAAATTCCACCGCCGGGCGTGTTGAAGAGATCTATCGCCTGATGCCGAAAACCCAGCTGCATATCATCGGAGAACACTTTGAACCGGTGAACCACTGCCTTCTGGCTCTTCCGGGCACCAAAATTGAAAACCTGCGCAGCATATCCTCGCACCCTCAGGCGTTGGCTCAGTGCGAAGGTAACATCAAGGAGCTGGGTCTGGTTCAAGTTGCCAGTCTCGATACAGCTGGATCTGCACGTGAACTGTCCGAGTCGCGCGTACCGGATCAGGCTTCCATCGCATCCAGTCTGGCGGCAGAGTTGTATGGCCTGGATATTCTGCGTGAGAATTTTCAGGATAAGACCGGCAACACGACCCGCTTTCTGATCCTGGCCAAAGAGAGCCGCATGCCCCCTCTGGAGGACAAGCTGCGCTATATGACCACCATCATGTTCAAGACTCGCAATATTCCGGCGGCACTGTACAAGACACTCGGTGGATTTGCCACCAATGGGCTGAACATCGTCAAACTGGAAAGCTACATGGCGTCCGAAACCATGCAGGTAACAAGCTTTCATCTTGATGTAGAGGGGCATCCGCATGATCAGGCGATGCAGCACGCACTTCAGGAGCTGCACTTTTTTGCCAAGGAGGTGAGGGTCATGGGCACTTATCAGGCCCACCCCTTCCGACTCAGCCACCTGCGCATTGATATCTAATGCTGCAGCGCAGCAAGAAACTGTTTTTTTAGACTAAAGTTGTCTATAGATAAAGGGCTGTTGTTATTGTGCAATGCACAAAAATAGCCTATCTTGATAAGTGTCCTGACCTTGTTCAGGACAGCGAAAGGTTTTGCATCTCCAGATGGAACCTATCGCATCCCATCTCTCAACTCTTCCTGAGTTGTATGCACTTTGATTCCCCTCTCCTTCGGGGGAGGGGCTTTTTACAATCTTCACTTCTCAGCACACAGAATTCCATGCGCTGCTTTTAATACGTCAACTTCAAAACTGAACTGACTGGATTAGTCAGAGCATCGCTTATTTTCATCAATGCTGAGCAAGAATCTCTTCCGCCATCTCTGGCCCGACATACTCTCTCATGGTTTCTGAGATATAACTGCGCCATCCTTCATTTTCTCGCGTGATCAGCAACAACTTAATCCCCTGCTCTTCCGCCACTTCAAGACTACGCTCAGCCCCCATCACCATAAAGGCAGTTGCCCAGGCATCCGCACTTGCATTATCCGGGGTTAGAACGGTGACTGACGCAAGGTTATGCCGGATTGGCCAGCCGGTGGTTGGATCGATTGTATGAGAAAAACGCTGCCCATTCTCTTCAAAAAAGTTGCGATAGTCGCCGGAAGTGGCTACCGACATATCACGGAGCGGCAATACGTGATGCGCTGTCGGCAACCCCTCATGCGGCACCTCAACACCGATACGCCAGGGTTGCCCAGGCTCACGCTCGCCACCGGCCAACAGCTCACCACCGATATTCACCAGAAAATGATCCAGCCCCTGTCTATTAAGCCAGCGACCCACCTCATCCACAGCAAACCCCTTGGCAACGGCTGAAAGATCCACAAAGCAATCACTGTGTCGGCGTGCTCGACCACCTTCGGCGTCCAGCTCCAAATGATGATAACCCACTTGTGCAAGGCGCTCTTGCAACTCAGCCTCATCCGGAACCGCCAGTGGTCTCTGCTCAGGCCCAAAGCTCCACAAGTTCACCAATCGGCCAACCGTTACATCGAAGGAGCCATCGCTGATCTCGGAGATGGACTGACTGAGCAGCAGCACATCCAACAGGGGCCTGGATAGCGACATCCACTCACCGGCTGGCATACGGTTGAACAGCATCAGCTCCGAATCATCACGATAGGTCGACATACTGGCATCGATCTGCTGTAACACCTCGACAATGCCATCATTCAGCTCGGAAATACGGGTCTCAGTAAAGGAGCCAGGCAGTGTTACCTGCCAGAAAGTGCCATAGATCTTACCCTCCAGCCTTGGATTAGCCTGCTCAGGCTTGGAGCACCCTGCCAGCACAGTAGCCAACAGAACAGCCAGAGACAGAAAAACAGAAAAGTGAAGACGCTGCAAAAATGAGGTGTGCATGAACTTTAATTCCGACTGGGCAAATTGGTAGATCGGGTAGTCTTAGGATCAGGCAGATTGACGACGCTCGTAACGCTCCTGCATTTTTTGCAGAACACGCGCCACTGCGACAAAAGCGAAACTCGCCGTGACACAGGTACTGGCACCAAATCCACCAGCACAATCCAGACGCATGGCGCCATCAGTGGCCGTTTTCTGATGACAGACGCTGCCATCGGGTTGTGGATAGCGAAGCTGCTCTGTCGAGTAAACGCAGTCAATGCCAAACTTGTCCTTGCCTCGGCCAAAATTGTAATACCGACGCAAGACCGAACGCAGCTTCGCCGCCAGAGGATCCTGCTGAGTTCGACTCAGGTCCGCGACCGCGATCTGAGTGGGATCAACCTGACCGCCAGCGCCACCGATGGTGATGACCGGAATTTTATGTCGCTTACACCAGGCCAGCAGTGCAGCTTTGTCACGCACACTGTCGATTGCATCAATGACATAATCCAGCCCTGGTGGCAGCAACTGCTCGATATTCTGCGGACTGATGAAATCAAATACTTCATTTACCTGACAGGCGGGATTGATATCACGAATTCGCTGCGCCATCACTGTCACTTTGGACTGACCAATAGTAGAGCTCATCGCATGGATCTGACGATTGGTGTTACTGATGCACAGGTCGTCCATATCGATCAGTGTCATCTGACCTATCGCGGATCTGGCCAGCGCCTCTGCGACCCAGGACCCCACACCTCCGATACCGATGACTGCCACATGAGCACTGGCGAAAAATTCCGTGATACTCTCGCCATAGAGGCGGCGGGTCCCGCCGAAACGCTCCTGAAATTGATCAGATGACACTTTGACACTTTACCTCAACAGATTGAAACCAAATCAGAAACTATCATCCGTTAATTCAGTACAAACAAGATGACCGCACCCCTTGCAGATCCCTTCGATAAAGATCGTACCCTGCAACTCATACTCTCTGGGCTCGCTCATTCCCAGATCCACCTGCTGGCAGTTATCGCACCAGGTGTTGGTCAGAAACGCCTGCTGCTCCTCTTCGGAACGGGCATGAAAATCGCGAACCGTCTCTTCACTGCGGGGATCAGACATCACTTTTACCTATCACCTTGCTTCCTACCACCTTGTCACCAGTCACCTTTTTCATCTTTCAACTACCAACCCATAACCTGTTTGACAAAAGGAACAGTAATACGCCGCTGGGCACTGAGCGAGGCATGATCCAGACGATTCAGTACACTCAACAGGCTCGCCATATCGCGACTACCATGATGCATCATATACTTCACCACCTCATCACTGAGCTCAAAACCACGTGCCTGAGCACGTGACTTCAGGGCAACCACCTTCTCTTCATCCTTAATCGGATTAACGCGGAACACCATGCCCCAATGCAGACGTGACTCAAGATCAGACAGATTCAACCCCAAGGTTTTAGGCGGCTGTTTCCCTGCGATCAACAGGGTGTGATGTTGGGCACGCATACGGTTGAATAGATGGAATACCGCCTCCTCCCATGCCGCAAGACCCGCGATCTGTTCGATATCATCGATACAAACCAGCTCAAGTTGATCCATATCCTCAAGCAGAACAGGACCATGCTGCAGCAGCTCTGCCAGCGGCAGATAAACAGCCTGACGCTTGGTTGAGTCTGCAAGGTGGCAACAGGATTGCAGCAGGTGCGAGCACCCCGTACTCGGCTGCCCCCAGAGATACAGCAACTGTTCTCCCTGGCCTGAAGCCGAGTGCCTGAGTGCCTCATACAACAGCGCATTATCGCCGACAACGAAGTTCTCGAATCGGGCATCATCACGCAGCGTTATACCAAGAGGTAGCTGAAAAGGGGCTGTCTGCTCCGTCATCCTGATCCTATATCAATTCCAGATGTACTCGAGTGAACTTCCGCCAGACCGTCGCTGCAGTCTTGGCTCCTGATTCAGAAGCTGCTCCAGTTCCGCACTGGAGCCTTCATACACCAATCTGACCTGTGCCGAATTCTGGATCAGCGTCGCTGGCATCACAGACTGGACACCACTCAGATTTCTGAGCAGTCCGGTAGCCTCAAGATAAGCACCCGCACCGTCCAGACCGTAAATGGTCACCAGTATGCCCGGCGGAGTGTACTCCAGGGCCGTCTCTGAAAAAGGCTCCGCCACCACCGAGGGCTGCATTGAGGCATTTGGACGTACCGGCTGAATGGGTTGCTGTAGCGGCTGCTGAATAATTGGCTGGACAGCCTGCGGCAGTTGCATATTCTGCTGCGGCGATAAAGCCTGAGACTGCGCAGTCATACCCGGTTGCAACACAAAATCGGCAACCTGCTCCATTAACTGACGGGCAGCCGACTGTCTGTCACCAGAAGCCTGAAGAATCTGCTGCGCACCCGGAGCCCAGAGGCTTGCTTGAATCTGCGTTGTATTGCCCGCTCCGATAACGCGGGCAGACATCACCAGATCCGCACCATAGCGAGCAGAAGCCTGCTGTATAGGCGCTGAGAAAAAGCCCCAGAGATCATCCACCGGGAGAGCCTGCTGATCGGTCAAATCAAGTATCGGCAAAAACAACGGCAATCCACGCTGCCTGGCCGCCTGCTGCAAACTCTGAATCAACTCATCAGACGAGTCGACAAAGTCACGCCGACCACCCTGCTCCTGTGCCAGCCAGAGCAAAACCCTGGGCCGGACCGCCTCAACTACGGGCATTCCCAGCTCACGCATCTCTTCTGTCAATGAGCGCCCGTCAAACACAATTTCCAGCTCATTCGTCATTCCCTGCGAATCAGGCACTGCCAACGGGGCAAATCGGAACTGCTGCAGAAAACGTCCGGCATCTGACAACAGAAACCTCGCTGCCTCTCGATTGGTGACATCACGCTGACCACTGATCCTGATCAACACTTGCGCCAGCGCTTCCTGCAACTGTTCATCTGAGGGAAAAGCGCTGACGTCGCGAGTTGTTATCCTTCCGGTACTCAGCAACGCCTCATCCACTGCCAATACTGATGTTGCCGGGAGCATCAGCAGAAAGGCAAGAGAGATCGCAAGCAGATATTGACGTAATAACATGGGAATCAGAACCAAATACCAATAAATTTTGCGCCAACTTTAACACACAATAGCCCCCTCTCCATCAACCTGATAAACTTGCACACCAAATTTCTTTGATCCCCCGCTGGTTGGAAAGGTTCTTAACGCCATGTCTACAGGTTCTGACAAAACTTCACTGAGTTATAAAGATGCAGGTGTCGATATCGATGCAGGCAATGCCCTTGTTGAACGCATCAAAGGCGTCGCCCGCAAGACAGCCCGACCAGAGGTACTCGGCGGACTGGGCGGATTCGGCGCGCTGTGCGAGATTCCCGAAGGCTACCGCAAGCCTGTACTGGTATCCGGAACAGATGGTGTCGGCACCAAACTCAGACTGGCAATGGATCTGGGCAAGCACGATACCATCGGCATAGATCTTGTGGCGATGTGCGTTAATGACCTGATCGTGGCTGGCGCAGAGCCTCTGCTGTTCCTCGACTACTATGCCACAGGCCGCCTCAATGTGGACATGGCGGCCGACGTCGTGACAGGCATAGGCCGCGGCTGCGAACTGGCCGGTGCCGCTCTGGTTGGTGGCGAAACGGCAGAGATGCCGGGCATGTACGAAGGAGATGATTACGATCTGGCTGGCTTCTGCGTCGGCGTAGTCGAAAAAGAAGAGATCATTGACGGCTCACGTGTGCAGCCTGGCGATGCGCTGATTGCGCTGGCATCTTCCGGCCCCCACTCCAACGGCTACTCGCTGATTCGCAAGATCATTGAAGTGACCGGTGCAGACCTGCAGCAGCCGCTCGGAGATACCACACTGGCTGCCGCTCTGCTGGAACCAACCCGCATCTATGTCAAGAATCTGCTTGCACTGATGAAAAACTGTCAGGTGAATGCACTGTCTCACATCACCGGCGGCGGCCTGCTGGAGAATATCCCGCGCGTATTGCCTGCCAATACCAAGGCAGTTCTGAACACCGCAAGCTGGGAGCTTCCTCCTGTGTTCAACTGGCTGCAGGAAGCCGGCAATGTTGATATGAAAGAGATGTATCGTACTTTTAACTGCGGCGTCGGCATGATTATCTGCGTGCGTGACAGCGATAAGGATAAAGTACTGGCCGAGATGCAGCGCGCTGGTGAGACAGCCTGGATGATCGGCAGCATAGAGACTGCCCAGCCAGGTGAAGAACAGGTTGAGATGCGTAGTCTGGGGGCCTGATAGATGGCACCGAAGATAGTGGTGCTGATCTCCGGCAGCGGCTCCAATCTGCAAGCGATCATCGATGGCATCAGCCAGGGTGAAATCGATGGGCAGATAGTCGCGGTCATCAGTAACCGCGCCGATGCCTATGGGCTTCAGCGCGCTGAAAACGCCGGGATCGCGGCGCACTCGCTGGATCACAAGCAGTATCCGGATCGTGACAGCTTTGATCAGGCGCTGCTTGAACTGATCGATCAGTATCAGCCGGACCTGTTACTGCTGGCTGGATTCATGCGTATTCTGACAGCTGACTTCGTGCGTCATTATCAGGGGCGGATGATGAACATCCACCCCTCCCTGCTTCCGCTCTACAAAGGACTGAACACACACCAGAGAGCAATTGAAGCAGGTGATGCAGTACATGGGTGCACAGTGCACTTTGTCACTGAAGAACTGGATGGAGGCCCTCTGATCATCCAGGCCAGAACCAATATCAGCCCGGGTGATGACGCAACGTCACTTCAGCAGCGCGTTCATCAACTGGAGCACAGAATCTACCCAATGGCGGTCAGCTGGTTCTGCAGCCACCGTTTACGCCTCACAGATAAAAGTGTCTGGCTTGATGGTGAACTACTTTCAGCAAGCGGTTTCCAACTGAAAGATTGACCCTATTTCGTTCTGCGCACCTATCGGAGCTTGTATGAAAAAAGCTGCAACACTGGCAACCCTTATGCTGACCCTGTTGGGCAGCGCGTCCTGCACACTTGCGGATGAGCTGAACCTGACACCCTACAAAGCTATTTACAGCAATGAGATGGATGTCGGGATCTCTTTTACCGGCGAAGCAACTCGAGAGCTGAAAAAGCTTGATAATGGCAGCTGGCAACTCTCGATTGAGGCCTCGGCCATGTTTGCCAGCATACGGGAAGTCAGTCAGTTTGCGGTTGACGACGGCCTCCTCAAACCTCTCAAGTATGACTATCAGCGCCGTGTGATGGGTAAGAATCGCGAAGCCTCGCTGTCTTTTGACTGGGAAAACGACAGCGTCACCACCGATATTGAAAACCAGCCCTGGCGAATGACCATCTCACCCGGCGTGCAGGATAAGCTCAGCTATCAACTACAGATGCGCATGGACCTGGCTGCCGGGAAAGAAGAGCTAGTATATGAGGTTGCGGACGGAGGCAGACTCCAGGAGTACCGCTTTCGAGTCATCGGGGAAGAAGTGATAGACACCCCACTCGGTCAATTGAAGGCTATCAAAGTAGAGCGAGACCGTGGCGAGGGAGCCAACCGTGAAACTTACATCTGGTTTGCTCCAGAGCTGGACTATATGGTGATTCGTATTCATCAGGTGGAGACTGACGGTAAAAACTATCTGCTGTATCTCAAGAGCCTGGAGCAATAGAAGGCAACCGCCCCTCTCTCAAGCAGTTGATTCGGACCCCATCCAGCCCGAATCAACTCAGTTCATATAATTTCAAGACAATGCCGGCATCAAATCACTATGGCATGAGATCAGTGAAGAGATCTGATTCTTGCTCTTGGCCCGATCCTTCACATCCACCAACAGCACTCGAGTATCATCAAGCGCCAGTGACAGGGTATAACAGCGTTCACCTGTCGCAATATCCAGATATGGCGATGAGCGCAGCACTCGGCGTTCAAAATCACTCGCCCCTACCAGTTGATAAAAATAGGGACGCCAACTCCAGTTATTGCCGATAACACTGTCATCTGCCTGCCAGATACCGAGATCATAACTGTAATTGGGTGAAATCTGCTGCCCCGCCCTGTTACAGATATAAAACCGTAGCACATCCTCATCCGGATGATGGGCTTCGAGCCCACCTTCGCCACCACTTACCAGCAACTCCCGCAGCGCGATCAACTCTGAATGCAGCCGCTCAGCATGCCACTGACGCCGCGTTGTCTCATCTATGGCAAGATCCAGATGCTGATTCAGCAGACCGTTCATCTGACTGCACTTGGCATCCTCTGCTACAAATTCGGGCAGTGCCGGGTCAAAAATAAACCCCTGGATATAGCTGGCATTACAATGCAGCGCGAGAAAAAACTCTTCCGGCGTTTCAACACCCTCACAGATGATCTTGCAGCCGAGCCTTGCTCCCATATCGCCAACCATCTGCAACAATGCACTCTTTTGGTGCTCCTGCGCACCATGACGAAACATTCTCATATCCAACTTGATGATATCCGGTCTGAACGCCAGAATGCGATCCAGTTGCTGAAAACCGGTGCCAAAATCATCAAACGCAATCCGCACCCCTTCCTGTCTGTAGCGTTCTGAAAATGCTCTGATCCTCTCGATATCACCATTCAGCTCAGTAATCTCTATCACGACACGGTCCGGGCTGACACCAGCATCCTTCAACATCTCAAGGGTAGGCAACAGATCCAGATTCGATAGAGAATCTATCCACTGAGGTGAAATGTTGACAGTCAGGAACTGATTATCCTGTTGCCCCGCAAACTTTTCCAATGCCTGCCTCCGAACATGCCTGTCCAGATCCCTGCGCTCCTCAATTGTTCTTGTTGCATCACAGAAGATCTGTGCTGCCGAAACAATCTCACCCTTCTCATTCCGTGTGCGAGCTAATGCCTCGTAACCCGCCACTCTTCCACTGGCAATCTCGATGATCGGTTGAAACCACGGAAATATATTCATTACATTTGACTACCTTGATGATAACGCATCCATCTAATGCAAAAGACAGGCCAGCACCCTAAAAAGGCATCTTATACTTTCCTGCACTACCACTGAGCACTACACTCATGACAATATAGCCTGAACTGCGGAGAATCGACCATGACAAAAGTACTGGTTGTTGATGACGAACCCAACATACTCCTCTCGCTGGAATTTCTGATGGAGCAGGCTGGGTTTGAGGTATTTACGGCTGGCGATGGCGAAACAGCGCTCGAAGTGATCGAAGAGAAGCGTCCCGATCTCGTGTTGCTGGATATAAGCCTGCCGGGTATCAGTGGCTTTGATGTCCTGGAAAAAATCAGAAGCAGTGATGAGCTCAAGAAATTGCAGGTCATCATGCTGACTGCCCATGGTCGTGAGGTTGAGCGAGAGAAAGGTCTTGCTCTCGGTGCAGATGACTATATCACCAAGCCCTTCTCAACCCAGGCTCTGGTGAACAAAGTGCGTAATCTGATTAACGAATCGGGATAGACCTATGCCTAAGCGCCAGCAGTTACTGGGAATATGGCTGCTTTTGACAGGCCTGACATTTTTTGGCGGGCTGGCACTGGCGTTTGTGCTGGAATCTGCCCTCGCCCCTACGGGCACATCTCGCTGGCTGCTCTGGATCACCGCAATGAGCAGCAGCGCAATTCTGGCACTCATCGGTATACTACTTGAACGTAAACTCTTCGCCCCTTTACGCCACCTTCAGGTTCAGTTTGCTCGCCTGGCAGCCAATCCTGATGCCCGAGAGGACTTTCCACCCGAGGGCTGGCTCTCTTCACTGAGGCCGGATCTTGAGCGACTGCGTCAACGCTGGCAGAAAGATCGTGATACCCTGTCCTCTGCCAGAGAAGAGGGTGCCAGCGACGCAACCAGAATCCGTCACGAACTTGAGGCTGTGCTGCAGGTACTTGAGACCCCTCTGCTGCTGTGCGACAGCCATCAACGTGTATTGATGCTCAATCCTTCTGCAGAGCATTTCTTTACCAATCACCCAGCGCTGGGCCTCGGCCGACATCTTGGCCAGCTCCTGCCACTGAAAAACCTGACCGATACACTCGACAGACTCCCGGCAGACGGCACGCCAAGGCAGATACTGCTACACCATGAGGGACGCTGGTTGCGCTGTGACCTGCGCAGAGTCAGCGCCACTCAAGGCGAAGTGCTGCTGACCCTGGAGGATAGAACAGAAAGTCAGAACGCGAATCAGCGTTGGCGCCAACCTCTGGCTGAGCTTATTCCGGCACTGCGCGGCCACGCAGCCAGCCTGACAACTGCTGCTGAAGCGCTGTCAGGCGCAGCCAATGGCAGTGAAATCAAGCTCCGACTTGAGCAGGGAGTTCAGCAGGAGTCTGCTGCCATCGGCGCCCAGATCGATAATCTGGCCCGCATTCTGGAAAAAGTCCAACTCGACCAGAGCCAGCTTCATGACACCTGGTCCAACGATCTCTGGAAAGCGCTTGAAGAGCGCTTATCTTCCAGCCACATCACCTTCACACCTATCGGTATTCCCGCCTGGTTCAGAGCAGACAGCCCGGCACTGCTGTCCATGCTGGAGGTGCTCGTTGAGCTACTCAGAAAACATACGGAGCAAAGTTCGTTTGATGCTGAAATATGCCTTGGCAACAAACGTGTTTACATGGATCTGATCTGGCAGGGAGACTCCTTGCCACAAAGTCTGCTTGAACAGTGGCGTAATATGCCGCTGTCTGAAGAGCCGCTTGCAGCGCGACTCGGCGATGTGCTGAATCAACACAACAGCGACTGGTGGAGTCTTAGAGAGGAACGTCAGGCACGTATTCGCATACCACTGCCTGCCTCAGAGCGTGCACCCGAGCCAGCTCGCAGGAGAAAAACACGCCCTGAATTTCATGATTTCAGCATAGCCGAACTGCCAGCCCCCGATGCTGCATTAGGAGCCCTGACGCTGCGCCAACTTGATATGGTGGTATTTGATACAGAGACAACCGGTCTGAGGCTACGCGATGGAGACACTATCATCAGCATTGGCGCCTGCCGCATTCTGAATGGAAAATTATTGGCACATGAGGCATTCGATCAGTTGGTCAACCCCTGCATACCCATCCCAGCCGATAGCACAGCTGTTCATGGGCTGGATGATACCGATGTAAAACGAGCTCCCCCTCTACCAATTGTACTTCCACGTTTTCGTACATTTGTAGGACAGGGGGTGCTTGTTGCTCACAATGCCGCTTTTGACATGCTCGCTATCAGTCGTGGCAGCGAGGATGCGGGGGTTGTGTTTGATATGCCGGTACTGGATACGCTGCTGCTTTCACGCGCTATTGATCCAGGATTTGAAGGGCATGGTCTGGATGCGCTGGCCCAGCGTTTTCAACTGACCTTCCCTGCAGGCTCAAGACACACGGCACTCGGCGACGCCAGAGTCACAGCCGAACTGCTGCTCGCACTACTGCCCCGACTTGAAGCAAGAGGAATCCTTACCCTGCAGCAGGCGCTGGATCTGCAGGCCACCATGGAACCTGTCAGGGTAGGATAAGTATGCAGAAGAGAACGCTTTTGAGCAGGCTCATACCCTTGACGCTACTGGGTGTACTGCTCTTTACACCGCCTATTCTGCTGATTTTCGATACCCCGGCCAGCAACGGCCTCTCCTGGCTACCAGCCTATCTGTTTATTGCCTGGCTGATACTCATAGCGCTGACAGCGCTGGTGGTGGAGCGCAGTCATGAGGAGTGACCCACTCATACTGATCATAGCCTTCGGCTATCTTGCATTACTGTTTATTATCGCAGCCTGGGGGGATCGAAGAGCGGAGCAGGGTCGCTCAGTGATTGGCTCATCCACCGTCTACGCGCTGTCAATCGCCGTTTATTGCACTGCCTGGACCTTTTATGGCAGTGTCGGACGAGCCGCCGTACATGGCCCCAGTTTTCTACTGATCTATTTCGGCCCTACCCTCGCAATGCTGCTTGGCTGGTTGCTGATCCGCAAAATGGTCAGAATAGCCCGTGCACAGAGAATTACCTCAATCGCCGACTTTATCAGTGCACGCTATGGCAAGAGCGGCCGCATCGGCGCACTCGTCGCCTTGATTGCGGTCATCGGTGTCATCCCCTATATTGCGCTGCAACTGAAAGCGATCACCATCAGCTATGGGATTCTTACCAGCTACCCCGGAACTGCAATAGACCATATACCTGGCAGCCACTTCCTGCTTGATAAATCCTTCTGGATAGCGATCGTGCTGGCTGTATTCATCATCCTGTTCGGTACAAGACAGCTTGATGCCAGTGAACGACATGAAGGGATGGTTACTGCTATCGCCTTTGAGTCGATAGTCAAACTGCTCGCCTTCCTGGCGGTGGGTATATTTGTCACCTTCTATCTCTACTCAGGACCGGTTGATCTGTTTCAGCGTGCTGCAGAACATCCGGAACTGGTCGACAACCTGGGTCTCGCCGATGTACCCGGCGGTGCTGCTGGCTGGGTGGGTTTGCTGGTACTGTCGATGCTGGCCTTCATCACACTACCACGTCAGTTTCAGGTGCTGGTGGTTGAAAATGTGGATGAAAACCACCTGCGCCGTGCCAGTTGGATGTTCCCGTTGTATCTGTTTGCCATCAATCTTTTTGTCATACCGGTTGCGCTGGCTGGCCTGATGCTGGGCAGCGCTGCCCAGTCACCCGACAGTTTTGTGCTGACACTACCTCTGGCGGCGGGAAAAGAGGCACTATCATTACTGGTGTTCGTTGGCGGCCTGTCTGCCGCAACCGGGATGATGATTGTCGAGACAATTGCGCTGTCCACGATGATCAGCAACCAACTGGTCATGCCCTTGCTGCTGAGAATGCGTCGTTTGAATATTGAGCAGCAGGAGGATCTCAGCGGCTTGTTGCTGGGAATCCGACGCATAGCGATCATACTGATCCTGTTTCTGGGTTATCTCTATCATGCCTTGATTGGAGATTCCTATAGCCTCGTCACCATTGGGCTGGTCTCTTTCGCTGCTGCCGCCCAATTCGCACCCGCCCTGCTGCTCGGCCTGTTCTGGCGCGGGGCCACTCAGGCTGGCGCAGCGGCTGGTCTCATCGGCGGATTTGTGATCTGGTGCCATACCCTGCTGATTCCGGGTTTTGCCCAATCAGGATGGATCGATATCAGTTTGCTCAGCGAGGGTCCCTGGGGCATATCGTGGCTTCGTCCCTATCAGCTGTTCGGGATGGAGGGTTACGATATTTACACCCACGCCCTCTTCTGGACCATGTTGGTTAATGTGGGGCTGATCATTATCGTCTCACTCTTCACCCGACAGTCTCATCTGGAGCAGACGCAAGCAGCACTTTTCACTGAGGCGATGCGTCCTGACGCCTTGCAAAACACACCCCTGTGGCGTGGCCAGACCAGCAGAGGCGAACTTAAGCGACTGATTCATCGCTACCTTGGCAATCGGGCGACACAGAGACTCTTCGCACAATATCAGACTGACGGATCGACCAGAGAAGTCAGTGATGATGAACTGACTGCTTCACCCGGATTGATCGCCAGCGCCGAAAAACAGCTGGCCGGTGCTTTGGGAAACTCCTCAGCCAGGGTGCTGATCAACTCCGTGGTCAAGGGTGAAGCTCTGGATCTCAATGCCGTACTCAGCATTCTGGATACTACCTCTCAAGCACTGGAATACAACCGCCAACTTGAACAGAAATCGAAAGAGCTGGCCAGAATCGGTGAAGAGCTGCGCTCAGCCAATGATCGATTGCGCGAACTGGACAGGTTGAAGGACGAGTTTGTAGCGATGGTCAGCCATGAACTGCGCACGCCACTGACATCAATACGTGCCTTTGCCGAGATTCTTCGAGACACCCCCAATCTCAACGATGAGAAAAAAGCTCACTTTCTTGATGTCATCGTCCGCGAAAGTGAACGACTGTCGCGTCTGATCGAGGAAATTCTGGACCTGGCCCGACTGGAATCAGGGCGAATGACACTCAAACCGGAAAGACTGGATCTGGTTCTGGCTTTGCAGCAATCCATCGACGCAGTGGCTCGCCTTTACGAAGAGCGCTGGATTGAGCTGAAAATAACACTGCCACAAGACAGCGCCCAGGTAGTGGCAGACCCGGACCGACTGCAGCAGGTGATGATCAATCTGCTGGATAATGGCCGCAAGTTTGCCTCCACACAGGATGGACGGGTCGATGTAACTCTGGAGCGGGTTGGACGTTGTTTTCGACTCAGCGTGGAGGACAATGGTGAAGGTATTCCCGAGAATCAGCGAGAGCTGGTCTTCGAGAAGTTTCATCAGGTTGAGCAAGGCAGCCTGGCTCAACCTAAAGGGCGCCCCAAAGGAACTGGGCTCGGACTGCCGATCTGTCGCGGTATTCTCGCCCACATGGGAGGGCGCCTATGGGTAGAGGATCCGAAAACACTGGGTGGTGCCCGCCTGGTAATGGAGCTTCCCTGCGCCCCGAATCAACCGGTGATCAATCAAGAATGAGCCTGAGCTCTGGCACGCTTCTGGAGTTGTTGAATCTGCAGCAGATCCAATCTCAGCAACTGCAGACTCGCCTCATCCAGTTGCCCTTGATGTATCCATCCGTCAACCATCCTGCCCTGCTCCAGACTGGCCATCTGCGACTGCAGCAGAAGAGACTGCAATCGACCCAGAGCAGCATCCAGAGCGATAGCGTCATGCTCACTGAGCACTTCTTTATCAACCAATGCACTCAGCCTGCCACGACAGTCAATCGCCCTTATACCCTGGCGAAGTGATAGCAGTCTGAGCGCACTCTGCAGTGGCAGCAAGCCTTGTCGTTTGATATTCAAAGCCTCTGCATGGGGCGCATCACGTCCATCGCCCTGAACCCGGCCGAAGCGATCGAGCGCTACAGGTGTTTCATCCAGCAGATCACTCATCTCATTCAGAAACAAACCCGCATCCGGCATTATCTCCACGATACAGTCGCGAAACGCTTCACACAGCGATACATCACCGTAAACCGGATAAAAATCCAGCAGTATATTGGAGAACTGCACCTGCCTGACAACCCGGCGGCGTGTCCAGAGACGCATCTGCTGACACCATTGATCAAGCGACTTTCGCCAGAGAGGCCAGCGCGCCATCACATGCCCCTTGCACAGAGGAATACCCGCCTGATCAAGCCGGTCGGTAAAGCGTTCGGCCACTGCCTGAAACCAGGTATCAATTTCGTGATGCCGTTGATCCGGATAAGACTCGATAATCATGGCATTATCCTGATCAGGCCCAAGCAGACTTTCATGACGCGCACCCGACCCCAGCGACAACACGCAAAAACGACAAGGTGGCGCTCCCCAGCCCTGCGCCTGCATCTCATCAAGAGATAGCTCAATACAGCGCTTATATATCCAGTCATTATGATCACTGAGTAACTGACTTATTCTCCAGGCAGGAATATCCAGCTCTGACAGAGCTTTGACCAGCTCAGGCTGAATGCTTCTGGCGACACAAAGATCAGACGCACCATATAATGACGACAAGATCGCCTGAAGAGGCCGCAGAGCCACTGGCCAGACAGAGCGATCGACATCAGTTGCATCACTCAGCAGCAAGCGCCAGGACGAATGCTCGTTGTAAATATACATAAGCCTCTCCGATTGACTGTCATCACATCTGGCTACCAAATATACACATAGCCATTACCCATTATTAATAATGCAGTGTGATGCAACGCTTTTCTATTGATATAAAGCATTATTCCGGAAATTAATCGGTCTCTGCGGTTGCAAAAAAAGAGTATATGAAGTGTAATGTTTCGCAATAATAATATAGTAAATATACAACGGGGATAACGCGGGGCACAGATGAATCTTGGAAAAGCACAGATAGTCAGAAATTGCTGGAATAGGATTCCTGTATTGCATTTAGGGGGACTCTCTGTCGCGACCGTGACCGTTCTGGTTGCCTTGGTATGGCCGGCACAGGGTGAAGGCGTACAAGAGTCTGTTACCATCAAGTCGTCACAACATGGCACTTCCGGTCGCCAAACCAATCTGAGCCACTCACCCAACATCAATAATTCTTCAGACCTTCAGAGAGTGGCACCGGCTCAGCCGAAGCAAGCCAGTCTTGAAGAGCCTGTAGAGTTCGCCTCAGAACCAAACACACCTGCTTTGTCAGATGATACTGCCCAGGAGCCATCAACTGAGCTCCTCTCGGATTTTCCTGATGGGCCCATGATCGACCAGCTTGTTGAAGAAGAAGCCGTCGCGGCAACACCTTCCGAGTTCAGTTTCACCATCGAATCCGGCGACACTCTGGGTAGCCTGTTCGACAAAGCTCAGGTCGGCCAGGCTGCCATGCATCACATCCTGGCTGCAGATCAATCGCTTCTGGCACTGGATACACTGCGTCCGGGTAACGTTCTGACATTCAGAATGAATGAAACTACCGGCCTCCTCGATGAGATGGAGCTCTATATTCATGCCGGTAACAGAATCCACTACCAACGTGTCTCCGATAATGCTTTCGAATACCAGGAAGTTATCGATGATGGCGAATGGGAACACCAGATAGTGTCAGGAGAAATTCATGGCAGCTTCTATGTTTCCGCGATCAAAGAAGGGTTAACTAAATCTGAAATCGCCGAAATCAGTGACCTGTTCAAAGAGCAATTAGATTTTGCGCGCCAGATCCAGGCCGGCGATGTATTCCAGGTTGTTCGCACCAGCCAGCGTGTTGGCGATGAGTATACTGGCCAGTCTCGTATAGAAGCGGTACGACTGCTGCAGAACAAACGCAACTACACTGCCTTCCTGTTTGATGATGGTAACTATTACGACGCCAATGGTGAAAGCCTTGCACGCGCCTTTATGCGCAACCCGACCAACAGTCGCTATCGCATCAGCTCCTCTTTTAACCCGCGTAGACTCCACCCGGTGACTGGACGTGTCTCACCACATAACGGTACAGACTATGCCATGCCAATTGGTACTCCTGTTTTAACGACAGGTGACGGGGTTGTAACAAGAGTCGAGAATCATCCTTATGCCGGTAAGTACGTCGAGATTTCTCATGGCAGTCAGTACAAAACACGCTACCTGCATCTTGACCGCTTTCTGGTGAAGCGTGGTCAATCAGTCAAACGTGGGCAGCGCATTGGACTATCTGGCAATACAGGCCGTACAACAGGCCCTCACCTCCACTTTGAATTGCATGTGAACGGGCGCCCGGTTAACGCCATGACAGCTAATATCCCACTGGCAACCTCAGTACCCAAAGAGCAACTGGCCAGCTTCAACGAGCGCGTGTCTCAGATGGTCAGCATGATCGAAGGTGACCAGGAACAGCGTCTGGCAATGCGCTAAGCTTCGCCGATACTGGCCTGCCACTTCAGTAGCGGCAGGCCAGCCTTTCTGATCCACCTCATCCTCTGGAGATACCGCACATGCAAGGACTGCTGCTGGCACTTGCTGCTTACACACTCTGGGGATGCTTTCCGCTTTTCTTCAACCTGCTGTCTCAGGTACCATCTTTCGAGGTGCTCGTACACAGAATCATCTGGTCTTTCATCGCCACGACACTTGTGATTCTGGTTGCTGGCAGACTGCACAGCCTCACAGCTCTGCTTCGAGATAAAAGAGCTCTTGGGTGGTTACTGCTGTCCTCACTACTGATCGGAACCAATTGGTTGATCTTTATCTGGGCCGTCAGCCAGCAACGTGTTCTGGAATCCAGTCTCGGATATTTCATCACTCCTTTGGTGAGTCTTTTCCTCAGCCGAATCATCCTCAAGGAAAGCATGCACCCCCTGCAGGCAATTGCCGGAGGGCTCGCTGCCGTAGCCGTTCTCTTTGAGCTGATCATGTTGGGCAAATTGCCCTGGGTATCGCTGACACTTGCCATATCATTTGGCTTTTATGGGCTGGTTCGTAAACAGCAACCGGTCGATAGCCTCAATGGCCTGACCGTTGAAACACTGTTGATTCTACCCCTGGCTCTTGGCTGGATTTTATGGCAACTGCAAACCGGTCAAGCGATGGCTTTTTTTGCCGGCAACACGATGACCACATCACTGATGGTGCTATCGGGCATCGTCACAGCCGTTCCATTACTGCTGTTTGCAGCGGCCGCCAAGCGCCTTGATCTCTCGGTTGTCGGCTTTATCATGTACCTCAACCCAACGTTGCAGTTTTTAACTGCTGTGTTCATTTTCAATGAGTCCTACCCTCCCCAGCGGCTGATTACCTTCATTCTCATCTGGATCGCCATGGGCTTTTTCCTCTATGGATTATGGCTGAGTAGAAAATCCTTAGATAAGAGCGGGATAACGGCAGGAAAATTATAATCCTGTCGTCTATCATGGATTTATGGATATATAAAACATCTGACCATCATTTTCACCCTATTGAACAAGGCCAATCATGGAAACCTTTGCAGTCGCAGTTACCCTTTTTCTGATTATGGATCCGCTGGGAAATATCCCGATCTTTCTGTCAGTATTATCAAAGGTCACTCCAGAGCGAAGAATCAAGATATTGATTCGGGAACTGATTATCGCTCTGATGATCATGCTGCTGTTTCTTTTTTCCGGCCCGGTCATCCTCAAAGTACTTGGTCTGTCGCGCGAAGCAGTCGCCATCGGCGGTGGTCTTGTGTTGATGATAATTGCAATTCGCATGATTTTCCCATCTCGTGGTGGCGTGATGGGAGATGATGGATCAGACGGAGAACCCCTGGTTGTCCCCTTGGCCGTGCCATTGATTGCCGGCCCCTCAGTGCTTGCGACACTTGTTCTGCTGGCCGATACCGGCCCCGAAAGAAGTGTAGACTGGCTCATGGCTTTGGGTGGCGCCTGGTTCCTCAGCGCCATCATACTGCTCTCTTCACAAGGGCTTTTCAAACTACTGGGTGCCAGAGGTTTGAAAGCGATTGAGCGACTGATGGGGATGATTCTGATCTCGATTTCAGTACAGATGCTTCTTGATGGATTCAAAAGCTATATGGGATAGAATATCCATTACCATCTTTAAAGAGATGACAAAATAATAAAAGGGACAGATGCTTGAAAATAAAGATTCTGGGGTGCAGCGGCGGCATGGGCGCCAATCAACATACAACCTGCATTCGCATCGATGAGCATACACTTATCGACGCAGGTACCGGCCTTGGAAGCCTTACTCAATCGGAGCTGGCTCAGATAAAGCGTATTTTCCTGACCCATGCCCACCTTGATCATATCTGCTTTCTACCACTGCTGATCGACAATCTTTTTGATAAACTCAAAGACCCTATCGAGGTCTACGCACTACCGGAAGTTATCGACACACTCAAGCAGCACATGTTCAACTGGTCCATCTGGCCCGACTTTACAGCGTTACCAGACAAACAGAACCCGGTACTGCGCTTTATAACCGTTACGCCCTGGCAATCAATCCACACAGAGACCCTCACTCTGACCCCCTTTCCCTCGGATCATGTCGTACCAACCTGCGGGTACAGGGTTGAGAAGAAGGATTGCCCCATTTTTGTATTCACCAGCGATACCACCCTAAGCCCGGAAGTGATCAGCAATCTGAACCGTCTCGGCACCATCAATACATTGATGGTAGAGTGCGCGATGCCCGACAATATGGAGACCCTTGCCAAGCTCTCCAAACACCTGACACCTGGTATGCTACAAACACTGCTCGCAGATATGGACCAGAAACCAGAACACATCTGGATCTCGCATCTTAAACCCAGCTATACCAGGCAGATTATCGATGAGCTCCAGCATCGCTTACAGGGACAGGATCTTGTAGTGCTATCTTGCGGTCAGCAGTTTGAACTGAGCTGACACTCTTGTTAACCCACTCCATACGCTGCACCAGCTTATCCTTCAAGACCAGTGATGCACGCCAGAAACCAAGCTCCTCACCATCAACAAAGTGCACATGCCTGTCAGCCTGAAAATCACCGACCAGACAGGTCATGGTTGCCGCATCACTCAAAGAAGTACCAAACAAAATCCTGCCATCATCCTCAGCACCACGCAGCACCTGCTCGATCTGAAAGATCTCATCATCAGTCACATCCAGCACAAGCCTGGGACCGCCAGACTGTTTACGATAATCAGTCCTCTGCACCAGCGACTCAAGATACCGCCTGGCATCGACACCGCCCAGGCGACCTCCCAGACGGTGAGCAATGTGCAATATGCCTGATCCAACAAACGCTCTGATGATTCGGAAAATTGCACTACTGGATGACGGCAGTCGTAGCTCACGCTTCAATGACTGCCATGATGGCCATGCCGGAGGTGTTAAAGAATGAACCGGCCCTATGGGTGCAGCAACACCTTCGGGCACGCAGGCACTGATATCTGACAGCACATGCTTGAGGGTATCATCATGACCATCCTGTGGGTCGATGATCAAACACATTACCTTACCGCGTTTTGATGGTAATGGCTGCCATCGGCAGGAAAGGTTGTCTATCCCGGGCAACGCACCCTCCTGTGGCGCAAGTCGCCAGCGCGGATCCTGTTTGACCCAACGATCAGCCTCTATTATCCCAGAGCCGAGAAATAGACCAAACGCGTTACCATTACCCATATCATGCAGCGCCGCGTAAGAGGAGTGACCTGCCTTTTGCAATTCAGCGACCGGGACAAGCCCGACACGCAAAGGAATACCGAATTGAGTTTGAGACCAATAAGCAAGTGCGGCAAGCGCGGCCTCGGCCTCTGCATGAAACTGCTCAGGAACAGCCGCTACGGCACCATCACCACCAAACTGAATGGCTGCAGGAATCTCGTCAGTGCTCATTATCTCAGTAAGGACAGCAACAACACAGGCTGCTACGAAGTTAACATCCCGATCACGGCCTGCAAGTGCCAATTGCGTACTGGCGATCACATCAGCGACAGCGATCGACCAACTGGCGTCAAGTTCCTGATAACAGGCCTTGTCACTCGATTCACGCTCAAAATCAGATATACGCTTCAATAGCATTCAAAACCCCAGTGCCAATCAAACACATTACGCCTGAGGTAGATCCCTATACCCGAAACAGTTGCTTACCTGATGCTTATATAGCATAGATATTTTAAATAATACGTCAGAAAGAGCCTAACAGTTCTTGGTAGACAAGGACAAACAGCAATTCAGACTTGGTTAATTGAAGAGTAATATCACAATCTGGATCATGGGAGGGAAGGTAAGCATATTGTGTGAAGCAGTAGAGAGGTGGCACTAAGGCCATCCAGAGGATGCAGCTAATTCAGGAGCGCACCCGCAATCGACACATCTTCGACACATTAGGGGAATAGCATTCTGATATTCTATAAATATCGTGTAAATACAATAATTTATTGTCGGAAGGATGGTGGAGCCTAGGGGGATCGAACCCCTGACCTCGACGCTGCCAGCGTCGCGCTCTCCCAGCTGAGCTAAGGCCCCATCTGATGACGGGGCAAATATTAAGGCCCCGCCCTTTTCTTGTCAACAAATTATTGGCATAAATTATTGAATCCTGCCTGTTTTTTCCTCAGCTTTGCTGAAGGGCCTGAAACTCCTTCTCCCAGCGCTTGGTTTCCTTCTTGGACGGGCCGCCGATCTTGTCCAGTGCAAAACGCACTCGGGCACGGCTCATATCCGGCCCCAGGATACCCATAGCATCCACAACGGATACACTCTGACTTGTGCCGGTGATCGCCACGAAGAGCGGGAACAGGAAATCACGAATCTTGAAGCCCAACGGCTCAGCCAGTTGCTTCAACACACCAAACAACACATCCTTATCCCAGTCGGCCTGCTGATCCAGTTGCCAGGCAGCAAACTGAAGAATTCGACGCACATCATCCAGTGTCAGGCTTTTATGAGCAAAGCTCTCTTCATTGATCGGTAACATCCCTGAGAGGAAGAAACCAGCCAGTGGCGCAACATCTGAGAAGCGCTCAACACGTGGCTGAATCAGCGGGATAATCGATTTAAGGTACTCAGGATTAAGCCCCCACTCGATAAATGCCTGGGCGAACTGCTCAGGATTCAGCTCTTCACGAATCCAGGTACCATTCAGCCAACTCAGCTTCTCCTGATCAAAGACAGGCCCTCCCAGTGACACGCGCGTCAGATCAAAATGCTCGAACATCTCCTGGCGCGTGAACTTCTCACGCTCATCCGGCATCGACCACCCCATGCGGCCGAGATAGTTCAACAAGGCTTCCGGCAAATATCCCATGCGCTTGTAGTACAGAATGCTGGTCGGATTCTTGCGTTTGGACAGCTTGGATTTATCCGGGTTACGCAGCAGTGGCATATGGCACAGGACAGGCATATCCCAACCGAAGTACTGGTACAGCAGCTTATGCTTGGGGGCGGAGTTGATCCACTCCTCACCACGGATAACATGCGTGATGGCCATCAGGTGATCATCAACGATATTCGCCAGATGATAGGTCGGCATGCCATCAGATTTCAGCAGAATCTGCGCATCCACCTGCCCCCAGTCCATCTCGATGGTCCCGCGCAGCATATCCTCTATCTCGCAGACACCCTCTTCCGGTACTACCATGCGGATCACAAAGGGCATTTCTGCGGCTGCGCGACGGGCAACCTCCTCTTCAGGCAGAGCCAGATCGCTCTGCTTCAAGGCAGTATGCTTACCCTCTGCACGACGGAGCTCTCTGAGCTCATCCAGCTCCTCCGGTGTGCGATAGCAATGGAACGCGAACCCCTTCTCTACCAGCTCCAGCGCATAGTCCTTATAGATATGCTTACGCTCACTCTGACGATAAGGGCCATGCGGACCACCCACATCCGGGCCTTCATCCCACTCCAGACCCAACCAGCGCAGTGAGTCCAGAATAGCCTGCTCGGACTCAGCCGTGCTTCTGGTCTGATCAGTATCCTCTATACGCAGAATAAACTGCCCTCCATGCTGACGCGCAAACGCCAGATTGAACAGTGCGATATAGGCCGTACCGACATGAGGATCACCGGTAGGAGAAGGAGCAACGCGGGTGCGAACAGTCATAATCTCTTGTACTCATTGCGAATTGAACAATTGAACAGATGGACAAAGACGCAATTATAGCGCGCCACAAGCCGCATCGGCTATGGCCAACCGGGTTGAAAACTACCACAGCACAGGTAGCAGAAACATGCACGATAAGTGTGCACCTGAACGGGAACACGCCCCGAAATTGGCAGCCATCAAGTGATTTTGTGTACCAACAAAAACACGAAATAATATTAAACCATTGATATTAATAGATAATAAAATACTGGCACACCATATGCATTATAAATATCAAGCAAGCTGGAAGACACTATGAGTATCGAAAGCAAGCTTTTTAATCGCACTCGAGGGGCACTGCGATACCGCCGCATCTTAGGATGCGGCGTTTTTTTTGCCTGCACCCTGCCACTCCCCGGCACTTCGACACAAATATGTTATGATATTCCCTTCACCATCAAAATTGCTTAAACAGCTCACTTTAAACAGAAAGATCCCTTTTAGATGCCCATCAGCCAGATACCGAGCAGCCTGACCCAGGCACCACGCCAAAACCCACCTGCAGACAATGTTAATCGCCGCTTCAGCGTTGCACCCATGATGGACTGGACGGACCGACATTGCCGCTACTTCCACCGTCTATTATCACAGCATGCACTCCTATATACCGAGATGGTCACTACAGGCGCATTGATTCATGGCAATCGTGAGCGTTTCCTGCGCTACGATCAGGCAGAGCACCCACTGGCCCTGCAATTGGGAGGCAGCAATCCACAGGAGTTGGCAGAGTGTGCGCAAATGGCGCAAGACTGGGGCTACGACGAGGTTAATCTCAATGTTGGGTGCCCAAGCGATCGCGTACAGAACAATATGATAGGCGCTTGCCTGATGGCACACCCGCAACTGGTGGCTGAATGTCTCTCCGAGATGCAGGCCAGAGTGAGTATCCCCGTCACCATCAAGCATCGCCTGGGCATAGATGATATGGAAAGCCTGGAGCAACTCAGGCACTTCATCGAAATCGTTAAAGGCAGTGGCTGCTCCACCTTTATCATCCATGCACGCAAGGCGATTCTGAAGGGCCTGAGTCCGAAACAGAATCGCGAAGTACCTCCTCTTCGTTATGAGTGGGTCCATCAGATTAAAACTGACTTCCCTGAACTGGAGATCATCATCAATGGTGGCATCCAGACACTGGATCAATGTCAACAGCACCTTGAACATCTTGATGGAGTCATGATCGGTCGAGAGGCCTATCAGAACCCATACGAGTCACTGAGCCAGGTCGATAGCGAGCTCTATGGCGATAATCACACGATTTTGTCCCGCCTTGAGATCGCCGAAGCATTTATCCCCTACCTGGAAGCACAACTACAGGAAGGCGCCCCACTCTACTCGGTTCTGAAACACCTTCTCGGACTTTTTCATGGTCAGCGTGGTGGCAAGCAGTTTCGCCGTCATATCAGCGAAAATGGACATAAATCTGGCGCAGCTATTGACGTTTATCGCGAAGCGTTGCAATTTGTATCTCAAGAACATAACAACGACAGGGCCCCACTAAATGGACCAGCTTGAGCAACTGAAACAGATAACCACAGTTGTCGCGGATACCGGCGATATCGATGCGATTCGTGCATTCAAACCCGTTGACGCCACGACCAACCCTTCTTTGCTTCTTAAAGCCAGCCAGGACCCCAAGTATGCCCACTTGCTTGAAGATGCACGCCAGTGGGCAGAAAAGCAGGGAGGCGGCAGCCAGGAGCTTCTGAACAACATGACAGACCGCCTGGCTGTACTGATCGGCAAAGAGATCCTGTCTATCATTCCCGGCCGCATTTCAACTGAGGTTGACGCCCGTCTGTCATTCGACACACAGGCGACAATCAAACGCGCCAAACGACTGATCGAGATGTATCAAGAGTTCGATATTCCGCAGGACAGAGTGCTGATCAAAGTTGCCTCAACCTGGGAAGGAATAGAAGCCGCCCGAGTACTTGAGCACGAGAATATTCAATGTAACCTGACGCTATTGTTTGGTTTCAGTCAGGCAATGGCCTGCGCTGATGCCGGCGTCTTCCTGATCTCTCCTTTTGTAGGCCGCATTCTTGACTGGTATAAATCCAACCAGCCGGATCAGGACTTCATGGGGGATAACGATCCAGGTGTTCAGTCCGTGACACGCATCTATAACTACTACAAGGCTAATGGCTACGGCACTATCGTGATGGGTGCAAGCTTCAGAAATATTGATGAAATTCGATCTCTCGCTGGCTGCGACCGCCTGACGATCAGCCCCGCCCTGATGCAGGAGCTGGCAAACAGCGAAGCCACTCTGCACGCAAAACTGACGGCAGATAGCAGCTACAGTGCGGATCAACCCTACAGCCTGAGTGAAAGCAAATTCAGATGGATGCTGAATGAAGATGCCATGGCCAGCGCCAAACTTGCCGAGGGCATCCGCAATTTTGCGGCCGATCAGATCAAGCTGGAAACTGTTCTGAGCCAGTAATCTACCGATTGATTATGAAGCGATGAGCCGGGACAGACATCGTATGTCACGGCTTCTTGCTGTAGTGAAAGGAAAGACCCGGTCAGCCGCAGTTTTCAAGCGTTTCCACCAGATCCTTAAAAGCAGAGCGGTTACCTTCATTAAGGTCAATCAACACTCTGTGAGCATCGATAATCCGCTGCTTGATCACATCTTCCGACTCCTCAACAAAAGGAACCTTCCTCAGATCCTTGACACTGGTCGGCAGTGAATCAATAAGCAAAAAAACCTTATCAAACCCCATGGCCAGCAGTATACGCGTGATATCAGGATTAGTAGAAACCAATGTCGGCTTTGGCATCTTGCGTTCCGCTGTTTTGATAGCCAATTTGGCAATCAAACCCAGTGACGTACTATCGATATTGATCGTTTCGGTCAGATCAATCAATGTATCGGTAATTTCATCCAGCGACAGCAGACTTTCAAGATGCTGATCAATCGTTGAACAAAGCGTAAGACGAACCTCGCCGACAAACTTGAGCACATAGTGCCCATCCTGGCAGGCGTAAAAAATTTCACCTTCACTCATTGTTAATCTCGAGACACTGTCATTATTGCCACATCATCCGGATTCGATGCATCGGCTTTGATCAACTTCGTCGAGAGATCAAAGGAGGATACAAACCCACCTTTCAACAACTGAAGAATATTCTCTTCTTTCTCCAAAAGACTGTCGCCACTGATGATTTCAAGAATGCCATCAGAGAAAAGCGTCAGGGCAAAAGTCTGCGGCAGCTGTAATTCACGCTGTTCGAAGGATGGCGACTCAAACAAGCCCGCCGGCATACCTCTACCCTCCAGATAGCAGGCTCCCTCCAACGAATGGAAAACCGGCATTGGGTGATGTCCGCCAACGGCATAGATCAACGTTGAGGCCTGTGTATCAATCAAACCAATGAACATCGTCAGATGCTTGCCCAACCCTGTCAGCAGAAGCTCACGATTGATACGCTCAAGAGTTGCTATCGGCGAGAGGATATCAAAACTTGAGTGCCGTTTATAATTACGCAACAAGCGATGCGTCATATTTTTCAACAACACTGTTACAAGCGCCGATGACGCACCATGCCCGGATATATCAGCAAGGTAAAAAAGCACCTGATGCTCATTGATGGCGATGGCATCAACAAAGTCGCCACTGAGTAATAACGAAGGAGTCAGGGTGTATTCAAAGCGAATACCGTGGATGGTCTGTTCTTTAGGTGGTAGAAGGTTCTGCTGCACCTGTTGGGCAGCACGGTGATCTGCCCTCAACTCATCCAGACTTCGCTCAAGACTGTCTCTTAGACGCTTGGCTTCAACAATATGAAGCGCCCTTTTAAGCTGTCGTTTCATTGAATCAATGAAAAGCTCTGGGTGCAGTTCAAGATCAGAAGGCAGGAACACATCATCCGCACCTGATCTGAGGGCCGAAATAATCAGCTCAGCAGTTCCGTCACTCACCAACGCAATTGCGGGCATGGGATTGAGCCTGGCAGAGGCGGCAGACATGAAAGACGGCGTCACAAAGGAGCCAAGATCAAAGATGGCAAGCATGAAGTCGCGATGCTCAAGCTGACTCTCGGCATCTACTGGATCGCGACTGACAATAATTCGCAATGGCCCGGTATCACACTGTTCGAATAGCTCAAATAAACGATCAGTGGTTTCCGTACAGGCTGATGCCAGCAGAACATTGTGGGCTTGTTGGCTCATTAATGACTGGCCGTATTATCTGACTGACTCATTAGCCTTCATGATTAAGTACATTCGCTACCCTTTACGAAACCATCATACATTTGAAACACTTAGAAATCTGTTTCATCAAACGTGATTTCAACCTGACCATCATTTACCAAAAACTCACGGCGCTGAAGATATGCATCACGTACAAAACTGTAGCGATCGCCTGATATAAGTCGCTCTGAATCCATTAACTGGGAGCGTGTATCCAGTATGCGCACCGCATGAAGTGAGTTACGTAGTGCACGATCATCAACATATCGAACTGGATCAACCATCATATCCGGCACCAGCCCAGCAGTATCTCTGAAGGTGCTTGGCCCCAGGAGAGGAAGGACGATATATGGCCCGGAGTTTACTCCCCAGTACCCTAGCGTTTGCCCAAAGTCTTCATTGTTTTTGGGTATACCAAGAGGTGTTGCGACATCAAACAAGCCACCAACGCCCCACACTGTGTTAAATGACAAGCGCACAAAATCTTCAGATGCATTGTGAAACTTACCCTGCAAAAGATTATTCAGCAGCGTGCGCAAATCTCTGAGATTCCCGAAAAAATTCGTCACCCCCATCTGCGCTACATCCGGCATAACATAGCGATAGGTCTGCGTCAGAGGCTTGATTGCAGCCCGATCAACACCATCATTAAAGCTGAACAACGCCCTGTTGAATCCCTCAAGGGGATCGATATTTACGACCTCCTCTTCTGCCAGAATTGTGGGGGCAGTAAACACCAGAAGCAGACTGGTCACTGCAGCAGATTTACGAATTGATGTAGCCAGCATTATAAATCCTTGTATGCCGAATCTCAGATGGGCTTATTGTAACACCCCCAGCTTGCGATTAAAGCAGATATTGTTGTGTAGCAGCTTCTGACATTCTTACAACGCAAAAGGCTCCCCGAAGGGAGCCTTTGAGATCAGATAAAAGCTAAAAAGCTTTCATTGAGATCTTTAGCTATTAGAAACGTACGCGGATACCGGTGCTGATTACATCAGCGCCGCCAGCAGCTTCCAGTGCAGAGTTTGCTTCACCGTAACCCAGGTACAGGTTAGTCATGCTACCCAGGTTGTGCTGAACTTCAACACCATAACCTTTAGCGCTGTTGTCGTGATCAGAATAACCCACTTTCAGCGTAGTACTGTCTGTTACGCTGTAAGTAGCTGCCAGATCGAACGGTGTAGTGTTGCCACCCGCACGAAAATCGTTACGAGTAACACTGGCAGCCAGAGTAGCTGGGCCAAAGCTGTAGCTTGCAGCAGCAGAAGTGGCATTATCACGAGCGTTGTTAGCAGTTTCAAAGCTGACGTAAGACAGGCCAAGAGTCAGGCCGTTAGCGCTGTACTTACCAGCAACATTGTAAGCATCAACGTTTTTGTCAGCATTTTGATCGCTAGCCAGAATACCGCCACCAAACTGGAAGCCGCCCATGTTCGGAGAAGTGTAGAAAGCAGACCTGGAAACACGACCAATAACGCCAGAAGCATACAGAACGCGTGCGGCACCAGACAGCATCAGATCAGCCTGATCGGCAGTCCAGGGGTTGTGCAGAGACGACTGAGTGCCCAGAGCGAAAGTACCAAAATCCCCCTTCAGACCAGCGTGAGCATGACGGGTGCTCAGTGCAGTTGAACCATTGTCAGTAGACAGACCCATTTCGATCTGGTAGAAACCAACCAAGCCATCAATACCAGTATCAGCAGTACCACGAACACCAATACGTGAACCGGAGTTTGCACCAGTACCGATGTTCAGCTTAGCTCCGTCAGCCTTTGCAGCTTCGATATTTACGTGGCCGTACAGAGTTGCATCAGCCATTGCGATTGCAGGAACAGCCATTGCACCAGCGATAGCCAGAGCGATAAGTGACTTTTTCATTTAGTTTCCCCTTCAATATTCAATATGCTAGTGGTTATACTTTTTAACAATATATAAATCAGCGGCTTGATTATAACCCGATCGACACCATCATTGAAGCAGATAATGACAATACAAAGGCATCCTAAGCCTGATAAAACGAAAAAGGCCCCCCGAAGGGAGCCTTTGAGATCAGATAAAAGCTAAAAAGCTTTCATTAAGATCTTTAACTATTAGAAACGTACACGAATACCAGTGCTGAAGACGTCAGCGCCAGGGTTAACAGCTCGATTTTCCAGTGTAGAGTTAGCTTCACCGTAACCAACATACAGGTTAGTCATGCTACCCAGGTTGTGCTGAACCTCAACGCCGTAACCTTTAGCGCTGTTGTCGTGGTCTGCATATGCAACTTTCAGCGTAGTGCTGTCAGTTACGCTGTAAGTACCAGCCAGTTCGAATGGAGTAGTATCGCCACCAGCGCGGAGCTCATTGTGAGTAACGCTAGCTGCCAGCATAGCTGGACCGAAGCTGTAGCTTACAGCAGCAGAAGTGGAGTGGTCACGAGCAGCATTGAACATGGATGACTCAAAGCTGATGTGCGACAGACCAACTGTCAAACCGTTAGCGCTGTACTGACCAGCAACGTTGAAAGCATCAACGTTCTTGTCTGAATTTGCAGAGCTAGCCAGGATGCCAGCACCAAACTGGAAGCCGCCCATGTTTGGAGACAGGTACATAGCAGAGCGTGACGCACGGTAGACAACATCAGAAGAACGCAGGTTGCCAGTGATGTTAGACAGCATTACGTCAGTAGCGCTGGTGCCCCACAGGTAATGAGGAGTCCACTGCGTACCCAGAGCGAAAGAACCGAAGTCACCTTTCAGACCAGCGTGAGCCAGACGAGTGCTCAGTGCAGTTGAACCGTTGTCTGTAGCCATACCCATTTCGATGTGGTAAAAACCAACCAGACCGTCCATACCAGTATCAGCTGTTCCGCGAACACCGATACGAGTAGTAGACTGACCATTGTTATTGATGTTCAGTTTTGTGTTGTCTGCTTTGTCAGCAGAGATGTTCACATGGCCGTACAGTGTTGCATCAGCCATTGCGATTGCTGGAACAGTCATTGCGCCAGCGATAGCCAGAGCGATAAGTGACTTTTTCATTTAGTTTTCCCCTTCAACGTTCAACATACTAGTAGTTGTTTGACTTTTTCTTGGCTCACCTTATCAGTGATACCGAAAAAATACTATAAAACCAGATTATTTCAAACTAATGAAGAGAAAAAAATCATTTTTCTCCAAATTAGCTATCCGGTTACAAACACTCGCAAACTGATTCCCTGTCCAAAAGCCTGTTATTCCGGGTTTCAGGGCGCGCCAGTGCCTTAATTAGGTGCAATTACAGCATAGGGGGTGAGGTGATGCAAGTTTTACTGCCATGATTATCAAGGTTTTCCTTTCTATTGAGGCAACATGGGGGACAACAAGAGAACAAGCGCTAGGCTGCCAGCCTGCTACTGACCACCATGCCACCTTCAACAATGCCTAGCTCTCATCCAGCAACTTACGCAGACGCTTGCTCGACACACTTTGCCGGGTGCCCAGTTGCTGAGCAAAAAGCGATACACGATACTCTTCCAGCAGCCAGCGAAACTCTTGTATCTGCGCGGATCCACTTCCCGCCACTGTTGCCTGCTCCAGTCGTTTTTCATACTGTATCCACCACTGCTGCAACTCTTCAGATTGAAGACAGTTCTGCCTCAGCTCACGCTGGTATTTCTCCAGACGAATCAGGATGGCCTGCAGATATCGCGGATACTGCTCCAGCCACTCCGGTGGTGTCTCGGAAAGATAATGGCGCGTAAAGAGTCTGGAAAGTTGCGCCTTTATATCGTTGAGCACTGGCACTGTCTCCAGACTCACACGCCCGTTGAGCAACCTGTTGATCTGATGCCAGGTACGATGGCAGTTACAGGCAAACGCAGCGATCATCTCAGCAGCACCATATAGCTCACCTTTAACCTTATCGAATCGCGTCTTAAAGACTGCAGCATCGCGCGGCAATGACTCATGCAACCCTGCACAACGTATCACGGCTGCCAGCAATACCTCATCCTCAAGGGTTTTGCGATCAAACAGTTTACTGCTCAGCATCACCGCATCATTCAGATGTGGCATTTTGCGCTGTGCAAAGCGCGCCTGATCACGGGCTCCGAGTAGATAGAGCCGTGCCACCCCTCTGATATTATGTTGCTGAGCTTCGTTCTGGCGTGAGAATACCTGCAGATCCACATTGGTCCCTCTATCGACCAGCCCTGGGTATACCTCTACCTCTATACCGCCTGCCTGCTTCAATCTGATGCTCTGTGGCAATTCGGTGAAATCCCAGGCAACCAACCCCTTTCGTCCCCATGTATCTGAAGGGCTCGACTGCAACACCTGCTCCGCCCTCTTGGCAAAGCGCCTTACCAGTACCTCCCAATTGCGTCCAGCCCCCAGCACCTTACCCTTCTCATCCAGCACACGGATGTTAAACAGATGATGATCATCCAGTTCGATCAGCCGAAGAGTCTCAACATCCACACGCGTACCGGTCATACGCAGCAGCTTATGGCTCAGCGCCTCAAACAGATCGCCCTGCGCAAAACTCACCGCCTCACAAAAAGCCTCAACATAGTTGGGTACCGGCACAAAGTGCTTTCTGATCGATTTTGGCAATCCCCTCAGAAGCGCAGTCACTTTGTCTGCCAACATCCCTGGTACCAGCCAATCCAGACGCTGCGCTGGAAGAGCACTTAACAGTGCTAACGGCACATCAATCGTTACGCCATCACCTTCTGCACCGGGCTCAAAGTGATAGCTCAACTGATAACGCGCATCGCCAAGCAGCACATGATCCGGATAAGCCTGCTGAGTGATATGCCCTGCCGAGCGCTGAAGAATATCCTCTTCAGTCATGAATAGCGCTTTGGGATCTGTCTTTTCAACCTCTTTTCGCCAGTGTTCAAAACCCTGCCCGTTGACGATTTTCGCCACGCCCAGAGCATCCAGTTTATCGGCATAAAACTGGTAGAGAGCCTCCTCGTCCACCAGAAGATCACGCCGTCTGGACTTGGCCTCAAGCCCTTCCACACTTTCCAGCAAAGCACGATTGTGCGCGAAGAAAGCCGCACGCGTGGTGTACTCACCCTCCACCAATGCACTGCGAATAAAGATCTCATGTGACGCAACCGGATCAATGCTGCCATAGTGGACCTTGCGCCGGGGCACAATAATCAATCCATACAAAGTCACCTGTTCGGTGGCGACCACCTGAGCGCGCTTTTGCTCCCAGTGCGGCTCCATCCAGCTCTTCTTGACCAGATGCGAAGCTGGCTGTTCTATCCATTGCGGCTCGATTTTCGCCACTTGATGCGCATACAAACGACTGGTTTCCAGCATCTCGGCAGCCATAATCCATTTCGGATTTTTCTTGAACAGGTTGGATCCCGGAAAAATCCAGAAGCGACGATTGCGCGCACCCAGGTATTCACCTTTTTCCTGTTTGAAGCCGATATGACTCAGCAGACCCGCCAGCAGAGACCGGTGAATTGAAGCATAATCTGCAGACTCCGTAGCTGCACTTGAACCCGCATTTCCCGTGCCTACACCACCAGATCCTCTGCTCTCAGAGCCTGCGTTACTGGCACCAGACTCACGATAGCCCAGCTCACGGCAACTCAGCAGAAGTTGGCGATGCAGATCACGCCACTCCCTCATGCGCACCCAGGAGATAAAGTGCTTCTGACACCATTTTCGCAGCAGCCCCTGACTGAGCGCCTGTCTCTGCTCTTCATATAACTCCCAGAGCTTCAGCAGGGTCATAAAATCCGAATCGTCATCCGCAAACAGCTTGTGCTTTTCATCAGCGGCCTGACGCTTGTCATGTGGTCGTTCACGCGGGTCCTGTACGCTTAATGCACTGGCGATGATCATCACTTCACGCAAGGCACCGAGCTTCGCTCCCTCCAGCAGCATTCGCCCAATTCTCGGATCAACCGGCAAGCGGGCAAGGTCACGACCGATTCGCGTCATATGACGCTTGTCATCAACCGCTTTGAGTTCTTCCAGCAACTTGAAGCCATCGTTGATGAAGCGACTGTCCGGTGGATCAATAAACGGAAAGCGCGAAATGTCACCCAGTTTCAGCTGCAGCATGCTGAGAATTACGGCCGCCAGATTTGTCCGGCGTATCTCAGCATCAGTGAAAGCCGGACGAGACTTGAAATCCTCTTCGGAATAGAGCCGAATACACACACCCGGCGCCACACGACCACAGCGCCCGGCCCGCTGATTCGCACTGGCCTGAGAAATCGCTTCAATCGGCAGGCGCTGAACCTTGGAGCGATAACTGTAACGTGAAATACGCGCCACGCCCGGATCAATCACATAGCGGATGCCGGGAACGGTCAGTGATGTTTCAGCGACATTGGTTGAAATGATTATTTTTTGACCAATCCCATTTCCACCGGAAAACACTCTATTTTGCTCTGCTAAAGACAATCGCCCATAGAGTGGAAGTATTTCAACATTTCGAAAATCAGCCTTACGGAGGGTATCAGCTGTCTCTCGAATTTCTCGTTCACCGGGAAGGAAGATGAGAATGTCGGAAGGGCCACCGTCCATTCGCTGCCTACCATGCTCCAGCAACTGTTCAGTCGCTTGCAGAATACCCTGCTGAAGGTCCAACCCCTTCTCGTCCTCCTCTTCAAGGTCATGAAGAGGCTGATAAAAAATTTCAACAGGAAAAGTTCTTCCTGATACCTCAATGATAGGGGCATTATCAAAATGCTTAGAGAAACGATCTACGTCGATAGTTGCAGATGTGATGATCAGCTTAAGATCAGGACGCTTAGGAAGAAGGTTCTTTATATATCCTAATAAGAAGTCGATATTGAGGCTCCGCTCGTGTGCCTCATCAATAATGATTATTTCATATTTTGCAAGGAAACGGTCATTCTGAGTCTCAGCCAGAAGAATACCGTCGGTCATCACCTTGACCTGTGTCTTATCGCTGACCTGATCGTGGAAACGAACCTGAAAACCGACCCTTTCACCTAAGGGAGTCTCAAGCTCCTCCGCCAGACGAGATGCCACCGCGCGTGCAGCAAGGCGCCGTGGCTGGGTATGACCAATCAAACCTGCACACCCTAGCCCCAACTCCAAACACATTTTAGGAATCTGGGTGGTTTTGCCTGAACCTGTCTCCCCTGCAATCACCACCACCTGATTGTCGCGGATGGCTGCAAGAATTTCGTCACGACGTGCTGACACAGGAAGATCAGGGTATTTAATGATTGTTGTCAGCGCTTGTTTTGACTCAACAGCCGCAATCGACTTATCGATCTCGTCGCTTAACTGCTGTAACCAGTCTTCATCAGTTGCCTTATTCTTAAATGCCTCTAGTTTTTTACTCAGCCTGAAACGATCAGTAATGAGACAATGCCGAAGACGGCTACGAAGATCGGCAATCGGGGATGTCAAAGCGGGTGTACTCCAAACGCATCTAAACAGAGAGGCAATTCTACAGCAATGAGCGCTTTGGTTGCGAGATTCAGAAGAAACTCATACCTGCTCTTATCAAGAGATAAGCACAAAAAACCGCTTTTAAGGCTTTTTGTGCTGGTATCGATGCCAGATATCTTTATAGCGCTGCCAGCAAGCCAGAAGGGTATGTTAACGTTAATAGACTAGCCATGCCCATTAAAAAGAGCGTCACCCCAGCAGAAAAGCTCACCGCTACCAAAGGTTTTAAACGGGCAACCAGTAGCAAAAACCCTAGGCTAAATACCGCTGCTGTGACTAAAAATCCCAGTACCATAATACCGCCTACCAGTAGGAAGAAGCCGGCAATCCACAACGCTTGTTGCTTCAAGCCTTGCATTTTCCACTGCATTGGCACTAGGAATATTCTAGCGACTTCCAATAAGCAAGCCACCACAATAATGGCGATCGCCAACCTTGGCATAATACCGCCAAGCATAGAAAGCTCAGCAAACATAAACCACACATAACCCGAGGCAATGAGTAAGCTGCCCAGCAGTACAATATCAATCACACCCAACGTCGACGGTGCAATGCCTTCCGGGCTACGCTGGTTAATCGGATCGGTTTTTTGTCGACGCTGTTGCAGATAGCTACGTAGAGAAGGAACAACCAAAGAAGCGGCAATTATTACACCAATAATAATAACCCCAGGGCGCATAAACGCATCAGCGCCTTGAAACTGTGCTGCTTGATAAAAATAGGCTTCCGCTCCGGGTGCTAAAACAAATCCGATCAAGAATGCTGGACGAGACCAGTTAGCTTGTTTTAACAGCACGCCAATGGCGCCGATGATGCCCAATGCAATTAGGTCCTCCAGAGAGCGTGTGGCTTGATAGGCCGCGAAAAGTATTAGAATTGTAATCAGTGGTGCCAAAATAACAAAAGGTACCCGAGTTAAGCTCGCAACTGGCCGTGCCAAGCCTAAACAGAGCGCAGCACCAAGAATATTAGCCAGCGCTAAAGACCAGATAATAGTGTAGGTAAGGTCAAGATTCGTTTCCAACATGCTGACCCCAGGCTGCAGGCCAAGCAATAACAAACCGCCTAAAAACACCGCTGCGGTACCAGATCCTGGAATACCAAACAGCAAAGTGGGTACCATGGCCCCACATGCGCAGGCATTATTGGCAGATTCAGGGGCAATTACCCCACGAATATCCCCTTTGCCAAATTGAGACTTGTCCTTTGCACTTTGTACAGCGTGGCCATAGGTTATCCAATCAACCACTGATCCCGCCAAGCCTGGAATAGCTCCCATCAAGCTACCAATACCTGCACAACGAGCCACTAGCCCTGGCCGTTTGACAACATCTCTTACTCCTTCACGCCAACCTTTACCCAATTCGCAAGGTTGTTCTGCGATTGCACCCCGCTTAACCAGCAAATCAATAATTTCCGGTAATGCAAAGATGCCTAACCCCACTACAACCAAGGGTAAACCGTCGTATAGGTAATCAATTTCGAAAGGAAGCCTGAATTCACCCGTTGCCGGTGCCATGCCAATCGTACCAACTAACAACCCTGCGCCACAGGCGGCCAAGCCTTTAAATACATCTTTGCCCGACAGAACCGCTACCATCGACAGACCTAGCAAGGTCAGCATAAACAGCTCGGAAGATGAAAATGACAATACCACTGGCCGTGCAATCAGAATAAAGGCTGTCAGCACCAGCGCGCCTATCAAGCCACCTATCATCGACGATAAAAATGCGCTGGAAAGCGCCCGTGCAGCCTGGCCTTTTTTAGCCAGAGCAAAACCATCCACCACTGTTGCTTGGGAAGCGCTTGAACCTGGAATACCTAACAGCACCGAAGCAAAGGTATCTCCCGTGGGAATAACTGCCACAAGCCCCATCAACATCCCCAAGGCTACCGATGGTTCCATGCCGTAGAGAAAGGGCAGCAACAGGGACATACCAGCAATGCCTCCCAGCCCGGGGATAATACCGACCACTAAGCCGATCAGCACACCAATAATCATGTACATCATGTGAGGCACTGTAAATAACTGCCCCAAACTGGAGAAAAGGACCTCTACCATAGTGTTGGCTCTTATGTTGTTTGGTTATAAATGGAGCCCAAAAGCACCGCATTACCGGTATATTAATAAATACTGGCGCCGTATTAACGATGCCAGTATTTACCGGCGTTTAATGAATACGAGCACCGTGCCGCTCTAACAGCCAGTTGACGAGCCACAGGCGTGTGGTGTCATCAAGCGTCATCGCCTCTTTTATATGCTGCTCAACAACCTCACCAACCACAGGGGTGTAGGGCCCAAGATGCTCCGCAGCGGCTTCTTTAAACTCTTCGGTATCAACAAAACGCCGAGCTGCCTCTCGATATTCATCAATCAACGCTTCAGGGGAATTTTTGGGCAACAAAATCAGCTTTTGCAGCGTAAAACCAGAGGCAAAAAACTTCCGATACGCTTCGCCTGCCGGGCCACTGGGCTGTTCGCCATTAACACGCTGGTAAATTTCGTTAAACGTGGGAAGATCTGGAAATGCCGGATCCCGCACTATTTCTCCGCTGTCATTGAGAACACCAAGTGAAAAGAGCGGTATGGCACGCCCACTCTCAACCAGCGGCGTTACACTGCTGAAGTAAGCCGATGTCGTTTGGAAATCAATATCGGCTTCACCTCGCTCAAAAGCAAGTCTGCCCTCGCCACGACCACGCATGCCCGAAACGGCTTGCACATCGACACCCAGCAAATCAAGCGCAATGAGTATTGGCAGTTCAAGCCCTGTATGGCTTTGTACAGCAAACTTGACCTTCCGCTCGGTCAGGACCCTAAGGATATCTTCCGAGTTATCGCCCAAGCTGGATTGCGCATAAACCACTCCACCCGTTGGCGTTGCTAAAATCGGCGTCCAATCATTATAGTTATAACGCACACGTCGATCTTGGAACATCGCAGGATATTGCGTTGACGCTGATGTTCCTATCCAATGGCTACCATCTTCAGCAGCACGCATCGCGAACAAGTTAGTGCCATTGATAGAGCCACCACCGGGCACATTATCAATCACGATCGTTGGGTTACCTTGAATATGGTCGCTCAGCCAAGTCGTAAAAAAGCGCGCCCATACATCGGTGCCCCCACCTACACCAAAAGGAATCGTCCAATGAATAGTGCTGGGCACAGATACGTTTTCTTTAGCCTGAGCATTAAGGCTGGCTACGCCGAGTGTCGAACAGGCAAGCACCAGTAATACTTTCTTATAACGTGCAAACGGCTTAACCGTTTTAAGGGACTTAGTTCTGAGGGTTGTCATGGTGTTACTCCTGTTTTTCATTATTGTCTTTTTGTTGTGATAACACGGTCTGTTTAATTAGCCGCCTCCATGAAAGGAAGAGCCGTATCAGTTTGCGGTAAGGTATAAAAAATCTGACCACTCATGATTTTTCGTGCAGTTCGAATCAGCGATACCCGCGCGATATCAAAGGCATTCTGCTGACGATACTCAGCAGTCAGCTCGATAGAGCCAGAGGGATGCTCCAATACAATCTTGGACAGAAGCTGTTTTGAAACAAGGCGATGAGTATCGAGAGCGAGCAGATTAGCGACCGAGCCAGGCACGTTGATAGCAGCAACGACAGCTATAGCGCCAGTCACAGCGATCGCTTTATGGCAGCGATGAGGTACAAAGTATCGCACGTTTAGCGTGCTTGACGTTGATTGAGCTGCTGATATCAAGGCAACCTTAGGCAATACGCTTTGGCTAACATCACCGAGCCCCATTCGCTTACCGGCTTCACAACGCAGTGACTCTATACGACTCAAAAGCGCCGCGTTTTCATCCAGCTCAGCAGGCAATTCGTTGCCGATAACCCCAAGCGATTCAGCACGCATCAGTACAATCGGGGTTGCCGCATCAATACAGCTTACTTCCACACCATCTATCCACTCGGAAGCATGCCCGGTAGGTAACAGCTGGCCGGTTTTGCTCCCGATAATATCGAGAAAACTCAACTGAATACCCGCCGCGCTGCCCGGAACGCCACCGATACGGATATTACCCTCGTACTGCACCTGCCTACCCGGGGTAGGCACATGGCACTCGATTAATCGCCGTGTGTTTAAATTGTATACCCTAACCACTGTGATGCCATCTTGCGGCTCAACCAACCCCGTTTCCAAGGCATACGGTCCGACTGCAGAAAGCATATTGCCGCAATTAGGATTAAAGTCGACGCGTTTGTTCATCACGTCGACTTGTGCAAAAAGGTAATCGACATCTGCTTCAGGGTGTGTTGAGCGCTCAACGATAGCGACTTTACTGGTTAATGGATCGCCACCTCCAATGCCATCAATCTGCAGTGGATGTCCAGACCCCATCAAACTAAGCAAGATGTCAGCCTGATGTTGTTGGTCACTGGGTAAGTCGCTCATGCGTAGAAACGGTCCCCTAGAAGTACCACCACGCATAACCATACAGGGGATGCTATTCATTATTGCTCTGCCATCTTTAGCGTTTAAAGTATGGTAGTAACATATCAGGCAGCTTTTGATGTCTCAAATGCAAATATAAGTTGCCATAAATACATAATTTGCATTAATGTGCTTTCATTATAATGGAACTTCACTAGTGGAATAATCCGATGCTTCACAGACTCGAATTTCTTGATCTCAAAGCGTTTATTTTGGTCGCTGAACTAGGCACTTTTCATGAGGCGGCACAACGCTTGTACCTATCTCAGCCTGCGCTTTCACGACGCATTCAAAAATTAGAAGAACTCCTTGAAGTTGAACTGCTTGAGCGCACTACACGACGGACTCGTTTAACCCCAATTGGAGCAGATTTCTTACCACGAGCTCGACGAATGATTGAAGAATATGAGTCGTCAATTTTGGGGATTCGTGAGTTAGTCACACATCAAAAAGGCACCGTTACTATTGCCTGCTTACCCACAGCGGCCTTCTACTTTTTGCCAAGTGTTATTCGTGTATTTAGCGAGACCTGGCCCGGTATTCGTATCCGAATTCTGGATGTCAGCGCCAATGAAGGGTTGGAAAAGGTCATAAATGGCGAAGCCGATTTCGGCATTAATATGATCAGCGCCCAAAGTTCAGAAGTGCGCTTCACCCCGTTACTCCGAGACCCTTTCGTTTTGGCACTTCGTTCCGACCACCCGTTAGCCAGCAAAAAGCAAATTGAATGGAGCGACTTGGAGGATGTACGCCTGATCACCGTCAGTCGAGATAGCGGGAACCGCACACTGCTAGATAACGCACTTTCTGCGGAAGGTATTCATCTCAACAGTTTCTATGAGGTACAGCACTTATCAACCTCACTGGGCTTAGTGGAGTCAGGCTTAGGTGTCGCTATTTTACCTAGCATGACCATGCCAGGTCCGGATCACGATACACTGTGCTCTCGCGACCTACCTGAACCACGTATTCAGCGCTCAATTGGATTGGTGCGCAGCAACTCGCATCGCCTTTCAAGTACAGCTCAGCTCTTTATCGATTTGTTATTAGAGCATTGGGGCAAGCACGATAATTAGCTCATATCACCTTGCTGTATATGCTTATCCGCGTCTATATCGGATCTGGCATGACGGCTCAGCACCTGCTCTCGCAACACTCGGCGCAACACTTTACCAACAGGTGAACGGGGCAGAGAGATGCAGAACTCAACGGATTTGGGGACTTTATAGGCGGTCAGGCGCTCACGGCAATAAGCACGCACGATTTGTGGTGTCAGGCCGGGCCGCCTGGGCACCACGAAAAGTTTGATCTGCTCGCCGGTATGCGCATCAGGCAGGCCAATCACCGCGCAATCTTCAATATCAGGATGAGAGCTGATGATATCCTCAAGCTCAGTAGGGTAGACATTGAAGCCCGAGACATTGATCACCTCTTTACGGCGATCAATGATCTTAAGATACCCATCCTTATCCATCACACCGATATCACCTGTATCCAGCCAGCCATCTTGCGTCAATACCAGCTCGGTTTCTTCTGGATGCTGCCAGTAGCCAGACATGACCTGCGGGCCCTTGACCCAGATCTCACCCACTTCCCCCAAGGGAAGTTCATCGCCCTGCTCTCCCCGGATACTGATCTGTGTTTCCGGCAATAGCGGTCCTACCGTCCCGACACGCACAGCATCAGGCAGATTCACACAAACCACAGGAGAGCACTCGGTCAAACCATAGCCCTCGGCAATGGCACAGCCTGTCAGCTTGTGCCAGCTTCTGGCCAGCGCATGCGTCAGCGCCATGCCGCCGGATATTGTGATACGCAACTCTTTAAGATCCAATTCATAAAAGCGCGGGGTACTGATCAGGGCTGAAAAAAGCGGATTGATCCCTGCAAATACAGTGGGCCTGAAAGATTTGAAAGCCGCGATCAGACGCTTGATATCCCGCGGATTAGGAACCAGCTCTGTACGACTGCCGATGGCGGTCAGCGCCAGCGTGAGCATGAATGCGTATATATGGTACAACGGCAGAGGTTGCAGCAGCCGCTCCTCGCCGGGATGGGTGTACTTCAGCAGCAACTCGCGCAACTGATCAAGATTCGCCAGCAGATTGCCCTGTGTCAGCATCGCCCCCTTGGCAGGGCCCGTCGTACCACCCGTATATTGCAATAGCGCCAGATCCTGCGGCGCGCATCTGATCTCGCGCATGGCCGGAGCAGCATCCGGTTTCAGAATATCGCGCAATCTGATGGTATTTTGGATTTGATGTGCCGGAGACCGCATTTTCCAGTAGCGCAGCACCAGATTCAGTACACACCCTTTAACAGGCGGATGCAGATCACCAATCTCGGTCAGAATAACCGTTTCAATGGCTGTTTTATGCAAAATACGACCAGATAGATGAGCAAAAGGCGCAAAGACAACCAGCGCCTTGGCTCCTGAGTCAACAAACTGGAATTCCAGCTCAGATGGGGTATAAAGCGGATTGGTATTCACGACCACCAGCCCAGCCCGCAAAGCGCCGACCAACACCACCGGGTACTGCATCAGATTGGGTAGCTGGATCGCAATGCGATCACCCGGCTGCAAAGTGGTATGGTGCTGCAACCAGGCTGCAAATTGGGACGACAGCAGATCCAGCTGAGCATAGCTGATGGTTGCCCCCATATGCCCGAAGGCTGGTCGCTGAGCATAACGCAGGAATAACTGTGAAAAAAATGTATTCAGATCAGCACTGCGATCAATACTCAGATGACGGCTCTGTGTTGTCAATCATCACTCCCTATGCCTGATCCTGTTCTGCATTAAATACAGCGTGAAAAGAACTCTTCACCAGTCCATCAACAAAGACCACCATCTCTCCAGGCGCCAGAGATTGCCACTGCTCATTACAGGTCAGTGGTTCGGTGGCGATGACCGTTACGATATCGTTCGGTGTTGTCACGGCACCGAAATCCACTTCGACCTCACAATCACTGAGGCGGGCTTCACCGAAGGGAGAGCGGCGCGTAATCCAGGAAAGCTTTGAGCTGCAGAAGGCAAACAGATGCGTGGACTCGCTCAGCAGCATGTTATATACACCCAGCGCTCTGAGCTTTTCACAGCACTGATGAACAAAAGCCATCAAGGCTGAAAAATCTTCGGGCCTGTCAGGAAACGCAGTTCGAATCTGATCCAGCAGCCAGCAAAAAGCATGCTCGCTATCAGTGGTACCGATCGGTTTGTAAAAGGTCAGAGGCCAGTCGAAAACGGCTTTATCAAGCTGCCCATTGTGCGCGAAGCACCAGCGATACCCCCACAGCTCACGACTGAAAGGATGTGTATTTTCGAGACAGACCCCCCCTACATTGGCCTGACGGATATGACTGATCACCGTACAGCTCTTGATGGGATGCTCCGAGATAAGCCTAGCCACCTTCGAGTCGACACTGGGCTGAGGATCATGAAAGGAGCGTAACCCCTTGCCCTCATAAAAAGCGATACCCCAACCGTCTCTATGCGGACCTGTGCGCCCTCCTCGCTGCATCAGCCCGGTAAAGCTGAAGCAGATATCCGTTGGCACATTGGCACTCATCCCAAGCAGTTCACACATGCTCAAGCCTTCTTGTCGGACAGCGTAATGCGATCGGGGAGCGAGTCGATCAATTCCATGCCGGAATCAAACCCCAGTCGCTCGGTCAGGCGTTCCACTCTTCCCGGGACAGCGTCATTCGGGAGCGAAAAATCTGGCTGCTGCTCCGGCAGGCGCCGCTCGCCCAGGAAACACCCCTGGGGATCAAGCGTAAAGGTCTGACAACAGGTATTGGCCCTGACTTTGCCGCCTCGCTCGATATGCAGCTCTTCACAGACAACGTCACCTTCCAGAGCCCCGCTGACAAATATCTGGCGAGCTCGTATACGCCCGGATACGACACCCGTCTTGCCAATGGAAATATCATCGCTGGAGCTGATATTTCCTTCCAGAAAACCATCAACATGCATCTTGCCACTGACAGTAGTATCACCGTAGAAACGGTTACCCTCAGCGATAATAGTTACTGCTGACCGGTTTGATTTAGCGGATACAGTGCGCTTAATGATTCCCACTGAACCCCCTCAACACTAGTAAATATTGTATCAAAATTATCCAGCCCCCATTTCATGAACTTTTCAGGATCGATCGGACTATGAAGGTGTCTCACTTCGTAGTGCAGATGCGGTCCTGTGGAGCGGCCGGTATTACCACTGCGACCGATCAACTGGCCTTTATGCACAAACTCACGAGGTTTGACCTCGACCTTATTAAGATGTGCATAATAGGACTTGAAACCGAAATTATGCTGCAGGATGACCAGATTGCCAAATCCAGTTTCGCTGCTGTAGCCGCCGAACTCCACAACGCCATCTGCTGTGGCATATATCGGCGTTCCCGGTGGTGCAGCAAAATCCACACCGTTATGCTGAGAGCGGGTTTTACGAATCGGATGAATCCTGGGGCCAAATCGGCCGCTCATGCGCTGCCCCTTGATCGGCAATCCATTGGGAATACTGTGCAGTAAAAACAGACGCTGCCTGGCCGCGGCTTTCATCAGCTCAACACGCTCCGAGGGCGTCATCGCTGAACGATCACCAGAAACATCCAACATCGACTCAAGATCAGTCAGATCAGCATCCAGTCGCAACTTTTCCTGCTGCAACACATCGCGCTCAAAATAGACATCGCTGAACAGGCTACCCAGTGAATTCAGTTGCGACAGATACAACTGCTGCGTCCCCAAGGTGAACTCATACTCATTGACCAGTAATTGGTGATCCTGCTCAAGGCCCGACAGATCTTCCCGTGTCTTGACCAGCAGAAAATTGGAAACCAACAGGCTAAGCCCGAATAACAATAAAACCAGCAAAACCAGATATCTGGCGAGCTGATTCAAGGTGTACTGACGAGATCCATGGACCGTTGTCAGTGTCACTATCAGTTTATGTCGCAAGGCAGGAACCCATCAGGAAAACAGAACGCGGTTAATATACCCGAATTAACCGCGTTGTCATAACCTGATCAGCTCACAGGATGGGCCAATCTGAAGCAGGGTACGTACTCTTCATGATTAATTTTCATTCGCCGCTGTTCAACAAATGAGCTAAGCAGATGATCCAGAGCACGCGTAATCTCTGCCTCACCGGTAATTTCAAAGGGTCCGCGCTCCTCTATGGCTCGAATTCCGGACTCTTTTACATTACCCGCAACAATTCCAGACAGTGCACATCGCAACTGTGCTGCCAGTTCATGATCCGGCAATGATTTGGACAGCCGAAGCCCGGCCATATTCTCATGAGTTGGTTCAAAGGGCTGCTGCAATGCCAGTGGGATAGTCAGTTGCCAGTTGAAATGGAAAGACTCACCAGATTGCACTCGCTGCTCTGTTACCTCGCGGAGCCCCTGCTTCATGCGATGAGCCACCTCATGCGGATCATCCACGATAATGTCGTAAAGACTTTGTGCGCGTTTGCCCAGTGTCGTACCGATGAACGCATCAACCGTTTCGAAATAGGACTCGCTGCCAGCGGGCCCAGTGAAGATCAATGGGAAACGGATATCCGCATTCTCTTCGCGAAGCAGAATCCCGAGAATGTAAAGAATCTCCTCGGCTGTCCCCGCCCCACCCGGGAAAACGACGATGCCATGACCCAGCCTGACAAACGCCTCCAGGCGTTTTTCAATGTCCGGCATGATCACCAACTCATTGACAATCGGATTGGGTGATTCAGCTGCAATAATGCCCGGCTCAGATATACCCAGATAGCTGCCACGAGTAATGCGCTGTTTGGAGTGCGCAATCGTGGCACCTTTCATCGGCCCTTTCATGGCGCCCGGCCCGCAGCCGGTACAGATATTCAGTTTGCGAAGACCCAGTTCATACCCCACCTTTTTGGTGTAATCATACTCCAGCCGATTGATCGAGTGCCCACCCCAGCAGACAACCAGGTCCGGCTTGACATGGGGGCGTAGCGTCTGGGCATGGCGCAGAATATGAAACACCATGTTTGAGATCGACTCGGAAAGGTTCATATCATCGCAACAGTTATCCAGTTCATCCGTGACATACAACAGGTCACGCAATACCGAGAACAGGTGTTCACGAATCCCCTGAATCATTTCACCATCAACAAACGCACTGGCCGGTGCATTGATCAGATCCAGTTGAACACCACGATGCTTCTGGCTGATCTGGACATCAAACTGGCGATACTTGTCCAGCACCTTGCGCGTACTGTCCATTTCACTGCCGGTATTAAGCACAGCCAATGCACACTGGCGAAACAGCGCATACAAACCGCTCTGACTCTTATCCTGTAGCTTGGCCACCTCATGGGGTGAGAGATTATCAAGACTTTCACGCGGGCTGATACTGGCATTTACAAACTGCTCGGTCATCATAGCTGACCTCCTTTCCACTCTACTGCTCCACCCCTTCAAATCGATTCGATTACTGAATCTGCCTGAAGGACTTAAACATACCATTTGTTATAACTATGAACGCTACCCCATCTTTTTACTACATTCAGATGATATTTTTATGACTGGCACAGCTGTGTAAAAATGAGATTGTAATCTGCGTCAGGTTGTTTTAGCTTGCAGGTATACCTCACTGCAAAGGAAGTTTCAGATGAGCCCATCGAAAGCGTCAAAACTGTACATTCTCGATACCAACGTACTTTTACATGATCCCAAGTGCCTGTTTGAGTTCAAGGAGCAGGATGTTGCGATCCCGATGACGGTTCTCGAAGAGCTGGACGACATCAAGGACCGGAAACAGACAGTGGCCGCTGAAGCGCGCCATGCGATTCGGGTGATCGACAGCATCATCAGCTCAGCCTCCAATCCTTCTCAGATCACCAAGGGCGTCCGGATAGTACTGCCGGGCAAGGATCGCGCCACCAAGCTGGGTTTGCTGAGCATTTTCCCCGACCATGAGCTGACCGCTCGTGCCGGGTTTCTACCTGATGAGCGCAACAAAGATAACCGCATTATCAACTGTGCTCTGCATCTGCAGTCCACCTTCCCACACCGCCAGATCGTGCTGGTCACAAAAGACATCAACATGCGCCTCAAGGCGCTGGGCGCCGGACTGGAGCGCGTTGAGGATTATCGCACTGATCAGTTGGTATCTGATATCGATCTGCTGCCGGAAGGGCATCACCACCTGGAAAAGCCTTTCTGGGAAGGCGTGGACAAGGTCGACAGCTTCCAGAAAGAGGGCAAGACCTATCATAAGGTCGCCCATTCACTGCTGCCGGATACCTACCCGAATGAGTACATCTATGATGACAGCAAGGATTTTGTCGCCAGAACGGTCAGCGTAGAGGGTGACAGCATCACACTGATGGATCTCGGCTACAGCCACATGATGCATCAGAGCTGCTGGGGAATCTCTCCAATCAATATTCAGCAGGCTTTTGCGATGCAGGCGATGCTCGACCCTGAGATAGATCTGACGATCTTCCTCGGCTCCGCCGGTTCGGGTAAAACACTGATCGCGCTGGCCTGTGCACTGGAGATGGTGATTGAACAGGGGCGCTACAACAAGATTATCGTTACCCGCTCGACACCGCCTGTTGCAGAAGATATCGGCTTTTTGCCAGGTACTGAAGAGGAAAAAATGACACCCTGGATGAGCTCCATCAATGACAACCTCGAAGCGATGCATGAGCAGGATGAGCGCCCTCAGAGCAGCGTCAAATACGCCATCGAGAAAGCCAACATCCAGTTCAAATCATTGAACTTCATTCGTGGGCGCAGCATTCAGAATGCGATTGTACTGATTGATGAAGCTCAAAACCTGACACCCCAGCAGCTGAAAACCATCATCACCCGTTGCGGCAAAGGAACCAAGATGGTCTGCATGGGCAACCTGGCACAGATTGACTCCAACTATCTGACGCCACTGACATCCGGCCTGACCTATATTGTTGAGCGCTTCAGAGAGTTTGAAGGCTCGGCCAGCGTCCACTTCCAGGGCGTCTTCCGGTCTCGCCTGGCAGAGTTTGCCGAAGAAAACCTCTGACCGAGCAGACTCAGCCAGCCGACCGTTTATCAGGTGATAGGCGGTTGGCTTTGCGCTTTTACTTCTCTGCACCGCCACTCGGCGTTACCATACCCGCTTCTTTAGCACTATTCTTGACATACTGAACCCTGAAATTGAGATACGATGCGCTGGATTCGAGGCATAATCAGCCGTTTTTTCATCCTGCTGGTGAAGTTTTACCAATATTTCATCAGCCCACTCATACCACCCAGTTGCCGCTTTTATCCCAGCTGCTCCAGCTACATGATTGAAGCGATACAGGTGCATGGCCCATTTAAAGGCCTCTGGCTTGGCCTGCGCAGAGTGTCACGCTGCCATCCATGGAACGATGGCGGTATCGACCCCGTCCCTCCGCGATGCTGCCAGCATGAGGATAAAAATGACTGAAGCAGCCAGGGTGATGCTTTTACTGCAGTTCAGATACTTTCTGCTACTGTTTGCAATGAAGCGAACGAAAAACGACAGATTTAAACCCATCTGAGTTTGTAACCACACGAGACAGGAAGGTTGTGATGTTTTCACCGTTAAGCGTTGTGCTGATTGTGGTCCTGTACATGGGCCTGCTATTTGGATTAGCACAATGGGTAGAGAAGCGTGCTCAGGCGCGAGGTACGCATAAAGGTTCCAGCTGGGTATATGCACTTTCTTTGGCCGTATTTTTCACGTCATGGACCTTCTACGGCAGCATCGGATTTGCCGTGCACTCCGGTATGCTTTTTCTGGCCATCTATATCGGTGCGCTGATCAGTGTGATTTTCTGGTGGAGCACGATGAAAAGGATGGTCGCGGTGAAGGAGGAGTTTCGCATCACCAGCATTGCCGACTTCATCTCAACCCGTTATCGCCGCTCGCAGCGTATTGCCGCTCTGGTGACGGTGATTGCACTGAGTGGCATCGCACCCTATATTGCGCTGCAGTTGACGGCAGTCATCAAGAGCTACAGTCTGATCACGGGCGTGAGTCACACCCTCAGCCCTGGCGTCACTGGCTTTATGGTCACCCTGATGATGATCGCGTTCACCATTATTTTCGGCATCAGACGACTTGATCCAACCGAGCGCCATCAAGGGATGGTTGCCGTATTGGTGGCGGAATGTCTGGTCAAACTGGCTGCGTTTCTGATTGTTGGCCTGTCTGTGATCTATATCGGCTTCGGTAGCTTCGATAATCTCCTGCTTCTGCTGGATGATATGCAAATCACGCAACTGACCAGTTTCACGGCAACCCAGCACCCCGGTGTCATGTGGTTAACCCTGATCGTACTGGGGTTTGCGGCAGTACAACTTTTACCACGGCAGTTTCATGTAGCAGTGGTAGAAAACAGCGATCAGAATCACATCAAAACTGCCATGTGGATGTTTCCACTCTATCTGATACTGATCAACCTGTTCGTTATTCCCATTGCGGCGGCTGGTTTGGTTTATGAGCTTCCGCTCGGATCTGCCGACTACTTCATGATCCTCGTACCACAATATCTTGGGCAGAAAGCACTCACCATCATCGCCTTCATAGGCGGTTTTGCTGCAGCCACAGGCATGATTATTGTTTCCACCATGACCCTGTCGACTATGGCATCCAACCATCTGATTCTGCCCTTCTGCGAACGCTTCAGCCGACTGGAGCCACTGCGCGCCTTTATGCTGCAGATACGCTGGATCATGGCTGCGTTGATTCTGCTGGCCAGCTATCTTCTGGCGATGAGTCTGGGTGACACCTACCTGCTGGCATCAATGGGGCTGATCTCATTTGCCGCGGTACTGCAATTTGCCCCCGCCCTTTTGCTGGGCATGTTCTGGCGCACCGGCAACAGCATTGGCGCCATGACCGGACTTCTCAGTGGCTATATCATCTGGGGTTATACGCTGATCATACCGGCCATGATTCGTGAAGGCTGGCTGGCCGACAGCATACTTGAGCAGGGACTGCTGGGTTTGCACTGGTTGCGTCCGGAAGCGCTGTTTGGCCTGGACTTTCTTCCGGCCATGACTCACAGCGTTATCTGGTCTCTGCTGTTCAACACACTCTTTTACCTGCTCGGTTCCTGGTTCTATCATCCGCAGAAAGCGGAAAGGAGCCTCACGCGTGAATTTCTGAATGCGATGCTGTCAAAGCAGATGAGCGGAAAGGCCCGCCCCACAGGACTGGACGCCTATATCGCACTGGAATCCAAAATGGTTGAAGCGCACTTATTGCTGATCCGATATCTCAGCCATGACAAAGCTGAAACGGCCATAGAGCGTATCACCGAAGATCTGCAGGTCCACAAAAAGGACTATATCACCATCATTGAGTTGATGGAGTTCCACCGCATGCTGGAGCAGGTACTTGCTGGCTCCATCGGCGCAGCCAGCGCTCACAGCGCCATGGAAGAGCGAATCAGTTACACCGACCGAGAAGCGTCTGATCTGAAGGCACTCTACAGCCATATCGTCGGTGAATTACAAGGCCAGATCCGTCTTACCACTCAGGATTCGGATCAGGATGAGCACGCTCCAAGTGGTTATCTGCTGTTGGATGAACTGCAGCATCAGGTGGATGACCTGAAAGAAACAATCGAGAAGCAGCAAACTGCACTGAACAAAATGGAACAAAAGCTGGAACAGCAGTATCAGGAGATATTTGACTATCGTCTGGAGGCTCAGAAACTGCGTCATGAGAATGAAGTTCTCAGACAGCAGATAGTTAAAGAGGACAGCGAAAGCAGTTAATCTCGACGCCGGCAGTACATACCCTCCTCCAGGGGAGTATGTACTGTTTTCCGTTCAGATCACGAGTCTGCCTGCTGCTCTTCCCGGTGCAGATGCAGAGCCATCTGGGGATAAGGAATGGTGATACCTTCTTCGTCGAAGCGAAGCTTCACAAGTTCGGTAACATCCCAGAGCACATCCCAGTAGTCGGCGCTCTTGACCCAGGGTCTGACATTGAAGTTGACGCTGCTGTCCCCCAGAGAGGCCACCACCACCACGGGTGCCGGATCATCCAATACACGCTCATCATTCGCCAGAATATCCTGCAGTATCTGCTTGGCCTTACGAAGATCATCGTCATAGCTGATACCAAATACCATATCGACACGACGCGTATCTCTGCGCGAGAAATTGGTGATGACACCCGCATAGATATTGCCATTCGGCACCAGAATTTCGCGGTTATCACCAGTGCGCATCATCGTGGTGAAAATATTGATATTCTCCACAACCCCGGAGATTCCCGCAGCTTCAACAAAATCACCTGCTCTGAACGGGCGAAAAACAATCAGCATGACCCCTGCTGCAAAATTTTTCAGCGAATCTTGCATCGACAGACCGATGGCCAGCCCTGCAGCACCTACCAGTGCGATTAAGGATGTGGTGTCGACACCCAGCTCTCCGAGAGCGGCCACCACCACGATCAATAACAGCAAAGCATTGACGATGGAGGTAATAAAGTTAACCAGAATCTCATCAAGATGAGCTTTACGCAGCATGCGAGAAAGGACATTGATCAGCAGCTTAATGACCTGACGACCAATAAAGAAAATCAGCAGTGCCATGCCAATGTTAATCAGCCAAGGCAAAACATAGACACCAAAGAAGCTATCCATACAGTTAATCCCGAATTATCAAAAAGGTTACCATTTGAAACGCTGATAGATTATCAAGCTCCAGCCGAAGCTGACAACCGATAAAATTTACTCTGAACTTTTCTGCGGGCTAGCCATCAGATTTTCAATCCGTACAATGGCGATAGTGATATGTTTTAGGATTAAGAATGAAAAAGCTTCTCGGTATCTCGTTTCTTGTAATAATCAGCAACCCGCTTCATGCAGAGGTCGGTCATATTGCTGATGATGTCTATGTTTTCACTCACGGTGGTCCCAGCAATGAATATCGCATCAATGGCAGGGTCAATAGCGGAGAAGCCATAACAATTCTGGAAAGGAACAGCAACACCAAATATGTCCATGTACGTACTGAAGCAGGTCGCACAGGATGGTTACCCAGCGAGTTTGTGGAAACCGGGCTGAGCATCCTGCATCGATTGCCTCAGATGGAAACCGACCTTAAAGCCAGCCAGGCGCTGGTCGAAACTCAGGCACACGAAATCGCCTCACTGCAAGAGCAACTCGAGCAATTTACATCTGAAAGTCAGCAATATGAGATGGGAGTACAACAGTTACAAGCCCAGATACGCTCTCTCGAAAACGATATTGAGCATATGGACCAGAGCAATCTGATTCGCTGGCTAACCCATGGAGGCCTGGTTGCTCTTGGAGGCGTCATTCTGGGGTTGATCATTCCCCATCTACCGAAACGCAGAAAGCGTCGTGAGGAGTGGTTCTGATACTCTCGCCTTATTGATCAAGTAATTGAGCTGATACGGGATATGGGGAAGGGTCTGATGAGGATGCCGTGGGTACACTCAACGGCTCCAGCTCCCCATATCCCTCTCCCTTGGACCAGTAATGCCTACCCTGCTCGACACGTACCACCTGTTCAAAGCGGCCATCCAGATAAGTCACCGCATCTTCCAGCGTGTCGATATTGCAGAGTATGACGCCACCGCGGTTATTGGCAGTTGTGAACAGATAACTTTTCATCGGAGACTTTTTATTCCATTGTCAGCAGTACATGATCCAGTGGCTTGCTCAGCCACTGAGTAAGCTCTTTTGCCGCCAGAGGACGAGAGACCAGATAGCCTTGCGCCTGATCACACCCCATCACTCTGAGCAATTTGAGCTGCTCAATATTCTCCACACCCTCGGCCACAACTTCAAGGTCCATGGCGTGGCTCATTGCAATCATTGCTGATACCAGTTTTCTATCTGTCTCGGAATGCTCGATATTACTGATGAAACTGAGATCAATCTTGAGCTGGTTCAATGACATGATACGGATATAATTCATGCTGGAGTAGCCCGTACCAAAGTCGTCGATGGAGACACCGACCCCAGCCTCACGCAATCGATTCAACGCTTCACTGGTCTGCTCTGCACTGTGCAGAAAGCTGGTTTCGGTCAATTCAACACAAAGTTTTTCCGGCTCCAGAGAAAATTCTTCCAGCAGATCAAACACCTGCCTGGCAACATCATGTCGCTGAAACTGCCTGGCTGACACATTCGCTGCCACCTGCAGATCAAACCCCTGATCACGCCATTGGGCCGATTGGTAAGCCGACTCGCGCAGTACCCAGATGCCTATTTCATCGATCAGGCCTGAATCCTCTGCCAGCGGAATAAACTCGCCGGGAGAGACACTTCCCAGTTCAGGACTGAACCAGCGGGCCAGTGCTTCAACCCCTACAACCCTATTACTTTTAAGACAGAGTTTTGGCTGATAGAACAGAACCAGTTCGTGGTTATCCAATGCTTTCTGCAGCAGATTAGTCATCTGATAACGCGACTGTGTCTTCTGGTGCAGCTCCGGCGAATAGAAGCGAAAGCTGTTCCGCCCTACCTGCTTGGCTTCCGCCAGGGCAGTATCGGCACTGCGCAGCAGCAGTTCAATCGTATCTCCGTCATCCGGATAGATCGCCACACCAATGCTGGTAGAAATTCTCAGCTCCGCATTATCAACCAGTATCGGTGCTGAAACAATTTTGCACAGCTGCTCCAACCCCAGCGTCAACTCCTCGACACTTTTCCAACAGGTCAGAATAAGAGTGAATTCATCGCCCCCCGGCCTTGCAGCCGTTTCCTCTTCATTAACTGTGCTTTCAATACGGCTGGCGATCTCGCGCAGCACTTTATCACCCGTCACTTGCCCGAAACGATCATTGACACGTTTAAACAGATCCAGGTCAAGCGCCAGCAAGGCAATGCGTGTTCCCTGCTCTCTGGCATAAGTGATAGCAAGATCCAGTCGATCATGAAACAGACGCCGATTGGCCAGTTGCGTAATCTCATCGAAGTAGGCAATTTTTTTCATTCGCGCTTCGGAGCGCTTAACCTCGGTCAGGTCATGAAAAATGGCAGCATACTGATGTATTTCACCGCGCTCATCTTCAATTGCCGTGATGCTCAACCACTCAGGATATACTCGCCCCTGCTTGCTCTTGTTCCAGATCTCCCCCTGCCAACGCCCATGCTCCTGAATGGTATGCCACATGCGCTGATAAAAAGCTTCATCATGACGACCCGAGCTGAGTATATTGGGGTTACAACCCAGAACTTCCCACTCTTCATAGCCAGTGATCTGAGTAAATGCCGGATTGACACTGACGATGCGTCCCTGCCTGTCAGTGATCAGTATCCCTTCCATCGAAGCGTCGATCACCTTCTCGATCAAGCGCAGGCTATGTTCGGTCTGCTGCAGGCTATGGCTGCGATCATGTAACAATTCACGCAGCCTGAAGACATAATCTATCTCGACATTACGCAGAATATCGGAATAAGAAGCCAGGCCGATTACCTCACCGCTGGCTGATAACACGCCCAAGTGTCTGAAGCCATGTTTGCGAAAATGCCTGCGCGCATTATACAGACTGAGATCACCCGGCACGGACACCAGTTTATTAAGACCAAACTCCGAAAGGGGGCGATCCAGATCCTTGCTATAGGTGGCCAGAAAGGAGATGACGTCGGTTTCGGTGATAATCAGAATATCGCCCTGCTCCGATTCGACCAGTGCCGCTGTCAGATCCGCAGTGCGCATACGACTGATGGCAAGACGCAAGGTGCAGACTGACGGCAGCCGCATCGGATCACGATTACAGACCTCAGACAGAGAGCGCAGAAACAGATCATGCTCCAATCCCTGACTATTGACGATATCGCTTTCGCTGACCACCCCCAGCAACTCATTCTGCGAACTGACCACTGCAGCATGGCGGATACTGCGACCCATAAACTCAAGCCCCAGCTCATCAATGGTAGTCTCTGGGCCCACCGTCAATACCGGTGAGGACATCACATCACTGAGCTTCAGGGGCAAATCAGACTCTATCTGACCAAGGCGCATGGCATCGCGTCGCGTCAGAATACCCACAGGTCTCAGCTCATGACATACGAGTATTGACCCGATACGACAACGTGACATCAGCTCAATGGCTGTTTCGACACTGTCTTGTGGCGAGCAACTGACAATATTTTTGCGGCAGATATCAATCACCTGCAAACGATTACTGTTGCGCACCTCAGTATTCATAAGTTCTCAATTAGAAAAAACCTGATAAAAAACCCCAATAAAAAACATAGTTTAACAGCCCTTATTCAAACACACTACACCCATCAAAAACTTGGCCGTGCTACCCGTGTAAGCATAGCTGAAGATGAAATATTCGCTGAAAAGCAGTTGTCGGATTCAAACAACTGTGTAAAAGTCTGTACTTATCTGCCCTAAGGATCTCCGGAGCTCCAAAGCGATGCAATACCCCCTGACAACACTGATAACCCTTGTAGAGCAGATCGCGCGCACGCAAGATCCTGAGGCGATGATGGATGCGATTGTCGGCCGCCTCAGTGACTTGATGCGTGTCGAGGTCTGCAGTCTTTATCTATGTAATCCGGAGCAGGACAGCCTGGTGCTGGCTGCCACCCGCGGCCTGGCCCCCGAGGCAGTAGGAACAGCCAGACTGTCAATCAACGAGGGGCTGGTCGGGCATATTGCTGCATCACTCAATACGCTGAACCTGGGTGATGCGCCGGCAGATGATCGCTTTGTATATATACCTGAAACACACGAGCAGCCCTACCACCGATTTCTGGGGGTACCACTGATTCACCTGCGCAAACTGATTGGTGTACTGGTTGTTCAGGGCACTCAACAAGTACCTTTCTGTCAGGAAGAAGAAGCCTTTCTGATGACAGTGGCCTCTCAGCTTGCAGGCACACTGCACCACCTGCAACGCAGTGGCAGTTGGATGCAAAGTACTGACAACAGCCCATTCATTCGTCACAAAGGTATTCGCGGAGCCAAAGGTGTCGGCTGCGGACGCTTGTGGATCATTGATCCGCATATGACGCTGGACCAGGTCAAGCCGGGATTCAACAGTGATCCTATACAGGAAAAGGGCGATTTCAGCGAGGCACTCACGGCCGTTTCAGAAGAGCTGGAAACAGGTTCCGGCAAACTCGGCCATCACCTGCCCGCAGATGTGTCTGCACTGTTCAGCGTTTATCAGATGATGCTGCAAAGCCCTGAAATGATCACCGGGGTCAACAAGCTGATCATTATGGGCGACAGCGCCACCTGGGCACTGAAGCAGACCATTGAGCAGATGGCTGAAAGCTTCGAACAATCCAATGACCCTTATCTCAAGGCACGCAGCGAAGATATACGCAATATCGGCCAGCGGATACTGAACCAGTTACTGGTGCATGATCGTCAGGTGATCGAGGCACCCGACGAGCCACTGATTCTGGGCGGAGAACAGATCAGCATTGCCGATCTGGCTGAGTTTCCACTCAAGCGCATCCACGGCATACTCTGCACAGGCGGCTCTGCCCTGTCTCACACTGCAATCGTCGCGAATGCTCTCGGCATCCCGGCCATTATGGGACTTGAGCACGTGGATCTGGATAATCACCGAGGCGACAAGGTGATTGTCGACGGTAATCGTGGTGAATGCATAATCAATCCTCCCTCGCCCTTGCTGGATGAATACCGTCGTATCATCGACGAAGAGCGGCGCTTCATGCAGGATCTGGATCGGCTGAAAAACGAGCCTGCACAGACCCTTGATGGTTTTCGCGTCACGCTCCTGACCAATACCGGTCTGCTGGCAGATGCCACGCCCGGTCTGGAAAGAGGTGCCGAGGGTGTCGGACTGTATCGCTCAGAAATACCCTTCATGATTCATGACAGCTTCCCCACTGAACAGGAGCAGTACCTGCTCTATCGTAAGGTACTGGAGGCTTATGCACCACGCCCCGTCTCCATGCGAACACTGGACATAGGCGGTGACAAGCAGCTTCCTTACTTCGACATGACGGAAGAGAACCCCTATCTCGGCTGGCGTGGCATCCGTTTCACACTCGATAACACCCAGTTGCTCGTGGCTCAGGTACGAGCCATGCTGCGAGCCGATGTTGAACACGGCAATCTGAAGATGCTGGTACCGATGGTCAGCCGTATAGATGAAATCGTTACCTTCCGCCGCTATGTCGAAAAATCCGTCGAGGCTCTGAACCGGGAAGGAACCCCCGTGAGAATGCCCGAAATAGGCATGATGGTAGAGGTGCCTTCAGCAATGCTACTGCTGCCGAAGCTGGCACGATACATCGACTTTGTTTCAATCGGCAGTAATGACCTGACTCAGTACTTGCTTGCCGTGGATCGCAACAACCCGCGAGTGTCGGAGCTGTTTGACCACCTCCACCCGGCAGTGATGCTGGCACTTGAACAGATCCTTAATCAATGCAAGGCACTGTCTCTGCCTGTCTCCCTATGCGGTGAAATGGCGTCCGATCCTGCTGCTGTTTTGATCATGATTGCACTGGGCTATGACTGCCTGAGCCTCAGTGCTTACAATATTCCAAGAGTCAAACTGCTGATCCGCTCCGTTAGCCGTCAGCAATTGCTGCCCTTGCTCGCCCAAGCCAGAGAGATGGAGCATGAAGCGGAAATAAGAGCACTTTTTGAACCGCTGATTGAAAGCCTTGCCGGTCCGAAAAAGCCATCATAACCACATGAAATTCATGTGTTTTTTTGATGTGTTTTCGCGTTTTTTGACAAAACACCGGACACAAGGTGCTTGTTTGAATTATAATTTGTCTCTTTGATTGCCCTGCTGAAACAGATATGGACTAAGCTATAGTCATCAGCCCATCTCATCAATTTATCGGGAGGAATCAAACAAAATCAGAAGAGCTACGCACTTCTGGCAGATTCATGAATCGCTACGGTCGCGACACATGACAAGCTGCATTGAAGCCTTTCTAGGAATACTTGGCGGCACGCTTTTAATGCCCAGAAGTTGCAAAATTAAACTATTAAGGTATAAACAATCTCTCATATACTGCATTATCGAGTGAGCTGGAAATGGATTTAAAAGATCTGCTAATTCTGCTTATCGAGCCTTCACGAGTTCAGCGCAATATTATTGCCGGACACTTGCGCTCGCTGGGTATCAATGATGTTGAAGAGTTCAGTGAAGCAGCGCCTGCTCTGGAGAGAATGGATCAGATTACTCCCGACGTTGTGATGTCTGCCATGCATCTGCCGGATATGACAGGTTCAGAAATGGTCAATACCATGCGTATGCGCCCTGAGCTGGCTGATGTTACTTTCTTTCTGATCTCGAGCGAAACCATGTATCGCTACCTGGAACCTGTTCGCCAGGCCGGCGCTACAGCGATTCTGCCTAAACCCTTCGATCCGGAAGATATGCTCAAAGCGCTGGAAAGCGCCGTTCATTTCGTGGCTGACCGAAACGGCGGTGATGAAGAACTGCTGGACGATGAGTTCGATGAACTAGCCGTGCTGGTGGTTGATGACAGCCAGTTATCCAGAAACTACCTGGAGCGTGTTCTGCAATCGATCGGTATTCACAATGTCCGTGAAGCCAAGGATGGTGCCGAAGCGCTACAGATGATGAAAGCGCAGGTATTCGATCTGGTCATCACCGACTACAACATGCCCAATATCGACGGGCTTGAGTTGGTTCATCACATCCGGCAGTACACAACTCAGCAAGCTGTGCCAATCATTGTCGTGACATCCGAGCAGAATCAGGAGCCGCTCATGGCGTTTGAAAACGAGGGTGTATCAGCGGTATGCTCGAAACCCCTCTCCTACGATACGCTGAAAACGCTGATCAGGCACCTGATCAGGGAGCAACATATTATCTGACGGTCGATATATGACCATCTATATGATGAAAGCTGCCATAAGCACTGCTTCATGAATAAAAAACCGAGGTCTGATCCTCGGTTTTTTATTGGGCACTACCTGTATTGGCTATTACACCTCAGGCAGAGTCATCCATCAGATGCTTTGGATCAAAGCCCATAATCAATGCCCCCCAATGCTGGCCATTCACATAAAGCGGAATGGACAGATCATTGAGCACCTCTCCGGTATCGCGAATGAAGGTCTGCAACAGAAATGGTGATTGATGTGACGCTCTGCGCTTCTCTGCACGGTTGGATGCGAAGATACGTCTGTTGCGACTCTGCAGATTATCGACATCGAAATTACCCGTCAGCGGCTTGGAAACCTTACTGTGATGAGCCGGCGCATAGCCGTTCTTATCCACCGCGATAGCATAGATAAACTCGGGCCGTTGCTGAATAAAGTTATCAAATATTGGGCGCATCTGCTGGTCAAAGATCTCAGCGTAACGCGTGTCATACTTCTCCGGCAGCTGATTCGGATTCGTGCGGGTATAGCTGGTATCAAACAGATTAATGCCCTGAGCCTTCATCTCCTCCAGTTTACTCATCACCTGCCTTGCCCAGTTCTGCCCCGTCTGGGTCATGGTCTCAAACCCACCGAAACCGATGGTAAAGCGTGACAGCAGCTCCTGTGTCTGTTCGGTTGCCAGTTCCAGATCAGCCGAAAACTTGCGGGATGTAACCATCTCATCCCTCATTCTGGATGAGAGGTTGGTAATCGCCTGAACATGTGTATGTGATTCCTTGTTGGTATAGGAGAGCTCATCAATGGCAGCAGAAATACTGGTTAACTGCGAGGTTGTCTGTTCGAAATCAGTGACCATGCGGATGAACTGGTCATTGGTCTTGTCAATAAACTCCTCGGTGCTTTCGACATACTGCAAAATATCAACGGCACTGCTGTGAGTCACCTCAACAAGTGAACGCATCTCGTTGATATTAGAATCGATCTGCCCCGTGGCATCACCAACCTTCCGAGAGAGATTTCGCACTTCGTCCGCCACAACTGAAAAGCCACGACCGGCGTCTCCCGCTCTGGCTGCTTCAATGGAGGCATTCAGCGCCAGCAGATTGGTCTGATCGGAAAAGTCCTTCACCATGGACAGAATTTTGGTGATGTTGACTGAGTTCTCGCTCAACTGCTGGACAGTCGTCTGGAAATTGCTTGCCAGCTCACGAATCGACTTCACCTGCTGCAGCACTTTTTTCAGCTCAGCACTGGATGCCCTGACTTCGCCCATATTACTGCTGGTCTGCTCACTGATTCTCAACGTGTTACCGGCGATCTCATCAATCGCCTGAGACGCCTGGCTACTCGCTTCATACACCTGCATCGCCTGCTCTTCCTGCTGATCCGACGCATTACCTGCTTCAAAAACCACCTTCTGCAGCTGATTACTGCACAACGCCACCTTCACAGATCGACGCCGCGTTTCTGCAATCATTTTTTTCAGACTGGCAGAGAAGTCGTTGTAGCTTCGTGCCATTTCTGAAATTTCATCGTGGGTATAGTCCGGTAGCGTGGCCGATATATCACCATCCTTATCCTTGATCGCGCGCAGCACATCAGTGATATCTTTGATCGGACGCAAAAAAAGATGGCGCATAAAGAAGATTGTAAAAATACCTGATGCCAGTGCAAACAGCATGATTGCCACACCCGGTAAAAAGAAACGATCATAGCTCTGCAAGAGCTGATTCGACTGTTCAGCAGCAAGCGGCAGAGCCTGCAAATCTGCCTTGAAACTGGCCGAGTGCCATAGCATCAACAGCAACAGGAGCACGAAGGGAAACAGGAGGAATAGAATATTGCCGACTATTTTTTTGGTCAGCGAATTCCAGAAACGTTTTTCAACCTCTCGATACAAACTCATTGGCTTACTCTGTTATTAGTATTGGGTTGCCAACATATTGGTCCGTTTCAATGCAGGGGCTGCATCAACACATTACACGAAGCCACGGACGCTTAGGCACTATAATTACAGTATTGCAATGGTATCCAAATGTTTCAACTAGCCATAAGTGTTAGGCTCTTAGTACAAAAGTGGAATAATACCCTCCAGCGGCTACCACTCCAGCCATGCATTGCGCTTCTTTATATAGGATCTCAGTGCCTTGTAATCGGGACAGTGCCTGGCAACCAGCTGCCAGAAAGCCGGGCTATGATTCATCTCGCGCAAGTGACACAACTCATGAATGATCACATAGTCCTGCACCGCCTGAGGGGCATGAATAAGGCGCCAATTAAGCTTGATCAACCCGGATGTCGAACATTGACCCCAGCGCCGCTTGAAGCCCTTGACCTCCAGTGCACTTGGAGTCAGCGCTGTCTGCTGGCTGAGCTGATGCAGCCGACGCGTCAGATGCGCCTGCGCCTCTTGCAGTAACCATGATTTCAAAAGCTCTTCAACAGCCTCCGGCTCCGAGCGACGAATCCGTGAGGACAGGCTGACCAGTAGGGTCGCATTATCCAGCCTTGTTACCTGACTGCTGTCACCGACAAACCATTGCAGCCGATATGGCGTGCCATTCAGAGGGATCTCTGCGCCTTGCTTCAGACGAATCTCATGATGATCGAACTCATGCTGCTGCCTTGTCAGATGCTTCATTACCCAAGACCTTTTCTGCTGCACCCAATGCAGCAAAACCGGCTCAGACACTCTGTTCGGCGCCCTGACCACCACTTCACCTGCCACGATCTCTATCGAGGTAGTGCGTCGGGCACTTCGTACCACACGACAGGGAAATCCCAACTCAGATTCTCGCCACTTCATCCAACCACTCATTCTCTACAAACTCTTATGGCAGGCGCGGATCAACCCCAGCAGTTCTCGCCTGTGCTCAGGCGAACTATTCTGACCATATCGCTGAGTTTCGTCCAGCAAAGCCATCTGCCTGAGCTGATTCGACAAATCCGGTCTTTCCTCGGCCAGACGAACACAATAGCTTTGCAGTGATTCTTCGGGATGGCGCGGTATGCCCTTCTGTGCCAACCGCTCCAACAGACGATGCAAAGCCTGATCAACTGGATCACGCCTGGTAACAGCCGTCTGGCGGAGCTGAGTCCAGGCAACCCAACCAAGAACGAGCGAAGCCGGTATCATCAGTGCAAGAATCATTCGCAGCGGGTTCAAGTCACCCAACCAGTTACGCAACAACTGCTCCTGCTCCCCTTGATAATGCAGCACCCAACGATGCCAGGCGAAGTTTGCCCCCTCATAATACAGACGCATCTGTAGCAACAACCCTGAGCGACTCACTCTCAATGCAGACACAGGGTTATCGGCCATAAACTCAGGATCATCAGCAAACAGCGTTTCCAGGCTCTGCTCAATCCGTTGCGGAGCCACAGCAGCAGTCGGGTCGATGCGTACCCAGCCCTCTCCTTCAAGCCACGCCTCAGTCCAGGCATGCGCATCATACTGACGCAGCAGCAGATATCCCTGATAGGGGTTCCACTCTCCCCCCTGATAACCGCCCACTACACGCGCAGGTATCCCGACATTACGTAACATGAAGGCAAAAGCACCCGCAAAATGTTCACAAAAGCCGCGCTGATGCTCCAGCATGAACTGATCTATCGAATGCTGCTCCATGCGCGGCGGCTGTAATGTATAGGTAAACTCTCGGTTAAACAGGTTTAACAGTTCATCAATATAACGCTCAGGTTGTTGATCCGCAGCCTGCCAAAGCTGTTCAGACAACGCTTGTGTACGTGGATTGCTGCTCGCCGGTATTCTGGTGTAGCGCGCCCGTTCATCGTCACTCAGATCAATACCCAATTGATAAACAGATGAAGACTGCAACCGATAATGCTGACGGCTCTCGATAACCGATTTGCTTTCCAGGGTGCGAGTTCGGGTCAGCACCTTGTCATTACCTATGCCTCCTGACGCTATACCACTCGACATAGGCATATCCAACGCGAACAGCCAGTTACGGCCTGTACGCTCCTGAATGATCTGATACTCGAAAGGCTCAGATAACGGGGTAAGTGACTCCGCCGGCTGACTCAACAGCAAACTCGCCTGCGACCACTGACGTCCGTCGAACTGACTGTAAACCATCGCACGCCAGTAGCGTTGTGCCGGTGGCGGTGGCTCGCCATCAAAGACCACTCTGAATGCCATCGCAGCAGAGCGAGTCAGTTGACTGACATCTCCAGGTGCCATGGTATCCGACAGACCTGTCACGGCAGCCGAACGATCCAACTGCACCGACCAGAGCGGTTCAATACGGGGAAAAAGCAGAAAAAGCAGCAACATCAGTGGAACAGAAGGCAGCAAAACACGAAATGATTGAACCAGCGGCCGTTTGTAATCAACCCTCTGCGGGTCCTGCCAGACACTGTTCAGTGCAGCTGTCACCAGCAGGATGGCGATAAAACAGAGCAGCGCCATCCACATCTCCTGCTCAAAAAGAAATGTGGTGGTGGCAACAAAGTAGGCAACGTAAATCAGCACCAGGGCATCGCGCCGGTGATAGATCTCGAGTAATTTGAGCGATAAGGCCAGTACCAGAAGCGATACCGTTCCGCTGAGCAGACTCTGCTTGTCAAATGTCAGCAACAGCCCCGCTGCAGTAATCAGCACCAGCAGCAGCTTGACGCTCCAGTGCGGGAAGGACCAGCGCCCACTGTGAATCATCAGCCGACAGGCAATCATCGCGACACAGAAAAGCGGTATCCAGTAAGGCATCCAGATCAGATGAGGCACAACCACCGCCACAAATGCGACCAGCTGCCAGACTACGGCAGCACGGCTGATCTGCTGCGCATGTTGCTTCATCGTTTTCCCTCCACTTCAGCCGGCATCTCCGGCAAGCGAAACAGAGCCAGTGCCTGAAGAAGACGTTGGCGATGCGCTTCCCCTGTCGCCGGCGGGTAGACCTTGCCTGGCAGTCTCAAGCCATAAGGTTGATTCATATGCGCGAGTCGAACAACCCAATAGCACAGTCGAGATAACCGCTGCTCGACATCCAGTGCGGGCCAACCATCCCAATCCAACCAGAGTTTGCGATCATGATGCGCGATATATTCGCTGGCATGCATACCCTGACCACGTGCAAACACCTTCCAGGCCACCCGCTTTGGCGACATACCCGGCTCAAAACGGGTCAGGCCACTGAAATCATCGCTACCTTCATGGCGCATCTCAAGACCATCTCCCTCACCGGATGCCACCGGCGGCAAATCCCCACCCGGCATCGGGTGCGGGTACACCAGAGCACGCAGATCCGTATTGATCCATGTCCAGGCTCGAAACAGACCCAAGGGGTAACGCGTCTGAATTCGCAGGGGGCCAGGCAGGCACCAGCCCCTGCTGTTTGCCTGACACGCCAGCTCAACCTGAAGCTGTGTATCACCGGTCATGTCCAGCGTCAGTGGGGGACCATTTTGCCAGGAAAAATCCAGTTGCTCATATAGGCGCTTCTCAGGCCGTTGCAACTGCAGCGTGAACCCGGCCTTTTCACCTGCAAAACAGGGATGTCCGGCGACAGATGTAATCCTGAGTCCAGCCAGATTGCTGTAGGTATGCAGTATCGACACGATGAACATGCCGCCCAGTAAAAAAGTGGCCGCATAGGCGAGATTGTTTTGATAATTGATCGCCAGCAGCAGTAACAGAAAGAGCAACAGCAGGAACATCATGCCGGACAGTGTCGGCAGAATGTAGATCCGCTTTTGTGTGAGTGTCACTGAACGTGAGGCGGGTGAACGGCGCAACGCCCAGGCTTGCATCTGCTGGCGCAAAGCTGTCATCCAGTGCCGGGCTTTCATAATCAACTCAGCACATCAACCTGACTGAGCAGCTCAGCCACCAGCCGGGTTGAGGTATGTCCGGCGATATCTTCAGCCGGACGGATGCGGTGACCAATCACCGGCTCCAACACCCGTTGCAGATCTTCGGGAACGACATGCTCCCGCCCTTCAAGCCAAGCCCAGCCTCTGGCACAGCGCAGCAATGCCAGAGCTCCGCGGGGTGACACACCAGAACTGAAGCCCTGCCCTTCACGGGTGTACTGCACCAGCCGCTGCAGATAGTCGATCAAACTGCTGGAGGCATGCACCTGATGTATCAGCTTTTGTGCCTGCATCAACTCTTCCGCCGTGACCAGCGTTTGCAGAGTGTCTATCTGCTGCCGGGTATCACCGACAGCGAGCAATCGCCGCTCCACCTCCGGCGCAGGATAACCCAGTGCAATTCTCATCAAGAAACGATCCAGTTGAGACTCCGGCAGCGGAAAAGTGCCGTATTGGGTAACGGGATTCTGCGTGGCGATGACAAAAAAGGGAGTTGGCAGCGTGCGGGTTTCGCCATCCTGTGTCACCTGCCCCTCCTCCATCGCTTCCAGCAAAGCGCTTTGAGTTTTTGGGGTGGTGCGGTTGATCTCATCGGCCAGCAATACCTGAGTGAACACCGGTCCGGGATGAAAACGAAACTGCCCGGTGGCTGCTTCAAAAACCGAAACACCCAGAATGTCTGCAGGCAACATGTCACTGGTGAACTGGACACGCTTGTCAGCCAACCCGAACACTCGCGCCAGAGAGTGCGCCAGAGTTGTTTTGCCCATACCCGGCAGATCCTCAATCAGGAGATGGCCACCGGATAACAGACAGGTGATTGCCAGTCGGATCTGCTGCTCCTTACCCAGCAACACTTTGCCCAGTTCATCTGCACATTGCCGAAACTTCTGTGCCAGCAGATCACTCACATTTCACCTCCCCGGTACTGTAGATCACTCTTGTCATGCAACGTCACGCCTTGCAGCCAGTAATTGACGAGCAAGATCAACACCACTTTGCCAACTCCCCTCCACACCACCAGCGTGCAGCCAGTCACCACAGGCACCGATACCGGTTCCCGGGTCCCAGAAGGATAACTCTTCGCAGCCACAGGGAGTCGCATGTGCATATAGCCAACGATGCACACGGCTGGACAACACAGACAGTGGTTCTCCTGCCAGTACTTCAAACGCAGCCTGCATTTCAGCACCAACCGTTTCTGGCGTCAGATGGATATACTCCTGACTCCACAGCGCCTGCGCTTCAAGTACCCAGATCTCACCAGTACGACCCGGTTTACTGCTGTCACGCACCACTCGCCTGAACAGAGGATGATCACCTTCAAGCCAATCCGCTGAGACTAATCGTTCAGGCCTGGCATCCAGCTCAACCACGCAGACCCAGGCAGGCACTGTGCCCGCCTCACCTGCACGCTGCCTGAATCTCGGTACTGCATCCAATAACGGTAAAGCCTGAGGAGCAGGTGTCGCCACGACCACAGCATCAAAATGCCCTAGCGGCTCGCTGCCACCATCGCGCAGGATCACTCCCTGCTGATCTGGCCACACGACAGTCACCAGTGTTTCCGGAACAAGTCGACACCCGGCTCCCAATTGCCTGGTCAATGCACTGGAGCGAGGAATCGCAACCAGGCCAGTTAAGCCATCTCCGGCGCCAACCAAAGAGAAATCCGCCCTCGCAGGCGTCCAACTCGCAGTGACATCCGAATATGATGTCAACCAATCACCCATAGCTGTTTGCTCTGATACGATCCAGGGTGCCCCCAGATCAGCGGTCAAATCACCTACTCTTGTCGAGGCAAACCGACCACCGGATCCTCTGCTTTTATCAAAAACCGTTACATCCACTCCTGCATCCGCCAGGGTTCTGGCGACCACCATACCTGCTATACCTGCACCGATAACAGCAAGGCTGTTTATCTTCATTCTCTACACTCCTGTAGTCTGGCACTCCAGTGAATCATGGCGTGTCATGATTAACTCCATATGACACACCAGTCCCGAAATAGTTTGTGAAACAACACCGTATACATCACAGAATAGTTCATTTTAAAACAGTCAGATAGATACGATATAGATTCAGGACAGGATCACCGCAGTTGGGCTGGCTTGACGCTCCAGATTTATCGGAGAAGAATAGATAATCATTACACTAACAAGGCACCCTCATGAGTAAGATGGACGACCCGCTTCATCAAGCACAACACCCCCCAGATGAGGTTAATGTTCATCGTGCCCACAAGCGTGCAGAGATCGCCGAAAAGAAAATTGATGAGATGACAGTCATAGCCAAAGTCGGCACGGGTTGTCTGTCAGCTGATAATCTGCAAGTGATGGTCTGCCAGACAGCTGACCTGCTCAAAGCGAGACAAAGCTGGACAGAGGCAATCCCCTTTGAGGTGATTGATGGAGTACCCAAAACCTGCAGAGCTTCGGATACCTCCCACCTGGAGCAGATTACTCTTCTGTTATCTCGACGATGCCAAAGAGAGGAAGCAACACCTCCCGACGATAGCCGACTTTTGTTCCAACAGTCTGAACTGACAGCACTTAATGAACCCGAAAGCCTTGTGGCTTCAAAGCAGATCCCGACATCAGCGGCATTAATCTGTGCAGTGGCAGATGAAACACTCCAGGCAGGAGTACTGCTCCTGTCACCTGAGCCGATCAACCGTGACAGCAGCGAGTTTCAGATGCTGAGCAGTTGCTTCAACTATCTGTCATTGCTTGCCGACCGGTTACAGCATTTGAGACAGATAGAGGAAGCAAACAGCAGACTCACCTTCTTCGCCATGCACGACCCACTGACAACCCTGCCAAACCGTCGTTATCTCATTGATGAGCTCGGGCGCCGACTGAGTCGGGCTAAGCGTACTGCTGAGCTTATCCATGTTGCATTTATTGACCTGGATAACTTCAAGCAGATTAACGATGTCCATGGTCATGATGTCGGCGATCAGTTTCTTGTAGCGTTTGCGACACGTTTGCATGAAGTAATGAGAGCTGGAGATATGGTTGCCCGCTTTGGCGGTGATGAATTTGTTCTGATTGCGACAGCCGGTAAAGGAAAGGATCCTGAGGAAGAGCGAACACTTCTATCACAACGGATTCTTCAGGCAACTCTGGGACGATTTGAGCTACCCGCGCTGACACTCGACTATGATGGTCCCAGTATCGGTATTATCACCAGCCAGCAAAATGGTCTTGACGCTGATCAACTCTTAAGCAAAGCAGACGAAGAGATGTATGTCGTCAAGCGACAACGGAAAGCCAATCGGGGTTGCGCTGACAAGTCTGGCTCGTTAGCATGACCCGGTACCACACAGGCACGGCCTGAGTGCGGCCTGAATCTTTCTTCATTGAGTAGAAGATGCAGGCCATTTAGCAAGCGCATGCAGTCTGAAGAAGCTGATTGCTGCCCAACATGATTATTAGCAGGAGATGCTCAATGCAGATTGCAGAAAACACCGTTGTTTCAATTCATTACACACTGTCTAACACGGCTGGTGAGGTCATGGACAGCTCAGAAGGTCAGGACCCCTTGGCTTATCTGCACGGTGCCAACAATATTATTCCAGGCCTGGAAAATGCGCTGGTCGGTAAAGCCTCAGGTGACAGCCTGCAGGTAGTAGTAGAACCGGATCAGGGCTACGGCGAAGTACGTGAAGAACTGATTCAGTCTGTCGATCGCAGCAATTTTGTCGATATCGCTGAGATTCAGGTTGGCATGCAGTTCATGGCTCAGACCCCTTGGGGCGAACAGCCTGTCACTGTCGTTGAAGTTGAAGGCGACAATGTCGTACTGGACGGCAACCACCCACTGGCAGGACAGACACTGACGTTTGACGTAAAAGTGGTCGACGTTCGCGAAGCAACAGCTGAAGAACTGACTGAAGGTCACGTACAGTAATTTTATCGTTGGCTGTCATATTTTCAGCCATTCACTCTACCCATATCGCTGGTATGGGTAGAGTCAGTAAATAGCGGACAAAAAAAACCGGTAACAGAAGCTACCGGCGAAGACAGTGTTATCCAACACTGCGGGACTAAATGTGTAGAAACCTTTTTTCGAGAAAAGTTCATCATCAGATCAATACACTTTTAAAAAGATGTAATTTCTGACTGACTTCTGCTGACCTACACCCCTGACCATCTGGATGGAACCTGGCAACCATGGCCAATATTTTCGGTTTTGATCTGAAAGCGCTTGAAGTGTTTGTACAGGTTGCAGAAACCGGCAATATGACAGTTGCGGCCGAGCGCCTGGGCATGACTCAATCAGCTGTGTCACAGACACTCTCAAATCTTGAGAATAACCTGTCCAGCACGCTGCTTGACCGCTCCGTCCGACCCATCGAGATGACCGCCGCCGGGCGCTTTCTTTATGATCGTGCGTCCAGCCTTCTGTCGGAAGCACGCAAGACCAGCCAGGATATTCGCAAATCCAACTTCCAGCAGTTGCGCCAGGTAAATGTAGCCATGGTGGACTCACTGGCCACCGCAGTCGGCAGGCCGCTTCTCGAGGCAGTCAAACGACGTACACGTGACTGGAGCCTGACCACCGGCCTGTCCCATATGCATGCACATGGGCTGATGTCGCGAGCTGTTGATATCATCATCTCCGATGACAATCTTGAAGAGTACACCGATCTGATCCGGTACCAGATCTTGCGTGAGCCCTTTATTCTGGCTTTGCCGAATGATTACAAAGGCGACCCGGGTGATCTGCAGCAATTGAACAAAAAAATGGATTTTGTCCGCTACAGCGCCCACTCGCTGATTGGCCAGACCATCGAGCGCTATCTACGCCATATACAGCTTGAACCGGCTCAGCGACTGCGCCTGGACAACTCTTATGCAGTTGTCTCAATGGTCGCATCCGGCGCTGGCTGGACGATCACTACCCCACTCTGCCTGTTTCAAAGCGGCATCCGCCTGCATCAGGTCAACTGCGTTCCTCTCCCTCAGGAGGCTCCCTTTCGACATCTGACACTCGTGGCACGGCGTGGTGAACTATCGGACCTGCCGAAAGAGATTGCCGAGGACAGCCGCGAGATTCTACGCGATAGTTTTCTGGCCGAAGTTGCCCAGGAGCTCCCCTGGTTGATGGATCAGATCAGCATCGGATGATGCTCTCATTTCAATAGCAACCAGTTCATACCAGCTCCTCAACCCGATTCCTCGCTCTTACTATAAGATTTACTAATATCACGTAGTAAGCGTTTGTAATGTTGTTTGCTCACTTTTCCGGCTATCGCTAGACTCAATCAAAATAAGAACTTCACAACAATAAATATCGGAGCAGATGCAGCTCCTCCAGGGGATCGTATGATGAATGCACGTGATGTCAAAACCGCAGAAGATGCGCGCCGCATTGTCGAAGAACGCAACCTCAGCCATGTCAAGGTTGCAGTATTTGATATCGATGGAATCATGCGCGGCAAGTATATGAGCCGCAGCAAATTCTTCTCCTCATTGGAGAGTGGTTTCGCTTTTTGCGATGTGATCATGGGCTGGGACTCTAAGGATCAGCTGTATGACAATATCACTTACACAGGCTGGCACACTGGCTACCCCGATGCACCCGTTCGCGTGCTACCCCATACTTGTCGTGAGCTTTACGACGAAGAGGGTCAGTTGCTGTTTCTGGCTGAACTGAGCGATCAGGCAGAAAAGATCTGCCCACGCGGAACACTGACCCGCGTATTGGAAAAAGCGAGTCAGATGGGCTTTGATGCCTATGCTGCACTTGAGTATGAATTTTTCATGTTCGATGAAACACCCGAATCCATCCGCGAAAAAGGCTATCGCAACCTGAAACCCTTCACCCCCGGTTTTTTCGGTTACTCCGTGCTTCGCAACTCTGTACATTCCGAGCTATATCACCAGATTATGGAAATGTCTGAGGTGATGGACTTTCCGATTGAAGGCCTGCATACCGAAACCGGCCCCGGTGTCCTTGAGGCTGCCATCGCGGTCGATGGTGCAGAAGCAGCAGCTGATAAAGCCGCACTGTTCAAAACCTTTATGAAAGTATTAGCGCAACGTAATGATCTGATGGCAACTTTTATGGCCAAATGGTCATCCGATTACCCGGGTCAAAGTGGTCATATTCATCTATCACTACGTAATAAGGCTGATAACAAATCAGCATTTTATGACCCCTCACAGACACACAACATGAGCAAGACTCAACGCCATTTTCTGGCTGGCCAGCAACGCCTGATGCCTGAACTCTTGTCCATGTTTGCACCAACCATAAACAGCTACACCCGTCTGATTCCGGGTTTCTGGGCACCAACTGATGCCACCTGGGGTGTTGAAAATCGCACAACGGCACTGCGCGTTATTCCCGGAAGCGACAAGTCACAACGTGTTGAGTACCGCCTGGGTTCAGCCGATGCCAACCCGTATCTGGCCCTTGCTGCAGCCTTGGGAGCTGGCCTCTGGGGTATTGAACATGAGCTGGAACCCGACCCCGAAATCAAGGGCAACGCCTACGAGCAGCAACATGCGCCTGAGCTCGCTCTGCCTCGTACTCTATGGGACTCTGCACAGCGTCTGAAGAGCTCAGAGGCCGCAAGATCACTCTTCGGCAATGATTTTGTTGAGCATTTTGCAGCAACACGCGAATGGGAGGAGCGAGAGTTCCGACGCCACATTACCGATTGGGAAATGGATCGCTACTTCGAAATTATCTGATTGACTACTACTGAGAGACTCTGATGACTAACTCCCTGAAAACCGTTTCACCAATCGACGGTTCAGTCTACGTTGAACGCCCCTATGCGAATACTGCAGAGATTGATGCAGCTCTCGCCGCGGCAAAACAGGTCCAGGCAACCTGGCGAACTACATCGGTTGCAGAACGCGCACGACTTTGCCTGGCGGCTGTAGACGCCTTCATCGCCAGAAAAGATGAGATCGCCAAAGAGATTACCTGGCAGATGGGCCGTCCGATCCGCTATGCAGCCGGTGAAGTTGCCGGTTTTGAAGAGCGTGCCCGCTATATGATCTCTGCTGCGGAAAAGGCTCTTGCACCCGTTCAACTTCCGGAAAAAACCGGCTTTACTCGCTATATCAAACGTGAGCCGCTTGGCGTCGTGCTGATCATTGCGCCCTGGAACTTCCCTTACCTCACAGCCGTGAATGCAATCATCCCTGCCTTGATGGCCGGCAACACCGTTGTACTCAAACACTCGGCTCAAACACCCCTATGTGCAGAAAGACTGATGGAGGCCTTCTCCGCTGCAGGATTGCCGACAGGTGTATTCCAGTACCTGCACCTGAGCCATGACAGTACCGAAAAAGTGATTCAGTCTCCTGTCATCAACTATGTCGCCTTTACAGGCTCGGTGCCCGGTGGCGCCATGGTGGAGCGTACGGCTGCCGGTCGTTTCATTGGTGTAGGTCTTGAACTGGGTGGTAAAGACCCCGCCTATGTCAGGGCTGACGCCGATCTGGACCATGCTGTGGAAACAGCCATTGATGGCGCATTCTTCAACTCAGGACAGTCCTGCTGCGGTATCGAGCGCATCTATGTGCACGAAAGCCTTTATGATCAGTTTGTCGAAAAAGCGGTCGCACTGGTCAAAAGCTACCGTCTTGGTCGTTCTGATGATCCTGAAACAACCCTCGGACCCGTGGTCAAGGCATCGGCTGCCGACTTTGTACGTGACCAGATAAATGAAGCTGTTGCTCTGGGTGCCATGGCACATATCGACCCATCGTCCTTCGAATTGGATAAGGCAGGCACGCCCTATCTTGCCCCGCAAGTACTGACCAATGTCACACATCAGATGCGTGTCATGACAGAAGAGTCTTTCGGGCCGGTTGTCGGCATTCAAAAGGTCAGCAGCGACGACGAAGCGATTGCACTGATGAATGACAGTGACCTGGGCCTGACGGCAGCTGTATTCACCCGTGATATTGAAGCCGGTGTCGCCGTCGGGGAGCAGCTTGAATGCGGTACTTTCTTCATCAATAGGTGTGACTATCTTGATCCTGCACTGGCCTGGACCGGTGTGAAAAACTCCGGCCGAGGCTGCACTCTGTCGACACTGGGTTATGAGTCACTGACACGTCCAAAATCTTTTCACCTGAAAAAACCTGACTGACTGAGAGGCTAGGCAAACATGAGTTCAGCTACAATCAAAGCCAACTGGAACTATCCGACATCCGTTCGCGTAGGTGCCGGTCGTATCCGCGAACTGCCTGCCGCCTGTCGCGAGCTGGGCATGAAAGCGCCTCTGCTGATCACTGATCCAGGCCTTGCCGCACTTCCTGTTGTTGAGCAAACGCTACAGTTGTGTCTGGCTGATGGCCTCAAAGCAGCTGTATTCAGCAAAATCAAAGCCAACCCGACCGGGCAGAACGTGGTCGATGGCGTCGCCGCCTATCGCGCGGGCAACCATGATGGCGTCATCGCCTTTGGTGGTGGCTCAGGCCTTGATGCCGCTAAAGCAGTGGCATTGATGGTCGGGCAGGATCGTCCCGTGTGGGATTTTGAAGATGTCGGCGATAACTGGACACGCGTCAACCAGGCAGGGATGGCACCTGTTGTAGCGATCCCGACAACCGCTGGCACAGGTTCTGAGGTCGGCCGTGCATCCGTTATTACCGATGACGAAGCGCATATCAAGAAGATCATTTTTCATCCGGATATGCTACCCAGAATCGTCATCCTTGACCCAGAATTGACGATTGGCCTACCTGCTCGAGTCACAGCGGCCACTGGAATGGATGCCCTGTCACATAATCTCGAGGCCTACTGCTCCCCCTTTTACCACCCAATGGCGGAAGGGATCGCCATCGAAGGGATACGACTGGTCAAAGAATACCTTCCCCGAGCAACGGCTCAACCGGATGATATCGAAGCACGTGCGCAAATGCTGGTTGCCTCATCCATGGGTGCGACTGCTTTCCAGCGCGGACTTGGCGGCATGCATGCCCTCGCCCATCCACTTGGAGCCCTCTACGATGCTCATCACGGCACACTGAACGCTATTCTGATGCCCTACGTGCTGAAAGCAAACCGTAGTGCCATTGAGGAGCGCATTACCAGGCTGTCTGCTTATCTGCAGATAGATAACGGCTTTGATGGTTTCCTCAATTGGGTACTGGCATTGCGAAAAGAGCTCGGCATACCTCACACACTGAGCGAGATCGACATAGACAGCAGCCGTAGCGAGCAGATCGCACGTATGGCTACTGAAGACCCATCAGCAGGCGGTAATCCGATCCAGTTCAGCGCAGAGCAGTATCGCACTATTCTGGAAGCCGCTGTTTCCGGTGATCTTTAATGCCTGACTGTTTGCCTGCTGGTTCAATCCAGCCTCTAAGGAGCAGAGTATGAAAATCGGCATTCTGCAATGTGACCATGTGCTGGAAAAATTTCAGCCGGAGCACAAAAACTATCCTGAAATGTTCATCAATCTGTTCCGCAAGGTTGATCCGACGCTGAGCTTTGAGGTTTTTGATATACAGTTGGGTGAGTACCCAGCACATATTGATGACTGTGATGCCTACCTGATAACCGGTAGTCGTCATGGCGTTAATGATGGGCATGACTGGATCGGCGCGCTGCTTGACTGGATCAGAGCGCTACATCAGGATCGCAAAAAGATGCTGGGTATCTGTTTTGGCCATCAGGCAGTGGCAGCAGCTCTGGGCGGAGAAGTGATCAAATCACCCAAGGGCTGGGGGATTGGTGTTTCAAAGAACCGCATTGATGAATCGCGCCCATGGATGACGCCGGAAAAAGATCGGCTTAACCTGATTGTCAGCCACCAGGACCAGGTGATCAAGCTGCCGGACAATGCGCAGGTGCTTGCCAGCAGTGAGTTCTGCCCCTACTACATGGTACAGATAGATAACCATATACTGACGGTTCAGGGTCATCCTGAATTCAGTAAGGCCTACAGCCATGATCTGATGGAAAACCGCAGAGACACCATTCCTGCTCAGTGTATTCTGGAAGGACTGGCTTCACTCGACAGCGAGGTTGATGATATTGAAGTGGTCACCTGGATGATTAACTTCTTGCGTCACGATCAGTAAGCAGACAACAGCGGTCATCATTTCATGACCGCTTACCTCACAGACTGACTAGCCTTTGAGGGAGTCTGTAGACTCATGCGCCCATTGCACGGCGTCAATCCAGGCGCCTGTGATAATCTCCGGCGACACCGGTTGATTCATCAACTGATCCCAGCGCCCGGATTCGAACTGCTCCACCAGCGAAAGCATCATGCCCGCCTCCCCCTTGTGCTCAAGCAGTGCATCCTTGACCAGCGCAGATAGCGGTAGATTATTCACCAACTCTGGCAAGGGTCGATCCATGATCGCATCCAGCAATGAAAACAAGCCAACCGTAAAATACTGATCAGCACCGTCCAAGCCCTGCTTTTGTGCCAATAGTTCGCACATCTTGCCTCTGATCATGGATAGGGTCATCAGTTCTTTGGGCTTATCATCAATTTCAGATAACAGGATCAGGCACACAATATTTTTGATCTTGTTCATGCCCAGCAGTGTAAGCACCTGTCGAATCGATTCGATGGAGCGACGCATACCAAAGGCCGCAGAATTGATATAGCGCAGCAGCCGATAAGATAGAGCGACATCACGGGCAATCAGATACTCAAGTCTGGCAAAGTCCGTTTCGGAATCCTGCAACTCTGCCATCAGGTTCAACATTTCGAGACGATTGCCTGAAAGCCGGGTTCCTTCGACCACTTGCGGGCGGCAAAAGAAGTAGCCTTGAAAAAGCACGAACCCCAGCGATTTGCAGTACTCAAAGGTAGCTTTATCTTCCACTTTTTCTGCCAGTAACCGAGTCGCTGGATTGATTTTCCGCAGACTCACTACAAGGCTCGCAAGCTCATCAGTAGACAGAGGCTGGACATCAACCTTAATGATATCAACCAGCTGTACCAGCTCAAGCATGTTTGTCACATCAATAAAGTCATCCAGTGCAACGATGTAGCCTTTCTCTTTGAGGCCTTTGATGGCGGCAATTACCTCTGGTTCTGTCTTGATATCCTCCAGTATTTCAAGCACAACCTGGTTTGGTGAAAATGGCAGGGGAAGCGATCCAATCAGAAAGCTGCGTGACAGGTTAATATAAGCAGGATATGTTTCGACCATCTGTTCAAGACCGATGTCGATAAAGGTGTTCAGCATGACATTGGTAGTCGCCATATCCTGATCAAAATCATGGCTACCTATCACAGCAGTATTCTGCATACTGCTTCTGAACAACAACTCATAAGCTTGCAGGCTCAACTGCTGGTCAAAAATTGGCTGGCGTCCGACGAATACTTTTTCCATTTTATTTTTCTGCTTCCATAAATGATCTCAATAAATTAATCATTCATTATTATCCTGTACCTGTAAAGTAGAAAAACTTACGAGCAATACAGTACTTTTATCACATTTTCTTGCGCACCAGATAGATACGCAGATCAGTGCAGATAAAAAAACATGCACAAGGATAGTGCATGGCAGCCCTTTGAATTAAGATGGCAATCAATGCATGACTGCAGAATGTCAGCATTAAACTACAATAATAATAAACCTATTCGATGGATGGCAGAATTCTTGCTTGATTAACGCGAACAGCGACCGGCCGTTCCGTTGACTTGCAACGTCGCAAGCCACACCATCCTGTGCATTAGGTAGGGCTCATGAGCATACAGAAAAAGCTACTTCTGATTATCCTTTCTTTATCCCTCATGGCAGCAATCGCCGCCAGTGTATTCATCAGTTCTGCCAGCCTTCGTGCCGGAGAAAACCTTCTCTCCGAACAGGCCGATCTCAGGCTGGAACTGATCAGCAACACCCAGACCCAGCGCCTGGAAAACTATCTGAGCATGGTACAACAGCAGGTTGCTGGCTATGCCAGTAATGTTCAGGCTCGTCGAGGTATAGCCGCACTGGGCTCCGCTTATCGCGGTTATCGATTGAATGCCGTCGTTCGGTCAAGAGAAGACACCCAAGCAGAAGAAACCGAGATGATCCAGTATCTTGAGCAAGGGTTCGTCAGTTCTCTAAAACGCAGTGCTCCTAATCTGACCTTTGACAGTGACACCTATGTGCGTAGTCTGAGCAAGCCAGATCTGATTCTGCAATACTACTACTGGGTTGACTCCGCTGGTGAATGGAACGAAAAGGACATGGTCGACGAGGCAGATGACCGCTCTCGATACAGCCTCGGACATCGCGAGTTCAACCAGGAGCTTCGTGAATTGGCCGCCTACTACAACTATGCGGATATCTACTACATTAATCCTGCTGGCGACATTGTCTACTCGCTGCGTAAATTGCCGGATTTTTCACTTAATGTAGAGCACGAAATACTGAACGATTCTGGCCTGGCCAAGGCTTTCAGGCAGGCACTAGACCTGACGGCGACTGATGCACCGGCGTTTGCCAATTTCAGTGAGTATATTCCGGCACTCGGCGAGCCAAGTGCATTTTTTGCCATGCCAGTGTTTGATCAGACATCTGAGCCCTCCTCATCTGAGCTCTCAGGTGTGTTTGCTGTTCGCTTCAGCACGGATCAGATAGAAAGCACACTATCCAATAATGGTGATCGCGCTGCACAAGGGCTGGGGAAAACAGGTGACACCTATCTGCTCAATCGCGAGGGTTTCCTGCTGTCCAGCAAACGTGAGTTTGATGAAGAGCCCTCACAGTTTTTTGCTGAGCTTGAAAGTGTGGATGATATTACCCGCAATCGCATCACGCTACGCGGTAGCCCAACCGGACTGGTTCGCTTTGACAGCGAAGGAATACAACGCGCACGCGCCGGTGAGCAAGGCATTGCAGCCTACACCAACCCACTGGGTAGCGAAGTGATTGGTTCATTCCGACCACTACGCTTTGCAGGTGCCGAGTGGTTGCTGCTGACCGAAACAGACGCCAATGAAGCACTGTCTGCCGTGGGAATGTTGCGCAAAGAGGTCATCAGCTACGGCATCGGGATCACACTTGCGGTACTGGTGCTGGCATTTTTTGCCGCGTTGTATGTTGCTCGCTCACTGAGCAAACCTATTTCCATTCTTCGCGGCAGCATCACAGACATTCAGGCAGCCAGAGACCTGACACAAAAAAGCCCGTTAAAGGGTAATGATGAGTTCGGGCAGATTTCCGCCGCTCTCAATCGCTTGCTGGATGATATAGCCGAATCAGTAAAACTGACTAGACAGGCGGCAGAAACTGTCAGCGGCGCTTCATCCGATTTGAGCCAGGGTTCAGAGCAGACACTGGCGCTGCTTAATCAGCAAAACCAACGCAACCAGACCGCAGAAGGTCTGGTTAAAGGCATGGTTGACTCTGCACGTACCGTCAGTGAACAGGCCCATACCACCAACGATCTGACGCAAGCAGCCAGTCAGAATATCGATGGCAGCACTCAAACCATTGAAGAGGTTATCCGCGAAGTGCACAAGATGGCCAAGGGTGTCAGCGATGCTGCAGTCACCATCACCAACCTGGCCAAGGACTTTGAGCAGATTCGTCATGTGCTGGAAGTGATCTCGCAGATTGCAGAACAAACCAACCTGCTGGCACTGAATGCGGCGATAGAAGCGGCCCGTGCCGGTGATCATGGTCGTGGATTTGCGGTGGTTGCCGATGAGGTTCGCGGCCTGGCTCAGCGCTCCCACGATGCCACCGAGGAGATCCAGTCGATCATCAACAAGCTGCTGACTAACACCGAGCAGGCCCAGAGCATGATGAGTGTCGAGCAGCAGCGATCCGAGCAACTGCAGATCACCGCTGAGACCGCACAGACGGCGCTGCATACGATTGGTGACTCACTGCAGGCGATCGTCAGTGCCAACCAGGATATTCTGACCATTTCCGATGAGCAGAACACTATGACTCATGAGCTGGCCGAGGTGCTTGAAGCCAGTTTCGAAAGCTCCCGCGCCTCCCAGGAGCAGGCAAGTGAAAACGCCCACTCGAGCGAGCGCCTGAAACAGGTAGCTGCCGAACTGGAGCAAAACGCCACTCGCTGGAAAGTCACAGACTGACGCCCGTCAATGCTTTAACCTTAAAAAGGTGCCATCATTGGATTGCACCTTTTTTTCACACTTTTTTTTCAAACATTTTTTCTGATATTTTTCAGATAGCTTTGTGCCAGATCCTGTTCAAACCATGGTTTAACTTGTACATTAAACTCAATGTACATCACAGATGCCGGAGGTCCCTGATGCAGGATCTAGATTTACTGTCTATCCGAGAGCAATTCAACAAGGAACAGATACTGCTGTGTTTCAATGGCCCCATCACCCGCAGCCTGATTGAAGAGATAGGTAATGCACTGAAAAACTACCTTCAGGCCAACGACGCCGAGCCCAGCGCTGCGATGGATGTGTTCGGTACCTATATTGAGATGACTCAGAACATCAGGCACTATGCCACCAGCAAGGGTTACTCCGAAATCGAAGGTGCGGCCACGATTGTAGTAGCCCGCCATGAGAGCACACATTATGCGATCCTTGCCGGCAATATCGTCGAAAGGGAGGATGCACAGTTACTGAGTCAGAGAGTGGAAGCACTTGCTGGCATGAATAAAGCCGAACTGAAAGCAGCCTACAAGCAGCAGTTGCGCATGCCTCGTGACCAGGATGCCACCACAGGTGCAGGTCTTGGATTGCTGGATATAGCACGCAAATCATCAAAGCCGTTGAACGCCAATCTCGTGGATACCGAGAATGGAAAAGCACTGTTCAGCCTGCTCGCAATCGTCTGATATGGATCTTTTTTACTTGATATGAACGCAATATATATTGAAGGCACATCCTCCACACCGACCATCAGCTGTGATGTGGAAACAGGAACCCTCTCTATGACAGGAGACTCCTATCCTGAAAACTCCTTCGAGTTTTTCAATGACGTGATCGAGTGGGTCAGTGACTTTGTGGAGCAACAGGATAAGCCCCTGACTCTTGAACTGAAGCTGATATACATGAATACCAGCAGTGTCAAAGCGATGATGGATATCTTTGATCTGCTTGAAGCAGCCCACCTCCAAGGGTACAGCGTGGCGGTCAACTGGTACTATGATCCCAGAAACGAACGGGTTATCGAATTGGCAGAGGAGTTCAAGGAGGACTGCACTTTTTCCTTCATGATCATACCGGAGGAGCGATGAGAAGATGACAGACAGGGATTCAGAAACCCCGGAATGGATCACCAGCCTACTGGAAGATCCCGCCAACGAAAACAGCCCCCTTCTGCCTGCCCTGAAATACCTGCTGGAGCAGGATAAGGAACACAGAGCTCGCCTGGACAGGATGTTGCGCATATCCGACGGCTACGGCAACCTCGTTCACAACCAGAGCCTGACCCTGTCACAACGCTATGATAAACAGTTGCGACGTCTGGAAAAAATAACCCGCATCTCCGATCGTTACCAGCAAGAGATGATGGAGTTGAACCTGACACTGCGCCAGGCAGCCCTGCATGATCCACTGACAGGGCTTCCCAACAGACGTATGATATTGGAGCGGATGAAGGCCGAACTGGCCAGACAGGGCCGTGGCTGCGCGCGGTTTTCACTGATCATGCTTGATGTTGATCACTTCAAACATTTCAATGACACCTATGGCCATGAAACGGGCGATGCCGTCTTGTCCAAGCTTGCTGAGGTGATGCAGCACACCGTACGGGAATATGATCTGTGCGCCAGATGGGGCGGCGAGGAGTTTCTGATTCTACTGCCCGAAACCGATCTGAAAACCGCTCAATCCACTGCCGAACGTCTGCTTCAGACGCTGAGAACAACCCCGCTGGATGAAGTATTTCGCTCATCTGACCAGCCCCACACCAAACTGACAGCCAGCCTGGGCGTCGCAACCTATCAGCCCGACGAAACACTGGACGAAACGATTAATCGTGCTGACTCCGCTCTTCTCAGCGCCAAGCAGAATGGCCGCGATCGCGTAGAACTGAATCTGGAGCATGAAGACCACCCCGCTCCCTGAATCCCCGCCTGATTACAAAGGATCAGAATCACGATGGCAAACTGGAAAAGTGGGCTAAGAACCAAAGCACTGACAGCACTGCTACTCTCTTCACTGATTGCACTGATCCCTGCAGGGCTGATTGGCTGGCAGGTGCTGACTTCGGTGCAGGATCACTTTGGTGAAGCCTATGCCCGCAACTTCACTCAACTGAACACACAAACCATTATTGCTCCTATCTCCCGCGACCTGGCGTTGTCACAGCGGCTGGCCGAGTCGATATTAACTCGTAACTGGCTGCTTAACGAAGAGGACGAAGCGCTCAAGGCGATGGCATTTGAAGAAGCTGCCGGATATGCGAGCGCTTTCAGTGGCGGCTCCTATTTCTTCATCAGCAACCTCTCCTACCAGTATTATTTCAATGAACCCGATAAGCCTTTCAGTGATCAACCACGTTACCATCTGAACCCAGACAACCCGGATGACAGCTGGTTTTTCAACCTGATTGAGGCAACTGATGATTACAACATCAACGTCAATCCGGATGTTCAGTTGGGTACGACACGGGTGTGGTTAAATGTCATCATTCCGGGCGATAAGCAGAATGAAGGGCAGAAGCTGGGATTTGCCGGTACCGGAATAGACCTGACAGACTTTATCGCAGCTTTTATCAACTCAGATGAGCCGGGTGTCACACCCATGATCATCAACCCGGAAGGCGCCATTCAGGCCCACCCTGACACCAGCCGAATTGCCTATGGTGCGACCGCAGGTGTCGACTCGTCCGGTGATAATCTGCTGCATTTGCTGAATGAAGATGAGCGCCAGCCCCTTCAGACTGCCATGACGCAGCTCAAGACAGACCCCTCTCAGGTTGCCACCCTCTGGGCTACTCTGGACAATCGTAGACAACTGCTGGCGGTTGCCTTTATCCCGGAACTGCAGTGGTACATTCTGACCGCTGTTGATCTCAATGCGGCAAAGGTTTTTGACGGTCCCTGGGTCAACAAGCTGCTCATTACATTCGGCCTGTTACTGATTCTGCTGTTAATGGCGCTTGCCTACGCTGTTGAACGACTGTTGCTGGCGCCGCTCAGACGTCTGCAGAGCTCTGCAACCGAAATGGCACAAGGCAATTATGATGTTGCACTGCCGGCTCGCTCCGGTGATGAGATCGGCGATCTCAATCGCGCCTTCAGCATCATGGCCAACAAAGTCAAAAGCCATACCGAGGAGCTGGAAGAAAAAGTTCGACTCCGTACCTTTGAGCTGGAAAACGCCAACACCGAGATGCAGGCGATCAATAAGCTGGTCAGTGATTCCATTGAGTATGCGAGCCTGATTCAGCGTGCCATTTTACCGGACAGTCTGTTGAACAAAACCCTGGCGGATAATCACTTCGTTATATGGCTACCTCGTGATGGTGTCGGAGGTGATTTTTATCTTTTCCATACAGACTCTGATCGTTACCTGATGGGTGTAGTGGATTGTGCCGGGCATGGTGTACCGGGTGCATTGATGACCATGCTTTCGCGTGCTGCCCTGGACCAGGCAATCAATGAAAATGGCATCAGTTCACCTGCCATTCTACTGACCCGAGCTGACCAGATCCTGCGCAGCATGCTGCAGGACTATGACATGCCTTCAGCACTGGCAACCAACATGGATGTCGGTCTGGTACTGGTGGAACCGAATCACAATCGCATGATCTTTGCCGGTGCCAAGATGGCGCTATTCTGGCTCGAAGGTGCAGAAATACGTCAGATCAAAGGCGAAAAACGCGCCCTGCTCGACCGTAAAACGGTCGAGTATGAAAACCGCATACTCGACATCAATTCACAGACTATCTGCTATCTTTGTAGTGACGGCTATCTGGATCAGGCAGGTGGCGAGCAAGGCTATGGTATGGGTACCACACAATTCATGGCCTTGTTGCAGCAACATGCTGGTTTGACGCTTCAACAGCAGGGCGAAACATTAAAGCGTGAGCTTGATATATATCGTGGTGACTACTCGCTGCGGGACGATATCACGTTGATAGGTTTCAGACCAAAAACTCCTTGTTGAGCATTCAGTTTTCGTTTATGTTCGTAATGTAATAAATAATTCACTTTGGTAACATACTATCGACCTTGATGGACAATCAAAAAAATTAACCAACATCAGGAACATGCCATGACAGTCTCACGTCGCAAATTCTTGAAAGGTGCGGCAGCTGCCGGAACACTCGCAGCCAGCCCGTTTTTCATCAACAGTGCACTGGCCTCAAGCAAAGAACTCCGTATCTATGCCTGGGCTGGTTACATCACTGACGAAATGCTCTCCGATTTCAAAGAAAAAACCGGCATCGACGCCACCTTCACACCCTATGGTACTAACGACGAGCTGATGAACTCCCTGCGCGCAACAGATGGCACAGGCTTTGACATCATCATGCCAACCGTTGACCGCGTACCGGGTTACGTCGAATTTGATCTTGTTCAACCCCTGGATACCAGCCGCATCAACTGGGATGGCGCACTCGAAAGCTCCATCGAAGGTTCAGAGGTTGGTGGTGTTGTTGATGGTAACCGTTACTTCGCACCATCTGACTGGGGCACAGAAGCGATTTGCTATAACAAGGAGCTGGCCAAGGTTGATCGTAACAACCTCAGCTATGGCGACTTGTGGAATCCCGAACATGGTGATGGCGTCACCGTGCGTGGCCACTCTGCGCTGGTCGGAATTGGCTTGTGGCTTGAACAGACAGGGCAGCTTCCCTTCCCTCTGCTTGATTCCTACAAGAACGAGCAGGCTATGCGCGCCAACTTCGATGTCATTCTGAAAGTGGCTACCGAGCACAAGCACATGATCGCTCAGTTCTGGTCAACCGAGAACGAAGCGCAGGGTGCCTTCCTGGCAAACGGCGCTGTGATTGGTCAGACCTGGGACAGCACCGCCTTCAACCTGATCAAAGAAGGTGAACCGATGGGCTATGCCGCACCTAAAGAGGGTGCGATGGCCTGGATGGAAGGCTTCGTCATTCCGAAAAATGCCAACAATGTTGATTCTGTTTACGAGTTCATCAACTGGTATTACACACCGGAATCGGGTGCCATGTTCGTCAAGGCAACCGGCTACAACTCAACCTCCAAAGGTGCAGCCGAACTGCTTCCGGACGAGACCAAGCAGTTCTTCCTGGATTCTTACACTGAGCAGGACCTGAAGAACCTGTGGTGGTGGCCCATTCAGGAACCCTGGTACGTTGCGTTGCGTAACGAATATCAGGATCGCTACCTCTCTGCCTGATTCAGGCCTGACAACCCCTGACATGACCCCGACCTTCGGGGTCATGTCCTACCTACCCGGTGTAAGACTTTATGGATAGCAGTGTTCATCTTGATAATGTCATGATGCAGTTCGACAACTTTGTTGCCGTTCAAAAAACAGACCTGAAAATCGAATCAGGCGAATTCTTCAGTTTTCTAGGCCCATCAGGCTGTGGTAAAACGACTATTCTCAACATGATCAGTGGTTTTCTTGACCCTACTGAAGGCACTGTTCGCATCGGTGGCGAAGATATGCGCCGTGTGTCCGCCAATAAGCGACCAACTTCAATGATCTTTCAGAATCTCGCGCTCTTCCCTTTGATGACCGTTGCAGAGAACATTGAGTTTGGCCTTGAAGTCCGGGGCATCAAAAAAGCAGAACGTAAAAAAGTATCCGACCGCCTGCTTAACCTGGTGGCTCTGCCTGAGTGCCGTGACAAGCGTATCAGCGACCTGTCAGGTGGGCAGAAACAGCGTATCGCCATTGCCCGCGCTCTGGCGGTTGAGCCCAGAGTATTACTACTGGATGAGCCCCTGTCGGCCTTGGATCTCAAACTGCGTCAGCACATGCGCACCGAATTGAAAGAGATTCAGCGTAAGACTGGCATCACTTTTATCTACATCACACACGATCAGGGTGAAGCGCTGACCATGTCCGATAGAGTCGGCGTAATGTCAGCAGGTAAACTGCAGCAGGTTGCCGATCCGGTCACGCTGTATCGCGCACCGGCAACCCCCTTTGCAGCATCCTTCGTGGGTGAGAACAATCGCATGGAAGGCAAGGTGATTGCCGTTGACGGCCAGCGTGCCACGCTGGATTGTGGCGTATTAGGTCAGCTGTCTGGGCTCAGTGTCCATAACCTGGCCCCAGGAGACAGCGCTCTGCTGTTTATCCGACCCGAGCTGCTCAATCGTCGAACCGAAATGACGGAAAACTGTTTTACGGCGAAAATTCAGGAACTGAACTTCGAGGGTGCTTATCTGATGATGGAAGCCACCCCTATCAACACTCAGAGCACCATCAGAGCACAACTGCTCAGCGATGTGAACATTGGTGATCTGGCAACAGGTAATCAGGTGATCTTCGGGTTTGATACTCAGGACGCCATCGTCATGTCGAGTAAAAGCGATGTTTAAGCAACTCTCAGACCGTTTCGGCCCCATGGTCGCCATCGGCATTCTGTTGCTGATGCTGCTCTGGCTGGTCATGCTGGTCGTTCTGCCCCAGGTACTGATGATCGACTACTCATTAAAGCCCAACCTGCCACCCAGTCAGATAGGAGGGTTGGATGACACCTACTCTCTCAATAACTATGTCACGCTGTTCAACAATCAGATCCATCTGAGTATCTTTTTCAAAACCATCTGGTCAAGTGTACTCGTGACTCTTTGCACCTTGATTGTCTGCTATCCCCTGGCCTACTATCTGGCCAAAGTTGCAACACCCCGCCAGGCAGCACTATGTGTGCTACTACTGCTCATTCCCTTCTGGATCAATGAGATACTGAGAACCTTCTCCTGGTTTATCATTCTCTCCTATCGCGGCCCATTGAACGCTCTTCTGCTGGGTATGGGCTTCATAGATAAACCCATCCGTTTTCTGTCGGGTGATGGCGGCGTTATCATCGGCATGGTCTACGCCTATATCCTGTTCATGGTTTTTCCGCTCTATAATGCGATAGAAAGCCTCGACGGCAACCAGATCAAGGCCGCCAGAAACCTCGGCTCCGGCGTGATCAGAACCCACTACCGCATTATCATCCCGCATGCCAAACCCGGTATTGCCACTGGCTGCATCATGGTGTTTATGCTCTCGGCAGGCAGTTATGCCGTACCGGCACTGCTTGGTTCGCCCGGTAGCCGTTGGTTCACACAGATCATCTACAACTGGTTCTTTGAGGGCGGCGACTGGAATCAGGGAGCAGCTTATGCCTTTATCCTGCTGATTCTGTGTATCGGCTTTATCGTCCTGGTGATGCGGCTGTTCAAGGTTGGCTTGGGGGATATTGCACGATGAGCTCACAAAACATCCTCAAATGGGGCATTCGTTTCTACATCACGCTGTTCTTTCTCTATCTGTTCACACCATTGATCATCATGTCGGCTGCGACCTTCAATGACAGCCGTTTCCCGACCATCTCTCCGTGGCGCGGAACCACACTGAAGTGGTTTGAAGAGCTGTGGCAGGATTCCGGCATGTGGCAGGCGCTGAGCAACAGCGCCATTATCGCGGCCGGTGTACTGGCGATTGCCGTACCTATCGGTGTCGCTTGCGCCCTGTTCCTCTCTACCTATCGTGGTGGCGGCAAGAACTTCATCTATGGCCTGATGCTCTCACCCCTGCTGACGCCGGGCGTGATCATCGGCATCTCAACTCTGATCTTCTGGCGCAGCATGGGTGTCAGCGGCGGGATTTTCCTGACTATCATCGCCCAGACAACTTTTATCGCTGCCTATGTGATGCTGATGATACTGGCGCGTATGCAACGCTTTGACCGTACTCTGGAGAATGCCGCCTTCAGCCTTGGCGCGACTCATCTGCAAGTGTTCAGGCGCATCACCCTGCCTTACCTTATGCCTGCGATACTGTCAGCAGGTGTAATCGCGTTCCTGCAGTCATTTGAGAACTACAACACGACACTGTTCGTCAAAGGCTATGACACAACACTGACGGTCTATATCGCATCCAAAGTAAGGACCGGGCTGACGCCTGCCGTCAATGCACTGGGGCTGATACTGATCGTGATCACCGTTCTGTTGGCGGCGATCTACGAGATCAAACGTCGGCGTGAAGTCAGAATGGACGAGCAGAAGGCAGCCCTGGCCGAAGCAGCAGACTGACAGGGGAGTTTGTTCAACGTTATCAAGGGGTCGTAACTGTCAGCTATCAATCCGGTTACGGCCCATTTTTTTGGCATGATACAACGCCTGATCCGCTTTCGACAGCATCATTTCTATATCGTTATTTTCTTCATTGAGCTCACTGCAACCCACACTCATGGTTAACGAAATAGAGGACCCACCCGTTCGTTCAATCGGGTTAAACTCTATCGCTTTGCGGAGTTTTTCAGCCACCTTGAGCGCCTGCTCCAGCGCGGTTTCAGGCAGCAGTATCGAAAACTCCTCACCGCCCATTCTAGCCAGCGAATCTTCATCTCGTAGCAGCCTCAGGCATTCGCGCACAAAAGCCACCAACACCTGATCACCAGCAGCATGACCATAGAGATCATTGATCTCTTTGAAATGATCCAGATCGATCATCAGCACAGACAAAGACTTATCATAACGTCGCGCGCGCGAGACCTCCTGCTCAGCAACCTCCATGAAATGGCGCCGATTCATCACTCCAGTCAAAAAGTCTGTGCGAGCCAACTCTCTGAGTCGTTGCTCTAAAAGCGTACGCTCCTCGATCTCCAGCCTCATGCGATAATTAAGACGATGAAAATAGAGCATGATAATGCTGGCCAAAACTGAAATAATCACCGAGACCGACAGGATGGTATAGATCATTGTAAGATTAGCAGGATTCTGACCCTCATATTCAGGCAGGTACAAAAAACCTTCAAGCGAGAAATCCGGCGAAATAAGGCCAGCCTCGGCAAAACTATTTACAATATGCCGCCAGCGCCCTTCATACATATGTCCCGGCGGCACAAGAGAGTCAATCATCAGCCGCTGTATTTCGCGGGCTTCATAGCGCAAAGCTTCGCGACTGGCCTCGGGGTTATAGTCTTCCAGGATAAGATCGATAATCTCTTCTGTATTATCAAGCGCATAACGCCACCCTCTGAACGTGGCATCCCGAAAGGCTCTGACCATCGCCTCATCTCGCTTCAGCACAGCCTCTGTCGTGAACAACGTATCGCCATAGTAATCTATCCCCGAAGAGCGAGGGTTGAGAAGCTGATAGGGAAAACCGGCACGCTGTAGATGAAAGGGTTCAGTGGTGGTATAGGCAGTCATGGCGTCGACACGCCCTTCCAGTAAAGCTGCAACATCCCCCTCATGCGGAACTATCTCAATACTCTCGAGTGGTACACGCTCCATACGCAGATAAGATATCAACTCCTCTGCGCCCCCCTCAAGCAACAATCGCTTTCCGGCCAGCTCATGGACGCTTCGCAAATCATGGCCGGTTCTGGCCAATACAACATAGGGAGAGTGCTGAAAAATAACACCCAGCACCACGACCGGTTTGCCTTCTGCACGATGTATTGCCAACCCAGACGTTGCCACTCCGAACTCAGCATCGCCCGAAAGCACGACCTCTGTTGGATCACGCTCAGGCTCATTCTCCAGGATGGTCACATCAAGGCCCGCTTCGCGATAGTACCCCTGCTGCCTGGCAGCATAAAAGCCAGCAAACTGGAACTGATGCGTCCATTTAAGCTGCAAGCGAACAGAGGTCAGATCAGACTCCGCTGCTACATTTGGTATAAAGACGACCAGACTACCGATCAGGATCAGCCTGACGATGCTTGTCACCCAATGAGTCATCTCATCCGCGCCTGTGAATGTAGGTGGTAAGCATGCTATTCCTTGTGCAAATCAAGCGTTATCAAGGTATTGCCACAATTATTGTTATTATGCCTCATTTTTTATCGTCTGTACGCATAACGTCCATTCAGCTACTGATTTCAACTAGATATATTGTTAATATCTAATTTGCACGAGAAGAGCCTGATCACCTTCATCATAAAGATAATGTAGCTAAATGCGGCACTCTCCTCTCACTTTTGAGCTGAAAACCAGTGTCGACTGGATGGATAGATCACATGCATAGCCCGAAAGGAACTGGCTAAACAATCACCAGTTCCACGCTGGAACTTTTATAAATATCTGATAGATCGAGACGGCAAGGTTACAGCTGTATTTCCAAGCACAACCAAGCAAGATTATGCTGAGCTTAAAGCTGCAATTGAGCTGCTTTTGTAATGCTTCCAGGATATTGAAACCGGGACATTTTCAGCGTGACCAAGCCTTGGCTTCTTTCATCAATTGACTGATATCCAGATCCAATGAGCTCGCGAGCTCTTCAATTTTACCAGCAGAGGGCGTTTTAGGTACTCTGAAGTTACTCTCCGCTGGTTGCTTATCAGCCAACTCTTTACGCTGCTCTTCCTCCAGCTCTGCCTGACGTTTTTTCGCCGCAACAGACTCAATCCTTGTAGCAATTTCACAGAGCTGATCCACAGAAAATGAACTCAGATAATCCATGATCGGATCTGACATGATAATGTTTTGCCCTCTTATACAAACAGCAGTTTATGATTAGTCAATCTGGACAGTTGGAAAATAATCTCTTCATACCGACGAGCTCACAGAACAGATCACACTCCTGCTGTTATCGGAGTATTGGTGGATATCTATTCTGGTGTTTGTGTGCAGGTCTTGTCAGCGGAATATACACAGTATATTACAGCTGGAGGCAACAGCAAAGGGGCAGTTCCTTTATCTGATGCCAAGCCTAAAGCTGCTGACCGAACCATCAACTGATGACATCAGGATTCAAGCAGAAAAGGCAAAGTAGCCTCAAGTAACTGCTCAGGTATCTCTTCAGCAATATAGTGTCCTGATGGAAGTGCGTGTCCTTGCACATCAACAGCAACCTTCTGCCACTCTTTCAGTGGATCAAAGCAACGACCGATTATCCCCTGCGCGCCCCACATAACCAACAATGGACATTTCAGCCTGATTCCAGCTCCTCGATCAGCACGATCATATTCAAGATCAATACTGGCGCTGGCACGGTAGTCTTCACAGATGCCAGTTGCGGTTCCGGGCAACCTGATGCAACGCAGGTATTCCGCAAACGCAGCATCGGTGAAAGGTGTCATCCCTGCACTGCGCGTTCCCATACAGCTTCTCAGAAAAAGCTCAGGATCAGCCTCAATCAATCTTTCCGGCAGAGGCGCTGGTCTTATCAGGAAGAACCAGTGCCAGTAGGCTGATGCGAACGCCAGATCTGTCTGCTCATACATGGCTAATGTCGGCGCAATATCCAGCAGGATCATACGTCTGATCAGATCCGGATGATCCAACCCCATGCGATGAGCTACGCGAGCACCCCGATCATGCGCCAGCACAGAGAAGGAATCAAAGCCAAGTTCACGCATCAGCTCTACCTGATCCTGCGCCATTACGCGCTTGGAGTGAGCGACGTGACCTTCAGACGCCAATGGCTTTTCGCTATCTCCATAGCCCCGCAGATCTGGTGCAACGACTGTAAAGTGCCTGGCCAGTACACTCACCACCTTATGCCAGATCACATGGGTCTGCGGATGCCCATGCAGCAGCAACAAACCAGGCCCGCTACCACCTACCCTGCAATGAATTCTGATGCCATTGACTGTAAAGTCCCGCTCTTCAAAGTCGGTAAACATAGGGGCGCTCTCCTTACAATAGCTCCCACGCCATGTCGGTTCAGGAACATTCAACTATTGTTATGAACCATAGCACACTTGTGTATTCCAGCATCTGCGAGCGTCAGACTGATCAGTAATTAGTCAGGAACTATCAACGACTTGTACACTATTTATGCAATTGGTATTTTTGCCGACTTTTGTTGTAAAAGTGTTGCAAGCAATAAACAACCCTATATAATACGCACCACGTTTCAGGACTATAGCTCAGTTGGTTAGAGCACCACCTTGACATGGTGGGGGTCAGCGGTTCGAGTCCGCTTAGTCCTACCAAATTCGTAAAGACAGCCGCTTTCAGTTTAACTGGGCGGCTGTTTTTTTGGTATTGGTACGAACGGCATCCACTCCCTTGAACATCCATTACTCTATGGCCACACAATTCCGTCCACTGCCCTTGGCCTGATATAGCAAGCGGTCAGCACGAGCATACAATTCGTCAGCACTCTCCCCACCTGAAACCTCGACCAATCCGAAAGACATGGTGATAGTGATCGGAGTACCTTGAAAATGAAAGGGGCTGGCCTGCACCGCTTCACGCAGCTTTTCGGCGACTTGCTTCGCCTGCTCCAGTTGAGTGTTGGTAAAGATAAAAGCAAACTCCTCACCGCCTATACGTGCCACGAAATCAGTTTCACGCAACTCGCGCCTGAGTGTCTTGGAAAGCAGAGATAAAAGCTTGTCACCTGCGGGGTGGCCATACTGATCGTTAACAGGTTTAAAATGATCAATATCAGCCACACAGAAACTGAAAGGCGCTCCGTAACGCGCTGTACGCGCAAGCTCTGCTTTAACCTGATCAATATAGGCAAGACGATTAGGCAGGCCAGTCAGTACATCTGTCCGAGCCTGTCGCTGCTCCTCTTCGATGCGAGCCTTGATATGCTCCGACTCAACTTCCATTGAGCGTACCTTTTCCAGCAGCTTGTCGTATCGCGCCTGAAGCTGCCCTTCGCGATCAGTTTCGCCTTTGCGATAGTTGTCCATCGTTCGGACAATTTTTGCCAGTTGACTGGTAACCGATACCTTCAGTGCATTCAGGTCTTTAGACGACTTGACACTGCTGTGGATCACATTGACATCACGGCGCAGTGCCTTCTCCAGTTCCTTGTGCTCCAGCAAGGCTTGATGCTCTGCATGACGATTCTCGATCAGGAACTGCTCAACCACCCCCAGTTGCTCATTCAGACTCAGCAGATAGTCCTCAAACTCCTGTGTCATATCAGGTTCAAGCTGCTGTACCAGTCGTACCAGATCAGCGATAACACCTGCAATTTTCTGCGGATCACTCAGACCAGAGAGTTGATTGACGACCTGCTGCACGAGCTGATCATCTGCTCCTACTTTCTGTAAGGCTGAGGTCAGTTGTGTCAGCCATTGCACAACCTCCTTGGTCACTTTTCGTGAAAAGGCAGCCTTATCTCCACCCTTAGCCTGAGAGGCTCCCGTATCTGCCAGCGCAACAGCTAACAAGCTATCCTGAAGCTGCACCAAGCGTTTGACCAGAGGCGATACAGAATAAAGCGCCTCGGTTGCTTCGGGCAGTTGAACCAGAATATCAGATAAAGCGTCGGCCTTTGCCTTATCCCTGTCGAGCTTTTCAATCTGACGTGACCAGTCCGTCAGCGTGTTGCGCAGCTCATCAGAGATTCTGACCTTTTTTGAATCTGCATCTCTTGAGTGACGCATGATCTCTTTGATCACAGGCTTCAACTCAACCTGCTCACCCTCGGAAAAATGCTGATTCAACCGAGCCAGAGAACTATCCAGATCTGCGTTTGCACCCTGCATGCCAAGCGCCATCGCCTGGAATAGCTGTTTTGATTGGTCGGCAGCCCGATTCTGCTGCTTTTCCAACACCTCAAACTCCCGCGCCAGTTTTTTATATTTTTCGCGCCAGCTTGCATCTTGATTCATGCAGACAATCCCGACAGTCTATTGAGGTTGATCTACTATAAATAAGTTTGCCTACATATCAACCACCTAAATCACAGCTACTATCTAATCCACCAGCGCACTGTGCTTCAACCTCTGCAGCTCATCCCTGTAACGTGCCGCTTTCTCAAACTCCAGATTTTTCGCCGCCAGATACATTTTATCTTCCAGATCACTGAGCGCGCGGGCCATCTCCTTGCCTGTCATACCCACTTCATCCACCCGGTATTCAGCATCGGCTTCCGCCACCTTCTTGAGTCCCCGGCCGGTTTTGCGATGGCCTGGAGTATGTGCGCCTTCCATGATGTCGGCCACGGATTTGAATATCCCGACCGGCGTGATGTTGTTTTCCTTGTTGAAGGCGATCTGCTTGTTACGACGCCGTTCAGTTTCATCCATGGCACGCTGCATCGACCCGGTAATGCGATCAGCGTAGAGGATAGCGCGACCATTGAGGTTACGTGCTGCACGCCCGATGGTCTGGATCATGGAGGTTTCAGAACGCAGGAACCCCTCTTTATCCGCATCCAGAATCGTTACCAGTGATACCTCCGGCATATCGATCCCTTCACGCAACAGGTTGATCCCCACCAGAACATCAAACTCGCCAATACGCAGGTCACGGATGATCTCAACACGCTCCACGGTATCAATATCCGAGTGCAGATAGCGCACACGTACACCGTTATCGGCCAGATATTCGGTCAGATCCTCGGCCATTCGCTTGGTCAGTACCGTAACAATCACGCGCTCCTTGCGCTCAGTAACCAGTCGAATCTCACCCAGCAGATCGTCTACCTGAGTGCTGGCAGGTCGCACTTCAACCATCGGATCGATCAATCCGGTCGGGCGCACCACCTGCTCCACGATCTGCTGTGCATTGGCCGCCTCATACTTGCTGGGTGTGGCCGACACAAAAATCATCTGCGGCGCGGCCTCTTCCCACTCTTCAAACTTCATCGGTCGGTTGTCCAGCGCCGATGGCAGCCTGAAACCATACTCGACCAGCGTTTCCTTGCGCGAGCGGTCACCACGGAACATGGCGCCGATCTGCGGCACCGTGACATGCGATTCGTCTATTACCAACAGCGAGTTATCCGGCAGATAATCAAACAGAGTCGGAGGCGCCTGACCATCATCCCGACCGGACAGGTAGCGGGAATAGTTCTCTATCCCGGGGCAGTAGCCCAGTTCCATGATCATCTCAATATCATAAAGCGTACGCTGCTCAAGTCGCTGCGCCTCCACCAGCTTGTTATTGCTGCGCAGCTGCTCCAGCCTCTCGTGCAGCTCCACCTTGATCAGCTCCGTTGCACCGAGCAGTTTGTCGCGCGGTGTCACATAGTGAGTTTTCGGGTAGATGGTGGCGCGCGGTACACGACGCAGCAGCTCACCTGTCAGCGGATCAAAATAGCTGATCTGCTCGATCTCCTCATCAAACAGCTCAATGCGCACCGCTTCATACTCGGATTCTGCCGGGAACACATCAATCACATCGCCCCGCACCCGATAGGTACCACGGTGCAATTCAACATCATTACGTGTGTATTGCAGCTCGGCCAGACGGCGCAGCAACGTGCGCTGATCCACCCGATCGCCACGATCCAGATGCAACATCATAGACAGATAGGACTTGGGATCACCCAGACCATAGATCGCAGAAACCGTTGCCACGATGATGGCATCTTCGCGCTCCAGCAGAGCTTTGGTCGCAGACAGACGCATCTGCTCTATATGATCATTAACCGATGCATCCTTCTCGATAAAGGTGTCTGAAGATGGCACATAGGCTTCGGGCTGGTAATAGTCGTAATAGGAAACAAAGTACTCGACGGAGTTATCCGGAAAGAACTCCTTGAACTCGCCATAAAGCTGAGCAGCAAGGGTCTTGTTGTGCACCATCACCAGCGTGGGCCGCTGAACAGCCGCAATCACATTCGCAATCGTGAAGGTTTTGCCGGAGCCGGTTACACCAAGCAGTGTCTGTGATGCCAGACCTGATTCAATTCCATCGATCAGTGCCTCGATGGCTGCCGGTTGATCGCCCGCCGGTTTGAAACTGGAATGTACTTTGAAGCGCTGTTTCACGCGCAACTCCTTTCACTAATATCGCTCGACTCTGACAGACAAAACAGTATACGCAAAATCACCTCGTCAGCCTAACCTGATGAGACCGACTTACATCTGTAAAGTGCGTAAAAAAGTTACTGGAATAAGGGGGTCTGGGGATTCAGAGTCGCCTGCCATTCCTGTATGCTCTGCATGATCATTTCGGATCATGTGCACTCGATAACTTATGAGGATTCAGGCTTGGACGTGCAGCTTTCCACCCGTGTAAACAGCATCAAACCCTCCCCCACTCTGGCCGTCACCAACCGTGCGGCAGAGCTCAAGGCTGAAGGTAAGAATATTATCGGCCTGGGCGCCGGGGAACCCGATTTCGACACACCGCAGCATATCAAGGATGCTGCAATCAAGGCGATCAATGACGGTATTACCAAATATACCGCCGTGGATGGAACACCTGCACTGAAGAAGTCGATTATTGCCAAGTTCAAGCGCGATAATGGTCTTGAGTACGCGCCGAATCAGATTCTGGTATCCAGTGGCGGTAAGCAGAGCTTCTTCAACCTGTCTCTGGCCCTGCTCAACGCCGGTGATGAAGTAATCATTCCCGCGCCTTACTGGGTCTCCTACCCCGATATGGTACTGGTTGCAGACGGCACGCCCGTGATTCTGACCACCACTCAGGAACAGAATTTCAAGATCACCGCTGAGCAGTTGCAGAGTGCGATCACACCGAAAACCCGTCTGGTTGTACTTAACAGCCCGTCCAACCCATCCGGTATCGCCTACACGCTGGACGAACTCAAGGCACTGGGCGAGGTGCTCAAGCAGTATCCTGATGTGCTGATCGCCACCGATGACATGTATGAGCATACACTGTTCGACGGCCAGCCATTTTGCAATATCCTGAATGCCTGCCCGGAGCTCTATGATCAGACCATCGTGCTCAATGGTGTGTCCAAAGCCTACTCCATGACAGGCTGGCGTATCGGTTATGCCGCGGGCCCTGCCAAGTTGATCGGGGCGATGAAAAAAGTTCAGTCGCAGAGCACCTCCAATCCCAACTCCATCGCTCAGGTGGCCGCTCAGGCTGCACTGGATGGTCCTCAGGAGTGCGTAGCTGAGATGGTCCGTGCATTCAAGAAGCGCCATGATTTTGTGGTTGCTGCGCTGAATGAGATAGAGGGAGTGGAGTGTCTGCCTGCAGATGGCACCTTCTATGCGTTCCCGAGCTTCCAGAAGGTGATCGACGCTCGACCTGAGTTTGCTGATGATATCGCTCTGGCAGAGTATCTGCTGCTGGAAGCGGGCGTAGCACTGGTGCCAGGTTCCGCCTTCGGTGCACCCGGTAACCTGCGTTTGTCATTTGCGACCAGCATGGAGATGCTGCAGGACGCACTGGCGCGGATCAAAAACGCACTGGCAAGCTAAGCATTACATGTTAAGCATTAAAGGATAGTTAAGCCCCGTAATGCGCCGACCTCGCAAGAGTCGGCGCATTTTCAGCAGGATCCTCCATTCAACCGATATAAAGTGAGCCGCGCATGAAGCGAAAGACCCTGTCCAGACTTTTTGCCGGAATGCAGCTGCCCTTCTTATTGCGAACACCCGGCAAAGAGATCTGCACCAACGAAGCCTATGAGCAGTTGACTGTTGATCACAAACATCAGATCCAACAGTGGATCGAAGAAAAAAACAACCCCTTACTGCAACTCGACACCTTGCAGCTTCAACGCCTGAGAGCCGGAAAACATACTGCCATCATCGGCTATCCGGAGAAAGACCCGAACCTGCAACGCACATTAATGCTGCAGCTCTTACCCGCACTTCAGGCCGGTGGCGATCCTTTCAATACCACCGCGCGGATTCTTGGTCCTTTGCTGGGCTGGCAGGGTTGCGTCGTCGCCAAGCGCAAATCAGCCAAATCGCTCGACCTTCTTGGTCTGTGGCAAAGTGGCTCGCTTCAACCTCCCCGCCATCAGATTATGGCTGGCAGTGCGGCCTTTGCACTCTATGAAAGCGACGGTATCACATCACACATGCAGACCAGCACATCTCACTTCCCGCTTGATGATCTGCTGATCGGCCAGAGAGACTGTGCATTGCTTGGTCATCGTATCGATCTGCCTTCACAGAAAGCCATTGGCCACATTGCAGCCTGGGGACCACCCGACCATGCATCTATCGATATTGCCAACCAACTGATCGGGTGTGCCGCGGATCTGCTGGCCGCTTTCCTGGCCGCAGCACCAAAAAGTTTCGGTGCACAGGAGTCCTGCAACGAACCTCTTGATATGCTGACGGGTCTGCCAGGACGTCGACGATTTGATCTGGCACTTCAGCAAGCAGCTGAGCACTATCGGCAAGATAAGCAGGATTGCCTGATTGCTCTGATCAATCTGAAGAACCTTCCATTGGATAATATGCCTGGCACCAGGCTTCAGTCTGATGTGCTCCTGAAAGCGTTTTCTCATGAACTACTCAACATCTGCCGGCGTAAAGATCAAGTTTACTTCTTCGGCGGCACCGAGTTTGTCATGTTGATGCCGATCACTGACAGAGCACCACCTGTCGCAAAGCGACTGGATAAGGTGATGCATGAACTGCAAAAGCAATCACCCGAATTGACGACCATTTTCGCAATGGCACAGCTCAGCGAAACCCATGGAAGCAGTAAGGCTTTGATGTTATTGGCTGATCAGCGCATAAACGAAAAGAGTCAAACAGACTCCTGATTTTAAAATTACACTAAAAAAGACGGTAAAAATTTCACTCCATTATTGAACCGTCCAGTCAGTCGGTATAATATTGCCCTTTTTAAAACGCATGGTCTATAACATGACAAAGGGCAGACCCCTGACCCATAGCCGGGAAAAACTGCTGGAAAAGGGAATAGAGCTCTTTCATCAGCACGGCTATCATGGCACCAGCCTCAGTGCCATTCTGGAAGCCTGCCAGGTTTCCAAAGGCTCCTTTTACAACTTCTTCAGCAGCAAGGAAGAGTATGCTGTCGAGATCCTGGCCCACTATCAGGCTCTGGAAATAGATAGATGGAATCAGGAATTTGCACAACTGCAAGGAACGCATGCGGAAAAAATCCGACGCGCCATACTTCTCAGTATCGAGCAGCATGATCAGGCCAGTGAAAACCTTGGCTGTCTGATTGCCCACCTCTCAGGAGAGATCGGCAATGCATCGTCTGGATTCAGAAACGCCATTCGACGAGCCACTCAGCGCGTAATTGAGCTGATTGCCGAAGATATGCGTATCTGTCAGCTTGAAGGTAGTGTCAGACAAGACCTGCCAGCCGAAACCCTCGCCACCCTGATCTGGGATAGCTGGCAAGGGGCACTGTTAAGAATGAAAGTTGAAAACACAACGCAGCCTTTGCAGCAGACACTTTCTCTATTATGGGATTATGTTCTGCCACCGGCATCCAAAGGGACAAAGGACATTCAGATCTCATGAAACGATTCAACAATAGCCGCCTGACACTTATGGCGCTCGCGCTGCTGACCCTGCCTGTTACCAGCTTTGCACAAGGATTACCGGCTGAAGTGATTCAGGTTGAAGCCACCCGCCTGCAACATACCATTCAGGTGGTCGGTACACTCAGAGCAAATGAGTCGGTTATTATTCGCCCCGAAATCAGCGGTCGCGTTCATCGCATACTGTTCGATGAAGGGCAGCCGATTTCAGCGGGTGAAGCACTGGTACAACTGGATGCATCTGCTTTTGAAGCCGAACTGACCCAGAACCAGGCGCGTGCCAACCTCAGCCGTATCGAATATGAACGTGCAGCCAACCTGCTTGAGCGCAATGTCGGCTCCGAAAACGAGCGCGACAGTAAATTGGCACAACTACGCATCAATGAATCTGATGTAGAGCTGGCCAGAACACGTCTTGCCAAAACCACCATCCGCGCTCCTTTTGATGGTGTAACGGGCCTGCGCATGATAGGACCCGGTGACTTTGTCAATGCCGGACAGGATCTGGTCGAACTGACCGACTTCAGCGAAATGAAGCTGGATTTTTCCATCCCTGAGCGCAACATGGCCGATGTCCGCACCGGTCAGCGCATATCCGTTGAAGTAGATGCTCTACCCGGCCAACGCTTTGAGGGCGAGATCTACGCCATCGCGCCAAGCGCCAGCGCCGGCAGTCACAACCTTCATGTTCGAGCCCGAGTACCCAACCCAGACCTGCTGCTAAGACCGGGGCTTTTTGCCAGAATCGAGATTCTGATCGGCGAAGACGAGCAGGCACTGATGATCCCTGAGGAAGCGATCATTCCACAAAACAGGGAATTCTTCGTGATGCTGATGGGCGACGAGAACCAGGTATCTCTGGTGCCTGTCACCCTCGGCACACGACAGTTCGGACAGGTTCAGATCTCTTCAGGACTTAATGCTGGTGATGTCATCATCACATCGGGCCATATCAAGCTCAGACCCGGCATGCCGATCACCCCGCTTTTTCCGCAGCCCACTGCTGAGGAAAGCAACACATGATATTGTCTGACATCAGCATAAAGCGCCCTGTGCTGGCGATCGTTATCAGCCTGCTGGTACTGCTGGTGGGCCTGATCTCTTATGATCGCCTGTCAGTACGGGAGTATCCAAAGATCGATTCTCCGGTTGTCACAGTAGACACTCGTTATACCGGAGCCAGCTCTTCCATTATTGAGTCACAGGTCACCAAAGTACTCGAGGACTCTCTATCAGGAATAGAGGGCATCGATTACATGACCTCCATCAGCCGCTCTGAGCGTAGCCAGATCAGTATCCATTTCAATCTGGATCGTGAGCCGGATTCTGCTGCGAACGATGTGCGCGATCGAGTGGGGCGTGTGCGTGGTCAGCTACCGGATCAGATTGATGAGCCGGTGATTGCCAAATCTGAAGCAGATGCTCAACCGATCATCTGGATCGCCCTCTCGTCTGAGGCACATGACCCGATGGAACTCAGTGAGTTTGCTCAGGTCCGTATCCAGGATCCCCTGCAAACAGTCGCCGGTGTGGCCAGTGTCATGATTGCGGGCGAGCGTCGTTACTCCATGCGCGTGTGGCTCGACCCCGAACGCATGGCCGCTTATGGCATCATTCCACAGGATATCGAAAACGCCCTGCGCACCCAGAATATCGAAATTCCGGCTGGCCGTATTGAAAGCAAGGAACGCGAGTTCACAATACTGGCCCAGACAGACTTGAATGAGTCTGTGGAGTTCGAGCAGATCATTATCCGCAGTGATAATGGCAATATCGTTCGGCTTAACGATATTGCTCGCGTTGAGCTTGCACCAGAAAGTGAACGACGCATGGCCCGCTTCAATGGTGAAAGCGCCATCGCATTGGGTGTCATCCGCCAGTCCACTGCTAACCCTCTGGATGTATCCCAGGGCGTACGCGACATGCTCAGCGCCATACAACCCAGTTTGCCCGAAGGCATGAAAGTCCAGGTTGCTTATGATTCATCAATTTTCATCGAGCGGTCGATTGAATCCGTGTTCCAGACACTGATGATGGCGGGCTTGCTGGTCGTAGTGGTGATTTTCTTCTTCCTCCGTAACCTTCGCGCAACGATGATACCGGTCATCACTATTCCGCTGTCGCTGGTCGGCGCTTTTGCGATGATGTATCTGATGGACTTTTCGATCAACACCCTGACTCTGCTGGCACTGGTGCTGGCGATCGGGCTGGTGGTGGATGATGCCATTGTGATGCTGGAGAACATCTTTCGACATGTCGAAGAGGGGTTGCATCCTATTCAAGCCGCTTTCAAAGGCAGTCGTGAGATAGGCTTTGCCGTTATCGCAACCACTGCAACGCTAGTGGCGGTATTCGTGCCGGTTGCCTTCTCTACCGGGCGCACCGGGCGCCTGTTTACCGAGTTTGCCCTGACACTGGCCGGTGCGGTGGTGGTATCAACCTTCATTGCCCTGTCGCTGTCACCCATGCTCTGCTCTCGCCTGCTGCATCACGAGAAAAAGCATAGCTGGATGTTCAATCTGATCGAGCGCTTCCTGAACGCCCTGAGTCAAGGCTACCACCGCATTATGAGCCACCTGCTCAATGCACGCTTGCTGACTATAATCCTGCTGATAGGCAGTGCTGCCGGTGCCGTTTACTTTTATGGCAAGCTGCCACAGGAGTTGGCACCGATTGAAGATAGAGGCACCATCATGTCCTTCTCAATCGCACCGGATGGCTCATCAGTCGATTACCTGAACCGCTATGCAAAGCAGGTAGAAAACATCATCGCTCAGATACCGGAGAGAACCCATCACTTCGGTGTGACCGGTGTACCCAGTGAAACCAATTCACTGGTGTTCATCCGCCTGCAGGATTGGGAAAACCGGACTCGCAAACAGCAAGCCATTGTTGAAGAGCTGACTCCACAGCTGTTTGGTGGCGTGCCAGGAACCATGACCTTCGCCATGAACCTGCCATCACTGGGACAGAGCCCGATTTCGCGACCGGTCGAGTTCATCATCAAATCGACAGATGATTACGCAGAGCTGCGCAAGACCACTGATGCGCTGCTGGCTCGCATGGCTGAAAACCCCAACTTCCAGCAGCCGGATGACGATCTGAAGCTGAATAAGCCCGAGCTGATGATTACCCTGCAGCGAGACAAGGTTGCAGAAGCAGGCCTGACCATAGCCGAAGTGGGCCGCAGTCTGGAAACCTATATTGCCGGACGCAACATGACTCGCTTCAAGCGGGGTAATGAGCAGTATGATGTCATCCTGCAGGTACCACCCGAGCAGCGCCAGACACCGACAGATCTGAGTAATCTCTATGTCCGCAGCAGTTCGGGCGAGATGATTCAGCTCAGCAACCTGATCACCGTTGAAGAGACAGTAGCACCGCGCGAACTGAACCACTTCGATAAGATGAAGGCGGTCAAAATTCAGTCGATGCTGGCACCAGGCTACAGTCTGGGCGAGGCACTGGAGTTCATGGAAAGCAACCTGCAGGAGATTTCACCTGGAGCCCTGTATGACTACGCCGGCCAGTCCCGCGAGTTCATGGAATCCAGCAACACACTGCAACAGACCTTCGTGCTGGCACTGATCTTTATCTTCCTGGTACTTGCTGCACAGTTTGAAAGCTTCCGCAACCCGCTGATCATCATGCTCGCCGTACCACCGGCACTGGCAGGTGCACTGGTAGCCCTGCATTTCAGCGGAGGAAGTCTCAGTGTTTACAGCCAGATCGGTCTGATAACCCTTGTTGGTCTGGTCACCAAACATGGTATTCTGATTGTCGAGTTCGCCAATCAGTTGCAGGATCAGGGTGTCTCTCTACGCGATGCAACCTTGCGTGCTGCATCCATGCGCTTGCGTCCGATACTGATGACCACCGGAGCAACCGTACTCGGTGCCCTGCCACTGGCTCTGGCCTTTGGTGCCGGTGCAGAGTCGCGGCAGCAGATAGGCTGGGTCATTGTCGGCGGCATGCTGTTTGGTACACTGCTGACACTGTTTGTCATACCGACCATCTACAGTATTTTTGGCAAACGGACCTATCGTGCCGTTAATCCCGAACACTAAACGAAAGGACTAAACTTGTGAAAACGGTGAAATCAATTCTGATCCCGGCCCTGATACTGACAGCACTGTCGGCATCCATGGCCCAGGCTGGTCCCCTGGCCGACCTGTATCGCATGGCACAGGCTAACGATCCCCAACTGAAAGCGGCTGAGGCCACTTTCAAGGCAGGTCAGGAAGTCGGCGCTCAGACTCGCTCGGCTCTGCTTCCCAGAGCTGATTTTCAGGCGAGCACAGCTCTGATCGACTCAGACTCTCGTGATGTCGACAGCAGTCTGGGCTATTCCCTGTCGCTCTCTCAGCCACTCTACTCAGCAGCTAGCTGGCACACTTACAAGCGTGGCGAGATACTGGCGGAACAGGCTGCCGTTCGCTACGATCTGGCTCAGCAGCAACTGATTCTGCGCAGTGTGGAAGCTTACCTCAACTCACTCAGAGCCATGAGCCGTCTGGATAATGCCCGCGCTCAGGAACGTGCTGTGCAGCGCCGCCTGGATCAGGTGAACGCACAGTTTGAGGTGGGCCTGATCGCCATCACTGATGTACAGGATGCTCAGGCCAGTTATGACAACGCCGCCGTACAGCGCATTGATGCCGAAAGCGCCCTCGAAAACAGCTATGAGACGCTGCAGCGACTGAGCGGACAGACCTTCAGCCAGATACAGCCATTGCGTGAAGACTATCCGATAGAGCCTCCAGTACCGAGCGATCCATCTCCCTGGTTGGAGAAAGCGCTGACCGGAAACCTCTCAATTCGCCTCAGTGATCTGACTTTTGACGCGGCACGACGTGACACACGCAGCAAGCAGGCCGAGCACTACCCGACCGTCAGCTTGCAGGCACAGCACGACAATACCCGCTTCAGTGGTGGCGTACAGACTCAGAGCGGCTGGAACGACGAAACCCGACTGGCGCTGACGCTGGCCGTCCCCCTCTCGCGCGGTGGCTTCACCAGCTCGGCACAGCGCCAGGCCGAGCAGGAACAGCTCGCTGCCATGTTTACCCGTGAGGACTCGGTTCGCGGTGCCACTGAAGCGATTCGCTCGCTGCTGCGTACCTTGCAGAATAGCGTACAGAGCGTTGAGGCGCGTGAGCAGAGTATTCTGTCTCGACAGACCGCACTGAATGCAACGGAGGAAGGTTTTAACGTAGGGACGCGTAACGTGGTCGATGTTCTGCTGGCAGAGCAGCGTCTGTTCGAGGCTCAACTGGAGTACGCTGAAGCGCGCTTCAACCACATACTGGCATTGTTCCAGTTCAAACAACAGGTCGGCACACTCAGCCCAGAAGATCTGTTTGCACTGGATGAATGGTTGCAGAATGCAGGTTAAAGATTGAAGGCCCAGGCTTAAGACATCTCCCTGACCGGACTCTTTGCCGGTCAGGGATTCAACAGCCTGCCAGAAACAGGCTAGTGAGAAGTTTCAGTGAACGGTGGGGTTATCTTCATCATCAGTGGGCACAATCATCTCACCGACACTATCAAAGGCCAGCGCCCCTTCTTCATTGGCAACATCCAGCAACTGCTGCAACAACATCTCAGTCAGATGCACGCTGATGATAATGCCTGCCGGTAGATCTCCCTCAAACATATCCTCATCGACCAGATCATCCGCCCGCAAGCCCAGCAACAGCGGATTTTCCTGAAGCAATGGCGCCAACTCCTCGGGTGCAAATATCGTATGATCAGATGAAACCTGCAGCGCCAGCTGATAAGCATTGTGCGGCGCGCTGTTAAGCTGTTCGATAAAGTCACTCTCTGCTGCGGCAAACAGTTTACCCAACAGGCTCTGCGTATGACTGAGATGTATCTCTGACTCACTGAAATCGGTGTATTTGATCCCCGGCACACGATCCAGCTCTTCGGCACTGACCAGTATCTGCCCTTCCGAATCAATCTCCAGCCAGTCATGATTGACCGCAACAGCCAGCAAGCCCTCAAGCGCAGCTGCAAACAGATTACTGTAAACGATTGCACCAACAGAGGGGTTTTCAATTTCAAGTGGATCTTCGATCAGATCAGCCGCCCTGGCAGCCAGAAGCTTGGGGTCATTCATGATGATATCTGCCATCGCCTCCGGCGTCGGCATCAACATCTGGTGGGCAATGCGGTGTGCGGTCAGGTAGGGCTCAGTACTGCCTTCAACCTTCATGGCATGAATATACTGCAGACGTACCCGATCCAGCAGTTCAGCGAGCTTTTGGCTCATCGGAAACCTCTTGGGTAATAATGGTCGGTTCTCAGTGGATAGTGATGCCGACCGGTTTGACTGATTCCTTGAGTTCATCAAACGTACAGCGCAACTCAGCCAACGGAATCAGGCCATAATCAAGGGGGTCAGTCGGTAGATCATACCAGTCCAGTGACCAGAGGCGAGTCATCAGCTCATACTCACCGATCAACGCATCCAGAAAAATCATCACCGCCTCAACACGTGGATCCATATCCAGAATAGCAGGCATATCTTCCATATACACGGCAAGCTGCAGCTTTCCTTCGATCAGGCGCAATGAGCACCAGAAATCATCAATCTGACAAAATTCATCACCCAGAGTAATGAATGAGGGTACGGGATTGCAGCGCTCATTAAAGGCACGGAACTCGATACCGGTCAGCACAGGAGCCGCCCCGATAAGATTCAGTACGGAGTGGATCGACTCCGGATAGCCATCACAACCGAACACCATCTCAACCGGGCCTTCGTTATCATCCCGTTCGAAATGAAAAGTCAGGTTGCGATCGATCTTCTGCAGTATTGTCCGATAATGATCCAGCAGGTGGTCATCGTCGAAGCGAGCCTCTGTCTGGCTCTCCAGCAACTGTTCAAGCGTGTTCTCCAGCTGCTGCCAGAACGCCCGTATATGTTCGAGATTGTGTGCCATAAGATTATCGTTGACCTGATTCAGGTTCGGGGAACCACAACACCAGTCTGACCCTGGTATTTACCGTTTCGATCCTTGTAGGAGGTTTCGCACACCTCATCTGCACCAAGGAACAGCATCTGAGCGACCCCTTCATTGGCATAGATCTTGGCTGGCAAGGGCGTCGTGTTGGAAAACTCCAGAGTGACATGCCCCTCCCATTCAGGCTCTAATGGCGTGACATTGACGATAATGCCGCAACGCGCATAGGTGCTCTTACCCAGGCAGATAGTCAGCACATCACGCGGGATACGGAAAAATTCAACCGTACGCGCCAGCGCAAAGGAGTTGGGAGGAATGATGCAGACATCCGACTGTACATCAACAAAGCTGCGCGCATCGAAATTTTTTGGATCAACGATGGTGGAGTTGATGTTAGTGAATATCTTGAATTCATCAGCACAGCGTACGTCATAACCATAGCTCGACGTGCCGTAGGACACGATCGGCTGATCATTTGTGCGACGCACCTGTTGCGCTTCAAACGGCTCTATCATCCCGTGTTCCAGAGCCATCCGGCGGATCCAGCGATCTGACTTGATTCCCATAAATGCTTTTCACCATCGACAACTTGCAATTCAGCCGGGCATTCTATCATTTCTGATAAAAAAAACCGCCCTTTCTAGCTAAAGGACGGTAAATTTAGTATGCATCAGTCAATCAACCGCACAAACAATCAGTCGGACTGGACCACTATGTTGGGAATGATGTTCGCCAGGTTCAGCCTGTTTCTGGCAATACTGGCACCGACCCGCCGCGCAATCGAACGATAGTGCCCTGCTGCCGTGCTTTGCGGAGCGGCAACGACAGTTGGCGTACCCTGATCCGTCATTTCACGGATGGCCAGTTCCAGCGGCAGTTGCCCCAGCAGTTCGGTGTTGTAATCCTTTGCAATACGCTCACCACCGCCGGCCCCGAATACCGCCTCTTCATGGCCACAATTGGAGCAGACATGCAGGCTCATGTTTTCAACCACGCCCAGCACCGGAATGTCGACCTTGCGGAACATTTCGATACCCTTTTTGCAATCGAGCAGCGCAATATCCTGAGGCGTCGTCACGATCACCGCACCCGATACCGGTGCTTTCTGCGACAGTGTCAGTTGAATATCACCTGTGCCCGGCGGCATATCGATCAACAGATAATCCAGATCGTGCCAATGCGTCTGAGTCAGCAACTGCTGCAGCGCACCACTGGCCATGGGGCCCCGCCACACCATCGGCGTGCTGTCGGTAACCAGAAAGCTCATCGACATCGCCTGAATTCCGTGCGCAGTAATCGGGATAAAATACTTTTCCTGATCCACATCCGGGCGCTGCCCTTCAGGAATCCCCAGCATCATACCCTGGCTCGGACCATAGATATCCGCATCCAGAATACCGACACGCGCTCCTTCGGCAGCGAGCGCCAGCGCAAGATTGACCGCAGTGGTCGATTTACCGACGCCGCCCTTGCCGGAAGCAACCGCAATGATATTACGCACCTCAGCCAGTCCAGGAATCTTACCTCCGGTCGGATAGGCTGAAATATGCTGCTCTATCACCACCTCGGCAGTGACGCCCGAAAAAGCGTCCTGCAACAGCGACTGCAACTGGCTGCTCAACGCCTGATGATAGCCGGAGCAGGCAAAACCGAGCTGAATCACCACACGAATATGAGACGGGCTGATATCCAACGCCTTGATCAGCCCGATATCCCCCAGTGCGCAATTCAGCTCCGGGTCTTGATAGTTACCCAACAGATCACTGATCGCCTCATTACTCATTTCGGTCATCTACTCTGCTCCTGTTATGAATATATCCGCCGCCGCACTCAGCTCAGACCGATAATATCCAACTGATTTACTGGGAATTATGCCGCATTCTTCGGGTCACTCACAAGCTACCAAAGTAGGGGCTATTCAATAAGAGGCTATTCACGCAGACTTCTCTTACAGAGGAATCTTCCAGAACGCAGCCAGCGTACCAAGCACCGCCAGAGTGGCCAGTAGCACCAGCAGAATCAGAGATGGCATCTGCAACCAGGCACTGATAACCGTCAGCATCAGGAAGAACAGCATCGCAATATTTTGCAGAAAGTTACTCCCTGCCAACACCGTGCCCAACTGGTCACGAGGGGCGTGTAACTGCATCAATGCATTCAATGGCACTATCACCAGCGCACCACCAAAGCCGATGATGAAAAACATCAGGGCCGATGGCAGCAGATGCGAAAACAGCGGCAGCAAAACCAGACCGAGTGAAATCAATACCGCACCGATCGGTACCAGTCGCTGGCGAATTCCTTTGGCCGACAACCTTGCCACCACGATGGAACCGAGCATGATACCGATTCCAGACATCGCCATACTGCCCTGAATAATGAAAGTATTCAGCTCACCGATATGCTCTTTCACATAGGCGGGATAAACAGCCACCATCACCTGACTGATCGACCAGAACAGAGACAGACCAACCACAGTGGCCAGAATGACTCTTGAGCCGATAATACGCTGCAAATTTCTGCGCAGCAGATCACCTGAGATGTAGGCCTTCCAGTCAAATGCCGACGGGGTGAAGTGCATGAACTGCCGTGACAGACGCAATGTCAGCAAGAAAGAGACCGTGGTGCAAAACACCAGCAACCAGCCCAGTGGAGCGATCAATGGCAGGATCTCTTCTGGTGGCCGGTTAACCACCTCGATACCAGCCAACAATGTTTCGAACAGCAACGAGAAAAACACGATTCCCGACAAAATGGCCACAATGGTGACAGCCTGCAACCAGCCATTACCGGCACTCAAACGATCATCACCGGCAATTTCTCGTATATAGCCATACTTGGCTGGCGAGTAAATCGCGCTCTGAATCGCCAGCACAAAGGTCAGCACAAAGGCGGTCACAAACCAGCCTCGGTAGTAACTCAGTGTAATCATCAACGCCAGCACAATCGCAACTGCTGCCATCAACTGCATCACTCGCGCCTTCGGGAAGCGATCCGAGAGGTATCCGGCTGGCGAGAAAAAAAGAATGAACGGCATCAGAATCAAGGCATTAACCAGCGCGGTCAACCAGATCTGTTCAGGGCCATCATAAGATTTGAACAGTGTATTCTGGATCACGATCTTATGACCGAGATCCACCAACGCATTGATAAAGGCAACCAGTATGAACGGAATAAATCCCGGCAGTTTCCACAGGGGTTTCAATCTGGCCGGAACTGCCTGGTTTGCATCCTGCTCCACTCGTCACCTCCTGCAGATTAGCGCCGCGTCAAATAGACACCGCATTCAAGATGTTCGGTATAGGGGAACTGATCGAAAATGGCAAACCTTTCCACACGATGCGTCTGGCTGATCACGCCAAGATTGGCATGCAGGGTATCCGGATTGCACGAGATATAGAGAATATGATCATACTCTGACACCTGACGAACGGTTTCATCGTCTAGCCCAGACCGAGGCGGATCAACCAGCACTGTTGTGAAGTCGCAACTCTCCAGATCCAGGCCGTCCACTTTACGCGTCTGCTTCTCGCCCTTGAGCACCTGAACCAGATCTTCGGATGGCATACGCAGGACATCGATATTATCGATGCCGTTTTCTTCAATATTGAACTGCGCCGAACGAACCGACACTTTGGAGATCTCTGTCGCTACCACACGTCTGAAGTTCTGCGCCAGTGGCAGCGTGAAGTTACCATTGCCGCAATAGAACTCAACAAGATCGCCACCAGTATTGCGTGTGGCATTCAGGACCCAGCCGATCATCTTGCGACACACGTCGGCATTGGGCTGGGTGAAGCTGTTTTCCACCTGTTTGTAACGATAGAGGCGGCCGTTGATATCAAGCGTTTCGATCACATGCTCTCGATCCAGAACATGCTTGCTCTTGCGTGAACGGCCGACAATATCGATATTGAACTCATCCCGAAGCGGACGCACAGCCTCAACCCAGGATTCATCCAGCGGTCGATGGTATAGCATAGTCACCAGCAACTCGCCTGACAGCGTACTGAGAAAGTCTATCTGAAAAAGCTTGAAGCGCAGAACAGGATCAGGACGCAACCTCTCCAGCAGCTGAAACATCATGTCATGAATACGGCGCGATACCATCGGGCAGCTTTTCAATTTGACCGGGTTGCGATTGTCGCCTGGCTCAAACATCACATAATCGAGATCATCACCATCATGCCAGACTCTGAATTCGGCACGCATGCGATAATGCTCTCGTGGCGAGTCAAACACCTCGATCTCAGGCAGATCAAACCCCGCAAAGGTCTCACGTGTACGTACAAGCTTCGCTTGCAGCAGGGTTTCATACTGAGTTGGTTCAACCTGAGGAATCGCCATTATCCGCCTCTGAGTCACATCTGTTTCGGGGCTGGCGATTCTAGCAGGATGATGCGATCTTGACTAATTGTCTGAGGGCCAGACTACTTGAGAGTCAATCAGGCGTGCGTGGGTATCTGACTGGCATACTCATGTGCCATGCGATCCCATTCAGATAATTTATCCAGCATACCGATGCGGGTGATGTAATCACGTGACAGTCGCCCACCAAGATTACAGCCCATGGCATTAAATAAGGGAGGCAACATGGAGTCAGCCACATGCACGGCTGTCAAAGGGGTAAACTCGGTATCACCCGACGCCATCGGAACATGATGAAACAGAATTGCATGGATGGTTTCAGGCGCCAGACTCCACAAATCCAGAAGATAGGCACCCGCCTGAGGATGGGTGACGCCCATCATCATTTTTTCAACAACGTAAATCGGCTGCCCCAACTCCTGAGCACGCACCATGGCCTTGTGATAATTATCCCTATTGTTCAACGCCAGAATCATCATACCGATATCATGTAACAAACCGGCTGTCCGCGCCTGCCCCTGAATCTGGCGGTTAAAACCAGCACTCTTGCAGATATCAGCAGCAAACTGACTGACAACTATTGATCGATTCTGCAGTTGTTGAAAGGAGAAGCTGCGCCAACGATCATCCTGCGGAAATGCCTCGAATACATGAATACTCAACGCCAGATCACGGACTGCTCTGAGTCCCAGTAATTTGACGGCCTCCTTAAGTGTGGTCGGTGTATTGTACCCGCCGCTGAAATAGGCAGAGCTGACCAGCTGCATGATCTTGGCAACCATTGCAGGATCCTTCTGCAAAATATTGGCAACCTCTTTTACACCAGCCACTTCAGATTCAAGCACCTCATTCAGCTCACCCAATACCTCAGGGAATGAGGGCAGATGGCCAACTGACGAGATAAACTGACGCAGCTTCTTATCGTTGATCAGTTCCTCAGCCTTCAAAGCGCGTTTGATCGCCTGCTGAAGATCATTCAGATCGCAATCCGGTTGTAATATGCTATGTACAACTTCCGAGGCGATACCCGCCTGCAAAGCACTCAGCTCACCAGAAAGAAGTATTCTCGCCAAACCCGGATAACGCCTGCGAACCTCTTTAAGAAACCCGACAGCCTTATCAAAGGCTTTATCTGAGCGTACAATCAGCACTCGACAGTCATTACGCTCGATTTCAGCCCAGGCATTGTCGATATTGGTAACCCGGACCTTATCTCCGGCAGGCAATATCAGATCAGATGACTCGTCGTTTGAATCAAGATCGCAAAGTATGCTGAATATGCCAGTGCTCTCGGCCGCCATGTTTAAACCCAATAGATTCTAGTATAAAAAATAAGACGTTATCTCTCACCAAACTGATCGAAGCGTTTTAAAAACCGACAATGGTTCATTAGGCATAAAAATCAGCGTAGAATCAAGCCCAATAACTCCATTTAACATCCCTGATTAGAGTTCAAACGGAAAATGACCGACAGCACGCGTAAGATTCTTGTCACCAGCGCCCTGCCCTACGCCAATGGCCCGATACATCTGGGCCATCTGGTCGAATATATACAGACCGATATCTGGGTGCGCTTTCAGAAACAGCGCGGACACCAGTGCACCTATGTCTGTGCAGATGACGCACACGGCACGCCGATCATGCTCAAAGCAGATCAGATGAACATCACTCCTAAAGAGCTTATAGACCAGGTCAGCGAAGAACACCAGCGGGACTTTTCCGGTTTCATGGTAGGTTTTGACAACTACTATTCAACTCACTCGGAAGAGAATCGCCACTTCTCTGCTCTGATCTATGAGCGCTTGCGTGATGCCGGGCATATTGCCCGCCGCACCATCACCCAGGCCTATGATCCTGAGAAAAACATGTTCCTGCCAGACCGCTTCATCAAGGGCGATTGCCCCAAGTGCGGCGCAACTGACCAGTATGGCGATTCCTGCGAAGCTTGCGGCGCCACCTACAGCCCGATCGAACTGAAAAATGCCTACTCCGCGATCTCCGGTGCCAAACCGATCGAGAAAGATTCCGAGCATTTCTTCTTCAAACTGGCCGACTTCGAGCCCTTCCTGCGTACCTGGGTCAATGAGCATGTTCAGACACAGATGATCCACAAGCTGGAAGAGTGGTTTGAGTCCGGACTGCAACAATGGGATATCTCTCGCGATGCGCCCTACTGGGGTTTTGAGATTCCGGATGCACCGGGTAAATATTTCTATGTCTGGCTGGATGCACCTATCGGCTATATGGCCAGCTTCAAAAACTGGAGCCTGCGTAACAATATCGACTTCGACAGCTACTGGCTGCCAGGATCCGATGCCGAGCTTTATCACTTTATCGGCAAGGATATTGCCTACTTCCATACACTGTTCTGGCCAGCCATGCTCAAAGGTGCCGGCTTCAGAACCCCGACCGGCGTATTCTGTCACGGTTTCCTGACGGTGAACGGGCAGAAAATGTCCAAGTCACGTGGCACCTTCATCATGGCAAAAACCTATCTGGAGCATCTGCGCCCTGAATATCTGCGCTACTACTTTGCCTCCAAACTGGGTTCCGGTATTGATGATATCGACCTGAACATGGAAGATTTCAGACTCAAGGTCAACGCCGATCTGGTCAACAAGGTCGTGAATATCGCCAGTCGCTGCGCCGGATTCATTCATAAGAAATTTGATGGCATGCTGGACACCAGCCTGGCTCAGCCCGCGCTCTATCATGAAGCGGTTGCCCATGGCCGAAGCATTGCCGAAGCGTATGAGAAGCGTGAATACGGCCGAGCGATGCGCGAAATCATGCTGGTTGCCGATAAAGCCAACCAGTATATCGACAACGCCGAACCCTGGGTGCTGGCGAAACAGGAAGGCCGCGAAGCCGAGGTCCAGGCGTGCTGCACGATGGGCATCAACCTGTTCCGCGTCATCATCAGCTATCTTGCACCGGTACTGCCACAAGTTGCCGAAGAAGCTGCTGAGTTTCTGAATCTGGATGGCTTTGACTGGAACGCCATCGAGACGCCACTGCTTGGCCATCGCATGAACAAGTTCAAGCCGCTGATGCAGCGTGTTGAACCAGAAGCGATTGAGCGTATCGTCGAAGCCTCTAAAGAAAATCTACTGCAGAGCCCTCAGGTACAAAAAGCCGAAGCAGAAAAAGCAGCACCTGAGTTTGAGCCGGTAGCAGACACCATCGAATTTGCAGATTTTGCCAAGGTTGATCTTCGTATTGCCAGGATCGTCAAGGCTGAAGCGGTCGAGGGAGCAGACAAACTGCTGCGCCTGACACTGGATATCGGAAGCGAAACACGCAATGTGTTTGCCGGTATCAAGTCTGCCTACAAGCCTGAGCAACTGGAGAACAGACTGACTGTCATGGTGGCCAATCTGGCACCACGCAAGATGAAATTCGGCATGTCCGAAGGCATGGTGCTGGCAGCAGGCCCCGGTGGGCAGGAGATCTGGCTGCTTGAGCCCCATGAAGGCGCTCAGCCAGGTATGCGCATTCGCTGATTTCAAAGATTAGAGATCAAAATTCAGGAAAAATCATCATCAGGAGTGGCAAGGAGGACCTCAAGCGGGTCACCTTGCCGCCCGGCATACCGGCCTCAGTCACTGTCCACTCTTCCTAAAGGCACTACTCCAACTCCATCTGGTCAATACAATTGAGATAAGTACAGTGTAGCTGTTTACTGCTACATTGATATCAAGGAGGGAATAGGATTCATGCCGGATAAATCATTACAAAAACGAGACGACAAGCAGGCAATTGATCAATTCATCGAGCAGGTGAAGTCGTTGCCGAGCACCACATCCAGTAAAGGACGAATGATTTTTGCTCTGGATGCCACCGCCAGCAGAGAGGCCACCTGGGATCAGGCCTGCCAGTTGCAGAGCGAACTGTTTATGGCCACACGCGAACTGGGCGGCCTTTCGATACAGTTATGCTACTATCGCGGCTTCGGAGAGTTTCATGCCGCCGACTGGATCACCGATACACGCCAACTGCTGAACCAGATGAATCGTGTCACCTGCCTGGGCGGCCATACTCAGATTCGCAAGGTGCTGACACAGGCGCGGAAGGAAACCCGGATCCAACCTGTCACGGCTGTCGTCCTGATAGTGGACTGCTGCGAGGAATCAATTGATGATCTGTGCCAGCAGGCTGGCGAACTGGGAATGTTGCGCACGCCGATCTTTATATTTCACGAAGGCGGTGACTCTCATGCCGAAGCGGTGTTTCGCCAGCTGAGCAAACTATCTGGTGGTGCCTATGCTCCCTTTGACAGCAACAGTCCGGCCATGCTGAAGGATCTACTCGCAGCCGTGGCTGTCTATGCTTCTGGTGGCAAGAAAGCGCTTGAGCACTTCAGCGCACGGCAAGGGCAGCACATCAAACGTCTGACCAAGCAGCTGCACTGAAACCACAGAGTAATTGTACTGAAAATGCATTGAACAGGAGAGTGACTTGCACCCTTTCGGATTGATCGTGTTAGGAGCCATCGCACTGGCTGGCTTTATCTGGTTCCGCAACCAGAGCGCACAACAGAAACCCATGGCACTGGCCAAACTGATTCTGGTATTACTGGTACTGGCGCTGGTTTACCTGTCGATCAGTGGCCGTTTTCATATTCTTGGCGCTTTGGTAGCCCTCTCTCTACCTTTTTTATCGAAAATGGCTCCTGTCCTGCTCAAGCTGCTGCCCTTCATTTCTCTCTGGTACCGCAACCGCAACCGCACCAAGCCTTCAGGGAACACGAGCGCTAATCGATCACGCGTCAGCAGCAGCATTCTGGAAATGACTCTTGATCATGACAGCGGTGAGATGCAAGGGCGCGTGCTGGAAGGTCCTATGCAGGGGCAAGAACTGGATGCGTTATCAGAAACCGATTTTATTGAGCTGCTGCGTTACTGCCGTCAGCAGGATAATGATTCGGCCCGTCTGCTGGAGACCTATCTGGATAAGCGTTTTGGCGATAGCTGGCGTCAGGATGATCCGGGCGGAGAAGAGGGAGATAACCTGCACGGGAGCTCAAACAGTGACCAGATGAACCGTGATGAAGCGCTGGATATACTGGGCCTTACCCAAGGCGCAACACGTGACGAAATCATTCAGGCGCATCGCAGACTGATCCAGAAAGTTCACCCGGACCGAGGTGGCAGTACCTACCTGGCCACCCGCATTAATGCGGCCAAGAAGATACTGCTGGGGAAATGAGTTAATGAAGAGAGAGTTCAGGGCAACTCTCTGAATCGTCCTGTTCGCCAGGGTATCGGATCTGAGGCAGGCACCAGTGTCAAACCACCCTGCCCATAGCTGGGATGATATCCCTGTAACACCAGCACACCATTGCCAGCATGGTGAAAACTCAACACCTCCTGCCGCAGGCCCGCATCACGCTCATCCAGCGAGACCAGCAAACGCCCTCCGGGCAGTAAACGCCAACCACCTCGGCTGACCATAACCGGCTGACCGGTGAGATAATCCTCCAGCCACTCAGCCCCACCATCAACGGACAGATTCAGTGTGATGGCACGGGTAGTGGTTTCAAGCGGCAACTGATATTGCTGATGCAGGATCAACCGGTCGAGATCACCCATTCGGGCACAGCCGCGAAAGAAGCGCCCATCCAACTCCATCTCGGCACTGAGCCCGATCCAGACATCCCCCTCACGACACGCCAGCGGCCTTATACGTAACAGCAGACGATGCTTACGCTCCTGATCCAGAGACACTTCACTCTCCCAGACCCAGTCGCCATCATCGCGGCTCACCGCAGTGCGCGGAAAACGAACCAACTTCAGACCATCATAGTCATGAACATGAATATGATTTTCCTGAATATCTGCCGTCCAGAGCGGATCCAGGCCAGAGGCACGCAACTGAACCTCACGAAGATGGTGCTGACAGCTGCTCAGATCACCGCCGATCAGTCGTAGCTGCCTGACACTGAACCCTTCAGCATCATCCCCACTGGCATCACCATCTTCAGCGCGTGAAATCCACTCAGCATAAACAGACTCGCCCTCTTTAAGACCCAGCCGCTTGAACTGACTATCCAACTGGCCGGGCCATTGAGACAGTGTCTGCCACTGCGAACGATGACACTCTCGAAAGCGGTATCCCTCGTCGGTGGCAACAACCAGCACGCGCTGATACAGATCCGTGTCGCCGCGGCTGCCGATATCCAGTGCAGCGCATCCACCGAGTGAAAATAACAGTGGAAGCAACAGTGGAAACAAGCAATTTCGAATCGCCTTTCGCATACTATTACTGAATATCCAGCACACGTCCTGCAATATTGATAACATCCAGTACGGTTCCCTCTCCCTTCATCACTCTGAGGATTCTGTCGCCCAGAACTATCAACTCAGCCTCTTGATGGCGGCCATCGACACGGCGCAGAATATCCGGTGATAAAACCTGAGACTGGCGATAGAGATGGCCATCCAGCACCTCTCCTCGAGCCACTTTTTTCTGCCAGCCCGGGGGCAACTCCCCACCACGTGCCAGTTTTTTCTGCAGACCGGGTGGTAACGATTTCTGCTTGCCATTTGACTGCGTTGTACTGGTCGGTATGCCAAACACCTCTTCCAGCACAATTCCGATGATACTCTCAGTCTGAGAGTCGGTCAGCGCCGGCAACAGATTTCCGCGTGTAACTGCATTATGTCGATCAGCCCGCTCACTCCGATCGGCCTGAGCCACCATGAAAGAGGCCTGACCTCGTGAGGCCGACCCTGGTGGTGAAGCCCAGACACTGACCGAAATGCTGAGCATAATCAGGGCTAACAGATAAGTTTTCATGACCATCTCCTTTTTTCATAACCTGGGTTCAGCTTAAGGGATAAAGCATGAAGCCAGGCTGAATACTTAGATAAGACCCATCAACACACCCGTCAGTTCTCTCAAACGCTGTAATTGCAGTCGTTTACCTTGCAAACCTGTTGCTGCCTGCACCTCATCTGCCGTCATCTGTCTTAGTATTCGATTCAGCAAAAGTATCTGATCCTGCTCACTCAGGCGGGCTTTATGCCATTGATGAATGCTTGCCCTGACCAGCTTCTGTAACGCCATCAGGTTGCTCTCAACAGTTCGATGATGGCTTACAAAACCCTGCAGACGCTCATGACTGGTGGCATCCAGCGGCTCATCTGCAGCTTCATAATCAGAGCTGACACCTGCTGCCAAGAGCTGTACAGCCAGAGGCGCTTCAAGCAATCGAAGCGAGGCCGGTAGACGCATCAGCAGACTCTGCCGATATTGTTGCCGGGCATGGGGGATCCACTCCTCGACCACCTGAGTCAACGGCCTGAGCATCACCAATGGGAAAGTACCCGTCACGGAATCCCGCCGATCTCCGAGCCTGACCGGCTGAAATCCATTGCGCTGCCAGAATCCAACCACCTCGGGCGTTGCAGCAAAGCTGGCACCACAGTAATCCACCTGCTCAATACCGGCTTGTTTGATCACCTGTTGTAACAGTATTGATCCAAGATGATGGCGCTGCAACTGAGGCTGAACAGCAATGCGGATTATTCGCCACGCACGCCACCCGCCGACCTCCCGCCAGCCCTCCTGAGCGATGAGCGTCTGTGGCAACAGGTCGCCATTTGGCCGGCGCCTGCCCTGCCAGACCTGCTCGCATAGATCATCCGGTAACGCTCCTTCCATAGCGACTAATGCCGTGGCAATAACCTGATCATCATGCTGCAAAGAAAAGATACGAATATTGGGGCTATCAAGCAAAATACGCAGATCACCGGGTGTGGTGCGATAATGGGCCACTATCAACAAGCCAAACAGACTCCGCAACAGATCTGGATGCAACGCCAGGTCTGACGCGTGCCATTCATGGAAATCCGCTGAATCAGGCGCAACCTCCTTTATCAACTGCGGCTCAGCATCCAGTAACAGAACCCGATAGGCAAGCTGCTCAAGTGGATCGTTGGCAGCCCAGCGCAAGGGTTGCGACATGCGCAGATCAACCCAGTCTGGCGCATAGTCTTCCAGCGCTTGAAGAAAGCGCAGCGCGAACCCCCGACCATTGCCCTCATAGCCATGTAGTGTCGTGACAAACACCTGCCGTGGGTAATGATGCAACAGTAGACTGAGCAGACTCACCGGTAAGGCGGCCGCTTCATCCACCACCAGCAGATCCATCGTAGGCAGTTCACGCTGCAGCCGATCAGGGGCCAGATAGATAACCTCAACGCCTCCTGATATCCAGTGGGAGGAGCTGATAGTGGTTGTATCGGTCAGGCGACTCATCTGCGCAATAATAACGTCGACAGACGCACGGGAAGGGGCAGTAATGCAAACCCTTAACGGTTTTTCAGTCTTCAGCAAACCCAGCATCAACCCGATTGCACTGCTTTTGCCACGACCCCGGTCCGACGACAGCACAGCACTGAACCGACGGCGCTTCATCAGCCCCAGCAGCCCCTCCACAGAACGGCACTGATCCTGACTCAGATAAGGAGACTCGGCCAACTGCTGCGGAACACCGGCCTCTGTGATAACAGAATCTGGCTGCGGCGATAGATCAGAATTCTGCCACCAGCGCAACAGCTGCTCAGTTGGCATGCTCAGCAACTCGGACAAAACGAAACGGATAAAATGCCCCGAGATCTGCTCCGGGCTGTAATTGGCGCTGCACAAAGCAGCATACTCGGGATCAGGAAAAGAGGGCCAGTCATCCAATGCAGGCGTCAGCAACAGAAACCAGCCGCCACCCTTAAGCGTACCCACTATCTGACCGAAACTATTGGGATTGAATCCGGCATGGGCATCGAAAATAACCATCTCGGAAGTACTGCCCATCCGCTCAGGAATAGACTGAGCAGCGACAGGTGTTAATCCGGCAATGGAGCGATCACTGACCAGTACCGCATCAGTTGAAACAGAGAGATGAGACAGGATTTTTTGTACTTCGAGCGCGCACCATTCAGCATTACCTGCCACCCAGATAATCCCGCGATGGCCGACACGGCAAATATGATCGCCCATGCGATCAACGCAACGCATATCCATAAATTAAAGCTGGTAGTTCATGGTCAGAGCATCGGCCTGCTCTACCTGATACACAACCTGACCGGGTGACGTCGAAATAGCGTCAGCATAGAGCGCATCCAACCTCTCCAACGCCTTGATTGCCGTGAGTTCTGCAGTGGGTTGCAGAGTCCATCCAGCAAGCGTGAAGCGGACGCCCTGATTGCCGAATTTCTCCTGCAACAACTGAACACACCTATCGGCAAATCGACCGGCATGCTCATTGGTTGAAGGCAGCAGCAATCCGATACTCCTGGCATCATATCGCCCTACCTGATCCCCCGGACGACTGATCATCTGATTGACCTGTTCTACGATCTGCGACAACAGCGACGTATTCACAGGCTCACTTCCCAGATCAACATGTAACCTCATGATCGTCAGAGGCGCCAGCTCACGAACAGCCCGTCGACACTCAGTGTCGAGCAGATGCCTGAACCATTCACGACTCACTGCGCCTGTTTCGGGGTCTATTTTACCCAACCGCTCCAGCTCATGATCAAACCACTGCTTCTGCTGTCGCAACTGGCGCTGCAGAGACCGGTGGTTGAGGTACATCATCACGGTAGCGGCGACAAGCAGCAGCGACACAATGATCGCCACCACTGGAATCGGGTTCAATGCTGAATTCATAGATACCAGGCTCCCGCCGTTCATAACCCGCCCAGGCCCAAAACTGAGACAGAGCTCGATAAACCAAGATTAGCCGATCAACTGCCTCGATGAAACCGGAAAACCTTTTCAGGTTAGGCAGTTGCCGAAGCTTTCTCAGATTATCACTCTTTTTTAACTATTTCAGCCGCCTCGGCAATAACAGTTCAACACATCTATTTTATCTGACGTGAAACTCAACTATTGTTAACAGATAACACACTCTAACGGAGAGCTGCAATGCAACGACTGATGATCCTGCTGATTGCCATCCTGATTCTGGTTGGTGGCTACCTGATTCTGGATCCATTTTCAGAATCAGATCCTTCCTCAACGGCAAGCACGCCAGCTGCATCCAGCCCAATAGCAGACAGATCAACCGCAGAGGGTGTCACACCTTCATTATCAGATCAAAATGAGGCCTCAGCGCCGTCAGTGTCCGGACAGGTCGTCACCATACCTGAGGCCAGCACAGAGCCCAACGAGATCTCCCCCGAAGAGCGTGCCGAAGCCATCGCCCACATCACCACACTGGCACCACAGCAATCTGATCAACCAATAGATGTCAGAGAGGCCAACCATTTTGTCCGCGGCGACCAGATGCTGACACTGCCACCAAGGCGAGTTGATACGGCAAGCTCCGAAGTCCTGCAGGAAGATTCGACACCCGCTGCCAGTTTTGCCGTTGAACTGACATCATCTGTGCAGGTACAGAATGCTCAAACATCAACACAACAACCCACTCTTTCCAACCAACCCAATCAACTGATCGTCGAACAACCGATTCCACCCGGATCTGAGAGTCGTTCAGGAACACTGGTAGTGCCTGATACATCCGAATCGACAGCGAGCACAAGCAACAACGGCCAACTGACCTCTGTTGTAAATGAGATGCTCAACCTGGCTCCAGACTCCGGCCGGATCAACCCCGGTGGCAGCGGCAGCCTGAGCATTCCGGCCACCAATCTGTCAGCAGGTGGGCAGATCCGATTACAGGAATTGTTCCCGGATCCCGATCAGGCAGCAACCTCCTATTACTATATACACTCAGTCACCGACGCTGATCGTTTTGGCATCTGGGGCATCCTGCGTCAGGGGTTGATCGAAACCTTTGCCGAAGGGATACAGATCAGCGAAGTGTCACAATTTTTGAGCGCACAGATTCCTGAGGATGCCGATCGCTTACAGGAAGATATGAGCAGCTCCTATCTGGGCCTGTTCCTGCATCAAAAGGTACTGGAGTCGGTTGTCTATAATTTTCATCAGGGACTGATCGGCCAGAACCCTCATCTGATAAAGCCCGGCCAGGAGTTAGTCATCATCAACTTCAAAGAAGAGGAACTGGTTGGCGTGTATAACCACTTCGCCCGCTCTCAATAAAACCATACAGGATATTACCGTGATAGATCTCTACACCTGGGGAACACCAAACGGCTACAAAGCATCAATCATGCTGGAGGCCTGCCGTCTTCACTACTCGGTTCATCCAATCAACATCCTGAACGACGAACAGTTTACGCCTGACTTTCTGCGCATCAGCCCCAACAACAAGATTCCGGCTATTGTGGATCATGATGGTTTTGACGGCGAACCAGTCACACTGTTTGAAAGCGGTGCCATTCTGATCTATCTGGCCGAAAAGACAGGGGAATTTCTTCCCACCAACAAGCGCAAACGACTTGAGGTGCTGCAATGGCTCATGTGGCAGATGGGTGGCTTTGGCCCTTTTCTGGGACAGGCGCATCATTTCAATCGATTTGCGTCGGAGCAGGTACCCTATGCGATTGAGCGCTATAACACTGAGACCCGACGACTCTGGGGCGTTCTCGACAAACAGCTTGCAGGAAAACAATTTGTCGTAGATGATCTCAGCATTGCCGACTTTGCGATTTTTCCCTGGGCCAACCGTTTCGAATGGCAACAGATCAACCTGAACGATTTTCCTCATGTTCAGGCCTGGATGGAGCGCATGCTGCAACTTCCGTTTGTTCAACGCGGACTTCAAATACCCTGACACCGATCACACAAGAAGGACCCTATGCTGACAAGCCGTCTTATCGGCCACCGTGGTGTGGCCAGCCTTGCACCTGAAAACACTCTTGCCGGCATTCGTCTGGCGGCCGAAATGGGCGTTAAATGGGTCGAACTGGATGTTACTCTGCTGGGTGATGACACACCTGTTTTGATTCACGATGCCGATCTTGAACGCTGCTCCAGCTCAGAAGGGCTTGTGATAGAGCTGAGAAGGCAGGATCTGAAAGGCATCGATGCCGGAAGCTGGTTCTCCGAAGAATTCGCGGGTGAGCCCCTGCCGTTGCTGAATGATGCCCTCACATTGATCAACCACCTGGGCCTGGGACTCAATCTTGAGATCAAGACGCACTCGGTCGATCCTGACAAGATCACTCGTATCGTGCAAGCCTGCCTGACAAACAATCCCCTCCCTGCTGACAAACTACTGATCAGCAGTTTTGAGCACGACACGCTGCAGGCCTGGTACCGCACAGAGAAAAAAACGCCACTTGGATACCTGGTTGAAGCGCTGCCTGATGACTGGCAGCAGCGACTGGATATGATTCGTGCACGCAGTCTCAATTTTGACTGGCAACAAGTCAGCGCCAAAGAGTTCATGATGGTGAAAGATGCAGGCTTTGAGCTCTACAGCTATACCTGCAATGACCCGGATCAAGGTGCGCTGCTGTGGCAGCAGGGAGTCGATGGCGTGATCACCGATTACCCGCAACGTTTCCCGATAAGTTGATCCGCCGTTCAACTCTTCCGGTTACAGCTCTGGACAAACCCCCAACAGATATATATAATACGCACCTCTTTTGTTGGGGCGATGCTGCTGTGAGTGCAGCCATGCCTCTTAGCGTAACTGAGTGACTTCTCTCTCACAAAGTCCTCAATTCATCAGGTAAGCATTCACAGCATGTCAATTATTGAAAACACCCCCGCTAAATTTAGTGATCTGGGGCTCTCTGCTCCTATTCTCGAAGCTCTGAACGACGTCGGATACGAAACTCCCTCCCCAATACAGCTAGGCGCGATTCCACCACTTCTCGAAGGACGTGATCTTCTGGGCCAGGCTCAAACGGGTACGGGTAAAACAGCCGCATTCGCACTGCCTTTGTTGCAGCGTCTTGATCCGAGCAAAACTCATCCGCAGTTGCTGATTCTGGCACCAACGCGTGAACTGGCGCTTCAGGTCTCCACGGCTTGCGAAAAATACTCCAAGCATCTGACAGGCATTCGTATTCTTTCCATCTATGGTGGACAGGGTTATGACGAGCAGCTGCGCGGCTTGCGCCGTGGTGCACACGTTGTTATCGGCACACCAGGTCGCGTCATGGATCACATCCGTCGTGGCACACTGGCACTGGATCGTCTACAGACGCTGGTACTGGACGAAGCCGATGAGATGTTGCGCATGGGCTTCATCGACGATGTCGAGTGGATCCTGCAGCACACACCTGCTCAGCGCCAGATCGCCCTCTTCTCTGCGACCATGCCTCCGGTAATCCGTCGCATTGCAGACAACTATCTGACTGAACCTGCTGTCATCAAGATCGAGAGCAAAACAGCCACCGCCAGCACCATTCGCCAGCGCGTCTGGACCGTTCGCGGCATGACCAAGCTGACTGCAATGACCCGTCTGCTGGAACTCCAGGAGCACGAAGGTGCACTGGTCTTCGTTCGCACCAAAAATGCGACTGAAGAACTGGCAGAACAGCTGACTAAAGCGGGCTTCCCTGCTGCAGCCCTGCATGGCGATATCGCCCAGGCTCAGCGTGAGCGCGTGGTAGAAAAGCTCAAAAGTGGTGAGCTGGATATTGTAATCGCAACTGATGTTGTTGCACGTGGCCTTGATGTCGAACGCATCACTCACGTTATCAACTATGACATCCCTTACGATGCCGAATCCTATATTCACCGTATCGGTCGTACCGGTCGTGCCGGTCGTGATGGCGATGCCATTCTGTTTGCCGCACCACGCGAACAGCGTCTGCTTCAGCAGATTGAGCGCACCACTCGCTCACCGATCGAACAGCTGATTCTGCCAACAGCCAAGCAGCTCAACGAACTGCGTGTCGATCGCCTGAAAAAACAGATCAGTATTGCTGCTGAAGCATCTGATCTGGAGCAGTACCTGCCACTGATCGAATCACTGGTCGGAGAGCAGGAGCTGTCACCTGTTCAGGTTGCTGCAGCCATTCTGAAAATGATGCACAAAGACAAGCCGCTGTTCCTGAATGAAAAGGAACCTGCACCTGCCACTGCGCGTGAGCGTAGACCTCGTGAAGAGGGTGCAGAGCGTGGCAAACGTCGCCCAGCAGGCGGTCGTTCAGATGCACCAGCTGCCGGCATGCAGCGTTTCTGGTTGGGCGTTGGTTACCAGCATGGCGTGAAGCCAGGCAACATCGTTGGCGCGATTGCCAATGAAGCCAGCGTTGACAGCCAGCACATCGGCCGTATCGACATCAACGAAACCTACAGCACTGTCGATCTGCCAAGCAGCATGTCACCTGACTCCATGCAGGTACTGAAGCGCGCTCGCATCTGCGGCCAGGCACTGAACATCCGCCCTTGGCAGGATGACGTCAAGGACCGTGGTGCTGATCGTAGCGGCCCCGCCAAAGCCCGTCGCAGACCACCGACTTCTAAAGCCGGTGCACCTGCGACAGCACGCGCACGCTGATAGCTGATAGCTGATACGCGTATCGAAAGGCAGACTGAGTAACCCTCAGTCTGCCTTTTTTGCTTCTATCCTTTGCTGATTATATCCTTTGCTGATTACCTTCTACTTTTACCAAGGATAACCCCATGAAGCTCTATGGCTCCACAACTTCTCCCTATGTTCGTCGCCTGAGAGTATGGATGGAAGATATTGATCACGAATTTATCGATATCAATATCTATTCGCCCGAAGGACGTGAAGTCTTGCTGACCATCAATCCGGCACTCAAAATACCCATGCTGCTGGATGACGCGCAACCTGTTTTCGATTCACGTGTTATTTTCAGCTATTTGAACAGCAAGCTGCAGAAAGAGACCTGCACGGTTGCAGATGAAAACCTGGTCACCCTGGTGAACGCAGCAAATGACTCGTTTGTAGAGATGTTTCTGCTCACACGCTCAGGCGTTGACACATCCCAGGATGCTCTTTTCTTCAACCTGCAACGTGAACGTATCACCACCTCACTCAAAGAGTTGGATCTACAAGCGCAGTCCGGCCACCTGGATAACTGGAATTTTGCCGCCATCAGCCTCTACTGCCTGATCGACTGGACACTGTTCCGTGAGCTGCATGACTACTCCACCCTCCCAAGCCTGAAAGCCTTCTATGATCGCCATGCAGACAAAGCTATTCTGGCCGCAACTGATCCACGTGTGTCGGCTTAATCTGCAAAAAACGGTTGACGCATTCGCGACAATTTCATAAGGTCTGCACCGCGGTCTCACAAGGACCGCAAACCTGATAGCCGGTCCCAACCCGACCGGCACTAAAAAAACAAAAACAGGCTGTTGCTGAGATCCAGTAACACATAAGGTGTTTACCATGAACCACGCCCCCGCGCCCTCTTCTATCGTTTTCAGCCACCCAGAATTTGACCAACACGAGCAGGTCTGCTTTTTCAGCGACCCGGACACAGGGCTCAAGGCAATTATTGCCGTACACAACTCCAATCGAGGCCCAGCCCTTGGCGGCTGCCGTATGTGGCCCTATGCCAGCGACGAGGAAGCACTGCGCGATGTACTGCGCCTGTCGCGTGGCATGACCTATAAATCTGCACTGGCTAATCTGGACCTTGGCGGCGGTAAATCCGTCATTATCGGCAATCCGCGTGAGCATAAAAGCGAGGCCCTGCTGGAAAAAATGGGCCAGTATCTGGAAAGCCTTGGCGGTCGCTACATTGCGGCCGAAGATTCAGGCACCAGCGTGCCAGACCTGAAGGTCATGGGTCGTCATACCAGCCATATCGGTGGCGTGACTGAGCAGATCGGGATCGATGGCAAGCTGAATAACGGTGATCCATCACCTGCAACCGCCTATGGCACTTTTGTCGGCCTGAAAGCTGCCGTGAAGCATCGCCTGGATCGTGATGATCTGAACGGTCTGAAAGTCGCTGTACAGGGCGTTGGCAACGTTGGCTATCGACTGGCTCAGCATCTGCATGCTGCCGGTGCGGAGCTTTATGTCAGTGATATTCATGAAGATCAGGTGGCTCGCGCCGTTAAAGAACTGGGTGCAACAGCCATATCAGCCGAAAAGATCCTGGATCTTGATGTCGATGTACTGGCCCCCTGCGCAATGGGCGCAATTCTGAACGATCACAGCATCCCGACTCTAAAAGCAAAAGTGATCGCCGGTGCCGCCAATAATCAGCTGGAAGCCGAGCGACACGATGCCCAGTTGATGGAGCGCGGCATTCTCTATGCTCCCGACTATGCAATCAATGCAGGCGGTATCATCGATATCTTCTATGAACGCACTGGATATGATGCGGCAAAAGTACGTGCTCATATCGAGTCGATCGGCGACACTCTGAGTGAGATTTTCTACCGCAGTGCCCTGAGCAACATCCCCACTGGCGCCATAGCGAACAAGCTGGCCGAAGAGCGATTCAAGGCATTGTAACTTAAGGTATTGTAACTTAAGGTGTTGTAACAACTCGTGTTCGTCGCTTGGCCAGGTCCGCGATTCCTCCTGCAGACCCTGGCCCTTGAGAGCCAACTCCCCGCGCAGCATGACGGGCAGTTGACTCTCTTTTTGCCCCTCACACCTATATCTGCCCCGTTTCCCCTCCTTGTCTCCATGTTGAAACAGCTTAAACAACTGATTTTGTTATGTTATTTATGGCTGGCTATAAAAACGACGCCAGATCGCGACAGATATTCCGTTAATGTCGCTTAAAAACAACTAACCAATCAATTAAATATTTGATATAAAACATATTTTTAATACTGGCACGATTGGTGCTCTATCTGCGTGAATGTTTGCTTCCAACCATGTCGAAAATCATGGAGCAGACATGTCTACAACACGATGGAGTACGAAACATGAAAAAATCCCTGATTGTCACCTTTCTCGTGATTGCAATCATTGCTGCCCTCACGCTCAGCTACAGTTCCTCGGCAGCCAAAGTCAATTCACACATGCAGTTGGCATTCTCTGAAGTCGATCTTGGCAATATTCTGCTGGCTTTGCTTGAGCGGCACAAACGACTCAACAATCGGCTATATGACACCTGGCTTTCCCTTAACTCCACTGTCGCTTCAACCCTGATTGGCGATATTGATATGCCTTTCGGTTTGTCAGTTTAAGCGGGCCATAAACTCAAACATAACAGGTATTTTCTTAGTGTCGCCAAATTGATACACATTAAATTATTGATTTATATATATTTTATATAAAACACTCTATTGATGTCTCTTAATGGCGACACATAAAAACAGATCGGGTAGGACACGCTCCTCGTAAAACAACATAAGCAACTGTTTTAAAATGATTTTTAATAATTTGGCACGACATATGCAATGCTACAGGCATGACTGCAGACATCGGCAGTTTATAGATTGCCGGATAGCAACAACCCATAAACAAAACGGAGTATGAGTCATGAAGAAGTCTCTGCTTAACACTACTCTGCTGCTGACATCAATCGCAGCGTTCAGTGCAAGCACCGGCATCCTGGCGAGTGATCATGAGACCGACTGCCATATTGCCTATGCAAAAATGGAACTGAGCAGTCAGGCAAATGCAAAAGATCAGGATGAGCCTCTTCAGCAGGAACTTACCGACTATCTGATAGAGGTTAATTCCGACGGTACCATACCGTCAGCTCCGAGTGAGAAACCCAGACTCTTTATGTAACTCTTTATGGAGAGTTCAGCTCGAATGGCACGCGGGCTGAACTCTCCAACCTAACATGGTGCGTCGCCGTGTCGCTTGAGTTTTGCCTCGTTCTTCTCTTGTTCTCAAGCTTTTGGGCTGGAAGCGATGTTCTCAGTACATCAATTCCAGCCCTTTTTTTATTCTTTCAACGACCTTTTCTGCTCATCCACCCTCACACAGCAGCGTTACTACACACCCTCTTCCAATCAATATATGTCTCCAAAAAGAGACATTATAAGATGCTGTTTTTAAATGACTTTTTTAAAACAATCACAGCGATGTCGCTTCTTCGCGACACTCAAGTGACAGAACCGTCCTGCTCCCACACCCACTTTTAAAATAACCATCTGTTTTTAATGAAGTTTTAATATTATGGCACGCATCCTGCTCTATCCATATCAAGGCGACACATTCACTACCACTCAGAACACGCCTTAATGCTTATCAAACAAAAGGAATAAATTGATATGAATAAATCACTGATTGCCGCATCACTTTTGCTGTTGTCCATGACTGCCTTTGCAAGCGAACATGGAGCAGGCGTTGATGCTGATGTACAGGGTGCCTTTTCGGCACTGGACGCTAATGAAGATAGTGTGATCTCACTGGATGAAGCTCAGGCTGATGATGAACTCATGACTCGTTTCGACGAAATCGATGCAGACGGTGATGGCGCCATCACCCTGGAAGAGTTTACAATTTACCTGGCACGCTGAGCTCACCAGGCTACTCACATCGTATTCATCCCCTCAGGTGCAATAGCCAGTGAGTAGCCTGATTCAAAACCTGAAATGAGTAATCATTAGTGTCTGGTTTGGTACCTGTTAAAGAACTGTTTAAACCCGCTTCCCTTCGACAATTAATGTTGTTTGGTTTTGCCCTCGCCCTCGTACCACTGGCGGTTCTGCTTTGGCAGGGCAGCAAGTCATTGAATGAACTCAATCAGTTGGCATTAACAGAGGCACAGAATGCTGTAGCAACTGTACGCCGCGCCGAAAATCTGAAAAACCGCATTACCGATATTGAACGAGCGGTCAGGCAATACGAGATCCTCAAAACAGATTCGCTCAAGTCATTGGCTCAGGGACATATCGTCAATTATCTCGAATCACTTGGCCGCGCTTGCGCCGACCTTCCAGAACAGGACACGACTGAGTTATGCGACACCCAATCCTCACTTATTGACTCGCTGTCTGAAACCTTTCATGAAGCATCCAGCGAGCGTCTGGACACGCTTTTCAGCGAAATATGGGAACACCAGTCTCGTCTGTCAACCACCATTGGACTTGAGCTGGATAAGCGCCTGGAACAGCAGCAGGCCCGTGCGTCCCTCCAAGAGCAACATCTGGCAATTCAGACAGTCCTGCTGGTGCTGTTGACCCTGGTACTGTTGATCTGGGCCAGCGGCCAGGTAGCCGCTCCTGTTAAGCGTCTGGACAGAATGATTCGTGCCATCGGCCAACAAAAGGACACCCTTTCGCCTGAGCAGATAGGTGGTCCCCGAGAGCTGAATGATCTGGGTCATCGCCTGCATTGGTTATCCGGGCGCCTGCAGCAGCTTGAATCCCTGCGTGTCGTGTTGCTGAGACATGCCTCGCATGAGTTGAAAACACCACTGGCCAGTATTCGCGAAGGCTGCTCTTTGCTGGCTGAACAGCTTGCCGGCCCAATGAATGACCGTCAGATGGAGATAGTTCACCTGCTCAACGGCAGCGCTGAACGGCTACATCAGTTGACAGAGCAATTACTCGACTATAATCGTCTATTGCAACAGGCCAGCCCTGAGCTCAGTACTGTAGAAGCGAAACCCTTGTTGGAGCAGGCGCTGGCAGAACATAGCCTGGCACTGCAACAGCGCGGGCTAAAGGTACATCTGGACTGCTCCGTCGCGAAGCTACATACCGATACTCGACTCTTCTGTCGCATACTGGATAATCTGCTTAATAATGCTCAGGCCTATGGCGCCGAAAACGGACAGATCTGGGTCCGCCTACATAAAAGCAAATCTTACATAGTGCTGGAGGTTGCCAATACCGGTCCATCTATACCGGAAGGGCAGGAAGCGCTGATGTTTGAGCCTTTCCAGCGTGGCGAGTTGCTCCGTGCGGATAGGGTGCAAGGCTCTGGTTTGGGCTTGTCGATCGTGGCGGATTGTGCCCGCTTGCTTCAAGGGCAGGCCGCCATCGTCAAACATGATAACGCCGATGTCTGCGTGCAGATAAAACTGCCGCAACTGACTGATATGGATAAAAGATGATCACTCAACACAAGTTTTTCCCGTTGGCACTGTTAACACTGCTGCTCAATGGCTGTGCATCAACACTGCAGACAACCGAACATGGCAGCGACTCAAATTCAATCACCCTGCCCTGGAGTGGCCGGGTTTTCTGTGCCATGCCGGAGGAAGGTCTATCGCTGAGCAACTCCCCCTGCAACCTTCTGGCATGGCAGAACTTCGCACATATGAGCCTGCAGATGAGTGATGACGCACGTCAGAAACTGTTGAGCGAACTGCCGGATACCGAGCTTGGCAGAGCCCAGACTGCGCTGTTGCAAAGCCACCCGGACAGCCCTCACCAGATCAGGCAACAGAATCAGTGGGTATTGATGGAGATGGCCAGCACATTACCGCCGGAGCTGGCCGAGTACTTCAGGTGGCTACTCAGACATCAACAGCAATTGCTGGAAACTGAACAAGCGGTCCACACTCTGACTCGTATGAATACCCAACATCAGCAGACGATCAGCCAGCTGGAGAAAGAGATCTCAGAAAAGAAAACCCAGATAGAGGCCCTGACTGAAATAGAGTCCAAACTCAATGCCTCATCAGCAGAGGAGTCCCGTGATGGCCAGTAGTGAGATTCACCCAATACTGCTGGTAGATGATGATCCCAGCCTGTTACGCCTGTTGACCTTACGACTGGAAAGCGAAGGCTACCAGGTACGTACTGCAGACGGCGCCCAGGCGGCTCTGAACCTGCTGAGTACAGACTCTTTTTCAGCCGTTCTGAGCGATCTGAGGATGCCGGGCCAGGATGGTCTGAGCCTGTTTGATGAGATCTCACGCCGACATCCGGGATTGCCGGTCATCATCATGACCGCCCACGGCTCCATTCCTGAAGCAGTGATGGCCACTCAGCGCGGCGTGGTGGGTTTTTTGACCAAACCACTGAATCATGATGATCTGCGCCGAACCCTGCATGATGCGATTCAGCAGGCCCATGTGCCGCAACAGGGTGAGTGGCGCAAAGAGATCATCTCACGCAGCCGGATCATGGAGGATCTACTTGAGCAGACTTATCGCATCGCCCAACGCGATGTCAGCGTACTGATCAGTGGAGCCAGCGGTACCGGTAAGGAGCTGCTGGCTCGTGCCATACATAATGCCAGCCCTCGTGCAGACAAGCCTTTTGTTGCGATCAACTGCGGGGCCCTGCCGGAGCATCTGCTGGAGTCAGAACTGTTCGGGCACGCTAAGGGAGCATTCACCGGCGCCGTCAGCGAATATCAGGGGTTGTTCCGCGCGGCCGATGGCGGCACGCTGTTTCTGGATGAGATAGGCGATATGCCGCAATCACTGCAGGTTAAACTGCTGCGTGTATTACAGGAGCGTCAGGTACGCTCTGTGGGCAGCAGCCGCAGTGTTGCGGTGGATGTGCGGGTACTGTCTGCCACCCATCGCCATCTGCCAGATGCCATGGCTGACGGCAGTTTCCGCGAGGATCTCTACTACCGCCTCAATGTCGTCAATCTGAACCTGCCGAGTCTGCGCGAGCGAGCCGAAGATATCCCGCTGCTGGTGCGCTATGTATTGCAGCAAAGTGCCGAGCGCTATCAGATAGATGTGACCCGCTTCTCGGATGATGCGATGCAACTGCTGGTCACCGCAGCCTGGCCCGGTAACGTTCGACAACTGGTCAACGTTGTCGAACAGTGCGCGGCTCTGACTCAGTCACCCGTGATCCACTCAGCCTTGGTTGAGCAGGCGCTGCTGGAAGATCGCAGCATCTGGCCGACACTCAGCGATGCCCGCGATCAGTTCGAACGGCGCTATCTGATCCGCGTTTTGCAGATGACCGATGGACAGGTCACCCGCGCTGCTGAGCTGGCCGGTCGTAACCGAACCGACCTCTACAAACTGCTGAAGAAACATGGCCTGTCGGCATCGGATGTGGTCGTGACAAAAGAAAAGCAGGCCTGACTTCTCTTCAATGAGCTTCCTATTAAGAGATCCAGGGAAAGAGCGCTCGTCGCTCCCTCTCACTCAACTCACAGACACGCCGGATATTGCGATCAGGTATGCCGTCAGCATCAGGATGGCGCTCTATTGCTGCGGCGACACTTGCCTCACGCAACAGATGAAGTAGTGGGTAAGGCGCACGGTTTGTCAGATTTTCGGCATCCTCAGGCAGGGTGCCGCCAAACTGATAGTGCGGGTGAAAACTGGCAATCTGATACCGATCCACACGATCAATCGACACCAGGCACGCATCGGCCAGATCCAGAAAATCATTGTAATCAAGAAAGTCTGGCCAAAGGTTCGGAAAAGCCAGAATCGTCGTTTCCAGCGCTTCAGGCTGGCTGTCATCCAGCCCTTTCAGCTCACTAACCATCAGGGCCAGCGCCTCCTCTTGCGTATCCACCAGGCTGACCAGAATACGAACCTGCCCATCCCGCCAGGGTTTGTGTGCAAATGGACACAGATTAAGGCCTATCACCACCTGCTCCAGCCACTGCTGTACCAGCCCGGTTGCCTGAGGGATATCCTGCGCGGTTAATGCCATGTCGAGAAAGGGCCTCTGTTGAAAAAAAAGGGATATTTTATCACAAATCAGTTTGCAGCCTGCTGTATCGCTTGCGCACAGAAATCATCGCTATACACTGCACTCTTTCGCCAGTCTGCAATACTGTCACTGCAATATGTCATACTGTAAGACAGGATGTGGCTGTGCTGACAACCATCATCAGAATAACCATCAGATCAACTGAATGTCAGGAGAAGGGTACGTGGCCGACTGGACAGCAAAAGACAGCATCACCCTTTACAACGTCGACCGCTGGGGAGCAGGCTATTTCAGTATTGCCGAGGACGGCGATGTAGTGGTCAGAGATTCGGAAAGCACCGCTCAGGTGAGCTTTCCTGAAATCCTGCAACTGATTCAGGATAAAGAACTGGAACTACCGGTTCTGATTCGCTTCCCGCATATACTTCATCATCGGGTAGCCAGCCTGGTAGGCAGCTTTCAGCGTGCGATCGAGCAGCAGAGCTATAACGGGCGGTTTACCCCGATCTACCCGATCAAAGTCAACCAGCAGCGTCATGTGGTGGAAGGCATCGTCGAGGGGCAGAAAAAAGTTCTGGATGGTCATGTCGGTCTGGAAGCTGGCAGCAAACCGGAACTGTTGGCTGTACTCGCAGTAGCCGAGCCCGGCAAATCCACCATCGTCTGCAACGGTTACAAGGATCGAGACTATATCCGCCTGGCTTTGATCGGCGAGCGCCTCGGCCATAAGGTTTATATCGTGCTGGAAAAATCCAGCGAACTGCACGACGTGCTGAAAATTGCCGATGAGCTGGGTGTTGAGCCACGTATCGGTGTGCGGGCACGTCTGTCCACGGTCGGCAAGGGCAACTGGCAGGATACGGGCGGCTACAAATCCAAGTTTGGTCTGTCGGCCAGCGAGATACTGCACACCATCGAAATACTCAAGTCACGCGACCAGATCAAGGCTTTCCAACTGCTGCACTTTCATCTGGGCAGCCAGATCGCCAATATTCAGGATATTCAGGTTGGCCTGCGTGAAGCCGCGCGCTTTTATGCGGAACTGTCGATGCTGGGTATTCCAATCAAAGTGGTCGATGTTGGTGGCGGTCTGGGGGTTGATTACGAAGGTACGGCGTCGCGCAACATTTGCTCAATGAACTACTCCATTGACGAGTACGCGAAGCGCGTGGTGCATGCCTTTCACGATATTGCGCTGGAATATGATCTGCCGCATCCCGATGTATTCAGCGAATCGGGTCGCGCCGTCACCGCGCACCATGCGGTGCTGATGACCAATGTGATCGGGATCGAAAGCCAGAAGGTTCATCATCTGGATCCACCGGATGATAACAGCTCAGTGCTGATGCAGAACATCTGGCAGAACTATCAGGATGCACTGATACGTGAGCGCAGCCTGTATGAGGTGTATCACGACCTGGTCGCGTTCACTCAGGATATCAATCAGGGCTTCACCCATGGCAGTCTGAGCCTGTCGGAACGTGCCCAGTGTGAACAGGTGATGCGTGCCACCGCCTTCCATCTGCTGCACAGCCTGAATCCGGCCAAGCGCCCGCAGCGTGTGATTATCGACGAGCTGAACGAGCAGATGGCCGACAAGCTGTTCGCCAACTTCTCTCTCTTCCAGTCGCTGCCGGATATCTGGGGGATCAAGCAGATTTTCCCGATCATCCCGCTGCACGATCTGGATCAGGAGCCCACTCGTCGTGGCGTGATCCGTGATATCACCTGCGATTCCGACGGCCGTATCGACCATTACGTAGATGGCGAAGGGATAGAGACCACACTGCCTTACCCACCGATGGAGGTCGATAACTCGCTTCTGGGCTTCTTCCTGGTAGGTGCCTACCAGGAGATACTGGGCGATCTGCATAACCTGTTCGGTGATACCGATTCGGCTAATATCATCTTCAATGTGGAGGGCAAAGCCGAGGTCAGTTACTCGCAGCGTGGTGATACCGTCAGCAAAGTGCTGCAGTACGTCAATTTCGATCCGCAAACGCTGATGATGCAGTTGGAGCGCCAAGTGGCCTGTGCCGATGTCACGCTTGAAGAGCATGACTCGTTCATGGAATGGCTGCGCAGCGGCCTGGGGGATACCACCTATCTGGATCAGCCCAATAGCTGATCCAGAAAACTATCTGCGTGGCCGCTGCTGGGTTAAAAACCCGGCAGCTCCGACATCCAGGGGGTCAGATCGCCAATCTGGCGGCTGACCCACTCATCATTGTAATAGGTATCCAGATAGCGCTCGCCCTTGTCGCACAATACCGTGACGATAGAACCCTGCTCGCCTCGCTCAAGCATCTCCTGCGCCAGTTGCAAAGCTCCCCAGAGATTCGTCCCCGTGGAGGCACCGGCCTGACGCCCAATCCCCAGCTCCAACCAGCGCATGGTCGCCAGTGATGCGGCATCTGGCACTTTGATCATGCGATCAATCACCGAGGGTACAAAGGAGGGTTCAACTCGTGGCCGCCCTATCCCCTCGATACGGCTACCGTTGCTGGAAGTCAGGGTCAGATCCTTCTGCTGATAGGCATCAAAGAACACTGAGTTTTCAGGATCAACCACCACCAACTCAGTCTCAAAACGACGATAGCGGATATAGCGCCCCAGCGTGGCCGAAGTGCCTCCGGTGCCGGCACTCATCACCAGATAACGCGGGATCGGAAAACGCTCCTGCGCCATCTGCGAGAAGATACTGTCGGCAATATTATTGTTGCCACGCCAGTCAGTGGCACGCTCGGCATAGGTGAACTGATCCATGTAATGGCCATCGAGCTCACTCGCCAACCGCTCAGATTCTCCGTAAATCTGACTGCTCTGATCCACAAAGTGACAGCGACCACCATAAAACTCCACCTGCTCGATCTTTTTGCAGGCGGTCGAGGCAGGCATCACGGCAATAAACGGCAGCCCCAGCAGGCGGGCGAAATAGGCTTCCGATACAGCCGTTGAGCCAGATGATGCTTCAATAACCGGTGCACCCTCACGGATCTTGCCGTTACACAAACCATATAGAAACAGCGAGCGGGCCAGACGATGCTTGAGGCTGCCGGTCGGATGCGTGCTCTCATCCTTGAGATAGATATCGATCCCCTTCAGCTCCGGCAAGACCAGTTTAATCAGATGGGTATCTGCCGAACGTTGAAAATCAGCATCTATCTCTCGTATCGCATTATTGACCCAGTCGCGCATCGCTCTACAACACCCTTTTGAATTTGCAGTTTAAGTTATTAGCTTATGATGCAAAAGAATATCATCACCGCTGCCTGAAAGCTCTATTCAGCTCCACCAGATGGCGCTGCTTTTCCGCTGTCGTTAACCAACTGCCAGTAAACGCATTGCGCGCCAGATCCTGCAGATGCTCACGGGTAATGGGCAGATGCTCGACCAGGACACGATAGTTATCACCGATATAACCGCCAAAATACGCGGGATCGTCTGAGTTCACCGTGGCCTGCAGACCTTTTTCCAGCATGGTCAGAATAGGATGCTGTGACATATCCTGAACCACACAGAGCTTAAGATTCGACAGTGGGCATACCGTCAGCGTCAGACCACGCGTGCGGATCTCATCCACCAGTGACTCATCCTCCAGCGAGCGGTTGCCATGGTCGATGCGATCCACCCCGATCAGATCCAGCGCCTGCCACACATACTCCGGCGGCCCCTCCTCACCCGCATGTGCGGTGATCTTCAACCCCAGCTCACGGCAGCGTGCAAAGACTCGCGCAAACTTTTCAGGCGGATGGCCCTTTTCGGAAGAGTCCAGCCCCACACCCTCAATGTATTCCAGATATGGCTCCGCCTGTGCCAGTGTTTCAAAGGCACTCTCTTCCGACAGGTGGCGCAGAAACGACATGATCAAACGGAAGCTGATCCCAAGATCGCGCTCGCCATCCAACAGCGCCTTGTGAATACCATTGAACTGAGTCTCGAAGGAGACACCCCGCTCCAGATGCCCCTGAGGATCAAAGAAAATTTCGACGTGCACCACATTATCCCGATGCACCCGCTGCAGATACGCCATCGTCAGATCATAGAAATCCTGCTCGGTGATCAACACCGACATCCCCTGATAGTAAAGATCCAGAAACTCCTGCAGATTATTGAACTGATAAGCCTTATGCAGGCTTTCAACATCGGGATAGCTCAGTTTCACGCCATTACGTTCTGCCAATTTGAACAGCAACTCTGGCTCCAGACTACCCTCGATATGCAGATGCAGCTCCGCCTTGGGCATACGAGCAACAAGATCCAGTAACGCCTCTTTCATATACTCCCTCCTTCAGTATTTATGTTGTTATAGCATTCTTTAGCAGCAGATGCCGAAAATGAATCAGGCACGTATTAAACATCTGTTTTTTCACTCAGGGGGAAGCTCATTTACCATCACTGGTGTATGATTATCAGTTCCTGGGCTCTCTGCTCAAAATGATCAATTTAAAACCAACTCTCGTCACAGGACTGACACCAGATGAAAACTAAACTTTCCCTGGCTATTACTCTCGCCTTGTTCAGCGCTGGCATGCTCAGCGGCTGCAGCGATGATAAAGAGCCAACAGCATCTACCGCACAACAGGAAGCCCAGAAAGATATCGCAGCCCCCATGCTGAAGTATATCCCGTCTGACTCTCCTTACTTCATGGCATCACGCGAAACACTTCCCGAAGAAGATGCCTTCGCCCTTTATCAACGCATGCAGCCCCCAGGAAGCCTGGAGACAGATCTGGAAGATCTGCGCGAGATACTGCACGAAATCGATGATGAAGTGCTGTATTCGCTGATGGAAGTCTTCATCGCCATGGGTGAAGAGATGGTCGGTGTAGAAACACTCGAAGATTTTCATGCACTGGGCCTGAAAATGGGCCCTCAGATCGCGTTCTATGGCCTGGGTATATTGCCGGTTCTGCGAATGGAGTTGCAGGATGAAGACGCCTTCCGCGAAATGCTGCTGCGTATCCTGGCCAAGTCTGATACCACTCTGGTTTCTGCCTCAACCGACGGCACTGATTACTGGGTTCTGACACCAGAAGGTCCAGTCATGGCGATCATGGCCATTATCGATCAGCAACTGGTCATGTCTGTCGTACCCCAGGGTGCCAACGATGCCCTGCTGTCGCATGTGCTGGGTAAAACACTGCCCGACAGTAACATCGCTGATACCGGTGAACTGTTAGAGATCGAGAAACGCCATGGCTTCACACCTTACGGTGCCGGGCAGATTTACTCTTCACGCCTGCTGAATGAACTGAGCACACCGACACATGCCGGTACTCATGCTCTGATGGAAGCCGTTGATGCAGAACTGCTGGACTTGTCCGCCTGCCAGGCTGATATCGACCGTATCACCAACCGCTTCCCCGGCCTGGTGATAGGCGCGCGCGAATACAACCTCAATCGCATGGAGATGAACATCATCCTAGCAACCGATAAGGATATCGTCAGCGACCTGCGTGCAGTAACCGCTTATGTACCGGGCCTCGGCAGCACAGATGGTATGGCCAGCTTCGGACTGGGTCTGAATCTGCCTGTTCTGGTTCAGACCGCGCAGAAATATGCTCAGGAAGTACGCGACAACCCCTTCAGCTGTGATGAACTGCAGGATCTGAACAGCAGCTGGAATGAGATCAACATGGCGATCAATAACCCGGTTACCATGATGATCGGACCTACCCTGTCTGGCTTCAGAGCTCGCATCGACAGCCTGACCATGACAGATGGTGAGCCTGACGGCACCGGTATTCTGACCCTGGCGTCGCAAAACCCACTGGCGCTGCTGTCTGCTGCAAGCTCCTTCGTACCTGATCTGGTATCTCTTGGGCTCGAGCCTGGTGGAGATGTCAAAAAGGTCGAGAGCATGATGCTGCCACCAGACGCACCAGAAATGTATGCGGCCATGTCCGACAATGCCATTGTACTGGGCGTTGGCATCAGCGACTCCTCACTGCTGAAAGATCAACTGCAGGCTCCATCAACCGAGCGTGATCTGCTGCTGCATGGTCATGTGAATGGTGAGTTTTATAAATCTCTGGCTGATTTCATGGAACAGATGGGTCCCGACGACGACATGACCGAGTTCGATATCGATCTGCTCAAGCAGTATGGCGAGATCTACAAGAACATGGAGTACTGGTTCAGAGTCGATGACGAAGGCGTCGAAATGAGCTTCTCGATGGAATTGAACTGATATCTGACAGCTCTTGAAAGTCAAAAAACCCGCTGATTAGCGGGTTTTTTTATGTCCATGGATGGACGGTATGCTGGCAATGCAGGAGCAATTGCCAGCGATGGTCTGGGCTATTCCTTCTGAGCTTTACAGCTCAATATCGGTTTCACTCGTTTTATTGGAACGGCCTGACAAGACCTTACGCGAGATACTTTTTAATAGTGCTCCACGATCACTCACCTCAAAGCCTCGCTTGTTAATGCGTTTGATCTTGCTGCCAATCAGCTTTTGAATCCGCTCCAGGGTTTGCTCTTCTTCGCGGCTGACAAATGAAATAGCACTACCTGCCGCCCCTGCCCGTCCGGTACGACCGATACGATGCACGTAATCTTCCGGTAAGTAAGGCAGGTTAAAGTTAACAACAAAATCCAGGCCCTGAATATCCAAACCACGGGCAGCCACTTCGGTAGCAATCAACACCTGTAATTTAGCCGATTTAAAATCGGCGATAGCACGGCGACGGCTTCCCTGGTTTTTATCACCATGGCAAACCGCAGCGTTAACCTTCGATTTTTTCAGCTCAGCCAGCAACCGGTCGGCTTGCTCTTTAGTGCTGGTAAACACCAACACCTGAAACCAGTTATGCTCCGCCAATAGTTGCTTAAACAGTTCAACTTTACGGCCTTCTTCCACCGGATACACCACATGGTTAACCGTATCGGCCGTACTATTGGTTTTAGCTGCACGGATCTGCTGATGATTATGCAGAATCTTATGCGACAACTCATTGACTGCAGGTGAGGTTGTGGCAGAAAACAGCAGGGTCTGGCGCTTAGTTGCCGTCATCTGCATCAGCTTCAGCACATCGGTGCTGAAGCCCATATCCAGCATGCGGTCCGCTTCATCCAGCACCACAAATTCCACGTCACTCAATATGACATTACCCAGCGCCATATGCTCTAACAAACGGCCGGGGGTGCTGATCACAATATCAACACCTGCGGTTAATTTATTGGCCTGGCCACCCATTTTCACGCCACCGTATAATGCCGTCACACTAATAGGCAAAAACTGCGCATAGGCACTTATCGCGTTGGCTAACTGCTCTGCCAATTCGCGGGTTGGCGTCAGGATCAACGCCCGCGGCCGGCGCTCTTTGGTGGCTTTGGGTTTATCCAGCATCCGTTGTAATACCGGAACAGCGAAAGCAGCGGTTTTACCGGTACCGGTTTGCGCAGTAACCTGTAAATCCTTACCACGGCGGGCAGGCACAATGGCCTGGGCCTGAACCGGTGTCATTTCACTGTAGCCATACTCGACCAGAGCGCGTTGTAAATCTGGAGCTAAATCTAAAGATGAAAATTGCATCAGAGTTCCTCTGTAGCATCGCTACAGCTATAAATTTGGGCAGAATCAGTCTGCGGTTGCATCACTGTCACGAGGCTTGTGCTGGCAAGCTCTGGCCAGAATTTCCATGTAGAACTCCGGCAACTCCTGCGCCACGGCAGCATCAATATGTTTGTTGATTTCAGAGGTAAAGATCTTTTCTGCGACCTCTGCTGACGCACCAAAGCGGCAATCGAAAGTCCAGTAATCCATGCCCTCAGGTACAGACTTACGGCGCTCTCTGGCAAGGTACTTTTTAATATCATGCTTAATAGAGTCGACCAAACGAGCCGTGTTCAGCTTAGAGTGTGTTAAAGCAAATGTCTTTTTCATAAAATTCCTACTGGTGTGCACTCAGGAGCAAAGCTGAACGCGCTGAATAATGCGCATATTCTACATGGATAGGCGACAGAAAACTGCCACTATCTGCTATGAGGGTGGCTCGCCCCGCCGTTCCACCCAGCGCAGGCTCTTTGGTCGTACCTCGGAGTACTAGGCCTGCAGCGCTATCAGTTTAATAGCCAATTATGGCCGGATCAACCAGCACCATCGCAACGCTGATGGTGCTGGTTGATCCGGCCATTTTTTGATCCTATAATTTGTTTCTTCAGGCAAGCAAGGATCTCGTGTTCTGTCCTACTGACTTGCCGAAGGGGGGCAACGGCGAGACGAGGCCCCCACTCCCCTCCCCACGTACGTCGAAAAGACTAATCAGATGCAGTCTATCTCTCACAATACCATGCGTAAGTATCTGCGCTTATCCGAAGAGGTTATTCAAGCACCGCAGTCCAGCCGTACCAAGAGTTTGCTGATGGCTCGAATCGAAAGACCCTGGCCGTTATCGTACAGTGCTTTGATTTTATGAATCACAACCCACTCCTTCAAAACCCTTCCCCTTGTTCGTCATCAGGTGCGGGGAACACAGCAACCCTAAAGAGCCATGTTAATATGAACCACGGTTCATCCCCGCAGGTGCGGGGAACACGCAGCCAGCATTTTGATAACTGCGACAGGGTCCGGTTCATCCCCGCAGGTGCGGGGAACACTTATTTGCTTCGCGCCGGTAGTGTCGCCAAGCCGGTTCATCCCCGCAGGTGCGGGGAACACGCTGTATATTCGATAGTAACTGGTATTTTGAGCGGTTCATCCCCGCAGGTGCGGGGAACACATGTATGTCTGGGGCGATATCGCTAAGAGATTCGGTTCATCCCCGCAGGTGCGGGGAACACGAGATCTTGAGCTGGATAGTCACCGTCGCTTGCGGTTCATCCCCGCAGGTGCGGGGAACACGGCTCCTGCCCGGCAAATCAGCTACTAGAAACCGGTTCATCCCCGCAGGTGCGGGGAACACTGATGGCGGTATAACGTGGTCATCGCCAACATCGGTTCATCCCCGCAGGTGCGGGGAACACGCTGGTATGAGAGATTTGAATTCAGAATGGGGCGGTTCATCCCCGCAGGTGCGGGGAACACTGGATCATCAACCAGCACATTCACCTGGCCAGCGGTTCATCCCCGCAGGTGCGGGGAACACGACAGAATAAAATCAATCACCAACGTCGTGAGCGGTTCATCCCCGCAGGTGCGGGGAACACATCAGGAAGGAGGGCTCGGAGATTTGGATCAGCGGTTCATCCCCGCAGGTGCGGGGAACACAGCCTGTCATCGACACAGATTTCTCCGGCGTCCGGTTCATCCCCGCAGGTGCGGGGAACACCGCAATCGACACGCCAGATGAGCTGGTCAAGCCGGTTCATCCCCGCAGGTGCGGGGAACACGCAGCGGCCAGGATTGTGATTAGGATTACGGACGGTTCATCCCCGCAGGTGCGGGGAACACTTTTGTCATGACATCCCCAGCTCATGTGGTGTCGGTTCATCCCCGCAGGTGCGGGGAACACAGCAGCCGGACGCAAGCGCGTAGCTTCCAGGGCGGTTCATCCCCGCAGGTGCGGGGAACACGATAAAAGCGCCGTCAACCCGCTTAATAGACTCGGTTCATCCCCGCAGGTGCGGGGAACACGAAATAAAAATGCGTACCATCCTGCATCACGACGGTTCATCCCCGCAGGTGCGGGGAACACAAACAAACCGCAAAGATGCGCGACAGTATTTCCGGTTCATCCCCGCAGGTGCGGGGAACACGCGCCATCAAGCTCGTCTCTCAGCGCAGAAGCCGGTTCATCCCCGCAGGTGCGGGGAACACCTCAAACCCCTCTGCGCCGTCGGCGTAGTCTACGGTTCATCCCCGCAGGTGCGGGGAACACGCCAAGCGCGATCCACTCGTATTTGATATGCTCGGTTCATCCCCGCAGGTGCGGGGAACACTGTCTTTTCCATCACCCCTCCTCCAGCAGGCACGGTTCATCCCCGCAGGTGCGGGGAACACGTCATGCTCGATGAGTCCAGCATCCTCAAAAACGGTTCATCCCCGCAGGTGCGGGGAACACTATTGCGATATAGCATTCATTAGTAGCTCCACCGGTTCATCCCCGCAGGTGCGGGGAACACTGTAGACCCGTGGGCTCGGCTTTCGGACAGGGCGGTTCATCCCCGCAGGTGCGGGGAACACGAAAACGCGGTACCGGTCACGCATCCAAAGGGCGGTTCATCCCCGCAGGTGCGGGGAACACGTCATGCTCGATGAGTCCAGCATCCTCAAAAACGGTTCATCCCCGCAGGTGCGGGGAACACATTGGACGTGCGAGCATACAAAATTCGGCAGCCGGTTCATCCCCGCAGGTGCGGGGAACACCTGTAGCTCACCCCGACAAGGCGCGCTACATCCGGTTCATCCCCGCAGGTGCGGGGAACACTGGCGGGTAGTGGATTTTAATTTTACCCTGCTCGGTTCATCCCCGCAGGTGCGGGGAACACGTGATGAGATATCAAGCGCAGTTGCTGTCAGCCGGTTCATCCCCGCAGGTGCGGGGAACACCAATGCTGCTACCGGAAGCCTCCTGACCATATCGGTTCATCCCCGCAGGTGCGGGGAACACTATAGCGGAAAGATTGCATTTCCCGGTGTTGACGGTTCATCCCCGCAGGTGCGGGGAACACAGTACGTGATTGAAACGACGCCGGTGGACAGTCGGTTCATCCCCGCAGGTGCGGGGAACACTGGATGCTGTCTTTAGCTGGCCAATATGACCACGGTTCATCCCCGCAGGTGCGGGGAACACAGTAGCTGGCCGCTGATCCGCTCAATCGCCAGCGGTTCATCCCCGCAGGTGCGGGGAACACCGCCAACGACATAATCATTCCCCGCCAAGTTCCGGTTCATCCCCGCAGGTGCGGGGAACACTCTTTCAGCTCCATGATAGCCTGCTCATCCGCCGGTTCATCCCCGCAGGTGCGGGGAACACTCATGGAAGCCATCGCGTCTGACGCCTCGCTACGGTTCATCCCCGCAGGTGCGGGGAACACTCGTTTCAAGAATGGTAATCCGAAAAAGTCCCCGGTTCATCCCCGCAGGTGCGGGGAACACTCCAAATGGAGATAATTGATTTTAAAGCAATTTTTTCTGCTTTAGAAATCTACCAGATTTTTGCCTGTTTTTCTTGATTGTTAAAGAGCAGGTCAATCCTCTTGTTTAGAAGGTAAAAAAGAGACTAGTCGTAACCCGTCGTAGTCCACCGGTATTCGACGGTTTTCACCATATGTCTGAAAATCAAAACCTGATTCTGTGTTGGTTGCCCAGATCATTACCGCGTTTCCATCTTCTGCTAACTCGGTAACCTGATACCAGATCATCTCACGAATCTTCCTGGATACATCACCTACATATACGCCAGCTCTGACTTCCAGTAACCATACAGCCAAACGGCCCCGAAGCCTTGGAGGTACGCTTTCTGTCACAACTGTGAGCATGGCCATTATTTACTCCTATGACCGGTGTCGCCTAATGATTCAGGCTCAGGAATAGCTGGTGGTTGGGCATCCGCCGGTGGTTTAGGAGGAACAATTTCACCAGCAGCCAGTACATCTTCAATCAAGGGGATCAATCTTCCTAAAACCTTATCTCCGCGAAACACGTCTCGGCAGGCGATGCGCACTTCCCGATCAGGTTGTTTCGGTTTACCCTTTGCGATTTCAAAGGCTTTGGGCACAACTGTGTCAAACTTAATGATGTCGGCGATATCATAAACAAAAGATAAGGGCTTGCCGGTATGAATAAAGCCAATGGCCGGGGCATAGCCTGCTGCCAGGATGGCGGCTTCTGTAACCCCGTACAGGCATGAAGTTGCAGCACTGATGCATTGATTAACCACATCGCCTTTATTCCAATCTTTGGGATCATAACGGCGGCCATTCCAGGTTACTCCATATTGTTTAGCCAGTAAGCTGTATGTTGCTCTGACTCTAGCCCCCTCTATACCACGCAATTGATCTACCGAGCGTTTGGCGGGTGCTGGTTCCCCAAAACGAAGCTCAAACATTTTGCGAACAACTTTTAAGCGTAAGTCTTCGTCCAAGGCAAGTTTGGCTTGATAGAGTAGTCTATCGCTACGTGCTCCTCCTGGCTGCCCTGCGGCGTAGAGTCGCACACCCGCCTCACCTACCCAGACCAGCAGCGTGCCTACCTGAGCAGCCAGTTTGACGGCCGCGTGGGAAACCCGCGTGCCCGGCTCCAGCATAATACAGGTGACCGAGCCAACCGGAATATGCTTGCGCTCGCCGTTGACCTCATCCACCACGACAAAGGCCCCATCACGCACATCGATTCGGCCATAGTAAACAAACACCATGGAAACACGATCTTTAATAGGAATCGGCTTAAGGGGTATGAAGGTCATTCCAAGGCTCCACTCTCGATATTGCCGCTAGGTAGCGCTTTTAATCCCATATCATTTTTGGTCAAAATGCGCATCTGCCGGATCGCCAGTTCATTCAGCTTCTGCAGGCGCCCCGGCTGAGGCATACCCTCCTGTATAAAGTGTGCATTCATGCTCTCCAGATTGGCCAGACAGACCAACTGATGGACATTGGCATGATCACGCATATTGCCCTGCAAATCCGGATTGGCGTCCCGCCACGCCCGGGCCGTAACACCGAACAGAGCCATATTCAGCAAGTCTGCTTCGTCGGCGTACACATGACTGATTTGGGCCGAAGTCAGAGTGTCTGGGATCAGGTTTTCCTTCACAGCATCGGTATGGATGGCATAGTTCACCTTGGCCAGGTTGCGCCTGATATCCCAGCCCAACTGCTGGAACTCCTGTTCCTTCAGTCGTTGAAACTCCTTGATCAGATACAGTTTGAACTCCACTGAAATCCAACTGGCAAACTCAAATGCGATGTCCTTCTGGGCATAGGTGCCACCGTAACGCCCGGCTTTGGAAATCAGGCCGATGGCGTCGGTTTGCTCGATCCATTGCTTGGGCGTGAGAGTGAAGCTGTTCAGGCCTGCCTGTTTTTTAAACCCGTCGAATTCGACGGGTTTAAAATCCGGGTTGTTGAGCTGCTCCCAGATCCCCAGGAATTCAATGGTGTTACGATTCCGCAGCCAATTCCTGATAAGATCATCAGAGCGACTTGAGTTTTTGTACTTGGCAATATCGGTGATATTGATGTACTCGATCCCCTCCTTGGTCGTGGTGGATATGGTGTGGTCCATGACTTGTAACTTGGGCTTCGTCATAATTCCTCCTTGAAGATCATCTAAACGGGGATAATTGAAAGCATCCCCTGCCCCATTGCTTTAGCATGCCCAATTCCGCTTTCTAGCGTCTGTATGAACTTTTCTGGTTCAGTCACATTCAATATCCCTTCGAACAAAACCGAAAAAACAGTGATGCTATTACCTGAATGCTGCTTGCCTTTCAGTAATTTTTCTTCAGCTATGCGCACATCTATCCGATAATTTTCTGGCTCAGTCAGTGCAAAAGAAGGAAGCTGCTGTAACTGAAATCCATGCAGGTGACTCTTCTTTTCGAGCCACGACTCCTGCTCTGATGCCTGCATCAAGCCAAATCGCTTTCCTTTACGGGTAACACAAGGGTTAGCCCGCAGCCGAAAACGGAAACGTTGCCCTGGTGAGAGCTGTTGTAACTGCAACTTATTTTTCAAGTCGATAGATGCATCCACAGAGTGCAACCATCCCTTGATCCCGATACCACCCCAATCAGGTAGATTTCTGCTCTGTATCAATATTTGCGACAAGCCTTTTGCGTTTGTTTCTGGTTCATGTCGCCACAAAAATTCTCCAGGAGGGCATTTTTTATCAGCCTTACTAAAAGCACGGCATAGAGTCGAGTGCAGTTGATAGTAATCAGCTAAATCACGACGTACTTCCTTACATCGCGGGTCAAGATGAATTCTATGCAGGAGCATTTTGCACCTCACTTGGCAGTTCAATCCAATCTGAACGTACAAAACGTGCGCCAAAACGACGCTCAGCAAAAGATGACAAAGGTTGGTCCATTTTTTGTAAGCCAGAGCCGCCGTCTGCCTCAAAAGAAATACGTAAACGGTTCGGTATTTTTTCGCCCCTGCGCCTTGTGGCAATCCATGGCCAGTTCTGCAGAGCATCTCGCAGAGGCAAATCTAGCAAGCCATTTTCTATCCAGATAGGTTCAGAGGGCACATAAGATTTACGGCCCAAAGAAAGTGGCCAAACCGGATTTTTCAATGCAGCATGCACATTTTCGAGCAATCTCATATCTGCTGACTCAAGGCCAACAAGAAAGGCTGCGTCAGCAATATAATCCCGTGTAGTAACGGCGGTAGGTTGGATTTCTTTCCCGTTTGCACGAATAATGTTCTGGGCAGTCTGATAGTCGCATTTCGGAATGCCCGGCCTGTCATGTCGAACCCCCATTGATAATTTTGTGAGTGGTTCCAGATCTATCCAATTGTCACGATCAATCCCCAATGCAGCAGCAATCAGGCCTAACACACCAGATTTGCTAGGCTCATTACCCGTATCTCGCTGATCAAAGCGGCTGGTAGTTCCCCATGACTGCATTGGGCCAATCAACTGAAGCAATAATGTTGGCATTGTTTACTCCATCACTGTAGCGACTGTTCTATCAAGCAGCGTACCCAGGGAGGTGGTGGCAGTTCCGAAATCGCCCAAGTTAACACCAACAAGATTCAATACATTCGTTTGGTCATCACTTCCAAATGCAGCCCTCAGAATCAGCGCTTTATTAACTAGAGCCTCTGCTGATTTTCTGGTAAGTGACTCCCCTTTTCTAACAAAGATTGGTGTCTCAAAAGCATTGGCCATGTTCCTTGGCGCACCATTTTGGCGCACTGAAATAGCTACAAACTCGGGCGGGTTATGCGCTGCAAAGGTGTTTTGTTTTCCGGTAGGCTCAGCAACCACAAACCCCTCCAAAAACGCACGCAGCCCCTTTGCAGCCAATTCGGTATCGCCTTGCAAACTCGCAACAAGTTTCTCCCAATCCACCACCGCGTACCTGTAAAAGCAAGCAGAATTAAATTCAACAGTACCCATCATGTCGGCACCAGCGGTGTCTTCAGGCTTCAGGTCGTCCACGGCGGTGTAGTAATCGAACTCGCGCTCAACCGAATGAGTCGAAATAGCATGGGCGACTTGGCAGGCGGCATGCTGATTTTTTTCAGGCATGTCTGCAAGCATTCGTCCAAAAAGTGCTAGGTCCACAGCCTTTCCGCCATTGAAAACGGCTTCTAGACACTCTTTAACTTCTTTTGGGGCAGCTTTCGCTACATCTTTCTTACTTTTTCCTTTCTTCTTACCGTCTTCTTCCACTTCAACAGGGGCGGAAACAATTTGATCCCAATATTGGTCAATTACATCAGCTAAGGCCTTGATTTCTTTTTGGCCAAGATAGAGTAGGTATTGACTTTTTCCGCTCTCGGCTGATTTCAGCTTTACATAGGACAAAGCTAGTTCTGCTTTTGCTATGGCCTCTTCCGCATCACGTCTGCCTTCTAATAAGTTCGCGATTGCCCCATATACACGCTTGGTTCTCACGGCTAAATCACCTTCATCAAAAAAACCATCTTTTTGCTTCTCGGCAAAAAAAGTACGTACTGCGCGCTTATTACATTGACTGGAGACTCGTGCCCGGCGAACTCCACCAAACAAGGCATCCTTAGGCGCACCGGTATCGTCACGGTTTAGATTGGATGGCGCAAAGTTCTGCAGAGCGTGGATTTCAATAAAAGCTTTCATGCTGCATTTTCCTTTTGAGAAGATTTGTCCGATTCAGGTTCATGGTTCAGGTGTTGGTAAAAATCGCGCGCCCATTTGTTTTGAGTGCGTTTTTGCTGATCCTGCCAATTAAGCAAGTCTGTAAACATGTATTCAAAATCTATTGTGTATTCTTTAAGTAATGCCACCACCTGTCGCAAACGGTATGGCAGTTGATCTTCATCGGCATCCAGTAATGCGATAAAGCGCTTTTCGGTGCTGGTCAATTTGTGCTTGTCATCCATGCCCATGCTGTCACGTTTTTCCCTATCAAACATGGCGCACGCTTTTCCAACAGACAGTGCATCTTCTTCACGCCCCTCACGCCAATGCATACCCCACAGACCCGCTACCAGATAATGCGTATCTCGTCGCCAGCGACTGACATCTCCTCTCAAAAATGGCTCTACGTAAGGGAAGGCTGGTACATGCTGCCCCGGTTCAAACGCGAGACTTCGGCGTAACACTGCACGTACCTTGCTGTCACTCTGGTTTAATTTCTCCAACCACTCAATTAACCCACTCATGCTCCAACCTCCCGTGGTTCATATTTTTGAATTTCATCTTTCAGTTCTTTCATTTTTCTCCGTACCAGCCCCTCACTTTTCATCAGTGATCTCAATGTCCAAGCGTCATTGGTAGAAACAGCAGCGACATGTTGGTCCCATGCTTCACGCAAAGCGTCGTGCACATACTTCAGCCATTGGCAACGGATGTCATCAGGGTCGGCTTCGAGGGTGTAAGAACGGAGGGTTTCATGAAATCGGGATTCGATCATTGACCAGTAGAGGGAGTTAGCCGTCATTTGTTTAACGGCCTTACTGATGTCTTTCTTATCTGGATCGCGATTACCGTGGCTTATAATATCCCGTGCATAAGCGCTGCAGGCCTGCCACAGAGACTTTTGAGTTTCCTCAGCTATATCGAGAAGCTGTCTAATATCTTCTCTGCTAAATCTATCCGTTGCCAACACTTCTGGCAGAACAAATCGTTCCATGCGCCAGAAATCGACATTGGCATTCGGTGGGGTATATCTTAAGCCAAGAACTAGAACAGAATCTGGCATGAGACTGAAGACCTTTCCTGCCAACCGAAGTGCATTTTGAATAGTCAGTGGGGCTAGTTCGGAGCTATCTGGTATCAAGGAATCAAAATCTCTCCAAGTACCTCTATCTTCTCGAAACTGGACAGGTAGCCGTCCCTTTTCCTTGTTCGTTTTATATGGTTGCATTGGGTCAGTAATATTTGAAGTTGTATCAAAGCCATACCCTGCCACGAATCGCATAAAGACAACGTTACCGGGCGATTCACTTTCAAGGCAAATCATACGCGAAGGCCATGTATAAAGGTTTGCATAACCGGAGATAGGCTGCTTGGGAGTGGTAATAGGCAGTGACGCTGGCTCATGCTCCCAAAGCGCTGAATCTCCTCTATTTAAATCGGAGCTTTCAGGTACAAGATTGTAACTGAGCGTTTGATGTAATGAATTTCCAAGAGGGATACACATTATTCCATTAACTGATGGTGACGAGCCTGTAAATAAAACTGTGTAAACCGTCTATCATAGAACCCTGACAGGGTAAGGATAGACAAGATGAACAGGAAAGAGCTGGAAGCCTTCGCACGCGAGGCTGCGAAGGGCCTCAAAACTGAGAAGGATCTGAACGAGTTCAGCCAGATGCTGACCAAGATCACCGTTGAGGCGGCGCTGAATGCCGAACTCAATGAGCATCTGGGCTACGAGCGCCATCAGCCCTCTGACAATACGAACAGCCGCAACGGTCACACCAGCAAGACCCTGAAGACCGAAGACGGCCAGTTTGAGCTGAACACGCCTCGTGATCGCGATGGTAGCTTCGAGCCGCAGCTAGTGAAGAAGGGCCAGACCCGCTTCACCTCGATGGACGACAAGATCCTCAGCCTTTACGCGAAGGGTATGACCACCCGGGAGATCGTCGCCACGTTCAAGGAGATGTACGATGCCGACATCTCACCCACCCTGATTTCCAAGGTAACCGAGGCCGTCATTGAGCGCGTAGTCGAATGGCAGTCGCGGCCACTGGACCCCGTATATCCTATCGTCTACCTGGACTGCATCGTTGTCAAAATCCGACAAGACAAGCAGGTAATCAACAAAGCCATCTACTTGGCCCTGGGCGTGAATCTCGAAGGCCACAAGGAGCTGCTGGGCATGTGGCTCTCGGAGAACGAGGGTGCCAAGTTCTGGCTCGGCGTCCTCACAGAGCTCCAGAATCGCGGCGTGAAGGACATTCTCATCGCCTGCGTGGATGGACTCAAGGGCTTCCCTGACGCCATCAATGCGGCGTACCCGCAGGCCCAGGTTCAGCTCTGCATTGTTCACATGGTTCGCAATTCAATGAAGTACGTGCCCTGGAAAGACTACAAGGCAGTGACCGCCGACCTGAAGCGCATTTACCAGTCGGCCACGGAAGAAGAGGCGCTGCAGGCGTTGGACGAGTTCGCGGAGCGCTGGGACGAAAAATACCCTCATATCAGCCGCTCCTGGCGCAACCACTGGCCCAATCTGAACACGCTGTTCCGCTACCCGCAGGACATCCGGAAGGCTATCTACACGACCAACGCCATCGAGTCCCTGAACAGTGTTATCCGCAAGGCAATCAAGAAGCGGAAGCTATTCCCGACAGACGACTCCGCGCGAAAAGTGGTCTATCTCGCGATCATGGATGCGTCGAAAAAGTGGACGATGCCAATCAGAAACTGGAAGGCCGCACTGAACCGGTTTATGATCGAGTTCGAGGATCGCATTAGCGACTACGTATAACCCCGGCGGTTACACAGAATTATTTACACCCTCATGGTGACGGATAATATCCTCTGCCTCCACTTAATGAAAAATTTAGTGTTGCAAGTAACCACCTAGTGCACTCACTAGGCGTCCTGCTACCTGGATTACCCGTATCTACATGATCGAATAGAACTTTGTTAGATGTTGCATTATATTCAGCCGTAAGCTTTGTCCATGGCTCAACTGCTTTTTTCGGAACGTTCGGATTCTGTCCAAACGGGTACTCTTCATCAAACAACCAAAACCTGTCTCTCCATTTATCCAAGTAGCCCGTTATCTTATTTGCCGGGAATCCATTTCTGAATAATTCTTTGGCTTGGTCAATGTCCGTTGGCCCTTCCAGTGCTCGATACAGCACAGCCAACAGAAATCTATACAGCGCTGCTACAACCAACGGTGAGGGGTCTTCAATGGATTGTATTTCTTCCGCCCTCAATAAGGTGTCTCGAATACCAAGCTCATCCCGGGTTCCATCGGGAAACCTGACAGGTATCCACTTCTCATCAATAAGATTAAAGCGACTCATACATTCTCCTTTGTTTCGTAAACCAAGCCTAACTCACCGTCCAGTCTCACCTTGATATCCTCTATCCATTCCCCATAAGTGTTGAGTAACAACGGAAAACAATTACATAATAATGGGGATTGCTGCCAACCCTCAGGTCGGCCCTGTTTCTGTAATCGTCCTACAATTGCTTTGCGTGAGATGCTGATTGCACACATAAACCATGTTTTGGCCTGCTGAAAATCTGGAACGACACCCACATCAAACGCATCTTGCGGCCATATAGGAATGGCAACAACCGAGTCTTCTCCAAGGCGCGTTTTTGCCATTAGTGTTTTGTGAACACCCGGTTCATCTTCATCAAAAAGGGTAAATCTGGCCGGGTCGTTCCATGAAGCATCATCTGGCAAACCAATAATGGCAGCATGTGCCTGTTGACGATGAGCAAAAATTTCGCCTTCTCCCTGGATAGCATGATTCATTCTGCAATCAAGGTGAGATGGGATCGGTACACGATCTTCGTACACATCCTGTACCAAGGAGTCAATCTGGTCAGGTAGTGTAATAACAGTATGACTCTTTAAAAGAGCCCAACTTCGTAGCAGAATATCTTCACGGTATACCGAAGACCACCATAGTGGCTTCCCAAAATCAGCCGGTTTGCCATCCTGCAATCCAGCGATAGATAATACTGGATGAGTAACTGAACGCTGTTCGCGGTGGTGCCGCCACAAACGACCAGCACGTTGTAGAATCAAGTCAATCGGAGCGAGATCCGAAATCATCACATCAAAATCCAGATCAAGACTTTGTTCGGCAACCTGCGTCGCTATAAGGATTTTTACTCCAATACGCTCACCTTTTTTGCCGAATATAGCCAATGCATTATCTTCACGCTCTTGTCTTAACCCAGCCGGGTATCGAGCATGAAAAAGATATATTTCCATGCCATTACCCAATCGTTTACCGAGACTGGCATTGCTACCTTTAATGGTTTTTCCATCTCCAAAAAGACTGTACAACTCTTGGGCACGCTGAACTGTATTTACCAAAGCCAGAGCCATCCCTCCACTCTGCAACTGTGTAAGCAAGGAGTCACGTATGTCAGCAAGCTCAGCAGATATGCCCTTTATCTGAACAGTGATTTTGCGTGATAAATCAGCTGAGAAGTGAGTTTGCGAAGGAATACGCCCTTGCTGAAAGACAGAAAGACGTGGGTAGTCAACCTCCTGTTCAGGTAGCCTACCACCAACTACCCTTGCCAGCTCTCGTCTGAAAGCAGGGGGTAAGGTGGCTGACAACAGTACAATGGAGGACCCCAGCGACAACAACCAGCGCAATAGGTGTACCAACAGCGTGCCAGTATAGGCGTCGTAAGCATGAATCTCATCAAATATGACAACCCGGTTAGCAAGCCCCCACAAACGTACAAACTGGTGTCGTACCGGAAGGATAGGCAGAAGAGCCTGATCAATCGTACCGACCCCATACTCAGATAATAGTGCGCGTTTTTTACTGGTGAACCATTCGCTAGCACGAACATTCCCACCAGAAATCTCATCATATATGCTTGTAACTTTAATTTTCTGAAAGTCATCGTTTAGTAATGTACCACCGTGCAGCAACTGCAAATCTAGCTGCCGGTCAATACCTTGGCCTTGTAAAAATTCGAGAGTTCGTTTAAACATAGCGTTGCCTGTCGCTTTAGTAGGCAAAGCGATATATAAACCCCGATGCTGCATTTGCTGCTGTAACCTAAGATGGGCAAAAAAAGCGCCTTCAGTCTTGCCTTCACCCATAGGGGCTTCCACTAACAATATACTTGGTGCTTGAATATTCAATACTGTTTTGGCAATAGCCTGCTGTAGCGGACGTGGTGCAAATGGAAATACCTGTTCAAATGTTTTGGCCACTGAAGCAAGTGGTGCACGTTGTTCCCATCCAATTTGATTCAGAGCGCATTCAGCATTTTTCTCCCGACGCTTAACAAACCAAGCCCTCGGATCATTGCAATCCTCTGGCGTACCAAAAGGGAACCAGTTTTCATTTGACCCTATCCAGTCGGAAAAGCTGGTTAGTCCAGCTAAAAGCATAAAATCAGATCCAGAGAGCGTTTTTTTTGTTGGAGAAAACGTCGGTTTTAGAACTTCAAATAGGGATTCAAACACTTCGCTACGTACGTCGCTCCAATCTACATTACCAAGCGCCCTGCGGTTCCCTGATAGCTTATTAATTGTGCTTGGTGCAGCTCTACTACCATGATGGCACCCTACCGCATCTGCAACCAAATCCGCCAGATTCTCTGGCCAGCCTTTTTCACAAAGAATGTCTGCTAGAACAATTTGGCTAACAAAAGCATGGTTTATATCAGTATCTGGACTTTTCCCAACATCTAGCTCTGTCAGGTTTTTCCATTTGCACTGAAACCCTGGACAAGCTTTCCCCAAATCATGGCACGCAATCAATAATAATAGCCAAGGCCGAGCCACTTCCCATGTAGTGCCCAAAACCTCAGCAAGCCTATTTCGAGTGGATTCCGGTTCCCTGCTCAAAATAGCATCCGCACTCGCAGCAACATCCAACAGATGCAAAATGAGTGGATGCCATTGCCTGTCGGCATTTTCGCTAGTTTTTGCCCATACTTTGCATGAGTTTTTAGTCATCCTCCCCCTCCTTCAACAGCCCATCCAACGCCCCAGGCGCCATCACGATTTTGCGCTTCTTCCTGAGCTTGACCACCTTGGGATCAAAGTTGGCCAAAATGTCCTGGTGGGTTTGCTGTAGCCATTGTTCGGCTTTTGCCAGCTCCTGCGCTTCCAGCTCGGCAACCTGAGCGAGATTGCCCTGCAGGGCGTTGCAGTCAGCCAGAAAATACCGCCAGCGCACTTGTTTTAGGGCATTTTCGTTGCTGAAAATGATGTTCAGGTGTTGTTCGCCGTGCTGATCCACGTCCTGGAAATACATTGCGGGCGGTTGCTGGCAATGGGCCTGACTGAGTTCCAGCCAGCGCTGGTGCTGATAGTGGTACCAGCGGTGTTTCAGTTCATCAAGATGCTTTTCCAGACCGTTGGCTTTGACTTCGATGTCCCACAGAAACCCGCCCTTGGCCGGCTTGCCGTGGTTTTTGCCATCAACATACTCATGAGGTATCAGGGTTTGAATAAAGTCACTCCCTTTTTCTTCCAGCTCATCGGTCAAATATCCGGCCAGGGAATACAAGGTAGCGTAATAGAACTGATCGCCAATAATCAGTCTCGCCCAACGGGAAAATCTCAATGCGTAGTAGTCGCACGGATGGTAATCCGGAGATTGTTCCTTGTTGGCTCTCTCCTGAAACAGATGGTCGTCATAGTCATAATCATAGAGCGTTTCAAAATCGAGCAGGCTGGTACTTTCTGCCATGGATTCATTAAGCATGATCAGATCATCGCCAATGCCAGTGGTAAGTAGTTTGGCCCAGTTGAGTTTGTTGAGTTCTGAAAGGGGGAGATCGTCCCAGATATCCTCGGCGTTTTCAGCCGTGCATTGAATGCCGAGCAAATCATTCAGGAGTACGGCATCAATCCTGTTTTCCGCGGTTTGGTCCATGGTTGCACGAAAAGTTTCCTGTCGTTGTGATGACCAGGCATGGTATTGCGGATGGGCGGCAATCAGGGCTTTGTTAGCGGCGGCCTTTATTTTTGTGCTATCCATCCATTACTTCTCCGTTGAGGTGATCCCTTCAATCATGCTCTTTACCCTACGCCCCTCCCCCACCAAAAAACACACTGTCAATTCATACACGTAAAGTTTGTTGACACACCTCTTGCTCAGGGTGGAAGGGGTTTTCAGAACAACCAGCCCCTAACCTCCTCATAATTCGCCAACACCAACTGCTGAGCAGCCGGATTGCCATCGAGCATTTTGGTGTTCACCTGTAAATCCTGTAGCGTGTACTGGGCCAGTGCAGCGCGGGTCTGGATGCGCAGCTCACCGTTTTGCATGAGGTAATCCCGTTCGATCACCAACTTCTGTCTGTCGCTGAGTCTTGGGTCCGGCTGAATAATGAGCGTTACCTGAGTGTTCCAGGCGACATCCTGCTCGGCGGTGTACTCCGATAATCCATCCTGAAGATCAGGCTGACCACGGAATCGGCTGAGCACGAAGTCACGGTAATCCTTATTTTTTCCGCACCAGGCGCGGACATGCCAGCGCAGGCCGGTGTTAACAAAGGTGTGGGGCGAGATGAGACGTTCTTCCGAGTCGGCACTGGAGACAGACTGATACTCCACGTCGACACGACGACGTTCTCTCAGAGCAATGACCAGTGGACGTATGATATCGGGAGAGATGTGGCGGGGTGGATGCTGGATGACATGGTGGTGCAGTTTGTTGTCGGGCGGTGCGGGCGCAATACCGGTCACCCAGTTGAGGTATTCTGCGACATCACCACTGATATGGTGAAGCCGGAAGGCTGCTGTTGGTATATAAGCCTTGATGTCGTTTCGATATTCCAGCGTCCGGGGATACTGCTCCAGATACTGGTTCAGATGTTTGCTGGCACTTTGCCGACTGATGTTGAAATAGCGCTGCAGAGGGGAGGTATTGACCCGCCCCTCCCACCAGGCGAGCAGCTCGATCAGCCAGGCACGCGCTTCAGCATTTTGTTCGTTGCTCACAACACGCTCCCTGTAATCCATGTGTTCCTTATGGACTATAGACAGATGTTGCCTTATGAACAACTGATATTCGGCTTCATTAACCGGACTGAATTCGATTTTCTGTATTGGTCACAACGCAATCACCACCTTACCCAAATGCTGCCCACTCTCCAGATAATTGAACGCGTCATCAGCTTCAGCCAAGCTGAAAACCCTGTCCAGGATCGGATGTATCTTATGCTCTGTCATAAAGCTGAGCAGGTTTGTCTGATGCTCCCTTGATCCAACCGCGATACCGACCAGATCAAGATTCCCCTGTAATACTCTGATCAGATTAGGCTGAGTCCCGAAACCGGTCAGTACGCCTATCTGTGCAATCTTGCCACCTGGGGCAGCACAGCTGATCGAGCGCTCGAAGGTATCCGGGCCACCCAGCTCCAGTATCTGATCGACACCTCGAGCATCCGTCAGGCGAAGCACTTCCTGCTCCCAGTCTGGATGAGTGCGATAATTCACCCCCTTCCAGGCTCCCATCGATAAAGCTTTTTCCAGCTTTTCATCAGATGATGAGGTGATGATCACCTTCGCCCCGATTGCCGTTGCCAGTTGCAGACCAAACAGCGCGACGCCCCCCGTGCCCTGCACCATCAGTGTGTCGGCTGAGGTCAGTGGCTTGCCTCGTTCAAAGAGTGCCTGCCAGGCGGTGACCGCTGCACAGGGCAAGGTCGCGCCCTCTTCAAATGTGAGGTAGTCAGGGAGCCTGACAAGCGAGTGCTGGGGAGCTACCAACTCTTTGACTAACACCCCCTCACTTTCGGCACCTCGTGCTGATGGGCCATATGCCCGCTGAAACGGTCCTTTGATCCAGTCTGCGAAGAAGGTTGTGATGACGCGATCACCTACCTTGAGATCTGTCACTTCGCTACCCACCGCCTCGATAACACCTGCTGCATCGGATAAAGGTGTGCGCCCTTCTGGAATGTCACCATAGTTGCCACGGAGCACCATAAGATCACGGGCATTGAGGCTCACAGCCTTAACCTGTACACGCACATCCTGCGGCCCCAGCTCCTGACGCACTGCTGAGGTGCTCTTAAGCTGATAGCCGATATCCTGACGCACCAGTTGATAGCCTTGCAGTTCTGTATTCTTTTGTAGATTGTTTTGTAGATTGCTCTGTAGATTGCTCTGTAGATTGCTCTGAGTGTTGCTCATCTGCTGTTCCATTGTGATTCCTACGTCTTTGGATTTATCTGAAAAATCTTCGGGCCCATTTAACTAGTGATCACTATGAAATACCAGGCTGGCTCTCGTGTCAATAACTTTATATAATGATCGCTATGAAAAAGACATCATCAACAACCCGTGGCCGCCCTCGCGCATTTGAGCGTGATGCAGCCCTGCAAAAAGCACTGGCACTTTTCTGGTGTCGCGGTTATGAAGGCACGTCGGTGGCAGACCTGGTCGCGGCGATGGGTATTACTCCGCCCAGCCTTTATTCGGCTTTCGGCTCCAAAGAGTCACTCTATCTGGAAGCTGTCGAGCGTTATCTGGATGAGAGAAGGCAGGATCTGCAGAAAGCACTTGAGGAGGAGAAAACCGCCCGATCAGCCATCGCGCGAGTGCTGACAGAAGCCGCTATCAGTTATACCGAGCCAGATAATCCTCCGGGCTGCATGATCTCCATGGGCGTGCTGGCCTGTGCGCCCGAACATCAGGCGGTGGCAGATCGGCTCGCCGCTATCCGCACAAGCGCTGTTGAATCTTTTGAAAAACGCCTGCTTCAGGCACAGGCTGAGGGTGAACTGTCATCTGATATCAATGTGCGCAATCTGGCACGCTTTTACAGCGCGGTGATTCAAGGAATGTCGGTACAGGCACGCGATGGCGCCACCCGTGAAGAGGTGGCCAGCATTGCCGAGATGGCGATGTATAACTGGCCTGGTAATAGTACGTAAGGAATCTCGACGACGTTCAACTCTAACCATCATTCACACTCCTTTGCACGCTTGATGGGTTTGACTGTATCCTCCAGCAGCCAGTCGGGTTCGAATGTCGATTTCTCACCCAGATCAGCCCAGTTGGCTTTCAGCCAGTTATCTGTTCTTGAGCGCCCCAGATCACGCAAATGGCATAGATACTCCCACTCGGCATTCATTTTGCTTGATGCCTCAAGCGGCACCAGATCATCTTCGCCATGAATACAGTGCAGACGCATATCCCGATAGCGCTCATGCTCCAGCTCTTCTGACTGGATCAGATCCCGCAGCAAAATGATCGAGCGCAGCTCCTTGACCAGACTGGTGTTGAAGGTGATCTCATTCAGGCGATTGATGATCTCACGGGCGGTGCGCGGAATGTCGGGCCGATAGAAGGGGTTGATCTGTACCAGCATCAGATCCCGGGCATCACATTCATCAACCAATGGATAGAGGGCCGGGTTGCCCAGATAGCCGCCATCCCAATAGGCTTCGCCGTCTATCTCCACCGCCTGAAACATCAGGGGCAGAGCCGCCGAGGCCATCAGAGAATCCACCGTCAGCTCTGGCTGGCGAAAAATTTTCGGGCGACCGCTGCGCACATTGGTTGCCGTGACGAACACCTTGATCGCCGTGCAGCGATTGACGCGATCGAAATCGACCAGATCGGCCACCAGATCGCGCAAGGGATTGAGGTTCATTGGATTCATCTCGTAGGGTGAGAATACCCGCGACAGATGATCGAAAAACAGATAAGAGGGTGAGCTGTCCAGACTCCAGGTACCGTTGATGCGGGACCAGATATCACGTTGAAACGGACTGTTTCTGGCGCCATCACTGACCGCTTTCCAGAATCGTTCCAACGCCGCGATGGCACCGTCAGTACCTCCTGCTTCGAGCCCATCAGCCAGAACAACGGCGTTCATCGCACCGGCACTGGTTCCGCTGACACCTTCGATATGCAGATCAGGCTCTTCCATCAACCGCTCCAGTACTCCCCAGGTCAGGGCTCCGTGTGAACCACCACCCTGCAGGGCCAGCTCAATGGTTTTACGCTTTCTTGTCATATCCTTTACCTCTGTGTAATCCATCAACCGAGATCATGCTGCATTGCAGCATAACAAAATCAGACATAGATATCTGTGTTTCATCGGCAGGCTTTATTGGGCTGTTTCAGCTATTATAGCTGTCCTGTTTTTTCCACCCATGGAGTTTATCTTGTCCACCCAGGCAACACCCACCGGCTACCTTAGCCTGATTCGCCACAGACCCGGGCTGCTGGCGATCGCTTTTCTGGCAATATTTTCGGGCAATCTCGGGCAGAGTTTTTTCATCGGACTGTTTCAGGAACCGATTGCCACACAACTCGATATCTCAGCCGGTGAGTTCGGCTCCCTGTATGCGACCGTGACGCTGATCTCTGGTTTTCTGGTGCTGCGATTTGGCCCTTCGGTGGACTGGACCTCACCCCGTCGTTACGCTCTGCAGGTGCTGACTGGCCTGCTGTTTGGCATCGCCCTGCTGACGCTGTCGCCCTGGTGGTTGGGTGCCGCCATCGGGCTATTGCTGATCCGTCTGTGTGGACAGGGGCTGTTCACGCATCTGGGCAATACACTGACGGGTCGGGAGTTCACACAATTGCGCGGGCGTGCCCTTGGCCTGGTCGGGCTGGGCATGCCGGCGGGTGAGATGTTGCTGCCGCCTCTGGTCGCGCTGCTGTTGCTGGCTCTAGCCTGGCATCAGGTGATCTGGTTGATTGCCACAGTGCTGGTGCTGCTCTGGCTGGTGCTGTTTGTAACGCTTGACTGGCCCGACAGCCCGCACAAGGCCAGCACCCGGGCAGAGAAAAAGGCGATTCGCAAGCGCGGCCCTAATCCCATGCGCGAGCGGCGCTTCTGGCTGTTGCTGCCGATGCTGATGGCGCTGCCGGTCACCATGACGGGTATGTTTATCTATCAGGCCCAGATGACCCGCGACCTGAATGCCAGCATCACCGCTTATGCACTGGGACTGGCTGCGATGGGGCTGGCCCGGCTACCCGGGAGTCTGATCGGTGGTAAATGGGTGGATCAGTTCGGTGTCGCCACGCTTGCGCGCTGGAACCTGCTACCCTTTGTGCTGATGATGCTGTTGGGGACTCTGATCGGTGGCGATATCGGAATCTGGCTGATTCTGGTCGGGGCCGGTATCACGATGGGGATGCAGGGGCCGACCACCGACAGCCTGCTGATTGCACTCTGGGGCACCGAGCATCTGGGCCGGGTACGTTCAGTGCGCTCCTCATTTATGGTGTTCTCAACCGCTATCGCCCCTGTCGTGCTGGGATTTTTAATCGATTTTGGCACGGGTTTCAAGCCGATACTCTTCGGCATGTTGCTGCTGACCTGTCTGGCCTGGATGCTGGCACTGAAACCGATTCGCGAAGCCGACCCATTATGAATGCGCTTTACCCGCTGAGCGTTGCGGCCGTGATCAGGTGCTCCTTCTGCAGGCGCTTCAGCCGTTTGAGTGCCACCTCACGACGCGTGGCCGATGCCCGGTCGGGATGCGGCTCATGCCAGACCATCACCACAGGACGACGGCATCGCGTGTAGCGGGCACCGAGCTTGTCGTTTGTGTTGTGTTCCTGCTCGCGACGCGTCAGATCGGTCGTGACTCCCGTATACAGAGAACCATCCGCACAGCGCAGCATATAGACATACCAGTTTTTCATGCAGGGATAATGAAAAAAATCCAGCTGAAATGCAATTCAGGTTAAGATCCGCACAACACTCAATACAACACTCAACCACCGGTAGCTGTCTGATGACCCGTCGTATCCGCAACACTTACTTTCAGTGTCGTGAATTTCGCATCGAGCAGAATCGCTGTGCGATGAAGGTCACCACCGATGCCTGCCTGCTCGGTGCCTGGGTGCCGGTGGAGCAAGCAAAGCAGATCCTAGATATCGGTACCGGCAGCGGCCTGCTGGCACTGTTTGCCGCGCAGCGCAGCCAGGCCATGATTGATGCTGTCGAGATTGAGCCGGAAGCCGCGCAGCAGGCAACAGATAATTTTGCGGCCAGCCCCTGGCCGGATCGGCTGTGTGTTATTCAGGTTGATATTCGTGACCACGCCGACCTGAACGTTGCGGGTTATGATCTGATCCTGTGCAACCCGCCCTTCTTCAGTGATTCGACTCACAACCCCTGCCAACGCCTTGCCACCGCACGACATAACAGTGCTCTGCCCCTGACCGATCTGCTGCAGGCAACGAGTCGTCTTTTACAGCAAGATGGATCCGCCTGGTTTCTGCTCCCCGTGCCCGAAGCCCAGCAGATGGCAGAAGCAGCAACGGCTCACGACCTTCACCCGACATACAGGCTCTGGGTGCGCAATAGCCCTTCCGATCAGCCGCACAGGCAGTTGCTGCAACTGACAAAAAACCAGTCATATAAGCAGCCACAGAAGCAGCAACCTGCATCCGAATCATATTTCACGCTCTATAACCCGCACCCTTTTCACACCCCCGAGGCGGCCAAACTCTTCAGCCCTTACTATATTAATGTCAGGTGATGCTGGTATTTTCTGACTTAGCGGTTAATTTTTTATTGACTAAAAAGTCAACTTTGCTCTAAAGTTAGTCTACCAACTTGAATGAGCGCTGTGTGATCTATAAAAAAAGCGCCGGGAGGACCATCTTGATACAGTTCTTACTGAATGAGTCGCTGCGCACTGAACAGCATCTCGATCCCAATATGACCGTGCTGAACTATCTGCGCACGGTTGTTCATAAAACCGGCACCAAAGAGGGATGCGCCTCGGGTGACTGTGGTGCTTGTACCGTTGTGGTCGGCGAGCTTGAAGATGGACAACTCCGTTACCGTACACTCAATTCCTGCCTGACTTTTGTCTCTGCTCTGCATGGAAAACAGCTTATCGCCGTGGATGATCTGAAGAGCGGTGATCAGTTGCACTCAGTACAACAGGCACTGGCCGACTGCCATGGCTCACAATGCGGTTTCTGTACCCCCGGCTTCGTGATGTCTCTGTTTGCGTTGCAGAAAAACAGCAGCGGCTATGATAAGGAAGAGACGCTGGAAGCACTGGCTGGCAATCTCTGCCGCTGCACCGGCTACCGCCCGATCATCGATGCCGCCGTTCAGGTATGCGAAAACCGGACACCCGATCAGTTTGATGCCGCTGAAGCCCAGACCATCGAGCGCCTGCAGGCTATCGCACCCAGTAAAGTAGCTGAGCTTAGCGATGGCAATAAACGCTGTATGATTCCACAGACCATCGGCGAGCTGGCCGAAGCCTACTCAGCCAGTCCCGACGCCCATCTGCTGGCCGGTGGTACCGATCTGGCGCTCGAAGTCACCCAGTTCCACCGTGAATTGCCGGTGATGATCTATGTCGGTCATGTCAAAGAGATGCAGCGCATCGAAGAGTTTGATGATCGGATTGAGATCGGCTCGGCCACCTCCCTGACCGATTGCTACGACGCACTGGCCCGCGAATTCCCCGACTTCGGTGAGCTGCTGCACCGCTTTGCCTCCTTGCAGATCCGCAATCAGGGCACACTCGGTGGCAATATCGGTAACGCCTCTCCTATCGGCGACTCCCCACCTCTTTTGATTGCACTGAATGCCAGCATCGTTCTGCGCAAGGGTGATCAGACTCGCACTCTGCCACTGGAAGATTTTTTCCTCGACTATAAGAAAACCGATCGTCAGCCAAGTGAGTTCATCGAGAAGGTGATCGTTCCACGTGCAGGCAAATATCAGTTCCGCGCCTACAAGATCTCGAAACGCCTGGATGATGATATTTCAGCGGTCTGTGCGGCGATCAATCTGCATATCGATGGCGGTATTGTGAAAGATGCGCGCATCGCATTTGGCGGTATGGCGGCAATTCCCAAGCGTGCGAGTGCCTGCGAGCAAGTACTGATCGGCGCAGACTGGAATGATGCCGCTATTGAAAGCGCCTGCGCTGCGCTGGCTCAGGACTTCTCCCCTCTGACGGATTTTCGCGCCAGCAAGGAGTACCGCATGAGTACTGCACAGAACCTGCTGCGCAAATATTTTCTGGAGCTGCAATCGCCAACCACTGAAACCCGGGTAACTGCATATGTCTAACCACTACGTTGAAACCAGAACTCAGGCTGAGCTGGAGGCACTGTTCCGCCAGGATCTCAAAACCGGTGTTGGTCGCCCCATCAAACACGAAAGCGGTGATAAGCACACCACGGGCGAAGCGATCTATATTGATGACCGTCTGGAGTTTCCCAATCAGTTGCATGTGTATGCACGCATGAGTGACCGGGCCCACGCCCGCATTATCAGCATTGATACCTCACCCTGCTATGCATTCGATGGGGTGGCGATTGCGATCACCAGCAAAGATGTACCGGGTGAGCTGGATATCGGCCCTGTCGTGGCCGGTGATCCGCTGCTGGCAGAGGGTCTGGTTGAGTATTACGGCCAGCCGGTGATTGCCGTGGCTGCCGACAGCCTGGAGACAGCACGCAAGGCTGCGATGGCGGCGATCATCGAGTATGAGGATCTGGAACCGATTCTGGATGTGGAAGAAGCGCTGGAGAAAGAGTTTTATGTGCTGGATCCTCATCAGCACAAGCGCGGCGATGCCGAAGCGGCATTGGCCAAGGCCCCCAATCGTATTCAGGGCAAGCTGCATATCGGTGGTCAGGAGCATTTCTATCTGGAGACTCAGATCTCCTCGGTGATGCCGACCGAAGATGGTGGCATGCTGGTGTTCACCTCCAGTCAGAACCCGACCGAAGTGCAGAAGCTGGTCGCCAGTGTACTGGACGTACCGATGCACAAGATAGTGATCGATATGCGCCGCATGGGCGGTGGTTTCGGTGGCAAGGAGACTCAGGCGGCAGGACCTGCCTGCCTGTGTGCCGTGATTGCCCGCCTGACCGGACGCCCGACGAAGATGCGCCTGCCGCGCATGGAAGATATGCTGGTGACCGGCAAGCGACACCCTTTCTTTGCCCGCTATGATATCGGTTTTGATGATGCCGGGCGTTTGCAGGGGGTCAAGATCGATCTGGCCGGTAACTGTGGTTACTCACCCGACCTGTCCGGCTCCATTGTCGATCGTGCAATGTTCCATGCCGACAACGCCTACTATCTGGGTGATGCTCTGATCACCGGCTACCGCTGCAAGACGCACACCGCTTCCAACACCGCTTACCGCGGCTTTGGTGGCCCGCAGGGGATGATGGCGATCGAGGAGATCATGGATCATATCGCACGCACGCTGGGCAAGGACCCGCTGGAGGTACGTAAGCTCAACTACTATGGTAAGGATGAGCGCAACGTCACCCACTACTATCAGACCGTTGAACATAACCTGATGCAGGAGATGACCGAGGAGCTGGAGGGCAGTTGTGAGTATGCCCGCCGCCGTGCCGAGGTGATTGAGTTCAACCGCAACAGTCCGGTACTGAAAAAGGGTCTGGCCCTGACGCCGGTCAAGTTCGGTATCTCCTTCACTGCGACCTTTCTGAACCAGGCCGGTGCGCTGATCCATGTCTACACCGATGGCAGTATCCATCTCAACCATGGCGGTACCGAGATGGGCCAGGGGCTCAATACCAAGGTACAGCAGGTAGTGGCAGAAGTGTTCCAGGTGGAAACCGACCGCATCCAGATCACAGCGACCAATACCGACAAGGTGCCTAACACCTCGCCGACGGCCGCTTCCTCCGGTGCCGATTTGAATGGTAAGGCGGCCTTCAATGCCGCAATGACGATCAAGCAGCGTCTGGTGGAATTTGCTGCGCGCCACTTCAATGTGACCGAGGAGGATGTCGAGTTCCATAACGGTCAGGTGCGTGTGCGGGATCAATACCTGGCGTTTGAAGCGCTGATCGAACTGGCTTACTTCAACCAGGTGTCGCTCTCCTGTGCCGGTTTCTATCGTACACCCAAGATCTTCTATGATCGTGACAAAGCAGCCGGACGCCCCTTCTACTATTACGCGTTTGGTCTGGCCTGCTGCGAAGTGCTGGTCGACACGCTGACCGGTGAATACAAGTTCCTGCGCACCGATATCCTGCACGATGTTGGCGCATCACTGAACCCAGCCGTGGATATCGGCCAGGTTGAGGGAGCGTTTGTGCAGGGTATGGGCTGGCTCACCACCGAGGAGCTGGTCTGGAACGACAAGGGGCGCCTGATGACAAGCGGCCCGGCCAGTTACAAGATCCCGGCCGTGGCGGACATGCCGATCGATTTCAGGGTCAAGCTGGTGGAGAACCGCAAGAACCCCGAAGACACGGTATTCCACTCCAAAGCAGTGGGTGAACCGCCCTTCATGCTCGGCATCGGTGCCTGGTGCGCAATCAAGGATGCCGTGGCAAGCCTTGGCGACTACCGCATTCAACCGCAAATAGACGCACCGGCAACCCCGGAGCGTGTATTGAAAGGTGCGCAACAGATCCGCGCGGCCCTGAAGCAATCGCATGCCTGAGCCAGACGAGTGCCTGAGACAGCGCGTGCCTCAGATTGAAACGTGCCTGGATAGAAACGTACCTGAGTACTCAAGATCAAAATTCCAAGAGTCACTGACAGATGAGTAAAACAATTAAAGCCTGGCGTTCAGCCATATTGCACAGCGTGGCTGATCCTGCCGAGGTCGGCATTGAGTCATCCTACGAGTATTTCGAAGATGGGTTACTGGTGGTGGAATGCGACCGTGTCGTAGCCCTCGGCAACGCCGACGATCTGCTGCCCACTCTGCCGGCAGATGCCGAGCTGACCATCTATAAGGACAGCCTGATCACACCGGGTTATATCGATACCCATATCCATTTCCCGCAGACCGATATGATCGCCTCCTATGGCGAGCAGTTGCTGGACTGGCTGAACAACTACACCTTCCCGGCCGAGAAGCGCTTTGCCGACAAAGCGCATGCCGACAAGGTGGCGGATATTTTCATCCGTGAGCTGCTGCGTAACGGCACCACCACCGCGCTGGTGTTTGGCACGGTGCATAAGGAGTCGGTGGATGCCTTCTTCAGTGCAGCCGAGCAGCGCAACCTGCGCATGATCTGCGGCAAGGTGCTGATGGATCGTAACGCGCCGGACTTCCTCACCGATACCGCCGAGTCGGCTTATACCGACAGCAAGGAGCTGATCGAGCGCTGGCACGGCAAGGGGCGTCTGGATTATGCCGTGACGCCACGCTTTGCACCGACCAGCACCTCCGAGCAGCTGCACGCAGCCGCACGCCTGCTCAAGGAGTATCCCGGCCTCTATATGCATACACACCTGTCGGAGAATAAAAAGGAGTGCGAATGGGTGCTTGAGCTCTTCCCTGAGTGCAAGAACTATCTGGATGTGTACGACCAGCACCAACTGCTGAGCGAGCGCTCAGTGTTTGCGCACGGTATCCACCTGTGTGATCAGGAGTATCAACGCCTGGCCGAGACTGGTTCTGCCATCGCTTTCTGCCCAACCTCCAACCTTTTCCTCGGCAGTGGCTTCTTCAACCTGGCCAAGGCTGAGGAGCACAAGGTGAATGTCGGCCTGGGTACCGATGTCGGTGCCGGCACCAGCTTCTCCATCCTGCAGACCCTGAATGAAGCCTACAAAGTGATGCAGATGCAGGGAACCAAGCTGCACCCCTTCAAATCGCTGTATCTGGCAACTTTAGGCGGCGCCCGTGCACTGCGTCTTGGAGACAGAGTCGGCAGCTTTGCCAAGGGTAACGAAGCCGATTTTGTCGTGCTGGATTACCACGCCACACCACTGCTCTCCTGGCGCTTGCAGCAGTCTCGCAGCCTGGAAGAGACCCTCTTTGTGCTCATGACACTGGGCGATGATCGCACTATCCGGGAAACCTGGGCAGCAGGACAGTCAGTCCATCTGCGCGACTCCACACCGGTTGTTTCCTGATCACTGCTACGCTGAATAGCAACAAAGACGCTGATCCGCCCTCTTCAGATCAGATCAGCGTCTTATCGGCAAATGGACTGCCCTGCTCCATAATCGAGGTGATGATGAAACCAAGGCAGTTCGGGTTTTGCATGCTTTTTTTGCTGCTGACAGCCCCAGTGCTGGCTCAGACATATGTCGTTGGCGTAGAGGATCTTGACTACCTCCCCTACTACAGCAGTGATCAGGGCGAGTTTGTACAGAGCCCCTCCCGGCAGGTACTGGATAGATTTGCCGCACAACATCAGTATGAGTTTGTATACACGCCGGTTCCTGTTGCGCGCCTGACTCAGATGTTCGTTGACGGCAACGTCGATTTCAAATTCCCCGACCATCCCGACTGGGCCCAGACCGCTAAAACCAACCTTGAGATTCACTACAGCTCACCGATTTTCCACTACACAGATGGCGTCATGGTACTACCCGAACACCTTGAGCGTAGCGTTGATCAGTTCAAAACACTGGGTACCGTACGTGGCTTCAGCCCGCCAGTTTTTGCACAAATGGAAGAGCAGGGATTAATCCAGATAGAGGAAACATCCAGTCTTGATAGCGTTGTTTTACAAGCACTTTATAACCGTGTTGATGGCACCTATTTTAATATAGCTGTTGCCACCTGGTTTCTTGAAGAGAGAATCCAACAGCCACGCAGCCTGATCTTTGACCCCAGCCTCCCTCATACAAGCAGCCACTATGCGCTGTCTTCCATACATCACCCCGATATCATTGAGCAGTTCAATCACTTCCTGATTAAGGAAGCTGTCTGGATTGAGTCGTTGCAGCCCATGCATCCGTTTTCAACTTCTGAGTGAATATTATTCAGCATAAATATTGAATACATTGTTTGATTTTTTTGTAAACAAGTGGATAATCGGGTTTATCGTAATTTATTGACTTGTGAGTCAGCAAATTACGATATGCCCGTTACTCCCGATACTCAGGGTCCTCAGCCAGAGTTCAGGAACACTAAAATAATAATGAGGAGTTACCCGCTGTGACGAACGCCAACCAAGAACAAACCGCCACTCCCATGCCAGGGACCGCTTCAGGCCCAGGTTTTCTCGATCGGTTTTTCAAGCTGAGCGAACACAATACCAGCATCCGCACTGAGCTGATGGCTGGCATAACCACCTTCTTCACCATGGCTTACATCATCTTCGTCAATCCGCAGATCATGGCAGCCGCAGGACTTGACCATGGTGCGGCATTTGTCGCTACCTGCCTGGGTGCTGCACTGGCCTGCTTCCTGATGGGGCTGCTGGCCAACTGGCCGGTGGGGCTTGCACCCGGAATGGGCCTCAACGCCTTCTTCACCTACACGGTTGTCGGTGATATGGGCTACAGCTGGGAGGTCGCACTCGGCGCGGTTTTCCTGTCTGGCGTGCTCTTCATGATTCTCAGCTTCACACAGATCCGCGAATGGATACTGAACAGCATTCCCAACAGTCTCAGGTTCGCCATGGGTGCCGGGGTCGGATTATTCCTTGGTATCATCGGCCTGAAAACAGCCGGCATTGTCGTACCCAGCCCAGCCACCATGGTTACGTTTGGTTCTTTCCGTGATCCTTCCGCTCTGCTTGCCGCCATCTGCTTTATCATGATCGCCGTGCTCTCTTACTATCGCGTATTTGGTGCGATTCTGATCAGTATTTTCGTGGTTACAGGGGCTGGCATGATGCTGGGCCTGGTCAACTACAGCGGTATGATGTCAATGCCACCCAGCCTTGCCCCAACACTGTTTGCTCTGGATATTCGTGGCGCATTCGATGTTGCGATGATCAGCGTCATTCTCGCCTTCCTGTTTGTGAACCTGTTCGATACCGCTGGCACCCTGATGGGTGTTGCGCATCGCGCCAATTTGATCAAGGAAGATGGCAGGATCGAGAACCTGTCACGCGCTCTGAAAGCAGATAGCACCTCTGCCGTTGCCGGTTCACTGATCGGCTGTCCTCCTGTCACCAGCTATGTTGAAAGCGCGTCAGGCGTTGCTGCCGGAGGTCGTACCGGCCTGACTGCCGTTACTATCGGTGCTCTGTTCCTGCTGGCACTCTTCTTTGCACCGCTGGCGGGCATGATCCCTGCCTATGCCACCGCTGGTGCACTGATCTATGTTGCCATGCTGATGATGACCGGTATTGCCGGTATCGATTGGGAAGAGCTGACCGATAGTATCCCGGCGATCGTCACAGTCGTGATGATGCCGCTGACCTTCTCAATTGCAGAAGGGATCGCGATGGGCTTCCTGAGCTACACCCTGCTGAAAGTGCTGACCGGACAACACAAGCAGGTTTCAGTAGCTCTTTATGTACTGAGCGCCCTGTTTATTGCCAAGTACATCTTCCTGTAAGGCTCCCTCTGCAACCATCTGGATACACTCGTGCATTCGGGTGGTTGCACGGAGTAACTAAATTATGAATTTCAGGCATACAGGCTAGACTGTCTTAATAGATAACTTTTCAGCCTTGCTTATCAGGACATTATCACCAGGACAAGGATGTCTGACCTCTCAAGCATGAGGCTGACCAATCCGAGGATACTGGTATGTTCAAACGACTCAGCATCAGACGCAAACTGGTTCTGGCCATGGGAGCAGCACTGATCATTGCTCTGGGTACCAGTAGTCTGTTTTACACCCGAATGATCTCCAACCAGGCTAACCGGCTCCTTCTCGGTACAGCCATTCCTGCCCAGACCGAATCGATCCGCAATGCGCTGGAAAGTGCCATTATCGGCCCATCTACTCATGCGCGCGCCATCGCAGAGGACCAGTTTCTCCTCCAGTGGCTGGAACAGGGTGAAGCGGAGACAGAGGGCCAACAGATAACAGACATGCTGCAACGTAAACGCCAGTCTGCGAACGCTTTCACCACTTTTGCAGTATCAGCCAGCAGTGGCGCCTACTGGACCCATGAGGGCATGAATCGGACGCTGAACCGTTCACAGGAGCGCGATGGCTGGTTCTGGAACAGTCTTGCCAACCCCACCAATCCCGAACTCAGTGCCGACGTGGATGTCTCGACCGGTACATTGACGCTGTTCTTCAACTATAAGGTTAAGAACAGCAGCGGTCAGAACATTGGTATCGCAGGCTTGGGTATCAGCATGGAAGAGGCTTCACGTCTGATCCAGAGCTATCGGATCGGCGAAAAGGGTCGCGCCTATCTGGTTGACCCTTCTGGCCTGCTACGAATACATGAAGATATCAGCCTGGTCAGTCAGAACACTACACTGGCGCAGCATACCAGCGGCGCTTTGAGTGAGCAGATGCTGAACGACAGCAGTCTGACTCTGCGCTCACTCACCCGTAAGGGTGAAGAGTGGCTGACCGCTTCACTGCCTATCGAAAGCCTGAACTGGCGTCTGATTGTTGAGATCCCAGCCTCTGAGGTGTATGCAGAATCGCGTCAGGCACTGCTCATGGCCAGTATTTTCGGAGTGGTAATATTACTGATCGCACTGCTCGTTACCGGCTATATTGCCAAGCGGCTGATGCAGCCGGTTCAGGTGATCAGCCTGGCACTGAAGGATATCAGCAGCGGTGAAGGTGACCTTACGCGCCGACTGGATGAAAGCCGTGGTGATGAGATAGGTGATCTGGCACGCAACTTCAACAGTTTTGTCAGCACGCTGTCGGTATTGATCCGGGATGTACGCAGCAGTAATGAGCAGTTGCATGGCATGATCACTCAGGTGGTGGGGACAGTAAAGGATACTCAGAACTGTGCATTGGAGCAGAACCGCATGACTGATTCCGTTGCCACCGCCATGCACGAAATGAGTACAACCGTTGGCGAAATCACTCACAACGCCACTGATACGGCTAACTATTCGCAGCAGGCGGCTCATTCGGCTGAAGCCGCTGACAAGATCGTCGCTTCCAGCCTGAAAAATACTGAGGGGATGCGCAACCAGATTGATGCTGCCTCCACTTCGTTAACCTCACTGGCGACTGATGTCGACAACATCGTTAAAGTAATCAGCGTTATCCGTGACATATCGGATCAGACCAACCTGCTGGCCCTGAATGCTGCCATCGAGGCGGCTCGTGCCGGTGAAAGTGGACGCGGTTTCGCCGTAGTTGCAGATGAAGTGCGCACGCTGGCCAGCAGAACTCTCAGCTCGACCGAAGAGATACAGGCACGCATGGATCAGTTACAGAGTGGTACATCACAAGCCGTATCCTCCATGCAGGAAACCCTGACAGCGACAGTCACTGCTGTTGAGTCTGCACATGAAACACGGGACAGCCTGAAGTCCATATCGGAACAGCTGACACGCATCGTGGATATGAATCACCTGATTGCCACCGCAACTGAGGAGCAAAGCGCTGTGACCGATGATGTGAATCAGAATGTGCAAGGTATTGCCGATGTTGCACGCCAGGCCGCTGAAGACCTGAACCGATGCAGTCAGGCCTGTGAACAGATGCGTGATCTGGCTGAAGAGCTCAAAGCAAGACTGGGGCGCTTCAGAACAGATTAATTGACTTTACGGTCAGGTTTGGTCTAAATTCAGACAATGACTGTGAAATAGTTCGAATTGATCAAGGCCCGACACACAACAGCGATCAGATAAAGACTCATATGAAAAACAATAACTGGATAGATGCCATCAAGACACTGAATGACACCGGGCAACCCTGCATTCTGGTGACTATTATTGAGCATCACGACTCAACACCTCGCAATAGCGGTTCCAAGATGGTGGTCACGCTGGATACTATTCATGACACCATCGGTGGCGGGCACCTTGAATACAAAGCGATGAAGATTGCACGTGAGATGCTGCAGAGCAAAGCGACTGAAACCCGTATGGAACGGTTTGTGCTGGGCGCCAGTCTGGGGCAGTGTTGTGGCGGTGCTGCTGTACTGCTGTTCGAGCCTCTGGGCCATACGATGGTTCAGGTCGCAGTATTCGGGGCCGGCCATGTCGGCCGCGCCCTGACACCCCTGCTGGCTACCCTGCCCTGCCAGATCCACTGGATAGATTCGCGTGAACAGGAGTTTCCCGAGCAGACGGCTGAAGGGATCAACTGCATCCTGACAGAAGACCCTGTGGCAGAAGTCAGTAAAATGCCTCCGGGTAGTTACTATATCGTGATGACCCACAATCATCAGCTTGATATGGAGATCACCGAACAGATACTGCGACGTGATGATTTCGCCTATTTCGGCTTGATCGGTTCGCAAACCAAGCGCAATCGCTTTGAACATCGCCTGCACAAGGCTGGGATCAGTCGGGAGGTCACACAAAAAATGCGCTGCCCGATGGGTATTGAGCAGGTGAAAGGCAAGTTACCGGCAGAGATAGCCATCTCGATTGCCGGTGAAATCATCGCCACCTACAACGCCGAATCCGATCTGCACAAGCAGAAAACCCGACACAAATCTGAAGTGCTCGAACACGCCTGAGAGACGCTGGGTTTACCAGCGTTTTCAGGATTTCAGGAAAGCGGTTTGGGGTGTTAAGCAGGTGTGTAGTGACTGAGTGACTGGTGCAGGCAATCAACTCAGGCGCGCTTACGGGGTGTTTTCTTGCCAGATACAGCCAGGTGTGAAAACACTTCATGCAGATTATCTGAGGTGTTTTTCGTACTCAAATTGAGCTTCGCATCGATATGATCCATATGATGCATCATCAGATCCACCGCTCGCGCCGTGTCCTTCTGCTCAATCGCATCAATGATCTCTTTATGCTCATCAAATGAGCAATGAGATTTGCTGCCGACATCATATAGCGCAATCACCAGTGAGCTTTGTGACACCAGACTGCGCTGAAAAACGCTCAGCGGTGCGTTACCGGCAATATCTGCCAGACGCAGGTGAAACTCTCCAGAAAGGCGTATCCCCGCCCCGACGTCGTTACGGGCAAAGCAGGCCCGCTCCTCTGCGACCATCGCGCGCAGATCTGCGATTTCGGCACTGGTGGCTTTTTCAACCGCCAGTTCGGTTATCGCTTTCTCCACCATGCGGCGTGCAAAAAAGATCTGCTGCGCCTCATCCAGACTCGGACTGGACACAACTGCACCTCGATTAGGACGTAACAACACTACCTGTTCATGCGATAAGCGTGTCAAAGCACGCCTGATCGTGGTGCGGCTGACATCAAAAATCTCGCCCAGAGTCTCTTCACTCAAGCGAACACCCGGGGCCAGACGTTGCTCCAGAATCGCTTCGAAGATATGCGCATACACTCTGTCATCTTGTGTGCTGGAGACACTCTCTTTGTCTTTGCTGGATAAACTGCCCTGCAGTGAAGACTTATTTTTCATATAAGCTCTTTCATATAAGCCAATTGCAAAAAAACAAATAGTATCATTCCTGCATACAATACAACAGGGCCGCCGGGACTCAAACCCTGTCAGCTACCACGGTAGGTTGAGTAGCTGTAAGGTGAGATCAGCAGTGGTACATGATAGTGTTCATCCGCATTGGCAACACCGAAGCGCAATACGACCTGATCCAGAAACGCCGGTGTCGGCAGGTCGGTTCCGCGCTGTCTGTAGTAATCACCGGCATGAAATACCAGCTGATAAACGCCGCTGGTCAGCGCTTCACCTTCAAGCACCGGGTTGTCGCAACGACCATCATCATTGGTTATCGTCGTTGTCAGGGGGATCAATTCGTTCTGCTCACCCACACGAAACAGTTCAATCTTGATCCCGTGCCCTGGGCATCCATGAGCAGAATCAAGTACATGCGTTGTCAGTCTTCCCATTCTTTTTCGAGATCCACCTGCGGCAGACACCTCGCCTCCTCTGAGTCAGTTATTGAAGGGTGCAGAAACAAACATACCATCATTTCTTTTTTTGTACTATATTTTAGTTAAAAATTGTACACAATCTATAAATATCAGCCTTTCACCTTGCAACTAAAGGCTTCCAGCCCGGATGATCTACACTTTAAGTACCATTCATCGCTGGAACAGGAGCAAAAAAAAGAACAATTTATTGAATTTATGTTTTACAATTTAAATCATGTATTGTATACATATTACAAATTCGGAGTGTCATGCATGCAGCAGCACATAACAGCAGCATGCAACGGCAGCCTATAACAGCTTGTAACAACGGCTTGTAACAACAATCTGTAACAACGCTGAACGAAAACTGATAAAGGAACATCCTGTGAGTGCAGATTATCCCAGAGACCTGATAGGTTACGGCAACCAGCCCCCTCATCCTCACTGGCCCGGCAATGCACGCGTCGCCCTCTCCTTTGTGCTGAACTATGAGGAGGGCGGCGAACGCTCCATACTGCATGGTGACAAGGAATCAGAAGCCTTCCTGTCGGAAATGGTCTCCGCGCAGCCGCTGCAGGGTGTGCGCAATATGAGTATGGAATCACTCTATGAATACGGCAGTCGCAGTGGCGTGTGGCGCCTGCTGAAACTGTTCAGGAAACATGACATTCCACTGACCATCTTTGCAGTTGCGATGGCGGCACAACGCCATCCGGATGTGATCCGCGCCATGGTAGATGCCGGCCATGAGATCTGCAGCCATGGTTATCGCTGGATCGACTATCAGTATAGTGATGAAGCCACCGAGCGCGAGCACCTGCACAAGGCCATCGATATTCTGACCGAGATCACCGGCGAGCGCCCGCTGGGCTGGTATACCGGACGCAACAGCCCGAATACCCGTCGCCTGGTCATGGAGGAAGGTGGTTTTCTGTACGATTCCGACAGCTATGACGATGACCTGCCCTACTGGGTCAAGGGTGAGCAGAAGCCCCATCTTGTCATCCCCTACACGCTGGACACCAATGACATGCGCTTCACCCAGGCTCAGGGCTTCAATTCCGGTGAGCAGTTTTTCAACTATCTTAAGGATGCGTTCGACGTTCTGTATGAGGAGGGGGCAGAAGCACCAAAGATGCTCTCTATCGGCCTCCACTGTCGACTGATTGGCCGCCCCGGCAGAATCGCAGCACTGGAACGCTTCCTTCGCTATGTTACAAGCCATGATCAGGTCTGGTGCACCCGTCGGATAGATATTGCCCGCCACTGGCATGAACAACACCCCTATAAGGAGCCCTCTTTGTGAGTCAGTTTAAGACCATCAAGCCATCTCAGCTCAGCCGCGACGAATTTGTCGGTGTCTTCGCTGATATCTATGAACACTCGCCCTGGGTTGCCGAAACCGTGTATGACCAAGTCCATGATCTGGCAAACCAGAGCACTGAATCAGATCTGGACGACATCGACACACTGCACCAGCAGATGTCCAGCGTACTGCTGAGCGCCAGCCATGAAGCACAACTGGCACTGATCAATGCCCACCCTGATCTGGCCGGTAAGGCCGCTATTCGCGGGGAGCTCACGCAATCGAGCACCGACGAGCAGGCAGGTGCAGGTATCCACGCCTGCAATGAAGAGGAGTTCAAACGCTTCAGTGAGCTCAACGATGCTTACAAGGCGAAATTCGGTTTTCCCTTCATCATGGCAGTCAAGGGCAGCAACCGTTATCAGATACTGGAAGCCTTTGAAAAACGCATCCATCACTCAGAGCAGGATGAATTCAAGCAGGCTTTAAGCGAGATCAACAAGATCGCCCTGTTCAGACTGCAGCAGCTCTGAAGGATCAGGCATAGATGATGCATGCCTTTGAAGCATAAGTTGCAGCATGCACTTGAAACATAAGCTTGATACATAAGTTAAATAGACGATTTCCCGGCATAGTGAGGCAGACGCGATGAATATCCTACTGAAACCAGAACCCCTGACGCCAGCCGCCTTTGCAGAGTTTGGTGATGTGATCGATACCGATGATCGTGAATTCTTCATGATCAACAACGGTTCGACACGCCGTTACCACCGTCTTGCCGAAGTGGAAACCGGCCCATCCGATGGGCAGGCGATTATCAGCATTTTCAGAGCTCAGGGGCTGGAGATGCCACTGCGCATCCGCATGCTGGAGCGTCACCCCCATGGCAGCCAGGCATTCATCCCCCTGCTCGGCCGCCCCTTTCTGGTGGTGGTTGCACCCAAAGGTGATGAGATCAACCCTGAGGATATCCGTGCGTTCATCACCCATGGTCGTCAGGGTGTCAATTATCACAGCGGTGTCTGGCACCACCCGGTCATCGCCCTCTTCCCCGAGGATGACTTTTTGATCGTGGACCGAGCTGGCGAGCTGCACAACTGCGACGAACACTTTTTTCCGGACGATATGCTTATCACTCTGGAACCCAACCGCTGATTTGCACCAATAAATTTTATAAACGCAAAAGGCCACTGATACAGCGTTAATCAGTTGGCTGAAAAGAGGTAAACAACGTGGAAGCACATCTCATTGACTGGCTCAACCTGGGCTTGCGCTGGATTCATATGATCACTGGTATCGCCTGGATAGGCGCATCCTTCTATTTCGTCTGGCTGGAAAACAATCTGGAGCGCAAGAACCCACGAGATGGACTCTCCGGTGACCTCTGGGCGATTCACGGCGGTGGTATCTACCACCTGGAAAAATACAAGCTTGCCCCACCGAAAATGCCCGAGAACCTGCACTGGTTCAAGTGGGAAGCCTATGCCACCTGGCTGTCTGGTGTTGCGCTGCTGCTGGTCGTTTATTATCTGAATCCGGCACTACATCTGATCGCACCCGGTAGCAACCTGACACCACTGACTGCCGTAGCCATCGGTATCGGCTCACTGATCGTCGGTTGGTTTGTGTATGACTTCCTGTGCGAATCCGCGCTGGGTAAGAAACCCGCACTACTTGGTGTTGTGATCTTCCTGCTGCTGGTGGCGGCTGCCTGGGCCCTGACTATGGTATTCACCGGTCGTGGAGCTTATATCCACGTGGGCGCCATCATCGGCACGATCATGGTCGGTAACGTATTCCGCACCATCATGCCGGGGCAGCGTGCGTTGGTCAGCGCTATCGAAGAGGGCCGCACACCGGATCCAGTACTGCCCGGCAAGGCGTTGCTGCGCTCGCGCCACAACAACTACTTTACCCTGCCCGTGCTCTTCATCATGATCAGCAACCATTATCCGAGCACCTATGGTAGCGAGTACAACTGGCTGATCCTGGCTGGCATCGCGGTACTGGCGGTTCTGGTTCGCCATTATTTCAACACCCGACATGAGTCCAACAAATACGTATGGACACTGCCTGCTGCAGCGCTGGGTATGATCTGCCTGGCTTATGTCACCGCACCCAACTACAGAATGCCGGATGCATCCGCTGCACAATTCAGTGCTGCACCCAGCTTCAGCCAGGTTGAGACGATCATGCAGCAGCATTGTGTGAGCTGTCATGCAGCTTCTCCGAGCAGCCCGATGTTTGCATCACCGCCGGCTGGCTTCATTATCGAAACACCTGAGCAGATCAAAACAAATGCTGCCAGAATCTATGCACAAAGCGTCGCTACCCAAACCATGCCATTGGGTAATATGACCGGCATGACGCAGGAAGAGCGTGATGTAGTGGGTGCCTGGATCGCAGCTGGAAGCAAGCTGGATTAAGCACTTGTCTGAAACCTGTTCAGGATGTAGAGTCGTTTCCAATACAGGAAACGACCGACCAGAAGGATTCCATGAGCAGGATTCGAGAAAAAAATCAGGACCTGATTCTCACCGCTGCCAGCGAAGTCTTTGCTGAAAAAGGCTACGCTGGCGCTAAAACCAGTGATATAGCAGACAAGGCAGGGCTTCCCAAAGCCAACGTCTACTATTACTTCCAGAGCAAAAAAAACCTCTATCAATCGGTGCTCGAAAGCATCATTGAACCTCTGATGGAAGCCTACATACCCTTTGAAGAGGATGATGACCATCCCGCTCCGGTATTGCGCGCCTACATCCGCTCCAAGCTCGAGATATCCCGCACCCTGCCCCATGCCTCCAAGGTATTTGCCAGCGAAATCATGCATGGCGCGCCCCACTTGTCACCAGAGATGGCTGAGGAGCTGCACAACAAGGCTCGCTATATCATTGCACGGCTGCAAAGCTGGATAGATCGCGGCCTGATCTCACCTGACATCGATCCACAGCACCTACTGTTCAGCATCTGGGCCTCCACCCAGACCTATGCCGATTTCGGCTGGCAGATCTCGACAGTGAGCGGCAAACAGGAGATGAGCGACGAAGATTATGAAGCTGCCGCCGCCACGCTGACTCAACTGGTATTGCGCGGTTGCGGGATCACTCAGTAACAGCGTCACCGTACTCAAAACGATTGACCTCTATCGGCTGAGGCATGAACGTGAAAGCGGTTTTCAAAGCCATAAGGAGCCGTATGATACAGCCACCACCCAGAGAAACCTCTCCTGACGTTTCTACCCTCGACGACCTTGCAAGGCTGGCAGATTACTCGCTCATGGAATCGCTCAACTGTGATCCTGACGCGACTTTGGATGGAGCCGACCATGAGCCTCGGCAGGTCTTTACAGGTCACTATGTCCCCGTCAAGCCCACCCCGATCGAAGCGCCCGAGTATATCGCTCATAGTAAGAGCCTCTTTCGTGAATTGGGCTTCGACGACAACCTGGCGCAGACGGCCGATTTCGTTCGCGTGTTCTCCGGTGATCTTACAGAGGCTCCAGAGCCGATGCGCAAGTACGGCTGGGCATGTGGCTACGCACTATCCATCTTCGGTACTGAATACACCCGGCAGTGCCCTTTCCAGACAGGTAATGGCTACGGAGACGGTCGCGCGGTGTCGGTGCTTGAGGCCGTCATCAATGGTAAACGCTGGGAAATGCAGTTAAAAGGTGGCGGCAGGACGCCATACTGCCGTGGCGCAGATGGCAGAGCAGTTTTGCGCTCCAGTGTTCGGGAATTCCTGGCACAAGAGCATATGCACGCGCTCGGTGTACCGACATCACGCTCTCTGAGCTTGTATGTTTCGAAAACAGAGAAGGTCAAGCGCCCGTGGTACTCGGATGGCACCCCTTCTCCGGATCCAGACAGACTTATATCAGAGCCAGTCGCCATCTCGACACGGGTTGCACCTTCGTTCATCCGGGTAGGTCAACTTGAGCTCTTTGGCCGCCGTGCCAGAAAAAAAGAACACCCGCAAGCGATGGAGGAACTCAAGAAAATTGTACTGCATCTAATTGATCGAGAGTACGGTGAAGCGATCGCCCCTAAGCTGGAGGTCGAAAAAAAGGTGGTGTTGCTTGCCCGTGAATTCCGCAGCCGCCTTGTATCGCTCGTTGCGAACTGGATCCGTGTCGGGTATTGCCAGGGTAACTTCAACAGTGACAACTGCGCGGCCGGTGGCTTCACACTTGACTACGGCCCATACGGCTTCTGCGATCTGTTCTCCCCACACTTTCAGCCATGGACGGGTGGCGGGCACCACTTCGCCTTCCTGAACCAACCCGTGGCTGCAGAGCGCAATTTCCAGATGTTCTGTTCAGCCATGCGCCCGTTGCTGACGACCTCCCCTGACGCTTTATCCCTGCTGGATGAGATTCAACGTGACTTTCCAAAAGTGATGCAAGCTGAAATGGAGAGAATGTGGGCTACCAAACTTGGACTGGAGGTCTTTAATACAGAGTTGTTTAACCAGTTGATGATGCTGATGACGCAAACGCCGGTTGATTACACGCTTTTCTTCCGCGAGCTTTCGACGATACCTGATGATATTGGTCCACTGAAAAAAAGCTTTTATACAGAATCGAGCCCTTCCGGAGTGTCCATGAAATGGACGCCTGAAACAGACACCGAAGAGATGGACAGGCGCTGGTCACAATGGCTTATGACATGGAAGGCACTCATCAGCATAGACAGCCCGACCCGATCTCGTGAAGCGCTTTCCAGACAGATGAAACGCGTAAATCCAAAATACATTTTGCGGGAATGGTTGGTTGTTCCAGCTTATCAGCAAGCGAGTACGGGTAACTATTCTCTACTTCGAGAACTGCAGGATGTCATGACGCTACCCTACGCCGACCAAGCAAAAGATATAGATGAAAAGTATTACAGGCTTAAACCCCCGGAGCTCTTTGAGCTCGGAGGGGTGTCTTATTACAGCTGTTCGTCATAAGCCCTGGTCTGCTGCGCCAGGTTCATTCTCGGAGCAGCAGCACCATCACCAAACCAGGCCAGCTTAGACTGTAGCTCCACCACTTCTCCGACAATAATCATCGCCGGTGCCGGAAGCTGTGCCTGATCCTGCTTATCGGCAATATCCGCCAGTGTGCCGATCAGTATCTGCTGCTCGGCAGAGGTGCCTTTGGAAACGATCGCGACGGGTGTGGTATCTGACTTACCATGGGCCACCAGGCCGTTACACAGAGTCCTCAGAGTATGCAGCCCCATATAGAAGACAATGGTCTGATTCGGATGGACCAGCTCGGCATAGTTCAGTTCACTGCCACGGTTTTTCAGTTGGCCGGTGACAAAACGCACTGACTGGGCATACTGACGATGTGTCAGTGGAATCCCGCTGTAGGTTGAACAGGCGCTGGCAGCAGTAATGCCAGGTACCACCTGAAAAGGTATACCGGCCTCTTTGAGCTGCTCCAGCTCCTCGCCACCACGCCCAAAGATAAAGGGATCACCCCCTTTGAGACGCACAACCCGTTTACCGGCTCGTGCATGATCAATCAACAGCTGATTGATCCCCTCCTGGGGTACAGCATGATTGTCGCGCTGCTTACCGACATAGACCAGATCCGCATCACGACGGCACAGGTCCAGCACTTCGGCCGATACCAGGCGATCATAAAAGACGATATCTGCTTGCTGCATCAGTCGCAGTGCTTTGAAGGTCAGCAACTCTGGATCGCCCGGTCCCGCCCCCACCAGATAGACTTCACCCACCTGATGACCGGCATTACCTGCCTGAATCTGCTCTTCGAGCAAGCGTTCGGCCGCTTCATCCTGGCCGGCAAAGACACGTTCGGCCACCTGCCCCTGCAATACCTTCTCCCAGAAAACACGGCGCTCACCAACGCTGCCAAGGCGCGCCTTCACCTGATCGCGGAAGCGACCGACCAACTGGCCGAGTCGGCTATAGCCACTGGGAATAAGCGTTTCGAGCCGAGCACGAAGCAGGCGCGCCAGCACAGGAGACTGACCACCGGAGCTGATACCTATCACAATGGGTGAGCGATCGACGATAGCAGGAAAAACGAAAGTACACAGAGGGGGGTTATCGACCACATTGACCGGTAGCGCACGCGCCACAGCATCATAGTGAACCGATTCATTCACGCGCTCATCATCGGTAGCTGCGATCACCAGTACCTTATCGTCCAGCAAGACGCTGTGATATCCACCGATGATGATCTGCCCATGGTGGTTCTCGAGCAGCTCACGCAGCTCAGGATCCACCTCGTGGGCAACAACCGATATGAGAGCGCCGGCACGTGCCAGCAGTCGCGCTTTGCGCAGCGCGACATCTCCGCCGCCGACAAGCAGTACCTGCCGACCCTTCAGATCGAAAAACAGTGGCAGATAATCCACAACCCAGACCTCTGGTAAGGGCTACCACCGTGGCAGCCTGAACTGATTATAGTTGAGTATGCAGCCCGCACTCACGGGTTTCTGCCGCTTTGGTCGGATCAAAATAATCATGTTCGTTCGGCAGGTCATATTCAGCCAGATAGGCTTCGAGCTGCTCGGTTGTCCAGTCGAACAGAGGAGCCACCTTGATGACACCATCCTTGCTCGCCGTCACGACATCGAGCGTCTGACGAAACTCTGTCTGCTCACGGCGGATTGCATTCAGCCACAGGTCAGGTTTCAGTTCTGCCAGCGCACGCTGAAAAGGCTCCAGTTTAACCTGACGCGTGAACTCCTCATGCAGAGGCTCATCAACATCCGGGATCCCTTTCATCAGCACGTTACGACGCGCCGCTGTCATCTCTGGGATGTAGGTCACGATATTCAGGTTAAGATCCTGGATCAGCTTCTCGGCAAAACGATAAGTCGCCGAAGTGTTGTAACCGGAATCGACCCAGAGCACACGGATATCAGGTTTTACCTGAGTCGCCATGTGCAGAATCACCGACTCGTAAGGCCTGAAGTTGGTCGTGATCAGCGGATTTTCAGCCTGCGCAATGGCCCAGGCAACAATTTCCTGAGCGGACTTACCGGCAAGCGCTGCATTGGCTGCAGTCAGATCAATACTCATACTCTTCCTCTGCATAGTTTCTGCTGGCAATCGTTTATAACCGACGATAGCTTACTGTTGGCGATAGATCGGACGCGGATCGTCAGCACCCGCCTGATAGCGCACACTGATCTCGGCAAAAGCCTGCAGATCCGATTCGGAGAAACGCTCATCCGGAATCACGCAGGCGTTAAAACCACAGCGCTCCATATAACCAAGACGATCACGGCTGACATCGCCAACTGCACGCACTTCACCGGTAAAGCCGGCACGACGCAACAGGCGTGCCAGACTGAAGCCACGCCCATCCCGGAAAATGGGGAACTCAATCTCAATCAGTGCCAGACGATCCAGAAAAGGCAGCAACTCTTCATGTGAATGCTCGCCAGGTACGCGCACACCGCAGCGACCCTGATGCTGATCCAGCAGTTGTGACAGCAGTGCAAACGGCACTACCAGATCGGTATTACCTGTGTCAGCCGGCAGCGACTCTTCTACAAACTGCCAGGTATTGTCAGCGATCTGTCGATCAAGCAGCAGTGGCATAGACTTTCTCCTTGAATGGTTCCATACCGATACGACGAACGGTATCCAAAAAGCGTTCATCCTCAATACGCTGCTCAACATAGGTCAGCAGAATTCTGCGCAGCGTTTCAGGAACTTCATCGGCAGCCACTGATTTACCCAGCACTTTACCCAGAGAGGCATCTTCACGACTGGAACCACCCAGTGTGATCTGATACCAATCCTCACCCTTTTTATCGACACCCAGAATACCGATATGACCGACATGGTGATGCCCGCAGGCATTGATGCAGCCGGACATGTTCAGGCGGATCTCACCCAGATCATAGAGGTAATCCAGATCATCAAATGCTGCATTGATGTCATCGGCAATATTCAGGGTTTTGGCGTTGGCCAGAGAACAGAAATCAAAACCGGGGCAGCAGATCATATCGGTCAGGGTACCGATATTCGCGCGCGCCATATTATGCTCGAGCAGTGTCTGCCACACGCTGTACAGATCAGACTGCTTCACTTCACCCAGCACCAGGTTCTGATCGTGCGTGACACGTATTTCATTGAAGCTGTATTGCGCGGCCAGATCAGCTACCACGTCCATCTGCAGATCAGTGGCATCGCCGGGCGCACCAAGATGCGGCTTCAGCGACACGGTCACGATGCGATAGCCCGGAACCTTGTGTACACGCGTATTGCGCTCATACCAGACACGGAAATCCTGATCTTCAGCCAGACGCTGGTTCAGTGATCCATCTTCAGCTGCAGCCGCATCATATGAATAAGGAGCGAAGAAGCCTTTCACGCGCTCCACTTCAGCATCAGTCAGGCGCAGTTCGGAATCACGGATATGCGCCCACTCGGCTTCAACCAGCTCGCCGAAGGCTTCAGCACCCATCGCGTCCACCAGAATCTTGATACGCGCCTTGTACTTGTTGTCACGACGCCCTTTCAGGTTGTAAACACGCAGAATCGCTTCCAGATAGGAGATCAGATCCTGCTTGGGCAGGAAGTTACGGATCACCTTGCCAATAAAGGGAGTGCGCCCGAGGCCGCCACCAACCAATACTTCGAAGCCAACTTCACCTTGATCGTTACGCACCAGATGCAGACCGATATCATGCACCTGACTGGCTGCACGATCATTCGGACCACCGGTCACGGCTATCTTGAATTTGCGTGGCAGGTAGGCAAATTCAGGATGCAGCGTGGACCACTGGCGGATAATTTCACACCAGGGGCGCGGGTCTTCGATCTCTGTATCATCAATACCGGCAAAGTGACTGGTCGTCGTGTTACGAATACAGTTGCCTGATGTCTGAATCGCATGCATCTGCACTTCAGCCAGCTCTGCCAGAATATCCGGTACCTGCTCCAGCTTGGGCCAGTTGTACTGAATATTCGTACGCGTCGTGAAATGGGCATAGCCATGATCGTAGACACGGGCAATATGTGCCAGCTTGCGCAACTGCTCGGATGACAGCAGACCGTAAGGGATGGCCACCCTCAGCATGGGTGCCTGACGCTGAATATAGAGCCCGTTCATCAGGCGCAATACCTGGAACTCCTCTTCCGGCAGTTCGCCAGCCAGAAAGCGTCGGGTCTGATCCCGGAACTGCTCAACGCGCTCGTTTACGATGCGCTGATCGACTTCATTGTATTGATACATAATGACTTCTTTAAATTATTTGGCGACAGGTTTAAACGTTAACTCTTTATCAGACGATCCTACTTGGCCGCTACCTTTATTGTGCCGTACATCATATCATATGCTGCTTGCACAAGATGAATCGCAGCCGAGCAGAACCCATTAACAGCTTTATGCGAAGCATCATACCGACATTTCAATATAACATAAAATAATAATTACTCATTTTAATATAGCTAAATCATATCTAAACAGTCACATGCTGCTACTGCCGGTCTATATTCTAAAATGCTATAATAAATTTCTATTTATTCTTTTTTATTTTATACAACATCGCGGATAATCCCATCATCTATATAAGGATGAATGCAATTCGTCCCGATACCCGATCACCAGCTTGAAAAGAGTCTTAACATGAAGCCGCTGTCGCAACATCGCTTAACACATCTGAAACAGCTTGAAGCCGAGAGCATTCACATCATTCGTGAGGTGGCTGCCGAGTTCGACAACCCGGTGATGCTCTATTCCATCGGTAAAGACTCTACCGTGATGCTGCATCTGGCACGCAAAGCCTTCCACCCTGGCATCCCTCCTTTTCCGCTGTTGCATGTCGACACCACGTGGAAGTTCAAGGAGATGATCAACTTCCGCGACCAGATGGCGCGTCAGGCGGGTATGGATCTGATCGTTCATATCAACCAGGAAGGTTTGCAGATGGGCATCAGCCCCTTTGTGCACGGTTCCAAAAAGCATACCGACATCATGAAGACCGAGGGCCTGAAGCAGGCCCTGAATAAATACGGTTTTGATGCTGCATTTGGCGGTGCTCGTCGTGATGAGGAGAAGTCCCGCGCCAAAGAGCGTATCTTCTCATTCCGCGACAAGAACCATCGCTGGGATCCGAAGAATCAGCGCCCAGAGCTGTGGAACATCTTCAACACCCGTGTCGACAAGGGCGAGAGCATTCGCGTGTTCCCACTGTCCAACTGGACCGAGCTGGATATCTGGCAATACCTCTATCTGGAGCAGATCCCGATTGTGCCACTGTACTTCTCAGCAATACGCCCAGTGGTGGAGCGCGATGGTTCGCTGATCATGGTGGACGATGAGCGTATGCCGCTGAAACCGGGCGAAACGCCGATGATGAAAAAAGTCCGTTTCCGTACACTGGGCTGCTACCCGCTGACCGGCGCCGTTGAATCCGGTGCAGAAACCTTGCCTGAGATCATTCAGGAGATGTTGCTGGCCACCACCTCCGAGCGTCAGGGTCGTGTTATCGACCACGATGGTGCCGGCTCGATGGAACAGAAGAAGATGGAAGGTTACTTCTGATCCACCCGACCCTGTATGTACGTCAGCCACTGAATCTGTTTTAAGGTATAGAAAGTATGAGCCACCAGAGCGAACTGATTGCCAGCGATATTGATGCTTATCTGCTGCAGCATGAAAACAAGGAACTGCTGCGTTTCCTGACCTGCGGCAGCGTGGATGATGGCAAGTCGACCCTGATCGGCCGCTTGCTGCATGATTCCAAAATGATCTATGAAGATCAGCTGGCCGCCATTCAGTCAGACAGTAAGAAATCAGGCACCACAGGTGGAGAGATAGACCTCGCACTGCTGGTGGATGGCCTGCAGGCCGAACGTGAACAGGGCATCACCATTGATGTTGCCTACCGTTATTTTTCAACGGCGAAGCGCAAGTTCATCATTGCAGACACACCGGGCCATGAGCAATACACCCGCAACATGGCCACTGGTGCCTCCACCTGCGATCTGGCCATCATTCTGATCGATGCCCGCCATGGTGTTCAGGTACAAACACGTCGCCACAGCTTCATCGTATCATTGCTGGGTATTCGGCACGTCCTGATTGCCGTGAACAAGATGGATCTGGTGGATTACAGCCAGGAGCGTTTTGAGGAAATCAAAAAGGACTACCTCGCCTTCGCATCCGACCTGAATATTCAGGATGCACACTTCGTCCCGATGTCGGCACTGAACGGCGATAATGTCGTCAATCCTTCAGAGCACATGCCCTGGCACAAGGGCGAGCCCCTGATGCAGTTGCTTGAACACATCGAGATTGCTCAGGATTATAACTTTGATGAACTGCGCTTCCCGGTACAGTATGTCAACCGCCCGAACCTTAATTTCCGTGGTTACTGCGGCACCATCACATCTGGCATTGTCCGCCCGGGTGATGACATAACCGTTTTACCATCCGGCAAGAGAAGCCGCATCAAATCGATTGTCACCTTCGATGGCGATGTCGAGGAAGCCTTTGCACCGATGGCAGTGACCCTGACGCTCGAAGATGAGATTGATGTGTCACGCGGCGATATGATCGTCCACAGCTCTGCTGATGCTAAAACCAGCAACAGCTTTGATGCTCATCTGGTGTGGATGTCTGAAGCCGAGCTGGTTCCGGGGCGCAACTACGAGGTCAAACTGGCCACCTCTCGCAATGCAGGACAGATCAGCGCCATACGTCACCGTATCGACGTCAACACACGTGAGCACTTCCCGGCCGCAACGCTCAAGCTGAATGAGATTGCTCGCGTTGAAGTGGTCGTCGAGCGACCTGTCATTGCCGACAACTACAAGCTGCACAAAGGCACCGGTTCATTTATTCTGGTAGATCGCCTGACCAACAGCACTGTGGCCGCCGGCATGATCCTGGAAGCTGGTGACAGCCACGAAGGCTTGACTGTCGTCGACAGCAGCCTGGTTGATGCAAAGCAGTGGGAGCAGCGCCTTGGCCAGAAGGCTCAGGTTGTCCAGATCACTGGTGGCAGCGAAAACGATCGCAGCAAACTGATCTACACTCTGGAAAAACGCCTGTTTGATCTTGGTCGCCTGCCTCTGGTACTGAAAACAAAGACATTGAGCCCTGTTCTGCAAGACCATGCAGGCGATGTGTCCGGCTGGTTACAAGGCAAGGGCTTCATTCTCCTGACCGATGCTACCACTCAGATCGATAACGCTATCGAGGCTGATCTGGATAAACTTGGCGAAAACAGCCTTGTATCGGTCGTCAGCGACCTGCTCAACCGCATTGAACAGCGTAATAAAAGCTGATTGAGCCATTTATCATCTCGCTTGCTGTACCGTAAGCGGGATGATTCCGTTAAAATTGACGTTTCGCTGATATACCAACGATTTTCGTTTATCTGGACGAACCGGCTATCTCATGACAACCGACTTTCTGCTGATACTGATCAGTACCGTACTGGTTAACAACTTTGTGCTGGTACAGTTTCTGGGACTTTGCCCCTTTATGGGCGTGTCCAACAAACTGGAAACAGCCATGGGTATGTCTCTGGCGACAACCTTTGTACTGACGCTGGCGTCTGTCTGCAGCTATCTGGTTTACCGCTACCTGCTGGTCCCGTTCGATATCACTTACTTGCGTACTATTTCATTCATTCTGGTGATTGCCGTTGTGGTTCAGTTCACCGAGATGGTGGTACATAAGACCAGCCCACTGCTGCATAAGCTATTGGGGATCTTTCTACCCCTGATCACGACCAACTGCGCGGTACTGGGTGTAGCGCTGCTGAATATCCAGAAGCAGAATAATTTTGTTGAGTCGATCGCCTATGGCTTCGGTGCTGCGGTTGGCTTCTCCATGGCATTGATTCTTTTTTCCGCTCTGCGCGAGCGCATTGCAGTGGCAGATATACCCACCCCCTTTCGTGGCGCAGCCATCGGCATGATCACGGCAGGGCTGATGTCACTGGCCTTCATGGGCTTTACTGGCCTGGTCCAGTTCTGAGGTGGCAGACAGATGAGCACAATACTGACTGCCATACTGGCGCTGCTTCTACTCGCTGCCGCATTCGGACTGCTGCTGGGCTACGCCGCTGTTCGTTTTCGCGTTGAAGGCGATCCAATCGTAGAACAGATAGATGCGATCCTGCCGCAGACACAATGTGGCCAGTGCGGCTACCCCGGATGTAAACCCTACGCCGAAGCCATATCCAATGGCGATGCCATTAACAAGTGCCCTCCTGGTGGCCAGACGACCATCGATGCTCTGGCTGACCTGCTGGATCTGGAGCCCATCCCGCTGGACGCCGAGCATGGCGAAGAGAAACCCAAAACCGTTGCCTACATTCGCGAAGATGAGTGTATCGGATGCACGAAATGCATTCAGGCCTGCCCGGTTGATGCCATTCTGGGTGCGGCCAAACAGATGCATACCGTGATCATCAGTGAATGTACCGGCTGTGACTTGTGTGTAGAACCCTGCCCTGTTGACTGTATCGATATGATTCCATTGCCGGTCACCCCCAACAACTGGCGCTGGCCAGCTCCGGTATCGGATCCCAACCTGATCCTGACTGACCGTGGACGCGGACATCTGATGCAGGAGAGCGCATGATGGTCAAGGTCTATAGCTTTCATGGTGGCATCCATCCACCCGACAACAAAAAACACTCGACGCGCTCGCCAATCCGCCCTGCGCCACTGCCCGATCGACTGATTCTGCCGCTGCAACAGCATATCGGCCTACCGGCATCACCACTTGTGGCAGTCGGTGACTACGTTCTCAAGGGGCAGAAGATAGCAGAGCCGGTCGGGCGCATCAGTGCCGCCGTGCATGCACCTACATCTGGCAGAATCAGCTATATCGGCCCACATCCGATCCCACACGCATCCGGCCTTGAGGCAGATACCATCGTGCTGGAAAGCGACGGTAAGGATGAATGGATAACACATCAACCGATCAGCGACTATCGGCAGATGAAGAAAAGCGAGCTGATCGATTTTATTCGTGAGGCAGGTATTGCAGGTCTGGGTGGTGCGGGCTTCCCGACCGATGTCAAACTGCACCTGGGTGATGATCATATCGTCAACACGCTGATCATCAACGCAGCCGAGTGCGAACCCTACATTACGGCCGATGACATGCTGCTCAGAGAGCGTGCGGATCAGGTGCTGTCCGGCATTGAAATACTGGCCCACCTGCTGCAACCCAGCCATATATTGATCGGCATAGAAGATAATAAGGCACATGCGATACGTTCGCTAAGAGATGCGCTGCAGCAGACTCAGCTGAAGTCTCAGATGAATATTGACCTGGTCATTGTGCCCACCAAATATCCGTCCGGTGGTGAAAAGCAACTGATCAAACTGCTGACCAATGTCGAAGTCCCCAGCGGTAAGATACCTGCAGATGTCGGAATCGTCTGCCAGAATGTCGGTACGGCTGCAGCTATTCACCGCGCCGTGCACTTGGGTGAACCCCTGATCTCTCGTATCGTCACAGTTACCGGCGACGCGGTCGGCCATCCGCAGAATCTGGAAGTGCTGATCGGCACCCCCTTTGAAACACTGCTGCAAGCCTCTGAGGTTGATCATAACAGGCTATTCCGCCTGGTCATGGGCGGGCCGATGATGGGTATTTCAGTCGAAAATGATCAGATCCCGGTCATTAAAACCACCAACTGCATCATTGCCGCCAGCCATGATGAGATGCCCCCGGCACCACCGGCCCAGCCCTGTATCCGCTGCGGCATGTGTGAACAGGTGTGCCCGGCAGAATTGTTGCCACAGCAGCTATACTGGTTTGCCAAGGGTCGGGAGTTTGACAAAGCCAGGCACCACAACCTGTTTGACTGTATCGAGTGCGGCGCCTGCGCCTATGTCTGCCCGAGCAGCATCCCACTGGTACAGCACTATCGTTTTGCCAAGTCTGAGATTCGCAGCGAAGAAGCCGAACAGAAGAAAGCTGATCATGCTCGCATACGCTTTGAAGCCCGCCAGGCACGACTCGAACGTGAGCAGGCCGAGAAGGAACAGAAACGTAAAGAGCGCGCAGAGGCCGCAGCTAAACAGCAGTTGCAACGCCAGCGGGCTGAGGATGCCAAACCTGCCACGGAGCAAAACGATGAGGCAGAGCTCAAGCAACTCAAGACAGCTGCTGCCATAGCGCGTACAAAACTCAAGAAGGCGCGTGACGCTCTCAAGAACGCCGAGGAAAAAGGTCAGGAAGGTATCGAAAAAATGCAGGAGACTGTCAAGGATCTTGAGCTGAAGGCGGAGCAGGCGCATAGCGCCTGGATCAATGCTGGCGGAGAAGACCCCGCTGCAAAATCCTCCCCCACTGCACAACAGGAAACGGAGTCACTGTGATCGACGCTTACCCCATCAGGATCACTACAGGATCAACCAAGTCATGTCACTGATTCGCTTAAGCTCCCCACACGTGTTCAAGACCAACACCAGTGCCGTAGTGATGCGACAGGTCCTGCTCGCTACCCTGCCGGCCATTTTTGCCATGACACTGTTCTTCGGCTGGGGCACCCTGATTCAGATCACGCTCGCCATGCTGCTGGCACTGAGCTTTGAAGCGATCTGCCTGCTACTTCGCAAACGCTCACTGCGTTTTTTCCTGACAGATGGCAGCGCGCTGGTCACCGCAGTACTGCTGGGACTGGCGATACCTCCTTTTGCACCCTGGTGGGTAATGGGCGTGGGCATATTCAGCGCCATCGTGCTCGCCAAACACCTCTATGGTGGTCTGGGCAACAACCCCTTCAACCCGGCCATGGTGGCCTATGCCTTGCTGCTGATCTCTTTCCCTGTCGAGATGACACGCTGGACACTGCCCTTTGTTATTCAGGGAGATGGCTGGCAGGTTGCCAGCTTCGCGGATACTCTGCGACTGATTTTCATGGGTATGGAGCCCGTCTGGCTGGATACCCTGACAGGTGCCACACCGCTCGACGCACTCAAAAACCGTGGCGGCATGACCACCGAAGAGGTCTGGCGCAACTCAGCCGTACTGAGCCAGGGCGTTTTCGCCTGGTATGCTGTCAGCGGCGCCTATCTGATGGGCGGCACCTACCTCCTTTATCGTAAGATCTTTACCTGGCATGCGCCCGTTGCGATGCTCGCCACACTATTCATCATGGCCAGCCTGGTCTACGGGATTGACCCCTACAACTATGCCGACCCCTTTGTGCATATGGGTGTCGGTGCCACCATGATGGGCGCCTTCTTCATCGCCACGGATCCTGTCTCCTGTGCTACCAGCAACAGAGGAAAGATCATTTTCGGTATCGGCGTCGGCCTGCTGGTCTATATTATCCGCACCTGGGGTAACTACCCCGATGCTGTTGCTTTTGCCATCTTGTTGATGAATCTGGCCGCCCCTTTCATCGATCTCTACACCCAGCCTCGCAGTTATGGTCACAACCGTGCACGCGTCGGCATAAAGGATAAGGGGTAAGTGATGGAACTCTTGATTTCAATGCGACGCAGCACCCTGGGTATCGCCCTGTTTGCAGCCGTGACTGCAGGCGTCATTGCAGTGACTCAAGTGATGACAAGCGAGCATATCTCTCTGAATAAACAGGAGCACCGGGCTCGTGCACTGTACGAAATTCTGCCACGCGAGCTGGATGACCAGCTGCACAGGCAGTCGCTCCAGATCAGCGCACCAGAGCTGGGTTTTGCTGAGCCGATCACAGCCTATCAGTCAATTGTTGATGGTGAAGTGGCTGCGGTGATTTTGCCAGCCACCGCTCCCGACGGTTACAGTGGCGACATACGCCTGCTGGTCGGAATATGGCGCGATGGTCGTGTTGCTGGAGTGCGTGTGCTTGAGCACAAAGAAACACCAGGCCTGGGCGACAAGGTTGAGCTTGCCAAGTCCAATTGGATACTGGCTTTTGACAATAAAGCCATGGACAGCTCCAACGATTCTCGCTGGCGGGTACGCAAGGATGGAGGCGATTTTGATCAATTCACCGGGGCGACCATCACCCCTCGCGCCGTAGTCAGAACCGTGGCCAGAACCGTTCAGTTTTACGAGAGCCGGCGTCCCGAGCTACTGAGCCCCGTAGTGATACAGGACTCCACCCCAACAGTTTCAGCATCAGGAGATGAGTCATGAGCACAGACTTTCGCAAGATCACGCTGGACGGCCTCTGGCACAACAATCCGGCGCTGGTGCAATTGCTGGGCCTGTGTCCACTGCTGGCGGTTACTGGCACGGTCGTCAACGCCATCGGCCTGGGGCTGGCCACAACGCTGGTACTGATCGGATCCAACCTGACGGTCTCGATGTTCCGCACCCTGGTGCCTGAGTCAGTCAGGCTGCCAATTTTCGTCATGATCATTGCAGCCTTCGTAACCGCCATCGAACTCTTGATGCAAGCCCTGACCTACGACCTGTATCTGATTCTGGGTATCTTCATTCCTCTGATAGTGACCAATTGCGCCATCATGGGCCGTGCCGATGCCTTTGCCTCAAAAAATACGGTGGCAGCCTCAGTCACTGATGGTCTGATGATGGGGGTTGGGTTCACGGTGGTACTGATGCTGTTGGGTGCGATGCGTGAAGCACTCGGTCTGGGAACCCTGTTCAGCAACATGCAATTACTGTTCGGTCCGCACGCCAGCAATTGGCAGATCACATTGGTTGAAAACTATCGTGGTTTTCTGTTTGCCATACTGCCACCGGGCGCCTTTGTTGGCATGGGTCTTCTGATCGCATTGAAAAATATTCTCGATACACGAATCAAGGCTCGCCAGAAACAGACTGTGCAGAAAGAACAAGTGACTGGCAGCAAGCGCGTCAGAATCACCGGCTGAGCAAGGTACAACCCCTCATACACTATCCTCACAGCACCATGCCAGCAGCGCTTGCTGGCCCGATTTCTGCCTCTGAGACTGCTAACCCCTCAAAACATTAGCGTGTACTAAATTAATTCCTAACGCTTTATTATAGGTGATTTTTTTACACTTATTGTTTGAATATTACACAATATTTCTTTACCCTAAGCCCTCCTCTTTCGAGAACAACAATAACCTTCAGGAGCTATGGTGGCGAATCCTCTTCCCATTGTCATATGTGATGACTCCCGCCTTGCCCGTCGACAAATGATTCGGGCACTACAGCACTGGAATGTTGAAATCACCGAAGCAGAGCACGGACTCCAGGCACTTGAAGCGATTCGTGCACAGCAAGGCCATCTTGTTTTTCTCGACCTGAACATGCCTATCATGGATGGCTATGAAGTACTGGAGAGGATTCGCCGTGACGATCTTCCGGCGCTGGTCATTGTCGTATCAGGCGATATTCAGCCAGACGCTCAGGCACGTGTACAAGCGCTCGGTGCAATCGGCTTCATCCAGAAGCCCGTCAGTGTCGAAACTCTGAATCAGGCGCTGAGCGACTATGGTCTACTCGGCGAACTGGAGCAGCGACAGGACACGACTCCTGCAGCTCCGATTCTTTCCGGTGCTACAGACCTGGCCTTACCCAGCGAAACGCAACAGCTGTGTGAGTACACACAGGAGCTCGCTAACGTTTCCATGGGGCGCGCAGCCAATCTACTGGCCCAGTTGCTGAACGTATTCATTGAACTGCCGATTCCACGTGTCAAGCTGATCAGTATCGCCGAGCTCGACATGGCTTTGAAAAACACGAGCGGCAATGAGCCTATCACCACCATATCGCAGAGCTTTATCGGCCCTGGCATCGCAGGCGAGGCCCTGTTGATGTTCAATGACTCATCTATACCCGATATTGCACAACTGCTGCACCATGAAGGCGAAATCACCGACGCTATTGAGCGCGAACTGCTGATGGATATTGCCAACGTTTTGATCGGCGCCTTTATCAGCAGTACCGGCAACCAACTGGACCTGAACTTCAGTCAGGGTACACCGCAGATTCTGGGGCTGCATTGTGCTCCGCCTGACCTCCAGCTGGAAAAGCCACGCTGGAAAAAAACCCTGGCCATTGAGATAGACTATAAAATTGAAGGCCACGCCGTCAGCTGCGACCTCCTTATTCTGTTCACGGAAGATTCTCTGTCCGCACTGGCAGAGCTACTGGAGCACCTCGAATGAAGCTCTATGATCAAAACATCAGTATTGACGAGTTCCATTGGCAACTGGGTCTGTTGCAAACGCTCGATGTCGGTCTGATCGTGCTGGATCATGAGTTCAATATTCAGCTCTGGAACAGTTTCATGGTGAATCATTCGGGCATCAGCGACAGCAAGGTGCGCAATAAATCACTGTTCGATACTTTTCCAGAATTGCCTGCCACCTGGCTCAAGCGCAAGCTGAACAGCGTATTTCTGCTGAATAACCGTGCCTTCATCACCTGGGAAGAGCGTCCCTACCTGTTCCGCTTCAAGTCTTACCGCCCCATTACCGGGCGCGCCGATTTCATGTACCAGAATATTACCCTGATCCCTCTGGCGTCTCCCAGCGGTAAAGTGGAGCACCTTGGCATCCTTATTTATGATATGACCGATGCCGCGATCAGCCGTCTGGATCTGCAACAGGCTAATGCTGAACTTTCGCAGCTCAGCCGTACTGACCGCCTGACAAAACTGAATAACCGCGGCTATTGGGAAGAATGCGTCAAGCATGAGTTCGAGCGCTATGTACGTACCCAGGTCCCCAGCTCACTGGTGATGCTGGATATAGATCACTTCAAACCGATCAATGACACCATGGGCCACCTGGCAGGTGATGAGGTGATCAGAAAACTCGCCAGCGAGATCAGCCACCATGCGCGCGCCACCGATATTGCCGGCCGCTATGGTGGCGAGGAGTTCGGTATACTGCTGGTGAACACCCCTGCTGCCAATGCCGAAGTGTTTGCAGAACGCCTGCGCGCTGCCGTCGAGGGGCTGGATATCCGATATGATAACCAGCGGATCGATATCACCGTCAGTATCGGTATTGCAGAGGTGGACAACCTGCAGGATGATTATCACCGATGGATAGAGCAGACCGATCAGGCGCTCTACTTCTCCAAGGAGCATGGGCGCAACCTCGTCACAGTCTTCAGCAATATCCCTGATAAATAACACAATCGAACAAGATGATATGCGATGAATGCTGAGAAGCGTTATCAGATCTTTTCACGCCTGCGTGAGCAAAACCCCGAACCCCGAACCGAACTGGAATACACCTCTCCCTTTGAGTTGCTTGTTGCCGTTATGCTGTCGGCGCAGGCGACCGATGTCAGTGTCAATAAGGCTACCCGCAAGCTCTACCCGGTCGCCAATACTCCCGAGTCAATTCTTGCGCTTGGCGTTGAGGGGCTGAAGCAATATATCCGCACCATCGGTCTGTTCAACACCAAAGCCGAAAATGTGATCAAAACCTGCCGCATTCTGATTGACGAGCATGGCAGCGAGGTCCCGCCCAAGCGCGAGGCGCTGGAGAAATTACCGGGTGTGGGACGCAAAACAGCCAATGTCGTGTTGAATACTGCATTTGGTCAGCACGCCATGGCGGTTGATACTCATATTTTCAGAGTGTCTAATCGTACCCGTATCGCACCGGGGAAAAATGTACTTGAGGTTGAGCACAAGCTGATGCGACATGTGCCAAAAGAGTTTCTGCTGGACGCGCATCACTGGCTTATTTTGCATGGCCGTTATGTGTGCACCGCACGTAAACCCAAGTGCGGCTCCTGCATTATTGAAGACCTCTGTGAATACAAGGAAAAAAGTGAGTAAAGCGACAAATAGTTACCTGAAAAATCCACTCCTGTAGCGCTTATCCACAAAATATCTTACTCACACTTTCTGTGGATAAAACTGTGAGTAGTTTTGGGATCAATACCCCAATCCAACGTATTTCGGGGCTTTCAGCAGATTGGTACAAAAACAAACAGCCGATAATAATTACATATATTTCAATGAGTTATATAAATCAATAGGATTAAATTAAAAATTATCCCCTATAAAGGATTTTTCATAGAAACCTTGAGGCAAGGTGTGCAAAAGTCAAGAGAGAGGTTCGAAAACAGGCACGATTAATGCCTTAAACCTTTTTATGAAGAGGGTTATTCAGGAAGTTCTATTTCGATATGCGTAAGGGGTCTGCAGCAGCATGTCAGTATCTCATCATCCTGCAGATCTACCAGCGCATCCTGGACCATTTCAACTTCACCGTCCAGCAGCTTGACCTTGCAACTGCCGCAGTATCCACCGCGACAGTTATAGGGCGCAGGAATCTCCTGCACCTCAAGAGCATCCAGCAACGAGAACTCGTACTGATAGAAAAAGGTGTGGTAGTTATTGACCTTGATGCGCGGTATACCTGCCATCGATTGACATCCTTACAGATCAAACCCGTCAAAATCATCGCTTGCGACATCATTGTCTATCTGACCCACCAGATAGGAACTGATCTCGGACTCCTGTGGAGCGACCTGTACGTTGTCGCTGACCAGCCATCCATTCATCCAGGGCAGAGGGTTCTGTCTGGCCGGGAAGATTTCATCCAGCCCCAGCGCCTTCATCCTGACATTGGTGATGTATTCGACATAATCACCAAGGATGCGGGCATTCAGGCCGATCATGGAGCCTTGACTGAACAGGTAGGTCGCCCAGTCTTTCTCCTGCTCCGCAGCTTCTCGAAAAATCTCATATACTTCTGGAAGACAATCTACCGCTATCTGCTTGAAGTCAGGATCATCCTTGCCGGCAGCCATGATGGTCAGTATATGCTGAGTACCGGTCAGATGCAGCGCCTCATCGCGCGCGATCAGACGGATGATCTTCGCGTTGCCTTCCATCAATGCCCGTTCCGCAAATGCAAAAGAGCAGGCAAAGCTGACATAGAAGCGAATCGCCTCCAGCACATTGACCGAAACCATGGTCAGGTAGAGTTTCTTTTTCAGGTTGTATAGGGTCGCATCCAGTCGGCGACCATCAATCTCTTTCACACAGGGACCATAGAGTGAATAGACATTGACCAGCTCTATAAATTCGTCATACAGGCGTGTCACCGACTCTGCCCGCTTGACGATCTCTTCGTTGGTCACGATCTGATCAAAAACGGTTGAGGGCTCGGTGATGATATTCCGGATGATGTGCGTGTAAGAGCGACTGTGGATCGTTTCACTGAACGCCCAGGTTTCAAACCAGGTCTCCAGCTCCGGCAGGGACACCACCGGTAGAAAAGCGATATTAGGTGAGCGACCCTGTACGGAATCCAGCAATGTCTGATATTTGAGATTGCTCAGGAAGATATGCTTTTCATGCTCAGGCATATCAACGAAGTCTTTGCGATCACTGGTCAGATCCACTTCTTCCGGACGCCAGAAAAAGGACAGCTGCTTTTCGATCAGCTTTTCAAAAATAGGGTACTTCTGTTTGTCATAACGGGCAACATTGACCCCGCGACCAAAAAACATCGGCTCCCGTGTCGCATCATGATTACTGGTGCTGAAAGTGGAGTATGCCATTCCGTTTATATCCCTGGTGTAGCGTTCGAACCTGAAGCGTTGCTCTCGAGCGAGAGCAACGTATTGAGTAGAAAATCAGAGTTTGCAGGCGCCGCCTTCACAACCCTCATCCGCCTGATCACTCGCGCCATCACGCGTGTTGTGATAGTAGAGTGTTTTCAGACCATATTTATAAGCGGTCAGCAGATCTTTCATCAGCTGCTTCATCGGCACTTTATCGTCCGGGAAACGGCTTGGATCGTAGTTGGTGTTGGATGAAACCGCCTGATCCACAAATTTCTGCATGATACCAACCAACTGCAGGTAGCCTTCGTTATCCGGGATGCTCCAGAGCAATTCATACTGCTCACGCAACTTCAGATACTCGGGCACCACCTGTTTCAGAACACCATCTTTGCTCGACTTGACCGACACGAAACCACGCGGCGGCTCAATACCATTGGTTGAGTTGGTGATCTGCGAGGAGGTCTCGCAAGGCATCAGCGCTGTCAGCGTGCTGTTGCGCAGACCAAATTCGCGGATATCCTCACGCAGGGTTTCCCAGAAGTAGTGCAGCGGCTCTTCACAGTAGCTGTCGATATCACGCTTGTAGGTATCGATCGGCAGCAGACCCTTGGCATAGTTGGTCTCGTTGAATTTCGGGCAGGGGCCCATCTCTTTCGCCAGCTGGTTGGAAGCCTTAAGCAGATAGTACTGAATCGCTTCGAAGGTTTTGTGCACCAGACCATTGGCGGAGCCATCGGAATACTTCACGCCATTCTTGGCCAGATAGTAGGCGAAGTTGGTCACACCAACACCCAGCGTGCGACGGCTCATGGAGGCATTGAAGGCAGCCGGAATCGGGTAGTCCTGATAATCAAGCAGGCTGTCGAGGGCGCGCACGATCAGATCGGACAGATTTTCCAGCTCATCCAGACTATTCAGTGCACCCAGGTTGAACGCCGACAGCGTACAGAGTGCGATTTCGCCTTCCGGATCATTAACATCGTTCAGTGGTTTGGTAGGCAGCGCAATCTCCAGACAGAGGTTGGACTGACGCACCGGTGCCACTGCCGGATCAAATGGGCTGTGCGTATTACAGTGGTCGACGTTCTGAATATAGATACGGCCAGTGGATGCACGCTCGGATGCCAGCAGACCAAACAGCTCAACGGCCTTGATGGTCTTCTTGCGGATCGATGGGTCCTGTTCATACTTCACATACAAACGCTCGAACTCTTCCTGATCGGCAAAGAAGTTATCATACAGGCCAGGTACCTCGTGCGGGCTGAACAGGGTAATGTTCTCACCCTTGATCAAACGCTGGTACATCAATTTATTCAGCTGCACGCCGTAGTCGATATGGCGCACGCGGTTCTCTTCAACACCCCGGTTGTTTTTCAGTACCAGCAGTGATTCCACTTCCAGATGCCACAGCGGATAAAAGAGCGTTGCCGCCCCACCGCGCACACCACCCTGAGAGCAGGATTTAACAGCTGTCTGGAAATGCTTGTAGAAAGGAATACAGCCGGTATGGAAGGCTTCGCCGTTACGGATCGGACTGCCGATGGCCCGAATACGCCCGGCATTGATACCGATACCGGCACGCTGAGACACGTACTTGACGATAGCCGCCGCCGTCGCGTTGATCGAATCCAGACTGTCGTCTGTTTCGATCAGCACGCAAGAGCTGAACTGACGCGTTGGGGTACGCACACCAGACATGATCGGTGTCGGCAAGGACAGCTTGAACAGCGACGTGGCATCATAAAAACGCTTCACATAATCCAGACGCGTCTCTTTTGGATAACCAGAGAAGAGGCATGCCGACACCAGCATGTAAAGAATCTGCGGGCTTTCATAGATCTTACCGGTAACACGGTTCTGAACCAGATATTTGCCTTCAAGCTGTTTCACTGCGGCATAGCTGAAGTTCATATCCCGGCTGTGATCAATATGCTGATTCAGCTCATCGAACTCGGCCTCGGTGTAATCTTCAATCAGATGGCGGTCGTAACGCTTCTCTTCCACCATTTTGCTGACATGCTGATACAAAGTCGGCGGATCAAAGCTGCCGAACGCACGTTTGCGCAAGTGGAAGATCGCCAGACGTGCGGCGAGATACTGATAATCCGGCGCATCTTCCGAGATAAGATCCGCTGCTGACTTGATCAGCGTTTCGTGGATATCGGAGGTAGTGATGCCTTCATAAAACTGGATATGAGCGCTCAGCTCAACCTGTGAAACCGAAACATTTTCCAGCCCCTCAGACGCCCAGATAATAACACGATGGATCTTTTCCAGATCGATCGGCTCCTTGCGTCCATCACGTTTGGTTACCATCAGATTTTTCTGCATAACGACGCTCTTCCAGTTTTATCGGTCGATTATATTCAGGCGGGTCAGATCCTGCTGTTTGGCCTTATCCTAAGCCCTGCCTGGCGTGTGATAACCAGATGATACAGCTCTGCAGGCTGCTTATTTCTCTCTGGTTACTTTTTGCACTAGAAACACAATATCTTGTGTGCCCACTCTCAATGAACACACTATATAGCCACTAACGAGGAAAATTCAACTCTTGATTTATAGGCTTTTGCAGTGTAGGCAAAGGCTCAGAATGGCGCTCAGTTCAGAGATCATGCGGGCTGAGGCTCAAAGGAGGCAAAATTTGCCGGAATGGATTTTTTTTCATGACAAAAGTGTTAAACCGGATGCCTTCGCATAATGGTCGTCAAGAATCTAAACAGCACTCCGAAATGGGTATATCAAACACAGTGGCTACCCCTCCTTATGGATGAGGCAACACGACCTGAGAGATCAGAAAGTCACCACTCCAGAATCACCTTGCCCGACTGCCCTGATCGCATCACATCGAAGCCCTTCTGGAACTCATCCACAGGAAAGTGATGGGTGATCATCGGTGTGAGATCCAATCCGGATTGAATCAAGGCGGCCATCTTGTACCAGGTCTCGAACATTTCGCGCCCGTAGATCCCCTTGATCTGCAACCCCTTGAAGATCACCTGAGTCCAGTCGATCCCCATATCGGAGGGTGGAATTCCGAGCATCGCGATCTTACCGCCATGATTCATGCCATCCAGCATGCTCTTGAAGGCTGAGGGTACACCCGACATCTCCAGGCCAACATCAAACCCTTCGGCCATGCCCAGTTCATGCATCACCTCATGCAGATCCTCCTGCATGACGTTCAATGTGCGCGTGGCACCCATCTGCTTGGCCAGTCCCAGGCGGTAATCATTCACATCGGTCACGACGACCTGCCTGGCACCAACATGTCTGCACACAGCAGCAGCCATGATACCAATCGGCCCTGCTCCGGTGATCAACACATCCTCACCAACCAGATCAAACGACAGCGCGGTATGCACGGCATTGCCGAAGGGATCAAATATAGCCGCCAGATCATCGGATATATTGTCCGGGATCTTGAAGGCATTGAATGCAGGGATTACCAGATACTCGGCAAAAGCGCCGTCACGATTCACCCCGACACCTATGGTGTTACGGCACAGGTGGGTGCGACCAGCACGACAGTTACGGCAGTGACCACAGGTGATATGCCCCTCACCGGAGACACGATCTCCGATACTGAAACCGCGTACCTCCTGCCCTATCTCGACCACCTCTCCAACATATTCATGCCCGGCCACCATCGGCACCGGAATGGTTTTCTGCGACCACTCATCCCAGTTATAGATGTGAACATCTGTACCGCAGATGGCCGTTTTGCGAATGCGGATCAGCAGATCGTTGTGCCCCATTACAGGCCTGGGAACATCTGTCATCCAGATGCCTTCTTCAGGCTTCAGTTTAGCCAATGCTTTCATGATGACTCCTCAGATCTGACCAATCAGATAATGCCCAGTGTACGACCCGCCTGAATAAAGGCTGCAATAGCCTTGTCCAGTTGTTCACGACTATGCGCTGCAGACATCTGCACACGGATACGCGCCTGCCCTTTTGGAACGACCGGATAGGAGAAGGCGACCACATAGATCCCTTCTGCCAACAACTGCTCGGCCAGCTCTCCCGCCAGACGCGCATCACCGATCATCACTGGAATGATTGCATGGTCAGCACCCGCAAGTGTAAAGCCCGCTTCAGACATCTGCTGCCGGAAGTGGCGCGCATTGTCCCATAGTTGCGATCTCAGACTGTCGCCCTGTTCAATCAGATCCATCACTTTCAGTGAAGCTGAAACGATGGCTGGAGCCACTGAATTGGAAAACAGATAGGGCCGCGAACGCTGACGCAACAGTTCAATGACAGACTTCCTACCCGTAGTATAGCCGCCGGACGCACCACCGAGGGCTTTACCCAACGTGCCTGTGATGATGTCGACTCGCCCCATGACATCACAGTATTCATGGCTGCCACGTCCGCTTTCGCCCAGAAAACCGGTAGCATGGCAATCATCCACCATGACCATCGCGTCATACTGCTCTGCCAGGTCGCAGATCCCCTTCAGGTTGGCAATGACGCCATCCATCGAGAACACACCATCAGTTGCGATCAGAATATGGCGCGCACCGTCCTGACGCGCCTGCTTGAGCTGCTGTTCCAGCTCGGCCATATCATTATTTGCATAGCGGTAACGTTTTGCCTTACACAGTCGAACGCCGTCGATGATGGAGGCATGATTCAGCGCATCTGAAATGATCGCATCCTCCGGCCCGAGCAGGACTTCGAACAAACCGCCATTGGCATCAAAGCAGGAAGGGTAAAGAATACACGCCTCCATACCGAGAAACTCTGCCAACCGATTTTCCAGCTCTTTGTGCCTATCCTGAGTGCCGCAGATAAAACGTACAGATGCCATGCCGAAGCCGTGACTGTCGAGGCCCTCTTTGGCGGCGTCGATCAGCTCCGGATGATTGGCAAGCCCCAGATAGTTGTTAGCACAGAGGTTGATGACATGGCTGCCATCCAAAATGGATACTTCGCCCTGTTGAGCGGATGTGATGATGCGTTCTGCCTTATAAAGGCCATCCTGGCGAATTTGCTCCAACTCAGTATCAAGTTGCTGGTAAAAAGCTTCAGACATTCCTATCTCCTTTATTATTAGTATGAGTCAGTAACTATAAGATTAACACTCTGCACGCCAGAGTGTCCGCTGCTCGCGAATGAGTTTTTTGCATCGGTACAATTTTACCCGACTCTTTTCATGCGACTCTTTTCATGCGATTACGTCACAGAAATAACCTGACTTTTGAGTCAAAACTTACTTCAGGTATTCACAGTTTATAAGCAGAATAATAACTGATTTTAAAGTCAGCTATTTAGCAGCAATACTGATTAAGCCTTTATAAATCATATAATTATGATTGAAAAAACCACACCAAATATTGTGTACATAAACATCAATATAGATAAACAATATTTTGCAATGATGTATCCTTTCATGTACTTTCGAATTGTCTGCACATAACAATAAAAGAGAATTGTCATGACTCAGGAAGCAACACAACAGAAGCAACCGGAACAGCCTGAAAAAAACCACGACCTGCTTTACGGATTGCATGACAGACCAGGGTTTATCCCTTCTCTGTTTGCAGCTTTCCAGCATGTTCTGGCGAGCCTGGTCGGGGTAGTGACACCCACCCTGATTGTCGGTGGCGTTCTTGGTCTGGGTGAACATATTCCCTATCTGATCAGTATGGCGCTTGTCGTATCGGGCGTTGGTACCTTTATTCAATGCCGGCGTATTGGTCCGATCGGGGCCGGAATGCTCTGCCTGCAAGGCACCAGTTTTGCCTTTCTCACCGCCATCCTCTCTGCGGGGATGATCGTGAAGGGGAATGGCGGCACACCAGAGGATATCCTGGCGACCATTTTCGGTGTCAGTTTCTGCGCGGCTTTCATCGAGATATTCCTCAGCCGCTTTATCCATAAGCTGCAAAGAATCATTACACCTGTCGTGACCGGTACCATCATTCTGCTGATCGGTATTCCCTTGATCAAAGTAGCAATGACAGATATCGGGGGCGGATTCGGCGCGCAGAACTTCGGCTCCCTTGACAATCTGATGCTCGCAGCCGTCGTACTGGTCACAGTTGTACTGCTGTACCGTTCACAGAATCCGATGATTCGGCTGGCCGCTGTTGTTATCGGCCTCACTGCCGGGATGGTGGTCGCCTTCTTCATGGGTCGACTGGATTTCTCACATCTCTCAAGTTTGCCGCTGATCTCGATCCCCGTACCCTTCAAATACGGCTTCCAGTTTGATCTGGCAGCATTTATTCCACTCGCCATCCTCTTTTGTGTCAGCGCGATGGAAACCACCGGCGACCTGACAGCCAACTCCACCATTTCGCGTGAGCCGGTCAAAGGTCCTGTATACCTGAACCGTATTCGCGGCGGTGTGCTCGGTGATGGTGTCAACTCTCTGATCGCTGCAACCTTCAACAGCATGCCCTCCACGACTTTCAGCCAGAACAACGGTGTGATCGCGCTGACAGGAGTTGCCAGCCGCTTTGTCGGTATCTATATTGCCGCCATTCTGGTGATCATGGGGCTGTTTCCTATCATCGGCGGTGTACTGCAGCAGATGCCCAAGCCTGTGTTGGGTGGCGCGACATTGATCATGTTCGGAACGGTGGCCGTAGCTGGCATCCGAGTCCTTTCGAATGCCACGCTTGACCGTCGCAACATGATTATCATCGCCATCTCGATGGGGCTGGGGATCGGCGTGGCCAGTGTGCCGGAAGTCCTGCAGGAACTGCCAGCGACCCTCGCCAATATTCTACGCTCACCGGTTGCGATCGGCGCGATCTCTGCCATTACTCTGAGCCTGCTGTTGCCGGAGATGAAAGATACAACCGATGATATCGAAGTCCAGCCCGCTGCAGATGCTGCTGGAGACACTGACGATAATAACAACCCGCTGCCACGCACCGCCTTCAAGGAGGCCACCGGCAACAGCCACAACAGTTGAACCTCATTGCTGATCGACCCCGATGGGTCGGGCCCAATCCCCTGGCGGACCTTTCCGGATTGTACGTCAGGGCGTTTCTACATCCGGGTGATGCACACTTTCAACTGACAATGGAGCCGAAAGTCTCATGCAAAACCCAACATCATCACCTTTAACAACAATATGGATAAAACACCCGCTCGCAGCGCTTGATAGCGCCTATGCCGGCGGTGTAGTGATCAGGGATGGAATCATCATTGAGCTTGTTGCGGCCGGGCAAACACCTGCATCCAACATCGATATTAGCCATGATGCCAGCCAGCAGGTGCTTCTGCCGGGGCTGATCAACAGCCATCATCACTTCTATCAGACCCTCACCCGCGCCCATCCACAGGCGTTGAACAAAGAGCTGTTCTCTTGGCTGGTTTCGCTCTATCCGATCTGGGCACGGTTGCATCCGGCGATGGTGGAGTCATCCACTTCTATTGCGCTGGCTGAGATGCTGCTGTCCGGGTGTACCACGGCGAGTGATCATCACTATCTTTTCCCCGCCGGGCTCGAAGAGGCGATCGATATACAGATCGAACAGGCAGCCAGACTCGGTGTCCGTGTGCATCTGACACGTGGCTCCATGAGCCTCGGCAAGGATCAGGGGGGCTTGCCGCCACAGTCCACCGTACAGTCTGAACAGACTATTCTGGATGACAGCGAGCGTCTGATTCAGCGCTACCATGATGCGCGCCCCGGCGCGATGGTGCGGATAGCACTGGCCCCCTGCTCGCCTTTTTCGGTCAGTACCGATCTGATGAAAGCCAGTGCGACCCTGGCCCAGCAACATGATGTACAGTTGCATACGCATCTGGCCGAAACCGAGGATGAAACGGCCTTCTGCCTGCGCATGTTCGGTCAGCGCCCGGTGGATTATCTCGAATCGGTCGGCTGGCTCAGTGATCGTGTCTGGTTGGCACATGGCATCCATTTCAACGATGAGGAAGTACAGCGGTTGGGTAAGGCAGGTGTCGGCATTGCACATTGCCCCTCTTCTAATATGTTGCTGGCATCCGGACAGTGCCCGACACTGGATCTGGAAGCAGCCGGTTGTCCGATTGGTATCGGTGTGGATGGCTCGGCCTCGAACGATGGCTCCAATATGATTCTGGAAGTACGACAGGCCCTGCTGTTACAACGTCTGCGTTATGGTGCGGCACGTATCACCCATCAGAAGGTGCTGGACTGGGCAACACGTGGTTCAGCGGCTTGTCTGGGGCGTGATGATATCGGTGAGCTGGCTGTTGGCAAGCAGGCTGACCTGGCTCTGTTCAAGCTGGATGAGATACAGTTTGCCGGTGCAGGTGATCCATTGGCAGCACTGATACTGTGTGGCGCTCAGCGCGCCGACAGGGTCATGGTGCAGGGCCGATGGCGTGTTATAGACGGCCAGATCTGTGATCTGGATATCGAGGCGATGAAGGCACGCCAGCGAGAACTGGCTGTACAGTTGCTGACCTGAACCTAAAGCTTGCCGCTAGAGCCACCTGATCAAATGGTTCTAGCGGCAGTGCTGATTCTGAGGTGTGCTAGCGAGGTATCGCCTCAGAACGAATGCGTCAGCCTGCATCCTTCAAACGCTGATGGCCCTCCTTCAGATGCACGACCTCCACCAGATCATCACCACTCACTTGATAGGCCTGACCAAAACCACGCACATAGAGCCCCGCAACAGGCTTTAAACAGAAGAGGTTAAAATCTCCCAACTGTGAAAGGTTGCCAATCATGTCACCATGACGCTCCTGCAGTTGAGCTATACCGTTTCGCCACAAGTCGGTTTCGCGCTCCACCATGTTAGCCAGCGCTTCAAAGGTCAGACGCTCACGTGCAAACAGCTGCTTTGCGGCACCTTCGTCCTCAATGATCATCAATGAGACATAGGGGTTCACCTTGAGATTACGACCATGTCTGGCAATATCACTTATCAGAATGTAATACCCCTCCTGATCCAGCGCAAAAGGTGCATAGCTGACATTAGGTGTTCCATCCGGATTGATCGTCGCCAGCATCAGTGAGCGAGCCTGGTCCCTTAATGACTGGATCTCCGGTGCGATCCGTTTCTGTAATCGGTTCTGCTGCTCACTCATATGCAATCTCCTTCAGCTTTTCAAATTCCAGTCGTTGGTTGTGTAAAATTACACCCTGAGTATCGCGCCCGAGATAGACCTTGAAGATGCAGGCTCCAGCGTTTGAGAAGAAAGAGACAGCATAGGCCTCTTTGCCTCGCAGGGGTTTACTGATCAGGGCAATATGGGACACAGCATCCAGTTTCAGGTGCCCATGCATCTGTCCGGGCTGACCGAAAAGATTGTAGTAGCCATAGGCCAGACTACCTGCAGGCAAACTACCCTTGAACTCAAAGATAGATCCCTCGACCTCAACGATAGTGGTCACCGGCCCCCAGCCAGCCATCCTTTGCAGCAGCGACTGAGCCACTTCACCCTCCAGGCAGGTTGCCAGCTCATCCGGCAGCGAGCAGATCACCTCCCACTCGCTGCACCCCAGATGCCGCGCCACCTCTACAGGCCGCAGTTCTGGTTTTTCCTGCAGACACATCTCAATCTGCTGTTGAAGTGTTGTCATAGATTTTATGATCTCCCGATCTCTCCAGCCACTCAGAAATACCAGTTCAGATTGACCGCCAGAGTACGGCCGGAGGCTGAATAACGCTCAAGCCCCGGATCCGTGGCACTGACGCCCCTGACATCATTCCAACGCCAGTAGCGCTTATCAGTCAGATTATAGAGCCCTGCACTGAGTTCCACACCCGCCCCGAACCGATACCAGCCGCTCAGATCCACAAGGCCGTAACCAGCAGGTGCCGGAAAGCTGTTCAGACGCGCGTCTTGAGCTTCTGTCTGATCAATGCGTTTCTTAGCTCCGACCAGCGTCCAATACAGATCGGTGCCCCAGCGCTGAGAAGGATCTTCATACCCAAGGTTGAAGATCGCCGTCAGCGGTTCAATCGAATTCAGCGGTTTGTTACCACCTCTATCCTGGCCATGAGCATACGCCAGACTGAAGCCAGCATGACTACCCAGAGGACCAACGCCTATTTCATCCAGATAGGCACGACCACTGACTTCAGCCCCTTTGATCACAACACGATCCAGGTTGATCGACTGGAAGCTCATCAGTGCACCACCGCCAGGTGTCGGCACTCGTTGCTGCTCAATAAAGCCCTTGTACTGATTATGAAATGCCGTCAGCTCAATTCGACCATAGCGATTATCTAAGCGTGTGCCGATTTCAAAACCACGACTGGTCTCCTCCTTGAGATTTGGATTAGCTAACGTCTGATAGCCATGTCCGGCATTAACAAATTCGCCATACATATCCGTCACCGGAGGGGCACGGAATCCTTCTGCATATTGCGCGAACAACAGCACTCCCGGCTGCAATTGATAGCGAACCCCCAGTCTTGGCGTCACACGAGAGGCGCTGTAGTCGGGCGGATTCATATCCGTTGCACCACTGTTCAGATAGGCATCCGACACAGAGGGTTTGATACGATGCCGGTCATAGCGTAAACCGGGCAGCAGTGTCAGGTTTCCGATAGTCATTTCGTTCTGGATATAGAGGCCGAGGGTATCTGCTACCGGGTCAGGAAAATCGCTTGTCGGCAACAACGCCGTCTCCTGACCTGTTGTCAGATTACGATTAACGCCCCGGCGCAGGTTATGGCTTTCCAGTCGACGCAGGTCCATACCATAGGTCATATGGTGATCCACCTGACCGGACTGCCATGACTTATCCAGCTGTACACCGAGATCAACCACCTCCTCCCGATAGTTGGAATCCCGGATCTGATGTTCCATTTGTCCATTAGTCAGGCGTCGCTCAATCGTATGCTGATCCGACTGGCTCTCCTGCCAGGCCAGTCGTGTGCGGATCTCATCAAACGCGGCATTATCCGATTGAACCCAGTAATCCAGGCTGACCTTGTCACGTTGCTGCCGATCATCGGCATCATAGGACTGCCTGTGCACCAATGCCGGTGGACGGCCAGTCGTCGTGTTATAGAGGTGGCGCACTTCGGTATCCAGATCATCACGAAAGCGCTCCAGAGTCAGTTGCAGGCGCTGATTCTCATCAGGCTCCCACCCCAGCTTGGCCAGGGCGCTCTGAGTGGTAGCATCAACCGGGTCGGCATGTGTGCGCGCTGCACCATCAGCCCGATGCCTGCCATAACTGCGTGTTTCGTTATATCGACGCTGGCTCAGATGGAGCAGACCATCCAGGTTATCCTGCCGACCAGCAATCGTTCCGCTGAGGGTAGCGCCCTTATCCTTTGAGTCATAGCCTGCTTTTAGCCTGCCTGCGACACCATCACCCTGATCAAGATAGTCCGCTGCATCCTTGGTCACAAAAGCAACAACACCACCCAATGCATTCGCACCATGCAGTGATGAGGCAGGTCCACGTATAACTTCAACCTGCTTCAGTGCATCGGTATCGACATAGTTACGCCGCGCATCCAGAAAAGGTCCGAAACTGAACGCCTCGGCTATTGGTAAACCATCCACCTGGGTCAGAACACGGTTACCACCAATGCCGCGGATAGTGATGCCATCGAGCCCGAATCGGCTTCCTCCACCACCCGTATTAACTCCGGGTTCATAACGCAACAGATCACGCAGGTCGTTTATCTGCTGCCGTTCAATCTGCTCGGCCTCAATAACAGATACCGAAGCGGAAACCTCTTCCGTCGTTTGACCCGAGCGTGTGGCCGTGACTGTGATGGGGGCGATACGATACCCCTCATCCGTGGCGTCAGCAGCAATTGCCGTCGCTGACATCAAGGCAGTCGCAAGCAGGCTCAGCGGAAAGACACTCCCACCCAACTCCCTAAAAGACATACTATCTGGCTCGATAAACGCCATGCCAACCCCTCTTTGAAATCGATGATGAATAACACAACAGCTGCACAACATAACAAAAAAACAGACTATTGCAAATCATTATCATTATTACTAGCATATGGATAACAGATCAACCCATAGCTATGCGGATAATGTCATCATGACTCGATTGATTCTTTTTGGATGCCTTCTGTGTCTGTCACTACCAGCCCTGTCAGAAATGAGAATTGTCAGTGCCGGCAGCACCATTACCGAACTGATTATTGCTCTTGGCGTGGAATCAGAACTGGTAGCCGTAGACAGCGTCAGCCAGGTGAACGATGAAAGCCGTATCAGCAGGCTGGGTTACCATCGACAGCTCAGTTCAGAAGGGATCCTGTCTCTTACGCCAGACCTTCTGGTGGGATCATCCGAAGCAGGCCCACCTCAAACGATCGAAATTCTGCAAGCAGCTGGCATCTCAACACTACTGATGCCGCAAGCTCTGGATGTTGCAGGCCTGAAAGATAACCTTCTACAGCTTGCCAACAGGCTTCAGCGACCGCAGGAAGCCGAAAGGATTCTGCACGAGATCGATCAGCAGGAAGCCGTTCTGAACAGACCGATTTCCACTCCCAAGAGTGTGATATTTCTGCTCATGGCAGATGAGCGCAATATGCAGATCGGTGGCAGAAATACACTGGCAGACAGCCTGATCACTACCGCAGGCGGCTTGAATCCTGCGGCACTACAGGTGGAGGGATATCGACCAGTCACCCTTGAAGGGGTCATTCAGATGCAGCCGGATATCATCCTGATTGGAGAGAGACGACTTGGCTCAGAACAGAATATGGACAGTCTGCTGCAGCGTTACCCACTGCTCAGAAGCATGCCTCATGCCAGACAGGGGCAGATTCTGACCATTGACAGCACCAGTCTGAACGGTGGATTTGGTCTCAAGACGCTGGCCGAAGCGCTGAGACTGCACTCACTCTGGTATTCGTCATGATGCAGATACGTGCCAACAACCTGCTGCTTCTCATCATGTTGACGCTGGTACTGACCAGCCTCTATTCGATTCTGACCGGCCCTATCGCCCTCAACTGGAAACAGCTGCTGGGCCTGACCCCACTGGATCATACTGAAGCCTTGGTATTGACCCATATCCGACTGCCGCGAACCCTGCTCTGCCTGGCCGTGGGAGCATCACTGGCTGTCTCCGGGGCCGTAATGCAGGGGCTATTCCGTAACCCTCTGGCAGATCCCGGCATTATTGGCGTGTCGAGTGGTGCCGCTGTCGGTGCTGCCATCGCCCTCGTGCTGCTAACGCCATTGACCTTATCACTACCGCAATGGTTCAGCCTGGGGTTGACCTCTTTCATGGCTTTTCTGGGCGCACTGGCTGCCGCCCTGATCGTCTACCAACTGGCAAAGACCCCTTGGGGTACCTCTGTCAGCATTCTATTGCTGGCGGGCGTCGCCATCACGGCCCTGTCGGGCAGTCTGCTCGGCTTAATGAACTATCTGGCTGATGATCAGGCACTTCGTGATCTGGCTCTATGGCAGATGGGCTCACTGGCCCAGACCAACCATACGCTGGTGATGATCGTCTGCAGTGTCAGTGTGATCTGCTCAATACTCTTGTATTGCAAGGCTAGTCACCTCAACGCTCTGGCACTGGGCGAATCTGAAGCGGGTCATCTCGGCATTGAAGTTAACCCCCTCAAGCGTCAGCTACTACTGCTCTCGACCATCACGGTGGGAGTCAGTGTATCCGCTGTTGGTATTATCGGTTTTATCGGTCTGGTGGTGCCTCATCTGGTGCGCCTGCTGACAGGCCCGGATCATAGAACACTGCTGCCTCTGTCCGCCATTGTCGGTGCATGGTTACTGCTGATGGCCGATATGCTGGCGCGCACACTTGCCGCTCCTGCCGAGATGCCGGTAGGTATCATTACCGCGCTGATAGGGGCGCCCTTCTTTATTGGATTACTGCTGAAACAGAGAAAAGGAGCGGGATTGCTATGACTACTGCTGGGGTTGCTGTTGGTAGCTCTACTAAGAGCCCTACTGAGAGCCCTACTGAGAGTGCTGCTGAGAGTGCTGCTGAGAATGCAGCTATGATTGCTGTTGAGATCAATGATCTGAGTGTGTCAGTGGACGGTAGACATCTGCTGTCGAACATCTCGTTCAAAGCCTCCTGCGGTGAGGTGATTGCCATTCTGGGTCCTAATGGTGCCGGCAAAAGTACTTTGCTCAAGGCGATCAGTGGCGATCTCAATCATCACTCCCTTCCGATCTCCCTTTTCGGCCAACCCCGAGAATGCTGGGATAAGATGAAACTGGCCAGTCTGGTGGGCGTGCTACCTCAACAGACGGCTGTCCTCTTCCCTTTCAGGGCCAGAGAAATTGTCATGCTGGGCCGAATACCCCACAAATGCAGCACTGAAGAAAATGAGTTGGAAGTGGAGCTGGCGATGCGTAAGTTGGATGTCTGGCATCTGCGTGACCGTCTGTTTCCTCAGCTATCCGGCGGTGAGAAACAGCGCGTGCATTTTGCCCGAGTCCTGGCTCAACTGGGGGAAGGTAATACCGAGCGCCTGCTGTTACTGGATGAACCCACCTCTGCGCTGGATCTGGGGCATCAGCATCAAGTACTAGCCCTGAGCCGTAAACTGGCGCACGAATCTGCCTATGCAGTCATCCTTGTACTGCACGACTTGAATCTGGCTGCACGTTACGCTGATCGTATCCTTCTGCTGCAGGATGGCCGCTTGATCGCGGATGGTACACCTGACAAAGTGCTCGGTGTAGAACCCATTCGTGCGCTCTATCACTATGAGGCAAGACGCCTGAACATTGCTGATCTGGACCATCCAGTCATCATCTGATGCCTGATTGCCAGCTCGCAGCAAGTAACAGGCCGGATCATTTCACGTGAACCGGCCTGTTACTTATTCAGAATGACTGGATACCGGGTTACCAGACTCCTGGCCTTCCGACTTGTGGTTACTCGTCTCTACGCGACGCCTGGCTGTCATTTTATAGATCAGCGGAATCGTAAAAAGTGTCAACAGGGTTGAAACACTGATCCCCCAGACAATCGCCGTGGCTACCGGCCCGAAGATCAACGATTTACCGCCCAGCCCCACCGCCAGCCCCATCAGCCCTGCCATGGTAGTGGCTGCAGTGATGATGATCGGCACCAGTCGACGACGCGCTGCATAAACTATCGCATGCTGAACGCTCATCCCGGCTTCGCGTCGACTGTTGGCAGCCGCCATCAGCACGATGGCAGAGTTCACCGCAATACCCGACAGCGCAATCAGGCCATACAGGGTATACAGGCTCAAGGGGTTCTTGCTGAACCAGAGCCCATAGGCCACACCGGTGAACGCCATTGGAATGGTCAGCAGGATAATCAGTGGCTGGAAGTAGCTGCGGAACTGCGCCCCCAGTATCAGATACATGAGGCCGACACCCAGCACAAACAGGATCACCATCGCATCCAGCGACTCCTGAATATCATCCAGCTCACCGGAAAAATCCAGCGAGATTCCAGGATGAGAGTCCGCCAGTGTTTCCCAGGCATCCATCACCTGCTGGTTGGCTTGCAGGGTATCGATCACACTACGATCCAGATCAGCCTCCAGCGTAATCGAGCGGCTGAAGTTGTAGTGGCGAAGGCTTGCATACCCCGTCTGCACTTCCATATCCAGGAGTTCGCTGAGCGGTACGCGCTGCCCGGCAGGTGTCGCGATCTGCGTATCCAGCCAGCGTTGAATATCATCCGTTTCCTGCACCTGACTGCGGATGCGCAGATCAACCTGCTCTCCACGATCACTCATCTGCGCTACCACTTCACCATCTGTCAGAATGCGCAATGTGCGCATGACGCTGCCGGCATCCAGCCCTGCACGGGCGATCGCAGGCATGTTCAGGTGGGTGATCAGTTGCTGACTACCCGGCGCCGCATCATTGGTGATATCGGTGACACCTGGAATCGCTTCCAGTACCCGTGTCAGATCATCGATAGCGGCCTTGATCTCCTCATAGTCATCCCCTCTGACCTTAATACTGATCGGCATTGAGCTGGGTGGTCCGTCTGCCAGTTTCAGCAGACTGACAGTGGCCGGCACCGGCGCCTGTGCCAACAGATGATCACGCAGCCCATCGATGATCTCATCCGCGTTGCGTCCGTTATTGTGCCTTGGAGTCAGGCTGACAAAAATCTGACCATAGGATTCACCGATCAGGGGTTCCGTTTCGGTAAACATCTGACCGGCATAGGGTACCAGCGAGCGTACCTCATCCGGCTTCAGCCAAGCACGTGTCAGGGCCTCCACCTGCTGCGTTTTGTACAGTGTATTGTCCAGCGTGGTGCCTGCTGGCATATCCACATTGACATAGAACACCTGCAAGGTATCCGCAGCAAAGAAATTAGTCGCAATGCGCTCAGTGGCCACCAGCCAGACTGCCGAAGCAAAGGCGCTTATCAGTACCAGCAGCGTTACCCAGGGGTGACGGAAACTGCGTACAAGAATACGACCATATAGGTTACGCATCCGTCGCAGAGTATGTTCACGGCGGGAGTGAATGGATGCAACTGAGCTGTGTTGAATATTCAGGAAGTGACTTTGTGACGGCAGCATCCAGAACGCCTGCACCAGACTGAACACCAGTGCGATGGTCACGACCATCGGAACAATACGCATGAAGTCGCCCAGGATACCGGGTAGCAGCATCAGAGGCAGGAAAGCTGCCATAGTGGTCAGGACAGCCGCCAATATCGGCCAGCCTACCTCCTGCATCGCGGTAATCGCGGCTTCGATCGTCGTCATCCCCTGATGAAGGCGCTGATGCATCGCTTCCACCATAACCACCGCGACATCCACCAGCATACCCAGTGCAATGATAACGCCAAGCAGCACCGTGAGGTTGAGTGTTTCACCGGTAAGGTTCAGAACGATAAACACACCGGTCAGCGAGAAGGGGATCGCCATTGCCACAAGCAAACCGATGCGCCAGCCGAGAAACAGCCAACTGACCAACAGAACGAAGACCAGGCCCTGTAAGGCGTTAGTCTGCATTGTGTCTATCGCTCGACGGGTCGATTCGGTCTGATCATCAGCCAGTACCACCCGGATTCCCTGCTCTTCATTGCGCTGGTTATAATCCTCTACAAAAGCCTCAAGCTCCTCAACCAGTACGAGCGTATTGGAATTCGCATCCTTCATCACGGCAAACATGACTGCTGGTTTATCTTCAAACAACACGCGCTGGGTGGCATCCTGCCGGCTGCGCTGAATACGTGCCACCTCTTCCAGCAGCAGCTCACCACTGCTGTGAGGCAGCACCATGCGCGCCAGTTGATCCGGGTCCGGTGACTGCCCTATATGCCGCACCAACCACTGTTCACTCGCAACGGTCAGCTTACCGGCCGCCTGATCGCGCCACTGCATCGCTATCATATCTGCCACCAGTGTTGGCGATAGTCCAAGCCCGGCCAGCAGATCAAAATCCAGCTGCACCTGTACCTCAGGATCATTCATCCCAACGCTGTCGGCACGATCCACTCCGCGTATCCGTTCAAGCTCGCGCTTGATCTGGAAGGCATGACTCCGCAGCATCTCATCATCCGCCTGGCCCTGCACAACAATGGTGGCTGTCGGAAAGGCATTCGCGCTGGTGATCTCGATGATGGTCGGTTCAATGATATCCGGTGGCAACTCATTGCGTTTGTTTTGTATTTCACGGCGCAGGTCATTCACACGTTTATCGAAGGTACGCTCATCCAGATCGCGAAAACGCACCAACACATTGGACATGCCGACACGTGAGGTACTGGCCACGAAGTTGACATCGTTAAGCTTGCGCAGCGCATCTTCCAGTGGCTGCGTCACACGCATCTCGATATCTTCCGCGCTGGCCCCCGGCAGGAAGGTCATGATCACGATCCAGTTGAAATTGATGGTCGGATCTTTCTGCCTGGGCATCAGATTGTAAGACATCAATCCGATCAACAGGACCAGCACAAACACCAGATTGGTGAAAACCGTATTACTGAGGAAACGACGAAGCATCACTCCTCCTTCTGCAGAGGCAGGCGATGATGACCAGATATCACGATCTCACGCTGTGCCCATTCAGGGGGAGCCGGAAAGGGCCGACCTTCCTGCGCACCCACCAGTGGGAAAAACTCCGGCCAGTCAGACTCAATCAGAAAGACCCCCAGCTCCCCCTCTCTTCGCAGAATCAGGTTGGCCGGGATATATTCCACGCCGTGATCAATCGTCAGTTGACCGATCATGCCGATGCGTGCGTTTTCCGGTGCTGTGAACCAGGTCTTCACGGTCCGACTGCGCGGGTCCTGCATCATGGACTGCCGAATCAATGATACCGGTTGGGCGCTGATGCCTGTCGCGCTGAACTCAACCTGCCACTGGTTACCGTTGTGCAGAAACAGACTCGCCGGTAGCTGTACTTCTATCTCGGCAGGGCTGATCTGCACCAGCTCAAGCAACGGCGTACCGGGGCTGACCCACTGCCCCTCGCCAGTCAGTTGCTGCAACACCGTCGCCTTGAAGGGAGCATGGATTTCACAGCGTTCAATCTGCCGTTCGGCCAGCGCCAGCTCGACACGAACCCCTTCAATCTGAGCGCGGGAACGTTCTACATCAGTTTGTGCATCTTCAAGTGAAGAGGTATCTGTAAGCTGGCGCGACTGTAGACCCTGTAAGCGTTCCGCCTGTCGCTCTGCGCGTTTCAGTCCAGCGTCAATATCACGTAATCTCGCCTGCAGAAGTGCCTGCTGCGCCTGGGTGTCCCGGCAATCCAGCCTGACCAGCAACTGCCCCTGCTCTACCGTTTCGCCGGGTCTTACCTGGATCTGTTCGATGCGGGCAGCCAGTTCGCTGGCGAGAAATGTATGATTCAGGCTGACAACTTCGGCCGCAAACTGCTGAACCAGTCGTTCACTGACCGACTCAACGGTTGCTACCGTGATTCGAGCACTCCAGGGGTCGGCAGCGACCGTTTTCTGGGCGAACCCGAACAGTGCCAAAAGGGCAAAAGCCATTCTCCATGTCATCTTCAGACTCCAGTAGAACTTATTATCAGTAGGCCACTATTTATAAACCATTATGCTCATGAGACCCATCAGGACGAACAGTATGCACGCCACCCAGCGAATCCAGGTCAGCGAGATGCGTTGCATCAACCAACTGCCGGCATAAGCAACCGGCACGTTGGCCAACATCATTCCCAGCGTGGAACCAGCTATCACCCAAAGCACGGCATCTTCGAAACGTGCCGCCATAATGACAGTCGCCACTTGTGTCTTGTCACCGATCTCGGCCAGGAAAAAAAGTATGCAGGTGGCGGTAAATGCACCGTAGGTCAGCACCCGCGTATCTGCTCCCTCATCCTTGTCTGGCACCAGTACCCAGAGCCCCACAGCAATGAAGCTGCCACCCAGCAACCAGGGTAACAACTGAGGTGGTAACCATTGCACCGCCCAGGCCCCCAACCAGGCAGATAAGCCATGATTAAGCAGCGTGGCCACCAGAATACCCAGAATAATGGCACTGCGCCGGGCATAGCGAGCAGCAAGAAAAAGAGTCAGAAGCTGTGTCTTGTCGCCAATTTCGGCGATGGCAACAACCAGCGTTGAGGAGATGAAGGCATCCATTTGAGCTATCCGGGTGGGCATAAAAAACCAAAGACACAGCATACCGGCCCACCAAGGCGGCATGTTGTGTCTCAGGTCTCATCAATCCCACAGTCGGGACGCTACTGCCATGAGCAATGAGGCTCAAGTATGTTGACAGTCGCTCAGTGTCTGCCCTTTAGAGCAGACAGGAAGATTACTCCCCCAAGATCGACCGAATAGTAGCAGAAAAAATTATTAAAGTCATAGCACTGGGTACGCCAGCGAACAGTGGACTGGAGCGCCTATCGAAATCGACTGACTGGCTTATTTTGAAGTCAGACGCAGGGTACCATCAAAATCCTGCTCCGGGTGCTTTTGACAACCAATACAGTAGTCCAGATAAAAGCGATACAGCTGCTGCGGCTCCTGCTCCAGTAAGCGTTTGAAAAGGATAGCGGCCTCAGCAAAACGTGCTTGTTGAAACAGTGATAACGCAGAATCCAGGCATTGTTGAGCTGCTAAGTCAAAGTTTACCCACTCCTGCTCCACGTATCCGATGCACTCATAGACGACAACCGGTTGCTCCCGTCCCTTGACTGCTCTGACCCAGACAGCGCAACCGATAAAGATCCGGCTGCAGCAGTGCTTGTCGGGTTGAATCCGTCAGCACGATATTCGCTCCGAATAACTTACACAGTCCTTCAGTGCGAGAGGCCAGATTCACCTCATCTCCGATACAGGTGTAGTCTGAGCGGTCCGCAGATCCCATTTCACCCACCACCGCCAGCCCTGTGTTCAGGCCGATGCCGATCTGTAAGCAAGGCAGTCCTTCTGACTGAAACGCCTGATTCAACTCTTCCAGCGCCATGATCTGTTCAATGGCCGCCTGGAGCGCTTGATCCGCATGTTTTTGATCAGGCAAAGGCGCATTCCAGTAGGCCATAATGGCATCCCCGATGAACTTGTCCACGGTACCCTTATGCGCTGTGATAATGCCGGTCATGGGCGTCATGTAACGGTTCAAGAGCAGTATAAGCGCCTTTGCTGAGCCTATTTTCTCCGACAGAGCCGTAAATCCTCGTATGTCGCTGAAAAAAACCGTCACCTCCTGCTCTGTCCCCTCAAGAATCAATGCATCACTGCGTAACAATTGCTCGACAACATCATGAGAGACTTTACGTTCAAAGCGACGAATAATTTTTTCTTTCTGTCGCTGTTCCAGCACGAAGTTCAACACACTCCCCAACAAGAAGAGAGCAGCAATCATAGCCAGTGGCAATAATAGATTGAGGACAAGTCCCTGAAACACAATCAGGTAATAGTGAAACAACGCCACCCCGATCAATAGAATCAACGACAGCAGACTGCCAGCGGCTGAGCCAGGCAGAATCAGGAAGCCCCACATCAGCGCTGCCAGAACCACCAGCAACACAATGTCTGCACCAGTTGCCCAGGCTGGTGTGACCAGAAAATCACCATTGAGCAGGTTATCAAGCACCGTAGCATGAACCTCGACACCGGGATAAACAGAATCCAGTGGCGTGCTGCGAAGATCAAGCAAGCCTGCTGCAGATGTCCCGATCAGAGCCATTTTGCCCTCTAGCGCGGAGTCAGGCACCCGACCTTCCAGCAGATCTACCGCTGACAGATAGGGGTAGTGACGGGCAGCCCCCCGAAAATTGATACGCAGGCGCCCGTGCATATCTGTTGACAGGTGATAGTCATCCAGGCTGATACCCTCAACCAGTGGCCCATCGTAACTGATCATGATGCGCGCCTTACCCAGAGCCAGGCGCGCCATTTCCAATGCCAGTGCAGGATAGATCATCTGCTCGTACTCCATCACCAGAGGAAGGTGACGAATGGTGCCATCTATATCAGGAAGTGTATTGATATAACCGCTGAAGAGTGTCGGCTCCTGGTGCTGCTGAATGCTCAGAATTGTCCGATACGGCTTCATCAGCAGACTATCGGGCGGTTTGCGATACTCAACGATCATCGGAGGCGGTTCCGGTGATAAGCCAGGCGGCAAGCCATCAGGCTCCATTGCAAATACATATCCGGAAACTGTCGGAGTGTTCACAATAGTCTGAATCAGTTGCTCATCAAAATCTGGCGCATTACCTACTTCCATTCCCAGCGCTGCCAGTATGCGCCGAGGTGAGCTTCTATCAGGTTCTGCAAACACCACATCAAGCCCGATCATGCCGATACCCGATAGCGTCAACTGATCCAGCAACTCAGCCACAAGATCGCGTGACCATGGCCACTGCCCTAACTGATGCAGACTACGCTCATCAATATCGACAATGACAATATCCGGATCAACCGGCTGCTCCCCGCGAAACACCAACATCTGATCCACCAGCCGCAGTTCAAATGTCTGCAGCAACGGCGGTGATGACAGGTAAAGTGACAAGCTCATAATCAGCATCGACATGGCCAACAAAAACTGCAACCAGATTCTGCGCATATCAGAATCGGATGATGTAGTTCAGTGCTGCGGTCGACTTGTCAAAGCTGTAGGGCCTCTGATTGGACGAATGATCGGCATGAGTCAAGGTCAGACTGACGGCAGATTGTTTATCCAACGCGTAGATGAGTGACATATCTATCCGATTGACCCTGTCTGAGCGCCGATTGGCAAACAGCAAATTGGTCTCGTCATAATCGGTTTGCCGCCAACTGTATCCGACACTGCCTCGCAGTTTGTCAGACAGTGACTTACTCAGCTCCGCGCTCAGTGACCACTCAGTCAGTGACGCCGGGTCTGAGAAGTATCGGCTGGAGGAGCGCTGGCGACGGTCTTCATAGCCCAGGCTCGCTGATATCAGCATCTCCTGCTCCGTCAGGTTCTTCTGTACACCGATCACGCCCTTATGACTCCAGGCATTTCTTGGACGGCTGTCAGTCGCATAGGACAGATGACTGATCAGATAGGTGGCAGATAACTGCAGTGAGGGTGACAACCGGTAGTCATAGCGTACAGAGGGACCGGTGCTTGTCAGATAGTGACTGTAATCGAGCAGTATCTCATCCAGATGGAAAGGAAAGCTGACTTTATACTGATCTGCATAGTAGGTCGGCGCAATCTGGCCCGACAGATAGAACAGATCGTTTGCTGACTCCTTCTTATTGTTGCGATTCATCACCAGAAAGCGGTTCTCCAGATACCAGCCACCACGCAGGCCGAAGTCATAGGTATGATCCAGCCTCAGAGCCTGGGTCAGACCGTAATCCGCTATCTTGTCTCGACCACTGATTCCGATGTTTCCAAAGCCAGGCAACTCGAAGCTGTTGGAGCCACCTATATCATTACTCGCATTACTGTCATAGCCAAGGCCGACCATCAGGGTGGTGGTGAGATGGTGACGACTCTGACGTGCAGTAAGCAACTCTCCAAACCCTTCTGCATCAGCGCGTATATCATCCGGCATATCAAGGCTGAGCGCGTGTTCCAGCTCGGTGGAAGCCATACTGTATTGATGCAGTTCATAGTACAGGCGTGCCATCTCCAGCCGACCGGCGACGTGATCCGGATCGATAATCAGCACACGATCCAATGACATCAATGCCTCATCATAGCGTTTCAACGCTATAGCACTGCGCGCCAGATAGAAGTTTACACTGAGGTTGTCCGGCAACCGGGTCTGCAGTGCAGCGAAACGTTCAAATGCCAGAGCGTAATCAGCTGCGACAAATGCCTCCATCGCCTGATCAAACGACTGCGTCATCGCAGCTTGCTGCTGAGTGGGACTTAATTCCTGCGCCAGCGACATCATCGGGACGAACAGTGGAGCCCCACATAACAGCAACGTTGTTCCTATTTTTGCCAGTTGTCTGTTCATCGTTCTGCCCTTATCACGCCCAGCGCCTGAATCTGGTTGGCCGAGTCAAGCAGGTTAAAGAATGCACCGATAGACTCGGCGTCGGGGCCAAAAAAGGTACCTGACATGGTACCGGGTACATTAAACGTACTGTCATACAGTCCAAAGGTAAAATTCGCACTGGGGAAAACAGTACCCCCACTGAGCAGAACATTCCAGAATCCCCCGGCACCACTACTGAGAAACTGCATAGTGCCGCTGTGTACGCCAGTTCCGAAGTCAAAGGTGATCTGGGTATTATTGAAACTATCCAGTGGTATCGTGTAGACTGGATCGCTAAATCCTTGATATACATGGCCAATTGCCTGACCGTTATAGGTGTACACAGCCTGGGATCCAATCAGGTTGTTGATGTGACTGAGTGTATCCTCTGTTTTTGGCCCAGCCACCCAGGTTCCACCAACCCAATAATCCCAGACAGAATAATTATCATCCGGGCCTGGCAGTTCAGTGACGGGAGGATAGAACGACACATTCTGGAATGCAGAGCTGTAGTAGCTGTAACGGAAAACAAGATACTTCTCCAACAACTCTTCCTGAGTCAGTTCAGGTGGCTCAACCGGTGTTAGATCATCATCACCAGGCAAAGGCCCAGACCCTGGTTCAGGTTCTGATGGCGCCAAAGGCGAATCATCGCTGCCACCTGGTAGCGTCTCAGACTGCTGATCGGTGCTTTGCTCCGCCAATGCCTGATCAGCCAATGCCGGATTCGCAGTCATGCTCATCAACTGAGCTGGCTGCCCCACTGACATGGACATGACACCGCTCTCTGACGCCTGTACACCACCTTCAGTATCAGAACTGGCTTGCAGCCCAGCACCGCTGGCCCGAATGACTCCAGACAATTGTGAGGCTGCAGGTGGTGGTTGATCAACATCAGTTGCCAACTCGTTGGCAATGCCCTGAGTCAGATCTTCAGGCTGCGTGGGTGGGAAGCCCTGTACGACCCGAGTGAACTGCCCGGCAGGCACATCCACCTGGGCACCAGTCAGATTTTCAATAACAAATATCTGCCCTCGAATCGTCACAAACAACTCAAAATCCGGTGTAACCTTACCGACAATAATGGTGCCACGGATACCGACAGTCGCTGTTCGGGTGTTCAGTCGAAAGCGTTCTGGCGACTGACGCGCAATACGTCCCGAAATCGCCTTGAAAGTCCCTTGGGCGATATTAAGTGTCAGTGCAGTATCCAGTTCGGTATTGACGAACTCATCAACGCGGAACTCAGCATTACCACCCAGCGAAATAACCGTGCCATCATTGAGGCTGATCTGGGCGCGAGCCCCCTGAGCCGTGACTAAAGTGTCACGTTCATTAAGCGGGCTCCCGGTGGTGGCTTCGATGGCAACCCTGTCTCGCAGTATCGAAGCATCTCCATAAAGCAAAGAAATATTACCGACTGAGGCGATAGCAAGTTGGGTAAAAAACAACAGATACAGGAAAATAAACTGACATATTAGTCGTTGCATGTGAAGTATCTCCTGACTGAGACAACCACCTTGCCATCTTTATCCCTGTAATGGACAGGCTAATCTTCTTCTGCACGTTGCGCCAACTGCCTGACTTGCGCTTCGAACACCCTTTTCAATATAGACCTGATATAAAGTGAGTCAATAATTAATCACTTGCCATAGCCACTAATAAAATCCATCAGAAGATGCGACTCCATCGGCTTCGCGTACAGATAGCCCTGAGCATCATCACACCCGAGTTTAAGCAGTTCGTTCTGCTGCTCCTGAGTCTCTACGCCCTCTGCTATCACCTTGATATTCAGAAGATGCCCCATCTTGATGATCAACGCCGCAATCACTTGATCCTCAACCCGATGAGCGAGACCACGAACAAAAGATTGATCTATTTTAAGGCGATCAACCGTCAGCTGCTGAAGGTAGCTCAATGATGAGTAGCCGGTGCCGAAGTCATCTATCGCAACCTGAAGCCCCCGATCTCGCAACTGGAGCAGAACCTCACCAACCGATTCAGAATTTTCCATCATGACGGTTTCGGTGACTTCAAGCTCCAGCATGCCCGGGTTGATCGACGTGCGTCTCAGAACATCATCCATCATGCTGATAAAATCCACGTCCACCAGCTGTCTCATCGACACATTCACAGCTACGACAAGCTCTTTACCGGTTCTATGCACCCAGATCTGTTGCTGTCGACAGGCCTCTTCCATTACCCAGGCCCCTATGGCAAGAATATGACCTGAGCTCTCTGCAGCCGGGATAAACAACAGCGGAGACATCAGATCGCCACCATGACGACGCCAGCGAACAAGCGCTTCTGCGCCTATCACCCCACGCTTGATCAGTGAAACCTGTGGCTGAAAATGTAGCAGCAACTCCCCCTGCGTCACACAGTGATGGAGCTCTCTGGCGATCTCCAGCCGCTGCTGTAGCGCTCGTTCAAACTCGATATTGAATACGCTGAAGCCTGCACGGAGTTTCCGCTTGGCATTTTTCAGTGCAATGCTGGCATTCTGCAGCAGGGTTTCTGCATCATTCCCATGATCCGGATAAAGAGCAATACCCAGAGTCAGGCTGACTGGCACTTCGTAGTTATCTATAGTCAGACCATGATCAAGCGACTTTTTGAGTTTTCGAAGATGAATCTCAAGCTTGTTGATATTCATATCCGTCAGAATGAAACAGAAGGTATCTGCCGACACTCTTGCCAGTTCGCACCCTTCACCAAAAAACTGTTCCAGACGAGCTCCTGTCATCATCAGTGTCTGATCACCGATTGCCCTGCCAAGCCCATCATTAATGGACTGAAAATTATCAATATCGGCCATCAGCAGCATGAACGGCGCTTTACCTTTAATGTAATGGCCCAGAATCTGAGCAAAGGCTGTGCGGTTAGGTAATCCCGTCAGATGATCGACAAATGCCAGCCGTTCAATTCGTTCGAACATCCGCGCATTATCAAATCCAACTGAGATGTTGACAGAAAACAGCTCCACCAGTTTGATATCCATATCACTCAGCGGACGCAGCGTTTCGATACGCACCACAAGCTCATCACCATGTGGAGAGCTCATATAAAAGATCACATGATCAACGTCGATTATATTCTCTCGACTGGCAAGCGCATGACTGATCTCCTTCAGCAGCTTCTCATCGTTGAGTGCCTCTACCGTGGAGCCGACCAGATCTGCATAACGCCCGAGCCCTGCCAGCACCTTGACCTGATTATCCTGAGCATCTTCGTGACAGCACAGGAAACCATTCTCATCGATATTGAGCATGCTGCACAATTGCATCAGTACCCCCCGGGCAAAGGTATGCACAGCACGCTCTAGAAACAGGCCTGACGCGCTCTGAATAATCAGATTCAGTCCCTGGCGATTGGTTTCTATGGTCTTGATCTGGTGGTAGGAACGAATTGCTGCTGTCAGTGTAGTGATCAAGCGACTGCGGGTCAGCTCACTTTTGCATTTGTAATCGTTGATATCATACTTGCTGATCACCTCAAGTTCAGGCGCATAACCTGGCTGACCCGTGCGCAGAATAATTCGGGTGCTGCTCTCTTCAAGCGTTTCACGGATATAACTGACCAGATTGAGACCAGCATCATCCGACTCCATCACCACATCAAGCAAAATACAGGCAAACTGAGGCTGACTCTGCAGCATTTTACGAGCCTCATCAGCAGAATACGCACTGAAAAAGCGGACAGGTCTATCCAGAATCAGATAGTCCTTCAACGCATAGCGCGTCGCCTCATGTACGCCGATTTCATCATCAACCACCAACACCGACCAAAACGACTCGGTCGCCACTGCGGTGGGAAATAACGATGCCTCTTCCTCTGTGAACAATACCAGATCTTTGTCATCATTCGAGTCATGGCTCATACATCACCTTTAGGATCTGCCTGGTCCGGGGCAGAAGTCGGCAACTCAAGCTTGACGGTCAGACCTGAACCGTACTCACTGCTCATCTGCACACTTCCACCCAGAATGCCGCTCACTATGTTATAGACAAGATGCAGACCCAGTCCTGAGCCGCCCTTTCCCAGTTTGGTGGTATAGAAGGGATCAAAAGCCTTTTTCAGTTGTTCAGGCTTCATGCCAATACCGTTATCGGTCAGGGTCAAGCATACCCTTCCCTCACCCAACAGCTCAGCATCAATAACGATCTCACCCGCCTCTACCCCTTCAAACCCATGCAGCAGCGTGTTGTTAAAGCAATTGGTTACCACCTGTCCCAGCGGCCCGGGAAAACTATCGAACTGTATGCCTGCGGGAATTTTAACAGTGACTTTATGTGGCGTATGTTTGATTCTCGGGCGCAAGGTATACATCACCTCATCCACCACCTCTTTCAGATCAAAGACACGCCGTTGTGAGCTCGTCTGATCAACCGCAACCTGTTTGAAATTGGAGACCTGCTCAACGGCTCGATGAAGATTTCTCTCCAGTATTCCAGTGGCTTCATCGACATTATCCAGATACTGATCAAGGCTCGAGCGCTTTAGCGTTCCATTCACAAGGGCTTCGCGGAACACTCGTGTATTCTCATGCAGCGATGACGCCACCGTGACACTGTTACCGACAGGTGTGTTGATCTCATGTGCAATACCCGCTACCAGACTCCCCAGCGACGCCATTTTCTCGGCCTGAATCAGCCCCTCCTGCGCCTGTTTCAGGTTTTGCAGGGCATCCTCAGCCATTTCACGGGCAGAGTGAGCACTCTGCTCCGACTCTGCCTGACGCTTCAAACTCTCATTGTATTCGGTTATCAACAGTCCCAGCTCATCCGTTGTACTCCAGTCGACGGGCTGTCGTTGCCCCGTGCGTTGATAATACCTGAGCGAATCAAACACACGATCCAACGGGCGCAGAATGGTCCAGCGAAAGGCCAGTGCAGTCGTCAGTGCCAGCGCGAGGAACAGCATGATGACAAGCCCGGCCAACTGCAGAACCTCCTTAGCGATGGTATGCCAGCCGTGGTCCACAAAGGTATGTAGATATACCTTACCTATCTGTAGTTGATTCCCTTGATGAGTATAATTGACCGGTGACCAGAAAAGCTCGGTCTGGCCAATCGCTTCTTCGGAGCAGTCGCCGATACGAATCGGCGTACGTGTGCTGCGCTCATACTCCAGCGCGATACAGATGATCTGGGGGTCTTCAAGCACAGACTCCAGCAGGGTGACAGAAACCGTATCGGAAAACTGCCATACAGGCTCTGCAAGCAGATATGCAACACGCGCAGCCTGATCCTGCGATACCTGCCGACTCAAGCGCTCAGCATTATTCAGCTCGTTGTAAGCCAGCACTGCCAGAAACACAGATGACGCGACAAAAAGTACTGGCAGCACCAGCAGTAGGAAACGGACACTCAGTGAAAACCTGACAGGCTCATGCATGAAGATATTCCGCCACTGATGAATCAAAAGAGTAAAAACAGATTCTTAGCTTCAAAGTTAGACTAATGGCGTCAGGAGTCAACACTCTGCGATTCCGGGCACCCATCCAAAGTGGGTTGATTCTGTTTGCTCGGAGCAGAGACTATTCGTTTCCTGTTAAGAATTCTGCCTGTAGAATATCCCTGTAACATTCACTGGTGAATATGACTTCTCAACCACCGACAACAGGCAGCATTGATGAAATTTCGTTTTCCCGTCATCATCATTGACGAAGATTTCCGCTCCGAAAACATCTCAGGTTCCGGTATCCGTGACCTTGCCCAGGCGATCAGCAGCGAAGGGATGGAGGTTGTCGGCTTTACCAGCTATGGCGATCTGACCTCCTTTGCTCAGCAAGCCAGCCGTGCATCCTGTTTTATTCTGTCAATCGACGATGAAGAGTTCGGCGGTGGCAGTGATGAAGATGTCGGCATAGCCCTGACAGCGGTCAGAAACTTCATAGCAGAAGTGCGTAAACGCAACGCCGACATTCCAATTTTTCTTTATGGCGAAACACGTACATCGCGCCATATCCCGAACGATATCCTGCGCGAACTCCATGGGTTCATCCACATGTTCGAGGATACGCCTGAGTTTGTGGCACGCCATATCATCCGCGAAGCACGCAAATATCTTGACTGTCTTGCACCGCCTTTCTTCCAGGCGCTGATGGCCTATGCCAGTGACAGCTCTTACTCCTGGCACTGCCCCGGACACTCCGGTGGCGTGGCATTTCTGAAGAGTCCGGTCGGGCAGATGTTCCACCAGTTTTTTGGTGAAAACCTGCTGCGTGCCGATGTCTGCAATGCCGTGGACGAACTGGGACAGCTACTCGATCACACCGGCCCCGTATCAGCCAGTGAGGCCAATGCCGCCCGCATTTTCAATTGCGATCATCTGTTCTTCGTCACCAATGGTACATCCACCTCCAACAAGATGGTCTGGCACTCAACCGTGGCGCCTGGCGATATCGTCATCGTCGACCGTAACTGCCACAAGTCGATACTGCACTCCATCATCATGACTGGCGCAGTACCTGTCTTCCTGATGCCGACACGTAACCACTACGGCATCATCGGACCGATTCCCAAATCCGAGTTCGATCCTGAAACCATCCGCCGCAAGATTGAGCAGAACCCCTTTGCCCGCAAGGCGAAGAACAAAAAGCCACGTATCCTGACCATCACACAAAGTACCTATGATGGCGTTCTCTATAACGTGGAAACCATCAAGTCGATGCTCGGGGACAGTATCGATACGCTGCATTTTGATGAAGCCTGGCTGCCCCATGCCACCTTCCACCCCTTCTACCACAATATGCACGCGATCGGCGAGAATCGCCCACGTTCGGAAGATACGTTGGTATTTGCCACTCAGTCAACGCACAAGCTGCTGGCCGGCCTTTCTCAGGCCTCACAGATACTGGTGCAGGATGGCACCAAGCGCAAACTGGATACACACCGCTTCAATGAGTCCTATCTGATGCACTCATCCACCAGCCCTCAGTACGCCATTATTGCTTCCTGCGATGTGGCTGCGGCGATGATGGAGCCTCCCGGTGGCAAGGCGCTGGTAGAAGAGTCCATTCTGGAAGCACTCGATTTCCGTCGCGCCATGCGTAAAGTGGATCAGGAGTTCGGTGATAATGATTGGTGGTTCCAGGTCTGGGGCCCCGATAAACTCGTCGAAGAAGGGATCGGCGATCGCGATGACTGGGTTATACACACGGATGACAAGTGGCACGGCTTCGGCGAAATAGAGTCAGGCTTCAACATGCTCGACCCGATCAAAGCCACTATTATCACACCGGGCCTGAATCTCGCCGGTCAGTTCGACGAACAGGGTATTCCTGCAGCAATTGTCAGCAAGTACCTTGCAGAACACGGCATCATCATTGAGAAGACAGGACTCTACTCATTCTTCATCATGTTTACGATCGGCATCACCAAAGGTCGCTGGAACTCAATGGTGACCGAGTTGCAGCAGTTCAAGGATGACTATGACCATAACCAGCCGATGTGGCGCGTGATGCCGGAGTTTGCCCGTAAATACCCGACCTATGAGCGGATCGGGCTGCGTGATCTGTGTAACCAGATTCACAACGTCTATAAAGAATATGATGTTGCGCGCGTCACTACCGAGATGTATCTGTCTGAGATCGAGCCTGCCATGACGCCGGCTGATGCCTGGGCACGCATGGCGCATCGTGATGTGGAACGAGTATCAATAGACGAGTTGGAGGGCAGAGTGACTGCCATGCTGGTAACGCCTTACCCACCGGGTATTCCGCTACTGGTTCCTGGCGAGCGGTTCAACAAGTCGATCCTTCGCTACCTGATGTTTGCGCGTGATTTCAATGCCATGTTCCCGGGCTTTGAAACCGATGTTCATGGATTGGTGCGCGAAAAGATTGACGGAAAAGACGCCTACTTCGTGGATGTCGTCAAAGTCTGATCTTCATCTGTGGCAGGAGTGCTACTCCTGCCACAATATTCACTTACAACTCCTCAGCACCTCAAACTCCAGATGAGGCTCTGGACGTGACTCTTGATGTACCCACCCAGATATAGTGGCGCGATCCCTTGCCGGATCTGTTCGGCCTGACAATCTTCTCCTCCACCTTGAATCCCGCATGGTGCAAGCGAGCCTTGAACATCTGATCGGGCCCGGCAGACCATACAGCCAGCACACCACCCGGTCGCAAAGCACGACGCGCCGCTTCAAGCCCTGCAATGGTATACAACCAGTTGTTCTCACGACGAATCATCGCTTCCGGACCGTTATCCACATCCAGCATGATGGCATCGAACCCACCCTTTTCTGAACGGATCAGCTCTGCCACATCCCCAACATGTACTTTACTGCGCGGGTCTGATAGCGGATGGCCCGATGCTTCGCCCATCAGAGTACGATTCCACTCGACTACCTCTGGCACCAGCTCTGCAACAACAACCTCTGCGGTCGGGCCTGCAGATTTCAAAGCAGCCGCCAGAGTAAAGCCCATGCCCAGACCACCAACCAACACTCTTGGAGTCTGTTTCTCAGCCATCCGCTCGCAGGCCAGTTCAGCCAGAGCAATTTCCGACCCATGTACACGTGTGTTCATCAGCTCTCCCCGACCGGGAATTTTGATGGAAAACTCACCATCATGGGAATAAAGCTTCAGCTCTGTCCGGGTATCAGGAATAAGGGCTGTGCCCAGCAGGATGGTGGGTTTCATGGAGCCTCAGCAAAAATGAGTAAAATTTAGAGTTGTAATATTCAGAGTCAGCAGGCAGGAACGCCGGGCGGCAATGCTAACCCGCTCAGATGACGGGGTCGAGAAAAATCACTCAACCGCCTCACAAGTTTATGCGTCAAGAACAAAAAAAAGCGGGCCAAGCCCGCTTTCAAAATGGATTGAGTTGATCAACCCGGGGAGATACCACGAATTTTTTCAGATCGGCGACGCAACAGCTCCACCGTCGTCAGCATTGCGATCGACAACAGTACCAAGATGCTGGCCACTGCCAGGATCGTTGGACTGATTGACTCACGAATACCCGACCACATCTGAATCGGCATCGTCGACTGCGCCGGACCCGAGATGAACAGCACTACCACTACCTCATCGAACGAGGTGGCAAAGGCAAACAGTGCACCCGAAATAACCCCTGGCAACACCAGTGGCAGTATCACCTTGAAGAAGGTAACTGTCGGGTTTGCACCCATCGATGCAGCGGCCCTGACCAGACTCTGATCGAAGCCAGTCAGTGTGGCAGTGACCGTAATCACCACAAAGGGTATACCCAGTGCGGTATGTGCCAGAATCACCCCCAGATAGGTCTGTGCTATCCCTATGCTGGAGAAGAAAAAGAACATACCTGCACCAGAGATAATCACCGGTACGATCATAGGTGAAATCAGTATCGCCATCACCACCGACCGATAAGGCATGAAGCGACTGGACAGACCCAGTGCCGCAATGGTGCCTAGCACCGTTGCCAATATCGTTGAGGCAATTGCAATGATGATACTGTTCTTGATCGAGTGCAGCCAGGCAGCCGACGTGAAGAAGTCCTGATACCACCTCAGTGAAAAGCCTTCTGGATCCAGAGTCAACATCTTCTGCGTAAAGGAGAAGTAAGGCTCAGCATTGAAGCTCAACGGAATAATAATAAACAGTGGCCCAACCAGGAAACAGAAGATCAGACCACATATTATTCTGAAGGCGTAATACCAGATCTTTTCAGCAGGTGTTGCGTAGGCAGGAACTGCCATAGGTATTTCCTCCCTTAACCCAGCTTCAGATTATCTGAACCGACGATGCGGTTGTAGAGTAGATACAACATGATAACCAAACCAAGCAGAATCGATGCGATTGCAGCAGCCAGCCCCCAGTTCAGTGATACCTGCATATGGTACGCAATGAAGTTGGTGATAAAGCGGCCAGACTCTCCACCCACCAGCGCTGGTGTAATGTAGTAGCCGATTGCCAGAATGAACACCAGTATGGCACCCGCTCCTATCCCCGGCAGTGTCTGCGGGAAGTAGACACGCCTGAAGGCGGTATAGCCTGTTGCGCCCATCGAGCGCGCAGCACGCATATAAGAGGGCGAAATACTCTTCATCACTGAATACAACGGCAGAATCATGAACGGCAGCAGGATGTGTGTCATCGCTACAATTGTTCCGATCTGGTTATAGATCAGCTGCAGCCGGTTATCGTCATCCACAACGCCGATAGAGACCAGAATATTGTTCAGCACACCCTGACTTTGCAAAATGGCGATCCAGCTTGTCGTTCGAACCAGCAAAGAGGTCCAGAACGGCAATAACACCATCATCATCAGCAGGTTAGAGGTACTCAACGGTAGACTGGCCAGTAAGAATGCCACCGGATAGCCCAGTATGAAGCACATGAAGGTAATCAGAATACTCATCCAGAGCGTCTTGACCATCAAGTCCACATAGACTCTGCGCGTTTCCGGCTGCCGAACCATCTCGCCGTCCTCGTTGTAACGCATATCCATTGCAGCAAGGTAGTAGCTCAAGGTATAGCCTGATGACTCACGCTTGATAACTCGCCAGACACCTGTGTCCGCCCAGTTATCGTTAGCATCAATCAGCGCATCCTTCCAGGACTCCGGATTTTCCAGATTGGTTATCCGTCGTGCTGTACCCGTGATGGTTGAGCGCATACCTGAATATTCATAATTCAGTCGGCTCGCCACACGGCCCAGATTACGATCTATCTGCCCCTGTTTGAGATCCCCAGCCAATGCGGCAAAAGTCAGCTCGTCAGGAAGACCATCACCGTCCCAGGCCTGAATCGCCATGGCTGTGTTGGGTAGCAGCGTAACCACTTCATTACTTTCGACACTACGTGTCAGCATGCTGAAGATCGGCATGACGAAAGTAATAACGAGGAAGATCAGCAATGGCGATACCAGCAGCAGCGCTCTTGCCTTGTTTTTGAACAGTGCCCGACGAAGACTTACCTTCAGCGGGCGCCCATCTGCGGCGAGCAGCGGTGCTGTCGCACCGCCGCTGCCGTTAACCCCGGGTTCGGGATTAGTTTGCGAGCCAGGCATCGAAACGCTCATTCAGTTCATCCTGATAGTCAGCCCAGAATTCATCATCTTTTGGCAGAGCCGTAGCAAAGTTAGGCTCATATGTCGGCATATGTGGAGTCATTTCCACGCCGGTTGGGATGTGATTACCGACTAGTCCAGCCGCACTCATACGAGAAGGACCATAAGAGATGTAACTCGCCTGACCGGCGTTACGCTCTGTATCCGTGGAAAAACGCAGGAACTCCTTGGCAGTATCCATTTTGCCTTGAGGTACAACCCAGCCATCCAGCTCGAATACCTGCCCATCCCAGATGATTTCGAATGGCTGACTCTCGTTCACCTGAGCGTCAAAGATACGACCGTTATAAGCAGAGGCAAACGCGACTTCTTTATCTGCCAGCAGCTGTGGTGGCTGTGCACCTTCCGACCACCAGATGGTGTTGTCTTTGATGGTATCCAGCTTGGCGAAAGCACGCTCCAGGCCCGCTTCAGTCGCCAGCATGTCGTAGACTTCACCATGCGGCACGCCATCGGCCAGCAGCGCCCATTCCAGGTTATTGATTGGACGACGTTGCAGTGAGCGCATGCCTGGATAGTTTTCCAGATCGAAGATATCGGCTATCTTGGATGGCTTCTTGTCTGCAGGGAACATCTCGGTATTGAAGGCAACGATGTTGGAGTAAACGATGGTGGCTACAAAGCACTCATCCAGCGCACCTGGTACAAAATCTTCACTCGCTGGTGTTCCATCTGGTGCTGGTGACAGCAACTCATCATGATCCAGTACTTCGATCAGGCCCTCAGCACAAGCGATTTTGGCATCTGCCGGTAGCATATCCACCAGATCCCAGGTCACGTTACCAGCCTCTACCTGTGCACGAAGTCCTGCCAGACCGGTCGCAGAACGGTCAATATTGACAATGCGCTGCCCGGTTTGCTCAGTCCAGGGCTTGGAGTAAGCCTCTTCCTGACTCATGGTATAAGCACCACCCCAGGAAACCACGTTCAGAGGTTCCTGAGCCTGAGCCACAGATACGACACCCAAAGTGCCCAGCATCACGGCAGCCGTCAAAGCGGATTTACGAAAAGATTTTTTCATGTGTAGCTCCTGCATGTTGTTTTTGTTCAGGCATATGCCTGCGTTTCGATTCACGCATCTAATGCGCGACAGTCACTTACGTTCCATCCAACTGTTATCTTGTCTCCCGCCTTATGGCGGCTGACACCGAAAGAGTTAGGGGTTTTTACAATGAAATTGTCATTTCCAGCAACGGCAAATCGGGTTCTGAGATGATCTCCCATGTAGATCACCTCATGCACCACGGCATCCAGAATATTAGGTTGTGTCCCGGGTTCCGGATTGATCACAACGCGCTCAGGGCGAAGTGACAGGGTGCTTTTCTGCCCCTTACCTGACACGTTAACCGGCAGTGCACGCACCATCTGCCCGCCAGGCAGTTTCACAGTGGCTTCCTGTTCGCTCAGCTCCAGTACATCACCAACAAATGCGTTGTTTTCACCGATGAAGCTCGCTACAAAGGCATTTTCAGGTGCTTCATAGAGCGCTTCGGGTGAAGCAAGCTGCTGTACGATACCGTCATCAAATACGGCGATGCGATCTGACATGGTCAGCGCTTCGGACTGGTCATGTGTCACATAGATCATGCTGACACCCAACTGATCATGGATATGCTTGATCTCGAACTGCATTTCTTCGCGCAGGTTTTTATCAAGCGCACCCAGAGGCTCATCCATCAACACCAGTTCCGGCTCAAACACCAGTGCACGTGCAACGGCAACGCGCTGCTGCTGACCACCGGACAACTGAGCTGGACGACGATCACCAAAATTCTCCAGGCGAACCATGCTCAGTGCACGTTTCACTTTGGCGGTGACATCAGATTTATTGATATTGCGAACTTGAAGAGGGAAAGCAAGGTTTTCGGCGACGGTCATGTGAGGAAAAAGGGCATAGTTCTGAAACACCATCCCGATTCCTCGCTTGTGCGGCGGTAAACGGGTGATGGGTACACCATCGAGCAGAATCTGCCCATGGGTCGGTACCTCAAAGCCAGCCATCATCATCAGGCAAGTCGTTTTACCTGAACCAGAGGGCCCAAGCAGTGTAATGAACTCTCCCTGATCCATATCCAGGTTGAAGTTCTTAACAACAAGAGATTCTCCATCATAGGTTTTTTGCACACTGTCAAAAACCACGAAGGATTTTTTCTTCTCTTTCCGATCCATATTGGTCGGTGTTTCCATTGGTAGTTCTCCTCCCGACTTTTGGGCTGGGCAGATCGACCAAACAAGCCTGAACTGACAAAACAGTTCAGCAGCACAGTCGTAATTATTGTTCTTATAAGAAACATATCTGAATATGATTGATAGTACAACCGGCGCAAAGGCTGCAAACGACACTTTGTATAAAAGTACCGACATTTTGTATAATTTTTATAAAATACTGATAATTAAAGGAATTCTTACATTCCATTTTGGAATTGCATTTCAGCCCCATCAAAAGATGGATCATAAAGTGGGATTTCGCAACCTGAAATGTTGATGCAGAAGGCTTATTTATCAACAGCGGCTGAAGGTGAACCAGAGGTCAGACAGGTCCTGTCATGATTAACAGGACCTGGTATTGAGACAGTCGCGAAAGGAGTTAATCCGGGGTCGTCAGCCCTCACCTTCAACGCGATTACCACCGCTGTGACGGGCCACAGCCAGATTCTCTTCAATGCGCTTGAGCATATCCGGAGCCGTATCTTCAAGTCCGATGATAGAAGAAACGCCTACGCTCACAGTACACTTGAGAATGCCTGTCGGGTAGGGTACCTCCAGCTCATGCACCAGACGTCTGACACGCTCGCCTGCCAACATCGCCTGCTCATGGTTGGTTTCCGACAAAAACAACGCCAGTTGGTCATCACCATAGCGCGCCAGAAAATCAGACGTACGTTTCATACGGTGCAGCTCGGTCACAATCTGCCGCAGAAGCTGATCACCCGCATCCCAGCCAAACTGATCGTTTATGTCACTGAAGTTGTCGATATCAATCAACAACAGACTGCAGATACCGTCATAACGTATCGACTGCGCCACGTTCTGTTCCAGTACCGGTAAAAGCGCACGCCGGTTATAAGCACCTGTCAGGGAGTCACGTTGCGCCTGATGTGTGATCTTGCGCTCAAGCCTCTTACGATCATTCATATTTTTGGACACCCAGACAATTACATTATTGTCTGCCGCCCTCATACGACCTTTGTAAGCAATGGGCTCTGGCATGCCAAGTTCGCTGAAAAAAGGCATATGCTCCGGACGAAACGCATAGTCAGCGTGTACTGTATCACCAGATTCAAACGCCTTCTTGCCGAGATCACTGAAATAGCTGGCCATATCCTGTGGAAGAATATCGCTCAGTTTCTTTTCAAGCAGTTGACTGGCATCAAGCCATTCCTGATCACCGGCACTGGCGCCGATCACTCTATCATCCTTGAGCAGCAACACCATATCAGTGGTTACTGCCAGGAGTGCATCGAACTGATTGAGTAAAGCCTTCTTATTCTCAGACATTTCTTACTCCAAACCGGTTATCAAAATAGTCTGTCTTTAAGCAAATTAAACCATATTGCCAAAAAAGGAAACACATCGCTGGCAATTGCTCCTGCATTGCCAGCATACTGTCCATCCTTGGACATAAAAGCAAAACAGCCACCCGAAGGTGGCTGTTTAGTATAGGCTGAAAATCAGACCTTTATCAGGCGCTGAGTTCCAGCAACAACTTGTTAAGACGCGACACATAGCTTGCAGGGTCATCCAACTGACCACCAGCCGCCAGCTCGGCCTGATCAAACAACACCAGCGCCAGCTCCGAGAAGCGGTCTTCGATACTCTCCTGATCGAGTTTCTGAATCAGCGGGTGCTCGGGGTTCACTTCAAAAATCGGTTTGCTGTCAGGCACTTTCTGGCCAGCTGCTTCCATGATTTTGCGCATCTGCAGCCCCATATCATAGTCACCCAATACCAGACAGGCAGGAGAGTCCGTCAAACGGTGTGTAACACGCACATTAGAGACACGCCCTTCCAGCACCTTGTCCAGCCGCTCGATCAGCCCCTCAAACTGTTTGCTGACTTCCTCCTGCTGCTGTTTCTCCTCTTCCGATTCGATATCACCCAGCTTCAGTTCACCTTTGGTCACATCCTGCAAAGACTTGCCATCGAAATCAAATAACTGGCTCATCATCCACTCATCGATACGATCACTGAGCAGCAGCACTTCGATGCCTTTCTTGCGGAATATTTCCAGATGTGGGCTATTCTTCGCCGCATTGAAAGAGTCAGCCACAACGTAGTAGATCTTGTCCTGACCCTCTTTCATGCGCGCCACGTAGTCTTCCAGCGCAACCGTCTGCTCTGGCTTGCCTTCATGAGTGGATGCAAAGCGCAACAGCTTGAGTACTTTCTCGCGGTTGGAGTAGTCTTCAGCCGGGCCCTCCTTCAGCACCTGTCCGAACTCTTTCCAGAAGTTGTTGTACTTCTCGGTATCGTCTTTGGCCAGCTTCGCCAACATGTCCAGAACACGCTTGGTCAAGGCTGAGCGCAGCTTATCGACATTCGGATCTTTCTGTAGAATTTCACGCGATACATTCAACGACAGATTGTTGGTGTCGACCACCCCGCGAATAAAGCGCAGGTACAGTGGCAGGAACTGATCTGCCTGATCCATGATGAATACGCGCTGCACATAAAGCTTCAGCCCACGGGGAACATCACGGTTCCAGAGGTCATATGGCGCATTTTCCGGTACATACAACAAGCTGGTGTATTCGAGATTACCTTCAACCTTATTGTGTGACCATGACAGCGGTTCATTGAAGTCGTGCGAGATATGCTTGTAAAAAGCCTGATAGTCCTCATCACTGACATCATTCTTGCTGCGCGTCCAAAGTGCTGTGGCACTGTTGACGTTTTCATACTCGATGACTGGTTCGGCTTTCGCCTCTTCACCTTCCTCGTCAGCCGGCATCGCCTCTTTCAGCATCTGCACGGGCACGGCAATATGATCAGAGTATTTGCGCACCAGTGAACGCAGGCGCCAGCCATCAGCAAACTCGCTTTCAGATTCTTTCAGGTGCAGCACAATGCGCGTACCACGGCTGGATTTTTCAATCGTACCGATCGAGAAGTCACCCTCACCGGCAGAGGACCAGTGCACACCTTCTGTGACGGGCAAACCGGCACGACGTGAGTAAACATCAACCTTCTCGGCAACAATGAAGGAGGAGTAGAAACCGACACCAAACTGGCCGATCAACTGGCTGTCTTTTGCCTGATCACCTGTCAGATTGGACATGAAGCCAGCTGTACCGGACTTGGCGATCGTACCCAGATGATCGATCACTTCCTGGCGGCTCATACCAATACCGTTATCATCTATCGTGACGGTGCGGGCATCCTTATCGAACTCAACACGCACTCTCAGATCGCCATCACCCTCATAGATGTCGGCGTTGGAGAGCGCTTCAAAACGAAGCTTCTCAGCCGCATCTGACGCATTGGAGATCAGCTCACGCAAAAAGATCTCTTTATTGGAATACAGAGAATGCACCATCAGGTGCAGAAGCTGTTTTACTTCGGTCTGGAAGCCAAGTGTTTCTTTCTGAGTTTCTGTGCTCATAAATCTATTACCCAATCAATCACTGCAGTCGTTTTGTTCAAAAAACATACACGCACCTGGCATGTACACTGAAAATTCTGCTACGTGGTGAGGATATGGGGTAAGACCCGGGTTTTTTCAAGGGCGCCAAGTGGGAAGATAAAGCAAGTGTCCCCTTTTCAGAGGCCACCCATGGATTTATCGTCCTGACGGCGATCATAAAGCTCGGGGTTCAACTCCGAACTCATCATCAGGGTTTTCAACGTGGAGGACGCAAATTCACGACGATAGAGTACAAACACAATCACAACAGTCAGAATCATGAACAACCAGGGGTTGATCATCCAGCTCAAGACCGGAATGCTGAAGTAATAGGAGCGTAGCCCCAGGTTGAAATTATTTGCCGCCATCGACGACATCTTGGAAATACGTGCCGCATGTGCTTCATTCGCACGTCGGTCTACACCCTCTTGCGGCATGGGCGCACCGCCGATCATCACAGAGACAAAGCCGTACTGACGCAGGCTCCAGGTGAATTTAAAGAATGCAAATACGAATAGAATCACCATCACCAACAGCTTCAGTTCCAGCTCTTCCTTTGTAGCGGGATAAGCAAAGGGGATCTCGGCGACCAGCGTGATTGCCTTGTCCATGGCACTGAAAACCGTCAGCAGGCCCGCCAGCACCAGTATGGTGGTGGATGCAAAAAACGAGACACTACGCTCCAGGTTAGCCACGGCGGTGGTGTCAGTGATACGGTTTTCCCGCATCAGCATGTGACGCATCCATTCGGTGCGATACAGGTGCAGAATACTCGCCAGGCAAGGCGTGTTGTAGCTCTTGACTCTGGTATAAGTCATATAGCCATTGAAGCAGATCAGAAACCAGACCAACGCGATCAGGTTCAGCCAGTTCCCCGAAATAAAACTCAGCAGATCTTCCATTCAGTCGACTCAACATCCGCAAATAGTGTCGCACTATAGTAAAACATAAACCTCTACGAATCACTGCAGAAGCTGCTCAAGAGGAGCAACTCAAACAGATCCCTGCAGCCCAGTCAGGTGGAGTGGACGCATAGTGCATCATGCTGTCATTGTGTTGGCCTGGATGGCGCAAAAGCCCCAGCAGCTCATTCACCAGACGATAATCCCCCTGGGTCGCAGCACGTATCGCCTCTTCGGCCATATAGTTACGCAACACAAACAGAGGATTCATGGCATGCATCTGCTGCCGACGTATCGGCTGACTGGCAGCCTCAAGAGCGATGCGATCAGCATAACGATCCAGCCAGGCGCTCAAGGGCTGTTCGGTCGCTGTCAGTGCCAATGCCGCCGTGCGACTTTCCGGTTGAGAGGGATGAAACTGTGCCAGAGCGCGCAGCAGACGATTAAGATCAAGACGCTGTTCAGCCATCAGTTGCCAGAGATTTGCAATCAATTCATCATCGCCCGGTTGATGTGTCAGCAATCCAAGGCGGCGACGTTTAATATCCAACTCGTGAGCCTCAAATAGAGTCTGGAAACTGTCCAGCTGCGCTTCCAACACTTCACGCGGAACCAGAGGCAACAGCGCCTGTGCCAGACAAGCCAGATTCCACATTACAATCGCGGGCTGGCGTTCAAAGGCATAGCGTGCGTCATGATCATTACTGTTGCTGACCAGAGAGGGCCTGTATTCATCCATGAAGGTATAGGGACCATAATCGAAGGTTTCACCCAGAATCGACATGTTATCTGTGTTCAACACACCATGCACAAAACCATAGCTCTGCCATTGCGCCACCAGCCTGGCGGTCCGTTCAATCACCTCATCCAACATAGCACTGACCGGGTTCTCGGTCTGCCTGCATTCTGGGTAGTAACGTTCAATGCAGTAATCAGCCAACTGAGCCAACTCATCATGTCGGTTGCTGTAATAAAAATACTCAAAGTGCCCGAAGCGGATATGCGACTGGGTAACACGAAGCAGCATGGCACAGGGTTCCATACCCTGACGCATCGTATATTCCTCACTGCCGATCAGACACAAGGCCCGTGTGGTAGGGATGCCTAGCCCATGCATCGCCTCACTGACCAGATACTCACGGATACTGGAGCGCAAAACGGCACGACCATCACCAAAGCGGGAAAAAGTGGTACGCCCTGCCCCTTTAAGATGCAGATCCCAGCGCTCGCCCTTATGATTCAACACCTCACCCAGAAGCAAACCACGACCATCTCCCAGTTGCGGGTTATAAACACCGAACTGATGGCCTGTGTATTTCATTGCCAGCGGATCGCTGCCCGGCAACTGCCCGCCACCACCGAAATAGTATGCCAACTGATCGGGATTAACACGGCACGGATCAAGATCCAGAAGAGATGCAACCTGAGGATTAAAGCTGATAAGATGGGCGTTTTTCAGCGGCTGTACCTGGGTGCGTTGATACCAGGTTTCGGGCAGCCGAGCATAGCTGTTATCGAAAGTGAGCTGCTCCAGAGGGTGATGATGTGAAGCCATATCGTGTATCCATCTTCTGTTGAGTCCTGTCTATACCTTATCATTTTACTCAGGAATTATCATTGTATGATTAGCAGGGGTATTAGCACTGTGCGACCGCTCTCAGTGGCTTCTGGCGTGGAGATTGAAACCGGTGTTTGTTGAACTGCGCGACCTTTTCTGGCTGATTCTGATACTGCTCATCCTGTTGCAATGGTGGCAGGGGTTGAAAATGAAAGAGCTGGCTCTGCGCCATGTTAAACGCTACTGCGCCAGCATGGATCTGCAACTGTTGGATGAGAGTATTGCACTGCGCGGTTTCTGGTTTAAACGTGGTGATGACGGCCGACTGCACCTCTGGCGCAGCTATCTGTTTGAGTTCACATCAACCGGTGATGAGCGGTATCAGGGCAAAATCATTCTGCTCGGACACCGTGTCACCAGCCTGCAGGTGGACCCCCATCGATTTGAATAAACCGGATCAGGTGTTACTGCGATCAAGTCTTGGTCGCAGTATCGCTTTTTCCGCTTCAACCACCAATAACAGACACACACCGAAAATCAGTATCCTCACCCACTCATCAAACCCTATAGCGACCGTGTTGAACAGGAACTGGAAAGGCCCTGCATAGGTGAACAGCAACTGCAGCACCACCAGAATACCAATCGCCAGTAGAACCGGACGGCTGCCCAGCAGACCGTTTCGATTCAGAACAGATTCCAGGATATAGCGGCTATTGATCAGATAGAACATCTGCGCCACTACCAGTGTATTGATCGCCGTGGTTCTGGCCAGCGCTTCGCTTGCCCCCTGCTGTTCCAGCATCCAGTAGAAATGGCCGAATGTTCCAGCCACAAGCAGTACCGACACAAACAGCACCCGCCAGACCAGAAAGCCACTTAACAGCGGTGAATTCGGGCGCCTCGGTTGTCTTGTCATCAGCCCTGGCTCCGGTGGTTCAAACGCCAACGCCAACGCCAATGTGACTGCCGTCACCATATTGACCCAGAGCACCTGAACCGGCTCCAGCGGCAGCGCCAGCCCAAGAAAGATCGCTGCTACTATGGTAAACGCCTGCCCACCATTAGTCGGCAGAATAAACAGGATCGCTTTTTTCAGATTGTCATAAACCGTCCGCCCCTCTTCAACGGCATAAGCTATGGATGCAAAGTTATCATCCGCCAGCACCATTTCCGATGCTTCTTTGGCGGCTTCTGTCCCTTTCATCCCCATTGAGATCCCGACATCCGCACGCTTAAGGGCTGGGGCATCATTGACACCATCGCCTGTCATCGCCACCACCTGCTGATCCGCCTGTAGTGCCTTGACCAGACGCAGCTTATGCTCGGGGGTCGTGCGCGCAAAAACTTCGATATCACGCGCCCGCTCCTGCAGCTCCTGATCGGTCATCGCCTCTATATCCTGTCCGATCAACGCCTGTTTGCCATCCCCGATACCCAGCTCACGACCGATCGCCAACGCTGTTGCTGCATGATCCCCGGTAATCATACGCACACGGATACCGGCTTCGTGACACTGGCGCACAGCAACGATTGCCTCTTCACGTGGTGGGTCGATGATGCCGACCAGACCCAGCAACACCATATTCGTTTCCAGATCAGCAAAGTTCAGCTCAACATGTTCCTGAGCTGTGCGTCGTGCTGCTATCGCCAACAACCGCTGCCCATGTGCAGCCACCTGCTCCATCTGCTGATGCCAGTAGTCTCTGTCCAGCGGCGCATCTCCCTCCAGCATTCGCTGACTGGAGCAACGCTCCAGAACCCGCTCGGGCGCACCCTTGAGTATGATATAGCCATGTCCTTCATGATCATGATGCAGCGTGGACATGAACTTATGTGCGGAATCAAAGGGGATGCTGTCGGTACGCGGGCGATCCTTGCGCAACTGATCCGGATCAAGGCCAGACTTCATGGACACTGCCATTAATGCACCTTCAGTCGGATCACCCTCCAGTACCCAACGTCCATCGCGCTCTGCCAGATGCGCCTCATTGCACAGCAGGACTGCCTGCAGCAACTCATCCAGAACCTCCTCAGTATCACCCGGCTCGACATCCACCTCCCCCAGATAGAAGTCTCCCTGCGGCCCGTAACCCACTCCACTGACACGATATTCGCGCTCACGCGTCACAATTGTCTGAACGGTCATTTCATTACGTGTCAGCGTACCGGTTTTGTCGGAGCAGATCTCTGTGACCGACCCCAGTGTCTCCACGGCTGGGAGCCTTCGAATGATTGCATTGCGGCGCGCCATACGCTGCACACCAATGGCCAGAGTAATGGTCATAATAGCTGGCAGCCCTTCGGGAATTGCAGCCACAGCCAGGCTGACCGCTGCCAGAAACATATCCACCGCCGAGTAATCACGCACCCAGAGACCAAAGGCAAAAGTCATTACAGCAATCGCCATAATGGCAAAACTGAGCCGGCGCCCAAACTCATCCATCTGCCGAATCAGTGGCGTGGTCAAACTCTGGGTTTCCGACAGCAGTGTGCTGATACGACCTATTTCAGTACGCTCGCCGGTTTCCACCACCACGCCCATGCCTCGGCCAAACGCGACCAGCGTGCCGGAAAAAGCCATACAGAAACGGTCTCCAAGATCCGCATCCTGCTTCACTGCACCCACTGCCTTCTCGGATGCTACCGACTCACCAGTCAGCAACGCTTCATCTACCCTCAGATTTCGCGCCTCCAACAGACGCAGATCAGCAGGGACACGGTCACCTCCCTGCAAAATCACTATATCGCCCGGCACCAGCGTTTCGGAAGCAACAGTAACAGGGTGTCCATTGCGCAGTACCTTGGCTTTGGGTGAAAGTAGATTACGTATTGAATCCAACGCTTTTTCTGCCTTACCTTCCTGGATGAATCCGATCAGCGCATTGATCACAACCACCCCGATAATCACGCCGGTATCCACCCAATGCTGCATCAGGCCGGTTCCGACGGCAGCCAGCAGCAGGATATAGATCAATACATTATGAAACTGCAGCAAAAATCGGGTTAATCCACTCTGCTTTACGGGCGGTTTAAGGCGGTTCGGGCCAGTTCTGTTCAGCCGCTCCAACGACTCACTCTCGGGCAAACCCATTTTATCGGTCTGTAAGGATGTCAGTGCTTCATCTGCCGAAAGATTGTGCCAACTCGTCGGTTTATCTGGGGCTGAAGGGGGTTCTTTGCGGGTCATTCCTGATGTGCCTCCTGCGTAAGATATGTAAGAATGGTGGGTCATGGCACCTGTAAAACCATAAGCCCAGCATACAGTTAATATAAGTTTTATTTAATAGATACAGATCAGGCTTTGGTTTTTCTGCACGCGAGCAAATAACTGCTTTATACTTAAGTAATTCATAATAGTGGCAGACAACTCAATGAGTCTGAAATCAACCCGACCTTCCAGCTGGTTGCTTCTACTGGTTATCCTGCTGATTCCCAGCGAGCTTCTCGCTGAAGAACCTTTATCTGACGAACCTTTTTCTGAAGAGTCTTTCTCTGAACCTCAGCGCGTCTCGGTTGCCACTCTTACAGATAACCCTCCGCTTACTTTTGGTAGATCCGACACTTTAGGCCTAATAGAGGAAAGCATTCCGCCGGGAGAGGATGCCACCAGCCTGCAGGGATTCAGTTGGGATGTTCTGCGCGCCAGCTATCACAGCCAAGGCTACACGATTGACCTGAATGTACTGCCCTGGCCGCGTGCCTATGAGATGGTCAAGGCAGGCAGTATCGACATTTTGTTCCCGACCGGTTTCAATCAGGCGCGCGCAGAGTACTTTTATTATTCCCACCACCCCATCAATGAAGTCAGGTTCATCATCTATACCCTGCCGGAAAAACAGATCGAATGGGATGGATTGAAATCACTCGAAGGGCAGACAATCGGCATGCTGCGTGGCTGGAACTATGGCCTCGAATGGGATGGCAGTGATCAAATAGATAAGTTCCCTCTGAGCGATATTCTTCAAGCGTTCATGATGCTGGATCTTGGCCGTATTGATGGCCTTGCCGGTTATGAAACCAATTTCGATTATGCTCTGGATCATGCCGGAAAACCTAACATCTACACCAAGCACCCCTCCTTCGGCAGAACCATGGAGTTTGCAGCGGCCAGTCAGCAGAACCCAAACGCGCGCCACTTGCTTGAAGTGTTTGACCGGGGTATGGATTATCTCAGGACAAGTGGAGAGTTGGACCGCATCAAGACGCAATGGTTTCCTGACAGCATGAGCAGCCAAACCCTTGTATCGAATGAGGAGGCATTAATTGACTAACGCTGATTCATCTGTTGGTCCTGTTGAGCAGTACTGGATCTGTACGAACACAACAGGAACCACCGCAATCGACTGAAAGCCAAAACACAAGCTAATCTAAAGGCAACAAAACAATAAGAGGGAACTATTGATGCGTTTCAGACTGATAACACTTACTTGCCTGCTACTCACCTTTACAGCAGTACAAGCAGATGAGTACATTGTCAGTGTCGCCACCCTGACAGATTACCCACCTTTGATATTCAACAAGCCCGATGCAACAGGTAAAGTTGAAGAGCTTATTCCTCCAGGGCAGGACTCAAGCAGCCTGCAGGGATACAGCTGGGACATCCTGCGCGAAAGCTATCACAGCCAGGGCTATACCATCCAGATTTACGTCGCTCCCTGGACCCGTGCCTTCGAGATGGCGCGCAGCGATTCGGTCGACATCCTCTTTCCTACCGGATATAACGAGGATCGGGCAGAGTATTTCCACTACTCGGTAAACCCGATCAATGAGGCCAGTTTCATCATCTATACCCTGCCAGACAAAGCATTGGAGTGGGAGGGACTGACATCGCTGGACAAGCTCACACTTGGCGCCATGCGTGGGTGGAACTATGGTACGGAATGGGAGCAGGCAGAGGGCTTCTACAAATATGAGCTGTCTGACATACTTCAGGGTTTTCAGATGCTGGATGCTGGCCGGATCGACGGTTTGGCTGGCTATGAAACCAACTTCGATTATGCCTTGAGCGAAGCAGGACTACCAAATATCTACACCAAGCACCCCGCTTTCGGAGAAACCTTTGAATATGCCACTGCCAGCAAAAGCCACCCCACCGGAGGTGATATGCTGAAGGTGTTTGATCTCGGTGTGGAACACCTGAAAGCTTCAGGACGACTGAGGGAGATCAGGCAACACTGGTTTCCGGGGGTTATTGAGTGGGAGTGATAATGTATCGATAAAATGACTCTCGGTGCATCCATACCCATGATCCATCGACTTTTAGTGCTGGTGCCCTTGATGTTGGCGGGTTGCAGCACGGTTCCAACGCCTCTTTCATCTATCTCTGTAACGGATATCGACCGGCAGTGTCTGGCTCTGTTTGACAACACCGATCACGCTATCAGCCAAGCAGGTGTCGGAGACGCTGGAGCGGCCAGAATAAAGGGATTCCCGTGGCTGCGGACCGACCGGTTTCTTGCCTCCTTTCGCGAAGAAGTTGATGATTCGGTGCAGTTCCGGGATTGGCTGACACACCTGGAAGATCTTGACCGTGATGCGCGACATTACGAACTACAGAACCTGAAAAGCTCCTCCAGGCAGGCACTGCATAACCAGTGGATACCCATTGCGGAACAGCATCGACTGCCCTCGCAATTGGATGACGCCCTTGATCACTGTCGTACCTTGTTGAGCACCACCATCACTGGCAATGATCTATCACGGGATGCCCTGAGGGCAGCGGCAGTGGCTTCTGACGCCTACAACTCCTGGCAACGCGTGCTGGGACTGTATCCCATAGCACGCCGGGTCGCACGCCCTCGGGTCGAGGCGTTACACAGGCAGCTGGAAGATATCTATCAGGACACCTCTACCGAGCGGGGGGCCTTCCGCTACTATGCGGTTAACGACGACCCTGCCCCTGAGCACAAACACGCCTCACAGCTGATCAGAGATCTGCCTCGCGACTCCCTCGGAGTGCCTGCAATGCCACTGGCCACCCGCGACCTACTGCTGGCAACCCATGCTCCGGTTTGGGGGGTGGAAACTCGGAGTACAGCAGACTTGCCCGGCACCCTGCTACTTAACCACGATGCCAACCCCAGAGTAGATACAGAGCAGGCAACCGAGTACCGCTGGCTATCCTGGACCCGTTTCCAAAACGAGGTGCTGATTCAGCTCAATTACATGCTGTTGTTTTCCGAACGGCCCCGGTTATCCGCATTTGATCTGGTCGCCGGTGAATTGGATGGTGTGATCTGGCGCACCACACTGGATAGCGACGGACAGATACTCGCCCATGACAGCATTCACCCCTGCGGCTGCTATTACGCCCTGCTCCCTGCTTCGGGTTGGACTGCCCTACCACAACCCACTGATCAGGAGCCGATCTTTGTCCCGGATCAGGCACCAGTGCCCGAAAACAATAACCGGCTGGTACTGCTGTTTGCTGCAGGTACGCGTTATTTCATTGATGTGGCAGCCAGACCTCTGCCCCCAGGGACTCATACTCTGCTCAGCGCGACCGCCGACAAGTTACGTTCATTACCCTTACCAGGCGGCAAGTATGCCAGCGTCTACCGACCCGATGGACTGATACCGGCTTCTCGCCGCCCTGAAAGATTTGTCTTCTGGCCATTTGGAGTACCCAGCGCTGGCACTCTGCGCCAGCCCGGCACCCATGCCATTGCTTTTATCGGCCGTCGGCATTTCGACGATGCCTGGCTACTGCACAATCTGCTGATACGGAGCGAATCTCAATGAAATGGATCTTCACACCAATATTGTTATTAGCGATGCTGACAGGTACCGCCTCCGCCTCAGACAGAGTATTAGTCGGCGATTTTTCCAGCGGACTGGAAAGCGGACTGGAAGAGTGGCGTGAGCGCTCCTTCAATGGCAAAACCACCTATAGCCTTGTTGACCTCAATGGAGAGAGCGTATTACAAGCCGATGCCAACGGTACCGCCAGCGCACTGTACCGCACCCTGAGCATCGATCTGCGTGAAACCCCTTACCTGCATTGGCGATGGCGGGTTGATGCCATTTTTGACGGCGTGGATGAGCTCACCAAGGCTGGCGATGACTATTCCGCCCGCATCTATGTGGTGAAAAGAAACGGGCTGGCATTCTGGCGCACCCGAGCCCTCAACTATGTGTGGTCCAACCACCAACCAGTGGGGAGCCGATGGCCCAACGCCTACGCCGGAGGCAATGCACAGATGCTGGCTCTGGACAGCGGTCCCGAGATGGTAGGGCAGTGGGTAACCCATGTGCAGAACGTGCGTGAAGACCTCAGGGAAGCCTTTGGCATCGACATCGATGTTATCGACGGTGTGGCATTGATGACGGACGCTGATGATACTGGTGGCACAGTGAAAGCCTGGTACGGCGACATTTACTTCTCTGCATCGCCACAGCCGCTCGGACTAACGCACGATTAGTCACAGGCGTGGCCGTACTCCTGTGTTCACACACATTTCCCTGCTCCATTATTGGGCATTGGATTGAGCAGCAGATAAAAACAGAAAAGGCAGCCGAGGCTGCCTTTCTTTTGCACTGGAGCAAAGGTTGGAAGGATTATTTCCAGCCTGTGATCTCAGTCAGTGCCTTGCCGATATCAGCCAGTGAACGCACGGTTTTAACGCCTGCGTCTTCCAGGGCAGCGAACTTCTCAGCTGCTGTACCCTTACCACCGGAGATGATCGCACCGGCGTGACCCATGCGCTTACCAGCAGGTGCAGTGACACCGGCAATGTAAGATACAACAGGCTTGGTTACGTTGGCTTTGATGTAGGCAGCCGCTTCTTCTTCAGCAGAACCACCGATCTCACCGATCATGACGATCGCTTCGGTCTGCGGGTCATTCTGGAACATTTCCAGAATGTCGATGAAGTTGGAGCCAGGGATCGGATCACCACCGATACCGACACAGGTAGACTGGCCAAAACCAGCATCTGTCGTCTGCTTGACCGCTTCATACGTCAGTGTACCTGAACGTGAAACGATACCGACTTTACCCGGCAGGTGGATGTGACCAGGCATAATGCCGATCTTGCACTCGCCCGGAGTGATAACACCCGGGCAGTTTGGTCCGATCAGACGAACACCCAGCTCATCGCACTTCACTTTGCACTGCAGCATATCCAGAGTAGGGATACCTTCAGTGATGCAGACGATCAGTTTGATGCCAGCGTTAGCGGCTTCCAGGATGGAATCCTTACAGAAGGCAGCAGGAACATAGATAACAGATGCTTCAGCACCAGTCTGCTCGACTGCTTCTTTAACGGTGTTGAATACAGGCAGGCCCAGGTGCTCAGTGCCACCTTTACCCGGTGTAACACCACCAACCATTTTGGTGCCGTATGCGATAGCCTGTTCAGAGTGGAAGGTACCCTGGCCACCAGTGAAACCCTGACAGATTACCTTGGTGTCTTTGTTAATCAGAATTGCCATGATTATTTACCCTCCGCTGCTTTAACGACCTGAACAGCTGCATCCGTGAGGCTGGTTGCTGCAATGATATCCAGACCAGACTCTGCCAGGCGCTGTGCACCCAGCTCTGCGTTGTTACCTTCCAGACGAACAACGACAGGTACGTTAACGCCGACTTCTTTGACTGCGCCGATGATGCCATCAGCAATCAGGTCGCAACGCACGATACCACCGAAGATGTTAACCAGAACGGCTTTAACGCTGTCGTCAGACAGGATGATCTTGAACGCTTCAGTTACGCGCTCTTTGGTTGCACCGCCGCCTACGTCAAGGAAGTTGGCAGGCTGGCCACCGTGCAGCTTGACGATGTCCATGGTACCCATCGCCAGACCAGCACCGTTAACCATGCAGCCGATGTTACCTTCCAGGGCAACATAGTTCAGTTCCCACTTGGCTGCGTGACCTTCGCGCTCGTCATCCTGTGAAGGATCGTGCATTTCCTGAATATCTTTATGACGGTAAACCGCGTTGCTGTCGATCACGATTTTAGCGTCCAGACAGTGCAGGTTGCCCTGTTCTGTGATAACCAGAGGGTTGATCTCGAGCAGTGCCAGATCTTTCTCTTCAAACATTTTCGCCAGACCCATGAAGATATGGACGAACTGTTTGATCTGATCGCCTTTCAGGCCCAGCTGGAAAGCCAGCTCACGACCCTGATATGGCTGAGCGCCAGTCATGGGATCAATAGTAGCCTTAAGGATTTTTTCAGGAGTTTCTTCAGCAACCTTCTCGATCTCAACACCACCTTCAGTAGAGGCCATGAAGACGATACGACGGGTTGAGCGATCAACCACAGCACCCAGATACAGCTCATTGGCGATATCAGTGCAGGTCTCAACCAGAATCTTGGTCACTGGCTGGCCATTGGCGTCTGTCTGGTAAGTCACCAGACGGTTGCCGAGCCACTTTTCAGCAAACTCTTTTGCTTCAGCAGGAGACTTGATCAGCTTGACGCCACCAGCCTTACCACGGCCACCGGCGTGGACCTGGGCTTTAACAACCCACATGTCACCGCCGATTTTTTCAGCTGCTTCAGCAGCTGCTTCTGGTGTTTCTACCGCGAAACCCTTGGAAACCGGCAGACCGTATTCAGCAAACAACTGTTTGCCTTGGTACTCGTGAAGGTTCATGTTCTAATCCGTTGAAATTTGACTAAACATGCACAACGCTAGCGGTCAGAGACCTCGTTGCACGCACTTTGCTGCTCTACAGCAGATGAAGCCAGTGCCTCATCTGCACCGCAGCACTTATTAGCGTTTCTTGCGATTTGCAATGTGGATGGCGTGATTATCCACTGCCAGAGCAGCTTCATGTACCGCCTCACTCACGGTTGGGTGAGCGAATACCGTTAGCTGCAGATCCTCTGCAGTTGAGCAGAACTCCATTGCAATAACGGCCTGAGCGATCAGTTCGGAAGCAATGCCGCCGACCATGTGAACACCCAGTATTCTATCCGTTTCTTCGTCAGCGATCATTTTGACAAAACCTTCTGTCGCATTCGCTGCCATCGCACGACCAGAGGCCGCAAACGGGAATTTGCCGACTTTTATTTTGACCCCGGCAGATTTAAGTTCCTGCTCGGTTTTACCCACCCATGCCAGCTCAGGGAAGGTATAAATGATGTTCGGGATGCAATCGTAGTTCATTGCGGCTTTGTGACCGGCAATGATATCAACAACCATGATGCCCTCTTCCGATGCCTTGTGTGCCAGCATCGGGCCACGAACGATGTCACCGATCGCATAGACGCCCGGTGCATCCGTACGGCACTGATCATCAACAAAGATGAAGCCACGCTCGTCCAGTTTCACACCGCTGTCTGCGCTGATCAGGTCCTGAGTCAGAGGACGACGACCAACAGCCACGATCAGCTTGTCTACCACCAGTTCCTGATCGCCATTGCCATCAGTGTACTTGACGGTGATCTCTTTACCTTTGATTTCAGTACCGGTGCAGCGCGCACCCAGCTTGATATCCAGGCCCTGCTTGGTCAGCAGTTTCTGTGCTTCTTTAGCTACGTCCTGGTCGGCGACAGGCAGGAAACTATCCATCGCTTCAAGTACAGTGACTTTAGAGCCACAACGCGCCCAGATGGAGCCCATTTCCAGACCGATGACACCCGCACCGATAACACCCAGACGCTCTGGCGCTTCATCGATATCCAAAGCACCAGCGTTGTCCAGAATCAGACCTTCGGTCAGTGGAGCCGGTGGAATTTCAACCGGTACGGAGCCCGCAGCCAGAACAACGTTCTCTGCAGAATAGACAGATACGGCACCATCCTGAGCAGTGACTTCAACCTGCTTGTTGGCCAGTAGCTTGCCTTTACCCTGCAGCAGAGTCACGCCGTTAGCCTTGAACAGACCCGCGATACCGCCGGTCAGGTTTTTGACTATCTGGTCTTTGCGCGCAACCATCTGTTTTGTATCGATGCGAACATTTTCAGCAACGATACCCTGAGCCGCAAAGCCATGCTGAGCTTCATGCAGTTTGTGAGTGGTTTCAAGCAGCGCCTTGGAAGGGATGCAACCTACGTTCAGACAAGTGCCTCCCAGAACAGGAGTCCCTTTGTCGTCCACCCACTTCTCGACACAAGCAGCTTTCAGACCCAGCTGAGCAGCACGAATTGCAGCAACATACCCGCCAGGGCCTGCACCAATAACAATTACATCAAATTTATCAGACATTTAATCAATCCTGTCGTTAATACGTGGGTTACCAGCTGCCTTATACATCAAGCAGCATGCGGGCCGGATCTTCGAGCAGATCTTTTATTGTAACCAAAAATTGTACCGCTTCCTTACCATCAATCATACGGTGGTCATATGACAGCGCCAGGTACATCATCGGCAGAATCACAACCTGACCATTAACAGCCATCGGACGCTCCTGAATCTTGTGCATACCCAGGATCGCAGTCTGTGGCGGGTTCAGGATGGGGGTAGACATCAGCGAGCCGAAGACACCACCGTTAGTGATGGTGAAAGTACCGCCCTGCATGTCATCCATTCCCAGCTTGCCGTCACGACCACGCTTGCCGAAATCGGCAATGGCAGCTTCAACATCAGCCAGATTCATGGCATCCGTATCACGCAACACAGGGACCATCAGACCACGTTCAGTCGATACGGCAACGCCGATATCCTGATAACCGTGATAGACCATATCGTTGCCATCAATAGATGCGTTTACCGCAGGGAAGCGCTTCAGTGCTTCAGTAGCAGCCTTGACGAAGAAGGACATGAAGCCCAGACGGGTGCCATTATGTGTCTTCTCGAACAGATCTTTGTACTGCTTACGCAGTTCCATGATCGGTTTCATGTTGACTTCATTATAGGTGGTCAGCATCGCAGCATTCTGCTGAGCTTCAACCAGACGCTTAGCGATAGTCGCACGCAGACGAGTCATCGGCACACGTTTTTCGACACGCTCACCGGCCGCGACATTAACAACAGGTGCTGCTGCTTTTGCTGCAGGCGCAGGCGCTGCTGTCGGTGCTGCAGACTGGTTGTTGATAAATGCCTGAACGTCTTCTTTGGTGATACCACCATTCTTGCCGCTGCCTGGAATTTTAGATGCATCAAGACCGTGCTCATCAATCAGTCTGCGTGCAGCAGGGCCAACCTTGTCAGCATCAGTAGCTGTCGCGGTTGCAGCAGGAGCAGAAGCAGAAGCGGCGGCTGCGGGCGCTGCACTGGCAGCGGCTCCAGCTTCAAAAATGGCCAGAACTTCTTCACTCAGGACTGTGTCGCCTTCTGCTTTCAGGATTTCCTTGATGACACCGTCTACAGGTGCCACCACTTCAAGGACAACCTTGTCGGTTTCGATATCAACGATCAGCTCGTCAACGGAGCAGGCGTCACCTGGCTGTTTATGCCAGGTTGCAACGGTACCGTCTGCCACGGATTCAGGGAAAGTCGGTGCTTTAATTTCGATGGACATGCTGTTTCCTTTTAACTGCTCTGGTAGTTCGCAATCGAACCTGTCGTTAACCGTTAATCGCTTCGTTCAGAAGCTGTTCCTGCTGTTCAAGATGAACAGAAATATAACCTACAGCCGGTGCAGCCGCATGTGGCCGGCCGACGCCCGTCAGGAACAACTTAGGATCATGACGATGCAACACGTGACGCATATGGTGCTGACTGCAGTACCAGGCGCCCTGATTCATAGGCTCTTCCTGACACCAGACCACGGACTCCAGATTCGTGTAATCTGCAATCGCCTGGCCCAGAATCTCTTCAGGGAAGGGATAAAGCTGCTCAATTCTAATAATTGCGACATCGTCTTTTTCAAGTTCTGCACGCTTGTTGTACAGATCAAAATAGACCTTACCACTACACAGAACTACGCGTTTAACCTTCTTCGGATCAAGCGTATCGATCTCACCGATCACCGGCTGGAAGCTGCCCTCTGCCAGTTCTTCAAGTGTTGATATCGCCTGTTTATGGCGCAGCAATGACTTAGGCGTCATCACGACCAGCGGCTTACGCAGCGGACGCACTGTCTGACGACGGATCAGATGGAATATCTGAGCAGGTGTTGTCGGAACACACACCTGAATATTGTGTTCAGCACTGAGTTGCAGGAAACGCTCCAGGCGCGCTGAGGAGTGCTCAGGACCCTGTCCTTCAAAACCGTGCGGCAACAGCATGGTCAGACCACACAGACGTCCCCATTTGTGTTCACCACTGGTGATGAACTGATCGATCACGACCTGTGCGCCATTGGCGAAATCACCGAACTGTGCTTCCCAGATCACCATGGTGTTTGGCATGGTGGTGGAGTAGCCATATTCAAAGGCCAGAACCGCTTCTTCAGACAGGAAGGAATCAAAAATATCGAAATTAGGCTGTTTCTCATCCAGATGCTGCAGAGGAATGTAGGTGGCAGCGTCATTCTGATTATGCAGAACAGCATGGCGGTGCGAGAACGTACCGCGACCGACATCCTGACCAGTCAGACGTATCGGATAGCCTTCAGCCAGCAACGTCGCATAGGCCAGCGTCTCGGCGAAGCCCCAGTTGATCTCCATGGCACCGGCAGCCATGCGCCTGCGGTCATCATAGATCTTTTCAACCTGTCGCTGAACTCCGAAACCCTCAGGCAGCTGACACATCTTGTTGCCGAGCTCCTGCAACAGCTTGATGTCGACACTTGTATTAGCATCGAAAGACCATTGATGACCCAGATAAGGCCTCCAGTCTACGAACAGCTCGCTATTAGGCTCAAGCACCAGAGAATTGGCAACATGCTCGCCATTTTCAAGCGCCTTGCGATAGTTCTGCTCCAGCGCCCGGTTCTCTTCGTCAGTGATGATGCCTTCGTTAATCAGCTTCTGCGCATAAAGCTCACGCGTGGTTTTCTGCACCTTGATCTGCTTGTACATCAAAGGCTGAGTACCGGATGGCTCATCCGCTTCGTTGTGACCACGACGACGGTAGCAGACGAGATCAATCACCACGTCTTTTTTGAATTCGTTACGGAAATCCAACGCAAGCTGAGTAACAAAACGCACTGCCTCAGGATCATCACCATTAACGTGGAAAATCGGTGCCTGAACCATTTTAGCAACATCGGTGCAGTACTCGGTAGAGCGAGCATCTTCTTTCTTGGACGTTGTGAAACCGACCTGGTTGTTGATCACGAGATGGATCGTTCCACCCGTTTTGTATGCACGAGTCTGGGACATCTGGAAGGTTTCCATCACCACACCCTGTCCGGCAAACGCAGCATCACCATGGATCGACACAGGGATGACTGTAGTACCGACCTTGTCTTCGCGACGGTCTTGGCGCGCGCGCACAGAACCTTCAACCACCGGAGAGACGATCTCAAGATGGGAGGGGTTAAACGCCATCGCCATGTGAACTTCGCCGCCTGGTGTCATGACGTTGGACGAGAAGCCCTGGTGGTATTTGACGTCACCGGAAGTATCCAGCAGTTTCTTGCCTTCAAATTCACCAAACAGATCGGATGGATTCTTACCGAAGATGTTGACCAGTACGTTAAGACGGCCACGGTGTGCCATGCCGATCACGATCTCTTTCGCGCCCAGGCGACCACCACGTTGAATCAACTCATCCAGACAAGGGATCAGGCTTTCTCCACCCTCCACGCCGAAACGTTTGGCACCGGCATAACGAGAGCCGAGATACTTCTCAAGGCCTTCGGCGGCAGTCAGACGTTCCAGAATATGGATTTTGACCTCAGCGTCGAGTACCGGATCACAACGCACGGGTTCCATACGTGACTGCAACCAGCGTTTTTCCTGCGTATCAACGATATGCATGTACTCGATACCGATGGATGAGCAGTAGGTTTTCTTCAGATCGGCAACGATATTTTTCAGTGTGGCTTCTTCAGGACCGAAGAATAGAGAACCCAGCTGGAAAGTGGTGTCATAGTCGGCTTCGGAAAGTTCATGGAAGCGCAGTTCCAGATCGGGAATCGGTTCATGCTTCAACAGATTCAGGGGGTCAATCTTGGCTACCTGATGACCACGCACACGGTAGGCATTGATCATGCGCAGTACGCGCACCTGCTTTTTCTCGTGTTCAGAGCTGTAGCTGTCGGCAGACGGTGCCGCAGCACGTCGTTGATTCTTGGATAAGTGGAGAAAATGCTCTCTTATAGCGGAGTGAGGAACATCCTGAAAGATCGGACCGCCTGTTGCTGGCAAACGGTCGAACTCTTCGCGCCACTCCTGAGGAACGGCGTTCGGGTCCATCAGGTAAGCTTCGTACAGTTGTTCTACATATGAAAGATTGCCACCATATAGATGTGCATTCTTCCAAAGCAGCTCCATCATGCTGTCTTGCATTGTTATATCACCCTGAGTCTGGGGAAGCCGGAAAGCAGGATGCACCAAGTCCCTGCCAAGCCAGTGCCAGCCGCCCTTTGCTGATTACCGATTCTGTGATGCTGCACAGCCGTTTTTATACCGCCTGACCATGCAGGCGCACATTTTACGACTTTTAGCTTGCTGTTAACACCGAAACCACGTTTCAAACGGGATAAATTCTACAGAATTTATGATAGCCAAAGACATTCTGCTTTTGGCTAGCCTCACCCGATGAAAAGGCCTCGTTTTAACAAGCCGTCGGTTTGTCGCCGTTGACAACCCTGTAGTTTCAAAAGTAGTTTCAAAACGCTTTCTGCACATATAACAGGCAACTGCTCCTGCGCTGCCGGCATATCGCCATCCCTGGACATAAAAAAACGGCGCATAAGCGCCGTTTTTATTATTATGGATCAGGTAGCTTGTTGCAGTAGCATGTTCCTGATCTTGCCAATCGCCTTGGTCGGATTAAGACCCTTAGGGCAGACATTGACACAGTTCATTATACCATGGCAACGGAAGACACTAAAGGGGTCATCCAACTCTGCCAGCCTCTGATCTGTTGCGGTATCACGACTGTCTGCCAGGAAGCGGTAGGCTTGCAGCAAGCCTGACGGCCCCACAAACTTATCGGGATTCCACCAGAAAGATGGACATGCACTGGAGCAGCAAGCACACAAGATACACTCATAAAGCCCATCCAGTTCAGCACGCTCTTCAGGAGACTGCAGACGCTCAATGGCTGGTGCAGGCGTATCATTGATCAGATAAGGCTTGATCTTTTCGTACTGCTTGTAGAACTGCCCCATATCCACGACCAGATCGCGAATAACAGGAAGCCCAGGCAGCGGACGCAGCACTAGCTTGTCTTTTTCGACAACCTGCGACAACGCTGTGATACAGGCCAGACCGTTCTTGCCATTCATGTTCAGGCCGTCGGAGCCACAGACCCCTTCACGACAGGAACGTCTGAATGTCAGAGTCGTGTCTTTCTCCTTCAGCAGCTGAAGCAGATCCAGCACCATGATGTCCTTGCCACCGGGGATATCAATATGGATATCCTGCATGTAAGGCACATCGTCCGTTTCAGGGTTATAGCGATATAAACTTACCAGCATCGTATCAGCCCCTTAATAGGTTCTAGTTTTCGGTGGAAAGGCTTCCATCGTCTTCGGAGCGAAGTTGACGGCACGCTTACCTATACGCTTATCCTGCGGATAATAGACCGAATGGCAGAGCCAATTCTCGTCATCGCGGTCAGTAAAGTCATTGCGGGCATGCGCTCCACGGGACTCTTTACGCTCCACAGCAGCAATAGCGGTAGCCTCAGCCACTTCCATCAGGTTATCAAGCTCAAGCGCTTCGATACGTGATGTATTGAATGCCTGACTCTTGTCATCCAGATACTGGTTTTCGACACGCTTGCGGATCTCCTGCAATAGCGCCAGACCCTTCTCCATGCTTTCACCATCGCGGAATACACCGAAATAGAGCTGCATGGTGTTCTGAAGATCCTTGCGAACCTCGGCGGTTCTTTCACCACCCGTGCTATTGTTAAGGCGATTCAGACGCGCCATGGCTGCATCGATATCGGACTGAGTTGCGTCAGCCACTTCATAGCCTTCACGCATCTGCTTCTCGATCTGCATACCGGCCGCACGACCGAATACCACCAGATCCAGCAGTGAGTTACCACCCAGACGGTTAGCACCATGCACAGAAACACAGGCCGCTTCACCACAGGCGAACAGACCATTAATGATCTGGTCATTTCCATCAGCATCCTGAGTAATCGCCTGACCACCGATGTTGGTAATGATACCACCCATCATGTAATGGCAAGTCGGAACAACAGGTACCGGCGCCTTGACAGGGTCAACCGCTGCAAAGGTCTGGGACAGCTCACAGATACCAGGCAGACGTGAGTGCAGAACCTCTTCACCCAGGTGATCCAACTTCAGCAGAACATGGTCACCGTCAGGGCCACAACCACGACCTTCAAGAATCTCAAGGATCATGGAACGGGCTACAACGTCACGACCAGCAAGGTCCTTGGCGTTGGGCGCATAACGCTCCATGAAACGCTCGCCATCCTTGTTGATCAGGTAACCCCCCTCACCACGACAACCTTCAGTGACCAGAACACCCGCACCGGCAATACCGGTTGGATGGAACTGCCACATCTCCATATCCTGAGCAGGCACATTGGCACGCAGCGCCATACCAACACCATCACCCGTGTTGATCAGGGCATTGGTAGTGGAAGCATAGATACGACCCGCACCACCGGTTGCCAGCACTGTAGCCTTGGCTTTGATATAAACGGTTTCACCGGTTTCGATACAGATGGCAATAGTACCCACGACTGCGCCGTCAGCATTCTTGACCAGATCTACGGCATACCATTCGTTCAGGAAGGTCGTACCGCCTTTCAGGTTGGCCTGATACAGCGTATGCAGCAGTGCATGACCGGTACGGTCAGCAGCAGCACAGGTACGGGCAGCCTGACCGCCTTCACCGAAGTTCTTGGACTGACCACCAAAGGGGCGCTGATAGATACGACCGATCTCCGTGCGGGAGAAAGGCATACCCATATGATCCAGTTCAAATACCGCCTGAGGACCGACAGAACACATATACTCGATCGCATCCTGATCACCAATGTAATCAGAACCCTTGACCGTGTCATACATATGCCAGCGCCAGTCATCATTAGGATCCGCACTGGCAATCGCACAGGTGATACCACCCTGAGCAGAGACTGTATGAGAACGGGTAGGAAATACTTTAGTGATACAAGCCGTGTTCAGGCCAGATTGTGTCAGCTGCAGCGCGGCACGCATACCGGCGCCACCGCCACCAACAACAATTGCATCAAAACTCAATGTACGCAGACTAGAAGACATGTGTTAAATACCCCACAGAATCTGAATGCCCCACACGACATAGATAAATGCCAGCAGACCACACAGGGACTGGAACATGAAGCGCAATACCGTTGGCTTGATATAGTCGGTGGAAACAGACCACAGACCTATCCACGCATGAGCAGCCAGTGACAGAATCGCCAGCAAGGTAAACAGACGCATGACCGTGCCCTCGAACAGAGCACTCCACTGAGCAAAATCCAGATCTGGATTGAACAGCAGATAAGCCAGCATGAATACCGTATATGCCAAAAGTACGACAGCGGTTACACGCTGGATCATCCAGTCATAAAGGCCGCTACGGCCAAAGCTTGTAATGCTAGTTACCATATCCATACTCCCGCGAGCAAAACTGCGACCACAGCCACAATCACTGTCACTTTTGCCGCCAGTTGACCACTTTCGAGCTCTTCACAGTATCCGAAATCCATAATCAGATGCTTGATACCGGCAATCATGTGGTACAACAGGGCAGACACAAATCCCCATGCGATGAGTTTAGCCAGGAAACTATCCCGGAGTATCGCAGCCGCGGCATTAAAGCCCGACTGAGATTCCAGCGACAACCCCAAGATATACACGACAAAGATGGCACCAAAGAACAGCGCTACACCTGTGACACGATGTATGATCGAAGTAATCGCCGGGAGTGGCAATTTAATGGTACGAAAATCAAGATTTACAGGTCTTTTCTTGTTCACGGCTCTAGTTCACACTCAATAGCCCTGTTGCAGGACTTGGTTGCTAGGAAGTGCTCAGAAGCAGTACCTCGAAATGCACGAACTGGATCAGTCTCTGATCCACCTTTGCACCAGAGATGTCACCAACTCAGGGCAGGCAGTATAGTCACTTCAAAGGCTGAATACAACGAACCACGTGGCTTGTACAACAATGGTCTAGTATTTTTGCTTGCTTGACACCGACTCATACTATCGGCTAATTCCCTGTAACAAGTTGATAATATAATGCTATGCTGCAACGCAACAAATTAGCCCTTCGACTGATTGACAATCGCGTGACACGCTCTATAGTGTTCAGGTCTTTGAAGGCCACACCCACAAGGCATGGCCGTGCGACTGACCTTAAGTCGTTGTAACCCAAACAAAAATGATAGGAGCCAACAATGGCTGACAAAAAAGCGCGTTTGACGGTCGATGGTCTAGACGAAGTCATTGAACTTCCTGTTTATTCCGGCACAATCGGGCCAGATGTCATCGATGTGCGCCCATTGACCGGCAAAGGTCTTTTCACCTATGACCCGGGCTTTGTGTCGACTGCTGCCTGCGACTCTTCCATAACCTACATTGATGGCGACAAGGGAGTTCTGCTGCACCGTGGGTACCCGATAGAGCAGCTTGCCGAGAATTCACACTATCTTGAAGTCTGCTACCTGCTATTGAACGGAGAGCTGCCAACCAAGGCAGAGCTTGAGAAGTTCACCTACACCATCAGCAACCACACGATGGTGCATGAGCAACTGAGCCAGTTCTTCAAGGGCTTCCGCCGCGACGCCCACCCGATGGCTATCATGTGCGGTGTTGTTGGCGCGCTATCTGCCTTCTACCACGACTCACTGGATATCAATAACGCCGACCACCGCGAAGTCTGCGCCTATCGCCTGATAGCGAAGATGCCGACCCTGGCGGCGATGTGTTACAAATATTCCATCGGCCAACCCTTCATGCACCCTCGCAACAAGCTGGGTTATGCCGAAAATTTCCTGCAGATGATGTTTGCAACGCCTTGCGATGACTATGAAGTCAATCCTATTCTGGCACGCGCCATGGATCGCATATTCACCCTTCATGCTGATCACGAGCAGAACGCATCAACTTCAACCGTTCGCCTGGCTGGCTCTTCCGGCGCAAACCCGTTTGCCTGTATCGCAGCCGGTATTGCTGCACTGTGGGGACCTGCTCATGGCGGTGCCAACGAAGCGGTATTGAGCATGCTCGAGGAGATCGGCGATGAGGCAAACATTCCGGAATTTATTGCAAAAGCCAAGGACCCGGATGACAACTTCCGCCTGATGGGCTTCGGTCACCGCGTTTATCGCAACTTTGACCCACGCGCCAAAGTGATGAAGAAAACATGTGACGAGGTTCTCAGCGAACTGGGGATTGAGAACGATCCGCTACTGAAGATTGCCAAGCGCCTGGAAGAGATCGCCCTGGAAGACCCCTATTTCGTTGAGCGTAAGCTATATCCGAACGTGGATTTCTACTCCGGGATTATTCTGAAAGCGATCGGCATCCCGACCAGCATGTTTACCGTGATCTTCGCACTGTCCAGAACCATTGGCTGGATTTCACACTGGAACGAATTCCATTCCAGCCCGAACCGCATCGGTCGTCCACGCCAGCTTTACACTGGTGCAGAGATGCGCGATTACCCAGCTAAAAAGTAACTTCTGCTCTACTCTTCGGGGCGCCAGATCGGCGCCCCGAACTCTTTATTACTCCCAGTCCTTTACCACTGCGTTAACGCTTGTGACGTATCTCAAAGCAGCAATGAATCTTTGTACTGCGTTTGAAGTCGGGATCCAGCGTTTTATGTGTAATATCCGCCACCTCATATGCACTCAGCGCCTCATGATCCAGCTTGAATCGTCGATAGTTGTTAGAAAAAATCAGCACACCATCCGGGCGCAACAAGCGCATCGCCCCCTCCACCAGCACGACATGATCACGCTGAACATCCAGCACACCCTCCATCCGCTTTGAATTGGAAAACGTGGGTGGATCCATGAAGATCAGATCATAAGCAGGCTTTTGCTGCTCTTCCAGCCAGCGCATGCAGTCGGTCTGCACCAGCTTGTGCTGATTCTGATCAGCATTATTCAGCCTGAAGTTTCGTTTTGCCCACGCCAGATAAGTAGAGGACATGTCTACACTGACACTGGACTGTGCACCACCCACAATGGCATGTACCGTGGCACTAGCGGTGTAGCAGAACAGATTCAGGACATCCTTGCCAGCCGCAATGGACTGGATATGGCGGCGTATCGGCCGATGATCCAGAAACAGGCCCGTATCCAGATAATCATGCAGGTTCACCAGCAACTGACAACCATGCTCGGTGACGGTAAAGAAGTGGTCAGTTTCATCCTGCTTCTGGTACTGATCAGTGCCCTGCTGACGCTTTCGCTGCTTCAGAACCACCTGTTCAGCCGACACCCCCAGCACATCAGGAACCGCTTGCAGCACATCATTCAGGCGATTGAACGCACGCACTTTGTGTATATTCGCCGGAGGCGCATATTCCTGCACCACCACCTGCCCGGCGTAGTAGTCCACCGCGACAGCGTATTCCGGCATATCGGCATCATAAACACGGTAGCAGTCGATATCCTCTTTCCTGACCCAGCGCGAGAGCTGCTTGAAGTTTTTGCGTAGTCGATTGGCAAACATCTGCGCCGACTCAGAGAGAGGCTTTGCCTGAGCTGCCTGAGCCTCTTGTTGACCCTCGCTCTCCACGCTTACACCAACATCAACTCGCGCAGGCTGATTTTCATAGATTTCGAACATCAGCAGCTGACTTTTCAAAGTGCCGTTAAACAGCTGATAGCGCTTCTGCGCCTTCATACCCAACACCATGCCCAGCTCCGGATTACTGGTGAAGATACCTGCCTGCCAACCGGCAAACTGATCCTTCATCACCCTACCCAGTTGCTGATAGAGAAACATCAACTGCTCCACCTCACCGAGTCGCTCACCATAGGGTGGGTTGGAGATCAGCAGGCCGACTGCATCATCGAGCTCAGGGGCCATACACTCCTCAACCGACTGAACCTTCCAACTGATCAGATGATCAACGCCTGCCCGCCGCGCATTATGTTTTGCCTTCTCGAGTACACGCGAATCCTGATCAGAACCATGACATCTGACCTGAACCTTCGCGCCCCCCTGCTTCTGGCGTTCTGTAGCCTCATCCAGCAGCGCTTGCCACAGCGACTCCCTGTGACCCAGCCAACGAGAAAAGCCAAACTGTCTACGCAGCAAACCGGGTGCCGTGTCGGTCGCCATCAGCGCAGCCTCAATCAGCAAAGTGCCGGAACCACACATCGGGTCCACCAGCACCGCCTGCCCTCTGCTTTTTTCCATCCAACCCGTCCTGATCAGGATCGCCGCCGCAAGACTCTCTTTCAGAGGAGCCTCGCCCGCCTCCTGACGGTAGCCACGGCGATGCAGGCTTTCGCCCGACAGATCCAGAGATACCACAACTTTATCCCTGGCAAGATGAACATTGACGCGAAGGTCAGGCGCCTGACGCTCTACTGACGGGCGCTGTCCTGTTGCATCCCGAATCTGATCAACTATCGCATCCTTGACCTTGAGTGCGCCGAAATGAGTATTGTTGATCCCTTCACAGCGACCATTAAAATCGACCGTCAAGGTACCTGAAGGTCGTAGATGCTCCAGCCAGTCAACCTGCTGGACAACTGCATAAAGCTGATCCGCATCCTTGACCTCACCTTCTGCCAAAGGCATCAGCACACGACTGCCAAGACGCGACCACAAACAGATTCCATACCCCAGTGCCAGGTCGCCCTGACACGAGACTCCTGCTACCGTCTGACGGACACTTTCTGCCCCCAGCATCTGCAGCTCGTCAGCCAGTAGTTGCTCTATCCCCTTGGGGCAGGTCACAAAAAAATTCAGTGCTGTTTTCGCGTCGTTTATTTCCATCTGCAACCTCGATTCAGAACAACTGAACAGCTGTCATGAATATGAAAAAAATTCATCATTTTACGTTCATTCAATCGTAACCTTTAACAGCATGATTAGCGGCATATTTTTGCAGCTGCGTTAACCAAACAACTATCGATTATTGCTAAAGGCATAGTTTTTTTAAATCGCTTTCTGATCCGATTTCAGTTATCAATGTATACGTGACCTGATTTTTCTACCAGGTTCACTGCCACTTGCGGCGACCGTAGTTTTTATTGCCGCACGCTATGACAAATAGAAGCATGAGAGGCGTATATTTATGAAAAGACAGAAACGAGATCCAAGCTCAACTCTTTTCAGCCGTGGTTTCAATGCGGGTATCGGAGGTAAATCCAAAGAGGATTGTCCGGTTTCTGAAGCTGAAAAACGAAGTCACTGGATGAGAGGATGGCGAGAAGGACGCGAAGCACACTGGAACGGGATGTCTGGCGTTTCTGCAATTCAGGTTAATCCATCACTAGGTTAAACTAAACTCATAAAACGGAGCATACTGTAATTCCTTTCACGGAGGGCTCCCTATATGGGAGCACTCCAGGCGAATAAACAGACGCTAAATCAAGTTTTATTCAACTTCTCCATCGCTCTGACCGAGTCACGGATCAGCGCAGGCCCCTTGTATATAAAGCCCGTATACAACTGCACCAGACTGGCTCCGGCTTCCAGCTTTTCGGCCGCATCAAAACCCTCAGTAATACCACCCACACCGATAATCGGGATTCTGCCATTCAGATGTTTTGACAGCTCCAAGATGGCAGCTGTTGAACGGTTACGCACCGGCGCACCACTCAGGCCGCCAGCCTCATCACAGTGCTCAGAGCCCTCGACCCCATCACGGGACAATGTAGTGTTCGTCGCAATGACACCATCTATTTCGTAGGTCATCAGAGCATTGGCGACCAGTTCAAACTCTTCCGGCCCCATATCCGGCGCGATCTTGAGTGTCACGGGCGTATAACGCTTATACAAGCGTGCCAGCTTGGCCTGCTCCGTCTTGATACAGTCCAGCAGACTATTCAGAGAATCACCGAACTGAAGGGTTCTCAGGCCCGGTGTATTGGGAGATGAGATATTCACTGTGATATAACTGGCACGACCATATACCTTACGGAAGCAAAGCAGATAATCCTCATGCGCTTTTTTGTTGGGCGTATCTTTGTTTTTACCAATATTGATGCCCAGAACGCCCTCATAGCTACTGGCCTCAAGGTTCTTCAGCAACTGATCGACACCGGCATTATTGAAACCCATGCGGTTGATGATCGCGGAATGCTCCGGAATCCTGAACAGACGCGGCTTGGGGTTACCTTCCTGCGGACGCGGTGTGACAGTACCCACTTCAATGAAGCCAAAACCCATGGCAGCCAGCCCATCAACTGCGATACCGTTTTTATCCAGCCCCGCTGCCAAGCCAACCGGATTAGGGAAGCGAATCCCCATCACCTCCACAGGCAGGTCACTTGCCTTGGCACCGGCAAGACGCTGCAAGCCCAGCCGAGAGACCGCATTCATGCCACTCAGGGCAAGATTGTGCGACGTCTCGGCATCCATCTTAAACATCAAGGATCTGGCAAGCGTATAAAGCATGGTCATCTCTGGATCATGGTCGGAAAATGAGAGGCATTATAACGTGATGAGGGATAAAAATGACAGCTCGACTCAAGCCATTGAACCGAGTTTATCCACCTGAATCAACTTCCCGACATTGTCGTAGTAGATGACAAAGGAGCCCCGGATACCCGTATGAGTCAGATAGGGCCGAAGTGTACTGGCTGGAAACTGTACCTGGCGGCCATCGCGGGCAACCGCCGACACCCAGGCTGCATTGCCACGATAGTATTTGAGATACTCATCTTTGGTAATAAATAGATCAACGATCAGATGCTTCATGAATGTCTGCCGGCATGAAAAAGCCGACAGACACTTTCATATCAGTCAGCTTGAGCGAATATACAGGTGCGCGCGAGATCAAACAGCTCTCTCACGGCGACAGTATACATCGCATAATCCTGATGTTTAGCATTTTTCAGATCAGCCAGCACACGATTCCAACGTTCCAACAGCCCTTCGTTGAGTGCGACCCAATCCTCCAGTTGCACTTCGATCGAGCCGCCATCGGGTTTGTGCATTTTAAGCACGGTTGCCATCAAGGCTCTCTGCTGCCAGTCCAGATCGTCACGGAAGGCATCCCGTGCCAAGGCCTGCCAGTAATTGTCAACCCTGAGACCATTCAGCTGGCGCGAGAACCACTGTAACTCAAGGCGCTCACCCAGCCCAAAGAAGGCAGCCGCAGCGTGCTCAAGCGGCCGATCCAACTCACGAGCAACCTCAATAATCCCCAGTGCTGCATACAGGCTGCCTGAGCCAGCCACTACCTGTGCCAGAGATGCTGGCACACCGGCATCCGTATAACGTGAGTAAGCCTGCTCCCAGAGTTCTTTGGGCTCGCCACGCAGCAGTTCACCAAGGTTCTGGCTGATACTGGTAACACGGTCATGGAAGTTGTCCATCTCTGTCTGGCAATTGAGCTCACCACGTCGATTACGCACAAACCAGCGAGTGGCATGGCGAACCAGATACTGCAGACTGCTCATCATCTCGCTCTGAATCTCAGCATCCACCTGATAATCGAGCACTTCGATCATCTCCCACATGGACTCAAGATCGAAGATGTCGCGCACCAGCACATAGGCCCGCACGATCGACTCCAGAGAAGCACCAGTCGATGTCATCAGGCGGTCAACGAAGTTGATCCCCATGAAGTTGACAATCTGGTTAGCAATCTGGGTCGCAATGATTTCACGACACAGGCGATGCTGCTTAAGCTCACTACCAAAACGTGTTTCCATCTTGTTCGGAAAGGCCGTCACCAGCTCTTTCGACAAATAGAGGTCATCCGGCACACTGGTCGCCAGTAAGCTCTCTTTCAGGTCGGCCTTGCAGTAGGATATCAGTATTGACAGCTCAGGGCGGGTCAAGCCGCGTCCGGCACTGCGCTGTTCCGCCAACTCCTCATCGCTCGGAATATATTCTAGCTTACGATTGAGCTTACCCTGCGATTCCAGCTTGCTGATAAAACGCTGATACTCAGCCATGGACAGAAGTGAGCGTTTTTCTTCCAGTGAGATAGCCTGAACCTGGCGATAGTTGTTCAGCAGGACCAGCTCCGCAACCTCTTCAGTCATCTCCACCAGTAGCTTGTTACGCTGTTTCATGGTCATATCACCAGCTGCCACCATACCGTTAAGCAGTATCTTGATATTGACCTCATGGTCGGAGCAATCCACACCCCCGGCATTATCAATGAAATCGGTGTTGATCCGGCCACCGTGTCGCGAGAACTCCATGCGACCACGCTGGGTCATCCCCAGGTTGCCGCCCTCACCAATCACCTTACAGCGCAGCATGCAGCCATCAACACGCAAACCATCATTGGCTTTGTCTCCGACATCCGCATGACTTTCGTCAGAGGCTTTAACATAGGTACCGATACCACCATTCCAAAGCAGATCCACCGGAGCCGTCAGCAGTGCTGACAGCAGCTCATTTGGCGCCACTTTGCTGAGCGTAAGCCCGGTAAGCTTTTTGATTTCCGGTGTTAAGGTGATCGACTTCGCACTGCGCGAGAAAATTCCGCCGCCTTTTGAAATCAACTTTGTATTGTAATCATTCCAACCTGAGCGCGGCAGATCGAACAGGCGCTGGCGTTCAGCATAGCTGCTGGCAGTGTCTGGATCTGGATCAATGAAAATATGCAAATGGTTAAATGCGGCCACCAGCTTGATCTGATCGGACAACAACATACCATTGCCGAAAACATCGCCCGACATATCACCGATTCCCACTACGGTGAATGGGTCTGTTTTAGTATTGACGCCCACCTCACGGAAATGACGCTCAACCGACACCCAGGCACCACGTGCGGTGATACCCATTTTCTTATGGTCATAACCCTGACTGCCACCTGATGCAAAAGCATCACCTAGCCAGAAACCGTAATCATTGGCGATGCCATTGGCAATGTCCGAGAAGGTTGCCGTACCTTTATCCGCAGCCACAACCAGATAAGTATCATCCTCATCATGACGAACAACACCTTGCGGTGGAACTACCTCACCGTCCACCAGGTTGTCGGTTATGTCCAGCAATGCACTGATAAAAATGCGGTAGCAGGCAATACCTTCAGCCAGCCAGGAGTCACGATCCCAATCGGGCTGCAACTGCTTGGGTACGAAACCTCCCTTGGCACCAACCGGCACAATCACCGCATTCTTAACCTGCTGCGCTTTGACAAGCCCCAGTACTTCGGTGCGGAAATCCTCATTGCGATCCGACCAGCGCAACCCGCCACGCGCCACCTTGCCACCGCGCAGATGAACACCCTCCACCCTCGGCGAGAAAACAAAGATCTCGAACATGGGTCTGGGCTGTGGCATGAAGGGGATGTTAGCTGGTGTCAGCTTGAATGATACATAGGATTTATCCTGACCATCCTGCGCCTGATAATAGTTGGTTCGCACAGTCGCCTTGATCAACTCTACATACTGACGAATCACCTGGTCTTCATTGAGACTGGACACATCGTCAAGGCTGAGCATGATCGCCTCTTCAGTCTCGGCCGCTTTAATCTCACTGACTTTCTCGGGGTTGAATCGATACTCAAACAGCTCAATAAGCTGACGAGAGATGCCGGGATGGTTGTTCAGTGCTGCACTGACCGCCTCGATACTGATCGGGAAACGAATCTGCTTCATGTAGGCTGCATAGGCACGCAGAATCACTATCTTACGCCAGCCAAGACCCGCACCGAGCACCAGTTTATTGAAGTCATCACTGTTGGCGTGTCCAGACCAGATATGCTGGAAGGCATCCTCAAAAATCGACTGTAGCTCTTCAATGCTGCTTTGCTGCTTGCCACGATAACGCAGGTTAAAGTCGTGTATCCAGACACATTTCTCTTCGGAAATAATCTCGTAAGGATGCTCGTCAATGACGCGAAGCCCAAGGTTTTCCAGTGCAGGCATGACATCAGACAGCGGCAGCGCCGTACCGTAATGGAACAGTTTGAAGTTCAGCTCATCCTGCTCACGCTCCAGGGCACGATAGAAACTCAGCGCGATAGGAGACTCGGACGAAAGCTTGCGCATATGCTGGATATCAACCACCGCGGTGCGCGGTGTGAAATCAGAACGGTAGCTTGGTGAGAAGCTGGAGCCATAATGGTTGTAGCAGTGAATACCCAGCTCTTCACCCAGACTGTCAATCAGGGCAGCATAGAGATCCTCGTCCCAGCTTCTGGCTGCATCCTGAATTCTGCGCTCTATCTGTTCAACATCAAATGTATCAAGAACGCGCCCTTCATCCGAATGTCTCAGATTGAACTGCGTACGTGCCAGAATGGACTCAGAGAAGTAGGTATTGAACTCTGCCAGATCACAACCCAGCGCATCCTTGAGAATTTTTTCACTGCGAACACGAAACTCAGTACTGTAAATATCACGAGGTACATAAACCAGCGCCGAGAAGAACTGACCGAAACGATCTCGCCGCAGGAACAGACGTATCTGTCGACGCTCTCTGATCTGCAGGATTCCCAGCGTCATACTGAACAACTCTTCGACGCTGCTCTGGAACAGATCATCCCGCGGGAAGGTTTCCAGAATCTGCATCAGCTCCTTCCAGTTATGCCCTTCAGGATACAGATTCGAGCGTTCCATGACCGCATTGATCTTGTTTCGGATCACCGGCACACCTCGAGGAGAGTGCACGTAAACTGAGGATGTATAGAGGCCGAGGAAACGTACCTCGCCACACACTTCACCCTTGTCATTGATACGCTTGAAGCTTATGTAGTCAGGATAAGCCGGGCGATGTATACGAGACTTGGCCGCAGATTTGGAGAAGGAGAGCAGATCAGGAATCAGTGTAAACATCGCGGCATCGCGCTCGAAGGTATGCCTGAGATCTGCACGACACTGATCATCGCATTCACGCAGCATACCCAACCCTGAACCGGCAACGGGTTTAAGCAACTGTTTTTTCCCTTGCGTCACTAACTCAAGCTCTTCGTAGCCGAGGAAAGTGAAGTTATCTCTGAGCCATTTGATAAATGCCTGCGCCTCGGCAATATCAGCTTTATCCAAAGCACCCTTGTGCGCTGACAATGAGTTCGCAAGCCCATCAGCAGCAGCCAGCATGGGTGAGAAGTCGTCAACCACCCTTCTGACCTCCTGCAATACCTCTTGCAGGGTTGTTCTGATCAGTTCAAGCTTTTCCGGATTGGTGTGGCGATCCACCTCTATTGCAACAACCGATTCGCGGCTGTAGGTGTCATTCGTATTCTTTCCGGAACTTATAAAGTCTGTTATTTCCCCGCTTTCATTGCGCTTTACACTGAAAACAGCATTGGTGATGGAATGGATGGTGACATCAAGACGATTCAGCTCGATACGCAGCGAATCAACAATAAACGGCATATCCAGCGCAGAAACTTCAATGACTGTGTGCGTGGATTGCCAGCCATGCTTTTCATAATCCGGATTGAATACTCTCACACGCCCCGTGCGCTCAGACTGAGCCTGGAGGAACTCCCATATATTCAACGTTGATCCGTACAGATCATCCAGCCGCCAGTGTTTGAGGTCACGCTCAGGAGCAGTCAGGTAATAATGTTCGATAAACTTCAGCAGTAGCTCTGATTTATTCTTGGGAAGTCTTTTGGAGATTTCGTTGCTCAGGTATTCTAAAATTTCGGCTTTGCTTTCCGGGCCTGGACGGGGCATGACTATCTCTCTTTTTTATCTGCACATTTCCATTATGACAGGTGCCTTATTATCGCCAGAAAACAGCAGATTCAGTATGCCGTTGCCTCCCGGACTGCCTTGGCTGATAATGGATATAACCCTGGCACCCTTAAAAGTAAGAGTATATGAACGACCTCTATAAGCAAGCGATTTCCTACTGTTTTTTATACATTTTACTGACATCAACTGCACTTGCTCAGATATCGGCCAAAACCGATAAAAACGCCATGAGCACCAGCGACACCCTGACGTTAATGTTGGAGATTCCAGGTGCTGACAGGCCCCTTCCCGATCTGAGCCACCTTGCACGTGATTTTCGTATATCCAGCAGCCAGCGCTCCAGTATTTTTCGTCATACCAGTGCTTCTCGCGAGGCCAGTACACGATGGCAGATCAACCTGCACCCTCTTAGATCCGGTACGCTGACCATTCCGGTGTTGCGTGTTAATGAACATGTTTCAGAACCTTTGCAGATAATGGTGAGTGGCGGTTTTAACAATAACCAGAACAACAACCAGAACAACAACCAGAGTTCAGGTAGTCAGAACCTCAATAACCAGAGCACCAGCACCCTGAACAACCCCCTGCCGGCAGCCCGTGATGCTCTTTTCTTTACAGTTGAACTCGACAGAGAGAGAGTTTATCAAGGTGCCCAACTACTCTATCGCGCCAGCCTTTATCATCTGGAACCTCTGCCAGAGTCAGCCAGACTGTTACCACCCCAGATCAGCAACGGCACCACACGTGAGGTGGGTCCACAGCGCCAGTATACTGACACGCTTGACCAGCAAAGCTACAGCGTTACAGAGCAGTTCTATGCATTATTCCCGCAGGAAACCGGCTTTATTGAAATACAGGGAGCTGCCCTTCTGACCAGTGATGACAACTCAGATATTCTTATCCCTGTCCGTGCAGACGACCTGGATGTGGAAGTGCTGCCAATGACTTACGGCAGCGAAAGTGGATACTGGCTACCCGCCGAGCAAGTCGCACTGAGTCAGGATCTGATCCAGAGCGATTACCTGCCCGGCAGCCTGTTATTGAATATTTCACTGTCAGCAACCGCACTCAGCAGCGAGCAACTCCCTGCCAATCTGTATACGCAAGCACCTGTTGAAGGCGCAAGACTTCTGTCACGCCGACGCGATGACAGCGAGCATGCCATGCTCGGTCTGACCGGCAATCTGCGCGAATCCTGGCTGATCACTCCCGCCCACAGTGGTACCTTCACCATCCCTGTTCTGAATCTGCAATGGTGGAACACGCTTGAAGAGCGGACCCAATCGGCCAGCACACCCGTTACCAGTATTGAAGTACTGATACCAGACACACCCTCTCTTGCGGCTCAATCCGTTGATCAACAAACAATCCAGACTCAGAACAGCTCGCCGACAGGTCTGATCATATTTCTAAGCGCCATCAGCCTGCTGGCCTCGTTGGGATGCCTTTACAGCTATTTCAATTACCGCCAACGTGTGCAGAATTTACCAAAGCAGAATCAACTGAAGCAGAGTCAACCAAAGCAGCCAGCCTCTGTAGAGGCGCGCACTGACAAACCTCTGTCAGAACAGCGTAAAGATGGTGAACAGGAGGCTTTCGATGTACTGGCAGCCGCGTGCCTGGCTAATGATGCACAACTGAGCAGCCGTGCACTGCTGATCTGGGCACCCCGCTTCTGGCCAGATGCAGTCATTGAGGATCTGGAGTCGGTAGGACAGGCGGCCGCACATCAGACATTGAGCTTTCTGCTCCTGGATCTGGAGCACCACCTCTACAGCGAGGATATCGATTTGTGGCAAGGAGATCTTCTGCTGGAAGCGATCAAGGCGCTGCGCCAACGGCAGCGTCAGCGCCGATCAGAGGAGGAAGATATGGCGATATTCGACCTGTCGATGCATGACGCCCGCTGATTCATACGCTGATTCGTTTGCTGATTGTCACTCCTTCAGGACATCTGCCAGCGCTTCATCCAGATCATCGAAACGAAAGCTGAACCCAGAGGCGAGCAGTTTTTCAGGAATGACACGCTGCCCCTCTATCAGCAACTCACTCGCCTCCCCCAGCATCAACTCCATGACAAAACCGGGCATGCGGAAGAATGCCGGCCGACCCAATACTCGACCCAACGACTTGCTGAACACGCCATTACTGACCGGGCGTGGCGCTGTGAGATTAAACGCCCCCTCCAGCACCGGATGATCCAGCAGCCAGAGAATAGCGGCAACTTCATCATCCATATGGATCCAGGACATCCATTGGTGACCATCAGCTATAGGCCCACCAAGACCCAGTTTGAACGGCAATAGCATCTTACTCAATGCACCGCCATTGCCGAGTACAATTCCGGTTCTGATCACGCAGACCCGCACACCCATTTTTTCGGCGAGCATCGCCTCTGATTCCCAGTCGAGACAGAGCTGATGAGAAAAACCAGGTTTTGGTTCAGCAGTCTCGCCCAGCAACTTCTCATCCTGAGAGCCGTAAAAACCGACAGCCGAACCACTGATCATCACACTTGGTTTTTTCTCCAGCTCAGAAATCCAGGCATTAAGTGCACGCGTGGTATCGATACGACTGGCGCGCAGCAACGCTTTGCGTTCATCTGTCCAGCGTTGATCCACGATAGCCGCGCCAGCAAGATTGATGATGGCATCAATCTCCCCATCAATCTGCGACAAGCGAGTCACTCTCTGGACACGATCATCCAGCTCACCACCAGTATCACTGCGACTCAACACCACCACTTGATCATCACGGGATAGTAGAGCCGCGCAAACATGACGACCGATAAATCCAGTTCCGCCTGTAATCAGAACGCGCATCGCTTTATCTCCTGCCACATTTTTGTATAGACTTGACGCTTAACCAAATCCGCAGAGATACCCTCTGCACTATGAGATTAGCACAGTATGTTCAGCGGTATTGTACAGGGAACAGCAGAGGTCATCTCCACACAGCATCACGACAACTTCATGAAGCTGATATTACAACTTCCACCCGGACATACTGATGCCCTCAGCACGGGCGCCAGCATAGCTGTTAATGGTGTCTGTCTGACTGTAACCGGCTTTGATGAGCGACGGGTACACTTCGATCTGATTATGGAGACCTTGCGTGTTACCAATCTGGGCAAACTGCAGCCGGGCCGTCTGGTTAATTTTGAGCGGGCTGCACGCTTTGGTGATGAGATCGGCGGGCATCCCATGTCAGGCCATATTCACGCCTGTGCCGCTGTCCGTAAGATCCAGACGCCAGATAATAACCGTATCATCTGGATTGAAAAGCCCTCCCATCTGGCGCCTTATATCTTCCCAAAAGGGTTTATTGGACTCAATGGTTGCAGTCTGACTATTGGCGAAGTGCACGATGACTGCTTTAATGTGTTCCTGATTCCAGAAACACTGGCGGTGACGATTTTTTCCGATGTTGAAGAGAATGATCTGATCAATATCGAAATAGATTCACAGACACAAGCCATTGTTGATACTGTGCAGCGTTTCATGACTGCTCAACAAGGCACATGATCGCTCTGGCGATCAACGGGACTCCCTCTGGCTGAGGCAGAACATAAAGTTTTGGCCGAAAATAATTATAAGCTTGATCAATAACAGGCAAAGTGGATGGATGACATCAAGAAGTTGGCAGTCGAAAACCGGGAGTTAAAACGGCTAGTGCATCTGATGCAGAACAAAGCCACTCGGAACGAGGCTTTACTGCACAATTTTTTTGAAGCCGAACTGCTGATGCTGTCCTGCTCATCACTGGCAGAGCTGCTGAACTATCTGCTCAATGACTTTCGCCTGCACTTCAAGCTTTGTGCTGTCAGCCTGATTTTGTTTGACCCCGAAGAGACTGCTCAGGAGCTACTCGACAGCTCTTCGATCACACTGGATCAAACCTATCTGCGCCTGTTACCGACACAACAACTGCTGCGTGAGATACACCCAGAGAACCGACTTTTTTACGGCCAACCCGACAGTCGTCTGAAGCAACAGGTGTTTGAAAAAGCGCCTGTCATCAACTCCTGTGCCATCCTGCCATTGATACGCGAAAACTGCCTGATTGGCAGCCTGAGCCTTGGCAGCATGGACCCGGACAGATACAACCAGTTTCTGAGCTATGATTATCTGTCACATCTGTCATCGGTGGTTGCCGTTTGCATTGAGAACTGCATTCGTCGCGAAACACTGCAGCGCCTCAGCAGCATCGATGCGCTGACAAAAACCCTGAACAGGCGCGCATTCAACCTGCAACTGATGCGTGAGCTGAAGCGCTCCAGCCGCACAGATACACCTTTTGCCTGCATGCTGCTCGATATAGATCATTTCAAACGAATCAATGACAATTTCGGCCACCTCACCGGAGACCGGGTATTGAGAGCTGTCGCTGAATTACTGAAAGAACTGGTCAGAGATACGGACACTGTCGCCCGCTTCGGCGGTGAGGAGTTTGCGATTCTTTTACCCGGCTGCCATCACGATGATGCGCTGCAAGTAGCAGAGAATCTACGACAGAAGCTGCATGCCTATCCCTTTGAAACACATCAAGGTGCAGCATTAAGCCTGAGCGCTTCCTTTGGCTTCACGATCTGTGAGCCGGCAGATACAGCCGCTGAAGATATGGATAGCTTGATGGAGCAACTGATCCATGCCGCCGATCAGGCGCTCTATCAGAGCAAGGAAAGAGGCCGTAATCAGACCCACTTCCTCACACTGAACACCCGGAGCACGACCCCGTTGATCGCAGAAGCGGATCAGCGATAAAGGTCATCATCAAAGGGATCAAGGGGCTGCTCGAGCAGACTGTCATCACGGAAATACAGTACCCGACCTTCCAGCTTGAGGCCCTTGGCACCAAACCAGCGGGAATTCTCCTCCAAACCTTCCTCTGCCTGAGAGCACTCATACCAGGAGCGAATAACCCGGTAAAAGTAATACACGAACAAAGCGGCAGAAGCTCCCAGGAAGAAATCGGATCCCATGGCAAAAATCAGAATTACCAGTGCGACAATCCATACGCGGCTGTTTTTTGCCTCTTTCATCCCGTCTCTGGCGTGTGTCATCTGTTCCTGACACTTCAGAGCACGACGAAAATTTTGCTGCAAATCAAACTTATCATCTGAGAGAAGAAATCGTTCCATTACATTTTCCTGACAGGTAATTTCAAAACATTAAGCGAAGTATACCCAAGCAACCGGCATGGGGCGAGCATAACGGCTGCGACCTTGGACTAACAAACCCTACACTACACAAGGCTTTTACTCACCACTTCATAAACATCACTGGAAAGATCACCACTTTCCAGAATGCGCTGAAGCTGCGAACAGATCAAGGACTGGCGGTTAGCATCGTACTTGCGCCAGCGTGTCAGAGGCGTCAGCAGCCTGGCTGCAATCTGTGGATTCTGACGGTTCAGCTCTATAATGCGATCCGCCAGAAAGCGATAGCCACTGCCATCTTCTTTATGGAAATTGATGGCATTCTGATTACTGAACACACTGACCAGTGAGCGTATCTTGTTTGGGTTTCGGGCATCATAGATGGGATGCTGCATCAGGGACTCTACCCGCGCCAGAGCACCCGATTTGGGATCTGATGCCTGAATCGAGAGCCATTGGTTCATCACCAGGGACTCATGCTGCCACTGTGACAGGAACTCACCCAACAACTCACCAGCACACTCAGCAAACTCTGAGTGCACCACAAGTGCCAATGCGGCCTGCTGTTCGGTCATGTTATCTGCTGTTTCGAACTGCTGCTGCGCCAGTGCCAGATAAACGCCATCCTGCAGTGACATCAGATAGCTCAACGCCAGATTTTTCAGGCTGCGACGCGCCATCTCGGACGCCTCCGGCGAGTAGGGCTGATCTGAATCAAGACGCTTGTAGGTAGCCAGCCAGTCGCTCTCCAGCGCTTTTGCCAGAGAGGTGCGCAGAAACTGGCGCACATGGTGTATCGCATCTACATCGATCTCATCGGCCAGCTCAGACAGATAAGCTTCGGATGGCAATGTCAGCAGCAAAGTTACCATCGCAGAGTCCAGCAACTGATCATTCAGAATCGCTCGCCAGGCTGAAACCAGCGATTCAGGCAGCTGTAAAGCCTTGCCCTGTCGATAATCCTGCATCAACTGCTGCATCAACCTCAATGCCAAGAGCTGCCCCGCATCCCACCGGGTAAATCCATCAGTATCGTGCTGGAGCAGGAACTGCAGCTGCTCATCAGTGAAATCATACTGCAGCTTCACAGGCGCAGAAAAACCCCGTAGTAAAGATGGCACAGGGCGATCTGGAATCGCATCGAAATGGAAAGTCTGTTCCGTTTCGGTCAGTTCAAGTACACGACTGACCTCCCCTTGCCCCATATCCAGCAACTGCCCATCCGTTCCCAACAGAGCAACACTCAGCGGCAGATGGAAGGGCAGCTTTTCATCCTGCCCAGGTGTCGCTGGACAGTTTTGTGTGACAGTCAGACTGTAACGCTTCTGCGCCTCGTCATAATGGTCACTGACCAGCAGACGCGGAGTACCCGCCTGACTATACCAGCGCTTGAACTGCGTCAGGTCACGACCCGATACAGCCTCCATGGCAGCCACAAAATCATCGGTTGTCACGGCCTGACCATCATGGCGCTCGAAATAGAGGTCGGTTCCCTTACGAAACAGCTCAGGCCCCAGCAGGGTGTGCAGCATACGCACCACCTCGGCACCCTTTTCATACACCGTCAGGGTATAGAAATTGGAGATCTCCATAAACGAAGCCGGGCGTACCGCATGCGCCATCGGGCCTGCATCCTCAGCAAACTGAGCCGTCCGCAGCAGCGTGACATCCTCGACCCGTTTGACGGTGCGTGAGCCCATATCGGCCGAAAACTCAGCATCGCGGAAGACCGTGAACCCCTCCTTGAGGCTCAACTGAAACCAGTCACGACAAGTCACACGGTTACCGGACCAGTTATGAAAGTACTCATGTGCCACCACCGCCTCAACCCGCTGAAAAGCGGCATCGGACGTGGTGCGGGGACTGGCCAGAACGCAAGAGGTATTGAAAATATTCAACCCCTTGTTCTCCATGGCGCCCATATTGAAGAAGTCCACTGCCACGATCATGTAGATATCCAGATCGTACTCGCGGCCATATACCTCTTCGTCCCAGCGCATCGCATTCTGCAACGAACGCATGGCATGATCGAGTTTATCGAGATCCTTCTTCTCGGCAAAAATCTGCAGCTTCACGCGGCGTCCAGACAGTGTGGTGTAACTGTCTTCCAGGCAACTTAGATCGCCCGCAACCAAGGCAAACAGATAACTGGGTTTGGGAAAGGGATCTTCCCAGGTGACCCAGTGACGATTGTTATCCGCATCCCCCTGCGCCACCGCATTACCATTGCTCAGCAATATCGGATAAGCCTGCTTGTCAGCTTCTATGGTAGTGGTGAATACAGACATCACATCCGGACGGTCAGGGAAAAAAGTGATGCGCCGGAAACCCTCGGCTTCACACTGGGTACAGAACATGCCATCAGAAAGATAAAGCCCTTCCAGCGCGGTATTCGTCTGCGGGTAAATACGCGTCTCACATACAAGCTCACAGGTTTCCGGCAGACCCTTCAGGGTCAACAGCTCACCCTGGAGTGTGTAATCAGCAACGGTCAGCTCTTTACCGTCAATACTCAGGCGACATAGTTCGACCGATTCATGACCGTTAAGCAGCAGCGGCGCATCCACAGCAGCATCAGGGGCACGACGCAGTGTCAGTGTTGAGCGTACCAGCGCCCGCGATTCATCCAGATCGAAATGCAGATCGGTTTTCTCTATCTGCCAGGCAGGCGCCTGGTAGTCCTTCAGGTATATGACGTTTGGCTGTTGCGACATGATCTATTCCATTATTAACCGTTGAGAATTTTCAAAACATCCGGCTGCAGGGGATCAGACCCGTGCTTGCTGCCATCCTTGCGCGAGCGGTCAATATAGCCCACACGCTGCTCTTCACTCATGTTTCGCGTGTGTTCGTAGGCGATCACTGCACGCAGGCTTTGCTCACGCTGCTCCTGAGTCAGCTTGACACCGTTGGGCCATTTGCCGAGCTCGACAGCGCGTTTCAGTGATTCATAGATATCCGGCGACATCGCCTCAATCATCTCTTCAAAATTCATTTCTACACTCCTGGCCACTACTTATGATCACTGCTTTCGACCACTGTTTTCTACAAATTGACATTTATCAGAGGACTGCATCAGAGAGCTACATCTGAGGACTACATCTGAGAACTACCGATCTGATTATCTACCAGACACGACCCGCCAGCAGACGACCGAGAGGCAAAAAAAGCAGCCCAGCCAGCAAACCGACCAGATGTGCAGTATTAGCGACCGCCCCCAGGCCCAGTCCTTCCAGAACGCCGGCATAACCCAGCGCCAACCATACCACCATAAAGCCCATCAGCGCCGGTGGAAAACCAAAACGCGGCCGATAAGAAAACCTGTCCCACAACCAGGCATAAGCGATTAACGCAAATACCACGCCGGACATGCCTCCGAACATCGGGCCACTGATCTGGAACTGAGCCAGATTGGACGCAATTCCTGAGATCAACACCAGCAACAACAGGACCACAGAACCCTGCTGACGTTCAATTCGGGTCCCGATCACCCACACCCACATCAGGTTGAAGACGATATGCATCACACTGAAATGCATGAAGATCGGTGTCAGAAAGCGCCACCACTGACCACTGGCCAGAACACCGTCGAGGTTCTGATAAAACACCTGCGACCCGCGCAGAGTAAAGTCCGCAAAGCTGAAGCTGCGCATCATATCGCGGTTATCACCAAAGCCAATCAGCAGTGATATGCCCACGCTGATACCAATCAATAACAGCGACAACCAGATACTATGCCACTTCATGCTATCCCTCTTCCTCTCCCTGCTGAGTTCCCTGTTGTTCTACCTGTTGTTCTACCAGTTGCTCTCCCAGCGGTTCTCCAGGCAACGCGACCTCTTTCCCTACATCAACCCAGACAAACTTATCTGTCTGAATTACTGGCTCATCATCCAGGCGATAAGCCACCAGCTTGCCATATTTGACCGCACTGTAGTCCAGACAAGCGATATTGGGTGCAAGCGGTTCAGGCTTGCCATCGCACCAGTAATGACCGATAAACAGCAATTTTTCCGACTCATCATAACAGATCAGATCCGCTCTGTTCTCGGTGGTCAGCCGGGTCCTGGCTATATGTTCAGGTAGAGGATCCGGCTGAAAAACTACATCACCCATGAATTGAGGCTCACTCACCCAGAAACGCGTTCTGAAAAAATGGCGCCGGTAGCCATCACCACTGACCATCACCTCACCATTGGGCAGACGGAGGTGGGTACCACGCAACAACCTGTCCATAATGGTCCACTCGAAGGTTCCCTCCACCGCTGAGCGGATCAGAAAATCCGCATCAATATGGTTACATTGACGCGTCTGCACGAATTGATCTATCAGCCCCTGATGCCAACAGGCATGCACCACCCTGAAGTGTTCAAACTCCAGAAACAGTGGCATATCCAGAAACCACTTCAGGAAGTCACGCTGATCTTCGGGGTGATTGGCCAACTGTTCAATCGTCTGTTCAAGAATACGATGATGGCGTGGATTGTGTTCACGCAGCCAGGGATGAGCAAACCCTTCAGGTGATGGAGTCGAATAGCAGAGATAGTTATACTCATGATTACCCATGACAATCTGCGCACTGCCCGCTTCAACCATATCCCGAACAATATGCAACGCTTCGCGAATCCTGGGGCCACGATCAACAATATCCCCCAGAAAAATAGCCTGGCGTTTCGGGTGTCGGTAGACTCCCTTATGCAAACGATAGCCCAGCCTGTCCAGCAACAGGGTCAGACTCACGGCACAGCCATGCACATCGCCGATCAGGTCGTAACCGGAAAAGCGCGAAGTACTCAAACCAGACTCCAGTCGTGCCGACAAAGATTCATGTAAAGGCCCAGTAGTTGATACATGACACTCCTAGCTGCTCCAACCCAGTTTTTCTCGACAGGTCTGATAAAAGTTATAGTCCTGCGGATGCAACAGGCGTAGCTTACGAGAGCTCTTGCGTATATTCACCACATCACCGGGAGCCAGACTGAGATCTACCTGACCATCACAGGAAACGGTCGGGTAGGTTTTGTTCTCCTCACTGATCACAAGCTTGAGCTCGCTGTTACCGCTGACCACAATTGGCCGACTTGAGAGCATATGCGGAAACATCGGCACCAGCACCAGCGCATCCAGCTTGGGATGCATGATCGGCCCGCCGGCAGACAACGCATAGGCCGTTGAACCTGTCGGTGTCGCCACGATCAGGCCATCCGATCGCTGGGTATAGACAAACTGGCCATCAATATAAAGCTCAAACTGAATCATGCGTGTTGCTTTACCCGGATGCACCACGCAGTCGTTCAGTGCCACCAGTTCCCCTATCTGTTCACCTTTGCGCCGAATACAGACATCGAGCAGAAAACGACTGTCGACACTGTAACGTCCCTCCAGTATCTCGGTGATTTGTGTATCAAAGTCCTGAGGCGATATATCGGTCAGAAAGCCCAGATTGCCTCGGTTCACACCCAACACCGGGATATTACTCTGTGCCAGAGAGCGCGCAGCCCCCAACATACTGCCGTCACCACCGACGACTATGGCCAGATCACAGATCTCGCCCATCAGCTTCTGCTTGCACACTTGTCGGCCATGGCCGGGAATCACTTCTGCAATCTTCTGATCCAGTATGACATTGAGGCCACGTTCATCCAGAAATCGCATCAGGTGCTTCAGCGTCACGATAACTGACTTGCTGCCCATGCGGCCGATCAGGCCAATGTTTCGAAAATTATCCATACGCGTCCCAATTCATACCAGTTGATTCCATTATAAAGCGAGCGGCCCGTTAAAGGCAGGACCCAGTTTCTGCAATCGACCCGCTGCACCTCGTAACCCCTGCAGACCACCGGTATGAATCATCAGGATACGTGAGCCAGCCGGGATAAGACCACTCAGAATGACACGATTCATGGCACCCAGCGTAACAGCGGTGTAGACAGGGTCAAGCTCGATATCAAGCCGCTGTTTCACCTCAAGCAACAGGCGCGCTGTCTCCGCGCTGAGCTTGCCATAACGCTGATAGCCGTTTAACACCTGCCACTGACCGGGATCCGTCAGACCCGCCTGTGCCAGCAGGGAACCGACCATCTGCTGCCCCTCCTCTGAGGTGATGCGCAAGGCAGGTACCCCGATAATCTGACAGCCATCTGGCTTTTTGGCTATCAACCCTGCCAAGGTTCCGCCCGTACCCAGGGCACAGAAAACATAGTCATAACGCCGGCCCTCAAGTACCGGCAATTGCCAGATCTGGCTGCAGCTATGAACAGCTTCCGCAGAACTACCCCCCTCTGGCACCAGTATGAAATCTCCAAACTGCTGCTGCAGCGAGCGGATGAATTCTGGCTCTGCTCGCTGCCGATAGATCTGTCGGCTGACAAAGTGCAGACACATGCCCCAGTCTCGCGCATCACTCAATGTCGGACTGTCGGCATCTACTTCCGAACGGATAACCCCGAAAACCGGGATACTCAGATGCTGCCCAGCCCACGCCAGTGCATGAATATGATTGGAATAGGCACCACCAAAACTCAACAGAGGCAAAGCACTGTTTTGCGCTGCCTGCAGAAAAGGCTGCAACTTGAACCACTTGTTACCACTGATCTGCGGATGTATCCGATCCAGTCGCAACAGATCCGCCTGCACGTGGCAATCGCGATACAGTGCCGACATCAGTGGCAGCAATTCGATATTGCTGTTCATTTCACCTCATTAGCACCGCCTATACAGGCCCCTCATCATACAGGATGAGGTTGGCTCTGTTTAGCAACATTCGATGACACAAGGCAGCAACACCAAAATAAACTAGATGAGACACAACTTAACATTGATATATTTAATGCGAATCTTTACTATTTGCGTTAAATGAAATCAGGGAGGCGTTCCGTGGACACTATTGACAGTACATCAGTTGAACCTATTGCTGACAACATGGCTGAAGCACCGACAGCAGCTAATAACGAAGTTCTCAGTGAAACTCTTACTGCAACTACCAGCGAAGCTCTGAATGAAAACATGCTGACCACGCTGCCTGAAATGGCTGCTGAATCAGTGGTGGAAGCTGAGCCTGTTCTCGGAACGATGGAGCAACTGATTGATCTGCTGGAGATCGGCGGCCCGGTTGTCTGGGTTCTCTGTGCGTTTTCTGTATTTGCTCTGGCGCTGATACTGATGAAGAGCTGGCAACTGACTTTCGCCACTCTGGGCGCAAGGCGCCTGTGCGCACGTGCCCTGAAACTCTGGCAGCAGGGCGATTCTGATGCGGCAGCCGCTCTACTGCGCAACAGCAAAAAACCTGTTCCCAGGCTGGTACTCTTTGCCATGACAGGCTTCAGCCAACCCAACCATCATCAAGAGTTGATCCGTGAAGAGCTCGGCCGTATCGCCGCCAACGAAATGGAAAACCTGCGCAGCTATCTGCGCCCTCTCGAAGTGATTGCAACAGTCAGCCCATTGCTGGGTCTGCTGGGTACGGTTATCGGTATGATTCTGGCTTTCCAGCAGATGCAGCTGGCAGGTAATCAGGTTGATCCATCCGTACTGTCTGGCGGTATCTGGCAAGCATTGCTGACCACTGCTGCCGGTCTTTGTGTGGCACTGCCTGTGGTGCTGGCACACAGCACGCTGGAGCGCAAAACTGAGCGCGTCGCCCATCAGATGGAAGATCTGGTGACAGCGGTTTTCACTGCGCAGATTAATGTTGAACCCAAATCCAATATGCACCCATCGACTGAGCTCGATGCAGTTGAGCTCGATACAACAGAGCTTGATACAACAACAGAAAATTGGAAAGCAACCGGTAAAGGCGCAGCCCATGCTGCTTAAGATTGCCCAGCCTGTTCGGCGACGTCAGATCAGTCTGACGCCGCTGATCGATGTTGTCTTTATTCTGTTGCTGTTCTTCATGCTGACCAGCAGCTTCGTGCAGTGGCGCAGTATGGAGTTGCATGTCTCCGCCTCGGCAAAAACCAGCAACGAAGAACCAGAAAAACCCTGGCTGGCAGAGATACAGGCTGACGGCACTCTGTTATTGGAAGGCTCTGTTTATGCGCCTGATCAGAATAAAGCATTGAGTGCCCTCTTCAGAGAGAAAGCGAGGCCCGTGATTATCCGAGCTGCTGGCGAGACCACCACTCAGATGTTGATCAGCAGCATAGAGCGTCTGCAACTGTCTGGCGCATCATCCGTGACCCTGGCAACCGATACGGCAGCGGCACACAGCAATCAGAATACAACAAGTGCACCATGAAACTGATCACACCGACACGTAAAAGCAGCAGCGATGACAATCTTATCCCCTTGATCAATATCGTCTTTCTGATGCTGATCTTCTTTATGATTGCCGGGCAGATAGAAGCCACTATGCCCTTGAAGGTGACGCCCCCTGCTGCAGGAAACGAGCAGTCTCATCAGGAAGCGGACTTCACCATCTTCATCGATGCCGATGGAAGGCTGGCCTTCGAGAACGAGCTACTGAGTCTGGAGGAGCTGACACTGACCCTGCGCCAGCAACAGATTAAAGACGCGCATCTGGCACTTAAGGCAGATGCCGCTCTGGCCGTCAGTAAGCTTTCTCCTGTCATCGACCTGCTGCGTGATACGGGCGCCGCCCAGGTCACTTTGTATACCCAGCGTTCAGCGACAGACGCACTTCCAGATACTTCCTCAAGCACTGCAACTGGCTCTTGATAAGAGACACTTGATAACAGGCTCTAGAGAACAGGCACTTAATAACAGGTAGAACTCGTGAGATTAACTTTTCGTCATTGGATGACCGCTTTACTGACGGCCCTGGCTCTTCATGCTCTGCTGCTGATGACTATCTATGCATCCAAGCCAGAGAAAGGTGCTACCGAAGCTGGTGTGGAGGGTGTAACCATCAGCCTGGCCATTGCAGGAGAACCTCAGCCCTCTTCCGAAGAAGTCCTCCCCGAACAGACACCCGCTGAAGAGCAGCCAGTGGAAGAGCCTCCTGTGGAAGAGCCCTCTGTAGAAGACCCCCCTGCGGAAGAAGAGCCCCTTGAAGAGGAACCGCTGGAACCAGAGCCGGAACCCGTCCCCGAGCCAGAGCCGGAAACCCCGACCATCGAACCTTTAGCTGAAGAGCCTGCGGCGCTGGAAGTAGTTGCCACAGAACCGGAGCCAGAACCTGAACCAAAGCCACAACCAAAACCAAAACCAAAACCAAAACCAAAACCAAAACCTGAGCCTAAACCTGAGCCCAAGCCCAAGCCAGAGCCCAAGCCAGAGCCCAAGCCAGAACCTGCTGCCGAGCCAGCCACACAACCGACAACTCAACCAGCCCCAGCGGAAAGGGAAAATGCTGACGCAGTACAGCAGGAGCAGGCTCCGGTACCAGCACCAGGAGGCCAGCAGGCCAGCGGACAAGCCGCGCAATCAGACAGTGGTGGCAATATCGCCGCCGAACGCGACTATTTTGCCGAGCTATCCGCCTGGTTGAATCGGCACAAGCAATACCCCCGCGCCGCTCGCCAGAGGCGCCAGACAGGTATAGTTGAGTTGCGGTTCACCATGGATGCCGCTGGGCAGGTGCTTTCATACGAGATCAGCAAAAGCTCGGGACACGATCTGCTGGATCGAGCGGTGATTCAGATGCTGGAGCGCGCCACACCACTTCCAGCTTTGCCAGACTTTCTGGGACAACAGCAATTGACGTTGTCCTTACCGATTCAGTTTAATCTGACAGATCGATGACTGGCAGTTCAAAACCGGAAGCTCTAAACCGAAAGTTCTAAACCGGAAGCTCTAGACAGGAGGGTCAGCTACCCCGCTGCCACCCTCCGCCAAGCGCTTTATAGAGATTGACCGTGGCCACCATCTAGCTCAATTGCAACTGAATCAGTTGGTCACGGGCCTGAAACAATGTGCGCTGTGCATCCAGCACCGTGCTCAACTCCTCTGCCCCTTCACGGTAGCGTATCTCGGCCAACTCCAGCGCCCGCGCCGAGCGTTGCTCTATCTGCTCCTGCAACAGCAATTGTCGGCGAGTCTGATCCAGATCACTGAGCGTATCTTCAACCTCTTTCAGCGCTGTCAGCCAGAGATTGCGATAGTTTTCCAGCAGTTGGCGCCGTTGCGACTCAAGCAGATCCACCTGAGATTGCTGACGCCCTCCATCAAAGATCAGTTGGCTCAGCGCCGCACCGATCAACAAACTGGAGGTTGGTTGGGTAAGAGACAATAAGGCATTGCTTGCAAGCCCGGCTGAACCGGTCAACTGAATGGCTGGCAGCAATGCTGCGCGCGCCTGAACAATATCGGCATTGGCTGCCAGCATGCGAGCCTCAGCGCTGGCCAGATCAGGGCGACGAAGCAACAGCTCGGAAGGAATGCCAGCTGACACCTCAGGGACACGGATCTCGGCGAACTCCTCACCCAACACCCTCAGTGTCTGTGGCGACTGCCCCAACAACAGATCCAGCGCCCAACGCTGCTGTTTGACTCGTGTTTCAAGCTCAACTATCGCTGAGCGTTGGCTCAGTACGGCTGTCTCCTGACGGTTCAGGTCCAACTCGCTGACACTGCCATTGCGATAGCGAGCGTCGACAATTTTCATTACTCGTTGCGCCAGTTCGAGATTACGCTCTGCCAACTGCAGACGCTCCTCGGTACCCAGCAGGGTGATGTATTGACTGGCTACTGCTGCCACAATGCTTAAACGCAGCGCCTCCTCGTCAAACTGAGAAACCTCCAACTGAGCTTGGGCGCCCCTGACTGATGCAGCCACCTTGCCCCAGATATCCACTTCATAGCTGACACTCAAGGAGGCTGAGCTGGATTCGGTAGTCTGAGCCCGCAGGTCCGGTGCATCCGTACGCCGCATATTGCTGCCGGCACTGAAACCGACACCCGGTAACAGTCCTGCACCAGCAATGCCGAGTTGCAACTCCTGCTGATAAACACGTTCCGCTGCGACTGCCAGATCGGGGTTATTTTTCAGAGCCTCCTCAATCAGATCCGGTAACTGGCTGGAGCCAAACGCCTGCCACCACCCTGGATCTATCTGGATTGGATTACCTAGCCCATCAACCACCTCCCACTGCGCGGCTGACTCCAGAGTCAGCGTCAGAGGAGGTTCGGTGATGGCACAGGCACTCAACAGCAGCATGGCGGAGGATAATGCCGATAAACGAACCAGTTTCACGTAGATTACTCCGAAGCCAAAGCGACAACCGGATCCAGGCGTGCCGCCTTGCGAGCCGGTAAGAAACCAAAAACAAGGCCGGTGGCAAACGCGCAACTGAAGGCCAGAACAACCGGAAAGAGTGCATAGGTCACAGGCATCCCGAGCGATGCAACGACAGCTGTCACACCCAGCCCTATAACCACACCAAGCAGTCCTCCCAACGCAGAAACCACCAGCGCCTCGGTCAAAAACTGCTGCAGAATATGTGATGTATTGGCACCGGTTGCCATACGGATACCTATCTCGCGCGTTCGCTCCGTCACCGAGACCAGCATGATGTTCATGACACCAATACCCCCTACCAAAAGAGAAATAGCAGCAATCGAACCCAGCAGTATCGTCAGGGTAGAATAGGCTTCAGAGACAGAATCGATGAGTGACGCCATATTACGAATTCTGAAATCCTCACGCCCATGTCGCTGCAGCAGCAGTTGGTGAACCTCTTTCTGGATCTCATCAACCCGGCCGACATCCGCAACCGCGACCGTGACATTGCGCAAAAAGCGCTGACCAAACAACCTCAGACTTCCGGTTGTGAAAGGCACATAGACCATATCATCCTGATCGTGTCCCATCGGAGACGCACCCTTGGGCTCCATCACGCCGATCACCTGAAACAGGATATTGCTGATCATCAGATATTCGCCCAGCGGATCTTCCTCGCCATAGAGCTCACGCGCTACGGTGTCGCCCAGAACAGCAACCGCCGCATACTGCTCTTGATCCAATGCAGAGAAAAAAGTCCCGTGACTGACTGCCCAGTCTCTGACTGCGGGAAAATCCGCAGACGTAGCATTGATCTGAGTGGCGTGATCAAGCGCTCCTGCACGCATCGTCATGCCTCCGGTCAATTCGGGAATCGCCGCGATAATGCCACCCAGAGCATTAATCGCATCAACATCCTCCGGTATCAGCGTCGTGATGTTTCCTCTGCCGACTTGCTCCGGGCCACCGGGCCTGATCAACAATAGATTCGAGCCCATTGAGCTGATCCGATCCACAACAGAGGACCTCGCACCATCCCCGATGGCCAGCATGGTGATGACCGATGCCACACCGATGACGATACCCAACAGCGTCAGAGAGGTACGAAACAGATTACTCCACAAAGACCTGAACGACATACGACCCGCTTCAGCCAGGTTTCTGAGTACCGGGCTCTCTTTTCCAGACTCGAAGGCTAAAGGCTCGCGGGAGCGGGGAACCGATCCAGAATCAGCGATGATCTCGCCATCGCGGATCTCCACCTGACGATCAGCATATCGGGCTACCTCTGGATCATGAGTGATCAGAACAACAGTATGTCCCTTTTCAGACAACTCCTTCAGCAGGGCCATCACCTCACGCCCGCTTTTGCTGTCGAGGGCGCCGGTCGGCTCATCTGCAAGAATAATCTGCCCACCGTTCATCAGCGCCCTGGCAATCGACACACGCTGCTGCTGACCGCCGGAAAGCTGACTGGGACGATGATCCAGTCGCTCACTCAAGCCCAACACACCCAGCAATGACTCAGCCCTTTCGCGGCGCTGATGACGGCTGTCACCGGCATAAATAGCCGGTACCTCAACATTTTCAACTGCCGTGAGAGCCCCGATCAGGTTATAACTCTGGAAGATGAAACCGAAGGCGCTGCGCCTGAGCTCAGCGAGTTCATCGGATGCGAATTGCGAAACGTCGCGACCGGAAAAACGATATTCGCCCCGGCTGGGTCGATCCAGGCAGCCGATAATGTTCATCAGCGTGGTTTTGCCAGACCCTGAGGTCCCCATGATCGAGACAAACTCTCCCGGCATGATACTGAGGTTGACATCACGCAGCACATCCATCTCGGCATCACCGCTGAGGAAAGTACGGGTAATACCGCGTAGCTCTATCACTGGCTCAAGGCGCTGGGGTGGAACTGAACTTGTTGCCAGGCTTGGCGGAGTTAATATGGCAGTGTCTGGCATCAGCGCCCCCTCAACATTCCACCGCCTCCCGGCGAGGTACGCTGACTGGAGCCCGACCCTCTACCACTGGGTAATACCACCTGATCTGTTTCGCTCAGTCCGCTGAGTATCTCAACCTGAACGCGGTTACTGACACCGATCGTGATTTCACGCGGTTCCGGCATGCCCTGCTCATTCAATACCTGAACACTGGCTTTGCGTGCTGCGGCATCTCGCGTATTCATCTGCACCGCATGATAGGGAAGCAGCAGCGCCTGCTCTGTGGAAGCAACCACGAAGAACACCTGAGTGCTCATCTGAGGCATCAATTCGCCTGCTTCATTCGGCACATCAAACAGGGTGTTATACAGCACGACATTATTCTCAACGACCGGTGTCGGCTCAATGCGCCGCACCTGGCCATGCCAACGCTGCCCCTGACCACCCAGCGTGGTGAAATAGACCTCCATTCCCGGCTTGATGCGATTGATATCGGCTTCGGATACCTGAGCCTGCACAGTCATGACCGACAGGTCAGCAATCTGCATGATCACCGGTGTCTGCTGCGTGGCATTGATTGTCTGCCCCTGACGAGCCGCGATCGATACCACAGTACCATCCATGGGAGAGTAGATCTGGGCATAGTTAAGCTTGGCCTCTTCTGCACGCAAGGTCGACTCTGCCTGCTCTATCTGAGCTTCAAGTGCCGTGATCTGTGCTTTTGCGGAACGCAGCCCGGCCTCAGCAGACTGATAGGCTTCCTCTGTTGTTGCATTCTCGGCCAGCAGATTGCGCTGCCGGCGATACTGAAACTCAGCCAGCGTCAATTGTGCCCTGCGGTCTTCCAATTGCGCCCGCTGTGCTCGCAGTTGCGCACGCGTTGAATCGACTGTGGCCAGATAAACGGTGGAGTCTATCTCTGCCAGCAGATCGCCCTCTTTAACCACCTCCCCAACCTCAACATGGAGCTGCGTCAACTGACCCGAAACCTGTGCACCGACATCAACATAGTTACGGGGCTGCAGGCGTCCGGTAGCAGTCACCAGCTCTTCCAGGTCATTTCTCTCCAGTGACAAGAGCGTATAGTTTGTCGCGGTATCTTTGGTGGAGGTCAGGTAGTAGTAACCACCTGCCGCACCCGACACCAACAACAGAAAAACGACCACCAGGGCTTTGCCGGCAAAACGCTTTTTGTGGCGTACATCTTTGGACGACATTCTGAATGTAGACTCCTCTTGGCCTTTGACAGCTTGTTCTTAAACAGCCAGGTCTTTAACGGCCTGTTAAATAAGGCACTGAAAACTCAAACTAACAAAAGCTCAAACTAACAAAAGCTCAAACTAACGATAGTCAGCAATCCCTGCTTATTTAACCTGCCTGTTTTCAGGCAGGCACGACTAGGAGCGTTCATTCCCTGTAAGACTGTCTTCCAATGCAATTAGTTGCTCAGCAAGCCACTTTTCCAGCGTCACAGACTGAAATTGTATCATGGCATTGATAACCCACTGGTACTGAACTTGTTCTGAAACAATGAGCCCTGAAACAATCTGCTCTGAAACCACCTGCCCTGAAACATCCGACAGACTGAGTAACAGATCTGCATCCTCTGCCTGTGTGAGTGGTAGCCCCAGTGCATGCGCCAGTGGATAGAGCCGTTCATCCGACACACCCACTGATGAGATATCATGCCGCATCAACAGTTCGTCCAAAGTAACCTGGGACTGTTGGACTGAACGCTGCAGTGCCAGACGGTTACGTTCAATCCTGGCCGCCTGATCAGGCCATAGCCTGATAATATCTCTGGCCCCGACATTCACCATCTGGCTGAGGTTATTCAGATCCATCCAGAAAAGGTCCGAATCTTCTCGCCCCTGCATCAGAATCACACGTGAGCCACCGGGCGCCAGTTCATGCGCCACGTCGATCGGCACCACACGGATCGACGCCTGGCGCAGCAAGGGATAAAGTTTCAACTGTGGCCAGACCGACTCAATCGTCAACAGCGCATCCAGTGCTTCGACCTCACCAGATTCAGCCCGATTCAGCCAGGCTGGAATCCGGTTGATCGGTAAGCGCTCCGGCACGACATACACAACCTCTATATCAGTATCCTGCAACAGTGACAGCAGCATTGAGTTGAGCACCGGCACACCACTGCCGATACGTGGCGACTGATCTGCAACAGCAAAGGCAGATAAACACAGTAGCAGGCAGCCTGTTATCAAAGATTTCATGCAAAGGATCTCCAGGTACGAATAATAAGGGCAAGAACAAACCCACCTGAGGCGATGATGACTATGGCCGCTCCAGACGGTACAGGCATGGCACCCGCCATCGGTAACAGCACACCCAGCAGACAGCTGACTGTAGAAAACAGCACTGAAAGCCAGAAGAACTCGCGCCCGGTGCGACTGATCAGACGTGCCGACGTGGCAGGAATCAACAATAGCGCCCCAACCAGAATGGCGCCCACCACTTTCACGGATGCCACCGTGACCAGCGCAATCATCAGAATGAACAGATAGTCATAAAGCCGGAGGTTGATGCCTCGGGTTCTGGCCAGCTCAGGCAGCAGACTGGCAAGCAGTGCCTTATTACTGCCACGAATGATCAGTAACAGTGCCGCGGCACTGATAGCAGCCAAGACCAGCAGATCTCGATCCTTGACGGTAAGAATGGAGCCGAACAGGACATTCTCCAGAAGATGCACGTTCACTTTTTTCGCGACATACAGAATCAGCGCTGCTCCTAATGCGATGGAAAAAGAGAGGAACACCCCCACCAACGCATCATAAGGGATGCTGGTACGGCTTTTGATCCAGTGCAACAGCAATGCAAACAGAGTACAAAAGCAGAAAAGTGATACCAGGGGTTCGGTCGCAGGCTCACCCAGCAGTATGCCGATCGCGACACCGGTCAGCGCAGCATGCCCGACCGCTTCCGAAAAAAAGGCCAGACGCTTGACCACGACTAACGGCCCCAATGCCCCCAGAAGCGGGCCGATCATGCAGGTCGCTACCAACGCATTGGTCAGAAAGGCATACTGAAACATAGCGGGCAGCCAACCAAGCTCCTGCAGCATGAATGCGGTTTGTCTGAGTGAATCCATCAGGCATAGGCCTCCATCTCATCTCTGAGAGGAGTCAGATTTAGCTGCAGAACGGCATCTGCTGAGCCTGCCCGCTTCAGACCGCCATCAATCAGCCAGACCTGATCAGCATAACGGCGCACCCAATCCATATCATGATGAATCACCAGCAGTGTGGCACCCTGTCGCCGCAAAAGGCTGATCTCCTGATTGATCAGCGCCTGAGCATCGGTATCCAATCCTGTCATCGGCTCATCAAGACACCAGAACAGACTGTCACGCTCAAGTGCCTGGGCAAACATGAGCCGCTGTCGCTCCCCGCCTGACAGGGAGCCCAGTTGCAGATGCCCTTTATGCTCAAGACCTACCCTGCGCAATAGCTCAATCACACGCAGCTTGGGCTTTGTACGCCTGAACAGCTGCACAGGCAAACGCGTCAGCGTGGTGAGCATAAACTCCTCAACAGTTACCGGCAGTGCTGGTTCGAAAGCAGTCTGCTGCGGTACATAGGCCACAGGGGTTGCCTTACCCGGCCACACACAGCGGATCTCCCCCTTATGCGGCATCAAGCCCAGTACACAACGCATCAAGGAAGTTTTACCGGCACCATTGGGCCCGACAATGGCGTGCAGTTGCCCCGGTTGAAAAAGCGCGGTGACTGGTTTCAGGATCTCTACCCGCCCGAGTGTCAGCGACATGGATTGGAGCTGTATCTGAGGCCCCATCACGTTCGCTCCACTGCCTGGCTGAGCGCCATCACCAGTGTTTTCAGGTTATGCTCCATCTCGCGCATCACCAATTCAGCATCATACGCGCCATGGGTCATGTGCGAAAAATGATAGATCCGCACCCCCGTTGCCTCTTCGATCACATCGATGTAGCGATTTTCCATATCCAATTCTGTGAACAGGATGCGAATATCGGCGTCTCTGATGCGATCAATCGTGCCCTGAAGCTGCTTTGCATTTGGTTCAACACCATGTGCCGGTTCAATCACAGTGTCGACACCAATTCCAAACTCCTGCAACAGATAGCCATAGGCATTATGCGTACTGGCAATGCGGATACCCGATAGATCCAGATCCACGATCTGCTGACGATAGCCATTTTTCATCTGCCTCAGCTCACGCCCGTAGGCAAGCGCATTGGCCTGAAAATAGTCGGCATTGTCTGAATCAAGCTGGCCCAGCTCGCGGGCAATCGTGTAGACCTGACGAATGGCAGCATCAATCGACACAAAGGTATGAGGGTTATAATTACTGTTACCTGATCCTGATGACAACAGCGGCAGATCCCGGTTGGCGTGAATCAGCGTCAGCTCAGGCAGCTCAAGATTTTCCAGCGAATTGACAGCAAACTCATCATGTCCGATACCATTGAGTACCAGCGCATCCATCTCCAGCAAGCGTTGCAGATCTGCCGGTTGCAGCTCATAACTGTGAGGGTTGAAGCCGCTTTCGATCAACGGTAACACTCTTGCCCTGTCACCAACTATGTGACTGACATAACTGAAATAGGGATGCAGCGTAACTCCCACTACCAATGGCTTTGAGTGCAACTGCCCTGAAAAAAACAGTACGCCAGCCAGTAAAGCAAACACCCATCTGTTCATTGCAACTCCATTAAAAGCGTCCAGTGATGCTGGTCATTACAATCTGATAAAAGCGGAGCCTGCCCGGGGTGAAACAGAATGCTTCCTCCTGCCTCTAAAACGAGCAGAAAGGCCCCCTGTTCACTCCGATCCTGTGCTTGAAAACAACCCGGCTCCACCTGCTTCCAATCGTAGGCGTCATCTGTCTGGGCGAAAGGAGAAACACCCAACGTCTGAAGCTCGTCCAGCTCAGGCCAGGGCGTACTGGAGGGTGTCATGAATCTGATCTCATCACTGGCGATCGTGAGCTCAGTCAGCAACTGGCGCTGAGCGCCATTCAACGACTCATATGGATCTGCTGGTGCCGCTCCTGCCTGCCTGAACATAATACCCAACGCTCCGGCCAGCAGAATGAGGATCACGACCAGAGTCACCCAGATAGTTTCCCTACGCCCGTTGTCCGGTTTAACCAGCTGAGTCTGTGCAGCCTGATTGTCCTGAAACGACACTCTGCTCCCTGAAAATCGGGGTGATTGATCAGCGCCCGCACTCAAGTCAGTACTTAAGTCAGAACTCGACATAATCGAACTCCGCAGGATCTTCATGCCCGGCATCAAACTGGATATAGAACTTCTCGTCATTCCAGTCGAACAGGACTCTTGAGTGCCTGTCGGATTCAGCCCGTGCCAGAACACTCTCATCATAGGCGTACATCACCACCTCTGAACCAATAGCGAGAGTGCCGTCACTGTAACCAACACGGCACTCGATCTGCTCACCATCACGCTCACAATCCAAGACCGGGTAGTGAGCCTGTGCCAGTGGTGCCAGTAACAAAGTTGCGACTGCAAGGTAACGTAAGTTCATGATTCTCACCCTATGGCCTTCCTCTATTGAGACAGCGCTTCAAAGCTCATCAGGAAGTTAACGCCAACCTGATCCGCCAAAACACTTTCCTGATCAAGGCGCAGGTTGGCACTGAGAAGATGAGGACCTGCCAGAGTGGGAGCAAAGGAAACTGTCCCTTCAGCATCGCTGACCAGATCAGTCTGCATGCGAGAGTCACGATATGATGTTCCGAAAGGTACTACCTCAACTTCCATATCAGAGATGGGGTCGCCGTTAAAAGTGAAGCGGAACTGGGCTGCTTCACCAACAACCACATCACTTGGATGTGTCAGTGCATGCAGCTCAAACCCTTCACCGGTAGGTTCCAGAACGGCCGTACTCGGCGCCCCCTGAGTCACATAAAAAACACTGATATTCTGCATCATGGTAGTCGTGACTTCGCGCGCATCGTCAGGGATCTGAGAGGCTGCTTCAATCTTGGTTGCCATCATCCGACGGCGTGTATCACGCTCACCCACAACATAGCTGGTCATATAACGAACCGGTGTTTTCAGTTCGACCTTGTAGGTGCCCTGCTCGGCTATTTCCAGATCAAATACACTGCGGCGCTGGCCTTTATAGTAAGGTCCAATGCGGTGCCGATCATTTTCCGGCCCATAGATGCTGACGTTATCCAGACCTATCGGTTTGTCGAAACTGAACACACCATGTGAAGCCGTTGCGTCCACCGTAATCCAGAAAGACTCTTCAGTGGAAAGATTGAACTCACTCGGCAGCATCCACAGAGGGTGCGCGTTTGCAGTCGATACCATGAAACCACCGGCCAACACTGCGGCACCCATCAACATCATCCCTTTTTTCATCTTTACTCTCCTGATTTGCTTTTTACTGAAATTTCAATCTCACCCAGCTCTTCCTGAGGTGCTGTGATCAGATGCTGCTCTTCATCATTCAGTGTGATCTCCTGCCTGACCAGGCTTCGACCACCATGCTCTCTAGCTGCCTCGACATTCACGACATAGGTTCCGGGAGCTACCGCATTACCCGCAGCATCCATACCGTTCCATGACAGGCTGTAGCGCCCTGGCTTGCGGGTTGCACCTGACACCGAATCAAGGTCACCCTGATCATATCGACCAGCCTTACGCCACCAGCGACGCATATCCTTGAGCCAGTCCGGCTCTTTGCTCCAGACTGCCAGCGTGGCCACCACATCATCGTTTGCATCCTCAATCCAGACAGACACATAAGGCCGATAGGAGTTGTTTGGGATCTCGGGAAGGGTTACTGCTATCTCTACAGGCTGGGCTTGCACCAGGGCGCTATTCATCAGCGCTGCCCCCACTAAAGCCATACCCAATACTGCTATCCGTCGCTTCATCGCCATTTCGCTCCCAAAAAATCAAATGATAATGATTTATATCTGTATTTGAATTTATATTTTGTTAAGTTTCGTTAACAGGGTGGAGGGAGATACTCCCCATCCACCAACGGGTTATCGGATACCGTTCGCCATTAGAAAGAGAGGTTCAAGCTCAACCAGAGATTGCGAGACTTGGCCTTGATGTTGTAATCATCCCGGTAATTGGCCGTGTAGGTGTCATCATCATTCTGGGTAAAGCTGGTCCGATAGCTGGTGAAATCACGATTCAGCAGGTTGTTGACGCGCGCTCTGAATGTCAGATTCTTGCTGATCTGATAGGAGCCACCCAGATTCAGCACCTGGAAGTCTTTGTAATGAAGTGCCTGATCCGTATCTGAATCCCAGCCACGATAGCGACGTGAGCGCGCTTCCATACTCAGATAAAGTTTCAGATCCTGACTCACCCGCCAGTCCAGCGTAGTGTTCAGCATATGCTTCGCTGTTCCGGTCAAAGGCTGACCAGCCTGCAGACCACTCTTCTGCTCGGAATCGGTATAGGTGTAGTTACCACGCAACGCCAGTGAAGGTGTCAGCTGATAACGCCCCGCCAGCTCAATCCCGTGAATATCAGCCCGATCAATATTGTAGCGTTGGCGGAAGGAGGTATAACCGAGATCAGCCCAGCCAGCACCGATATCAACACAAGGCTCACCAGCAGAGGCAACTTCACAATTGGGAACATTCTCACCATTGGCGATCTTGTCTTCAAAACGGTTGGCAAACACAGTGGCATTGAAGTTATGCCCTGCCGGGTGGGTGTAATAGACTGCCACCTCGCCATTAACACTGGTTTCAGGTTGCAAATCGGGGGTGCCTACAAACGGACTGACTCCCTGCCCACCAAAGCCGGTAATCCCAGGAAATAGATCACTGGTTTTTGGTGTTTTATAGCCCGTACTGATCCCTCCTTTCAGCGTCCAGTCAGGGGTCATGTTCCAGACACTGTAGATACGTGGGCTGAGCTGCCCACCAAAGATATTGTGGTCGTCGTAACGCAGACCACCTGTCAGCGTGACGTCCTGTACCACCTCCCAGTTATCTTCAAGGAACAGCGCCCACTGGCGATGCGGTTGCACGGTGCCTGAACGGAAGCCATCTCCGTACATGCCAAACACGCCATCCTCCATCTCGGCATCAATATACTGTCCGCCAAAGATCAACCAGTGGCTGTCCAGCGCGATATCGAATTTGGCATCCAGCGTGTTCTGGCGAGTTTCCATGATGCGTTGCTGACGCGGAAGAAATGCGCGGAATTGTTCAAGTTCTTCAGGCGATAACAGCCCCTCAATCAGAGCCAGTTTGCGCGCCTCATCATGATTATTGTTGGTACCCATCTGAGCTGGCGAGCAACCTGCCGACGCACCGGCACCCACACAGGCAGAATCCCAGATCGACTGCAGTTCATCACGCTCTTCCACGGTCAAGGGCAGGGATCGACCCTCATTGCTGGTTGTGACATGAGAGAAACCTATCTGGCTGTTCAAGCGACCCCAGTCACCATGGTGGGTCAACGACCACTGATCGCGATTGAACTTCTGATCTGCGAAGTAACCCACTCGCGGCTGAACAATGCCATTATTGGAAGCGCGCCACAGTGTACCGAAATTATCCACCGTACCTACCTGACTGCCATTGTTATCATAGGTCTGGCGTGAGGTTTCGGCATCAAAAACAATATCGTGATTCTCATGTGGCCGATAACTCAGGCGGATGCCACCGTTCCAGTTGTCGTTGTCCACGGTTCTGCCACCGCTGCCGAAACCCAATGAGCGATCATGTACAACACCGGACGGATCAGTGACGGAAGCATAGGTCGGGCTGGACGCATCGCGCTCATAGTAACTACCGCGGATACCAAGACCCAGAACACCAGGCATCAAGGGGCCAGTAACACTGAAGTCAGTGGTTCTGTCATTACCAAAATCAGAGTTCTCTTCCAGTGTCTGACTGTGTGTCAGCGATCCGGACCATTTATCCGTAATACGTTTGGTGATGATATTGATCACACCACCGATGGCATCAGCCCCATACAGCGTCGCCATCGGACCACGGATCACCTCAATACGCTCAATCGTATCCAGTGGTGGGATATGGTTGAACTGGTTACCACCGAAAGAGTTAGGATAGAGTTCACCGACGTTATTCTGCCTGCGCCCGTCAATCAGAATCAGCGTATAGTCTGCGCCCATACCACGGATACTGATGGTGCCCTGTCCGGTTTTGTCTGTCGTTTCTCCGACATCCACCCCTTCTATATCTCTGACTGCATCCAGCAATGTCATGTAGGGTTTTGATGCAATCTCTTCCTGAGATATAACCGTAATACTCGCTGGCGCATCCGTAATCTTCTGCTCAAAACCCGATGCGCTGACAACCAGACTGTCCAGTCGGACATCCTGATCAGCATAAGCCATCGGGATTGCAGCAGAAATTGCGACCGCAAGTGCGCGCATAGGGGTGTTATTCACAGCGGACTCCTCTCGTACTCCTCGCTGCACGCGAACGTGACAGCAAGCGTTTGAATAGGTTCCGAAGTCTAAAGCAAGACAATCTTACGATCAATGATGATAATCGTTTTTATTTACATAAAGATTAATATAAAAATTATATGAGATAAGCGGCTGATCATTAACCGAAGACCAGAATAGTAATCAGCAACTGAAAATGCGATTAGTGCAGGACCTGAAAGGGAGGCTGGGAAAATTTGTGCACAGAAGACTGCTCAGAAAGCAAAAGAGATCAACGTAACGACGCATCTCAAGACAAACGAAATAGATAGATAACTGATGAATAAGACCACTGAGGTCTGAGATGATGGCGGAACGGACGGGACTCGAACCCGCGACCCCCTGCGTGACAGGCAGGTATTCTAACCAACTGAACTACCGCTCCGGATAACACTCTGAGTCATGCAAGTGGTGGGCGAAGAGGGGTTCGAACCCCCGACCCTCTGCTTGTAAGGCAGACGCTCTCCCAACTGAGCTATTCGCCCACTTGCCGACTCGGCACAAACAGCATGGCTGCCTGTTTTATTCTTTCACTTGTTGCACATTCACTTATGCAGACTGGCTGCTTAAGTGGCGGAATGGACGGGACTCGAACCCGCGACCCCCTGCGTGACAGGCAGGTATTCTAACCAACTGAACTACCACTCCGAACTGCATTACTACTTACAACATGTCACTGTGTTGTTTCTGTCATGTCACTACGCGTTATGGTGGGCGAAGAGGGGTTCGAACCCCCGACCCTCTGCTTGTAAGGCAGACGCTCTCCCAACTGAGCTATTCGCCCGTAACGCGTGCCATTATACAGCCTTGACCAGAGGTTTTCAGCTGCCTGACCTGAATTTTTTTTCAGATCGCTTTCAATTTCAAGTGGCGGAATGGACGGGACTCGAACCCGCGACCCCCTGCGTGACAGGCAGGTATTCTAACCAACTGAACTACCACTCCAACTTGTCATTTCGTCGCCGTTTGCTTGGCTTGCATCCGTTAACGAGGTGCGAATTTTAATGAGTTCACCTGAAAAGTCAAACCTTTATGGTAATTTTTTTCAGATGCCTGCTTCGCATCATCACCCTCTCGCGCTTCTCAATCAGATGAGGCGCGCAATAATAGCGGATCATTTCCGGCTTTTACAGCCCCTCTCGCAACTTTATTTAACTGAACCACTCTATCTGGAGTTAAAGGGCCAGGCTGGCGTATCATGCTGGCTGATTAAAGTTTCATACAGAGGATCATCAATCGCCATGAGTGTAGCATCTGCCCAGCGCACAACTGAGTCGCTGGATCGATTTATCACACGACTCGAAGAACTCAGCCAGACCGCTGGCTGGCCCGAGATAGATTATGACCCGAAGTGGCCCAGCTCCTGCCATTTGGCCGAGGTAAAAACCGGTGAGTCGGTCAGGTGGAGGCCCGTTCGTCAAACGCCAACCACTGATATGTTTGAACGGCTGGCGCTGGCGCTGGAAACAACCATCCACCCGGATCTTATCGCCTTTTACAGCCGCTACTGGTCAGACCCGCTGCCCGCCCGCACAGATGAAGGCGAACTTTCCCTCCTGCAAGCATGGAATCCTGAAGATATGGAGCGACTGCGCAGCAACCTGATTGGCCACGCACTGGCCAAGCAGAAACAGAAACAACCCTTATCGCTGTTTTTCGCCTGCTCGTTGCCGGATGGTGAATACATCATGACCATCAATAATAGTGATGGTACGGTATGGGTAGAAACACCCGGCAAACCACCTATACGTCAACTGGCTTCATCTCTGGCTGAGTTTATCGATACGCTTACCCCTCTGCCCGCTGATTATCTGGAGTAATCTGATGCGTACAAAGCTGATCTCTTTATCAATACTGTTAACTGCCATGACACTGACCGCCTGCAGCGGTGTACCACCTCAGAGGATTGAGCTGCAGCCTCCCATCTCGGCTGTCCCGCGCCTGTCGGAAGCGCCACCGGTATCCGTACATGTTGCCAACCGCAGCGAGCGCCTTCAGATTGGCACCATCAGCGACCGCATGGGTAACGAGACAACCGTTACACTGTCGCATCAGGCACCTGAACAGCTCCGACAGGCAGTTATCCAGGCACTATCCCGCATGCGCGTGCCTGCTCCCGTTGCAGATGCCCGCACCCGGATGACGCTGATCGTGGATGATATTTTCTATCACCTGAGAAGTGATGGCATACGTCGTGAACTGGTCGGTACTTTGCGCCTGAGAATCCAGGTGATTGATGGCGTGCACCAGTATGAAGGCAGCTTTGAAGCAACCCATACCGAAGAGGTTGTACGCACTCCCGATGAGGCGAAGAGTGAGATCTTCGTTAACAACCTGGTGGGAGAAGTCATGAGCAATGCCTTCAATGACCCGCGCCTGTCAGATTTTCTGTTGGCACGGGCCAGATCTCAGTAAGGTTTGAAATCCAGTGAAACCGAGTTGACGCAGTAGCGTTGACCGGTCGGCGCCGGGCCATCATCGAACAGGTGGCCCAGGTGCCCATCACAGGCTGCGCAAGTGATCTCAACACGAGTCATGCCGTGGGAGTGATCAACATGGCGCGTGATACGGCCCTCATCAATCGCCTGCCAGAAGCTTGGCCAGCCGCTGCCTGATTCATATTTGTGATCCGCAGCAAACAACTCACTGCCACAACAAGCGCAGGTGTATATGCCAGCCTCATCATGATGATAATACTTGCCGGTGAAGGGCCTTTCCGTCCCTTTCTGCCGACAGATCTGATACTGCTCAGGGCTGAGTAAGGCCTGCCACTCCTCATCAGTCCGAGTTGTTTTCTTGTCCATTTCATTCACCTGATCTATTAAGCGTTGCAACAATTGAATTCCCTTCGGCGCAGAGCGTATTATAACGCCCTTTTACACTGCAAGTTCGGCACTCGGCCGATCTGCAGCTCTATACGCCGTTATCGACCACCTGGAGCTCAGGAACAGAACCATGTCTGTCATCCGCAAATCGAACAAACTGATCAATGTCTGCTATGACATTCGTGGCCCGGTCCTTCAGGAAGCCAGACGGCTGGAAGAAGAGGGCCACCGAATCCTCAAGCTCAATATCGGTAACCCGGCGCCCTGGGGCTTCAACGCCCCGGAAGAGATCATTCAGGATGTGATCCACAACCTGCCGGAGTCACAAGGCTACTGCGATTCGAAAGGCCTCTTCTCGGCCCGCAAGGCGGTGATGCAGGAGTGCCAGCGCAAATCGATCCGCAACGTCGCGCTGGAGGATATCTATATCGGCAACGGCGTGTCTGAACTGATCGTGATGTCGATGCAGGGCCTGCTCAACGATAATGACGAGATGCTGATCCCCTCCCCCGACTATCCCTTGTGGACAGCCGCTGTCAGCCTGGCTGGGGGCAATCCTGTGCACTATGTCTGTGACGAGCAGGCAGGCTGGTTCCCTGATATTGAGGATATTCGCAGCAAGATCACGGAACGCACGCGCGGAATAGTCGTGATCAACCCGAACAACCCCACTGGCGCTGTTTACCCGGTCGAGCTACTGCAGCAGATCATCGATCTGGCACGCGAGCATCAGTTGATTATCTTTGCTGATGAGATCTATGACAAGATCATATATGACGAGGCTGAACACACATCGCTGGCAGCGCTGGCAGATGATGTGCTGTGCATCACCTTCAATGGTCTGTCCAAATCCTATCGCGCGGCGGGATTTCGTTCCGGCTGGCTGATCGTCAGCGGCCCCAAGCATAAGGCGCGTGATTATGTCGAAGGGCTGGATATGCTGGCGAACATGCGCCTGTGTGCCAACGTCCCGGCTCAGCATGCCATACAGACAGCACTGGGTGGCTATCAGAGCATCAATGAGCTGATCGTTCCGGGCGGGCGCCTTTATGATCAGCGTGAACTGGCCTGGCAGATGCTTAATGAGATTCCCGGCGTCAGCTGCGTAAAACCTCAGGGAGCACTCTACCTCTTCCCGAAGCTGGATCCGGAGATCTATCCCATCAAGAACGATGAAAAGATGGCGCTGGATCTGTTGCAGCAGCAGAAGGTATTGATCGTTCAGGGCAGCGGGTTCAATCTGGACGACATGCAGCACTTCAGACTGGTCACCCTGCCCTCTACCGATCTGTTGACCGAGGCGATCGAAAGGATTGCAACTTTCCTGAAAAGCTATGAGCAGTAATTGCTTATCGCTTTTGAATCATCGTTGTAAGGCAAGCGACATCGTTGTAGCCTACACTGAATCTGTGTAACAACATTACTGGGAACGGATTGAATATGTTTATAAAAATCAAGAAGAACTGCGGTATCTTAATGGAGCACAACGGAATCGATAAGCGCCACATCGTTCCGGTTACATCTAACTTTCTGCTCAATCTGGATCAGGTAGCTGAGGCGTCTTTCTACACGTTGAAAGAGGAAAAAACGCGTCTGGATCTGGATGGTCACCGAGTGGTTCTGGATGAACATACCAGCGTTGTCCATCTGCAGATGAGCTACATGTATGCCTTCTACACTGAAAACAAAAATGGCAAACAGGGGCGCATGGCTGAGCGCCAGTATTACAAGCTATTCTTCAAGCCTGAAAACATCGGAGCTTATGAGGAACTGCGGGGAGTAATCGAAACTCAGGTGGCCAATCTCTGAGGCCGCCTGCAGATCAGGCACCTGGTCAGGTGTCTGATCTGAGTATTTTCATTACCAACCGATACAGGTCCTCAGCATCCGCAAGCGCGCGGTGGCGGCGCATTGCACCTTCTGCCTCATGTGTAAAACGCGCTATCTGTGTGGCATCCAGAATGGCATCCAGACCTTCAACTCGAAAGGATGGCTCGCATCGACAAGCTACATACAACCTGTCCAGCCAGAAGCGGTCATAACTCGGCGCATCCGTGACAACGATACACCCCTGCAGATGCTGATTAAGGCGTTTACAGGCAGCCTGGGCACTGATCCCCTCACGCACCAGGTCATCATGATCAATGCCATGCACCTCTTCTGCATGTTCATCCCAGTAGCGCCAACTCGCGACACTTTTCGGATTGATCAGAAAGTTATCCTGCCGTTCACCATCAGCCGCGATCCATGCAGCCTCGATCGGGTAAGAAGCCTCACCCAGTCCACTCGCCTCCAGATCCATGAAAACCAGATTCACTCAGCACTCCAAAACATTATTCTTCCCCTTGAAACCAAACAACATTACCCTCATCTAATCACCAACTCCAACCTAACTGGAAAGAATCGACAATCATGAGAATACTGCTTTTTCTTGCCACCAACCTGGCTGTTATTCTGGTCGCCAGTATAACCCTCAGAATACTGGGTGTAGAGAACTACTTGGCTGGTACTGGTCTGAATCTGGGCTCTTTGTTGATTTTCTGCGGCGTATTCGGCTTTGCTGGCTCCCTGATCTCTCTGCTGCTGTCAAAGACCATGGCAAAGATGGCAACAAAAACCCAGATCATCGAAAAACCACGTAATGCAGATGAGCGCTGGCTGCTCGATACAGTCGCTGAGCTGTCACAGAAAGCTGGTATCAAGATGCCTGAGGTGGGCATTTTCCCTGCCCAGCAGTCCAACGCCTTCGCCACCGGCTGGAACAGGAATGACGCGCTGGTAGCTGTAAGCTCCGGCCTGCTGCAGCGCTTTCGCCCTGAAGAGGTCAAAGCGGTACTTGCGCATGAGATCGGCCACGTTGCCAATGGCGACATGGTTACTCTGGCCCTGATTCAGGGTGTGGTGAACACCTTTGTCATGTTCTTTGCCCGTATTGCCGCCTATGCGGTGGACAACTTCCTGCGCCGTGGCGAAGGTAGTGGTGGACGTGGGTTCAGCTACTACATCACGGTGTTTGTATTCGAGATCATCTTCGGTATAGCAGCCTCAACCATCGTTGCCTGGTTCTCACGCAAGCGTGAGTATCGTGCCGATGAAGCCGGCGCACTACTGGCCAGCCCTGCCGCCATGATCGGTGCCCTGCAACGCCTCAAGGCCGAGGCCGGTATGCCAGATCAGATGCCGGATCAGTTGACTGCCTTCGGTATCAACAGTGGTATCAAGCAAGGCTTCATGAAGCTGATCGCGACTCACCCTCCACTGGATGATCGTATTGCTGCGCTGCAGCAGTTCAGAAAGTAGCTCAGAACGCTATACTGTAAGTGATACAGTACATCCGGACTCTTAAAATAAATAACGGATGGTTATATGCATTTTTTCAGACAGGCTATCTTCCATTTAATCATCTGGGGATTCAGCAGTGCTCTTCAGGCAGCCCAACCTGAAGAGCTTACATTCTGTCACGAGGATCAGGATTCGTTTCCCTGGGTCATGAAGGATGGAACCGGGCTTAATCTGGAAATGATGAGACTGCTTGAAAGAGAGCTGGAGATACGGATTCATCTTGTTGCCTTGCCATGGCCAAGGTGTATGTCATTTCTGCAGAGCAATCCCAATATCGACGGTGCCTTTGCGTCGAGCTTTCGTCCCGAGCGTCTGACAGTTGGGCGCTACCCTGTTACCTCTGAGGGCGAGCTAGACAGCTCACTCCGACTACATATCTCGGGCTACTCACTCTATCGCAGAAAAGGTACTGATGTGGACTGGGATGGAGAGCAGTTCATTGGCCTCAATGGATCCATAGATACTCAATCCGGCTTTTCAATTATCGACCTGCTCAACCAACATGGCCTGAGCATTGATGCCGGCTCCAATAACCCTGAGGCAGTACTCTTTAAACTGGCTACCGGCCGCACCCAGGCTGCAGCCTTACAGACATTTCGTGGAGACAATCTTTTATCATCCAATCCCGACATAGCCAGATACGTTGAAAAAACAGCCATCCCACTGGAAGAAAAGCCATACTATCTGATGCTATCTTTCGGGATGCTGGATACTTTCCCTGAGTTCTCGCAAAAAATCTGGAAAACAATGGCCGAGATACGAGAATCCGAGGAGTTTCAGCTCATAGAGCATGATTATCTTCAGCAGTATGCGGAATAAAGACATACTTACCTACAAGGTGAGCAGGATAGTTTTTGCTGTCTGTAGTCTGACAGAGAGACAACAGTTGCACCTCCCGTGTGAGAGTCTGGCGACGTGACAGCCTCACCATCCAGGCCAGTACTCGACGTGGCCACCTTTGAAAAACTTTTCAGCAAATCAGACATCATCCAGAACCGTTCATGCATCATATTGGAAAAGCGGATACATAAACCAAGCGAGTTTTTACAACGCACACGCTCTGCATCAATCCGGAACACCAGTCGTTCCAGAACAGGCTTTCGCGCCGGTGCTGTTCTACGCATCACTTCATCTGTCAATTGCAGTCTCAAGGCCTCCAGCTTTTCTGGATGGTTGCGATGCATATCCCGCATTTCATCAAAACAGGGTAAAGGTGTATGACAATGTATACCACTACCTTCTTCCGGACTCATATGATCAGACACACTTAATATTCCCGACGAATATAATACAATTTTATTAATATATAATTAGCAACAACACTAATAATGGATAGTGGAATAATCAGCACCAAATACCGCATCAAGTCTAACTGATGTGCATATCCTAATGATGCATAAACGACAGGCAAGCCAACTATGATAGCCATCATATTAATATTAGTCGTAAGACTGAACCCCATCATCATAAGAGGCGGCATCAGAACAAATAATATAAATCCTACTAAACCATACTCCACATTCACGTCAAGCTGATTAAGAACGTTAATATAGCCAACTTCCCAGCTCAAAATTGTTATTGCCGCACAAAAAAATGTGACACTGTAGTTCCACTTACACTTCAGAGCTATTAAATAAGGTAACGTCATAGCAAGAATAGCAATAGGCCACCATAGTACTTTTTCGGCACCAGCAGAGCCCCAGACATAATCCAATATCCATATGGAAACACCAAAATCTGCAATAATCAGCGTTGTGAAAATACTATTTTCACGATAATAGGAAAACTGATACTCTTGATAGGAGGCGAGTCCAGAATACTGTCTATTATCGATACCTTCCATTTGAAAGCTCTTCTTCCATACAGTATTAAAAGTACACAAAGTGAGCCAGGCGGCACAGCTTAATGCCGACAGATATATTGACTCTTAATATATAAGGAACAATTGCTCGCCGCTATCCAGAATCCACTGAAAGCACTGTAAGGATATCCCTACAGGCATTTACTTAATCATGTCGTCCGATGCCTGGTCTGCCTTCTGGTACAATATCAACTGGCATATAAATCGTACTGATCAGATCAGACCGAAAGCCCTTTCTCAATAGCATAATGAATCAGATCAGCAGTACTACCCAACTCCATTTTTTTCATCAACCTTGCCTTGTGGGTACTGACCGTTTTGCTGCTGATGGCCAGCTTTTCGCCAATATCGTTTATACTTAACCCATTGGCCAGTAAGCGTAGAATCTGCATTTCGCGACTGCTGAGAAGATGATGCGGATCTGTGTCAGCATCACCCAGAGATGTAAAGGCAATCCGCTCGGCCATATCAGGATTGAGAAAGCGCCCACCGGAAGCCACTTTTCGCACTGCATGCAACAGTACATCAGGATCACTGTCCTTTGTGAGGTACCCGGCTGCACCGGCTTTCAACTTTCGGCGGGCGATCTGTGGCTCATTATGCATGCTGAGCACCAATATCGGCAGATCGGGATAGCGATCGTGGACTCTACGAACCAGCGCCTCTCCACTCAACCCCGGCATGGACACATCCAGCAGCAAAAGATCAAACTCCTTCTCATGCAATATCCGTATAACCTCGCCACCAGAAGATGCCTCACCAGCAACAACAATATCATCGGTATCACCAAACAGCTGCTTCAGCCCTTCACGCACAATCATATGATCATCAGCGATCAGCAATCTGACCATTCTTCACTCCCTACTTGGTCGACGGGTTTGCGTATATCAGATGAACCTGTCACTGAATCTGACTGCCTGCATACCAGCTTTTCAAGCCCCTCTGAATTACGCAGATGGATATCCAACTGCTTGAAGGAGATCTCGATTCCAGCCTTATTGAACTCACTATCGATATATCGGTTGATCTCATCAATCGCCGGGTTGCGATCATATAGCTCCTTCACGTGAATACGCAGCTCATGATCCAATGTGCTGTCACCAAAGCTCAGAAACAGCACCTGAGGTTCCGGATCACTCAGCACGCGATCATTGATCCGCGCCGCTTCAAGCAGTATCTCACGGGTGCGCTCAAGGTCAGAACCGTAGGCAACACCAACTTTGACCACAACACGTGTCACCGTGTCGGTCAATGACCAGTTGATCAATTGCCCAGTGACAAACGTCTTGTTGGGAACAATGATATCCTTGCGGTCAAAGTCTGTGATGGTGGTGGCTCGGATACGAATCTGTCGTACACGCCCCGAGAAATTATCCAGTGTGACCACATCACCGATTCTGATAGGACGCTCGAAAAGGATAATCAGGCCTGATACAAAATTGGCAAAGATCTCCTGCAAACCGAAACCCAACCCCACACTGAGCGCCGCCACCAGCCACTGCAGCTTATCCCAACTGACCCCAAGCGACGAAAGTGCAAACACCAGCCCGATCGCTGTGATGGTGTAGTTCATCAGCGTTGTGATCGCATAGGCACTTCCTTGCTGCAGGTTGAGCCGCGACAGAATAAGCATCTCAAGCAATCCCGGAAGGTTACCGGCCAGAAAAATGGTAAAACCAATGATGAACAGAAAGGTCAGAAAATCACTCAGGCTGATCGGCAAGGGAGAATCGCTACTGCCATATTCCCACAGCACCATATTATCAAGATAATGGAAAGTGCTCAGCAGATCGTACCAGACTGAATAAGTGACAACTCCGAACGCCAACAGCAGCGCAAATCGTCCCAGGCGTAATGTCTGATTGCGTACCTGCTCAATATCCAGATGTGGAAGCGCTTCCAAATCAGGATCGTTGTTACTCTCACCCTCACTGGCAGCAGCCTGTTTCTGGGCCATCTCACGCGCCTTCATCATGCTTTGATGGCGCAATCGCTCCGTGCCTAACTCTATGCCCCGCATGATTACAGCCTCGGCAATCACCCAGCCAGTCAAGAGATAGAAGGTTGCCAGCACGCGTCCAGTCAGCTTAAGGCTGGTATAGTAGTAGCCCATCAGCGTCATTATCACCAGCGCCAGTGGCAGCAGCACCAGCACAATCATCACCAGCCAGTGGATGCCCTGTGAGTTATAGATCAGGGGCAAGCGTCTTAGCAGACGGAAGAACAGCCACGAGATGGTCGTAAAACTGACGATCAACACCAGCATACCGATCACATCCCGGTTCAGCGACAGGGTTTGCTGTTCGGCGAGTGCCAGAACAAAGCTGGTGGGCAACAAAACCCAGATGAACTTCTTCAAAAACCAGATCAATTCTCGCCTTTGCTGATCAGACCATCCGAAGTGATGTTCTGCAATGCGACTGCCTCCCACTATCTGACCCATAAAGCGCACCACAAACCAGCTCAAGGCTATGGCGATCAAGCCTTGCCCCAGCCCCGGCACACCCGAATCTGCCGATTGAAACATCAACACCCCGGCGGCACTGAGCAGCAGTGGTCCCGGCAGCACGCGGGCAGCAACAGCCATAAGCGCCTGAGGGGTCAACCAGGGGTTCGGTGGCGGGAGCGGGACTGCCTCTGCTATGGCAATAAAGCTGTAATAGCGTTGTTGGGTATAGTTCCTGAACAGCTGATCTATCTCTGAGATACGGTAACGCAATCGTTCCCGCCCGAACCAGCAGAAAAATGCCAACAACAATAACAGCGTGGCTCCAGCCACCTGCTCCAGGGGATGCTTCAAGTCAGGCCGGACACTGATCTGTGTCACCAACTCTTTGACCTGTATAGCAGCGCTCTTGGGAAGTAAGAGAAACCAGCTCAGATTCAATGGTCGATTGCTGGGAATCCAGAACAGGCTTTCATCCAGCCGCATGCGTACGCGCTCACTGGAGATGATCAGGTCGCGCTGTTCCTGCTGCAACTCAACGGAGGTGCTCAGCGTTCGGTCGATGACCTCTTGCAACTGCAAAAGCTCAGCAGAGTCGCGGGTACGAGATTCACGATTGGTGCGCCGCTGCTGTGCCACTTCAAATTGCTGCAGTCGCAGCCCTGCAATAAAATCAGATAACTCAGGATCCCTGATCGGCTGAGGCAGTCCGAGGCGCTGCTCCTGCAGCACACGGTAGATCAAAAAACTGCCCTGCAAGGCGGAAAGGTATTCGTTGAGGGTTTCTTCACTGGTGCTCAACCGGTGCTGCTGAGCTCTAACCTCTTGCAGACGCTCTGTCAATTCCTGATGCTTAGCTGTCAGCTCCGAGACCCTTTGCTGTAACAACTCTCGGGCATCTGGCTCAAACTGGCGAACAGGATCTGTCTGAGCAAAGCCGAACGGCAGGCTAAGGCTCAGTAACACCAGCAGTGTCAGATGAAGAGTCCAGCGGATTGAAACAGAAGGTAAAAGCACTTTCATGATATTGCAGAACACCCATACCTGGTTATGAAGAGACACCCTTCCTGGCAGATCGAGGGCTGTTCCCCATCATAGTGACTGCCAGCGGATTATCCACCCGTTGTATTCATGAAGCGTACGATCTGCACATCACCATCGGTGGTGAAGTGGTGTTTCTCGGGTTTCAGATCCATCGCATCGATGATGGTCTGGCGAAGAGGTTCATTATCTTTTGGGTATTGCCTCAGGACCTCTTTCAGATCAACCGAGTGCTCATTACCGAGACAGAGCAGCAGCCTGCCCTCTACCGTGACACGCACCCGGTTACAGTCACCACAGAAGTTATGGCTGTGAGGTGAAATAAAGCCTATCTGACTGTCACTGTCGGTCATCGCATAATAACGCGAAGGGCCAGCTGTCTGCGTTGAGGTGGGAGTCAGCGAATAGCGGGTTTCGATGATGTCACGCACATCATCACTGGAGCAGTAGGTTTCGTCACGGGTATGATCCGAGATGTGCCCCAGTGGCATCTCTTCGATAAAGCTGATATCCAGATTGCGCGCTCGCGCCAGCTCCACCAGATCCAGCACTTCATCATCATTACGCCCCCGCATGACGACGGCATTGAGCTTGATCCGCTCAAAACCTGCCTCGCGTGCGGCGTCTATGCCTTCAAGCACTTTAGTGAGATCACCGATACGGGTGATACGTCTGAATTTATCCGCATCAAGAGAGTCCAGACTGACATTGAGCCGCTTCAGACCTGCTGCTTTCAGGGCTTTTGCCATGTGGGGTAACTGACTGCCATTGGTGGTCATGGCGAAATCTTTGAGGCCCAGCGAGCCGATATAGTCCACCAGCTCCAGTACACCTCGTCGGACCAGTGGCTCCCCCCCGGTAAGTCGGATCTTCTCGACCCCCAGTTCAGTGAAGACGTGCGCAATGCGCCCTATCTCCTCCAGAGTCAGTATTTGATCTCTGGGCAGAAAGGTCATTTTTTCACTCATGCAGTAGACGCAACGGAAGTCACAACGGTCCGTAACGGACAGGCGCACATACCTGACCTGTCGACCGAAACGGTCAACCAGCTGTGTTGCGGGTGTGATGAGTGAGTTCATGCTTATTTTTTCTCCCAACGCCTGGCTGCATCGCTGTCACTGTCGCGTGCGCTGACCCAGTAGTCACCGCTTGCCGTGTGCTCCTTTTTCCAGAAGGGTGCACGCGTTTTAAGATAGTCCATAACGAAGTGACATGCTTCAAATGCTGCCTGTCTGTGTGCGGAGGCCACCACCACCAACACGATCTGATCGCCCGGCTCCAACCGGCCGACACGATGTACAATTCTCATACCCTGGAGTGGCCAGCGCTGATCCGCCTCGTCTGCGATCTGCAGCAGTTGCGCTTCAGTCATGCCCGGGTAATGCTCCAGCGTCAGCGCTTCTACTTCTGGCCGCTCATTGAAGTCTCGCACATAGCCGACAAAACTGGTGACGGCACCGATATCGGTTCGTCCAGCCGTCAGGCTATCGACCTCCTTCCCCAGATCAAAGTTTTCTGTCTGTACACGCACTTGATTCATCATCAACCACCTGTGACGGGAGGAAAGAAAGCTACCTCATCACCAAACCTGACCACAGAGTCAGGATGACTCATTTCGCGGTTTACTGCAACCAGTAAATTAGGCCGATTCAGGACCGTTGCCCAGGGCTCACCTTTTGCCTTGATTTGCGCGATCAGGACAGCAACCGTTGTCTCCTCCCCTTCACCCAACTCAACCGCCAGTTCATCAACCGACAGAGCTTCACGCAGCTCGGCAAAGAAGCGCACCTGTAACTGAGATCCTGCCGCCGTCTGGGCCTCTACTACTGGATTCGAGTCAGCATGCTGCAGCGATTCATAGGTCCAGTCACCCGATTTGCCTCCGGTCTTTTCCAGCACCTTGATATCTTCTATCACCATACCCTTATCGACGGCCTTGCACATGTCATAGAGCGTCAGAGCCGCAACAGATGCCGCAGTCAGGGCTTCCATCTCCACGCCTGTCTGACCGGCCAGTTTGCAGGTTGCTTCGACCAATACGCCCGGTAACGATGCATCCGGGATCAGATCAACAGTGACCTTGCTCAGCATCAGGGGATGACACAGCGGAATCAGATCCGGTGTGCGCTTGGCCGCCTGAATTCCGGCTATGCGAGCCGTGGCCAGCACATCGCCCTTGGCGTGAGTCCCCTCCACGATATGCTGCAATGTTGCAGCACTCATACGCACTCGCGCAGAGGCTGTCGCGGTGCGGGCTGTCACCTTTTTCTCGGAAACATCAACCATCCTTGCCTGCCCGCGGGCATCCAGATGTGTCAGCTTATTCATATCAGAACCTTATTTTCAGGCTCCGGTAAAACCGGGAAGCCAGCTGTAAAATGGATAGATCTCGGCAACCGCTCCAGGTTCAATCTCTGCCTGATCATCCGCTATTCTGATCAGACAGTTCCCTCGCTGCATGGAGGTCAGAATACCTGACCCCTGCGAGCCGGTTGTTCTGACTCTCAGTAATCCCTGCTCATCGTTGTAAAAGACACCACGATGAAAGTCACTGCGCCCTCTTCTACTGACCATTTTCTCATCAGAGACAGCCTTAAGGATAGTCGGACTCCAACCTGTCTGCCCTTGAAGTCGGCGAATCAGGGGTTGTACCAGCAGCATGGCGGTTACCATGACGGCCACGGGATTACCCGGCAACCCCATGAACAGACTGCGCCGCTCATCTTCATCCTGGCCCAATTGCCCGAACGCCAGAGGGCGCCCCGGCCTGATAGCCAGTTGCCAGAAACCTGTCGACCCCAGACTGGCAAGTGCCTGTTTGATGAAATCCGCTTCACCCACAGAAACACCACCAGATGTGACCACCAGATCTACTTTTCCCCGAATGCTATCCAGTGCCTCGTAAACCGCATCAGGATCATCCGGTATAATACCCAGATCCTGTACGTCACAACCGAGTGCCTGCAACAGTGCATGCAGAGTGAAGCGATTGGTATCGTAAATACCACTACTCCCGAGAGGTTGGCCGGGTAGTGTGACCTCATCACCGGTCGAGAAGATCGCCACTGACACTCTATTGAACACCTCTATCCGAGCAAATCCCAGTGATGCCAGCAATCCTATCTCAACCGGCCCCAGGGACTGGCCTGCCTTCAATACGCTACTGCCCTGTCGGATATCTTCACCGGCCCGACGAACATTGGACCCGATCTTGATACGATCCGCATCTTTAATCTGCAGCAGATTACCCTGCTGCTGTGTCATCTCTTTCATGACAACCGTATCAGTGCCACTCGGCATCGGCGCACCGGTAGTAATCCGCACCGCCTGACCGGCCTCTGCCTGAAATGAGTGATCCTGCCCCGCCAGTTGCTCACCCAGTACCTGCCACTGATCAAGGGTTTTCAGCTCTGCACCCTTCAACGCAAAACCATCCATCGCTGAATTGATTCGCTGCGGCACATTCATGGGTGCCACAATATCACTTACCAGTAGGCGCCCTGAGGCCTGCTGCAACTCAATCGATTCAATCGCTGGCCTGGCTGTCACCGCAGAAAGAATCAGCTCAACCCCCTCCTCCAGCGTGAGATGGCGATTACCCGGGGTGATATAGTCGAAACAGGAAGGGGCAGCAATTTCAGTCATTCAGTACCTCTTCTACTGTTCAGTCTGGTTCTGATTCTGGGGTTGGATAATCAAACCACAATAACTCAGTACAAAGGTTTCGATCTCATCCAGGTCGTTCAGGTTCAATCTGGGCAGTGTGCAATCGGCTGGTATCTGATCCGGCTCATCACAGGCCACTGCCACGATATGTTCATCTTCATGGTAACGCCAGGTTTTACCGACATCAGCACGGTACAACTCAATTTTCGGGTAAGCCTCTGCCTTGAACCCTTCAACCAGTATCAGATCCAGGTTCCTGTGATCCAGATGCTGCAGCAGATCCTGCAGAGAGGGGTCTGTCTCACGCATATCCTCCACCATCAAGGCCCAGCGCTTTTGCGATGCGATAAGCATCTGACTGGCACCAGCGTGTCGAATTTCATAGCTGTCTTTGCCGGGTTTATCGACATCAAACTCATGATGCGCATGCTTGATACAGCCGACTCGAATGCCGCGCTGCTTCAATCTGGGCAACAGGGCTTTGAGCAAGGTTGTCTTGCCGGTGCCACTCCAAGCAGCAAAACCGATCAGGGGCAGCGCTTTATTTTCGTTCATCAGCCATCCAACTCTGTCGCACTTTCACTTGATATCTTCCGGACGATTGAAGTTATGCAGCGCTTCCGGCGGAAAAATGACCTCCGACATCCCCACCGAAGCATACCAGCGATCCGGTTTGCGCTCGTTCGCTGCCAGAGCTTTCATCAGCTCAGGTAACACTGTGCGTCGCATCATCACCACCATTGGCTGCAACCACTCACCATCACTGGCCACTACGATCGGTTGTTCACTTCGAATCGCTTCGGCACTGAGCTTGGCAATCAGATCCAGCGGTATGAAAGGGCCATCACAGGGCACGAATACAACCCAATCTCCGGTGGCATGCGTCAGCCCGGTAGCGATCCCCATCAACGGCCCCTGAAAACCTTCATCCAGATCCTTGAACACTGAATATCCCAGTGATGAGTAGCGATCAATATTACGATTAGCATTGATGATCAGCTCACCCACCTGAGGCGACAGCCGCTCAATAATATGCTCGATCAAGGGTTTTTCCTGATAGAGCACCCAACCTTTATCTTCCCCACCCATTCGCTGACCTCTGCCGCCAGCGAGCACAACTGCCGTTATTTTTTCTTTTGCCGATGTCATAGTTCCCTCTGAGTTTCAGTAATGCAGCAATTGTCCATTACTCAGTACCCAGCGCTGCTCGCAGATTGCACTGAGTGCTGTTGTCTGATGCGAGCTCAGCAGTATACCGGCCCCCTGCTCCTGCAGGCTGCGAATCAGTGTCACCAACTGTTCCACTGCATCGGTATCCAGATTAGCAGCCGGCTCATCCAGTAACCAGAAGGCTGGCCGCAATAGCCAGGCTCTCGCCATCGCCAGCCGCTGCCGCTCACCTCCTGACAGCGTTCTCGCCTGCTGATGCGCCTTGTGCTCAAGACCCGCCCAGTTCAGCGCCTCTTTGATCCGCTCTTCGCGTGCCTGACGACTGACACCCTTAATGGCAACCAGGCGCAGATTATCCTCAACCCGCTTATCAAACATATAGGGATGCTGATGCAGATAACAACAGGTACCGGCTTTCAGTTGTCGGTTATCCAGCAACAATTTTCCGTGTGTGGGCTGAATCAGCCCCGAGAGTACCTTCATCAGGGTAGTCTTGCCACTGCCGTTAACCCCAACCAGGTGGATAGACTCCCCCTGCAGCCAGGTAAGCTGCTCAATCTGCCACAAGCGTTTACCATCGAACTGTTGTTCGAGCTTCCAGGCCTCCAGCAGATGACTCATGAAAACTGCCTCATTGCGTGACACTCTGAATACTGCGGCCACGACTGACGCCCACGATCACATTCAATACCAGCGCCAGCGTCAAAAGGACAATACCCAGTGCAATGCCCTGGACATATTCACCTTTAGTGGTTTCCAGTGCGATTGAGGTGGTGATGGTGCGTGTGTAACCGGCGATATTTCCACCGACCATCATGGCGCACCCCACTTCGGCCACAATGCGGCCAAAGGCCATCACCACCGCGGCCAGTACCGCAAAACGCACCTCAAGAGTGATCAGCCACAGGGTATACAGGCGCGAGCACCCGAGTGAGCGGGCTGTTTCCCAGGCATGGCGCGACACGCCCTGGTAGGCAGCATGCAGCATGGCGACCAGCAGCGGAAAACAGATCAGTATCTGTCCGATGATCATGGCGGGCTGAGTGAACAGCAGCCTCAGATCACCAAACGGCCCGCTGCGCGATAACAGCAGCACCAGTATCAATCCGATCACCACCGTAGGGATTGCCAGCAGGGTATTGTTCAGCGTGACCACGATCCAGTGGCCGGGAAAACGCCAGAAGCTCAACGCAAACCCTGCCAGCAATGCCACTGGCAGGGAGATGAACAGCGCCGTCAGCGATACACGAAAGGAGACCATGATGATCTCCCAGAGAACTGCATCTCCAGAAAACAGAAGCTTAAGAGCTGCACATGTTGCCTGTATCAAAGAATCCATTAACGACTGCTTATCTCAGATGACGACTTATGAATGGGTACCTGAAAAATCTATGGGGATCATAGAGTTCATGGCTGTTGATTGGCAAAAAATAGTTGCTCTCCTTCAACCTTGAAGCTGTTTATCAGTGCCTGACCCTCTTCAGACACAAGCCAGTCCGACAGTTTTCGAGCCATGGCATGATTTACATCCAGATGACGCGCGGGATTCACCAGAATCACCTGATAGGGATTGAACAGTAGCTCATCCCCCTGAAACAGCAGCGATGCATCCAGTCTGGCGCGCATTGCCAGCCAGGTGCCGCGGTCGGTCAGCGTATAACCTTCCATCTCATCGGCAATCGACAATACCTGCCCCATGCCCTGACCAACTGCACGATATCCTGCAAATGGAAGTTCGACAGCTGCCTGTTGCCAGAGCTCAAGCTCTTTGATGTGCGTACCTGACTCATCACCTCTGGATACAAATATGGCCCGCTCAGCAGCGATGGCACGGAACACTTCAACCACCGAATCCTGCTTGCTGATCCCAGCCGGATCAGCCTGTGGGCCAACAATAACAAAATCATTGTACATCAACGAGCGAGGCTCAATACCGTAGCCACCAGCGACGAAACGCGCTTCAGCCTCGGGAGCATGTGTCATGACCAGATCAACATCACCATCCTGTCCCAATCTGAGAGCCTTACCCGTGCCAACTGATATCACGTGCACGGTGATATCATGCTCCGCCTCAAAGTGCGGCAACAGATAATCCAACAGGCCTGAATTGTATGTACTGGTTGTTGTAGCCAGGCGTAACATCTCCCGAGCCTGAGCAGTGACCGCAACACTCAGCAAGATGAACAGCAGCATCAAACCAGCAAGCTGTCTGGTGACGGCAACTCTTTTCATCATGATGTGATCTCTTTCCTGTGTGATTGGGTATATTCACATGTGATAGCAATTTAAAGGCCAGTTAATCTCCATCAGTCCGCCAAGGCCTTGATCTGTGCAGGCGTTTCACCGGATATTAGCCTAAAGTGATAGCTATTTTACTGGACGCTGGAAGGAAAGATGGGTCAGAATTACCCAGCGACATATCCAATAGAGACAATAAGTCCCATTTTTCACAGCATAACAATAATCGAGTCTGCCCATGTCAATTCTGCAGGATTTCAATCTTTGTCGGTCAGCATCCGTTCTGGTGGTTGATGATGAAGCGGGTATGCGCTCATTTTTGCAGAAAGCCCTGCAAAAGCACTTTGGTCTGGTAGAGGTGGCCGGCAGTATTGAGTTGGCCGAGGAGCTGCGCAAGCGTTGCCATTTTGACCTGATCATTCTGGATGTCAAACTGCCTGGCCGATCCGGCATCGAGTGGTATGAAGCCCTTGAAGACCCCAACCGTCACAGTGATGTGATCTTCATGACCGCCTATGCAGAGCTGGATACAGCCATACAGGCACTGCGCGTTGGTGCCGCCGACTTCATTCTGAAGCCCTTTCGCCTTGAGCAGATGATGAATGCGGTCAGACGCGTGCTGCAGAGGCGACAACTGGCCAGAGAGAATTTCCTGCTGCGCCGTGAAATGACTCAACTGGTAGAAACCGACAGCCCCATGCTCGGCGACAGCCCCGGCATCAAACGCCTCGAGGCAGTGATTCAACGAGTTGCACCTACCCCTTCGGCCGTATTGATCGAGGGTGAATCCGGTACCGGCAAGGAGTTGGTTGCAAGAGCGCTGCATCAGCAGTCCGGCCGGGATGGCCCGTATGTACCGGTCAATTGCGGCGCCATAGCACCTGAGTTATTGGAAGCAGAGCTGTTCGGCCACACCAAGGGTGCATTCACCGGTGCAGACAGAGCTCGTGAAGGGCTGTTCAGCTTTGCCAGCGGTGGCACGCTGTTTCTGGATGAGATAGGCGAACTGCCCCTGAGCATGCAGGCCAAACTGCTGCGCGCGCTGGAATCCAAAACGGTCAGACCGGTGGGAAGTGAGCAGGAGATACGCATTGATGTGCGCATTCTCGCGGCCACCAACCGCTCGCTTGCCGATGAGGTTCAGGCCAGTCGTTTTCGTGAGGATCTCTTCTATCGCCTCAATGTGCTGACACTGACGCTGCCTCCCCTGCGTGAACGAGCTGAGGATATTCCACAGCTCGCACACTATTTTTCGCGCAAACTCTCGCAGGAGCTTGGCTTGCCTGCCGTGCCCTTCTCGCACGAAGACCTGATGGCGATGCAGTCTCACCATTGGACCGGCAACATCCGTGAGTTGAAAAATTTCATCGAGCGCTGCATTCTGCTCGGACACTTGCCGCTGCATGAGCTGAGCGGCCAGGATGCCCTCAACGGACGAATGCCTGGCTACCCAAGCTGCTGGCCTCTGGATGAGGTGGAGCGACGTCATATTCTGCGTGTGCTGGAGGCCTGCGAAGGGAACAAGTCAGCCACTGCCCGTCAGTTGGGTATTGCCCGCAAGACGCTGGAGCGCAAGCTGATCGCCTGGCAGGATGAGCCGCTGATTGAATCCACCGAGCAGAGCTGAAATGTCTCTGCCACTTCATCAGTCCGTCAAGGGTAAGCTGCTGACGCTGACGCTGATTCCCATAGTGCTGACGCTGCTGGCCTTGATCGGTTTGACCGCTTACTGGACCAGCAGCTATGTCAATCGCCAACTCTACATGAAAGTGGCGGCAGACCTGTCGGTAGCCAGAAGTACCCTGCAGATGATGCAGGATCGGCAGCTTGAGCGGCTGCAACAGTTGAGTAACGCCTGGCATATCCATCGAAATATGACAGATGATCAGCGTTCCCTGTTGAATGCACTGGTAAACCAGATTCGTGATCGCCATGATTTTGATTTTCTGCGCCTGCTGGATATGCAGCAACTGGAGCAGGCACGGCAGAACGAACCCAGTCTTGCACCACTCATCGCTCAGGCTATGGAAGGTAAAGGTATCAAAGGGCTGTCCGTCATTGAACTGGAAGAGATGCGGCATATTCATCCGGATCTGGCCGAGCTGGCCACCATACAGGTTGTTCCGACACCACGTGCTCGCCCATCTGATAAGTCTCGTGAAACACGAGCCATGTTTGTCCGTACCCTCTATCCTGTTTTTGATGCCGATGGCGAACCGGCTTTTCTACTGGATGGCGGCGTGATGCTGAATCACAATCTGCAGTTCGTGGATACCATCCGCGAACTGGTCTATGGCCCGGACACACTGCCTGAAGGCGGTATCGGAACCGTGACCCTGTTTCTGGATGACATCCGTATCACGACTAATGTACCGGCACCCGGTTCACAATTGACGGACACGCTGCAGGAGCGCGCCATCGGTACCCGCATATCCGAAGAGGTATACAACCGAGTGCTGGACGAGGAGTTGATGTGGCTGGATCGCGCCTTTGTTGTCAGCGACTGGTATGTCAGCGCCTATGAACCGATCTATGATCTGCACAACCAGTTGATCGGCGTGCTCTATGCAGGTTTTTCGGAAGGCCCCTTTATCCGCGCCTACCTGCGCACACTTCTGGAACTGGGCGCCATACTGGCGATTATTTTGCTGATTTCCGCTTTACTGGTCTGGCGTAGTGCCAGCCAACTCTTCGCCCCGGTTAAGCGGATACATCAGTCTGTCATGGAAGTCCGAGCCGGAAATAATCAGGCACGCATTGGACGTTTGGACACAGGGGATGAGATGGCCGACCTCGCTCACCACTTCGATGCGATGCTGAATGAGCTGGATGCGCGCCAGACCACCATCCGTCAGTCCGCAGAGCGCCTGGAGCATCTGGTCGAGGAACGCACGCTGAGCCTGACACGCAAGACACTGGAGTTGGTGGAGCATATTGAACTGCTCAAAGCGACCCGCGAAGAGCTTTTCACCAAAGAGAAACTGGCTGTACTGGGCGAGCTGACCGCTGGCATCGCCCATGAGATCAACAATCCAGCAGCCGTGATTCTGGGTCATATGGACCTGCTCCAGGCGGAACTCGGACCAGATGCAGCCGATGTGCAGGAGGAGATCGATACCGTTATCGAACAGGTTTACCGTATCCAGGCGATCATCAATAATCTGCTGCAATACAGCCGCCCAGATCAGGTGATTGATCAACTGCAGGTGATCGATATCAACCGCACCATTGAGGATACTCAAGCCCTGGTACGACATGCCCTGGACAAGAAAGGGATCGGCATAACGTTAGACTTTACCGAGATCTGCGATGTTGAAGGTAACCGCCAGCAGATACAGCAGGTGTTGATCAATCTGCTGCTGAATGCCGCCAATGCCATGGAAAACAAAGGTAACATCCTCGTTCGCACCCGCCCCTGGCATGCACCGGATGGTGCCGAGGGTGTCTGCATTCATGTTGAGGATCGTGGCCAGGGGATAAGCGAGGCGGTGCTGGACAAGATCTTCGATCCCTTCTTTACCACACGCGAGGGCGGCAATGGCCTGGGATTGTCGATCAGTCGCAGCCTGACCCGCCGTTATGGTGGCGATCTACGTGTCAAATCCACGCCGGGCCATGGCAGCACCTTCACCGTGCTGCTCAGAGCAAAAGCGCTGATCCGCCACGATGATGAAGCCACCATGCAGCAGTTGCTGGCAGGGCTGGGGGTGGCTTGAGCGAAAATGTGAGTGATGAGCTTCGGAGGGTATTGGATGATGATCCGGTTATTCCAGAACAAATCGTGGTTTGAGCTCGCTTAAGAGATCAAACCTACTGATACAGCGAACATCAAATTGCTGGCAGACATTAGGAATTTTAACTTTTTTAGTCGCTGGTGAAACAGTTGACTCATGAGTTACCAAGGTAGCCCCCAGTGTCTTTGCCTTTGCAATCAGCCATGGATCACCCTTGGCCAGAAAAGCATCCCGTTGAGCCGGAGCATAGTCCTGAGTCATAACGAAGTTGACGATCTCGGTAAACGCTGCTTGGGTCTCTTCATCTTGATGTTTGATAAAGTGGCCGGTGCGCTCTTTCGCCCATTTTGCGAGATCGTCATTGCCATCTTTGAGTTCTTTACCAATGAATTCAATGCTGCAAACCTCGCCTGCATCAAACTTGGCATCCAGCAAGTCCCAGTATCCTGGACAAAAATCCATTCCGTAGTATTGGTTCTTTGCCTGGATATAGGTATTCGCATCCAACAAATACTTCAAAGGCGCACCTCATCAGCAAACTTTTTTAACTTAGCAGGATTTATCCCTAATAACTGCCCTGCCTCACGTAATAATATCTGCCCGTTAAAAGCCTGAGATAGCACTGCTTTGGAAAAGCGTTTACTGATTTGGGCATTTTTGGTTCTGTGATAATTTGGCCCCCCATTTCCTTTCTTTTCACGAGCATCCCAAAGAGTTTTTTGCTCTGAAATAAACTGACGGTATTGATCTATATCGATCAAACCGAGGGTGAGCGCTCGGCGAGCAAGTACCCATTGGCTCACGTGAAAGTGTGTTTCAAGAGGAGCAAGATTGTCCCTCCAATCATCCAGGTCATTCCACAAGGGTTGAAACTCAGCTTCGGGGACAAGAAATTCGGCGGCAACAGCGTTACACTTCACCTCGCTTTCATGATCAGAGGACTCACTGCCATCAGAGATGCCGGAAATACCCATCCAGATATGGCAAAGCTCATGGATAAGTGTAAAAAGTCTGGCTCCCGGCGAATCAGCATGATTAACGAAAATGGTCGGAGCAAATTCATCTGCTATAGCGAAGCCACGAAACTCCTCAACAAGTAGCGGTCTGGTAGGGTGACCAAGGCTGGACTCGCGCATGACAAGCACACCAACCGCTTCTATACGCACAACCAAGTCTCGATAATAATCATCCCAAGTGCCACGCTCAGGGTGAGCTGGCACATCCAGAAGCTGTCTCATATCGATTACAATATCTTGAACAGCGGCTTGCGGCCTGACACGTCCAACAGCCACACAGGGGCCTGCCAGCTCATTAGTCAGATACTCCCTATACCACTGTTGGCGTTGCAAAGTCAGTTTGAGCAGGTCAAGCAATTCGGCGCTGGGGCGATTCACACCGCGATTGCCGACGGTTCTGAGATCTGGTATTGGCAGCACATCAATTGGTGGTTGACTGAGAAAAAGATAGCCAAAAGGAACATGGGCCTTATCCGCAAATTTCTGTGCCTGATTAAACGTCAGTGCTTGCTTGCCAGCTTCCCACAGATAAAGGCGCTCTGCACTGATCCCGCATTTTGCAGCAAACTCAGCCACAGAAGTCCCTGAGCGCTCACGCGACCAAGTCAGCATTCTGTTGTTTATCTGTGCTGTTGTTGCCATGAAAACCACTCCCTATCAGCCTTTCAATTATATAGGTCAGGACACCCTGCCACCATAATAATGGTACCTGAGTTCGTACCTTCATCACTTACTCATTTTCCATGCTTTCAATCGCAACAGCATAACGAGTACTGCGCCCGCCTCCAGGCAGTTTACACAAACAACCCTTGTCCAAAAGCTCTGCCAGATCCCTTGTCGCAGTGGCCTTACTGACCTTGGCCAGAGACTGATACTTACGGGCATTGATCCCCTGCTCAAACACCTCACTAGCAGTATCCAGTAACCGGTTCAGTGCTTTAATCTGCCGCTCGTTCAGTACTGTAGTGGCGTGGCGCTGCCAGAACCGTGCTTTGACCAATACCCGCGCCACTCGTAACAGTGCATCCTGCAAGGCCTCTTCCAATGTATCCAGAAACCAGGCAAGCCATCGAGTAATATCCAGACCGCCACTCTGAACCTGCTCAAGATGATCGTAGTAGGCATGGCGACGAGCCATAATGGCAGCACTCAAGGAGTAAAAGCGTACAGACTGCCGTTCAGCCTGTGCCAGTGCCCGGTCCGTCACAGCACGAGTAACACGGCCATTGCCGTCATCAAAAGGGTGCAGCGTAATCAGCCAGAGATGGGCAATACCGGCACGAAGCAGCGAGTCCAACCCTGCAGGAGGATGATTGAACCACTCAATAAACGCATTCACCTCATTATCAAGGCCATGCCGGGGAGGTGCCTCAAAGTGCACTTTGGGCCGATCCAATCGACCGGAAACCACCTGCATGGGCTGTTCGCCACGTAGCTCTCCAACACGGATTTTGAGCAACAGACCGGGGCCATGAGGGAAAAGCATGGATTGCCACTGGCAAAGCTGTTCGCAAGACAGAGGCTCATCTGGTTGGTGCGTAGATTCCAGTAACAATCTGACCAACGACTCGGACTCTGGCGTGGTTCTGCCCGATACTCCAGCCCGCTCCAGACCCAAGTGACGCGCAACCGACGAACGTACAGAGCCCACATCCAAGTGCTCACCCTCAATTTCACTGGTGCGGATTGCGTTCTGGATCAGCGCATCCATCTCCACGTCCAGTCCTGCCTGCTCAGGGACGACTTCTGTACGACCCAACAACCGACCCTGCAACAGTCGTACAGTATCCAGTTTAGGTTTAAGAATTACCTCATCCCAGAGAAAGTGTGGCCAGTCGGGTTGTTCCCAGATGTACATGAGCCGAATACCTCACCTAATCAGATCAAATTATGAGCCGATTATGACAAATATTCGGCTCAATGGGTAGCTGGCTCTTCTCACCTAATCAACATTGCGGACCCAAATCACGTCTCCACGTCCAGTAAAGAAAATGGGATAGTACAGCTTGCAGGCCTGGTGTACTTTGCAGGATTGAAGCGGGTGTTGATGGCCAGTTCGCTCTATAAAGGAACCATTAGACAACAATACCCGCTTCAATGAGCTCCAACTACTGCCAACTGGCCGTGATAACTGAGGAGAGTGAGTCCCGATAGCTTTCGGGTATCGTCGCGGAGTGTTCTGATGGTGGTGAGAATTCAGCCATGGCCGACACCAACGCTTCCACCTGATTGTTCATCAGCACCTTACCATCAGCCGCTTTGAACTCTTCAATCTGATATTGCTCATCCTTATACCAGTTTTGAATAGTGATTCTGGTATCGGACGCCAGCACATCCACCAGAAGATCCGCTCCCGAGCGACTGAACCAGAGTCCATCACTGGCAATATTGTCATTGAATTCAAGCGTATCCTCTCCTCCATGATCGTCAATTGAGAGATTGCTGGTATTCAGCCCAGCAGTATAGGTATCATCACCAGGGTTGATGCTGTCAGTGACTGTGGCTGCGGGGGTCTTGATTTTTACCAGCTCTTCCTTGATCTGCTCCAGCCCCCACTCCGTGCCGTCTGCAAAGCGGATCGTCTCAATGATCCGATCGGCATAGATCGCACCCGTCTGGTAATGGAACACATCCTTGATCAGCAGACTCTCACCCGTGTCCAGTGTCAGCAGCAGATCATCGCGGTAGGAAGTGTACCGGCCCGAACGATTACCCGTTACCCGGCGCAGGGTCACCTGCTCCTCACTGATCCCTTCACCCAGTTCAATGCGATCATTGCCACCATAATCCCGGAGGGTGTTGCTACCATTCCCGCGACCGAAGCGGTAGATATCGTTTGAACTGGTGCCAGCTGAAGTCGCTTGGTCCGTACCGCTGCCCAGCACGAAGGTATTATGTCCCGTACCACCATGCAGCTGGTTATTACCACCACCGGCAATCAGGGTGTTGCTGCCATACTCACCATACAGTTTGTCGTTACCTTCACCACCGATCAGCGTGTCATCACCCGCACCGCCATACAGCACGTTATTCCCGCCGATCGCCTCGATCACGTCGCTGCTGCTACTGCCATGCAGCGTCACACCCTCTTCGGTGATCCGCACCAGTTCCTGACGAATACGTGCCACATCCCACTCGGTTCCATCTGCAAAGCGGATCGTCTCGATGATCCGGTCACTGTAGATCGAGCCGGTCTGGTAATTGAATACATCCTTGATCAGCAGGATCTCGCCTGTGTCCAGTGTCAGCAGCAGATCATCGCGGTAGGAAGTGTACCGGCCCGAACGATTACCCGTTACCCGGCGCAGGGTCACCTGCTCCTCACTGATCCCTTCACCCAGTTCAATGCGATCACTGCCACCATAATCCCGGAGGGTGTTGCTACCATTCCCGCGACCGAAGCGGTAGATATCGTTTGAACTGGTGCCAGCTGAAGTCGCTTGGTCCGTACCGCTGCCCAGCACGAAGGTATTATGTCCCGTACCACCATGCAGCTGGTTATTACCACCACCCGCAATCAGGGTGTTGCTGCCATACTCACCATACAGTTTGTCGTTACCTTCACCACCGATCAGCGTGTCATCACCCGCACCGCCATACAGCACGTTATTCCCGCCGATCGCCTCGATCACGTCGCTGCTGCTACTGCCATGCAGCGTCACACCCTCTTCGGTGATCCGCACCAGTTCCTGACGAATACGTGCCACATCCCACTCGGTTCCATCTGCAAAGCGGATCGTCTCGATGATCCGGTCACTGTAGATCGAGCCGGTCTGGTAATTGAATACATCCTTGATCAGCAGGCTCTCGCCTGTGTCCAGTGTCAGCAGCAGATCATCGCGGTAGGAAGTGTACCGGCCCGAGCGATTACCCGTTACCCGGCGCAGGGTCACCTGCTCCTCACTGATCCCTTCACCCAGTTCAATGCGATCACTGCCACCATAATCCCGGAGGGTGTTGCTACCATTCCCGCGACCGAAGCGGTAGATATCGTTTGAACTGGTGCCAGCTGAAGTCGCTTGGTCCGTACCGCTGCCCAGCACGAAGGTATTATGTCCCGTACCACCATGCAGCTGGTTATTACCACCACCCGCAATCAGGGTGTTGCTGCCATACTCACCATACAGTTTGTCGTTACCTTCACCACCGATCAGCGTGTCATCACCCGCACCGCCATACAGCACGTTATTCCCGCCGATCGCCTCGATCACGTCGCTGCTGCTACTGCCATGCAGCGTCACACCCTCTTCGGTGATCCGCACCAGTTCCTGACGAATACGTGCCACATCCCACTCGGTTCCATCTGCAAAGCGGATCGTCTCGATGATCCGGTCACTGTAGATCGAGCCGGTCTGGTAATTGAATACATCCTTGATCAGCAGGCTCTCGCCTGTGTCCAGTGTCAGCAGCAGATCATCGCGGTAGGAAGTGTACCGGCCCGAGCGATTACCCGTTACCCGGCGTAGGGTCACCTGCTCCTCACTGATCCCTTCACCCAGTTCAATGCGATCACTGCCACCATAATCCCGGAGGGTGTTGCTACCATTCCCGCGACCGAAGCGGTAGATATCGTTTGAACTGGTGCCCGTCGAATAGGCCAGGTCCGTGCCGCTGCCCAGGATAAAGGTGTTGTGCCCTGTACCACCATGCAGCTGGTTATTACCACCACCCGCAATCAGGGTGTTGCTGCCATACTCACCATACAGTTTGTCGTTACCTTCACCACCGATCAGCGTGTCATCACCCGCACCGCCATACAGCACGTTATTCCCGCCGATCGCCTCGATCACGTCGCTGCTGCTACTGCCATGCAGCGTCACACCCTCTTCGGTGATCCGCACCAGTTCCTGACGAATACGTGCCACATCCCACTCGGTTCCATCTGCAAAGCGGATCGTCTCGATGATCCGGTCACTGTAGATCGAGCCGGTCTGGTAATTGAATACATCCTTGATCAGCAGGCTCTCGCCTGTGTCCAGTGTCAGCAGCAGATCATCGCGGTAGGAAGTGTACCGGCCCGAGCGATTACCCGTTACCCGGCGTAGGGTCACCTGCTCCTCACTGATCCCTTCACCCAGTTCAATGCGATCACTGCCACCATAATCCCGGAGGGTGTTGCTACCATTCCCGCGACCGAAGCGGTAGATATCGTTTGAACTGGTGCCCGTCGAATAGGCCAGGTCCGTGCCGCTGCCCAGGATAAAGGTGTTGTGCCCTGTACCACCATGCAGCTGGTTATTACCACCACCCGCAATCAGGGTGTTGCTGCCATACTCACCATACAGTTTGTCGTTACCTTCACCGCCGATCAGCGTGTCATCACCCGCACCGCCATACAGCACGTTATTCCCGCCGATCGCCTCGATCACGTCGCTGCTGCTACTGCCATGCAGCGTCACACCCTCTTCGGTGATCCGCACCAGTTCCTGACGAATACGTGCCACATCCCACTCGGTTCCATCTGCAAAGCGGATCGTCTCGATGATCCGGTCACTGTAGATCGAGCCGGTCTGGTAATTGAATACATCCTTGATCAGCAGGCTCTCGCCTGTGTCCAGGGTCAGCAGCAGATCATCGCGGTAGGAAGTGTACCGGCCCGAGCGATTACCCGTTACCCGGCGCAGGGTCACCTGCTCTTCACTGATCCCTTCACCCAGCTCAATACGGTCGTTGCCACCGTAATCCTGGATGATGTTGTTGCCATCACCTCGACCGAAGCGGTAGATATCGTTCGAGCCGGTGCCCGCCGACGTGACCTGGTCCGTACCGCTGCCCAGCACGAAGGTATTATGTCCCGTACCACCATGCAGCTGGTTATTACCACCACCCGCAATCAGGGTGTTGCTGCCATACTCACCATACAGTTTGTCGTTACCTTCACCACCGATCAGCGTGTCATCACCCGCACCGCCATACAGCACGTTATTCCCGCCGATCGCCTCGATCACGTCGCTGCTGCTACTGCCATGCAGCGTCACACCCTCTTCGGTGATCCGCACCAGTTCCTGACGAATACGTGCCACATCCCACTCGGTTCCATCTGCAAAGCGGATCGTCTCGATGATCCGGTCACTGTAGATCGAGCCGGTCTGGTAATTGAATACATCCTTGATCAGCAGGCTCTCGCCTGTGTCCAGTGTCAGCAGCAGATCATCGCGGTAGGAAGTGTACCGGCCCGAGCGATTACCCGTTACCCGGCGTAGGGTCACCTGCTCCTCACTGATCCCTTCACCCAGTTCAATGCGATCACTGCCACCATAATCCCGGAGGGTGTTGCTACCATTCCCGCGACCGAAGCGGTAGATATCGTTTGAACTGGTGCCCGTCGAATAGGCCAGGTCCGTGCCGCTGCCCAGGATAAAGGTGTTGTGCCCTGTACCACCATGCAGCTGGTTATTACCACCACCCGCAATCAGGGTGTTGCTGCCATACTCACCATACAGTTTGTCGTTACCTTCACCGCCGATCAGCGTGTCATCACCCGCACCGCCATACAGCACGTTATTCCCGCCGATCGCCTCGATCACGTCGCTGCTGCTACTGCCATGCAGCGTCACACCCTCTTCGGTGATCCGCACCAGTTCCTGACGAATACGTGCCACATCCCACTCGGTTCCATCTGCAAAGCGGATCGTCTCGATGATCCGGTCACTGTAGATCGAGCCGGTCTGGTAATTGAATACATCCTTGATCAGCAGGCTCTCGCCTGTGTCCAGGGTCAGCAGCAGATCATCGCGGTAGGAAGTGTACCGGCCCGAGCGATTACCCGTTACCCGGCGCAGGGTCACCTGCTCTTCACTGATCCCTTCACCCAGCTCAATACGGTCGTTGCCACCGTAATCCTGGATGATGTTGTTGCCATCACCTCGACCGAAGCGGTAGATATCGTTCGAGCCGGTGCCCGCCGACGTGACCTGGTCCGTACCGCTGCCCAGCACGAAGAGATTATTACCAGTGCCTCCATAAAAGCGATTATTACCGCCTCCAGACATCAGAATATTATCGCCACCCTCACCATGCAGGTCGTCATCAGTTTCACGACCAATAATAATGTTGTTAGCGCTGGTTCCGCGCAACACACCCGAACCAGTCAAAACATCAGGATTACTGATATGTGATAAATCCGGATCTGACAAGCCCTCCTCTCTAAGCCAGTTAATCAACTTATCAGTGCCAGACCAGCCCAGTGCGCTCAAACTTCCTTTGCTGAAGGTAATTAACTCGGAAAGAGTGTCCAGCGCTGCCTGACCATCCAACTCACGCAGCTCATCCAGTTTTGCCTCCACTTCAGAAAAGTCAAACGCTATCCCATTCTCATCAAAACGAATATCGATTGCATCGTAATAGGACTTGAAGTGTGTCTGGGTCATCAGATAGTCATATACCGTCTTTTCCAGCAGGCTAAACGCCTGTTCCAGTAATCCTGCAGCCTGATGCCTGGGATTCGGCGACCCATGTTGACGGAACGACTGTCCCATAAATGCTTCCAACGCCACCAGTTTTCTGGCATCAATCAGGCCGCCTCGACTTCCAGCAGACACATCTGCACTGCCAGTCCAATGATAGATGATCTGCTGCATCAAGCCTTTGCGAACATTCGCATCCGTTTCAGTCACAAACTGCGTCAATAACGCCTGTAGATCCCCGCTTTCATCTCGGGCCATGGCCTGATGCAGGCTGCGAACATTACCGAAACCTTGCAGATCCGGCAGTTCCACCACTGTCTCCTGCACCTCAACCAGATCCTGTTCCTGCGTCAGTGCGGGATCGACTGCAAACCAGACATCAGTGGCCGTCCCAGTGGTTCCATCTGCCCAAGTGAAGCTGCCAACTTGCTTATGTGCATTACCATGCTGATCCACATGATCTGAGTCGGTGTAACTAAGATTGATCGATGTGATACCCAAGGCATCCAGCGTGACCAACTCACCTTCACGCGTTACGCCGTCTTGTGACTGGTCACGCCAGATCCGCAGGTCTGACCAGATCGCATCGTTGGCATCAATGACTCCATCACCATTGGTGTCATGTTCAGCCAGTGCGGCAAAGCCATTCACCGCCCGCTGTCCATTGAGCATGACGGTGTTGTCACCAAATAATTCAGTGCCGTTATCGACAACACCGTTACTGTTGCGATCCCAGACCAGCAGCCCATCGCTGGCGTCAACCCAGCCAGTCAATTGTGCAAAGCCATCGCCATTGTGATCGAAATAGACACCCTCAGTGATACCCGTGGTGCTGACGCCGTTGCCATCGAGGTCGAGGATGATGGGGGAGGATTGCTGAGCAGCAAGAAGAAACTGTGTCTTAATATTTCCAAACAGATCAATAAAAGGCGCGAGCATTTCACCTTGCCAAAGACTCCATGCATGGCTTTCCCATATTGAAATCTTCTCTTGCAGGTCTAATCTATATTTTTCCAGATCCTTTCCAAACAGCTCTGCTTCAGTTTTCATCTTATCAAGATGATCCGAATCCAATCCAAGCTCATGACCCGCTTCAATACTCTCCAGAAGTTTGTCATATGACTCAAGGAGCTGATTCAGGCTGTCTTCGATAAGCTGAATACGCTCAAATAGACTCTGGCTAGCACTCTTCTCTTCTTTAGGCCAGTGCCTTTGGACATATCCTTCAACTCCTTTCTGAAACTCTCCCCATACCTGATCTTTGATGGCATTGGCTTCTTCAGCTGTTAATAAGGGTAGATCATTATCAGAACGATAATCTTGTTCGCTTCTAACAGCAGACTCAGCCGCAGTGTGCATTTGTCCCAGCATGATATTCGTAACAATATTGCCTTCAACATTGTTATACAATGAAGGCAGGGCCGATAAGCTGCCTGACTGTGTAGGTGACAGGCTAAACCCTGGTCCACCAACAAAGTTGATTTCAGATACTGTTTCTCCAACCGGCCTTAACTGATCTATCCAATTGATCCCTGTTTTGCTGTAACCGGTCATATGGGCAGCAAAAGCGCTACCCATTGCATCATAATCCATAAATCCGTTTAAATAATGATTATTTAAAGACCCAACACTTCCAGCACTACTATCCATAAAAAACTCCTTATTTGATTTTTCCATAAAACAACCTGACACATTCCTCAGAATACGAGAAACCTCCCATAGACCTAGCTATATAGTTCGCCCCCATAAAGAAACTTGAGTCATATACCAGAGAATAGCGCGACAAAAGTGACGTATCAATATCAATATGCTGGATATTTTTTACAACATCCAATATACTTTCGTTAAATTTATTATCATTGCATATTGAAGAAATCATAAGCTCAAACAGAACTTGCTTATAATTTTCCATAACCTCATCCGGACTACCTATAACCCTTTCTATTTCATCTATGGTATATTCATACTTACCAGAATAAGATCCAAGCAACTTAGAGCCAGGCCCCAACACACCAAAATCATAATAAACATAATTCAAAACCACCCCACTATTTATAAAATCAACAATCGATGAGGCGATATTTTTATTGTAGTCATAATCATGATAAAATCTTTTATATCGATCAGAATTAAATTTAATAATCAACTGCATAACTATGTACGCACCAGAAGCAAAATCCTCACCCCTATAGGTAATCGTATCTGGAAAAAATCCGGAGCGATATAAATCATACAGTGCATCTATGGATTTTATTTCAATCAGCCTAATGACAAGAAAATTTATCTTATTGACACTATCCGGTATGCACAGTGACTCACTGTCAAATTTATCGTCATCCTTAATATTTTCATACAGTTCAACCACAACTCGATTAAATTTATCATCCGGACAATCAAAAACCATATTGTCCGAGTATGCAAGGCCACTAGGTAGTAAAGCCAAGCATACTAAGATCATACTCAATAGAGCTTTCATACTCTATCTCCTTACAGCATGTTTAAAATACATCAGCACCAAAGTGTTCAGCGCCATCCAGATTGTATACATAGCCACCAGTTTTCTGGCATCAATCTCACCACCCCGACTACCAGTAGCCACCTCTGTACTGCCAGCCCAATGATAGATGATCTGCTGCATCAAGCCTTTGCGAACATTCGCATTCGTTTCAGCCACAAACTGTGTCAACAATGCCTGCAGCTCACCACTTTCATCACGGGTCATCGCTTGATGCAGGCTGCGAACATTACCGAAACCTTGCAGATCCGGCAGTTCCACCACTGTCTCCTGCACCTCAACCAGATCCTGTTCCTGCGTCAGTGCGGGATCGACTGCAAACCAGACATCAGTGGCCGTCCCAGTGGTTCCATCTGCCCAAGTGAAGCTGCCAACTTGCTTATGTGCATTACCATGCTGATCCACATGATCTGAGTCGGTGTAACTAAGATTGATCGATGTGATACCCAAGGCATCCAGCGTGACCAACTCACCTTCACGCGTTACGCCGTCTTGTGACTGGTCACGCCAGATCCGCAGGTCTGACCAGATCGCATCGTTGGCATCAATGACTCCATCACCATTGGTGTCATGTTCAGCCAGTGCGGCAAAGCCATTCACCGCCCGCTGTCCATTGAGCATGACGGTGTTGTCACCAAATAACTCAGTGCCGTTATCAATACTACCGTTATTGTTGCGATCCCAGACCAGCAGCCCATCATTGGCATCAACCCATCCTGTCAGTTGTGCAAAACCATCGCCGTTGTGATCGAAATAGACACCCTCAGTGATACCCGTGGTACTGACGCCGTTGCCATCAAGGTCGAGGATGATGGGGGAGGATTGTTGAGCAGCAAGAAGAAACTGTGTCTTAATATTTCCAAACAGATCAATAAAAGGCGCGAGCATTTCACCTTGCCAAAGACTCCATGCATGGCTTTCCCATATTGAAATCTTCTCTTGCAGGTCTAATCTATATTTTTCCAGATCCTTTCCAAACAGCTCTGCTTCAGTTTTCATCTTATCAAGATGATCCGAATCCAATCCAAGCTCATGACCCGCTTCAATACTCTCCAGAAGTTTGTCATATGACTCAAGGAGCTGATTCAGGCTGTCTTCGATAAGCTGAATACGCTCAAATAGACTCTGGCTAGCACTCTTCTCTTCTTTAGGCCAGTGCCTTTGGACATATCCTTCAACTCCTTTCTGAAACTCTCCCCATACCTGATCTTTGATGGCATTGGCTTCTTCAGCTGTGAGAGGGGGCAAATCATTTTTTTGACGAAAATTTTCTTCGGCAGCAACCGCAGTGGTAGCTGCATTATGCATTTGCCCCAGCATGATATTTGTAACAATATTACCTTCAACATTATCATACAACGAAGGCAGGGCTGATAAGCTACCTGATGCCGTAGGTGACAGGCTAAAACCAGATCCACCAATAAAGTTGATTTCAGATACTGCTTCTCCAACCGGCCTTAACTGGTCTATCCAATTGATCCCTGTTTTGCTGTAACCGGTCATATGGGCAGCAAAAGCGCTACCCATTGCATCATAATCCATAAATCCGTTTAAATAATGATTACCTAAAGATCCAACACTTCCAGTACTGTTACCCATAAAAACTCCCTTATATTATTTTTCCATAAAAAAATCTAACGCATTCTTCTGAATATGAGAACCCTCCCATGGATTTTGCTATATAGTTCGCCCCCATAAAGAAGCTTGAATCATAAACCAAGGAGTAACGTGATAAAGATGACACATCAAGATCTATATCATGAAGCTTTTCCACGACACCCAATATAGCCTTGTTAAACGTATTATCATCGCACACAGCATCAACTATAAGCTCAAATAAACTCTTCTTATGATTCTCTACAACCCCATAAGGGTCACCTATAAGGCGCTCTATCTCATCTATAGTATACTCATACCCACCATAATAAAATCCATTCAACTTATAATTAGACCCTAGAGCACTATAGTCATAATAAATGTGATTTAAGTTCACGCCATTATTTATAAATTTAACAATTTGTGACACTATTTCTTTATCATAATTATAATCACGATACATCTTCTTATAGGTTGAAAATTTAAGATCAAGCGCCAGCCGCATAACAATCCATGCATCAGAATTGATATAATTTCCTCTATAGTCAATAACATTAGAAAAAAAATCAGATTCATATAAATCAAATAGCATGTCAACAGACTTTATCTCAATTAACCTTTCAATAAGATAAGCCTTCTTATTAACTCCATCCGGTATACACAATGACTCACTATCAAACTTATCGTCATCCTTAATATTTTCATACAGTTCAACCACAACTCGATTAAATTTATCATCCGGACAATCAAAAACCATATTGTCCGAGTATGCAAGGCCACTAGGTAGTAAAGCCAAGCATACTAAGATCATACTCAATAGAGCTTTCATACTCTATCTCCTTACAGCATGTTTAAAATACATCAGCACCAAAGTGTTCAGCGCCATCCAGATTGTATACATAACCACCAGTTTTCTGGCATCAACTAGGCCACCTCGACTACCGGCAGACACCTCTGCACTGCCAGCCCAATGATAGATGATCTGCTGCATCAAGCCTTTACGGGCATTCGCATTCGTTTCAGTCGTAAACTGCGTCAATAACGTCTGCAGCTCGCCGTTTTCATCTCGGGCCATGGCCTGATGCAGGCTGCGGACGTTACCGAAACCTTGCAGATCCGGCAGTTCAACCACTGTGTCCTGCACCTCAACCAGATCCTGTTCCTGCGTCAGTGCGGGATCGACTGCAAACCAGACATCAGTGGCCGTCCCAGTGGTTCCATCTGCCCAAGTGAAGCTGCCAACTTGCTTATGTGCATTACCGTGCTGATCCACATGATCTGAGTCGGTGTAACTAAGATTGATCGATGTGATACCCAAGGCATCCAGCGTGACCAACTCACCTTCACGCGTTACGCCGTCTTGTGACTGGTCACGCCAGATACGCAACTCTGACCAGATCGCATCATTGGCATCAATGACTCCGTCACCATTGCTGTCATGTTCAGCCAGCGCTGCAAAGCCATGCACGGCATTTTGCCCGTTAAGCATGGCGGTGTTGTCGCCGAACAACTCGGTGCCGTTATCAATAACCCCGTTATTGTTGCGATCCCAGACCAACAGCCCATCATTGGCATCAACCCAACCAGTCAATTGTGCAATGCCATCGCCGTTGTGATCGAAATAGACACCCTCAGTGATACCGGTGGTGGTGACGCCGTTGGAGTTATTGTCAAATCTGGTGTTCAGCAGCCTGATCAAGCGGCGCTCCTCTGGTCGGATGTTGGCACCTCTTCTCCATCCCTGAACTTTACTCCGGTAATGACTTTGGCAAGATAGTCAAAGCCCCGTAGTTTTCTCCATTTTCCTTCAGCACACATGCCCAGCTTGAACATCATATGCAGCATGCCCGCTCTCGACAGGCAACCTTTTGAGCGCTTGGTCCGGTGGCGTATCGTACCGAACGTTGACTCAATCGGGTTCGTCGTCCTTATGCTTTGCCAGTGCGGGGCCGGGAAGTCGAAGAAGCTCAACAGCTCTTCATGATCCTTTAGCAGACACTCAGCCACCTTAGGGTACTTTGCCTGATACGTTCTGATGAAGGTATCGAACGCCTTTTCAGCATCGGCTCGTGTCTCAGCCTGCCAGATATCATGCAGCGCCTGCTTGGCTTTAGGCTGACTTGACTTCGGCAGTCGATTCAAGACATTGGCCGTTTTGTGCACCCAGCAGCGCTGCTGACGTGTCGATGGGTACACGTCCTCCAGCGCTGCCCAGAACCCCATCGCGCCATCGCCTACGGCCAACTCGGGTGCATTCATCCCGCGTCCCTTGAGACTTTCCAGCACGGCTTTCCAGCTTAGTGTCGACTCGCGTGCACCATCCTCAATGGCCAGGAAGTGCTTCTCGCCACGCTCATTGACGCCCATCACTACCAGCGCGCATAGCTTACTCTCCTCTGATCGCAGACCACTGTAGATGCCATCAGCCCAGATGTAGACCCAGCGGTCCTTATCCAGCGATCGCTTGCGCCACGCCTCATACTCATCGGCCCACTGGCGCTTCAGTCGTGACACCGTGTTGGCAGATAGCCCCTTTGCTTCAGGCCCTACCAGAGCTGACAGCGCCTCCTCCATCTCACCAGTCGATATTCCTTTCAGGTACAACCAAGGCAGGGCAGCCTCCAGACTCCGGGTCTTGCGAACATACGGCGGCACCAGTGCAGACCGAAAGGTCACCGCTTCACCATCCTTGCTGCGAACCTTGGGCACTTTCACTGTAACCGGGCCAATGCCGGTTTGGATCTCGCGCTCAGGCAAGTAGCCATTACGGACGATGGAGGCTCTACCATCATCCAATCGGCGATCCTGGTACGCCTCCATGAAGACAGCTAGCTCTGCCTCAATCGCTTGATGGATCAGATCCCGCGCTCCTTGGCGCAACAGATCAGATAACGGATCTCTTGTCTGATCTCGACGGGCAAACTCAACAAGGGTATTCTTGTTCATGGCGGTGTATCTCTTCTGTTGATTCGTTTTTTGGCGATTACAAATCAACCAGATACGCCGCTTTTTTTCAACTCTTCCGAACACCAGATTCAGTTATAACTCACGCCGTTGCCGTCGAGATCGAAGATGATGGGGGAGGCTTGCTGTTGAGCACTGTTAAATACATTCTTGATACTATTTATTGAGTGATAAATATTAAACCCTATGTTCTGCAATATTGGATTAAATATAAGCGTTTGTAAAAAATCCACAACAATATTATCAGGCTCCATAGCTGGCCCAATAACTTGTGGAATAACTCCAGCTTCAGCAAGGCCCGCTAATGCCCAATGCGTGCAGTTTGAACCGAAGATCAATGCGTACGGAGGAGGAAACTCACGTGTTCGATTAATATACTCCACCAAGGCATCATATTGTTGACTTGTAATAGAAAGTGGGCCACTGCTATTAGTATGAGTTAAACCATAATCGTCTTTAACAACACCAGCACCATTCAACCCTGATGGAAGTGGATCAGCCGGGTGAAAACCCCAATAATCTGTATTACCATCAGAATCTGTAACACCTATCCAAGTATGGGCATTAACATTATCAGTAAAAACACCCACAAAAATTTCCACTGTATACATCACCGTCTCCTTTCCATAGAAAAATATATAACCGGCTTAGCGCGCGAAATCAACCTTACAACATCAGCTCTTTCTTCAACATAGAACTTCACCTCAACCGTAATTTCCATTCCATTACTATAAAAAGAACGCATACAAGTCTTTATAATTTCTTCAATCATGCCTTCATTAAGTTTATGAGTTTTAAAAACCCTTATAACAACTTTTTCCGGCGGACCACCGCCACGAAACACAAACTCTTTTCTTCTGCAGTCACTTCTATCACTACATATTTCATAAGCAACCAGCAAATCATCAATTTCTTTTACCAGCTTGACTCCGACATCTGAATATGGGTATTTCATAGCAAATGAGTCAACAGCAACCAATAAAGAAAAAATAACAACCAAAGGCTTTAATAGCATGAGAACACCAACTTTATTTATCAATTTCACCATCACCGCTCCCGCCCCGCCTCATCCAGCGCCGATAACACCGGCGCTGCAAAAAACTCTATCAATCGCCTTTGTCCCGTAGCGATTTCAGTACTCACGGTCATACCGGGTGTCAGATTGATCCGCTGCCCATTAATATCCATCCAGTCGCGTTCCAGTTTGAGTCTTGCCAGATAGCGGGGACCTTCGCGTTCGTCGACCACTGCATCGCGCGAAATACTGATCAAGGTGGCAGGCACCGAGCCGTATTTGGTGAACTGGAAGGTATGCACCTTCACTGAGGCGCTCAGTCCTTCGCGGACAAAGCCGATATCACGGTTGAGGATCCAGGCTTCCACCAGCAGCTCTTCGTCATCGGGTATGATCTCCAGCAGCACCTGCGCCGGTTGCACGACAGCTCCGGGGTTGTTGATCTGCAGTTCGTGCACCGTGCCACGTACCGGAGACATAAGCACCTGCTGTTGCTCCAGTACCTGCGCTTTGGCCCACTCCTGCGCCAACTCGGCCAGCTCGCTTTGCAACACTTCCATTTCGGTCAGCGTATCGCGTAGCGTTTCATGCCTCAGTTGCAAACGGCGCTGTTCCAGTTCCCGCACTTCTGCCTGCAGTTGAATCACGCGGTTATGTTCAGCCTGCAATTGCCCCCGCAACTCTATCGCATGCTGCTCCAGTTCCAGCCACTGCATGCGGGCGGCCATGCGTTGGTCCTGCAGACTTTTCACCGCATTGGCACGCTCTTCTATCAGGGGCAGCACCTGCTGCAAACGACTGACCACGGACTGGGCATAGGCCCGCTCGCTTTCGCGGGCCCGTTGCTGCTCGCGCAACATCTGCTCGGTACTGTGGAAGGCTTCGGCCTGGCTTTTCAGCAGTGGGTCCTGCAATTGCTGAAGAGGGTTATCCGTCTGTTCGTCTGCGGATGCAGGCGCGTCTATCCAGTCACTGTAGGCCTGCAGCCGTGCCAGACGTTTCTCACGCTTGCTGATGGTCTCTTCCAGCCGTATCAGTTCCGCCCGTGTCAGGGCATTGTCCAGCACGATCAATGGCTGGCCCTGTTCCACCTGATCACCATTGCGAACCTGAATGGTGCTCACCACTCCCAGCGTGGAGGGCTGCAAGGTGCGGGCCTTGCCACTGGGCAGGATATGTCCTTCTGCCACTGCGATCACATCCACCTTACCGATACTGGCCCAAACGACGGCAAAGACAAACATGCTGACGATGAACCAGAGCAGGAACCGCCCCAGAGGACTGGCCGGTGTGGCTTCGAGTTCCATCGCCACCGGCATGAATTCGCGGCGGATGGTGAGCTCTTCACGACGAGGCTTGAGGCTGACAAGCTGACCAGAGGATTGAGTCATGACTGCACCTCGCGCGAGGGGCCATGATTGATTGAGTCAGTTCTTGAGTCAGCCATCGCCTCGCCACTTTGCAGGCTATGCAGACGGGCATAGATCCCCTGCTCTTTCAGTAGCTCAGCATGTGGGCCTGACTCGACGATACGCCCGGCCTCCATGACGACGATGCGATCCGTATGGCGCACCGTTGACAGACGATGGGCAATGATCAGCACGGTTCGCCCCTCACAGATGGCTGCCATGTTGCGCTGAATGATCGCCTCGGACTCATAATCCAGTGCACTCGTGGCTTCATCCAGAATCAGAATGCGGGGATTGCTGAGCAGGGCTCTGGCGATGGCGACGCGCTGTTTCTGTCCACCCGACAGCAGGCTGGCCTGTTCGCCGACGACGGTATCGTACCCTTGTGGCAGTTCCAGAATGAAATCATGGGCACCCGCCTGGGTAGCGGCTTCCACGACCCGATTCATTGGCGCACCGGGATCGGCCAGCGCGATGTTATCGCGGATGGAGCGGTTGAACAGGAAGCTGTCCTGCAGCACCACCCCCACCTGACGCCTCAGCCAGGCGGGATCCACCAGTGCCAGATCGACACCATCCACCAGCACTCGTCCGGCATCCGGCACATACAGGCGCTGGACCAGTCGGGTCAGGGTACTCTTACCGGAGCCTGACCGGCCGACAATACCGATCACTTCACCGGCCCGCACGGTCAGGTCCACACTGCGCAAGACGGGTGGGCGGTCATGATGGTAGCTGAAGTTCACATGATCAAAACGGATCTCCCCTTTCAGATCCGGCAGTGAGGCACGGTTGGGGTCATGGCCGGGTTCAGCCGGTGAGTTCAGCACATCACCCAGGCGCTGCAGGGAGATACCCGCTTGCTGAAAATCCTGCCACAGCTGCACCAGACGCAGTATCGGGCCACTGATACGCCCAGCAATCATATTGAAGGCCACGAGCATACCGATAGTCATCGCGCCATTCATCACTAACCCGGCGCCGATCCACAGAATCAGTACTGTCGTGACCTTATTGATAAAGGATGCGGCCTGACCGGCAATATTACCCAGATGCATCGCTTTGAAGGACGCGGTGACATAGGCGGCAATATAGTCCTCCCAACGACGCTGCATCTGCGGCTCTACCGCCATGCTTTTCAGGGTGTCCATGCCGGTGATGGACTCGACGATAAATGCCTGATTCTCTGCCCCGCGACGGAACTTCTCTTCTATGCGGGCGCGCAATGATGGGGTGATAACCACGGATAACAGGATATAGCAGGGCACTGAGGCCAGCACCACGAGTGCCAGCGTGGTGTTGTAGATAAACAGCACCGCAAAGAAGATGACCGTGAACAGCAGATCGATAACCAGCGTGACAGAGGAGCCCGTGATAAATTCACGAATAGTATCCAGTTCGCGAATACGCGCCACGGTATCCCCGACCCGCCGTGCTTTGAAGTAGCTGATCGGCAGATGCAGCAGGTGGTTGAACAGTTGAGATCCCAGCACGACATCAATACGGCTGGTGGTGTGCGAGAAGACATAGGTACGCAAGCCATTCAGCATCACATCAAAGAATGACACCGCCAGCAGACCTATCGCGAGCACATGCAGCGTAGTACGCCCCTCATGCACCAGCACCTTATCGATCATGACCTGAAAAAACAGCGGGGTGATCAGCGCGAACAGCTGAATAAACAAAGAGGCTATCAGCACTTCGCTGAGTAGCTTTTTATGCCTGATGATAACCGGAATAAACCAGCGCAGACTGAAGCGCTGCTGTGTATCAAAGAGGGTGAAACGTCCCTTCAGGGTCACCAATATCAGCTCACCGGTCAGATGCTGTTCCAGCTCTGCCAGTGACAGCTTCAGTGGTCGACCGTTGCGGACATCGTGCAGCAGGGCAGAATCACCCTCCACACGGGCCAGCAACACAAAGTGTCCATCCTGATGGCGGGCAAGGGCAGGTAATGGAAGATGCTGAAGGCGATCGCCAGAGGCTTTGACAGAACGGGACTTCAGACCCAGCGTCCGGGCAGCCCGAATAAGGTCGGCATCTGAAAAAGGCTGTTCGCCCAGGCCGGATTCATGGCGGATTTGATTGGCATCGGCGGTTACGCCATGAAAGCGCGCGATCAGCGTCAGCGCTTCGGGGCCAAAGCAGCTTCCTTGCATGGTGATATCTCAGTGAGAATGAATTCTATCATCTTTAATGCACTGGGATAATAAATCACTTTTATATTCTGTCAAGCAATAAATTTATGCCGTTTTTATAAGGAAATTTGAATATATTTTAATCAAACATATGTTTGAATATACTTGGATCTGAAACTCCGAGTTATCCCATCTGAAGCGCGTAGATAAACTAAATAAATAGTCTTACTTCATACACCCGTTTAATTTACTTGAACCTGAATCCGTGACTCGCGGTATATTCCGGAGGTCTTGGGTGAGTGTATGCCAGCTCACCCCTCCAGAGCATAACAAAAGAAACTCACCTCATCCCCCGGCTGTACCTGAGTATTGGGCGGCATCACCACCAGCGAGTCGGCCCAGACGGCTGAGGTCAGCACACCGGAGTTCTGGTTCGGGTAGGTCTCCAGATGCCAGCGGCCATCACGCCAGGTGCGTTTGGCTCGCAGGTACTCCTGACGAATCTGTGTTTTTGCACTGAACTCAGCCACACCACTGAGCAGGCTCTGCTGCAAAGCACCACTTTCTCCCGCACGCTTACGCAGGACAGGCTGTACAAAGAGTTGCAGCCCGACAAAAGTGGATACGGGGTTGCCCGGCAGGCCGATAAACGGCGTACCCTGCACCTGACCGAAAGCCAGGGGTTTACCCGGCTTGATCGCCAGTCGCCAGAGGCTGATCTCGCCGAGGATCTCAATCGCAGGGCGTATATGATCCTCCTCACCTACCGAAACACCACCGGTAGAGATGATCAGATCTGCGGCGGATGCCTGCTTGAGTGCTTCCAGAGTTGCTTCAAGAGTGTCTTCTACCGAGCCCAGATCCATCACCTGAACGTCCCTTTGCTGCAAGAAGCCTTTGAGCAGAAAGCGGTTGGAATTATAGATCTGCCCGGGCTGCAGAGGTTGACCCGGTTGTACCAGTTCACTACCGGTACAGAGAATTGCGACTGTAAGCTGTCGATAAACCCTGACCTGTGCCACACCGACACTCGCCAGTAAACCTAGATGGCGATAATCGAGCCGCTGGCCCGCCTCCACAATCTGTTGACCAACGCGGACATCCTGCCCTCGTGGGCGAATATTCTCGCCCAGTTCCAGCCCGAGATCTTCTGGAAAGGCGATCTCTCCATCATCCGTCAGGACCACTTTCTCCTGCATCACCACGCAGTTTGCGCCGTGTGGCACTTCTGCGCCGGTAAAGATTCGGGCACAGGTTCCGGGAGTCAGAAACAGCGGAGACTGGCCTGCCGGAATACGTTGACTGATCGGCAGAGTTGCAGGCAAATCCTGCAGGTTCAATGCATAACCATCCATTGCGCTGTTATCTGCCGGCGGCACATCCACCTGCGCCACGGCCGGTTCAACCAGGACACGCCCCAGCGCATCTGCCAGTGCGATCACTTCACTTTCTGTCACTGGTGCTATCGCTTGCAGCATCGCACTCAGCGCTTCTTCAACCGGTATCAGATCGGGTTTCAACATCATCTCACTGTTCAACTATGCAGTTGTTTGCCGTGTAGCAGTATGCCGACAAAATTACAGGGCTTGTGTCGGCTATCCAGTTGTTCAGCCAGAATCTTGCTCCAGCCTGTTTTGCAGGCACCGGTTGATCCCGGCAGGCAGAAGATGGCAGTCCGATTGGCAAGTCCAGCCAGAGCTCGGGATTGCACAGTTGAAGAGCCGATCTCGGCATGTGATAGCTGACGGAACAGCTCTCCGAAGCCCTCAATCTCGGTATCAAACAGTGGCCGCATCGCTTCTGGCGTGGAGTCGCGCCCGGCATAGCCGGTTCCCCCGGTCGTCAGCACCACCTGCACGTCAGGATCAGCGATCCAGCCACTGACAACAGCCCGCATGCGATACACATCATCCGGTATCAATTCACGCGCCACCAGTGTATGGCCGGCCGCCTCCAACAATTGAACCAGAGTATCGCCCGAACGGTCCTGCTCCAGCGTGCGGGTATCCGACAGCGTCAATACGGCAATATTCAGCGGTATCTGCTCCTGACTCATGATGACTTTTCCGCCTTCTTACGTGCTTCTCTGGCGTTGAAAGCTGCCATCTGTTCCGGTGTCGTGGGCTGCTGATACAGCGTTTTCCACTCGCCGTAGGGCATGCCATAGATATATTCACGCGCCACTTCATAATCCAGCGTATGACCACGCTCTTCAGCCGCAGCAACCAACCACTTGGCCAGACAATTGCGGCAGAAATCGGCCAGCACCATCAGATCGATATTCTGCACATCCTTGTTGTCATCCAGATGCTGCAGTAAACGACGAAAGGCCGCCGCTTCGAGCTCTGTCCGGGTGTCAGTGTCAAACTCTTTCATCTTGTTGGCTCCAAAGGCATATCAGACAAAAAGCATAACCTGATATGCGGTTCGGGGCTACAGGGTTTCACACCCTTTAATAAGGCGATGCAGCATCCGTATTGAATTAACTTATACGAAAATATTTTGTTATAACATAACAAGCAAGGATGGTTCTCATTTATAATCCCCTCCCATCTGCAACTTCTTACCATCACCGCCTGGAAAACTTTCTACAAGGAATAGATCTATGAAAAAGATCCGCTCAAAACTGCTGCTGGCACTGACCTGCTCCAGTTGCCTGCTGTTTTCTGCAATGCTTCCGGCTCAGCCATCAAATGATACCCTGTCTATCAGTGGCCCCTTTGAGTTCACCAATCTTGATCCCTCTCAGAGCGGTTACATCTATACCCGCATGCAAATCGTTGAGACTCTGGTGGATGTTGAGGCGGACGGCACGCTGAAAGCAGGCTTGGCCACTGCCTGGGAGATCAGTGATGATCTGCTGGAGTGGCGCTTTCAACTGCGCGAGCAGGTGTTGTTTCATGATGGCCAACTGATGGATGCCGCCAGCGTTGCGAATAGCCTGACACGCGCGCTGGAAAAGCATGGCCCATTGAGCAATGCGCCGATCGAATCGATACAGACTGATGCTGATCAAGTGGTTATACGATTACAGCAGCCTTACAACCTGCTCCCGGCCGTACTGGCCAACTATGCTAATGTCATACTCTCCCCCGCAGCCTACCTCGCAGATGGCTCGGTGGAGCAGCTACTGGGAACCGGCCCCTATCAGTTGAGCTCATTTCAGCCACCACACAAGCTGGGTGTCAGCCGTTTTGATCAATATTGGGGTGGCAAAGCTGCCATCAGCCATGCCGAGTATCTGACCGGTCACAGAGGTGAGAGCCGTGTGCTCCAGGCCAGAAGCGGGCAAGCTGACATCGCCTTTACCCTTGATCCGGCCAGCCTCAATATGCTCAATCGGGAACAGCATGTGGCAGTCCACTCTGATCTGATACCACGCACGATTCTGCTCAAGATCAACAGCGGCCATCCGTTTCTGGAGCCGGTAGAGGCACGTCAGGCCCTGAGTCTGGCATTGGATAGAAGCGGTATCGCCCGCGCTGTTCTGAGGGTGCCAGGCTCAGAAGCCAACCAGTTGGTCCCCTCCTCTCTGGGTGACTGGTATCTGGACGACCTGCCTGCGACCACTCAGGATCAGCAACTGGCACTTGAACTGCTGGCCTCACTGGCGTGGACTCCCGGCCCGGATGGTGTCCTGACACGCAATGACGAACGCTTTGCACTGACCCTGATCACCTACGCGGACCGCCCGGAACTGACCGTGGTGGCAACTGCGATTCAGGCGCAGCTTGCCGAGATAGGTATTGAGGTCAATGTATCGATCACCAATTCCAGCGCCATTCCAGCCGGCCATCAGGATGGTTCACTGGAGATGGCCTTGATTGCCCGTAACTACGGCTTTATCGCGGATCCACTGGGTGTGATGATCGCTGATTTCGGCTCCGAGCAAGGCGGTGACTGGGGTGCCATGAACTGGGCCAACGCTTACGTGCCTACCGCCATTGAGCAGTTGAAAACAGAAACAAGTGCCGAGATCTACCGTCAGACAGCTCAGTCGATAGCCCGACAGATAGCCGAGGAACTGCCACTCATCCCCATCGCCTTCTATACCCAGCAGACAGCGGTGAATCAGCGTGTTCAGAACTTCCGTTTTGACCCCTTTGAGCGCAGCTACTTTCTGAGTGAAATGGAACTTTCATCAAAATGAAGCACACGTTGTTGAATAGCCTGATGCGCCGTTTGATTCAGGCCTTTATGGTCGCCTGGGGGGTCGGCACGCTGACCTTTATTCTGATGCGTTCTCTGCCGGGAGATATGGCCTACCGCATCGCCGCCGGTCGTTATGGTCAGGATAATGTCTCTGCCAGTGCTGCCGAACTGGTGCGTGCCGAACTGGGACTGGAAAAGCCTGCACTGCAGGCCTACCTGCATTGGCTGATGGATCTTCTGCAACTCAACCTGGGCAACTCGCTGATCACTGGCGCGCCGGTAATAACAGAGATCCAGCATCAACTGGGTCATTCACTTCTTCTAGCAGTCACGGCAATTGCGGTGGCGGCCCTGCTGGCATTGCCACTGGGTATCCTGACCGGGTTCAGGGCCGGAGGACGGCTGGATAAACTGGTGATGGTGATATCGTCTGCCTTTCGCGCACAACCGGTTTTTGTGGTTGGCCTGATCCTTATCCTGCTGTTCTCGGTCAACTGGCAATGGTTCCCGGTTGCCGGCTTCGGCAGCCTGTACCACCTGGTACTGCCATCGCTCGCACTGGCACTGTGTCTGGCTGCCGTCTCCAACCGTGTCGTGCGCAACAGTACTCAGCGTGTGGTCAACTCACCCTTTTACCTGTTTTCGCGCGTTAAGGGACTCCCTGCCATGGATACTTTCATGAGGCATGGCCTGCGCAACCTCTCCGTGCCAGTCATTGCTTACATGGGAATTCAGTTGGTTGGCCTGATAGAAGGTATCGTGATGATCGAGTCGTTATTCTCCTGGCCGGGAGTCGGGCACGGGCTGGCTCACGCCATCTTCTCACGGGATATCCCGATGATACAGGGCACTGCGCTGATGATGGGACTGATCTTCGTGATCCTGAACGCGCTGGTGGATGTCGCCTGTTACCTGGCTGATCCAAGAGGACGCCTGCAATGAAGAAAACCCTTATGCAAAGCAGCCACTCACAGCGTATTGGTGCGTTTGTTCTGTTGGCACTGCTGCTCTTTGCCGTGCTGGAAGCTCTGTTTCATCAGGGCAGCAGCGTAAAGCAGAATCTGTCTCTGTACCTCACCCCGCCCAACTGGGAGGCATGGTTCGGCACTGATCAATACGGACGCAGCATGCTGGCCAGAATGGGTTCAGCAATCCGCCTGTCGTTCACTCTCAGCTTTATCTGCGTGCTGACTTCGGCAACTCTCGGTACGTTACTGGGAGTCCTGGCGGCATGGCGTGGTGGCTGGGTCGATCGAAGCCTGGGCTTTCTGGTCAATACGCTGCTGGCACTGCCCGGACTGGTCCTGATTCTGCTGTTTGCGGCCATTGCCCCCGGCTCTTTCCTGATGCTTTATCTGGCGATCTCGCTGGTGCTCTGGGTCGAATATTATCGCGTGGTGCGCGCTGTCACCCTCACGGTTGTCACTGGCCCACAGCTGCAGTCATCCATGCTGTTGGGGTTTGGTCGCGTGTATCTGTTCAGACGCCATATCTGGCCGGCCGTCAAACCCTCGGTGCTGACACTTGCTGCATTCGGTGCGGCCAACTCGATACTGGCCTTGGCATCCATCGGTTTCGTATATGTCGGCCTCAAGCCACCTGTAGCAGAACTGGGGCTGATGGTCGTGGAGCTGTTGCCCTACTACAGCGAAGCCCCCTGGGTGATCGCACAACCACTGGCAGCCATCTTCCTGCTGGTGTTGGGATTTAATCTGCTGGCAGGAAAATCATCATGAATCAGGCTATCCAGATCAAAGACCTCTCTATTCAAAGTAAAGAACTCTCTATTCAAGTCAAAGACCTCTCTATTCAAGTCAAAGACCTCCGCATTCATGCCGGCGAGGTCGTTATTGTCGATAGCTTGTCCATGACACTCAAACCGAGAATGCCTCTGACCATTCTGGGTGAAACCGGGTCGGGCAAGAGCCTGCTCGCTCAGGCGATCATGGGTTTATTACCTGACGGACTGAGCGTGACAGGCAGTATCCGCCTCGGTGATCAGGAGCTGTTGCAGATGGATCGTAAAACGCTGCAGCGCCTGTGGGGGCGCAGCATCACCATGCTGCCGCAGGAGCCCTGGCACTCACTGGACCCGGTCATGAAGACCCGGCAGCAGGTGGCAGAGGTGCATGAGGTGGTACATGGCGTTGATACCGCCAGCGCTGGTGTCGCCGCCGACAAGCAGTTACAACAGATGGGATTATCAGCAGCCGGACAGAAGATTCCGACACAGCTGTCTGGTGGAATGGCACAGAGACTTGCCTTTGCTGCCGCCACTGCCGCTGGTGCCAGTATCGTGATTGCCGATGAGCCAACAAAAGGGCTCGATTACCGACGCCGGGACGATATCGTGCGCCTGTTACAGCAGCGACTGGAACAGGGCAGCGTGTTGACCATCACCCACGATGTTGAGGTGGCACGCCAGCTCGGGGGCGATATGATCGTGATGCGCAAGGGGCAAGTGGTGGAGCGAGGAAAAGCCCCGGATATTCTTGCCAACCCGCAGTCAGACTACGCCAAGCAGCTGATTGCCGCTGCACCGACACAGTGGAAACCACTGCCTGCCAGGCGCAAAGGCAGTGATTCGGACAGAATACTCAGTGCAGAAAAGATCAGCGTCAGTCGCGGCGGGGCCGAGCTGTTCAAGGATCTCTCTTTAACGCTCAACCGCGGTGAAATTCTCGGCATCACCGGAGACAGTGGCGCCGGCAAGAGTACACTGGGCGACCTGCTGCTGGGCCTGACCCGGCCGGATGCCGGTCAGATTCGCTACAGCCATAAGATTCCACGTCATCAGATGCTCAAGCTCTATCAGGATCCACCCGCAGCCTTTGCACCCAATGTAAAGCTCGGAACCCTGCTCAAGGAGCTGGTCCGGTTACATAAGCTGGATGAGTCGCGCATACCGCCTCTGCTGGAAAGGTTACAGTTGGATCCCGGTCTACTGCAACGCACCAGCGATAATGTGTCTGGCGGAGAGTTGCAGCGCATCGCCCTGCTCAGAGCCCTGCTGCCCAATCCGGTGATGCTGTTTGCCGACGAGCCGACATCACGACTGGATCCGATCACAACCCAATCGATCACCGAGCTGCTGGCCGAAGTCGCACGCGAATACCACTGCGCGCTGCTGCTGGTCAGCCATGATCCGGTACTGGTTGATAAGGTCTGTGATGGAGTGATAAGTCTGTAAAACAGGTAAAGTACGATGAACCAAAAAAAGCCCCATTGGCTGGGGCATCAAAAACATCTTTCCAGGGAAGGAAAGAATGAACGAAAAGTTAGATCAGCTGCTACCGGCCTGTCGGGTCGGTGCAGCACTCTGCTCGGATTGACTCAATACCTGTTCAGCCGGCACAGCCTGATCCTTGACCTGCTCATACCACAGGTCATGGTGCTGCTTGGCCCAGGCTTCATCCACATAACCGGTTTTCATCCCCTCAAGCGCCCCTTCAGTGCCGAGAGTACCGATATAGATATGCCCGAAAGCAGCAGCCATCAGCAGCAATGACGCACCGGCATGAATCAGCAAGCTGATCTGCATGGTTTCACGGCTCTGGCCGAAATTTGGAAAATCTACTACCAGTCCTGAACCTACTACGGTGAGTCCGACAAAAACGATCATCCAGAACCAGATTTTTTCTCCTCCATTCAGAAAACCGGCAGAAGGGTGCCCCTTACCCACCAATCCACCGCCTTTGAGAAACCATTTCAGGTCTGTCAGATTGAAGAGATTATGTCGGATCCATTTCACGATCATCGCCAACACACCGAGTGCAAACAAAGGCCCCAGATAGTTGTGGATGTTCTTGGCCGCCAGCATCAATCCACCCCAGACAGAGGCCGGCAGCAAAGGCATCAGGAACCACTTGGCATAGAGGATCGACAGACCGGTCAGCGCCAGAATGATGAACAGGCTGGCGGTATACCAGTGGATCGTTCTATCCCAACGACTCCAGCGCTCGACCACACGACCGGTTCTGGGATTGACCAGTTTGATCCGACCAACCAACAGATAGAAGAAGGTTATCGCTGCCAGACTCCCTCCCAGTGCGATAGCTCCTCCCGGAGATACCCAGGTGTTACGCAACTCACGCCAGCGCTCACCCTCAATCATGATCAGACTATCTGCTCCAGGACTTCGCGACTGCGTCGATCCTTTGTTTCCCGAGACGACATCTCTCCAATATTCGGATGTGACGCCGGGCATGGTCTGCATCGCCTCACGGCGTGCATCAGCTCCCTGTTGTGCAGCGACTGGCAGGCTGATCAAGCAGCCCACCAGCAGCAACCACACCAGCCAGGCACTGAGTTGATCAGGCAATGGCTTTCTCATCATCAGCTCTCGCTATGCTGCAGTTAAACACCACGGGTAGCATCATAGGCCAGATCCGCCTGCCTGGCAGCCGCCAGTTCAGTCTCCTGAGCCCCCTGCTCCAGTGAACCCCAGGCACTGTTGCGATGGCCACGATAAACCACACGCTCGCGGAAGATATCAGCCACATCGGCCGCATCACCCGCCAACAGTGCCTTGGTTGAGCACATCTCGGCACACAGTGGCAACTTACCTTCGCGCAGGCGGTTGGCACCATATTTCTGCTGCTCCACCTGAGGGTCGGCTTCTGGGCCGCCCGCGCAAAAAGTACACTTGTCCATCTTGCCACGCGCCCCGAAGGATCCCTGTTTCGGGAACTGCGGTGCCCCGAACGGACAGGCATAGAGGCAATAACCGCAACCGATGCAGGCATCCTTGTTGTGCAGGATCAGGCCATCTTCGGTCGGATAGAAGCAGTCAGTCGGGCAGACGGACATGCACGGCGCATCCGAGCAGTGCATGCAGGCTACGGAGATCGAAACCTCCTTGCCGATCTCGCCATCATCCAGCGTCACCACACGGCGACGTTGAATCCCCCACTCGGTTTCGTTGGCGTTTTTGCACGCCGTGACACAGCCTTCACACTCGATGCAGCGCTCTGAGTCACACAAAAATTTCATTCGAGCCATGGAACTTCTCCTCAGCAACGCCCGCCGCCAGGACGGGCGTATCGCATTTATGTCCTATCACGCCTTCTCGATGCGGCAGACCGTACATTTGGTTTCCTGCATGATGGTCACCGGGTCATAACCATAGGTTGTGACCGTATTGACCGATTCACCCAGCACGTAGGGATCGCTGCCCGCGGGATAGCGACTGCGCAGATCTTCACCCTGGAACTCGCCACCGAAGTGGAAAGGCATGAAGGCAACGTTGCGATCGACACGATTAGTGACCATCGCCTTGACTCTGACCTTGCCACCTTCCGGCCCATAGACCCAGACTGTGTCACCATCTGCAATGCGCAGTGTGTTGGCATTGAAGGGGTTGATCTCGACAAACATCTCCTGCTGCAGCTCCGCCAGCCAAGGGTTGGAGCGTGTTTCATCACCACCCCCTTCGTACTCAACCAGTCGACCGGAGGTCAGAATGATCGGGTATTCGGCACTGGTGTCACGCGCCTGAATCGATTTGTACAGAGTCGGCATACGATAGAGCGATTCGAAATCGTCCCATGTCGGATATTTTTCAACCAGATCACGCCGTGTGGTGTAGAGCGGCTCACGGTGTTTGGGTATCGCATCCGGGAAGGTCCAGACCACGGTTCTGGCCTTACCATTACCGAAAGGCGCACAGCCATGAGCAATGGCCACTCGCTGAATACCGCCAGACAGGTCAGTCTTCCAGTTACGCCCTTCGGCAGCGGTCTGCTCCTCGGGTGTCAGGTCATCCCACCAACCCAGTTGTTTCAGCAGATCTGCGGTGAATTCCGGATGGCCGTCACCTATCTCGTTGCCAACCGGCGCGGAGCCTTCCGCCAGCAGTGTCACGCCATCACGCTCGACACCAAAGTTGGCACGAAAGCCCAGACCGCCATCCTTGACCGCCAGACTGGTGTTATAGAGAACATGCGTGCCGGGATGCTTCATCTCAGCTGTCCCCCAGCAGGGCCAGGGCAGTCCATAGAAGTCACCATGGGCGTCAGTTCCCACTGCTCTCAGGCTGACAAAATCAAACGCATGCCAGTTTTCCTGATGATATTTGAGACGCTCAGGGCTTTGACCCGTGTAGCCGATGGTCCACATACCACTGTTGTATTCGCGCACAATATCTTCGATCAGAGGTTCATCACCATTGATCTGAATGTTCTTGAACAGTTCATCAGCATAGCCGAGCTTCTTCGCCAGCAGATACATGATGGTGTGATCCGGCTTGGACTCGAAGTGCGGTTCGATCACCTTGCTGCGCCACTGAATGGAGCGGTTGGATGCGGTCACAGAACCGTAGGTTTCAAACTGAGTGCAGGCCGGCAGCAGATAGACGCCATCGGTTCTGTCATTCATGACGGCGGCAACGGTCGGATAGGGATCGACAATCACCATCATGTCGAGCTTTTTCATCGCCTCGCGCATTTCAGGTCCGCGAGTTTGCGAGTTGACGGCATGCCCCCAGTAGAACATGGCACGGAGATTGTCGTTCTGCGCCATTTTCTCCTTATCTTCCAGCACACCATCAACCCAACGGGAAACAGTGATGCCGTTGGTGTGCATCGGTTTGCCACCACGGTACTCATTCTGGTCGAAACGGTTCTGTATCCATTCGAAATCCAGACCCCAGACACCCGCCCAATGGCGCCATGAGCCTTCAGCCAGACCGTAGTAGCCTGGCAGTGAATCCGACAGCACACCGAAATCGGTGGCGCCCTGAACGTTGTCGTGGCCACGGAAGATGTTGGCACCGCCGCCCTCTTTACCGATATTACCCAGCGCCAGCTCCAGAATGCAGTAAGCACGGGTGTTGTTGTTGCCGGTGGTGTGCTGAGTACCGCCCATGCACCAGACGATACAGCCGGGACGATGATCCGACAGCAGTTTGGCCACCTTGTACATCTGTTCCCCACTGACGCCCGTGATATCTTGTACTACCTCAGGTGGGAACTGACGCACCTCTTCACGGATCTCATCCATGCCATAGACGCGCTGGTTGATGTACTCCTGATCTTCCCAGCGGTTTTCAAAGATATGCCACAGCAGACCCCAGATGAACGCCACATCAGAACCGGGACGGATGCGCACATATTCATTCGCTTTAGCTGCGGTACGGGTGTAGCGAGGGTCCGCCACAATCACCTTGCAACGGTTACGCTCTTTGGCGATCAGAACATGCTGCATCGACACCGGATGCGCTTCGGCAGCGTTGGAGCCGATGAACAGCATGGAGCGGCTGTTCTGCATATCGTTGTAACTGTTGGTCATGGCGCCGTAGCCCCAGGTGTTGGCAACACCGGCTACCGTGGTGGAGTGGCAGATACGCGCCTGGTGCTCAACGTTATTGGTACCCCAGAGTGAGCCCATTTTACGGAACAGATAGGCCTGCTCATTGTTGAACTTGGCTGAGCCGAGCCAGAAGATCGAATCCGGGCCAGACTCATCACGAATCGACTGCATCTTGTCGCCGATCTCATCGATCGCCTGCTCCCAGGAGAGACGTTTCCACTCTCCGCCTTCAAGCTTCATCGGGTATTTCAGACGTCGGGTACTATGACCGTGGTAGCGAACCGCAGCCCCTTTGGCACAGTGCGCACCACGGTTGATCGGATGGTCAAACGCCGCTTCCTGTTCGGTCCAGACACCCTGTTGCACATGGGCATAAATACCGCAGCCAACAGAGCAGTGTGTACAGATAGTGCGCTTGATCTCGGTTGCCAGATCGACTGTCTGTGTCTGAGCTTCCGCCTTGCGAATCATATTCGGGCCCAGCATACCGGTCGCAGCGATACCGCCTGCCGCCAGCGTCGTCCCTTTCAGAAAGCCGCGGCGACTGATGCCGAAACGGTTCTGACCCGGAGCCAGTGTCTGTTCACTGGATTTTTTATTTAAACGCATCGTGATTCCCTCTCAATCCAGTGTTAGCGACAACTGGCGTAATAGGCCCGGATATGATCCGTTTCATGGTAGCCTTCAGCCGTATCCGGCATGCCTTTGGGTTCCAGTGGTTCCGTTGCTGCCAGAGTCTGGCCGGAGACGGCAGCAACACCCGCTGCTGCCGACACCGCCACTGCACCTTTCAGGAACTGGCGTCGTCCCACTTGAGTTGTATCGTCGGACTCATTCTTGTTGTTTTGCATCACTTCGCTCCTTTATCCACTCAAACGGACGCTTTGAACGGCATCCGGCTGTTTCTGCAGGTAGATCGTTTCTGTTTTGAAAAAAGCCTGACCCAACAGGGCCACCGCGTTGTAAAACACCGCACTGGGCGCTTTGACCAGGTCGGTAAAAAAAGTCTGTCCCCAACTGGCAAGATGGCGTTGATAAAACACCGCCTGACGCTCATGACTGGCCCCCTGTTGAATCAGCAGGCTCATCACTTCACACAGCGCGGCGATATGATCCTCGGGCTCGCAGTAGGGCTCTGCTCTGGCAAAGCCCAGCAGATCCAGGTCTTTGCGCAGCTCAATCAAAGGGGCCTCCATTAAAGATCCGGTCAGATACCAGGAGGCAAAAGGGGTCAACTCACCCTGCGTGATCCCAATGAACAGCTTCAGACACTCACTTTCCAAAGCGTTCGCATCGCTGTGCTGTGCTGCCAGTTTCAGCAGTTGCCAAGCCTGTGCCATCTCACCCGGCGAGTCTGCGTCCAGCTCCAGCTCACCGAGAAAGCTCAACAGCTCAGAATTAGGTGCCTGACGCAACAGGGATGCCAGCAGTGCATAGATATCGGCTCTGAGGCTATCCTCTTCGCTGATCTCCGGGGTGGCGTGTAAAACACTGTTCATGCCATGACTCCTGCAGGTTAAAGGCGCAACTGCGCTTCGGGATCCATCACCAGCTCGCGATAACTGTCCTTGACCCGACAGTCTTCACACATCTGTAAGCGCTTGACCGCATCACCCTGAAAATAGGGGTGTGCTTCAAGTTTTTTCATGATGTGTGTGATGGTGCTGCTGGTCGCAAACGCCTTGCCGCAACTGACACAATGAAAAGGATCTTCCTGTTTCAGCACACTGACTTCACAACGATCACCAGTAGCTGGCAGAAAACGCGGCTCCAGCGTGATCACCTGCTCAGGACAGCTGCGCTCACACAGGCCACACTGCACACAATCACCCTCCATGAACGCCAGCTGTGGCTGCTCTGCAGTGCCACCGCGAAGTGCCTGTGTCGGGCAGACCGCCACGCAACTCATGCAGAGGGTGCAGGCACTCTCATTGATAAGCACCTGACCATAAGGGCTGCCAACCGGGAGACTGACCGGATCATCACTGCCCTGCCCCTGCTGATACAGACGATCCAGCGCTTCATTCAGCGTCTGTCGCTTTCCGGAATAGGCAAAGGTCTCACTGGCTGGCAGATTCTGCCAATGGGAGAGCTGATCAATCAGTTCAGGTAATTGAGCGGTAAGCGTATCGGCCTCAACCAGACTGATACGTGCAGCAGGATGACCCAGTGCCCGGAGCAACTGGCCGACCAGAGCAGTCTCTTTTTGCAGCAGTGTGCGCAGAGATGGCGGTGTATCGCTATCGACCTGAATCGCCACCAGTGTGGCACCTTGTGCCAGCAGTGACAGCCACAACTCAGCCCCGATACCGGCGGCTTCCTCAAGTGCGATCGGTAAAATCTGGCCCGGCAAGGTGTTCATGTCCGGTGCCGCTATCTCACTGTGGATCAGCAGCACCGCACCCTCCCCCCCTGCGGCATGATAGTTATCCAGCAGACGGCGCAGATGCTCAAGGTGCGTCGCAGGTGCCGGTGTCATGAAGCTCAGTGCGCCTGTCGGGCAAGCCGTGGCGCAGCTACCGGCGCCATGGCACAGATGGGTATTGATCTCGATCTGATAGTCGTGGTCAAAGGTTTCATTATGATGGCTGATCGCATCCGCCGGGCAGACATCAAGGCAGCGGGTGCACCCGATCTTGCCGCGAGTGGAGTGCGCACAGATATCATGATTGACCTGGATATACTGAGGCTTCTCAAACTCCCCGACCATCCCGCTCAGCTCATCCAGCGCCTCATGCAGGTGCGTGGAATCCGGTGCGATATGATAATAGCCCGGTGGTGTCAGCTCCTGCTCAATCACACCTTGCGGCGTCAGATCCAGCACCAGATCAAAGCCCTGCTGCCGGATCAGCGGCTCAGCTGGGTTAAATTCCTGCCCATCCGGCGCTTTGAGCAACAGCGTGAACTCACCCAACCAGCCATCGAGGCTGATCAGTGGCAGATAAAGACAAGGAGCATCGGGAGCACTGGCCATGGCGCGCTCCAGATGCTCATCCTCCTGTGAGCTGATATCGCCGAGCGCCAGCAGCGTGATGCTGCTTAAGCCCTTCACCTGAGCTGCAGCCAGCCGCGACTGGTCCTCCGGGCCGATAATCAGCAGATGACCTTTGCTGCGGTATTGAATGGCGTCGTTTTGCTGCAGCAAAACGGGTGGCATCGACTGCAACGCGATCTGGCGTGCCTGACGATTGATATCATCAGTGGCAGTCATTGCCCGATGGGTAATCAGCGTCGGAACCGGCATCAGCCCAGCATCAGACGCCTGCAAATCTTCCTGGCAGTGATTTGATTTCATTCACACTCTCATTGACACGCTATGGCTGAACTTTTTTATTTATGGATCTGGCAGTGTTCAGCGCTTTGTTGTTATTGATTGCAATTCTGAAGCCAAGAGTAACAACCCAGATAAGGCGTCATGACTCCCGAGGATCCATTCAAAATGGATGGAATTCCGATTGATGCGTCATTTTGTCTGATCATCCTCCTCTTCATTGGGATACTCTGGCTCAGGTTGTTGATCGTTTTGTTGCTCACGTTGTTGCGCTAGCGAATCAGCCTTCTCTTCCGCAGCATTCTCCTCAGCCAGCAAGGCCTCTCTGACCTGCTGACCGACCCAGCCCTTCAAAGTGGCAGCCACCTTTCTATCCAGCAGCGGCATATTGGAGTAATCATCGGCATACTCATCGAGAGGATCACGGAAGTTGAACTCAGGCTGATGAAACAGTTTTTTCAGCGCTTGGCTACGCAACTCGGGGCTGACTGCCGATGAGAAAAACATCGACACATCACTGCGCCCATTGATTGATTCGAGATCAGGCATATCTTCATCGGTCAGCGGAGCAGGCTCAGTGATAGATTGATCTTCAACACTGCCACCATCCTTTTCAGTGCTCGAAGAAAGATCTATTTCTGATGGTTCTTGCTCTACTGATTGAGAGTGATCAATCGATTGTGAAGGGGTTGTCGATTGTGAAGGGGTTATCGATTGCGCCTGGTCAGATATCGCCGCCTCCGGGACAGAGTGATCTGTTCCTGCTTCACCTTTTTCATCCAGTACTCGTTTCAGGCGAGACCAGCGGGAAAGAAAAGCCTCACTCATTCCCATTCACTCCCTGCTCTGCAGCTTTCTTCTGCTGGCGCATGCGACGTTTATGGCTTGAGGGATCCGGCAAGTCGCCGTGTCCCGCAATAAAACGCTCCGCCCAGAGCATGATCGCTTCGGGCATAGGGATACTCAGCACTGGCTGGCTGCCATCCATATAGTCAGCAGCCACATCCTGGCAGATGGTCAGCTTGCGTGGCACCCAACCTGTCTCCAGTGCTTCACAGACAACGAACAAACGGGGTGAGCCGGAATCCAGATTGAATCGATAGGCTACGCGCTCGTCACGATAGAGCTGCAACCAGAGGCGATGAAAAGATTCATTTGCGTCAGGATCCATGGCCACTTCGGCAACGCGCCAGTTTTCGGACTCCCAACCTCGAGATATGGTGATCTGTCGTTCCAGTCTCACCCAAAGTGGCCAGCTGTTCAGTGATGGTTTTTCGTCAGACATCAATCGCTCTCCCTTTTACCTACTTAATATGGCACGCAATTTATATGCCGCCTCTTTTTGGTAGATCTATTCGGCCTGAAAAGCCCAAGGGATATGCCATCACAGCCACAGCTCAATTTTTTCAGCGGGGCTGCTGAAACGCAAAACAGCGCCATTTGGATACAACGCACCTGCACAGATGAGACATTTTGACCCAATCTGATATCGCCCCATCAGGCAACAAATCTAGCTCCCGCTGCTCCAAACACCAGGTTTGATCCTGCATGCAGCGTGTCGAAGGAGGATATGCCTGTGCTATTCCCAACTGGTATGCTTGTTGCTGCACAAAAAAGAAACTGAAAAAAGGATTCTGTATGGCTTACCGCCCACAGCTGTCAGAAGCCCGCGCTCCGCTGACACTGATAACACAGGTCATGGATGAGCAGGGTAACTGGCGTGAGCAGGCACTGGCCTGCGAACGACCGCTGACGATCTATCTGGATAAGCGCGAAATCGTGACACTGATGACACTGGGCGAAGATCCCGAAGCTCTCGTGCTCGGCTACCTGCGTAATCAGAATCTGGTTGAATCACTGGAGGATGTCATTGCAATTCAGGTGGACTGGGAGGTGGAATCAGCTGCCGTGGTCACCCGTCGCACACCGGATAATCTGGATGAGATGCTGTCAAAGCGTACCGTCACCACCGGTTGTGGCCAGGGTACGGTATTCGGCGATCAGATGGCAAAACTTGAACACCTGGAGCTGTCGCAATGGTCGCTGAAGCAGTCTCAGATTTACCATCTGCTCGACAGCCTGAGCAACCATAATGAAACCTATCGTAATGCCGGTGCGGTTCATGGCTGCGCTATCTGTACCCGTGATGGTGAGGTGATCGCCTTCTGTGAAGATATCGGCCGCCACAATGCTGTCGACACCCTGGCCGGCCGGCTCTGGCTGGAGCATGTCACGGCAGAGGATAAGATCTTCTACACAACGGGTCGATTAACGTCGGAAATGGTGATCAAGTCGGCTCAGATGGGCATGAGTGTACTGCTGTCTCGATCCGGCGCCACACAGATGGGGCTTGAGATTGCTGACAGGCTGAATATTCTGATGCTCGCCCGCGCCAAGGGAAAACACTTTCTGGCCTTCAGCGGCCACCAGCGTCTGGAGCTGGACGCAAAACCTGAGGAACGAGGCCGCTCTGAGAAACGAGGCCGGGCAGATGACTGAGCACTCGCCGCCATCATCCCCTTCCTCTCCTCCCTCCCCCTACATGACGGTCAAGGATGTCGCCAGCTACCTTCATCTGAATGAGAAGAAGGTGTATCAGCTGGCCAGTAACGGACATCTGCCTGCCACCAAGGTCACAGGCAAGTGGCTATTTCCGCGCAAGCTGATCGATCAGTGGTTGCTGGAGTCCAGCCATCATGGTGTGCTGACCGATCGTTTGCTGCTGTCAGGCAGCGATGACCCCCTGTTGCAGGCCGCACTGCTGAGAGTAATGAAAGCACAGCAACATCGTGCACTGTACAGCTACATGCCGACCGGCACGCAGGCTGGTCTGTCATTACTGTCGCAGGGTCTGGTGGACTGCTGCGCCATACACTGGGGGCGCTCAGACGAAAGCCAGTTACGTCACCCTGCTCTGATCAGACAATATGCCGGATCGCGCCATTGGGTACTGGTGCATCTGTTCAAGCGCCAGCAGGGTTTGATCGCAAACCGGCAAATCAGTGATTCTCTGGATCTGACAGCCCGACAGCTGGAACGCTATCGCTGGGTAATCCGCCAGGAAGGCGCTGGTTCGCAGCGCTTTTTAAAGGAGTGGTTGAGCGAGCAGAAGGTTGCCTTTGAACATCTGAACCTTGCCTGCCACGCCCTGACCGAGCGGGAAACCGCTTCTGCCATTGCACGTGGACAGGCAGAAATAGGCCCCGGCACGCAGGCGGCGGCAGAAGAGTTCGGTTTAAGCTTCATTCCTGTCTATCAGGAATCGTTTGAACTGGTGGTGCCAAGAGCCGTCTATTTTCGGACACTGATTCAACAGCTGTTCGAATGGCTGCAAACCAATGAAGGACATCGCATGTCACAGCAGTTTTCCGGCTACGACCTGAGTCAATGCGGCAAGCTGGTCTGGAATGGCGAGGAACGCAGCTGATTCACCCACCTGTAATAATGATGGTTTACATTGAATTGCCAGATATAGAGCTGATGAAAAATATTTTGTGCAGTGCAACAAAATTGTGTTGACTATTAATTCACCATCTCTATAATAGACTTCATTGTGCAGTGCAACATAAGTACTGCATACCATCAAAAATCAGGAGAGACACCATGACCACAGCAAACATAGATTTCCAGAAGCCTGTTGAAGCAGTAAAAACTCTTCTGGCTACTCAGGCAGAAGCGATCAGCAAAACAGTTGAACTGCAGAAAAAAGCTGGCGAAGAGCTGGTTTCTTTCTTCAAGTCTGAAGCTGAAAAAGCTAAAGAACTGAAAACTCCTCAGGACGTAATGAAGTTCAATGTTGAATCCAACACTGCACTTTTCAACCTGATGAAAGGCCAGGGTGAAGCTTTCACTTCACTCGCAACTGATTCCAGCAAGACCTTTATGGCTGAAATGCAGAAATTTGGTAAGTAATCAGCTCGCTGATGAACACCCAGAACCCTGGTTACTTCGGTAACCGGGGTTTTTCATTTCTGCTTCTGTCGCCTGTATTCGTCCAGCGATACCACAGAAGCACTTTGCTGCGTACTATCCTTTTTATCAGCCTTTTCCTCATCCTTGCTCTCTATCTCACCACCTGTCACAACAGCCCCGCGGATACCCGCCTCCAGCTCCTTGATTCCAGGCCCTGACTGTAGCCGTTGTAACAAGCCAGCCATATTCCAGAAGCGCTCATGCATCATATTGGAAAAACGGATACACAAGCCCATCGGGTGCTGACACCGCTTGCGCTCAGCTTCAATTCTGAATGCCAGTTGCTCCAGTGAGCGACGCTGTTCAGGTGGTTTATCACGCAACAGCTCATCTGTCAGCCGTAGCCTTAAAGCCTCCAGCTTGTCTGGGTCCTGACGGTTCATTTTTATCAACTCGTCAAAACAGGGTAAATCTGATCGACTCATACTACCCTCCCGTTTTCCGGGTTATTAAGGGCCTGCTGTCCAGCAATAATTTCGGCCCTTAGAGATCACTCACTCCTCAACTAACCTGTCGCTTGCTCCAGAACTGATCAGACAGCAATCTGAGACTGTGTGACAGTTCAGAAACACTATGAGCTGCCTGCTCTACCAGATGCCCGGCCTGTACATTATTATCCGTACCGCTTCTGATCGATGAGATACTACGGTTCACCTCATCGCAAACTGCACTTTGCTCTTCAACTGCGCTGGCGATTTGCGTACTCATATCTGTAATAGTAGCAATTCCTGATGCAATATCCTCAAGAACCTGTGCTGCTTTTTCAGAACGGACAACACCCTTATCAACTTCAATAAGGCTATTCTCCATTGCCGCCACAGCACCTTTGACACCTTTCTGAAGAATATCAATCATTTGATTAATATCTTCTGTGGCTTTGTGACTTCGGCCTGCCAGCGATCTCACCTCATCAGCCACAACAGAAAATCCTCGCCCATGCTCAGAGGCGCGAGCGGCTTCAATGGCAGCATTGAGTGCAAGCAAATTGGTCTGCTCGGCAATACTGCGTATCACATCAAGGATCTTCGAAATCTCATAGCTACTGGTATGTACACTCTGCACAACACTCGCGGTCTGTTTAATGTCAGCCGCCAACACACGCATGGCACTGCTGGCATCGGACACAACACCATGCCCCTGACTGGCATGAGTACGCGCCTGATGGGCAGCCTGAGCTGTATTCTGAGAGTTAGCGGCGACTTCACGAATACTGGCAGACATCTGTTCGATTGCTGTCGATACCTGTTCAGTTTCCTCTTGCTGCTGACGACTACCGGCACTACTCTGAGCAACGGCAGCTGCAAGCTGACTGGCCTGCTCTGAAAGCTTGCGCGCAGAGTCGCCAATTCGCCCCAGTATGCCACCGGCTTCTGCTTCCTGAATCTTAAGTATGTACTCCAGAGCACCCACCTCATCCGTTCGGCCTGTATAGATCACCTGAGCCAACGGACTGTCAGCAATGACTTTAGCCCGCTTAATGGTTCTATTGAGAGGGCTCAGAAAAGCCAACAGCAACAGACCGCTGATCAGTAGCATAGATACTGCCATCATCAAGGCAGAGGTCCACTGCACATTACCCAGCAACGCCAGTACAAAGGAAGCCAGTGCACCGATGCCCACGGCCCCCAGAAGCTTGTTCGTCAGACTGATTCTGATGCCCCTGAGCTCTCTGGGCTTCTTACCTGCATTCAGCTGTGCATAGACTTTCTCTGCCCGCTCTATCTGCACACGCTGTGGTTTAGTGCGAACAGACTGATACTCGGTCACTTCACCGTTATGGACTATTGGCGTGACAAAGGCACTGACCCAGTAGTGATCACCATTTTTGCAGCGATTCTTGACCATCCCCATCCAGGAACGTCCTGACTTGACCGATCCCCACAGGTCGGCGAAGGCTTCAGGGGGCATATCAGGGTGCCTGACAATATTATGATTCTTGCCTATCAGCTCTTCGTTGGTGAAACCCGAGATCCTGATAAAGTCATCATTCACATAGCTGATGGCGCCTTTCAGACTGGTGGTCGACAGGATATTAGCACTGTGCGGATAATCGATTTCACGGCCGGAGATGGGGTAGTTTTTCTTCATGGTTGCTCTAATCTGATAATCAATAGTTGATGTTTAACTCCTCCCTCTTGGCGTTGCGACTCAAACAAACCGTTTGAGCCTTGGATTATTATTCTCAGCAGATGTTGGGCAGGTCCGGTTATCCGAACACTGAACCTTGATACGCACAGCCGTGCTGATTGGGTCACTTGAATCACTTATAGTCAGTACCTTTCCGGCAGATCCGGGTAACCAAACAGATAGCCTTGAAAACAGCGGCAACCGCATCTGATCAGGAACTCTTTCTGCTCACTGCTCTCGACACCTTCTGCGATCACATTCAAGCTCATGCTTTCACCGAGAGCGATAATCGTGCGGGCGATAGTGGCATCATGCTCATCCAGCAGCACATCCCGCACAAAAGACTGGTCAATTTTCAACTGATCCAGAGGCAGGCGTTTGAGGTGATTTAACGATGAGTAGCCTGTGCCGAAGTCATCCAGAGAGAACCGGATCCCCAGGTCCCTGAGCTGTTTCATCTTGATGATACTCTCGTCCACATTGGCCAGCAGCAGGCTCTCAGTCAGCTCCATTTTCAGCAGGTGCGGATCTGCACCTGTTCTATCGATAATATCTTTAACCTCAGCCACAAAATCTGAATGGTAGATCTGCTTTGCGCTGACATTGACGGCAATACTGTGCTCACGCCGTTGCTCATCCTGCGACCAGGCTACCAACTGCCTGCAGGCAGACTCGATCACCCACAAACCCAGTGGAATGATCAAACCCGTTTCCTCCGCCAAGGGAATAAACTCTGATGGCGACACGAAACCTCGCAGCGGATGCTGCCAGCGAAGCAGTGCTTCAAATGCTTTTATCTGCTCTTTAACATTAACCTGCGGCTGATAGTAGACAACAAACTGCTCCTGCTGGATGCCCTGGCGTATATCCATCTCCAGAGTCGAACGCTTCAGTGCTGCCGACTGCATCTCCGGATCAAAGAAGCAGTAACCGTTACGCCCTGTACTCTTGGCTTTATACATTGCCAGATCGGCCTGAATCAGCAGGTCATCAATACTCTCCCGGTGCCCGACGAAAAGTGTCGCACCGATGCTGGGCGTGGTGTGAAAATGCTCTTCATTCAGGAGGAATGGCTCTTTGAATTTATCAATAATGGAGTTAACGACCAGCTTTGTCCTTTCTGCTGCACTGATTGGGTCACTGGATAGTTCCACCAGCATGATGACAAACTCATCCCCCCCCAACCGTGCAACGGTATCACTCTGCCTGATACAGCCTGAAAGGCTGTCAGCTACCTGCTTCAAGAGTTGATCGCCACAGGAGTGGCCGAGTGTATCGTTGAGTGTCTTGAAGTGATCCAGATCGATAAACAGCAAGGCACCATAAAGCGCATTGCGTGCACCCACAGACATCGCCTGCCTCAGTCGATCCATCAGCAACCTGCGATTGGGCAGACCTGTCAGTGGGTCATAGAGTGCAAGCTGACGAATTGCCTCTTCTGATGCCTTCTGCTCAGACAGATCGTTCATTGTGGCAATATAGTGACTGATCGACCCCGCCTCATCACGTATTGCGGTAACCGTCAGCCATTTTGGAAACATCTCACCATTCTTGCGACGACTCCAGACTTCACCCTCCCATATATGATTCTGATACAGACAGTCCCACATGTCTGTCCAGAATTCCGCAGGATGGTGATCAGAACGCAGCAGACTGGCTGGGTTGCCGATAGCCTCTCGCTCGGTGTAACCGGTGATACGGGTAAAGGCGTGATTGACCTTGAGAATGCGAGTACGAGCATCGGTGACCACCATCCCGATAGGTGCCTCGAATGCATAGGATGCAATGCGCAGGTCCGTCTCGATCTGTTTGCGTGCGCTGATATCTCTGAGGATGCCACAGTAGTGAATCTGATCACCCACTGTGAATTCGAACACAGCCAGATCCATTGGAAATACTGTTCCATCAGCCCGCTGCCCCCTGACCTCGCGCTGCCCCTTGCCTATGATGCTGGCCTGACCAGTATGCTGGTACTGACGAATGTACTCATCATGATGGGAACGAAAGGGTTGAGGCATCAGCAGGCTGACATTAGCGCCGAGCAGTTGCACTGAGGTGTAGCCGAAAATCTGCTCCACTGCCCGATTGACTGAATGAATGATACCCTGCCCATCAATGGTGATGACGCCATCCAGAAAGTGACTCAGAATCTCCTGATTGAACATCTCATTCAGATCGGATGCTGTGTCAGGTATTACACTGCTTGTCAGTTGCTCTCGCATGGTGTTCAGCATCCTTTCCCGTTGCCCGTTTGTTCAGTAGCCCAATAACCACAACAACATAACATGTATTAACATGAAAATTTTCTAATTTAAATGGATGCGCAATGGATACTTGATCTGGATCAGGGGAAGGAAAAAAGACAGCAAAATGCCCACATCAGAGGTGACATGGGCAAGGTGAGTAGTGGTATCAAATTCTGTTCAGAGCTGATTCAGCGGAATTTTCAGATAGGCGGTACCATTGTCTTCAGCCGGTGGAAACTGCCCGGCACGGATATTGATCTGCACAGACGGCAGTATCAGCACCGGCATTTCCAGCGTGGCATCGCGCGCTTCTCGCAAGGCCACAAATTCGTCCTCGGTCACACCATCATGTACATGAATGTTATACGCTCGCTGTTCAGCGATAGTGCTCAAATGGCTCACCGGGCGCTCATCAGGTGGATAGTCATGACACATATAGAGCGCGGTATGGTCCGGCAGAGTGAGCAGCTTTTTGATCGACCGATAGAGTGTCCGTGCATCACCTCCCGGAAAATCACAACGCGCAGTCCCGACATCCGGCAGGAACAGGGTATCGCCGACAAACAGATGCTCTCCTATCTGATAGGCCATATCCGCCGGCGTGTGGCCGGGCACATTAATGGCAGTCGCCTCCAGATCTCCGAAACGGAAGGTTTCCCCATCCTTGAACAGGTGATCGAACTGTGAGCCATCCAGAGCAAACTCAGGTTCCAGGTTAAACAGCTTCTTGAATGCTCCCTGCACCTGGGTGATGCGCTCACCTATCGCGATCTTGCCCCCGACTTGCTTGCGCAGATATGGCGCTGCAGACAGATGATCAGCATGAGCATGAGTCTCCAGTATCCATTCAACGTTCAGTTCATGTTCCTTGATAAAGCTGACAACCTTATCAGCCGAGTGTGTCGTGGTGCGCCCCGACTTGGGATCGTAGTCGAGCACTGAGTCTATGATGGCTGCGATGGACCCCTGCCCCTGATGGACCACATAGGTAAAGGTCGAGGTGGCTTGATCGAAAAAAGGCTGGATCTCGATTTGCATGATGAACAATCTCCCGAAATAACACTTGCACACACTATATTTTTATATATATTATTAGTCAATAAATTATTTTATTCTAATTTTTGGATCTTGAGGTGATTCTTTGAATATGACCCAATCACCACCCAGAATCGAACAGATGCGCGATGCTGCCGACAAGGCACACCTCCTGCTTAAAACCCTGGCCAACCGGGATCGGCTGTTGTTGCTATGCCAGATTGCCGAGCAGGAGCGCAACGTTGGTGAATTGGAAGAGGAACTGGGCATCACGCAACCCACCCTTTCCCAGCAACTGGCTGTTTTGCGCCGAGAAGGGATGGTGGCAACTCGTCGCAATGGTAAGCAGATTTACTACAGTATAGCCAACCCCAAAGCCTTGGCCGTTCTGGAAACACTTTATCAACTATTCTGTTATGAAGAGGAATCAGTATGAGTATCGACTGGAGCCAGTTTACGCCCTGGAGTTCGTTAACCGGGGGTATTCTGATCGGCATTTCTGTCAGCGTTTTGTTGCTCTGGAACGGTCGTATTGCAGGCATCAGTGGTGTGGTAGGCAGCATCTTGTCAAAAAACAGGAGTGAACTGGCCGAACGCATCGCATTTATTGGCGGTCTGGTTATTGCGCCGATGCTGATCTGGGTGATGATCGAGCGCCCGACTGTTCAGATTGAGAGTGGTGTGCCGGCAATCATTCTGGCTGGCCTGCTGGTTGGTTTCGGTTCCCGACTGGGCTCTGGCTGCACCAGCGGACATGGTGTATGTGGTCTTGCCCGATTGTCTGTTCGCTCACTGGCAGCCACCCTGACGTTCATGGCGGCAGGCTTCATTACTGTTTATGTATTGCGCCATCTGTTGGGAGCTTGATCATGCGTATTCTTATTGCACTGTGCAGCGGTCTGATCTTCGGGTTTGGTTTGATCCTCTCCGGCATGTCCAACCCGGTCAAGGTACTGGGCTTTCTGGATCTGGCCGGTCAGTGGGACCCATCACTGGCATTGGTCATGGTTGGCGCCATCGCCACTGCCATAATCCCTTTCCAGTGGGTGATGAAGCGTCAGCGTACACTGCTTGAAACAACACCACAGCTGCCAACCTCTAAGCAGATCGATAAACGCCTGCTGATCGGCAGCCTGATTTTCGGAACGGGATGGGGCATTGCAGGTTTCTGCCCGGGCCCGGCTCTGGTCGCAGCAGGTGCAGGTATGCCGCTGGCCATGCTGTTTGTCGTCGCAATGCTGGCGGGAATGGGACTTTTCACCCTGATGGATAAAGGGCTTAAACACGCATGAAACGGGCACTGCTTCCCTGGCTTCAGAACTATCGGCAATCGCTCCTCGGCGGTGACCTGAGTGCGGGTCTGATCGTCAGTGTCATGCTGGTACCCCAGGCCATCGCCTATGCCTATCTGGCTGGTCTGCCCGTTGAGATGGGACTCTATGCCAGCCTGTTGCCTTTACTGGGATATGCACTGTTCGGCAGCAGTATGACGCTGTCCGTTGGCCCCGTCGCCATTACCGCACTGATGACCCTTGAGCTGCTATCGCCTTTTGCCGAGGCAGGCTCTGCCGAGTATATCCAGTTGGCCATCTGGCTGGCTGTGATCTCTGGAGTCATGTTGTTTGTTTTCGGCCTGTTAAGGCTGGGGTTTCTGGCTAATTTTCTCAGCCACCCTGTCATCAGTGGTTTTATCTCCGGTGCTGCTGTGCTGATTCTGTTCAGCCAGATTCGCCACCTGTTCGGGCTGGGCTCGGAGGCCACTTCTATCGGCGGTTTGCTCACTCACCTTTCTGAAAGCAACCCTGTCGTCATTGGGATGAGCCTGGCTTCGCTGATATGGATGATCTATGCGCGTATCCGAATGTCGGATCACCTCAAGGCGGCAGGTATCGGTGTTGGCACTGCCGGGGTGCTGTCAAAAATGGCTCCCATGCTGGCTGTCATTGCTGCGATAGGCTTCACCTGGTGGCTGGATCTGAGCAATCAACATAATGTACCGGTTGTCGGCCATCTGCCATCAGGGTTGCCAGCGTTGGTCTGGTCGACACCTCAACTGGAGCAGTTGAAGCTTCTGCTGATACCCGCTTTGCTGATCAGTCTGGTGGGGTTTGTCGAGAGCGTGTCTGTCGCGCAGTCCCTTGGGCGGCGCAAGCGTGAAAGCATCAGCCCCAATCGTGAGCTGCTGGGCCTGGGCGCTGCCAACATCGCCAGCGGTATTTCAGGTGGCCTTGCTGTCTGCGGCGGTTTTTCGCGCTCGGCTGTCAATCAGGCAGCAGGTGCCAATACCCCCCTGGCTGGTATCGTATCCGCCGCCATCATTGCGTTAATGCTGGTCAGCATTGCCGACATGTTTGCCTTTATGCCGCTCGCACTGCTGGCTGTCACCATCATCGTCGCGGTGACTCCCCTGATCGATATTTCCAGCCTGAAAAATGCCTGGCGTTATGACCGCGCCGATGGCATCACACTGCTGGCAACTGCCATTGCCGTCATATGGCTGGGCGTGGAGGGCGGTATTCTGATTGGCTTGTGCCTTTCCATCGCTACCCAGCTCTGGCGAGGCAGTAAACCCCATGTTGCCGTGGTCGGGCGTATCCCGCACAGCGAACATTTTCGCAATATCAGCCGTTACGATGTCGAAACAATCTCTGGACTGGTCGCCATCCGCATTGATGAAAACATCTTCTTTGCCAACACCAAAGCGATAGAGCAGGCGATCAATCGGGCCTTGAGCGCTCAGCCGGACACCCATGCACTGCTGTTAATTCTGTCGGCTGTGAATCAGATAGACAGTACAGGGCTGGAGATGCTCAGCGAACTGGCCGAAGGGCTGGAAGAAAAAGGAATAGCGATCCATCTGGCCGAGGTCAAGGGACCCTTGATGGATAAGCTGAAAGACACCCATTGGTACAAGGATCAGGTATCTGCTGTTTTTCTGAGTACACATGATGCATTCAATACTATCGGCGCTCTTGAAGAGGACGCCCACACCACTGGAGAGACAAAATGAAAACCAATGTTGGAACAGTTGATCGAGTATTACGCATTGTAGCCGGTCTTGTGCTGATTCTGCTGGCTGTCACCGGCACCATCGGTATCTGGGGGTGGATCGGCATTCTGCCGCTGGCAACCGGAGTGTTCCGCTTCTGCCCTGCTTACCCTTTACTGGGTATCAATACCTGCTCAATTAACAGAAAAGACTGATCTATCTCAATAAACCCTTATTCTTACATGGTTTTCAGGGCTAAAGCGTCTATGCTTAGATGATATGCGCTTTACGCATAAGCATCTGAATGTCATGGAGATGAAAATGGGCTTACTACGACTTCCAGCGATTCTGGCTGGTTTGATTCTGGCCCTGCTGCTGATCTGGTTCAGCCAGGGCACAGGATTGATCCATAATGACCCGGATCGAAACATCTGGATTCCCACCGAACTGACCATGCCACTGAGCGTACAGGTCAGCCACAATGACGAAACCATCTTCTTCCGCTATCGCTGGGCATCCGACAAGCCACACGTCTATCACGATATGCTGCGCTATGAAGATGGTCAGTGGATCAGACATGGGGCTTCCGTCGTCGGGCCTGATCCCGATGGTACCTATGAAGATCGTGTCACCATGCTGGTGGATGATGGCAGCGTACCTGAGTTTGGACGCTATGGTGGCTATATCACCGTTGGTTCAAACATGCGCTTCTTTACCAATATGGCTGATAAAGCGGAAGTAGCTGCACATCCGCACATCGGTCAATTGGGAACAGATGAAGTGCAGAAGCACCTGCCCGATACCCGCCGTGATATCAGTGACTGGCGTACTGTTGTCAGTGCTGATGAGCTGCGTGAACAGCGTGAGGCAGGTTATTTCCTGGATCTGTGGCACTGGCGCGCAGGCCGCTCTAACCCCATAGGGGTATCAGATGATCAGTTCGTTGCCGAGCATCGTTTTGGTGATGAGGGTCGCGGGCCTTTCTCGACCAACTGGGATGGCGATGCGAAACAGCCTCTGTTCATGATTGACCCTGCCAAAGCGGGTGCCGACCGCCTGCAATGGAGCGATGTGACGTCCGGTCAGGTGGATTTTGATTCTGTTTACTATATCTCTGAAGAGATTGCGATGCCTTTCGATCCAGATGCCAACTGGCAGAACGGAGATGTAATCCCACGCCGACTGTTGCGCGAGCCCTCCAGTTCTCGTGGTGATATTGGCGTACAGGGTAAAGGGCGTTGGTCACAGGGTATCTGGGATGTCACGCTGAGCCGTGCACTGGATACGGGCAACCCACTGGATGACAAGCAGTTCAAAGCTCAGGGTATCTATGATATCGCCTTTGCTGTGCATCGCGATGCCACCGGTAGCCGCTGGCACTACGTATCTCACCCCTTTACGCTGGGCCTGGGTCGAGAATCGGATATCCAATCACATCTCTTTTCTGGTGATGAACCTGTCTGGCATGAGGATCGATGGTTTGATGTGACTCTCTTCTATCCCGGTCAGGTGGACTGGCCGACGCTGCTGAGCAAGGCGCATGCAGGAGCACCGGATATCGCCGAGGGTAAGCCCGTCAAACCTCGCCACAGTGAGGAGCAGCTCGCGGTCTATGGCGTCGAGATGGAGTTCAATCAGGAGATCATCCGGCAGTGGTATCTGACGCTGTTTGCCGGTATTGCTCTGATATTGCTGGCAGGTATCGGTCTGTTCAGGCAGTTCACCCCGGCACAAGGAGATAAGTCATGACTGGTCTGCACCATATGCTCGTTCATTTCCCACTGGCTTTCTGGGCGCTGGCGACTCTGCTGACCCTGGTTGCATCACTCAGCAGCGGATACTGGGCTGAATTAAGCCGAAAAGCATTACTGCCCTTGCTGATCCTGAGCCTGCTGGGTGCAGCAGCGGCAATTGTCAGCGGTCTGCTGGTCTGGCCGATAGAAGCCAACACCCATAGCCCGATGACCCGTAACCATATTCTGATCTCCTACTGGTCAGTCGCCATCTATACCCTGCTGACCATACTCATCTGGCGTGGCGGCTCCAGCGCCTTCAGTGGCTGCAAGCGTTGGGTACTGGTTATATTGGCACTGATCGGATCAGTGCTGTTTGCAATCAGCGGCACACTCGGTGGGCACCTCGCCGGTGCACCAACACTCGTCTCGACCTTATTGGGACTCCTGGGTTGGAATGTCTACTCAACGCTCTACGTTCCGGACTGGACTCTGATAGCCGTTATCCTGATCGGGATCGGCTGCCTGCTGGTGGGCTGGAAAACGAAACAGCAATAATTACTCCATTGCCCGACTGTCGGTTGATACAGCCGGGCAATTAAACACATTAAGATAGTTTTCAGTCGCATCCTGTATTGACCCCCCAGTGGTTTCCCTTATACTCAACTTTATCTTCACCCGATAATTCCATAAAAAACAACGGGAGCACCATGAGCCTGAATATCACTCAGCGCATCACCCTCGGTTTTGCGATCCTTGTTCTGTTTATCATCGTCGTCAGCCTCGGTGGCCAATACGGCAACCGCAGCATTTCCGGTAGCCTAGAAAACGTAATGGATGAAGCCATTCCGGCTCTCGATGGCAGCTACAGACAGATGGTACGCCTGCAAAGTACCATCCAGACACTGTATGAGGGATTATCAGCTAATGATGAAGAGCTGCTCGAACAGCAGCGCAGTAATCTGACACAGCAGATGAGCACACTTCGTCAGTCACTCGGAGAACTCCAGACCCAGTTTGAGCAGGCGCCGGAACTCGCCGGATTGGCTCGACAGCTAAACGGGTACAGCGATCAGCTCGGACAGATTGCCCAGGCTATTCTGACCAATCGGCAGAGTCAGATCATAATGAAGGAGCAAGCTACGCGCGCGGAGCTTAACTTCCTGATACAGGGCGATGCGCTGGCCAACTGGGCGCGTGCCTACTCCTCCCGCGTAACGGATATCAACAGTGTTATCGCCGTACGTAACCTCAACCGTGCCATGAACACTCACCGCTTTCACTACTTCAACTACATGCGTTCAGCCGATATCGAGCGTTTTCGCGCCGACTTTGCCAATAACAGCAATGAACTGCGAAAAGCCTATGACGACTTCCTGAAAGTGGACCAGGACGCAGCAGGAGCCGAACTGGTCACCAACGAGATCATCTCCGCACTCTATGGTGAAGAGGGGATGGTGAGACTGCTGAGCGAAATGTACGACCTTAACCTTGAGATTGATGAACAGCTCAGCGAAGTCTCTGCTCTGGTTCAGCGCTCACTGGCAACGGCCAATCAGCTGATACAGGCCGCTAACAATCAGGCTGAAGGGGCGCGGGTTCAGGCAAATGATGCCGCCAGTGTCAGTACGCTGGTAATGTTTTCGCTGTCGGCGGCCACCGTACTCTTTGCAGTGATCGTCGCCTTCCTGACCATCTCAGCTATTCGCCAGCCTTTATCCAAGTTCCGCGAAGCGCTGCTGGAAGTCCGAAATGGTAATCTGCGCGTCACCTTTGATCAGTCACGCAAGGATGAGTTCGGCGATCTGGCAGAGTCTCTGAATGCGGTGATCAGCAGCCTGAAAGAAGTGTTGGGCCAGATTGCTGAAGGCTCAGTTCGTCTTTCCGAAATGGCCACTCAGAACTCCGCTATCAGCATGCAGACCACCCGTGCCATGCAGGAGCAGAGCCAACAACTGGAGATGACCGCCTCTGCGGCCACCGAGATTTCCAGCAGCATCTCCGAAGTAGCCAACCACAGCCATACGACACTGGATGCCGTAGGGCAATGTGAAGAGCTCAGTGTGGATGTTACCCGTAATGTCGAGGAAACGCTGAAAAGCATCGAGCGCCAGGCCAAGGAGATCACCGAAGCCGTAACTGTCAGTACAGAGCTGGCCAAGGCCGGAAATGATGTGGAGTCGATTCTGTCGACTATCCACGCCATTGCTGAGCAGACTAATCTGCTGGCCCTCAACGCAGCGATTGAGGCGGCCCGCGCAGGTGAACAAGGCAGAGGTTTTGCCGTGGTGGCCGATGAGGTACGAGATCTTGCCAGCCGCACCCAGAACTCTACCGGACGCATCCAGGAGATGGTTGAGAACATGCAGCAGCAGATCCTGCGAGTTGAGCAGGTGATGAAAGAGAGCTACGATCAGTCGCAGCAGTGTGTCGGTCATGCCACCACATCCAAATCATCACTGGAGGAGATGAACAACTCCATCTCCCATATCCGCTCCCTGAACACCCAGATAGCAGAAGCTGCACAGCAACAGACCTCTGCAGTGGATGAAGTCAGTATGACGTTGAACGGCATCAACAGTGCGGCAGCTCAGACTGCCCAGGGTGCCGAGCAGGCCGCGTCCAGCAGCAATGATCTGCTGGATTATGCCAAGGAGCAGCAGGTCATTCTGAAGCGTTTTACCATCTAATCATTGACCATAAGCGCCAGGGATGGCGCTCAATCGCTCTAAATCTGATCCTTTTAAATCTTGAATGTCCCCAACAGGCGCTTCAACTGCTCTGTCATTGCAGCCATCTCCTTACTCGCTGCCACAACCTGATCCGCTCCCTGTGCTGTCTGCTCACTCACCCCGCTGATCGTCAGGATGTTTCTGTCAATCGCACTGGCTACACCCGCCTGCTCACCTGACGAGCTGGAGATCTGTTCATTCATCTGGACAATCGTATGCACGGACGATGCAATACTCTGCAATGCAGTGCCCACCTTGCTGGACTCCTCCACGGTGCTTCGTGCCAGCTGTTGGCTGCTTTGCATCGCTCGAACCGACTCACTGACCCCCTGATGCAGTCCCGCCACCATTTTATCGATATCCTCAGCGGATTGATGTGTACGCTGCGCCAATATCCGTACCTCATCGGCCACTACAGCAAAACCCCTGCCCTGCTCGCCAGCGCGAGCGGCTTCAATGGCTGCATTAAGCGCCAGCAGGTTGGTCTGTTCGGCCACGCTTTTGATCACTTCAAGCACTTTGGTGATGTTATGGCTATCGGCTTCGAGACGATTAATCACCGCGACCGACTTCTCTATCTCATCAGCCAGAGCCTGAATACCGGTCAGCACTGTACTGACCTGCTGATGCCCCTGTCGCGTATGTTCATCTGCCTGAACCGCTGCTTCCAGTGCTTCTGTACCAAAACGCGACACCTCCTCCACAGAGAGGGTCATCTCATTCATCGCAACAGCCACCTGTTCCGTTTCATCACGCTGCCCCTGAATCGCGGCACTGCTTTCAATCGAGATATTTTCCACCTGCCCCGCTTTTTCAAATACCTGCTGTGCCGTAACATGCACTTCAGTGATCAGATTATGTACTCGTTCAGTCATGCGATTGAACTCCAGCGTAAGCGCTGACATCTCATCACGAGTGCCGGACTTCACCCGTACAGTCATATCCCCTTCGGCGATCGAGCGGCTGGCATGCCAGATGCGATTGATCGAGGACTGTACCGACAGATAGAAACCTGAATAGAGATAGGCGATCAGTAACAGCACCAAAGCCAGCGCTGCGATCAAGAAGTATAGCTGCCGACTGTCGGCGGCCAGACGCTGCTCAAGCAGTCGATCGACCTGCGGAAGAAGCGACTGACTCAGTTGATGCAGCGCGTCAATATCTTTGCTGACGGAGCTGAAATACTCCTGCCAGGGCAACTCCAGCGACATCGCTATAATCACCTCCTCATCCAGCGTGTCACGCACATTCAGCAAGGATGTTCCCGCCCTGCTCGCCAGTTGCTGAAGCTCGGAATCACCGACGGGAGCACCGGCAGAAACTGGCTCTATCGCCAGCATCATCAACTGTTGCAGATTATGCTGCGCGTCTGTCAGACCATCAAAAATCAGATTAAGACGATCACTGAGACTGGACTCCAGAAAATCGCCATTCAGAGCATACACCCCAAAGCTGCGACTTCTTCCCATCAATTCAAGCCCGGGAGAAAGCTCTCGCACCACCAGATCAACCAGATTCAGGACCTCTTCACTCCGATCCTTGGTCAAACCACTTACCTGAGCAATTGAGCGCTGCAGACGCAACAAGTCACTGACAAAATCATGATAAACATTGAATTGTGCATCAACTAAGCCCTGATTACTGGCCCCCTCACTTTCAAGCCGTTGCCAATGCCTGGCTGCCGTGTCCAGATTGGACTGTATCTGGTCTTGTGCAATCAAAGGAGATGTGGAGGACTGCAGTGCTTGCAGATGCTGAACCACATCAGTGCGCTGCCGGACGATCTCTGCTCCCAGATCAGCCACTTCACGATAGTGCTCGACCGCTCGCAGATCCCGGAAACGTTCAGCAGACTGAATCAGTCGGGAAGTCTGCTGCAGCAACTCAACCCCCTCTCTCTCCAGTTCAGTGACACGTATACTCTGATAAGCCTGGCTGATCAGCGCATAACTCATGACCGATAATGGCAGCAAAAAAAGCAGACTGATCAAGCCGAATTTATAGATATATCTGAGCTGGTTCATCAGGTAAACAGCAGGGTATAGAAAGCTCTTCACGGCACGCTCCAAACGTGATTCAACGGCATAACTACCGATGAAACAGCGTCTTTTTATTATTGTGGTGTGCGCAATCTGCCGAACAGGAGGGATTGAGAATCAGCCAACCTACTCCAACAAATATGGCACTTATGAGTACCAAAGATGTTAGCGAACCCCTGCCCGGTGAGCTATGACGGAAAAGGTCAGTGTTTGAATTCGACTGACGCTAAGTGTCAGTCGAAGACTGCGCAGGCCTTATCTGACCTGCATAGTGGATGATGTCGTGAAACTCTGCTGACAATGAACTGTTGTTTCGATAACCATGAGGCTGATCGGCCGAGAACCTGAATGCCGCTCCTTTCTCCAGACGGCGCCACTCACCCTCAAGCCACAATTCGATACACCCTTCGGTCACGATCAGATGCTCAGTTACCCCGACTTCATGCGGGTCCGATAAGGTGATACTGCCAGGCTCAAGTTGCAGCTGCATCACTTCAAACCCAGTTGCAGGATTGTAGGGAAAAAGCGCCATGACCCGGATACCGGGATCGTCCGATAGCAGAGTTACACACGGTTCAGTCAGCGCGCCTTGAGCCTGAGTTGTCAGCCCGGTCAACAGGCTGGAATAAGAGATATGGAATCCGGTGGCAATGCGCCACAAGGTGGCGATGGTTGGGCTCGACTCCCCCCGTTCAATCTGACCCAGCATTGCCTTGCTGACCCCAGTACGCCGTGCCGCCTCATCCAGACTCCACTGCTTCTCCTGTCTTAGCAGGCGAAGGTTTTGACCCAACTGCTCTGATATCTGCTCCATCGATGCCCTTGTATCTTTACACTTGACGAGTACCGCGTGCCGATTGACAGCGGTTAAAACCACTTGTGCGTTATAGCGCACGGTGGTAATTTATAGATGTGCGCTATAACGCACGATACCAGTAATTATTTTTCTTATCCAGCATCGGGCTAGCGTCAAACCAGCACCGGTAGGGAGTCAGCCGTGTCATTGCTCAAGGATTTTTCACTCTCCTCCATCACGGCAGGTTTTGTCGCCGTACTGGTCGGCTACACCAGTTCGGCCGTGATTATCTTTCAGGCTGCTGCCGCTGCCGGCGCCAGCCCCGCTGAAGTTGCCTCCTGGTTCTTTGCACTGGGTATCGGTATGGGCATCACTACCATCGGCCTGTCATTACGCTATCAGGCTCCGATTCTGACGGCCTGGTCTACGCCGGGCGCAGCGCTGCTGGTCACCAGCCTGCCGGATGTCAGCATGCCTGAGGCCGTATGTGCCTTTCTGTTCAGTGCTCTGCTGATCACGCTGTCGGGTGTCACCGGCTGGTTTGAGCGACTGATGAAATATATCCCTCAATCGCTGGCGGCGGCGATGCTTGCGGGCGTGTTGTTGCAGTTCGGCTTATCGATCTTCCAATCCATGCAAACCGAGTTGTTGCTGGTGTGCGCCATGTTCGCTGCCTACCTGATCGGTAAGCGCCTGTTTCCACGCTATGCGATCCTGGCGGTACTGCTGCTGGGTATTGTATTGGCAGGGTTCAGGGGGATGCTCGATTTCAATGGCTTTGAATGGCAGCTGACACAACCCGTACTGACGCTGCCGACTTTCTCACTGACAGCGATCATCAGCATCGGGATACCGCTGTTTATTGTCACCATGGCGTCTCAGAATATGCCAGGTATCGCCGTTATACGGGCTTCCGGCTACCAGACACCCATCTCACCACTGATCAGTTGGACCGGCATCGCCACGCTGCTGCTGGCTCCTCTGGGGGCTTATGCACTTAATCTGGCCGCCATCACCGCCGCCATCTGCATGAGTGAAGAGGCACACCCGAATAAGAACAAGCGCTATACGGCAGCTCTTGCGGCGGGTTTTTTCTATCTGCTGACAGGCGTGATGGCCGCCTCTGTGGCTGCGCTGATGTTTGCCTTTCCTGCTGAGCTGGTGCTCAGCGTGGCGGGTCTGGCATTGCTGGCAACCATCGGTAACAGTCTGGCCGTAGCCGTCAAGGATGAGCCCGCACGTGAGGCGGCTCTGATCACCTTTCTGATCACCGCCTCTGGCATGACGCTATTCAGTGTCGGCAGTGCCTTCTGGGGATTAGTGGCCGGATTTATCGCCTGGAACCTCAGTAAACGCTGAGACACACCTTTTGATAAACAGGACGTGATCAGTGAGCTATGTCGAGCGAGTCCAGATCAGTGTCTGGTTATTCGCCGGCATCGCATGATCTGCTTCCAGCATCAAGCCATTCAGCTGTGCCAAGGCAGTCAGATCATCCAGATCCCGTAACCCCATGCCCGGGTCATTGCGCTGCAGATACTGATCAAACTGAATATTACTGTCGCTGGTATAGCGACCTGAATAGCGAAAAGGTCCGTAAAGAACAAACCGACCACCCGGTTGCAGCAATCGCCCTACCCCTTCAAACATCGCCACCACAGCGGGCCAGTGCATGATATGGGCGGTATTGGCCGAGTAAACAGCACCAGCTTCGGTGATCGTCCAGGGATCGGCCATCACATCCAGCTCCAGTGGATCGTTCATATTGGGTAGATCGGCGTCCCTGATCCAGAGTCGACTACCCGGCAGGTAGACGGCCTGATCACTTGGCTGCCAGGTGATATGCGGTAGATGGGCCGCGAAGTGCACCGCATGCTGGCCAGTGCCACAGCCTATCTCCAGCACTGTCATCGGCTCTGTCAGCAATGGCTGGAGAATGGCGAGTATTGGACCCTTATTGTTCTCGCAAGCTTGCGAAAACGGCTTCTGTTGAGACACACGGTTCTCCGGCTGAGTCTGATAGTGAATCAGTGCAGTCTACCCGGGCCGGACGTGTGTCTCAATTACATCGTTCTTACATCGCGATCTACATCGCTATCTTACAACGCGATCTTATGCATTATCTTCCAGGACGCCACGACGCACCTGGTCGCGTTCCATGCTTTCGAACAAGGCGCGGAAGTTGCCTTCGCCGAAACCTTCATCACCTTTGCGCTGAATCAGTTCGAAGAAGATCGGGCCGATCACGGTTTCAGTGAAGATCTGCAACAGACGTCCACCATCCTGAGTCGGCGCACCATCCATCAAAATCGCGTTGCGCTGCAGGCGCTCAAGATCTTCACCATGACCTGGCAGGCGCTCATCCAGCATCTCATAATAGGCGGCCGGTGGTGGTGTCATGAACGTCACGCCGATTTCACGCAACTGCTCCACAGTGTTGAAGATATCAGTGCAACCCATGGCGATATGCTGAATCCCTTCGCCCTGATACTGCTTCAGATACTCTTCAATCTGGCTCTTGTCATCGGCAGACTCATTGATCGGAATGCGGATTTTGCCACAGGGACTGGTCATCGCCTTGGATTTCAGGCCCGTCAGTTTGCCTTCGATATCGAAGTAGCGGATCTCCTGGAAATTGAACAGACGGGTGTAGAACTCAGCCCAGACATCCATATTGCCACGGAAAACGTTATGGGTCAGATGGTCGATATAGGACATGCCGGCACCGACAGGGTTCTGATCTACACCTTCGATCGGCACAAAATCGACATCATAGATCGAACCGGTATCACCATAGCGATCCACCAGATAGATCAGACTGCCTCCAATGCCTTCGATAACAGGGATATTCAGCTCCATCGGACCGATCTTGTTGGTCGCAGGTGTTGCGCCCAGCTCAACGGCACGTTTGAAGGCATAGGCAGCATCCGCCACGCGAAATGCCATGGCACAGGCGCTCGGACCATGCTGACGGGCAAATTTCTGCGCAAAGCTGTCTGGCTCTGCATTGATGATGAAATTGACATCGCCCTGGCGATACAGGGTGACATCCTTGGAGCGATGACGGGCAACAGCGGTAAAGCCAAGTGACAGAAACAGAGCTTCCAACTGCTGGGTGTCTTCAGCGGTATATTCAACGAATTCGAATCCATCCGTGCCCATCGGGTTGGTATCGGTAATGCGCGATGCGCGTGCTGGGTGGTTCATGGGACAGCTCCTCATTTGTTATTCTGAACGGCCGCTGATGGCCGACGGTATGATTAAACATCTATAGGTAAAGTATAGGAGCTGAGGCAGGAAATATCCTCGCATATTAAACCAGCCAGACCTGCCAATATGAATGAAAATTGCATGTAGACTTTTTATCTGAAGGATTATTGCATAATATCAGCAATAGAGATGATAACCCGTCTTATCCTCTGGATAGAGGACCAGCATATGACAGGCAGTTGCAGCACAGCTTTTCATGACAACTTTTCATGACAACTTTTCATCACAATAAGAAAGGAGATAACAGATGACCGCTCTGGAACTCGACAGCTACGACTGGCGCATGATTCAGGCACTGCAGGAAAATGCACGGATATCCAACGTCGCGCTGTCGGAGTATGTCAATCTGTCTCCCTCACAGTGCTCAAGACGCCTGCAACGCCTTGAACAGAGCGGACTGATCGAGCACTACGCCACGATTCTGAATCATGCGCAGATGGGGTTTGGGGTGATGGCGTTTGTCAGTGTCACACTGGAGAAGCATGGTGAGAATCCGGCCAAGGATTTCCATGAGGCGATTGCCGCCATCCCCAATATTCTGGAATGCTACTCCGTCACGGGTGATGCCGATTATCTACTGCGGGTCGTACTGACCGATCTGAAAACCTTTTCCGATTTTTTGATGGATCAACTGGTGGCGATTCGCGGCGTCAGTCATGTAAAGTCGACCGTGGTGCTGGATCGCATCAAATCCAGCACTAACCTGCCACTGAACAAAGCGGATAAATAAACGAGTGATGCGGACTCAGTAACCCACGCGATACAGTACCGCATCATGGTAGCCGGTATGCACCGGCATCAAGCCTGCCAGCATTTTGTCCACTTCCGGCTCGCCGCTATCGCTGATCATCGGGCGTCCTTCGAGTTGATTCAGTTTGGTTTTGGTGGCCACGATATACAGCGCATCACGTCCAAGTCGCTGCAGCAACTCCGGGCTGATCTGCTGATTACCTCGCCCGATAATATGCCCCTGCCCGCCGATCAGAGTGATCACCAGTTGACTGGCATGCCCATCAGTCAGTTCGAGCAGTTGCCGGGCGGTACAGTCCGAAGCGACCAGCTTGCCGTTTTCAATCACATCCACACCCAGCAGCGTATTGGGCAACCCCAACTCTTCCATAATCACTGCCACAGTACTGCCGGAGCCCATGATATAACGAATATCCGGATCCATCTGCTCAATGAAATCAGCTGCGATATCAGCCAGCACCAGCGATTCATCTTCACGGGTGCCATTCTTGACGCTCTGCAGGTAACGATGCTCACTCGGCACCTTGAGCTCACCGTAATAACGTGCCCGCACCTTACCGGCACGAAAAGCCTCTTCATCTATATCCCGAACTTCACGATCCTGCAGGGTCACCAGTTCACCCCGCACCAGGCTGAGCACTATCTGCCCGGCAGCCTGTGGAGTGATCGCATAGACACCTGAGTGGATCTTTACCCCAGCCGGAATCCCCAGCACCGGATAGCGATCCTCCAAAGCATCGCAGATATTGCGGGCCGTGCCATCACCACCGGCAAACAGCAGCAGATCGACTCCCGCCTGAGCCAGTGTCTTGGCGGCCTGAATCGTATCTTCGGGTGTCGTGATCTCTGCGGTAGTACCCAGCACTTCAGGCTCAAACCCGAGAGATCTGGCCAGATTTTCGCCCATTTCGCCACTCCAGGTCAGCAGCCGGATATCTTGCCCCTGCAACAGCTCAAGTGCCTGTCCGGTTCTGATCGCTGCACGAGGCTGTGCGCCCAGTTCAAGCGCACGCGCGGTGGTTTCAGGACCGTCGCTGCCTTTTAGTGCAACACTGCCACCCAGACCGGCAACCGGGTTGATGATCAGACCCAGACGAAAACTCATATCGACTTCTACTCCTCAAGACTCATATTCTTCAAGACTCATACTCTTCCAGATAGCCACTCTCATACAGACACTGCTGATAGACGAATCCAGCCAGCACCAGTCGCGTTTCCTCTTCGAGATCAAAGAATTCAACTCCATGACGAAACACACCAACCGGACCCGATTCGCGCTGATAAACGCTGCGCAGCACCGCTGGAATCAGCATCACATGATCCAGCCCTGCGACCGATACACGAGTCGTGATAAACAGTTTTTCCCCCGGATTGCCCAGCATACGCCCGGCTTCCAGACTGGCACCCTTCAGGCAGATATCATTGCAGAACACACTCATCGGGAAACCGTTGTCGGAGGTTTCATTATCCACCGTGACCATCAGATTTACCGGCACTCGGGTATGCGCCCTGAGTTTGCGCACATCTATCTGGGCGGGATACTCTAGCACCCAATGCGGGAAAGGAAGATACTGAATTTTCAGCAGCCGTGCCTGAAACGCACAGATATGATTACCTGCTGCCAGCTTCACGGTCAGGCTCGCGCCCTCATTCGGCAGCGTCCTGCCTGCACCCGGTTTGGGTGATGTGACCAGCACCCCACCGCCTTCATGCAAACCGATAAACCGGACACTGTAGCGCGCTCTCGGTATGCGGGTTTCCAGACGAACCCGTTCACCCGGCACTGGCTTCAGTTGTGCCAGGGTCAAGGAGGGTTTGATCGTTAGTTGAACTGCAGAGTCAGGCATCAGGCCACATCCAGGATTAACACATTACCTATCCATATTCAGGCTGAATCCGACAGCCGACAGCTCCGTGCGCTGTGCCGATGAGATATCACCACTCAGGCTCAAGGTAGCAAATTCACGTCTTTCGGGATAGGACTTGCGCAATTGATCGAATGCTTTTGCGCGCTCATCCGGCGACAGGTGCAATGTCGCACGCAGCGCCCGATCATCCCGATGCGGATCATACAGCAATTGCATCAATGGCAGCGTATCAGCCCCCTGCCCCAGTTTCACCTCACTGAAAGCCGACGCAGGCAGCACAGATTTCAGACTGACCTCAGGTTCGGTACCCAACCACTGACTGACAGCCTGATACAGCATCCAACTGCCACGAATCTTTCCGTCCAGGCTATAACCGGCAATATGCGGAGTCGCGATGCGGCACAGCGCCGCCAGCTCGGGATCCACGACCGGCTCCTGCTCCCAGACATCCAGTATCAGTGTCAGATCACGCCGCTGCCGGGCAATCTGCAACAGCGCCTGATTATCGATAACGGGTCCACGTGCGGTATTAATCAGTATCGTGTCGGCTTTCAGGCCAGCCAGTTGATCAGCACCCAGCAGATGCCAGGTGGGATCCGCCCCGTCATGTGTCAGCGGCGTATGCAAGCTGATGATATCGGCCTGCGCCAGTAGTGTTTGCAGCTCAACGCTGTTAACGACCTTTGCGCCCTGCTCTCGCGCCTTCGACGGATCACACACCAGCACCTGCACGCCAAGGGCGCGTAACCTTCGCACGAGCCGACCGCCGACATTTCCCTCGCCGACCACACCCACCGTCTTATCGCGCAGATCAAAACCCTGCTCACCCGCCAGATGAAAACAAACACTCAGCACATAATCCACCACCGCCTCTGCATTGCAGCCGGGGGCACTGGCAAAGCCAACACCTGCCTGCTGCAACCAGTTTTGGTCAATATGGTCCGTGCCAATCGTCGCCGTGCCGACAAATTTAACCTTACTGTCTCGCAGCAACTCCTCACCAACCTGAGTCACAGAACGCACCAGCAAAATATCCGCCTGCTTCAGGTCTGCAGGCGTCATCGAACGCCCCGGCAACCGGATCAGCGATCCCAGATGGCCGAACAGAGGCTCCAGCGCCGGCATGTTTTCATCAGCAAAAATTGTCAATCCAGACTTGATCACTCAGGGCTCCGCAGCAGTACTTAAGGACTTTACAATAAAGGAAAAGTCAGGCTCAATCTGACACCATTATATCGTCATCGTCTGATCAGCGCGCAAGCGGCACGGCAATTATGTCGGCTATCTGCCCGAATCAGCCAACTACAGCCAACTACAGCAAGCAGTTGCAGCGGATGCCGTAATATCCCATGACTCCTGATAAACCAATCATCCCGGGCCTGAAGCGTCGTGCGGTGATGATCATTGTATTGCTACTGGCAGGACTGGCTGCACTGATGCTGCTGCCAGAGTATCTGCAGCAAAACAGTGCCGCTGTTGAACTGACGCCACAACCCTGTGATCTGCATACTGGGGTCTGCGAAGGGATATTGGACGACAAGCGGGTAAGACTGAGCATCACCCCCGGCCCATTGCACTCAATGAAGCCGCTTCAGGTGATGGTGCAACTGGACGGGATCAACGCTCAGGCTGTACTGCTGGATATACAGGGACGGGATATGTACATGGGGATCAATCAGACACAGCTACAATCCCCTGTCCAGACTTTCAGTAACGAGAGCAGTAACAAAAGCAGTAACGAGATCAGTAACGGACATGATAATTGGAATGGAAAGACTGAGCTTGCCGTCTGTACCACCGGTGAGATGTTCTGGCGGGCTCAATTGATCATCAACGACGACACGACAACCTATACTACCTGGTTCGATTTCAGCGCACATTGAGGTTTATGATGAACGTAAAACAGATAATATTCTTTGTATGCCTGCTGGCTCTTGCCATTGGCGGCACTCTTCTGATCAACCAAAAGGATGAGCCTAGCCGCCTGTCAACATTGACCAGCAGCTCACTGGGCGGTGACTTCACCCTGCACGCCGCCACAGGCCCTGTGTCACTGTCTGATTATGAAGGTAAAGTGGTTTTGCTCTTCATGGGCTTCACCCACTGCCCGGATATCTGCCCGACCTCATTGGCCGTGATGACGCAAGCACTCGACAATATGAGTGAGGCCGAGGCCGATCAGGTGCAGGGGCTGTTTATCAGCGTGGACCCTGAAAGAGACACGCCTGAGCATCTGGCTGAATATGTCGCTCATTTCTCGCCTCGTATCACCGGCATCACCGGCAGCAAAGAGGAGCTCGACAAGGTCGTTCGCCAATATGGTGCCTTCTATCGCATAGTGGAGACACCCAATTCGGCCATGAGCTACACCGTAGACCATACCGCCAGAATCTATCTGATTGACAAGCAGGGTAAAATGGCAGCCGCGCTGCAGCACACCCTGTCACCGGATGAGCTGGCCACAGCAATCAAGGCGCAGATTTAAGTGCGCATAAACCGCACCTGTACACAGATATGTGCAGATCCAGACACAGCTAACAAGAAGGCATGATGCCAACTCTCAGCAAAACACATCTGGCAATTATCGCCTTGTTTTTCCTGTCACTGATCTGGGGCTACAACTGGGTCGTGATGAAGGAGGTGATGCGCTATGTTGATCCCTTTGATTTCTCGGCACTGCGTACTCTGTTCGGCGCGATAGCACTCTTTATCGTGATCATTCTGCGCCGTCGCTCACTGCGCATTCACGCCTTTGGCCCGACACTGATGCTGGGTCTGCTGCAAACGGCCCTGTTCACAGCGATGATTCAGTGGGCACTGGTTCAGGGCGGTGCCGGCAAAACCGCCGTACTGGTTTACACCATGCCCTTCTGGCTGCTGCCGTTATCCCTGTTTTTTCTGAAAGAAGCCGTCACGCGCATGCAATGGATTGCGATCACCGTTGCCATGGGTGGGCTGCTGCTGATCATCGAACCCTGGCACGCACAGCCAGATGCCTTCAGCACTATCCTTGGTTTAGGTGCTGCGCTGGCCTGGGCGATCAGTGCCGTTGTCGCGAAAAAGATGCGTATCGGTGAAGGGGTGGATCTGCTCTCTCTGACCGCCTGGCAGATGCTGCTGGGTGCAATCGCACTGTGTATTCTAGCCGGAATACTCCCCTCGGAACCACCGCAACTGACGCCCTACTTCTATGGTGCTCTGGCTTATAACGCGATTCTGGCAACAGGTCTGGCGTGGCTGCTATGGTTGTTCATTCTCGGGCACTTGCCGACCGGTCTGGCTGGCTTTTCCACCCTTTTGGTACCCGCCATCGGTGCCATCAGCGGCTGGATAGAACTGGGCGAACGCCCAAGCGGTGCCGAAGGCCTCGGCATGCTCTGCACCGTTACCGCACTGGGGTTGATCAGTTACAGTAGTTATAAAGCGAGAGCAAGAAAACCAAAGATGTGAGCAAGCTACTCGTATCACTGGTACATTTTTCTTGGACTAACTCTTTGACTACTCTTCATCGATGATCTGATGCTTATCATGTAAATAAGCGTATGCCTCCTGTAAAGCAACTGCCTTCTTCTTTCCGCGCTGAAGAAGAATTGATCGCAGTTTTCTATCGTAACAATCCTCAGAGTTCAAGACCCAAGCCCTATCGAAACGATCTTTAACCATTAGCGCATTGCATTGAGTATAACCTGCTTGGCTAAATTTATAATTTGTATAAGATTGACCAAAAATTATAAAAGGAGCAATCATAAAAACAAAAAACAACATAGATTTTATTAGCACTTTATCAAGAATCAATATAAAGCTATTGAGCCTAATAGTAAATAATTTTTGCAGACCCGCGCTGACAAAAAAAAGTGCGCAGATGAATATACCTATTGCACAAATCAAAAATGCATAGTGCATAATAGGAAAAATAAAAACTGACCCCAACTGCTCAATATTTTTCTGAACCACCTGATTCTGATTCATGAATATTTTAAACGACCAATAGCTCAAACCAAAAGAAACAAGAGTGATGACAATAAAATATAATATATATTTAGTGACAGACATTCCATTAATTAAGCGATGCGTTGTCATAACTAATATAGCCGACTGGGTGGGTTAAGAAGCTGTCGGAGTTTACGATTGACATTGTCGCGAATGATCGCTTCGATTTTAATGACAGCCCAGCCAGCAGCGCCAGTGGTGGTGCATATCATTAAATCTTTGGCTTGCTCACCTTTTTCATTAACAAACCCCAGAGGATTTAATGCCGCATCATAAACAGTAAAATAAACCAGCGCCATTTCTTGTGCCATATTGCTGAAACCCTTTGAAACATCATCATTGGGCAAAAATGCCAACCCAACACCTGTAGAAATCCCTATAAACAACCCAGCGGCTTTAGCCACTATAACACTAGTGAAGAACTTTGCAGAAAAGTAAGTCGCCGCCGCTCCGGCCAAAACGGCAAGACCGACCTTGAGTAAATCTATCGAAATATCAGAAAGTAAATTTGTCCAGAGATACTCTTCAAGGAAAATCCATTTAATACCATTACCACCGCCAGAAATGATCAGAGTAATATAGGCATTAGAACGGACTGCACCTTTGAGCATTTCTGCAGGTGCTGAGATTCCTAATTGAATCACCAGAGGGTTGTTCGCTAAGTAACGCGTACCTTTGACAAGAGTTCTGAGGCGAGCGTTGACGTTGGCGCTCCTGGGCACAAGAGATAATAGTGTTAGACATGTCTGGTCAAATTCCTTATGACAATTCTAAGGCTCAAACTCCTGCACGAGCCATATTCCGTACTTCGCGTGCAATGCTAGCCTAGAAAAAAACGGGAAGTCAAGTTGATATGGTTTATCATTTGAATCAGTGACGTCATCAGCCAATACTGCTCATTTACGCTGAAACTGGTCACGCTCTTTAAATATACGATCTCACCCAATATTCCTCACACACCTCAACGTAACTTCTCCCGCAACTGGTAATACCACATCCCGGCCGCCGGCATCGGATTGCCGAATAGATCGACCAAGGGCACTCGGATCTGTTTGCAAGCAGCGAAGGTATCAAACTGCTCCAGCGTACCCGCAGGTCTGGCCGGTTTATCCATCCTGCTCGTCCCAGCAGTCGGTGTCTCAGTGACTGGCTGGAATTGGGCGGACGCCCGAGCGGCGCTGCAGGTCTCAGCATGCTCTGCACCGTAACGCATTGGGGTTGATCAGTTATAGTAGCTATCGACTAGGGACACAACGGCACACATCTGAAAAACCATGAGATTCAAAGGAAGCTCTCAAGAAAATGGGCCGTCTGAATCAGTTGGCAACGTTTCAATCGAATCAAAAACTCAGCTTTGGTCAAAGGGGGTCTCTTAAGGGCACTGAGTTGATTATGAAATGCTCTTACCGCTAACCCAGGGTTCAGATCGAACTGATAGCGAAAGAAATCATCCGGATGTATGACTTCCAAACCGAAATTAACAGCCAGGTACTCTGCAGGAAAGTCTTTAAGGTTATAGGTCACTATTGCGTCTGCATTCACTTTTATGGCTGCAGCAACCACATGCCGGTCCTGGGGATCAGGTAAAACCAGGCTTTCAATCAGTGACTCATATCCATCCACTTTGGCATCCCCTGTCGCTTGATCCATCAACGCTCGAGTTCGGTATAACAGTTCATCAGAGTATCGCTGTCTTCCATCCGGCAACCGCTCTTTCTTCAAGGCAGTCGTCCACTCATCATGAATAGCATCTGTCCAATGAGCCTTGAACAGCCCAGTCATTGAGAGCCGCAAAGCGGCATCACGAACGACAGCCGGATACAGCACACAGGCATCAAGCACAACCGTAAATCTTGCCATCAGTCATATCCCATATCGTGCAACTGAGACAGCTCCGCTAACTCATCCAGCGCCACTGATCGCTCTGCGTCGATACGGGATTTATACGCCAGCAAGTCCTTGGCAAGAATACGTCTATGCGTCCCTACTTTTTTAAACGCCATAACACCCGTCTCAAGTAATTTCACAAGATAGGGTCGACTGACATTCAGTAAATTTGCAGCCTCCTGAGTACTGAGCTCTGCATGAATCGGCATAACACTGATTGCATTTCCCTGTGATAGCTCTGAAAGGATATTGAGTAACAGATCCATCGCAGCACCCGGCAGGATCACCTCATCCCGCCCTTGCCGCCCATTGATTGTCAGAGTCACTCGCTCCTCATGCGCATACTTCGCCAGAGTACGACTCGAACTGCGAGCCACCTCAACCTCGTCTGCTGTGGGAAGTCGGACTACACTTTCAACCGACATAAAGCTACCTCGCACGTTTATTTCCAGCTTCTACAAGCCTAAACGAAATAAACGAAACAGACAACCATTACCTATCCTGTCAAGCCGAAGCTGCACTTCAGCAGTAACTGTCAACGTAACCTCTCCCGCAACTGGTAATACCACATTCCGGCGGCCAGCATCGGATTGCCGAGCAGGCCGCCCAGTGGCACACGGATCTGTTTGCAGGCTGCAAAGGTATCAAACTGTTCCAGATGCCCGCTGATCGCATCTGCCATGATCTCGCCCATGATATGACTGCTGGCGATACCATGCCCGGAATAGCCCTGGCAGAACCAGACATTGGGTGACAGGCGTCCCAGCTGAGGGATGCGGTTGATCACGATCCCCATCGCACAGCTCCACTCGAACTCGATCTCGACCCCTTTCAGGCGCGGAAAAGTGCGTTCGATCGCTGGCCGTAGTTCGGCTGCTATATCACGCGAGTCACGCCCCGAGTAGTTGCAGCCCCCACCGAAGAGCAAACGTTGATCCGCCGTCATACGGTAATAATCCAGCACGAAGCGGCAATCATAAACCGCCAGATTGTGCGGATTGATCTGCTGTGCCAGTTCGCCCAGAGGCTCTGTCGTCACGATCCCGCCCATCGCCGGAAAGATCATTCCCTTGAGTTTTTTCTGCTCCAGACGGTGATACACATCCCCTGCCAGCAATACATGACGAGCATTAATACGCCCCTGAGAGGTGATCACCGCTGGCTGCTCGCCATGCAGGATCTCCTCAACCCTTGTCTGCTCGAAGATCTGCACACCCAGACCGGCCGCCGCTTTCGCTTCGCCTACACAGAGATTCAGCGGGTGCAGATGCATATTACGGTTATTGCGGATCGCGCCGCAGTAGAAATCAGTGTCCAGCAGCTCACGCACGCCAGCCGCATCCAGTAGAGATACCTCCTCACCCATCCCGTGCTGCTGCGCTTCCTGATAGCTGGATTCCAACTCTTTCATATGTGCAGGTTTGCAAGCAGCATGCAGATGCCCATGACGCAGATCGCACTGGATACCGTATTTTTCAACACGGCTTTTGATGATCTCATGCCCACGCCAGCGCAGATGCCAGATGAAATCATCTACTTCGCCGCCCAGAGTCTTTCGCATCTCCCGGCGCATCGCCTCATCGCCCGACAGGCTACCCGTCACCTGGCCGCCATTGCGCCCGGAAGCGCCCCAACCAATTCTGCTGGCTTCCACCAGCGCCACCCGAAAGCCCCGCTCGGCCAATTCGACCGCTGATGCCACACCGGTAAAACCTCCGCCGATAATCACGACATCGGTATCGATAGTATCTTGCAGCATCGGGTAATCGAGCGACTGATTCATCGTTGCGCTATAGTAGGAGGTCACACGCCCGGCAATCGTCTGCTGTTGTTTCATGCTGTATTCCTTACTGACGTGGATATCAGGCCAGTATGGCAGCTGCCTCCAGATATTTACCAGTCTCAGGTAGATGGACTCACCTTCCCTGCCCCCAGAAACCCCTCAGCAAAGTGTGACAGACGATCAGTCCGCTTGCCCACTTCGTATTGCACCTCAATCAGCACCATCTTGTCCGGTGTGTTGCGAGCCATCGCGAAGGCATCTGCAAAAGCGTCGGCATCCCGCACCACGATGCCCTCGCCACCCATGGCTCGTGCCAGCTCGGCATACTGCCATTCGCCCATGCCACTGCACTGTAGACTGGGGGCAAAAGCACGGATCATCTCCCAGCAACCGTTATTGAACAGAATAACGATCGGGCTCAGGCCGTAACGTGAACAGTGCCCCAGCTCCAGACCGGTCATCCTGAATGCACCATCCCCCACCAGCACTACCGGACGCAATCCTGTGGCCAGTTGCACACCCAGCGCAGCGGGCACGGCATACCCCATAGAGGCGTAGAACGCCGGTGCCAACAGCAGAGTCGGATCTGCTTCAAGTGATGCGAACAGGCAGTCGCCCACATCAGAGATAAAGGGTACCTTTTCATCCTGCTGCGACAGCAATTGATGGATATGCTTCACGACACCTGCTGGAGTCAGTTCATTGTCGCTGGCATCGACAGACTTATGCTCGGCATGGTGTCGATGTATCAGCGTCTGTTGTTCAAAAGGCTCCAGCCCTGAATCCTTTGACAGCGCCATGAAGATGGCTGAGAGCGGCAAACCGATAAACTGCTCGGTACCGACCTGGCACCTGCCCTGCTGCAGATCAATCACTCTATCTTCAGGGAATAGCGCCAGATTGGCCGCAAAATTACTGTCGGTCTGAATCACGCCCGCCAGAATGATCAGGTCCGATTCTGCCAGCAGTTCGGTCGCGCAACTGTCTGATTGATCCAGAAACAACCCAGCATACTGCGGATGCCCACTACTCAGCGTGCCACGACCTAGAAACGTGCTGATCAGCGGAATGCGCAAAGCCTCCGACATCGCTTCCAGTGCAGTAACTGCATCAAAGCGCCGCACATCGACATCCACCAGCACCACAGGGCGCTTTGCCTGCTTCAACCGTTCAGTCATGGCGAGGGTGCAGTGGTTTAACAGATCGAGATCCAGCGAGGCTGGCTGGCTCGGCGGCAGGGGCTGCAGATCAAATGAAACAGCATCTCTGGGCAGCTCGATCAGCACCGGGAGCGACTGCTCAACACAGCAGTCGAGGGCATCACGTAGCTGTTGGGCGGCAGTGCTCGGATCATCCAGACGAACCTGACAGGCGGTGATCTCACGATAGATTGCCTGTTGTGAATCATAATGCCTGGCCTGATGGTGGATCATCAGGTTTCTGGCCTTCTCTGCTGCCGAAGGGTAACCCGCAATAATGATCAGCGGCACATGTTCAACATAGGCCTGCGCAACCGCATTGACGGCATTCAGCGCACCAGCGCCATAGGTCAAAATCACAGTGGCAGGTTTGTTAAGCACCCGTGCCGCGGCATCTGCCGCGAAGGCGGCCGAGGGTTCATGGCTGAGATAGGTGATCGGCATCTGCTGACGCTGCTCCAACTGCTCGAACAGGGGCAACACGAAATCACCGGGAATACCAAATAACTGGTTAACACCTACCGCTTCAAGCTCTTTCAGTAACAGGTCGACTAATTGCATAACTACCTCCGTTTGCACCAGTATCCTGATAACGGCAGTCGACAGTATTGATACATATCAAATGCAACTTAATCAGACGGGATCAAAAGAGGTATCTCTGGTATGATCGCGCGGTTTTTACGCAGCCTAATCCACTGGAGCCCCCATGTCCCTGCAAGGCAAAGAGATCTATCGCTCATATGATGAGTTTGGTGCCGTCCGTGTACTGGACGACGGCAACAAGCGCTACCTGGCATTCGGGGACCATGATGAGCAGAGCTGCTGGTTCAAGCACGATCCTTTTCTGCCTCAGCACGATTATGTGCGCACCATGTTGCTGGTGCTGCTGTTCTGCAACCCGAAGCAGAGCATCTGCCTGGGGTTGGGCGGTGGCAGTCTCAACTCCTGCCTGCACTTTCATTTTCCTGAACTGAAGCAGCAGATCATTGAACTGCGCCCTGCCGTAATCGAGGTAGCCTACCGTTATTTTCAGTTACCGCGCAGTAAGCGTCTTGAGGTGCAGAATCTGAACGCAGTGGATTATCTGCAGGCACCAACAGGCAAGAAGGCGGACGTGCTGTTCAGTGATATCTATACGGTGGATGGTCTGGATGAGCAGCAGTTGCAACCTGAGTATCTGCGCCGCTGCCATGATTTGCTCAAGCCCGAGGGCTGGCTGGTGCTTAACTGCTGGCGTGAACATCGCGAGAGTGGCTCACTCAATACGCTGCGTCAGCTTTTTGCTGATATCCGTACCTGTACCACGCAGGATGGCAACTGGATCATCTTTGCCGGCAAAACACCCAGCCGTTTCAGCAACAAGCAACTCAAGGTCAACGCGCAACAACTGAGCCAGAAGTTCGGCTTTGCCATGACACCCTATCTGGCTCGGATGAAAACGGTTGAGATGTGATAGGCATCGGATATCAGTACGTAGTTGAATCACTTCTGTTGAATCACTTCTGGTTGATCAGCTTATATTAAGCTGAATTGAGCTAGAATTGATGAGTTCATGGGCATATTGCCCACATCTGACAAAGGATTCGACCGATGAAAGAGCGTCAACTGCTACTGGTTTCTCTGCTGGGTATACTCTTTATCTTCAGCGCCATTATTCTTGGCCCCTCCCTACTGGGTACACATATTCGGGATGGCCTGACCGGTTCGGCGGGTGTGATCACCAGTGCAGATCGTAAAGTGACAGTGCGCGGACTGGCTGAGCGCGAAGTTGCCGCCAATCAAGTGCTCTGGCCTCTGGTGTTTCAAGTACAGGCGCAGGATCTGGGCAGCTTGCAGGAGCAGATAGATCAGCAGCGTGAACAGGTAAATGCCTTTTTGCTGCTGCAGGGTTTCACACCTGAGCAGATACAACCTGTCCCCACACAGATCAACGACCGCGAACAGCATGTCTATGGTGAACAGCGCCCTGCATTCCGCTACGGCGCCGATGTTGTCATGCTGGTGCGCAGCGATAATGCATCACAAGTCAAACTGGCCATGAACTCGACCGATGAACTGGTGCGCGCAGGTATCAGCCTGGCTCAGAGCTACGAGCATATGCCACGCTTCCTGTTCACTGAGCTCGAATCGATCAAACCGGAGATGGTCGCCGAAGCTACACGCGACGCGCGCCGGGCTGCAGAGCAGTTTGCCGAGGATTCAGACAGCCAGGTCGGTGCCATCCTGCAAGCCACACAAGGGCTGTTCAGCATCGAAGATCTGGACAATTACACACCTGAGATTAAACGAGTCAGAGTGGTGACCAGTGTTGCGTTTCGGTTGGAGTAAGGGCTTGACTGGCATCCGCAAAAAGGACAGCACACCCGGTATGACTGGGTGTGCTGTCGGAGGAGTTCCCGCTCCAATGTCCTCCAGCTACTACTGCCAACTGGCCGTGATAACAGAGGAAAGTGAGTCCCGATAGCTATCGGGTATCGTCGCAGAGTGTTCAGATGGTGGTGAGAATTCAGCCATGGCCGACACCAACGCTTCTACCTGATTGTTCATAAGCACCTTACCATCAGCCGCTTTGAACTCTTCAATCTGATATTGCTCATCTTTATACCAGTTTTGAATAGTAATTCTGGTATCGGACGCCAACACATCCACCAGAAGATCCTCTCCCGAGCGGCTGAACCAGAGTCCATCACTGACAATATTGTCACTGAATTCGAGCGTATCCTCTCCTCCATGATCCTCAATTGAGAGATTGCCGGTATTCAATCCAGCGGCATAGGTATCGTCACCTGTGTTGATGCTGTCAGTGACAACTGCACTCTCAGGCTCCTCACTGCTAGACTCGGCACTTACATCATCCGCAGCAGCCTCTGTCTCTGCCTCTGCTTCAACTACAGTTTCAGAAACACCATTTTCAGAGTCCTCATTGACTGGTGCTACAGGAGTCTTAATTTTTACCAGCTCTTCCTTGATCTGCTCCAGCCCCCACTCGGTACCATCCGCAAAGCGGATCGCCTCGATGATCCGATCCGTATAGATCGCACCTGTCTGGTAATGGAACACATCCTTGATCAGCAGGCTCTCGCCCGTGTCCAGCGTCAGACGCAGATCGTCACGGAAGCCACTGTAATGACCCGAGCGATTACCCGTCACCCGACGTAGGACCACCTGCTCTTCACCAATCCCCTCTCCCAGCTCAATACGGTCAGTACCGCCGTGGTCCCAGATCGTGTTACTGCCGTTACCCCGACCGAAGCGGTAGGTGTCATTCGAACTGGTGCCGGTTGAGTAGGCCAGGTCTGTGCCGCTGCCCAGAATAAAGGTGTTATGCCCCGTACCGCCGTGTAACTGGTTGTTGCCGCCTCCGGCAATCAGGGTATTACTGCCGTACTGACCATACAGTTTGTCATTCCCCTCACCACCGATCAGCGTGTCATTACCGGAGCCACCATACAGCACGTTATTACCGCCGATCACCTCAATCACGTCACTGCTGTTACTGCCACTCAGGGTCACACCCTCTTCGGTAATCCGGACCAGTTCTTGCTGGATACGTGCAACATCCCACTCCGTACCATCCGCAAAGCGGATCGCCTCGATGATCCGATCCGTATAGATCGCACCTGTCTGGTAATGGAACACATCCTTGATCAGCAGGCTCTCGCCCGTGTCCAGCGTCAGACGCAGATCGTCACGGAAGCCACTGTAATGACCCGAGCGATTACCCGTCACCCGACGCAGTACCACCTGCTCTTCACCAATCCCCTCTCCCAGCTCAATACGGTCAGTACCGCCGTGGTCCCAGATCGTGTTACTGCCGTTACCCCGACCGAAGCGGTAGGTGTCATTCGAACTGGTGCCGGTTGAGTAGGCCAGGTCTGTGCCGCTGCCCAGAATAAAGGTGTTATGCCCCGTACCGCCGTGTAACTGGTTGTTGCCGCCTCCGGCAATCAGGGTATTACTGCCGTACTGACCATACAGTTTGTCATTCCCCTCACCACCGATCAGCGTGTCATTACCGGAGCCACCATACAGCACGTTATTACCGCCGATCACCTCAATCACGTCACTGCTGTTACTGCCACTCAGGGTCACACCCTCTTCGGTAATCCGGACCAGTTCTTGCTGGATACGTGCAACATCCCACTCCGTACCATCCGCAAAGCGGATCGCCTCGATGATCCGATCCGTATAGATCGCACCTGTCTGGTAATGGAACACATCCTTGATCAGCAGGCTCTCGCCCGTGTCCAGCGTCAGACGCAGATCGTCACGGAAGCCACTGTAATGACCCGAGCGATTACCCGTCACCCGACGTAGGACCACCTGCTCTTCACCAATCCCCTCTCCCAGCTCAATACGGTCACTACCGCCATGATCCCAGATCGTGTTACTGCCGTTACCCCGACCGAATCGGTAGGTGTCATTCGAACTGGTGCCGGTTGAGTAGGCCAGGTCTGTGCCGCTGCCCAGAATAAAGGTGTTATGCCCCGTACCGCCGTGTAACTGGTTGTTGCCGCCTCCGGCAATCAGGGTATTACTGCCGTACTGACCATACAGTTTGTCATTCCCCTCACCACCGATCAGCGTGTCATTACCGGAGCCACCATACAGCACGTTATTACCGCCGATCACCTCAATCACGTCACTGCTGTTACTGCCACTCAGGGTCACACCCTCTTCGGTAATCCGGACCAGTTCTTGCTGGATACGTGCAACATCCCACTCCGTACCATCCGCAAAGCGGATCGCCTCGATGATCCGATCCGTATAGATCGCACCTGTCTGGTAATGGAACACATCCTTGATCAGCAGGCTCTCGCCCGTGTCCAGCGTCAGACGCAGATCGTCACGGAAGCCACTGTAATGACCCGAGCGATTACCCGTCACCCGACGTAGGACCACCTGCTCTTCACCAATCCCCTCTCCCAGCTCAATACGGTCAGTACCGCCATGATCCCAGATCGTGTTACTGCCGTTACCCCGACCGAATCGGTAGGTGTCATTCGAACTGGTGCCGGTTGAGTAGGCCAGGTCTGTGCCGCTGCCCAGAATAAAGGTGTTATGCCCCGTACCGCCGTGTAACTGGTTGTTGCCGCCTCCGGCAATCAGGGTATTACTGCCGTACTGACCATACAGTTTGTCATTCCCCTCACCACCGATCAGCGTGTCATTACCGGAGCCACCATACAGCACGTTATTACCGCCGATCACCTCAATCACGTCACTGCTGTTACTGCCACTCAGGGTCACACCCTCTTCGGTAATCCGGACCAGTTCTTGCTGGATACGTGCAACATCCCACTCCGTACCATCCGCAAAGCGGATCGCCTCGATGATCCGATCCGTATAGATCGCACCTGTCTGGTAATGGAACACATCCTTGATCAGCAGGCTCTCGCCCGTGTCCAGCGTCAGACGCAGATCGTCACGGAAGCCACTGTAATGACCCGAGCGATTACCCGTCACCCGACGTAGGACCACCTGCTCTTCACCAATCCCCTCTCCCAGCTCAATACGGTCACTACCGCCATGATCCCAGATCGTGTTACTGCCGTTACCCCGACCGAATCGGTAGGTGTCATTCGAACTGGTGCCGGTTGAGTAGGCCAGGTCTGTGCCGCTGCCCAGAATAAAGGTGTTATGCCCCGTACCGCCGTGTAACTGGTTGTTGCCGCCTCCGGCAATCAGGGTATTACTGCCGTACTGACCATACAGTTTGTCATTCCCCTCACCACCGATCAGCGTGTCATTACCGGAGCCACCATACAGCACGTTATTACCGCCGATCACCTCAATCACGTCACTGCTGTTACTGCCACTCAGGGTCACACCCTCTTCGGTAATCCGGACCAGTTCTTGCTGGATACGTGCAACATCCCACTCCGTACCATCCGCAAAGCGGATCGCCTCGATGATCCGATCCGTATAGATCGCACCTGTCTGGTAATGGAACACATCCTTGATCAGCAGGCTCTCGCCCGTGTCCAGCGTCAGACGCAGATCGTCACGGAAGCCACTGTAATGACCCGAGCGATTACCCGTCACCCGACGTAGGACCACCTGCTCTTCACCAATCCCCTCTCCCAGCTCAATACGGTCACTACCGCCATGATCCCAGATCGTGTTACTGCCGTTACCCCGACCGAATCGGTAGGTGTCATTCGAACTGGTGCCGGTTGAGTAGGCCAGGTCTGTGCCGCTGCCCAGAATAAAGGTGTTATGCCCCGTACCGCCGTGTAACTGGTTGTTGCCGCCTCCGGCAATCAGGGTATTACTGCCGTACTGACCATACAGTTTGTCATTCCCCTCACCACCGATCAGCGTGTCATTACCGGAGCCACCATACAGCACGTTATTACCGCCGATCACCTCAATCACGTCACTGCTGTTACTGCCACTCAGGGTCACACCCTCTTCGGTAATCCGGACCAGTTCTTGCTGGATACGTGCAACATCCCACTCCGTACCATCCGCAAAGCGGATCGCCTCGATGATCCGATCCGTATAGATCGCACCTGTCTGGTAATGGAACACATCCTTGATCAGCAGGCTCTCGCCCGTGTCCAGCGTCAGACGCAGATCGTCACGGAAGCCACTGTAATGACCCGAGCGATTACCCGTCACCCGACGCAGTACCACCTGCTCTTCACCAATCCCCTCTCCCAGCTCAATACGGTCAGTACCGCCATGATCCCAGATCGTGTTACTGCCGTTACCCCGACCGAATCGGTAGGTGTCATTCGAACTGGTGCCGGTTGAGTAGGCCAGGTCTGTGCCGCTGCCCAGAATAAAGGTGTTATGCCCCGTACCGCCGTGTAACTGGTTGTTGCCGCCTCCGGCAATCAGGGTATTACTGCCGTACTGACCATACAGTTTGTCATTCCCCTCACCACCGATCAGCGTGTCATTACCGGAGCCACCATACAGCACGTTATTACCGCCGATCACCTCAATCACGTCACTGCTGTTACTGCCACTCAGGGTCACACCCTCTTCGGTAATCCGGACCAGTTCTTGCTGGATACGTGCAACATCCCACTCCGTACCATCCGCAAAGCGGATCGCCTCGATGATCCGATCCGTATAGATCGCACCTGTCTGGTAATGGAACACATCCTTGATCAGCAGGCTCTCGCCCGTGTCCAGCGTCAGACGCAGATCGTCACGGAAGCCACTGTAATGACCCGAGCGATTACCCGTCACCCGACGCAGTACCACCTGCTCTTCACCAATCCCCTCTCCCAGCTCAATACGGTCAGTACCGCCGTGGTCCCAGATCGTGTTACTGCCGTTACCCCGACCGAAGCGGTAGGTGTCATTCGAACTGGTGCCGGTTGAGTAGGCCAGGTCTGTGCCGCTGCCCAGAATAAAGGTGTTATGCCCCGTACCGCCGTGTAACTGGTTGTTGCCGCCTCCGGCAATCAGGGTATTACTGCCGTACTGACCATACAGTTTGTCATTCCCCTCACCACCGATCAGCGTGTCATTACCGGAGCCACCATACAGCACGTTATTACCGCCGATCACCTCAATCACGTCACTGCTGTTACTGCCACTCAGGGTCACACCCTCTTCGGTAATCCGGACCAGTTCTTGCTGGATACGTGCAACATCCCACTCCGTACCATCCGCAAAGCGGATCGCCTCGATGATCCGATCCGTATAGATCGCACCTGTCTGGTAATGGAACACATCCTTGATCAGCAGGCTCTCGCCCGTGTCCAGCGTCAGACGCAGATCGTCACGGAAGCCACTGTAATGACCCGAGCGATTACCCGTCACCCGACGCAGTACCACCTGCTCTTCACCAATCCCCTCTCCCAGCTCAATACGGTCAGTACCGCCATGATCCCAGATCGTGTTACTGCCGTTACCCCGACCGAATCGGTAGGTGTCATTCGAACTGGTGCCGGTTGAGTAGGCCAGGTCTGTGCCGCTGCCCAGAATAAAGGTGTTATGCCCCGTACCGCCGTGTAACTGGTTGTTGCCGCCTCCGGCAATCAGGGTATTACTGCCGTACTGACCATACAGTTTGTCATTCCCCTCACCACCGATCAGCGTGTCATTACCGGAGCCACCATACAGCACGTTATTACCGCCGATCACCTCAATCACGTCACTGCTGTTACTGCCACTCAGGGTCACACCCTCTTCGGTAATCCGGACCAGTTCTTGCTGGATACGTGCAACATCCCACTCCGTACCATCCGCAAAGCGGATCGCCTCGATGATCCGATCCGTATAGATCGCACCTGTCTGGTAATGGAACACATCCTTGATCAGCAGGCTCTCGCCCGTGTCCAGCGTCAGACGCAGATCGTCACGGAAGCCACTGTAATGACCCGAGCGATTACCCGTCACCCGACGCAGTACCACCTGCTCTTCACCAATCCCCTCTCCCAGCTCAATACGGTCAGTACCGCCATGGTCCCAGATCGTGTTACTGCCGTTACCCCGACCGAAGCGGTAGGTGTCATTCGAACCGGTACCGGTCGAATAGGCTAGGTCCGTGCCGCTACCCAGCACGAAAAGGTTATTGCCTGTGCCTCCATAAAAGCGATTATTACCACCCCCAGACATCAGAATATTGTCACCACCCACACCATGCAGATCGTCATCAGTTTCGCGGCCAAGAATAATGTTGTTGGCGCTGGTTCCGCGCAGCACACCTGAGCCAGTCAAAATATCCGGATGATTGAGATGAGACAATTCAGGATCAATAGCACTCTCTTCTTTTATCCATGAAATCAGCTTATCCGCACCCGACCATCCCAATTCAGCGAGATTTGACCCAGTAAAGGTATTGAACTCCATCAGAAATTTTATTGCCGATTGACTATCCAGATCACGCAACTCATCCAGTTTCACCTCAACATCGGAAAAATCAAAAACGAGTCCATTTTCATCAAAGTTGATAGTGATAGCATCCAAATAGGGTTTAAAGTCTGTTTGAACTATCAGATAATCATAAACAGTCTTTTGTAGTAGATCGAAAGCCTGATTAAGCAGATTTGCAGCCTGAGTTCTGGGACTCGACGACCCACTTTGACTGAACGCCTGCCCCATAAATGCTTCCAGCGCTACCAACTTTCTGGCATCAATCAAGCCGCCTCGGCTACCGGCAGACACCTCTGCACTGCCAGTCCAATGAAAAATGATCTGCTGAGTCAAATCTTTGCGAACATTCGCATCCGTTTCAGTCACAAACTGCGTCAATAACGCCTGTAGCTCGCCACTTTCATCTCGGGCCATGGCCTGATGCAAGCTGCGAACATTACCGAAACCTTGCAGATCCGGCAGTTCCATCACTGTCTCCTGCACCTCAACCAGATCCTGTTCCTGCGTCAGTGCGGGATCGACTGCAAACCAGACATCAGTGGCCGTCCCAGTGGTTCCATCTGCCCAGGTGAAGCTACCAACTTGCTTATGTGCATTACCGTGCTGATCCACATGATCTGAATCAGTGTAACTAAGATTGATCGATGTGATACCCAAGGCATCCAGAGTGACCAACTCGCCTTCACGCGTTATGCCGTCTTGTGACAGATCACGCCAGATACGCAACTCTGACCAGATTGCATCGTTGGCATCTATCACGCCATCATCATTGGTGTCATGTTCAGCCAGTGCAGCAAAGCCATTCACGGCATTCTGACCGTTGAGCATGACGGTGTTGTCGCCGAACAACTCAGTGCCGTTATCAATAACCCCGTTATTGTTGCGATCCCAGACCAGCAACCCATCGTTGGCATCCACCCAGCCTGTCAGTTGTGCAAAACCATCGCCATTGTGATCGAAATAGACACCCTCAGTGATACCCGTGGTGCTGACGCCGTTGCCATCGAGGTCGAGGATGATGGGCGATGCTTGGCGCTGGGCACTATTAAACAGGTTATTAAAATCACTAATTAAACCATCCTTAAATACAGTCCACTCATTTGAAATAATCTGAAAGAAAGTATTTTCATATAGATCACTATTAAAACCTGGGACGCCAAGCTTCCCAAAGAAAATATTTACAGAGGTGACAAATTCAATCAAATATCTAGTGAACTCACGTTCTCTTTCCTGCATTTCCTCTGGCTTAAAAGTTGGCTGCTCAGCAAATCTAACAAAATCAATTATTCTTGATAATGGAACAGAAATTTGCTTCGGCATTGTAGCAGTTGCTATCATATCCATACTACTACGCAACAACTCATCTCTTTCCCATTTATCAAGAGTTCCATCCTCAAGATGCCCAATAAATTCAGCAGTATATTTAATGATAGCTCTTGCAGCATCAGCTTGACGTTGCATTTCATCCGCTGTCCATGGAGCAGTTTCAGTGCTTGCCATACATAATTCCCTATAATTTAAATGTTTTTATATTTTGAATCTAACACGAAAGAAAATAAATATATAAACCCAAAGTAATCCCTATTATACTCCATCATATTAGCCACAACCGCCATTCTAAATTGACAAATATCCTCATGATAACTACTATAAAAAAAGCCACCGCCAATATTCAAATCTGAGAATTTTAAATTATCCCTCACATATGATAAATAGAAATCAATATCTTCGATCGAGGCAAAACCATTTCTAGCCTTATATAATTCATAAAAAGAAGCTGTCGCCTCAAATAAAACTGGATTATAATCAGGATTATTCTTATAAAAAGCATAAGCCAAGTCTAAAGCATCCTTGGCCCTATCCACGCTCTTTTTAGCATTTTTACTCTTATTGCTTAAGAACATATTCGCCATAATCAAATTAATTTCAACACATTCAATCAACTCTTCATAGCAATAATTAGCCATCAACAACTTCACATCATCATCTTTAATATCACCCATAGCAGCAGGAACATAAAGATGCATAAATTCTGACTCAATAAAAACAGCCCCATCTGAATCAGGCATTTCTTTTAGATGACTTGTTTGCTCATATATCCAATAAGACTCATCTTTTCCTTTACTATTGATCAGGTAAAGAAAAATAATCAGCGCAAAAAATATAAGAATAGCAACAAATAAAAATATAAAAATTTTTTTAACCAACTGCATGAAAACCTCTATTTATTGTGCGTTATAAACATTTGAGCAAGAAATTTACCTCTCCCGCCCCGCCTCATCCAGCGCTGAAAGCACCGGTGCCGCAAAAAACTCTATCAATCGCCTTTGTCCCGTAGCGATTTCAGTACTCACGGTCATACCCGGTGTCAGATTGATTCGTTGCCCATTGATATCCATCCAGTCGCGTTCCAGTTTGAGTCTTGCCAGATAGCGGGGACCTTCGCGTTCGTCGACCACTGCATCGCGCGAAATACTGATCAAGGTGGCAGGCACCGAGCCGTATTTGGTGAACTGGAAGGTATGCACCTTCACTGAGGCGCTCAGTCCTTCGCGGACAAAGCCGATATCACGGTTGAGGATCCAGGCTTCCACCAGCAGCTCTTCGTCATCGGGTATGATCTCCAGCAGCACCTGCGCCGGTTGCACGACAGCTCCGGGGTTGTTGATCTGCAGTTCGTGCACCGTGCCACGTACCGGAGACATAAGCACCTGCTGTTGCTCCAGTACCTGCGCTTTGGCCCACTCCTGCGCCAACTCGGCCAGCTCGCTTTGCAACACTTCCATTTCGGTCAGCGTATCGCGTAGCGTTTCATGCCTCAGTTGCAAACGGCGCTGTTCCAGTTCCCGCACTTCTGCCTGCAGTTGAATCACGCGGTTATGTTCAGCCTGCAATTGCCCCCGCAACTCTATCGCATGCTGCTCCAGTTCCAGCCACTGCATGCGGGCGGCCATGCGTTGGTCCTGCAGACTTTTCACCGCATTGGCACGCTCTTCTATCAGGGGCAGCACCTGCTGCAAACGACTGACCACGGACTGGGCATAGGCCCGCTCGCTTTCGCGGGCCCGTTGCTGCTCGCGCAACATCTGCTCGGTACTGTGGAAGGCTTCGGCCTGGCTTTTCAGCAGTGGGTCCTGCAATTGCTGAAGAGGGTTATCCGTCTGTTCGTCTGCGGATGCAGGCGCGTCTATCCAGTCACTGTAGGCCTGCAGCCGTGCCAGACGTTTCTCACGCTTGCTGATGGTCTCTTCCAGCCGTATCAGTTCCGCCCGTGTCAGGGCATTGTCCAGCACGATCAATGGCTGGCCCTGTTCCACCTGATCACCATTGCGAACCTGAATGGTGCTCACCACTCCCAGCGTGGAGGGCTGCAAGGTGCGGGCCTTGCCACTGGGCAGGATATGTCCTTCTGCCACTGCGATCACATCCACCTTACCGATACTGGCCCAAACGACGGCAAAGACAAACATGCTGACGATGAACCAGAGCAGGAACCGCCCCAGAGGACTGGCCGGTGTGGCTTCGAGTTCCATCGCCACCGGCATGAATTCGCGGCGGATGGTGAGCTCTTCACGACGAGGCTTGAGGCTGACAAGCTGACCAGAGGATTGAGTCATGACTGCACCTCGCGCGAGGGGCCATGATTGATTGAGTCAGTTCTTGAGTCAGCCATCGCCTCGCCACTTTGCAGGCTATGCAGACGGGCATAGATCCCCTGCTCTTTCAGTAGCTCAGCATGTGGGCCTGACTCGACGATACGCCCGGCCTCCATGACGACGATGCGATCCGTATGGCGCACCGTTGACAGACGATGGGCAATGATCAGCACGGTTCGCCCCTCACAGATGGCTGCCATGTTGCGCTGAATGATCGCCTCGGACTCATAATCCAGTGCACTCGTGGCTTCATCCAGAATCAGAATGCGGGGATTGCTGAGCAGGGCTCTGGCGATGGCGACGCGCTGTTTCTGTCCACCCGACAGCAGGCTGGCCTGTTCGCCGACGACGGTATCGTACCCTTGTGGCAGTTCCAGAATGAAATCATGGGCACCCGCCTGGGTAGCGGCTTCCACGACCCGATTCATTGGCGCACCGGGATCGGCCAGCGCGATGTTATCGCGGATGGAGCGGTTGAACAGGAAGCTGTCCTGCAGCACCACCCCCACCTGACGCCTCAGCCAGGCGGGATCCACCAGTGCCAGATCGACACCATCCACCAGCACTCGTCCGGCATCCGGCACATACAGGCGCTGGACCAGTCGGGTCAGGGTACTCTTACCGGAGCCTGACCGGCCGACAATACCGATCACTTCACCGGCCCGCACGGTCAGGTCCACACTGCGCAAGACGGGTGGGCGGTCATGATGGTAGCTGAAGTTCACATGATCAAAACGGATCTCCCCTTTCAGATCCGGCAGTGAGGCACGGTTGGGGTCATGGCCGGGTTCAGCCGGTGAGTTCAGCACATCACCCAGGCGCTGCAGGGAGATACCCGCTTGCTGAAAATCCTGCCACAGCTGCACCAGACGCAGTATCGGGCCACTGATACGCCCAGCAATCATATTGAAGGCCACGAGCATACCGATAGTCATCGCGCCATTCATCACTAACCCGGCGCCGATCCACAGAATCAGTACTGTCGTGACCTTATTGATAAAGGATGCGGCCTGACCGGCAATATTACCCAGATGCATCGCTTTGAAGGACGCGGTGACATAGGCGGCAATATAGTCCTCCCAACGACGCTGCATCTGCGGCTCTACCGCCATGCTTTTCAGGGTGTCCATGCCGGTGATGGACTCGACGATAAATGCCTGATTCTCTGCCCCGCGACGGAACTTCTCTTCTATGCGGGCGCGCAATGATGGGGTGATAACCACGGATAACAGGATATAGCAGGGCACTGAGGCCAGCACCACGAGTGCCAGCGTGGTGTTGTAGATAAACAGCACCGCAAAGAAGATGACCGTGAACAGCAGATCGATAACCAGCGTGACAGAGGAGCCCGTGATAAATTCACGAATAGTATCCAGTTCGCGAATACGCGCCACGGTATCCCCGACCCGCCGTGCTTTGAAGTAGCTGATCGGCAGATGCAGCAGGTGGTTGAACAGTTGAGATCCCAGCACGACATCAATACGGCTGGTGGTGTGCGAGAAGACATAGGTACGCAAGCCATTCAGCATCACATCAAAGAATGACACCGCCAGCAGACCTATCGCGAGCACATGCAGCGTAGTACGCCCCTCATGCACCAGCACCTTATCGATCATGACCTGAAAAAACAGCGGGGTGATCAGCGCGAACAGCTGAATAAACAAAGAGGCTATCAGCACTTCGCTGAGTAGCTTTTTATGCCTGATGATAACCGGAATAAACCAGCGCAGACTGAAGCGCTGCTGTGTATCAAAGAGGGTGAAACGTCCCTTCAGGGTCACCAATATCAGCTCACCGGTCAGATGCTGTTCCAGCTCTGCCAGTGACAGCTTCAGTGGTCGACCGTTGCGGACATCGTGCAGCAGGGCAGAATCACCCTCCACACGGGCCAGCAACACAAAGTGTCCATCCTGATGGCGGGCAAGGGCAGGTAATGGAAGATGCTGAAGGCGATCGCCAGAGGCTTTGACAGAACGGGACTTCAGACCCAGCGTCCGGGCAGCCCGAATAAGGTCGGCATCTGAAAAAGGCTGTTCGCCCAGGCCGGATTCATGGCGGATTTGATTGGCATCGGCGGTTACGCCATGAAAGCGCGCGATCAGCGTCAGCGCTTCGGGGCCAAAGCAGCTTCCTTGCATGGTGATATCTCAGTGAGAATGAATTCCATCATTTTATGCACGGGAATAATAAAATACTTTTCTATTCTGTCAAGCAATAAATTTATGCCATTTTTATAAGGAAAGTTGAATATATTTTATATCAAACGTATGTTTGATACTCTTAGGTCTGGAGCTCCGAGTTATGTTATCTGAAATTCGTAGATAAACTAAATAAATAGTCTTACTTCATACACCCGTTTAATTTACTTAAAATAGAAATCGCTACTGTTTATGTATTGAGCTATACATCAAGAGTTAATCTGATAACTGAGCCCTAAAGAAATAAAAACTCACCCCTGACCAAAGCGTGCCAGCTGCATCTCAGTAAGTCGGCTCAGTGTCCGACGAAAGGGGAAGGCCAGATGGCCATGCGGATAAAGCTGATCCAGCGGTACTGTGGCTTCCAGATACAGTGGCACCTGTCGGTCATAGCACTCATCTACCAGCGCGATAAAACGCCGCACACCATCATCCTGACGTGACAGTCGAGGCAGTTCACGATCACCCGTCTCGACCTGTTCAGCAGCATCTTCGGTGCCGCGCGCAATCCGGGATGCATGCTGTTCGGCACTGAGGCATGGCACATCACTCAACAGGATCGTGCCGAACTGATCACAGAGATGGATAAAATCCATCGCCGCGAGAGGTTGCTCACAAAGGTCGGCATAGCGAAACCAGACCAGATCCGCACAGCGCTTTACCACCTGAATCTGTCGATGGCCAAGCTCGACAGGTTCACTGACTGGTTCACAAACTGATTCATAGGCTGACTCATAAGTTGGAGCCTGCCCCCGGCACAGCTGCTCAAACACAGCACCCAGCAGTTGCCCTTCACCTGCCGTCCTGACCCAGTAACGCTGATGCGCCACACCGGGGTGCAAGCGATGATCCTGTTCGCCATCCAGATTAACCACCTGCATATGCTGCTGAATCGCTCTCACGGCCGGCAGAAATCTGTCATGATGAAAGCCATCAGCATACAACCCCTCGGGTGGCTGATTCGAGGTCATCACCAGCAATATCTTGTGTTCAAACAGATGTTGTACCAGACGCCCCAGCAGCATCGCATCACCGATATCGCTGACAAAAAACTCGTCCAGACACAGCACCCGCGTATCACGAGCCAGTTCGGCTGCCAGTTTACTGATGGGGTCGGCTGTGCCGCTGAGTTGGAACAGGCGCTGATGTACCCAGCGCATGAAGTGATGAAAGTGTTGTCGCCGTGCCGGAACACTCAAGCTGGCATGGAAGTGATCCATCAGCCAGGTTTTACCACGGCCTACCGGGCCCCAGAGATAGACACCGCCAGCCTGAGCACGCCCGCTCCGCACCTGCTGATATAACGTTTCAAGCTGATCAACGGCATGATCCTGTGCTGCATCCGGGACAAACCGCCCTTGCTGCAGCACCTTTTCATAAGCGGCACGCGGGGATAGACCCGACATCAGATACTGAACCTGTCGGGTGTCAAAGGAGGTGTTTGATAATGGCGTTGAAGTGCCTCGACCAGTTGACCAACACGTAGCGGAAAACCCTTTTCCAGCAGTTCCAGCACCGTGTTCCGCACCTTCTGCTTGAAGGTATCGCTGGCACCAAGTCCACTGCTGAGATTATCCGCGCTGAAGTGGAAGCGATGTCCGGCTGCCTCTGCCAGCAGCCATTCGAACGCCTGAGGCCGAACCTCCACACGTTCAAACTCCTCCTGCTCCAGCTCAGTCCGGCCATCCGGCTTATACCAGTAGCCGAAATCCACCTGCTTGCGCCGCTCTTCCCCCGCCACACACCAGTGAGCGATCTCATGCAGCGCACTGGAATAGAATCCATGCGCAAAGATCACTCGGTTGTGCGGCGACGTATCATCGGCTGGTAGATAGATCGGCTCGTCATCACCAGCCACCAGCACCGTATTGAAAGGTATCAGAAACTGCTGATTGAACAGTTCAATCAGCTCATGGTAATCGTGTTGCATCAGAGATCGAACGCCTGCCAGGTATCGCCGTTCAGCCACCAGCTTCTGCCGCTGCGACGATCAATACGGGTTGCCACATAACCTTTCATATCCTGATCGGCACGCTGCACCGATATTTCAAAGGATGAGCTGCTCGGGTTGCCACTCTCCTTCAGTGACACCCAGCCGCCCTGCTCTGCCAGCCAACTCTCGCCACTTTCGGTGTGGTAGCGCAGCACGATCCAGTCACCACTGCGAGTATAGGCGCTCGCAATACGATAAGGCCCTGACACGATCGCTTCAGGCGACTGCATATTAGCCACCTGCATCAACTGACTGATCGCCGCATCGATATCCTGCACCAGTTGCTCTGCCATATCCTCATCCATTCCAGCCCCGCCCGACGACTGCGCCAGCGAACGGCTTTCTGTCAGCATCTGCAAACGCGACAGGAGAATCTGATTCTGTTCCATCAGTTGCTGCGTGCCTGAGCGCACCTGAATCACCTGCTCCTGCAACAGAGTAAGACGACCAGTCAGTTGATCCAGCTGCGAGCTGATAGATGGTGGTGCAGATGGTGGCTGCGAAGACTGATCACCGAAACCAGACATCCCGGATGAGCCATCGGCGGTTTCAAGACGGGATATCGGCTCAGGCATATTATCCTGATTCAGTTCATGCAACTCAGGTATATCAGATGCAGCGCCGGCAGATTCAGCAGGCGCTGCAGGCGCGGCTGGCTGTACATTGGCATCCTGACAACCCACCAGCAAAACAGACAACAGCAACACGGGCAAGGCAGTATAATGCGATTTCATGGTGCATCCTGACGTTAAAAACGCTGATTTACTCGATTTTGGCACTCTCGGTAGCGGCATTACCGGTGTTGGACTTCCAGCTGATTTCCAGCTCTTCACCCCTTGCGCCACCATTAAAACTGAATGCCAGATAGGGATTATGCGTCAATGCCGGCCCCATATTGACATGAAACACCTTTTTGCCCTGATGGGTTACCGTGATCTCCTGCAGATAATTGGCCGGTATCGAATTACCCTGCTCATCCACCCGCAAGCCTGACTCCATCTGATGATCTGCCAGCAGGCGGACATTCGTTTTGCCGCCCCGGCTTTGTGCTCGTACCCGAAAAATACTCATCGCAACCTCTCCTCGCCAGCCAGCTGCCAGTTACACACCGCATCCACCCACGGTGACCGAAACCACACGGCTGTTGCTGTAAAGCTTGTCACCAACCTTAACCACTGCCGTCACCTTAGAAGTCTCCTCCATGCGTATCCGGGTGGAGATATCCGCCTCTGTCCCGTCCATAATCATGAACTGAGCCACCAGCGGCAAGGGGTTGTTCTCGACAAACAACGAGATGGACTCAGTACCCGGCAAGGTGGAGATCAGCGTTACAGGTACCACGGCGCCATTCTCGGCAATATCCGCCATTCTGATGGTCACCTGATCCGACTCTTCGATCGGCAGATCACCGAACAGCGCCTGCATCGCATCTGGCTCGGCCGTCGCACGAAAAGCACTCTCGGCCCAGGCCAGCACCGCGCGCGGCATCACCATAGCCAGGCTGAACAGCCCGGCCGTGGCGGCCAGAGATTGGATCAGACTACGACGGGTTAAGCTCATCATTTCTCCTCACAACTCATCTTTACACTCATCGGCACCTGACAATACTGAATGTTCGCTGCCATTTGGACCACACCCGTGGCTCCGAGTGCCGTCTGACACAGTTTATCAGAGCGACAAGATATCAATACGGTCCTGCATCTGAACACCTGCGACTTCAGCAACCTGCGCAGACTCAGAACCCGGTACAATACCGTGTGCGTAACCTCGCTGCAGCCCTTTGAAGTCGAACAGCTCAGGATCCGCCAGATGCGAAGGCACAACATTGCACAGCGAACGGAACATGGTTTCGATACGCCCGGGATGTTGCTTATCCCAAGACTGCAGCATCTCCTTGATCACCTGGCGCTGCAGATTATCCTGCGAGCCACACAGGTTGCAGGGAATGATCGGAAATTCGCGCAGCTCGGCATAGGCGGCGATATCCTTCTCACGCGAATAGGCCAGCGGCCTGATCACCATGTTACGGCCATCATCCGATACCAGCTTCGGTGGCATCGACTTCAGCTTTCCACCATAGAACATATTCAGGAAAAAGGTCTCCAGAATATCATCACGATGATGCCCCAGCGCGATCTTGTTGGCCCCTATCTCCTCGGCAAAGCCATACAGAGTACCACGGCGCAAGCGCGAACAGAGTGCGCAGGTGGTCTTACCCTCCGGTACCAGCTCCTTGACCACGGAGTAGGTATCACGCTCCACAATATGGAAAGGCACGCCCAGCGTTTCCAGATAGGCAGGCAACACATGCTCCGGAAAACCGGGCTGTTTCTGATCCAGATTTACGGCTATCAGCTCAAAATGGATCGGCGCGCTCTTCTGCAGATTCATCAGGATATCCAGCATCGCATAGGAGTCCTTACCCCCAGACAGGCACACCATCACACGATCGCCATCTTCAATCATATTGAAGGCTTCGATCGCCTGCCCCATCTCACGACGCAGCCGCTTTTGCAGCTTGTTAAGACGTGTCTTCTGTTTCTTGTCTGGGCTGTCGTTATGACTGTCGTTATGGCTGTCGTTATGGCTATTGTTATCAGAGCTTTGATCAAGACTCTCTTGTGAGTGCTGATCCGAGCTGTTTGCGATGTCCTGAATGTGCGCGTTCATCTGGTCCGGCCGATAGGAGTTCAAAGGGGTGAGATTATAGCGGAAACTGGACGTTTACACATCTTTAGCCACTGGATGAAGGGTCACGAATCCTCTCGCATTGGGAGCAGATGCACGTTTTGGCATGTGACGTTGATCGACATATCATTGTGGCGTATAAGTTAAATCATTGGATTCAGTGCTCAGGAGCAACCCTTAGCGCTCTGGAAGGAGAGCATTACATGTTCGCAGCTCAAGCAAAAACTATGGCTTCATACAACCGCTGGATGAATCAGCGAATGTATACCGTGTGTGCAAAGCTTTCTGATAGTGAGCGCAAGAAAAACTGTGGTGCTTTTTTTAAATCGATTCATGGCACTCTCAACCACCTTCTGCTTGGCGATAAAATCTGGTTAGGACGCTTCTTAGGTAAACCATTACAGGTATCAGGCCTTGATGAAGAGCTACATGGTGAGTTTGAAAGGCTTTGGGAGGATCGTTCCGCTACAGATGAAGTCATTATAGAATGGGCAAGCGCACTCACGGATACCGAATTGGCTGTCACTCTAGAATATACAAGCATTGTAAATCCGACTCCACGCACGTATGAGATGTGGATTGCAGTTGCGCATTTCTTCAATCACCAAACACACCATCGAGGCCAGATCACCACACTCCTGAGCCAATTTGGACAGGATTTAGGCGTTACTGATCTTATTTGGCTTCCTGAAATAGTAGAGCGAAATACAACCTAATCGGGTAACCGGAGGCTTCTATAACCCAGTCCCCTACAACAGATAAGGAACTACCCGAATCCGTGACTGACTCCGTCACACGGTATTACCGGAAATTCTCTGTTTAAATTTTCCGACTGCGCTCTTTAAAATGGCTGACTTTACCCGCGATCAGGGTTCATTCAGTACTCCTTTTGAGTTGTTGCTGATCATTTGTTGATCAATTTCCACGTTTTGCCCGAGCGGGAGCCCCGCTTGCTCTCGCCATCGGTCTCAGGTGAATCGCTCAAGCCTGATCGGCTCAGCTCAACAACAGGTGGAGCTGTCCGTACGCCTTGAAGCCTGGGCAATGTTGACCAAAGCGCAGCACCAGCCGCCGGCTACGCTCCATCATTCGTCCCGCCACGCCAATGATCTCCTGCATCACCGTCCGCAATCTTCGACGCTTGGCCGGATGGCGCACCGGTGAATCCATCCCCAGCAAAGCCTTGATCCCCATCCAGCGCAGGATGTTATAGGCCAGCACGCCGAAGGTCATGACCAGATCATTGGTGTCGAATTTGCCCGAAGGCAACCGCTCCAGATCCAGATCGGTCTTGAACTCGCTGTGGAACTGTTCGCAGGTGGCATGATCCCGGTAAAGCTGGATGATCGTTTTGTTGTCATAGTCCTGTTCCGCCAACGAGGTGGTCCAGCCTTCCAGCTCGAATTGTGGTTCCAGAAAAAGCTGTCCGTGTCGATCAGACAGCCGGATGATCAGACGTACCACCAAGCGGTAGGGCCGCTTCTCCTCGTCCGGCTTGCCGTCGTAACGGGTGACGCTGAAGACTGCCACTCGCTTGCCGGGACGGGGATCACTCCAGTCGGCGTCCTGCTCTTTGGCCAGGTCATACCACTCTAACGGGGACTGTTTGCGGGGGTTCCACTTGGTCAGGTAGTCCATCTTCTCCACCCGGAAGCGATCCCGGTTGTCCTGGGCGTCGTGAGCACTGTCCAGGCGAATCAGGATCGGTGCGCTCGTCAGAGCTCTCACCCGGGGCAGGACACGGTCCAGAGTATAACCGAACTCCTTCTGGGAATGTTGCGCGCCAGGGCGCAACTCACAGGCGACGCACCAGCCCTCGTTGCCCAGATAGGCGGCGATGGGCGCATAGCCGTCGATATTGTCCTTGTAGGTGCGCGACACCCCCTCTTTTTTGGTTCTCCCGTTATCCTGAGGAAACACATCCATATCTAGCGGGACATGACCGGTTGCCAGTGTCGTAATGGGGGCCTTCACTGACTGAAGGAACCCGATGCTGGCTTCATCCATCAGGGGAATCAACGCCTTGGCATCCTCATCGAACCGTTGACGCAGGCGAGAGGCGGACGGGCTCTGCTTGATGCCCATGGCCTCCTTGAAAAAGGGATCGCGGCGGAACCAGATCAACGGCTTCGAAATCGCTTTTGCCGGTCAATATCAGCCCCAGGTAGGTACGGATCAGGTCAATGTTGGCGATTCCGTGGCGCTTGGCGAGGCTGCGTGAGGATTTGACCAGTGGGGTGTGCTTGTTCAGGCAGAGCCCGCCCAGTGCCAGACCAGCGGCGGAAGTGTAGATCTCGGAGGTGGACTGCTCGATCATGAAATTGCGCATGATTCACCTGGAAAGTGAGTTTTTGTCGGACGGGTATTTTACCAAAAAGACATTGTAGATCATATGATTACAGTATGGATTGTTGTTTTGAAGTCACGGATTCAGGCTTCAGCTATTCGCGGATAGCTGAAATTTAAGATGTATTTAAGAAAAAATCCTGTTGAATAATTAAAAAAATATAATTATTTTATCTAGTAAATAGTAAAAATTTACTCAGATTAGAATAAACTGCAAAGCTGTGAATTCGGACTCAAGATGAGTAAGTTACTAAATTATGAGCCAAACTATAACCACTCTGATATATAAATTTAATATATCAATAGGAGTATTATAAAGATAATATTCCTATTATAAGTTTACTTTAGGGAGGAAAGTATGCTTGAAATAAAAATGGAAGCCACCATACGAAATATGGTGAAAGTTCCTGTCGTTCGAGGAAGTAAACCTGCTTCATTTGTGAGCTTTCATAATTTGTGTGACGCTAAAGAGCATGTGGCGCTTTTATATAGTGGAAATGACCCACAAAAAGTCCCTTTAGTTCGGCTGCACTCAGAGTGTCTCACAGGAGATATCTTCGGCTCTAAAATGTGTGACTGCGGAGCACAGCTGGATGAGTCATTAACTAGGATAGCCCAAGAAGGTGGAGTGCTTTTATACTTACGTCAAGAGGGACGGGGTATAGGACTTTACAACAAGCTTGATGCATATAAGCTACAGAAGGAAGGATTCGACACTTTCGCTGCTAATCGTTTGCTCGGCCATCCCAGTGATGCTAGGAATTACGCTGCAGCTGCACAAATGCTTTTAGCTCTAGGGTATAAAAAAATTAGACTATTATCTAACAATCCAGAAAAATCAAAGCAACTTTGTATCTATTCAGCCCAAAATAACTAAAAAAGTACTTGACAGTGTTTTTGGCTAAAAACGTCCAGATCTCATCGCCGCCCTGGCTTTTATCATATGTACTTACCAAGCGCACCATTTAGCCCCGCAGTCGTTACAGATCAGACGATATCACTCCCTGCGAGGATGAATGCTTAAAACCGCTTAGAACGCATCACAGAGCGAAAAATCCGATCTGAAAAAAGCGTGCGATAATAAGCCATCAAACAGCAGGATTCAGGTCTATCTCATGAAGATCAGTGATATTGATGTCGACGCGATCATAGCGAATGCAAGGCAGCAACTTAAAGATGATGCATCTATTTCTCCATCGTTACGATCAACGTTTGAGATACTCCTGTTAATCATTCCAATCCTGCTAGGACGCGTCAACACCAACAGTCGCAATAGCAGCAAACCCCCGTCTCAGGATCCTGATCGCGTTAAAAAAGAACGCGCTAAAAGTGATCGTAAACCCGGCGGCCAACAGGGGCGTATCGGGAAAACATTACAACCCGTGGATGATCCAGATGAGATCAACGTTGTTAAAATCGATCGTCGCACCTTGCCCAAGGGGAGCACTTACACGTTCGCTGGCTATGAGACTCGGCAGGTCTTTGATATCGATATCAGTCGTCTCGTCACAGAGTACCGTGCTGAAATCCTTGAAGATGAACAGGGTAATCGTGTCACCGCGCCCTTTCCAGAGGGTGTGAAATCGTCAGTTCAATATGGCCCTGTATTAAAGGCTCATGCGGTTTACTTATCCCTGTATCAGTTACTGCCGTATGATCGCGTGCGCGAGTACTTTGAAGATCAAGTCGGCATCCCATTAAGCGTCGGCTCTTTGTTCAACTTCAATAAAGAGGCCTTCGATAAGGCTGCAGGCTTTGAGGCTTGGGTCAAACACTATCTGATTCAATCTGACTTGGTTCATGCCGATGAAACCGGCATCAATATCGGCGGAAAACGCCACTGGCTTCACTGTGCATCCAATGAGTCACTCACCTGGCTGGCGCCTCATCAACAACGCGGTCATGATGCCATGGATGAGATCGGGATCTTGCCCCATTTTAATGGCGTCCTGTGTCATGATCACTGGAAACCTTATTATCGTTATACCGGTTGCCAGCATGCACTCTGCAATGCCCATCACTTGCGCGAACTTGAGCGTGCCTGGGAGCAGGATAAACAGGCGTGGGCACAGCGGATGCAGACATTGCTCTGTACGATGAATGATGCCGTCATCAATGCTGGTGGGTCTTTACCGGCCGATAAAGCAGAAGGTTGGCGTAAAGCGTACCGAGACTGCTTGAAGAAAGCCGATCTCGAATGCCCACCTCCCGATGAAGCAAAACGAGACGGTAAACGCGGTCGCCTTAAACGTACACCGGCGCGAAATTTACTTGAAAGGCTGAGGAGCTTCGAAGACGATGTGCTGCGGTTTTTAGAGGATCCCAATGTACCCTTTACCAACAACCAAGGTGAACGGGATATTCGGATGCTCAAGGTGCAACAGAAAATATCAGGGTGCTTCCGGTCGCTGGAAGGTGCTCATATCTTCTGTCGTGTCCGGAGTTATTTATCGACTGCACGCAAGCAAGGAGTCAGCGGCTCGCAGGCTATGGCATCACTTTTTAAAGGAGAGCTGTTACCTTTTATGAATGCTGCCGATGATAATAAATAAACCTGCTGGGTCTATAATGGCTGAATAGTTACGCAACTTTTAGAGTATGGAATTGAGATAGTAGAAGCCGTAAAGACTGGTGCTTTCGTGACAGAACATAATGCAGCGTATCTTCAAGCAAAATATAAGATTGCAAATCACGACTTTGATCCAAAACATATAAACTTAACGGATTAATAATCATATGCGTGATTAATTAGGTCTAAAAAGGAATTTTTATATGATTTATCATAAATCTCCAATAAGTGGTGTATCTGTTTTCTCCGATGAGTATGTATCAACTGCCGGATATGATAATCAGGTTATTCTCTGGGATGCCAAAACCGGTGATGCAATTGCACGAGGATGGCACGATCACCTTGCTAATCAATGCGCATTCAGTAAATGTGGGAAATTCTTAGTTAGTGCAGGAAGTGACTATTCCGCAAGAATATGGACAGTTCCTGAGATGAAGTTACATGCTGTTTGTAATGGGCATCAAGATGACGTGGAGATGGCTGAGTTCCACCCTACACACCCATTCGTTGCAACTTGCTCCAGGGATAAAGAAATCAGGATCTTTGATATTTACGGAACTCTATTGCGTAAAATTACTGGTCATTGTAATGATGTTATAGCTATTAGCTGGTTAGGAGACAGCATGCAATTGGCATCAAGTAGTGATGATGGAACTGTAAAAATATGGAACGCAGATAATGGTGATTTAATTAGAGATATAAATTTTGGAGGGATTGAAACAGATACGATTGCATTTAGCCCAAGCGGTGTGATATTCGCTGGAAATGATGCGGGCGAAATTATTTCCATTAATGGTGATGAGAATCTTTCAACTAATGCCCATGAAGCCGGAATTAAACGGATAGCATATTCTAAGGAATATGAGTTACTGGTTAGCTTAAGCTACGATAGAACCATAAAACTATGGAACGCAAGCGCTGATGGTATGCTAACTTTGATTAGTAGTACAGATATACCACCTGTAGTTTGGCCTCGTTCAGTATCTATAGCTGACCAAAATCGTCTAGTTTGTGGAACTTTCGGAACAAGCTACGCCACATACTACATAAATGAAGATAAATGGGATGCTAGTAGTGTAAAGCCCACATTCGGCATTAATAGTTTAGCAGAAATAAACGGCTCCATATATTCTGTAGGCGACGCTGGATTTGTATATAAGGACAAGGAAAAAATAGCTGCGTTTGGAAGCCTATGTAATTTTTTAGTTGCTGATGAAAATATTATCCTGACAGGTGGTCAGGCAGGAGAGATTTTATCTGTTAAAAACCAGGAAATGATACACCAACATAGATCTCCACTAAATTGTGGAACTTTCTATAAGCAAGATGAAAAACGGTTTTTTTTGATCGGAACCTATACTGGTGAAGTAATACTACTCGAAGCAATTGGAAACGATCGATTAGATTACCACAGCACTCATAAAATTCTTGACAATGCGATCAAAGGAATATGTGTCTTTGATGATTACTTGTTTGCGGTTGATGCAAATGGTGCAGCCGCAATCATTAGTATTAAAGATTTCGATAATATAAAATTAATAGAGTCCGCTCATAGGAAAATAGCTAACGGTTGTACAAGCGTAAATGGGATTGGTGTTGCGACCGTTAGTAGAGATATGTCCCTAAGACTTATTGACTCAGAAGGAAATATTGAAGAATTTCCATCTCCACACAGACATTCTATAAAATGTGTAGCAGCTTCTAAAGATGGCCATTATATCGTAACTGGAAGTTACCACGGGTCATGTGCTGTTTTTGACGTGCATGCACGACGTTGGTTGAATAAGAAACGCCTTACAACGGCTGGGATTTCATCACTAACCTATAGTAAGCATTTTCGTTGTTTTTTGGCTAGTTCATATGATGGTCAGGTATATCGATTAGAGATACCGAATTATTAACCTGGTAACAAAATACCGAGACTTGGGTAGATTTCACGGATGGAAAACATAGTTCTCAGAACTTTGTCTGCCGAGGCACGCAATGAGATCAGGCGGGCGACCGTACGCACGTACAAGAGAGACCACCAGAATAGTGACATTGCCGCGATGTCGGCAGCAGTGCTAAAAGTCCGTAAATCATCAGAATAGATTATTCTTCCGACCCACAGGGTCTTTCCTAGAAGATGATGAAACCGGAAAGGCGAGACGCCGGTACTGGTGCTGTCACAAACCAAGCGGGAGCGGGTCAATCTAATCTCATTGATCAGCAACCAGGGAAAGATCTGCTTCATGCTGTATCAGGATAGTTTTACCGCCGACGTGATGATCAAGCTCCGGAAGCGCCTGATATGATGCAAGGATAATATCTCTGAATAAATAATAGATATAATTATTAGCTTGGCTGTTAAATAGGTTAATTCATCTATTCGGGAATTAACGCCACCATCGTGTGGATGTACCGCTGCCTGAGAGAGCCAAGTCTACGAGCGAATCGGGGATTTTTCAGCCTAGTTCGCCCGCAGAGCGGCCTCACACAGATTATCGATATGATTCCGACAGGCTATGTATTTTCCAGCTAGATTAATATTTATGAATAGTTCAACAGTTTCATTTTTATAGTCTGCGCCTCTAAAAAATATGATTACTCAGCTCTGAGATAAAAATATGTATAATATATTTAATAGAAATAACCAAATTATATTATTTATAGGGTTTCTATATACATACGTTATAAATATACATCGTAATGCAAAGGTCGACTTCTCGGCGGATAGTAGTTTCAAAAAGGTATATTTTCCGAGCATTACAGAATATATCCTCATATTTCTTGTTAATATAACTGATACCATATTTCTGGCAAAAGCTGGACAAGGATACGTTAATTCTTTCGCAATATTTAATCTAGCAAACGTGATAGCAATTTTATCTTGCATGATCGTTGCCAACATATCCTGCGCTGACTTCTTTTGTTCTAAAGTTCACAAGGGCAAAAAGAGTAAGCAGTATATCTTTGGAAGATCGGTATTTATAACTCTAATTATTGGATTGTTTTTTTCTACCATATATATCATTCATGCCGAATGGATATTATCCACTGGAGGGATTGACGATTCTTCAATACAATTATCAACTATCTATTTCAAAATCCTCTCTATAAATATTTTATTTTTATCTTTACGTCAGGTTGCAAGGACTATCAACTCCATAATGAATATATCATTGATATCACTGATATCAGCACTAGGAGTTTTATTGGGAAATTTACTTATTAATACACTTGTCTTATTTATTTTAATCGACAACTTGTATTACTACGTTGTGGCTATATCTTTATCGACACTTTTATGTCAATCCATAGCCTCAATTTCTCAAATAGTAATTCTAGTTCGAAAGAGACATTTGGAGCTCGGATTTTTCACTTATTTTAATAAAGAAGATATAGAGAATATTTTGTCAGTATTAAGATCAGGCCTAATTTCGAGCCTTGAGGTTGCGTCGTATAATATTATGGCATTTTGCATTTTATCGTTTATAGCCAATATATCTCCGTCAGTTTATTATATAAGGAATGCCACAGCACCATTTTTTTTGATTATCACGGCCAATATGGTTTCATGGTCTATTTTAGCAAATGTTGAACTTAGTAAACTTATTAAGAATGGATATTACATTAAGGCTAATGAATTTTCTGATGCGGTCAGTAGAATTTCTGCCTTCTACAGTGCGATAGGGTTATTTTTTATGGCTCTAGTTATCTCTCCATTTTATCAATATTTATTAGATATAAATTATTCTTGGATCCTAATGGCAATTGTATTACCCCTTAGTCTTATAGAAATAATTCGCTGTTATAACTCAATCACCCTAACCATATTGAGATTGAATAATAATATAGGACGATCCACTATTTTATCATTATGCTCCTATGCATTTGTTATTGTATTAGTATTATCCATTAGAGAATTCGTGCCACGCTATTACTTTAATGACTGGATAGCTATCGGCTTAATTATTCTTTTGCTTATTGATGAGTTAAATAGAACCATCGTGAATAGATCGATAGCATATCAAAAGTATCCATTAGGAATTATCAAAACACCATCCGAGCTAGTGGAAAGCAGAAATTTAAGAAAAGAAGGAGTATATGATGTTAAAAAAAACTTACGTTGAAAATGAAGTAGTTGTACATATCTCTTATGAGATTGCTCCATATTCTAAGCATGGGGGACTTGGTGATGTTGTAGGTGCCTTGCCAAAATATATGGCAAAACAAGGGCAGCCTAATTTGGTAGTAACCCCATGGCATGGAAAAGAAATGAATGTCGATGAAGACAACCTAGAACTCCTGTTAGAGTTTACAGTACCATATAATGGAGTTTTTTATCCAGTTAAAGCTCTAGTTACTTCTAGCAGCCACTACCAAACTATTTTTATAAAAAATGATTATTTCTTCAATAGAGACGGAATATATCACGATGAAGATGGATTGCCTTATTCTGATTCGATTGCGATTGTAGCTTTTTTTGGTAAGGCCACATACACACTTATTGGTAAGTTAAAAATTAATTGCCATCATTTTTTATTACATGATTGGAATTCAACAGCAATATTGTTTTATGGAACACTTAAAAATAGCAAGGCACATTATGTAATCCATAACTATAGATTTCACGGTATTGTTAACAATGAAAATATAAAGCATCTTGAAGATACTGTTCAGACAGCACTTAAATTTACCTTTCAAAATGGAAGCCAGATATCTATCGGAGCATATGCCGTACTGCACTCCAATACGACGATAGCAGTAAGTGAGAGCTACAGACAAGAACTAATAGAAAATAGAGCGCTACTACACGGCAATATGGAAGTCTTTACGAAAATACCGGATAGCTCATTTATAGGAATTATTAATGGGATAGATACAGACATCTGGGCTCCAAAACTTCTTAATCACAATCAGATCCAAGATATAAATAGCATTGTTACACATAAACAAAAGAATAAACTTAAATTATATCAGAAATACAATCAGCTTGACATTAATAAGCCGTTATGTCTAATATTAAGCAGATTGGTTGAAGAGAAAGGAGTCTTTTATTTTTGTGAGAAAAATGGCACATTAAGTGAATTTCATCTTGCACAGCTTACTGAATTATTTCAACACACAAACGTAATTGCTTGTGGACTTGCAAGTGGTGAGAATAAATTAGAAGTAGAAAAAGGATTTTATGAAATAATGTCAAGATTTCATTGCAACTTTTTGTTTATTAACGCATATTCTGATAACTTGGCCCAGGATTTAATGTTAGCGTCAGATATATTTATTTTTCCAGCGTTAGTTGAACCATGTGGTCTCACTCAAATGTATGCAATGTCATATGGATCTATTCCAATCGTTAGCCCAGTGGGAGGTCTTAAAGACTCAGTAATTAGCGAAGAACGTTATCCTGGTAAAGGCACAGGATACGTTATGAAAGATACGTCTCTTAATGAAATTGTTAGGTTGGTAAAAGTAGCTGTTAATTCGCTCAATGATTCGAGGGGCTACTTTTCGTTAATAAGGCGCATAATTTCTACTGATTATTCATGGGAAAGAAGAGTCCGTCCGTACTTAGATTTAGTATCTAAGTAAATTTTATAAAAAATATTGACAAAGCACTCTAGATTATTTAAGGAGTAAATTTCATTTACTCAAATATATTATTTATCTATCATTATACTGATTCACAAGAAATAATTTTCTAGAAAACACTTGAATTAATGTTGCAAATCAAAAGGAAATTAGTTTATGAACGAAAAACAGATGACAATCAGAATAGAGATATTCGTACAAGACCCCGACTTTTCCACAGAATTCTATTCTCGTATATTAAGATTTAATAAAATAAAGGAGCATTCGTATCAAGGAGGTACCTACATCGCTATTACTAATGGAAAGGTGCATATTGGTATCTTGTCACAAACAGCGGTTCTGAAAGACTTTTCAGCAGAGTTTTCGATGGAACTACGGAGGCCACCAGTTGGTCCAGAAATAGTACTAGAAGTTGAAAATATAGAAGAATACTACAATTATGTCTGTAATTCAAAATACCCCATCGCTGGAGAACTTCAGGACCGCCCCTGGGGCGCTAGAGATTTCCGACTATATGATCCTGATGGGTATTATTTACGCTTGACATCTCGCTAAAACAATACATTAAAGGATCATAATTAAGTTACGGACATCAGTAAAGCAAGTTTGACGATACCATACGTCATTAATTTCACTGCATGGGTAGAGCTCTAGTTGAGAGGATGTTATGTTTTAAAAAAATTCCTTGGACATCAATGTTCGGCGAAAATCGAAGCTTGAGAGTAATCCTTTTTTCGGAAAGTGGAGGAGATAGCTCTAACGACATGAGATAAGGAGCTAATAACCACATGTGCACTAAAGTACCAGTCAGCGAGCTTATTCAACTTCCCATAACCTGGGTTCGTGGCGATGACGAAAGACTCAATACAGTTTTTAAATCACTGAAATCTGGCGCCGACATTAAGGAACCCATCCGATTACTGAACTGTGGTTGTGGAAAAACACACATGCTTGATGATGGTGGCCATAGAATAACCGCGGCATACAAGCTCTTTAAAAAAACAGGTCATGACGTGATGATTCCTGTCCATAAATTTGTTTCGAAATTTCAGTAGAATGATCGCATGATAAACGTTCGTCATATAATCGAAAACGATTTCAACGAGATAACAAAAATACTAAATTACTATATTCTTAATAGTGATGCTCGTTATTTTGAGTCGGAGCCTGTATCACTAATCAATAGAAGTACATGGCTTCATACATTCAGTCAAGAAACACCGTATCAAATGCTTGTAGCGATAAATAATAATGAAATATCAGGATTTTGCTGCTCACAAAGATATAGGCCTGAGGCTGCATATAACAAGACAGTTGAAGTCAGTGTATATACTTCACCCAAGTCAACGTCAGCCGGGATTGGAACAGCTCTGTATCATGAGTTATTTGCATCTCTAGAGCCTTTTTCTCTTCACAGAGCAATTGCAGGTATAGCTCTACCTAATAATGCTTCTATTGCCTTGCACCGCAAATTCAACTTCAAAGAAGTCGGTATATTTGATGAGTACGGAATGAAAAATGGGAAATACATTAGTGCTATTTGGTTACAAAAACAACTGTAATTTATTGCGCCTAGCAAGAGGCTAAAATCGTTCATTTTATTTACTGGGACGGCGTGCTGCCAGCCCTTAACTCATTATAAATAATACATCGAGGAAAACGTGAATATCAGGCTGGCAACACCCAAGGATGAAACAGAAATTATGAACCTGGCTGACAGCCTCTCACCCTCCATAATTAGCGCATCATCTGACGATGGATCTCACTTTACTACTCTTCTTAAAGCTGATAGTCATCGTATTTGGGTCGTAAGCGTTCATTTCAGGACGTCATAGACTTACTTCACATCCCTTAGCTGCCGAAGCAAGCCTGGTGACACCTTGTATTGCTTCATGCCCTCACCCAGCACAATGACGCTTTTACGGTTGATCTTGGTGACGATTCCAGCCACGGGTCCACTATGACCGTCGAACATGACTGTCATCCCAACTCGCAATTGGCTCAACACCTGTAGTGTTTCCTGATTCTGAAGCTCATCTATGCGTTTACAGATGTACTGATTCAGTTCCAGTAATTGATCAATGCTCATGTCTTCAATGCGCATAGACGATGGTCTCCGGCTGTTTATTCAGTCGATCAGGGTGGCATGGGCTGATCAGGGAAGGTAGCGGGGTGTCGGCGAATCGGGTTTTCCAGAGTCGAGGGGTCAAGTCTGCTACTTTATTTGCTGGATGCCGACTGATCCGTTGCAGCACATCCACCAGATAGGTGTAGGGGTTGATGCCATGCAGTTTACAGGTAGTGATCAAGCTCTGAATGATGCCTAAGTGTTCAGCCCCGAGCTCAGTCCAGCAGAACATCCAGTTTTTCTTGCCCATTGGAATGGGCCGCAAGGCCCGTTCCAGATGGTTGGTATCTGGCTGAACATCTGGATCTTCCAGGAATACCTTCAGGCTCGCTTCGCGACTGAGTACATAGTTCAGCGCTTTGGTCAGTGGATCACTGGGCAGTAAGCCACCGCTTTTCAACAGATCCCTGCACCACTGGAAGAAGTCATTGACGACCGGCTTTGAGTGTTCAAGTCGGTACTGGCGTTTCTTCTCGCTCGTCAGCCCTTGGGTTTTGATGGCCTCTTCATGCTGGTATAGCAGCGCTATCTGTTGCAAGGCTTCTGTGGCCTTCTCTGGATGATCCTTTTGGGCTTCGATAAAGTAACGGCGACTATGTACCCAGCACTGAGCGTGAGTCATGCCTTTTTGGGACTCAGCATAGTGAGCATAAGCTGCATAACCATCACTGATCAGGATACCGGTGAACAGCTTGTTCAGAACCTGCTCAATATGCAATCGACCTCGACTGTTCGAATAGGTAAACACCACTTCGTCAGCATCACCATACAGCGGCCAGAACCAACCCGTTTTCATCTTGCCTTTTTGCAGACCTGGACGGCTCTGATGGCCAGCCTTGATCGGTGTTTCATCCATCGCTAACACCCGGCTGCGCAATACATTATCAGTCTGGGCATCGACAATGGGTCTCAGCAAGTCGATGGATCGTTTAACTAAGTTGGTCAGGGTTCCACGGCTCAGGGTAACGCCAGCTTGTTGGATACGCTGATGCTGTCGATACAGCGGCAGATGGAACTGGAACTTGTCCACCAGTAGCCCTGCCAACAGGCTGACATCGGCCAGGCTATTATCCAACACGTTGAAGGGAGCTGGTGTCGTCACCGGCTTCTCAGTCCCTTTGCGCCGGTACACTGGACGCTGCAGTTTAAGCACCACATAGCTGGAGACACGCTGAGCCAATCTGTAGGTCGTTTTGTTGCCGATGACTTCATACTGATTGGCGTCCGGCCCAGTCAGTTCAGGCGGTAACTGTTCGATCACTTCCACCGGTACATCGGCGGTAAAACGCAGGCCCGTGTCGTTCAGGCAGTCGTCGCCCCGTTGTTTCTTACCGGTGCCACGCTGATAGGCCTGAATCGTACGTTGCTCACCCTCGACAGGCGGCTTAGGTAGTCGCACTTCGGCTGATTGGAACAGGCTGTCCTGTTCAGGCAAGTCGTACACCTGCTTCTCGGATTTGGGACCGAACAGTTGCTTCTTAAACCAGTCCAACTGCCGCTGCATGATCTGAAGTTGTTCGCGTAATAACACATTCTCCTCAGCCAGAGCCGAGCAAGAAGGCGTGTTGGAATGGGGAGTAGAAGCTATTGAATTCATGGCCAATATTATACCGCAAGCCCTCCCTCTATGCGCCCCGGAAACGCTTGAACTGACGGTATTTCTGTACCTCAATGCCATCAATCAGCAGCTGTAGATCCGTCAGTGTCAGAGTCCGCTGACCCGAGGCGGTTGGGGATATCCGGAATTGCCCCTGCTCTAAGCGCTTGGCCCATAAACAGTAGCCAGTGGGCGTGAAGTACAGCATTTTCATCTGGGTCTTGCGACGATTAATGAACACAAAGTACTGGCCGTTCAGTGGATCCAGCTTCAACAGGTTCCGGACCAGTGCACTCAGCCCCCGAAAGGATTTGCGCATGTCTGTGGGCTCAGTGCATAGCCAGATTTTGGCCTGACTGTCGAGCCCGATCATCCGTTCTGGCTCAGCCGCAATTCGACGCCATTGCCGAGACTCAAGACGATGTTCCAGTCCGATCCAGATGACGGCGACTTGCTCATCAACGACGACAGATCCAGGAAGCCTGTTTCGTCGGAATTGATAGCGTCATCAACCGGACTCTCCGATAAACGCTTCCGCCAGTTGCAGAAACTGGCATAGCCGATATTCTGCTGTTTACAGAATTGGGTGGCTGACAGACCGCTGTCACGCTGCTGGTCTATAAGGGCTTGCCATTGTTCTGGGGTGCGATGCTTTTTCATAAGCGTAACCTCGTGTTGGAAAATATAAGGTTACTGTAGGGTCAAATTCACCAGGGCGACAGAACGCCTTGGAATGAACGCTTACTTTGGGTCGCAGAAGTTGAGGGCGTGATTATTGGCTGGATTCATGCGTTCGTAGCCCTACGAGTCGGAGCAGCACCTTTCATAGAAATAGGCGGCCTGGTTGTTAATGAGGCCTATCGGCGTACGAACGTTGGGAGCAGGTTAGTTCAAGAGTCTGCTGCATGGGCTAAAGCTGAGCAAATGGCGCTTCGCGTGCGATGCAACTCAATAAGGGAACCGACACACCACTTCTATCAAGCCCTTGGCTTTAAACTGCTGAAGCAGCAACATGTATTTGAGTTCAATTTATAACAATACACATCTGTACGCTGCCGCTGGCCACCATTGAGGTTTTCTGATCCGGCCCAGAATTGTCGGGCTTACACCTGGATGACGTCATTTAATGCTGCTGTGTCCACCTCCCCCTGAAGGTGGTGTCGCTAGCAGATGTCTTGTCGGCAAACAAACAATATATAAATTGCGCCGCTGCTTTATGACACCGCACTGTACGCTGCAAACAGCACTCAGGGATATATACTCTACTTCGGACTGTTCTACTCAACCGCACTGATCCTCCTCGGCCTCAGCAAACACGCTCAACTACGCTATGGAGGCTCCGCTTTCATACTGCTGACTGCTGCAGTCATCGGATACTCCAGTTGGATGTTTTTTGCCGGCGCGATAGCCTATATTGCTCTGACGGCCTGGATGCTGGAGCAGGCTTTACCCACAGTCTTACGCTGGATACATTATGCGCTATGGTTTCTGGCCAGTGTGGCGCTGGTCGTCCATGCCATGCCAGGTTACGAAGGCTTATTGGCTGCTGAGCAGGTGGTACTCAAACCCGGTAGCGCTGCAACCAATCTCTATTTCAATCACGACAAAGTACTGGTCGCCTGGTTATTGCTCAACTTCATCCCCATGTTTCGGCAAAGCGCCCCACCCCGGCCACTAAAGCTCCTCTGGATGATGCCCTTGGCCATAATGCTGGGCATAACTGCAGCTCTGACCTTGGCTGTCAGCCATTATCAATCGCTCGCAGAACATGTACTACACTCTCCAGGCATGGCGAATGTACATACCACCCCAGGTTGACAATGATACTAATAATGATACCATTTAATGTATGGCAAAAATTCAAGATATCCTCAGCCAGATGCGTGAGAATCCCCAAAGCATCAGATTTAACGACTTGTGCAAAGTCTGTGATGCCTATTTTGGAGAGCCTCGCCAATCTGGTTCGAGCCATCGAGTTTATCGAACCCCATGGAAAGGAGATCCGAGGGTCAATATCCAGAATGCCAAGGGTATGTCTAAAGCCTATCAAGTGAAGCAGGTGCTTCAGGCTGTTGAACGGTTGGAGGTGCAAAGTGGCAAAAGATATTGATCGTTATACCTATAGAGTCACCTGGTCAGAAGAAGATCAGGAACATGTCGGACTGTGTGCCGAGTTTCCAAGCCTGAGTTGGCTGGCTGAGGATCCAGAGCTTGCACTGAAAGGCATTCGCCAATTGGTTCATGATTGCACTGAGGATATGCGCCAGAACAACGAAACAGTTCCAGAGCCTCTAGCGTCAAAGCAATTCAGCGGTAAGTTTATGGTTCGCGTTCCACCTGAAACTCATCGCTTGCTGGCGATTGAAGCCGCAGAATCGGGTGTCAGCTTAAATCGGCTTATCTCCAGCAAACTTCATCGACCGCGCATGTAACCGACTAGGAGGCTGTGCTTGTTTCTCCTCTGAAACACCAACACAGCCCTACAAAAAAATCCCAGCCACTATCAAATACCGCAACAGCTTACCGATAAAAATGGCGATCACACTGGGTGCAAAACGCACCCCGACCCAGCCGGCAACAAAACACAGTGGATCGCCGACAATCGGTAGCCAGGCCATCAGCAGCGCTACGGCACCATAGCGCTCGATCCAGCGGTGGGCGCGTTGGTGTTCGGGCTTATCCAACACCTTCAGTGGGTAGTAACGGCGCAGCATCACGCCCATGCCGAAGGTCACCAGGCTACCCAGCACATTACCGAGTGTCGCGCTGGCGATCATCCAGCCAACGGGATGCTCACCCTGATGTACGTACCAGGCCAGCAGCGCTTCGGAACCGCCCGGCAGTAGCGTGGCGGAGATAAATGCGCTGGCAAACAGAGCCCAGAGTGCAGTCTCCATCAGGCATTTCCCATCAAACTGCGCCCATCAAGCAGGCTCGACCCAAGTGTGATTGGCATCGATATGTTCCGCGATCAACTCCAGGAAGGGCTCACCGTAGAGCTCCAGCTTGCGCTCACCCACACCACTGAGGCGCCGCAGTTGCACCTCATTCTGTGGGCGATAGATCACCATTTCCATCAGTGTCGCGTCATGGAAGATCACATAAGGCGGTACATCCTGCTCCTGTGCGAGTGTTTTACGCAGGGTACGCAGATCTTCCCAGAGCTGCTGTTCCGCCAAATCCAGATTCCTCGCCACGGCAGAGGGGCGCTCCTTGCGCACGGCCGATGATTTGGCAGCAGCAGGCTTGAGGTCACGGCGCAGCTCCAGCGTTTCCTCGCCGCGCAGCAGATCACGGCAGGCATCGTTCAGATGCAGCACACCATGCCCATCGGCATCCACATTCAGATAGCCGCGCGCCACCAGTTGCCGGAAAACCGAGCGCCACTGGTTACGATCCAGCTCTTTGCCGATCCCCCAGGTGGACAGTTTGTCGTGTCCCCAGGATTGGATCTTGTCAGTTTTCTGTCCCAGCAGGATATCGACCACGTGATTGACACCAAAGCGCTGGCCGCTGCGAAACACTGCTGAGAGTGCTTTGCGCGCCGCTTCGGTGCCATCCCAGACCGGCACCGGGTCCAGACAGGTATCACAGTTGCCACAAGGAGGATGATCCGCCTCACCGAAATAGGTCAGCAGCGCCTGACGACGACAACTGGTGATCTCGCACAACCCGAGCATCGCTTCCAGCTTCTGTCGTTCAACCTGCTTGAAGATATCCTCAGCCTGAGAGTTTTCCAGCATCTGGCGCAACAGCAGAACGTCCTGCAACCCGTAGACCATCCAGGCCGTGGCGGGTTGGCCGTCACGCCCGGCACGGCCGGTTTCCTGATAATAGGCCTCGATCGAACGCGGCAAGTCCAGATGGGCAACAAAGCGCACATTGGGTTTGTCGATCCCCATGCCGAATGCGATGGTCGCCACCATGATCATCGACTCTTCTGTCAGAAAGCGATGTTGATTGTGTGCACGCAATTCAGATGAGAGGCCGGCATGATAAGGTAGCGCGGTCAGCCCCCGTTCACACAGCCAGGCGGCGGTTTCCTCGACACGTTTGCGCGACATGCAGTAGACAATACCCGCCTCCTGCTCATATTCACTGCGGATAAAGCGCAGCAGCTGATCGCGCGCGCGCTCCTTGAGACCGATGCGATAGCGGATATTGGGGCGATCAAAGCCCTGAATAAAGCGTCGGGCGTCGGTCAGGTCCAGGCGATCAATGATCTCCTGACGGGTCCGGGCATCTGCTGTGGCGGTCAGTGCGATACGCGGCACTTGAGGGAACATCTCACGCAGACAGTTCAGCTGCAGATATTCAGGGCGGAAATCATGCCCCCACTGCGACACACAGTGAGCTTCATCAATAGCAAACAGCGCGATTCTGGCTCGTTTGAGCAAACCCAGTGTGCGCGGCTGCATCAACCGTTCGGGAGCAATATAGAGCAGGTCCAGCTCACCCGACAGCAGGTTTTGCTCGGTCCACTGCAACTGCTCCTGTGTCTGAGAGGAGTTCAGACAACCGGCTTTTATACCGAGCTGTGACAGGGCCGTCACCTGATCCTGCATCAGCGCGATCAACGGTGATATCACGATACCCGTGCCTTCACGTACCAGCGCCGGTAACTGGTAGCAGAGCGATTTGCCACCACCGGTCGGCATCACGACCAGCACATCCTGTCCATCAAGTACCGTCTGAACCACCTCATCCTGAGGTGGACGGAACTGATCAAAGCCGAACACTTCGGCCAGTACCTGTTTAGCTTTATCTGTCATGCGGGAAACTATCCGAGACCTCTGCACTGCCGGGATTGAATGCCCGAGCCCTGTAATGAAAATCAGGTGCGACTGCATTGAGGGGTCTGTAAAGTGAGCAATTGGGCAGGATTTTAGCACAGCCGTCGCTTAAAAGGGGCACGCAACCGGCCACTTGAGCTGTAAACAGGATGCACAAGTGCCCAGTAAAGCGTAGAATGGCGGCTCAAAGAATCATGGGATATTGTAAAATGAGCGCTGACACCACCGGGCTGATCACAGAAGCCGAACTCGACCAGCTTGAAGCCTTTTTGTTTTCATCTGCCGTATCGGAAGATGCACTGGATCTGATCGGTGCACATGGTCTGCTTTGCGCGGTCAACATCAGTCCCGTCAAGATACCCGAACAGGAGTGGGTCGACCTGCTGTTCGAAAGCGAACCAAAATGGGAATCAGATGCACAGAAAGCCGACGTTATGGCGCTGCTCCGCAAACTGAACCACACCATTGCGGCCGATCTCTACAGTGATGAAGAGATACTACTACCTTGCGATCTGACGCTGGATGTTGATGAAGAGGAAGGCGTTGCTGAGCTGACTATCTGGGCGCAGTCCTTTATGGAAGGTGTATTCCTGCGCGAAGAGGAGTGGTTTGGTGACGATGAAGAGACCATTGCCGGCTTGCTGCTGCCGATCATGGTGTCATCTGATCTGTTTGATGATCCTGAAATCATCGAAGTGCGCCAGGATCGTTCCCTGAGTGAAGAGATGGCGGAACAGATTCCTGATGTTCTGGTGGATCTGTACCTGCACTACCATTCACCGGAGAAGTAATTCCGCTTATCTGACTAACTGACTGACTGTGCCCTGCCTGAACCAGCCAGGGCGCGGTCCTATCTGAGATAAACTCGCTAAGTTTCAGCTCAGCATTCAACTCAACATTCAACTCAACACGTCGCTGGCATCTATCAATAAGTGACGCGTGTGGCAGTACCGCTGCCCAGTACACGAACCCGCTGACCAGCACCGAACATCATGCCATCATCCAGTTCCTGCACCACCGAGATGGTTGTGCCTGTGTCCAGACGTACGGTCAGCTCCTGACCCTGACGACGTGACACCGCCTCTTCCACTCGCTGACCCGCAATACCACCTGCTACTGCCCCGATGACCGTGGCAAGCGTTCTGCCGCTGCCTCCACCGACATTACTACCGGCCACACCACCGATGACTGCACCGGTACCTGCGCCGACAATACCATCTGTGCGACCTTCAATCACAACCGGCGTGACCGATTCAATTGTGCCATAACGTACCGTCTGGGTCTGGCGTGCCTCGCCCCGGCTGTAACTGGTACCTGTCAGAGAAGATTGAGCACAACCGGCCAGTATCCCTGCACTGAGCACTAGAACCAGTGCTGTTGCATATTTTTTCATCCTTATAACCTCCTGATGACAGAATCATTCTGTCTTACTCACTATCTTAGTTACCAATTCAGCAACTATATTTTTCACTACTGACACCATGGTACTGCCAGCTACCTGTATGAAAGATTAACATTCCCAGTCACTGATGTTGTCCATATAGACGCGCATACAGGCCCTTCTGTTCAATCAGATCATAATGACTGCCCTGCTCGCTGATCTGACCATCCTCAAACACATAGACATGATCAGCCTGCCTCACTGCGCTCAGTCGGTGCGCCACAATAATTGTCGTGCGACCTGCCAGAAAATGGTTAAGCGCCTGGTGCAGTGCAAATTCCGTTTCGGTATCCAGTGCTGAAGTGGCTTCGTCCAGAATCACCACTTTCGGATCTGCCAGAACCATTCTCGCTATCGCAAGACGCTGTCGTTGACCACCTGATAATCGAATACCCTGTCGTCCGACCACCGTATCAAGTCCATTGGACAACTCATCTGTGATAAAAGTTTTAAGCTGCGACACTTCAAGTGCCTGCCACAGAACCTCATCCTCAATCTGCTCACCCATTGTCAGATTGTCCCGAATCGTGCCATTGAACAGTGCCGGCTGCTGCAGCACGGTGGCGACATTATCCCGCACCGTCGGCAGGCCTATCTGACTCACCGGCACGCCATCAAAGCGCACCTCCCCCTGTGAGGCTGGGTAGAGCCCCAGCAACACCTGTACCAGGGTTGATTTACCACCACCGCTAGCCCCGACCAAGGCGATCTTCTGTCCGGCCTCAATATTCAGTGTAATACCGCGCAGTACCTCCTGCCCTTCTATATAGCTGAAGTGGATATTATCCAGCTCGACACTCACAGTACGCTTGCCTTGGAAAGGATCGATACGTGCTTCCCAGGAGGGTTCGAGCTTCAGCGCCATCAGACGATTGACTCGCAACAGCGCCGCTTTAGCGCCAAACCAGGCGTACTGAATGCCCAACACCTCCTGCACCGGTGCCATCATGAACCAGAGGTAGCCAAACACCGCAATCATCTGACCGACACTGAGATCCGAAAACACCACCATCAGCATCGACAGTGAGCGAAACAGATCGAACCCGACCAGAAACACCATAAAGCTGAAGCGGTTGGCCGCATCCGACTGCCACTCGAATCGGCTGGAGTGATCACGAACGCCGGATGCCTGATCCACAAGTCGTTTCAGGTAGTGCCGCTCACGGTTACTGGCACGGATCTGCTGGATCGCATCCAGCGTTTCGGTCAAAGCCGACTGAAACAGTTCATAGGCGCTATTCTCTTTGCGCTTGAGCTCCTTGACATATTTACCCATGGTCATGGTGAAAAAGATCACCGCGGGATTCAGTACCAGAATGAACAGCGCCAGTTGCCAATGCATCAATAAAAGGATAACTGCGGCCCCGACAATCATCAGACAGGAGATCAACAGACGACTGATCGAGCTGCCGACAAAACGATCGATGGTGTCCAGATCCGTGACAAAATGCGAGGCGACATTACCACTGCCAAGTGTTTCGTACTCCGCCATGGATATTCGGCCCAGCCGCTGCAAAAGACGTTCTCGCATGCGGTAGATCACATCCTTGGAGATAATCGTGAATTGCCTGGCCTGCAATACAGTCAGCACCAGCGAAATCAAGCGCAGCGCTACCGTGAGGACAAGCACGGCAAATACATAGAGTACCGGCCCGTGCCAGCTCTCGGGAAAGAACCGGTCAATACTGCTCACTATCCATCCGGGTTGATCCAGCAGTACCTCATCAACCAACAGCGGCATCAGCAACGGCAAGGGAACAGAAGCCAGCGCCGCCAGAAAGGCAATCACATTTGCCTGCACCAACTGTCGCCGATGCTCCAGAGCCACCTGCCAGATGTATTGCCAGGTAAAACTCGTTTCTTCCCTCTTTTTCACTCAAGACTCCCTGATTACAAAGCGTGTCGAATCACATACGCCAAACCGAATCAATCAGATGCCTGTCACTGCAGCAGGTTTTATGATCTCAGACTCGACGTCTGCATGGAATCAAGGTAGTTTATGCCCTTCCAATCGCATCCACCAAAGAAAAGACCGCTCAATGGACAGCCTGACACTGAAACCGCTTGTACACGCTAATGGGGAAGTTCAGCTTCCCGGCTCCAAAAGCCTCTCCAACCGTATCCTGCTGTTGGCTGCGCTGGCACAGGGCGAAACCCGCATCACCAATCTGCTAGACAGTGATGATATTCGCCATATGTTGAACGCGCTGTCCAGTCTGGGCATTCGCTATGAACTGGCGGCAGATCGTCGCAGCTGCGTAGTACATGGTGCGGGTAAGGCTCTGTCATCCACTAAGGCACATGAGCTGTTCCTCGGCAATGCCGGCACGGCAATGCGCCCACTGTGTGCTGCGCTGTGTCTGGGCGAAGGCGAGTTCACCCTGACTGGCGAGCCACGCATGTATGAAAGGCCGATTCGTGATCTGGTTGATTCACTCAGGCCTTTGGGTGCCGATATCACCTATCTGAAAGATGAAGGCTTCCCTCCCCTTCGTATCAAAGCCAATGGCCTTCAAGGTGGCAAGGTCAGTGTACGCGGCAATATCTCCAGCCAGTTTCTGACCGCACTGCTGATGGCAGCACCTCTGGCACAGGACGATCTGATACTGGAGGTTGAGGGTGAGCTGGTATCCAAACCCTATATCGATATCACCCTGCATGCGATGCGCCTGTTCGGTGTCGAGGTGGATAACCAGCAGTATCAGCGCTTTGTGGTCAAAGGCCAGCAACAGTACCGCTCGCCGGGCGAGGTGATGGTTGAGGGTGATGCCTCTTCGGCTTCCTACTTCCTCGCGGCAGCAGCGATTGCCGGCGGCACGGTGCGTGTCTATGGTGTGGGTGCCGACAGTGTTCAGGGTGACAAGGCGTTTGCCGAAGTACTGGACAAGATGGGCGCTCAGGTGACCTATGGCCCGACCTGGATCGAAGTGACCCGTGGCGACTCCTTGAAAGGGGTGGATCTGGATCTTAACCACATCCCTGATGCTGCCATGACGATCGCCACCACCGCCCTGTTTGCCGAAGGCCCCACCGCCATCCGTAATATCTACAACTGGCGGGTAAAGGAAACCGACCGATTGAGCGCCATGGCGACCGAGTTACGCAAAGTGGGTGCCACTGTAGTTGAGGGCGAGGATTACATCGAAGTCACCCCACCGACACAACTGCAGAGTGCCGCCATCGATACCTATGATGATCATCGCATGGCGATGTGTTTTTCACTCGCTGCCTTCGGTGATGTACCAATCACGATCAACGACCCGGGCTGCACCAGCAAGACTTTTCCAGAGTATTTTGATCTGTTTGGGAAGATCACAACGATAAGGTAGACAAGGCTTACATAGAAGGTGTAAGCCAATCAATTCTGACACGTCGAAAGAGGCAGGGATATGCCAAAGCTACAAGAATATCAGGCATTCGTCAGTATTTATGAAAACCGGAGTATCACGAAAGCAGGAAGGCAGCTCAACCTTTCTGCTTCCTCCATCAGCAAGAAACTGTCGAAGCTGGAGGATGAACTGAGTGTCCAACTAGTGGATCGCAGCACACACAACCTGTCGATCACGCCACTGGGAGAGCGTTTTTATCTGCGCTGCAAAAGCATATTGGACGCTGTTACCGAGAATGAGATCCTGATCCGGGAAGAGAACCAGATCACGGCTGGCAGGATCAGAATTGCCCTGCCGGAAATGCTGGTCACGGAAACACTGCTCAGTGCGATCCGATCTTTCGGGGATCAATATCCCGATGTACGCTTTGAACTGAATGTATCCAATGAGATGCAGGACCTAATCGCCTCGGATATCGATTTCTGTTTTCGCTCCGGTCCGCTTGAGGGCTCACAGCTGATAGGGATACCACTGTTTGCGATCCAGCATATTTTCTGTGCCACACCGGATTTTCTGCGACGGTATCCGCTAACCGACTCTTACGAATCTCTGCTTGAAAACAGACAACTGATCGTACCAACCTTCGTAAATCTATCGCTGATTACAAAGCACTTTTTTCCAGATACCAATATCCGGGCGCAGCAGATCGTCAGCAGTCATAGCACTAACCAACTTAGCGCGATCGTATCGATGACTCTGGCTGGCCTTGGTGCGTCCATCCTACCGCGTATTTATATAAAGCCACTACTGGATGACGGCAGACTTGTGCAACTCTACCCGGACTACACATCACCGACTATGGATATCAGCCTGATCTATCACAAGAAACTCACGATGACTAAATTGATGACACTGTTTAAGTCCTTTATACGGGACTGGGCACAACATCAACCACGGGTACTATGAGCACATCCAGCAATCAGAATATTATTCTTGATAAGAAAGTTACGTATCTCGCACAGCGCATCGAAGGTCGGCATCATCTCGACCACATCCTGAATATACCCATCTGGTCTGATAAAGAGATAACAAGGGCCGATGATTCCATGGAAACGCTTCAGCACTTCCCGCGACTCGGAAAAGAAGTAAGAGGATCTGTATGAATAATTATGTGAAGATGGGTGTGGAGAGCAGTTGCCATCTTCTAAGCAGACATGCAAAAAATTGACGTGTCTCTGCATAAACTGTGGAATATCAGGTGGTGCACCCTCAACACCATATCCGACAACCAAAAACTTATCTGAGCCGAGAAGCTCATACAACCCCACAGGTTTACCGAGGTTGATCAGAGTCAGGTTGCCAATACGACTTCCGCGGCGCACTTTGACATCTGCAAACCAGCGCATCCGGCCCTCGCAATAATCATGCCCCAGGCCTGAAAAGTTCATCACCTGGGCCTTGTTGACCGGTTTTAGACGCCCCAGCAAAGGAATCATTCGGTCTCTGATCAGTGACTTGACCGGGTGGGAAGATGTGAAAAAACGATGCAACTGATCTGTTTGCTTCAGCACTTTGGCTGCTATTGATCGTCGCTCCTGCTGATAGCTTTGAAAGAGAACCTCTTCCGAATGTCCCTTACATACCAGAGACAACTTCCATGCGAGATTGAACGCATCCTGAATACCCAGATTAATCCCATGTCCGCAAATCGGACTATGTATATGGCAGGCATTTCCTGCCAGTAACACTCGGCCTTTGAAGTAGTCATCCGCTATTCGTTCAGCCAGTGAGGCTTCAGAAATCCAGTGAATATCGTGAAAACGCAAATGCGCCTGATTCACTTGCTGTAATCGATGCTTAAGAAGTGTCTCCAGATCCTCGCGGGTGTCAGCATTAGCCTCCCCACCAATAGCTACGACAACCCGATGCAGGCCACCAGGCAGCGGAAACAGCATGATATAGCCTTTCGCCGTCAGATACGTATGCCCCTGCTCCAGATCTTCGACTGCTGCCCCCCCAGTCCTGTCAAGCACACCATCACATACCAGAAAGCGATTATCATCGGTTTTTCCGACAAACGGAGTGCCTATCAGTGCACGAACGTGGCTGTTCTTACCATCACAACCAACCAAATATAGATAGGACTCCTGACTGACTCGCCCGAGATGACTGAGTTCTGCACAAACACTGCACTCATTCTGCTTTAGCGTCTGCAATTCAGTTTGGTACCTTAGATTGCCTCCCAGAGCCAGAAAGCGGAGCTCAAGCAGCCGCTCCAGACGATGTTGCGGGTAGCTGAAAATGCAGGGATCACCATGAGAATTTAGATGATTGAAGTCATAATTGAGAATGGGCCGTTTCTCTGAATAGATGGTCATCTGATCCACTTGGCTGGCATCAGATCGTAGCCAGCTACCCAGACCCAGAATATCCAGTAGCTCTACCGTGCGAGGATGCAGACTGAAGGCGCTGGATTGCTGTAGGCGTTGCTGATGCCTCTCTATTATGCTGCAACTGATACCATAGGTCCGCAGCAGGCAACCCAGTGCTAAACCGACTGGCCCGGCACCAACAATTAAAACCTCCCTCCCCTCTGTCACTTCAGGCACTCGCTGCTATTTACCTGCCCATTTCCTCTCACCAAAACTCTGAATGACATGCTCTACATCCTTGGTGATTTGAATGATCATCTTATAATTAAATATGTCCTCCGATTATATCAAACAAGCGTTTTAATAATATTTCTTTATTTGAAAAACGGTTTTTACTGAATAATTTATTCAGGAGGAAGGTAGAAAGTGGGGTGCAGGTCAAAAGAGGTATGAATTTTTCAGGGAATAGCAGGTCTTCTCAACAACAAGCGCCAGCGACTGACCAACAACGCGCCAAAGATCAGACAACAGCCAAACAGTTGGATCACGGTCATGGTTTCAGCAAACCAGAATACACCCAACAGACTGGTCCAGACCGGCTCCAGCGTCATGATCACGGCTGCATGACTGACAGGCGCCATCCCCTGCGCCTTGACCTGGATGAAAAATCGCATGCAGGTACCTATCACGATGCTGGCCAGCAACCAACCAATCACGGCGCTCCCGGGCACTTCGGGCGTGGGTTCAAGCAACAGTGACAGAGCCAGCGCCAACAACCCTGTCACCCCCAGTTGGATAGCAGTCAGTGGCAACGCCGGCAGCCGTGCCGCATAACGGCTGTTGAGGTTGAAATGCAGCGAGAAGACCACTGCCGCCCCCAGGAAGTATAGATCCGACAACGAGAGTGAAAAGCCGCCTTCAAGCCTCAGACAAGCCAACCCGGCCAGAGCGATCACCACTGCCACCCAGGTACTGCGTGCCGTAGGCGCACCAAACAGCACCTTGCCGACAATTGGGATCAGCACTACCCCTAAGCTGGTCAGAAAAGCACCGATACCCATGTTCTCAGTATGCTGCAGCCCCATGATCCACAGGCACATGGCCAATCCCATAACCACGCCAGTGAGCAAAGCACGCCGCCACGACTCTGCAGCCAGATGGCGCAAACCCGTCCAGCCGGGTACAGCGAGAATCAAGCTGGCACAGAGAAAGCGAACGCCAATAAAAAAGAGTGGCGCCATTCCCAACAATGCTTCACGCGAAAATACCCAACCCAGCCCCGCCAGCAACGTGACAAGAACCAGCAGAAGATCGGAGCGCCAGGAACCCTGCGTCATCATTAAATCAGATCCAAAAAAGGCTGGTGGGATAGGTTTCAGGGCTGACCTTACATAAGCGACTTGCGGTTTAAAAGCGCTCATTCACAACCCTGCACAGTAATCACTCAGGACTGATACCTTTCGCTCGGTGCTTTCGGGGCAGAGAGTTGAAAGATCACAGTGCCCAGCAACACCAGTGTTGCTGCCAGTGCCAGATTAGACGGTGCCGCCTCACCCAGAGCGGTAATGGCTATCAATGTACCAACCACGGCAGCCACTATACCGATCTGACTGAGATAAACTGGCCCCGCCATTTTTTGCAGCACAAAGTAAAAGAGATAGAGAACCGAAAACACAAAGATCTCCAGCAACAGCAACTTTATCACTTCAGGGCTCTGCACCAACTCCGGCAATCTGCCCGGCTCAAAATACAGTACAAATGGCAGAAGAGATAACACAGCACCCAGCATCATCAGTGCCGCCAGATAGATTGGAGAGGTACCTGCAGGCCAGCGCAGGGTTCGGAAAATGTTACCTGCAGCCAATGCAACAGGCATCGCCAGCACCAGAATCACCCAGCCGGTTGTCCCCTCCAGATCCATCGCCTTGCCCGTCGCCAGCAGCACACCTCCACTCAGTCCGAGCAGTACGCCCAGCAAACGCAATCCACGGGCTACCTCCATTCGCAGTATCACAGCCATCAACCAGGTCAGCAAAATGGGGAAGGCAAAGCTCATGGAGAGAAACCCTGCTCCAACATGCCGCACCGCCATAAATCCCAGTGCATTCGGCAGTGCCAGCAGTGCACCGGTCACTAATGCATACTCCACCACACGATAGTTGATAGCAGCCAGTTTACCCATGCAGGCTGCCAATCCGAGCAACACCACGCCGGTGAACAGCAGTGCCACCATCAGAAAACTCAGACGTGGTGCACCAGCCGAATCTGCCAGTTTGGCTACCACCAGTGAAAGCGCCAGAAAGCTCCCCACGAGCAACAGACAGGCAAACGCCTTGAGCCCTGCACTCTGGCTACCCCTGCCTATTGCATGCAACTTGTCCATTATCTACTCCCATTATTGATAGCACATTTGGATACGTAACTTTCGATTCGTATCTTCTTGAGCCATCATATCTTCATAAAAAGTATCTTATAAGAAAGATAAATATATCTTAGTATCAAGATAAATGGAAAGCAATGAACAGAGTCAATTTTTACTGTCAGCTAAGGGCCTGAGCAGATGATGCAACTGGTTCGGTTACCTGTAGAAGTGATTGCTCGTATGGGTCAATCCCCTTTCGAACCACCCCGGCAGTTCGGCGAGTCTGGTACCCGGTCTTGTGCCGTAACCCACTCCTCGGGAGTAAACAGATGCATGGTCAGGGCATGGATAGGATTCTGCATCAGGTCGGACAAGTGCCCATAGATCAACTGATGCCGGCGAACCTTATTCAGATTCGCAAAATCGGGGCTGACCAGGGTCAGTTTGAAGTGACTTTCGGTGGCAGGACCCGAGTGCATATGGCTCTCGTTTTCGAGGTTGAACACCTCGACCTGCATCGTTTGTGTGAGTAGCTGTTCGATTCGTTGTGCTGTACTCATCTCGCGTCCTCGGCAGGACTGTTATCATCCCGCCTGTTCTGTATACTGTGATCGTTATTTGCCGGTCATTTTACCCCACAACCGGTTCGTGTGCTGCAAGGATAAAAAGTTAAATCATGATCATCCGTGTACTTCCGGAGCTGGAAAACCGTGAGCAATGGCTGGCCTTCATGCGCCGCGACATGCCCTACTGCCTGGTGGAAAATCCTGAATGCATGCTCGATTTTCAGACTACCTTCCTGCAACTGACCCTTTTTCCTCAGACCAGTGACCCGGTCCGCTACACACTTGGCTCCCGGCGTTCAATGGAACCTGCCTGGAATCTGATAAAGGGGTGTGGCTGGCGTCTGTCGGTGGTGCTGGAAGGGGTGAAAAAGCTGGATTTCAGCAGTAATGTGCGCGACAACCATCTGCTGCAACTTCAGGGAGAGCTCACGGCACGCAAGTCCTTTCCAAGGGATCGCCATATGATTGCTCCCTCTGCCAGTGGCTTGCTGCATCCGGTAGCTCAGTATCCTGAGAGCTGGGATCATCAACTGGTGAGCCGCCTGCTCGCCAACCGACAATACCGCGCCTTGCAATTGAATCTGGCCGAACACCATGCACCTGAGCAGGTGATGTTGTCACTGCAGCAGGAACCTCAGCGCTGGCGCATAGAACTGGATGGTCAGCAACTGCACCTGCTGTTGGACGACCAGCCCTATGCCAGTCTGATACCGCAACCGGGCCCTGCGATCCGCAGATTGCAGAGCACCGGTGTATTTTAGTTAGATCAGCTCGCCCTGCTCCTCGACCACTTCATTCAGCTCATCCTCCTCCAGCGCCATGATCTTATAGGGATGATCCGATGCCAGCAGCTCCTTACCCTTCTCGGTCGGGAACTCAACATCGATATCCACGACGCGACCATCACGACAGACGTTGATAATCGTATCCATGCAGGAGCTGAGCAGCGAGTATTTCTCATCCGGTGCGGCGATGATGGTCTGCAGACCCAGATCGCTCATGAACGCCAGCGAGGTCATGGTGTTTTCGGAATCGAGCTTGTTGAACGCCTCGTCAAACAGTGACAGGCTGAAACCACCGACCGGCTTGCCATCACTGCCCTCTTTCAGACGATAGGTTGCCCCCAGCGCCGCCGCCATCGCAACATAGAAAGGCACCTGATGCTCACCACCGGAGCCCGTCTTGATACGCTGGGTCAGGGTTGTCTTGCGGTTACCGTCCAGATCCTTGACCACCAACTCGAAGTTGTAGAAGTTACGGTAATCCTGCAGCAGATTGCTCTCACCTTCACTGCGCAGCACGTCATGGATCTTGCTCAGCGCATCACGGTGGCTGTTGTCACCCGTGTTCTGCATATCGAACAGTGAACCGACATTGGCCTGATCCATACGTGTGTAGGCCTCGACCAGTTCGAGAATATCCTTCAATTCCGGGTTGGGCATCATCTCGAAGTTGTACATCTCCTTATGGAAGGGACGATTCTTCAGATGACTGTTCAGCTCGCGGATCAGATCCTTGATCTTGTTGATCTGATCATTCAGGTGCGCAACAAAGTCGGAGCGGAAAGCCGTTTCGGCCTCCATGCGTGCGCGCTCAGCCTTCTGGGTATAGAGCGCCAGCTCTGAATCCTGCAGCGCGACAACGGTTTCGTTGACATAGCGTTCCAGATCTTCGTGACTGGAATCGGGGCTGATATTATCCAGCCCCTGATGGCTCATACCACCACCATGGTAGCGCGCCTTGTACTGAGCCACGGCATCGCGCACGCCGTTCTTTTTCTTCTCATGCAGCTGCAGCTCGCTCTGCGCTTTTTTCGCTGCCTCGAAGATCACACGCTCCAGCTCGCCATCACAGGACTCATCCAGATAATCGCGTTTTTCCTGAGCGGACTGAGCATCAAAATGGGGGCTCTCTTCACATTTGCTGCGCGCCTGGGCATGTTCGGACAGTTCCCGATCCAGTACTTCGAGTGCGGCATTGTCTTTGATCATGCCAGTGCGTGCTTTCTGCAGTTTATCCATCAACGATTTCTGACGCGCTTCGAGATTCTTCTGCATCTCGGCCAGCTCGCCTATCCGGCGCTGAATACCTGAATCATCATGGTTACGCAGATCAACGATCGCCTGCTGATAGCCCTCTATCTCACTGTTGAGCTGCTCACGCTGAGTAACCAGATCAAATACACGCTCGTTGATCTGAGTCAGCGCGCTGGACATGTTGATCAGCGAGTCACGCAGTTTTTCCAGCGTCTCATGCTGCTGCCCCAGGGTGGTGAACTCGACGATCAGCTCATCGACCTGTTTGCCCTGCAGCGCCAGTTGATCGCCACGACGCCTGATACCCATTATCGGGCTCAGCTCGTTGATCGAGGTGGTGGAGCCTTCCGTCTGCAGCATGCAGTCATAGGTCAACGCACGCTCATGACGCAGCAGCTCGTTTTCTGTTTCAACTGCCATCACGCCGCCCAGTGCACGGTTCATATAGGCCAGTGCATGGTCGTTATCGGTTTCGACAAACTGCGACAAAGTGCCAGGTTTGCTGCGGTTCAGCCAATCACCTGACTTAGTGGTGTTGATGATACGGCAACCCTTGAGGTGGCGACCCTTACGACGATACAGGGTGATCGCTTCCTTGACGCGATCCGGTGCCACCACCAGTGCTTCACGGCGTGCGCCGAGGAAGGACTCAATGGCGATACGCCACTTGTCTTCGGTGATATCCACCAGCTCACAAATGGGAGTCGATTCGATACCGTATTCAGACAACAGATCCATCAGCTCTCGTGTGTTGTGCCGTACCGGAGCACGCCCCTGCTGCAGCTGCTCCACGGCGCTTTTCTGGCTCTGAATCTGAGTGCGCAGCTCATTGATGCGGATCACCGATTCTTCGAAGCGGCGCGCCACTGCGCGCCTGACCGGATCAATCTGTTCACGCAACTGTGCCAGATTGTTATCCACCTCGACCGGCGACTGCGGCCACTGATCGGCCAGCAGATTTTCACCGGAGCGCCAGAGTTCTGCCGACTGCTCCACGATAGGGCGGAATTTTTCAGGCAGCAACTGCAACTGCTTGGCGAAGCCGACATTTGTGCGCATCAGGTTATAAACCTGCTGGATCTTATCCTTCACCACCGATTGTTCGTGCTGACGCGAACGGATAGTGGACTCCAGCGCATTTACCTTGTGCGCTGAGTCGGAGTTGTTCAGTTCGGCGCGAGAGTTAGCCAGATCCTGCATCGTCTGGTTGAGTTGTTCGCTGTTACCAGCCAACTCCTCCTGCAGCTGCCCCTCCTGCTCGGTGAAGTTTTCCAGCCGCTCAGCTGATTCCTCTTTTTTCAGATCGGCATGTTCAAAACGGCTCTCATGAACAACCCACTCATACTCCACCGCATTCTTGACGTTACGGCTGATACCACGGCACAGCTCCTGAACCTTTTCCAGCTCGCCGATGCGGTCAGACACTTCGCGTGTCTTCTGTTCCATCGCCCGATACTCATCCAGCGACTTGCGGAACGCACCGACATGCACGATGTTCTCATCCAGTACAAACTCACGGATAAAGCGGGTCGGGCTGTCGATCGGCACAAACTTGATCGCGTTCTTGAAGTTTTTGATGAATTTTTCATCATCGTTCGGCATCTGTGGATCATGGCTCAGATGCGTCACCATCTCGCGCACGAAGCGGCTGGCACGCTTTTCCAGCACCATATCCGGGCTCTGCTTCAGCAGATTTTCGCGCACCTCCTGCCAGGGTCTCGGCATGCGGCCGGAGCCCTCCTTGTAGGAGAAGTCATCCAGACTGACAGAAAAGTCCGGCAGGATGAAACGACCCAGAATCTCCTCGTCGGCACTGGCGGTGGATGCACTGATCGCGATCCCGACACAGGACTCTTTTGCCGTTTCGGTATCGAAGAAGCTCAGCGCCATATAGGTCAAAGAGTCTTCACGCGCATTAACCTTTTTGCCCATATCATCCAGAAAACCCAGACAGTAGGTGCGCAACGAGCGCTCACTTTTTTCACCCGCCGAAGCGTTGAAGCTCAGATGGCGCTTATGCCCGCCCATCAGGATTGTCTGGACCGCATCCAGCAACGAGGATTTACCCGAGCCGTTGGGGCCAACAATCGCAACATTGCCCTTGATCGGAATCTCAATCGCACCCAACACATACCAGTTGACCAGCACCATGCGGTTAAGCAGTTTCATCAGTGCTCTCCTCCAGCAGTTCGCTCTCTTCACGTGGTTCAAGATCACACAGGGCTTCGAGCTGACCGATATAGTCCTCGACAACCACCTGGCGAATCACCGGGTTTATCCGCAAAGGCAAGTTTTTAGGATCCGTCTCATCCGCTTTGCCACGCTCAATGACCCCATGGCGACTGAACAGCGACACGATCTCTTTCAGACGTGTCTCGTTGGGAATCTCCTTACCGGTCAGATTCTCGTACAGACGCAGCAGCTCATCGGTGGTCGTGAAGGCACGGCCATTCTCAACCTCGAAATTCTCCAGCTTCTGCTCATAGATCTGACGCATGCACAGCATCAGCAGCGACTCATCCAGACGCAGCCGCATCACGCGCTCCTCCCCTTGCGGGAGAATGCCGAGATAGGCTTCATCCGGCTGATAGACCAGACTCCATCCGATCGCCTCGAACAGATTGCGGAAGTAGTCGACATGGCTGGAGACCAGGAAGTAGCTGTCCCGATGCACCGGACGATCAGCATAGAGGAACTGATTGACCAGCAACAGATTGGCAGCATGGATGAAATCATCCGCCTGTACCTGCTCGGTCTTGGATAGAATTTTCTGCAGATCACCTAACATGGATTAGTCCCTGTGAATCTCGAAGCCACGGCATTCCACCACATCGGCGACCTGCACATAGCTGTCATCAAACTGAATTCGGTATTTTTCCATTGTCTTGCGCGCCTTCTTGCCCAGCGACGGCAGATGGCGCACGTAACTGAAACAGATGTAATCCTCGACCGAATCAATGGAAAAATCGGTCGCACGCAGTGTTCGTCGGCCATCAAAATGGCGTTCCAGATAAGCCTCAATACGATCCACTCTGACCTCACGACGCGACTTGTACTCTTTGAACAGCTGTCGCAACTCCAGCACGCGGGGGTCGATGGTGGCCTGAGTGATGATGCGTGGTTTGGACTCAACCCGGCGCCTGATCGGAGAGCGCACACTGGCCGGGGAGATAAAGCCAATCGACTCCAGTGACGTCAGCTTCGGCACACTGGCGGCAGGCTTTTTGGCTACCGCTGTGATGATCCGCGACAGACGAGCGGCCATACCCGGCGTCGTCTTGTCCATATAGCGCACCGTGTCCGCGACACGTTTTTCGAGCTGATAGCGGAAATCATCAATCGCACCCAGGCGCTGATCCACAGACTCAAAAATACGGATGATACGGTTGATATGCTGATGCACCATCGCTTCGGCAGACTCGTAATCCAGCTCATACTGCAACTGATAATGCTGGCTGAGCTGCTCGATCTTCAGTAGATCAAACTGCAGATCACGCAGCATGGCCAGGATCTTGCGACGATAGCGGAAGGGGTTATTGCGTGTTTTGAGCGTTTTGTAATCCGATACCAGCATGTGCTCGACAAAACGATCGAAGAAGCTGCGCACAATATCCTGCGCATTGGTGCTGGCCGCAAGGCTGATCTTCATCTCGCGCAATCCCAGTAGCATATCGGTCAGATGTGCACTGAACTCCGCTGCCGTTTCACTCGCTTCAGACAGAGTGATACCACGCCCGATCGGATCGTTGATCGCGGCCTCCAGCGAGCTGAGCACGTTCAGCACTGCACCGCCATAACTGCGTTTCTCGTGTCGGGCAATCGCCACCAGAGAGCGCAGCAGATAACTGATAGAGGGCGTCAGCAGCACATAGGTGCGATAGATGCGCTGCTCCTCTTCGAGCCAGCCACACAACACCAGCCTGCGATAGATGCGGTTGGTGTAATCGGCACTTGAGCGTGGAGGCTCAGAATCCTCATCGGACTCCGCTTCCCAGCGCCGGACACCCAGTCTGACCACGGCATTCTCGATGGTGGAGCGCACCAGATCCTTGGCGATGAACGGATCGATCAGATCCTCATCAAAGAACAGATCCGACAGTTCAAGCAGCACAGCCTGATAAACCTGGCGATTCTGGCCGGATAGCGGCAGAAATATATCGTCTGGAAGCTTGTTGAACAGCATGCGTTTACCCGGTCTCACAAATGAGATGCCGACGGACGTATGAAACGCCCCTCAGCCTGGTGAATTCAATTGAGTGATTCTAGCGAAAATCGATGCGGGTGCCTAACCTTTGTCACGAATCTATCGGTTTTTCCTGTGAGCGCTTTTCCTGCGAGCGTTTGGCAAGATCGAGCAGATGCCAGGCTGAAAGCAACTGCTGGTGCAGTTTGAAGCGTCTGAGTCGCTCGTCATGGCTGCCGTAATCACTGAACAACTCCTGCCCCTGAATCATTTCGCGACAGCGTTTGACCAGCTCCGGTGTATAGATCCTCTCCAGCACCGACAGATAACTGTCCAGCTCACGACTTTCGCTCAGCTCAATACCCAACACCTGATGCAGGCAGCGGAACAGCTTCATGCGTGGTGCAGGTAGTTGCTGGAAAGCCAGCAGCCATTCACTCATCTCGAAAGCGCCTTGCGGATCTTCGAGCTGCAGCGCCAGCAGACATTTAAGCTCCCCGATTCGCAGAGTTTCCCAAGGGCTGCCGGCATCGGCCACAACACCGATCAGTTCCGCGACCTGATACTGCTCATCAAAGCCCGCCTCATCCAGGGCATCATACAGATCCGCATACTGCTCCTGATCGAGATCGGGCAAAGCCAGCAGCAGCGGACGCAGATGAGCGGCCGCATTGTTATTGCTCCAGATCAGCTCATCCACCGGATAGATCTCGGACATGCCCGGCACCAGAATGCGACAGGTGTAAAAGCCCAGGTGCTCGTAATCGGCGATATAGATATCCATATCGACACGGTGAATACGTCGACACAGATCTTCAAACTCTGCCTGAGTATCACCCTCGATATTCCACTCAGTGAAGGGATAATCGGTGTTGGCAGAAAAGAGATCCCAGGCCACCACACCACTGGAATCGATGAAGTGCGCTTCCAGGTTGTGCGGCTCGGCAGCTTCCTCGATATCGAACACCGGCATCGGGAACTGATCCAGCTGATCCAGCGCCCGACCCTGTAACAACTCCGTCACAGCCCGCTCCAGCGCCACCTGAAACTTAGGATGTGCACCAAATGAGGCATAACAGCCGCCACTTTGCGGATGAAACAGACTGACATTGACCAGCGGAAACTTGCCACCCAGCGACGCATCACGCACCTCAATCACAAAACCATGATTCCGCAGTGATTTGAGAGCCGCCCTGACCCGGGGATAACGGTTGATAATCGCATCCGGGATAGAGGGCAGACTGATGCCGGATGAGATGATGGTATTCTTGATATGCCGTTCGAAGATCTCCGACAGCGCATGAACCCGCGCCTCCCACATGCTGTTACCGGATGCCATGCCATTGCTGACATAGAGATTGCCGATCACATTCACCGGAAACCAGACCGTCTCGTCGGTGCGCTGTTTCACAAAGGGCAGTGCGCAGATGCCGCGCTCGGCATTGCCTGAATTGATATCGATCAGCGATGCTGGTGACAGCTCCCCATGCAGGTCGTAATGGTTACGCGTTGCCTCATCCAGCAGCCCTTCCGGCCAACCCTTGGCTGACACCTTGAACCAACGCTCCTGAGGATAGTGCACAAAATCAGCCGCAGCATTATCCGCACCCAAGAAGTAGTCGGCAAAGTAATAATTAGTGCTCAGACGCTCGAAAAACTCACCCAGCGCACTGGCCAGGGCAGCTTCGCGGCTCATCCCCTTGCCATTGGCAAACAGCAGATTGCAGTTGCGATCATGGATGTGCACCGACCAGACATTAGGGATAGGATTCAGCCAGCTGACCTCCTCTATATCAAAGCCAAGACGCTTGAGTCCTTCGCTCATGGTCGCGATGGAGTCCTCAAGTGGTGCGTCTTTACCCAGAATGGTTGTCATACGATACGTCTCCCTAAACCCCTGTCTCTGTTACAGGGTACAGCTTGCCACATCTTATTGATTGCTCAAAGATTATACTTAAAAGTGTGATGACAGACAGTTTATAAATTATTTTTGCCAATCAGTTGACGGCCACCATCAGGACCATTAATATACGCGGCCTGAGTTGAGCAGTTCCTCGATAGCTCAGTTGGTAGAGCAGTAGACTGTTAATCTATTGGTCGCTGGTTCGAGTCCAGCTCGAGGAGCCAATTCAGCGATGTTCATGCAAGATGATCATCGCGAAACGTCGGAGTGTAGCGCAGTTTGGTAGCGCATCTGGTTTGGGACCAGAGGGTCGGGGGTTCGAATCCCTCCACTCCGACCATTAATTCCCCTCTTTTTTGTTAAAATCCTGCATCATCCAAACACCAATCAACACAGATAAACTCTCGTATCTTGATCTATCACCAACCGATATCATTGCTTGAATTTTGTGCAATTCGAAGCTGCCCAGCCTTTTGATTTGAAAAGAATTTTCAAATCTCCTCATTCTTCTATTGACCCTGCCCGCACTCATCATTAATATACGCGGCCTGAATTGAGCAGTTCCTCGATAGCTCAGTTGGTAGAGCAGTAGACTGTTAATCTATTGGTCGCTGGTTCGAGTCCAGCTCGAGGAGCCAGTTCAGCGATGCTCATGCAAAATGATCATCGCAAAACGTCGGAGTGTAGCGCAGTTTGGTAGCGCATCTGGTTTGGGACCAGAGGGTCGGGGGTTCGAATCCCTCCACTCCGACCATCTTTATTTATCCTCCCTTCAATCAACACCGCTCAATCAACAGCTAGCAACAGATCAGCCTCGAAGAAGGAAGTGCACAGCAAGGTGCTGTCTATAACCCGTCCTTTACTTGTTCCCTAACACTTGCCAATAACCACCTTTCTTCGGGCCATGAAAAGCAAGGCGTTGCTGTTCTTTAAGCTTGGCCACCGCACGTTCAATAGTACTGGGGGAACGCCCCAAATGTACTGCCACATCGACCAACGACATTTCCGGGTGTTGCGCCAGTAAGGCTAAAATCTGTTCGGGGGTTTTTACCCGCGTTTCCACCTGCGTTTTTACCCGCGTTTTTGCACTGGCTTCCGACACATTGGCCAGCGTCTCGTGCAGCGTTGCGGTAATAACACCCAGCATAAATTCAATAAAGGGTGAGCAATCAGAACGAGCTGTACTGTCTCGCAGCGCTTGATAGTATGCAGGCTGGTGCTGGTGAATCAGGCTTTCAACAGAGATGTCGGTAAACACCGGTTGCCACTGACTTAAAATCAAGGTTTGCCACAACCGCCCTATTCGACCATTGCCATCAGCAAAGGGGTGAATAAATTCAAACTCGTAATGAAACACGCAACTAGTGACTAACGCAGGCGCATCACTGTGCTGTAGCCAGCGGAGCAGATCGGTCATTAGCCTGGGCACCTGGTTAGCCCCCGGTGCCATATGCACCACCTGATCACCCGACATCACCCCCACACCACCTCGTCGATAATGCCCAGCGTCTTCTAGTAAGCCTGCCATCAACACCTGATGTGCGTGCAGCAAGTGTTGCTCATTTGCTGGCTGCCAATGGGTTAATTTATCATAGGCCTTGAGCGCATTCTGCACTTCCAGCACCTCTTTGGGCGGTGCTATAACGCGCTTGCCCTCCAAAATAGCCGTTATCTGAGCTTCGTTGAGGGTATTACCCTCAATGGCTAATGAGCCTTGTACGGTGCGAATACGATTAGCACGGCGCAAACGCAAAGCATTACTCATATCAACCTGTGCGCTTAAACGGCCAATAGCCTCACTGATATCAGCGACTTGCTTAAGGATGGTCGGTGTAATGCTGTATGGAGGGTTATAAGGCATGGCGACCACCTGCAAAGTTCTGCTGCTTTAGTACCTCAGCAGCTTCTCTTCTCGTGCCCATCAGGCAAGCTTCAATCATCAACACCAGTACCTGATCTTTAATGTTGCTGAGCATCGTACATCCAGCTATTGATCCTTTATAGTTCAGACATCGACATCACTATCACCTGAATCCGTGACTTCGAGGTATATTCTGGAGGTCTTGGGTGAGTGTGTGCCGCAGGGATGCGGCACTCAAGCCTACAGGGACGTATTTACGGCGTCTCACCCAAGGCCTTCAGAATATCCTGCACATACAAATAGTTGTCTATGAAATCACGGATCCAGATATCAAATAATGGCTATTCATCCAACTAGTCTACCACTCACCGTGATCGCATTGCCCATTTTCTCCCCCTCAGTATTCCAGTACCAGTTTTTGGTACAAGCCGTGAGGCTATTGGTAATTTTATTTCTTCATAATTATTCGCATTTAAGAACAGCTCAGTAGCAGGGTAAACAACACCGCTCAATCAACACCTCTCAATTAACATAGCAATCCCCTGCCCACCACCGATACACGCCGCAGCAATCCCATAGCGACCTTTCTGCGCCTGCAAGGCTCTGGCCAGCGTTCCTGCCAGACGAATGCCTGTTGCTCCCAGCGGGTGCCCCAGCGCAAGCGCACCGCCGTTGATATTCACACATTCAGCATCAATACCCAGTTGTTGCATCGCATAGAGCGGCACGATGCTGAAGGCTTCGTTGATCTCCCACAGATCAATATCAGCCACTGCCAAACCCGTTACCTGCAGCAACTTCTCCACCGCTGGCACCACCCCCTGCCCCATCAGTTCGGGGCGAGTACCGCGATCCACACAGGCGATCACTCTGGCCAGTGGTTCAAGTGAGCTGTGCTGCAAGGCCGATTCGGACATCAGCAGCGACAGCGCCGCACCCGTTGTCAGCGGCGAGCTGTTGCCCGCCGTGATCAGGCCATCCTCCTGAAACACCGACTTCAAGCCCGCCAGGGTCTCCAGAGTCGTCGTATCCCGGATACAGGCATCAAGCGCATAGGCATCCGCTGACGGGGTCTTGATCGACAGGATCTCACCTGCATGAAAACCGCGATCCCTGGCATCTGCTGCCAGCTCATGCGAGCGGCAGGCAAATCGGTCCATCGCTTCGCGCCCGATGCCGGCCTGTGCCGCCAGAGACTCGGCGGTCAGCCCCATATTCATTGCACGCTGCATATCATAGTGTGACTGCACCTCTGGCACTGTCAGCACTCCATCCTGAAACAGGGAGGGCCCCATCGGCACACGGGTCATATGCTCAAACCCACCCGCAAGCGCAATCTCAGCCGCGCCTGACTGGAGAATCATGGCGGCTGTCCTCATCGCCGCCAGACCGGAACCACACTGTTGATCGATCATACGCGAGGCACACTGATCCCCGAGCCGGCTTTGCATGACCGGATAACGCCCACCAAAACTCCACTGCTCTTTTACCGGCAGCGCACAGCCGAGCGTCAGATCATCAACCAGCTCAGGATCGAGTCCCATCTCGTCGAGCATCGCATCAATCAGACGCGTCAGCAGCTCAGGGCTAGAGATATCGGAAAAGGTATCGGTTTCGGTTTTAACCGGATGCGCGCGACTGAACGCCGTGCGGCGATAATGGGTCAGATAGACAGGTTTCATAAGGGTTCCAGTTTGCACCAGCGGCTGATGAACAAGGCATAGGTTTTAAGGGTATGTCGCACCGATTCAATATCCACACACTCATCCACCCCATGAATATTGCGTGCAACCGGGCCGTAACAGGTGCCAGCCGTGCGGCTGTAGAAGTGGAAGGCGCGCAGATCTGTGGTACAGGTAGATAGATACTGCTCCGGCTCCGCACCCACCAGGCTGCGATGACAGCCAGCCAGCAATCCAATGCCCGCATGCCCGAGATCCACCAGATGCCCCTCTGAGCGGAAACCATGGAAGCGCAGGATCGGTTTACCAGCACCCGACAGGCTCATCGCTTGACTGGCCTGCTCAATCACATCACTGACCTTCTGCATAATCTCATTGGCAGACATCCCCACCGGAAAGCCGATGCGACCCTCCATCTCGGCGTAGGCCGGCACACTGGAGGGCCAGTTACCGCCCTGAATGGTGCCAATATTGAGGTTGAACGGGCTGGCAATCGTATCGTAAGGGGGCTGGCGATAATCGCTGTTCAGCCGCTCTTCAAGCTGTTTCAGTGACGGAATAAAACGTTGCAGCTTTTCAATCGCATTCTCACCGGCTGCCGTATCCTGCACATGCACCGGCTTGCCCTGAACCGTCAGCTTGAACCAGAGCACGCCAACCTGACCGGTATAGATCTGCGGACCAAAGGGCTCAGGAATCAATACGAAATCCCCACCAAACCCCTGCTGCAGACAGGACAGCGCACCATTACCCGAGCACTCCTCCTCCACCACCGTCTGAAGCGTCAGCGGTGAAGCGATCTTGCAACCTGCGCGCCTGACAGCATGCACAGCATAGATCATCGCCGCCACACCGGATTGCATATCACCGGCACCACGACCGTAGAGCCAGCCATCCTGGATCCAGGGATCATGCGGGGCACGCGTCCACATATCAGCCGGTGCCGCACTGACCACATCCAGATGGCCGTTGAATACCAGTGTTTTACCCTCGGCACCGGGGTTAATCTGCGACACCAGGTTATATTTTTCTTCGTGGTTCCAGGGCACCGGCGCATAGAGTGGATGGCTGCAGAGGGCTTCATGCTTCATCGCCACACGCTGTACCGGTAGTTGCAGATCCGCCAGTTGACGCTCTACTACATCCAGCACACCCTGCTCCTGATTCAGTACGCTGTACTGCTTGACCATATCCTGAGTGAACGAGAGCAGATCGCTGAACACCTCATCACAACTCTTGACGATCGCCTGTTCCACACTGTTCATGACAGCTTGACCTCCTCCGTCAGATCCAACGTATCTGCAGCGAAGATCAACGGCGCTTCGGTGATCGCCTGCAACGATTCCGGTGTCATACCGGCGGCCATTTCAGTCACCAGCAACCCATCCGGCGTCACATCCAGCACCGCCTTGTCGGTAATAATGCGCGACACACAGTGATATGCGGTCACCGGCAGGCGGCATTTTGTCAGAATTTTCGGCTTGCCATGCTTGTCGCAGTGGGTGCTCAGCACCACGATGCGCGGTGTTTTCTGCGCCAGCTCCATCGCGCCTCCAATGCCGGGTGAAAACTTGCCGGGAATCTTCCAGTTGGCCAGATTACCCTCCTGATCCACCTCGAAGGCGCCGATCATGGTCAGGTCGATCTTGCTGCGTCGGATCATCGCAAAGGAAACGGCGCTGTCGAAAAAGCTGCAGCCCTTCACCGTTGAGATATAGGCACCGGCCGCATCGATCAGCGACGCACTCATCTCCTCGCGTGGTGCCTGCTTCCAGGCACCCAGCACGCCATTCTCAGAATGGATCATTACATCCAGATCATCCGGCAGATAATCCAGCAACTGTGTCGGCAGGCCGATGCCCAGATTCAGAATGCTGCCAGGATGCACCTCATGCACGGCGCGTTTCAGTATGATTTCAATGTCTGACATGATGCTCCATTACCGCATATTCCTGCGTCAGCAAGGACAGCAGGACCAGTGAATTAACAAACGCACAGGGGGTATGGATCTGGTTCGGGGCGATCTCTCCCGGCTCACAGCACTCAGGCGTTTCGACGATCACTTGATCAGCCGCCATCGCCATCAGTGGGCTGAAGTTCATCGCACTGCCTTCATACACCAGATTACCCAGTCGATCGGACCGCGCCGCATGGATCAGCGCAAAATCCGCTTTCAGCGCCATCTCCACCTTGTAGCGCTCCCCCTCCCAATCAAGTAACTGATCCTCACGGGTGATTTCGCACCCCAGCCCGATATCGGTCAGGAAGCCAAAACTGCCGGCACCGGCGGTGCGGATCTTCTCTGCCAGCATTCCCTGTGGATGAAACTCCACCTCCAGCCGCTGCGTGTTCATCCACTCAATCGCTGTCTTGTTCAGGCCGATATGGGTGGTGATCAGACGATCCACTCGCCCGGCCTCTATCAGCTTGCTGATACCGATGCCCGCTTCGTTGGCATCGTTCTTGATCAGCGTCAGATGCTTCTGCCCCTGGCGCAATAACTCATTGATCAGGCTGAAGGGAGTTCCGGGGCTGCCGAACCCACCCACCATCACCACGGCACCGGAAGGTATCGTGGCGATAGCCTCTTCTATGTGTGTTACTTTGTTCATATCGCTTTATCCGGTAGTGTCTGTGCAAACTCTGTCAACGACTGATCCAGCAACGCGATGATCTCGTCAATCTGCTGATGGGTCGTATTCAGCGGTGGTGTCACCAGAAAATGATCGCCCAACACCCCATTCAGGCAGCGGCGGGGGTAGATCAGCAGTCCGTTATCCTTGGCGATCTGCGTGATCTTGTTGAAGGCGTTGAACTCAGCCGGAAACGGCTCTTTACTGCTTTGCGACTGCACCAACTCCACACCCTGTAAAAACCCGATACCTCGCACATCGCCGATGCACGCATGTCTGGATTTGAGCCAGTCCAGTTGCTCACGCAAGTACACACCCTCTTTACGTACATTCTCCAGCACCGCCTCATCCTTCATCGCACGGATCACCGCCAGGCCAGTGGCACAGGCAAGTGGATTACCGGCATAGGTATGCCCATGCATGAAGCCACTCTTGCTCTGGATGGTATCCACCAGCTCATCCCGTGCCATGATGGCAGCGATGGGGTAATAACCCGCCCCCATCCCCTTGGCCAGCGCCAGAATGTCCGGGCGGATATCCCAGTGCTGCCAGGCAAACCACTCGCCGGTACGCCCCATACCACTGAGCACCTCATCCATGATCAGTAGGCAGCCGAAACGATGACACAGGCGCTGCACCCCTTCCAGATACTGCTGATTGAGCATCCGCCCACCCGTACTGGCCCCGCCAACCGGCTCCAGTACGAAGGCGATGATGCTGTCAGCCGGTTCTGCCGCCATCGCCGCTTCGGTCTGTTCCAGCACTGCCGCGATATGTGACTCGACATCACCCTCTCGGTAGCGATAGAAATCAGGCGATGGCACCTTGATCGATGGCATCACCAGATCCTTGAACGGTTTTTCCAGCGGCTCATAACCGGTCAGGCCCAGCGCACCCAGTGTGCTGCCATGATAGGAGGGGCTCAGTGACACGAAGCGTTTGCGCTGTGGCTCACCCCGCTCAAAAAAATACTGCCTTGCCAGCTTCATTGCGCTTTCGACCGCTTCGGAGCCACCACCGACAAAGAATACCTTCTGCAGATGGCCACAACTCAGTGCCACCAACTCATCCCCAAGATCTACCGCCACCTGACTCTCAAACTGCGTCCGGTAACTGAACGCCACCTGATCCAGCTGTGCCTTCATCGCAGCCGTGATGGCCGGGTGCTGGTGCCCCATATTGCAGGTGATAGCCCCCGAACAAGCATCGATATAGCGCTTGCCCTCGGTATCCCAGAGATAGATCCCTTCACCATGACTGACCAGCGGCAGATCCACACCGGATTGATAAAACAGTGCACTCTTGGACATACAACCTACTTGAATTCATGTCTCACATGAGACGTAGTGAAAGACGACCCCGAAGAGCTTCAGGGCACCTCGAATAACCACTCGAATAACCACTGCACGACTTGCAGACTTTGTTGCGACCTTTAATGATTCGAGTCCAGATGCTTTTTAAGAAAACTGCGTGTCCGCTCATGGTCCGGGTTGGTAAAGAATTTATCCGGTGGTCCCTCCTCCACCACAACACCACCATCCATAAACATCGCCCAGTCGGACACATCACGCGCAAATGCCATCTCATGGGTCACGATCAGCATGGTCATATGCTCCTGGGCAAGACTTCGCATTACCAGGTTCACCTCCTCAACCAACTCCGGGTCGAGCGCTGAGGTCGCCTCATCAAACAGCATCACCTTGGGCTGCATCGCCAGGGCCCTGGCAATCGCTACCCGCTGCTTCTGACCACCCGACAGATGTGATGGAAAGACTTCCGCTTTAGCAGCCAGCCCCACACGCTCCAGGTACTCCATGCCCAGCTCACGGGCGGTTTTCTTGTCCATTCCCTTGAGTTTGCGAGGAGCGAGGGTCACGTTGTCGAGGGTCGACAGATGCGGAAACAGATTAAAGTGCTGAAACACCATCCCCATGTTCTGGCGGATATGATTGATATGGCGCTCGAACGCCAACCCCTTCATATCCGGGCGATTGACCTGCACACCATCCAGCAGAATCGTGCCCTCATCGATCACTTCCAGATGATTGACCGAGCGCAGCAGCGTGCTTTTGCCTGACCCGGACGACCCGATAATGGACACTATTTTGCCTCTATCAACCGTCAGGTCTATACCCTTGAGCACCTTGAGTTCGCCAAAGCTCTTATGGACATTTTTTATCTCTACCATCGGTGTTTCAGTCGTATTCTGAGTACTCATGGTTGCTCCATGTGATTTTTTCCGAACGCTGTATTGAGATCGATTGCTGTCATTACGACACTCCTTATCGACGATAGGCCGTCAGACGCTCAAGGCGCGACTGGCCAAACTCCATGAAGATATTGATGATGTAGTAGATGATCGCTATCACGATGAAGAACTCAAACGGCCTGAAGGTGACACTGATCGCATATTGCGAGGCATACACCAGCTCCGCCACACCGATCGCCGACAACACCGAGGTATCCTTGACCATCAGAATCAGATTATTACCAATCTGAGGCACCGAGCGAATAAACGCCTGAGGTACGATGATGTAGTAGAGCGTTCTCAGATGACCAAAGCCCAGCGAGCGTGACGCCTCATACTGCCCATTGGTGACTGACTTGATCGTGGCAATGAAGATATCCGCGTTGTAGGCCATATAGTGAAACCCGAGCCCGAGCACACCAACCACCAATGCAGGGATCAATATCCACTCCCCCAACCCGAAGTAGAGGAAGTACAACTGCAACAGCAAGGGGGTTGTCATGAACAGCCAGATGAAAAAACGCAGGGGCCAACTGATCACCTTATTGGTGTAGATGGAGATAACTGCAACCAGCAAACCACCGACCACCGAAAAAAGCCCGACCACCACCGCAATCGCTAGCGTGACACCAATACCCGATATAAGAGTCGGCAGGTAGGTCAAAACCGGTGTGAAATCCAATTCCATCTCTGCATTCTCCTATTGGGTCGTATAACGGGTAGCCCGTCGGTAAGCCAGCTCGACAATCCCCATCACCGCATAAACAATGACGATGTACATCAATGCACTGAGTGTGAAGATCTCCAGAGGTTTGTAGGTGGAACCGATCAAACGCTGCGCTTGATAGGTCAGCTCAACAACGGAGATGATGGATACGAGCGATGAGTTCTTGACCAGTACTATCGCCAGCACACCGACGGATCGAATCATCAACCCAGCCGCCTGCGGCAGTTCGATACTGATCAGGGTCTGCAAGCGACCGAAACCGAGTGAGCGTGACGCTTCGTTCTGGCCGGAATCGACCGATTCCAGTGCGCCACGGATCGCTTCGCTCATATAGGCCCCGATATTGAACGCCCCGACCACAACACCACAGGTGAGTGGGTCCATTTTCAGACCGATCGTGGGGCCGCCATAAAATACCAGCAGTAACTGCACAAAATATGGTGTGCCGCGCACAAGACTGACATAGGCGCGAACAAACCATTGCAGGGGTTTGAATTTGAGGGAGCGGAGAAAAACAAGTGTACTGGCAACCATAAAGCCGATGACGATGGCGCGCGCCGAAATATCGATCGTCACCCAGGCCGCTTTTATCAATAATGGCGTCACATCTGCCATTAAATTAAAATCCATGAGCTAACCCTTTTCTGTTTTTATAGATATTTCAAGGGGCAGTGCATTGGTGATATGAGTAAGCCCAGATAAAGCCAAACCTACTCATAGCACCTGCTTATCAATTATTATCTTCCATGAAAATGACTCTTTACTCGATATTAGCGCCTTCACCAATCCACTTATCAACGATCTGCTGATAGGTACCGTCGTCCTTGATCTCCTGCAATGCAATATTCAGAGCCGCCAGAAGTTCAGGTTTGTTTTTCTGAATCGAAATCGCCGCAGGCCACCTTGGCAGCTCACCAACATCGACGATTTTGATATCCGGATTGTTTTCTCTCAGCGCCACATACACCGGCACATCATCCGCGATCATCGCATCGACTCGTCCTGTTGTCAGACCCGACAGCATATCCGGCAAGCCCTGGAAGGTCTGGTTGCGCCATTTGCCTTCACCATTTTCAACGGCCCACTGGTTACCGGTTTCGCCCAGTGTTGAGCCGACACGTTTACCGGCCAGATCATCCAGGCTACTGATATCGTCAGTACTACCCTGTACCCAGACAGACAAACCTGCGCTGTAGTAAGAATCAGTAAAATCCACCGCCTTCTGGCGCTCTTCCGTCACACTCATGCTGCAGATACAGGCATCAAAACGACCACCGGCCAATGCAGCGATAATTCCGTTCCAGGGAGAGGTCTGAATATTGACCTCAACACCCATTTTTTCTGCTACGGCTTCTGCAATATCGACATCAAAGCCAACCAGATTACCGCTGGTATCAACAAAACTGAAAGGAGGATAAGCACCCGAGTTGGCGACTTGGAAAACATCATTTTTGATTTCAGACAGGTCACGGGAATATGCGGGTGTAGATACCATGGATGCTGCACCCAGAACAAAGGCAGCTGCGGTCAAAGATTTAGCCAACTGCTGTTTTATTTTATTCATCATTTTATCCTATGTTGTAATTATCCACCCAGGCAGAACGGATGACTGCCAAAGTATTCAGACCCCCTTGATCAGATCAATATAACCTGATGAAAGGTTTAATCTGCATTCTTATAAGCCCATGACTCTTAAACAGAGTCTCTTAATATCCGACTTCTATTGAGTGTATGAGAAAATCACATAATATCAATGCATAATGTTTTTTCATGATACTATGATTTTTAGTCATGATATGAGTCGAAAACCAACACCCTGTTGACCCTGAACATCTTTTGAAGTGGATAATTTGTATGAGTGAATTACACCTCAACTCACTGAAATCACTGATAGTTTTTAAGACACTTTTCGAATCAGGCACTGCGACAAGGGCTGCCAGAGAGCTTGGCATAACCCAGTCGGGTGTCAGTCGCTCGCTGGCTCAGCTGGAGGAAAATATCGGCATGGCGCTGTTTATGCGTCATAAGAATCGACTGATTGCGCTACCGGAGGCAGAAGAGCTCTATCAGGAGATCATGGAACTGATGGGCAATCTGGATGAGATGAAGCACACCATCGTGGCATTGCGCGAATTCGGAGCCTCCAGAATGAGACTGGTTTCCGCCCCTGCGCTGGGCTTTGCCTATATCCCCCAGGTGATCGCTTCAATCCTGAGGATCAACCCCAAATACAGCATCTACTTTGACATCATGCCCAGCCCGGATGTGGTGCGTGCCGTTGAATCAGGGCATTTCGATGCCGGGTTTGTCACGCTCCCGGTTACCAGCGAAAGGCTGATTGTTGAAGAGCTGTTTACGGTAGAAGCCGTTTGCATGATTCCAGTCAACCATCCGCTGGCGGCAGCCGATCATATCGAGATTTCTGACCTGAAGAATCAACATCTGGTCATTCCCAACCAGCCCAACCTGGCCGCCGATCAGGTACTGAAACTGATCTCACAGAATAAGATCCGCATCTCCGGCAAAACTGAAGCGAATATCGCAGCGATCTGCAGTCTTGTTGCCAATGGGGTTGGCATCAGCCTGATCAACCCGATCACTGCCTACGATACGGTCGCAGTGCAGCGCGGCATTGTCATCAAGCCCTTTCGACCCGCCTTTCATTACAGCTTCGGTTTGATCTATAAGCGTAGCTGGTCTGATACTCAACTGATCAAGCTGTTGAAAGAAAATCTGCCGAAAACGCCAGACTGTCTGTAAACGCGCACCAACAATGCTAAATAATCGACAGGTGGTTATCCCAGTTGATGGGCTGCTCAAATTCATACGGAATCTGCTGGCGCACCAGCTCATCGCTATTGATACGATACAGGCCACCATTACCACTGCTGACCAGGAATTCTCCTGCTGATTCAGTGGGTGCCAAGCCACAACCATCGTTGATGTTGACCACCCCCTGTAACCGATCCAACGACAGATCCCACAACATGACCAATCCACCACGCGGGGCAGAAACAGCCGCATAGCGCCCCGAAATATCAAAGCAGGCGCTGCCGCAATACTGTTTCAGCTGACCATAGATCTCCAGCGGTATGGCAAGGCTGTTAATAGCTTCTCCCATACGATGTGTCGCGACCAGGGGCACGATATCCACCGCTTCCCCTTCATACTGCATCGCCATGATCACCCGTCCATCTGCAGCGACATCCAGGTGCCGAATGCCGGATTGATGGTATGCATGCCCCAACTCGACCTTATCCAGAAGCTGACCGTTGATCATATCCAGATAGGCCAGAGAGGGCGACATACTATCGAGATTCAGTTTTTCCCGCCCTTCCGTGAGAATACCGCCGTTGGCCACGGCGAGAAAGCGCTGATCCGGACTCAGGCGCAATTCATGAGGCCCGATACCACCTGTCGGCCATTGCTGTTCCACCTTGAAGCCATTATGGATATCACGCACAACCACAAGCCCTTCGTCAGCATTTGTTGCCTGCTCGGTGCTCAGGAGCCAACGTCCATTCTGCGTGATCTGCGCATGGCCACACATCTGATGATCAGCATCACAACGAATTTGAGTAATCGACTTTCCAGTGTGAGTATCAATCACCTCAATCCACTGCTGCGGACGTCTGGCAACAACAAACAGCCAAGGCTTGTCAGGATGTGCTACAACATGGTGCGCACGCCCGGGCAACGGATAGCTGCTCAACTGTTTATCCACCATGTTGATCCAGGAAAGATAAAAGCGCCCATCTGCTCCTCTGGCCGCAGACGCATACCGGCTCAGACCCATGACCTGTTGCTCGGCGTGCAGATGAACGCTCATACCAGACGCTAACCATGGCCCTGCAGCCAACCAGGTTAAAAAGCGGCGGCGACTAGTCCCCATCACGGCTGTTGAACCCCAGATGAATATTCATGGCCATCATTCCCTTGCTCAGAACATCATGCAATGCGTGCAACTCAACTGCCACTTGAGTGAGCTGTTGGAATTGCTGTTCGCTTATCTGCGTGCCCTGCACCTCTGGAAGATCATCCAACTGTTGCTGCAGGGTAGTGAACAGCTGCTCAGCCTTCTCAGCCAGACCTTCCTCTCCAGACTTCACCAACAGATCTCGGACATTGAGCGGATGAGTACCACTGAACAGATAATGCAGTGCCTGAATATTGGTGCGTATATTCTGGATGGACTGCTCGCTTCGCCAGGATTCACTGCGCTGCCATCTCGCTTTGTCATAAACGTCGCCCAGTGGCGAGATGATTTTATTTTCTCTCACTACTGCCAGGGGTTCGACAAGCGACTTCATGAACAGGGTGGCTACTTCTGCAGACGAACCGTAGCCATCTTCGCTGGAGCTAATATCCGTTGCCGTATCATCCCATTCATTTTGAATCGCTACCGCATTGTCTCTGATACGACCGGCTATGGCCGCAGCAAGGCGACACTGAGCACTCATATTTTCATAAAGTGATACGCTTTTCTCATGAAACAGTAGCCGCTCGAGTGCCGGGAATCCCTTGACGCTGACACCTACACTGTTAAAAAAGTCGGTATCGTACACAACACCAGTTTCTGACAGGGCAGCCCTGAGATGCGATGAGGTTGTATTGCGCCTGTCCGGCCAGTATTGAATTTCAAAACTGCGCATCAGCGTATTGGCTGGTCCAAAACCGATATGCTGCACCCCCTGCCATTGGTTCATCGCCTCACGGTAAGCAGAATGAGCAGCAGACAGGTGAGCCTCATCTGGCTGTTCGCACAGCTGAGATGTCGTAACAGCCAACAGCTCTGATGCTTCGGTAAACGCCTGATAGCGCGGTTTTACATGCTGCTCCACGATCAAGGTGTTCAGCGCCTGCCAGTCGGATTCAGCAGGCGCGGCCACGACTTGCAGTGATGGCAAAAGCAGCAACACCCCACAAGTGGTCATTCTGGCTGTTACGTGTAAAAAAAGATTGCTGGTCATAAATATCCCAAAAGCTCAGGCTCTCAAAGTGATTCAATAAACATCAGTAGCTGTGCCCGTTGCGACTTATCCATCTGCATGAAATGCTGGCGTGAAGCCTCTGCCTCTCCACCATGCCATAAGATCGCTTCAGTCAGATTTCTTGCCCGGCCATCGTGCAAGAATCCAGTCTGCCCACTCACCTCCTGAGTCAGACCTATCCCCCACAATGGCGGTGTTCGCCAGTCACGCCCATTTGCCTCAAACTCCGGTCGATGATCAGCCAGCCCTTCCCCCATGTCGTGGAGTAACAGATCCGTATAGGGCCATATCTCAACAGCAGCCAAGCCTTCTGGTGCATCAATGGAGGTTATGAAAGAGGGACGATGACATGAATGGCATCCCGCCTCGTAAAACAGTCGACGCCCATCAATCACCTCCTGTTGAGCCGCGTTCCTTCTAGCCGGCACAGCCAGATGACGTGTGTAGGTTTCAAGTACTCTGATCATTTCATTGGATGCCTCCACACCATCCATATGCTCACTGTTACCATCCGGCATCTGGCGGCAATCGACCTGTTGTTCGGTGCAGGCACCAAACCCATCGGGAAACATCCAGGTGGAGATACCAATATCCTCATGAAAGGCTGCCAGGTTCTGCTGACTTACATTCGGATGCGATGCTTTCCAACCGAACCGGCCAATACGCGTTTCACCCCGCGCAATATCCCATACTCGGTTGGCACGCCCTCGGATACCATCACCATTACTATCGTCAGGATCTTCAAGCGACAGAATATCCTCGTCGCTGACAGCCTCCAGCAGACCCAGACCAATCATTGCCGGTGCTATACGCGGGGAGAAGAGTGCGTCAGGATGCATCGGGCCATAACTCAGCGCTTCCACTGAGTAGGACTGAGCCCGCAATTCCACACGTTCGCCATCCGGAAACTCAACCACTCTGGACTCGTAGCTGACCTGCAGCCGCCCCTCTGCCGGCAATCCCTGTACTGACAAGGTCTGCAACTGAGCGCCATAAATCGGCTCGGGAATAAACCCTACTGACTCAGACGCCAATTGCTTGACCTGCTCGGGTGTGCCGGGAGGAATGCTCAGTTTCAGCAGCAGTGACACCTGATTCGGATCATCAGGATCAACCACTCCCCTGCCATTTCGAACATGGCAGCTCAGGCAGGAACGCGCATTGAACAGAGGACCCAATCCATCACTGGCTGTGGTTGATGAAGGTGATGAGACCCATAGCTTGCCGAAAATACTTTCGCCCAGTACAAAGTTCATGCGCTCAGCATCCGGTAAGAGTTCTGAGCGTTGAGAAAAAGCACGTAGATCAAGTAAATGCTTCTGCGTTGCAGCACCACCTGGCCAGTTTTCTGATTCCTGTATCGGTGGAATAGAGGTGGCTTTGACAGCTGCTGCCATCAAAACCACGCCCAGCCCCCCTGTTATGACAAGAGAAGCTTTGAACATGAATCAATCATCCTCGCTTTATGACTGACTCATTACGACTGGCTCACTGCGACTGAATCAGGATCATCCAGACTGTCGGAGCCTTCAATATCGATCCCTTCAAGCTCCAGCTCACTGATAGCTTGCTCGATAGATCGGGTCTGTGTGGTCAGTGTGTCCACCAGTTGCTGAACCAGTGCATTACCTTCGGTATTACCAGCACCGATCAGCACATCAAAGGTGTTGCCCTGCTTCGCCTGATCCACAATCGCCTGCGCTGCTGCCAGCGTCTGTTGGAGTTCATTACCAAGCTGAACATTCACTTCAGGTGCATGCTGCTGCAGCAGATCAGAAAGCGACGGGCCTGCAACCTCGGTACCATCAATACGCGTGTATTTTCCTTCATACACATTGTGGATCCCTTTCACGTCATAGAAATGTGAATAGTGAGTGTTATCCGAAAAGCAATCATGCTCCTCTTCAGGATCATGCAACATAAGACCCAGCTTGGTCCGTTCACCGGCCAGCTCACCATAGGACAAGCTGCCCATTCCAGTCAGAAGCGCTGCCAGCCCTCCTTTTTCACCTTTATCCATCAGTTCCTGGCGCGCCTGACCATCAGTGATCCAGTTTCCAGCCATTTCATCCAGATCACTGATCAGAAGATCGGTGACGACCATCAGGTACTGTCTGCGACGATCACAGTTTCCACCGGTGCAGTTGTCGAGGCTGAAATCGGTAGCAGGACGCTCACCGGCTCCCGGCTCGGTACCATACAGATCCTGCCCCCAGAGCAGAAACTCAATGGCATGGTAGCCAGTGGCAACGTTCGCCTCCACACCATCAATCTCATGCAGCGTTTCGCCCAGCAACTGCGCGGTAATCTCTGTTGCATCAATCGTCTGACTACCCAGAGTCAAAGTTTTATTAGCAATAATATTCGCCGCATAGAAAGGGTTCTCATCCGACTCTTCACCGTAACTGCCAGAGTCTACATAGTCGATCAGCCCCTCATCCAGCGGCCAGGCATTAACCTTACCCTCCCAGTCATCAACTATTCCGTTGCCAAAGCGATATACCTCGGTTTGCATGTAGGGTACACGTGCATCAATCCAGGACTGGCGAGCTGCTTTCAGAGTCTCCTCAGAAGGTGATGCCAGGAGATCCTCTATCTTCGCCTTCAGCGTTCTGGCGGCGATCGCGGAATCAGCATAGGCTGCTTCGGCAATATCGGCATAGGTTTTCAGCACCTCAGCAGGAGCAGCCGCAAACGCATTGCAGGTACCGGATGCCAGTGCAACACCCAGCGCCAGAGCAGATAATGTCCTTCTCATAGAGATTCTCCAATAGTATTGTGTAAAGCAACTTAATATAATTGATAACGATTAGCATCTCAATTACTACATTCAATACTATTTACATGATCTAGATCAACATTCATCATCGCCAATCCAGCCATCATGCATAAAACGCCTGATTCAAAGAACGGACACAGCGCCATGCACCTCCTATTCAGATCCCCAAAAAAGACACTCCTGATACTGTTGATCACACTGCTCCATCCAGTAACAAGCAACGCCGAAACGATGGAAGAGTTGCAGCCCGAGAAAGCGCTTCTAGGGCAGATGCTCTTTTTTGACACAAATCTGTCCAGGGAAAGAACCCAGTCCTGTGCCACCTGTCACTCACCTGCCAATGGATTTATCGATTCACGTGGCACAGGAACAAAAGCTGCTGTCTCCTTGGGAGACGATAGCGTATCTCTGGGTGACCGGAACACCCCGACTGCAGCCTACGCAGCCTTTACACCACCCTTTCATCTGAATAAAAAGGGAATTTTTGCAGGAGGGTTTTTCTGGGATGGACGCGCCAATACGCTGCTGGATCAGGCAAAGGGGCCACCCCTCAATCCGATAGAAATGAACATGCCCAGCGAACAGGCTATTCTTGATCGTCTGCTGGAAAATCCCGAGTATCTGTCCCGGTTTCCTGTTCTGTATGGTGATACGGTGTTCGATGATGCGACACAGGCCTACAACGCCATGGCCGACGCGATCGCGCAATTTGAAATGACCATGCTCTTCGCCCCCTTCGATTCGAAGTACGACCGCCATCTGCGTGGCGAATACGAACTGACCACCGAAGAAGAACTGGGGATGACGCTGTTTTTTTCACAACAGTTCACCAACTGCAATCTATGCCATCAACTCAAACCCCTGCCCGGCAGCACTGAAGAACTTTTCACTAATTTTGAATTTCACAACATAGGCGTACCCGAGAACCGGGCACTACGAGCCATCACAGGCGTCACGGCACGAGACGAAGGATTGTTTGCACACCCGGATATCAACGACACGACTCAAAAAGGCAAATTCAAAACGCCCAGTCTGCGCAATATCGCCGTTACCGGACCCTACATGCACAATGGTGTTTTCACCGATCTGCTGACCGTTATCCGCTTCTACAACAAGTACAACAGCCGCAGCGCCAGCGCACAGGTCAATCCTGAAACAGGTCTGACCTGGGAGCCACCGGAAATAGCCGAAAACCTGTCACTCGAAGCGTTACAGACAGGTCCGGCATTGGATGAGAGACGGATGCAGGCGCTGGTCGCCTTTCTCAAAACGCTCACCGACCAACGCTATGAGCATCTGCTGAAATAGCGGATCAGTCCAAAATATACCCGGGTAGGTATATCGCTCCTGTTCACCCTGACAGTATCGTTAATCATCGAAGCTGGATCGGTTTTTCTCACGCGGGAAGCCACATCCAGCCCGCCATACCGATCCAACACTTACAATAAATCCAATCAGGGTGTTTTAATGAGTACCAATACCACTCCATTAAACTCTTCGCTAGACTCTTCCCTTAACACTTCACTGGTAGTCAACAAGGCTGCCGAAAAAAGTCATCCTCCTACCCACTGGCTTATCTTCTACGGCTTGATCATGGCAGCTTTTGCCTACCTGTCGACCCAGGTATCCGAAGGCGAAGACTATGGCTTCTACAGCCTGCTGCCTGCGCTCCTGATTCTGTTCGTGGCGATCATCACCAAAAAACCACTGGAGTCTATTTTTGCCGGCGTCATTGCCGGATTGCTGCTGCTTGATCCAGCCAATCTCATTTCAGGACTGGGAGATCTCTCCATGGAGGTGGTGCAGGATGACACCATTGTCTGGATCGTACTGGTGTGCGGCATGATGGGGGGCCTGATCAATATGCTGGAGCGTGGCGGCAGCGTCCTCAGCTTTGGCAAGCTGATGGCCAGACGGATCAAGACACGGCGAGGCACCATGTTGACCACCTGCGGCCTCGGTGTGATGGTGTTTATTGACGACTATCTGAACTCTCTTGCCGTGTCAGCCTCAATGAAGAATCTCACGGATCGCTTTGGTATCTCGCGCGAGAAGCTGGCTTTCCTGGTTGACTCAACCGCTGCTCCGGTCTGTATCCTGGTCCCTATCTCCACTTGGGCAGTCTATTTTGCGGCACTGCTGGAAGATAATGGAGCCGTCGATAAGGGCCAAGGGATGTTGCTCTATATTCAGTCGATCCCTTACATGATCTATGGCTGGGTAGCACTGCTGGTGGTGTTTCTGGTCGCCATGGGCATACTCGGCGATATTGGCCCGATGAAGCAGGCAGAGAAGCGTGCTCAGGCGGGCCAGCCGATTCCGGACGACGCCCCGGTGACTGATTTCGACACTTCGCACCTCAAACACACCTCCCCCTGGGTGGGGCTGATGAACTTTGTGCTGCCGATGTTAGTGCTGGTTGCCGCCAGTGTTTACTATGAAATAGATCTGCTGTTCGGGGCTCTGGTCGCCTCCATGTTCACCATGGTGCTCTATTTCTGGCAGCGACTGCTGAATTTCAGCCAACTGGTGGATGCGATGCTGGATGGCTTCAAGGTGATGCTCTACCCCATTGCTGTTGTCTGCGCCGGTTTCATGCTGAAAGAGGTGAACGACCAACTGGGCATGACACCCTACATCATTGACGCACTGTCACCCTATCTTTCCAAAGAGATGCTGCCGGCACTGGTATTCCTGTCCATGGCTGCCGTGGTGTTTGCGACAGGCTCGAGCTGGGGTGTCTTTGTCGTGTCACTGCCGATTGTGATCCCGATGGCCCTGACACTGGAGATGTCCATGCCGCTGACCGTCGGTGCTCTTATGTCTGCCTCTGCCTTTGGCAGCCACGCCTGCTTCTTCAGCGACTCTACCGTACTTTCATCACAAGGCTCCGGCTGCACGCCGATGCAACATGCACTGACCCAGATTCCCTATGCGCTGATTGGCGCGGTGCTGACCTTCTTCCTGCTGCTTGGCATGGGTTACCTGTTCAGCTGATCCCTCGCGTGCCTGATCCCACTGTCAGGCACGCGTTCCTCCGCCCTCAAAAACTGACAACTGCTTGTATGTACAGGCATATCCCGGAGACCTTGGGTGAGTGTATGCCGCAGGGATGCGGCATTTAAGCCTACAGGGATGTATTCACGGCGTCTCACCTAAGGTCTCCGGGATATGCGTTGAAGCAGCGGATTCAGGTATAAAAAAACCTCCGATCATCACAACCGGAGGTTTCTGTTTATCCCGATTTCAGATCAGAGCAGGCCCAGATAGGACTCGTACTCCACATCCGAAATGCGCTCATGCAGCTTGCGCAATTCCTGGCGCTTGGCTGCCGAATAGACACGGACGAACTCTTCGCCCAGATACTCCTTCAACACCTGACTGCGGCTGAACACCTCGGTGGCAACATCCCACTTGTTCGGCAGCAACAGTTCGTGGTTAGCCTCAGCCTCGTTGTAAGCATCTCCCTCGATCGCTGCCATTGGCATCAGTTTATTCTCGATACCGTAGAGCGCGCCTGCAAGCACCGTAGCCAGCACCAGATAGGGGTTGGCATCCGCCCCCGCTACACGATGCTCGATACGACGCGCCACAGGTGGACTCTCTGGAATACGGATCGCCACGGTTCGGTTCTCATAGCCCCAACTGGCAAAGGTTGGTGCATGCGCCCCGACCTTGAAACGGCGATAGGAGTTCATATGCGGTGCAAAGGTCAGCATACTGTCTGACATGGTGCGCATCAGGCCGCCCACAGCATAGCGCAGCAGATCGGTCCCCTCTTCTCCACCATCATCAAATACGTTAATACCGTCTTCATTCAGCAGGCTGAAATGAACATGCAGACCGTTACCGCTCTTTTTGGTGTAAGGCTTGGCCATGAAAGTCGCGGCGTAACCATGCTTGCGTGCAATCCCTTTGACCAGACGCTTGAACATGGTCGCCTGATCACCGGCCAGCATCGGGTCAGCGACATGCACCAGATTGATCTCGAACTGCCCTGGCCCCAGCTCAGATACAATCGTATCTGCTGGTACACCCTGCAGCTCACAGGCTTCACGCACATCGGAAAAGAAAGAGGACAGGCCATCCATCTCATCAATGGAGTAGCAGTCGGTTTCGGTCAGACGACGTCCATGACCTTCGGACAGAATCGGTGGCTGAGGACGCTGACTCACCTCGGAATCGCCATCCAGCAGGTAAAATTCAAGCTCAGTCGCAACCACCGGGGTCAGCCCATGTGATTTGAACCGATCCACAATCCGTGACAACACCTGACGCGGGTCGGCGCCAAAAGGAGTGCCATCCGGGTTGAACATGGTAGCCAGAATCTGATACCGCGGCGATTCCGACCAGGTAACCGGCACAGGTTGCTGTACCGGCAGACAGGTACCATCAATATCGCCTGTCTCAAAGACCAGACCGTTTTCAAGCACGTCATCGCCCCAGAAATCGAACCCCAGCACGGAGCGAGGCAGTTTCACACCCTCCTCCATCACCTTGCCGAGCGCTTTCCAGGGCATCCGTTTTCCACGCAGGTTGCCATTAAGATCCGTGATGAACAGATCAAATTCAGTATTGTTATTAGACGACATACAGAGACTCTCTTAAGTACGGATGTACTTTTTTCAGCTGAGACGAAAGCTTTTTGATCAGCTTTTGTGGGTTTTTACTTGGAAAATTGATATAAATTGTGATCACAAAAATACAAATCAATTTGATCACAAAATTTAAACAAGGTCAATCTGCCCTGATCGCTTCACGCTGATAAGCGAGCAGGCTACAATGCAGCCGAAACTATCTGGCCAGCCGAGACAATGGATAAGAAATCTCCGATACAGATCACCCCACCCGAGCGCGATGACAACGGCACCGTGACACAATGGGTATACACCTCCCTCAGAGACGCTGTGATGCAGGGGCAGATACTGCCCGGTCGCGCACTGACCATCCGCGAGCTGGCCGGCATTCTGGATGTCAGTCCGATGCCGGTGCGCGAGGCGCTACGCCAGCTCTCGGCCGAGGGTGCACTGGAGATACAGGGCAATCGCCGGGTGATGGTGCCAAAAATGACGGCCATGAAGTTCACCGAACTCTGCGAAGCCCGCATAGCAATAGAGTGCCATGCAGCCGCCCGCGCCCTGCCCTACATCGATGGAGAGCAGCTGCAGCACCTGCAACAACTGGACCGACAGATAGATAACGCGCAGACAGAGGGCAATCTGGAGCAGATCAGCATTCTCAACCAGCGTTTTCATCGCGCCCTCTATAAGGCCAACCCACATCAGATCACACTCCCTCTGATCGAAAGCCTCTGGCTGCAACTTGGCCCCTTCATGCGTCTGGCCTCCAGCAAGCTGCAGGAGCACTATGTGATCGACCGCCACAACGAAGCTCTGGCCGCCATCCGCGACCGGGACGCCTTCGCCCTGCAGCGCGCCATAGCTGCCGATATTCGTGAGGGATTTGCCTTCGCCGATACCCCTGAGCTACTGCAGAGCTTCATCGAGCAATCCAACCAGGCCTGAACTTCCTTCCTGTCTTTTCGGGATTCGCCTCAATCACTTAACTCCTTTTCAGCCCCCAGCCGACTCATCCAGAGTCTTGGCTGGATGTTTTTTTGTGTTGACTTTGTGATTTTGTGATCACAAAATAGAGTCAATATCAGATCAACCATATCTGTATTCAACATTAATGATCACATAACAAGACAATACCAGCCCTGCATTACCAGTGCTGCCGGGAGAAACATCATGTTCAACAAAACCCAGTCCTCCTCCGCCAAAACCCTCGCCGTTCAGTGCATGGATGCCGAGCACCATATGCACCCCTTTACCAACACCGGTGCACTGAACAAAAAAGGTGCCCGTGTCATCACACATGGTGAAGGCGTCTATCTTTGGGACAGCGAAGGCAACAAGATCATCGACGGCATGGCAGGCTTGTGGTGTGTGAACCTGGGCTATAACTGTCAGGAGCTGATAGATGCCGCGCATCAGCAGATGCAGCAGTTGCCCTTCTATAACACCTTCTTTCAGACCACTCACGCACCGGCAGCCGAACTGGCCAAAGAGATCGCCAGCGTGACACCGGGTGATCTGGACCATATATTCTTTGCCAACTCAGGCTCTGAGGCGGTCGACACCATTATCCGCATGGTGCGTCAGTACTGGTGCATCAAGGGCAAGCCCTACAAGAACATCCTGATCAGCCGTGAAAACGCCTACCATGGCAGCACTGTTGGTGGTGCCAGCCTCGGCGGCATGAGTGGTATGCACAAGCAGGGCGCGCCACTGCTGCCCGGTATTGAACGTATTCGCCAGCCTTACTGGTATGGTGAAGCCGGTGATATGAGTGAAGAAGAGTTCGGCATCGCCTGCGCCAAGGCGCTGGAAGATAAGATCCTGGCCGTAGGACCCGAAAACGTGGCAGCCTTTATCGGGGAGCCACTGCAGGGTGCCGGTGGAGTGATCGTGCCACCTGCCAACTACTGGCAGGAGATTCAGAAGATCTGTAACAAGTATGATGTGCTGATTGCGGCCGATGAAGTGATCTGCGGCTTTGGCCGAACCGGTAACTGGTTCGGCAGCCAGACCTTCGGCATCCAGCCGGACATCATCTCCATGGCAAAAGGGCTGTCATCCGGCTATCTGCCGATTGCAGCAGTCGCCGTCGGCAACCGCATTGCACATGCGTTTATCGAACATAATGAAGACTTCAACCACGGCTTCACCTATTCAGGCCACCCGGTTGCCGCAGCCACAGCGCTGGCAACCATCCGCCTGATGAAGTCGCGCAAGCTGGTGGAGTATGTGGCAGATGATATCGGCCCCTATTTCCAGGCCAAGTTGAGAGAAACACTGGCAGACCACCCTCTTGTCGGTCATATCGAAGGGGTGGGCCTGGTGGCTGGCATGGCGCTGGTCAAGGACAAGGCGAGCAAGACCCTCTTCCCGTCGGATATGGATATCGGTCTGATCTGTCGTGACCACTGCTTTAACAACGGTCTGATCATGCGTGCTGTCGGCAGCCGCATGGTGCTGTCGCCGCCACTGGTGATCAGCCGCAGCGAAGTGGACGAGATCTGCGACAAGGCACGCCTGTGTCTGGACCTGACCCTCAAGTCGGTCAGTTGACCGATACCTGGTGCAACGGTCGGGCAGCAATGTCCGGCTCGCTGCACTGACATCAATGAAACACATCACGACAAACCGTAAGCCTCCAGAGAGACATCATGAAGCGCATATCAGAAAAAGATAGCGGCTGGCAAAAAAGTCTTGCCTCACTGATCGATCAAACCCGTCTGCGCACCTTTCCCAAAGCCCTTGAGGCCTTTCTGGCCACCCAATGCAACTTCGACACCCTGCTGATCGTGACCTACAAGCAGGACTGCAAACCGATTATTCTGCACCCGACCGATCCCGCCGAACAGAGCCAGACTCTGCACTGCTATATAAAGCAGACCTACGTGCTGGACCCGCTCTACAACACGATCATGTCGGGCAGCATCTCCGACGTCAGCCGCCTGAGCGACATCGCCCCGGACTCCTTCGAGATGACCGAGTACTATCAAAAGTGCTATCAGAACTTCGGCCTGGTGGATGAAATCAACCTGGTGATTCAACTGGAAAACGATATCACCTGTAGCCTGTCACTCGGTCGGCGTGCACTGCTCGGCAGCATTACCCGCGCTGAAATGCAGCGACTTCAGGATATCTACCCGATCATCAACTCCCTGATGCGTCAGTTCTGGCTATCTCAGCATCAGGAGTATGTGCAGTATGAAAAAGCGGAAGGGGCAATACGGCAGGCGTTGAATACCTTTGGCAGTGGCATTCTGACACGCCGAGAGCAAGAGATCACCGGCCTGATCCTGCGGGGACACTCCTCCCAGGCGATTGCGGATCGGTTGCATATCAGCCTGGGAACAGTAAAGGTGCATCGCAAGAATATACACTCCCGCTTTCACACCTCCACCCAGTCGGAGCTTTTCACCCTGTTCCTCAGCCATCTGAATGAGCTGGAACCCGCCTCATCCGCCAGAGTGGCGGTACAGCATCACTGACATCGATCACGGGGCTGGATAAGGGGACTGGATAAAGGGGCTAGATAGCCCCCTACGATCACAGGCGTATCCAGACGGTTTTCAGCTCGGTGTACTTCTCCAGTGAATGCAGCGACTTGTCGCGTCCGTTACCCGATGCCTTCACGCCACCAAAGGGTACCGTGCTGTCTCCCTCACCCCAGGTATTCACCCAGACCATACCGGCTTCCAGCTTGCGGCTGACGCGGTGGGCACGCGACAGGTTTGCGGTCCATACGGAAGCGCCCAAGCCATAAACCGAGTCATTGGCGAGTGCAATGGCCTCCTCCTCAGTTTCAAACTCACACACCGCGAGCACAGGGCCAAAGATCTCCTCTTTCACGAAGGTCATGCCATTATGTGCCTGATCAATGATAGTCGGCTGCACGAAATATCCCTGCCCTGGTACATGCTTCGGCAGGCCACCCAGCACGCACAGTCCTCCCTCTTCAAGCGCCGAGCTGATATAGCGCTCCACCGTTGCCAGTTGCACGGCATCCACCACTGGCCCCATGCGGGTTTCCGGGTCAAGCGGATCAGCAGGCTGATACTGGCTGGCCGCCTCGATCAACTCAGCCAGGAAGCGCTCTTTAATGCTTTTTTGTACATAGACGCGTGAACAGGCGATACACACCTCACCCTGATTGGAAAAGATCGCCGCAGCCGCCGTGGCCGCAGCCTTTTTAATATCTTCACAATCATCAAAGATCAGGCTGGGTGATTTGCCGCCCGCCTCAAGCCAGACACGCTTCATATTGGACTGGCCGGCATACTCCATCAGCATCCCCGCCACACGACTGGAACCGGTAAACGCCAGGACATTCACATCACGATGCAGCGCCAGTGCTTTACCGGCAGTATGACCAAAGCCAGGCAGCACATTCAGTACGCCATCAGGCAAGCCCGCCTCGGTAGCCAGCTCAGCGAGCCGCAATGCACTCAAAGGTGATTTTTCAGAGGGTTTGAGTATCACACTGTTCCCGGCTGCCAGCGCCGGTGCCAGCTTCCAGGTCGCCATCATCAGCGGGTAGTTCCAAGGAGTGATCGCTGCCACCACGCCCACCGGCTCACGGCTGATCAATGCCAGCGTGTCATGACCGGTAGGAGCGATCTCTCCATACACCTTATCGACACTCTCGGCCGTCCAGCGGAAGCAATCGATCGTATCCGGCACATCGATATTCACCATCTCGGAGATGGATTTACCCATATCCAGCGTATCCAGCAGCGCAAACTCATCCTGATGCTTTTCCAGCAGATCGGCCAGCCTCAACAGCACCCTCTTGCGTGCCTTGGGTGCCATTTCGGACCAGATACCCGAGCGGAACACCTCGCGCGCATTGGCCACCGCCAGATCGACATCGCCCTGATCGCAGCTGGCCACATTAATCAGCAACTGCTCGGTTGACGGATTGACACAGGGGAAGGTTTCACCGCTCAGCGATGGCTGAAAACAGCCATTGATATAGGCCTCGCCCCGCAGCGTCAGGGACTCACTCAAGGTTTTCCATTCTTGTAATGTTTTCACAGTCGTACCTCTCAGACTCTGGTAATGATCCAAGTCTAGGGAGGTACGGGAAGGAGTGATATATACACCAGGGGGTATTCTGCGCGGATGCCCTTTCATTTTTCAGGTGCAGAGCGTTAGCATAGGGTCACCAAGCAAGCACATGGAATGGACACGTTGATGAAGATTCTCTTTGCCACCGAAGACCCGAAAGCCGAACGCTGGAAAGCCCCACTATTGGAGCAGTTACCCCAGGCCGATATCCATATCTGGGATGCAGCAAACCCAGCGACCGATGCCGACTATGCGATTGTCTGGCAACCACCCGCAGAGGTGTTCGCACAGACGCACTCGCTGAAGGCCATATTCAATCTGGGAGCCGGTGTTGATGCCCTGCTCAAACTGACAGGGCTGCCAGACAATCTGCCGATCTACCGCCTTGAAGATGCTGGCATGTCGGCCCAGATGGCCGAATATGTGGCCTATTATGTTATCGAAGCAAGCCGTGATATGGCCCTGTATCGCGAGCAGCAGGCTGATGGTGTATGGAAAATGCTGCGCCCGATAAGGCGTCAGGACTGGCCGATAGGCGTGCTCGGGCTGGGTCAGATCGGCAAGCGGGTGGCCACCACACTGGCAGGACTCGACTACCCCGTTGCTGGCTGGAGCCGATCCGGCCAGCCGATAGAGGGTGTCGAATCATTTGCCGGCCAAGAACAGTTCAAATCCTTTCTTGCGCGGACTCGCGTACTCATCAACACCCTGCCACTGACACCCGAAACCAGAGACCTGCTCAACTACGATACCTTTAGCAGCCTGTTGCCGGATGCGGTGGTGATCAATGTTGGCCGGGGCGAGCATCTGGTTGATCACGATATGATCCGCGCCATAGATGAAGGTCTGATACGCCATTCGGTACTGGATGTGTTCCGCCAGGAACCCCTCCCGATAGAGCACCCCTTCTGGAGACACCCTTCCATTACTCTGACCCCACATGTGTCTGCACGCACCCTGCGCGATGAAACCGTGCAGCAGATCTGCGACAAGATCAAGCTACTCGAGTCCGGCGAATCCCCCAGTGGGCTTATTGATCGTCAGCGCGGCTACTGAGTCTGAACAATAAGGCAAAGGAGTGCCCGCATGAAAATAAATCAAATAAGGTTTGACGACAGGGTACCAATCTCATACTATGGGTTCAGCAAGATCACTCAAGTTGGCGCGACCCTAGTATTTGTTGGATCCTTACGGTACTTCAGTCTTTCAGTCCCCTCTCTTTGATTTTCATTGCATTTTCTGAGCATTGCTCATCAATATTTTTTATAAGGTAAGACTTAAATGGCTACTGGTACAGTTAAATGGTTCAACGAAGCTAAAGGTTTTGGTTTCATTACTCCAGATGACGGCAGCAAAGATCTGTTCGCACATTTCTCTGAAATCGTTGGTAATGGCTTCAAAACTCTGGCTGAAGGCCAGCAGGTATCTTTCACCCCTGCACAGGGTGCTAAAGGTCCTCAGGCTTCACAGATTCAGGTACTCTGAATCCGGGCTGACGCCTAGAAAGATAAGCTCCGCATAGCGGGGCTTTTTTTTGCCTGCAATTTGGCACTGCAATCATATCGGTTAAGTTTCCAGATACCTGCCCCTCTGATCAAGACCCTGAACAAGACCCTATTACTCAGGAGTCACGCCACCTTGGCGGCACCAGCCACAAAGCCAACAGCACCAATACTCCGAATAACGTATAGATAGCGACAAATACCCACCAGGGCAGATCATAGTAAAGAAACTGCCCCAGCCAGTATTCCACAAACGAGATCTCGTAATAGAACTGCCCCGCCACCCGTCTTAACTCCTGCTCCCAGATCGTCAACGGACAGATCAAACCAAACCATGCCTGCACAGCAACGACGATAATAGTCAGCAGATGAAGTGCGCGAAACCAGCGATTGCCTACCCAGCGCCAATGACGCCACCCACCTATCAATATCAGCACCAGACCAAAGATCACAAACACCACAATCAGGCTATGCAATATCAGAATAATATCTGCCACAAGCCCCGGCGCAGGGATTCTGTCATACACACTGTCATAAGCCCTCATCTCTCCAAGTACCCCTTGCCATCAGCAGATCAAGGTTATTACCTGAAGGATAGAGTATCAGCCCATCAACTGCCGCACCAAATCGAGTCCCTGCGGCCAGTCACCCAAACCTGTCTCGGTATTGATATGCCCGGCCTCACCTATATTGATGAAGCGACTACCCCAGTGATTGGCAAAATCTTGTGCAAATGTCAGATCACCATAGGGGTCATTACTGCTGACCACCATGATGGAGGGAAAGTTGAAAGCCTCGATTGGTAATGATCCGAATCCAATTGCAGTCGAAGGAAAATTAATACCATCAGGATCAGGTGGCGCAACCAGCAACACCCCTTTCACTGTCAACCGAGTACGTGATGCCCAATGCGCCACTAACAAGCAACCCATACTATGTGCCACCAGAACAGTTTCCGGACCGGCCTCAGCCACACGCTTCTCCAGCTCTGCTACCCACTCATCACAATCCGGACACTCCCAGTCACGCTGCATTACCCGCGAAAAAGATGAATAAGCCTCCTCCCACAGACTCTGCCAGTGCTCTGGGTCGGAGTTGAGGTAACCGGGAAGAGTCAGAACCTGAACTGTCATATCAGTATCCTTGAAAAGATCAATAATAGATTAACGCGCAAAACGCGCCAGATAGCGATCCAACTGGTTAGCAAACGCCTGGCGCTCACGCTGACTCAAAGGCGGTGGGCCTCCACTTTGGATACCACTGGAGCGCAGCGTGTCCAGAAAATCACGGATATTCAGCCGGCCACGGATATTTTCCTTGCTGAACGCCTCACCGCGAGAGCTCAGAGCATGACCACCCTTCTCGATCACCTCGGCAGCTAACGGAATATCGCTGGTGATCACCAGATCATCAACCTGAACCCGCTTGACGATCTCATCATCTGCCACATCAAAGCCGGAGCTCACCTGAATCGAACGAATATTGGAAGCAGGCGGCACACGCATCGCCTGATTGGCAACCAGCACCAGTTCCACTTTTGTCCGCTCGGCGGCACGGAAAAGAATCTCCTTGATTACCACCGGACATGCATCGGCATCGACCCAAATTGTCATTGCTGTTTCAACTCTTGAAACCATATCAGAATCCATGATCTCCGTTATGCACCTTAAGCGCAATCCCGGCGATGATGCTGTGTCCATAAACAAAAAAAATCCCCTCGCAAGTCTTGGCAGATTCACGAGGGGATTCTTCACTACGAGCTGGTCGCCCGATTGTCAGCCGGAGCTGTGCATATCAGGCATCGTGTCGTGCATGACGCTGAGGACGGCTCGGCTTGTTGCTGCGTGGAGCCGCTGCAGCCGCCGGTTTGCTTCGACCGGCGCCATTGCGTCCTGCACCCTGCCGCGGACTGCCATTGCCGCCACGCCCTCTGCCATTACCGGCAGGCTTGGCAGCTGGCATCATACGATCTTCAGGGCCCGGCTCGAAGCCTGGTTGCACTTCAAGCTCGTAGCGCTTGTTGATCAGTTTTTCGATCGCTTTGAACTGCGGCTTCTCTTCATGGCAGACCAGTGATATGGCTCTACCGGAGCTGCCTGCACGTCCGGTACGGCCGATACGGTGAACGTAGTCGGCTGGTACGTGGGGCAGTTCGAAGTTAACCACGTGTGGCAGTTCGCTGATATCGATGCCGCGGGCTGCGATATCGGTCGCCACCAGCACGCGCAGTTCGCCATCTTTGAACTGTTTCAGAGCGCGGGTTCTGGCGCCCTGGCTTTTATCGCCATGAATTGCCATCGCCGGCAGACCATCCTGCTCCAGCTGTTTAGCCAGACGGTTGGAGCCGTGCTTGGTGCGAGTGAAGACCAGCACCTGCTGCCAGTTATTGTTACCGATCAGGTAACTGAGTAGATCACGCTTACGCCCCTTGTCGACACCATAGAACGCCTGCTCAACGGTATCAGCAGTGGCGTTGCGCACGGCAGTTTCGATCATCGCCGGGTTATTCAGCAGATCCTGCGACAGCGCCTTGATCTCTTCCGAGAAGGTCGCTGAGAAGAGCAGGTTCTGACGTTTTTTCGGCAACATCGCCAGAATTTTACGAATATCGCGGATAAAACCCATGTCCAGCATGCGATCCGCTTCGTCCAGCACCAGAATCTCGATGCGTGACAAATCCAGAGCGCGCTGCGAAACCAGATCCAGCAATCGACCGGGCGTTGCCACCACGATATCGACTTTGCGGCCCAGCGCTTTCATCTGCGGGTTAATGTTGACACCACCAAACACCGCCAGGGTGCGAAATGGGGTGTGTCTGGCATATTCGCGCAGGTTATCTTCAACCTGAGCGGCCAGTTCACGTGTGGGTGTCAGCACCAGTGCGCGCACAGGTGCACGACCATTGGTATGGGGTTTTGCGTCGGTTTCACCCAGACGCTGCAACATGGGCAGGCCAAAGCCTGCGGTTTTGCCGGTACCGGTCTGAGCACCAGCGAGCAAATCTCCGCCTTTCAGCACAACAGGAATCGCCTGGCGCTGGATGGGGGTTGGCTCTGTATAACCACATTCGTTAATAGCTTGAACGAGCTGCTCGTTCAGACCGAGGGAAGCAAAAGGCATGTGACTCCGAACATATAATGTCCTGAAAAGGACGGATGGGAATTAATGCTGAATACAGTACTTGGGTGGGTAATCAATAGGGTACGACCAAGGGTACTACTTTGGCTTACTACATTGGGTTACTACACTACATGGAAAGCGTACTACATAAAGTCGAGCACATAGTAACACAACTGCTCGCCAAACCTGTATAATATTGCTCCTTTTACATCAAGCATATCGCGACAGCTGTCGCCAACCACCATCTATGGGTTCTTTCTTTGATTTCCACCGCTAATATCACCATGCAGTTCGGGGCCAAGCCTCTATTTGAAAACGTCTCTGTCAAGTTTGGCAACGGCAATCGATACGGTCTGATCGGTGCCAACGGCTGCGGCAAGTCCACCTTCATGAAAATTCTGGGGGGCGATCTGGAGCCAACTTCCGGCCATGTGATGCTGAATGAGCACACGCGCCTGGGTAAGCTGCGTCAGGATCAGTTTGCCTTTGAGAACGTCAGCGTTATCGATACGGTGATCATGGGCCATGAGGAACTGTGGCGCGTCAAGGCTGAGCGTGACCGTATCTACTCGCTGCCCGACATGACCGAAGAGGATGGCATGGCGGTGGCTGAGCTCGAAGTTGAGTTCTCCGAGATGGATGGCTATACGGCTGAATCGCGTGCCGGTGAGCTGTTGCTGGGCCTGGAAATTCCGATAGAACAGCATAACGAGCCGATGAGTGTACTGGCGCCCGGCTGGAAACTGCGTGTTCTGCTCGCTCAGGCGCTGTTTTCCGATCCTGATGTACTGCTGCTGGATGAGCCGACCAACCATCTGGACATCAACACCATCCGCTGGCTGGAAGAGATTCTGACGTCGCGCAACAGCACCATGATCATCATTTCGCATGACCGCCACTTCCTGAACAAGGTCTGCACCCATATGGCGGATCTGGACTATTGCGAACTGCGCCTGTTCCCGGGCAGCTATGATGAATATATGACCGCTGCGACTCAGGCCAGAGAGCGCCTGATGTCGGACAACGCCAAGAAAAAAGCACAGATAGCCGAACTGCAGACCTTTGTCAGCCGCTTCTCGGCCAACGCCTCTAAAGCCAAGCAGGCGACGTCGCGTGCGCGCCAGATTGACAAGATCCAGCTCGACGAGGTCAAACCTTCAAGCCGTGTCAGCCCCTTTATCCGCTTTGAGCAGCAGAAAAAGCTGCACAAGCAGGCCGTTACCTTGAAGGATCTGTCCAAGAGCTTTGATGGCGTCACGCTGTTCAAGAACTTCAACCTTCAGGTGGAAGCAGGCGAGCGAGTTGCGATCATCGGTCCCAACGGGATAGGTAAAACCACCCTGCTGCAGTGCATGAGTGGTCATCTGACGCCCGACAGCGGCGAGGTGAAATGGACCGACAGTGCCGAGGTTGGTTATTTTGCACAGGACCATACTCAGGATTTTGCCGAAGAAGCCACACTGTTTGAGTGGATGTCACGCTGGACCAGCGGCGGCGAGCAGGCGATCCGTGGTGCGCTGGGTCGCATGCTTTTCTCCGGTGATGAGATAGGCAAGTCGGTGAAAGTGATCTCGGGTGGTGAGCAGGGTCGCATGCTGTTCGGCAAGCTGACACTGATCAAACCAAACGTGATGCTGATGGATGAGCCGACCAACCACTTGGATATGGAGTCGATCGAGGCGCTGAACCTGGCACTGGAGAACTATCCCGGCACGCTGATCTTTGTCAGCCACGACCGCGAATTCGTTTCTTCACTGGCCACGCGTATCGTGGAACTCAGTGCCAATGGCATCACTGACTTCAGCGGTACCTACGACGATTATCTGCGCAGCCAGGGCATCGTCTGATCAGACATCTGATCTAAAAAACATCTGAATCCGTGACTTTGCGGCATATTCTGGAGGTCATGGGTGAGTGTCTGCCGCAGGGACGCGGCATTCAAGCCTGCAGGGACGCATTCACGGCGTCTCACCCAAGACCTTCGGAATAACTCATACATGAAAACACGGATCCAGGGGCCCATTATCAGTATCCATCGGTTGCCTGTATCGCCCAGAGATGCGCCCCGACCAGGGCCCGCCAGGGCGAATAGTCCTCAAGCCAGCGCCTGGTTTCCTCCTGACTGATTTTCTCCTCACGACCCAGCAGCGCCTGAAGGTTGCGCCTCACCGCCACATCCCCATGCAAAGAACCATCCAGCCAGCCAAAGCCACGCATCAGGGCATAACTGACAGTCCAGGGGCCGATCCCTTTCACGGCATTCAGGCGTTCACTGACCTGTTCGGCATCCAGATTCTCCACCCACTGATCCAGCTGTAACTGCTCATTCACCACTGACTCACTGAGAGTTTTGATGGTTTGTGCCTTGGTTCGGGACAGACCAGCCCGCAACAGCTCTTCATCCTCAAGACTCATAATCCGAGCCGCATCCGGATAGCACAACAGCCCGCTACGATGCGGGATATCAGCCGCTATGATCAGTTTTCGACGGATGGACACCGCAGCACTGACACTGATCTGCTGCCCGATGATCGCCCAGGTCAGCGCTTCAAAGGGGGTGGTTGTCATCGCCACACGCAGACCAGGTCGGCGCCGAATCAGTGGACCGAGCAATGGATGACCCGCATACTCCTGTTCGAATATTTCCACAGGCTGAGTCAGCCCCAGCATACGCCGTACCATCTGTTCAAGCCGGATCTGACTACCAACCTTAGGCTGACCATCAACTTCCAAGGTCGCCACCGCCCTGCCCGGCTCAAACGCTATCGTAAGGCAAGCGGGATCACCGTCCCAGCAGATCCCTTTATGCAGTGTCTCTTGATCAACCCGTTCCGCCACCGCCTGAACATCACGCTGATGAAACGCCAGCATATCAGCCTGCCGATAATCCGGCGGCAGCATCAGATGACAGGTGAAAGAAGATGGTGGTCGAGATGTTTCCTTTTGATCATCAATGTCGCTCACATCTAGTCTCCTTCAGGCATCATTTTTCGCAGTGCTTGCTGGCTCTCGATACTATACTAGTCAGAGAATTCATCACATGCTTTGAGACTCAGGCCATGATCCGATTTATTCTACGCTGCACACTTATCTCACTGCTGCTGATCTGTGCCAACGCGTCAGCTCGGACGCTGGAGCTGGTCACTCTGCAATATCCACCCTATGAGTATGAGGAGGATGGTGAGCTACAAGGCTTTGTCGTGGATATCATTCACGCCGTTTTTCAACGCATGGACCAACCGATTAACATTACTCTGCTGCCCTGGGCCAGAGCCCTTCAGATGATTGAGGACGGCACAGCCGATGCCATTTTCACTGCCTATAAAACACCTGAGAGGGAGTTGTTTGCCGACTACTCCAACGAGATCCTGATGCCTCAGGTGATCTCCCTGTTTGTGAGACAAGACTCGCCCATCTCTTTCAACGGTGATCTGGCAGAGTTGAAACAATACACCTTCGGTGCAGTTCGAGGAGTCAGCTATGGTAGAGTGTTTGATGAAGCAGTTGAGCAGGCGATCATCGAACAGCCTGATTTGGCTGCCACAGGCGAAATCAATATGGAAAAGCTGATCGCAGGCAGGTTTGATATTCTGGTCAGCAATAAATATGGTGGCCTGCATATCCTGCAGAAGATGGGAGCACTGAACCAAGTTCGCGAGCTGACCCCTGAAGTAGAAAGCCTGCCCAGCTATATCGCTTTTTCGAAAAAGCAGGATCTATCCGATTTCAGAGACAGATTTGATGAGGTGCTGGTCGAGCTCAAAACTGATGGTACCTATGATTGGATCATCAACCATCACTTTCAATAGAACAACTTTCACACAGCCGACGATCAGTCTATTGGGATCCGATCCTTATTGTGTGCCAACCACTGCTCAAAGCTCTGTAGTTCAGGATTCAACTTCCGAGAGCGTTCAATGTCACGGGCTGACACAAACAGCTCGTTAAAGTCATGCTTGAACTGGAACATATTGCCCAGATCATCCGCCCCGGGGAAACCGAAACTGCGATACACTTCAGGGGGCACATCATTGTATCTGACCAGTTCACCCAGCGCCTGAGTCAGCGCCTCGGCCATCTCTACACCGCTCAAATGGCCGCCGGCAATACCAACCATTTTCCCGATGCTGGAAGTACCCTCTCGAAATACCCCATACGCGCATTTACCGATATCTTCAGATGCGATACCCGGCAGCTTGCGGTCCCCCATCGGCAAGGTGATCTCCAACACTCCATCGGCACCACGCTTGGGCCCCATGCCGAAGTAGATCAGATTATCCCAGTAGAAGGAGGTCAGCAAAAAAGAGGTCGGCACCCCTTGTTCAATAAACAGAATATTGGCCTCGCCCTTGGCGTCAAAATGAGGGACCTTATACTTCTCCATCAGGGTCGGCATTCGATCGTCATCCAGCGGCACCCAGCGGCGCGTATCTTCCAGTGTTGACCAGACTACGTGTTGCAGATTGGCCGCTTTAGCGGCTGCCGCCATGTTTGCTGCCTGACTCAACTCTTTATCCGGTGAGAAGTGCTCCCAGAAATTGGTCATGCAGTAGGCACCATAGGCCCCCTGAAACGCTTTGCGCAGACTGACTGGATCATCCAGATCCGCTGCAACCACCTCAGCGCCCATCTCGGCTAATTCAATGGCGGTTCCTGAGCGCACATCACGAGTCAGGGCACGGACCTTAAACTCACTGCCGATATCATGAAGAATGGCTCTGGCTAGCCCTCCGCCCTGCGCACCAGTGGCACCAACCACCGCAATTATTTTCCTGTTCGGCATGGTGAGCACTCCCATCTGCAGGCTGTTAGACGATCATAACCTGGGCACTACACAAAACCGCATCAGGTAGCACTCATCAGCCTAAGTATAGAAGTTATTTCAGGATTTGGTTTCAGGCCGGTTCCGGCCTGAGATAGGCATGCTTGAGCGCCAGATCATCCTGCAACTCATCAACCAGCAACGCCACTCTGGCCTCGGCAGCGCGTGTGGAGTCAGCCAGCACCTCACCGCCAAACTCCTGCCCCTCGATCGCGATCTGATGCAACTCTGTAATACCGATAAAGCCCAGTGCCGTTCTGATGCTCGGCTCCAGATGATTCATGTGGGCCAGCTCAGCTCCAGGATCAAGCCCGATACCTCCGCGTGATGAGAGTACCACCGCTCGTCGCCCTGCCATCAGCGGCAGATAAGGATGTTCAGGATTACTGGGATCAAAATCGAAGGTCCTGCCAATACGCACAATGTTATCGACCCAGGCTTTGAACGAGGAAGGTACATTGAAATTGTACATCGGCACGCCCAGCACCAGAATATCGGCAGCGGCCACTTCATCTATCAACCTGTCGCTTTCGGCCAGCACCCCGCTCATCCAGTCCTCTTGAGCCTCTTCGGCAGTGAATGCAGCATGTATCCAATCACCGCTGACAGCACTGGGTGGTGACTCCCCGAGATCACGATAGATCACTTCATCCTCGGGGCGTCCTGCCTGCCACAGAGACACAAAGTGATGCGTCAGACGACGAGTGAGTGAGCCATGCTCATGCGTGCCAGCGCGGCCGGGACGCGCACTGGCATCCAGATATAATAAACGGGCCATGATTCTATCTCCTTAACTGAATTCATTTCACCTGTTACTTGACAGGTAATGAAATTTAGCCTGATATTACATGGCACGACAAACGATGATTCCTTTCACCTATTACAAAATTAAATTCATCTATGAACACACGTAAACTTCCTTCACTTTCAGCCTTGCGCGCTTTTGAAGCGGCCGCCCGCCATCTCAGTGCCAAACGTGCGGCGGCCGAGCTGTCGGTAACGCCAACCGCGATCAGCCATCAAGTGCGGCAACTGGAGGAATCGCTTGGATTAACATTGTTTGTGCGCAAACCCCGACAACTGGCACTGACTCCACAGGGGCGCAAACTGCAGCAAGTGTTGAGTGAATCGCTCGATGCCATTGCCGACACCATCACGCAGCTGCGCGAGACACCCGAGCGCCAGTCCATCACCCTATCGGCAACCCCGGCAGTAGCCTTGCGCTGGCTACTGCCCTGGGTGTGCCTGTTGCGTGATGCTCATCCGAAGCTGGATCTGAGCATACATACCTCTCATGAAGATGCTGCACTGGATGGCGTGGTTGCAGACATGGCGATACGCTATGGTGATGGCAACTGGCCGGGCATGGTCGCTGAAAAGCTGTTCGAGAACGTCTTCGCCCCCGTCTGCAGCCCCTCGCTTGGGCTGACGGAGCCTTCCCAACTTCCCCATCACACGCTGTTGCATTTTGAGCCCTGCAAAACAATCCGCTCTCCGGGTGACTGGTACAACTGGCAGCATCAGACGCAAGTGCCAGGGTTGGATGTCGGTGCGGGGTTAACCTTTTCTGATGAAACACATGTTATCTCGGCAGCGCTGGATGGTCAGGGAGTTGCATTGATGAGTATCGCCCTGATGATGGATGAGTTAAGAACCGGCCGCCTGATTCGCCCTTTCGGACCGGATCTGATCGGTAAATCCTTCTATCTGATCTATCCGCAGCGGCGCGCTCATGAACCCGCTATTATGGCCGTCCATGAATGGGTTATCGGACTGCGCGAACGATACAGCACACTTCAGCAAGCAGTGCCAGGCAGTGGGTTATCCCTACAAGCCTGATGCAATCCAACAGTTCATATCAACTACCAGCTTCCTTGTTTTGCGCTGAGAATGATTTACACTCTAAGTAAGAAGCGAACAGTAAGGTGCATGCAAAGTGAAAAACTTTTGTCATTGGCGCGATTTTCCAGTAATGCGTCGTCTATTACTGATTCTGGCATTGACCTGTGCTGCATGGCCAGGAGCTGTACTTTCTTCCGAGGCCGCTTTACCGGAACCACTACAACTGTTCGTCGCTGATCAGGCGGCACCCAAAATGTTTATCCAGGACCACAAACCAGTCGGCTACATGACCGAACTGGCAGTCGAGGCCTTGCAACGCGCTGGCTACGAGGTAGAAGTGCAGGCCTACCCCTGGGCGCGCACCGTGTCCTATGCACAAGCCGGTTTTGGCGTGATCACCAGTTTTTCCCGTACACCTGAACGAAATGAACTGTATCTGTTTTCGACTCCAATATATGAAGACCGGGTTCTGATGATCACGCGCCAGGGCGCTGGCCTCCAGCTCAATGGCTTAAGCGATCTGGCCGGGCTCCATGCTGGCGTACAACAGGGTGCAAGTTTTGGCCCGGACTTCGAGACTGCATTGCCGACCATCAACGTGCAATGGGACGCAAATGCGAGCAGTCGGTTACAAAAACTGGTTGCTGGCCGTATCGACGTGGCAATTCTGTCTGGTGGACCACCAGCTGTGCGCCATTATGCTACACGGGCCGGTATCGACCTCAGCCTACTGGAGGTGCAGGAAAATCACCTGGTCGTCGATGCAAACCATATCGCGGTCGCCCGCTCCCGGGAGGATGCACACGATATTATTCGCCGGATCAATGTCGCGATCGAATCCATGCTTAGCGATGGCACCAGCTCGATGATCATCGGGCGGTACGAATAAATTCAGCTCTCAGCTCAAGCCATCCGGCAAAAGCACACAGGTCACCCTGCATCTTTTAACGCACTGCGTAAATGTTGGGTTAGATGCTTTGGATGAGCCTCAGTCAAAGACACTGAATCACATTTTTGAAAATGACAGAACTGTTTGATGGCGTCAACAAATGCAGTGATGACTGAGTCTTCATCAAAATCATGCTGTTCAAGGTGTAGCAGTTTGATCTCTAAATGACTGGTTTTTCGATGAGCTTTGCAATCCATCCTCCCAATGAAAACATCCCGATAAAGGAGTGGCAGGCAAAAGTAGCCATATTGTCTTTTGGCTTCAGGTACATAGCATTCTAACTGATAGTCGTATTGAAACAGTGCTTTGAGCCTTTCGCGCTGAATGACACTGTTGTCGAATGGCGAAAGAATCAAGATGCGGTTTTTCAACCGGGGAAGTGGGCGTTCGAGCGCACCTGTTTCCAGTATGAAAATTTCGCCACTGCTGACTTGGACCTGTTCCAGACTGCCCTGTGCCAACCGTTCGTTTACCAAGGCTTTGACTGCACTGCGCAGCTCAGCATTGCGGCGCAGGTAGGTCAGCCCTTTAAGTGAAGTAAAGCCATGACAGCGCAGCTGCTGGTCTATCATATGCGCCGCAAACTCTTCCAGGCTGGGCATTTGCGAGTTGACGTGTGACGGCAGTACCCGCTCGGTCAGGTCGTAGGTTTTTTGGAAACCCTCGCGATTACTGACCATCAGATAACCTTCCATATACAACTGTTCAAGCGCCTTCTTAGCTGGCTTCCAGTCCCACCAGCCTGCACGTTTTACGGTGTTCGTTTCTATATCGCGGGATCGTAACGGACCGTCTGATCGTATGCGTGCCAACAGCTCATCCATAAGTTTCTGATCACGGGTTTTGAACCAATGGGTTTGACCACTTTTAATGGCATGCTTATAGGGTAAGGAGAAGCGAAAGTCAGCAATAGGTAGGAAAGATGCTGCATGCGCCCAGTATTCAAATATGCCTCCATCGAGCAACATTTGATTTGTCATGACGGGCTTGAATTCTGGCACTCTGGAGTGAAGCACATGATGGTGTGCGCGCTCCACCACCGATATGGTATCGATCTGTACATAGCCCAGATGATTGATCGCTTTACGTGCGCCCGCCAAGCCACGTCCATAGGGTTGAGCCTGCAGCAAACCCTGTGCTGACAGGGCCAGACGACGCAAACGAGCTAGCTCTTGAGGTCGTTTGATTACAATCATGGACATACAAGCTTACCAACGTTCAAATATGTGGCACATATGAAGATCTGTATCTTACATGCCATTCTACTGACTGTTACTGGTAAAGCACATCCGATTAGCGGTGGCCACGTTTGCGTAGATAAAGTTTCCCGCGACATCCAGAAGCATCTCTCTGGCGTGGTCACGCAGCCCGATCTTGCCCATATGCTTTGCATAAAAGATGGTTTTGGCAAACTCTTCCCAATCCTGAAGAATCGGCTCTATTTCTGTTCGAATAAAATCAGCTAATCGCATACTCGTCTGCATTTTTATAGCTCACATTAAGAACAGAAAGGATCAGGAAGAGCTGTTCGCATTACATCGGGCGCAGATTTATCTCGACTCGACGATTCTGTGCACGGCCCGCTTCACTGGCGTTGCTCGCGATAGGCTGGTTCGGCCCGGCACCATAAGTGGAGATCCTCGCTGGCTGTACGCCATTGGCGGACAGATAGGAAGCTACGCTTTGTGCACGGCGATTCGACAGGTTCTGGTTCAGCTCCATAGAGCCGGTGCTATCGGTGTGGCCAACAATATCAATTCCGTTCCTGTCGAACTCCTTGAAAACCAATACCAGAGAGTTAAGCGTCGAGTAGAAGCCGCTGGAAATATCCGCCGAGTTGGTAGCAAAAGTGATGTTACCCGGCATGATCAGTTTCAGTTCATCGCCATTACGCTGCACCTGAACGCCAGTGCCTTGCAGAGTTTCACGCAGTTTGGCTTCCTGAGTGTCGACATAGTAGCCATAGCCACCGCCAGCCGCTGCGCCCACTGCTGCGCCGATCGCTGCGCCTTTGGCTCGGTCTTTCTTACTCGAAGTGGCCGCCCCGATCACGGCGCCTGTCACGGCACCAACCCCGCCATAAACCCCAGCCTTACCGGCTTCACGTTCGCCAGTGTATGGGTTTGTAGTACAGCCAGCCAGAAGAGTAATGCCAACTGCAGCAAATGCCAGATTACGCCATTTAGTCATGCTTATGCCTTTATATTTGGTGTTGTGACAGTTCTATATCCGAATGTTTGAGCCTGACTCGGTCTGTAAGTTCCACATCACTCCTTCGCTTCGTACTCTGACATATCAATCGTTAAGTGCATGCTCCAGACTGGCCTTTATTTCGCTCCAGATAGCAACGAAGAAAGCGGTCAGTGGAACAGCGAGTACCATACCTATAATGCCACCCAATGCCGTTCCCCAGAAAAACAGGGAAATAACCACGAGTGCTGGGTGCAGACCTGAGCGGTTGGCCATAATCTTGGGAGTCAGCAGCAAACTTTCAATGGCTTGGACTGCTGCGAACACCAGCCCTGCCAGAACCAATAACTCAACACCACCATCTGGCTGAAAAAAGGCCATAGGCAGAACTACAAGCAGGCCAATCAGGGAGCCCAGGAAGGGGATAATATTCAACAAACCCAATACCAACCCTATCAATACACCGAACTCCAGGCCTATCAGTGAAAAGCTCAGGGCATACAAGGCCCCCATACACATGGCTATGATCAACTGTCCCTGAAAAAATGCAGTAACGTACTCCAGGAACACATCCATGAAATACAGCGCTTTCTGCTGAGTGGGCTTGTGGAAAATGGATAACAGTTCGGATACCGGTCCCCGGAGTAAATCCCCGGAGAGAAGGGTGAAGAACAGGAACAAGGGTACAAAGCTTAGACCCGCCAACAGTCCCAGATAGGACATAATGGTTTTCCCCGAGCCTTCCAGATCTGGCAAAACAGACTTACTCCCCTCTTCTCCATTGCTCTCCATCATTGAGGAAAGCATGGCACTCAGTTCAGGAAAACGAGAAGAGAAACTCTCCTGCCAGCTTGCCAGCGTTTCAGGTAAGACGGTAATCAACTGGACGGCCTGGCTGACCAATGTGGGCACAAGCAAGATAATCAGCCCACCAATAACCACGCAGAAGACCAACAGTACAAGAATGATGGCCAGCAAGCGGGGAACGTGGAGGCGTCTTTTAAGAAATTTCACCACCGGATGAAGCACCAGCGCAAGGATACCGGCAAGTGACAGCGGCAAGAGCAGGTTATAGAACACATCCAGAATCAGGCCGAATAACCACACGATGATTCCGACCAGTACGATCAGTGCAACCAGAGAAAACATAACCGCCGTGTAGCGAAATAAGCGAAGCTCAACAGGTTTGAACAATCGCTTATCCGGACGTAACACCGCCAGGTTTTGACCGGCCTCCTTTGCCCCACCACCCTGGGGTTCATGTACGTCGTGGGGCATTATGCGCTCCTGCATTATTGGTTTGCGGTTTTACCGAACATCAGCATTCCAATACCCGCCACCGTAGAAGCCGCGCCAATAATCAGGAACCAGGTAGTGGAGTCGGTGAAGCGACCGGTAACGGCCTCCGTCACCTGATCGTCCAAGCTTTGGGATGACTGATATGCGAAGAAAAGCAAAATCAAACCCACAACAAGCAACACAAGAGCCAGAACTCTATTACTAGCCATTTCAACCTCCTTCAGGTGATCAGATCACCGAGCGTAGTAGGACTCGATTGTCGAGTTCCAGGTAGGGTCAGCCATATCCGGCCATTGCCCCTTGTCGAAGCCCGGTGCATTATTCAGGCGCGCCATATCGACGTTCGGTTTATTTGTTGAGAACTTCATTTCGAACCCTTTTTCGATTTTCCGTTGATATCTTTTAAAACAGCTCCATCCTTCGACTTTTCTTTTTCCTTGCCCGCACTTTTTTTGGCCTGATCTTTACTCTGATCTTTGATCTGATTTTTGGTCATAATCTGTACTCCAGATATTGGTTTCCTTCAGGCCCTGCATCCGTCATAAACTCATGTAGACACAGGGTGAGTTACCAAGATAATTGAAGCTCAAAGTCTGGTCTGTGCGTTGTCGAACGTATCTGGATAGCGTATTTTTGAGACAAATTTCAGGCCAGAAAAATCCTACACATATCGATCCACTCTGCATCAAAGCTGAGATTTAATGGGCAGTAAAATCGTTTCAGAAAATTTTTCTCGCCAAGGCCGGTTCTTCCAGCGATCATAAGAGTAAGACTCAGCCTCCAGCAGATCATCTTCAAAAACCGCCGCCATCTTAGTGGCGAAGTCACTGCTGTAGACATTCAAACTCGCTTCGTCATTGAGCCGAATTGAGCGCATATCGAAATTAGTTGATCCTACTGAAACAAATTCGGAGTCTATTACCAGCAGCTTGGTATGCAGCATGGTCGGCTGATAAACGTGAATCTCGGCACCTGCTTGCAGCAGCGTACCCCAATCTATCTTGGAGGCAATCTTGACCGTAAACGCATCAATATGAGGTCCAGGCAATAGAATGCGCACTCGAACGTCGCGTCCGCGAGCAGCAACCAAGGCTTCGATCAGCAAAGGATCAGGCACAAAATAGGATGCTGCCAGGTCGATAGTTTCCTCGGCTGCCGCAATGGCAAGCAGATACATCAAATGCATGCTCTCGCTGCCGCCAGATGGCGAAGCAACAAACATGTGCGCATCCATATCGCCCTCATCCTGCAGGACAGGAAAGTAGTTCGGGCCGTTCAGCACTTTTCCAGTGGTCTTGATCCAGTTGTCGTTGAAGGCCGCTTGTAACTGCGCCACTACAGGCCCTTCAATCTGGTAGTGTGTATCTCGCCAGTGATCAGGATCTCCACCATCGCCTGTCCACTGATCTGCAATACCCACCCCTCCGGTGAACCCGATGAGTCCATCGATCACCAGGAGCTTACGATGGGTACGATTGTTCATACTGCCAAAGTTATACCAGTGCAAAGGCCGAAATCGGTGGACCTGCACACCAGCCTCCTGCATGGAATCCAGCAACGATTGCTCCATCCTGGAGCTACCGACCCAATCAATGGTAACGCTGACGGGTACGCCTGCGCGGGCACGTTCGGAAAGAGCGTGCGATAACTCTTCACCAATTTCGCCCGACCAATAAATGAAGGTCTCGAAAGTGATTGATGTTTGTGCCTCACGAATGGCGAGTAGCATCGCTGGAAAAATCTCGTCTCCGTTGTGCAACGCGGTCACTTTGTTGCCCTGCACTATCGCCGGACCCAACAGGACAGACATCTCTCGTCGAAATTGAGGATCGGAGATAGCATAGCGATGCTCAGCCTTGCGCTCCAAAACCTTCTCAGATGACTTGAAGTTCTGCAAAAATACCAGAATAAGGATGGTGGACAGCGCAGTGGCACCGATAGCCCAAAGCATAGATTTTCGTTTCCCAGTCAATGACATCCCAGCCGCTTTTTAAATCCACAGGTGACTCCTGACGCAACAGTCATAACGCGTACATCAACCAGAGTCGCCGAATGCTGGCAGCGTTGTCGGTGCGCTGGCGCACAGAGCGTAACGATGAGCTTCAGTTCTACTTATCCTCTCGGGGACCCATAAACACTTTAGCCGGGGTCATGATCCTCAGGGTAAAGAATGTCAGCGCACTCAGAATCAGTGCAATTTCTAGCCGACCAGTGGCCACTGATACGCCGATTGCTCCGGTTAACCACAGGCTCGCAGCAGTTGCTGTACCCGAAACAAAGCCTTCACCCTTCACTACATTTTTGAGGATGGCACCACCGCCAATAAACCCTATACCGGTAATTATCCCCTCCATGACGCGTGCTTCTGCATCCGTTGAGGTCAGGACCTGAAGACCAACCAGCATATATGCGCATGCAGCGACAGCTACCAAAGGGAAAGTGCGCAGGCCCGCCGTACGTTCATGCTGTTCTCGGTCCCAACCAATCGGCAGCGCAAGGACAAAAGCGAACAACAAGTCGCGTAGATGCAGTAAGACAATAGTCCATTCAATTTCAGGTATCAGGTTCATGTGCGTTCACTACAGGATTGAAAGTTTAATCGCGAAAGTATGAGTAAAAAGCTGATTGAGCATTCTCAAATGAAACGAATCAGTTGGTTTGAGACCAGCCTAAGGGTTGGAGGCCCATCGCATCTGTACGTTGCCGCACCCAGCTCAAAAACGTTGATCTTTATCCCTAAGTTCTCTAGCGCACAGACATCCGAGTGGTCCGACTCCGATCATATAGCTCCCTCCGTTTGAGTAGAGCACCAATATCAAACACTAAAGACGAGGGTCAGCAAGGAGCAAAAGCCATCAACGCTTTCAAATTTTCGGCCCGCACACGGAACGAGCTACGCCATGACCAGGACACCGAGTTATTGCGCGCAGAGCTGTTCAGCATTGAGCAGCTCAAACGTCATGCGGTTTCCCTGGGTGGAAAACATCAAATCGAGCAACGTTCGGGGAGAGACAGGTTACTGCCACGGCTGGCGGACAATGAGCGCGTTCTGCTGGCGGCCTATGATGCTGTCACGGCCGCAGCAAAGCCTGGGCTACGGGTCATTCCAACCGAATCATGGTTGCTCGACAACTTTTATCTGATCGAGCAGCAGATCAGCCTGGCACGTAGACATCTTCCACGCGGATACAGTCGGCAGTTGCCACGTCTGGCCGATGGTCAGTCGGTCGGTTTTCCTCGTATTTACGATTTGGCACTGGAGTTGATTTCACACATGGATGGGCGCGTAGATAGCGACAACGCCTCCCAATTCATTGCCGCTTACCAGACAGTGGAACACTTGAAGCTGGGCGAGTTATGGGCCTTCCCGATCATGCTGCAGTTGGCGTTGCTGGAAAATCTGCGCCGCGTTGCTGTGCGCATTGCCCAACGACGCGAGGAGCGTGATGAAGCCATCAAGTGGGCGGACAGGATGTTTGCCGCAGCCGAAAACGATCCGAAGCATTTAATCCAATTGCTGGCTGAGTTCGCCCATTCTGATATACCGCTGACCGCACCGTTTGTGGAGGAGTTTTACGACCGGCTTCAGGCTTTGGGACCTGCCATGGCCTTTGTACAAACCTGGGTCGAGCAGAAGTTGATCGAGCAGGGTGTAACGGCTACGAAGCTGTCGGAGGCTGCCGGGCGTGCGGATGCGGCCAACCAGATATCCATCGCCAATAGCATCGGCAGCCTGCGCTTCATCGGTGCCAAGGACTGGAAGGAGTTTGTCGAATCGCTCAGTGTCGTCGAAAAGACTTTACGTGAAGATCCATCGGGCATGCACGCCAGTCAGGATTTTGCTACACGTGACCGCTACCGGCATGTCATCGAAGACGTGGCACGAGGCAGTACCTACAGCGAAATGGAGGTGGCGCGCGAGGCCATTGTTCTCGCTCAGGCGGCTGCCGATAATCAAAGCCTCAGCGACCGCAGCGCTCATGTCGGCTACTACCTGGTCGATAATGGTCGGCCATATCTGGAGCGTGCAGTAGGCTGTCGCCCATCATTGAAAAACCGTGTAAAAAGGCTGTGCCGGCCTATTTGTCTACCCCTCTATTCAGGCTCCATTGCGTTACTGACGTTGCTCACGACAGCAGCTGTACTTTATGCGATTGATGGGTTCGCACTCTATGACTGGCGCTACCTGTTTTTTGCCATCGCCGGTATGGTTGGGACCTCGGCACTCGCGGCAGCGCTGGTAAACCTGATGGTCACGCTGTTTGTGCCTCCTCGCGCATTACCACGACTGGATTTTTCACAGGGTATTCCCGTCGCTCACCGCAGTATGGTGATCGTGCCCACTTTGCTCAGCAGTCGGCAGGAGATCGATAACCTGCTTGAGGCCCAGGAGATACGATATCTCGGCAACCGAGATCTGAACCTGTTTTTTGCTTTGCTGACGGATTTTCGTGACGCACCTGAGCAGACACTCCCAGACGATTTGGCCCTCGTGGATTACGCGCGCTCAGCAGTCGAGACACTCAACGCAATCTATTGCGACGATCGTCCCTGCATCTTCTATCTTTTTCACCGACCACGGCTGTGGAATCCGTTCGAAGGTGTTTGGATGGGTTACGAGCGCAAGCGCGGCAAGCTTGAGCAGTTCAATGCCAGGCTACGGGGCGAAGAGCTGACTGCCTTCTCGGAGATCGTAGGCGACCAGACTATCCTGACATCGATTCAGTACGTCATCACTCTGGATACCGATACACAATTGCCTCGCGATGCTGCACGCACTCTGATAGGCAACCTGGCGCATCCACTCAACAGGCCGGTCTACGACACCGACAAGGGACGCATTGTAGAAGGCCACGCGATTCTGCAACCGCGTGCCTCGATCAGCCTGATCAGTGCCAATCAGTCTCGCTTTACCAAACTATTCGCGGGCGACTCCGGGCTCGACCCCTACACGCGCGAGGTGTCGGATGTGTATCAGGATATTTTTGGGGAAGGATCGTTTATCGGCAAGGGCATTTACGACGTCGACGCGTTTCGTCAGGCCGTCGACGGATGCTTTCCTGAAAATCTCATCCTCAGTCACGACCTTCTGGAAGGTGGATACGCGCGCTCTGCTTTGGTGACCGACGTAGAGCTGATAGAGGAGCAACCCGCCAGTATCGCCATGGAGTCAAGTCGACGCCACCGCTGGATCCGCGGTGATTGGCAACTTGCTGGCTGGCTGCTGCCACGTGTGCCTGGACCACCCGGGGTGAATGGTGCCAGATCGAAGCGGCTGGCAAACCCTCTGTCGGCTCTGTCGCTGTGGAAAATTTTCGATAACCTGCGACGCAGCCTGGTGTCGCCGGCACTGCTTGCTCTACTGATCGTGGGATGGTTTACGGGCCAGGGAGTCATGTCGACCCTGCTGGTTTTGGCTGTGGTATTTCTGCCCATTTTGCTGTCTACCTTAATCGAACTGATTCGTAAGCCTGCACAGTGCAACTGGCTGATGCATCTGAGCCTGACCGGACAATCTGCTGGCCGCCCGATCGCACTCGCCCTGCTGACCCTGGCCTTTTTGCCCTATGACACGCGTATTGTTCTGGGCGCTATCTGGCGCTCAGGCGTGCGTATGCCGTTTACCCGACGCGGTTTGCTACTGTGGCAACTACCCGGCTACGCACGACGCAACGCTTGCCGGTCGCTGACTGATTGTTACTCGGAGATGTGGGTAGCGCCGGTTCTCGCAGCGGGACTGGTTGTTGGACTGGTTGTAGGACTGGGTTTTGAACTGAGTGTGGGGCTGATAATGACACCAGCAACCTGGCTCGTCGCGTCCCCAATGCTATTGTTGTGGCTGGTGTCGCCTGCCGTCGGCTGGTGGATCAGTCAGCCGCTGGTTGCCCTAACTCCTGGTTTGAGTGGCGAACAAAACATCTTCCTGCGTACAGTGGCCCGCCGTACCTGGCGCTACTTTGCAGATTTCGTGGGTCCGGATGAAAACTGGCTGCCCCCCGATAACTTCCAGACCTACCCTGCACCAGCCATTGCCTCACGTACCTCGCCCACCAATTTGGGCATGTCATTGCTCGCCGACCTGGCAGCGGTCGACTTTGGTTATCTCACTACAGGCGAATGTCTGCAGCGTATCGGCAACACCTTCACAGCGATGGAGAAACTGGAACGCTACCGCGGCCATTTCCTTAACTGGTACGACACCAGAACGATGCTACCGCTCCACCCGCTATACGTCTCTTCTGTGGACAGCGGTAACCTGGTGGGTAGCCTGCTCACGCTGCAGGCGGGCCTGGCTGAGATGAAAAACCAACCGGTGTTATCATTCAGCGCGTTGCAAGGATTGCAGGATACCCTACAGGTGTTGACCGAACAGCTACCCACCTCTTCAGACCCTTTACTGGTAGAAAACTGTCGCCTGCTGCAGGAAACACTGCACGCCATCACACTGAAAGGTCCGCCGCAAACAATGGCTGCTGCCATCAGTTCGCTGGACCAGATTGAGCACATTGGCGGCTCACTGCTTGCCTGGCTGCCATTGGATGTCGACAGGGATGGAGAACTGTTTTACTGGGCACGGGCATTTGACCTGCAGCTCCGAGCGCTTCGCGACGAACTCGAATGGCTGGTACCTGAATCGTGGCAAGGCAGTACGCTGCCGACCCGAATGGAGTTGGCGGGCTCGAATGCCAGATCTGATGGAATAGCCGCACAGTCACAAATCGACCTCATCGACGATTTGATGAATCGATGCCGCGCTCTGGCACAGATGGATTTCACGTTTCTCTACGATACGGAATCCGGCCTGTTGACCATTGGATACGACATGAATGAACGGCGCCGAGATCCTGCCTGCTACGATCTATTGGCGTCAGAAGCGCGCCTGGCCAGTTTTCTGCTTATCGCACAGGGGCAGGTACCGCAGAAACATTGGTTCGCGCTCGGCCGCCTGCTGACCAGTCATGGTGGTGACGTCAGCCTGATTTCGTGGAGCGGTTCGATGTTCGAATACCTGATGCCGCAGTTGATCATGCCGAGCTACGCCAATACTCTGCTGGAACATACCTGCAAAGCTGCCGTATCACGCCAGATTGAATACGGTCGGCAACGTGAGGTGCCTTGGGGAATTTCCGAATCCTGCTACAACGCCACCGACTTCAATCAGGTCTACCAATACCGGGCTTTCGGCGTGCCTGGCCTGGGCTTCAAACGCGGGCTGGGAGACGACTTGGTGATCGCCCCTTACGCCAGTGCGCTGGCGCTGATGGTGATGCCGCGTGAAGCCTGTCGCAATCTACAGGTATTAGCCGATCAGGGATTCCTCGGCGAATACGGGTTTTACGAAGCCATCGACTACACGCCCTCTCGTGTGCCAAGAGGTAAGACGCATGCCATCGTGCAGAACTTTATGGTCCATCACCAAGGCATGAGCCTGCTCTCCTTTGCACATGTTTTGCTTGATCAGCCAATGCAGCGCCGCTTTATGTCAGACCCTCTGGTACGGGCGACCGAATTACTGCTGCAAGAGCGGGTACCGAGGAAGAGCGATACCTTGCACCCACACGCGGCAGAAGTCAGCGCGGCCGCTCGCCCCCCCAACGCAGACGACGGCGCGATGATGCGGGTGTTTACCGACCCCGACACACGACTACCTGAAGTTCACCTGCTGTCAAACGGCCGCTATCATGTCATGGCAACCCATGCAGGCGGCGGAGCCAGCCGCTGGGGTGACCTCGCCGTTACCCGCTGGCGCGAAGATGCCACCTCGGACGGCTGGGGCACTTTCATTTACCTGCGCGATTGCAACAGCGGTAAATACTGGTCGACGACGCACCAGCCGACCCTGTGCCAAGCCGATTATTACGAAGCGATTTTTGTACAGGCGCGCGCAGAGTACAGGCGGCGTGACCACGCTATTGAAGCACATACCGAGATCAGCGTATCACCGGAAGACGATGTCGAGATACGTCGTGTCACGCTCACCAATCAATCGTCGCGTACCCGTCAGATTGAAGTAACGAGCTTCACGGAAGTTGTGCTTGCGCCGCTGACCGCCGACCTGGCACATCGCTCATTCAGTAATCTGTTCGTACAGACTGAAATCCTGCCCGAGCAAAAAGCAATTCTATGCACCCGACGCCCCCGCACACCGGGTGAACAGGTTCCCTGGATGTTTCATCTGCTTGCCGCACCAGGTTCTGTGGCTAGCGAGCCTTCCTGCGAGACTGATCGTGCGCGCTTTATTGGGCGCGGCCGTACAGCGGCCAATCCGTTGGTACTGGATGATGAAGGCCACTCGGCTTTATCAAACACCCAAGGGGCAGTGCTTGACCCCTGTGTGGCAATCCGCAGCACCCTGACCTTATCGCCCGACGAATCAACAAGCGTGCAGATCATTACCGGCGTTGCAGATACACGCGAGGCCGCACTGGCTCTGATCGAGAAATATGGTGACCGCCACTTCGTTGAGCGCGCGTTCGAACTGGCCTGGTTCCAGAGCCAGGAGGTACTGCGACACCTGAACGCAACCGAAGCCGATGCTCAGATTTTTGGCCGCCTGGCCAGCTCTGTCATTTACGGTAATGCTTTGCGCCGCGCGGCTCCCGGCATTATTGCCCGCAACCAATTGGGACAACCCGGATTGTGGCGCTTTGCCATCTCGGGAGATCTGCCCATCGTATTACTGTTTATCGGCGACGTGAGCCGTATCGATCTGGTCAAGCAGGTCGTGCAAGCTCATGCCTATTGGCGCATGAAAGGCCTGGCCGCCGATCTGGTGATCATCAATGAGGGCTTTTCGGGCTACCGGGCAGTGTTACAGGACATGATCATGGGTCTGATCAATGCAGGCCCGGAAGCCCAGGTGATTGATAAACCGGGCGGGATCTTCGTGCGACGCGCCGAAGATCTTACTGAGGACGAACGCGTGCTGTTGCAGACTGTTGCGCGTATTGTCTTCAGTGACACGAACGAAACGCTGATTGAGCAGGTGGATCGACGTGTGTCACCTGAACGTACATCCGATCTGCTGGAACCTTCACTGGAAGCAGACATTCATCCAGTTGAGCCGATGACACCACGCGAACTTGTTTTCAACAATGGCCTGGGTGGTTTCACACCCAGCGGCCACGAATATGTCGTCACGCTCGAACCCGGACAAACCACACCAGCGCCCTGGGCTAACGTAATCGCCAGCCCGCACATCGGTACCGTCGTCAGCGAGAGCGGCAGTGCCTATACCTGGGTGGAAAATGCACACGAGTTCCGCCTCACCCCCTGGCACAACGATCCACTGTGTGACAGCAGTGGCGAAGCGCTTTACATCCGTGACGAAGAAACAGGCGAATTCTGGTCGCCGACGCCTCTACCCGTCCGGGGCCGCTCTGGCTATGTCTGCCGACACGGCTTCGGTTACAGCGTGTTCGAGCACTGCGAGGCGGGCATTGCCTCAGAACTCTCAACCTATGTTGCCATGGATGCACCAGTGAAGTTTCTGGTGGTCAAGCTGCTCAATCAGTCGGATCGTGCCCGCAACCTGTCGCTCACCGGGTACTGGGAGCTGGTAATGGGCGAGTGGCGACATGCCAACCTGATGCACATCGTCACCGAAATCGATCTGCACACTGGTGCGCTGCTCGCCCGTAATGCCTACGGCCGAGGTTGTGCCAACCGAGTGGTGTTTGCACAGGTCAGCGAGCGTGAACGGTCGGTAAGCGGCAACCGAACCGAGTTCATCGGCCGCAACGGCGCACTTGCCAGCCCAGCAGCAATGCGCCGTAAACGTTTGTCAGGCAGAATCGGGGCAGGCCTCGACCCCTGCGCTGCACTCCAGACCAAGATTGACCTCGCTCCCGGCCAGGAGTGTGAGATTGTGTTCACCTTCGGTGCGGCTGGGAACGCCGACGAGGCACGACGTTATATCCAACAATTCGGCGGGCAGGCAGGCGCAGCACTGGCATTGGAAGCAGTAGCGGACTACTGGAGCCACACCCTGGGCGCGGTCAAAGTAGACACACCAGATCTGGCACTTAACCTGATGGCAAACGGCTGGCTGGTTTATCAAACCCTGTCGTGCAGGCTGTGGGCGCGCAGCGGCTACTACCAGTCTGGTGGCGCCTACGGTTTTCGTGACCAGCTGCAGGACACCATGGCACTGATTCACACAACACCATGGCTCGCCCGAGAGCAACTGCTCCTGCACGCCGGTCGCCAGTTTATCAAGGGTGATGTGCAACACTGGTGGCACCCACCTAACGGTCAGGGTGTACGTACGCACTTTTCCGACGACTATCTGTGGTTGCCCTATGCCACCTGTCGTTATGTGCTGACCACAGGCGATACCAGTGTGCTTGATGAGCCTATCCACTTTCTGGAAGGACGTGAGTTGTCAGCGGAAGAGGAAGCCTACTACGATCAGCCGCAGCGCTCACCTGAAATGGCCAGTCTGTACGAGCACTGCGTGCGTGCACTCAAGCACGGCCTGCGTTTCGGGGCTCATCAATTGCCGTTGATGGGTTGTGGCGACTGGAACGATGGCATGAATCTGGTTGGCAAGGACGGCAAGGGCGAAAGCGTCTGGTTGGCCTGGTTTCTGGTCGAGAATCTCGAACTGTTTGCCGGCATCGCTGGCGAGCGCAAAGACCAGGAATTTGCTGAGCTGTGCAACACTCAGGCAACACAGTTGCGCGACAACATCGAGGCACAGGCCTGGGATGGCGCCTGGTATCGACGCGCCTATTTTGATGACGGCACACCGCTGGGATCAAGCAGTAACGACGAATGTCAGATCGATTCGATCAGCCAGAGTTGGGCAGTCATCTCGAAAGGCGGTGATACAGAGCGAGCCCGTCAGGCGATGATGGCAGTGGATCAGCGCCTGGTGCAGCGTGATCAGCAGATTATCCAGCTGCTCGACCCACCTTTTGATAAATCAGACCTTGAGCCCGGCTATATCAAGGGCTATATCCCCGGTGTGCGTGAGAACGGCGGGCAATACACCCATGCCGCGATCTGGGCCACGATGGCATTTGCCATGCAGGGAAATAACGAACGTGCGTGGGAATACTTTGCCATGCTCAATCCGATTAACCATGGCAGCACGCCAGAAGCAATTGAGCGCTACAAAGTCGAGCCCTACGTCATGTGTGCGGATATCTATGGGGTATCACCACACTCCGGTCGTGGTGGCTGGACCTGGTACACAGGGGCGGCAGGCTGGATGTATCGGTTGACAGTCGAAACCTTGCTCGGACTGCAGCTGGAAGCAGATCACCTGCGCATAGTGCCCTGTATTCCGGCTGATTGGGATAGCTACAAAATCCACTACCGCTTCCACGACACCCTCTACCACATCCATATCAAGCGCGTCGGCACAACATCAGGACAGGTAACCCGTGTGATGTTGGACGGCACAGAGTGTCATGACATGCGCATTCCGCTGCTAGACGACCGTCGTGAGCACTTTGTCGAAGTGGACATCTAAAACCATTTTCTGGGACTGGGTGCGCTTACGAACAGACAACCCAGTGCTCAGACACCGATCATGAAGGTATGCGAATGCTATAGCTGACTGCTTTGGCATTCGCTTCAACACGAACCGCGCAAGCTAACTGCCAGCGTAATTCGGAACTTAAAACTGAAAAACACAAGCAAGGATTTTCTCATGACCAGAGTTAACACTGCAGCAATCACTCTCTGTCTTCTCAGCGCATTACCTATTACAGCAGCTGCACAACCTTCGGATTTACTCCCACGCGACGGTGACCGGGAACTGTCCATCTCCGGAACCGGCAGCAGCGACCAGAGCTTCAATAGTGGCACCTTCGGTGTGACCGGCGACATGGGCTGGTACATGGGTACTGACCTGGTCGTCGGTATCCGCCAAAGCATCAATTACGCCAGTATCAAAGGAGAAAGCCTCAAGGACGATTTATGGAATGGCTCAACCCGTGGTTACGTCAACTACCACTTTCTTGATGATCGTGCACGGCCGTTCATCGGAGCCAGTCTTGGTGGCATTTATGGCGACGGAGTCAAGGATAGTGCCTTCGCAGGGGTTGAAGCAGGCCTGAAATATTACGTACAGAAGAATACGTACATTCTTTCCCGCGTTGAGTATCAGTTCCTCTTCAACAACACCAGTGATGCCAGCGATGCGTTCCAGGACGATGGAGTCTGGGCTTATACGGTAGGTCTGGGTTTCAACTTCTAAATCACCTCAAAGCGCTGATGAGGTGTGGAAAAGCCCCACACCTCCATGGAGGTAACCATGGCTACGAAAAAGAACCAAGCTCAAACGTCACGAGTTAAAAGCAATGGCAAAGTATCAAAAAAGGATCATGACGGCGTACTCAGAACCAACGACTTAATCACAAAACAGGCCAAGGCAAGTGACGATTTGGTCGCCGCAATACCCTACAACAGCAACAAGGAGCTAGAGCACGGACACGACAACGCCCTGGCTCCACCACCTGGAGCGACTGCAGAGCCGAGTTCATGTGCACTCACTGCAAGCACAGTGACTGAGGAAACGGGCACTGCCAAAACTGGTGGTGCAGCGCTGCTCGGAACGAATGCGACCGTTGCTTCGCTTGACCGGGTCCGGGTCGATGCCAGCGATCAGCCTTTGACGACGAATCAAGGCGTTCGCATCAGCGATAATCAGAACACTCTTAAAGCCGGACTTCGCGGTCCATCCTTGCTCGAAGATTTCGTGTTGCGTGAGAAAATCACCCACTTCGATCATGAACGCATTCCCGAGCGCGTCGTCCATGCCCGTGGCTCAGCCGCACACGGCTATTTCGAAGCCTATGACGCGCTGACCAAACACACCCGCGCTGCACCGTTCGCCGAGAAAGGAAAAATCACGCCTGTATTTACGCGATTTTCCACCGTGGCGGGTGAGCGCGGATCGAAAGACACAGCGCGCGACGCGCGCGGCTTCGCGGTGAAGTTCTATACCGATGAAGGTAACTGGGATCTGGTCGGCAATAACATACCGGTGTTCTTCATTCAGGATGCAATGAAGTTCCCTGATCTGGTACATGCCGTCAAGCCGGAACCGCACCATGGCATGCCTCAAGCAGCGTCTGCCCATGATACCTTCTGGGACTTTGTCTCATTGATGCCGGAATCAACTCACATGCTGATGTGGGTGATGTCGGATCGAGGGATTCCGCGCAGTTATCGGATGATGCAGGGCTTTGGCGTGCATACCTTTCGTCTGGTTAACGACCAGGGCGAATCCGTATTCTGCAAGTTCCACTGGAAGCCGCTGCAGGGAACCCATTCGTTAGTCTGGGATGAAGCAGTAAAAATTTCGGGCGCAGATCCTGACTTTCATCGACGTGATTTGTGGGAAGCCATCGAGTCGGGCGAGTTCCCTGAATGGGAGCTGGGACTGCAGATATTCACCGAAGAACAGGCCGATGGCTTCAGCTTCGATGTACTCGACTCAACCAAACTGATACCGGAAGAACTAGTCCCAGTTACACCTGTCGGCCGCATGGTTCTGAACCGCAACCCTGACAACTTCTTCGCGGAAACTGAACAGGTCGCCTTCTGCGCGGCACACATCATTCCGGGTATCGACTTCTCCAATGACCCGTTGCTTGCAGGTCGTATCCATTCCTATGTGGATACTCAAATCACGCGACTTGGCGGTCCAAATTTCCACGAGATCCCGATCAATTCTCCGATCGCCCCGGTGCAGAACAACCAACGCGATGGCCTGCATCGTCAGGCGCTGCCTCGCGGAAAGGTGGCATACGAGCCGAACTCATTAGCTGGTGGCTGCCCTTTTCAGACGGGAGCAACTCAAGCAGGAACAGCTCAACCCAGAACAAATGGTTTCGTCTCCTTCCCAGAGGCCACTGCCGAAGACAAGGTTCGTGGCAAGCCGGCAAAATTCGCCGAGCATTACACGCAAGCCACATTATTCTTCAACAGTCAGTCCGATGTTGAGAAAGCACATATTGCAGCCGCATTTCGATTCGAGCTGAGCAAAGTCGGAGTCCCTGCCATACGTGAGCGGATGCTGTCCTCACTGGTAAACGTTTCTCAGGAGCTCGCTGCAGAAGTTGCCGCAGGACTGGGCATGGAGATACCAGATACCATGCCGAAAGCCACTGCCAATCCACAGACTCCGAAAGTAACTGTTTCTCCAGCCTTGTCACTTCTGGCGTTACCGGGCGAATGCGGCATCCGTACCCGTCAGATTGCGGTGTTAGTCGATAATGGCGTCCATATTGACTCACTTCTCTCCCTGCATGATGCACTGGTTGAAGCCGGTGCAGTCGTTCATTTCGTTGGGCCACGAGTAGGCATGTTCGTAGGCGACTCCGGTGCGGGGATAGAAGCGAACAAGTCGATGGAGAACTCTCCGGGATTTCTGTTCGACGCGCTGGTACTGCCAGATGGTAGCCAGGCGGTCAAGGCGCTTGCGGGTAATGAGCATACGGCGGCGTTTATTCAAGATCTGTTCAAGCACTGCAAAACGATTCTGGCTTTGGGTGCAGGACGGGAGTTGTTGGGAATGGCCGGCATCGGTCAGGTCAGTGAAAAGGATGAGGGAGTCCTGCTGGCAGATAGCACCGACGCGGCCAAGGTTGCTCCTGCATTTATCGATGCAGTCGCCGCTCATCGTCATCTATCTCGCTTAACCGGCCCACCAACCAAATGATGCTGAAAGCGAAGCACTGATTGTCGGCACTAGTTTTTTACCTTGTTCGTACATCACAAAAATGGAGTGAGTTATGTCGGAATTTAATACAGGGACGCATCCAGCAGGAACGCACAGCACCGTAGCAAGCATGAGCGAAATGCCGAGTTTAAGCAGCGCTGTCTCCTGGGCCGCAATATTTGCAGGAGCAGCAGGTGCTGCCGCCTTGTCGCTTTTATTGCTGATCCTCGGCACCGGGTTGGGTTTCTCAGTAGTATCCCCGTGGAGCATGGAGGGTATTGGAGCCAGTACATTCGGTTTTGCAGCAATCGCGTGGCTAACCTTCACCCAGCTTGCTGCATCCGGAATGGGTGGCTATCTGGCTGGACGGCTGCGAACGAAATGGACGGCAGTGCACACCGATGAGGTGTACTTTCGCGATACAGCTCATGGCTTTCTGACCTGGGCAGTTGCATCACTATTGATGGTAGTAGTACTGACATTGCTAGCTGGCTCCATTGTCAGTGGAGGCGTCCGTGCTGGTGCTGAAGTCGTCGGTGGGGCGAGCTCGGCAGCGATGCAGAGCACTGGTGGATCCAACTCCTTGGAGGACAGTAATACCATTGAGTACTTTGTCGACTCTTTGTTCCGCGATGAACCGACAAGCTTTTCTGAAGCAGCGGCGCAGCAGAACTCTGAAATTAACGAGGTGCCCGTCGGCGAAGTCACGCGGATTTTCGCAAGAGCGTTGCGCACCGGTACCTTGCCAGAACAAGACGAACGCTATATCGGCCAGCTTGTTGCACAACGGACCGATATGAACCAGCGTGAGGCTGAACAGCACGTATCGGAAAGCTTCTCGGAAGTCCAGATAACACTGGAAGAGTTGGAAATTTCAGCACGTGAAGCGGCAGACGAAGCACGTAAAGCGTCAGCCTACGGAGCGCTCTGGATGTTTATAACACTGCTGATAGGCGCCTTCACGGCAAGTCTGATGGCAGTATTCGGTGGACGTCAGCGCGATGCCTGCACTCACGATACCCGAACTCACGATACCCGAACTACAGCCATTTAATTGGAAGGAGATTATTATGCGCTCAATACTACTGCTATTTCTCGGGGTACCTATCCCCATCATCATTCTGATCGCGCTGATCCTTTAGGTCACGCGACTCACCATTAACCTTGTGCCGGTACAAATATACTTTTAAGTATATTTGTACTTCGCACTGTCCATGACTACCAGTTATGAATCCGTTTTGAAACTGGGGGGTATTGAGGTTGGTATCAGACAGAAATAGAAATGGCAGGGGCTTTCGCCTCTGCCATTTCTTCATGCAACGAAATGAGCGTTGTATTTAGAGCTTAGCTACGACTTTAAACTCAGGTGCAGTTTTCAGAGCCTCACTTGACACATCGACACGCAGATCATAATCATCAGCAATGCCTGAACGAGTTACGTCATCCCAGCCAATGGCAACGTCACGTTCGCCCATGCCCAGGAAACCACCGACGCTGACAACAATAGCCACAACCTGACCGCCCTCATCAATAATCAACTCTTTAACCGAACCTATATCTTGATCATCATTGGTCCGAACATCAGCACCAATCAGGTCACTCGCCTGTACGCCATTAGCTGGAGCTGAATCCATATAGCCCCGGTTCTCCATGCGGGTCTGGTTACCCATATTCATGTTTGACTGAGTGCCTGCAGCGTTACGGTTATCTGTATCCTTATTCAGATCAGACTGCGCAGCGCCCTGTGCATTTTTGTCAGTCGGTGTGGTATCGAGATTAGACTGCGTAGCACTCTGAGTACCCTGAGCTGTAGACTGAGCCAGCGCAGAACCTGCACCCAGCGTTATAGCAGGTGAAACCAGTGCATAAAATACAAATGAATGTAGCTTTTTCATATGAAAATCCTTCTTACCGGTATGTTAGTCAGACAACGAGCCTGCTTAACTGCCTCATCACAGCTTTCCTTCCTGACATCATTATCGGGAGGAGGACTGAATCATCAGGACATCTGAAGTTCAGGATGAGTCTCTAAAGTACGCTAAGGGATCCAGCCAGTCGGTGTGCTAACGCACAGATCGACATTCATTTAATTACAAGGATGCGAGCACTGGTTATCCAACCTACACGACCTCCAGGCGGAACACACTACGACTGGCAACAACTAAAATGCAGTCAAGGCTGTGCATAAAGCAGACTGATGGCACTGACACTGGGGCAGGATTCGCTTATGCTGACATAGCACCAAACGCGACACAACCAAGCGTTAAGGGTAAGCACTTAAGCATCAGAAGCTAATCAATGACACACAACATAATAAGAGACAGGCAGCAACCGACAATGAAATACAGACTGGGACAGATGGGCGATTATGAGATCAAGCTACTCAGGATTTTTGCCACAGTGGTTGAATGTGGTGGTTTTTCAGCTGCCGAAAGTGAGCTGAATATCAGCCGATCTACGATCAGCGTGCATATCGCCAATCTGGAAGCTCGACTCAACCTCAAGCTCTGTCTGCGCGGACGCAGCGGTTTTTCACTGACGGAAGAAGGTGCAACCATCTATCAATCGCTGCAGCAGATGTTTGATAATCTTGAGGTTTTCAGGGCCACCGTCAACAATCTGAATGCCCGCTTGTCGGGTGATCTGCGCCTGGTGTTTTCCGACACCGTCAGCATGGACAGTCGCCTGGACCTGCCTGGTCTGATTCGTGAACTGCACAGTCTGGCACCGGATGTGTATGTGGTGGCCAATGTGGCGTCGATGTCGGAAATTGAACGGCTGGTATTCAACGAAGAGGCCGAGGTAGGGTTTATCCCTTCTCACCGAGAAATGGAAGGTCTGGAGTACCACCCCCTCTATACCGATAACTGCCAACTGTATTGCCATAGCAGCCACCCATTGTTCAATGAACCCGACACATCAATAACGGATGAGCGCCTTTGGCAATATGATCTGGTTCAGGGTGGGGTCAAACAACACGAGAAAGCGGCCGATCAGATCGCGGGTATGAACATACGTGCTACCGCCTATCACTATGAGGCTCGCTTATCGCTGATACTATCCGGCCAGTATCTGGGCTTTCTGCCTGAGTGCTATGCGGCACCCTATGTTGAATCCGGTGAGATCCGGGCACTGGTGCCCACACGCAAGCAGTTCACTCTTGGTCTGTCGGCCATCACCAAGTCGAGTTCGCGTGTGAACAAGGCAAGGGATCTGTTTCTGTCACTATTACAACAACGCTTTGGCACACAGCAGTGAACAGCACTGTAGATAAGTTTGATGGCGCTTTATCTGAGCGTTGAAACAGATCGATTGTGACTTTCTGATAGCTGCGGCAATATGGTTTTAACAGCTTGTTCTTCTGTTACAGCCCTTAATATGGCACTTAATATGCCGTTTAAGGGGCAAATATCTCCTTTATCAGCGTGACTTTTTGTCTGCACCCTTTGCTGATAGCCCTTTGCCGGAAAGCACTATCAGCTTTCCGGTATTTTTTTTAGCTCCCCAAGCCCTGATAACAACTCAAATACCGGCCAGTCAGGCGTCATAATCGACACCGCAACAGTCAATCCGATCTCCATCCAGCCCACAAGTGGCTACAAATACGCCAAATGCTTCAAGGCTTTTTGCTATTAGGCAACAATTTGATAGTGCTCTGAATATCCAGATGATGATTGTCGTATAACTCTCAAATCCATATAAAATCAGGATTGAGAATATTGTTGAATTGGGAAGTAATAAATCATACTAATTGCGTAAGCCACTAGTCCAAAACAAATAACAAAAAGAACCCCGTTAATCTTTAGCCTATTCGACAAAGCTAATCCAACGAATTCTTTTGCCAGCACGACAAGTGCGATCAAAGCAAAAATCCAGAAACCTATATCCCCTAGAATTTTATCCAGGAGCACCGAACCCATTAGAGTACCTTCATCGAACCCCATTTCAGTACTGAGCTGACTGTAAACAGAACGTGATGATCCCAATAAAATAAGCCCACCCAACTGAAGAAGTACGAAAAACCACAGTAGGAAATTAGAAATAGCCAAGAAGGTATAACGCCAACCATGTCGATAAATGTAAGTGATAATCATCGTATCCCCCCCCTAATTAGAGGGCAATGCAGTTACGCACTGAGCTCTTGGCATCTTTTTGAGAATACCACGGACTTTTGTGGATGAAATCTGAATCCCACTAGAACTTATATTAGCTTTGGTAACCAGCGTTTCAATACTACCGTTTTCATCAATCAAATCTACATTAACGTCAACCCGTCCGCCGGCAACTATTGCTCCGCTAATATTTACGTCAGCAACTTTACCAACGCTCGAGTCGTTATCGAAAAATTCAGCGCTATTCTCATCAATTCGGAACCATTCAGTTTGTACGTGACCAAACACAACTGTTCCAGAACTGGATCCTAGGGAAAGCCCTTTTGTCAGGCCGAATGTGTTCACGGTACCGCATTTGGCTGACCGTGTTTGTAAATATGCTCCGCTAACCAGATTGGCTCCAAAACCCGTCTTACCCAACGCCAACCCGAGTCCAGAAATAGTTATTCGCATTTCCATTTGATTACTCCTGTAAATATTTTATCCGTAAAATATTAAAAACATATCCCTTAATTAACTCAATCAGCACAATTTAATATGCCAGTCGGCTGATATAAGCTAAGGCGTTCCGTTTTCAAGATGCGGGGGGGAGCATAAACTGCCTATTCTGAACAGTCAATCCGTCCTAATGAAGATTGAGGAACATGAGAGTCCATCTCCGGAGAGTTCCATCAACTCTCCGGCACTATCCTGCCTATTTACCCTTGACCTCGATTTAAACACCCCGCCAACCAGCGCGTCATATCAGCAGCATCAATCTCTTTGCATCCCTGTGTATTCTGCCCTGCCCACAATGGTGAAAAGTCTCCATTGCTCTGGCTTTCAGCTTTGGCTCTCAGTGGACCTATGGCTGAGGTAGCAAGCGGGAAAGCTGGTGCCTGATCACTGATCGGCCCCAACTCCTGAATGATTCGATTGACGATGCCTCGCGCAGGTCGCCCGGTGAACAGATTCGTGATCGCCGTGTGTCGTGCCTGCTCACTTTTCAACGCAGCACGATGCACCGCTGATGTGGTGGCTTCGTGACAGAGCAGATAGGCCGTGCCTACCTGTACGGCATCGGCGCCCAAAGCCAGAGCGGCCTTAACCCCTTCAGGGGTGGCAATACCACCAGCAGCAATCACCGGCACACGCAGTGCCTGTTTAAGTTGTGGCAGCAGCGCAAAAGTACCCACTTGTGTTGTCAAATCATCGGTCAGAAACATGCCACGATGCCCGCCCGCCTCCACCCCTTGTGCGATGACGGCATCCACTCCCTGCTCCTCCAGCCACAGCGCTTCTTCCAGCGTCGTCGCGCTGGAAAAAATCCGACTGCCCCAACTGCGCACGCGCGCCAGAAGATCTGCTGAAGGTAAGCCAAAGTGAAAACTGACCACAGCCGGACGAAATGCAGCCAACGAATCGACCGCCTCATCACTGAAAGGCGTTCTACCCGGCCCGGCGGGGATTGCGTCGGCATCCAGCCCCAACTCCTGATAATAGGGCAGCAACAGTTTTCGCCATTGCGCTTCTACCGCAGGGTCCGGCACCGGGGATTGATGACAAAAAAAGTTAACATTAAAGGGCTTGTCAGTAGCCGAACGCAGCTTGCTCAACTCTATGTGCAGAGCCTCGGATGACAACATCGCACAAGGCAGAGAGCCCAGCGCTCCGGCATTGGAGACAGCAATGGCCAGCGCACTGTCCTGAACACCAGCCATTGGCGCCTGAATAATCGGATACGCCAGATTCAACATTTTCTGCACGGATGTCATATCTCTCTCCTAAGTTACTCATATCGCCGTTCTATGATTTTTTATTCTACACGCATGATCCTTAACTTATATATGTTACGTATAGGACTGTTATTAAAAATAAATTCATATGACTGACACGCCACTCAAGAAGGGTTGATACCGTGAAACACTTAAGCTTCAAGGTCAGAATGCTGTTACTGACCAACCTCTTCGGCCTGGCTGTGCTCGTGATCAGCCTCGGATATATATTCTGGCAAGGTGATGAGCAGTCAGGCATGTTCCTGGGCATAGCCATGATCTCCCTGCTGGTTGTGAATAGCATTGTCATGGCAACCCTGATCAGCAATCACTTGAATCAACCGATTCAACGCAACATTTCACAACTGGGAAAGATGGAACAGCATCTGAACCTGCGCCTTGAACATGATCGGGACGATGAGCTGGGCGCGCTGTTCAAAGCTGTGAATCGGCATGCCGACACCCTGCAGCAAATCATTCAGGAGGTGATCACCACATCGGATGATCTGAGCGTAGCCGTGGAGCAACTGATCAGTAACGGCAGCCAGAGCACGGATCTGGCTCGTTCACAGCAGTCTGAAACCGATACGGTGGCCTCAGCCAGCGCAGAGATGGCTGCCTCCTCCAATGAGATGGCAGGGCACGCACAATCCACCCTCGAGGCTGCTGCCGAAGCGAGTCAACAGACAGATACCGGCCTGAAAGTGGTTACTCAGACTATCACCTCCATCAGCGGCCTGGCCAAGCGGATGGAAGGGCTGCAATCCAGTGTCAAACGTCTTGATGATGGCAGTCAGAATATCGGCAAGGTGATCGATACCATTGCCGGGATTGCCGACCAGACCAATCTGCTTGCACTGAATGCTGCGATTGAAGCAGCGCGTGCCGGTGAGCATGGCCGAGGCTTTGCGGTTGTCGCTGATGAAGTACGCCAGTTGGCATCCAACACGCAACAGGCCACACAGGAGATACATCGCATTATCTCTGAACTACAGGCATCATCACGTACGGTAACGACCGAGATTGAGCAGGGTAGCGCACAAGCCCTGAGCTGTGTCGAACAGTCCAACATTGCCGGTGAAGCACTGCAGAAAATCAGTCACAGCGTTGTGTCGGTCAATGATATGGGCGAACAGATCGCAACCGCCGCAAGAGAGCAAAGCCAGGTGACCGAAGAGGTCAGCCGCAGCATGACGCGCATCAACGCGATGGCTGAGGAAAATACTCAGGCGATGAGCCTGAATCAGGAAGTCAGCACTGCATTATCACAGCGAGCCAAGCAGTTGGAGCAGTTGATATCCCGTTTCCGTACCGGCATGACAAATCGTGCTTCAGCGCTGGAGTTCGGCAAGCAGGATATCGAAAGCCTGTCAGCGGGTGAGCTGGACAAACTGGCTTATGGGGCGATTGAGCTGGATCGCAACGGTAAAATACGCCGCTATAACTCTGCCGAGGGCGCCATCACCGGGCGCAATCCTCGAGAAGTGATCGGCAAGGATTTTTTCAAGGATGTTGCCCCCTGCACCAACACACCAGAATTCAAGGGTGCTTTTGACAAGGGTGTGCGCGGTGGCAACCTCAATACCAGTTTTGAATACATCTTCGACTACAAGATGAAGCCCACCAAAGTGAAAGTACAGATGAAAAAAGCACTCGGTGGCGATTCATACTGGATACTGGTCAAGCGAGTCGCCTGAATATGTGGTGGAGGGATAAAAGACAACTGCGCCGCTTCGCGCTGGATCTGGTGTTGCACCGACTGGCCATACAAAAACCTGGCGCCAGACTTCCCTCCCCCTCCTCTGCCGCCCTGGCACAGAAGTGGAGTGATTCACCGCTGAATCTGGACTCTCTTGAGCTGGTCGAGTCTGCCACGTTTTTTGCTCAGGCTCTGTACATCACCGAGACTGGGCTTGAGGATCTGCTGCTGGCTCAGCCGTCACTGAATGGATGGGTGGAGATCGCCAGCGACAGCCTTGAGCAATATCATGACCATGTCAGCTTTTTCAGCTCGGGCAGCACGGGGGAGCCAGCGCAGCATAAGCAACCCATCCAGCATCTGATAAACGAGGCAGACTTTCTCAAGGAGCTCCTGCAGAGTCAATCAGCCCTTGGCCAGCCTGCCCGGATCTGGAGCCTGGTGCCCGCCCATCACATCTATGGTTTTATCTTCACGGTATTGTTGCCAGAGCGGCTCGGACCAGATACCGAGGTGATCGATGCGCGAGCCAGACTGCTGACATCAATTGAGCGCAGCCTGCAGCCAGGTGATATTCTGGTGGCCGTGCCCGAGTTCTGGCAGCGCTGGGTCAGTACCGGTATGCGACTACCACCTGGCTGCAAGGTAGTCACTGCCGCTGGCCCCAGCAACAATGAGACCCTCAGGCAATTGATCAGCCAGGGGGCGACGCTTCTCGAGATCTATGGTTCGTCAGAAACCGCAGGGCTTGGCTATCGGCATTCACCTGATACGTCTTTGACATTAATGCCTCACTGGACAATTAACGGTGACAAGGCGCAGTCGACTTTTCTCAGTGCGGAGTTACCTGACCGGCTGGAGTGGTCGGACCGTGAGCACTTTATGGTTGCAGGCAGAAAGGATAAAGCGGTTCAGTTAGCGGGCGTTAATGTCTATCCAGATAAGATCGCCGCTCTGATCTGCACTCACGAAGCGGTGGCGCAAGCGGCTGTTCGGCTGCATGGGCAGCGCCTCAAGGTGTTTATCGTGCCTGATAAGCATTGGCCAGATACTGGGGGCTCTATCTCTGAGCTATCCATTTTTGACCCAGCCAGTCTGGAGCATCAACTCAGGCACTGGCTGAGCACACAGTTGCCAGCAGGTCACATTCCCGCGCATTTTTCATTTGGTGACGACCTGCCACGCAATGCGATGGGCAAGCTCGCCGACTGGCCCATCGATAATATGTCAGAGCCTCAAGTACGCTGATAGATTGATTGCCCAGCCGACCAGACCTGATCGATCTGCCAGTTAACGGGATCAACCAACACCAGATCAGCATCACCCCCTTCAACAACAACCCCCTTTCCGGTTAGCCCCAACGCTGTGGCTGGGTTTCGGGTGATGCATCCCAACGCCAGCTCAGGTGCAACCTGATAATCACGTATCGCAGCCACCATAGAGTTGAACTGACTGATCAGACGGCCTGGTGTGACTCCAATACACTCCCCCTGTTCGTTGAACAACGGCAGGCTGGCATTGGCATCCGAACTGAAAGTGAGTCGATCAGCCGCGATACCCGCTTCCAGCGCTAATGCCAGCGCCTGTTCAGCCGGAATATCTCCTTCCGCAATCAGTTCGGGAGTCGAGCTGGAGGTGAAGTCGATATAGCCACCATCACGGACAAACGCGAAACCCGTCTGCAGTAGGTCAAGATTACGATTCATATGGGTCGGAACAAAGTAATTCAGATGGAAATCTGATTCCGCCACCGCCTGCCTGATCACATCCAACTGATCGCTGCCGGCACCGATATGGCAGAACACAACGCCCTTTTTGCCCGCCAGCAATGCCCCTAACCGGGTTTCGGCTGCCAGAGTAATCAGTTGCCGCGGTGTGATATAGGAGCCACGATTATCCGCCAGCGCCACTTCACCCACCCCGATGATCTCGGGAATATACAGAAGGTCAGTCTGTACCGAACCGGTCAGCGTCGTTGCCGGATAGTGATAGGAGCCGGAGTAAAACCAGGTGTTCAGACCGTAGCTCGCCAGCTCTCGGGCTTTGCCCAACAGGTTCGCCAGGCTGCGTGTGATGGAGTCAGTCCCCAGCGCTCCGATCATGGAGGTAACACCGGAGCACACAGCCTCCTGTGGGTCCAGCTCCAGCGTACGATTCTGAAAACCACCTTCGCCTCCGCCACCGCAGAAGTGCACCAATCCATCAACAAATCCTGGAGTTAACCAGCGTCCGGATGCATCTATCACCGGTACCGATGACCAGTCAGACAGATCATCTTGCTCACGCAGGATTTTCCAGATCCGATTACCGGCCAGCAGAAGGTGACATATGCCCTGGTCATCGGGCGTAAACAGTCGTGCATGTTTTATCAGGGTCAGCATGATGATCTCGTTCTTATTCTTTGAACTGTCTATTTCTGGGTACTGTCTATTTCTGGATACTGTCTATTGGGTTCTGACAGGTGTGCGCCGGATGCCCTGAGCAATCGCAATGCCCGAAAGGATCATGATCAAGGCAATAATCTTGTTCAGGCCAGCCGGTTCGTTCAGCAACAGAACGCCGGCCGCAAAGGCTATCACAGGAATGATGTAGTTGATAATGGCCAGAAAACCGGGACCGCGTCGGGCAATGATCAGGAAGAACACCCAGGTGGCAAGCCCCGTCGAGAACACACCCAGCGCCGTAACCGCCAGAGCCGCCTGAAGTGTGACGTCCAACTCCCAGGGACGATCCAGCAACAGCGCAATCGGCAACACCATAATGCTTCCCATCAGCAGGGTACCGGCACCAGCGACCACAACGTTGATACGCGGCAAACGCTTGGCGTAGATGCTGTTGATCGCATAGCAGCTGGTCGCCAGCAGTATCGCCATCTGGGCGATGATCGTCGTCCCACCCAACCCAGACAGCGCCTCACCGCCCACCAGCACCACTACCCCCAGAAAACCCAGCACAAATCCGACCACACGATGCAGTGTCATGCGCTCGCCTGACACCAGAAAATGCGCCAGCAACATGGTCGTGATCGGCATCAATGCCATCAGAATACCGGCCAGACTGCTGGAGACCTGGGTCTGCCCCCAGGAGATCAGTGTAAAGGGCATCAGATTCCCGATCAGTGCCAACAGCGTGAAATAGCCCCACCAGCGTTTGTCTTCAGGGAAGGAAAGCCCCTGAATACGCATGATACCCAGCAACACGATGGCGCCTATGATCACCCGAATGGTGACCAGCGTCAGTGGCGGGATAGAACCCAGGGTCAGGGTAACCAGCAGAAAAGAGGAGCCCCACCCCAGCGACAGATAAGCGATCAGGGACCAATCTATGATTCTGGGATTCACGGTTTGTCCTCAGGATGCCGGGGTTCGTCAGACCTGCTCAGTCTCATTAAAGCGCTTCAGCACCCGGTATAAGCGATGTGGATCATCAGCTCCCACCAGTTCACGGATCGAGTGCATCGCAAACTGCGGGATACCGATATCCACGGTTCTGATACCTGTTTCGGCGGCAGTCAGTGGCCCGATGGTACTGCCACAGCCCATATCCGTGCGCACGACAAAGCTCTGCACCGGAATCTGCTCCTGCTGCGCCATATCACGAAAGCGTGCGCTGGTTTCGCTGTTACTGGCATAACGCTGGTTAGCGTTGATCTTGATGACGGGACCACCATTGAGCAGTGGACCATGATTATCGTCATGGCGATCCGCGAAGTTGGGATGAATACCATGCGCGTTATCGGCAGAGATCATCAACGAACGTGCCTGAACCTGATAGGCATTTGCCTGCTGTGGCGTCACACGCTGCAGCCACTGCGTCAACATCGGACCCTGCGCACCACAGGCGCTGACACTGCCGACCTCTTCATGATCATTGCAGATCAACACCTGCCCGGGTCCTGCCGGAGAGTCGATCAGCGCCTGTAATCCAATAAAGCAGCTCAGCAGATTATCCAGTCTGGCAGAAGCCAGAAACTCCCGATTCAAACCGATCATTGAGGCGCCCTGACAGTCATACAGACTGATCTCGAAATCCAACACATCGGCAACATCATCATAACCCTCATGCAACAAGCGTCCCTTAAGCAGGTTACGAAAATCCTGCTTACTGTCGGCTTGCCCCAGAATCGGGGGCAGATAGGTCTGCGCATTGATCGAGCGTGTATTATTGGCCTCTCTATCGAGATGAATCGCCAGACTCGGGATATAGGCCACCGCATCAGTGAAATCCACCAGACCACTTTTCAGCGTGCCATCCAACGCCCGATAACTGACGCGCCCGGCCATAGACAAATCACGATCAAACCAGGGGTTGAGCAATACTCCCCCGTATACTTCGACACCCAGTTGCAGGTAGCCTTTGCGATGGATTTCAGGCTGTGGCTTGACCTTGAGACAGGGAGAGTCTGTATGTGCGCCCACCATACGCCAGCCCGCTTCAACCCCGAACGCGGCTGTCGGCTCACGCCAGGCAAGAATCGATGAACCGTTTTTCAGCGTGAAATAAGCGCCACCGGGGCAGGTATTCCACAACGTATCTTCAGCCAGTTCTTCAAATCCGGCGTTACGCAGCAACTCACTCATTGTGGCAACAGCATGAAAGGGAGTCGGTGATGCATTCAGGAAGCTGATCAGCGCCTGATTGAATTGATCTTTGTGCACAGGGAGAGTCTCCTCCTGTAAATGCTGTGTGGTACTTTGATTTATTTATCAGCTTATAGCTTTAATGAATGATACCCAAGGTAAATTTTACAACCCAGCGGCCGATAACTACACTGGCAGCTCTGATGCAACGGAACTTGCGTATATAACTGCATGTCATAGCCCTTGATGGAAGAATCAGGAATATATCTCACATGGCAATACACAATATGAAATCGGTATTTCTGAGCCTGGTCTTCACGTGCCTGCTGTTGACACAGACCACTGCTCTGGCAAAGCTCTCCCCGGAACCCGTTCATGAACAGGCGCTCCTGAACGTTCTTGCAGCGCTGCAACAGAGCCACTACACAGGCATGCAGCTTGATGAAGCACTGGCTTCAGACGCTCTGGATCGCTATATACAAGATCTGGACCCGACTCGCAGCTACTTCTATGCAGACGATATCAATGAGTTCGAATCGTTTCGCCCCAATCTGATACAAGAACTGTATAGCGGCGACTCCACGACAGGATTTACCATCTACAACCTCTTCAAGACGCGTAACCTTGAGCGTCTGGACTATATGCTCGCACTACTGAACGATGAAACCCACATCTTTGATTTCACCGAAGAGGCTGTATTCGAATCAGATCGCAGCGAAGCCCCGTGGATCAGCTCTGAAGAGCAGATGAACGATCTCTGGAATAAAAGACTCAAGAGCGCCCTACTCAGCCTGAAACTCGCGGATCGCAGCATTGAAGAGTCCCGAGAAGTGCTGATCAAGCGTTACAAAAATCAGCGAAATCGCGTTGAGCAGATCAATAATGAAGATGTTTTCGAGCGCTACATTAACGCAGTCGCTCATGTTTTTGATCCTCACAGCCAGTATCTGTCACCACGCAGCCAGGAAAACTTCCAGATCAATATGAGTCTGTCTCTGGAAGGTATTGGTGCAGTCCTGCAAAGCGAAGATGAATATGTGAAGATAGTGCGTCTGGTGCCTGCGGGGCCTGCTGACAAAACAGGTCAGTTGCGTGCAGCGGATACCATAGTAGGTGTGGGCCAGGATGAAGAGGGCCCGATTGAGGATGTCGTGGGCCAGCGACTGGATGATGTCGTGAAACTGATCCGCGGTCCTCGTGGCACAAAAGTGCGTCTTGAAGTCATCCCAGCTGATGCTGTGGACCGCTCCCAACGCCGGCTGGTTACCATCGTGCGTGAGCAGGTGAAGCTTGAAGAGCAATCAGCACAGAAACGAATTCTTGAACTCACCCGAGACAACCAGCCCTATCGCATTGGCGTGATAGAGATTCCAGCCTTCTATATCGATTTTGCAGCGATGCAATCAGGCGATCCAAACTATAAGAGCACAACCCGTGATGTCGAAAAACTGATCACGGAGCTCAAAGAGGAAGGGGTTGACGGAATGATTGTGGATCTGCGCAACAACGGTGGCGGTTCACTGCGTGAAGCCAACGAGTTGACTGGATTATTCATTTCCCGAGGCCCGACTGTGCAGATCAGAGACGCAAGTGGTCGCGTCGATATTCTGGGCGATTTCGACCCCAAAATTGCCTGGAGCGGCCCCTTGGCTGTTATTGTCAATCGTCTGAGTGCGTCCGCCTCCGAGATTTTTGCAGGGGCCATTCAGGATTATGATCGTGGACTGGTTCTGGGTAGTCGTACATTCGGTAAAGGAACCGTTCAAACGCTGCTGCCACTGGAACATGGTCAATTGAAACTGACCCACGCAAAGTTCTACCGCATATCCGGTGACAGCACTCAGCATAAAGGCATAGAGCCAAGCATCACCTTCCCTACCCTCTATGATGAAAAAGAGATAGGTGAGAGTGCACTGGAAGGCGCCCTGCCCTGGGATCAGGTCCATCCGGTTCGCTACGGGCGCTTTCCAAGCCTCAGTCTGATGATTGACGAGCTTATGAATCGTCATGAAACACGCACAAGAGAAGACCCTGATTTTCTGTTCATGAATGAGCAGGTGGCACGCATGAAAGAGATGAAGGATCAGACACATATTCCGCTGAATATGCCAGCACTGAAAAGTCAGCGTGAAGAGGCTGAACAGTGGCAGCTTGACACAGAAAACAGACGCCGGCTGGGCAAAGGGGAACAGGCAGTAGAGTCTCTTACAGAACTTGAAGAACTGTTACCTAAAGATAGTCAGGGGCGCACCATCAACCCTGAGTTCGAGTCAATTCTCAGCGAGAGTGCACAGGTATTAGTGGACTACATTGATCTGATTGCACATCAGACTGTCGCTACAGAGAACAAGGCAGCCAACGGTAACTGATATGCAGATAAGTGCCAAAAAACTTATTCTGATTATTGGCCTGCCCCTGCTGGTGCTGGGGATAGGTGCCGCTGGCTTTTTTGTAGCACAGTTACTGGCTGGACAACAGGGCGTGAACAGAGAACGACTTGAGCAGTTCGGCATTCACTTCGCCAACGAGAACCCCAATGAGGTGACTGTCGGAGTCATGGGGCAAACGCAGCTCCCCCCCACGTTTGGTGAAGAAAAGCTGTCACCCGGTGAGCGCGTTATCCGAACCCTGGTTCAGGAACGAGAGAACCTTCTGGCCGAGAAACAATCACTCCACCGCCATATCGAAACATTGGAAGAGCGCATCCGATCTCTAGAGGCGGATCGCGAGTTCTACAGCCACTTCATTCCCGAAACCTTCGGTGAAGAGCTTGATAGAGTCGAAAATTTTCTGAATGAGTTCCTTAACAATCGCGCAGAAGCCGAACGGTTCGGCAGCCTGAGAAAGCAGGTCATGGCAGCTGCAGGACGTATGGAGTATAAGCGCTTCGTTGAAGCAAACCGGCTGATACTGGACAGACCGCAACGCGAACATATCGTGCACGAGTACCTGACCGGATTCGTTTTTTGTGTCGGGAATGCAATACAACTCGCAGCCAACTCCATTCAGGAAGAGCGAGAAATTCTCTCGTACTTCCATCACCCCGAAGAAGCAGTACTATCTGATGCCCTGAGAGGCGATCTGGATACGGTGCTGACTCCTTGCCAGTTGACCGTCAGACAGCAGTTGCAAGCATCGCTCTGAGCAGCCATCGCTTTTTCTGATTAAACACTGTCATCCCTTGCGTATTTTCTGTATAATTTGTCATCTTTTTTGTAGCTCCGTCATCCTACAACGCCAGCGCGATGACCATGGCTGCAACCTGCGATAACCGACCCTGCATGGCTGGCACTGCAGGCTGAAAAACCGCTTCGGCGGTAAATTATAGGACTTAACTACATGAGCGAAAGCTTTGCTGATCTGTTTGAAGAATCCCTGCTATCTCTGGATATGACCCCAGGCACACTGGTAACCGGTGAAGTTGTCGATATCGACAGCGACTGGGTTACCGTCAACGCTGGCCTCAAGTCAGAGGCAGTTATTCCACGTGCACAGTTCCTGAACGACGCCAATGAGCTTGAAATCAAAATCGGTGACAGTGTTAAAGTAGCACTGGAAGCGGTTGAAGATGGCTTCGGCGAAACCAAGCTGTCACGCGAGAAAGCCAAGCGTGCGGAAGCATGGGAAATTCTGCAGAGCAAGTTTGAAGCCGAAGAGACTGTCAAAGGCTTCATTTCTGGCAAGGTCAAAGGCGGCTTTACCGTCAACATCAACAACATTCAGGGCTTCCTGCCAGGTTCACTGGTAGATGTTCGTCCGGTCCGTGATGTTGATCACCTGGAAGGTAAAGAGCTTGAATTCAAACTGATCAAGCTGGATCCCAAGCGCAACAACATCGTTGTATCACGCCGTGCCGTGATGCAGGAAGCGAACAGCGTTCAGCGCGATGAACTGCTCGCAACCCTGGAAGAAGGCCAGGTTGTTAAAGGTTTCGTCAAGAACCTGACCAACTACGGTGCATTCATCGATCTGGGTGGTGTTGATGGCCTGCTGCATATCACTGACATGGCGTGGAAGCGTATCTCCCACCCAAGTGAAATGCTGAACCCTGGCGACGAAATCTCTGTCAAGATCATCAAGTTCGACAAAGAATCCGGCCGCATCTCTCTGGGCCTGAAGCAGCTGTCCGAAGATCCATGGGAAGAGATCAAAAACCGTTACCCTGCTGGCAGCAAGGTCAACGCTCGTGTTACCAACCTGACTGATTACGGCTGCTTCGCATCTATCGAAGACGGCGTTGAAGGCCTGGTACACGTTTCTGAAATGTCCTGGACTAACAAAAACATCCACCCATCCAAGATCGTTCAGATCGGTGATGAGGTAGAAGTGATGATCCTGGATGTTGATGAAGAGCGTCGTCGCATCTCCCTGGGTATCAAACAGTGCAGCCAGAACCCTTGGGTTGGCTTCTCTGAGCAGTTCGCTACCAATGACAAAGTCAGCGGTACTATCAAGACCATCACCGATTTCGGTATCTTCGTTGGTCTGGATAACGATCTTGACGGCCTGGTTCACATGTCCGATATCTCCTGGGAAATCGATCCTGAAACAGCACTGCGTCAGTACAAGAAAGGCGACCAGGTTGAAGCGGTCATCCTGTCTATCGACGCAGAAAAAGAGCGTATCTCTCTCGGCATCAAACAGCTGGAAAGCGATCCTTTCGCTGAATTCCTGGCTGCCAACGAGAAAGGCACTATCGTCAACGGTACTGTGAAGAGCGTTGAACCTAAAGCTGCCATCATTGAACTGGCTGAAGGTGTTGAAGCGAATCTGAAAGTTGCCGAGATCTCTGCTGATCGTCTGGAAGATGCCACCACCGCTCTGAAAGAGGGTGACAAGGTTGAAGCCAAGATCATCAACATTGATCGTCGTAACCGCGTGATCAGCCTGTCGATCCGTGCTAAAGATGTTGCAGAAGAGAAAGCTGCCATCAGCGCCGTTCGTAACCAGGAAGTTGAAACTGCAGGTCCGACCACTATCGGTGATCTGATCAAGCAGCAGATGGCTAACAGCCGCAACAACTGATCCCTGCCCGGCTGAACACTTTCAGCTGCGACAAGAAAGGAGCACTTCGGTGCTCCTTTTTTTATGGGCAAGTTATGACGGACAAGGCTACACTGAAGCTATTCAGCCGCCTGAGCAATAAGCGTATACATGCAAATTAAACGCTACTACAAACGCGCTCGATATGTTGCACTTATCTTTGCGAGCATACTGATGGCCGTCATGATTCTGCTGAGCGGCCGCGATCTGCTGCGCGAAAACAGAGTGGCGCAGGACGAGTTCCGTACTGTCAATTTCTGGCTGATTTCTCAGGCTGAACTCGAGACCGCTCGATTTGTCACTGCACTTTATCAGCACGCAGCAAACCCAGATGCATTGAAAGATGATCTGATACTGAGGTTTGAGATTCTCTGGAGCCGCTTTGAGCTCTTCACCGCCGAGCGTTATATCAACAACCTCAGTGCCTTTGAAGATTTCGCCCCCCTACGCACCAGGAGCCTGGAGTTACTGCAAACAACCGAGCTTGAGTTAAACAGGCTGCAGCCAGGCGATCTTGAAGGAGCAACACATATCGCTGAGCAATATGTGAACCTTGCCTCAGGACTGCGGCAACTGGGCATTCAAGCAACCCGCCAGGCCACACAGGACTCCACCTCGCGCCAGAGTAGAATCAACAGTTTCACTCGTCAGATCCTTTACCTTTTCGGTGGTGTACTGCTATCTGCGGCCCTCATGATTGCACTGTTAATTTCCGAGATGCTCAATTCAAGAAGTCTGCTCAGAATCAATCGTACGATTACCCGCGAGCTTCAAATACAAAGTGAAAACCTGCAACAGAAAGTCGAGGAGCGCACGCACCAATTGCTCCTTGCAAAGGAGCAGGCTGAGGAAGCCAGCCGTATCAAATCGGACTTTGTCGCCAATATCAGTCATGAGATCCGCACTCCTATGAACGCCATTATCGGCATGTCTCATCTGGCACTTCAGGCAGACCTGCCACCTACGCAGAAGAGCTATATACGCAAGGTTAACCGCGCAGCCCACGCACTGCTTTCCATCATTGATGATATTCTGGATTTTTCCCGGCTCGACTCCGGCCGCCTGAAGCTTGTGGAGCGTGACTTCTGCCTGGAAGATATATTGGACAATCTTCGCAGCTTGATTTCACCGCTCGCAGATGAGAAAGGGCTTGGATTTCGAATCGACACCCAACCTGATCTACCCACCCATCTGAAAGGCGACGCAAAGAGACTCAGCCAGGTACTCCTGAATTTGAGCAATAATGCCGTGAAGTTCACCACAAAAGGCTCCATCCTCCTCCGGGTCGCCCTGCTGCAGAAGCATGAGAACACACTGCTGCTTCAGTTCTCGATGCAGGATTCAGGTATTGGGATGAGCAGCGATCAGATCGGGAGACTGTTTCAACCTTTCAGCCAACTGGACAGCTCTGCAGATCGACGCTACAGCGGTACCGGTCTTGGCCTCAGTATCTGCCAGGAGTTGGTTGACCTGCTTGGTGGACACATAAGCGTGGAAAGCCAGCCCGGCAATGGCAGCACCTTTATTTTTACCGCCCGTTTTTTACAGGCAGATCAGCCCACAATGCACTCGCCCTTGCTGCTGGTCGACAACGAGAAACCACTTGAAACGACATCTGAACCGGCTAATCCGGACACTCCAGATGAGTTGCAAAATATTGATTGGCCACATGTGGAGCCTTTGTTAAAACAACTACCTGCCTTAATGGCAGAAAACGATACACATGCGCTGGAACTACTCGAACGGCTGGCAACACAGCCCGGCCTCAGTCAGTATCACTCACTTCTGAACAAGATAATAAACGCTGTCAAAGACTACGATTTTGACACTGGCATCACATTATTCACTACGCTTGACGCGCGCATAAAGGAAGATCACGGTTTATGAAACCACTAGTCAAATACGGCTGGCCAGGGTGATCTGATTGACTGCAGATGCCAGCGAAGCCCAACCTTTCGCATTAACCGCTCTGGCATCCACAACAAGGTGATCTATCTGATCACAGACACAATAACTGATACGACTGATAGTACCGATCTTGGAATGATCGGCCAGCAGAATCAACTTGGCGGCATTCTGAATCATGGCCCTGGCAACTTCCGCCTCATGAGGGTTGAAGCTGGTGGCGCCCTTTCGTACATCCAGCCCAAAAGGTGACAGCAGTGCAATATCTACCTGATAGCGATGAAGATCATTTACGGTCACCTCTCCAAAGGTCGCGGGAGGATCCTCACTCATTTCACCGCCTACCAGCAGCGCACGATTTCCTCTCTCCTGAACACTGCTGCGCTCACTGATCTTCTGCGCAACCTCAACCGAGTTAGTGATCACGGTCAAGCCGCTCAGACTGGATAGCTCCTCTGCCAGAATCGCAGTGGTACTACCTGCATCCAGAAACAGAATCTGGCCACTACTGATCAACTGAGCTGCAGCCTTGGCAATCATCCGCTTCTCTTTGACTCGCACTGAGGCACGCACCGAGAAAGGTGGCTCTTCCAGATTATCTTCAATTGCTACCGCGCCCCCCCGCACACGGCGCAACTCGCCTTCCGCCTCCATCTCCATCAGATCACGGCGTGCGGTCTCACGTGAGACATTCATCTCACTGGTAATGCGATCAACCGTCACCCGACCAAAGGTAGCCAGTTGCGTTCTTATGCGCTGACGCCGCTCTTCAAACCACACTGCACGCTCTCCAGCCTATAAAATGTAAAAAGTAAAAAGTTGCCAGCATCTCACTGAACCCGGCTCGCGTATTCATTTCATGCAAGCCGCAGCAGCACCTGACGATGCAGTTCAGGTGTGGCAGCCGCAATAACTCTTCCGTCGGAATACATCGTCAGTGCGTTGCCCTGCCAGTCTGTAATCACCCCTCCTGCGCCCTCTATGATCGGAATCAGGGCCAGATAGTCAAAAGGTTGCAGCAGAGACTCGATCACCAGATCGATATGTCCGGAGGCCAGCAAGCCATAACCATAGCAGTCGCCGCCAAAGCGCATGATACCCACTTCAGCAGCAATCTGCTCGACACGCTTACGATCCTCATCGGAAAAGTAGAGCATCGAGGTGGTATAAAAGCGAGCGCCAGCCAGCGACTGACAGGCACTGGCATGGCAGATTTCTACATCACCTTGCTGGCTGGTGAATCGTGTCGGCCCTTTCACCTCACCAACCCAGCGCTCTCTGAGCGCGGGCATCTCTATAATACCGAGACTGGGTAGCCCTTTATGCAACACAGCCAGCAGCGTACCCCAGATCGGCCAGCCGGTGATAAAACTGCGTGTACCATCAATCGGATCAACCACCCAGACGTAATCGGCATTGAGCCGCTCATCACCATGTTCTTCACCCAGAACTCCATGTTCGGGATAACGTGCGGCCAATGCCTTACGTAATCCAGCCTCCACCTCTCTGTCAGCAATAGTTACCGGGCTTTCATCACCTTTCAGATCTATGGTCAGTGGCTTGCGAAACCATTGCAGCGCCTGCTGCCCGGCATGCTCTGCCAGCATCACGGCAAAACTCCGCAACGCTTCATGATCCACCATTTTGTCCGCAGAGCTGTCAGTTGTCATCGCTCTTACTCCTGCCGGCCGTTGAAAAAAATGTGTAATAAAGTTGGACAATAAACCATATTTTTGCATAAATACACATATTGCCACATAAAAATAAGCTCTGATACATAGCTCTGATACATAGCTCCGATAAAGCCCCGACTAATCCGAAAACAACAACCAAAGCTGGAGACGTCACTCATGAAACGGCTAAAACACAACACTGCGTCGCTGACAACTGTCTCAACACTGCTCGGCATGACACTCGGACTTTCTGCATACGCAGGTGATATAACGGTCTATTCCTCACTTGAGGAAGATGAAATCAGCGCCTATCTGGCCGCTGCGAAAAATGATTTACCTGACATCAACGTTAATGTTCTACGCCTCTCCACTGGCGACCTCGGCGCTCGACTGATCGCCGAAGCAGACAACCCACAGGCCGATGTCCTCTGGGGCTTCGCGGTCACCAACATCCTTAATCCTCGTATCAACTCGCTGCTGGAGCCCTATGCTACCAAAGGTGCAGAGGCCCTTCCCGATCAATACAAAGCTGATGACGACACCTGGTTTGCAGCAACCGGTTATATGGGCGCCTTCTGCGTCAATATTCCACGCTTGTCTTCCAAAGGACTTCCCATGCCAACCTCATGGCAGGATCTGACCAATCCCGTCTACAAGGATGAGATCGTGATGCCTGACCCATCATCGTCTGGTACCGGTTATCTCCAGATAGCAGCGATACTGCAGGGTCTTGGAGATGAAAAAGGCTGGGAACTGATCAAGGAGATGGATAAGAATATGGCGCAATACACCACTTCTGGCTCCAGACCCTGTCGTATGGCACAGGCCGGTGAGTATGCTATTGGTGCGTCCCTCTCTTTTGTTGCGATGAAAGGTATCGAACAGGGCTACCCTATTGAGATGGTCATCCCCGCTGACTGGGCTGGCTATGAACTGGAAGGGTCCGGACTGATCAAAGGCACCGCCAATGCAGAGGATGCCAAACGCTTCCTCGACTGGACCCTGTCCAGCGCAGCGGCTGAAGCCTACTCTGAGTATAAGTCCATCATCACCATTCCCGGTGTACCCAGAACCACTCTGGCAGACATGTCCGGTCTTCCGGAAAACCTGTCGGATATCCTGTTCCCGGTAAACTTTGCCAAATCAGGACAGGAACGTGATGACATTCTGAACTCCTGGAGAGCGGCCGTCGGCCGATAAAAGTCAGCGAGGTACAGCCAGCATCGCAGCACCCTTGCGGTGCTGGCCTCTACCTCCCGTAAGGGGCATTTCCTGCCATGCATCTGATTATCAAGAATCTTTCAAAATCGTTTGATCATTTTCTGGCATTGAACGATATCAATCTTGAGGTCGGCAGCAATGAATTTGTCTGCCTGCTGGGGCCCAGTGGTTGCGGTAAAACCACTTTACTGCGCATCATTGCGGGCCTGATGCCCTTCGACAGCGGCACTCTGTCACTCGGCGGGCGTGATCTTGCTCATGTTCAGGCCAGAGAACGCGGTTTCGGCATCGTTTTTCAATCCTATTCGCTGTTCCCCAACATGACGGTTGCAGAAAATATCGGTTACGGATTGAAGATACGCAAGTGGCCACAGAAGGATACCGAAAACAAAGTACGCGAACTGATGGAGCTGATTCGCCTGCCCGAACTGGCACATCGCTACCCACATCAATTATCCGGCGGTCAACAGCAACGAGTTGCAATCGCACGCGCTCTGGCCGTAGACCCTGCAGTACTGCTGCTGGATGAGCCGCTCTCGGCACTCGATGCGCGAGTCCGGGCAGAGATGCGACTGGAGATCAGGGATGTACAGCGCCGCCTTGGCATTCCCACCATCATGGTCACGCATGATCAGGAGGAAGCACTGACCATGGCGGACAGAATTGTCTGCATGAATCAGGGCGTTATAGAGCAGATAGGAACCCCTGTTGAGCTTTATACCCGGCCCCAGACACGATTTGTTGCAGATTTTGTCGGTACCAGTAATCTCCTGAATCCCGAATGGGTTCGCCACTCATTACCAACACTGTCTCCCGGCATACCTGACAATGAAGTGCAATATCAGTTATCACTGCGTCCGGAAGATCTGAACATTCTGAAGGATGAAACCGGCAAAGGGATCGTCAAAGCGATCACCTTCCTGGGGAATATCAGCCGTATTCTGATTGACTGGCAGGGTCTGGAACTGATTGCCGAGAGCCATCGTTTTTCTTCGCTGGCAGAGGGTGATGCCGTCTCTCTGCAGGTAGATCCGGAGGCCGGCTCATGGGTACGCATCTGAAAACCGCCGCCATCGATCGTGCCACGGCCAGACGCATGGAGTGGGAAGACAGGCTTTTACTCTCCGTCTCCCTGATCATACCCTTGATAGGTCTGATACTGTTCTTTCTCTACCCCGTTTTTCTGATCGCAAAACGCAGCTTCATTCAACGTGACGGTAACCTGGGACTGAGCAATTACACCGAAGTCCTTGGTATGTCGCACATTCCGACCGTCATCACTAACAGCCTTGTGATGAGCACAGCCACCACAGTGCTCTGCGTGACACTGGGCTTTGCTATCGCCTATGCAATGCAGCGAACAACCATTCGCGGCCAGTACCTTATTCGCATCGCGCTGATACTACCCCTGCTGGCACCCTCGCTGGTACAGGCGCTGGGTTTGATTTTCCTGCTGGGGCGCAACGGGGTGATTAATCAGTATACCGGCTGGAATATTCAGATCTATGGCTTCTGGGGACTGCTGATATCCAACAGCATGTATGCTCTGCCGCAGGCTGTCATGATCATTCAGGCATCGCTGCGTCACTCAGACTCCCGTTATTACGATGCAGCTCTGATGATGGGCGCTTCACGCTGGCGGCAATTTATTGATATCACGCTACCCAACGCCAAGTTCGGCCTGCTCAGTGCGGCATTTGTGGTGTTTACCGTCACGATCACAGATTTTGGTAACGCTGCCGTAATCGGTGGTAACTATCGGGTTCTGGCTACCGAGATCTATAGCCAGGTGGTTGGACAGATGAACTTCAACATGGGCGCGGTCATCGGCATCATGTTGTTGCTACCGACACTGGTGGCGGTATATATCGAGAAGGTGTCATCGCAACGTCAGTTCGGTGGCAGCTCCGAAAGTGCCATTCCGGTTGCCCGTGAGTTTGTTCCTCTGCGTGATATCCCACTGGCCGCCGTAGTACATAGTGTCGGCGTGATAATCTTCATGATTGTCCTGACTGTGGTGTATGCCAGTTTCATGCGCCTGTGGCCCTATCGCATGGAATTTACATTGGCCAACTACAACATCACACTGTCGGGTGGCTTTACGCCACTGTGGACATCTTTCATTGTCTCATTCCAGGCAGCCATCATCGGGGTGATTGCGCTCTTTGCACTGGTCATGGCACAGCGTCGCCTACCCAGACGCTATGCGAAGGCGGTCTATCTGCTGGCGATTCTGCCAGTCGGTGTCCCGGGTTTGGTGCTGGGGCTTTCCTATGTGTTGTCGTTCAATGCCCCAGGATCCATGTTGGGCATGCTGTATGGTACTGGACTGCTGATCGCATTGTGTAACTTCTACCACTTTCACTCCCAAGGCTTCCTGACCATGGTGGCAGGCATCCGGGCCGTACCACCGGCACTTGAAGAGACGGTATCATGCATGGGCGGGGGTGTGCTGAACAGTCTGCGTGATGCCATACTACCCTTCATGACAACGACGCTGGTGGCGGTATTTTTCTTCCTGTTCATGCGTTCGATGGTGACGTTGTCTGCGGTGATTTTCCTGATATCGCCAACGCTGAGTGTCGGGGCTGTATCGGTACTGAGACTGGATCAGGCAGGCTTCACCACTCAGGCAGCCGCCTTCTCGACCTGCATCATGATATCGGTTCTGGTCGCACTGGGATTGATGAAACTGATACTTTTCCGACTGTCGCGCAGCCGCGCTTCAGTAGCGATCGTCAGTTGAACATTTGGTAAGGGGTTTGTAAAACTGGAGGGGGTAAGAGGTGTAGCTAGGTGTTGCTGGAGAGAGCGTGTTTTACAGAGACGACTTCAACCTCTGTAAAACACCGCATCTTCGATCACGTAATCTATCAGCTCATCGTCTGTGATCTCGTTATCGCGCACCTGATATACGCTCAATACGGAAGCACCTGCGGAGATAACCGTGTCGCTCTTGCCGGTCAGCAGCGGATGCCATTCCGGCAGCGGTTTGCCTTCATGAATCAGACGGTAACTGCAGGTTGGTGGTAGCCAGTGAAACTCCGATACATCTTCAGGACGCAACTGCACGCAGTTGGGCACAAGTTCCGTCCGGCGCTCATACTGAGTACAACGGCAATTCTGGCCATCCATCAAATGACACACCACCGTGGTGTAAAACACCTCCTCGGCATCCTCGTCCTCCACTTTCTGCAAGCAGCAAAGCGCGCAGCCATCGCACAGAGACTCCCACTCCCGACGCGTCATCTGCTCCAGAGTTTTGCGCTGCCAGAAAGGTTCCCAGGCCAAACTTAACGTACTCCGCTTTCAGGGCGGTTAGGATACAGATCCAGCATGTAATCCTCACGCGGTGGTGGCATCTGTAGGTAGTAGCCCTTTTCCCGGACCCCTTCCACAACCTTGTCCAGCTCCACACGGGCCAGCTGACGCTTGCCCGTCAGCGGCATGTCCATGAGATGTACCGCCTTGCCGAACATATCCATCAGTGGATCAGGAACACGCGTTAACTTGTCGTTTTTATCCACATAGAGATACATCTCATCTTTACGGGAGCTTTTGTAGATTGAACATATCAGCATGGCAATTACTTCTCACTTCCTGTGCGCTCGGCATCGAAGGCACAGACTTTTTCATAAAGCAGGTCACCAACCAGCGGTTTACGCCAGCCACCGAGAGAGTCGGGTAGATGAAACCGGCCCTGCTCGTCCCGCGAATTAATCAGCTTCTCGACATCACGACGACGAATCAGCACTTCCGGCTGGATATCCTGCTCGGCTGCAACCTTTCGCCCCATCGCCATCATCTTTTTCAACTGGGTGTTCCAGTAAACATGAACCGGCAAGCTGATCGGCAACGGCGGGTTCTGTCTGGCAGACTCAGCGGCATCGGCCAGCACCTGTAAAATCTCTGCACCATCCCTGTTCACAGCCTGGCGCCAGAGATCCGGCACGGCTGCCAATTCATCCAGAGTAGCAGGCCAGCGATTGATGATCTCGAGCAGCACCTCATTGCGCAGCACACGGGCACGACACAGGTTCCGGCTGCGGCACACCTGCTCTCGCCAACTGGCCAGGTCTCGCAAACCTGCCAAGCGCTCAGGATCGCTCAAGTTCATCTGGGTGAAACGGAGATAATAAACCTTACCCTGTGGATCATCATCGAGACAGTTGCGTCGCAGTGCCTCACACTCCTGACGAAACCACTCCAGGCGCCCCTTTTCCTGCAGCAGTTGCATCTGCTGATGAGCGATGGCTGCCAGATACGCAACATCCAGCGCAGCATAATGGATCTGTTCCTGAGTCAGCGGTCGTTTTAACCAGTCAGACACGGTATGCGCCTTGCCAAGCTCAATGCCCAACGCATGCTGCACCAGACGCTGCAGTCCCATGCTGAAGCCCCAGCCGATAAAGGCAGCGGCGATCTGGGTATCAAACAATGGCCGCGGAATAACACCGAAACTGTTCTGAAACAGCTCCAGATCCTCGCTGCCGGAATGCAGCACCTTGATCACCGAAGGGTTCTTCAGCAGCTCAACAAAGGGGGCAAACTCCTTGATGCTAAGTGGGTCAATCAGATAGCAGTGGCTATCATCACCCACCTGTATCAGACCGGGAATCGGGTAGAAGGTCTCAGTGCGTACGAATTCGGTATCAATTGCGATCAGCGGCAATTGTGACCATTCTTTGCAATACTGAGCCAGTGTTTCAGAATCACCAATCCAGATCGGATTACTGGCGCTTTGTTCAAGCAGTTGCCAATCAACGGCATCGTTCATCTGCATCAGGACTCACTCCTCAGTGAACGTCGTCCAGCCATCGCATGCGCCAGAGTACCACCATCAACATATTCCAACTCACCACCAACCGGAACACCATGGGCTATACGGCTGATTCTGACATCACTGTGGTTAAGCTGAGCTGCTATATAGTGAGCGGTTGCCTCACCCTCTACGGTCGGATTTGTTGCCAGAATCAATTCACTGACTCCACCTTGTTCAACCCGATCAATCAACTGCGAGATCCCCAGATCATCCGGCCCGACGCCATCAATCGGTGACAGGTGCCCCTTAAGGACAAAGTAGACGCCCTGAAAGCCGCCGGTCTGCTCAATGACCATCAGGTCCACCGGGGATTCCAGCACACAGATGATGGAGTGATCACGCGACTCATCCGCACAGATCTCGCAGACAGGCTCCTCCGACAGCGTACGGCAGCGCGAACACTCACCGACTCGCTCAACGGCATCCAGCATCGCTGCCGCGAGTTGACGGGCACTGTCGCGATCTCGCTCCAGCAGGTGCAGCGCCATACGCTGCGCTGTTTTCGGACCAACGCCGGGCAGACAGCGCAACGATGAGATCAACTGCTGTAATAAGGGACTGAATGCCATGGATCAGAACGGCATCTTAAAGCCAGGCGGCAGACCCATACCGCCGGTCAGACCCGCCATTTTCTCCTGCGTATGCTGCTCGACTTTACGTACGGCATCATTCACAGCGGCCGCCAGGAGGTCTTCAAGAATCTCTTTATCCTCTTCCATCAGACTGTCATCGATGGCGACGCTTTTCACATCATGACGACCATTCATCACGACTCTCACCAGACCGGCACCGGACTCACCGGTAATCTCAGTCTTGGCGATCTCTTCCTGAGCACGCTGCATATCTTCCTGCATCTTCTGGGCCTGTTTCATCAGGTTGCCCATATTACCCATACCTTTCATCATGGTCTGCTACCTCTTAATCACTCTGAATCTATCGGGATGACTGACTCTGTGACGAGTCTGGCGTCAAATTGTTCAATCAATGTCTGTACGATCGGGTCACGGTTCAGCGAGACAACGGCCTCTGCCTGGCGCTCAGCACGACGCCTGGCGGTAAAACGTGCGGGAGTTTCCTGGCGCTGTTCCTCACGCTTGAATACCACCTGAAGCTCACACCCAAAGGTCTGCTGCAGTGCATCCACGATACGCGTGCGCTGAGTGTCGTTGATCAGCTCTTCCTGCTCCAAGGTGTAGTGAAACACCAATTCATGGCCATCAACCTGCTCCAGCGACAGGTTGCGGGCAATATTCGCCGTCATGCCGGAAAGTCCCGTGCGATCAACCAACGTGACCCAGTCACGGACCTGAAATGCTGCTATGTCCGGGATGGCCTCATCCGGGGCAATCGGCTCTGGCTCGGCAGGCACCGGGGCCGGCGACTTTTCGGCTTGCTCTGGCTGATACGGAGCCTGTGCGTTGGGTTCCTCTGTAACCGGTTCCTGCACTATCCTGCTTGCAGTCTGAGACTGCACCGCCTCCATGACAGGCGGCATAACCATCGTCACTGGTGCATCAAACTGCTGTTCAGGCTTTTTTGTGCTGCTTACCTCCCCCTCCTGTTCCAGCCAGGGCGGAACCTCATCATCCCAGGGAGGGGTATTCTGTTCTGCAGCGGATGATGCTGGTGTATCTGCTGGAGCACTATCGCGCTTCATCGGAGCCGGCTTGTCTACCACAGGGTCCGGCTCAGATTCTGGTCCAGACCCTGGTTCTGACCCTGGTTCTGAAAAGGGCTTCTGAGCGGGTGTATTCGGGGCAGTTTCGACTGAGTGCTCAGCCGGTGCGGCAGGACTGGCAGTATGCGCAGATGCCGAAGTCTGTTTCAGCTCAGAGAATGCCGCCAGCGGCTGGACAGATGCCGGGCGGAAAGCCAACATTCTGAGCAGCACCATCTCCAGCCCTTCACGCGCATCCGGCACATAAGGCATATCTTTGCGCCCGACCAGACCTATCTGATAATAGAGCTGAACCTCTTCAGCCCGCAGACGGCTTGCCAGCGACAGCAACTGCTCTTTATCGCCGAGACTATTGTCGATGGCATCCGGTAACATCTGCGCCAGTGCAATGCGGTGCAGCAGGGAGACAATATCGCCCAGCAACATCTGATAATCGGGTGAGAAGCGAGACAACTCAGCCAGCGTTTCAATTACTGCATGCGGATCATGATCGGCCAACCCCTCAAGGATGCGATATACCAGGCGATGGTCAATGGTGCCCAGCATTGCCCGCACATCTGTCTCATTAACCTGCCCTCCTCCGAAAGCGATCGCCTGATCTGTCAGGCTCAATGCATCTCGCATCGACCCTTCGGCAGACCTTGCCAACAGCCACAGTGACGGCTCGTCATAGGGAATACTTTCTTCCGTCAGCACATGCGCCAGATGATCCACAATCCGTTGAGGAATCATGTTTTTCAGATTGAACTGCAGACAGCGCGACAGAATCGTCACAGGCAGTTTCTGCGGATCGGTAGTCGCCAGCAGAAACTTGATATGCGGAGGTGGTTCTTCGAGTGTTTTCAGCAGGGCATTGAAGGAGTGCCCTGAAAGCATATGCACCTCGTCGATCAGGTATATCTTGAATCGACCATGGGTGGGTGCATATTGAACATTTTCGAGCAGCTCGCGGGTATCTTCCACCTTGGTACGAGAGGCCGCATCGACCTCAATCAGATCGACAAAGCGACCCTCGGCTATTTCAAGGCAAGCGGTACATTTGCCACAGGGCTCTGAGGAGATACCCACTTCACAGTTGAGCGACTTGGCAAACAGGCGGGCAATTGAGGTTTTGCCGACACCACGCGTCCCTGTAAACAGGTAAGCATGGTGCAGACGACCATCATCCAGCGCATTGACCAGCGCCTTGAGCACATGTTCCTGCCCAACCATCTCGGTGAAGCGTCTTGGACGCCATTTGCGCGCCAGTACCTGATAGCTCATTATCCGTGTATCAACCCTTGAAACCGATGTTTCTGAAAGCGGTTATCCTAACACGGTTCCAGCTTCACGTCGCCACTCAGTCTCTCACTTCGAGCAGGGCTAAACGCTGCTCAGTAGACACTGAACATCGCTTTATTCAACCACAGATGCACCAACACACTGGCAATATATCCAAGCATGATCACCGGTGCCCACTTCAGGTGTCCGAAGAAAGTATAGACGCCTCGAGCCTGCCCCATCAGCGCGACACCTGCGGCCGAACCAACCGACAACAGGCTACCGCCGACACCCGCTGTCAGTGTAATCAACAGCCAGTGACCATGTGACATATCCGGCTCCATGGTCAACACTGCAAACATCACCGGAATGTTATCAATCACGGCAGACACCAGACCCAACACAATATTGGCGTAAGTAGGGTCCCATTGAGTAAAGAGAATATCCGACATCATTGCCAGATAACCCATAAAGCCCAGACCACCAACGCACATGATGATGCCGTAGAAGAACAACAGCGTGTCCCACTCTGCTCGCGCAACACGACTGAAGACATCGAATGGCACCACACTACCCAGACGCTTCATTCGCTCCTTATCTCCCGCCAGCTCGGCCTGAGTACGCTTTTTAGCCAGCGAACCAGGCAATGTCATGCGCAGGAAATAACCGAAGAACTGCAGATAACCCAAACCGGCCATCATACCCAGAACCGGTGGCAGGTGCAGCAGCGTATGGCAGGCAACAGCCGTTGCGATGGTCAGCAGGAAGAGCGCCAGAATACGCCGCGCCCCACGCTTGAGCTCCACAACCTCATCAGAAGGTTCAGGCTTACGGTTTTCGACGAAGAAACTCATGATGGCGGCCGGTAAGCCATAATTGACCAGTGCAGGAATAAACAGTGCAAAGAACTCATCAAAGCGCACCAGCCCCGCCTGCCAGACCATCAGCGTCGTGATATCGCCGAAAGGGCTGAACGCACCACCGGCATTGGCCGCAATAACAATATTGATACAGCAAAGATTAACAAAGCGCTTATCGCCTTCTGCCACCTTCATTACCACTGCGCACATCAGCAACGCTGTTGTCAGGTTATCTGCGATAGGTGAGATAAAGAATGCGAGAAAGCCAGTCATCCAGAAGAGTGTGCGGTAACTGAAACCACGCTGCACCATCCAGGCTCTGAGTGCATCAAATACACGACGCTCTTCCAGGGCATTGATATAGGTCATCGCGACCAGCAGGAAAAGCATCAGTTCGGAGTACTCAAGCAACGTATGCCTGAAGGCCTCTTCCGGGAGTCCGGTCATCCCCTGCTGCACATACACCCAGCCAACAAGCGCCCAGATGATACCGGCAGCCACCAGCACAGGCTTGGATTTACGGAGATGCAGTTTTTCTTCGCCCATGACGAGAACATAGGCAAAAACAAAGACAACCAAGGCAATCATGCCTGGTACAGAAGAGGTAAGATCAATCGGGCCAGCGGCCGCAAAAGCGGGCACACTCATGCCGAGCAGCAAGAGCCCAGTGAGAATTGTGAAGCTTATTTTTTTATTCATCTGCCTATCACAAAGTGTGTTACAGGACGGGCAAAATGTGGCCATTTCGCCCACTGAAAAAGTGCGCGAATATTATCATTTTCCAACAATAAGAACCATCGGAAACAGGGATAAAACTTTAGAAAATGCGAACAAATTTACGGAAATTTACGAAATACTGAATATTGGGAAAAATCTGGAGATGGGGGTGGCTCCACCAGCCACATCCCGGCACACGAGTCGACCGCTGTGGCTGCTCCCTTCCGGGCCTGACCAGGTTCACGGTGTATCATTGCGAGAGGACCGGCAGAACCACCATAACGTGGCTTCCGCCCTGCCTTGAAACGCATCGGCTTCAGACAGGCGCGCAGTATAAGCAGCAAAACAGCTGATTGCAAACGCCTCGGATGCAAATTTAACAATCCTGATACGACCTTGGTCATTCTCTGAGCGTCTGTATACCGGCCTCAACCTAACGAAAGCCGGGGAGGCTTTGTTCACCCCGATGATTGCATGTAGTATTCTGAGTACCAATATCTTGCACCAACAATTCAAAGGAGCACACTGATGCCTGACCAGCCCCATCTTTTACGGGTCGAAAAATCCGGATCCGAGGCAGATGGCAGCAAGAAAGCTGAAGTCATGGTTGAACCACTTCAGCTGGGTCAGCGTGTGCGACAGATTCGCCTCAGTCAGAATCTGACACTTGAAGAGGCCAGCAAACGCACAGGACTCGCTCGGTCCACTCTCTCCAAGATCGAAAATGAGCAGATCTCACCCACCTTTACAGCGGTGAGCAAGCTCGTCAAAGGCCTGGGTATCGATATTCCTCAACTCTTTTCTCAACCGAGCAAAGCCTTACCCGGAGGAGGACGACGAGATATTACGCGCAAGGGTGAGGGCGAGCCTCATCCTACCCCCACTTATGAACATGAAATTCTGGCCACTCAATTGACCGGAAAGAAGATGATCCCTTATAAAACCGTCGTCAGAGCTCGTGACTTCAGCGATTATAACGGCTGGGTCAGACATGGCGGCGAAGAGTTTCTCTATGTACTGAGCGGGCGAATCGTGCTCTATACTGAGTTTTATGCTCCTGTGGAACTTGATGAGGGTGACAGCGCCTATTATGACTGCGAAATGGGGCATGCACTCGTCTCACTGAGCAAGGAGGATGCAGAAATACTCTGGGTTACCGCATGAACCAGCTCTTGGAAGCGGTACAAGCAAGCTGACAAAGGCGCTATACTGATTTCAGCAATAAAAACAACAACGAGATAGATGCATGCAACAGATTTCAGCCTCCAATCTACATATCCTGCTCGTCGAACCCTCTCAGGTTCAGCGCAAAATTATCGTGCAACTGCTGCAGGAAGAGGAGGTGATGGCGATTGATACGGCTGAAAGCATCAAGGAAGCGATAGCGCAGATCAACAAGGTCCGCCCAGACCTGATCATCAGCTCACTTCACCTGCCGGACGGCTCAGCTGAAGAGCTGCTCAAGTCGATACGCCAGCAGCCCAAGCTGGCCGACCTGCCCTTCATGCTGGTTTCCAGCGAGAACCGCCGCTGGCATCTGGAAGTATTCAAACAATCCGGCGCCGTTGCGATCCTGCCCAAGCCTTTTACCCGACAACACCTTGGCGCTGCCATCAATGCCACACTGGATCTGCTGTCACCGGATGAGCTGGAGCTGGAAAACTACAATGTGGATAATCTGCGCGTACTGGTGGTTGATGACAGCCGCATGGCCCGCAAGATGATTCAAAAGGTGTTGGGCAATCTCGGTATACGCCTAATGACCGAAACCAATGATGGCTCAGAGGCGATCAAGATACTGGAGCGGGAAACCATAGATCTGGTCGTGACAGACTACAATATGCCGGAAGTGAACGGCCTGCAGTTGACGGAGTTCATACGCAACTCCGCCTACCACGCCCATATCCCGATCCTGATGGTGACCTCAGAGGCCAATGAGACACACCTGAGCAACATCAATCAAAGTGGTGTGAACGCACTGGTCGACAAGCCCTTTGAGCCGGAAACCGTAAAGAAGCTGTTGCAACGTATTCTTGATTAACAGTGTGATCAAGACACACAACTCAACCCACATCGGTGGGTAATTTCATTTGTGCATCCAGCACATCGCAAGGATTCGTTCATGCTGGGTTTTGTTATAAGCGCCTTGTTTTACCAAGATCTGTTTTATATCCCGCACAACTGACAATAAAAGCCAATCCTTTAAAATTTGCGAAATCCCCAGGGTCAAGTATTGCCCTTTGCCCCTGACATTTATTAGCTTTAACCTAGATTGATAAAGCCGCTTGTGGGCGGCTTTATCAGAGTTACTCTATTTCCTCCTCGCCTTGGTAGACACCACTGCCTTCACCATCTTGCTAAATTGTCGTTCCCCCGCACGTCGCTCCTGCAGCGATGCCGTGTTCCTAGCCTGTTCAGCATTAAGTTTCTGAAAATTAGTTAATCGTCGTGCATCAAGTGTACCTTCATCAATTGCCTGCCGCACCGCACAGCCCGGTTCCGCTTTGTGCTGACAGTCACTAAAGCGGCACTGTGTAGCCAGCTCGTCAATGTCAGAAAAGGTACGGCGAATGCCATCGTCACACTCGGTCAGCTGCAATTCGCGCATACCCGGTGTATCAATCAGCACAGTGCCATCCTCAGTAAAATGCATAGAGCGCGCCGTGGTTGTGTGCCTGCCTTTGCTGTCATCATCACGGATAGCTGCCGTTTTCTGCTCAGTGTTGCCTGTCAGCGTATTGACCAGAGTAGACTTGCCGACGCCAGACGAGCCCACCACGGCCAGAGTGCTACCGGCTTTGTACCAGTGACGAAGCTCGTCACAGCTATCACTATCGAGTGCATTAACCGCTGCGACCACTAACAAAGGATCTAACTGCTGCACCCTTTGCTGTAACCTTTCGGCATCTGGACACAGGTCTTTTTTGGTTAGTACCAGCAACGGCTCTGCCCCGCTGTCATGCGCCAACGCCAGGTAACGTTCTATCCGGCTTAAATTAAAATCATGGTTCAACGAGCAGACAATCAGCAGTGTATCGACATTGGCGGCAATTAACTGCTCAGCCAGCTGGCTGCCAGCTGCTTTACGTTTAAACAATGATTTTCGCGACAATAAGCGCACAAAGCGTCCATGGTCATCCAGCAGCAGCCAGTCACCAATGACCATCTGGGGCAGTGCAGGATGAATAGCTATGCTGCGCAGCCCTTGCTCTGTCGCCAGCTCATAGCCGCTACGATGATTCGCTATTACACGGGCAATAACGCAGTGTTCAAATTCCTGAAGATTAAGTTGTTGTTGAAAAAACGCCTGCCACCCAAGTTGCTGTAATGTTGAGGGTAAGTTCATCTCATTTCCTTTTACGCACAGCAATACACTGCACGCACAGTAAAAAATGGTTAGGAGCTCTGGTAAACGGCTTACAAAAACCGAATTAAATGATTTTCAGAGATCCCGGTCGACAAACACCGGGCAAAGGCAGGTTAAAGCGAAAAAGGTAACAGTTTCAGCTACGCCGCGGCCTTTACCGGGTGGGTAGTTACTACAATCATCACATTCTCCTTCATGGTAGAAATAACAACGAAAATATATCAGACGCGATAGCGCAGAGCAAAGTTACGATACCAGTAATGCAAAAAGATTTATTACCAGATGATCAATTCAGTTGGGCGACCCTGCGTACCTTCAGCCTCAATGGCCTGCATCTGCAGGCCGTAAGACACACATCAGACTAAGGGCTAAATATGCTCAGGCTGTTTGCACAGCGTTATGTGGTGCAGCCTGCTTATCCAACGCACCGGACCAGCGGGTCAGCAGCAGAGCCAGCACGACAATTACAGCGCCAATCCAGGCGGTGTCCGTCAGACGCATGTTGTCAACCACAGCGCCACCGACAACGGCGCCTATAGCAATACCGACGTTAAAGGCGGCAATATTCAGGCCAGAGGCAACATCTACCGCATCCGGCGTGTATTTTTCGGCCAATTGAACCACGTAGACCTGCAGACCAGGCACGTTGCCAAAAGCAAAGGCGCCCCATACCAGCACGGTGAGCACCGCAGTAATGGAGTTCCCGGCGGTAAAGCTAAAGACAAACAGTACCAATGCCAGCGCAGCAAAGATAATTTGTAACGCTTTTACTGGGCCGAGTTTGTCGGCCAGCTTTCCACCCCAAATGTTACCCACCGCTACCGACACACCGTATACCAACATAATCAGGCCGATGGCGTTGGGGGCAAAACCGCTTACCTGCTCTAAAATAGGTGCCAGATAGGTAAAGGCTACAAAGGTGCCGCCATAACCCACTGCTGTCATGGCGTATACCAGCAGTAAACGTGGTTGGGTCAGCACTTTTAGTTGCTGGCTTAGCCTAGCGGGTGCTGTTTGTTTGAGTTTGGCCGGTAGCAGCAGGGCACTGCCAAGCAGCGCTATAACACCGAGCAGTGCGACAATTAAAAACGTTGCCCGCCAGCCAAATAGCTGGCCTATCCAGGTACCCAGTGGCACACCAGTAACCAACGCTACCGTTAAACCGCTGAACATCAAAGCGATAGCACTGGCTTCCTTATCTTTACTGACTAGACTGGTGGCAATGGTGGAACCAACCGAGAAAAATACCCCATGGGCTAAACCGGTAATAATGCGGGCAATAATCAGTGATTGATAACCCGGCGCCAGCCAGGCCAGCAGGTTACCGCCAATAAACAGTGCCATTAAACTGAGCAGCAAGGCTTTGCGCGGCCAGCGTCCGGTAAGTGCCGTTAATACTGGCGCGCCGATGGCCACACCCAGTGCATATAAGCTGACCAGCAGGCCAGCCGAGGGTAAAGAAACGCCCAGATCGTGAGCAATAGTAGGTACCAAGCCGACAATAACAAATTCGGTGGTACCAATGGCAAAGGCGCTTAACGTTAGCGCCCACAGTGCTAGTGGCATAATGCAAACTCCGTGATATTGATTTGCGCTGCATTATGCTGCTTGCTACTATTGTTAAAAATGCCATAAATAGCAATTTACTTTCTCAATTATGACTATAATATCAAAGACAGAAGAGCTGGAAATTCTACTGGCGGTGGCTGACAGCGGCGGATTTTCAGCGGCCGCAATAGCGTTGAATATTCAGGTTGCCAAGGCCTCGCGGGCTATCCAACGACTGGAAACGGAGCTGCAGTGCAGTTTATTCAACCGCACCACCAGACGCGTCACCTTAACGGAAGAAGGCGCACTGTTTGTGCAGCGTATCCGCGGCGGGCTGGACAGTATCAGTAGTGCAGAAGAGCAATTGCGGCTGGCCAAAGGTACCCCATCCGGCCGTTTACGTATCGATGCCGCCACACCCTTCATTTTGCATCAACTGGTGCCACTGATGGCAGAATTCCGTCAGCAATATCCACTGATTGAGCCCGAGTTGATTGGCAGTGAAAATATAATTGATTTAATTGAGAAAAGAACAGATGTCGCGATCCGCATTGGTCGACTGGCCGATTCAAACCTGCATGCAAAACTATTGGGGCGAAGTAAGCTGCACTTGGTTGCCAGCCCGGCTTATCTGGCGCAGAGCAACATACCGCAGTGCGTGGCAGACCTGGCTGACCAGCGCTGGCTGGCATTTACTCCGCCGACCACACTGAACAGCTGGGCCCTCAGTAGCGGTGAGGTATTTACTATTCCACCGGGATCAGCCATGCATTCCAGCAGTGGTGAGGTGTTAAAGCACTTGTGCCTGGCTGGTAACGGCATTGCGCTACTGTCAGGCTTTATGATTAACAAGGAAATGCAGCAAGGAAGCCTGATCGAAGTTCTGCCGGGCAGTGTGTTGTCGCCTAATGACAGAGAGTTAGTGCAGGCAGTGTATTACCGCAATACCACCTTATCGAACCGTATCTCGGCCTTTACCGACTTTCTACGAGACCGGCTTCAACTGGCCAATAAACAATAACACCAACAGCAGTATCGGAATTACTCAGGCACCTCAGTCGCAGCGACCAAGCTATCAATCAAGGCCCGAGAGATGGCTGAGCGTCGTCGATGCGGCGCATATAAGAGTGAAAACAATCGCGAGCGCCCGCGCAACTCTGGCAGCACTTCCACCAGAGAACCTTGTTCCAGATATTTCTGCGCAATAAACTCGAATGTCTGGCAGATACCGAAACCCTGTTCGGCCATCGAAACGACGCCCAGCACATCGTCAGTTACTTGAATCTGACTCTGCGGCGGCCAATCCACTTCCTTGTCACCATCGCGCAGTAGCCAGGGTGAGACCCGGCCAGTACTGGGCATCAGAAAGCTCAAGCATTGATGATCACTCAGTGCGTGACGGTTTGCCGGGAAGCCAGCACGTTTCAGGTACGTCGGCGAAGCCACCAGGCACAGGGGAGCGTCTTCCAGCTTACGGCCCACCAGTCCGCTGTCCGGTAGCGGACCGAGGCGAATAGCCAGATCAAATCCTTCGGCATTCAGGTCGACGTTGCGATTAGCGATATTCAATTCCACCTGAACATCTGGATGGGCCTCACAAAATAACTGCAACAATCGAGGCAGTCGGTAATGGCCATAGGTAGTTGGTACGCTTAGTCGAACCCGGCCAACCAAGTTGCCTTCCTGGCCCTGAATGTCACGTTCGGCGTCATCAATCACACCAAAAGCGATACGCGTCTGCTCCAGGTATTGCTGGCCTGCGTCGGTCAGACGTAAGCGGCGTGTAGTACGGCGAACCAATTGGCAACCCAGGCGAGTCTCGAGCCGCGTGACCGCCCGACTCAACACTGAAGGCGTAGTTGATAGCGCCACCGCTGCCGCGCTAAACGAGCCTTGCTCCACGACCATGAGAAACGCCTCTACGTCAGGCAGATGATCGAATCGACGTGCCACTTTAACCTCCTACGAACAAATACCTGTCAGGATCGGTAGTTTATCTTTAAAGGAGGCATGAATAAACTGCTCCTCGTCTACAACAGTGAGGAATAAACGATGAACACAACTCTGAAACCCATTCTTTTTGTATTGACCAGCCACGCCACCAAGGGGGCTTCCGGCGAGCCAACCGGCTATTATCTGTCTGAAGTGACTCACCCGTTGGAGGAACTGGACAAAGCTGACATAGCTGTGGAATTTGCCTCAATTGCAGGAGGCGAACCACCAGTGGACGGACTGGATATGAATGATCCAGTCAATGCCCGTTACTGGAATGATGACAAATTCCGAGCGGCGATACGTCAGACCCATCGTTTGGCCGACATAGACGCCAACCGATACAGCGGGATTTTCTTTGCCGGTGGTCACGGCACCATGTGGGACTTCCCTGATAGCCCCGCCGTGCAGCAGGTTACGCGTGACATCTATGAAGCCGGTGGTCTGGTTAGTGCCGTTTGCCACGGTCCGTCGGCTTTGGTGAACGTCAAACTAAGTGATGGAAGTTATCTGGTTGAGGGTAAGCAGGTTTCTGCCTTTACCGATGATGAAGAACGAGAAGTCAATCATGAAAATACAGTGCCCTTCTTGCTTGCTAGCACGCTAGAGCAACGTGGAGCCCACCACCAGCCTGCGCCAAACTGGACAGCTCATGTGGTGGTTGATGGTCGCCTGATTACCGGCCAGAACCCACAGTCAGCCAGCGGTGTAGGCATGGCACTGCGCGAAGCAATCACTGCAACAATGCAGAGTTGACACTTTGCCTTGCTGACTGCCGGATAAAACCGGCAGTCAGCCCAAGCATATACATGCGAAGCTGCCGCTCATCTCGCATGACATCGAGGATAATCCAGTTCAGCGACACCGCACTCGCACGCGTGGAAACACCGGTTCCGATATTGTCTCCGGGTAAGAAAAAAAATACACCGTGCCCATATATGGGCGTATGCCAGCACAGCCGACTCGCCGTTGACCGCCTTGATACGTCATTGCCACCCCTCAATAATCGTGATCTCATCAGTGTACTGAAGTACTTCAATCATGAAATTGATACCCATTGAGGCGCCACCTTTTGCGTCATCCCCCTTGTAAAGCTTTTGGTAGGATTCTAACGTGAATGACTCCATTGTCTCGAAGTTGGTCGCCTTGACAGACGTTACCCCAATCCCTCGGGAAGAAAAAAACACCACTGCTCTTTGATTCTGGTCAGGCGTAAGTGACATTACGGGTACATCAAAGATATATGCACCATTGTCTTCTGCAGCATACTGGAAATAGTTTCTAGTTTTCGGAATTTCAACGATGACGAACTTGTCGTATTCCTGTTCCAGCATCGATCGGATTGAACTAGAAAGCTGTCCAATCTGCGAGTGGCTTTCGCTTGCTGCGCTAGCGAAGAATGAGACCGCGAGGAAAGTGGTGGCGACGATTTTGAGGAAGTTCACGATATCACCTCTTTGACGTATAACGAGCCTGTAGAAAGTAACCGTTCATTCTAAGGCGTTCTGCCCATCCCATATGTCGCGCGCTAAGCTGGTCTCTTCATCTTTCAGGAGACCATCACATGAAGCAGTACACCCGCCGTACCCCACAACAGTGGCAAGTCATTATCGATCAGTGGCATGATAGTGGCCTGTCTGCCTCCCGCTTTTGTGAAGAGATGGCCGTAGGCTATGCCAGCTTCTGCAACTGGCGCAAACGGCTGGCAGCTGAGCGGCTTCCAGCCCCTCAATACCAGAGACCAGAAGACGCGACCTTCATTGACCTCGGTACCTTGTCAGCCAGTAGCCCAGGGAGTGGCTGGTCGATCGTACTCAGCCTGGGCGAGGGCATCGAACTACGCCTGAGTCGCCCCTGATGTTCGCGCCCGGCAATCTGGCTCGGATCTGGCTCTGCACCCAACCGACCGATATGCGCAAATCGTTTCAGGGGCTGAGCGCACTGGTGAAGAACCAGCTTGATCTCAACCCGCTCAGTGGTCAGTATTTCGTCTTCGTTAATCGGCGTAAGACCCATATGAAGGTGCTCTATTTTGAACCGTCCGGCTATTGCCTATGGAGCAAGCGGCTGGAACAGGGGCAGTTCCGCGTGAGCCCCTCATCGAGCGGACAACGTGCCTTGAGCTGGACCGACCTGCAACTGATTCTGGATGGCGTTGAAGTGCAAAAAACCCGTCAATACAAACGCTATCAACACCCGATGTAAGACCGGTTCTGGTATAATCCACCGCCATGAAAATGATGTCGACACCCCTTCAAACAACTTGCTCCGATGACGACCTGACGGTCGCAGAGCTGGCACGCCTGAACGCCGAGAACGGTGTACTGCGTGATGAAAACGCGGCTTTGAAACGTCGGGTTGCCTGGTTCGAGAAGCAGCTGTTCGGCGAGACATCGGAGAAGCGTCCGGTCGACAATCCTCATCAGCCCAGCCTGCTGGGCGAAGTGCCTCCGCTGACGGAGCCAGAAGGCGAACAGGTCACGATCACCTACCAGCGTGGCACAGCACTCAAACAACGTCCCGACGACTGCGTCAACGACACTGGCCTGCGCTTTAATAGCGAGGTGCCGGTTGAAGTGATCGAACTACCCGCACCAGAACTGGAGAGTGCTGACGCGGAGCAGTTCGAGATCATCGGCACCAAAAGCACCTTCCGACTGGCCCAGCGTCCGGCGAGCTATGTGGTGCTGCAGTACAACCGCCCGGTGGTCAAACGCAAGGGCGCTGATCAGCCACTGCCCAGCCCGGCTCCGAGCAATGTGCTGGATCGTAGCCTGGCAGATGTCAGTCTGCTGTCAGGTCTGCTGGTCGACAAGTTCCTGTATCACCTGCCGTTGCACCGTCAGCACCAACGTATCACTCAGGCTGGTATCACGCTGAGCCGGGCGACCCTGACCACGTTGGTCAAACGCGCCATCGAACTTCTGCGGCCAATCGTGGATGCCCAACTGATCAATGTGCTGCGCAGCCAGGTGTTGGCGATGGATGAAACCCCGATCAAAGCGGGCAAGGCCGCGAAAGGCAAATTGAAGCAGAGCTGGTTCTGGCCATTGTATGGTGATCAGGACGAAGTGGTGTTCACCTTCTCCGCCAGTCGGGGACGACAGCATATCGAGGCCGTCCTGAAGAAACAGTTCACCGGCACACTGATCAGCGACGGCTATGCGGCTTATGCCTGCTATGCTGAACAGAATGCTGGGATCACCCATGCTCAGTGCTGGGTACACAGCCGTCGTCAGTTCCTTGAGGCGGAGCAGGACGAGCCAGCGGCGGTACGCCAGGCGCTGGATCATATCGCTGAACTGTACCGAATCGAGGAGCAGATCCGGTCACAAGGCCTGAGCAGTGAGAAGAAACATCTGTATCGACTGGCGTGCAGCAAACCCGTGGTGGACACCTTCTTCGAGTGGTGTGAGCGCCAGTTACAACGCAACGATCTGACGCCGAAGAATCCGTTGCTGCAAGCGGTTCATTACGTGCTGAAACGGAAGACAGAGCTACGGGTATTCCTGGAGGATCCGGAGGTGCCGCTGGATACCAATCATCTGGAGCGAACCCTGCGTCCGATCCCAATGGGGCGTAAAGCCTGGTTGTTCTGTTGGACGGAGCTGGGTGCCGAACATGTGGGTATTATCCAGAGCCTGATCAGCACCTGTAAACTGCACGGAATCGACCCCTATACCTATTTGACTGACGTACTGCTGCGGGTAAATGAGCATCCGGCCAGCCGTGTACTGGAGTTGACACCACGTGTGTGGAAGCAGCGGTTCGCGGAGCAGCCACTGCGGTCGGACCTGTACCGAGCGGTAGAGCGCATCACGGATTGACGGTTCCGCTGCATCCCTGCAGCGCTCGTCTCGTCCTGAAAAGGGACAGAGGCTCTCGTCTTGAGAGTTCGGCCGTCCCTGGCCCCTCTGTCTGATATAACCTTATCGCCTGACTATCTGGGTGTATATAGGAAAAAATCCTAAATGCTCAATCGTCCGTTGATATGAGGCATTGCCGGTTACAGTCGTCACAATGTCAATGACGCCTTAGAATGAACGGTTACTGTAGAAAAACTAATCTAATCCGCCTTCTTTACTTCAACTACTTAGCTGACCGTATTTCACCAGTTTTTCAACATTGTGCACTAAGCAGTATAACTGCCACTGGCCCTGAACCTTGCTTTTGCCGCGCAAGCTAAAGCGGTTTAACCTTTTGTTGGTCCCAATGTTGCCGAATACAGTTTCACCTCAGACATGCGGTGACTATAAATCTGCTTACCCTTCGGGCTATCCACACGGTGTTTTATCCAGTCGGTGTAGGTTGGCCGTGCTCATTGATTCTGATACCTCGATGAGGTATCTGCTCACCCGCTGGACACATGCACGTCATCATCACTGAATCGAACTGGAACTCACTGGCCGGAATGAGGTGTTTAGCTTTAGGTTTACCGGGTGTCTGGTGGCGCTTGCCATATTTGCCTTTCTGGTGCTCACTGAGGTGATGGTGAATCAGACGTTTGAGCTTCTGGCGTTTTTGTTCCAGCTCCTTAAACGTACCAGACTATTCCTTGGACGCATTGGAGCGCATTCATAGCCGCCCGGTACGGCGTAGATAACCTTGATAATCTCGACCCATCTCTTCGATCACGTCGCGCTCGTACGTCTTGCGACGGTGAGTGTGGGCTTCGGTAAACAGAGCGATGACTCTCTCGGCCTCTGGGCAGGCGGTAAAGCCTGTATCGTAGTGGGTGTCGATGTCCATTCCACCATCGCCAGTGAACGTACGCACGACAAAGCCACCAAAGATCACGTCTCCAACACCGTCCTTGCGCAGTCGGGCCAGCGATGGTGCTTCAACAGTGCCAAGCTCGACGAGCTCCAATCCACGGAAATATCATGAAACCCCGCATGTCTCTATGACTTGCGACAGGTATCCCAGCTCATCGCTGCCTTCTTTCGTTTTCGCTGTATACCTGCCTTAAAGGTTTTTTCACTATTCAAGAAGCTCATTGCAACGTGTCTGATCGCTGCCAAGTTCTCGGTCGCATCTTCTCGACGTATCCGACAGGCATCCTCTTTAAATCCAACATCCAGACACCAGTACAATTTACTCTCAATGTGCCAGTGCTAGAAAGGGGTTTCATGATATTTCCCTGCGCCGTTATTGGCCTTGTTAAGGCTTTGCAATTAGGTATGCACCTGCGCCAACCATAAAACCACCAGCGACCCCTTTAACTGCCCGTTCTGCTTTGAACCCTCTGGCAAATGATGCGACTCTCATTGCAGAATATGCATAACCCAATTTGACGCCACCCACTGCGACTATGGTTAAAACAACAATTATTGCTATATCCAAAGTATTGATGGTGGCCAGATCGACAAAAGCGGGAAACAGGCTCGCATAGAAAAATATGGCCTTCACATCTCCAAGGGTGAGGATTAATCCAGAGAAAAAACTTGCTGACAATGTCGATGCTGACCGACCAGAAGCCGCTACTAGAGATAAAGGCTTCGATCTCAAAAGGCCTATACCAAACCAGATTAGGTATGCACCCGCCAAATACTTTAGAATCAAGAATATGCTGCCCATAGCTTCGGCTAACACGGCCATTCCAAGAACAGCGAGAAGAACAAAAACGAGATCACCGACTACGATTCCAGCCGCAACAGCACAGCCGTTTAAGAATCCGGCTGTCGAAGATCGGGCAACAACCAAAGCGACGCTAGTGCTCGGAACGAGCGCCAAAATCGTCATCACGACAAACAAAGCTATCATCTCAACTTGGCTCATAGCAATCCCTAGGCTTAACACCCGCAGCACACGTGGCTTTGTAGTGGACGCGAAGCTGCAACGTAAAAGTCATCGCTGTGACTGCGCTTGCTAAGTGATCACGTGTCTCGGCCGACATAGATTTTATCTCCATGCAGCTCGCAGAACCAAAATGGCTCATGATCATGAGCCCCGAAGAATTGCACCAAAATAAAATTGAGCCCTTGAAATACTATTTCCTTGGCCACGAACCTATCAATCTCGTGATGCAGCTCTTTGGGGTACCTGGTTATAGCCTCCTCCTTAGCTGCCATCACAATCTCTTCAACCAAACCAGGGCGAGATAGTGATCTAGCTATAAAGTCCGAAAAGTCCTCCGGCGGCTCAGAAAACCCATCATACGCCACACTCAATCGAACCCCATTATAGGAACCGATCCAATATTGTTCTTGATCGTCCCACAGAAGCCGTCCAGCACCGCGTATTTCAATCTTCGACTGCGCAGGTTCCTGTCTTCTAAATATCCTCTTCAGAAACTCCATAAACCGGCCATTCTCACTTAACATTCTATATTCTAAACATGCTCATTTTGCCATTTCTGATATCCAGAGCATGACAATGTATCAGATTGATTTACATACACTATCACAATAGTCCACACTATCCAGTTAAAGCAATTCGAGTATGCTCAATATACTGTATAAAAACACGCTACCGCCCCGTTGGGGCTCCATCACAGCAAGTCGGTAGTTCCAGATTGTTTAACGAACTTAGCTCAGATTATTGGCAGCTGCAATTGCCAGAAGGCAGTTTCTGGCTCATGACATCTACAAACTGTATGAAGAACCGAACCGGATGTACCAATCAGTTGGCACTAGAGCTGCAAGGAGTGGTACCACCACTCCGGTCACACTAGCTCAGGCATTCACATATTCACGCTTGACCCGTCGTGTCAGGCAGGTCAGCAGGGTGTAGGGGATGGTATCGCACCAGGTTGCCACTTCGCTAACAGGTAGCTGTTTACCCCACAGTTCTACCTTATCACCCACTTTGGCCTGTGGAATATCCGTCAGATCTATTGTCAGCATATCCATCGACACACGCCCGGCCAGAGAGGTTCTCTGCCCATGCACGATAACCGGTGTTCCGCTGCGGGCATGGCGTGGATAGCCGTCGCCATAACCCATCGCCACAGTACCGATACGACGTACTTGATCACACACATAGCTGCAGCCATAACCAACCGCCTCACCTGCCGAAACATCGCGCACGGCAATGATCTGAGAGGTCAGAGTCATGGCAGGCTGCAGCTGATCTGCCACCTCCTGACTACCGGCAAACGGATTGGCGCCATAGAGCATGATACCCGGCCTTAACCACTGACCATGCGCATCAGGCCAGGCCATGACACCCGCCGAGTTAGACAGACTGACCGGAAGATCCAGACCCGATGCGACACGTTCAAAGCAGGTGATCTGCTCACGGGTCACGGGCCGCTCAGGCTCGTCTGAGCAGGCAAAATGAGTCATCAGGACGATATCCCTGACCCCTTTCAGCCTGCGCAGACGCTCAACCACCTCAGCAGTCCGCTCGGGCGCAAAACCCAGCCGATGCATGCCGCTATCAACCTTGACCCAGATATTCAGCGTCAGCGTAGCTGCCGGATCAGAGAGCCTGCTCTCCAGTGCCAGCAACTGCTCATCCGTGTGCAATGCCGACCAGAAACCATAAGACTCTATCTGATCCAGTTCGGAGGCTTCGAAAAAGCCCTCAAGCAGCAGTATCGGCTGGGTAATGCCAGCCTCTCTGAGCTCAATGGCTTCCTCTATGGCCGCCACCCCGAAAGCCGGCACCTCATCAGCCAGCGCCTTTGCTACCTGAACAGCACCATGCCCATAGGCATCCGCCTTGATAATGGCGGCTGCTCTGGCAGCAGGTGCCTGGGCCTTTGCCAATCGATAGTTATGCTTGATTGCAGCCAGATCTATGACTGCACGTGCTTGTCTTGCCATGATGGTTTCCGATCAGCCTTACACAAAAAATGGATCAGTCGTTCAGCACCATGACGGCTTCGACTTCAATATCGGCATCCTTGGGCAGCGCTTTGACTGCGTAGGCAGCGCGCGCCGGGAAGGGCTCGTTGAAGTAACGGGTCATGATCTCGTTGACCTGGGCAAAGTTTGCCAGATCGGTCAGTAGAATGGTCAGCTTCACACAATCAGCCAGTGAGCCACCGGCTGCTTCAGCCACTGCACTCAGGTTGTCAAACACCTGTACGGCCTGAGCCTCGAATGATTCGGTCACCATCTCCATGGTGGCTGGATTCAGCGGAATCTGGCCAGACATGTAAACCGTGTTACCTGCTTTGACTGCCTGAGAATAAGGGCCGATAGCGGCAGGTGCCTTGTCAGTGCTGATGATCGTTTTGTTGGACATGATGTCTCCAGTAATTTTAATGATATTGGCAGCAGGCATGGGCAAGCACTACCCTTTCCCACCCGCTGCCGGATTAAACCATTATTTGCGGTAACGCTGAATCCCCAGACCGTCAGGATCGATATCCGGTGTGCGGTTACTGATCAGATCGGTCACCAGTTTTGCCGAGCCCAGCGACATGGTCCAGCCCAGCGTGCCATGTCCGGTATTGAGGTACAGACTCGGGAAGTGTGTTGCCCCGACAATCGGTGTGCCGTCTGGCGTCATCGGACGCAGCCCGGTCCAGAACTCAGCGCGTGACATATCGCCACCGCCACCAAACAGATCGTTCACGACAAATTCGACATTCTTGCGACGACTTTCCGGCAATGACAGATCATAGCCGGTCAGCTCGGCCGTACCACCCACACGAATACGATCACCGAGTCGGCTCAGAGCGATCTTGTAGGTTTCATCCATTACGGTGGACACCGGCGCGCGATCTTCGTCTACGATGGGCAGCGTCAGGGAGTAGCCTTTTACCGGATAGATCGGCACATCCAACCCCAGTGGCTTGAGCATTTTCGGGCTGAAGCTACCCAGTGCCAGCAGATAGCGATCTGCTTTCAGTGTCTCGCCCTTAATGCGAATTCCAGTGACATCACGCCCATCGGATTCCAGCCCCTCAACCGAGGTGTTGAACAGGAATTTGACGCCGTTTTCTTCACAAAGCTTTGCCAGACGCTGCGTAAACAGGAAGCAATCGCCTGTTTCATCACCGGGCAGACGCAATCCGCCTTTGAGCTTTTCTTTAACATGACCCAGTGCCGGCTCATAGCCCACCACCTGTTCCACAGACAGTTGCTCGAACTTGACGCCGCACTCCAGCAGAATTTTCATATCCTGCTCAGCACCATCCACCTGCTTCTGAGTTCTGAACAGCTGAATCAGACCCTTGGCACGGTTATCATATTCGATACCCACAGAGGCACGCAGATCGATCAGGCAATCGCGACTGTACTCGGCGATTCTGAGCATGCGTGACTTATTCACCGCATAGGCTTTTTCAGTGCAGTTTGACAGCATCTGTGCCATCCAGCGCATCTGAACGGGGTCCATCTGTGGTTTTATGCGCAGCGGCGCAAGATCCTGCATCATCCACTTGATCGCCTTGAGCGGTATGCCAGGCGCAGCCCAGGGTGCAGAGTAACCGGGGGAGATCTGCCCCGCATTGGCAAAACTGGTCTCCAGTGCCGGCTCTGGCTGACGGTCAATCACCGTTACCTCGTGTCCTGCCTGTGACAGATACCAGGCGCTGGTTACGCCCACCACACCACTGCCGAGAATCATTACGTGCATAGCGACCACTCCGGAACTGAAAAATTTAAACGCGATATATGTCTATTCTAGGCCAAATTAAACAGAAATTTTTTTTGATTTCAGAGACAAATCAGGTGATTATTTCGCTATAAAGAAAAATTCAGGAAATTCCATGCGTAGCAAGACTGTAAAATCACCACCGAGAAAGCTGGACCGTATTGATCGCAACATATTGAATGTCCTGCAACAGGAGGGCCGCATCTCCTATACAGAGCTCGCCGATCGTGTGGGGCTATCGACCACACCTTGCATGGAGCGCGTCAAACGTCTGGAGCGTGATGACTTCATCACCGGCTATCACGCCAACATCAACCCTGAAAGGCTCGGCTATGACCTGCTGGTGTTTGTCGAAATAGCCCTGTCTTACCAATCTGCTGACGCTTTCGAGCATTTCAGCAAGGCGGTCACCGATCTGCCCTATATCATGGAGTGCCATCTGGTTTCGGGCGATGCCGATTATCTGCTCAAAGCAAGACTTGAGGATATGTCCCACTATCGTGAGCTGCTCGGCGATATGCTGCTGAAGCTGCCGGGAGTGAAAAACTCTAAAAGCTACATTGTCATGGAGAGCGTCAAGGAGAGTCTTCAGCTTCCCATCAAGCGAAATTGAGGAACCCGATTGATAATGGTGCTTTAAAACACACTTATCTTTGAAAATGAGACGCAAAGAGGCGATAATGCACGGTTTCCAATCGCACGGACTCACGGGAGCCTGTGGAGATTGTCAGAATCCGTTAAAAATCGGCACTGATCTGCTGATCCATAAAGGAGATGTCGGCGTAGTTACGTTGCAATGAGTCGTTGGAGCAACTGCGAAAAGATCGCAGGTGGCGTACAGGGACAAGCGAAATGACACGACATTGTATAATATGACGGTATCACTACGTCACTGCTGATGAAGAGGCTGCTCATGAATGCGAAACTGGAGATGCCGGACATCGCCGCAACTGCCCGCCCACTGGCGCGCGAAACAATCGACTGGGTGGGGATGAGTCAGATCTCTCTACCGGTCAACATGCTACAGGAAGATGGACGCCTGCAGCCTGTTGTTGCACACCTTGATATCCATGTCGATGTAGTGAACCCAGAGGTCAAGGGCATTCACATGTCGCGCCTTTATCTGCTGCTGAATGATTTTGCGGCAGACCAGGTGATCGACGCCAACTCTCTGCATCAGTTGCTGAGTAACATCTGTGAAAGCCACGAAGGGATCAGCGAATCCGCCATTATTCAGTTCCGCTTTGACTATCCACTGAAGCGCCCTGCGCTGAAGAGTGAGTTCAGCGGCTGGAAGCCTTACCCGACCGTTATTCAGGTCGTACAGAGTAAAGGTGAGTACGCGATAGAACTGGGTGTGACCGTCCCCTACTCTTCAACCTGCCCCTGTTCTGCTGCATTGTCACGACAGTTGCTGCAGCAGGCATTTCGTGATGATTTCAGCAATCAGGATATGGTTCCCCGGGAGCAGGTGGAATCCTGGTTGCGCTCCGAGCGCGGTAGCGTGGCAACTCCGCACAGCCAGAGAAGCTATGCACGCATCTGGATCCGTCTGGACCCTGCAGAAGTGGCAGCCCTGCCGGTTATAGATCTTATCAACAGAGCTGAAGATGCGCTGCAGACACCGGTTCAGACAGCCGTCAAACGCGAAGATGAGCAGGAGTTTGCACGACTCAACGGCGCTAATATGATGTTCTGTGAAGATGCTGCAAGACGCCTGAAATCGGCCCTTAACCGCGTATCCAGCTATAAGGATTTCTGGGTAAGAGTTGAGCATCATGAAAGCCTGCATGACCATGATGCAGTTGCAGTTGTCAGCAAGGGTATCCCCGGCGGGTACAAGCCATTACTGCAGCGTTGATCACCCATGCCGGCTCTTCGATGGAGCGCCGGCGCTTATTTTTACGACACCATCTCACCTCCTTGACTAACCCGCCTACTGTCGCAGAAATGGCGACACAAGTCGGCAGACTGTATTACATACACTGCACATCTCCTATAATGGTGATTGTTTCATTCGCCGGAAAACACTATGCAACGTCTTGACCTTCTACTGACCGAGCGCGGGCTGTGCCGAAGCCGCAGCCAGGCCCAGCAGATTATTGCCGATGAACGCGTCAGCTACCGAATCGATAACCACTGGAAAACCACCACGAAGCCGGGCCTTAAACTGTCTGAAGAGACCGAGCTGCATATCACTCCCGGCGGCGCCGATCATTTTGTTTCCCGCGGCGCGCTGAAACTATTGGATGCACTCGAATACTGCCCGATCCCGATAAAAGGTGCCATCGCGCTGGATATTGGCCAATCAACAGGAGGTTTCACTGACTGTCTGTTGCAGCAGGGAGCCACCAGAGTGATAGGCATAGAGGTCGGCCATGATCAACTGGCACAGAAGCTGCGACAGGATCCCAGAGTGATCTGCTATGAAGGTAGCAACGCACGCAATCTGGATAAGGACGAACTACTTCAGCACACCGCGGGTAATGGCTTTGATCTGGTGGTGATGGATGTATCCTTCATTTCTCAGACATTGATTCTGCCTGGATTGCCACCACTGCTGAAACCTGGCGGTGTATTGATCTCGTTGGTCAAACCACAGTTTGAAGTAGGCCCCGAAGGGGTCGGCAAGGGTGGGATTGTTCGCGACAACTCGCTCTATAACGAAGTGCAGGACAAAATCATTCAATGCTGCGAAGCCCATGGACTGGAACCTTTTGCCTACCGGGAAAGTCCTATTCAAGGTGCTGATGGCAATCATGAGTTTCTGTTGCTGGCCAGAAGACCGGCCCAAGAGGAAGAGTCATGAAGTTGTCACTGAAGCATACCATTACCGCCGAAGAGGACGGCCAGGATGCCGCAACCGTTTTGACTCAACTGAGCAAGCTGTCTAAGCAGCGCATCAAGGATGCCATGAATAAAGGCGCCGTGTGGCTGGTGCAGCGCCAGCGTAAACGCCTGCGCCGCAGCACCACCGTCGTCCGCAAAGGCAATACCCTTGAGCTTTACCACGACGCCGAACTGTTGCAGCGCACCCCTCCCGAAGGCGTTCAGTGTTTGTTTGAAAACAAGGCCTGTAGTGTCTGGTACAAACCCGCCGGAATCGTCGCGCAGGGCAATAATTTCGGCGATCACCTATCCTTGATGAGAATCGCAGAAAAACAACTGAACAAGCCTGTTTTTCTGGTGCACCGCCTGGACAGAGAGACTTCCGGTCTGATGTTGCTGGCCCATAATCGCCAGGGTGCTGCCAGCTTGTCGGCTCAGTTCAGAGAAAACCGAGTCAAGAAATGCTATCGAGCCATCGTGATCGGCGAAACAGCAGAAACAGGCAGCATTGATCTCCCGCTGGATGGCAAGACTGCACTGACACACTTCCAGCGCCTGCAGTTCGACAAAGACAAAGGTGTCAGCGAGCTTAGTATCCGCATTGAAACCGGACGCACTCACCAGATAAGACGCCATTTTGAGATGATTGGCCATCCTCTACTGGGGGACCCCAATTATGGCAAACAGAACAAAAACCGTGAAGGTCTGCAGCTTGAAGCCTATGAACTCGGCTTCACCTGTCCGGTAAGTAACAAACCCATGCTGTTCAGTACCAACGAAACAGCCATCTGACATAAGAGGCACGCCATGCAGCACGACGATATGCATCTGATAGTCAGGAATCTGGAACATAGCGACTATCTCCAGCTGGAAATATTGATGGACCGAGTCTACAACGACATCGGTGGCTCCTGGCCCGAACACACCATTCACAAACTGATAGACGATTTTCCCGAAGGGCAGATTGCCATACTCGATGGCGAGCAATTGATCGGGATTGCCCTCACGGTTCAGGTCAGCTATGACAAGTTCAGCAACCCGCACAACTACGATGACCTGATCAGCAAGCGGATGACCATCCTCAATAATCCCGAGGGTGATGCCATCTATGGGCTTGATGTATTGATCCACCCCGATTATCGCGGTTATCGACTGGGCCGCCGCATGTACGATGCGCGCAAAGAGCTCTGTCGGCAGCTGAACCTGCGCGCCATTCTGGCTGGCGGGCGCATCCCCAATTATCACGAGCACTCTGATGAACTGTCTCCGAGTGAGTATATCAATCGGGTTCGAAGCCGTGAGATCTACGATCCAATCCTGAGTTTTCAGCTGGCGAATGATTTTGAGGTCAAACGTCTGCTGGGGCTGTATCTGCCTGAGGACGATAAATCCCAGGGCTACGCCACCTTGCTGGAGTGGAGCAACATTCTGTTTGAGCCGTCAACAAGCGTTATAAACAGCCGCCCGACGCAGGTCCGGGTCGGGGCGGTGCAGTGGCAGATGCGTAAAGTCAGCTCGGTTGAAGAGTTGCTGGAGCAGGTCGAATACTTCATTGACGCCATTACCAACTACCAGAGCGACTTTGCCGTACTGCCGGAGTTTTTCAATGCGCCGCTGATGGGGCTGACCGATCAGACAAACCAGACCGAAGCGATCCGCTTCCTGGCGACACTGACCGACCAGATTCGCACCTATATGTCCAATCTGGCCGTCAGCTATAACATCAACATCATCACCGGCTCCATGCCAGTCATGGAGGGTGAGCACCTCTACAATGTTTCCTACCTGTGTCGTCGGGACGGGACTGTGGCAGAGCAACGCAAGCTGCATATCACACCCCATGAGCGACGTGACTGGGTGATACGTGGTGGTGATGAGCTGGAGGTGTTCGAAACGGATGCAGGTCGTGTCGGTATTCTGATCTGCTATGATGTCGAGTTCCCTGAGCTGGCACGCATACTGGCCGACAAGGATATGGATATTCTCTTCGTGCCCTTCTGGACAGATACCAAGAACGGATATCTGCGCGTTCGTCACTGCGCCCAGGCGCGTGCAATCGAGAACGAGTGCTACGTCGTGATCTGCGGCAGCGTCGGCAACCTCCCTTCAGTAAAAAGCCTTGATGTGCAGTATGCTCAGTCATCGGTATTCTCACCCTCCGATTTCGCCTTCCCACATGATGCCATCATGTCGGAAACCACACCAAACACCGAGATGATCATGTTCTCCGATCTTGATCTTTCACGTATTCGGGTGATTCGTAACGAGGGCTCGGTAACCAATCTGAAGGATCGACGACTGGATCTCTATCGACTGCGCTGGAGAATGGATGGTTAGTTATAAGCAAATTATTTTTTATTCCTTTATATGATAAATAGATAAGGTTATCCTGCTCCCTGAATATATACAGCAAACGGTATTCAGGACATCATGGATTGGCAAGCACTGCTCTGCGCCGCACTCGTTATCGGGGCGCTGGCTACCCTCATCTTCACACGAATCGGCCCTCATCTGGTGATGACGGCCGTGTTGATCATTCTCAGTGTGACCGGCATTCTCAACCCGGCTGAAGCACTTTCGGGCTTCAGTAATCCTGGGTTGATAACGGTCGCATCCATGTTTGTTGTCGCAGCAGGGATCCACCACTCAGGCGGTATTGATATCGTCGTCAAGTATCTGCTGGGCAAACCCGACTCCGTCAGAAAAGCTCAGTTCCGTCTGAGCCTTCCAGTTCTGCTGCTCAGCGGCTTTCTGAATAACACACCGGTTGTTGCGACGATGATTCCGGCCGTTATCTCCTGGTCGAAAAAAATTCGCGTGCCCGTCAACCTGCTGCTTATGCCTCTGAGCTATGCTGCCATTCTCGGCGGCACCCTGACTTTGATCGGCACCAGCACCAATTTGATCGTCAATGGCCAGTTCCAGAGCCTCAGCGGCCATGAGGGCCTGTCACTCTTCTCCATCACCAGTGTCGGCCTGACTGTCGCGGTGGTCGGGCTGTTGTTCATGCTCTGGTGGCTACCCAAGGCCCTTCCACAGCGCGAAAAAGAACAACCCTTCAGCAACCTGCGTGAATTCACGCTCGAAGTTGCCATTGCCTATGGCGGTCCTCTGGTCGGGAAAACAGTTGCCGAAGCGGGGCTGCGCGATCTTGAGCGGGTGTATCTGGTTGAGATCGAACGCGACGGTAATATCGTCACAGCCGTACCTTCACAGGAGCGGTTAAAAGGTGGCGACAGACTGGTATTCGCGGGCGATACGGAAGCGATCATTGATCTGTTACGCATCCATGGCATCGTCGCATCAACTGATGACAGCACACCGACACTCGCCAAAGACAAAGCTGAACGCAGCCTGGTTGAAGCCGTTGTCTCCGCACATTGTGACTGCATCGGACAGACCATTCGCGATTCACGCTTCAGGGATCGTTATGGCGCAGTTGTTCTCGCGGTGGCTCGCGGTGCCAGACGCATCAAGGGCAATCTGGGCAGTATTCGCCTTCAGGCAGGTGACACCCTGCTGCTGGAAGCACGCCCTGCGTTTGTGACACGTCAGCGCCATGCACATGACTTTCTGCTGATCAATGATCTTGAAGCCCAGACACCCCGCCATCAGAAAGCCTGGATCGCCTGGACGATTCTGGCCGGGCTGGTGGCACTGGCATCCTTCGGTGTCACCAGTATGCTCAATGCCGCACTGATGGGTGCTGCTGCCATGCTGCTCACTGGCTGCTGCAGCTCTGGTGATATGCAAAAAAGCCTCGACCTGACAGTCCTGATCACCATTGCGGCATCCTTTGCGCTGGGTGTTGCTCTCTATAAGACCGGACTGGCCAGCTTTCTGGCAGAACATATGGTCTCTTTCAGCAATGGCAATATGCTGCTGATGCTACTGCTGACCTGCCTGGCGGTATCGTTGCTGACGGAGATGATAACCAACAATGCCGCAGCGATTCTGATGCTGCCCATCACCCTGGAAATGACCAATGCAGCAGGCTATGCACCAGAGCCATTCGTGATTGCCATCATGATGGGAGCATCTGCGAGCTTTGCCTCTCCTCTGGGATATCAAACCAATCTGATGGTCTATGGTCCGGGCGGCTACCACTTTACGGACTTCCTCAAAGTGGGCCTGCCCATGAACCTGGTCACCGGCCTGACCACCGTTGGCGCAATCTGGTTTTTCTGGCTTTAACAGCCTTCAGCCCTCAAGGGTTAACTCGCAAGGTTAACCCACCAGCACTCCCTCGCAGGACTTTCCCTGAAAAAGCCCCGGAGCATCAGAAATCGTTGAAGACCTGCCTGAAGGGCGCAAAGCCATCCACAAAACTGAACAGCGTCAGTGAACCATCCGCTGCACGCTGAACCGTCAGATCGAAACGCCCTTCGCCATCACAGGTAAACATGTGCAGGCCATTGACCAGCACCATGGAGCAAAGCGAAGCGCCCTGTTGTGTTGTGACCCTGCCGGATATTCGTGCCCGATTATCAGCCAGTGCAGTCAACCCCTCCACCGACACCGCTGGCGGAACACTGTAGTCAGCCTCCATAGGGATCTGATAGGTGATGTTCTCGGCAATTGGCTGGATGATGCGACTGAACGGCGCGAAGCCATCCGCAAAGGCAAATATGGTGATTTCACCATTACTATCGACTGGCACATCGAGTTCAAAACTTCCCTGACCATCGCAGGAAAACATGTGCTGTCCATTGATCAACACCATAGCGCAGACAGCTATTGGTTGCGCCATCATGGTCGAGACGGTTCCAGTGATAACCACCCTGTCTGCGTCTATCGGATCCGGTACCAACCACTCCCTGAGACCTGGGAATGCAAGGTCGAAGCGACCATAATAATCAGGAAAGGTTGAAAGGGAGCAACTGGAAGATCCACCTGTCAAAATACCAACCAGTTGGTTACTGCCATTGAATATCCCTGAACCACTTGAACCGGACTCAACAACTCCCTTACTCCAGCGCACAACCCAATGTGTATCCGGAAAGGTTGGTCGGTCCCAATAATCGGTACCCGTAATTCGACCGGTGCTGAGCTTCTGGAGATCGCCCCTGGGGTGATGGATACCGCGTATTGACGTTTGCAGCGGCTGTGGCGAACTGGTCCAACCAGCCCTTGCCGTCACAGGCGGCCTCTCGTTGAGATGCATGAATGAGACATCAAGAATACTGTCTGCCGCCAAAAGATCAGCCCCGCCAACCGTGGTCTGCAAGGGAGTAATTGCCTGGTTACTGCCACAGGATGTACTTCTGAAACGCCAGTAGAACTGCATAGATGCAGCTTCGCTGTTACTGCCGACACAATGATTAGCTGTTGCAAACCAGGGTTCCTGACTATTCGCCACATCATTCAGTAACATCCCCGTACAGAGAAACGTTGAACCGAAACCGGAAGTGAACAAGTATTTGGCTGTCGTATCAGACAACAGCAAACTATCGGCATCACAACTGACATCACCATGACAGCTTGACGCATTACCCACTTCGCTCAAGCGCTTCCAGTGCTGAGTCATGACTGAATCATGCAGCACGGATACATAGTCTATCTCAAGTGTTTGTAACGCCAACTGTGCCGGAGTGTCGGTATAGAACTCGACCCGAGCGACACCGCCTTCGATAACCGGCAACCAGTAAACCTCATCTGATGGGTACTCACGAAGCATATCAGCAGTAAAGGGACCGTAGTAATGCTCGGGTAACAAAGGGCTGTAGAGGTATATTTCGACCCCTTCAGGAAAATAGTCCGGATTCAATCCGACACGAAATGCAGCAGGCTGGCCTGGAATGCTCACATCAATAACCGAACGATACTTATCGTCTGCTACCGGTGACCAGTCCAATGATCCCAAGTCAAGATAGGGGAAATCAACAGTGATATACCCATCCCCTACCTTGTAGGCCTTCAGCTGTTGCTGATCTACATCATCAGACGAGCTGGTATCTGGCTCATCAACAGGCAACAATTGCAACTCAACGCGTGCAGACGGTGGCGTAAATTCTGAACGCTTGAGGCTATTCACAACCCCGTTCACCCCACCCTGTAAAGCTTCCTGTTTACTCTCCAGATGTGGAATAAAGGGCGCCGATTCATATTGTGATTCAGCCGCCCAGGACACACCGGCCATCCACACAACAGCAAACGCGAGACATTGCTTGAAGATCATACTAAAGAGCCTCGTTGGTATCACTTAAGTGGTTTACAGCTATAGAAGATTACTCCTACAACTACTAAGTAGCAAAAAGGCCGGATTCTTTGTTTAACAAAGGACCCGGCCTTTTGCGATCACGGCACACCACTAGACAGCTGATTATCAGAACTGACTGAAGACCTGTCTCGAAGGTGACAAGCCATGTGAAAAACCAAACAGTGTTACGCTGCCATCAGCAGCTCTGGGCACGTTCAGATCAAACGTTCCATCACCCTGACAGGTAAAGGCATGCGCACCATTGGCCAGTACCATGGAGCACATGGGAGCACCTTGAGCACTTGTCACCCGCCCCCTGAGACGGGCACGATTGCCATCAAGGGCCGATATCTCATTCACCGAAACAACTGGTGAATGACGATTGGCATGAGTAACTGTTAAATCCTGCGTCACAGTCGTTGAGGTCGGAGAAAAGGTTCTGCTCAAGGGCTCAAGCCCATCAGCAAAAAACTGGATGGCAACCTTTCCATTGCCATCAACCGGCACATCCAGCTCATAACTGCCGGATCCATTGCAGGTAAAGGCATGCTGACCGTTGATGAGCACAAGCCCACAAACAGGTGTCGAGGAGCCAACTGACACCTTACCCTTTACCTTAACTCGACTACCAGTTGAAACAGGAGTGGAGATAATCACAACCGGATCCAGCCATTTTTTCAGGTATGTTATCTGACGATCAAAACGACTATAAACACTCATAGGATTTGAACAGCTTGCTCTCCCTGCACTTAGCACTCCCAGCAACTCATTACTGGCATTGAATAGCCCAGAACCACTGGAACCTGGTTCAGTGACACCGCTATTCCACTGAACTTCCCAATGAGTACCTTTGAAGCTGAAAGATCGCCAGTTAACGCTATCCACCAGAGTCCCTTTGCTGAGTTTCTGATAATCCCCCCCTGGATGATGAATGCCCAGAACCGGTATATTCAGCGCTGGAGTCGAATCTTTCCAGCCTGCTCGCGCCGTTGTTGGTGGTTGCTTGTTTAACTTGAGAAACGCCACATCATCGGATGTGCTACGATACAACCGTGTTGCACCACCTGTCGAAGTGCGAAATGAAGCCCCCGTTGAACCATTACAAGTCTGAGTTCTGAAATTCCAGTAAAACTGCATACTACTGGGCTTGGCACCGCCAGAAATACAATGCTCTGCAGTGATAAACCAAGGCTCACCACTACCCCTCGTATCATTCAGCAATACGCCTGTGCAAAGATAACTTCGCCCAAAAAAATCAGTAATAACGTACTTTGCCGTAGTACTGGCCAATTCAAGCGCCTTTGAATCACAGGCCACGTTGACATTACAAGCTTGCGCACTACCAACTTCGCTTTGACGTTTCCATTGTCTGCTCATGACTGAGTCATGCAGCACTGAAACATACTTGATTCCCAGATCTGCAACAGCAAGGGTGGCTGGAGTTTCGGCATACAGTTCTACCCGAACCATCTCGCCTTCAATAACCGGGGACCAGAAGATCTCGTCTTCTGTGAGATCATCTGCACTGTATGGCCCATAGTAAAAATCAGAGTGAGTAGGGCTATATAGATAAAACGTAAGACCCTGCGGAACTTGGGCCGTATCAATACCTAAACGGAAAGCAGCAGCTCGCTCTGAAATACTGAAATCCAACACGGCTTTGAACCGATCGCCTTCTGGTAACCAGTTCAGATCACCAAACTGATACACAGGGTTGCGTGACAACTCAAATCCCTCTCCTATCAATGCCGCGTGAGGTCGACCCCGGTCTATTGACTCTGGATCATACTCATCGGTACCGCCTTGCAGTGGTATTAACTCGAGCGTAATGCGATCGGAGGGAGGCTGAAATGCATCTCTTTTCTGGATGCGCACTTGATCATGCTGCTCAGTAAATGAGGGATCATCAGGCACAAAAGGGGCTGATACAATATCATCTGCCAGTAGTGCAGACGATATGCTTGAGGTTAACAAAAATGAAAAAACGGTCAGCAATACTGATCGATTCATGACTCAATCCTTTATCAATTTAAACAACCGTTCTATTCAAGAGCAGTCTGTACGTGCATTCCATAGCATGTATGAAACGATAGAGGGTGATTATAGATTTTTAAAAAACCTGATTCCAGCACTCATCACTATATCAAAAGTAACTTTTATTCACTTTACACCTACACTCAAGTGCTTCCACATAAAAAAACCGCCCACAGTGGGGCGGCTAACCTGGAGGTTAAAACAGTCTATCCAAACCCTTGCAGGGCCTTTTTTCAGTCCGCCTGGCGGCGCAGGAAAGCTGGAATATCGAGAAACTCCATATCATCCGTTCCAGTACGCTTCATAGCTGGTTGATGCTCGATCCTTTCCTCAGCTTTTCGCGCAGCTGACTTATCATCCTGCTGGCGGTTGTTTCTAACCACCGTTGGCAGGTCCATCTGGCTGAAGTCCGCTGTCTTGGTAAAGCTACTGCCACGTGCGTCGCCACTGGCAACACGCATCGGCTCTACGGATGAAACAGAGCCCGCCTTACACAAGCCCGTCGCCACAACCGTGACTCGGATCTCATCATGCATCTCAGGATCAATAACGGTACCCACAACGATCGTGGCACTTTCGGAGGCATACTCCTCAACAATGCTACCAACCTCGGTAAACTCACCCAGACTCAGATCCAGTCCTGCCGTGATATTTACCAGAATGCCACTGGCCCCCTTCAGATCTATATCCTCCAGAAGCGGACTGTTGATGGCTGCCTCGGTGGCAATCGTCGCACGTGATTCGCCACGCGCATAACCTGTACCCATCATCGCCATGCCCATCTCGGACATCACAGTGCGAACATCAGCAAAGTCGACGTTGATCATGCCCGGACGAATAATCAGATCGGCAATCCCCTGTACCGCCCCTTTCAGAACATCATTCGCCGTCTTGAAAGCTTCCAGCAGACTGCAGTTCTTACCCAGCACAGGCAGCAACTTTTCATTTGGAATGATGATCAGCGAATCAACATGTTCCTGTAGCTCGCGAATCCCCTCTTCCGCGATCTTCATGCGCTTGCGACCTTCAAATGGGAAAGGCTTGGTGACCACTGCCACCGTCAATATACCCATCTCTTTAGCCACTTCAGCCACGATAGGCGCAGCACCGGTACCGGTACCACCACCCATGCCCGCAGTGATAAACACCATATCGGCGCCGGCAAGACACTGAGCAATCCGTTCGCGATCCTCAATAGCCGCCTGACGGCCCACTTCAGGATTCGCTCCGGCACCCAGCCCCTTCGTCAAGCCGCCGCCGATATGCAGCGCCGTACGCGTGACCAACTTGGCCAGCGCCTGAGCATCGGTGTTAGCACAGATGAATTCGACCCCTTCGACATCTGTCGTGACCATATGCTCAACCGCATTGCCACCGCCACCACCAACACCGACAACCTTTATTACCGCACTCTGCGGCAGACTATCAACCAGCTCAAACATTGTCATATCCCTCCAGGATTTTCCCGCTCTGCGACGAGTTGATCTAACTGATTAAACGCTCGTTATACGCTTGTACTGTCTTACGCCTACCCTATCTATTACCGCGTGATAGGCCAGGTATTAAAAATTACCCTGAAACCAGGTTTTCATCCGACCCAGCAGATTCGGCATGATGAATCGTGAAGGCTGTTTCGGATTCTTGGCCGCCTCCGGTACAGTCAAACCTGACTCACTGATACTGCTCTGCGCATGGCGTGCATAATGCAGCAGACCGATGCCCGTGGCATAAACTGGATTATGCAGCAGATTCTCCATACCTCGAACGCCATCAGGCACCGCCAGACGCACCGGCATATGAAACACCTCTTCTGCCAACTCAACAGCTCCTTCCATTTTTGAAGTGCCGCCCGTCAGTACAATACCGGCCGCCACAAGATCCTCAAAGCCGGAACGCCTCAGCTCTGCCTGCACCAAAGTAAACAGCTCTTCATAACGCGGCTCCACCACCTCGGCAAGCGACTGGCGGGACAGGTCACGTGCCGGACGATCACCGACACTTGCCACTTTTATCATCTCATCCGGATGAGCCAGTTGTGCCAGAGCACAGGCATATTTGATCTTGATCTTCTCGGCATGCTGGGTCGGCGTGCGCAGCGCCATAGCAATATCGTTTGTAACCTGATCTCCGGCAATCGGGATCACGGCCGTATGGCGAATAGCTCCACCGGTAAAAATAGCGATATCTGTTGTGCCTGCACCGATGTCCACCATGCAGACACCCAGATCTTTTTCATCTTCGGTCAGAACTGAATAGCTGGACGCCAGTTGCTCAAGTACAATCGCATCAACTTCCAGTCCACAGCGCCGGATACACTTATCGATATTCTGGATCGCGTTGATTGCACCGGTCACAAGGTGGACCTTGGCCTCAAGACGCACGCCAGACATACCCAGAGGCTCCTTGATACCCTCCTGGTTATCGATCATGTACTCCTGCGGCAATATATGAAGGATCTTCTGATCAGCAGGAATCGCCACTGCACGAGCAGCATCAATAACACGCTCCAGATCATAGTCGGATACTTCCCGATCGCGCACTGCCACGATTCCATGCGAGTTCAGGCTGCTGATATGGCTACCGGCGATACCGGCAGATACCGAATGAATCTTGCATCCTGCCATCAATTCAGCTTCTTCGACCGCACGCTGGATCGCTGCGACAGTCGTATCGATATTAACAACAACACCACGCTTCATCCCGGTAGCAGGATGCGAGCCAACCCCCACGATTTCGATGCTGCCGTCCGGCCGTAGCTCACCCACCAGGCATACCACCTTTGAGGTTCCGATATCGAGCGCTACGATCATGTTATTACCAGTCAGCATAGTTTCTGAGCACACCTATAAAACGATTAGAAGAGGCTCTGTGTAATACAACGCAAATTGCAGGCCAACTTTTCAATCAAATAAAATCTCGGTTACAGACCAATTATCACCGAGGGAGCAGTATAGATTCAACTGTTTTCTACATAGGTATATCGGCAGTGTTTTGACATCTTTAGAGTAATTTTTGATCAATTTCAATGGAGTAGCAAAGATGAAGGTGAAAAGTTTTGTCGCTTACAAAATAACTGATAGCATTTTTTTCATTATTGGATTTTTAATTTAAATCAAAATTTGATATTGAAAAAATACGATATATCATTTTTTAGTCTTGAATACTCGCAAAACAATCAAATTTCTATTTTGATTATTCATGGAATTTTCGAATACCAAAAAGCAACAGTTTTACACGCGTATTTGTAGAAAACAAAACCAGAAGAGTCCCCTGGGAATATCGAGATACCGAAAACTTCCTGAGAAATGCTTCTGATCAGCCTGCTTCTGATAAACCTGCTTCTGAAAACCTGAGTGCCAGCACGAAAAAACACGCACCGACACCTGACTGCACACCATCCTCTTACCAGTTAAGGTAAAGCACCACTATAGACACCAGCACCAACGGCGCCATCAGGAACAGAGTACGCAGGTTACCCAGCAGACGCTGGAATATCAGAATATGAATCACGGGAAAGGTCAGAAAAATACAGGTCAGGGGAATCCACCAGTCCAGCTTTCTGAAACCGAAGGCCAAAGCGCCGATCAACGTCAGAGCAGCAAAGTTGCCTATCATGATAACCGTCACAGGCCCATTGCGCCTTTTCAGAAAATCCGGGCGCTTATCCTCAGGCAACTTATTAAGAGTACCGGCACTCAGGGCAGCCGACATGGATACCAGTCCGGTCAGCAGAAAAATCATCAAGGTGTCAGTCATTATCATCTCCTTATCAAGGCCGAGCATTGTATTCGAAATCAAGAACAAACCCCAGTCGATCCAGAGCATCTCGTTTTGCTCTGGGCTGATACTGGATTGGCACCGCACTATCACGCTGAATTAACGCGTTGATTAGTGCTACAATTTGCCCTCACCTCACTTAACATGCGCCGATATCCATGACAAAGAAGCTGGTTAATACGCCTTATCTGGTTGATGAAAGTATCGAAGACTATGCCTTCGTCAGCACCACCTCGGAGCCCCCGCTACTGCAGGAGCTGGTTAACGCCACGCATGAGCATATGGGTTGGCCACAGAAGCTATCCGGCCGACTTGTGGGACGGAGCCTGAAGATACTGTCAGCGCTGGTACGTCCAAAATTTGCGCTTGAAATCGGCATGTTTACCGGCTATTCAGCCCTGTCGATTGCCGAAGGCATGCCCGATGACGGACGCCTTATCTGTTGCGAAACCAATCCTCGTGCCATTGAACTGGCACAGACATTTTTTGATCGCAGTGAACATGGGCACAAAATAGAGGTCATATTCGGTCGGGCACTGGATACAATTGAGACACTGGATATCCTGCTGGACTTCACATTCATTGATGCCGATAAACGCAACTATCTGAACTATTATGAACGTGTCAAGGAGATGACCCGCCCTGGCGGCCTGATAGTGCTGGATAATGTGCTCTGGTCTGGAAAAGTTCTGCAACCGGAATCCGAGATAGATGATATTCTGGTCGAGACCAATCAGCGCATTGCTACGGATCCCGATGTGGAAAACATCTTTCTGACACTGCGCGATGGCCTGAATGTAGTCCGCAAACGGGATTGATTGCAGACAAGGGAGGGCAGCTATGCGCAAACTGATATTACTACTGGTGCTGTTACCAGTACTGATGGCTGCTCTATCCTATGCTGCCCTGCCTTATCTAGCACGTAATGCCATCGAACACTGGTTTGCCGAGCAGGGTTATTCAGAAACCCGTTTCACGATGACCCATCCACGATGGAATCAGATAGAGATCAGCCATCTCGCCTTCACTCAGGAGCAGGATGGCAGGCGCATGCAGGTAGAAGCGGGTCCTGTGCAGGTCATGTTTGATCCACTGAATCTACTGCTGCTCCAGGAGTTGAGCGAAGTTCGTGTTGCGCAAGCCAATCTGACCATAGAAGCCGACAGCAGCATCCCTGAACGTATAGAGGATGAACTGAGCAAGCTTGATACTCTTCCACTGCCACCAGAGCTGCCGAGCAGCATCTTTGCTTTCGCCCCCTCTGAGCGCCTGATAATCGGCCAACTGAATATTCACTACCTGGCTGAAGAGGCTCCCGGAGTCTCAGCCTCCGGTTTTGTCGAGATTACAAGAGACCTGTTTCAATCCCGAATGAATGTCAGTTATGACAACCAACATGTTGGCTATGTCGACCTTGCCCTCGACAGGCATCTGGCACTGACTACCCGGCTGCACTATCTGGAAGAAACCCTTTACCACGCAACAGGCCATTTTGAGCCATCTGGAGAAGACTGGTTATTCAGTCTCAGCCATCAACTGGATCCATCACAGATCAAGCAATGGATAGCCACCTTGATACCTGAACTGAACCTGGAGTTGGATATACTGAAAAGCGATCTGACATTGGGTAGTCAGATACGTTTTCCACAACAACTACCCCTGGGCCCTGAAACACTGCTGCAAGCACTGGATATTGAGGTAGGCATGCTGGCAGATACTCAAGTGCGATACCAGAATCTGGGCGAACTGAGCATCAGAACACAGGGCAGCGCTCTATTAAAGGCTGGAGATGTGACCATCAATCTGGCTCCTACCAGTCGCTTTCAAATTCGAGAAGTCATACAGACTGACCTCAAAATGACAGATCTGGAAGTCTCATTAATGGAACCCCTGCAGATCAGTGGTCCGCTAGCCCAAATAACGGACTGGCAGCGCTCTGCCCTTTCTACGCAGATAAAGGTAGCCAGCCTGAAAGTTGAGGGGATTGATAAACTGCAGATGGAACCGGTAACCATCACATTGCAGCCAGCCCCCCTGAGTGATGACACTTTTAAGGGGCGTATTACCCTTCCGGCTGTAAACACGAGCATTGACGGCCGTGAACTACCAAAGTTCTCTGCTGACAGCGACTTCACCTTCAATACAGCGACTCAGCAGCTCAGCAGCAAACTTCTTATCAAGGCATCGGAACTGCCGCTGGAGATCAACGCCGAACTATCGGCAGATCTAACCGGAAAAGCGGTTATCGACTGGCAACTGACGCCCTTCTCTGTACAGGGTCAGTATCCACTGTTCAGACGTTTCATACCGGAGCTACCCGCTGATCTGACTTTGCATCAGGGTAATTTCAGTGCCAAGGGTCGACTCAGTACTCAGAACAACACCTGGAGATTGACCAGTCAACAACAGCTGGACGACCTGAAACTGAGCCAGAAAGAGACACATATTGAGGGCATCAACTGGCGCTCTGAGCTTCAGCTCAATGATCAGGGTCAGCTCAGAGATATTGGTGAGATCAGTGTCCGTTACATCGATATCGGCCTGCCAGTCGGTGGCCCCACACTCAGTTATCAGTTCAATATGAGCCCGGATACAACGCCATTGCTGAAGCTGACACCCTCCTATATCACCCTGCTGGGCGGCAGAATTGATGTGCCGGGCATCGAGATCAACCCACTGAATCCGCAAAACACCTTCCTGATTGGCATAGAAGGCATCAGACTGACGGATGTACTGGAGCTCTATGCCCAACAAGGGATCTATGGAGAGGGGATCATTACCGGACAACTGCCGCTGACCATCAAAGACAATCAGATCAGCATCAGCAGCGGGTTTCTGCGCAGTACTGAAGAAGGTGGAGTAATACGTTATACGCCTGATGAGGCTCTGGGGAGTATGGCGACAGGAAACTTCGGGCTAAGAATGGCTTTTGAAGCCCTGACCGACATGCAGTTCAGCCTGTTACAGCTGACCTTGGATTATCAGCCCTCTGGCGATGCCAATCTTGTTGCCAGAATTCAGGGCCGCAACCCTGAATGGCAGGATGGTCGTCCGATTGATCTGACTATCAGCATTGAGGAGAACATACTTGATCTTCTCAAGGCGCTGCAACTGACAGGCAGAATCACGGATCGTATCGACCAGCACTTCACCCAGTAGTTTTTAATGCAATAGCGGCAACGCAGATAGTTTTCATCAGCTGTTAGGGATAGGTTCAGCTAAAGTATGTTCTACTTGACTCATGCACTACATAAGATAATGAAAGGAGATCCGGTTATGGGTACACAACGCAGATGGCACTGGCTTCTGCTGCCGGGCCTACTGGTCGTTCTGACCGGCTGTAACCCGACAGTGAAGGTTGAAGCGCCTTCGGAGCCCATTACAATCAACCTCAATGTCAAAATCCAGCATGAGATTCTGATCAAGGTGGATAAAGAGATAGACAATCTGTTCAATGAGAACAGCGACCTGTTCTAGGAGGTAGTATGACAAGGCACATTAAACGAGCATTAGCCCTGCTGACACTCCTGCTGATTGCCCTGCCAGCCTGGAGCATGACGCTTGAAGAGGCCAAGTCATCCGGCGCAGTGGGGGAGCAGCTCAACGGCTATCTGGGCATTGTAACCACTTCACCGAACGCAGATCTCAAAGCCCTGGTGGATGACATCAACAACAAACGTAAAGCGCACTACCAGTCAAGCGCAGAAAGCGCATCCGTCACGCTGGAAATATTCGAGCAGAGAATGGGGCAACGACTGCATGAGCGAGCAGCGCCCGGCGAATATATTCAGGATGCCAATGGCCAGTGGCGCAAAAAATAGCTGAACCCTTACAGTAACTGCCAGCCTCCTGAGCTTTTCGCTCATCGAGGCTGACAGTCTGTATGACTCCCCCCTTTTCCCCGCTTGTACACCACCTCTAAGCCAGCCTCACCTTTGTCTGCATGAATGATCCGATAGCCGTTAGTGAAAATCTGCTCTAAGGTGTATCATAACCATCGATTTTCACGTAAGTGATAGAGGCAGGACAAAAGTTTCCTATAGGAAACAAATGATCATTTTTTTGTACAAAAAGAAACAAACGCAGTATTATAGCCTCTACCGATTTTCAGGCCAGTTCAAGCTGCCAGAAGCAGTTTACGCCTGAACTCTCAATCTCCCTGAACTTTAAACGCAGGATTCCTGAACGATGAGTGCACAGAATCAGTCCTCTCTGAATACGCTTGAACAGAAAGCAGACTTCATCAGTCGCCATATCGGTCCATCAGATGATGAGCGTCAAGCGATGCTTGATGCACTGGGGCTTGATTCACTGGAAGCACTGATCAAGGAAACAGTCCCGGGGTCGATCCAGGTCAAGCAACCGATACCACTTGCCGAACCACGTACCGAAAGCGAGGTCCTGAGCTATCTGAAACAGATGGTCAGTCTGAATCAGGTTAAGCGCTCGATGATCGGCATGGGCTATACCGACACCATCACTCCAAATGTAATTCTGCGCAACGTGCTGGAAAATCCAGGCTGGTATACTGCCTACACGCCCTATCAGCCCGAGATCGCTCAGGGTCGTCTTGAAGGCCTGCTGAACTTTCAGCAGATGATCATGGATCTGACCGCTCTGGACCTGGCTAACGCTTCGCTGCTGGATGAAGCCACGGCCGCCGCAGAGGCGATGACTCTGTGCAAACGCATGTCCAAAGCCAAAAAAGCCAATGTATTCCTGGTGGATGAGAACCTGCACCCACAGAATATCAGCGTTATCCAGACACGAGCAGAACCACTCGGCTATGACGTGATTGTCGGCGATGTTGCCGAACTGATTGATCAGCATGATATTTTCGGTGTTGTCGTGCAGTACCCCGATACTCACGGTGAGATCAGCAACTACCAGACCCTGATCGATAAGGCACATGATAAGAAAGCGCTGTTCTGTGTCGCTGCCGATATTCTGAGCCTTGTTCTGCTGACGCCACCGGGTGAACTGGGTGCCGATGTTGTATTCGGCTCCGCTCAGCGTTTTGGTGTCCCGATGGGCTTCGGTGGCCCTCACGCTGCCTTCTTTGCCACCCGCGATGAGTACAAACGCTCAGTACCTGGACGTATTATCGGCGTTTCAGTAGATACACGCGGCAAGCCCGCCCTGCGCATGGCGATGCAGACGCGCGAGCAGCATATCCGTCGTGAGAAAGCGACCTCCAATATCTGTACTGCTCAGGCTCTGCTGGCCAACATGTCTGCCTTCTATGCCATCTACCACGGACCTGAAGGCCTGAAAACCATCGCTAACCGTGTCCATCGACTGACCGATATATTGGCAGCCGGCTTGAAAAAGTACGATGTCGAGATCTGCAACCGCTACTGGTTCGACACTCTGACCATCCGTGTCGGTGACATGCGCGATGTCATCACCAGCCGTGCGCTGGTCGAAGGGATCAATCTGCGTAAAGTCGGCGATGACCGTATCGGTATCACCTGCGACGAGCGCACCGGGCGCGAAGAGATCGAAACCCTCTGGAACTGCATCATCGGCGCGGATCACTCACTTGATCTGGCTGCCATTGATGCGGATATCGTTGCTCAGGGTTCAAGCTCGATTCCCGAAGCACTGGTGCGCCAATCCAACTTCCTGAGCCATCCCGTGTTCAATACGCACCACAGTGAAACCGAGATGCTGCGTTATCTGAAGCGTCTGGAGAACCGTGACCTGTCACTGGTACACAGCATGATCGCACTGGGCTCATGCACCATGAAGCTCAACGCCACCGCCGAAATGATTCCGGTCACCTGGCCTGAACTGGGCAATATGCACCCCTTTGCGCCACAGGAACAGACCCACGGTTATCAGCAGATGATCGCCGAGCTGGAACAGATGCTGATGGCCATCACCGGCTTTGATGCGGTCTGCATGCAGCCCAACTCGGGTGCTCAGGGTGAGTACGCTGGCCTGCTGGCGATCCGCAGCTATCATCAGGCACAGGGCCAGGGCCACCGCAACATCTGCCTGATCCCGACCTCCGCTCACGGCACCAATCCAGCATCAGCGGCTCTTGCTGATATGAAGGTGGTGCTGGTCAGCTGTGACGACAAAGGCAACGTCGAGATTGATGACCTGCGCCAGAAAGCGGAACAGCACAAAGAGGACCTCTCTTGCCTGATGATCACCTATCCTTCTACGCACGGCGTGTTCGAAGAGGGTATTCGCGATATCTGCGAGATCATCCATACCAATGGTGGACAGGTCTATATGGATGGTGCCAACCTGAATGCGCAGGTGGCTATCAGCCAACCGGCAGAGATCGGTGCCGACGTGTCGCACATGAACCTGCACAAGACTTTCTGCATTCCTCATGGTGGCGGTGGCCCAGGTATGGGACCGATCGGTATCAAGAAGCATCTGATCCCGCATGTTGCCAACCATCCGGTTGTGACAATCGCCGGACCGGATGCCGGAAATGGCGCGGTTTCAGCAGCTCCCTGGGGCAGCGCCAGCATTTTGTCCATCAGTTGGGTGTATATCGCCCTGATGGGTGGGCAAGGCCTGAGACAAGCTACCGAGACAGCGATTCTGAATGCCAACTATCTGGCTAAAAAGCTCGGCGAGCACTTCCCGATTCTATACAGCGGCCGTAATGGGCATGTCGCACACGAGTGCATCATCGACCTGCGCCCGCTGAAAGAGCGCACTGGCATCTCTGAAGAGGATGTCGCCAAGCGTTTGATGGATTTTGGTTTCCATGCTCCGACCATGTCTTTCCCTGTGCCGGGCACTTTGATGATCGAGCCGACCGAATCAGAATCGAAAGCGGAGCTGGATCGTTTCATCGAAGCGATGCAGAAGATCAGAGAAGAGATCGCACTGGTGGAATCGGGCCAGATCGATGCGGAAAACAACCCGCTACGCAACGCCCCGCATACGCAGGATGATATGCTGTCTGACTGGGATCGCCCTTACAGCCGTGAGCAGGGCGCCTTCCCGGCTGCCTGGCTGAAAGAGGGTAAAGTGTGGCCGACGGTCAACCGCATAGATAACGTTTACGGCGATCGCCACCTGTTCTGCTCATGCATTCCTACGGAAGCTTACGCAGAGTAACAGCAACATCGCCTTCTGATCCGGTAGCAGTCATGTCACACTCGACATGACTGCTACCGGGATTACTGAAACCGGATACCGTTCAATCATTCGGCTTATTCGGTTCTTTCTTATCCGTGCCCTCTTTCGCCTCGTTATCAGACGGCTCTTCCTCAAAATCAGCATCTTCCTGTATCTCTACCGGATCAGCATGCATCTCTTCCTGGAGCTCTTTTTTCAGCTCTTCATAACTCATATCATCCGGTGCATCGGTCACATACTCTTCAACAACACCATGCCCACTGGTCTCATTGTCCTCATCACCGGCAGCCTGCTCCGGTTTAGCCTCTTCCGGCTCATCAGTTCCACTGTCGTACAACTCTTCAGGGACCGGATCAGCATCATCCTGCGCTGCATGATAAAGCTCTTCGGTCGGGAACTGGACAGCAGCCTGAGGAATAAACTCGATTTTCTCGCGCTGCAGACCCGCCACACGAGACTGATAGATGGCAAACAGCATCATGAAGAACAGGTTAACGGCAATATAGATAAACAGAGCAGATGGTCCGAATTTACCCATAAGTCCTGCACTGAGCATCGGACCGAATATCGCGCCACAACCATAGCCCACCAACAGCCCCGATGAGGTCTGCATCAACTGATCCGGGTCGCTCCAGTCATTCACGTGCGCTGCCGACAGCGGATAGATCACAAATGCCAGGGATCCATAGGCAAAGACATTGAAAAACAGCCAATAGATTGGCAAACCCAACTGCACGATCAATATCATCGACAGACTGCACATCAGCGCACCAAAACTGACCCCGGCTATCACCTTGCGTCGCTCAATTCTGTCAGACAGTTTACCGATCGGAATCTGCAGCACCAGACCGGAAAAAACACCGGCCATCATAAAGAATGAGATATCCCTGACAGACATCCCCATCCCTTGGGCAAAGATAGGCGCCATTGAAAAGAAAGCAGCATTGACTGAACCTGAGCATACCGCACCAAATAAGCCTGTTGGTGCTACCTTCAACAGCGGTTTGACCGTGAATCCTTTCACCGGCTGCGGGGCTGGGGCCTCAGTGCGCGTCATCAACAGCGGCAGTAATGATAAGGAGAAACAGATGGAAGCTATGGCAAACAGCTGGAAATCACCCGGTTCGGCAAAGATCAGCAACAGCTGTCCCAAGCCGGACGCAAGGTAGTTCACTACCATATACAGCGCCATGATGCTGCCACGAGTCTCGTTACTTGAACGGGCATTCAGCCAGCTCTCGGTAATGATAAAAAGCCCGGCAAGACAAAAGCCATCCATCAAACGCAACACGCCCCAGACCCAGGGATCAATCCACAGAATATGCATCAAGGGTGAGATGGAGATAAAGGATGCAAACGCGCCAAACGCACGAATATGCCCCGCTCGCTCAATAATACCGGAGGTGAAACGCGCGCCGACAAACATGCCCAGAAAGTAACAGGCCATCAACAGACCAATGGTCTGCATGACAAAACCTTCTATATCGGCACGCAGGCTGATCACTGTGGTAAACAGAGCATTTGCCAATACCAGCAGACCATAGCTGGAATAAAGCGATATCAAAGCGCGAGCGGCGGTTCTCATGTATCAATCCGGAAAAAGGAGCTGAAGAAAAGGGTAATCTGATGCATTGCATGCGAGAGGTATTCAGAAGCGCGGCATGCTAACACATCATCAGAAAAAATAAGAGACAATCGCATATATTTTATACAAAAACTCACTGATTCAACGTCCTGTTGTGCACTTGCCATGACTCCTTTTGCGATAACTGTAACAACTCTTGTAACAAAACTTATTGCACTCACCGCTACAATCTAAGCACCGCGCGGCGATAGTACATGACACGAGTGCGCGTGTACTATGACTTTAGTCAAGATATGCCAGTTTTCAACTGATTACTGCACCTTGATGGGCCTGTAATTTTCGTCATTCATCAGACACCCCTCACTCATGCTAAACTTGTGGGCTATTGATACCGTGTCAACGACCAGATGGACTTAATGATGCTCGAACTTGTTTCAAAATGGCTGGAATACATCAATGTTGAATCGACCTCACTGACGTCGCTGATCGTTGCATTGACGCTGATTCTGGTCATCGCAATCCTGACACACTTTCTGCTGCACAGAATTCTACGACGTATCGTTGAGCGACTGGCCAGCCGCTCCAAACGTGTCTGGAACAAGGCGCTCTTCGAGGGGAAGTTGTTCAATCACTTTGCCTTCACCATTCAGGCTGCCATTATCCAGATACAGGCAGGTCTCTGGCTTGAATCAGGCTCATTTTCGTTACTGTTGATCACCAGTGCCACACAACTCTGGATGCTGCTGTTTGGCTTGCTGACTCTCTATTCCCTGCTCGATGCACTACTTGAGCTGTCTCGCTACAGCGGCCTGAGCAAGGATCTGCCGCTGAGAGGCATCTTTCAGGGGCTGAAACTGATCTCTGCACTGATTATCACAGTGCTGGCCATCTCAGTGCTGATCGGTAAATCTCCGGTGATTCTGATCAGCGGTCTGGGTGCCATGACGGCCGTTTTGCTATTGGTGTTCAAAGACCCGATCATGGGCCTGGTAGCCGGTATACAGCTGTCAGCAAACCGCATGCTGGCGGTTGGTGATTGGTTGGAGATGCCGAAGTATGGTGCCGACGGCGATGTCGTCGACATAACGCTGACGACGGTAAAAGTTCAGAACTGGGATCACACCATCACCACAGTGCCTACCTACGCGCTGATTTCAGACTCCTTCAAAAACTGGCGCGGCATGCAGGACTCCGGAGGCAGAAGGATCATGCGCAGCATCCGGATTGATGCCAGCAGCGTGCATTTCCTGACTGAGGAGGAGACGCAGCATCTGCGCAAAGCCAACCTGCTGTCAGGCTATATTGAAAGCCGACTGGATGAGATTAAACGTTACAACGAAGAGCAAAAGGCCGATCTCAGCAGCCGTATCAATGGTCGCAGACTGACCAACCTGGGTACCTTCCGCGCTTATCTGACGGCTTATCTGAAAGCACACAGCGGCATTCATCAGGATATGACACTGATGGTCAGGCAGCTGGAGCCTACCAGTGACGGTATTCCACTCCAGGTCTATGCCTTTACGAATACCACCGCCTGGGTGCTGTATGAGAGCATTCAGGGCGATATATTTGATCATATTGTCGCCGTGGTACCTGAATTCGGTTTACGCCTGCATCAAACCCCAACAGGCCATGATTTCAGACAACTGACTCAGTTGACGCCATCAGAACGTAAGCCCACAGACCAATCAGCAACCACGGCAAAAACACCCGTGGCGGAGGCTCAGGAGTCCTGACAGGCCCCAACCCTCTTTATCAACCATATCTATGCCATCAACAGCCTGGTGATCCCCACCAGGCTGACAATCACAAGCATGACTCCCAGCACGCGAAAGAATGTGGCTGTTTCCGTTTTGACCAACCGACGATGAAAGTGCTCGCCGATCAAGTGACCTATCCAGGCGCAGGGTAGCAACCAGAGCTGGTGAATCAGCTGCAGATCCACTCCTGCGATAAGGAAAGAGGTCATCTTGATTGCTACCAGAATAAACCAGAGAACAAACAGCGTATCTCGCAGCTGATGCCTGGCGACATGTGTGGCATAGACAGCGACTATCAACGGCGCCCCGATCAAGGATGTACCGCTGACATAGCCACCCAGCATCAGGAACAGAGCATCCAGATATCGATTATTACTGCGAAAGGGTTTGTTAAGAATATAGCCAACGGCATACACCAATATGATACCGAAGATGATGATCGTCATGATATTGCCTGGCAACGTCAATAATCCGAACACGCCGATCAGTTTCGGAATAGCCATGATCTTGAGGCTCTTGACCAGATACTGCCAATCGATATTCCCTTCAGCTCTGACACCAGATTCTTTCGCCTGACGTCGTGATTGCAAAAAGCCCGGTAACGCAATCCAGCTGGAAAAGATTAACAGGTGCACAGAGATGATCGGTAGAAAAACCAACGGCTCGTTCAGAATCAGCAGCAGAAACGGCAGAGCCAGCACCGCACCACCAAAACCCAGTCCGGAACGAACAAAACCACTCCAGATGAAAATCAGCCCGATCAGGGCGTACTGCCACCAGATAAGATCGATCATGATATTTTTTCGGTACCATCCATGAGAGTTGTCAGCTTATCCACCAGATCCTGGCGTCGATAGGGCTTGCTTAGCATCTGTATGCCGGGTTCAAACCAGCCTTGATGAAGAATTGCATGTTCGGTATATCCTGATGTAAACAGTATTTTTAATTCAGGTCGTATCTGCAGCGCCTGATCCGCCAGTTCACGACCATTCATGCCACCCGGCATGATAATATCCGTAAACAGAATATCAATCGTGTCATCCTGGCGAATCAGATCAAGCGCAACGGCCCCATTTTCCGCAGAAAGCACTTGATATTCAAGCGATTCAAGCAACTCCGCAGCATGGCCCCGGACCAGTTCATCATCCTCAACCACCAGCACCTTCCTGCAACGAGCCTCACTGACCTGCAGCGCATCTGATAGAGTGCCCTCCTCTTCCGTCTCCTCTGCTCTGGGTAAATAAAGCCTGACAACCGTACCCTCACCCAGCTCTGAATATATATTGATATGCCCGTTAGACTGTTTGATGAACCCGAAGACCATACTCAAACCCAAGCCTGTTCCCTTGCCCTGCTCCTTCGTCGTAAAAAAGGGTTCGAACACCTTATTCAAACAATCCTCTTCGATCCCAATACCGTTGTCAGAAATGGCGAGCCGAACATACTCTCCGGGATTAAGGTCTTGATAGTGAACCGTATAATGATCGTCCAGATGCACATTATCTGTCTCTATAATCAATGAACCACCTGTTGGCATTGCGTCACGTGCATTAATACAGAGATTGAGTATGGCACTTTCAAGCTGAGTCCTGTCTGCCAATACCGGCCACAGGTCTGGATGGAGCTTTATCTCTATCTCGACCTGTTCACCGAGCGAGCGCTTGAGCAGATCGCTCATATCCCTCACCATCCGATTGACATCCAACAAGTCTGGCTGGAGCACCTGGCGACGGGCATAAGCCAACAGATGCTGAGTCAGGCCAGCTCCTCGCTGCGCCGCTTTTCCAATCATTTCCGCAAGCGGCCTGAGTTCATCATTACTGCTCAGCTCATCCTCAAGCAGCTCTGCATTGCCGAGAATAACCGTCAGCAAGTTATTGAAATCATGTGCAATCCCACCCGTCAATTGCCCGATGGATTCAAGCCGTTGAGATTGCCGCAGTTGCTCTTCAAGTTGTACCTGCTCAGATAGATCAGTCATGCCACCGATGACTCTGACCGCCTGACCGCTGGCATCATGAATAACAAACGCATTATTCTCGATATGAGCATAATCGCCGTTCTGTTTGCGGTAGCGATACTCCATTCGCCAACCCTCTTTACCTGACGATATTGCCTCCTGCAATGTTCCCTTCATCAAGGCCAGATCTTCCGGATGGACAGGATCTGTCAATGTTTGCGACGATTGCTCAAGCGCTTTCAAGTTATAGCCAAAAGTTGTACTCAGGCCTTCGCTCCACCAGATCCGATCACTGGTCAGATCCCAGTCCCAAATGGCATCCACCGTCGCCCTGGCCAGCAGGCGAAAACGCTCCTCGCTCGAAGCCAGAGCCTGCTCTTTCTGCACCAGCCGGGCTGCCATATGGTTAAAGGAAGCTGCCAGTTGTGCCAGCTCATCCTCCCCATCCAGATGAATCCTGATCTGCCTGTTGCCCTTGGCAAACTCATGCACACTCTTCTGAATGGTTCTGATGGGTAACCCGATACGACGAAAAATAAGCACAAAACCAAACAGCGCCATGCAGGAAAATACCACGACACCAATCACAAAGCTGGCCATCGCGCTCAGCAACTGTTGCATCAGATTTTCATAAGGGGTTGCCAACAGCAACTCCAGGGATTCATTCAATCCATTGATGTGCAAAAGCAACTGACTGGCAATAAAGCGATCCATCTCCTGTCCGGGAGATTCGATAGCGAGTAACTGATCACAGATGTAGGCAATTTCTTTGATATGCTGCTGAGCAACCTCAGCTTCCAGGCGCGTAAAGCTACTCAGCCTCTGGCTCACCTGCAGGACATCCTGTTTCACACCTTCGATGATAATCGAGTCATATCGGAGCAGAGAAACAAAATCGATCGCCGACGCCACCTTGTTTGTCTGCTGTCTGACCTCCAGCAAGGACTCAATTTCTGTCAGCCCGCCTGTCACCTGACGCCAGGTCAAGACTCCCTGAATACTGAGTAATGCCAGGCAAACCAGGGTGAAGAAGATGAATACTCTTGAAACCTGACGTAGCTTCATGGAATTGAATCCATACTGTACATATAGGACGGCAGATTCACGCCACCGGGAATTACCCGATTAAAAGGCTCAGCATGGAGATACTGTGCAGGTGTCGGCGGCGTGATATCGGTGTATTCAGGCCAGCTATTAAGCCACTGAAACTGCGCTTCCACATTTGCCAGTACCGCCCAGTTCAATGCCATACGCCAGATGATACCCTCTTCCATGCGTGCGAGCTCTTCAGTGGGAATACCACTGAACTTGGCATGTAACTGGCGAGCTGATTCAGGTTGATTCTGAATCAGTTCGATGGCCTTGGCATAGCCTGATATGATGCGATCCATGACATCAGGGTTTTCTTCAGCAAAACCTCTGCGCACTACAATTAACCAGTCTACCGTATGAACCTCTCTGGCCGAGAAAATGACGGCATTCTCACCCAACGCCTGCTGCACCTGCAGCCCCCAGGGATCCCAGCTCACGACAGCATCAACCTCCCCTGCCTGCAACTGAGTGGACTGTTCGGATATCGGCATATCGATCAAGGTAATACCCTCTGTCTTCAGTGCATGAGTATTGGCAAAGCGATACCAGGCAAAATGTCCCGATGTACCCAACATGACACCGACGCGCCGTCCATTGAGGTCCTGTAATGAATGGATTCCGCGATCAGTGGTGGCAATAATATAGTGGGATTGATTGGAAAGACTGACCGACGACAGTATCACCAGATCATCAACATCTGTCCCCCTGCGTTCAGCGCTTTGTAAAAGCTGAGCCGCTACAGGAGAGGTTGCGGCCAAGGCTATTTCCAGGTCGCCACTCAACAAACTATCAAGTGTCTCTTTACCCGAATTGAAATAAATCACTTCGATGAGAGGAGCTGCAGAATCCGGGTTGAAATACCCCTTGAGATCTGCAACTTTTGTAGGTGCATCAGCCACCCAACCCGATCCACCCAGCCGGACCACTGGAGAACCATCAGCAATTCCATGGGTAGAGAAGAGGAGGAGCACAAGCATGAAAGCCGAAATGCGCATCCTGCAGAATTTTAGCTTTGACATACAGGGTATCCAGTCATGTATGGTTTCCATCGACAACCGCGCATCAACAATGCCGAGCCTGCTCCGAAATAGAACCTGCCTCAAAAAACCTGAGACTGCCAAAAGATATAGCTGGGAATAGCCGACAATACAAGCGACATCAATACTTTGCGCTATTGAGCTGCTATTGCCTACCTTAACCAACTGGAATTAAAGATTCTCATCCACAATGTTCAACAGATATGTATTACACTGAGTATGTCCGCTCTATTCAGGACCACAAGGCGCGCAGGAGAACATCAGGCATGGGGCTATTCAAAAGGAATTCAGTACTTTCAAAATGGCCAGTGTGGCCACCTGAAAAACATCTTTCCGTTGTCTGGGTGCCCTTAACTGCCATAAGTCTTACTGTTCTATTCTTGCTGGAAATATATACCCAGTTGGGTTTTGCGCATGGCATGCTTTACTGCCCACTTCTGTTGCTTCTGGTGTTCTCACACGACAGCCGTTTGATTACCTTCGCCACAGCTGCCGCCATGACCCTGACTGCACTGGGGTACTTTATATCCCCTCCTGCACCTGAAGGTTTTTCCCTTCACCTGATCATAGGCAATCGTATTATCAGTATCATTGCGATCGGCCTGACAGGGCTGCTGTGCATGCAAACTCTGCGCTATGTTGCCGGGTTAAAAGCGGTTAACAAACAGCTGCAGATTACTGATACCAGGCTAAAAGAGCAGAATCGCATACTGACCATGGCGGGCAAAATTGCGCAGTTTGGCGGCTGGCACTTTGATGTCGCCAGTCAAACCATGACATGGTCAGATGAGGTGGCGATTCTCCATGGCCATGCCCCCGGTTACAGACCAACCATTGAAGAGGCGCTCAATTACTATACTGAGACAAGTCGCCCCAAAATTGAAAAAGCCTTCAGCGAATGTGTGTCCAAAGGAACAGCCTTCGATCTGCACTTGCAGATCAACGCACTGCATGGCAACACACTCTGGGTCAGAGCCATAGGCCAGCCGCTGCTTGATAGCAACAGAAAAGTCTATGCCGTGGAAGGTGCCTTCATGGATGTATCGAGCCAGAAGCGAATTGAAAAGGAGTTGGCGCTGAGTGAAAACAACTTCCGAAAACTGGCAGACGCCATGCCGATTATTGTCTGGACGACTAAACCCGACGGTAAAATCGAATACTTTAATACCCAATTATCGCGGTTTACCGGTGTACCGACTGATGCACTGACAAAGCCCGGTGGCTGGCTGATGATCATCCATCCTGACGATCGTGAGAACGCTGTTGAAAGCTGGCAAAAAGCTGCATACAACCAGGATTCATACCATGTTGAATTCAGAATACTGCGCGCTGATGGCATCTATGTGTGGCATCTGACACGCGCCACACCAATACGCAATGCTGATGGAGTCATCGTTCGATACTATGGTACGTCCATTGATGTTCAGGAGTTGAAAGATCTTCAGAGCGAGACTGAATATCTTGCCCAACGCCTGCGCAGCACAATTGAAAGCATCACAGATGGTTTTTTCACACTGGATAAACAGTTTCGATTTACCTTCATCAATAGTAAAGCCCAGACAATACTCAAAAGAGATCATGACCAACTGATTGGTAATATCATCTGGGAAGTCACCGATATTCCACAAGACAGTGAGCTGATCAGGCAGTTTTATATAACACTGGACTCACACCAGGCCACCGCTTTTGAAACGCATTGGGAAGCTGATGATATGTGGCTTGACGTGCGTACCTACCCGGCCACTGATGGTCTGACAGCCTATCTCCAGGATATCACTCAGCAGCGTAAGGATCAGGAGCAGTTACGCCAGGCTCAACGCCTGGAATCACTCGGGCATCTGACGGGTGGTATCGCTCATGATTTCAACAACCTGCTGACCGTCATAATGGGCAATGCTGAACTGCTGATGGAGGAGATATCTCCGGAAGATGACAAATGGCCTCTGGCTGAGATTATCAGTAATGCCGCCAACCGAGGCTCTCAACTGACCAGCCGATTGCTGGCCTTTGCGCGCCGTCAACCGCTGGATCCTAAAATCATTGATATCAACCAAGCTGTCAGAAATATGACCTCTCTGCTGCAGCACACACTTGGAGAGCATATTGAGATCAGTCTGATCGCCTTGCCCGATATCTGGCCTGCCATGGTTGATCCTGGACAGCTTGAAAGTGCGCTGCTGAACCTTGCCATCAACGCCCGAGACGCCATGCCTTCAGGTGGCAAACTGACTATTGAAACTAACAATGTTGAGCTGGATGAATCCTACGCAGCACATCATGGGGAGATAGCCCCAGGGGAATATGTGGTGCTGGCGCTTTCTGACACCGGATCGGGCATTTCCCATGAACATCTGGCGCGCGTTTTCGAGCCCTTTTTCACTACCAAGGAAAAAGGCAAGGGTACCGGACTTGGTCTGAGTATGGTGTATGGGTTTGTGAAGCAATCAGAAGGGCATATCAACATTTACTCTGAACTCGGAGAAGGTACCACTATCAGAATCTATCTGCCCCGTGCTGCCGACAGCAGTGAAGAACTGCCCACTACACCGACTGAAGTTCAGAGCAGTCACGAAGGGCATGAAACACTGCTGCTGGTTGAGGATGATGAACTGGTTCTTCAGTTTGCCAAACGCCAGCTGGAACTCGCAGGGTATAATGTAATAACGGCTGAAAATGGGCCGATTGCACTGGATATATTCAAGAGCAGCGAAGATATTGATCTTCTCTTCACCGATGTTGTGATGCCTGGAGGTATGAGCGGCCGTGACCTTGCCGGGCTCTGCCAATTACATAACCCATCACTGAAAGTACTCTATACTTCAGGTTATACACAGAACTCTATTGTTCATAACGGGCGGCTTGATCCAGGTGTACTGCTACTTGAAAAGCCCTATAAACGACATGATCTCCTGCAAAAAGTGCGCGAAGCACTGAGTAGCCATAATGAATAAACCACTATGAATGAAACCTCATCTTCAGCCAACAGGCTCCTGATACTGGATGATGATCCGATGATCGGTCAGACGATACGTCGCATCGCCAAAATGGCAGGCTGGGATGCGGAGTTCACAACTGAAGCGGAGTTATTCTTTATTCAGGTCGAAAACTGGTGTCCGGATATGATTGCCATTGATCTGATCATGCCTGGCCAGGATGGTGTACAGGTGATGACCCAACTGGCTAAGCGTGACTGCAGAGCAGGCATCATCATAACCAGCGGCATGGGTGGGCGTGTACTGGACGCTGCCGGTCGCTCTGCCACCGAGCACGGGTTAAATATCATCGGAGTGCTACCCAAGCCCTTTTCTCCTGCTCAGCTACGCAATTTGCTGACATCAGAAACATCGGTAGAGACTAATGCAGGTAATACTGCAGGCATTTCAGCAGGTATTGTGCAGAACCGCAGCAACCCCTCTCTTAACCCCGCCGATCTGCAACAGGCGCTGGCACAGGAGCAGATTCAGGCGTTCTATCAACCCAAAATCAATTGCTGTAATGGCAGTCTATCGGGATTTGAAGCGCTGGCCAGATGGCAACATCCGACTTTTGGCTTCATCGCCCCGGATCACTTCATCATGCTGGCAGAGTCACACCAGTTGATAGAAAAACTGACGATCCAGATGGCAAAAACCTCTCTCACCTGGTTTTCAGCTTTTTGCCAGAAACCAGAGATTCGATCACCATCCGGTATCAATCAAGGGCAACTACTGAAGCTATCGCTGAATATTTCGGCCCTGTCGATAGGTGATATCGCACTGTTTGAGCAGATTGAAAGTTATTGTCAGGATCTGAACATACTGCCGGAACAGATCATTTTCGAGCTGACTGAAACCAGTGCAATGGAGGACCCCACCGCCTCGCTGGATACGCTGACACGATTGCGCATGAAGGGTTTTCAACTGTCGCTGGATGATTTCGGCACAGGCTTCTCCTCCATGTTGCAGCTGGTCAGATTGCCTTTCACCGAAATCAAGGTTGATAAATCCTTTGTGCTGACAGCCAGACAGTCGCAGGAATCCAGAACCGTCGTGAAATCGATCATCGATCTGGGACATAGTCTGGGGTTGGCCACGACTGCCGAAGGGATAGAAGACCAGGAAACTTTTATCTACCTGCGCGAAAACGGCTGCGATCTGGCTCAGGGATATCTCATTGCGCATCCCATGCCAGCAAATGATGTCGACAACTGGATTAAGCACACGGGCATTGATGGACTGTTCCGGGAGAAGAACGCTTGATCAGCAGGAGCAAAATCGTTTGCCGGGGATGTTCAACGAACATCAGGTCACGCTGGTTTTTCGCTTGATCGGCAGATAGATCTTGAACGTCGTGCCGACACCAGGCTCTGAAACAACCTCAAGCGTCGCATCATGTTTTTTCAGAATACTGTAACAAATTGCCAGACCAAGCCCGGTTCCCTGTCCCGGTGGTTTGGTGGTGAAGAAAGGCTCATATATTCTGCTTAATGTAGCCTCATCCATCCCAACGCCATCATCAGCTACCTCAAACCAGACCCGATCACCATCCACACCAGTCGTGAGGGTGATCACCCCTGAATCCTCTATTGCGTGCGCGGCGTTGACCAGCAGATTCATAAACACCTGATTGATCTTCGAGGGTATGCACTCAACCAACGGAAGGTCACTGAACTGCTTCACCACCTCGGCTTTGTATTTGATCTCATTATTAACCACACTCAGCGTACTGTTGAGTCCCTTGTATAGATCAACCTCTTTGAACTCATCACCATCATCATAGGAGAAGTCTTTCAGAGCAGAAACAATACCGATAATCGTCTCTACACCATAGACCGACTCGCCCAGCATATCCTCAAGGTCCTGCTTGATATAGTCATAATCGATATTGCGCTTGACCGCCTTGACCTCATCCAGACTGGCTGAGGTATCAATCGTATCAATGATCGTCTGCATATCGCGAATATACTTCGCCATGATCTTGAGGTTGGAAAACACATAGCCAACCGGATTATTGATCTCGTGCGCCACACCTGCCGCCAGCTGTCCGATACTGGCCATCTTTTCTGAATGGATAAGATGGACATCCAACTCTCTGCCAGCCTGGGTCACAGGCTCTTGCAAGCTGTCATCATTCATTTTGATATTCCAGCACAATTCACTCCCTGATATATCCATTGCTGCCTGATTCATTCAGACATCAGAACACCCTTGTTCACTATAGCTGAAAAATACTACTTATAACGGAATGGGCTTAAATCGGGCGATTGCCAGCAAAAACCATCAATCGTCCGAGGGTTCTTCAGCACCTGAGCTTTATCAGCTCAATGCTGATGGTGATGATGGCCATCAGCAGCCGCTGCACCTTCGCTCATAGACTGAACCCAGACCTCCACTTCCAACTCGCTGCCATCTGAAAATGTCAGCCAGAGTGGAAAGTGCTCCCCTTCCACCAGAGGCTGTTTCAGACCAATCAGCATCAGATGATACCCACCACCGGGACGCATTTTGATCACATCACCAGGCTCCACTCTCAGCTCCTCGATGCGGAACATGCGCATGGTGCCGTCTTTCATCTCCATATTATGTATCTCAACCACATCCGACAGTGTTGAGCGAGCATCCACCAGTGCTATCGATTTATCACCCTGATTATCAAGATCCAGAAAGACGCCCCCAACCCTCGCCGCTGGAGGGGTTGGCATCGAAAAAGGGTGCACCACTCTCAGATCACCGGTATGGAAATCATGTGCAGAAACCTGCACAGAAGTCATCAGACCAGTCAGCACAACCACTACGCCCGCTATCAGTTTACGCATGATAAAAAATTTCCCTGTAAAATAAAAAATAAGTTTTATATCAAGTGGTTAAATGGTTTTCTATTTACTGCATCTTCTGCTCAGATGAGCGTTCCAGTTCAAGGGCAGCTCTTTCCGTTAACTCTGCGGGTAACTCCTGCTTGACCGCCACGCCCAGATCCCGAAATTCAGCGGCTTGCTTGATCAGATTACCCTTGCCATCACACAGCTGCCCCAATGCACGATCATAACTGTCCCGAGCGCTGTCGAGTTTTTTGCCGACATCCATCATGCTGTTGAGAAAACTGTTCAGTTTGCGATAAAAACTTTCGGCTTTATCAGCCAGTTCTGCAGTGTGTCGACTCTGATCCTCCAGGCGCCAGAGCTGACGTACCAGATTCAGGCTCGTCAGCAGCGTGCTCGGGGTGGCTACCAGTATATGCCGTTCGATGGCTCTCTGATGCAGCGTTGAATCATGTCGAATTGCTTCGCTGAAGGCCGACTCAATCGGGATGAACATGATCACCAGATCAGGGCTGTTGATACCCGGCAGACGGTCATAGTTCTTGCCGGCAAGCTCATCAATTCGTGCTGCAATCGCCTTACAGTGTTCTCGCAATGCGATCTGGCGAGGTTCATCCTCTTCGGCATTGACGTATCGGGTATAGGCCGACAAGGAGGTCTTGGCATCAATTACCAGATGCTTGTTCTGTGGCAGATAGACCACGACATCAGGTCTGAAACGCCCTTCAAGCGTATTGAAACTGACCTCGCGACGGTAATCCAGATCTGGCCTCAAACCGGCACTGTCCAGCACATTTTCCAGAATCAGCTCACCCCAGTTACCCTGCATCTTCTTCTGCCCCTGCAGTGCAGTGGATAGCTGGTGTGTCTGCTCAGTGATCTCCCGGTTGAGAGCCTGAAGATGCTTCAGCTCCATGCGCAACTCTGTCCTCTGTTGCAACTCCTGCTCATGAATTTTCTCAACCTTGTCCCTGAAGCCTTTCATCTCGGTCTGAATAGGCTGCAGCAGTCCGGTAATACTTCTCTCATTCAATTCGGTAAAGGTACGCCCCTTGCGCTCCAGAATCTCAGTCGCGAGTAGTTCAAACTCCTGTTTCAGTCGTTCACGGCTGTTTTCCAGTTGTTGGATCTGCTCGGCAAAATGTCCGTCCTTTTGCTGTGTGGTCGCTCTCAGGGCAGCATGCTGGGTCTGCAGCAGATGGTACTCGGCCTGCAGATCCTTATGAGCAATTTTTTCCTCATCCAACCAATACTGATACTGCTCACGCAACCGCAACTGACCGCGCCAGGCCATCACTGCCAGCAACAGCAGCGCCGATATCAAGGCCAGTACACCCCAGACTGCAGGCTCAATAACCGGCATCAGCTCTCACCGGATTGCTGTGCCAACTGATCAGCTTTAGCCACCGCCTCATCCAGTGGCTCGCTACCGAGCATGATACCGATCCAGGCAGTGCTGTGATTCTGCTCCAATGCAATTTTAACGATCATGGTCAGCGGGATAGACAGGAACATACCCGCCGGACCAAATAGCCAGCCCCAGATAATCAATGACAGAAACACCACCAGCGGCGACAACCCCAACCCACGCCCCATATAACGCGGCTCGATAAGATTACCCATGACCACATTGATAGCGATATAACCTGCCGCTACCAACATCGCATCACCCACACCGAGCTGTACCAGAGACAACAGAACAGCTGGCACTGCAGCAATCAGTGAACCGACATTGGGAATGTAGTTCATCAGCATCGCTATAAGACCCCAGAGTACTGGAAAATCGACATCCAGAATCCAGAGCCAACAGGTCACCAGAATCCCTGTTGCAAAACTGATGGTTGTTTTGATCATAAGATATTGATTGACCTGACGCATGAAACCACTGGCGCTGGACAGTTGCTTGGTTGCATTGGGTAATGCAACACGCAGTTTTTTCGAGAAGGCCGCCTCTTCCAGCAAAAGGAAAATCACGATAAACAGTACCAGAAACAGGTTGGTCAGCAGGGAGCCGACATTGGCGAGCATGGTCCCGACCAGCCCCATCGCCTGACCCGGATTGAAGTGCTCCATCACCAGCTCTTTACTGAGCGGGAGGCCATGTCCTTCGATATAAGGCAACAGCTCGGCCATGATCTCCTGCATGCGAGCCTGATAGGTTGGCAGGCGAGATATGAAACTGTCGATCGATTGAGTGACTATGGTTACCAGCAAACTACCAAACACGACCAATGTCAGCAGTACAATCAGCACTGACAGGCTTGGCGGTACTCCTCGCTTGGTTAACAGTCTTTGAAAAGGCATACTGATGATCGCGACAAACAGCGCCAGCATGATCGGTATCACAATAGTTTCGGCTGATTTGAGACCAGCAATAATGACGATAACACCCGCCAGCCCCAGCAGCCATTTCAGCCCCTGACTTTCCTTCATCATGGTATCCGCACCCCAGTGCATGCTCATAGTGGGTTAATTTCGCTATGATTGTATAACGTATCAGGCTTGGATGTCCTGCATACTGGACTTTCCTTGCGAAGAGCAATCCAGCTTGACTGACACGCGTATGAGACTGATTGACCTCACTTTTTGATGGCTGACTTTTGATGACTGACTTTTGATAAATGAGTTTTGATGAATGAGCACAGATGCTGACAATAGAGACGTTGAATAAGCAGTACCCTACCCCACAAGGGCCATTGACGGTATTGAAGGATATCAATCTGACACTCGCTGAGGGTAGCAGCCTGGCATTGATGGGCGAGTCCGGCAGTGGCAAGAGCACGCTGCTGCACCTGATCGCTGCGCTGGATACGCCAGATTCTGGCAAAATACACTTTAAAACGCAGGAGCTCAGTCGGTTGAGTGAGTCGGACCGTGCTGACTACCGGCGCAGTCACCTGGGGCTGGTATTCCAGCAATTCAATCTGATCCCTAGCCTCAGAGTCAGAGACAATCTGGCATTTCAGGCCAGAATCGCTGGTCGTTTTGATCCACAATGGCAGCAGACGCTGATCAAGCATCTGGGTCTTTCAGCACTGCTGGATCGCTATCCTGAGCAGTTATCAGGCGGTCAGCAGCAGCGTGTTGCAATAGGCCGGGCATTGGCAGGCAAACCTGATCTGGTGCTGGCAGATGAGCCCACCGGCAGCCTGGATGAAAAAAGCGGGGACCAGGTGATGGCCCTGTTTCTGGATCTGATACAGGAAACCCAATGCAGTCTGCTGATGGTCACCCACAGCGCCCGACTCGCCAGCCAACTGCAACAACAGGTACACCTAGTGGCAGGCAGTCTGATATGAGCCACAGCAGTGTTTCTCGCGCTCGGCAGAAGCTGAACCTGCTGCGTTGGCTGCTGCAGACACTCTCCAGCCATTGGCTCAGACACCCGGTGCAACTGGCCACGCTGTTCACCGGATTGATGCTGGCGACTGCCCTGTGGAGCGGCATTCAGGCCCTGAATACCCAGGCACGCAGCAGCTATGATCGTGCTGCCACGCTGTTTGGCAGTGACGCAACAGAGCGCCTGATCAGCACACAGGGACAGACCTTTCCTCAGCAACTGTATATTGAGCTGCGTCGGGAAGGGTTTCGGGTCTCGCCGCTGCTTGAAGGGCGCATCCGTGTCATGCAGCAGAATCTGCAACTGAGCGGCATCGATCCGGTCACCCTGCCGGGGGATACTCGTATCGCCAGTGTCAGCAGTGGTCAGGGCAGCCTTAACCAGTTTCTGACCCCACCAGGACAGACATACATCGCACCAGAGACACTTCAGGAACTGGGGCTTGCCGCCGGTGCTCAGCCGCTTGTGACCGCACATCAACTGCCACCCCTGACGGAACGCGCTGGTTTACCACCCGGTCTGCTGGTGGTGGATATCGGGGTTGCTCAGACACTGCTGGATCAGCCGGGTCTTCTCTCGGCACTGCTGATCCCGGAGCTGAGTGATGGCGAGCGTGAGCAACTGACCCAATACATCAAACATTCCACGAAAGAACGGCTTCGCTTCACTTCCAGTAACGAGGAGGCTGATCTGGCGCGCCTGACAGACAGTTTCCATCTCAACCTGACTGCACTGGGACTGTTGGCCTTTGTGGTCGGCCTGTTTATCGTGCATGCAGCCATGGGTATTGCCTTCGAGCAACGCAGATCACTGTTTCGCACGCTGTGTGCCTGCGGTGTTTCAAGAGGTGTGCTGATACTGGGCTTGCTGCTGGAGCTGTTATTACTTGTTCTGCTGGCAGGTGCTGCCGGCATGATCGGCGGTTACTTGATTGCAGCCTGGCTATTGCCGGATGTCGCGGCCAGCCTCAGAGGACTGTATGGCGCCAGTATCGCCGGGCAGCTTCAACTAAGCCTCTGGTGGTGGCTGAGCGGATTCGGTATCTGTCTGCTCGGTGCATTGGCCGCGTCGGCTCAAGGGTTGCTGCAGAGCTATCGCCTGCCGCTGCTCAGCTTGTCCCTACTCAACATGGCACAGCCGGACGCCTGGCTGCAACGCCAGCAGAACCTGCATCGACAACAGGGAGTTATCGCGCTGCTCTTGCTGCTGACAGCACTGATCGCCTGGCAATCACAGGCGGGACTCATCGCCGGATTCATTATGCTCGCAGGCCTGATGCTGTGTATCACGCTGTTGCTGCCGGTGCTGCTTGGCGCCCTGCTGCAACTGGCTGAGCGCCGAAGCCGTTCGGCCTTTATGCTCTGGTTCTGGGCCGATACCCGGCAGCAGCTGTCTGGCCTGTCGCTGGCCCTTATGGCTCTGCTGCTGGCGTTGTCGGCCAATATCGGCGTTGGCACCATGGTCGAAGGATTCAGACAGACCTTCACCGGCTGGATTGATCAGCGTCTGGCATCTGAAGTGTATCTGCGCGCCGAAAATGAGACTCAGGCTCTGGCAATGGTTGAATGGCTGGAGCAGCGACCAGAAGTGGAAGCGGTACTGCCTGGCTGGAGCACCGAGATACAGCTGCAGGGCTGGCCGGTGCAGCTTCAGGGGTACAGAGATCACGCCACCTATCGTGACAACTGGCCACTGCTGCAGCGCAGTGATGATGCCTGGACGCAACTGGCTCAAGGCAGCAGCGCCATGATCAGCGAACAACTGGCCAGGCGTCTGTCGCTGAGTCTGGGAGATGAGGTCCGTTTGCCGGGGATTCAGGGCGACCTGCCCTTGAAGCTGGTTGCCATCTATCCCGACTATGGTAATCCCAAGGGGCAAATTGTTCTGAATCTGTCCCTGCTGAAGACCCACTGGCCGGAGGCTCAACGAGGCAGCTTCGGCATCCGACTGGATCCACAGGCTGCACCTCAATTGATCAGCGACCTGCAAGCCGCATTCAACCTCAACGTCTCTCAGGTGATGGATCAGGCCAGCCTGAAAAACTGGTCAACTGCTATCTTTGAGCGTACTTTCACTGCCACCGGCGCGATGAATGGATTGACACTGGGTGTGGCCGGAATCGCACTGTTCAGCAGTCTGATCTCACTGGCAAGCAGTCGCCTGCCACAGCTCGCTCCGGTCTGGGCACTCGGTATCACCCGACGCCAACTGGCTCTGGTCGAACTGCTGAAAACCCTGCTGCTGGCTAGCCTGACGGCACTGCTGGCCATACCACTGGGCCTGCTGCTGGCCTGGTGTCTGGTCTCGGTCATCAATGTACAGGCGTTTGGCTGGCGACTGCCGCTGCATCTGTTTCCGTTGCAGTGGTTGCAACTCTTTCTGCTGGCCATCATCACTGCCCTGCTGGCGTCCATCTGGCCGGTGATGAAGCTGGCCCGAACCTCTCCGACCACACTGCTGAGGGTTTTTGCCGATGAACGCTGATGTGGATACTGTTATGAATTCAGACAGCCGCCTGAAGTCGGTGCTGATCGAGCGTGTACGAAAAGCTGCTACAGGACTGGGGCTTTTACTGTCGCTTGTACTGTTTTTATTACTATTGACTGGCTGCGATCAAAGCGCAGAACATGCAACGCGCAGCGGATTTGCCGGACTGGATGCCAGCGGTGAAGGATTTGCCGAGGTGCTACCTGGCCACACTCTCAGCTTTCCTGAGGACCATGCGCCACACCCAACCTTTCGCACCGAGTGGTGGTATCTGACTGCGAACCTGCAGGGGCCTGACGGCACATCCTATGGTGTTCAATGGACCCTGTTTCGCCAGCCGCTGGACGCCGATACACCCAGAGGCGGCTGGCAGAATCAGCAGTTGTGGATGGGACATGCAGCCATCACCTCTGCCGAACAACATCTGCACAGTGAGACCTTTGCCCGTGGCGGTATTGGCCAGGCCGATGTGCAACTGGCACCCTTTCATGCCTGGATCGATAACTGGCAACTACTCAGCCTGGCCGATACAGGTGATGATCCGCTGTCTAATCTGCGACTGGAAGCCACAACAGAAACCTTCAGCTATCGGCTGAATCTGACAACAGATCGGCAGGTCGTGTTGCAGGGTGAACAGGGTTTCAGCCAGAAATCCGAGCAGGGACAGGCGTCCTACTACTACAGCCAGCCTTTTTTCGCTGCAGAGGGCGAGTTACAGATTGGAGATCAGGTGATCCCCGTTACCGGGCAGGCCTGGATGGACCGAGAGTGGAGCAGCCAGTGGCTGTCGGAAGGACAGCAAGGTTGGGACTGGTTTTCGCTACATCTGGAGACAGGCGAAAAGCTGATGCTGTTTCAACTGCGCCATGCAACCGATGAGCCCTTCTACTCCGGCACCTGGATCAGTGCCGATGGAGAAGCCAAATCGCTGCAACGATCCGTGATCAGCATGAAGCCTCTGCATCACACCACTGTTGCAGACAAACAGCTGCCCACCGTCTGGGAGATCGAGATCCCCGAGCGCGAGCTGAAAATCCAGATCTCGGCCCTGAATCCCACGGCCTGGATGGAGACCTCCTACCCTTACTGGGAAGGGCCGATCATAATCAATGGCAGCCATCAGGGTGTCGGCTATCTGGAGATGACCGGTTACTGAACTAACTCCACACCACACCACACAACAAAAGCAACGAACCGCATACCAGATTTTTAGAGGTACCTATCAGAGACAGCAGACATAAGTCGTAGGTAATGTGATCAAACTGGTTTAAAGTAGTAGAACCAGCACGGATGTCTGCTGAGTGGAATGCCTTCTGCTCTTCACTTGGATAACATCGATCGCCCTATTGATCAGGGGTAGTAAAAGGCAACCGTGTGCGTTTGAATATCAATGAAAAAACTGTCCCTCGACTGCATCTGATCGGCACGCTGATCACTATTCTGGTTCTGACCACACTACTGGGTGGATATCTGTCCTGGCAGGCTACGCTGGATTATCGCGCGTCAATTGCCCGCATCAAGGCAGCCGCCACCACAGAGCAGCAGAACCGCCTGCAAAACGAGATGGACTCGGCCCTCAGCTATATCGACTACACTCGCTCCCGAACCGAGGCAATGTTACGTCATGGCATACGTGAGCAGGTAGACAACGCAATGCAGATGGTGGAGGCGATCTATCTGCAAGCATCTGTTCATCAACCTGAAGAAGAGATCAAGCATCTGATCATTGAGTCACTGCGAGATATTCGTTTCTTCGATGGTCGGGGTTACTTCTTTATTGATGACATGGATGGCCAGTTTATTCTTCTGCCGACGTCGCCCGAAATCGAGGGCAGCATGGGTATCGATAACCGTGATGATACCGGCCACTACATCATGCGCGGGCTGATCGAAGCAGCGAAACTGCCTGCGGGGGAAGGCTACTCTCGCTACCGCTGGTACCGACCTGACAATCCGACTGAAATGGCCGACAAGCTGGCCTATGTTCGCTACTTCGAGCCTTTTGACTGGCTGATCGGCACAGGCGATTACACCTATGAATGGGAGCAGATTCAGAAGCAAGCAGCGGTGGAGCGCTTTCGCAGTTTCCGCTTTTCCGAAAGTGGCTATATCGGATTGATTGATCAGTCGGGCTACATACTGCTCTCTCCGGGCGATCCAACACTGGAAGGTAAGCATTTCAGCGCAATACCACCCACCGAACGTGAGGTGTTGAAGACAGTGTACGAACATGCCCAGTCGGGTGGCGGTTTCATCCAATATGTGCTCACTGATCCCGTTTCGGACAGCACCTACCTGAAAACAGCGCTTGTCACCATGACCTCCCCCTGGGACTGGATTCTGGTTGTTACCATACAGGATGATGAGATGAAAACATCTCTCAACAAAGAGCTCGCCGCGCATCAAGCCTCATTGGGTGAGCAAGTCTGGACACTCACCGGTGCCGTGACTGTCGCACTGATCTTCGGAGTGGGTGCCTCTTTGCTTTTTTCCTTCTGGTCACGCAGCCTCTTTACGCGCTATCACGAAGACAATCAAGCCTTCAGTCGTGCACTTCAGAACAGTCAGGAACGTTATCGCCTGATTGCCAATAACAGTAATGACATCATCTGGTTGATCGACCTCCCGGACAAAACCTTCAGTTATATCAGCCCCTCGGTGCTGAGATTACTGGGCTACTCCCCTACTCAAATGATGCTCGATCCTTTTGGAAAATCCCTGACTGAGGAGTCATCAGGCCGGTTTGAGCAGCAACTGCAACTGGAAATAGACAAGATTGGTTTGGGTGATATGTCCGGTTGTAATTTTGCCCTTGAGCTGTGGCACCTGCGCAAAGATGGCAGTGTACTGCCGACAGAAGCAGTATTGACCCTGTTGCTGGATGAAAACAGCCAACCAAGGCAGTTGCTGGGTGTGTCCAGAGATATCACAGAGCGTAAACGTACCGAGGGCCAGTTACACCTTGCCGCCAGTGTTTTCACGCATGCCCGCGAGGGAATCATGATCACCACTGCAGACGGCGAAATACTGGATGTGAACGAAACGTTTAGCCGTATCACGGGTTTCACGAGAGAGGAAGTACTTGGACAGAATCCACGCATTCTCAATTCAGGACGACAGAGCCAGGATTATTACAAACACCTCTGGCAGTCTTTAATCAAAACAGGGCACTGGAGCGGCGAAGTCTGGAACAGACGTAAAGATGGCGAAGTCTATGCCGAGATGTTGACCATCAGCGCTGTTAAGAATGCCCGGGGTAATACCACTCATTACGTATCACTGTTTTCCGATATCACAGACCTCAAGCGGCACGAGCAGCAACTGAGGCATATCGCGCACTACGATGCTCTCACCCATCTGCCGAATCGGATTCTGCTGGCAGATCGCATGCATCAGGCGATGGCACAGGCGATCCGGCAGGGACATCTTCTGGCAGTCGTCTATCTGGATCTGGATGGATTCAAGGCAGTCAACGACACCCATGGCCATCAGGCCGGTGATACACTCCTGATCAAGGTTGCCGCACGCATGCAGGAAGCGCTGCGTGATGGCGATACTCTGGCACGACTGGGTGGTGATGAGTTTGTAGCCGTACTGGTCGACCTGGATAGTCAGGAAAGTTGCATACCGATTCTTGACCGCCTGCTGAAGGCAGTTGCAAAACCGATCCAGCTCGATAGCGCCAGTGCCGAAGTCTCTGCCAGTATCGGTGTTACCTTCTACCCAGAAAGCAGCTCAAGCGGTCTGGTAACCGATGCTGATCAGCTCTTGCGAGAGGCGGATCAGGCGATGTATCAGGCTAAAATGTCCGGCAAGAGCCGCTACTGTTTTTTTGATCAGATCGCATCAGACGAGGAAAAAGTGCTATAACCTTCGTACCGAATTCAGAGTAACGGAGGCGATCATGTCGGGTACAGAAGCCGCTTATCAGGCGGGAGAAGGATCATCACTGGCGATTGACAAGGCACTATACGACCGGATCAGAGAAGCACCGGGGCGCACGCTGACCGAATCGCTCACCATCCCGATCCGCAGTGGGCGGGCATGGAAGGTACCTGCCGGTCATGTGTTTCGTATTGTGACACTGGAGGGCCCGCAGGTTGCGGATCTCAATCTGTGGAATCTGCACAATCCGCGTGAGCGCTTCTGGGCTTCACGCACGCGCCAGATTCAGCGGGCGCATATCAGTATTCATGATCGCCTGTGGAGCGTTCTGCCCTATCTTCGCCCCATTGCCACCATCACTGACGACAGTCTGGCTGACTACGGTGTGGATGCCGAGGGTGGGCGTCTGCATGATCTGCTCGGCACGCGGTGCGACCCCTATGTCAATCACCTGCTGACTGGTGAGGATTTCGATTTCCATTGCCACTCCAATCTGGTGCGGGCCGTGCTCCCATACGGACTGGATGAGCGGGATGTGCATGATGTGCTGAATGTGTTCCAGTGCACCGGGCTGAACGAGCAGGATCAGTATTTCATGAAGGCCTGCCCGGCGCAGAAGGGTGACTATCTGGAGTTCTTTGCCGAGATAGATCTGCTCTGCGCACTATCCACCTGCCCAGGTGGCGATCTGTCGGTGCCCCTGTGGGGACCGGAGGCTCGCGATCCGCTGGAGGTATGTCGCCCGCTGGGCGTCGAGATCTATCAGCTCGCCCCCGATACGCTCGAAGGCTGGATGGCACCTGAATCGCCAGCCTATCGAGGCGGGCATGGCCTGCGCCAGCCGGAGGTCGACTGGACCGCAATCAAGGCCGAAAAATTCGGCAAGAGCTGATTTGCCCGTTTCAAAAGCGCTTATCTGAACCTTTTAGCTGGATACTTAGCTGGACCTCTTAACTGGAAAGAGTCAGCGTACTGACCCCCAGACCGCTGCTCTTACTGACCTGTATCTGCACCGGGATACGTTCCTTGAGCGCCTCGACATGGCTGATGATACCGATCGTCTTGCCACTGGCATTGAGGTTATCCAGCGCATCCAGCGCCACCTCAAGGGTTTCGGCATCCAGCGTGCCAAAGCCCTCATCCAGAAACAGCGAATCAATACTGGTTTTGTGGCTGACCAGGTCAGACAGCGCCAATGCCAGTGCCAGACTGACCAGAAAACTCTCACCACCGGACAGGGTCCGCGTATCACGCGCAGCATCCGCCTGCCAGGTATCGACCACCTCCAGATCCAGCTCGGCACCCGTCTTGCGTGCCAACTGATAACGGTTATGCAAACGGGACAGATGGTCGTTGGCTATGGCGATCAGATGATCCAGTGTCAGCCCCTGAGCAAAGCGACGATACTTGTCGCCCTCGCGTGAGCCGATCAGGCTGTTCAGGCGCTGCCACTGTTCATACAGGTTCTGCTGCTGGCCTATCTGCTGCTGCAGGGAGGCCAGTTGCTGGCGTCGCTCGCTGTCTCCTCGAAGACGCGCCAGCAGATCACCTTGCTTATGACTCAGTTCGCGCAGCCGCTCAGTCATCTCCTGTTGTTGTGCCCTGAGCTGATCCAGTGGCAGCTCAGTCAGAGACTCTGCCTGCAGCGATGCCTGCAGTTCAATCGCAGCTTCCAGTCTGGATGTCGCATCCTGCAACCGTCGTTCAAGCTCCTGCCTGAGTTGCATCAGCGCCTGACGCTCAGCCTCTGGCAACAACGCCGCTCGGAACTGAGCCTCATCTTCGAAGGGGCTTTGCTCCAGCGCGCTCTGCCACTCCCGCTCTCGTACTGTTGTCTGCTCTGCCTGCAGTCGGCAACTCTCATTCTGAGCGTGCAGTTGCCCTTCCAACCGGATCATCTTCTCCAGCAGATTCTCCAACTGGCCTATCACCTGTGGCAGCGCTGAAGAAGCGATTTCAACTGGCGATAACTGTGGCAGAGAAGGTTGATCAAGCAAGTGTGTCAAATCCCCTTTCAGCTCCAGGCTACGCTGTTGCAACACTTCAATCCGCTGTGCGTGCAGCTGCCACTGCTCAAGCTGCTGATTCAGTTGCACCTGCTGATCCTGCTGCAGGCGCGACTGATCTCTGGCCTGCTGCAGCTGCTTTTCCTGCTGCTGTACTGCAGACCGTGCCTGATCCAGTTGTGCCAGACGATGCTCCAGACGGACTCGTTCAATCTCCTGCTGCTGCGCATAGTGCTCAAGCGCTGTCTGATTCAGCAGGGTGGCATTCAGTGCTGCACACTCCATATTCCAGGACTCCAGCGCCTTCTGCCACTCCTGCTCATAGCGCTGCAGCTCCTCTTCCAGCTTGCTCCGTTCAGTATCAAGCCTGGTGACATGCTGCGTCGCCGTTTCGCCCTGCTGCCGAACCGCCTCTAAGTCCTGCTGTTTAATCTGCAGCGCCTGCTCGGTCGCCGATAATTCAAGCGCCTGATAGGCCTCGATCGATGGGTGCTCACGTGAACCACACAGCGGACAGGCTTCATCCGGCTGCAACACCGCACGATAGCCCTCCAGCTCGATGATGCGCTGCTCCTGCAAGAGCAGACGCTGTTTATCCTCGACCTGTTCTTTCAGGCTTTTCCAGTTGTCGCGCAAGCTGTCCCTCAGCCTGAGCTGCTCAGCCAACTCCGGTTTCAGCCGCTCAAGACGCTCATGTGCCTGCTGCCGTGACTTCTGTATGCCCGCTTGTTGCTTCCCCAGCTGTTGCAGTGACTGCACTATCAGCCGACGCTCATGCAGAGCACTCTGCTGTTGTCGCAGTTCCGCTTCCGACAGGTCACCCAGGCACTCGTTGACCGCCGACTGGGCATCCTCCAGCTGTTTGCTGGACTGCTGTAATAATGCCTCGGCTGCCTGTTGAGCTTGCCTGAGAGACTCCTGCTTTGCCGCCAGCTCTCTATTGCCCTGCGCCCATGATTGATTTGCCTGCTGCTGCAGCTGAATCCACTCAGATGATAGCTGTTCACGCGAGCGAATCAGTTCGTTGCTATTGGCTTCAGCCAGCGTCAGTGCTTGAACAGCCTCTTGCCTGTTCTGCCATAGAGGCCGCAATCGCTCGGCTGGCTCACTGCGTTCAAGGCGTTGCAGGTCGTTCTGTTTTGCAATCTGCTGCTCGCTCACTTGCTGTTGCTGCAACCGGCACTGTTCAACGCGCTGCTGTGCCTGCTCCAGCTTTTCACACCAGGTGATGAGAGCAAGATTTTTATCCCTCTCTTCTGTGCCCTGCTGCTCCTGCTGAGCCAGTTGGCTGCGCTCAGTTTCCAGTGCTGCCAACACCTCATCGCTGAGCAGTTCCACTCCCTCCATCCGGCTTTTCAGCAGATCCAGCGTGTGCTTCTCCTGAACCGTACGCTCATAAACCCGCGCCGATATCACACCGTAAATTTCACTGCCGGTCAGTTCTTCCAGCAACTCTGCGCGCTCGTTCGGACTGGCATTCAGAAACGCCGCAAAGCCACCTTGCGCAAGCAGCATCGAGCGGGTGAAGCGGGCAAAGTCGAGCCCTGTCAGTTGCTCAGTGATGGCGAGCTTTTCATTGATTTTGCTGCTGAGTATCTCGCCGTCTGCGATGCGGGCCAGCTCAACACGCGGTGCCTGCAGATTGCCATCCACCTTGTCTCGGGAGCGACGCTGGCTCCAGAAAGCACGATAACCGACCCCTTTCACCTCGAACTCGACTTCGGCAAGCGCCTCGGCAGTGTGGTGAGTCATCAGTTCATTACTGCTGGCCGAGACCACCTTCATGCGTGGTGTCTGGTGATAAAGTGCCAGGCAGATCCCATCCAGCAACGTCGTTTTACCAGCCCCCGTGGCACCGGTAATGGCAAACAGGCCATTGTTGGCAAACGGGGCCTGAGTGAAATCTATCTTGAACTCGCCTTTCAATGAATTGAGGTTTTTCAGACGCAGCGTGAGTATTTTCATGCCTGCTGCTCTCCACTCGAATGTACGCTGATCTGCTCGTGTGCTATCTGCTCCAGCAGTTGTCGGTGCATCAGCAGTAATGCCTGACGTTGCTCATCATCCAGCTCTTCCTGCTCCAGGCGACGGATAAACACCTCCTCCGGAGTCAGCTCTGCCAGCGTCTCTTTCATCTGTTCGGCCAGCCCGGATGCAGCCTGGTTGCGTTCCCGACGGATACGCAGTACTTCCAGTGGTAATCCCTGGGTAATGCTTTGAATCCGCTCCTGCAGATCGTTCAGGTAGCTATCGGCTCGAATCGTGACCTCCGCCCACACCGGGCAATCCACCGTTCCCTGTGCAGCAGCCTCCAGCAGCTGTCCGGCAATCTGTTCCAGGTCACCTTTTACCGACACCATCGGACGCCAACGGGGCACTTTCAGTGGGCTGATCTGCTGCAGTGAAGTCGCGTCAAACTCCACCAGCAGTACCTCTTTCTCCTGCTTCGTCTCATCAAAACTCAGTGGAATGGGTGAGCCGCAATAGCGCAGATGAGACTGCCCGGCGATCTGCTGCGGCTTGTGAATATGTCCCAGCGCGAGATAGTCGACCGGCGGAAAGGCGTCAGCAGGCAAGGCATCCAGTGTCCCTATATAGATCTCACGCACTGATTCGGTCATGGCGGCCCCCATCACCGTCAGGTGGCCACTGGCGATAATCGGTAGATCCAGTCCCTCTCGTCCCTCTAACCTCAAAGCCTCTCGCCTGGCCAGCGCCAACTGCCAGATCTGCTGATATTTGTCCCGAATGGCTACTCCCAGCGACTGCTGCTTGTCTTTGGCATCCTCACCCGCCTGACTGGTGATCAGCTCACGCGCCCGCATGAAGGGCAGTGCGCACAGCAGCAGACCCGGCTTCCCGTCACGATCCGGTACCAGCAGCAGATGCTCCTCCGGCTGGGCCAGGCCCGGCAGTACATGGGTATTGAGACAAGCCAGCAGGGCCTTGGACTCCTGCAACATCGCCACAGAGTCGTGATTACCGCCAACCACCACCAGTTGCGCGCCGGTGCTCTGCAAAGCCACGATAAAGCGGTTATACATTTCGCGCGCATAGCTAGGAGGTGAGGCCGTATCGAAGATATCACCCGCCACCAGTACCAGATCCACCTGATGCTCGCTGACCTGCTCGATCAGCCAGTCAAGAAAGGCCTGATGTTCTGGCTGGCGGCTTTTGCCGAAAAAGTGCTGGCCCAGATGCCAGTCGGAGGTATGGAGCAGGCGCATAGCATTCCCTGTCGAGACGGTGAGCGGATATGGTAGCAGAAATTCGTCAGGGCAATAGCGCCGATGGATACAGGTCCGAGCTGGTGATACCGCTTCTGTGCGACCCGCTTTTCGTCATCCCTGACTGCTCGACTGCCACTTGCCGCCCTTATATTCCCATTGCATAAGACACTGCAACGGTTTGCCGCTATAGCGGCACAGGCTTGCCACATAGGTTTTCATCTCAATACAAAACCTTCTCCAGATTTACAGCAAAGCAGCGAGCACGCGCAAAGCAGAACAAGGTTGGAGTTTTTTGGCCTGGAATATGCATATTTCAGACTGAGATACCACAAACATAAGGAAAAACTGTTATGAGCAGTATTACAGGAACAGGATTTTCGACCTATACCAACCACCAGGCTCAACGTGCCAACACGGAACATAACCAGACCCAGACGACTAATATCACGTTTGGAGAGGCATTCAATAAAGCGACCAGCACGCCAAAGCCTTCTGAGCAGATACCACATTCACATAGCGTTGAGTCGAATACTTATAGTGCCAATGCCAATAATGAATATGTGGCGAGAACAGGCAACACATATATTGATGAAAATGGAGTGAAGCAGGATATTCGTAGATTTGCGATGACAGATTGGGAACTTCAGTATATGAATAACAGTGGCAACACTACCTTTCCGAAGCTGAATAGCTTAAGTGATCGGGAAAGCTATTATCTTGGCAGAATTTTAAGCGATATCAAGACATTAACTTTAAATGAGTTTGGTATAGAGGCCAATTCGCAAGAATATGTTGACCAAGTGCTGCTGAATCCGGCTAAAAATGAGGAGGTTCACCAGAGATTTTTTGAAAACATCCAGACCGATGAGCGCATGAAAGATTATATTAAATATTATTCTACTTAGTTTCCGCTCACAAGCGAAAAGCCATTGAAAATAAAGTAAATTATTCCTGATAGCATTAAAAATACCCTTGCGCTCCCGAGCTCAAGCGTACCACCAGGGCAATAGCACTACCTGATCACGATGAGTGCCGATCCGGGCTGGTGATACCGCTTCCGTGCGACACGCTTTTCGTCATCCCTGACACACTCGACTGCCGCCATCCGTGACGGCAGACGGTCGCCCAGAATCGGTACCACCACCCCTCTACAGTGCGGTGCCAGCCGACAACAGGGTAGTGTCATGCCACGGATCAGACCAGAAGCATTCATCAACTACCTGTACTCCATCCCCTTCAATTGTTTATTGTCTGTATTCCTGTCAGGACAACAGCGACTTTCCGCCCTTATATTTCCATTGCAGAAGACACTGCAACGGTTTGCCGCTATAGCGGCACAGGCTTGCCACATAGGTTTTCATCTCAATACAAAACCTTCTCTAGATTTACAGCAAAGCAACGAGCACGCGCAAAGCAGAACAAGGTTTGAGTTTTTTGGCCTGGAATATGCATATTTCAGACTGAGATACCACAAACATAAGGATGAACTGTTATGAGCAGTATTACAGGAATGGGATTTTCAACCTATACCAACCACCAGACTCAACGTGCCAACACGGAACATAACCAGACCAGTGTGACGACCAATTTAGTGTCTGAAAAATCAGATGTCTCTCTGTCTGACGCAAGAAGTAATTCTGGAAGTGAAAGTATAAAAAAATCAGGTGATTTTTTAGCTGAGGTTGAGTCTGCTATAAGAAATTCTCACTCTGAGAGTGGACTATCTGGGAGTGAATTAAATAAAGAGACAGTTAAAGCGTATTCACTTCCTTTATGGTTATCAAGTTATACTGCAGGGAGTATTTATAACAACAATGTTGGTGTTTCTCTTGATAATGGTCTCTACACAGTTAGTGATCCTATAAAAAATGGTAAAGTTGAATGGGTATATAACCTACCTGATGATCAGAGAGAAAGATATAATGACCTTGTTGTTAGTCATTATTATAGCGCACTGCGGCAAACTGGGATAAAAACGCCAGATGATTATGTTAATTATCTCAACACTGATAACAGAACTAGTCAGATTTTGATTGAAGAGGTAATGAATAATTTAATGAAGGATGATTCTGAATTGATGAGCTTGATAAAAACTGCTAAAAACTTAACTTAAAGGTAAATTCACGATTAAAAGACTTGTATTTGTGTTTTCTATCACATCTGCCAGCGTTGTTAGCGCTTCCCCAGATATTATTAATGCACTGATTAATGATGGTGCCGATCTAGTGATGATTGATGATGCATCACTGGAGAGTATTAGAGGCTCAGCTCTTATCAATTACATATGAAATTCCGGGAAAGTATCCAGCTCGATGAGCGCATGAAAGATTATATTAAATATTATTCTATTTAGTGTCCGCTCATAAGCGAAAACGTGTGTCCGAAGATGTTGTTGGGGAAATTCTGTTAAGCAGCGGCAATAATTACACCCCTTTGACGTGGTCCCGCGCTGGGCTCTCCGAAGGACGGTGTGGTCGGGTCTGGCTGACCGTCTGCCGCCAGGACGGCGGCAGTCGAGCCCTCAGGGACGAGTTCACGGCGTGTCAGACAGAGCCGATCACATCGGCCCAACAAGACGTTAAGCCAGTTTGGTAACTGAAAACCGAAATTATCAATCAGGTAGTGGATGGCAGTCGAGCCAGTTCGCCTGCAAACAGGCTTCGACAAACCACGCCAGTGCCCGTCCGGTATTGTCTTTGCGCCAGGCCAGATAGAGCGGCACCTGCGGGCGTGGAACGCTGCACGGCAGCTCGATCAGATCTCCGTTGGCCAGCAGCGAAGCCGCAAGATGGCGCGGTACAAAGCCCACGCCTACGCCCAGGCGCTGCGCCTCCAGTTTGGTGTTCATATCTGCCACACGAACACGCTGCCGACTGTCTGGCAAGCCAACTGAGCGCGCTGGTGTACTCAGCGAGGAATCGGCCACCACCACGGCGGGATAGGCGGCTATCGCAGCGGCATCCAGTGGTCCGTCATGCAGAGTCAGCGGATGCTCCGGTGCCACCGCAAACACAAAGCTCACCTCACCCATCAGGCGATACTCAAAGGCACCTTTGGGCAGGTCGCCACTGCCACCCAGAGTCAGATCACAACGATCACCAACCAGCGCCTCCCAGGCACCACCCAATACCTCTTCACTGATATCCAGTGCCACCGGCTTCTCCAATTGATGAAAAGCTCGAATCTGCCGCAGTAACGGCTCTACCGGCAGGATGGTATCGCGCGCGATGCGCAGTTGAGTTTCCCAACCTGATTCCAGCTGCCTGACGGCCTCTTCAAGACGATTGGCAGCCTGCAGCAACTCGCGCCCCTCTGCCAACACCAACTGGCCCGCTGATGTCAGACGCGCGCGCTGCCCACTGCGATCAAACAGACTGACCTCCAGCTCAGATTCAAGCTTCTGCACTGTGTAGGTCAAAGCCGAAGGGACCCGAAACAGCGCATCGGCCGCTGCTGAAAAGCTACCCTTGCGCTCTATCGCATCCAGCACTCTAAGGGCATCCAGTGTGATGGCGTGGTGCATGATATTGTCGCTCGCATGATGTTCAAAAAATTTGAATATCAATATCAAATCATTCCGCTTTTCTGTCAAGTGATTCAGGCATAAAGTGAACTCATGGATTATTTGAACACCAAATACTATTCAAAAATGACGAAATGAATGAGGTTATCAACATGAAAAACATGAACACACTGTTAAGCACATTGATCAAAACCGATGGCCAGTGGGCATCACTGGTACTGCGCCTGCCTCTGGGTATCATCTTTGCTGCGCATGGTGCGCAGAAGCTCTTTGGCTGGTTTGGTGGTTACGGCCTGGAAGGCACGGGGCAGTGGATGGCATCCATCGGTCTGACACCCGGTTACCTGATGGCACTCGGTGCCGGTTCGGCAGAGTTCTTCGGTGGTATCCTGCTGATCCTCGGTTTGCTGACACGCCCGAGCGCTCTGGTGCTGGCCTTCACCATGCTGGTAGCGATCTTTGCGGTGCACATTGAACACGGGCTGTTTCTGAGCAACAACGGCTATGAGTTCGGACTGGCATTGCTGGCAGGATCAGTGGCACTGGCGCTGCTGGGTGGCGGACGACTGAGCCTGGATCGCCAGCTGCAGACACGCATCTGAACTGTCGCATTAAAAGCCGGTAATGTCAGGGTGTGATAATGTCAAGGGGCGGTCACTCCGCCCTCGGGAGAAGCAACATGATAGAGATCAGACACGCTCAAGAACGTGGCCAGGCCAGCTTCGGATGGCTCAAAAGCCAGCACACCTTCTCTTTCGGTAACTACCATGATCCGAAACAGATGGGATTTTCAGCACTCAGAGTGATCAATGATGACCATGTGACACCGGGTGCCGGATTTGCCCCACATGGCCATCGGGATATGGAGATCCTTACCTATGTACTGCAGGGGCAGATCGCTCATCGCGACAGTGAAGGGAATATCGCCCACCTGCCCGCCGGTGAGTTTCAGCTCATGTCGGCAGGCAGCGGCATCACACACAGCGAGTACAATGCCTCCGACAGCGATCCGCTGCATTTTCTGCAGATCTGGATCCTGCCGGATGTTTACGGGCAGCCTCCGAGCTATCAGCAAAAGGATTTCGGTCAGAAGCCGGGTCTGACGCTGGTGGTCAGCCCGGATGGTGAAGCCGATAGTCTGGTGATCAAGCAGAAGATGAAGCTCTATCAGGTACTGCTGGATGCAGGAGAGACTCTGAACATTGATACTGACAGTGGCAGACGTTATTACCTGCACCTGATAGAAGACTCACTGGCAGTTAACGGGCTGAATCTTACAGGACTGACATCTGAAGAGATGACGTTGCAACCGGGCGATGGCGCACGTCTCAGCGAAGTGTCTCAACTGACGCTCAAGGCCAGCAATGAACCTGTCAGAGCCTTGCTGTTCGATCTGCCCTGATCATCACTGGCGCCAGACCAACAGATGGATCCGATGGTATTGGCGCCCGGCCCACCTCTCCGTTATGCTGACCTTGCAAAATCATGGACTCAGCAATAGTGAACAGGAGAGGCGCATGTCACGCAAACTCGTGATCAAACGTGGCAAGAAGGTCGGGGCTGCACCCGGCACCCTGGTGCACGTCGGTACCGGAAGTGCCGCCGAAACACAGCTGGAGGTATTCGATTTCGATCTGGATCACCTCAACGAACAACGTCTGAAAGATCCTGCGCTGTGCCTTCCGCTACTGACCAGCGACACCGTCTCCTGGATCAATGTCGATGGCACCCATCAGGTACCCCTGATCGAGTCCCTCGGTAAGATGTTGCAGCTTCACCCGCTGGTCATGGAAGATATCATGAATACCGACCAGCGCCCTAAGCTGGAGGAGTACGATGGTTATCTCTATATCGTGATCAAGATGCTGCAATTTGACCATGATACACATGAGATACGCACCGAGCAGCTCAGTCTTATTCTGGGCGAGCGTCTGGTGATCTCATTGCAGGAGCAACCGGGGGATGTATTTGACGGTGTGCGCGAGCGGCTTCGCTCAGGCCGGCGCAGGCGTTTCCTGGATGCTGACTATCTGGCCTATGCCCTGATTGATGCCGTCGTGGATCACTACTTTTCGTTGCTGGAAAAGCTGGGCGATGAGATAGAGCTGCTTGAAGATGAGCTGATCAATAGCCCGACGCCGGATACTCTCGCCCGGATTCATCACTACAAGCGCGAGATGCTATTGCTACGCAAAGCGGTCTGGCCACTACGGGAGCTACTGAGTCGGCTGAGCCGTGACGAAACACCGCTGGTGAGTCAGGAGACTCGCCTCTATCTGCGCGATGTCTATGATCACACAATTCATGTGCTGGACACGATAGAAACCCTGCGTGATCTGCTGGTCAGCCTGCTTGATCTTTACCTTTCAAGCGCCAGCAATCGCATGAACGAGGTGATGAAGACGCTGACGTTGATCGCCACTATCTTCATGCCACTGACTTTTATCGCGGGGGTCTATGGCATGAATTTCCAGTTCATGCCTGAATTAGAGTGGCGCTGGGGTTATCCAGTAGTCATGCTTTTCATGGCCGCCGTCGTCTCCGGGCTGCTGTTTTACTTCAGGCGCAGGCACTGGTTTTGAGCCAGCGCCTGAGATGAAATCAAGCGATCTACACCACGACCCGGTTTCGTCCCAACCCCTTGGCCTGATAAAGGCGTTCATCTGCGCGCCGAAACAGCGCGTCTGAGGAGTCGATTGCTTGTTCTATAGAGGTAGCCAGCCCGATACTGATAGTAATAAAGGGCTTAACCTCAGAGAACTCATGTTTGATACCAAGCGTTTCTATCTGATGCCGCAGAGATTCGGATACTTTCAATGCATGCTCCACATCCGTTCCGGGCATGATCAGCACAAACTCTTCACCACCGATACGTGCAGCCAGATCGCCGGGACGCTGCGCTGCCAGTTGCAGATGGCGGCCCAATGCCTGCAGGATTCTGTCACCTTCAGCATGCCCGTAATTGTCGTTGTACTGTTTGAAGCAATCAACATCCACTACCGCAATTGCCAACGGTAAGCCATTACGCCGTGAGCGTCGCCATTCTGCTTCAAACACAGTGTTGAATTGCCTGCGATTGGGCATCTCGGTCAGGCCATCAATATTGGCCAGCAACTCCAACATGCGACGCTGACGCACCAGTTTGATATGTGTGGCAACACGCGCCCTGACCACCAGACTATTGAAGGGTTTGACAATATAGTCCACCGCACCCATCTGCAGCCCCTGGGCCTCATCCTCCGGCCGATCGAGACCAGTGATGAAAATCACCGGAATTGCCGATGTACGCTCATCCCCCTTTAGGGCCTTCAGCACCTGATAACCATCCAGATCTGGCATGCGCACGTCCAGCAGAATCAGATCAGGTAGCTGCTGCTGCGCCAGCGTCAGCGCCTGAGCTCCTGTTTTTGCCAGAATCACGGTATGATCGACTTTCAGTAGGCTGTCCAGCAGATGTAAGCTGCCGATATGATCGTCAACAATCAGAATCTTATTCGACAGCAGTGATCTCATTTCACTTCCCCCAGGCTTAAGCCCATTTCGGTAGCCAGGCTATTGAGAAGTATACGCGCCGCCTCGTACTCAACCTCATCCAGTGCCAGACGGATTCTGGACAGGTAGGGCTGTAATTCGCTGTTCACCGCTGGAAATAGATCATCCAACAGATCGGCGGCTCGCGTGTTTGCCTCTAACAGCAGCTGATCCAGGCGTTTAAAGCGCTCCAGCAACTCCGACGTTGGCAGTAGTGTTATTTTCACAGGGTGCTGAATAGGCTGATTAATATGGCTCATCGCCTGCAGGAACTGTTCAAGCTGCTGCACCAGATCCGGTATCAGTATGCTTGCTTTATCTTCATCTTCCTGCCGCAATGCAACCTCAACCTGACTGGCCATGTTGGATAGCTCAAACGCACCCAGGTAAGCAGCAGCCGATTTAATGGAGTGAGCCTGATCAGTTACTTCCTGCATGTGCCCCTTACGGCAAGCCTCTGTCATGAGGGCAGGAGCATCGCGATAGGTGGCTTGGAAATTATCCATTAACCTGAACAGCAGAGGGCGATTCTGATTCAGACGGCTCAGTGCAAGCATCCAATCAACCCCCTCTATCACCGGCAGTTGCTCCTGCTCCACACCCTGCTGTTCAGTTTGCGGGCTGACAGTTTGAGGAATTGAAGCTTCTGGAGTTGAAGCTTCAAAAGAAGCAATACCCCTACCCTCTGGCACGGGCTTCATCCACTTCACCAGTGACTGATACAGATGATCAGGATTGATTGGCTTGGTGATATGGTCATTCATACCTGCTTTAAGGCTGATCTCGTGGTCACTTGCCAGCGCATGAGCAGTCATGGCAATGATCGGCAGTTGATCCAATGCCCACTTGCCACCCAGTTGCCGGATACGGCGAGTCGCCTCCAACCCATCCATGACGGGCATCTGGATATCCATCAATACCAGGTCGTAATCACCTGCCCGTACCTTGGTAAACGCATCTTCACCGTTAACTGCCAGATCCAGAGCAAGGTTGATTCTGAGCTCGGATAGCATCTCCACGGCCACTTCCCGATTAATCGCATTATCATCCACAATCAGGACTCTGCCACCCCGCCTTAATCTCAAGGCAGCCATGGCTTCCTGATTCAATTCATCCAGATCCATTCCAGGCAACAGGCTGACACTTTCGGGGCTCAGGATCTCCTGCAGATGCTGATATAGAGAAGCGGGATGAACTGGTTTGATCAGGAAGCCGTCCAGATTGGCATCTGCGGCATCACGCATCACATCCTCTAACGCAAACGCCGTGACCATCAACACCGCTGGCGCTTTGGCAAGCCGCTTATCCAAGCGAATCCGGCGAGCCGTTTCAATACCGTTCCATCCCGGCATGCGCCAGTCCATCAGGACGAGATCAAATGCCTGCCCCTGCTCGCTGGCCTGTTCCAGCATATCCAAAGCAGCCGGCCCTGACTCGGCAGTCACTACCTCCAGACCGAAGTAGCCAACCATCTCTGCCAACACTTCGCGCGCAATCGTATTGTCATCCACCACCAGAATACGGGATGGTGGCAAACCTGATCTCAACTGACTACCCACGTGTTCAGTATCCAGACCGAGATCCAGTACGAAACTGAAGCGACTGCCGATCCCTGGCTCACTTTCCACCTCTATATGACCACCCATCAGATCCACCAACTGAGCACTGATTGCCAGTCCCAATCCGGTGCCACCGTAGCGTCGGGTTATACTGGCATCTGCCTGAGTGAAGGGTTTGAACAGCGCCGACACCTGATCTGCATCCATACCGATCCCTGTATCAGTGACCGAGAACTCCAGTTGTATTCGTCCATTGTCTCGCCCGACAACCTGAATACCCACAACGATTTCACCCTGTGAAGTAAACTTGGCAGCATTACCCGCCAGATTGGTCAGCACCTGCCCCAGGCGCAGGGAGTCACCAACCAGTCGGGTCGGTACGTCTTGCGCGACCCTCAGCACCGCCTCGACCCCTTTTGGATCACAGCGCATCACAATCATATCTGCCAGATGATCCAGCACATCATCAAGATTGAAAGGAGCGACTTCCAGATCCAGCTTACCGGCCTCAACCTTGGAGAAATCAAGAATATCGTTGATGATTCCTAGCAGATTTTCAGCCGCCGTAAGGGTTTTCTGCAGATAGTTACGCACCCGGGCATCAGGGCCTGCTTTCAATGCCAGGCGACTCATACCGATGATCGCATTCATCGGTGTTCTGATTTCATGGCTCATATTGGCCAGGAACATCGATTTATACTCGGCAGCTTCCTCAGCTCTGCTCTTGGCTTCAACCAGCGCCTGCTCAGCCAGCCTCCGTGCCGTGACATCCTGAGTTACCAACACCACCCCTTTATCGGGATCTCTGGCATCAATCAGCTTGGCATGGGTAGTACACCAGATCTGACTGCCGTCCTTACGCACCATTGCCAGATCGATATGATAAGGATCACCCGACAGCACGTGTTTGTATGCCTGCTTCCCCTGCTCAATGAACTCCTGTTCAGTGAAATACAGTACTCTGGTGCATTGTCCGTCCAACTCTCCATGCCGGTAGCCGAACAGTTGCTCGAATCCAGTATTACAGCGCTGAATGACACGATCCCGAAGAAAGGCGATACCAGTGAGGGCATTATCGAGGATTGCCTCCTGCTCCAGCAGGGTTTTCTGCAGATCTGCGGTATGCTGTTGTACTTTACGCTCCAGATGCAGCGTCAGATCCTGGTTCTCTTCACTGATCAGCCTCACCTTGTCTGCCATGGCAAACGCGAGCAGCAGCGCATCAAGTGTTACCCCTACCAGTCCCAGCAGGTAAATATTGACATTAATACTCGGCAAAATACCGAGGTTAAGCATATTGCCGATCATGTTGGGAATCAGCAATGTGATGTAAGCCAACAGGAAATATCGCGCCGGACGGAATCCCCTGCGCCAGGACATAAAGCCGACATAAAGCCCTGTCATCATCATCCCCGCGGTGGCGATGGTCGCAAAAATAAGCCCCCATCCGGGCGATGCCAGGGAAAAGGGTATCCCGATCAGGCCCAGTGCCGCCACCGCCAGACCAAACTTGGCTGCGCGCGGGTGGTGGCGCCACAGGTTCAACAGACGTATGAAAAACAGTGTGTTGAACAGAGGTAATAGCAGGAACCCGACCATATGCAGGCCTGGTGCTCTGAAATTGAATAGTTCAGCATGCACATTCAGCACCTGAGCCCAGCCCCAGACCCAGCACAACACGAACAGGGAGTACCAGAGATAGGTTTTATCTCGCGCACCAAGAAATACAAAGAAGTTATAGATCGCCAATGCCAGCCCTATCCCCAGGCAGAGCATGATTAATGCATTTTCCCAAGTGACAAGACGGGCGAAATCAGCCTCTTGCTTCAGTAGAATTTTGGTGGGGGCGAAGAAAAAATCACTTTCGAAGAGTACTACCAGATCATAACTCTCACCCGGTAGTAGCCTGACCGAGCCACCATAGTGATACTGGAACTCATGATCATGTTGATAGCCGGTTTTTACCTCCTGCATGCCAACCGATGAGTAAAGCCTCATCGTGATATGCTCGACTACCGAGCCATAGGGGTAGAGTGCCCAATGAATATGCTCGGTATCATTGGTGATACGGGCATGCAACCAGAAAGCATCGCCATCAAAAGCAACTCGTTCCAGAGGCTCAAGCCTGTCCAGCCACTCCTCCAGATCGCTATTACCATAAGGAAATTGCCCAGCATTTCCTCTCAGCAACCTCCCCTCTTTCATCAGATCCACTCCATCAAGATCACTGGTCCATAAAATAGCACCAGGATCCTGCTCAGCAATTGCCCAAGTGGAGAACATCAAAAGCAGGACGAGCAGAGCTCGCTGTAAACAGCGTAACGCAGGCATCACAGATCTTTCTCTCCCACTATGACGGCTGGCAGACCGCAGATGGCACGCGATGCGTGCATGCCAGCCATGGTAGCCGCTTCAACACATCCTGCGTTCAGTCCCGTACGTATCCAGTCACCCGTCAAGTAAAGGTTATCAAACACGGTATCATCCGTACCCAGACGATACTGACTGCTATTAACAACCGACAATACATAACGTTCGGATGGGTCAATATTACTGCGCCAGTACTGGGCATCAAAGCGCGCTTTCCCCTTGCGCTGCAGCGGGTCGATCAAGATTGACCAGTCAAACTCACCCGCCGAAGCAACCGCTGGTAGCAGATTCCAGATATCCTGCTGCAACTGATTCACGGCCCCTGCCCGTGCTTCGGCCCGACAGCGAGCAGGAAACGCATGGTCAGATGGCGGTGGAAAGTCAGCTACAGGCTGAACACTGCAGAAGTAAGACACATTTTTGGGCTCCAGTGCAGATGGCCAGTCCTCGCGACACAGCAGTTGGTCCATCGGTGCCCAGGTATCATAGGGCTCCGTAAATGCGCTCAACACCGGCTCCTGCCCATCAGGTTGATCGGTCCAGCCCATGTTGGCAAGCGAGGTATCGGTCCAGATCTGATAGGCCTGTGTGACAACCGTTTTAACGCTGCCAACCATTTTATCCAGCCCTGCATCCTGAGCCAGCAACTGCGGGCAGAGATGGGGGATGGATCCGATCGAAATACCAAAGATCACCTTATCAAAGTCCACCCCTTTTTTCAGGCTCAGCGTGGGGAGCGGTTCGCCAAACTGACGTTGATAGACCTCAGGCCAGTCACTCCAGAAGGACTCCAGATTGATATGGTTATCTTGCAGCAACTGGGCCTGTACCGGATTTATCTGCTGGTAATTGGGCACTGAAGGCCAACAGGGAAGCCCCTTCACATCCACCAGGGGCTCATAACAATCAAGACCGTCGCGCAGTGCTACCTGACGGGTCATACGAATCTCGGCAATGCTGTTACCCTCGGGCACCAGCTCGTTCACCTGATGAAAGTAATGGAAGTTCACACCACGCCGCTTCAGCACCTCATACATGGGTGAAAAGATGGTATCCCCCATGCCGGCCTGCATCTTCCACATGATGCCCCCCTTGTAGAGCAGCGCAATACGCATCATGGCGCGCAACAGGGTGCCTGCCTCTATATTCGGGCGAGATAAGTCACCATCGACATAGGCAAAAACCAGATCATAAAAACCACGGACAGGTGCCGAATTGACGGTATATTGCTCATTGGCACCGTGCTTGCGCAGCCAATCCATGAAATCGATATCATTGATGACATCAAACCCCTGCTCCAGTACACCATCTTCAAGCATGCCTATCCCGATGCAGAGCCCCAGATCTGCCATGATGAAGAGCCTGCGAATCTCGGCATGAGTATCCAGCAAGTGATCAAAGCGATCATCGAGCCAATGTGTAAGCTGCTTAAGCAGAAAATGCAGGACACTTCCGTGTTGCGTGGCAACCGCCTTATCACCCTGAGCCAGTCCCTCCAGCATTTCACCGGTCAGATCCAGTGCTTCCTTGATATCTGTCTGAAAGCGTGACGCCAGCAGGTCGGCATCTTTTGACAGATAGCTGGCCAGCTGTTTGAAAGCAGGATGGGCACCCGTGATGGCAGGATCACTCAGTGTCATGTCCACAGCGGCAGCCTGAGGATGTGCCTGCAGTTGCTGCATGAACTGTTTGATCCAGTAATAGAGCTTACTCAGCAGTGCCCAGATACTCAGCTCTTCATCGCTGTGAGCCGGATTACCAGGTACTTCAGGAAACATCAGAGGCCAGCTTTGCCACTGCTGATCGATCCACTCCTGCAGCACTATGAAGTCATGCGGTTTGAAGGCATCCTGCCAGGTAGCGAGCGGCGCCTGGGGCGGTCTGTCCAGCGTTTCGTAGCAGGTCTGGATAGTACGGAAGGCATTGGCATAGAACCCGAACCAGATATGCAAACCATGCTCTTCAATACGTTCGCCCATCTCGGGATTGCGGCCGCTGGCCCCCTTACCTCCCAGCCTCCAGCCGAGCTGATAAACATCTATCTGATATTTTGACTGCCAATCCGGCGTCTCGGTCAGGTAGAAGGCTGCGGTCATGGCTGCCACGCCGCCGCCCAGAATGGCAATCTTCTGTGGTTGTGCTGAATCTGACATCGTCCCTATCCCTATCAGTCTTCGCTGGTCAGCTCAAAGGCAGCCTGCTGATTAAAGTCAAACAATACATTGAAGTTCAGCACACTGCTCTGAGTACCCACCTGAATGCCGAACATCTCCTGCAGTGGAAACATATCCACCTGATTGAGCGTGAACTCAAACGCATGTCCATACAGCTTGATATCATGCAGCTTCTGTACCACGGAAGGTGAATGCACTAATTTTTGATAGACCGCATTCTGCCCTTCACCATCCGGAAACTGCTTTAACAATAGTTGATCTACCTGAGGGTGGAAGAAATCCGCCACCAGTTTTGCCAGATCTTCAAGATCCAGCTTGAAGCAATCCACCTCGGCCCTCATCAGGTCGAAGCCCTCTTTCAACAATTCTGAAAGATCTGCCAGCGACTTCTCCTCACCGGCTGCCACTTTTTCGACGCGAAACAGCTCAACAGGAGCCATCTTGGTGTCAGGTGAAAAGTGTGTGAAAGCATCAACAGTCATACTGAACAGATCTGGATCAGCACCGATTGAGGGCATCTGATAGTCACACAGATATTTGTTGAAACCCCATATTTCACGACCATTCACCAGTGCATAAATATTATTCACGCAGATAAAGGCAGGATACCAATAGATTTTCTTGATTTTCAGCCCCTGCATGCGTGCAACCGGAATCCAGATAATGATATCTGTTTCCTGAAACCAACCCTGGCTGGCATACGGCTCCGTTACGGGCTTGATATTTTCGATATCGGTAAAGGTAAGCATGCAATAGGACATCAATGCCTGAAAGCGATCCTTACCCAATGGCACCACATTCAGCGTTTCATCTATATACTGTTGGATATTGACGATATTACCCTTGATAAAGAAGCCATACATATTGGCATTCAGCATACGGCAAGGAGGTGCGGCGATGACTTGTCCCGGAAAACGGGCATAAGGTGTCTGATCTGACATGGTAGCTCCCTGTTATTATTGTTTCTTCAGTTTAAGATTCGTCAAAGATGCATTAAATTGATACAAAAGAAAACCTAAAGAGTATCAGAGGAGGGTCATATGACAGGTGCCAGACAACTGTCGAGGTATCGTATTTGCCTCTTCTCAACATACTATAGTGCAGGAATAGAGCAGGAGTTGCTTTCGCATGAGCTATAACAAGGTTCGATTGTTTGATGCTCACCTGCATATCATAGACTCACGCTTTCCACTGGTCGCCAATCAGGGCTACCTACCCGATGAATACACTCATGAACACTACCTGGCTGATATGTTGAATTATGAACTGGTAGGAGGAGTCGTCGTCTCGGGATCCTTTCAGGCACAGGATCAGAGCTACCTGCAGGAGGCACTGAAACAACTGGGCAAGAACTTTGTCGGCGTTACCCAACTCTCCCCAACGGTGTCGGATGAGGAACTGATTCGACTGAACCATCAGGGGGTGCGAGCAATACGCTTCAACTTCAAGCGAGGAGGCAGTGGCGCCATCTCTTACATCGACAAGCTGGCCAGGCGTGTTTATGACACAGTCGGATGGCACTCCGAGGTCTATGCTGATGGCGAGTTACTGGCTGAGCTCTGCCCGATTCTGGAATCTCTGCCAGCACTGAGTATCGATCATTTAGGTCTTAGCAGACGCGCCTTCAGAACTTTGCTGTATCTTGTGGAAAAGGGAGTAAAAGTCAAAGCCAGCGGATTCAGCCGTGTCGACTTTGATATCCCCTCTGCCATCAAAGCCCTCTATGCTGCCAACCCTGATGCCCTGATGTTCGGCAGTGACCTGCCCTCCACTCGCGCTCCACAGCGCTTTCGCCATGAAGATATTCAACTGATCTGTGATACATTGGAACCCGATCATGCCAAGCGCGTCCTCAGCGGGAATGCGATCCGCTTCTATCGACTCAAGTCCGGTGTTTAACAAACCATCAAGGCAGCAGCAAACAGGCATTCGCCGACTTTACAACAGCCCCCTCATGTAGCAGACAGCTGTCCTTGCTCAACAGCAACAGATAGGGTTGACCTTCGGTCAGCGTCAGCAGATTCCTGAGTTGCCACTCTGAGACCTCCTGAATCGTTCTGGCAGGTGCTCTGTTTTCAATGCAGGTCCTTAACAGTTGCAGACTGTCACTCTGGGCAGGAAGCAGAAACTGCAGCGGCAAATGCTCTCTGTCAGCCAGTCTGAGGGCCGCTTCAATGTGTCTTGGAGCTACATCTGGCTGGTCACAGTATAATAAGAGCTGCCGGAACGGATTGACTCCCTGCCTGAGCAACATCACCGCGCCTGGAAATTTGATCCATCCTGGAAGTCCAGCGACAAGGCTCTCATCAAAAAGGTCAGTCAGTAAAAGTACGTCGTGAACAGACTCTCCATTCTCATCAACATCCGGCTCGCTTTGATCGTCATATGTCGTCTGCGAAACCTCAAGACTCCAATGCAAAGACTGATGTCTGGCAACCTCCTCCAGACAACCTCGAAAGCGGTTATGAGCCAGTCGTAACTGTCGCCTGATACTGTCGGCACGCAAAGGTCTCGATCGCCCGGTCATCAAGCTGATCTCACGACCGAAGGGAAGCTCTGCACAACGCATCAGATTCTGATCCTCGATGAACACGGCTTTGAGCTCCACCTTGTGCTGTGCCGCAAAACTGGCTGCCTGTTCAAGAGCGGTTATCCCGCGATGACTGCTGTCGAGATAATAGACGATGCGTTTCATGCTGGATCTTCATCCGCTTCACTGTCAGCGCTTTTGCCGTTATCCGTCTGACTTTTGTCACGCGACTGGTCACGCTGAATCATATTGAGGTGCTTGAGCCTGTCCTGAACCCGGCGGCTGAAGCTGCCTTTTGTATAAACCCCCTCGTCATTCTGTTCACCAGCTGGCAAACCACTGAGCAATTCCAGCGCCTGATCCAGGGTTTCGATCGCATAAATATGGAATTCATTTCGTTCCACGGCGTCACGCACTTCTCGACTCAACATCAGGTTGACCCGATTAGTAGCAGGAATCAGAACACCCTGTTCCTTCGCAAAACCGCGAGCACGGCATATCTCGAAAAAACCTTCTATCTTCTCATTAACTCCACCAATTGGCTGCACCTGACCTATCTGATTGATCGATCCAGTCACAGCATAGCATTGCTTCAAAGGCACTCTGGCGATAGCCGACAGCAGCGCGCAAGCCTCGGCCACTGAGGCGCTGTCACCTTCGATATGGCCATAGGACTGCTCAAACGCGATACTGGCAAGGATCGGCAGGTTACTTTCTCCGGCATAGCGTGAGCCCAGAAGATTAGACAACAACAACACCGCCTTGGAATGTATGGCACCGCCCAGCTTTGCCTCACGTTCAATATCGATCACCTGTCCACGCCCCAGACGTGCCGTCGCAGTTATTCGCGCAGGACGGCCAAAACGATAGTTACCGAGATCATAAACGGTCAGGCCATTCACCTGCCCGATGACAGCCCCATCGGTATCAATCAGATTCTGTCCGTTCAGAATACTCTCGATCATTCGCTCATGAATACGAGATGCACGCAACTTGCATTCATCGATGGTTTTCTGAACAGCATCGACATCTATCACAGACTTCTGCTCCTGCTCTGCCCAGTAATTGGCCTCCAGTAACAGATCAGCAAGACCCTGTCCCTGCGCCGAGAGGTAGGTCTGATCCTGCGCCAGACGGCCCGAATACTCTATCACTCTGGCAACTGAATCTGCCGTGAGTGCTCGGAGATTGTGGCGCCTGGCGATCCCGGCAATAAACTCTGAGTACAAAGATACATTCGCATCATTAACCGGAATTTCATCTGAATAGTCCGCCTGCACCTTGAACAACTTGTGAAAATCCGGATCCCATCCCCCCATCAGGTAGTAAAGATAGCGGCTGCCTGTCAATATGACCTTGACACTGAGTGGTACAGGCTCCGGTTCCAGCGAGACAGTACTGGCTAAGCTGTAGAAGCGTTCAATCGACTCAATTCGGATCTCTGATGCAAACAGCGCACGCTTCAGCGCTTCCCATACCATCGGTTGGGTGATCAATTTACGCAGATCCAGTATCAGATACCCCCCATTTGCACGATGCAGTGCACCCGCCCGGATCAGCGTAAAATCACTGACCAGAGCCCCCTGCACTACATGGTGCTCTACCCTGCCAAGCGTGCGCCCAAGATTGGGTAGATCCTCATGAATAATCGGTGCCCCCTGAGTCTCACTGTTATCCACTAACAGATTGAGCTGATAACGCGCCAGTAGTGTCTCAGGCAAAGAACCTTCATTCATGTGCCCGAGAAACACATTCACATGACGACTCAGATCCTGCTGAATCGATTCTATATGGCTGCAAATTGTATTATTTTCCCAAAACTCACTGCGCAACTCATCTATCGCATTACCCGCTGCAAATACCACCATCTCCTCGTTCAGATGCTGCAGTTGCTCCTGAGTATCCTTGCGCCATAAGGTAAACTCCTGCAACACAGCCTGCAGCTGCACTTCAATCCGGCCAATCGCTTCCTGCATCTGTTTGCGCTCATCTTCGGGCAGTGCCAGAAATGCCTGTGAATCCAATACATCCGTTCCCTTAAGAGGCGCCAATGTATAGCCGGTTGGGGTGTGCAGCAGCACGATCCCTTCATTTTTGGCTGCCTTCTTGACCTCCATAATGGCAGCAGCCTGACGTTCGGCCAGTGACTGGTTCAGGTCAGAAACACGGCTGCGATACTCATCCGTTTCAAAAACAGCAGGAATAGCACTGCGCAGCTCATCTACCAGTCGCTCAAGGCTGCGGGCAAAACGACAACCAAGCCCTGGCGGCAACAGCAACAGCTTCGGTCGTACCGGTTGATCGAAGTTGTACACGTAGCAGCAATCCGGGGGCACAGTCTCTGTCGCGGCTCTTGTCTGCAGAAAACACTCCACAATCTGCCGATGTCCGCTATCTTCTGGCGCCATGACAAAAATATTGAAGCCCTCACTACGGATGCCTGCCCCGAACGACAAGGCTTTGAGCATACGATCCTGTCCGACAGCCGATACGCTATCGAGTAATTCATCCGTCGTCACAAAACCCAGCGCACCGCCATCACAATGGCGGTACAACTGGTCTGCTGATAAAGGCTTCAACGGGAACATTTCCATCTCCTTATCATCACCGGCACAACAGTGAAAAATGATTCAATCCTCAATCAAGTCTAGACAGACTAACGAACTTTGCATTGACCTCACGCGGGACAGGCAGCGATAACCTCTCAGATTTCACAAATTCTGTCCTATGATTAATAGTATTAATGGCTTGGGGTTTCCTGCATGCATAATGAAAACAGAGTTATCTCATCGGTGTTCCCGGCTGTCTTGCTCATAATGGCCCTACTGACTGGAACTACTCAGATCATCGCATCAGAAGAACTTGTAACGGAGACAGACAGCTCACACATTTCAAAAGTACTGCGAGCTGATTTTCGCCACCGCCCGCCTGAAATGGTGTTTGATGAGAAGAACAGCAGCATGATCAGCCCCCTCAAGGATATTCTTGAGGAAGCTGCCGCGAAGACAGGCTACAGCATTCACTGGACCGCTCGCCCATTTGCTCGCAGCTACGAAGAGCTACAGTCCGGCACTATCGATCTGGTACCGCGCACAATACGCAACCAGGAGCGCGAGGCATTCATTGCTTTTCTAGGTCCTGTTGCCACTCAGCGCCGGGATATTCTGTTTCTGGTAAAACCTGGCGAGGAGGACAGAATACAGTCCTATGAAGACCTTTATGATATGACCATCGGAGTCAAGCGTGGCACGGCTTATTTTGATCGCTTCAATAATGATACAGCGCTCAATAAAACGGAGTCTGTAGATGATGAAAATATGGCACGGATGTTCATCCATGGTCGCTTTGACACCATGGTTATTCTGGACCGCTCCGCGATAGAAAGCGCACTGGATAACCTGGGCCATACAGAATACAGCTATGCGCACTATCGCTACCTGAACGAAATAGGCAACTACTATGGCATGTCACGCAAGTCACCGCATTTTCATATTTTTGATGAGCTGAATCAGGCGCTGTTGGAGATGGTGGAGTCCGGCCGGATCAGAGAGATCTACATCGAACATGACCTGCTATCGGAACTGGAATAACGCCTGCCCTTGAGTTACCTTGTCTGCATAGGCTACCCATAAACAGCAGACCTGTTTGCATAGCGTCTGCTTCAGGCACAGGATTAGAGTCAGAATGTCAGCTCTGGAAAACGATACCGTCTGGAATGCACTGCGAGATGAGGTCACCTCTCTGGCATTGAGTGAACCCGTGCTCGCCAGTTATTTTCATGCCACCGTCATCAATCATGATACGCTTGAGGACTCCCTCTCCTATCTGCTGGCCGGTAAGTTATCTTCACTTGACCTGCCAGCCATGAGCCTGCGTGAGGTCTTGTGGCAGGCGTTCCAGGCATCGGACGACATCACCGACACAACACGCAAGGATCTGTGCGCCACGGTCGACCGTGACCCTGCTGCCAGCAGCCTGGCTAACCCCTATCTCAATCACAAGGGGTTCCACGCGCTTCAGGCATATCGGATATCTAACTGGTATTGGCAACAGAACCGCCGCGCACTGGCGCTTTATCTGCAAAGCCGTATCTCGGAAGTGTTCGGCGTGGATATTCACCCTGCGGCACGCATTGGCAGTGGTGTATTCATCGACCATGCTACTGGACTCGTGGTCGGAGAAACCGCCGTCGTGGGGGATAATGTCTCCATGCTGCAGGAGGTCACTCTGGGAGGTACTGGCAAGGACACTGGTGATCGCCATCCCAAGGTGGAGCGCGGTGTGCTGATCTGTGCCGGTGCAAAAATACTGGGCAATATCCGTATCGGTGCCGGCTCTAAAGTAGGTGCTGGTAGCGTGGTACTCGAAGATGTACCACCACACTGCACCGTTGTCGGGGTACCAGCTCGTGTCGTTGGCCATCCCGGCTGTGCAGAGCCGGCTCTGGCGATGGATCAGGAGATCGAGAGTGGCGGTGAATAATATTTCCATTATTCTAGAAATATCTTGACGACCTCTGTTTCCATGTCATAATCAGCCAAATGACAAGACTGACACTCGAACAGGCATCAGAGCAGCTCGCCGAACTGGGCCACCCTACCCGCCTCAGCCTTTATCGTATTCTGGTAAAGGCTGGCAACCGGGGTATGCCGGTCGCTGATATTCAGCAGCAGCTTGATGTCCCGGGTTCCACTCTCTCGCACCATATCAGCCGGTTGCTTAAGGTTGGATTGGTAGTGCAGGTACGTGAGGGGCGTGTGCTCAGATGTCATGCGCAGTATGAACGCCTGAATCTGCTGATCCAGTTTCTGATGGAGGAGTGCTGTGCCGATGAACGTTGTTGATTTTTTCGCTTAAATATTTCGATAAATCCAGAAACATAAAAGGATTAAGCCATGAAGCCGCTGACTCCCCATCACAACATCAGTAAAACCCTGCGCCAACTGGCGGAGGGTCAACAACGCCAGAACCAGCACCCGCCTCGCATTCTGGTACTTTATGGATCGCTGCGGCCCGAGTCTTTCAGTCGCAAGCAGGCATTGGAGGCCGCCACTATCCTGGCTGACTTTGGTGCTGAAGTGCGCGTCTATGATCCGGCTGGTCTGCCGGTGTTTGACCACACCTCTACTGATCATCCCAAGGTAAGGGAACTGCGTGAACTGGCCAGCTGGAGTGAAGGCATGGTCTGGAGTTCGCCGGAGATTCATGGCAATCTTTCCTCCGTATTCAAGAATCAAATCGACTGGATTCCGTTGACTCTGAACAGCGTTCGTCCGACTCAGGGCAAGACCCTCGCCGTGATGCAGGTCAGTGGTGGTTCGCAGTCATTCAACGCTGTTAATGCCCTGCGTATACTGGGGCGCTGGATGCGCATGTTCACCATCCCCAACCAGTCCTCCGTGCCGATGGCCTGGCAGCAGTTCAACGAAGATGGCAGCATGAAAGACTCCAGCTATCGTGACCGTGTGGTGGATGTCATGGAGGAGCTGTTTCGTATTACCCTGCTGATGCGCAACCATGGCGACCTGCTGACCTTTCGCTTTTCCGAAAACAAGGAGTTCTATGCCGCCGAAGGAAACAGCATGACCGACAATCATGACACCACTGAAGCCAAAGTGTCATGCTGCGGCTGATAGACCGGACCAGTCATGCAACGATTCTGGCCAGCCTGGTGCTTACCCTGACGCTGGTCTCCGATGCTGTCCTTTATCTGTTGCTGCCGCTCTACTTCGAATCCTTCGGCATTACGCTGCTCTGGGTCGGACTGCTGCTGTCGGCCAACCGTTTTGTCCGGCTGCTGATAAACCCCTGGCTGGTGCAGTACTTTCAACGCGTCGGGGCACGCAATGCGACACTGCAGGCGGTCGTGCTGGCCACACTGGCCAGCCTCTGCTTCGTGGTGATCGCAAGTCCCTGGATACTGCTGCTGGCCAGGCTGCTCTGGGGCTGTGCCTATGCGCTGATGCGTCTGGCCTGTCTGCATTACGCCACTGAGCATAAAGCCAGCAGTATGAAAAATCTCGGCTGGTATACCACCTTTCAGGAGATCGGCCCGTTACTGGTGCTGCTGGCAACCCCTTGGCTGACTCTGCATCTGTCGATCTCAGCTGTGCTGATTCTGGCCAGTACTCTATGCCTGATCGCCCTGCTACCCGCTCTGGCCCTGCCAAAGCCCGAAAAAAATGGCGTCGGATCGGCAAGAGCAACCTTTCCCTGGCCCACCGGCTGGCATCAGATCACCTTTCTGGTCTGCCTGCTGTTTGATGGTGTCTGGATGGTGATGCTGGCCCCTCAGCTCATTGCACTGGACAGAACCACCGCAGCGGCACTCGCCACAGCAGCGCTGCTGATGGTGGGTAAGCGAATATTCAACCTCAGCGTCGGGCTGATCACCGTGCGCTTCAACCCCTTTGAACGGCTGACCATATGGCTTTATGGTGCACTGCTTCTGCTACTGATATCCGGTCTGCTGATGCCGGGAACAGGCATCATCTTCGCCAGTGTTCTGGCGATTATCGGACACGGACTGGTGATGATTCTGGTACCCAAACTGCTGGCAGATGAAGCGATCGATGATACGGCACGGCAACTCTCGCTGAACACCTTTACATTCTGGCGCGATCTGGCAGCCGCCTGTGGGGCACTGATCGCTGCCGTGCTGGTGACTCAGGGCATTCTCGACTGGTTCTACTGGAGTGTGACGCTACTGATTGCACTGCTGATATTTCGGCAATGGTGGTGCAGATAATAGAGGTGCAGTATTGGTCGGAGAGACAGGATTTGAACCTGCGACCCCTACGTCCCGAACGTAGTGCTCTACCAGGCTGAGCTACACTCCGATACTGCTGTGGATATTTTAATCCTGTGCATCGTAAGTGCAATACTTACCCAGCGTTAATACGATTCAACTAAAAACACGCAGCAGTGTAGAGAGTTGGCAAACAATTCAAATCACGCTATAGTCCTGCCGCTGTCATTCAGGTCATTGGCAGGCTCATGCAGGATACGGCATGGGTGCTATCAACAAGGAGCGTTTCATGAGCAAGCCCGCCGCCCGCTTAGGCGACAAACACGTCTGTTCGTCCACCACCAGCAAAGGCACGCCGATCACCAGCGGCTCGCCTGATGTCTTCATCGGTAATCAGCCAGCAGCACGGGTGGGCGATACGGTGGCATGTGGTACCCCTCCGGCGATGATCACCACCGGCTCCTCCAGCGTATTCATCAATGGCCGACCAGCGGCACGCATGTTGGATGGCACCTCCTGCGGCGGTGTGATTATCGAGGGGCTGGGCACAGTACTGATCGGTGGTGGCTCAGTCGGTGCACCGCGTGAAGGCGAAGCTGATAAAGTTGCACCTTGCTCCCCGAACTGCGGCAACCCGGTCAATCCAATTCTCGGCGCTAAGCTCCTGCCCGCCACGGCCGATTTTGCCCTGCCGGCACCAGCTCCGTTTGTTTTCAGCCGCGGTTATGTGTCCAACAATGCACAGGTCGGGATTCTGGGGCAAGGCTGGTCGGTGACGGGGAACAATCTCAAGTTGACGCTGGAGCCGCCTGAGCCCGACGAATCTAACGAGCCTGAAGATCCTGATGCCCTTGCTGCATCTGATCCGACGGCTGAAGCATCCGATGACGACTCCGCCGCACAGCCGAAACCCTCCCTGATCCTGCAGGATGCCCATGGGCGGCGTATCCGCTTTACCGCGCTTGAATCCGGCTGCATGGCCTTTTCCGATACCGAACAGTTTTGGCTCGCCCGCGGTGGTCTCTGGTCACCCGAGGATCACCCACTGCAGCATCCTGCGTTCCAGGGCCTGAACGAGATCGATACGCTGAATGACACCTACTACTTCGTCTCCACCGGTCAGCGAGTGTACCTGCTGAAGCCTGGCTCTGTCCCTGACAGCTGGCAACTCGCTGCTGAGTACACGCATCAGGGCTACTGCACCCAGTATCAGCGTGATGCTGCGGGTAATATCCAACAGGTGATTGACAGCGCCGGACGCCGGTATCATTTTCACTACCAGTCGGTACCGGCGCTGCAAGACGGCGATCCGGGTGTCCGTCTGACCTCGGTCAGTCTGCTCTCTGATCATCTGCAGGCCTCCACAGAGGTGGCCGGTGATGTGACAGGTGGTGTTGCAGGTGATGTTGCAGGTGGTGTTGTAGATAGCAGCGACGATGAGGCGGTCGGCACGCTGGTCACCTTCAGCTACAACGCCAGCGGTGATCTGATCGCCGTACATGACCGGGCTAACCGGATCGTGATTCAGTATCAATGGCAGAGTCATATCCTGATCGGCTATACCGTCCCCGGACGCCTGACAATGCGCTACGAATGGTCCGAGAACACCCCCGAAGGCAAGGTGCTGCGCCAGATAGAGGTGGACGGCCTGACCCGCACCTATGACTATCAACCGACCCATACAAGCGTGTCCGATAACCTCGGACGAGAAGAGCGCTATGCCTTCGTCGGCAGCGGCCCCGACCTGCGCTGGCACGCCCACCACCGGGCCGATGGCAGTGAGCTGCATTTCAACTACAACGGCGATGGTCAGCGCATCTCTGAGATCGATCCGCTGGGCGGTGTCACCTCCTTTAGTCACGACCGCCAGGGGCATCTGAGCAGCCTGCGCCTGCCCACCGGGCAGATCTATACCTACCGACGCGATCCGCTGGGCCGTCTGACCAAGGTGACCACACCCGATAATGCCGTGCACCAGTATACCTATGATGAACGCGGCAACCTGACGTCGATCATTGATGCCAACGAACACACCACCCGCTTCGAGTACCGCTGCGCCGGACTACCCGATCGTCCCACGAAACGGGTCGACCCTGAAGGCGCAACCCACAGTTATACCTGGACGCCCCTCGGTCAGCTTGCCAGTATCACCGACTGTTCCGGCCAGACCACCCAGTATGCGTACAACGCACTGGGTCAGTTGATCCGCATCACCGATCCACTGAAGCAGATCACGGAGTTTGCCTACAACACCGTTGGCCAGCGCATCAGTGTCACGCTACCGGATCGCACCCAACTGACGTACACCTATAATGAGCACGGCTTGCTGACCCAGGCCAGCGATGCCAAGGGGGTGTACCAGACCCTGCGCTATGATGACCAAGGCCAGGTCATCGCCGAGACCGATGCCAATGGCCATACCCGTCAGTATCGTTACGATATCGCCGGTCGGTTGACGGAGATCATCAATGCCCAGGGCGCATCCTACCACTTTGAATATGATGTGATGGATCGGGTGGTTCGCGAGGTCGGCTTTGATGGTCGGGAACGTCGCTATACCTATAACCGATGTGGCGACCTGATCCAGCAGCAGGAAGTGGTCAACGCTGAAACGCACACGACCCAGATGTATTATGACGGCGTAGGTCGCTTGCTGGCCCGTGAACTGCCCGCCACCGAGCTGTCACCGACGCTGCTGGAGCAGTATCGCTATGATGCCGCCGGTCGGATGATTCAGGCAGATAATATCTATGCCCGGGTGGAGTGGGCCTACGATCCCACCGGCGCACGCCTGATTGAACAGCAGTGGCATAAGAACGCGCATCTCGCCCTGCAATATGCCGAAGCTAATCCGCCCGAGCACAATGACCAGCTTCTGCCCCCCTTGACCACGGATCTGGTGGTCTGGGAGTGGCGTAACGAAACGGAATATAACGCCCAGGGCATCCCCCGAATCTCGCAACAGGGTGAGCATGCCATGGGGGCCCTCCTCTACGGCAGCGGACATCTGCTGGCCCTGCGTCTGGGTAATCTGGAGATGACACTGGAGCCGGATGCATTGCACCGCGAGCAGCAGCGCCAGATCAAGGCCAAGACAGACGCTCAGACGAACTCTCTGACACAACCCCTGATACAGCGTGAGCGACGTTACAGCCCGGTGGGGCTGTTAGCAGCACAACGCGATGTCTACCTCGGTGGCCGTCTGCCACTGTCGGATCGCTCCGATCCGATCCAGATCAATCAGTACCAGTACGATGCCCGCTACCGCCTGAGTGGCATCACTCAGTCCGTGCCACCACTGGAGTCCGGTCAGCCGCTGATCACACAACAGACCCAGGCGTTTCAATACGACCCCAGTGGGCACTTGATCGGCAGCTCATGTTACAGTCCACAACATCCGACCCGCAACACCGAACAGCACTACACATTGGATAAAGAAGGCAACCGCGTCGGGTCCGGGGCCCATGCCGACCCCAGTGCCTGTCACAGCAACCGCCTTGAGCAGCTGGGTCATACACAGTTCCGCTACGACGATGCCGGCAACCTGATAGAGCGCCGTGCGCCTCAGGATCTGCAAACCCTGCAATATGATGGCCTGCACCGCCTCTCCTGCGTTGAACGCCAACGGCCTGGCTATCCCACCACGAAAACCTATTACATCTACGATGCCCTGTCGCGCCGCATCTGCAAACAGATCATCCCCGAACGCAGCCAAAGCCACAGCATCCGCTACGGCTGGGACGGCGATCAACTGGTGCATGAAGACAACGGCGATCAACGCACCACCGTGTTCTACGAACCCGGCAGTTTTGTCCCACTGTTCAGAGTGGATGAAACCAAACGCTCCGAAGAGTTTGATGAACACTGGATGCTCAAAACACCACAGGAGAGCGCATCCGAACCGGGATACGACACCCACTACAGCGCTTTTGTCACCGACCACCTCGGCACTCCGTTGAAACTGCTCGGCTCAGACGGACACCTGCTCTGGACCGCGAAGCCGGATGACTGGTGTGCGGTCCGTGACGAACGCGCCGTCCCGGACCTGAAACAACCGATCCGCTTCCAGGGGCAATGGCTGGATGAAGAGACTGGGCTCTGTTACAACCGGTATCGGTATTATGATCCGAGGCAAGGCAGGTACATCACTCAAGATCCTATTGGTCTTGCAGGCGGGATGAATAGCTATGCATATGTTGAAAATAGCCCTTTGATGTATGTTGATACACGAGGGTTATCAAGGGCAAGGCCAGTTCAAAGACGGCAGAAAGTAAACCCTTGGAATGAATTTCAACGTAATAATAAAGGGAAATATAATAGAGAAACATTAAGTCGCTTATATCGCAAAATGCAGTTAGAAATACTAGGTGGTCCAAAAAATCCTGAACTGCATTTTTGGCTTGAGCAACTTCCAGAAAATTCAGTTGAAGAGCTAAGAAAATCTTTACAGGGTGTTTCTTGCAGAGAAGATGGCTATTGTGAAGTTGACGTAAAAAAATATACTTGTTTTTATCAAAAATCAAACATTGAGGCTTGTCATGTCAATGATTACGGTCCCCAAATGAGACTACCACTGGATCAAGATCCTAGCTGTTTCTACCAAACTGAGACTATTAGATTTTATGGAGGGATTTTATGATTAAATTATTTAAATCACTGATAGCATTGCAGATATTTTCAATTATCGTTTTATTTATATCATCGAATCTTTATGGTTATGGAAACTATCCAGAAATGGCTTTTTTTTGGATTGGGACTAATTCGTTAATTGATTATTATTACATATCAGCACTGTTTCAGATTATATATGCTTTGTACATTGCCGCGTATATTGGTCTTGTTTTTTTTCAAAATTGGGCTAGAGTTCTTTTGATATTTGCTGCTGTAATTTGGGGTATTTTGACTTCGATTTCAGGTCTCGCAGTCTTTACTCCGTTTGAAGTTACAACTAGTTTTTACATGAATATAATAGATGGAATGATAATTTCTTTTTCATTTTTTACTAGTTTAAATTATAAATTTAGCAAGCGTAAAGAAAATCTTGTGACCTGAATCAGTGACGAGTATCGCTTAAGGAAGGTGTGATCTATTTTGCGACCAATGGCGGTTCGATACATGCAGTACGTTTACCAAACAAATAGAGTTTAGTCAGTACATTTTCGTTCTTTAACCGCTTATGCTGCGGATGTTTAAACACTGCTTGAAAAGCTGTTCTGCAAGCGCTCAAACAAACTATCAACCGTCACCGCCAGCAGGCCGATCAGAATCGCTCCCTGCAGCACATAAGCCGTGTTGCCATTGACCAGACCAGAGATCACCGGATCACCCAGGGTGCTGGCACCGATAGTCGAGCCTATTGCCGCGGTTGCAATATTGATTGTCACCGAGGTTCTGATACCCGCCAGAATTACATTCATTGCCAGTGGCAGCTCTACCTGCAGCAGCACCTGAACAGATGACATGCCAACTCCTCTGGCTGCCTCCAGCACAGATGGATCAATCCCTCGCAACCCAGCCAGGGTATTACGCACGATCGGCAGCAGGCCATACAGAATCAGAGCAAACATCGTTGGCACAGCACCGAAACCGAATAGAGGTACAGACAGCGCCAATACAGCCACTGGCGGAAAGGTTTGGCCGATGGAGGCCACTTGGCTGACCAGTGGCAGGAAATCCCTACCCCAAGGACGGGAAACGGCGATGGCTGCACCGACACCGATCACTATCGATACCAGAGCTGCGATGCCGACAATGCTCAGATGATTCAGCAACAGGCTGAAAAAACTGTCACGACTGTAGATCACCGCGCGAGTATCCGGCTGAATCCAGTGAAACAGCGTTTCCAGCTGGTGTAACCCAAGCGCTGCACTCAGCAGCAGCGCCAGCCAGAAAAGCGGCATGAAACCCTGATGCATGATTCTGCGAACAAGACTCACGGGGCAGGCTCCAGTAACTGATCCAGATGCAGCACCCCAACCTTTATGCCCTGCTGATCCAGAACCGGCAGGCTGCGACAATGGTGTGTCAGCATCAATGACAACGCTACCCTGATACTGTCTGTGGCCTGCAGCGATGGCCCATCACTATAGTTCATGTCATCTGTAAGCTGCATCAGATCACCCGCTCTTAGCAAGCCCGCCTGTTTCAAGCCTCGCTCCTGACCTCCGAGCAGGCTTTCCACAAACTCACTCGCAGGATGTCGCAACAGCTGCTGCGGAGTGTCCTGCTGCACGATCTTTCCCTTATCCATCACCACTATACGCGTCGCCAGCTTCAGCGCTTCATCCATATCATGGGTCACGAATACGATAGTTTTATGGATCTGCGACTGTATCCTTAGCAACTCATTCTGCAGGCTCTCACGTGTGATCGGATCCAGCGCACCAAAAGGTTCATCCATCAGCAGGATATCCGGGTCTCCTGCCAGCGCCCGTGCAACACCGACCCGTTGCGCCTGACCACCCGACAACTGATTCGGAAACTTGCCGGCAAACTCCTCATAAGGCAGGTCCAGCAACGCCAGCAGTTCGCGAATACGGGCATCGATCTTCGCCACAGGCCAACCCAACAAACGCGGCACCACCGAGATATTGCGTGCAACACTCCAGTGCGGAAACAAACCAGTACTCTGAATCGCATAGCCGATGCGTCTTCGCAGTTTCTGCTCATCAATCTGATAGATCTCTTCGCCATCGATTCTGATGCGACCATCCGAGTGAGGCAGCAGTCGATTGATCATACGTAGCGTCGTTGACTTGCCACAGCCTGAGGTACCCACCAGCACACAGAATTCGCCCGACTCGATGGTCAGCGAAATATCATCCACCGCGGTGGCATCCCCGAAACGCTTACTGACATTGATCAGCTCTATCACTCTCTGACTCCTTGCTTGAAACGCGCAGCCACTGCACTGAAAAACGCATCGGCCAGCAGCGCCAGCACAATAATAGGTAGTGCGCCGAGCAAAATCAGATCCATTGCTGCCTGCCCCAACCCCTGAAAAATAAAAGTGCCAAAACCACCGGCTCCGATCAGTGCGGCCACTGCCGTTAATCCTATCGCCTGAATGGTAGTGATCCGAACCCCCTCAATGATGATCGGCAACGCCAGAGGCAGGCGCACCTGCATAAACACCTGTATGGGGCTCATCCCCATACCGCGCGCAGACTCCAGTACATCGGCACTGACCTCATGCAAAGCGATAAAGGTATTGCGCACCATTGGCAGCAGGCTGTAGGCAATCAGTGCCAACAGTGCCGGTGCCCAGCCGATACCACGCACATTGAGTTGTTGTAGCATAGGTGAGTTGGCGGAAAGATAACTGAGCGGCGCGATCAGCAAGCCAAACAGCGCCAGGCTCGGAATGGTCTGGATAAAGCTGAGTACGCCAAAGCAGCTCTTTCGTGCAACGGGGTAACGATTGAGCAGCAGCGCCAACATAAAACCAGACACCAGACTGAATCCGACCGCCCCACCAACCATTGCCAGATGGCTGCGCAATGCCTGAGAAAACTGCGGAGATCGTGTCTGATACTCACGCATCAGCGCCAGAGGTTCCAGCCAGGATGCACAAGCCAGGATGGTCAGCAGCATCAGTAACCAGATTAACAATGACCAACCTGCATGTAGATTTAACCGTTGTTTGATCTCGATCAGCATCAATCCAAGCAGGAACAACAGCACCCAGAAACCCGCACCAATACCGGCACGGGCATAGGGCAAGGCCGGATCAACATGTTGTTCGATAAACCAGGCCAGACTCAAAGGCAACTGAAGCAGCAGAAGAGCTACAATCATCAGTTGATACAACAGAGCCCTGGAAGATGACCGAGCAGGAGTGAAGGCACAGATAACCAGGAGCAGTGTCAGAACGGACGCCCAGGGCCAGCCCAACGCCGATAACAGCGACTGCCCGGCCCCGGGCACAATACGATTAGGCTGCACACTGGCGTAATCCAGACCCCAGAGGGATGCCAGTGCCAGCAATACCAGCACCAATAAAACCCGGTTAACGGGCAAGGTCGATTTCACGTACAGCAATCCCGGCAGATTCAGAAGCTCATAGTTTCAGATAAACTGAACTCAGAGATTCAGGCTATCCAGAAAGTCACTTGCCACCTGAGCCGCATCAGCCCCCTGCACAGCAACATCACCATTCAGACGCTGCAGGGTTTCAAGATCCAGCGCCATGAAAATCGGCTTGAGAATATCGCTGATCTGAGGATAAGCCTCCAGCACATCCGCCCTGATAACCGGGGCCGGCTGATAAACTGGTTGCACCCCACGGGTGTCTTCCAGTACCAACAGATCGAGTGCCTGCAAGCCTCCGTCTGTGCCGTAGGTCATGGCCGCATTCACTCCATTGGTCTGCAGCGCCGCTGCACGCATGGTTGCGGCGGTGTTACCACCCGACAGAATCAGCAGTTGATCCGATTCAAGGGTAAATCCATAGGCTTCCTGGAAAGCGGGTAATGCACTGGCAGACTCGACAAACTCGGCACTGCCTGCAAATTTGAATTCACCACCAGATGCCAGATAGGCAGCCAGATCATCCAGTGTGACAAGACCATGTTCACGTGCAAGATCACCGCGCACACTCATTGCCCAGGTGTTGTTGGCATTCGCGGGTTCCAGCCAGACCAACTGATTGGCCTCGAAATCCAGCTCTTTCACCAGGTCGTACCCTTCCTGCGCATTTTTCCACACCGGGCTATCGGCTCGGTCAAAGAAGAAGGCACCATTACCGGTATACTCAGGGTAGATACTGATTTCACCGGCAATCAGGGCACCACGGACAATACTGGTACCACCCAACTGAATTCTATCCTCAACCGGAATATCTGCCCGCTCCAGCGCCTGATAGATGATCTGCCCGAGAACGGCGCCCTCGGTATCAATTTTCGAAGAAACGACAACCTGCTCCTGCGCATGAACAGTACCGAAGGCAAACAGTGCCAACAGCAATACCAACATGATTTTGCGCACTTTTGTATCCAGACTCTGCATCCTTAAATCCACCCTGATCTCAATTCATGTTTTGAAAGCATAGAAGATGCTCTTGAATAATGACACCCTAATAAGCCTCGATGCCTGCTCAGGGCACTCTCCAGGCAAGATTAAAACAAGCCCCAACTACCAACTACCAGCTACCAGCTACCAACTAAGTAGTACTCATTAATATTTTATTGACTTTATAGTCAGGTATTGCGTGTTGCGTTATAGTCCTCAGATGCATAGATTCACACTACCTGCCCAGGAATTTACGTGATGAGCACATACAAAAAAATTAAGCGCTCTATCCTGAAAAACTCTCTTCTGAAAAGGGCGTGCGCATCTCTGCTCCTTATCCTGACAGCTCTGACACTGTCATTTACCTCTGTTGCAGAATCAGTGTCGCCTGCTCGGGTGGCTGCCGCTGCCGATCTGCAACTGGCCCTGAAGGAGGTTCAGGAACTGTTTCATCAACAGTCGGAACACAGAGTACAGGTAACCTATGGCTCTTCAGGTGTTTTCACCTCTCAACTGCGCCAACGAGCACCTTTTGAGCTTTTTTTCTCTGCCCAGGCCAATTACATTGAGATGCTCTACGACGAGGGGCTGACTCTGGATCAGGGCACTGACTATGCGCGGGGTCGTATCGCTTTTTTCAGTCGGGATCCGCTTGATGCAACTGATGCTGAATCGGCTTTAAGGGCCTGGCTGGATAACACAGACAAGAGCAGTCGGCTCTCCATTGCCAACCCCAGCCATGCTCCTTATGGTGTTGCTGCCATGAGCTGGTTGCAGACACTATCACTTGAAGAACCTTTGCGTGGAAGAGTGGTATTGGGTGAAAATGCCGCTCAGGCAGTGCAGTTTGCTCTGTCAGGTGCTGCTCGCACAGGAATAGTCGCCTGGCCTCTGCTTAAGAGTCGTGACCTGCCGGGACAGGCATGGTTGATCCCGGAAACAGAGCATACACTCCTGCGCCAGCGTATGGTGTTGATGAATAATGCCGGCCCTGCCGCCAAGGCTTTTTATCAGTTTATCCAGGAGCAACCCGCACTGGATATCCTGTCAACTCACGGATTCGGATCCCCCTGAATGGAATGGAAAGCGCTTGAAATCTCGCTGAAGCTGGCATTCTGGACCAGTGTACTACTGCTGCCACTGGGTATTTTCATGGGCCGTGCACTGGCCTGGAAACAGATACCGGCGCGCCCTTTCATTCAAAGCCTGATCTTTCTGCCGCTTGTATTACCGCCGACAGTGCTGGGGTATTACTTTTTGCTCAGCATTTCACCCGATGCCCCACTGGGTAGCCTCTGGCACTGGTTGTTCAATCGCTCTCTGGCATTCAGTTTTGAGGGACTGCTGCTGGCGTCTCTGATTGCCAATCTGCCTTTTGCGATTCAGCCAGTCCAGCATGCCTTTTCCAATATCGACTCCGAGATACGGGATGCCGCACGCGTGTGTGGTCTGAATGCCTGGCAGTCTTTGTGGAAAGTGGAACTGCCCCTCGTATGGCCCGGTTTGCTCGGTGCGTTTCTGCTCACCTTCACGCACACACTGGGAGAGTTCGGTGTGGTACTGATGGTTGGGGGTAACCTGGAAGGAGAGACACGAACGCTGTCGATTGCCATCTATGATCAGGTTCAGGCATTCAATATGGATGCTGCCGGTAACATGGCACTTCTGCTGCTGGGAATCGCTTTCTTCAGCCTGCTGCTGTTGCAGTGGAAAAGCTTCCAGACTGATCACAAGCATCCCTGAACCACAGACATCCATGAATCACAAACAACCTGACACCGGATAGATCATGACAGAGATACAGACAAAAGCAGGACTTCGCATCAGGTTGCGCGGCACAGGCGAGATCCCGCTGGATGTAGATCTGCAATGTCATCCCGGTGAACTGGTTGCCTTGGTCGGTCCGTCCGGGAGCGGAAAAACAACACTGCTCAGGGCTCTGGCTGGCCTCTATCAGCAGGTAGATGGCAGTATTCTGAACAATGGTGAGTGCTGGTTTGACTCTTCACAGGGTATTTCACTTAAACCGGAAACACGCCATGTCGGGATGGTATTCCAGAGCTATGCGCTCTTTCCGCATCTGAGCGCACGCGAAAACCTGCTGCTGGCGTTGCGCCGAATTCCGGCTGCCAACCGTGCGCCGGTGGCCGATCAATGGCTGCAACGCGTCAACCTGAGCGGTCTGGAGAATAGACGCCCCCGTCAACTCTCGGGTGGCCAGCGACAGCGTGTAGCGCTGGCTCGGGCACTCGCGCCCTGTCCACGCCTTCTACTGCTGGACGAACCCTTTTCTGCGGTGGATCAGGTGACGCGGATCAAGCTCAGACGTGAGTTGGTAGTTCTACGCCAATCAATTGATATTCCGACGCTGCTGGTCACTCATGACCTGGATGAAGCGCTGCAATTGGCTGACCGGATCTGTGTTTTGCATCATGGCAAACAACTGCAGGTCGCTACCCCGGATGAGCTGATGTCTCACCCGGCAACTCCCGTAGTGGCACGACTACTTGGCATGCAGAATATCTTCAGCGCCAGAGTCATCAGTCGTGATGATGATTTATTGACGCTCGACTGGTCGGGTATTTCATTGAAGGTTCAATCAAAAGAGCCCTTCAATCCTGGTGACACTTTAAGCTGGATGGCACCGCCCCAGAGTATTCTGTTGCAGCGCCCGGATCGTCCGGTACCCGGCGACAGCGAGAATCCGGTTGCCGGTACCATCAGCGAACTGGTCAGACTTGGGCCTCATGCAAGTCTTCGCATCACGCCACAGCATGCGCCGGAGTTGCCGATCAGTTTTTATGTCCCGCATCACTATGTCGAGCGACAGAACCTGAGTGTCGATATGCCTGTCACGCTCAGTCTGAAAGCAAAGGCTATGCATATCTTTCACTCTGCTATACTCTAACTGATCCTCCGGGAACGCATCGAAGCAATCTCTCATGGTTGTGACATGTGACTTGGGGCCGACAAGGCTGGAGGGATTCTGATTGTTTCACCAGATGATAGGGATATTACCATGGATGCCTGGCACTTCTGGCTCATAGCAGCCGTCATTTTGATGATCGTAGAACTTCTCGGAACCGGCTTTTATGCTATGGCCATAGGCCTTGCCGCTTTATTCGGCATGCTGGCAGCTCTTATTGGCCTGCCTGTCTCCGCGCAACTGTTTGTCTTTGCCGGAGCAGCTGTCGTGCTGGCACCGCTGCTGAAATTTCTTTTCTCAAAAATATCTCCGTCTCAACGCCGCAGTGCGCTGGCGGGTGAAGAGCGCGCCCTGTCGGGAAAGCTCTTTCTGAACTCACAGGGCAGCCTGCGCGTCAGTGTTGAAGGTGACAGCTACCCTGTCAAAAGCTTGTCTGCGCGTGAGCTTCATGTCGGGGACAAGGTTCAGATCATCCGCTTCGACGGTATCACCGCACTGATCGACTGAGAGCGTACCTACCATCAACATCTCATATTTAAGGATATCACCATGGAAATCATGATAGCCATTGCGGTTATTTTCACCATTATGGTGCTGATACTGGTCATCAAAGGGCTGAAGATCATTCAGCAGTCCGAAGCCATTGTCATTGAGCGCCTCGGCAGTTACCACAAGACACTCTCCCCCGGTATTAACTGGATCATTCCCTTTGTAGATCTTCCACGCTCAATCAAGATGCGTGGATACCAGATTATTAATAACGAATCGGTTGCCATCGTCAGCGAAGTCACACGTATCGACCGTCGTGAAACAGTTCTCGACTTTCCGGGCCAGTCAGTGGTCACGGCAGATAATGTCAGTGTCTCAGTCAATGGAGCACTCTATTTCCAGGTGATCGATCCGGAAAGAGCCGTGTATCAGGCAGAAAACCTGGTACAGGCGATTGAGATACTGGCGAAGACCTCTCTGCGTTCCGAAATGGGTAAGATGGAGCTGGATAAACTCTTTGAGTCACGTCAGGAGATCAACGATAAGCTGCAGATCGTCATGGATGAGGCAGGCAACAAATGGGGTGTGAAGGTTACCCGTGTCGAGATCCAGGACATTACCATTCCCCGCGAAGTGGAGGATGCAATGCGTAAGCAGATGGCTGCTGAGCGTGAGCGTCGTGCACTGGTACTGCAGGCCAATGGTGAGCGTGAAGCTGCCATCGCCAGAGCGCAGGGTGAGAAGGAATCAAACGTACTGGTTGCCGAAGGTGAAAAACTGGCTGCCATATTGCGTGCTGAAGGTGAACGCCAGGCTATTGACCAGATCCTGGCTGCAGGTGGCGGACAGTTTGATCCAAAGCTGGTTATCGGTTATCTACTGGGTCTTGAGTACCTTAAAACCCTGCCTGAGATCGCCAAAGATGGCGATCGCGTCTTCCTGCCGTATGAGTCATCCAGCGTATTGGGTGCCGTCGGCAGCCTGAAGGAGCTGTTGGATCAGAGCCGATAGGCCCGCCATCTACTCCAGCTCTCAGCCGTAATCGGCCTTGATAGTCTATAACCAAATCTGACTATCAAGGCCTGATTGGTTTAATGATCAGTCAGGAGGCTTCTTGCTGCATCTGATGTATGTTGATGAAACGAGCTGTCAGCATATCCATCGTCAGTACATGATGTTTCAACCAATCGTAATAATCGATCATCAGACCACGCTCCAGCACGTCCAGATTTTCGTATTTACGCCAGGTTTCAACGATCGCCTCCAGCCTGACCAAGGCTTCAGTATGCTCCTGTGCATGCACTTCGTAGGACGGAAAGTCGATCTCCTGCATCATCAACTCTTCCTCTGCAAAGTGAATCTGAGCATGTTCGAGCAAAGTGATAAGTAATTTTTCGAGCTCCTGCTCGTACTCTGAGCCTTTGCGAATTGCATGAATATAAGCACTTATCTTTTCAAAAAGCGCCATCTCTTCTTCGTGAGTAGTTTGCATACCCACGTGATCAACGGCCTCAAGATGAATTGACATTAACTGGTTCCCCGCGTTATTCATTTTTCCGACATGGTGTTCAGCGTTAATCAGGTGAAACTGTCGGATTCAGGTAACACCCTAACCTGTTACTCTGTTCAAATCAAAACCAATCCCCTTTCACACTAAAGGGTCTATTATGCATATAATAGCGTAAATGACTGAGTTCATGGAAAGCCGAGGGAGCAGCACTTGACAGTACAACGGATGCTCACAGCATGAAGCGTTTTACTTTGCTAAGGATAATCAGACCCTTATCACCTCCGATTGTCGGTTTGGTGGTCGGTATGTTTTTTTTCATAACGGCAGGTCTTTACGACAATCAGGCGCTCAAACAGGAGCGTGCTCTCCAGGTCGAAAAACTGGCCGAGATGCGTGCTCAACTTGAAGGAGCATTCAATGGAGCCATCAACCTGACGGCAGGGCTGGTAGCCTTTGTTGCGACCACCGGTGATATTGAGCAAGCCATGTTCCAGGCGATTTCAGCAGAACTCCTTCAGCAGGATACGGTAATACGGAATATCACTCTGGCCCCGGATAATGTGATCCGCTATGTCTATCCGCTGGAGGGGAACGAAGCAGCTCTGGGGCTGGATATTCTCAACCATCCACAGCAAGGAGCTGCCACACGACTGCTCATGGAGACAGGCTTACCGGTGCTTGCCGGGCCCCATCAGTTAGCGCAGGGCGGTATGGGCGTCATCCACCGTGTACCGGTTCTCATCGATGAACCCGACGGGAGTCAGCGTTACTGGGGATTAATGAGCACCCCGATCGACTTTGAACGGCTGATACACTCTGCCGGTATAGAGAGTCCCGCCAACCTGCTCGATGTGGCCCTCAGAGGCGTTGATGGCTCAGGCAAGGATGGCGCCATTTTCTATGGCGACCCAACCATCTTCAATGATCCGGATGCTATTTACAGCCAGGTACGAGTGCTCAATGGCGAATGGCAGATAGCAGCCAGACCTTCCGTTGAGTCAACTGGAAAACATCTATGGCTGGTGATGCTTCTTCAGGCCACTGGCGTCCTGTTGGCATTGATCAGCACCCTGTTTGTCTGGCATATCGGGCGCCAGACCTACCGCCTTGAATCGTCAGAGCGGCTCTATCGCGAACTCTCGGAACATATCCAGGATGTTGTGTTTCAGACAAACAATAAGCAACGCATCACCTACCTGAATCCTGCCTGGGAGCACCTCACAGGCTATACAGTCAGCAGTCGCTTGGGGATAGACTGGAGAGACCTCCTCGATCCGGATGATCGGGAACGAGCGCATGAACAAAACACTTCATTAATTGATAGCAACAGAAGCAATGGCGCACGACCATTGCAGGAGTTCCGTATCGGTTGTGCTGATGGCAGTTTTCTGTGGGTGGTGGTGCGTGCTTCTGAGCACCATGATGCCAACGGCCAGGTCATGGGGATGATCGGCACCATGATCGACATCACCTCCCGCAAGGCCTCAGAGGATGTGATCCGCCATATGGCCGAACACGATAGCCTGACCGGTCTGCCCAACCGCACTCAATTCTATGATCGCTTCAATGTTGCCGACCTCAAGGCACGCCGCAACAACCAGCGCATGGCACTGCTATACATGGACCTCGATGGATTCAAGCCCATTAATGACCAGTATGGCCACACTACAGGTGATGAAGTGTTGAAAATCGTTGCACAGCGATTCCGCTCCGAGATACGAGGCAGTGACTCGGTTGTTCGTATCGGAGGTGATGAGTTCGTCATACTGCTTGAAAATATCGCCACAGAGGATGATGCAACAGTCGTGGCCGACAAGGTTATTCAGGCTATCAAGGAACCAATCGAATATCAGGGTAAGATCTGTGAAATCGGTGTCAGCATCGGCATTGCCCTCTACCCGGAACACGGCGCCTCTCTGGACAAACTATTGATGGCAGGCGATGCCGCCATGTATCAAGCCAAAGCATCGGGCAAGTCCTCATGGTGTTTCTATGCTGCCGAATCACATGCCGAAACCTGATACAGAGCGGCATCACAGATATCGATTTTCTGACTGACAAAATGATGGCATCAGGTTAGAATGGCCCACTTTTTTTAACAGGGCTGGTTTTTAACAGGGCTAGTTTTTAACGGGATTAGTACCCTTATCGTTATATAAAATACCCCCATGGAGAGCATTCATGTCAGTTAATCCATACAGCAAGGACTTCCCCGTATCCTGGGAAGAACTGCACCGTAACGCACGTGCACTCTCATGGCGCCTGCTCGAAATGGGCCCCTGGAAGGGTATCGTGGCAATCACCCGTGGTGGGCTTGTTCCTGCAGCCATCCTGGCCCGTGAAATGGACATCCGACTGATCGACACTATCTGTGTCACCAGCTACGAAACAGATGCAAACAGTGGTACAGCATTACTCCAGGGTGAGCTGAACATCCTCAAGGGCATTGAAGGTGATGGCGAAGGAATGCTGCTGATTGATGATCTGGTTGATACCGGCAAGACTGCCCGGCATGTCCGCGAGATGCTGCCCAAAGCGCATTTTGCCACGATCTACGCTAAGCCTGCCGGTAAACCTCTGGTGGACACCTTTGTGACTGAAGTAAGCCAGGATACCTGGATCCGTTTCCCTTGGGATATGGAGTACACCTTCTCCGCGCCGCTGGCTGAGCGCAATCCTCGCTGATACTGTTCTTACTGATACTGTTCTTACTGAGACTGCTTTACTGAGACACTGCCTGCATGCGTGACTGAAAGATCAGACACACATGCGGGCGATTGTTAACCGATATTCACCCCACCTTGGCTTCAAGCATCCCCTGCCTGATGATGAACTCAATGATCACATCCAGCCCGATACCGGTCTTGAGATTGGTAAACACATAGGGCTTGCCGGGGCGCATCCGCTTGGTATCCGACTCCATCACACTCAGATCAGCACCAACGTAGGGTGCCAGATCAATTTTATTGATCACCAGCAGATCTGAACGCGTGATGCCTGGGCCACCTTTGCGCGGAATCTTCTCCCCTTCTGCCACATCAATTACATAGATGGTCAGATCAGCCAACTCCGGGCTGAAGGTAGCGCTGAGGTTATCGCCGCCACTTTCTACAAACACCACATCCAGATCCTTGTGAAGCCGTGCCAGATCCTCGACCGCTGCCAGATTCATTGAGGCATCTTCACGAATCGCTGTGTGAGGACAGCCTCCGGTTTCAACACCCACGATGCGATCTGCCGGCAAGGCTTCTGCCTGGGTCAGGATGCGGGCATCCTCCTGGGTATAGATATCGTTGGTGACGACCGCGATGCTGAAATCATCTCTGATCGCTTTACACAGTACTTCAAGCAGTGCGGTTTTACCGGAGCCAACCGGACCACCGACACCGATACGCAGAGGGGATTTGTAGTCACTCATTATCATTTATCCAGAATTATCATTGAATGAATAGCTCAAGTTCCATATCAGGAACGAAACAGCCGGGTGTATTGGGTTTCATGGCGGCTGGATGCGATTGCCAGCGCCGGGGTTGAACTGCCGACCAACGCATCCGGCAAGGACAACGCCTGCTCGACCATCTGGGGAGCCTTTTCTGACAGTTTCAGCAGCAACTGCTGCCCCGCCGTCTGCCCCAGAGGCACCAGCTTGACCCCTGCCATCACGCTGTTCTCCAGCCAACTCCACAGATAACCTCGGCACAGGGCTTCTTCTGCTATGCCCCAGCGCACGGCTGCCAGCGCCATACCGGCCAGTTGTGTCTGTCGGATCGCATCCGCAATATCAGGCGGCAGATCAATCGCCAGAGATGGCAACAAAACGGCCAGCGCCTTGCCCCGCTGTCGCTCCTCTGCCCTGAGTTCAGCGCTCTCTCGACTGGCGATCAGATACTGGCACCAGTCACGAATCATCTGCTTTGTCGCTTCAGCCTCGGAGGCTTTATTAACGAGATGTAACGCCGAAAAACCACGATGCAGACGGATCAGAATCGGCAGTTCCAGCGACATCACACTGTGCTGCATGACACTGTCGAGCCAGTCCGCCAGCGAGTCGGCATCCACCACCCAACCCGCCTCGATCGCCCACTCCAGCCCCTGAGAATAGGTGAACGCACCCACCGGCAGGGCCGGGCTGATAAGTTGGAAAAGACGCAGGTCAGCCAGCATGAATCATGCTCAACCCAGTACTACGATCAGAGCTGCTGCCACGCCACTGCCCGCTCCCAGCCATTTGGGCTGGATAAGCTTGCCCAGCATAAAGCCAACACCCATCAGAACCGTCGCCATCAGCAGCATCCCCGGCAGAAAGGCTGCCACATCACCTGCTGGCATCTCGATCCCATGCGCCCAGCCATGAAACAGCACCAGCATCAGGGCCGCAACCATCGCCACTGGATTGCTGCGCTTGAAAAAGAGACAAGCGGCTATTACAAACAGTGACAGCAGTATTATCTCCTCGACTCCAGCACCCCAACCGGTCGCCAGCCCCAGCAGCGCACCACCGAGCAGGGAGATGATCGCACCGGCATAGAGCGCCAAGCGTTTCTGAGCCACCATCCAGGCTCCCATTGCACCCACACCCAGCAGCATCAGCAGATGATCCAGGCCGGTCAACGGATGTAACAGCCCTTCAACAAAGCCATGACTGAGATGAACACCTGCATGGGCCAGCGCCAGTGGAGAGCTCAACAGAGCGAGGGTAAAAGTCATCGTCTTGATCAGTTTCATGCGTATTTCCTTCTGTCGGTCGTCAGTGCAGTGATCCTGCTATTCATCGTCATCATGCTTGTGATGATCGTGGTGATGGCCTTGTTGATGGTTGTGTTGATGATCATCCTGATGTCCGCCATGATGATGGCCACCATGCCCATCACCGGCATAGGCTCCGGCCTCTGGTTCAAAAGGCGCGGTTTCACAGGTCACGCTCAATCCCAAACCTTCTACCATCGCATCCAGAACATGGTCATGCTGATAGCGCACAAATCCCGGTGCTATCTGCAGCGGCACATGGCGGTTGCCCAGATGGTAACTGGCTCGCATCAGGGCAAAGGGATCATCACTATAGAGAGTGGATACCGATTCAGGCGCCGCCTTGATCACCACGATCAGCCCGCACTCACTCGCCAGCAGATCACCACCGCGCAGAATCTGGCCCCGCGGCAAAAACAGCCCCGCTTCACGGCCATCATCCAGGGTCACCCGCAACCGGCTGCGAATCCGCTGGTCTATCGGCAGACTGAGGCTGACATTCGCCTGTGCTGCGTCATCCAGTTTTCGGGTAAATCGAATCATTGTGCCTATCCTTTAAAAACTGCGTATAAACGTGAAAGCCCGCTTCTGAAACAGCGCTTCTAAAACAGCTCACCTAAAAAAACGCACCTAAAACAGCTCACCTAAAACAAAAAGTAGCGCTGCGCCATCGGCAGGCAGTCTGCCGGTTCGCACACCAGCAATTCACCATCGGCGCGCACCTCATAGGTCTGGGAATCAAGCTCTATCAGCGGCTGGTAGCTGTTCAGGATCATCTTATCCTTGGTCACGGTACGACAGCCGCGCACCTCACCGATCCGGCTGCGCAGCCCCAGATTCTCATGCACACCCGCCGCAATACCTGCCTGCGACAGAAACAGCATCGAGGTGCTCTGTACCGCACGCCCGATGGAACCGAACATGGGGCGATAATGAGAGGGCTGAGGGGTCGGGATGGAAGCGTTGGGATCACCCATCGGCGCCATCGCAATCATCCCACCCTTGATGATCAGACTGGGCTTGATACCGAAGAAGGCGGGTTTCCAGAGCACCAGATCCGCCAGCTTGCCCGGCTCGATGGAGCCGACCTCGTGCGCGATACCGTGCGCCAGTGCCGGGTTGATCGTATATTTGGCGATGTAACGCTTGATGCGGTTATTATCATTGCGGGACGTGTCGCCACTGAGTGCTCCCCGCTGCACCTTCATCTTGTGCGCCGTCTGCCAAGTGCGGATGATCACCTCACCGACACGCCCCATCGCCTGGGAATCGGAGGCAATCATCGAGAATGCCCCCAAATCATGGAGAATATCTTCGGCTGCAATGGTTTCACGCCGTATCCGTGATTCCGCAAACGCCACATCCTCAGCAATCGACGGATCAAGATGATGGCAGACCATCAGCATATCCAGATGCTCATCCACTGTATTAATCGTGTAGGGTCGGGTCGGATTGGTGGAGGACGGCAGAATATTGGCTTCACCACATGCCTTGATAATATCCGGCGCATGGCCGCCACCCGCCCCCTCGGTATGATAGGTGTGAATCACTCGGCCACCGATGGCAGCCAGCGTATCCTCGACAAATCCCGACTCGTTCAGGGTATCGGTATGGATCGCGACCTGCACATCCATCTCATCCGCAACACTCAGACAGCAGTCGATGGCTGCCGGTGTGGTACCCCAGTCTTCATGCAGTTTGAGCCCCATCGCGCCCGCTGCTACCTGCTCGCGCAGCGCCTCGGGCTGGCTCGCATTACCCTTACCGAGAAAACCCAGATTCATCGGCATCGAATCAGCCGCTTCCAGCATGCGATGTATATTCCATGGGCCGGGTGTACAGGTGGTGGCGTTGGTGCCTGTGGCAGGGCCCGTGCCGCCACCAAGCATCGTGGTAACCCCGGAGCTGAGTGCTTCTTCAACCTGCTGCGGGCAGATAAAGTGAATATGCGAGTCGACGCCACCCGCCGTGAGTATCTGTCCCTCACCGGCAATCACCTCCGTACCTGGCCCGATCACTATCGTGACGCCAAGCTGTACATCCGGGTTACCCGCCTTGCCAATGCTGACAATTCGGCCATGTTTGATGCCGACATCCGCCTTGACGATACCCCAGTGATCGATAATCAGGGCATTGGTGATCACCAGATCCATGGTTTCGGCATCAGGGCGTTGGCTCTGCCCCATGCCATCGCGGATCACCTTACCCCCGCCGAACTTGACCTCATCACCATAGATGGTGAAGTCTTTTTCAACCTCCAGCCAAAGCTCCGTATCAGCCAGCCTCAGGCGATCGCCGGTTGTCGGTCCAAACATTTCGGCATAGGCCTGCCGGGAAATCGTTGCCATGTTCACGCACTCCTGTCAGTTGCTGCAGCGCTCAGAGCGCGCCCATAATCTGGCCCTGAAATCCATAGACTTCGCGCTTACCGTCATAGGCCACCAGCTCAACCGTTCGGCTCTGGCCCGGCTCGAACCGAACAGCCGTACCCGCTGCTATATTAAGGCGATAGCCACGCGTGGGGTCACGATCAAAGCGCAGTGCCTGATTGGTTTCAAAAAAGTGATAGTGAGAGCCGACCTGCACCGGTCGATCACCGGTATTGGCGACCTCCACCGTCAGGGTGTCGCGACCGACATTCAGCTCAATATCACCTGCCATCACCTGCATTTCACCGGGAATCATGCTGCTCTCCTCAGATAATCGGTTCGTGGACAGTCACGAGCTTAGTGCCATCCGGGAAAGTGGCTTCCACCTGAACGTCATGAATCATCTCGGCTATCCCTTCCATCACCTCATCACGCGTGAGCAGGGTACGGCCATAATCCATCAACTCTGCTACTGTTTTTCCATCGCGCGCCCCTTCCAGAACCGCGGCACTGATATAAGCAATCGCTTCCGGGTAGTTCAACTTCAGGCCGCGCGCCTTACGCCGTTCGGCCAGAAGACCTGCCGTAAACAGCATCAGTTTGTCTTTCTCGCGTGGGGTCAGCTCCATCAGTCAGCTCCTGCTTGTTTTCGCTAGACTAGTCTTGGCTAGGCTTGTTTTGGCTAAGCGAGTCATCACTCAGTTCGGTGTATCTGACGGTACTTTTGCAAACTGCGTACCAAAATGGCGCACAACGCGAAATCAGCCAGTTCGGGAGAGGTTCACGGGATATGCTGCTTCTGGGGGAAACGAATGCGCACGAAAAAAGTGCACATTAAAAAGCACTCACCTTTTATGCACTAAAACGATGCGCAAATAAGAGTGTAAATTGTAATGACTTCAGGTAGACCAGATACGCGGCAGGCAGGCCTCCCTGCCAAACACCTGTGGACGAATCATTTGCCAGATACTAATCATGATGCGCTGCATCGATTCGGTACGGTTACCCAGCAGTCGGACCACCAACACACCATCAACACAGGTCGCTGCCGAAACAACCTGGGGCGATTCAACCAACAGCTCTCGAATCGGCTCAATATCAGGAAGATTCGGAGCGTAAATAATCATCGTGCCGCTCATCGGATGCTGTCGCAGACCGGATGCCGAACGGATCAGTTGATCCCCTTCGGTGACCAGTTGCTCAATCAGGACAGGCTTCCCCTCCAGCATCAGCGTCAGACCTGCTCTGACCTCCCCCGAGGTGAATACCTCATCGATCACCGGACGCCCGAGGCACTGCAGCTCCCAGCCGATAAAGCGACTGCTGGCTGCCAGTTCCAGGCGGGTATCAAGCTGTGCAATCGCGCCGGGGAAATAGATATTCTCATGAGGAAACCACTCCAGAGCACCATCCTGATCCACCACCAGATGCTGGCGCTGCTGAGCCAGACGACCGTCAGAGCGATAGAATTTGGTTGCACCGGGCGTCGTTAGCAGCGCGTGTGCACCCTGCTCAACCCGGAGGTTGATCTGCAATTGATCTCCACCCACGAGACCACCCGGTGGGTGCAGCAGATAGGTGTGACACACCTCGCCTTCAGGATAAAATGGGCGCTGCAGCGCCAGTGGCCCACGCCGGCTCCGCTTACTCAGTCGGGTTGCGCCATGTCGGCTGGAGAACACCATCTCCAGCTCGGCCTCCCAGCCTTTACGGGTCACTGCAACATTCATCTCAACCTCGATTCCATCACTATCACAAAAGTGTCAGGTTGATTGAAGCAAGGTTAGTGCCAGATTGTTTTTAACAACTCACTGTTAGTACGATTGCAGTGCTGCAGCCCCTACCCACTGGCAGGCAAACTGCCAGGCGCTGCGCCCGGAACGTACTCCGCGTGCCTGAGCGAAACTGACCGCCTCTTTCTGCAACGCTTCCGTCCATTGATACTCAAGCTCATGCCGGGCCGCCAACTGACCTATCCAGTGTTGGACAGCTGCAAGGTAGGTATCCTGATTAAAGGGATAGAAGCTGATCCACAGACCAAAACGGTCCGACAGCGAGATCGTCTCCTCTATTGCATCCCCGGGGTGTAGTTCGCCATCAACCCAGCTTGCCTGGAGATTATCGGTCGAGGATTCCGGCAACAGGTGCCGACGGTTGGATGTGGCGTAGATCAACACATTATCTGGTGCCGATGACAACGCACCATCCAGCGCGCTCTTCAGCCGTTTGTAGTTGGCATCATTGCGTTCAAAAGAGAGATCATCAGAGTAGAGAATAAAACGGAAAGGTTGTGACGACAGATGCGACAGAATCGCCGGCAGGTGCAGCAGATCATCACGATCCACCTGCAGCACGCGCAAGCCCTCTACTGCATAGGCACGCAGCAAAGCACGGATTAACGAGGATTTGCCTGTTCCGCGAGCGCCCCAGAGCAGCACATTGTTGGCTGGCAGCCGATCCAAAAACTGGCGGGTATTTGTAACGATTCGCTCACGCTGGCGATCGATTCCTACAAGATCAGTCAGTGCCACCGGGCTGGCAGCACTGATCGGCTCGATCCAGCCGTCATTCTCGCGCTGTCGCCAGACACCCGCTTCAACCCTGTGCCAATCGACCTCCGAGGGTCGATGATCCTGCTCCAGTGCACTGGCGATACGCTTGAGCTCAGCCAGTATTGCTCGCTGAAATGCCTGTTCAGACATCCACTCACCTCTTATGCTCAGATAGTGTCACCGTCACATAAATGTGTCGGCATTGACCTCTGAGCATAAGCGGAAGTGACCAGCAGAACAATTAAACCAGCAGAATCAGATCTGCGACTGAAGGTAGTTCTGCAGACCGAGCAGTTTGATCAGACCCAGCTGTTTTTCCAGCCAGTAAGCGTGATCAACCTCGGTATCATCCAGCAGGGTTTCCAGCATCTCACGCGTGACATAATCCTGCTCTTTTTCGCACAGCGCGATCACGTCCCGGAGCATACTTGCCACCTTGTACTCAACATCAAGGTCGCTCTGCAGCATCGCTGGTACATCCTTGCCCACATTGATCGCATCACGTGTGGACATATCCGGCGTGCCTTCCAGGAACAGAATACGCTCAATCAGCTTGGCAGCATGGCCCTTTTCATCATCGAACTCATGATCGATACGCTCATACAGCTTGTTCAAGCCCCAGTCCTGATACATGCGGGAGTGAATGAAGTACTGATCCATCGCCGCCAGCTCGTTTGCCAGCAATTTATTCAACGCAGCGATTATCTGGGTATTGCCTTTCATCTCGTTATTCTCCCTTTACACTTTAGACTGCAGATAGTTTTCCAGCCCCAGATTCTGAACCTGATACTGCTGCGTTTCGAGCCAGTCGAGGTGCTCCTCTTCATACTCCAGAATATCTTCCAGCAGCTCGCGGCTGATGTAGTCCTGCTCTTTTTCGCACAAGGCTATGGCATGACGCAGCAGTTCGAGCTGCTCCTTCTGGAACGCCTCATCGCAGCCGAGCATCTCAACCGTATCCTCACCAATCTTCAGCCTGCCCAGATCCTGAAGGTTGGGCAGCCCTTCCAGAAACAGAACCCGCTCGATCAGTTTATCAGCCTGCTTCATGTCCTTGATCGATTTTTTGTAGCACACCTCATCGAGCTCGTTCAGCCCCCAGTTGCGATACATGCGCGCATGCAGAAAGTACTGGTTGATCGAAGTCAGCTCCGATACCAGCACCTTATTGAGTTCTTTGATAACCTGTTTATTGCCCTTCATCATCTATCTCCACGAGGATCCATCTGTTCAGATGGGAGAAGTATGGGCAAGCAGCTTTGATATTACAAACCAAAACCGGCTTTCCGCAGTCGATCCGCACTGAGTCTGACAACCTGCTAGACCAGACGATCCATACGCAAGCGCTCCCTGCCATCAAACAATCGACGACTGGCCAGCGTGACGCCTGCCAGCGTTCCGAAACCTACCCCGACGGTAATGGTCAGCATCACCAGTATCTGATATTTCACCGCCAGCGCAGGCGAACTGCCGGCGAGTATCTGACCGGTCATCATCCCCGGCAGGCTGACGACACCCGCTGCCGCCATTGCATTGATCGTCGGTATCATGCCGCTGCGCATTGCATCGCGGCGTATATCGGTTATCGCCTGCTGCCAGGTCTGCCCCAGCATCAGGCGACTTTCGATTGCCGCACGCTGTTGCCAGGCGGTCTCGGTCAAGCGATCCAGACTGATCGCCACCCCGGTCATGGTATTACCCAGCATCATACCCAGCAGAGGAATCGCATACTGCGGGGTATACCAGGGATCGGGGCCGATAATCACCGTCAGTGTCAGAATCGTAACTGCGAAGGAGGATAGAAACATCGACAGGGTACCGATGCCGAAGCCCCAGCCACCTGCTAAACGTCGTTTCTGGCGTACAGTCACTTCACGACCAGCAATCAAGAGCATTGCCAGCGCCATCAGCGCAACCCAGAGCAGCGCAGTGTTAGCAAACAGAGCCTCCAGCACCAGACCGATCAGACTCAGCTGCACCACCGTGCGAACGGCTGCAATCAGCAGGCTCTTCTCCACCCCCAGACGCACCAGGTGCGAACAGATCGCCAGCGCGACCACCATCAGTGCCGCCAACCCCAATTGCCACCAGGCCAGATCAATCACTTCCATGGCGAACCTCCCTCAGTTGATCTGCTTTAAGCTGGCAATGGCGACTCGCCACACGCGCTATCTGCTCCGGATCATGCGCCACCCAGATCACGGGCCATTGTTGCGCCCTGATTGACTGCAGCAACCAGCGCTCAACCTGCTCAGTGGCATCCGGATCAAGATTAGCTGTCGGCTCATCCAGTAACAAAGCTCGCGGTGCTACCGCCAATGCCCTTACCAGTGACAGCCGCTGCTTTTCGCCGGATGAGAGCCTACTCACCGGCGATTTAAGCATCTCCTGCTTCAACCCCAACGCGGAAAGATCCTGCTCTTTGTCAGCTGGAAAGTGCTCCTCTACCGTTTCAAACCACCACTGACTCTCAGCAGGTACCAGACGTACCCAGCTCCGCCAGCAGTGCCCTGATACACTCGACTGCTCTGTACCCTCCAGCCATACACTGCCCTGATGCGGGTCAAGATCAGCAATGGCCCGCAGCAGACGGCTTTTACCGCTGCCGGAGGCTCCTGAAAGGCATAGAATTTCGCCCGGTGCTATCTCCAGTGAGAGGGGTTGCAGGTCCCCTACGGCCAGCTGTCGCAAAATCAGACTCATCCTGATGTTTCCTGATCATGGGATAGAAAATAGATAAGAGGATTGAAATATATCTCAACCACCACCATCTAAGCACAAACACCGGAGAAACTGCCATGTCCGATTCACAGATTCTTGCCTGCCCGCACTGCCATCGCAAAAACCGGGTACCCAGCAACCGCACCTCTACAGAAGGTCGTTGCGGCGCCTGCAAACAACCCTTGTTCAGCGGGCACCCCATCAACCTGACACAGGCCAATTTCAATGCACATGCCAGTTCGGACCTGCCGCTGGTGGTCGATTTCTGGGCATCATGGTGCGGCCCCTGCAAACAGTTTGCGCCTGTTTTTGAACAGGCTGCAGCAGCACTGGAGCCCTCGGTGCGCCTCGGCAAAGTCGATACTGAGGCAGAACAGGGACTCGCGCAACGCTTCGGTATCCGCAGCATTCCCACACTGATACTGTTCAAACAGGGCAAAGAAGTTGATCGTCTGTCTGGCGCTCTGCCACCTGCTCAGTTCAAGGCCTGGGTAGAACAGCACCTTTGACCTTCAGGGCTGAGCTGCAATACTTGATGTGATCACCGATTGCCTCAGGAGGAGTCAGCCCATGAAGTTCATCTTTGAAGTGCGCATGAAGCCAGGCTATACGGTGGAGCAGTATGCTGCCGCCTGGATAGAAGCCAGCGAGATTATTCAGCGTACACCCGGCGCCCAAGGCACCTATCTGCATCGCAAAATTGGCGAGCCAGACACCTTGCTGGCGATCGCAACCTGGGAATCCAAGGCGCACCGTGATGCCAAGGATGACCGACGCGACGCCACCGTGAAAGCGATACTGGAAAAGCATGCCCGCACCTGTGAGATCACCGTGATCGGAGAGTATGAGGAACCGGAGTGGGTCGTGTTGCCAAAGGATGATTCAGCCGGGATCAGATAATCAGGCTGCGGTGATCAAATGGCTGGCAATTGCTCCTGCATTGCCAGCATACTGCCCATCCTTGGGCATAAAACCGGCCACTCTGGGGCAGCTGGTTTCTGTGCGATCCATTCAGCAGAAGCGGATCAGTCGAAGTGCAGTGCGCGATCACCCTGCTCGTCACGAATGCGTGTCGGCAGACCGATCTGGTTCAACAGACCGAGGAATGGCTGTGGAGGAAGCTCTTCAACGTTCACCATTTTGCCGACATCCCAGTCGCCACGTGCAATCAGGATCGCAGCCGCCACCGGTGGAACACCCGCCGTGTAGGAGATACCCTGGCTGCCAACCTCTTCATAGGCTTCAGCGTGATCTGCAACGTTATAGATGAACACTTCGCGTTCCTGGCCATCCTTCTGGCCTTTGATCAGATCACCGATACAGGTCTTGCCCGTATAGGTCGGTGCCAGTGATGCAGGATCAGGCAGTACTGCCTTAACCACTTTGAGCGGCACCACTTCCAGCCCTTCAGCCGTTATAACTGGCTGTTCAGATAGCAGGCCGAGATTTTTCAGCACGGTGAATACATTGATGTAGTGCTCACCGAAGCCCATCCAGAAGCGGACATTCGGCACATCAAGATTCTGTGAAATCGAATGGACCTCATCGTGTCCGGTCATGAATGTCTGGCTGTTGCCGACAACCGGAAGATCCCAGTTTTTCTTGATTTCGAACATCTGATTGCTGGTCCACTGGCTGTTCTGCCAGGACCAGACCTCTCCGGTAAACTCACGGAAGTTGATCTCAGGGTCGAAATTGGTCGCAAAGTAGCGGCCGTGGCTACCCGCGTTGATATCGATAATATCGATGGAGTCGATCTTGTCGAAGTATTCACGATCAGCAAGAGCGGCATAGGCGTTGACAACACCCGGGTCAAAACCGACACCCAGAATCGCCGTAATACCCTTCTCTTCGCAGACTGCGCGACGCTTCCACTCGTAATTGCCGTACCAGGGTGGCGTTTCGCAGATTTTATCCTGTTCTTCATGGATGGCAGTATCCAGATACGCAACACCTGCTTCGATACAGGCTGTCAGAACCGGCATATTGACGAAAGCAGACCCGACATTAATCACGATCTGAGAACCCGTCTTCTCGATCAGCGCCTTGGTTGCTTCGACATCCAGAGCGTCCAGCGCATGCGCTTCAAGCACACCCGGTACCTTCATGGCACCTTTTTCGTTCACACTGGCTATGATCTGGTGACACTTTTCAATGCTGCGCGATGCAATGTTGATATCGCCCAGCAGATCATTGTGTTGTGCGCATTTGTGAGCCACAACCTGGGCCACCCCCCCTGCACCTATAATCAGAACATTTTTCTTCATTTCATTTCCTCAACTCGACCTTTTTTCAATCGGTCACCTCCTCGCTCAGGAGAGGCTATTAGCAAAATCATCAAATGTGAATTCCCTGACCACCTCAACGCGCCCATCCAACTGACGCACGGCAATCGAAGGCATTTTCACGCCATTGAACCAGTTCTTCTTGACCATGGTATAACCGGCAGCATCCTCAAAAGAGAGACGATCACCGACCTGCAGTTCATGATCAAACTTGAACTCACCGAAGATATCTCCGGCAAGGCAGGATTTACCACACACCATATAGGTATGCGGGCCATCACAGGGGGCCATTTTCGCCTCCTGACGATAGATCAGCAGATCCAGCAGATGCGCTTCGATGGAGCTGTCGACAACGGCCAGATGCTTGCCGTTATAAAGTGTATCCAGCACAGTGACTTCCAGCGAGGTGCTCTGGGTGATGGCCGCCTCACCTGGTTCCAGATAAACCTGCACCCCATAGCGCTCGGCAAAGGATTTGAGGCGGGCACAGAAGCGATCCAACGGATAGCCTTCACCGGTAAAGTGGATACCACCACCCAGACTGACCCACTCCACCTGATGCAATAGATGAGCAAAACGCTCTTCAATTCGCGCCAGCGACTGATCGAGCTGATCAAAATCGTTGTTCTCGCAGTTATAGTGCAGCATGAAACCGGAGATATGATCGATCACTGCTTCGATCTTTGCTGGATCCCACTCCCCCAGACGGCTAAATGGGCGTGCCGGATCGGCCAGAATGAATTCGGAGTTACTGACCCCGGGATTGACCCGCAGCCCTTTGACGGCACCGGCGGCCTTGTCGGCAAAGCGATTCAGCTGGCTGATCGAGTTGAAGATGATCTTGTCACTGTTGGCCAACACCTCGTCGATCTCATCATCGGCATAGGCCACACTGTAGGCATGCGTCTCACCTGCAAACTTCTCACGCCCCAGCCTGACCTCAAACAGGGAGGATGAGGTGGTGCCATCCATATATTCCTGCATCAGGTCAAAAACCGACCAGGTGGCAAAGCATTTCAGTGCCAGCAACGCCTTCGCACCGGAGTGTTCACGCACATAGGCGATCTTCTCCATATTGCGCAGCAGCTTGGTTTTATCGATGAGATAGTAAGGTGTCTTGATCATGGATTTCGCATTCACTCCTGAGCGGACGAGTCCACCGTTGGCTAGGTAAAACCGCCTATTATAGTGCACTCGTTTCGTTACGGGAATGCGACATCACGACTCATCGTATAGCTTTTTACAATCACTTAAATTTAATCAATTAATTTTCAATATAAACATCAGATCCCTACTATACACATCGAGCGGTAACGAAGGGTGTCGTTACCGAAAAGCGTTATCGTAACCCTTTAAAACACAAACACTTTAAGCAATATTTTTTAACCACACTGGAGAGACAAAATGTCACAAACACTGATCAACACCGTTGTAAAACCTTTCAACGCCACGGCTTTCCATAACGGTGAGTTCATCAACGTCACTGACGCTGACCTGAAAGGTAAATGGTCTGTTGTGTTCTTCTACCCTGCAGACTTCACTTTTGTCTGCCCGACTGAACTGGGCGACCTGGCTGACTACTACGGTCAGTTGAAAGAGATGGGCGTGGAAGTTTATTCCGTATCCACCGACACGCACTTCACTCACAAAGCCTGGCACGATGCGTCTGACACTATTCAGAAGATCCAGTACCCAATGATCGGTGACCCAACAGGTACTATCTCACGCAACTTCGGCGTGATGATCGAAGAGGAAGGCCTGGCGCTGCGTGGTACTTTCGTGATCAACCCTGAAGGCGAGATCAAGGTATCTGAAGTGCACGATCTGGGCATCGGCCGCTCTGCCAAAGAGCTGGTCCGCAAAATCCAGGCCGCTCAGTATGTCGCTACTCACGATGGCGAAGTCTGCCCTGCTGCATGGCAGCCAGGCGCTGACACACTGGCTCCTTCTCTGGACCTGGTCGGCAAGATCTGAAGATTGCTCCCCCGTCGGTCTACGGCAGCTCCATAGCTGTCGTAGCCGACACCTTCTCTTGAATCATTTACTGGCAACCGCTCCTGCGTTGCCAGCATACAGCCCATCCATGGGCTTAAGGACAGACTCATGCTGGATTCCAACATCAAACAACAGCTGGACACATATCTGCAAAAGATCATTAATCCGATCGAGATAACCGTTTCCACCGATGACAGCCCAAAAGGCAAAGAACTGTCAGGTCTGGCGTATGAGATCGCAGAGCTGTCAGACAAGATTTCCCTGATCGAACGCCCCGATGCTGATGTGCGCAAGCCCAGCATGGCGATCGGTCCTGCCGGTGAAGCCCCGCGTGTGCGCTTTGCCGGCATCCCCATGGGCCATGAGTTCACCTCACTGATTCTGGCCCTGCTGCAGAATGGCGGCTATCCCGCCAAGGCAGAACAGGCACTGCTCGATCAGATCAGACAGTTGGATGGCGAGATGGTGTTCGAGACCTTTATCTCCCTCTCCTGCCAGAACTGCCCGGATGTGGTACAGGCCCTGAACCTGATCGCGACCCTGAACCCGAAGGTCAGCAGCGTGATGATCGATGGCTCGCTGTTCACTGAAGAGGCTGAAGCGCGCAGCGTTATGGCTGTACCGACCGTGTTCCTGAACGGCAAAACTTTCGGACAGGGTCGCATGACGCTGCCTGAGATCGTCAACAAACTGGATAGCGGCGCTGAGAAAAAACAGGCTGCTGAGCTGAGCAGCAAAGCACCCTACGATGTACTGATCGTCGGCGGTGGTCCTGCTGCTGCATCCGCCGCAATCTATGCGGCCCGTAAAGGCATCCGCACCGGCCTGGTGGCTGAGCGCTTCGGTGGACAGGTGCTGGATACGGTCGGCATCGAGAACTTCATCTCGGTCAAGGCGACAGAAGGCCCTAAACTGGTGGCCAATCTGGAGCAGCACGTACTGGAGTATGATGTCGATCTGATGACCAATCAGAAAGCAGCAAAACTGAGTGGCAGCGAGCTGTTCGAGCTGGAACTGGAAAATGGCGCCCTGCTGAAAAGCCGTTCCGTGATCCTCGCGACCGGTGCGCGCTGGCGTGAAATGAATGTACCGGGCGAGCAGGAGTATCGTGGCAAGGGTGTGGCTTACTGCCCACACTGCGACGGTCCGCTGTTCAAGGGCAAGCGTGTTGCCGTGATCGGTGGTGGTAACTCGGGCATCGAGGCAGCTATCGACCTGGCCGGCATCGTCGAGCATGTCACGGTGCTGGAGTTTGACAACACACTGCGCGCAGATGAAGTGCTGCAGCGCAAAGCGCGCTCGATGAGCAATATCACCATTATCAAGGAAGCACTGACCACCGAGGTCAAGGGCGACGGACAGCGGGTCACCGGCCTGGTGTATACCGATCGTACCTCAGGTGAGTCCAAAGAGGTGACATTGGTAGGTATCTTCGTCCAGATCGGACTGGTACCAAACACCGAATGGCTGAAGGACAGTGATATCGCGCTAAGCCCACGCGGCGAGATCGAGATCGGCACACGCGGTGAAACCTCTGTGCCGGGCATCTTTGCCGCCGGTGATGTCACCACCGTGCCCTACAAACAGATCATCATCGCCATGGGCAGCGGCTCCACGGCAGCCTTGGGTGCCTTTGATCATCTGATCAGAACCCCACTACCTGAACAGGCTCAGAACGCAGCCTGATCCATTACGGCGCTCTGTCCAGAGCAGAGCGCCGTTGCTTTTTAATACCGCGTGATAAAAACCACCGACAGTTCTACGCTGAAATCATCACCACCGATACTGATAACCCAGCTTCAAGGTCGCGCCACTGGCGGGGATGTGGCTGGTGTTTCGGCCATCCCGCAGCAGTTGGCCATAGACATGGTGGTAATCCTTATCCAGCAGATTTTCTATACCCAGATCAAAGCTGTGCTGCCCAGATTGGTAACGGGCATTGTAATCCAGTGTCGTATAGCGAGTGACTTTTCTGCTGCCGAATCCAACCTGATCCTTGAAGGCATCATCACGCGAGCCGCTATGATTGACTTGCAGGCGATGCAACCAATCACTGTTCGGGCTGTACTCAACATGTGCCCTCAGCTGTAGCGGTGGGATACGATAGCTATTCAAGGCCTTCCAGCTTTGAGCACTTTCGTTATAGTTCTCACCAGCCATCCAGGTGATCAAACCACCCAGCTTCCATTGATCATCAAGATAATGATCCAAAGTGGCCTCTACACCATAGATTCTCTCTTTTGCACGTCGCTGAGCAAATGAGAAGTCCTGAATCAGAACCTGCCCAAGATCAGAGGTGTTATAAAACAGTGCGACACTGGCTTGAGTGTGGTCCCAATCACCACGGATACCCATCTCATAGCTATCTGTCTTGATAGGATTCAACTGAGAGTCAGTGATATCAAAACCGGCGGGCGCAATACGTAGCTGCAACCCTAGATCGGGAAGCTCAAAGCCCTGAGCAAAGCTACCATACACATTGAGAGTGTCATTCAGTTGATAAACCAGCCCTGCATTAAACAGAAAATCATCAAAGCTGACCTTGCCACCTTCAATAGCATTGCGCTGACCGAGAGTGGTGAAGTCATTAAATGAAGCGGATGCGTATTCATAGCGTGAGCCGACCTCAGCCCTCAGGCGGTCCGTAAAGTCATATTCCAATTGCACAAAAATACCGGCATTTTCCTGAGTGATGGGTGGCATGAAAAGCCTATCACCGGTGTTGATAAAGACCAGTCCTCCACTGGCATCAAACTCATTTCCATCAAATGTGGTGACTGGCATTTCCGATTTTTCCCGACTCAGATCCGCTCCCCATCTGAGCAGTGCCTGGTCCGTCAACTCGGTATTGATTGTCAGACGACTGCCCAGCGTTTCGCTATCTAAATAGGTCTGTACCAGCTCCTGGTAGGCAGCGAACGCTCGCGCATCAAAAGGTGTAAACCGGGCATGATAATCCCGGTAATAAACCTGAGCATCCAGCATGCCCAAAGGAGTATCGTCTGCCTGCCAAGACAGATTGACAAAGCTGTTGCGGTTTCTGTTCTGATCATCGAGCTGTAATCCATTGATAGCTCTGGCTCTGATATCACCCGGTGCCAACTGATTGACTGCAGGATCAGACGCATAGTCAGTATCCTGCTGAGCATCAAAATGATTGGCAGACAAGGTCAACGTGCCTTCATCAAGATACCAGCTCAACTTACCGGCAATACTCAGGCTATCGGAATCAGACAGATCACCCTGGCTCGGCTCAGGTGCAATGCAATCTCCACGTCCATCGTACGAAGCGCCTTGATGCTCCCAGGCCAGATTCAAGCCATAGTCAAATTGGTCGTTACCACCACCAAATGATTGCTCGCCTCGATAGCCGATACTGTCTCCCTTCAGATTGGAGAGTGAGTTCTGCACACCAAGTCGACTGATGGCTTCAGCACGATTACGGCGAGTTGTAATACTGACAATCCCTCCAGCAGCGCCACTGCCATATACCGCACTGCCGCCGCGCATCACTTCAATGCGTTCGATATTTGAAACATCGATATTCATGAGATCGCGACTGACATTACGACTGTTATTCTGTGGAACACCGTCAATCAGGACCAACATATTCCGCCCGCGAAGGGTCTGGTTGAAATTAGTCAATGTCTGGCTGGCAGGCGCCATTCCCGGGACTGTTTTAGACAGAATCTCACCAAGATTTCTGGCAGTCTGGAATTGTGTTTCCAGCTGTTCACGATCAATCACTGTCGTGGCTTTTGTCTGCTCATCAACCTGTGAGTTTTGCCGTTCAGCACCTACGACAAGGGTGTCCAGAACATAGTCGCTAGTGGTCGCATCCTGAGCCATGGCAACAAACGCAATGGAGGGAGTAGAAAGAGCAATGAGAAACGGGAGTAACTTTCCTGACTGGTGCATCGGCCCCTCTTACATATCGATAAGAAAAGACGAATGATAGTGATTATTATTTGTATGTCAAATTTTGCAGTTACGAACTTCTGGGTCTTGCAGCACCGCCTGATGAGAGAAGGACCACATCAAGCAGCGCTTGAAAGAACCCTGTTTCGTCCGCTGCGTTTCGCTTCGTAGAGCGCTTTATCGGCGCGCTTGATTAAGGTTTTATGGGTATCATTCGGTTGGCACTGAGCCACTCCGGCGCTGAATGTAATACTCAAATCAGATTCTGTTTTGCTCAACGAAAACTTTACTGACTCACAGATCTCTCGCATACGTTCAGCACAACTGTAAGCCTCCTGCAGCGTCAAGCCAGGCATGAGTATCATGAACTCTTCGCCACCATAGCGGAAGAAGCTGTCATAAGGACGGATAAACTTCTGCAACTCCTGACTGACGCGCCTCAAAACCTGGTCACCAACATCATGTCCATAATTATCATTAATGGATTTAAAATGGTCTATATCGATCAGCAGGCAGCAAAAAGGTGAGTTCAGCCGTTTTGACCTGATCACTTCTCTTTCGAGCATATTCATCCCATAACGTCGATTATAAATACCGGTCAAAACGTCATAAACGGCATGCTGGCGCAGCTCCAGTTCCACTCTACGAAAGCGGCGTGCCAACACCAGACAGATAAGAATGCTGAATACAGTAACCAATAGGTTGGCAATAATGCCGGACATCAACGATGAGCGATTGTAATCCAGCTCTATGACCTGATCTAAAACGCCCCATTTAAAATCACCATCAGATGATATCTGAATATAGCGTAATGTCTTGTCCCATTGATTAATTTCAATCACTCGTGAAAATTCGACAACCTGAAAAGCACGTTCAGCAATGACATCGTCCACCCGACTCGGCGTAGACATGGAGATCTCCCAGCCATCTTTGTCGATCATCCGGATTCCATTCAATACAGAGTTATTACTGACCAAGCGCTCTATAACACTAATCGGATCAAGCGCTTGCAGATAGGATGCAATAACGCTGTTTTTAAGGCCCAGCTCAAGAATCCACTCTTTATCAGGTGTCGGGGCATACGCATATTTACGATAGAGCCCTGTCAGGGTTTCTTTACTGATAGGATCCACTTGTGGAGCTCCCGCAGCACGAACCTGTTCAAGGTAGTCATAAAAGCCGCCCAGATTTTTCATATCCAGGCCAAGATCCTGCTCAAGCGTGGTGTATTGGATAACGCTTTCAGCATTGATGATATACAGATCCATTTGATCATTCAGACGAGCACTCAAATCTTCCAGATCAATTTTTCCAGGGTCACCACCCGACTGGAAATACTCCTCCATAAACAGATCCAGGCCATCGCTCATTCTATTTTCGAACAGAGATTCTAAAATAGTGATCGCTTCATTGATCAGATGCAAAGAACCAACAACATCTTGCTCAATCTGATTCAGCATTAAACGGTGATCGTTATAGATACGATAGCCATTAAAAACTCCGATGCTGATCAACATCGGAATAAAAACCCAGAGCATGATATGGGTCATTATATAGCGATTAGGGTGATTGGTTTTTTCGCTTGAATGCATCTGTTTTTATCGTTCTCTGTCGGTTTTACTATAAAACACTGAACTCAGCGACTGATCTACCAGAGCTGGTATTCAGGTATCAAAATGAGTGCCGTTCTCATAGTATGCATTCTTACGAAGGGCTGTAAAAATCACATCAACCGGATCATACCCCACCCCGTTCAGGTGATGTGTGATGACAGAAGCGCTGGCATCCTGTACCACCTGCCCACGCTCAAACCAGCGAACATCCACGAAAGGATAGGGCTTACTCTCCTCCTTTCCGTTGAAGATCTGAACAGAGTTGATCACCTCCAGCAGGAAGTTATCGGTTGAAGTTTCCATCACCTGCGCCAACTCTTCAATCAGTGCAACCGAACAGATTTTGACATCGTCGCTCTTAACACCATGAAATATCAGTTGTGGCATTGCTCTGCTCTCATCATTTTTTCTGCAATGCGCATTATGGCCCATACAAGCCAACCGCATCAATCTAATCCCTGCCCATACTGCTTGATGAGAATACCAGCCCTGTATCTTTTTGATATGATGAACACGACAAACAGGCAGGAGCGAGACGTGCGTTATTTCGATATTCAATCACTGCGAATGTTCATCTCTGTGTGTGATGAAGGCAGTATCGCACATGCGGCTGAACAGATCGCCATCGTACCCTCCGCCATCAGCAAGCGCATTCTGGCCATGGAGGAGCAGGCCGGAGTGACTCTGCTTGAACGCAGTAAGCGTGGTGTAACACCGACACCAGCGGGTGAGGCACTGCTCGCCTCAGCACGCAAGATGATCAATATTCAGGAGAGTCTGAATGTTGAGCTGAGTGAGTTCACCGATGAGATTCAGGGCAACCTGCGCATTTTTGCCAGCCTGTCGGTGGTCTGCCAGTCTCTGCCCCGGCAGATCAGTCAATTCATGAAAACCTATGAAAAGGTACAGGTCAGTATAGAGGAAAAGGTCAGCTCACTGATCATGCGTGCCATAGAGGAAGGTCAGGGTGATATCGGTATCTGCTGGGAAGAATCCGACACCAAGAACCTTTACTGCCGCCCCTATCTGGATGACCAACTGGTCGTGGTGGTCCATTCCGACCATCCACTGAGTCAATATGATCGGATCCACTTCAAGGATACACTTGATTATGACCATGTTGAGATACTGCCCGGCAGTATTGTCAGCCAGACATTGCAGAAAAAAGCCGCTCAGATGGGAAAACAGATACGCCTGCGTGTTCATGTCACAACATTTGACGCCGCCTGCCGTATTGCCGATTCGGATCTGGCAATCGCCATTGTACCGCTGGAGGTCGCACGGATTTATGAGACGGCGATGAACATCAAAGTGATTCAGATGGAGGATGCCTGGACAACCCGCAAGTTCGTCGTCTGTGTCCGCGACTATTCACGACTCAGTGTCCCCGCCAGACTGCTGTTTGATCATCTGACAGCCAATACTCAGGAAAAAAACAGCTGATCCAGACCCTCTCGAACGTCTGAACCAGCTGCAAAGTCAGGCGATACGCTCGCAGCGCTCCTTATGAGCTTTACTGCGCGCCACATAGCCATCCGCATTGCCATGCATCTGAGCGATCGCCTCGTCTGACAAGGTGCGTAACACCTTGGCGGGAGAACCTATGATTAATGAATTATCGGGGAACACCTTCCCCTCTATCACAACTGCACCAGCACCGACCAGACAGTTCTTGCCGATAACGGCACCATTGAGAATCACAGCCTGAATACCGATCAGGGAGCCATCTCCGATCGTGCAACCGTGCAGCATCGCCTGATGCCCGATCGTGACCTGTCGCCCAATACGCATCGGATAGCCAGGGTCCGTATGCAATACGGCGCCCTCCTGAATATTACTACCCTCGCCCAGCTCAATCTGCTCGTTATCACCACGAATCACCGCCTGATACCAGACACTGCTATTCCTGCTCAGCACCACATCACCGATCACATCGGCCGTTTCAGCAACCCAGGCTTCGGTGTCGATCTGCGGGGTTTTATCCTCATATCGATAAACAGCCATACCTAACTCCATTCAATTAAAGATAAGTCTCAAACACCCGGGTTCAACATTCTGTTGGGAAGCCACATCGCAATCTGCGGAAACAACAGCACCAGTGCCAATCCCAGCATCATCAACAGCACAAAGGGTGCTGAACCACGAATGATCTGACCGATTGGTGCATTGGTGACGGCCTTTATCGTAAACAGATTCATCCCCACTGGTGGCGTGATCATCGCCAGTTCCAGATTGATCACCAGCAGAACGCCGTACCAGATAGGGTTGATATCAAGCAATACCAGTACCGGTAAAATGACGGGAGAGGTGATCAGGATGATCGCAATCGACTCCAGGAACATACCCAGAATAAAGATCAGCAACATCATCGCCAGCAGGAATCCGAAGACGCTGACATCCAGCGATACCACCAACTGCACGATCTGCTGAGGTATCATCATTTTAGTCAGGGCATGGCTGAACACTGCAGCGCCAGCCAGGATCATGAACAGCATCGCAGAAGTGCGACTGGCTTCTACAGCACACTCCCAGATCTCTTTGATGCCAACACTGCGATAGATGACTGTGGCGACAAACAGTGCCAACAGAGCGCCCACAGCCGCGGCTTCAGTTGCCGTAAAGACCCCCAGATACATGCCACCCAGCACCAGAGTCGGCAGGAGCAGTGCCCAGCCTGACTTGCGAATGGCTACGCCAGATTCGCGCAATGTTGCCCGCTTTTCGCGCTTGGCATGACGCTGATGGAAGGCGGTTGCGATCATGAAGATCAACGCCAGCATCAGCCCGGGCAACAGACCCGCCATAAACAGTCCACCGATCGATGTATCGGTTGCTACACCATAGATGATCATCGGCCCGGAGGGTGGAATCAGAATTCCCAATGTTCCACCAGCCGCCACCAGACCATAGGCAATTTTCGGGTCGTAGCCGTAGCGGATCATCTGTGGAATCGCCACCGCGCCGATGGTCAGCGCTGTTGCCACACTGGAACCTGATATGGCGGAAAAGATCATGCAGGCCAGTATCGTGGCTATCCCCACACCACCGGGCAGATGGCGTGTCAGGGTGTAAGCCGTGCCATAGAGATCATCAACAATGCGGCCACGTATCATGATGTGTGCCATATAGGCAAACAGAGGAATCGCCACCAGCACATACATGCTGATTTTGGTGAAAATAATATCGGTCAGCGCTGTGAGTCCACCCGGTGCACCGAGTAACAGAGCACCACCAAAGATAGACAGGCCAGCAAAAATGGGCAGCCCGGTAAACAGCAACAGCACCAGACCTGCCAGAATCATGATTATGGTCAACATCTATTTTGCCTCCCCGTCTGAGGGTTCATTGTGAGCCGAGGCACCACAGATCAATCTGGCAAGCGACTCCACTGCCACCAGCACCAACATCACACCACCCAACGGCATCAGCAGTTGCATCCAGTAGATGGGAAACTCGACATAGCCGTGAGTTTTCATACCCAGCATTTTCGAGAACATCGCCACCTGCCAGCCATCCACTATCAGAAAGATAGCGACACACATAACCGTCAGCATCGCCCAGGCCTGAGCCCATCGCTGCCCAGAACGTTTAAGGCGCTCAGTAAAGAGATCTACACCCAGGTGCTTACCGTCTCTGAGTACCGACGACGCACCAAACATCACGATCGCGACCAGAATAAAACCGATCACATCATCCACCCAGAGAGAGGGCTGGCCGATAAGATATCGAGTGACAACCGAATAACCGATCAGCGCAAGCGCGATCAGAACACCGGTGGCTGAAATCACCATCCCGATTGTCGTTATCAGATAGACAGCTTTACCCAGTATTCGGACTACCAGTGGCAGGGGCTTATCTGTCTGTCGTTCAGCTTTCTGTTTATGAGTACCCATATATAGCCTATCGGGTTTTATTACGAGAGCTGTGAAAAGTGTTGGGCTGGGTCAGGTGCAATACACCTGACCCAAAGAGCGGGACACTTCCGGTTTAGAGCTGTGTAATCAGAGTGATCAACTCATCAACATCCGGCACAGCCTCAGTGAAGGATTCTACAATGGCAGGGCGCATGACACGTTCGATCTCATTGATCTGTTCAGGCGTCAGTACAGTCACCTTCACACCATTTGCTTCCAGAGTTGCAACACCTTCAGGATCCACTTCGTCAGTGGCGGGAATCAGGCTGCGACCGGCATTCGCTGCAGCCGTCGAGATCACCTCCTGCAGATCCGAGGGCAAAGAGTTCCACCAACCCGGATTAACCACGATATTCTGATACACCGTGATCAGCGGTGAAGCAACACCATACTCCTGAACTTCAAAGTAGCGACGTGAATAGGCAGCCCCCACACTGGTAATGGCGGCATCAATCACTCGCGTCTGTAACCCCTGATACACCTCAGAACCCGGCATGGTCGAAGGTGCGGCCCCCATGGCGATCAAGCCACTGTCAAAGATGCGGCTGAGCCCTCTGATCTTGATACCACGATAGTCTTCCGGCGCAATCAGGGGCTTGCCTGAAGAGGTGACAACCGCGTTGTTGGCGTCCAGCAACCAGCCGATATTCTTGACACCGCGCTCTTCAAATTTTTTGTTCAGATAGGCCGCAGCATCCGAATCGGGAAATGCCTCCAGTTGCTGACGACCAGTGATCAGATAGGGAATACCGAACACCTGCATTTCAGGAATGGTTCCACCCCAGGAGAGGCTGACGATGGATGCAGCTTCTACCTGGCCACGGGCCACGGCCGGATGGAACTGCGAGGGGCCGAACAGCTGAGCTCCACCGAAGACATCAACGTCAACACGACCATCCGAGCTGGTTCTGACCTCTTCAGCAAAACTCTCTATCGCCTTGGCAACATGATGTGAACCCGGCAACTGATGAGTCAGGCGCATGGTGAAGTCAGCGGCCATGGCCGTTGTGACACCAACCGTAAACGTAGATGCGAGGGTGATTGCGGAAACCAGTGTTTTGATTTTGATATTCATGATCAACTCCGTTGTTATTTTTGTATTCTGAGTCAACTAAGTGACTGTTTTCAATTTAAGAGATACAAACTGATCACCTGCGTCCTGCCAGGCTTTTCAGTATTTCTTCCGTATGTTCGCCAACACGGGGCAGTGGCATGCGAACAGGTGGGCGTTGTCCTCCCAGCATGAGAGGCAGAAGAACAGTAGATGCCTGACTTCCATCATCCGCCTGAATCGGCACCAGACCACCACTGGCGATCAGATGTTCATCCTGCAGCAGCTCATCAGGACGGGTGATCGGGGCATAGGGCAAGCCGGCTTTATCCAGCAGCGCCGATAACTCTTCAGCCGAGTACTGCTGCATGCTTTTCTCAATATTCGCGAGTAATTCATGCCTGACCAGCAGGCGCTGCTCATTGGTCTGCAGATTTGGATCTGCGAGCAGATCATCACGCCCCAGCACTTCGCAAAGTTGTATCCATTGCTTGTCGCTGACCGCGCCGATGAACAGCTGCTCGCCACCTCCGACACTGAACACGTCGTACACTGTCCAGGGTGATACGCGTGAAGGAAGAGGCGGCGCCGCTTCACCCGACATGGCAAACTGCTGCATATGTGATGCGCAAAGGAATACACAGTTTTCAAACAGTGCACTCTGGATCTCCTTGCCCTGTCCTGTCTTGCCACGCTCGATCAACGCAGCAAGAACACCAATCGCACCGAACATGCCTCCCATGATGTCATTCACCGAAGCACCTACTCGTAATGGCCGCCCTTCGGGACCGGTCATATAAGCCAGACCGCCCATCATCTGAACCACTTCATCCAGTGCCAGGCGTTTCTCATAAGGCCCCGGCAGAAAACCTTTATGCGAAACATAGACCAATGATGGAAAACGCTGACTCAAGACTTCATAGCCCAAACCGAGGGAATCCATCAGACCGGGACGAAAGTTCTCCAGCATCACATCGGAGGTGGCCAGCAGATCCATCAGAGTCTGACGGCCCTCCTCTGTTTTGATATCCAGAACCATGCTTTTCTTGTTACGGTTATAGGTGCGGAAAAATCCCATACCCAGCCCGCTCATCTTGCGTGTTTTATCACCCTCAGCGGGTTCAATCTTGATCACCTCGGCACCCAGATCCGCGAGGATCATGCCGCAGGTCGGCCCCATCACCATATGGCTGAATTCGACAACGCGAACACCTTCCAGCGGCAGGGTTTGTTTACACTCTGTTGTATTCATCAGAACCTCATCAACTTGCGGTGTTCGCCTGAGCAGGCGTGAAGTTTTTCGGCAGACCGGCGCGCCATAGCGTACCGTGCGTCTCTTCACCCGCCAGCCAGCCAACCACCTTGTTGCGCAACGCCAACAGGCGCTCTAGATCTATGCCTGTGTCAAAGCCCATGCTTTCGAGAAGAAAAGCCTGGTCTTCGGAGGCAACATTTCCGCTGGCACCCGGAGCATGCGGGCAACCACCGATACCGGCAAGAGAGGCATCAAAGCGTGTAATCCCGGCATCCAGAGCAGCAAAGGCATTGGCCAAGGCAAGTCCACGGGTATCGTGAAAGTGGCCGCGCCAGAGAGCATCTCTTGCAATTGCGCGTGCCTCAGTGAACAGTGCTCGGACCTGTGCGGGATCGGCATAGCCAACGGTATCTGCCATGCTGACACGATCCGCACCGGCATCCAGGGCCGCCTGCAACAGGCGCAGCACTTCGGATGAAGGAACGTCACCCTGCAGGGTGCAACCGAAAGCCGTCCCGATACCACCTTCAATCAGCATATTGGATCCGGCTGAATCACGAGCCTTACGGATACGCTCAATCTCGACGATCATCTCATCTGGTGTTTTTCGGACATTGGCCAGGCTATGTTGATAGCTGGCAGAGATCGGCAGCACCATCAGATCGGCGCCACACTCGATGGCGCGTTCAGCACCCTTGAGATTGGGCACCAGCACCGTCACGAACAGACCAGGAAGGGTCTTGGCATACGCCACCAGTTCAGCCGTATCAGCCATCTGGGGCAGGAGTCGGGGGGGGACAAATGAGCCGACCTCTATCTCGCGCATGCCAGCATCATAGGCATCACGGATCCACTCACATTTCTTTTCGGTCGGCAGTATCAGGGAGATGCTTTGCAGGCCATCACGCAGGCCCACTTCCGCCACCACTGCCTTCCGTCTTATCTTATTATTCATATTTGCCTCGGGGTTTAGACGACAGGAGGTTCAGTCACCCTAAAACACTCCCCGATGGCATAAAAGTTCACATTTTTCAGCTCATCCGTTCCAAATGGGAACGAATAAATATTAATATTATTAATCAGCTATTTAAGCTATATTTTCAGCGATTTCAGGGTCTGCCTATCAACCATTAAAAACGGCATTGATGACGTATCGGCAGGCCTGAAGAGACTTAATAAACCGACAGCCCGAACCGCACTGACTGATGGGTGATCATGTACATTGCGCCCTTCAGCATTGCTGTCTCAAGGTTAATGTGGCTCAATCATCGATTGAACTATTTCAATGGAGCACGGGATGGGTTTATCAGTATTAGTCGTTGACGATGCTAAGGCAATCTGTACACACGTGACGCGTATTGTTCGTACTGCATTTCCAAAAGCCGAGGTTGTCGCTGCGTATAACGGTAAAGAGGCGCAGTCATGCCTGGAAAAGGGTCATTATGATCTGATTATTTGTGACTGGGAAATGCCGCAGATGTCAGGCTTAGAACTGTTACAGTGGACGCGCCAGCAAGAGCAGTACAAGACAACCCCATTTCTCATGGCAACCAGTCGTGGTGAACGTGATTACATTTTAAAAGCGATTCAATCGGGCGTGAGTGACTATCTGGGTAAGCCCTTCTCGGCAGCACAGCTGGAAGGGAAGATGCAGAAGCTCTTGTTCGGCAAGCCTGCTGAAACAACCAAGACAACCGCAGCTAAACCACAGACACAACAGAAAGCCGGGGCAAAACCCAAAGGCTTGGCACAGCTGCGTACCAGTGATCAGTTTTTTCGCTGTGCCATCAAGGATATCAGCCTGCGCGATGTACTGGTGGTTATTAAAAATGAAGACAGCGCATTTCCCGGCATTCTTGAACAAGTGGTTGTTGATATAGAGCAGCTATCGGGCGATGGCGTCGCTCGTGTTAATGGTTTCGTTTCACGGATTGAGGCTTTCGACAACCGGGCCGACACGCCATTCGTTTCAGTTAAAGTCACCTTTGTAGATGATGACCCGGAAAAGTTAGAGCATATCTCAAATTACATAGCGAGCCTCAGGTAGAGGCTCAGGGGAGGATATAAGATCCCTTCACACGAATCATCAATACACCGACAACCCCAGCCGCTCGGCCAGATGAGTGATCATATGCATAGCACGGCAGGAGTTGCCGAAGCTGTTCAAGCGAGGGCTCCAGGCCACGATCACACCGTAGTTAGGGACCACCGCGATAATGCTGCCACCGACGCCGCTCTTGGCTGGCAAACCTACCGTGAAGGCAAACTCACCCGACTGATCATACATGCCACTGGTGGACAGGATCGCATTGATTCGATGGGCATCGCGCCGCGTGCAGATCTGCTGGCCACTGAGGGGATGAACCCCGCGATTGGCCAGAAACGACAGGCTGACCGCCAGTTGTTCACAGGTCATGCTCAATGAGCACTGATGAAAATAGTAGTCGAGCACATCCTGTACTTCCGCTTCAATATTGTTGAAGCTCTTCATCAGATAAGCCAATGATGCATTGCGGTTACCGTGCAACTTCTCCGACAGATAAACCGCCTGATCCGGATAGATGGTTTCACAACCGGCAAGCTGACGAACAAAACTGACCAGCGCTGTTTTACAGGCTGAGTAGTGCGTTGCGAGGATATCCGACACCACGATGGCACCGGCGTTGATAAAAGGGTTACGAGGAATGCCATGCTCCCACTCCAACTGAACGATGGAGTTGAAGGGTTGGCCGGAAGGCTCCATATGTACCCGTTTCCAGAGCTGATCGCCGACCCGGTTCATCGCCATGACCAGCCCGAAAATCTTGGACACACTCTGAATGGAAAAGGGAACGGTGGCATCACCAGCACTGACCACCTGCCCGTCGATCGTCGCTACAGCCAATCCCTGTTGATCAGGATTAACGGCTGCCAGTGCCGGAATATAATTGGCGACCTCCCCTTCAACCGGCAGACTACCAGCCTCGTCCACTAATGACTGTAATAGCTTCGCCAGATTCTGCGGCTGCTTTAATATACCTTCCATCTCTCCCCACCTGCTGACTTTCGAGCTTCTGAATGGCTCGTTTCGTGAGCTGCCGTTTATACAGCAAACGACAACTCACGCACAGATGGAATAACAAAAAAGCATAAGAAACCAGATCCGCAGACCTCAATTCTCTCCTTACAACACTCCCCTTACGACACCATTTCAGATGAGGTGGTTACTTTTCTGCCATGCTGCTTATACTGCAGGAAGTTAAAGGCCAGCAGTACCAACATGACACCAGCACTCAGTATCTCCACCTGAAAGGAGGGATAAAAGACCCCGATGACCGCCAGTGCCAATAAACCTCTCATCCAGAACTGCATCCAGGTGAACAGATACCCTTCGATCGACGCTGCGAACGCAATCAGGGCCAGAATGATAATAAACCCATTCCAGAGCAGCACCTCCAGCGGTCCACCCATAATGATTTCTGGATTGAACACCATGAACAGCGGAATCAGATAAAGTCCCTTGGCAAATTTCCAGGACTGCACACTGGTTTCCATGGTCTTACTTCCTGCGATGGCGGCCGCCGCAAAGGCGGCCAGTGCCACCGGCGGTGTGACATTCGAATCCTGTGAATACCAGAACACCAGCAGATGCGCAATCAATAATGGGATTCCGAACTCATTGGTCAATGCCGGGCCGACCAGCACGATCAACACGATATAGCTCGCTGTAACCGGCAAGCCAAGACCCAGTATCAGGCTCGCAATGATGACCAGCAGCAGGGCCAGCAGGATATTACCGCCCGAGAAGGCGATCATCATGGAGGAAAACTTCAGACCAAGCCCTGTCAGCCCCACCACCGCCACGACAATACCGGCAACACCACAGGCGATACTCACCGACACCGCATTGCGGGCACCGAGCTCAAGACCGTGCATCAGCTTCACAAAGCCAACCCTGAAGGCGGTAACCACCTCCTCTTTAAGTCGATTCTGCTTTTGACCCCGCTGGATCGCCAGCCACAATCCATTAATGCCAGCCACGACGATGATCCCGATAACCGCATAGAAACCAACACGCATCGGCGAAACACCGCTCACCAGTAGATAGACCAGCAGAATCAAGGGCGCAAGGAAGAACCAGCCACGTGCCATCACCTCTTTCAGCACTGGCAAATCCTTCTTCGGCAAACCATGCATACCCTGCTTAACAGCAATGATATGAACAAACAGATACACGGTGGCAAAATAGAGCAATGCCGGGAAAATACTGACCTTGACGATATCCATATAGGGTACGCGGGTGTACTCCGCGATCAGGAAGGCACCTGCTCCCATCAGTGGTGGCATGATCTGACCACCGGTACTGGCCGCTGCTTCAATTCCACCTGCCTGCGCAGGCTTGTAACCCAGCTTTTTCATCAAGGGGATGGTGAATGCGCCAGTTGTCACGACATTGGCAATGGAGCTACCAGAGATAGAACCCATACTGGCAGAAGCCAGAACTGCTGCTTTGGCAGGACCACCGCGTTGCTGACCTGTCGCCGCAAACGCAAGATCGATAAAGAACTTTCCGGCACCCGTCACCTCAAGCAATGCACCAAAAAGAACAAACACAAAGACAAATGTTGCAGCAACACCCAGAGGCAGGCCGAATATACCCTCCTGCCCCAGATACATCTGCGCCGCCACACGGTCCAGGGTATAGCCCCGGTGATTCAATATCCCTGGCAACCACTCGCCAATCCAGGGCAGCTCACCTCGCGGCCCCGCCATGGCGTAAATAATGGCAACCAGACCGATTATTGTCAGTCCCAGACCGACAGCTCGTCGGCTGGCCTCCAGCAGTGTCACCGTCGCGATAATAGCGACAGTGATATCCATCTGATTCCAGAAACCGGCGCGACCAAAGATCTCATCAAGATTAAAAACCAGATAAAAACCAGACAGTATGGATGCGCCGAAAAACGCCATATCAACTATCGAAGCAATCGGCCCCCGCCTGGAGCCAAAAGGTGTAAAAATCAGAAATGCCAGCATCAACACCAGCGCAAGATGGATACTACGCTGATAAAACAGGCCAAGAGGCTGTATGCCCGCACTGTAAAGCTGGAACAACGAAAGAGAAATACCGAGTATCGCAATCAGCCAGCGCATGGGAACAGGGCCGGAATGTGCCAGCGGCTGCCACGAGGTAGCCGGCTGCAAAGGAGCTACAATTGAATTATTCATGGTGATTTTCCAGTCTGCCGGGAGGCTCAGTCTGTCTAAGGGTCGTCTGTTTCGCTGCGGAGCCGGCGCATCGCACCGGCCCGCATGAGACTTATGCTTAAGACTATTGCTTAAGACTAATTTCCAAGACTATGGCTTGAGACGATCAGGAACGCTCACGCCGATCTCTTCGTAATAACGAATGGCACCTGGGTGCAGTGGGATAGGTGTAGAAACCAGACTGAACTCAACAGTAGTATCATTGGCAGCCGGGTGGATGGCACGCAGATCTTCTACACGCTCGAAAAGCAGCTTGGTAACCTGGTAGGCCAGCTCTTCATCCATACCGGAGTTAACTGTCAGTACGTTAGGAATACCAACAGTTTCGATCGCTTTATCAACACCTTCATACAGACCGGCACGCAGTGTGTAAGGCGCAAATACCGGTTCAGCCATCTGAGCATTGGCAATTTCGCTCAGTCCGAGGCTGATCATAGTAATATCGCGCGTAGTTGCAAGGCTCAGAATTGAGCTGGTTGGTGGTCCAACACTCCAGAAGCCTGCATCGATATCGCCATCACGCAGCGCATCAGCAGTTTCATTGAAGTTCAGACGCTGAACCGAGAAGTCATCATAGCTCATGCCGTTAGACTCGAGCAGTGCACGCGCATTCAACTCAGTACCACTACCTGGTGCACCGACAGAAACACGCTTGCCTTTCATATCAGCCAGTGAGGTAATCCCGGAGTCTGCCAGGGTGACAATCTGGACCGCATTAGGATAGATCGAAGCCAGCGCAAGTACATCCAGCTTACGGCCTTCAAACTGGCCAGTGCCGTTGTATGCCTGATATACAGTATCAGCCAGTGCCAATGCCATATCAGAATCTTCACGGTGAATCAGACCCATGTTTTCAACCGAGGCTCCGGTCACTTCGGCAACCGCGGTATAGCCATCGATATGACGGCTGATCAGCTCAGCCAGACCACCACCGATCGGATAGTAGACACCGCCGGTACCACCGGTGGCGATAGAAAGGTTCTGTTGTGCCTGCACCGCTGAAACACTCACCATCAGGGCTGCAGCACAAAGCACTTTGCTTATACGACGCATTGGTTTTTCTCCACATTATTGTTGTAGTGCGTACATTGCGTACTCTATGTGTATAGCAAAGGATGTGCCAGTACACAAACTCTATACATTACAATCAATTAACAATATGAAGCCTGATCAGTAAGCAAAATTCCGCTCATCCAATCACCTCAATAGGCAAAATTTTGCTTATCGCTACTATTTTTTAGATGAAATCTTCACGGCGGAGGCCGTATTTCTGCATTTTCTGATTCAGGGTGCGACGTGGCAGGTCGAGGACCTCCATCACCTCTTTGATACTGCCTTTGTGATGGGCCAGTTCAGCGCTCAGCAAAGCTTTTTCGACCTGCTCAAGCCGGGCAGTCAGCGAGCCCTCTTCGCTGCTCGGTGCCAGGCGGTTGGTTGAACCGAGTTGCAGCAGTTCCTGAATCGAGATGTCGTTAAAGCTGTGTGTCAGCAGATAGCGCTCGGCGGTATGCTTGAGTTCGCGCACGTTGCCGGGCCATTCATGCATCTCCAGTGCCACCAGATCTTCATAGCTCAGCTCCGGTGCCGGCAATTGGTTAGCCGCGGCAGCTTCACGCAGAAAGTGACCAAACAGCAGCGGAATATCGCCGGGGCGATCACGTAGAGGGGGCAGATGGATGTCAGCCACCATCAGCCGATAATAGAGATCCTCACGGAAACGGCCCGCAGTGGCGGCCTGACGCAGATCTTCTTTAGTTGCAGAGATGATGCGTACGTTCAGTGAGATGGGTTTGCGCGAACCGACGCGAGTGACTTCGCGCTCCTGCAGTACACGAAGTAGTTTGATCTGAAACGCCATCGGCATGCTTTCTATCTCATCCAGAAACAGAATGCCGTTATTGGCTGCCTCGAAGATGCCCGGCTGACTTTTCACCGCGCCGGTGAACGAACCGGCTTCATGTCCAAACAGTTCACTCTCGAGCAGATTTTCGGGAATCGCGGCAACGTTGATCGCCACAAACGGGTGGTCGCGGCGGATACTCAACTTATGCAGGCTGCGAGCCACCCTCTCCTTCCCGGTACCGGTTTCTCCGGCGATGATCACATCGGCATTGACCTGCGCCAGCCCTCTGATCTGCTGGCGCAATACGCGGATTGAATCAGAATGGCCAATCACGAAATTCTCCAACCCATCGTCGGTGCTCTGCTGATGCTGTGGTGCCATCGCCAGGGTCACCTGACGCTGCTCGCAGGCACGCTTGACCATATCAACCAGACGGTCCGGCTTGTAAGGCTTTTCGACAAAGTCATAGGCACCCAGTTTCATCGCCTCGACTGCCTGCGATATCCCGCCATGTCCGGTGATCAAAATGACGGGAATGCGTTTGTCCACCGCTTTCAGCAGACTCATGCCATCCATGCCGGGCATGCGGATATCGCTGATCACGATACCCGGATAATCAGGTTGCAGGATCTCTAATGCCTTGCGCGCATCGGAAAAGGGTTGTACCTGGATATCGGCCAGCATCAGCCATTGCTCCAGCGACTCCAGAGCAGCCGGGTCATCATCGATGATCACAGCTTGCAGGGATGGTTTCATGCACTTGCCTCAAAGGGTTGCGCCATCACGGCCTTGAAAGTGAGTGAGAAGCAGGTTCCTTTGGACGGCTCGCTGCTGACGGTGAGTTCTGCGCCCATATCATGCGCCAGACTGTAACTGATCGCCAGCCCCAGTCCCATCCCCTCTCCGACTGATTTGGTGGTAAAAAAAGGCTCAAACACCTTGCTCTGTAACTCCTTATCCATCCCCGGCCCATTATCGCCAATCTGCAATGATACCCGGGAGTCATCCTGCTGAGTCAGACGGATGAAGATACGTGCATCCTCCCGATCGGACAGCGCATCAATCGCATTACTGAGTAGATTAACCAGAATCTGCTCCAGCATCATCGCATTCGCCAGTACCCAGCACTCCTCACCCAGATCGACCCGACAATCGATACCCACAGCATCCAGACGCGGCTGCAGTACATCCAGCGCATAATATACCGGTGCATGCAGAGAGGCAGGAGCACTGCCGGTGTTACGCTTGCCAGAAAAAATTCTCAGTTGGCGTGACAGCGCCGAAAGTCGCTCGGTCAGCGCATCCATTTTTTCCAGATTCTGCTTTACGATATCGGTACTGTTGCGTTCCAGCAACAGGCGGCTGCTGGCCGTGTAGTTTCTCAGTGCGGTGATCGGCTGGTTAATTTCGTGTGCTATCGCGGATGACATGCGCCCAAGAGCAGCCAGTTTCTGGTTCTGGGCCAGCGCCGCCTGCGCCTCTTTCAGATCGCGGGTGCGCTCCTCAACACGTTGTTCCAGGACTTCATTGGCTTGCTGCAGCGCACGCTGTGCTTCGTGGCGACGATGACGTTCACGGTAGTACAACATCGCACCCGCCAACATCACCCCAAGCAGCAACAGCAAGCTCTGTTTTATACGTACCTGGTAGCGGATCTCAGACAGCGGGACTCGCAGGTGCATCTGCCAGGGATAGTCTCTGATCGCTGAGGCAAAAGCCAGTTGCTCACCCTCATCCTGCAGATCAAATGCCTGCCACTGCTCTCCCTGCCACTCTTCCAGTCGCATCAATTCCATAACCGGACTCATTCCGTACTGCCGTGTCTGTGCCAACTGATCAAGATGAAGTTCATCCAGCGGTCGGGTGGCATGATATTGCCAACGCTGCGATGAAGACAGAAAGATAATCCCCTCCTGATCAGTCACCCAGACAGCATCACCGGACGCCAACCAACTCTGCTCAAGTGGTCGCAGATCGATTTTGACGACTATTACACCAAGAATATCGCCCAGATCACTGTATACCGGTGATGACAGAAACAGCCCCGGCTCGCCGGATGTCGCGCCAACGGCAAAGTAAAAACCGGCCTGTCCCGCCATAGCCGCGCTGAAATAGGGACGAAATGAATAGTTACTGCCCACGAAGCTATGCACCGAGTCATAGTTGCTCGACCAGTGAGTCATGCCGCTCGTATCCATCAGAAAGATCTGATCCGATTGCGCTTCGCGATTGATTGACTCCAGCAATACTGACAGGTACATCAACTCTTCCGCACCCGGGTTATCCCCGGCATCATTGGCCAGCGCACTGACGATACGAGGATCGGACGCCAGTATTCGCGGCAGATAGTGATGGCGGTTGATCGTGGTATCCAGCGAGGTTCGATAAGCCCCGAGACGCTGCACCGAACGCTCGGCCGTCTGGCTGATCTCAAGAGATATCATCCAGCGGTCAGTGGCTGCCAACAGCAGTACCAAGAGCACGAAGCATCCCAGCAAGATGCGTGGCAGATAGCGATAACCGGGGCCAATGCCCGCAGGGTAGGATATGTTTGCCGTCATAGTGACCGTATCAGCGTTGTATTTCGCCTGATATCTGGAGTAAGAGTCAGGCTACTTGATAGCTCAAGTCTAATAGGTCACTCCTCAGAATGGAACTGATGTCCCGATGCCCTCTCCTGCTGTCATGCCCTCACATTATCGCCACCTTGCAACTCAGGCATCATCCTCAGATACGCCCCCATACAGTACTCCAGCCAGCCACGCACATAATCACAGGCGTGCCGCCCACTGCCCAGCACTTCATGATGACAACCCCCGCCGCAGAGATAACGCGCCCAGCACTTGTTACAGGGCTGTTGCTGATGGACATGCCGCTCCGCCAGCCAGTCTGACTGTTTTGCAGCATCCACACCCTGCTGCAGAGTCCCCATCGCGCCGGCAGCATCATCGACGAAGCGATGGCAGGCAAACAGATCGCCCGTGGCTGACACGCCCATATAACCCGCACCCGCGCCGCAGGGATAGGGCCGATGCGTGCCCTTCTCCAGCTCACGCAGCGCATTGAGCAGATTGGAAAAGGCATAACGCTGCCCCAGTCTTGAGCGGCGTTCAAACTCACGCCCACAGTCGATCATCTGCGCCAGCATCTCGGCCAGTGCCGCCCGGTCCATCTCATCTTGCCCGGTCGGTGAGTTGAGCATCGGCGAAAAACCGACACTGTGAAAGCCCGCTTCCAGGAACCAGTCCAGCATCTCTCGCAGCGCCAGATTCCGTGGGGTCACCGTGACGCGCGCCGAGACCTGCATAGTGTGCTGGCGATCCAGCAGCGGCTGCACACGGCGCATGATGCGATCGAAACTGCCCTGCCCGCCCTTGAAGGGACGCAGGGCATCATGCATATGCCCCACACCATCCAGACTCAGGGTTACGGCAAATCCATGATCCTCAAAGAAATCAGCATCGGCCTCTGTCAGCAGCGTGCCATTGGTGGTGATGGAGAATAGTGGCGTCAGCCCCAGTCTGTCTGCACGCTGGCGGGCATGACGGGTGGCTGCGATCAATACCTCCCGATTGACCAGCGGCTCCCCACCCATAAAGGCCAGATTGAAACGCCCTCCTGCCGAAGTCTGGTCTATCAGCGTATCCACTGCCTGCAACGCGGTGTCCAGCGCCATACTCTTCGCTGTGCCACCGAAATCCCCCTGTTGGGCATAGCAGTAACTGCAGCCGAGATTACACTTCTGTGCAATCGCCAGAGAGAACGCATGCACGGGCAGATTATCCGGGGCCTGATCATTGATCATCGGCGCACCGTCTATACCAAGCCGTTTCAGCAGATCAGACTCCGTACCCTGATCCAGTGCTTGCAGCACCTGCTGCTCCAACTGAGGATTCAGGTCGAACAGCCGACTGCCATTGACCACCAACAACTGCGCCTGCTCCGCATTGCGCCACAGATGCAGATCAGGTGATCGCGGCTGTGATGAACGCATATGATCTGTCGCCGCCTGCACCGAGGGATCTGCTGCCAGCGGGATGCGAGACGCCTCTGGATCAATCCCCGCTCGGGTCGTCTGCGACATCACGGCCTCCGATCTGAAACTTGAGTAAGGTCTCCCACTGTGTAAACAGCTCCTGATAGTTGATCATGCGGTTATCCCGATAATCATCCACCACATACTGACCGGTACGTTTTTTCTGCATCCAATTATCACCATGACTGGCCCCATCGGCAGACGGTTCGACATTGACATAATCAGGTCGGCTGGAGGCCCAGTAATAGCAGACGCACTCACGGAAATCGTTCTGCCAGGGTGAGCAGAGCCCCTGAGTCAGCTCGCCGGGGCTGGCCAGCGCTTCATTGATAACCGTCGAGTCCTCCTCGAAGAAATCACGTACTTTAAGTTTGCGTTTGATGGTCTGCTTTTTCGGGATATCGGCCAGTACCTGGCTGTCTGGCATCTTTTCACGGGTAAACCGACAGGACAGGTACTGCCCCTTGAACTTCCAGATATGCGACAGGGTATTCGACCACTCCAGATTGACGATGGAATCGTTGCTGTCTGCTGATGGCAAAGGCCCGACACTGTCGCCATCCGCCGAGGGGCCTGTCGCCTGCACCACCACCGGCCAGACCTGAACTTTGCCCTGCTCATCCGGGATTTCGATACTGAGCAGGCGATGCCCTTTCAGATCGGCATGTTCCACTTCGGCATCCAGCACGAAGTTGTCATGCTCCACCAGCGTGATCCCTTCAAAGGCTCGCTTCCAGACACTGCGAAAATCCAGTTCCAGACCCGGACAGCAGTTGCCGACGGATGAGGCAATATGGGCATTGACCGGATTGCCACGCCCCCGATACATCAGCTGCGCCGTCAGATTGCGTGGCGTCAGAGCAGGCTCTTCCGGCGGCGAGGCCGGTTGATCAAACATGACATTCTGCCCGGCATGTTTGATCGTATCCAACTGGCGGTAGGTCAGTGCCAGATAGCAGGTATCGGCACCAGACATCAACGCTGGCATCTTGCGCCGCCCCTTGTCAGACAGATCTGCCGTTTCGGTTGGCTTGCGCATCAGATCATAAAACCAGGGTGCCGCACCGCTGCTCATCGTGGTGTAGAGCTGCTGATGCAGCGCCGTGATCGACAGAGTATCGATCGAATGCGGGGCCATGACCGGCGCATAAGGGCGGTTGAAATCGCTTGAATCATCCGCTGGCATGGTATCGGCATGATTCGGTCGCCCCTTCACCGTATCACCATTGAGCACGGCCACATTCATGAAGCGCACGGTTTCGTAGGCTCGCCGCACGATATCCAGCGCAGCCTCTATCGGCACGCCTTCTGGGTTGTCGACGCTCGGTCCGAGCAGCACTTGCAGCACATCATCCTGCACTGTGCGCACAAACTCGGAGTCGGGTGCAAAGATCGGAGGCGCTGCACAGAAACGCGCCTTGGCGCTGAAAGCGGTCCGCCCCTTACGATCCAGTAACTCCAGTGTGACGATGCCATCGCAGGCATCATCCAGATAGCCCCGCGCCGGTTGTGGGTCATCATAGTAGTTGAAGTAAGGCGCCTTGCCGTAAGCCGCATAGAGCCCCTGCGACAGGGTATTCAGCGTTGGGTTATCGTCACGGTATTTTCCGTTCCAGGTACCTCGCTCGCTGTCATACAGGATGCGTTCCGGTGGAATATCGATATCAGACCAGGTCGGGCCGCCCATAGTCTGTGCATCAGGTCCGTCTGGTCGGTCGATCGGCGTACTGCCATAAACATCACCGGTACCGGGTGTGAAACGCAGACGTATCTCGGGAAAATCAGGTGTCGGTTTAATGAACTGAATTTTGCCCAGCGGGATATGCTTGCGCTTACCAGTTTCATCCTTGATGAAATGACGGCACTCACCCTTCAGTGGGTGCAACTGATGATCGTCAATGTTTTTCAGTCGCGCCAGTACCTTGTCCTTTTCCTTGCGCGTACGGCGATAGACCTTGAGATTACCAGCCTCGATCTGCCAACGTACACTCAGCCCCATCTGTTCGATCAGATGGATATCCAGCGGCACCAGACGTTCTTCACCCGAGTCATCAACCACACTGGCAAACGCCTCTATAAACGGCGCCACTGGCCGAATTCGGTTACCGCTTTTGAATGCCGGTGGCTGGTCACTCGGTGGCAAAACGTCGGTGATCTCACCGCTCTCGGTATCAACAATGAAGGTTTCAGCACGGGTGATGCGCCGAAAATCCAGCGGTGCTTTGGGGTCGGTTTCAATTTGATAGTTATCCAACGGCTCACTGGCTGAACCCAGCCGCGCAATTGCCATGGATGGAAGAAGACGAATATCAACCAGCTTCATGGTGCAACCTCCTCACTGACTCTCGCGGCTTCAAGTTGGGTATTCAGCCAATCTGCGCAAGCACGATCAGCATTGGCCTGAGTCTGTAGATACTCAGTTTCGCGTGGAGACAGATCGCCATTCTGCTCCAATGCCTCGCGCAGGTTGCCACAGGCCTTGAGCATTTCCAGATACTGCAACCAGCAACTGCTGGAAGTTTCCGGCAGCTCCAGCGTATAGGGCATCTGGAACGGAGGTCCGGCAGGTCGAAATGGCAGGTCAGGATCCGCATCCAAGGGCTGTCGTACCAGAATCTCGGATATCGCCTTTAAGTTATACATTTCACCAAACGCTCTGTGTACCACCGCCTGATAAGTACCTGCCCCCTTATTGGGATTAACGGCCCGCGCCAGCCTGAAAGAGTGGGCCAGAAAGGTCAGCAGCAGACGATAACGCAGATCAAACAACTGAGCCCATTTGACGCTCTCAGGATGTGTGATGCGGGTTGAGCGCCGTGCCATATCACCATCGGACTGATGAAGATTGGCAAAGGTGGTGGGATTGATCGGCAGTTCTCGCGCCGGTTGCGTCTCGCAACCCGATGGAAAGTGAGTGCTGAACTCATCATAGATATGCAGAAACCGTGCAAAGTGCGACTGCTCCTGTTCTGAATGAGGCGATTCACCTTGCTCTGCCACCTGCTGCAGCGCATCGATCACATCATCGCGGGTCGCCACCGGTACAATGATCAGATCCGCCGTGGTCGGACAGGTCCGGGCACCGCCAGGCATCCCCTGAAACTGGTTTTCATCGGCCGCCTCCTCCCCTGAGCGCTGACCATGATTGCAGGACCAGGCATCCCAGCTCGCCTGCCAGGCATAGCTGGCAGCATTGAAGTCATCCTCTGACAGGCGGCTCGGATCCTGCAGTATGCCGAGAATCACCTTGAACAGTGCCGCGACCGATTTCACCCCATCCGGTTTTGGCGGAACGGGTTGAGCCTCCAATCGGGACAGTATCGACTTGCGTAACCCCTCATGCCTTTCCTGAAGAACTGTGTGTACCTGCTCTGCCGCACCTGACAAACGGCCCTGCTCGCCCCAGCCGATCGGCGCTTCGGTATAGACATACTTGGCCAGCGAGTCCAGCGTCAGGGGTTCGAGTTCAAACGGAAAGGGGTAAAAGTCATGGTCCCAGGGATAATCCTCGCGCTCCAGACTGATTGCACCACCCAGGCAGGTGATCACATTCTGGACCGTGATCAGGTGCCCCATCTCCTCCTTGGCGATGCTGAGCAGAGTCTGCTGCCAGCGTCTCACCATTGGGCGCTTGTCGGGCGGCACCTGCTCACCACCGAGCGAATAGGCAGCATAGAGATACTGCACCATCAAGGCGTGCTCGATACCGGCATCGATACGCAGCAGCATCAGCAGATAATCGCGCCAGGTGAAGTCGTCGGGTTTTCCGAGGTCTGGATCACATTCCGCTGCAGTCAGCGCTGCGGCAAGGGTGGAAGTGGGAAAGTTGGCCAGATGTTTACTCATGGCAGAGGGCATCACGGTATCTCCTTGTGCAGGCCAGAACCTGAGCTGTTCGACATGAGAAGGATCTCTGACCAGATCAGGTGAACTATGTTATTTTTGTTGTGTGATGATGCTATAACGTTTTTCATGGAGCTGCCTAACCATAAATGACACACTCGTTTTGGGCAATAGATTTGACAGCTGGTAATTTTGCTAATGAATGATTCAGTTCGGGTACAGATCTGCGTTTTGGGTGCAGGACCTGCTGGCTGCAGTGTTGCTCAGCGCTTGGCAGAACTGGGACACGACGTATGCCTGATTGAGCAGTCAGCCTTTCCGCGCCCTCACATCGGAGAGTCGCTGACACCTGCCATCCTGCTGCTGCTTGATCAACTTGAGTTGCGTGAGCAAGTAGAGAAAGCGGGTTTTCTCCGCCCCCATCAGGCCATCATCCATTGGGCCGGCGAAACACGTCTGAAAACCTATGAGGGTGAGCCCGGGCTGCAGGTCGATAGAGGTATTTTCGATCAGTTGCTGTTGGAGTCCGCTCAAGAAGCCGGCGTCAGGGTACGTCAGCCCATACGTATCACCAAAGTCACTCAAAATGGCTCAGATGGATGGCAATTGAGTCTGAACGGTGAAGATGGCCCAGAGACACTGCACTGTGACTATCTTATCGATGCCGGTGGCCAGTCGTCCCCTGTGGCTGGTAAACGCACACGCCTCGGGGCAGCGACTCTGGCTCTGTATGGGTACTGGCAAAACAGTGCCATGCACGGCACCGAAAGCCGGGTGGAAGCCGGTGAAAACACCTGGTTCTGGAGTGCCCCCCTGCCCGGCGGCCTCGTTAACGCCTGTGTATTTGTCGATTCTCGACACCCTTCTCGACACTCCGCCCTGCACCCTACAGGCAGTCGCAGAGATCAACTGGAGGTTTTTTATCGCGAACAACTGGGCAGATCCAACCTGCTCAGAGACTGCCTGAGTGGCCACATGATTAGACCGATCACCGCCTGCAGCGCCAGCGCGAGTTACAGTGACATGCCTGTCGGGGAAGGATTCATCAGAGTTGGGGATGCTTGTGTCACGCTGGACCCGATCTCATCTCAGGGAGTGCAATCTGCCATCAGCATGGCGCTTCAGGCCGCCGTGGTGGTTCATACACAGATCCGCTTTCCAACACTCAGTGATCTGGCGGCTGAGTTTTACAGGCAGCGACAACGGGAAAACATCACTCGCCATCAGCGTTGGGCGAATCGTTTCTATGCCGAGCAGGCAGCAGAGACCCCCACAGAGTTCTGGCAGACCCGTGCCGCTGGGCATGCAGTCGACTCTACTCTTGAGATAGAGTTTCTACCTGAGACATCACCCATCCCCCCAGAGTGTAAGTTGATGTTACACCCTGCTGTGAGTTTTACAGAGTTACCGATACTCAAGGGGGATCTTATCACTTCCGCGCAGGCACTGAGCCATCCGAGCCTTGAACGGCCCATTGCGTTTATTGAACATGTTGAGCTGGTGCCGCTGATGAGGCTATTTGTGCCTGGCGATACACCTGAGATACTGATTGAAAAGTGGAGTCATCAACTACCCGCTCAACACAGCACGCGCATCCTGAACTGGTTATGGCAGCATCATTTGATACAAAAGGCTCGTAGTTAATATCGGTAACTACTGATCCCAGATCACACGATTGCGCCCTTGGTGTTTGGCTCGATAGAGTGAGGCATCGGCCTTATTAAGCAGAGTCACAGGCCCTTCACGCTCGCTTGGCAGGATGGTCGCTCCGCCAATACTGACGCTCAGATAAGGCCCTGTCTCCGAGTAACCGTGTGGGATTTTCAGATCGATGATCGCTTTACGCATATTTTCCATGATGTACTCAGCATCCTGTTGCGTGGTTTCAGGCAACAGGATGACAAACTCTTCACCACCATATCGCGCGACCTTGTCTCCGGGTCTTTTTATCTGAGATCGCATGGTTCTGGCGACCTGGCGCAACACTTTATCGCCGCCGCCATGACCATAGTGATCATTGAATTGTTTGAAGTGATCCACATCCAACATCGCCAACGACAGAGGCTGCTGATTGCGCTGCGAACGACGCCACTCCTCATCAAGATTCTGCTCAAGACAGCGCCGATTATCGACATTGGTCAAGCCATCCAGATTCGCCAACTCTTCCAGAAGTTTTCGCTGACTCACCATACGCATATGATTATCGATCCGGGCCTTGACCAGAGATTTTCTGAAGGGCTTGGAGATGTAGTCAGTCGCACCCAGAACCAACCCCTTCTCCTCGTCACGATCCGTATCCAGTGCACTGATGAATACCACCGGGATATCCTGAGTCTGCGGATTGCTTTTCAGGGCCACTAACACCTGATAGCCGTTTTCACCGGGCATGATGATATCCAGCAGAATCAGATCCGGTTGATGCCTATTGACCTTGTCAACCGCTTGCTCCCCGTTTTTAGCCAGAATCACCCGATAGTCTTCACGCAGAATATCGGCCAGCAGCTTACGATTCAGCAACTCATCATCCACGATCAATATTTTCTGCTGTCTTTCCAGCGGCGCACTACTCATGTCGTTTTCTCATCAAGTAATTTACTGAAAAGACTATCGACCAGCTCAAGCGCCTGTGCATACTCAACATCATCAATATAGTATTCAAGCCTTGTCAGGATCGATGCAAACTGCTCACCCGGCAGACACATTTGCAGCTCGGGAACAATCAACTCAGCATTTGCATCATCCACCTGCAAATACTCCTTCAGACGATACAACAATTCAGTTGCCTTTTCGGGATCAAAACTGGCAAGAACACCCAGATCCCCAGGCGCCTGAGACACCAGAGTCTGCAGGCCACTCATCACCTCCTGCAAGGCATCACTGAAGACCGTCCGGGGCCTGTCGATCTCTGCACCACTTCGAAGCGCATGCTCAAGACTTCTCGAACTGTCGGCGAGACGTTTTGCACCAAAGAAGATGGCCAGTGGTTTGATGGTGTGCGCCAGATCACTGACCACCTTGGTCTCCAGATCAGCAATTTTCTGAGGTAGCTCATGATAGGTATGATAGAAGTTTTTAAGCAATTTCAGCAGAAGCGCATTGTCATAACGCGCATGTTCAACCGCTTCGCTCATATCGATACCGGGTAGTGATCTCGGCAGATCAGGGCCGGATGACTGGACCTGTTGAATCGATTCCGCTGCCGCAGAAGAGGTCACGGCCGCATCAGCTCCCAGCCACTTGACCAGCAGGGCATGCAGTTGATCAGCATTGACCGGCTTGACCAGATGATCATTCATGCCAGCTTCAAGACTCTTCTCTTTATCTCCTGACATGGCATGCGCTGTCATCGCAATAATCGGAATATCTCTGAAGCGAGGATCTGCACGTAACAATCGGGTCGCTGTCAATCCATCCATTTCTGGCATCTGAATATCCATCAAAACCAGTTGATAGCGCTTGGCATTCAGCATCTCTATCGCCACGGCTCCGGTCTCGGCCGAGTCCACCTCGACACCAAACTCCTCCAGAAACGATTCAGCAACCAAACGGTTGATAGGATTATCCTCAACCAGAAGAATGCGAGCCTGATGCATCAGCCCAAGTTCCGGTAATGCCATCCCATCCACAGCCTGACAGGTCATTCTGCTATCAGCCGCCTCAAACTGACAACCGTCAGACAGCGCAAACTCAGCCGTGAAGTGGAACTGACTACCTTTACCTGGTTCGCTTTCCGCCCAGATACGGCCATTCATCATCTCAACCAACTGTTTACAGATCGCAAGCCCGAGCCCGGTTCCACCATATTTACGTGTAATACTGCCATCGGCCTGCGAAAATGCATTGAAGAGGTTTTTCATATCCTCAGCATTCATGCCGATGCCCGAGTCCTGAATCAGAAAATGCAGCGTTACCTGATGGTCGGTTGATCGTTCACTCCAGGCTTTCATCTCCACCTGCCCCTGATCAGTGAACTTGACCGCATTATTGACCAGATTGATCAGAACCTGCCCCAGCCGTAACGCATCACCCTTGAGATAAAGCGGTACGTCCGGATCTATCTCGCTGACGAATGTCAGGCCTTTGCTTTCAACCCGCAGAGCAATAACCTGAGAGATATTATCCATCACCTCATGCAGCCGGAAAGGCACCTCTTCCAGCGTCAACTTACCTGCCTCGATCTTGGAAAAATCAAGTATGTCATTGATGATGCCCATCAACAGATCAGCGGAGAGCTGGATCTTTTCCAGATAGGCACGTTGATCCGGATCCAGCGATGTGTTCAATGTGAGGCGGCTCAGCCCGATAATGGCATTCATCGGGGTACGAATTTCGTGGCTCATGCGGGCCAGAAAATCGGACTTGGCATGATCTGCTTTCTTCGCCTCTTCCGTGGCCAGTTTCAACTGCTCTGTGCGCGCTTCCACCTTGCTTTCGAGTTCCAGACCATAGCTCTGTATATCACTGGCCATACGTTGAAAAGTACGCGCCAGTATTCCTGTTTCATTGCGCTGCTGCAGCAACAGTGGCATACCATTAACACGATTCAGATCATAGCGCCCACTCGCGACATGGTCAGATGCCAATGAGAAGGTATTCAGGGGAGCAATGACCTTGCGGCGGAATACCAGATACAACATGATCATTTCCAGCACCAGCGAGATCAGCCCCAACCAGAGAATAAATTGAGCCGTTTCCAGTGCAACAGAGGTCAGCAGAGATTTAGGATAAACCGTGACAAATAGCCAGTCCGGGCCCGGCATGGGAGCCACTGCCAGCAGCACATCATTCGCTTTATCGTCCAGTAGCAGTTCATCGCCGGACTGCCGGGAGAGTCCCTGCATGATCCTTTGATACATGGATGAAAGTGCCTGGTCTTCCAGCTCTTCAATAAAAAGCTTTCCTTCTGCTTCACGTAATGCATCCACCTTATCCGGATGCGCGATCAGACGCCCATCCTTGCGGATAATAAAGTTGTAGGCTCCCTCCAGATGATCATTAAAAACACGTTCAAACAGATCATTGAGCAGAATATCATGGCCGAAATTGATCAGATGGCGACCATCCACCTCCACAGGTGTGATGTTGGATACCATCCACTGATCCACCGTGAAGTCGTAATAGAGCCCGGTCCAGACTGTTCCTCCCTCTGGATTATGTTCGGGGGCAGCCACGTAGTACCACTCCTCCTGAGTGATATCGAACTCAGCCTCGGCTTCAAGCCCCCAGGGAACGCCTGGCCAGTATCCGAGAACAACGTTCTCCGGCATGGTGATATAAAAGTTCGGAAAATCCTTACTCCAGGCCTCTCCAAAACGCGAAATCAGCCAGTAGGACATCACCAGTCGATTACGAAACTCCTGATCATCGATCGGCGCCCCTAATCCTGCAAAGCCTGAAATGGAGTGGCTGCGGCTACCGTCCGAGCGTGACACACCATCAAATACCGCTTGGGGAATACGTACGGTGCCGTCAGGAAAACGTTGCCAGATCTGATCAAAGTCCAGCGTTTCACTCGCATGCTGGTCCTGCCAGTATTCAGTGAATACCGCTTTGGCGATCGTGTGATTGCTTTCGGCTGAGCGGAAGATTCCACTCTCTTTCTGTGCGCGCTCGGAGATATAATTGCGCAGGCCATCATCATTGATATCATGCAGGCTTGATACAATATGCCAGTAGCTGACAAACGTAACGGCAATCACGACCAGTGTGATGCGCAAAGCAAACTGTAGCAGTGTGGAGGCTGCCAGAGAGGAGGCAAAATAGTTGGATACACCACTTAGGAAGGCAAAACGCATCCTGTATTCCTGGTCAATGAGCACCTGGCTCAAGCAACATGAAGAAAACTCTCAGCCCCCCAAGCCCTTGAACTGCGTGTTCAAACAAAATGCGTATCCTACCGGGGTATTACCTAGAATAAACACCTTTTATTACATGTACAATCTCTGAGTAACATAGACACGATCAAACAGATCGATAGGCGAGACCTGTCTTTACAAGATAGATCAACCTCGCCCAGCCAAGACCTTTCTCACATAATTTACTTATTCTGCAGATAGGGTTGCGCGGTTCATGACGGGATGAGTTGTAGTGCCTGCTGGTTTCAGGTCAGAGTTGACGTACCAGTTTTGTTGACAGTTGCTGCAGCTTGGGTGCTCCAACCAGAATCAGCATAAAAGCAATCGGCCAGGCCACGATAAACGCCTTCAGCCAGCGCAGTAAAACGCCAGTTTCAAATCCTGTATTCACCAGCGTGATCACCAGCGTCATGATACTGACCATGTAAAAAGACATCAGGACAGTGAAAACCAGACGAGTGTAGCGAGGAGAAAAGAACATCAGTCCAACCTAACTTAATATTAGTCAAGCTGATTACACTACTCCAGATACCCCTTGCAGACAATTCTCAATCATTAACCACGACTTGATCAGCATTCATGAAAAAGGTAGTGTAAACAACACTTTCTTTATATCTAAAAGGATTTACCCGGCATGTTGCAGTGGAGTGAATGGCTGACTTTGGCTGGAATTTTTCTACTGGGAGCAATGTCACCTGGCCCAAGCCTTGCGATCATCGTCAAGCACAGTGTATTCGGTGGTAGGCAACAGGGAATGATAGCGGCCCTCTCACACGGATTGGGGATCGGCATCTATGCGGCCCTGAGTGTGATCGGTATCGCATCGGTGATGGTGGCAGTACCGGCACTGGGATCGATCATTCAGGTCGCAGGAGCACTCTTTCTGTTATACCTCGCCACGCAGGCTGGCCGCAGTGCGCTTCGTCCCGCTCCCACAACACTGTCTGAACCGACCACATCCAGGAAGGCCTGGCGTGATGGCTTTCTGATTGCGTTTCTGAACCCTAAAGTCCCGCTGTTTTTTGTTGCCCTGTTCAGCCAGTTCTTTGAAGCCGGAAATGCACTGGGCACCAAAGGGCTGATTGCACTACTGGCGATGAGTATCGACACCCTGTGGTACCTTCTGGTGGCACTGCTACTGTCAGCCACCGCCACACGTCAGAAATTTTTGACCTTCAGGCCCTGGATTGAAGGCACCTTTGCCGTGCTGCTCACATTGTTGGCGCTGCGCATGCTCTGGCAGTTTTTGTCACAGACAGTTTGAAACAGGGTGCAGGCGCCACGAATGGCGCCACATCAGGTTGCTGCCTGCTCATCAGAGGCCAGCGTATCAATTGATGCCTGCCCACGTTTGGTAAGATCCTGCATACGCTTGATCTGCTCAGCCATGGTCGGCAACGCTTTTTGCCGATAGCTCGACAGATCATCCAGAGCGCCCAGCATATCTTCAAAGGCCTGCTCCAGCACCTGCATATCCAGTTGAGCTGATGCTGCCCGTGTCTGAATATCCACACCCTGCTGGCGTAGCGCCTGAGCAGTGCCGGCGATCATATCGTTGGTGGTCTCATTCAAGGCATCGATATGGTTCAGCACCAGTTTCTGATTGGCCAATGCCAGCGCTACCGTGACAGCCACACGAAGCGCTGAGAGGGTTACATTCAGCGCACGATCAACACCGCGGATCAACTCGCGATTGTTGCGGATAATCACCTCTATCGCCAGTATCCCCTGCTGGCACACGGCCTGCTGCTGTTGCAGGTCCATAATCCGCTGACGCAATGGAAAAATCAGCTCCTCTTCAATAAATGCGGGCGACTCAGTCTCGCCATCAAGTTGGGCGATATGTGTCTGCAAGGACTCATCTATCCTCTGCCCAAGCGCGGCATGGTGTTGCAAGGCGCCCAGTGCAGTGCGCATATCCTGCTGATCATGGGTCAGCGTGACATTGTCACGGTTCAGTCGGTCCCGGCCCGCTTCCAGTCCCTTGATAAGTCGATCAAGGGTATCCTGTGCGGTTTCAAACCGCTTGAAGTAACGCTGTACTGGTGTCGCAACGCCAGGCAGTCGGCTCAACAGGCCCGCCACCCCTTTTGCTTCAAGCGCCTGGTGATCCGGTTTGAGCTGCTGCATCATGTTGCGCAGATCACTCAAGGCGCGGGCCACCTCGCTGGCATCATTACTATGACCCGCGAGCTGCTCCATCGGTGTATTCAACAAGTTGGCCTGGCGAGCTGACTCAGCCTGAGCTTCCAGCCCCAGTTGATCAATCTGGCTGCGTTGTGCCTGAGGGGGTTGTTTAAGTAAAGATTCGACATAACGGGCCGCTTCATCGGCCGTCTGCTCCGGCTCAGGTGCCGCACTGTTCAGTTCCAGCTCCTTTTCGAGCTGCTCCGGTGAAGGTAATGCCAGTGGCTTCATTATTGTGCCTTCCTTGATTGTGTGGCGTGTTCATACTGAGCAACACGTTGATTGAATCGATCCAGCTCGGCCATGACTCTATCGGCATCAGGAACACCCGGATCGGATGTCTGCAACTGCATCAGCGCAATACTGGTGGTATCCAGTGCCGTCAGCGCCGCTTCATTATCTGCCGTGAGCTTGTCCAGATGCTGCTTGCTTGTCTCTACCAGCGCCCAGCGTGCCTGCAGCGCCTGCCGCTCTGTGCCCACCAGAGTTGTATCATCCAGTCGACGCCGGATAAAAGCCGGATCCAGAGCATTGAGTTGCACCTGCAGCTCAACCATGCGATCAAGCCGATGAATGACGCTGCCATACACATCCTGAATCAACGTCTGTGAACGCTGCATCGCCAGCTCTCCCGACTCAAAGCGCTGCGCGAGCAGGCTTTGCAGGGTTATATATCGAGTATAGAACCTGTCCGGCTGCGCAAGATCCAGCGCCACATTCTTGAGCTGGCGTTTGCACCGCTGCAGGGATTTAACAAGCGGATCACTCTGCTCTGCCGGGTCATCCAGATCCAGGGTCGCGGTCGATTGCTCTTTCAGATGTGCGGCCCTGTTTGCCTGGAGTTCAGCCTGCGCCTGTTGCTGCGCTTTTTTCAGCCGACGCCTGTTCAGAAAGCCACGCACCCTGTGCTCAACAGGCACCCAGACAAACAGCGCACCCAGCCCCGACAACCAACCGGCAAGACTAGGCCCGAAACCACCCCAGAGAGAGGTCAGGCCCAAAATAAAACTGAGAAAAGGGATCACGAACAGATAGCGTTTGAACACATTCAAACGATCGGCCCGATCATCCGGCAGCACCAGCCCCGGATTGAACAGCCCTGTAATAAACCATGGGCCACACATAAGAAAAAGACCTATGGCAAAGCCTTGCAGAAAAGACAGCATGCGCTCAATCCCTGGATAGATATGCCTTGCAACCGGACAGCAAAAACCTCTGCGAACAGAAGCTCTTACATCAGTGACCCATCATACACCTGTCCTGCAGGCAACCCAATTATCTTGGCAAAGGTGGAAAGCTTATCGATCCTTGAGCGATGATCAGTTACACAAAGAAACACCAGCCCGAATCAATGATTCAGGCTGGTGTGGAAAGAGGAAAATCAGAAGACTTCGCCACCGATGGACTCGACGGCTTCACGCTCAGAGTTTTCAAGAGCGGATGTTTGCTGTGGTTCGCCAGCGCCAAGACCCAATGTCAGATTATCCAGCGCGCTGCTGCGGATATCATCAGCGTCAGACGCTGGTTGTGGACTGGCCTGGGCACCGGCATTGTCAGACGGGCCAGCGGCTACTGGATTGTTTCCCAACTGACCGGCATTGTTATAAGTCAACTCTGTCTGACTCACATTGCCGACACGCTGGCCATTGAGCTCCTGTTGCAACGCTTCCTGTGCTGCACTGCTGATATTGACCTGAATACCCGCCTCGGCACGACCCTGCGCGACCGCAGAGGAGGTAGAGGGCTCATTACGATTAGTAGACGCTTGATCAGCATTGGCACCAGTCGGGTTAGCGGCAACACCGATATTGGCACCAAGATTGGAAAAACTGCTCAGCGCTGAACTGATATCCATTTAACACAACTCTGCTTTTGTTCAAATTATGTACAGTGTAGCAAAACCATTCATCAAGACAAGCAGGAAGCCTCTCAATAACCTGAATATTACTCATTCTTGTCCTGCTGAATACGCAGTTTATTCGGATCAAACCTCCATCAATCGTAGCGGTAGCTCTGCCACCTCCTGCCCACCCCCCTCCCAGCGTGCTCGCAGTTGGGTCCATTCGTCCTGCATGCGGGTCAGATTTTTTTCTTTGACATGCCCATAGCCCTTCACCTGCTCCGGCAAAGCCAGCAGTTGGCAGGCCAGTGCGCGGTTATGCTGGGTGACACCGCCCATCACCTCTGTAATCAGTGCCCGATAGTCCTGAACCAACTGGCGCTCTGCTCTTCTTTCCTGGGTATAACCGAACAGATCCCAACGGCTACCTCGCAGTGGCTTCATTCGTGCCATCACTTTGAACAGCGGCAGCACCCATTCACCAAACGCCATCTTTCTTGGCTGACCAGTCAGCTTGTCACGACGAGCCAGCAATGGTGGTGCCAGATGGAAGGTGAGTCGGAAGTCGCCATCAAACTGCGCCGACAGCTTCTGTCTGAAGACATCATCGGTATAGAGACGTGCAATCTCATACTCATCCTTGTAGGCCATCACCTTGTACAGGTATCGGGCTGCGAGACTGCTCAGCTCACCCTCAGCTCCCAGTCGCTCCCGCTCCTGTTGGCGCACCTCATTGATCAGATTCATATAGGACTGAGCATAGTTTTCATTCTGATAGTCAATCAGTTCACGGTGGAATTGCGCTATCTTCTCATCCAAGGTCTGCAGGCTCTGAGGAGTGCTCTGATTACTGCTCTCAGATCCCCCTTTGTACTGCTCAATCAGGTGATACACCGCCTGCCGGTCGGCTGCTGCCAGACGCCCCCAGCGGAAAGCGCGTTGATTGAAGGTCACGGCAACACCGTTAAGCTCAATCGCCCGTTCGATGGAAGATTCGCTCAGCGGGATCAGTCCCTTCTGGAAGGCAAAGCCGACCATGAACAGATTAGTGGCGATCACATCACCAAACAGAGCTTCCGCCAAGCCGGTCGCATCGATCAGATCCACCGCCTCAGCCGAGGTCTGGGCCACAAAAGCATTCTTTATTTCACTGGCGGGAAAGAACAGATCGTTGTTCTCGACAAAGGCGGCCACCGGCACCTCGGCGGTGTTGATCACCGAGCGGGTCAGCCCCTTGCATAACTTAACCATGCTGCCCATCGCTGCCACCATATCGCAGCCGAGCAGCAGATTGGCACTGCCATCCAGAATACGCGGTACATGAATATCGGCGGGAGTCGGTGCCAGTTTGACATGCGCGACCACTGCGCCGTTCTTCTGCGACAGGCCTGTGAAATCAAGCGTCGTGGCACCTTTACCCTCAAGATGAGCCGACATCGACAGCAGCGCACCGATCGTCAGCACCCCGGAGCCACCGATTCCGGCAACCAGAATTGCATAGTTGTCCTGAATCTCAGGCGGTACAACAGAGGGTATATTGCTTAGCGCATGCTGCTCCAGAGACTCGACCTGTCCCTGATCCGGCTTGCTGATCCGGGCGCCCTCGACCGAGACAAAGCTGGGGCAGAAACCCTTCACGCAGGAAAAATCCTTGTTGCAGGTGGACTGATTCACCTGACGCTTACGCCCGAAAGCAGTCTCCTTCGGTTCAATCGCGATGCAGTTGGACTGCACCGAACAATCACCACAACCCTCGCATACTCGGTCATTGATAAAAAGACGCCGATCAGGATCGCTCAACAATCCTTTCTTGCGACGACGACGTTTCTCCGCCGCACAGGTCTGTTCATAGATAATCACCGTGACCCCCTCTATCTCCCGGAACTGATGCTGCAGAGCATCCAGCTCTTCCCGATCATGGCGTGTCACTTCAGCCGGCAATTCACGATCGGTGGCAAACCTGGCGATATCGTCGCTGACCAGCGCAACCCGGTTAACCACTTCGGCCAGCACCTGTCGGGCCACGCGTGTAGGTGACAGTTCACCCTCGGCCTTCTGCCCGCCGGTCATCGCAACGGCATCGTTGTAGAGTATCTTGTAGGTGATGTTGATATTGCTCGCCACCGCCTGCCGGATCGCCAGCAGCCCTGAGTGCTGATAGGTGCCATCACCCAGATTCTGGAACATATGCTTGCGGGTGGAGAAGCGGTGCAGCCCCACCCAGTGGACTCCCTCGCCGCCCATATGGGTGAAGGTTTTAGCCTTGCGATCCATGCTCAACGCCATGATATGGCAACCGATTCCGGCACCGGCGATACTGCCATCAGGCACCTTGGTCGAGGTGTTGTGCGGACAACCGGCACAAAAATAGGGCGCACGTGCAATGCCAGGATTGCCTGCCGCGGTACAGGGCACAGGGATCAGATCGAGCTGCTGCATCATCTGCATACCCAGCGGGGTATCGCGCAGCCAGTAAGCCAACGCACGCGCCACGATCTCGGGCGTGAAAGCAAACACCTCGGGCAGCAGTACACGGTTCTGCTCATCGCGCTTGCCGTAGATATGGGGGCGACGATCAGTTGGCCAGTTGTAAAGCTGCTCCTTGATCTGCTTCTCCAACTGCGGGCGCTTCTCCTCCACCACCAGCAGCGACTCCATCCCTTCGGCAAACTCACGGATACCGCGCGGCTCCAGCGGCCAGCTCATGCCCACCTTATAGATGCTGATACCGGCCGCCTGAAGCTGGGCGTCACTGATCTTGAGCTGACGAAACGCTTCAAGCAGATCACCATGCGCCTTACCCACCGTCACGATACCGAAACGGTGTTGGGGTGCCTGCAGCACCACGCGGTCAATCTTGTTGGCATACACAAACGCATGAGCTGCCGGGGCACGCTCCTCGATCATGCGCCGCTCATATTCGATCCGCTCAGCGGGCCAGCTCAGATGACAGTCGTAGTTCAAGCCATGCTTCGGGATTTCGAAATCATCAGGGATCACAAACTGTGGCAGTTCAGGAATCTCGATCGAGGCGCCGCTTTCCACCGTTTCGGTGATGGTTTTCATCGCCACCCAGAGGCCGCAGTAGCGCGACAGGGCGATACCGGCCAGCCCCATCGTCAGATATTCATCCACCGAGGCAGGAAACAGGATCGGCATGATCGCTGCTTCAAACACCTGGTCAGTCTGGTGTGGAAACATGGAGGACTCAGCGGTGTGATCATCGCCTGCCAGCGCCAGCACGCCACCATGCTTTGCCGTGCCCTGCACATTGGCCTGGCGGAACACATCGGTCGAACGATCGACACCATGCCCCTTGCCATACCAGATAGAGAAGACGCCATCCTTGGTGGCATCTTCGCGGTAGTAGTCGATCAACTGCGTGCCCCAGACGGCAGTCGCACCCAGGTCCTCGTTAATTGCTGGCTCAAAATGCACATCATGCTCAGCCAGAAATGACTTGCTGCGCCACAACTCCTGATCATAGGCACCCAGAGGTGAACCACGATAGCCGGATATGAAACCAGCGGTATTCAGCCCCTGCTGGATATCCAGTTGGCGTTGCATCAATGGCAGTCGAACCAGCGCCTGAATGCCGGTCATGAATGCACGCCCCTCATTCAGAGCATAACGGTCGGTAAGCTGGTATTCCTTGTCGAACAGCATGGTTAGCAGGCCTCAGAATCTTATATTTTTAATGTGTAAAAAATTACCATGAGAGGCGTAGTTACTTGTGCCAAAGTCTGCGCGGGATAAATAATTATTGGCACAGATCACTAATAAATAAGACAACACATTACAGATAAGCCAATATTGACACCATGACAGCCCATCAGGCTCAATAAAGGCCATCTACACTTCTGCTCAATATGCACATCAGTCGTCAGGAATACAGATGAACCAACATCCACTGGATAAGATCGATTACCGGATTCTGGAGGAGCTGCAGGCAGATGGCAGCATCTCCAATCTTGAACTGGCCGATAAGGTGAACCTCTCCCCTTCTCCCTGCTCACGCCGGGTCAGGATTCTGGAGGAGCAGGGTTTTATCCGTGGCAAGGTGACGCTGCTGGAAGCACAGAAGCTGGGTCTTTCGGTGAATGTTTTTATTCAGGTGTCGCTCAGCCATCAGTTGAAGAAGGATCTGCAGGCGTTTGAGGAGGCCGTGACCCAGTGGCCGGAGGTGATGGAGTGTTACCTGATGACCGGCGATTTTGATTATCTGATCCGTGTTGTGGTGCCGGATCTGATGGCCTACCAACGTTTTCTGGATAATCACCTGACACTGATCGAGGGGATCGACAGCATCCGCAGCAGTTTTTCACTCAAGCAGGTGCGCTATAAAACAGACTTGCCGCTGGATCATCTGAAGCGCTGAGCACCCCGCTGCTGCTCCACATATGCCGCAGGCGTCAACCCGGTCCACTGCCGAAAAGCACGACTGAATGCTCGCGGCTCGCTGAATCCCAGTTGCCGCGAGACCTCCGCGATACTGAGCTTGTGCAACAGCAATTTTTCGATCGCCAGATCCTGACGGATACCTGCCTTGATCGCCGGGTAGGAGGTGCCCTCGCGCCGTAACCGACGTCTGAGAGTCTGACTGCTGATATTGAAGTGATGGGCCAGCACCTCCAGTGAGGGACACAGGAGCACCTCTGTACTCTGATGCAGCAGCAAAGAACGGATACGTGCCTCATAACTGCTCTCACGCCCAGGAATCGTGATCAGATCCGCCGGTGAGCGCCTGAGGAACACCGCCAGATCCTGCTGTGTTCTGACCGCTGCGCGCTCCAGATAGTCGGCGCTGAAAGCCAAGGTCAGTGCGGGTTGATCGAACTGATGCCGACAGGGGAACAGATACTTCAACTCATTCAGATGCGCAGGGGCAGCAAAATCAAACCCGGCGCTGTCGAGCAGTATCTTCTCCCCCACCAGCCAGCTGGCAAAACGGTGCCAGATCACCATCCAGAACTCTCTGAAGAAGCCGTCCGGGTCCAGGTCGGGCCGGGCAAAGCGGATCTCGATACGCGCCAGATCCCCCTGTCGGCTCAGTTGCATCCAGATATCATCCGTAAAGAGGTTATACAACTGTATCCCCTGCTCCAGCACCGCATCGAGGGTTTCATAATGCAACGCATGGCGCGCCATCAGCGCAAATACGCCCCGCTTGCACGGATGCTCGGTGCAGGCCATGAACTCATCATCCAGCCAGATCCAGATCAGCTGCACCAGCCGTGTCATGCGGTCACCATGCACCCGTGCACCTGGCTGATCCAGCAGAGCGCCATCGATGCCGCTTTCGATCAGCAACCTGTCCACGCCCACCCCCCTGCGCCGCACACAGTTCAGTGCCGCTCTGACATACTGTATATCGACCGTTGCCATGCTTTGCCCTTAGGAGTGGATAATCGATACAAGTGTCACATTATGTGACTCAATCAGTCAATTTTTGTCATTTTATGTAACCTGTATTCAGGCGATAGTAGTTGTTATTGCTCATAGACTGAGGAGAGCCCCATGAATTTCAGCTTCACAGAAGAACAGACGATGATTCAGGAGATGGCCCGCCGGTTTGCCGACAACGAACTCGCACCGGTTGCCGAAAAACTGGATCAGACAGGTGACCGAGAGATGTTTCTGAACATCCTCTCGCAGCTGGCTGAACTTGGCTTTATGGGGCTGACGATCGATCCCGAGTATGGCGGCACTGGTGCCGACAGTATCGCCTTCAGCCTGGCGATCACCGAGCTGGCCCGAGGCTGTGCCTCAACGGCAGTATCAGTGTCAGTCACCAATATGGTGGCAGAGGTGATTCAGGCAGTCGGCAGCGAAGAGCAGAAAACCACCTATCTGCCACGCATCTGCAGCGGCGAATATCCGGCTGGAAGCTTCTGCCTGACCGAAGCCACTGCCGGTTCCGACCCGGCCGGCATGCGCAGCACCGCCGTGCGCGATGGCGATGAATGGGTATTGAACGGCACAAAACAGTTTATCAGCAGCGCCGAGTATGCAGGCGTCTTTGTTGTCTGGGCGGTGACCGATTCCACCCTGCCGCGTGGCAAAGGGATCTCCTGCTTTCTGGTGGAGCGTGGCACACCCGGCCTGATCATCTCCAAGGCGGAAAAGAAGATGGGCCAACACGCCTCCTGTACCAACGAAGTGCGCTTTGAGAACTGCCGCGTGCCAGCCAATGCGCTGATGGGCGAGCTGAATCAGGGCTACCGGATTGCGATCACTGAACTAGCCGGTGGGCGCATCGGTATCGGCTCCCTGGCACTTGGCGTCGCGCAGGCGGCCATGGACTATGCGCGCCAGTACATCACCGAGCGCCAGCAGTTCGGTAAACCTCTGGCCGACTTTCAGGGCCTGCAGTGGATGCTGGCGGATACCTATACTGACCTGGAAGCTGCCCGTCTGCTGCTGATGAGCGCGGCAGATCGTAAATCTCGCGACCTGCCCTTCTCCAAGGAAGCCTCGATGGCCAAGCTGTTTGCATCGGAAAAAGCCAACCAGGCCTGCTACACCGCGCTGCAGCTGCTCGGTGGTTATGGCTATATTCAGGATTACCCACTGGAACGCCATGCGCGTGATGTGCGCGTCACCTCGATCTACGAGGGCACCAGCGAGATACAGCGCATTATCATCGCCCGAGAACTGCTTAATGAGATTCGCTGAGCGATAACGTGATTTTACTGACAACCAGATACTGAACCTTTCAAGGATTACACCATGGATATCAAAGACAAAGTCGTCATCATCACCGGCGGCGCATCGGGCCTTGGCCTGGTCACCTCACAACAACTGGCTGCTCAGGGAGCCAAAGTGGCGATCTTCGATCTGAATCAGGAGGCTGGAGAGGCACTGGCAGCAGAGCTCGGCAGTAATACCCTGTTTGCCCGCGTGGATGTCACCGATGCCACCTCTGTCGAGAGCGCCATTCGCCAGGTGGTGGAAGCCTTCGGCACGATCCATGTCTGCATCAACTGCGCCGGTATCGCCCCAGCCGGCAAGACGGTCGGACGTAATGGCCCACTGGCGCTGGAGAAGTTCTCTCAGGTGATCAACATCAATCTGATCGGCACCTTCAATGTACTGCGCTTGGCTGCTGCCGAAATGGCCAACAACACACCGGATGCCAACGGCGAGCGTGGCGTGATCATCAACACTGCATCTGTTGCCGCTTTCGATGGACAGATCGGCCAGGCCGCCTACAGTGCCAGCAAAGCGGGTGTCTGCGGCATGACTCTGCCGATCGCACGCGACCTGGCCGGAGTCGGTATCCGTGTCATGACCATCGCACCGGGTATCTTTGATACACCGATGATGATGGCGATGCCGGATGAGGTGCGCGAGCCGTTGATCAAGATGGTACAACACCCGAAACGCTTCGGTGCCCCAGCCGAATACGCCTCACTGGCCTCTCATATCATCCAGAACCCTTACCTCAACGGAGAAGTGATCAGACTGGATGGCGGAATAAGGATGGAGGCGAAGTAGTCACCGCATGACCCGCTGTCGATACACCGCGCACAGCGGGATTTCTCTCCTGAGTCAGACAAATCTCCGATCTTGTGAATATCCATCTCCCAACATGAGGGCCTCTGTACATCCTCCCTAAAAAGGGTACAATGTACCTATTGCCATGTACTAGGTACACGGAAAATGAAATGAGCAGGACAACCTCACTGATAGCCAGAAAACCCAACTCAAAGCGATCACAGATAAGCTCAACTGACGGAGTTAGACATGAAAGACGAACTGTTCTCTGATCTCCTCGCCAGTGCCGAGGAGATGGTTGCCATTGAGAAAGGCGATCTCTTACCAGCAGACTCTGCTGTCCATCATTTCAGCACCCCGGATGTAAAAAAAATACGGGAGGTTTCTGGCAAATCACGACAGGAGTTCGCCCGCATCATTGGCGCAAGCATTGAGTCTGTTAAAAGCTGGGAGACCAAACGCCGCAATCCGTCTGGTCCAACCAAGAAGCTACTGACACTGATTGAGGCTGATCCGATAAAAACCATCCAGATTCTGGAGCAGACAGGCTAGTCTCACCCCGCCAGCAGTGCGAGTAACTGCTCACCATCGGATGGCAGGCGGGCACTGCCTGTGGCATCAAACAGTGCATCGGCCAGTGCCTGTTTTTTCTGTTGCATCTGTTGAATACGCTCTTCGACTGTGTCGGAGGCCACCAGTTTGTAGACGAACACAGGCTTGTCCTGCCCGATGCGGTAGGCGCGATCGGTTGCCTGCTGTTCGACTGCCGGATTCCACCAAGGATCGATATGGATCACCGTATCGGCGGCAGTCAGGTTAAGACCACTACCACCGGCCTTGAGGCTGATCAAAAAGACCCGCGCGTCACCCGACTGGAAACGGTCGATCATCTGCTGACGCTTGCGGGTCTGGCCGGTCAGTTTGGCATACTCGATGCCCTGCTTGATCAGCAGTGCTTCGACCAGCGCCAGCGCCTGAGTGAACTGAGAGAAGAGCAGGATCTGGCGTCCCTCCTCCACCATCTCGGGCAGATTATCCGCCAACCACTCCAGTTTGGCGCTCTGGGTGATGCTGGCGGCCTGATCCAGTTTGACCAGCCGCGGATCAATGCAGGCCTGGCGCAGCTTCAGCAGCGCATCCAGAAACTCGATCCGGCTGCGGGCCAGACCTTTGCTGGCAATCAGATCCCGCACCCGTTTTTCCATACTGACCCGGATCGCTTCATACAGCTCACGCTGACGTCCACCCAGTTCGACATGCTGCACCATCTCACTTTTCGGCGGCAGCTCTGCCACCACTTCACGCTTGGTTCGGCGCAGCATGAAGGGCGCGACCTGCCTGGCCAGCAACTGCTGAGCGTTGCTATCGCCATCCTGCTCAATCGGGTTGCGGAAATTCTGATTAAACGCTGCCCATCCGCCCAACAAGCCAGGCAGTGCAAAATCCATCAACGCCCAGAGTTCGCCCAGATGGTTCTCCAGTGGTGTGCCGGTCAGGCATAGGCGGCGCTGTGCCGTCAGCTTGCGCACGGCGCTCGCCAGTTTGGTTTTGGGATTCTTGATCGCCTGCGCCTCATCCAATACCAGCAGGCTGAAGTTGATATCGGCGTAGTGTGGCTGATCCCGCAGCAGCAACGGATAGCTGGTCACGACCAGATCGCTGCCGACCATCTGCTCAAACTGCTCAGCACGCTGAGGGCCATGTACCAGGCAGACACGCAGATCCGGTGTGAAGTGACGGGCCTCATGCAGCCAGTTCCCCATCAGACTGGTCGGTGCGATGACCATAGCCGGACTGGTCAGTCTGCCCAGCTCCTTCATCCGCTGAATCAGGGCCAGTGTCTGCAGGGTTTTTCCCAACCCCATATCATCTGCGAGGATGCCGCCAAAGCCGTATTGCTGCAGAAAATCCAGCCAGGCCAGCCCCTGCTGCTGATAGGGCCGTAACTCTGCCCTGAGCCCTGAGGGGGTCTGAACAGGCTGCAGCCCATTGAAGGATTTCAGCTGCTGCATCAGTTCCTCGGTCAGTGGTGCTTCGCGCAGATCCAGATCCGCCTGCTCAATCAACTGCACCGCCTGGAAAGGCGGTAGTGTGACCGGAGACTGCAACCTGTTCTGCTGATAGAGCTCCAGAATCAGACCATGCACAGGGTGCAACGGGGCTGCATCAACCCGCAACCAGCCCTTCTCAGACATCAATACCAGCTCATCCGGCATCCCCTGCGCCAGCCACTCGGCGATCACCTCGCGGGTATCCAGCAACTGCTCACCCAGTGGCAGGCGCAGACCAAATTCAAACCAGTGATCAGCGCCATCACTGACATTGATTTCAAAGGCGGTACGACTCACCTCAAAGTTATAACTCGGGTCTATCTCCACCTGCCAGTCCTGTGCCTGCAGCGCTGGCAGGGAGTTATCCAGCAGGGACTGCCAACGGCTCAGAAACTCAGTTGCAGAACTGCTGATCGGTTGCCAGATCCATGCCCCGGACTCATCATACCCATAGATCCGCAGATCCAGTTGAGCGAGCTGCTGCAATACGCCCTCTTCGGCCTCGTTGTCCCGCCGTACCAACCGGGACTTGCCCTCCAGGGTGACCACCTGATCCACCTGCTGATCGGAATATTCATCTGTATTGAAGGCTATCCGATAACCTCCGTAGTCGAATGTCACCAGCATCCCGGGTAAGCGGATGTCATCGTCACCCACCGATGAGATCAGCGTCAGGATCGGGGTGAACGTGTTGATCTCCTCCACCTCATCAACCGTTTCGGGCAAGGGCAGCTGATCAGTTCGGAACCGATGGCGCAGCATCAGTGCAGCGCGCGGCAGATCAGACTGGGGAATTGCCGGCATCGATGCCAGATGAGCAACCTGATTGGCCGGCATATCGGTCAGCAAACGGCCTGTTTCATACTGTTGTTCAGTCGAGTGTTCGGTCGAGAGGTCAGTCGGGTGTTCACAGAGGTAAAAAGGAGGTGTCAGGGGCAGGACCTGACACACCCGCCCATCGCTCAAAGTCGGCTGCAACTGACAGAACTCCCTTACCTCCTGCCAATGCCAGAGCAGTGGCTGTTCGGCGCCCGCTCTGATCCATACCCCACTCTCTTTCATACGCAGACGTTGCGTCAGCAACATCTGCTGTAACAACAGTGCACCACGCTCCCCCTCCAGCACATAACCATAGAAGGGGTTCTCACTGCCCTTGAGCAACCGCAACACGGCCAGATCCTGCGGGGTCATAAACTCAGGCGCGTCGTAGCTGATACGGTACAGATCCGGGTTGTAGTGACGCAACTGGCTCCAGTCGCCATTCTTCTTCAGATACCCCTTCTGCATGCTCATTTCCAGACGCCCGGTGGTAGACTGCTGAAGCTCATACAGTAGATAGTGACGGGCAAGCTCAAGCGCGCCGGGCACTTTATCAGCCACCGACGTCGGCATCGATGCCAGCCAGAGTTCCCAGGATGGCAGAGCCTCATCCACTGTCTCACGTGACATATGGCTGCCATACTCCTCCAGCCAGGTCAGAGCCGTTGCCACCACATGCTTGCAGTCATGACCCACCGGGCAGGAACAGAGCCCATACAGACCATCCTCATCCTGCTGCAGATCCACTTCATAGGGCCTTGAGCCGGAGCCTGCCACCAGTGCGCGGATACGGCTGGCATCATGTTTCTGAGTCAGCAGGATTACCCGTCCCTGTTCATAATATCGCTCACCCCGCTGAAAGGCCGCCTGGCTCGTTATCAGGGCAATATCTGCACGGTTAAAGATCAGCATGGCTTGGTCTTGGTCGTTGAAAACGGCCATGATACAGGATCTATCCGGCTATCAGTAACAATGGACAATGGCAAGGGGTGAGCAAAAACTGACAGGGAGCAGATAACGGGGAAGCAGAAAGGAAGCAAGGCACGTCCCGAAGGAGGTGCCCTGCGGATCACTCAGCGTGGATCAGGCCAGATCAAACCGATCGGCATTCATCACTTTGGTCCAGACCTTGACGAAATCCTGCACGAACTTCTCTTTCGAGTCGTCCTGAGCATAGACCTCAGCATAGGAGCGCAGAATGGAGTTGGAACCGAATACCAGATCCGCACGGGTGGCAGTCCACTTCACCTGATCGGTTTTACGATCACGGATCTCGTACAGGTTCCTGCCCACCGGCTTCCAGGTGTTGGCCATATCGGTCAGGTTGACGAAGAAGTCGTTGGTCAGGGCACCGACACGATCCGTAAACACGCCATGTGACGTACCACCGTGGTTGGTGCCGAGCACACGCATCCCGCCGATCAGCACCGTCATTTCAGGTGCCGTCAGGCCGAGCAACTGGGCGCGATCCAGCAGCATCTCTTCAGGACTGACCACATAGTCCTTCTTCTGCCAGTTACGGAAGCCATCATGAACCGGCTCCAGATAGCTGAAGGAATCAATATCAGTCATCTCCTGTGTGGCATCACCCCGGCCCGGCGCAAAAGGTACATCAACCTTCACACCACCGGCCTGAGCAGCCTGCTCGATGCCGACATTACCGGCCAATACGATCACATCCGCCACACTGGCACCTGTCTCAGCTGCAATGCCTTCCAGCACTTTCAGCACTTTTGCCAGACGGGCGGGCTCGTTACCCTCCCAGTCTTTCTGAGGTGCCAGACGGATACGGGCACCGTTGGCTCCACCGCGCATATCGGAACCACGGAAAGTCCGTGCACTGTCCCAGGCAGTTGTGACCATGTCACTGACGCTCAGGCCACTGGCTGCAATCTTTGCTTTCACGTCAGCCACATCATAATTGCTGTTGCCGGCTGGGACCGGGTCCTGCCAGGAGAGGTCTTCCTGGGGTATTTCAGGACCGATATAACGGGCTTTCGGCCCCATATCACGGTGAGTCAGCTTGAACCAGGCACGGGCGAAGGCATCTTCAAAAGCTGCCGGATCCTTGTAGAAGCGCTCGGAGATCTTGCGATACTCAGGGTCCATCTTCATCGCCATATCGGCATCAGTCATGATCGGGTTATGACGGATGGATGGATCTTCCGGATCCACCGGCTTATCTTCCTCCTTGATGCTGACCGGCTCCCACTGCCAGGCACCAGCCGGGCTTTTATTCAGTTCCCACTCATGGTTGAGCAGCAACTCGAAATAGCCGTTGTCCCACTTGGTGGGATTGGTGGTCCAGGCACCTTCCAGGCCACTGGTGACGGCATCACGCCCGACTCCACGCTTGGTTTTATTCAGCCAGCCAAAACCCTGATCCTCAACATCGCCGCCTTCAGGCTCTGGTCCAAGAAGGCTGGCATCACCATTACCATGTGCTTTACCGACAGTATGACCACCAGCGGTCAACGCGACTGTTTCCTCATCATTCATCGCCATGCGTTCAAAGGTGACGCGTACATCCTGCGCGGTTTTCAGCGGATCAGGCTTGCCATCAACCCCTTCCGGGTTAACGTAGATCAGCCCCATCATCACCGCAGCCAGCGGATTTTCCAGATCACGCTCGCCGGAATAGCGGCTGTTCTGATTATCGGTCGGCGCCAGCCACTCCTTCTCGGAGCCCCAGTAGATGTCCTCTTCCGGGTGCCAGATATCTGGGCGACCAAACGCAAAACCAAAAGTTTTGAAGCCCATCGATTCATAGGCCACGTTACCGGCGAGAATGATCAGGTCGGCCCAACTGAGCTTGTTGCCATATTTTTTCTTAATCGGCCAGAGCAGACGGCGCGCCTTGTCGAGGTTACCGTTATCCGGCCAGGAGTTGAGCGGTGCAAAACGCTGATTACCTGTCCCCGCGCCACCGCGACCATCCGCGACACGATAGGTGCCGGCAGCATGCCAGGCCATACGGATCATCAGACCACCATAGTGGCCCCAGTCGGCTGGCCACCAATCCTGACTGTCGGTCATCAGAGCGGTGAGATCTTTTTTCAGGGCAGCGACATCAAGCTTTTTCACCTCTTCACGATAGTTGAAGCTCTCTCCCAGAGGGTTGGTCTTGGTGTCGTGCTGGTGGAGGATGTTAAGGTTGAGTGAATTTGGCCACCAGGCCATATTGGTTTTGCTGCTGGCAGTGTTGGCGCCATGCATCACGGGGCATTGACCAGCAGAACCGGTATTCTTGTTATCCATATCACACTCCTGTTAATGACATTATTTCTGACTGTGCCTGACTACCCGGCACGTCCTCAGTCATGTATCAGGATAGATGAAAACCTGACGCAGCATGTGGTTTCGGCGATTTTATTTCCCTACTGTTATGATAGATATTTTCAATTCATCCGTACGGCCCGATTGCCCGTATCAGGGGCCACACCGGAATAAATCATCTGCAGCAGTTCGTTATTCCTCCCCTTATCAGGGTTTGATCGCCACTTTGAGCACGCCGTCACGCTGGTGTGAAAACAGATCATAGGCATCAACGATGTTGTCCAACGCAAACTGATGCGTCACCATCGGACCAAGATCAATACGACCAGTGGAGATGATCTGCATCAGGCGCCGCATCCTCTCTTTACCACCCGGGCAGAGGGAAGTGACGATCTTATGATCCCCCAATCCAGCACAGAAGGCACCCAACGGGATTGTCAGATCGCCGGAGTAAACGCCCAGACTGGACAAGGTGCCACCGGGTTTCAATACTCGCAAAGCCGACTCAAACGTGGATTGCAAACCAAGCGCCTCAATCGATGCATCAACACCGCGCCCACCAGTGATTTTCATGATCTCATCAACCACATCCACTTCATTGAAGTTCAGCGTGATATCTGCACCTAACTGACGAGACATCTGCAGCCGTTTGTCGACACCATCCACCGCAATAATCAGGCCGGCTCCACGCAGCTTTGCGCCGGCAGTGGCACACAGACCGATTGGCCCCTGCGCAAAAACAGCCACAATATCGCCGATACGGATACTGGCAGCCTCTGCACCCGCAAAACCGGTCGACATGATATCTGGACACATCAGCACCTGCTCATCAGTCAGCCCATCTGGCACAGGCGTCAGGTTGGCCTGAGCATCGGGTACACACAGATATTCAGCCTGAGAGCCATCTATCGTATTGCCGAAGCGCCAGCCACCCATTGGTTTATAACCATGCGAATGACTCCCACCATCCTGCGATGAACAACCGTCCTGACAGGCATACGAAGTAAAGCTCGGACAGATAGCTCCCGCTATGACGCGCTGACCTTCGTGGTAACCTTCAACATTTTTGCCCAGTTTCTCAATGATACCGACCGGCTCATGCCCCACAGTCAAACCGGGTGCGACCGGGTACTCCCCTTTCAGAATGTGGACATCGGTACCACATATGGTGGTTGTGGTGATGCGGATCAGTGCATCATTCGGACCGATATCGGGAATCGGCTTATCCGCCATTTCAATGCGACCGGGTTCTACGAACACCGCTGCTTTCATCATGGTCATCTCTCGCCTCCTTGTTTCGCTGTCTTCATTCAAGTACAGAAACACAATACTGCAAGCATGATGCTGATCTGGGTCAACTCAGATCCATGTCAGCACTTTCATAAAGATGGCACGACGCATTATTTTTCAGCGAGAACAGGCTTGACGAACACCATAGTGCACCACATACTCAGCCACACCATCAAACAAGATGGCTTGCATGTAAGTTACTGTCACTAATGAAAATTCAGCATTCACTTAAATGAAAAAGAGGACTTTTTGATGCGGACAAAACTGCTTGCGTTACTCGTGTTGCTCAGTACGTTCGCCCTGCCGGCTTTTGCGGCAGATTATTATGTCGATGTAACCAACAACACCGGTTACCAGATTGACTACATGCATGTCAGCCCAGCAGACGCGCAGAACTGGGAAGAGGATGTACTTGGAAATAATGTGATGCCCAATGGCACAACTCAGCGTGTCACGTTGACAGGCTACAACTCTTCGATCTTTGATATTCGACTGATCGACAGCGATGGAGACAGCTACACCTTTTGGGACATCGATGTTTCTGAATATGATCTGATAGTAAAACCAGAAGATCTGGACTGAGATTGAACGAGATTAACGAGTCTGGCGTTAATCAGTAGTCCGGTACCAGTAGTCAGGTACAAATTGCGCGATGCTAACCCACCCAGAAACTGGCAGCAGTTGCCGGCCAGCTACTGGGTGGAGTTAGACCTCAGCGTACAATAGCCAATCATGACGACCGCCTTTGCCGGGTCGATGCATCAATATCAGTTTTCTGATCACAATAGTTTTCCTGAATAATATGATTCGAGAGCATAGTTAAATTGACCTATGCCAGCCCCGCACTCAGCAACACCGCTTCTCTGTGATAAACTTGCGCGACTCAATCTACGGAACATATAACACCATGACTGAACGCTTGACGATAACCCGCCCCGATGACTGGCACCTGCATCTACGTGATGGTGAGGTGTTGCAGCATGTTGTCCCTGCCACAGCACGCCAGATGGGGCGCGCTGTCGTGATGCCGAATCTGAAACCACCTGTCACAGATGTAGAGCAGGCGCAGGCCTATCGTGAACGTATCCTGGCTCATGTCCCGCCTGGCATCCAGTTCGATCCATTGATGACTCTGTATCTGACCGACAACACCAGTGCCGAAATGATCGCTGCAGCTGGCGCGAGTCAGCATGTTAAAGCAGTCAAGCTGTACCCTGCCGGCGCAACCACCAACTCGGATTCCGGGCTGACTGATTTAGGCAAACTGGATGAGATCTGCGCGGCGCTGACTGAAGCCGGCATGCCGCTGCTGGTCCATGGCGAGGTAACCCATAACCACGTGGATATTTTCGACCGCGAGAAGCAGTTTCTGGACGATATTCTGGCCCCGCTGGCGTCACGTCACCCTCAGATGAAGCTGGTGGTGGAGCACATCACCACGCGTGATGCCGCCGAGTTTGTAATGGCGCACGGCGACAAGGTGGGAGCAACCATCACCCCTCAACACCTGGCCTATAACCGAAATCATATGCTGGTGGGCGGTATTCGGCCTCACCTGTTCTGTCTGCCGGTTCTCAAGCGCAGTGTGCACCAACAGGCGTTACAGGATGCAGTTGTGAGCGGTAGCCACAAGTTTTTCATCGGTACCGACTCCGCACCACATGCCAAAGGCGCTAAAGAAAGCGCTTGCGGTTGCGCCGGTTGCTACAGTGCCTATGCAGCCATCGAACTCTACGCCGAGATCTTTGAAGACCTGGGCGCTCTGGACAAGCTGGAAGCCTTCTCCAGTTTTTATGGTGCAGACTTCTATGGCCTGCCTCGCAATACCGATCAGATTACCCTGATCAAAGAGGAATGGCAGGTGGCGGATGAAATGCCCTTCGGCAGTGATATAATCGTGCCGCTGCGCGCCGGGGAAACCCTGCGTTGGAAGCTGGTGGACTTCTAGCCAAAGCCATCATCGGCACCGTGCAGTTCACACCAGCTAAGTAGTCAGCGCGAAAAGGCCACTCCCAGGGAAGACTTAAGAATAACGTCATATCGTCACTGACTCAGGTAGAATTACCATCGAGAAAAGCGAATCCAGCGCTTGAGACAAAGATTTGAAGCGCTGCATCTATACCATTTGGGGAATAAAATGACAGAAAACAGTCCAAAAATTATCTATACGCTCACTGACGAAGCACCTGCTCTAGCGACCTTTTCCCTCCTCCCTATCGTTAGAACCTTTACCGCTGCTGCCGAAATCAGTGTTGAGACAAGTGATATCTCAGTTGCTGCCCGTGTCCTTGCTGCGTTCCCTGAAAAACTGACGGAAGAGCAACGCGTAGCAGACACTCTTGCAGAACTGGGAGAGCTGACCAAAGATCCATCGGCCAACATCATTAAGTTACCGAATATCAGTGCTTCTATTCCTCAGTTAAAAGCCTGTATCAAAGAGCTTCAGTCTCAGGGTTATAACATCCCCGACTTCCCGGATGAGCCAAAAACTGAAGAAGAAAAACAAGCACGTGAGCGCTACAGCAAAATTCTTGGCAGCGCAGTAAACCCTGTATTGCGCCAGGGTAACTCTGACCGCCGTGCCCCGCCAGCCGTTAAAGCTTTTGCTCGCAAATTCCCTCATTCCATGGGCGCCTGGAGCAAGGCTTCTCGTTCACACGCGGATTACATGAATGGCGGCGACTTCTACTCAAGTGAAAAGTCCACCACCATGGCTGAAGAGACCGATGTGCGCATCGAGTTCGTCGGTAAGGATGGAAAGGTTGAGGTGAAAAAAGAACTGCACCTCGAAAAAGGTGAAGTGCTTGACGGAATGTTCATGAGCGCCAAAGCGCTGCGTGATTTCTTCGAATATACCCTGAATGACTGTAAAGACTCGGGCGTGATGTGGTCGTTGCACGTTAAAGCCACCATGATGAAGGTGTCTCACCCAATTGTATTCGGTCATGCAGTGACCGTTTATTATAAAGATGTCTTTGAAAAACATGCCGACCTCTTCAAAGAGCTCGGCGTGAACCCTAATAACGGTCTGAACAGTGTTTATGAGAAAATCAAAACTCTGCCACACTCCAAGCAGGAAGAGATCGAAGTCGATATCCACGCCTGCTACGCAGATCGTCCTGAAATGGCCATGGTGGACTCTGTTAAGGGTATCACCAACCTTCACATCCCAAGTGACGTTATCGTCGACGCGTCCATGCCTGCGATGATCCGTAACTCCGGCCAGATGTGGGGCCAGGACGGTAAATCTAAAGATGCCAAGGCAGTCATGCCTGAAAGTACCTATGCACGCATCTACCAGGAGATGATCAACTTCTGTAAAACCAACGGCGCATTCGATCCAACCACCATGGGTACCGTACCTAATGTTGGTTTGATGGCGATGAAAGCTGAAGAATACGGCTCGCACGATAAAACCTTTGAACTGGAAGCTGACGGTATCATGCGCATCGTGAACGCTGCTGATGGCAGCGTGATCATGGAGCATGAAGTTGAGAAAGGTGATATCTGGCGCGCTTGCCAGACCAAAGATGCCGCGATCCGCGACTGGGTTAAACTGGCGGTTACTCGTTCACGTCAATCCAATACGCCAGCGATCTTCTGGCTCGACCAGGAGCGCGCTCATGATCAGGAACTGCGCAAGAAAGTTGAGCTTTACCTGAAAGATCACGACACCGAAGGTCTGGATATCCGCGTGAGCTCATACATTCCTGCGATTCGTCGTACGATGGAGCGTTTGATCCGTGGCAAGGACACCATCTCTGTTACCGGTAACGTACTGCGTGACTATCTGACCGACCTGTTCCCGATCATGGAACTGGGTACCTCTGCGAAGATGCTCTCTGTCGTGCCGATGCTGGCAGGTGGTGGCATGTACGAAACAGGTGCCGGTGGTTCAGCACCTAAACACGTACAGCAAGTGCTGCAGGAAAATCACTTGCGTTGGGACTCTCTGGGTGAATTCCTGGCGATTGCGGTTTCGCTTGACGAGCTTGGCTTAAAAGAGAACCTGCCAAAAGCACGCGTACTGGGACAAGCACTGGATCGTGCAACCGAAACCCTGCTGGAAAACAACAAATCCCCTTCACGTAGAACCGGTGAGCTGGATAACCGTGGAAGTCACTTCTTTTTATCCATGTATTGGGCTGAAGAGCTGGCGGCTCAAAACGAAGATGCAGATCTGAAAGCACGCTTTGCGCCTCTGGCAAAAGCGCTTAAAGAGAAGCAGGATGTCATTCTGTCTGAACTGAGCGAAGTTCAGGGTCAGCCTGCCGACCTGGGTGGCTACTACCATCCAGATCACACCAAAACTGATACTGTGATGCGTCCAAGTAAAACGCTGAATGAGATCCTGGCGAGCTTTCGTTAAGATCTGACTCAGGCAGGAGCCCTGCTCTGGGCTCCTGTCCTTCAAAAGTGCGGTTATAGCCACCTATGTGTTATCCCGGGTGTATAATACCCAGTACACGTTGATTTGCATCGGCCTTTTATAAAGAAGAAAGCTATGAATATTCCTCAAGATAGTCTGTGGGAAATGAAGCCGAATATACGCTTGGCTATTCAGTTAGCAAAAAGAGATTTGCCAGCCTTGGTATATGATGCAGTGAATCTGGAAGGTGTCGCAATGACACTGCCTGAGGTTCAGACCATACTGGATGGAATAACCGTTGGTGGCCATAAAATCAGTGACCAGAATATGGCGATAAACCAATCTAAAGCCTGGGAATTCATATTTGATCTGGCCGAGAAAGGTGATTTTAAGTTCGATAAAGAAACAGCGCTGGAAGTTCACAAAATTGCTGGCCGAGATGAAGCACTGGAGTGGGGTAAGTTTCGCTCAGGTTATGTATCTATAGCAGGCTCTGAATACGAGCCCCCTGCGCCTGAAGAGTTGGATGCCAAATGGCATGACCTTCAAATAAAAATTGAGCATGTGCCTGATGTGTATGATCAGGCTATAACAGTATTTTTACAGATGGCACGAACTCAGTTTTTCTGGGACGTAAACAAACGTACTGGTCGTTTTATGATGAATGGAATCTTGTTGGCTAACGGATTTCCTATTATCAATGTTACCGCCAAACGCCAACAAGAATTTAATACTCTGATGCTGGATTTTTATTCATCAAATGATATGACTGCCATGAATACTTTTTTGCGCAGCTGCCTTGATGAAAAAATCATCAGGAATTTCAAGCTTGATTTGAAAATCGGATAGTCAGGGGCCTACACGTCTTGATACTCTCGCTCAACTGGTCATAAAGTGCGACAACCAGAGCACTATTTCAGACCAGATACTGGCGATAAGCGCCGCCAGACACATGAGTAAATCGAGGATCTCATCATGAACAACACATCGATATTCAAGCTCTCACGACGGCATTTCTATCGGGTTGAAGCCACCCTGTTCCCAGACAGCTACTCTGATGAGCCTGCGTCCGCCGATGGACCATTGATGTTCGATCTGCTCAATGAAGTCGGCATTAGTGCTCAGCTCAGTCGAGCTTTATTGGAGTCTCGTCTGGAGGATGGCTTGACCATTCATCATTATACAGCCCTGAACCATCTGGTGAGATTGGGGTTACTTTGCCAGTGGCCAGTTGTCATGCATGATACATGTGCGTTATATAAAGAAGACTGGGTTTAATGATCTGTACCCAACACACTGTGCACTTTGGTCGCCAGCGCCAGACGGGTATAGGGTTTGCGCAACAACTCCACACCCGAATCCAGGCAACCGTGATGCATAATCACGTTTTCGGTGTAGCCAGAGGTATACAGCACTTTCAACGAAGGGTTGCATAGTCGTGCCTGATCGGCAAGTTCGCGCCCGTTCATGCCGCCCGGCATGATGATATCAGTCAGCAACAGATCTATATCATGGTGTGCATTCAAGGCTTTCAGCGCCTCGGGGCCAGAAGTGGCGGCGGTAACACGATAGCCAAGCGATCGTAACTGGCCTTCAATATGCTGCAGAACCAGGTCGTCATCCTCGGCAATCAGGATATGTTCGGTACCACCTTCCGGCTGAAGTTTCGCCTTCGTTTCATAATTCGTCAGCTGAGCACCTCTCACACGGGGAAAATACAGTGTGACAGAGGTACCCTCGCCCGGTTCGGAGTCTATATTGAGATGCCCTCCCGACTGTTTGGTGAAACCGAACACCATGCTCAAGCCAAGACCACTGCCTTTACCGACAGACTTGGTGGTAAAAAACGGCTCAAAAGCTCTAAGCACTGTTTCAGCGGCCATGCCAATGCCGGTATCAGAGACGCAAATCATCACGTACTCCCCTGGCATAACATCAGGATTAGCAGCAGCGTAATGACTGTCCAACACGATATTGGAGGTCTTGATGGTCAATTTGCCACCATTGGGCATTGCATCACGAGCATTGACCACCAGGTTCAGCAGCGCCGTGTCCAGCTCACCGGCATCAATTTCGGTAATGCCCAGATTGAGGTCACGTACTAATTCGAGCTCAATGTTTTCGAGCAAAATGGGACGAATAAGTGCCCGCATCGCCTCCACCAGTTGATTAACATCGGTCGCTTTAGAATCAAGCGGCTGGCGACGGGCAAATGCCAGCAAACGACTGGTAAGCACGGCACCACGCTGCGCAGCTGAGAGCGTCATTTCGACTATGGATAGCTGGTCTGGATCGTCCAGTACCTCGGCCAACATTTCCGCGTTGCCAATAATTATCGTCAACAAATTATTGAAGTCGTGGGCAACTCCTCCAGTCAGGTGCCCGACAGCCTCCTGCTTCTGGGATTCCCGTAGTTGCTGCTCCATTTCCATACGCTCGGTGATGTCCAGCATACTGCCGACCATACGGGTCGCTTTGCTGTTTTCATCCCGAATAATAAATCCTCGATCAACAACATTGGCATATTGGCCATCACTTTTGATAAAACGATATTCGCTATACCAATACTCACCGTCACCCTGAATGACTTCGTGAATGTTATCAACTACGTCTTCAACATCATCTGGATGGATACGGTTAGTCCAAGAATCAGTTCCCGGCTCCAACTCCGATAATTCAAAACCAAACACACCTGTTATGGAGTTGTTCCACCAGACTTTATCTGTGGCGAAATCCCAGTCCCATATTACAACATTGGACGCTCTGGAGATCAGCTCGAAGCGTACCTGGGCCTCCTGCAGGGTTGAAATATCCTGGAACGCCCCCTGCACGGCTATAACGCTGCCTCGCTCATCCAGGTCAGACTCGCCGATCGCCCGAACCGACAGCTGTCCTCCTTTGGGTGGATGCAGTCGGCAGATTGCATCGAACTCTTTACCACCTCTCTTTACGAGCGTTGTAACATCTTCTACGCGATGTATGATGAATTCGATTTCCCCAACGTCATTCAGGATGGGACTGTTCACTGAGCTCCAGTGCCGCTCCTCAAAATTGCCATCAGGTAGACGTATGGGATAACGCAGTATCCCCACGTTGTCCGCCTTTTTCAGCAACTGGACGCGCTGAAGAGATGCGAGCAGGCGTCGTGTCCCTTCGGCAAGAGGGTCTTCCGGGTCATCAGGAAATACTTCGAACAATGTTTTACCAATGATATCATTCTCGTGCGTCATCGTTGCCTGCAAATACGTATCAGTAACGGTAACAATCTCAAAACTGTGAGGTCGCAACACCAGGATTTTTCCGAGTGAGGCCTTGAACAGGCGTTTGTAGATAGAATCTGCTGACAGCTCACTCAATTTATGACTCTCCGGGATAAGCTTCTCCATTAGGCGCAATGGCGTTCGAACCACACCAGTTCACTAAGTTCACTATTTAGACAGGAAATTTTGGGTAGCTTCTCGCGAATATGGTCGCTGACAAGGCTCATGAGCGCACTTATGGCAGCAATCTTTTGTGTTGTCCACGTTGCCGTTTGCTCGACCGCCTCAAGCCTGTACAAAATCCAGCCGTCCCAGACACCTATCGCCCACTGTCTGTTAAAATGTGAATCAACTGAACGGGCAATTAGCCGGATGCAGCGGGCGGATGTTCTCCTCCACGTGCTACAAGGTAGGTACCATGTTACGACTGTTAGGTAATATTCTCTGGTTTGTGTTGGGTGGCTTGGTGATGGGCCTGGCATGGTGGATCATCGGCATACTGGCACTGATCACCATCATTGGCATTCCCTGGGCCAAGGCGTGCTTTGTCATCGGCAGTTTTGCCTTTTTTCCTTTCGGTAAGGTAGCAATCAACCGTCGTGAGCTATATGGACAGAGTGATATCGGAACCGGTGCATTCGGTCTGATAGGAAATATCATCTGGTTCATTTTTGCCGGCATCTGGTTAGCGATCGGTCATCTTGCCTCGGCACTGGTCTGCTTCATCACCATTATCGGCATTCCGTTTGGCTTGCAGCATCTGAAGCTGGCTTTGATCGCATTAGCACCTATCGGCCAGACCATCGTAAGCACGGATCAGCGCCGCTGGATGCTGTGATTCCAGGAACATAAGGTAAACAGAACACCTTTCATCATCCGCAGTGGTATGCGACTTGAAGAAATAAGGTTCCATAGTTTAATAGCTCAATAGCCGATCATTCCAAGGGGGCACCCTGTCTCTCTGGTGAGGTATGATCCTACAATTTTTGGACTAATTGATGTTGAATCAACGCGCACTGGCATGCCTCAATGAAGTGGTTAAACGAGGTTCTATTCGTCGTGCGGCCGCTCACCTGCATATTGATGCGTCAGCACTCAGTCGCCATATCAAGAACCTGGAAGAGATCCTCGGGATAGCACTATGTGAACGCCAGGGCAATGGCATGCGCCCCACTGAAGCAGGGCGCCTGCTGGTGCGTCACTATCATACACAGCGTAGTACTGAAGAGGTCGTCTTGTCGCAAATCATGGCGATTCAGGGACTGGCACGCGGTGAAGTGCGTATCGCAGTTGGTGAAGGCTTTCTTAGCGACCTGATTGCGGCCCCCCTACAATCCTTCATGTCGGAGTTCGAAGGGATAGAGATCGAAGTGCGCATGGCTGGAGTCAATGAAGCCATTGCGCTGGTCAAGGAGATGGAAGTCAATCTGGCACTGCTGTATGCCCCGCCGGTCGACCCCCAACTGACTTGTCATGTGGAAACCTGCCAACCGCTGGATCTGATCGTTCCTCCAGAGCACCAATTGCTGTCACTGAAACGCCCTGTAAAACTGAGTGATCTTCAGGGTCTGCCACTGGGATTAATGGACAACCCTTTCGGTATGCGTCAGATGGTCAATATGGTCGCCCAACAGGAACGTGTACACCTGCATGCTCGCCTGCACACTAATTCAGTCACCGTACTGAAGAACTTTGTCCGATCCGGTATCGGCGTAACCTTCATGCCAGAACTGACAGTTGCCGCAGAGATTCAACGCGGCGAGATTCATGCCCTTCCCATGGAACATAGCATTCTGAATGGTGCTCGGGCGCAAATTGTCAGCCTTGCGGGACATGAGTTGACCCCTTCCGCTAAAGCCTGTGTGGCACATTTACGCCAAGGTATGCACTTTTTCCGTGCAGACGCCCCTCGTTTAAGTGGTCATCAAGTGTTGATATAAAAACAACACCAACTATATTGCATAGTCAACAGATCAACACCTAAGATCTACTTAACCGGTCTACCGGCTATACTGAATAACAACAATGGAGAAGATCATGTTGAGACACAAAGGTTTTTCCCTGAAAGCCTTGGCCGCTGCCAGCATTTTTTGTATTGCTACGCTTGCCACCAACACGCAAGCTGCTACCAGTGTTAACCTGAGTTACAACGGCGCACCGGATCCAGACAAGAATGCCGTCCATGTTTTTGCCACCCACTTGAAAACACTTGTGGAAGAAAAAACCCAAGGACAAATTGAGCTGGTGCTGTACCCAAACAGCATGCTGGGTTCAGAAGAGGAGCGCATGGAACAGACCATGAACTCACCAAGTCTGAACATTGCCTCTTTTGCAGGGGTATCCCCGCTGGTAGACGAGATTTTCGTAAGCACCACACCGTTCTTATTTGAGAACTTTGACTCTGCACGGGCTTTCTTTGATGAGGGTCAGTACTGGCAGGAAATCTCTGCCAAACTGCAAGAGCGTGCTGGCATAGATATGTTGGCAGTTGTTGAGGAAGGTGGTTTTCTGGCCTTCACCAACAACAAACGCCCAATCCACTCACCGGCCGATTTTGAAGGTCTGCGTTTTCGTGCCATGGACCCCAGCCAGGTTGCACTGTACGAAGCCTTTGGCGCATCAGGCACTCCTATCCCCTGGACCGAAGTTTACATGTCACTGCGCACGGGTGTAGCCGATGGTCAGATGAACCCACCGATGTACATCATTCTGGGCAGTCTGTATGAAGTACAGCAATACCTGACACTGGCAAACATCAACTACTCCATGCAGTTCCTTGTGGGTAACAGCGCCCTGATGGAAAGCCTGGATAAAACCACTCGTTCCGCCTTCCTGGAAGCAGTTGCCGAAGCAACCGCAGAGGCGCGTACCCACAATGAAGTGCAGGTGGAATCCCGTATTGCCTATCTGACAGAAAAAGGCATGGAGGTAATTCGTCCTAGCCGTGAAGACCAGGACGCCTTTCGTGACATGGCTCAGCCTTCTTTCCTGAACTGGTTGAAAGAACGTGGTATCGATCAGCAGTTGATCGATATGGCGCTGGAAGACGCCAGAACACTCGCCAACTGATCTTCGTAAGCTGTGCAACTCAGGGAGCAGTGCCTTGCACTGTTCCTGTCTGTTAGCGATGGATAACCTATGAATACATTTCGATTAAGTATCCTGTCTTTTCTCAAGACATCGACATTGATGCTGGCCAGCGCCCTGTTATTGACCAATATATTGATCATCCTGTATGCCGTTATACTGCGCTATCTCGTGGGCGGCGCACCAATCTGGACCGATGAAGCCGCACGCTTCTTAATTATCGGCTGCACATTGATCGCCGCCGGCGCCGTCTGGATCGAAGGCGGGCACATGCGCATTGCCCTGCTGGAAACACTGCTGCCATCGCGACTGTCACAGACACTCATCATCTACCAATGGCTACTGACACTGACACTGGCTGTTGTCGCTGCAGTATTCAGCTACCGCTATGCCCTTTCAGTGGGGATGTTCAAAACACCGGGGTTAGGCATCAGCCGAACCTGGCCTATGCTGTCTATGCCTATTGGTTTTGGGTTGCTGGCATTTCAGGTGCTGTTGTACGGCCCCAAACGTCTGCCTGTCATGTCGGAGAGCCCAGAATGACCCTGGTAATGTTGCTTGTTTTTCTGGTCCATGTATTGCTGGGACTGCCATTGTTTCTGGCTTTGCTGACCACAGCCGTCGTGGGCTTCATGTTTATTGACCCATCCATGATCAGCCGTATTATGCCGCAACAGTTTTTCGGCGGTATCAATGTCTTTTCACTGATGGCGATTCCGCTGTTTATTCTGGCGGGTAACCTGATGAACGCCAGTGGCCTGACTGAACGCCTGATGCATCTGGCGAAAATGCTGGTCGGTCATTTGCGTGGTGGTGTCGGTCATGTCAACGTGGTTTCCAGCGTGTTCTTTGCTGGCGTCAATGGATCAGCTGTAGCGGATACCTCAGCGCTGGGTTCTCTGCTGGTACCGGCAATGAAAAAAGAGGGGTACTCTACTGCTTTTGCCGCCGGTCTGACGGCAGGCAGTTCATTGATCGGACCGATTATCCCACCCAGTATCTTCATGATTCTGTATGCTTCGCTGACCAACACGTCAGTCGGCAGCCTATTTCTGGCAGGTGTGATACCAGGACTCATTCTGGGCATTGCCTTTATGGGACTGAATGCCTGGTATGCCTGGAAACACCAGTTGAAGAAACAGGGTAGCTTCCCTCCTTTCAGCATGATAGCAATGGCTGCACTGGGTGCCATGCCAGCACTGGTAGCTCCCTTTATCATTGTTGCTGGTATCGTGATGGGATTTGTCACACCGACCGAATCCGGCGCGTTGACGGCGGCTTATGTCGCACTGTGCGGCATGCTGCTCGGACAACTGACACTTCCTGCTCTGTGGAAAGCCATTGTCGATACTGCCCGGCTGACTTCAGCAATTTTCCTGATCATGGCAGCCTCTGCAACCGTTAGTTGGCTGTTGTCTTATGCACAGGTACCGGCACAGTTTGTCGAAGTGTTGGCGCCCTATGTCGACAAACCAGTCATGGTTCTGCTGATTCTCAGTCTGATCACCTTTATCACAGGCATGTTCATGGAGGAGGTCTCAGCCCTGATGCTACTGACGCCAATCTTTGCTCCAATCGCGATGATGGCGGGTATAGACCCTGTACACCTGGGCATCATAATAACCCTGAACATCACCATTGCATTGATCACGCCGCCAATGGGCGCCTGTGTGTTTGTTGCTGCAGCCGTCAGTCGAATAGAGATTGTTGAACTATTCAAGACCATCTGGCCTTTTGTACTGACTGCTATTCTGGTGCTTATCCTACTGATATTTTTTCCGGCGCTGACACTCTGGCTGCCGGCAACCATAGGATAAACTGATGTTGAATGATATGAATCTGTTGATAACTGAATCGTTTCACAGCCCCATCCCACACCAGGCTGAACCAGACTGGAATCAGGTCAGTCGTATTCCAATCAAGGAAACGAATGAACCTCTGGTTCCGCTGTCACTGGCCCCGACGCCAATCAAGGTGTTCCCCGCATATAACCGGCTGGGAACACCTGGCGCCGTGGCTGACTGTTTTATCCGTGAAGGTGTCTACCGTCGCCTGCTGGCTGTCGCTCGCTCGTTACCTGCTGGATACAGCCTGGTGATTCTGGATGGCTGGAGACCCTGGCGTGTACAACAGTATCTATTCGATAGCCTTTACGAAACCTTGCACCAACAGCACCCTGATGCAGGTGAAACGCAACTCATTGCCATGACGCGGGAATTTGTCTCCATCGCCAGTCGTGATCCGGAATCTCCCAGTCCACATCTGACTGGTGGCGCTGTCGATGTAACGCTGTGTGATGCTGATGGGCTAATGCTTGATATGGGCACCCGCTTTGATGAGGCCTCACCCGCCTCACATACAGACTATTTTGAACAGTTTGGGGATGGCAGTGCTGAGCAAGTCGCACGTGATCGACGGCGACTGCTGTTCAATGCCATGTCACAACAGGGATTCACCAACCTACCCAGTGAATGGTGGCATTATGACTTTGGTGATCAGCTCTGGGCCAGCTACAGGGGTGAGCCTCATGCACTGTATGGGCCCACCGAGTTTTCGATCTAATCCCACACCTCGCCAGGCATGATTCTCATGCCTGGCGACCTGCTGACAGGCTACCATAGCCACCCGGTTAAATCTGAAGCTGAGCTGAAACACGCAATTAAGCTGGCGCAAATTGATGGCGTCGAGACTGCACAAGTGGTTTTACTAAGACAGGGGCAAAATATCGCTGATAACACACGTGCCACACACCAGTTGCTGGCTCAGGAAGCATTGAGACGTCAGGAAAAACAGGATCAATCACTATGCATCTGAACAGCGCTGCCCTAACCCTTCCCGCACACCGTCAAATTTATCGACTATCATCGCTCCACCACCCTGTACTGACTTTGCGGCTATACAGCTAATTATCAGAAGAGCCTTCCTGACACCAGGTGACATACAGAAAAGCACCCCTTAAAGCCACAAAGAATCATATGTATTGCTAATTCTTCAAAAAGAAACTAATATACTGCTTATCTAACAATAGCAACATATATGTTTCATTATGCAATCGCTACTCGAACAAATCAAAAAACGCCGCTTGGAACTGGTACTGAAGCAGCACGATATGTTGCTGCGAGTAGGCATATCTCGCCAGCAATATCAGCGACTGGAGACCAAAGGCAACCCCAGGTTAGATACTCTGGAGCTCATTGCCAAGGGGCTTAAAAGTGAACTGCTCCTGATTCCACAAGAGAAGCTGAATGCTGTGTTGGCGGTACTGGCAGATGAGTCCGCGAAACCTGTTGATTCGAGGCCGTCCATCAAAGGCAGCAATAAGTCATTAGCCGATGATCCATGGCAAGGGCTGTTGGGAGATGATGAATGAGCACAGACGCAAACGATGAAGTGAATGTATTGCAACTTACAATCCACGATGTACTCGTTGGCTACCTCGCTGGCTTCAAAAATGGTCGCAATGTATTGAGTATTGCGGATGCGTTTAAAAACAATCCTGGTCGTCCGACATTCAGCTTGATTACACACCCTGAATTTCCGAATGCGATCAAGATAATGGCTGAGCCATGGTCACGAAATCAAAGATTGCACCCTGTTCTATCAAACCTGCTGCCAGAAGGTTCTCTGCGTGAGCTGATAGCGCAAGGCTTGAAAGTCCATGTTGACCACGAATTTCATCTTCTCACGTATCTCGGCAGTGATTTGCCGGGCGCCATTGTGGCAACACCCTTGGAGCCAGATGATGTGCCTGGCTACGTGCTGAACACACACGGAAAGGCTAAGGCGGTTAAATTCGATACAGTCACTCAAGAGAACAAATTTTCTCTGGCTGGCGTTCAAATGAAGTTTTCCATGAAAGAAAAGGATGGACGCTATCATTTATCCAAAGGCGATGAGTTGGGTGATTGGATCATCAAAACGCCATCAACCAAGCACAAATTTGTGCCATTGAATGAATATACCGCTATGTCACTGGCAAGGCTCGCAGGTGTTGGTATACCTGAAATCAAGCTCGTTGAACTGGATCAGCTCGATAACCTGCCTCAAATCAACTTACCAGACGAGAAGCAGGCCTTCGCCATAAAACGGTTTGATCGTGAGCATGATCAGCGCATTCACATGGAAGACTTTGCTCAGATATTGGTGAAGTACCCACACGAGAAGTACAGCTCCGCCAGTTATGAGAGTATCGGCAAAGTCATCTATGACTTTTCGGGCGATGGGCTGGCTGATGCACAACAGTTCGCAAGGCGACTATTGGTGAATATTCTGTTGGCGAATGGAGATGCACACCTCAAGAACTGGAGTTTTCTGTACCCCGATAAAATCACGCCACGACTATCTCCGGCCTACGATATCGTAACAACCAGCGTCTATATCGAAAACGAAACACAGTATGCGCTCAGTCTGGGCAAAACGAAGGAGTGGTATGTGGCGTCAATGGCACATTTTCAGGCGTGGGCAGAACGATCAGGCATTCCATGGCGGGTCATCAAGCCACATCTGGATGACACTATGACAAAAGTAAGAGAGTTATGGCCTGAAGCGCTTGATAGCCTTCCGATGAATGATCTGCATAAGGATGGACTGAGAGCCCATTGGTGTAATCTTCACGAAGACTTTAGAATTTGACATGGTGTAGTGGTTCAATGATTCCGGACACCAATGTAGTAGACTGCCACTATTCACTCAGCTCTGAAGAAGAACTATCTGTCAGCAATGACTACATGAATCTGATGGATTCTGAGTCAGAGCTATTCGTCTACTACCCGACCGAACTCAATAGTGTTGTCCAAATTATTCTCTGAAAATAAGGTGTGAGCGCGACGCTGCTCTTTAATTGCAGCCAAGGCTGAGAAGAAGCACACCTCACACAGATGCACCTCATAGCTGGCACCGTCATGCGCAGAGCTATACCCCCAATCCGCTTTGAGCGTTCCAAACTCAGATGTTTTACCGTCTGAAGTGTTGCGACCACAGACAGTGGTGTGCGATCAAAAGATACCCATACCAAATAACACTGCTCGGTTGCCGGGAGAAGCCATGGAATACTTAGCTGTTGCGCGCTTCAAAAAAATGGCACTGTTCGCCTGAGGACAAGAGTGTCGATTTAGGGGCGCTTACTGTTTAAATCAGAGAACAGCTCACTGAAGAATGCTTTACCCGCATCGCTCAATACCCAGTTACCCTTGGCGTTTTGAAAAGCAATGCCGCGCCTGCTCAAAACTTTTTCCATATTCGAGACAAGGCTCCCCTTCAGATCACAAGCAGCCAGTACTTCCTGCTTATCTTCCCCTTGCGCAATCTGCACCAGGATTTCACTGCTGGCTCCAACATCAGGGTCTGTCAGTAGCTCAAACTGGTAGCCTAACTCAGTTACACCGCGGCCCAGCACCAACAGCAGCCCCTGAACCTTGCGCACAGCATCATTTTGCGCGTCATCGGGATCGATCGAACGTATGTATGCAAAGCCATCCCGCAATACCAGTTCGAACCCAATGTTTGAATAAAGGTCGCGATAATAACGGTCGAAGTTTGAAATCAGCTCCTCGTACAGGGGGTTTGGCGTCAACCCGTTGTCCTTGAAAATGTATTCATTCACAACCTGCCCATTGATGAGCATCTCGTAAAGCGCTCGACTTCTGCGTTGATCAACTTGCATATACCGGCTCCAGTGCCCTGACGTAATAGACCAGTTCGAATCCTTCATGCTGAATCGCGCGTTGACGAAACTCTGGTATCACTTGAAAATCCTTCTCACTCACAAACCATTTCATCGCTTCTAATACATCCACTAACTGATAATCTGGCAACACCTGTTGTAAATAGTCGTGTAGGGCCAACTGTAGATCAGCACAGGATTCGGGCGATACCCACTCCCTCATTAATTGCCGAATGGTTTCTTTTCGATATTGCTGTTGCCGCTCAAAGTCCTCAGCCTCGGCATCCAGCTCAACAACTTGAGATGTACTGGCCTGTTGACGAAGCTGGTCAACCCTAACGCGCAAGAACTCTTCAAAATGACGTCGTTGGTCATATCCATGCCACTCAAGACGGGCGCCGTAACGTACACCGTGCAACCCTGAAAACAGGTGCCCGAACCGGAAAACAGGGTCATCCTTTCTAAGAAAGTTATTCTTGAGACTCCCGTCTTGAAGTGATCTTGCCGCTTGCAACAGTTCATTGAATGCCGTCTCGAGCGCGTTGTACTGCAAGCGTTGCTGGGCATTTTGCCGCACATACCGTTCCAGCGACCGCCTGATTTTCTCAACATCTGACGCATGAGCACGAATCGAGGCACTCGCGTACCGAACCTGCTGGCTGAGCTGTGGCAACCCCGCATGGTGCAGCAATACCGCTATATCGCGTAGAGAGGTAAGCGCTGGCTGTCCTTCTTTGAGTGATTCACGCTCATTCAAAAACTGCAGAGTCGGCAGTACATGATGCCGGTATATCTGATCGATCTGCTCCAGCGCTGTGCTCGCCTGCCGATTTTGCTCCAGGTTGCCCAGTTCCATCTGCTCCACCATCTCCGAAAGGCGTTCAGCCTGCCCCTGCAAGCTGTTTACATTATCTCGCATCTTCGCCTGTGTATAACGGATATGGACCCGGAGCAGTTCAAGCTGCTCATCGAACTGCCGATCACCAGGCTGCAGCGTACATAGCCTGAGTGCCTCAAGGCTGTCGTAAAACCGTCGGCGCAGATCTTCCAGTTGCGCACTCGAGAGCTCACGCAATCGACGACGATCGAAGTGACGAAACATATCGATAACAAAAGGCGCAAAAACGAAGACAGCGCGGTTCCGATCCACCTCGATCACCAAGTCAGCACGGCGCAGATTCTCCAGGTCGAACATAGCACGCAAGCGCTTCTGTTCCACCTCTGACTGACAATCAAGCATCGCTCTTACTAACTGATGATATTGCCGGACCGGCATTTCTTCCGGACCTCCATGGTGATCAATATGGTCTATCAGACTGAGAAACACCTCCTTGTGTTCGATCATGGCAATCAATGTTTTTTCAGTGGAGACTATCATACGCCTGTCTCAGCCAACTCAACCGTAGCGCCTCTCTTTGATAGCGGGCGCAGCTCTTCACAGGCTCCGTGATACACCACTCGACGCTGTTTGCTGTAGGCGCGTTCCGTCGCTTTGAACATACCCAGGTAGATGTAATGGTTTACCGCCTGAACAATTTCTGCGGACATATCCGGGCTGGCGCCAAACAGAACAAATCCATGCTGCTCAGCAATGGCCACCGCCGTCTGCAAGTTTTGGTGATCGATAGACGCCATTTCGTCCATGACCAGTGGCAGGCAGATCCGCGCGTCTCTGGCTAACAAACGCTTCAGCAGTATCGAAAGCAATAAGCTGTTTACCATGCTGGTGGTGCCATTGGACTGAGAATTCTCGGTAAACTGGTCCTGCCCGGAAAGACGGAACCGATACCGAACCTTCTCAATCAACTGATGCATCTGCAGCACCATCCCATTACGACCAGCATCACTGAAGAACTCGCTGCAAAAATCATTCAAGCGTTGATATAGGCGCTCATCATGCAGCTCTTCGCCGTGCAGGTTGATCTTGCCCAGATCATCCAGCAAGAGTTGAAAACGGGGATGCAGATCACAGGCAAGCTGCACTTCTTCAAGATTCGATACACTATAAGCACTGAATTCACGATTAATTTCAGTTATAAACCCCCTGATCTGTTGACCCGCATCCCGCAGTGTATCCATCTGTATCGATGTGTGCTTATTGTGCGCACGTACACGGTTGTCGTAATCCATACGCTGACCTTCAAGCGAACTGAACAACCGCTCGAACTGCTGGCGTAAACCCTTCACATGCGCCATATCGAAGCTCATCTGGTAAGCTTCACTACCGTCGCTGCCCAAAAGTTGCTGTCTTAACAACTTTTGCAGCGCATCCCTCAAAGTGCCCTGAAGGTTTCCAATCTCACCACACTGTTTATCCAAAACGCTGAGCGCATTCTCGGGCATCGAGCGGGCCGAGGCCTGAAGGCGAGACTCCCAGCCGCGAATCACCCCGTGATTGATACGAAGGAGTGCTAGGCGGTCCAGCTCTGCGGTTAACTTCTGCTTTTGTGTTTTCAACCCTTCCAGTGATTGACGCGTTTGCTGCTCACGACCAAGCGTTTCATCGTATTGCTTTTTGTAAAGCGCTTGGTCTTTACTGGTTTCGACGATCTGCTGTTGGAGCTGTGACAGAGCCTCTTTCGCCTCATTGTACTGCTGAAGATGTGTATCCTTGGCCTTCAGGAGTTCGATATTGGTGCTGAGGGCACTGAGCTCGGCTTTTTCTAATTTCAGGCGTTCACGTTGCTCCGACTGGGTAAAACTGATACTGACACGTAAGTTGTCAAACTCAGCTTGCTGCTCTTGAATTTCACGCTCCAGTTTTGCCAAGTTTTGTTTATGATTTTGCCAGATCTGCTCCGGGTTATAGGGTCTTGCGGTGATATTGGGTATAGGCTCCCCACACAAAACCAGTGTGTCAACGTCCACCTCAAAGAGCTGAGCGAACTGCTGCATGACCTCACGAATATGTTGATCCAACGATGGTGTAGTTTCTGCCAAGTCTTGAGCGAGGCTATACAACACAGTGGCACTCTGGGCATCCAGTTGTTCCAACACCGAGGGTTTGTGGTGTTCCAGTTGATCTCTCACCCGGTCGCGGGCTTTACGGTCTCTGATCAGATTGTGATTGAGCTGCTCCATGCGATTTTGGCGCTTAGCATCATCCTCAAGATCTGCGATGAACTGGGCTTTACGCGCTGCTTGTTGTTGTAACCTCACCAGCAACTCATCCAGCTCCAGGTCGGGATGTGCTCGCTGGATATCACTGATCTGCTGAACGGCATGCTCGGTTTTTTTAAGCTGCCGCTCACGCTCTTCCTGTTTTCCTTCCAAGTACTTGGCGCGATCACTTGTGTCGGTGAATCCTTTTTTTGCAGTTCCCAGGGCTTCCAGAGCAGACGTATGCTCCTTTGCTGCAGTCTCAATCAGTGGCTCAATGGCAGACTGCTCCTTTGAAATCGCCGCTTTCAAGTCAACGTAAAACTGCCCTACTTCACGGGATTGAACTTCATACTGACGATAACAACTATCGAAACGCTCCCAATCTTCCTGCGCATTACGAATCCGCTGTAACTCATCACGCTCTTGCCGTAACTGATTATAATCGAGCAAAATTTGATTCAGATCGACATTGAGTTCATCCACTTTGCGCTGTTTCTCTCCTTCGATAATTGTCGCCAGGGCATCGGGTAAGGTCCGACTATCGTTGGCCCCTATATCGAAGGCAAGATGGATCAGTTGCTTCCAGGCCGCCAGCTCCCGCTCTGTACCGCCCTGTTTGAGAGGCAACAGACAAAACTGTCCCTCTTCTCGGCTAAGTGGACGATGGGAAAAAAGTCGCTCACGAATGGTGCGACTGTCATGTAAAGCCTCACCATCCAATGCCTGTAACGCCTTTTGGATTGAGGATAGCGAGAGCGTTTCCAACGGCGCCCCCAGGCCTTCATTGCATTCAGCCGCAAAATCCCAGAACAGATGCCGAATCTCATCATAGGAACAGGGCACGACGATTCGCGCATAGCTGAACTCCTTGCGCCCCTGATGCAGCAGAATGCAGAAATGGCCATAGAGGTTCTCAGCTTCCAGAAGGATGAACGAGTTTTGCTCCGGAAAGTAGTAGCTGAAACTGTCCTGGGTGCTGTAAAAATCACCTGTGCGGCTTCTGAAGCCAAACTTGCGATCACATCGTTTGAAGTTTTCTTCCGCTAGCAGAAACAACTTCAAGGCATTCAGCATTGAGGTTTTACCCAGATTATTGCGCCCAAACAGTGCTGTATGCTGGTCAACACGAATCTCGGTGTAGGCATAGGCAGCACTGTTGACGAAGACCAGTTGCCGGATGGCGTACAGGTCGGGACAAGTATCAATTTGTTGATATAGCGTATCCATGCTCAATCTCTTTCAGTTACAGGTAAGTTTCCTGCTCGAGGGTTCGGTTTGTAAGACGGATCAGTGCAATCAGCCGATCCACATCCGGGCTTAAACCGCTGTAATCCACGAGGGCCTCTCGCTCTTTCGCCTTGAGTAACCGGTTGGAGGCTGTCAATCTCGCTTCAATATCGTTCGGGTAAAGAAACCGCACCGGAAGCTGCTGCATTGATCGACACAGCGTCCTAAACATGTGAATGCCACCTGGGTCGGGATCGAACAAGCAGCTCAGTTCCGAGTACCGGCTTAAAAACGGCTGGAGGATCGAATGGGTTATTTGATTGCCAGCGGCATACAACAAGTCGATCGGTTCAGTGACGCTCCAACCACACTCAGGCAGAACGGCCAATGTCTGTTCAAGTGCCAGGAAGTTCTCGAGGTTCTCCACAAGCAGCGCCCGCTCTGCCGGCTTGACCGGACTGGTCCATTGCTGCCCCTCGAACAGCACAACCTGTGGATGGGGTATCGACTTCCGACGCAACAACAGACATGCACCGCTCACACCCATCCGGTGACTATTACCCGCCACCGCAGCGCTGGCACGATCGGTCAGCTGTTGTTGTCCGAATCGGCTTTGGAGATCACTGAATGCCGCTTGGTCGAGAATCTCAACCTGATAGCGATTGGCGCCGATCAGCTCAACACGAAATAGCGATCGTCTCGCACGGTCTGAGTAGCCTGCATCCTCCAGTAGCTTTGCAAACGCATCATAATTGACAGTTTTACCAGCATTGATCTTCTCTATGTAACCAGATAGTCGAGTTTTTTGTACGATGGCCATCCTAGCAAATCTCTCTGAGTACGATTAATGTAGCATCCAGCCTCTCCAGAGTGGCAACCGGACCTCTCGAAGATATTCTCAATTGATACTGCTAGCCATCCCCACCCATCTGCTTCTCAAGAGCTTGCCGGATCAGACCCATCACATAGGGCAACTCCGAAGCATCACTGATAGCAACTTCTACATCACCATTCCCCCAACGCCCCAGATTAGTCACGTCTTTGGCCATGCCCTTGGGATCGTTCAGTTCGTGAAAAGGTAGGTTCAGTGACAACCGCAGACGCGACTTTTGAGGTACCACATCAACAAAATTTGTTTCCGCCTTAAAGGCGACATAGAGCTTAAGCACCTCCTCTACCACACTGGGGTCCAATGCAATGACTTCTTTGCGAAGCTCCTCAAATAATGGTCGCATAGGCGCACCATCAGCTAACTGATGATGATCTTCAAGATTATAGGCTTGCGGCTTGATTGTAGTAGCCCGGTAGGTTTCCAGCACATCACCAGGCAACCAAGGCGAATACCATACACTGACAGCCAGGCTGGCCAGCCTTTCAGCACGAGCTTTGATGGCTGCTTCACTCCAGGTCTCAACGTAGCCAAGACCCTCATTCAATCGTAAAGGGCTCTGTTTGAAGCCGCCTGGCATATCTCGCTTTTCAGCAAAAGGGCGATCACTGTATTCCGAGTTGTAACCTGTCAATGTTAGATTACCAAGTGTATGCAGCCATGTTTCATGTACTCTCTGCCAATCATCCCCCAGCTCGTTACGCCACCGTGCAGAAAGATTTTCGTTCTGGGGCATGATGTGCTCGATAGAGTATTCATCCACAGGCACCCGTTCTTTCCGCTCAAAGTTTTCCAGTCGGCGCAGCCAATAGCTGCGGCTGCGGAAGTTGTACAGATCGCGTTCTGCAAGGTTACGCTTGAATTCCTCATCGTTTGGAAAGCGGCGGTAAGATCGAAGTCCGAGCAGATGAGCCTTAATACTCTCAAGGTAACGATCTTTGTGTAGAGCTCTGTGGAAGGTGGCAAAGGTTTTGTTCAATGAATTCGTAGGGATTGCACAAATGGCACGGCGGAACACATAAGCTTCAATCAGCCGTATGGCGCTATTAAAATCATCTCGTGACAAAATATCCTGTTGGTAATCACGATAAAGCTCCAACAAAAAAGGATAAGCCACATCAACCTTCAGCTCGCGCAAGTCCTTGAAGGCCATGGCCAGTTGTTTATCAGGCTCATTACCCAGTGCCATAGCACAGAAGTATCGAGCAAAAGAGTGAATTTCCTCTACCAGAGCATCTACCCCGGCACTTGCTACCTCTGAGCGATGAGCATGTTGCTTGAAGGCTTCATAAACTTCATCAGTACGAGGAATATCACCGGTTTTAACCGTCAGGTAATGGCGCATAAAGCTGTCAAAGTAAACACCGTAACCTTCCTGCCCGAATGCCACTTCCATCGGGCGCCAATTATCCTGATATAGTCGACTCTGGTGCTCAGGCTCCAGTCCCATCAGGATAAAATTGCGGATCAGGTCAGCTTGGCTTAGTGCTTTCCCCGTTGAGTTCATGCTCTCGAAAATCAATTGCGGGTTGTCCTGATCCCTACTCAGCGCAATATCAACAATGATTAACATTGAAAGCCCTCTGCATAGAGGTTCAAGCGCACCACCTAACTGGCCAATCTGATCATTAAAAAACTCAAAATTCTCTTTGATGCGTAATGAGCCATCAGCAGGTAGCGGCTTCTGAGTAACCAATGCTAACAAGCTGTCCTTGTCCGTTTGCGTCAAAAGTAGCTTGTAGGCCCTCTCCCCATCTTCCAAGGGATTAAGTAAGTAGTAATTTCGCAGTTTTTTTGCCGAAAAACCCTCAAGAGGCTCTCTGTCACCTAAATGCCGTGACAATGCCTCCAGTATTAGCATCGCTGTGGTCAGACGCTGCTGGCCGTCAATAACCAGCAGCGGTGATTGGCTTGACACCTGATACAACCCTTTCTCGATATACACCACTGAGCCAATGAAGTGTGCTGAAATGTCATCGCTGGTACCGACACGAATAATGTCATCCCAAAGCTGACGACATTGCTGTTCAGTCCAGGAGTATGTACGTTGGTAAATAGGAATCACGAACTGAGGAGATTTCTTCAGGAAGTCGAGCAGTTTGGCTTCTGTCGCTTTCATTGTTGCATGCCACCTTGTTTAGCTATTTTTTCACTTCCAGATTCCAGAGTCGCTCTTGCTTGCGTAACCAATCGCCACTCCGATAACACCAACTCTAGGTAGCCTAGTACTCCTTTTTACCAGCAGAACAGTGGTAGGACAAACATAAACTGCTGTTCTCTCTGAGTGTAGGGCTGGTGTAGCAGGGACTCACTGCATTTCTTCGTATATTGATTACATATGCTGCCTGATACGAAAAATTGCCTTATGGTATCTGCGCAGTTTGAGCAATCATTTTGATTGGCGCTATTCGCGTACATTGTTATGACACCTCTTTCCTGGCGAAACCAACAGCTTTTTCAAGATCGCCTCCGAAGAGGCTACTCCCCCTAACCATCAAGGCACGATAAACACTTTCGGATCATGTCAAAGCTCACGCACCAGAATAGGTGGTCATTTTAAACCTGAATAGGTGTTCACTTTGGGCCAGAATACGCATAGCACTCAGCCTTTGAAATTTGCTGAAGACGAGATGTTGGGCATGTGTCGCTCTGAATTGGTTTTTCAGGCTCTTCCCCGCCGGAAATATAAACCATAAAGCTCATATCAAAGCCTGACTTGAGCTTTTCAGCATATTCAGTCAAACGCAGCATGGCCTGATTGATCAGATAAATCTGACAAAATGCATTCTGCCTGGCTTCAGGCCCATGTTTGGACCTCAGGGAGTAGCGTAGCTCACGCCCGAGACGGGGGAAAATCTGACGAATTGAGGTAGGGAATACGTAGCGAAGGTAGTAGGTTCCACCTGTGCTTCGATAAGTGTATGGAATGGTGGCTGCCATCTCAAACTCCTACTGAAGTGTCAGACCTAAGTGTCAGACCCTCAGAATTACTGGATTTGAAGCGAAAACCCTATCTAAGCCATTGATTTTAATAGAATTGGCGGTCAGGGAGGGATTCGAACCCTCGGTACGTTGCCGTACACACACTTTCCAGGCGTGCTCCTTCAGCCACTCGGACACCTGACCGTTCCATCACTTGCCGCGAACGCCGCAATTGAGGCTGCGCATTCTATCAAACTCGCTACAAAGCACAAGAGTAAGTTGCAATTTGGTGTGCATAAAGGATTAAATATGCATATCCACATATCAATCCAACACCGATATGGAACTGATCAGAAGATGAATCCCGTTGTATTTTTCAAATGCCTGTCAGATAACACTCGCTTGCGTATCACAGCCTTGCTGACGGTCGAGAAAGAGCTTTGCGTCTGTGAGTTGATGGCTGTGCTGAAAGAGTCGCAGCCGAAGATTTCACGCCATCTGGCGCTGTTGCGCAACTGTGGTCTGCTGCGGGATGAGCGTCGTGGTCAGTGGGTTTACTATCGTATCAATCCTCAACTGCCTGAGTGGACAGCCGCGGTACTGGCGCAACTCAAGCAGGCTAACCAGAGCGATCTCGTCGCTGGGCTAAACACACTGAAGCAGTTCAGGGAATCCAGCGGCCTGCCGCTCTGTTCCTGATATTAGTCAGCGATGCAGCAGCATCATCTGTTTGTCATACTCATGTCATAACTTGTGCACTTTACGTGCAGTAACGGGAGATAAAACCCATGACCATCAAAGTCGGAATCAATGGTTTCGGACGTATCGGACGGCTGGCACTGCGCGCTGCCTGGAACTGGCCGGAGTTTGAATTTGTTCAGATCAACGATCCAGGTGCTGATGCTCATACGTTGGCACATCTACTTAACTTTGATTCCGTGCATGGCCGCTGGACGCATGAGGCTACCGCGCAGGGTGATGAGATGGTCCTCGATGGCAAGTCGATCAATGTGTCGCGCAATAAAGCGATTGCCGATACGGACTGGTCCAACTGTGATCTGGTGATTGAGTGTTCCGGCAAGATGAAAACAACCGAGGCGCTGCAGGATTATCTGGATCAGCGCGTCAAGCGCGTTGTTGTGTCGGCACCGGTGAAGGAGCCGAGCGTTCTGAATGTGGTGATGGGTGTGAATGATCATCTGTATGATCCGGCTCTGCATCCGATTGTGACGGCCGCCTCCTGCACCACTAACTGCCTTGCGCCAGTCGTGAAGGTGATCCATGAGCATCTGGGTATTCGCCACGCCAGTATGACCACCATCCATGATCTGACCAACACTCAGACAATTCTGGATGCACCACACAAGGATCTGCGCCGCGCCCGTGCCTGTGGCATGAGTCTGATCCCGACTTCAACCGGATCTGCCACGGCGATCATCGAGATATTTCCTGAGCTGAAGGGCCGCATTAATGGTCATGCCGTGCGTGTGCCACTGGCGAATGCATCGCTGACCGACTGCGTATTTGAAGTTGAAAAAGCCACCACACCCGAGGCGGTGAATGCTCTGCTGAAAGCCGCCGCCGAAGGTGAGCTGGCAGGCATTCTCGGCTACGAGGAGCGCCCGCTGGTCTCGATCGATTACCGCACGGATCCACGCTCCAGCATCATCGATGCCCTGTCCACCATGGTGATCAACGGCACGCAGGTGAAGATCTACGCCTGGTATGACAATGAGTGGGGTTATGCCAACCGCACGGCAGAGCTGGCCCTGAAGGTCGGTCTGTCGGATCAGCAGGGCTAAACCATGCTTGCAGGATTGAGCCCAGGCGTTCGCCAGTATCTGGTTGTTACCGGTAATTACTGGGCCTTCACGCTGACCGACGGTGCCTTGCGCATGCTGGTGGTGCTCTATTTCCACCAATTGGGTTATGCACCGCTGCAGATCGCCATGCTGTTTCTGTTTTATGAGTTTTTCGGGGTGGTGACCAATCTGGTTGGCGGCTGGCTCGGAGCGCGGCTCGGACTGAATCGCACCATGAATATCGGGCTGGCCCTGCAGGTGATCGCGTTGCTGATGCTCGCGGTGCCCGAGAGTTGGTTAACGCTGGTCTGGGTGATGGCGGCGCAGGCGCTGTCGGGTATCGCCAAGGATCTGAACAAGATGAGCGCCAAGAGCGCGATCAAGCTTCTGGTACCCGCCAATGAGCAGAGCACTCTCTATCACTGGGTTGCCCTGCTGACCGGCTCCAAAAATGCACTGAAGGGCATCGGCTTCTTTTTGGGCGCCCTGCTGCTGGTCTGGTTGGGCTTTTCAGGTGCTGTGGTCGCGATGGCCAGCGTACTGGCGCTGGTATGGATCGCTTCTCTTCTGTTGCTGAAAAATGATATGGGGCGGATGAAATCCAAGCCGAAGTTCAGCGAGATACTGTCCAAGAGCCGTGCCGTCAATTATCTCTCTGCGGCGCGTTTTTTCCTTTTCGGTGCACGTGATGTCTGGTTTGTCGTGGCGTTGCCGGTGTTTCTGAGCTCTGCACTGGGCTGGGATTTTCGCGAAGTCGGTGCGTTCATGGCCAGTTGGATCATTGTGTATGGCATTATCCAGTCACAAGCGCCAAAACTGACCGGTAAGCAACGCAATCAGGTTCCTGGGCGTGCGTCCGTCGTTGGCTGGGGGCTTGCCCTGTGCGTCATTCCAGCGCTGATAGCCATAGCTTTGATGCTGGAGCTGTCGGCCGGGATGACGCTGATTGTCGGCTTGTTTATATTTGGTGCGCTGTTTGCCATCAACTCATCGTTGCACAGTTATCTGATTGTCAGTTTTGCGCGTGGTGAGGGTGTTTCTCTGGATGTCGGCTTTTACTATATGGCCAATGCGATGGGGCGCCTTGTTGGTACTTTGTTGTCTGGCTGGCTGTTTCAGACATCCGGGCTGATTGCCTGCCTTTGGGTGTCTGCCGCTTTTATTCTGATCGCGGCATTGATTGCGCTGGCACTGCCAGCTCCGGGTGCTGAAGCTGCTAATTAAGACGATGGAAATATTTCACTTCCAGCCTGCAATTGTGCAGGCAAACAGATCATTTCCTGATAGCATGGCCGATGTTTTTCATCCGCCACTCACGCGATCTCTCTTCGAGTGGCACAGTTCACCCGCCAACGGGTCAATTTTGATTTTGCAGGGAGTTTGAACATGTTACTCGCGGTACTGGCGATTATTGTCGGGCTGGGTTTACTGGTATGGAGTGCCGACCGTTTTGTGGATGGTGCGGCCGCTACAGCGCAGTATGCGGGCATGCCGCCTTTGTTGATTGGTATGGTGATCATCGGTTTTGGCACCTCGGCACCCGAGATGTTTATCTCGGCCATAGCCGCTTATCAGGGAAATCCGGGGTTGGCACTGGGCAATGGCTACGGTTCTAACATCGCCAATATTGGTATTATTCTGGGTCTGACAGCATTGATCAGCCCCATCGCAGTTAAATCCGGTGTGTTGCGTCAGGAGCTGCCACTGTTGTGCGGTGTCACGCTGATCTCCGGCCTTCTGCTGTTGAATGGTCAGATATCTCGGGTGGATGCAGGCCTGATGCTTCTGGTATTCGCCGGTGTGATAGTCTGGACGATTCGTACCAGTATGAGGCAGCATAAGGATATTCTGAGTACCGAAATTGCCGCCGAGCTGAAAGATGACCCCATGCCGCTCAAGACCGCCATCATGTGGCTGCTGATCGGTCTGGTCGTATTGGTGATCAGTTCGCGTATGCTGGTCTGGGGGGCGGTTGATATCGCAACCGCACTTGGTGTCAGCGACCTGATCATTGGCCTGACTATTGTTGCTGTCGGCACCTCTTTGCCAGAGCTGGCAGCCGCATTGGTCGCAGTCAGGAAGGGTGAGCATGATCTGGCACTGGGTAATGTGCTCGGCTCAAACCTTTTCAATACACTCGCTGTAGTGGGTATTGCTGGTGTGATTCATCCGCTGAGTGTGCCTCCTGAAGTCCTTTATCGAGACTGGCCAGTCATGGCGGCACTGACACTGTCATTGTTCATTACAGGTTACGGTTTTAAAGGGCCGGGCAAAGGCAGGATCAATCGTTTTGAAGGTGGTGCCCTGTTGCTGACCTATGCCGGTTATACCAGCTATCTGGTTTACAGTATCAGCCACGGACTGGTCTGAGCGCCCTCCCCTTCCTTGCCTCTTGCAACCTGTTAACTCGCTGGTTGCAAGGGGCTCTTAAATCCTTGCGTCACCAGGGAATTTCACTGCCATCATAATTCAGAAAACTGCCTGACTGCTCCGGTGTCAGGTTGGCAATCACCTGCCTGAGCCCTGTCACACTCTCCTCAGGGGATATCAGTGCATTGGGCCCTCCCATATCGGTTTGCACCCAGCCTGGATGCAGCATCACAAACTTCAATCCCGAACCATGATAATCCATAGAAAGGCTTTTAACCGCCTGATTCAACGCAGTTTTGGAGCTGCGATAGTAGTAACTCCCCCCTGATTGATTGTCGGTAATACTGCCAACCTTACTGCTGAGAAACGCGATGGTTCTGACTTTGCCGGCTGCTACACGCGGCAGCAGAGCCTGAGTCAGCATCAGGGGTGATAGCGTATTCACCTCCAGCACCTGGCGCCAGATTTCTCTGTCCAGATGCGTGAACTGCACCCCATGAGGCCCGTAGCATCCGGCATTGTTGATCAGCAGATCCAGTACAGTATCACCCAGCACACGGTTCAAGGCCGTGATCTGGCCATCACGTGTAATATCCAGTGCGTGAAGGCTGACCTGCTCAGGGTAGCCCGCCGCCAGGGCTCGTAAAGCTTCCGCCCTTTCCAGATCCCGTGCACAGGCATGTACCTGCCAACCATCACGTGCATATTGATACGCCAGCTCCAGCCCGATACCTCTTCCACACCCTGTAATAAGCACGGTCGCTGTCATGTCCAGTCTCCAACTATCCTGGCAGTGTTACCAATCCAGTACACGACCACTTGTTATGTTTATCGGATTACCTTAAGTGTAGCAGCGCATGCAAATTTCCCGTCATGCCAGAGAGTGTTTAAATGAGGAAGAGAGACCAGAGGGGGATGAAAGTAGCGGCGTCAGATGCAGATCTGAACCTTAATGTTCGATCGTCTCATCCAGAGGCAGCAGCAACTCCTGAAACTGACCGGCACTCATTGGACGGTAAAAAAAGAAACCCTGCACAAGATCACAACCCATGTCACGCAACTGGTCAGCCTGCTCACTCAATTCCACTCCTTCAGCAACCACATCCAGCCCGAGATCCCGTGAAAGCTGGATAATGGTTTTGACAATACTCAGTGCCACACGGTCCGACTGCATATCGGAAATGAATGATCGATCGATCTTGAGCGTAGACAGCGGCAAACGCCTCAAGTAGGAAAGGCTGGAATAACCGGTACCGAAATCATCCAGTGCCAGCCTGAAGCCCTCTGCCGAAAGGGCCTGGACACAACTGAGGGCACGACCCTCGCTTTTCATCAAACCGGTTTCGGTGATTTCAAGCTCCAACGCATCTACAGGCAAATGATGTGCCTGTAGCGAGCTGAGCAACTGCTGCAGCAGATCTTCGCGTTCCAGTTGCTGTACCGACATATTAACGGCAATACGCGGCAGCTTGAGCCCCTGTTCTCGCCAGAGTGACAGTTGTCGGCAGACATCACGAAACACCCAGTAGCCGATCTCCACAATCAAACCGGACACTTCCGCAATGGGGATGAACACCGCTGGTGAAATACTGCCAAGCATGGGATGGTTCCAGCGCAGCAAAGCTTCTGCACCATAAATGGCGCCCGTATTGAGGGATACCTTGGGCTGATAGTGCAGCTCCAGCGCATTCTGAGTGATCGCATCACGCAGCGCCTGCTCCAGCATCAAGCGTTCGCGTGCTTCCTGACCCATATTCTGATCATAGAACCGAAAAGTATCACGGCCCGATTGTTTGGCCTGATTCAATGCGACCTGGGCATTACGCAGCAGTGCGCCTTCATCTGCAGCATCTTCCGGGTAAAAGGCAATGCCCAACGATGGACTCAGGCGAACACGATGGCCATCTACTTCAACCGCTTCCTGTAATGATTTCCTCACCTTCTGCGCCAGCTGACTGATGCTGTATGGATCCATGACATCTTCTATCAACACGGTAAACTCATCCGCACCGAAGCGTACAACAGTTACGGAGTCCTCCATCATCATGGCCAGTTTTTTTCCCTGACTCTGAATCAGACGATCACAGGCGACATGTCCCAGGCTTTCATTGATCAGCTGTATCTCACCCAGGTCTATCGCCATCAAGGCCAGACGACTGTGCTGACGGCGCGCCTGACGAATGGCGTGCTGCATTCGCTCGTTCAGCAGATGCCGATTGCCCAGCCCCGTCAGCGGATCATGACTGGAAAGGTGGCTGATCTCGGCTTCCTTGGCTCTCATCTCAGTCAGATCATGAAACACCGATACATAATACTGAGTTTTACCCTGTGGATCTTTCAGGCAGTTGATCGACAGCCACTGCAGAAAGACACCGCCATCCTTGCGCCGATTCCAGATCTCGCCCTGCCAGCGCCCTTCCACCTCCACCTGATCCCACATCGCATCATAAAAATACTCATCATGGTGTTCTGAACGCAGCATTTTTGGTGTTCGACCCAGCACCTCCTCCTCAGTGAAACCGGTAATCTCCACAAAGGCCTGATTGACCTGAAGAATACGCGCCTGTGCATCCGTCACCATGATGCCCTCAATGGTGTTATCGAACACACGCAGTGCCAGCCTCTGCTGCGCTTCATACTGCCTGCGCAACCTCAGGTCTTTGGCTATCCCGGTAATCCAGGCGACCTCTCCCTGAGCATCAAGATGCGCAACGATGGTCATATGCGAAGGAATCAGTTCACCTTGTAGATTCTTGAGTTCAAGCTCGCCGTCCCAGCGCCCCGCGCTGATCTTGAGCTTCGGAAAAACCTCTTCATTCAGATACGAGTAGGTGGCAGGTAGGTGAAAGTCGTGAACATACAAGGGCTGCGCCAGCAGATCATGATCCTGGGCGACCCCCAGCAACTGCCGACCAAAAGTATTCAGATAAATCAATTGCTGATCGGCCGCAATAGTGGCAATCATCTGGTTGGCTGCTTCGATGATTGTCTGCTGTCGAAGCAGAACCTGATCATCCAGCAGTTCAGAGGGAGACCCCTCCCGTTTCGAGGAGGTTTTGACATTGGATACAGTCATCAATGACGATATTCCATTTAATTGTTATGCCTACAACATCACATGTGCTGGCAAAAAATTCAAGAACTCATTGTTTAAGTATAGAACTTTTCCTGCGGAATGATTTGTGAAGAGATATTTTCAGATAAAACATTGACTTACCTCAATAATGAGGAGAATGTTTACTCCAGACCGGAGAAGCTGTGACGTACCAGCACGAGTTTTTCAATCGGCACGGGACGCCCGAACAAGTACCCCTGATAGGCAAGACAACCATAGCTGGCCAGGCGGCTTCGCTGCTCTTCGGTCTCCACCCCTTCGGCGATGACCGAAAGGTTCATGCTCTTGGCCAGTGAAACGATGGTGCGCGCTATATCAGCATCATGCGTATCGGTCAGCAGATCGCGCACGAAGGACTTATCGATCTTGAGCTGATCCAGCGGCAGACGCTTGAGATATGACAAGGATGAATACCCCGTGCCGAAATCATCCAGCGCAAAGCTCACACCATGCACCTGCAACTGTGTCATTTTCTTGATGGTATCGTCCAGGTCTTCCAGCAGCATGCTTTCGGTGATTTCCAGCTTCAAGCGCGCCGGGTTGGTGCCGTATCGCCGGATTGAACTGAGTACCAATTCAACAAAATTTGCCTGATGAAACTGCTTGGCGCTGATATTCACGGCCAGAATCAAATGCTGCGATTCCGGGTGCGCCGACCAACGTGCCAGCTCCTTGCAGGCATTGTCGATAACCCACTCACCCAACGGCAGTATCAAGCCTGTATCCTCAGCGACGGGAATAAAGTCGACCGGCGAAATCATCCCTTTCTCCGGATGAGTCCATCGCAGCAGCACTTCGGCTCCTATCAATTGATCCCTGTGGTTAACCTGAGGCTGAAAATAGAGGACAAACTCATCTTTCACCATTCCCTGCCTGATATCATTAGCCAGTGCGGCATGCTCCAGCACCTTGGCTTGCATATCCGGATTGAAGAAACGATGGGTGTTGCGACCGCACGCCTTCGCCTGATACATCGCCAGGTCTGCCTGTTTGAGCAGCTCATCCACACTCTCATTCTCACCATGAAACAGGGTGATTCCGATACTGAGCGTACTGAAATGCTCCAGATCTTCGAAGCTGTAAGGTCGCGCCAGTGTTTCCAACAGTTTTCTACTCAGAGCATCCGCCTGCTTCGACGCTGATTCCTGATTTTTGCCGAGGTCTTCAAGCAGGATGATAAACTCATCGCCCCCGATTCGTGACACGGTATCATTGCGCCTTACACACTCAGACAGCCTTTCAGCTACCATCTTCAGCAGACGATCACCCATATCATGACCCCGGGTGTCATTCAGCGTTTTGAAGTCATCCAGATCGATATACAAAATCGCACCGTAATGTTCATTGCGTGAACTGCTCAACAGGGCTTTGATCAGTCGTTCCATCAACAACTGGCGATTGGGCAGGTTGGTCAGTTGATCATAGAAGGCCAACTGTTTGATCTTGGTTTCGGCTGCCTTTCGCTGGGTCACATCAACCAGTGTCACGACATAGTTGATGATACTGTCTTCGGTATCGTTCATCACCGCCGAAATACTGGTCCACTGCAGATACTCTTCGCCATTTTTGCGCACATTCCACATTTCACCCTGCCAGGCGCCATCCTCATCCAGTGCTTCGTTCAGGCTCTCGTAAAACAGTTGATCATGTTTTTTCGAACGAATGATTTCCAGATGATGCCCCACAACATCATCTGGATTGAAGCCTGTGATATCAGTAAAAGCCTGATTGACGCGCAGAATGATTTTATCCTTATCGGTGACCATCATCCCTTCGGCAGATTCAAATACAGTGGCAGCGATATTGAGATCCTCAACCATACGCTGCATCGCCTCTCCTACCTGGTTGTATTCATATACACCTGTAGTTGTGAAGTGAGCGCCGCGGGAACCCTGCTGAATCGCCTGAATATACTTGATCAGTTTACCAATAGCCTGATCATGGCTCAGATGGAGCAACCAGGCGGCAACAAAAAGCAGAAACAGAAAACCGCCGGATAGCAGAAAAAATGATTGCCAGTAGTTATCGGTGGCCGAAACAAAACGGGACTCGGAAACGCCAAATTCTATCCATAAAGGGTAGGGAGTATTATTCAGCGTCATCTGTTTGCGCATCAGGTAGACCCCATCCTGAAATCGCAGCTGCGACAGTTCCTCCGGTTCATGCGAGGAAGTGATACCGGTTTCAATTTTGCTGTAGCTTATCTTGACCCTGTTTTCAGAGCCGATTGCCAGATAGTCCAGATCGGCCCGATCAGTCAAGGTACGCAGAAAGGAGCGGTTCTGTCCGATAGCAAGGCCAGTGAACATATAACCACGTAACTGGATGGTAGCCGGATCGAAAATTGGAATCGCTTTCAGCATCAGCGTGAGATCATCACTGGTCACGATATGCCAGGTGTTGGTGTAGTGGACCGGAGAGCGCAACGACGCCAGAATCGGTTTGATATTATAAAGAGGAAGCCCTGCATCCATGACAAGATTGCCTGAATGATCCAGCAGGAAAAAAACATCCAGAATCGCACCCATGGCTGAGTCCTGGAACATGAAAATCATGTCCTCAGCAACCGTGTCAAATTCGGTATCCTGGCCTGCCAGAGAGGTAAAAATGCGGTTGGATGCAGCTGTGTGGAGATACACTTCGAGGAGATTGAGTCTGTTTTCAAGAATCGTCTGCGCCGTACGATGGCGCTGAAACAGGCTGTTTTCGATTTCAGATTGCAGGCTTATTTCGGCAGTACGAACAGAATAGGCCATGGATACAACCAGCGCCATGAACCCAAGAAATCCAAAGATCAAGGCTATCCGTGTTGCAAACTTAAGTTCCCATTTTCCTCGTCCATTTGGTTTTTTGTCCGCTGATAGCGAGTTTGACTGCATCCAGCCTTGACCTCTTTGCCACTTCTGGCCTTGTACATGTTGTCTTCAGCGACAATAACACCCGATGCATGACAGGAAAACCCTACTCATTCGAGTCTTCTACCAACTGTTTGTACTCTTCGACCTGACTGGTAAACAGTGCATCCAGCTCATCACTGTTCATGAATACAACCGGCATTTTGATCCTCTCTTCGGTCACCTGAATAAACCGAGGATCACGGGTAACGGCTTCAAGCGCTTCAGCCAGCACTTTGACATGATCATCAGGAGTATCTGCAGGAACGGCGACCACGCGAACGGCGTGCATACTGACATCATAACCCAGCTCGCGCAAGGTCGGTGCTTCCGGATAATAGACCAGACGCTCATCTGCCAGGCTCGCCAGAACATGCATCTGTCCCGAGTCGGTATAGGCGCTGTGCGTACCACCACTGAAAGCAAAATCAGCATCACCTGATACGATCAGTGGAGCCATTCCTGCACCGCCGGTTGTCGGGACAATACGTAACGTCAGCCCTTCAAGTTTGGCAATGCGGTTAATAATGAAACGATCCTGAATATTCTGCGTGGCGTAAATCAGGCCTGGATTTGCCTTGGCATGGTCGATCAACTCCTGCCAGGTTTTAAAGGGTTTATCCGGTCCGGTGACTATCGCTGCCTGGTCCAGCGTGATACCCGCCACATAGCGGAAACTGTTCAACTCATAGGAGGCAGGTGAGGCCAGCGGGGCGAAGGTGAACGGCAGAGAGAGGCCATACTGAAAGATATAACCCTGATCGGTACTGCTGGCCAGCATCGCAGCTGCCGCGCCGCCACCGGCACCCGGATGATGAATGATATTGACCGGCTGGCCCAGTTGCTCAGCCAGCACTTCGGCCAGAACACGCCCTTGCACATCTGTGCTGCCACCGGGGTTGAACCCGATCAGCATCGTCAATGGCTGCGACGGAAAACTATCATCCGCAACCGCAGGCAACCCCGTTAACAGCAGTGATAAAAGTACAGCAAACCTAGACAGCGTTTTTAATTTCATAAGCATACTTCTGTTTTTGCTGGATGAAATGCCCTTGCTTGCAGTTTAGGGTGCCTTTGAGGTTCTGTCCACAAGGGTATCAGGCACTACACATCTACAAGTTCAGCATAGTTAAAAACAGAGTAAGCTAATTTAGATGCCATGACCAACCTGATGGAGGTGCATAGAGGAATCACTCCTCCTCTCTTCGATGCTGACATGCCCGATGAATAAAATCGAGTTGCTGATCACAACGTCGACACCGAAAGCACATCAACAGGTGTCCTTTGAGCCAGAGCCACTCTTTGATCGACAGTGGGCGATCAATCTTCTGTGACATCAGCTCGGTGGAGTGTCGACAGGACATCATCAGGAAGCCTCCTCATTCAGGAACCAGCTTTTTTCAAGGCAGGCACGCAGTTTCAAGCGCGCCCTGTGCAGTATCACCCAGCAGTTCTGCTCCGATATTCCCAGGCTGTCGCAGATCTCATCCGTATCCATGCCCAGCAATTCACGCAGGGTAAAAACCCGAGCCGTGTTCGTCGGCAAATGAAATACGCAGATATCAAACACCTGCCAGAAATGATCTTTCTCCAGCGCCTGCTCAGGATCATGCCAGGGCTGGGGGATCTCGGTAGGCTCCCACATATCATTGGCAGCAAAAAAATGTTCGATATCGGGGTAATCCTCCTGCTCCAGACTGATGGTTCTTGCTTTCGCACGGCTGCGTATCTCATCCAGCAATTTGTGCCGCAGAATACCGAACACCCAGGTTTCGAATTTTGCCTGCCCTCTGAATCTGTCCAGAGACTGATAAGCTGCCAGCAGAGCATCCTGAACCAGATCCTCGGCCGCATACTGATCACTCAACTGCAATCTCGCAAACGCCAACAGCCTTGGTCTTACTGCCTCAAGGCGCTTTTCATACGACTCATTGTCCTGACTGTCTGTCACTGCCCCACCACATTGCATGTTATAAAGGGATCTCAACCAACTTTACGTCATATATTCATTTTTGCGTAGTTGAGATACGGTTTTTATGCTTTGATTCGTGGTACCAGTGCCAGAACGGGAAAGGACTCCAGCATCTGTCGCGCTCGCTGATAATCTTCCGGCCTGTCCACGTCCCAAACCTGTTCGAGTTCGGACCAGCTCAACTGAAGCCTCTGCAGATGCTCACGCGTCTGGGTCATCACCCGACCACTACCCCATTCGACGCCGCGAAACAGCTCAGGTTGAGGTTGATTCAGGCCAACCAGTGCATAACCTCCATCTTCTGCAGGCAGAAACACTGCGTCATGCGTCTTCAGTTCAGCAGCACAGCGCTGCAACAGTTCAGGTGTCAGCACCGGGCAGTCGCTGCCGATCAGCAGCAGAGGCGTCTGATGCGTGTTGAACAGATGAATGATCCTTTCGCCAAGATCACTCCCCTGCTGCTGAAACCGCTCGACACCAAAGCGACGGCTGATCTCAATCAGAAACGGGTGATCCCTGTCGCCGGCGCACCAGAGTTGAACCGGCGACAGTTGGCTCTCGAGTGCTGTATTCAATGTTCGCAGCACCAGTTGCTGATGTACGCCCGCCGCTGCCTCGGCACTCATCAGCGGCATCAGCCGTGTTTTGCACTGCCCTGGTACAGGTGCCTTGGCAAAGATCGCCAAAGCGGTCATTTGCACGTCTCCTCGTACTGACTTCCAGACTGATTCCCTTCTGGCATACGATAGCCATAGCGCACAGCCAAGGCTTCGGCCGACACACCACGCCAATAGGCAAAGCGCAAAGACCACATCAGCAAGATGGTGCGCCAGAGCCCCTTCTCCTGCCAGCGCCGCCCGGAAGTGGTGACGCGCGCGCGCAGGCACAGAGGGCGTTGCAGCGAGCCCAGACGGCAACTGATCTCGATATCCTCCATCAGCGGTTGCTCGGGAAAGCCCCCAACCGATTCAAACAGCCCGCGGCTGACAAAGAGCGCCTGATCGCCAGTCGCAATACCGCTCAGACGCGAACGCAGATTAATCATCCAAGCCACCACCCTGAGCATCGGATGTGATCCGGAAATGTTCACATCATAACGCCCCCAGACACGAGATGAGTCTGGCCAGCGGATCAACAACGCCTGCAGCGCTACCAGCTCGAGCTGCGTATCCAGATGCAGGAACAGCAACCGATCAGTACGGGCATGCGCTGCACCCAGATTCATCTGTGTTGCTCGCCCCGGCGCGCATTGCAGCACAATATCCACGAGGGGGCCGGCATGCTCCAGAGTACCGTCCTGACTGCCACCATCCACCAGAATCAGCTCGGCATGTTCCCGCAGTGGTTGCAGCCGATTCAACTGCGTCTGGATCATCGCAGCCTCATTCAGAACCGGAATAATGATCGATAAACGCGGCTCAGCCATCTCTGGCCTCGCTTTCATCGCTAATGTCGGGTTGCAGGGGTGATAAGGGTGCCAGAGGTATCTTGATCAGATCCATAAAGTTCAGACGCGCCTCATCCCGAAACTCCTTCAAACCTATCGTCATCTGCAGATGTCCATCACGCGGCTGCACCGTATAGGTACGAAACAGTTTGTCCCAGATCGATAGAAAGAACCCGAAGTTGCTGTTGGTTTCATCAGGATGGATCGAATGATGCGCTCGGTGCATATCCGGCGTTACCAGCAGTATGCGCAGCCGTCTGTCCAGTGCTGATGGCAGTCGGATATTGGCATGGGTAAAGATCGCAAAGGCATTCAGGATCACCTCAAACGCTATCACCACCCAAGGATCGATACCGAACAGCAGCACGATCAATGCTTTGTATAACAGCGACAGGCCTATCTCAATCGGATGAAAACGCAGGCCAGTCGTGACATCCAGCTCAAGATCGGTGTGGTGCATGCGATGCAGACGCCACAGTAAGGGGATATGGTGTGTTGCCAAGTGCTGCAGCCAGATCGCCAAATCCAGCAACAGCAAGCCAATCAGCCAGAGCAGTGGCTCAGGCACCGGGAGCTGATGCAACACACCCCATTGATGCTGCTGTGCCCAGATCGCCGCAGTGACTGCCACGGCACCAATGGTCAGGCGAGCCAGCAGGCCATTCAGCAGTGTAATACCCAGATTGATTCCCCAGCGACGTACTCTGGCATAGCGCCAGGTCCGTTTCGGGCGCCACCACTCCACAACGGCACAAATGGCAAAGATACCCAGAAACGCACCCAACCTGATAACCCACTCAGCTATCATTTGCATTTAACCCAATCGCCAGTGATGAAAACGTTCCACCCAAGCCAGCACCCGATGCGGCACATGTGCTCTTTTCCACTCCCCGGCCGCATATTTATTTACCTCGGCCATTGTTGGGTAGATATGGATCGTTCCCAGCAATTTGTTCAATCCGATGCCGTGCTTCATCGCCAACACATATTCAGCAATCAGATCACCACTGTGGTTCCCGACCAGTGTCACGCCCAGAATACGATCCTTGCCCGGTTCGGTCAGCACCTTGACGAAGCCATAGGCCTCACCATCGGCGATCGCCCGGTCCAGATCGTCTATTCCGAAACGAGTCACTTCGTAAGCGATCCCTTTCGCCTTCGCTTCCTGCTCATTCAGACCGACACGCGCCACCTCTGGATCAGTGAAGGTCGCCCAGGGGATGACACGGTAATCCACCTTGAAGGATTTGAAGCCACTGAACAGCGCATTTACCGACGCATACCAGGCCTGATGAGCGGCCACATGGGTAAACTGATAAGGGCCGGTGACATCACCCACAACATAGATATTAGGATAGCGTGTCTGCAGCAGCCCATTGCTGTCGAGTGTGCCATTGTTTCTAGCCTCAATACCCAGCGCCTCCAACCCGAAGCCGCTGATGTTGGCCGTGCGCCCCAGCGCCAGCAGGACACGATCAAACGGCAGCGCCTCTTCACCCTCGGATGAAGAGGCGATCAACACCGGCTGATCTCCTTGCCACTCAAAACGCAATGCCTGGGTATTCAGGCGCAGATCGATCCCTTCATCCCGAAATCGCTGCATTACCAGAGCGCTGGCTTCTTCGTCTTCACGCGGCATCAGGTGTGCATTACGCTGCACTTGCGTCACCTGGCTGCCCAAGCGTGCAAAGGCCTGCGCCAGCTCACAACCGATCGGTCCGCCCCCCAACACCAGCAGGCGCTTCGGCAAACTATCCAATTGCCAGAGGTTATCGGAGGTCAGATAATCCACCTGATCCAGCCCCGGCAGATCCGGCACCGCAGGACGGGCACCAGTCGCAACGATGATCGATCGTGCCGACAGCACCTGCTCTGTACCATCTGTCGCGGTGATCTTGACCTCCCAGGGTGAGATCACCTCCGCCCTGCCCTGCAACACTTCAACACCCAGTTTTGTGTAGCGCTCCACCGAATCGTGCGGCTCGATGGTATCGATCACCTGATGCACCCGTTGCATCACCCTGGAAAAATCGATCTCAGGCTGCGCCTTGCCAAGTCCATAGTGATCTGCATTACGCATCTCCTGCGCCAGTCTGGCGGAGCGGATAAGCGCCTTGGATGGCACACAACCGGTGTTCAGGCAGTCGCCGCCCATCTTGTGCTGCTCGACAAGTGTCACCTTCGCTTTGACCGCCGCGGCGATATAAGCGCTGACCAAACCACCACTGCCTGCCCCGATCACGATCAGATTGCGATCGAAACGACTGGGCTTGCTCCAGCCCTTATACACCTGATGCGCCTTGATCCGATCGACGATACGCCGCGCCAGCAGAGGAAACACACCCAGCAGCACAAACGCTCCCAGCAGCTCAATGGATAGAATCCCCGACAAAGAATCAATGCGTGCCAACTGAGTACCAGCATTCACATAGACAATCGTGCCGGCCAGCATGCCAACCTGACTGACCCACCAGTAGGTCCAGACCCGCATTCTGGTCAGCCCCATCACCAGATTGATGACGAAGAAGGGAAACAACGGTACCAGCCTCAAGGTAAACAGGTAGAAGCCACCCTCACGCGCGACACCGGCATCAATCGCCTGCATGCGCCCGGCAAAGCGTCGGCGCACCCAGTCACCGAGAAGATAGCGCGAGACCAGCATCGCCAGAGTGGCGCCCAGGGTCGAGGCAAACGACACCAGCAACAGCCCCCAGAGCAGACCAAAGATCGCTCCCCCAGCCAGCGTCATTACCGCTGCACCCGGCAGAGACAGCGCCGTGACCAGCACATAGATACCGAAAAACACCAGGCTGGACATCAGCGGGTGCTGATCACGCCAGCTTTCCAGCGCCAGTTGTTGCGCCTTCAGATTATCCAGACTCAGTAGACTGAGCCAGCTCTGTTGCCAGGCGATGACCAGGAACAGAACAAGCAGTAAGACGACCCAGAATCTGCTTTTCATCCTCGTAAATCCTGGTCTGCCAGAGCACCACCACAACTGGAGCCCTGACCGGCAGTACAGCCATAGCAGTGATCGGCAATCGCAATGGGGTCTCCCTCGAAATCACGTTCCAGCAGCTCTGCGATATGTACCTGCCGATGCGAATCGCCCAGCGGCATCTGCAACTGCTGATTGAAATCACAATCATGAACATAGCCATGCCAGTCAACCGATATCAGACTGCGACACATCAGGGTATCCAGCGTGGTGGGATTAAATGAGTTGCGTAGCAGTTGCATGTAAGGGTCAAACTGACCTTTGGATACCAGTGTGCTGCCAAAGCGCTGAATCGGCATATTGGCCAGCGTAAACAACTGATTGAAATGAATACCGTAGCGTGTTTGCAGCTCGCGTTTATAGGCGGCCTCCAGCTCCACTTGTGACGGTGGCAAGCTGGGGCCCTGAGGGTTATATACCAGATTCAGGACCAGACCCGATCCCTCTTCACCATAACCCAGTGCATTTAGCTGCTTAAGACCGGCAATACTCGCCTTAAACACACCGTTACCACGCTGAGCATTGACGTTATCTTCCAGGTAGCAGGGCAAGGAAGCGACAATATCCACTCGATTCTGCGCCAGAAACTCAGCCGTATCCTCCTGCCCGGGCTCAGACAGAATGGTCAGATTACAGCGATCGATCACCTTCACATCACGCTGACGTAACTCGCTCACCAAGCGCCTGAAATGAGGGTTCATCTCGGGAGCACCGCCAGTCAGGTCTGCCAGACCGATACCATGCCGATCCACCAGCTCCAACATCAGCGCCATCGTATCCCAGTCCATCTCCTCCTTGCGCTTCGGGCTGGCCGCAACATGGCAGTGCACACAGGACTGATTACAGCGATAGGTGATATTGGCCTGAAGTGTATCCAGCTTCTTGCGCCGCAAGGGCGGAAAATCGGTGGCGATCAGTTTGGGTAACATGGCATGCATGGACAGCTCCCTGGGTGGCTGATTGAATAGTGTTCATTGAGAATACAACCCTTCCAGTATGAAGGAATTGGCTTCAACTATGACTGAGTCGTAAGAGATACGCACTTCCTTACAGTCTGGGTTGTTTTTTTGTGCCCTGAGCAACAACTCCTCGAACAACGATCGCACACAATTTAGTGATACTCAGATTCGGAGCCTTCATTCTCAGGGCGTCCAGAGTGCTAAACAACTCCTTCTACAGGATATACCATCCTCATCTCCTTTTTGATCAAAACAGCAATGAAGGTGGCATCGTTCAAACGAATAGGGTAATTATCTGTAAGGATAGGTTATGAGTGTACGACTACCCCATGTGCAGGCAAATCCCTGCAAGGCAAAGTCTATCTGATATTCAGAGGGCTCTGGACAGCTAATCTCTCTAGAACAAGGAGCAGTAAGCATGACTCAACAGGGCGCCAAAGCGGCTGAAAAGCTCCGGCAACTGCTGGGATGCCGCCTATGCTGGAGAGTCACTGCAGCGGTGTTTATGAGTATTCTGTTTATTGAGGCCGCCATTCTGATTCCCTCTTATGTGAACTATGAGCGGGATCGACTATTGGCCATTGCCGAATCCGGTCGTCAGGTGATCAAAGCTACTCTGGGTGTTCCGAACCTCCCGGTTGAACAGAAGTTCAGCCAACTCGACAGTATGCCCGATACCCTTCTGATTACTGGTGTGCGTATTTATGCCGCAGATGGATCGCTGCAGTTCAAAAGTGGCGAAGCACTGACAACCCAACCCTCAGCAGAACAGAGACACCGGCGCATTGAGGACGGCACACGTCTTGAGGTCCGACTGACACCAAGCGATCTGGGTAGTCATTACACCGCCGAGATCCGCCTGGATACCAGCCAGGTATCCGCAGAGCTGGTCGCGTTTGTCTGGCGCATACTCGGCCTTGTCCTGCTGATCGCTTTTTTCGTGACGGTCACAACCATGCTGGTCGTCCATCTGCTGATGCTCGGCCCCACACTGTTTCTGCGTAGTCGCATGCAACTGGCCAGTGAAGACCCGGGCCACCCATTGCGCTATCTCAGCTCACTCAAGCGCCACGATGAACTGGGCGATCTTTCACGTGCCTATGATGGACTGCTTACCCGTGCCTCAGCCAACCTTGAATCACTGGCGATGCGTGAGCAGGAGCTGGAAAATATCAATGCCAGTCTGGATGCTCGCGTGCAGAAGCGCACTCAGGAATTGACCCGCGTGAATATCCAGTTGCAACAGGAGATCAAGGAGCGCATGGCCTATGAGGAGACCCTGCGCTATCAACGCAGTCATGATCCACTGACCGAGCTACCCAATCTCGCGAGCTTTCAGGATCGACTGCAACAGAGTCTGCAACAGACTAATCCGGGCGCCTCTAAACTCGCCGTCCTGATGTTGGGGCTGAGCGACTTTGCGTCCATTAACGCCATCGGCGGGCACGAGGCCGGTGATGAAGTACTGAAGACGGCCAGTGAGCGCTTATGCAGCATACTGGGAACGGCGCACACCCTGGCCAGAGTCGGTGGTGATATCTTCGGGATCATCTTGCCTGAGTTCACAGATGCAACCGTGACCGCCGCTCTGGGCGAAGAGCTGGTTGCAGCTGTGAGCCAGCCGTATCGCATCGATGCCCACACCTTCACCTGTGGGGCGAATGTCGGGATTGCGGTCTTTCCTGATGATGGGGACGATTTCTCAATCCTGATCCGCCACGCCGATCTCGCACTGAGTAATGCCAAGCTGGAAAAAACACAGACCGTACACTTCTTTGTCGAAGGCATGAACAAACAGGTCGAGCAGCGCAACCGCCGTCTCAGCCAGCTCAAGCAGGCACTCACCGAACATCAGTTTGAAAACTGGTATCAGCTCCAGATCCATGCCGATACAGGTCAGATCAAAGGCGCCGAGGCGCTGGTACGCTGGCATCATCCAGAGGAGGGTATCATCTCGCCTCTTGAGTTCATCCCATTTGCCGAAAGCAGCGGGCTGATCATACCGATTGGCGAACAGGTACTCAGAGAAGCCTGCCGGCAGACATCCATATGGCGCAATCAGGGTTATCCAGGTTTCATCATGGCAGTGAACCTCTCACCCAGGCAACTGAGTGTTGAAGGGCTTGAACAAAAGGTCGCCGCGATTCTGGATGAATTCGACCTGCCACCCGAAGCGCTGGAGCTGGAAATAACTGAAAGTACTGCCATGGAAGACAGTGAAGAAGCGGTCAAAACGATGCATGCACTGGCTGACATGGGTATCTCTCTGGCAGTGGATGATTTTGGAACCGGATACTCATCACTCTCCTATCTGAAACAGTTGCCAGTGCACAAAATCAAGATTGACCGCGCCTTCGTCAAGGACCTTCCTGAAGACCAGCAGGATCTGGCCGTCTGTACGGCCGTCATCAATATTGGTGCGGCGTTGGGTCTGGATGTTCTGGCAGAAGGGGTGGAAACCCGGGAGCAGGCTGACCTGCTCAGATCGCTTGGGTGTCAGTTTTTCCAGGGCTACTACTTTGGAAAACCTCAGTCTGCAGATAAATTCAGTAAAAGCTTTCTGCAGCAAACAGCTTGAACCCTTCCATCACTTCACGACTGTCACAATCAGGAGTCGCCCCCTGAGAAATTCACAAAGCTCTAAAGTCTTATTATTTACTTAATATACAGATAATTACGATAAAAAAACCACTCCACAACCGTTTACTTCAACTTGCATAACGTCATAAAAAATGCTAGTTTTTCTGACATAAGTGGAGGCTTAAACCATGTCTGTGACAGAAAGCATCAAACAACGTGCACTGAAAATTAAGCGGGGTGAGCCGTTCACTACCAGCAGTTTTCTTAAACTGGGATCTCGCGCCGCTGTCGACAAGGCGCTCTCCCGCTTAGTTGAGAGTGGCACTATCCAGCGAATCGCCCGCGGGGTATTTGCTCGTCCAAAGAAAAGCCGCTTCATCGGCAACGTGATGCCGGACGTGTCCCGTATCATCGAGGTTATCGCTAAAGATCATGGCGAAACCGTACAAGTGCATGGTGCGGAAGCCGCTCGCCGCTTCAAACTCAGCACCCAGATGCCCACCACCCCGGTATATTACACCAATGGCCCTAGCCGGGAGATCCGCATCGGTAATATCAAGGTCAAGCTGATGCACACGACCAGCCATCGAAAGCTGCAGCACGCGGGCAAGAAACCGGGGCTGGCCCTATCGGCTCTCTGGTACCTGGGCAAGGACAACATCGATACCGAGGTAGTCCGACGCATCCGGGAAGGCTTGAGTACAGAAGAGTTCGAAACGTTACGCACTTCCAAGATGCCAGCCTGGATGGCCAGCGCAATCGAAAACCATATCCAAGGAGCCGCCCATGGCTGAAGCCTACTTGGAACTATCGGGATCCGATCAGAAAGACATCCTTCAGGCGGCAGCTGCGGAGCTGGGTCGCCAAGCAACGGTATTAGAGAAAGACATATGGGTCTGCTGGACATTGCAGACCCTCTTTTCCATGCCCGATGCCCACCCCATGGCCTTCAAGGGTGGCACCTCCCTATCCAAGATCTACGGCGCTTACGACCGAACTCGACTACCCCACCAGTGAAGTCGTGGTGCTCTCGCCGGAGCGCACCTTCTGGGAAAAAGCAACATTGATCCATGTCGAATGCAACCGTGGACTATTAAAGGAAAACGCCAAGCGACTCTCTCGACACTGGTATGACCTCGTGATGCTGAGTCAGCATACCTCCGGCCAGACTGCCATCCAAAACCGTGCACTGTTCGAGGACGTCGTTCGCCACAAGAAGGTGTTTTTCAAGTCAAGTTATGCAAACTACGACGCCTGCCTCAAGAACCAGCTACGACTGCTCCCGGAAAAAGAAACCTTGAACGGACTCCGTATCGATTACGAGAAAATGATTAGCGCTGGCATGATGTACCAGACTCCACCCACCTTTGAAGAGATCGTAAACTCAATTCGTCATCTCGAACAGGACATCAACGGCTCATAGCAATCACAACATATCCAGCGTCAACACCAGGCGCTTTTCGTCCGGTGCTGGCACGGGCGAACGGTGAATGATCCCTCTGCCCTCGTTGCCTGTATATAGCTCACCCTTGAACAGGGCCACATAACCGGTCGGCAGCTGCTGAATGGCAGAACCCGGTCGCAGAAATCCCGATGCCGGGTCATCACTGGCTGCGCTTGCCAACAAGCTCCGATCAGCATCCTCATTCATGACCCACTCAGTACCACTGCCGCAGAAAGTCGTGATCATGCGGACGCCCACCCGATCAACATGAAAGCGCGGACACATGGCCCGATCGAGTCTTGCCAAGCGCGCACCCACCTCGTCCAGATCAAACAAGCAACTGAACGCATCAATCAACAGCGCAATCGCGTCATATAGCGGCCGGCCCGCTTCATCCTTGCCCAGTTCGCCAAACATCTCCTCAGCCAGGCTGTCCGGGCGCCCAACGGCGCGACGATCACAGCACAAGTTGCTGTGCAACAGTGCCTGAGCAGAGGCTATGACCTGCTCTATGTCTGGTAGGGGTACTGCAACCAGATTGATATCCGGCTCGCAGATTCTGCTGAGTTCGACAAACTCCTGACCGATATGCCAGTGGTCGTTGCTGTATTGAATCTTTTCAGCTGTATTCATTATGCCACCGTCTGGTCAAACTGGTCAGCGAAGGGGTCTTGGAACTGTTTCCAACCCGCATTTCCGAGCAACATCTCTTCGTCGGTCAGTAAGCAACTGTTCAGCGCTTTGATAACCTGTTGCTGATCCAGATTCTGGCCGATGAACACCAGTTCCTGTCGCATATCACCAAAAGGCTCTACCCACTTTTCCATGATGTAGTGACGCGTTTCTTCATCTTCCGGCCAGCGTGCTTCTGGGATCGCTTTCCAGAAATGCCCGGCTACTCCATGATGGGCAATACCACCTGCCTGACTCCACTGCCAGGCGTGTTGGGGTTTGCTGGCCAGCCAGAAAAAACCTTTCGAGCGCAGCAACTTGCCTGTGGCCCAGTCATCATGGATAAAATCATGAAAACGCTGAGGATGAAAAGGTCGGCGAGCTTCAAAGGTAAAACTGCCTATTCCGTACTCTTCAGTTTCTGGTATATGCTCACCACGCATCTCCTTCAGCCAGCCAGGTGCCAGCTGCGCCTTCTCGAAATCGAAGAGTCCTGTTCCCAGTACTTCGTCAAGATCCACCTGCCCCTGTGTGATCGGCAGAATCCGAGCATCCGGGTTAAGGCTGCGCAGAATAGCTGTCAACTCATCCAGTTGTGTCTGGCTGATCAGGTCGGTTTTGCTGATCAGCAGCAGGTTGCAGAACTCCACCTGTTCTATCAGCAGATCGGAAACGCTGCGCTCATCCTCCTCTCCCAGATGCTCTCCTGTCTCCTGCAGGCTCTTCGCCTCATGAAAGTGCTGCAGAAAGTTAACACCATCCACCACCGTGACCATCGTATCCAGTTGCGCAATCCTATTCAGAATGCGTCCCTGCTCATCCTCAAAGGTGAAGGTTTCCGCTACCGGCAGTGGCTCCGAAATCCCGGTGGATTCGATCACCAGATAATCGAAGCGCCCAGCCTCAGCCAGACGCGCGACTTCGATCAACAGGTCTTCGCGCAGGGTGCAGCAGATGCAGCCGTTGCTCATCTCGACCAATTTTTCTTCGGTACGGCTGAAACCGTCCTGTTGTTGAATCAGGGCCGCATCGATATTGATTTCACTCATATCATTAACGATGACAGCGATTCTCTTACTCTCCCGATTATTCAGGATATGGTTCAGCAGTGTGGTTTTACCGGCACCAAGAAAGCCGGACAGGACGGTAACTGGCAGGGGATTCATTGCAGATCTCCGAGTTTGGCATTCAGTCATGCAGTGATTAATATGTTATATCATAACACTTACTGATCCATCCTATGCAATAGCTGGCATAACCCAAAATCCAAGTGTGGGGGTAATCTGTGCAGAATCTGGCTGCCTGCTACAGAGGTGCGCTGCTGAATACCTCTGCACTTCTGGACTGTGTCGGCACCGAATGCCAGATCCCAACAAAGCTTGCTATCAGAGTTTCTTTTCCCAGAACATCGCACTACCCATAGAAGGGTCCAACTGATAATACCGATAACCCAGCGCTGAATAGGCCTCACGTGCAGGCATATTGCCTTCCAGCACTTCAAGCGTCATTTTGACACAGCCAAGTCGGCGCGCCATCGCCTCCGCCTTGGCGAACATCTGCTTACTGATGCCACGGCCACGGTACGCCTGAGAAACCACCACATCATGCACGTTCATCAGTGGTTTGCAGGCAAAGGTGGAAAAGCCTTCGATACAGTTCATCAGACCCACAGGGATATCGCCATCCAGTGCCAGAATCACCCGAATAGTGGGACGTTTGCGCATCTCGGCGATCAGATGCTCTCGGGCAAACTCAGATAGAGGTTCCCCACCACCCATGGGATCGCAGGCATATTCATTCATCAACTGCAGCATCGCATCAGCATGCAACTGCTGGCTCAGATCCGCTTCACATATCTCAAGCATGATGTTTCCTTATTGTCTCTTGAATCTGTCTACCAGTTCGTAAAGCGCCTCTGAACTCTGCTCCAGATGGCGGTTTTTCTCAGATGCATCAGCACCACTGGACAGGCTGCTATTTGCCAGCTCAGCAATGCGCACCACCTGGCTATTAATCTCATCAGCCACATGCGACTGCTCTTCTACCGCAGCGGCCATCTGCACAGACATGCCCGCAATACTGGTGACTGATTCGGATATACCAGTCAGCATCTGCTCAGCTTCAAGCACGTTTCGCACCCCCTCTTCAGCTGCATGCTGGCCATGCTCCGCTGCATCAACTGCAGCTTTCGCTCGCTCACGAAGGTTGGTGATGATGCCGCGAATCTTCTGCGTGGATTCCTGAGTTCTGCGTGCCAATTCTCTGACCTCACCTGCCACCACGGCAAAGCCTCGCCCTTGATCACCTGCTCTGGCGGCTTCAATCGCCGCATTGAGCGCCAGCAGATTGGTCTGTTCGGCAATCTGCTCGATCAACTCAGCCGCACCGGTGATGCTGTCGGTATTGCTGGCAAGCTCTTCAACGGACTGACAGATGTTATTGACGGTTTTCTGCAGATCTTCGATCGACTGGCGGGTGTGATGCGCAACTGTCATACCTTGACGAGTCAGTTTATCCGAGTCTTCAGCCTGGGCTGCGGTACTCTGAACATGGCCGGATACTTCACCGATGGTCGCGGTCATCTGATTCATTGCAGTCGCTACCTGTTCGGTTTCAATCTGCTGTTCGCGCACACTGGAGGCGGCCTGAGTACTCAAGACATGTGCTTCTGCGGCTTGGCGCGAAACATCATGAGCCGCTTCGCGCAGGCGTACCAGCACGGTATTCAGATGGGCATGGTCGCTCAAAATACTCATCTCGAGTCGGGCGACAGGTCCGATTCGATCGGTATAGGTCAGTACAGCAAGATCATGCCGGAAAGAGTGCGGCATCAGATCCAGCAGACGATTATACTGGCGCTTGTGCCTGAGCGAGCCGGTTGCGATCGCCACAATGGTCGGCAGCAGCAGAGCCGGGAGCAACAGCGCATTCCCGAACGACAAGGCCAGCAGATAAGCCAGCACAACCGCTGCCAGCGTCGGTAGATAGATGGCGGCCTCTTTTATGAGGGCATGGGTACTGTTCTGCGGTTTGCCCCCCTTGTTGACCCGGGCATAAAGTTCAGTGGCTCTCTGGATATCTTCTGGCCTGGCACGCTGCCTGACCGACTCGTAACCCACCACCTTACCGTTTTTGGAAACAGGCGTGACATAGGCATTGACCCAGTAGTAATCACCATTCTTGCAGCGATTTTTCACCACGCCCATCCAGGGCTTTCCCGCCTTGAGATGCTCCCACATCACCGCATACGCAGCGGGTGGCATATCGGGATGGCGCACGATATTGTGATTCTTGCCCATCAGCTCTTCGCGGCTGAAACCACTGACAGCAACGAACGTATCATTGCAATAGGTGATGATTCCTTTGAGATCCGTGGAGGAGATCAGAGGCTCACGTTCGGGAATAACGACCTCTCTGTCCGTAACCGGCAGATTTTTTTTCATGTTGGGCTCTCCAGAACCTTATAATTATTAACAGCATAGGATAGTGGCAGTATAGCGTCATATAACGGATTACTGAATTAAAGGATATGAATCAGATACCGGTACGGCCGAGATCACGATCCAATCGGCGGCGTAGCTCATTCTCACTGCCGGGTACCGTGCCGATGCTGATCGGCTGACCTTCAGCCGATAGAAAAATCACCATACCATCCAGCAGTTCATGCTGCTCTGTGAAAACCTGTCCCTGCGGCGTCCCCATATCGGCAACCAGAAATTTGATATCCTCTTCATAATCAGCACGTACACGATTGATCCGCTCCATCGCCTCGATACCTGAAGGTGCAAAGTTCTCATAGGCAAGTACCAGTGCTGGCTTACCCTGACCTATCAGCGTCAGATCGGTGGAAAGAGGCTTGATGGCCAACTGACTCCAGAGAAACAGCCCACTGGCTGCAAAGATAAGAAAAACGATGACAAATTTAATCGGTTTAGTCACAAGGTAGTCCTGTACTGGTTGTAAAAAAATGATGGCTGTCAGCGGCTGACTTACGTCAACCTTTTCCGGCCAGATAAAGACCTGCGGCCACCATCAGTGAACCAGCCGTATAGTTGAGTTTTTTCATCGCTTTCTCCGACTGGAAAAAACGCCTCGCTGTTGAAATACCGGCCGCTATCAGCATGAGGCCACACATCAGTCCGGTAATAGTCAGCGTCACTACCAAACCGATATCACGCTGTGTCAGTGATGTCAGATCAATAAAAGTCGGCAGGAATGCAATATAGAAGAGAATCACCTTCGGGTTGGACGCCGAAATCAGAAACCCCTGCACAAAACTCATCACCACTCCAGCCTGACCTGCTCTGCCTTCGACACCCTGAATACGGATCGGTGCCGTCCACATTTTCCATCCCAGATAGATCAGATAGGCAGCACCGGCAAAGCGGATCAGGGTAAACACTTCTCCCCAGTGCTCGGCCAGCGTCGCCAGACCATAACATGCCAGAATCAGATAGATGACATCGCTGACAGTCATACCCAACGCAAGGGGGAAACAGGAGGGAATACCCGATGTCATGCCTCGCGCCAGCAGTGCGAAGATACCCGGCCCCGGGGTTATGGCAAAGATGAAAATAGCAACAAAATAGGTTATCGCGCTTTCGATGGACATGATGATTCCGGAGGTTATATGCCGCTTTATGTAATGCTGTAAGCAGCCTGTTGGTAACAGGGTAAGTTTAATACTACTGGTAGCGCGAAGTATAAACCTCAGACGGCAACGGGTGAAGTTCAGTTCAACCGTTGTCGCCTGCATCACTGGCATTTTTCGTCTCGCAGAAATGAAAAAAGCAATGTTATACTCAAACGCTTCAATCACATCTGCTGAGGCCGTGCAGTGCAGCAATCCATGTCAGAAGGACAACTGATCACCTCTCCCAAGGAGATCATGTTGATGTTCCGCCGGATACAGGCGCGCCTGTCGCCCATCACCATCAGACCCCGAGAGTCCGGTCTGAGTCTGACCTCCTATCTGCTTGAGATTGACGCCGAAAACAGGCAACTGGTGCTGGATGAAGCACTCCCGAGGAACCGCAATCATCTCCTTCAGGATGGCCGACCACTGATACTCGAAACACTCTATGATGGCTGCCGTCTGACCAGCACAGAAGTGGTTGCAAAAGTTGTTACCTCCGCTCAGGGCGAACTCCACTACTCCATCCCGCTGCCGAAAAAGCTCCACTATCTGCAAAGGCGCCAATCATTTCGTGCACCTGTCCGGACCATGCTGGATATCATGGCACGCCTGCCGGATGCCAGCTACGACATGATCCACGGTCGGCTCAAAGACCTGTCTGTTGATGGTTGCCGCCTGGAGTTTAATGGTGATCTGAGCACAGAGCTGGTCCCCGGTCAGATACCCTTGCCGCTGACACTGATTTTCCCTAACACCTCCCAACTTGAGCTCCATCTGGTATTGCTCAGAGTAGATTATAACGACACACGCCAGAAAACCTACTGCGGCTGTCGCTTCGAGGCACTGAATGGTAGTCAGCGAGCACGTGTAGCCAACCTGGTGACTGATCTGCAGCGTGATCAGATCAACCATGAAAGACATGGCGGCGACCCTACCGGTACCCCTGTATTGTTTATTCCCGGCGAAAAATCAGTATTCATGGAGACTGAGGTAAAGAGCAGCCCTGGTCCAACGCCCTCTTCCCCTTCTCAGGCTCAGGCTCAGAGCAAAGCGACGGATAATCCCCGCCAACTCAGCGCCCTTCAGTTACAGACACTGGATGCCCCGGTGGATATCAGACGTGCACATCAGTCGGCCGTCATTGCCATGAAAGACCTGGTCGCAGCGCTCAGAGTGCAGAAACTGTTACCGATCGAACAGGCGCAGGAAGCCGCCCATAATCTGCTGCGCGCCTGGATGCAGGATCGACAGCACCTGATACTGCTGACCCGGATGCGCACGGCAGATAACTTTCTGTTCGAACACTCCATCGCTGTGGGTGTACTGCTCGCAGATTTTGTGGCCTTCAAACAGGCAGATCAGATCAGGCCCGAGAGTCTGGAGCGACTGATTTTCAGTGGTCTCTGCCATGATCTGGCAAAATCATTGATCACGGAGGGGATAGAAGACAAAAATCTGATTCCAACTGATGATCGTGTCATTGAGCTGCGAGAGCATATGGATGATCTGATCAGCCAGCTGGCACGCATCCCGGGCGTTCCTAAAGAGACTCTGGTGATCACCCGGCAGAGCCTGGAACGCCTTGATGGCAGCGGTCTGCCAAAAGGATTGATGGCTGCAGAGATGCATCCCTTGGGCAAACTGGCTGCCGTGATTGATACCTACGACACGCTGAGCCATCGCTGGTTGAAAGAGGATGTACATTTTCACCCCCTGCTGGCAATCAAGCAGATGCTGGGTATGCCAGACCAGTTGCACACAGCCAGCATCAGGCACCTGATAGCACAGCAAGGACGTTTTCCACTGGGATCAACTGTCAGACTGAATGATCAGACGCTTGGACTGGTCATGCGCCAGGATGAAAATCAACAACCGACACATCTGCGTCTGGTCTACAGCCTGGCAAACACCAGCGCTTTCCCATCCCGGGATATTGATTTGCGCGACAGTAATCTGAGCATCGAAGCATCATCTGATCCTGTTAAACCAGGTATCAGCAGTTCACTATTGAGATTACCGCTTCGTAGCTGAAAGAATGCTCATCGCTTCATTTATCCGTTTCAACTGCTCCTCATCCCCCCCACGATCAGGATGATGAATCATCGCCAGCCGCCGCCAGGTGGATTTGATCTCGGGTAAACTGGCCTCTGCCTCCAATCCCAGCACCTTCAACGCCTGCTGGCGTTTCGAATCATTGATCAGAGGTTGCCCGGTGCGGATATAGCGCCAGAAACCATCCAGCATCTGCTCCAGCTCCAGCTCACCGGTAGACTCTAACTGACTCATATCCAGGTAGTACTCACGCAGTTTGTCGGCCATTTCGAGACCGGCATCAGTGCTGCTGTAGGGTAATAGCCGAATACTGAGCGCATTGATCTGCAGACAATGGCGCGCTTCCCGGTGCAGCCTGTCGCGCAGATGATACAGACGATGAAACAACAGAAAGTGCATATGGAACAGCTTCAGCGTGTTACTGAAGCTATCTTCATCAAGATGAATGAGTTCTCTGCGGCCCAACTCTTTCAGCATCTGATACTCTGACAGACCGGCAGGATACTCTACCAACAGGTCCACCAGCAGCTCATCAAACCGCTTATCTTCGTCTTCTTGCATCTCGCTCTCATATCTGGGGATCTATTTTGATCCAGGGCAACTAGACTGTAACATTAATGCCCCAAGGCTTGAAAAGCATGGGGACAAGTTGGATGATGGGCCCTCTTTGAAAAGCTTGGCAAAATAACTATAAATTCAGAGGGCGGTTTCTCGTCCCTATCAGGTAGCTGGATACTGCATTTGAAAAGACTGTTTCAGCATGTTGCATGGTTAGTATCAACAGGGCCTATTGCACTGCTGCTCTCCTCAGCAACCTTCGCAGCAGAGCGTACCGCATCAGTCACGGATACTGAAGTGATCAGCGTCACCCTGCTTATCATCACCTTGCTGCTGTTGATGCTGCTGGGCAACCTGCTGCGTCGTCTGCAGAAATCCAAAGCCCGATCCGAGCAGGCAAGGTTGCATCTGCATGATGCGGTGGAGAGCCTGTCAGAAGCCTTCGCCCTGTTTGATCGCAATGGCAGACTCCTGCTGTGTAACCAGCGCTGGCTCGATGACTACCCCTGGCTCAAAGATAATGACTGCGTTTACTGGGATGAGATCTGTAAGCTGAACGCCTCTCATCTGCTGCATACCGGATGCTGTGCCTCCTCTGATGGTAAGCAGCAACGCAACTACCTTGAACAACTGGCTGACGGGCGGTGGCTGCAAGCCAGTGATAACCCTACGCAGGAGGGCGGTATTGCCTGTGTCCGAACCGATATCACCCGCACACAAGAGGCCGAACTGGCACTGAAAAAGCTTGGCCGCGCCATGGAGCAGAGCCCGGTTTCGGTGATGATCACCGATACTCTGGGTATCATTGAGTATATCAACCCGCGCTTCTCAGAGGTCACCGGCTACAGCACTGACGAGGTGATCGGCCAACATGCCAATATTCTCAAATCCGGCGAGATGCCCGAATCAGTTTATCAGCATCTCTGGGACTCACTGCAACAGGGTGAGGAATGGCATGGACAACTACTGAACAGAAAGAAAGATGGCACGCTTTTCTGGGAGTCCTCGTCCATCTCTGCACTGCGTGATCATGATGGCAACACAACCCACTTTATTGCCGTCAAGGAAGATATCACGATCAAGAAAGAGGCCGAGGATCAACTGCGCATGATCGCTACTGTATTCGAAACCAGTACCGAAGCGATCATGATTGCCGATGCCGAAGGCCGTATCAAGATGGTGAATAATGCCTTCTGTCGCATCACCGGATACACCCCCGAAGAGGTGATAGGAGAGAGCCCCAGCCTGCTCAGCTCCGGCAGGCACAGCGAGTCCTTCTATGAAGAGATGTGGAACGCAATTCTGGTCAATGGTTACTGGTCTGGAGAGATCTGGAATCGACGCAAGGATGGCAATATCTACCCGGAGTGGCTATCCATTTCTGCCATTAACGACGCTTCCGGCATGGTAAAAGAGTTTGTCGCTGTGTTTTCCGATATCACGCAGCGCAAGAAGGATGAGGCCCATATCCGGCATCAGGCCTACTACGATGCACTGACTCAACTTCCCAACCGTGCACTGCTGGCAGACCGTCTTGAGGTTGCCATCGTCACCGCCGACAGAGACAACCAGAAGATTGCCCTGCTGTTTGTCGACCTCGATCGCTTCAAGAACGTCAACGATACCCTGGGGCATGAGTTCGGTGATGACCTGCTGCTACAGGTCGCAGAACGGCTGATCAGTTGTGTGCGTGAAAGTGACACCGTTGCTCGCTTTGGAGGCGATGAGTTCGTGATCCTGCTGCATAACATCAGCTCTGACCGTGATGCTGCGCTGATCGCCGAGAAGCTTATCAAGGCTATTTCGGACCCCTTCGTACTCAGTGGACGAGAAATATTCATCGGTGCGAGTATCGGTATTGCCTTGCACCCCGGCGACTCAGAAACCGCCGATGCCCTGTTGCGCAACGCCGATCTGGCCATGTATCGCGCCAAGCAGACAGGACGGAACCGATTCCAGTTCTTCACCTCTGCGCTGCAGGAAACGGCCAACACGCTGATGGAGATGGAGCAGGACCTGCGTATCGCCATGGAGCAATCGCAGCTGGAGATCTATTATCAGCCACTGGTGATGGGAAGTAGCGGAAGAATTACCGGTGTAGAAGCGCTGCTGCGCTGGCACCACCCCAGACTGGGCATGGTATCGCCTGAAACCTTCATCCCGCTGGCTGAGGATACGGGGCTGATCGGCCCGATAGGGTTATGGGTACTGGAAACCGCCTGCTCTCAGCTGACTCACTGGAACAGCGAAGGTCACCATCTCTATCTGTCGGTTAATATTTCCGGGCGCCAGCGCGATCTTGGGCTGGATGCAACACAGCTTGCCTCGATTCTGGACAAAACCGGATTCAAACCCGATCAACTGGTGCTGGAAATAACCGAAGGGCTGCTGTTGGATTACAGTGACGACACCATTGTCTGGCTGCAAGCCTTCAAGGATATTGGCGTACATCTGGCGATTGATGACTTCGGTACCGGCTACTCATCACTGAGTTATCTGAAGCGCTTCCCGATAGATACTCTGAAAATTGATCGCGAATTTGTCCGCGACCTGACTCAGGACAGCGAAGATGCCCTGCTGGTCGAGGCGATCATCTCCATGGCCAAGAGCCTGAAGTTGAGACTGATCGCCGAAGGCGTAGAAACTGAAGAGCAGCGACAATTGCTGGATGAGCTCGGATGCCAGTTCCAGCAGGGTTATCTTTTTGCCCGCCCGCTACCGGCCAATGCGTTGAAAGAGTGGCTACTCACCTACAAACCTGAACGGATCCGCCGCACGTCTGAACATCTGCGTCAGATCAAATAGCTCTGACTTGCACACTTTCACCCGAAAAAGATGTGCAGATGATGCCAACGGCCTCTTCCAGTGTCGCTGTGAACTGACAGTTCGGCGTCGGCTTCACACCCGCCCGTGCCATCGCTCGCAAGGGCTGAAACTGCAGATCAGCAATCATCAGTCGAATCTCCTGCTTCTCGCAGTATCGTGAAAAGCGATCAAATCCGTTCAGACCTCCTGCATCCAGCAAAGGCACACCATCCATATAGAGTACAACACCCCTCTTATCCCTCACCGTTTCGGCCATCTCGTCAAACACTCGCTCCGCAGCAGCAAAAAACAACGGGCCACTGACTTTCAACACGACCCAGCCTTCTGGCAGCTCCACCGGAACATGCTTGCGCTGCGAGGATATATCCGTGAAACGGGTCATTCCGGCCAGGTCACGCATAAACAGTAGCGATGCCATCACGATACCTGCGGATATCGCCAGCACCATATCAAACAGTACAGTCAGAAAAAGGCAGGTCAGTAAAACCAGCACATCCCCCGCTGGCGCCTTTTTCAACAGATGCACAACCTTGTGTGCCTCGCTCATGTTCCAGGCAACCATCACCAACAAAGCTGCCATACTGGCCATTGGCAGCCAGGACAGAATCGGCGCCAGTATCAACAGACCCGCCAGTACCACCAGCGCATGGATCATACCGGATATCGGCGAACGGGCACCTGCCTTGTAGTTAGTAGCAGAACGGGCTATCGCCGCCGTCGCCGTGATACCACCGAAGAAAGGTGCAACCAGGTTACCAAACCCCTGCCCCAGCAGCTCACCATTGGCATGGTGTCGACGCCCACTCATGCCATCCAGTACCACCGCACAGAGCAATGACTCGATAGCGCCGAGCATGGCGATAGAAAAGGCAGCGGGCAGCAGCGCCTGAATCGTACTCCAGGACCACTGCAACGGCATACCATCAGGTCCTGGTTGCAACCAGGGCCATTGAAAAGATGGCAAGATTGGTGGAATCCCCTGACCGGTTGTACCATCCGCGAGGGTGTAGCTGAAACGGGTACCGATGGTTGCGACGTCCAGCCCATTGACGACAAATAGCCAGGCCAGCCCTGTGCCGATCAGCAGTGCCGGCAAGTGCCCCGGAACCGGGAGTTTCAGTCGAGGCCAGAAAATAAGCACCAGCAGTGTACTCAGCGCCACCAGAGTGTTGGCAATATCCAGCTCGGGCAGCGCACCGAATAACAGGGCTATCCGATGCATGAAGGATTCCGGATCAACACTCATCGGCAGTCCGAAGAAGTCCCTCATCTGCAACACGACAATGACTATGGCAATACCCGAGGTGAAACCCAGCGTGACCGATTCGGGAATATATTCGATCAGTCTACCGAGGCGCGCAATCGCCAGCGCCACCAGGATAACACCTGCCATCAGAGTTGCCACCAACAGGCCAGCCAGGCCGAACTGCTGTGTCACCGGATAGAGAATCACCACGAAAGCCGCCGTCGGGCCCGAAATGCTGTAGCGTGAGCCGCCACTGAGTGCAATCAGAAACCCGGCAATAATGGCAGTATAAAGCCCATATTCGGGCCGCACGCCACTGGCAATCGCCAGTGCCATGGCCAGAGGAATGGCGATGATCCCCACCGTCACACCCGCCATCAGATCCCCCATGAGATCCCGATGACTGTAACCCTCTTTGAAATTCTCGCGAAGTGCGCTGGCAAAGCTCAGCGAATGAAGCCGGGAGCGCCTTGATGTGGGCATGTCGTAAAGCGTCCTTCAAGATAGAACCGGAAGATATGAATCAGTTATTTATCTATAACCATAAACCTCACAAGGACAATATACAACGGGATAACCATACTTCAATAGTCTTATATACACCTGAAAATACCGGGTATTTATCACCCACTGCCTACTGTAGAATCAGCGCCAGATTCTTTACTCGATAGTCACAGTTCATAACTTCTAAGCACCACTATCGCCTGACTACTTACTTAACTATTTGTTTAACTATTTGTTTAACTATTTATTAACTACTCGGAAACCATCATGCGCCTTGCAGAAATTGAAGCCCTGATGCTGAACATCGGGATGGTCATCTTTGCCGGTTTCATCTTTTTCATCATCTATGATCTGGCCAAGAAATCCAACGCCGGGAAATTCGGCACCTTTATCCTGTTCTTCGTATTGGGGCTGGGGTTGGCAGCCTTTCTGTTGAAAACGATTCTGGTCGCTGTAATAGAGGGTGGTTGAATAACACTGCTGCCGCTATCCCTTGCGACACTTAATCCTTGTGACACTTAATCCAAGCAGCACTTATCATCTATACTAGTGATTCAGCCATAGCCACAGGTACTCATTGAAATGCAACAGAAAATAATCCAGGTCGCCGATATTGCCGTTGGCAACGACAATCCCATGGTTCTCTTCGGTGGCATGAATGTGCTGGAATCGCGTGACCTTGCGCTGTCCATTGCCGAGCATTATGTTGAAGTCTGCCAGAAACTGCAGATCCCCTATGTTTTCAAAGCCTCATTCGACAAGGCCAATCGCTCGTCACTGCACTCCTTTCGCGGCCCGGGACTGGATGAAGGCCTGAAAATCCTGCAGGAGATCAAGCAGACATTTGGCGTTCCGCTACTGACAGATATCCATGAGCCAGATCAGGCTGCACCGGCCGCAGAGGTGTGCGATATCATCCAGTTGCCAGCCTTTTTGTCACGCCAGACTGATCTGGTGCAGGCAATGGCTTCCACTAACGCCGTCATCAATATCAAGAAGGCGCAGTTTCTGGCACCCCATGAGATGAAGCATATCCTGCACAAGTGCGAAGAGGCGGGTAATGATCAACTGATTCTGTGCGAGCGTGGAACCAGCTTCGGCTACAACAACCTTGTTGTGGATATGCTGGGCTTCAGCATTATGAAAGAGTTTGGCTATCCGGTCATTTTCGATGCGACGCACGCGTTGCAGATGCCAGGTGGACGTTCTGACTCCGCCGACGGACGCCGTGCTCTGGTCGCGCAACTCTCGCGTGCAGGTTTGTCACAGGGTATTGCCGGGCTGTTCCTGGAATCTCATCCGGATCCAGACAAAGCCAAGTGTGATGGCCCCTGTGCGCTGCCACTGGCCAAGCTTGAACCCTATCTGGCGCAGATGAAAGCGATAGATGAACTGGTGAAATCCATGCCACCGCTGGATACCTCTGCCTGACAAAAACAAGTATCGCCCCTGACAGGCAAGCCGGAGACTGAGAAAAGGAGTAAAGATGGACAGTAAGGACACCCGGTTACCCGCACTGCTACCTGATCAGAAATTGGGGCCGAGCCATCACAGTTTCAGGCTCAACGCCACGGGCGGCACCCATCCGTTGGGTGAGTTATGGAGTGCGCAGGACATTTCGACTTCTGGGTCTCCAGAAGTCACACTCCTGATACTGGATACCAAGCTGGCCAGGCAGGATGCGTTTCTGGACCAACTCCGACGCGCCATGCTGCTGTCCCGCTCCATATCGCACCCACACCTGGCCAGTTGCTACGGTCTGTTTTCCGATCGCAGCGGGCACCGTTTTCTTTCCTTTGAATCTCTGGGCACTCGGACGCTCGCCTCCTTGATTCAGCACAACCAACTCAAGTCGCTGACATTGCAGCAGAAGCAAGGGCTGGTGATACAGACTGCCAAGGCACTGGATGCCGTCTCACGTATTATCCACAAGCCACATGGCGGACTCTGCCCTGAAATGATTTTCCTGCCTCCCGGCAAGGGAGTGAAGGTTATCGGGTACCATTGGCGCACAGCATTAAACCCCTACCTGGACTCGATGAGCAACCCTCTGTCCTGCAGAGCATACCAGGCACCCGAGGCGTTCCACGCTCAACCGCTTGGCATAGCGGCTGACATCTACGCGCTGGCAGCACTGATTTATCAGATATATCAGAACAAGCCCCCCTTCAAATCCAGCGATGATGAATCCACCCGCTTTCAGCGAGAACTTCGCCCACCATCGGGACTGAAACCCGCTCAGTGGCAGGTGTTGAAAAAGGCTCTCTCGACAGATATCGACGACAGACAAAGCTCTGTGCTGGTCTTGCTCAAAGAGCTGTATCAGGACTCGGCCGATGACAGCAGCCCTGAGAATATCAGCGAACTGCCTGGCGCCAGTGACAAAAAGGGCAAGTCTAATAAGAAAGACAAAAACGCAATCACTGCGCAGCGTAAAAAAAGATCTTTGCCGCTTGCATTGAAACACCTTGGCGAGCATGCCCGTGCAGCCACCTCCCGCCTCAGCGCACTGCTTAGCCGTGCCAATACCCGAGGCTTTCGCCTGTTTGCTGCAGGGGCTCTGACGGGAGTGCTGGCAGGTGTACTGATCGGACTGGCACTGGGTTATCTGATTGCTCCCACTGGCAGCGATCTACTTGAACGGGAACAGGCGCGAGACGCAGCAGCACAGACCACACTCTCCAGACTGGAAAACAGTAACTCTGATACCCCGATCGCGGGTACTACAGGTGAGAGTACTACAGGTGAGAGTGCAGAGTTGCCACCCCCCCTACCCGACAGTGAGCGGGTAGTACAGGAGCAGATAGCACAAGAACTGATAGAACAGGAGCAAATAGCACAGGAAACCGAAGCACCCGAAGTGATCGACACCAGCACACGTGTGTTTCAGGATCATTTTGGAGAGGGCCAGCATGCCCCACCCATGGCTGTTGTGCCTGCCGGCAGTTTCATGATGGGTGATCTGGATAACCGAGGGGATGATAACGAACGGCCCGTGCGTGAGGTCACCATCAAGCATCCCTTTGCTCTGTCGAGACACGAGGTCACCTTTGCCGAGTATGATCAGTTTGCCCAGTCCACAAGACGTAATCTGCCGGATGATGAAGGCTGGGGCAGAGGCTCACGCCCGGTGATCAATGTCAGCTGGCATGATGCAGTGGCCTATACGCACTGGCTCAGTCGACAAACGGGGCACTCTTATCGCCTGCCAACCGAAGCCGAATGGGAGTACGCAGCAAGAGCCGGTACCGAGACCAGTTACTGGTGGGGAAATGAACTCCTTGACGGATACGCAGTCTGTGATGAATGCGGCAGTGAATGGGATGGCGAGCGCACTGCACCCGTCGGGCAGTTTCCAGCCAATGCCTGGGGGCTTTTCGATATGCACGGCAATGTGGATGAATGGGTTCAGGACTGTTATGAGGACTCCTACATCGGTGCTCCTGACGATGGATCAGCCAGGATAAATGCTGGCTGCACACATCAGGTGATGCGTGGCGGATCCTGGTTTGATATTCCGCGCCTGATTCGAGCATCAAGTCGCTACCGCCACCCGGCCAATGCCAGCCGAAACACCTGGGGATTTCGAGTTGCCCTCGATCTGCCCGACTGACAACCTGTCGGACACATCATTTAGGAATATCATCATGCGTCTTGGAAAGTTTAACCTTAATCAACTGAGCATCGCTCTACTGGCAACAACATTTGCACTCCCTCTTCCAGCTTCCTTGCTTGAGATAGATCGTCAGCAACAGGAAAGTTTGACACTGACACTCTATAACCAGGATATGGCCCTGATTGAAGATGTCCGCCGACTGCCGATTCTGAGCGATGGACAACGTCTGAATATCAAGGATATCAGTCCACTCATGCTGCCCGAAACTTTACGTATTCGCGGTGCCGGCACCATTCTCGAACAGAGCCTGCAACTGGGCACTCTGAACTTCGACAACCTGCTGCACGCCTATCTGGGCAAGCCGATGCAACTGGCTCGCCTGAACACAGCCACCGGGCAGGAAAGCACTCTGGATGGTGAACTGCTCTCTCTTGACGGCACTCAGGCGATTTTTCGTATACAGGACAGGCTGGAAACTGTGCCCTTGCACTCTGAACAGTGGCGTTTCCTGTTCCCGGAGATTCCAGAGGAGCTCCAGCCTGATACTCGCCTGAGCTTCAGAACAGCAGGCACAGCGGATCAGGGCGAGGCGCGGCTCAGCTATATCACTCAGGGTATGGGCTGGCAGATGGACTACGTTCTGACGCTGAATCAGGATGCCTCATCAGTCAACATCGAAGGGCTTGCATCACTTTATAATCAAAGCGGCACACATTATGACAATGCCCAGATCCGCCTGATGGCGGGTGATATCGAGAAACCCAAAGCGCCGCGAGATCAGATGATGCGCACCATGGCGGTGATGGAGAGCGACGGCTTCAGTCAGGGACCTGAGAGCGTTCAGGATTATCATCTGTATCGTCTGCCAGAACTGTTGAATCTGCAGGATCAGGAACACAAGCAGGTGCCGTTGATTCAGATCCCTGCCCTGGCAGCCGGTATCAGTTACCAGCATCAGCTCATGGTCTACCCGTATCTGGATCAGCAACGCTATACTCTTCAACCCGATATTCTGTTGAGCTTCAAGGCACCGGCAGGCGATGATGCCTCAGCTCCTCTGCCATCCGGTCAGGCACGCGTTTTCAGGCCGGACGCTCAGGGCGAGCTGCAATTCATAGGGGCTTCACGTATCGGTAATATCGCTTCGGGTGAAGAGGTGGAGATGACGCTGGGTCGCGCATTTGATCTGAGTATCAGCCGTCAGCAGACCCACTACAGCAAAACCTTCGATGGCCACCTGGTGGAGCAGCAGATCACTGTGAGCAACAGCTCTGATAATGCGCGCTCACTGCGTCTCAGTGCAGGCTTCCAGCAGCAGTGGGAGATACAGGAATCCAGCCAGCCGCATCAGGACGACGGTGCTGGCAGTGCTTACTGGATTCTGGATGTGCCGGCAAAAGAGAGTAAAACGCTCACACTACGGGTGGCACTGAAGGATCATAAATCGTGATCAATTAGTCACGACAGGTCTGGATGGAGAGCGAATCCACTCACTCCATGAACCGGCGTAGAGTTTTGCGCCGGTTAACCCTGCATGCTCCATTGCCAACAGATTATGGCACGCGGTCACCCCTGACCCACACATGTGAATGACCTGGTCAGGCCTGTATTTGCCCAACATTGCCTGCCACTCTTCAGCCAGAATATCGGCGCTCTTGAAAAGCCCATCCTGCAGGTTATTGTTGAACGGGCGATTAATCGCACCCGGAACATGTCCAGGCACAGGGTCAATCGGCTCGACCTCTCCCCTGAAGCGCTCCGCTGCTCTGGCATCCACCAATAGATAGGTGCGCTGCTGCAGTAGTTGCTCCAGTTGCTCGCTGGTGACGACTGCATCCATCAGACTGACGGGTTCAAGCGATATATCCTCGGCGGAGGCTGCAGTTGCCGGAATGCGCTCCTCCAATTGATCAGGAAAGCGTGCCTGCCAGGCAGGAAAGCCTCCATCCAGCAGTGCCACCGGCTGATGCCCAAGCATTCGGATCAACCACCAGGCACGCGCCGCAACCGTACCACCGGCATCATCATACACAACGACTTGTCGCTTCTCAGATAAGCCCAGTTGCTGCAGATGCCAGCCAAGTTTTGTCAGATCAGGCAACGGGTGTCTACCGGTATGTGGCGCAACAGGCGATGAGAGATGATGATCCAGGTGCAGGTAATAGGCACCCGGTATATGCCCTTCGAGATAACTGCGCTCACCATACTGCACATCGCCCAGATTGAAGCGACAGTCGATAATCAGCGGATCAGAACACTCCGCCAGTTGTTCAACGCTCATCAGGGTAGTGAACATCTCTCACCTCCGCGGTGGGGTATTAAAGATAGGCTTGTAATGATTGCTGCAGAAGATCCAGTTCATTCTGCAGTTTATCTCTGGCTTTTTTCTTTGCGCCATCCACTTCTGCCTGCTTATCGGCCAGAACCTGGCGCGCTTCGACAGCAGGATCACTGGCCTGTTTGACCTGGTCCAGTAAAGGCTGAATCTGAATCATTACCGCGCGCAAACGACCCTGTTCGATGCGCTCCAGCTCTTCAGCACTCTTCTCTTTTTTCTTCTGCTCTTCTACCGGTGCAGTGGCAATATAGGTCAGAGGGCGAATGCCGACCGCAATACGGGCCTTTTCCAGCAAGGGAGAAGCATAGGCTCTCGCCTTCTCGGCACCACTCTTCAGAACAGTTTCGACATGCCCGAGATCGTTCATCAACTCATTATAGCGGGTGCGTGGTTCAGTGAGCCTGGCATCCAGAAACTCAAACAACTCCTGTTTCGCATCACCCCAGGCAATCCCTTCCAGAAAACGCTGGCGCATTGCCGCTGTCTCCTGCTCGTTGGCAAAGCAGCGATAGAGCTGGAACAGCGTACTGTCATCCGGATCTTTCGGCTCGCCCGGCTGGCGCAGATCTGTGCGTATCTGGAAAATCAACGAACGCAGCGTGTCACGATCAGCAAACAGCGGGATGGTGTTGTTATAGCTTTTGGACATCTTACGCCCATCCAGCCCCGGAATCAGTTTTGTCTCTTCATCCACCTGCGCCTCGGGCAGCGTAAACAGTGGTTCATACTGGTAGTTGAAACGACCGGCAATATCACGTGCCATCTCGATATGCTGAATCTGATCCTTACCGACCGGAATGATATCAGCATTGAACATCAGAATATCGGCGGCCATCAGAATGGGGTAATTGAACAGCCCCATCAGCACGCCATCATCCAGATCCTCCTTACCCGCTTCACGGTTCTGATCGACGGACGCTTTATAGGCATGCGCACGGTTCATCAGACCCTTGGAAGTCAGGCAGGTCAGAATCCAGGTCAGTTCGGTAATTTCAGGAATATCAGTCTGGCGATAGAATACCGCCTGCTCGGGATCAAGCCCCATAGCCAGCCAGGTTGCGGCTATTTCACGCGTCGAGGCCGCAACACGATCCGGCTCATGACACTTGATCAGGGCATGAAAATCAGCCAGGAAAAAATAACTTTTAAAGGCAGGGTTCCGGCTAGCTTCAATAGCCGGCTTGATCGCACCCAGGTAGTTGCCGATATGCGGAGTACCGGTTGTAGTGATTCCGGTCAGTACGGTTTTTTGACTCATCTGCTGCTCTTACGCCCAATGCTCGATACAAATAGCGCTCTATAATACACAAAATAAGGCGTTGCTGCCTGTCAGTAGCACCTTGATTAAAACCATAGTTGGCAAACAATCCAACTCACGTTATAGTTCGGTCGCTGCCATCCAGGTCATTGGCAGGCTCATGCAGGATACGGCATGAGTGCTATCAACAAGGAGCGTTTCATGAGCAAGCCCGCCGCCCGCTTAGGCGACAAACACGTCTGTTCGTCCACCACCAGCCAAGGCACACCGATCACCAGCGGCTCTCCCGATGTCTTCATCGGTAATCAGCCGGCGGCTCGTGTGGGCGATACGGTGGCATGTGGTACGCCTCCTGCGGTGATCACCACCGGCTCCTCCAGCGTATTCATCAATGGCCGACCAGCGGCACGCATGTTGGATGGCACGTCCTGCGGCGGTGTGATTATCGAGGGTCTGGGCACGGTGCTGATCGGTGGCGGCTCAGTCGGTGCACCGCGTGAAGGCGAAGCTGATAAAGTTGCACCCTGCTCCCCGAACTGCGGCAACCCGGTCAATCCCATTCTCGGCGCCAAGCTCCTACCTGCTACGACCGATTTCGCCCTGCCAGCACCGGCTCCTTTTGTCTTCAGCCGCGGTTATCTGTCCAGCAATGCACAGGTAGGGATACTGGGACAGGGCTGGTCGGTGACGGGGAACAATCTCAAGCTGACGCTGGAGCAGCCTGAAGAGGAGGAATCAGACGCGCCTGATGCGTCTAATGCGGCATCTGAATCAGCGGGTATCGCTGATCTGACTGCTGAAGCATCCGATGACGACTCCGCCGCACAGCCGCAACCCCATCTGATCCTGCATGATGCCCATGGGCGGCGTATCCGCTTTACCGCGCTTGAATCCGGTTGCATGGCCTTTTCCGACACCGAGCAGTTCTGGCTCGCCCGCGGTGGTCTCTGGTCACCCGAGGATCACCCGCTGCAGCACCCTGCGTTCCAGGGCCTGAATGAGATCGATACGCTGAATGACACTTACTACTTCGTGTCCACCGGTCATCGAGTGTACCTGTTAAAGCCTGGCCCTGTCCCTGACAGCTGGCAACTGGCCGCCGAGTACACACATCAGGGCTACTGCACCCAGTATCAGCGTGATGCTGCGGGTAATATCCAACAGGTGATCGACAGCGCCGGCCGTCGGTATCATTTTCACTACCAGTCGGTACCGGCACTGCAAGACGGCGATCCAGGTGTCCGCCTGACCTCGGTCAGCCTGCTCTCTGATCATCTGCAGGTGGCCGGTGATATTGCAGGTGGTGTTGCAGGTGATGTGGTAGATGGTGTTGTAGATGGTGTTGTAGATGGTGTTGTAGATAACAGCGACGATGAGGCGGTCGGCTCACTGGTCACCTTCAGCTACAACGCCAGCGGTGATCTGATCGCGGTGCATAACCGGGCTAACCGGATCGTGATGCAGTATCAGTGGCAGAACCACATTCTGATCGGTTATACCGTCCCGGGGCGCCTGACGATGCGCTATGAATGGAGCGAGCACACCCCCGAAGGCAAGGTGCTGCGCCAGATAGAGGTGAACGGTCTGACCCGCACCTATGACTATCAACCCACCCATACCAGCGTGACCGATAACCTCGGACGAGAAGAGCGCTATGCGTTCGTTGGCAGTGGCCCCGATCTGCGCTGGCATGCCCACCACCGGGCCGATGGCAGTGAGCTGCATTTCAACTACAATGGCGATGGTCAGCGCATCTCTGAGATCGATCCGCTGGGCGGAGTTACTGTCTTCCAGCGCGACAGCCTGGGTCATCTGAGCAGCTTACGTCTGCCCACCCGACAGATCTATACCTACCGACGCGACCCGCTGGGCCGTCTGACCAAGATGACCACACCCGATAATGCCGTGCACCAGTATACCTATGATGAGCGCGGCAACCTCACGTCGATCATCGATGCCAATGAGCACCGTACCCGCTTCGAGTACGGACTCCGGGCGTTACCCGATCGCCCCACGCGTCGGATCGATCCCGAGGGCGCAACCCATACCTATACCTGGACATCCCTCGGTCAGCTCGCCAGTATCACCGACTGTTCCGGCCAGACCACCGCGTATGAATATGATTCCTTCGGTCACGTATTGCGTACCACCGATCCACTGAAACAGATCACTGAGTTTACCTACAACGCTGTTGGCCAGCGCATCAGTGTTACCCTGCCGGATCGCACCCAACTGACGTACACCTATAATGAGCACGGCTTGCTGACCCAGGCCAGCGATGCCAAGGGGGTGTACCAGACCCTGCGCTATGATGACCAAGGCCAGGTCATCGCCGAGACCGATGCCAATGGCCATACCCGTCAGTATCGTTACGATATCGCCGGTCGCTTGACGGAGATCATCAATGCCCAGGGCGCGTCCTACCACTTTGAATATGATGTGATGGATCGGGTGGTGCGCGAGGTCGGCTTTGATGGCCGGGAACGCCGCTACACCTATAACCGCTGTGGCGACCTGATCCAGCAGGAGGAAGTGGTCAACGCTAACACGCACACGACCACGCACACGACCCAGATGTACTATGACGGCGTGGGGCGCTTGCTGGCCCGTGAACTGCCCGCCACCGAGTTGTCACCGTCGCTGCTGGAGCAGTATCGTTATGATGCCGCCGGCCGGATGATCCAAGCGGATAATATCTATGCCCGGGTGGAGTGGGCCTACGACCCCACCGGCGCACGCCTGATTGAGCAGCAATGGCATAAGAACGCGCATCTCGCCCTGCAATATGCCGAAGCTAATCCGCCCGAGCACAATGACCAGCTTCTGCCCCCCTTGACCACGGATCTGGTGGTCTGGGAGTGGCGTAACGAAACGGAATACAACGCTCAGGGCATCCCCCGGATCTCGCAACAGGGTGAGCACGCCATGGGGGCCCTCCTCTACGGCAGCGGACATCTGCTGGCCCTGCGTCTGGGTAATCTGGAGATGACACTGGAGCCGGATGCATTGCACCGTGAGCAACAGCGCCAGATCAAGGCACGTTCTCAGGCACAACCCTTAATGCAGCGTGAGCGGCGTTACAGCCCGGTTGGCTTACTGGCAGCACAACGTGATATCTACCTCGGTGGCACTCAACCACTCAGTGATCACTCCGATCTGATCCAGATCAATCAGTACCAGTACGATGCCCGCTACCGCCTGAGTGGCATCACTCAGTCCGTGCCACCACTGGAGTCCGGTCAGCCGCTGATCACACAGCAGACCCAGGCGTTTCAATACGACCCCAGTGGGCGCTTGATCGGCAGCTCATGTTACAGTCCACAACATCCGACCCGCAACACCGAACAGCACTACACATTGGATAAAGAAGGCAACCGCGTCGGGTCCGGGGCCCATGCCGACCCCAGTGCCTGTCACAGCAACCGCCTTGAGCAGCTGGGTCATACACAGTTCCGCTACGACGATGCCGGCAACCTGATTGAACGCCGTGCGCCCCAGGATCTGCAAACCCTGCAGTATGATGGCCTGCACCGCCTCTCCTGCGTTGAACGCCAACGGCCCGGCTATCCCACCACGAAAACCTATTACATTTACGATGCCCTGTCGCGCCGTATCTGCAAACAGATCATCCCCGAGCGCAGCCAAAGCCACAGCATCCGCTACGGCTGGGATGGCGATCAACTGGTGCATGAAGATGCTGGCGATCAACGCACCACCGTGTTCTACGAACCCGGCAGTTTTGTGCCGCTGTTCAGAGTCGATGAAACCAAGCGCACCGAACAACTGGATGATCAGTGGCTACTCAGAGAGCCACAGGATCCGTCAGACGAACCCGCATACGACACCCACTACAGCGCCTTTGTGACCGACCATCTCGGCACCCCGCTGAAACTGATCGGCTCCGACGGACACCTGCTCTGGACCGCGAAGCCGGATGACTGGGCAGCAATCCGTGACGAAAAAGCCGTCCCGGACCTGAAGCAGCCGATCCGCTTCCAGGGGCAATGGATGGATGAAGAAACCGGTCTCTATTACAACCGGTATCGGTATTATGATCCGAGACAAGGCAGATACATTACTCAGGATCCCATCGGTTTAGCTGGGGGGATGAACAGTTATGCGTATGTGAGCAATCCTACGGGATGGGTTGATCCGTTGGGGTTGTTTTGGGGAGGCTTATTGGGAGGAGCAGCGAGAATGGGTAGTGAAGCTGCTGCAAGAAGACAGAGTGCTGCATTATTATCAAATGTAAGAAATGCCAGTGATGTTGTTGAAGCGACCGATAAAGGCCTCAGCATCCCTAAATGCCTTTATCACGATATCTTCTTGCCTAAGCAACTGCCTGCGATTGGTGAACACTACAGCGATATCGCTAAGCTTAATTATTAACCCGGTGGCAATTTATATCTGATATAATGCGTACATGAATATAGACGCACGCAAGCTCAGCCCAGAGCAACAGGAACTTCTCAGGAAGAAAGCGATTCGCCTCCGTAAGAGAGGCAAAACCTTCCGTGAAATCGGCCAACTTCTCGACATTCATCCCGATACTGTCGGGCGCTGGTACAAGCGCTACGAGACAGGCGGTGCCGCCGCTATTGCGGTTCAAAAACGAGGCCCCAAAAACAAGCCACGTCGATTGAGTGAACAACAGGAGCAGCAGGTCATAGAAGCTGTTCGCGATCAGATGCCAGACCAGTACAAGCTTGGTTTCGCCCTGTGGACTCGTCGCGCTATTGCTCAGTTGATCAAGCAGCTCTGGGGCATCGACATACCTGTCCGTACAATGGGGGATTACCTCAAACGCTGGGGCTTCACACCACAGAAGCCGCTGAAGAAAGCATGGGAGCAGAACCCCTCCCGTGTCGATGCCTGGCTGAAGGAGGAGTATCCCCAGATCAAAGCGCGTGCAGAAGCGGAGAATGCCCAGATTTTCTGGGGTGATGAGACTGGTATCAAGAACAACACCCAGCACGGTCGGAGCTATGCACCGGTGGGTCAAACTCCGGTCCAGCCACTGCCTGCCAAGCGGGTGTCGCTGAATATGATTTCGGCGATCACCAATCAGGGCACTGTGCGCTTCATGCTGTATGAGTCGACGATGACAGCCAAGGTGTTGAAGAAATTCCTGCGGGCCTTGATTGAGTCGACACCCGGTAAGGTCTTCCTGATCCTGGACAACCTGCGGGTACATCATGCCAAAGTGGTGAAACGCTGGCTCGAACGTAAGGCGGTTAAGCGCTATCTGGAAGTCTTCTTTCTGCCGGCGTATTCGCCAGAACTGAACCCGGATGAGTATCTGAACTGCGATTTGAAAGGCATGGTGCACAGTGGTCCAGCTCCCCGGACGGTGGACGAGTTGAAGAAGCGTACACGCTCTTGCATGCTGACACTTCAACGGCGCCCTGAGCGGGTGAAGAAATATTTTAATGCGGAGCATATTCGTTATGCAGCATAATTGATGTAAATTGTCGCCGGGTTAATATGACAATGCCATAGAGAGTTGCCAGAACATCAAAAATAACCAAGGAGCTTTTCCAGACCTCTTCAGTGAAAATGATATTGACGCAAATTATAATATGTGTGAAATGGATGCAGAAAGAGATCTTACAATTACTACGGAATTAAATCACACTCGAGTACAGGATATCGCTCGAAAGCAGAGAGAAAAAACCAGAGAATTATGCCTCCCACCCATGCCTGAGTTATAAACACTGAATTCAACGAAATATTTTACAGGAAAGAAATGCCAGAAGCCAAATTTACATTCATAAAGCACTTTTTCATATGGATATTGATCGCACTTGGATTGTGTTCATTTTTTTATTTCTATAGCAATAAGCAGCGATTAGCATATGAAATATGGCAATTTCCGACCTTAAGCTTTTCAACAAGTCCAATGGTTATTTATGATAACAACTTATATTTTTCAGACGAAACCAATCATCTTTACTCGCTCTCTATTGAAGGCACACTAAATTGGAAGATTAACCTAGAGTGCCCACTTCATACGAAACTAATTGCTATCGAAAATTTCATAGCTATTGAGACGATCGCTGCTTATCAAACTTTTTATCCAGAAGCAGTAACTAACTGCCGTAACGAAGAGCGGCTACATATTGTAGATCGATTATCTGGAAAGATTATTGACATCAAGTCAAGCAGGAAAGTTTACTCATATAACATTGAAGAGAATTATATTTATTATTCAACTGCGTCAATTTTGCATAAAAGTAATGTGAATTACTCGAATGTACAAAACGTATTGGATATGTCTCGCACAGATATGCGAGTAGGCGGATTTAGTTCGGATTTTTATATTGAAAACTCCACACTATATATGAAAAGCCTTTATCATGATGTCTACGCATTAGACCTCAACACCCATGAATTTAGATGGCGCTTCATATCGGACTGGAATTTTGAAGAAAAAGATACGGTCAATCCACATGAGACTTCACACTCGCTCATCCATGATGAAGGAGTAATTTACACTGCCCATAAAATTCAACACTCTACTGCTGCCGATGTCTATGCTTTTGATGCTGAAAGTGGTGTCATCTTGGGACGTTACCGCATTGAAGCTGGTGCAAGCCCTGGGCGCCTATCAGCTTCTGATAAATATATTTATATTCCATCAAGAGATTCACGAGTTCATGCTTTAACCAAACGTGACCTTTATCCTGTTTGGGATGTGCCCACCATCGGGCCAGTTCGAGGGGCGATGGTACCTTATCAAGGTGTGGTCTACGCTGGAACACAAGCGGGTAGCATTATTGGCCTTGATGAAGAAACAGGTGAGCGTGTCTATCGCTACCCTACTGATGATCCGATTCCTGGGACACCTGCAATTCAGGATGGCATTATCTATTTTGCGACCAATGGCGGTTCGATACATGCGGTGAAACTGCCAAATAAATAGGGTTCAATCAGTACATTTTGCTCTTTAACAATTCACTGAACACCACATCAGGACGGCACTCGGTTAGCTCACCAATATCGCCGATTGTGTGTCCATGTCTCAGGGCTCATACACAGTTCCGCTACGACGATGCCGGCAATCTGATTCAACGCCGCGCGCCCCAGGATCTGCAAACCCTGCAGTATGATGGCCTGCACCGCCTCTCCTGCGTTGAACGCCAGCGGCCTGGCTATCCCACCACGAAAACCTATTACATCTACGATGCCCTGTCGCGCCGTATCTGCAAACAGATCATCCCCGAGCGCAGCCAAAGCCACAGCATCCGCTACGGCTGGGATGGCGATCAACTGGTGCATGAAGATGCTGGCGATCAACGCACCACCGTGTTTTACGAACCCGGCAGTTTTATCCCGCTGTTCAGAGTCGATGAAACCAAGCGCACCGAACAACTGGATGATCACTGGATGCTCAGGGAGCCACAGGATCCGTCAGACGAACCCGCATACGACACCCACTACAGCGCCTTTGTGACCGACCATCTCGGCACTCCGATGAAACTGATCGGCTCCGACGGACACCTGCTGTGGACCGCGAAGCCGGATGACTGGGCAGCAATCCGCGATGAAAAAGCCGTCCCGGACCTGAAACAACCGATCCGCTTTCAGGGGCAATGGCTGGATGAAGAGACCGGGCTCTATTACAACCGGTATCGTTTCTATGATCCGAGGCAAGGGCGATATATCACTCAAGACCCCATCGGCTTAGCGGGGGGGATGAACAGTTATGCCTATGTGGGCAATCCTACGGGGTGGGTGGATCCGTTGGGATTGGATGCACTAAAGGGACGTGATACAGGATCATGGGCACAAACAAAAGCATATGCCAAAGGTGCGCTTAGCTACCCTTCAGATGTTTTCAGATCGATAATCACAGCTGGCAGCACTGCTTGTGAAAGCATTTTTACTGTATGCGCTAAAAATGTTGAAAACTCGCGGCGTATTGGTCGAGCAATATATGAATACAATCATGATCATGAAGTAGCTGCTAACGTCGACAAGGCGAATAAGCTGGGAATGCAAGCCGTAATGAATGACCCCGTAATTCAAGCACAAATTGCAGGTAGGGCCACAGTAGCAACTATAATAGGAGCAACAGGCATACCTGGTATGGGGTTAAATACCATTGCCATAACAGGTGGAATGCTCAGGTCTTCTGAGGCTGGAGGGGAGTATGTTAATGCTTCTGAATTAATGCAAGGAGCTTTGGGAGTAGATTTACAATGATGAAACAAAAATGTTCATTTTGTCGATCAAAAATGAGTTTTATTAAGGCTTTATATGCAAGTAAGAGCTTTCCAGTCACATGTGAAAAATGTGGAAAATCACAATTCAGGCGACACGATTATTCAAGGTTTATTTTTTATATTGGAGGCACAGTTGGACTATTTTTATTCCTTTTTATTTTTATGTGGAAAGGAGAAAGTTCGGTAGTCAATTCATTCATAGTTTATTTAACTATATTAATCTTTGCGTATATTGTTGAGCTATATGTATTTGACTTATCAGAATATGGAAATCAGGAAAGAATCCGGACTATCAAGAAATCTAAGAGAAATGTTTTGGTTGTAGTTTTAGTGGTTATATTGGGTGCAATTTTATATATTTTCGATATTTAGAAAGCATCTAAAATAGATCCTGCTCTTGGGGTGAGCGCATAGTTTAATAACACTCAGCTACAAGAAATAGCTCGAAAAAAGGACGAAAGCTAGAAAGATGTTCCCTGCCGCCCCTGCCGCCCCTGCCGCCCCTGCCGCCCCTGCCTTAACTCTAGGTGCTAAATTTGACAAAATATATAGGGAATAAATGCCAAAAGCTAAGGCCACAATAATAAAGTACTTTGCTATCTGGATATCAGTGTTACTTGGCTTAGGATTATTTTTTATTTCTATAGCAACAAGCAACGACTGGCATATGAAATATGGCAATTTCCAACCTTAAGCTTCTCAACAAGCCCAATGGTTATTTATGATAACAATTTATATTTTTCAGACGAAATCAATCATCTTTACTCGCTCTCTATTGACAGCACACTAAATTGGAAGATTAACCTAGAGTGCCCACTTCATACGAAACTAATTGCTATCGAAAATTACAACAATAGGTTAAAAAATGAATAGCCGTATTAAAAAAATATTGATCCAATCGGCACTAGCCATAATGACACTATACTTTATTATTAACATCGTGCAACCTTATGGAAACCTAATAATTTATGCCACGACTGTAAATCGTAGTGAAGAGAATTTATTTGAAAAATTTTTTATTAATAGATATCTATCTAAACTCTCAATTTCGATACGTGGCATTAGTTGCAACTCTCCGATAATAACTCTACCTATAAATTTAACGCAATATGAGTACACCCCATTTAAAGATGGCTCAATTATTTTGTTAATTCAGCAGTACGCATCACTTGATCAGAAAGACAATAGACGACAAAAATCATACACACTAAAATTACTTGATAAAACAATACAAAAATGTAATTTAAATACCCATATGGATCATATCTCCCCGTTAGTGGATGCAATTTTTTTAGAGCAAAGTGATGTTGTAAAACTGCTTTTAGAGCGTGGCGCAGATCCAAATCATGAGCTTAAAAGCTTATCTGGTTCGATTAGATCACCATTAATTATTGCAAGAATTTTTGCTCAAAGAGAAGGTGATAGACTAGAGAAAAATCCTAACCATCCAGAAGCTACAGGACAGGCCAAAATCATCTTAGAAATAATACAAACTCATATCGAAAAATTAGACTCAGAGATACCCACACAATAATCACGACGATAACTGTGAAGAGACAGTGGGATTTGATTGCCTTTCACCTGTCGGCACCCTACTACTCAATCTGTTTGATGATTAATACCTGACAGCTACCACACCGTAACCCTGACGCATACCCGACTTAAACAGTTGGCTTTTGACAAACCAGGCGGCCTGACTCACACTTAATATCACCGACAGGCTGCCAGAATAATCGCTCGCTCCTCCTGTCGTTCTAATGGTCACAATCAGAGGAGAGCGAAATGGACACATCCACACATAACCTCAAAACGCTGTTTGAACAGCTCGGACTGCCTGCCGAAGATGGGCAGATTGATCAGTTCATCAAAACCCACAAGCTTTTCAGCAGTGAAGTACGGCTCGAGTCCGCCACCTTCTGGACCTCATCACAGGCTGATTTCCTGCGTGATGCCATCAGCAACGACTCCGACTGGGCAGAGATTGTTGATGAGTTGAACGCTCGCCTACGCGACTGACCCTGTGCATTATGGGGTTGATTCGGGGCCATATGGCCCCATCATTTCATAATATCCATGAACTGACAGAAGCCGACAAACATGCTGACGCTTATCTCACCTGCTAAAACACTGGACTACGAATCACCGCTGGCTACCCAGCGCCACACGCAGCCGCAGTTAACCGATCAGGCTGCTACCCTTATCAAAACCATGAAGCAGAAATCCGTTCAGGATATCGCCGAAATGATGAAGCTGAGTGACAAGCTGGCCAGCCTTAATGTGGCACGCTACTCCAGTTGGTCGCCCATCCACACGCCCGACAATGCACGCCCTGCCGTACTGGCTTTCAAAGGTGATGTGTACACCGGATTGCAGGCTGAGCAGTTTTCGGAAGATGATTTCGATTTTGCACAGACACATCTGAGAATCCTCTCAGGTCTCTATGGCCTGCTACGCCCCCTCGACCTACTGCAACCTTATCGTCTGGAGATGGGCACACGCGTCAGCAATCCGGGTGGAGACAATCTCTATCAGTTCTGGGGATCACTGATCACCGAGCAGTTGAACCAGGAACTCAAACAGCAGACCGACCCTGTGGTGATCAACCTGGCCTCAAATGAGTACTTCAAATCCGTCAAGACCAAGGAGCTGGAGGCAAGAGTCATCACTCCGGTATTCAAGGATCAGAAAAACGGACAGTACAAGATCATCAGTTTTTATGCCAAAAAAGCGCGCGGTTTGATGAGTCGATACATGATCACCAACCGTATTCATAAAGCGGAAGAACTGAAAGGGTTTGATCTGGAGGGATATTACTTTTCAGAAAAGGACTCGAAAGAAAATGAGTGGGTTTTCCTGCGCGATCACGCCGAATAACCTTCTCATTATGAATCCCCTTTACCGATTGTTCGGTAAAGGGGAGAAATAGAGCATCAGGCCGTTTGCTCGATACCGACGATCACCCAGTTTCCACCCTGACCGCTCATATCTCGGTTCAGGTGCCAGGTTTCGCTGAATTCGGCTGTTTCGCCGTTCTGCTCTTCACGCATCCAGCCATAGAAATGGATACTGGCGACTACATGATCGCCTTCGTCAATGAAGTTGACCAGCTCAGCCATCACAGATACCACTTCGGTGTGTTGGTCAGCAGCATGACGAGCACGCTCCGCCTGCAACTGATGCAGCAGTTCGATGGAGGTATATTCCGCGATCTCATCCCAGGCCTGATTATCCCAGGAGTGTTGCAGATGCGTGAAATGCTGTTGCGCTCCCTCCAGAAAAGAGTCCTTATCAAACCACTCCGGTAGTGTCAGCTCAGGTTCTGCGAGCATATGACTCATGTCTGAACCAGAGTCTGAAAAAGTATCTGACGCTGGCTGTTTCCTGAACAGATCAGTCGCATCATGCTGAGCCCGTGGCGCTGCATAAGCAGGCTGCTGTTGCTGCCGTTGTCCGGCTCGCATCGCTGACACCACCTTGAAGATCAGAAAACCCAGCAGTCCCAGCAACAGAAAGTCCATCAACTGTACACCTTCAAAAGCACCACCCATGAACAGCGCTGCCAACAATCCACCGGCCAGCAACCCTCCCATCATGCCGCCCATGCCGCTGCGCTGAACAGCCGCCTGATTATTTCGCGAAGGTGTAGCCTCCTGTTGTCTGGTTGGTGCACTGCGCTGTGGCGTGGAGTAGGATTTCCCAAAAGAGCTACCACCGCCAAAACGCTTGGCTTCAGCTTCCATCGGCAGTAAAAAAAGACTGATCACCAGCGTGATCAGGGGTAAAGTCAAACGTCTCATGGGCGCTCCTGTAAGCAGTGTTTGCAAATCAGTTTGCAGATTGTTTTTGTAATCGTTTCAATGTCTGGGCAACAACCGCCAGATAAATTCCGGTGAATATTAGCAGTATCCCAAACAATTGATAGAGATAAACCGATTCCCCCAGAAACAGAACAGACAGCGCCATACCGAACAGCGGCATCAGATGTATGAATAACCCGGCTGTCGGCGCGCCCAGCTCTGCCACCCCTTTGTTCCAGAAGATAAACGACAGGATCGATGGAAAAACCGCCATGTACAGGACCGTCATCATGATATCGGAACGCATCTCAAGCAACGGTACCCCGCCTTGCTCGAAGATCGCCAGGGGCAGCAAAACCAAAACGCCCGCCAGCACAGAGAAGCCAAAGAAGGTGAAACCATCCAACTCAGTGGGTTTCCAGCGCAATGCTATTGAATACAGCGCCCAACTCATCACGGCACCAAATATCCATAGATCACCGCGATTGAAATCCAGTGACGTGATTACCTGATGATCGCCCCGACTGACCAACACGACAACACCGCAGAAAGAGATGAAAACCCCTACCCACTGCCTGAAACCGGCCTTTTCACCCAGAAAAAGAGAGGTGACCACCAGTATCACGATCGGGATGGCAGACTGCATCAGCGTCGCGTTACTGGCCGTGGTATATTGCACACCCTGATAAACCAGTGTATTGAAGCAGACTACGCCCAAAAAGGAGAGCAGCAGAAGTCTTGGCAGGTACTGACGTATGACCGGCAGGTTTTTGATCAGTTTAGGCAGCAGCCAGGGCAGTATCAGCAGCAGAGCCAAACCCCAGCGCATGAAGGCCAGCGTAAAGGGCTGCATGTCCATATGGATCGCACGCGCCAGAATAAAGTTGCCGGCCCAGAACAGTACTGTCAGGATAAGCAGTATATAAGCCACTGATATATTTCCTAATCATGATATAAAGGCCATCATTCTAGCGGCTGAAGCCGCAGACTGCATCCATCATCGAAACAGTTCATAGAACCCTTTATAGAACCTATGTCGATAGTTACAGTCACAGATACAATCACTTCTTCAGCAATATCACGCCATAACAGGTTATACATGCATACACGACCAGGATTGAACCGATTGATTGTCACCCTGCTTGCACTCCTGCTGTTCAGTGTCAGCACCAGCCAGGCTCAAATCATCACCAGCCCCTATGACACGCGGGAATATGAAACACTGGTGTTGGATAATCAGCTCAAGGTGCTGCTGATCTCGGACCCCAGCGCCGAAAAAGCTGCTGCCTCACTGGATGTCGCAGTAGGTTCGGGAGCCAATCCGGAGCATCGCCCGGGGCTGGCACATTTTCTGGAGCATATGCTGTTTCTAGGCACCGAAGCCTATCCCGAGGCCGATGGCTATCAGCAGTACATCAGCGCCAATGGCGGTAACCATAACGCCTTCACCGCCTACGAAAACACCAACTATTTCTTTGATATACAACCTCAGGCTCTGGAAGGAGCACTGGACAGATTTGCGGCCTTTTTCATCTATCCATTGTTCAGCCCGGAGTATGTTGAGCGCGAACGTCATGCCGTTGAGTCGGAATTTCAGGCCAGACGCCGCGATGATCATCGCCGCGCTCATGAAGTCAGCAAAGCGGTCATGAATCCTGACCATCATTACAGCCGTTTTGCGGTGGGTGATCTGGTTTCACTGTCGGACCAGCCAGGCCAGTCTATCCGCGACGAACTGATTGAGTTCTACAATCGCTACTACTCCGCCAACCTGATGAGTCTGGTGGTCCTCGGCCCACAGTCATTGGATGAGCTGCGGGAACTGGTAACAGAACGCTTTGGTAAGATAGGCAACTTTGATGCTGAGCCCTTTGTTGACGAGGCTCCACTTTATAGCGAAGACACCCTGCCTGCCCTGCTGGACATTCAGACCCTGCGCCAGACGCGAAGCATCAGCCTGAGCTTTCCGGTAGAACCTACCAAAGCGCACTGGGAAAAACGTCCGATTTATTATATTGCCAGCCTCGTTGGCTATGAGGGCGAAGGCAGTCTGTTGTCGCTGCTGAAGGCCGAAGGACTCGCCAACGGCCTGGGCGCATACAGCGGCCTGGATCTTGAGAAGAGTGCCACCTTCGATGTGACCATCGACCTGACAGAAAAAGGCTTTGTCGAGTACGAGCGAGTAGTCGAGTTGTTCTTTGCCTTTATCGATGAGTTGCGCCTGCAGGGCGTGCAGCCCTGGATCTACGAAGAGGAGAAAGCGCTGGCTGACCTGCAGTTCCAGTTTCGTGAAAATCGTCAGCCGATCCATGAGGTCGCCACACTGGCCCAGATGCAACAGCGCTACCCGACACAACACCTGCTCAATGCTGGATACCATTTCGGTGAATTCGACGCCGACATGATCCAACGCTACCTGAACGACATCACCCCTGAACAGATGCTGCTGACACGTCAGGCTCAGGATCTTGAAACCGATCAGACAGAGGTGCGCTACAACGTCGGTTACAAGCTGACCCCGCTTGCCTCCGAACAACTGTCACGCTGGCAGGAACCTGAAGCCAACCCAGCGCTGGTGGTCAGAAGCAGCAACCGCTTTATCCCGACCGACCTCGCCCTGGTAGAACGGGAGCAGGCTGTCGATACTCCAGAGCTCCTGTTGCAGGAGCCAGGTGCAAGCCTCTGGTTCCAACAGGATCAGCAGTTTGAACTACCCAAGAGTGACTTCTTCTTTGCATTGATGTCGCGCCCAGTGGCACAAAGTGTCGAAAACGCCGTGATGATCGATCTCTATATCCGCATGGTCAATGACGAGCTGAATGAGCCTCTTTATGATGCCATGCTGGCTGGACTCTCTGCGTCGCTCTACCCTCATCTGCGGGGATTTTCACTTCGCCTGTCGGGCTACAGCCCGAAGCAGCCTTTACTGTTGGATGAGCTGCTGCAGGTATTGAAAGCGCCAACGGCCGATCTGGCGCGCTTTGATCGCGTCAAAAAACAGATGCAGGAGAGCCTGATCAATCAGGCGCAGGAAGCGCCGACTCAACTCAGTTTCCAGAAGCTGTACACGATGCTGATGACCCGCTGGAGCACTGAAGATAAGCTGACCGCACTGGAAGAGATCAAGCTACAGGATCTGATGGCGTTCACCCCGCTCATATATGAAAAGGCTGAGCTGAGAATGCTGGCACACGGCAACCTGACAAGCGATACCGCACGTGGAATGGCTGACAAGGTCGCGGCGCAACTGATTGCAGAGGCTGATGAAGGGTTTGTTATCCCCGTGATTCAACTACCCTCGGATGAGCCACTCATCGAAACTCTGGATCTGGCACACCATGACGCGGTACTGAATCTCTATCTGCAGGGGCGTAACAGCAGTATTGAAGAGCGCGCCGCTGTTGCCCTGTTGAATGAGATCATCTCGACGCCCTTCTATTCAGAGCTGAGAACGGAAAAGCAGTTTGGCTATATTGTCTTTTCAAACTATCTGCCACTGCGCGATGTACCGGGCATATCACTGGTCGTGCAGTCCTCAGTCGCAGACCCACTGGAGCTGATGCCTCACTTCACTGATTTTCTGGAACGGATGCGAGAGCTGATCAACGATGCCTCGGACGAGAGCCTGGAACAGTTCAGACAGAGCCTGAGATCACGCCTGCTGCAACCTGACAACACACTGGCAGATCGCTCATCAAGATACTGGCGTGAACTGGATCGGGATGGTTCCTTCACAACACACTATCAGATTGCTGATGCCGTTTCCGGACTGGATAAAGAGACCCTGCTCGACACGCTGCATGCTCTGCAGAAGCGCCAACTGGTCCTGCGTCATTTCGGAGCAGAGAAGCAAGGCGAGATCAGCGAGGAAGATTTGCTACAGACGAGTCAGAACAGGATCGAGCAGCTCAGAGAAGCCGAGTTTTTTGTCACTGAATAGCACTTTGAAACAATAGCGCTTTGAAACAACAGTACTTTGAAACAATAGCGCTTTGAAAGATTGCCATTGAGTAGAGAAGCTGGAGGCGTTTACTCCTCCAGCTCAACACGCATACCTGAGAAAAAGAGCTCATTCAATTGTGGTAACCAACTGGTGTCTTCCTCCGGCGGAGCTTCCTCCTCTGGCTCAGCTTCCGCTGCTGCCGCCAGCTCGGCTGCCATCGCCTCAGCCTCTTCAGGCCCCAGCGTAATACCACGCAGGCCCGTCATCGGATCGCAATCCTCATCCTGCATCAGGAAGCAACGCTGCATATACAGATCATCATAAATCTGTCGAAACACCAGATCCTCGCCCCGGGCGGCTGAAGCCCGTTGCTGCGGGTCCTGCAACGCCACCTCTTCAAGGGTGATCTCCACCACAAAAGGCTCTTCCGGCTCGGAATAATGGATCACGACAGGCTCGGGGGGTGCCTGAATGCCGGAGGGGTGAATCTCTGGCATCTGTTCACGATCAAAGCTGCCCCACTCCATATCATCGTAAGCAGAGCTGCCCCTGACCATGCCGGAAAAGTGCTCATCGGTCACAACGCGATAGGGTATCTCTTCAACCGGCTGTGCCTGTACAGAACACACAACCATCACCGTGCAGACCGATAAAAAAGCCTTCACTGATAATTTAGAGTTCAAGGGGGTAGATCGATTCGGCATACAACGCCAGCTCCTCAAGGATCTGCATCGTCCGCTCATCTGATGCGTGTTCAGCTCCCAGCTGGTTCAGGGTTTCATAAAACTGCGGCAGTGTCATGTAGCCGCCCTTATCGCCATGCAGCAGTTTCTGGCTGCGATACTCCTCCCAACGCTCCTGCTCATCATCAGAGAGCGTCTGTGGGAAGTTGCGCGCCTTATAGCGCAACAACATCTCTTCCAGTCGCGGATCCTGAAACGGCAGATCCAGTCCCACAAGCTGCTCCAGCTCCGCACGCCGAACCTGTTCCATCAATTTGCGGTCCGTATCACTGAAAAAGCCACCACTGTAAAGCATATGATCAGGATCACCATCGGCCAGAAACTCGTTTTCAGTATAGATATCGGCCACTTTCTTCGCCAGGCCCGGTTCATTGCGCAGCAGGGAAAGATGACGGCGACAGACGTCACCATCTATCTGCAGCCTTGCTGCCTCCTCGGTGTTCAACATCCCGGCGGGCGCAATGATCGGGCAACGATTGGCATGTACCTGCTTCAGCGCCAGCACCGGCGCATCAGGAGGCAGCTCATCACGTGAGGTATAGATCAGGTGGCGCAGCGCCTCGACCGAATGCCGGAGCAGCGGTTCAGGATCAACACGTAGATCCCAGACCAGCGTGCTGTTACGGTTCGTTGGGTGTTGTGCCAGCGGCGCCACGATCGCCGCATTTCCACACTCCACCGGATAGCGTGAGGAAATATGCAACACCGGTTTCATCGCCGCAACATCAATCAACGACTGAATCGCCTGTTTGGAACGATTATTCAACACATACTCATACAGCTTCGGCTGCCGCTCTCTGACCAGACGGGCCAGAGCAATGGTGGCATAAACATCCGACAGCGCATCATGAGCCTGATCATGCTGCAAACCATTGGCGCGACTGAGATCTTCCAACCGCAGACTGGGCCTGCCATCCTCATACTCCGGCCAGACAATACCATCAGGCCTCAGCGCCCGTGTCAGACGCAACATATCGATGATGTCCCAGCGCGAACAACCATTTTGCCACTCTCGCGCATAGGGATCATGAAAGTTGCGATACAGCGTATAGCGCGTCACTTCATCATCAAAACGGATACTGTTATAACCCACGCCACAGGTCCCCGGACGAGACAGCTCTTCATGTATTCTGGAGATAAACTGCGCTTCACACACACCTTCCTGCAAAGCCTTCTGAGGTGTGATACCAGTAATCAGACAGGCCATCGGATGCGGTAGCAGATCATCGGAGGGGCGTGCATAGAGCACCACCGGCTCTTCGATGATATTCAAATCGCTGTCAGTTCGTACACCAGCGAACTGGACCGGGCGGTCCCGCTTGGGATCCGTACCGAATGTTTCGTAATCGTGCCAGAAGAAGGTTTCTTTAACCGGCTGCGCCATAACTCTCTCTCATTGTCCTGATTCGCTGAAGCCCCAAGCCATTACCGCAAAGGCTTATAGTTGATGCGGCATATATGTCATATCATGTAGGCCATATCACGAGTCAAGATTAACAGTTAACGCTCAAGGGATCACCCGCATGCAGCCAGATAGTGTGACACCGGATCAAACCTGCCCCTGCCAGTCAGGGAAAAGCTTCACCCAGTGCTGTTCACCCTTGCTTCAGGGATCGGTGCCGGCAGCCACTGCTGAAGCCTTGATGAGATCTCGCTATACTGCTTTCTGCATTGGCGCTGTGGACTATCTGATCGATACCACTGCCGCCGAAAAGCGCCATCCCGAAGATCATGCCCTGATAGCGGAGCAGACACAGATCACCAACTGGACCGGATTGAGCATCCTTGCGACAGAGGGCGGTTCTGAAGAAGACTCACAAGGGATGATAGAGTTTGAGGCCCGTTTTGAAGCACCAGAGGGAGGTGGCGTTTTGCACGAACAATCACGTTTTCGCAAGGACAACGGGCGCTGGTACTATGTTGATGGTGAAGTGGAGCTCCTCAGCGACTGAACTGATTACCTCAGAAAAAAATGCTCAATTTTTAATCAGACCTGCCGATGCATAGATGATGCGATAAACGACTTATCGATTGAGGTCTATCATGCGTATCGACTCCAGCACCTTCCAGCTGAATGCTTCCCATGCAGCTTACAGTCGGCTGGAAATTTCGGAGCGACTCAGAGCAGGCATGGTGCATACCGATCCTGAATCAGGTAACCGCCGGGTAACCACCACTGCAGAATACGCCCGCCAGGAGACCCACGAAAGCGCCTCTTTACTCACCTACAATGAACTGCGCCAACGCGCGGGCGATGCGTCTCAAACGCTGCCATCTCAAGCACTGTCACCTCAAACACTGAACAATCTGGAAATACCTCCCGACGACAACCAGATCCAGGCACAATTGCCACAACAAGCATCTGTTGAGGAGATCGAAAAAGCTGAACCCTTTCGTCTGGAGCTCTCATCCGAGGACAGATTTCGTGCTCAGTTGATCAAAAGTCTGTTCGAATCCCTGACCGGCAAGGAGATGCACTTCGCGCTGCTGGATGAAGAACTGGCTGCCTCCTCACAGGTCAGCCCGCCCACTACTTCAGATGCCAAGCAGGCAGCAACAGCTGCCACCGCAGGAGAACTCGGCATCGAGTATGATTATCAGGAAATTTTTTATCAGCAGGAAAGTACAGAATTCTCTGCAAAAGGCCAGGTGACGACAGCCGATGGTAAAACGCTGGAGATCAACATTGACCTGCACATGAGCAGAGAGTTTTATGAGCACAACACTCTATCCCTGCGTATGGGAGCGGCACTGTCAGATCCGCTGATACTGAATTTTGATGGTGATGCCATAGAGCTCAGTGACAGACGCTTTGAGTTCGATCTGACTCTGGATGGCACAAACGACCTGATACCGACACTGGCCAGCAATAGCGCATTTCTGGCGCTGGACAAAAATAACGATGGCAGAATAAATGATGGCAGCGAGCTCTTTGGTGCCCGTACCGGGAACGGCTTTGCAGAGTTGGCGGATTATGACAGCGATAACAATGGCTGGATTGATGAAAATGATCCGATCTTCAGCCAACTGTTGCTATGGATGCGACCGGGAAGCAGCGAGAAACAGCAACTTGTTGCTCTGGCCGATGCAGGTGTCGGTGCTATCTATCTCGGTAAGGCAACCACCCCTTTTGACCTGAATGCCCACGGCAGCAATGAGTTATTGGGCAAGGTTCAGGCGACCGGTGTATTTCTGAATGAAGATGGCCATGCAGGAACAATCCAGCATGTGGACCTCACAGTCTGATATAATCCCTTCGCCGTAACACTGAGCGACTGATAATCAGCCTGATGACAACCATCCTTTACACACTGGATATGGCGCATCCGCTCCTTTATTAAACGCTCAGTCATCGTTACAATATCGTCCCTTCGCTCATCTCTTTTTAGGGCTACCGGCATTGCAAAGTGCTGGTTGTGGTGCTTGATGTTAGCAAATCTGTTTAAACCCAAATGGTCTCACCCCGATCCTGAAGTGCGTGCACGTGCAGCGGTCAAGCTGGACCCTAGCCAACCGAGACAACATCTGACACTGAAAGATCTGGCACTGCTGGACACCAGCCCGGACGTTCGTCGTGTTGCTATTGCCAAAATCACAGACCCTGAAATTCTGATGCAAATTCTCGATCAGGAACCGGATACCGCCCTGAAAGAGAGATCGGGCGAGCGTTTTTGTGAGCTGCTCCTCGGGGCTGGAAATCCGACCGCACTCGGCCTTGAATGGATTAAACGCATCAGCTCAGAACAGACTTTGAAGCTGATTATCCTGAAAAGTCAGATCTCAGAACTCAATGAAGTGGCACTGCGTAAGATCTCTGACCAGCAGATATTGGCAGAGATCGCACTGAATGCACCATTGACAAGTATTCGCCAGCTTGCCGCCGAGCAGATAGAGGCTGAACAGGTGCTCGAAGAGCTGTACCGCAACTCCCGAGGGCGCGATAAAGCAGTCCACCGTATTGCGCGGGACAAGCTTCAGCTGCTTCAGGACAGCAAACAGCGCACAGAAGCCGCCATCAAGCAGCAGACTCAACTGCTGCACAACCTGAACAGTCTGGTAGAGAGCGACGATAGGCTGCACTTCGCCATTCGCCTTCAGGCGATCAGTCAGGAGTGGGATAAACTCCCCCTGCACCCGGATACAGAACTGACTGTACGTTTCACACAGACGCTGCAGGCAGGCCAATCAATCTCCGATGAATTAAATGCACAGCAGGAAAAACTGAAGCTGGAAGCTCAGGCTAAACTGGCTCTGCAGCAGCTTCGCCAGCAGTTAAGCTCGCAACTGAAAGTACTCAGAGAACGACTGGTTCAAGATTGCCACTGCGCTGAACAACTGACTGAACTGCTTCGGGAACTGACTCATCTGACTCAAAGTATCTCGGAGATACCAGAAGATGAAGCACTGAAAACAGCTGTTCAAGAGATACATCAGACAGCTCAGGCAGCTTTGGATGCCTGGGCAGTGATCGCTTCTGACAGTGACATGAATACTCAATCCACAGACTCTCAACCACTGGCCAGTGAGTCAAACGACATTGAGCAGCAACTGCATGCGTTGAACGCTCATGTGACCAGAATAAACTGGCCGCAGGCACTTCCCGAGCCTGATGCCCTGCAACAGATCAAGCAGCAGATACAGTCCCTGCGGGCAGAGCAGCGCTCACTAAAGCAGCAGCAGGGAGGACATGTCAGTCAAATCAATGAACTGTTATCACAGCTTGAAACCGCCCTGGGCCGGGGTGAAGCGCGTCAGGCGCAGAAGCTGGAGCAAGATGTGGATAAGCTCGTTGCACAGTCCAGTCAACGACTACCGGAAGCTGTAGACTCACGCCTCAAACACATCAAGTCTCAGGTGTTGGAACTGAAGGACTGGCAAGGTTTTGCAGCCAACTCAAAAAAAGAGCAGCTGTGTGTACAGATGGAAGCACTGGCCAACAGCGATCTCGATCCCGCACAGCTGGCTGAGCAGATACGTGACCTGCAGAAAGCCTGGAAAGAGCTGGATGCCACTGACCCCATTCATTCGCGCTCACTCTGGCAACGTTTTCGCGAAGCCTCAGTTGCCGCCTATGAACCCTGCGATGCTTACTTCAAGGCGCAGAGCGACCTCAGAGCCTGGAATCTGGCACAGCGTGAGCAGATCTGCGAGCACCTTGAAACCTACTTGTCACAGATAGACTGGGAGCAAGCAGACTGGCGGGCTCTGGAGCAGATTATCAATCGTGCCAAGGGTGAGTGGCGTCGATTCGTGCCGGTAGACCGTGGCCCAGGCAAAGTTGCCCAGAAGCAGTTCAACCAACTGATTAATCAAGCTGACGCCCAGCTCAAGTCCCATAAGGAAGCCTGCAAGGTGATGAAGCAGGCCCTGCTGGATGAAGCTGAAAGCCTGAGAGATGAAGCCGATATTCGCCACGCCACCGAGCAGATCCGCCAGATTCAGCAGCGCTGGAAAGAAACTGGTGTCACCTTCCGCAGCCAGGAAAGAATCCTGTGGCAACAGCTGCGTGAACACAGTGACTATATCTTTGCTCGCCTGAAACAGGAGCAGAGCAGCAATCAGCAGGGCAAGCGCGGCCAGCGTCAAGCCGACATGTTGCTGGAGCAGCTGCACAGCTGCCTGCACGATCCCCGCAGCGTTGCTCATAGTCTGATCTGTCTGAAGAATATACAGGCTGAGATCGACGCTCTGGAGCTACCAGCACGCCAGTTGGAAGAGATTCAGCAACGTCATGAGCGATTGAAGCTCGCGATTGAGAAAGAGATCGCCCTGGCCACCGAGTTACTCAACAAAGATCAACTCGCCACACTTCAACGCCTCAGCCTCCTGTGCGAAAAAGCTGAACAGTCACTGGCGGAGTCGGATGAACCGGAGCAGGACCATCTGCAGCAATTATTGCTGGCCACCGAGGAAACACCTCAACTGAAAGCGCCTTACTCTCTCTTGATCCAAAAGCGCATCAGCACGATTCAATCAGTGCTGAATCAGAACTCAGATATTGAGGAGCAACTCGACAGCGCTTACGAAAGCGCGAGACTGCTGTGTGTCAGACTGGAAATATTGCTCGGCCACCCTTCCCCCGAAGAGGATCAGGCAATCCGTATGGAGTATCAGATGCAGCGACTGCAACAGGCTATCGCTCAACAGTCCGACTCCACCAGACTCAAGGATATTCGCAACCTCGAACTGGAATGGTTAACCGTGCCTTTTGCCTGGCAGATGGATGATCTGAACGAGCGTTTCAACGATCTGCTACAAGCTGAATAATCGGGGACTGTAATTGATAAGGGATATTCTGTGTCAGAAATATTCGGGGCCAGTGTCTGACCCCGATGCTCTGGTGCTGCTGTCCTTTATCAGGACATGTGCAGACCACCGTTGATCGACAGATCAGAGCCTGTGATGTAGCCGGAGTGATCGTCAGCCAGGAAAGCGATGCAACGACCTATCTCTTCCGGCGTACCAAAACGCCCGAGAGGAATCGTTGAAGTGATTTTGTTCTGAATCTCTTCGGCAATCTTGGCAACCATTGGGGTCATGATATAACCCGGTGAAACCGTATTGACCGTCACACCCTTGGCAGCAACTTCCTGGGCCAGGGCTTTGGTAAAGCCATGTATACCGGCCTTTGCGGCAGAGTAGTTACACTGGCCAAACTGACCTTTCTGCGCATTCACGGAAGAGATATTGATAATGCGACCCCAGCCTTTTTCAAGCATGGGATTGATCACCAATCGAGTCATATGGAACATGCTATCCAGGTTCGCTGTCAGCACTTCATTCCACTGTTCCCAGCTCATTTTCTTGAACATGCCGTCACGAGTGATACCGGCATTGTTAACCAGCACTTCAATACTGCCACCGGTTAACTCTTCTACCGTCTTGATACACTGAGCACAAGACTCTGTATTGGTGACATCACCATAAGCCACATCGATTTCATAGCCATCCCTGCGCTGCTCCTCCTGCCAGGCCTTCGCTTTGTCATGGTTACCACCGCTGTTATAGCCAGCCACCACGCGAAAACCTGCATCTGCCAGACTTCTGCAGATAGCGGTACCAATACCACCCGTACCACCGGTTACGAAAGCAACTTTTTTTGTCATATCCACATCCCTTTTTCAGTGATTAACGACTTTCTAATTTTATATGTTCACTTGCTGTTACATCCTGAGTTAACTCAGTACAGATCATTTCTCCAGATGACCTCTACCTGATCATAGTAGTTCAGAATCTGTTTCACTAGTATTACTTGACGGAAATCGCCAGCCAGTTGACCTGAGGCATGTTATACTGTGCCACAATTTCTTATGACCCGGATCTGCTGTGAATACCACCTCCTTTGCGATTTTGAACCTGCCTGAAACTGCCATCGCCAACCTGACCCAGCTGGGTTATGAAACAATGACCCCTATTCAGGCACAAAGCCTGCCGCCGGCACTGGAAGGCCGCGATCTGATCGCCCAGGCACAGACAGGCAGTGGCAAAACAGCAGCCTTCGGCATCGGAATGCTGGAAAAACTTAACCCACGTTCATTCTCCGTTCAAGGGTTGGTGCTCTGCCCCACCCGCGAACTGGCAACCCAGGTCGCCAACGAGTTGCGCCGTCTGGCACGCTATCTGGACAATATCAAGATCGTCTCGATCAGTGGCGGGCAGCCTATGGGGCCACAGATTGGCTCGCTTGAGCATGGTGCTCATATTGTTGTTGGCACGCCCGGCCGACTCTGCGACCACCTGCGCAAAGGCACACTGGTGCTGGACAGGTTGAACACGCTGGTACTGGATGAAGCAGACCGCATGCTCGACATGGGTTTTGAAGAAGATATCAGCGCCATCATATCCAGCACGCCTGACTCGCGTCAGACACTACTCTTTTCCGCCACCTACCCCGAGATGATCGAAGCGATCAGCGCACGCTATCAGCGCGAACCCGTGCGGGTCAGTGTAGAAACTCAGCATGATGACAGCAGCATCCAACAGTTTGCCTGGCCCTGTGAGCCCGGCAACAAGGCCGAAGCCGTTCACGCGCTGCTGCAGAAATACCAGCCGGATGCTGCCGTCATCTTCTGCAATACACGTCAGGCCTGCAACGATCTGGCAACCGAAATGAAATCCGTGGGGCTCAGAGCTCTGGTGCTGCATGGCGATATGGATCAGCTGGATCGTGATCAGGTGCTGATCCAGTTCAGCAACGGCAGTTTCCGCTACCTGATTGCCACAGATGTCGCGGCACGCGGTCTGGATATTGATACGGTGGATATGGTGATCAATGCTGACCTGCCTCAGGATCCCGCAATCTACACCCATCGCATTGGTCGCACAGGGCGCGCAGGGCGTCAGGGAATCGCCCTGAGCCTTTACTCCGAGAAAGACAGTTTCCGGCTGCAGCGCATCGACGAACAGCAAAGACAACCGGTCAAACGCATGCCAACCCTGCCAGCGGTCAATCCGCAGAAAGAGTTGGAACAGGCTACCATGGCGACACTTTGCATTGCGGGCGGGCGCAAAGAAAAGCTGCGTCCGGGGGATATTCTGGGGGCATTGACGGTTGCCGGTGGTCTGGACGGCTCATCGATCGGCAAGATCAACATCACCAATTTCAAATCCTTTGTCGCGGTTGAACGAAGCATCTCGATGCAAGCCCTTGAGCAACTGCGCGAAGGCAAGATCAAAGGGCGTCAATTCAAAGTGCGCCGTCTCTGATCAGTTGACCCTCACCGCGCAGCTGCAACAGCAGCCTGCGCATCCAGCTCCAGGCCAGTATCGCCGTCAGCGTATTGGCCAGCACCAGCGCAAAGAACATCCCCTCCAGACCGAACAGATAGTTCCCCAGCCAAGCCAGTGGCAAATAGAGCAGGAACAGCCTTATCAGACTGATCCGCAGTGCGCGCATCGGTTGATGCAACGCATTGAATGCAGAAGCACTGAGAAAGGTAGTGGCCTGAAACCCAAACCCGATCGGCACAATGAGTATCCAGATCCGTATCCAGTAGGCGACTTCCGGATCATCCGTAAACAACTGCGAGACAGGTCCGGACAGAAGCGCCAACAGAAGATAGACCGCAATCTGCCAGGCCAGTGCAAAACGAATGACAGTGGCATAGGCCTTTTTGACACGATCCAGATGTCCGGCACCAAAGTTCTGACTGATGAACGGCGGCAACGTCATCGACAGCGCCAGACAGGCCAGCAGTGCCAGCGCCTCGATACGATTTCCTACACCGAATGCCGCCACTGCTTCAGTACCATGCACCGCCACCATCGCCGTCAGCACACCGTTGGCCAGTGGTGTCATCATATTGGACAGAGCAGCCGGCAGACTGATCGTCATCACCTCACACCAGTTACTCCAGACCTGCCGAACGGATGAGAAGGTCAGCAGAATCATGCGCTGCCTGAAGTACAACAGATACAACGCTGTAAGGGTCGTGATACCCCAGGCGATCACACTGGCCAGAGCAGCCCCCTTGATCCCCATCGCCGGAATCGGTCCGAATCCGAAGATCAGAATCGGATCGAGTATCAGATTGAGGCCGGAGGCCACCAACATCACTACCGCAGACATTCGGGTATCACCTGCCGCCCTGAAGATGCTGTTGCAGACCATATTCAAAACCATGAACACTGAGCCGGCAAACCAGATCTGCATATAATCCGAAATCAACGGCAGCAGCGCTTCATCGGCTCCCATCAAGCGGAACACGGGATCTATGATCCAGTGGCCCAGATAGCCCACCAGCAGCATCAGAGCGGCGGTCATCAGCAGATTATCGCTCGCCATGCGTGCAGCAAATTGCGTGTCACCACTACCGATACGTCGCGCCAGCGTGGCCGACGTGCCGATACCCAGCCCGATCGCAAGGCTGACCACGGCAAAGGAAACAGGGAAAGTAAAAGCCAGAGCAGCCATCGGCTGAGTGCCGAGCTGAGCGACAAACCAAATATCAGCGAGGTTGAACAGCATCAGGCTGATGATCCCGAACATCATCGGCACCGTCATCCGCACCAGTACAGGACGCAGTGGGTCGTTCAGTAAATCAGCCTTCTTTCGCATCTAGCCAGCCTGAAAAAGCGCATAGTTTACCAGTAAGCGGCGCTGCATAAAATGGATCGATAGACAGGATGCTGGGATCTCTCGACACGAACCGGGTATTGTTAAGCCTTCTTCCGCCAATGGGTGACATCTTGAATCTCGGACAAGTCGTCCTGCTCTGCCTATTGAGTCTTATGAAGATCCCACCTGGCTTGCAGGTTGAGCCAAAAATCAGCCAAGACACCAAAGAATCGAGCCAAACACAGCGCGGTACTGGGCGTAATACCCCTCCTCTGATTAACCAGTTCATTAACCCATGCCTCCTAATGATACTCAACGCACTTCTGTCGCCCAGCGCTGAGTATAATACCCAGTATGTGCTGGAGCCGATTGCTCAGATTGATACTCTGTAGGAGATGGAGCAGATGTTGCATTAGAATACTGAACTGGAACACGTTTCAAAAAAGGTGGCATAGATCGACTGAGGACAAGCGTGCTGGTTTAAAGGTGTTTACCAATCAAATCACTCTACTGTGATCATTAAGAGCTTAGTATAGTAACTAGCATTCTTTGCTTCTTTTACTCCCGTGTTCTTCTATTTCCTTTAAAAGGTTATGAATTTCAGTGGAAGGGTTTCCAAACGGGGTATCTACTTCGATATGCATGTTTAATAACTGTTCAGCTCTAATGCGAGCTTCTAGATAGTTATCTTTGATATATCGATAGTCAATATCCTTTGCGGTGCCAGGCTTGTAGTTAGGCATCTCCTCCCCCAAAAGCCTTTGCAGATCATGCCGGTGAATGTAGGCCGTATAGCTTCTGATATGTAACAGTGGCCATATTTCAAAACATGGGTTAGCCCGGATATTTCATCCGGCTCTTAAGTGGAGGGCCAGGCAGCCCAATTCTGTCCGATTTGCTGAGCGCCCCCCCGGCGCACTGTTTGTTTATTGATCAATCAGCATGATCAGAGCACAACTTCCCCTTACCCCATTGTTTATTCCGTGCCGGGAGCAGCACAACTGACGTTATCCTGATGCCATTTTGGCGGTGATTTTCTGGAACAGTTCCTGATCCGGATAAGTGCTATTCATCATGATACGGATCCGGCGGGTGTTGCGGGTGATGACGGCACCGATTTTCAGTAGTCGGGTACGCAGCGTAGTCACCTGAGCTCTGGCATAGCGAGTGCCACGCAGATAACCACTGCGCAACCTTTCCAGTAGCACGTAGGCCAGGCCGGATAGCAGTAAACGGTACTGATTAGGCCACCAGTCATGGCAACTGGTTCTGTCAGAGAACAGCCATTGCTGCTCCTTGATCCGATTCTCCATATCACCCCGCAGGCAGTAACGCCGGTCATAGAGCCACTTGGCCGAGCCTGACAGACTGGTGACAATATAACGGTTGTTGTCGCCCAGTGTAGTGAACTCGGCCTTGACGATCACTTTTCGCACGCGCTTCTTCCAACTGTGTGCCGAGTACCAGAGCGTCGCAAAGCAGCGCTGTTTTTCCTGTGTGGCCTCGCACGCGATAGCGGCGCGGTAACGGGTATCCAATGCCAGTTGATCCAGTCTGGAGTTCTTGCCGATGCCAACGACATAATCGACCCCGTGGCGTTCACACCAGCTCAGCAGCCGAGGGCGACAGAAACCGCTGTCGCCTCGAAAGATGATCTGCGCCTGCGGCCACTCGGCGCGAAGCCGCCTGACCAGTAGGGCCAGAATGGCCCAGGCATGCTTGGCTGCGTCAACAGACGCGGGGCGCAGATAGCTCACCAACAGTTTCTGCCCGCAGAACACGAACAGGGGTAAGAAGCAGTAACTGTTGTAATAACCATTGAAGTGGCGGCCTACCTGCTCTCCATGCACCGCATCGTCAGTGGCGTCAAAGTCGAGAATCAGCCGTTTGGGTGGCTTCCGGTACGAGCGAATGAATTGCTCAACCAGTTCCTCATGCATGGCCACGGCCCAACTCCGATTGGCGTTGAGCTCGAACCGGCACAGAGTTGACTGACTGGCCAATGTGGCATCGCTATCGACAGCGGTCTGAAGGGCCAGATCATGCCGCAGCGTTGTATGATCGTTGAGGTCTTCATACCCCAGCGCCAGTCCGTAAACGCGCTGTCGAATCATGGTCTGAGCCTGATGCCGGCAAAGGAATGGGTTACGCGGATCAGTGATTTTACGGGCAATCGAGCGGGTCAGGTTCAGTTCCCGGTCGATCTGTCGGAGTAGAATTGCTCCAGCATCGGACGTGATGTCACCACCGTCAAAATTGGTTTCGATTTTACGGCCTTTGCAGCGTGGAAATAGGTCCCGGGTAACAGTACAATGTGTCATGGGCGATCCGGTTGTTATATTTAGCTTAAGTACCTGAATTATAGCAAAAAACCGGGTCGCCCTTCTTGTTTATGCTGCAATATTCGGGTTAGAGCGGGCAACAGAGATCCCGTTGCCTTTAGCCTTATTCACAGCTCTCTCGATATTTGGATGTTCGTCTATGTCGAAAACAGCCCAAACCTGAAAAGAAGAGTCAAAGCTATTCTTCTGACGTCTAGCTTTTCGTATTAGATTGTCCTTAATGGCAACCGCTTTATCCACAATAGTCATGGGAGTTCCTGCACCGGGTATGCAAGTTACTCTGACCAGATTGTTTCCATGGTGACTAGCAAAACTTGCTAAGTAATTGGGTTCGGTATTTGCCCCCTCGCAGACAGCTACTATCTCTGGTTTAGGATCTTTCGTCGCCTTAGAACGCTTTGCATTCCGGTCCGTTGGAACTTTTCGTTTGCTCATTGCGCAGACTCCTTATCTTCAATAATAGTGATGATGTCACCAAAGAAAGGAATAGCGCCAAACCTGCCGTCGAGATAACCTGTTCTTATATTGTCTGTTTTCCGGGTACGGAAATCACTAAGAGGCGTTAGAACTGTTCCTTGGCTAAAATCCTTTTCTGTTAGCCAAATTTGATCACGCCTTAGTATTCCTCCGCAAAGAACACTAGTTTCATGGGTCGAAAATATTAGCTGTGCATTCATTTTATTCACAGACGGATCATTGAAAAGCTTAACTGCCTCTAATGTCAGAAGTGGATGTAAGCTTGATTCAATCTCGTCAATTATAAAAGTACCGCCGTTATTCAAGGTATCAAATAGTGGCGCAAGTAAAGCTATAGCTGCTCTAGTTCCAAGGCTTTCATCTTCTAATGGGAAGACTACCTCCTCACCCGATTCTGATATGTGAACCGTGCGTAAAACTTCTCTTGTTTGTTGCTCCTGCTGTTTCTTAAAAGCTTCATCATTCCCAACAAGCTCCGCAGGAAAAGCCGAAAAAAGTTTTTTGCGAATATTTTTCTCGAAGTCAGGAATTTCTTCAGAAACTATATCTAATCGTGATATACCAGTTTCTAATTTTGACATAAACTGAGATAATTTATCAATAGTTCCTGTCTTCTTAACTTCATTAGCAATTATTTCACTGACTAAGTTTTGACTGAACCTGAAATGGAAGCTATCTTTAAAAAACTTATAGATTTTACCAAGTTGCTCATGGTTACTATTTGCAGCAACACTTAAAAAAAGACTATTTTCTTTAGTTAAATCGGATAACTGCTTATTATGACCCTTTAAAGTAGACCCAAAGTAAAACTCTTCTTCTTGGTTGAATTTTCTGTGAAAAAGAATTTTTCTTGATTTTCTTTGAATGTAAGAATACTCAAAAAGCCATTCTTCTTCAAACCTATCATTACCAATAGTGAATCCATAATGATAATGAATGTCGGCACAAATAAAGTCAATATCAAATGAAGATGGCCTATCATCATCTGAACCTAGCTTAAAACTGTTTACAACTACTTGGTCTTCAAGGTTACTCCTGTGAGATGTGACAACTGCTCTAACTAAATAGTTGATCGCCAGAAGGATGTTTGTTTTTCCAGAAGCATTAGCACCATAGATTCCTGCACAAGGCAAAAGCTTCTCATTAAAACTACTCGGCTTATCGATTAAAAACGACTGCTCATCATGTAAAGAAGATGCTGTTAGAAGCAACTCCTGATACTTATTAATTGACCTATAGTTTGAGCACCCAAAACGCACAATCATGGCGAAAACACTCTCTCTAACTTAGTTATTTGCAAAAAAATAGCATATTTCACCCTTAGAGTCCAACCCTGGCGATACACAGGCTGTAGCAGATTGCCATCCTGTGCTACCCTCAGCCGATTATTTCCAAACTCCTTTAAGCTCTTTCTATCTTAAGGTAACGACCATGAAGGTGCTGTTATGAAAGTACTGTTATGAAAGTCCTGGGCCTGACAGGCGGCATCGGCAGTGGCAAAAGCGCTGCGACGGATCTCTTTGTCGCGCTGGGCATTCCCGTGATTGATGCGGATCAGGTGGCGCGCGATGTGGTGCAGCCGGGAGAGCCTGCTCTGCAGAGCATTGCGGCTCATTTCGGCCCGCTTGCGATACAGGCGGATGGGCATCTGAATCGGCGCCAGCTGCGTGACTGGGTATTTGCCGAACCAGAGCAGAGGCAGTGGCTGGAGCAACTGCTGCACCCATTGATCCGCCAGCGTATAGAGGAGCGCATTGAAGCCTTTCGCCGCAATCCTCAGGCACCCTATCTGCTGCTGGCCAGCCCTTTGTTGCTGGAGACAGATCAACACAGATTGACCGATGGTGTGATAGTGGTGGATGTGCCGGAATCACTGCAGATAGCGCGCACCCAATCCAGAGATGATATGACCGAAGAGGGGGTCAGGCGCATACTGGCGGCACAGAGCTCACGCCAGTCGCGCCTTGATCGTGCCGACTGGATACTGGACAATAGTGGTGATCTGGCCGCGCTGCAGCGCGCAGTCTATGCCCTGCATAAGCAACTGAGCCACCCCGAACCACCGACAGAATGAAGACAATGACCAGCAAGACAATCAAATGCCCGCAATGTGGCAAGCCCAGCATTTATGATGACAGCAACAAATGGCGCCCTTTCTGCAGTGAGCGCTGCAAGCTGATCGATCTCGGTGAATGGGCCAGCGAAGGCTACCAGATTCCGGTAGCCCCCGATATCAATGACTACAGCTCAGGCGACTCGGTAGAGGAGCAACCCTTCACGCCAACGCGCCACTGATCGAGTCACCTCGCCCGATGGCAAAGTAAAGCAACCCGGCCTCTTTGACCTGCTCCGGCTCAAAGAGGTTACGGCCATCCACCACGACCGGCTGACGCAGCGTCTGCTTCAGCCAGCCAAAATCCACACTGCGAAACGCCTTCCATTCGGTACAGATCACCAATGCATCAGCCCCCGCTACTGCAGCCTCACGGCTGGGCACCAGACGAAGCCCTGGCTGCTCGCCATAGATTCTGCGTGTTTCATCCATCGACTCGGGATCATAGGCCTGCACGATGGCACCAGCCTGCCACAGTGCCTCCATCAGCACCCGGCTGGGCGCCTCACGCATATCATCGGTATTGGGTTTGAAAGCCAGCCCCCAGAGAGCTATCACGCGGCCCTTCAAATCCTGATCAAATGCCTGGTTCAGCTTATTGAACAGCACCGACTTCTGCCGCCGGTTGACCGCCTCAACCGCATTCAGCAGTTCTGGTGTATAACCTGCCTGTTCGGCCGTTCGAGCCAGTGCCTGCACATCTTTGGGGAAGCAGGAGCCGCCATAGCCACAACCGGGATAGATAAACTGATAGCCGATACGAGGATCGGAGCCGATTCCAAGACGCACCTGTTCGATATCCGCACCCAGCCGTTCAGCCAGATTGGCCACCTCGTTCATGAAACTGATCTTGGTCGCCAGCATCGCATTGGCCGCATACTTGGTCAGTTCAGCCGCACGTACTGACATGAACATGAGCTTGTCGTGATTCCAGTTGTAGGGGGCATAGCACTCCTTCATCAACCCTTTGACCCGCTCTGACTCGGTGCCAACAATGATTCTCGGTGCTTTGGTAAAGTCCTCGATTGCTGCACCCTCCTTGAGAAACTCAGGATTGGAACAGACATCAAAAGGCAGATCGATGTTGCGCTCAGCCAGTACCTCACTGATGCGCTGTGCCACACGGTCCGCCGTGCCTACCGGTACAGTGGATTTATCCACCACCACACGATAACCATCCATATGTCGCGCTATTGTCTCAGCCACCGCCAGCACATACTGCAGATCGGCAGAGCCATCCTCATCTGGTGGAGTGCCGACTGCTATAAACTGTAACTGACCAAAACCGACCCCTGCCTCGGCATCGGTCGTGAAATCAAGTCGACCTTCAGTGTGATTGCGACGAACAAGCTCATCCAGACCCGGTTCGTAGATCGGGATAACACCCTGCCTGAGGCCGTCTATCTTGGCTGCGTCAATATCCACGCATAACACCTGGTGACCAACATCCGCGAGACAGGCCCCTGTAACCAGCCCAACATATCCCGTACCAAAAACTGTAATATTCATATGCTATTCACTCTGGGTCACCCATACAGATCGAACTTGTATGGATTCTAAACCATTAATGTGACAAGTTGTTATGCGTACACCACCCTGGCCTGCAGCCTCGTCGTCTGTGGTAATAGCATAACCAGTTGTTTAAAATCACCATATACGAAAATAAGGATACGAGCATGCTCTCCAAAGTCGTGATTCCCGTAGCCGGATTGGGAACCCGGGTGTTGCCTGCCAGTAAGGCGATTCCAAAAGAGATGCTCACCGTAGTGGACAAGCCCGTGATTCAGTACGTGGTCGAGGAAGCGGTGAAGGCGGGCTTTCGCCATATCATCTTCATCACTCGTGCCGGCAAGAGCGCCATCGAAGATCATTTCGACTATCACTATGAACTTGAAGCCGAATTGGGAAACAAAGGTAAGGCTGATTTACTGGCTTCGATCCAGACCATTCTACCTGCTGATGTCATCATCAGCTCGGTGCGCCAACCCAAAGCACTGGGTCTGGGGCATGCGGTGCTCTGTGCTGAAGCGATGATCGGTGAGGACGATTTTGCCGTGATGCTGCCAGACATGCTGATACAGGATCAGCAGGATGGTAATGATATGACACGTATGGCAGAGCGCTATCGCAGCTCCGGGTTCGGACAGATCATGGTGGAAGAGGTGCCTCATGAGCAGGTGAACCTCTACGGCATCATCGACTGTCAGGGACACCATATCAATCGCGGCGAGAGCACCCGTATCCACAGCATGGTCGAAAAACCGGCTCCAGCGGCGGCTCCCTCCAACCTGGCCATTGTCGGGCGTTATATTTTGCCGGGTCGTATCATGAAGCTGCTACAGGAGACCGCAGCAGGCTCCGGTGGGGAGATACAACTGACCGATGCGATGCATACACTGCTCTCGGAAACCCAACTCGAAGCCTACTCGATGACAGGCCACTCTTTCGACTGTGGCAACAAACTGGGCTTGCTGAAAGCCAACATTGCTTTTGGCCTGCAGCATCCTGAAACCGCCGATGCGCTCAAAGCGTACCTGCACTCGCTGTAAACTACGGACTCGAATGTGACCATGAACAAGGAACAGGCATGGCAGCAACTGACTGAACATGCCGGAATGATTCACCCCCTCCATCTGCGAGAGCTGCTGGCCGAACCCGATCGCTTCCAGCAATTGAGTCTGAACCACGGATCCCTACTGCTGGATCTGAGCAAACAGCGCATCACACCCGATACCCTGCCACTGCTGCAACAGCTGGCAGAAAGTTGCCATCTCCAGGCGCGCATTGAGGCACTGTTCAAAGGTGAGCCGGTTAATACCTCTGAGCAGCGCCCTGCCCTGCATACAGCTCTGCGAACGCCCGCGACGGAGCAGTTGGAAGTGAATGGTGAAGATATTATTCCTTCGATCCAACAAACCCTGTGCACAATGGAGCATCTGGTCAGACAGATCCACAGTGGTCAATGGCGGGGATTCTCCGGCGAACCGATCGATACCATCGTCAATGTCGGGGTTGGCGGGTCGGATCTCGGCCCGATGATGGCTTGCAAAGCCCTGGATGAGTATCAGCCGAGCACCGCGCAACGGCTCAAGTTTTTCTTCGTTTCGTCAATGGATGGCAGCCAGCTGAACGAAGTACTGACACAGTGCAACCCCTCAACCACCCTGTTCATTCTGGCCTCAAAGTCATTTACCACTATCGACACCCTGGCAAATGCGATCACAGCCAGACAGTGGTTGCAGGAAGCCAGCCAGATCACTGCCGAAGAGTTCACCCGACTGCATTTCATTGCCGTCACTGCCTGCGCAGAAAAGGCACTGGAATGGGGTATTCCACATGAAAACCAGCTGCATTTTGCCGAATGGGTTGGCGGGCGTTACTCACTCTGGTCAGCTATTGGGCTGCCGGTGGCACTGAAGATAGGTATGGAAGGGTTCCGACGCATGCTCAACGGCGCCCATGAGATGGACCTGCACTTCAGACACACCCCTTTCATTCGCAACCTGCCCGCACTGCTGGCGCTGGTTGAAGTCTGGAACATCAACCTGCTCGGCATCCACGCCCATGCCATCCTGCCCTACGATGGTCGACTCTCGCATCTGCCCTCCTACCTGGAGCAGTTGGAGATGGAGAGCAACGGTAAATCCGTCACACTGACAGGCGATCCAGTGCAACACAGAACCTGCCCGATCCTCTGGGGAGAAGTCGGGCCCAATGCTCAGCATGCATTTTATCAGTTGCTTCACCAGGGCACTGAGTCGGTGATGTGCGACTTTATTGCCCCGGCGCGTCGCTATGATGATCAGCGTTCAACGCTCAAGCAGCAGCACCGTCTCTCACTGGCTAACTGCCTTGCACAATCTCGTACCCTGGCGCTGGGTGATGCCGTCATGCCTCAACCGGCAAACGAAGCCCATAGACGCTATGCGGGCAACCAACCCAGCAGCACTCTGCTGCTCGATGAACTGACACCGGAAAGTTTCGGTTCGCTGATCGCTCTTTACGAGCACAAGGTGTATTGCCAGGCCGTGATCTGGAACATCAATCCTTTTGATCAATGGGGTGTGGAGTTGGGCAAGGTGATGGCAACTGAGCTGCTTGATGCACTTGAGCAGCACAATCCGGGGCAGTTCGATGTTGGTACGGAAGGATTGCTGGACGCGATACGCCAGCACAATCGGGAGAATGGCCTGTGAAGATAGCCATATGGGGTGATGAACTCGCTGCCTGGGTCACCGCTGCCTGCCTGGCTCGCCAGGGCAACCAGGTGATGATGGTGCGTGAAAAGGCAGGTGCGGGCCTGATACCGGATGAAAGCAGTATCCGCCACGAACCGGGGCTGATGCCAACACTGCAACAGCAACAGGCCAACGGCCATCTACTGGCTGTAACTGCTGACGAGGCACAGAGCGTCAATATACACTGGCTGGCGATGTCGCCGGGCTGTCTGGGTCTGGCCGAAAAGCACATTACACAACTGTCGCAGCACGCTCAACAGCTCCTGATCATCAATCAGAGTAACTTTGGCCTCGGTGCCAGTGATCGACTGAGTGAGCAGCTGGATATATCCAGACCTCAGGCACTGGCCTACATACCCGATACCCTGCAACAAGGTTCGGCTCTGGCGCAGTTCAGTTCACCTAATTCACTGATTATCGGGTGCGAAGATCAACAGGCGCTTCTGACCCTGCGCACCTTGCTGAAGCCCTTTACCGAACAGATCAAACAGATACTCTACATGACCGCGCGTGAAGCTGAGTTCACCAAATTCGCGATCAACGGCATGCTGGCACTGCGCTTGGGCTTCATTAATGAACTGGCCAATCTGGCCGATCAGGTTGATGTGGATATCGAACTGGTTCGTCAGGGCATGGGGTCAGATGACCGTATCGGGCAACACTACCTCAATCCTGGCTGCGGCTTTGGCGGCCAGCACTTTACCCAGTATATCGAGAGTCTGGCTGCGCTGATGAGCGACAAGCGCCGCTCCACCTTGCTGGAAACAGTATTGAGCGAGAATGAAAAACAGAAAGAGCTACCCTTCAGAAAGCTCTGGCAGCACTATCGCTTTGATCTGCGCCAGCGCATCATCACTCTCTGGGGGGTGGCCTTCAAGCCCGGCATCACCAGTATCGATAACGCCCCGGCGCTGCGCATCATCGATGCCCTGCTCGCGCAGGGAGCCCTGATCAGACTACACGACCCGGAAGCCCTGTCCGAGATCAAATTGATCTATGGCGATCATCCACAACTGACCTACTGCCAGGATCCTTATACTGCACTCGATAACAGTGATGCCTTGCTGCTGATTACTGAGTGGAGCAGCTACGCCTCACCGGACTATCAACAGATCAAAGAGCGCATGGCAACACCATTAATCATTGATGGCCGTAATCTGTGGGAGCCAGAATATCTGCGCCAGCAGGGATTCATCTACCATGGGGTGGGTCGTCGCTGAGAAGGCAGAGCGACCGATCAGCCGCTCTGCTTTTAGGTCATGAACAGGATCATGCACTGCGTGCAATGATCTCCTTCCATTTGGCGGGGCCAGTGTTATGCACGGACTCGCCATTTACATCCACAGCGACCGTCACCGGCATATCCTTGACCTCAAACTCGTAGATCGCCTCCATGCCCATTTCCGGGAAGGCAAGCACCTTGGAGCCGACAATCGCTTTTGACACCAGATAAGCCGCACCGCCGACTGCCATCAGGTACACAGCCTTGCTGTCGCGGATCGCTTCGATCGCCACAGGGCCACGCTCGGATTTACCGATCATACCCAGCAGACCGGTTGCTTCAAGAATCTGACGCGTGAACTTGTCCATACGTGTTGCCGTTGTCGGGCCCGCTGGCCCCACCACTTCATCACGCACCGGATCAACAGGACCCACGTAATAGATAAAGCGACCTTTCAGGTCCACCGGCAGCTCTTCGCCGTTATTCAGCATCTCGACCATGCGCTTGTGCGCAGCATCGCGTCCGGTCAGCATCTTGCCGTTAAGCAGTACGGTTTCACCGACTTTCCAGGTGGCAACCTCTTCCGGAGTGACTTCATCAAGATTGACACGGCGCGTGCTGGCACCCACTTCAAAGGTCACTTCTGGCCAATCGTCCAGGCTCGGTGGTGTCAGAATCGCCGGGCCGCTGCCATCCAGTTTGAAATGGGTATGGCGGGTCGCGGCACAGTTCGGAATCATGCTCACAGGCAAGGATGCAGCATGTGTCGGGTAATCCTTGATCTTCACATCCAGTATCGTGGTCAGACCGCCCAGTCCCTGAGCACCGATACCCAGTGCATTGACCTTATCCATGATCTCCAGACGCAACTCTTCGATGCGGTTCTGCGGGCCACGCTCGCGCAGCTCGTGAATATCGATCGAATCCATCAGCGACTCTTTGGCCAGTACCGCAGATTTCTCAGCCGTACCACCAATACCGATACCCAGCATGCCAGGTGGACACCAGCCGGCACCCATAGTCGGTACAGTTTTAACAACCCAGTCGACAATGCTGTCTGACGGGTTGAGCATCACCATCTTGGATTTGTTTTCTGAGCCGCCGCCCTTGGCCGCGATCTGTACCTCGACCTTATCCCCTTCGACGATCTCATAATGGATCACGGCCGGGGTATTATCTTTGGTATTCTGACGTTTTCCTGCAGGATCAGCGAGAATGGATGCACGCAGCACGTTATCCGGCAGCATATAAGCACGGCGCACGCCCTCATTGACCATGTCGGTAACGCCCATTGTTGCTTCCCAACGAACATCCATACCCACTTTCAGGAAAACCGTCACAATACCGGTATCCTGACAGATAGGACGCTTGCCCTCTGCACACATACGCGAGTTGATGAGAATCTGTGCCATGGCATCTTTGGCTGCAGGGTTCTCCTCACGCAGGTAGGCCTCGTGAACACTTTTCACGAAGTCGATCGGGTGATAGTAGGAGATGAACTGCAGCGCATCAGCAATACTGCTGACAAAATCTTCTTGGCGAATTACGCTCATCGGGATTCTCCAGTCAGGCTCTTTGAATTGAGGCCAATATTATACACCAATTAAATCAGGCTTCCCGTAAGGCTTTTGGATAAATGATGCTGTAGGTTAGAATGCCATGATAAATGATCACCTGAAAGAAAGGATGCTGATGAAAACCACCCTGCTGCCACCCCTGTCCCTACCGCTTGCCCTTGTCCTGCTCCTGCTGCTGAGTGCCTGCAGTACTCGCGACGGTACAATCACTGTGCGCAAAAGTGATTTGATTGAAGGACGCTATGTGATCCTCAGCGATCAGACGATTTATGATATGAAAACCGGGCTGCAGTGGATGCGTTGCGCGCTGGGCCAGGAGTGGGATGGACAAACCTGCGCCGGTAACGCCACACGCACACGCTGGGACGAAGCCAGAACTCAGATCAATCAGCTCAATCGTCAAGGCAAAAATGGCCGGAACAACTGGCGTCTGCCAGATATCGACGAGCTCAGCACTCTGATCTACTGTGAAGAGGAACAACGCTGGGATATACCACGGGGTGAAAGCTGCAAGCAAGGGACTGAAGGCCCGACACTTTCGACACGTGCCTTCCCCAACTCTCATGGCTGGCGTTTCTGGTCATCCACACCCAGAATGGTGGATCAGTTTATCTGGACCGTACACTTCGGCTATGGCCTGGCCTCAGCCAATTACAAGGATAACGATGCCCGTGTTCGTCCAGTTCGTGACGCATCTGATCTTCGTATCAGATTGAGAAACTAGGTAAAATCAGCGCCAGGCAATAGAGCACTCCAAATCCCATCAATGCGCGTGCGGTAGTCGGGGGTAAACGCCCCCTTTCAAGCCGACTGGTGCGTAGCAGCCCTAAGGGCCTGATCAGCAGGATCAACGCTGGCAGCAACACCCAGGCATAAGGCAGTAAACCGACAAACCAGAACAACCCGACACAAAGCCATACCAGCAGCAACAACAACTGATAGAGCCTGCAGCCCCTCTCAAACCCCGCTCGAACGGTCAGGGTCTGCAAGCCCTGTTCACGATCACTTTCAAAATCCCGCAGCTCATTACTCAAAAGCAAGGCGGACACCAGCAGACTGACAGGAATCGTCTGCCAGAATACCTGCCAGGATAGCTCACCACCGGCGGCAAGATGACTACCGCTGATCATCAGTACACCCATCAACCAGAACACCATCACCACACCCAGGCCACGGTTCTTGTAATTCACCGGACTCAAGGTATACCCCAGCGCACCGGCAAGTCCCAGCAGACAGATTAAGAGCAGCTCAAGCCCTGTGAGGGTAATCAGATAGAGGGCGATCAGAGCGGCGAACAGAAAACACAACATGCCACAAACAAAGTTGAACCGGATCGCCTTGACGATACGCTCCGCTTCAGGCCCTGGCTGCCGACGGATCAGGTGGATATCAGCATAATCATTGATCAGATTGACGCCTGCCTGAGCCAGCACGCCCCCCAGCAGAATCAACAGTATCTGCAGTGGCTGCCAGACTCGTTCTGGAAAAGCACCATCAATCACAGCACCATCAGCCCAAGCCAACGCCACGCCAGTCAGGCAAGCGATCATCGCGACAGGAAATGAAAAGGGCCGTAAAGCGCGCTGAAAGCGGTAACGAGAGAGATCAGCCTTCACCAGACTACCTCGTCATATGGCGTTCAGAGTGTTCAGGCATCACGCGAAGGTGCATTCGGCAAGTCCCGCATCAGCAGCGCGTAGGTCATATCGGTATTGAAATCGAGCGGTATGCTGACCCTGTGACCAGACCCGGGGGCGGCTTCTATTGCAGCCCCTTTTCGATCCAGCAGCTCACTGAGACGGAAACGACGATTACCAGCCGGCGTCATCAGCTCCAGCGTATCGCCCTTCTCGAAGCGATTCTTAACGTCGATCTGCAACATACCCGAGGTCGCATCATGCTCAACCACCTCACCGACAAACTGCTGATGCACCCCAACCGAGTTACCCGTCTCATAGTTCTGATACTCATCATGCACATGACGACGGTAAAAGCCTTCGGTGTAACCGCGGTTAGCAAGATTCTCCAGAATATCCATCAACCCCATATCAAAGGGGCGGCCAGCGACAGCATCATCAATCGCCTGACGATACGCCTGGGCCGTGCGCGCAACATAATAGTGAGACTTGGTTCGCCCCTCGATCTTCAGAGAATCAATGCCCATCGTAGCCAAGCGATGCACATGCTGGATCGCACGCAGATCCTTAGAGTTCATGATATAGGTGCCATGCTCATCCTCATAGGCGGGCATGTAGTCATCCGGACGTGAGGATTCCTGCAGCAGGTAGATCTGATCGGATGGCTGATTGACAGGCTCTGGCTCTGGCTCAGACGCAGACGCAGACGCAGACACTGGCTCAAACTGCTGCACCGGAACGATATCACCGGACACATCCTGCTGCGCTTCATGCGCCTGATATTTCCAGCGGCAGGCATTGGTGCAGGTACCCTGGTTAGGGTCGCGATGATTGATATAACCCGACAGCAGGCAGCGCCCGGAATAGGCAATGCACAAGGAACCGTGGACAAAAACCTCCAGCTCCATCTCCGGGCAGCGGTCACGGATCTCGGCTACCTCATCCAGCGACAGCTCGCGCGACAGGATGACACGCTCGATCCCGGCACGATGCCAGAACTTTACCGACGCCCAGTTCATGGTATTCGCCTGAACAGAGAGATGGACCGGTACATCCGGATACTTGTCACGCACCATCATGATCAACCCAGGATCCGACATGATCAGCGCATCCGGCTTCATCTCGATCACCGGTGCAATATCGTCCATATAGGTTTTGAGCTTGCTGTTGTGCGGCAGAATATTACTGGCGACAAAGAACTTTTTGCCCAGTCCATGCGCCAGCTCAATACCTTCAGCCAGATGGGCCAGATTGAAGTCATTATTGCGTACCCTCAGACTATAGCGAGGCTGTCCGGCATAGACAGCATCCGCACCATAGGCGAAGGCATACTTCATGTTTTTCAAAGTTCCGGCGGGTGACAAGAGTTCTGGAGTTCGCATGCTATTCTGGCTCTTTTGTGAAGCGCGCAATTGTGCCGATTTAACAGCAAAAGTGCAATTCCACCTCAGAAATAGGGGTATTGCACATTTGCATCTGTACTTTCACATTCGTTATAAAGCGACTGATCAGTTCTGCAGTTGCTGTACACGCAACTGAAGCTCGTTCAGGATCTGTCTGAGCTGCTGAATATCCTGACCCGTCTGGCGCCGAAAACCATCTATCGCATTGATTGCCTGTTCGGCACTTCTTACCCTTGTAGAAAGCCCGGCATCCCCTCTCGGTGCGGATGCAACCTGATCAATACGGGCACCCAGCTCACGCTGTAAGCGCTCACGCTGCTCCTGCTCGGTACTGAGCAGAAAAGCATTTTCACCCAGACGTTGTTCCAGACTTGCGATCTGACTCTGCGCAGAAATCAGCTCCTGTTGCAGCGCCTGAACCCCCTCATCCACAGATGTACTGATACCTTCAAGACGTGATTCGATCTCGGGCATGAGGTTACCGCTGCTTTCCTGAATACTGCTGACCTGTTGCTCCAGCGCCTCAACCGCACTAAAGCGCTCTTCCAGCTCGCTCAAGCGCTGCGTCATACCTGTAAGCTCCTCGAGTGCGGCCACCTGCTCCTTCAATGCCGCAAGCTCTGTTGACTGCTGTGACAGCTGTTCACTCTGCGTGGCAAACGCCTCTTCATCGATTGAGCCGGACTGTTCCCACAGACGAATAATTTCGGTGTGGAAATACTCATAGTTTTCCAGGCCTTTGCTTTCAAGCTCAGTGATGCGCTGCGTCAGGGTCTGACCAGTCTGCTGAGTATTGTCGTCCGCCATCGCCAGTAACTCTTCCAACTCGGCAATGCGCTCCTGTGACTGGCTCAGATGGCGCTGCTGTTCAGCCAGCGCGATGCGCATATCATTTCCGACATACGCCAGCCCAGCAGTAGCCGCCAGCAAAAACAGCAAAGTCACGCTTACAAGGAAGGTTCGCAACCACCCCCCACGGTGTTTACTGCCACTTCGACCCATCGGCTTCAGTACCGGTGGCTCAGGTTCTGGAGGAGGAACTTTGAGGGCTGCAAGATTAAGATCCGGTTCTTTTCGGTCACTCATCGGCGGTATTGGCCTCTGTATGAGATAATTTCAGGTTACCCTATCAGGTTTAGACAAAACGAAAAAGCCCCGTCGGGCAGAAGCAGAAGTTGTTCTTCCACTCGCACGACGGGGCTTAGCACCTGAATAGACAGGTAGAGCCGGGCAAGGCGTATTACATCATGCCGCCCATGCCACCCATTCCACCCATGCCACCCATATCAGGCATGCCAGGCTTGTCTTCCGGCAGATCTGCAATCATCGCTTCGGTAGTGATCATCATACCTGCGATGGACGCAGCCGCCTGCAGTGCAGCACGTGTCACTTTAGCTGGATCCAGGATACCCATTTCCAGCATGTCGCCGTACTCGTCAGTCGCCGCATTGAAGCCGAATGAACCTTCACCTTCACGGATCTTGGAGACAACAACGGATCCTTCACCACCGGCATTGGAAACGATCTGACGCAGAGGTGCTTCCAGAGCACGGAAAGTCAGTTCGATACCGATAGTCTGGTCATGGTTGTCACCCTGCAGTTTGCCGACTTTATCCAGCGCACGGATCAGCGCAACACCACCGCCAGGTACAACACCTTCTTCTACAGCAGCACGAGTTGCATGCAGCGCATCTTCAACACGTGCTTTCTTCTCTTTCATCTCAACTTCAGTACCGGCACCAACCTTGATGACAGCAACACCGCCAGCCAGCTTGGCAACACGTTCCTGCAGTTTTTCACGGTCGTAATCAGAAGAGGTGTCTTCGATCTGAACGCGAACCTGCTGAACACGTGCTTCGATATCAGCGGCAGCACCAGCACCATCAACAATCGTGGTGTTTTCTTTGGTGATGGTGACGCGCTTAGCGTTACCCAGATGATCCAGAGTCGCAGATTCCAGGGTCAGACCAATCTCTTCAGAGATCACCTGGCCACCAGTCAATACCGCGATATCCTGCAGCATCGCCTTGCGACGGTCGCCGAATCCAGGTGCTTTAACGGCGCAGACCTTAACGATACCGCGCATGGTGTTGACTACCAGAGTCGCCAGCGCTTCGCCTTCAACATCTTCAGCAATGATCAGCAGAGGACGTGAAGATTTGGCAACCTGCTCCAGAACCGGCAGCATTTCACGGATATTGTTGATTTTCTTGTCAACCAGCAGGATGAACGGATCTTCCAGCTCAGCAGACATGTTGTCCTGATTGTTGATGAAGTAAGGAGACAGGTAGCCGCGGTCGAACTGCATACCTTCAACAACATCCAGTTCGTTATCGAACCCGGAACCTTCATCAACAGTAATAACGCCTTCTTTACCGACTTTTTCCATCGCTTCTGCGATGATGCGGCCGATTTCGGCATCAGAGTTAGCGGAGATGGTGCCTACCTGAGCGATCGCTTTGTAATCGGTGCAGGGAACAGACATTTCACGCAGTTGCTCAACAACAGCCGCAGCTGCTTTGTCGATACCGCGCTTCAGATCCATTGGGTTCATGCCGGCAGCAACAGATTTCAGACCTTCTCTGATGATCGCCTGAGCCAGAACAGTCGCAGTAGTTGTACCGTCACCGGCAACATCATTAGCCTTGGAAGCAACTTCCTTGACCATCTGTGCGCCCATGTTTTCGAACTTGTCTTTCAGCTCGATCTCTTTAGCAACCGATACACCGTCTTTGGTGATGGTAGGAGAACCGAAAGCTTTATCCAGAACCACGTTACGACCTTTAGGGCCCAGTGTCGCCTTCACTGCGTCAGCCAGAACATTGACACCAGCCAGCATACGATGACGAGCATCTGTACCGAAAATAACTTCTTTTGCAGCCATTTTTCTAAATCCTGTTATTCAATCGTTGAATTTTGTAATGATCGAGGTATGCGTTCTTCGGTTGATCAGCCTTCGAGGACTGCGAAGATTTCACTTTCCTGCATGATCATCAACTCTTCACCATCCAGTTTGACGACGTTTGAGCCGGCGTACTGGCCGAACAGAACCTTGTCACCCACTTTTACGGATGGGGCCTGGATTTCACCATTATTGAGTACACGACCCGGACCAACCGCAATAACTTCACCGCGATTAGGTTTTTCAGCTGCAGAACCTGGCAGAACAATACCACCTGCAGTTGTTTTTTCCTCTTCGTTGCGACGTACTACGACACGATCATGAAGTGGACGAATTGTCATCTTGTAGCTCTCCTGGTATCAAGGATCTAAAGCGATGTTTGAATAATTATGAGTTAATAGTCAGAACCTGACGTTCATCCTATTCAAGGATGTCTGAATAGTGGGGGCAGGTTCTGCCATTTCAAGATCTGCAGCTAAAAAAATTCTATTTCAGCCTCCAGATCCTGTTGCCTGAATATATGGGGTGGCACATCAAGAGTTTCAAGCGGGTGTAAGAAAAGAAATCAATCCCGACGTGTGACTTCACCCTCTATGATATCGCCCTGTCTGGGTGTGTGCGGCTGCCGGGGAGGCGTCTCGAAAGGAGAGTGATCTGCAGAAAATGTTGATGTAGTACGCTGTGAGCCAGCCACAACAGTGAAGTGCCGGCTAACCATACCTACCAGTGCTTTACGCGTTGCAGGAATCAGACAGCAGAAGCCGATCACGTCCGTAACGAATCCCGGCGTCACCAACAGAGCACCACCCACTGCCAGCACGATCCCCTCACCCATCTCCTGCCCCGGTATCTCGCCCTGATCCATTCGCTGGCGTGCACGCATAAGCGTCGCCAGACTCTGATAGCGCAGCATATTGACACCGATAAAGGCAGACAACAGGACCAATGCAACCGTGTACCAGACACCGATCAACTGACCGACCTGAATCAGCAGCGTGATTTCAATGATGGGAACAATGACAAAAAGCAGGAACAGGATACGCATCAGACACACTCCGGGAGACAGACAACCATGGGATCATAGTTTATTTCGGGGCGCAACCGACAGGTTTCAAGTTACACGGCACGGATAAATGCAGTCTGTAACAAATAACACCCACCACCCAGCCTGTGACAAGGACAGATCAAGCATATAAGACCATTGTCTAATAACGTCAAATAACACCAGAAATAAAGTAGATGACAAAAAAATTACCTATTAGATTCATACCATTATTACTAAACAAATGTTTTAACCCAAGCAATAACCACGTATTTATACATATTCAAATGACAGTTACTTTACGGCACTCAAGTTTTTTTGTTGCGCCGCATCATATTGCAACGCACAATAACTGTGTGAATACCCAACAATAAGCGTTAGCGGCACTACGCAATAGACGTATGTCAATGAGATAGGTAGCTTGAATGGATATTAAAAACAAAGTAATCGTCATCACTGGCGGCGGGCGTGGTCTGGGACGTGCGATGGCACTGGAACTGGCCGCCAAGGGCGCTCAGCTGGCGCTGGCAGATATGAACAGAGAAGATCTTGATACCACTATCGGCCTATGCATGGAGCAAGGTGTTATAGCGCGTGGCTATGTTGCCAATGTCGCGGTTGAAGCCGATGTCGAGCAGCTTTTCCAGGATGTAGTCAGCGACTTTGGTGCACTGCACGGTCTGATCAACAATGCTGGTATTACCCGCGATGGACTGTTTATCAAAGCCAAAGATGGCAAGGTAGTTGGCAAGATGAGCCTGGAGCAGTGGAATCAGGTAGTAGATGTCAACCAGACAGGTACGTTCCTGTGCACACGCGAAGCAGCGTGCCAGATGATTGAGCTGGGCAACGAAGGCTGCATCATCAACATCTCCTCCGTTTCACGCTCCGGCAACATGGGCCAGACCAACTATACCGCCACCAAAGCAGCTGTTGAAGCCATGGCCGTCACCTGGGCCAAAGAGCTGGCACGCTACGGCATTCGCGCCGCGTCCATCGCTCCAGGCTATATTGGTACGGAAATGGTCATGAGCATGAAGCCCGAAGCGCTGGAAAAGATTGCCTCAGGCATCCCTGCCAAGCGCCTTGGCAAGCCTGAAGAGATCGCCAGAACAGTCAGCTTCATTCTCGAAAACGACTATGTCAACGGTCGTTGTATTGAAGTCGACGGTGCGCTGCGTATCTAGTACAGACTGCTGCAACAGCACCGGGTGTCGGCCACAATCACTTGCGGTCGACACCTGCTTCCTGATCAGTCTCGAAAGTTATTGAACTGTAACGGCAACTCAACATCAGACTCCCGCAACAACGCGATAGCCTCCTGCAGATCGTCACGTTTTTTCCCGGTCACACGAATCTTTTCACCCATCATCTGAGTCTGTACCTTGAGCTTCGCATCTTTGATCAGCTTGATGATTTTCTTACTCTGCACCTGATCCAGGCCCTGACGCAACAGCACTTGCTGCCGTGCTTTTACACCACTGAGATCCGCATCCTTGACCTCCATGCAACGGATATCAATCTTGCGCGCCGTCAGCCTGCCGCGCAGCACATCCAGCATCTGATGCAGCTGAAAATCCACCTCGGCCGTCATATTGACCGTTTCCTTATCCAGCTCAAACTCAGCCTTGACACCCTTGAAGTCAAAACGGGTCTGCAACTCTCTATTGGCCTGATCTACCGCGTTGGTCACCTCATGGGAATCCAGTTCGGATACCACATCAAATGAAGGCATAATCTCTCTCCTGAAGTTTCTGTTTTGTCATGGCATCAGTCCCGTTATCATGCGCAGATGCAATCTATCACAGGAGCTCTGATGCACTGGTATATTCTAGGCGCCGGCGCCATCGGCTGCCTTTGCGCTGAACTGTTACACAACAGCGGTGCTGAAGTCACATTCGTGCTGCGCAACCAGACGCAGTTGGACAGCTTCAACCAGGCTGGTCGACAGGTCAGATTTCATGATGCTGATACATCGAGCAGCATCAATGTTGACGCATCACTGCCTGGTGATCATGCGACCATCAACCACCTGCTGGTGACAACCAAGGCCTATGATACCCTGCCCGCCCTGAGCTCAATACAACATCGCTTAGCGCCAGATGCGCAGATTGTACTGTTACAGAACGGCTGTGGACAGCAGCAGGAGGTGACAAGGCTTTATTTTTCGCTTCAGGTCTGGGCAGGTATCACCACTCATGGTGCCTGGCGAGACGCCCCCTTCAGCATCATCAGGGCGGGAAAAGGCCACATATCAATTGGTCCGATGGGTAAGCCACAGCCCGCGCTGCCAAACGGCTGGGATATGCTCACCCCTCCCGTGATTGCTGAGCCCAATATTGAAAACGCCCTGTGGCGAAAACTGGCCATAAACTGCGCCATCAACCCTTTAACTGCACTTCACGGTTGCAGAAACGGTGAGCTGCTCACTGATCCGAAGCTGACAGAGCAGATGCTGTCTATCTGCGAAGAGATAGAGCAGATAGCTCATGCCAGAGGCCACAAACTGTTCGCGTCTTCTCTATTTCACGCGGTATCGGAGATAGCACAGCTGACAGGAGACAACTTTTCCTCCATGCTGCAGGATCTACGCCAGGGGCGCCAGACAGAGATAGAGCAGATCACAGGCTTTCTCTGTCGCGAGGCATCTACTCTGGGTATGCAAGTCCCCCACAACCAACGGCTACTGGATCAGATCCGCACTCTGCAGAGCCGGCACGACATCAAGGGAGAAGGATGTGAGTAAACAAGAAACTTCAGATACGCCCTACCCCTATGCAAAGAAGATCTCACGCAAAGACTATGAAGAACAGAAGCGGGATCTTCAGATAGAACTGCTGAAAGTACAGAACTGGGTCCGTGAAACCGGGCAGAGGGTCGTGATTATCTTTGAAGGCCGTGATGCTGCCGGCAAAGGGGGCACGATTAAACGCTTTATGGAACATCTCAACCCTCGTCATGCCCGTGTTATAGCACTCGAAAAACCCACAGAGACCGAGCGTGGCCAGTGGTATTTTCAGCGCTATATCAAGCAATTGCCAACCAAAGGAGAGATGGTTCTGTTCGATCGCTCATGGTACAACCGGGCAGGTGTTGAACGGGTGATGGGCTTTTGTACCGCGTCGGAGTATCTGGAGTTCATGCGTCAGGTACCGGAGCTTGAGCGAATGCTGGTACGCAGCGGCATCCGCCTGTTCAAACTCTGGTTCGATGTCAGCCGTGATGAACAATTCAGGCGTTTTCAAGCCCGTCAGTCCGATCCGTTGAAGCACTGGAAGCTATCACCGATTGATATGGCATCACTGGATAAGTGGGATGCCTATTCTGAAGCCAGAGAGTCGATGTTCCGACATACTGACACTGCGGATGCCCCCTGGACAGCCATTCTCTCAGACGACAAGAAACGCGCCCGGCTCAGCGCAATACGTCTGGTGCTGAGCCAACTACCCTACCCGGATCGCAATACCGAGATTGATCTGGAACCTGACCCCTTGATAACACTTCATGTCAGCACGCTGCAGGGGAAAGAATAACTTGATGAATGATCGAAGCCTTTATGATCGAAGCCTGTATGAACGAAAGCATTATTATGAAGTAACAGGCAATATCCGTACCCCTGATACTTATAAGGAGCTGTAACATGTCTGATCGTCTTGATCGTATCTATACCCGCAGCGGAGACAAGGGCACCACTGCACTGGCCAATGGTAAGCGCCTGTCCAAAACCCACCCCAGAATCAATGCATTGGGTGAGGTGGATGAACTGAACTGCCTGATCGGGCTGCTGGCAAGCAGTGTTGATCCAGAGGATCCCATCGCGCCCTGGCTGATGAAGATACAGAATGATCTATTTGATATAGGCGGTGAGCTGGCCGTCGCTGATCCGGCCTATAGCGTCATGACTCTGGAGATCATCAACGAGATGGAACTGTTTCTGGATCAACTGAACCAGTCTCTCCCGCCGCTGAAGGAGTTCATACTGCCGGGAGGTTCACAGTCAGCTGCACAGGCACATCTCGCCCGAGCCGTTTGCCGAAGAGCGGAGCGCTGCCTGGTCGACCTGATGTCTGCCACTCAGGAAACCGTGAATCCACTCTCGGTTGCCTATCTTAACCGCCTGTCTGATCTGCTGTTTGTGATGGCAAGAACGCTTTCGCGCCGCCAGGGTGGTCAGGAGATTCTCTGGAAGCCAAGAGCTGCAACCGGTTGATCAAACGGGCTGATCAATGCCGCTCCGTCTCGAAGTGTTTGCCCATCTCAAGAGCAATACGACTCTGCACCAGAAACTGGTTGAAGACTCTAAAGTCCCTGTCTTCAACCACTCCTGATCCCTCTAGCTTGTCAGCATAAAGCAGCCCTATCGGCTTACCTGACACCACCAGTGGCGCCAGAATCATTCCTGCAGGCTTTACCTGTTTCTGAAACCCGGCTGGCAACCGCTGCTGCCAGCCTGCCTCTTTGCAGTCAGTGACCAACAGCGTCACCCCTCTATCCAGGATGCGGAAAAACAGCTTCCCTTCGGCATCCTGACGGTTAAGCTTGAAGTAGCCCAGTAGAGGCTCAAGATCCTCGCCCTCCAGCAGTTTTGCAGCGAGTTGATCACCGGAACCACTACGCAGACAAAAAGCCACACGATCCAGCGAACTGCTGGTTTCAATCCCCTCAACCGCTGTAGCCAGAATTTTCGTTGCAGCGGCTTTTTCTGCAATCAACTCATTGAGGCGTTCAAGGTAGTAGAGCTGACGCTCATTATACAGTGCGAGCAACTTCTGCTGATCTGCAGCTCCGTCCTGCTCAGGCTCCTCTTTTTCGGCCTTGCGCTCCTGTCTGGAGTGAACGTAATAAGCGATCTTACGGGTCGTCTCATCCAGCGCGTCGTTACCGCTGACACGCAGAGGTGGCATCAGGGTTCTGTGTGAAAGACCATATTGCTCAAGATGATCGCACACCTCACGCACCGAGTTATTCAGCAGTTCTTCAAGCCTCTCCGGTGACTGATGCGTCACTTCTGATAACTTATTCATCTGATCGGTGTATTCATGTCCATCTGTTGGGCCACGCTGATAGATATGCTCAAACACCTGATGGCAGCCAGCGATGATCGAATGGTTCAGGCGGCCATCCACACTGGATGCATCGGGCCGCCCCTGAGGATTGATAGTCGTGACCACACTTTTCGGGAAACCCCAGCTCTGAGCCAGATCCTGACCGATGGTAACAAAATCTCCGCCCATCACCTCTTGTTGAATAGATGCCCAGGTTCGTGTTTCATGCTTACGCTCTCTGAGCATGGAGCGATACAGCTCCGGCAACGTAAAGGCCACCACGATCTCACCCAGACCATACAGCAGGCCACAGATATAGGTTTCCTCTATGTCACGGACACCGGCGCTTGCGGCCAGATCCCGTGCCGCTGAGGCATTCAATACTGCAGCCACCAGCAGATCCTCTACACCTGTTCCCGGCTCTTTTTCCTTGAAGCTTTCGATCAGTTTAAGGGTCATGCACAGATTCTGAATGCGCTCGAAACCAATCAGCACCACGGCCCGCGAGATAGCGGTAATCTTGCCACTGCCACGATTGTAAAAGTTGGAATTAGCCAGACGCAGCAGTTTGGTAGTCAGGTTAGCATCTTTCATGACCGCTATGGCCAGTGCCATCGCATCCGTTTCACGGGAACTGCTGATTTGCCGTATATGGTTTACGGTTGCACTGAAAACAGGCAGATCGCCGATGCGATCCAATTGCGCATAAATTGCGTTCAAGGTTTCCTGATACTTCAAGACGGCTCACTCATACAGTGACATCCATGTCTGATTCAGATAACTCACATCAAAATAACTAACTTCAGGATACATAACACCTGCAATATATAATACCTGCATCTGACTGACAGTATAGCTGTGGATTGTCGACAACAAGCGCTCAATTCATTCAGCTAATTGCCTAAGCGTCATATATTAGGCATTATCAGTGCATGAGTCAGATTATTCACTGTCTGGTCATGATTATAAAGTGCATATTATAAGAGGAAAGGTTGTGGAACTGGAGAACATCTGGATCATTGCGGCAGCGGCACTGGCTGTCGGCGCCCTGATAGGTTATCTGATCGGTCGATCAGGTGATGCCGAACAACAGAAGCGTAAACTGGAAGAGGAGTTGACCGCTACCCGTCAGGAAATGGACAAGTACAAGAAGGATGTGACCAGCCATTTCGAGCAGACTGCAAGCCTGGTCAATGAACTGACCGACAACTATCGCAAGGTTCATCAGCATCTGGCGAGCAGTGCGCAGACACTGTGCCCGGGACAGCCTGCTGGCAATGCTCTCAAGGCATCCCTGCAGCCACAGCAACTGGTCGAAAATCTGGAGCAACCCGGCGCAGCGAAAGCTGAGACCGCTCAAAAAGCGACAGATAAAACAGTCGCAACCGAACAACATGAAGCAGTCGACGAAAAAGAAACGCACGTCGAACCGCCTCGCGACTACGCTCCCAAAAAGCCTGAAGATGAGGGCACTCTCTCTGACCGCTATGGCTTGAAAAAGAGTGCCGACAAGGTCGAAAGTCCTATTCCCGACCTGGCATCGGCCGATGCCAACGAAAATGAAGAGTCAGATAAACGAACTGTTCACTGATCAGTTCAAACTGGATTATCAATATCCACAAAACGGTGTTCAAGGCCAAAGTGGCGTGCCAGATGGGCACCCAGCGCCTGAACACCGTAGCGTTCTGTCGCATGATGCCCAGCACCGATGTAGTGAATTCCTGCCTCTCGCGCGAAATGCACTACAGGCTCTGATATCTCTCCACTGATATAAGTATCAGCACCGGCGGCCAGCGCCTGCTCGATATAACGTTCTGCCGAGCCCGTACACCACGCCACTCGACGCACAGGATGCGAACCACCACTGATCACCTGAGGTTTTCGCGTCAGCGCATCGGCCACACGATGGGTAAACTTCTCCAGCGTTGCCGGCTCGATCAGTGAACCGATATTACCGATCGCAAGGGGATTATCCGGCTCAAGTGTGCCGTCAACCTCAATTCCCAATCGTTTTGCCAGACGCGCATTGTTACCAAGCTCAGGATGGGCATCCAGTGGCAGGTGATAAGCCACCAGATTGATATCCTGCTGCAGAAGTGTTTTCAGACGCTTGCGCTTGATGCCACAGATAGCTTCAGACTCACCCTTCCAGAAATAACCATGATGCACCAGCAGCAGGTCAGCTTTCCACTTCACCGCCTCATCCAGCAGCGCCTGACAAGCGGTCACACCCGTCATGATGCGACTGACTTCTGCCCGCCCCTCCACCTGCAGACCGTTCGGACAATAGTCACGAAAGCGCCCTGCCTGAAGCAGCGTGTCACAGTATCTGACCAATTCAGTCGTCGTAATCGATATATTCTGCATAAAGCCGATTCCCAATTCTGATAGCATGTCCGTATAATATAATGATTTACATATACGATAGAGATCAATGCGCAAACTCACCTTTCTAGGATGGCCTATTGTAACCGGAATTCTGGCAGCATTACTGATACTGCAACTGAATCCAGAGATACTCGGGCCCAAGATCACTACGGTTGAAATTCGTGAGACTCAGTCACGCGACAACATCAACACCCTGGCAATGTCGGGCGGGATGCCCGGTGGGTTGTCGTTTGCCGATGCCGTCGCAAGCGCTGCGCCAGCTGTAGTTAATATCAACACCCGAACCATCGTTCGCCAGCAGAACAACCCACTGTTCAATGATCCGATGTTCCGGCAGTTTTTCAACAATGATCGCCTGCCATCAAATGAACGTATAGAATCCAGCCTCGGCTCAGGCGTAATTCTCAGCCCCCAGGGTTATGTGGTCACCAATAATCACGTCATCAGTGGTGCTGACAGCATCGTTGTATCACTTCAAGATGGGCGCGAAGCCCTGGCCACCGTTATCGGCACGGACCCGGAAACAGACATAGCGGTACTCAAGATCAACCTGGCAGATCTCCCCAGCATCACGCTCAACACCTCGAATGAGCAGCGTGTCGGCGATCTTGTACTGGCAATAGGCAACCCTTTCGGCGTCGGCCAGACGGTTACCATGGGTATTATCAGCGCTCTGGGACGTAACAGTATCGGGCTGAGCACTTATGAAAACTTCATTCAGACAGATGCCGCCATCAATCCGGGCAACTCAGGCGGCGCACTGATCGATACCGAAGGCAATCTACTGGGCATCAACACAGCGATCTTCTCGCAATCGGGCGGATCACATGGCATCGGCTTCGCGATCCCCTCCTCAATCGCGAGGCAGGTGATGCAGGATCTGATCGAACATGGGCGTGTCATACGTGGCTGGCTGGGTATCGAAATACAGGAGATGACACCCAATCTGGCAGAATCCTTCGGACTCAGTACGCAAGGTGGCATATTGATAGCAGGTATTTTCAGAGACAGTCCTGCGCATCAGGCTGGTCTGCAACCGGGTGATATTCTGCTGGAGATCGACAGTCATCCAGTTGAAGACAGCAGAACTTCAATGAACCGCATTGCGCGTTTCCAACCGGGTCAGCAGACCTCTCTGGCCGTGCTTCGCAACGGCCGAGAGATGTCAGTGATCGCTACCATCGGTGAACGACCACCCACCCGCTGATATCACCTTTCCGATATCAGCGGCTAGTCCAGAATCCGGTATTCAGCAGAGCGGGCATGCGCGGTCAGACTCTCACCTCGCGCCAGCACTGATGCCACCTTACCCATCTCGGATGCACCCTGAGCTGAAAACATGATCAGCGAAGAGCGCTTCTGGAAGTCATACACACCCAGTGGAGATGAGAAGCGCGCCGTACCGGATGTCGGCAATACATGATTGGGACCTGCACAGTAATCACCCAGGGACTCAGCGGTATAACGCCCCATGAAAATCGCACCGGCATGACGGATCTGTGGCAACAGTGATTGTGGATCAGCAACAGACAACTCCAGATGTTCTGGCGCTATGCGGTTACTCAGCGCTGTTGCTTCATCCAGATCAGCCACCTCGATCAACATGCCACGCTCACGCAATGACACCTCTATGATCTCGCGACGCTCCATCGTAGGCAGTAGCTTAGCAATACTGGCTTCCACACGATCGATAAAATCACTATCCGGCGAGATCAGGATCGACTGGGCGTCTTCATCATGCTCAGCCTGAGAGAAGAGATCCATCGCAATCCAGTCAGGGTCTGTCTGACCATCACAGATCACCAGAATTTCTGACGGACCGGCAATCATATCGATGCCGACCGCACCGAACACTGCACGCTTGGCTGTCGCAACGAAAATATTCCCGGGGCCCACGATCTTATCGACACGGGGTACGGTTTGAGTGCCATATGCAAGTGCCGCAACAGCCTGCGCTCCACCTAAGGTGAAGACACGATCCACACCGGCCAGTGCAGCGGCAGCCAGCACCAGCTCATTCACCGTGCCATCAGGTGTCGGCACGACCATTATGATCTCTGCAACGCCCGCCACTTTTGCCGGAATCGCATTCATCAGCACAGAGGAGGGATAGGCTGCCTTGCCACCGGGTACATAGATTCCAACGCGGTCCATCGGTGTTACTTTTTGCCCGAGCAGGGTGCCATCGGCTTCGGTGTACTGCCAGGACTCGCCCAACTGACGCTGATGATAGTCACGCACACGTGTTGCTGCCTGCTCCAACGCAGCTCGCTGCTCAGTTGGAAGATCATGCAACGCCTGCTGCAAACGAGCAGCGCCTATCTCCAATTCAGCCATGCTGGACGCCTGCATGCGGTCGAAGCGATTCGTGTATTCGACCAGAGCCGAATCACCTTCGCGCTTGACTCGCTCCAGTACCTCCTCCACGATCTGATTGACCTTTTTATCCGACACGCTTTCCCAGGCCAGAAGCTCGTCCAGCCGGGTATCGAAATCGCTCTGTCGGTTGCTCAGACGGGTAATGCTGCGCTGACTCATCTCAACCACCTCGCTTGGCCACAACGGCTGCCGTCAGTTTTTCCAGTATCGGCTGGATCAGATCATATTTCATTTTCATCGCTGGCTGCCCGACCACCAGACGGGAACTGATATCGGCAATATGCTCCATCGCCTCCAGCCCGTTGGCTCGCAGAGTATTACCGGTATCCACGATATCCACGATACGATCAGCCAAACCCATGATCGGTGCCAGCTCCATTGCACCATAAAGCTTGATGATATCGACCTGAGCACCCAGACGTGCGTAGTAATCCCGTGTCACCTTGACGAACTTGGTGGCCACTCGCATACGCCCATCAACAGGTTTGGCACCCGCCATTCCGGCCACCATTAATTTGCAGCAGGCAATCTCAAGATCCAGCGGCTCATACAAGCCACTGCCACCATGTTCCAACAGGACATCCTTACCGGAAACACCCATATCCGCACCACCATACTCAACATAGGTGGGAACATCCGTGGCGCGAATAACAAGCAGCTTGATATGGGCATGGTTGGTATCAAAAATCAGCTTGCGACTGCTGAAGATATCTTCAGCCGGTACAATATCAGCCGCTGCCAGCAACGGCAGCGTCTCTTCCAGTATACGGCCCTTGGACAGAGCAATAGTCAGCTGTTGTTTCATTCGAATCTCTTCTGTGATGTCAGCCGGGAACACGTCGGATGCGGGCACCCAATTGCTGAAGCTTCTCTTCGATACACTCATAACCACGGTCAATGTGGTAAATACGGTCAATCAGGGTTTCGCCTTCGGCCACCAGCGCTGCAATAACCAGACTGGCTGAGGCTCGCAGATCAGTCGCCATTACCGGCGCTCCCTGAAGTTTGCTGACACCTTCGATAATGGCGGTATTTCCGTCAATCGTGATGTTAGCACCCATACGACGCATCTCGTTCATATGCATGAAACGGTTTTCGAAAATCGTTTCCTTGATGATGCCAACGCCCATCGCCACCGCATTCAAGGCTGCAAACTGCGCCTGCATATCGGTCGGAAATGCCGGATAAGGTGCAGTGGTGATATTCACGGCCTTAGGACGGCGGCCCTGCATATCCAACTCGATCCAGTCTTCACCGGTAGTGATGAGAGCACCCGCTTCACGCAGTTTCTGCAGCACGGAATCGAGGGTATCAGGACGGGTATTCTTGGTTTTGATACGACCACCAGAGGCGGCTGCAGCAACGAGGAAGGTGCCGGTTTCGATACGATCCGGCAGCACGGAGAAACGACACCCTTTCAGCGACTTGACCCCATTCACCACAATGGTGTCGGTACCGGCACCACGTATATCGGCACCCATCGCATTCAGGAAATTGGCCAGATCGACCACTTCCGGTTCACGTGCAGCATTTTCAAGGATGCTCTGCCCCTCTGCCAGCGTCGCCGCCATCAGAATGTTTTCGGTTCCGGTAACGGTCACGGTATCAAAGAATATCGTGGCCCCTTTCAAACGCCCATCAACCTTGGCACGGATGTAGCCGTTCTCAACCAGAATATCGGCTCCCATCGCTTCAAGGCCACGTATGTGCAGATCCACAGGACGAGAACCGATGGCACAGCCGCCCGGCAAGGACACTTCAGCTTCGCCGAAATGTGCCAGCATCGGTCCCAGTACCAGAATGGACGCACGCATGGTTTTCACCAGATCGTAGGGTGCGACCAGAACATTAATTTTCGTGGCATCTATCTCGACGCTGAGTTTGGCATCCACCATCAGCTCAACTCCCATGCGACGCAACAGCTCAAGCATGGTGGTGATATCGTGCAGATGTGGCAGATTGCAAATAGTAACCGGCTCATCTGCCAGCAGTGAAGCTGCCAGAATCGGCAGAGCCGAGTTCTTGGCACCAGAGATGCGCACCTCACCGTTGAGGGTCACACCACCTTCAATCAATAACTTATCCATTGGAATTCCTGACCGACAGGGGTTTCAGTTCAGTGCTTGCCACTGCTCAGGTGTATAGGTTTTAATCGTGATGGCATGAATAGCACCACTGGCAATCTGCTCCTGAAGGCAAGCATAAACGCTTTGCTGCTTCTTGACCGGAGAAAGACCTGCAAACAGTTCACCAATCACTGTGATCTGAAAATCACAGCCCTCGCCTGCCGTAATGACCTGACAGCCTTCCAGCTGACTTTCGATAATCTGCTTAACCTCTTGGGCTTGCATGGGAGAACTCCAATTACTCTGTGACTCAATATTACTGTGGCAGGCATAATAACGAAAAAGGGCTGAAAAGGCGATCATGCCTGTTCAGCCCCGGGGTGGGAATCAATGCAGATAGTCGTCCAGCCCCACCAGATCCGCAATCGATTTCATATCCTTCGGCAGGTTGTGAACAGTGACTTCCCTGCCATTGTTTCTTGCCTCTCGCTGACAACACAACCACAGAGAAAGCGCAGAACTGTCCACCTTTTCAACACCGGCCATATCCAGTATCAAGGCGCCCTCGCCCTGATCATCTATTGCCTTCAGTAGCTCGTCACGCAACGTGACCACCGTTGAAAAAAGCAGGTCACCACTGAGACGCAGGACTTTGTCGTCCCCGATCTCAACCTTCGGCATCATCATCAAGCGCCTCTTCAACCACACTGGCAATCTTTTCTTCCCAGCTGTCAATGGTGGCACTGATACTGCGATTGCGCTGATACATATCGGCAAATTGATTACGGAAGGTGATACGCAAGTTAATACCATCCACCATGACATTAACCAGTTTCCAACCGCTGTCCTGCTTCAACATGTAATAAAGCAGTCCAAAATCCTGACCTTCACCGGAAGTTACTGTGACATTCACAACCTGCATACCAGGTTCCGGACTTGGCGCATGGGGTGGTGTAATGGTGTAGCTGCGAACTTCAAAGCCAACCATAGCCAAAGAGTAGGTACGAATCAGCGTTTGCTTGATTGTATCAGCAAAACGTAACACCTCTTCGTCCGTCGCCGTTCTGACATAACGCCCCATAACACGTCGCGCAAAGTGTTCAAAATCGATCACCTCTTCAACGATGCGCTCAACCTCGCCCAGCAACTGTTCGCGATTAGCTTCCTGTCGCAGTGTTTCATCTTTCATCATGGCCAGCATTTCATCGGTGGCCTTCTCGACCACCTGACTCGCTTCTTTCCAGTCATCCTGCGTCGCCATAGTCTGAAAAGACAGGCACGCCAAAAGCAGCACCAGCCATACATTAGTCAAATATTTAGTCATTCCGCTACTCGCTTACTTGGTTAAACAGGAACCGTCCGATCAAGTCCTCCAGGACCAGAGCAGACTGGGTATCATAAATAAAACTACCGTCTTGCAGTGATTCATCATCACCACCTGGTACTATCCCGATATACTGCTGCCCCAACAGACCCGAGGTCAGTATCTGAGCTGAGCTGTCAACGCTCAGAAAATTGAACTCCGGCTGAATCTCCATCTCCACTTCTGCAAGCAGAAGCTCAGGATCCAGACGAATCGAGGTCACCTCGCCGATATGCACACCCGACATGGATACCCGGGCGCGTGCTGACAGACCACCGATATTTTCGAAGTGGGCATAGATCTTATAACCCTGCCCTTTGCTGGTCAGATTCAAGCCACTCACATTCAGCGCCAGCACGATCAGGGCCAGAAAGCCAAGAAGCATGAAAAACCCGACACCTATCTCCATTGTACGCATGCGCATTGTTACAGATCTCCAAACATCAAAGCAGTAAGAATAAAGTCCGCTCCCAGCACAGCAAGGGAGGCATATACCACAGTACGCGTTGTCGCCTGACTGATACCTTCGGATGTCGGAATACAGTCATAACCCTGATAGACAGCGACCCAGGTCACGATAAAGCCGAACACCACCGCCTTGACCACACCGTTGAGCACGTCATCTGTAAAATCCACAGCCTGCTGCATATTCGACCAGTAAGCACCGCTGTAAATTCCCAGCCAGTCTACCGCGACCAGTGACGATCCCCAGATCCCGACCACGGCAAATATCATCGACAGCAGCGGCAGACACATGAAGCCTGCCCAGAAGCGTGGCGCAATGATTCTGCGCAAGGGGTCTACACCGATCATCTCGAGACTTGCCAGCTGTTCGGTCGCTTTCATCAAACCGATCTCTGCCGTCAGCGCAGAACCGGCGCGTCCGGCAAACAACAATGCCGTCACAACGGGTGCCAGCTCACGCAACAGGCTCAGGGCAACCATCTGACCGACTGCCTGCTCCGAGCCATAATCAACCATGATTGTATAGCCCTGCAGACCCAGCACCATCCCGATAAATAATCCGGACACCACTATGATCACCAGAGACAGCACACCCACAAAATAGATCTGCTTGATCAGCAATGGCAACATCACCAGAGGCTGGGGCTTCGCGACCAGTGCATGCATCAGTATCTGGCCGGACCGCCCGAAAGCGGCCACCTTCGACAGGGTTTTATGCCCAAGTCGCTGTATTCGATCTATCATTTAAGCTCCCCACCCAACAGATCTTGCATGAAATCAGGTGCGGGATAATGGAATGGCACAGGCCCATCCGGCAATCCCTGCACAAACTGGCGCACCTGTTCTGAATCGACTTCACGCAGCATGGCGGGCGTCCCGTGTGCTGCCACCTTGCCATCAGCCAGAATATAGATGTAGTCGGCAATCGACAGAGTTTCCTGAATATCATGCGACACGATGATGCTACTATGCCCCAGCGCCTGATTAAGCCGTTTAATCAGGTTTACCAGGACAGCCATTGCAATCGGATCCTGCCCGGCAAAAGGTTCGTCATACATCACGATATCAGGATCCAGTGCGATGGCACGAGCCAGGGCAACTCGACGCGCCATACCGCCTGACAGCTCTGCCGGCATCAGATGAATCGCCCCACGCAGACCAACCGCCTGAAGCTTCATCAATACGATATCGCGGATCATCGCATCTGGCAGGTCGCTGTGAACACGCAACGGGAAGGCGACATTGTCAAATACACTCATATCAGTGAACAACGCGCCACTTTGAAACAGCATACCCATGCGCTCACGCGCCCTGAACAGCTCATTGCGCCCCATGCGGGAGATATTATTGCCTTCGAGCAATACCTGGCCACGCTCCGGTGCAAGCTGTCCACCGATCAGTTTCAGCAAGGTGGTTTTGCCGCTGCCGGAAGGCCCCATGATAGCGGTGACTTTGCCACGCGGTATTGCGATGTCCACACCATCAAAAATGACACGTTCACCCCGCGAAAAGGTGAGTTCCTGTATATCGATAATTATGTCACTGAGCATGGTCGAAGCCGCAGCCTGTGAGGTTTCCGCTTCCATTCTGGCAATACCCTATCAATCACTGTCAACAAAGCCGCCCAATATATCATTTGCCAACACAAGTTAAAATGAGGTTCAGATTACCGCCTCGCCTGACCACACGATGAGATGAGTGGTTTCAAAGCATGACAGCCAGAACTGAACCTGAACTGAAGATCGCACAGCGATTGACCCCCTTTACCAGACAAAAGTTTCAACCTGACCGACATCCGTACGGGAATTGGAGTGAATTCAACAAATCCGATACGATCTGAAGCTGAGCTGGGTTAAACTTGTCGGCCATGAGACAAATGCTCCTGAGGAGCTGCCGATTCAAGCCAAGTGAGAGGCGAACCGATACTGCATGACAGAATTCAACTTTCTCGAAACCGGAAAACGCACAATAGAGATTGAGCGAGAAGCCGTTGATCTCCTGCTGAACCATCTGAATGAAACATTTGTACACGCCTGCGAGCTATTGATGCAGTGCAAGGGCCGTATCATTGTGACCGGCATGGGTAAGTCCGGCCATATCGGCAACAAGATCGCCGCCACACTGGCCAGCACAGGAAGCCCGGCATTCTTTGTTCACCCTGGCGAGGCCAGCCATGGCGATCTCGGCATGTTCACCGGTCAGGATGTCGTGCTGGCAATTTCCAACTCAGGTGAAACATCCGAGGTCGTGACCATACTGCCTCTGATCAAGCGGATGGGGGCCCCTCTGGTCAGCATCACGTCCAACCCCGAGTCAACTCTGGCCAGAACAGCTGACATCAATCTGCATGTTCCTATTGAGCGCGAAGCCTGCCCGCTCAATCTTGCACCGACTTCCAGCACAACCGCACAATTGGTGCTCGGCGATGCGCTGGCCATTGCGCTGCTTGAAGCTCGCGGCTTCAGTGCCGAAGATTTTGCCATCTCTCATCCGGGTGGAAGCCTGGGTCGACGACTGCTGTTAAGGGTTGAAGATATCATGCACAGTGGCGATGACATCCCGCGCGTGACGATCTCGACACCGATCCGCGAAGCCTTGATGGAGATCACCCGAAAACGCCTGGGAATGACCGCCGTGACGGATGACAACGGCGTACTCAAGGGTATTTTCACCGATGGTGACCTCAGACGTACTCTGGATCAGGAGATAGATCTCAAGCACACGGCCATCATCGATGTCATGACAGTGGGCTGCACAACCGTGCAGGCCCATGCGCTGGCTGCCGAAGCACTGAAAGTGATGCAGGAGCGCAAGATCAACGCGCTGTTGGTCACTGATGCTCTGGGGGTCCCGATCGGCGCACTCAACATGCATGACATGCTGAAAGCGGGAGTGATCTGATGACACATGATCTTTCCACTGCATTGATCAACCGCCTTAAATCGGTTCATCTGGTCGCTTTTGATGTCGATGGCATCCTTACCAATGGCCAGCTTAATTTTCTGGCTAATGGACAGGAGATCAAGTCCTTTAATACGCTGGATGGGCTGGGCATCAAGCTGCTCCATCAGGCTGGACTGGAAACTGCAATTATCACAGGTCGCAGCTCACCTCAGGTTGAGCTGCGTGCCAAGGCGCTCGGCATCACCTACCTGATGCAGGGACGCGAAGATAAGCTGGCCGCATTGAAAGAGATCTGGACCGACACCGGACATTCTGCCGCTACAACCGCTTATATAGGGGATGACTTGCCGGATCTGTCTGCCATCATTACAGTGGCCTTTGGCGCAACCGTCCCTGATGGCCACGCCCTGGTACGCCAGGAAGCTGACTGGTGCACCAGCCGTCGTGGTGGAGAGGGAGCTGCTCGCGAGTTCTGTGAAATCATTCTTGCCGCACAGGGCAAGCTGCAGGCGCTTTTCGAGGAGTACCGCTAAGTGTTTTCATCGATTCGTCTGCGCATTCTGCTGGCGCTGCTGATCATGGTACCCTTACTGTTGTTCTGGGGGTTCTTCGGCATCCCGACCGAAACGTCATCAGAAAGGCCTCCCCTGCCAGATGAAGTGGACTTTTTCATCCGTGATGCCCGCATACAGCTATTTGGTGTTGACGGTCAGTTGCAACAGGAGATCACCACTCCCTTGGTGCAACACCTGCCAGGCCTGGAACAGGTGCAGATGATGACACCTGTGCTGACCCAGAGTCGAGCAGACGGATCGGTGCTCGAAATCATAGCCGATGAGGCCTGGATGCTGGACGATGAAAGCAAGATTGAACTTGCAGGGGATGTACAGGTTATTGATAATCCTGTACAAGGCACACCCATTATCATGACCACAAGCGTTCTGGCCCTGTTTCCACCACAGGACTTCGCTTCGACAGAAGCAGCCGTAACTCTTACAGATGGCCAAAGCCGCACAGATGCCATTGGTATGCAGGCCTGGTTCAGTGAGCGACGTGTTGAGCTGCTATCAGAGGTAAGAGGTATTTATGTCAAGAATTAAACAAGTGGCACTATTGTGCCTGAGCAGTTGCTTGCTTCTGGCAAACGCTGCACACGCCCTGCCGAGCGACAAAGATGAACCTATCTACATCAGTGCAGATCAGGCCAGCATGAATGAGCAGACAGGCGTTACCATCTACAGTGGCCGCGTTGAAATACGTCAGGGCAGCATGCTGCTGCTGGGAGACCGTGTAGAGCTGCGTCGTTCATCCGATGGCGAAATTGAACGCATCATCTCAACCGGCACCCCTGCTGAGTTCCATCAACAGCACCGCGAGGGGCAGCCACTGACCAAAGCTTACGGCCAGAACATGAATTACCACGTTACACAGCAGCAGGTCACCATCACCAATCAGGCCCGTGTGGTTCAGGGTAACGACAACTTCACCGGCGAACGTATCGTATACAACATGGATCAGGCGGTTGTGGATGCATTCGGTAGCGAAAGTGGTGGGCAGCGTGTTGAAATGGTCATTCAACCCAGAAGCAGTGGAAACTGATTATGGCAATGCTTGAAGCACTCCATCTGGCCAAGAGCTACAAAGGCCGTCAGGTTGTGCGTGATGTATCACTCAAGATCAGCCAGGGAGAGATCGTGGGTCTCCTCGGCCCCAACGGCGCAGGCAAAACCACCTGCTTCTACATGATTGTCGGTCTCGTGGCAGCGGATGAGGGCCATATCCGTATCAATCAGGATGATGTCACAGGCATGCCGATGCATGGCCGTGCACAGCGAGGAGTCGGTTATCTGCCTCAGGAGCCCTCGGTTTTCAGAAAGCTCAGTGTACGTGATAACCTGATGGCAATTCTGGAAACACGCAAGGAGATGAGCAAGGCCGATCGTGAAGAGCAACTGGAAGCACTGCTGCAGGAGTTTCATATCACGCACATCCGCAACAGTCCCGGTATGGCGCTGTCGGGTGGCGAAAGGAGACGCGTCGAAATTGCCCGGGCACTGGCAACAGAGCCCACCTTCATACTGCTGGATGAGCCATTTGCCGGCGTTGACCCCATTTCGGTCAATGATATCAAGCAGACGATTCGCCATCTGCAGAGTCGCGGTATAGGAATTCTGATCACCGATCATAATGTCAGGGAGACACTCGATATCTGTGAACGCGCTTACATTGTCAGTGAAGGAGCCATCCTCGCAGAGGGAGATCCCGAGACAATCATGGCGAATAAGCAGGTCAGATCAGCCTATCTGGGCGAACAGTTCAGGCTATGATGACCACTATCCACCGTCTAACCTCAAGTGATAATACTGGCATATGAAACAAGCGCTACATCTCAAGATTGGCCAGCATCTCACGATGACACCTCAGTTGCAGCAGGCGATACGGCTGCTGCAACTGTCGACGCTTGATCTGCAGCAGGAGATACAGCAGGCGCTGGAAAACAATCCACTGCTGGAGGTCAGCGAAGAGGAGCATGAGCCAGAGACCGCGTCGATAGAGGAATCCTACGACACCTCTTACGAAGATGCGCACGAAGACAGCTATGACAGCAAAAGCTACGATGAGAAGGATGAGTTTCAGCCATCCGGTAACTCAGAGATTGTCAGCAAGAGCAATACGGAGAGTACTGACAGTCGGGCCGAGAGTGATGACAGTTTTGACGGCCCGGATACCGACAGTGAATGGAGCGAACAGATCCCCTCTGAACTGGCTACAGACAGCAGTTGGGATGACACATACCAGCAGCAGAGCAGTAGTGCATCATCCGACGACTGGCCAGACAACGAGAATGATACCCGCGAAGACACCCTGCAGGACCATCTGAACTGGCAGTTAAATCTGACGCCAATGAGCGATGCTGATCGCATGGTCGCTGAAGCCATCATTGACGGCATCGACACCGATGGCTACCTGAAGGTTTCAACCGAAGAACTGCTCGAGCAGTTCAAAGAACAGGAACCTGATTATTTTGGCGATGCCGAGCTGGATGAAATAGAAGCCGTTCTGCATCGTATCCAGCAGTTCGATCCTCCCGGCGTAGCGGCTCGCGATCTCAGTGAGTGTTTGATCATCCAGCTGCGACAGTTTGGATCCTCGCTACCCTGGGGCAAAGAAGCGATAAAGCTGGCCTCGGATCATCTGCCGCTTCTGGCAAGCCACGACTATCGAAGCCTGATGCGTAAACTGCGCGTCAAGGAAGATGATCTGCAATCGATCATCTCACTGATTCAGTCACTGAATCCGCGCCCGGGCTCCAGCATCATCTCCAGTCAATCTGAATATGTGATCCCTGATGTCATTGTCAGCAAGCACCGTGACGAGTGGATTGTTACCCTGAATCCTGACACCTCGCCAAAACTGCGCATCAACACTCAATACGCAGATTTGATCAGAAGGGCTGACAACAGCGCCGATAACAACTATCTTAAAAGTCATCTACAGGAAGCTCGCTGGTTCTTGAAGAGCCTTCTCAGCCGCAATGACACACTACTGAAGGTTGCCAGCGAAATCGTCGAAAGACAGCGAGATTTTCTGGATTTCGGTGAGGAGGCAATGAAGCCCATGGTGCTACACGACATTGCGGAAGCTGTTTCCATGCATGAGTCCACCATTTCCAGGGTCACCACGCAAAAGTTCATACATACACCGCGCGGCATCTTCGAGCTCAAATATTTCTTTTCCAGCCAGGTCACGACTGCTGACGGTGAAGGCGCCTCCTCCACCGCTATTCGTGCACTGATCAAGAAGCTGGTTGCAGGTGAAAACAGCGCAAAACCACTGAGTGACAACAAGATCGCTCAACTGCTGAAAGAACAGGGCATTAACGTCGCAAGGCGAACTATCGCAAAATATCGCGAAGCGCTGAGCATACCACCTTCTAATGAGCGCAAGCGTTTGCTTTAATAACAAACAGGCACAGAACAAACCTTATCGTGCCTGACAACAAGGAGAAGCCTTATGCAGATTAATATCACTGGCCATCATGTAGAGCTGACTGATGCACTGACCGAATATGTGCATGCGAAATTTGAAAAGCTGGAGCGCCATTTCGATAACATTACCAATGTTCAGGTTATCCTCACTGTTGAAAAAACCCGCCAGAAAGCAGAAGCTGATGTACATCTAGCAGGTGGAGAACTGTTTGCGACAGATGAACAGGATGACATGTACACCGCAATTGATGGGCTGGTTGATAAACTTGATCGGCAGGTTATCAAGCACAAGGAAAAAATGAAGTCTTTCAAATAACCCACTAACCAAGACCGACATTACCCTATGCATATCTCCGAGCTGCTGACCGAATCCAGAACACTATGCCACATGGATGCGGCCAGCAAGAAAAGAGTCCTCGAACTGGCCAGCGATACCCTCGCTGCCCAGATCGAAGGACTGGAAACTGAAGAAATCTTCAGTGGTCTGCTTAATCGCGAAAGACTCGGTAGCACCGGGATAGGTGATGGTGTGGCAATTCCGCACTGCCGCCTTCCCGGCTGTGAACAAGCGCTGGCGCTGCTCATAACACTTGAGCAACCCATCGACTTCGATGCGATCGACAACCGACCGGTTGATCTGTTGTGCTGCCTGCTGGTACCGGAAAATGAAGCCGCACAACATCTTCAGACTCTGGCCAGCATTGCCGAACTTTTCAGCAACAGCGATGTGCGTGAAACTCTGCGCAACTGTACCGACAGTCACTCGCTTTATCAGGCGCTGGTGGCCACCTCGGGTAACGGGAGTTAACAGATGAAACTGGTCGTCCTCAGCGGCCGCTCCGGCTCGGGCAAAAGCACCGCCCTGCAGGCACTGGAAGATATCGATTTTTACTGTATCGACAACCTTCCAGCCCTGCTCCTGCCGGAACTCATTGGTCAGATGTTGTTGGCGCCAGATCGTCCTGAACGATTGGCCGTCAGCATAGATGCCCGCAATCTGGTCAGCAACTTGCGTCAGGTACCGGATATTTTGCGCAGTATCAGCCAGATTCCAGATCTCAGCAGTGAAGTTATCTACCTTGATGCCGGTGAAGCCACTTTGCTCAAACGCTTCAATGCCACTCGCCGTAAGCATCCGCTGACCAGCAGTGGTGCGGGGCTGAAAGAAGCGATCGAAAAAGAGAGACTACTGCTCGAACCGATTGCCAGCCTGGCTGATATTCGTATGGATACCTCGAGGCTGACGCTCTATGAGCTGCGCGACTCCATCAAGCTGCGTGTTGCTCAGAGACCGGAACAGTCGTTGTCGTTGCAGTTTCAATCCTTCGGCTTCAAACATGGCCTCCCCCTGGATGTAGACTTCACCTTCGATGTCCGCGCTCTTCCTAATCCCTACTGGATCCCGGAACTGCGTCAATACTCAGGGCTGGACACCGAGATCAAGGCATTTCTCGAGCAGTCTGAGGAAGTAAAGGAGATGCTGGATGACCTGCGAGGTTTTCTGGAAAAATGGATTCCCCGTTTCGCACGCGATAACCGCAGTTATCTCACCATCGGCATAGGCTGCACCGGCGGACAACATCGCTCCGTGTATATTGCCGAGTGTCTTGCTGGTCATTTCAGTCAGCATATGGATAATGTGCAGGTACGCCACCGCGAACTGACCTGATCACCGACAAGCCAGAGAACCCTACAGCAACATGATCAAAACCTCCCTGACCATCATTAACAAGCTGGGCCTGCATGCGCGCGCTGCAGCAAAGCTGACGGCAACAGCCAGCCAATATACCTGCGACATCAAAGTCGAGAAGGAAGGACGTGTTGCTGACTGTAAAAGTATCATGGCGGTGATGATGCTGGCGGCCAGCCAGGGCACAGAGCTGACCTTTCATCTTGACGGCGATGATGAACAACCGGCAATTGAGGCGCTTGAGACTCTGATCAACAACCGCTTCGACGAAGCTGAATAATTCTGGAAAGATGACTGATGAGTAAACGCAAGGCAGGAAACGAGCATCTGGAGCACGACGAATCCGAAGAGATCAGCAAGTCGGAGATCAAACGCCAGATGCACGCGCTGCAGGAGCTGGGTAAGAAGCTCTCTGAGCTTCGCCCGGACCAACTGGCAAAAGTATCTATGAGCGATCATATGCGCCGTGCGGTTGAAGAGAGCCGACGTATCAGTTCCCACATCGCGCTGAAGCGACATATGCAATACCTCGGTAAACTGCTGCGTACCGAAGACAACGAAGCGATACAGATCGCTGTGGACATGTTTGATGCCTCGACCCAAGCGCATAATCAGCGCTTCCATGCTCTGGAGAACTGGCGTGAACGCCTGATCACGGGTGACAACAATACCATACAGCTATTTATCGACGCCTATGCAGGATGTGACATCCAGCATCTGCGCCAACTGATCCGCAATGCTCAGCGCGAAAGGGAGCAGCAGAAACCTCCGGCACATGCGCGCAAACTCTTCCGTTATCTGCGCGAGCTGGATGAACTGGAAGATGGCACCCAGGAAAGCTGATCTATTGCTCCTGGCAAGCTTAAGCCTTTTCAGTCACGCCTGTGCTGCTGCACAGGCATGCGCTGCCTGATCTGAGCAAGATATTCGAGATCAATGTCAGCCATAACCAAAGCGGGCCCCTGCTTGCATCTGGCGAGTACCTTACCCCATGGGTCTACAATCATCGAATGCCCCCAGGTCTCGCGCGTCTCACTATGACGACCTCCCTGATTGGCTCCCAGCACATAGCACTGAGTTTCACAGGCACGCGCCCTTAGCAATAGCTTCCAGTGCGCCTTGCCGGTTTTCCAGGTAAACGCCGAAGGAACACTGATCACCTGCGCTCCGGCGGCCAACAGGCGCTGATAATGCTCGGGAAAGCGCAGGTCGTAGCAGATACTCAGCCCCAGACGCCCGACTGGTGTATCGATCACCTGAATATCATCGCCACCCGGCTCAATCCAGTCGGATTCACGGTAGACCTGCTGCGCATCGCCGACATCGACATCAAACAGATGGCGTTTGTCATAGGCACAACAGATCTCGCCATCACTATCCACCACCAGGCAGCGGCTGCGTACACGCCCTCTGTCGAGCACTTCACCTGACTCATCACGCAGCGCCGGAATACTCCCCGCCACTAACCAGATGCCATACACCCTGGCACTGTGAGTCAGAAACTCCGTCAATCTACCCTGAGTATCTTCGAGTTCAGCCACCGAGCGCATCTGGCGGCTATCGAAAATGGCAAAGTTCTCAGGCAGCAGCGCCAGTGTGCACGCTCCCCTGGCAGCATCAGCTATCAACCGCTCAGCCTGCTCCAGGTTCTGTTCCAGCTCAGCACCGGATACCATCTGTATGACACCTGCTTTCACTACTCACCTCCTGATCGGCGGTTCAACTTCCGGAGTAATCAACTGTACCTGCGGATCCCCCCAGTCACCTGTCAGGGTATAGCGGATCGCCGTCAATTTCTCAAGGCTACCACCGGTGATTCGATCAATGATGAACAGTGCGCCAGCCACTTGCGGTGCGCCCAGCAGTGCGGCACCGATGGTCAGATTGCTGCTCACTGGTAACAGCACCTCAATTGACTTATCCACAGTCTCATTAATCAGATCCAACGAACCCTCAAGTTTCATCATTGCAGATGGGCCATCCAACTGCAGTGGCGCGCGCGTATGCGCTATCCCCTGATCCAACCTGTAATCAGCCGTTAACTGATCAAACACTACTCCACGCTTGAGCAGATCACTGAAATCCAGGCGCAGCCTTCTGGAGAGCGTACTCAGATTCAGAATCCCGAAAAGGCGCAGAATGTTTGAACTGTTGCCTGATTCAATCACTCGACCATTTTCCGCATGCAGAACCACCCCACCTGACAACTGAGGCAGTTCAAAATCCCAGGGAGCACCGGGCCAGTCCAGTTGGATGTCCGAAGTTATCAGCTCAGTCTCAATTGCCCTGCCATATTCCCATCGCTCCAGTACATCGCCGACATCTTTGCCCTCGATGCGCAACGTCAGCCCTGTGGTTGGTGCATTGCCAGTATGCCAGGTTGCCTCTCCCCTGACCTGTATCTGCTGCAGGTCTCCCTCAATATCTCTGACGGCCACCCTGCCCTGTTCAGGCCTCAACTTCAACTTCCACTCACCCATCGGCTTCTGCCCGAGTATCAGTTCAGAAACATGAATATCAATGGCTGGAATATCATCAGGTGACAGCGGAGGCACAGGTGGAACACTCTCTTCCACGCCCTCATCTACCCCCTCTTCCGCACCACCGATCAGCATACCCTCAATCAGAGCAAAGTGTGCCAGGTCCAGCCGCCAGAGCTGCCCCTGCTGCTCGGGAATAGCCAACTGACCGGTCATATTGGGAGCGGTCAGCTGCAACTGCCAACCACCACCCAGCGCGGGTCTCAATACCATATCCAGATTATCAATCGACACACCACGCGCCTCAAAGCGCCCTACTTTGAGCGCCAGCCGACTCAATACGGAATGGCTCATTTCAAGATCAGCCGCACTCGTGAATGAAGACAAAAAGGATCTGATCACAGGCTCCGATAAGTGTGCCATCTGCCCATCTACCACAATACCCGGCCCACCAGGCAACGTCACACCATCCGTTCCCAGATGAACATGCCCACGTAGCGGCATCTGTAGATCAAACACCCCATGCAGATATTGATCATAGCTGAATGTCAGCTCATCACGATCGAGCAGTATCGAGAGCTCCAGCAAGCGCTCCATTTCAGGAGTTTTGCCATAAGGCGCTGGCAGATCCACCGCCACTCCTTGCAATAGCGTATTGATATTCAAGCGCGAACAACCCGGTTGCTGTGGGCAGACCTGTAAACGAGCATGATAGTCTGTAGTACCCGTCAGCAACTGCAGCAAACTGACATCTGACCACTCCTGGATGCGTGCTGGATCAATTCGTCCTGTCAGGCTGATCCCCAGCTGATCACCTTCGGTATCTATACTGCCTCGGATCTGCTCTCCAAACAGGCGACCTTCCAACCCCTCTGCTTGCAAGCCACTCTGGCTGCTGTAGGTCAGCTCACCCTGTAACTCACTCAGCTCCAACCGCTGCCGCTCAGACGTCAATCTCCCCGCAGTCACTTGAGCGACAGCATTTATGTCGGGATTTTTCCGTGCATTCAGCGGTATCTGAAGATTCAGTTGCGTTTGCAGCTCGCCCCCGAATGCCCAGTCATCAAGTGGATCGCCGATTTCATCACGCAAAGGAGTCTGTTTCAGAAAATATTCAAGATCCCGGGCAGGCCCTTCCAACTGCGCTGCAATATGCACGCGATCAGCGCCACTGGGGAGATAAACCCATCCCGAATGAATTTTCGTGTCCCGGATCTGGCCAGAACGAATATCGATACGCAGCGTATCATTGTACAACTGCATGAACAGATCACCCTGTTCAACTGCAGGCCAGCCCGGCTGGTAAGCAAACTCAGCTTTTTCAATATCAAAGAACAACTGCACTGTCATCGGTGAGGGATCAGCCGCTCTACGCGTGCCACCATGAATCAGCAAACCTCCCTGATTCAGGTACCCAGACATGATCGATTCAGCAAGCCAGGCATGCAGATCTTCTCCAACCTCCCGCAATGGGGTGTAACGCTCAGTCTGCAACGCGTCACTACCGGTCATGCCGATCATCAGCGTCAGCTCAGTTTGCTGCTGGTTGTCAAAAGGTACCACCATGCTGAATCGGCCCGCACCACTGACATGCTCATCTGCCAGCCGTAGAAGCCCGCTGCCTACCTTGACTTGCTCCTCATCTATGCGCCAGTTTACGACACCACTGGCATGGCCATAACGCCATCCTTCGGGGTACAGCTCAGGAAAATAAAGAGTAAAGTCATCACTCTGCAGGTAGATCTCACCCTCGGTCAGGGTGGCTTTCAACCGGCCATCAATACCACTGACAGCCGGTGCGTCACCCCAGGCAGACAAACCAAGCTTTTCCAGGTCTGCATCCAGCTGCAGGCTCATCAAGTCATTTGGATCTTCCCAGTCAAGCCTGATATTACGTAACACCCCTTCAGGTGCCAGCGTGAGAAGAAGATCATCCAGAAAGGGTGGCAGGAAAGGCTGAAACTGCAGCCAATGATGGGTTGCACCAAGATCCAGAGCCGGTATGCCGACATGATGTAGAGCTACGGATTCAGAGTGAAGATCAAGATTGGCCACTAACAGAGGAAGATTGAAAGCAGCGCCACCACTGTGCAGGAACAGATTCTTGATCTGCAGTTGATGCTGCTGATCGAACGGCAGTAACGCGATCTGCATACCCGCTTTCTGAATTCTGGGCATCCCCTCAATATCCAGCGCCAGCCTGTCCAGCGAAACATTGCCCAACAGATGACTCAATCGGCCATGCCGCCAATCACCCCAGATCTCAGTCTGCAGGGACAGCTCCTTCACCGTCACCGGCAAGGGAAACAGTTGCAGCAGTTCCGGCCCAAATGCATCAGTACCCAGATAGAAAGACAGATCCCCCTGTAAAGGGTCAGATAAAGGAACATTATCCCCCTGCAATGCAAAGCGTATCTGGTTATTACTACCCAGTAGTGGCATTTTCATTGAACCGCTGATCTGAAACTCGTTCCGAGCACTCTCAAAGCGAGCATTGACCGGAGATATCAGTTGCAGATCACCCTGCTCGGGCTGCAAGCCGATACGCAGATTCTCTACCGTAATAAAGGGCTGCTGGAGGAGAAAGCTCAGCAATGGCTGCAACCCTTCATCCTCGCTTGATTCGCTCCCGGGCAGCCACTGCCCCTGACGCTCCCGCCACTGCAGATCTGTTTCAGACAGGTGCAAAAACTGAAATACCGGCGCTCTGGCCTGGATACTGCGCCAGAGATCAACCTTCAGACCCAGTTCACTGATCTGCAATGAGACCTGAGCCTGTTGTGGTGTCAGGCTGTGAATCGAGATATCCGTCAGGGTGAATCCGGGGTTCGGGCCATCCAGCTTGCCACTAATGGAGCCAATATCCACCTGCATACCCAGGTGATCACTGATCCTGCTTGCCAGAGCGTCCTTGTATAGGTTCAACTGAGGCAGCGCCACACGGACAGCCACCAACATCAGGGCAAGCAACAGCCCCAATATCAGCAGCAACCAGAGCAGGCGACTAGTAACCTGTCGCATCAACAACTCCGTCAGCGCAGTACAACGTCAAAGTGTTCAGGGTTGTACATGCTCTCCACCTGAAAACGAATGGTTTTGGATATAAAGGCCTCAAGCTCAGCCACGTGGCTGGACGCATCATCCAGCATATAGTCCACCACCAGTTCGGCTGCCAGCACCAGATAGCTGTCGGCTTCATAAGCACGATGCTGGCGCAGAATTTCACGAAAAATTTCATAGGCAACAGTCTCAGGAGTTTTGATCGAACCACGCCCCTGGCACATGGGACAAGGCTCGCACAACACCTGTTCCAGGCTTTCTCGAGTTCGTTTACGCGTCATCTCGACCAATCCCAGATCAGACACCGAAGTCACCTTGCACTTGGCATGGTCCTTCTCCACCATCCTTTCCAGCGTACGCTGTACCTGACGCTGGTGGTCAGGATCTTCCATATCGATAAAGTCGATAATGATGATACCACCCAGATTACGCAGCCGAAGCTGGCGTCCAATCGCCGTGGCTGCCTCCAGATTGGTCTTGAAAATAGTCTCTTCCAGATTGCGATGGCCAACAAAGGCTCCCGTATTCACATCCACGGTTGTCATCGCTTCGGTCTGATCAAAAATCAGATGCCCGCCGGACTTCAGCTCGACCTTGCGCCCCAATGCACGCTGCATCTCCTCCTCAACACTGAACATATCAAACAGCGGACGCTCACCGGGATAGTATTCCAGTTTTTCGCGTATTTCAGGCACCAGAGAGTTCGCAAAATCAATCGCACGCTGATAAGTTTCCTTTGAGTCTATACGTATCCGTTCAACACCGCTGTGCGCCATATCTCTGAGGGCACGCATATGCAGAGGAAGATCTTCATAGACAATGGCCGGCGCTTTCAGTCTGCCGATACGCTCATCAATCTTGACCCAAAGCCGGCGCAGAAAATCCAGATCGGCTTTCAGCTCCCCCTCACTGATCCCTTCCGCCACAGTACGTAGAATGAAGCCGTTTCCATCGACAGATTCCTGCCCCTCTGCATTTACAAGCGACTCGAGTGCCGTTCGCAGACGTTCGCGCTCAGCCGGATCATCAATGCGCTGGGATATACCGATATGCGAGTTACCCGGCATCAATACCAGGTATCGCGACGGTACCGAAATATGGGTGGTTAATCTGGCACCCTTGGTACCGATGGGGTCTTTAGTCACCTGCACCAGAAGCGTATCACCTTCGCGCAACAACTGTGCAATCGAGACACCAGTACGCGAGGCTGCAGGCAGGTTCTGATCCATCACCTCATCCACCGGAATAAAGGCGGCGCGCTCCAATCCGATATCCACAAAGGCCGCCTGCATACCCGGCAGCACGCGCACGATCTTTCCCTTGTAGATGTTGCCGACTATACCGCGTCGACTGACCCGCTCAACATAAACCTCCTGCGGCATGCCATTTTCTATCACTGCCACGCGTGTTTCCATCGGCGTGAAGTTGATCAGAATCTCATCTGCCATTGTGTCTTCCTTACTGCCTGTCGGGCAGATTAATGCGTGGTATCAACTGTCGCCCAGACCGGCACGTCAAATTCAGCCAACATGCGTGCGGTTTCCATCAGAGGCAACCCGACCACCGCAGAGTAACTTCCTGATATAGATGCGACAAAAACTGCGCCCAACCCTTGAATACCATAGGCACCCGCCTTGTCACAAGGCTCTGAGCTCTGCCAGTAAAGACGGCACTGCGCTTGGGTCAGGGTCACAAAGGTGACATCTGTCGTGACCACCTGACTGAGCAGACGATCACCATCACACACAGCCACAGCCGTCATTACCTGATGGACCCTGCCAGATAACTGCATCAGCATTGATACAGCATCCTGCTCATCGACAGGTTTGCCCAACACCTGCCCATCGATCACGACACTGGTGTCAGACCCCAGCGCAGGCCGACCACAACCCGCCAGTTTGAATCCTGCTCTGGCTTTTTCTCTGGCCAGACGTTCAACATACTGCATGGCAGTCTCATCCGGCAACTTGTCTTCGCAGATATCCACGGCCAGCTTACGGTGTTTAACACCTATCTGTGTCAGAAGTTCACTGCGACGGGGAGACGCTGATGCCAGAATCAGTTGAGGCTCGGTCTTACTGTTCATAATAGATTACTCTATTCGGAAGGTACGCCTGATGCCATGCAGCATGACATAGATCCAGGGCCAGATCAGCGCACTGATGACGGAGGGCAGCAGAAACATCAGCCCGGCAACTGCCGTACCGGTAATTCCCTGCATCCAGTAGAACAGCAGCTGGTTGATACCCACCAGCACCAGCACCATCATCGACTGCTGCCAGAGAGGGAACATACGCAGCCGCTTATAGAGCAGCAGCACCAGAAAAGCGATAATTGTCAGCGAAAGCGCATTCAACCCAAGTACACTGCCTCGCACAAGATCCAGCAAAATGCCGATGGCAAACGCACTGGCCAGACCCACACGATGCGGCACGACCATCACCCAGTAGATCAATACCAGAGCGACCCATTCAGGACGTGACCAGACCAGAAAATCAGGCAGAGGTATCTGCGTCAGTATCAGACCCAGCAGGAAAGTGCCAAAGATGATGAAGCCACCACCCTGGCGCGCATCATTCATCGCTGTCCTCCGGCATCGGTACTGCCGGACGGGGTTCGTGATAATCCACCAGCAGTAGATGACGGCTTCTATCCAGACGCGCAGAGGGGCTGGCTTTAACCAGCGAGAATGGGCGACCCGGATCACGAAGCACCTCGGTCACCACTGCGACAGGATATCCCGGCGGAAAACGCCCACCCAGACCTGATGTCAGCAGCAGATCTCCTTCACGGATATCCGCGGTGTCGGGTACATGTGCAATCTCCAGCTCACCTGGCACACCACGGCCAATCGCGATGGTACGGAAGTTGTTACGCAGCACCTCAACAGGTATCGCTGTTCGGGCATCCGTAATCAACATCACGCGACTGGTATAGTGTGCCGTTGACAGCACCTGCCCCATGACCCCTCCAGCATCCAGCACCGGTTGGCCCTCGAATACGCCATCCTCTGTACCACGGCTCAGGATGATCTCATGCAGGAAGGGATCCGGATTGATACCGATCAGTTCGGCCATCGTGACATCTGCTTCAATGCGCTGGCGAGCATTGAGCAGATCGCGTAACTGTTCGTTTTCACGCTCAAGACTCGCCATGAGCTGAACCTTGCGCTCCAGATCCAATGATTCGGTGCGAAGACGCTCATTATCACGCACCAGAGTCGCCCTATCGACCACGACATCCGAAAGATTATCAGCCGCGCGTGCCGGAAGATCGACCATCCACTGCAAAGGGGTAATCAACAGAGACAGGTAAACCCGCCCCTCTCTCATCTTGGGCCAGTTAAGATCGGCCACAATGAGGAAAAGAGCGAGTATCAACAAAGCGATAAACAGCGGTCGTGGATTGCCTCGTCTGAAAATAGGGTTAATAAAGCACCTCCACCCTGTTCAGAACAAGGCGCTTATCAAATATCACCACCCTCATGGACAGCCCTGTTTATTCGTGCGTCAACAGCTCGAAGGCATGCTTATCAAGCATTTCGAGTGCTTTACCGCCGCCCCGCGCAACACAGGTCAGAGGATCTTCCGCCATGATAACAGGCAGACCGGTCTCTTCGCTGATCAGTCGATCAATGTTACGCAACAGCGCACCACCACCTGTCAGGACGATACCATGCTCGGCGATATCTGACGCCAGCTCCGGTGGGCAGCCCTCAAGCGCACTTTTGACCGCCTGAACAATCGCAGACAGAGGCTCCTGCAGCGCTTCAAGGATCTCGTTGCTGTTCAGCGTAAAGCTGCGTGGAATCCCCTCGGCCAGATTGCGGCCACGAACATCGATCTCAAGCACTTCATTGGTCGGATAAGCCGTTCCGACCTCCTGCTTGATGCGCTCGGCCGTTGCATCACCGATCAGACTGCCGTAGTTACGACGCACATAGGTAACAATCGACTCATCAAAACGATCGCCCCCAATACGGACAGACTCCGCATAAACGATACCATTCAGGGAGATCACTGCAATTTCAGTCGTGCCTCCGCCGATGTCGACTACCATGGAGCCGTTCGCTTCATCAACCGGCAAGCCTGCACCGATCGCAGCCGCCATGGGCTCTTCGATCAGGTAGACTTCACGCGCACCGGCACCGATGGCTGACTCACGAATGGCACGGCGTTCAACCTGAGTGGATTTGCAGGGTACGCACACCAGCACACGCGGGCTCGGTGTCATGAAACTGTTGCCATGAACCTTGCTGATAAAATACTGCAGCATTTTTTCGGTGACATGAAAATCAGCAATGACGCCGTCCTTAAGCGGACGAATGGCAGTGATATTACCGGGAGTACGGCCCAGCATGCGCTTTGCCTCTGTGCCGACAGCAGCAACCGATTTCTGATTGCCGGTGGTACGAATAGCCACAACAGATGGCTCATTCAGCACTATATCGCGATCGCGGACATAAATGAGGGTGTTAGCGGTCCCCAGATCGATGGAGAGATCGCTTGAAAAAATTCCTCGGATTTTCTTGAACATGAAAGTGGATACCCTGAGATTAGCCCTAATTTGGCCGATAATCCTGAAAGCCACTAACTCTAACAATGGCGGGGATTTTGAGCAAGGAGCAAATGTGTTAACTTACACATCTTTGACAGAATAGATGGTTGAACCGTGTATTTCGTCATGACTTTTTTTGGATTAAACAGAATATTAGTTATTTTAGTGAGTAACCGACTTATGTCACTGGATCGATCCGACGTAGAACGCATTGCCCATCTGGCTCGCCTGCAGATCAATGACCAGGATATCCCGGCGTATGCCGAGAACCTCAGCAGTATTCTGCACCTTTTTGACCAGATGCAGTCCATCGACACGACCGGTGTCGAGCCTCTGGCACACCCGCTTGACGCCGTACAGCGCCTGCGCGCCGATGTGGTGACCGAATCGAACCAGCGCGAACTGCTGCAGAGCAATGCACCTGTAACAGAAAAGGGTCTGTTTCTGGTTCCCAAAGTCATCGAATGATCATCGCCACCCAATTCTGCAAGGAAACTCCAGACAATGTTTGATCTGACACTGGCCGAACTGGCCAAAGGTCTGCAAAAACGTGAATTCAGCAGTGTTGAGCTGACGCAAGCCTACCTGAGCCGCATTCACGACAAAGACAGCCTGTACAACAGCTACATCACCGTGTGTGATCAACAGGCCCTGAAACAGGCCGCCGCCGCTGATGCGCGCATAGAACAGGGAGATGCAGGTCTGTTTACCGGCCTGCCGATCGCTCACAAGGATCTGTTCTGCACCAAAGGCATTAAAACCAGCTGTGGATCCAGAATTCTGGACAATTTCATATCGCCTTATGATGCCACACTGGTAAGCCGATTCAATGAAGCCGGCGCCGTCACACTGGGCAAGACCAACATGGACGAGTTCGCGATGGGCTCCTCCACCGAAAACAGCTACTTCGGGCCATCACGCAACCCCTGGGATACTGAACGTGTCCCCGGCGGCTCCTCCGGTGGCTCCGCTGTCGCCGTGTCTGCACGCCTGGCACCTGCGACTACCGGTTCCGACACCGGCGGCTCAATTCGCCAGCCTGCAGCACTGTGTGGCATCACCGGCATCAAACCGACTTATGGCCGAGTGTCTCGTTATGGCATGGTCGCCTATGCTTCATCCTTTGATCAGGCCGGCCCCATGACCCGCACGGCAGAAGATGCCGCCATGATGCTTCAGGTGATGGCTGGTGCCGATCCGCTCGATTCCACCTGTGCAGATCAGCCAGTGCCCGACTACCTGGCTGGCTTGAACACACCTCTGGATGGGCTGAAGATCGGTCTGCCGAAGGAGTTCTTTGCCGACGAACTGGATCCGGCCATTGCCGAGCAGGTCCAGAATGCAATCCGCGAATATGAAAAGCTGGGCGCCAGCGTGCAGGAGATCAGCCTGCCCAATACCCGCCTGTCTATTCCGGCCTACTACATTCTTGCCCCGGCAGAAGCCTCCACAAACCTGTCGCGCTTTGACGGTGTGCGCTATGGCTATCGCTGCGCAGATCCAAAAGATCTGGAAGACCTCTACAAACGCAGTCGCGGTGAAGGCTTCGGCAGCGAAGTTCAGCGTCGCATCCTCGTCGGCACCTATGCCCTGTCAGAAGGCTACTACGACGCCTACTATCGCAAGGCGCAGCAGATCCGCCGCCTGATACAGCAGGATTATATCAACGCCCTGCAGCAGGTGGATGTGATCATGGGCCCGACCACACCACACCCGGCCTTCCGGATCGGCGAGAAAAGCAATGATCCCGTTTCGATGTATATGGAAGATATCTTCACGCTGTCGTTGAACCTGGCAGGGCTACCCGGCATGTCGATCCCCTGCGGACAAACAGCAGGCCTGCCCGTCGGACTGCAGATCATCGGCAACTACTTTGCCGAAGCGAAACTGCTCAACGTCGCGCACCAGTTCCAACTGGCAACCGACTGGCATAAACAGACACCGGCAGGCATTTGAGAGGATAGCGTAAATGGAATGGGAAACCGTCATCGGGCTTGAGATTCACGCTCAGCTCGCCACCAACACCAAGATTTTTTCAGGTGCCAGCACCGCCTTCGGAGCAGAACCCAACACCCAGGCCTGCGCCGTTGATCTGGCTCTGCCCGGCACTCTGCCTGTGTTCAATGAAAACGCCCTGCGTATGGCGGTGATGTTCGGTCTTGCCGTAAACGCCGAGATAGCAAAACGATCCGTTTTTGAACGCAAGAACTACTTCTATCCGGATCTGCCCAAAGGCTATCAGACCACCCAGTTGGCTGAGCCGATTGTCGGGCCGGGGTATATCGATATCGAACTGGACGATGGCACCACCCGTCGCGTGCGCATCCATCACGCTCATCTGGAAGAGGATGCCGGTAAATCACTGCATGAGGATTTTTTTGACGAGATGGGCCACGGCATGACCGGGATTGATCTCAACCGTGCCGGCACCCCCCTGGTCGAGATCGTTTCAGAACCGGATATGCGTACGGCCAAAGAAGCAGCCGCCTATGCCAGAAAGATCCACGCCATTATCACCACGCTGGGAATCTGCGACGGCAACATGGCCGAAGGCTCCATGCGCTGTGACTGTAACGTCTCGATCCGCCCCAAAGGCCAGGAAGCACTCGGCACACGCACCGAGCTGAAGAACATCAACTCCTTCCGCTTTATCGAGCGCGCCATTGAAACAGAAGTGGCCCGTCAGATAGACCTGATTGAAGATGGTGGGCGCGTGATTCAGGAAACCCGCCTGTATGATCCCGATCGCAACGAAACCCGCAGTATGCGCAGCAAGGAGGAAGCCAATGACTATCGCTACTTCCCCTGCCCCGACCTGCTGCCGGTGATCATTGATGAGGCCTATATCGAGCAGATCCGCTCAGGACTACCTGAACTGCCGGATGCCCGCAAAGCGCGCTTTGTCAGCGAGTTCGGCCTGTCAGAATATGATGCAGCTGTACTGTCTGCCTACCATGCGCAGGCCAACTACTTCGAGCAGGTAACACGGGTTGCAGGAGATGCGAAACAGGCTGCCAACTGGGTCATGGGTGAACTGGCGAAGAACCTGAACCAGAAGGATCTGGATATCAAGGAAAGCCCGGTCAGTGCCGACCAACTCGGCGGCCTGATTGCCCGCATCAAGGATGACACCATCACCGGCAAGATTGCCAAGCAGGTGTTCGAGATCATGTGGGCCGAGGGTGGCAGTGCCGATGAGATTATCGAAAGCAAAGGATTGAAGCAGGTAACCGATACCGGCGCGATTGAAGCGATAGTTGATCAGGTGATTACCGAGTGCACCACGCAGGTTGATCAATACAAGACAGCTGAGCCGGACAAGCGCGGCAAGATGCTCGGCTTCTTTATGGGTCAGATCATGAAGGCATCCCAGGGCAAGGCGAACCCGGGCCAGGTACAGGGATTGCTGAAACAGAAACTGGACGCCCTCTGCGACTGAGCTCTCCATTTTCAACATCCATGATTGCGACAGATGATCACCTCAGATGCTCACCTCAGATGATCAACATCCAGGCCGGGACGGTTTTTTAACCTACCGGCCTTTTTTAACGCCTCTACCCCATAAAAACAAACAAAACCCAAAACCACCCAAGTGACAGATACAACTTTATCGCAAAAAAATCCACACATGAAAAAAAGACACTTGCATTCTAGTGAATACGAATTATTATTAGTTACTATCTTGTTAGTATCTTTCACACGAGGTCTACGTCATGTACATCTGTATCTGCAACGCCGTTACCGACAAAGCTATCAGAGCTGCTGTTGCTGAAGGTGCGCGCTCGATTCGTGATCTGAATCGTGAGCTGGATGTTGGCAGTCAGTGTGGAAAATGTACCTGCGTGGCACGCGCCATATTACGCGCAGAGCAGGAGCAGCTGGCAGATCAGTTGGCTTATGCGATTTAGAAAATACTATCTGAAATAAAAAAGCCAGTGCAGGCTTCAATACCGCACTGGCTCTATCTTCTAATGCGGTAATCCCACCGACATCAGCATCACTCAACTCGGCCCCAGGCTGAGTAGCTTCAAACAGGCAGATCAGCCAAGGAGTCCAGCACGCGATCAGGCCGACTCAACGCTATTGGCTCACCGTGATTATAACCGTAGCTGACACAGATGACTGGGCAGCCCGCTGCACGCGCAGCCTGCACATCATGCATTGAATCGCCGACGAACAAGGACCGCGCAGCAGGCACCTGCTGCTTGTCCAGCACCCAGTTAAGCTGTGCAGGATCAGGTTTTTTCTGGCTGAGACTATCACCCGATACTACCTGACAGAAAAAGCCCGCTATCTGCAATGATTGCAGCAGAGGCTCCGTAAAAGCATGGGGCTTGTTGGTCACGATTGCCATGGGTACTTGCGCCTTGTGCAAGGCCTCAAGCAGGATCATCACACCCGGATAAAGCCGACTGCTGCGTCCATTACACTGCGCATAGGCTGCCAGAAACAGCTCATAGGCGATCGGGAACAGATCTTCATCCGCGGGGCTTTCTGCATGAGTATCAGCAGGAACAAGCTGCCCCGCTAATGCGCGTCTGACCAGCATCTGCGCCCCGTTACCCACCCAGGCACGCACCTGATCTTCACCGGCAGCGTCTCTATCCAGTGCCAACAGCATCTGATCAACGGCGCGCGCCAGGTCGGGCACACTGTCGACAAGCGTGCCGTCCAGATCAAACATGACCAGCTCGGGCAGCTCGCCATCGAACAGTGCCCGCATCAGCCGGACACCTTCGCCAGTTCAGCACGCATCTGTAAAATGGTCGTTTCATAATCCGCGGTATTGAAAATGGCAGAGCCTGCGACAAAGGTATCGGCACCAGCACGTGCGATCTCGGCGATGTTGCCTATCCCTACACCTCCATCGATCTCGAGCCGGATCGGCAGGCCGCTGGCATCAATACGCTGCCGGACCAGTCGCAGCTTATCCAGCGTCGATGGGATGAACTTCTGACCACCAAATCCCGGGTTCACCGACATCAGCAGGATCATGTCCAACTTGTCCATGACGTGATCCAGGTAATGCAAGGGAGTTGCTGGATTAAACACCAGCCCGGCCTTGCAGCCACCATCACGGATCATCTGCAAAGAGCGATCTATATGCTCCGACGCTTCCGGGTGAAAAGTGATCCAGCTGGCACCGGCTTCGATGAAGTCGCCAATCAACCGATCAACCGGCTTCACCATCAAATGCACATCGATCGGCGCCTTGATGCCATGGTTGCGCAACGCCTTGCAGACCATCGGCCCGATGGTGAGGTTGGGCACATAGTGGTTATCCATCACGTCGAAGTGCACTACGTCTGCACCAGATGCCAGCACCTGTGTCACCTCTTCACCCAGTCGGGCAAAGTCAGCAGAAAGAATGGAGGGGGCAATCAGAAAATCAGACATGGCTATCCCGGTCGTCAGTTGTCGAAATTTGCGCTATTGTAACGCAGCAGAACAGAGGCTGCAGCCTCTTAATCGTTGAACAAGAGACTATGTACATAATCAACACACAACCAGCCGTGACAGTGAAACAGTGACCCGTTTAATGACCAAACAGCTACTTGCCATCTATCTGATACTGGGACTTTTCACCCCCCTGCATGCCCAGGAGAATGCCCTCGAACCAGAGGCGGCACCGGCAGCAGCATCCGGGACAGCGCTGGAGTCGCCAGAGTCACCGGCGCCCATTACCGAGCGCTTTGCAGCACCCCAGATGACCAGAGCAGAGCGCCTGGCTCAGGCACTCCCTGCAGACACTGAGCTGCAGACCTTTGAAAGCGACAGCGAAACCTATTATGCGTTGATCCAGCTTGCCAACGTTGCCGAAAGTCATGGCAACGTCCTGATCCTGCCCGACATTGTCAGCGGTGATGTCTGGGTGGAGCAGAGTGCTCATATGCGCCGTTATCTGGCCGACCATGGCTGGACGACTCTGGTGATGGAGATGCCTTTACCCGCGCCAATTGCTCACCCACAGCGTACTCTGCCTATCAAAGTCGACCCACCTGTTGTCAGTGAATCAGAAACACCCCCGCCGACACCTGAAGCCAGCCCTGCAACGCCCCCAGTGAGCACGACAGAGAGCACGACAGAGCCTGATGCTGAGCCCGAGCTGATATTAGCACCCTATACAGAGCGCATCTCACAGAGAATTCGCAACGGTCTGGAGGAGCTACGCCTCAGAGACAGCAGCCTTGAGGAAAGGTGGGTCATTATCGCCATCGGTAGCAGCGCCGGTTGGGCGGCCGATTATATTCAGCAAATGCCAGAGCTGGACAGGCCAGTACTGCTGATGATTGATCCAAGACCGGCGCTGAGTGCCGAGCAGCCCGATCTGCTTGCCAACATCTCAACACTGAACAGTCTGGTCATCGATCTGTATCACACGCCATTACCCGGAAAGCCCACCATCATCCCGGATGCGCGCCAGCGGCGACAGATGGCGCAACGCAGTGCTCACCCGGATTATCATCAGGCACGGATTTCCGGCACATTCAGAGGCTGGAACACTCCCTGGTTGAGCCGCCAGATACGCGGAAAACTGAAGCGGCACCTACTTGAAGAGAACGAGTCTGACGATCCATCACTGAATGAAACCGCACCAACCGAGCAGCGTCCACCGGGCCGTAACCCGGTCAGTTTCGATCTCTAGCGCATACCCCTGGCTTCTCGTATACGCTCATACGCAGCTTGAATCTCCTGCACTTTTTCGGTAGCCAGCAACATCATCTCCTCAGGCAAGCCACGCGCCACCAGCTTGTCGGGATGGTGCTGGCTCATCAGCTTACGCCAGGCTTTCTTGACTTCGTCATCCGTTGCTTCCGGTGATACACCGATGACACCATAAGCGTCCTGCAGCAACATCCCCTGGTTACCGGGTGTTGCCCGGCCATGAGCATCATAACTGTGTTGCTGGAAGGCTTGCGCAGCACGGATACGCTGCACCACCGCTTCCATCTCTTGCGGGTTGAATCGAAGATGCCTGCAGATCTCCTCAATCACTCGCAGCTCTGGCTCGGATATTTCACCATCAGCCATCGCAATGGCCAGCTGCATCTCAATGAACATCAATTTGACGGCAGGACGGCGGCGTAACATGATCGCCAGTGGTTGCAACACGACACCAAGATCAAACTCACTATCCTTGCCCTCATTAAAATGAGCGATAGCGCGTTTCTTGGTTTCATCATTCAGGTTCATGCGCGCCATCACCTCACGCGCCAGCTCAATTTCACTCTCGGATACGCGGCCGTCAGCCTTGGCAATCTTACCCATGGCGCTGAAGGTGGCTTTGAAGAAAAGCTGCTGAGGTGACAGATCCTTAGCCTTGCGGATTGTCTTTTCCAGCAGATAGCCGATAAACCCGCCAAACAGCAAGCCAAAAATACCCCCGGAAACCAAGCCGATCATCCCGCCGATCACCAGCCCTGTTCTGTAGCGCAGAAAACCCTCTGCCAGACGTTTTCCCTGCCCTTGTGCTTTGTTATTCATGCCCACTGTGCTCAGTTAATAGTTGATTCAGTTCAGCCAGCCGCGCAGGGGTTCCCACATCCGACCAGACACCTCGGTGCCAATGACCACTGACCCGCCCCTGCTCTATCGCCTTGCGCAGCAACGGCGCCAGCGGAAAAGACTCCACCGACACCTGCAAAGGAAAGAGACTTCGATGCAGCAGGCTGATACCGGCATATGTCAGAGCTCGCCCTTCAGCTCCGCTCAACTGCCCATCATCCTGCAATAGAAAATCACCCTGGGGATGCCATTCCGGGTTATCCACCATCACCAGATGAGCCAGGCATGACTCAGGTAACGGCGCCGACAAAAGATCACGCAGCGAAAGATCCGAATAAACATCGCCATTGATCACCAGCAACCGCTCATCGTCGCGCAGAGCCAGCAATGGCAGAGCGCGCAGGATTCCACCACCTGTTTCGAGCGGTTCACCTTCCGCCGAGTACTGGATCTGCAGCCCCCAGCGCTCCCCGGAACCCAATGCCGCCTCAATTTTGTGGCCCAGCCAGGCATGGTTGATCACCACCTGTTGCACGCCCGCTGCAGCAAGATTCTCCAGATGATATTCAATCAACGCCTTACCACCTGCTGTCAGCAGTGGCTTGGGGGTTTCCAGTGTCAGCGGGCGCATACGCGTTCCCAGACCCGCCGCCAGAATCATCGCTTTCATCTGTGCCACCAGTGTGACAGCGACTGTGAGCGATAGTGCTCATTGGCTTCCAATGCCGGGATCACCACCTGACCCAGCCAGAGATGGAAGTCGGAAAACGCCGGATAGCGACCGGATGCCCGATAGAGATAGCTCAGTGTGCGCGGTATATCACCCAGATACCCCGCTTTGCCGTCCCTTAACCAGAGTCGGGAAAAGATACCCAACACTTTGAGCTGTCGCTGCATTCCCATCAAGTCAAACTGCTGCAGAAACAGCTCAGGCTCAGCAACCTTCTGCTGTTTTTCCAGCATGCCACGATACTCTTCGACCCAACCTGCCACTCGCTGATCCGGCCAGTCGATATAGGCATCACGCAGCAACGAGACCAGGTCGTAGGTCACCGCACCTTTGACGGCATCCTGAAAATCCAGTACTCCTACTCCAGCACTACCAGTTCCAGTACTACCAGTTCCAGTACTACCAGTTCCAGTACTACCAGCTCCAGCACTATCAGCTCCAACACAACCAGCTCCACCATCATCCAACATCATCAGATTGCGCGCATGGAAGTCCCTGTGTACACAGACCTGAGGCTGCGACAAAGCTGAATCCACCAGAGCACCCTCGACCTCATCCAGCATCCGCCAGGTATTGGTATCCGGGCTCAAACCCAGCAGTTTTTGAGTAAACCAATCTCGAAACAGTCCCATCTCCCGCTTTAACAGCACCTCGTCATAAGGCGGCAGGGATTCGGTCGACTGCTGCTGTATCGTCACCAGCGTTTCCAGTGCTGCCGCATACAGCGTATCCGCGCTGCTATCATCCAGCCTGCTCAACAGCAGTGTGTTGCCAAAATCTTCCAGCAGCAGAAAACCAAGTGACAGATCATGGCTGATAATACGCGGCACTCTTACACCTGCCTGATACCAATCACTCGCCACTGCAACAAATGGATGGCTATCCTCCAACTCCGGCGGAGCATCCATCGCTATCCAATTCACACCATCGCCCTGCAGCCTGAAATAGCGGCGAAAGCTCGCATCGCCCGACACAGCCTCCAGCCGGATTTCACCCGAGACCGGCAGCTCCAACCTATTAACTTCACTTTTTACCCAGTCATTCAGGGCTGCGAGCCTACTTCCCATTCCCTATCCTCTAGCACTTGGCGTATTGAATGCTTTATCATGCAACGCTCGTATAGTACTAGACTGACGGGGAGCAAGAAACGGCTTCCCCTTGTTTGCAACCGGATGGCGACCCGAATGTCCTTCAATTTTCATGCTTCTATAAGCCTTTCACTGGCAATAACGGCCATCATCACGGCACAGACCGCCCTGGCTGGGAATGCCGATGGCTGGGACTGTCGCGTCGATAGCGAAGGCGAGTGGGATTGTAGTTTCAACCAGCAGGGCAACCCCACACCAGGTTCGGCTGCACGCGCATTACCTCAATCCACTCAGGCGGCTCAGCCTGACGATATCCGACTGCGTCTGAACAGTCCCTTTGCCCACCTGGATTACTATCCTTACCCACCGGGCCAGGCGCCGGGACTGTGTCATGGCGGATATATCGAACCTGATGTCGAATTCATGGACGACGATATTCCTTTCAGCGAACAGCCGATCTTTGCCGATGCGATCGAATCCAGTGCCGACCTCAATTCGCGACTGACTCGCCTCGTCGGCGGCATCAACCTGCGTCAGGGCAGCAGGATGATCAGCAGTGAGTATGGCGAAATAGATCAAGACAACATGACCGCTTTCCTCGAAGGCCAGATCAGATACAGAGAAAAAGGGTTATTGCTGATCGGTGATCGTGCAGATGCCAATTTTGAAACTGGCGACACCCACTTCAACAACGCACAATATGTTATGCATGAAGAGCATATGCGCGGCTCTGCCAAACGTATCTCACGTTACGGTGACAACCGGGTCGTCATGGACAAGGGTGCTTTAACCTTCTGTGAGCCGGGGAACGATGCCTGGCAGATCACAGCCAGCAGTGTTGAGTTGGATCTGGACGAGGGCTTTGGCACAGCACGTCATGCGGTGTTCGAAGTTGCCAACATCCCGGTGTTCTACATTCCCTACTTCAAGTTTCCGATCGATGAACGCCGTGTATCCGGCTTTCTCTACCCAAGTGGCAGTTACTCGCGCAACAATGGTCTGCAGCTGAGCATACCCTACTACTTCAATCTGGCGCCCAATTACGACGATACACTGGTGACGCGACTGATTGAAAAACGCGGTTTGCTGCTGGAAAATGAATTCAGATACATGAATGAGTGGTCGACCAGCTCACTCAGCACGTCGTATCTGCATAATGACAATATCTATGGAAAAAATCGCTGGCTGACCGAAATAGAGCATGAAGGCACCCCCTTCAACAACTGGTTCAGTCGCATCCAATATACTCAGGTCAGCGACGATGACTACTTCAATGATTTAGGCACCAAGCTGGATATTGAAGAGAAGGACCATCTCGATCAGATCGTTCAAATGCGCTATGTGGGTAACGGCTGGGATTTCACCGGTCGTGTGCATGGCTACCAGACACTCATTGATGGCAAGGCACCCTACGAGCGTAAACCTCAGTTGCTGTTTACCGGACGTGAAGCACTGCCTGCTGATGTTCAGTTCACCTACATTGCCGAATATGTCAATTTTCAGCGTGACCTGGTCGGCCTGACTGGCAATGACCGTATCATGGGCGATCGACTACATCTGCGGCCTTCTGTCAGCTACCTGTTTGAGCGCCCCTGGGGTTATGCCAAGCCCAAGGTGAGCATCTGGCACAGCCAGTATCAACTCGATAATACTTCAATGGCTCAGGATTCTCGTCCATCGGTTACTACGCCGATTTCCAGCCTGGATACCGGTCTCTACTTTGACCGTGACTACAGCCGCTTTTCTCAATCTCTTGAACCCAGGCTGATGCTGCTGGACGTTCCTGGAGTTGAGCAGCCTGATTATTTCAACTTCGACTCGGCGCGCATGGGCTTCAGCTACTACAACCTGTTCAACGAATATGGCTGGAGTGGTAACGACACAGTAGCAGATACCCGACAGGCAACAGTTGGCCTGTCGAGCGGCTTCTACACTGCCAACGGCTCAGAAAAAGCGCGTCTGGGTGTTGCACAGGCGCATTACTTCAGGGATCGTGACATACTGCGCCCGGGAGACCGTACGGGTCAGGAAAACAGCTCCAACTATGCGCTTCTGGCAAGTTGGAACATCACCGACTCGCTGCGATTCACTCATGATTCCGAGCTGGATCGCAACAGCCTGAACACACGTGAGCAGAACTACAAACTGACCTACACACCTGATGATCTCAGATTACTCTACATCAGCTATCGCGATAAAAAAGGCACCAACAACACGAATGACAGTACCATACGTCAGTCTGATATAGGTTTCCGCTACCCAATCAACCCCAAATGGAACGTGATTGGCCGCTGGCAGTATGACCATGAAGAAGGCGAGAACCTTGATACACTGTTCGGTGTCGAATACGGCACCTGTTGCTGGAAAATGCGTCTCACAGCCAGACGCTGGCTGTCCGGCAATCCTTCGGCAGACTTTGAACAGGACACAGGACTGTTTGTACAATTCGTACTGCGTGGGCTCGGCACCATCGGACCAGACGGTGGCCGCGGCTTCATTGAAGAGATCACAGGCATTAAAGAGGATGACCATGACAAGTTTTAAGCGTTTCCTGCGCCAGCCATTGCTGGTTCTGCTGAGCGTTATCTGCATCCAGCAAGCCAGTGCTCAGGAGTTGTTGGATCGGGTAATTGCCGTTGTTAACAGCGACATCATCATGGAAAGCGAACTGCGTCAACGCACCTCTCTGGTCACACAGCAGATAGCGTCCAGAGGAATGCAGTTACCTCCCGCTGACACCCTTCGTCAGCAGGTGCTGGATCGTCTGATTCTCGAGAACATTCAGATGCAGATTGCCGATGAGCAAGGTCTGCGCGTCAGCGATCGGCAACTTAATGAAACATTGGAAGGGATTGCCGCCCAGAACAATATGACGCTGGAGCAGTTTCGTCAGGCACTGATAGCCGAAGGCGAGGATTATGCACAGGCACGCGAGCAGATTCGCCGTGAGATTCTGCTCAATCAGGTACAGCAGAGCAATGTCAATCGCCGCATTCAGGTGTCGGAGCAGGAGGTGCGCAACTATCTGAATTCAGAGATGGGGCAGCAACAGGAGCAGGCTGAATTTCTGCTCAGCAACATTCTGGTCGCACTCCCCTCCCAGGCGTCGCCTGCAATGATTCAAGATGCTGAGCGCAAAGCGATGGAGATAATCGCCCTGTTACAGGACGGCGCCGACTTTGCCAATACTGCCGTGGCGCAGTCCAATGCCCCGAATGCACTGAATGGTGGCGATCTCGGCTGGCGCCGTCAGAACGAACTGCCCGGCGCTATCGCTACAGAGGTAGCTGGCATGCAGCCAGGCACCATAACCTCACCGATCAGAACGCCCAGCGGCTTCAATATCATGTTGGTACGCGATGTTCGTGGCGGCAGCGCAACACTGATCGAGCAGAGCCAGGTGCGCCACATTCTGATCTCGCCCAACGAAATTCGAAGCCCCGAACAGACCCGCGTACTGGCAGTCGATCTGTATAACCGTTTGCAGGATGGTCAGCCTTTCGCCGAGCTCGCCCGCCGTTACAGCGATGATTCCGGCAGCGGCTCATTGGGAGGCGATCTTGGCTGGACGCAGGATGGCCAGATGGTGCCGGAGTTCGAGCAAGTAATGAAAGATACCCCTGTTGGACGCATCTCCCGACCGTTTGAGTCTCGTTTCGGATGGCATATTCTTGAAGTGCTGGATAGACGCACTCAGGATGTTGGTGAAGAGATGCGCGACTCACAGGCTCGCAACAGCATCCGTCAGCGCAAATACAACGAAGAGCTCGATAACTGGCTGCGAGAAATTCGTTCCCAGGCGTTTATCGATCTGAAAGGCTGAACACTATTGAAAAAACTCCGCTTAGCGATCACGCCAGGAGAACCGGCAGGTATCGGCCCAGATCTCTGTATTCAGGTGGCTCAACAGGGACATCAGCACGAGCTGATTGTTCTTGCTGACCCCGATCTGCTGCAACAGCGCGCAGATCAACTGAAACTCCCGCTGATACTGGAAGAGTTTCAGCCGGAGGCACCCGCTACAGCAACCGCCCCCGGCACACTCAAAGTTTTGCCGATAAAGCTCAACACACCAGTTGTGCCGGGCACGCTGAATACCGCGAATGCGAGCTATGTCCTTGAAACCCTGCGCCAGGCAACAGAGGGATGCATGGCACAGCGCTTTAATGCGCTTGTGACAGCCCCGGTACACAAGGGAATCATCAACGATGCCGGTATCCCCTTCAGCGGTCACACCGAATTTCTGGAGCAGCTGACCGGCAGCCACAAGGTCGTGATGATGCTCGCAACTGAAGGCCTTCGCGTTGCGCTGGCCACTACTCACCTGCCACTACGGCAGGTCGCCGATGCCATTACCGCTCCCCTGTTGCGCGATGTACTGGCGGTTCTGATCCATGATCTGCAAAATCATTTTGGCATTACCAATCCACGCATACTGGTTGCAGGGCTCAACCCTCATGCTGGCGAAGGTGGGCACCTGGGTCATGAAGAGCTGGATATCATCACTCCGGTTTTGAACGAGTTCAGAATTCTTGGTGCAAGACTCATCGGCCCCCTGCCCGCAGATACCCTGTTTACCGAGCACCATCTGAGAAAAGCCGATGCCGTGCTGGCGATGTATCATGATCAGGGGTTACCAGTATTGAAATATAAGGGATTTGGTCAGGCAGTGAACATCACACTTGGATTGCCCATTATCCGTACATCTGTCGATCATGGCACAGCCCTTGATCTGGCCGGAAGCGGACAGGCAGATGCCGGCAGCCTGTTCACAGCCATTCAATACGCGACCGATATGGCAATGGCGGGTAAGCACTCATATGCAACAACAAAAGGCACGTAATGAGTAAACAAACGCTGGGCCACAAGGCCCGCAAACGCTTTGGTCAGAACTTTTTGCACGATGGCCATGTCATCCGCCGCATCGTAGGCGCCATATCCCCAAGACCCGGTGAACATCTGGTCGAGATAGGCCCAGGCCTCGGCGCGCTGACCGAGCCTCTACTGGAGGCAGCAGGTGCACTGGATACCGTCGAACTGGATCGGGATCTGATCCCGGTACTGCGCACCAAATTTTTTCGTCATGGCGATCAGTTTCGTGTTCATGAAGCGGATGCCATGAAATTTGATTATCACTCGCTGATCAAAGACGGTGAGCAACTGCGAATTGTCGGCAACCTGCCCTACAACATTTCGACACAGCTGATTTTTCATCTACTCAGCCATGCCGAGATTATTCAGGACATGCACTTCATGCTGCAGAAAGAGGTTGTACTGAGGCTCGCAGCAAAACCGGGCGACAATCATTATGGTCGACTTGGCATCATGGCTCAGTACTACTGTCAGGTGGACAACCTTTTTCTGGTTCCACCCGGTGCATTCAACCCTGCGCCCAAGGTAGACTCAGCCATTGTCAAACTGGTGCCGTACAAGACGCTGCCGATTGTCGCGAAAGATGTCACCATGCTACAGAATGTCGTCAGAACAGCTTTTGGCCAGCGTCGCAAGACCCTGCGCAACAACCTGAAGCCTCTGATGGCAGCAGAACAACTGGAGGAACTGGGCATAGATCCAGGCCTCAGACCTGAACGCCTGACACTGCAGGAATTTGTTACCATCAGTGATGCGATCACTGAAACCTACTGAGGAATACACAAGCAAGATGGAAGTTAACGAACTGGGACAGAACGTCATCATCGACGTAAAGACAGCATACCTGCCTGAGCAATCTGATCCTGATGCTCATCGTTACGTATTCTCTTATCAGATTACCATAACCAACCAGAACCAGGTTCCGGTTCAACTGATCAGCCGTTCCTGGTTGATCACTGATGGCAATCAGCATGTTCAGGAGGTACAAGGCGAAGGCGTTGTCGGCGAACAACCGGTGATAAACCCCGGAGAGAGCTTCAGTTACACCAGTGGAACCGTTCTCGCAACGGAAGTAGGCACCATGCAGGGCCACTACCAGATGATGACTGATAGTGAGGATAGCTTCACCACCTTGATTGCACCTTTCACTCTGGCGCAACCAAACGCACTGCATTGATCAACAGAGGTTACAGGAACGTAAAGGCATCAGGAGCTTAAGCTGTTAAGCTGAACATCAAGCGATTGAGTATCAGGGGCAAATTATGGATTTTGCATCCCTTATAGGGATTATCTCGGGTTTAGCGCTGATTATCTCCGCCATATTGATTGGCGGCGAGGCAGACGTATTCGTGAACGTACCCGGCCTGATGATCGTCGCCGGTGGCACCATCGCCGCAACACTGCTGACAGTGCAGTTCAAGGATGTTCTGAACGCCTTTCGCGCTGCCTATATCGTATTCACTCGCGACAAAACCAACGTCAAGGATATGATCGATACCATGCTGGAGCTGAGTCGAATCAGTCACCGGCATGGACTGCTGCGTCTTGGAGACGTTGAAACCGACTCACACGTCCTGCGTCGCGCCTGCAATCTGCTCGCCGAAGCCGCCTCCGAACAAGTGATTCGCAACACCCTGCAGAACGAGATAGATTCACTGGTCTCACGTCATATGACAGTACAGGATGTGTTCCGGAAAATGGCGCTCTACGCACCCGCCTTCGGTATGCTGGGCACCCTGATCGGCTTGATCCAGATGCTCAGTGAGCTGACCAACCCTGACACTATCGGCCCAGCTATGGCGATTGCGCTGCTGACCACTTTTTATGGCTCCCTGCTGGCCACACTTGTATTCATGCCAATTGCAGGAAAGCTCCGAGCAAGAACCCTGTCGGAAGTCACCAACCTCGAAGTGATCAGAGAGGGTTGCATCAGCATCCTGACCAACGATCACTATGCCCATGTATATGAGCAACTCTCCTCCTATCTGCCGGAAGACTCCCGCAAGCCACTGAAAATAGGCCGCAGCGAGCAGCAGACGCCGAAGGAGTAGACAGATGAGCCGCAAGCAACAACTGATGGATGACAGCGACAGCCCCGGTTGGCTGACGACCTATGCCGACCTGATGACTCTGCTGCTGGTGTTTTTTGTGCTGCTCTTTTCCATGTCCAGTGTTGAGCGTGAAGCGTTCAGCCAGACTATGAAAGCTTTCAATGTTGCGCTGTCACGCGATGGCAGTGCCACCAGCCTGATTCCTCTGGAATACGATGCAGGCGCCCAGACAGAGATACCACAACTGGCACAACCTCTGATGCCGCAGGCAGGCCAGGCACCAAGCAGTCAACCGGACGCCCGGGATGACCACATTTCCACCTCACTTGATATCGACTGGGAACCCATTACAGCTGAACTGGAGTCTGCACTGAACCTGATGCAGGTTGGTGATCTGGTAGAGATCGGCGCCCCACTGGATGGAAAGCTGACCCTGCGCGTCAATGGTGCCGTGCTGTTCCAGTCAGGATCAGCGACTTTCAACCGGGCCATGACCCCCATGCTTGATGCCATACTGGAAACACTGCTCAACAATACACAGTACAAACTGGAGATTCAGGGCCACACGGACAATATTCCAATCAACACAGCTCAGTTTCCTTCCAACTGGGAGCTGTCAGCCGTTCGCGCCACAACCGTGCTACGCTATATGATAGAGGGTGGAATTCCTCCGCGCAGGCTGACTGCAACAGGCTATGGCGAATCCCTGCCTCTGGTACGCAACGATACAGAGGTCAATCGCTCCATTAACCGTCGTATTGAGTTTGTACTCGAAAAAATACCCGAGCCAAGGTTATGAAACCTGAAATACGCATAGATAACACAGTAGATAAAGGGCGCCGCTCCTATCGTATGAAGAAACTCTGCGACAAGCTGGTGCAATTGAGTATTGCTGATCAACCGATGAAACTGCTTGATCTTTCCAACACCGGTATCGCGTTTCATGGCTCTGAAAAGTTGCAACCAGGGCAATACCCTGCACACTTGAGCTTTGTGTTGGATGAACAGACCTTCAACCTCAATCTACAGCTCAATCTCAACCGCATCGGCAGCGAATACTTCGCAGGTGAGTTTGAGCAGCTCAATGAAGTAGACGAGCGCATTTTGTCGCGTTTTATCACCTACTGTCAGAAAGTACTGATACAGCAAGCCCATGAAGAACGCCTTGAACAGCGACGCAAAAGGTTGGAAGAGCAACAAGCAGGCCATAAATCCTGAGTTTAACTGAAGTTTATAAAACAATGGGTTGACACACCTCTGATGCGAGCGTATAGTTTGCTCACGTTGATGCGGGGTGGAGCAGTCTGGTAGCTCGTCGGGCTCATAACCCGAAGGTCATAGGTTCAAATCCTGTCCCCGCTACCAATTAAGAGAAACCGGGTAAGCTTACAGTTTACCCGGTTTTTTTGTGCCTGAAGGATGGATAAGTGGAGCAGTCTGGTAGCTCGTCGGGCTCGCTCTTCATAAACCCAGGCGAAGGTCATAGGTTCAAATCCTGTCCCCGCTACCAATTAAGAGAAACCGGGTAAGCTTACAGTTTACCCGGTTTTTTTGTGCCTGAAGAACCCTTTCCCCCTACTCAACCTGAATAACAATCATCTTAACGTGCAAAAATTATTGTTTAGCACCTGCTGATTTATAGTGCAGGTGCACCATTTTTTACTATATAATCGCATATCAAATCCAATATCTATTACCAAAAGGCATTACAACCCACAAGGTTTACTCTCTGTGATCGAATTTGAACGTGTACACAAGACCTACCAGGTCGGTGGACGCGAGATTACGGCACTGGAGCCCTGTGACCTGCATATTCCGCAGGGGCAGATCTTCGGTCTTATCGGGCACTCAGGTGCCGGTAAAAGTACTCTGCTGCGTCTTATCAACCGCCTTGAAGACCCTTCCGCAGGCCGCATTCTGGTTGATAACGAGGATGTTACCGCCATGGATGCCAAAGCGCTGCGACAGTTCCGTCAGCGCCTGGGGATGATCTTCCAGCACTTTAATCTGCTCTCCTCCAAAACGGTTGCCGACAATGTCGCCATGCCGCTCAAGCTGGCAGGTAACTACTCAACTGTGCAGATCCGCGAGCGTGTCGCTATGCTACTTGATCGTGTTGGGCTCAGCGGCCATGCCCTGAAATATCCGGCACAGCTTTCCGGCGGTCAGAAGCAGCGCGTCGGGATTGCCCGCGCACTCGCTACCAACCCAAGAATCCTGCTCTGTGACGAGGCCACCAGCGCACTGGATCCTCAGACCACAGCGCAGGTTCTGCAGCTCCTGAATGAGTTGAACCGCGAGCTGAATCTGACCATCGTGCTGATCACCCATGAGATGGATGTGATCCGTCGTATCTGCGATCAAGTAGCCGTGATGGATGCAGGGCACATAGTTGAACAGGGCCTGGTCTCTGATCTGTTCCTGCACCCGAAACACCCCACCACTCGCCGCTTTGTGTACGAGGCGGAGCATGTGGATGAACAGGAACTGTCGAATGACTTTGCACAGGTACAGGGACGCATTGTGCGCCTGACCTTCCAGGGTGAGTCCACCTATGCCCCTCTGCTGGGCCAGGTAGCACGGCAGTCTGGTGTCGACTACAGCATTCTGTCCGGTCGCATTGACCATATACGAGACACGCCTTACGGCCAGTTAACGCTGTCGCTGGTGGGCGGAGATGCCGATATGGCGATTGAACAACTCAAAGCGGCACAGGTAACCGTTGAGGTGATCCGATCATGATGCAGTTTTTCAGTAATGTAGACTGGTACGATATCTGGATGGCCACACTCGACACCCTGCTGATGCTGGGTGGATCGATGCTGTTCACCGTGCTGCTGGGCTTACCGCTGGGCATTGTCCTGTTCATGACAGGCCCCAAGCAGATGTTCGAGCAAAAGGGGATCTATGCTCTGCTGTCTTTCTGCGTGAATGTTCTGCGCTCCCTGCCGTTCATTATCCTGCTGATTGTGATGATCCCGATGACGCTGATGATCACCGGCACCTCTCTGGGTGTGGCTGGAGCAATACCGCCACTGGTGGCTGGGGCAACCCCCTTCTTCGCCCGGCTGGTAGAAACTGCCCTGCGCGAAGTGGATCGCGGCATCATAGAGGCCACCCAGGCAATGGGTGCCAGCACACGCCAGATCATCACCCATGCCCTGCTGCCAGAGGCCCGTCCCGGCATCATCGCAGCCACCACGGTTACTGCCATTACACTGGTCTCCTATACCGCGATGGCCGGGGTCGTGGGCGCCGGTGGATTGGGTGATCTGGCCATACGTTATGGCTACCAACGTTTTCAGACCGACGTGATGATTGTCACTGTCGTACTGCTACTCATACTGGTTCAGATCCTGCAAAGCCTCGGGGATCGACTGGTTGTTCATTATTCACGCAAGTAAATGCATATATTCACCTTACGGAGATACACCATGAAAAAATTGTTTGCCGCCCTTGCTGCACTGGCTGCTTTTACTGTTCAGGCCGAATCAATCAGCGTGGCCGCAACGGCTGTTCCCCATGCCGAAATTCTTGAATTTGTTAAACCACAGCTGGCCGAGCAGGGAGTAGAGCTGAAAATCAGCGTCTTTACCGACTATGTTCAGCCCAATGTGCAAGTATCCGAAAAGCGCATTGATGCCAACTTCTTTCAGCACCAGCCCTATCTGGATAACTTCAATACCACCCGCGGCACCTCACTGGTGAATGTGGCAGGGGTTCATGTCGAACCGTTTGGCGCATACTCCAGCAAGCATACCACTCTGGAAAGCCTGCCAGAGCGCGCGCAGGTAGCGATCCCGAATGATGCCACCAACGGTGGCCGTGCCCTGTTGCTGCTTCAGAGCGCTGGTCTGATCACGCTCAAGCCCGAAGCCGGCATCACCGCCACACCACGCGATATCGCCGAAAACCCGCTGCAGCTGCACATTCGTGAAATCGAAGCGGCAACCCTGCCACGCGTAATGAATCAGGTGGATCTGGCGCTGATCAACACCAACTATGCATTGGAAGCTGGCTTGTCACCTAGCGATGACGCGCTGTTCATTGAAGGTAGCGAATCACCTTATGTGAACATTCTGGTGACTCATGCTGACAATACCGAGAACAGCGGTTTGAAAGCCCTGATTGATGCACTGCAAACAGACGAAGTCCGTGCCTTCATACTGGAGAAGTATACCGGAGCGGTTGTACCGGCATTCTGATCCAGACATAGATATTTGCGGGGGAGTGGCGTGGGTCAACACCCCCTCCCCTGACAATAGCGCCTAAACCTGAACCGCCTGATGCAGCTCTACCCGATTACGTCCATTCACCTTGGCCCGGTACAGGGCTCGGTCGGCATCATCCATCAGCTGATGTGGTGTGGAGCTGCCACCTGGCCAACTCGACAGTCCGATCGACACAGTGATGTTGCCAAGATGCTGCCCTTGGTACACCAGCTCCCGCTCAGACACTTTAATCAGCAGATCCAGAGCGCGCTGTAACGCGCTTTCAGATGCAATGCCAGGCATCACCACAACGAACTCCTCACCACCGAAGCGACAGCAGATGTCGGTCTCCCGAAACTGCTCCAGCATGACAGACGCCACTGCACGCAACGCCATATCTCCCGCCTGATGACCAAAGCGGTCGTTGAACTGCTTGAAAAAGTCTATATCGCAGATCAATATCGATAGAGCACTCTGCTGGCGCTTGGCCAGCGCTATCTCGCGTTTGAGCGAATCATCCAGATGGCGGCGGTTTTTCAGTCCTGTCAGGGCATCCTCATAAGACATCTGCTGCAAACATTCACGCAGATTAATACTGGTCAGGGTCACACCGATCCGTTCACTCATCCGCAGCAAAAAGGCCTTGGTCATCCTTCTGGAATCATCGGAGGGCAATGATCCCAGATCAAGATAAACCTTGGCAAACGGATGATCGCCGGATTGCATCTGCTGGATTCTGATCAGCACCTCACTCTCGCTCAACTCCTCTTCGGCATAACGCTCCACCGCACTGAGCAGTTTGACCTTGAGCCTCATCGGAGCAAACAGCTCCGGTAACCGCTGAACCAGCAATTCACCAGCCTCTTTCAGACTGTCCAGTTGTTGCAACTGGTTTACCAACTCATCCAGAGACAGACTCATCTGATGGGTCCGCTCAGCCTGCTGGCTACGCTCCCTTTCTATCTGAGCATAGGTTTCGATCGCTGCGGTCCGCTCAGCAACACGATTCTCCAGGGTGATATTCATCAGGCGCACCGCTTTATCTGTCCGCCCATACTCACGCAGAGAAATCAGCACCAGTACCAATACAAAGATCAACCCACCCAGCGAGAGCGGTACACTAGTCCAAGGCAGAAAGCCATGCGCAACCGCCATATCCACCAGCAAAAAGAGGGCGAAGATACTGAAGGCCGCCACTATAAGGCGCTGATCCGTATTCAACTGTTTCAGATCGCGCAGCGTCACCACCAACAACACGACCAGCGTCAGTGTGAAGAGTGCATCAAAGATCGGATAGGTGATCGACAGGTGAATAACCCCGATCAATGACAAACCCAGTGCAACAAACAGATAGGCGAGATGAAGGTAACCGATGCGATTAATCAACCGACTCCCCTCTTTACCCAACCACTGTCCCAACAGGAAAGCGATAAAGATCGGCATCGAGAAGTAGGCTGCCGCCGTCAGATAGACTCGAAAAAGAGGCGCATCAAGAACCAACTGAACAGCTGCATTCTCGCCCAGCAACTTGCCAGCAATCGTCAATGAAAACAGGGCCAGATAAACGAAGTGCTGACTGCCGGGCCGCATCGGCGCAAACGCGAGAGCCAGCAAGGAGATAAAAATGCAAAAGGCTGCGATTGCCAGATCCACAACCGAACTACTGATAATCATCAGCAACAGGTCCGGTCGCTCCATCAGCATCACCTCGCCCCAGAGTCCGATGTCTGTGTAGTCGGAATAAACTCGGAAATAGAGCGTTTGCCCCATGTCATCCGGGTTCAGTTCAATCATATGCCAAGGCCAGCCGATGAAATCGCCCTTGCCCTCAGCATCAAATTCGCCGTAATGGTAAATTTTGTCTGCTTCGAGATACACCTCGCCGATCAGGTCTATACTCGTGACATACAAAACCGGATCAACCCAGTGACTCTGCGGTAATGTCACCCGATACCAGATATTCTGCTGTAGATGACGCCCCGGTGGATTGGAAGGAAACTCAATGCCATGCCACTGGTCTGGCTCATCAGCCAGCACCCATTGCGGCACACCATCAACAAAAGGTGAGTCCCCCCAGCGATATTCCCAACCCTGATCCAGGGCCAGACGAGACGCAGCCATCGCGTTTGAGACAAACACCAACATGATCAGGAACAACAGGTATCGAATACAGCTTCGAGACATATCCCTCTCCGGGTTTCTATTGAATTCAATGACACTCACAGCTACCCTTGCTCATCCGTAAAACGCTTCAGGACTACTTTTCAGGACAACTGTCATGCAACTCCATACCTACGGCCACGCCTGCCTTTTGCTGGAAAACTCGTCGGGCGAATCGCTATTGGCAACCGATCCCTGGCTGTTCGGTTCAAGCTACTGGAGAAGCTGGTGGCTGCAGAATCCGCCAACAGATACCCAGATAGCTAGAATAGCAGAATCACGCTATCTATATCTCACGCATGAACATCCTGATCATCTACACCTGCCAAGCCTGAGGCGTATCGGCAGCCACCCGCAAATATTAATGCCTGACTTCCTGTGCATGTCAATGGATCAGCATCTGATCAAGATGGGATACTCGGTCAGACGGCTGCGCAGCCACACCTGGGAGCACCTTGAAGAAGGTGTACAGGTGATGGCACTGCCACAATGGAACAACGACTCGGTTCTGCTCATTAACACACCGCAAGCCCTGATCGTTAATCTGAACGATGCTAAACCCCAAAGCCATGTTCTGGATGAGATCGCCACCCTTAAAACACACCTGAACAAACCTCTGATACTGCTCAGAAGCTACTCACCTGCTGGCCCTTTTTTCAACTACTTCCGTGAGGGTAAGCGCACACCACAGATGACACTTGATGGCTATGTGCGCAAGGTCAACTCGGTATGCAGACGCCTGAAGGCAGATCTCTACATCCCTTTTGCCAGCCAGGTAGTCATGCGCCGGGCAGACTCCAGTTGGGCTAATGAGTACAAAGTCACCTATCCGGATCTTGAAAAGGGATGGAACTGCAAAACTCAGCTCTGCAAACCCTTCTCCACAGTTGCACTGAGTTCGCTGACCATGACAGATCGCACACCCGTCTTATCAGATGCACAGGAACAAGAGGAGTGGAAAGAGAAGATTGCAGACGAAGAGATGCGGAATCAACGTGAAACGTTGACTGAAAAGGATATCAAAAAGCTACGCAGCACACTGAACAGATGTCGCTGGCTGATTGCCGGCATCATGCCACAAGGCATCGGGATCACCAGCGCTGGCCGGCGTTTTCTCTACCGCCCCATCAGCGGGAGACTGATCGAGTGCGAAACTCTGGGTGCCTGCACACTGGAGATCCCGGTAGCAGCGCTGAAAGATGCACTGAATTACGGCCATTTCGGCGACCTGTGCATCACCATGTTTGTACCGATCCACCTGCATGGTAAAACAACGGCACGACGTGTAGATATTATCTGGATGCTGATGATACTGGCAGACTATGGCTATGCAGACAAACCAGCCTCGCTGATCCGCTGGCTACTCTGGGCACGCAAAACAATGCGCGCCACCACCCTGCCGATACCCACAGGTAGCTAAGTGTAATTGACATCCAGATCTCCGCATGTACCCAAAATAATACTGACATAAATTATCTGGAAAGCACTGTAAATAGTGAGCTACAATAGATTCACATTAATATTTATTGTCTGAATTAGAGTGACCATGTCTGTTGCAATGAAAGTGGCATACCGGATTAACCGCATGAAGCGCGGCGTTCCCTTCTCCATCACAGGGTTTTATTCCTTGGGGAGCCGCGCGTCCGTGCAAAAAGCGATCAGTCGCTTGGCGCTGGAAGGCGTTGTTGAGCGGGTATCCAAAGGTTTCTACGTTCGCCCAAAACCCTTGCCGAGTATGCCTTCAATCAAAACGACAGCCAGTGCTGAACAAGTCGCCAAGGCTTGGGCCAAAGAGCACGGCTATAAGCTGGTGAGTCAAGGTCAGGAAGCAGCTTACCGATTGGGGTTGCAAACGCAGGCGCCCATGAAAACAGTTTATTGGAGCAATGGGCCGTCAAGGGAGTTCCGGATTGGCAATCAAGTTGTTGAAGTCCGCCATATCAGTGACCAAAAGCTGCGCTGGGAAAAAGAGCCGGCAGGAGCTTTGTTGCGTGGACTTCTGGTGACCCCGCCTGAATCAGTAGAAGTTTCGGGCCTGAAAAAAGCCGTCCAGCGATTGTCACTGACGCCTGCAGAAATCAAAGCGGTTGTAAAAAAACTCAGCTCTCTCCCTCTTCTGAATGCCTGGCAAAGCAAGTTGGAGCAGTTGGAGCAGTTGGAGCAGACTGCCTGATGTATATATTCGATTATTATCGAGCCCCTGAGAAACGTGAGGAGCTAAAACAGATACTGCTGATCGGTGCTCAGAAGCACCCAGATGGTCTGCCGGATTTTTTCCTGGAAAAAGACCTGTGGGTGACCGAAATCCTACGCTTACTCTATGACGAACAGCTTTTGGGGGATTACGCCGTCGCTTTTAAAGGTGGTACTGCGCTCAGCAAGTGTTGGAAGGCTATTGATCGATTCTCCGAAGATATTGACCTCTCTATTCACTGGGCAGACTTAGCCGAAGTAGAAGAAGAGTCGGCTGCATGGGCGCAATCAATAAGAAACCCAAGTCAGCAGAAAAAATTTCGTGAACGTCAAACCGCTCGCTTGACAGAATGGTCCTGCCAGCTTGTAGAGAAGCTCAATCAGCGCTTTGCAGAATATGGTATTGAAGAATTAAGCGCTAAGCTTGAAGTCGGCTCACATGGTGAAAAGATCAACATTCAGTTTCCGAGAGTGACCGAGAGCGAAAACCATTACCACCTGGATTATGTGCTGCTGGAGTTTGGTGGTCGGAATCGAGGGCAGCCTACGGTAGCTCATAAGATCGGCAGCTATATGGCAGACATTCCTGAGTTGCAGGATGCCTTTGACTTGCCAACGGCCACCGTTCAGGCGTACGACCCTGCGTATATCATATGGGAAAAACTGACAGCACTTCATCAGTACTCGACTATGGAAAAAGAACCCAATAAACATCGTTTAGCCAGACATTGGTATGATGTCGATTGCATGCTGGAGAAAGACATCAATGATCCTTTCTCGGCAAAACAGGCACGAGATGATGTGGTTGAAATGAAGAAGCAGCGCTGGGCTGAAAAAGGTGTTGATTATGAGTTAGCATTGCGAGGTCAACTGAAGCTCATTCCTGACGGTGAACGTTTGGCTGGTATAGCGGATGATCACAGGGATGCAATTCAGGGACGCATGTTCTTTACTCATCAACACCCTGACGACTTTGACCAGATTATCAGTCGGTTAACCCTCGCACAGAATAATATCAATAAAGCAATTTTGACTGATTGGATTACAAACAATGCTCACTGGGCGTATTCTGGCGCCTGGATGCAAGCCGTGCTGGTGTTAGAGAAGAAAAAAATCCGCTCTGAAATGACGTTAATTGAAAATCCACAGAGAGCAATCGATCACTTGGTTAATGTTATTCTGAGTACAAATCCTTCTGCATAACGCAGATTTTCTTGAAATTGAAAACCCGGGGAAGAAAAAACAGGTCCACTGTTTTCGTTACCCGGTAACCTCGCTGTGTATACAGCGCCAGTGCAGCCGTGTTTGCCACCGACACATCCAGACGCAACCCAGGTGAGCCAGCCTCTATCGCAATTTGCTCTGCTGCCTCAAGCATAGCCAGAGCTACCCCTTTACGTCGCCAACGGGGCATCACTTTCAGTCCGTAGATGTAAAAGGAGAAAGTGGATTGCGCCAGCTCCACCAGATAGAAAATCAAAAAACGCCAAAGTGCCGAAGCAATCCCGAATGTCTTTTTGAATGCAGCAAAATCCGGGCGGTAGGGCCCCCGATTTTTCATTTTACAGGCCAGAAAACCCACCACCTCCTGATCAACACAGGCAATGACAACCTTGCTCCAGTCGATCGACTGATGAAACAGCTGATAACGCTGCTCAGCATCGCCCAGCACAAAGCTCATGGAGCCCCTGCCGGTTGCAACGATATGCAGCATGTCGGGGGTCAGCTGTGCTTGATTCGGAGCCACCATAATCTCAATGGGACTGTTTATTTTCTTTGCCATTCGAACAGATAAATCCATAGGCTGATGATTACTTACGACGTCGAATCATGCGATAAAGGTATGTCTTCACTGAAGACCCGGAGGCTTGCTCTCTCTGGCGGGTGAGAAGTGTCACGGCCGATTCTGCATCAATCACATCCCCGGAATCAGGGTCCACATAGGTGGGATACAGAATCAAGGTTGCCACCACCAGTTGATCAAGTGTCAAGGTTCTGCTCCGACGATGACAGTTCATATGATCTCGGGTCAGGCCCCAGCCTGCATAAAAAGGCAAACCATAGGTCGTGACGGGTATCCCTCTCAGCAACGCCTCAAAGCCGGTCAGAGAGGTCAGGGTATGCACTTCATCCACCTGCGCCAGCAGGTCAGGCATCGCGAGATCACGCACTTCCAGATCGCACAGCGTGTCGAGAGGCTGGCCGACAATTTCACCCACACGACCACCACCCACGACATCCGGGTGTGGCTTATAGATAATAAACGCATCGGGATTGGCTGTGCGAACGGCCTGAAGCAATTCAACATTACGCTTCAGTTGAGGTGATCCCATCCGGATCGAGGCGTCTGTTTCCACCTGACCCGGCACCAACAGAACGGGTCGGCCCGATGGCAAATTCAACCTGCCGGATCGCCCCACATTGTATTTGGATAATCCCGCATCCACCAACCTTTGACGCAACTCGGCTCCGCTCTTCAGCAACACCTCATCAAACTCATGATGATTAAGCAGGTGCTCAAGATCACTGCTGCGAGTGGCATCGTAATAGATCCCCCGCGTATCCAACACCAAAGACAGCGGCGGCACCAGATCAACGCCGAGGCCCACAGATCGAATAAAACCATCCTCCATACGCCACAAGTGGGCTCCCGATGCCCGAACTGCCTGTTCAAGATCAGCGCCCACTTGGCTGGACCAGGCCAGCACACAATCCTCAGGCTTCAATCGCTTCAACACGGCACCACTCAACCGCTGGGAGAAGGTCAGCGTCGAACGCTCACCGAGAAAATGGGGTAGAAAACGCTTTTTATAACCGGAAAAACCCAGTGCAAACCAGCGCCCTGCCGTCTTGTCATTATGCTCTTTCTGCTGAGCCAGAAGCCGTATTGTCTGCTCCAGCTCGCAACGCTCACCGGTATAAGGGTTTACATAACGCGAATACTCGATATACGCCGCATAAAAAACCTGTGCCAATGAGCGCTTCACCTGCCGACGTGGCAGAATCAACTTGTCCTGAGTCAGCCCCCAACCACTGTAAAAAGGCGCGCCGTAACAGATCACCTCTTTACCGGCCAACAGCGCCTCAAAGCCCAGTTGACTGGTGACCACATACACGCGGGAGACAGCATCAAGTAACGACCAGGGGCAGATATCATCACTCAGTAACGTGCAGCGTAACGATCTGGCCAGCGCCAGCAGATGCCCCTGCTTTTTTCCGGCAATCACATCGGGATGGATCTTGACCAGAACCTCTGCCTCGGGATTATCCCGCACGGCATCACGCAGCATCTGTTCAAAATGGGCCGCGCTGGCCATTCCAAACGCGATGGACGCATCTCCCGCCGTCTGATCCACCACCAGCACACGTGCAGTGCCGACGGGTTTAAGCACCACTTCTGGCGCATGATTATACTTGCTCAAGCGATACTGGCGCAGCAGTGCCATCGCCTGCTCGGCCCGCTGTAGCTGCCCCTCGCTAAACGAGGAGCTATACTCTGCAGCCTGAATCAGGGATTCCAGATCCGACGGGCGCGTTGCATCATAATAGACACCGCTGTAATCCGCGATCAGGCTATGTGCCGCCCCGCCACTGACACCCGGCAACAACGAACGCAGAAATCCATCTTCCAGGCTGATGTAGTTCAAACCACAGCGCTGGGCGTAGTCTCGCGCTTTGTCTGCTGAAGACTTCAACCCCCAGCCAGCGATATGTGTCACATCCTTGCGCGCCCGAGAGTTCATCGACACCACCCGACAGCCCAGCAAGGCTTCCAGATGCTTTCGTCTGACCAGGCTGCGAACAAACACACCCACCACAGGTTCAGTCACTGTCATAACCACTCAATCACAGTCCTGCCCGCGCATTGGCCAGCAACCTCTGACAAGCGGCATCATCATTCATCAACCTGATAATGGCGTCTATCCACTCATGGGTGTTCATCGGCAGGAGCAAGCCGTTCATCTCGTGCGTCACCAAAGAGGCAAAAACCGGGTCCTTTGCATACACGCCCACGGCACCGGTTGCCGTAATGTCAAAAAACTTGGTTGGCGAGCGTGCCGCATTGAATCTGCCCGGTAACAGCGGCGCCAGCCCTACCCGTCGGCCCGGTTGTTGCAGCAGTACCTGATAGGCTGGCCACTTCATGGGGTGCAGCACACGCACCTGATGGCACTTTGCAAACAACTTGCGTGCCGTCTTGCCACCAATCAACTCGAAGGTCAGGTCCGGTTGTTCCTGCAGCACGCCAGTCACCACCGGCACCAGCCACTCAAGCTCTGCCGCGTGGGAGGCGCTACCATGATAGAAAAAGGTTTTTGCACTCGATGTAATGCCATGATGCGGATAGCGCGGCGGTAATACACTAGGCTGCCACTCCCTGTACTTATCAGCCAGCCAAGCAGTGGATACCCATAATTGCGCACCGACCTTGTGTAACCACTGCCGGTGGCGCTGAGCCAGAGACCAGAGTTTCCATCGGTAGCGCAAAGGTAAGGCGGCATGCACTTGTCGATCCAGCAGATCATCATCCATGAAGTAGACCACAGAGGAGATCACCGACCGATTCTGCTGAACCCACTCCTTCCATAAAGACGGTATATAACGAACAAATACCACCTGTACCGAAGCACCGACCAGCGCCGGCAACTGATCAAAGTTGAAGCGTTCAACCGGGCACCCTGCATCACGCAGATAAGGCAATACAAAGAAATCCGTGGATGGATTACTGCCCTCCTCAACCAGATACACTTGCTCATGCGGCTGCACAGCGACTACTCCCAGGGTTTTTCGACGGCTGGCGCCTGATTCAGCGTAAAGTCCGCTCTTTTATAATTCAGGTTCGGATTATAAAAAGGGTCATGCTGCATCACATGCCGCCAGCGCTTGCGCATATAGTCTGCTTCGCTTTTCGCGCGGGCTTTTTTCTCGGGATTATCATCCTTGCCACGCGAGACAGACTCATGATGATACAGCTCGGCATAGGGAGTAAATACAACGCGAAAACCTGCCTCACGCACACGCAAGCAATAGTCGACATCATTGAACGCTACAGCCAGATTAGCCGCATCCAACCCGCTCAGCTTCTGATACAGTGATTTTGGTGTCAGCATACAGGCAGCAGTCACAGCAGAGAGATCCTGAGCCAGCACAACCCGATCCATATAACCGGTATCACTCTTATCCAGATCACCATACATGTGATCGGCACACCCGCCGGGCCCGACACAATCACCTGCATGCTGGACACGACCATCAGAGAAATAAAGCTTTGCCCCCACCACACCCACACCTGGCTGCAACACCTGGCTGACCATCTCATCCAGCCAGTCTTCGCTGATCACCTCAGTATCGTTGTTCAGCAAACAGATCAGCACTCCCTGAGCGTGCGCTGCGGCAAAGTTATTGATCGCCGAGAAGTTAAAAGGCTGATCATAGTGCAGCACCCGAACCCTTGGATCGGAGGAGGCGCTTTGCATAAAGGCCAGCGTATCCGGATCATCGCTCTGATTATCGATAATCAACACCTCAAAATCCGGATAACCGGTTCTGGATAGCAGACTTTCAATACAGGGCTGAAGATGACTCAACATATTCCGGGTCGGTACCAGAATCGACACCTTCGGCAAGCTGGCTGGCAAGGCATACTGCACACGCAGATAACCCTGCGCTGTTCGCTGCACACTGGCGGCAATACCCTGCAGCGCCAGAGAGTACTCCAGTGCTTCCTGCGACAAACTGGACTCCCGTTCCTCTGACTTATCAGCCAGAGACTCATGGCTTAACTGGTGCCATAGAATAGCCGGGATATGCACAATGGCAGATGGCTCAATACCAGCGGTCGCCTGCAGCATCAGTGAATAGGGGCTCATCATCTGAGCGCTATTTCTGGCAATACTCATAAGCCTTTCTGCCTTCAGCGCAAAGACACTCCCCGTATATCCCGCGGTTCTGGCAAGCTCGATTGACCAGTCTGGCTTGAAGCAGGGATCAACCCGCTCGCGCTCAGCCGTGTGGTGATCATGATCCGAGTAGATAAAACTGGCATCCTTACGGCGTCGAATCATAGCACTGAACCAGAAAAGTGCATGAGGTGCCAGCACCTTGCCTGCCGGTACCCAGAGCACCCAGTCGGATGCGGCAAACTGCAATTCCCCGCATGCCAGAGCCCTGTTCGGGCCCAGCACCTCCACCTCTGGCCAGCAATACGGCTGCAACTGCGCTGCCTGATCATCATTAACTTGCAGAAGAACCCGAACCGGCTTCATGATCTGGGCTTTGATCGAATAGAGTGACTCCACGACATCCGATAGTTTTGTCGCGGCTGTGGCGTCCAGCAATATAACAGGCTGCGCTGAGTACAGGCGACGGGCTCGCGACGCAATTGCTCGCTTATCCTGAGCGGTCAGCGTATCAAACCGGATAACCCAATCGGAGTAGGATATCTGAGGAGAATAACCACGGAACATCCCCACTGATTCATACGCACGCGGCAGATTCAGCAATGGCGTATACCAGAAGAGGTTTGCTCTTGAACGCTGAACCGGTGGAATCTTTCTTAAGGACGGCAACACCCGCTTCCACATCAGATAGGTGCGCTCAGCAATATTGACGCGCCGGATCGTGAAATGAGTCAACTCATACTCCCCGGCACCCAGCAGCGGAACCAACTCCAGACGCGTGACACCGGCAGGAAGCTTCACCAACTCAAAAATTGTGCCCTTATAGGTGACCGGCAGATTGATTCTGTGGCTCTGATTGCCGGTATGAGCAAGAACAGATGCTGATAGCTGCCGCCCTTTTCGCCGAAGATGCCCACGCAGCAACACCCACCCTTCACGCAGCAGGTGCGACTCTTCACTCAACAGAACCCGGTCCAGCTCCGAAAAATCGATAGTGCTATTCAAACTAGCCAATTTCCAAACAACCTATACCTGAATCAGAGAGTAGTGGAAAACACACTATTTCAATCCCCTGGACACTTTCTCTTTCAGTGATTCAAAAATAGATTTAGATGCACTGCTATTGGTCACTTTGATGAACGGAATCCTGTCACCTTTCGACACGATGCCCACCTCGACCCCCTGCAAAAAATCATCAAAGTCGATACGTGTGCTGAAGCCGCAGCGGAGTCCCGCATACCCGGGTGGCGCATCACCTCCATAGACATGGTTCAGCGCATCTTTACGGCCAACGGTAAAGGGAGACACCTTGATCTCTGCCGCTGTCTTGATATACAGCTGAAGAGGCTCAGGTTCCTGTGCAAAAGTATCAATCACCCAGCCAGAGATTCCCAGCGCCTGCCCCTGTATCGGGCTGTTTCCCTTCAAGGGTGAGTCAAAGTGCCATTTAAAGCGTTTTCTGTAGTGGCTTTCCAGACAGCTGGTTACATCCACCGTCCATTTCGGATTGCAGAATCGCTGCTCAAGTGCCAATTGATAACTGTCGGCACGCTCACGTGCACCCTGAGCCGACGACATGGATTTTTCCACATGCCAGGACAGAATCACCGGTATATAGCCCGCTTTTTCAATACACCTTATCAACTCATCCTGATACTTTTCAGGTACAAACGAATCCACTGCAAAATCGCGTTCACCAGCCAAAGTGATCCAGAGATGCACCAGCTCATCGATTAAACCATTGGCATATACCCGCTCGGTTGTCTTATCGATTGTGCCGGTCGTGAAGTTCTCGCTGATCGTTTCTCGCAGCAAGTCCGACACCTCATGCGCGCCATTCGCAACCTGCTGAAACACACCATCACCAGACACCACATGAACATCAGCCCGACCAAACAACTGACGCCCTATCGTGGATTTTCCAGTACCGGGGGTGCCCATCAACAGATAGGCAAAGGGGCGCATATGTTTGATATGCACCACATATCGCTGCACCGGATCGCCCTGCTGTTTTACGCTGTGACCTATGATTTTCCAGGCGTAATCCTGCAGAATCTCGCCCAGTTTCGAGCGCGAGGGGAAGTAGCACTGATCGATGGATCGGTCCACCAGCACCCACTCACTCTCATTAGATGAAGCAATACCCACCTCAAGGACAAAAGTGCCACCCGGTGCCAGTCGACCCATCAAACGGTGAATCAGTTCGGCTTGATCCTCTGCATAATGCAGTGCCGATGCCAGCAGGATCAGATCGAACTCATCCTCTGGCAAGCTATCCCACGACTGATTCAAGAACCGGCATTCAGGAAAGCGCACCGATGCCCGTTCAATCGCCTCTTTCGAGCGATCCATCCCGACCACACTGGATGCCCCGGCAAAGTGAGCATAGCCACAGAAATAGCCCTCATTACAGCCGACATCCAACACCTTTCTTCCGGTAAGATCCGGCAAGCGAAACGCGATCAGCTTGTCATGTGACTCAGAGCCACCCTTCATACCGGGAAATGATTGATACTGCATACTTGCGTGTACACCTTCAGTAAATAATGACTCGACACACTCAGGGAGCAGGCTTACGCCCTTCTGCTTCCCCAACCCGAATAAAGTGCAACAGCGGATTCATGCCACTGTTGATAACATCCGGATAGCGTTTCACGTAATAAGCAGAATCAAAGCCAGGACCGGGATTACGGCCCTCAAAGCCACCAAACTTCAAAAAATGCAACGCAGGATTCGCCGAAAAATCAGGGTTGGCGGCAATATCGGGATACTCTTGCAGATACCACTTTGCATCAAACCAGCCGGAGTCAAGCAACTCCGCTGCTGTTTTCTGCAACTGAACACGCTGTCTGTGCCCCGAAGAGAACAGGGATAGAAGCTTGTTAGAGCCGCGCCCCTTCACCTGAGTCTTCTGACTATCGAGGTCTACAGGGTTGTCAGAAACGCGCTGGCCCTCCATATCCGCTATCGTATTCTTGAGCGCACGATTTTCATGACGAAACCGTTCAAGCTCCTCCTGCACAAAATGCAGATGCTGTACCAGGCGCTCATTTTCATTCACCAGCTGTTTCATGCGCTCTTCATCATTATCAGGTTGCATCACTGTACCTTATCACCTAGCCAACCTCTGCATATTTATAGGTATTGTCCTTGCGTTCACCATACTTGTGAATCGTTTTACCCTGCGCAACACATACAATACTGAAAAAACGCTCCAGCGCATGCGCCAGCGTTCCATCCACCTGCCCGGATTCCGGCTCAAAATCCTCAGCACCCAGGCCCAGTTGCAATACCTGGCTCAGCATATCCACCCGTGCCATAAACATGGTGCCGGCAACAAATTCGTAATCATCCACCTCCTGCAACTCAATACCCAGCCTGTCGCAGAGAGTGGTCACATGCTGGCTGTTTGAGCCCCAGTAGCTGGACAGCGGCACCACATGATCCGCCGGCGAAATCAAACCGACAGACGGGTCCAGCACAAACAGACTGCGGGCTTTCAGATAGAAGCCCCTCGACAGCAGCGCACGATACAGATCCTGTCGCCACTGCTCGCCATCCACCCGATGAGGGGATTTCTTGGTATGCACCTTCAACAGCAAATGGCAGCCATCCTCGATCACACGCGGCAGAAGCTGCAAGAACGGCAGCACATCTCGGCCTTTGTTCTCATGTATTTCCAGATGCAGATCGTGAGCATAAGCATTGAAAATCTCCCGCACACGCTGCTCTTTATCCTGCGCTGTCGTGACATAGAACTTCACACCCTGCGTGGGCAACCACTCCAGGCTGCTCATGATCTCCTCCAGCACATCAGGATAGAAAGCATGAATCACGATGCCCACTTTCAATTCCTGTGCCTGTTGTGTGAGCCTGTGCGCATCACTGACACTCTTCAGCCAGGCATAGCCATAGCGCTGATCCGGCTCCAGGTGCGCACCCTCGGCCCACTCATTCCAGGCATTGACAAACACCAGGCGCTCATCAGGATTCGGTTGCTGCAACAGCGTATGCGAAAAGGCATTTACAAGCAGTTGTGTAAACAACCTGGGGCAACTGTTGTGGAAGATCGTGCTCCGGTCTTTTTTACGTGCGGTATTATCCCATGAGGGCGTTGCGCCTCTGAAGAGCTTATAGCCCTCCTCTGTGTAAGCATCACTTCTTTCCAGAAAAATCCGCCAGTCGTATACCGTGCTGGATGAATCCGGATCATGCTTCTCCACCTGATCCGTAATATCGGGCGGCACACTGTTATTCGGTGGAAACTCAATCGCCGCATCGAATCCATAAATAACCGGATCCGCACACTCAAACGATTGCGGATAGGCCAGGTAGATCTCGCCGATGCCGTTATCACGACACCAGTCTCGCCAGCGCGTGGCGGTCTCTTTCATCGACGGGAAAAGATTGGGGCGATAGATCAGCAACAGCGGCTTGCCATCAATGCGGATGTAACGTTCATCCTGCAAGTAACGGGCAATATTCTGGATAAACGCGATATCGTCTTCGTCAGAGTAGTGTTGCACCATCAGTAGATCATGATCCAGACCATCCCAGCGCCGACTCCAGTTCTCGTTGGCCCAACAGACACAAAAGGGGAAATCCAGCGATTTGTCTGCCAGCATATTATCCAGCGGCTGCTCCAGCAGGCGCTCGCCCGAAAACCAGTAAAGATAGTAGCAGAAACCCTCTATGCCATAATGGCGCGCCAGCTCTATCTGCTTAGCCTGTGCCTCACGATCCAGCAGATTGTAATAACCGATATCCTCATGCGGAACATGCGGCTGGTAGTGGCCGGCAAACTGCGATCTGGCGGGCTCAACATTGGTCCACTCGGTAAACCCCTTGCCCCACCACTCATCGTTCTCGGGGATCGCATGGAACTGCGGCAGATAGAAACAGATCACCTTAACCGGGGTATTCCGCTCAACTCGGTCGGACTCGGCATAAGGGATATACTCAACCTCTGCCACCGTATAGCGCGATTGATAAGGGCCAGACGGGAAAGGCACAGGTTCCCGCCCCTCTTTATGCCCGCTGCACACATAGTGGATCAGCGGGTGTACGCCTGCCTCGGCGACATCCGGATACTGCTTTAAATAGTGCAGCGTGTCGAAATGCTCCGACGGGTTCAAACCCATCTCCACACCAACGCTGAGATAGTGCGCCAAGGGATTCTCCTCGACACCCTCAACATCGGCGTTATGCTCCCGATAGTAAGACAGATCAAACAGGCCAGACTCAATGATGCGGCCATAACTGTAGGTATCCAGCCACTCAGGTCTTTGCAACAATGCGGCATCCAGGCGGATGCGTTGCTGCTCACGCAATGCGGTTTTTATCCGGGTCAGAATGATCGCGTCACTGGCCTGTATGCCCTGCCTGTCGTAGCAGAGCCTGATATTCAGCTCCAGCACAGGCAGCAAGGTCTCATCGTCACCGATGGCATCAACATAGTATTTGATCGCGTCTTCATAATTACCCTGAGCAAAGGCATCATTACCTTTGCCGAGGGCTGAGCCCTGCGCATAGTCCCGCCCCAGACGCCCCAACGAGATACCTACCGACAGATAGTGATGCTCGGGCGACAATCCTGAGTGAGCCACATCAGGGTAGTTCTGCTCATACCACTGGGCATCAAACAACACTTCATTCAGCAGGTTTTGCCGACTCAACATTTACACACTCGCATAACATCCTTTTGCAAAAAAACAGGTTGTGGGCTACACCCGCTGCACCAACTCTGGCAAGGCCCCCAGTTATAGCAGATAACCGATCGGGCATAAAAAACCATCCCTACGGGTGCATGATCGACCCGGTTGCGTGTTGGGTTAACCAGTGTTGTTCATTTTGATTCAATGCCCCATAAACATCCGAATTGATCACTTGCCAAGAAACAAGAGTTTCACTGACTTGATATTTCTCCGATAACTGTTTCACAGATTTTTCTACAGAGGTTCCGCTCTTCACCTGTTGAGCAGCAATATGCCGAGGTAACAGAAACTCAGCTGCAAAAGCTCTGGCTCTTTTCTCAAGTCTTTCCGGTGTATGACCATTCAACACTTCTGCAACCGGCAACGTGTCTGCTCTATCGAGTAGCAGATGACAGATCTCATGGGCCAGCGTTGAATTTTCACCAAATAAGTGCGCTGCCGTACTCTGGTCAGATTTATTAATGAGAATTGCGGGGCCATGCTTTGGCCCCCAGCAGGCCAAAGCGTCCAGTTTTGAATTTTCCAGTTCGAAAGATTCAACCCTCACCTTCCACGTGCTTAACAACGTTGCAGGCATGGCAGGTTGATTGTCTGCCAGTTTCAACTTCCTTCGTAGCCATCCTGCTACCCAATAACCTTGGTCGTGGGGTTTTCCCTGTGGCTGAAATTCATGCCTCAGCTCGTTAGCAAGCTGATCAAGCTCATCGGTGCTTTGCTGAGTCAGTTGACGGCATAAGGTCAATAAGTATTTTTGCTGCGTCAACGACAAACTACCATTAGTCATCCGTGCAGCAGCCATAAGCTCTGTTTCTATGTACCCAGCAGTGCTGTCATATTCCCAGAAATTTTCATCCTGTGCTTGCAATGCCTGCTGACTGGATAAGCTTAATCCCGTCAATAAGCTCAAGGCATTTTGTTGCAGCAGATCTTCTTTATTTGTCCAGTTACTGATTGCGAGCTCAGCGCGATTATGTTCAGTACCTGCCAGCAGCTCCACAATGCCATCACCTATGGCTTGCAAGTCCTGCACTGCGCGTTGCAGTGGTAAATAATGAGTTCTCTGGTTTTCAGCCGTCAGCACTTCCATGACAAGGCCTGTCCGCATCAGAAATACTGCTGGAAAGTATATGCCTTTGAACGCTGTTGCTGTGTCATGCCTTTCGATGAATCTGATGGCTTGTGCTTCCTCTTCTTCTACACGCTCCTCTGGCATGTTTTCCCAGCGCTGTTCAAGATCACGCATCAGCGTGACGATGCTGTTGGTTTGCATTTGAAAAGGAAAGGTCTGTTCACAAAGAATATATGCCCAGTTTTTTGCCAGCCATTCGAGTAGGTCTATCCAGGTCCACTCTACTGGCACACCGTCTTCTGCAGAAAATACGGGAGCACCGGCTACATAAACCGTGCCATAGCCCCAAGCCAGCCCCGCACTCCGTTTTTTCTTACCGGAATGCTGAAACAGAAGCTCAATCCCTTCACTGCTGCCTAACCGTATTGTTTCAGCCATTTTTCATATTCTTCACTGTAGCCAGTATGTTGAGCCATGCTCTCCAACTTATTTTTCACACTTCTGGGCAATCCCGGGCGCCCCGGAAGATCGCCCCTCCATGGGTATCCATGCCAAGACACTCCAGGTGTTGTTGGTACGGCTTCGTAAATAACCCCTCGATACAAAGTGTATATCTTGCCTGGATAGCTGTCTTCTGGATCATTGTAGACTGGAACACCCTTGTTAAGTATTTCAGTGGCAAGCTCTTCAGTGATGCTGCGATGGCATTTTCCTATCGAGCCATTTCGTCCCGGCTGAAAGCCTGCTTCATCCTGCTTCCAGCGATGCTTATGCCGTCCTTCACCACGTTCAAAATTCCAATTCATTGAAATGGTTATCTCCTTACTCCTTGGATCAACATTTACACACTCGCATAACATCCTTTTTGCAAAAAAACAGGTCGGGTGGCTACATCAGCCTGGCGCAGAGTTTTTCCCAGGCCTGGGCGTACACCTGCTCACCGAAAACAGTCACTGCGCGTTGCCGACCGGCCTGCCCCAGACGACGACACAGAGCAGGGTCGCGTGCCAGCTCAAGCAAACGCTCAGCAACCGCTTGCACATCCATAAAGGGGACGAGATAGCCGGTTTCATCCTGCTGCACCAGCTCTGGCAAGGCCCCCCAGTTATAACAGATAACCGGTCGGGCGGCGGCCATCGCTTCAAGCACTGTGCGCCCGAAGGTTTCACGAAACACCGACAGGCTCACCAGCAGGTCTGCCTGCTGCAGGGCTGTTAAGGGTGTTTCGGTATAGCCGGCATAAACCATATTCGTTATGCCCTGCTCAGTGGCCTGCTCAAGCAACTGCCTGAGCAAAGGCGTATCTTCTCCATACAGGTAGAACTCGATGGGCGCCCCTTCCAGGCTGCACAATCGCGCCACCTCATACAGCTCTACTACCCCTTTCTTTTCCGTGTTGCTGCTGATCATCACCACCCGCATCGGTTCACTTACAGGAACACTGACATCGCGTGATGGCTTACTTACAGGCTCGGGCAACATCAGCAGCGGCTGCATGGGCAGCGTATTGTACAGCAGATGGATCGGTTTGCCTTTATCCTGCCAGGGTTCGGCCGTTGCCAGTGAGTTGCAGATCAATTGATCCACATGCTCCATGACAAAAGCAGCCACCTCGGGCTGACCGGCATTCAAAATCTGCTGCAGCGCCGGGTCATACTCCAGCAGCTCACGCACATGCAGCCAGACAGGAAGCCCCAGTTGCTTCGCCGCGATCAGCGGCTCACACAACACCAGCGTATTCACATACACATAGTCGATTGCGTGCTGAGTATAAAACGCCTGCATCTGCCTGATGGTCGCCTCACATGGATCAAACCCCTGCATCCACCAACCATAAGGCTGCACTTTAATCCGACAAGCCAGTGCACAGATCTGGTCAACATAATCACTATTAGCCGCCGATGGCAGCATGACCATCACATTGATATCCAGAGCCGCCAACGCTCGCAGCGTATCCAGCAAACTGCGCTCGGCGCCATACAGCGTCGCTTTGGCCATATGCGCCACCAGCAGCAGGGTCGGCCTACCCGATTTGAACGCCTGCTCACCGGCAAACTCCGGGCAGGGGTCCAACCCCTGTAATCGGCCTTTTTCAATAAAGTGCAGCAGCGGGTGCTCACCCTCTTCCAGGTGCTCAGCATAGGCACGCAGATAACCACTGGTGCTGAACTCAGGCCCAGGGTCCAACCCCTGATCAACACCGCAACTCCAGTAATGCTGGAAAGGATCAACAGGCTCTGCCTCCAACCCCAACACACAACGGGTATACCAGGCTGAGTCAAACAGATCGGAGAGCTGCGCGGTTGTTCGCGGGTCTTGCAGCTCAATCAGCAAGTCTGAAGGGTGTGTCTGGGATTTTGAATTACGCACCTGTGCTTGGGGAGCAGGGAAAAGGCGGCTAGATGCCGTGTCAGAACAATAGAGCGAAGCGGCCTGATCATGCCAACGCCTGAAAGCATCCTCATAATCCTTGCGCAGCCCCATAAACTGAGTGACCAGATGTGTGGCACCGGTCTGAGTCAAGGACTCAGCAGACATGCGCCCAAAAGCCAGAGGGGCATCCGGCAAGGCATGTAGCACACTCTGTGCACCATAAGCCTTGACTATGCGCTGGTGATACTCAGTATCACCACTGACACGCACCCGATCCCAGTACCCCAATTGATCAAAGACCTCTCGCCTGAACATCAGCGATGAGATATTCGGCCTGACCCAGCCAGGCTCCAGATACCAGGTATCAAAATAGAGATCGTCCGTACACCGTGCCCAGGATGACCAGCAGGCTTTGCTGTCAGGATCGTCCAGCAACGCCTGCACCTGACACTCGATTTTTTGCGGATGAGACCAGTCATCACTGTCGTGAACGGTGATAAAATCACCGGTGGCTGCTGCCAGAGCCGTATTCCTTGCCGGATAGGCCCCTTGGTTCACCTCATGGCGCAACAGCACCAGCTCAATATCGGGGCGAGATCCATTCTTAAATGCCTGCATTACCTCCCAGCTGTTATCCTCACTGGCATCATCCACCAGCAGAATTTCAATCCTGGGCCAGGTCTGCGCCAGCAGGCTGTTCAGTGCTGTTGGCAGAGTTGTCGCGGCATTAAATACAGGAACAATCACAGATACTTTTTGTATCTGAGCCAGATGTGCCTGATCAAGGGTTAGCTCATCTAAGGGTATCTGATCTGAATGTTCATCGGTACCCAGATTATCCAGCATCAACATATCGCTGCCGGGCTGAAGACTCAGCGGCAGCAACCCGTGGTGAGCATATACCTGATTCAACAGGCTCAAACGCTGGCTGTCGACAGCACTCAAATGTTCAGACTCGTCCTGACACTCGTATTGGGCACGCACCGCCAGATAGTTGGACTCCGCCAACAGCGTGTCAGCAGCATCAGGAAACAGCCGTTTGAGCGTTGCGAGCCGTTTTTCTGCCTCGTCCAGCTCTGCCAAATGTAACGACGCCTGCAAACGCAACAGAAAAGGCCCGATTCCGGCACTGCCTGCAAGCGGATAGCAGTGCTGTAACACCCCGTCCACAGCGGGCCAATCCTGCTGCCACGCATACCAGCGAGCCAACGCCCAACGGGCGTAGCCAACTTCAATCGAACTTGCCCGCCCCTCACCCACTATCCGCTCAAGGCGAGGCTGCATGGCCGGGGCAAGGCCACGCCACAGATAATATTCTAACCGAGACACTTTGGGGGGGATCACCGGGCGCCCCTCTTCCCAGCCATAGCCTAGGTAGTGGAGCAAAGGATTGATGCCAGCTGCTGCAACGTCTGTATTGGCACTCAGATACAGCTGCCCATCGAACCCGGGGCCAGGATTACGGCCCAGTTTTGAGCCTAACTGAACAAAGTGCTCCCAGGCTGGGTATCCGCTGAGAGCGACATCGGGATACTGCTGTGTATACCACTGTTCATCAAACAATCCAGATGCTATCAGTCTTTGCTGCACTGCCTGATCAAACATCATCCTGAAGCACTTTTATTGCCGCTGGCCAGAGCTTGTCTGGCCAGTTGGCCCAACTCCCGTGCCTGACGCTCCAGCTCACACTGTTGCCGCACCATCTGCTTTATCAGCGCCTTGCGCTCACTCGCCCATTGCTGTTCTTTCTCTGAGCCATGCTGGAGGCACTCTGCCAAAGCCAACTCCATTGCATTTTTTTCTGCATTCGCAACTTCCAACTCGCTGGCCTGCCCTGCCGAAAGGGTCTGCTCATCGTGCAACATAGCGGTCAGAACCGACACTTCCTGAAAGTGCTGCCGTAGCGCATCATCAGATCGATCAAGCCTGAACTGCAGCGCCTCAATCTTAGTGAGCATCGCTTGCCGATACTGCTGCAACTGTTCATTTTCATTCAGCAAATGGCGAATACGCTGCTGCAATTGGCTTGCCTGATCAGCTTCGACACTGGCTTGATCTTTAATCACACTCACATTACACCCGCACCACACTCATCTCGCTCACATAATGCTGGATTGCTGATCAGACTGCATGTAACCTCACGCCTGACTTTCTGACAACCTTCCTGACGGTCTTTCCGAATTAGGATAAATTCAAGGCGCTTTATCTTTTTTTCTACCAGAGATAAAAATATATGCCAATCCAGTTAGTGAACCGCCAGCCAATATAGATCCAGACACCTCATGTCCCGTATAAATTAGAAATACACAGCTAACAATCAGGAGTACAGAGGTTATGAGTGCATAATGCTGTCCTCTTGCATCCTTCCTGACAGCTCCTTCAACCCCGCGAGATTCTAACTGATGCCTATGAGATTGCTCTTTTTCTGCCATCGAAACAATTCGATCAGCAAATCCAGGTTGTACCGATTCATAGTGCTCCAGCATTCTTGGCGGGGGAATAGGCCCAGAATATTCTTGCGCAATTGTTCTAACAACTTCGGTAATTTCACCAGAAGGATCTTCTCTTACTACTTTTTCAGCCAACGCTTCTGCCAGAACATTTTCTGGAAGCTTGGAGAGCAACTCTAAAATCTCTTTTTCATCAGCCTTCTCGAGACTTCCTGACTCAGCTGTATTTTTCATTCGGAGTCGGCCTTATCATTAACTTGATTATAGTAGGCTAACCATAATTGAGCACCGACTTTCTTCCAGTCGCCAGCTATAGATTTGTTAACTGAAACCTTTAACTTAGTATTTTTTAAATAGTCACTAGCCGTAGAGTCTGGGTATATATTAAATGTAAAAAAAGTATCTCTAACTCTTTCTGTAATATCTTTTTCCCGACCAATCTCCAACATATAAATATTAGTCAAGCTTTTATTTAGCAAATCGTAATCTTGAGAGCTCGAAGCTTCATCGCAAATAGTCTCATGAGTTTTTATGTACTCTTTGAGCTTATTTAAGCTTGAACCATCAAGGATGTTTGACTCATGCTTTAGATCTGTTCGATCAGTTTGCATAACCATTTTTTCTCCTTTACTTCTAAGCCAAATTGTAGGCTTTTCTGCATTAAAAACCCAGTGAAATCTAAGTTCAGCATTGCCTATATTATAGCAGTTGCTAACAATCAGACTCACTGCGACTAGCAGGTATTCAAGGCTCTGGGCACTTGTTTTCGCAGCCTAAAGTGGCTTTCGCCCCTCATCCAGCCCCTGTTTGATGAAGTGCCATAGCGGATTCATACCGCTTTCGAGTACATCAGGATTAGCCAGCAGATAATTGAAGCTATTAAAACGTACTGATGGGTTGCGTCCCTCAAATGCACCAAAGCGCAGGTAGTGCAAAGCAGGGTTGCTGGAGAGTCGCTGATCTGATGCGATATCTGGGTACTGATCCAGGTACCACTGCGCATCAAACCATTCGCACTGGTTGATCTCTTCAGCCTTGGCCAACTGCTTTTTCTTCAGCAGGCTGCGCTCGATCCTGTTCAACCCACTTAATCGCTTCTGCTCACTCAACTGATGATTGAGTAACTGGATTCTGAGTTCACTTGCAGCCAAATGTCGCTTGAGCTGATCATTTGCCTTGCCCTGCTGTTGGAGGTTGCCCTCCAATTCAGACACCCTTGCATTCAAATCAGCATTCAGATCAGTGACTGCTTGCTGCAGATGACTGCACTCATCCTGGAGTGACTTTCTGTCGAGAAATATCTGCTCAAACTCTTCCTGCACGGTATGCAGCTGATTGATCAGCAAAGAATTTTCTTCTTCAAGTGACTCTTTATCAAGATATGCCCGCTCAAGTTCCTCCTGAACGGTATGAAGCTGCTTGATCAGTAACGAACTCTCCTCTTCACGTTGCTCAAGGTCAGTGGCCAACTGTTGATTACGCTGCGTCTGCAGCAAGAGCTCATTATCCCTGTCTGACAACTTAGCCTCAGTATCTGCCTGACTTGCCGACAGTGCCTGCGCTTGCAGCAGCAACTGGCGATACTCATTGAATGCTGCTAAAGGATCAGAGCTTTCAGCCTTAACCTCTGAAATATTCACAGGATAGGCACAAGCCTTGAGCTGTTCACTCAAGCGAAACAAAGGCATCTGAGTTTTTTTCAGCTGGGCTACAGCCAGCGTCAGGCTTGCAGGAGCGGGATTAAATTGAGGTAGTACCTTACAGCCTGTAGGCACTTCAGACGTGACAGAAAATTTATCAACACAGAGATCAAAAAACATCTGTGGATAACTCAGCACCTCATCCAGATCAAACAGAAACACCCTGCCACGATACAGCTTGCTCAACCTGAGCATCTGCTCAGCCGCCAGCCGCCAGCGCTCCACTACACCCTCAGCACTATCCTGCCCAGTCACAGCCTGATGCAGCGTATACTCCAGCGAGTGAAATAGCAGAATGGCGCCAGCCTGAGTGTTACTCTTCAACTGTTGCTCCAGCTCCTCAGCCTGCTGAGAAGATTCGAGCAACTGAACACTGGTAGACCCCAGCCATTCAAAAAAAGGTACCAACGGCTTTACATCACTATAGGGTGTACTACCAACCAACAACACCATATCCGTTCCATCCACAGAGCGATCAGTGCTCTATTAACCAAAGCACTGAAGCAAAATTAACATTGAAATGATTGAGCATACATTGCATCTTTGAGGCAGAAAGCCTTACTTATCCAGCTCAGAATTCACTATAGTGTTGCCAAGCGGATTTTTTTTCTATCCCACTTGAGTAACATGTTTTTAACGAACCACTGGGGGTTGAGCTGGGTAAACTGATTCTCGAAGATATCAAGATAACCGTCAGGTGTTACCTCTGCAAAGTGCAGCTGTTCACTACCGGAATTATCAAACAGATATACTCGCTTACACTTTCGGGCCATAGGAGTTAGTAAATTAAGGCTGTTCACATAGCGACTGGCAATTTTGTCTTCAGGCACATCATGCCCACCGGAACATACTCGCTGTTTCACTCGTTGCTTGTTAATCTCAAGATCAGAAGTACAAACATAATATCAGCTGTTTTTTTCAGTTGCTCCGATAAGACAATATGCTTTGCCATATCGTCAGGGTTAATATACTGGCCTACTGGTATCCCGTTTTGTACCAGCGTACGCATCAGTGTTGTCTTACCCGATCCATTGGGTCCCGCAATCAACCTTATCCTTGGCACAAATACTCTCTCAGATCAAACTTCTCAGCACTGCCGCCTTCACTCACAACCGTAATTGTATTATCTGGCGACTTGCGGACCACATTACCGTCTTTGAGGTAAACAACAGAGATACCTGACTCCAGGAGCGAGGCTATAGCATTTCGCGATGATACCTTTGCCAGCCGCATCAGTTCACGATTGTCTTCAAATGCATCAGCTCGCTTGTGCTTACGCACTTTGGTTGCAACCAGACTCTTATGACATGTACTCATTTCTTTTACCCTCTCACCAGTCTAATAGCATACACACAGCTTCTCACCCTGTCCAAGCACCATAGATTGATTGTATCAAAGCTGACATCAGCATCACCTTCAGCATAAGGTTTGTGCTCAATCCCCTTGGGCACAACATACATTTCGCCCTCGGACAGATTACATACCACCTTCACACTACTGCCAACGCAACCGCCAACAGTTGCCGAGCCTCATCCAGAATGGCCTCAAGGTGCGCCTCACCACGGAAGCTTTCAGCATAAAGCTTATACAGCGCTTCAGTCCCACTGGGGCGTGCCGCAAACCAGCCGTGGGCTGTGGTGACTTTCAGGCCACCGATCGACTCGTTGTTGCCGGGGGCTTTGGTCATGATCTGTGTGATAGGGTCCCCTGCCAGGGTGCTGGCTACAACACTATCTGCGCTTAGCTGTTTGAAGGCAGCCTTCTGTTGCGCGTCGCACGGACTATCGATTCGTCTATATACGGGGGCACCGTGGCGGGCGGTCAACTCGGCGTAGCGCTGGCTGGGCGACTGACCAGTCACGGCCATTATTTCGGCTGCCAACAGGCACAGTGCAATGCCATCCTTATCCGTTGACCAAGGCATAGCGTCGAACGTCAGCAGACTTGCACCAGCGCTCTCTTCCCCGCCAAACGCCAGCCAGCTTTGGTGCAGCCCTTCAACAAACCACTTGAAACCCACCGGCACCTCATAAAGCTCGCAGCCATGGGCAGCCACCACGCGATCAATCATGGAGGATGACACCAGCGTTTTACCCAGCTTCAATGACTGTCCCCACAGAGGTCGATGACCTAACAGATAGTCTATTGCCACTGCCAGATAGTGATTAGGATTCATCAATCCACCGGCATCAACAATACCATGACGGTCCGCATCCGGGTCATTACCAAATGCCAGATCGAAGCGATCCTTGATCGCCAAGAGGTTCGCCATAGCTGCACTACTGGAACAATCCATACGAATTTTGCCGTCATGATCTGGCGGCATAAAAGCAAAGTTGGCATCTACCTGAGGATTGATTATGTCCAACGCCAACCCGTAGCGCTTGGCAATGGTCTGCCAGATCGGCAAGGCCGTTCCGCCCATTGGATCCACACCCAAGCGCAACCCGCTGCGCTGTTGTTGGCTCTGAATGGCGGCCATATCAATCACATCACCCAGCGTGTCCACATAGTGTCCGATCAGATCCTGCTCGCGAACCAGAGCACGAGCCTGCTCCAACGGCAGGCGCTGAATTGTGGCACCTCCATCATCCAGATAACGGTTAGCCTGCGCTTCCAGCGAGGCGGTGATATTGGCTTCCGCCGGACCGCCATGAGGAGGGTTGTACTTGATCCCGCCATCTTCTGGCGGATTATGCGACGGCGTAATGATCAAACCATCGGCCAATGGCGCATCCGATTGAGCCTTCAGCGAAGCATTGTGGCGCAGTATCGCATGGCTGATCACCGGCGTGGCCAGCACCTCATCCTCTTTGGCGATCACCACCTCAACTCCGTTGCCAGCCAGCACTTCCATCGCCGTATCCCAGGCAGGTCGCGACAGCGCATGGGTATCACGACCTAAAAACAGCGGGCCAGTGATGCCAGCTTCACAGCGATAGTCCACCACCGCTTGCACAATGGCAGCAATATGCGCGTCATTAAAGCTACCAGCCAGCGAACTACCACGGTGGCCAGACGTACCGAAGCTCACGCGCTGAGCGGGGTCTGCATTATCAGGACGGTTGGTGTAAGCACGAAGAAGAGTCTCAATCATTGACTTACACCTCATGAATTTGAATTAGTTTACCCGCCCCACAAATTCACCAAGGGGACAGGACGTCTTGGAATGAACGCTTACGATCACTCACCACTGGTGCTGTAGTAATCGCCATCCTAATCAACCAGGCGATGCATCGGAAAAAGGTCTTTGAACGATTTTTCCAGGCGTGGCTGCGGTAGTGTGAATAACTAAAGCTAATTGAATAAGTGCGCTTATTAGCGCTCTTCAGGAAGGGAGAAGTCTAAGCCTATATCACGTTCCGGATGACTTCCATTTATTGATAAAACTGGCAAACATTGCTTTTTGAGGCTTAAAATCTCTACTCTTAGGATAGAAACCTCCTTATTCAACCTATCAGACACCTCTCGCGCATGCTTTGTGAATTCACGGTACTTTTCATTTGCACTATTTAGTTTCTCTTTTAGCTCTTCTATACGCTCATTTGCATTTCGATATTTTTTATTGGCGTCACTTAACTTTTGCTCTATTTCACTTTTTACCGCTCGAAATTTATACAGATCCCTTGCTATTTCAAAATAGCGATTAATCATATCAGATTGAGCTAATTCATCTTTGTGTATAAATAAATGAGTAGGAGTTGCATTATATGTTTTCCAATACACATAGCCCAAACAAACCAAAACACCTTCCAGCATATCAAAGTCATGTTCAGTCTGTGCTTCTACAAATAAATGCGGTTTGTCGCGAGATAAAAGTTGCCTGGCACCCCGCAGCACCTCCAACTCCATACCCTCAACATCAACCTTGACTGCTCTAACTGTGTCATTAATGCCGAAGGAATCTAAGGAGACGACGGTAATATCAGACGCCTCAGAACCATCTACGGTCAAGGATTGCCCGCCCAGATTATCCGGAGTGTGGTTAGCAAAGTGTGCCTTGCCTGACGCAGCGCCAATTCCTTTTTGGTGAACGGTTATTAGGCCAACCAGCCCATTGTTTTCGACAGACTCAACAAACGCTTTATAAAGCTCCACATTCGGCTCGAAAGCAAAAACCCTACATCCTGCAACGGCCGAAAGGTACATGCTGTGATTACCAATATTGGCCCCAATATCCAGAACCAGCTCTCCTGGCTTGAGCATAGCGGCCATAGCCCGCAACATTTCCAACTCATAGGGCTGATGAGTACTCGCCAAAACTCCCTGTATATAGTCGGTCTCCCAATGCGGCAGTACCATCCTGTAGCTGTGTTCGTCTACTGAAATCTCGAATATATTATCTGCCACTTGATTTACCTTTGGCGGAATTATTTTTATACATGTTCCTGCGTCAACGCCAGAAATACAATACGATGATTCTTATTTCTTCAGCAAAACAGACAACTTTACTGAAAGAACCGGGTCATCCGACTGCACACCCTCCCAGCTAGCCTCAAATGCCACGGAAATATCATGAAACCCCGCATGTCTCTAAGACTTGCGACAGGTACTCCCAGCTCATTGCTGCCTTCTTTCGTTTGCGCTGAATACCTGCCTTGAACGTTTTTTCACTTTTCAAGAAGTTCATCGCGATATGCCTGACGGCTGCCAAGTTCTCGGCCGCATCTTCTCGACGTATCCGACAGGCATCCTCTTTAAATCCAACATCTAGACACCAGTGCAATTTATTCTCTATCTGCCAGTGCTGGCGTACCGCCTGCGCAAAACGCTCCGCTGTTAAAACTTCTGAGCTAAGGAACCTGTGATTAAGCGGAGCCTTTCCCTTACACGCGATCACCGCAGCAAAAACACGCCAACTGGATGTGTTTATCCCGTATTTGCTACCCGCAGATCACCTTTTCAGGTGGTGCAGACGGATTAACTCTGCGATCGCAATATCTGATCCACACGTACGACGTTTGACAGTGCAAACAGCATCGCCAACTTGCCATCGTTTTTCATCAGACCGCGATAGCGAGCTTTAACAAATCCGAACTGGCATTTGATGATCCGGAATGGATGCTCAACCTTCGCTCGAACACTCGCTTTCAGATATTCAGTACGGATCCTGACTTTATTGATTCGAGGATGCTTTTTCAGGGCTTTCATCTTCCCAGGCTGTTCTGCGATATGCCAGTCAGCTTGAACATGTTTTAGCTCGGGCCGCTTTTCAGCCCCGCGGTATCCAGCATCAGCGAAGATAAAGGCTTCCTTCCCATGCAGCACTTGTCCCGCTTGGTTGAGATCATGCTCATGTGCCGCTGTCGTGGTAAAACTATGCGTGATACCGGTTCGTGCATCAACGCCAATATGCGCTTTCATGCCAAAGTACCATTCGTTACCCTTCTTGGTCTGGTGCATCTCGGGGTCACGCTCACCAGCCTGATTTTTGGTAGAACTGGGCGCTTCGATAATTGTGGCATCAATGAGAGAGCCTTCCTTGAGCAGCACACCGGCCTCGGACAACCATTGATTTACTTCTTCAAAAATCTGACGAGCAAGGCCATGGCGCTCCAGCAAATGGCGAAACTTCAATATAGTGGAGTGATCAGGAATTGCTTTGTCCAGTGACAGGCCCGCAAACAGACGCATAGAAGCTATTTCATACAACGCATCTTCCATCGCGGGATCACTGAGGTTGTACCATTGCTGCATGCAGTGAATTCGGAGCATGGTTGCCAGAGGGTAAGGACGGGGCTCATTACCAGCCTTAGGGTAATAGGGTTCAATCACAGCTTCCAGACGAGACCACGGGATCAGTTTGTCCATTCGTCCAAGAAATTTCTCCTTGCGGGTTTGACGACGCTTGTTGTTGAACTCGCTGTCAGCGAAGGTGAGCTGCTGATCCATCCGGCTGTCCTCAATATACTTGATGGTGATATTGTCTCATGAGGGAGACTTGTTCACACCTTCCCTAGCTTCGGCCATATCGATCCTCAAACCTAACAATATCATCTTCTCCAAGATAAGTACCACTTTGTACTTCTATCAATTCCAGAGGTATCCTTCCGGGATTTTCCAACGCATGAACACTACCAACAGGGATATAAATGGATTGGTTCTCTGTCAACATTCGGGTTTCACTATCTATAGTCACATTGGCAGTACCAGAAACAACCACCCAATGTTCAGCACGGTGATAATGCTTCTGCACAGACAGTTTTTCGCCGGGTTTAACGGTAATTCGTTTGACCTGATAGCGATGACCGTTATCTATCGAGTCGTACTTACCCCATGGGCGATACACTTCGCGATGTAACTTGTATTCATTCCGGCCATGGCTTTTCAGTTCGGCTACGATCGCTTTTACATCTTGTACCTGGTGCTTGTTTGCCACCAGAACTGCATCTTTCGTTTGAACAATTACAAGGTCCCTCACTCCTACAGTGGCTACCAAAGCGTTTTCAGCCAATACGTAGGAACCTTCTGTACTCTGGGCTATTACGTCCCCCTTACAGACATTACCTTGAGAATCCTTTTCTGAAAGCTCCCACAGGGCCGACCATGCACCTACATCGCTCCATCCAGCATCTAGTGGCACAACCATAGCCCGGTCTGTTTTTTCCATAACAGCATAGTCAACTGATTCAGAAGGGCATTGAGTGAATGCTGGTTCATCAACACGAATGAAGTCCAAGTCTGACTGCGCACTTTGCATTGCAACAACACAAGCATTGTAAATATCAGGTCGAAACTTCTGCAGTTCCTCCAAGTACCTATCCGCTCGGAACATAAACATGCCGCTGTTCCAGTAGTAATCTCCACTCTCTACATACTGATTCGCAGTAGCCTGGTCAGGCTTTTCGACGAACTGAGCAACCCGATAGGCATTCTCAGTGTCCTCCCCTCTTCGAATATAGCCATATCCAGTTTCAGGGTGTGTCGGTACAATGCCAAATGTGACTAATTCTCCAGACTTGGCGTAACGTTCAGCTTCCAAGACTGCTTCGTGAAATACTTGTTCTTTGGCAATAGCATGGTCTGCTGCTAAAACCAATAGAATAGCGTTACTGTCTTCTTTCAACGCTGTGATAGCAGCCAATGCAATCGCTGGCGCTGTATTCCTCCCCACCGGTTCAAGAATGATATTGTGATCCAACAAGTCCATTTGCCTTAGCTGCTCGGCCGCCAGGAAACGATGTGCTTCATTGCAAATCAGTACAGACGGTGCCGTATTCAAGCCTTCTAGCCTGGCCAGGGTTTGCTGAAGCATCGACTGATTGCCAAGTAAACTGATGAATTGCTTCGGATACAATTCACGGGACATGGGCCAAAGCCGAGAACCGCTACCACCAGCCATTACCACGGGGTGTATCATAGTAAAACTCCCTTGAATTAAATCGCCAGCAGGTAGGCTTTGGTATTCTGGTGAACAACATAGCTATCCAATGCCTCTTGAATAGGCCACCACGTAAAGCTGTCATGCTGATCATCTGGCATTGCTTTGAGTTCTTGATCTACTTCTATCAACATCCCAAGCGCAACATAGTGAGTTGAAGGAGATTCCCCGAAAACACTGTCACTGTAGAAGTGATCATAGGCACCTAATAATCGAGCTTCAGAAAAAGGCAGGTCGACCCCAAGCTCTTGTGTTGTAAGTCGGCCAAACGCGCTCTCAATTGACTCGCCCTTGCGGATTCGCCCTCCAGGTACGAACCAATAGCCCTTTGCCGGGCGATTTAGCCGCTGACCTAGAAGAATTCGACCGGCGTTCAGTACCACAAGATCGATGGAAACCAGTGGTGTGGCAAAAACCACTTGCTTGAACTGCTCTTCTGACAAGGCCTGTGATGATCTCAATTCATTGAACAATGCCAACCACCTTATGCAGTAAGCTTGTCGACAATGGACTTCAAATAGTGGAGTTCTTTGTCTAGAGACACTTGGTGATTACCAACGAACAGCCCATTCTGGTCGATATGCTCAGCCGCCTCCATTGAACTTCCCACTTCGTAATCAAAGTACTCCAGTACCTCTTTATTCTTGAGAAAGTTTCCAGTAACAATGGGCCTGCACTCGATTTCAGCCTCTTGCATTGCTGCTACCATCTGCTTTCGTGTGAAAGGTGCACCGGGGTTAATCACCATGGAAAACCCAAACCAACTGCTATCACCAATTTCTTTTTGAATCGTCAAAAAGGGATGGTCAGAAAAAAGCTGCTGAAACAAAGTGGCATTCTGGCGTCGAACGGCTACAAAATCAGGCAGCTTTTTAAGCTGTTCAAGCCCAATGGCTCCACTCATTTCAAGCGGCCGTACGTTATACCCTGGAAGTATAAACTTGAACGACTCCTCAAATGGATCATCGCTCTTTATTCCTGATACTTTGTTTTCCTTAGGCAGGTTACGCGTCCACCCATGTGCACGAATACAAAGCAGGATATGGTAGAGCTCTTCGTCATCTGTAATGACACAGCCACCTTCCATTGTTGCAATATGATGAGAGAAGAAGGAACTGAAAGTACCCATTAACCCGAAGCTGCCAGCTTTCTTGCCTTTATACTCAGCCCCCATCGACTCACAGTTATCCTCCAGAATGAGGATGTCTTTTCCTGAGACCATTTCCTGGATAGCATCGAAATCATTGGGATTACCCAGAAGGTTAACCAGCAAAATAGCCTTTGTACTATCGGAGATAGCTGATTCCAGCTTTTGCAAATCTATATTCAAGGTGTCCGGGTCAATATCCACAAACTTGACTTTCAAACCATACTGCTGGAGTGGAAAATAGGTGGTTGACCAGGATACAGCAGGCACGATAACTTCATCCCCACGCTTCAGCTTTGGGTTTTGTGTGAAGAACAAAGCGGCAATCATCAACAAGTTTGCTGTAGAGCCGGAACTGACCATAACGGCATACTTTGAACCAAAGTAGCCTGCAAACTGCTTTTCATACTCTGCAACGTTCTTGCCCATGGTGTACATGTCGGAATCAATGACACGCTGGATTGCATCCAACTCTTTTTGATCCCATGTGCTGGATGCCAGAGAATAGTTACTCATTAATCACGTCCTTCAAAAAATACTGGTAAGTTTGCTCAATGCCTTCACGGAGAGATGTTTTGGCTTGCCATCCAACACTACCTACTCGAGTGCTATCGATTAGCTTCTGTCGCATGCCTACAGGCTTGGTCAGATCGTGCTCAAACTCACCTTGAAACCCAATGACGTCAGCTACAGCACGATAGTACTCATTGATTGTGTGGTCTTTACCCAGCCCTACATTCATCAGTAAAGGTACATCAGCACGCATCTGTTCAATGACCTTAAACACACAGGATGCGAGATCAGCCACAAACATGAACTCACGCCGCGCCTCTCCATCGCCCCAAATGTCCACCGCCGACAGCCCAGCCATTTTGGCTTCATGAATCTTCCGAATCACTGCGGGTATCATGTGAGAGTGAGCAGGATCAAACTTGTCGTACTTGCCATAAAGATTACAGGGGACCAGAGTAACGTATTTCCTGGTACTATCGACCTTGCTGATGTACTGACTTAATCTTGTAGCGGTGATTTTGGCCAGTGCATAGCCTTCGTTGGTTGGTTCCAATTCACCAGTAAGAATCTGATCCTCACTCAGAGGATTAGTGGCGCTTCTTGGGTACATACATGAACTGGCTAGATTAATGCACTTTTCAACACCAGCTTTATAAGCCTCGTTAATAACATGAATGCCCATCAAGGAGTTATCAACCAGAAAACCTACTGGATCTGCCATATTGGCCTGAATACCGCCTACTCGACCAGCTGCATGGATCACCAGATCAGGTTTTTTCTCTTCCATATAGCTGGAAACTGCTTTTCTATCCAAAAGATCCAGCTCCTGGCTTCTTGGTGCCAGAATCTCGAATTTATCGGCTGCCGGATGTTCCTGCAAATTGCGACCAACCATTCCTGAGCCGCCGGTTAATAGTATCCGCATGGTGGCTCTCACTCTGTTGACACAGAAACATGATGCCCATGACTCTTGAGCAGTGCGTGGCGTTTTGCTTGATCGAGATCATGTGCCACCATTTCAGAACACATTTCCTGCACTGTGATTTCTGGCTCCCAGCCCAGTTTCTCTTTCGCCATTGTGGGGTCACCGAGCAAGGTTTCCACTTCAGCGGGCCGGAAATAGCGAGGATCGACCTTCAGGATCACGTCACCAGCCTTCACTGCTGGCGCGTTTTCACCGTTAACCGATTCTACTACGGCCTGCTCTTCAACTCCTTCGCCTTCAAAACGGAGCTTAATACCAAGCTCTTCAGCGGACCATTGTACGAATTGCCGAACCGTATACTGCTTACCCGTAGCGATTACAAAATCTTCAGGCTGCTCCTGTTGAAGCATTAACCACTGCATACGAACATAATCCTTGGCATGCCCCCAGTCGCGTAGAGCATCCATATTTCCCAAATACAAGCAATTTTCCAAACCTTGCGCGATATTTGCCAGGCCTCGCGTGATCTTGCGAGTTACAAATGTTTCTCCACGACGTGGAGACTCGTGGTTAAACAGAATACCATTACACGCATACATCCCGTAGGATTCACGGTAGTTCACCGTTATCCAATAAGCATACAGCTTGGCGACAGCATATGGTGAGCGAGGATAGAAAGGAGTAGTTTCTTTCTGAGGAGTTTCTTGAACTAAGCCGTACAACTCAGATGTGGAGGCTTGATAAAAACGAGTCTTATTTATCAATCCACAAATACGAATAGCCTCTAACAGTCGCAGAGTACCGATAGCATCAATATCTGCCGTGTATTCCGGAGACTCAAAAGACACAGCAACATGAGATTGAGCCGCCAAATTGTATACCTCATCAGGCTGAACTTCCTGAATTATACGAATAATGTTCGTAGCATCTGACAAGTCACCATAGTGAAGTATAAAGTGCTGATTCTCTACATGAGGATCTTCGTAAATATGATCTACACGTTGAGTATTGAATAGAGAAGCTCTTCTCTTAATACCATGGACTTCATAACCCATTTCCAGCAAAATTTCCGCCAAATACGATCCATCTTGACCGGTAACACCAGTAATCAAAGCTTTTTTCATCGTCAAACCCACGCCTATTTTTTAAGCCAATCAACTTTTCAACTCTCGAACCTGAATCCGTGACTTAGTCCGTTGCTCGGCATTACCGGAAATTTTCTGTTTAAATTTTCCGACTTCGCTCTTTAAAATGGCTGATTTTATCCGCTATCAAGCTTCATTCGGTACTCCTTTTGAGCTCAATCTGATCATTTAGTGATCAATAGTTACGTTTTCCCGAGCGGTACCCCCGGTTGCTCTCGCCATCGGTCTCAGTTAGATCGCTCAAGCCTGATCGGCTCAGTTCAACAGCAGGTGTAACTGCCTGTAAGCGTTGAAGCCTGGGCAATGTTGACCAAAGCGCAGCACCAGCCGTCGGCTACGCTCCATCATTCGGCCCGCCACGCCAATGATCTCCTGCATCACCGTTCGCAATCTTCGACGCTTGGCCGGATGGCGCACCGGCGAATCCATCCCCAGTAAGGACTTGATCCCCATCCAGCGCAAAATGTTATAGGCCAGTACGCCGAAGGTCATGACCAGATCATTGGTGTCAAATTTGCCCGAAGGCAGCCGCTCCAGATCCAGATCGGTCTTGAACTCGCTGTGGAACTGTTCGCTAGTGGCATGATCCCGGTACAGCTGGATGATCCTTTTGTCATCATAGTCCTGTTCCGCCAACGAGGTGGTCCAGCCTTCCAGCTCGAATTGTGGTTCCAGAAAGAGCTGTCCGTGTCGATCAGATAGCCGGATGATCAGACGGACCACCAAGCGGTAGGGTCGCTTTTCCTCGTCCTGCTTGCCGTCGTAACGGGTGACGCTGAAGACTGCCACTCGCTTGCCGGGACGGGGATCACTCCAGTCGGCGTCCTGCTCTTTGGCCAGGTCATACCACTCTAACGGGGACTGTTTGCGGGGATTCCACTTGGTCAGGTAGTCCATCTCCTCCACCCGGAATCGATCCCGGTTGTCTTCGGCGTCGTGGGCGCTGTCCAGGCGAACCAGGATCGGCGCACTCGTCAGGGCTTTCACCCGGGGCAGGACGCGGTCCAGAGTATAGCCGAACTCCTTCTGGGAGTGTTGAGCGCCAGGGCGCAACTCACAGGCAACGCACCAGCCCTCATTGCCCAGATAGGCAGCGATGGGCGCATAGCCGTCGATATTATCCTTGTAGGTGCGCGACACCCCCTCTTTTTTGGTTCTTCCGTTATCCTGGGGAAACACATCCATATCCAGCGGGACATGACCGGTTGCCAGTGCCGTAATGGGGGCCTTCACTGACTGAAGAAACGCAATGCTGGCCTCATCCATCAGAGGAATCAATGCCTTGGCGTCTTCATCGAATCGTTGACGCAGACGGGAAGCGGACGGGCTTTGCTTGATGCCCATGGCCTCCTTGAAAAAGGGATCCCGGCGAACCAGGTCAACGGCTTCGAAATCACTTTTGCCGGTCAGTATCAGCCCCATGTAGGTACGGATCAGGTCGATGTTGGCGATGCCGTGGCGCTTGGCGAGGCTGCGCGAGGTTTTTATCAGTGAGGTGTGCTTGTTCAGACAGAGCCCGCCCAGTGCCAGACCGGCGGCAGAGGTGTAGATCTCGGAGGGGGACTGCTCGATCATGAAGTTGCGCATGATTCACCTGGGAAGTGAGTTTTTGTCGGACGAATATTTTACCAAAAATACATTATATATCATATGTTTACAGAATGATTTATTGCTTTAAAGTCACGGATTCAGGTCGAATACATTAAATGAACAGCTAATAATACCTAAAACCTTTAATTTTTTCTCTAATAAACTCGATATCTGCGAGGTGCAAATCATTTATAGAACAAACAAAATTATACAAATAGTATAACTCAAATGCATTTCCTGTTTCCTCAACGAAAAGACCATCTAATGTTATACCAGCCCCCAAAAGCATATCCGCAATTTCTTCAAATTTTTCCACCGGCAATTGTTGTGGTTCTGGTTTATGACTCCGCCATACAGGACTCCACACAGAAATTTTTTGTTTTTCCACCCTCCCAGCTAACTTCAGCGCCACACCCGTAAAAAAACTCTTGGACCCTACAAAAAAATCACAACGAGACATTAACCAAATATCAATAATAGCCTCCTCTAAACTCCTAAGCCTACCATCGTTCGTATCCTCGCAATGCATCGCTCCATTTCCAACTTCAGGATATTGCTTATCTGTTGAAATAACCTTGTCACCGTACCTTTCCCGAAAGAGTTCCAATATTCTAATACAATCTGTACAGACCAACACACTTGATAAAGGAGCACTCTCTAAGTACCCATCTACTTTTGAAAAGAACCACTGCAAATCAGGCGGCACTACAGTTATTTCACCATTTCCATGCCTAAAATGAACAGCGATACTGCTACCCCCTAAATCATAGCTGTTCACTTTATTTACAATTCTCGGCTGTGGCCTAATTTGTTGGACATACTTCGAAATTTCGTCGCTAAATTCACTATGATGCCAATACTTGTCATCACGCGACACAATAAAGGCATCAAAATTCCCTGAATACAACTCTCCAGATGCTTCAATCATATCAGAAGTTACCCGAGACAACTGCAACCCGTTGACTTCCTTGTGTGGCCTTGTCATTTTGTAATAATTTTGCCAAGCAACCGGCCATACTGTGAAGTCTTCACTCTTTAACAGCTCAGAATTAGAAACAGGAAACTCAAACACTTCATTAAATACGTCTCCACTACTGAGGCCATAAACACCATCTACCCAATCAACGATCAACTTTGCACCACGCAAATCAGCGAGCCGCATCGCTGAGGACAAGACTGCGATATTTCCACCTAGCCCATAATACCCCTTAGCAATAATATTAGTCATAACTTAGTGATTACCTCTTTCTCAAAAAATAGGATTATTGTCAAATACTTCTGAGATTATTAACCCGGTGGTAATTTACATCTGATTTATGTATAATGCCTGCATGAATATTGACGCACGCAAGCTCAGCCCAGAGCAACAGGAACTTCTTAGGCAGAAGTCGATTCGACTCCGCAAGAGAGGCAAAACCTTCCGTGAAATCGGTCAACTTCTCGACGTTCACCCCGATACTGTCGGGCGCTGGTACAAGCGCTACGAGACAGGCGGTGCCGCCGCTATTGCGGTTCAAAAACGAGGCCCTAAAAACAAACCACGTCGATTGAGTGAACAACAGGAGCAGCAGGTCATAGAAGCTGTTCGCGACCAGATGCCAGATCAGTACAAGCTTGGTTTCGCCTTGTGGACTCGTCGCGCTATTGCTCAGTTGATCAAGCAGCTCTGGGGCATCGACATACCTGTCCGTACAATGGGGGATTACCTCAAACGCTGGGGCTTCACACCACAGAAGCCGCTGAAGAAAGCATGGGAGCAGAACCCCTCCCGTGTCGATGCCTGGCTGAAGGAGGAGTATCCCCAGATCAAAGCGCGTGCAGAAGCGGAGAATGCCCAGATTTTCTGGGGTGATGAGACGGGTATCAAGAACAACACCCAGCACGGTCGGAGCTATGCACCGGTGGGTCAAACTCCGGTCCAGCCACTGCCTGCCAAGCGGGTGTCGCTGAATATGATTTCGGCGATCACCAATCAGGGCACTGTGCGCTTCATGTTGTATGAGTCGACGATGACAGCCAAGGTGTTGAAGAAATTCCTGCGGGCCTTGATTGAGTCGACACCCGGTAAGGTCTTCCTGATCCTGGACAATCTGCGGGTACATCATGCCAAAGTGGTGAAACGCTGGCTCGAACGTAAGGCGGTTAAGCGCTATCTGGAAGTCTTCTTTCTGCCGGCGTATTCGCCAGAGCTGAACCCGGATGAGTATCTGAACTGCGATCTGAAAGGCATGGTACATAGTGGTCCGGCTCCTCGGACAGTGGACGAGCTGAAGAACCGAACTCGCTCCTGCATGCGGACACTGCAGCGACGTCCCGAACGGGTGAAAAAGTACTTTAACTCTGAGCATATAGCCTATGCTGCATAGGCGATCTAAAATGCCGCCGGGTTAATACATTCAACCCACGGAAATATCATGAAACCCCGCATGTCTTTAAGACTTGTGACAGATACTCCCAGCTCATTGCTGCCTTCTTTCGTTTGCGCTGAATGCCGGTAGTTTTCAAAATCACCATAACACTTCAGCCATTCAAGATGTGTGTCACCACCAAAATCAGCGATCTCTTCCCAGCCCTCTGCACCCGCCAGACTGTCAGCAACAGCACATCTGAAAGCTTATGTTCAACTTTCCAGTCCTGGCGATAGTCTATAAGAATTGAAAAATGGCTGAATAAGTCTTGTGGATTCATAGGGATACCTGATGTGTCGTTGTATCTGCATCAGAGCATATTTTGTCGATTGACACCAATTACCTTGTATTTGAGTTCGGATGAAAGCCAGTGATAGCAAGGGGTTTCGTGATATTTCCCTAATCCGACAGCTCACTAATTTTACTCCCCTAAAGACATTAAGCTTTTTCTATAATGTTAAAGCTCATTCAAACTTCAGCCCCTCAAACTCTTTCAATTCTTTTTTTATAATTAGCTCTTTACCAACTTGTTTTCTAGCTCGTTTAGAAGAATCTATAGATAATTTTTTAAAGTAGGCCTCACTGAGATATAGCCGTTTAATTCCGTCTGCAATTCCGAGGAAATCCTCACCTTCGGCTAGAACACCGCAATTGTTATCTAAAAACTCAGGAATCGCTGTTACACCATTAGTAACGACAACCAAACCTGATGACATAGCTTCGTCTTTTGAGACTCCTTGCGCATCCATTCGAGTCGGGCACAAGAAAACACCATATTCTTTATGTAACTTTGCAATATCGGTTTGTGCCAAGAATCCACGTTCAATAGTCACATTCGAAAATTTTCTCAACGGCAACAGTGTCTCATCAAACAACGCCCCATCACCTATAAAGCGAAATTCTAAGTCATTGAAAAAAGGCTCTTTTGAAAGTTCTAACACTGCATTAACACTCAAGTCATTCGCATACTTTCGAGAAGCATAAGGTCTGATTGATAGTATTCTCTTGCGCTGTTCAGGTGTTTTTTCAATATAAAAAAATAGATCTGTATCGACTGGGTTATGAATAATCTTATACTGGTTTTCTGGCAACCTAAACCCAATATCTTCCATCACTTCGTCAGCAAAATACTGCGAAACGAAAACCAATGACAAGTGTGTAGGCATTGTGTCCAGCAATTTTTGCCAGAAGCCTAGACGTTTAGCACTTTGGATTTTAGCCAACTCCAAGTCTTTTTTATTAGTGTAGTTGTATTCTCGGCGCCACCAAGGTTGGACCTCAGCGCCATGCACCCACACTGTCATTTTAATCTCATCAATAAAGCCACCAAGCACATCCCACATCTCAGCATCCAGGAAGTGGACAAGAACGTGCCGGTACTTTCCACTTTCCAGTATTCGACTCAATGCCGAGGGAGAACCAGTAATGACGTCGACATTCTGGAACTCGTGCCAACTGACTGCCTGATCCTTGCGGAAACGGAAAACATCAACTTCAACACCGCGTTCCTTGTAGGCCTTTACTCGGCTATGAACAAAACCATTACGGTAAAGATCGTCATAGCTTGGGTAGTGGTTTGTCACTAGCAACACATCAGAGCGACCCAGCACATTTCCCGGTGACAAGTCTTTATTGCCCAACAGGAGCTTTTTGATGGTTCCTTGACCAGTTTGATACACCCTGAAGCCCAGGCGGACTTTTGCAGTACCTTCCGGTACAACTAGTTCATTGTTTTTGTTTGCCTGAAGGATTTTGTGTTGTAGACGTTCACCCTTTGCTTCAAAGAAAATAATCACAAAGCTCAGATTCAGGCCTGGAGTCATCTCCAAGTGCAAGCGAAGCCTTCCACCTTCAGTGGCGGGGTCTTGTAGCTTGTACAGGGGCAGATCATTTCCACCTTTTACATAGATGTATTCGTGTTTACCGTCTTCAAGGTCTGAGGTTACGACTATGCCGTCATCGGTAACTTTTAGCTGTACGTTATTAGTGCCAGGGTTATCGAATATCTGGTACAGCTCCTCGGCGCTGTAGGTTGGAATCTGGTCTTCTGTCGCACCCGTGGGTATTGTGCGCTCGGCCAGTTGTGTAAGGTCATCCAGCGGTATTCCCTCATCGAATTGTGCGTCGCCCACTTCCAACTGGAGTTGTTCAAGGTTTATTACCGGCTCAGTGGGCACCAAGGCATGCCAGGCGTAGTTGAACGGGTCGATAGACTGCTGGTTTGTGTCGGTGTGCCAACCGGTAATTATGCTATTCAGCCATTTACTGGCTGGCACGTTTTGAGCCTCTGGTGCCTGAGCACTGGCTCGAACAGGTATGGGAGCACCGCTAGCGTATACGTGATGTTTACTTTGCTGGCGCAACTCACCCTCCTGCACCTGGTAGTAGCTCGCCTTACCAATAACCGGTGCGTCGGTAAACCGGGTTGCCAGCGCAAGGTCTGTCAGGTAATTTGGGCCGTAGTAGTCTTCCGGGCTGAAGCTCGCAGCCCAGCGATAGCCGCCGGCAATGTTTTTGAGTTGCTGATTGTCCAGCTGTACTTCTGCAATACAGCTGCAGCAATCGCTTAACGCTTCAACCGAGATGTGTTCTTTTGCCTCCGCTTCGCTGTAGCCGTCACATAAAACCAGAAGAAGTTTTTTGTCTTCGTGGCTCTGGCGTTTGAAATTATCCAGCGTGTTCTTCAGTTGCTGCTCATCCGCTACGGGGCTGATGACGGTGTAGCCGGGTAACGGGTGGTTGTGTGGCTTACCTGTCACCTTACTGAGAATGTAATCCAAGCGGTTCTGGTAGGTGTGTTCACGGAGCACCTTGCGCAGCCCGGCTAAGCGGAATTTGTCCGCCTTGGCAGGGTTTTCTTCCAGTTTTTGCAGGCGGTCTACAATTTCCTCTCCGCTGTCTGAAGTCAGCACCAGTTCGCCGAACATCAGGCGCACACCTCGTGAGAAGTTGCTCACAGTGATGGTGTTACTGCCCAGCAGTTCGTATACCCGGCGCGCGAACATTGTTTGCGACTGTTTGATTGAGTTCAGGTTGATGGCGTACCGGTAGCCTTTGTAGGCCTTGTCGATCTCGCTGAATGGTAGAGTGCCAACAATGTAGGGCTGGTAGTTAGCCGGGAACTGGTAGTTCGGGTCGTTCTTGCCGTAATTGCGGTCGTAAATTTCCAGTGGTTTGAACTTGGGTAACTCTTCCACGAAGGTTTCGAGGTCTTTGGTTCTGTCTGGATATCGAACGTAATAGGCACCAGCAAAGCAGAAGGCATCTTTGCGGTCGTAGGTTTCTATGGGGTTGGTTAGCCTGGGCTGGCAGGCGAACGGCAGGAAATACACCTGGTTATGGCCCAGCGCGGCTTTGTAGCGATGGATGCAGTCCAGATCGGTTGTAAAGACGTGGTCAAACAGTTTGGCCGTATTCAGGAAGGTCTCAAAGTGGACCGGGTCTTCCTTGTTCCAGAACACCGTGGGAATGCCATGCTGATTGCACCAAGACACAATACCTAGCACTTCCTGGCTCTTGTGGCCAACCTTGCTGCCCCACAGTTCATCCTTGCCGCGCCATGCGGACTCGATGAACAGCATCTCCGGCCTAAACCCCTCCAGCTCCTGCTCCCAGTACTCCGGCGTCAGCTGGAAGAAGTTGGCTTCTGGGCTGTAGGAGCTATAGGTGAAGTTATCCATGATACAGGCCACTCTGGGCCCCTTGGTAGCCAAGGGCTCGCCCTTCAGCCCCTCCACCATCGGCCGGACCACCTGGTGCCACAGGTAGTGGCGCTTGATGGTCTCGCGCCCCTTATCCACTTTTGCCTGGCGCACCTCAGGAGAGCCACTGCGAACCGTCTGGATGGTATCTGCCAAAGAGTCAATATTCCCCTTGGCAAACAGCCAACCCAGTTCTCCATGCTCAAGTAGCTCAGCCTGCGGTGCTACATCGGAGGCGATAACCGGCTTGCCCCAGGCCAAGTACTCAAGCGGCTTGATGGCGCTGACTAGTTCGCATACCGGTAGCGGCCTACGAGGAATCACCGTGGCATCAATCAGCCCGAAATAATCGCCCAGCGCTTCATGCGGAACTCGGCCGGTAAAGGTAACGCGGTCGGCCACACCGAGACGTTTGGCGAGTGAGGCGAGCTGTTCGACGATAGGCTCGCTCCTGCTCTGGCTGGGCTGGCTGACAGGACTGTAGCCGCCGACAATCAGTGCATGAACGGTCTGGCACTGAGGTTTGACCAGCGCCTCCAGCAGCAACTCCAGTCCCTCGTACTCGGTCAAGGCCCCGATATAACCCACCACGAAAGCGCCTTCAGGAATACCCAACGACGCTTTCAGTTGCTGATTAGCTGACAGCTGCGATGATGGCAACTCAGCCACGCTATTGGGCACCAGCGTGACTCGCTGAGCCGCGACACCTCGTCTGACCAGCTCTTCACGCATGAACCGGTTCAGGGTATAGAGCCTGTCCGCGTGGTTGCACACCCAGGTTTCATGGTCGTAGTGGCGCATAAAGTCAGGAGTGTCATGCCAGGACGGATCGCGAGAGATACGTGATATTTCCCAGAACCCACGGACTTCATAGTGGAACGGCAGCCCCAGCCGGCGAGCTGCAATCAGCGCCGGTAGCGCAACTTCGTGGTTAGAGGCGGCCAGCACCACCTGGGGGCGGTAGACACGGAACAGCTCAATGAAACGATCTACTGAGGCCTCAATACGCTTGCGTTCGCCCTCCGGTCGCTGCCCATTGGGCCAGCGACTGTGAATATAACGTACACCTTGGACTGTTACCTCGGGAGCTATGCCCTGTTGGTCTATACCTAGTTCCCAAGGACGTCCAGGCCGCACAAAGCAGAACGTTTCGAATCCATGTTGATTCAGCGCTTGGGCAATGCCTTGAGTGCGTATGGCATAGCCATTGCTTGCATAGCTCTGCCCATGACTGACAATGTATGCAATACGGTGTTTTACAGGGAGGTAAGGCGTGTCTGGCTGTTCTGCCAGTTGTTGAGCGTGTTGCAGGAGCGCGTCCATTTAGTCCGGGGCCTCGGTTTAGAATCCATGAGGCTCAGGCACGATTAAATGCCTGAGGTGTACGGAAACAGTATCAATCAGAAAACTCAGCGGTTGAGCAGACCCACTGCGTCAACCACTAGCTCTTTTTCAGCAACCTTTGTTGCATTGTTGGTGAAGAGTGTGTGCTTGACCAACACAGCGATCACATCAGCCTGGGTTATGGCTTCATCCAGTGTCGCTAAAACAGCATTGCCACCTTGCATGCAAGCAGGGAGAGATTCGATATTGGGCTCAACTACCATCAACTGACACCCAAGTGATTTCACCTGCTGTGCAATGCCCAGCGCAGGGCTTTCGCGCAGGTCGTCTATATCTGGTTTGAACGAAATACCCAGGCAAGCAACTTTGATATCGCTACGCGTCATTTCCGGGTGCTGCTGATGGAGGATATCGAGCTGTTGTTTGATTTTCGCCAGTACCCATTTTGGTTTGTCATCGTTAACGATACGGGCGGTTTTAATCAGGCGCGCCTGTTCAGGGCAGGAGTCAACAATAAACCAGGGATCAACAGCAATGCAGTGCCCACCCACACCAGCACCCGGCTGCAGAATATTAACGCGGGGGTGTCGATTAGCCAGCGCAATCAGTTCCCACACGTTTATATCCAACTCATCACAGATGGTTGACAGCTCATTTGCAAAAGCGATGTTCACATCACGGAAGGAGTTTTCCGTCAGTTTAGCCATCTCGGCTGTACGTGCATTGGTGATAACACACTCGCCTTCAACAATAATTCTGTAAAGTTCAACCGCTCTTTCTGAACACTTGGGCGTCATGCCTCCAATCACACGGTCATTCTCAACCAGTTCACGAATCACATGACCCGGTAGTACACGCTCAGGGCAATGCGCGATACGTATATCGGAAGTTTCGCCGTGAGTCTGCGGAAAGGTTAGATCAGGCCTTGCTTCAGCCAGCCAAGCAGCCATCTGTTCGGTGGCACCAACTGGGCTGGTAGACTCAAGCACTACCAGATCACCTGCTTTCAGTACCGGTGCAATCGCTTTGCTGGCAGATTCGATATAACTCAAGTCGGCTTTGTGGCTGTCACCAGCTTCGTCATGAATAAACGGAGTCGGAACCGCGACCATAAAAGCATCCGCAGCTTCTGGCTGCGTCGTGGCACGGAGGTAACCCTGAGTCACGGCTGCATGTACGACAATATCCAGCTCTGGCTCGACAATATGGATTTCACCTTTGTTGATTGTTTCCACAGCTTGTAAATTGACATCAACGCCTATGACGTTTTGCTTGCGCGATGCAAATACTGCTGCTGTTGGCAGGCCGATATACCCCAGGCCGATAACTGAGATGGTGTTAAAGCTCATGAAAAATACCTGTTTACATTATACTGCAGCAAGTGCATCGAGAATTCGTTGGCAAGCTTTGCCATCCCCATAGGGGTTATGGGCAAAGCTCATGGTGTTATAAGCTGCCTGATCAGTCAGCAATGTTGAAAGCTCCTGCGTGATAGTGCCAACATCCGTACCCACCAACTTGACGGTACCTGCGTCTACCGCTTCTGGCCTTTCGGTGGTGTCACGCATCACCAGTACTGGTTTACCCAGCGATGGCGCTTCCTCCTGAATACCCCCGGAGTCGGTCAGGATGATATGAGCACGGTACATCAGGTAAACAAACGGCAGATAGTCCTGTGGCTCTATCAAATGAATATTGCTGAAGCCTGCCAGCAGGCGGTTCACTGGCTCCTGCACATTGGGATTCAGGTGAACTGGATAAACAATCTGTACCTCTGGATGCGCCTGTGCAGTATCGGCTAACGCCTGGCAGATACGCTCAAAGCCGCCACCGAAGCTTTCACGACGATGCCCGGTCACCAGAACCATTTTTTTATCGGCATCCAGAAAGTCAAAACAGGCAGCCTGCTGCTCCGAGAACTGACTGTTGCTGTCCAGCTTACGCACTACTTCAAACAGGGCATCGATCACTGTGTTGCCAGTGACATGAATACTGGCTTCTGCCACGCCCTCGTTCAGCAGGTTTGCCTTTGAGGTTTCTGTGGGCGCAAAGTGAATATTGGCCAGTGCACCGGTCAATTTGCGATTACCCTCTTCTGGCCAGGGTGAGTAGATGTTACCTGTGCGCAAACCAGCCTCTACGTGGCCAACTGGAATCTGCTGATAATAAGCCGCCAGTGTGGTTGCAAAGGTCGTGGCGGTATCACCGTGTACCAGCACAATATCGGGCCGGAACTCTGCAAATATCCCTTTCAGGCCCTGCAGTATTCCTGTTGTAATATCGGTCAGATCCTGCCCCGGCTTCATCAGGTTGAGATCATAATCCGGTGTCAGATCAAACAACCCCAACACCTGATCCAACATCTCACGGTGCTGAGCCGTCACACATACTTTAGCGGTAAAGCGCTCATCGCTGGCTAGCTGAAGCGCCAGGGGCGCCATTTTAATCGCCTCGGGGCGGGTTCCGAATACGGTTAATACTTTCATGCTGAATGTGTGTCCTTCAGTTGATACTCCAGCTCCTGAGCTCGTATAAAATATTTTTCTAACAGGGCCTGGGTCTGTTGCAGTTGGTTAGCGAGAACAACGGGATCTTGGCTGGCTGCGGCTGGCAGAATACCTAGTGAGGCCACAGCAAAAGCCTTAGATGGTTTTTTGCTGATATAACGATCGCACAGCGCAATATTTGCCTTGAACAGTTGCTCACCATAACGAGAGGCAGCTTGTATATAACACTGTTTTGCTTTTTCATACTGCCCCTGCCTGAACAGGCTGGCTGCATCTTTAACGAATGTTGACATAAGTTACCTGCTCTATATTAACGATTGATACTGAGTAGCAAAGCGCCCTTCTGGGAAGCCAGTTCTTTTCTATGAAAGGTCAGGCAGCGCTTTTCGAGTATCTCATCCCACTTTTGCAGGAGTGCAGGATTTGAATTTTTTTGAGCATTTGTCAAAAGTAGATCCAGTTGGTGTGCAGCCAGTTGCTTGAGCAGCAGAGGTAATACCGGGAAACGGTCTAACTGTTCCTGTTGAGTATCCGGGCCATTCACAAGGATCAGTAGCTTTGCCTCACGATTCTCAAATACCTGCGCAATCTGTCGCAGTTTTGCCTTGCTTTCATAGTAGAGATATTCGCTCCCCTTGTGATTGACCTCGGTCAATGGCGCGAAAACCAGATCAACCAGGTGATCCAGCCCCTCTTTTTGAAGCAGCTCACCAAACGATTTGCACTCTCGCTTGTCGTGCTCAAAGCAGATGATCCGCTTCGGCAGGTCGTAGCTATCAGAGACTGTTCTTTCTCGTGTAATCAGATGATGGTTTTGGTTTTTATCCTGCTGCTGCTTCAGGATCGCCTTAGCCAACAGCAAGGTGGAGGTGCCACTGCCAAACTCAATAATCAGGTCGTAGTGCTGTTGATTGATCAGCTCGGTCAGTTGCAAAGCGAGATCTGCCTGCATGTCGTCCCCATTGAGCTGTAGCGGCACACCATCCTGCACGAGATATTTCTGCACGCTGACAAATGCCTCGAGCTGCTGTGTGCTGTTTTTGGCAGTACGCGTAACATGCTGTCCCAGTGCATTGGTATATTGCTGCATCTGCTCGCTCTGAGCATTGAATAGCTCCTGAAGCTTGGTCTCAAGATGATTCAACTGGCTACCGGTTGCGGTTTGTGCCTGTAATGATTGCTGCGCCATCTCCAGCGACTGCTGAGTCAATACCAGCTTCTGCTCTGATTCTGCTAACTTCGCAGTGAGTTCGTTTATCCTGAGCTCGCCTTTCTCTGCCTGCTCCTTCCGTGTTATGAACCAGGTACGATTATTATCCAAATTTTCACGGGTTATGCTCAACTGTGCAATAAGAGATTCGTTAGCAGCAATAAGTTCAGATTTTTCGGCCTCGAGTTGTTCATTGGTTTGCCTGATGCTGGCTAGCTCTTTCTGGGCTTCTGCTAATGATGCATGTATCTGCGCAACAGCTTTTTCACTCTCTGCTAACTGTTGATTTGACAACTTCAGATGCTCATCTGATTTGCTCAACTGCCTGCTCAGAGACTGCTTGGACAGTTCCAGATCCGTTTTTTCTACCTTGAGTTTTTCGTTGGCTTGTTTGATGCTACTTAGGCTTTTTTGAGCCTCTGCCAATGACTGTTGTGTTACTGCCAGTGTTTTTTCAGTATTGGCTGCAGCCTCTGCCTGTTCTTGGACCTTCTGTAGCAGTTTCGTATTTTCCAGTACCAGCGGGTGGCGGTAAAACTGATAGCAAGGCCTTTCCAGGTCCATGCTCGTATCTGTACCTGTAAAGTCATATCCTTGGCCTTCTATCCAGGTCAGCGTTTCACTTACGTCAGCTTCCTGCTGGTAAAGGCTCTGCGCGTTGGTGTACACCCAAAGTTGTTCAAACTGATCAAGAACTCCGGCTTCGGCCAGCCGCCTGATCAACTGACCCTCCTGCCCCGGCAGATCTACCACCAGAATGTTTTGAGTAGTAGTCAAAGATAAGCGGTTGATCAGCTCGCTGATATCTTCAGCCTCTGTCTCGATCTGATCTATCTGCCGAATACCTGGGTAATATTCCAGCAAGGCATCGGGCTCAAAGGTGCTGTTGGCATCGCTGAGGCTGAAGCGATTGAATATAACCTGCCTCTTGGCTTCAGCCACTACCTGATGGATGAGTTCTACCTGAGGGTTACTGCCGTAAGCATCCTTAAGGTACTCAACAATATCCTTGTTGCCCTCAACAAGAATGATCCTCTCGGGATTGATCTGCTGATAAGCCGCAAACTCAGTACAACGGCCCGCACCCAGATGAATAAGTGTGTCAATTCTGATGCTATGTTTGTGATACGGGGAGGGAGAATCCATGAGTTGTTCTCGAATTACTTTTGAAGCAGGTATTTCAGCGTAGGCTGGTAGACTATCATTCATTCAAATGTAAACCCGCCTTTTGGTTAGAGGGTTGGCAATATCGTGCAGCGAAAACATTACATTGAAACTTCGTTAAAGCCATGTGAAGACTTTTGATTGAATGCAAAAGTTCTGGTTTGCAGTGGCAATAGAGCTTGTCTCAATGCACTTGTTTCGTCTTTTAGATGCCACCGTTTGCTGGGTGAGTAACGCCCACTTAACTGATTAGGCTCGTTACCGAAAAGTTTAAGATGATATTTTTCTGTGAGCCGTTGTAGTCGCTTTGCGGTTTTGGTCTTACACACAGGGTACTGACTCAGCATCTCCAATACACAAAGCACACGCCTGAACTCATGATCATTTAATCGCACAGCTAAAACTTCAAGCACTGTGTCGGAAGGTTCTGATTCTTGAAACCATAGTTGTTGAGCCAGCTTGATAACGTCTTCTGGCATATACTGCAATGGTTGCCTGGCTACCCCAACCAACAGTTCCATAACCTTCATATCATTCATAGCGAATACCATATTTATGGTTCAATGGCTGCTTTGATAAGACAGCACCTCTTGTAAGTTCAATCTGACCGAAACGCCCAAGCTTCGAGATCGCAACATCCACTGGGCTAGCAAGATAGACCTCAATTCGGGGGTTTGCAGTTTGCAGAGTCAAACGAACTTTTCGATCAGTATAGTCTTCATGCAGTGGGCCAAGGGAGGTATTGAAGTTGGTATCGAGCTCCAGGCTTTTGGAAATCCCGTCATCGTCAATATAATAAAAGCCTTCCTCACCGACGAGAGTTGCAACAATATCCTCTTTTCTGGCCTGATCACAAGCCAGTATTTCGGCATCTATATCTGCACTACCTCGAGCCTCAGTGTAGACATGAACTGCACAGCCACCAAACACAAGGATCTCACATCGCTTTACGTCATTTTCAGGAAAGTACTCCGAAAGTGCATCAAAGAACTCTACTATTGCACAGCCCAGGCTTGATCTTGGTTCAATGACTTTCTGCATTCACCACCTTCCGAAGGTATTCAGACTAATAAACTCACCTGCTCAAATTGTAGCCAACAGACACGCTACCGCCCGATCGCGGTACTTTAAAAAGCAACAACCTCGGAGATATCCTTATAACATATTGTATTTGTGCCATTTTTTTATTTTTCACTTAACAGACTGGGCAAGTGGCACTCTTTACCCAGTCTTAATTTATCGGCCTACGCAATCAGTCGCGATGGTCTTTTATGATCAACACCAGCATGTGTGCAATCAGAGCGAAAAATAGAGTAATAATGGTAAACACGGTGATGTTGTATATCCGCCGCGGCTCCACCGGATACTCCGGAAAGGTGGGGCTTTGCAGCACTGAAACCTGTTTGAGCTTTCGAGCAGCTTCTATGCGGGTATTTTCCAATGCCATCAGGGCGGCTGAGTAGCTTTCCATGGCAAACTTCATGCGTAGTTCCAGTGCCTGATACTCCGAGCTCAGTGTGTTGAGCGCACCACCGGATGATTGCGCCATACGCGCCCTTTCACGCCTGATCTGCTCATTGACGGCTTGTATCTCACTGTCTACACGCAGTATTTCCGGGGAGCGAAGGCTTTGATAACTCAGTAGCGCTGTTCGGCGTGCACTCAAGGTCGCCAGCTGCGATTCCAGCCCGGCCACTACGGCACTGATACTTTCGACAGCGCCCTGAGGTGACACAAGCCCACTCTCGTTCTGGTAATCGATGAGCACAACGATCGCTTCATCCAGGTTCTCTTTTAATTGATTAACCTGAGCCTCAAGAAAACGCACCTGCTCCTCGGCAAGGCGTTTACCCATGATATTCATATGGGCCTCACCCTGCGACAGCATCAGATCGGTGATCGCCTGCGCCATATTCGGGTCAAACGCTTCTACACGTATTCGCAACACCTGTGCATACTCATCCAGATCGACACTGACGCGCTTAAGAAAATATTTGTGGAGTTCCTCTGTTGGCACATCCGCCGAACTCAGTCGAGATAGGTAGTCGACTTTTGAATCAGCAAAGTGGGTCCGAATATCCAGCCCCAGTTGCAGGCGATTGAGCATATCGACAGACATCAGGTGATCACGCAGCAACAGCATATCGCTGCGCCCCGGCCCACCGCCCGACAGAATGGATTGGAAGTTCAGAGAGGCAGCGCCCAGTTGCGGGCTTTCGAGCACCACGTTGGCTTCTGATACGTAGCGGTCACTGGCTATCAAGCTCCAGTAGATGCTGGCGCCGGCAATGGCGATCAGACAGAACAGAAGATATGGATACTTCTTGAGTAGTCCAGCAGCCTTTGCCTTTTTAATGGCCGTGCCGGGTATAGCGTTTTGAATAGTTGATGTCATTTTAATCTATCTTTCATATCTGCCTGTTCGTGATAGGCATCGATTGCATCGTTGACGTTGTCGAACCAGAAAGCCCGGCCTTGATGAAGCCAGACCCCTGCCTGACAAAGGTCCTTCAGTATCCCTTCACTGTGCGACACTATGACCAGGCTGGACTCGCCCACTCTGTCGCGAAATGCCTGCTCTGCTTTTTTTCTGAAGGATCTGTCGCCGACCGCTGTGGCCTCATCAGACAGATACACATCAAAATTGAACGCCAGCGAAAGGCCAAACTTCAGCCTTGCTTTCATACCGGATGAGTAGGTATTAACTGGTTGTTCGAACGCCTTGCCTATCTCGGCAAAATCCTGCACAAAATCCATGATCTCCTGCATGCGATCATTGCCATGAATACGGGCAACAAATTTCACATTCTGCCTGCCGGTCATGGAGCCTTGAAACCCACCCGACAGCCCGATGGGCCAGGACACACTGCAGTTGCGCTCAATACTGCCGCGCGTTGGCGCATCCATTCCTGCGATCAACTGGAGCAGCGTTGACTTGCCCGCTCCATTGGCACCAATCAGCCCCACATTGACATGCCTGGGGATGTTCAGGTTGATATCCTGCAGCACCCAGTCATTGGCGATATGATGATGGTAACGCTTCCAGAGTGAGTTGACTTTGATCATGCTTCTTTCAGCCTCATCTCAAATCGGATATGCAACATCAACCCCAACGCCATCATGGTCAGCGTCCAGTACCACATATACATGAGATCTATCTCGGGGAGGGTGACGTAACGCTCGAAAAAGCTCATCCGCAGCGTCTCTACCCCATGCACGATGGGATTCATCAGAATATAGGGATGCAGGAACGTCGGCAGCATGGTAATGGGGATGATCACGCCCGACAGCAGCAGCAGGGGAATGGCCATGATCCGTGCGACCGTTCCTATCTCGGGGACCAGTCCTGACGCAACTGACAGGAGCAACCCGATACCCAGACCGAACATCCAGAGTGATAACCAGACAAACATCGCCTCGAGCGGTAGATCCGGCAGCAGCTTAAGATCCAGCAGCACCCCAGCGGCAATAAACAGCAGGAAGATAAAGGATTTGAGCGTGCTCTCAAGAAAGCAGCGCACCAGCACTGCGTCGACGGGTTTCACCTGACGATAGGAAAAGAGCGTTTTGTTGGCATCCACGGCACCAATGGATCGCGTCATATTTTCGCGAAACAGGAAGAACCCCAGAAGTCCGACAATCAGCCAGGGAACAAACTCAGCGTTGTACAGCATGTTCGAACGCCCGAGCACGATGGTTCGAATAAGCAGCATGAGTGAAATCATGGCGATAGGTTCTGCAAGCATCCAGAACCATGCCATGCGGTCTTTCATGGTGCGCGCAACTATTTCGCGCATAAACATGGCATGCCATACAGCACAGGTGACCTGCCAGGAGGAGCGGGTTTTCAAGCGTTAACTCCAAAAAAACAACACGTGGGCGCTTCTGACAGCACCCACGTGATTTATGCCACTGGCTGAATCAGATATCCAGAACCACTTTTGCGGCAATCGCAATGTGGTAAAGAATCTGACTGACGGTTGATGCCAGTTGCAGGTTTTTGGTTGGAATCTTCGGCAACACCAGAATCTCGTCACCAGCTCTTAACTTGACATCTGATGCACTGCGAACTTCGCCGTTCTGCCGCACAACCAACACAAGGTTCTTATCGGCATGCTGCGAGAATCCACCGGCGCTGCTGATGTAATCCTGCGCACTCATGCCTGGGGTAAAGACTACCGACTGGGGAACCAGCACCTCGCCACTGATCAGCAATGAATCACTGTATTCGGGCAGGGTGATAACATCACCATCCTGCAGGCGGATATCGGTGATGCGGTCATTGCTGGACACCACCAGACGGCCAGTCGGCTCAACCTGAGAAGCTTTGTCTACAAAGCGTGCGATAAGTTCAGCTTCGCGCACGCGGATTTCTGCTTCCTGTGAGGTGGCAGATGATGCCCCCAGGTAGGTTGCTTCAAGACGCTTCAGACTATCATCCAGTGATTGACGCTGACGCTCAGCCACACTGAGACGGCGCAGAGAAACACTGTGCACATCTGTCAGGCTCTGAGGAACCGGTATGGCAGACAACAGCTCCAGCAGGCGCGCATCTTTTGGCAAGGCATAACGTGATGGACCATAGAAGCTGCCTTCGAGTTGAACAACGATAGTTTCATCACGCTGATCAGCACTGAAGAGGATCTCATCTCCGCTGGAGATTTTCTGGTTGGGGAACTCATTAATCGAGAAGTAGGCTGAAACAGGCCCCTGAGATCTTGCACCGCGCAACAGGACATGAGAGACGTCTGAACGCAGACGTGCCAGTTCCAGCAAGGCTGCACCGGTCATCTCATTTGGCAGCAACTCATAACGATAATCGCGCTGAACATCACCTGTCACGATAACGGCAGGGCCACGCTCCTCCACGACGATGGTGTCGCCATCCTGAAACTGCGGACGCGCCATTTCGCCTTTGATCAGGAAGTCGTAAAGGTCGGTACGTGCAATTTCACGATTGCCTCTGAGTACTTTGATCTGACGGTAGCTACCCAACTGGTCATCTATTCCGCCAGCCTGGTCGAGGAAATACAGCAGTGAATCACTGGGGGTGCCTGCATAGCGCCCTGGGTTGACAACATAACCCGTCACAAAAACGGCGACAGGCTGCACGCCCTGCAGGTTGGTGTAAACAGAAACGTTTTCTGGATAGACAGACTGTACACCCTGCCTGACGCGATCATTCAGCTGGCTATTGCTCAAGCCTTGAACCTGGATGGGACCAATGGATGGGATAAAGATATTCCCTTGCGCATCAACCGGCAGCAATCGTTCAATCTCGACAGCGCCCCAGGTTCTTAAGGTGACCTGATCACCCGGTACGATACGGTAACCGGGATTCAGACCATCCGCACGGTTACCACTGAACCCACCATTGAACAGATGCACGCCGAACGGACGGACGGGCTCTGGTGGTATCTGTGGGTAACGCTGCTGTGAGCCGTAGCTACCGCTGCGCCAGTCTGTTCTGTGCTGTTCCAGCTCTGTATCGGGGATGGCCTGAGCTCGCTGATCCGCCGAGAGTATGCCATCTGAGCTGAGTGCGGTGTTAGCCTGCGATGACAGGGAGAATGACACAGCCAATAGCAACAGTAATAATGAAACCGATTTACGCAACATAACAAATTCCTTTAGCCTGAGTAGCGTTTTCACTATCAATTTCCAGCGCTCGTTGAGGCAGTTTCAGTGATCAATCTCACTTCTAACCAACGACCCGCTGCATGCTCGCATGCCAGATGGCGGCTGACTACGCCAGATGTTCTGAGAACACTGAACTCACGGCATGTCTGGCCGGTGGCTGCGAAGTAAGGCGCATCCAGTCTCAGCTCAACTTGATCACCCCAGGGGCTGGGCGTCACCTGAAAAATCTGGCTGATGCTGGCCTCGGTCAACAACTTGCCAATCTCGTTCGGTAGAGATGGCTGCGTGACGCTCGGTGCCTGGTAATCAGCATGTGATTTGGAAAAAGGCAGGCTATTCTGCATTGAGCTGCAGCCACCGACCAGTGCCAATACGCTACCGATGAGCAAAGCTCGCGTAAATTTTCGTTGCATTTTTATGTTATCTCCTGAGTTTCATTGCCACATGACGTGCCCACGCGGCCTGCAGCACTATTTTGCATAGTAGCAACTTGCATTCCAGTGCACCAGTTTAAAATCACTGTTCAAATTCAAACAGGCATCTATCTAATCTTCAGTTGCTTGATCGAGTTAAGCGCCTGCTCCAGTTGTTCTTCTGTATGTTCACCACTGATGAAAAAACGCAACCGGGCGCTTTTTTCTGCAATAGCCGGGTAGAGTATTGGCTGAACATTTATCCCATTTTCAAACAATTCTGCCGTCATACGACCGGCCTTAAGTGAGCTTCCAGTGATCAGCGGCACAACAGCATATCCATTGGCTGCCCCGATATTGAACCCCATACTCTTCAGCTTTTGCATGAAATACATTGAGTTTCGATGCAGTCGATGCACCCGATCAGGCTCTCTTTCCATCACTTCAAGCGCAGCGAGTGAAGCAGCAGCCTGAGGGGCCGGCATGCCAACACTGTATAAAAAACCGGGCGCAAAATGACGCAGCATTTCAATCAGTATTCGGTTCCCGGCAATATACCCCCCACAGCTGGCCAGACTCTTGCTGAGCGTGCCCATCCAGATATCGACATCGGATGACTCAAGCGAAAAGTGCTCACGTATTCCCAGCCCTGTCTTACCCAGCACGCCAAATGAGTGAGCTTCATCGACCATTAACCAGGCGTGATAACGCTTTTTCAAACTGATCAGTTTTGGCAGATCCGGAATATCGCCATCCATACTGAACAGCCCTTCTGTCACAATCAGAACCCGTTCGTATCGATCACGCTGTTCGGAGAGAATACTCTCCAGCGCGTCTGTATCATTGTGTTTGAAGGAGATACGGCGCGCGCCCGACAGCTCAGCCCCCACCAGAGTACTGTTGTGGATGAACTCGTCATGCAGCACAAGATCCTTCGGGCCTAGAAGATAACCAAGCGTAGACACATTGGTGGCATGGCCACTGACAAACACTAACGCATCTTCACACTGATATGCCCTGGCCAGCTCAGCTTCAAGCATCTGATGCAATGGCCTTTCGCCAGACACCATGCGGCTGGCAGACACTGAGGTACCATAGGTATCAATGGCGGCCTTCGCAGCTCTATTCACCTCCGGATGGCCAGACAGACCAAGATAGTTATAGCTGGAAAAATTCAGATATGTCTTGCCACCTATCTGCGCTGTCGCACCCGAGCTACCCTCGTGCACCCGAAAGAAGGGATCCGGAACCCCCAGCAACGCCGACCCTTCGCGAATAAGGCGGATCTGTTTATGGCCAGGATGGCTCGCAAAATCCGTATAAGCTGAGAGGTCCTTCATACCGCGCGAAAAGAGCCCTGCGGTCGTTGGTTTCTCTGCCACTTTAAGCTTACGCTTGAGTGATTGCTCAATAAGCTTCTGCTTGAGTAGTTCTGTCGCGCCGGTTTTCTTCATTCAGCCCTTATGCTCCAATGCGACTGACTGCTTTTCAGCCAGTTTGTCCTTGATCTCATCTGTCACGCCGTGCTGCTGAGCAAGTTGTACAGCAACATTTTCCATATCACCGCCCTCATCTGAGGACTGCCCTTCTTCTCCATTCAGCTGACTGGTGAGGCGTTCTGCCAGACGGGTCAACGTCGGTGCCTCACTCAGCGCCATGACAGATAACTGAACACCAAATCGGTTTTCTATCGCCGTCATGAGCTCAACACCCATCAATGAATCAAACCCCATATCATAGACGGATCGATTCACATCCAGTTTCTCTTCAGAAATCAGCAAAATTTTGCTGAGCTCACTGGCCAGGATCTGGGTCACGGTTTTGATCTGCTCTTCGGGCGATTGTGTTTCCAGCAGCGCCAGCAGTTCTGCCTGAGCGTTTTCGCCGCCATCTGACTCATCTGCACGCGCAGCAATCTCGTGGAATTTAGCTGCATCCGAGTTGGGCAGAAAACGAGCCATGGCTGGCCATTCAAGCTCCATTACACCCATCAGCGGTATCTGCCGAAGGAGCAGATGCTCAAGCTGCTGCATCGCCTGATCAGATCTGAGCGAACGCCCACCCATTCGCCCTTCCAGGGCCTCTTTTATCTTCTGATTTCTGGCCAGATAACCAACATCATCAATCGCACCCCAACGCACACAGGTAGCAGCCAGCCCCTGACGATGGCGGGACATTGCCAGCGCCTCAAGCCAATGGTTGGCTGCCACATAATTACCTTGCCCCGGATTGCCGAACAAGGTGGTGGCGGAAGAGAAGAGCACAAACAGTTCCAGCTCAGCACCAACGAGCTGATGCAGATTCTGCGCCCCTGATATTTTCACCGCCAGAACCTGACGAATCTGTTCAGCACTCAGGTGCCTTGCCAACCCATCCTCAAAAACGGTTGCTGCATGAACAACCCCTTTCAGCGGCGGCATAGTACCGGACAGCTGACTGAGCAAGGCGGCAAGTGCATCACGGTCGGTGACATCACAGGCACAAGCGTGCACGGCAACGCCCTGTGACTCGAACTGAGCTATGGCCGCCTGCGCTTCCTCGGTGACGGGTCCACTGCGACTGATCAGTACAAGATGCCTTGCGCCTTTTTCCACTAACCACTGAGCAGTCCGCAAACCGAATCCATTCAGCCCCCCGGTTACCAGATGGGTACTGTCTGGACTTATCTGGAATGCCTGAGTGTCGAAATCCCGTTTTACACTCTCTGGATGATACGCCTGCGGTGCCTGTGGATAGGTTATGACGACCTTACCTATCTGCTTGGCCTGCTGCATGTACCGATACGCTTCAATGACATGGTCGGCATGGAACTGGGTATAGGGCAGCGGATGCAAATCGCCCGCCTCAAACATCCCCATCATTTCACCATACAACCGTTGAGTCAGCTCTGGACGCAGTTTCATAAGCTGATCGGAATCGATCCCGAAATAACTGATATTGTTCCGGAAAGGACGTAAACCGATTGCTGTGTTTTCGTAGAAGTCACGTTTACCGAGCTCCAGAAAACGACCAAACGGTTTGAGTACGCGTAAGTTCTGATTGATTGCTTCACCCGCCAGGGAGTTGAGGACGATATCCACCCCTTGCCCATCGGGTGTAGATGCCAGTATCTCTTCAGCAAATGTCAGCGAGCGTGAATCAAAAACCCTGTCCTCACCCAGCAGTGTCAGAAAATCACGCTTGGACTGAGAACCGACCGTGGCGTAGATTTCGGCGCCGAGCAGGCGCGCAATCTGAATCGCAGCCAGCCCTACACCACCGGCAGCACCATGAATCAGTACGCGCTCGCCTGGCTCCAGTCTTGCAAGATGTTTAAGCGCATAATAGACGGTAAAAAAGGTGGTCGGGATGGTGGCAGCACCAGCAAAATCAATGCCCTTAGGTATCAGGGTCAGATTATCGGCCGAGACACACATCCGCGTGGTAAAGCTGGCCGGCCCAAAGCCAACCACCTGATCGCCTTTAACAAACTGTGTGATGTGGGCTCCAACCTGGGTCACCACACCAGCAAACTCAAGGCCCATAGTCGGTCCGGAAAAACCGTTTTCTATCGCCTCATCAGACAACAACCCCAATGCATACATCACATCACGGAAGTTGAGGCCCGTCGCCTTCACGTCGATCTGTACTTCGTCGGCAGCAGGCAATGGCAGAGTTTTCTGATACCAGTGCAGATTTCTCAACTGACCTGGCAGGTCAAATCCCAACGTCAGAGTTGTCTGTGACGACTTGCCCTGCTCTATAGAATCCTCACAGACGGTTTCTTCCTGATTGCGAAGCCGCGGTGCAGCACAACTGCCATCATTGCTGATAAAGAGTTCATCTTCATGGAGCTCATTAATCGCCTCAACCAGCGAGGATAAGGCTCGACTATCATCAGCCGCTGGTAAGTCGACCAGACGAACAGGTACCTGTGGGTATTCATTCATCAAGGTTCGAACAAATCCCCACACAGCAGCATCTGACGCCACTGGTTCAGGATCAGCATTGGGCGCTGCGTTCTGATAATCGTACATCGCGACGACGCCACGCGTGAGGATGATCGCCTGCGGCTGAGACTGATATCGCTCAGATTCACCGACCAGTGCTGTTGCCAGCCGACAACGGCGTGTCTGCGCGTCTATCACCGGATTGGTGTCTTCCAGTCCGCTGATCAATACCACCCTGGTGGGTGGCACATCCGCTGAAGGGATCAAGTCATGCAGTTTATGGGCATCTTCAGCCGTAATATCGGTTGTATCACAAACGCTGACACGAATACCCTTTGCCTCCAGCGCCTGTGTCAGGCAATGCGTAAGATGTAACTGAGCATCCGCCTGATCGGTGAAGAGGCACCAATGCTCCGGTGTCACACTATCTGCTGCCTCACCCTCTTCAGGCAATGATTGCGGAGCAACAGCAGAGATCAAGACAGCTCCACGCTCGTTATCGCTCAGAGGCACTGCCTCCACCACCTGATAACCCAGCTCTTTGAGCATTGCCTGCCACTGCTCAGGGGTGGCCTGCTGTGATTGGCTGGCATCGATCCACCAATCATCATTGGCACCAAAAACCTGATCAAGCCAGTAGGTGGGCTGGTGCACAAGCATGATGATCTGGGCATCCGGTCTGAGCTGAGGGCGCAGCATACGCAGCACGGTTTGCGCCTGCGACAAGGCCATAAAATCCAGATGTATAACAACCTGGTCCAGCAGGGGTATGGCAGAGCCAGTATGGCACTTTATTTTCAGCGCTTCTGTATCGATATGACCCAGTTGCATCAGTGGATAGTCGTGCAAATGCTGACTCAACTCTGCCAATGTATCTGCACTGGTTGAAAGACAGGTGTAGTCACTGACTGAAAAATCCAGTTTGCGGCAGATGCCATCTGTTGCCAGAGGAAGTCCGGCTGAAATTTCAGCCACACTCAGGCGTTGACCGGGCTGAAGGGATTCCTGAATTTTTTCCATACGAGCAGCCAACGCACAGGTCAGCACCGACAGCAGTTGCTCGCCCAGTGAGTTTTTTAATGCCTGCGCATATTGTTGCCTGCCGGGAACCGGATGATCATCCGTCATGTGCTGTCGTAACAACGCTGGCAGATGTAGCCCTGCCCGCCCAACCATGTGCGTCAGCGATACATGAGCAGGATAATCCTGCACCAGCAGGTTCCAGATCACAGCGGGATCGGTTTCGGGTTGCATCAACAACCGCGGCGGGTGCTCATCACTCACCCAGCCCTCTGCATGAGCCTGGGCAAGCAACACCTGTGACAGCAGATTGACTGGCAGCTCTTGTAACACCCCATCATCCACTGCAAGCTCTGAAAGCGCTTTAAGCACAAAGGCTTCAGACAGAGCATCCAGCAGCGGCTCCACTTCACCGATATAGGTCTCGAACGCTTCCTGGCTGCTCAGCAACTGAGAAAGCTCGTGCAGCCAAGCGGATGATTCCGGCAATTGAGGGGCCTGCTGAGTCGGCAATGACACAGGCACCAGTGAATAATTAAGGTGGCTGATCGATTGCTCATGTGTTTTGCGCAAGGCAACTGCCCGCAAACGAACACCGTCCATAACAGCCATTGCCTGACCATCTGCTGCAAAAAGTTCAACTTTTGCCAACAGCGAGTGCGGAGAATGTTTGAGAAGGGTGACTCTGGTCATGGTCGGAGCAATGCCTGAGCAGGCTGTTCTCAACTGCAGTGACGCAATCTGAGTGGGAACAAAGACGATTCCGCTTTGTTGTTGCAGTTGCTCTTTCAAGAGCTGAATCAGAAGCTGAAAAGCGCTGTCCAGTATCCCGGGATGCAAGATCAGTGCAGGTACGTCTGCTGCTATTTCGGGTGTAATATCGAACACACCGATCACGCTGCGCTGATCAACCCAGCCATGGCTGATCGCCTGAAAAGCAGGTCCGTAATCCAGGCCTATCTCGGATGCGATTGCATGATGTTCTGAACGGGTGAAGTCTGGCTGACGAACAGGCAGCACTGGTGCTGTGACGTTCAACTCACTACCAACGGTTTCGCTCAGCGCACGAGCACGCAGATGCAGATTCCACTCGTCAGAACGCTGCTTATCGCAGCTATAAACGTGGATAGATCCGGTCTGGCTGTCCATCTGAATCTGCATTGACTTGCTGTTTTTGTCATCCAGCAATAGCGGAGAGAGAATCTCAAGATCCTCCATGGCTATCACCTCAGGCGCACGCAGATGTACGACTGCAGCCAGTGCCAACTCTGTGAATCCGGTACCGGGGAAAACGACGCCCCCTCCCACTTTATGATCAGCCAGCCAGGGATATCGCTGTGTATCCAGTTCACTTTGCCAGGTAGGCTGCCGCTGCTTGGTTCTGTAGCCCAGCAGAGGGTGTACGTAATGCCGACTCAGTGTGCCTATTGCTTCTGTTGTTACAGGATGCCAATAGGACTCATGCTGCCATACATATCCGGGCAAGCTGACACTTTGCCCACTGACCGGAAACCAGTGTGAATAATCCTTTACGGCGCCACTCAGCACAAACTGAGCGATCGACTGATTGATAGCACTGATATGGTCTTGCTGACGCGCGACTGTCGGGATAACAGCGCCCGATTGATCTGCTTCGCGAAGCGCTTCATGCAGGTAGCTGCTGAGTACAGGGTGACCACCTATCTCAATGAAGGTGTTGTTACCCTGCTCCAGCAGTTGATTAACAGCAGACTGGAACTGCACTGGCTGTCGAATATTGTCCCACCAGTACTCGGCACCGAGATTTTCGCCGTGAAGCACACTGCCCGTGACTGTAGAAATAAAGGGCACCAGCGTGCTCACAGGCACTATGGCACTGAGATCCTCCCTGACCCCGTGTTCTATCGGATCCATCTTGCTACTATGGAACGCGTAGTCCAGATCCAGACGCTTGAGTCGCACACCCTGTAGCTTCAGTTCAGATTCAAGCGCTGTCAAAAGATCCGCATCGCCAGCCAGAGTGACCCCGCGATGGCTATTGATACCGGCAAGGCTGATCTGCCTGTATTCTGATTGCTCCAGCCAGTGCATTATCTCATCTACTGGCAATGCTACTGCTGTCATCTGACCCTGACCGGCCGTTTTGCCCTGATGATAGCTACGGTAGAAGATCACCTTGACGGCTTGTTCCAGACTCAGTGCACCAGAAGCCCAGGCTGCAGCTACTTCACCCACGCTGTGTCCGATTACCGATACTGGCTGCACACCCTGCGAGCGTAACAGTTCTGTAATACCTACTTGTAATGCAAACAGGGCGGGCTGTGCTATTTCTGTACGTTCGAAGCGACCCGCTCCATTTTCACCTTGAATCTCTTTTACCAGTGAAAAACCAGCGTGCTGCTGGAAAATCTGATCGACAGAAACTACCGCCCGGCGGAAAATTTCAGACTGCTCCAGCAGTGTCCGCCCCATTGTTTCCCACTGACACCCATTACCTGAGTAGACAAAGATGGGCCCTTGGGCAGACTCGACTTTATCGCCACGATAAACCTGCCCTGCCTCACCCTTCTCAACAAATTCCTGCAACTGTTCGCGACAGCTCTGCTTGCTGTCTGAAAAGATAAGAAGGCCATGCGGGTGATGTTCACGACGGAACATGGTCGACCAGGCGATGTTGTAAAGCTCATCTTCGCTGTTGGCCAGAAAATCCGATAAGGCTAGCACCTGCGCCTTCAACGCCTCTGGTGAGCGAGCCGTTATCCTGATCGGAAGCTTTGCGCCCGCCAGCCTATCTGGCTGACAGGTCTGGCATGGCGCATTTTGTGTGACCGTTTCCGGAGGAGACTGCAGAATGACATGCGCATTTGCTCCACCAAACCCGAAGGAGTTAACCCCTATGGTCAGGACGCCGGATTCAGACAAGGGTTGCGTGTCTGTCACAACCCGGATATTCCAGTCATCAAACAGGATATTGGGGTTTGGCGTTTTCATGCTGATGGTTGCTGGAATCGTACGATTCCGGATACTGAGTAGTGCCTTGGCAAGCCCCGCGACACCTGATGCCGTTTCCAGATGTCCCAGATTACTTTTAATGGAGCCAATAGGTAGCGGCTTTGAACGCTTTTGCGCCAGTGCAAGACCTATCGCACGCGTCTCAATTGGATCACCGACCGGGGTGCCCGTACCGTGAGCCTCAAGATAGGTGATGTCGTCAGCACTGATGCCTGCTTTGGCATAAACCTGCTCCATCAACGCGACCTGTGCATCGGCATTCGGGATCGTCAGCCCTGATTTGCTGCCATCAGCATTAGCAGCGGAGCCGGCAACAATTGCAAGGATCGGATCGCCATCGGCTAACGCCTGTTCGTAGCATTTGAGTAGAAAGACTCCACCACCCTCTGAACGGACATATCCATCGCCATCGGCATCAAACACCTGACAGCGGCCTGTCGGTGACAGCATGGTGGCTTTGGAAAACATCAAAAAGCCGATCGGATGAGCATGCAGACTGATGCCCCCTGTCAGGGCCGTTGAGATCTCGCCACTTTGAATTGCCCGGCAGGCCTGATGGAATGCAATCATGGATGAGGAGCAAGCGGTATCCATGGCCATGCTTGGTCCGTGAAGATCAAACATGAAGGATATTCTGTTTGCCGCTATGCTGGGCGAGGTACCCGTTGCCGTATTGGCATCGATTGCGCTGAAGTCATCAGAATAGCGATACCCGTAATCACCACTGGCAATTCCGATATAGACGCCACAACGGCTGCCACGGAGTTGCGATGGAGGCATATTGGCAGATTCGATTGCTTCCCAGCTCATTTCCAACAACATCCGTTGCTGAGGGTCCATATGTGTCAGTTCACGGGGGGACAGGCCAAAAAAGCCAGCATCAAACCCGGAAATATCACCAAGACTGCCTGCCGCAAAGCTGTAACTGGTACCGGCGTGACGCTTGTCGGGATGCAACAGAGTTTCTTTGGCCCAGCGATCATCCGCCACTTCTGTAACCAGATCCCTTTTATCCAGTAGATCCTGCCAGAATCTGGCTTGTGATGTACCGGGAAACCTGAATGAATAACCGATAATTGCTACAGTTTTATCCATGAATAACCAATCTTGCATCCATTAAAACAATGACTAAGTACTCATCTCTTGATTCAGCCAGATGAGTCACACTAAAAAATTATTCACACACCACGTACCGCAGCAGTTCTGTTGTGAAAGCACTCATATCAATCGGTTTGATGGTTTGTTTGAAACCTTCGGAATGAGCCGTGTTGATATAATAACAAGTTCCCCCATTGGGTTCACCATAGCGACCGTACAAATCAGGCATAATCGGCACATGATCTCCGTACCAGCCCACCACACAAGGCCTGAAAGATGCCTTCTGAAGAGCGGTCAGACGCGCAATCATGTTATCTGCATTTTTGAGATGCTGCAGATACACCGTCAAATCCTCGCACTCTGGTGGCGCTTCTGTTTGATAAAAAAGACCTTTACTGCCTGGCAGTGGTTTTTCCAGATGCAACGGCCCATGATTCTCCATCGTGATGACAAAAATGAATCGCGGCTGAGCAGCAGGCTCTGACATCAGAGCCTCAACCCGATCCATCACAGCCTGATCACCGATATACTGACCACAATACTCATCTGCTTCAAAATTGCGGATATCAATAAACTGATCAAAACCGAGATGTTTAAATACCTGGTCACGCTGGTAAAAACTCTGGGGATAGGGGTGTATACAGATTGTCTGATAGCCCGCTTGCTTCAGCAATCCTGCCAGATTGGGCAGATCCGGCTGTTTGAGGAGCTGGCGATAAGGATTGAACCGGTGTATGCCGAGCTCCTGCTCAGTCAGACCGGTCAGGAACGCACATTCGGTTCTGACCGTATTTGCCCCCCATGCCGGAACAGTCAGTTCACCATACTGCACAGACGCAAGGCATGCCTGGTCAAAATTTGCCAGTACATCCGAGCGAATGAAGGGATAGGCGACCCTGGGATCAAAAAAGGATTCACTCTGAACCACGATAAGATCAGGCAGGGATTTTTTCTCCGCTCCAGGACTGCTCCCTGACTGTAGCAGGGGTTGAGCTGCCTGCTCCAGGCGCGTAGGCCGATCAATTTTCATCGGCCTGCATGCCAGACGGATATAGGCACACAGCATGGGCAAAAAGCCGATCCTCGCCAGATCCTCGGCAGGCCGGACTCGCATCTCGGGCAGATAACGGCAGGCATACAGCGTCATCACCAGCGCCACTATGAGCAGCACTCCAACCACTCCCAGCCAGTGTAGCAGCTGAAAAGAGGCCGACAGTGAGGGTTCAACCCATATCGCAGCACCGACAACCAAGAGTGATACCAATACACCAAGCAGTGTTCTGGCCACCCCAAAGAACGGCAGATACAGGCGAGGGTGTCGAATTGCGTCTGTGAAATACTCGAAATCCTGATGCACAAACGGCTCTTTAAGCGAGTCGAATTTAACGTTATTGACCATCAGCAGGATAAAGTAGAGCGCCAACACCCCGGATGCGGCGAACCAGGGACGCTGTGAGACCAGCAGATAGAGGCAGTAGAAAAGCGTCACGCAGCCAAGATGCACCCACCAGCTCGATAGTGGCCTTGCCTGCCAGGATGGTACGCCCGGCTTGATTTTCAGTTCCAGCAATGTGGCGCCCAACAACAAGCAACACAGAGGTACCAGCAGTTCAATCAATAGCAGCATTCAGACTCCAGGCTTGTGCGGAGTATAATCCAGCTTTTGCAGAATCCACTGCGACAGTCCGGGCGGCAGAACCGTTAACCACCAGCAGCCATAACCCAGCAACCAAGGAAATACGATCCGGGGCCTGTTACGGGCAACACCTTTTGAGATACGCTGTACAGCTTGTGCTGGGGTCAGCATAAACGGCTTCGGGCCGGGCATGGCCTCACACATATCGGACTGAATATAGCCGGGCATGACCACACTCACGCCTACCCCACTGCCCGCCAGCCAGCCGCGAAGCCCTTCACCATAGGCTTTTACAGCCGCTTTACTGGCACTGTAGCTGGGCGTAACCGGTAGACCGAACCAGGCTGCGAGTGAACTGATCAGCACCAACTGACCTGAACCACGCTGCCGCATCAACAGCGCCATATGATGGATCAGTGCCATTGTTGATTTCACATTCAGATCCAGCAGTTTATCCATTGCCTGCCATGACTCACCCTGATTATCAGGGCCCGTATTGATGTTCATCCCCGCATTGGCAAAGACCAGATCTGGCAAAGCCATCTGCTTAAGCGTCTCCAGCCAATCGAACAGCTGTAACTGATCGGAAAGGTCCAGCACAAACACCTCTACCCTGGCGCCCAGTTGCTGACATTCTCGACTGATAGACTGAAGCACAGCCTCATTGCGCCCTTGAAGATAGAGCGTGGCACCTGATGCAGCATAATGTCTTGCCAATGCACCACCTATCGCTCCGGTCGCACCTGTAATAAGCACTGTGCCAGGCTGCTGTCTATTCCTCGTCACTCAGACCCCCGTCAATTGCAATAGTTCTTCAAGTGGTGAAATCGCAGAAGTTAAGATTTTATCAACATTATTCACGGCAATATTTATGCCTTCGCTGCAATAGAAACCACCATTAACCTGAGTGGCGTAGAAGGTGACTGAGCAAAAATCAGCGAACAGTTCAGTATCAATAAAATCAGCGTCGACCCAGAACTCATCCAGCGTACCCTGGAACGCTAATCCCGGCATGTTGTAGATCGGATCACTCAATGCTTTTACCGGACATGAGTGCTCAAGCGCAACCATACCTGCCGTGCTGTTGACAGTGACACAGCCTGCAGCTCTGGGCAGAATCTGATTCAAGTCTCCCGTTTCAACATATACGACTCTGCCCTCAATGCCATAAAAACGACTGAGCTTGGAAATCAGATCAGGGTAGTGGTTGAAGGCGTAGTCCAGCGGATGGTTTTTAATCAATAACCGAGTTTCCGATGGCGCATGTTTTGCGAACGAGCTCATGACCAGTTCTATGACTTCCTGCATGGAGGTAAATCGCGAATGATCGCGGATCTGAGCATCTGAGTTAAGCTGAAGAGGCAACAGGAAAAAAGGATCAGACGATGTCAGCAGTCTGTCGATCCTTTTTTTGTCGCGCTTCTTCCAGTACCCCTCTCGGGCAAAACGAGCCAGGAAACCAGCATACTCCTGCGGTGCGCTCTCCAATGCATGTGTGCGATATCCCGGATAGAGGAGTGGATTGATCAAGCCCGGCAGATGATACAGCACATCATTGACAGCGCGTTTTCTGAACGGAGAGCGGAAACGTTGATATGGTCGCTCCGATGGAACCACATCGGCGGCCAGTCGAAACCAGACCGGATCGCGAGGCAAAAGAGAGTGACCATTCACACCCTCACGTTCAAGCGTTACCCAGTAAGGCCTGAAGTACCCCTCCTCGAAAACATGTGTCCTGATGCCACAGTGTTCCGCCTTGTCTACTGCATAACGATGCACTGGGCGCCTGTCACCAAAGAGTATCTGGTCAGTAATCTCGTGCTTATTCCAGATATGCTCGATCAACTGCGGCAGAGAAGCAAGCGTACCGCGGTGGGAATGGGAGCTGCGAGGCGTCCAGAAACACCAGTCACCGGCATTGAAATTGATTTTGTAGACATGATGCCCCTGTGCTTTGAGATGGTCAGCCAGGCGTGCAAAAAAAGGGGAAGATACACCTTGAAGCAGCAAAAAAGAACGTCTCACCTGACTCACTGCACAGTTTTCCTTACTTCAAACAGCTTACGGCCTGCACTATGAAGCATCCACTGACTGCCCCAGACCGAGCATGATAGCACATTTATCTGCAGTGGTCGGTCGGCTAAGCAAGAATCCCTGCACACTGTCACACCCCTGTTTTTGCAGGAACTGTAACTGCTCTTCTGTTTCTACACCCTCGGCCAGCACCTCAATATTCAAACTGCGTCCCAGAGCGATCACTGTCAGAATGACCGCCTCATCCTTGGGATTTTTGCCAATATCCCGCGTAAAGCTGTAATCAATTTTCAGGCGGTCCAACGGGAGCTGCTTCAAACGGCTTAATGAGGAGTAACCGGTGCCAAAATCATCCAGTGCCAACCGATAACCCGCCTGCCTGAGTTGCCCCAGCAGGTCGATCGACATATCAGGATCCTGCAGGATCAAGCTCTCCGTAATTTCCAACTCCAGCAATCCTCGAGGCACACGATAGCGATCAACAATCAAGTTGATATGCTGAATGAAATCCACCTCCAACAATTGCGGGGGCGAGATGTTGACCGCGACGGGGGGTAGTTCCAACCCCTCTTCCTGCCAGGCCAGAATCTGCTCACACGCCATCTCTATCACCTGCCATCCAAGCTGCATGATAAGATTGGTTTCTTCTGCCAGCGGAATAAACTGGCCCGGCGGCAACAAGCCCTTCTCAGGATGCTGCCAACGCACCAGCGCTTCAAGGCCGCAAATCGATTGATCTTGCAGGGAATATTGAGGTTGATAATGCAGTATCAGCTGTTTTTCTTGCAGCGCTACCCGCAGATCCTGCTCAAGTTGGAACGCCTCAACTGCTGCATCAGTCAATACCGTGTCATAGACTTCGAAGCAGTTTTTACCCCGAGCCTTGGCGCGATACATGGCGGTATCGGCATGTTTGATAAGCGTATCGAGGTCCTCGCCATGTTCCGGGTAGTGGCTGATACCGATACTGGCCGTGACCTGTAGATTGTGATGATCCACCTGCAGGGGCAAAGCACAGAGATAGATGAAGCGTTCCGCTTCGACATAAACTTGCTCATGCGGCCCACTGACCAGCAAAATAAACTCATCACCGCCAGTTCTGAACAGTTCGCAGCCATCGGCTAGCTTGAGCTGCAGATGGGCAGACATCTGCTTGAGCAGTTGATCCCCGACCTGATGCCCCAAGCTGTCATTGATCATCTTGAAGCGGTCAAGGTCTATGAATAGTACACTGAACGCCACACCCCGCTCAATTGTGAGCCGCTCACGAACCCGCTCGGTCAGCCTCAAGCGATTGGGTAGCCCGGTGAGATCATCATGCCTTGCCTGATAAGCCAGGCTTCGCGTCTGTCGCTTGACCTGTTCCAGCAGCAAGCGTTCACGATCATGCATTCCCAGAATCAAAAGCCCGCCGAGGCAGCCTACCAGGACCAGCAGTGTCTGCATCAACTTGGCACTGCTGACAGGATGCTGCGCTCGGTACTCAGGACCGGCAATTGCACGTATACGCCAAATCTGTTGAGCAAACTCCACATCGAAAAGTGCTTCGTCGCTGGCCCCTTGTTGCGCCACGCTGCCGAGCGTCTGGAAGAAAGGATCCGGTGCATGCTGCTCATACAGACTGAACTCAATATTCTGTATCCCGGCACGCTTCAATGCCGCATCAAACATACGCTGTACGGTGAATACCCCAACCATATAACCAGAGAGCTGCTTGTTGCCCATCAGCAGATGACTCGGCTCCACAAGGGTATAGACCGGATGCAGAATCAGCAGCCCCGGTTCATCGGGGGCCTGTGTCAGATTCAGAATCTGGGTCACGACCGGCCGCCCCAGAGACTGCGCCAGCATGACCCAGTTGCGCCGATCCTCAATCGACAGCAGATTAAAGCCCAACGCCGGGCGATTGTGCTCCTGCGGCTCTACAAACTGCACGGGAATAATCGGATCATCCGGCTCGATCGATTCACCATAAACCGCATAGCCTGGGTCCTCCAGTAATCGCCGTGTTCTGCGTTCAAAAAGACCCAGCTCATCGCGCGGCACAATGGGATCCCAGGAATAGGCCAGAACCGAGGCATTACTGGCCTGAAGCCTCAGCACCGCCTGCCTGAACTCAGCGGGATCAACCTGTTTCCCTGGCATAACCAGTTGTTCAAGACTGGCCAGCTCAGCCAGATTTTGCTGTACGATCGCCTGAATCTGGGCATCCAGCACTTTGACATCCTGTTGAAATGCACGCCCCACCTGCTCATCCAGATGCTTCATGTAAAGCTGATTCAAACCAACCACACTGAGCAGCACCGCACCGAGCTGCAATGCCAATCGAAACCGCTTATCTGTTTTTCTCTCTTTTCGGCTTGGCAACAACGACCTGCCATAGTGCAATGTTGCCGTCAAAACGATACCCAGCGGTATCCACAAAGGAATAATCTGTCCACTGATTGCCTTTCCGGGCATCAGATAGCCCGCAATGCTGAGTAGCAGAGCCAATAGCAATAGCAGAAGAGAGGTTAGAAAAACTGTGATGCGTATCCGGTTTTTACCCGCCACTGTCAGGATCGCTCATAGATACGGCACAGATAACGAACACGCCCAGATTTCAGCCCCTTGTGCAGCGCAGACCCCGGCATCGCTGAAAACTGGCGGAGCAGTTCGCCACCCACTTTGAGACGATTGATTGCAGTGGCTTTACGCTCACTTGCGGCATCCAGTGCTTTGACGACCTGAGCGGTTATATCCTGCTCGTGAAGCAGTTTGAGTGCTGGGTGCGTAAACGCCTGTTCGGTTGTAGTCATCATATCGGGCCCACGCAGATCCACCCAGCCAAATTTGCCTCCAGGCCTGAGAACCCGGGCTGCCTCAGATACAAACCGCGCCATATTACCGTAGCAATGTGAGGATTCCACATTGAGCAGTATATCGAAACTGGCATCATCAAAAGGCAGGTTTTCCGCATCACCTTGTTGAAAACTCAGTTGCCCAACCTGAGCATGCAGGCGTCGGCAGAGGTCGACTGCCGCTCCTGAGTAATCCACACCAATCACATGAAGCGGTTGATGATAACGCGCCAGGTAAGAAGCACCGCCACCTCGCCCGGAACCAACTTCCAGCACGGATTTACCTTCCAGCTCTGTGAGTTGGGCCAAGAGAAAATAGGGGCCGATAAAATAGCGATCAGGCTCATCCTGTGGCGTCAGCTCGATCTGCGGCTGTTCATCAGGCGGCACCCATCCGTAGTTCATGAATGTCCAGCCGTCATCACGCCAGCGCCTTGCCAGTAAACTATACCAGCCCTTCCACAGACCTTTTTGCAACCAGGCTGGCGCACTTCCCTGATTGATTGAACTCAGGAACCGCTTGAATGCTTTATCCAGCATCAGACACCCTCTGTTCATGTGTCGAAGATTGAGCTTCAAACCGCTCGCGAGCTGCACTCAAAAGCGCTCCATCATCATTTTTCCAAGGATGAAAACCTGGTAAGTAGAATCGCAGGTAGTATCCAAGAGCACGTCGATAGTAGCCAGGACGAACAAACAACAGAGAAAAAGCACGCAACCAGGTGAGAGCGCCTATTTTGTATCCAGCTGTCTTCAACATATCCCGATAATTAGCAAACTGAACACGATGAAGCTCGATTGTCACCACTTGCATCATGGAGCAACGAAACATATACCGCTTCCAGGGTGACAGCTCCCGAGTCACCTCCAGAAAAAGGTCATACGCCACCCCTTTATGCTCTGTTTCTTCGATGGCGTGCCAGATCCAGAGGTCGCGGTAAGCGGGGGTAGATCGCTCAAGCAGACGTGGATCACTCAAAATCATGTATGACAAAGTAGAGGTAAGGTGTTCGACAGCGACCGTGAAAGCCAACTTGGACAGTGGTTTTTTCAGGCGCGCGAGAGCATGCTTAACTCGCGCTTCCATTTTTTCGACATCATAGCCACTTTCTGCCAGAAGCTGATTGTAGGCTTCATGCTCACGGGTATGATAGGCCTCCTGAATGCAAAAATCCTCGATATCTTGCCGCAGCTTGGTGTTGTCCAGCTTGTTCACATAATGCTTGACCGATCTGATAAAAAAACGCTCTCCCTCTGGAAATAACAGGGAAAGAGCATCACAATAAATTGTCTTGACTGCATCTTGCTCAAACCAGTCCCGCTGATGACTCTCAGGCAAGTCAAAGCGCAGGTTTCTGGGTCTGATCAGACTGGAAGTGCTCAAGGTAATGTTCCTGCTGTAAACTGATATCTGCAGGCAATCTAACCTATTTACTCAGTCGGGTAAATCACTTCAAACGATCCAACCCACTTCGACCAGGCATCAACAAGTATTTGAATTCAGTTGAAAGTCCATTTTTTCAGAGGTACTGAATGACCCATTTCCAACGTTTAATCCCGCTGCTGTTGACTCTGTTCATATCAATCGCGAGTAGTCACACCCAGGCGCAGATCGATACATATACTAATGAACCAAACCCGTCTCAGACAGAACAAGACCTGTTGGCAGCGGCCGAGGCTGGCAATCTCGCCGCACAACTGGACTTGGGCGCGCTCTACTACCTTGCGTTTGATGACTCGCCACGCACTCAGGCCGCATACGATTGGTGGTACAAGGCAGCACTACAAGGCGATGCACGCGCACAATATCTGTTGGCCCTTCTTTACCATCAGGATGCTGCGCTGGGGCACGATAAACTACGTGCCTTTGCATGGTTGCAACTGGCTGCTGAGCAGGCCTTGCCGGAAGCACTGTCGATACGGAGCGAAATGTCCAGGTTGCTGACACCGCAGCAACAACGTGAAGCACAGCAACTCAGCAGAACCTTATTGGCCGCCACCGAGGGGGAAGACGATTCAGTTGCAGTGGACGCTGAACATACCTCAGTAGAGATCGTTAAACAGACTTACAACGATAGCGCACCATCTCCAGGCACCGGACACTATGTGCAGGTTGCCGCACTGATGGATGAAGCCTCAGCCAACAAAGCCCAAGTACAGTGGCAGCAACGCTATGGTCATCAACTTCCTGAGGGTATCACCCCCTTCATCAACCTCTCGACGCGCAACAATGGTCGTAATGTCTACCGCCTGCAACTCGGCCCCTTCAACGACATCCGCTTAGCCAACGTTGAGTGCGAACGTTTGAAGTCACAGGGCCAGGACTGTTTTGTCGGCAGACTGTAAAGGGTTACATCATCGCCTGCTGCAGTGCCTGTTCGATATCTGCCAGAATATCACCAGCATCCTCCAACCCGACTGACAGACGGATCAGGCTCTCGGAGATGCCGTGTGCGGCACGCTCTTCTGGAGTATAGGTGGAGTGAGTCATGCTCGCCGGATGCTGGCATAGTGTTTCGGCATCCCCAAGACTGACGGCGCGTTTAATCAGTTGAAGGCTGTTCATGAAGCGCACGCTCTGGGTATAGCCACCTTTGAGTTCAAAAGCGATCATACCGCCCGACTGGCTCATCTGCTGCTTGCACAGTTCATGATAGGGGTTGGAGGCCAGGCCAGGGTAGTACACTATTTCAACCGCCTTGTGATCCTGCAGTTTTTCTGCCAGCCAGGTGGCACTGGTACTGTGCCGCTGCATCCGCAGTTCCAATGTTTTCAGGCCACGCATCACCAGAAACGCGGTGAAGGGCGAGATAACCGCACCGGTCATATCCTTGAGCCCTTCAAGACGGATACGCTGAATCAGATCCCCCTTACCGATCACGGCACCAGCGATCAGATCGCCATGCCCACCCAGATATTTGGTGGCGGAGTGAACCACAAGGTCCGCCCCCAGTGTCAGTGGTTTTTGCAGTGCAGGTGTGCAGTAGGTGCTGTCGACCATCACTTTGATATCAGGATCATAGCCATGCACCAGCTCGCTGATGGCACGGATATCGGTCAGGCGCATATTGGGATTGACCGGGGTCTCGAAGTAGACGACGCGCGTGTTCTGAGTCAGAGCAGCAGATACCGCCTTGAGATCGGTGCAGTCTACAAAAACAATCTCGATACCGAAGCGCTCTAATGAGTGACGCAGAAACGCGAAGGTACAGCCATAAAGCGTGATATCCGCCACAACCCGATCACCCGGCGACAGCAGGGTCCATAGTGTTGCGCTGATAGCACCCATGCCAGACGCTGTAGCCAGAGCTGCATCACCCTCCTCCAGATCTGCCAGACGCGTCTCCAGCAGCTCCTGGGTCGGGTTGGATATACGGCTATAGAAATGACCCGCTTCCTCACCGGCAAAACGTGCAGCTCCCTGCTCAACATTGTCGAAAGAGAAGGTAGAGGTCAGGTAGAGAGGTGGTGTCAGACTCCCCTGACTGTCGCTGGCATCGTAGCCACTGTGGATAGCACGGGTCGAGAAGGACAGATCTTTTTTTGCAGACATGATTCGCTCTCTTTATCTTGTTATCTGGCGCTGTGAACTGAGCCACAGTGGTTATGCCATTCAGAATAACGTGATTCCAGAGGCGAATTTGTGCCATTTATAGGTATAAATTGTTAATTTTTGGCATATTATGCCGCAATTAATTCATACTGAGACAGAAAGCACCCCATCTCGAATTTCTTCACGGCATCGATTCAAGGGAATCAAGAAAGCGCGGCCAGTCAAAGGTTGGGCCGGGGTCGGTTTTGCGGCCGGGTGCGATGTCGCAGTGTCCGGTAATTCGTTTTGTTGTAATCGCGGGGTAGGTCTGCATCAGCACACGAGTCACGGCGCTGAGCACATCGTATTGTTCTGAGGTGTAGGGGGTATCATCCGTACCCTCCAACTCGATACCGATGGAGAAGTCGTTGCAGTTCTCACGCCCTTCAAAACAGGAAGCGCCAGCATGCCAGGCTCGCTTATCGAAGGGCACATATTGAATCACGCGGCCGGTACGGGTGATCAGCAGATGAGCCGATACCTGCAGATGTGCTATCTCGGCAAAATAGGAGTGTGCATCAGGATCAAGTCGATTACAAAAGAGATCCGTGATGTAGCCTGCGCCAAACTCGCCCGGTGGCAGGCTGATGTTATGGATTACCAACAGCGAGATTTCACCGACTGGTCGCTCATTGTAGTTCGGCGATGCCTCCTGCTCTGCCGGTGCCAAAAGATGCTCCTCAAGGCTGAAATACCTATTCAATACTCTGCTCCGCTGTGACAGGAAACGATTTTCCATTAAACTGCGCTCTACTATAGCAACTGAATGACACACCGGCATGCTGGATCTGACTACTCTGTACCCAACCATTAAAGAAAATGTCCTGAATGCACTCCAGGAGGATGTCGGCACGGGTGATATCACTGCCGATTTGATAGCTGCCGACACTCAGGCTAAAGCCCGGGTGATCAGCCGCGAGTTTGCGGTGATCAGCGGTGCTGCTTGGGTGGATGAAGTGTTTCATCAGGTCGACCCGAGTGTCGAGCTGACATGGCATGTCAAAGATGGTGATCAGGTCGAACCAGGTGGGTTGCTCTTCGCCATGTCAGGCTCAGCCAGATCACTGCTGACGGCAGAACGTACCGCGCTTAACTTTTTGCAGACGCTGTCGGGTACTGCTACCACCAGTTACCGCTATGCACAGCGTGTTGCCACGACAGGAGTGAGGCTGCTGGATACGCGCAAAACACTACCGGGGCTGAGGCTGGCACAGAAGTACGCCGTCAGCTGTGGCGGGTGTCATAACCACCGCATTGGTCTGTATGATGCATTTCTGATCAAAGAAAACCATATCATGGCTTGTGGAGGCATCACCCCGGCCATCAAAACTGCTCAGACCCTTCACCCCGGCAAGCCGGTTGAAGTGGAAGTAGAGAGCATGGAGCAATTGCAGGAAGCGTTGAATGCGAATGCCGATATCATCATGCTGGATAATTTCACACCCGATCAGATGCGCGAAGCGGTCAAACTGACAGCAGGCAGGGCAAAGCTGGAAGCCTCAGGCAATATCACCGATGAGACACTTCTGAGCTTTGCTGAAACCGGGGTGGATTTTATCTCGATAGGTGCCCTGACCAAACACTGCCGGGCGATTGATCTGTCGATGCGGATTATCTTCTGACACGCGCCAGATCAGCAACCACGATAGTTTCCGGTTGCCCGGCCTTGAGTTTAACAGCCAGCAGCAGCAATGGAAGGTAGGCGATCAACACACCAAGCGCCCCATCCATGCGCCCTATTGCCACCAGTAACGCCATTGGCATCAGCCAGATCACATTGATCAGCGCGACGTTCACCGTCACCTGCTGATGCGAACCCAGTAACCGAGATGCATACTGGAAAGCATGGGTTCGGTGAGCACGATAGATCTGCTCCCCTCTGACCAAGCGACACAGCAGTGTATACGTAGCATCCACAACAAACACAGCCAACAGGATCAGCCAACTCCAGAACAACTGCGGTTCAATCCAGGCAGCATGCAACGACAGCATACCGATGGTGAAACCGAGAAAGCCGCTTCCAACGTCGCCCATGAATATTTTTGCCGGTGGAAAGTTCCAGAGCAAAAACCCAAGCACTGATGCCGCCAGAAAGAGCGGCAGGAGTATCGCGCTGTCGGTCATACTGACTGCCTGTCCGCTACTGGTCATTGCCACCCAATAGGCCAGTGCGCCACCAATACAGACGGTGACAGCTTCAAGGCTGGCCAATCCATCGAGTCCATCCATGAAGTTATAGAGGTTCAATAGCCAGACTATATAGAAAGCTGCAAACAGCCAGCCAGCCCAACCAAACTTGACCTCAACCCCGAAGAACGGTAGATCCGGGAAACCACCCAAACAGTAGATACCCCAGATTGCAGCTATAAAATGCACCAACAGGCGGTATCGAACCGGAATATAGATTCTGTCATCCTGAAAACCTATCAGGGCGATCAAGCCTCCTCCGAGAATCAGCGCCAGTAACATTCCCCAGCCCATCTGATCAACACCGGTTGCTGCAAAAAGCAGAGTAGAGCCAAAAAAAGCAGCAACAAACGCAATGCCTCCACCTCTTGGTGTCGGTACTGTATGAGAGCTTCGTTCATTCGGTATATCAAGCAAACTGCGTGACAGCGCATAGCGACGCATCATGGCAGTCAGCACGCAAGCCGCAGTGATGATAGGTATCAACACCCAGAGGGAGGTCATCTGCAATCCTTTTAAACTCAATGTCCGGCATTATCCGATTTGTTGGCCCGAAATTCAATTTTCGTACACATTTCGGACCCGTTTTGCACCAAAACAGAGCAAACCTGCCGTTCCGTATTTTTCTGATCAGAGCCTGATATCAGACTCCGCCTTATCCAGCACATACTTAAGATCGTAAACCACATGATCGTCCTTGCCATAGGCATGGATCGCTTCAGCTCCCATCTGGCGAAAGGTGTCGTGTGCAACGGCAATAATAATCCCGTCATAACTGCCAGAGGCCGGTACAGCTACCGGTACAACACCATACTCCTCTTTGGCCTCATCCAGCAAAACCCAGGGGTCATGCACATCCACCTCGGCTCCGAACTCTTTCAGGGCGGTGATGATATCCACCACTTTGGTGTTGCGCAGATCCGGGCAGTTTTCCTTGAATGCCAGGCCCAGAATCAGTATACGACTACCCAGCACATGAATACGTTTGCGCAGCATCGCCTTGATCATCTCACCGGCAACATAAGCCCCCATATGGCTGTTGATGCGACGCCCGGCCAGAATCACGTCGGGAATATAGCCGACGCTTTGCGCCTTGTGGGTCAGATAATAGGGATCGACCCCGATACAGTGACCGCCCACTAACCCAGGCCGGAAGGGCAGGAAATTCCACTTGGTACCCGCTGCCTCCAACACCTCCAGTGTATCGATCCCCAACCGGTTGAAAATGATCGCCAGCTCATTCACCAGCGCAATATTCAGATCCCGCTGGGTGTTCTCGATCACCTTGGCAGCTTCCGCAACACGGATACTGCTCGCCTTATGTGTACCGGCTGTGATGATCGACAGATACAGCGCATCCACCAGATCCGCCGTTTCCGGCGTGGAGCCGGACGTTACTTTTTTAATAGTGGTGACACGATGCAGGCGATCCCCCGGATTGATCCGCTCCGGGCTGTAACCGACATAAAAGTCCTGATTGAAAACCAGCCCGGAGACACGTTCCAGCACAGGTACGCAATCCTCTTCCGTAGCACCGGGATAAACCGTCGATTCGTAGATGACGATATCCCCCTGCTTCAGGGCCCCACCGATGGTTTCAGAAGCTTTCAGCAGCGGCGTCAGATCAGGCTGCTTGTTGTCATTGATCGGAGTCGGCACGGTTACAATGAACACATTGCATTGCATCAGCGCCTCGGGGTTGGCGCTGAATGTCAGATGTGTGGAGGATTTCAGTTCCTCAGCAGTGACTTCAAGTGTGGCATCATTACCTGACTCCAGCTCTGTCAGCCGTGCTTGATTGATATCAAATCCCAGTGTGGGCAACTGCTTGCCAAACTCGACCGCCAACGGCAGGCCGACATAACCCATGCCGATAACAGCGATTCTGATTTCATGGAGCTGCAGCATTCAAAATCCTTAAACTGAATCAGTATAAAAAGCACGATACCAGGCAACGAAGCGGGTGATCCCCTCCTCTATCGATACCTGAGGGGCATAACCCGTATCACGGATCAATTCGGTAACATCGGCGTAAGTGTGTTCGACATCACCCGGTTGCAAGGGTAACAACTCTTTATGAGTGGTCCGACCCAGCGCCTGCTCAAGAAGTTCAATATACCTCAGCAGCTCAACCGGCTGGCTGTTACCAATATTGTATAGTTTCCAGGGGGCACGGCTGCTCGCCGGATCAGGTGTCATACCCGACCAGTTGGTATTGCCGGATGGAATCCGATCAAGACAGCGAATAACACCCTCTACGATATCATCAATATAGGTGAAATCCCGACGATGCTGGCCATAGTTGAATACTTTCAGCGGTTGTCCGGACAAAATAGCCCGGACAAACAAAAATGGCGACATATCTGGACGCCCCCAGGGGCCGTATACGGTAAAAAAACGTAACCCGGTGGTTGGTAATCCATATAGATGACTATAGCTGTGTGCCATCAGCTCATTGGCTTTTTTTGTGGCGGCATAAAGCGATACCGGATGATCCACATTGTCCGCTGTGCTGAAAGGCATGGTCTCATTAGCTCCATAAACAGAGCTGGAGGACGCAAACACCAGATGTTCGACCTGTTGTTGCCGACAGCCCTCCAGAATCGTCAGAAAGCCTGTGAGGTTGCTGTCGCCATAGGCATGTGGGTTTTCGATCGAGTAACGGACACCTGCCTGGGCCGCCAGATGTACCACTCGCTGAGGTTTTTCGCGTGCAAAAAGTTCAGCAACTGTTGCTCGATCAGAAATATCCATCTTGTTGAAACGAAACTGGCCATAGGGCTCAAGCTCTTTCAGACGGGCATGTTTGAGTGAGACCTCATAGTAGTCATTGAGATTATCGATACCGATAACCTCGTCTCCTCGCTCAAGCAGGGCACGCGCAACATGAAAGCCGATGAATCCGGCAACACCTGTGACCAGAACTTTCATGTAAGGGCCGTCATATAAGCACTCTTAATCAGGGTTTTCATATATAAGTACTTTAGCATATAAGTGCTTTCATATTTTCAGCACACTATCTATCGGCAAGTGCAGGCGCTGTTGAGTATGAAGCAGCTCAAGTAAAATCACGACACGCTGTTCACCGTCAAAAGAGTCGAAAATAGCTTCCAACTCCTTGAAAGGGCCGGACGTAATGCGGATACGATCACCTTTCTGTATAACAGGAAGCGCGTCTGACAACCGGGATCTCGATTCCAGCTCTTCAATAATTTCATCATTGATTGGAAGCGGCATACCGTTGAAAGAGACAATACGTGACACGCCGCGAGTTGAGCGTATCGGCCCCCAGTTATCCTCTACTTTATCCAGATGGACAAACACATAACCGGGAAACAGCGGCTCGGCAACACGTGTCCTCCGACCGCGTTTGATACGCTCCACTTCCAGCATCGGCAGAAAACATTCATAGTTCTGGTTGCGCAGATTTTCGTCTGCACGCCCCGTCTGCCCCGCCTTGCATTGCACCAGATACCACGCCCGTTCAGTCATTACTTCGTCCTCTGTTCCAAACTGAACCTTCAGCCTGATCATCCTTTCTGGCATTATACTGCGCGCTATGCGTTGATTACAGCCCAGCAGTAGTTAACTGACAAAAGTTATGCAGCAAAAATTAAGCGGGGACTCTCTGTGAAACAGCCTATCTGGTTCTCACGACAGCCAACTGAGCGCCCTGAAGCGGTGATTATCGTTGGCGCAGGTCTGGCCGGAGCCACTACGGCACGCGCGTTGGCAGAGCGTGGGATACGGGTCAAGGTACTCGAGCGCCAGAATAAGCCTGCTCAGGCCGGATCAGGCAATCCTCAGGGAGCACTCTATGCCAAGCTCTCGGCGCGTCCCACCGCTCACAGCGATTTTCATCTGGCGGGCTTTCAACAGGTCACACGTCTGCTGGCTCCTCTGATGCACACACACCCTGATATGGTGTCCTTATGTGGTGTGTTGCAACTGGCACTGACCGACAAGGAGGCCAAACGGCAACAGGAGTTGATTGAGTTGGCTCATTACAGCGCTGAGCTGGTGCAATGGGTTGATCAGACAACAGCCACCGCCATTGCCGGCAGTGAAGTCGGCGCTGGTGGACTGTTCTTTCCATCTGCTGGCTGGGTTTCGCCTCCGGCCTTCTGCCACTGGTTACTTGAGCATCCGCAGATCGAGCTGATCACCGGCTGTGAGGTTAAGCGCATTAATCGAACCCAGGATGGATGGATGCTTGATACAGCAAATAGAACACAGTATTCAGCATCTGTCGTAGTCGTCTGTGGGGCAGCAGAAGCGGCAGCGTTTGAACCACTGCACCACCTCCCCCTGAAACCGATACGAGGCCAGACCAGTTATGTCGAGGCCTCCCCTGGCCTCCCCCATATCAAGACCGTGGTGTGTGGTGATGGTTATATTTCACCCGCCTTGCATGGGCGTTACTGCTTTGGTGCGAGCTTCAATCTGCATAATCACGACGCAAAACTGACTATTCAGGATCAGCAGGAAAATCTGGAGAAGCTTGTTGCCGCTCTGCCCGGCTTTGCAGCACTGAATACGGCCAGCATTAAGGAGGGGCGTGTCGGCTTTCGCTGCACCACACCGGATTACCTGCCGGCTGTCGGGCCTGCTCCGGTTTTCGATAGTTTTATCGAGCACTATGGCAAGTTGCGTGACGACGCCAACTGGCGTTTCAGCACCCCTGCAAGCTTCCATGACGGGCTTTATATCAACGCGGGCCATGGTTCAAAAGGCTTGATCACCTGCCCGATCAGCGCTGAACTGCTTGCAGCCCAGATCTGTGATGAACCACTGCCGCTTGAAAACGCTATGAGTGACCTGGTTCACCCAGCACGTTTCATCATCAAAAAATTGATTCGTAACCAATTATAATCACACTTAAACTTTTGGATCATTCAAGCATCAAACAAACAGACGTTTTACACTTTAGCGCTTAAGATTCTCCTGATATAGCCGATATAGGTTATAGTAACAGGCGGAGGCGGCAAATATGGCACTGGCAATCTACGATCATGGATATCGGATACAGACCCCTGTGAGATCGCTGTTTCAGGATCGCAGTGTTGAGAGTCTGACAGAAACCAGACGCTCTCGTCATATACCTGGTTCTGAAGAACATCTGGCGGAAGATGTCGATAACTTCTTCCACATAGACCCGGACGCCCGCAAAAAACAGCCTGCAGTCAGCAAGGATGCAGGAAAGGCCTATGAGGAAACGCTTCAGGCCGGCAAACCTAAGCCGATACCCATTCTGTCAGCCAGTAAAATCATGACCTCTCCGGTTCAGACCATCACACCGGAAAACAATTTGCGCCAGGCCTGGCTCATAATGGAGGAACATGAGATCAGCCAACTGGTTGTGGTAACCGATGAAAACAAACCGCTGGGACTGATCACAAGACAAGAGATCATCGATCACGGCACTGATTCGACGGTCACCATTGCGGTGACTTTCCAAAAGCGCATGATCGTGGCTGCTCCTGAAACCGAACTGCCACAGATCGCAACCATTTTTGTTGATTACCCTGTCACAGCCATTCCAGTGATCGATCAGGGGGACAAGCTGCAGGGAATCATTACTCGCACCGACCTGATTCGCCTGCTGATCAACAGCGCACATATCGAAAGCTGGGCCTGAATCAGATTCGGCTTTCATCCTGACTGTAAACTACTTTTATCGACTACAGATCCTCAAGACACTCTCTGAAACTGTTCAATACCGCGTCCGCATCACCGGTCAGATTGGCCAGACACAAGGCGACCTTGACCAGGTACAGCCGATCCTGCTCACCGGCCTGATCGAGGGATTCGGCCAGCGCGTCATATACGCTTTCCAGCTCCTGTGGTCTCAGATTGCTGTTCATCATCTTACCTCTCATGCTTTGTTCAGAATGTTGTCTATCGCCTGTTTTACCGCTGCCACATCCAGTGACAACCAGCGTGCCGCGACATGATGATCCGGCCTTGCCAGATAAACACTGCCGGAACCTGCACCATAGGCACTGCGCATATGACCACTGATATCCACTAGTCGCGTGACAGATGGCTCCGCCTGCTCGGCTGGGCGACTGGTGACATGCAGAAGATTGATCGGGATCTCTTCAGTCTGCAGCGTTGCCTGCAGAGTCTGCATCTGATCCAACTGAACTGGCGTCAGATTGAACAGAAGCAGATTAAAGGCGTTATCCAGATGATCAAAGAGATAGTCATTCTCGCTCAGCTGAATGTTTTCCAGCGGCATGCCATTCGCCGGACCACTGGCAAAAACCGCATTGTCAGCTGCCGTATTCAGACTTGAATCGGGATAATTGTGTGCACGAGAGGTGCGCCAGTGAAACAAGGGGCCGACGAAATCCTTCTGCAGGGACAGGGAGAGGGTCGCATCTCTCAACAGGCGATAGCCCTTGCTCGGCGGTGTCATGAAGCGGGTACTTTTGCCAGCCTCATCGATAATCTCTCTGGCCGCCTGCACCCGCTCCCGGCTGTAGCTGTCCACCAGATCAAGGCCGGCCACCCCCTTGATATGCAGCGCCAACTTCCAGGCCAGATTCTGACAGTCCTGCAGCCCGGTGTTGGCACCGCGTACGCCGAAAATCGGCAGAATATGTGCGGCATCGCCGGTAAACACCACACGCCCCACGCGATAATCAGGCAGTGTCAGCGTACGGGCGGAGTAGACCGAACACCAGTCCAGCTCCCAGGGTGCATCGATACCGACCATTTTCAGCTGCGCATTGATCCGCTGATGCAGCGACGCTTCCGACAAAGCCTGCTCCGGTGTTTCACCCTGCGGCAACTGATAGTCGATACGCCAGATATTATCCGGCTCGCGGTGCATCAGCACGGTATTGCCCGGATTCCACTCGGGATCAAAATAGGCTCTGCGCTCGGTCGGAAAATCCAGATCGATGCGGATATCCGCAATCACAAACTGGCCACTATAGCTCGCGCCTTCCATCCGCTGATTCAGGGCACTGCGGACAAAGGAGCGTGCGCCATCAGCCGCCACCAGCCAGTCGCTTGTCAGGCGATACTCGCCCTCGGGAGTGTCCACCATCAGATGCACGCAGTTGTCATCCTGCTCCACGGCCATCACTTTGCTGGCCCAGCGCATCTCGATCAGTTCACTGTGCATCACCTGATCCAGAATATACTCCTCCAGATACTGCTGCTGAAGGTTGTACATGGGACGAAAGCGACTGTCCGGTGTATCCGGTGCCTCCATCCGAAACACACATTGCCCACGATAAAAGGAGTTGCCTCTGGACCAGGGCAGGGCCTTTTCCAGCATGCGGGCCGTTACGCCCACCTGCTGCAGTATCTCCATCGAACGGCGGGTAAAGACGATGGCACGACTGCCGTGAGACACCTGATTATCCGCCTCCAGCACCACGCTGGGGATCCCATGCTGTGCAAGGTTCAAAGCGGTCATCATACCGATCGGGCCGGCCCCGACGATCACTGCTTTGTGGCGCAGCTTTTTGTCATCCATCTCCGATGGGCGCTGGAAGGGGTAGACCTTGTAGTCATAGTAAATTGAATGGCGCGGTGAGGTGTCAGGCTGATGCATGAGAGGTGTCCTCGATATCCTGTTGGTTATTCTTGTACCTCTACCTTAGACACTCTTATCTCTGGAGCATGTCCTAGTAAAACTATGACAATAATGACGCCAGTTGACAGAAAGACTCGCACAGACAATGATGTTGCCATGCCTTCAAATACCTCGATAAAGAGCGCTGATCATCAGCTACAGAGCCTTGTTATCGCCTCCTGCATTGAGGCGCTGGGCAGCGGCCGCTTTTTCCCTCGCTTCTTTCAGTTGATGTCGCAAATCGCCGTGATTGAGCAGTTTATGGTGTTTGAACTCGATTCTGATGCGGATCAGATGCGCTGTCGTCTGGCGCATAATCGCAGCAACCCGGAGCTGGGGCTGGAGTTGGCTCGCCTTTATGCCGGTGGGCAATTCCGTGAGGATAGTCTGCTGCAGCAGTTGATCGCGGAGGTGATGAATAACCCGGGGGAACATGCCTGCGAAGTGCTACTGCACCGCTCACTGCCGGCAGTGTACCGTCAGACGTTTTTCAATCATCCGGCATTGAACGAAAAGTTCGCGATCGCTGTGCGCGATGAGGAGAGCGGCAACCTGTTCTATATCAACTTCTACCGTTCTGCGGAAAAGGGGCTGTTTACCCAGCAGGAGCTGGAGCGCCTGAAGCAGGCGGTACCGATTGTCAGCGCCCTGCTGATCCGGCAGCTGCGCGATAATTCCGACCTGCAGGGGCAGCGTCATCTGTTGTTGGCGTCGCTGTCGGAGCGTGAAGCACAGGTGTGCCAGATGATCGCTCGTGCCCATCCTGTGAAAACCATCGCTCAGACACTCAACCTGTCGGCCACATCGGTATCGACCTATCGCCAGCGCGCCTATCAGAAGCTGGGCATAAGACGTAAGACAGAGCTTATCGCGCTGTTGGGTGCCTAGCTCTTTTCCTGCAGAAAGGCTAATAATCCGGCTTCATCCATTACCCGTACGCCGAGCTGTTCCGCTTTACTGAGCTTAGAGCCCGCTCCGGGGCCTGCCACAACACAATCGGTATTCTTTGAGACACTACCACTGACCTTGGCACCCAGCGCCACCAGGCGATCCTTGGCTTCATCGCGGGTCATGCTTTCGAGCGTGCCTGTCAGTACCCAGGTCTGGCCCGAGAGTGGCTGTTCCGTCACGGCAACTTCGGCCTGACACTCCCAGTGCATGCCAAAATCACTTAACTGCTGCTCCAGTGCACCAATCAAGCGGCACCACTCCTTGTCTGCCAGACACTCCAGCAGGCCTGCGCGTGCTTTTGCGCTGAAGCGGGGTATCTGACTGAGCCGGGCTGCATCTGCCTCAAGCAGAGCCTCCAGCGTTGTAAAATAGTTGGCCAGATTCTCTGCGCCGGTCTGTGCCACACCGGGAATACTCATCTTGATCAGCAACTGCGCAAAGCTGATCTGCCCCACCAGAGCCGGTGACAGGCCGCCTTCGTCGTCGAACACCATACCCTGCTCAATCATGCTATCCAGGATCTGGCGGTTATGCTCATCCTGCATGAAATGAGCGATGGAGAAAGCCACCTCATTCCCGATATCCGGCAGCCAGGTCAGCAGTTCCGGCAACGCCGTGCGTATCCGTTGCAGCGATCCCAGGCTGGTCGCAAGCGTCCGGGCGGTCTCTTCACCCACTTCGGGAATACCGAGTGCAAAGATAAAGCGTGCCAGTGTGGTCTGCTTGCGAGCCTGGATCGCGTTGTAGAGGTTTTCTGATGACAGCTGCGCGAAACCGTCCAGTTGAAGGAAATCTTCGACCGTCAGAGAAAACAGATCGGCAGGTGAGCGCACCAGCTTTCGCTCCACCAGTTGATCAACGTTCTTTTCGCCCAGGCCTTCGATATCCAGCGCACGGCGCGACACGAAGTGCAGGATCGCTTGTTTCAGCTGCGCACTGCAGACCAGACGACCGACACAGCGGTAGATAGAGCCTTCGCTGCTGTGCACCTTGCCTTTACCGTGGCGCTGCAACTGCGTCCGCTCGACATCCGATCCGCAGACCGGACAATGGCTGGGCACTTGTATCGGTTTTTCATCGCCCGTGCGCTTCTCGGTGAGCACTCGCACCACCTTCGGAATCACATCCCCGGCGCGGTGCACGATTACCTGATCCCCTTCGCGGATATCCAGTCGGGCGATCTCATCCATATTGTGCAGCGTGGCATTGCTGACCGTGACGCCGCCGACAAACACCGGCTCCAGGCGCGCAACCGGCGTAATCGCCCCGGTGCGCCCAACCTGAAACTCCACGGCATTGAGGCGGGTAATCTCCTCCTGTGCCGGGAATTTACGTGCAATCGCCCAGCGCGGTGCGCGGGCCACATAACCCAAAGTTTCCTGCAGGCGCTTGTCATCGACCTTGTACACGATGCCATCGATATCATAGCCAAGGCCATCACGCTTGTTGGCCAGTTGCTCGTAGTAGGCAAGGCAACCTTCCAGCCCGTCCACCAAGCGCATCTCAGGATTGATGCGCAGCCCCCACTGCTGCAGCAATTTGAGAGTTTCGTAGTGGCTGTCAGGCAGTGTGCCGCCCTCGACAATACCGGTGCTGTAGGCGCAGAGTTCCAGAGGGCGCGATGCGGTGATAGCCGGGTCCAATTGACGCAGACTGCCGGCAGCAGCGTTACGCGGATTAACGAAGGTTTTTTCATCCTTTTCACGCGCACGCTCGTTGAGCTTTTCAAACCCGGCACGCGGCATATAGATCTCACCCCGGATTTCCAATCGCTCCGGCCAGTCGTCGCCTCTGAGTCTGACTGGCACATTGCGCACCGTGCGCACATTCAGGGTGATATCTTCGCCGGTGTAACCATCGCCACGGGTCAGGGCACGAGTCAGGCGACCCTGCTCATAAAAAATACTGATTGCGATGCCATCCAGCTTCGGTTCACAACTGAACTGAATCACCTCTGCAGCAGGTCGCTTCAGGCGCTCATGCACCCGACGGATAAAATCGGTCAGATCCTGATCAGCAAAGGCGTTATCCAGTGACAGCATTGGCATTTCGTGCCGGACTTCGGCAAAGCCACTATCGGGTTTCGCGCCGACTCGCTGGGTAGGTGAGTCATCACTCACCCACTCGGGATGGGCCGCCTCCAGCTCACGCAACTCAATGAACAGGCGGTCATATTCGATATCGGGAAGGGTCGGATCATCCAGCACATAATAACGATAATTATGCTCGTTGATCTGATCACGTAACTGCTGGATACGGATTTCAGGATTCATAATGTGACTTTTTATGGTGGACTAGAGCACACGCTGCTGTCTGCGATTTTCCATTTCAAAGTCACGGATACGCTGACGGTAGTGTTCCTTGGTCTGGGGGCGCATAACGGAACGATCTTCATCAAGCAGATCTCCACCCACATGCTTGGCCAGTGTTTCAGCGGTTGCCAGCATGCATTCGTAGGCTGTCATCGGCTCACGGGGCTCCAGCATCGACATAAAGAAAGACACGGCGGGTGTCTCCATCTCATCCATATGCTCCAGATCAAATGTGCCGGGGTTGACCGCATTGGCCATGCTGAACTGAACCGGGCTGTTGTCGTCATCGCCTTCGAAGCGATGGAATATCGACATATCACCATGCTCCATACCACAGGCCTCAACGATCCGGCGAAGTATGGCGCCAGTAAAGGGCTCCTTGTTGTTACCAACAACGGTAATCACCAGTACGTGTTCAGGCTCGGGCAGGTCACTCAGCGCTTTTTTTGCTGGCTTGCTTTCTTGCACCGGTGGACCTGCCAGATCAGAGACAGCAGTTGATTCTGGCTCTGGTGCAGGAGTGGGTGCAGGAGTGGGTGCAGGAGTGGGTGCAGGAGTGGGTGCAGGAGCTGGCTCCTGTGCAAAGAACGGAGGTTCCTCGACAGGCGGTGTACTGCTCGGAGTAGCTACTGGTGCTGAAAAATCGGCTTCAGGCTTTATGAGCTCTGGCTCTTCGGGATCTAAATCAAAGCCCGGTAATGTGATGCTCGGTTCCGGATCGGCCCACAAATCACGAATCGCACCTGCAGAAGGTGCCTGAGGCTTCTTACGTTCAGGACGTGTGCTTCTTTTCGGCTCAGCCGCCAATGGCGTCTCATCCAGGCTGTCCGATGCTGGCGCAGCAGAGCCGGACATCGCCGCTCGCTTGTTACGTGAACGATCCAACAACATGGTGATGGGCTGATCCAGATCTAAATCCAGGTCCAGATTCTGACCCTTTGCTGGTTCAGCATCGGCAGGTGGCTGCTGCGGCTGCCTGGGCTCTTGTGCAGCTTCTTGCACAGGGGCAGGTGCGTCAGGTGCTTTTGCAGGCGATTGTTGCGGTGGCTGAGAGACACCCTGGCGAGCAGAAGCCCGTGGTAAGGGTGGTATATCATCAAACAGGGGGTCCATCTCATGCAGTGCACGGGTGTCCTGAATATGCGTGACCGGGGCAGATAGATCTTGCCGCCACTCCTCGTCGACCACTTCTGATGCTGCCGAAGCAGCTGCCAAATCGATCGCCTCATCATCAGGCTGAGCATCTTCAGGTAGCTCTTCAAGCAGCTCCTCAGTAGACAACTCTTCAATAGACAGCTCTTCAGGATCGTTTTCATAAAGATCAGTTGAGATGAGGTCTTCGGCCTGTTCCAGACTAGTCAGCTCCTCATCCAGAGAAGCTGGCAGCGTGTCAGGCTGCTCCTCCGAAAGCGACTCATCCAAAAACTCCTCGCCGACAATATCAACGGGGTCATCATAATCAAGCTCAGTGGAAAAGAAAGCATCACTGTCGTCTTCAGCATCCAGTTCTGCAACCGGTGCATCAGCATGTTCAAGTGGCGCTTCCGGCTCTACTGTAATGTCCAGTGCCGGTTCGGGAATCTCATCGGTGGAATAGATCCAGCGCTCTTTTGGCTCGTCTGCCGTTTCCTGATACTCATTTTCATAAGGCTCATCCCGGAGAAACTCATCCTGAACAGGCACATCATCCAATGGGAGATCTGTTTCATAGGCTTCCAGTTCGGCAGAGGCGCTATGGGAGTCTCGCTGGTGAGATTCAAGGCCCGGCAAGATATCCTGTTCATCCGGTAAATCGTTCGTGGATTCACCCATTGAGTCAAAGCCCGGCTCTATCCTGTCATGCTCAACCGGTTTATCCTGAGCCTTGGCCAGAACCGATGAGGAAGCGGCTTTCAATGTAGCGCTCAAGGGCTCCATCTTTTGCCGCAGTGCCTGAGGCTGCACCATGGCACCTAGCCTGGTATGCTTGAAACCGTCAGTTGCAGGCGCGTCAGCAACTTCCTGCTCTGCTTCGGGATCAACACCTGAAGCATTGCGCAGCGGGCGTGCGCCACCATTCGGTAGCTCGGGATTGAAGTGGCTGACAGGCTCCGCTGCATCGCTGTCGGAAAAATTCGGATCTATATCAATACGCAAACGGTTACGATTACTGTTGATACGGCGCCAGCCATCAAACAGTATCAGCACTATGACGAGAATACCGCCAACTATAAGCCATTCGCGAAGACTGATCTCCATGGTGTAACTGTATCCCGAGTATTCTGCTGTCTGAGTATAAAAATTTAAAAATTGAAGCCTACTCTACTAGCTGATCAATCACCAGCGTGTAAGTTCCATCCGAAGTGCTGACTTTAACATTGCCAAGGCTACCTTTAAAGTCACCCGACTGTTCTTCAGGGACTCCCTGCTGACTGATCCGGGCAACAACTTCGACCTCTTCGAACTGTGACAGGCGCATCTCGGGCATCATCGCCATTCCATCATTGAAAGACACAGTTGTCGGCAGTTGTCCGACCTGCAGTCGCATGGCGGCTGCCGGCATACGCCCTCCCACTGGTCGTGCAAAAACATAGACTGTTTGATCCGAGCGTATTTCGGTCATGAGTTCCGGGGCCACCTCAATCGTGATCCGCAAAAGCTCTGGCTCCTGACCCTGCTGCATACGCTCGCGCGCACGCTGAATGCCAGCCTGCAGCGACACACTGGCCTGCCCCTCTTCAGCATAGGCCAGTGCATGTTCCCAGTAGCCGGCCGCATCTTCATAACGTCCCTGTTCAAAAGCGTCTATACCCAGCAAGCCAAGCGATGTCACTTCATTCACATCCAGTGCCAGAGTTGCATCAATCTGATCCCGCACCTGATCATCAACCTTACCGCCACGCGCGAAGAACAGCGCCTGACTGAGTTGTCCCATTACACCCGGATACTCTTCAGAAGTTTCTGGCAGATAATCCAGCGCCTGACGGAAGCTCTGAGCGGCACGATCAAACTCATTCATATTCATCAATGTAGTTGCCAGCAAATACCAGCCTTCCGGATTATTCGGATTACGCTCGAGCTCTGTTTCCAGGCGCTCGATCGCCTCCTCTATAGAGGTCGGTCCTTCACTGAAGGATGAGTCAAATGCAGCACGATGCATCGCCACAGCCAGATCATCGGCCCGACCCAGATGCTGGTACAGGCTGAAGGACAGAACAGGCACCATGAGTGCCAATAGTGTCACGACGACCAACTGGCGCTTACCCAACCGCACGCGGGATTGAGTTAATTGCAGATCCGCTGCGTCGTATAACAGGTTCCGCTCCAGCTCAATCTTCAGCTCGCCAAACTCCTGCTCGGCCAGAGTCCCTGCATCACGCTCTCGCTCCAGTTCGCTCAGTCGCTCTCTGAAAATTTCGATATTCTGTGCTTTACGATCCACATGCTGCAAGGTTTCCAGATGAGCATGTCTATTGCGCAGCAGTGGCCAGAAAACTATCGCAACCGCCACCAATGTCAGGAGCGCGATACCAACCCAGAGTAATGTCATTTATCCTGTTCCTGTTGCAGTAGTTTTTGCAGCTGTTGCTGCTCCTGAGGTGACAATCGAGCGGCTTCCATACCTGCTTCAGTATCAGAGGCATCCACCACGGCTTCGCTGGCCACTGTTTCAGCGCCATCCTCCTGAGGTACGCGTTGACTGCGACGTTTGCGGCTGATAATAATAACTGCCAGAAAACCCAGAGCTAGCAACACATAGGGGCCATACCAAAGGAACCAGGTCGTACTGGTCACACGAGGGCGATAGTGTACAAAATCACCAAAACGCAACACCATGAAGTCGATGATATCCTGATCAGACTCCCCGGCTTCGATCATGCGGTGTACTTCGCGCCTCAGGTCAGCTGCAAGGGGTGCATCCGAGTCTGCAATATTCTGGTTCTGACAAGTCGGGCATCGCAGCTCATGCGTCATGCTATGAAAGCGGCTTTCGTTTTCTGAACTACTGAACTCGTAGCCTTCTATTGCAGCCAGCGCGAGTCCCGACATCAACAATACAGACAGCAACAGATAACGCATCAGACATCTTCCTTTTCAATCTGCTGCATCATGCTGCGCAGTTTCTGCCACACGGCCTCATCCACCGCCCCGACATGGCGATAGCGAATCACGCCGCGCCTATCCAGTATGAAAGTTTCAGGCGCACCATACACCCCCATATCCAGACCCAGCGAACCCGCCTGATCCACAACCACCAGTTTGTATGGGTCATAGTAACGCTCCAGCCAGCTCAGCGCTTTATCTGGTTCATCCTTGTAATTCAGACCATAGATGGTGACGCCTTCTTCTTTGGCTATCTTGTTCAACTGACCATGCTCTTCCAGGCAGGTCGGGCACCAGGTCGCCCAGACGTTAAGCAACGCAACCTCACCCTTGAGATCGACGGCTGTTAACATCTGTTCTGGCTCATACAGCGACGGCAAGCTGAACTCAGGCATGGGTTTGTCGATCAGCGCTGAAGGCAGCTTGGTCGGATCCATGAACAAGCCACGAAACAGAAACACACCCACCGCCAGAAAAGCGAGCAGCGGAATAAACAAAAAAATCTTACGCATCCAGACAACCTCCTTCAGACTGTGGCCGCAGCAGCATCACGCCGTGCCTGCTTGCGATAGCGTGGATCAGCCGCTGCCAGCACACCTCCGACTGCCATAAAGATGGCACCCAGCCAGAGCCAGCGTACAAATGGCTTGTACTGGAGCCTGACAGCCCAGGCACCACTTTCCGGTTCAAGCTGTTCGCCCAGTGCAATGTAGAGGTCGCGGAATAATCCAGGCTGCAGTGCCACCTGAGTCATGACCATGCCGCGTGCAGTATAAAGACGCTTTTCCGGGAACATCTCTGTATAGGGCTCGCCCTGATACAAGACTCGGACACGCCCCATATCGGAGGTATAATTCGGGCCTTGCCCTTCACGTGTGCCATCAAAGATGAAGGTGTAGTCGCGAAAAGTCATTCTGTCGCCCGGCACCATGCGCATATCAGTCTGCTCTTCGAAAATGGTCACCATCACCACACCGACAATCATGATAGCAACGCCGATATGGGCCAGAATCATGCCGTAGAAACTGCGCGACTGCTGACGCATCCCCTGCCACACATTTCGACGATGACGTATACGGTTATAAAGATCACGCATACCCGTGAAAAGAATCCAGTAAGCCAGTACCAGCCCCATACCAGCCCAGATGTCCAATGCGCCGCTGTATAACCAAAGCGTGGCAATCCCTGCCAGTATCGCCGCCACGGCTGGCAACCAAAGTTGCGAAACCAGGAAGGATACGGAGGTCTGTTTCCAGCGACTGACAGTGGCGATACCCAGAAACACAGCCATGATCGACATCAGCGGCACAAACAGGGCATTGAAATAGGGAGGCCCGACAGAGATTTTACCCAGATTCAATGCATCCATCACCAGCGGATAAAGCGTGCCGATCAGTACCATGGCACAAGCCACAGTCAGCAGAACATTATTCACCAGCAACAGGCTTTCACGCGACAACAGGCTAAAACTCGAATCACTCTTGACCGATCCCGCCCGAAGCGCATAAAGCAACAAAGACCCACCGATCACTACGATCAGCATACCCAGTATGAACATCCCGCGTTGTGGATCTGTTGCAAAGGCATGAACCGAAGTCAGTACCCCGGAGCGAACCAGGAAGGTACCCAGCAGGCTCAGTGAAAATGCAGCGATTGCAAGCAGCACCGTCCAGCTTTTGAATACGCCACGCTTTTCCGACACTGCCAGACTGTGGATCAATGCAGTGGCCACAAGCCAAGGCAGCAGTGAAGCGTTTTCTACCGGATCCCAGAACCACCAGCCACCCCAACCAAGCTCGTAATAGGCCCACCAGCTTCCAAGAGCGATACCAATGGTCAGAAACGCCCAGGCGACCGTTGTCCAGGGGCGTGACCAGCGTGCCCAGGCAGCATCCAGTCTTCCGCTCAGCAGTGCAGCAATGGCGAAGGAGAAAGCAACCGACAGACCGACATAGCCCATATAGAGCGTGGGCGGGTGAATAATCAGGCCAAAATCCTGCAGCAACGGATTAAGATCGGCACCCTCAGCCGGAAAGCCGGGCAGAAAACGGTCAAACGGGTTGGAGGTAAACAGGATGAAAAGCAGGAATCCTGCCGAGATCATTCCCATGACACCCAGTACACGACCGACAATATCGTGGGGTAGCGTTTTGCTCTTGAGTGCAACCGCTAATGTCCAGACAGCCTGAATCCAGACCCACAGCAGCAATGAGCCCTCATGACCGCCCCAGATAGCGCTTATCTTGAAGAACCATGGCAGGTTAGTATTCGAGCCATTGGCAACATACACGACAGAGAAGTCGTCGCTTAAAAAAGCCCAGCCCAGACAAAACAGACTGAAGGTAAGAAATACAAACACGCCTTTGCTGAGTGGGCGAGCATAGTCGACCCACAACTGATTTCCATTATAGGCCCCTACCATGGGCACTACTGACAGAATCAGCGCCAGAGACAAACCAAGAATTAATGAAAACTGCCCCAGTTCAGGAATCATTGACCATACCCCTGACTGCCATTGCTCTTACCATAGCCCTGACCTTCGCTTCCGCTATCACCAGCGGCCTGTTGCTGATAGTTATAATCCGGCATTTTGCCAGCTTTAACCAACGCATCAGCCACCTCTTGCGGCATATAATTCTCATCATGTTTGGCCAGTACTTCGGTAGCAATCAGCAGGCCGTTCTGGTCCAGAGCTCCCTGGGCAACAATACCCTGCCCTTCGCGAAACAGATCCGGCAGGATGCCGTTATATTCGACAGTCGCAGTATGTGCATAATCAGTGATATCAAAGCGAACCTTAAGACTACCGGGATCTCGGTTGATACTGCCCTCGACAACCATGCCACCGGCACGTATACGGGTGTTAGCCGGGGCTTCACCTTCAGCAATCTGAGAAGGTGAGTAGAACAGATTGATGTTCTGACTCAGCGCATAGGCTGTCAGCCCTACTGCCACACTTGTCCCCAGCAGGATAGACAGGACGATATACAGGCGCTTCTTGCGTACTGCGTTCATGAACGAGCCTCCTCTCTACGCAGGCGACGCGCTTGCTCAACCAGCAAACGTTTGCGCGACTGCAAGGGCAACAGGATATTGAGAATCAAGATAAACAGACCAAAGCCATAGCTGAGCCAGACATAAAGACCATGCCCACCCATCGCCAGAAATTCGCCAAAGCTCTCGAAAAACACAGCAACCTCACTTATCAGTCAGCAGTTCACGCACCCAACCGGCTCTGCGTTCACGCTGAATGATTTCGTTGCGCAGTCGCAGCATCAGAGCAACTGCAAAAAAACAGTAGAAACCCAGCACCATAATCAGGAGAGGTAACCACATTTCAACCGGCATGGCCGGTTTTTCAGTCAATGTGAAGGTGGCAGGCTGATGCAAAGTGTTCCACCAGTCAACTGAATATTTGATAATTGGAATATTCACCAGACCCACGATAGCCAACACAGCGGTCGCCTGCGCGGCAGTTGACTCGTTTTCTATCGCAGAGTTCAATGCCATAACGCCAAAATAGAGAAAAAGCAGGATCAGCATGGAAGTCAGACGCGCATCCCAGACCCACCAGGCGCCCCAGGTCGGCTTGCCCCAGATGGCACCGGTGACCAAGGCCAGGATCGCCATGGATGCACCGATCGGAGCACAGGATTTAGCCACCATATCGGCTACTTTCATCTTCCAGATCAACCCGATCGCACCGGCAATCGCCATGGTTATATAGATGGACTGAGCCAGAAATGCTGACGGAACATGCAGGTAGATGATTCGGAAGCTGTTGCCCTGCTGATAATCAGAAGGTGCGAATACCAGCCCCCAGATCACACCGCCCAGAATCAGCAATACAGCCGCAAGCATAAAGCCAGGCATCAGTTTGCCGGTAATCTGGTAGCACCAGCGCGGAGAGGCTAACTGGTAAAACCAGCGTGGCATCCATTTTTTATCACTCATAATATTCAACTACCCACTAACAGAAATTCTGAGAGCTGCGGCAATGGCAAGCGGCGCAAGACTGAACCCAAGCGCCAGCAGTGCGCCCAGCAGCGCAAGGTGTCCCGCCACCGGAAGCCCTGTCACAGCGGCCTCAACAGCAGCGGTACCAAAAATAAGTACCGGTATGTAAAGTGGCAGCACCAGCAGAGAAATCAGCACGCCCCCCTTGCGCAAACCTACTGTCAACGCCGCGCCTATGGCACCAATCAGACTCAGGGTCGGCGTTCCCAGCAACAGGCTCAGCATCAACCCACCCATCCCCTCTGTTGGGAGAAACAGCATAATACCCAGCACAGGAGCGATCAGCGTCAACGGCAGACCCGTCATGATCCAGTGCGCCATCACCTTACCCAGTACCACCATGAACAGGGGCTGAGGGCTTAGCAGTATCTGCTCCAGCGAACCATCATCAAAATCGGACCGAAACAGACTGTCCATGGACAACAGTGTTGCCAGAAGCGCCGCCACCCAGACCACTCCGGGCGCCAGCAGTGTCAACACACTCGGCTCAGGACTGATACCGAGTGGAAACAGGGTTGCCACCATCAGAAAAAAGATCAGAGGATTGACCAGATCGCTGCGCCGCCTGAAAGCCAGCAACAGCTCTCGCCTGATTGTCGCCAGCAACACAGAACCAGGACGGAAGACCTCCTCACTCGTGCCGGATAGCTGTCCGAGCTTTCGGATTTTAGTTTCCATATCGTTCATGAAGTTCCGACCTGCCGATCCAGGTTGATGCGGCTCAGATAATCGGTCAGATGCAGCTCCTGATGGGTTGTCAGAATCACACATCCACCTCGCTCGGCATGCTCAACCAGAAGCGCTTCCTGAGCAGCAACACCTTTCTTATCGATCGCGGTAAAGGGTTCATCCAGTATCCACAGAAGCGCCTGACTCAAATAAAGTCTGGCCAGCCCGACTCTGCGGTTCTGGCCGGCTGAGAGCATATGACACGGCACATCCTCGAAGCCCTCAAGGCCAACCTGCATCAACGCATAGGAGATTGCGGATTCATCGATGGTGCCATCAAGTGCTGCATACCAGCGCAGATTTTCTTCAGCCGTGAGAACCGCCTTGACGCCCGGCTGATGTCCCAGATAGATCAGCTCCCGATGATAGCGCTCTCGCTGCTGACTGACGGGCTCACCACGCCAGATGATATCGCCCTCATAGTGCCGTGAAAGGCCACAGAGAATTCTCAGCAGTGTTGTCTTGCCACTGCCATTCTGCCCCTCCACCTGGAGGATCTGGCCAGCAGATAGCGCAAAGCCCAGTTCGTCAAACAGAACACGTTCGTCCCGTTCGCAGAACAGATTTTCAACTCTCAGCAGTGGCTCTGACAAAAAGGCTGACTCCGGCATAGCAGCTATCGCAGTGATATTGTGCGACAGTAATAAATTTTCAGCCCTACTGGCCGACATAGTCTAAACGCGTCATTATAAACTGATCTGAACTTCAACGTCAGTTTGAATATCTACTCATTTGGTACTGAGACTGATCCGAGTCAAAAAATCGGTCAATTACCTAGCGGTCAGATTCAGTAAAACAGGGAGTAAACATAACAGTGCTGCCAACACTCAACGTACAAGCAATGCGCGTTGTCGGTGGCTCCGGCAACGAAGGTGACCTGAACCGGATACTACCGGTCGGGCGCGAACTGCCGGGTACTGTCAAGATGGTCTCTCAGGATCAGCTGCAGAATCAGGCCTTCAGGATTCAGATAGAAGCCAACAACCGCCTGATTGAGTTGATAACCTCGCGACCGATTGCACTGGGCAGCCTTATTACTCTGAGCCGGAATGCCGGTGGCCAGTTGCAGATACAGCTGCCGGCAACTGCGGTGGCACAGCCTCCTCCGCCACCGCAAAGCGGTCTTGCAGATCGCAGTAATCAGAACACGGCAGCAGGCCCCAGAGCATTGACCGTGCAGGTGGCAGCCACTTCTGCAGCGATGATCAACAGCTTGCCTTCCAACACTCCGCAAACAGCAGTGCTGTTGCCTCAGCCCAACACCCCGGCATCCACTGCTGCACAAACCGGCAATGCTGCACAGCCAGCAGCCAACCCTGCGACCGCGACTGCACAGGCTGCTGTCACGACAACAGCGCCAGCGACGAACACTGCGGCACAGAGCACAGCGCCAGCAACACAAACAGCGCCAGCTACCACTGGTAATGCCGCTCCCGCAGCGACAGGTAACTTAGCTGCTCCTGGTAATACTGCCCCTACTGGTAATACTGCCCCTACTGGTAATACAGCTCCTCCTGGCAATACAGCCCCTACTGGAGCCAGCGCTGCGAATGCGGCGACCACTCAAACTGCTGCTGCACCGGCTCAGCAAGGGCAACCAACCACTCCTCTTGCACAAGCCGTCACTCAGGCCACTAACAGTGGCAACAATATGGCTGTGAATACTATCCAGATACCCAATGTTGCTCCAGCCACTGCTAACACGGTGGCAGCAACACAAGTATCTGGCGCTGCGGCCACTGGAACAGCGACTACTGCAACGAATAGCCCTGCAACGGCTGTCGCTGCCCCTCCCTCCCCTCCGACCGCTGCAGCGGCATCATCACCCTCACCGACACTACCGGCCAGCCTGACGCAGGCTGAGGCGCCACAACGCCCATCCGGTTTTCCGGTACGTGTCATGGTGGCGGGACAGATTGTCGAGCTGATCAGCCCAAGACCCCTGCAATCAGGTCAGCAGATAACCCTGACACGCTCTGATTCCGGTCAGGTACAGATCCAGTTCCAACCTGCACCTCTGCCGCTGGCACAACAGCCCGCAATCCAGGCGGCGATGCAGCAGGCTTTGCGCGAAGTGCTGCCACTGCAGATACCACTGGCCGATGGCTTGAATCAGCTGATGCAATTAAACGGCAAGTCCAACACTCAGCAAAGCAACGCTTTGAATCAGTTGGTTCAATCGATGCTGAATATGTTCAGTGTGAAACCCGGCAGCGAGGACGCCGACAAGGCGATTCAGCGCAACCTGCAACAGGGCGGACTGCTCAGCGAAGCACGCCTGCATCAGGGGTCTGCTGATCGACTGACACAGGGGGGCGATCTGAAACAGCAGTTGGGACAGTTACTGAAGCTGGCCGATCAGTTGCCTACCGCAGCACGTGAACAGCTGACACAGTTGGTCAACTCACTATTGGCCAGATCCACCGCACAACAGATCGGCAGCCTGCAAAACTGGCGTGAACTGCCGGACGGTGGTCAGGAGCGACAATACCGACTGGACCTGCCCATTTTGCAGGATCAGAAGCTGGAAAATGCGGAGTTGAAGATAACAGAGCATCGGCGTCGAAATGAGGAGGGTGAATTCGTCACAGCCTGGACAGTACGACTTCATTTCACCCTGGATGAGTTTGGTAAGGTGGATGCCGAGATCAGCCTTAAAGACGGCTGGGAACTGACTACCAGCTTCTGGGCCGAGCAGCCGGAGACCGTCAAACTGATTCGGGATCGCTTACCCGGTTTTGAAACAGATCTGCGCAGTAAAGGCTTTCAGATAGAGTCAATCGGAATCAGACTGGGCAAACCTGCCAACCATGCAGAACAGAACCCGATAACCCGACATCTGGTGGATCTGCACACATGACACCGGAAGATCTGAACAAAAGCGCCGTTGCCCTTCGCTACAACCATGAAGCCGGCACAGCTCCAACCCTTGTCGCCAAGGGCCGCGGCCTGATTGCCGAGCAGATCATTGCACTTGCGCAGGAAAACAATATCCATATTCACCAGAGCCCTGAGCTACTGGAGGTATTGATACGTCTGGAGCTTGGAGAGGAGATACCGGAAGCGCTGTACAAGGCGATCGCTGAAGTGATCGCCTTTGCCTACAACCTGAAAAAAGAGACTTGATTCAGCAGATTCAGCAGTTAGCCTGAGCAATCTGCTGAATACGTTTGACCATTGCCCGCAAACCATTGCCCCGACTAGGGCTCAGATGTTTAATCAGATTCAATTGATTGAAGTATTCCTCAATATCAAAAGCCAGAGCATCCTGCGGTGACTTGCCGTTATAGGCAGCCAGTACAACTGCCAGCAGACCACGCACGATATGCGCATTACTCTGCGCCTGAAAGTTCAGTTTGCTGTCCTGCAATTCATAGCATAACCAGACAAGACTCTGACACCCCTTGACCTCATGCGCCTCCGTTTGCAGAGACTCATCCATGGGCGGCAGCTCTTTGCCAAGATCTATGATATAGCGATAGCGATCTTCCCAGGAGTCAAAGAAGGAGAGCGTATCGATAATATCGTCGGCGCTGATATCGATGCCGAACTGTTTCATTCAGATAACCTTATTTCCAGATAGAGAGGAGTAGTTTGGTAGAACATAAGCTCAATAGAACATAAGCTCAGTAGAACATACCTGTAGCCAACTGAGCTTCTTCACTCATCATATCGCGCTGCCAGGGTGGATCAAAGACCAGCTCGACCTTGACGGTCTCGACATTAGGCACTTTGGCGACACGATACTCGACATCACCAACCAACACAGGCCCCATACCGCAACCCGGCGCAGTCAGTGTCATCTGAATATCGACACGCTTGGCATCCTGATCAATGCTGACCTTGTAGATCAGCCCCAGATTCACCAGATCAACCGGTATCTCCGGATCATAGATGGTTCTGAGCGCTTCCCAAACCTGCTCCTCCTGAATCTGGTCATCTTCAGGCTCGGGAAAACTCATCTTTTCAGGTATCAGGCCCAGCGCTTCTGCATCTGTGCCATCCACACGCACCATCTGACCACTCCAGGTCAGAGTATAGTTACCACCGAGTGACTGAGTGATAGTCACAAAGGTATCTTTCGGAATTGTCACCGGCGTTCCGGCTGGTACTATTCGCGCTGGACAATCAACCAGCGTCACGACCATGCGTCTTTCCATTCTCAGCTCACATTAAAGCTTTCGCCACAACCACACTCGCTCTTGGCGTTGGGGTTGATGAATTTGACCTGACGATTGATACCCTCACGCACGAAATCGATCTCCGTGCCGGTTACAATCGGCAGGCTGCCACGGTCAACCAGCAATTTGACATCAACCGCCAGCTGATAATCAAGGTCACCTTCCTGCTGCTCATTCACGAAATCCAGCACATACATATAACCGGAGCAACCGCTGGGTTTCACACTCAGACGCACCGCGCTCGCATCCTCATGCTGTGCCAACTGGCGACGAAAATGCTCAATCGCCGCCGGGTGTACCGCAACCACCTGGGTTGCCGGATCAAACTGCTCAACCGACATACAGATCTCTCCTCTTAGAGCAGAAACTCTCGCGCTTTTTCCAGCGCAGCAAATAACCGATCCACATCTTCAAAAGTATTATAAAAACTGAAACTGGCCCTGACCGTACCATCCAGACCAAACTGATCCATGATCGGCTGAGCGCAGTGATTACCAGTACGCACAGCAACACCCTGCTGATCCAGCAGCATGCCGATATCTGCAGCATGGATACCTTCCAGCACAAAACTCATCACCGATACGCGCTGTACCGCCGTACCGACCAGACGCAATCCTTCAAAGGCAGCGGCTTTCTCAAGTGCATAATTCAGCAGCGCCTTTTCATGCGCTATCGCACCGTCGCGATCCAGACTGTTGAGATAGGTGACTGCCGCCGCCAGACCGATCGCATCAGCAATATTGGGCGTACCTGCCTCAAACTTGAAGGGTATCTGGTTGTAAGTGGTACCGGCGAAGCTGACCGACTCGATCATCTCACCGCCACCCAACCAGGGAGGCATCGCCTCCAGCAGCTCTGCACGCCCCCAGAGAAGACCGATACCAGTCGGTCCGAACATCTTATGGCCAGACAGCGCATAGAAATCACAATCGATCGCCTCAACATCCACCATCCAGTGGCTGGCAGCCTGAGCACCATCAACCAGTATCAGCGCCCCTGCTTCATGGGCCAGACGGGCCATTTCAGCAACCGGATTGATCGTACCCAGTGCATTGGAAACATGGTTGACCGCCACCATTTTCACACGCTCATCAAGCATGGAACGAAATGCATCCAACTCGATACAGCCATTCTCATCAACCGCGATCGGCTCAACTGTGGCGCCTTTTTCGGCACACACCATCTGCCAGGGCACAATATTGGAGTGATGCTCCATCGCCGACACCAGCACTCGATCACCCGGCTGCAGGTTTTTACGCCCCCAGCTCTGAGCCACCAGATTGACACTTTCGGTGGTGCCTCGCGTCCAGATCACTTCGCGCTGATCCGGTGCATGGATAAAGTCTGCAAGGGCTTTACGCGCTGCCTCAAACTTCTCCGTGGCACGATCGCTCAGGGTATGCGCACCGCGGTGAACATTGCTGTTATCTTCGGAGTAAAAACGACAGATCGCATCAATCACCATCTGTGGCTTCTGCGTAGTCGCGCCATTATCCAGATAGACCAGCGGATGACCATTGATCTGCTGGCGCAGAATCGGAAAATCCGCGCGCACCGCATCAACATCGAAGCTGGATCGGATCTCGACTGCAAGTGGCTTATTCATGAATAATATGCCTGGTCAGTTTTTCGTCTTGACCAAAAAGCTGCGCAAGACGAGGACGCAGATAACTCTTCACTGTTTCTTCAGACAAGGATTCGATCAATTCGTTGACAAAACCGAAGCTGAGCATGACACGCGCCTCCTCTTCGGAGATGCCGCGACTGGTCATGTAGAAGAGCGCACCGTCGTCCAACTGGCTGACTGTGGCGCCATGCGCACACTTGACGTCATCCGCATAGATCTCCAGCTCGGGCTTGGTGAACACCTCCGCCTTGAGTGAGGTCAACAGGTTACGATTACTCATCTCGGCCAGCGTTTTCTGCGCGTGAGGATGGATATGGATACGCCCGTTAAATACGGCCTTGGCGGAATCACCGATCACACCACGAAATACTTCATTGGTCGTGCAATGAGGAACGCAATGTTCAACATTGGTGTGATAATCCACGCGCTGGTTATTGCGGGGAAGATAGACGCCCTTGAGATCCAGCTCGGCACCCTGTCCGAGATGCCGGATCTGATAGTCGATCCGCTTCAGACGTGAACCCTGAGCGATGGTAAAGCCGTTAAAGCGAGCTGATGCCATCAGATTGATATGCACGCCACCGACATGCAGCAGCGTTTCATCTTCCAGATTGAGACGATAGTGCTCAAGCTGCGCATTATCACCCACCACCGCTTCGGTGATACTGTTGACGAAGCCGTTTTGCTGCTGGCCGTCTGCAGTGACATAGTGCTCGATCATCCGCGCAGAGCTGTTCGCTTCAAGAACCGTCAGCACACGCTGATTAGCCACCGCAGCACTCTCGCCGGGCAGAGACAGATGAACTATATAGAGCGGTTTATCCAGCACCTGCCCCTTGTTCAGATGCAGCAGAAAGCCATCGCTTGTCCAGGCGCTGTTGAGGGCGGCAAACAGATGTTTTTCCTGATCAGCAACCCGACCAAGGTGCTCTTCAATCAGGGCCTGGCATGCTGCATCGGCATCACTGAAGCGCACCAGTGAAGCAGGCAACTCAGTCGAAAGCGCAGGATCAAACACACCGTTAACCAGAACCACGCGATAGGCGTCAATCTCCAGCAACTGCTGTTTGAGGGCTTCACTGGCCTCGACCGGAAGCGCCCACTCTTCAAAGCGACCACTTTCAAGCGGCATCAGCGATGTATAGCGCCAGGCCTCTGTTTTGCGCGTCGGCCATGCCGCATTCTGCCACTGATCCGCGCTGCGCTGACGCAGCCCTACCAGCCAACCCGGGCTTTGCTGCTGCCCGGCCAGCTTGAGTGCCTGTTGCTGAAACTCGCTCATACTCACGCCACCTCATCTTCCAGCCAGCTGTAGCCCTTGGCTTCGAGCTCCAGAGCCAGTGACTTGTCGCCGGATTTGACGATACGGCCCGCGGCCAGAACATGCACATAATCAGGGATGATAAAATCCAGCAGACGCTGATAATGGGTCACGATAATAAAGCTGCGATCCTCTGCACGCATCGCATTGACGCCACCGGCCACCACCTGCAAAGCATCGATATCCAGACCTGAGTCGGTTTCATCAAGAATGCACAGGCTTGGTTCAAGCAGCATCATCTGCATGATCTCATTACGCTTTTTCTCACCACCGGAGAAGCCTTCATTGACACCGCGCTTGAGGAAGCTCTGATCCAGCTTGACCGCCTTGCAGGCTTCGCGCGCCATCTTCATGAAATCGATCGCAGACAGCTCCGGCAGCCCCTTATGTAAGCGACGCGCATCAACAGACGCCTTCAGCAGCTCCATATTACTGACACCGGGAATCTCAACCGGATACTGGAAAGCCAGAAACAGTCCTTCACGCGCACGGATCTCAGGGTCCATCTCCAGCAGATCCTGACCATGAAAGCTGATGCTGCCCGCCGTGGTTTCGTAGCCGGGGCGGCCTGCCAGAATATTACCCAGCGTACTTTTACCTGCACCGTTCGGCCCCATGATGGCGTGTATTTCGCCGGGTTTGACGTTCAGGTTCAGGTTGCGCAGTATCTCCTGCTCTTCGACTTTCGCGTATAGACCGTTAATCTGTAACATTGCATCGCTCACAAAACTGAAAAAATCATTAAAAGATGACTGTCGATCAACCGACTGAGCCTTCGAGACTCACTTCAAGCAGTTTGCCGGCCTCGACCGCAAACTCCATCGGCAGCTGTTTGAATACCTCACGACAGAAACCATTGACGATCATCGACACCGCCTTTTCTGCATCCAACCCGCGTTGTTGACACAGGAACATCTGGTCGTCACTCACCTTGGAGGTGGTGGCCTCATGTTCCACAACCGCAGATGGGTGTGCGCTTTCTATATAGGGGAAGGTGTGCGCACCACATTGATCACCGATCAGCAGCGAATCACACTGAGTGTAGTTACGCGCGCCTTCGGCAGTAGGGCCCATCTTGACCAGACCGCGGTAGGCGTTCTGGCTTTTACCGGCAGAGATCCCTTTGGAGATGATCGTGGAGCGGGTATTCTTGCCCAGGTGAATCATCTTGGTGCCGGTATCCGCCTGCTGATAGTTATTGGTCAGTGCAACCGAATAAAACTCACCGATGCTGTTATCACCCTTGAGGATACAGCTGGGGTATTTCCAGGTGACGGCAGAGCCGGTCTCGACCTGGGTCCAGGAGATCTTGGCATTCTTATGGCAAATACCGCGTTTGGTCACGAAATTGTAGATTCCGCCCTTGCCCTCTTCATTCCCCGGATACCAGTTCTGCACCGTGGAGTATTTGATCTCGGCATCGTCCAGCGCGATCAGCTCAACAATCGCCGCATGCAGCTGATTTTCATCGCGCTGAGGCGCAGTACAGCCTTCCAGATAGCTGACATGCGAACCTTCGTCGGCAATGATCAGCGTGCGCTCAAACTGCCCGGTATTCTGTTCATTGATACGGAAATAGGTGGACAGCTCCATCGGGCAACGCACCCCTTTCGGGATATAGACGAAAGAGCCATCGGAGAACACAGCCGAATTCAGTGCCGCATAGTAGTTGTCACGCTGTGGCACGACTGAGCCGATATACTTCTTCACCAGCTCAGGGTAGGTGTGCACCGCCTCACTGATCGGGCAGAAAATAACACCGGCTTCAAAGAGCTTTTCACGGAAAGTGGTCACCACCGACACGGAGTCAAAGACAGCATCGACCGCCACACCCGCCAGCATCTCCTGCTCATGCAGAGGAATACCCAGCTTGTTGTAGGTTTCGATCAGATCAGGATCCACCTCATCCAGGCTTTTTGGACGATCTTCGAAGCTTTTAGGCGCTGAATAGAAAGAGATCGCCTGAAAATCGATCTTCGGATAGTGCACATGCGCCCAGGTCGGCTCTTCCATTGTCTGCCAGACACGAAACGCTTTCAGACGCCACTCCAGCATCCACTCGGGCTCGCCCTTTTTGGCAGAGATAAAGCGCACAACGTCTTCGTTCAGCCCCGGTGGCAGCGTATTCGATTCGATATCGCTGTGAAAGCCAGCAGAGTAGGCTTTGCGAATTAATTTTTCGACCTGTTCAGACATAATCTTTACCTTTGTTAACGTGCGCCGCCAAGCGCTGGCTCGCGATTGAGCTGCGTTACAACCTGAGTAATGTGGGCAGCTGCAAAATCTATCTCTTCTTCCGTCGTGAAACGGCCAATACTGATACGCAACGATGCCAGAGCCAGTGCATCCGGGATACCGACAGCCTTGAGCACATAGCTGGGCTCCAGACTGGCAGAGGTGCAGGCAGAACCTGTCGACACAGCGATATCTTTCAACGCCATCAACAGCAGCTCACCATCCACTCCGGCCACCGCAATATTCAAATTTCCTGCCACCCGCTGTGATTCTGAGCCATTCAAGCTTATACCTGGCAGCTCGGCAATTCGGCTCCATAAACGACGTCGCAGCTGCAGAATACGTTCTGACTCCTGCTCCATCTCTTCGCCTGCCAGGCGAAAAGCCTCACCCATACCAACAATCTGATGCGTTGCCAGCGTACCCGAGCGCATTCCGCGCTCATGTCCGCCGCCGTGAATCTGCGCTTCAATTCTGACCCGGGGCTTACTACGCACATAAAGTGCACCTATACCTTTCGGGCCATAAATCTTATGTGCACAGAAGGACATCAGATCCACCTGCATGCGACTCAGATCAATCGGCAGCTTACCAGCGCTCTGTGCCGCATCCACATGCAACAGCACACCTTGGCTTTGCGTCAGCTCAGAGATTGCCTCGATATCCGTGACCGTACCTATCTCGTTATTGACCTGCATCAGCGACACCAGAATCGTATCTTCGCGCAAGGCATCAGCCACCTGCTGAGGATGAATCACCCCCTGTGAATCAGGCTTAAGCCAGGTGATCTCAAAACCTTCCTGCTCGAGCTGATGGCAGGTATCAATCACCGCCTTGTGCTCAATCATTGATGTGATGATGTGCTTGCCACGCCGCGCATGCTGATGAGCAACCCCCTTGATGGCCAGGTTATCTGACTCGGTCGCACCGGATGTCCAGACAATCTCGCGCGGGTCGGCGCCGATCAGGTCAGCCACCTGCCGTCGCGCAGTCTCGACCGCCTCTTCCGCTTTCCAGCCATAAATATGGGAGCGCGACGCAGGGTTGGCGAAATTGCCATCCAGTGTCAGGCAGCTCATCATTTTTTCCGCTACGCGCGGATCAACTGGCGTTGTTGCCGCATAGTCCAGATAGATAGGGCGCTTCATTGCTCGTTTGTATTCAACCGGTTAATGGATGGAAATCAAGCCGTTCGCGATATTTTGCCATCGCCTCTATTGCTGCTGGCGATCATCTGATCCAGATGGCGACGATCCTGCCTGCCGGCGACACTCTGAACATCGCTGCGTTTGACCAGATCAGCCAGCGTGATGCCCGACAGGAAGTTATGGATCTGATCGCTGAGGTCACACCACAGATAATGAGTAAGACATACCTCACCGGATTGGCAATTTGCCTTGTGATTACAGCCGGTTGCATCAACGGCTTCATTCACGGCATCGATTACTTCGGCGACATGTATCAGATCCTGGCTGCGCTTGAGCTGATAGCCGCCGCCCGGACCACGTACACTTGAAACCAGCTCATTACGTCTGAGCTTGGCAAACAACTGCTCAAGATACGACAGAGAGATACCCTGTCGTTCTGATATATCGGCCAGACTGATGGGTCCCTTTCCTTCATGCAGCGCCAGATCCAACATGGCTGTCACCGCATAGCGGCCTTTAGTAGTCAATCGCATTTTCTGCCTCGCATTCCCCTATGAGATTCAATGGGATTATGCTAAAACCAACGGTTTTAGTCAACTATTAAACCTACTGTTTTAGTCAACTTTATTCTGCGCGACTGATGCCGCCTCGTCGGTGGCCAGATCTGCCTCCACCTCGAAATCCGTCTTTTTCAATTCCGGAAGCCTCTCGTCACAGAACCCGGGTTTGATCTCGCACAGCACACGCCCCATGGTATCGAGCTTTCTATCTACGGCATGCATATGATCCAGCATACTGCTGATCGCCTGCGCCACGGGGTCAGATACCTCGCGCGTGACTGCATAAGCATCAAAGCCTACTTTGTCTGCCATCTGCCTGCGCTTCTCATCCGCCTCTGTATCCTGACGCCTGATTACCCGACCCGGTATACCAACCACAGTGGCTTCAGCCGGTACATCTTTGGTCACAACTGCATTCGAGCCAACGCGTGCACCTTCACCGATCGTGATAGGCCCCAGAATTTTGGCCCCGGCACCACACACCACGCCATTGCACAGCGTCGGATGACGCTTACCCTTGTTCCAGCTGGTACCACCGAGTGTGACGCCGTGATATAGCGTGACATCGTCTCCTACCACAGCCGTCTCTCCAATCACGACACCCATGCCATGATCGATAAAGAAACGCCTGCCGATAGTGGCACCCGGATGTATCTCGATACCGGTCAGCCAGCGTACAAAGTTGGAGGTGATACGCGCCAGCCATTTGAAGCCGCGTAGCCACAGCCAATGCGCCATTCGATGCCACCAGACTGCATGGAGCCCCGGATAGGCCGTGATCACTTCCAGAGTATTACGCGCAGCAGGGTCACGATGAAAAACTGACTGGATATCCTCACGCATACGCTCAAACATCATCACCCCCAGGCTTTCGGGAAGCTGCCAGACGCTCAACTTTGGTCAGAATGCCACGCAGCACATTGACCTCAACTTTGTCCGGCACGGCACGCAGAATCATGCGCCGCAATCGATTCATCAGTTGACGCGGGTTATCAGGATCAAGAAAGTCGATGTCCACGAGGGTTTGCTCGAGATGGTCAAACAACAGTTCCAGCTCGCGATTTTCAGCCAGATCTATATCCCAGGAGACACCCCATTGAGGCGCTTCGGCCTTATCCTGATCCAGCACGGCCATACGCAGCTCATAGGCTATGACCTGCACTGCCGCCGCTACATTAAGAGAGCTGAAAGCTTCATTGGTGGGGATATGAACATGATGATGGCACAGCTGCAGCTCTTCATTAGTCAGGCCACGATCTTCACGACCGAATACCACTGCTAGACGAGACTGGGGCTGCAGTGTAGTGGCAACTGCCGCCATCTGGCGCGGATTGAGCAAAGGCCAAGGGATATGGCGACCACGCGCACTGGTACCCACCACCAGATGACAATCTGCCAGCGCCTGATCCAGTGTTTCGACCACCCGGGCGGATTCCAGCAGATCTGCGGCGCCCGATGAGCGGGCAAACGCATCCGGGTGAGGAAATAGCTTTGGCGCAACCAGACAGAGGTCAGATAACCCCATGTTTTTCATTGCCCTTGCTACCGCACCGATATTGCCCGGATGGGTGGTATTCACCAGCACTATTCGCGTTTGTTCCAGCATAGCCCGACTTTCGTAAAAAAATAAGGCGGGTATAGTAACAGATAGCGTGGCACTTTTAACCTCAACTGAAGTCGTGCACCCTGCCCTGAAAGCAAATTAGCCTGGATTATTGACCATCAAGTGTTCAGCATGAGGCCCGACTTCAGTATAATGCGCCTTTGCTCTTGAACAATTTGGACGCCTTACTAATGCAACCGATGGTCAATATTGCCCTGCGGGCTGCCCGCCTTGCGGGTGAACAACTATCTCGTGCCGTTGAACGCCTGGATCTGATCAAACCAGAACAATCCAGCGTGGCTGAGTTTATAAATGATACCTGCATTCAGGTTGAACGCACCATTGTGCACAATATTCATAAGGCGTATCCACATCATACCCTGAATGGCGAATATACCGGTCGTCACGAAGGCACAGGTGAAGGCCCGTCAACCTGCGAGTGGCAGATCAGCCCGGTCGATAGCCTGACCAACTTTTCCAATGCCCTGCCAATGTTTGCCCTCAGCCTGACCGGTCGCGTTAATGGCAAGCTCGAACACACCGTTGTGATCAACCCGATTACTGCCGAAGAGTTCACCGCCAGTCGCGGCAGCGGTGCTCAGTTGAATGGCAGACGCCTGCGTGTCAGCAATCAGAAAGCCGTTCAGGGCACTCTCATCGGTACCGGCTTCTTCGGCCGCAACAGCGACCGCGAGCAATTCGAACAACACCAGGCAATGGTGCGTGAGATCATCAGTGCTGGCGGCAACACTTTCATCAGTGGTTCACCCGTTCTGAATCTGGCTTACACGGCTGCTGGTCGCCTCGATGGATTCTTCCAGTTGGGCCTGACCTCAGCAGAACAGGATGCCGGCATACTTCTGATTCAGGAAGCTGGCGGCCTTGTGGGTGACTTTAACGGTGGCAGCAGTCATCAGAAGAGTGGCAACCTGGTTGCCGGCAGCCCGAAAATGTTCAAAGCACTGCTGAAGTCTCTGCAACCAGTCGTCAAACTTCACCCTTGAGCGCAAAGCTTATCTGACTGCCCGGAAGCATTCCGCCCTGCCCCAAAACCCTGAAATGGTTTGTGGCAGGGCGTGACCAGACTGTTCGCCCTACCCTGCGAGCCCGACTACGTTCCTTATCAAGCTGCTCTCTATATAACGCCAACCGGGTGACCATCTCCAGAACCTGCCGCATCGGGTTTTCCTCCATACAGGGGGTGGCAAAGTTATAGAGATAAAACATCAGATCTCCGACTATCTCCTTTGCCAGACAGGCAGACCCGAAGCGCCCTTCCGTATACGCCAGTAACTCTTCATGATGCTGCATCATGAAATCTGCCAGATCCACTGCATTACTTCTCGACATAAACCCTCCCTCTGTCGTGTTATTCTCCAACTATACTAGTTTTAATGATAAGCATTATCAATAGCATTTATAGAAAAAATCAACCTAAAGGATGCATGCCAAGCAAGAGGGGGATAACCGTTTGATAACAGAAGGGATCGAAGCGAGGAGAACTTCAATCCGACCTATCGCAGGTCGGATTGAAGAAAGAGGGCTAATCAGGCGTCGAAGGGATCGCGCAGTACAATCGTTTCAACACGATCAGGCCCAGTGGATATAATATCGATCGGGGCTTCGATCAACGCTTCCAGACGGCTGATATAAGCGCGCGCATTGGCAGGCAACTCTTCCAGTGACTTCACGCCGACAGTCGAATCGCTCCAACCCGGCATCTGCTCATAAACCGGCCTTACCGCTTCATAATCCTCACTGCCGCTGAGGTAGCTGATCGTATTGCCTTGATCATCCTGATAACCGACGCAGATATTGATCTGCTCCAGACCATCCAGAACGTCCAGCTTGGTCAGACAGATACCGGAGATGGAGTTAACCTGAATCGCATGCTTGAGAGCAACCGCATCAAACCAACCGCAGCGACGCGCACGCCCGGTTGTCGCACCAAATTCATGACCACGCTCCGCCAGACGCGCTCCGACCTCACAATGCAGCTCAGTCGGGAAAGGACCGCCACCCACACGCGTAGTATAAGCCTTGGTTATACCCAGAATATAATCCAGGTAAAGCGGGCCAAAGCCACTACCGGTGGAGGTGCCACCTGCCGTGGTATTTGATGAAGTGACAAATGGGTAGGTACCATGATCAATATCCAGCAGCGAACCCTGCGCGCCCTCGAACATGATGCTCTTACCCTGCTTGCGCAGGTCATGCAGAATACCGGTGACATCAGCAATCATCGGTACGATGATTTTGGCCATCTCGGTACAGTCGGCCAACACCTGATCGTAATCAACAGGGTCAACCTTGTAATAGCTCTGCAGCATGAAGTTATGGTATGCCATCACCTCTTTCAGCTTCACAGCAAAACGCTCAGGTGATGCCAGATCCGCAAGACGCACACCACGGCGCGCCACCTTATCTTCATAAGCAGGACCTATACCGCGACCCGTGGTGCCTATCTTGGCATCACCGCGCTGCTGCTCACGCGCCTGATCGAGCGCCACATGAGATGGCAGAATCAACGGACAGGCCGGACTCAGACGCAGCCTTTCACTGACCGGAACGCCACGCGCTTCCAGACCGGCAATCTCTTTCAGCAGCGCTTCAGGTGAAACCACCACGCCATTACCGATAAGGCAGAGTACATTACGGTGCAGAATACCGGAGGGAATCAGGTGCAAAACCGTCTTCTCACCACCGATCACCAGTGTATGACCGGCGTTATGGCCGCCCTGAAAACGCACGACCGCTGCAATCTGCTCAGTCAGCAGATCAACAATCTTGCCCTTTCCTTCATCACCCCACTGGGTGCCCAGAACAACGACGTTTTTTCCCATTACAATCTCAAGTGCTCGTTAATGTTAATCAAAGTCTGCTCAAAGGGACTCTACAGCCCATGCATCATCACGCAGTACGAGTTGTTTCTCGCCAGCGCCTGCCACCTCATCGGCATTCAGTGCCTGAACGACACGCTTACCCTGAGCACGCAGACTGGCGATCGCCTGATGCAGCGCATCATCGCGACCATAGGGTGCAAATATTGCTTTTTCCGGCTCCGGGCTCAGTCCAGTGATATTCACCAGAGTATTCAGATCAGTACTGAATCCGGTTGCAGGCCGTGCCCGGCCAAAATCCTGCCCTATCTCATCATAGCGCCCACCCTTGGCCAGCGCCTGCCCGAATGAGGGCGTGTAAGCCGCAAAAACCACACCTGTATGATAGTGGTAGCCACGCAACTCACCCAGGTCAAAGTAAAGCTTAACCTCAGGATAACGTTTGCCAAGCTCCTCAGCCAGAACCTGCAGATAATCGATCGCCTCAAGTTCCTGATGCGCACCGGCAAACAATTCACGGGCACGCTGCAAGGCATTGACCGTGCCATTCAAGCGAGGCAACGCTGACAGCTTCTGCTTCAGAGCAACAGGGAGATCCAGCGCATCAAGGTATTGATCCAGCTCAGGCAGGGCCTTGCGTTGCAGAATGTCGATAAAATCCTGCTTCTGATCTTCGTTGAGACCCGCCGCTTTCACCAGCGCAGTAAAAACACCGACATGACCGAGATCCACAGTGATTTCGCCCTGAACACCCAGTGTATTCAACGTCTCAAGCATCAGCGATATCACTTCGACATCACTTTCAACCCCTGAGTGACCATATAGCTCAGCACCTGCCTGAAGCGGGTTGCGACTGGCCAGCATATTGGCGGGGTGAGTATGCAAAACAGTGCCGCAGTAACACAAACGGCTAGGCCCCTTGGTACGCATACGATGAGCGTCGATACGCGCCACCTGCGGCGTGATATCAGCACGCACACCCAGCGTATGTCCACTGACCTGATCCGTGAGCTTGAAGGTATTCAGGTCCAGATCGTGCCCGGTGCCCGTCAACAACGACTCCAGATGCTCCACCAGCGGCGGCATCACCAGGTCATAGCCCCAGCTGTGATACAGATCCAGTAGCTTACGACGCAGCAGATCGACCTGACGCGCCTGTGGCGGCAACAGCTCTTTGATACCTTCAGGCAGCAACCACCTGTCAGTCAATGCCATTCCAGACTCCCCTATCGACTGAACCGTACACAGCTTGAAATAGCTGTATCACGGCGCTTGTTCTCACATAAAAAGTACTTAAAAAGTCACAAAAAAACCGGGTAACGACCCGGTTGGCTGATCATACCACGAAAACAGGTGCTTTTGGCACCTGCTTTCGCTTTCGCTTTACCTTGTTGGCAACAGATTAGTGGCACCGGAGATGCCGCCATTTTGCGAACCATTCGCGACGCCTGTAGCGTCACGCAAGTAACGGAAGAAATCGCTGTTCGGCTCAAGCAACATGACATCACCATTACCTGAGAAGGATTCACGATATGCCTGGAGACTACGGTGGAAGGAGTAAAACTCCGGATCCTGAGTATAGGCATTGGCATAGATGGCAGCTGCCTGCGCATCGCCCTCACCTCGCATGATCTCCGACTCACGATAAGCATTGGCCCGGATAACCGTGGTCTGCCTGTCAGCATCAGCACGAATACCTTCTGCCAGCTCGTTACCACGAGCACGCAGCTCTCGCGCCAGACGCAGACGTTCTGAACGCATACGATCATAAACGGATGCCGACACCTCGGATGGCAGGTCGATTCGCTTGATACGCACATCAAGTATCTCGATACCCAGCTCACGCTCAGAGACCGCACTCAGGGCTCGGTTAACCTGCATCATCACTTCCTCGCGCTCACCTGACACCACCTGGTTCAGCGTACGCTCACCAAACTGGTTACGCAGACTGGTTTCAATTCGGCTAGCCAACAGATTGGAGGCCCGAATCTCTTCACCAGAAGTTGCCTCATAGTAGCGACCAACGTCTTTGATCCGCCATTTCACGAAGGAGTCAACGATCAGACGCTTGGCCTCCAACGTCAGGAACGCCTGAGGTCTGGAATCCATGGTCATGACACGCGCTTCAAACTTTTTCACTGTATTCACAAACGGAATCTTGAAGTGCAGACCCGGTGGAATATCCGGCTGAACCACCTCACCGAAGCGAAGTTTAATACCACGCTCGGTTTCATCTACGATATACAGTGTCTCAGACGCCAGCCACACCAGGATCAGTGCGCCGACAAGAACAATTACAGAATTAGTTTTCATGAGCGCCCCTCCCTCAGGCCACCAGTTGTAGACTGGCGCTGACGCAGTTGCTCAAGCACCTGATCAGAAATCTGTCTGACACTCTGATCATCCATTCGCGCCGGCCGACCTGAGCTGTCGCGGTACTGGCCACGACCCTCCATCAGTTTATCCAGCGGCAGATACATCATGTTATTGCCACCCTCAACATCGATAAGCACTTTGGGATTGCTTGCCAGTATCCCTTCCATGGTATCCAGATACAGACGCTCGCGTGTCACCTCTGGTGCCTGCTGATACTCATTCATCAAAGCAAGGAATCGACTGGTTTCACCCGTTGCACTGGCTACGACCTGCTCACGATAAGCATTGGCTTCCTCCAGCACACGCTGCGCAAAACCACGAGCTTCTGGAACAATACCGTTGGCATAAGCCTCCGCTTCGTTCTTCACTCGCTGTTCATCCTCACGCGCCTTGATCACGTCATCGAATGCATCCTGCACCTGTGAAGGCGCCTGCGCATTTCGGACGTTGACGTTGGAGATACGGATGCCTGTGTTATAAGCGTCCATGTAGCTCTGCAAACGTGCGAGAACAGCCACCGCAAGAATTTCACGACCTTCAGTCAGAATGGAGTTCATCTCGGATGCACCCACCACCTGACGCAGCGCAGACTCGGAAGCATGCGCAAGACTCTCTTCAGGATTACGGACACGGAGTCTGAACTTTTCAGGATCTTCAGCGACATACTGCACACTGATATCAACTTCGACGATATTCTCATCTTCCGTCAGCATCAATGCACGATGATCGTGAATACGAACTCGTGTGATATTGATCTTGGCAACGTTATCAATCAACGGTGGATTCCACTGCAGACCGGGCGATACGATGCTGTGGAATTTACCCAGCCTGAGCACGACACCACGCTCCTGCTGATCAATCGTATAGAAGCCCATGGCTCCCCATACCAGCAACGCCAGAACGGCTGCGATACCGACCAGCGTGAAGCTGCCCATATGGCTGCCACCTGAACCGCCACCTGAGCCGCCACCCTTCTTGCCGTTACCACCGAACAGACCGCTCAGACGCTCCTGAACCTTCTGCAGTGCCTCATCCAGATCCGGCGGTCCCTGCTCCGGGCCACCGCCATTACCACCCTTTTTACCGCCGCGGCCGTTGTCGCCACCACTCCAGGGGTCATGGTTCTTGCCATTTCCACCAGGCTCGTTCCAGGCCATAGTTCTCTCCGTATTCACACTACTTTGATTAAAATTACAAATACTCTACTACGAGCTGCCCTACCCACCTATTTAAAGGTCGACAACATGTGGCAGATAATGTTCAGCCTGCAGTTGCAGCCTACTCATGATCTGCATCAGATCCTTACGCTGCATTCTGACATCCAGCCTGATCTGCCCATCTTCCTCAATCTTTTCACCCACAACAGCACCGCGGGTGTAGAGCTGAGAGCGGAACTGACCTTCTGCTGGCGACAGAGTCAATTCACCTTGAAACAACTCGGTGCTCAGACGCTCACTGACCGCTTGCAACAACAGATCCGTACCCGCACCTGTTACGGCTGATACCCAGACTCGGACGGGCACACCGTCTTCATCACGATCGATTCTGGGCCCAATATCAGGCAGCAAGTCAATCTTGTTATAAACCAGCAACGCAGGCACCTCATCGGCACCTATCTCTGCCAGCACATGATTAACCTGCTCGATATGCCCCTGTCGCTCCTCATCAAAGGAGTCGATCACGTGCAGCAGCAGGGAGGCGTCAGAGGTTTCCTGCAGCGTTGCCCTGAATGCCTCGACCAACTTGTGTGGAAGATGGCGAATAAAACCAACGGTGTCAGCAAAAATAGCCGGACCGACATCATCCAACTCCAACTTACGCAGTGTTGGGTCCAGTGTCGCAAACAATTTGTCTGCTGCATAGACATCTGATGAGGTCAACTCATTGAACAGTGTGGATTTGCCGGCATTGGTATAGCCAACCAGCGAGATGGTCGGCACTTCGGCACGCTGCCTGGCTCGCCGCCCCTGATCGCGTTGTTTGCGCACTTTTTCAAGGCGTTTCTGAATGGCTTTGATACGCGCACGCAGTAATCGTCGGTCGGTTTCCAGCTGAGTTTCACCCGGTCCACGTAGACCAATACCACCCTTCTGACGCTCAAGGTGAGTCCAGCCTCGTACGAGACGTGTCGACATATGCTCAAGCTGCGCCAGTTCGACCTGAAGCTTACCTTCATGCGTTCTGGCGCGCTGTGCAAAGATATCCAGTATCAACCCGGTCCGATCCAGTACACGACACTTAACTTCACGCTCAAGATTGCGCTCCTGCGCAGGTCTGAGGGCATGGTTAAATATCACCAGCTCGGCTTCATGCAGTCGAACAAGCTCCGACAGCTCTTCCACCTTACCTTTACCAAGAAAAAACTTGGCGCTAGGATCCGCCCGCGTTCCCTTAAGAAACACAACAGGGTCTGCGCCCGCTGAAAGAGCCAGCTCTTCAAGCTCTCTCGGATTTTCACTCTCGGCTTCTGATGCCATATCTATATGAACCAGGATCGCACGCTCTCCTGATTCGGGACGTTCAAAGAACAATTAGCGACTCACTCTTCGGGCTTTTCATCAGCTTGCGGTAACTTGACCGGGCGCGATGGAACAACCGTTGAAATTGCATGTTTGTAAACCATCTGACTGACGGTGTTTTTCAGCAGGATAACAAACTGATCAAATGATTCGATCTGCCCCTGCAACTTGATACCGTTAACCAGAAAAATAGAGACCGGAACACGCTCCTTGCGTAGCACGTTAAGATAAGGGTCTTGTAAAGATTGCCCTTTTGACATTGCAAACTCCTTCCCGTAAAAGATATTACATTATTGGTTATGTTAGGGTTTGGGCTGGCTGATCAATAGTGCACGCATCAGCCATTGGCTATGACGAGAGAGCTTGTGTTCGATCACACCAATCTTCAACTATATAACGACTGTTTGGATCAACTTCAAGGCATGGGACAATTTATTATCCCTGCTACACTCAATCCTGTGTACATCTTCCCAGCTGCGTAACCAGGTAATCTGGCGTTTTGCCAGTTGCCGGGTTGCTACTATACCCTTATACCGCATTGCAGTGAAATCAGATCTTCCTTCAAAATAATCCCACATCTGTCGATAGCCAACACATCTAACCGATGGCATCTGCGTTGTAAGATCACCGCGCCGCCATAAAGTTCTCACTTCTGATTCAAAATCCTGCGCGAGCATCTGATCAAAGCGTCGCTCTATCCGCTCATGCAACCAGGCTCTGTCATCAGGCATCAGTGCCAGAGAGAGTATACGATAAGGAAGCGCCTGATGCTGCTGTTCTTCCCAATGGCGGGTCAAAGTCTTGCCGGTAAGGAGATAAACCTCCAGTGCCCGCTGCAATCTCTGTGAGTCATTAGGCTTCAGACGGCCAGCCGCGACCGGATCAACCTCAGCCAATTTTGCATGCATCGCTGGCCATCCCAGCGCTTCTGCTTCCTGCTCAAGCTGGCGGCGCAGATCGGCATCCGCAGCGGGCAGCGATGCCAGCCCCTGCTGCAACGCGTTGAAATACATCATGGTGCCACCCACCAACAGTGGAATCCGCCCAGCGGCAGTGATATCCGCCATTTCCGACAATGCATCGGAGCGGAATTCAGCTGCCGAATAAGCCTCGGCAGGGTCGCGGATATCGATCAGACGGTGCGGATAACGCTTCAATGTCTCAGCATCTGGCTTGGCTGTGCCGATATCCATGCCACGATAGATCATGGCAGAATCTACGCTGATCAATTCCACTGGCAGCCGATCCTGAAGCTGCATCGCCAGATCCGTTTTGCCTGATGCAGTCGGCCCCATCAGAAAAACAGCAGGGGGGCGATTATCCTGAGCCATTCGGTTTACTGCCCCCGCATGAAGAGCTTATCCAGCTCATTCATCCCCAACTGAACCCAGGTCGGGCGCCCGTGGTTACACTGCCCGCTGCGCTCAGTCTGCTCCATATCGCGCAGCAGCGCATTCATTTCAGCCAGACTGAGCTGCCGATTGGCTCTCACCGCACCATGACAGGCCATGGTTCCCAGTAACTCATCGATATGCTGCTCTATACGACGACTTTCACCAAATACAATCATATCGGCCAGTACATCCCGAATCAGCTGAGCCACATCTGCCTTACTCAGAAACACAGGTACCTGACGTACCACCAGGGTTTCATCACCCATGCGCTGCAGCTCAAACCCGAGGCGATGAAAAAGCTCAGGCTGCTGCTCTGCCAGATCCGCCTCACGTGAGCTGACTGCAACACTCAGCGGCACCAGCAGAGGCTGGCTGCGCAGGCGATCTTCGGCAAGGGAAATTTTCATCTTTTCATAGACAATGCGCTCATGTGCCGCATGCATATCGACCAGAACCAGACCCACCTCGTTCTGCGCCAGCACATACACGCCGTGCAATTGTGCTACAGCGAAACCCAGTGGCGGCACCTGCTCCGGGTCACTGGCGCCCATGGTTGTCATCGCTGGCGACAACTGAGATGACATCAGTGATGACGCCTGAGCAGCTCCAGGCGAGACTTCACCACCTGGCACCTCGGGATAGAGTCGACCATAACCACTTATCTGATCACGGACTGCTGATGAGCTCGGAGCACCGCTTTTCTGATAAGGACTCTGATAAGAGTTCTGATATGAGCTCTGATAAAGCGGCATCCTCCGCTGCTCATAGTGATCCTGTGACGAAGCGTGCGCTCCAGGCATTGCCGCCTGCGCACCCGATGCCTGCTCGACACCTTGTGGCTGATGGGCTGCGAGATCATCACCGGGGCGCATATCAGCTATCGCACGATGCAGTGAGCGAAAAATAAAGTCATGCACCAGGCGACTTTCGCGAAAGCGTACTTCATGCTTGGTCGGATGCACGTTGACATCCACCAGCGCAGGATCCAGCGTCAGATAGAGCACAAAAGCCGGATGTCGTCCCTGATAGAGCACATCCTGATAGGCCTGACGGACAGCATGAGTCACCACTTTGTCACGAATAATACGACCATTGACGAAGAAGTATTGCTGATCCGGTTGACTACGCGAATGTGTCGGCTGAGATACCCAGCCGAACAACCGCAGGCCAGAGGCCTCTGCCTGCATATCCAGCACCAGAGCATGCTCGATGAAACTGGATCCCAGCAGCAACGAAAGACGCCTCTCCCGCTCCAGCTCACTGCTGGCTGGTCGCATCTGGTAAATCGCCTTGCCATTGTGTGAGAGCTGAAATCCGACATCGAAGCGACTCAGCGCAAGGCGCCTGACCACCTCTTCAAGATGCCGGTATTCGGTTTTTTCGGTGCGCAGAAATTTGCGTCGGGCAGGCGTGTTGAAAAAAAGATCACGCACTTCAACCGTTGTTCCCTGCCCATGCGGTGCTGGTGTCACTATTGTGGCCATGTCTCGCCCTTCGGCACGCACCTCCCAGCCGGAATCCTGATCTGACGTTTTGGACACCAGTTTGAGGCGTGAAACAGAACTGATACTGGCCAGAGCCTCACCTCTGAAACCAAGGCTGGCAACAGCTTCAAGATCTTCCAGAGCCTGAATTTTTGAGGTGGCATGGCGACTCAGTGCGAGCTCAAGATCTTCACGCGGGATACCGCGACCATCATCGCGAAGCCGTAACAGTTTGATACCCCCCTGCTCGACATCCAGGTCGATGCGTGAAGCACCTGCGTCCAGACTGTTTTCCATCAATTCTTTGACAACTGATGCGGGGCGCTCGACAACTTCACCAGCCGCAATCTGGTTGGCCAGTTGCGGCGACAGTAGTTGAATTTTTGACATGACGCGGGTATTTCCAGTTGCCGACATCAGCTCGCCGGTATTCTCAACACCTGACCGACCCTGATACGGTCGCCAGAGATCTGATTCGCTTCACGCAATGCGCTGAGGCTGACGCCATTCTGAACGGCAATCAAAGACAGTGTATCACCTCGTGAAACACGGTAGGTTCTGCTCGGACCACCTTGTGAACCCCCTTCATACTTGCGCTGAGCAATCCAGGTCCTGTCAGGCGGCTTCTGCCAGAAGTGTGCGGTGATACCTGAAAAAATCGCCACAGCCATACGCTTCTGATAGGCCGCAGTTTTCAGCTGGGCGGCCTCACTCGGATTCGTGATAAATCCGGTTTCAACCAGAATTGACGGAATATCCGGTGATCGAAGCACTGCGAAGCCAGCCATTTCGACATTCTTTTTGTGCATGCGAGCAAACTGGCCGATATTACCGTGAATCTGTGCAGCCACCTGGCGGCTGTCGGTTCGACTGGCCGTCATGGACATATCCAGCAATACACTGGCGAGCACATCATCCTTGTCCTCAAGGCTGACACTACCCACACCACCGATCAGGTCAGCGCTGTTTTCACGACTGGCCAGCCACCGCCCCATTTCACTGCTTGCACCTCTTTCAGACAGCACCCACACAGAGGCACCTCGTGCGGTTGGACTGTGCCAACCATCCGCATGGACAGATACAAACAGATCAGCATTGGACTTGCGTGCCAGGGCTGTTCGATCACGCAAGCTGACATAATAATCGCCATCTCGGATCATCACAGCCTGGTAGCCAGGCTCTGCATCAATCAGTTTTTTGAGCTCGCGCCCGATCGCCAGCACGACATCCTTTTCTCGTAGCTTCCCGGACCCGATAGCGCCAGGGTCTTCACCACCATGCCCGGGATCTATTGCGATGATAATATCGCGAACCTGATCCGGGGCAACATTGGGAGTCACCACACGACTTGGCACATTGGCCGCCTGCCGAGGCTCAAGATCCACCACCAGCCTGTGGCCATACTGATCATTCGGTTTCAGATCAAAACTTTTGGGCCGCACAGACTCACTGAGATCCAGAACGACTCGCACCGTGCCATTGGTCTGACTGTATCGAATACCCTGAACTGGGCTTTTTTCCAGCCCCAGATTATCCAGAGAGGCTTTGAAGGAGGCATTATCAATATCGATGACAATGCGTTCGGGATCACTCAATGTAAACAAACGATGCTCTACAGGGCCCGAAAGATCAAATACCAGACGCGTATTATCAGGTGCCAGCCAGGCTCGCACTGACTGGACATCAGCAGATGCAGACACCAGACTGCTTGCAAACAGCGCAATTAATGTCAATATCCAGTATTTCAGGTTCAGCTTCTGCATCTTTTACTCAGGCTCACTCACTTGCCGACGACTGAATTGTCTAGCTTTTCGGCCAGTTGATGGCCGACTTGAGTACTGGCAGTCCAGTGTATCTCTCGTCCGCTTCCCTTCTCACTTAACGTTATGTCCAGATCCGCTTCCGGCAGAAGTCCTTCGCCTCGTTCAGGCCACTCAACCAGACACAGACTTTTTCCATCAAAATAATCTCTTATGCCGAGAAATTCCAGTTCTTCTGCATCATTAAGACGGTAAAGATCAAAATGATACACCGAGCCATTCGGTAATTCATAGGGTTCAACCAGGGTATAGGTCGGGCTTTTGACTGTACCGACATGCCCCAAAGCACGCAGTATACCTCTGGAAAGTGTGGTTTTACCCATCCCGAGATCGCCATGAAAATAGATCACAGTCCCAGCAGCTGCGGCCTGAGCCAACAATGCACCAAACTCCAGGGTTGCCTGCTCATCCTGTAAAAACAATTTGCCTTCACCCGATTTCATGACACTTCCCATTTAATACCCTTCTTATCATTGCAATCAGATCTGTAGCCAGAAGACCGCGCTCACCATTTTGGGCAGCACAGAGATCGGCAGCCAGTGCATGCGAATGCACACCGATGCGCGCCGCATCAACCGGCTTGAGCCCCTGCGCCAACAGAGCCCCGATCACTCCCGACAGGACATCTCCCATGCCACCACATGCCATGCCCGGATTACCGGCATTACACAGATGGATGACGTCACCATCAAATGTCAGGGTGCCAGCGCCTTTCAGAACAATCGTGCCACCATAACGCTCATGCAGCTCTCTTACAGCGGCAAATCGGTCGTCCTGCACGCTACGCGTATCAGTGCCGAGTAATCTTGCCGCCTCACCCGGATGGGGCGTCAGAATCCAGCCATCGCGAACGCTTGCCATCACCGTGCTATTGTGCAGGAAATGCAGTGCATCCGCATCCAACACCAGAGCCTTTTTACTTGCCAGTGCTTTCTGCATCATCTGCCCGGCCCAGGCACCCTGCCCAAGCCCCGGACCGACGACCAGCACATCGGGTTTTTCCAGCAGGGGTTCGACATCCTGACCTGAGCTGACACCTCGCACCATCAACTCTGGCGCACGCGCCAGCGCAGATGATATATGCTCAGGGCGCGTTGCCAGAGAGGTCAGGCCCGATCCACTGCGCGCAGCTGCCTCTGCAGCCATCAATCCGGCACCTCCCATGCCATACTCTCCACCAACCACCATGACATGCCCATAAAGCCCCTTATGAGCAGAGCGCTGACGTGGCGGCAGCATTTCGGCAACGTCTTCTGCATCGGTACGAAAACCGCTGACCGGTATCGCCTCATAAAGCTCGTCCGGCACCATCAATCCGTCAAACAGCAGTTCGCCACAATAGTCCACTCCCTGATGTGTCAGCAGGCCCTGTTTCAGCCCGATAAATGTCAGTGTCAGACTGGCTTTTATCGCCGCTCCCAGCACACGCCCCGAATCACTGCACAGACCAGAGGGGATATCGACCGCTATGACCGGTCGATTGCACTGGTTAACTCTGGAGATCACCTCACGTACCGGACCGCGCACCTCACCCTGCAGCCCTGTGCCCAGCATGGCATCGATGATGACATCACCGGCAAACTCAATATCACTGCGCCAGGGGTGAGTCACTACGCCGACAGCTTCGGCCCACTGCCAAGCCTGTCGCGCCTCACCCTGCAACTGTTCGGGATAGGGTTCGGCACTGAGCGTCAGCACTTGTACCCTTAGCCCCTGTTGATGCGCCAGACCAGCCACAATCAATCCATCGCCGCCATTATTACCTGCGCCACACAGGACAGTGACAGATCGACAACCCGGCCAGCGCTGCAACATCTCGGCAAAAACGGCATGACCTGCACGCTGCATCAACCTGAAACCCGGGATAGCAAAGCGCTCGATGGCAACACGATCAAGCGCACGACACTGCTCAGCTGTGTATAATGTGGCAGGCAAGCTGCTTCTGTTCTGAACCATGATCAGCCCTAACTCCTTAATTATCCTGATAGTATAATAGAACGCACAGCCAGATGACGCACCCGACCCGGAATGAACTCGACACACTGGCCGAACAGATCAAGATCTGGGCGGCAGAGCTGGGCTTTCAACAATGTGCGATCACTCACACCGACCTGTCGGAGGAGAAGGCTGGCCTTGAGTCCTGGCTGGAACAGGGGATGCATGGCGAGATGGACTATCTCGATCGCAACACGGATCTTCGCCTCGACCCCGCACAGCTGGTCCCCGGCACCCAGCGCATTATCAGTGTCCGCATGGATTATCTGCCACCTGAAGTCGAGACGCTGAAAATCCTGCAACAGCCGGACAAGGCATACGTAGCCCGTTACACTTTGGGTCGCGACTATCACAAACTGATGCGCAAACGTTTGCAGACACTAGGCAAGCTGATCTCTGAGCACTCACCCGCCGAGACCAGCTTTCGCCCCTTTGTCGACAGCGCTCCGGTATTGGAAAGGACACTCGCCCGCAATGCCGGTCTTGGCTGGATCGGCAAACATACACTACTGCTGAACCGTCATGCCGGTTCCTGGTTCTTCCTGGGTGAGCTGTTCATCAATTTACCCCTGCCCATAGACCCTCCGGAACAGAACAGCCACTGCGGACGCTGTACCGCCTGCCTGGATATCTGTCCGACTCAGGCCTTCCCGGCACCTTATGTACTGGATGCCAGACGTTGTATCTCATACCTGACTATTGAACTCAAGGGCAGCATACCCGTTGAGCTGCGGCCGCTGATGGGCAACCGCATATTCGGGTGCGACGACTGCCAGATGGTCTGTCCGTGGAACCGTTTCGCCAAGCGCAGCCCTGAGGATGACTTCAAACCCAGACATCACCTTGATCAGGCAGATCTGCTGAGCCTCTTCAACTGGGATGAGAACACCTTCCTGCAACGCACCGAAGGATCAGCCATTCGCCGAACGGGCCATGAAGGCTGGCAGCGCAATATTGCCGTGGCACTCGGTAACAGTCGCGGTGGCGAACAGGTCAGACAGGCACTGCAACAACGCCTGGCCAGCGCATCACCTCTGGTCAAAGAGCATATCGAATGGGCGTTGGCCGAGCTGGAAAAGTCTGAATAAGCAGGACTCATAGTCAGAATCAGAGTCGGAATTGGAATCAGAGACGGAAGAAGTGGCGGCGGTAATAACGCAGCTCTTCTATCGAATCACGAATATCATCCAGCGCCAGGTGCGTTCCCTTTTTCTTCAAACCACCCATGATTTCTGGCTTCCAACGTTTAGCAAGCTCCTTGATACTGCTGACATCCAGATTGCGATAGTGGAAGAACGCCTCCATCTCCGGCATATAGCGTACCAGAAATCGTCGATCCTGACCGATACTGTTACCGCACATCGGCGAGATACCCTTATCAACATGCTGGCTGATAAAGTCAATCATCAGTTGCTGCGCTTCTGCTTCAGTGGTTTTGCTTTCTCTGACACGCTGCGTGAGGCCTGATTGACCATGCTGGCGGGTACACCACTCATCCATATGGGTCAGGATTGCATCTGATTGATGTACGGTGACGACAGGGCCTTCAGCCAGCGTATTAAGATCGGAATCGGTCACGATCGCAGCCATTTCAATGATACGGTGCTGCTCGGGATCAAGACCCGTCATCTCCAGATCGATCCAAACCAGATTATTTTGACGCGACATGACTCACTCCTGAAGAACAAACTGTTAATTGTAGCCAGATTAGAATACCTTAGCATCATCAACAAATGCACCATCAACAAAGTAAACCGGCAATACTAATTCATGTCAAAGCGTAAACTGACCCGCCGCCAGTCATGGCGTGTAGAAAAGATTCAACAGGAGCGTACCGACCGCGCCACTCGGCTGGATCAGAACATCCAGGAGCAACTGGAAGGTGGTGATCTTGGCCCTGAGCAGAATGGTCTGATCATCTCACATTTCGGCAAGCAGCTGGATGTTGAAGCGCTAGAGGGTGAGTTGAAAGACACGATCGTACGCTGCCATATGCGCACACATCTTGGACAGCTGGTCACAGGTGACAGGGTTGTCTGGCGTGAATCTGCCGAAGGTGGCGGTGTCGTGGTTGCAGTTCACCCACGCAAGAGTCAGTTACAACGCCCCAATAACCGGGGCGAACTCAAACCCGTTGCCGCCAATATAGATCTGATCGTTATTACAATTGCTCCGGAACCACGGGCGCACCTCAACCTCATTGACCGCTATCTGGTAGCTGCCGAGCTGTGTGAGATAGAGCCACTACTGCTATTGAACAAGGTCGATCTGCTGAATGAGGATAACCGCACCTGGCTGGATCCAATGATTGAGCTCTATACTCAACTGGGTTATACCCTGCTGCAGGCATCAACCACCAGCCGTGACGGACTGATACCCTTGCAGCGACGCCTGGATCAACAGATCAGCGTGTTTGTAGGGCAATCCGGTGTCGGCAAGTCATCACTGGTGAACAGTTTGCTGCCGGGTGTTGACCTGCGTGTCGGTGCGCTGTCGGAACAGAGCGGCAAGGGTCGTCATACCACGACGACTGCGCGCCTGTTTCATTTCCCTGAGGGTGGAGATTTGATTGATTCTCCCGGCATCAGAGAGTTTGCACTCTGGCATATAGACCCGGAGGACCTGCTGTATGGCTTCAAAGAGTTCAGGCCCTTTATCGGCCATTGTCGCTTTCGCGACTGCAAGCATGAGCAGGAGCCGGGCTGTGCACTGCTGGGGGCTGTCGAGAGTGGCGCTATCAGCGAACAGCGCTTTGCCAGTTACCGACAGATTCTCCACTCGCTGACCGAAGTACATTGATAGACTGGATCTGATCTGATGAATCGAGCAGAAAGACTGAGAGGTACCGACGCCTGGGTCAGATTTCTGGCCGACAAGCCTCTGCCGGCAAGGAGCAGCTCAGTACTGCGCCTGCAAAAAATACTTGGCGAATCTGAGAACGAAGTCTCGGTGCAACAACTTGCCAGACTCGTTGCCCAGGACCCGGTCATCTGCCTGCATGTCGCGCGCCAGGCACAGGCAATGCATAAAGAGGCCGCACAAAACACGCGTGTCACCGGCATAGATCATGCTGTGCAAACTCTGGGGCTCGACCAGTTGAATCCCCTGCTCGACAGCCTACAGACACTCAGACTGAACCCGCGGAACCCGATTCAGAAGATGTATTTCCGCTCCATCGCCAACAGTATGCATGCATCAGTCCAGGTCTCTGATTGGCTGAGCAATCGAAAAGCCCCTTTTAATGAGGAAGCCAGACTGGCAGCTATGCTCTATGGCTTCACTCACTGGCTGCTATGGCTACATGCGCCACTGCATCAGCGCCTGTTGTTTCAGAAAACAGACCGTGAGGAGATCGACAGTGCTCTGGCCGAGCAGGATGTCTATGGCTGCACACTGCAATCCATTGGACGGCGTATTGCTATTCTCTGGGGCTTGCCCGAGCTCGTGGTCAAAGCACTCGATCACGGCACCTCACCGACCGCCCAGATGCTGCAAAAACTGCACCAACGCGCCATGAAAGACCCTCAGCTTGATACAGAAAAGCACCGCGAGATCAGCCACTTCGTTCAACAACCACTTTTCCCGGTCAAGCTTTGTAACTGGTTGTCACTGACGGTAACGCTTGGCTGGAACTCGAGCAAGGCAGCCCGATTAATCGACATAGTCAGCGATCTGCTCAGACTGGAGGCTGATGATACCCGAGCAAGACTCCATGGCAACTGTGCAGAAGCCGCACGCCAGTATCATGTGCCGGGCACTCTCTCTCCGGCAGCAGAACTTCTGATGTGCGAGACCCTGATCGGCAACACTGATCTTCTCGATATCAGGCAGTGGCAGAACTTCCTGGAGCAATACCCTACTCCCCAAATGCCCGAGAGCATTCTATCAGACAGCCCAACCCCGAGTGCCGTCATTGTCAGCGGACCATCCACCACACCAGGCTCAACGACTGGGATACCAACCGGCAAGGATACTCTGAACAACCCGCAGTTGGTGGAACGTCTGATACAGAGATTCCGTGAGCCTGAACCAGGCAGAAAACCGGGATCAATTCTGCGCGACCTGATGCATGGACTGAATCAAGGTATTGGCCTCAAACGTATCGCTCTGCTGCGAACACACATTGGGCAGCAGCAATTGCGAACGGTTCAGGTGATCGGCTTTGAGGCCGAACATCCGATCCTGCGCTTCGAATATGACCTGTCAGTCCCCAGTCTCTTCAAGCGCCTGTGCAAAGAGCCCGCTTGCATCAGCATCAACCAGCGCACACGCAACCGCTCACTGACCACTTTGCCCGATAGCTTTCGCGCCCTTCTGGCAGGCGACGACTGCCTGCTGATATCCATTTTCATGGCTGGCAAACCCATTGCTATCGTTTATGCCGATCAGGGAGAAAGGGCTGCAGCCATGTCCGATTTTTACTATGATCACTTCCGCAAACTTTGTGCGGCTGCCACAGTGGCTCTGAAATCCGTTGCCGCCCCCTGAACACAACAGGACGTATCGTGAAAAAAACGCTTTTTATTCTGTTTCAACATCTGGTTCCTCAGCATCTCATCTCGCGCCTGGCAGGGCGTGTTGCCGAATGCGAGGCTCCATGGTTCAAAAATCGCTTTATCAAATGGTTCATCAAACGCTATCGCGTCAACATGTCGGAGGCGCTACTCGAGAAAGCCGAAGACTACACCTGCTTCAATGCTTTTTTTACCCGCAGCCTCAAGCCCGGCATCCGCCCTCTTGATCCAGACGCCCTCAGCATTATTTCACCGGCAGACGGCGCCATCAGCCAGCTTGGTAATATTGAGCATGGCCGCATTTTCCAGGCCAAGGGGCGCAGCTATGGACTGACAACCTTACTCGGCGGCTGTGAAGATCGGGCAGCCCCCTTCACCAACGGCAGCTTTGCGACTGTTTATCTATCGCCTCGCGACTACCATCGTGTGCACATGCCGCTGACCGGCACACTGAGAGAGAGCATTTACGTCCCCGGCGACCTCTACTCGGTCAATCAGACAACGGCCGAGGAGGTCGAAAACCTGTTTGCGCGAAACGAACGCCTGGTCGCCATCTTTGATACCGAGCACGGCCCTATGGCCATGGTGATGGTCGGCGCCATGATTGTTGCCGGTATCGAAACCGTCTGGCAGGGACCGGTCGCGCCACTACCGCGCAAACCACTGGTGCTGGATAACTTCACTGATCGACAGAAGCCGGTCACGCTTGAAAAAGGCGAAGAGATGGGACGCTTCCATCTCGGATCGACCGTTGTACTGCTGTTCGGAGCCGATGCGATCAACTGGGATAAGCATCTGACTGCGGGCTCTCCCCTCCAGCTGGGCCAGTCAATCGCCCGGTGCACTACGGATAACTTGCGGAGTTCATTATGATTGTTCAGTGGCTGAAGCAACTGCATGCACAGGATATCGAAACAGGTACTGATCATATGTCGGTAGAATCCGTACCAGCATCTGATAACCCGAATCGATACTTTCCGTTGCTGCATCAGAGCATCATCAGCGTGAGCGGGCCGGATGCCGGTAAGTTTCTACAGGGCCAGCTAAGCTGTGATCTGAAGCAGGTGGATGCTATAGGCTCTCGTCTGGGGGCACACTGCAATATCAAAGGCCACATGATCAGCCTTTATCGTGTGATCCATGCAGATCCTGATACCTACTGGCTGAGAACCGACCGCGGCCTGACAGAATCATCTCTGAATGCCCTGAAACGATATATCATCTTTTCCAAGGCAGAAGCGAAAGACTGTAGCGAAACATTCGCAGGTGTGGGCATTGCAGGCCCTGATGCGAAAGCCATCATCAGTGGATTGATTGAGCTGAATGCAGATGAACCAGATAGCGTCAGCAGGATGAACAACACGCTGGCGGTGAACCTGCCCGGCAGCCGTTTTGAAATCTGGTTCCCGACTGAGGAGAGCGAAGCTGTTCTGAAGCACTTGTCTGCAAAAGCGGCAGCAGGTAGCACCAATGACTGGGTACTCAGTGAGATTCAGGCCGGCATACCGGACCTGAGACCCGAGACCCGAGAAGGATTTATTCCTCAGATGACTAATCTGCAGGTGTTTGAAGGCGTGAGTTTCACAAAAGGTTGCTACACCGGCCAGGAAATAGTTACTCGCCTGCAACACCGAGGGCAGCTTAAGCGCCCGATGTACCGCGCACGCGTAATCAGTAAAGATGTTCCGCAACCAGGTATGATCATCCATGCTGCTACTCGTGATAATCAGGGACAGGTACTGCTCAGTGCTGCAACAGGCACTCCTGATGAGTACGAATTACTGGCCGTGATGGTCAAGGATCGAGTCGAACAGGAGCAAATGCAGCTGGACACTCCTGCAAGACCGACACTTGAAATACTTGACCTGCCTTACCAGTTGGACAAACGACTCTTTGAAAGCAAAAGGTAAGTTAGACCAAAAACTGACGAAAAGTTCACCAGAAAAAGGATGACAGGCATTTCATAAAAGCTATACTGTCGAAAACGGACCAAAAAAAGGATTCTGACCATGCTGCGCCAGCTTTGTATCATCGGAGTGAGTGCTGCTTTTCTCAGCGGCTGCTTCAATCTTCACCAGTCGCAGGCACCCATTGCCAAAACCTACCCCATATCGCACCAACAGAAAATGCAGGCAGCACATCATTGGGATGTTCTCGCCGAGCACCAGGCACAGCTGTTGATGGAATCCGATTTCCTGTCCGGCAAAGCCTTTTATATTCATCACGAAAGTAACGCCAGTCCCTTTTCTCAAGGCTTTGACTCGCTGCTAACCAGCCAATTGGTAAATTCTGGCGCCCATGTCAGAACCGAACCGATGAATACCGCACTTATCAACTACAAGGTTCAGGTAGTACGACACAAGGATCGCGGTTATATCCGCGCACCCGAAGGTGCCTGGACAGCCCTGACTGCCAGCGTTGGCTTCGCAGCCATGGCCTACAACACCTGGAGCGAACCAGCCCTTGCCCTGATCCCCTTTGCAGCAGCCGCAGACCTGTGGAGCGGAGACTGGACCAGCGAAACCAGCTCAGAGGTGATCATCACCACTCAGGTGACAGAGCACGGCAGAGTGCTCTACTCGGCATCGAATATCTACTACATCAACCCAGGGGACAGTGACCACTACCAGGCTCGACGGAGTGTCACCAAAGCAGTTCCTGTGACCGGCACCTGGTAAGGAGACCCTGATGAAACCTATTTCGCTTTCAAAGCAGACCTATGCAATATCACTGCTGATCATGCTGGTGCTGCTCCTGACAGGCTGTGCCAATAACTCGACAGCAAACCGGGCACAGGATGTAGATGTTGACATCCAGGCCGTCATTCAACAGGCTGCCAGCGATCTGCTGAAAAGCACCTCGGGCCTGGCTCCGGGCAAACCGTTGATCGCAGCCACATTTGTCAATGTCGACAACCTGCAGCAGACCTCGACTCTCGGCCGCATGCTGTCTGAAACCTTCTCCTCATCACTGACACGCGGTGGTCAGACAGTAATCGAAGTGAAAATGCGCGACAGCCTGTTCATTCAGGAACGCACCGGTGAACTGATTCTGTCTCGAGAGGTTCGCAGTCTGTCTGCATCTCATGATTCACAGGCGGTGTTGCTGGGAACCTATGCCCAGGGCGGCACACATGTTTATGTGAACGTTCGCATCGTGCGCACTACCGACAATGTGATACTGGGATCGAAAGATCTTCGCTTGCCACTGAATCGAGATATCCGCGCCATGCTGCCAACACAGGGTTCGCGCTAGCCAAGAAGCGCTGGAGAGCACTTGAAAGCTGAAGCCGGGCCACGACCTCATGTCGGGCCCGGTCACTTATCCAGGCAGTTTATCCAAGCTGCTGATTCCGAAATTTATTCAGGCACTTATTAGACCGAAACTGGCAATTGCCAGTTGATCTCACTACGCCCTTGCGCTTTCAGATAATTATTTGCCTGGCTGAAATGGCCACAACCGAGAAATCCGCGATGTGCGGACAGAGGTGAGGGGTGAGGGGCCTTTAATACCAAGTGACGGCCAGTATCAATAAAAGCACCCTTTTTCTGTGCGTAGCTTCCCCAGAGCATGAACACCACTGATTCACAGCGCTCATTCACCAGGTGAATAATGCGATCTGTGAACTGCTCCCAACCCTTCCCCTGATGAGCATTGGCATTGCTCTGCTCCACCGTGAGAACAGCATTCAATAGCAGCACACCCTGCTGCGCCCAGGATTCAAGATAACCATGAGATGGCGGCTGAATACTCAGATCCGCCTGCAGCTCCTTGTAGATATTGATCAGCGAGGGCGGGATGCGTACACCCGGGCGAACAGAGAAGCACAAACCATGTGCTTGCCCAGGCTGGTGATAAGGATCCTGCCCCAGAATCACCACCCGCACATCAGATAGAGGGGTAGCTTCCAGCGCATGAAACCACTCGCCGGATGGAGGGAAGATCACCTTATGCTGATCCTTCTCCTGGCGCAGAAAGGTTTTCAACGCCAGCATATAGGGTTGAGAAAACTCCCCTTCCAGCTCTGCTTTCCAGCTCGGTGCTGCCTCCAAGGCCATACGCCCTCCTATCGTCTGCTCTGATTTGCCTTACTGTTGCTGACGCGGGCGCATCGCAGGGAAGAGAATGACATCACGAATCGAGGGAGAGTCGGTGAACAGCATCACCAGACGGTCAATCCCGATACCCTCACCTGCTGTCGGTGGCAAACCGTACTCCAGTGCATTGATGTAGTCGGCATCATAGTGCATCGCCTCATCATCACCCGCTTCCATCTCGGCTACCTGCTTGCGGAAGCGCTCGGCCTGATCTTCGGCATCATTCAACTCCGAGAAGCCGTTGGCCAGCTCACGACCACCGACAAAGAATTCGAAGCGATCGGTTACCATCGGGTTATGATCACTGCGGCGTGCCAGCGGGCTGACTTCAGTCGGGTACTCGGTGATGAAGGTCGGCTGATCCAGACGGTGCTCCACGGTTTTTTCGAAAATCTCGATGTGAACCTTGCCCAGACCCCAGATATCCTTGATATCGATATCCATGCGTTCGGCAATCTGACGCGCCGCATGCAGATCGGCCAGAGCCTCTGCCGTGATATCCGGATTGAAGTGTAGAATGGAGTCAAACACCGACATGCGACGGAAAGGCTTGCCGAGATCATACTCAAAGCGCTCCAGCACCTCGCCCTCTTCATTGCGCACGGTATTCACCAGCGTGGTGGTACCCAGAATATTCTGAGCCAGTGTGCGCAGCATATCTTCGGTCAGGTCCATCAGATCATGATAATCCGCATAGGCCTGATAGAACTCGATCATCGTGAACTCGGGGTTATGACGCGTCGACAGCCCTTCGTTACGGAAGTTACGGTTGATCTCGAAAACTCGCTCAAAACCGCCCACCACCAGGCGCTTGAGAAAAAGCTCCGGCGCGATACGTAGATACATGCCCAGATCCAGCGCATTATGATGCGTGGTAAAAGGACGTGCTGAAGCACCACCGGGGATGGAGTGCAGCATCGGCGTTTCTGCTTCGACAAAGCGTCTGTCTGACAGGTACTGCCTGATACCGGCAACGATGCGTGAACGCACTTCAAAGACACGACGCGACTGCTCATTGGTGATCAGGTCGACATAGCGCTGACGATAGCGCATCTCGGTATCCTGCAGGCCCTTGTGCTTGTCGGGCAGGGGACGCAGGCTTTTGGTCAACAGCTGAGTCTCAGCCATATCGACATAGAGATCACCCTTGCCGGACTTATGCAACTGACCACGAATACCGACGATATCGCCCAGATCCATTGCCTTGGCGAAAGCTCGTGCTTCTTTGTTGACGTAGAGCTGGATTCGCCCTGTCATATCCTGTAGTACCGCAAAGGCACCGCGATTGAGCATCACTCGACCCGCAACCGCAACGATGATACCAGCCTCCTCAAGCTCCTCCTTGGTCTTGTCGCCGTACTCCTGCTGCAGATCCTCTGCATAGCTGTCGCGACGGAAGTTACTGGGGAAGGCATTACCCTGTTCACGCAGAGCCTGGAGCTTTTCACGACGCTCTGCTATGAGACGGTTTTCATCCTGCGGCTGAGTTGTATCAGTCATTTAAATAGTTACCCTGTTCGATCAAATTCGGAAAATTACAGACCTGCTTTCAGACTGGCGACGATAAACTGATCCAGTTCGCCATCCAGCACGCGGTCACAATTAGAGGTCTGGACATGGGTGCGCAGATCTTTGATGCGCTGATCATCCAGCACATAGGAACGGATCTGACTGCCCCAGCCGATATCGGATTTGGAATCTTCCAGCTCCTGCGCTACAGCCTGACGTTTCAGCATCTCCATCTCATACAGTTTTGCCCGCAACTGCTTCATACAGGTATCACGGTTCTGATGCTGCGAACGCGCCGACTGGCTCTGCACCACGATACCGCTCGGCTCATGCGTGATACGCACGGCAGATTCGGTTCGGTTGACGTGCTGACCACCGGCACCTGATGCACGATAAACATCCACGCGCAGATCCGCCGGATTGATCTCTATCTCGACATTGTCATCAATTTCGGGAGAAACAAAGACCGACGCAAAGGAGGTGTGACGCCGACCGCCGGAATCAAACGGAGATTTACGCACCAGACGATGCACACCTATCTCGGTGCGCAGCCAACCGAAGGCATATTCCCCTTCGAAACGGATCGTGGCACTCTTGATTCCGGCAACCTCACCGTCTGACACTTCTATCAGCTCGGTTTTGAAGCCCTTGTCTTCTCCCCAGCGCAGATACATGCGCAACATCATGTTCGCCCAGTCCTGGGCTTCGGTACCGCCTGAGCCCGCCTGGATATCGACATAGGCATTGTTGGCATCAGCTTCACCGGAGAACATGCGGCGGAATTCAAGGTTTTCGAGTTTGGCACCCAGCGCTTCAACTTCCGCTTCAACCTCGGTCACGGTATCGGCATCATCTTCTTCAACGGCCAGATCAAGCAGCTCGCGCGCCTCTTCTATGCCCGTGCTGAGTTCGTCCAGCGTGGACACAGTGGACTCAAGAGAATTACGCTCACGACCCAATTGCTGGGCATTTTCAGGGTTGTTCCAGACTGTCGGATCTTCAAGCTCTCGCTCAACCTCTTCAAGTCGCTCTTTTTTACCGTCATAATCCATGTACTGACGCAGAGTGCGCGTCCGCTCGGCAAAATCTTTCAGGCTGTTCAGAATCGGGTTAATTTCCATGTTGGGACTTCGGAGCTCATTGTTCGGAAAAAGTACGCCATTCTACCCGAATTACGCAGAAGTTTGAATGAGCGGTTTGAATGTGAGGTTTGAATTTTTAGCCTGCCGAAGTATCAGAAATTATCCAGAATATGTTCAGCGCACAAAACCGGAAAAGGAACCCTGATTGATGCATGACAGGACACGATCGACTGTAGCTCAAACAACAGAAACCCAAACAACTGAAACCCGAACATCTGATGCTAAACAGCGTGTAACCCCCGTATGGGATCTGTTCATCAGAGTATTTCACTGGCTACTGGTAGCCGCTCTCGGCACCGCCTGGTGGACAGGCAATCAGGGAGACTTCGACCTGATGGAGTGGCACATGATTGCGGGTTACACGGTACTGGGACTGGTGCTTTTCCGTGTTATCTGGGGCGTAATCGGTAGTTACCACACCCGCTTCAATCACTTTTACCACGACCCTGTATCAACCCTGTCCTACCTGCGCCTGCTCTTGAGGAACCGCGCACCGACTTACACGGGACACAACCCTCTGGGCAGTTGGATGGTCTATCTGCTGTTGCTGCTTTGCGTGACGCAGGCGGGATTGGGCCTGTTTTCCAGCGATGATATTTTCATCGAAGGCCCACTGGCACGCGCGGTCGACAGCGAGACTGTCAGACTGATGACCTACTGGCACAAAACGCTGGTTGACTATTTCCTGATCACCGTCGGACTGCACCTGCTGGGAGTGGCCTATCATCAGTTCATCAAAGGTGAACCCCTGATCCAGGCGATGTTCCATGGCAAGAAGCCTGCTGCTGAAGATACACCGCGTTACCCTTACGCCCCCATCTGGCTGGGCTTGATGACCGCCAGCCTGTCAGCAGCGATCATCTGGTACGCGATCAATCGACTGCTGTGATGCTCAGCGACGCTCTCGGAACTCATCATGACAGGATTTGCAGGCCTGTCCGAGTTCGGCAAATGCCGGACGGATATTACCCCGCAAATCGCCGCTGGTGGATGCAATTACAAGTGCCTGAGACTGCTCATTCAGAGTACTCATCTTCTCTTCGAACTCGCCCCAGCGCTCCCAGATTTCAGAACGTGCGCCGGTAGTGCCGGCATGCGCGCCCATATCTGAGCCGGGCACAAACCCTTCAAGCAGCATCCCGCTCAAGGCATGTACGTTCTGGGCATGTCGTGTCAGACTGATAGCATCATACTCGATATCACCTTTCACCATTGCCGCCATCGGGTCCATATGCCATTTGATCGCCTTGTACACAGATTGACGATACTCAATGGCATCCTCTGCATCCCGAGCGTCGGCAACCGCCGGAAACGCAACGGCGGTCAACACTGCCAGCAATCCGAGATTCAGTATTTTACACATATGCTTATCCTGTTGTTTTGCCCTGATATTGATATTTGCATGACACCTCACCCAGATGCTCACTTCTCACTCAGCCACCCTGCTGCAGGTCAAATGCCTGGCACACCTGAGGGAGCCACAGATCAAGACGCTCCTCAGTGACGCCATGCTGCCCATCTTCATCAAGTGCCAGACCGACAAAATATTGTTCATCATCAGTCAAGGCTCTGGATGCTTCAAAGCTGTAGCCATCGACCGGCCAGGGGACTACCAGAGTGGCACCGATTGATGTCAGTAACTGATGCAACTCTCCCATCGCATCCTGAAACCATTCACCGTAACCCATCTGATCACCCAGACCAAATAGCGCAACACGCTTGCCAACAAAGTCCTGCTCAGCAATCGCCTGCCAGCACTCTTGCCAGTCCTCCTGCAGCTCACCGTAATCCCAGGTAGGAATCCCCATGATCATTAAGCTGTATTGCTGCATCGCTGCAACCCCTTCAACCGCAATGTCATGAAGTTGAACTAGGGACTCAAGACGCTCTGCAATCAACTGTGCAACATCTTCTGTATTTCCCGTTGTACTGGCATAGAAAAGCCCTATCTGCTTCGCGTTTGTCACAAGTATCTATCACTTTTTGCCGGTAATGGATTCCATCGCGCCTTTGGTCAGCTTTTCGATTGCCTCGCGAGCATCGTTGACCGCCTGCAGGTTATGCTCGTTGGCAGAGCGCAAAGTTTCTTCCAGCCCCTTGGCGTAGGTCTGCTGCAGCGCCATCAGATCGGCAGGAGTCTTGCAGTTCTGCAACTCCTTGGTCTGAAGCATTGTTGCTTCGATGCACGCTTTGGTGCACTCCATCTGCTGACGTGTCAGATCCTCCAGCATCTTGGTCTGGATGTTAACGAGATCCTTGAAGGGTTCCATGGAGTCTGTGATGTGTTTGGTCATATCCTGAAACATGATTATCTCCTCGTTGTTTTTCTCTGGTCAGATGCAGGGCTGAGGAACTCTCATACCAGCCTCTGATATTATAATATTCTTATATTCATGATAATCCATTGTAGCCACTTCATGGCAAGTACCTTTACTATAGCAGCCCTTACTATAGTACCCCTGTAGAATCTTAAACATTCAAACATAAGGAGTCATCATGCGTTTACTACATACCATGCTACGAGTAGGAGACCTTGATAAGTCACTGAAGTTCTATACCGAAGTGCTGGGCATGACCCTGTTACGCAAGAACGATTATGCGGACGGACGCTTTACCCTGGCATTCGTTGGTTACGGTGATGAAGCCAGTAATACCGTGCTGGAACTGACGCATAACTGGGACACCGATCAGTATGATCTGGGCAAGGGCTATGGCCATATCGCAATTGAGGTGGACGACGTCTATGCCGCCTGTGATGAGATCAAAGCTCGCGGTGGCGAGGTGGTGCGAGAAGCAGGACCCATGAAGCATGGCAGCAGTGTACTGGCTTTTGTCCGCGATCCTGATGGCTATATGATTGAACTGCTGACACCGAAACGTAAAGACTAACCCGGATGTCTAACTGAAACTACGGTGCAGAGCCACTCTGTTTTGTTGTAAAATTGCGCACCTTAAGTACAAAATTAAGTACAAAAGCTGAATACAGAAGCTAAGCATTCGACAATAACAGCAACAGATCTTGATCACGAATGCATGCCGTTCCTGTAGTTGATTTTTTTGCTCACAGACTGACAAAGGCATGAATTTAATGAAGAACTCCGTTCGCATGGCCCTGTTTGGACTGACGCTTTCCGTGTCCGTAGCGTATGCCAGTGCCAACACGCTGAATCAGATTCAGCAATCGATCCAGTCCCAGGACTACACCACCGCCGTTACTCAGCTTCAGCCGCTGGTGCGCGATGGCGATCTCGATGCAACCCATCTGCTGGGAACCCTGTATGAAAATGGCTGGGGCGTTGAGGCCGACGAACGCGAAGCGATGCGCCTGTATGACGTGGGTGCACGCCAGGGGCACTTACCCAGTGTCACGAGCCTGCGGGCCATGCGTAACAAGACCTATGCGATCGAATTCAACCGGCTGCTTCCACTTGCCGAGGCAGGCGATGGCGACGCACAGAATCAGGTTGGTGTGATGTATGAGTTCGGTAACGGTGTCGAGCGCAATGCGGAGCTGGCTTTTCAGTGGTATCAACGTGCCGCTGAGCAGATGATTGTGTCTGCCTGGCACAACCTGGGGCGCAGCTATAATTTTGGTACCGGTACCGAGCAGGACTTTGCCGAAGCGGAAGCCTGGTACTTGCGTGCGGCTGAGCGCGGCTATACCGATTCCCTGTTTTTCCTCGGCACACTCTATGCCACCGATCACGGCGGTAATAACGAGCATGAGCCGGATATCATCGCCTATGCCTGGATGCAGAATGCTGCCGCTTTAGGAAACCAGACCGCCCAGCCGATCGCTCAGCGTTTGCTGATGAAGCTTGATGCCGAGCAAACTGAAGCAGCAGAGAAACTGGCAGAACGCTACAGAGAACGCTATGTTGCCCCTTATCGTTAACAGATAATTTCTACCATGGCTCAGAGCAATATCATTCAGGCACCACTCTTCCGCCCCCAACAGCGCCTGGTATTAGTGGTGGCTGCTGCCCTGTCGTTGCTGGCCGTTGTCTATCATGCTCTGGTGGCAGGCCCGCGTCAGGGCGTGATCATGCTGCTCGGAATTGCTCTGGGACTGACGCTCTATCACGCAGCTTTTGGCTTTTCCACCGCCTGGCGTACCCTGATCGTACAGCGTCGGGGCAAAGGGCTCCGTGCTCAGATGCTGATGCTGGCGGTAGCCGTCTGCCTGTTTTTTCCGGTACTGGGCGCTGGTGAGCTGTTTGGCCAGAGTGTCAACGGATTTATCAGACCCTTGGGCACCTCGGTGGTTGTCGGCGCCTTTCTGTTTGGCATCGGTATGCAGATTGCCAATGGCTGCGCCTCCGGTAATCTCTATCACGCCGGTGGTGGGCAGATCAGAGCCATCCCCAGCATTCTCGGGTTTATGGCCGGCGCCCTCTGGGCCACACACGATTACGACTGGTGGATGGCACAGCCACAGTTGCCGCCCTTTTCCAGCATAGATCAATTCGGCGTCCTGCTGGCCATAGTACTGAACCTGCTTTTATTTGCCGGCATCGCCCTCCTGACTATCTGGCTGGAAAAGCGCAGACACGGCCAGATCGAAGTCGACGCTGCAGGTAAGGGTCTGCCGCTTAAAATCCGCCTGCTGTCCGGCCCCTGGCCCTTCATCTGGGGTGCGGTTGTTCTGGCTCTGCTGAACTTTGCTACATTGGCTCTGACCGGTCGCCCCTGGGCGGTCTCGCTGGCTTACCCTCTGTGGGGCGCCAAGATGTCGGAACTGCTCGGACTGGGTATCGATTTCGAATTCTGGGATTACTGGGTCATGACCGGGCGTGATGCCGCACTGATGGCGCCTCTCGCATTTGATTCAGCCAGCGTCATGAATATCGGTATTTTCATCGGCGCCTTTCTGGCCGCAGCACTATCCGGCCACTTCTCAATCACCTGGCGCCTGCCACCCATGCAGTGGGTGGCAGCCGTGGTGGGAGGACTCCTGCTTGGCTATGGTGCCACTATCGCCTTTGGCTGCAATATAGGCGCCTTCTTCAGCGGCATAGCCTCCGGTAGCCTGCATGGCTGGCTATGGATGCTGGCAGCTTTCTTCGGTGGATTGGTAGGCACGCGCCTTCGCCCCCTGTTCAGCCTTCCACGCAGCTGATTTACGCCTCACACCAATAATGGAACAGATACATGTCACGCCCATACAACGATGAGATCCGCACTTCACCAGCAGGACTGGTCAGACGCCTGCTGGCCATGTTCTATGACCTGTTGCTGATCATCTCCATATGGATGCTGATCGGCTTTATCGCCGTCGCCATCAATGACGGCCAGGCTGTTGAGGGCCCGATCATGAAGGCCACCCTGTTTTCTACTACCTTTCTGTTTTTTGGCTTTTTCTGGACCCGGAACGGCCAGACATTGGGTATGCAGGCCTGGCGTCTTCGTGTGCAGACAATGGATGGTCGACGTTTGAGCTGGTGGCAGGCGCTGCTGCGCTACATGCTGGCTATCCCATCACTACTGGTATTTGGACTGGGTTATTTCTGGATGTTGTTCGGTGATGAACGACTGACCTGGCACGATCGTCTAAGCGATACCTGCGTGGTCCTACTACCCAAACGGGAGCGCAAATAAGTGATCAGTAGCCTGTCGTCAGACAGGCATTAACCAGCACGACGTAACATCAACCAACCAGCGCCACCGCAGATCAGAATGGGTATCAGAATAGCCAGAAAAGGGGGAAAGCCAAAAACGGTACTCGCCGGCCCCAACAGATCCTGAGCAAACTTGAACACCAGACCCAGCACTACCCCACTGATCACCCGCTGCCCGATCGGTACCGAGCGCAGCGGTCCGAAGATAAATGAGATACCTATCAGCACCAGCGCGCCGATGGACAGGGGCTGCAGCAGCTTGCCCCAGAACGCCAGCAGATAGGTATCCGCTTTTATTCCCTGAGCTTCCAGATACTCGGTGTAGGACCAGAGCCCGCTGATGGACAAGTCTTCAGGCTCCAGCACCACCACTGCCAGCAGATCGGGTGTCAAACCACTGTTCCAGCGTTCTTCAGCCAACAGCGCAGTTTCCGTGTGTGTACCCAGCAGGCGCGTCTCCTGGACCTGCTCAAGCAGCCAGACATCGCCTGCATAGCGCCCGATACGCGCATGGCTGCTGCGTATCAGCTGCATCTGATCATCAAACTGATAACGTGTCACGCCATGGATCACATCACCCGACTCAACCGCATTGATATGGATGTATTCTGTTCCCTCCTTGTGCCACACGCCGCCACGGACAAAGAAGGTACCATCTCCGGAGAGCGCCACCGCTCTGGCGCTTTGAGCCTTGCGTTCAGTCAGAGGGGCTACGAACTGGCCGATCACCATACCCATCACCGCCAGCAGCAGCACGGGTTTGAATACTGCCAGCAGAATACGCTGGGTGGAAAAGCCCGCCGCCCGCATGACGGTCAGCTCACTGTGAGAGGCGAGCATACCCAGCCCGATCATCGCTCCGACAAGCCCACCCAGTGGAATAAACTCATAGAGTCTGCGCGGTGCCGTCAGCGCAACATAGTGCAGTGCACCCACAAAGGTGTAGTGATCATTGAGGCGATCCAACTGATCAATCAATGCCATGAGGCAGTCCAGCCCGAGAATGATCAGCAAAACGATCGCAATGGCGGAGGCAACATGACTGGCGATGTAGCGCTCAAGAATATTCATGCTTTCCCGCTCCCGATTCTGCTCAGCAATCCATGAGGTACCAGGTGGCCAAACACTTTCGACCAGAAACGTCCGGCATACATCAGGTTCGCAGCCAGCACAATAAACAGCAGATGCGTGAGCCACAAAGCAGCCATCGGTAGCTGCCCCTTCTCCATGGAGGAGCGAACGGTTGTCAGAAGCCCAAGGTACAACAGATATACCAGAATGGACGGAATCAGCTTGGCAAAGCGACCCTGCCTTGGGTTGGTATGACTCAAGGGAACCGCCATCATTGCCACCACCAACGCCAGCACCGGTAAAGACAGGCGCCAGTGCAATGTAGCGCGTTCACGCTGATCATCACTGTTCAACAGAAATGCGGTTGGCTGTGCATCAAGATCCCGGATCTCGGAGGTCAACTCAGGCTCGGGCAACTGCACGCCATACTCCGAAAACTGCGTGTGTCTGAAGTCAGCCTGACCCGGCTGACCATCGAACCGGCTACCTTCAAGCAATACCAGAAAGCGTTTATTATTTTCCGGCATGATACGCCGCTCGGCCCGCTCAGCCACCAGCACGACCGGCTTGCCACTGTTGCCACGCTGAGTGATGAACACCTGCCTGAGTTGCCCCTCTTCCAGTGCTTCAGCATAGGTGACCTGTCCCTGCCCTGACTGCGACAGGAATCGCCCTGGTGTCACCAGATCGAGTTCACTGCGACCTTCCTGCTGCACAAAAACCTGCTCAGCTTTTGCCAACCCTGTTGGCGAGACATAAAGAGATAAACCGGCCACAATCGCCGCTACCAGACAGGCTGGCCCCAGCGTATAGAGCAGCAGCCGGTTGGGACTGAAACCCGTGGCACTGAAGACCACCATTTCACTGTCGAGATAGAGGCGCCCATACGCCAGTAGAATACCGAGAAACAACCCAAGCGGCAGCAACAGCTCCAGAAATCCCGGCAGACGATACATCAATACAAGCAAGACAGCACCGGCATCCAGCTTACCGGCAGCGGCATCGGCCAGATATTTTATCAAGCGGGCACTGGTGATAATCAGCATCAATACCGCTGTCACGGCGAAGGTGCTCTGCAACACCTCTCTGGTCAGATAGCGAAATATGATCAAGCAACAATCCTGGTTCTGAACATGGTTAGATGATGGGTAAATAGTTTATAGTGGCACCCAACATGGCCCAAAAGTAATCTGGGCCGCATTATTACTTAATCAGTTTGCAATGTCTTGTATGGAGTCATCATGAATTTCGAGATCGTTAACGGGAAGGCTGCAAAGATTGAAACAGGTTGTCTGATTGTAGCAGTGGAAGCAAACGCCAGCCTCTCACCTGCAGCTGCTGCTCTGGATAAAGCCAGCAAAGGCTATATCAGCGACCTGATCGAAACAGGTGATATCACCGGCAAGACCGGAGAGCAAGTGCTGCTGCACAAACTGCCCGGCGTTGCTGCCAAGCGTGTCATGATCGTTGGCGTCGGCTCATCCGAAGAGCGCAAAGATCGCCACTACCGTAAACTGATCAAGGCCGTAGATGCAACCTTGTTAAAGAGCGGTATCACCCAGGTTGTATTTGCTCTCGATGGACTGGCCAGTGCAAGCGATGATGTCTATCGCCAGACCCGTCTGCTGGTCGAGTGGGTATCCACAGATTTTTATCAGTACGACACCACCAAGAGCAAGAAGGCAGAAGCGATCAAGCTGGAGCAGATCTCAATCCTGCTCTCGGATGACGATACTGAACTGGGTGAAAGTGCCCTGCTTGATGGTGTTGCCATTGCCAATGGCATCAACACGGCGCGCGAACTCGGCAATCTGCCAGGCAATATCTGTACCCCAAGCTACCTGGCTGAGCGCGCCATCGCGCTGGCTGAAGAGTTTGACTCCATCGAGGTAGAAATTCTTGATGAAGAGGCGATGGGCGAACTGGGTATGAACAGCCTGCTGTCAGTCGGCAAGGGCAGTGCACAGCCCTCACGTCTGATCGTGATCAAGTATAGCGGTGATGACAGCGGTAGCGATCCACATGTACTGATCGGTAAAGGGATCACCTTTGACACTGGCGGCATCAGCCTGAAGCCAGGTGCCAATATGGACGAAATGAAGTTCGACATGTGTGGTGCGGCCAGTGTTATCGGTACCGCAGAAGCGATCGCCGAGATGCAACTGCCGATCAATGTCGTCGTGATCGTGGCTGCAGCTGAAAACATGCCGAGTGATCGTGCCAGCAAGCCGGGTGATGTCGTCACTACCCTGTCTGGCCAGACCGTTGAGATACTCAACACTGATGCTGAAGGCCGCCTGGTACTCTGTGATGCCCTGACCTACGCCAAGCGTTTCAATCCTGCCAGCGTTGTGGATGTTGCTACGCTGACCGGTGCCTGCATCATCGCACTGGGACATCACGCCACTGGGCTTATGTCCAACAACGAAGAGCTGGCCGACAGTCTGCTGCAGGCGGGCGACTATGCCTCCGATCGCGCATGGCCACTACCACTGTGGGATGACTATCAGGAACTGCTGGACAGCAACTTCGCGGATATCGCCAATATCGGTGGACGCTCTGCCGGTACCATCACCGCTGGTTGCTTCCTGTCCCGCTTCACCAAGGAGTATCGCTGGGCGCATCTCGATATTGCCGGTGTTGCATGGAACAGCAATGGCAAAGAGAAAGGTGCCACAGGTCGTTGCGTACCGCTGTTGAGCCAGTATCTGGTTAATCTGGTTGAAGCCGCAGAATAAACCGATACGCGTCCCTATCATGCCCAAGGCAAGCTACTACATCCTCAGCGACAGTGACGAAGACAGCCGTATGCGCTTCGCCTGTCGGCTGTGTGAAAAGATTCTGGCGCAGCAGCTGTCGGTATTTATCCTGACGCACAGCGAAAGCAGTGCCAAACGGCTGGACCAGTTGCTCTGGTCCTTCAAGCCGGACAGCTTTGTACCGCATCAACTGCTGGGCCAGATGCCAGCAGCCCCTATCGAGATAGGTCATGGCGATCAACTGCCAAGCCATCGTCAGGTTTTTCTGAATCTGGCTGGCGCGTTACCCGATGGTGCTCTCGCGTTTGAGCGCGTTGTCGAGATAGTGATTCAGCAGGAAGAGATACTGGCAGCAACCCGCAGCAATTTTCAGCGCTGCAAATTTGCCGGTTATGAGATGCAGACGCAGAAAACACCTGCTTCACGCTGAACAGCTGCTTATATTCATCACAAGTGATGACCTGGCAAAAACAGCTCTGCAAACTACAATCAGCCTGCGCAAAAGGCTATAATGGCCGGCTTCAGCGTTCAGGCAGACCCGACGTATCGCGCTGCAACCACGTCACTCAGTGCCCTGAAAACAGGCCCCGTTTCATTTAGACCGAGATCAGCATGGACAAGACTTATCAGCCCCACGAAATCGAAAGCTTCTGGTATGAAAAATGGGAGCAGAGCAACTATTTTGCCCCATCAGGAAAGGGTGATCCCTACAGCATCATGATCCCCCCGCCCAATGTCACCGGCAGTCTGCACATGGGGCATGCTTTCCAGGACACCATCATGGACAGCCTGATCCGTCATCAGCGCATGCTGGGTAAAAATACCCTGTGGCAGTCAGGCATGGATCATGCCGGTATCGCCACACAGATGCTGGTCGAACGCAAGATCGCCAATGAAGAGGGCAAGTCACGCCACGATCTGGGCCGTGACGCCTTCATCGAGAAGGTCTGGGAATGGAAAGAGGAGTCCGGTGGCTCCATCACGCGTCAGTTGCGCCGCATGGGCACGTCGATCGACTGGAGCCGCGAGCGCTTCACGATGGACGAGGGCTTTTACAAGGCGGTGCAGGAGGTGTTCATCCGCCTGTATGACGACAATCTGATCTACCGCGGCAAGCGTCTGGTCAACTGGGACCCGAAACTGCACACGGCGATCTCCGATCTCGAGGTCGAGAACAGGGACCTGAGCGGCAACCTCTGGCACTTCCGCTACCCGCTGGCCGATGGCGCCACTACCGCTGATGGCAAAGACTATATCGTGGTCGCCACCACGCGCCCCGAAACCATCCTCGGCGACAGCGCCGTGGCTGTGAATCCGAAAGATCCGCGCTACACCTCTCTGGTCGGCAAATTCATCACCCTGCCGCTGGTCGACCGCCGCATTCCGATCATTGCCGACGACTATGTCGAGGCTGATTTCGGCAGTGGCTGCGTCAAGATCACCCCGGCACATGACTTCAATGACTATGCCGTTGGCAAACGCCATCATCTGCCTCTGATCAACATTCTGGATCACGATGCCGCCATTCTGACTCGCTGCGAGATCTACAACAGTGATGGCAGCATCAACGGCGAACTGGATGATCGCCTGCCGGAGCAGTATCACAACCTGGATCGTTTCGATGCGCGCAAACTGATTATCAGCGAGTTTGAAGCAGCCGGACTGCTTGAGAAAATTGATGACCATGCTCTGAAAGTCCCCTATGGCGATCGCTCCGGCGTGGTGATTGAACCCCTGCTGACCGATCAGTGGTTTGTTGCAGTCGCTGATCTGGCCAAACCGGCCATTGCCGCGGTTGAAAACGGCGACATTCAGTTTGTGCCCAAGCAGTACGAAAACATGTACTTCTCCTGGATGCGTGACCTGCAGGATTGGTGCATCTCGCGCCAGCTCTGGTGGGGCCACCGCATTCCGGCCTGGTATGATGATGTCGGTAATATCTACGTTGCCCGTACCGAACTCGAAGCGCGTGAGAAATATCAGCTTGGCCACGACCTGCCACTGAAGCAGGACGACGACGTTCTGGATACCTGGTTCTCCTCTGCGCTATGGACTTTCGGCACGCTGGGCTGGCCCGAGCAGACCGAAGATCTGAAAACCTTCCACCCCAGCAGTGTGTTGGTGACAGGGTTTGATATCATTTTCTTCTGGGTCGCCAGAATGATCATGTTCACGCTGAAGTTCACCGACGAGGTGCCCTTCAAGACCGTGTATGTGCATGGACTGGTGCGCGATCAGGATGGACAGAAGATGTCCAAATCCAAAGGTAATGTCCTTGATCCACTGGATCTGATCGATGGTATCAAGCTCGAAGAACTGGTCGACAAGCGTACCGGCAACATGATGCAGCCTCAGTTGGCGAAGAAGATCGAACAGCAGACGCGCAAGCACTTCCCCGAGGGGATTGATGCCTATGGTACCGATGCGTTGCGCTTCACCTTCCTGTCGCTGGCTACCACCGGACGTGATATCAAGTTCGATATGAACCGTATGGAGGGTTATCGCAACTTCTGCAACAAGCTGTGGAATGCCGCCCGCTATGTGTTGATGAACACTGAAGAGCATGACTGCGGTGCTGAGGGTGGTGACGTCGAACTGACACTGGCAGATCGTTGGATCATCTCCCGTCTGCAGGAAACCGAGCAGCAGATTGCGCGCCACTTCGAGGAATATCGTTTCGATCTGCTGTCGAGCGCGCTGTATGAGTTTGTCTGGAACGAATACTGCGACTGGTATCTGGAGCTCTCAAAACCGGTACTCTGGGATGAGCAGGCACCAGCTGCACGACTGCGCGGTACTCGCCGCACACTGGTGCGCGTACTGGAGGCGATACTTCGCCTGGCACACCCGATGATGCCTTATATCACCGAAGCAATCTGGCAACGTGTTGCACCGCTGGCTGGCAAGCAGGGTGATACCATCATGCTGCAGCCTTACCCACTGGCAGAGGAGCACAAGCTTGATCCGCAGGCAACTGCTGATATCGAGTGGTTGAAGGCAGTGATGCTGGCGATTCGTAATATCCGTGGCGAGATGAATATCGGCCCCGGCAAGGCGATCAATATTCTGCTGCGCAACGCCTCTGCCGAAGATCTGAGTCGCCTGGAAGCCAATCGCACTTCGCTGGTCAAGCTGGCAAAACTGGATCAGATCACCATACTCGCCGAAGGCGAAGAAGCACCCATGTCAGCCACCGGTCTGGTCGGCAGCATGGAGATTCTGGTACCCATGGCAGGGTTGATCGACAAGGATGCAGAGCTGGCCCGTCTGGCCAAAGAGCTGGACAAGCTGCAGAAGGAGATCGCTCGACTGGATGGCAAGCTGAGCAATGCCGGATTTGTCAGCAAAGCCCCTGCCGATGTCGTGGAGAAGGAGCGCAGCAAACTCAGTGATATGCGCGAAGCCTTTACCCGTCTGCAGGATCAACAGACGAGTATCAGCGCCATTTAGTCAGTGACTGATAGAGTGCCCGCACAAGTGCTGTCGGGCGCTCTGTTTCTGTCAACCAGGATTCAGTCAACCAGTTCAATATTGATCCGCTTGTTCTGCTTACCCTTGCTCTTGATGCTGGGGACTCTCACCTGCCCCACCTCAGCAATATTGCGCAGATGTGTGCCACCACACGGCTGGTAATCCAAGAGATAGTCATTCCTGGCGATCCTCACCATACGAATCGATCCCTGCCCTCGTGGCGGCTGCACACTCATGGTTCTGACCAGATCCGGCTGTTCATCCAGCACTGACTCGGGCAGCCATTCAGTTGAGACCTCAGCACCTTGCGCTATCAGGTCGTTGAGCTGCTGCTCCAGTACACGCTTATCCAGTGGTTCGGTCAGATCAAACTCCGCCCGGCTCTGCTGCTCGCCAACATTACCACCGGTGACCGGATCCTTGATCAGGTGACAAAGCAGATGCAGACAGGTGTGCATTCGCATCAGCCGATAGCGTCTATCCCAGTCAAGTTGCAAGCTGACCTGGGTACCAGGCTCAAGCGTCAGAGGTTCTGCGAGGTGATGTTCGATCTGGCTGCGATCCTGATTGTATCGGGTATCCAGTATATCGATACGGCGCCCGTCAACCAGTAATGCCCCCGTGTCACCCGGCTGACCGCCACCATGGGGATAGAAAATCGTGTCAGCCAGGATCAGACGCTGCTCAGTCAGTGAAACCACTGAGGTGTCCAGCACGGTCTGATAGGCATCCTGATAAAACTGATACATATTCATTGCAATAGTCCGACCTCAAACTGCGCCCGACAGCAACAGGCTATCGGGCAACGGTGTTGAAAATACAATCTATTGCAGTGTAACTGTCGAGTGGAGGCCTGCAAGAATTAAAATGTCGCCATAACAATTCCTGCATACAAACAGTCGCTCGGGATTATTTCTTGTTGCCGTTCTCATTCATCAACTGACGCACCTTTATACCGGCCCAGATCATCACTGCAGTAATTCCGATGATGCCGATCAGGCTGGGAATCAGTACTTCCATGCTATGTACATCAATACCGAACATAAGTCACCTCACACGTTTCTGTTCAAACTTTGTACAAGCATACCGCCTCCCCAGCTTGCCTATATTGACGCAGCTCAATGAACTGTCCTGTTCCCGGATTTAAGAGCAGATACAGATTTTCCACGTCAATAGAAAGCAGATAAATCTGATATATCGAACTAAACTGAAATCAGATATCCGCTAAGCGAGGAGCAGACGATGCCTAAACGTGTGAAATCCTGGAATGCAGCCCAGGTGCTGAAAATGAATGAAGAAACCTTTATGGTTGAGGTGCTGGACATGATCAAGTTCTCACCGGATAACGGCGAAAGCGATATGTCTATCGCGCTGATGAAAGCCAAGCTCGATGCCATAGAGGAAGCTCTCCAGCTTCGCCTGCACACTAAACAGGGTCAGTAATCCCTGTGAAGATGCCGAACCCGGGACAATAACCAGGTTCGGCCCAACGTTCTTCCCTCAACCCTTATCCTCAACCCCCAATTTTCATCACTACCCTCTACATCGCGCTATCTACACCTCCTGCCTGAAAGCCAAAATGCCGCTAATAATATGAGTGCCTCTGATAACAAGAGCACTGCTGCAATCAAATATCTGATTTATTAATTTCAAAATACACAACATCAAAAATTGATTGCGACTCTTTAAGATTATAAAAATTCTTCCCCCTGCAGCAAAATAATCTAACCAACACATTCAATAATTTATATATTTTTCAATAACTTATATCTTTCACCTGATCACTCTGAAACCACCACGATTTATTTTAAAAAACCTATTATTTTCAACTGGTTACCGACAATAATAATTCATAATAATGTTGAGAATAGTCAATACTAGATATATAATTATCATTATATCTATTTGAATAGTCTAAAAAGGAAAGTGATTATGCAGGAAAAAGAGATCAGGCTTCTTTTTAAAGCAGGCGTATTTGAATCCTGTCAGGCAATACCTATCGCCATGTCACGTGGATGGACCTTGAAATTCATCACACGTAATCAGGAGGAGGTAACGCTGAACCTGCAACGCTCACAGACTGAACGAGAGTTCAAAAGCCTGGATGGCGCCGCGGCAGTTGCACGCAGAGTGGGGTTTGACTGGCTGAATGTTCAGATTGGTGAACTGAAGTGGCGTGAAAAAGTAGCGTGAAAAAAATAGTGTGAGAAATTACCTGACACCCGTTGCGAGTGCCAGGAATACCGAGATGTCATGACAAGAGTGGCTGCGCCTCAATCAAGGCTGTAGACGAGTCAACACCCAGTTACCCTGCTGATCCAGGGCATAGACAAAGCGATCATGCAGACGATTTTCACGCCCTTGCCAGAACTCGAAACGCTGAGGGTGTAACAAGTAACCGCCCCAGGACGCCGGGCAGGTCACAGCAGCATCACCCACCTGCTCCTGCAAACGCTTCACTGCGTCTTCCAGCACCTCGCGGGAGGCAACCGGAGCGCTCTGACTGGACACAGCAGCACTCAGTTGACTGCCCAGTGGCCGCTCACTGAAGTAGGCTTGAGCCTCATCATGATTCAAGCGTGAAACACTACCACGCACCCTTACCTGCCGCTCCAACCCCTTCCAGTAGAAAAGAAGCTCTGCTTGTGGATTGCTCAGCAGATGCTGCCCTTTTTCACTTTCATAGTTGGTGAACCAAGCAAACCCCTGCGCATCAAAACGCTTAAGCAACACGATACGCACAGCTGGCATCCCCTCACTGTCGGCCGTGGCCAGCGCCATGGAGGTCGCATCATCCGGGTGAGCAAGGCGAGCAGCCTCAAGCCATTGAGCGAACTGAGCCGTCGGATCTGCCAGCAGATCTCTGCGGTGTAAGCCCTCGGCGACATACTCTCGCCTCAGAGTACTGATATCCTGGTCTTTCATTCCTAGATCTCCGATTTCAAGTCGGTCATACTATAAACGAATTTACTTTTTCTGCAGTGCCTCAGATCAATATCTGTTGCGCTAGGCTGCCATCAGGGATGATTACGATCGCTCAACCTCTTTATCAACGGAGCAGCAGATGATGCGCACTCTGCGTCTGTTTATTTTTTTATCAATGCTGATTAATCCTGTGATGTCGACTGCTGTAGAGTCTTCGATCACTATCAGTGTTGGCGAATGGCCTCCCTTTCTGTCCGAAGATCAGATGCACAAGGGATTCATTGCGCATCTGATATCCGATATTTTTGCAGCTGAAGATATCGAGGTAACCTTTGAATTTCTTCCCTGGGGTCGGGCCTACACAGATGCGGCTGACGGCTACTTTGCTGCGACAGCTATCTGGATGCACCAGACCGATCGTGAGGCAGATTTTCATTACAGTGACCCGGTTCTGGAGGAGCAGTTCGTTTTTTTTCATCTGGCCGAACGGCCATTGGAGTGGGATAGTGTAGAGGATTTGCGCGGCATGAACCTGGGAGGCGGCATCGGTTACAGCTACGGCCCGGATTTTGACAAGGCACTGCAATCCGAGCTGTTCACACTGGAACGTGTTGCTTCAACGCAACAGAATTTCCTGCGACTGCTGGCTGGCTATATTGACGCATTTCCGGAAGAGCGCAGTGTCGGGTATTACACACTGCAGCATAGCCTGCCTCAGGTAGACGCCTCCTTTTTTACCCATCACCCTCTACCACTGCTGAATAATAACAGTTTTCTGCTCTTCCCCAGATCTCTGGACAGCAGCAGTGAGTTGATGGCACGATTTAATAAACGTCTGCAGATCTTTCGCGATACCGGGCTTTACCAGCAGTATTTCAACGATTTTGATGCAGGACTCTATGCTCTGCCAGATACTGCCAATGATTCCTGAACAAGCCGAACTGATCGCCTGTCACGAGTGTGACCTGCTGCTGCAACGACCCATCATTCTGGATAGTCAGGCGGCACGATGTCCACGTTGCGGTTCCACACTCATTTCCGCCAGACACAACAGTATCGAGCGCAGCCTGGCACTCTCCAGTGCTGGCCTGATTCTGATTCTGCCGGCTGTCTCTTATCCCCTGCTGACACTTGAACTGATGGGCAATGCTCAAAGTCAGACCATCTTCACCAGCGCCATGGCACTGTTCAATGATGGTCTGTGGTTTCTGGCTCTGCTGGTATTGCTGTTTGCCATGATCGTGCCTGCCTGCAAGCTGTTGCTACTCTTCTGGGTCAGTCTGGCACTGCATTTATCCATAAAACTGCCGGGCCTGCCCTTCGCCATGCGCAGCTATCAACATCTGGATGAGTGGGGCATGCTGGAGGTCTATATGCTCGGTACTCTGGTATCGATCATCAAACTCAGCTCCATGGCTACTCTGTTGCCAGGAGTCGGCCTTATCTGCCTCGCTGGGCTGATTGTCGTGACCACACTGAGTTCATCGATGCTTGATCGTGACCTGTTCTGGCATCAGATAGGCCAGCTCAGAAGTAAGCTCAGAAACAAAAAGTCAGGCAAGCATGAACATGGATAACAGTACTGCACGCTACAGAAGTGCGATTGATGCAGGGTTGCTCACCTGCCATGACTGTCATGCGCTCTGGCCCCTGACGATGGAGAGTGAGCACTGCAGGCGCTGTGGTGCAGAGCTTCATGTTCGCAAACCTAATGCCATGATCCGCACCTGGGCGCTGATTCTGACCGCAACCTTCCTGCTATTACCGGCGAACCTGCTGCCCATCATGCTGATCACCAGCCTTGGCCATCAGCAACCGGCCACCATCATCGGCGGCGTAATTGAACTCGGCAGCCATGGTATGTATGGCATTGCATTCATTGTTCTGGCTGCCAGTGTACTGATCCCGCTGGGAAAGCTGCTGGGATTGCTGATCATGCTTGCCGCTCTGCAACTGGGGTGGACCACCAATATGCAGCAGAAGATGGCGATGTTTCGTCTTGTTCACTGGATCGGCCGCTGGTCGATGCTGGATATTTTTGTTGTCGCCGTTCTGGTCGCACTGGTACAACTGGGCAATATCGCCCAGATCAGCGGACAACCGGGAGCAACCGCTTTTGCTGGTGTAGTGATCTGCACCATGCTGGCCGCCAACAGTTTTGATACACGTCTCATCTGGGACCGACATATGACACAGGATACGCATACTGATGAGCAACGAGCCGATACCTGAGCGCGCGATTATCCGCCAACACAAGGGGCCCTCTGTCGTATGGCTGCTGCCACTGCTGGCCGCGCTGATTGCTGGATGGCTGGGATACAAGAGCTACACCGAAGCCGGCATCATGATCGAGGTGGTGTTCAACTCGGCCGAGGGGCTGGAGGCTGGTAAAACCCGGGTGCTGTACAAAGGTCTGCCCGCCGGTGAAGTCCGCTCCATGCATCTGAATCAAGATATGCGCACCATCACCGCTCGGATCGAAATGCATGCCAGCGCTGAGCCGGTGCTGACAGATGATGCGCTGTTCTGGCTGGTCAAACCCGAGGTATCCCTGTCCGGCGTCAGTGGCCTTGAAACGCTGCTCTCGGGCTACTATATCGGCGTCAGACCCGGTACCGGAGCACCGGCACGCCAGTTTACCGCCACACCGGATGCACCCATCGCAGAACATGATGAAGAGGGGCTTTATATCTCCCTCTATGCTGAGTCCGCCCGCTCACTCAGCCGTGGTTCTCCGGTTTATTTCCGTGATATGGAGATTGGCAGAGTGCTCGACTATCGGCTGACTGACGATTATCAGCAGGTCATCGTTGATCTCTACATCGACCCGAATTACAGCCATTTGATTCGCAAGCACTCACGCTTCTGGAATGCCAGTGGCATAGAGATCAGTGCCAATCTGCCGGACCTGACGCTGCGTATGGGCTCACTGGCCTCGATCCTGGCCGGTGGTATTCAGGTACATACACCCGATAACGGCGATGTGCCATCAGCTGAGCAAGGTGATCAGTTTCTGTTGTATCCAAGCTACGAAGCTGCCGAGGATGGCATCCAGGTGTATGTTGAATTCCCGGGCACCACTTATCTCAGGGAAGGTACTGAAGTGTTCAGTCGTGGCGTACAGATAGGTCGCGTTACCGGAACCCGTATCAGCGATGATCTGCAAAATCTGCAAGCACGCCTGCTGATTGATCCCCGTGCCCGCGGACTGCTCAGAGAAGGTAGCCGTTTCTGGATCAATCGAGCCGATCTGTTCAACGAACAACCCAATCTGCAGAACCTGCTGCGCGGCCAGCATGTTGAGCTGATACCGGGAACCGGTGGCGAGCGTTTTCGCTTTCGTGCCGTTGAAACACCCGCCATTCTTCCGGCCAGTTTCACGGGTCTGGCAATTCAACTGCGGGCAGATTCTCTCGGGTCTATCCGACGCGGCAGCCCGATACTCTATCGCGAAATGGCCGTTGGTGAAGTGCTTGGTCACGAGTTGAGTGACGCAGGCGATCAGGTGATTATTCACGCCATGATTCGTCAACGCTATCAGCATCTGGTGCGGGAGGGCTCACGCTTCTGGAACGCCAGCGGCATCCGCTCTCGCTTTGATCTGCAACAGGGGCTGCAGATAGAGACTGCCAGCCTTGCTGCCATCGCTGCAGGCGGCATCGCTTTTGCCTCCGACACAAATGCAGCTCCGGCAAGTGCTGGAGTACCCTTCACTCTCTACCCTGATGAGCGTTCCAGTCAAGAAAGTTACTTATCCATTCAGATAGAGTTCCCGCCCGGCCCCTCGTTGCAAGCTGGCAGTCAGATACGTTTTCGCGACCAGGTGGTGGGCCTGATCGACAATCTGAAGGTGCTCGACAGTACCGGACGACTGATGGCCCAGGCAATACTCTATCAGGAGGGGCATTTTCTGGCCCGCAGTGGCACCACTTTCTGGGTAGTGGAGCCTCAGATCCGCCTCACCGGAATCGAACATGCCGAAGGACTGCTCACCGGTAACCATGTCGCTGTCGAGCCAGGCAGAGGTGAGGAAACGACTCGTTTTGTCGCACTTGATGAACCGCCAGCCTGGCGCCCAAGACCCGGGCTAAATCTGGTCCTCACCTCACCAACACTTGAATCGCTCGTTATCGGCAGCAATGTGTTTCACCGTGGCGTGGCCGTCGGCCAGATTACCGGGTTCCAACTCAGTCAGGATGCCAGTCGTGTCGAAATCTACGCCAATATCCGACCTCGCTATGAGCAACTGATCAATCAGAGCAGTGTTTTTCGTAATATCGGCGGGCTCAGAGCCAGCGCCGGATTATTCAAAGGTGTTGATATCAGTGCACAAAGTCTGGAAACGATCCTCGCAGGTGGCATAGAATTCACCACCCCCGGCGCAGCTGAGCCAGTAAGCGATGGCTCACATTTTCAGTTGCTTCAGGCCGACAACCGCTGACAGGAAAGGACAAACACAAGGGATGAAGGTGATTAAAAAAAGCTATAGAAAGTTCAAATACACACTGTACTGCCTGATCCTGATGCTGTTATCGGGTTGTGCCACACCCGGAGATCGTCCTTTCAATATCAAGAGTATTGCCAAGACCGATATCGACATGGTGACAGATGCGCATGTCGAAGTGATAACCGAACTGGTCAGAGAGCTGACGGTCAAGCTCTATCTGCGCAACCCTCGCGAAATGGCAAAGGGACCACCCGGAATGACATTGGATCGCCGACTGGACCTTCTATTCAGCCCACCTCGTCTGATCACCCATGCCGAGCTGAACAACCGGTATGGAGTCGATGCGATACCACTGGCGTTTGATCCCGAGTTTCAGGGGGACCGAGTATTTGCACTGATGGTGGGAATCAGCGGTATGCTGCATGCCTCTTACAGCTACAAGGATACCTTTTACATGCTGGACGAGCTCAACCAGCAGAAGCTTTACAATAGTGCGCGCAATATTGAAGTGGTCGTATGGCAGCTCAGCAACCGCCGCCAAAGCAATGGCGAGCTTTATTTTCTGACCAACGGTCTGGATGAGTACGCACAGAACCTCAGCTTTGAGAGGCTGTTCGGCAAATTGATCGCCCATCAGGATATGATGGCACGCATCATTGCAGATAAAACCAATCGAAGTATCAACAAAGTGGTGCACAGCGTAGCATCATTTACACTGTTTCCAATCTGACGTCAGAATCATGAGCCATGCCGGTTAACCAGGATATCGCTGATCTTGTGATTCTGATTCAGTCGGAGCGTGACATCGGCACGGACGGGCATCTCTGCCAGCATGGCGCAGGTGAGCCGTTCATAATGCTGAATAAAACGCTCAATCTGCGATTCATTCATGATTTTCAGATGATCCGCCGGTAGCTGTGTGTCATGAATATAACGCATCCGCTCTGCCAGCTTTTTCTCTTGCTGCGAACGCCACTCATAGACGGCCTGCATGCTGGGCACCTGCAGCATCAACAATAGATCGACCTTAGAAAACAGCTCGGCATAGGCACTCTTGAGCTGATCATTGACATAACGCCGCCAACTGCCATCTGCATCCTCCTCCTGCTCCAGCGCGTTGATCGGGCTCTGCAGCTCAGCATCGCTCTGCGGTCTGGCCCCCATGCACCAACCCTCAAACAGAATCACGTCAGCTGGCCCCACCCACTCCTGCCATACGGAGGTAGGACAACGATCATCAATCGATTTATCGAACACTGGGATCTTGGTGACCCGATCAGGCTCTGCCGACATCAGAGACGCCAGAATCTCCATACCGAGTGCCACATCATGGGTACCTGGCACGCCACGTGTGTAGAGTAATGGATGAACCTGTCGGGACAACACCTCACGCTCTGCACGGGTTTTGTAGAGGTCATCGATCGAAAAGCTCACGACTCTGAGGCCAAATCCTTCACCCAGCGTTACCTCCAGCAGATTAGACAGGGTCGATTTACCGGCACCCTGAGCACCATTGATGCCGACCACCAAAGGCCCGCCCTTGTGGCGTTGAATCGACGTGATCCAACCTCCCAGAGGCACATAGATCTCTTCGATCATCTCCTTTAGGCCAATATCCACCCGCAGTGTCTCCAGTGTCGAGGCAAAGGCAGATTCAACTGCGCGAACCGCCTGCTGCAACTCCTGCTGACTGAGCGCAAAACTCCGTCTTGGCCAGTGTGCCAGTACACTCATGCAATAACCTCTGTCACTGTCGTTGCCCGCCATTATGCCTTGTTTACAGTAAGTTGGTAATTCCAGCCATCGGATCCATACTTGAATCAGGCCAACAACAGGAGGAACCATGATCAGACAACGCACAGAACATGACAGCATGGGAGAGGTGCAGGTACCGGATCATGCCCTTTATGGCGCTCAGACTCAGCGCGCTGTGGATAACTTTCAGATCAGCGGCCTGAGCCTCCCTGCCTCTTTCATCGCAGCCGTTGCCCAGATCAAGGCCGCAGCCGCCCTGACCAACGCTGAACTGGAGCTGCTCGAACCAGAAGTGGCTGAAGCGATCATCGCTGCCTGTGATCAGATCATTGCCGGTGAAGCGGCAGATCAGTTCCCGGTTGATCTGTTCCAGACTGGTTCAGGCACAAGCACCAACATGAACATGAATGAGGTGATCAGCGGGCTGATCTGGCGCGATCGTCAACTCAAGGTGCACCCCAATGATCAGGTGAACATGAGCCAGAGCTCCAATGATGTCATTCCCACCGCGATTCATCTGAGTGCTTTGCAGGCGCTGGAACACACACTGCTTCCCGCGCTGAACCATCTGATGGAGGTACTGGAACAAAAGTCGGATAGCCTCAGTGGTATTGTCAAAACCGGGCGCACTCATCTGATGGATGCGGTGCCGATCAGCCTGAGCCAGGAGGTGTCTGCCTGGGCTGCACAGATTCATGATTGCATCAATCGTCTGCAGCAGGTCAAACCACGCCTGTCACTTCTGGCCCAGGGGGGGACCGCCGTGGGGACAGGTTTGAATGCACCTGAAGGCTTTCCACACCTGTTTGCTCATCATCTGCGCGAACGGACCGGACTCAAAGTACAGACAGCCAATAACCGCTTTATCCTGTTGTCGAGCCAGGATACAGCGCTGGAATTGTCCGGTCAGTTGAAGGTCTGTGCCACATCGCTGATGAAGATCGCCAATGATCTGCGCTGGATGAACTCGGGGCCACTGGCGGGTCTGGGCGAGATCGCCCTGCCAGCCCTGCAGCCCGGCTCCTCCATCATGCCGGGAAAGGTCAATCCGGTTATCTCTGAATCAGTGATGATGGTGGGCGCCCAGGTGATGGGAAACGACACCACAATCATGATCTGCGCCCAGCATGGCAACTTTCAGCTAAATACGATGCTGCCTCTGATCGCCTATAACTTGTTGCAAAGCGAAATGTTGCTGGCCAACGCCGCCATGACACTGGCTGACAAGGCAATCACAGGCTTCGCCGTGAATCAGGCGCGAATTGAGGAGGTACTGGCCAAAAATCCGATTCTGGTAACGGCACTCAACTCTCTTATCGGCTATGAAAAAGCCGCAGCCGTGGCCAAAAGCGCCTATCAGCAGGGGCGACCGATTATCGATGTTGCGGCAGAAGAAACCGATATCAGCCGCGCCAGACTGGAGAAGCTGCTTGATCCGATGCGCCTGACCGGTCAGGAATGACGGCCAGGAAGTCACAATCCAGGAGGGTCGGTCAAATTGTTGGCGGCGTGAATTGGCCAGAAGAGCGCCATCCGGTATACTTTCTGGCCCGACTTTTCAGCAGCCGCCAGAGTGATGATTGCATGAACCTTGATCTCGACAGACTTCAGCCCTACCCATTCGAAAAACTGGCGGCCCTGAAAGCAGGTGTTACGCCAAATGCAAACCTGGAGCATATCTCACTCGGTATCGGTGAGCCAAAACATGCCTCACCCGCTTTCGTCACGGATGTGCTGCGTAACAACCTGTCGCTGCTGTCTAACTACCCTACAACCAAGGGGCTGCTGGAACTGCGCCAGGCGATTGCCGGCTGGTGTGAAAAACGCTTCCTGTTAGAGGCTGGCAGCCTTGATCCCGAGCAGCATGTACTACCAGTGAACGGTACTCGTGAAGCGATCTTTGCCTTCACTCAGGCGGCAGTTGAGCGCAAACCCGATGCTCTGGTGATCTCGCCCAACCCCTTTTATCAGATCTACGAAGGCTCCGCCTATCTGGCCGGTGCTGAACCCTGGTATCTGAACTGCGTTGCTGACAGGGGATTCATTCCCGACTACGATGCCGTGCCGGCCGAGATCTGGCAGCGTTGCCAGTTGCTGTTCATCTGCTCACCCGGCAATCCAACCGGTGCAGTACACGACATCGCGACACTTAAAAAACTGATCGCGCTGGCTGATGAACATGACTTCATCATTGCTTCAGATGAGTGCTACTCGGAGATTTACCTGGACGAACAGCAGCCACCGGCCGGTCTGCTGCAAGCCTGCGCCGAGCTGGGGCGCCATGACTATCGCAACTGCGTGGTGTTCCATAGCCTGTCCAAGCGTTCCAACCTGCCCGGCATGCGTTCCGGTTTTATCGCCGGTGATGCACGCCTGATGCAACCCTTTTTGCTCTATCGCACCTATCACGGCAGCTCTATGCCGGTACAGCACCAGCTGGCATCCATCGCCGCCTGGCACGATGAAGGACATGTCCTCGACAACCGCAATCAATACCGTGAGAAATTTGCCCGTGTCGTCGAGATACTGTCACCCGTGATGGATGTGCAGGCCCCCGATGCCAGTTTCTACCTCTGGGCCAGAACCCCCATCGCCGATGATCTGTTTGCCAGAGGACTGTTCGAGCAGCAGAATCTGACCGTACTGCCAGGACGCTATCTGTCACGTGAGGTAGATGGCCAACTGCCGGGTGCCGGTTATATCCGCATGGCTCTGGTGGCCACGGTTGAAGAGTGCGTTGAGGCTGCCGAGCGCATCAGAGCCTATATCAAGTCGCTCTGAAAACTGAACAAGGAGAGCAAAATGATTACCCTCTATGGCATCAGCAACTGTGATACGGTGCGCAAAGCGCGCAAGTGGCTTGATGCCAACCAACTGGAACATCAGTTTCATGATTTTCGCCGAGATGGCCTGAGTACCGAGCTGCTGTCCGACTGGTGCAAGGCGGTCGGTATCGACACGCTGCTGAACAAGCGCGGCACCACCTGGCGCCAGCTGCCTGAAAGTGAGCGTGACGGCCTGGATGATGCGGGCCTGCAGGCGTTGATGCTGAAGCATCCGACACTGATCAAGCGCCCGGTTCTGACCTATGCCGATGGCTGCCATGTCGGCTTCAAGGAAAATGAATACGCGTCTCGTTTATTGCCGAACTGATAGCTGGCTGAGCCTAGTGCCTAGTGCCTAGTGCCTAGTGCCTAGCTCAGAATAGAACCTTTTTTCACGATCTTATTTTAAACGAATCATTCTGGAGTAACCCATGAGCAATTTTGCATTCGGTGTCGGTGTCGGTACCAAGTCATCCAGCGGACAGTGGCTGGAGGTCTATTACAATGCCCCGCTGCTGAACGCAGAACAGTCAATGATCGATGCTGTAGCCGAGAAACTGGGCTATACCGGCGGTAATCAGGCGATCGAAATCACTGCTGCACAGTTGAAGGATCTGGAGATTGCTTTTCTGTCTGTCGGTGCCGAAGCCCAGGCAGAAGTGACAGAGATTCTGGAGGGCACACCTCAGCCTCTGGTCGTCACCTTTCTGGAAACCGACGCAGAACCCACCAGCATGGCCGAAGCCTATCTGAAGCTGAGCCTGCTGTCGCACCGACTGGTCAAGCCACACGGTCTGAACCTGAGCGGCATTTTCGGTCTGTTGCCGAATGTTGCCTGGACCTCCGAGGGTGCCATTGCGCTGGAAGACCTGCCTAAACGCCAGCTCGCAGCTCGCGCCAGTGGTCGTGTTCTGGATGTGATCTCCGTCGACAAGTTCCCGAAAATGACCAACTATGTCGTACCAGCCGGGATACGCGTCGGCGATGCCAGCCGTATCCGTCTTGGTGCTCATGTCGGCGAAGGCACCACCGTGATGCATGAAGGCTTCATCAACTTCAATGCCGGTACACTCGGCGTCAGCATGGTCGAAGGACGCATCTCTGCAGGTGTCGTGGTCGGTAATGGCTCAGATCTCGGTGGCGGCTGCTCAACCATGGGTACCCTCTCCGGCGGTAATAGTGTCTTGATCTCTGTGGGTGAAAACTGCCTGCTGGGTGCCAACGCAGGTCTGGGACTTCCTTTGGGTGATCGTTGCACGATTGAAGCGGGTCTGTACGTGACGGGTGGCAGCAAGGTGGTCCTGCTGGATGACCAGAATCAGGAAGTAAGCGTGATCAAGGCAGCCGAACTGGCCGGTAAAAGCGATCTGCTGTTCCGCCGTAATTCATTGAATGGCCGCATTGAGGTGAAAACCAATAAAAGTGCGATCGCCCTGAACGAAGAGCTGCACAAGCATAACTGATCCAACTCTTTAGCCGTAACAACGGAAGCACCCTGAGCAAAGGAACAACCTGACATGACCCAGCACTCCGAAACCCTGCAGCTTGCCTGTGACCTGATCAGCCGCCCCTCCATCACACCGGAGGATGCCGGCTGTCAGGAGTTGCTGATCAGCCGACTGGAGGCGCTGGGCTTCACGATCGAGCGCATGCAGTTTGAAGATGTCAGCAATTTCTGGGCACGCCGTGGTACACAACGCCCGCTCTTCTGCTTTGCAGGGCACACGGACGTTGTGCCGACCGGCCCGGTGGAGCGCTGGCAGTCACCACCTTTCGAACCCAGCTTCCGCGAGGGCTATCTCTACGGCCGTGGCGCTGCCGACATGAAAGGCGGCATCGCCTCCTTCATCACGGCTCTGGAGCGCTTTATAGCCAACCATCCGGATCATCAGGGCTCCATTGCACTGCTGATCACCAGTGATGAGGAAGGGCCGTTTATCAACGGTACGACACGTGTCGTGGACCACCTCGAAGCGCGTAATGAGAAGATCGACTGGTGCATCGTCGGCGAGCCGTCCAGCACCGATGAGGTGGGCGATGTGATCAAAAACGGCCGTCGAGGCTCCATCACCGGCACACTGACCGTGCGCGGTGTCCAGGGTCATGTCGCCTACCCTCACCTGGTGCGCAACCCAGTTCATGAAGCTGCTGCTGCACTGGCCGAACTGGCCGCCGAAGTCTGGGATGAGGGGAATGAGTTCTTCCCCCCCACCAGTTTCCAGATCTCCAACATCCATGCCGGCACCGGCGCCTCGAACGTTGTACCCGGGCAGATGGAGGTGGTATTCAACTTTCGTTTCTCGACCGAAGTCACCGCTGATCAGCTCAAGGAGCGCGTCCGCGAGATACTGGATCGGCATAAGCTGGAGTGGGATATCGACTGGATACTGTCCGGCAACCCCTTCCTGACGGCTGCAGGAGATCTGGTGGAAGCCAGCCGTGCCGCGATCCACAGCATCACCGGACGTGACACTGAGTTATCCACTGCTGGTGGCACATCGGATGGGCGCTTCATTGCACCGACCGGCGCACAGGTGGTCGAGATAGGCCCGGTCAATGCCACGATCCACAAGATTGATGAGCGCGTGCGGGTGAAGGATCTCGATACCCTGTCAGATATTTACGAGAATATTCTGGCGCGCCTGCTGGCCAGATGATGCAACCTTCGCGTCTGCGGCTCTGGCTGCGCCGTCGAGCCGACGCACACTATGAGAATCTGGCACTGACAGGTGCCGGATTTGCTGTTTTTTTCGTGGGGCTGCTGCTGATCGGCAGTGCCGAGTTTCTGATGACACCCTCTCTGACAGCCGAGCTGACTGCTCTGTTCGGCTTGATCCTGCTGGGTTTGGGCTGCATACTCGCTGCTGTGGGGTTTCTCAGCCTCAGCATACTTCGCATATTCCGTTTTCTGGATCAGGACGATGACAACGAACCGCCATCCCGACATTGAAATCTACATCAAGAACTGCTCCCTGAGCACTATCACCGACTGGCTGAAAACTCGCTTTGACGATGTTCAGGTACAGCCTGGCGGCAGCCTTATCCATAACATTACGGTTAGCTATCAGGGCAAGACACTGTCATTGATGATCCACGAGAAAGCAGTCGGCAAAACCTGGACCAGCGTCTGGTTTCGCTCCGACAGCACCCCTTGGGAAAAAGATCTGGATTGCGCGGCAGAAGCGTCAGAGCAACTGCACACACAGGTCAGATGCATCGCTAATGGTTGGAGCGAAGGTGATGATCCGGACGAATGGTGGCGTATTGAAGCCGGCTCTGTGGAAAAAATCCAGTGGGGAACCGACTGAAAGATCATCCACCAGTATTGCCGGTCCGGCCCCGCTGCTGAAAAATCACCGCGGTGATGATCAGCACCAACCCCAGCCAGGTCGCAGCCACAACACTTTCGCCCAGAAACAGATTGATGAAAATCAAGGATAGAAAGGGCGACAGAAAGATCAGGTTCCCGACCCGGCTCACCTGCTCAGCCCTGCGTAGAGCAGCCAACCAGAGCATGAAAGTCACCCCCATCTCGAACAGCCCGACATAGAGCGCCCCCAGAAGCCCCTGCCAGGCCGGTAGCACCATCTCGCCCTGCAGCAGCATCACCAGCCACACCAGTGGCGTGCCGAGCAGGAAACACAGCAACAGCGAGACTGAAGGGGTAGTCGCAGAGCGGGTGTTGAGAATCCAGTAGAGCGCCCACAAAACCGTGCTGGCAAGCGCCAGCAATACACCCAGCCCACTGTCGAACTCCAGCGACAGCAAATTACCACGCGTCGCGATGATCACCGCCCCGGAATAGCCCAGCAGCAGCGCCACAATATCGCGCCGCGTCAGGCGCTGTTTAAGCAGGGGTACGGCCAGCACCGACAGCATCAGCGCCCAGGTATAGTTGAGCGCCTGTGCCTGTTGCGCCGGCAGCAGATCATAAGCCTGAAACAGAATCAGATAGTAACAGCACGGGTTGAGTGCTCCCATCGCCAGATAATAGACAGGCCTGGCCCGAAGCGCAGAGAGCGCTTCACCCCAGCATCTTTCATGGGTGACAAAAGCGGCCAGCACCAGCAGCGAGGCCAGACTTGACCAGGCCAACAACTGAGTGGGCGTCATCACCTGCAACGATAGCTTGAACGCAGTTGCCGCGGTGGACCAGAAAAAAACAGCCGCTAAAGCCAGCAGCATCGACTGACGTTGATTCTTGACCTGCATGGACAGTTGATAGATCCAGATATGAAAAGGGTGGCAAGCCTAGCAGAATGGGGCGTGAATGTCAGGCGACGGCCTGGAGTGTCGAGCGCGCCTGTTCGATATGCGCCAGCATCTTTCCACCGAGTGAAGCCAACCCCATCTGGGCCAGGTGATCGTTGCGTAGCGGCGCTCGTTGAGGGGTGTGCGCCCTGATATCAAGATAGCTGACCAGATAGGCATATTCACCCCGCAGGCGCTTGTTCACCGACTGATTCAGCCGCCCCACCACTTCGTCACTGAACAGGCTGTTGGGATCGGGATAGCGGGAGTTGCTCTGTGGCAGAGAAAAATTACCACCGCCCGCAGCTTCCTGATTTACAGGCGTCGGTGTACGCTCCTGATTGGATGCAATCAGACTCAGCAGAAAACCGAATTGAGCACCACCACCGCCCTGCACTGCCTGAGGCAGGCTCGCGGTATAGCTCTCAATTCTGGTCTGAATAGTCTCTGTTTGCATCGCACCTCCGACTCTGTGCCTTTATAATCGGCAGAGAACCTTTTTTCTTTAAGATTATATTCAGGAAATCAGACAGTTATGGGACGTTGGCGCGAACCCCCTCCCCGCAGTGCGAAATACATCACCGCAACCGGCTATAAACGCCTGAATGAGGAGCTGAAATATCTGTGGAAAGTTAAACGTCCAGAGGTGACACAATCGGTTAAAGAGGCCGCTGCACAGGGCGACCGCTCGGAAAATGCCGAGTACATCTATGGCAAAAAGCAACTGCGTGAAATTGATCGCCGCGTGCGCTATCTGGCCAAGCGGCTGGAAGATATGAGCGTAGTGGATCGCCTGCCGGATGATCGCAGCCATGTGTACTTCGGCGCCTGGGTCACCGTCTGTGATGAAGCGGATCGAACGTTTTGTTATCGCATCGTCGGCCCTGACGAGATAGATGACCAGCCGGGTTATATCAGTGTCGACTCACCCATGGCTCGTCAGCTACTGAAGAAAAGCGTCGGTGATGAGATCACGCTGCAAAAGCCTGATGGTCAGGAGATCTGGTACGAGGTGTTACAAATCGATTATCGCCCGGAGCCGGACAGCTGAAGCAGATATGCTGGCCTGAATCACACGGAGGTGATTGCCATCAAATCTGAGAAGCGAACAGAAGAAAATGGTGGGTCGTATAGGATTCGAACCTATGACCAATTGGTTAAAAGCCAACTGCTCTACCAACTGAGCTAACGACCCTTCAAATTCGGAGTCAAGAGTGGTGGGTCGTATAGGATTCGAACCTATGACCAATTGGTTAAAAGCCAACTGCTCTACCAACTGAGCTAACGACCCGCTCTTTATCCAGGATGGCTCCCCGAGCTGGACTCGAACCAGCGACCAATAGATTAACAGTCTACTGCTCTACCAACTGAGCTATCAGGGAATATCCAGTTTCCAACTTTCATCCTTTGGCGGAGGGACAGGGATTCGAACCCTGGGAGCCTCGCGACTCGTCGGTTTTCAAGACCGGTGCTTTCAACCACTCAGCCATCCCTCCAAAGGATGGGCGCAAATTCTAACGTCTTGGAAAATTATGTCAACCCTTACTTACGATAAACTCATTATATTTAATAAAAAATTCGATTCGCCCCTGAAATACAGGCACGCAGAGTCGGCCGTTTCAACGCTGATAGAGCTGCGTATAATTCTCGCTGCGACGGTAATCCCCCGGAGTCATACCCGTCCACTTTTTGAAGGATCGGAAGAAGGCTGAGGGCTCATCAAAGCCCATCAGTATGGCGACATCATTGATCGACAGCTGCGGCGAGTTCATGTAGTTGATCGCTGCTGCACGCCGCGCCTCATCCTTGATTTTCTGATAGGAGGTCCCCTCCTCCAGTAAGCGTCTGCGCAGTGTGGACACTGACATATGCAGAGAATAAGCAACTTCATCTGCACTGGGCAGGTTACGGCTGAAATCCTTACCGATCATCGAGATCACCTGAGACTTGAGGCTGTTATCGTCCTCAACCATGACAATCAACTGGAAGGGTGCCGTCTTCAGAAAACCTCGCAGAGTATCCTCATCCTGCGCCAGTGGCAGATCCAGAAAACGTGACGGAAACACGATGGCATTCTCGTGCTGATCAAATTTGATCTCGGATTGAAACAGTGTCCGGAACATATCCGTATCGTCCGGCTCGGGAAAAGCAAAATAGGCAGCTTTAAGCTCCAGCCGGCAACCGATCAACCAACTGATGAAATGGTGCCACATCGACAAAGAGGTGCGGATTCTGGTGGGTGACTCCTGTGCCATCATCTCAGAAAACTCTCCATCGGACAGAGAGTCGATCGGGGCAAAGGATATCTTGGCGTAGCGCCCACGGCGCACGAGCTGAGGTTTGATCTTGGAACCGCGACAGATCTCGTAAAAATCACTGCAGCGCCAGAGCGCCCGCTCCAGCGTACGGCAGTGGATAATGCAGTGACACATCATGCGGAAGGTGCCATTCGGCACGCGACCGCCACTGAGCATGCCGAATGATTCATCCTGCGCTATCCACATAATGTGCTGGTAAAGCAAACCAAGCTGAATGGCTGGCAGCTCATTGCGACCGGTAATATCTTCACGGTTCAGCTCAACATGCTGCAACAGCTCATCCACATCAAATCCCTGATCCTCTGCCAGATCCAGCAGATACCTCACATAACCGGCGGGCACTGTTACGGTACGTTCCATTTTTTCTATCTCTTTTTTTGTATCCATTAAAGGCACGAAAGCTCCTTCATGCAAGTGGAGCCGCACAATTTTGTCAGATATTCTGGAGATTATTGTCATTGTTGTATTGACACTTCTGATCCATTATCAATCTATCCATTTTTATGAAAACTCTCTGCAGCTAATATAAGTAACTAATAATAAAACATATTATCAGCTACCAGCGCCGCAGATAAATGTTAAAAAACAATAACAAGGCGGAATGAACGAAATGGGAATGAAATCACATGCACCCCGTGCAGCCCTTCCTGCACGTCCGGGATTCAAACGCGCCCTGCTGGCCGGTATGATAGCCGCAGGACTCAGCAGCCAGGCTCAGTCACTGGAATTTCAGATCGGTGAAGTTCAGGGTCGCCTGGATTCCAACATCTCGGTCGGTGCCAGCTGGCGCTTGAAGGATCCGAGTGCAGCTGTGGTTTCTCCACCCAATGGTGGTACCAGCCTGGGCTCTGGCAGCTATGACGACGGCACTCAGAACTTCAAGAAAGGTGAAACCTTCTCACGTGTTTTCAAAGGCCTGCATGAGCTTGACCTGCGTTATGAAAACTTTGGCGCATTTGCACGTGGTAAATACTGGTATGACTTTGAAGGCAAAGATGGTAGCCGAGCTCACGGTCATAGTCCCAACGGATATGTACCTGGGGCGCGCCTGAATGACCGGGATTTCAACAGTTACGCCAAATTCTCCGGTGCTGAGCTGCTGGATGCCTATGTCTACGGTTTCTTTGATGTCGGCGGTAAACCGCTGGATCTTCGCCTTGGCCGTCAGGTCGTTAACTGGGGTGAAAGCACATTTATCCAGGGTGGCATCAACGTTATCAACCCGATCGATGTTGCCTCTTTCCGTCGCCCAGGCGCTGAACTGCGCGAAGGCCTGCTGCCGGTCAACATGGCATTTGCATCACTCGGACTGACTGATAATCTCAGTGCTGAGGCCTTCTATCAGATCAAATGGGAACCTACCGCTGTTGACGGTTGTGGTACCTACTTCTCCAGCAATGACTTTGCGCCACAAGGCTGTAATGGCATTCGTGTAGGTGCAGGCACACCTTTTGCCGGGGTGCCTGATCGTCTGTATTTCAACCCTGCCTTCACACAAGCAGCAGTAGGCTTTGATCCGGTGGTTTATCGCAATGCCAACGGACGCCGTGAAGCAAAAGACAGCGGACAGTTTGGTGTCGCCTTCCGCTACTTTGCTGAAGAGCTGAATAACACCGAGTTTGGTCTCTATTTTACGCGCTACCACAGCCGTCTGCCGATGATCAGTGGTGTTAACACACCGGTATCTGGCGCACAGATCCAGGCTGCCGGTCAGGCCGCTGCCACCAGCTATATCATGAACAACGCAGCCAACCCCCTGAGCCCGACACCGGCTGAAATGGCCGCGGCACAGGCAACAGCCATGGCCACGGTACAGGGTATGGCAACTGCAGCGCCCTTCAGCAGCACCTACTTTGTCAGCTATCCTGAAAATATCGACATGCTGGGTATGAGCTTCAATACCAATCTGGGCGATATCGCCTGGTCCGGTGAGATCAGCCATAAGCGTGATGTACCGGTTCAGGTCAATGGCCCGCTGCTGGTCGGTGCGATTCTGCGTCAGTTCGGCTACCAGTTGACCGGCCAGGGTATCGGTAACCATGCCGCAGATCAGTTGGTGCTCAACGCAGGTCCTGGTGGAACGGTAGCAGGCTATTCAACGTTTGATGTCACTCAGGCGCAAACCACCTTCATCAAGTTCTATGACAATGTTCTGGGTGCCAGCCGACTGGCAACCGTGGCAGAGCTGGGCTGGACCCATGTACATGGCCTGGATGAAAGTGCTAATGCCCTGAAGTATGGACGTAACGGTGTCTTTGGTTATGCATCAGGTGATACCGAAGGCTTTGTCACCAAGAACTCCTTTGGTTATGTACTGCGCGGTAGCCTGGAATACCCGAACGCTTTTGCCGGAGTCACACTGATTCCTGAAGCCAGCTTCCGCCATGGTGTGAAAGGCTTCGGCCCGGAACCTGGTGCAGCATTTCGCGAAGGCGAAAGGTCTATCAACCTTGGTCTGACCGCTGAGTATATGAACCGTTACTCCGTCGGCCTGTCTTATACAAGCTTCTTTGGTGGCAAGTTCAACGCCGACAAAGATCGTGATTTCATCGCTTTAAGCGCATCAGTAGCCTTCTGAGCCTGACGGGAGAATAAGAAAATGAATGTAAGAACACCTGGTTTCAAATATCCAAAGCTACTGCTCAGCTCAGCACTGGTACTGGCGTTATCTACCTTATCCACAGCGGGTATGGCCAACGCTGAGCGCCTGGGTCAGGATCTGACCCCGGTCGGGGCTGAACGTGCAGGCAACACCGACGGCACCATCCCGGCATGGGATGGTGGCCTGTCCAGCAGCAGTGACCGATACAGCAATCCCTTCGCGGATGAACAGCCCCTGTTCGTGATTACTGCAGCCAATGCAGCCGATTACAGTGCGCAATTGAGCCCCGGCCAACTGGCAATGTTCCAGCGCTACCCAGACAGCTTTACCATGCCGGTCTACCCGACTCATCGTACAGCAGCCATGCCTCAGAAAATCTATGATGCAGCCAGCCACAATGCAGCCAACACAAGCCTGACCGACGATGGCAATGGGCTGATCAACTTCCAGGAAGCGCTGGCCTTTCCGATTCCTGAGACAGGACTCGAAGTGATATGGAACCATCTGACCCGCTTCCGTGGAGGCTCACTGGAACGCACCTTCGTACAGGTACCCGTGCAGGCAAATGGCTCCTTCACTCCAGTAAAAATCAATGAAAAAATGGCGTTTCCTGGCTATCTCAAATCAACAGGTGAAGACCGTACCGACAATATCCTGTTCTATTTTGTCCAGGAGGTGACAGCCCCTTCTCGTCTGACCGGCAACATTTTGTTGGTCCATGAAACACTGAACCAGATCACCCAGCCTCGTCAGGCCTGGACCTACAACGCTGGTCAGCGTCGCGTGCGTCTGGCACCGAACATCGCCTATGACGCGCCCGGCACTGCCACTGATGGCCAGCGCACCACCGACAACCTTGATCTGTTCAACGGTGCCCCTGATCGCTATAACTGGGAGCTGGTTGGTAAGAAGGAGATGTATATCCCCTACAACAGCTTCAAGCTGGCTGATCGTTCACTGAAGTACAACGATATCCTGCACACAGGCCATCTGAACCCTGAGCACACACGCTATGAGCTGCACCGTGTCTGGCATGTGGAAGCAACACTGAAGGAAGGCCAGCGCCATATCTACGGTAAGCGCAGCTTCTACATCGATGAAGATACCTGGCAGGCCGCCGTGGTGGATCACTACGATGGCCGCGGTGAGCTCTGGCGTGTCGGTGAAGCCCACCACTTCCAGTATCGTGATGTCGATGTACCTTGGTACACAGCTGAAACTCTGTACGACCTGCAGTCCGGTCGCTACCTGGTCGGCAGCCTGACTAACGAAGAGGGTAACGGTTTCGACTTCACCCAGCGCTTTGACTATGCGGACTTCACCCCGCAGGCGATTCGTCGCATGGGTCGCTGAGGCAGCATCGCAAGCTGACTGATTTACCCCTTCAACCCGAAAGCCTCCACACTGGAGGCTTTTTTATTGCTATTACAGGGTGGGGATTATTTTCTAACTGCCCCCATGCATGAATTCGGCAACCAGAAACACATTTCCACAGCTATTTATACACAAACCCTCTTTCTAACACTGAAGACTTATGCGGAAGCTGAAATGAGCTTCCACAAGGCCCTTCTCATGCCGTTCCATCAACACCTTATACACAAAAAACCCCGAGTTGACGGCAATTTATCCTCAATCCATATCAACTGCTGCGGTTGCACACAGTTTCTGTGTGTAAAACAGTGAACAAGTTAGGGACAGGGCTAGGAGACAGAGCTGAAAGCCCCGTCAATGCTGGCTTTAAAAAAACAGGTCAAAAGTTACCCACCCCCAGCACGATTATAAACAGGTAGAGAAAGTCAACCCGGCCAGGATACTAATTTACCTTAAATAGCAGACTGAAGAGCTTGTAAATGAAGGAAGTTGAAATTTTATGCACAACCATTTTACACCCCGCCGATATTCGTTGAATAACAGCTCATTTCGGGCCTGTATAAATACAAAACCCCGTACACTTATCCATCACACAGGATAAGTGTACGGGGTTATATACAAGAGCTGTTTACAAGAGCTATTCACAGGCGTCATTCACAAGCACTGTCGCAGTAAACAGTGCAGTATGCTAATCAGCACCGATGAGTATCAACAGCAGTTGTTCAAGCCTGAGCAGCTAACCACTGCTCCAACTCATCAGCACCACCGACCAGTTGACCATCCACATAGATTTGCGGCGTGGTACCGCGGCCGGTAATCGCTGTCAGTGAAGAGTAGCTGATACCCTTGCTACCAAGAACGATCTCTTCATAGCGCAATCCCTTCTGACCCAATGCTTGTTTTGCACGTACACAGTGCGGGCAACCGGGCTTGCTCATCACGGTGATACGCTTGGGTTGTACCGCATTCGGATTAATGTAGTTCAGCATTGTGTCGGCATCAGAGAAGCGGAAGGGATCACCACCGGTTTCAGATTCGATGAACATCTTCTCAATCACACCATCCTTCACCAGCATGGAGTAGCGCCAGCTACGCTTGCCGAATCCCAGCTCCTGCTTGTCTACGAGCATGCCCATCCCTTCGCTGAATTCACCATTACCATCTGGCAACATCATGATGTTTTCAACATTCTGGTCGGCAGCCCAGGCATTCATCACAAATGCATCATTAACAGAAAGACAGATGATGCTGTCCACGCCACAACCGCTCAAAACAGGCGCTAATTCATTGTAACGCGGCAGATGGGTGCTGGAGCAGGTAGGTGTGAAAGCTCCCGGCAGTGCAAACAGTACAACGGTCTTGCCCTTGAACAATTCATCTGTTGTCAGGTTGACCCACTCATTGCCCTGACGGGTTCGAAATGTGACATCCGGCACACGTTGACCTTCACGGTTCTGCAGCATATGTGTTCTCCATTTGAGATTTTATTAATTCATTGAAAACAGTGTATAAAAATGTGTCGTGGAAAGAAAATTAATTGTTTTCTGAAAATCGATTGCAATAAACTATCGAAATATTATCCCGATACCGTTTCTCTACCTGGTGACTATCTACGTCATCACCACCAACTCAGACCGACAAACGCTTCATTTTCTGCTAGCATCACGGTTAATATATCCTCAGTGAGAATTAACACGCGTGTTTACTGACATTACCCTGGATTCCAGCCTGAACAAGGCGATCGAAACCCTCGGCTTTACCGAGCCTACACCGGTTCAGTCCAGCACCATCAAAGATGCCATGGCAGGACGCGACCTGATGGTCGGCGCTGAAACCGGCAGCGGTAAAACCCTGGCCTTTCTGCTGCCGATCCTGCACCAGTTGATGCAGAAAGACGCGCCACGCAGTGGTACCCGTGCACTGATTCTGACACCGACCCGAGAACTTGCGGAACAGGTCAGCAAGGTTTGCGAATCGCTGGTGGCCTTCAGCAGCATCAAGGTGATACAGGTCTGTGGTGGCGAAGGCTTCAAGGAGCAGTCGGCACGTATTCGCCGCAATCCTGAAGTCATTGTCGGTACCCCTGGTCGTCTGGTGGAGCATATCGAACGCAATACCCTGGACTTCAAGGATCTGGAATGTCTGGTACTCGATGAAGCCGATCGCATGCTGGACATGGGGTTTCGCGATGAAGTGCTGACAATTACTGATGCCTGTCAGGCAGAGCGCCAGACCATGCTCTTTTCTGCCACGCTGAATCGTCGCGAGATCAACGATCTGGTCGAGCGCGTGCTGAAAGATCCGATTCAGATTCTGTTGAGTACGGCACAGACCTCATCGGATCATGTCCGTCAGCAGGTTGTACTGGCAGATGATAACCAGCATAAGGAAAAGGAGCTCAACTGGCTTCTCAACAACGAAACCTACGACCGGGCGCTGGTGTTTACCAATACCCGCGTTCAAGCCGATCATCTGGGCGGCATACTGCGCTATAACAAGCATCGCGCAGCAGTCCTGCATGGTGAGATGCAACAACCGCAACGCCGCCAGGTGCTCAACCTGCTGCGCCAGAACAAGGTCAAAGTGCTTGTCGCCACTGATGTCGCCGCGCGTGGTCTGGATATCGACGGTATCGATCTGGTGATCAACTTTGATATGGCGCGTAGCGGTGATGAGTATGTGCATCGTATCGGCCGCACCGCACGTGCCGGTAAAGAGGGGCTAGCGGTGACGCTGATCGCTCATTACGAGTGGAACCTGATGTCGAGCATCGAACGCTATCTGAAAACCAGCTTCGAGCGTCGTGCCCTGCCAGGCCTGAAAGGCAGCTATACCGGACCGAAGAAGGTTCGAAGTTCAGGTAAAGCGGTCGGTAAGAAGAAAGAGCCGGACAGAAAGGGCAGCGTGGAAACCGTCAAGGTGAAGAAGCGCTTGCGTGATCAGAAGTCCATAGGTAAACGACGTGTACCTTCGGCAGAAAAAGCAGTGGAGAAAAAAGTAGAACCCAGCGTGATCAGTGACGGTTTTGCACCACTGAAAAAAAGAGGGACACCGGACGCAGGGTGAACGGCGTCTGATGCCCCAAGACAGTTCTATGCTGTGAGGCCAATACTACGCCCCGTTCAGATTCCGAGTTATGATCTGGATCAAGTATTGGTCTGTGCAGCAAAAAAATCGCATACAACCAAGGGCTAACGTCTCCAGAGCCCATTTTGCTCTACAATGCTGTGTATCAACGTCTGTCTGGCGGCCTGATATTCATGACAACTGTGACACGTCTCTATTGAATATTCCTGGCCGCTTCACCGGGAGATAATAATAAAATGAGCACCGCCTACATCAGCCATCAGGATTGTCTGCTGCACAATATGGGGCCTGACCATCCTGAAAGCCCAGTCAGGCTTCAGGCGATCCGCAAGGTGCTGGAACGAACCGGCTTGATTGATCATCTGGATCAGACAGACTCCGTTGCCATTACAGAGGAACAGATACAGCTGGTGCATGCTCGACTGCATCACAGCAAGCTCGAGATCCTCAGCCCTCAGCAGGGGATCGTCTATGCCGATGATGATACGGCACTTTGCCCCGACTCTCTGCATGCCGCCAGCCTGGCTGCCGGCAGTGTGATTCTGGCAGCCGATCGTGTGCTGGCCGGACATAATCACAACGCTTTCTGCGCCGTACGCCCTCCCGGACATCATGCCGAATACAGCACGGCGATGGGCTTTTGCTTTTACAATAATGTCGCCATCGGTGCCGGCTATGCGCTGAAGCAACCCGGTATTGAACGGGTCGCGATTCTCGATTTCGACGTACACCACGGCAACGGCACTGTGGATATCTTCAAGGATCGCCCGGAAGTACTGGTCTGCTCTACCTTCCAGCACCCCTACTACCCGATGCGTTATCACGATCTGGCGCGGCCCAATATCGTCAACTGCCCGCTGCCGGCACACAGTAACAGTAAACTCTTTCGTGATGCTGTGGAAAACAGGTGGTTGCCCGCTTTGAAAGCGCACAAGCCCGACATGATATTTATCTCAGCGGGTTTTGATGCACACAAGGAAGACCCGATGGCGGATCTGAATCTGGATGAAGAGGATTATCGCTGGGTGACGCAGCAGATCATGGCCGTTGCAGAGGAGTACAGCCGCGGTCGGATCGTATCAGTACTCGAAGGTGGCTACAATCCAGTCGCGCTGGCGTTCAGTGTTCAGGCACATATTGAGGTACTGGCGGGATACTGATCCCTCTCAGCACTCTTTTACCCTCCCCTTTCAACACCACCTTTAACAGAGCCGAGGGAAGCGATGTGCTGTTCTGGCGGCAACCTCATAGAATGCCGCCTGCAGATCCCGCAAAGGAACTCGTGACGGCTGTGTCACCGGCAGGGGCATCACAGTGGTATCCCCCGTACACAGATATTGCGCCAGCGCCCGCCCCATCCAGGTACCTGGTCCAATTCCCCGCCCACTGTATCCCATGCAACTGTAGAGACCGCTGGCCAGTTCATGAAAATGCGGCAGGTGATCCTGACTGAAAGCGATCTGCCCCACCCAGCGATGCTGCCAGTTGAGTCGCCCCAGCTCAGGATAAGTGCGGGTGATCCAGTTATCAGCCCAGTCCGCCAGACGGTCAGCCGGCAACAGATCGCCCATGCTGCCAAGAATAAAACGCCCCTGCTGATCCAGTCTGAAGGCATTCATGATACTGCGCGTATCCCAGGTACCCTCCGTGTTGGGAAGTACACGTGCCAACTGTACTTCGGTCAATGGCTCGCTGGCATATTGGAAAAAGTTGATCGGTACAAAGCTCTGTACCAGTGATGGGTAGAGCGGCCCGGAATAGGCGTTGGTCGCCAGCACTACCTGAGCCGCTGTCACTGTGCCACTGGGGGTGTGCAACAGCCAGCCGGAAGGTGCCTGACGATCCAGCGCAGTTACTGGCGTCTGCGTTGCGATAATGGCACCCGCCTCCTGTGCCGCACGCGCCAGACCTCTTGCATAGGCAAGCGGCTGTATCGTGCCGGCACGAGGGTCAAACAGCGCTGCCTGATAACCTTCAGCGCCGGTGCGCTTGCGAGTCTGTGCACGATCCAGCAATGTTACAGGCGCTCCCCGTGCATTGAGTTGACGCCATCGCCGCTGCAGTTCTCGCTCCCCCATAGCAGAATGGGCCAGATGCAGCGTTCCGTTACGCACCGGCTCACAGGCGATCTGATGCTGTTCGATCAGCGAAAACACCAGATCTGGCGCCTGTGCCAGCTCATGATAGAGACGCTCGCCGGGCTCCTCGCCCAGCTTACTGACCATCTGATCCGGCTCCATCCATAGCCCGGCGTTTGCCAACCCGACATTGCGCCCCGAGCCACCATGCCCTATTTCCTGCGCTTCCAGCACAATGACGCTGACACCCTGACGCGCCAGATGCAATGCCGTGGACAAGCCGGTAAAACCACCGCCGACCACCACAACATCCGCACTCATCGACTCCTGCAGTGGATCACCCACTGCAGCTTCGACGGCACTGGCACTCCATAAACTTTCGGCCTGCTGCATCTGAATCACCCCTTGCTCCAGGCGGCTATTCGAAACGGATGCCCTGCGCCAGCGGCAGGTCACCACCATAGTTGACCGTATTGGTGCTACGGCGCATGTAGTTCTTCCAGGCATCGGAGCCACTTTCACGACCACCGCCCGTGTCTTTTTCACCACCGAAGGCGCCGCCTATCTCTGCGCCGGATGTACCGATATTGACATTGGAGATGCCGCAATCAGAACCGGCAGCCGACAGGAACAGCTCGGCTTCACGCATGCGCTCGGTGAACACTGCCGATGAGAGCCCCTGTGGTACTTCATTCTGAATCGCGATCGCCTCTTCAAAGCGATCATAGGTCATGACATAGAGAATCGGTGCAAAGGTCTCTTCATGAACAATAGGGGCATCATGTGCAATGCTGACGATAGCCGGCCTGACATAGAAACCACCTTCAGGTACACCAGCCGTGACACGCTCGCCGCCGAAGAGGATCTCACCACCCTGATCACGCGCCTGCTGCAGAGCACTCTGCATCGCCCCATAACTCTGCTCATCAATCAGCGGACCAACCAGAGTCCCCTCTTCCAATGGGTTGCCAACAGGCAGAGAGCCATAGGCCTTGAGCAGTTTCGGTAACAGCTGATCCAGCACTGATGACTGCACAATCAGGCGTCGCAGCGTCGTGCAGCGTTGCCCCGCAGTACCCACGGCAGAAAACACGATGGCGCGTGAAGCCAGTTCCAGATCAGCCGCATCACTGACAATCATCGCATTGTTGCCACCCAACTCCAGCAATGAACGTCCCAGTCTTGCACCAACCGTCGCCGCCACCGCCTTACCCATACCGGTTGACCCTGTCGCAGAAACCAGTGGGAAACGGCGATCTGCAGCAATCGCTTCGCCTGTTGCACGTCTGCCAATGACCACATTACAGATAGCCTTGGGCAGCTCAGGCATGGTATCCAGCGCTTTTTGAACAATCGCAAAGCAAGCCAGCGCGCACAGCGGTGCCTTTTCGGAAGGTTTGTGCAGAATCGGGTTACCGCAGACCAGCCCCAACATGCTGTTCCAGGCCCAGACCGCCATCGGAAAGTTGAATGCGGTAATCACGGCGACTGGTCCCAGCGGATGCCACTGTTCCATCATGCGATGACCCGGTCTTTCACTGGCGATGGTCAGGCCATGCAACTGACGTGACAGGCCGACCGCAAAATCACAGACATCGATCCACTCCTGCACCTCTCCCAGCGCTTCCGGCAGAATCTTGCCCGCTTCGAGCGAGATCACCTGCGCCAGCTCCTCCTTGTGAACACGCGCAAACTCACCGATTCGACGCACCAGTTCACCCCTCAGTGGAGCCGGTACCGTACGAAACTCGATAAAGGCTTGTTCCATCTCCGCTACCAGCTGGTCAAGCTGATCGGCGCTTGCATCACGGAATCGTCCAACCACTGAACCATCCACAGGGGTCGTGATAGTGAACAGCTCCCCCTTACCTGCCTCTGCCTTGCCGCCACTGAGCAGGCTGCAATACTCACCCTGCTGCATCAACTGATTGACACCCAGTGACTCCAGAAAATCTTTGCTCATCTCTTTGTCTCCCATCTCTATCTCCAACCTCTATCACCCAATGCTTGATGACAACACCTTAGCGCGTTCAAACGTGACAGTGAAATATCCTTTTCCTGCATCAGGCATAGATAAAAGCTTTACCATATAGAAATATTTAAAGTTATTGCCTATATTAGATCTCTTTCCTGACTGATGAGTGAGCAAGCATGGAACTGAGAAATCTTCGTTACTTTGTCGCTGCCTACGAGGAACTGAGCCTGAGCGCCGCATCCAAGCGCTGCTTTATCTCACAGCCTTCTATTTCTGCAGCTATCTCGATATTGGAAGATCAACTCGGACAGCCATTGTTCATCCGACACGCGAAGGGCGTTACCCCCACCGCGCAGGCGACTAAACTTTATCCACAAGCCTGCAGCCTGCTGCAAGCATCACGGGCAATCAAAACCCTGTTTGAAGAACCTGCCGACCGGCTGCCAGTGAGTATCTCACTGATGCCATTTCTTTCAGGCCAGCGCGTCAGTCTGCTGCTGAAAACTCTGCTGCAAACGATACCCGGGGTTGATCTCACGTTGGTGGACTTTGATGAGGAAGCAGAACTCAGACTTACCTGTCAGAGCCTGTGCAACAATCAAAAGGAGGCGTTTCATCATCTATGGGATGATCACTATGTTCTGGCCATGCCGGTCGGCCATGAGCTATCGGATCAGGAGCAGGTTTCACTCAACCAGCTCGATCAGATGCCTTTTGTCAGTCGCTCGCCTTGCGATGTTATTCAGCAATGGAATTATCTGACACAACGCCAGCATATCTCATTGAATGTGAAAGCGGTTGTCAAAACGGAGGAGTATGCTCTGGATCTGGTGGCGGCGGGAGTAGGCGTATCCATTATTCCGCTGCATTCGCATAACCAGCGGCCGGATATCTGTATTCGTGAGATAGAGGGGGTACATCTGGTCAGACATGTAGGACTGACTCATGACAAGCATCAGGCGGTACCGAACAGTCTGTTTGCTGCCCTGCAGGAAGCAAGGCAGCAGATCAGTCAGTTTGCCGTCGGTACCACCCGATCGGTTTAGGCTCGAGTTCAGACTGTCTGTTTAACAGGTCAGCCTATTAACAGATCAACCTACGAACTTGATCATCACACCTGCCGCAATCGCAGATCCGATAACACCCGCCACATTCGGGCCCATTGCATGCATCAGCAGGAAGTTCTGTGAGTTGGCTTCCAGACCCAGTTTGTTGGATACGCGAGCTGCCATAGGCACCGCCGATACACCAGCGGAACCAATCAACGGATTGATCGCATTACCGCCCATCAGAACATTCATGACCTTGGCCATCAAGACGCCAGAAGCGGTACCGATAGCAAATGCAATAATACCCAGAACCATGATACCCAGTGTCTGAATATCCAGGAACTTACTGGCCACCAACTGGGAGCCGACAGAGAGACCCAGAAAGATCGTGACAATGTTGATCAGCGCGTTCTGAGCCGTATCACTCAGCCTGTCAACTACGCCACACTCACGCATCAGGTTACCGAAGCAGAACATACCCAGCAGCGGCGCAGCATCCGGCAGCAGCATACCCACCAGCACCATCAGCAAGATAGGGAAAAGGATCTTCTCTGTCTTTGATACCGGGCGCAACTGGCTCATCTTGATCTGACGTTCACGCTGAGTAGTCAGCAGACGCATGATCGGTGGTTGCACCATCGGCACCAGTGCCATGTAGGCATAGGCGGAGACGGCAATTGCACCCAGCAGATGAGGCGCCAGGACTGTAGCGACATAAATCGCTGTCGGACCATCAGCTCCACCAATGATACCAATTGCGGCAGCATCCTGAATCGAAAAATCCACTATGCCGAGCATGGTCATGCCGATGGCACCCAGTACCGTAGCAAAAATGCCGAACTGAGCAGCAGCTCCAAGCCACAGAGTCCTTGGGTTAGCCAGCAACGGACCGAAGTCGGTCATGGCACCAACACCCATGAAAATAATCAGTGGTGCTGCACCTGAAGCAACCGTCACTGAGTAGAACATGTAGAGCATGCCATGATTGTATCCGGCATCCTGAGCCAGCAGCGTAGCCGCTGACTTCAACGATGGCTCGGCACCGCGATATGCCTCAGTCAGCTCAGAAACAGCCCCTGATGCAACGCCAAGCAGATTGGACAGCTCAGTCAGGAACTGAGGCCCACCCATGTAGATCGCATTATCAACAGCCGACAATGCCAGACCCGCCTGCGGGATGTTGGCAAGGATGCCGCCGAAACCGATCGGCAGCAGTAGCAGTGGTTCAAACTTTTTCTTGATAGCAAGATAAAGCAGAAACAGACCCACTATGATCATCACCAGCTGACCGGCCTTGAGGTTGTATGCCCCCGAGGCTACCCAGATTTCCAGGAGATTATCCATTTAATCGAAGCCTCACGCCAGAGTAATCAGGGTATCGCCAACCTGCACGGCATCACCCTCTTTAACATCAACAGTGACCACAGTACCGTCACGAGCCGCACGGACCTCGGTTTCCATTTTCATCGCTTCGAGGATCAACAGTACATCACCTTCCTGTACCGCCTCTCCAGCCGTCACCTCGACTTTCCAGATATTACCAGCCAGTGGTGCGGGTACTGCCTCACCGCTGGCAGCTACTGCTGCAGGCGCTGCTGTCGGAGCGGCAGCAGGAGCAGTGGAAGGCTGATTGACGGAAGTGATATCACCACCCTCGTTAACTTCCACCACATATTTCTGCCCGTTGACTGTCAGCGTGTACACCTCTGGCCCTGAAGCGGCAGCCTTGGTTGCCGGTAGCGCGGCTTCAGTCTGAGCAGCAGGCACGCTGGCATCTGTCGGAGCTGGTTCAAAGGCATCCGGGTTACCGCGATTTTCGAGGAACTTGAGGCCGATCTGCGGAAACAGGGCGTAGGTCAGGACATCATCCACCAAACGCTCATCGGACTCGAGTTTGATACTCTTATCCGCTGCGATCTGCTTCAGTTCGGTAGTGAGCTTATCCATCTCATCGTCGATCATATCCGCAGGACGACAGGTGATCGGCTCAGCGCCATTCAGCACACGATCCTGCAACTCTTTGTTGTAAGGAGCCGGTGCAGCGCCATATTCGCCCTTGAGGATCGCCTGAACCTCCTTGGATATGGATTTGTAACGCTCACCCACCAGTACGTTGATTACTGCCTGAGTACCTACGATCTGAGACGTCGGTGTTACCAGCGGGATCAGACCCAGGTCTTCACGCACTTTCGGGATCTCAGCCAGTACTTCATCAAACTTGTCCGCGGCACCCTGCTCCTTGAGCTGCCCCTCCATATTGGTCAGCATACCGCCCGGTACCTGAGCCAGCAGGATTCGCGAATCGGTACCACGCAGTGATCCCTCGAATTTCGCATACTTTTTCCGCACCTGGCGGAAATAAGCGGCGATCTCTTCAAGCAATTCAAGATTCAGTCCGGTATCACGCTCCTGGCCCTGCAAGGCAGCCACAACCGTTTCTGTCGCTGTATGGCCATAGGTCATCGACATGGAAGAGATAGAGGCGTCAACGCGATCTATGCCGGCTTCTATCGCCTTCAGCAACGTCATATCAGCCAGACCCGAAGTCGCATGTGACTGCAGCTGTACTTCGAGCTGAGTCTGCGACTTCAGACGAGACACCAGATCATAAGCATCATATGGGGTCAGGATACCTGACATATCCTTGATGGCGATGGAGTCTGCACCCATATCTTCCAGACGTTTGGCATAGTCCACCCACATATCCAGCGTGTGCACACGGCTGGTGGTATAAGACATGGTGCCCTGTGCGTGCTTGCCGGTTTCCTTGACAGCCTTGATGGCGGCTTCGAGGTTACGTGGATCGTTCATCGCATCAAAGATACGGAACACGTCAACACCGTTTTTCGCCGCACGCTCAACGAATCTGGCCACCACGTCATCGGCATAATGGCGATAGCCGAGAAGATTCTGACCACGCAGCAGCATCTGCTGACGTGTATTGGGCATCGCAGCCTTCAATTCACGAATACGTACCCAGGGATCTTCTCCGAGATAGCGGATGCAGGAATCGAAGGTAGCACCACCCCAGCTCTCAGTAGACCAGTAGCCGACTTTATCCAGTTTGTCGGCGATGGGGAGCATGTCATCAAGGCGCATACGGGTCGCCAACAGTGACTGATGTCCATCTCGCAGCACGAGCTCGGTAATGCCAAGCGGTTTCTTTGCGTCTGACATGAGATTGCCTTTCTCTTTAATTATTGAAATATTGAAATATTGAAATTACTGACCGTTACGGCGGGAGCGATATTTGTGTATTGCAGCTGACATGACAGCCGTCAGTTGTGCATCATTCGAAGCTGTCTGAGTTGAAATCGTCTTTGCTTTTACAGGCTTAACGACAGGTGCAGGCTCAAAGCGCACCACCAGCCATGACATCAGCATGGTCACGACGATCAACAGTGTCAGGAAGACGACAACAAATCCCATTCCAAAGGCCATGAGGGTAAAGCCTTCAGCCAACAGTTCATCCATCTGGTGCAACTCCCGAAAGTTATCAAATTTCAGATTGGTAGAGCATCTTTTAGTCTATTTAAGCTCAGATCTGCAAGTAGATGCAATCCTGGTTTCGGAATGTAGTTTTTTTACACAGATAACATGAAATCAACAAGCTGCAGACGATACGCATAGATCATGGATGATGCAGGTGGGGAAAAACAGATCGCCAACGGTGCTGATGGCAGCAGTTGAATGCCTCAGGGTACTTATTAAAAATATCAGAACGGCTTGAAGGGTTTTGTGAACGAGCTGTTCAAAGATTGAAAAATGAAAATTCAGAAGAAATGGCGCGCCCGAGAGGATTCGAACCTCTGACCGCCTGGTTCGTAGCCAGGTACTCTATCCAGCTGAGCTACGGGCGCACACATAAAGCCGTTGCCTTGAATTCTTTTATTGTGTGGCGCGCCCGAGAGGATTCGAACCTCTGACCGCCTGGTTCGTAGCCAGGTACTCTATCCAGCTGAGCTACGGGCGCATACACAAAAAAATGGCGGTGAGAGAGGGATTCGAACCCTCGATAGAGTTTCCCCTATACGCCCTTAGCAGGGGCGCGCCTTCAGCCACTCGGCCATCTCACCTCGACAACGGCGCGTATGTTACAAAAGACTCGCGCAAATTAAAAGGTAAATTTTCAAAAACTTACTCTTTATTTTCACCTTCGTCTTTTTCACGCTGTATGCGCTGGTAAATCTCTTCACGATGTACTGAAACATCTTTAGGCGCATTGACACCGATACGAACCTGGTTCCCCTTGACCCCAAGTACTGTCACCGTGACATCGTCACCCACCATGAGCGTCTCTCCAACGCGACGCGTAAGAATCAGCATATGAATCTCCTTTTATGTCCTGTTAGCTGAATTCCGTCACTTCATGGAACACTGTGCCACAACCGGGAAGCTGTCTGCGCAAAGCGACATCCAGACTCAAAGCAGAGCTTTCGGTGTTCCATTTTCCGGGCCTGCAGCATATCACTATAGAGCAACATGCTGTTTTCGTCACTCCGATACTGTATCCGAAGAGTCCAGGTTAAACGAAGAGTGCAGAGCCCTGACTGCAAGCTCCAGATACTTTTCTGCGATAACCACCGACACCTTGATTTCAGAAGTCGAGATCATCTGGATATTGATATTCTCATTTGCCAGCGCATCGAACATTTTGCTGGCAACACCTGCATGCGAACGCATACCCACACCGACGATAGACACCTTGGCAATCTTGTTGTCACCGGCACACTCACGCGCACCCAGCTCAGCAACAACCTGCTCAAGAATCTTCTGTGCCTTTTCGTAGTCATTACGATGCACAGTGAAGGTGAAGTCTGTGGTCTGATCAGCTGCAACATTCTGCACGATCATATCCACTTCTATGTTAGCACGACTGATAGGACCAAGGATGCGCGAAGCAACACCTGGTATATCCGGTACGCCGATAACAGTCAGTTTTGCCTCATCACGATTGAACGCAATGCCTGAGATAACCGGTTTTTCCACGGTATTGTCATCCTCTATTGTGATCAATGTGCCCGGACCATCGACAAAGCTGGACAGTACTCGCAGGGGCACCTTGTACTTGCCAGCAAATTCCACACTACGAATCTGGAGTACTTTCGACCCCAGACTGGCCATCTCCAGCATCTCTTCGAAGGTGATTTTATCCAACCTTCTGGCATCCTCCACCACGCGAGGATCGGTTGTATATACGCCATCCACATCAGTATAGATCTGACACTCATCCGCCTTCAGGGCGGCTGCCAGAGCGACACCTGTGGTATCAGAGCCGCCTCGTCCCAGAGTCGTGATATTGCCATTATCATCAACCCCCTGGAATCCAGCCACCACCACCACACGGCCAGCATCAAGATCTGCACGCATGCGCTCAGTTTCAATATCCTGAATACGCGCTTTGGTATGGGTATTATCCGTTCTGATACGTACCTGACCACCGGTATAGGAGCGCGCATCAACACCGCGCTTATGCAGCGCCATGCACAACAGAGCAATAGTGACCTGCTCACCCGTAGATACCAGCACATCCAGTTCACGCGCATTAGGTTGCGCCTGAATATCTTTTGCCAGTCCGATCAGACGATTGGTCTCTCCGCTCATGGCAGACAGCACCACTACAACATCATCACCACGATCCCTGAAGCCCTTGACCTTATCGGCCACGGCCTCAATGCGCTCGACAGAGCCGACCGAGGTACCTCCGTACTTCTGTACGTACAATGCCATCTTATCACTCTCTCCTGATCTGCCTGCCTTGCAGGCAACATGAAAACTAGGCTACTGCCTCAACCAGCTCCGGCACCATCGCCAGCGCATCAGCCATACCTGCAACGTCTACACCGCCGCCCTGAGCCATATCCGGGCGTCCACCGCCCTTGCCACCGAGCTTTGCAGCCAGCTCTCGCACCAGATCACCCGCCTTGACGCGCGCAGTCAGATCCTGAGTAACACCGGCTACGATGCTGACCTTGCCATCCTGCTCAGCAAGCAACACGATCACGCCACTTCCTATTTTGCTCTTCAGTTGATCCAGCAAATCACGCAATGCCTTGGCATCCACGCCCTCCACTTTTGTGGCCAGCACCTTGATGCCTTTCACATCAAGCGCCTGAGAGAGCAGATCACCACTTTGTGCCGATGCCAATTTGGCACTCAAGCGCTCTATCTCTTTTTCCAGTTGACGGTTGCGCTCATGCAACGCACGCACTTTATCCAGCACGAGGTTTTTCGACCCCTTCAGCAGTGCCGCTATTTCACTGATGGTGTTTTCCGCCTCTTCAAGGCGAGCCAGCGCATTCACACCTGTCACTGCTTCGATGCGGCGCACACCCGCTGCAATACCGCTTTCGGCCGTGATTTTCAGCAGACCGATATCGCCCGTACGAGCCGCATGTGTACCGCCACAGAGCTCTATTGAAAACTCGCCCATTCTGAGCACTCGAACATCATTGTCATACTTCTCACCGAACAGCGCCATTGCCCCTCTGGCCTTAGCCTCATCAAGCGACATCACTTCGGTTTCAACGGCACTATTCAGGCGGATCTGCCCATTTACAAGCGTTTCGATCTCACGCAGCTGTTCAGCGGTAACGGCTTCAAAATGAGAGAAGTCAAAACGCAGACGCTCAGCGTCTACCAGCGACCCCTTCTGTAAAACATGTTCACCCAGCACCTGACGCAGTGCTGCATGCAGCAAATGTGTGGCCGAATGGTTAAGTGCCGTCGCCTGGCGCCTGCTGCGATCCACTTCAGTGCTTACCTTATCACCGACAGACAGCACACCCTCAGTCAGCTTTCCATGATGCAGATGATGCCCACTCTCTTTGGTGCAATCGCTGACAACAAACTGTCCGCGATCCCAGCGCAAGTAACCGGCATCACCGACCTGGCCGCCCGACTCGGCATAAAAAGCGGTATTTTCCAATACCACCATACCCGCTTCTCCCGCCGCAAGCTCGTTTACCGCCTGCCCATCGCGAAAGAGCGCCAACACTGTTGCTTGATCTTCCAGTGCATCATAACCACTGAACCGGGTTTCCCCTTCCAGATCCAGCTGCGCATTGTAGTCAACATTAAACTGCCCAGCCGCCCGCGCACGCGCTTTTTGCTGCTCCATTTCACGTTCGAAGCCTTCCATATCCACCGTCAGCTCATGCTCTCGTGCAACATCGGCAGTCAGGTCAACAGGAAAACCATAAGTGTCGTAAAGCTTGAACACGGTATCACCGGGAATGATTTTGTCTTCCAGATCCGTAATTGCCTGCTCCAGAATACTCATGCCATTTTCGAGCGTACGCGCAAACTGCTGCTCCTCTTTCAGCAACACCTGCTCCACCTGAGCCTGCATTCTGACCAGCTCCGGATAGGCCTCACCCATCTCGGCGACCAGTGCAGCCACCAGCTTATGAAAGAAGGCATCACGGGCACCCAGCTTGTTACCATGGCGAATGGCGCGGCGAATAATTCTGCGCAGAACATAACCACGACCCTCATTGGAGGGCACAACACCATCAATTACCAGAAACACACCGGAGCGGATATGGTCGGCAATCACGCGCAATGACTTGTGCGTAGTATCCTGAAATCCAAGTACATCGGCAGCTGCCTTGAGCAGATTCTGAAACAGATCTATCTCATAGTTGCTGTGTACATGCTGCAACACGGCAGACACACGCTCCAGGCCCATGCCGGTATCAACCGAAGGCTTGGGCAGCGGCGTCATACTGCCATCGCTTGAACGGTTATACTGCATGAATACGATGTTCCAGATCTCGATATAGCGATCACCATCTTCATCAGGGCTGCCTGGAGGGCCACCCGCCACCTCGGGACCATGATCAAAAAAGATCTCGGTACAAGGGCCGCAGGGACCGGTATCGCCCATGGACCAGAAATTGTCCTCATCCAGCTTGGAGAAACGCTCAGGATCGACGCCTATTTCCTCCTTCCAGATCTTTTCCGCCTCATCATCACTGTGATGGACCGTCACCCACAGACGCTCTTTCGGCAATCCCATCACTTCCGTCAGGAACGTCCAGGCAAAGCGGATCGCTTCCGGCTTGAAGTAATCACCGAAACTGAAGTTACCCAGCATTTCGAAGAAGGTATGGTGGCGTGCCGTATAACCGACATTTTCAAGATCGTTATGTTTGCCACCGGCGCGCACACAGCGCTGTGATGTCACCGCGCGGCTATAGGAACGTTTATCAGTACCCAGAAACACGTCTTTGAACTGCACCATACCCGCATTGGTAAACAACAATGTCGGATCATTGCCCGGAATCAGTGAGCTTGAGGGAACAATCTCGTGTCCCTGCTGATTGAAGTAGTCGAGGAAAGCCTGACGTATCTGTGCACTTGTCATGTATTTCATATAACGTTCCGTTGCCTGGGTACGGTTTGCAGAGCCCAGCCGGACGCCTCAAGCGATCAGGCGTCAACCGGCGCTTTTGATGCAAAAATGGGGACGTATTATATAACGTGTGCAGAAAATGTACGATAATTTTTATATATCAAAATCAGGAATATCTGATGCACTTAATGCATAACGCGCTTGGTCATAGGAAAAACCACGTCCAACGAGGTGGCGCAGCTGTTTGGCCTGAGTTTTGATGTCTGTTGAAGAGTCCATTGGAAAGCGCCTTTCGCGCACGCTCAATGCCAGAGCAAACCAATCGGGATCAGCCTCCTGGAGAGCGGCACTGACCAACTCATCGGAAACACCCTTCTGTCGCAGTTCGTAGCGGATCTTGATCTCTCCCTGACCTTGGGAGATTCTGTTGCGGATAAATACCTCGGCAAAACGCTTGTCGCTCTGGTACCCATCGTTTTGAAGCCGGTCCAGAACGGACTCGACCTGCTCAGCTGATGCTTTGCGCTGTAATCTCTGCTGCAGCTCAGCGCGTGAATACTCACGCCGAGCCAGCAACCCAATCGCTGAGACTCTAAGCTCTGAATCAGTGACCGTATCTGACATATCCATCCCTCATCTCATACAAGAGAGCATCCCTGCCCTCCGGTTATCTCATCAGGAAAGGTCCAGCTGCGCTGATTCCTTCTCTTCCACTTCTGCTTTAGGCGGCACAACCGCAAGCAGACGTTTACGGATCTCGGCTTCAATCTCCTGACCCATCTCCGGATGTTCTTCAAGGTACTTGGCCGCATTCGCCTTGCCCTGACCGATCTTTTCACCCTTGTAGGCATACCAGGCACCGGACTTGTCTACCAGCCCTTCCTTGACACCCAGATCAATCACTTCACCCAAGCGGTAAATACCACTGCCATACATGATCTGGAACTCGGCCTGCTTGAACGGTGGGGCGACCTTGTTCTTCACCACCTTGACGCGCGTTTCGTTACCGACCACCTCTTCACCCTGCTTCACCGAACCGATACGACGAATATCAAGGCGCACAGAGGCATAAAATTTAAGCGCATTACCACCGGTAGTGGTTTCTGGTGAACCGAACATGACGCCAATTTTCATACGAATCTGGTTGATGAATACCAGTAGGCAGTTCGCATTTTTGACGCTGCCGGTCAGTTTACGCAGCGCTTGAGACATCAAGCGTGCTTGCAGGCCGACATGAGAGTCACCCATGTCGCCTTCAATTTCGGCCTTGGGCGTCAGGGCCGCAACAGAATCGACAATGATCACGTCAACCGCATTGGAGCGCACCAGCATATCGGTGATTTCGAGCGCCTGCTCACCCGTATCCGGCTGAGAGACCAGCAGGTTATCGATATTGACGCCCAGCTTTTCGGCGTAAATAGGATCCAGTGCATGCTCGGCATCGACAAAGGCACAGGTTTTGCCTTGCTTCTGAGCTTCTGCAATCACCTGCAGTGTCAGCGTCGTCTTACCTGACGACTCAGGTCCATAGATCTCAACAACACGACCATAAGGCAGGCCTCCCAGACCCAGAGCAATATCCAGACCGAGAGAGCCGGTTGAGACGCTGGGAATCGCTTCACGCGGATTATCACCCATGCGCATGACTGCGCCTTTACCAAACTGACGTTCGATCTGGGAAAGCGCAGCATCCAGCGCTTTCTTTCTATTATCGTCCATTACTCACCTCTGCCCGTTGAGATCAAAAACACTGTATATCTGGACAGTATTATTCCACATCGATTCCAGAATGCAAGCCTAGTGTGGCAAATAAGCCATAATCCCTTCCAACGCCTGCTCCACCGCCTGTCTGCGCACCTCTTCCCGATCTCCACTGAAGTAACTCAGACAGGAAACAGTCGGACTCCCTCTCACAGCCCAGGCAAACCAGACCGTCCCGACCGGCTTACGCTCCGTACCACCATCCGGTCCTGCCACTCCACTGATGGATACCGTAATATCTGCCAGACTACGCTGTAACGCCCCCTCTGCCATCGCCACCACCACCGGTTCACTGACCGCACCGTAAGTATCAATCAACTCAGCAGGTACCCCCAGCATCTGCTGCTTGGCATGGTTTGAATAGGTGACGAAACCACAATCAAACCAACGCGAACTTCCGGGTATTGCAGTTGCCGCCTGAGACACCCAGCCGCCGGTACAGGACTCGGCCGCTGCCATGCTCACCCCTTTTTCCAGCAGATGCTGAGCAACCCTCTCAACCAGATTTTTCATTATTCAATCCTCAACACGACTACGATCAGACTGCCATTTGACGTAGAATGATCGTTTGCTTTCTTCGCTATGCACAGCTTCAACTCTCCGACAAGGCAGATCCCGGTTACCATGAACTCAGATACTAGCACGCAACTGCAACAGCATACCCCGATGATGCAGCAGTATCTGCGCATCAAGGCTCAGCATCCGCACCAACTGCTCTTTTACCGCATGGGTGATTTCTACGAGCTGTTCTTCGATGATGCCAAACGCGCCTCGCAACTGCTCGACATTTCACTCACTGCCCGCGGTAAATCCGGCGGCCAACCGATCCCGATGGCAGGCATTCCCTACCATGCGGCCGAAAACTATATCGCACGCATCGTCAAAGCCGGTGAGTCGGTTGCGATCTGTGAGCAGGTGGGTGACCCAGCCACCAGTAAGGGCCCTGTAGATCGCCAGGTGATGCGGGTAGTCACACCCGGCACGCTGAGCGAAGAGGCCTTTCTGGATTCGGCCCGCGACAACCTGCTGGTGGCTATCAGTGAGCATGATGGTCATTACGGCCTGGCACAGGTGGATATCAGTTCCGGCCGTTTCAGCATTCTGGAGCTGGACTCGGAAGAAGGATTACTCAGTGAAATTGAGCGCCTGCAACCTGCCGAACTGCTCTGCCCCGACCAGGGACGTGCAGCAGAGCTCTACAGAAAGCGTCGTGGGCTACGCTTACAAGGCCCCTGGCTATTTGAACTGGACACGGCCACATCGTTACTCTGCCAGCAGTTCAATACTCGTGATCTCAGCGGTTTCGGCTGCAGCCATCTGCCGCTGGCAATCGCCGCTGCAGGATGTCTGTTGCAGTATGCGCGCGACACGCAACGCACCGCCCTGCCACACATCCGACGCCTGCAGGTAGAGCAGCGCCAGGATGCAGTGGTCATGGATGCCTCGACACGTCGTAATCTTGAGCTGGATACAAATCTCAGCGGCGGCCGCGATAATACCCTGTGCTCCGTTCTGGACAAGTGCCATACCCCGATGGGCAGCCGACTGCTCAGGCGCTGGTTGCATCGCCCTCTGCGCAGTATCAGTGCCCTTCATGCGCGACAAGATGCGATACGCTGGCTTAAACTGGAGTATCGGCATGAGCAGATCGCTGAGGGGCTGCGGCCGATCGGTGATGTCGAGCGCATACTGTCCCGTGTAGCCCTGCGCTCGGCCCGCCCACGCGATCTTGAGCGCCTGCGCCATGCACTCGATGCCTTACCTGCCCTGCAGACGCATCTGAGCAGCACCGATTCAGAACTGGTGACACGCATCGCATCCGAGACAGGTGAGTTTCCTGATCTGGCACAACTGCTCGCAACAGCCATCATTGATGGACCACCCGTGGTAATGCGTGAAGGCGGCGTGATTGCTCCAGGTTATGATGCCGAACTGGATGAACTACGTGGTATCAGCGAAAACGCCGGTGATTACCTTGTGCAACTTGAGTTGCGTGAGCGTGAACGCACCGGACTAGCCACACTCAAGGTGGGTTACAATCGCGTACATGGCTACTTTATTGAGCTCAGCCGCTCTCAGGCTGAGTCGGTACCGGCTGATTATATCCGGCGCCAGACACTGAAAAATGCCGAACGCTACATCACGCCTGAACTGAAAGAGTTTGAAGACAAGGCATTAAGCGCCAAGGGGCGCGCTCTGGCCAGGGAAAAACAGCTCTATGATGAGTTACTGGACAGCATCGCAGAGCTGCTGACTCCGCTGCAGAACAGCGCCAGCGCCCTGGCTGAGCTGGATGTGCTCAACACTCTGGCAGAGCGTGCCGACACACTGAACTACAGCGCGCCGGTGCTGACGGATGAACCGGGTATTGAAATCATCCAGGGACGTCATCCAGTTGTGGAAGCAGTATCGGCCGAGCCGTTTATTGCCAATGACCTCAGGCTCAATCCTGAGCGGCGCATGCTGATCATCACTGGCCCGAACATGGGGGGTAAATCCACCTATATGCGCCAAACGGCTTTGATCACGTTGCTTGCTCACATCGGTAGCCACGTGCCAGCAGTCAGCTCGCGTATCGGCATTGTGGACAGAGTATTCACCCGCATGGGCTCTTCTGATGATCTTGCGGGTGGGCGCTCAACCTTCATGGTAGAGATGAACGAGACAGCCAACATCCTGCACAATGCAACTGAACGCAGTCTGGTACTGATGGATGAGGTCGGACGCGGCACCAGTACCTTTGATGGCCTTTCGCTTGCCTGGTCCTGCGCCGAATATCTGGCCCGCGAGATTCGTGCCTTCACTCTGTTTGCAACGCACTATTTCGAACTGACCACCTTGCCGGAGAAAGGCGAAGGGATCGCCAATGTGCATCTGACCGCTGTGGAGCACAATGATCATATCGTGTTCATGCACGAGGTGCAGGAGGGAGCTGCCAGCCAGAGCTATGGCCTGCAGGTTGCCAGGCTTGCTGGCGTTCCGCGTAGCGTCATAGAGGAAGCTCAGGACAAGCTGATCCAACTGGAGCAGGACAGTCGTGCCAGCGAGATGCGACCCGCTCCGACACGTCAGCGGCAGTCAGAACAACCACTGCAGTCCGATCTGTTCATTGCCCCGGTACCTTCCGAGGTTGAGAAAAAACTGGCCCAGATCAAGCCGGATGATCTCTCACCGAGAGAGGCGCTGGATCTTTTGTATGAGTTGAAAAAAATCATCCACTGAGATGCGCAAGCAGCACCACGAATCACTATAGTTAGACAACAGAAAACAGCCCGAGGGATACCACATGGCGTTTATCGTTACCGAGAACTGCATCCGCTGCAAATATACCGACTGCGTTGAAGTGTGCCCGGTTGATTGTTTCTATGAAGGACCCAACTTTCTGGTGATCAATCCGGATGAGTGCATTGATTGCGCGCTATGCGAGCCTGAATGCCCGGCAGAGGCGATACATCATGAGGATGACCTGCCTGCGGATCAGCAGCACTTTTATGAACTGAACAGCGAATTGGCTGAGGTATGGCCCAACATAAGTGAGCGCAAGGAGCCACTGGAAGATGCCAAGGAGTGGGATGGTGTGAAAGACAAGCTCAAACACCTGGAACGCTGATCCAATCAGCCGGGAAGTAGTGACTTCCCGGCTGAAAGCTCATCACTGCAGCAGATCTTCACCACTGAGGCCGTTCTTTTCAACGATCTCACGTAACTTGCGCAGCCCCTCGACCTGAATCTGGCGCACACGCTCGCGAGTCAGACCTATCTCAAGTCCCACCTGCTCCAGCGTACTCATCTCGTACCCACGCAAACCAAAGCGTCGTGACAGTACTTCAGCATGCTTTTCAGGCAACATATCCAGCCAACGATTCAGATTGCCGCTGATATTGGTGTTCTGTAACAGAGTTTCTGGATCTGATGACTCGTGGTCGGCAATAGTTTCAAGTAGCGGCTTATCACTGCCGCCACCGGCCGGTATATCGATTGAGGAAACCCGCTCGTTCAGCCCCAGCATCCGCTCGACACTGGACACAGGCCTGTCCACCAGCTCTGCAATTTCATCGGCCCTGGGCTCATGATCAAGCTTCTGCGCCAGTTCACGCGAAGCCCTAAGGTATAAATTGAGTTCCTTGACGACATGAATCGGCAGCCTGATCGTACGTGTCTGATTCATGATGGCACGCTCAATCGTCTGACGTATCCACCAGGTCGCGTAGGTTGAAAAGCGAAAGCCACGCTCGGGATCAAATTTTTCCACTGCACGAATAAGACCCAGGTTACCCTCTTCGATCAAATCGAGCAGTGTCAGCCCACGATTGATATAGCGGCGGGCGATCTTGACGACAAGGCGAAGATTGCTCTCAATCATCCGCTTGCGAGCGGCTTCCTGCCCTTGCAGCGCAAGACGCGAGAAGTAAACCTCTTCCTCAGCAGACAGGAGTGGCGAAAAGCCAATCTCGTTAAGATACAACTGCGTCGCATCCAGACTTTTGGCATTCATAAGGTCTTTGTGCGCAGGTGTACCACGCCCCCTTCCACCCGCCATTAACTGCGCCAGATCTTCATCATCGACAGCATCTTCAGGCTGGTCATCTTCATTCTCCTCAGCATCAAGCTCAAGATCCAGACCAAACTCATCATCATGCTTATCGTTATTGTCGATCGACTCCATCTGATCACCTCTACCTGTTCAGGAATTTACCTGATATTACTACCTTTTCGGTAAAAAACGCACTGGGTCAACCGGTTTTCCATCCTGCCTTATTTCAAAGTGCAATTTGACACGATCGGTTCCCGTATTACCCATTTCGGCAATTTTTTCACCGCCTTTAACCATATCATTTTCATTCACCAGAATGCGACTGTTATGGGCATACGCACTTAAAAACTGATGGTTATGATTGATGATGACCAGATTTCCGTATCCGAGCAGCCCGCTGCCAGCATACACTACTCGCCCATCAGAAGCTGCGAAGACCGGGTCACCGGCACTACCGGCAATATCAAGCCCTTTATTGCCATCTGCACGGGCAGAGAAACCAGTGATAACCTTACCGGCAACAGGCCATTGCCACCTGACAGGACCGGTGGAAACAGGAGCTGTGGGAGTAGCCGCTGGCGTTGAAGCAGGTGCTGTCGACGTTGCCGCAGGTCTGGCAGGTGCAGCAGCGACTGGAGCAGTAGAACCCGCTGCAGATGCGGAGGTCGATGCAGGAGCGGCGGTAGACGCAGGCGACTGCGTGCTTACCGGAGCTGTTGATGCTGAGACTGCCTGGTTTGCAGAGCGCAACGACAGCTTCTGGCCCGGAAAGATCTGATAGCGACCATCGATATTGTTCCAGGCTGCCACCTGTCGATAATCCAGACCGTAGCGCCAGGCGATGGAATACAGGGTATCGCCCCTTACGACCGTATAAGTGCCAGAATTTGGTAGTGCTGTCCGGTTATCGGCCGTACTGGTCGGCTGTGAAGACGAAGACGAACGGGTCCGATCAGAGACAGGAGCATAGCCGGTGGAGCAGGCAGTCAACCAGACCGCCAGAGATGCAATTAATGGCATCCTTAGCCAGTCATAAGACCTGAACACCAGCCCCCCTTTCACTATTTCCTATCCAGTAACAGAACCAGTGCCCCACCAGCCAGAATCAGACACAGGGCGAACCAGATCAGTGGGTCATGCCCAGTCAGCTCGGCATAAGAGGCTGGCAGGATATTATCCTGAACCAGCGGTATTTCATCACCATGACGATTAATGGTGTAGGACATGGTGTACTTCCAGGGCCAGACTTTATTCAACGACCCTAGCATAAACCCACCAAGCAACGACAGCGTCAGAGGCCGGTAATTGGTAAAGGCCCAGCTCAGCACTCTTGAAAAGCTCATCAGGCCAAGAATACAGCCGGTCGCAAACAGCATCAAGAACTGCAGATCGAATCCCCGCAGAGCAGACAGGACCGGTGCATACATCCCCAATAACAGCAATATAAAGCTGCCCGATATCCCCGGCAAAATCATCGCACAAATAGCAATCATTCCCGAGAAAAAAATCATTCCCATACCTGGCTGAATAATCGCCGGTGACAGAGAAGTGATCAAAAGCGCAACCGCAGCTCCAAAGACAAACACCAGTATCCGATCCAGAGTAATACGATCAATATGCCGCATCACCGTCCAGCAGGATGCCAGAATCAAGCCAAAAAAGAAGGACCACAAGGGGATAGGATGAGTCTCAAGCAAATAGAGGATCACCTGAGCAATACTCAGGATACTCAGCATAATCCCGCCGACCAGTGCCAGTAGAAAGTTACCATTAATATGCTGCCAGCAGGCCACAGGGCCTTGCTGAAATAAGATCTTAATCGCTTGAATATCAAAACGCCGGATGCTGAAAATCAGTTCTTCGTAAATACCGGTGATGAACGCGATAGTGCCACCGGACACTCCGGGCACGACATCAGCCGCCCCCATCAACACTCCCTTGCCCGTCAGGCAAAGATACTGACGGATATTACGCTGCTGCATAGATGATTCCTGTTCAGCGAATTGTGCCACTTAGCAGAGGTACAAAACGGACAAATTCCAGCACCTGAGTCTCAAAGCCACCACTTTCCAGCCGCGTAATCAGTTTCAATTGCTGCTGATCTCTGCCCACCGGAATCACCAGCCGCCCACCTGGAGCCAACTGTTGAAGCAACTCATCAGGCACCTGTTCGGGCGCAGCTGTCACCAGGATGCCATCAAACTGCATCTTATTATCGGGCCACCCCATCGTACCATCACTGTGACGGCAGATGATGTTATAAAGTTTCAGCTTCTTGAATCTATCTTTAGCCTTTTCCTGCAACGGGCGTATACGCTCGACAGAGTGAACCTGCCCCACCAGACGCGCCAGCACGGCAGTCTGATAACCAGACCCGGTTCCCACTTCAAGCACCTTTTCCAAGGGACCTGCTGCAAGCAGCACCTCAGTCATTCGTGCGACTATATATGGCTGCGAGATGGTCTGATTGAAGCCGATCGGAAGTGCTGTGTCTTCGTAAGCCCTGTGCGCCAACGCCTCATCAAGAAACAGATGACGTGGCGTATCCAGCATGACATCCAGAACACGCATATCACTGATGCCCTGCTCACGCAGTCGCTGAATCAATCGCTCCCGGGTACGGCGCGATGTCATGCCGATCCCCTGAACATCAAACTCAGTCACAGTTTTTCCTCTAACCAGCTGGCAAGATTATCCATCCCTGAGTAGTGTGTCATGTCGATCTGCAGCGGTGTTACGGAAACGAATCCATTCTCGACAGCAAAAAAGTCAGTACCCGGTTCACGATCAGCGGCATCACCAGCACCAGCTATCCAGTAGCGCTTACGGCCTCGTGGATCCAGGACCTCAACCGGCTGATCTGCGGCAACTCGATGACCCAGTCGGGTAACATGTACACCACGGATCTGCTCCATCGGCAGGTCCGGTATGTTCACATTCAACACCGTACGCGGCGCAACAACCAGAGACTCCAGATTACGCACCAGCATTCTGATCACCTCAGCAGCTACCTCATAGTACTCCGGGTAGAAGCTATGCGAGGATACCGCGATGGGAGGCAGGCGAAGGGTACGCCCCTCAGTGGCAGCGGCTACCGTTCCGGAATACAGAACGTCATCGCCCAGGTTGGCACCGGCATTAATACCCGAAACCACGATATCCGGCTCAAAGCCCTCGACATACAAACCACTGCGCCCAAGATGCACACAGTCTGTCGGTGTGCCATTCAGGCTGAAAAAGCCATTTTCATGCAGATGAGATTCAAGTGGACGATCCAGAGTCAGCGAATTGCTCGCCCCACTGCGATTGCGATCAGGAGCAACAACACAGATTTCGGCATCCTTGGCCAGAGCCGCAGCCAAAGCTGCCAACCCCGGCGCATAAACTCCATCATCATTGGAGATCAGTATTTTCATTTCAACTCTCACACGTCTGCACTGTGACGCCCATAATTCTTCTGAATTCTTCTGAATTCTTCTGAATTCTTCTGATTTTATTCTAATGTAACGCTAATCTGTTAAGGAATGAATCTGCTGTTCATTTTCAAGATGACACACTTCGCGCAGAACACTGGTCGCGAATGAACCCGTCGACAAACTGAAGCTTACCAGCCATTGGCGATCTGTTTCGGCTGTCACCGTCATATTACCCGGTATCAGCTTGATAGCACGACGCTCCTGGTTCAAACCCAGCTGCACCAGAGCATCGGCCCAGACCTGCCAATCGGCAATCAGGCTGCGCTCCAGTTCAGCGGCCGCGCCTTGAGTCATCAGCTCACCCCTGCCCCACATCGGGGCCGTCAGGTGCAGACTTCCCGCACGAATCCTATCAAGCAGATCAGCACTGCCATCTTCAACAAAACAACTCTGCCCTTCACGCTGCATCAGCACATCACCGGCCAGCAAGTTATCCCATAAGCCCTGACGGATACGGCCAGCAACGACAGCATTGAACAACCAAGACCTGAGTGCCGAGATATACAGACCACGCTTATGTCGCTGCCGCTCTTTAAGCACTCCGCTGATCAGCGCGTCGCCCTTGAGCAGATTACCTCCGGCATGGCCGAAACGCTGCTCACCAAAGTAGTTCGGCACTCCCGATACGATCAAGCCGAGGCGCCTTTCCAGCTCATCGGGATGCGTCACATCACGCAATCTTATACTGAAGTGATTGGCTTTGAGAGTACCCAGCTTGAGTTTGCGTTGATGACGTACGCTACGCAACACTTTAATGGTGTCAGATTCAAACAGTGACCAGGATGGCTCGCGCGAAGCGATCGGCCAATGCACACAAAACCACTGATCTGTGACTGCATGACGATCTTTCTTACCGGCATAGGTGACATGGCGCGGATCAATGGCGCAGAATTTAGCCAGTTGACGTGCAACCCAGTCGGTATTTTCGCTTGTTTTGCGGATCTGCAGGAAAAGATGTTCACCCTCCCCGCAGGGTTCGAAACCCAGCTCCTCAGACACACAGAAATCCTCCGGCTGCACCCTTATCCGGGCACTGCCTTGAGGTCTCTCATATAGCCAGGGCAACTGCTCAGGATCTGCCTTCAACTGCGTCATCGACGACTCCTCTCAGGAGCAGGCTCGACCAGTTGATAGAAGGTTTCCCCCTCTCGCACCATACCCATTTCGCTACGCGCACGCTCTTCGATCGCTTTCAGGCCCTGTTTCAAATCCATTACCTCAGCCTCCAGGCGCTGATTACGTTCAGCCAACTGCTGATTTTCCTCAACCTGGGACTGAATCTGCTTTTCCAGCTCCCATACCTGGCGCAGGCTTGGCTCACCAAACCAGAGTCGGTATTGCAATCCGATCAGCATCAACACCAGAAGAATCAACAGCCACCGAAACACACCATACCTCATGTACATATAGATAGGGGGGCCGTAGCCCCCCTTATCTGTTCAGTGATTTCTCAGCTCTGACCCTTGATTTCGGAGCGGCCCTTATAGATCGCCTTCACACCCAGCTCCTCTTCAATGCGGAGCAGGCGGTTATACTTGGCGACACGATCAGAGCGGCACAAAGAGCCGGTCTTGATCTGTCCGGCCGCTGTCCCTACAGCAAGGTCAGCGATCGTGGTATCTTCCGTTTCACCGGAACGATGAGAGATAACGGCAGTAAAGCCTGCAGCCTGCGCCATTCTGATCGCATCCAGGGTTTCAGACAGGGACCCTATCTGATTGAACTTGATCAGGATGGAGTTGGCAATACCTTCATCAATACCACGCTTGAGAATACGTGTATTGGTTACAAACAGGTCATCTCCGACCAGCTGTACACGGTCACCGATCTTATTGGTCAGATCAGCCCAGCCAGCCCAGTCGGACTCATCCATACCATCTTCGATGGAGATGATCGGGTAGTCATTGCTCAGGCGCGCCAGATAATCTGCAAAGCCAGCAGGATCAAACACCTGACCTTCGCCAGCCAGATCATATTTGCCATCCTTATAGAATTCGGAGGAGGCACAGTCCAGAGCCAGAGTAACATCCTTGCCCAGCTCGTAACCGGCTTTTTCCACCGCTTCACGAATAACCACCAGCGCTTCCTCGTTGGAACCGAGATCTGGCGCAAAACCACCTTCATCACCGACAGCCGTACTCAGACCACGAGACTGCAGCACAGCCTTGAGGGCATGAAAAATTTCTGTGCCACAACGCAGCGCATCAGAGAAGGATGTGAAGTTCACAGGCTGGACCATGAACTCCTGTATATCAACGTTGTTGTCGGCATGCTCACCACCGTTGATGATATTCATCATCGGAACCGGCATGGAGAACTGTCCGGGAGTGCCATTAAGCTCTGCAATGTGAGCGTAGAGAGGAATACCCTTGGCCACTGCCGCAGCCTTGGCTGCCGCCAGAGAGACTGCCAAAATTGCATTAGCGCCCAGATTGGATTTGTTCTCGGTACCATCCAGAGCCAGCATCTTATCATCAAGTGCGCGCTGGTCGGTCACATCCATACCCAGCAAGGCATCACGAATCTCACCTTTGATTGCAGCAACAGCCTTCAGAACACCCTTACCCAGATAGCGCCCCTTGTCACCGTCACGCAGCTCCAGCGCTTCACGCGAACCGGTGGATGCACCAGACGGAGCACAAGCACTGCCGATGATGCCATTACTCAGGATCACATCGGCTTCAACGGTCGGATTACCGCGTGAATCCAGCACTTCACGGGCTTTGATATCTGCGATCTGCATCTTCTACAACTCTCCAACAAGTTTTAAATCAAAAAACGGTCAGTTTTGCGCCTGATGGTCCAGTGCGGCCTGAATGAAACCGGTGAACAGGCCATGACCATCACGTGGCGTCGAGGTAAATTCCGGATGGAACTGACAGGCAACGAACCAGGGATGATCCGACACTTCAATCACCTCTACCAGTTCACCATCTTCGGAACGACCGGAAATCACAAGCCCGGCTTTTTCCAGAAGAGGAACGTAATGGTTGTTTACCTCATAGCGATGACGATGGCGCTCGCGAACTTCAGTCGAGCCATACACCTGAGCCACTTTGGAGCCATCGAGCAGATGACACAACTGAGCTCCGAGGCGCATGGTTCCACCCAGATCGGTCTGATCAGAGCGCTGCTCTACTTTACCGCTCAGGTCAGTCCACTCAGTAATCAGACCAATCACAGGGTGCGGTGACTGCTTGTTAAACTCGGTCGAGTTGGCACCTTCAAGCCCCGCCATATGCCGTGCATATTCGATAACAGCGACCTGCATGCCAAGACAGATACCCAAGTAAGGCACCTTGTTTTCACGGGCATAGCGTGCCGCCAGAATCTTGCCTTCCACGCCTCGCTCACCAAAGCCGCCAGGCACCAGAATCGCATGTGCATCCCTGAGTATATCAACACCCTCTTTCTCGACACGCTCGGAATCGATGTACTCGATTCGGACCTTTTTGTGCAGAGCAATGCCAGCATGAGTAATCGATTCTATCAGCGACTTGTAGGCGTCGAGCAGCTCCATGTATTTACCAACCATGGCAATTTTCACTTCGCCATCCGGGTTGAGCATGCCATCGACCACACGATCCCAGTCACTCAGGTCTGCCGGCTTACACTCAAGACGGAAGCGATCAATAACGATCTCATCCAGCCCCTGCTCGGCCAGCATCCGTGGAATCGCATAAATGGAGTTGGCATCGGGCAGAGAGATCACCGCACGCTCTTCAACGCTGGTGAAAAGAGCCAACTTGCGGCGGGATGAATCCTGCAGCGGCTGCTCAGAACGGCAAACGAGAATATCCGGCTGGATACCGATGGATCGCAACTCTTTGACAGAGTGCTGGGTCGGTTTGGTCTTGGTCTCACCGGCCGTGGCGATATAGGGCACCAGCGTCAGGTGCATGAACATCGCCTTACCCATCCCGAGTTCGGTCCGCAACTGTCTGACTGCCTCAAGAAATGGCAGAGACTCAATATCACCTACCGTTCCGCCGATCTCAACCAGCGCGACATCGGCCCCGCTGGCACCTTCGATAACACGGCGTTTAATCTCATCCGTGATATGCGGAATCACCTGCACGGTACCGCCCAGGTAGTCGCCGCGGCGCTCCTTGCTCAGCACATGCTGGTAAACCCGGCCTGCCGTGAAGTTGTTTCGACGCGTCATGGTGGTACGAATGAAGCGCTCATAATGGCCCAGATCAAGGTCGGTTTCTGCACCGTCATCGGTAACAAAAACCTCTCCATGCTGGAAAGGACTCATAGTGCCGGGATCCACATTAATATAGGGATCCAGCTTGAGCATGGTAACTTTTAGTCCGCGGGCCTCAAGGATGGCCGCCAGCGAAGCTGAAGCGATACCTTTGCCCAAAGAGGACACTACACCGCCGGTGACGAATATATAGCGCGTCATGCAAAACCCGTAAGATCGTGATGTTTGGAGGGAAAAAACGTAATCAAGATGGGGCTACAGACTAACAAAAAAAGGTCGTCCCGACAATGAAAAAGGGCGCCAGATAAAATTTAGCCCTGCAAAGTCAGCCAGCAGCTCCGTGTTGCAGATGCCCGGCACCGCCGCAATCTGGCCATCCAGCATCAATAGCGGCCACTCCTGCCTGAGCCAGGGCGGCACCCCAGCATCCTGAAACAACTGCTTCAGACTGACCGAAAACCCTTTCCCAAGGGGACAAAGCACCTCTCCGCCCGCCCGGTAGGCAAACAACAGTTGTGGCAGATCCTCACTGGACAGGCCAGCCTCATCGGACAGAGCAGCATAGCTACCTGGTACTACCTCAAGCACACCGCCAGCAAGCTCAAGGGTCACCGCCCTGTCAAGTGCTATCCGCACTTCCGCCGGAGCCAGCACCGATCGGGAGGCCAAATCAGGCTGCAACAGAAACAGTTGCTGACGATAGCGTCGAAGCAGAGACCGTCCGAGACGCAACTGCGGCTGAGCATCCTCTTTCGACTCCAGAAATTGCTGCCTGATCGACAGTAAATCCTTGCGATTCAAGGCATAGCCAGATTGCCCTACCCAATATCTGAGCAGATTATGCTGGCGTGATTCGGCCAGCTGTCTCAGGCCTGACAGATCAAGCGCACCGGATTCACTCTGCAGAGGAAGCAGATCCTGCCTGGCCAGCTGCTCCAGCAGATCACGCGCTTCAGTCATCATGGTAGCTGTATCACTGAGCCGTCGATCCAGATGAGACCAACGTTCACGCAGTGGATCCAGCACTTGATGGCGCAGAAAGTTACGATCGTAGTGCTGATGTTGATTGCTCGGATCCTCTATCCAGTCGAGACCCTGCTCTCTGGCCCAGCCTTCGAGCTGTGAGCGACTGAACGCCAACAGAGGACGCAGCAACATCGCCTGCCCCAGCCCGCGAGTGGCAGGGATCCCACAGAGACCATTGACACCCGCACCGCGTATGAGCCGATACAGCAGCGTTTCGCTCTGATCCCCGGCATGATGCCCGAGCAGCAGGCAATCGCTTGGTTCGAGCCATTCAGTGAATGCCTGATAGCGGGCATCACGTGCCGCATTCTCAGAACGCCCCTCAGGCTGTACATGGATCACTGTGCAGGGAACACCTAACTGTTTGCTGAAGGCCTGGCAATGGGCTGCCCAGGCATCCGCCTCAGACTGCAACTGATGATGGATATGTAACGCGTGCAGAGAGGCAGTGGGAAAGATTTGGGCCGCAAGGGCCAGCAAAACGGTGGAATCGAGGCCGCCGCTGTAGCCGATGACCCAGCGACTGATCTGATGCTGATCAGCAAGCGCCTGTCGGCATTCAGTGAAAAAATCAGCTAGAAGATCCGACATGGCGCTCAACAGGCACGCTTTTTAGTCTTCATGCAGACCGTAAGATAGCAGTCGCTTATAGCGACGCTCCAGCAGATCATCATGAGAAAAGCCATCCAGACGATCAAGGGTTTCGAGCAGATGCTGTTTGATACTCTGAGCCATGGCAGCTGGATCGCGATGCGCCCCCCCCAGTGGCTCGGGAATGACCTGATCGACCAGCCCCAACTCATGCAACCTTTCGGACGTAATACCCATCGCCTTGGCCGCATCCGAAGCGCGTTCAGCACTTTTCCACAGGATTGACGCACAGCCTTCAGGAGAGATCACCGAATAGGTACCATACTGAAGCATCAGCAGCTCATCACAAACACCGATAGCCAGCGCCCCCCCTGAACCACCCTCACCGATAACGGTGGAGATGATCGGCGTTCTCAGTTGGGACATCTTCGCCAGATTGTAGGCGATCGCCTCAGACTGGCCACGCTCTTCAGCATCAATACCCGGATAAGCACCCGGAGTATCGATAAAGGTCAGCAGAGGTAGATTGAAACGCTCAGCCATCTCCATGATACGAAGCGCTTTGCGGTAGCCTTCAGGGCGTGGCATGCCAAAGTTACGCTTTACCTTCTCTTTGACTTCACGCCCCTTCTGATGACCGATCACAACGACCGGGCGACCATCCAGGCGCGCCAGACCACCCACGATCGCCTGATCATCAGCAAAGTGACGATCACCATGCAACTCATCAAAATCATCAAAAGCCTGAGCCACGTAATCCAGGGTATAAGGACGCTGAGGATGCCGCGCCAGCTGTGATATCTGCCAGGCGCTCAGATCAGAGAAGATCGACCGGGTCAGCTTGCGGCTTTTTTCCTGCAGGCGCTCAATCTCTTCTGACAGATTGAGCTCTTCATTACCCGCACCTACATGGCGTAACTCATTGATTTTGGCCACCAGATCTGCGATGGGCTGTTCAAAATCGAGGTAGTTAGGATTCATGTGCTTCCATATCTTTTTAAAAGTAACTTTTTGAGTATAAATGTCAGAATTCTATTCAGCAGACGATTCTACCTGTTGCCAGCAGCGATCACCAGCCTGTTCATGAAGCGGAATAGACCAGCGAAACGGCTTTATCGCCGAACTGATCTTTAAGCGCTATCAATAATTCATCACAGGCCGCGACACGCCACTTATCCCCCAGTTGCAACAGCCCCTGGGCGTCCTGACGGCGATAACGCAACGTCACCGGTAGTGTATCCGTCGGCGTGACATGACGTTTAAGCAGCTCGGAAAACTGCTTCATCTGCAGGCGGCCCAGCTGCTTCTCAGTACAATCAACCTGCAACGCCTCGGCATAGCGGGCCCGCGCCTGTGTCAGGGTCGCAACCGTATTGCCACGCACCTTGATGCCACCATTATAGTCATCCTGTGCCACCTCGCCCTCAATGATCAGAATCACATCCCGCGCCACCAGATGCTTGAACTGCTCATAGGCTTCGCCGAAAAGTGTCACCTCCATACGTGCACTGCGATCATCCAGCGTGATGAAGCAAAGTGGCTGACCTTTCTTGGTCTTTTTCATGCGCAGATCCACGACCAGGCCGGCCATCTTCTGCGAGCGCCCCCGTGCGGGCTGGATCTCGACCAGCTTTTTGCTGATCACATGCGACAGTTCACGCTCATACTCATCGATCGGATGACCGGTGACATAGAGCCCCAGCGTCTCCTTCTCGCCCTGCAGTCGTTCCTTGTCTGTCCACTCGCGGGCACGTGCGAATTCGATATAGGGATCAGACGGCGATTCAGCTTCGACTTCACCGAAGAGATCGAACATACCAGCATCAACATTACGCGCTGCCTGATCCGCCGCCTGCAGCGCCGCGCCTATTGACTCCCACAGAACCGCTCTATGATGTGTTCCCAGGCTATCCAGTGCTCCGCAGCGCACCAGCGCCTCAAGCACTCGTTTGTTCAGCTTTTTAGCACCGACGCGGGCACAAAAATCGAAAAGATCAACAAACGGGCCACCTTCGCTGCGCGCTTCAACTATCGCCTCGACCGGCCCTTCGCCTACCCCTTTGATCGCCCCGAGACCATAGATGATCTCATTGGCATCATTAACGGTGAACATGAATTCACCGGCGTTGACGTCCGGCAGCTTGAGCGTCAGCCCCATCTGACGGCACTCCTCAATGAAGATCACCACCTTGTCGGTGTTCTGCATATCCGAGGACATGACCGCCGCCATAAAGGGGGCAGGATAGTGCGTTTTCAGCCACGCGGTCTGATACGAGACCAGAGCATAAGCCGCCGAATGTGACTTGTTGAAACCATATCCGGCGAACTTCTCCACCAGATCAAAAATATTACCGGCAAGCCCCACATCAATGCCGTTGTTCGCCGAACCATCCAGAAAGCCCTGACGCTGCTTGGCCATCTCTTCTGGTTTTTTCTTACCCATCGCACGGCGCAGCAGGTCAGCCTCACCCAGGCTGTAACCCGCCATCACCTGCGCAATCTGCATCACCTGTTCCTGATACAGGATAATACCGTAGGTTGGCTCCAGCACCGGCTGCAGACTGTCGAGCTGGTAATCGGTATGTGGCCAGGCCATCTCGGCACGACCATGCTTACGGTTGATGAAGTCATCTACCATCCCCGACTGCAGGGGGCCAGGACGGAACAGCGCCACCAGAGCGATGATATCCTCGAAGCGGCTCGGCTGCAGACGACGGATCAGATCCTTCATGCCGCTGGACTCAAGCTGGAAGACCGCCGTCGTTTCTGCCCGCTGCAGGAGTTTGAAAACAGCCTGATCCTCAAGATCGATATGCTCAATCTCGATATCGGCTTCTCCCTGACGCCTGCGCAAGGTATTCACCGTTCGCAGAGCCCAGTCGATGATGGTCAGCGTACGCAGGCCAAGGAAGTCAAACTTCACCAGCCCGGCTTCCTCGACATCATTCTTGTCAAACTGGGTCACCAGACCCTGACCATGTTCATCACAATAGGTCGCGGAAAAATCGGTCAGCCGGGTCGGGGCAATCACGACACCACCGGCATGCTTGCCGACGTTACGTGTCACGCCCTCCAGCTTGTAGGCCATCTCCATGATTTCCTGGGCCTCTTCGCTGCCGTTGACAAAGTCACGCAGCGCTTCCTCCTGCTCCCAGGCCTTGCCCAGTGTCATACCTACTTCAAAGGGGATCAACTTGGAGAGGCGATCCGCCAGACCGAAGGGCTTCCCCTGCACCCTGGCAACATCTCGCACCACCGCCTTCGCGGCCATGGTACCGAAGGTGATGATCTGAGAGACCGCATCGCGCCCATAGGTCTGAGCGACATAGTCGATCACCTTGTCGCGATTATCCATGCAGAAATCAATATCAAAGTCGGGCATGGAGACACGTTCCGGGTTAAGGAAACGTTCGAACAGCAGATCATACTCCAGCGGATCCAGATCGGTGATCTTCTGCACATAGGCCACCAGAGAACCCGCACCCGAGCCTCGTCCCGGGCCGACCGGAATACCGTTATCCTTGGCCCAGCGGATAAAGTCCATAACGATGAGGAAGTAGCCGGGAAAGCCCATCTGGATGATGATATCCAGCTCAAAGTCCAGGCGATCCTCATAGACTTTACGCTGTTCAGCATAATCAGGTGCGTCCCGATCCAGCAGAACCTCAAGCCGCTCCTCCAACCCCTCTTTGGATACCAGACGGAAATAATCATCCATCAACATCCCTTCGGGCACGGGGTACTTGGGCAGATAGTAGACACCCAGCTCTATCTCAATATTGCAGCGCTTGGCTATTTCGACACTGTTGGTCAGCGCACTGGGAATATCGGAAAAAACCTCCGCCATCTCCTCGGCGGAACGAAAATACTGCTGATCCGAGTAAGCATGGGGACGGGTAGGATCTTCCAGCGTCACGCTCTGGTTGATGCAGACTCGCACCTCATGCGCATCAAAGTCATCCTGACGCAGAAACATCACTTCGTTGGTGGCGACCAGCGGACAGCCGGTTTCGTGCGCCAACTCGACGCTGCCGTGCACAACCTCTTCATCACCGACACGCCCGGTGCGCTGCACCTCCAGATAAAAAGCACCCGGAAACAGCTCCATCCATCGCTGCAATGACTCTCTGGCCAAGTCGGTATTGCCCGACAGCAGTGCACGCCCTATCTCACCTTCACGCGCACCGGACAGCGCAATCAGCCCTTCTGACTTCTCCACTATCCAGTCGTACAGGATAACGGCACGATCCTGCACCAGATTCTGCCCTTCGGCATAGGCTCGTGATACCAGCTCCATCAGGTTTCGATAGCCACGCCCATTGCGGACCAGCAGGGTTAATCTGGTTGGTTCCGCAAGTGGTTCGTCAGCATCATAGACCCAGAAATCAACCCCACAGATCGGCTTGATACCGGTTCCCAGCGCCGCTTTATAGAACTTGATCAGCGCATAGAGATTGGTCTGATCCGTCACCGCGACAGCTGGCATCCTCTGGCGCGCAGCCTCGGCCACCAACTGCTTGACCTTGACCAGCCCGTCATAGAGGGAGTACTCCGTATGTACTCGAAGATGGACAAAACCGGGATCAGTCATCACGTTAACCTTCTATCAGCAGTTCACGCACCGGCCGAAAGCTTCGACGATGCTCAGACAGCGCGCCAAAATTCCTCAGCGCCTGTAGATGTTCGGGTGTCGGGTAGCCCTTGTGCCGGGCAAATCCATAATCGGGGTACTGCTGATCCAATACAGCCATCTCTTCATCACGAAAGACCTTCGCCAGTATCGACGCGGCAGCAATACAAGGCACGCGAGCATCCCCTTTAACGACAGGTTGTGACGGACAAGGTAGCGCTGGACAACGATTACCATCGATCAGCGCAAACTCAGCCAGCGGTGACAGGGAGCCCACCGCACGCTGCATTGCCAACATGGTCGCATGCAGAATATTCAACTCATCAATTTCGGCAGGCGTAGCCCAGGCAACCGACCAGGCCAGCGCCTGCTCTCTGATCTGAATAGCCAACGCTTCACGCCGTGCCGCACTGAGTTTTTTGGAGTCGGCCAACCCCACAACCGGCCGAGCCGGATCCAGAATCACCGCGGCTGCAACGACATTACCGACCAGCGGACCACGCCCCACCTCATCCACACCGGCAATCAAGTTTGTCGGGATATGATCCAACGTAAATGGTTCCATCACAACGTCCCCTTGTCTATCAGCAACTCGCTGATCGCCCTGGCCGCCTGCACATCGGCATCCAGCCTCAGGGACTGGTGCAACTGTGTAAATTCCGCCAACAGCGCCTGACGCCCTATCTGATCATCCAGCAGGCTCTCTATCTCATCCGCCAATCGCTGCGGTGTCACCTCATTCTGCAACACTTCAGGTACCAACTGACGTCCCGCCAGCAGATTTGGCAGTGACACGGAGGTGATGGACACCAGATAAGAGAGTATTCGGAAGGTTATCGGCGACATGCGATAGGCAACCACCATCGGTCTCTTGCACAGCATCGCTTCCAGAGTCGCGGTGCCTGAGGCAATCAGAACCGCATCGCAGGCACATAGCGCCTGATGTGAGTTTTTCAGAACCAGATGTATTTCCAGATCCTGGTACTGATTTTGAATAATGCGCTGCAGCTCATCATAGCGTGACTGACTGGCCGCCGGCAGCACAAAAACAAGGCCAGGACGTTTCTGCGTCAGAATACGTGCGGCGTCAAGAAAAGGGGCTGCCAGCTGGGTCACCTCACCAGCACGACTGCCAGGCAGCAACGCTATCACTTGTGCGTCATGATCCAGCCCCAGAGAGGCACGGGCCGCATGCTGATCCGGCTGCAGGGGGATCTGATCAGCCAAAGGATGCCCCACAAAGGCCACACGTTGCTGATGCGCCTGATAAAAGGCCGCCTCAAACGGAAAGAGGGTCAACATCAGATCGGTATTGCGCTTGATTTTGTGCACACGCTTTTTGCGCCATGCCCAGACAGATGGGCTGACATAATGAACCGTCGTGACACCGGCTTCATGCATGCTCTGCTCAAGACCGAGATTGAAATCTGGGGCATCTATGCCGATGAAGAGATCAGGTGGCTGCTGCATCCAGCGCTTAACCAACTGACGACGTATTCCAAGCAGTTCACGCAACCGCCCCAGTACCTCGACCAGTCCCATCACCGACAGTCGCTCCATCGGGAAGAGGCTCTCACAGCCCTGAGCCTGCATCAGCTCCCCACCGATACCTTCAACCTGCATCTGGGGATATTGTTGCCGGAGTGCCTGAATCAGGCCAGCACCCAGAATATCTCCAGATGCTTCACCGGCAACGATGGCAACCTTGAGTACGCGCGTCATAACACCAGGCTCATTGCAGCACCTTAACGGATGATGCCGCGTTCGGAGACCACCAGTGAATCGATCAGCAGCTGAATAACCGGGACCTGAGCAGCGAGAGATTGCAAAGATTGCAGCGCATCGGCAAAAACCAGATTCTGGCGATAAAGGATTTTATAGCCCTGACGTATCGCACGGATCTGTTCAGCATCGAAGCCGCGACGACGCAACCCTTCTGCATTGATGCCATGAGGTCTGGCGCTGTTGCCGTTAGCCATGACAAACGCTGGGATATCCTTCAACACGACACTGCCGGCGCCACACATTACGTGCGCACCGATATGACAGAACTGATGCACAGCCGTAAACCCACCCAGAATCGCGTGATCACCGACATGAACATGGCCTGCCAACGCCGCATTGTTCGCCAGAATAACATGATCACCCACCACACAATCATGCGCGACATGGGTATAAGCCATCAGAAGATTATGACTGCCAAGACGGGTCAGACCCTGATCCTGTATCGTGCCACGATGGATGGTGCAACCTTCCCGAATGACGTTATGATCGCCGATCTCAAGACGTGTAGGCTCACCCTTGTACTTTTTATCCTGACACTCTTCGCCGACCGATGCGAACTGAAAAATCCGGTTGCTCCGACCGATGCGCGTGGGGCCATTGATAACAACATGCGGGCCGATGACAGTTCCCGCATCAATTTCGACGCCGGCCCCTATGATTGTCCAGGGACCGACCTCAACATCATCTGCAAGCCTGGCAGATGGGTCAACGATTGCCTGTGGATGAATCAATCTCACACCTTCCTGTCAGCACACAGAATAGTAGCACTGCACACCAGGTTGCCATCAACACTGGCCTTGACATCAAACTTCCAGATACCACGACGATCAGAGATTACCCGGGCCTCCAGTTTCACCTGATCTCCCGGTACCACCGGGCGCTTGAAACGTAGATCATCAGCACCGACAAAGTAGTAAATAGAACCATCTTCCGGGCGTTTATTCATGGTTTTGAAACCAAGTATACCCGCCGCCTGGGCCATCGCCTCAACCAACAGCACCCCTGGCATCACCGGATGTCCGGGGAAGTGACCATTAAAATAGGGCTCGTTTACCGTGACATTCTTAATGGCAACAATCGACTCACCCGGTACCAACTCGAGAACCCGGTCTACCAGCAGGAACGGATAGCGGTGTGGCAGATATTCCCGGATTTCATTTACATCCATCATCATTACAACCTTCAGTAGAGTTTCGCTCGAGCGACTGTTCCAGTGTACGAACCCGCCTTGCCATCTCATCGAGTTGACGAAAACGGATCACATTGCGCTTCCATTGCTTATGAGGCCCCATCCCGATACCGGATGAATAGACACCCGGCTCGCTGATGGACTTGCTGACCATTGTCATGGCCGTAATATGGGTATTCGAAGCGATATTCAGATGCCCACCGATACCCGCCATACCGGCAATGGTACAGTGACTGCCAATTTTAGTGCTTCCGGCAATACCGGTACAACCTGCAATTGCCGTATGCTCACCGATAACCACGTTGTGTGCAACATGGACCTGATTATCCAGCTTCACACCGGATTCAATCACCGTATTATCCAGAGCCCCCCGATCAATGGTGACGCCTGAGCCTATCTCAACATCATCTCCGATGCTGACACCACCTATCTGGTAAATCTTTCTCCAGGTGCCCGCTTCAGGTGCAAAACCGAAACCATCAGAGCCTATCACGGCACCACTGTGGATAATTGCACGAGCACCGACTTCAGTACCGGGATACAGCACAACACCCGCCTCAATACGACTCCCCTGGCCGATATGACAACCTCTACCAATCACCGTATTCGCACCGATATAAACGTCTGCTGCGATAACAGCTTCTTCACCGATTACTGAGTGATGACTGATTTCGGCACTTGGATCAATTGCAGCACCAGCCTCAACAACCGCCGTCGCTGCAATACCGGGCCTCAGAGGTTGACGCCAGTCAAACAGAGCACTGAGCTTTGCAAAAGCAAGATAGGGATCTTTTACGACAATCGCCACATGACGAACGTCCTGAGCATGGTCAGCAGGAACCAGCACCGCGGATGCGCTGCTGGTTTGCAGATCTTTGAGGTATCGTGCGTTAGAAAAAAACGAAAGTTGCCCCTGGCCAGCACATTTCAATGTGGCCAGGCCCGTAATAACAGTTGTATCTTCGCCCTGAACACTGCCATCAACCATGGCAGCCAGTTCAGCCAGCGAATAGTGGTGCCTGGCTGTCATCAGTTTTCCACTTACTGCTGGTTCAGCAGTTCTATGACACGAGGTGTCAGATCTATCGTGCCACTACTGTAGACGGTTGCCTGCTTGGCCAGAATGATATTGATATTTTCACCCTCAATCAGGGTACGAATTGCCTGATCAAGACGTGGTCTCATCTGTGCCAGAAACGCTTCTTCTCGCTCCATGCGCTTAAGCTGCAACGCTTCTCCACGCTCATGATACTCATTTACGGTCTTCTGGAACTGCAACTGCAAGCGATTCATCTCTTCTTCAGATGCCAGCCCCATATTTTGCTGAATTTTTTCGCGGACACCCACAGCTTCTTTTTCCAGCTCCAGCAACTGACTCTCCTCTGCTGCAAACTCTTTCTCAAGCTGTTCACTGAATGCAACTGCTGCCTGTGAGCTCAACAAAGCCTCTTGCACCCCAAGAACACGTATGGTTTCAGCCTGCACATGCATACCGGCAGTCAACATAACCACTGCCAGACCTAACAAATATTTCATCACAACTCCTTAAAATGTCTGACCTAGTGCAAACTGGAAAACCTGCTCATCATCACCTGACTTCGAATTCAGGCCTTTACCGAGTGATACCGACAAGGGTCCAATCGGTGTCAGCCAGCTCAGCCCCACTCCCACTGAATACCTCAAATCTCCAAGCTCAACACCCGAACTGCAACTTGCTCCTGCAATCAGGCACTTGGTTGTATAGACATTACCGGCATCCATGAACAACAAGGTTCGCCAGGCAGATCTATCTTTGATAAAAGGTACAGGGAATATCAGCTCTGCACTACCGGACACCAGAATGTTACCGCCCAGCGCATCGCCATTGGAGTCGCGTGGACCCAATGAATTGTTGTCATAACCACGAACGGTTCTCAAGCCACCAGCAAAATAATTCTTGAAGAAAGGATAGCCATTGTCGCCGTAACTATCAGCATAACCAAGACGACTGCGCACACTGACTACCCACTCCTCTCCTTCATCCAGTGGTAGAAAGTAGCGATTATTATATTGAGCACGATAATAGCCAAGATCACTACCGGGGACACTCAATTCCAGGGATGCACCTTGAGCAAAACCATTAGTCGGGAAAAGTGCCTTATTGAGCTTATTGTAATCCCAGCCAGCTGTCAGCTTCCAGTTCAGGAAGTCATCGCCCTCTTCGTCTATAAAACGGATCACTTCATCTGCCGTCTGTTCGAAGGTGTTCAGTTTGACATACTCAACATCGCCACTGAAAGTTAAACGCTGGTTATCATCAATTGGATAACCAAAGGTAACACCAGTCCCTATCTCATCTGTTGTATAGGTGCTGATATCGTCCTCTTCAAAATCGCGCTCGCGATAATAGAAGTTGAAGCCACGACTCACACCATCCACTGTGTAGTAAGGGTCCAGATAGTTAAAGCTGTACTCAGTACGGGTTTTACTGTTGGAGATGTTAAACGCAACACTCTTACCGGTACCAATGAAGTTATCCTGAGAAACACCCAAGTCCAGAATGATGCCATCACTCTGAGAAAAACCGATACTCGCTGTCAGCTGACCCAGCTGGGTTTCTTCCACACTGTAGTCCAGATCTACCTGATCATCCGTTCCGGCGACAGCACGCGTCTCAACATTGACCTCTTTGAAATAACCAGTCTGATCAAGGCGAGTTCTGGATCGTTCAATAGCTCGGGTGGAGGCAACACCTGCTTCCATTTGCTCAAGCTCACGACGGATGACTTCATCAGCCGTACGTGTGTTTCCACGGATGTTTATGCGTCGTACAAAGGTCTGGCGCCCAGGTTCAACAAAATAGCGAACAGATACCGTATTATCATCATGCAGCTCAGGCATCGGACTGATATTGGCAAACATATAGCCCTGATCGCCCAGCGCATTGACAAGGCGCTCCTGCACATCAGTCATTTCACGACGCGAGAATACTTCACCCGATTCAATTGTGACTTTACCCAATAGCTCCTCTTCCGGAACCACCAGATTTCCCACCAGCCCTACTTCGCGAATCGTGTACTGCTCGCCTTCAGTCACATCGACTGTGATATATACATGCCGCTTATCAGGCGTGATCGACACCTGTGCAGAGTCGATGGCGAAGTTGATATAACCATTATCAAGATAATGAGAGCGTAAGCGCTCCAGATCACCAGCCAGTTTTTCGCGCGAATACTCATCTGTTTTAGTGAAAAAGTTGAACATACCCGGCAGACTGAGCGAGAAAAGGTCAGTCAGTTCCTCATTGGAGTAAACTGAATTACCAACGATATTGATATGCTGGATGGTCGCAATACGGCCTTCGCGAATATTAACGTTCAGAGCAACACGATTCCCGGATAGATACTCCACCTCTGTATCGATATCTGCGCTGTAGCGCCCCTGAGCACCGTATACACGCAGCAGTTCCAGGCTTATCTGATCCAACGCAGCACGACGAAACACATCGCCTTCCTGCAGACCCGCCTGACGCAACCCTTCGCGCAACTGCTCTTCTTTAATGGCTTTATTACCATCAATTCTGATCAACGCAACGGAAGGACGCTCTCTGATGCGCACAACCAGCACGTCTCCTTCATCCCGAAGCAACTGAACATCTTCAAAAAAACCAGAACGAAACAGCTCTCGAGTAGCTGCCGTCAGTTCAGACTGACTGATCTGATCGCCTGTCGATATCGGAAAATTTCTGAACACGACGCCCGGAGAAACCTGCTGCAAGCCCTCGATACGAATATCGCTGACAGTAAAAGACAAGGATGCAGTTGCCTGAAGTCCCCAGAAAAGCGTGATCAAAAACAGCGCAAGGTAGCGTTTCATAGAGAAGATTCTTTTCAGTTCCATCATGTGATCAAGAGTCCGATATTTCAGAGACGGGCAATATCATTAACAATCGCGATTGCCATCAAGCTGAAGAGCATCGCCATTCCAATTTTCAAACCGATCAACTGCGTTTTTTCACTGACTGGCTTACCTCTGACCATCTCGATCAGATAGTACATCAAGTGTCCGCCATCCAGCATGGGAATCGGAAGCAGATTAAGTATCCCGAGACTGATACTGAGGTAGGCAAGAAAGCTGATAAAGGTTTCAAGCCCGGACGCTGCCGAATCACCCGCCACTTTAGCAATGGTTATCGGGCCACTCAAGTTTTTTACAGACAACATGCCGACAAACATCTTCTTGATCGCATCCAGCGTCAACCCAATCATCTGCCCGGTCTTCTCAAACCCCATCACCAATGCAGTCGCCGGATTATATTTGATCTCCCGTATCATCTCGGGAGGCCATTCACCCGGCTGCACCCCTGCACCGATAAAGCCGGTGACCGTGCCATCCTCACCCACCCGGGCAGCTGGCGTCACGCTGAAAGTCATTCTCAGACCATCACGATCAATGGTCAGGTCAATCGGCGTTCCGGCACTGAGCTGAATGCGTTCAACCAGCATTAACCAGCTCGAAATACTGTCACCGTCAACAGCCAGTACATGATCACCACTACGCAGACCCGCTTCAACAGCCGCCCCACCTTCAACCAACTGGCCGAGTACCGGCGTGACATCTGGACGCCAAGGTATCAGCCCCAAGGCACCAATGGGTGATTCACGCTCCAGATCCACACGCCACTGTTCCAGCTGCACTTGATAGGTACTTGCAGCAGAGCGCGCAGGCTGCCGTGCAACCAGCTCTATCACACCGGTTTCACCCACTCGAGCGGCCAGACGAAGGTTTACATCGTTCCAGGAACGAACCGGACTACCGTCGATTTCCAGTATCTCATAGCCCATCTCCACCCCTGCAACTGCAGCGGGTGATCCGGGTCGAACATCTCCGATAACCGGCACCACGACACTGGTGCCCAAGACAAACAAAAACCAGTAGGCAAGCACTGCGAAGGCCAGATTCACGAAAGGCCCCGCAGCGACAATTGCAAAACGCTGCATCACTGGCTTGTTATTGAAAGCCTGCGCACGCATATCCTCAGGTACAGAGCCTTCCCGCTCATCCAGCATTCGGACATAGCCGCCCAGTGGAATGGCAGCGATGACATACTCCGTACCATCACGCCCTTTCCACGTGAAAAGAGGCTTGCCGAATCCGACGGAAAAACGCAACACCTTGACTCCACAGCGACGTGCTGTCCAGTAGTGTCCCCATTCGTGTATGGTCACCAGAAGACCCAGGGTCACCAACGTTGCCAGCAACGCCTGTACGATACCCATTATTCAACTACTCCTAGATCTGCGGGGCCATATAGAGCCCGGCAAGGAAAACCGGCGCAGCAGCCGTCAGGCTGTCAATACGATCGAGCACACCACCATGACCCGGCAGCAAACGACCACTGTCTTTGATACCGCGCTCACGCTTGAGCATACTCTCAAACAGATCACCCAGAACGGACGCCATACCAGTAATCAGTGACAAGAGAACAAAATAGACCGTCGCCGTCAGCGGAAGTTCTCGCAACATTGAATAAGCCACGCCGACCAACACGCATACAAGCAGCCCGCCAACACAACCTTCGCGAGTTTTACCTGGACTGACTTCAGGCAACAGTTTGCGTTTACCCAGCGTCTTACCTGCAGCATAGGCGCCAATATCTGCACCCCAGACAAGTGCCAACAGCAACAAGATCAGGAACTCACCGTGCGTCCAGGCTTTGATGGCCGTCATCGCCAGCCAGGCGGGTACCAGCACCGCAATTCCGATCAACATTTTATTGGCCTGATTCGACCAGAAGGAAGAGGATGGATAGCGCAGCACCATAATCAGTGCCGCCAGCCAGAAAAGTACAGCCATCAACGTGACCGTCGATACCAGAGCCTCATTGAGAAATCCATACACCACGCCCAACAACAGCGCAATCAACACCACAAACACAACCCGCTCTCTGAGGCCATAGCGACAGAAATTGGACCACTCCCAGGCGCCATAAAGTGTTGCAGCACCTATCAGCAGCGCAAACCAGCTGATCGGAAACCACCATACTGCAGCCAGCACCGCTGGCCCAATCAGCAGACCCGTTATCACTCGTTGTTTAAACACGTTTAAGGGCCTCTACCTGTTCACTGGTTCGGCCAAACCGTCTCTGACGGCTAGAGAAGTCCTGAATTGCTGAGGCCAGTTCCGGCTTACCGAAATCGGGCCAGAACTGATCAGTGAAATAGAACTCGGTATAAGCCAACTGCCAGATCAAAAAATTACTGATGCGCTTTTCTCCGCCAGTGCGTATGCACAGATCAGGGTCCGGCACACCGTTCAGACTGGTGTAGTCGGAAAAACACTGCTCATCTATCAGCTCAGGGCTCAGCTCACCCGCCATACAGGCAGATGCGATCGCTCTGACCGATTGCACTATATCCCACCTGCCACCATAGTTGGCTGCGACATTGAGGATCAGCGCCTGATTCCCCGCCGTCAAGCGTTCAACCTCTGACATCTTGCGCTGCAAACTCGAGCTGAAGCGAGAGCGATCACCAACAATGCGCAGACAGATGTCATGTTTATTAAGCTTCTTGGCTTCATGCTCGAGAGAGATCATGAACAGATCCATCAACCCTCTGACCTCAAGCTCTGGCCGCTTCCAGTTTTCACTGCTGAACGCGAACAATGTCAGGATTTTAACCCCATGCTCAAGACAGCCTTCTATCACGCTGCGCACACTGTCAACACCAGCTTTATGCCCAGCAAGACCAGGCAGACGGCGCTGCTTGGCCCAGCGGTTATTGCCATCCATGATGATGGCAATATGCTCTGGTATCTCGGCGTGCCCGCCCGCTTTTATATCATTATGAACAGACATATTGAGCCGTGGGGGGCATGCACCCCGCTCCATTGCACTTAGATTTCCATCAGATCCGACTCTTTTTTACTCAGCAGCACATCAACCTCTGCCACATACTTGTCAGTCAGCTTCTGCACCAGATCCTCACCGCGACGCTCGTCGTCTTCAGTGATATCCTTATTTTTCAGCAGTTCTTTGATGGAGCTATTAGCGTCGCGACGAATATTGCGTATCGCGACCTTGGCATTTTCCGATTCGATCTTGGCCTGTCGCCCAAACCCCTTACGTGACTCTTGAGTCAGCGCTGGCATTGGCAGGCGAATAACATCACCGGCAGTGTTAGGGTTCAAGCCCAGATCCGACTTCATGATCGCCTTTTCCACCTCAGGAACCATCTTTTTTTCCCAGGGAATAATGGTCAGAGTACGCGAATCTTCAACCATGATATTGGCCACCTGCTGAATAGGAACCGGTGAACCATAGTAGGAGACCATTATGCTATCCAGCAGACTCGGATGAGCACGACCAGTACGAATTTTCTTGAAATTCTCAACCAGAGCCTCGGTGCTTTTCTTCATCCGTGACTCAGCGTCTTTTATAATCTCGTTAATCATTTTTTAACTCCTGCAGAGGAACCAGAATCGATCAGCGTTCCTTCATCCCCACCTACAACCAGATTAACCAACGCACCTGGTTTATTCATGTTAAATACGCGAATCGGCATATTATGATCCCGCGTCAGGCAGATAGCCGTCATATCCATCACACCCAGCTGTTTTTCCAGTACTTCATCAAATGTCAGATGACTATATTTGACAGCAGTAGGATCTTTCAAGGGGTCAGCAGTATACACACCATCCACTTTGGTTGCTTTCAACACAACATCGGCATCTATCTCGATACCACGAAGGCAAGCTGCAGAGTCAGTAGTGAAAAAGGGGTTACCGGTGCCAGCCGAGAAGATCACAACATCGTTTTGACGCAGATAGCGCATCGCATTACGACGATCATAATGATCCACCACACCACTCATCGGGATAGCCGACATGACGCGCGTGGCGATATTGCAGCGTTCAAGGGCATCACGCATGGCCAGTGCATTCATCACCGTTGCCAGCATCCCCATATGATCACCTGTAACACGATCAAGGCCGGCCGCATTCAGCGCCGCGCCCCGGAACAGATTACCACCACCTATGACTATACCAACCTGCACGCCGATACCGACAAGCTGGCCAATTTCGAGCGCCATGCGGTTCAGCACTTTCGGATCGATACCGAAACTTTCTTCGCCAACCAAGGCTTCACCGCTGAGCTTCAGCAGTATACGTTTATATCGGGATTGCTTATCTGTGGCAGGCATCAATGCATTCTCCGCTCTTTCATGAGATGGCACAGTTTACAAGAAAACGTGATGTCGCGCAGGAAAAATTCCTGCGCGACAAGTGCTGCTCGACGAACGCGAGCAGTCGGACAGATCAGCCTTTCAGCTGTTCAGCAACTTCTGCTGCGAAGTCTTTCTTCTCAACTTCAATACCTTCACCTACAGAAAAACGGGTGAAAGAGAGGACTTCAGCACCAGCAGCCTTGACCATCTGTGCAACTGTCTGCTCAGGGTTCTTAACGAACGCCTGCTCATTCAGACTGTTTTCAGCCAGATACTTCTTGACGCGACCAACAGCCATTTTTTCTTTAATTTCCTGAGGCTTACCTTCCATATCAGGCTGAGCCATGATGATCGACTTCTCACGATCCAGCTCTTCCTGTGGCATATCTTCAGGTTTAACGACACGTGGGTTAACCGCAGTGACATGCATCGCAACATCGCGCGCTGCTTCAGCATTACCACCGCTGAGCGCAACAACTGCTGCGATACGGTTATTGCTGTGAACATACGCATCCACAACAGGTGCTTCCACTACTACAACGCGACGCACAGAGATGTTCTCACCGATTTTCTGCACCAGCGCTTCACGAGAAGACTCCAGATCGCCCGCCATCAACGCAGCGACATCAGTATTCCTGGTCTCAAACGCCTTGTTCAGAACCGTGTCAACAAAGGCCAGGAAGCTGCCATCACGCGCAACAAAATCTGTTTCAGAGTTCACTTCAAGCACAACTGCATAACTGTTGTCGTCAGCAACCTTGACTGCAACAACACCATCTGCAGCAGTACGATCAGCTTTCTTAGCTGCCTTCAGGCCAGAAGATTTACGCAGCTCGTCGATCGCTGTTTCGATATCACCACCAGCTTCAACCAGTGCCTTTTTGCACTCCATCATGCCCAAACCAGTGCGCTCACGAAGCTCTTTTACCTGCGCAGCAGAGATGTTCGCCATGTTGTTTACCTCTAAATTTTAATTCGCGTTAATCTGAATTCAAAAAAGGGGAGCTTTGCTCCCCCTCTACGAAATCGCTCAGGTTACCGGGTACAGTTTACAGACTGATTACTCAGCTGCTGCCTGCTCCTCAACCTCTACGAATTCGCTTTTGTCATTCGCGCCGTTACCAGCGCCTTCGATGCAGGCATCAGCAACAGACTGGGCATAGATCTGAATCGCACGCAGCGCGTCATCGTTGCCTGGAATGATGTAATCAATGCCATCAGGATTGCTGTTGGTATCAACGATACCGATAACAGGAATACCCAGCTTGTTGGCTTCATTGATCGCAATACGCTCATGATCAACATCGATAACGAACAGCGCATCTGGCAGGCCGCCCATATCTTTGATACCACCGATGGACAGCTCAAGCTTATCCATTTCACGACGACGCATCAGGGCTTCTTTTTTGGTCAGCTTGTCGAAAGTACCATCCTGCATGCTGGTTTCCAGCTCACGCAGACGACGGATAGACTGACGAATGGTTTTGTAGTTGGTCAGCATACCACCCAACCAGCGATGGTTGACATAAGGCATACCGGAGCGTGACGCTTCTTCTTTGATCACTTTGCTGGCAGCACGCTTGGTTCCGACAAACAGAACCTTGTTCTTGTTTGCAGCCATAGCCTGTACAACATCCAGCGCACTGTTCAGTGCAGGCAGGGTGTGCTCCAGGTTAATGATATGGATTTTGTTACGAGCGCCGAAGATGAATTTTGACATCTTCGGGTTCCAGTAACGAGTCTGGTGACCAAAGTGAACACCTGCTTTGAGCAGGTCACGCATTGAAACTTTTGCCATGTTCTTGATTCCTGATTTAACGGGTTTAACCTCCACCTACCCCATCTTCCAACCGTATGAACGGCACCCAGGAACATGTGTCGGTAGGTGTGTGATTTTAATGTCGTGCCGAAGCACAATTTTTTCGAGCGCATTTTATAGCATAGACATGCAAAAAATTAAAGCAAACTTTGCACCCAAAGATGATTTGAACTTGATTGATCCTGCTTATTCACCAGAGTCACCCTCATCTGAACTCTGCCCGCACCCTACCAAGCCCCAGCTACAAATGAAGTTTAGAGTAGATTTTTCCCACAAAGCTCCTTAATATCGCCTCCTGAATGGACGTAGCGATCTGGAACGCATAATTTATCTATCAGGAGGAATAAATGGACTTTAATATAAGAAAGACAATGTTCGTTGGCTTTACTTGCTTTATGTTGGCGGGCTGTGCGGCAAACCAGTCTCAGGTGGAACAAGACAGCGACACCACGCAAGCCTCCGAGCAGTATGCCAAAGCAATCCACTCAGTCGCTGACACTTTAATCAGCTCTCCTCATCTGCAGATGATGTATAAGGATGACGACACTCTGCTGCTCGAATTCCCTGGGATTCAAGCTTTCAACTTTGATGGCACCGGTTTAAGCCAACCCCTGCAGACCGCGCTGAAGGACGTTGCAGCCGCACTGATGCACCACTCTCACCTGAACATTGAAGTAGCTGGTCATACCGATAATATCGGCAACCCGGATTACAACAAGACACTGTCTGAAAACAGAGCGCATCAGGTTGCAGACTTCCTGGGCCAGCAAGGTATCCAGATGGATCGCATCCAAGTGGCTGGCATGGGGCAGTCAGCCCCCATAGCAGACAATCGCACAACCGAAGGCCGTGCGGCCAATCGCCGGGTCGAAATGACTATCTTCGAATAATCCCAGGGATAGGTTAAACCGCGCACCATCACCTGTATCAGGGATGGTGGCCAGGGTTTCTGCCTGAGAGTCTTGTATGCGATCACCTAAACGTGCAGTGCCAGCCTGCCTGGCACTGACAATTTTATTTACTTACGGATGCAGTCCGCTGCCGCAAAAAGCGGGTTGTCCTGGCAATATTCCCAGTCTTGAACAAGGAATCGCTGGGCACTCGCACAACGGACGCCCTATCGAGTACACCCGTATCGGTTGCGGTAAACGAACCACCTTGGTCTATGGCGCCATTCATGGCAATGAGCCCGCGAGCGCTGCATTGGCAGAGTATCTGATCGAGAAACTTGCCTTACTTCCGGAAAGCTGGCGCCATCAAAATCGAACTATTGTGATCCCGGTTGCCAACCCAGATGGGTTGCTGATCAGATCCCGCGCTAATTCCAGAGGTATCGATCTCAATCGTAACTTTCCAACCCGAAACCGTATTGATAACCTTCAGTTCGGTATGCGCGCTTTATCAGAACCCGAATCCCAGACGTTGATAAACATCAAGAAAACCTACCCTCCTGACAGGATTATTTCCATTCACCAACCTCTGGCCTGTATTGATTATGATGGTCCTGCTGTTCAAATCAGCAGAGCCATGGCACTCCATACCGACCTGCCGATCTGCAGACTCGGTGCTCGCCCTGGCTCTCATGGCACCTACGCGGGTGTTGAACGTCACATACCTATCGTGACATTTGAAATGAGACCTGAGGATGATCTCCTGAAGCCCAGTCAGATCTGGACACTGTACGGCAAAGCTATCATGGCAGGCATTACCTACCCGCAAGCACCACCCGATCTTTAAAGAAGTCCAGCATCGGTGTATCCAACTCATAAATATCAGGCCGGAAATGCAAACCCATTTCCGCATCTACCTCAACAGTCCAATAGGCCAATAACACAGGGATCGACCTATCAAGAAACAACTCCTGAGTGGCACCAGAGCTCAACAACCCTTCCAACCTGTCCACCTGATCCGTGTTGCTGACTGCAAGCAGCCAGCGCGCTAATGCGGGCGCCTCTTGCAGCCTGATGCAACCGGAACTCAACGCCCGTACAGGTTGACTGAAATAGCTTTGGCTAGGTGTATCATGCAGAAAAATCGCCTCATTATTTGGAAATCGCACCACAATTTGTCCTAACTCATTTTGATCACCTGGTGCCTGACGCAGCAATATACGCCCAGGATTACGCCAGTTAATCAAAGCAGGATTCATCGGCTGCCCATCGAAATTCAAAACCTGCATCTGGTTCTCTTCAAGAAAACGCTGATTGCGACGTATCTGAGGCAATATATCCTCCCGGTATACCGTCGGAGGCACTGTCCAGGACGGGTTAACCGTAATATGTGTAATCTCACTCCACAATAGAGGTGTTTGACGATCAATACGGCCTATCTGAGAAGACTGCCGCACAATGGGTTTAGCCTCACCATCATATAGCGCCAACTCTGCTCCAGCGATGTCCACTAGTAAGAGCTGGTCACTAACCATATGACTCAAGCGCCGAAAACGCTCAAGATTGATCTGAATTTTAAAGTATTGCTCATCTGAGAGTGCTACAGGAACCGCAGCCATTGCCCACTGAGGACTCAGCGAGAACTGATAAGCAGCTCTGAGCTGCTGATAGGGCAAGTACTGCGGCCTGGCCAGATCGAAGGCATCTGCAGGATTTTCAAGCCCAGACAGTGCCATATTCAATATTCGACCAGGATCAACAACCAGTGATTTTTTACCTTCAGGGTAAATAAGATAGGGCTCAAGACCGGCGAGTAAAGTCGGGCCATAGTGCAAGTCTGCCAAAGCTTCTAAATAGCTGGCAGCCACCTCATAGCGCTGATCAAATGGCAATATGCCTTCGGTGGAAAGTATCGCTTCGAGTGTTTGCAAATCGGCAAGAGAGTAATGATGCGGCGCCAAACCATCATAGGCCAAAAGTTGAATCTGCGCGTCCAACTCTTTGATGAAATCTATGTCTTTCCAGAAAGCACTCGTTTCGGTCAGCCGAAGAAACTCATTGAAGTAAAGCCTATCCATTTTACCGGCTCTGGCCAACCCAGTTCCTAATAGCATCAAACACAAAAACAACAGCAGAAACCGACTCGCTTTTCCAGCCAATAGCATCATCATTCCCTTGAAAAACATTAAAGATAAAACCCGTTGACGGCCTCAGCAGCAACAAATGATTTGACTGGTGTCTCAGCCATTTCAGGCATTGTTTCAGGCGCGGCAGGTACTTCGGTTTTCGATGCAGGATCAGATTTTTAAAATCTTTATTTGCCCGTAGTGAGTTACAGATAACACCCACTCAAGCATGTCATCAAAAATATCTATATCGTCAACATCTTCATACCATATATCATCAAAATAGTTTGTCAGGTCACAAAGCCTCAACTTATCGATGATATCGTACCTATACCAATTGACGAACACATACTCAGGCCAGGATATTCCTAAAGAAGACAGCACTCTCTTCAGGTTAAAATCATCTTCCTTACAATTGAACTCTTCACATAATTTTCCATGCCTATCTACTAAATTGACCAGTGTCATGCTATCAGCAGGAGTGTTAAGTCCTAACTTTTTAGAAAGAGATGCGCGTATATTAGCACAATTTTCACTATCTAAAGTAACGTATTCTGGATAATGTACCTGTGGGTTTTCCCTGTAAAAATTATCTATCTTCACCTGTTCCATAACACACTATTCCTCTATTGATATGGCGCCACTACGTCCACCTTTCCCTCGTTTCCCTTCGGCGTAGCCCCACCAATTTATATGGTATTTGGACTCAGGATCGCCTTTCGCTACACCGTCATGTGGAGGGTCAAGCCGATATCCCTTTTTTGAGTCCCCCGCTTGCGGACTTCCGAATTTCCCCGGTTTGCCCTTTGGAAGTTTACCAACTTCTTGGTGCACTTTTTCGAGTGCCTCCTTATGAGCCGACAATGAGGGCTTTCCAGCTCCCCCAGCTCCCCCAGCACCCACAGCCTTACGCGAGCCAAACCATTTAGAGCCGGCTTTCAGCGCTCCCTTACCACCCGGTATAAGCCCCGCCAGAATTCCCACTGCAGCCATCGCACGGCTGGTATCTTATCCTGTAATACAATCTTTACCCGATAGTAGCTCAACGACTGACTGTACCGAGCCCGCAACAGGTAGAACGCCCACGCCAATAGACGCCGCATCACGGATTCCAAGGCCTGTGATTCATCCGGCTGATCTCAATGCATTTGATCGTAATCATTATCTCATGAGAGAGACTAGCCCACACCCTCCTTATTCAGTCATTAGATGACTTAACCTAATGTGAAGTATAATTTTTTACAGGATGCATCTGATATCTCTCCCTCTAACGCAGGGTTTGCCAAACAATTAATCACATTCTCTAGCTCTTCACGTTTTTCATCTTCAAAATCAAGATCCTCTCGACACTCTATCAAGTTCGCCCACTCTTCTAGTTCTTTTGCCGTTATTTCTCCAGAAAAAAAACGTTCAATTACATTTTTAACTTGTGATGAATAGATTATTAGTGGCGCACCTTCATAATCCCAATCAAGAGTTGAAAGATTATCCGATAACATTCCTATTGGCTTACTAAATTCAAGCAAATCAGTTAGTACTTTGACCCTACTCATTTCATTACTCCTTATGGATAGGTACCACCGTTAAGTTTATCTTTGACATGGACAATATTACCCTGGGGATCGTATGTCGTTTTCGTGGCCTGTATAGTCTTGCCATCTACATCTATTTGTTTTTCATAAACAGCTTTTGATCCTAGCACTTTACCAGGAGACTCAGCTTGAACTGCTACCCCTCCATTGGGCAACTCTCGTAGTTGAACATTATCTTTAGAGTTAGACGGTATTTTCTTGATGAATCTTTTGACGTTAGCTGCCTGTTGTGCATTCGGAGTTATATCCCTTACAACACCTACTCCAGCCTCTGCAGCCTTACGCGAACCAAACCACTTAGAGCCAGCTTTCAGCGCCCCCTTACCAAAGGGTATCAGCCCCGCCAGAATCCCCACTGCCGCCATCGCACGGCTGGTTTCTTCTCCAGTAATATAATCTTTACCCGATATCAGCTCAACGACTGACTGTACCGAGCCTGCAACAGGTAGAGCGCCCACGCCAATAGACGCCGCATCACGGATTCCAAAGCCTGATCCTTCAGCTCCACCCCCTTCAGCAGCAACAAATGATTTGACTGGTGTGCCGGCAATTTCTGGTGCTGTTTCGGCCGCTAAGACTATTCCAGGTTCGAATCCAGAGGCTTCCGCGGTTTCCGGGGCGGTCAATACATCCATAGCATGTAAAGATGCCCCTTCCGGCTCATCTGGCCTTTGTATATAGCCGCTCCGCGATCTCGTTGTTGATGTTCATATTGCAACCATCGACATTGACGCCACTTCCACCCAGAGGACATAGTGGTTTTTTAAGCTATTAAAGGCCCGACCTCTTCATTTGTAAAATACCTTGTTTCTTCATCCGAAGCTGGCTCCATCCCACCATAATAACTAGATATACCAAACTCTAAAGCAAGGCTTTTAGCATAAGAATGGATGCCATTTATCAACGCCCCCATACTAACATTTTCAATTTCGTCACAGTTAAAATTGAAGTCAACATCATACTCACACCCATACTTGACCAACCGTAATTGAATATTGGGTAGAAAAACATCACCTAATTTAACATCATCAGCATTTATCAAAATGCTAGCATCACCATTGAAATCCAAAAATCGACTCAACTCCTCTTCTGATAACTCACCCTCTGTAAACATCGGTATATTTTCGCTACACTGATATCCAGATATTTTTTTTGATCCCTGAATTAGCATGAGAAAGAATTGAATAATACAGCCCTCATCAACACTCTCAAAAACAACTTCAACTAAGTTAGTCACACAGAGCCTCAATCAATAAATGTTTTAAATGTGTGGTCCATATTTAAACGAGCCCCTCTACCATCATTCAATCTCTTTTCAAGAAAGTCTATTCCATTGCTTGTGGTTTTCTTGAATTCCCCCGACCCTCTTATAATATCTCTAAAATGCTTCATAGCTTGATCGTTCCAAGTGTTCATTGAACCATTCATTTTACCCCAAATTTCTGGATTTCGACCTGCATGTTTTGAAAGAGCATGGCCTACAACAGTACTACCTTTTTTCGCAATCTGAGCTGATTGCAGAGCCGTTTTCATTTGACTTCTAGATAATCCGGCTAAGCCAGCATCCGCAGCCTTACGCGAACCAAACCACTTTGAGCCAGCTTTCAGCGCTCCCTTACCAAAGGGTATCAACCCTGCCAGAATCCCCACTGCCGCCATCGCACGGCTGGTATCTTCTCCTGTAATATAATCTTTACCCGATATCAGCTCAACGACTGACTGTACCGAGCCTGCAACAGGTAGAGCGCCTACACCAATAGACGCCGCATCACGGATTCCAAAGCCTGATCCTTCCGCTCCGCCCCCTTCAGCAGCAACAAATGATTTGACTGGTGCGCCGGCAATTTCGGGTGCTGCTTCAAGTTCGAGCTCTGGGGCTTCCGTGATTTCCGGGGCGGTCAATACATCCATCGCATGTAATGATGCCTCTTCCGGCTCTTCGACCCCCTCTGGCCTCGCAGCCGATGCCACATTTCCGTTGATATTTATCATACGGCCATCAATATTGACGCTCTTGCCACCCAGCAGATGGATGTCCGGGGTGTCCAGATGAATGGCGCTGGGGGTAAGTACCAGTTTTGAGTCTCCGCAGACTAACTCGATTGTCTCCCCGGCTTCAATGCTCAGCGTTTTGCCGACTTTCAGACTGTCCTTGATGCCCACGCGCTGAATGCGGGACAGGCCCACCAGGCTTTGTTGCATGCCACCCACGGTGAGCGTTTCGTTCAGGCCCACTGCCTGGAAGCGCATCAGACCAACGCTTTTCATCTCGGTCTGGCCGACGCTGTGGGTCAGGTTTTTGGCGATGGAGACCTTTTCGTTGCCACCGACGGTTTCCTTGCGGTTGTTGACGATGCTGATGGTTTCGTTGTTGCCGACATCCTCGATGCGGTCATTACCGATGCTGATGGTTTCATTATTATCCACCCGCTCAGTACGATCGCGTTTGATGTGTACGGTTTCATCGCGGTCGATGGTTTTCTCACGATCCCGGCCCACCCAGTGGGTCTCGTCGTTTTCAACTTCGATATCCTGGTTCTTTTCCGCATGGATAAAGAGTTGTTCTTCACCCATCTTGTCTTCAAATCGGATCCAGTTGGCATTCTCAGCGGTACCCTCTTTGCTGGAGCGAGTCAGTACGCCACTCTGGGTTTTATTCGCTGGCAGACCCCAGGGGGGCATCTGTTCGGCATTGTAGACGCGACCGGTGATGATCGGACGATCGGGGTTGCCGTCGTAGAAGTCGACGATCACTTCCTGGCCGATACGCGGGATATAGATCGAACCCCAGTTTTTTCCCGCCCACTGATGGCTGACACGCACCCAGCAGGAGCTGTTTTCGTTGTGTTGGCCGTAGCGGTCCCAGGGGAACTGGACTTTGACGCGGCCATATTCATCGGTGTAGATCTCTTCTCCCGCGGGCCCCACGATCACGGCGTGTTGCGGGCCCAGCATCTTCGGCCAGCCGGTTTTCAGCGGTGGGCGATACACGCGGGAGGCGGGCATGCAGACAAAGCGGTTTTCGTAGCCACGGGTCTCTTCATCGCGGCTGGTGTAGCTGTAGTCGGAGGCGTCATGCTGAATGCTGATCAGCAGGTAGGTGTCCAGCTCGCCCGGGGTGTCGTCATGCCGGGTGAGGTTAAAGGTGTGGCCGGTGCGGAAGGTGCGACAAATGCTTTTGCCCAGCACGTGATCATGCAGCGCTTCGTCGTGCTCGATACGCAGGCGTGTCAGGTGTTCACCAAAGCCTTTGTTGTCATAGCGTCCGGGGTAGAGATAGTGTTCATAGCGGGTCACGCCCGGCACGTCCATCGCAGCCGGTACCTTGGTCGGCATATGATCGGGTGGCTTTTTGAAGTCATAGTCGCGCTTGGCATAGCGACCGGTACGAAACGCATGCTGGTGCGACCAGCTGTGAATATGGTGCGGGCTCAGCGAGCCGGTGCGATAACTGACCTGGTTTTCTTCACAGGTTTCGGGGGCACTGCTGTGATCTGCCAGCACCAGTATGTGCTGGCCTTCGCTGTGTTTGAAGAAGTAGTAAATGCCCTCTTCTTCAAACAGGCGGGATAAGAAGGTGAAGTCGCTTTCCTGATATTGAACACAGTACTCTCTGACCGGATGTTGGCCGATCAGGCGGAACTCAAAATCCGTGAAGCCGTTCGCCGCAAACACCTCGCTGGCGATCTGACGGATATCCTTGTGCTGGAAGACTTTGGAGTCGCTGGTCTGGGTTAAGAACCAGAGCCAGGGCACTACTTCAGCCGAGTAACAGCGCAGGTCGTGCAGTTGGCTGCCATCGCCCCGAAACTGCCGAACATAGCCGTTGATCACCGTGTGGGAATCGGTTTTGAGGCCCTGATCATCCGCTTTCATCAGTTTGAGGGTGACGTTCTTACCCACGATCTCTGCCGGAGCGATCGTCTCACGCAGCGAGTACATCTCTATCTCAAATGAGAACAGGCTCGAGATCGCTTCTTCCCCTTCAATACGGGTCAGCAAGAGGGTGTCTGGACCCAGGGGGCTGTCGATTGATAGCAGGCGGGGTTGTTGAGAAAAATGAGCCATGGTAATCCCTTTACAAGCACATTCCTGAATGACTATATCTAGTTTTCCAGAGTGACAAATCCGGTCAAATCAGACTTGCTCCGCTTAGCTCAATGTCGTCGTGTGAATGTGTGATATCTTAAGAGTGTCTACTGGGCTAGCGCCCAGTAGACATCCGCCTGAGGTCTTGTTAAAGCTTGACACCCAAAGCGATATCGTAACCAGCAGGAACACTGCCTTCTGGACGATGCGACTCATCCCATGGCGTATACTTCATCTCAACCTTGGTAAAGTTCAGTGTCACGGTCTCATTAGGCCGGTTGTTCTCGTCTGCCGTTACACTGTAACCACTGATCAATGTATTGGTCAGCGTATATTCCATGTAGGTTTCAATACCATTAGGGCTTGTTTGCACCATATGGATCAAAGCTGTTTTTCCTTGTCCGACACAGGCTTCCGAGAAGAAAACAGGCGATGTTTTGTCCATTTTCGTAGTCAGCGTAATTTCACTGATATGCGGCGACGTAGACTCACGATCTTTGCCCTGGCCTGGTTTAGTCGACAATGTACGACTGATGTTCCAATTCATTGAATCACACTCAACCCAGTTCGTGTGTGATGACTCAGTTACGTCACCTTCAATGCCGTCAATCTTGAGATATATAGCCATGTAAACATCCTTTTAGGTTACATTTGAAAAACCATCCTGCGGGAATTTCACCCCAGCAGGGCTGGCAAAATTTACAGATACACGTTTTCCAAAACCTGCATCCATACAAAACCTACCTTTCTATTGCACAGCAACAGAAAAACAGATCTATTCAGGGGTGGCTGGCTCTTCCGGTTGATACTCAACCCATGATTGGAAATAGCCTTCATCACCACAATTCATACCACTGCGGCAGAAGTTTGAATTAAACATAAACTTGGCAAACCAGTTACGTTCGGTTTCAGGTATTACTGCTTTAGTGCTGCTACTGAAACCAAACTGGCTCAGACCATAAACACCTGTATCCGCAAAAAAAAGACGCCCTTGTTCTGACAGATAGCGCCCTCCAGTCAGCGCTGAACGGCAGCTACGACGCCAGTCGATACCCAGTCCACCAGGCAACTGAACTGCGGAGCCGACATGCACATTCGATTGCTCGCAGTCGCTATCCAAGTCGCTATCCAGATTGTTCAGTATTGAGCTGGCATAAGCTCGGATACCCTGCCCGGCAGAAGAAAAACCAGCATCTTCCGCAGAGTCTGTCAGCACCAAGACACGAATATTGCGAAACCCGGGTTGCTCCCCAGGAGCGCCGCTACCCTCGGGAGCCAACACCAGTATATTGCCGTGATGAACCGAGTGCGCCGTCATGGTTAAAGGCTGATAGCTTTCCGGCAACGCAAAGCGGAAGCTATCAGTGTCTGCAACAGACAGGCTTACATTCAGATACAAGATCAACGCCAGCAGTAAGCGCAAGATACTGGTATGCTTCATGACGCTTGTTCGCTTCGCTCGACACAGAACTGACCCATGCTGTCGACTGACAAATGTAGCGTGCGCAGAGGCTGTTCGTCAGTCAGAGCATTGAGCAGTACCAGAGAAAGGGCGGGCAGTATCTGCTTACTGATGATATGAATAGCATTACGGGCACCAGTATCAACTTCTTTGCAACGTGAGACGATGGTCTGTAACAACTGATCATCATAGCTGAGCTGAATACCATGCTCTTGCGCAATACGCTGTACAATTTTGTTCAGTTGCAAGAGAACTATACCGGTCATGGCTTCGTCCTCCAGTGGCAGATATGGAATGATACGCAGTCGCCCCAGAAATGCTGGTTTGAAATAGCGTAACAACTCTGGTTTGATAAGAGATTCCAGCTGCTCAGCATCTGGCAGCGTATCCGGATCGGCGGCCAGACTTGTCAGGGTTTCGGTACCGGCATTGGAGGTCATAATGATCAGAGTGTTGCGAAAATCTATGTCCCGACCCTCGCCATCTTTCAGTGTGCCTTTATCGAACACCTGATAAAAGATATCCTGAATCCCGGGATGCGCCTTCTCAATTTCATCCAATAGCACCACGCTGTATGGCTTGCGGCGCACGGCTTCTGTCAACACTCCGCCCTCACCATATCCAACATAGCCAGGAGGCGAGCCCATCAGCAGAGAAACCTTGTGTTCTTCCTTATACTCAGACATGTTGATGACCGTGAGATTCTGCTCACCGCCGTACATAAGATCCGCCAACGCCAACGCCGTTTCGGTTTTGCCCACCCCACTGGTACCACAGAACATGAATACAGCCAGCGGCTGTCGTGGATCAGACAAGCGGGCGCTGGATACCCGCACGCTCTCACTGACACGATCCAAGGCATGATCCTGACCAACGATGCGTTTGCCGAGATCTTCACGTAATGACATTACCCGTTGCACGTCACCGGACAGCATTTTGCCTGCCGGAATTCCCGTCCACGCTGATACCACTTCCGATACTACCTGTACATCAACATGTGGTCGTATCAATGGTTGCTCACCCTGCAGCCGCTGCAGTTGCTGCTGCAGGTAACTCAATTGCTGTTGCAGCTCGAGAGCATTCTCAGGAGACTCATGCAGTCGATCGCGCACAGCCACTATTTCATTCACCAGCTCGCTCTCAGCCTGCCAACGCTGTTCAATAGCCTGACGCTCATCCTCCAGAACAGCCAACTGACTCATTAAATGATCCAGTGCCGGATGAGCGATAGCATAAGCCTGCTGCTCCCGCTCAAGGCCTTTGATCTGAAGACTCAGTTGTTGAATAGAGGCTTGCACATCTTCCAGGCGCGAAGGGCTGCTTTGATGCTGCATACTGACACGCGAACACGCTGTATCCAGCAGCGAAATACAAACATCGGGGAGTTGTCGACCACTGATATAGCGTTTACTGAGCGTAACGGCACCCTGAATGGCCTCGTCCAGAATCATCACACCATGGTGTTTTTCGAAGCGATCAGCCACGGCTCTTAACATCGCTGTGGCCTGTTCAATGGAGGGCTCTTCAACCTTGACCACCTGAAAACGTCGGGTCAACGCGGCATCTTTCTCAAAGTATTTCTTGTACTCAGCCCAGGTCGTCGCAGCAATGGTCCTCAGCTCACCTCGCGCCAGTGCAGGCTTAAGAATATTGGCCGCATCACCCTGGCCACCATTTCCACCAGCACCCACCAAAGTGTGGGCTTCATCAATAAACAGGATAATGGGCACCGATGACTGCTTCACCTCTTCAATCACCGACTTGAGACGCTGCTCAAACTCCCCTCGAACACCTGCACCGGCCTGCAGCAGGGTCAGATCCAGAATCCGGATCACGACCTGCCGCAAGGCTTCAGGTACCTGCCCTTCAATCACCCGTTGTGCCAAACCTTCTACAATTGAAGTTTTGCCGACACCCGCCTCCCCTGTCAGGATAGGGTTGTTCTGGCGGCGTCGACACAGGATATCGATCACCTGACGCACCTCTGCTTCGCGGCCAACCACTGGGTCTATATGCCCAGCCCTCGCCCGAGCAGTAAGATCCAGGGTGTAGGCATCCAATGCTGAAGGTTTTCCGAGTCGTGATGCAGGCTGGGCCACACCCGTCTCCAAATGTGATTCAGTGCCGTCCTCAACTGAACTCTCGGTAAACGAAGCAAACTCTTGACGTGCCAAGCGCTGCCCGTCACGTACGATGCCATCCAGATCAACCTGTTGCAGCGATGCGCAACGTGACAACATAAGCAATCTGAGAGACTCATCCTTGAACAGCACCACCAGACAGGCTGATGAAGCGATGGCAGGAAATCCATACTCCAGGCTAGATAACATCCAGGCCTTTTTGAAAACCTCGATGACCCTGGACGAAAAAGCAGGGGCTTGGCTATTGCCCTGATCAAAATGGGCAATATTATGCTCCATCTCTTCAATTACCCGCACAGCATTCAAGTTGTACGCTGCCAGAAGCCTGGCCAACTGATTGGACTCGGTCCTCAGCAACCCAATCACCAGATGCTCCAGCTCAACGGCGTAGTGACGATGTGCCACAGCTACCGAGGCTGCCGTTTCGACACCCTCGCGGGAAGTGTCCGAAAGTTTTCCGATCAGAGCCCTTGCATTCATCCTTCAATCCCTTTGTTCAGATTCAATATAACTGTTTTGTCTGCGTCAATCGGCACCTCATCCTCTTCCGGTGATGAGCCCTGCACAGCCTTAAGATCACCAGCGGGTGCACCATCACGCTGTTGGTCAAAGAAGTTTTCCAACTGCTCAGCCAGATCATTGAACTGGGATTTAAGTGTGCCTATCTCATCCTTGCGTTCAACGTTCAGGCGGGTATAGAAATTGCCGGCATAAAGACTTTGTAGCGCATCACTCAGCAACTTGATTTGCCCGAAAAAATATCGATAGATCAAATATACGACGGCAACGACCAGCGCACAGATCAGCAAGATAAAACTGAGTAAATAGAGAAATGTTTTGTTGACGATACCATCCAGATTTTCTGACTTGATCCCTACGTAGATCCGCCCCAGCGTGGAGTTGGCATACTGAATCCGACCAGAAAAGCGATAAACTTCTGAACCAGACTCACCCGATGGATAGTGAAAAACATCGTACTGTGAGTCGAGTTGTAACCGCGCAAGCCCAGGTGGCGCCTGATAATAGTCGCCCGGCTCAAGAGAATCGGTGGAAGCCATGATGCGGTCTTCGCTATCCAGCAGATGAATATAGAGAATTTCATCTGCCGCCGAAAAGCGATCAATGATTGCGCTCATGGAGGCGCTATCACCCAACAATACCGGCTCGGCCAGATGATCATGCATCTGAGCAACAAACATGTCGCCATAAGAAACCAGAGTATTGCGCAAACTGGACGAGAGCTGATTAACCGTTAAATACAGCAAAGCGGCACACAGCATGCCAAAAAAAAGTGCGACCAATCCCGTATTACGCCACGTGGTACTGATACGAAAAGGCAGTAACCTGCCATCATCCTTGAGCTCAGTACTCAATGCATCCAGCTGTTTAAGCAATTCAGTAGCGGACTCGTAACGAAATGCCGGATTTTTATGCAGCAGTTTACGAATCACTTTCTTCAGGCTGGACGGTATCTGTTTTGATTCCAGATCCACCTCTGAGCGCTGAATCAGTTCATCAAGGTCTTTCAGGGTACTGGCCTGAAATGGCAGCTTTCCAAATACCAGATAGTAAAGCAGCACACCTATTGAATAGAGATCACTCTGAGCGGTTGGTCGCTGCCCCTGCAACTGCTCAGGTGCCATATAGAATGGAGTGCCAATGACAAACGCATCATCCGTCACAACGGATTCTTTCTGATAAGCCACACCGAAATCGGTCAGCTGTACCAGCCCCTCATCATTGATCAGTATATTGCTGGGCTTTATGTCCCGATGATAGATGCCCTTTGCATGAGCATGTTCAATTGCCTGAAGTAACTGCGCCACAATACGTAGTGACTCTTCGATGCTCAAGTCGGGATTATCTTCGAGCCAAGACTCGAGATTACGGGATTCGAAGTGCTGCATCAGGATAAAGTGCACCTCATCCACATGCCCGACATCGAAGATGGAGACAATATTCGGATGATGCAATCGTCCTGACAGCTGAATTTCATTCAGGAAAAGTTCAACGCGCTGAGCATCTTCAGCAAACTCCGGTTTCAGGAGTTTGATCGCCAGATCACGCTGTAGCTTGGGGTCATAGGCCAGATAGACCTGAGACATTGCCCCCTCACCCAACATCCTTTTAAGCTGATATCGTCCTAAGGACTCCATTCCGTCTCTATCCTGTTTGTCCATGTCCGGTTAACGTAAAACACACGTCATCTGCATCCATTCCGGGCTTCCTGCCATCGAGCCACGAATTGTAGCCTAAGCGAGTGGCTTTGATAAGAGTACCCTGACTCAAAGTTGCAACTGGCACCTCTGAACTGCGTAAAACTGGCTGCACATCCACATCAAATCCGATACCAAGATACTGCTCGATCACGTCACCAACCAGCTGATAGGTCGGCCCACCAGGCTGCAATGCATCAAATAGGGTGTAATTTACAGGGCGAGTGGTTATGAGCAGACTCATGTTGCCATCGATAATTTCATTTCCGGCAACAAAGTCACTTCCCAGACTGGAAGCTCTGCTGCCAAGCCGGTTACATTCATCCTCGGGCAGTTTATAGCGACGGGCATAAAACTGGCCAATAATGACCTCTACGCCCATCACTTTCGACAGAATTGCTTTTAATCCCGCTGAATTTTTTCGCTGATTGGAGAAATAACCGCAGAAATAGCTGGCCACCTGTGTCAATACGGGGGCCTGTTGAAACGCTTCAAGATGCGTCCCGGCAAAACCTGACACCAGATTTTCACCACGAAACGCAGACTTCTCTTCCAGACGCTGCCGCCGCTCATGAATAAAGGGGTAGCGATTCCGGTGCCAGGCTGTAAATAAAAAAGCCAGAGTTCGGCTGTTCAGCGCATCCAGATAGACTCGAAACGCATGATCACCCTGTCGCGCACGCTGATGTAACAGTTCTGTATAAAAAGGTGGAAGTACGCCCTGACTACCGAACAGCCCAAACATGGCAACCCTCAAGCGGTTTTTGCCCGGCATATCAGCATCATTACTGATAGCAATGACTCCCTGAGGACTGAAACTAAGGTCCGATTGCTGAATAAAGCTGATGAACTGATGTTCCAATGGATGATCGGACGGCATCAAGCCTGTCTGACGTTTCTGAGTCGCCACATACAGGCTTTCAGCTAAACGCACCAACTGATAGAAATCATACTCAACCGGGCGATATCGCAAATATACATTCAGATCAAACATTGCTCCCCCGTTCTGGGTGGCCAGACAAAATATGCTTCCTCTGACTGACTGAGCTGAACATCCAACTGAGTGAAGGAGTTGATGCTGGTATAAACCGATAGAAAGCGCTCCAGCACCGTGCAGAACAGAAAAGGACTGGTACCGGGGAAATTGTTGGGATCGAGCCGAACACTGAAACGGCTTCCTCGACAGAAAAATGCCATGCCGGATGGAGATAGAATCCGCCGTGCTTCAGGCACTATGGCCAGCACCTCCAGAGCTTCGATCATCTTGCGGGTTTCAGGGCTGTTTTTGAAATCGTAAAGTGACAGGATCTCTTTAAGAATGCTGCTTGAATCAGCCGGATTGCCGAGGCTCAGGTAATTCAAATTCAGATGCGAAATCAACTTCCAGTGATGCCCATCCCGGTCATAGTCGACGATTGCAGGTTTGACCGGCAAACAGATCCTGACATTTTCCACCCCTGGATTGGCCTCAAAGAGCGACAGGTGAGACAGCTTTCCAAGCTTCCATAACTCATGTGGCAAATTACCATTGGTTACCAAACACTCAAGCAACAGTAAATGTCGGTTTGAGCTCAGCACATCCAGAGGCAGATTGTGCAACGAGATTCCGGCTTCCGGCCCTGCTGCATCTGCCTCATTCAAGTCATGACTGAAGTGCCAGAAGGGACGACCGGAATAATCTGCATAGCCTTCAAAATCGAAAAATCGACTTAAGGGTGTTGCGTGATCACTGCCGTCTGATAGCATCGCCGACTCTATCGAATAGACTTTCATATCCTGACGGTTTCGGGCATCCGCAACCACTGGGTAAGCTGATCGGGTATGGCTGATTCGGATTGGCTCCGCCATGTGAGAATAGAGATTGACCACTGGTGTGGCATTCAGTTGGAAATGCTCGGCCGTGATATGCGATGCGATTTCGTCATATGCCCTGTTCAGATAGAAGAACAGGCTGAATGTCTCGCCATCGGAAACCAGTTGCTGCAAAGATGAGAGATCCAGCTCTACAAACAGAAATTTTTCGGGAAACACAAAGAACTCTGACAAGAGCCTGTACCCGGGAAATGACTGCTCTGAGTAGATCCAGGCAGCTTCATCCGGACTGAACCCGACTGCTTTAATAATATCCTTGGACAAAAGTATTGGCTGGGTATCCAAAGCACTCTTCGCAAGAGCCAGGCTGCTGACCTGGCTGAACAACAGTTCGTAGAGTTGATAAGCTATGTACTTGGGGGCATTCAAATAGATCCGCACACTCTGTAACGCGCTTCCTGCAATGGCTTGAGCATCCAGTCCGGATCGATCAAAAGCCAGGTGCAGGACTCCTGCCATCTGATTCACACACGAGATCTGAGGTGCATCAAAAGGTGCTGGCTGCAACACTGCCTGCGTTATAGACAGCGGCATCACATTCACATCATAGAGCGTACTGAAACGACAGTGCCGGTCCAATGATGCAGAGGACTCCAGCAGACTACCCCGTGGTATATGAACGACAGTGGATAAATCTGGTGAAGGCTGAAAACTGACCACCGTATGACTGGGTAACGGCTTCAAATAATGAGGATAAATCAGGTCAAAGATGGCTTGATTCAGTTCCGGATAATCATCTTCCAGTTTGGCCCGAATGCGTGCATTCAATAAGGCGGTTGCCTGTACCAGACGTTCCACATGCGGGTCTCGACTGCCTGGTTCGCTTAACTGCAAACGATGGGCAATCTTCGGGTATTTCTGGGCAAAGTCTTCCCCCACTCGCTCCAGATAGTTCAGCTCTTTTTGATAGAGTTCGACTAATGCTGCTTTCATGGTTACTCGCTGATTCGGAAACGTCTGACAGTCGGTACAAAAGAGGCATTAAACATGACCAGTTCTGCACTTTCGTGAAGGGTCAGTACTGCATCAACCTGAAAGGCTATTTGTGTCCGTTGCAGCGTCGATTCTTTTATCGACACCCGGACTTCACTGAAACGCGGTTCATTTGCGCGCAGGGTTTTCAGCAGTATCAAGCGTAATTGCTCCACACTGTCTTTAGAGGCAACGTTCACTGAGGAGAAATCCACCACCCCGAAACTGAGCAAAGTATCAAAAGCCACCTGTTGATAGAAATCAGTATTCATCTTTGAATTCAGCACTTTTTCCAGGTCAAGCAAAACAGACTCCATGTAAAGGCGGCTCTGAACACGTGGTGAAATCGGCTGATCCTCTGCAAAATCAGGCTGATCATCCAGAAATCTGCTCAGAAACGTGACAGACATGTTCAGCTCTCAAACTCAACAGCCCTGAGCTGGCTGACTGCAATCAACTCATCATCAAGACAAAACACCTTCTGCCCTATGCCAACAATACCGGATGGCAATCGCTGGGCATCCCAATCTGTTGTATTGAGATTAACAGCCCCTTCAGGGGCAAACGGATAGATATTGAGATGCAACAGTGTTTCTTGCCGGGATGGATCTGAGTGGGTTGTTTTCCAGGTAACCGTGACACGCTGCAACAAGCAGTCCAGCGGTTTTTTCGGTGGCTCAAAAGTCAGACTTGCCAGTTGCTCCATCGGGATTAAACGGTATTTACCCTGTGGCGATATACACTCGATAAACCCTCTCAACAGATCATCTGGATCCAACCACTCACCCTGTTTTATAGCTCCATCACTGGTGTGAACACGGGCCTGTCGTGTGGTTTCATCGCTGTTGTTGTCGTCTGCTCCTTCAAGGACTCCAGTCAATCGATGCAACAATACTTGTAATGACTTTTCAGACATATCTGATACATCGACTTCAACCAGTTTGCGCTGATTGAAAAACAACTGTCTGGACGACAACGCCTGAGCGATCTGGTTGTAACAATGTACTGAAAAGGCTTTTTGCACATCTGGTGCAACGGCAAGCTCAAGCAGGTTCAAATGTGTGAGAGCTTTTTCATACTGTCTATCGAGAAGGTATAACTGCACCAATAAAAATCTCAGCCCCTCATCACCCGCCTTGGCTTTAAGCGCCAACTGCGCCTGTGACAAAGCTCGATCAAGTGTTCCCTGGTTAAAAAATCCTAACACGCTGTCCATAACTTTCCTCACTCATTCCTTAAGCCGCTACGCACGACATCCGTTGAAAACAGTAACTCTGTTTCAACACATTCCAATTGATAATGGGGTGTCAGCCTGACGACACATTTGAAAACACCAGCCTGACCCGGCAACTCGAAGACGCTGACTTGCGCTTCGCGCAGGGGATACTTGGCCAGTAAATGTTCTGATGCATCACTGGTAGACATAACGTATTTCAACAGCCAGTTCTTGAGAAAAGCCTGGCACTCATCAACTGAGGTAAAGCTACCCACCTTGTCTCGCATCAATATTTTCAGATAGTGCGAAAAGCGTGAGACACACAACACATATTGAAGCTGTGCGGCATACCTAGCATTATGCTGAGCAGCGTCATCATCATAACCAGGTGGGTTATGCACACTCGGCGCTGTATACACAACTGTTTTGGCACTGTTGGTTGTGCTTGTCAGACTGATGAATCCATAATCAGCCAACGACTGTGACAGCTCATCATGTACCAGTTTCTCAGTTTGTAAACAGGGATAATCATCCACAAGGCTGGAGAATCCACTGGCGTTCTCATTGATCGTTGCACCATGTTCTTTTACACCACAGATCTCAGCAAGCCACCCTGTCGCTTCATAGCAACTGGCTAATGTGCGCCCCAGTGAATAGACCGGGCTCATCCAGGTGAAACAGCCTGAGCTTCGCGTCGCCAGAGCCTCTCTGACTATAAAACCACTGTCAGAACGTAAATGAACAGGTGTATCGATCAGTACCCTCGGCAGCGCCATCCCGATAAAGCGAGTATCAAGGTGTGAACGAAAACGATTCCACTTGAGGAACTTTAACTGGCGATAGGTTGTATCCAGATTGATTCGTCCCGATAGCTGATCATAATCATCCAGGTCCAGTAATGCCGGGGGTGCTCCCAGGAGAAAGGGGCAAAATGCTGCAGCCCCTATCTGGGCCAGATGCTGAAGGTAACCTATATAGGTATTCAGTGACGCCTGGGTCTGTAAATTGACCTGATGATCACAGAGGACAACACCATAAGGCCGGCCACCCGCTGTCCCAAACTCTTGACTGTAGATCTTGTGAAACAGATGGCTCTGGTCAAACTCGATCGAACAGTCAAAATCCTTGAGCAGTTCAGCGTAGGACATATCCAGCATACGTACTGAAACAGATGTAGCTGACGTACCCTCAACCAGATACCTTAGTCCATACCAGCCGGATTTCAGAGATTGAAAATCCGGGTGCACCGTAATTTCATGGAGCAACTGACTGATCTGCTCATCAATATCGGCAATACAGCGACTTACCGCCAGGCGTTGTGCCATGACGTTAAGTCGCTCTGCAGAACCGGTGGCATCCATTGGGTGAATCACCAGGAATCAGTCCTTCCCTAGCTGTGGAATCTTAGCAACCATACGCATGGATACTGTCAGTTCTTCCAACTGTAACCAGGGTCGCATCCAGGCAACCACATTGTAAGATCCCGGCTGACCTGGCACCTCAGTGACCATGACCTTGGCTTCTTTCAGCGGGTAGCGTGCTTTCATTTCCGGACCGGAGTTCGGGTTGTCGTTAACATAGTTCATCAGCCAGCGATTCAACCAGGCTTCGACATCATCTGCCTCCATAAAGCTACCGATCTTATCCCGAGCCATGACTTTCAGGTAATGCGTAAACCGTGAGGTGGCCATCATGTAAGGTAGACGGGCTGATATCGCCGCATTGGCTGTTGCTTCAGGGCGATCGTACTTCTTGGGTTTCTGCGTTGATTGCCCGCCGAAAAATACCGCGTAATCAGTATTTTTATAGTGACAAAGTGGCAGGAAGCCCAGCTTTGAAAGTTCAGCTTCGCGTCGATCTGTAATACCGATTTCGGTCGGGCATTTCAGATCCAGATCTCCATCATCACTGGTGAAAATATGCGCTGGAAGATTTTCCACTTTCCCGCCGCCTTCTGCTCCTCGAATTGAGGTACACCAACCGGTTGTCGAAAATGAATAGGTCATCCGTGTACCCATAACGTAGGCTGCATTCATCCAGCAATAGTCATTGTGCTCCAAGGGCAGGGCTTTGCCATCCGGTCTTTTAAGCCCCTCTTCATAGTTGAACGCATCAATCGTCAGTGTTTCCGAGCCATATGGCAGTCGCGCCAGCGCACGCGGAAGTGTCAGGTTTACAAAGCGCGAATCTTCTGAGCCACGGAAGCTGCGCCATTTGATGTACTCTTTTGAGTCAAACACCTTTTCCAGATCACGAGGGCGTGACAGCTCACTCCAGCTCTCCAGCCCGAACAGGCTGTGATCCGCAGCCGAGACAAACGGACAGAACGCCGCCGCAGCCACGTTGGACATTTTCGCGAGCAGCTCAATGTCTTCCGGATGATTAGTGAACTCAAAATCACCGATCACAGCACCAAACGGCTCGCCACCCGGTGTACCGAACTCATCCTCATAAATTTTCTTGAAAGCTTCGCTCTGATCAAATTCGACAGCCCGATCAAGATCTTTATAAAGTTCACGCTTGCTCAGATTCAAGACACGTATTTTCAGGTTTGTATTGGTTTCTGAGTTAAAAACCAGATAAGAGAGACCGCGCCAGGAACCCTCGAGCTTTTTAAATTCCTCCGCGTGCATGATCTCTGCCAATTGCGAAGAGAGCTTGCTGTCGATCTGAGCAATGGCACGGTTAATGGTTTTAGCAATATTGCGATCCCAAACCACAGTGCCTTCCTGCACCTCATCAACCAGATTCCGAATCAGGTCGCGGGTGTCATCTGCACTGGTTTGCTTGGTGGCAGAAATCACTCGCTCAAGAATATCACCCTCTTCAACGACCCTTGCCTCTGCACTGCCTTGTGTCTCAAACTGATTCATCGTTGCCTCCTTTCTCTTCACCTTTCAGACGTTCTGACAGTCGACTCACCTCATCTGTACTCTGCAGTACATTTTCCAGCAGCGACTCAAGCTCCTCGGACCGGTCTGCCTTGGTCAGAAGATCACGCAGTTTATTGCGAGTATCCAACAGCTTTTTCAGCGGTTTAACTTGCTCAACAATATTACCCGGCTCAAAATCTTCCATCGATTTGAAATTGAGATGGACCGACATGAGGCTATCGTCATCGGCCAGAGTGTTTTTGACTTTCAAACTCAAACCGGGCTCCATTTTCCTCATCACGTCATTGATGTTATCTCGATCAATCTGGATGAATTTACGCTCCACCAGCGGCTTCTTGGCCGTCGTCGAATTACCAGTGAAATCGCCCATGACCCCCATCACAAACGGCAGCTCTTTCTCTACCATTGCGCCTTCGGTTTCCACATCGTATTTGATATGAACCCTTGGTTTGCGGACCCTTTCCAGCTTTTTGTGAATACTTTCATTCATAATGATATTCCCTTATTTTTTGATCACTTCGACACCAGTGATCTTGTTGAAGTTTGCGCGAGCGCTGTCGTCTGTAATCAGCTCACCGATCAATTCTGGTAAACTTAAATCCCCCCACCGATTGATGCGTTCAAGGTTGTAGGCAATGGGCGAATGCGGTTCAGTCTCTTTGAAGAAGACAATCAGTTTTCGAATCAGGACAAATGCTTCATCACGGCTCGCAGGACGATATGCATCCGGATTAAATGGCTGTCCAGAAAACGAAGCTGACTGCGATCCTGAATCAATAGGCATGGCTGGCTCCGCAGATACTTCTGCATCTGAAAGGTCGGAAACAGAGGTCAACCCAGACAGATGAATGGCCCGGTCCAGCGCTTCCTGAAGCAGCCCTTTGATCAGGGATGACGGCGGTGATTCAAGTCCACATTGTTCATAGAGATAAGCATCAATCTTTACAAAACTGTCCAGACAGCGCTGAAGTGTATTCACAGCTACTCGGTGCACATCATTGCCAAGTTGGGCTGTTTGAGAGCGCAACAGCTCATAATCCGGTAGCCCTTTACGTTTCAGCGCTTCTTTTTTCTGGGGATCTTTGGTCTCAGATACTTCAAATGCCTTGATACAGTCCAGTAATGAAATACTCTGGCCTTGAGGAAAAAGAGGTGCCATGCGTAACGGCATGATCAAAGCGCCTTCAGAGGATATTCCGTTAAGGCCGGTTAAAGGAAATAGCGTCGATTCGAAGCCATCTTCATCCTTTGGATAGAGATCCGGCCAGTATCGAACCAGCAACTGATGCAGCAACTCCAGGCTTTGCGCTAATCCAGGAAAGCCTTCCAGTCGAATAGACGCTTCAATCATCCAGGCAACGACTTCAATATCCTTACTACCTACTTCGAGCAGCCTGGTTGCACGTTCAAACAAGGGACGCCAACCCGTATAACCCGCATAAATATCCTCAATACTCAGGGCCTGACGTTCTTCGTTTCTCAGAGCATTGCGCAGATCTTTTAATAACTGATACTCCTCAGCCCAATTGCCGGTACGCAGATCTTCACCCTGTGGCATTTCATCCGATATCGGCTGCTGTAATACTCGCATGTCCATATAGCCGTCCTGATTCCATTTATTCACGAAAGCGATTCAACCAGCACTCGCAACGTACTGCGTTGCTCTTTTACTGACTGCGTATCGATCAGTTCTTCGAATTGATTGGTGCCAGACACACTGCTGACCTCGAGAATAATGCTGTCTTGCGGAAGAAAACTGTCAATCTCAGCCGTCAGCATGACAAAAGGCAGATTGCCCAGGCCAGCCAGGCGAACCTCTTCCACGCGAATATTCAAATCACTGAGCAGCGTATTCAGTTTCGGGTTTGATTCCATAACCTGGTGTATCAGCAGATAATGCAACAGATAGTCTTCCAGACGATTACCTTCTATCGCTTTGCGTTGCTGCACCTGATCTCTGAAGTCACGTAAATCAAAGCCCGTATAACCAAGAATCCAGCGGTTCGGGGACAAAATATCAAATTGCTGAAGCTCAGCATGTTCATCCTCTATCACGCGTTCATAGCCAAACTTGTATAGACTTGGCGTATGTGAATACACATCAACCGGAGCCGACAGTGCTTTTTTGAGGTTAAAAGGCTCCTCTGACGCAACAGCCATATAGCGTTCCTGGATAAGGTTGAACGCCAGATCATCATTGGTCACATTTGTCTTGCCCTGACCATTGATATATTTCCCCAATACACTGACCGGAGAAAAGGAACCTGTCAGGCAGGACAGATACACTTCCAGGCGTTGCTGCAGAATACCGGAGAGTTTCCGGGTCATTCGGCGGCTGGCAATCAATTCAGCTGTATTCATCTCATCCCACCTACGATTCAATATCACTCAAACGCGCATCAAGACGCGCTGCTCTTTCCATATACTGCCGGGCACGCTGGTGTTCCGGCTCTATGTTCAGCACCTGCTGAAATTTTTCGATTGCATCGCGTACCTCTTGAGCGTGAAAATGGCTGACACCCTCACGGTAAGACACCTCCACAAGTGTTTCTCGCAGGTGCTCGAACAGTTGCTGGTCCCGCTCAGAATCAGGTTGAGCTCGCAGCACTCGATAAGCAGCCTCTGACTGCCCGCGCTGATGTAATTGCTGTGGTGTCAGAGGCTGGGGAGCAGGTTCTAACGAAATTGTCTGATCAGAACTCTGGCTGGTTTCCTCACGTACCTGTGCCTCTACCGGATCAGAGGATGTTGCCGACGCAATTTCAGGTTGCCTCTGAGTAATCTGTCTTGATGTGGAGTTGGCACGGACGGCAGGGGGCGATGTTCTGCGTGTATTTGTGCTTGGCTGATGGTAGTGTCCCAAGACCGGCAACTGGTTCAAATCAGGTACGTAGAGCAGTCGTGATTCCTGATAATCAGAGTTAAACTGGGCATTGTAGCGCTGCAGCAGCACGCCATAATGCCTGTTGCCATAGACTCGCTCAGATACATCAGGAAGTGACTCATCCACACCAATGGTGATTCGCCGAACCCCTTCGCTGCTCATCGGGGAGCTCAGCAAACCAAACAGATCAGTTGACTCCAGTTGAGCAGCAACCGCCTTGCTGTCATCATTAAAGGGATCCGCAAATAGAGACATACGCAGATGTTTCAAAGCAACCTGCTCGTTATTTGAGAAGTACAAGTCACTGAAATGCTGCAGATTCGCACGACCTCCTTCACCTGCATTTTCTGTCAACAGGCGCACACCCACCTGATGCAAACCTTTGTAGAAATCCATCAGCTCTGCTTCACTGGTTACCTCAACTGTCATCAACGGTTCTGGTTGCTGATTTCCAGAAGTACAACCGATCAGCATGAGCGATCCACATATCAATAGTAAGCCTGTTCTAAGCATCTGCCTTCCCCACGATCACTGCACTGACATTGTCGGTTGCGCCCCTGAGTACGGCAGAATTGATCAGGGTTTCAAGAGCTGACGCGTAGTCATCTGCGTAATAAAGTGACTTCCCCATCTCCATCTGGTCAATTACGTTGTAGAGCCCGTCAGAGCACAGCAGAAAAACGTCCTGGGCCAGAACATCAATCTCCAACATTTCAAATTCGAGCTCTTCCTGGACACCCATTGCCCGCGTCAGTATATGGTTTGCCGGATGGGTCTGAGCATTTGCAGCAGCGCTTTCATCCAGAAGATGCTGGCTTTTCAGTGCTTCATACTGGGTGTGATCAACGGTCACCTGTTCAAAATAGACGTCCCGCATCCGATATAAACGACTGTCACCCGCCCAAAGCACGTAGCCCCGGTCCTTAAACAACACCAGGATGATAAATGTTGAGCCAATGATTTGTTTTGACTCAAACATTTCATTCGATATTGAAAAAATGATCTGATTTGTCTTTTTAAGTAAATCAATCAGTTTGTTGATAAACGCATCGACAGAGTCGACCTGCTCTGCCTGCAGATCTTCCAGTGACTGGGTGATTAAACTGCTGGCAACACCTCCTTCAAGATGTCCACCCATCCCATCAGCCACACACCAAAGGCCCAGAAGATCATCAGCGTAGATTCGGTCCTCATTGTTCTGCCTTACCGGTCCCGTAATACTTTCGCTAACGCTGACCCAGCGATCATCGATGCCCCTTTCTCCAGGCTGGGTTATTGAATGCATCGCTTTATCACTCATGTCTTACCGGTTCCCTGGTTAAAATCGACTGATAGTATTCGACAGGCGGCATACCCGCCGTGTTATACAACCGCTCCGGACGATCGAACTCCCACCAGCAGGAGTATGCAATTGTGTCCGGATCTGACTTCGTATCAATCCTGCCGGGAGTCATGGATGGACATCTGTCCAGTGCAGCTGCGAACTCAGCAATGACAGGCTTTGACAACAAAGCATCAAAGAGAAGATCTACCTGCTTGCGACCATGCAAGGCTTCAATCTGCTCATCAAGGACCACTTGCATGGCCTGGCTCAACAGCTGCTTATCCAGTTTAGAGAAGTCGGCATGCCCCTTGATCAAGAGGCCGCTGAACAGCGGAAAGTAACGCCCAACACGATCAACACTCGGGATCATGACACCATAAATGGATACTGAGTCCGGGCATTTCGCGTGTAATACAAAACAGCAAGGATCGGCTTTAAGGAAGGCTTGCAACCACTGCTCCCGCCCTAACGCATGCTCGGTTTCAGACAACACCCGTACCGACCATTGGTGCAGTTCCGTTTCAACTGCGGCAGGAAAGTTCAGCAACACATAATCTGAATGTGCCGGCAACTTGCCATAGACTGCGATATTGAAGCCCATTAGTGACACCTGATTGACTTGAATAGATTGGCGTCAAACGGGTTATAGACACTTCCCGCAACCAGCTCAAAATTAAAGCGATGACCTGAACGAGTCGAAAACTCGATGAGATAACGCTCACTGTCAAGACGGGTCATACGACCATGATCAAACAGTCTGAACAATGACCAGTCCCCACGTTCAGTGATGGCCTCAGTATCCTTGGACGTTTCTATAACCAACCGGGAGAAGGACTGAGTCGTTAGATTAGCTGATGGCCAGTCAAAGCGTCGGCCCAGCTTAGGACCATGTGCATAACTCATCTCTTCATTGTCGATCACCAGGGATATTTTCAGTATTTCCGGATCAACATCACGCGGGACCAGCTCAAAACTCAGAGATGGTGTGTTCCCGCCTGGACCAAAAAACATATTCTGTATCCTATTGCTCAGCTCAACTTGCCTGAGCAACGTATTCACGCCGGCTGACTCAAATCCTGTCACTTGCTGCCATCGCCATGGAGAGCGGGAGCGGTCCACGTAAGACGATAAATAGGTTTCGAAGTACTCATCAACAATGCCACCAGCAGCGAAATAACTTGCCAGATCTCTCATGGTTATTTCTCGTGAGGCACCCGTTGCAAAGGGGTACCGCCCTTCGATCATGTCGCGACAGACTGGTACTACATTGCTCGCCCATTGGTTTTGGACATAACTGCGCGCCTGAGAACCTGTCTCCGCTTTAGCAGAGTCCAGCAACTGAGCGAGCCAGGTTGATAAGGGCCTGGGCATGCTGGCTACATCCATCTCCAGCTGTGTGATCACTTCACTCATTCCCTGATGATTACTGGCACGCATCCAGGCTGAGCGCTCTGCATTCACTGAGTGCTGCAATCCCTGCAAGAAGATTTTCAAGGTATCCAACTGAGAAAAAAGTGCAGTAAGTCTTTCAGGCTCATTCTCATCTGTAGAGATGGAATAACGGTTAATCTGGGCAAAGACCGGTAGCACTTCCAACGACATCAGCGCCAGTAGATCATCGCTCAGCACAGCCATTGAAGCAGCTCCCTGCTGATCATTCGATGGCTTGGCAGCTTCACTCACTGAGCTGAAGAATGTAGAAAATTCCGTATTTGCTCTGACAATACCGAGTAGCTGCCTGATAGGCGAAGACTCACTGATCAGCACATCAATGGCACGGGCTTTTGCCTGAACATCTTCAACATTATCCAGTTGGATAGCATGCAGTGTATCGAGCCAGACTTGCTGATATTGCTGCAAGTACTGCCTGAAAAGCTCAGCCTTATAACGCTCTGCAAGTGCCTGGTCATACCCTAATATTGCGGCATCTTCCTTCAGCACTCTATCCAGAAAACCCGACTGTTGCGCAAAATATCGCTGAGCTCCGATTCGGGTATATAGCCCTTCTATCAGAGTCTCCTGCATGCTTTTGCCTTCTACCGCGAATATCAGCACGCCGTTATTGCCGACCAGATCCAATAATCGATACCCCTGACTGACGGGATCATTGGCGGCATGTGACTCCATCTGCTTCAACAACCTTGAGGATACCGGTTGCTGCAATAAACTCCGACGGCCATGCTCAATCAGCTCGGTATTCAATGATGGGTAATAATGCTTTGGCAGCAAGCCGATCAGCTGCTGGACATGTTCGTCCAGGGCCTCGCGTGAAGCAACGTCGTAGTGACGGAAGTAAGATTGGATATAACGACTGATAAAGGCTGGGTCCATTTCAAGCTGACCGCCCAGTATCTGATAAAATTTCAAATCATCAAACAGCCCTTCGTCCTTGCGGACCATCCGATCTTCAAGATGAAATACCAACCGTGGCAGCAGCAGATTGATCAGTGCACGTTCATATAACCGGACAGACTCCGAATGCATTTTCCCTGTCTGGTTCAAGCCAAAACCTGACATGAAGAGCCGCCCTGAATTTTGATGGCTATAGCCGAAGGGTATATCTCGTGTCTTATTCAGAATGGGTAGAATATGCTCAATATCATGATCAGTCTCCAGAAGCATTTGACGCTGCGCTTCCACTTCAGCGACTGCTTCATTGAAATATTTGAGCTGCTTGGTGTTCTGGTTAAAGTTATGGTACCAAAAAGCTATCAGACCAATACTTGTAGCCAGCAGGACACCATAGCAGCCCAGATACAACATCGAGCGAATTTTCTCAAACCGAGCATTATGGCCAGCCAGTCCCGCCTCTTTGAAAACGACCTCATTCAACAAGTCCCTGATAAAGTAACTCTTGCCCTTTCGTCCATCCGTATTACGGGTACGGCCAAGGTGCGCAGATAATCCACTGATGACTTTTTCCAGTACTGATCCATCTTGAACGCCGCTGGTAAAGTACACCCCGCGCAGCATCAGATTAGTTTCAAAACGCGTTGGTTTGAAGCTGGTATCAAGAAGCAGACTGATACGATCCTGTAAAGCTGCCGCCATGCGTGGAAACAGGTAAATATTGTCACGTTTGTTGATATCGACTTCGTTTCTCAGGCCATCCAGCACTTTGATCTGCAAACGCTCAGTCAACAGCTTATGCTCTATCAAATAACGACTGACCGGATCATCCTTCCGATCTGCCATTTTGAAAGTTGCGCCCCAGACCTGGTCTCTGCCTTCGCCGTCCAGATGGCCAAAAAACTCCTCAAATCCGGGTAACAGATCCAGTTTGGTGAACACCAGATAGACAGGAAACTCTATTTTCAATTTATCGTAGAGTTCATAGATCCTTTTTTTGATGAGATAAGCGTCCGCAACAATATCCGCTTCGTCTTTGCGAACCAGATCTTCGATGCTATAGGCCACTACAATTCCATTAATCGGCTTACGCTTTCGATACTTTGCCAGCAGAGACAAAAATGTATTCCAATCTTTTTTGTCTCTTGCTTCCTGATTATCCTGAGTGGTGAAACGACCCGCAGTGTCCACCAGAATGGCTTGATCGGTAAACCACCAATCACAGTTTTTGGTTCCACCGACACCACGAATCGATGCACCAAACTGATCCATCAGTGGGAAGTGCAGACCTGAGTTGATTAAAGCAGTGGTTTTTCCGGACCCTGGCGGGCCGATCAACATATACCATGGAAGGCTATACAGGTAGTTTCCACCCATACCTGGTCGTTTCTGCTTTTTCAGTAAACGGACCGCATCTTCAAACTTGGTTTTAAACTCTGCCTCATCAGCCTTGTCTGTCTGATCGCTTTGTTTATCGGAGGCGTTCTGAACCATACCCTGACCCAGTTGTTCATTACGCCTTCTGGCTAACACCCAGGTTCTGGCCTTATAAACGAGCGCAAACGCGAACATGGTGAAAATCATGCTCCCGCGCGCCAGTGCAGACTGGAAAGGGTTGGAGTTGCCCATAGATAGAGCGGGTAGCACAAACCAGATGATTGCCGACAACAACAGCAAAGCAACCAACCCCAAAAGGCCACCCAGATTTTTGGCCATTCCCTGAAACACCCTCATGCTGATTTCCCTATCATCAACGCCATTCCGAATTCGGTAACAAGACCAGTTCTACCCGTCGATTCTGGGCTCGACCATCCGCTGTATCATTGCCAGCAACAGGCTGGGTATCCGCCTTCGCATCTATGCTATACCGTCCCTGCTCATTCCCCGCACGCTCCAACACACCCTTAACCTGCTCAGCACGTGCCTGGGATAGATGCCAGTTGGAAGGAAACCGGAGGGTATTGATGGGATTACTATCTGTATGACCTTCAACAATGACCTTCCCTTCCACATCCATCAGCGCAATACCGATATGGTTGAGTAATGCCGCATAATCCCGCTCTACCTCTGCACTGCCAGAGCGAAACAGCTGGTCTGTATTAATAACGATACGGATCTGATTATTTCGATCATTCAGGCTCACTTGCCGCCGCTCGACCTCACGCTCCAATAATCGACTGACCCGAGCCATTACAGACTCGTCCAGATCCGGTACTTGTACCTGAAAATCGCCGTGCTGCTCGGTCAGCGTTCGCGAAGCATTCAACAATGAGTAGCTGGACTGATCATTCACCCGGATGAGCAGATAGAAGTACACGACACACAACAAGGCGAGCAGAAATGCAGAAAGCACCCAGAGAGGCAGGGTGTTACGAATTTTTTCCGCTACAACCTCTTCACCCTTCCAGTGGATGGAGATTGGCTTGGGTATTGCGCCACGGATTTGTATGATCGTGCGATACAAACCATTTTTCAGCTCCAGCAATTTACTTCCACGGTCTGGCTCTATGGCAAACTTCCCTTCAAACCCCAACGCCAGACAGATATAAATCAACTCAAGCAGATCAATGTTTTTCCTAGGATTTTTTTCAAGATTACCCTGGATAACGAAAAAGTTTTCACCACCCCAGGTTTCCGCATGGAAATAACTCAGCAGGCTATGTCGGCTCCAGTTGTTTTTTTCCCCCAAGGGGGTATTCAACACAAACTCATCTGCCGTGGAGCACAGCAGATAGCGCGCTATTTCTATATCCTTGGAGTCCACATTGGCTTCATAGGCTTTTTTCTCAAACGCCTTAATCAACTCAATGAGTCTGATTTTAAGTGTTTCAGGACTCAACTGTGTTTCGTAATTACGGATCGACGGTAGCAGGGCCAGAATTTCAAATGCGGCATTTTCAAGCAGATTCAGACCACTGCTCAACGATGAGATCTCCTCTATCGTCATCACAGATTCGACAGTACGCGCAGGCCGAGGCTGTTCAGATTCTATCTGGCCCCGTCCTCCCGGTGTCGGTATCATGACCGTTCTATCACCACTAAATCCCATACAACTTCCCTGTATTACTGTTTAATCGCCCAAAGATCCATTTTCAGCTCAGGAAACTGCTCACCGATATGCAGTGCAATTGCGCGATTAGCCCGAATGGCCTCCCATAAACGCCCCTGCGCTTGAAGCTCAAAGTAGACAGCTCCGCCCTGGTAAGGAATCTGTCTGGGTGCCACAGGCATCGGCTCGATCCGGATACCGGGAAGCTGTCGATTTACCAACTGGGTGATATGTTCAACAGGCCCTATTTTCAGATGTGTCGGAAACTTGCTACGCAATGCTTCCTTGGGCAAACCTGAAGACACAACCAGCACATAGGAGCGTTCACTCAACTCTTCACCCGGAATCACGCCGATTCGAACACCATAGTTTTTCACTTCAAGCTCTATGCGATAAGCATTCTGCTCCAGCAAGGTATTCAGTGAACGGTTCAATTCCAACATCAGCTCATCAAAGCAGCACTTGAGATCTCGATGGTTATAGCCAAGCATTTCCCGCAACATGCGGGATTCTGCTGTAAAGGTGGACAGTTCGGCAGCAAGGCTGAGCCCTTGATCGTAGAAGTCCAGTGGATGCAATCCGCGTAACCGACCAAAATGCTCAAACATGACTTTATAACGATTGGTAATCTGCAACAGCATCAAATCAGATATGTCTGCAGCAGCCTCTGTCCCGGCATTAAGGATGCGCTGTGAATAGAGCTGGCTTCGCAAAGATAGAAGCCCGGTAATTTCTCGAACATACCCTGCAAGATTGGGTTCCGCAGAAACAAATAACGTAGGTGGAATAAAACCCTTGTCCAGGCGAATCTCATCACCAGCCACAGAGTGCACTTGCGCTATCGGAATAACGGTATTCTGCTGATGCGTAAGACGCTCAGACTGTAGCCGAATTTTCTTATGTGCGACCTCAATGTCTGCAGAACTGTTGGTGTCTGCCACAACATCTGTAAATTGATGGGTCTCGATCCTGAAACGTGCATTGCTGGCAGTCCTCTGCATCCGATCCATATCAACACTGCCATTCTTCCACAATGGCAGACACAGGTTGATTCGATCACCTTCCTGCAGCTCGCTGATATCCAATGCATCTGGCAGAGTATCAGTACCGGGCATTTCGAACGGCGTGCCATCCTCAAAAATACCACTGCACTCTCTAACCAGCACTTTTCCAATTTTCAATGCCCCTTCATCAAATGAAAGGTTGGTAATACCCCATGCGTATCCGCTCAGTGCAGTGGTCTTCAGATTGATCAGTTTTTCAAAATAACGGTCCTGCTGCTGAAAATGCTGCGGGCGAATAAACATCCCTTCAGTCCAAGCAACCTTTTTATGCCAACTCATCGAAATCCTTCTCTTTATTTCTCGAACGCAACCACTTTGCCTTCTAGATTCACACGTAACTGAACATGGTTATTCAAGTTCAGGTATTTGCCTATAAACCCGCGGCCATCCCCGATTTGAACAACATCACGCCATACGGCATTATCAATATCCTGATACGCGGCCACGACACCGACATAACGCACATACTCGTCAATTTCGAACAATATCGTTTCATTTGTACCTGGCCGGATCACGACCCCTTTTGCCAGATCCGTGATACTGGATGCGCGTTGATTGTGAAATTCGAAATAGTCCGCGCGAATGAAGTCCGTATCACGCTCCATCAGAAAAACCTGTACTTCGACTGGAAAGGACTTATTCAAAAGATTCGGATTGAGGTATTCAGCTGCCACCAGGTCGACACTGACAAAAAACTTGCCCTCCTGACTACTGATACTACGTATTGTATCCAGCGCACTGCAGCCTGAAAGTAAGCTGAACAACCCTAACATCAGCCAACGAAGGCTAAGCTTCATGGTTAAGCTTTTTGAGCTGACCTTCATACGCCATACCAAATTCCTTGATAAAAAATCCCTGCAGATCATCCGACATGCTTGCCTTCAAGGTTTCATGGAACTCTTTGTACTCTTCCCAGCAATTCACCTTCTTCATACCTGGCAACCCAGTAAAATGACGCGGCTTGCGCTGAAACTGTTGCTCTAATGACTCTGGATCAAGGCGATTCAGCAACTTGAACAACGACTCCTGCACACCTGACATCATGGCTAACTGATGCGCTTGTATGTCGGCATAACTTTCTTCAATGGCTTTATTTCCCGACTGATAGGCCTGCCCTTCTGAAAACAGAATGATGTTCAAGGCCTCACGGCCCGTCGGGGAAAACTTGAATGGGTTGTTATCCGTCGGTTGTATCATGGTCTGCTGCAAACGGAACTCGCCCTTAACCAGTGAGCGCGTTGTCAAAGCCTGAATCATGCCATTGGCAAAGGTCTTGAGCAGCAAGCCAAGTCGATCAGCCAGCATCGGAGCGTCTTTAACCAGGGATGGGTCAAGACCGGCAGTCAGCAGAATCCGCTTTAACAGATCCGTTTCGGATAATGCATCAGCATCAGCGTTTACAGTAGGCACAACCGTAGCCACCGATTGTCGATTTTCAACATGCACGGATTTAAGTGGGACTGGATCGCTAACAGTTTCTTCTTCGACGTTTACAGTTGCTGGTGCTGGTGCTGGTGCTGGTGCAAATACATCTGATCTGTCTTCAGGCGGCTCTGGAATATCCCGGGATTCCTTCGGTTCGAGACCATCAGAATCCATCGTCAGGAACCAGTCATCCGGTAATACGGGCTGAAGCTCAGGCAGGGGTTTGGATCGAGACGTCATCAAGCTGACGCGCTCAGGACTCAGATGATCATCAGAGGTTTTAATGGCCGACGAAGTAGAGACAGCTGACGCTGAAGAGGTATCAGCTAATGCAGTAGCAAGGCCGCCAGCGGTGTATCCATCTGAATGAAAGACACTGGTACTCGACTCACCATAGGGTAACTGATCAATCGATACACTGATTTGATAATCACCAATACGAATCAGAGAACCATGCTTCAGTACAGCGCTGCGACCACGCCCCAGCGGAGTCTCCTGGCTGTCTAAATAAACACCATTGGTACTCAGATCAGTAATGATAAAGCTGTCATTCTTGCGACTGACAATGCAATGTTTGCCGGATAGGTGCAGATTGTCATCTGGGAGAACCCAGTGGTTATCACTCCCTCGTCCGATCGAGAGCAGCTCGTTTTCCAACTGGATTGAACATCTGTCTTTCAGCTGCGATTGCTGTTCGCTGATAACTGTCAGCTCCATCAGCATCTTGAACTCCTTTCAAGGTCCATTCACGCCTGCAACTCCGCAGACTTTATCTTACCCACACGTCCGACATGCTACCTGAACGGTCAGCATGTGCGCATGTGCGATGGCGGGGGGATTCTAACATCCCTTACCCTCCCTTTGGCAAATATAAATTGATCAATTTCATGGTTCATAGTATCGGACAGGGGAGGTAGTAACGCGTCGCCATGGACATCGCTATGCCACCACCTCATTTCAGTGATGCATCCTCTCATATGCGGTTTGGATTGTTGGTGAAGTCATACAGGGCACCCATGATCGGGTGCTCTGTAGCGATGCCGCTCAGCTCTAGCTTTCCTTGCTCAAGCCGCGACAAACAATTCAGCAAGCCCCAACTGCTCGGCGCACACCTGCAATGAATTCTGCTGCGCATCCTGATAAAGTTCCAACTCATTCAGTACCGAGCTTCCGAGTGCATGCTGGAACTGAGCCTGACTGGAGCGCGCACGATACTCTTCGCGCAGATCATCACCCAGGTTTGACTGAAAAATTCCCGCAGCACTGACTGGCAAAAAATCTTCATACACCAACGGATCGAAGCGGATATAGCCCACCTGAATCAGTCCGTCCAATGTATCTGAAGCTTCGATATTATCGCGATTGGCCAGCCCCAGCTCTGTCACACTATAGCGAAACCAGGCCAGCTCCTGCTGACGCAGCATCTCATAATCATCGGGGAAGGCAGCAAACACCGAAGCCAGCACTTCGGCATATTCATCGGCATTGCCTTCGTGCGGCGCACCACCGATCACATCACGCACCTGAGCCAGCAACTGATCATACAGAGCCCGGCCTTTTTCAGTCAGCGCCGCACCGCGCTGCTCAATTTCACCAAAACGTGCCGTGTGCTTGCCTGCCTGCAACCGCCCTTCTTCATCGACAAAGGAGACCTCCTCCTGCAGCGCTTTGAAGCTGGTCTGGCGCAACAAAATCGGACACTTACGTGATGGTGGTCCCTCAATGACAGCCTTGGGCTTGATACCACGCGATGGCATATGTGCTTGAACACTATCGATATCCAGCGTTCTCGGTGTCAGGTGATTGATATGAGGACCCTTGAATGCCACTACATCTGCGATCAGGCGATGCTGCTGATTCAGACGCTCATACAGCTCGGCACTCACTGTCGCCTGCTGGTGCCAACGGAAGGTTTCCAGTGCCTCAGACACGAAACATTCGGCATCCTCCGCACTCAGCCCACCCGCCTGCTCACACTGCTCGATCAGCGCCAGCGCGCCTGGGGTGAAAATCTGCCGGCGCTTGAGTGTCTCGCTTGCCAGCTCACGCAGATCACTATCCTCTATCAACTCAAGACGCAGGAGTGATGTGAAGACACGGAAGGGGTTCTGCTGTAACGATGTTTCATTCACCGGGCGAAAAGCGGTTGAATGAACCGGAACGCCGGCAGTAGAAAGATCATAATAGCCGACCGGATACATCCCCATAACAGCAAACAACCGACGCAGAGTGGCCAGTTCTTCTGCTGTTCCGACACGTATCGCACCATGGCGTTCCGCATCAATGCGCGGCAACTCTCCAGTACTGATCAGGCTTTCTGTCAGTGAAGGGGCTCGCTCCAGCGCAACACGATTGGCATCGGCAACAAGCTCCAGCAGATCGCCATAAAGAGGCACTTCAGTCTTGTACAGAGTCGACATGGCACTGGCAAAGCGCGCTCTGATCAGATCAGGACTGACGAATCCAGAGTTGGAGGATTGGGTACTGGAAGTAGAAGATACAGTCATGGTGAATCTCTGGCTCATGTCCGACACAACTTACAGATGCATCAGACGATAGTTAGGGTTTCATGATCTCACGGATCAACAGGGTGCTATGAAACCAGTTAGAAGAGCCAGGTTCAAACGAAAAAAAATGGACTTATCATTCCATAAAGTTATGAACTACGATTTAAATAGATTCTCCATTCAATGTCGACCAACCCCGTCACGCGCTAAAATCCAGGTGATAAAATTCTTTATTTTAGGGACTTCACCTGCATTTTCAGGAAACGCCAGATAGTGTGCACCACTACTGGGCATAGCATTCCCCCAGGGAATGACGAGTTTCCCCTCCTCCAGCTCCTGAGCAACCAGGTAGCGCGGCACCATGGCCACACCAAGACGAGCCTGAGCGGCACAGATACACATGTAGAAGGTTTCAAAGCGCGGCCCCTGATAGCTCTGCTGCATCTGCAGACCTTGATACTGAAACCACTCCTGCCAAACTTCTGGGCGTGACGTACACTGAAGTAGCGTCAGGCTCTCATTTTGCAGTGCCTCTTCGATGCTCTCGGCAAGGCTCAACCCGGGAGCACAGACTGGCACCACCTCTTCACCAAACAATTCAATACAGGTCGCGCCCGGCCAACTGCCCTGACCAAAAAAGAACAGAATATCCGCTTTACCCTGCTGCAGATCAAAAGGATCCAGCTGATTCAGGATATCCAGATGTATATTGGGATGCTGATCATTGAACCCCTGTAGCTGCGGAATCAGCCAGCGTGCACCAAAGGTGGGTTGAGTCGCTACCTTCAGTACCTGGGTCTCACTGCCGTAGGAGAGGATATAACGCGATGCACTCTCGACCTGATTCAATATCCGGTTCACCTCAGCAAGATAAAGCACACCGGCAGGCGTCAGCTTAAGATGACGCCGAGCGCGACTGAACAACTGATGCTGCAGCAATTCCTCCAACTGCGCCACCTGTTTGCTGACCGCACTCTGCGTCAGAAACAGCTCATCTGCCGCACGGGTGAAGCTGAGGTGGCGAGCCACCGCCTCAAAGCACTGCAAGGCTGTAGTGGATGGCAAAATGGGTCGTGTCATGTGCAATCGTATCCTTGTTGATCAATTTCCGCCCGACTCAAACAAGCCCACCCCGTTGTGCTCAGCTATTATGATATTTTTCGTGTGGCAATTAACCCCAAGTCAGCATGTTTTTCTAGCATGACTGGCACAAATGATCAATCAGCGGTCTCATGGCAGTATACTTAACACCAATTTTGAGCACCCGTGCTCAAATGCAACTTATGGAGGAGAGATGCAACCCATTATTCAGGTTAAACAGCTCAACAAAATCTACCCCGGTGGCTTTCAGGCATTGAAAAATATCGACCTGGAAATCAGGCGCGGTGAAATTTTTGCGCTGCTCGGTCCCAACGGCGCCGGAAAGACCACGCTGATCAGTGTGATCTGCGGTATCGTCAACCCGGGCGAAGGCCAAGTGTTGGTCGATGGCATGGATATTGTCAGAGACTACAGACAGGCACGCCAGCGCATTGGTCTGGTCCCTCAGGAGCTGTCAGTCAGTATTTTCGAGACCGTCTGGGATACCGTCACCTTCAGCCGCGGCCTGTTCGGCAAACCGCGTGACTCTGCGTATCTTGAGCAACTGCTGCGCGATCTATCCCTGTGGGACAAGCGCAACAACAAGATCATCACTTTGTCGGGCGGTATGAAGCGTCGCGTACTGATCGCCAAGGCACTGTCGCATCAACCCGACATACTGTTTCTGGATGAGCCGACAGCCGGGGTCGATGTCGAGCTGCGCCGGGATATGTGGCAGATGATCCGACGCCTTCGTGACAGTGGCGTCACCATCATTCTGACCACCCACTATATTGAGGAGGCTGAGGATATGGCCGACCGCATTGGAGTGATCAACAAGGGTGAAATCGTGCTGGTGGAGGATAAAAACAGCCTGATGCAGAAACTGGGTAAGAAGCAACTGACCCTGCAGCTGCAGCACCCCCTGCCGACAATCCCTGCAGAGCTGCATAATTACAGCTTGCAGCTATCAGAGGATCAGTACCAGTTGATTTTCAGTTATGACTCCGACAGTGAGCATAAGGTGATCGTCAATCTGCTGCGCAAGCTTGAGGATCTGGAGATCGAGTTCACCGATCTGCACACCACTCAGAGTTCACTGGAAGATATCTTTGTCGGCCTGCTGGAGGAAACAGCATGAACATCTACGCTATCAAGGCGATCTATCTTTTCGAACTGGCGCGCACCTGGCGTACGCTGATGCAGAGCATCGCATCCCCTGTTCTGTCGACATCGCTCTACTTCATCGTCTTCGGCTCGGCCATTGGCTCGCGCATGGTAGCGATCGACGGGATCAGCTATGGAGCCTTTATCGTGCCGGGCCTGATCATGCTGACGGTGCTGACCGAGAGCACCTCCAATGCATCCTTCGGTATCTATATGCCGAAATTCTCGGGCACGATCTACGAGATACTGTCAGCACCTGTATCGGCAATCGAAATCGTGATGGGGTATGTGGGAGCAGCCGCCACCAAGTCGCTGTTGCTGGGCTTGATCATACTCGCCACGGCACGCATCTTTGTCGACTACTCCATCGCGCACCCCTTCTGGATGCTGGGCTTTTTGATTCTGACTGCCATTACCTTCAGTCTTTTCGGCTTTATCATCGGTGTCATGGCAAACAGCTTTGAACAGCTGCAGATCGTGCCGATGATGGTGATCATGCCGCTGACCTTTCTCGGGGGCAGCTTCTATTCCATCAGCATGCTGCCGCCCGTCTGGCAGACCATCACTCTGTTCAATCCCGTGGTGTATCTGATCAGCGGTTTCCGCTGGAGTTTCTATGGTGTAGCGGATGTCAATGTCGGACTGAGCCTGGGCATGATTCTGTTGTTCATGCTGACCTGCGTGGGCATCATCGGCTGGATCTTCAGAACCGGCTACAAAGTGAAGGTGTAAATCCTGTTTGGGTCTGAACACCCAACGTAAAAAAGGCCGGGCAAATTGCCGGCCTTTTTTGTGCACGATCACTCAGGTAGCACTGGAGCTCTTCGCTCCCGGGGTCGGTCGCAGCAGCATGCGGGTACGCCGACGCTCCTGCAATCCGATCAGCACCAGCGGCCCGACAATCATCACCGATCCTGCAATAAACCAGATATCCGGCAACTCCTGGAACCAGAGCCAGCCGACCGCCAGAGCTGACAACAGACCCGTGTATTCAGCGCTGGTGACCTGATTGGCTGGCACATGGCGATACGCCAGCAACACGGTCATATGGTAGGCCATGATGAACAGCGAAGAGCCTATTGCCGTCAACCACAGAGCCGGTACCCAGGCATGTCCTTCCCAGATCGCCAGTGCCAGACTGGCTGGCAGAACATAGATATGGCTGATGAACATGCTGTGCACCAGTGTCTGTTTTTTCGGCAGCTTACGGATCAGCACAGCGCCCGTGGCAAGTGAAAGCGCCACGCCCAGTGCACTGAGGCTGGCCCAATTGATCTCAAGCGGCCTGAGAATAACGATGATGCCAAAAAAGCCGCTGACCACTGCTACCAGGGAGAGCGTGGTCAGCTTTTCACGGAAAAACACCACCGAAAAAACCATCACCAGCAAGGGTGCGCAATAGAAGAGCGCATTGGCCGTCGCCAGAGGAAGTGTGTTCAGCGCAATAATCATGCAGTAAATGCCGAACAGACTCAGATGCGAGCGCACCAGATGTACCTTGCTACCGGCAAACAGGTTGTCTCGATCAATCTTGCCAATAAAAGGCAGCAGAAAACCCAGGGTGCAGAGCGCACGGATAAAGATGAACTGGAATACCGGAATATCGGCACCTTGCCATTTGATAATCGCATCTGAAAATACCGCCAGCGCGTTGCCGATGATCAGCAGAATAATGGCACTGGTGACTGTCTTGCCTGACATCTACGCCTCCAAAAAAATTGACCGATTGGTCTGATAAGTGATCACTATAGACAGCGCTTTGTATCATGTATAATGATATTTTTAATCTTAGTATTAGTTATTTGAATAATGAAACTACCTCCGTTGAAAGCCCTGCCCGTGTTTGAGGCGGTCGCCAGACTGAACAGCTTTTCGCGTGCCGCACAGGAGCTGCATATCAGCCAGAGTGCCGTAAGCCATCAGATTCGCTTGCTGGAGGATTATCTGGGCGAAGCGCTGTTTGTGCGCAACGGGCGCTATCTGAGCCTGACCGAAGAGGGCAAGAGTTACTTTGAAACCATCGCTTCGGCTCTGTCACAAATAGAGCGTGCCAGTGAGCAGTTACAAGGACATGAGGATATGCAGGTGCGGCTGGCTCTGTTCAGTTCCTTTGCAGTGCGCTGGCTGATTCCGCGCCTGCCGGGACTACAGCGCCAGTATCCGCAGCTTAACCTGACGCTGGAGATGATGAGTGCCGAGCCCCAGTTGTCGGATCGCATATCAGACTGTTTCATCACTTTGCAGCATGAGCAGCGTGGTTTCACATTCGATCTGATCTATTCCGAGCGCCTGTTTCCTGTCTGCAGCCGCACGCTCTGGCAACGTTTGTGTGCCGATCTTCTGCAGCAGGGACTCATCAGCAGCATGGAGCCGGAGAGCATCTCGGCTGAGCATCTTAAGCGCCTGCCGCTGCTGTCGACTTACAGTATTTTCGGAGAAAAGGGAGAGGATTGGCGACGCTGGTTTCAGGAGGCTGGCACCCACCTTCCCGAGTCGACGCGCTATCAGCATTTCAGCCATATGTTGTTGACGCTGGAAGCTGCCCGGCACCATCAGGGCATCGCGCTGACTAATGACTATATGTATATCCCGTCGGAAGACCATGATCTGGTGATGCTGCCGACACATATCATGAAAACCCATGATCGCTTCTATGTCGCTTATAAAAGCAGCCGTCGTCAGGAGCCGGGGATACAAATTTTGCGCCGTTGGCTGAATGAGCAGGCGCGTGCGTCGGGCCTGCTGAGCCCGCACTGAACTCTTTGCCGTACTCTTTGTTGCACTCTTTACTGTACTCTTCTACTGATTATAGCTCAGGAGTCATCACTCCTCTTTGTCACTGACATCCTTGCGCAGCATATCCACCACCGGCTGAAACGCCACCCGATTAGCATCATTCAGATCCAGCAAAGCTTCATGCGCCCGCAGGATCATCCGTGCTTTATCCAGCTCCGTATGATCCGCCTCATCAACAGCAGCAAAGGTGACCTGTTGATCGGTTGGCTGTGCCACCAGTTCGAACACCTGATCCAGATTGAGGTTAATCAGTAGTTCATTCACTTCGGGATGAGTGCTGAACAGTGTCGGGCGCGGCAGGCCGCGGGACAAACAATGGCGCGCCAAGCTGGCCAGCAGACCAACATGCGTACTGTCCATGAAGCTCGCTTCGTTCAAATCAATCACCACCTGTGAGCAGGCTATCTCATCCTGCTTGAACAGCCGTTCAATCAGATCATCCAGACCGCTCGCAAGGGTGTAGCGCAACTCACCGCAGAGTTTGAAATAGCAGACGCCTTCATGGCGGGTAAAAAAAATCTGATCCTGCATGGCTCAGTCACTCCTGCGCTCAATCTTGAGTATGGTCAGGTCATCGGGCAATACCTGATCATCCGGGATGGAGAGATTTTCGATGATCTCATCCACCGAGCGCTCAGGTGTGCAGATGCTGCCGGTCAGTCTGCGCAGCTTGTCATCATTATTAGCACCCGGCAACAGGTCGAGCACGCCATCGGAAAACATCAGCAATCGACAGGAGGATGGCAATTGCCTGGTGTGATTCTGATAATCGGAAAAGTCGAACATGCCGACCGGTGTACTCTTGAGCTCGATAAACTCGGCCTGATTGTGCTCATCAAAGAATAGTGGCCAAGGATAAGCACCAGCATTAGCGTAGCAGATCGTGTGATCACGAATGTTCAGCACGCCATAAAAAAGTGCAATATATTTACTCATCTGCTCACGCAGCAACTCCTGATTAAGCTCACTGAGCAGAGCTGCCGGATCAGTAATGCGTTCATGCTGTTTGCACTGAAAACCATACAGACTGGTGCCCATAAAGCGCTTCAGATACACCGTAACAAAGGCGGATGCCACGCCGTGTCCGGACACATCGGCGATATAGAACCCGACGCGCTCGTCATCTATGCGAAAGTAATCCAGAAAATCACCACTCATAAACTCCGAGGGCTTGAGCCGGTGGCTGAAGTGGTAGTCTCCAAACTGTTTGTGGCGCTCGGGCAGTAACTTGAACTGCACCCGTTTACCGGCACGCTCCCCCTCCTCCAAGGCCTGAAGTGAGGTTTTCAGCTTGTCATGCGCCAGTTGCAGTTCACGTGTTCTCGCCTCCACTTCAGATTCAAGTCGGCAGTTCAGTGCATCCAGATCACGAATCACGGTATAGGCGCGCAAAGAGGAAATAACGGTGGTCAACAGATGATGTGCCGTCAGCTCGGTTTTGGAGCGATAGTCATTGATATCATATTCCTGAACAACTTGTTGCTCAGGAGCATGCCCCGGCTGCCCTGTCCGCAGAATGATTCTGACCCGACTGTTGTTAAGTTCGTCTCTGATATGGCGAACCAGCTGCAGCCCGGCATCTTCTGTTTCCATCACAACATCAAGCAGAATCAGTGCAATATCCGATTCCTTCTGCAACACCTCCCGTGCCTCGCCGGCACTGTAGGCACTGATAAAATCAAGATGCAGCCCCTGAAACAGAAAATCACGCAGTACCACCCTGGTCACTTTATGAACCTCTGGCTCATCATCTACTATGAGTACTTTCCAGTAAGCCTCTGCGCGCTCCAAGGCTGGTGTTTCTTCAGCAAACACCAGCAGTGCATCACCCTCTGGATGAACATCAATATTTTCTGCCATGCTGACTTCCCGGAATGAGTGCCACCAAAATTGAGCAACCCTGCCATAAACAATAGTCAGCAGACGAATGCAGTGCAACATTTAGCTGTCTCTGAGTCGAGTAAGTACTGACATCAAACAGACATCTGCCTGTCATGCCGCTTTCACAGACGCCCCTTAGGCTGAATACAGTCTGTATGAGAGGGGTGAATCATGCTCAATATTGAACAGTTGGTGGACGAAAAATATCCTTCACTGCAAACCAAACCTGCACTTATTCGCCAACCCTTCGTTCAGTTGCTGCGTCAGTTATTCCATGAGTCTGAGGTCAATGCGTTTCTGACCACCCATCAGAGTCTGGGTGCTTTCGAGTTCACAGACAAGGTGCTGGAAAACTTCCGTGTCAGCTATCTGGTGTCGGCACGTGAAAAAGAGAACATTCCCAGTGAGGGGCGTGTGGTGATAGTGGCCAATCACCCACTGGGCACATTAGACGGACTGGTGCTGCTGAAGCTGATTGGCGAAGTACGGCGCGATGTCAGGATTATTGCCAATGATATGCTGTGGCAGTTTGAACCCCTGCGCCCGCTGTTGATTCCGGTCGACAATCTGACCCAAAGCGGCTATCGCAGAACTGTGCGCGAAGTAACACGCTGCCTGATGCGCGATGAAGCAGTGATTATTTTCCCCGCCGGCGAAGTGTCCCGCGCCGGACCAACCGGCATCAAGGATGGTCCCTGGCAGAGCGGCTTCGTCCATTTTGCACGCAAGACCAATGCACCGATACTGCCGGTCCACCTGAGCAGTAAAAACTCGGCACTCTTCTATTCATTATCCCTGATCTACCGCCCATTGGGCGGCCTGATGCTGGTCAATGAGATGTTCAAGAAATATGCCGAAGACCTGCCGGTGCGCGTGGGTGAGATGATTCCGCTGGAACGTTTTGATGGTAGCGACCTGCCACTGAAAACCAAAGTCAAGCTGCTGCGTAAGCATGTCTATCGCCTGCCGAAGAAAAAGAAACCGCTGTTTGTCACCGAAAAGCCGATCGCTCACCCGGAAGAGAAACTGCTGCTCAGGCGCGAGCTTAAATCTGCCGAGTGTCTTGGTAAAACTCAGGATGGCATGCAGATCTACCTGTTTGATTATCGGCCAGACTCGGCCGTGATGCGCGAACTGGGCAGACTGCGGGAATTGACCTTCCGCCGCGTGGGTGAAGGTACTGGACAGCGTATTGACCTGGATGCCTATGATCGCGATTACCAGCATCTGCTGCTCTGGGATGAGGAGGCGATGGAGCTGGTCGGCGCCTACCGCATCGGCGAGGGACAGAAGTTGATGCAAAACGGAATGGAGAAATTCTACACCAGCAGCCTGTTTCAGTATCAGCCAGCCATGCAGGAGATACTGCGGCAGTCGGTTGAACTGGGACGCAGCTTTGTTCAGCCACGTTACTGGGGAAAACGCAGTCTGGAATATCTGTGGTATGGCATCGGTGCCTATTTGCGCTCGCGACCGGATATACGCTACATGCTCGGCCCCGTGTCTATCTCAAGCAAGCTGCCGCAGCAGGCACGCGATCTGTTGGTGATCTATTATCGTCACTATTATGGAGACAATACATATGGGGACAATGCGTATGGCAACACTCCAGCACGAGTGCTGCCGAATGCCCCCTATCAACCAACTTCTGCCGGGATCGCTGAGGCCGACATTCTCTTCGGCTACGAGTGTGCAAAAACCGACTTCATCGCCCTGAAGGAGCGGCTGGATCTGTATGGTGTGACGGTGCCAACCCTTTACAAACAATACACTGAGCTATGCGAGCCGGGTGGCGTCAGGTTTCTGGATTTCAGTGTGGATGCCGATTTCGGTTACTGCATCGATGGACTGGTGCTGGTCGAGGTAGATAAGATAAAGAATAAGAAACGCCAGCGCTACATGTCAGATCTGAAATAACACATGCTGGCTGCAACTCCTGCAGCCAGCACTTGCCTGCACTGCGCTCACCACCGATAATCTCCGGAAGCGACTGCAAAATTTTCTGCAGCTGACAGGTCCGGCTGGAACTTTCATAACCTGATATCAGTCAGATCCACATCTTTATATAACTGAAAACTGTCCGGAGTCTAGCTTGAGTTCACATTCGACAGGGGGCATCTGGCCCTTTCTAAATCGTCATGGCCTGCTGATCGCCATGCTGGCATCACTGGGCATTCTCGCCATCGCGTTTTTTCTGGAATATGTGATGGGCATGGAGCCCTGTCCATTATGCTGGTTACAGCGTGGGGTTTTCGTGGCGCTGGCCGGAGTAGCAGTGCTGGGGATGCTGTTATCGAACGTACGGGCAGCTCGCTGGTCATTGGTAGCACTGTTCAGTGCCGTAGCGCTGGTGGGTATCGGCATCGCGATGCGTCATATTTACATCAAGATGAATCCTGAAGCAGCCAGTTGCGGCATGGACGTCGAGACACTACTTTCCTTTATGCCATTGGGGCAAGCGCTCATGCAGATGCTGCAAGGGTCAGCAGACTGCGCTGCAGCTGCAGATGTGCTGGGTATCCCGCTGCCGGTCTGGACAACAATCGGCTATCTGCTCGTTCCCTTCTTTGCCATCAGTCAGTTGCTGGGCAAGTCGCAAGTTAAAGCCTGATATGCACTGGGGCGGATCAGATCCGCCCCAGACGCTCGCCTGGCAAAGGCTAATTACTCAACCTTGGCTCAGAGCTCTTCGATCTGGCGACGCAGGTCAGTAATCTTGCGCTGAACCACTTTTTCCAGATGATCAATCTCTTCCAGAAGCAGTTCCTTGCGGCCGCGTGTCGTGCTTTCCTGAACAATCAGCTGTTCCAGTTCGGCCATTGCACGCAGAAAATGCGGTGAGGACTCGGTGGTTTCACGGTAAGTGACCAGCCCTTCATTAACACGGATTTTCTTGTACAGACGCTTGAACTTGAACTTCTTGCTCTTCGCAAACCAGTCACCCGGATCACGGTGAAAATAGATTTTCAGGATATCCATATCACCTTCAATGCGAGAGGAAAACTTCTCGATTTCAGAGACATCCTCGATGCCCATCTCTTTCAATGTCTCATACTGCTCTTTAGCCATTGCGGTCCTTCTCCCTTATCGGTAATAACAACAGGTCTTACGACACTCTTGAACACTATTGTGCATGTCACTCTGTATAGACAAGAGTCTAGTATAGCTCATATCACTTGTGTGATATGCCTATCCAGATCAATGGTTGTGTCTTTTATCAGTGGCTGCAGTTGCAGACAGGACCACCCCCGATCCATTGATTCCTGCAGAAGGCGCGGATTAGGGTTGGTAGGACGCGGCTCATCCACCTTAAGCAACAGTGGCAAGTCATTGTGCGAGTCACTGTAAAACCAGGTTTTGCCCGGCTTCATTGCCTGCCGAGACAGGTAAGCCTGCAGATGGGCAATCTTGCCAGCCTGATAACTCAGAGGCAGCTGCGGCCTGCCGGTCAGGCAGCCATGTTCCAGCTCGACATCGATATCGATCACTCCATCGAAGTGCAGTGTCTGAGCAATCGGCGTGACCAGAAATGACTCACTCGCCGAGATCATCAGCAGATGAGCTGCTTCGCCCGAGGATGTCGATAGGCTCAGACCGCTGGTAGGGTAACGCTGGTGTCGAATTTATTCCGCTTGCGCGAGATCAGAGTTCGAAACTTCTTCATGTTTGGGTGGCTATAGAGTACGCGGTCGCAAAACTGATCATAGGCGTTCATATCGGCCACCATGACGATTAATACAAAGTCGACTTCCCCGGTGACCTGATAGCACTGTTTCACCTCCGGCGCGGCCACGGCTATTCGAATAAACTCCTGATAAAGGGGTTTGTGGTCACGCTCCATGATCACTTCAACCACCATATGCAGCGTTGGGAACAGTTTCTCCGGGGCCAGCAAGACGACTTCCCGCTCGATGACGCCGTTTTCACGAAGGCGGCGTACCCGCTTCAGGCTGGCGGAGGGGGATATCCCAACCCGATTGGCCAACTCATGGTTGGTCAGGCTGCTATCGTTCTGCAGGCAATCCAGGATACGAAGATCCAGACGGTCAAAGTGCATAATATTTCTCGAAATCTGCGATAAGCGCATATTATTATCCAAAAGGGGGCAATCAAAAGAATTATTTCGCACTCACACTATAAAATGGAGCCTCTATAAGGACACACGAGTATTACCATGTTGACGCGGCTGTTCCATGCATTGAAGACTCCAGCAAAAAATACCCTTAAAGAGACAACTCAAGTCTACTTGACCCTGCTCAAGATCATGGTACCTACCCTGATCATCGTGAAAGCGCTGGAGTTGCTCGGTTTCACCCAGTGGTTGGGCACCTTGCTGGCACCCTTGATGTCGAGCCTGGGTTTGCCTGAATCCTTGGGCATCGTTTGGGCCGCAACCTTGCTGACCAATATCTACACCGGGATGGTGTTGTTCTTCGAGGTGGCCCGAACAGAAACTCTGACCGTGGCCCAGGTGAGCGTGCTGGGCACCTTGATGATTGTCGGCCATGCCATACCCGTGGAAGGCGCTGTAGCCAAAAAAGTAGGAGCGCCCTGGTGGCTGACCATCTTGTTGCGTGTTGGAGGTGCACTGGTGCTTGCCTGGATCCTGCATCGGGTATATCAAGCCGGGGGTTGGCTGCAGCAAAGTAATGAACTGGCTTGGCAGCCAGACTATCAGGAAGTCAGCCTGGCAGGTTGGGCTCTGGTTCAGGGGCAAACCCTGGTGGGCATTTTCTTCGTCATTCTGGCGTTGATCACCTTGCTCAAGCTGCTGCGCCGGTTTGGCGTCGAACGCTTGTTGCATGTATTGCTGTTCCCGGTATTGAGGCTGCTCGGCATTGGCCGCGAGGCCGCCAATACCATCGTCATTGGTGTGATGCTGGGGGTAAGCTTTGGTGCTGGATTGTTAATCCAGGAAGCCAGAAACGGCAAACTCACGCCCAGGGATGCGCTGTTGGCAGTCAGTTTTCTCGGGTTATGCCACAGCCTGATTGAAGATACGCTGTTGATCATGCTGTTGGGCGCCGACTTGTCCGCCATTCTCTGGGCGCGCTTATTATTTTCCTTTGTGGTGATCGGGATTCTGGCCCGGGTGCCCTTGCCTTTTCTCGATCGCCGGTTTAGCCGGGTAGAGAAGCTATGAACCGGCCCAGGAGCCAGACCTGAACGCTGCTGGTGGTTTGGTCTCTGTTATTAGCCCTGGTACCGCCCCTGGTTACTGGCTAGCCACGCCACTGCCCACCTGGTGGACAGGGAGAAACTGCCGGCTTGACGATTGGCATCGACCGCGATGTTGAAAGATGAAAGGCAATAGTGCCCAGGCCCACCAGGGCAAAGGCAATGATAAAGTTGGGTGGTGGTGATTCACCCAAGCCTAGGATGGAAATAACCGTTCCGACTACGGCGGCAACCGTTCCCATTTGGCTGAGGTACACCGGCCCGGCGATTCTTTGAAGCACGAAGAAAACAAGATAAAGCACCGAGAAAACTGCGATCTCCAGCACCAGCAATTTGAATACGGAAGTACTGGCGAACAAAACTGGCAGTTGTCCTGGTTCGGTAGTGAGGGCGAAAGCTAATAGAGCGATGGCTCCCACTTTCATCATCAGCGCTGCCAGATAAAGCGGCTCTGCACCTTCTGGCCAACACAGAGTGCGATAGATATTACCGAGGGCCAAAAAAAGCGGCATGACAAGTATCAGCGCAGCCAATACCAATGCGACATCGCTGGCAAAAGCCTTGGAAGTTGCCAGCAACAAGCCTCCAGAAAGTCCGAGCAGGACCCCAAAAAGTCGCATCCAGCGCAACCGCTCGAACCCGATCATCAGCGCAATGGCCAGGTAACGAGCACCGGGAAAGCAAAACTCATCGACAGGAATCCCGAACCGACATGACGAACAGCGAAAAAGCCCAACCCATTTGTCAAAGCCAGCAATCCGCCAGACACCAAGGCATATTCGGCATAGCATGGTTGCGTGCGCTGAGGTTCCTTCTGATCAGTGCACCATTGTGTTGTCCAGTAGACAAGCACCGAGATTGGCGCATCCGTAGCGCGACACAACGGTTATTTCAGCGGCAAACCACTCACTTCGACCTTTGTGCTCGCACACCCAACCAGAAGAAAAGCACTCACAAATATGGCAATAAAGAAGACTCGCACTGTCGCTTACTCCATGAGGACTCACACCTTCTGCTGGAAAGCGGAGAAGTGATTCGCAAGGTGCATTGCATGTGCTAACTCATACTCGGATTTGCTCAATTCACCATAAGCAAAATGCGGACGAAGTAGCTCCATCCAGTGCGCAAATGCCTGCACAGCTTGCTTCAGGCGGTTCACTGCTGCTGTCACATCGTTTGCTGCGCCAAGCAACGGAGCACCCGGGATGGGCTCGTCCAAGTCGTGCGTCATTCGCCCATACCATGAGAGTACCGTGAATGCGGTCGCGCCAACCGTACTTTGGAATACTTGAGGCTTTGTCAGTGGATACCCGGTCATTGAGTACTCGATCGCCTGTGGCAGCAGAATATGCATTACCTTCACTCTTGCTGCAAATCATCACGCAGGGAGTGCTCTAAGGTTTTGGTTGCGGTGATATCCAGCAGGGTGATCACCACGCCGTCAATAACGTTATCCAACCGGCAGTAAGGCATGATTCGCACGGTAAACCAGCGGTTGTCAGTGGTGGTGATCTGTTTCTCTGAAAACGCCAGAGTGTTCAGTGTGTTACGTGCATCGTCGTTCAGTTCAGGATACTGCAGAGTGGTGGTGAGGTCACTCAGCGGTCGACCAATATCACCTTCTCGAATGCTGATGATTTTTGAGGCCCGGTCGGTGAAGCGCCGGAGATTCAAATTCTGGTCAAGAAACAGAATGGCAATTTCGATGCTGTTAAGCAGATTTCTCATATCACTTTGAGCAAGGGCGAGATCATCCAGCTTGGTCTGCATTTCTGAATTGATGGTTTGCAGCTCCTCGTTCATCGACTGCATTTCTTCCTTGGAAGTAGTCAACTCTTCATTGGTTGACTGCAATTCCTCATTGGTCGATTGCAGCTCTTCGTTGGCTGACTGCAATTCCTCCCTGGAGGAGCGATTTTCCTCTTGTAAAGCCTGAATTTCATCCTGACACTGTTGTAGTTCTACAGTGTGGGTCTGCTGCGCGGCTGTTTTTGATTGGTTTTTGCTTTTTGGGGCGGACTGAGGCGGCGCGATGTCGCGGAAGACAATCATCTTCATGCCACGCAGGGCGGTGGGTTCTCGCAGCGCTTGTACAGTGACATCAACACTCTGTGTACCACCAGGTAATTGCACCTGCAGGGTTTGCAGTTGTAAGGGTTCACTTTGATCTCCGATCTGACGCAGGGCACTACCGATGGGAGTTCGCAGGCCTTCCCGAACCATGGCGTGAAAATTCCAATTGGCTTTGCCAGCAGCAGGTTCCAGGTATTTTCCTGTGCGCCCGCTGATATAAACAATATCTCCCTCGTCGTTAACAACCACGGCGGCGGGTGCATAAACCTGCAGTAGTACCTGATCGGCTGCCGTTTGCAGGTTATCCTTTATTGGTGGGGGGGAATAACTTGGGGGCACAGGAAGCTCCTTGGATATCCGTGACAGGGGTGGAAAGGATTTGACCGGCAACCGGATGTCGTCGCTCTGAACCTTGTTCTGGCGTCGATAAAGCCGCAGTTTTGATTCAATGGGGGCAAACAACTGAGTATAACGCCCGACCGTTTCTGAACTTCCCAGTAGCAGTATTCCCCCGTCTCGCAGGCTGTAATGAAACAGCGGAATGAGTTTGCGCTGCAGGCTGGGATCAAAATAGATCAGCAGGTTGCGACAGGAGATTAGATCAAGGCGGGTAAAGGGCGGATCAAGCACCACATCCTGCTGGGCGAATAACACCAGGTCGCGGATATCGCTATTAATCTGGTAGCCCTCGTTACGGGGGCTGAAAAAATGTGCCAGACGCTCCGCCGAAACGCTGCTGCTGATTTCCGCAGGGTAATAACCGCGTCTGGCAGTGGCGATGGCATCCGGGCTCAGGTCAGAGGCAAAAATCTGCAGCGTAAAACCATGAGGCTTCGGCAGATTTTCTAGCACCTCGGTGAAAATGATGGCCAAGGAGTAGGCCTCTTCACCGGTTGAGCAACCAACCACCCAGGCACGCAGGTTGGGCACTCTGGGCTCTCGTGCCAGCAGTTCTGCCAGAGTGGTTTCCGCCAGATGCTGCCAAACCGCTGTATCACGGAAAAAACGGGTCACCCCAATCAGTACCTCTTTGAACAGCAGGTCGATCTCCTGGGGGTTGTTCCCCAGAAAATCCGCATACAGAGCCAAAGTGGCAATTTCGTGGATCACCATGCGCCGCTCCATGCGACGGTGCAGTGTGCTGGGTTTGTAGAGCGAAAAATCATGGCGGGTTCGCTCTTGTAACAGGCGCAGAATTCGCTGCAAGGGTGTTGACGTCACCTCTGGCTCCACCGAATGCACTTCCGGGGTGCCTTGATCCGGTTTCTGGGCAAGACAGGACAGGATACGGACGGGCAAATCACCGGGAGGGGCAAGGATATCAACACAGTCTGCGGCGATGGCACTTTGCGGCATGGCATCGTACTGCGCTGTATCGGGCTGCTGCACAGCAGTTAAGCCACCAACAATCTTGATTGCTTGCAGGCCCAGGGTGCCATCAGAACCCATGCCAGATAACACAACTCCGATGGCATGTTCCCCCTGAGCACTGGCTAGGGACGAAAACAGCACATTGATGGGTAAACGCAAACCTCTGGGCTCTACCGGCTTGGCGAGGTGCAGCGAACCGTCAACCACACTCAGCTCGGTATTCGGCGGGATCACATACACGCAGTTGGGCTTGATGGACATGCCCTGGGTTGCTTCACACACTGGCAAGGGGGTGACACGCTGCAGCAATTCAGCCAACAACGCCTTATGGTTGGGATCCAGGTGCTGCACCACCACATAGGCCATATTACTTTTAGGCGGGATTCCGGCAAGAAACGCTTCCAGCGGCGCTAAACCACCGGCGGATGCACCAAGACCTACAATACGCGTGACCTCAGCACTCACAGCAAGCTAACAGCAGATGTTCACGTCTTGAACAGGTTGATGCCATAAACCGTAGATCACGCGATCCGTTTTTATCCTTAACCAGCTCTGCGATACAGGAATCTTTGTTGCCGCTATGCGCCACGCGTTTTAACAAATCGAGCAACAAGGGCCGACTTTGTGCAAGCAAGAAGGTATTAAGGTCCTGCCCTGTTAACTCGTCACGCTCAAGACTAAGAAGCTCGGCTGCGCCATCATTTCCCTGTATGACTTTACCCGTGAGATCAACAACAAAATAGCTTAACGGGGCGGAATCATAAAGTTCTCGATATAGGGATAAATCCTCGGCCAAATCGCGCTCATTCATCGCCATTTCTTCGTTCTGCAGGTCAAGCTCAACCTGGTGAACCTGCAATTCATGGAGCAGTTTTAACGCATCTTCCGCTCTGCCGGGATCACTGGACATGCGGTATAACATCTGCAGGGCATCAACTCCCAGCGACCACTGCGGACCAGTCCGTGAGGTGCCTGCCTGCAACTGTTGTTCTGCTTTGTTTCGCAGCTCAGTCAAGATATGGAACTCATCAGCGCTTACAGACATAAAAACCCCGTGTGCATTCTCGAGAATTGGTTGACATAGCATAGTAGCTTATCCCCGCTGAAATAGTTTGTTGATTTCCAGCAAGCAGATCACGCCTTTCCAGCCAACAACCTCAGCGCAGCCATTCGCATACTAGCTCATAACACTTGTGTGATATGCCTATCCAGATCAAGGGTTGTGTCTTTTATCAGTGGCTGCAGTTGCAGACAGGACCATCCCCGACTCATTGATTCCTGCAACAGGCGCGGATTAGGATTGGTTGGACGCGGTTCATCCACTTTAAGCAACAGCGGTAAGTCATTGTGCGAATCACTGTAAAACCAGGTTTTGCCCGGTCTCATTGCCTGCCGGGACAGGTAAGCCTGCAGATGAGTAATCTTGCCAGCCTGATAACTCAGCGGCAGCTGCGGTCTACCGGTCAGACAGCCATGTTCCAGCTCGACATCGATACCGATCACTCCATCGAAGTGCAGTGCCTGAGCAATCGGCGCGACCAGAAATGACTCACTCGCCGAGATCATCAGCAAATGATCGCCCGCCGCGCGATGCGATTCGACCAGTTCTCTGGCCTCAGGGTAGATCAGTGGCAGCAACTCATCACGTACAAATGCACGTGCCGCCTGCTCAACCTGAGTGATCTGACGACCGATCAGGGGGGACAGATTCAATGCCAGATAAGCTTCCATATCCAGGTCGGCATGATTATAGGCATCCATCATCTGACGATGGCGTGTCCAGAAATCGTTATCCTTGATCCAGCCCAGACGCTGCATCTCTGCAGCCCAACTTTCGGAGCTGTCTGCTGCAAGCAGGGTATGATCAAGATCGAAAATGGCCAGATTGGCGTTCCAGGTCATGGTGTAGAGTCTCTTCAGTTCAGGGCAACCAGCAGTAGCCCCAGTAACATTATTGTCAGTGCTCCCCACTTCAGTGGAGAGGTTGTTTCTTTGAGCCAGACGATACCCAGCAAGGCTCCGATCGGAATGGACGCCTGCCTCAGCGCCACCAGATAACTCACCTCGGTGGTAAAGGCCATCGCCACCAGCACCAGGCCATAGGTGAAGAGCACCATGATGCCAGCGATAGTAAACGGGATAGGACTGCTCGATAGCAGTTGTCGCAGTACAAGACGCTCCTGTGGAATCAACCACACCATCGGCAGCATCCAGATCAACGAGGCCCAGGCCTGCAGGATCATGTAGTGGGTACCGGCCAGCACGGCTGACTGGCCTCTATCTGTCATCAGATCAATCGCCGCCTTATCCAGCAGTGAGTAACCCACTGTTCCAAGCGCCGCCAGCAGAATGAATCCCAGCGCTGGGGTCAGATACACCGACGGCCGAAAATCACGCAGTCGTATCAACGGCAACAGCAGGCTGGCCAGCAGGATCAGTGCCATGCCAATCCAGTCCTGGGTACTGATATTGAGTCTGTCGAGCAGTATCAGGCTGAAGGCCGGCACCAACAGTACCGGCAATGCACGTGCCAGAGGATAGAGGACACTGATCTCACCCCGGGCATAAGCCCAGGCCAGTCCGGCCATATAAACCGCCTGACAAAGACCCGATGCCAGCCAGATCCACCAGAAACTGGCAGACAGCTGCATAAACCGCAGATCCAGCAATAGCAGCGGCGACAACAGCAATCCTCCCGCCAGCATTGCCAGCGTAAAAAACGCCAGTGATGGCGCCTGACGCTTCCCCAGCAGATTCCAGCCAGCATGCATTGCGGCGGATATCAGCACTAACGTCAGGGCCAGGGTACTCAAGGATTCTCTTCCATCGCCAGACGACGGTTGATCTCCAGAATCACTTCTGGCAACTGCGCCACTGTGTCGATCACGTAGTGGGCACCACTGCACGCCAACGCCTGTCGCGCCTTGGCTGATAACCTTGTCTGCTCGTCAGATGTCAGCGCTTGCCACTGTGCCAGCGTAAGCCCCGTCTGATTCCCGGACACCGCCACAGCAACCGTCCACATCCCTGCATTCAATCCCTCTTCAATCCCGACGGCGGTATCATCCACCTTGATACAGGCTTGAACACAACTGACACCCAGGTCCTGCGCATTTTGCAGACACATCCAGGGGCTCGGCCGACCGATAGGAACATCACTTGCACTGACCAGTGATCGAGGCGTCAGCCCCTGCTCAGCCAGTAATGGCAGCAGCTCTTCAATCATCTCACGACTATAGCCGGTGTTGAGGCCAACACCTATCTGCTGCTCGGCACAGAAATCAAGCAGCGTCGTGACACCCTGTATCAGATCAGATGTTTCGGCAATCGCCCGCTGTTGATGAACAACGAAATCACTATACAACTGATCCACCTGCGTCACGCTGGCCACCTCGCCATATTGCGCCAGCCAGGCCTGATGCACTCGGGGTTCGGCCAACAGCGCCAGAATATGGTCCCGCTTTTCCATCCCCATCGGGCGACGCGCTTCTGCCTCTGTCACCGGTACTCCTGCATCGGCAAAGAGCGCCTGAAAAGCACGGATTGGTGCCATCGAGCCGAAATCCATACAGGTGCCGGCCATATCCATGATGACAGCCTGAATCGGGCCAGTGTATCGGCGCTGAAACTTATACATGATTGGCCTCACTGGGTTTCGTCGCTACACCCATCATCTCCACCCCCATCACCTCACACGCCTCACGAATCGCATTCAGCACAGCATCAATCTGCTCATCAAACAACTGTCCGATGCAACCGATGCGAAAGCTGTCCACCTCTGTCAGCTTACCGGGATAAAGCAGAAATCCCCGCTGTTTGACCTCATCATAAAAACGCATGAATTCGAATTCGGGATGTTGCGGCGACAGAAAGGTCACAATAATCGGTGACAGCCATTGTGGCTCCAGCAATGTTGAAAACCCCATCGCCTGCATGCCAGCCACCAACCTATCCCGATTACGGCTATAACGCGCCAACCGCCCTGCTACACCGCCCTCCTGCTCATGCTCCTGGAGCGCCTGCGCAAAGGCTGCGACCACATGCGTCGGAGGGGTGAAACGCCACTGTCCGGTCTTTTTAAGGTACTGCCATTGATCATGCAGATCCAGCGACAGCGACAGCGCATTTCCGGCTGCTTGCTCCAGCAGATTCTGACGGATCAAGGCGAAGCCAAACCCAGGCACGCCTTCAAAGCATTTATTGGCGGAGGAGATCAGCGCTGCAATATTCAATTCGCGCAGATTCACCGGCAGCGCACCGAAAGCGCTCATCGAATCCACAATCAGCAACCGCCCCAGGCGACTCACAACAGCTGCAATCGCTTCCAGCGGATTGAGGATACCGGAGCTGGTTTCACAATGGATCAATGCCACATGTGTGATGCCAGGATCAGCTATCAGCGCTGCTTCCACTTCATCGGGCAGAGGTGGCGCATAGTCTCCCTTGTCGATAACAACATGAGCCAGACCACGACGTGCCAGCATCCGAGCCAGACGCTGTCCATAGGCCCCATTGATCAGCACCAGCGTTTTACTGTCGGACGTCAGCAACGTATCCAGTACCGCCTCGACGGCAAATGTTCCGCTGCCCTGAATCGGCACACAAGCATAGGGTTCGCCTTCACCTTCAGCCACACCCGCCACCTGCAGCAGCCGCTCACAGATGCCAGTCGTCAATCGGTTGAAATCCCCATCCCAGGAACCCCAATCCTGCTGCATGGCAGCCTTGACTGTCGCACTGGTTGTCAGGGGTCCTGGAGTCAATAAATAGGGTACTTGTTTCATTTGGTATATACCAGATTATTGAGTTAAATTTTTTTAGTCTGATCAGGGCAGACACCACTGGAGCGCCTGCCCTTTAACGTCAGCGCTGTCGCCAGGACTGTGCCTTTCGCAACAGCAACCAGCTCAAGCCAGCGTGCAATATCTTCACCACTAATGAAGTCAGCAGAATAAGCACGGCCATCGCTGCCGCACTGGCAAAATAGCCCGCTTCATCGAGATGCAGCACCGATACCGATGCCAGCCGGGTGTCCGGTCCATAAAGGAAGATCACGGCAGACACCGTTGTCATCGCATTGACGAACAGATAGACCGAGATATCCAGCACTGCCGGCAAGGACACCGGCAAAGTCACGCGGGTATAGGTAGTCCAGAACGGCACCTTAAGCGAGGCTCCGACCGACTCAAACTCTGGGTCCAACTGCTTCAAAGCTGTCATTGAGGTCAGATGGCATACAGTGTAAAAATGAATCAGCGTGTTCAGCACCATGATTGCCAGGGTGCCATAGATCACATTCAACGGGTTGTCCGGATGGTTGAAGAAGAAGATATAAGCAAGGCCCAGCACCATACCCGGCACCGCCATCGGCAGTATTGCAAACAGATGCACCAGTTGGCGCAACCAGCCGAAATCCCGACTTTTCTCCACCAGCCAGGCATTGGTAAATATCACCAGCGTACCGATCACAGCAACGCTGAAAGCCAACTTCAATGAGTTAAACCAGGACTCCCAGCCACTGCCACCCAGCCCATCAAATTGATAGTGACGTAGCGTGAAATTAAGACTGTATGGCCAGAACTGAATAAACGATGCATACACCGCGGTGCCGATCACCAGCAGTATCAAGCCTGCAATGGCATAGCAGAAGAGCGCCAGCAGCCAGTCACGCAGCGGGCTGGGAGATGGCTGGTAGGGTACTGCACGGGATGAGAGCTGTGCCGTCTGACGACGCTGCACCCAACGATCAGCAATAAAGGTAAAGAGTGCGGGCAGCAGCAGAATCACACTGACCACTGCACCCATTTGGAAATTCTGTTGCCCCACCACCTGCTTATAGATATCGGTCGCGAGCAGGTTGTACTGACCGCCAATCACTTTGGGAACCCCAAAGTCGGTGATCGTCAGCGTAAACACCACAAATGCACAGGAGATCAGGCCATAGCGGATACCCGGCAGGGTGATGGTAAGAAAGGTCCTCCACTGTGGCGTTTTCATTGCCCGCGCCGCTTCATACATGCGCGCATCACTGGTCGACAGGGCCGTGACCAGAATCATCAGGGCATGGGGAAAGACCCAGAAGCACATCCCCAGCACGATCCCGATTGGGCCGTAGATGCTACTGTCCTGCAGCAGGCCTTTCAGATAGCCCTGATTGCCAAACATATACACCAGACTGATCGCTGGGAGCAGAGAAGGAGCCAGAATCGGCAGCAGCGTGATCATGCGAAATAGCTTTTTACCCGGCATGCAGGTACGCGTCAGGCCATAGGCACTGACAAAAGCCAGACCCACCACGATCAATGTGCTGATCAGTGCAATCTTCAACGAGTTGACAATCGATCCTGCCAACGCCGGGGTGTCGAAATAGTGCCTATAGTTGGCCAGCCCGATAAAATCGCCAGCGCTGTTCTGCAGGCTCTTCATCAGCATCGTGATCAGCGGTAGCGCCAGACCGAGCAGCATCAACAACAGTGCGGCCGACAGCGCCAGCAGGCGGATCGCACGCTCTCCTTTGAACGCTCCTTTTATCCCCTGTAGACGACTGGGAGCTTCTTGATAAGATGTCGCTGCGTGCATCTCAATGCCCCTCATGCGCAAAGATGCGGTTCATGCAGCTCGGAAACTGCAGATAGACACGCGAACCCCGCTCGGCCTGCACCGAATCCAGCGCAGTCTGACCGATATCTACCAATACCGGCTGCTGTGCCCCCTCCAATTGACAATGTAACCGCTGGCAAGCACCCAGATACTCGACATATTTGACCTCAGCCGTGATCAGATCCTGCTCCAACGCCGCATCTGTCGGTGTCAGCAACTTGATCTCTTCCGGACGGATCGCCAGCAATGCTGTCGATCGATCTGCCAGATCATGTAATTGACAGCTCAGTAACTGCTTGCCCAGGCGTACCGATTGACGACCTTCAACATTCGCCTTCAGCAGATTCATACTGCCAACAAATGAGGCAACAAAAGGGCTGACCGGCTCGCGATAGATCTCCTGCGGCGTGCCTATCTGCTCGATACTGCCATGATTCATTACGACCACGCGATCGGCCATGGTCAGCGCCTCCTCCTGATCATGCGTCACCATGATGGTGGTCACACCCAAACGCTGCTGCAACGCCTTGATCTGCTGACGCAGATGCAGACGCACACGAGCATCCAATGCTGACAGAGGTTCATCCAGCAGCAACAGGCCCGGTTCCGTCGCCAGTGCACGCGCCAGGGCAACACGCTGTTGCTGACCACCGGAGAGTTGCGCCGGATACTTGTCGCCAGATCCCTGCAGATCGATCAGCGCCAGCAGCTCATCTACCCGCTGCTGAATTTTCTGGCGCTGACGACGCTGGTTGCGCAGACCATACGCGATATTGTCTTTCACGCTGAGATTGGGAAAGAGCGCGTAAGATTGAAATACGATACCGAAATCCCGCTCCTGAGGCGGTAACCAGGAGATATCTCTCCCCTGCTGGATAATGCGACCACGGCTTTGCAGCTCCAGACCTGCGATAGCACGCAGTAGTGTGGTCTTACCGCAACCGGATGGTCCCAGAAAGCAGACAAACTCACCTTCGCGGATCGACAGGTCGATCGACTCCAGCGCTGTGAAGTGACCGAAAGTTTTGGAAAGGCCCTCAATGCGCAGACACTCGGGGGCAGACTGACAAGCATCGGCATGTGCCATCGCGCGCTCCTCAGCCAGAGTACGATTGGATAGATTCATGGATGTAACCTGCAAGGCTGATAACACCACCGCCTTCCCTGAGCAGATGGCTGATCAATCATCAAACGGAAAGCGGCAGGCAAGAAGCCTACCGCAGTGGAGTCAGTGCGATGTGATCAACGCGCTTCCGTTTTGCCATCATAACGACGCGTCCATTCCTGCAGGATGCGGTCGCGGTTGACTGCGGCCCAACCGAAGTCGTTATCGATCATGCGTTCAACGATATCAGCAGGGTAGTTTTCGATCGGCTTGGCAACACCCGGCATCGCCACTACAGCATAACCTTCGTTGTACAGCTCATTGGCATCCTGGCTCACCGCCCAATCCATCAGAGTTTTCGCTGCTTCCAGATTTTTGGTGCCGTTGACAATTGCTGCAGCCTCCATATCCCAACCCAGCCCTTCGCTCGGGAAAACCACCTCAACCGGCGCACCCTGAGATTTCAGACGTGCAGCACGAAACGCAAAGGAAACACCTACCACCGCTTCACCTGAACCCGCCAGGTTGCAGGGAGCTGAACCCGAATGAGTGTAACGGCTGACATTGTTGTGCAGCTTGTCCATGTATTCCCAGGCTTTATCTTCACCCCAGAGCTGCATCCAACTGGCCACATCCAGATATCCGGTACCGGACGAACTCGGGTTAGGCATGATCACATGACCTTCATACTCAGGACGGGTCAGATCTTCCCAGCTGGTTGGCATCGGTACGCCCTGGCGTTCGCCTTCAATGGTGTTGTAGCAGATTGCAGCAACCCAGGCATCCATACCGACCCAGGCTGGGGTCTCATTACCATCGATAAACTTCGGATCCAGCTTTTCAACACCTTTTGGCGCATAAGGATGCAGCATGCCTTCGTTATCGAGTAACAACAGACTGGTAGCCGCAAGACCCCAGATCACATCAGCACGTGGATTTTCCTTCTCTGCCATCAGGCGCGCAGTCATGACACCGGTGGAGTCACGCACCCAGCGGATCTGAATATCAGGATGCGCCAGATTAAAGCGCTCCGCATATTTCTGCAGATCATCGGACTCCACTGCCGTGTAGACAGTGAGCTCTGTGGCAGAGACAGCCGTGGATACCATCATGGCACCCGCGATCAGCGTCGTGGCCGTCATCATGCCGGCAAACAGGTTTGTTACTTTCATATTGCACTCCCGGGTCTAAGAGGATCAACTATTTGGTATAGACCAGAAGATACAAGCGAAATGTGTCAGTGCGATGACGGTTTGTTGAAACCTTGATGACTGTACAGGATATATGCCTTATCGGCTGCTGACACTGATGGCCAGCACATCATGCAGCCAGTACTCTTCATCATACTCGACAACCTGACCCGCAGTCGTTTTACTGATACGAGTGATATGCAGCCCCGGGCAACCGCTGTTGACCTCCAGCGCATCGGCAAACTCGCCGGTCAGGGCCGTGGGGATAATGGAGATGCTTTTGTCGGTCAGTTCAATGCCATAGTTCTTCGCGAACAACTGCCAAAGCGATCGATCAAAGCGCTCTTTTTCAAGATCTGGCAGATACTGCGCATTCAGCCAGATACGCTCCACCAATACCAGTCGTTCATCGACATAGCGCCTTCTGCGCAAGCAATAGACCGGGTCACCAGGAGCCAACTCAAGCGCAGCAGCCACCGAGGCAGATGCCGTAGCATGCTCGAACCCCAGAACCTGTGTCATGGGCGTGCGTCCCTGCGCTGTGACATAGCGGGTGAAACTGACATCTTTTACCGGCTCGTAGTTGAGCCTCGCGGGTGATACGAACCAGCCACGCCGATTACTGCGATAGATCTGCCCCTCACTTTCCAGCTGGGCTAGGGCCTGACGCAGGGTCACTCTGGTGGTGGAAAAGCGCTCAGCCAGCTCACGTTCTGCCGGCAAGCGTGAACTTGCTGGCAATTCGCCTGTCTTGATCAACATGACTAGCTGGTCACGCAGTTGCAGATAAAAAGGTGCTTCAGACATCAGATGGCAGCCTGTTGGATTAGGCTGGTGATATTACTCTATTCAAAAAAGGATCTCATCCATGTACATGAAAGCAACTCTCTTGACGCTGCTGCTTCTGCTTTCGGTACCGCTACATGCCAACAACCCTCATCAACAGGCGATCCCGGAAGACAGTGTTGCCTTCTATCAGAGCCAGACTGCAGGCCTGCTGCATTATGTCTCACCACTGACCCAGCCTTTCCACCTGGAAGCACTGATCGACTCATTGGGTGCTGATGGACCTGAATCCCAATTTTTGTTGGATCTTATAAAACAGGGCAGCCGTATTCTGGCTGCTGGCGAATCAGCAGCCTCCGAGCAACTGGGGATCAACACATCCGGCTGGTTGTCTGCATATCATGTCGGCATCATGCCGCTTCTTCGTATTGAACTGGAGTCAGCCGCAACGCTGCAGCAATGGATAGAGCATCAGGCCGAGATCACAGACTACCCTTTGCAGACAAGCAGTATTGATGACGCGCGTTTGTATACCTTGAGCCTGAATTCTGCAACGCTCGACAACAGTGATGCGCAGCAATGGAATCTCCATATCTGGGTTGATCAAGAGAACGCAGCTCTGGGGTTGGCACCGTCGGAACTGCCGCAGACTGACCTGCTGGCTCGGCTGTCGGGGCTCAGTATCGAAAGCTCATTAGCCAGTACGGATCTGGTAAAGCAGACTGCTCAGGAATATGGTTTTGAGGGCAGCCTCGGCTGGCTGCATCTGGAGCAACTGGCCAAAACACTGGTGGGTGCCGAGCGTAATCTGCTGGCCCGGGAACTGTTGCTCTATACAGACAATGGACAGGAGCAGTTGGGGTTCATCCGCAATGAGATCTGTGAAGTTGAATGGATGAATTTCATCAGCCAATCTCCCCGACTGGTGGCCGGGAAGCGCCTGGCACTGAGCGATAACAGCCGCCTCGATGAAACCACCGGGTTCATATGGGAGCTGACCAACGAGGAGCTGAAAACTCAACTCCAGCAGCTGCAGGGCTCGCTGCCCACCGATGTAGGTCGACTGGATCGTACATTGTTCAGCCTTGGGCTGGGCTTCAACACCGATCAATTGGTGCCGGTACTGATGAACTGGTGGCAGACCACCGTGCAACAGCCCTGGGAGTGCCCGGCGCTGATTGAGTTGCGAGAAGCAGTATCGCAGCAGAATCCGGCCATGCTTGCAGTCGGTACGGCAATCTTACAGAGTGTGGATGGGTTGGTGATTGATCTGTTTGATACCGGTAGCGACCTGCTTGCTGCCCCTCAGGAGATGGACCTGCTGATTGGCATCCGAAGCAAAAATCCATTGATACTGGCCAGCCTGCTGGCGCAGCTCCTTTCGCCTGACAAGCCACTGCCGATGATTGCTGAAGGAGACCCGGTTGTGCTGCAGTTACCCGTTGAAGGCTGGACAACTCAGGCCCGAATCAAGGGCGACTATCTGCTGCTGTATCAGGGAGCGAAGGCCGAAAGCTGGTCTGAAAAGATCGCCGACAGCCAGCATGAATCCACCTTTTTATCCGCTAGCCTGGACATTAATGCGACTGCAAAAACGTTGAATGGCATGCAGGGTATAACCTATGGCCTGAAACATGAAGGTGAAGGATTATGTATGGAGCTGGAGGAGGGTCTCGACCGCACAGCGCTGTTCAGCGACCTCAACGCCAGTCTCCGATTGCGCACGACGGATAAGGGGCTGTCGACCATACAGCGCCTTCGCGGCACAAAACTGCCTTTGCCCGAGCCTCTTTTCATCCCTGGTGTTTATACGGTGTCGCTGCTCGACAGTGGCTGTATCTGGCAGGATTATGGTCAGGAGACGCTCTTTGCGGATGGTCGTGCCGAGCTGATCAAAACCGACCAGGACAGCAGTGGAACCTGTCCGGTATTTGAAGGACGCTCAAGCTGGTCACTTACTGGCAACCAGCTCAACACACACGCAAGCGTCAGTCGTTTGCGTTATGGCTGTGACACTGGATTTTCAGACTGGGAAGAGATGGCGGACAGTCAATGCCATGTGGTGCGCGTTCAGAGCAATAGCGGCTTTGATTGCCTTGTCCATGGTGATGAGTTGATTCGGCTACGCTACACGCTTCAGCCCTGATTCATCATCTTCGCTCAGGCTCAGCTTCTGTCACGGATTCCTCTTCAAGATCCGTCATGACCGGCAGCTGATCCATCTGCTTCATGGTGCGTTGCTCCCGATAATAGTGCAAAGCGCCCCAGGCGATCAGGATATAACCCAGCAGTTCGGTTCCTTCCTGAACCGTATTTTTGATCAGTGCCGTGTAGCTGAGATCATCCAGCACCATTTCCCAGAGTGTACCGGTACCAAAGACTCGGCTGAAGAACAGCACGATCACCAGCCCTGTCAGAATATAGTGAAAAGCAACGGATGTTGTGGCTCTAGCCATCGGCGACACAACACTGTGTCTGAAGATCGCCGCGAGCAGCAGACTCAACAGTACAATAACTGACACTATGTACTTCCAGAATCCGTGCTGAATGGAGTCAAACATGAAATCCAGTTCCCGGATCAGCATGCAGAGAAAAAACCCCGCCACCAGGATGGAAAACCCCCGACTCTGCGACCGCTTGAATACCAGCAGTGCAAAGAAACCGAAGCTCAGTAGTAAAAGAACTTCTTGTGATATCTCGGTGACACCATCCTCTGGCATGCCATGCCCTATTACAACGACATCGAGTATCACCGCCAGAGGTACCCACAACATTGCGGCCACAAGCAGAAAAAATCGAATAAAAGCACGGTATATCAAACGGGCATCTGATTTTTGCATGATCCTGAATCTCAAGCTGTAACTAAAAAATACCTTCCCTGGGGTCGATCAAATCAGAGAAAACTGAGGGGGAGATGATTAGGTGGATTGTAACAGAACAGACCGGTTCTGAGCAGCCACCTGGCAGCTCAGAACCGGTCCGAGTCATGAAAGGCGAAGCAGTCAGCTCTGCTCCTGACGCATCACCGGCTGTGCCTGGGGGTCTTCACGGAAGGCAAACCAGCTCTGTCGGATCGCATCATGTATATTGATGATATCCAGCTGTATCTCATCCACAAAGTGGTGCAGAAGATCCGGTTCGGCCGCCAGTTTGAACACCTGGGCCTGAGCGATCCGTTCACGGCAGCGCTCCAGTTCAACTATCGCCTGGTCATGCCGAGGCAAGGTATCCAGCTCTTTTGCCAGACGATCCAGAGTGCAGGCTATCGCGCGAGGAAAGCGTCTGTCCTGCAACAGAAAGCGCAGTACATCCGGTCCACGCACACGCAGCCGCACATGCTGACGATACATCTGGAACCCGGTCAGGGATTTCAGCACACTCATCCATTGCAGGTTTTCGAAAGGCGTCAGCTCTTCCGGTGAGCGCGGCAGCAGGTTAGCCGAGCGCACATCAATGATACGGGTCGTCATGTCGACCCGTTCAAGCAAACGCCCCATCATCAGGAAAGTTCTCACCTGAGTGTAGCTGAGCGTTCCTTCAATCAAGCCTGTGACCGTTTCACAGCTGCGAATCACCCGCTTCAGCAACAGATCTATGTTGCGTGGAGTGACGCCCGCCTCGACCATGACATTGATATTCAGATAAAGCTGGTTCACTTCCTCCCAGATCTCGCGCGGCATCACATCCCGAGTGGTACGCAAATTCTCTCTGGCAGCCGCCAGCGATGAGATGATGGAGCCATGATAACGACGATCAGCACAGAGAAAGTTCAACACGCTCGCCTCATCACTGCGCGGATAGTGTTCATTGAACAGTTCACCACTACCGGTAATGTCCACCAGTGAAGACCAACCCAATGTCGTGCTTCGTGGCAGATCCAGCAGCAAGTGAGTATTCACACTGATCAGTCGCGCCGTGTCTTCAGCTCTTTCGAGGGAGCGGGCCATCCAGTAAATATTTTCTGCAACACGTGACAACATCGCTTATTCCCCTTTCATATCGACTATCCAGGTATCCTTGCTGCCGCCACCCTGCGAAGAGTTAACCACCAGCGATCCCTTGTTCATCGCCACACGCGTCATACCGCCGGTCGTGACATAAACGTCTTCTCCCGACAGAATAAAGGGCCGTAGATCAATGTGGCGTGGCTCCATCTCCCGATCACAAAGCGTCGGTGATGTGGATAGATTCAGCGTCGGCTGTGCCATGTAGTTGCGCGGATCGGCCTTGATCAGTTCGGCAAAAGCCTTGCGCTCTTTTTTACTGGCGTGAGGCCCGATCAGCATGCCGTAGCCACCGGACTCGTTGGCCGGTTTAACCACCAGCTCGTGCAGGTGATCCAGCACATATTCACGATCCTTGTCATACATGCACAGATAGCTCGGCACATTGGCCAGCAACGGCTCCTGATCCAGATAGTAGCGGATAATGGCTGGCACAAAGGCATATATCACCTTATCATCTGCCACACCGGCACCTGGTGCATTGACCAGTGCCACATTGCCCTTACGCCAGGCCCGCATCAGACCAGACACCCCGAGCATGGACTCCTTGTTGAACACTTCAGGGTCCAGGAACATATCATCCACACGGCGGTAGATGACATCCACACGTTGCAGACCATCCACCGTGCGCATATAGACACACTCATCATCCGCCACCAGCAGATCACTGCCCTCGACCAGTTGAACACCCATCTGTTGTGCCAGATAAGCGTGCTCGAAATAAGCCGAGTTATAGATCCCGGGAGTCAATATCACGATCTGAGGGTCATCGCCCGGACGAGGTGACATGGAGGAGAGCATCTCATAGAGTTGCGAGGTGTAATCATCAACCGGTTGAATCCTGCCGGTGGCGAAGAAGTCTGGCAACACACGCTTGGTGACGTTGCGATTCTCCAGCATGTAAGACACCCCCGAGGGAACCCTGAGGTTATCTTCCAGGACGAAAAGCGTACCATCTACATCGCGAACGATATCGCTGCCACAGATATGTGCCCAGATATTGTGTTTCGGAGTTACACCGACACACTGCGGTCGGAAATTTGCTGACTGGGCCAGAACCTCAGCCGGGACGACACCATCGCGGATGATCCGCTGATCGTGGTAGAGGTCGTTGATGAACATGTTCAGGGCCTGAACACGCTGTTTCAGCCCCGCCTCCGTGCGTAGCCATTCATCCAGTGGAATGATGCGCGGCACGATATCGAAGGGAAGAGCACGATCAATCATCGTCCCTTCACTGTAGACGGTGAAGGTGATCCCCATCACCTGAATCGCTATCTCGGCCGCTGATTTATGCTCTGCCAATTCATGGGCATCCAGTTGGGCCAGATATTCACAAAGCATTTTGGCAGCAGGGCGTGGCTCTCCGGGTGCTGCCATCAACTCATCATATAAACCATTACATGCGTACTGCTTCCAATTTATTTTGCTCATAATTTGCTATCCCAAGCCAAAAACTGTATGGACCTGTGTTAGGGTACTGCAATTGCTATACCAAGGATACAAACAGCAGTGTTGCACTCTTTTTGCCACTCTGGCTCGGAAGATTTGCACCAAAACAAGCCAGGCATCGTTACCTGAACGCACCACAAAAGTGCAATGCAGTCAAGGGCGCGGTACACAACGTACCACCCATCGACAGAACATAGCTGATTGTGACACCTTCTGCACGATTTTTGTTGTACAGCCAACTGGCATATCAATTGCTGTACCTCTATAACTGAGTAACGGGTACGCCAACTCCCACAGGTGACAAGCATGACAATCCGCGTTGCATTGAAGCACTCCACACATTACGACTTTGATCGTCCGGTCAGTCTGTCGCCACATCTGGTCAGGCTCAAACCCGCGCCTCATTGCCGTACACATATCGAGGCCTACTCAATGAAGGTCTCGGGTGGAAAGTACTTCATCAACTGGCAGCAGGATCCTTTCGGCAACCATCTGGCGCGATTGGTATTTCCTGAAAAGATGCAGCACCTGCATATCGATGTCGAACTGATCGCGCCGGCAACTGTGATCAACCCCTTTGATTTTTTTCTGGAGGATTACGCCCAGCACTTCCCTTTCAGCTATCCCGAATCCCTGAAAAAAGAGCTTGCTCCCTATCTGGAAATCACCGAAAAGGGTCCACGACTGCAGACCTGGGTGGATAGTGTCAGTCTTCAGGAGATGGCAACTGTGGACTTCCTGGTCGGCGTGAACCAACGCCTGGAACAAGATGTGAATTATCTGCTGCGGATGGAACCGGGTGTACAGAGCGCCGAGGAAACACTGGAACTGCAGCAGGGCTCCTGTCGTGACTCCGCCTGGCTGCTGGTGCAGATCCTCCGGCATCTAGGCCTCGCCGCCCGTTTTGTTTCAGGCTACATGGTGCAACTCACCCCGGATACCAAAGCGCTGGATGGAGCGCCAGGACCTGAGAAAGACTTTACCGACCTGCACGCCTGGACTGAAGTGTTCATTCCCGGCGCTGGCTGGATCGGGCTGGACCCGACTTCCGGACTGATGGCAGGTGAAGGGCACATCCCGCTGGCTGCCACACCTTCGCCGACAAGTGCAGCGCCGATCAGTGGTACAACCGAACTCTGCGAAGTCACGTTCGACGTCAGCATGACCCTGACCCGCTTTCAGGAAACACCAAGGGTCACAAAACCCTATACCGACCACCAATGGCAGGCAATCGATGCCCTCGGTGAACAGGTCGAAGTGGCACTGACAAAGCAGGATCTTCGTCTGACGATGGGAGGCGAACCCACGTTTGTCGCCATCGATGATATGGATGCACCTGAATGGACTACAGCAGCCTTCGGGCCGACCAAACTCCAGCGCGCTGAAACACTGCTCAAGCGCATGCGCCAGCGCTTTGCCAGCCACAGTCTGCTGCATTTCCAGCAGGGAAAATGGTACCCCGGCGAACCCCTGCCGCGCTGGGCTCTGGCCTGCTACTGGCGCAAGGATAAGGCTCCTCTCTGGCACGATGATCGCTGGCTGGCCGATATTGAACAGAACTACAACCTGGGTATCGCCGAGGCTGAGCAGTTTGCCCGCGCACTGACTCAGCGTTTGGGTATTGCCGACAAACGCTTGCTGCCCTGCTATGAGGACGCCTACTACTATCTGTGGCTGGAGCGGACGCAGTCTATCGATCTGGACATCCGCCAGAGCGATCTGAAAGCGGATGAGGAGCGCGCACGTCTGGCAAAATTGCTGGAACGTGGACTGGATGAGGTCGCCGGCTACACCCTGCCTCTGGCTCGCCATATCAGGAACAAACGCTGGCAGTCCTGTGCCTGGCCGGTACGCCGCGACTATCTTTTCCTGGTGCCGGGTGACTCACCACTGGGCCTGCGCCTGCCACTGACCTCTTTGCCGACTCAGACAGCCGACACTTCACATCCGCGTTCACTGTTCGAAACACCCTCTGAACTGAGCGATATCTATGGTGAAGTTGCCAATCGATTCAGCCACTGGCAGACACTGGACAGTCAAAGTGGCTTCCATCATGAGCAACCGGGACAGTGCTGGCAGGAACAATCACTGGATAGTGAGGACGAAGCCGTTTTCCATACTGCCCTGTGTGTTGAGCCGCGTGACGGCAAGCTGTTTATCTTTCTGCCTCCGGTGGTTGAACTGGAGGATTATATTGATCTCGTGGCTTCCATCGAGCACACCGCTGCCGCACTGCAGATGCCGGTATGCATTGAGGGCTATGCTCCCCCAGCAGATTCACGTCTGGAGAAATTCCTGATCACACCCGACCCGGGCGTGATCGAAGTGAACATCATGCCCGGCAAAAACTGGCGAGAACTGGTGTCGCAAACCGAAGGTGTGTACGAAGATGCCCACCTGTCGCGTCTGGGCACAGAGAAGTTCATGCTCGACGGTCGTCACACCGGTACCGGTGGTGGCAACCACATTACATTAGGAGGCGCCACTCCGGCGGATTCACCTTTTCTGAGACGCCCTGACCTGCTGGCCAGCATGATCACCTACTGGCAGCATCACCCCAGCCTGTCCTATCTTTTTTCCGGACTGTTTGTCGGGCCGACCAGTCAGGCACCACGCATTGATGAAGCGCGTCACGAGGCGATCTATGAACTGGAGATCGCCCTGCAACAGATGCCTGCCGGCGAGGTGACTGAGCCCTGGCTGGTTGATCGACTGCTGCGCCACCTACTGACCGATATCACCGGCAATACGCATCGTGCCGAATTCTGTATCGACAAGCTCTATTCACCAGACTCACCGACCGGGCGCCTGGGGTTGCTTGAACTCAGAGGCTTCGAGATGCCGCCTCACCCACGCATGAGCCTGATGCAACAACTGCTGATCAGAGCACTGGTGGCCCGCTTTGCCGCCGCCCCCTACAACAAGCCACTGGTGCGTTGGGGAACCGCCCTGCATGACCGATGGGTGCTGCCGCATTTTATCTGGGAAGATCTGATCGATATCCTGATGGATTTAAGGGCTCACGGCTTTGACTTTGATCCTCAGTGGTTTACTCCTTTCTTTGAGTTCAGATTCCCTTCCTATGGCGAGGTCAGTTATCAGCAGACCCGACTGGAATTGCGCCAGGCAATAGAGCCCTGGAATGTACTCGGTGAAGAGGTCAGCGGAAGCGGCACTGCCCGTTATGTCGACTCCTCAGTGGAGCGGCTGCAGGTACATGTCAGTGGATTTAATCCGGCCCGCCACGTGGTCACCTGCAATGGACGTAAAGTACCCCTGACAGGAACCGGCCGCAGTAACGAGGCGGTGGCGGGGGTGCGCTATCGAGCCTGGCAACCCTCCTCTGCCCTGCACCCCCTGATCCCGGTTCATGCACCACTGGCATTTGACCTGATCGATACCTGGAATAACCGCTCACTCGGTGGCTGTACCTACCATGTAGTGCATCCGGCAGGTCGCAACTACGACACCTTCCCGGTGAACTCCAATGAAGCGGAAGCACGACGCTTAACGCGCTTCTGGACCGAAGGCCACAGTCATGACACTATCCACGTTGCACATGAAGAGGTGAGCTACGAATATCCGCACACACTGGATCTTCGCCGTCCACCCGGCATGAGATAAACGCTGGTACAGGTTTATAATCAACACTTTGTCACGTTCTAAAAACAGCCGGAGGCCCCGGCTGAATTGACTTTGGTATCTGATCATGTTCAATCCGGCCCTTCTGCCACCTGAGCTGCGCCCCCTGCTGGAGAGTTATCCCCAACACGATGCTCATGATGAGCTTTTTTCGCCGGAGCAACTGGTACGCTCGCCCTGGAAAGCGGTGCTGAGCGAGCTAGGAGCATTGGGGCCGGAGGTATTGAGTCAGCGCTCCGAAGAGGTCCAGAACCTGTTGCATGAGAACGGTGTGACTTTCAACACCTACGAAGATGATCCAGGCAAGCTTCGCTCATGGCAGCTTGATTGTTTGCCTTTTGTCATCGGCACAGAGGAGTGGGAGAGCCTGGAGAAAGGCCTGAAGCAACGCAGCCGTCTGTTGGAGCTGCTGGTGGAGGATCTCTATGGTGAACGTCGCGTCGTGGATGAGGGACTTCTCCCCGCCGAACTGATCTATGGGCACCCCAACTTTCTGTTTGGTGCAGCAGACAGCTATGGTGACAGACCACTGCTGATTTTGCATGGCACGGATCTGATTCGCGATCATCAGGGGCAATGGCAAGTGCTCGGCGACTGGACTCAGTCGCCTGCCGGTGCCGGCTATGCCCTTGAAAATCGCATCACCCTTGCCCGTGCCCTGCCTAGTCTGTATCGCGATGCCCCCCTGAAACGCCTCGCCGGTTTTCTGCAGGCACAGCACCGTTGTCTTGCCGGCATGGCTCGCTCGCAGCGGGATGAGCCCAATATCGTGCTGCTCTCGCCCGGCCCTGCCAGCCCCGGTTATTTTGAACACGCCTGGCTCGCCAACTACATGAACTTCTCACTGGTTGAAGGGGACGACCTGGTCGTGCGCGACGGTCAGGTATCGATGCGCACGCTGGGTGGACTGACCCAGGTGGATGTAATCGTACGTCAGATCACCGATCCCTGGTGTGATCCACTGGAGTTGCGTGGTGATTCCCTGATCGGCGTACCGGGCTTACTGCAGGCAGCACGCAATGGTGAAGTAGAGATTGCCAATGCGATCGGCACAGGCATACTGGAACATCCTGCACTGGCGGCCTTCCTGCCACGTCTGTGTGAGCGTCTGCTCGGCGAGCAACTGTTGTTGCCCTGTCGAGAAACTCTCTGGTGCGGCAGTGCGGATGCGATCAAAACGGTACTGTCGCAACCGGATGAGTGGCAAGTGCGCGACATCCGCGATGTCACCCGAGTGATCTACCCGGATATGCTATCGCTGCAGGAGCTACGTCAGTTACGGCAATCAATGTTCAAATCGCCACACCTGTATATGGGCCAGCGTGCCCTTCGCGCGGCCATGACACCTGTATTCAACCCAAAGACCCAACAGTTTGAAGCTCAGGCGGTAAACCTGCGCTTCTTCAGTCTGCTGGAACCCGATGACCTGATGAAGCCGGCCAGCGAGCGACAGTATCGCGTGATGCCCGGTGGTCTGGCCTGGGTCGGTGAGCCCGGTACGCCATTGCTGGATAGCCATATCGTCAAGGACATCTGGGTCATTGCTCCGGTACCTCAACCGCATATCAGCCTGTTGCGCCATGCCATCGGACCTATCGTGATGACCCGTGACGGCAAGGACATGCCCTGCCGTGTTGCCGATAGCCTGTTCTGGATGGGCCGCTATGGCGAGCGTATCGATAACCGCTCGCGCCTGCTTCGTGAAGCTCTTGCCAGACTCCTGCAGGAGGATCAGAACGAGGTCGACAGCAGCCTGCTGCCCGATCTGCTGACCGCACTGGAGCTGGAACAACCTCCTGCCGATTCTGAATCTGGAGCAGTGGCGGGCGATACCACCAACCGCTACACCCGAGACTTTCTGTTCATGCGCGATCAGTTGCTGAGCCAGTTCTCGGAACAGCATCCCAGCTCACTGCCGCAGCTGTTCAGTCTGTTTCTGCGCAACTCCCGCGCAGTCAGGGATCATCTGGGGGATGACGCCTGGCGTACCATCAATGCGATGCGGCAGAAGTTCAATGACTTGCCCAGAGTTCAGGGCGCTGTGAGTGGCCAACGCAGCCTGGAAGGCGTTGTCACGGATCTGGCAGCTTTTTATGGCCTGTGTAACGAGACCATGCCACACCACTACGGCTGGCGGTTTCTGGATATCGGGCGTTTTATCGAGCGCTTGCAGTTCAGCCTTGCCTTATTGAAACTGGCCCTGTTGACTGCTGACAAGCCGGGTATTCCGCTATGGGAAGTAGTGCTGGCAACGACTGATAACTTCACGGTTTATCGCCGCCGCTATCGTTCACAACTCCACCCCTCTGCCATTCTGGATCTACTGCTGTTCGATGAGGCCAACCCGCGTTCAGTCGGCTACATGCTGCGACGGCTGGGCCGCCAGATAGAACGACTGCCCCAACCTGAAAGCACACCTTATCGTAATCGCGAAACACGTCTGGTGATCCAGGCCACCAGCGTGCTGCATCTGGTGGATATTGACACGCTTGCGGATCTGGACAAATCAGCCAGCGCGAGGGCGGCGCTTTCGGAGCTGCTGGATCAGATTATCCAACCCATGTCAGAGCTGTCGGATGCCATCTCGCATACCCACTTCAGCCATGTCGAAGCCTTACGCCAGTTGGTCACCATGCAGACCTCGGCCTGAGCAGCGGCTTCCTGCACTTGAGATGCGGAGTTCACAGATGAGATACCAGTTACGCCATACCACCCATTACGATTACTCTGGATCTGTCACACTGAGTCATAATGAAGCGCGGCTTCTGCCTCGTGAGTTGCCCTGGCAGCGCTGCAGTAACAGCGAACTGACAATCACTCCAGTGGCGGTTCGCCAGCGTGAACGTGTCGACTTTTTCGGTAATCGTGTCGTTTACTTCTCAATTCAGGAGCTGCATGACAGCCTGGATGTCACCGTCAGAAGCAACCTGACCACGCTGCCACGCCCTCTGCCGGATCAGCGCGTCAGCCTCTCCTGGGAGCAGGCGCTGCGTGAACTGGCCATCGGTGCACACAGAGTCAGTTCGACACAATCACTGGAAAACATGCGCGCACGCCTGTTTGCTCTGGACTCGCCTTTTGTGCAGCAAAGTCTTGATCTGGTGGACTACTCGCGACGCTTTTTCACCCGTGACCGCCCCCTTGTGGAGGCCGTCCTTGAGCTGAACCAGGCGATCTTCAATGAATTCACCTACGACCCTGAGTTCACAACTCTGGCAACACCACTGCAGATGGTGCTGGAAAGTCGGCGCGGCGTATGCCAGGACTTTGCTCACCTGGCAATCGGTTGCCTGAGATCATTGGGCCTGGCAGCACGTTATATCAGTGGCTATATGGAAACCCTGCCACCTCCCGGTCAGGAAAAACTGCTCGGGGCTGATGCATCACACGCATGGTTGTCGGCCTATATACCCGGATGGGGCTGGCTGGATATCGACCCCACTAACGGCAGTGTACCCGACGAGCGCTATATCACCCTCGGCTGGGGACGGGATTTTGCCGATGTCACCCCACTCAAGGGCGTGATGAACGGTGGTGGAGAGCATCAGTTGCAGGTGGCGGTGGATGTGATTCCCGTACCGCCTGAACGCAAGAACCCGCCAGAGTAATCAGATGACCTGAAGCTGAGGGCCTGCCTGCTACTATGATCCCCGATGGTCAGTCTGCCACTGTTGAATTTGTTGGTAGCTGGCTGTTACCCCGCCACAAACAATCAACAGCAGATTACGATAACCGGCCAGTACGTCTTGCTGCTCGTAGGCCAGCGCCAGTGTTGCTCCGCAAGCAGGCTCCACCAGCATACGGTGGTCATCCAGAAAGCGCTCACAAGCCTGCAGTGCCTGGTGATCAGATACCACCAGACTCTGCAGGGGATGGCGCTCCGACAAGATGAGTGATTGCTCGCAAACCTGACGCGCCCCCAGTGAGGTCGCAATACTGCTAATGCCGGGTAGCTGAATACGCGCGTTTTGCTGCAGAGATTGATGCAGTGAATCAGCACCCAGAGTTTCCACAGCCACGACAGGCACACCGCCCCAGCCATTACGTTGCAACCCCTCGACCACGCCACAAAGCAAACCACCACCGCCAACCGAAAGCACCACAGCATCCGGTTGCAGGCCACTGGCAGCCACCTCATCGATCATGCTGGCATGCCCCTGCCAGAGCAAAGGGTCATCGAAAGGATGCAGAAATGCATCTCCCTCACTCTGCATTGACTGCGCCAGCTCATTCGCTTCCTGCCAGGAGCTGCCATACACTACCAGCTCAGCGTTCTCCTGCCGAATCAATTGCCTGGCTCTTTCTGAAGTCGTTTCCGGCACCACCACAACGACAGGCACATCCAGATGACGTCCCGCATAGGCAACTGCTATTCCGGCATTACCACCTGAGGACGAAATAAAGCGACGTGCACCGCGCTGCTGATACAGCTGGCAGGCATAACCTATACCACGAATCTTGAACGAACCTGGCGGCTGCAGGGCCTCCATTTTCATCCAGATACGCTGACCATCACGACGCGGTATGGCGCGTGACTCAAGCAATGGGGTCTGTATGTGTAACGGCATGATCAGTCCCCCATCACCACACCTTCTCGACGCGGATCAGCGCCGCTGAAAAAGCCATCGGCCGTTTTCTGAATCGCCTGTAAACCACTGGTCAGGTCTCTCTCAGTCACTTCATGCTCTCTGGCACGCAGTGCTTCAATGGTCGATTCGGGAAAGCGATCGGCTTCCAGGAAGGTCGGGCCATTAAAGCTGAGCGCATGAGGCAAGCTGATCGCCTCCTGCGCATTTAATCCCCAATCCAGCATCGCTATCAGCGTTCTGGCTGTGTAGTGAATGATCGCCGCACCTCCGGGTGATCCCAGACTTGCCACCAGCTCACCGCCTTCACGCTCAAACACCAGTGTCGGACTCATGCTGGAGCGTGGGCGCTTACCCGGCTCAACACGGTTGGCTATCGGCACACCATCAGCATCAGCTGGTTGGAAAGAAAAATCAGTCAACTCATTGTTCAGCAGATAGCCACCGGGCAGATCCGTACCTCCATTGGCCAATATCCGGGCACCGAATGCAGATTCAATGGTTGTGGTCATGGCCAGTGCGTTACCCTCAGCATCCACAATGCTGATATGACTGGTACCATACTCCTCCTGCTCCGGCATACTGGCGTAGCTTACCTGCCAGGGACCGGGGACACCGGCTGTCGCACGCCCCATGCTGGTAGCACTGATCAGGCCAGCTCGCTCACGCAGGTAATCCGGCGCCAGCATACTGGCCCAGTTCCCTCCTGGAGGGCTGACAAAATCCGGGTCGGCAATATAGAGAGCACGATCCGCAAAACTCAGACGCGCGGCCTCGGTAAACTGATGCAACCAGGCTTCACTCGGCAAACCATCTTGCAAGGGAGCTTCTACGGCAGGGGTATGCTCCAGCACGCCCAACATCTGCATAATGGTCAGATGACCGGACGAGGGTGGAGGGAAACCACAGACACGATAGGCTTTCCAGTCAGTACACAATGGCTCACGTACGACAGGCTCATAGGCGGCCATGTCCTGCTCTGTCATGCTGCCGGGGTAGACAGGATGCTGCTGCACCTGCTGCACCAGATCCAACGCTACACCTCCAGTATAGAAGGCCTTACTACCCTTCTCTGCAATCTGTTTTAACACGGCGGCCAGCGCCGGATTTTTCAGTTGATGACCGACCGGCAAAGGCTCACCATCGGTATCGTAGTAAAAATCAGCTGCCGCGGCATTCGCTTTCAATGCTGTTTCGCCCGCCAGCAGGGTATGCAGGCGCGGGCTGACGGCAAATCCCTCTTCAGCCAGAATGATGGCTGGTGCGAACAGCACCTCCCATGGCAGTTGACCATGTGCACTATGAGCCTCCTCCAGCATACGAAGCACACCCGGCACCCCAACCGACAGACCACTGGCCGCAGCGTCCATAAAGCTCAGAGGTGCTCCGTCCTGATCCAGAAACAGCGACTCGGTCACCCCGGCAGGTGCTGTTTCTCTGCCATCATAGGCCAGCACTTTACTGCCATCAAAATGCATCAGAAAAGCACCGCCGCCTATTCCGCTGGATTGGGGTTCAACCAGCGTCAGCACCATCTGCACGGCAATCGCCGCATCGATGGCAGACCCTCCTGCCTTGAGTATCTGATAACCGGCATCCGTTGCCAGAGGGTTGGCTGCCGCGACGGAAAAACTGCTGGTCGCCCAACCCGGTTTTTCCTGATAGCCGGAAGCAGCCTCCGGTTGTACAGGAATCTGATATCGAAACGCGGTATCTGCAAACAGCTGACCAGATGCGGTTATCAGTAGCAATGTCAGTACAGATGCGCCCAAGAGGCGACGGCTATGCATGGATGGGAAAACAGTCATGCTCTTCTCTCCTTGAAAAATAATCAGTGCGGGACTGATTCAGTGTGGGGCTGATTCAGTGTAGGGCTAATTCAGTATGAGGCTAAAGATCACATCATAGCTCAGATCATTCGATATGCCATGCCTGTTGATTTTTTCAATAGCCGTATTGTTATTTTATAACAGCACATCAGTGCAAAGTGTCGTGATTGACAACTCCGAAGACGTAGACAGGCAGGATCATAAGTCGGTGCAGGCTTACCTTGGTCAATCTGTGCAGTCTTGCACATGTTTGCCTATGAGAAAAAATAAAGGAGAAAGGCAATGGCTATTTCTACTGGTAACCGGGGTGTGGTTTATACAGGTCCCGGTCATGTCGAAGTGCGCTCCATCGACTTCCCTGAACTGGCGATTGGCAATCGCAAGTGTCAGCATGGGGTCATCCTCAAAGTCCTTACCACCAATATCTGTGGCAGCGATCAGCACATGGTCCGCGGCCGTACAACCGCCCCCTCCGGTCTGGTACTGGGCCATGAGATCACCGGTGAAATCATTGAATGTGGTAATGATGTCGAGTTTCTGAAAGTCGGCGATATCGTGTCTGTTCCGTTCAATATCGCCTGCGGTCGCTGCCGCAACTGCAAGGAGGGCAGAACTGGTATCTGTCTGAACGTCAACCCTGCACGTCCCGGCGCCGCCTATGGCTATGTCGATATGGGCGGCTGGGTGGGTGGTCAGGCCGAATATGTCATGGTGCCTTATGCCGACTTCAACCTTCTGAAGTTCCCGGACTCCGATCAAGCCAGAGAGAAGATCCGTGACCTGACGCTGCTGTCGGATATCTTCCCGACCGGCTTCCATGGCTGCGTAACCGCCGGTGTAGGTCCGGGATCAACCGTGTATATCGCCGGTGCCGGCCCTGTCGGACTGGCCGCTGCTGTTTCTGCACAGCTGCTTGGCGCTGCCTGCGTCATCGTCGGGGATATGATTCCGGAGCGTCTGGCTCAGGCGAAAAGCTTTGGCTGCGAAACCATCGACTTGCGTCAGGATGCAGAGCTGCCGGACCTGCTGGAGCAGATCCTCGGCGTACCGGAAGTGGATGCTGCGGTTGACTGTGTCGGATTTGAGGCTCACTGCCATGGTCATCATCACCATGAAGAGAAGCCTGCAGTCGTCTTGAACAGCATGATGGATATCACCCGCGCCGGTGGCCAGATCGGGATACCCGGGTTGTATGTGACTGAAGATCCGGGCGCCAAGGATGCTGCAGCACAGAAAGGAAGCCTGAGCCTGCGCTTTGGTCTGGGTTGGGCAAAATCCCACTCCTTCCATACTGGCCAGTGCCCGGTGATGAAATATCACCGTCAGCTGATGCAGGCGATCCTGTTTGAGCGCATCCAGATAGCCAAAGCAGTCAATGTCCAGGTGATCTCGCTGGATGAGGCACCAAAAGGCTATGCTGACTTCGATGGCGGCGCGGCGAAGAAATTCGTTATCGATCCGCACAAGATGTTTGCAGCCTGATATCCCTGACGGGAAAGAATGATTGAGAACGAATAATTGAAAACGAAGAGTGGCTACCCCGCCACTCTTCAAAATTATCTGAAAAACCAGAACCTCCCCTCTAAGCCCTCCTAATAACTTTATGACCTTATAACCTTACAGTCTCCATGGTCGACTAAGGTCCTTATTTGTTTTACTTTTAAAACATCACGTCGTCATCTATATTCAAAAGCCCTGTATTAAACAGTAGACATCTGCCGTCCGGTCACTGACTCAAAATCGGGCCTGCAATGACTGAACAAAAATAATAAGGATATCTTATGAAAGCCAAGCTTTACCTGTCCGCATTTACCGCTGCTATCTGTGTTGGTTTCACTGCTCCCGTACTGGCCCAGGAAACACGTGAATTTTCTGTCTCTACCGTGCTGTCGGATGCATTCCCTTGGGGACAGGCTGCTGTCAAATGGGCCGAGCTGGTTGAAGAGCGCTCCGAAGGACGTATGAAACTGACGGTCTACCCCAATGCCCAGCTGGTGTCCGGGGATCAGACGCGCGAATTTTCGGCCATGCGCAGCGGCCTGATCGACATGGCTGTGGCCTCTACCATCAACTGGTCACCGCAGGTGCCGGAACTGAACCTCTTCTCCCTGCCGTTTCTGATGCCGGATGAGGCTGCAATCGATTCCATCACTCAGGGCGAAGCCGGTGAACAGATATTTGCCGCGATTGAGCAGCGCGGAATCATTCCGCTGGGCTGGGGAGAGAATGGTTTTCGCGAGCTCTCCAACTCGCGCAAGGCGATCAGCGAACCGAGCGACCTCAACGGCCTGAAGATTCGTGTCGTTGGTTCCCCCCTGTTCCTGGACACCTTTAATACACTGGGCGCTAACCCGACTCAAATGAGCTGGGCCGATGCCAAACCAGCGCTGACAACTGGAGCCGTCGATGGTCAGGAGAACCCACTGTCGGTGTTTGATGTCGCCCGTATCGATCAGGTTGGCCAGCAGTACCTGACCCTGTGGCGCTATATGGCCGACCCACTAGTGTTCGGTGTCAATCAGCGTGTCTGGAACTCTCTCTCCGAGGAGGATCAGACGATTCTGCGTGAAGCCGCTGTAGAAGCTGGTGCCTGGGAAATTGCCAAATCACGCGCCGAACTCAGTGCAACGCTGGCAACCATCAAGGAACGTGGCGTAGAGGTCACCGAGCTGACACCTGAGCAGCATGCTGCATTTGTCGCTGCAACCGCTGAGGTCTATGAAAAGTGGGTTCCTCGTATCGGCGAAGAACTGGTGAATACGGCTAAAGCAGCCATCGATGCCCGCTGATTCCAACTGCTGAAACCTTCAGGCCCTCTCTGTCCGGTGGGCCTGGCTATCAGCTTTAGACTCTCAGCCCTGGACTCTCTAGCTCAAGGCACCCAGCTCTACACACACTGTTCTAGACACACTGTTCTAGAAGCTCTGATGAGTACCCATATGAACGGACCTAAATCCCGTCCTGAATCCTGGCTCGCTTCACTGGCCCTTCTGGGCATCTGTCTGATCAGTCTCGGTAATGTCGTGGTGCGCTATGCCACCAATGCCTCCTTTGCCTTCACCGAGGAGTTCTCGGTCTTTCTGCTGTTTGTGCTGACCTTTGCCGGTGCTGCCGTGGCTGCTCGTCGGCATGAACATATTCGTATTCTGGTGGTCGAGGCTGCGTTGCCTCCGCCACTGAAGCGCGCGCTGTACCTGCTGCAGTGGGCTGCCTGCGTTCTGCTGATGGGGCTGGTGTCCTGGTATGGTGGCCTACTGACCTGGGAGGAGTACCACTGGGAATCACTGTCTCCTGGTCTTGGCTATCCAACCTGGCTTTATATCATCTGGCTCCCTCTGCTGAGCCTTGCCATTATACTGCGCCTGACTCAGAGCCTGATCGAACGCTGGCGTGACAGCTACCGGCAGCCACAGGGAGGTGAGCATGAGTCCTGATCTGTGGATGCTGGCAATCTTCGGCATGGCGATGCTGCTGGGGATCCCCGTAGCCTTTGCCCTGGGTCTGGGTGGCACAGCCGGAATCATCGCCGGCCTGCCACCTGATATGCTCGCAACACTGGGCACTAACACTTACAACAGCGTGGCCAAATATCCGCTGATAGCGATTCCGCTGTTTATTCTGACCGGCCTGATTTTTGAACGTGCCGGTGTTGCCAGCAGTCTGGTACGCTTCGCGCAGGCATTGATTGGTCCACGCCACGGTGGTCTGGCACTGGTGGCGGTACTGGTCTGCCTGATCATGGGTGGCATGAGTGGCTCGGGACCTGCCGATGCTGCCGCTGTAGCAATGGTGATGCTGCCGAGTATGACCAGAGCAGGCTACCCCAAGGCGTTTTCTGCTTCGTTGATTGCGGCTTCGGCCTCTACTGCGATCCTGATCCCTCCCTCTATCGCGCTGATTCTCTATTCTGTAGTGATGCCCGGCGTTGATCTTCGTGCATTGTTTGCAGCTGGACTGTTTCCCGGCATTCTGGCTGGTCTGTCTCTTTTGTTGCCAGCCTGGTGGCTGTCCCGTCGCTATGGCTGGGAAGATCCAAAAGCCGGTGAACGACCACCACTGAAAGAGAGCTTCATCCAGGCGCTGCCAGCGCTATTTGCACCGATACTGATTCTGGGTGGTCTGCGCTCCGGCCTGTTTACCCCCACAGAAGCAGCCGTAGTAGCGGTCACCTATGGCGTCATCACCGGCGTGGTGATTTACCGTCAACTCAGCCTTAAATCCCTGTGGGGGATCCTCGGGGAGGCCGCCAGAATATCCGGCGTGGTAATGCTGATCATCTCTCTGGCGGGTATCTTTGCCTGGGCAGGAACAACGCTTGGTACCTTCCGTCACCTGGCCACTCTGCTGCTCTCCATCTCGGATAACGGCTGGGTACTGCTGGTACTGATCATGCTGCTGGTTCTAGTGGTCGGTATGGTGTTGGATGCAATCTCCATCTATCTGATCATCACACCGATTCTGATTCCCTTGATCCAGCACTTCGAGTGGAACCCTGTCTGGTTTGGCATACTGCTGGCGATGAATATCGCCATCGGCCAGTTTACCCCTCCCGTCGCAGTCAATTTGATGGTCACGACACAGGTGGCTGGCATACGGCTGGAGAAAACCTTCGGGTGGGCATTCCTGTTCATGCTGACCATGCTCAGTTCCCTGATACTGGTAATGCTGGTGCCGGGCATCGCGCTCTGGTTACCGGATAAGCTCGGTTTTGTTGTTGGCAACTGGTAACACAGATGAAAATGAGAACTTTTCCATCTACCAATAGATCACCACAAAACTCTTTATTATCAATAGATTGAGAAGCATAACAGAAATATTTAACGTTTATTATAAAAATTAATAAAATTATCCTGAAATTCACGCTAAATTCAGAATAAAAGCCTACTTGATCAATAGATATAACGCGTTCGTTGCTGCAGAATACTGCGCCTCGGTTTTCGACACTGAATGTTATAGCCAATTCACGGCTTATAACTTCACATCGCATGACTGAGAGACAAAACAATAACGAACCGGAATCACATCGATCATGGAAACGCTGGTTAATACACTCAACGGCTATATCTGGAGTGATGCACTGATTTTCCTGTGCCTTGGTGCAGGTCTTTTCTACTCGATCCTGACGCGTTTTGCGCAGGTACGTCATTTTAAAGAGATGTGGAGACTGCTGTTCAGCTCCAATGAGTCTGACAAGGGGATCTCTTCATTTCAGGCACTTTCCGTCTCTCTGTCCGGCCGTGTAGGGGTCGGTAACATTGCCGGTGTGGCAGCCGCTATCGGCTTTGGTGGTCCCGGTGCCATCTTCTGGATGTGGGTAGTTGCCTTCCTGGGCGCAAGCACTGCTTATGCTGAGTCCACTCTCGGCCAGTTGTATAAAGTGAATGATAACGGCCAGTATCGTGGTGGCCCCGCTTACTACTTTGAGCGCTGCCTGGGCTGGAAATGGCTGGGTATTCTGTTCGCTTTATCTTCCATCATTGCCTGCGGTATCTTCTTGCCGGGCATACAGGCCAATGCCGTCGGCAATGCCGTCACTCAGGTATTCGGCGAAGGCCAGATTGTTGCCAGCAGCTTCGGCGAAGTCGGCAGCACCAAACTGATCGCCCTGGCGATCATCCTGATCGTACTGGCTTTCATCATCTTCGGTGGTATCAAGCGTATCGCGCACTTCACCCAGATCGTTGTTCCCTTTATGGCACTGGGTTACATCATCATGGCTCTGATCATCATTTTCCTGAACCTGGAAAAAATTCCGGGCATATTTGGTCTTATCCTGTCGGATGCCTTCACGGCCCAGGCAGGTTTTGGCGCAGCGATCGGCTGGGGTGTCAAACGCGGCATTTACTCCAACGAGGCCGGACAGGGTACCGGTCCACATGCCGCTGCTGCAGCTGAAGTTCAGCACCCGGCTCAGCAAGGTCTGGTTCAAGCCTTCTCGGTCTATGTAGATACACTGTTTATCTGCACCGCAACAGCACTGATGATTCTGATCACTCAGCAGTACAATGTGCAGGGCACTCTCGAAGCGGGTCAGTTTATCGTTCAGAACGTTCCGGCTGACACCATCATTGCCTCTCCCGCCTTCACTCAGATGGCGCTTTTAAGTGTATTCGGTGGAGTGGGCCCGGTATTTGTCGGCATCGCCCTGTTCTTTTTCGCCTTCACCACCATTCTGGCCTACTACTATATTGCCGAAACCAATGTGGCCTATCTGCGCCGTGCGCTTAACCTGGGCATCCCACTCACTCTGGTCAAATTGGTGATCATGTTTATGGTGGCCTACGGCACGGTGAATACAGCAGGTTACATCTGGGATCTGGGAGATGTCGGTGTGGGCCTGATGGCCTGGATCAATATAGTCGGTATTCTTGTGATCTTCTTTGTCTCTCGGCCGACCATGCTGGCACTGCGAGATTATGAAGCACAGCAAAAGGCTGGTGGCCCGATCACCTTTGACCCGGTGAAGCTGGGTATCAAGAATGCCACCTTCTGGGAAGAGCGTCTGAAGAACCAGAAATCAGAGTAAGTCTGACTCATAATCAGCAAAAGCCCACCACTTAGAGGCTGTGTAAGAATAACTTCACACCCTCTAAGTCGTGCAACAAATGCCTCGGTCATAATCCGGGGCATTTTTGTTTTGTTGCATCCCGGTTAACCGTCAGGAGTGTAATTTTCCCTGAAATGATGACATGGAGATATCACCAGGAAGCGATCAACAATTAGCCGGATCGTAGAAAATTGTTTGCTTTCTATGGGTTGAGCATAGTGTAATCAGGTAACAGCGAAAGTATCAGATTTTCGAGGTGTCCATCCAAGGATTCAACAACATGTTTGAAAACAGCCTCCATAGGAAGTGGGTGATTACCCGGACTCTCTCTCAAAGTGCTTCAAAAAGAGAGCACCAGACTCTCGAAAGGGCAACACTCATCATCACGATCTATACCCTCTCAGTTCCGGGCATTATCCTTTTTCTGATTTTTCCAGCGTTTGTCCTATCTGTAGATCCGGATAATCTGTGGACCTGCTTTTTGCGGGGGGAGAAATGATGAAACTGGCTTTTGCTGTCGCATGGCTAAGTCAGACCCTTGTCACCTTTTCAGTCGTGCTGGTGGTTTTCAGCGCTGGCATTGTTGTTTACAACGAGACAGGATCGCTGACATCATTTGGAATAACCGTCCTCTGCGGTTACGTTCCAGAACTGCTAATCACCCCTCTGGCCGGCTCCCTTGTAGATAAAGTATCGAGAAAAGCCGTACTGATCACTTGCTGCCTTTTACAGGCGACTATCTTCACTTTTTATTTTTTGATTTTGAGGCAAGATGCATCGATTTTAGCAAGTACCTACCTCGTGATTATCGCCGTATCCTCCGTTGCAGGTGTTCATCGGCTCGCTTATAACTCCTCGATCGCCCTGTTTTCTGATGACCCTCGGGTCTATCCAAGACTGAATGGTATCGTGCAGAGTGGACTGGCCTGTGCTCATATTCTGGCCCCACTTGTGGCTGGATTGCTTCTGGAGTATGCAGGCAGCTGGACCATCGCTGCTACTGCAGCAGTTGCCTGCACGATTTCAGCTGCAATTTTGACGACAATCCGCTTCCCAGAACTGCTGTCCAAGACCAGCACTACCCTGAAACATGGCTGGAAACTTGGAATCCATCATATAAGATGCTCGAAGGGTCTGAGCGAACTTCTTATCATTCATGCATGCTCAAACTTGGCGCGCGGGGCGGCAATAGTTCTTTTCACCCCTTTAATCCTGGCGTTTTCGTCTGAGGCCATCCTAGGATCTTTACGATCCACTGCAGGCGCAGGCCTGGCCATCGGAGCTCTCCTCATTACGTCATGGGATGGGCCGGCAAAGCAGATGTACAGCATTTTCTATGCTCTGATGATATGCGGCATATCAATCGTGTTAATCGGCATCACGCAGAACCTGGTTCTGATTGGTCTTTCTGCCTTCATCTTCTACGCGGCCACCCCCATACTCGCCTCAATAGCTCACTCTATCTGGCAGCACCAGGTACCGACAGATATTCAGGGGCGCGTTTTCGCTGTCCGTGACACAGTTGCCGGTGCTGCTCTGGCTGCCGGGTATGTTGTATCCCCACTGGTGACTGACTGGGTTTTCATTCCTCTCATGGAAGACACAGAAAAAGCGCTAAGCATGACCTACATACTCGCAGGATTTCTGACCATAGCCTTAGCAATAGTGACTGCCAGAAAGCCAGCATTGCGGGCATTGAGCGAGACATAAAAGCACTTTTAAGCAGGTACAGAACCGCCTGATACAGATCTGACCTCACCCACTCTGAAACATTTGTTCCAGAGTGGGCAACTCCTTTTTGATCAGGGAAAGAATACAAATTTGACAATAAACAGGGCGGCCAGCGCGTAAACCGCCACACTGACCTCTTTTCCCTGCCCCGAAAAGAGTTTGATCAGTGCGTAGCTGACAAAGGCCAACGCAATACCATGTGCGATGGAAAATGTCAGTGGAATGGTGAAGGCCGCGATCAGGACCGGAGCTGCATCCGTCACATCATCCCAGTTCACTTTTGACAGACTGCCAGCCATCAGCACAGCAACGTAGATCAGCGCGCCAGCCGTGGCATAGTCAGGGATGGAGCCCGCCAGAGGAGCAAAGAAAAGAGCAATCAGGAAGAGGATGGCTACCACCACCGCGGTCAGGCCGGTACGCCCACCTGCCGCCACACCGGATGCACTCTCGATATAGCTGGTGGTGGAAGAAGTGCCGAGCAGTGAGCCTGCTACAGTAGCGCCGGAATCCGCCAGCAGCGCATTTTTCAGGCGAGGCAACTTGCCATCCTTATCCAGCAGGTTACCGCGTTCAGCAACACCGATAAGGGTACCGGAGGTATCAAACAGATCAACAAACAGGAAAGCAAAGATCACACTGATCATCGCCACATCAAGAGCACCTGCAATATCCAGTGCAAAGAAGGTCGGTGCAATGGAGGGTGGAGCTGCCATAATCCCACCGAACTCATTATGCCCCAACAGCATCGCTGCGACAGTGATCACCAGAATACCGATCATCACTGAACCGGTCACTTTCAGGTGTGCCAGTGCAGCAATGATGAAAAAACCCAGCAAGGCATAGATAGCCGCAGGCTGGGACAGGTCACCCATTGTCACCAATGTTGCCGGATGATCAACGATGATACCCGCATTTTTAAGACCAATCATCGCCAGAAACAGACCAATACCGGCCGCGATACCCAGTTTTAATGTTGATGGGATGGAGTTAATCACCCACTCCCTGATCTTGAAAATACTGATCAGGATAAAGATGATACCGGACAGGAAGACAGCCCCCAGTGCCACCTCCCAGGTGTTACCCATTCCCAGAACAACACCATAAGTGAAGAAGGCATTCAGGCCCATTCCTGGTGCAAGGGCGATCGGATAGTTGGCCCAGAGCCCCATAATAAGGCAACCAATCGCAGCCGCAAGACAAGTCGCAACGAACACAGCGCCGTAATCCATGCCAGCCCCGGACAGAATGCTCGGGTTGACAAAGATGATATAGGCCATGGTGAGAAAGGTTGTCACCCCAGCTAACACCTCGGTTTTCACCGTGGTGTTATGGGCTTTGATCTGAAAAAGTCGCTCCAGCATAAAGATGCTCCCATGAGTCTTTTATATGATTTGTCCCGATCAGCTTTCGCCTGCGGCATGCCACAAAGCAGTCTGACTACCAGCTAGTCTAGCAAACAGAATGCCACTGTGGAGGCAGCTCCGAAACAAAAATTTCAGACATCAAGTATTCGTGCAGAAACGACAATTTCTTTGTGCGGTATCAACCGGTCAGGCGTTTGAAAAAGTCCGGCATTTCATAGCCAGCCCGTTTAAGTTCGGCCACCAGTTCGTCACCGGAGCGTTCCGGCTTTTGACTCAGAGCCCAGAGGGTGCCACAACGTGCACCACTGCGACAGAAGGCCACAACCGGCGCTTCGGCCTGTTGCAATATCTTACCAAACTCAAGCCCCTGTTCATCGGTAACCTGACCGGTGATAACCGGTTGATAATACCAACTAATCCCCAACTGGCGCGCAAGATCAGCCAGTTCGTCGCTGCCTGGTTGATTCGGTTCTTCTTGATCAGGACGGTTGCAGATAAGAGTACGCACCCCTTCCTTTGCCAAAGCACGGATATCATCCGCCTGGAGCTGCCCGCACGCTCTCAGGGAATCAGTCAGTTGCCGCATGGGGGGTAAGGTATGTTCCATAAATAATGCTCCTGATCGACTGCACTTGAGGATATGAATGCCCCGTGGGCCAAGTTCAATCATGGCATAAAAGACAGGCAAGCTGAATATTGTCTTACCATAAGCATTGAAGTTGAGGCTGTTATCCCGGCCCACCTGCCGGAAAATGTCAGGTATATTGAATGCTTATGCTATCGACGGGGTGAGAAGAATCACTTATGGTTCATCCTTTTACCTGACTCCAGACTATAATAATAAGCACCATCAGGATAAAAAGTACCCCATGATGCGTTTCACACAACTGGACATGGAGAGTTTTCGCGACAAATCAGCCAACCGACTGCTGTTGCTTGCTGCCCTTCTGGTGTGTATCGCAGTTCCTGCCACCCTCTCACGCTATCTGATCTCCGGCTGGCAGTTCTCTTTCTATGTGTACATCGGCAGTGGTCTATTCGTTATCGCTCTGGCCGTCCTTCGACATAGACTCAGCCTGAAATTCAAAATCAATACACTGGCGACTATCGGCACCTCTGTCGCCATTGCAGCGCTTGCCAACTGGGGCCTGCTGAGCAACGGTATGATCTGGTTCGTGATCACCGGATTTATTCTGATGATCGCCTATACCAGCCGCCTGGTACTGCTGTATATGCTGTTTGCGGTATCGACCATGACTCTCTTTGCCTGGCTGTTTTACACCGGCGCGTTAAAGCCACCCGTCGAAGCCAACCAGTTTGCCAGCAGCCATGTCGCCTGGATAAACGCGATAGTCAGCAACATGTTCTCGCTGATGCTGATCATGATCCATTTCAGCTATCTGAAGGAGTACCAGCAGCAGTTGATCAGCCTGCTCGAAGAACAGAATCAAGAGATCAGCCGCCTTGCCAATCACGATAACCTGACTGGCCTGCACAACCTGCGAGTGGGTAAAGATCGCATCACTCAGGCGATCACCTTTAGCCGGCGCAACAAGACGATGGCGGCAGTCATCTTCATCGATCTGGATGGCTTCAAGGAGATCAATGACCAGCATGGTCATGATGCCGGCGATGCGGTACTGATCGAAACAGCTCATCGGTTAAGCCACAACGTCAGAGAGGTGGATACGGTGGCCCGCATCGGTGGAGATGAGTTTCTGGTAGTGCTTCAGGAGATCAGCTCAGCGACAGCAGCCGTTGCGATTGCCGAGAAGCTGATCAACAAGATCAAAGTCCCTTTCATCCATGAAAATAACACGCTGTCAGTCACCGCCAGCCTGGGAATTGCTTTGACCAGCGACGCGCAGGCAGCCGAAGAGCTGATCAAAAAGGCAGACAGCGCCATGTATCAGGCCAAGCGTCAGGGCAAGAACCGCTATGCGCTATTTTCCTCTGGCTGTTCGGCTGCCTGATCTGCCTCACTGATACGCTCCTCCAACCGCCGCCGGATGTAGGAAACATGCAGGCGTAGATTGTAAAACTCCTCCATATAGGAAAGTGGCACTTCGGTCTTGCCGACCTCATCCTCCAGCGTTCTGATCAGCCGCAGATCGCTCTGCAGCAGCTCCAGCGGCACGTCATTGCGAGCCAACGTGGCATCCATGATCTTCAGTTTACTGTACCAGCGATAGATACGGCGCCGGATATTCCAGCGAAAGGCCGGGGGCGCAATCCGCAACAGCGGGATAAGAATCACCAGCAGAGGAATGATCAGAATCACCAGCCGATCCACAAGCGATGCCAGCCAGAATGGCATATGACGATGTAGAATATTGGGGCCACGCTCAAAGAAATACTCCGCCTCAGCGGCCACTGGGATATCGGTATACATCAGTGAAGGAAACACCCCGGGTCGGGTAATCAGGTTCAGTTGCCCCTGATCTGCTTTGGCCGCTTCCATCAACAGCTGTACAACTGAACGATGAGTATCTCTGCGCACAACCAGATAGCTGGCCGGGGCAACCATGCGAATATCCCGCTGCGGCAAACCCTGTGCTGGGTCGATAACTCCATGGTAAAGCGTCACGGGTGTCAGGTAGGGCAAACGATGCGACAGGGCCTGCGCCAGTGAGAAGTCCACCAGACTGAGATCCGGGACTGACAGCAACTCCTGAATCATCGGCGCATTCGGTGACATCACAAAGGCTGCAGCCTCTATTTCACCTTGTAGCAAGGCATCAGCCGCGGCGCGCCCACCAACAGCTATCTGCTCGATATTCAAACTATCCAGCATCCCAGCCTCGGCCAACAGGGTTTCAACCAGCATCCTAGTGCCACTGCCTTCGACACCTGTGGCGATTTTAAGACCATCCAGCTCCTGCAAACGCTCTGCTTGTGTCGACGCTGACTCAGCATCCAGGATAAGCGAGTCGGTACGGTAAAAGACGAACAGAGGCTCGTATGCGACACTGGCGACCGCTTGCAAGGTATCGCCAACGCCATCCGGAGCAGTTCCTCCCTGCACGATGGCGGCATCGACCTCTGCCGACAGAAGTAACTGCCAGTTTTCCACCGAGCCTGCCGACGGCACCGGCTCCAGAGTGATACCCTTGCGTGCAAAATCTTCTGCATAGCGCTGGCCCAGACTCTCATAAGCTCCGCCTGGAGAACCTGTGGCAAATCGTACTTGCTGTGGTGGAGCCGGCTCAACAAACTGCCAGGCTGTAAAAGCCACCAGCAGCAATATCAATACAATCGGCAGTGTTACTTTCAGGTGCTCCCACCAGAGACCTTTCTGACTCATCTGCATGGTCGGTTCTGATTTTGCCATCCAGCCCCCTTATCCTGTCTCGATCAATAGCCTTTCAGTGTCTTCGGCTTGACCAGCACGGTGTGCTCAGCATCAGAAATCCACAGATCTCCATCCTGAATCGTGACCTGCAGTTGCATACTGCGCTGACTCAATGCCAGTAGGTCGTTTGCTACACTATCTTCAAACTGAAGGATATCAAGGTTCTCGAAGCGGGTCAGTTGATGCTGGTTCTGCTGCCACCAGATCAAATGCTTGTCGTGATACAGAATGATGACTGCTCGTTTGCTTCGTCCACAGGCTTTACGCACCCGTTTCTCATCCGGAGCACCGAGATCGATCCACAGCTCTATCTCATCACTCATACTTTTTTGCCACAGATCTGGCTCATCATCGGTACTGATACCGCGGGTAAAAGCCAGATATTCATCTGCAAAAAGTGCAAAAGCCACCAGTCGAACCATCATTCGCTCTTCGGTTTCAGAAGGGTGCAAGGCAATGGTAAGGTGGTGGTCATGATAATAACCGCGGTCCATATCGGAGATATTCAGGGCCGCTTTGTAAATTGTCGACTTCTGGGCCATAGGTAACCTGGCAAGAGATCCATAAGGGAAAGGGATATGCACAATAAGTTGATCAACCGGCAAGTGCAAGCGAGGCATCATGCGCCAACCGGTAAAAAAATCCTTGTTACCCCTTTTATCGGCAGAGTTGGCATGCTCTTGTGTGTTTTATTACTTTTACAGGGTTGTGCTGACAACGAAGAGGTTGACTTGACCTCCCGTCAGACAATGGACGACAGGCAGGCAGAATCATTTATGGTGTCGGCCGCCCATCCCCTGGCAGTTGAAGCAGGGCTCAATGTATTGCGACGTGGCGGCAATGCCATAGATGCCGCCATCGCCGTGCAGATGGTTCTTGGGTTTGTCGAACCACCGGAAAGTGGTATTGGAGGTGGTGGTTTTCTACTGTTTCATGATGCGCCCAATAACCGACTGCACTTTTTCGATGGTCGCGAAACGGCACCAGCCGCTGCCGATGAAGACCGCTTCACTGTGATGGGCCTGGCAGTACCGTTGCCACTGGCAATTCCTTCGGGCAGAGCTGTCGGCGTACCCGGCTTGATGGCCATGCTGGAGTTGGCTCACTCGCAGCATGGCACACTCCCCTGGCATGATTTATTTGAGCCTGCCGCAACTCTGGCTGAGCAGGGCATACCTATGCCGGATAGATTAAAACGACAGATAGATCAGGATCCCTCTTTGCTGCTTTTTCGTGATACGCGACACTATTTCAAAACTCAGGCACGTGACGATAATCCCAAACTGCAGAACCCAGCCATGGCTGACACTTTGCGCATTCTGGCTGATCAGGGTGCTGCGGCACTCTATCAAGGGGAGCTTGCTGAGCAGATCATTGCACGCGCCAGCGCCTCCTGGATCTGGCCCGGTGACCTGCAACGCATTGATTTTGAGCAGTATACCGCACGGCAGCGCGAACCCATCTGCGCCTCTTATCGGCAATGGACCATCTGCGGCGCGCCTCCCCCTTCCTCTGGCGGCATCACTCTGCTGCAGATACTGGGTATGCTGGAGCAGTTCCCACTGCCACAGATGGAGTACCAGAGCGCTGAAGTCCTGCACCTGATTGCCGAGGCCAGTCGACTGGCCTTTGCTGATCGTGAGTTTTATATCGGTGATCCCGATTACGTCGAAGTCCCGACTCAGGCATTGATTGACAAAGACTACCTGCGCCAGCGCGCTGCATTGATCAACCCAGACCGAGCACTGAAGAAGATCTATCCAGGCTCACCAGGACAGTCACCGCAGCGCCTTGGGGCTGCATTCAAAGCACCGAGTGAAACAACTGGTACAACTCACTTCAGCATAGTGGATGCTGATGGGCGTCTGGTCGCATTGACCAGCTCTAATGAGATGCCCTTCGGCAATCGTCGCATGACGAACGGTTTTCTACTCAATAACCAACTGACCGACTTCAGCTTCAATCCGTCTCTGGATAACCTGCCTCACCCCAATGCCGTCGCTCCTGGAAAAAGACCACGCAGCTCCATGTCGCCCATCATCGTTTTTGATGCCCAGGGCAATACGCATCTGGTGATCGGCTCACGTGGAGGCAGCCGTATCATCGGCTATGTCCTTAAAACGCTTCTCGGTGTACTCGACTGGAATCTGGATCTGCAGGATGCGATTGCATTGCCCAATATGATCCATCGTGGTGACGTTCTGGAACTGGAACGGGGAACTGGGCTGGCAGATCTGGCGTCTGACTTGAAGGTCCGCGGCCACAAGGTCAAAATCATATCATTGGAAAGTGGCCTGCACGGTATAGAACGTACAGAGTCAGGCTGGAGAGGCGGAGCAGACCCCCGCATGGATGGCGTAGCCCGAGGAGACTGAGTATGGACATAGAGATCAGACGACCACCCTGGCAACATAACCCAGCCGGGGACATGCGGCGAGTCGGTATAGAGCTGGAAATGAATGGTCTGACGCTGGATCAACTGGCCGCAATAGTCAGTGATTTTCTGGGCATTGAAATCCATACCGACGGCCGTTACCAGCGCGTTCTGAAAGGAGACTCGGCCGGTGACTGGATTGTTGAGCTGGACTTCAACCTGCTGAAAACCATGGGACGGGAAGCACGCGACTCCGGAGACTTGAAAGATGAGGTCAGAAAAACCGCCGAAGAGCTGCTCCGACTGGTTTCAGAACCACTGGTACCTCTGGAACTGGTCAGCCCACCCTTGCCACTGGATCGTTTGCCTGAAGTGGAATCCCTGTTTAAGACGCTACGACTTGCCGGCGCAAAAGGGACCTCGGAAAAAGCCAGCAATGCTTTCGGGCTACAGTTCAACCCAGAGATACCGAGTGAAGACCCCACCACTTTGACTGCGTTCCTGAAAGCCTTTCTCTGCCTATATCCCTGGCTGCTCAAACGTGCCGAAATCAACATCACACGCCGTCTGACCAATTACATAGACCCCTTCCCGATCAGCTACTTACGCCTTGTGTTGAGCCCAGAATACTGGCCGGATCAAGCTCAATTGATAGACGACTACCTGAAACACAACCCAACACGCAACAGAGCACTGGATCTGTTGCCGCTGTTCAAGCATCTGGATGAGGCGCGCGTCAATCGCATCACACCTGACCCATTGATCAAGGCTCGCCCAACCTTCCATTATCGTTTGCCAGACAGCGAAATAGATCAGCCGGAATGGGGGTTCCATCAAGCCTGGAATGACTGGGTGGAGGTTGAGTGGATGGCCTCGGATACGGAGCGGCTCAGAGACTGCAGCCAAGCATTTCTGCTGTTTCTTGAGCAGCCGTTGAACCGCTGGCTGGGCCACTGGGAGGAGGAGGTCGATAAGCGATGGCTAAGCCAGTAATCGCGATCACCGGCCCGCAGATTGGGGCAGCAGGGCCACGACTGATGGTCGCGCTGGCAGTGCGTTTTTATGGTGGTAAGCCACTGCAACTGAGACCGGGAGACAACCCGTCCGACTATGAGTATCAGGGGGTTGTCGTAACCGGCGGGCATGATATCGATCCGGTACTCTATGCCTCGGAACCTGAGGTTGAACCTCGCTACGACAAACTGCGGGACCATTTTGAGTCAGCCGTCATCGATGATGCGCTGCGACGCAGACTACCACTACTGGGGATCTGCCGCGGCGCGCAACTGCTGAATGTCCGCCGCAACGGCAGCCTGTTTCAGGATATCAAATCACAGCGCCGTATTACCTCGAACAGGCGCACATTTCTGCCACTGAAAACTCTGGAGATAGAGCCCGGCAGCCTGCTGGCTGAATGTCTAGGCCCGAGTCGATGTAAAATCAACAGCCTGCATAACCAGGCAATCGAAAGAACAGGTTACCATCTTCACGTATCGGGTCGTGATCTGGATGGGATCATTCAGGCAATTGAGGACCCCGGCTATGGTTTTCTGATCGGTGTGCAGTGGCACCCGGAGTTTCTGATTTTTCTGAGGCGCCAGCGCCAGATTTTCGAGGCACTGGTTGAAAGCGCACGGCAGCACGCGTAATCTGCCGTGCACTTGGCCTGCTGCTTTATTTTTACGGAGTGTTATTTCATGTTGTCATCTTACAAAAGCCGGCTCTTCTGCCGCCTGGCGATCACCACCAGCCTGCTGAGCGCTCCTTTCAATCTCGCTCTGGCACAGGTGCCGGCAAGTCTGCAGCAATTGCTGAGCTCGCAGCCATTGCCGCAGAGCGCCATCGGCATATGGGTTCAGCGCGCTGGCGAAACATCAGCACTGGCGCGATTGAATGAAGAGCAGATGTTCAACCCGGCTTCAACAATCAAGCTCGCAACTACTCTGGCATCGCTGAATGCTCTCGGTCCGGATTACACCTGGAAGACAGATTTCTACAGCCATGCCCCGATAGTTAACGGCGTCCTGAAAGGCGACCTGATCATGCGTGGTACCGGCGACCCTGGGGCGGTCAGTGAAGAGCACTGGCGTATGCTGGGCAGCCTGTACAGGAGCGGGCTGCGCAAAATTGATGGTGACCTGATTCTCGATAGCGGCTATTTTTCACTGGCACCTGAAGATCCCGGAGCTTTTGATGGCCAGCCTTTGCGTGCCTACAACCAGCCACCACATCCACTGCTGGTGAATGCCAACTCACTGCGTTTCCATATCCGCCCTGATGCCGAGGGTCAGATCCATATTGAGGCGGACCCACCACTGCCGGGCATGAAAATCAACAATCAGCTGCAGGCAGGCACCGGCAACTGTGGCGACTGGCAGCGAGGAATCCATTATCAGGCATCGGGCAATGAGGTGACCTTCAGCGGCCGATATCCGGTCCACTGCGGCAACTACGAGCTGTTACGTACAGCGGTGGATCCCGAGTTCTATGCCGCAGAGATGTTCCGACTGCACTGGCAGCAGTGGGGAGGTGAGTTCAACGGCAATGTGCGCACCGTTTCCTCACCGCCCCTTCCGGCAAGGGCCTTACTTCAACATCAGTCGCGCCCTCTGGGAGATCTGGTCAAGGTTGCCAATAAATGGAGCCATAACATCATGACCAGACATATGGCCCTGACACTGGGCGCAGAGCGCTACGGCGCACCTGCCACTCTGGAAAAAGCACGCAACGCACTTTATGAGACGCTGCGCGAATCAGGTGTCGAGGTCGGCGGCATGGTGATTGACAATGGATCGGGCCTGAGTCGCCATGTGCGTATTTCACCACGCCAACTTGGCCAGGTGCTCAATGCCGGATGGAACAGCCCCTGGCGCCATGAGTTCATCTCATCCATGTCCATCTCCGGCATGGATGGCACTACCCGACGTCAATTCACTGCATCACCAGAGGCTGGGCGGATGCACCTTAAAACCGGACGCCTGAACGATGTATCAGCAATAACAGGATATGTGCGCAGTCACTGTGGCAAGGATCTCATGGTTGTACTGATGATCAACCATGCTGATGCTCATCGCGGGCCAGGTTCACAGCTGCAGGAACGCTTTCTGCGCTGGGCACATAACCTGGACTGTCAGTAAGTTACAGCTCCGGTTTCCTTAAGCGCTGAGAGTAGTTGCTCCCTGACCCACTGCATGCCCGGATCACGATGATAACGGGCATGCCAATAGAGATAAAAAGTGATAGGGGGCTGCTGTATATCCGTCGGCAAGGGCCGCAGAGCCAGTCTGCGCCCCGCCGCAATACGCCCTGCCAGACGCAACGGCAGTGTGAAGATCAGATCACTGTCTTCGCAGAAGTCCGCTACTGACATAAAGCTGGACAGGCGCAGCATGATAGTCCGCTGGTAACCTTTTTTCTGCAGGATCACATCCATATAACCCGGCCCCTTGCCGGTGATTGACACCAGACCGTGCGGTGCTGCGGCATAGGCCTGTGTACTCATCTCGCCATGAGCCAATGGATTATCGTCTGCCATCAGGCAGATACTGGGCATGGTATCAATACTGAGCCGATGCAATTGATCAGCCGCTCGCATCGGCTCGAGGCCGGTGAGGCTGAAGTGCACCTCATCCTGCTCCAGCATGGTAAAGTTATCCATCTCCTGCCTGACCGTTTCCAGGCGCATCAAAGGAGCCAGCCTGCGAAGGCGCTTCGCCAGCGCCGGCAGATAGAGTGCCAACTCCAGATCCAATCCGGTCATCTTGATCAGCCGCGAATCTGTCGTGGGATCAAACTCTGATGGCGACACCAACTGGCTGATACCTCTGAGAAGGTCAGCCAACTGAGGCTGCATACCAGCAGCTCTTGCACTCATCGACAGCCCTTCGGAAGTTCGAACCAGTATAGGGTCCTGCAAGACCTCTCTTAATCTGGCTAAAGCTCTGCTGACTGCAGGTTGGCTCATTTCAAGACGCTCGGCTGCTCTGGTGATATGGCGTTCATCGAGCAGTGCGTCCAGTATCACCAGAAGATTCAGGTCGAGCTGTCGCAACTGAACATCATGCACCTTACTCATGCTCACCTCTTACTATTTGTGCATGGATATATTTTTTCATACCACATCAGTGAACTAACTCAGGACTGGCCATGTCTTTGAAAAGGGGTTTGGTGATGCCATCTTTTCGATCGCCACTCCTGAAATATATCATTTGCGCATAATAACTATCTCAAACATGCATTAGACGAATCGTGCATGACAGTTTACCCTAGTCAGATCTTTTCATGGAGCTTAGTCTATGGCGCTGGTAAAACAGGTCAGAAACAGTAAACACCAATTCGGCTGGATGACTATCCTTTTACACTGGCTAGCTGCCCTGGCCGTTATCGGCATGTATCCACTGGGGCTCTATATTGTGTCTTTGAGTTACTATGATCCGGGATATCGTATCTACCCTGATATTCATCGCAGTATCGGCATACTGCTTGCCATGCTGCTAGCATTCAGGCTGTTGTGGCGACTTGTTAACCCATCACCAGTCAGCCTTTCACACATTCGTTGGGAACGATTAGCCGCATCCGCCGGTCATATCGCCCTGTATGCACTTGTTCTTGTTGTAATCTTATCCGGCTACATGCTTTCAACAGCAGATGGCCGCAGTATCAGTGTGTTCAACTGGTTCAGTGTACCCGCTATTCCGTCACTGGCCACGCGCCAGGAAGAGCTGGCAGGCACCGTACATTTTTATGCTGCAACAGGGCTGATAGTAATGGCTTCCATTCATGCCCTGGCTGCTTTGAAACACCATTATTTAAATCGTGATAACACGCTCAGACGAATCCTGGGCCTAGATCTGGAGAATAACCGATGACCGGACATAAGTTTTTGAAGAGCCTCGCGCTGGCAGCAGTGGTTACAGCAACACCGGCATTTGCCGCCGACTATGTCATTGACACTCAGGGCGCACACGCATCCGTCAACTTTCGTGTCGACCATCTGGGTATCGGTATGGTTGTTGGTCGCTTCAACGAATTTGAAGGCACCTTCACCTATGATGCCGATAATCTGGACGCTACCAGCGTAGATGTGAAAATCAACACCGCTTCAGTCGACACCAACCATGCCGAGCGTGATCGCCACATCCGCAGCAGCGACTTCCTGGAAGTATCCAAGTTCAGCGAAGCACATTTTGTCAGCACCGGTTATGAAGACAAAGGAAATGGACAGGGAGTACTGCAGGGTAATCTTACGCTGAACGACCAGACACAACCAATCGAGATCGAAGTTGCCAAAATAGGCGAAGGCAACGACCCATGGGGAGGCTACCGTGCTGGCTTCGCTGGTACCACTGCGCTGAACCTGCCTGATTTCGGATTCAACTTTAATCTCGGCCCTGCCGCAGAAACCGTGCACCTGGATCTTTACATCGAAGGTATTCGCCAGTAATCCCAGCAATACAACTTACGGCACGGCTTGCCCCTCACGGGGCAACACTGATTACAGGCTCTGCTGCAGAGCCTGTATCTCCTTCAATAGCTCCTCTATCCCTGACAGCTCTCCACGACGGGTAATCAACAGACATGCCAGTCTGATCGACAGTCGCTCTGAAACCACCCTCACAGACTCATCTGTAATCTGCTCCAGATCTGCAACATGAGCGATCCCCAGCGTACGACGCATCATTTCAACACCGGCATACCCCAGCATATCGGCAAAAAAATCTGCCATCTTACGCGCTCGCCACTGAACTGACGCCAACCCGGCATCGGCAGACTTCTGCTCTGCCAACTCCAGGAAGCTCTGACTGAAACTGTTCCACAACTCACGCAGTTGCTGTAACAGATAGTGTTGGTAGCGGTTTTTCTCCTCCATCTCACTCGGCAGCCCCAGTTGGGCTGAAAAGTTCAGCAGAAAATTGGCCAGCACCGTACCCAGGTCGAATCCGACCGGGCCACAGAAGGCAAACTCTGGATCGATGACCTTGATACTGCCGTCGCGGACAAAAATGGAACCGGTATGAAGATCACCATGAATCAGTGCTTCGGTACGATTCATGAAGCCATATTTGAGTTCAGCTACCTCAGCCCTGAGCGCATCATCTGCCCAGATCTGCTTCGCCTCTTGCAGCAACAGAGGGTTGACACTATTTCGCTCATGATCACAGAAAGGGTCTATGAAATAGACCTCTTCAGAGATGCCGCAAAGGTCAGGATTGATAAAGCTCGCCAACTGCTCTTTCTTGGCCGTACTGTTAAGGAAGAGATCACTGGTATGAAACAGAGTCGCGGCCAGAAAATCTCCTATCTGCAGCCCCAGGCCAGGCAGTTCCCGACGCTCAATCAAGGCATGACGCAGATTCTGATGATCGCCGATATCCTGCATCAGAATAGCCGCATCCGCGGGTGAAAAATAGAGTAACTCCGGCACCTGATGCGGAGCCCAACAAGCTTCACTACGCAACACATCTGCCTCTATACGGATACGGTCAAGTGACAACGGCCAGCCTTCTCCAATAATGCGGATATAGGGTAGCGCCTGTTTTACAATCAGACTTTTCCCGCGGTGATCCCTGACACGGTAGACAAAGTTGATATTGCCATCCCCTATCTCTTCGACAACCGGTGGAACACTGAGATCCAATTGATCGCTGTGAGCACTGACAAATGCGATGACGGCCGCATCATCGACAAATTTATGTACTGTGTTATCCGTTGACATCTATCCCCCTTACCCACCTTACTGATCCATTACAACTGAGACCGCTTATCAACCTTGCCTTTGACGCTGAACTCATCTGCATCCATCCAGGCGGGAAAAGCCTCTCTGAAATCTGCCAGGACAGAATACTTAAGCTCACCGGTTTCAACAAATACCTCTCCCGGCGCACGATCAATCATCAACTCACCTTTGAAATCAATCAGAAGGCTATCACCGGAGTATTCAACTCCATTACCGTCCTTACCTACACGATTGACCCCGGCTACATAACACTGATTTTCAATCGCTCTGGCCTGCAACAACGTACGCCAGGCATGCCGACGAGCTGCCGGCCAGTTTGCCACATAGAGCAGCAGGTCATAATCGTTACGATTACGTGACCAGACCGGAAAGCGCAGGTCATAACAGATCTGTGGCATGATGCGCCAACCGCGATAGGCAATGATCAAGCGCCTGTCTCCAGCGGCATAATGCTCATGCTCATTGGCCATGCGAAACAGATGCACCTTATCATAATACTCAGACGCGCCCTCTGGGGTGACCCAGTAGAGCCTGTTGCGATATCCTTCTGGTGAGTTGATGATCAAGCTGCCGCAGATCGCAGCCCCGGTCAGTCTAGACTGCTGTTGCATCCACTCAAGCGTTGCACCTGACTCATCCTCCGCCAACCCTTCTGGTGCCATGGTAAAGCCAGTGGTGAACATTTCAGGCAAGATAATCAGATCCGTCTTGCCTTTCAAATCAATGAAATATTCCTCAATATCAGCCCTGTTCATATCCGGCTTCTGCCAGTGCAGAGAGGTCTGCACCAGTGTCATTATCAGATTCTGCATAGATTTACTGCTTCCTCAATCAATGTTTCAGCTCACTCATCGTCCGGGAGAACATTTTCTCCTCTGACCTTGGCTTTGCAGGGTATCGAAAAGATGAAAAGGATCACAAACCAGCGTCACAAAATCAAATCATCTGAAAATGCTGAACAATTACTCCACAATGGTATAATGAAACCACTTCCACTATTTGTCACCGCTATTTATCACCGCTATTTGTCACTACACCAGTAATGCGGTGAAAGTGTATAGGGATATACAGATGCCATCCAAATTCCTGCAATTCAAACCGTTTTCGCTGTTACTGATCTCGTCTCTGTCCATTTCCAGCACTCAGGCCGATATCCACAATGCAGATGAGCGGTCACTGTTTGAGTTCGATATTCCAGAAGTCACTGCCGCCTCACGCCTGCCTCAATTGCTGACCGACGCGCCAGCGTCGATGACCGTGATCACACGCTCAACCATTGAGGCCAGTGGAGCACGATCACTCCCCGATCTTTTACGTCTGGTGCCAGGTATGCAGGTGTTCATGACTGGCAGCAATCAATATGGTGCCACTTACCATGGTGCAACTGATAACCATCCTGGTCGTATGGAGGTCATGATCGACGGACGGTCAGTCTATATTCCACTGGTTTCAACCACCATCTGGGAGACCCTTGCCGTAGCGATTGAAGATATCGAGCGAGTAGAGATAGTACGCGGTTCCAATGCTGCAACACATGGCTCCAATGCATTTATGGGTGCCATCAACTTCATCACACGCAACCCCCTGCTGGATAACCGGGTTGAAGTACAAGGTTCTGTGGGATCAATGAACACCCGACAGATGAGAGCAAGCTTCAGCCGTGATTCATCGCTGGGCAGCTATCGCCTTGCCGTCAACCATGATGAAAATGATGGCTCTCAGCGCTTTCGGGATGGACTCTCCCGACAGTTCGTACACTTTTCTGCCCAGATGGCACCCTCACTGATTGACACTATCGATATCAACCTTGGCTATGACCAGGGCGACATTATCAGTGGGCGACTGCGAAGCCCCAATGCCTATACGGTAAACCGTGGTCACAGATCCGATTTTCAGTCGCTGAAATGGCAAAGAGACCTCTCCAGTGACTCACGACTTCATATGATGATTTACCGCAACCGGCTTAAACTCAATGAAGCGCCTCCTTCTGGCCTGGATGCTCTTCAGCATCAGGCAGGACTTATCAACCTGACCCGCCAGGTGATGTCGCTACCTCAAGACCTCTTCAGTGACCAGCAGATTGCGGATGGACTGGTCGCAGCTAATCCGGGCGGACTGCTGCTCGCCGAGCACGGCAATACAAGTATGAGCGATGCTGAAGTGAGGTTTGATTTTGTACCTCATGGTCGTTATCGCAACTCAGCAGCTTTAGGTATCCGCAAAGAGCAGGCCTCCAGCTCAATGCTGTTTCACGATGGAAAAGTATCACGGGACAAAGTACGCGTTTTCAACCATGGCGAACTGCTCGTGAATAGTCATTTCACAATGAATGCAGGCCTGCTTCATGAGCATGCAATTTCAGATCAACATGCCACTTCTTACCGCGCAGCTTTGCTCTGGAAACCCCAGACTCAAACGGCAGTAAGATTCGGCTACAGTCATAGCGAACGTATACCCTCACTGCTGGAAAGTGAAAGAAACTATACGATCTATAAACCTTTCACATCCACCCCTGAAACCCTGCTGCTCAACTCAGTGAGGAGTCCGAATCTGCGCCGAGAGCAGATACAGAGCAAGGAATTAGGCATTTACCATCTCTTTAATGATACCAATTATGTCGATCTACGCCTCTTCAACGAATCTATCAGTGACGGCATACACCCTTGGCGTAGACAGGAAGACAGAGCCCTCATGTACGCCAACCACGCCGAACTCAGAAACAGGGGGTTGGAGATACAGTACAGCAGGCAGTTACCGCGTAATCTGCGCCTGCTTGTGAACTATAACTATACCGACTCGCAGCACAACCAATGGGATCAGGGACAAGGCGAGCGCTTCACCCCGGCTGGCCCTCTGACACCACGACACACAGCATCTATGATGCTGCACTGGAAGCCGACTGCTGACTGGAGCATGAGCGTCACTCATTACTATATGGATCGTGTGCACTGGACAGATAATCATCAACATGTCGTAATTCCGTCGTACAACAGAACAGATCTGCAACTGGCCAAATCCTGGACTCTGGATCATGACAGTACATTTGCACTGTCGCTGATTGTGCAGAATCTGTCAGGAAAGCAGTATCAGGAGTTTTACCCATACAACGAATTTGACCGCAGGGCCTGGATAACTGCCAGGCTGATATTTAGATGAGGTGTAACACTCAATGCATCATAGTCGCTTCGTATCTCAGGCTGTTACAATCATAGCCCCTGATATATCCGGGCGGACACTGTCGTTTGTGGCACAGAACGCCCTCGGCCCGACTTGTCAGGAGCTTTACCACCATCATGATTTCAATCGCCGTGTTTTCATTCAACTGATGATGGAATATCATTGAATCCGGGGCAAACGGACGAGCTATGGAAGGAATCCTGAAAGCTTTAACCAAGCGACTTATCTGGCTGCTGATGACAGTCCTGTGCCTGTCTGCTCACACAGCCGCAGCAGAGCGCCATCCCTTACTGATTTTCAGTGATCAGGGTGATGCGTATGCTTTGCTCCTGAATACGCTGCAACAAGAGATCAAGGTCACTCTGGAAACCACTTACCTGCAGCAAGACAACCTCACTCAGGAAAAGAGTCTTGATCGAAATGTTGTTGCTGTCGGAACCCGTGCTTGTGAGTTTGTCATACGCAATGCGCAACCCACGACGCGCCTTCTGTGTACATTCTTACCCTCACAAGCCTTCCTGATACTGTCACAAAGCCACAAAGAAAGTCTGATTTTTGTCAACAGTCAGATTACCGCGTTGTTCATGGATCAGCCCTTCTCCCGACAGATAATTCTGGCTCGTGTCCTACGTCCCGACATGACAAGCGTTGGCGCTGTATTTGGCCCATCTTCCAGAGTGCTTGAAGATGATTTTGTCAGAGTCAGCTCCGATTTCGGTATGCGTGCTGTGTATACCCTTATGGATGAAAGTGACAACCCAGTACGAGTCCTGACTCCGATCATCTCAGACAGCGATGTATTTATTGCGATACCGGACAGCTCGGTATTCAACCGTGCAGCAGCAAAGTGGATTCTCTATATCAGCCTGCGAAATCGCATACCATTGATTGGCTTTTCGACCAGCTATGTAGATGCCGGTGCAGTCCTGGGAATCTACTCAACCCCCTCACAAATTGGCAGGCATACAGCTGAACTGCTACAACTGATGATCAGCTCAGATAAGCTACCCGAACCTCACTACCCTAAGCATTACACAGTCAGCATCAATCAAACGGCTGCAAGAACGCTCAGGCTGGATCTACCTCCTCTGGAAGAGATAGAAGAGGCCCTCAGAACATCCGAGCAGCTATATGACCGCCAGAAAGACTAAGCACCTTTCCATTCAAAATCGCGTTCTCGCGCTCTCACTGGTTCCCATGATCCTGATTACCCTGATCCTGGGAGGCTACTTTACCTACATTCAGATCTCGGATGCCAAAAGCACACTACTGACCAAAGGACACGAGCTCAGTCGTTTGCTTGCCACTTCTGCTGAATTCGGAATCTTGAGTGGCAACACGGATCTGCTGTCTCCTCTGAGTCAGCGCCTCTTGCAGGACCCCCACATCTCCGATGTGATCTTTATGGATACCGATAGACGACTGCTCCATCGAGAGGCAAACTTCCCACTTGAACTCAATCAGGCCCTTGGCGGCACCAAGTTGATCAACGATATCTGGTACTTCATCATGCCGGTCGAGAGTGATCCGATTCAACTCATGGATCATGCTGATCAAGAGCAGGATGAGGAAAATAGAGAAATTGTAGGCTGGGTCGGAATTCTCATCTCAGATCAACCGATCATTGAAAGGCAGAGACAAATTATCTGGCGAAGCCTTCTGTTATCGTGCATAGGACTGATTACCACCTTCATGATTGCCAGCCGAATAGGTAATGGCATCACACGCCCGATTGCCGGCCTGTCTGCTGTTATCAAGCTTCTGCAGAAGGGAAATTTCTCCATACGCGCCACTTCAACATCAACTCATGAACTGGATATTCTGGCCAAGGGTATCAACAACCTCGCTGCCACAATCGAGATATCGAACCGAGAACTTGAAAGGCGTGTTGAGCTTGCCACCCGCCAGCTGTCAAAGACCATCAAACAGATTGAAAACAAAAACTTTGAGCTGACCACTGCACGTAACAAGGCCGATGATGCCAACCGTGCAAAAGATGAGTTTCTGGCGCGCATGAGTCATGAACTGCGTACCCCCCTGACCTCTGTCATCGGCTTTACACAGATGATGAGTCAAGAGAACAGCCTGGAACAGCAAAAGCAGTACTTGCAGATTATAGATCAGACATCGCTGCTGTTACTGAACATTATCGACGACATTCTCGACTTTTCACGCCTCGAGTCCAACGCGATCAAACTCGAATGTATCCCCTTCGACCTCTGCGCCGCAATACAGGAAGTGATCAATATGCTCGCGCCTTTGGCCCAGCAGAAAGGTCTGGAGATTATCCATATCTATGACCCATCGCTACCAACACTGATCAACGGAGATCCAACCAGGTTCAGGCAGATCATCAGCAACCTGATCAATAATGCAATCAAGTTCACGGATTCCGGACATGTCTTTATTCGGGCCACACACAGTGAACAGGATAACAACCAGTTGCACCTCGAAGTAAATGACACTGGTATTGGTATCGCAGAACATCACAAGCCCTATCTATTCAACGCATTCAGCCAGGCCGACAGCAGTATCAGCAGAGAGTATGGAGGCTCAGGATTAGGGTTGGCAATCGTGTACAGACTCGTCACCTTGATGCAGGGCAATATCCTTCTGGAGAGCGAGGAGAGTAAAGGGACACATATCACAATTAATCTGCCATTACAGAGCGCACAAGATAGCAGAGAGTTGAAGGATGAGTTGCAGGCTGCAATCGCTGTGTATGACAGTTATCCCGAAATGACCCAGGCATTGGCAGAACAATTACAAATGGCTGGTGCATCAGTCACTATTTTCAACAGCATGTCCGATCTACTGTTCAGCAACAAAACCTATACTCATATTCTGGTTGGAATCAGCCCCACTATGACGCTCTCTGAAGTCAGAAATCTTCAGAAAAAACTGAGTATCCGATTCGCAAATAAAAAAATACTACTGCTGACTCCGCCGCATCAGATGCAACAAGCAGCATCAAAGGATTTTATTAACCTGAGTAAGCCAACCAATCCACAAACACTGCTACAGATTATCGCGGACCGCCAGCGTGTTGTGGCTTATGAAGAGATGAAGCTACAACCACTGCCAGTGAGCCTGCATGTACTGGTAGTTGAAGATAATGAGCTGAACCGAATGCTGGTGACACGTATTCTTACAGAGCTCGGTGCCAGTGTGACAACTGCAAACTGTGGTGAAGAGGCAATTGAGATTGTAAAACAGAAACTTCCTGATCTGGTTCTGATGGATGTTAACATGCCAGGAATGGATGGAATTACGGCAACTCGTCACCTTAAAGCACATTTCCCCGAACTCAAGATTGTTGCCTTGACAGCTAACATAGCGGCTAGAGAGCAAAAAGCACTGCGTGACACAGGGGTAGCAGAGATACTGCTCAAGCCGATTAAAATTCCTGAACTGCAGAGATTATTATGTGAGTTTGATCCTGCTAACACAGCCCATATCAGTGCAAGTCCATATCAGGCTAGTTTCCCAAGTGTTAAGTCATTCGCTTTTGCAAACAGACTTAATGATGAAGTCAAAAGACAACTGGATGCGATACTAGAACTGCTCTTGTCTGACAAAATTGACAAGATACGTGCACACACACATCAACTGATAGGTCTGGCTGGATTATACGAAGAGCCCGAGCTGGAATCCTGTGTATTTGAGCTACATGACAGCATAACACGTGGTTCAAAGCGAGAAATATGGAAGTACTACTACCGGATGCGAAGAGCTCTGCACAACCGTAGTTAATGAAGGCTCAGAATTCGCGGAAACCAGGTTCATCACTGATAAGTTTTTCAAGCACCGGGACCAGCTTGGCTACTCTGGCACGGCCCGCTCTGTCATAGATATAATCACCAAGCCCCTGATTTGCTGGAGCCCCGCCATCCATTCCTTCATGCAAGGCAACAAGTTGTCTACGAATAGCCTCCAGTTCCGGGTCATGGCTGACAGGATAACCAAGAAACATATCCCAGGCCTCCTGGCGCGTCGTGCCGTCCTCCACACCGCGCAAGAGCTGAAGTGCGTACTGACGCGAGGGTCTGTAGCCTAGAGGTTTTCCAAATACCATCGCCACTACAATCAAAATCAGAACACAGAGTGTAATCAAAAAAACAACAATGAACTGAGACATCAGTGTATCTGCTCAAGGGGATAGCGATTGAGTTCCGCCAAGGCTTCATGGATGTCGTCTTTAAACTCCGTCTCGAGTCTTTCCAATGTGACCTCATGCTCACGACGTTCATCTGCAGTCAGAGCTTTCCACTCCTTCAAGCGCGGAATATGAGCTGTTTCGTTGTATACGTGGTTAAAAACCATAAACTTCGCGTCAGTGAGTAAATGCGGAACCAGATTATCAATCAACACTTTAATACGGATGCACCCCTCTGTCAGCCTGAGCTCCTCTTTCACCATCCCCTGGCTGAGAATACGAATACTATCTACCAAATACTGGCGATGCTGCTGTGCTTCTTCACGGTGCTTACGAGCGGCAGCTTCCTGCTCAAATTTGAACTGCTTTTGTTTTGCCAGATGTTTGAAGATAAAAACCAGCAATCCGGCAATCACGATTAAACCGATAAAAATAAAAAAATAGATCATCTGCCTGCCATCTTGTTGCTTAAAGAACTGTGTACGAAATTGTACCTTATTCCGAGCAGTGCCCGAAACGCAAAAACCCCCGATCTCGAAGAGACCGGGGGCTGCGGTATTAAGTGCCTGGCGATGACCTACTCTCGCATGGGGAGACCCCACACTACCATCGGCGATGACGCGTTTCACTTCTGAGTTCGGTATGGGATCAGGTGGTGCCACGTCTCTATGGTCGCCAGACAAAACTGGAACAACCGGGATCTGAAGTCTGTACTTGATGCGTCTTTTGGTTATTACCTGTCGCAACTGTTACTTACGACATGTCTACAACACAAGCTCAATCAGCTGTCTTTACAATCAATCTTTCAGCATTCAACCAAACGCCTTCGGCGTTATATGGTCAAGCCTCACGAGCCATTAGTACAGGTTAGCTCAACGCCTTACAACGCTTACACACCCTGCCTATCAACGTCCTGGTCTCGGACGGCTCTTCAGGGACCTTAAAGGTCCAGTGAGATCTCATCTTGAAGGGGGCTTCCCGCTTAGATGCTTTCAGCGGTTATCCTGTCCGAACGTAGCTACCCGGCAATGCCACTGGCGTGACAACCGGAACACCAGAGGTTCGTTCACTCCGGTCCTCTCGTACTAGGAGCAACTCTTCTCAAATCTCAAACGCCCACGGCAGATAGGGACCGAACTGTCTCACGACGTTCTAAACCCAGCTCGCGTACCACTTTAAATGGCGAACAGCCATACCCTTGGGACCGGCTTCAGCCCCAGGATGTGATGAGCCGACATCGAGGTGCCAAACACCGCCGTCGATGTGAACTCTTGGGCGGTATCAGCCTGTTATCCCCGGAGTACCTTTTATCCGTTGAGCGATGGCCCTTCCATACAGAACCACCGGATCACTAGAACCTGCTTTCGCACCTGCTCGACGTGTCTGTCTCGCAGTCAAGCACCCTTCTACTCTTGCGCTCATTGGCTGATTTCCGACCAGCCTGAGGGTACCTTCGTGCTCCTCCGTTACTCTTTGGGAGGAGACCGCCCCAGTCAAACTACCCACCACACAATGTCCTCGATCCCGATAAAGGACCTGAGTTAGAACCTCAACAGTACCAGGCTGGTATTTCAAGATTGGCTCCACATGAACTGGCGTCCACGCTTCAAAGCCTCCCAGCTATCCTACACAAGTAATGTCAAAGTCCACTGTGAAGCTATAGTAAAGGTTCACGGGGTCTTTCCGTCTAGCCGCGGGTACGCTGCATCTTCACAGCGAGTTCAATTTCACTGAGTCTCGGGTGGAGACAGTGTGGCCATCGTTACGCCATTCGTGCAGGTCGGAACTTACCCGACAAGGAATTTCGCTACCTTAGGACCGTTATAGTTACGGCCGCCGTTTACTTGGGCTTCGATCAAGAGCTTCGCTTGCGCTAACCCCATCAATTAACCTTCAAGCACCGGGCAGGCGTCACACCCTATACGTCCTCTTTCGAGTTTGCAGAGTGCTGTGTTTTTAATAAACAGTCGCAGCCACCTGGTATCTTCGACCGCCTTCAGCTTACGGAGCAAGTCCTTCACCAAAAGCGGCGTACCTTCTCCCGAAGTTACGGTACCATTTTGCCTAGTTCCTTCACCCGAGTTCTCTCAAGCGCCTGGGTATTCTCAACCTGACCACCTGTGTCGGTTTGGGGTACGGTCGTCTATTACCTGAAGCTTAGAGGCTTTTCCTGGAAGCTGGGCATCAACCACTTCGCACCCAAAGGTGCTCGTCATCAGGTCTCAGCCTTAAGAAAGCGGATTTGCCTGCTCTCTCAGCCTACACCCTTAAACGCGGACTACCATCGCCGCGCTGGCCTAGCCTTCTCCGTCCCCCCCATCGCAGTAATAGCCGGTACAGGAATATTAACCTGTTTCCCATCGACTACGCTCTTCAGCCTCGTCTTAGGAGCCGACTCACCCTACCCTGATTAACATTGGATAGGAAACCTTGGTCTTCCGGCGGGGGCGTTTTTCACGCCCCTTGTCGTTACTTATGTCAGCATTCGCACTTGTGATACCTCCACGGTGCCTCCCGGCTTCCGCTTCAACGGCTTACACAACGCTCCTCTACCATGCCTAGATAAATCTAAGCATCCGCAGCTTCGGTATCTGGTTTGAGCCCCGTTAAATCTTCCGCGCAGGCCGACTCGACTAGTGAGCTATTACGCTTTCTTTAAATGATGGCTGCTTCTAAGCCAACATCCTAGCTGTCTGAGCCTTCCCACATCGTTTCCCACTTAACCAGAATTTTGGGACCTTAGCTGGCGGTCTGGGTTGTTTCCCTTTTCACGACGGACGTTAGCACCCGCCGTGTGTCTCCCATGATTGCACTCTTGGGTATTCGGAGTTTGCATCGGGTTGGTAAGTCGGGATGACCCCCTAGCCGAAACAGTGCTCTACCCCCCAAGGTGAGACATGAGGCGCTACCTAAATAGCTTTCGAGGAGAACCAGCTATCTCCGAGCTTGATTAGCCTTTCACTCCGATCCACAGGTCATCCGCTAACTTTTCAACGGTAGTCGGTTCGGTCCTCCAGTTGATGTTACTCAACCTTCAACCTGCCCATGGATAGATCGCCCGGTTTCGGGTCTACTCCCAGCGACTCATTCGCCCTATTAAGACTCGGTTTCCCTACGCCTCCCCTACTCGGTTAAGCTTGCCACTGAAAGTAAGTCGCTGACCCATTATACAAAAGGTACGCAGTCACGGAACTAAGTCCGCTCCCACTGCTTGTACGTACACGGTTTCAGGGTCTATTTCACTCCCCTCACAGGGGTTCTTTTCGCCTTTCCCTCACGGTACTGGTTCACTATCGGTCAGTCAGGAGTATTTAGCCTTGGAGGATGGTCCCCCCATGTTCAGACAGGATATCACGTGTCCCGCCCTACTCGTTTTCACTATAAACAGGTTTTCGTGTACGGGGCTATCACCCTCTACGGCGACACTTTCCAGTGTCTTCCACTAACCCGAATGCAGCTTAAGGGCTGTTCCCCGTTCGCTCGCCACTACTTAGGGAATCTCGGTTGATTTCTTTTCCTCCGGGTACTTAGATGTTTCAGTTCCCCGGGTTCGCCTCTCAAAGCCTATGTATTCAGCTAAGAGATACCTAACAAGTTAGGTGGGTTTCCCCATTCGGACATCTTCGGATCAAAGCTTGTTTGCCAGCTCCCCGAAGCTTTTCGCAGGCTACCACGTCCTTCATCGCCTCTGACTGCCAAGGCATCCACCGTGCACGCTTATTCACTTGACCATATAACCCGAAGGCGTCTGTTCAATTGAATGCTTATTACGATTGATTCGCCAATTGGCGCTTGTATTGCGTCGACAAAACGCAATCAAGTGTTGTTACTTTCTTCAGATCCAGATTGTTAAAGAGCGTTTAAGACCTAAGCCTTAAGAGTTGCTCTGATCCTGTTGCCAGGGATCAAACCAAATCTTAAAACTCATGAGCATAATGTTGTTGTACTGTCGTTACCCTATAGATATGACATCTTCGTGAGGTGATCACGAGATGGTGGAGCTATGCGGGATCGAACCGCAGACCTCCTGCGTGCAAAGCAGGCGCTCTCCCAGCTGAGCTATAGCCCCAGTGTGTCACAGGGTTGTTTCAGATAACCAATTGCGTGCACAGCAAGGCGTAGTACTGTGAAGCATAGTGAACTATGCGAACAGTGCCACAACGCAGGTGTGTGCGGAATTGGTAGGCCTGAGTGGACTTGAACCACCGACCTCACCCTTATCAGGGGTGCGCTCTAACCAGCTGAGCTACAAGCCTATCGTGTGCGCCGGCCGTATATATAGACAACCTTATGCTCTTCGTCTGATCAGGTAATACAAGTGAACGCTTGCCAAGGTCTCGCTATCGTTTAAGGAGGTGATCCAGCCCCAGGTTCCCCTAGGGCTACCTTGTTACGACTTCACCCCAGTCATGAATCACACCGTGGTAACCGTCCCCCTTGCGGTTAGACTAGCTACTTCTGGTGCAACCCACTCCCATGGTGTGACGGGCGGTGTGTACAAGGCCCGGGAACGTATTCACCGCGACATGCTGATTCGCGATTACTAGCGATTCCGACTTCACGCAGTCGAGTTGCAGACTGCGATCCGGACTACGACCGGTTTTCTGAGATTCGCTCACCTTCGCAGGGTTGCAGCCCTCTGTACCGGCCATTGTAGCACGTGTGTAGCCCTACTCGTAAGGGCCATGATGACTTGACGTCGTCCCCACCTTCCTCCGGTTTGTCACCGGCAGTCTCCTTAGAGTTCCCACCTTTACGTGCTGGCAAATAAGGACAAGGGTTGCGCTCGTTACGGGACTTAACCCAACATTTCACAACACGAGCTGACGACAGCCATGCAGCACCTGTCTCAGAGCTCCCGAAGGCACCAAGCTATCTCTAGCAAGTTCTCTGGATGTCAAGAGTAGGTAAGGTTCTTCGCGTTGCGTCGAATTAAACCACATGCTCCACCGCTTGTGCGGGCCCCCGTCAATTCATTTGAGTTTTAATCTTGCGACCGTACTCCCCAGGCGGTCAACTTATCGCGTTAGCTGCGCCACTAAGACATCAAGTGTCCCAACGGCTAGTTGACATCGTTTACAGCGTGGACTACCAGGGTATCTAATCCTGTTTGCTCCCCACGCTTTCGCACCTCAGTGTCAGTATCAGTCCAGGTAGTCGCCTTCGCCACTGGTGTTCCTTCCTATATCTACGCATTTCACCGCTACACAGGAAATTCCACTACCCTCTACCGTACTCTAGCTCAGCAGTATCAGGTGCAATTCCCAGGTTGAGCCCGGGGCTTTCACATCTGACTGACTGAACCACCTACGCGCGCTTTACGCCCAGTAATTCCGATTAACGCTTGCACCCTCCGTATTACCGCGGCTGCTGGCACGGAGTTAGCCGGTGCTTCTTCTGTGGCTAACGTCAATCTGTACGGGTATTAACCGCACAGCCTTCCTCACCACTGAAAGTGCTTTACAACCCGAAGGCCTTCTTCACACACGCGGCATGGCTGGATCAGGGTTGCCCCCATTGTCCAATATTCCCCACTGCTGCCTCCCGTAGGAGTCTGGGCCGTGTCTCAGTCCCAGTGTGGCTGATCATCCTCTCAGACCAGCTAAGGATCGTCGCCTTGGTGCGCCTTTACCACACCAACTAGCTAATCCTACGCAGGCTCATCTGATAGCGAAAGGTCTCGAAAGATCCCCTCCTTTCCCCCTAAGGGCGTATGCGGTATTAATCCGAGTTTCCCCGGGCTATCCCCCTCTACCAGGTAGATTCCTACGCGTTACTCACCCGTCCGCCGCTCTCAAGAATAGCAAGCTACTCTCTACCGCTCGACTTGCATGTGTTAGGCCTGCCGCCAGCGTTCAATCTGAGCCATGATCAAACTCTTCAGTTTTAAATCAGCGTATCAACAGCAAGCTGCCGATACTTAATGCATGCTCAGACAAAAACAACACTAAATGAATTTAGGTTACTTGTCTGATTAAGCTTGTGTGCTTAACCTCGACAAGCGCCCACTTGTATTACCTGATCAACTTGTTAAAGAGCGGCTTGAGTTTCGTCTCAAGCGAGGCGCATATTCTAGCGCCTGCCGACTCATTGTCAAGGAGTTTTTTCAGCTTTTCGATCATTTTCATGTCGATCCGCGCACTCACTCAACAACCGATAAATTCACTTAAAACAATTCAAAAACAAATGCTTAACTACTGTGAACTCATCCCGGTGACTGTTCCCTTGCGGGCCAGCACCTCAATCGAGGAGGCGAATTCTACAGAGGCTGAGATTTAAGTCAACTGTTCGCTGCAGATATTTTTGAATTCTTTTTCTTCTGCCATTTTACCGCACGATAACCCAGCAACAGTAACAGCAGTATTCCGTAAAAAAGATGCTCGGCATAGCTTGCCCGTATCTGCATCAGGTAATGCACCAGCACCAGCACTGCGGCCAGATAACTCAGGCGATGCAGCCTGAGCCAGTTCTTTTTCAGACGCCGCTGAAAACCCTGTGTCGACGTAATCCCCAAGGGGATAAGCAACAACAGAGCAGCCAGTCCGGCAACAATATAATAGCGCTTGGATAGCTCGACCAGAATCAGATCAGCTCTCCAGCCCAGAATAAACGTCAGAAATGCGAGCAGATGCAATAACGCATAGAAGAGCGCATATAAACCCAACATGCGGCGAAATCGCTGCAACCATCCCCACCCCAGTAGCTGGCGCAACGGGGTGACAGCCAGTGTCATCCAGAGAAATCGCATGGCCCAGAGACCGAGAAGCAGTACCAGCTCCTGCGCTGGATCTGCACCAAGATGGTTATTCACAGCGGCCCAGGTCATCCAGCCCAACGGCAGCAGGCAGCCGATAAACACCAACCACCAGCGCAGATAGCCAAACCATCTCTGCCCGGTCAGATCACTCAAAACCACTGACGCAGATCCATCCCCTGGTAAAGTGAAGCCACCTCTTCAGCATAGCCATTGAATAATTGCGTATCGATGCGATTGGGGTTGAAGAAGGGTGAAGGCAAACGGCGCTCAGTTGCCTGACTCCAGCGCGGGTGATCCACCTGCGGATTGACGTTCGCATAGAAGCCATATTCATTCGGCGCAGCCAGATTCCAACTGGTATCTGGCATCTGCTCATGGAAACGTATGGCTACTATGGATTTAATGCTCTTGAATCCATACTTCCAGGGCACCACCAGCCTCAACGGTGCACCATTCTGCGGTGGCAAAGCATCACCATATACACCCACGGCCATGATAGTCAGCGGGTGCATCGCCTCATCCATTCTCAACCCTTCGACATACGGCCATTTGATTGTACTGAACGAGGTGCGCTGCCCCGGCATCTGCTCAGGATCATGCAGTGTGACGAACTCGACATAGCGCGCATTACCCGTTGGCTCAAAGCGCTTGAGCAGATCACCGAGAGAAAATCCGATCCAGGGAATCACCATCGACCAGGCCTCGACACAACGCAAGCGGTATATTCGTTCCTCAAGGGTATGTGGCTTCAGGATATCCTCAAGCGTATAGTGACCTGGTTTATTAACCTCACCGCTGATCTCTACCTTCCAGGGGTCAGTTCTGAAGTCCTGCGCATGCTCCAGAGGATCGCGCTTGCCAATACCGAACTCGTAAAAATTGTTATGCCCGATCACATCCTCATAAGGCGTCATCGGTTCGTCAGTCGCGAACACACGTTCGTCACTGCCCTGCCGTATCATCTGCTGCAACCAGTCAGGCCCCGGATAATGACGATCATTCGGTTTGGAATAGTCAGGAATGGCCAGCAAGGAAGGACTGGCTAGCATGGCAACACCTGCGGCAACGCTCTTCATGAACAGCCGCCGCTGGCGATAAACCGATTCTGGTGTGATTTCGGAGGATTTGATGTCGGACGGTTTATTAATAAGCATCATCGCAACTCTTGGTTAGCCTCAAAAATTAGACTGAATCAGACGCAAGAGTTCACAAAACTACTTTGCCAAATGACGCTTACGTCGCAACAACCATAGTACGGGTCCGGAACAAGCATAGACCACAAACAGTACCCATAGGAAAAGTGGCGGGCTGATCGATATCACGGCAATAACCAACACGATAGCAGCCAGTATGATGAATGGAACTTTGTCTCTGAAATCGACATCTTTGAAGCTGTAGTAGAGAACATTGCTGACCATCAACACGCCAGCCAGCGCAACATAAAGTGCGACAAGGTAAACGATATCATCCGGATCTATGGCGAATGCGGTACAAACCCATATCAAACCAGCCACCGCAGCGGCCGCAGCCGGACTTGGTAAACCGATAAAGTAGCGCTTATCAACCGAGCCTATCTGGGTATTAAAGCGCGCCAGACGCAGTGCGGTTCCGGCAACATAGAGAAAAGCCGCAAACCAGCCAAGTTTGCCGAGGTCACCGAGAGCCCAGGTGAACGCCACCAGAGCGGGTGCCACACCGAAAGAGACCATATCCGAAAGTGAGTCGTACTCTGCTCCAAACGGGCTTTGCGTATTGGTCATGCGCGCAACCCTACCATCCAGCCCATCAAGCACCATGGCCACGAATATCGCGATGGCTGCTGCTTCGAAGCGCCCGCCCATCGCCGCAACCACGGCATAAAAGCCTGAAAAAAGGGCGCCCGTAGTAAACAGATTGGGCAACAGATAAACCCCTTTATGCGGTTTATTCCTGGCTTTCGCGTCGCAGGTAGTGGCTGCCTGCTCCTGCTCTTCTGAGTCGTGTTTATGCTGATCTGTCATAGGGTTACTGATACGCTTAACAAGGTTTTAGTGATCATTCTACTTCAGATTGGCCATCATACCCAACAGCATTACCCCATTTTCAACTCAGGATGCCAACTTGATGCCCGACCAAGATCAGCACCTTTATCATCAAGCCAGCCCTGGGCCTGCTCTCGACCCATCTGCTTGAGCTCCATCAGGAAGCTTCTGCGGGTGTCGAATTTACTGACACTCTGCATCCCCATCAGCTGCAGATCGGGACCGATGAGATGCAGGCGGGCTCGACGTAAGCGCCTCTCCCGACTCCCGATCAACCAGGGTTTTGAGCGCATATACTCCTGCAGCAGCGTAACCGCCGCCAACTCACGCATGAATCCGGACTGAAATATCAGTTCGCTGACACGCTCATCAATCTGCTGCGCCGAAACAGGTATCTGAGTTCTTTCCAGTGGCTGCAACAGTATGGTCAGAAGATCTCTAGCTCCACACTCCGTGATCAGCGGCGTTAATATAGGGTTTGCCGAATATCCGCCATCCCAGTAATGGCGCCCATCTATTTCTATCGTTTTATGCAATCTTGGCAGACAGGCACTGGCCAGCAGGTGGGATACAGTCAGCTCTGTTTCGCGAAAAATGCGCAAGGCTCCCGTTTCAACCTCAGTCGCAGCGATGAACAGCTTGACAGGTGACTCCCTCTGCAGCTTTTCGAAATCGATTGATTCATCCAGAATTTCGCGCAGTGGATTGATATCAAAAGGATTAAGGTCATAGGGAGAAAGATGCCGTGACAAGCTCTGCCACCACTGCGTAACACTGGCCTGCCCCTGATCACTGAGGTGAGCGGGTGTTGCCACCTGTTCCCAGAAATTGCTCAGCATTTCACGAGCTCCCTGCGCACCTCCACTCATCCAGCCAGCCGCCAGCATCACTGCATTCATGGCACCCGCACTGGTACCACTGACACCGGCTATATTCAGCCGATCCATCTCCAGCAGCCGATCCAGTACACCCCAGGTAAAGGCTCCATGTGCGCCGCCTCCCTGTAAAGCCAGACATATTGTCAATTTACTCATAGCGCCTCCCTAATCATTAGTCTTAGTATAGCTTCATCAGATGCCTGTATGAGGCCGAAGTTCATTGCACTGATTATCTGATCACTGATAAAAAACGTCAGGAAAGCTCTACAGGCCAGACTCTATACCACCTGCATAACAACTAAAATAAATTAATCTTTTATGACACTAACCCTCATAAACAAAAAAACCCGGCAGGCTTTCAGACAGCCGACCGGGTTTCTTCAACATCCTGACTGAGAGATCAGTTCTTCTCTTTATCAACCAGTTTGTTGGCAGTGATCCATGGCATCATCTCACGCAGACGGCCACCAACCTGCTCAATTTCATGAGCAGCATTGTTACGACGACGCGCGGTCATGGATGGGTAGTTCAGAGCTCCTTCGCTGATGAACATCTTGGCGTATTCACCACTCTGAATACGCTTCAGTGCGTTACGCATCGCTTCACGTGACTGGTCATTGATGATCTCAGGGCCTGTAACATACTCACCATACTCGGCATTATTGGAGATGGAGTAGTTCATGTTGGCAATACCGCCTTCATACATCAGGTCGACAATCAGTTTCAGCTCATGCAGACATTCGAAGTAAGCCATCTCAGGCGCGTAACCGGCTTCCACCAGCGTCTCAAAACCAGCTTTGACCAGCTCAACGCAGCCACCACACAGAACAGCCTGCTCACCGAACAGGTCGGTTTCAGTCTCATCCTTGAAGGATGTTTCGATGATACCGGTACGTCCGCCACCAACACCAGAAGCGTAAGAAAGCGCCAGCTCTTTAGCTGAACCGGAAGCATCCTGGAAGATAGCGATCAGATCAGGAATACCACCACCCTTGACGAATTCGGAGCGAACTGTGTGACCAGGCGCCTTGGGAGCGATCATGATAACGTCCAGATCAGAACGTGGAACGATCTGGTTGTAATGAATGGCAAAACCATGTGCGAAGGCCAGAGTTGCGCCCTGCTTCAGGTTCGGTTCGATCTCAGTTTTGTACAGCTGTGACTGGAACTCGTCCGGAGTCAGGATCATGATCAGATCAGCATTGGCAACAGCAGACGGCACTTCAGATACTTTCAAACCTGCTGCTTCAGCCTTTGACCAGGAGCTGGAGCCCTTACGCAGACCCACAGTCACATCCACACCTGAATCTTTCAGGTTATTGGCATGCGCATGGCCCTGTGAACCGTAACCGATAATGGCTACTTTCTTGCCTTGAACCAGGGAGAGGTCACAATCTTTATCGTAATAAATTTTCATTTTCGTATCCGGTTATTCAAGTTGATCAAAAGGTCTGCTCAGATGACAGAACACAGATTCCCGCGTCTGCCTCATGAATCATGTTGGCAACAATAGGCTATTCAGCGCATTTCGTAAAATGATATATTTGCAACATCATGTTGCGAATTATGGAACACAGACCACCATGGACACCAAACCTCTGAAGCTGTTTCTGAGCCTGTCTGAAACACTGCACTTCGGGCGCACCAGCGCTCTGTGCCATGTCAGCCCTTCAACACTGAGCAGAACCATCAAGCAGATCGAAGACCAGTTGGGCACGACGCTTTTTTATCGCGACAACCGCAGTGTCAAACTGACCCCCGAAGGAGCTCTCTTTCAAAACTACGCCCGTGACACATTGCAACGCTGGGAGAGTTTGCAAAACTCGCTGCTTGTTGAGAGCAACGAGTTGCAGGGAGAGATCAGCCTCTACTGCTCTGTCACCGCCAGCTACAGTTTTCTGTATGAGATTCTCAACCGCTTCCGGCGCCAGTACCCAAAGATAGAGATAAAGCTGCACACCGGTGACCCGGCTCATGCCGTGCAGAGGGTTCAGCGTGAAGTTGAGGATATTGCGATCGGCGCACGACCAGATCAGCTTGCCAGCGATATCGCCTTTCGTCCTATCACCATCTCACCCCTGGTGTTCATCGGGCCCGCTCAGGACCAGACAATGACACAGGACCTGTCAGGCCTGGCCGATGCATCTCACTGGTCACAGATACCGATGATTCTGTCCGAAGAGGGTCTGGCACGAAAACGCACCGATCAATGGTTTCGCACTCTCGGGATCAAGCCGCTGATCTATGCACAGGTCGCCGGCAATGAAGCGATCGTCAGTATGGTCAGCCTCGGGTTTGGTATTGGCATCGTGCCATTGATTGTGCTGGAGAACAGTCCTCTTGCTGATCGTGTTCATATTCTGTCCGTGACACCAGAGCTTCCGCCTTTCGAGGTTGGCCTCTTTGCACTGGATAAAAAACTGAAGAGCCCGCTTATTCAGGCTTTCTGGTCAGAGTCTGCGCCAGAGCCGACAGTATTGCCGGGATGATCATCTCAACAAAGCCGATCCCTTGCGCTCTTGCGCTGGATCATGGTGATCAGTCAGGATAGACGGCATCATCACGCTCCTTTTTTGAACTGCTGGAGAACAGGTTCGATCATGACGGGTGAAATGCTGTTTGTTTTTGCACTGCTGTTGACCACTATCCTGCTATTTGTACAGGACAGAATCCGCATGGATGTGATCGCGTTGATGGTAGTGGTCGCACTCGCCGTTTCTGGCATCATCTCTCCGATCCAGGCTGTGTCAGGCTTTGGTGAGTCCATCGTGATCATGATCGCCGGCCTGTTCATTGTCGGCGAAGGCCTCTTTCGCACCGGAGTCGCGGCAGCCGCAGGCAATTGGTTGCTCAGAGTCGGGGGAAGCAGTGAAACCCGGCTGCTGTTATTTCTGCTGCCGACCGTCGCCCTGCTGTCTGCGTTCATGAGCTCCACCGGGGCCGTTGCATTACTGATTCCTGTTGTGCTCAGCATGGCTCGTAAATCAGGCATGCAGCCATCTCGCCTACTGATGCCGCTGGCTTTTGCATCCCTGATTGGTGGCATGTTGACACTGATCGGCACGCCACCGAATATCATTGTCAGTGGCCAGATGCGTGCAGCAGGATTCGAGCCCTTCAACTTTTTTGACTTCACACCGATTGGCGCTGTGATCCTGCTGGTTGGCACCTTCTATCTGGTGTTCGTAGCACGCCGCCTGTTACCTGTCAGTGAGGTTCGCGATCCTGAACATAGCCACCCGGGTCTGAAAGAGTTCGCCGAACGCTACGGTATCAGTCAGCATCTCTACAAGCTGAAAATCAAAGCAGATAGTGAACTGGCAGGAAAAACCCTCAGCGAAGCTGCTCTGCGTACCGAATACGAAGTCACCGTCATCGCGATGCAACACCTGAACCGACTGATCTCGCCATTAAAGCCGGTATTGATCAACACGCGCATGCAAAACCAGGACACACTTCTGGTCTATGGTGAGCGGGAGTGTATTGATCGACTGTGTGAAGAGATGGAGCTGAGTATTCTGGGCTTTCCCGAGCAGGAGATAGAACAACTCTACAAACAGTTCGGCCTGGCTGAAGTGATGCTCCCCCCTGACTCGCCCTTAACCGGCCGCAGCATCAAGGAGGGCAGTTTCAGAGAGCGCTTCGGGCTCAATGTCATTGGTGTTCGACGCCATCGTGAGTCTCTGAAAGCTTCATTTGCCAGCACTGCACTGGAGGCAGGCGATACATTACTGTTGGCGGGTCGCTGGGAAGATATTCAGGCCCTTGAAAGCCGTCGCGAGCTGGTCGTACTGGAAACACCGTCGGAGATGACGGAAATTCCGGCCCATGCAGAAAAAGCACCGATTGCGATCGGCATTATGCTGCTGATGCTGGTACTGATGACCACCGGCCTGCTACCCAACCTGACAGCAATCATGGTCGCCGCCCTGGCCATGATTCTGACCGGATGTGTCACGATGAATGAAGCCTATCGCTCCTTGAATGGCAGCAGTCTGATTCTGATTGCGGGCATGCTTCCGCTCGCGCTGGCCATGGAGACCAGCGGTTCACTGATGTATCTGGTGGATCACCTGATCGCCAACTACGGTGACAGCGGCCCTCTCCTGCTATGCGCCGGGCTGTTTATACTGACCTCTTTTCTCAGCCAATTTATCTCCAACACCGCTACCACAGTTCTAGTCGCTCCGATTGCACTGGCAACCGCGCAAGGAATAGGGCTGAACCCGGAACCCTTTATGATGACGGTAGCGATAGCTGCTTCAACCGCCTTCGCCACGCCAATCGCATCCCCCGTCAACACACTGGTATTGGCTCCCGGTAACTATCGCTTCTCGGACTTTGCCAAAGTCGGACTACCACTGCAGTTTATTGTTCTGGTAATCACACTGGTGCTGACGCCAATGCTATTTCCTTTCAACTGAACCGCTGACGCCTGACGTTTCAAGAGTTTTTCCGGCACATTGACCAGATGTCAGACATAAAAAAACCGCCCATAAAGAGGGCGGTTTTTTTTCAGTATCGATCAGGCAATCAGAGACTGAGTACCTTCTCACCACGCGCGATACCGGACACCCCGGAACGCACGACTTCCATGATACTGGCAGCCCCCAGAGAGGTGATGAAGGCATCCAGTTTTTCACTGGAGCCGATCATCTGCACGGTATAGGTCGTCGGTGTGACATCGATGATCTGACCGCGGAAGATATCCGCCGTGCGTTTGATCTCGGCGCGCATCTGACCACTGGCCTTGAGTTTGATCATCATCAGCTCACGCTCGATGTGCTCACCCTCAGTCAGATCCACCACCTTGACCACATCAATCAGTTTGTTCAACTGCTTGGTGATCTGCTCAATCACACGATCGTCACCGATAGTGGTTACAGTCAGGCGCGACAGGGTCGCATCTTCGGTCGGCGCGACTGTCAACGATTCGATGTTGAAGTTACGCTGTGAAAAGAGGCCAACAACCCGCGACAGTGCACCTGGTTCGTTTTCCATCAGAACAGAAATTATATGTCGCATCAGGTTCTCTCCGTCTTGCTCAGCCACATATCACGCATCGCACCGCGCGGTACCTGCATCGGATAAACATGCTCGAAAGGATCAACCATGATATCCATGAACACGAGGCGATCCTTCATCGCAAAGGCTTCACGCATCGCATTTTCCAGGTCTGAATACTTCTCCACCTTCATGCCGACATGCCCATAAGCCTCAACCAACTTCTTGAAGTCCGGCAAGGACTCCATATAGGAGTGAGAATGGCGAGCCTCATAGTTCATATCCTGCCACTGGCGCACCATACCCAGTGACTGGTTGTTCAGGCAGATGATCTTGACCGGAATATCATACTGACTGCAGGTGGACAGCTCCTGAATGTTCATCTGGATACTACCTTCACCGGTCACACACACAACTTCCTCATTCGGGAAGTTCATCTTGACCCCCATCGCAGCAGGAAAACCAAAGCCCATAGTGCCCAGACCACCGGAATTGATCCAGCGATTGGGTTTATTGAACTTATAATACTGTGCGGCAAACATCTGATGCTGACCCACGTCGGAGCAGACGTAGGCATCACCGTTGGTCACCTTGGACAGCATTTCGATAACCTGTTGCGGCTTCATCAGCTCGGAGTCGTCGGTGCGGTAGTGACCACCGTGACGCGAGCGCCACTCATCGATCTGCTTCCACCAGGAGGCGAGTGCTTCAGCATCCGGCTGTTTCTTGCTCGCCTTCACCAACTGGATCATCTCCTCCAGCACCACTTTGGCGGGCCCTACAATAGGGACATCAGCCTGAATGGTTTTGGAGATGGAAGCCGGATCGATATCCACATGCACGATACGTGCTGTCGGACAGAACTTATCGGTTGCGTTGGTGACGCGGTCATCAAAACGTGCGCCGATCGCCAGCACCAGATCACTGTGGTGCATAGTCATGTTGGCTTCGTAGCTGCCGTGCATCCCCAGCATACCGACAAACTGACGATCCGTACCGGGATAACCACCCAGTCCCATCAGCGTGTTGGTGACAGGGCAGTTCAGCAACTGCGCCAGTTCGATCAGCTCGGCACTGGCATCACCCATGATGATACCACCACCCGAGTAGATGATCGGACGCTTGGCACCGAGCAACATATCCACAGCCTTCTTGATCTGGCCGGAGTGCCCCTTGGTGACAGGGCTATAGGAGCGCAGCTTGACACTCTTGGGGTATTCATAGGGAAAACGCTCGGTAGGCGCCGTCATATCCTTGGGGATATCGACCACGACCGGACCGGGACGACCGGATTCCGCAATATGAAACGCCTTCTTGATGATCTCTGGAATATCTTCAGCTCGCGTGACACTGAAGTTATGCTTCACGATCGGCCGGGAGATACCCAGCATATCGGTCTCCTGGAAAGCATCTTCACCTATCAGATAGCTCATGACCTGACCGGTGATGACAACCATCGGAATCGAGTCCATATAGGCGGTAGCGATACCCGTAATCGCATTGGTCGCACCAGGACCGGATGTCACCAGTGCGACACCAGCTTTACCGGTCGCACGGGCATAGGCATCAGCCATGTGAGTTGCTGCCTGCTCGTGGCGCACCAGGATATGCTGGACATCTTCCTGCTGGAACAGTGCATCATAGACATGCAGCAGTGCCCCACCCGGATAACCATAGATGTATTTCACCCCCTCATCTCGGAGAGCGCGTACCACCATTTCTGCGCCTGAAAGTAATTCCACTTCGTGTATCCTCTACATACGTCGGCGAACTACCGACGATTAACAGTTTCTGTGATTCTGCATCGTGAGCACAAACCTGTGCGGCTGCATTCACACAGCCTGGCACTGATTTCGCCGCCCCATGGTCAGAGTGCGCCGAAAACGGACTGCCTGTACTCGGGTGCTGAACAGAAAAAGGATCTCTTAGACTGCCAGACCTGTCTGAGACTTAAGCCGGGTAATGCTTTCTGCCTGTGCTGTCGGGATTTCCTGAAGCACACAGGCGAAAAGGTTCCTGAAGGAAGCCGGTCATTTTCTCATCCGCACCAAGATTGATCAACCATAAAACAAAATGTTTTAACTCTGACGAAGAAAGGCTACGCTGAATGCAATATAATTGCGCAAAAAAGCCAGAGGAACAGCTGTATGAGTATTTCTGAGATTAAAAACAAAGAGCGAGTCATCAACGAGTTGATGCGCTTTATTCGCAAGGTTCTGGCCGATCCGAAGCTGTGTGAGCAGGCGCTAATGATTGCCCGCAAGCATATCGACAAGAAGGACGCCGACACACTGATTGCCGATGAGCTGTCTTCCACGACCAGCGTCAAGATCCCGATCGAATTCAGCGACGCCGACCGTCTGTTTCTGCATGTGTTGAAAGAAGCCGTGCGCGACGAGCAGGCGCTCTACTAGCAGACACGCCTTATTCCGGCACCAACCAGTCACACAGTGTCGAGTATTGCCCTTGCTCCAGACTATCCTTGAGCATGGGCAGACTAGCCTCCAACTGCTGATCCAGTTGCCAGGGAGGGTTGATGATCAGCATGCCACTGCCATACATCCCTCGCTCTGCCTCAGGTGCGATCTCCACTTCTGAGCGCAGTATTTTCCTGATACCCGAACGACTCAGCGCATCCAACATCTCCTGCCAGCGTCTGGCACCGAGCAATGGATACCAGATGGCATAGATACCATTAGGCCAGCGCCTTGTCGCGGCCAGCATGAATGACACCACCTGATCATATTCCGACTTGACCTCATAAGAGGGGTCGATCAGCACCAATCCGCGATTAGGTGTCGGCGGCAGCAATGACAGCACCCCCTCATAACCATCGCGGTGATGAACAGCCACCCGCTCATCGCGGCGGAAGGTACGTTTCAGCACATCAAACTCAGTCGGATGCAGTTCCATCAGATGCAGGCGATCCTGCTCACGGGCAAAACCGGCAGCAATCGAGGGCGAGCCAGGGTATTGCTTCAATGATCCATCTGGATTCCACTGCCGCACACTGTCCAGATAGGGCTGAACCTGCTCGGGCAGATCCTGCTGCTCCCAGAGTCGCACTATCCCCTCCTTGAATTCAGAGGTTTTCAGCGCCTGCTCATTCTCCAGATCATAGATCGCACGACCGGAATGAGTTTCGAGATAGTTCCAGGGTGTGGCCTTGCGGTTCAGCGACTGCAACAGACAGGAGAGAATGAAGTGCTTGTGGATATCGGCAAAGTTGCCGGCATGAAAACCATGAAGATAGCTGAGCATGATGTGCGATCCAGAATATAGGGGCGGCTGTATATTAACAGTTTCCGCCCCCTATTCCCAAACACCATGGCCAGAGCCAAAGCCCTGAACCTAAGTCCTGAACCTAAGTCCTGAACCTAAGCCCCGTACTTAAGTCCCGAACCTAAGCCCAGGCCGGCACATATACCGGATCGGCTCTGAATCAGCGGAAGACGAAACTTCCAGCTTCGACATCCACCGCCACCTCATCACCCGACGCATAGCGTCCCGACAGGATCTCCTGCGCCAGCGGGTTCTCGATCCATTGTTGAATAGCCCGCTTCAGCGGCCTTGCACCATAGACTGGTTCAAAACCCACTTCTACCAGCTTATCCAACGCGGTTGAAGTCAGTGAAAGTGTCATATCGAGTTCTGCCAGACGCTTGCGCAAACGATCCAGCTGTATCTGGGCAATTCCCGCCACCTGATTACGACGCAGACTGTGGAATACCACCACCTCATCAATCCTGTTGATCAACTCAGGTCGAAAGTGAGTGCTTACCGTTTCCATCACTGCCGATTTCATCAGCTCATAATCGTCATCATCCGAGAAGTTCTGAATCAGATCAGAGCCGAGGTTGGAGGTCATGACAACGATGGTATTGCGAAAATCCACCGTCCGCCCCTGACCATCGGTCAGACGTCCATCCTCCAACACCTGCAGCAGAATATTGAACACATCCGGATGCGCCTTCTCGATCTCATCCAGCAGCAGCACCGAATAGGGCTTGCGACGCACCGCTTCAGTCAGATAACCACCCTCTTCATAACCGACATAACCGGGAGGTGCACCGATCAGCCGGGCCACGGAATGCTTCTCCATGAACTCAGACATATCGATCCGCACCAGCGATTCTTCGGTATCAAACAGAAAATGCGCCAGCGCCTTGCACAACTCAGTCTTGCCCACACCAGTTGGTCCCAGAAACAGAAAACTGCCATTGGGTCGATGCGGGTCTGCCAATCCGGCACGTGAGCGGCGCACGGCATTGGACACCGCCACGACCGCCTCGTCCTGCCCGACCACGCGTGCATGCAAGGCTGTCTCCATACGCATCAATTTGTCGCGTTCACCCTCCAGCATCTTACTGACCGGAATCCCCGTCCAGCGCGAGACCACTTCGGCCACTTCCTCTTCGGTAACTCTGTTACGCAGCAGTCGGGTCTCCTGAGGCTCTGCCTCGTCGGCGGCCTTAAGCTGCTTCTCCAGCTCGGGAATGCGTCCGTACTGCAGCTCAGACATGCGTCCAAGATCACCGGCACGACGCGCCTGATCCATCTCGACACGCGCCTGATCCAGTTGCTCCTTGATCTGCTGTGATCCCTGAAGCGTGGCTTTTTCTGCTTTCCACACCTCCTCCAGATCGGAGTATTCACGCTCCAACCTGCCGATCACCTGCTCAAGCTCATGCAGACGCTTACGTGACGCGTCGTCGGTTTCCTTCTTCAGCGCTTCCTGTTCCATCTTGAGCTGGATCAAACGGCGCTCCAACCTGTCCATCTCTTCCGGCTTGGAATCGATCTCCATACGAATGCGAGAGGCCGCTTCATCAATCAGATCTATTGCCTTATCCGGCAGCTGTCTGTCTGCGATGTAGCGCTGTGACAGCTGAGCCGCCGCGATGATCGCCGAATCGGTGATATCGACACCATGATGCACCTCATAGCGCCCTTTAAGGCCGCGAAGTATGGCAATGGTGTCCTCTTCACTCGGCTCATCGACCAGCACTTTCTGGAAACGACGCTCAAGGGCAGCGTCCTTCTCGACATACTTACGATACTCATCCAGCGTAGTGGCACCGACGCAATGCAGCTCACCCCTTGCCAGCGCAGGCTTGAGCATATTGCCGGCATCCATCGAACCCTCAGCCTTGCCCGCTCCCACCATGGTATGCAGCTCATCGATAAACAGGATGATCTGCCCCTCCTGCTTGGAAAGCTCATTCAGCACTGCCTTGAGGCGCTCTTCGAACTCACCGCGAAACTTGGCTCCGGCAATCAGTGCGCCCATATCCAGCGACAGCACACGCTTGCGCTTCAGCTCTTCCGGCACCTCGCCATTCACAATACGCTGCGCCAGCCCTTCGACGATCGCGGTTTTACCCACACCGGGCTCGCCAATCAACACAGGGTTGTTTTTAGTACGACGCTGCAACACCTGGATGGTACGGCGGATCTCGTCATCACGGCCGATGACCGGATCCAGCTTGCCCGACTCAGCTTGCTCGGTCAGATCCACGCAGTACTTATCCAGTGCCTGACGCGACTCTTCGGCATTCGGATCCTGCACCGACTCACCGCCACGCATCTCTTCAATGGAGGCGGTCAGACGTGCCGCAGTGATGCCACACTCCTGCAGCAGTTTGCCGGCATCGGTTTTCGCCTCGATCATCGCCAACAGCATCAGTTCGCTGGCGATATACTGATCGCCACGCTGCTGAGCCAGCTTGTCGGTGACATTGAACAGACGCGCCATATTCTGCGACAGCCGAATTTCGCCATCCGGACTCTGCACCTGTGGTAGACGATCAAGCGCCTCACCGATCTTGCGGGTCAGGCTGTTGAGCTCTGCACCGGCCTTGCCCAGCAGAGGACGAATCGAGCCACCGCGCTGATTGATGAAAGCAGCCAGCAGATGGATCGGTTCGATCTGATTATGATCTTTGCCTATGGCCAGAGACTGAGCTTCGGCCAGAGCATCCTGAAGTTTTGAAGTAAATTTATCGGGTCGCATCGCCCTCTCCTGATCACTTGTGATTCACGCACCAACACATTTGGACGGTCGGTGTGGAGTTCATTGAGTACGATGATTAGATGGGGTGCATATAACCACAATTCAAGTGGTCATTAATTAATCAACTGATCCAGATCAGTCTTTATTGCTTAAGTGCCAGGAAGCTCTAGCTGAGGTGGGAGTCAATCCAGATAAGGCTGGCCATGCGACCTGTAACACCCTCTCGACGGTAGGAGTAGAAGTATTCACGACCGCTGAAAGTACAGAACTCGCCACCGAACACTCCACTGACACCCGCTTTTTGCAGCCGGATAGTGGCCAACCTGTAAAGATCCGCCAGCCACTTATCCTTTGATGTCGGAGACACACTGAAGGCCGACTCGGCCTCGGGGAATTGATTGCAGAAAACCTGATGCACATCATCGCCCACCTCAAAAGCCAGAGGGCCGATCGCTGGTCCAAGCCAGACTAACACATCCTCAGGGTTTTCAAATGCCGATAAGGTCTGCTCCAGCACACCGGCAGCAAGTCCACGCCAACCGGCATGAGCGGCTGCCACACGCGAACCTGTCCGATCCGTAAAGAGTACCGGCAGGCAATCAGCCGTCAGTACGGCACAGGCCAGACGAGACTGATCCGTCCAGCAGGCATCTGCTTCCGGTACATCCTGAACATCTGACCGTGCCTCGACCAGTTGGGTACCATGCACCTGCTGCAACCACTGCGGCTCCTGCTTCAGCCCCAGAGCCTGCTTCAGAATTTCACGATTCTCGCGTACTGACAGCGGATCGTCCCCGACATGATCGGCCAGGTTCAGCTCGGCATACGGGGCACGACTGATACCATCCAGCCGCGTTGTTGTCAGGGCGTGAATATGTGCAGGCGCAGGCCAACTGGCACGAATCAGTTTCATAGGTTGTAATCCAGCTCCGAAACATCTTTTTTCAACACGCTCAGCAGTTGTTTCAGATCATCCGGCAGATCTATCTCCCAGCTCATCTTCTCACCTGTCTCCGGATGCCAGAGCTCCAGCTTTTTGGCATGCAGGGCCTGGCGTCTGAAAGCGCGTAGCGTGGCCAACATCTTATCACTGCAACCTTTGGGAATACGGAAACGTCCACAGTACAGTGGGTCACCGACCAGAGGATAGTTGATATGCGCCATATGGACACGAATCTGATGTGTGCGTCCAGTTTCCAGCTTGAGCCGGATATGGGTATGAGCGCGAAACTTCTGCATCACGCGGTAATGGGTGATCGCTTCCTTGCCGACACCGACAACAGCCATCTTCTGTCGGTTTTTGCTGTGCCGCGCCATCGGCTCGTCGACACAACCGCCACCCGTCATGACACCATTAACCACAGCCTCATATTCACGCCCCATGGTCCGCTCCTGCAACTGCACCACAAGATCAGTCTGCGCAGTAATGGTTTTCGCCACCACCATCAGTCCGGTCGTTTCACGATCCAGACGATGCACGATGCCGGCACGCGGTACCAGGCCGATCTCAGGGCTGTGATGCAGCAACGCATTCAGCAGAGTACCATCGGCATGACCCGCTCCCGGATGAACCACCAGTCCACTCGGTTTGTTGATCAACAGGATATGCTCATCCTCATACACGATATCCAGTGGAATCAGCTGTGGGGCATGCTGTTCCTGCACCTCCAGCAGTACACTGACCTTGATCTGCTCACCACCCGAGAGCTTGTCCCGTGGCCTGAGGACCTTGTCGTCCACCGTCAACTGCCCATCTTTGATCCAGCTCTGCAGTCTGGAACGGGAGTAGTCCGGAAATAACTGGGCTACCACCTGATCCAGTCGCATACCGAACATTTCGTGGGGAACCTGTGCACTTAACTCAACCTGTTCTGACATCAATTTCAATCTTATACATGAGGATGTTTTGGCTTGGCTTCCGGTTGTGTTTAAATAGACCGGAAATTTATTCACACAGTATAACTGAATCCTTCGCGATGCGCTGGAATCGGACACAATCTCAGGATTAAGCAATATGCAACTCGTCAAAGTGTTTGGCGCTCTCGCTCTGATCAGTCTTTTGTCGGCATGCTCATGGTTTGGTGGTGACAAAATCCCTCCCGATATCCCGGAGCAGGTGCTGTATGATGACGCAATGGAGGCTCTGGATAACAACAGTTTCAGCCTTGCGGTAGAAAAACTGCAGTTGCTCGAGGCACGCTACCCCTTCGGACGCTACTCAGAGCAATCTCAACTTGAGCTGATCTACGCCTACTATCGCAACAATGAGCCTGCGGCTTCGAGAGCAGCTGCTGACCGCTTTATTCGTCTGCATCCGAACCATGACAACATTGATTACGCTTACTACCTGAAGGGCCTGACCTCCTTTGAGGAAGATCGCTCATTCCTGGCGCGCTTTCTGCCACTTGACGAATCGCAGCGCGATCCGGGTGCCGCGCTGGACTCCTTCGAGAGTTTTGCAATACTGCTCAATCGCTACCCCGACAGTGAGTACGCCCCTGATTCACAGCGCCGTATGCAGTATCTGAAAAACCGCCTGGCTACCTATGAAATTCATGTTGCATCCTATTACATGGAACGTGAAGCCTGGATTGCAGCGGCAAACCGTGGTCGCTTCGTTGTCGAAAATCTGCAGGAAACACCAGCGGTTCCGGACGCACTCGCAGTCATGGCCGAGGCCTACACTCGCCTGGGTATGACTGATCTTGCCGAAAGCTCGCTTGAGGTACTCAGATTGAACTTCCCTGATTACGAGATACGTTCTTTCAGCACTGCAAACCGCGGCCTGCTCTACACAGCAACCTTCGGCCTGCTGGGAGACAGTGAGCCAGCAGTTCCGGCAAGACCGACGACTCACACAGGTCAGTCAAGCAGCGCAGTGACAAGCGAGCCGGAACAGGGCAAACGCTCCTGGCTGAACCGTCTCTCCTTCGGCGCGTTTGGAGATGATGGCAAGCCTGTCGAGGCAGAAGAAAAGGCACAGGAATAATCCAGCACTCAAGCCGCGTGCCTGCAGGATACGATCAAAAGCCGCTTATGCGGCTTTTTTTTAAACTCAACCCGACTTCAGCAGTCACATCCCACTGACATGGTCAGCAGTTGGAGGTTGGCAAGCGAACAGCTAATTGTTATGTTATAACAATTGTAGACAACTGATATATGGAGTTTTTAATGCGCTTACTGACACTTCCCCTTTTGCTGGCCACATCCCTTGCCCTGGCAGATAGTGACCACGCCCCTTTGGGAGCCCATGTTCATGGCATGGCTCAGCTTGATATAGTATTGGATGGCAACAGCCTGCAGGCGCACTTCAGATCACCGGCTGCTGATATTGTTGGCTTTGAGGATCAGGCCCAAGACGAACAGAGCATCGCTTTAGTCAAGGAGATGGAACAAAAGCTGGGCCATGCCGAAACCCTGTGGACTCTGCCGAAAAATGCCAACTGTGCACTGAACAGCGTCACCCTTCAGCATGAGCTGATTGCAGATCATGGATCTCATGACGAAGACGATCATGAAGACGAGCATGATCATAAGAATGAACATGATCACAAGCACGATAACGACCATAAACACGAACATGAATCAGGACACAGTGAAATTCGGGCAGAATACGCGTTCGAATGCCAGAACCCGGAACAACTTGCACAGATCAGTGTCACACTTTTCCAGCACTTCCCGACACTGGAAAGCATCACCACGCAGGTGATTACATCCAGTGCACAGCAGGGGCTGACACTGACACCAGAGAACAACAGGCTGCATCTTGACTGATACCGAACTGAGACCGGCAATATTGATAAAGCAGCTGACGTTTGCCTGGAAACAGCAAGCGCCGCTGCTTAACATCGACCACTTCATCCTCGGCAAAGGTGAGCAGCTTTTTCTGCAGGGACCATCAGGCAGTGGCAAAAGCACATTACTGAATCTGATAGGAGGAGTGCTATCGGTCAACAGCGGTGAGCTGACACTGCATGGCAGTAATTTTGGCAAGCTCAGTCAGAGACGTCGTGATCAGTTCAGGGCCGACCATATCGGTGTGCTGTTTCAGCAATTCAACCTGCTACCCTATCTGAACCTGATCGACAACGTCATCCTGCCCTGTCGCTTTTCATCCAAGCGCGCTGCTGCTGCCACTCAGCGCAGTGGCTCGCCAGAGAAAGAAGCCCATCGCCTGCTGCAACGACTGCAGCTGCAGGAGATGCTGAAGGACTCTCCCCCTGTTGCAGAGCTCTCCATCGGCCAGCAACAACGTGTAGCAGCGGCTAGAGCGCTGATCGGCGCGCCGGAACTGATCATTGCCGATGAGCCCACCTCGGCACTGGATGCCGACACCCGCGACAATTTCCTCGACCTGCTGCTGAGCGAGAATAGAGAGAATCACAGCAGCCTGTTGTTTGTCAGCCACGATCAATCTCTGAGCCATCATTTTGACAGAGTCGTCAGTCTGAGTGAGATCAATCAGCGAGGTGCCGCATGATTCTGCGTCTGGCACTACTGAGTCTATGGAACAGACGTGGCACCGCTCTTTTGACACTGATCACCATCGCCATCAGCGTGACACTGCTGCTGGGTGTAGAAAAGCTGCGCCAGGATGCGCGCGAAGGCTTTTTCAGCACTATCTCCGGCACCGACCTGGTGGTAGGTGCCCGCAGCGGATCCTTACCCCTGCTGCTCTACTCCGTATTCAATATCGGCAACCCTGTCAGCAATATCCGCTGGAGCAGTTATCAGCAGCTTGCAGAATCGGATATGGTCGACTGGACTATCCCGCTGGCACTGGGCGATTCGCATCGTGGATTTCGTGTTTTGGGTACCAGCGATCAGTACTTCACCCATTTCCGCTACGGCCGCCAGCAGAACCTCTCATTTGCGTCTGGCGAGCCATTTGATGACTTATTCGATGTTGTCCTTGGTGCCGAGGTCGCTCGTGCGCTTGAGTACCAGCTGGGTGATAAAGTCGTCGTCAATCACGGGTTGGGCAGAGCCAGTTTCAGCGCCCACGAGGACAAACCCTTTCAGGTCAGCGGTATTCTCGAACCCACCGGCACACCGGTCGATCGCGTTCTGCTGGTCAGCTTGCAAGGCTATGAAGCGATGCATCTCGACTGGCGTGCCGGCGTCAGAATCCCCGGCATGCAGATCACAGCAGATCAGGCTCGCGAGCGCGACCTGACACCCCGTGAGATCACCGCTTTTATGGTTGGACTGAAGTCTCGTGTCAACACCTTCCACCTGCAGCGATCGATTAACAACTTCCGTGCCGAACCCCTGCAGGCGATTCTCCCCGGTGTCGCACTGCAGGAGTTGTGGCAAGTACTTTCCATTGCCGAGCGCACCCTGCTGGCAATATCTGCCTGTGTGGTCTTTGCCGGACTGACCGGGATGCTCGCCCTGTTGCTGGCAAGCCTGAATGAGCGCCGCCGGGAACTCGCCGTTCTGCGCGCTGTCGGAGCAGGACCGGGGCGAATACTGTTTCTGCTGCTGTTTGAGGCGATGCTACTGACGCTACTGGGCAGCCTGTTGGGCGTACTGCTGCTCTATGGGTTGATAGCCGGTACACAGAACTGGCTTGCGCTTGAGCATGGCTTATTTCTGAGCCTGGAGTGGCCAGGTAAAACCCAGTGGTTACTGCTCGGTGCGATACAACTTGCCGGAATAGTGGCCGGCAGCATACCCGCCTGGCGGGCTTATCGGTATACTCTGGCTGACGGTCTGACACCTCGTACCTGAGGATCTTACCAAAGGTCGTACCAGAGGCACCAAGGCCGTTCGACAGGCCGACATTCAGCAACTATCCAAGAGGTTTTCCATGCGTCATCTTTTCAATGCCATTCTGCTGTCACTGCTGCTGATCCTCCCGGGAACAGCCAGCAGCACCCTGATCAATGGCGAACCGGTGGTACAGATGACCTGGGATGAGCTGATGCCGGAAGACTATACCCTCTCACTGGAGGATCTGTTCGGAGATTTCGATCTGAACTCCCTGGACATCATGGATGACGCCAGCCCGGAAGCGGATAAAATGCTCGACAACATGATGAGCGTACTGGCCTCTGCGCCGATTGTCCCGGAACTGGATCAGAAAATGGTCAGAATCCCGGGCTTTGTCGTACCGCTGGAGTATAGTGAAGATACTGTGTCGCGCTTTTTTCTGGTTCCCTATTTCGGGGCCTGCATCCATGTGCCACCGCCGCCATCAAACCAGATCATTGATATCCATTTTGAGCCAGGCACCCGGGTCGAAAGCCTCTATGATGCGGTCTGGATCAGCGGGCTGCTGACCACAGAAACCTTCAGCCATGACATGGGAACCGCCGGATATCGGATCGAAGCCTATAAGATCGAGCCCTACGAATACGGCGATGAGGATATGCTGATCGAGTAGCCCTCAGAGCGCCTGTAAACGTCCCACAGGTGAGTATGCCTGCGGATCGATAACAGGTGAGCGCCCCAACAGAAGATCCGCATGCAGGCGTGTTGACGCAGGCGCCAGCACCAGGCCATTACGGAAATGTCCACAGTTCAGATGTAGCCCCTCAACACCCGGCACGGCTCCGATATAAGGAATACCCTCAGGAGTACCCGGCCTCAACCCCGCCCAGTGATGTGCAACCGGACACTGCTCCAGTGCAGGAACTATCGACAATGCCGACTGATGCAGTGACTTTCTTGCCGCGTCAGTCGTGCTTTTATCGAATCCGACATGCTCCAGCGTACTGCCGATCAGAATCTGACCATCATTACGCGGAATCAGATAGCGCCCATCCAGCATCACCACCCGATCGATCAAACCAACCGCTGCATTGAATATCATCATCTGACCTTTCACTGGCTCAACCTGTATTTTCAAGCCCAGCGATGACAGCAACTCTGAGCTCCAGGCTCCACCTGCTACCACTGTCTGTTCAGCCCGCACATCTCCATGTGCTGTTCTGACACCACAGATACGCTCGCCCTGCAGAATGAATCCCGTTACCTCAGTTTCTTCATGGAGTTGTATAAGCGGGTGCTGCTCGACACTGGTACGCAAAGCTCTGCCCAGCCGAGGATTGCGTATGCTGCCTACCTCAGGCATCCACAGGGCAGAGTCGAAACCGGGCGCCAGGTTTGGCTCACGTGCATAGATGAAAGCGCTGTCTACCCGCATCAATGGACGATGATAAGCCGACGCCCAACTCAGCGCTTTATCCTCATCATGCACCGACACCATCAGCATCCCCTTCTGGCGCAATTCAGGATCGCAGCCTGTTTCAGCAAACAGCTCCTGGGCCAGATGCACATAACTGGTCTGCGACCAGGTCGCCAAGCGTGTCACTGGGTCGCTGTAACGCCAGGGGTAGAGCGGAGAGACAATACCTCCGCCCGCCCAGGAAGACTCACGCGCACAACGCCCACGCTCCACCAATGTCACACTGGCTCCCGCCTGCGCCAGCTCACGTGCCAGCATCAGGCCGATGACTCCGCCACCGGCAATCAGTATATCGCTCATCTCTCACTCACATCTGTCTGGAATCAGACTATTTTGCATCGTTTAGGGTTTGAGAACCAGTTCACCTGCCACTATCTGGTTGCGCTCACGCCTCACACGCCCTGCCAGTGAAACAATCAACGCCTCTACCCGATCACCCTGAGCTGTACTGACACGAAAAGTACCGTTCGAACCCCCACTCAGACTGCCATCCGGCTGATAGCTCAGGCTGTCCCCACGATTCCAACTGACAGGAATGTCAGGCAGGCTGGACACTCTGAGCAAGCGGTCCTGCTCCGGATCAAATACCCTGTTACGCTCGGTATCCACAAACATCAGCGCATAAGGCCAGCCCTCAGACAGGCCGTTTTTCGCCGCTCCGGCACAGAGCTGAGCATCGAAGGATCGGCACACTGAAATCTGCTGCCGCCGCGTCACCGACTCGATTCTCGCCAGTGCAAGCAGATTATGTAATTGCTCAACAGCTGCTCCTTGACGGGCATTCTGAAGGATCTGCGAAAAAGCAGGCAGGGCAACGCTGTAAAGTACCACCAGTACCGCCATGCTGGTCATCAGCTCCCAGAGTGTCAGACCTTGCTGTGTAGTCAGTTTTTTCGACTCAATCGATTGTTTTATTGATAATGACTTCATGGCAACTCACTCCAGCCGACCATTGCGACAGGTTGCCCCTCCATCGCCCGGACAAAACGAACGCGCAGCCGAGTTTCGGCCATCACCTCGCCCTCCAGAGATTGCAGCTCCCCTGCAACCACCATCTCTATTTCATTCGTCTGCCAGATCACCAGATCAGGATCTATAGTGATCGTACCGGCCACCACTCCCTCATTGATTGCCTGTACCTGTGGGGTGAACCATGCATCATCAGCTTCACCCCAATGTTCATCATCGAGCTGCAGCCATGCCTGAGCACTCATGACACCCTCCATTGCCAGGGTATCGGTCAGAATTTTGAAGCGCTGATTGGCCGACATCCGTTCCTGCAAAAGACTACCGGCTGTGGCACCGAATGCCATGATCAGCATCACGGCCATAATTATCATCGTCGTCAGCAGCGCTATACCCTTCTCTCGCTTCATGGCTTTTCTCCCTTCATAGCCTTTCCAGCCTCCTGGCATTATCCCTCCACCAACCCTCAACTAGCCCTCCACTGCACGCAGTGCCACCATAAAACGGTGCTCTGCGCCTGACTCAAATACCAGCAGGATGCGTACCGCCAGCACCGGCAGGCAACAATCCGGGGTGGAGAAAAACTCACCCTCCTGCAGCACACCATCACCATTCAGGTCACTTCCATACTCAAACAGAATGTTTGCTACACCCTGTATCAATTCCTGGGCATTACAGCGCAGCCCGCCAGCATCGGATCTGAAGCGCTCGGAATAGGCTGTTCCATCGGGCTGCTGTAGCTGCCCCAGACAGTTGCGCACGTCGTTGCCACCATCTGCGTGCAGTAACAGCAACTGAGAGTCACTCTCTTCACCCACCAACTGAGCCTGGCGGATAGATGCAGTCAGGCGGGTCATGGCAAAGCGCAATACTTCCTGATCTCGATCCAGCCGTTGTTTGTGCAGATAAGTCTGCTGACTGGCCAAGAGTGTACTGATCACCCCACCGAGCAATATCATGCTGAGCAGCAGCCCCAACATCATCTCGACCATACTGAACCCCTGCTGTCGAAGCCTGAGAACCGGCATCAACAACTCCCCGCTTGATATGCCAATGGGTAGGGAAAGGGGTAGTTCAGTGGCGAAGTCTGCTGTGGCAACTCACTCTGCCGATCCAACCAACTGAGTGACAACTGCATCTGCTCGCTGCTCAGCTCCTGCAACTGTACCTGCCATCCCGGCAGAAAAGATGTGGATTGATGCTGCTGATACCAGTTTTGAAAGACAGGATGTGATTCATCAAATTCCGACATTTTGTCAGGCAGTGTGCAGCGAGCGAGCCATAAATGCTCAATAAAATCTGTCGCCTGCAGGTTGGCCAGCGTGCGCTGATAACTGAAATGGCTTTGCTGCAGTGTACGCAGTTGCAGTGAGGCCAGCGCCAGCAGTGTGGTAGCAGTCAGCAGCAGAGTGATCAGCACTTCGATCAGGGTAAAGCCCTTGACCGAGTTTCGAGAAGCGAAGGCATTTAACATTTACTCTATCCTTGAGTAAGTAATCTATCCATGTCGGCGCAGCATAGCGGGCCTGTTCGAGAGGGTCAAGAACAGGCCACACTGGGATTTACAGCGCTAGAATATTCAGTATCTTGACTTCAAACAGCAGCGTTTTACCCGCCAGCGGATGATTGAAATCAATGGTCACCTTACTATCCGAAAAGTCCACAACCACACCTGGCACCAGACCACCCGGCTCCTTAAACGTAACAACCAGCCCCGGTTCCAGCTCCATATCGGTAAACTGACTGCGAGGCATAACCTGCAGATTGCTTGGATTATGCATGCCGAAACCACGCTCAGGAGCGATGGTCAGATCCAGGTGATCACCCTCTTTCAAGCCGACAAGCGCCTGCTCAAACCCTTCAGGCAGTTTGCCATCACCGAACTCGAAAGTGGCAGCATTGCCGTCAAAGTTACTGTCGACCACCTGACCATCCTGCAGTTTGATGGCGAAATGCAGGGTAACCCGAGTACCTTCACCAATAACCGCTACACTCATGCGTCATCCTCATTCTGTTTTGCACGCCCCGACAGCAGCATATCGCCTATCAGCAGCACTGCACCGACCGTGATCGCACTGTCGGCAATATTGAAGGCGGGGAAATACCAGCCGCCATAATGTACTGAGATGAAATCCACCACATATCCATGCACGATACGATCGTAGAGATTACCCAGAGCACCACCAAGTATCAGAGCCAGTGCACAACCGACCCACCACTGCCTGGCAGGCGTCGTTCTTAACCAGACCAGCAACGCGATACTGACGGCAACCGCAATCAACGTAAAGAACCAGCGCTGCCAGCCTCCGGCACCGGCCAGAAAGCTGAACGCCGCGCCATAGTTGTACAGTAGAGTCAGATCAAAGAAGGGCAGAATCGGCACCGACTGAGCATAAACAAGATGTTCAACTGCCGCATACTTGCTCACCAGATCCAGCACCACCACCAACAGAGTTAACCAGAGCCAGCGCAGCGCACTGGCCCTTACAGAGATCCTTGAACTCATAACAGCAGCATCAGGCAAAATGACGCACTTCCCCCTCACCGGTGACATTATCGATACAACGACCACACAGCTCTTCATGTTCGGCATGTGAGCCTACGTCTTCACGATGATGCCAGCAGCGCCCGCACTTGGCATGTGAAGAAGCCTGCACCGCCACCTTAAGCCCAGCAACATCCGTATCGCGGGCAGAAGAGCCCTCAGCCAGAGGCTTGAGTACGGCCGCAGAGGTGATCAGCACGAAACGCAACTCATCCCCCAGCTGCGCCAGATCTGCCTGCAGTGATTCATCAACATAGAGGACCACTTCAGCGGCCAGCGACGCCTTCACCAGCTTCTCGTTACGCGCATCTTCCAGACACTTGTTGACCGCCGTCTTGACCGCCTGCATGCGCTGCCAGAACGCCACACCCAGCTTGTCATCTTCGTTCATGGTGAACAAGCCGTCATACCAGGTGGTGAGCAGCACAGTTTCGCGACGTTGCCCCGGCAGCACTTCATAGATCTCTTCAGCGGTGAAGGTCAGAATCGGTGCAATCCAGCGGGTCAGCGCTTCAACGATATGATACAGCGCTGTCTGGCAGGAGCGACGTGGCAGACTGTCCGCCTTGGTGGTGTACTGACGATCCTTGATGATATCCAGATAAAAACCACCCATCTCCTGCACACAGAAGTGATGAACCTGCTGATACACATCCAGAAAACGGTAACTTTCGTAGGCGGCGCAGACCTTCTGCTGCAAGCGATGCGCGGCATCCACCGCCCAGCGATCCAGCGTCAGCATCTCTTCCGGCTGCAGCAGATCCCGCTCGGGATCAAAGCCATTCAGGTTAGCCAGCAGGAAACGCGACGTGTTGCGGATACGGCGGTAGGAATCCGCCGTACGATCCAGAATCTGTTTCGATACTGCCATCTCACCGGCATAGTCGGTGGATGCCACCCACAGGCGCAGAATATCGGCACCCAGCGTATCAGTAACCTCCTGAGGCGCGATGACATTACCCAGAGACTTGGACATCTTGTAGCCCTTCTCATCAACCGTGAAGCCGTGTGTCAGGACCTGCTTGTAGGGCGCACAGCCATTGATCGCGATAGAGGTCTTCAGAGAGGACTGGAACCAGCCACGATGCTGATCTGAGCCTTCCAGGTAGATATCCGCAGGGAAATGCAGCTCTTCACGCTCGCGCAGTACCGAGTGATGCGTAACACCCGAGTCGAACCAGACATCCAGCGTATCGGTGACCTTGTCGTAATCATCCGCCTCAGCACCCAACAGTTCAGATGCATCCAACTCGAACCAGGCATCGATGCCGCCCTGATCCATGCGCAGGGCAACCTGCTCAATCAGCTCTTCGGTACGCGGATGCAGCTCGCCGGTGGCTTTGTGCGTAAACACGGCGATCGGCACACCCCAGGTACGCTGACGCGATACACACCAGTCTGGACTCTGCTCGACCATGCCTTCGATACGCTGCTGGCCCCAGTCAGGGAACCACTGGACACCCTCGATCGCATCAAGAGCCTGAGCACGCAGCCCCTTGTCATCCATGGAGACGAACCACTGAGGCGTCGCACGGTAGATCAGCGGGGTTTTGGTACGCCAGCAGTGTGGATAGCTGTGCTGGAATTTCTTCTGATGCACCAACGCACCCCTGAGTTCCAGCGCCGTGCACAGAGGCTCATCCGCCTTGTACACATGCATGCCTGCAAACTCACCGGCTGCATCGGTGTAAACACCATTTGCCTGCACCAGATTCAGTGTACCCAGGCCATACGCCTGACCCACCACAAAATCCTCCATACCATGATCAGGAGCCGTATGGACGGCACCGGTACCGGCATCTGTCGTGACATGATCGCCCAGGATAACAGGCACCTGACGCTCATACAGCGGATGCTGCAGCAACTGATGTTCCAGATCCTGACCTGTGCAGCGTCCCAGCACCTGATACTGCTGCACGCCCCAACGTGCCATGACGTCGTCCACCATGTCGGCCGCCACAATCAGTCGCTCCTGTGAGCCCTGATCCACGCGCACCTGCACCAGCGCATAATCCAACTCGGCATGCAGTGACACCGCCTGATTCGCCGGAATGGTCCAGGGCGTGGTGGTCCAGATCACCACCGATACCGGTCCTTCACCTTCAGTAACCGCAAACTTATTCAGCACAGCAGCCTGATCCACCGCGGTGAAGCGAACGTCGATCGCAATCGAGGTTTTTTCCTGATACTCCACCTCGGCTTCTGCCAGTGCGGACTGCCCGACCACACTCCAGTAAACCGGCTTGTAACCCTTGATCAGATGACCATTGGCGATGATGCGACCCAACGCCCGCACGATATTCGCTTCAGTCTTGAAGTTCATGGTCAGATAGGGGTCTTCCCAGTCACCCACGATACCCAGACGGATAAAGTCAGCCTTCTGACCAGCTACCTGCTCAGCGGCATAATCACGGCAGCGCTGGCGGAATTCACGATAAGGCACCTTATCACCGGCACGCCCTATCTGAGTCTCAACCTTGTGCTCAATCGGCAGACCATGACAGTCCCAGCCAGGCACATAGGGAGCATCAAAGCCACTCAAGGTGCGTGATTTGATGATCATGTCTTTGATCACCTTATTGACCGCATGACCGATATGAATGCTGCCATTGGCATAAGGAGGGCCATCGTGCAGAACAAACTTAGGACGCCCTTTACCCTCTTCGCGCAGCTTGCGATAAATATCCAGCTCGACCCAGCGAGCAAGACGGCCAGGCTCACGCTGTGGCAGGTTTCCGCGCATCGGAAACTCGGTATCGGGCAGGTTCAGTGTAGCTTTGTAATCGGTCATATCAGGTCACTTCCAGATTGGCGATCCACCCGGCCTTGCTGGACGAGCCAGGCACGAGCACTGTCTTTATCAATATTGATCTGTGTCTTGAGGCTATCGAGGCCAGAGAACTTCACTTCAGGTCGCAAAAAGTGCAGAAACTTCACCTGCATCAACTGGCCATACAGATTGCCGGAAAAATCGAACAGATGAACTTCCAGCACCGGCTGAGTACCGTTCACCGTGGGGCGCATACCGACATTACAGACACCCTGCCAGCACTGTTTACCCACACCGGCCTCCACCACATACACCCCCTGCAAGGGGCAACGGAAGCGGTGCATTCTGACATTGGCTGTCGGCACGCCGATCTGTCGACCGAGCTTCTGCCCATGCTGGACACGCCCTGTCACCCGATAAGGACGACCCAGGAGGCGTTCAGCGTCAGCAAAATCCGCCCGCATCAGTGCTTCTCTGATCCGTGTGCTGCTGACACGTTCACCGTCGATCAGATAGGTTTCCGTATTGGCGACACTGAAATCATGACGGTCGCCTGCCTGTTTCAGCATGGCGTAGTCACCACTGCGATCACAGCCAAAGCGGAAATCATCACCCACAACGAAGTACTTGACGTTAAGACCCTTCAGCAGTAACTCCTCGACAAACGCATCTGCCGACATGGAGCGCAAGCGCGAGTTGAAGGTCAGGCACAGTACTCGGTCTATCCCTTCAGCTCGCAGCAGTCGTACTTTTTCGTCAAAGCGCGTCAGCCTGGGTGGAGCATTCACACCGGCAGCATTCACACCGGCAAAAAACTCACGCGGCTGCGGCTCAAAGATGATGACGACACTGGGCAGCCCCAGCTCCGCCGCCTTTGCCTTCACCTGCGACAATATCTGCACATGACCAAGATGCACGCCATCGAAGTTACCGATAGTGGCGACGCAGTCACGGTGTTTGTCACGCAGGTTATGTAAGCCCCGGATCAGTTCCATTCAGCCAACTTGTTGCAAAAATTAAAACGCCATAGTATAGCGCACTGACGCAGCAATGATCAGCCCCAAGATCACATTCAGCCCCTATATGGATGAAGTTATGCCCGAAGATGACGCAATCTGAGGCCACATAGCAGCAGCATCAGCATATAAACCAACCCACCGGCCACAACCAGCAGTGTCATATGCCATATTTTTGACCACATATCGCCCTGCAGCCACACCTGAATATCACCGATCAGCCAGAACAGACACCCCAGCATCGCCAGATTGGCCGCCAGCATCCGCGCCAGCGCCACACCCCAGCCAGGCTGCCACTGGTACACATCACTGCGCAGCAGGCCGCGCAGCAGGAGTCCGGCATTCAGAAAGGCAGACAGCGAAGTCGCCAGCGCCAGCCCGACATGATCCAGCGGCCAGACCAGAATCAGGTTCAGTACCATATTCGCCACCATCGCCCAGATCCCGATGCGCACCGGTGTTTTCATATCCTGACGGGAAAAATACCCACTCGCCAGCACCTTGATAAGCATGAAGGCGAGCAACCCCACCGAGTAGGCACGCAGACTCATCGCCGACATGTAAACATCGCGGTCCGTCATCTCGCCATAATGAAAAAGCGTGGCGATCAACGGACCAGCCAGCACCATCAGTGCCAGCGCCGCCGGAATCCCGATCAGCAACAGCATGCGCAAGCCCCAGTCCAGGGTCTGAGAAAACTCCAACCCGCTCTTGCTGGCATGCTTACGCGACAGGCTGGGCAGAATCACTGTCGCGATGGCAATACCGAAAACGCCCAGCGGTAACTCAACCAGACGGTCCGAGTAGTAGAGCCAGGAGACACTGCCGTTTTGCAGAAAAGACGCCAGGATCGTATCCAGCATCAGATTGATCTGTGCCACCGATACACCGAACAGCGCAGGCACCATCAGACGCAAGATCCGCTTGACACCCTCATCATTCAACACCGGCTCAGGCTTCGGTAACAGGCGCATGCGAGCCAGAAAGGGCAGTTGAAACAGCAACTGCACGACACCCGCCATCAACACACCCCAGGCGAGCGCCAGAATCGGCGGATCGAACATCGGACTGAGAAACACCGCAGCCACAATCAGCGAGAGATTCAGAAACACCGGTGTAAACGCCGGCACGGCAAAGCGCTCATAGCTGTTGAGGATCGCTCCACAGAAGGCAGTCAGTGAGATCAGCATCAGGTAGGGGAAGGTGATCCTCAGCATCTGAGAGGCCATATGGAAACGCTCATCATCTGCCAGATAGAAACCAGGCGCAAAGATCGCCGCCAGCACCGGCGCCGCCATAACGACCAGAACCGTCACCATGATCAGCGTCATACCGAGACTTGCCGCCACGCGATTCACCAGTTGCTGCACTGCTGCCAGATCACGCTGCGCCCTGTATTCCGACAGCACCGGCACGAAGGCCTGGGAAAAAGCGCCCTCGGCAAACAGCCTGCGCATGAAGTTGGGGATCTTGAACGCGACAAAAAAAGCATCCGCATGATCACCGGCACCGAAATAGTTGGCAATCACGACATCCCTGGCGAGCCCGAGCACACGCGAGATCATCGTCATGAGACCAACGATGCCGCTTGAGCGTAACAGACCCGGGCTTTTCTTTTCCTGCTGAGACACCTGCACTTCAACTCCCGAAATGGTAAGATAAACACTGGCGCCGATAATAGCTGTCTTTGCCCCAAGCTGAAACAAGCGTGTGCAGTGGCAGTGCAAAAAACTCTCGGGTTTGAGTTGACAAAGGCGCCATTAACATGAATAATCTCGCGTCTAATTTTCGGCACCTATGGCGCCGTATATTGCTGATCAACTAAAGTTTTAAGGAGCCAGACTGTGGCGAATTCCGCAGGATCCCGTAAACGTGCCCGCCAGGCGGAGAAGCGTCGTCAACAAAACGCTAGCCTGCGCTCCATGGCACGCACTTATCTGAAAAAAATCATCAAAGCAATTGATGCTGGTGATCAAGCCGCTGCACAGGATGCTTTCAAAGTTGCCCAGCCAATCCTGGACAGCTCTGTATCCAAAGGCATTTTCCACAAGAACAAGATGGCCCGCCACAAGAGCCGTCTGACTGCAAAAATCAAGGCACTGGCTTAAGCCATATCAGCCTGCCGTACGCTCCGCGTTACGGCCTGCAGTCTGCCTGAAACATAAAAACCGGCTCACGCCGGTTTTTATGTTTTTGCTTTTTCTTTTTTCGCACACCCAGCCAGCACACCTTACACACTACTCCAGCCTGCGCAAAGAGGCCCTGACCTGACACTCAGGCCAGTACCATATTATCCCGATGCACCAACTCTTCCTCACCCATGAAACCGAGTATCGACTCTATTTCACGACTGGAGCGCCCAACAATACGACTCGCATCCTCAACCCCGTAATTTGTCAGACCACGCGCAATCAAACGCCCGGACTCATCCACCACCATCACCATCTCGCCACGCGAGAAATCACCACTGACACTGCGCACACCGGCTGGCAACAGACTGCGCCCTGAGCGCGTCAGAGCCGTCACCGCACCCGCATCAATGACAACCGCGCCACGCGCCTGCAACTGTCCGGCAATCCACTGTTTGCGTGCAGCCATTGGCTCACGCTCCGGCGTCAGCAAGGTCCCTAACAACTCCGACTGATGCAGCCGCAGCAGCACATCCGGCTCGCGCCCACTGGCAATAACAGTCACAGCGCCGGAGCGCGCTGCCAGCTTCGCCGCACGCACCTTGGTCGCCATACCACCACGCCCAAGCTTGCCACCACCACCCGCCATAGCGATCAGTGATTCATCATCAGCACGCGCTTCGGAAATAAAACGAGCATCAGGATTACCTCGCGGATCAGAATCAAACAGGCCACTCTGATCGGTCAGCAGTATCAGCGCATCTGCTTCAATCGCATTAGCCACCAAAGCACCCAGCGTGTCGTTATCCCCGAATCGGATCTCGTCGGTAGCAACCGTATCATTCTCATTCACCACCGCGATAACACCCAACCCAACCAGCGTACGCATGGTGGAGCGAGCATTCAAATAACGGCGGCGATTGGACAAATCATCATGCGTCAGCAAAATCTGTGCAGTATGGATACCATGGCGCATGAAGTTAGCTTCATACGCCTGCACCAACCCCATCTGACCGATAGCAGCAGCCGCCTGCAAACGATGCACCTCATGCGGTCGATCACGCCAACCCAGACGAGTCATCCCCTCGGCAACCGCGCCTGATGAAACCAGAATCAACTCCATCCCTGCACCGCGTAACTTAACCAACTGCTCAACCCAGCGCGAGATAGCCGCCTGATCAAGCCCCTGACCATCATTCGTCAACAACGAGCTGCCTATCTTGACAACCCAACGTCCTTTTTTTGCCAATTTCTCGCGTGCAGCGCTCACTTAGCTCTCTCCGTCAGCGAACCCATTCAACTTCAACGTCGTAATCATCGTCGTCAAAATCATCATCCCAGTCATCATCATCCTTTTTGGCCTTCTGCTCGGCACGCAGACGCTCCAGATTTTCACGCGCTTCACGATCAATCACAGCACGCGTCGCACCTTCCTGCTCAAGAATTTCAGGATTTTCAGCAATCGCCTCAACCCGAGCATCCAGGAAGTCCTGCAGATCATGCACCAGCTTTTGCAGACCCATCTTGTTCAGCGCCGATACTTTATACACCGGACCATCCCACTCAAGCGCATCAAGCACCTGCTGACAGGCAGCGTCTTGCTCCCCTTCAGGCAGCAGATCCAGCTTATTCAACACCAACCAACGCGGCTGCTGCGCCAGCGTTGCACTGAAGCGAGTCAGCTCCGCCACCGCAGTCTGCGCCGCTTTTGCCGGAGTCAAATCATCCCAGGGCGCCATATCCACCAGATGCAACAACACACGGTTACGCGCCAGATGCTTGAGGAAGCGAATCCCCAACCCGGCACCCTTGGCAGCACCTTCGATAATGCCCGGAATATCCGCCACGACAAAACTACGATGCGCCTCAGTCCTGACCACCCCCAGATTCGGCACCAGCGTGGTGAAAGGATAATCCGCCACTTTGGGCTTAGCCGAGGAAACAGAGCGAATCAGTGTCGATTTGCCAGCATTTGGCAAACCCAACAGACCCACATCCGCCAGCACCTTCAATTCCAGGCGCAGATTTCGCAGCTCTCCGGGCGAACCCTTGGTGGTCTGGCGCGGCGAGCGGTTGACACTGCTTTTATAGCGCGTGTTACCCAGACCATGGAACCCACCCTGAGCAATCTTCTCACGCTGACCAATAACCGTCAGATCCGCCAGCACTTCATCCGTATCAATATCAACTACCGTGGTTCCAACCGGGACCATCAACACCAGATCTTCACCCTTGCCGCCAGTACAGTTACTGCCACGACCCGATTCACCATTCTGCGATTTGTAGTAACGGGTAAAACGATAATCAACCAGCGTATTCAGCCCGGCATCCGCCTCAACATATACCGAGCCGCCATCGCCACCATCACCACCATCCGGCCCACCTTTCGGGATGAATTTTTCACGCCGAAAGCTCATACACCCGTTACCACCTTTACCGGCTTCAACGGTAATCAACGCTTCATCGACAAACTTCATAACACCCCCCGAAAGGTAAACTGAATCCGATCAACCACCCGAACAGAGCAGCCCACCGATCTATACTTCGCACAGCTAACCCACTGCACACGCTACAAACGAAAAAAGCTCCGCCGGGGCGGAGCTTTTTTTCAGGTCTGGCTGTCAGCTCAGGCTGGTACGATGCTAACGTATTTACGCTTGTTAGCACCTTTAACCTCAAACTTGACCACTCCTGCTGCTTTGGCAAACAGAGTGTGATCTTTACCACAACCAACATTCTCACCCGCATGGAATTTGGTTCCGCGCTGACGGATCAGAATATTACCCGCCAGTACAACCTGTCCGCCGAAACGCTTCACACCCAGACGCTTGGATTGTGAGTCGCGGCCGTTACGCGTGGAACCACCCGCTTTCTTATGAGCCATTGTATCAATCTCCTATTCGGTTGTCGGTATCAATGCCTGAATCAGGCGCTGATGCCTGTAATCTTGACTTCAGTAAACCACTGACGGTGGCCCTGGCGCTTCATGTGGTGCTTACGACGACGGAACTTGATGATAGTTACCTTATCGCCACGGCCGTGAGCCACAACTTCTGCAGACACCTTGGCACCTTCAACAACTGGCGCACCTACTGTAACGTCGTCACCGTTGCTGATCAGCAGCACACGATCAAACTCAACGTTGGCACCCTGCTCAGCAGCCAGTTTTTCCAGCTTCAGAGTCTGACCTTCCTGTACACGGTACTGCTTACCGCCACTAACAATCACTGCAAACATAATATTCTCCGATTAATGACCTATCCGGCTACTAAAACGACACCTGCTTCTAATGGCTTGATCCACCTCATGTGGAGCAGGTCGATCGCCTTGATCAAGACAACTCGACACCATATGACAGGGAGCGAAATATGCATAGGTTCAGGGCGCGCAATTATACAGCCAGAAAACTACAGATTCAACCCTGATATACCATCAAATGTTCGTCCGAACTTACATCCAGCAACTCTCATCAACTCACCGACATACAGATAAACCACTGGATTATTGGCAATATGCGGCCCCTCTATCTCAACTGCTTGGCATAGCCGTCTGATGCAGCTTCTGCAAAGGGGTAATTCTCTATTATTCGCTAGCCTCAAGCTTTTGCACTCCGATAAGCTTCAGATGGTAAGAAACATCATCGTCCCGCCAGTCAAGCCGAGCAATCACCGGCCCCAACTCAGTCATCCCCAGCCAAACCTGTAAGCCCTGTCCTAACCCATTTTGATATGTGTAACTCTGAAGAGAGACCAATTCCTTGGCGTTAACTACCATGCTCTCATTGCTGGCTTCATGAAGAATAAATTCGAATACAGTAAGCTCCTCAGTATCCAGCAAATTCAGCGCATGAGGCAGCTGTTTTGCGCTCTCAATCCAGAAACAGGGCAGGTTCAACAAACTGGTGTCAACTTCATCAACGCCAATGCGCAACACACGATTATCTGGCTTGTCTGAGCCTGTGAATAGTTGCACAACAGGCAACACGTCGACCAGGTCCGGTGTCATGCCAATCAGCAAACCACTGGTTGCTTCGACCAGAGCCTGCACTTCAGCCTCTGAGGCGATTTTGACATGAGTCGTACTCATCCAGAGCTCATCCTCCTGCCGAACTGCCCGACTCCACTTTGTACTGCCGTCTTCCAGAACACGAGTGTCGGCTTTGCGAAAACCATTTTTGTACTGCTCGACAGTCACCGAACGTATCTCAATATCACCACTCCAATGGGTCATGTGCAGATGAGTGCGACTAATCACATCCATGGCGATTCCCTCAGTACGCCGCTCAATAGACATATTGCCGAACGGATGACCATCCACTTCCACTTCATAGCTCGCGCGCATTGAAAGACACCCAGCCCAACCAACGGCTGGAAAAGTTGCAAGAGTCATCATTGCTATAGCCCAGAGCCAAACCCTGTCGGCTTCCGTGATGTTTATTTGCATTACACGTCGCACTGCACCTTCCATAGCCAACCTCCTAATCCTGCTTTACTGAATCACCGCCCGTCGACTCATTACCCAACAATGCCGAATGCCGCGGAAAATAAAGCTGTACCGTTGCACCGCCAAACTCATTGCTGGTGATATCCATTCGTCCGCCATGCAATGCCATCACTTTATTCACTATTGCCAGACCCAAACCAACACCACCAGTATCCCGGCTGCGACTATTATCGATACGGTAGAACGGTTGCAACACGGCCTGTCGCTGCGACTCCGGAATACCGACACCGTCATCAAGTACACTGATACATATCCAGTCTGGCAGAGCAGTGGCGGTAATTTTGGTGTATCCATTAGCGTACTTTCTTGAATTCGTTAACAGATTACTGAGGATCTTGAGCAGGCTTTTCTCTTCAGCCACTACCACTAATTCCTCGCTGCATTCGACCTCAATCACAAAACCATCACTCAGACGACAGGCCAATTTGCGGGCGTGTTCAATCACAGATAAAAGGAGAAGCGGCTCAGGATGCACCCTTGCGGAATAAAAGCTGAACTTAGAGTATGCGAGCATTTCAGCCACCAGTTCCTCTAACTGGGCAATATCTAGCTTCATGCTCTGTAGATAAGACTGCATCTCCTTGGGATCCTCAATTCGTTCCAATAGCTCAAGCGCAAAATTCAGCCGCATTACAGGTGTATTCAATTCATGGGAGGCGGTGCTAATCATGATTTCCTGTTCCTCAATCAACTGGCTGATTTGATTGGCCATAAAGTTAATAGCCTTAGCCAATTCATCCAAAGGTTGCGGTGCATCTTCATCGGCTTTCAGATCGAAGCGCCCGTCAGCAATACTCAGGCTGGCCCGAACCATATTGTTAATATGCCTGATAATGGGCCAGGACAACAGCAACACTGCGAGCGCAAAACTGATCAGAATGAATCCCAAAGTAACGCCGATCAACACGTTATATAAGGAATTCAAATCTCTATACGGTATATAAGAAACTACCCCCTTACCACAGGGGTTGAGATAGTACACTTCAACCTCATCACGGACAAAGCCACTGACAACCGACATCGCCACGCCATTCTCAATCAAGTCGGCCTGCTTGTGTTCTGGCAAACTGCCGATACTGGAAAGAGCGATGTTATAGTTATAGTCATCGGCCAGTTTATCGATAATCCACGGCCATTTATTATCTGGCTCGCTGCACAATCGAGTGGTCAGAATCTCGGTAAGGGCTTGGGTTAGGCGCAGATGCTCCCGACCAATAGCCTCTTCATACTGGTTTTCGAAGAAAATGCCTATAAGAACAAGGCAAAGCAATAAAGTAGTACTGACACCAACAAAAAAACGGAGGAAGAAAACTACCATTTATTTTGTGGGAATAGATAACCCCGCCCCCGAACCGTACGAATATATTGATACGGAGGCTCATGATCACCCAGCTTCCTTCTTAATGTGCTTACCCTCTGATCAACTGAACGATCTGTACCGTTGTACTCGAAACCACGCAAAGCGTTGAACAATTGCTCCCGCTTGATAATATGGCCGGAAGATTTGACCAGTTCCACCAGCAAATCAAACTCGGCGTCAGTCACACCAATCTCCATGCCGTCTTTGTAGATCACCCTGTCTACAACATTGATTTGCAGATCCTGGGCACTGATCATATGCTCGCTGTGCGCTTTTTCATTGCGGCGGCGAAGGAGTGCGAAAATTCTGGATATCAACACATGGGGGCGCAACGGCTTGGTAATATAGTCATCCACCCCACAATTGAGTGCTGTGACCTCAGTAAAATCATCATTATTGGCAGTCAACATTAAAACCGGCGAGCTATATCTGGTGCGCAGAGACTTACATATTTCTATACCGTCCATTCCCGGCAACATGTAGTCCAAAATCACAAGATCAGGCGATAACTTCAAAATTTCTTCACATGCACCCAGCCCTGTGAATAAGGCATAGGTTTCAAAGCCCTCACTCTGCAGGAACTGACAAACCAGTGATGACAGTCTGGTGTCATCCTCGACTAAAACTATGCTTCCTTTCATCTCTCTCTTCCATTTAACAAAGCAGCTAAAGCAAAGTCCCTGTTAAGGGATTGTTAGTCAACATTAAGCCATGGATAAATAAGCATCAATCTTTTTTGAGTAGCAACAAACTGCTACAGAAGAACACATCAATGTGTCTAGGATAAATCGTATTTCTCAGCGCTTACACTCTGCTGTTCTCCTACATCACTCCTCAGTCTGGGTCTATAGAAACTCGACAATACCGGCACCAAAACCAAAGTTATCAGTGTAGCGAACAACTCACCAAAAGCAAATGAGACTGCTGCGGGAATTAGGTACTGGGCCTGCTCTGAACTCTCCATCAAAATCGGCGACAAGCCTATTACTGTGGTTGCTGTGGTCAGAAACACCGCGCGAACCCTACCGGTGGCCGATCTAATTAGCGGATCTATTTCACCCTGAGCACAATAGCGGTTATAGCTGGTGACCAGCAACAAACTGTCATTCACCACTACACCGGTGAGTGCCAACATGCCAAAAAACGACAGTACGCTAAAGGGAATTCCCATCAACATATGACCCACTGCAGCACCTATAAAACTGAACGGTACCACTGACAGGATAATCAGGGGCTGCCAATAGGACTTCAGTGGAACGGCCAACAATACATATATCAATAAGCAGGCGATAATCAGCGCCCGCCAAAGCTTGTCAGTCATCTCATTTTCCTGCTTCAACTCTCCTGCTGCCTCCACTCTTACCGAAGGGTGAGCCTGCAACCAGCTCTGCAACTCTCCTTGTATCAGTTGTTGAAATATTTCCGGTGATGAAACATGTTGCTTGTCGATATTGGCGGTAACTGTAGCGGCATCCTGAAAATCACGCCGCCACATCCAGCGGGGAACATAACTGGATTCCAGCTCAGCAACACTGAGTAAAGGTACCCATTGCCCACCAGGTAACTGAATACGCTGATTTAGCAAATCAGTCAGACTGTCTCTGTTCTGCTGCGGAAAACGCAAAATAACTTTGACTTCATTCACACCACGCTGAAAGCGTTGCAACTCCAGACCGCCGTAACCATCACCCAATTGAGCCGCCAACAATCCAACATCCACGCCCAGATTAATACCGGCGGTACTCGGGTGTAAACGCAACTCAGCCATACCCGACCGTAAATCACTGTCCACGTCATAGACATAAGGTAACGTTTTAAGTTCGGCAATGATTCGATCTGAAGCCTGTCTGACCTGCTCAGGATGTGAACCGAAGACTTTCAGCTCGAACCCCCCCGCAGTCTCTTCAGCTACGCTAAATACCAGTTTTTGTGCGCCCTCCAGTTGATCTGTCTCGCGACGCCAGGTTTCCATCATGGTCAAGCTATCAATAGGTCGCTGCCCGTGGGGTGATAATTCTGCATAGATCTCGGCACTGGTTGGCCCCACCACTGCCAGCATCAGCTTCTCGAAAGGAGCTCTGTCCAGTTCATATTCATCCATCCACTGTTGATTGAGCTTCTTAGCCACTGAAATGATACGCTCGGCATTATGCAAGGTCACCTGTTGGCTGATACGACTATCGGTCTCCAGTTTTACGCTGATGATATTACCGGGTATGTCCGGGAAAAAGGTGGTTCTTATCACGCCCAAAGAAAGCAGACTGAACACAAAAAGCAATACTGCGAAAAATAGCGCCAGCGTTATCCAGCGATACCTCAAGCACAGAGATAGCCCTGGCCGGTAAAGTTGCTCAGTAAAGTAAGTCAGCGCCCCATCCATTTTCATTTGCAGCTTTTTCAGTGCGCGGGAAAAGATATTGCTGCGCTCAGGCTCCGAGAATCTGGCCGACGCCAGGTGGCTGGGAAGAATTAATTTGCTCTCAACCAACGAAAACAACAGGGCAATGATGACAACCACGGCGAAGCTGCCAAACACTTTGCCAAAAGGGTCATCCAATACCGTCATCGGAAAAAACGCTGCCAGGGTTGTAAAAGTCCCAAAAATGGTCGCCGTAGCAACCTTCTCCACGCCCTCTATCGTGGCATCTTGAGGGTTACCGCCATAGCTTCGAGTGCGGTGGACACTTTCTCCAATCACTACGGCATCATCCACCAAAATACCCAACACGATAATCATGCCAAAGGTAGTGATATCGTTCAGTGAGAAATCAAAGTACAGATCCATCACTGCCACCGCGCCAGCCAGGCTAACAGGAATCCCTACAGCAACCCAAAGCGCGACCTTGATATTAATAAACAGGGTCAGAATCAGGAAAACCAGAATCAATCCCTCAATGGCATTACTTTGCAACAAACTAAGCCGGTCCGAAGCAAATTCACTTTGATTGGCCCAGATATCCACTTTAATAAGTTCGGAGAGAATGTCATCAGACTCGGCAACCACCTGACGAACGGCCTCATCGATTTTAAGCAAATTATCCTGTGGTCCCATCATAATCTCAAAGCCGATGGCCGGTGAGTCGTTGAAGGTCACTACCAAATCCTGGTCTTCAGGCTGATCCAGCACCTCAGCGACATCGGCCAACCTGATCACATGCCCCTCTGATGAAGTAAACAAGGGCAGTTCCATAAAATCTCTGACATCTCGAGCCAGGTGATCAGCACGAATCTGAATGCGACCACCGGATGTCTTCAGTTCGCCTGTGCGATACTCCAGGCTGGCCTTTTGCAGCATCTCAGCCACCCGTTGGAAGTCCAGCCCATATGCCTGTAGCCGGTGAGGGCTGATCTCCAGAGAGATCTCATAGGGGCGTTCCCCCCACTGATTAATCTGCGATATCTCCGGGCGCAGCAACAACCGTTGCTTGAGGATTCTGGCGGCCTTTTGCAGTTCATCCTGTTGTATCTGGCCATAAACCTGCACAATCATAGCTGGATAGCTGAACTCCGCTCGCCGTATCTGGGGACGCTCAGCGGCCAGCGGCAAAGTGGTGATATTGTCGATACGCAGTTTGACGTCTTCCAGCAGTCGCCCCAGATCATAGCCATTCTGCTGGCGCACAAATACCGTTGCCAGCCCTTCTCCAGACACACTTGATATCTCTTTTGCACCTGGCACTCCCTCCAGTGCTTGTTCCAGGCTACGGGTTATTGATTGGTAGACCTGCTCTGTCCCTGCTCCAAGCTGCACCACGCTGACCTCTACCGTATCCGGCGGAATTCGGGGAAACCCTTCTATACGCATAGCCCAGGCGCTCAGCAAACCAAATACCAGGATCGTCACCATCAACATATTCGCCGCGACAGGATTCAATACAAACCAGCGAACCAAGCCTTTCATTTCAGCTCATCCTTTTTCGCTACAACCTGATCTGCACTTCCTGGAAGTGCAATAGGATCGATTGGTGCTACTTTTAAACCAACAGTAAACTGAGCCTGGGGAAACAGCGCAATGCGCAAAGGGTCACTGTTCTTTTTTGGCGGACGAATAACAAGGCTACCATCCTGTACAGCTAGAATGTCAGGAGCGAATTTTTCTAACCTATCATCCTCACGCAACAGCCATATATGTGCATCCCTAGAATAAGCAGATTCAGGGATCAGCAACGCATCATGAGTCAGTTTTCCGGGTAAGCTGACCTCCAACAGACGACCAGGAAGTAACCCGTCAGCCTGTGCAGTTACCGACAGATATAGATTACGCAACTGGGTTTCACTGTCGTAGTAATACCCTGCATTACGTATCTCTGCCTGCCAGGTTTGGGCGCTGATCGGATCGATAAGTGTGGCCTGCTGATGCCTCCAGTCCTCGGCCATTAATTGCCATTGCTTGTCGTTAAGCGATACCACCAGTTCATATTCATCTACTGACATAATATCCAGCAGCACCTGTCCAACGCCAACCAACTCTCCCGGGTTCACATGACGTTTGAGCACTACGGCCCGGTACGGTGCTCTGACTCGGGTGTAGGACAGCAGAGTCTGTGCCCGATGCAGATTAGCCAAAGCGGCCTGCTGAGTCAGCTCAGCCGCTTCATATTGCGGTATTCTGAGTACCAGCGGTGAATCCGGTTGCCCCCTATCACTTCTCTGCCAATCCCGTTGAGCTTGTTGAGCCATTTGCTGCTCGGTAAGCACCGCCACCTCGGCCTGCGCCTTGTCCATTCTGGCTTGGGCCAGTTCTGCGGCGTATTGGCTATCATCCAATTGCAACAACAACTCTCCCTCTTCTATCACCGCTCCCTCTACCAAACGTTCGCTGAAGCTCACCACACTACCCTCGACGTGACTGCGAATCATACTCTGATAGCGGGGCCTAACCCGGGACAATACCTTGACATCCAGGCGCACCCGTTCCGGCTCAACTGTGGCAACACTTACTACTGGCAATGATGTGCTTGGCTGCAGGGTTTGCTGGAGCTGTTTTTTCTGACTCTGTTCCACTTCATCCAGAATCACCAGCATGATAAAGAGCACTATCAACAACCCTGTAACTGGCGCCACCTTGTTTTTTAAAAAGGCTGACCACTTCATAACGCTTTACCCACTACTACAGGCATATCTGGTTCAGGCCCACCCATTCCCAGAGCAAGACCCAGTAATATCCTGTTATTCACCTGCTCAAACTGGTTGTCCAGCAGCGCTTCTGTGGCAGCCAGAGACTGTTCTTGAATATTGAGCAAATCCAGCAAGCTGACCAAACCGCTTTGATAGCGCTGTTGATAATCTATATAAAGTCCGTCCGCTAACTCGACGGCCTGTTTCAGGTACTGCTGCTGCTCAGTCAGAGACCGCTCCCTAAGCAGGAAGTTTTCCACATCCACTATGGCATCCAGTACCACCTGCAAATAACGTTGGCGCTCGGCCTGCTCCTGTAATGAGCCGGCTCTGGCCAGGGATAAGGGTCCTGCATCAATGATATTTGCCAGCATCAGTGACTGGCTTATCACACCAACCAATGCCCAGACCGTCTCTGCCCCGCTAAGCCTGCTGAGGCGATCTGTCTGTCTGGCAGTGTTGGCGCTGAGACTGATATCAGGTAATAGCGCTCTGTACATGGCAGTTTTTTCATAATGCTTGGCCTGTAGCCTCTGAAAAGCAGCCTGAACATCGGGTCGATTGGCCAACACGGTGGCAGGAACAGAGACCAGAGGAATACTTACATCCGGTAGTGATGCAGAGAAACTCAGTTGCCCTGGCTTTTCTCCGAGTAGCAGGCTCAACTGCATTCCGGTGGCCTGGTGCTGTTCCTGCAACGCTCTGAGCCTTGCCTGAGTTTCCCTGACCTTCAATGCTGCCAGCAACCAATCCTGCTGATTGGTCAGACCACTCAGGTATTGTTCTTCGGTGATTTGCTGCAGGTTAGTAAAGATCTCCAGACGCCGGGCTTCCAACTGCTGCAAGGCATCCAATTGCCACAGCCCCAGATAAGTTCGGGTCACCAGACCAATAACTGATTGTCGCGCGCCCCGATAGTCAATCTGTAAGGCCTCTAATTCGGCACGCTGGGCCAAGCGCTGATGACGAATACGCCCCCATAGATCCAACTCCCACTCCAGCAACAAACCGATGCCGTACTCATTGCGAAAGGAGGGCTCACCATCGTACAACTGTTTGTCCCGACCCGCCTGGCTCTGAAGTTGCAGTTCGGGCAGCAACTGTCCGTCCACCTGACGACTGGCCAGAGCAGACGCCAGTACACTCAGCCTGTTGCTTCGCAAATCAAGGTTATTTTGCAGTGCCTGACGGATAAGGTCTCGTAACTCTTCGGAGTGGATTTGAGCAAAAATATCCCTTTCAAACTGTTGGGTAATCGGTTCAAACTGACTGGCATACAGCCAGTTTTCCGGTGTGTAGTCGGCTTGCAGCCTGGCCTGATAGTCCTCTGGTGGCAATGATGTACAGGCGCATAATCCACAAACCAAAAATGCCGTCAACAACAGGTTTCTCACCTGTCGCGACGGGTCGGATAATTTAGTAACACGCAAAAGTAACTCCATAGAAAACCAATCAGACTCACTAACTAGCCGGGATATTCGTTCCATCTGACAAAGTTGCATCCATCGCAAAGCCAAGCTTAAAACAGTCCCATTGCAGAATCTGTATTTTTGCTGTCAGCATTTGTCAGCCTGGCGAATCTGTTATGACTCTAATGCCCCTCCTGAGCTGTCCTTAAGACCGTCATCCGGGGTTAACACACTTCCAGGTTAGCCGAGGTTTTCAGTTGCAACTGCCCCTCATCCAGTTTGTAAACTCTGTCCGCAGAATCAAAATAGTGCTCATCATGGGATACCACGACCACCGTCTTCCCTTGCGCCTTAAGACCAGGCAGAATTTCCTCATAGAAAATACGCTTGAAAGTGGGATCCTGATCAGCTGCCCACTCATCCAACAGTACTATGGGCCTGAATTCAAAATACATCAGCAACAATGCCAGTCGTTTTCGTTGCCCCTGACTCAGCTCAAGCTTGTCGAGTTTGCCATCTTTACAACCTACCACCTTGTCCAACCTGAGTTGCGTTAACATGGCCGCAACCTGTTCATCTGAACAGGGCTGGCCGTTGGCGTCTAACACATCTTCAAACAGACAGAAATCCGGCATGATCAGGGAAAAGTGGTCTCGATACGTCGCCAAATTCTGTTCACAGACAGGTTCTCCAGCTATCTCCAGTTGCCCAGATTGGGGTGGGTACAAACCGCATATGACTTTGAGCAAGGTAGATTTACCGGTACCGTTGCCACCAATGATCAGGGTGACTTCTCCGGGTTTAAGTTGCAGAGAAAGTGGTCCCAACTGAAAAGCCTTAAGCTGCCCTTCGTCTTCCTTCTCGTAGCGATAGACAACATTTTCTAGTGACAGGACTTTGTTATTGCTCTCCACCCAGGTAAGCAGCCTAGTGGTGTCTGAAGACTCTTCCTCCGATAGCCTGAGCTTGTCTATCTTGTTGAACGCGACTTTTGCCTGCACCAGTTCGTCAAGGTGACTGATAATCACTTCAATAGGCTCAAGCAGAAATAGCAGGATAATCACAAAGCTGACAATAATCTCGCCACTAACAGGAAGCAGATAAGAGGCCAGAAAGACGATCCCACCGAGGATGGCCAGAATGGCCAGTTGCCCCCAGCTTTCCATCCACGCCAGCAGCGACAACACCCGTTGTGTGCGAGTACGTACATCCGTCAGAATATTGGTCAGCTTACCAGTGAAATGACGTTTTCTGTGCCGGTTAAGGGTAAGCTCTTTGGCGCCCCGCACCAGGTTCTGGTAATGAAACATTACGCTGTCCACCTGCTCACGGATGCTGGCCAGATCTTTACGGGTTCCCAACACCAGCAAGGTGATAACCAGTCCAGTCAATAACAGGCATGCCGCTATCAAACCCAGCATGGGCAGTGACAGATACGCCATGAAAACCAGACCACAGAGCACAATAGCCAGATTGACACAGAGCTCAGGCAGTAGATGAAAATAGCGCACCGCCACCGGCAAATCCTGGGTTAGTGTAGCAATGACCTTAGACAAACCGATTCGCTCAATTTGTTCCAGAGGGGTTGCTGATACACGTCGAATCATGCGTAGCTGCAAGTCATAATTGACCCGAGCGAACAATCGGGCGCGTAACAGTTCGTTACCCAAGCCCAGCAAAAATAATATGCCAATAGCAGAAAAAAACGGTACTGGGCCATATTTCATACTGTCCAGATCGTTACTCAGCGCATCGCTAATCACTGCGATAACGCTCATGCTGGCCATGCCCAAGAGCAGGCTCATAGGAACAGTTAAGATCAGATACCACTTATATTTATAATAAAGGGATTTCAGCATAGATTGCGCTCCTGCGCGAAATAAGTCTGACGCTCAAACCAAAATGGCATTGTCAGCTTCCCTGAGAAAGGCAAAGGTTTCCCGGGTATGACGCACCGCTTCCCGACGCAACTGCCAAACCAGCACTCTGTCCTGGCAGGACAACAGGCACTCCACCTGGCCCTGTGGATCAATCACCTGTGAGTCTCCCTTGTAGGCAACCTGATTACCGTCTGTTCCAACCCGGTTGACTGCTACCACATAACACTGGTTTTCAATGGCCCGGGCCTTTAATAACGCATTCCAGTGTTCGGCACGCACCTGTGGCCAGCTGGCCACAAACAAAGCCGCATCATAGGGGCAATCCTTGTCATTACGACACCAAGTAGGGAAGCGCAAGTCAAAACAGACAAAGCCCGCCAAGCGCCAGCCACGGAAATCCACCATTAATCGCTTATGTCCAGCCTGATAGTGGGAATGCTCACCGGCAAAACTGAACAGGTGTTTTTTGTCGTACCACTGCAAGGTGCCATCGGGATTGGCCCACACCAGGCGGTTGTAATATCCCCCCTTATCTTCTATCACCAAGCTACCCACCAACATCGCATCCTTATCTCTGGCCATACGCGACATCCAGCCTACTGCTTCTCCATCCATCGGTTGGGCCACCGCCCTAGGATCCATGGTAAAACCGGACGCAAACATCTCCGGCAAAATGATCAGGTCAACGCCTTCGATACCAGCAAGGCGCTGCTCAAAGCATTCCAGGTTACCGCGCCCATCTTGCCAAAGTGGGGCAGCCTGACACAGCGCCAGGGTTAATTCCTTTGTCATTGCCCATTCTCCTTGCCATATTCATACTCCACCAGTTCGACCCGATAATTGCCGTCGCAGTCATGTCCTGTTTCGCTGCACAGCCAGGTACCCGTCTCGTCTTCCACCAGTTTCATAGATCCCATTTTATTGACACTCTCAAACCTAACCAGATGACAGTCAAAATCATGACCAGCCAAGCTGACCGTCTGCCTGCCATCGTAGCGGTAACTCACCTCACGGATCTCAAGATCATCTAAATCCAGCACCTTCAAGGTCTTAGTCGGTGCTCCTGACGACAGAAACAGCCAAGCAGCCGTTTCCGATACCGTATCGAAGCTCAGTTTATCCAAAGTATGCATTTTCGCTGATCCACCGGATCGACTTTGGACTTGTACCTGTATCTCGCTGTCACTGCGCAGCATGCTGACCCGAGATTCTGCATTGCCTTCACTGGCTGTCAGCCGATATCTGACCAGTCCCTGTTGATCCAACAGCAGCTCTTCATTGCTAAGCAGACGGTAATGATCGAGTAAGCGCGAGATGTCCACCTTCATCAGGTCTGTAATACGCAACTCAAAGCCCCCTGCCTGACGGCACAACCGTCTACCGCTGGCCAGACTACCTGCGACCCGGTCATTACTGAACAAACAATAACGGCTTTTAACCCAGACTCTGTCAGGACATTGAGTCAGGCTGGAAAACTTCAATTCCTGCATGACAGGCCTCCATTCAACTCACCATCGTCTGTTCAAACAAATCTTCCAAAAAGATCTTGGTATGAACTTCGTCGGTAATTGATGCCAATGGACGCTGTTTTTGTACAGATGGGATCCAGTTACGCTGTACCGCATAATCCAGATACAGGGACATTAAACGCTGATCGGATCTGGCACAGCGGATATCCGTGGGCGCCAAAAGGGTGTCTATGTTTGACGTGTCCCATCTGGCTTGTTCGACCAAATCCGTGTCTCCCAGGAACAGCTTCAGCAAATCAGTAAAAGCCGAATGATAGGGTTTACCCCCGCGCACCATACGCTCTTCGTAAAGAGCTCCGAAATAGTCCTCCTGACTCAACTCCCGAATGTTATAACCGTGCTCACGTATCAGGCTCATAAGCTGATTGAAGTCAATCGGCTCTGGGTTGGTCAAATGGTAGGTCTGAAAACAGCTCAACTCTAGATTCATAGCCACATGCAGACTGGCCTTAGCCACAAAATCCACCGGTGAGATATCAAAACTTTCACTGCTGGGATAGCTGTATCCTGTCTCCACCAAGGCCAGGATCATTTCATAGTAAATTCCCCTGACTTTGGTCTCAAACAAGGGGTAACAGCCCGTTTCGCTGTCTCCCCATATATTACCCGGCCTGACGATACTCCATCGCAGCCCTTGATTTGTGGCTTCCCTCACCAGTTGCTCGGCACAAAACTTACTACGCTCATAACCAAGCTCCTCAAAGCCCTGACCGATATCCAGTTCATTTTCATGCAGAATCACCTCATGATAGAGCTGGTTGCCGATTACGCTGAAGCTGGATACAAACAGCAACGGACAATTCCCTTTCAGGCAAAACGCTATCACCTGTCTGGTGCCATCAAGATTCACCGGCGCCAACTTCTCAAAACTGGCAATGAGGCTGACATTGGCCGCTGAATGCATAACCAGATCCATATCCTCGGCCAGTTTCTGGAAGGTCTCTTCGTCCAGCCCCAGATTGGGCTTGCTGATATTTCCCAGCACAGGCACCACCCGCCAAGCTTGGTCGGCCAAGGTATTTTGAGGGTCATAAACCGCCAACATACGCTCTATATCCTGCTTGGCATTGGTCAGATTTTCTGCCCGGCTCAGACAATAGACGCAAGCGCGGGTAGTCAGCAGAATTTCCATTAGCAGACGGGCACCTAACACTCCTGTGGCGCCTGTTAGAAAAATATTCTTTACAGCGGTAAGTTGACGATAGTCCATAACTCCTCCCTTTTAAATTTGACCGACACGCATGCCGCCATCCATTTCAATTACAGTGCCATTCACATAGTTGGTCTTGCAGGTGGACAGAAAATTTACCACCTCAGCAATATCCTCAGGCTCGCCTAGTCGCCCAACTGGTACAATGGACTTAACGATCTTGATCTCCTCCTTGCTTTGAATCTGCTCCTCCCCCACAAACTGGCCGAACATTTTTGTTTTGCAGATACCGGGAGCTATCGCTGTAACAATAATATTCAGTGGTCCCAGTTCCCGCGACCATGATTCAGACGCTTTAATCAGGCCAGCCTTAGAAGCCGCGTAGGCAGAGCCGCCAGAGGCACCCCAGATCCCGGCCACCGAAGCGATATTGATGATACGTCCTGAGCGCTGTCTTGCCATATTGCGAGAGAATACCGACGTACAGTTGAAGCAGCCGGTCAGGTTAATGTCGATTATTCGCTTAGCTTCCTGCGGCCCCTGCTCCTGTAAGCAGAAGTTCTTACCTATGATGCCAGCATTGTTGACCAACACATCCACTGGCCGGCCAAAATGCTGCAAGGCCTCTGCCGCGACAGCCTCAACCCTGGCCAGATCACAGACATCCATGTGATAGCAGGTCAGAGCACGACCACGCAGATGCTCTGCCAAATGATCAAGAGCTTTGCCATTTACATCGGTAGCCAGCACAAAAAAACCCGAATCCAGCAACACACTACAGATAGCACTACCGAACCCCCCAGCCGCGCCTGTTACCAGTGCAATTGGTTGATTCACGCGCTAACCTCCTCATTGAAGGTAACATCGATCATCTTCTTGGCGCTGCTCATGGCATCATAAATCCTCGACTCAAAGAAGGTCACATCGTCTTCGTTGATCATCAGGTTGGGATACAGACGCGATAAGGGTGAGAACTGCAAACCATGGCGTTTGGCCACTTCACGGATAATAATGTCGCAAAACTTAACCCTGTCGGTATACCCTTCGGAACGGTCTACCAGATGCTCTTGAGAATGGTAGACCAGTGCCGTGGGCATACCCTGAACCACCATAGGCAGACCTACTTCCCGGGCAGCGCGGATAAAACTCTGGCTGATTTTGGCCATAATACCGCCCATACGATCGTAGCAAGTCGGATCCTGTTCAACTATTTCATAGGTAGCCTTGATGGCAGCCAATCCCAGAGGGTACCCGTTAAAAGTACCGGCATGGATCACCTTGCCGCGGGTATAGAGGTTCATCAGATCCTTGTGGCCTGCAATAGCAGAGATAGGCATGGAGCCGCCTCCCAAGGCCTTAGCGAAAGTGGACAGATGCGGCGTGACACCAAGAATTTTCTGTGCGCCTCCCAGACCTAACCTGACGCCAGTGATGATCTCATCGAAAATCAGCACTACATTGTACTTCTCGCACAATGCTTTACTCTTTTCCAGATACCCCTTGCAGGGCAGGATACCGCCACCGTTCATGCAAATGGGCTCCATCAGCACCGCAGCGATGTCGCTGTGATGCTCACTGAGCACGGTTTCAAGTGCATTGATATCATTCCAAGGCAGCATAAAAGACTGTTGTTCGAGTATGTCCCGTGCGCGGCCCTGTGTATCCAGCATATCGCCGCGGAACATCTCTGGCGTCGGCCACTCGAGGTCTTTTTTCTTGCGCCCACCCATCACATTATCGGAATTGCCATGATAGTGACCGTGAAAGCGCACAAAGCGATTTTTGCCGGTGTAAGCTCTAGCCAAGCGCAGCGCATTTTGTACCGCTTCGGTGCCGCTGAGACTAAACCTGACCATTTCGGCACAAGGAATGTGATGGGCTAAGGTTTCACATACATCCAGTTCCAAGTCACAGGTATCCACTGAGGTCACCTTCTCCATATACTTCATCAACGCTTGGTTGTAATTCGGATTGTGGTGACCAACAAACAGGGCTCCAAACTTACTGAACAAGTCAAGATGTTCATTGCCGTCCAGATCCCAGACTCTTGCCCCTCTACCCTTGTTAAAGGGGATCACCAGAGCCCGCTCGGGATCAGCGAAATTATAATGAGCGCCCCCAGGCAGTAGTTCCCAAGTTTTCTTGTAGTATTCCTTTGAACGGGTTAAATCCAGACTAGAGTTGTTTGCATTGGAATTATTCATGGTTACTTGATCTCTTTGGTTGAAGTCTTGTCTGTCCGCTGCCGCAATCTCCGAGGATTGAACGGATTGCTCTTCGGCAGACCAGAAAGTCTGTAGTTGGGAAAGCGGCCGTGCCGGAACATGCTGCAATTCGGCGGATGGGCTCACGCCCAGTTGACGCAGTTGGTTAAGACGGGCCAGATAAGCAGCACCTACCATCAGATTAACGGCTAGATCGACACAGGAACGCTGCATCATCAGTTCTGAGTCAGCCAGCCATCTGTTGCAAGCGCCCATAGCTGGGCCACACCAGATCTGATAGTCCACCTGCCGCTCGGCGACCCCTTCTATAGCCCATTTAGACGACTGGCCGAGATACCACTGAAATATCAGAGACATCTTACGTTTGGGCTGTTTCTCCGCTACCGCAATCTGTTCGCTCATACCCCGGCTTTGGAAAAAATCACGGGTTTCCTGCCAGACCTGCTCGATTGGGCGCTGAAAATATTGCTTTTCAAGGATCTGGAGTTCCTTGTCCGGCAGCGCATCAATATCCGCATGGGTCTTGTACAACTGGTAAAGCTTCTGTGCCCTCACACCATACATAGAGTTGTTTTTCAGCACCTGTACCTTGGCACCCAGTTCAAACATGTCGGCGCAAGGTGCCGACACCATATCGCTGACGCACGCCTTTTTAAGTAAGTCCTTCACCACTGCAGATGTACCAGCTTCCAAACAAGCTTGGTTAATTGAGCCAGTCACCACATAATCAGCGCCCAAGGCAAAGGCGGCATAAACAGCATCAGGAGTGCCTAGTCCGCCAGCCGCGCCAATCCGCGTGGTCCGACCAAAACGATACTGAGCCTGAATCAGGTCCCGCTCAGCCCGGATCTCGGTAAAAATGCAGGCCAGCACCCCGTGATCCGTATGGCCTCCAGAGTCAGACTCCACTGTAATATCATCAGCCATTGGTACCTGCTGCGCCCACTGATGCTGCTCAGCATTGATCAACTTGGCAGCCAGTAATTTATCCAACAGCTTGCGCGGTGCTGGCATCAAGAACTGCCGTGCCACCTCAGGGCGTGACACTTTGGCGATGACCCTATTGGTGGCTTGAATGCTGCCCTCAGAATCACGCTTAAGCCCCGCGGCCCTATAGAGCACAATGGCTGCGCTGAGATTAATATAGGCGGAGGCTTCCACCACACTAACCCCTTTGTCGAGGCAGTGGCGGATACACTGTATTTCCCAGTTCGGATTACCGGGATTGTGCAGCAGGTTGATAGCAAAAGGGCCCTGAGGCAGGCCTTCACTGAGTCTGTCTATGGCTTGTGCTACACATTCAGCCGATAGTCCACCAGAACCGAAAGCGCTGAGCAAACCCGCCCGGCCCATCGCCAGCACCATATCAACCGAGTTAATACCGTTAGCCATGGCGCCCGCATAATAAGCACTCTTCACCCCGTAATCCCGGCAGAATTCTCTGCTGCCGAGCATATCCGGAAGACAGGGATTGACCATACCAAGACAGCGTACCGCATGTGCCTCACCCTTAACCGGAACCCCTTCCTCTTCAAGTACCAGATTGCCCTTAATATCCAGCACATACAGCGGCTGCGACAGTTTCTGCAGCAGCTCTACCATGCGACCTGGAGACTGAGGCAAGGAGTGAGGGCGTCCCTGCCAGCCAAACACAGTGGCAGGCTGTTGCGTTGTCGTCTGATTCATTTCCATGACAGACTCTCCTTCATAGTTTATGACTTATCCGCCACAAACCTGGCACCCAGGTTGTCGCAGACACCTATCACCTTGTCGCGATACAAGGTCTCAGCAATAAAGTGGATTTCCAGCGACGCAATACGTCCATCCGCCAATGTATGGCAATCCAGTTTTTTGACCGATAGTCGATATTGCAGTTTGTCGGCGGCACATTTCACCTCACCGCGAAACTTGGCGCTGTATGTGTGCTGGCGGATAAGCTGCGGCCTGAGATACTCGAGACTATGAAGTCCCAGATAATAAAGGTAGAAACGCACTAGTTGCTCGACCCCTTCCACAATCAGGGTGCCTGGCAACACGGGATCATTCTTGAAGTGGGCAGCAAAAGCCCAGTGGTCGGGTTTAATGTCACACTCTCCCAAGGCTTGCCCCAGCCCCCAGGGACCACCGATTGGATCGACAGACAGCACCCGGTCCAGCATTCTGGCCTTGGGCGCGTACAAGCCTGGTACGGGGGTGCGGCCGAAGCCTGTGCCAAAGCAACGCTCCAGATTACCTTCCTGTACGGCAAGTAAATCGTCATCGGTAAATGTATGCCTGGCACAGGGCAGCAGGGGCTGGAAAGCCTGCTGGCGAACTGCCTTGGCAAAGAGTTTGGTGGTATCAAAGGCCTTGGCCTGCTCGATTTCCCTGACCGGGAAAAAGCCGGATGTGGCAGTCAGCTTGAAGCTATGTCGGCCACCTACATATCCATCATACTCGTAGCGTACCAGTACATTCTTCCCAACCTTGGTAAAACCGTGGATCTGCACTTTGCCACGTAATATCTCACCGGCTTTGGGCAAATCACTGTATATGGTGGTTTGGCTGTCAATGGCGCGATACTTAAGCTCTCCCTTGAACAACTGATCGCAACCAATGCAGGTAAACGCCACAATCATGGCATGGGAGGATTCCAGTGATACAAAGGCCGGTACGAGGCCGTGATATACAAACCAATCGTCCGTCTGCAGGTCGTACTCCCACTCGATCAGACATGGCTCTAACTTGCCAAACTCTGCAGTCAGGGACATGATCCTTGACACAAACAGATAGGGAGGAGAGGGCATGCGGGTGCGAATAGGGTACTGATCTGCCTCGGCATATCGGACTCCCAGAACCTTTGCCACGCTGCCGTCGGTCATTTCCTCTAACTGAGCGAGGTCAAAAAGCGGTTTGCGCCGCCCTTGGATCAGGGTCAGTTTTGGCGCCGAAGGCGCCAGCCCCGGCTCACTACCGCCGACAACCAAGCACTCCTGAGCCAGCGAGGTGAGCTGGCGATAAAAACACTGTTCATTACGCAAATAGGCCAGGTGAGTCGACAAACTGCGTTCTATTTCTTGTCTGCGCATCACGTGCAACAAAGGGGTAACACTGCTCGAGTGTTGTTCCTGCCGGAAAGATTCGGCTCTTGATACAGCGGGCAGCTCCAGTCGCTGGCGATTAGTGTCATTGACAATCATCTTATTAATAGCCACCTCTCTGCCCACATAGATGTCTTTGAATAAGGAACCAGCGTGCAGACTTTCTGCGTCCAGCTTAGTTAATTCCGTGCGTCTACTCTCCTTATCCGGCGCCTTAAGCACCATATGTGCATAGGTCAGATCCCGCCCCATACTGCTGACTGCAGCATATCCGCCTCCCTGTTCAGCGCCCTGCCAGGGCTGACTTTGATCTATCACCCTCAGGGCACTGCCATCCAATAAAGTTGACTCTTTGCAACCCTGCCAGTTGGGGGTGCCGGGCAAGTAAGCCTGACTCAGACACAAGGCTGACTTGACCAGACTCGCCATACCGGCAGCGGACCCAAGATGACCAAAATTGGCCTTGACCGAGCCCAGCACCGTGCTCTGACCACTATCTCGGCCGCTATAAACCTGGCAAAGTGCCGCCAGCTCGGCCTCATCCTCAGCCTCAATACCGCTGGCATGAGCTTCGAGGTAACCAACCTGTTCACTACTGATACCGGCCTGATGCAACGCCTGACGAGCAGATTTAACTACCCCGTCCAAGCGTGGATAGACCACCCCCTGGGCATCGGCATGGGCGGTGACAAACGACATGGACTCGATGCTGGCATAGTATTTAGCCTGTGCCTGCAACACCTTATTCTGGGATTTGAGCACCACCACAGCCCCCCCCTCCCCCACATTCCAGCCACTGGACTGGCTGTCAAAACTCAGCGTCAGACGACCCTGATTAGCCGGTTGCAGACGTTGGCTAAGCAGCACATTCTCTGGCCCACCGCAGAAACTCCCGCTGCCAACTACCACCGCTTCAAGACCTTCCAGACTCAGCAGGAAGCGCGCCAACTCAAGGGCACGAAACACTGAGTTTTCCTGGGCACAGACGGTAAAAGCAGGGCCGCTAAGGCGCAGACTGGAAGAAATCCTGCTGGCCACCACATTGCCAATACCGCCCGTTATCCCCTCGGCATAAGGTTCAGGGAACAGGCCATCCTTAACGATGTGCTCCAGCTCATCTACCTGCCGAGCTGACAATTTCACCCCGGATTTGGCGAGACTGTCCCTGACCTGCCAGGCGGCTTCATTCCTGGCCTGGTAGCGATAGCAGAGGTAATCGCTGTCTGCTGCTACTATGACGGCGATATTGCGCACTGTGCCGTCCACCTGATAGCCGGCATCCAAAAAAGCACCTGTTGCCAGTTGCATCAATGACAAATGGGACAACAAATGAATACCAGCCATATTGGGCGGCATTTTGAATCGTTTGCAGTCAAACTCAAATTTCTCGATATAGGCACCAAGGGGCGGCGCTGACAAGCCATATTCATCGAGGAGATCCTGACGTTGTTCCAGACCTGACCAGCGATTACCCGGCAGGGTCGAAAAATGTTGCCTGGCGTCACGAATGCTGGTGTTAAACTGACTGACACAGTGGGTATCGGCCATGGCAACCGACATACCGGTGATCACCATTTTTTCGTCATCCATCACTGGTGTCGGTTCGGTATTGCCTTTGACTGTCCCGTCCCGCAACACCATATGGCCGTTTACTCCACCAAATCCGAACGCATTGATCCCGGCCCGGCGCTGCCCTGACTCGGCTGGCCAGTTCCGGGATGCACGGACAACATGATCTATCGTCAACTTACCGCCCTTGGTAGCCACCATCTGTTCTAAACCGATAGTGGCAGGGATAACACCATGACGCATGGATTGCAGCACCTTGATCAGACTGGCCATGCCTGACGCCGTAAGCATATGACCCACATTGCCTTTATTGGCTCCAATCAAGGGCAGACTGTCGTTCTGACCAAAAAATTGTTCAATAGAGTTCAATTCCACCTGATCACCCACCGGCGTGCCAGTAGCGTGACACTCCAGATAATCCACCCGACTATCGTTTCCATCATAGGCACGTTTAAGGGCTAGCATCTGACCCTGTGTATCAGGCACTAATATGTGCTTTGCACCTGCATCATTGGACAAACCAATAGACTCGATAACACCGTAGATCTCATCACCGTCGCGCTCAGCATCCTGCAATCTCTTCAGTACCACCATCCCAGCACCTTCCCCGGCCTTAAGGCCCCGGGAATTGCGATCAAAGGGAATCGACTGCTCCTTGGATGCAGGAAAGGCATGTAGCATATTGAAGCCATGATCGATGTATATGTGATCGGCATGGCATACTGCGCCAGACAGCATCACATCGGCTTGATGATTATTAAGATAAAAGCAGGCCATCTGGATCGCATACAGGGCAGACGAGCACGCCGCGTCAAGGGTATACACAGGCCCTTGGAGTCCCAAGGCCATGGCGGCGATGGTGGCATTGTAGCTGGCAGTGGAAAGGTTATCCTGATCCTGGCGCTCTTGGGGCCAGTAGTCGGCAAAACGAAAAGCAGGTTCACCGAGTAATTCCTGTATATAGGGCTCCAGCAACTTGTTATAGAAACCGTTCAGAAAACGCTTGCCAGAATGGGTCGGCATGCCAATGTTACCCACGATCAAACCGCAGCGCTGCGCAGCTTCAGTCGATTGCCCTGCGTTGCGCAAGGCTTGATCCGCAGCATATAGAGTCCATTTAAATAGATTGTCTAGACCGTCCAGCTTGTCAGCGGGAAGGCGATAACCCCGGGCATCGAATCTAAAATCACGGATGTGACCATTTTTGTGGTAACAGATCTTGTCAGGCGTACCAGGTTCCTCGGCCAAATAATGATGTAGCGGCGCACCGAGCAGATCGTCACTGAGGTGATTGGTGACATCCTGCTCGTTCAGCAAATTCTGCCAATATTCTTCTGGACTGGCTGCGCCGGGAAACAGGCAGCCCATTCCAACAATTGCAATAGGGCTCATAGATCATCCTTATATCCATTAATCCTTATACTTAAAGGCTGCCCGACTAAAGCTCGGACAGAAGCTTGCTACGTAACGACTTAGAATGGGTAAACATCAAGTCCGAAAAGCTCGCCAGCAATTGCCCCTGTTCGTCAGTTACATCAAGATCCCAAAACACCTGACCAGAAGAGCAATCCTTGCAACGGGCGTCTACCAACAAAGGCTGACCAAAGGTCGGTTGTGCAAACTGTTGATATTGACCAACAGCCATAGGCAAGCCAGCGGCATCGGTTTCCAACAGCAGCCACAGATATGGAGCTTGCAGGAACACGTCGGACAGATAGGGATTCACCGGACTCTGGGCAAAGATTTCCGTCGTCAGGTCGGCAGGCTCCGTCATGGACACCAGTGCCCTAATCCCTTGAGCATCGCACGAGAGCAATTTCTGCATACCTTGCAGACGGGGACCATGAAACAACCAACCGGATTTGTTCTGTTCGGCATACAAAGGCCTGTCAGCTAGCTTGTCAGGATGAGACTGCGCTTCAAAGCCCGCTACGCTGCGAATCGGCACTTTCGGCACCTGTGTGCAAAAGCGTACCCGTCCTTTATACCTGGGTTGCCAGCCCTGGGGTTCAACACTGCCAACCTCAACATTGAAGAGCACCTCACTGTCAGGCTGCATTTTGGTGTCAGGGGTCACCCTGGTTTCAAATTCATGCTCTTGCTGCCCCTCCAGCACGACACCTTTAAGCACCTGAAAATCTTCCAAAGCCAACAGATGTAAATCAGGCACCACCCGGGTTGCAGCCTGAATCAGCCATGTCATGGCGAAGGTCGCAGGCAATACCGCCTTACCATCAATCCTGTGGTCTGACAAAACATCTTGCTCAACAATATTCAGGCGGCGCGTAGACACATGGCAGTTATCATTCAGTAGCGTATTCTTGGGATGCTGGTAGCTATCGTTGCCGATCAGAACCTGAATACAATCTGCTGACAATTCCCGGACAAAACGTTCAGCGCCGTCTTCTGTTGCGATGATACTGATACCACGCTCTTGGTAGGCCCTTTTCAGGGTATCGCTGACCATACCACTGTCCCATGGACCCCAGTTAATCGCACAAACCCGGCTCTGGGGATAGTAGAAACGCCAGTTGTGGGCGAATTTACTCAGTACTTCATTGGCCATGGCATAGTCAGTCTGGCCCGCATTGCCGAAAAAGCCAGACACCGAGGAAAACAGGTAAATTTGTTTAATGCCGGTTGGCGGCAACGCTTTGATCAGGTTTTCCAACCCCCTGACTTTGGTCGCAAATACCGACTCAAAGTCCCCAGCCGTCTTCTTATCCAGCTTCTTGTCGGCCAGATTGCCAGCGCCATGCACCACAGCGGTAACCTTACCCATACGTTGATGAACGTCAGCCAATGCAGTCTTGAGCTTATTTGGGTCGAGGATATCTACCGCCATATAGCTGGCATTACAGCCAAGCTCGTGTAACTGTTGCAGCGTCTGCCTGACTTCTTCTACCTGTAAAAGGGGACCAAGCATTCTGTCAATCTTGACAGGAGTGGGTTGCTGCCCCTGCTTCTTAACCGCTTCGATAGCGGCAGTGCGCAGACTGGCCATGTCATTACAGGCTTCCGCCCACTCAGGCCACGCAGCTTCGATATCGGTACGCCCCAATAGCAGGAATGACGCACCACTTTGCCTAGCCAGCTCGAGCACGCAAGTCGCGGTAATCCCTCTGGCACCACCTGATACCAACACCAGATCGTCCTTGCCAAGCGGTGGGCTTTTTTGCATGTCCAGTGGTGCTTTCGTCAGACCTGGAGTAAACCGTTGTCCGTGAGCATCACGCCCTACTTCCAACAACTGTGAATCAGCATCATGCAACTCCTGCCACAGAATTTCTGCAGCCTGGTCTTGATCCATTTTCGGCTGTAGATCCACATACCGACATCTCACGTCTGGCCATTCGTGATGGAGGGATTTGACCAGGCCTGTAACACCAGCGGATACCAGAGGATATCCCCGTTTCCCGCCAAACCCTAACTGACCGTCCAATTGACCAGCCACCAGTAGACTCGCCCGTCCTTGTGCCGCACAGTCCAGAAGGTCGGCCTGTACATGCTTGGTCAACATGAAAAGCTGCTGCTGCATGGCATAGTCCTTGGCCGCAAAGCAGTTGCGTATTCCCTTGGCGTCAGCTCCGGCTTCCTGAAGATAGATCAAGCCGCCAATTTTCCCCTGCTGAGCCCGTATTTGCGCCAGCCGAATTTGCAGATTATCTTCATCCCGCTCGGTCAATTGATAACTCGGATGCGACGTCTTAGTGGTTTTACCTGTCAGTTGCAGGTGTACCGTCCGCTGCGCCTTCTCTGCTAATTTATCTAACAGCGCAGCCGCTGCTGTGTGTCCAGCATCCGCCACCAGCCAGATAAAGCCGTCCGGTAGATCTACTGACTGCTGATCCGGTAAGGGCAATTGGCGCAAACCTACTTCAAAGCGGTTTGGCGCCGTGCTCATTACATTTTCCGGCGTTACCGGCCCTTTGTCCTGAACAACTCCCGGTAGGATGATGTTGGCACCCGCAGGCTCAGCGCTGACTAGTGGCGCTGAGATTGCGGGTTCAGACTTTGGGTGGTGGGTTGCTCCGTCCATATCCGCAGATGAAGCAACAAAGCCAATGGAGGACATCACATCAGCCACGTCCTGATTGACCAGTTCAGCACTTTCTGCCACCTCACAGCGTTGCGTATCCTCTCCATTCATCGCCATGTCGGCGTAAGACGCACGCTGAACCTGTGACGCCTCGTTGCGCACCTCTCCAGTCGAAGCACCCAAGGCTTCGGTGAGACTGCCTCCCTGCTCCAGGTTTTGAATCATCTGCTGGATTTGCTCCTGCAGAAAGGAAACCAGTTTGTTGATAGAACTGAACTGTTCAACATCAAAGGTTTCCATTTCGGCGTAATCTTCTGCACTTTCCATCAAGTTGAAGTCAGACTCGAAGGATTTGAACATGGCACCGATAATCTCGATTCGTTTAATGGAGTCGATCCCCAAATCGGCCTCCAGATCCATGTCGCCGCCAATCATATCTTCAGGATAACCGGTTTTATCACTGATGATTTTCACCAGCTCAACGGCCAGACTCTCAGTGCTGACCTTGCGCAGTTGCTCAAGAGCCAAGTGATCGGACTCGCTTAACTCGCTCGATGTGCCACCAGCAGCGACCGTTGGCTTGGCTGGCTCCGAACCCTGCCCACTAGCGTTCGTTACTCCGTTATTGCGGGCAGCCTGCCCCTGACCACTGAGGCCATTTCGCTGAGTTTCAGCAACGCTGCCTTGGCTTGTGGGCATCGATGATGTCGGCTCAGAAGCAACCCCATTGCCCGTGGTATATTCGTTGACACCCTTAGAATGATCATTAACGTTGCCATTAACAGCGGAGTCAGAGGGCTGCACTGCCAGGGACCGGGTCTGTAATGCGTCCTGAGGCGAACCCATAGTGGAACTTCCGTTACCTGAGCCTCTATATGACAGTAGCTGCTCCTGATTAACAAAGTAACGTTGGTGATTATCGTGATAGCTACGCTGGTTTTGCTCAAGCAGGGTGAAGCTCTGATTAAGGCTGCCAATCATATCGCTAAAATGACTGCTGCCCTGATGCTTGTCGAACAGATTGAACTGCTTGTCGAGCAATGAATCGAGAAACTGGATGTAATCCTTTTGGTTCTGCTGGAATTGCTGGTGCACTTCACTTGTTAACTGTTGGGCACGGATCTGCTCACATACTGTGCCAAGCGCCAGGTTGTCAGCTTTATCTTGTTTCGGGGTTGCCATGATGACCTCTCGTCCTTCGTAAATATAGGTTTGTTCCGTCTCTTCCACTGCATAACAGGACGCTGGGGAATTTGCTGCATAGGCCTGGCCAGACCTGCTTTGCTCTGTTTGCTCGACGGGTATGCTGTTATCGGATGACAATAACGGGGCAATTTTCTGCGCAACAAATGCATCCACTAACGTTGTATCCAGGCGCTTGGCCCGCTTTCGCCTGTCCTTGGTGGCATCGAAGAAGAAATAGCCACCATTCATTCTGTAGGTCAGGCGTTTTTCCTTCTTGGCTTTTAGGTTTGGCCGAAGCTGATAAAGGTCCTGATGCTCCGGAAGAACCCCCAGCACAGCCAGCTTGGCGAACGCCTTACGTAACTGCTGGCCGTCGTGAGACTTCTCGCCCGGATCAAGACAGATAATCTGATAGTCGCGGTCACCAAGGATATCGGACACCAACTTGCCCAATACTCCCTTGGGGCCCATTTCAACGAAGTAACGTCCCCCTGCAGCATAGATGTTTTCAATCATATCCCTGAACCGGACCGTGCTCGTTAACTGTTCAGTCAATGCCGCTCTGATTTTCGCTGCGCTATTGGTATGCCGTTTTGCCGTTACGTTTGAAAACACCGGGATACCTGGCTTATGCAGGGACATACTGGCCAGGACCTCGGCAAAAGGCTCAGCGGCATGTGCTACAAAACGGGTATGAAAAGCGGCTGAAACCGGCAGAACGGCGCAGCGAACCTGTTGCTGCTGCAGGTGTTTTTGAGCTTCACTGACCACCTGACTGCCACCACCAAACACGACCTGACTGTTGGAATTAATATTGGCGATACTCAAGCCATCAAATTGCTGCAGGCATTGTTCTGCCTGCTCAGGAGAGAGGGAAGCCGCCAGCATGGCGCCACGATCCTCTGACTGGTCAGAGTCCGGCAATATCTTCATCAAATTGCCCCGAGCCATAGCCAAACGATGGAAGCTATCATTATCCAGCACCCCGGCAACATGCAGAGCAGTCAGTTCACCGAAACTATGGCCAGCAGCGAAATCAGCTTTAAAGCCCATTTCCTCAAGGATCCGGTAATAACCAAGACTGACGGCGCCAATGGCTGGCTGAGCATTATCGGTACTTTTCAGGTCAACTACTTGTTGGGAAGTAGCCTGTTCGGAAAATGCAGGTGCCGGGTATACTAACCGAGATAACCGTTCCAGCCCGTCATCCTGACGCAGACGATCTGCATCGGCCAACACCTCTCGCATGGACGGAAACTCATTGGCAACATGTAGTGCCATGTTCACATATTGCGAACCCTGACCAGGGAACAGAGCCACCACCTTTCCCTGAGCAGAAGCATCACTGACACCGGGATTAAAATAGATCCCGAGGGGATGTTCCCAAACCTTCCCGGTGTCATTACCCAACTTATCCAGTGCAGTAGTCAGCATACTCAGAGCCTGTTCAGGCCCTTCTGCGGCAAAGCCCAATCTCACGCACTCCTGCTTGCCTGTCGGCTGGCGCAGGGCGACAAGCCTGGCATAAGCCTCTTCGGCTTCGTCACCTGACAATTGCGACTGCCAGCCCTGAACTGCAGACAGCAATGCCTGACTATCATCTGCTTGCAACACCACGACATCCGCTACACTGTTGTGTCTGTAGGGCTCCGTCTGCTCATGTTGGTACTCTTCCAGCACCATATGGTAGTTGGTGCCGCCGAAACCGAAAGCGCTGAGAGCAGCCCGCCTTGGACCTGCCGTATTGCTGCGAATCCAAGGCCGATTCAGGGTGTTGACATACAAGGGGGTATTGCCACCGGCCAACAGTTTATTCGGCTGGTTAACATTGATCGTGGCGGGTAACACTTTATGGTGCAGACCCAGAGCCGTTTTGATCGTCGAAGCAGCCCCAGCGGCGCATCGTGTGTGGCCAATCTGGGATTTAATGCTACCGATAGCGACAGATTGGTTGTCCAGCCCCTGGCCACCGTAGGCCATCAGCAAGCTATTGAGTTCGGTCTGATCTCCAGACAAAGTTCCGGTGCCGTGAGCTTCCACCAATTCGATGTCACCCGGATTGACCCCTGCCGCTTCATAGGCTCGCTGAATGGCCAACACCTGTCCCTCCATGCGTGGCGCAAATATGCTCTTAGCTCTACCATCACTAGAGCCTTCAACAGATTTGATCACCGCATAGATCCTGTCACCATCCCGCTGTGCATCTTCGAGCCGTTTCAGTACCAGCAAGCCCACACCATCACCTAGCATCATGCCATCAGATTTAGCATCAAAGGGGCGGCAGCAGTTCGTTGGAGACAAGGCTGGCGTGCGACTGAAGCATAAGAAAGAGAAAATAGAGTTTTCCAGGTTGACACCGCCAGTCACGACCGCGTCGCAACTACCGGAATGCAATTCACTGATGGCCGATTTAATCGCAGCCAGGCTGCTAGCGCAGGCTGCATCGACCATATTGGAAGTGCCACCGAAATCATAGAAGCTGCTGATACGCCCGCATGCCACATTACCGAGAAAACCGGGAAAGCTGTCTTCATTCCACTCCAGATACTGATCCAGTAATCGCTGGATAGCCTCTTCCGTGACCGGCCCGGGAAGCCCCATATTGGTGAAAATCTCCCGAATCACAGGCACTTGCTGGCGGGCCGCCAGCATGAAAGAGGTGTTGCCGTTTCCAGCACCGCCCAAAATCACTCCAACCTTGCTACGATCCACTGCAATGGGATTGTCGCCAATTATCCTGGCATCCAGTAGCGCCTGCTTGGCCACATGCAGAGCAAAAAGCTGAGCAGTACAGACAGATTCCAGCATATTGGGGGGGAGTTTGAATTCCATCGGATCAAAGTCGATGGGCGGGATCCAACCAGCCTTATAGGCGTAGGTCATATCTTTATCTGTGGAATTTTCCCGATAATAATCATCCTTGCGCCAATAACCCTCAAAATCGAGATTGTCAGTGACAGAATCTTTGTGTGCGTATACATTACGCCAAAATTCAAACAAATCCTTGGCGTCTGGAAAATGACTTGCCATACCAACAATGGCAATAGCTTGTGAGCTTTTTCGCTGAGTCTCCATATAGCGTCCCTCGCTGAGTTGTCCTGATAAACAGAATGACGACTGCATCCATCTCTCAACCATCACTTTCCGTCTGCGAAATTTCGAAATCATCCTATCCGAATGACAACCTCCCTGGTTAAAATCTGAACAATCCCTTACAGAGTCAGTTGTTCTTGAACATTAGTCAGGGTTTATCGGCTACCAAATCCATCACAAAGGCCTTTGTTCACTGGTATAGATAGATATTTATCGACACACTGACTAACGCTGACAATTTTCCAATACAGTGTTACCAGAGGAGACGGGAGAGGTGGCAGAGGGCAAATATGCAAGCCTGCACAACGTTTGTCGCTATCGCTCGCACTATTGTGATAGCCGGTCATTTTGCATAAGCTGCTATAAGATCTGTAACACAAGGAAGTATTGCCATGTCAGGGATCCGCAGCCTGAACCAGTTAATGTTGATGCTAAGTGTCTGTACATTGGAGCTAAATTACACTCAGCAACGCATCAGGTTTAATTCTGTTCAGGGCAAGTTATGCCGCCAACAGACATTCGTCGACGGGCGAGGTGAAAATATCAGCCAACGGGTGGCGCGCACCTTTGCTCAACTACCTAAGCACGACAGCCATGACTGAGGGGTTTATTCGTTCCATGCAACCTATGACCTTTGATGCACAAGGGCTGGTCGGTTTTCGCTGTCAGTTCTCTGTGGCACATTATACTGAGAGAATGATGCTGCAGTTACCCGAACCCCTCAGATTAACTGAAAACACGGCTCCCAAGCGACAAGCTGAGTACCAGGCAGGCCGACTATGTGCCCAGGCCTGCCTGCAACAACTGGGTCTAGCGTCAGGCTGGGTACCTGTTGGCTCTCACCGAAGCCCTCGATGGCCTGAGGGGGTACGCGGTTCTATCACTCATGCCGCACAACAAGCCCTTTGTGTCTGCACCATCAATCCCGCCATCCGAGCACTGGGAGTTGATTTGGAACCGCGTTTGGACACAGCCACCGCCGACAGTATTGCCGCCCAGATTCTGACCAGGTCGGAACAACGATTACTGACCGAGTTGGACGGTGATCTGGCCGACTTTGTCACTAGAGTATTCTCCGCCAAGGAAGCCATTTTCAAGGGGCTTTACCCCTATGTACGAAGCTACTTCGGCTTCGATGCTGTCAGCCTGACCAAAGTCGAAAATGGGCAACTGCATTTTGTTCTGAATCAGGATCTGCACGACACCTATCGTCGGGGCCAGTCACTGAAACTACTCAGCCTAGACGAGTCGGGCCAGATCCTCTCACTGCTGCTGGATTGACTTGATCTGCTGCATGCCCTTGCAGAATGAGAACCACACCAAAAAAATATTTATGGGCAAAGCCCACAGACAGCCTTGCGCGGCATTATAAGACAGCCCTTTTCTTGACAGGGGCCAACCTTCTCCCTAGCATGCTCGGAACGAATCTGTTCTTACCAGCATCGACTCATGCAGCCACATCAGCTAAACCCTATTATAGAGCCACAGTTTGACGCCGTAACGGACTTCATCCTAAACCACCTGGGATCTAACGTCCCTCTGGTGGAAAAGATGGGGCATTACATCGTCGAGAGCGGCGGTAAACGACTACGTCCATTACTGGTTCTGCTCAGCGCCAATGCCTGTCAGTATAAAGGTACGCACCATATTGAGTTGGCAGCAGTGATTGAATTTATCCATACTGCCACGCTGCTGCACGATGATGTAGTGGACAACTCTGAGCTGCGCCGCGGCAATGCCACAGCCAACGCCAAGTGGGGCAACGCGCCCAGCGTGCTGGTCGGTGACTTCCTCTACTCGCGCGCTTTCCAGTTGATGGTTGATATCGGCAGCATGGAGATCATGCGCATTATCTCCAACGCCACTACAGTGATCGCAGAAGGCGAAGTGCTTCAGTTGCTTAACCAGCGCAACCCGGGCATCACAGAAGATGCCTACATGCAGGTGATACTGGGCAAGACCGCCATGCTGTTTGAAGCTGCATCCGAGTGTGGTGCCATTCTGGCCGGCGCTTCAGCCACTGAGCGTGAAGCACTGCGTCTGTATGGCCGACACCTGGGCATCGCCTTCCAGTTGATCGATGACCTGATGGATTATGTTTCATCATCCGATGAAATGGGCAAGAATACCGGCGATGATCTGGCTGAAGGCAAAACCACGCTACCACTGATCCACGCCATGAAAATCGGCTCGGAAGAGGATTGCCAACTGGTACGCAATGCCATTCGCAGCGGCGGCCTGGATGATCTGCAACCGATACTGGATATCGTACAGCGCACCGGCGGCCTGGATTACACGCGAGAGCAGGCACATGAACAATCAAGACTCGCCATTGCGGCGCTTGAAAGCCTGCCCGAATCTTCTTTTCGCGATACGCTTACCGACATTGCCAACCTTGCTGTATCGCGCAACAGTTGAAGCATAAATAGCCAGATCAGCAAGGCGGAAAGCGAGCTCTGCTCGGTCCGCCATCTCCTCCGAAATATCCTTTAAATATCAGTCAAAAAACGTCAACTTCATACTTTCTGAGGCACAAGTCGTGCTTCAGTCTGGATGAACCGGTATAATCCGGTCAAAATTTGACAAAAATAGCCATTGGATAAACAGCTTCACATGACTAGACCTTCATCATTCGAACGCGAAGACCTTCTGAAATGCGGCCATGGCGAGATGTTCGGCCCAGGCAACGCCCGCCTCCCTGTCGGCAATATGCTGATGATGGACCGCATCCTGGAAATCAACGAATCAGGGGGCGAATTCGGCAAGGGCGAAATCATTGCCGAGCTGGATATTCATCCCGATCTCTGGTTCTTTGACTGCCACTTCCCGACTGACCCGGTCATGCCCGGCTGCCTCGGCCTCGATGCCATGTGGCAGATCGTCGGCTTCTATCTGGGCTGGAAAGGCAACAAAGGGCGCGGACGCGCACTGGGCGCCGGTGAAGTGAAGTTCACCGGACAGGTTCTGCCGACCGCTAAAAAAGTCACCTACCATGTGCAGCTCAAGCGAGTGATTGAGCGCAAACTGGTAATGGGTATCGCTGATGCGACCATGAAGGTTGATGGTCGTGAGATTTACACCGCCAAGGACCTGCGGGTTGGTCTGTTCACCTCGACAGACAGCTTCTGATTCAGCTATATAGAAGCTGACAATCAAGATGTGAGTCCTGAGCCATATGCTCGGGACATAACCAAAACACGTACACTGTAAGTACAAGAATTAGAGAGAGACTGCACATGCGACGCGTCGTAGTCACCGGTATGGGAATTGTGTCCTGCCTGGGCACTGATAAAGCAACCGTTCTGGAGTCCCTGAAACTGGGCCGGTCCGGCATTAAATTTCAGCCTGAATATCAGGAGATGGGCTTTCGCAGCCAGGTGGCCGGCAGTATCGATCTGGATCTTGAGAGCCTGATCGATCGCAAGTTACTCCGCTTTATGGGCGATGCGGCCGCTTACTCCTACCTTGCGATGAAGCAGGCGATTGAAGACTCAGGCCTGGAAGAAAGCGATGTATCCAATGTCCGCACCGGTCTGATCGCAGGCTCAGGTGGCGCGTCCTCTGCCGATATTGTCGAAACAGCCGACATCCTCAGAAGCAAAGGCGTACGCCGTGTAGGCCCCTACCGCGTTACACGCACTATGGGCTCCACTGTATCAGCCTGCCTTGCCACCCCGTTCAAGATCAAGGGCATCAACTACTCCATCACGTCTGCCTGCGCCACCAGCGCACACTGTATCGGCAATGCGATGGAGCAGATCCAGATGGGCAAGCAGGACATCGTCTTCGCCGGCGGTGGCGAAGAGCTGCACTGGTCCCTGAGCGTGATGTTTGATGCGATGGGCGCTCTGTCGAGCAAGTATAACGAGACACCTGAAAAAGCCTCCCGCGCTTATGATGCCAACCGTGATGGTTTCGTCATTGCCGGCGGCGCTGGTATGCTGGTACTGGAAGATCTGGATCACGCCCTGGCCCGTGGTGCGAAAATCTATGGTGAGCTGGTTGGCTACGGCGCCACCTCAGATGGATACGACATGGTTGCCCCATCCGGCGAAGGCGCAATTCGCTGCATGCAGCAGGCGATGGCAACAGTTGATGGCCCGATCGACTATATCAACTCGCACGGCACCTCTACACCAGCAGGTGACATTCAAGAACTGAAGGCGATGAAGGCAGTCTTCGGAGACAAACTCCCACCAGTCAGCTCAACCAAGTCACTGACCGGTCACTCTCTGGGTGCAACAGGCGCCCAGGAAGCCATCTATTGCTTGCTGATGCAGGAAAATGACTTTGTCTGCGCATCTGCCAATATTGAAGAGCTGGATCCGGAAGCTGAAGGCATGCCGATTGCCCGCGAGCGCCTGGATAATGTCAAACTGGAACGCGTGATGTCGAACAGCTTCGGCTTCGGCGGCACCAACTCCACACTGATTTTCCAGAAGTATAACGGCTGATAAAAGCACCAACCATAAAAGCACCAACCTGCCATGCGGCACTCGATCCAGAGGCCGCATGGCAGATCACTCAGATCAGACTTCCTCGCCTGACTCCTGCAGCTTCATTTCCTGCTCAATCCAGCCAATCACCTCGGCATGTATCTCATCAACCGGGCGATCTGCAACCATTACCGGCTTTCCGATACGTACCTTGACCACACCCGGATACTTGATAAAGGATTTGCCCGGCCAGTAACGTCCCGCATCATGCACAATCGGGATGATCGGCACCTCATTACTGACAGCCAGCATCGTTCCACCCTTATTAAAGCGACCCAACTTCCCTACCGGAACACGCGTCCCCTGAGGAAAGATCAGCACAGGAGTACCGTCCTTGAGACGCTCACTGCCCTGCTGCAGCAACTGTTTCAGCGCATCACGCGGCTTCGAGCGATCCAGCGCAATAGGGCTCAACATGCCCAGCGCCCAACCAAACAGCGGTATCTTCAACAGCTCACGTTTCAAAACTACCGCCTGGGGACGAACCAGCAGTTGAAAGTAGAGCGTCTCCCACTCACTCTGATGATTTGCCACTGCGACAAACGCTCCTTCCTTTGGAAGGTTTTCCCGCCCGATGACCTCTACCTTCAAGCCACAGGTCACCCGCAACCAGAAGATGTAGAAATAGTTGATGATGGTAAAGAAGGCAAAGCGCTGCCGGAACGAGAGCAGTGGTCCCAGCAGTAGACAGAAAGGAGCAAACAGAATAGTGACCGGATAGAACCCCAGTGCAAACAACACTGCCCGCAGCTTCAGCAATAAACCCGACCTCATGCTTCCCCCTCTGCCTGACGCCGGTTGATAACCGGATAAGCATACATCTTTCTCAGGAAATCACAGGCCTGACCTTCAACCTGAGCCACGCGCTCCTCAAACAGTCTTGCTTCTTCCGGTGACACCTCTTCACCAGCCGCCGCGCGGTTGGATGGATGCAGGTAGTAGCTGGTATGTATCTGCCGATCTATCTCCTTCGCCAGAGCATCCGGTGTTTCAAACTCACCTTTGAGCACATCACCAAAGGCAACATGCACATGCCCCTTCTGTCCGGTAATCCCCTTGACGATACTGTCGATATCTTCGAACTGCCCTTTCTCATAGCTGCCATGCTCGGCAATTGCAGCCAACTCACTCGCTTTGACCGCATCACAGGGATCATATTCATAGGAGATAGCGACAGGCACAATATTCAAGCGATCCACCATGTCACACAGGCTACGCTTGTTACGGTGCGACATGTAAAACATTTTCATCAGGGTTGGATCAGTACGGTCATTACCATCTTTGGAACGCCCCTGGCGCTGCGCAATCCAGACAGAGTGGCCAGTGACGATACTGTGATCGATGTATTCCGAGAGCTGTACCATCGCCGCCATCATCTCGCGCGGTGCCTTGATGGATCGACGCACGATGAAACTCTTGTTCAATCGCATCAGATCCGAAACATAAGGCTTACGCAGCAGGTTATCACCTATGGCAATACGCACAGTATTGAGCTTGTACTGGTAGAGCGCCCAGTTGACAAAAGCGGGATCCATCGCGATATCACGATGATTGGATACAAACAGATATGCCTCGGAAGGGTCCAGCTTTTCGATACCCGAAACACTGAGCTTCGTCGTGCTTCTCGCGATCATCTTACTCATGTAGGAAGCGATCATCAGCTGAAAGTCACGCACCGACTCCACATCACCGACACGTGATGCCAGCGCTATGCGGATGACAGGCCGCAACAGGCGTCTTGCCCACTTCGGGAGGCGCGGGAACTGATAGTGGGTAATCACATCAATCAGCTCGTTGTCTCGTAGCATCCCGGCCAATACAGCAGCAACCTCATCATCTCGATAAGGGCGAATCGCCTGAAAGGGGTCGGCGGTCAGATTCTCTTCACTCATGCTTTTTCTTGTTAGCCTCGGAGCACAAAAGCCGGTATTTTATCCTTTTCCGGGGCTAAATGCAGTTAAAGTATCAATCCGCAGGGCTCTTATCCCTTTTTGCTCTGTACCTCGCCCTGAGAGCACAACTTGCCATAGAGTACCGCTCAGCGATATTGTCAGACAGCCGACAGCCAATCCAGGGGGATACATGCCAGTACATATGCAATCGATTTCACAGCGAATTGACTGGCTGATGGAGCTCAGTCAACGCCACTCAGAGCAGTTCACAAGCCCCGAAGCCATGCTTGCCAGAGAGCGCTACCTCGCCCGGCATCCCACGCATGTGATCGTTCTCAAATGCATGGATGGGCGCATCCACATTCCCTATGCCACCCGCACACCCCTCGGCATTATCACCCCCTTCAGAAATCTCGGCGGCATTTTCAACCTCGGCTGGCCCTATCTCGGCGAAATGTTGGCCGACAGTGTTCATGCCGCAGTCAGCCAGGGGCGCAGAGTGTTACTGCTGATCACCTATCACTTTTCCCGTGGCGCACAATCCCGCGGCTGCGCCGGATTTAATTGCGATAAGCAGGCCGCCAAAGACCACGCCTATGAGATCAAGGCTCAGGTGGAGGCTATATTCGGACATGAACACCAGACCGTTTACCCGGTTGTCTGCGGTTTTGAAACCGATCTGGATGCGCTGGTGGTGCATGGTAATGACGATCAGCTACTGGATATTGCCGATATCACACATGAGCAGTGCGATGCGCTGGCCGGACATGTCGCGAGCCTGTTTTCCGACATGCCGAGGCAGGTACGCCAGGACTTTCTGCCCTTGCTGCGCGGCAACCATGCTCATGTCAGTGATCTGAAGGGGGTCGCCAGAGCGCTTGATATAGAGCATAGGGAATGGGTGATCTGTGTCGGCAGAGGCTTTGATTTCCTGCATGTCCCGAATATTGCTCTGATCGTCGGCCCCTACAGCCCCAATCTGGCAGAACCCATAGGGACAGCCGCCCAGATCATTCGCAACAATATGGCACAGGGCAGATTGCCGGATGATGGCTTTCTGCTGCTGGCATCAACCCCCTACCATGAGCCGGGAGTCGACAAGGCACGCGCTACACTCAAGTCCAGATTTCTGTCAGATTTTGCAGCCCAGACAATTATTCAGCAGTTCCCGGATCTGGCAGATAAAATGATCCGACGCACGGCAATACTGAACTGGCAGACACGCGGGCTTGAACTGTTGGAACAGTAGCCCGCAGTAGATTCACACAGTAGATTCAAAGCAGCTCAACACGCGATTCGTAATAGTGACGAATCAGGCGCTGCAGCTCGCTGCGCCAGGGGCGCTGACGGACACCATAGGTATTCAGGATCTTCTTGCATTTGAGGACACAAGAAGCAGGACGCTGCGCATCGCTCGGATACTCATCAGATGACACCGGAACCAGCTCTCTTACAGCCAACTCCTCATATTGCCGCGCAGCCGCAATAATCGTTTCGCTGAAGCCATAGCGAGTAGTCACTTCGGCACCGCAGTAGTGATAGGTACCCCAGCCTTCAGCACCATTACTGAGCTGCTTGAGCATTGCGACAACCACGCGCGCCAGATCACTGGCCGGGGTCGGGCAGCCTCGGCGGTCATTATAGGCATGGATCACCTCCTGTTGACGCGCCTGCTCCAGCAATCGCAGCATGTAATTACCACCGCTTTCACTGAACAGCCAACTGGTGCGCAGAATAAGATGCTGTGGCAGCAACTGACGCACCGCCTCCTCGCCCTGCAGCTTACTGAGCCCATAGATGCCTAATGGCGCTGTCTCATAATCTTCCGTGTAGCCACTGGCATACTGTCCATCAAACACATAGTCAGTAGACAGATGCAACATCGGAATTGACAGCTCGCCACAGGCCAGCGCCAGCAGCCTCGGCCCTTCGGCATTGATACTGAAGGCCAGATCCGGATTATGTTCAGCCGCATCGACACGGTTGAAGCCAGCACAATTGATCACGTAATCGGGCATAAAGGCATCAAGCTGAGCCTGAATACTCTTCTCACTGGTCACATCCAGCTTCTTGCGCCCGAGCGCAAGCACATCGAAATCAGGATCAGCATTCGCCAGACGAGCGATCTCACTGCCCGCCTGACCTTCAGCGCCAGTAATGAGCAGCTTTACCGGTTCTCCAAACAATCATGCGACTCCTGATCAAAACGGAATATCATCATCGAAGTCGTCAAAACCAGCCGGGGGTTGATTCTGAGGAGGCTGATTCTGTGGCGCTTGATTCTGTGCAGGCTGACGGTTCTGAGCCGGTGCCTGGGAGCGCTGCGGCTGTCCCTGTGGCTGACCGTAGCCCATGGAATCCCCAGCTGCTGATGACTGATAGCCACCGCCACCTTCGCCACCCTTGCTGTCGAGCATCTGCAACTCACTGGCAACGATTTCGGTGGTGTACTTATCCTGGCCGTCTTTGTCCTGCCATTTACGGGTACGCAACGAACCTTCGATATAGATTTTGGAACCCTTACGCAGGTATTCGCCGGCGATCTCAGCCAGACGATTGAAGAAAACCACACGGTGCCATTCGGTACGTTCCTGTGCCTGACCCGTCTGCTTGTCCTTCCAGCTCTCACTGGTTGCCAGCGTAACATTGGTCACCGCATTGCCAGACGGCATATACCGTACCTCCGGATCTCCGCCCAGATTTCCGATCAGTATCACTTTATTGACGCCACGTGCCATCTTTCTCTCCAAATAAGCTTATTTATCTTAACTTCGGTGCATCCTGCAGCCGAATAAACGCAGAAATATGAGCATAACACAGCTTTCAATTTTCGCTGCAATCCGTAAGCGCCTATAATACTCCTTTTTTGGCAGTCACCCGGAGCACTCATGGATAAAATTCTGGTTCGCGGAGCACGCACCCACAATCTCAAAAACATCGATCTTGAGATTCCACGCGACAAGCTGATCGTGATCACCGGATTATCAGGCTCGGGTAAATCATCGCTGGCATTCGACACCCTGTATGCCGAAGGGCAGCGGCGTTATGTGGAATCTCTGTCCACCTATGCACGCCAGTTCCTGTCGATGATGGAAAAACCGGATGTCGATCATATCGAAGGCCTGTCGCCTGCGATCTCCATCGAGCAGAAATCGACCTCGCACAATCCGCGCTCCACAGTCGGCACCATCACCGAGATCTACGATTACCTGCGTCTGCTCTATGCCCGCGCCGGCGAGCCACGTTGCCCGGACCATGATCTGCCTCTGGCGGCACAGACGGTTTCACAGATGGTCGATCAGGTGCTGGCCCTGCCTGAAGGGAGCAAGCTGATGTTGCTGGCACCCGTGGTCGAAGGGCGTAAAGGTGAGCACTTGCACACCATCAGCGAGCTGCGTGCTCAGGGTTTTGTGCGGGCGCGGATCAACGGCATCATCGTCGACCTCGACAGTGCACCGGACCTGGAAAAAAACCGCAAGCATCGCATCGAGGTGGTGATCGACCGTTTCAAAGTGCGTGCCGATCTGCAGACCCGATTGGCTGAATCCTTCGAAACCGCGTTGAATCTGACAGATGGTGTCGCTCGTGTTGCCTGGATGGATGAAGAAGACGATACCGAAGATCTGATCTTCTCCGCCCGCTTTGCCTGCCCCGTCTGTGGCCACAGCATTCAGGAGCTGGAGCCACGGATGTTCTCCTTCAACAATCCGCATGGCGCCTGCCCGACCTGTGACGGGTTGGGTGTAAAGCAGTATTTTGATCCGCAGAAGGTGGTTCAGGATGCCAGTCTGACGCTGTCCGAGGGTGCGATCCGTGGTTGGGACAGACGTAATCTCTACTACTTCCAGCAGCTCAAATCGGTGGCGGAGCATTATAAGTTTGATCTGGACACGCCGTTCAACCAGATAGCACCGGAACATCAGCAGGTGATTCTGTACGGCAGTGGTGAAGATGATGTGACCTTCCATTATGTCAACGATCGCGGCCACAGCATCAGCAAGGCACATCCTTTCGAAGGTGTACTGAACAATCTTGAGCGACGCTATCGCGAAACCGAATCCGATATGGTGCGCGAAGATCTTGCCCGCTATCTGAACATGCAGCCCTGCCCCAGCTGTCACGGTACTCGTCTGCGTCGTGAGGCGCGGCATGTCTTTGTGGATAACCGCACCCTGCCACAGCTGGTCAGCCTGCCGATCGGTGACAGCAAGCGCTACTTCGACCAGTTGCAACTGCCCGGCAAACAGGGCGAGATCGCCGACAAGATTCTCAAGGAGATACGCCAACGCCTGGCATTTCTGGTCAACGTTGGCCTCGACTATCTGTCACTTGAGCGCAGTGCAGAAACGCTCTCCGGCGGTGAAGCGCAACGTATCCGTCTGGCCAGTCAGATCGGTGCCGGCCTGGTCGGCGTGATGTATATTCTGGATGAGCCCTCCATCGGCCTGCATCAGCGCGATAATGACCGCCTGCTCGAAACCCTGCGCCATCTGCGCGATCTGGGCAACACCGTAATCGTGGTAGAGCATGATGAGGATGCGATCCGCATGGCGGATCATGTGATCGATATCGGCCCGGGTGCAGGTGTGCACGGCGGCAAGGTGATTGCAGCTGGCACACCCGAGCAGGTGATGGCTTGCCCGGAATCGATGACCGGTCAGTATCTGTCTGGTGTACGCTGCATTGCCGTGCCGCCAAAGCGCCACCCGGCTGACCCGACAAAGATGCTGCATCTGAAAGGGGCACGCGGCAATAACCTGAAGAATGTGAACCTGTCGATTCCGGTCGGCTTGATGACCTGTGTCACTGGCGTGTCCGGTTCGGGCAAATCCACGCTGATCAACAGCACCCTCTATCCGATTGCGGCCACGGCACTCAATCATGCCACCACACTTGAAGCATCCGATCATGATGCAATCGAGGGACTGGAACATTTCGACAAGGTGATCGATATCGATCAGAGCCCGATCGGACGCACACCTCGCTCTAACCCGGCCACCTATACCGGCATTTTCACTCCGATTCGCGAACTCTTTGCCGGCACTCAGGAGGCACGCTCACGTGGCTACAAGCCCGGACGTTTCAGCTTCAACGTCAAGGGCGGGCGCTGCGAAGCCTGCCAGGGCGATGGCGTGATCAAGGTCGAGATGCACTTCCTGCCGGATATATTTGTGCCCTGCGACGTTTGCCACAGCAAGCGCTATAACCGCGAAACGCTGGAGGTGAAATACAAAGGCAAGAGCATCGACGAAGTGCTGCAGATGACGGTTGAGGACGCACGCGAGTTCTTCGATGCGATTCCAGCCCTGTCGCGCAAACTGCAGACTCTGATCGATGTTGGCCTGAGCTATATCCGCCTTGGGCAAAGCGCTACAACCCTCTCCGGTGGTGAAGCACAGCGGGTCAAGCTGGCCAAGGAGCTGTCAAAGCGTGATACCGGCAAGACTCTCTATATTCTGGATGAGCCGACCACCGGTCTGCACTTCTATGATATCCAGCAGTTGCTCAACGTCCTTAACCGCTTGCGCGATCACGGCAACACTATCGTCGTGATTGAGCACAACCTGGATGTAATCAAGACCGCCGACTGGGTGGTGGATCTGGGGCCGGAAGGCGGCACAGGTGGTGGAGAAATAATCGCCACCGGCACACCCGAGGCGATTATTGAAGTCGAGCGCTCCCATACCGGGCGCTTCCTGAAACCCTTGCTGCAGAAAAGCCTAGAGCAGAAAGCCTAGAGCAAAAAGCCCAGCAGCAGGAAGCCAATAGTGGCCAGAAAACCACCCAGCAATGCATAGGGCAACTGGGTGATCGCATGCGACATGGGGCTGATCCCGCAAGCCTTGGCCGAGAGCACTGTCGAGTCGCCATAGAAGCAGGCATGTGAACCAAACGCCGAGGCCGAGATCATCGCACCGATCACCAGTGCCATATTGGCATCCACGGCCTGGGTCAGTGGCAGGATGATCGGCATGCCGACCACGAAAATCCCCCAGAAGGATGCCGTCGCAAACGCCAGACCCGCCATGATCAGAAAGGCTACCGCCGGCAGCAGATCAGATGTCATGTAGGGCGTGGTGGCGTGAATCACATACTCGGTGGTACCCAGGGTATTGTTCACCTCGGCCAGCATGAAGCCGCAAAAGAGCGTGCCCAGCGGCGCGATCATGCTGACAAAGCCGTTCAGGATCGCATCGAACATCTGCAACATCGACATCAGTCGCTGTACCAGATAGAGCGCCAGCGTGACAAAGATCGCCGCCATCGCGCCGGACATGATATCGATATCAAAATACCAGGTGAAAAAGATCAGTGAACCGATCGGCACAAAGAAGTTGAACAGATTGGTCGCTTTTGCCTCCTCCTGCAGATCCCGACTGTAAGGCTCATCCTCAACGCTGAGTACCCGACCGGTGGTTTCAGCGCGCATTTCAGCCGCTTTCATTCTGCCCAGCAGCGGTAACTTGCCACTGATCGCCAGCAGTACTATCAGCAGACAGATCCAGGCATAAAGCATATAGGGGATCGCCTGAATAAACAGCGACATGCCATCACCCTTACCCGCCACACCATTCTCCTCCAGCAGGCCGGAGAAGAAGACCGCCCAGGTGGAGAAAGGCAGGATGATACAGACAGGTGCTGCCGTGGAATCCACCACATAGGAGAGAAACTCGCGCGAGGTTTTCACCTTGTCGGCCGCCTTGCGCATCGAAGAGCCGATAGTCATCGCATTCAGGTAATCATCGATAAATATCAGCATCCCCAACCCCATGGTGGAAAAAAGCGTACCCTTCTTGCTGTGCACCCTTTTCGTGAGCCAGTTGCCGAATGCTGCCGCCCCGCCACCGATCGTAACCAGTCCTATCATGCTGCCCATCAGACCACAGGCGATGAAGATCCAGGCCACCGTCTCATTCATGAACACATCCAGAAAGGTGTCGCCGAGGGCAGGAATGAACTCCCCCAAAGGATTAGTCATAATCAAACCCACCAGCACGCCGATAAACAGCGACTCGATGGTGCGTTTGGTATAGAGGGCTGTAATCACCACCACAGAGGTGGGAAAAAGACTCAACAGGCCGTAGCCATCCGACGTATCCAAAGACTGAAAGCTGTAAAAAGCCATCGCACAGACCGCCAGAGATATCAGAGCGACTGCCATGGACTGCAGGGGGCGCCCTCGATCTGCTTCGAGGCTTACACTATTTGAACTATGCATATTTTTATTATCCTTTGTCAGTTCGAACCTGGTCCGGCGTCACACCACGCAGGGTGTGGACGCCAGCCATGAAGCAGCCGCCGATCAGCGCGCCGGCTGCTGTTGAGTGATGCAGTGAATATTGCCACCACCAAGCAGAATTTCGCGGGCATTCACACCGATCACCTCCCGCTCAGGGAAGATCCGCTGCAAACAGGCACGCGCCTCCTCATCCCGGGCCGGATCCAGCAACGGAAACACCACCACCTGATTGCCGATATAGAAATTCACATAGGAGCCCGCCAGACGCTCACCCGCCTCACGCGGATGACTGTCTCGATTGAGATGGATGCCACCCGCTTCAGCCGGGCTGATATAAAGTGGACCGGGATGAGGCAGTTTGTGAATCGTCAGCGATCGACCTTTCGCATCACACGTGTTGCTCAGCACCTCGTAAGCCTCACGCGCAATCGCATACTGGGGATCATCCGGATCATCACACCAGTGCAGGGCAACTTCTCCCGGGCGTACGAAACAGGCCAGATTGTCGATATGCCCGTCGGTCTCATCATTGAAGGTGCCACGCCCGATCCAGATCACCTTGCTGATATTCAGATACTGCGCCAGCAGCGATTCGATCTCCTCCCGGCTCAGATCAGGGTTACGATTGGGATTGAGCAGACACTCCTCTGTGGTCATCAGCGTGCCCTCACCATCCACATGGATCGAGCCGCCTTCCAGTATCAGCGGCGCGCGGAAGACCGGATCACCGCTGATGCCGCAGATTTTCTGCGCCACCCGCTGATCCTTGTCCCAGGGGAAGTAGAGACCGCCATTCAGACCACCCCAGGCGTTGAAGCCCCAATCGATACCTGCCCGGAGCCCCCTGTCATTAATGACATAGGTGGGGCCGGTATCTCTTACCCAGCTATCGTTGCTGCTGATCTCCACCACCCGGATATGTGGCGCCAGCATCTCCCGGGCATGCTCATACTGAGCATCACTGACACCGACATACACGGTTTCACTGTGCGCAATCGCCTCAGCCACAGCGGCAAACGCCTCCTGCGCCGGCCGACCGCCAAGACGCCAGACATCCGGCCGCTCCGGCCAGATCATCCAGCAGGCCTCATGGGGTTCAAACTCGCCCGGCATGCGAAAACCCGCTGCACGGAGATCACTTATCTGTTTTTCTATCGACATGATTGTTACTCGAATAAAAGGAATCAGCTTTTCAGATAGCCATCGGTGATCAGGGATTCGATGGTGCTAAGAATGCTCTGACGCAAAATACCGACCACTTGATCGACGGTTTCATGGGTCCAGATCAATGGCGGCGACAGCACATTCAGATGAGCAATCGGACGCACGATCAGACCGCGCTTCTGACACTCCTTCGCAATGCGTCGTCCGACATTCGCCTCCATTGGCAGCAGTTCGCGGGTCTCTTTATTCGCCACACTCTCGATCCCCATCATGAAGTGACTGCCACGCACATCACCGACAATCTGCAGATCCTGCAGTGTCTTCAACTGCTGCTCCAGATAGGGACCAACCTCTCGCACATGCTCGCACAGCTGCTCGCGTTCCATGATCTCGATATTTTTCAGCGCCACGGCACAAGCCACCGGATGACCGGAATAGGTGAAACCGGTACTGAACACACCGTCGGCACACTGGGGTTTGCTGATCACCGCATAGATCTCATCACTGAGCAGTGTTGCACCGAGCGGGATATAACCTGAGGTCAGACCCTTGGCGCAGTTAATGATGTCTGGCTTGATACCGAACACCGCTTCGGAGGCAAAGAAGTGCCCGAGACGGCCGAACGCCGTGACCACCTCATCGGAGATATAGAGCATGCCGTAGCGCTTGCATACCTCATACATCCGCTTGTGATAGCCCTCAGGCGCCACCAACACACCGCCGGCCCCCATGATCGGCTCGGCAATGAAGGCGGCTACCTTCTCCTCACCACCCAGACGCTGAATAGCGCTCTCGAAATCCGCCACCAGATAATCACAGTAATCCGCTTCGCTCATTCCCTGCGGACGGCGATAGCAGTTGGCCTCTTCCACATGGTGAATAAACTGATGTGCGGTATCAAAGCCCCAGTTGTTACTCTCAATCCCAGTCAGTGTGGCCGACACATAGGTAGTGCCGTGATAACCGTTGCGGCGAGAGATGATCTGCTTCTTATCTTTCTTGCCGAGCTGGTTGAAGTAGTAGTGAATGATGCGGATGGTGGTGTCATTCGCGACCGAGCCACCACAGCTGTAAAACACGTGATTCAGATTATCCGGCGCCAACTCGGCCAGCTTGGCGGCCAGTTGCGTGGCCGGAATATTGGACAGATTATTGAACGGGGAATAGTAGGCCATCTTCTGCGCCTGCTCAGCCATTACCTGACCTATCTCAGCCCGGCCATGACCGATATTCACACACCACAGCCCAGCAATGCCGTCGATAAAACGGTTACCCTTAGCATCCTGAACATAGATGCCATCGCTGTCGGTAATCAGGTCGCAGCCCTCTTTCTGAAACACCGAAAAGTCGGTGAAAGGGTGCACGAAGTGGGCTTTATCCTGCTCCCAGAGCTGGTTGATATCATAAGCCATCGCATTTGCCTCGCCATTATCTGTGTTATAGAGTTATCGATAAGCACAAAGTACTATCGGGGACAAAGCGCGCTCTATACCCCCGAATGGATAGGCAACCACATCACATGAATAAAACCGGACTGACTGCTGCGGCATCAGAAAGCTGGCATCGCGATCTGGCAAAACTGATCGATCATATCCGTTTGCACAGCTTTCCCGAGGTGCTGCAACAGACGCTTCAGCATCTGGTGCATTTCGACACGCTGCTGGTTGCCACCTACAAACATGCTTACAAACCCATCGTCGTGCTCGGCAAGCATCCACAGCGGCTCGACCCGGTACTGTCCAGATATGTTAACGAGCTCTACATCCTCGACCCACTGTTCAATGCGCTGCAGATTGGTATGTCGGGAGGCATCTACCGATTGAAGGAGATAGCGCCAGACTCCTTTGAAAGCACCGAATACTTCCACTCCTGCTACCACGAATTCGATCTGGTGGATGAGGTCATCATCGTCACACCTCTGGAGAACGACGTACATTTCACCATCTCACTGGGGCGAAAATCCCATCTTGGCAGCATCACCCGTGCCGAGCGCAACCGGCTGCAGAGCATATTTCCGGTCATCAGCGCCCTGATTCACCAGTTCTGGCTGGCACAATCGGCCGAATATCTGCCTCAGGAAGCGACCAACAACAGTATGGAATATGCGCTGCAGACCTTCGGCAGCGGCGTACTGACTCCACGCGAACAGGAGATCACGGGGCTGGTACTGCAAGGCCACTCCAGCAAAGCGATCGCCCGCATGCTGGATATCAGCGCCGGAACGGTGAAAGTACATCGCAAGCATATCCACGCTCGCCTGAACACCTCGACTCAGTCTGAACTTTTTTCCATGTTTCTCGGACATCTGAACAGCCTCTCCTGATCTCCTGTCACTCCATCAAGACAGCTCTCTATCCCACCGGGGGTATATCGCCCGTTTGCCGGCATCGCTAGATTGGCTCTGCATAAACCCTTTTCCGACTGAATGGCGTCAATTAACCCTATTCAGCACAACGAACCGAACTGGGTAACTGACGAGGAGAGCCCTGATGCCTGAACTGATACCTGAACTGATACCTGAACTGAAAATCAATGCCGAGCGGATCTGGAACAGCCTGATGGAGATGGGGCAGATAGGCGAAACCGCTGCCGGTGGCAGTTGCCGACTGGCACTGACCGAACTGGATAAACAGGGACGCGACCTGTTTGTACGCTGGTGTCGCGAGGCCGGTTGCGAGATTCATATTGACCGGATCGGCAACATCTACGCCCGCCGTCCCGGTACTGACCCTGACGCCCTGCCGATCGCCACCGGCAGCCACCTGGACACCCAGCCGACCGGTGGCAAATTCGATGGTGTTTACGGCTGCCTGTCCGGTCTGGAAGTGATTCGCAGCCTGAATGACCAGGGGATTACGACACGCCGACCGATCGAGGTGGTGATCTGGACCAACGAAGAGGGCTCGCGCTTCGCCCCGGCCATGGTGGCATCCGGTGTCTATGCCGGTAAATTCACACTCGAATATGCCCTTCAGCAGCGGGATCATCAGGGAATCAGCCTGGATGAAGCACTGAAATCGATCGGTTATCAGGGCGATATTGCTGTCGGCGCCCGCCGCTTCCAGCGCTTTATCGAACTGCATATCGAACAGGGCCCGGTACTTGAGCGTGAAGGCGAAGAGATAGGTGTCGTAGAGGGTGTGCTGGGCATGCGCTGGTATGATGTACGCGTCGAAGGGGTTTCGGCACATGCCGGCCCCACACCCATGAGTTATCGCAAGGATGCTCTGGCAGCCAGTGCCCTGATGATCAGCGAGCTGATTGAGCTGGCGGATCGGCGCGAGACTGAGTCCGGACGCTGTACCATCGGTGAGTTGGATGTTATCAAGGCATCGCGCAACGTAATTCCCGGCGCTGTGCGCTTCTCGCTGGACCTGCGCAACGCGACAGAACAGGGGCTACAGGCGATGGAAGAGGAAGCGGCTGCATTGATCGACCGTATCGCCCAGACACGCGGTGTAAAGGTCACACTGGAGCAGATCTGGAACTCTCCTCCGGTGTTTTTTGATCCCGACACCGTCAACCGGATTGAACAGACGACTCAAGCCAGTGGCCTGAGCTATCGTCGTATGGTCAGCGGGGCGGGACATGATGCCGTCAATATTGCCAGCACCACCCCCACAGCGATGATATTCATCCCTTCAGTCGGCGGCATCAGTCATAACGAGACGGAGTATTCAACACCCGAACAGATAGCTCAGGGTGCACAGATTCTGCTGAATGTCATGCATCAGGCTGCCGGTCAAAACGACTGAACCAACGCCTGAACCAGAGACTGAACTAACCACTAAACCACCGCATATCAGGCAAATGTCAGGCGAACTGGCAACTGCTCCTGCGTTGCCAGCATACTACACATCCCTGTGCATAAAAAAACCACATCGCAAGATGTGGTTTTTTTGTTCAGCCTGCTGGTGATTACATCAGCAGATCAGCTGCGCTCTTGATCGGGTAGTGAGCGGGCATCGGAAGACGCGCCACACCACTATCGATGGCAGCCTGGGCTACAGCATAGGAGATCGCGCCCAGCAGGCGAGAGTCCGTAGCTTTAGGAATAATGTATTCGCGGCCGAATTCCAGTGATTGCAGACCATATGCATCCAAAACATCCTGCGGCACAGGCTCACGCGTCAGCTCAGCCAACGCCTTGACTGCAGCTTCTTTCATCTCTTCATTGATAGTAGACGCACGTACATCGAGCGCTCCACGGAAGATGAAAGGGAAGCCCAGTACGTTGTTTACCTGGTTCGGATAGTCAGAACGACCTGTGGCAATGATCACATCTGAGCGGGTTGCCTTGGCAACTTCCGGCAGAATTTCGGGATCAGGGTTGGCACAGGCGAAGACAACAGGATTGTCAGCCATCTTCAAAAGCTGTTCACGTGACAGCAGGTCTGGACCGGACAGACCAACAAACACATCGGCACCCTCGATGGCATCATCCAGAGTACGCTTGTCCGTTTCAGTTGCGAACGCCGCTTTTTCGGCGGTCAGGTCATCACGACCGGAGTGGATCACACCCTTGCGGTCGATCATGTAGATGTTCTCGACTTTAGCGCCCATATTGATGAGCAGCTTCATACAGGCACTTGCAGCAGCACCGGCGCCCAGACAGACAATGGAAGCTTCGTCAAGCTTCTTGCCAGCCAGTTCCAACGCATTGATCATGCCGGCAGCGGTTACGATAGCCGTACCATGCTGATCATCGTGGAAAACCGGAATGTTGCAGCGTTCAATCAGAACACGTTCGATCTCAAAGCACTCAGGGGCTTTGATATCTTCGAGGTTGATACCACCGAAGGTTTCAGCAATACGAGCGACCGTATCGATGAACGCCTGTGGGCTTTCGGCATCAACTTCGATATCGATGGAATCGATACCCGCGAAACGTTTGAACAGCAGCGCCTTGCCTTCCATGACAGGTTTGGATGCCAATGGACCCAGATCTCCCAGGCCCAGAATGGCAGAACCATTGGAAATAACGGCAACCAGGTTGCCCTTTGCTGTATAGCGGTAAGCAGCATCGGGATCCTTCGCGATTTCACGCACGGGTTCTGCTACGCCGGGCGAGTAAGCCAGCGACAGATCACGTGAAGTCTCAGCAGAAGTTGAGATCTCCACACTGATCTTACCAGGGCGAGGGAACTCGTGGTAATCTAGAGCAGCTTGTTTGAAATCTTGAGACATGGTTGTTATATCCAACTAAGGTTGTAAATGACGAACTAGCATCATATATAAAACCGCTCATGTGGACAACAAGGTTCCCCGCTCCTCCCGATCACAAGACCGAGCAGGAGGAAGCTTTACGACCACTCACCCCACCGTATGAGCGGTTCCGCATACGATGGGTCATGTTATAAATCAATGACACCCTTACGTCATTGCCAACTGAAAACCACCAATCAACAAAGAAAAATCACAATGCTAACAACACTTTACATTATAGGTCTGACTTTATTTGCAGGAGGTTACTTAACCATCGCACTGAATGCTTTCAAGCAAAGTATCGCGTGGGGGTTGGCCTGCATCCTGGCCCCACCAATCGGCGGCATTATATTCACATTATTTAACAGAAAAGATAACATCAAATCATTGATGATATCTTTCTCGGGACTGCTCGTAATGTTACTTGTCGCGTATTTTTTTTACCACCAACAACCTGGCTAACAAAACAACCCAGAATACCAACAGAAGGACAGCGCTCCAGTATATATTCAAGTCATCAATAGACACCAATATATCACCATCAGAAAGTATATTATCCACAGGATATGAGGAGTAAGCACCCCAGATTAAAAAAATACCTACAGAATAGACCACAACGGATAAAAGCGTCATCTTTATAAATAGTAGAACAAACTCTTTAATATTGACTTTAGGCGCCCCATCAAGCCAAGCGTACAAAACCATTAAAAAACCTGCCAAGCCAAATACAGAGCCATTGATAAGTGTAAACTGCCAATAGCCGTCAACACTAACAAAAACTCCATTCTCTATTACAAGACCTGTCACAGAGCCATAAGTTAAGAGCCCAATCATAAAAAAGACCATTGCCATCAAGAAGGCGCAGGCGAAAAACCTTACATTAATCACTTCTTTCATATCTGGCCTCATCATCCTTAAAACCGGCTACCCACAGCAGATAAGCCACTGATTAACCTTCTACGCTCCGCCAGATTCGTTACCTCATGCAAAAGCCCCGTATCTTTATTGTAAATCGCAAAGGCTGTTGGTGGGGGCTGGTTACCAGGCATTATAAAGTGAATATCATTTCTCATTGACAACTGGACTTCCGGCACCGGATCTGTTCCAAATATAAACGGGCTCATAGGAACACCAAGGTCATAGCTTTTGGATAATATCCCAGCCACTTTCCCTTCAATATTCAGATTAGCAATAGGGCGGCCAGAGTTCCTGACTCCCCTGTAGACATAATAAAGCCCATTTTGTCCAGTTGGATGGGTCGTGATCCTCCGACCACCACTCACAAAGTTCTTGATATATTGGATTTGACTCGGAATTCCAGACAGCGGTTCTCCGTCAAATTTGAATTCCTCAAAATTACAAAATCCGATTACTTGACGATAAACCTGAGTGAGCTCAGATACTCTGAAAATATCCGATGTATGAATGGACTCTACAATAATAAAATCACCGCCACCTGGGCGACAGAACTTGATATCCATAAGATGGACCTCCCTTCCATACTTTTAAGTTTATCTCGACAATACAAACAGACCTATAATGTCGAGAGTCAGTACTTAAAATGGTAAAAGCTACAGAAGGGACGCAGTGAAATACTATCACATTCAAATAACGGTCCTTGTTGTACAGCGTTGTACAGCGCTTTTTTCCATATAAGCGGCTGAAATGCTGACAAAGATTGCTTTGCAAGTCAAGTACTTGTCATGTCGATTCAACTATGGGTATCTTGCGCGGGTATAGCCGTCAGCGGATCTTCAGGCAAAAAAAAGCATCCCTCGGGATGCTTTTTTCGTAGACACGTTTTGCTCGATTACTTCTTGAGCGAACGCGTGGTGAAGCGCTTGTTGAAGCGATCAACACGACCACCAGTGGTAGCGTCTTTCTGCTTACCAGTGTAGAAGGGGTGGCACTGGCTGCAAACGTCGATCAGCATATCGCCTTTCATGGTTGAACGGGTGTTGACCACGTTACCGCATGAGCAAGTGATTTTTACTTCGTTGTATTCCGGATGGATTCCAGCTTTCATATCAAACCTCAGTAGTTGTTGTGCCGCCACTCAATCCGCCTGGACTTACCCTATGCCAAGCTGAAAACTAACGCTGGCAACTACAGGTCAGGGAAGGTCAAGCACCGCACTCGTAACGGATGGTCAGACTGACCCTTCCGGCTTAATTCCAAGGCCGAAGATTATACGGATCACAACCCTTCGCCGCAAGTCATAAATCACGGTTTTATCGCACCTCGAATCGTTCTAGACTGTAGCCACTCCAATCCTTCGGAAACAGTAACTGACCGTGATCCTGCGCATTGCTCTGCCCACCCCTCTTCATCGCCTCTTTGACTATCTGCCGCCTGCAGAAAAGATGCTGACGCCCCCGCTGCCGGGATGCCGCATAAGAGTACCCTTTGGTAACCGTGAGATGATCGGCCTGCTGATCGAAACGGCCACCGAATCCGATGTACCAGCGGGTAAGCTGAAGCCTGCGCTGGAAGTGATTGACCAGGCGCCAGTGCTGGATGAATTATTATTCGGCCTCGTGCGCTGGGCGGCCGGTTATTACTTTTATCCCGAAGGCGATGCCCTGATGCAGGCCCTGCCGACACTCCTTCGTAAAGGTCAGCCGGCACAGTTCGCCCACGCGCTCCTGTGGCGAGCCACGCCAAGCGCCAGCCTTGATAGCCTGTCCAGCAGTGCACATCGGCAGCGCGAGCTACTGGAAATACTGCTGCGCAACCCGGCAGGCATCAGCCCTGACGCGCTGCGTGCCGAAGATGCGCCCACACAGTTACTGAAAACACTGGCAGAAAAAGGGCTGGCTGAGTCCTTCGAACACCACCCCAAATTACCTCACAGTGAGCGTCGCGAATCATTGCTGCGTGAGCCTCACCTACCGCTGAACCCTGAACAGCAACTGGCGTTTGACAGCATCCGCCAGGCACAAGGGTTCGAGGTGTTCCTGCTGGATGGGGTTACAGGCTCAGGCAAAACCGAAGTCTACCTGCAAGCCATAGAACAGGTACTGGCAAAAGGCCAACAGGCACTGGTGTTGGTGCCTGAAATCGGTCTGACCCCGCAAACAGTGGCGCGCTTCAAGTCTCGCTTCAATGTACCGGTACTGACCCTGCACTCAGGCCTGACAGAGCGCCAGCGCCTGGACGCCTGGCTGCTGGCACGTGATGGCAGCGCCGGCATCATGATCGGCACCCGTTCGGCGATTTTCACCCCCATGTGCAAGCCGGGCCTGATCATTATTGATGAAGAACACGACACCTCGCTGAAGCAGCAGGATGGATTTCGCTATTCGGCTCGGGATCTGGCCGCCATCCGCTGCCAGCGGGAGAAGATCCCGCTGATTCTGGGCAGCGCCACACCGGCCCTCGAATCCCTGCACAATGCACTCACGGGCCGATACCACCACCTGCAACTGACCAACCGTGCCGGTGAGGCGCAGCAGCCCAGCTTCGAGCTGCTCGACATTCGCGCTCAGGAGCTGCAGTCGGGCCTGTCAGAAACCCTGATACAGCGCATCCATGAACACCTGCAGCAGCAAAAACAGGTACTGCTGTTCTTGAACAGGCGTGGATTTTCCCCCTCGCTGATCTGCCATCAATGCGGCACGGTGATCGACTGTACCCGTTGCGATGCCCGCATGACACTGCATCGCTACCCGCCGCATATGCACTGCCATCACTGCGACCGCCAGACACCGATTCCGCGCCGCTGTGGCACCTGTGGCAGTGAAGATCTGCGCCCCAACGGTTCAGGTACGGAGCGCATAGAAGAAGTGCTGAACAAGCTCTTCCCCAAAACGCAGGTACTGCGTATCGACCGCGACAGCATGCAGCGCAAGAATGCACTGGAAAACGTGATGCGCGAGATCCACAAGGGCGAGCCCTGCATCCTCGTCGGCACGCAGATGCTGGCCAAGGGGCATCACTTCCCGAAAGTGACACTGGTGGCGATACTGGATGCCGACAGCGGGCTGTTCAGCGCCGATTTTCGTGGCATGGAGAAAACCTCGCAGTTGATCCTGCAGGTAGCCGGACGCGCTGGGCGTGCAGAGTCACCCGGGCAGGTGATTTTGCAGACCCACCATGCTGACCACCCGATGCTGCACGCATTGATTGCTCAAGGCTACGGTGCTTTTGCAGCGGGTGAACTGCGCTTGCGTGAAGGTGCTGCGCTGCCGCCCTTCAGCTACCATGCCCTGATCAGAGCAGAAGCCACACATCAAGGGCTGGCAGAGCAGTTCCTGCGCGATATCCGTCAGATGAGCGAACAGGGGGCGCTGCCTGCCGGCACGCACAGCTCAGGCCCCTTCCCCGCGCCACTGGAGAAGAAGGGCGGACTGTTCCGCGCGCAGCTGTTACTGCAAGGGCAACAACGCAAACCCCTGCATCAGTTGCTGTCGCGCACGCTTCTGGCGCTCGAACAGCATCGCGACACACGCAAAGTGCGCTGGGCACTGGATATCGATCCAAGCGACGGCTATTAAAGAGCCATTATCATCAGCACTGGCCAATCAGGCATTTTCCAATGAAAAGTTATTCAATCAGATTGGCTTTCAGTACCCCAGCCGAATTATAATTGCCGGCTGGCCCTTTACACTGGGTATGGCCCTTTACTCCCGAACTGACTACAGGGCCTTTAATACAGAACTTCTTACAGAACTTCTTACAGAACTTCTTACAGAACCACTTACAGGACCTTCAACAGGCCCCTCTACAGGACCATCTACAGGAAAACGATGAAAGCACATATTGCAGAACTGATTGACACTGCGCTGACAGCACTGATTGCAGACGGCACACTCGCTGCCGACACACAGCCCAATATTCTGGTCGAGAACACACGCGACAAAGCACATGGTGATTTTGCCACCAATGTCGCGCTGACTCTGGCCAAGGCTGCCCGATGCAATCCACGTGAGCTGGCGCAGAAGATCTGCAATGCCCTGCCAGCCTCCGACAAGGTGACTAAAACCGAGATCGCTGGCCCCGGCTTCATCAACTTTTTCATCACTCAGGCCTCTGCCTATGCCGTGGTCGAGACCATTCTCGAGCAGGGTAAAGCGTTCGGCCGCGCCCAGCCCAACAGTGGCCCGCGTGTACAGGTCGAGTTCGTTTCAGCCAACCCGACCGGACCGCTGCATGTTGGCCATGGTCGTGGTGCGGCCTATGGCGCCACCGCAGCCGACCTGCTCGAAGCCGCTGGCCTGCAGGTAGAGCGCGAATACTATGTCAACGATGCTGGCAGGCAGATGAGCATTCTGGCGGTCAGTGTGTGGCTGCGCTACCTGGAACAGTTGGGCCAGTCATTCAGCTTCCCGAGCAACGGCTATCAGGGCGACTATATCAATGAGATCGCCCAGTGGCTGGTGCGCGATCATGGCGAAGCGTTCAATCGTCCGGCGGCCGAAGTGTTTGCAGATATCACCCCGGACGAACCTCAGGGCGGCGACAAAGAGCTGCATATCGACGCACTGATTGAACGCGCTCAGGCGATGCTCGGGGACGATTACGAAACCGTATTCAATGCAGGCCTCAACTCCATCCTCGGAGATATCCGCGAAGATCTCGGCGAATTCGGCATCAACTATCAGGAGTGGTTCTCCGAGCGCTCGCTGACCCGCGACGGCGATGTCGACCGTGCACTGGAAAAACTCCAGTCACGCGGCTACCTCTTTGAAAAAGAGGGCAACCTCTGGTTCCGTTCCACCGATTTCGGTGACGACAAAGACCGCGTGGTCAAGCGCGCCAATGGCCAGACCACCTACTTCGCCTCCGATATCGCCTACCACATGAACAAGTTCGAGCGTGGCTTCGACCAGGTAGTGAACATCTGGGGTGCGGATCATCACGGCTACATCACTCGCGTCAAGGCTGCAATTCAGGCACTGGGCTACGATCCTGAGCGCCTGATCGTCAAACTGGTACAGTTTGCCATCCTCTACCGGGGCAGCGAGCGCGTTCAGATGTCCACCCGCTCCGGCTCCTTCGTGACACTGCGCGAACTGCGTGACGAAGTCGGAAAAGACGCCTGCCGCTTCTTCTATGTGACCCGCAAGGCGGATCAGCACATGGATTTCGATCTGGATCTGGCGAAAACCGAGTCCAAGGACAACCCCGTGTTCTACATCCAGTATGCCCATGCCCGCGTCTGTTCGGTGCTGCGCAAGCTGGAAGAGGATGGGCTGGCGTGGGATCAGGCACAGGGCCTGGCAGCCATGCAGCGCCTGGACAGCGACGTCGAGAAAGATCTGATCACACAGATGGGCAAATACCCGGAAACACTGCACAATGCCGCTCTGAACTACGAGCCGCATACTCTGGCCAACTATCTGAAAGACCTGGCAGGCGATTTCCACGCTTACTACAATGCCAACAAGATGTTGATTGATGATGCCGAGCTGCGTAATGCACGTCTGACACTGAGCGTCGCGGTACGTCAGATTCTGGCCAATGGCCTCACCCTGCTGGGCGTTTCGGCACCGGAACAGATGTAAATACTTATGGCCAGACAAGATTTTGCCCAGAAACGCCGCAGCTCGCACTCTGCGAGCCGCCAGCCCAGAAAGCACCCGGCACCAGCCCCCAAAAAGCCAAAAGCACCTTGGGGATTGGGGCTGGTAACACTGCTGGCTGTTATTGGACTGGGCTATCTGCTGGTTTCACTGGTGGATCTGCAGAGTGGTTCAGATAGTGGCTCAAGCAGCGGCTCAAGCACGACAAGAGCTCCCGCTGCGCCAGCCAGCGCTCCGACAACACCTGCGCCAGTACCGGCGACCATCCCTGAACCTGTCATGGCCCAGCCAGCCACACCGCTGGAGCCGGCCATTGAGGTGCAACCAGAGGCCGAACCTGACCCAGAAACGGTCACCCGGGAAAATCGTTTTGATTTCTACGACATTCTGCCCAAAAGCGAAGTACAGGCGCCAGAGGTGGACGTTTATCGCTCTACCCCACGTGATGCCGAGCCCGAATATCGCTATCTACTGCAAGCAGGCTCATTCCGTGATTCGGCAGATGCCGAGCGGATGCGCGCGCAATTGATCCTGAATGGCTTCCCGAATGTTCACACCAGCCAGGTCAGTGGCGAAAACGGCGTCTGGTATCGTGTCAGAACAGGCCCCTTTAATGACCGCCCCAGCATGAACAGCGCGCAGGACCAACTGGTTCGACTGCGCATCTCCCCGATGGTCATTCAACTCGACTGACCTCTATTGGCCTCTACCGACCTCTATTGACAAGAGTCGGCAGCAGAAATATTCCGCTTCTGCTGCCCCTCTAACCTTGAAAACCACGCGTCTGCATCCATATCTGCAATCATTACTCACGCGTAACAGGGTTTCTTAATATGACAACGATAGTATCAGTGCGCCGTGGCAACCAGGTTGTCGTCGGTGGTGATGGCCAGGTTTCACTCGGCAACACCGTCATGAAGGGCACGGCCAGAAAAGTAAACGTGCTCGCCAAACATCAGGTGATCACCGGCTTTGCAGGCGGTACCGCAGACGCCATTACGCTGCGCGACCTGTTCGAACAGCAACTGGACAAGCACCAGGGCAATATCGTCACCGCCGTGATCCAGCTGGCCCGCGAATGGCGTAGTGATCGTGTGTTGCGCCGCCTTGAGGCACTGATGCTGGTGGCCAACCGCGAAAAAACCTTCCTGATCTCCGGCAACGGAGACGTGATCGAACCTGAAGAGGGCCTGATCGCAATAGGTTCCGGCGGCAATTATGCATTGGCTGCAGCCAAGGCCCTGACTCAGAACACCGATCTGGATGCCCGCAGCATCGTGGAAAAAAGCCTGCATATAGCGGCCAGCATCTGCGTATTCACCAATGACAATCTGACCATTGAGCAAATCACCACTGCAGGCGAAGGAGAATCCTGATGTCCGATATGACCCCCCGCGAAATCGTCGACGAACTCAACCGTCATATCGTTGGCCAGGATCAGGCCAAGCGCTCCGTTGCCATCGCCCTGCGTAACCGCTGGCGCCGCATGCAGCTGGGCGAAACACTGCGCCAGGAAGTCACCCCCAAGAATATTCTGATGATCGGCCCGACCGGTGTCGGCAAGACCGAGATCGCACGCCGTCTGGCGAAGCTGGCCAATGCCCCTTTCATCAAGGTCGAAGCGACCAAATTCACCGAAGTCGGCTATGTTGGCCGCGATGTTGAGACTATCGTCCGCGATCTGGCCGAAATGGCCGTCAAGATGGTACGTGAGCAAGCGATGAGCAAAGTGCGTGTACCGGCTGAAGATGCCGCCGAAGAGCGCATTCTGGACGCCCTGTTGCCAGCCGCACGCAGCGGTCAGGATCAGACGCCCGAGCGCACCGACAGCGCCACCCGCCAGATCTTCCGCAAGAAACTGCGCGAAGGTCAGTTGGATGACAAGGAGATCGAGATCGAACTCTCTCAACCCAAGGTGGGCGTCGAGATCATGGCCCCTCCCGGCATGGAAGAGATGACCAATCAGCTACAGAGCATGTTTTCCAACATGGGGCAACAGCGCAAGCAGACACGCCGCATCAAGGTCAAGGAAGCGATGAAGCTGCTGACCGACGAAGAAGCCGGCAATCTGGTCAAAGAGGAAGATATCAAACAACAGGCCATCTACATGGTCGAACAGAACGGTATCGTGTTCCTGGACGAGATCGACAAGGTGTGCAAACGTGGCGACTCCAGCGGTGGTGACGTATCCCGCGAAGGGGTTCAGCGCGACCTGCTGCCATTGATCGAAGGCTCCACCGTCAACACCAAATACGGCATGATCAAGACAGACCACATTCTGTTCATCGCTTCAGGTGCTTTCCACCTGTCGCGCCCGTCTGACCTGATCCCCGAGCTGCAGGGACGTCTGCCGATCCGTGTCGAGCTCAATGCACTGACACCGGATGACTTCCGTCGCATTCTGACGGAGCCGACGGCGTCACTCACCGAGCAGTACAAGGCGTTGCTGGCAACCGAAGGTGTCAACATCGAGTTCAGCGACGATGGCATCGCGCGCATTGCGGAGCTGGCCTTCCAGGTGAATGAGCAGACAGAGAACATCGGTGCACGACGCCTGCATACCATGATGGAGCGTCTGCTGGATGAGATCTCCTACGTGGCCTCGGATCGTTCTGGTGACACCATTCAGATCGATGCCGCCTATGTTGATGAGCAGCTCGGCAAGCTGACACAAGATGAAGATCTGAGCCACTATATTCTCTGATGTTCAGCCCTTCCGCCCTGCCCGCTTCCGGGCAGGGGTTCAGTCCCCATGGAGAGAGCGCATGAAACAGGTTCCACTGCCCAGCGATATCCGACTGCATCTCAAATCCCGCACGCTGGAGCTGGTCTATGCCGATGGCACGTTTGAGCTGACCGCCGAATTTTTGCGTGTCCACTCCCCGTCGGCCGAAGTACGCGGCCACGGCATTGGCAACGGCACACTGCAAACCGGCAAGCGCCATGTCGGCATCAAAGGGGTTGAGCCCTCCGGTAACTATGCCCTGAAGATCATCTTTGATGATGGCCACGACAGCGGCCTTTACACCTGGGAATACCTGCACGACCTGAGCCACAACCAGCCACAATACTGGGATGCCTACCTCAAGGCACTCGAAGCAGCCGGCGCATCACGCGATGGCGGACTGATCGCACGCAGCCATTGACGGGACAAAGCCGCCACTGCTGGTTTACAATGGCCTGAATTCACTTATCCGATGCAGCGATCATGAGCGAGCAGAATAAAGACAACACCACCCACTTCGGTTTCAAGAGCGTACCTCTGGAGGAGAAAACCCGGCATGTTGCCGATGTTTTTCACTCCGTTGCGGCCAAATATGATGTGATGAACGACCTGATGTCCGGCGGCATTCACCGTCTGTGGAAACGCATCACCATTGAGCGAAGCGGCGCACGCCGTGGCCACAAGGTGCTGGATATCGCCGGTGGCACGGGCGATCTGACAAAAAAATTCTCCCGGATCGTTGGTCCAGAAGGCAAGGTTATCCTGGCCGATATCAACGAATCGATGCTGAATGTCGGACGCGACAAGCTGATCAACTCAGGCGTTGCCGGTAATGTCGAATATGTACAGGCGAATGCCGAAGCGCTGCCGTTTGAAGACAACAGCTTCGATATCATCACCATTGCGTTTGGTCTGCGCAACGTCACCGACAAGGACAAGGCGATCCGCTCCATGCTGCGCTGCCTCAAGCCCGGCGGCAAGCTGATGATTCTGGAGTTCTCCAAAACCGAGAACCCAGCCCTGACCAAGCTCTATGATTTCTACTCTTTCAACATCCTGCCACAAATGGGCCAACTGATCGCCAAGGACTCAGAAAGCTATCGCTACCTGGCCGAATCGATCCGCATGCACCCGGATCAGGAAACCTTGAAAGAGATGATGGTGGATGCAGGCTTCGTCAATTGCCGTTATGAAAACATGACCGGCGGCATCGTTGCGCTGCATACCGGCATCAAGCCCTGAGATCCGATAACTTATCAACGATAGCCCTCCCTCGTCCAAACAAGAGGAACCACCGATGGCCGTGCAGATGATCCAGACCGCCCTGCTCGATACTGCTGAGCAAAGCCTCAATCTGCTGCTGCGCCAGGATCCTCAGACACTGGCACGGCTGGACCGCCTCAGTAGCAAGGTGATCCGTATCGAGATCACCGAGCCCGAGCAGTGGATCTATCTGCTGCCACACGGCAAAGGTATCGACCTGCTCAGCCATTTTGAAACCGAACCCGACCTGATCCTGCGCGGCTCCGGTGCCAGCCTGCTGCAGATGGCGCAGAGCGAAAACTCGCGCGATCTGCTGTTTGGCAAAGGGGTAGAGGTCGAGGGCGATCAGGCACTGGCAAGCGAGTTCAAGAAAGCGCTGGCCGGTTTTGCGATCGACTGGGAGGAGTGGCTGGGTGATCTGGTCGGCGATACCCTCGCGCACCCTCTGGCAGAACTCTTTCGGGCACAGAAGCAATTTCTTCAGCAAAGCAGCCAGAGCCTGACGCTGAACATGACCGAATTTCTGCAGGAAGAGGCGCGTGTAATACCACCACGCGCCGAGATAGAAGGTTTTATCGAAGAGGTCGGCGAAACAAGAGAAGCCGTTGACAGGCTCGAAGCCCGCATCAACCGGCTGATCACTCTTGCAGAAACACCTGTCAGAAAGGCTTGATCACCACCAGAATCAGAATCGGCACAAACACCAGCAGCGGCAACTCATTGAACAGACGCAACTGACGACTGCTCAAGTGCAGATTGTTCTGCTGCATCCGCTTCAGATACACATAGCACCAGACGTGATAACCGATCAGCAACAGCACGAACAACAGCTTGGCATGAATCCAGGCACCCGCACCGCGCCAGTAAGCCATCCATAGCCACATCCCCAGCCCCAGCGTCAACACCGCCATCACCGTCATGAACCCGAACAGCTTACGCGCCATGATCTGCAGTCGCCTGACATCTTCCCCGGCTGCCACACCCTCCACATAATGCACATAGATACGAGGCAGGTAGAAGATTCCCGCCATCCAACTGGTCATAGTCAGAATATGAAACATTTTGTACCAAAGCATAAGCACTCCAAAGTACGGTTAACGGCGATTCAGTCGACAAAAGGTTCTGGCTAGTCTACCTTAACTGGACGTTCGTTGATGTCCGTATGACCCACATTGGCTCATAGTAAAAGGTAACCGGCGCAATCAAATAGTTCGGTTATACTGTAACGATGGTTCATGGACAACTTTCCTGAGGTAGCGATATGACAGCAGTCCAGACAGAACTCACCAGCGACGCGCTTCTGGCAATGCCAGAAAGCGATTACATGAACGACGCGCAGCTGCGCTTTTTTACACAGTATCTGCAGCAACAGCGCACCGAAGTTGAAGAACACCTGAAGAGTGTCAGAGAGGAGATGACGCAACAGGACAATGCAGGCGATGAAGCCGATCACGCCATCGTTGAAGAGGAGCTGCGGCTTTTACTGCGTCAGGCTGAGCGCGAAACCAAGCTGATGGGTAAGATCGACAAGGCACTGGATCGGATTCGGCAGGGTGAATATGGCTACTGCCTTGAGACTGGCGCCCCTATTGGCCTTAAACGGCTGCTGCTGCGTCCAACGGCCGAACTCTGCACCGAGGCCAAACAGATGCACGAAGAGCAGGAGAGTCACTATCAGAAGCAGCGAGGCTACACGCTTTAATTTCTCAACTGTGTCCTCTCAACTGTCACCTCTCAACTAGAGAGTTGAACCTGCGCAGCCGTCAGAAAGCGCTGACCAAAATCACCTGCAGAAAGGGGCTTACTGAACAGGTAGCCCTGATATTCATCACACCCCAGTTGCGACAGGCTGATACGCTGTTGCTCTGTTTCCACCCCTTCGGCTACCACTTCAAGACCAAGGCTTCTGGCCATCGCCACAATGGTGCTGACGATTGCCAGATCTCCCTGATCTGCAGGAAGCCCCGTGACAAAGCTGCGATCGATCTTCAGCCGGTGCAGACGCAAGCGTTTCAGATAGCTGAGCGATGAGTAACCAGTCCCGAAATCATCCATCGCCAGACTGACACCCAGCAGCCGGAGCTTGCGCAGCGATCTGGCACTGCGTTCAAAATCCTTCAGCAGGCAGCTTTCTGTCAGCTCAAGCTCAAGATAACAGGCCGGCAGACTCGCCTGGCGCAGAGTGTCGCGCACCAGCTCAACGATATTGTCCTGCTGCAGCTGAATACACGACAGATTCACCGACACTCTGATCGGATAACCACTGTCTAGCCACTGCCGTGCCTGCTGACACGCCTGCTGCAGCACCCAGAGCCCGATCTCATTGATCAGACCCGACTCCTCAGCCAGCGGAATAAACTGATCCGGCGGTACCATGCCACGGGTGGGATGATGCCAACGCAACAAAGCTTCAACACCTCCCGGCACCCCCTCGTCAAACAGCACCTGTGCCTGATAGTGCAACTCCAGCTCACCGCGACTGATGGCATGGCGCAGATCATGCTCAAGCGTGAAACGTTCCTGACTGATCACCGACATCTCGGGTGAATAGAACTGATAACTGTTGCGACCCTGCGCCTTGGCCTTGATCATTGCCGTATCCGCATGCTTGAGCAGTAGATCGGTATCCTCACCGTGATCCGGGCTGACACTGATACCAATGGTGGCCGCAACATAAAGCTGATGTCCCGCTATGGAAAACGGCGCATGCAGATGTGCCAGAATATCACTGGCCAGTTGCTCTATCCGGGCTCGATCCTTCACCCGCGTCAAAATCAGAAACTCGTCACCGGCAGCGCGCGCCAGCACATCTTGCTCACCCAGACAGCATTTCAGGCGATTGGCCACCTCAATCAACAGTTGATCACCCGCCGCATGCCCCAGGCTCTCGTTGATCACCTTGAAGCGATCCAGATTCATAAACAGCAATGCCACCTGTTCCTGGTGGTAATCAGATCGGGCATCAATGGCAAGATTGAGCTGGTCATACAGACTTCGCCAGTTGGGCAGGCCTGTCAGCTGATCATAGTTGGATAACTCATGGATACGCTCGTGCGACGCAGTGATCACATCAAGCTGCTCGGCGGCTGAGCGCAACTGGCGGGTAAGAGGGCGGATCATGAAGAGTGTGAGCAGAGCCATGGATAAAACCACCAGCATCAGCAACCCCATATAGGAGCCGGATGTCAGCAGTGGCATCAGAGCCATGAAACCCATCACTTCCACCTGTCCAGCCAGAATGCTGGCATGGGCAGAGCTGAAAAACAGTATGTAGGTGGTCAGCAAACCGACCAGAAAAGCCGTACCCAGACTCGACACAGCGACCGCGACGATCAGCTTATGCTGGATACCTCTACTAATACCTCTAGTACTCAAACCTCGTTCTCCTGGCTTGTCAGCCGGTCAGCATGTGAGCTTAAACCTGACTGCATACCCGATCCTTGAGTAGCATCAATATTATTATGATTATTCAGAGAGTAGATTGAAGATATACATTGTGGCCTGACTTCGCCAGTATCCTTTCGATCATTAGACCTTAGGCTAACAGATTATGAACAGGCAGGCTATTATGCAGTTTTACTATTTAGGTATAGCTGTTGAAGGAATGGTTATTAAGACGTGGTTATTAATAGATCGCTATTTGCAGTCTTTCAACGCGGGGCTCCATACACAGACGCGATTTCGGCCAGCGCGCTTGGCGGCATAGAGCGCCTGATCGCTTCGATCCAGCACCTGATCTATGGTCTCATCATCAGACAACACACTGATACCGATGCTGATCGTCAAACCAAGCCGCTGTCCTTCGATCTCCATTGACATGGCATCGAAGCGTGCACAGATCTGCTCAGCTTTATTCAGCGCGTCCCCCTCTTCACACTCGGGAAGCAGCACCCCAAACTCCTCGCCTCCGATACGCCCAACAATATCGACATTGCGCAGCAGCGACAACAGAGTGTCGGCAAAGCGTTTAAGCACCTTGTCTCCCATCTGATGACCATGTGCATCATTGATGAACTTGAAATGATCCAGATCGAGCATCAACAACGCCATCGGCAACTGATAGCGTTGATGGCGCTTGATCTGATAGTTGGCAAGCTCATAAAAATGACGACGATTGCTGGTTCCGGTCAGCTCATCCACTGAGGCCAGAGTTTTGAGCTCCTGCGTCAGTTTTTCGCGTTCCTCGACCTCACGCTGCAACGCCTCGTTAAGCTGGCTCAACTCCTTTGCCTGATCGGCAAGGGCATGATTAGCGCTTTGCAGTTGCAACTGCATTCTGTCGGACAAGCGCACCATGCGTCGCTGCTCTCGATAAGCCTGGCTGTAGGCTTCGGCCAGCGAGCGCACGCCATGCGCCACATCATCCAGTTTTTCCAGAATGGCCGCGGCCTCGTCGATCACCCGCTCTTCATTGAAGAAGAGGCTGAAGTCCGCCGGTTTGCTATGAGGATCGTCTGTCTTGTTCATGACTCGGTTACACGCAGAACAAAGCTGGCATATTCAAAATCCTCAGAAAAATCTTCCCCAAATTCCTCCATGGTTTCGTCCTCGCTCTCGTAATGCCAGTGAATAGTCACAGGCCTGCCATTTCTGGCCGCATCCTCCAGCAACTGGAACAGATTCATCAGCGCCTTGGCACTGGAGCTATTGAAATAGATCATATGCAGATCAAACTGCACACGGGTGTCATGGGCATCGGCAAGCCAAATCTGCATCGATTCGAGCAACGGGCCAAAAAAGGCTGCGGCATCTTCGGGAAAAGACTCTCCCGCCATCAGGAAACTACCGCTACTGAAGTCAAACTCGACCCGAGGAGAACGCTCAGTTGCTTCAATCTTGATCATGTCCATAGGCTCAGTCGCTTCAGATAAAGGCTTTAAGACAGAAAAATGAAGTTCGATTCTGCAGTTCCAGAAAATCGAACTCTATGGGTTTGCTGGATCGTCTGGCGATCTCTATCAACCCTATCGAACCACCCTGGCTCTCCTCTTCCGAGGGTGATCGAAGTTTTTCTCGGTAGTGCGCTTTAAGCTCGTCCTTATCCATTGCGCGCAGCTGCTCCAGCCGCTGCTTCAGATCCGCCACCTTGTTAACATCCAGGACATTGGCACAGACGACAAAATAACCGCCCTCTTCCGCCCCGACTAACACCAGCCCCGAACTGACCGCATCCGCTCCGGGACTGCTCGATGTCAGACGCTCGTCTGAATATCGAATAATGTTCTGCACCTGCTCAACAAACACCGAAAAAAGACGCTTCGCCTGATTGGTATCCTCAGACTCCATCTTGCGGCGCAGAATATCGCCGAGGCTATAAAGCACCTTTTCTGACACATAACCGGAGTAACACAACACTACTCCCTGAACATCCAGTTCCTGTTTGAAATTCTGATAATAAGACGCCAGCATTATGCCCTCACTTTTCCAACAAGCCGGTGGTACCTTCTACTGTACATAAGTCGTACTGAGGCACCACAACATGGGAAAGCTGTTAATGAGTATAGTCAACGAACCTGAATGCAGCCACGGCCCGTTTCAATCAACGATAACGCGCCAGGATTTTTTCCACTTCACCTGACTCCCTCAACTGATCCAACGCCCCTTGCAGGGAGTTAACAATTTCATCCGGAGTATCCGGGTGCAATGCGTAATACAGAGGTGACTCATCCAGCACATGCACCACTTCAAACTCCTCGGTCTCATACCCCAGCTCACGCATTCGCCACAGCGCCACATCCTCGCCATAAGCCCACAGATCAATGCGTCCGGCATGCAACATGCGCGCAGCACTGTCGTTCGAAGCCACCCAGCGGACCAAATCTGGCTCAGTGCCGTACTCCAGCAGCAACTGCTCGGCAACATCCTCGCGGATCACCGCGATCTGCAAAGCCTGTCCATTCAGATCATCAATGGATGACACGCTGAGCTCACTATCTCTTCGTGCCAGCAGAACATTACGGCTGAGCACTATCGGGCCCACCCATTTGAACAACTTTTCACGTGCGTCAGTACGCGTGGTGGCAAACAGAACGGTATTGGGTAAACGCTGCACCATCTCATATCCACGCGCCCAGGGCAGATACTGGATATCCTCGCGCCGGGCTTCAGCATTGAGATGGATCAACATCGCCTCAAGCATATCCACAGATATCCCCTGCAGACGTCCATCCTGCTGAAAATTGACCGGCGGATACTCCTCGGTCACAAAGGTGAGGTCGTCTATCTCTACCGCTACAGCCGTCTGAATCATCACACAACTGAACAGCACCAGCAGCCAGTGTTTCATCGTCGCTCCCGTTGGTTCTACAAGGGTGTAAAACCTATTAATGTCATATCATCCCGACGCGGTTCCTGACCACGGTATTGCGACAGGAACGCTTCAATGGTCGACAACTGCTCGGCCATTGGCATATCCGAGTGCTCTTCAATGACCTGAGTGAGTCGCTTGCGCCCCAGCAAACGGCCTCTTTCCCCACCGATATGATCATGCATCCCATCGGTGAGCATATAAAACGACATCCCTTCGCTGACAGGTACTACATGCTCCTGAAAAGACTCAGGAACCGCCTGCGTACGATAACCAAGGCTCATCCGATCTCCGCGTATCGAAATTGCCTGTTTATTCTGCACATAGATCAGCGGCAGATTCGCTCCGGCAAAAGTCACGGTGGAAAGCGCCGGATCCCAGACACAGATCGCGGCATCCAGACCATCGTCCGAATCAGATCCCGGCCGGTCCTGCCGCAGCCTTGCGCGCACTGCATCATCCAGTTGCAACAGCACCTGAGCCGGTCGACATTCATGACTCTTGTGCAGTATCTGATCCAGCGCAGAGGCCACTACCAGCGTCATGAATGCACCGGGAACTCCATGCCCCGTACAATCAATAATAGCCATAAAACTGCGACCGTTAATATTTTCGAGCCAGAAATAATCTCCACCAACCAGATGCAGTGGTTCCCAGCAGACATGAATCTCGCGCAACTGCCCACCCAGCGCCTGCTTATCAGGCAGCAGCGCGGTTTGAATACGCCGCGCATACTGGATACTTTCGACCAGCAGTCTATTAGTGCGATCCAGCTCTTTATGCGCCTCATCCAGACGGCTGAAAGCCTGCTCCGTTTCATCCTTTTCCCGTGCCAGCGACTCCAGCGTCACCTGCAACTCATGGGTGCGCTCTTCAACCAGTTGCTCCAGCCCTTCGGTGAGTTTTTTCAGCTCACGCTGCGCCGTATCTCTCTGCTCCAGCCCTCGCTGAAACTCAGTCAGCAGCTTATTGAAGCTGCGCGTCAGTAACCCCAGCTCATCCTTATCATGCCCTATATGGGACTCGATAGTGCCTTTGCCTGGTTCAGAAGGATCAACAGCAGCGATACCATGACTGACCCTGACCAAAGGCCGGGTGATCAGATAATAGAACAGCAGCATCGCACTGAGGCTGACCACCACGGCACGCAGCAGTCCGGTATAGAAGTTGACCCGGGCCCGCTCGACAAAACGACTGGTCAACTCCTGAGCATTCAGCATCAACTCGAGCTGACCCACTTCATGACTGACAGCAGGTGATGCGTGATAAATAAGAGGAACGGAATAGGAAACGATATCACCGAACAGACGCTCAGACAGCCAGCCGGTTGTGGATAAAGGCTCAGTGGAACCCTGCCCCAATACATCGCCGAAGTTATCGGTCATACGAACATGCGCAATGGTCTGTCGCTGCAGTAACCCATCAACCACACCCAGTGCCAGTTCGGAATTGATCTGGAAGGCAGCTTCGCTGGCTGAGCCCTTGACCATCTCGATAGTTTGCTGGGTATCTGTTTCAAACTCTTCGCGCATCGACTGCCAGTTGAGGTACAGTTCGAGCACACTGCCGATGATGCCAACCACCAGCACTAATAATAGAATAGCCACAGCCTGCTTGGTATTCAGGCTGTGTCGCAGGAGTATTCCGTCTGTGCCAGACGCCGAATCATGTTGGCTGGCCATTGAGTGCATGCCTCCCAGCTGCATTATCGGGGTACGTTTGAAATCCCGCACCTGTCGTTCAAACCTAAGTGCAGTTACCCGTCAACTCAATGTAAAGTATTCTCAGTGCTCCGGCAAGGTTGGAGCGGACTCAACAGACGAAAGAATAAGACATTTATTTATTAGAAATTAAAGGATTTGTGTATTAACAGAGAGCTGCCCGGGCAGTTCAACCAGCAACTCATCACCCGATTTTGCCTCACCCACACCCGCCGGCGTTCCGGTCAGAACAATATCGCCCGGCTGCAGCGTAAACCACTGGCTGATATAGCTGATCAACTGCACAATCGGGTTCAACATCTGTGCACTGCTGCCATCCTGGCGCACCTCGCCATTCACGCTCAGGCGCAAAGGGATATCTGTCAGCTCACCCACTTTTTCAGTCTGAATAAATGCCGACACCGGGCAACTGCCATCAAACGCCTTGGCTTTTTCCCAGGGCTGCCCCTTCTCTTTCAGCTTGCTCTGCAGATCGCGCAGCGTCATATCCAGTGCCAGACCCACGCCGACTATCGCATCTGCCGCTGTCTGCTCATCCGCTTTCGTCAACGTCTTGCCGATCAACAGCGCCAGCTCAGTTTCAAAATGGATGCAGCCCTGCCCCTCTGGCAACGAAAAAGGCTGAGCCATATCCAGCAGCGATGTGGAGGGTTTGATAAAGAGAATCGGCTCACTGGGAATCGGGTTATTCAGCTCTTTCGCGTGTTCTGCATAATTTCGACCGACACACACCACCTTACCGGCTGGCAGATCGCAGGGAGTACCGTCTGCAAAAAGATGTTGATAAGCCATGCTGCTTCCTTAAATCATTGGTGTAAAAATAGGTGTAGAAAATAGGTATAAAAAGCACTGTTCAACTCACAAGTGCCGAGCGCCGCTGCCAGAGCAACAGCATAGCCGCACAGGCAAGCGTCAGCGAGAAAATTATCAGTGATCCGACCACAACACCACTCCATCCGGCCTGTTGCCAGAAGGGTGCAAGATACAGCCCACCGGTACTGGCACCCATATAGTAGAACACCAGATAGAGCGACGACGCACTGGCCTTGGCATGCTGCGCTTGATGGCTGACCCAGCTACTGGCACAGGAGTGAGTGATAAAGAAGCCAAAACTGTTGATAAACAAACCCGCGATGATCGCCACCAGACTCGGCAACAGCGTCAGCAGAGTACCGCACATCAGAATTACTATGCCCAGCGCCATGCACAGAGGCTGCGACAAGCGCTGCGCAACACGCCCCGAGATGGCAGAGCCAAAAGTGCCAGTCAGATAGGTCAGAAACAACATACCCAGCATTGCGGTGGACAAACGGTAGGGATCCTCCACCAACACAAAGGTGATATAGCTGTATTGATTGACGAAGATAAAGAAATTAAAGCCACCGATAATATAAGCCAGCAGCAACGGTGGGTTACGCAGATGCCCGCTGATATCTCCCAGAATTCTTCTGATGTTCAGCCCCTGCGGCCGGAAGTGCTGCGACGCCGGCAACAGACGAAACACCAGCGCCAGACAAACAAAGCTGACCAGCGCCATCATCATGAACACGCCAGACAACCCCAGAGACTCGGCCGTAAAACCACCCACCAGACGCCCGGCGATCCCACCCAGACTATTGGCACTGACATAAAGACCAACCGCCAGCAACAAGCCTTTGCGAGAAAACTCATCCCCCATATAAGCGATGGCGATCGCCGGCACACCGGCCAGAAAGAAGCCCTGAATACCGCGTAACAGCAGCAACTGCTCATAACTGCTCACCAGACTCAGCGCCAGTGTGGAAGCGGTAACACCACACAGAGTCATCAGCATGATACCGCGCCGCCCCACTGCATCAGACAACGGGCCATAAAACAGCAACGACAGACTCAGCGTCAGGGTAGCCAGAGTAAAGCTCCAGCTCGCCTGCACTGCCGTGATATTGAACTCGCCAGCCAGCATCGGCAGCAGTGGCTGGGTCACATACAGGTTCGCAAACACCATAAAGGAGGCCAGACACAACGCCGCGGTGGCGCGCCAGAATTGTGGACTGTCGGATTCTATCATCGTCTGCTCCGTGGTCTTGAATTGATGGTCTTGATTGATCGGATTGACAGGAACGATGAACAGCATAACAATTGCCACAGGATCAATATAATATATAGTTATTATCAAACCCATCAGAAAGATTGATAGATGAACCCAAAAGTACTGCGTTACTTTGTCGCCGTTGCCGAACTCAACAGTTTTACCGCCGCAGCTGAAAAGCTCCATGTGGCGCAACCCGCTGTCAGCATGGCGATTCAGAAGCTGGAGCAGGGTTTTGGCCTGCAGCTTTTCCATCGACAGGAGCGGCGGGTCAGCCTGACCGACGAGGGCAAAGCCTTCCTGCCTCATGCACGCCGTATTCTGCAGGCCCAGGCCGATGCAGAGCTCGCCATGGCCGAACTGAGCGGATTGCAAAGTGGCGAGGTGAAAGTCGGCATCCCCGGCATGCTGGGCTCTTACTACTTTCCACCGCTGCTGATGGCCTTTCGTCATCTTTACCCGCGCCTGCAGCTGTCCGTTATGGAGTCCGGCACGCGCAAGTTGCAACAGATGCTGCTCAGCGGTGAATTGGACATCGCCGTGATCGTGGCCGATAAGCTGCCGGATGGCCTCGAAGCCTGTCACTTTCTGCGCGCACAGATGATGGTGGTGATGCCGGAAGACCATCCGCTGGCCAGTGAAGAGTCCATCACCCTGGATGCACTGTTGGCCGAAGAGTTGGTACTGTTCAAAGAGGGCTACTTCCATCGTGAAGTACTCGACAAACTGATTGCCGACAGCCAGATCACACCCCGTATCGGTTTCGAGACCAACCTGATTCCATTGATCAAACAGATCGTGCGCCAGGGGTTTGGCATCAGCACCCTGCTGGAGATGGTGATCAGCGATGACCCCACACTGGTTGCACGCCCTTTTCGTGAACCGGTGTGGCTCGATCTGTCACTCGCCTGGCGGCGCGAGGGCTATATCTCCCGTGCCAACCGCAGTTTTATCGACTTTATCGTGCAGCAGGCGCAGCTGAATCCACCACAGAGCCAATGACAGCAACACCTCGGCTGCATTATTATGGCACCTGGTATCACCTTATAACCCTGAGCTATTTCTACTGGAGACACTGCAATGCTGAGCGTAAACGAATACTTTGACGGCAAGGTCAAATCCATAGCCTTTGAGTCGGCCGGTCAACCCGTCACCTCCGGTGTGATGGCAGCAGGTGACTATACCTTCGGCACCAGCCAGGACGAGCTGATGAAAGTGGTCTGTGGCGAGCTGGTCGTCAAACTGCCGGGCAGCGATGAATGGCAGTCTTTCCCCGCCGGCACCGAGTTCAACGTTGCAGCTAATCAGTCGTTTGATCTGAAAGTGGCTGAGACAACCGCTTACCTCTGTTTCTACAGCTGATCAGGCGGGCCGATCACCTGAGTGTGATCGGCTTTCAGTATCAGTTCCATTCATCTGAGGATGAATATTTCCACACTATAAAAAGGTCGCAATAGCAACACCAGAGGTCGTATTGTGCTAAAATCCCGGCCCTGACATCATCCCGGCGGATCATCCGCCCAGCCAGTAAGAGTTGCCTGAACATGAGCAAAACGACGTCTCTCGATAAGAGCAAGATCAAGATCCTGCTGCTTGAAGGTGTGCATCAGTCTGCTATTGATACACTCCATGCACAGGGTTACACCAACATCGAAGCACACGCTGGCTCACTGCCGGAAGCTGAGCTGATCGAGCGCGTCAAGGATGCGCACTTCATTGGCATCCGCTCCCGTACCCAGCTGACTGCACAGGTGTTCGAAGCGGCTGAAAAACTGGTAGCGGTTGGCTGCTTCTGCATCGGCACCAATCAGGTGGACCTGATGGCAGCAACCCGCGGCGGTATCGCGGTGTTCAACGCGCCCTACTCCAACACCCGCTCGGTGGCGGAACTGGTACTGGCCGAAGCGATCATCCTGCTGCGTGGTGTGGCAGAAAAGAACGCCAAGGCACATCGTGGCGTCTGGCTGAAAAGCGCCGCCAACTCTTACGAAATCCGTGGCAAAAAGCTGGGCATCGTTGGCTACGGCAGTATCGGCTCGCAGTTGAGCGTACTGGCCGAAGGTCTGGGCATGGAGGTCTACTTCTACGACGTCATCACCAAGCTGCCACTGGGCAACGCCAAACAGATCGGCTCACTGCCTGAACTGCTCGGCATCTGCGACATCGTCACCCTGCACGTGCCGGAACTGGCTTCCACACGCAACATGATCGGCGCCACTCAGTTTGATCAGATGAAGCAGGATGCGATCTTCATCAACGCCGCCCGCGGCACCGCTGTGGATATCGAAGCCCTGTGTGGCGCGCTGGAGAGTGGCAAACTGCTCGGCGCAGCGATCGACGTCTTCCCGGTTGAACCCCGCAGCAACAAAGATGAGTTCATCAGCCCGTTGCGCGGCTTCGACAATGTAATCCTGACCCCACACGTGGGCGGCTCCACCATGGAAGCCCAGGAAAACATCGGTTATGAAGTGGCCGAAAAGCTGATCAAATACAGCGACAACGGTTCCTCCATCACCTCGGTCAACTTCCCTGAAGTGGCCCTGCCGGAACACCCTGGCAGCCACCGCCTGCTGCATATTCACGAGAATATTCCGGGCGTGCTGTCCAAGATCAACAACGTGTTCTCCGAGAACAACATCAACATCAGCGGTCAGTATCTGCAGACCAACGACAAGGTGGGTTATGTCGTCATCGATATCAATGCCGATCACTCTGCCAAAGCGCTGGACAAGCTGAACCTGATCGAAGGCACTATCCGCTGCCGTCGACTCTTCTGATGTTCTTGCTCCGGGGCGGCGTGGCTGCCTCGGAGTAACTTTTTATAGCTTACTCCTTATAGCTTACTCTTTATAGCTTACTACCTTATAGCTTAAACCTTACCTTCAACTGCCTTCAGCGCCTTGCCGATCGCACCAAACACCTCACGCCGTACCGGGATCGACTCATTCACCAGATGATGCCGCGCTCCCTCAACCACATGAATCTCCGGCCCTGCATAGATCCTGCGCAACACCTCCAGATTATGTTGCCAATCCACCGTCTGATCCGCTGTGCCCTGAATAATCAATGGGCGAACCTGCTGTATTTGCACCTGCTCGATCCACTTGACCCACTCCAGCATCGCCCCTATCCAGCGCACGCTGATTGAACGATACTGCAACGGATCCTCGCGGCGCACGAAATTCAGAAAAGCCTGATCAGCCGAATTGTCTGAATAGGTGCGATGTATCCGCTTCAGCATCCAACCGAACCAGCGATACTTCATATCGATCAGCTTCATATGACTGGGCCGGATCAGTGGTGCCAGCAATATCATGCGCGCCACCGGCAGATCCGACTGCACGATCTGATGCGTCATTGAAATAGCCCCGCCGGTACTCTGCCCGACCAACACCATCGGCTGTACCAGATCACGCTGATGTTCTCGCATCAAACCACCGAGCTGTCGCACATAGGTGCCGAACTCATCTACCATCAAAGGCTCGCCACCCGACAACCCATGGCCGGGCAGATCATAGATCAGCACATTCCAACGTTGTGCCAGCAGATAGCGGATCAGATGCACATAGATCCCGGCATGATCAGTAAAACCATGTACCACCAGCACCGTCCCCTTGGCGCGCTGCACCCGGAAATGCTGAACCACCAGCTCGGCCCCTTCGAGAAACAACGTGCCGATACTGTAACCGGCATCCTCTGCCAACTGATCAAGACCATAAAAGGTCAGGTAGTCACGCAACATCGGACCACACAGGGTATCTTCAAGCGGATCAAACTCACCCAGACTCTCGCGCACACCTGCAGCCGTAAAAACAGCCGCCTCTCTTTTAACCCGCTCCGCTCCATCACCCATGTTCAAATCCTGATAATGCATAAATTCGGCTCCTCCCGCCATATACCATATTCACCATGATCTGTGAGGAAGATGACAAACAGATAACGCCCGGCGCAGAAGGTTCACTCTCTTGTGCATAACTCAGCGCATTAAAGTTGACTGAAAGGTCAAACAAGTTTCTAATGTAACCGCATTTTTTTTCTGATAAGATCCAAATTGTACACAACTTCAGTGAACTTCACTGAAAACACCGCTGCCAGACTCTCATACTTTAGATTCGTTCAGGCACGAAAACGCGACAAAGGCTGCTTTTTGCGCTATTGTCGCAACGCACAATTCCAAGATCTATTATCATTCCCGAAGCAAGCTGCCTCGCGCCGGCTCGGGAAAGGCTACAGCTATGAGGCATTAATCATGAGCCAAAGGGTACAGATCGGCGGCCTGCAGGTCGCAGAGAATCTCTATAATTTCATCAATAACGAAGCGCTGCCCGGAACAGGTATTGAGCCTCAGAAATTCTGGAGCGAGTTTGACGCAATCGTTCATGACCTTGCCCCTCGCAACCGTGAACTGTTGAGCAAACGCGACGCCATTCAGGCCCAGATCGACGCCTGGCATCAGGCCCGCAAGGGTCAGGCATTTGATCTGGCCAGCTACAAATCTTTCCTGACAGAGATCGGCTACCTGCTGCCAGAGGGCGAAGACTTCTCCGCCACCACCAGCAATGTCGACCCTGAAATGGCAACACTGGCTGGCCCTCAGTTGGTCGTGCCGGTCATGAATGCCCGTTATGCACTGAACGCCGCCAATGCACGCTGGGGCTCACTGTATGATGCCCTGTATGGCACCGATGCTATTTCAGAAGCCGATGGCGCCGAAAAGGGTACCTCCTACAACCCTGCTCGTGGCGACAAAGTGGTTGCCTTCGCACGCGCGTTTCTGGATGAATCCGCGCCGCTGGCCAAAGGCTCGCACGTTGATTCCACCGCCTATGTGATCGCCGATGGCCAGTTGCTGGTCAGCCTCAAGGATGGCAGCGAAACAGGTCTTGCAGACCCCGCACAGCTGGTGGGATTCAATGGTGATGCTGCCAAGCCCGACGCCATTGTTCTGAAAAACAACGGCCTGCACTTCGAAATCCAGATAGACCCCAGCAGCATGATCGGCAAAACCGATGCAGCTGGCGTTAAAGATATCCTGATGGAATCTGCGCTGAGCACCATCATGGACTGCGAAGACTCCGTTGCAGCCGTGGATGCCGACGACAAGGTTGTGGTTTACCGCAACTGGCTGGGCCTGATGAAAGGCGACCTGACCGAAGAGCTGGAGAAAGGCGGCAAGACCATCGTCCGCAGCCTGAACCCGGACCGCACCTATCAGACCCCGGATGGCGGCAGTGTCAGTCTCAAGGGCCGCAGCCTGATGTTCGTGCGTAACGTCGGCCACCTGATGACTATCAGTGCGATTCTGGATAAAGACGGCAACGAGATCCCTGAAGGGATCATGGATGGCATGGTCACCTCGCTGATCTGCCTGCATGACCTCAAGGGCAACAGCCCGGTTCGTAACACCGTTACCGGCTCCATCTATATCGTTAAACCGAAGATGCATGGCCCTGAAGAAGTGGCCTTTGCCAACGAACTCTTCGGCCGTATCGAAGATGCCCTGGGCCTGCCCACGCATACGCTCAAAGCTGGCATCATGGACGAAGAGCGCCGCACCACCGTTAACCTGAAAGAGTGCATCCGTGCCGCCAAGGACCGTGTCGTGTTTATCAACACTGGCTTCCTGGATCGTACCGGCGATGAGATCCACACCTCCATGGAAGCGGGCCCCATGCTGCGCAAAGGTGATATGAAAACCACCGCCTGGATCAAAGCCTACGAAGACTGGAACGTCGATAACGGACTGGCGTGCGGCCTGCAGGGTCGTGCACAGATCGGTAAAGGGATGTGGGCCATGCCCGACCTGATGGCCGGCATGCTCGAAGCCAAGATCGCGCACCCTATGGCCGGTGCCAACACCGCCTGGGTTCCCTCTCCGACTGCCGCCACCCTGCACGCACTGCACTACCACAAGGTCGATGTCTTTGCGCGTCAGGAAGAGCTCAAGTCACGCCCACGCGCCAGCCTGGACGACATTCTGACCATCCCTGTGGCAGAGAACCCCAACTGGTCTGCTGAAGAGATTCAGCAAGAGCTGGATAACAATGCACAGGGTATCCTGGGCTATGTGGTTCGCTGGATCGACAGCGGCGTCGGCTGCTCCAAAGTGCCTGACATCAACGATGTCGGCCTGATGGAAGACCGCGCCACGCTGCGTATCTCCAGCCAGCATATCGCTAACTGGTTGCACCACGGTATCTGCAGCGAAGGTCAGGTGATGGAAACCATGAAACGCATGGCAACCGTTGTTGACCGTCAGAATGCTGGTGACCAGGGCTACACCCCGATGGCACCGGATTTTAATCAGAGCGTTGCCTTCCAGGCTGCCTGTGAACTGGTGATCAAGGGTCGTGAACAGCCAAGCGGCTATACTGAACCAGTCCTGCACAGACGCCGTATAGAAGCCAAAGCAAAGTTTGCCGGCGCAAACTGATCTCTGATTGATCTATATTAATCTGTTGTGATCTGTTGTAAAGAGTGCCGCCCCACCCGGGGCGGTGCTATATTACGAGCTTAACCCTCATTCAACACCGTACTTAACCCTGCAACAGAGGATTGCGCCGGTCCAGGAAATCCACTGATGTCACACTCAAGACTCTTTTTTGCACTACCCTGCCCTGCTGACCAGACACGACTGATCACCCAGTGGCGAGAGCAACATCTGGCCGACACCTGCAGCGCTCTTACCCGCACTTCAGCACCGTCATGGATACCCAAAGCCAACTTCCATATCACCCTGATCTTTCTTGGCCAGGTAGCTCACGAGCAGCAGGTCGAACTGATCAATGCAGCCAACCAACTATCCCTGCCAGCTTTCGATCTGGAACTGACGCATTGTGGCAACTGGCCACGCAGCGGTATTCTCTGGCTCGCACCCAAGCGCACGCCCGAGCCCTTGCAACAACTGGTCACTGAACTGAAACAGATGGTAGCGCCGATAGATGTGCTGCAGGATACGCGCAACTACCACCCGCATCTGACACTGGCGCGGCATGCCAACACCCCTATGGAAACGATCAAACTGGAACAACCCTTCACGCTGCAGGCCAGGGCGTTTGGTCTGTATAGATCGGTCGACACCCCTGCCGGGATCGAATATCACGCCTTGAAGCGCTGGCGGCTGAAAACAGGAGCAGCCTGATGACAACAGACGCTCCCAATGACGCCGCACTGCGCCTGGCCGACTTTATCAGCCGACACAGCAAACTGATGTTGCTCACCGGCGCAGGTATCAGTACCGATTCCGGCATACCCGACTACCGCGATGCCACAGGCGAATGGAAGCGCAAACAGCCGGTGCAGCATCAGGACTTCATGAGCAATCTGCTGACCCGCCAGCGCTACTGGGGCCGCAGCCTTCCCGGCTGGCCGGTGATCCGCGATGCGCAGCCAAACCCTTCGCACCACTATCTGGCGGATCTTGAAGCGCGCGCCCATATCAACCTGCTGGTAACACAGAATGTCGACAGGCTGCACCAGCGCGCCGGCAGCCAACAGGTGATCGACCTGCATGGCAGATCTGATCAAGTGATCTGCACCTCATGCGGCTATCACTGCGACCGCATGGAGACACACACCCATTGCCTGGAACTGAACCCCGCCTACAGCCAGTATCAAGCCGATGCCGCACCGGATGGCGATGCCGATCTTGAAGTGGATTTCAGTGAGTTTCGTGTACCCGACTGCCCGGAGTGCGGTGGCATCCTCAAACCCGATGTGGTGTTCTTTGGCGACAACGTACCCAAAGAGCGGGTCGAGACAGCACTGAATACGCTGCAAGACAGCGACGCACTGCTGGTGATTGGTTCATCGTTGATGGTCTATTCGGGCTTTCGCTTCTGCCGCCGCGCTCATGAATGGGGTAAGCCGATCGCCACACTGAACATCGGTCGCACACGCGCCGACGAACTGGTCAGCCTGAAGCTGGATGCCCGCATCGGCAACACCCTGCAGCGCGCGCTCGAACTGCTGTAGCAGTTAACGAAAATCGCTCTATCAGACTAAATTTATAGTGACCGGCTACACATTCAGGTGTATAAATCGCGCACTATCAGGAGCGACCGCGTGAACACCCTCAGCCAACCCGACCAGACCACCCAATTATTTGATCAGATCGCCGACCAACTGGTCGAGCGCGGCTATTTTCTGGCCGAAAAAGCCCTGCCAGCCAGCCTCTGCCTGGCCCTGCAGCAACGCATACAGGCGCTGGATGATGAGGACTTCAAACGGGCTGGTATCGGGCGTGAGCAGGAGCACCAGCTCAACAAACGCGTGCGTACCGACCAGATCCGCTGGCTGACCCGTCAAGACCCCATCGAAGCAGAATATCTGGCGCAGATGGAAATTTTGCGCCTGGGGATCAACCGCAGGCTGTTTATGGGGTTGTTTGATGCTGAGTTTCACTTTGCCCACTACCCCGAAGGCGCCTTCTACAAGCGCCATCTGGATGCCTTTCGTGGCAACACCAACCGTGTGTTGAGCGTGGTGTTTTATCTGAACGATGATTGGCAGGAAGATCAAGGCGGCGAGTTACTGCTGTATGCCGAAGAACAGACGCCCGGCGAAGAGACGCCCCTACTGAAGCGAGTGCTGCCAGAAAGCGGCACCCTGGCTATATTCCTGAGTGATCAGTTCCCGCACGAAGTGTTGCCGACACGGCGCGATCGTTACAGCATCGCTGGCTGGTTCCGCGTCAACAACACTCTGGGTGATCAGCTCGATCCGCCACGCTGAGGGTGGCGGAGCAGACTAGCCAAGCCTTCAACTAAGCACTCAGCTGATAAGCACTCAGCTGAGCATTCAACCAAGCGTTCAGCCAAACGGCTTAACGCCGATCAGCACCCCGTGCAGATACATCGCAAACACCGCCCAGGCGATCACACCGGCCACAACCACCATCAGATCGCCCTTCAGGCTACCCGGTGCCCGAGTGACACCCGCGGCGCGATCGCGACGGCGCGACGCTGCAAAACCCACCACACTCCAGACCAGAAAACTGCCGAACAGCAACACCGCCGCCAGCGTACCGTTAGAGATCAGATGCGCAAACGCCCAGATCTTCGTGCCTGCCAGCATCGGGTGCCCAAGCTTGGCTCGAATCCGTGAACCGGGAATATACGCAGCCAGCAACAGGATGAAGGCCGGAACCAGCAGCAGCGCCGCCAGATGGCGCGTCCACACCGGTGGAATCCACAACCAGACGGTATCGACCTTGGCCAGCCCATATCCCCACACAATCAACGCAAAACCCAGCAGCGATACGACAGTGTAGATGCCCTTCCATGGTAGCTCACCCAGCCGGGCAACCTGTTGCGAACGCCAGTCATCGGCAAAGAAACGTATGGAATGAACTCCCAGAAAAATCAGGAGTCCGAGAATAAGTACCAGCATGTTGTTAATTTCCTATCATAAATTTGTACAAAGAGTACTGTAGCAACAAGCGTTCGACTATGTAACTCACAAGTAGTCATCATCAAATGAATGATCAAGGAAACGCGTAAAAGGAGAAACACATGAAAACACTTTATTCAAAACTGCTGATGGCCATAATGGTTGGCCTGTTTGCCCTGGCTGTCACAGGTTGCAACACCGTTGAAGGCTTCGGCAAAGATGTTCAAAAAGGCGGAGAAGCACTCGAAGAAAGCGCCGAAGAGAACCGCAAATACTGATTCAAGAAACTCCCCATTCGTCTGTCAGGTGCGCTACACTTGCCCTGACAGACGAGACTTTTACATGCTGCCCAAAACACCAACCGCCAAGCACATACTATTGATCGCCCTGCTGCTGGGCCTGCTGCCCAGTATTGCCCTGGCTGACAGCATCCGGCGTATCGTACACCCCGATGGCCGCATCGAATTCACCAACATCCCCAGCCAACCAATAGCCGGCACCGGCGCAGGCAAGCATGGCAAGGAATCCGTCTATCGTTACCGCAACACCAGTGGCGTGCTCGCCTTCAGTAACGTAAAACCCCAGGGCGTGCCCTACGAAGTGATCCGCTTTGACTGCTACGCCTGCAAACCCAGCTCCAGCATCAACTGGCACAACACCCGCCTGTTCCTGACCCCCTATCAGGAAGAGATCAACACCGCCGCCAAGCAATACAACATCGACCCCGCCCTGGTGCGCGCCGTGATCCATGCCGAATCTGCATTCAACGCCACCGCCATCTCGCCTAAAGGCGCACAAGGCCTGATGCAACTGATGCCAGGCACCGCCGCCGAACTCGGCGTGAACAACGCCATGGATGTGGCAGAAAATATCCGCGGTGGCGCCAGCTACCTGGCCCAGATGCTGAAACAACACAACAACGACATCACCCTCGCCACCGCCGCCTATAACGCCGGCCCCGGTGCCGTCAGGCACTATGGCGGCATCCCACCCTTTGCTGAAACCCGCGCCTATGTAGAGCGTGTCGGCATCCTGCACCAGCGCTATCGCAACAACGGGCAATAACACCGTATCATCTACGACCATTTTTTTTGATTGCACACATGATTTGTATGTATTAAATTCAGAAAACAAACAGGAAGTGGTCAAGTGTGATGGAGCACCGTCGGGGCGGTAGCGTGTTTTTCTGCCAAAGAAGCCCGCCCCCTTATTGCTTAGACTGTTGGCTTATTATTAACCCGGCGGCGGTTCCTGTCAGTTAGAGGCCAGCTACCATGCTGGCCTTCCGATGAAATGGCCAGATCTGAATTGCCACCAGCTTAATAGTTAAACGTAATGTAATTAGCGTCCTTAAGGAAATAATATGTCGTGGGAAATTGTTTCAAATAGTACAACAGCCAGATATAACCTTGGTGAAGACTCTTACCAAACAGAGACAATAAAACTAGTAAGCAAAAAGTTTCATAGTGAACCAGGCGATTACAAAGAACCAGAAGATACTGTTTGTATAGCGACGTTTCAGGCAGACTCATTACACGGGATGTTTAGCTGGAAAGTTTCAGCAAGAAGATCTGGTTTTGAAATCAATCCTGCCATTGAAGAAGTATTCGAAACTACTATTCCAGATCCATCAATCGAAGTTGATGAACCAGCATTCGACATTTTAGAAAAAGAGTAAAAACCACAATATTCTTGTTCCACTTAGTTCTCAACTCTTACGAGCATCAGAGTCCAATAAAAAACAACTCCCACTAAAATTTAGCATTATACATGTAAATAGGTAGCCTTGCTTAGATTATATATGCTCGATAGATCATCAAAGGAATCCATGAAAATAAAAAGCTTAAAAATAATCGGCCTCAATGGAGAAAACAATAGTCAAGATATTTATTTCAATGATGATATAAACATCATTACTGGAAGAAATGGCTCAGGAAAAACCACGCTCTTAAAACTAATGTGGTTTTGCATAAGTGGCAATATTGAAAGGGCAGTAGATGAAATTAATTTTCATTCTGTTGAAATAAAAACAAGCGCCTATACATTATTTGTACAAAAGCACATAACAAAAACAAAGGACTTTATCCACATCTCACTAACGAAGCCTAACGGTGATACAATATTCGAAAAAAAAGAACCAATCTATAGGCAAGAAGCACTTCAGAGAGCAAATGAGGAAACAATAGAAATGTTAAAAACCTCTATATTCTTCCCTACTTTTAGAAGAATAGAAGGAGGATTTTCTATGGGAGAATTTAGACGCCATAGATCTCGTAGAATAACAAGAGGAAAAGAAGAGTTTTATATCCATGACTCATCAGGAGGGTCTGAAATTCAAAATGCTATTGAAAGCCATGCTGAAATGCTATCAGTTGGGAGTCATAAGTTTGTTTCCTCCATATCGACATTTGACATTCAGCAACTGGTAACAAAACAGCACAGCATGGCTACAAATAGGGTAGACAACTACTCAAAATCGCTTTCTGAAAAAATATTCGAAGAAATAAGAAGTTATAAAAACACATCTGCAAATCAAGGCGATGATCTCAGAGATGCTGTATCAACATTAGACAAAATAAACCAAGATGTTACAGAGTTCGAGAATGTAAGAGAAGAGGCGTTCAAACCCTTGACAGTTCTTTCAAATATTATTGTTACTATTTTTAAGCACAAAGGAATTAGACTAAACCCCAGAATAACTCTCGGCGACATTGATAATAGCATTAATTCAGAATCACTATCAGCAGGTGAAAAGCAGATGCTGAGCTTTCTCTGCTACAATGCGCTTTACAGAGATTGTCCATTTTTTATTGATGAACCAGAATTGAGTCTTCATGTGGACTGGCAGAGAATATTACTAGACGTAATGATAGAACAAAAAACCAATAACCAGTTGTTTATTGCAACACATTCACCCTTCATTTATACACAATATGAAGATAAAGAAATTTTGATTGGTTCAGATAGAGGCTTTGTTGATGGATCATAAATCATTACCAAACTCAGATGAACTCGTAAGCACTCTTAAGAGAACTAACTTACCAACTATAGTCATAGAAGGAAAGGATGATGTGTTCATTTATCGATGGATAAAACAACAACTAAGCACATCACCAGTATCGATTTTGACTTGTGGCGGCAGAAACACATTATTTAAAATATACGATAGACGATCTGAGTTTTCTGATAAAAATGTCGTATTCGTCGCGGACCAGGACAGCTATATTTTCGAGGGAGTTAATCAAGATAGAAATGATATTATATTCACGTCTGGCTACTGCATCGAGAATGACATATATTCAGGGTCAGGAATTAGAAGCTTCCTTGATACTGAGGATTGTAACGGATATGAGCTATTAAAAAATATCGTGTGTGCATGGTTCGCATTTGAAGTTGAAACGTATTTGGATAAAAAACAAAATGGCTTAGACGCACCACTTCAAGTCGGAACTCATATAAACAGGATATGCCCACCGGGACACAGTTCAATTTGCCCAACATACTCACACGAAATAAATTACACAAATCCTAAACCTGAAATTTTTACTATGATTTTAGAAAACTATGGAATAAAACTCCGCGGCAAACAATTGTTTCAAATGCTCTCTAGATTCATGTCAAAAAAGGATAGATTTTCACAATTTAGTGATAAAAATCTAATAGAAATAGCTCTAAAACAAGGAGGAAATCCATATATAAACCTTTTAGCAGAAAGTATTGATAGCAAGCTTAATTTTTAATTTTTCAAAAGCCAGGCCTTTATGCTGTAGCCAGCTAAAATTTGAAAAATAATCAACTGAGCAATCAAGGGAAATCCACATGAACACACGAGAAAACTGGAACTTAGAGTACAGCCATATTAATTCCATCCCCTCATCTTCCCGTACGGAACCGGCTCACGGATTAGTTAAAATCAAGGATCTATGCGTAGTAAATGAAGAATCAAAAAAAATATTAGACTTAGGGTGTGGAAACGGACGGAATGCGATACATCTATTAGGTCATGGCTTCGAGGTTGAATGCATTGACTTCTCTGATGAAGCTCTAAGCATTTTCAAGAGTAAGCTAATAACTGAACCCCAAGATAAATTACGGATTACATGCGCAGATATCACTCAGGGGCTCCCGTATAATAATGATGAATTTAATTTCGTACTAGATTCATACTGCCATTGCCATTTTACAGAATTTGAAAAGTGGAATTACATATTGAGCGAAATCATCAGAGTTCTAAAAAAAGGAGGGAAACTGGTATCTATTCAGCTATCAACTGAAGACACATATTATAAAAGCAAGAAGAAAACTGGTTTTGAAGGAGGATTTATTAGTCAAGATGATATAAATGGTTTTGAAAAAATACACATGTCAGATATCAATTATGAGCAACAGCTGTCAAAATTCGGACTAACCGTGTCTAGCCAGCACGTGAAGTTTGAAGACACTGTATCAGGAATTATTTATGTAAGAGATGTTGTAATATACTGTGCGGAAAAGAAATGAATAAAGAAGATATAGACCCATCCTCCGGCCGCTTTATCGACCCACTTTTTGCAATAATAATTGGAACCTCATTGAATGAGACACTATTAAAGTGGATCAAGTTAAATTCATTTCCTGATTTACTACATATTTATATTGTAGTCCTTGGTTTTATAAACATTCTATTAAGCTGGTATGGCTATCACAAATCTGTGAAGAAAAAACCTATATTGGGATCTCTTCGATTTTCCATCACAATCATTCTACTTCCGACATACTTAATGAGCATTATCTTTTATGATAGACCTTTGATATATACGATATTGATTTATGCTGGAATTTTTTCACTTTGGAGCATTTGGGAGTGGCTTGCCAGCTTAGAACACTCCACAAACGAATCTCTTTTTAAAATATTTTTTTAAGCTTTTGGAATTGGTTTACTGCGGGCGCATTAGCTCTTCACATTTTCTATCAAACCAAGTACGGAGAATATTACCCCGATTTTATAAAAAACAATCTAGAATTAGCCTGCATCGCACTAATTAACATAGCAATTTTTTCCCTTCGAATATATAAAAGCAGATCAGAAAATAAACACGGCGCAGCAGCAGTATTTATTGAAGCTCTGAGAATATTATTAATAAACTCGCAGCCCAAAGCTGGCAACGAGGAAAAGGATAAAAAATGACCAAGGGAAGGTTTATTCTTATTGAAGGCTTTGATGGGGTCGGTAAAACAACTCTATCTCTCAGGATCGCAGACCGCTTGGGATATGAATACCATAAATCACCTGAAGGTGCATTTCTGGCAGCCAGAGCAACCTTCGATACATCTACTACAGAAACGGTAGATAGACTTTCATACTATTCCGGAGTTGCTTTGCGTAACTCTATCATTACTGAGCAGCGCACCGCCTCAGGCATTAATGTCATCATGGATCGATACTACCACTCATCAATTGCATATCATTACGATGAGTACTACAAACAATGCAAGAGATTGAAGCACTTTTACGAGGCCTTGTTCCAGCCAGACTTAATATTTTGCATTGAGCTTGACTTTAAAACAATCAAAGATAGAAAAAACTTTGCAGGCCACCCGACTCTACCGGATGATGAGATTTTTATTAGAGAAGACCTTCATCAGAATATAACAAAAATTTATCGAACAATACTGCCAGATAGTACTATATTTATTAGCAACACTGACGCTATCGAAATAGTCGAAAATGAAATTTTGAAAACGATTATAGAGAGGCTGTGATCAATCTCTTAATATGAGATAATTTGGCTAATTTATCACAACGAATAAATTCATGCCATGTGCTCTCGACTCACTTTTTCCGACAACAAATTTTCCAGTAAACGCCGCCAGTGACATCTTTGTCTAGGAAGGGTGCTTTGCTAACTTTCCACTGCATGCATGCTGTTTAATGGGTCGCGATAGGAATGCCGGTTACCCGGCACCCTTCGCACAGATCCCAGCGTGCACTACTAATGCACTGGGCTCCTACCTCAGGTTTTGGCGTCGAAACGTGCTTTTGGATAGGGGTGTAATATACGTATTGTTGGCACAAAGTATTTACAGAGTCTACTAAACCGATTCCAATTCATTCTGTGTCGTTGGCTCAGGGAAATATCATGTAACTCCTTGCTATCACTGGCTTTGATCCGAACTCAAATACAAGATAATTGGTGTCAATCAACAAAATATGCTCTGATGCGGATACAACGACATATCAGCTATCCCTATGAATCCACAAGACTTACTCAGCCATTTTTCAATTATCTTGAATGGCTGAAGTATTATGGTGTTTTGATAACGGTATCCCGAGCCACAATACGATTGCACGCGTGATAGGTCGCCTCCATCCCAGCTGGATGCAGAGCTGTCACACCCTGACAGAGGGCAGCATCATAGCGATTGATGGCAAGACACTGCGGAGTTCTTACGACAAGAGTCGGCGGCGTTGTAGTCCAAAATAACGTCCTCACCCCCCTTTACGGACTTTTAGCACTGTTGCTGACAACAGGACACGATCAGCTTCCAGGGCTATCGCGAGCACTGCCGAGAGTATGCATTGAAGCATCAGTGCCTACGGCGAGAGAACCAGCCGGATGCTCGCCAAATCAGTTTTACACTGGGCGATACTAAAAAGACTCCAGGCTTTATTGAGAAGATGAAGCAGAAGATCGACAGCCCGATGGGGCGGCATATCTACAGCCAGCGATTGGGTACTGTGGAACCGGTATTTGGCAATCTGGAGTGCAACAAGGGGCTGAATCGGTTTACCTTAAGAGGCAGAACCAAAGTCAATGCCCAGTGTTGATGTATTGTCTGGTGCATAACATTGAGAAGATCGCGACACAGGGTCAGCAGCGTCACTGAGTGGCAGCTGGCGCTGATGAAGCTGCGTCAAGCGCATCGCGTACTGAATACAGGCTGTTTGAATGGGTGATTGATATCATCAGTTCGAGCGGGGAATAATCACCAGAATGAAGGACGAGCTGTTGATGCTGGGGGGTTTGATTTCAAAATGTCTAATCCGACAGGCTCGTTAGGCATGATAGGACACAAAGTGACCTTAGAAGACTCTGTAAATGAGGTGTTAAGAAAAATTGGAAGAAATATGATGCTCTTCCAACAGCTTGAGAGCTTATTGAAGCACATCGTTACTAATGGGAATTTTTCAGGCTACGCAAGCAATTTTAAAGAATCACATGTACGCCGAGCCGCCTCTATCGGCAAGCAAACAATGGGAACACTTATCGGGCAATATGTTGAAAGCTCTAATCCTAATTACGAAGAATGCCAATCTGATCCTAACGAAATAACTGAACCATTTATTTCATTTAGCTTTCGTATCGAGTGTGACTCTGTATATTTTGAAACAAAAAAGAAAGAGCTGGCCAGAATGGTGGCTGAAAGAAATGAGTTGGTTCATCATTTGCTACCTTACTTCGATACAACCTCAGCTGAACGCTGTGAAAGTCTTGGGAAAAAGCTCGATCGCCAGAGTGACAATATCAGAAAAGAGATAGCAGAATTAAAATCAAAGGCAACTATGTTGCACGAGGGAAGGAAGCAAATGGCCGACTTCCTTCTATCCGAAGAAGGAAAGAGGCAAATTGAGTTGTCTTTCCTACGCCAAAGTCGGCTAGTTATCCTGCTTGGCGATATTGCTATTCAAACCAAAAGGTCTGACGGGTGGGCGTTACTGACTGTCGCCGGCCACCTCGTTAAGCAACATGCGCCAGAAGAAATAGCTCTATTAAAAGAGCGATATGGCCACAAATCATTAAAGAGGCTAATGCTCGCAACTGAGATTTTTGATTTTAATGAAGAGAATACAGAAAAAGGCGGTATTAGAGTATTGTACAGACTTAAACCCGGATGGGAATTATCAAGTGCCTAACACGCAGCTACAGGCGACCCATGCAGTTCCCCCACGCTTTAGTGGAAGCCCTCCCCTGATGCCGAGCTTATGCTGCAACCATATATGATGAGAATATAGGTCTATAAATGAAAAAAAGTGATTGGATTTGGGTTTCTATACGGATATTTGGCATTTACCTATTGGTTCTTGCAATTATCTCTATTCCAGATGCGATAGGCATCATCTATGGGTTAGTCAACATGGCTGATGCTGCAAATAGTTCTTCAGAGCTCGCATCATTCGTCAACTCTCTATACGAAGCTGCCCTGATAAAGGGAGCAACTACGATGTCGCAGCTAGCGATTTTTTCGGTAGCGGCCTATTATTTTTTACGTCATGGAAAACTTATCCACAAGATGGCAAATAATAACAATGAGTAAAAGTGAATGGATTTGGGTTGCCATACGGTTATTCGGAATTTACCTGCTGGTTCTTGCATTTATTTCTATTCCAGATGCAATTGGTAACATCTATGCGCTGGTGTACATGCTTGACACTACTGGTAATTCTTCAGATTCAGCGTCTATGGTAAACTCACTGCGCAAATCTGCCAAGGCTGCGGGGTCGAAAGCAACGGCACAGCTTGTCATTTTTCTAGTAGCAGCCTACTATTTTTTACGTCATGGAAAAGCCATCCATAAACTGGCAAACCATGAGAAAAATAACTGATGATGTCACAGCAACAGTGTGGATTTCTGCATGATGTGAACCCTTGATCTAACGGATCCGAGGCGAACAATTTCCGAATATTGATTTCAATCATATAGATCTAAAGCAGGATAAAAAATGGTTACATGCTATCTGAAATACATCATAGACCCATACAAACTCAGCGAATTCGAACACTATGCAAAATTGTGGATACCTCTGGTAAACAAATTTGGAGGCACGCACCACGGATACTTCCTTCCATCCGAAGGCTCCAACAACATCGCCCTTGCTCTGTTCACTTTCCCCAGTCTGGCATCCTATGAAGAGTATCGTCAAAAATCACTGCTTGACGATGAGTGTATGGCAGCCTTTAAATATGCTGAAGAAACACGGTGTATCTTGAGCTATGAGCGCAGCTTCTTCAGGCCAGTTTTCGATTAATTTGATGCTTATGATTTGGCCGCCATGTGCGCCATCTGTCGCATCCCGAACGACTCCCAACACCAACACTTATAATAAGGAAAAAAGAGATGACAATAGTTGCAACGCTAGCTGTCGTTTTTGTCGCTTTCATTCATGCTTACATTTTGGTGCTGGAGATGTTCTTGTGGGATAAGCCTGCAGGGTTAAAGGCCTTTGGCCAGACCAAGGAACGAGCAGCCTCCACCAAAGTGCTTGCGGCCAATCAGGGCCTCTACAATGGGTTCATCGCGGCGGGTCTTCTCTGGGGTGCTGTACAGGGAGCTGCGGGTTACGACTTCCAGGTGTTCTTTTTGCTGTGTGTCATAGTTGCCGGCGTTTACGGATCGCTGACAGCCAGCAAGAAGATTCTGTATATCCAGGCAGCACCGGGGCTTGTTGCGTTGGTCTTGGTGATGCTGGCTTATCGGTAAGCAATGCAGTTAAAAACAATCAGGAGGTTCAATGGCAAATATCATGATCATCGGTGCCAGTCGTGGGCTTGGCCGCGCTTTTGTAGAGGGGCTGCCAGATGCCACGGATAAGGTTATCGGCATTTCCCGCGGGCAACCATCTGGCATCAAGGTACAGTCTGGGGCTGAGCTGCAGTGGATCGAGGCAGATATGTCCAACCCCATGCAAGCGGCGCAAGCGATCTCGGATCGCGCACCCCATGATATTGACACGCTTATTTACAATGTTGGCATCTGGGAGGAGGAAGCGTTTGAGGACTCCTATCAGTTTGAGCAGGACACTGATGCACAAATCATCGAGATGGTTAGCGTCAATATCACCAGTACTATCCTGTTGCTGAAGCGCCTGTTGCCAAGACTGTTAAGCGCCAGCAAGCCGCAAATCATTCTGACGGGCTCTACCTCGGCGCTACGTCAAGCTGGCAGGCCAGAGGTCACTTTTGCGGCGTCCAAACATGCATTGAACGGCATTGCCGACTCATTACGTGAGGGGTATCGAAAAAACAATCTGGCGGTTACCTGTTTGCAGCTGGGTTATCTCAACACGGATGACGCGCTTGATGTTCCCCTCTCGGAAGCTGTCAAAAATGGTGAGGGTCATTTCATTCCTGTTCATGACGTAGTGGCAGTGGTTCGAACCCTACTGAGCCTGTCACCTTGCTCTTTTGTCAGAGAGTTAACGATGCCAGCTATTCGGGATGAACGGTTTTAGCGGCCACAGGGTTATTCAATGTTACCAAACAGGCTGCATGGGCCAGTTACATATGCCTGACTTTATTACTCGTGGTAATACTGGCTTATCGGTACGTATTTAAAGATACATTAGCCCTATATGCCAGTCTCATTGCAGTAGTCGTAAGATTATTCGTTTTGCTAGCTGAGGCCTCCAGACAAAGTCTAGCGCCTTTGTCCTTGCCATTTGCTAGAATTTATCGTTTACTAAAGTACAAATAGACGCTAACAGCGATTTTATTGAAGAGGAAATTTACTTCATGAGCTCCTGTCCATGATGGGCGCATACATGCTTATACACTGTTATGCACTTTAATATTACGCCTTCAGCATCATTCTAAGAGAAATTATGTTATAGGCTTATGTACTCAAGAGATTTGAGGCATAAAAGGTTTTGTCCCAGAGTGTAGTTGTGTAATAGCGACTCATCTATTTTATAGGTGAAACTAACAATGAGGAGTTTCGGCTCCTAGCCTTTCATGGCTAGCCCTGACAAGGGCGGTACTCAATGTCACTATATATGGCACTCTGGGACATCTTAAATAGGAAACAGAATGGCTCTATCTGACAACATCTGGTGGACTAGAAAGGCTAGAATTCAAACAGAGAAGCGGCTCCTTTCAAATTCGATGCAGGCACAACTGTTATTGCTCTGGTATTCATTTTGCTCTGTTTCTGCTTCCGTTTATTATTTGAAATTCAATCCTGATAGTGATTATTCTGGAATATCCTGGGTTGTTTTTTCTGTACTAATAATGTCAATGTCTGGCTTTATAAATGGACTTAGCTTCAAAGAAAGGGCCTCACTTATAAAGGAATGTTACGAAAATTTAAATGGACTATATCATATAGCAAAATCCAGTACAGATGTAGAAATAAAAAATTTGACACATGAGTATGAACAAGCTTTGAATATGTGCGAAAATCACTCAGATCGTGATTATTATATTTCTTTATGTGAAGCACATCTTACTAGCGAAAAGCCAAATGAAAAATTAGATAGACACCCAACGAAATACATATGGTTTCTATTTTTTCTATATCATTTAAGACGTTTTTTAGTATTTCTTTCACTATATATTCTTCCTTTGTTTTTATTTCTCATAGTGGAGATGTCTCATGTCCGTTAGAGATAACTTCGAAAAGCATTATTCAGAAGAAAATCTCGACCGCATATATCAAGAATATACTATCCTTTCAGCAGCATCAGGCATAGACAACCTCAGCCACAGAATGTTTTGGGAAATAAAAAATAATCAAATATCGTCTATTAGTAACAAAGTTACATCTGGTAAGTTTAAATTCACAAAATATAAACTAAAGCTAATAAGCAAAGGAAGAGGAAAAGTCCCAAGAGAAATATCTATCCCAACAATTAGGGACAGAATAGTGCTTAGAGCCTTATGTGAATTCTTAATTGAAAGATATAATGGAGTCGTAACATTCGACCTACCTCAAAGCGTTATAAACCAGGTAAGCAAATCACTTTTAAATGGCAAGTTTGATGGATTCATAAAACTAGATGTCTCTAATTTTTACCCTTCCATAAAACATGAAGAACTTCTTTCTCGAATAAGAAGAAAAATCCGAAACAAAGAAATAATTAAATTTATACACGAGGCGATACAAACTCCTACAGTCATAAAATCGACTAAATCCGATAAACCTGAATCCATAGGAGTCCCACAAGGTCTGTCTATTTCTAATATCCTATCAGCAATCTATCTAATAAATATCGACAACGCATACTATAAAAGAAAGGATATAGAGTTCTATCGATATGTTGATGATATTCTTATATTTTGTGATCGCTCCAAGGCTCACGACATATCCGGAGAGATTATACGGAAATTTAAGAAATTGGGTTTAGAGATCCACGATCCAGAAAAAATCCCGGAAAAATCCTGCATCGGAAATGTTGGAGATAGACTGGACTACCTAGGTTACAAGTTTGAGAATGGTTTGATTAGTGCAAGGGAAGGATCAGTAGAGAAGCTTAAAGAATCCATTATATCTATCTTTACCGGTTATAAATACTCCACTTTAAAGAGCAAAGAGTTTCTTTTATGGCGCTTAAACCTAAGAATAACCGGGTGCATTTTTCAAGAAAAATGCAAAGGCTGGCTATTTTTCTTCTCAGAGATAAATGATGAATCACTCCTTCATAGACTGGATATTTTTGTAGAAAAAATAGCATCTAGATTTTCTGTTGATGTAGCTCCTAAGAAGTTTGTCAGATCCTTCTACGAGATAAAGCATAACAAGTATGAATCCAACTACATCCCCAATTTCGACACATATACTATCGAGCAAATGAAAGATGTATTGATTAGTTACTTTAACAAAGACATATCCGGACTAGCCCACGGTCAAATTGAATATGAGTTCAAAAAAAGACTTACAAAACAAGTAAAAGACCTATTAACAGATGTACAGGGATTTGGATATTAAATAGCAAAACATATACAAAGTTCTCAGCTCTGACATTAGTAATACTTTTCAACCTCAAGTTCTGATATAACAACCGCTACGGTGAGGTTCGATGATAAAAAAGTTTTTTGATAGCTTTAGCACAACCCTGTATCTGCAGGTCTGGGAACACCGAATCAAAGTAACCGATGTATCAACAGGCAGAACCTTCGATGAGGTCCCAAATGTCAAAATTGTGACCAATGCAAAGGGTGAGAAAATAATTGCGGCCATTGGGAACCAAGCGAACAACACCCAAGAGCCGAATGCCGTGGTAGTGAACCCTTTCTCCCACCCTCGCACGCTGCTTAATGATTTCCTTGTTGCTGAGAAATTTCTCCAGGAAGCCTTCAAGACCCTACTGGGTAAAAAACTGTTCTCCCCTGCCCCCGCAGTTGTTATCCAGTTGATGGAAAAGACTGAAGGTGGTTTAACTCTGATCGAGATAAGGGCTTTCAAAGAATTAGCTCTAGGTGCCGGAGCACGACGTGTCGCTGTGCATCAGGGAGACGAACTATCACCGCGCACAATCAGGTTTGATCAGATGGTTGAAGCTGAAACTTCTGGCCTCGGCACAAGGACGTGACACGTGAACTATATCAAAAGACATTGGCGCGGCGAGCTTTCGCTGGCGATCTCATTCTGGGTCAATGTTGTTCTTCTCAACGTCATCATCAAGTCATTCGAAGCCTGGTTCACTCATACCCAACCCATTGATCATCCGCAAGTAGCCGCTCAGTTCACAATTATCTACATTGCTGTCGGCCTGCTCATTATCTATCCATGGCAGCTAGTAGGCTTGTGGCGCGCATGTATTCGCCACAAAGCTCAAACCAACAAAACCGGCTGGGCGGCCACGGCACAGGTTATGGCGGTTTTCAGCATTATCGCAACAGCCGGCAACTTGTACAAAACCGGGCCTGTGTATAAGGATCTGTATCAGGTTGGCTTCGAGAAGGATGTGTATGACGACTACACCCTCGAGCTGAAGAACGATAACTCTGTGATCCACTTACAGGGCACCCTTGGTTTCGGGATCTCCAGAGAGGTCTCCAAGCTACTCGATAAGCACCCCAGCGTTACACGCATCGTTCTGGACAGCCGCGGCGGGCGAATCTACGAAGGGCGTGAGCTATCCAAGCTTATCCTGGCCCATGGCCTGGATACTTACTCGCTGACAGGCTGCTATTCCGCCTGCACCACGGCTTTTATTTCAGGCAATAGTCGTTATCTGACACCAGAGGCGAACCTGGCATTTCACCAATATCACGTGGATTATGAGCATCTGGCCGAACATGCCGATGTTGCTGCTGAAGAAGAGAAAGACCTCCTCATATTCGAGCGCCAGGGGGTTGCGCCAGAGTTTCTGGAACGATTGTTCAGCGCTCGCCACGATGATTTGTGGTATCCGACTAAACAGGAGATGCTCGACGCTCATGTCATTAATGACATTGTTAACTCATCTGATGTGATGACAGCTTCCTCTGGGAAGAGTGCATACGATTTCCACGCTGAGCTTTTGGGCCTCTCTGCATTTCAGTCGATTAAACGCTACGAACCCGAGACATACCAAAGCCTCATAGTGGCACTGGATGAGCTGGCCAGTAAGGGCGCCGGTGAAACAGAGCTACAAAGCGCTATCGCCCAGCATGTCATGGCACTCGCTATCAGCACCATGCCTCAAGCAAGTAATGAGGCGCTGATTGGTTTTGCAAAAGCAACGATTGATATTCTCGCTAAGCTTGAGCAGGTAGACCCGATTCTGTGCCTTAAAAATCTCTACCCGGACCAGTTCGGCAGCATGAATCCTTCTGCCCATCTGTCTGATGAGGAGATGATGCCGATGGTGGATGCCTTGAACCTTGTTATCGTTGATGCCCACGAGAAGGAAACGCCACCACTCGATGAATACGCAGCCGAGGAGTTGATGCAGACTATCGTGACGAATCTTGGCGATGCCGCCAATCATCTTGAGACCGTCGGCCTTCAGAGCCGGGCGCAATACAAGCAGCACTGCGACGCGGTGATTATGCTTTACGATTTGATCCTAGCCGAAGACATAGCCACGGCAGGTAATGGCTTACGATATCTATTCAGTCAGTAAGTGATACAGGATGCAACTCTTGCCTGATGCGTGACAGTAAGGGAAGGGAATGGGCCACGATTACCGTTTGGTAAAACTATCGGCTTGATAAAACAGTTTCAAATAGCAACATAATTTAGGAGCAATAATGAAATCACACTTTAAAGCACTTTTACTGCTAGTCACAATCTCTCTCTTTTTAGGTGGCTGCGCGACTAACCGTGGTGTTCTGGACCTGGATGTACCCGACTCTGCCAGCACAGAGCAACCTAATGGAAAATCTGTCTATATCAACTCAGTCACAGACAATCGCATCTTTGAACAGAATCCAGCAACTCCCGATATTCCATCATTGGGCTTTGGTGGTTCTGAAAGTGCATCTGCGGAGTTGAAGCACCGGGCTATCGCAAGAAAGCGTAACTCTTATGGAAAAGCACTTGGGGATATTCTGCTTCCAGAAAACAGAACCGTTGAGTCCGTCATTACTGATTCGCTCGTCAGATCACTGTCTGAGCTAGGGTACGTTATTGTTGAAAATCAATCTGATATAACGGATGAGACAATCATAATTGACACTTCTATCGAAAAATTCTGGTCATGGATGAACCCCGGCTTCTGGGCGTTAACGCTTACTTCAGAAATCGAAACGAATATCTCTATCTCCTCACCTGAATCGGACACAAAAAAGATCCAAGCCAGAACAGAGGGTAAGTTTCAGATCGCCAACACAAGCAGTTGGACAGAGATCATGATGCTCAACCTCGAGAAATACAATGAAGAGGTGAAAGAGCAGTTTTAATCAGTAGTGGCACTGGTAGTATTCCCAACATATCCAGGAAGGTGAGCTTTATTCAGCAGTTCACCTTCCTGACCCGCGCCTTGCTATTCGGTAACGGAAAACGGCACACCAAGGCCACAAGTCTGTGTTGATGTTTTAGTCGCTGAGAATTTATGGGACAGCCCACCATGTGGGTTGCATTGCAATGAATATAGTAAGCGCGGCAAACACGAACCAATATAAAATCGCTAGCCGGATATTCTTATATAAAATACAGGACACACCCCATAATACAAAACTGACAAAAGCTGCTGCATAATAGATTAGAACACCATAGACGCCGACCCCTTTCCCAGCTTGAATAAAATCTCGAAAAGATAAAATCATATCAATCCCTGCACCAAGTAGTAATACTAATGATAAAACGTATGAAAAATAGCAGAGCAGTTTTCTATCAACTTTCATCATTGGTTTTGGCAAGTTCCGAAAATACTTCAGCAGCTGTGAGAACGAAGTCTTTAATCAGTCAGTAGTGATACCGCAACTGGGCGATAAGCAAAGCGTCATCCGTGACTTTGTAAACCATACGGTCTTCTTCGTTGATGCGACGAGACCAGTAACCAGTCAATCCGTGTTTCAGGGGCTCAGGCTTGCCGATACCATCAAATGGCTCCCGCTTTATTTCCTTGATCAACTTGTTGATTCGGTTCAGGACTTTTTTGTCGGTTTTCTGCCAATACTGATAGTCCTCCCAAGCATGTTCAGAGAATATTAGTTTCATTCAAGAAGTTCCTTTTCCTGACCACCACCTTGCTCTAGTTCGGTAACAGACTCCAATAGACGACGCGCGTTCTTCGGAACACGAAGGAGGTACGCGGTTTCCTGCAACGCTTCGTAATCTTCTAGAGAGATCATTACCACTGACTGAGCTTTACTCCGGGTAATGATAACTGGCGAATGGTCTTCGCAGACCTGTTCCATAGTTTTTGCTAAGTTGGTTCTAGCTGCTGTGTAGCTAATGGCATCCATAGTGCACCCCTTGTACAGGATATTGATCATGTACATTATGACGTACGATGATATATTTCACAATCGACTGTACAGTCAACAATAAAGAGTGATTTGCCTTAATCGCAAGCGGGGCCAGTTTCTGGCCACAGCAACAGGCCCCAGCCATACTCATCATCCCTGCCCTTTTCACCCAGATCCTGGGTATTGTTGGCCCAGTTGATGGTAGCTCCACGTTTGGCATGCAGCGCCATAAACGCAGTCACAAAGGCTGTGGCATAGGAGCTGCCAGATCGGTAGGAGCCATTGCCGTGGCTGTTGGCAAGCCATAGGTCTACCCCCGGCGCGGCTACGTCGATATAGCTACCGGTATTGGCATGGCGGTAACGCCTGGCCGCCGCATCGACAGCCGTGACTGCTACGACACCCGGATCTGCCGCTGGATACACCGCTGGAGCATTGGCACCACTGTTACCTCCCGCCGCCACGACTGTCACATCACCCGCCAGAATACTCTCAAGAGCCCAGGACAGGGCCCGATTTCGTGGGCCACCCAAGCTCATATTGATCGCATCCACATTTTGAGAGTGCAGCCAATCCAGCCCATCGAGTAGGTATTCGGTGGTGGTTTGTGGGCCGTTTGCACCTTCACGAAACACCTCAGCCACCAAAATCGCAGCACCCGGCAGCAAACTGACGAACTCAGTATTGGCACTGCCCGCCAATAGCACGGCAAGTGCCGTTCCGTGATCACGTGGCGCTGGTGTTTCTCGGCCAATAAAGGAGCTCTGGGTTAGCGCAACATTGGTCAGAGCAGGATGTGTGCTTTCGGCTGAGGTATCCAGCACACCGATCCGCAGTTGCTCAACACAGGCTGGCGCTGGCTGCTGCCAGCCGATCTGGCGGCTACTGTAGGTTTTGGGGTCATTCCCTTGCAGTTGATAGCGATGATTGGCATCGATCACTGCATCGGGAAAACGCGCCTGCAACTGAGTAACAGTGTCCGCCACGTTAGCATCCGCAGGCATGCGCATGACGCTCATGACCATGCCCAGTGCATCCAGTGGTTTACGCGTTTTGATGCGTATGCCTTCGGCGCTGAGCGCTTGTGCCAGGGTCTGCGCCTCGGCCATGGTACGCGTGACTATCAGGAGCTGTGCCGGTTCTATGTCGTCATCGCTGAGTGGGGTAGTGGCAGGAGAGCTCGCAGGAGAGGCGGCAGAAACCACCCCAGGCAGCGGCATATCTAACAGGCGCGTGTCTAACGGCTCAGGTGCGGCAGGTGTCGTGGGCACCGCGGGCGTTGCTGGTGCTGTAGCAGGAGCTGCTGTAGATGCAGGGGCATCTGAAGGCGTAGTTGTGGGTGCTGCCGTGGAAGTCGCAGGCTCCTCACGTGGAGCCGTCGGTTGTGCAGGGGCGGTCGGCTGTGACGGTGCGGGCCGGGGCTGAACAGAGGGCTGAACAGAGGGCTGAACAGAGGGTTGAGCAGACGGTTGAACAGAGGGCTGAGCAGTGGGCTGAGCTGGTGGCTGTGGACGCGTAGGTGGCGACTCTACCCGGAAGGTCGAGTCGCTCGAACTTTGCGTTGGCACCGCCTGCTGCTGGGCGATACTGCTCATAGACAGGAGCAGGAGCGCCAGCCCCAACATTCTGCATTTCACCGCAGCGACGCCTCTTGTACCAGTGCACTGGCGCGCAACTGTGCCAGCGCCTGATCAACATCGGCACCCGCCGGCAGGCTGATATCATAGAGGCCAAGCGCTCCTGGCCCACGCACGATGTCGCCTTCAACAGCCATCAGTAGTGCCTGCACGTCGGCCAGTTCTGCTCCGGGTGCGAACACCACCTGCAGCACACCGCCCTGCTCCACTGTGGGGCCAGACAACACCTGTATCCCACTGGCATCTGTCTGTTTGTCCTGATACAACACCATTGTGGTGGTTTGCACGATCAGTACAAAGCTGGCGGCAATGGCTGCTGGCTTCCAGAAGCGCCACGGTGTGGAGGCTGGTGCCTGTTGCTGGCTCTCCTCGTATTGTTTGATATCCTTTTTCAGCCGCGCCAGACCCAGCTCTCCAGGAGGCGTCACCTCTTCTTGCTTCATACCCTGGCGCAAGGCGCTCATAAAGTCCGCTTCGCGGGCCAGAGCTTCATCAGCCTCCAGCGCCTGATGTAACTTTTCGCGCTCGGCTTCGTCCAGGGTTCCGTTGATGTATTGGACCAATTTGTCGTCGTTGCTCATGGGACCGCCGTTAACCGTTCAAGTTGTTTTTTCACCAGATTCTTGGCATGAAATATTCGCGATTTCACTGTGCCTTCCGGTACTCCGAAGATCTCGCCAATCTCGCGATAGTTGAGATCTTCATAAAACGCCAGATGCAGCACTTCGCGGTGTTCCGCTGATAGCTTGGACATGGCCTGCTTCAGCAATCTGGCATCCTGGGCCGCACTCACCAGTTGTTCCTGTTGAACCCCCGGCGACTCGTCTGCTATATCTTCGGCCTCATCCAGGTGCTCGTGCTTTTTCTGCGTACGGTAGTGATCCATCACTTTGAAGTGGGCTATCCCGAATAACCAGGTTTTCACCAAGGATCGGCCTTCAAATTTATCGGCCGACTTCCACACTTCCATCATTACCTCATTAAGTATGTCGGCGGCAGCGTGAGAATCGTTCAATCTCGTTAGTACAAATCGATAAACTGCTGATTGGTACAGCCGGTAGAAGGCCGCAATGGCATTCTGGTCCTTGCGGGCGATCGCCTGTAACAGCGCCAGCCCCTCAGAGTCTTGTTCAGTTGTCATATTCCTTTCCCTGTGGACAAAACATGCGTTTTAATATGCACTTTCAGATGCATTGTTACATGCACTGCCCACAAGGAAAAGCGAGAAAAGGCCTCATGTGCGAGGCCTCTGTTCTGGGTGTGCAGATGGCGTTCAAACAACCTGCTAGGGTGCTGTTCGAATCGCGCGCAAGCTGCTGGCTCCCACAATAAAACCCTCGGCATTAATGGCCAGTACGCGCCAGTAATAGAGGTTATCGTTGGCCAGATGATCGCGCGCCATGTCGCTCAGCGATGCGCCGGATTGCTCGCCGGGCACCAGCAGGCCTGCAATGGGTGACACAGGTAGTGACACTTCCGCCACCGAATTAAACGTCAGCGCAGTGCTCAATGCCGGTGAGCCAAGCCCTGCTGCACTTTGATCATAGAGCTCCAGTTGATAGGCATGTACGCCTGATAGTGGCTGCCACTCAAAGCGGGTTCCTGATCCCAGTGACGCATTATCGGCTGGACCTTGCTGACGCATAACCCGGACTGCGACAGGTGACTGATCGGCACTGCCACCCACCATGTAGCGTATGGTCAGCGGCTGCTCGATGCCTGCTGGTTGAAGCACCACAAAGCGCAGCAGGTAAAGCCCACTACTGTTGCTTGGCAAAGGTGGGCTTTGCAGAAGGATCTCCTGCCCGCCTCCCAGGTATTGCTGCACCTGACGCAGTGGAATAAACACCGGCTCACCCGCAGTGCTGGATGGTGTCGCCAGTTCCCACTGTGCGCGCAATAGTCCGGCGCGCTGATAACGCATTCTCAGTTGTGCTGCCAGTGGTTCGCCAGGTTGCAGCACACGGGTTTGCTCGCCGGTATCAAAGCGCAGCGACATCTGCTGAATATCCACCGCGCTATCGATCGGCAGCGGCGTCGGCACTGGTTCAGGAGTGGGCTGGGGTTCTGGCTGTGGTGTGGGATCAGGTGCTGGGCCTGGTGTTGGATCTGGTGTAGGACCTGGTACCGGAGTGGGTGTCGGCGCAGACATCAGATTTATCGTGATCTGGCCCTGCCTCACACTTCCACCGGGCACGGAAAACTGCCTTCTGAAGGTCAATTGTGTTGCCCCAAGATTTCCGGCTTGCTGGGTAACACTGGACGAGAGCTGCAGGCTTTCCTGAATCTGAAAAGAGACACTCGGCGAGCTGGATGGAATATTAACCACCTGACTTAACGGCGTGCCAATTGTTTGCAGATTTTGGTTATTGGCCAACAGCATGCCGCCATTGGAGTTAACGGTGAGTGCGCCAGCGCTCGCTCCAATCGTGGAGCTGACACTACCGCGCCAGATTATCTGTACTACAGACGCTTGCCCGACCACCGCATTGCCCATCACCTGACAGTTGAAGCCGGCATCACAGAGCGCGTCTATATTGGCGTACACGCCGCCGCTGATACTGGTAACTATCGCCATGATAATAACCCTGATAGTTTTGAATATGCGCTGAGTATTCATTGCGCGACTCCTGAAGATTGAATGGGCAAGGTGGTTCTAAGGGTCAGAAACACCTGATAGTTGTCATTGTTGTTTTCGCCAAACAGGCGATCGCGGTAATCCTGATTGCTGAGGCTGAGCGAAACATCCAGCCCGAATCGATTGGGTTTGGGCTTTTTGGCATGCCAGAGCAGCTCTGCAGCCAGATATTGATTGCGGTTGTCTTGTAGATAAAAGGGGTCATTGAGCGCCCGATTGTCACTGCTGATAAAGCTCAGTTCTCCTTTGAGCCGTTCTGGCAGTATCACAACACTGCTCGACAGACTGAATAGGGTGTTGTACGACACTGCATCGTAATCGCGATTGTGCATACGCTGGCGTTCCCATCCCGGTTGCAGGGTAACGCGGCTGCCGATTGGAAAGTTGGCATTGGCAAAAACCGAGTGGATACGGCTATCACTCTGGAAATCGGTAAAATCATCAAACGTCTGATAGCTGGAGCCGACACTCCAGCTCCAACGACTGGCGGCAAAGGCCGCGCTGAGTGAAACGCTCTCGGAGAGCATATCCTGTCTGGCAAAACCCTCGGCTGTGCGAGCATCGCGGAATTTGTTACGTTCAACTGCCAGGTTGAGACTGGGTGAGCCCAGCAACGTGCGCCAACGCTCTACCTCGGCGTCATTGTTGCTGTAGAAATGACTGTAAGTGATATCAGCACGCGCCTGGTGGAGCTTGGTGAGTGAGCGCGCCGGATCATTATCGGTATTATTATGTTCAGTGCCGAGCGAGGCGTTAACACTCCAGTTACCCGTAGCATACTGGGTAAACAATCTTTTTGAATTGCGGTCGGCGGGTAAAAATGGATTAGCCAGGCTCTGGTAGGCAAGACCGACTTGTTTAACCTCTGCACCGAGGCTGAGAACTCCCTCATCCAGAGTTGGCGTAGCCACCACCAGTGCACTGTAGGCGCTGTCGGAGTGCTTATCTGCGTCCATGCCCAACAGTTTTGTATCCGTTGCTGCTCTTTCCACTCGCATCCGCAGCTGATGTGTAAACCAGTGAGTATCCAGCGCCATATTCCAGCCGCTGCCCTCTGTTATGAGGGCTTGCTGTTGCCAGTTGCCATAACCCGCATCACCACGCTTGCCACTGATAAAACCTGCGGATAAATGCCCTTCATGGCTGGCTGAACTCCACAAGCGCGTATGCATGACACCGCCCTGATAGAGGTTGTCGTTGTCGTTCAGGCCCAGGGTATCCCTGGCACCCACTTGGTCCTGGGCACTCATGCCGAACAGGGTCAGCTGTGTGTTCATTGGCTGCCACTGACTGTTGATCGACACGCCCCGCTTCTCATAGCCATCGAATAAGAGGTCGCTGCTCGCCACCGCATGATGGCCCACATTCACACCAAAGTGCTCGCCCTGTGCAGTCGCCAGAAAAGTGCCCAGATCCAGTGCTTTGCCAGAAGCCGAATAGTCCGTGTTATCGGCGTACAGAATATCCATATGGCCGCTCAGATGGGCGATATCAGTTGTGCTTGATCCCTGAAAACTGCCACTGCCTTGTGCGCTGAAGGCACTTTCAGATGCATTATCTGAGGAGTAGTCACTACTCTCAGCCAAACGCTGTGTAGCGCTTAAATCAACTTGCCCTGTCAGTGAGCTATCCTGGAAAAATCCCGGGGTACGCACGTTAAATAGCCAGTAGCCCACCTCGTGCACACTGCCATCATCTCCATAACCCACAACCCTGAGTTCGTGCTGGCCACTGGGCAGTGGTCTGACTGGAGTGAACAGTAAAGCGCCATCGTCGTATTGCACCAGTGCGGTAACATCAATGCTGTTGAGCTCGACACTTAGCTGAAGCAACAACTCAGCCGGTATCTGATCGGGCAACTGCAAACGTAAAGGCTCTTGTGGCAAGTAGGCTTCACTGGCCTGAGGATCTGCCAGGGATATCTCCAGCAGGGCAAGATCATCCGCTGCAAACCCCAGCGAGACCACAAAAGGTTGCGCCAGTATCAGTGCATTCAGTAATGCCTTTTTCATTTTTCACCCCTGCAGTTACTAGCGAGACCAACCATCGCTGATTCTATTCTTGAGTCGGAGCCAAATCACAAACGGTTCATTCTTTTTTCTGGCACAGATTTCTGCTCTGTGTTTTTCCGGCTGTAAAAAAATTTGAACCGTTTGCGCGCCACCCTCGACTCATCATGTAACGGATATTGTGCTGTCTGAAAATACTGGATATCCCCATGACAATAATAGGAAATTTTGAGATGAAACCAAGAAATGCATTTGTATTGAGCGCTGGCGCTCTGACGATAGGCCTGAGCCTTGGAGCTGTAACCAATCAGGTTTATGCCGCCATGGAGGGCAATTCCGAGTATGTCGAAAATGTCGATGTTGATATCACGGACCGCGCCCCTACTCAGATGATAAGCCGCGCTCCAGATATTATCATTGAAAACAAGGCATTAAATAAACACATAAATGCTCTGGACCTTAAGGTGCAGGGCAATATGGTTCATTTTGAGATCGATGGCTTTGTTCAGTGCAAAAAGGCTAATGGCGTAGATTTTATGGGCGCGTGGGCCTATTTTGGCAATGTCGGTATCGGTGGTTTTGGGCAGCTTGTTACCACAGGGACGCTTCATTCTGACAAAGTTAATGTGGCTTATACCGATAAAGCACATCAAATCGCAGAAGCAACAGAGGACACCTTTTCAGTCTCCCTTGCCAATCTTAAGAATGGACATCCGGCTTTACGCATTGATCCACTCGAAGAGCTGGAAAAAGCACGTCAGGCGTTTAATGGAAGCGATATCGATTTTTATAAGCAGGATCATGAAATTATTGTGCATCGCCCGATTTCACTCGGTGCTATTTGTGGAAAACTCAATAACACCGACAAGCGTTCGGTTGGTTTTGAAACAAAGCAGGCTGGGATCAAGATCATGTATAAGGGTGATCCGGCAATCAATAACAATCCAGTATTGAGCCCGCAACTGGCCGGTAGTGTGCCAGGCCAGGTACAGCAAAATCCGAATCTGCCGTTCCAGCTTGTTAAGGCAGATTTCATGGCCAACATTCCGCACTACCACGGGAAGTGTGTGCCGGATCAGAATCCAAAGATCCGCGTTAATTTTCAGACGGGTGGCGGTAAAGATGGTTTGATGGATATGCGCGTCAAAGCGGTCAGCAATCAGTATGCCGACTACGGATATTATTTCGATACCCAGGGAATCATGATTCAGGCCAACAAAAGCAGCCATATCGACTTCTCGTTCCCGCTGAAGGAGATGCTGTCTGAGAATAAATATTCTTACATGGCAATTTCTAATGGAACAACTCATAACCATAACATGCTTGTTCAGGTGCGCTACAAGAACCAACAAGATGGTCAATGGAGCCAATGGCAGAACTACGACACCGCTGTTTTCAAACACCGCTGCACACCTCAGGTCGCTGTTCCTATGGGTGGCAATGGTGGAAAAGTGGGTTTTGGTAGCGGCGGGAATAATCCTCCGGCGGTTAACGGGATTAATAGCAGAGCGACGAGTGAAGCTGCTGATAAAACCATAAATGCAGCACCTGTTGCACCCAAGCCGGTTGGCACGATAAATAATGCACCCGTTGCGCCAAAGCCTGCTGGAAAAATAAATGCAGCACCGGTAGTACCCAAGCCAGCTGGCACCTTAAACGCAGCTCCCGTCGCGCCCAAACCGATCGGAACGCTGAATGCAGCACCTGTTACACCCAAGCCGATCGGCAGGATACAAGCTGCCCCTGCATCACCCAGACCAATTGGCGCGAGACAGACCCCTGTTGAGCCTAATTGACTATTGAATACTATTATTGAGGAAGCGTATGATTAATTGAGTGAAAAGGATGCAGCTCCCGCCTGATGATGAGCAGGTGGCGGAGTGCGGGTACGAACGCAATAGGGAGATACTACAAGTGAGAAAGCTGCCTGTCGTAATGAGTACGCTGCTCCTGGTGGCCTGTTCCAGCCATCAGGATGCAGCAGAATCAACTTTCAAAACGGCTCTTCAGGAATATTACACCTCTCATCCTGCCTGCTTCCACGTTGGCCTCAGCTTCCCCTATCGTCTCGCGCAATCTCAACGCACTGGTGCCAGTCAATCTTCTATCCTCAATGAGCTGGTATCGCTCGGCCTGCTGGAGGCTTCTCCCACCGAAATGGAAAGCAGGTCTATCTTTCGTGGCCAACCTGCCAAAATGGAGTCCGCTACACGCTTTGTACTGACAGATCTTGGCCAGCAGGTCACCAGAGCGCCCGAACAACATCTGTTTTCCTCAGGCGGTACACTCTTCTGCTATGGCGATTATGAGGTAACATCTGTCAGCCACTTTTCTGATCCAGCTGACTTTATGGATCATAAGGTTTCACAGGTCTCTTTTGCCTATAAGGCAGTACGCATCGCGGACTGGGCCCTCAACAGCCAGGTGCTGCAACGCCACTTCAGCCAGATCACACGAGATATCCAATCAGAACAGGCCCCCATTGAGGAGCGCACCACGCTGATACTGACCAACGAGGGGTGGGTTCATGAGCGTCTTTCGGTGAATTCCCGGATAACCAGTCGCTAGATAAGAAGAGCGCTTCTGAGCCCCCACTTGTTGCATGTCGTTACTGGCTCACCTACAATTTCAATGATAATTATTTATATTCTTATTAATATTGATATTTGGATTAAGATGATATCTAAACCTTACACCTACCTTTCCTGCTTCTGCATGGGACTGTCGCTCCCTTCTGCCTGGGCTCAGGAGAATACTACCTCTCTACCGGCATTAGTCATCACTGGCCAGCAAACACCCTATATTCGACTGTCCGAAACGGCGACTAAAACAGATCTGGATCTTCTTGATACCCCGTTGAGCGTCAATATCGTCAATGAAAACCTGATGCGCGACTTGCAGGCAGAAACTCTGGCCGATGTGTACCCCTATATTGTCGGCCTCAGCCAGTCAGGTAATAACGCCAACAGCTTCACGCTACGCGGTTTATCATCGGGCCTGCAGAATGTTCAGGCCAATGGATTACCTGGCCTGGCATCGCGTTTTGGCTCGCCCTCTACAGCTAATATTGAGCGCGTCGAGGTATTGAAAGGCCCTTCATCCGTTTTGTATGGCTTGATGGAACCCGGTGGCTTGGTCAATATTGTTACTAAAAAACCGGAAGCACAGAGCAGCACCAGTGTCAGCATGAGCGGTCGTAGCTATGCATCCGAAAACTCCAGGTTCGGCTCAGATAATGGCGCGTCACTGACCTTCGATACCACTGGTTCGGCCAGCGACGATGACGACCTGCTTTATCGTTTTATCGCCAGCGCCAAGAATATTGATTCATTCCGGGATGGCGTTAATGACAGCAGCATTTATTTATATCCCACTCTGACATACCAGTTCACTCCCGAGATAAAGGGTACGGTCGGCATGGAGTATGTGAGAGAGCGCCGTGATGCTGATGATGGACTGGTAGCCGCCAATAGCGACATCAATCAAACGGCTCCACTATCAACGCGCTATCAGAAGAAAGGCGACCTGGATAACGATGAAGGGCTGGTTTTATTTGGTCATCTGGAAAACCAACTGAGTGACAGCACCCTTTTCAGATTGAATCTGCGCAGCGTTTACCATGAGGATGAGCGCAAGCTGTATGAGAATAACCGCGTGAGCGATGCAGCCAATATCTCGGATGCCTCACTGAGACGCCGAGACCGTCATCAGCTTAATAAGCGTGAATACCATTTCGTGGATGCCAACCTGTCGCACAAATTTGAGACAGGGGCTCTGTTTCATAACCTGCTCGTCGGTATCAATGGCGGCTTTGAACGTGCGGACTTTAATCGTATCCGGTTTGGCGCCAATGTATCACCAAATATCAGCGTGCTTGACCCCATGTCTGACTCTGGCGTACCGGTTGCAATTCAGTCAGGTAACCACCGCGTAACTGACTACTACAACGCCGGAATCTATATTCAGGATACTGTAGATCTGAATGAGCATGTCTCGGTTATGCTGGGCGGTCGGTTCGATACGCAACATACCCGCTTCAGTGAAAAACACACGGATATCCACGAAACACAAAACACCCGGAAGCTCCTGCCTCAGGCGGGGGTTGTTTTTCGTGCGACCGATTCTGTCTCGCTATACGCCAGCCACACTGAATCATTCAATCCTAACAGTATTGAAAGAAGAGCCGCTGATGGCAGTAGCTTTGATCCGGAACTCGGCAGCCAGAATGAGATAGGCATCAAGGCAGCACTGTTGGATGACAGACTGAATCTGACGGTTGCCGGTTATAAAATCACAAAAAGCAATATTACTGAGCGAAATTCAGCAGGTGACTATGAACTGCTCGGTGAGCTTGAGAGCACAGGATATGAACTGGAGCTACAGGCGCTACCTGTGGAAAACTGGCAAATTCGTGTGGGATATGCGAATGTTGATTCAGTCGTATCAGCCAGCCCGAACTCTGCACTGGTTGGCAAGGTGAATGCGTTTGCCCCCAGACACAATGCGTTTATCTGGACTCGATATAACCTGCCGCAACAGGTCTGGGGTGGTACTGTCGGTGCTTCTTTGGGGATGAATTATCAGTCGAAGCAGTTTTCCAATGTGAACCCTGCTTCGCAGGTCGAAATGCCGGGATATACGCGCACCGACCTGGGTTTCTACTATGATCTGAAGCAGTACCGCTTCGCCATGAACATTGAAAACCTGTTTGACAAGACCTACTACACAGGCGGAAACAACAACACGAAACTGTACCCCGGTGCTCCTCGCCTGATTACGCTTTCGTTCAAAACAACCTTTTAGGACCTTTACACCGCCTGACGCTGGCGAACCACTTCAAACAGGCATACGCCGGTGGCTACCGATACGTTCAGGCTGCTGATCTGTCCCAGCATCGGGATTTTAACCAGCTGGTCGCAATGTTCGCGGGTCAAACGGCGCATGCCTTTGCCTTCTGCGCCCATAACCAGTGCCATGGAGCCTTTCAGATCAACTTCATACAGGGTATGTTCTGCTTCGCCGGCCGTGCCGGTAATCCAGACGCCAGCTGCCTGCATTTTCTGCATGCTTCTGGCCAGATTGGTAACTTGAATATAGGGTACTGTTTCTGCCGCGCCACAGGCGACCTTGTTGACAGTGGCATTCAGTGGTGCGGATTTGTCTTTCGGGGCAATCACAGCCTGAACACCAGCTGCTTCGGCAGTACGCAGGCAGGCACCCAGATTATGCGGGTCAGTCACGCCATCCAGCACCAGCAGCAATAAAGATTCATCGGTATTGTCCAGCAGGTAATCGAGATAGGTCTCGTCTTGCGCCTGCATCGGTTTGCAATCGGCAACAATTCCCTGATGTACGCCGCCAGCCATATCATCCAGGCGTTTACGCGCCGTCATCTGCACCGAGATACCCAGCTTGCTGGCTTCTTCCAACAGAAGTTGCAGGCGGGCATCCTCCCGGCCACTGAGTACAAAAAGAGATTTGATGCGATTGGGATCCTGCTTGAGCAGGGATGTGACGGCATGTATGCCGAAGACGATTTCAGAAGCCATGACCGACCTGTGGAATAAGTAATGCGTAAGTGGATGTTATCGGCGCCATTCTAGCACAGGGTCGATAATCAGGCATGCTGATACGAGCGGGCTGTTGCTTCAGTCGATCTGATCCGTGTCGGGATTGAAGATCGCATAGCGGTTACGTCCGGCCTGTTTGGCAATATACATCGCCTGATCAGCATGTCGCAGCAGGGTGTCGCCGTCTGAGTTGTCATCCGGGAAGAAAGTGATCCCGATACTGGTCGAAACCATTACCGTCTGCCCATCGAGCAGGAAGGGGGCTGAGATCGCCTCCTGCACACGCAACATGATCAGTTCGACCTGCACAGGCTCTTCCAGATCACACAGCAGCAGTACAAACTCATCCCCGCCGAGGCGCGCCAGGGTATCGCCGCCACGCAGTATCACATTGAAGCGACGCGCCACTTCCACCAATAACGCATCACCTGCCGCATGACCGAGTGAGTCGTTGATCGGTTTGAAGTTATCCAGATCAAGATAGCACACGGCCATCAGCTTGCCCGAACGACGGCTGCGAGTGATCGCAAGCTGCAGCCGCTCGGCCAGCAAGCGGCGATTGGGTACGCCAGTGAGGCTGTCGTACAGAGCCAGGCGCTGCAACGCCTCTTCCTGATCCTTGAGCTGGCTGATGTCGCTGAACACGCTGACATGGTGCAGCACCTTACCATGATCATCACGCACCGCCGCCACCGACATGATCTTGGGATAGATCTCGCCGTTTTTACGTTTGTCCCAGATTTCGCCACGCCAATGATCCCGATGATCCAGACTGCTGTAGATGGCATCGAAATACTCTTGACTGTGTTTCCCGGAGCGAAGCAGGCTGGGGTGTTTGCCAATTATTTCCTCGGCCTCATACCCCGTGATGCGGGTAAACGCCGGATTAACATCTACGATTATGTTGTCGGCATCGCTGATCATGATCGCTTCATAGCTGTTGGCAAATACACTCGCGGCCAGACGCAGCTTACGCTCATTCTGTCGCCGCTCGAAGGCACTGATCGACTGGCCCATAATGGCTGCGATGGTACTGATGAATACCTCTTCATCGGGCAGCCACTGGCGTGATCCACCTACATGTTCCAGACAGAGCATACCGACTAATCGCCCTCCGCTGCGGATACCGGCATCCAGCATCGCGCCGATCCCCAGCGGCTTCAGGTAAGGTTCGATCAGATCAACCGTCGCCTCATGGTTTAATACATCTTTGGCATTGAGCCAACCCTGGCGCAGGAGATGGTCAATATAAGCAGGATAATCGGTCTGGCTGAGCAACAGATTTTCTGTTGGCTGCTGCTGCCCCTTCTCATACAGGGAGATACATCGGAATGCATCACCAGTATCAGTCAACAGCCAGATACTCGCACGCTGCACCTCCATGGTTTCGGACACCTCAGACACCAGGCGGTCGGCTATTGCCTGGACACTTTCCTGGTTCAGCGTTTGATCCACCAGCAGCGATGCCAGCAGATTGCGCTGCTGGTTGGCAAAGCGTGTTTTCTGTGCCAGCTCTGCGGTGCGTTCATTGACCTTTTGTTCAAGGCTTTCAAATAGCTCGCGCAGGTGTTTTGCCATCAACTCATAGGCATCGGTCAGTTCATTCACTTCCAGGACCGGTGTGCAGGGCAGTGGCGGTTGTGACCAGTCCATGGCTGACAGCGCCAGCGCCCGTCGTTTGAGCAGCATGACGGGTCGTACCAACCAGCCCGCCAGCCACAAGGCTGCAAGGCCGGCCAAGAGCATTGCTGCAATACTGAGCCACAGAGTCTGATGCAGATTACGGTTCACAAAGGTCATGAACTCGGCGCGAGGAAGTACCACAGCTATTTTCAGGCGCAGGCCAAGTGGGTCAACAAACTCCCGATAGTCCAGCAGATATTCCTGATCGGCATGTGTAAAGCGTACCTGCCCTGATGGATCAGTCTGCCCGGAGATCGAAACACCCGCCGTACGCAACAACGGGTTTACACTATCGGTGGCAAGAACTCTGACATACTGATCATTTTCCAGCTTGTAAGCAGGGTCACCGGTTGAGGTGGCCAACAGTTCTCCATCCCCCTCGGTAATAAAGGCAATTCCGTTCTGGCCGATCGATTCGGCGCTGAGATAACGACTCACCTGCTCCAGAGCGACATCACTGGAGAGTACACCAATCACGCCCTGTTCATTTTCCACCCGAACAGACAAGCCCATACCCAGGTTGTTTTCGTAGAAATAGCGATAAACCGGATACCAGACGGGCCCATCAGCTTCCATCGCAGCAGTGTACCAACCCCGTATGCGAGGGTCATACTCTTCTATTTCGTCCTCAATCGGTTCGCCCAGCCCGTAGTCTACGCCCTGGTGATAGGTGTGCCAGAGCATTTCATTCTGCGGCAACACTGTCATCAGGGTAACATCCAGATTCTCCATATCGCGGCTCGCGCCGACATACACTCCATCCGGGCCACCGAAAGAGATGACCGTCAGGGATGGCAGGCTACTGATCTGTACACTGAACCGGCGCAGCATATCCACCGGGCGCTCTGAGGAGAGATCCCCCGAGAGCAGAGAACGGCGATTGGTCTCAAGCAACAAGCGCTGGATGGAAAAAAATCGCACTAACTGCCCTTCGATACGGTTTCCCACTTCGTGGGAGTAGCCTCTTTCGAAATACTCGGCAGCACGCTGGCCATGGTAGTAAGAGATAGCGCTGATCAGCAAAGTTGTGATCAACAGCAGAAGAAGTACGGGCAGTGAGAACAGAAAACGGAGCGAGTAAGCACTTTTCAGCGAAAAGCACGAGCGGGTTACAGCCTGCTTGGACTCGTCAGCACGCTTGTTCATAACCACCCATTTATTGGTAGTACACCTTCGTTCCTGAAGGTATTTTATTCGGGTCAGATTTGAGTGTAGCGCGCAATTGGCCCTGAAACCAGCAACGAGGTGTGTCAGGGCCGATTTTTAGCAGAAGTTGTGTTTGCCTATATATCTTTCACCAGACGCAGCGCATCATAGATCGCGGCATGGGTGTTGCGGGCCGATACAGCGTCCCCGATCCGGAACAGCCGAAACTGCCCATCGGGTGCTGCTGGTTGTGGGCGACCGGCAATCAGGGCATCGTAATCGACTTCGCCCTTATTGGCAGACTGGACCTTGAGATCAAAGTACAACTCATCCAGTGGCAGGGTGCCATGGTTGACCACAACCTGATCAATATGCCGTTCCTTGATGACGCCACCATAATCACTGCCGACCCGCGCCAGCAGTCCCGCTTGATCCCGCACGACGCTGTGCAACCGGAAGGTCACGGTAAAAGTGACATCCAGTGGTTGCAGACTGCGCATATAGGGCACCAGATTCATCGCCATCACCTCGGGGGCAAAAGATCGATCTGGTGTCATCACTTCCACTTTGGCACCACTGGCTGCCAGCACTTCGGCAGCCTGCAGCGCGGCATGGTCACCGGCATCATCAAACAGCAGGACATTCTTGCCCGGTTTGACATCACCGGCGATGATATCCCAGCTTGATACCACCAGTTCATTCCCTTCGCTGAGCACGTCGGTATGTGGCAGACCACCGGTTGCTATGATCACCTCATCCGGTTGTTCGGCCAGCACATCTTCGGCTTCTGCCCAGGTGTTGAAACGGAAGACCACACCCATCTCCTGACACTGCTCCATGCGCCAGTCGATGATGCTCATCATTTCACGGCGGCGTTCGCTCTGTGCTGTCAGTCTGATCTGCCCGCCGGGGTTAGCTGCGGCTTCGAACACCACGACCTCATGCCCTCTTTCTGCGGCCACTCGCGCCGCTTCCAGTCCCGCCGGACCCGTACCGACTACCACAACCTTACGCTTCACTGTCGCGGGCTCGATATCATGCGGCATGGTCAGCTCACGGCCTGTCGCGGCGTTGTGAATGCAGTAGGCTTCGCCCCCCTGATAGATACGATCCAGGCAGAAATTGGCTCCCACACAGGGGCGTATCGACTCTTCGCGACCTTGCAGTATCTTGCGCACGATATGTGGATCGGCCATATGCGCCCGGGTCATGCCAACCATATCCAGCTTGCCGGATTCGATCGCATAACGCGCCGTTGCCAAATCCGGAATCTTGGCGGCATGGAAGGTCGGGAATCCGGTAGCCGCACGCACCTCACCGGCAAAATCCAGATGCGGCGCATTGCGCATCCCTTGCACCGGGATCACGTCGGTCAAACCGGCATCGGTATCGATATGACCACGAATCACGTTCAGAAAATCCACCATGCCGGAGTCTTTCAAGCGATGCGAGATATCCAGACCATCAGCACGGGTCAACCCGCCCGGCAGACATTCATCTGCGGTGTAGCGCACCCCCACGATAAACTCAGAACCGACCCGGGCACGGATCGCACTGAGCACATCAAAGGTGAAGCGCAGGCGGTTATCCAGCGAGCCGCCATAGGGCCCTTCCAACTCATTGGTCAGTGGTGACCAGAACTGATCCATCAGGTGTCCGTAGGCTTGCAGTTCTATGCCATCCATACCACCCGCCTGCATCCGCTCTGCGGCATCTGCATAGTCGCGAATGATCCTATCAATATCCCAGTCTTCCATCTTTTTTGGAAAAGAACGATGCGAGGCCTCACGATGATGTGACGGTGACACCACCGGCAGCCAGTCTGCCTTGGACCAACTGGTACGGCGGCCCAGATGCGTGAGCTGAATCATCACGGCGGTGCCATGCTCATGACAGGCATCGGTCAGATCCTTCAACCACGGCACCACGTCATCTCTGTAGGCCAGGATGTTGTTGAACACCGGGGGGCTATCGCGCGAGACGGTTGCAGATCCTGCCGTCATCGTCAGCGCCAGCCCAGCCTTGGCCCTCTCGACATGATAGGCACGGTAACGCGCCTTGGGCATGCCATCTTCCGGGTAGGCAGGCTCATGGGATGTCGCCATGATGCGGTTTTTGAGTGTCAGATGCTTAAGCTGATATGGCTGGAGTAGCGGATCTTTGGACATGGTGCCCCCGACAGGTTTTTCTTGATTTAAGGTAGCAGGTTTTGCCAAGACTAGGCTTAATGTACACATGTGTCAATTATATTGACGCTTATGTACATTTTATTGTCTTTCCCGACATATTGTCGTAGTCTTGGCGCGATGAATACTCACCTCCCCCCTTCAGAAACCGGATGGCGTGGTTCGGCCGATATCTGGCTCGAAGCCGCGTATGACACACTGCTCAACAGCGGTGTCGATGCCGTTCGCATCATGCCTCTGGCCAAACAACTGAAACTGTCGCGCACCAGTTTTTACTGGTTTTTCAAAGATAGGGAGGCATTGCTGGAGGCGCTGATCGAGCGTTGGCGACAGAAGAACACCGGCAATCTGATTGCTCAGACTCATGCGTTTGCAGCCAGCATCACCGAGGCCGCGCTGAACCTGTTTGATTGCTGGATTGATAGCGCTCTGTTTGATGATCGCTTTGAGTTCGCCATACGCAACTGGGCGCTGCAGTCCGACGAGGTCGCGAGCGAGATCGCTGATGCTGACCGCCTGCGCCTGACCGCCTTGAAAACGATGTTTGAACGTTATGGTTTTGCTGATGCAGAAGCGGATATTCGTGCACGCACTATCTATCTGACCCAGATAGGCTATATCTCAATGCGTACTGAGGAGAGCCTGGCGATTCGCATGGCGCGTATCGCTCGCTATGTGGAAGTGTTCACAGGGCAGCCACCTGGCCCGGCAGAGCTGGAGCGTTTCTTCCATCGGCATCGCTTTCAGCCGTCGGACGATCTGGCGGGCTGAATAACTCAATCGAGAATATCCAATAGGTGCCGCTCTATCCCGAACACATGCTCATCATGATCGACCAGTTCTCGCAGCGCCTGTGCCAGTGACAGGAGATATTCGCTATTGGCCCCACTCGGTCCTGTTGCGCTGGCGATCTGAAGTGCGATATCTCGCTCTGACGCAGCTCCCAGAAAGGCTTCGTTATCCTCGGTGGCGATATACACCAGACCATCCGCTTCGCTGCCATCGGTAAAGGTCATGCGTGTCACGAAGCGCAGATAACCATTCTTCTCTCTGAAATCCAGATGAGCAAACTCTTCAGGTGTGATCAGATATGCCATGCCATGGCAGATCGCGCCGGGTTGCTGAATCAGGGTCACTACCCTCCCCGGCACCTCGACTGTGCCACGATGATCGTGGGAGGCTTGCCAGAAGCGCCTTACCCAATGGCGGATGCTGGCAGGGCGCCGTTCGAGGTAGGGAAAGTCCGCCTTGAAGATGAGCGATCCATAGCCGAACAGCCAGATCTGCTGGTGGCCATCAAAAAGATTCATATCGCGGTTACGCGCCTGAGTATCAGTTGATCTGATCGGCCTGGACATGCTGCTCTGTTTCACTCTTGTCGGTTATCGGCTTTAAATTAACACGTTTGAAAGCCCTGAATGCAGAAAGCCGCCAGAAGGCGGCTTTCATACAGTGCATCAAACGGTGATCAAGCAGTTGATCAGGCGTCGAGGCCGGCAAAGATTTTATCACGGATATCATCCACACTGCCGACACCTTGTACATAAACGTAACGCGGCGCGCCAGCTGAACCTTCTTCATTCCAGCTTTTGTAGTAGTTGATCAGTGGTGCAGTCTGCTCATCATATACACGCAGGCGCTGACGCACAGTGTCTTCCTGATCATCAACACGCTGCACCAGCTCTTCACCGGTGACGTCATCCTTGCCTTCCACTTTGGGTGGGTTAAAGGTGATGTGATAAGTACGCCCGGAACCCGGATGAACGCGACGGCCACTCATGCGCCCGATGATCTCTTCGTTATCAACATCGATCTCGACCACGGCATCGATGATAACACCTGCATTTTTCATCGCATCTGCCTGAGGGATGGTGCGCGGGAAGCCGTCAAACAGGAATCCATTGGCACAATCAGCTTCCTGAATACGCTCCTTGACCAGCCCGATGATGATATCGTCGGATACCAGTTCACCGGCATCCATCACCTGCTTCGCCTGCACACCCAGAGGTGTGCCAGCCTTGACCGCTGCACGCAGCATGTCGCCGGTTGAGATCTGCGGAATACCGAATTTCTCGGTAATATACTGCGCTTGCGTGCCTTTACCGGCACCTGGGGCGCCAAGCAGAATAATACGCATTGAGGGTTTTCTCCTGAATCGTTTTAGAATTCTGTACTTGATACATGCCGATTGATACTCGTGTATCCGGCTCGACGCTCTGCAGGAGCGGAGACCGGCATGTATGTTATATCTGTGTCAGAGTATGACCTTACCTGCCTCGAAGGCATGCGACAATGCGACATTAGCACTACCAATAACCCCACTTTTGACCACAAAAAGTGACTGGAGAGACTACTAAAAGAGCGCCGCATATGTGCCGAAGCTGCTACAAAACCTACCGAGATTACGCCAAAGCAGGTATCAGGATCAACCCTGATCATACAATTAGCCTTAGCCGGTATTCCTCATCCCGGCAGAAATCCCAGCCATTGTCACCATCAGTGCCTTCTCAAGTCGTTGATCCGGTTGGTTTCGGTCTCGATGCAAAAGTTCTGCCTGCAGAAAGTGCAGTGGATCCAGATAGGGATTTCTGACATCGATCGATTGTCGAATCATCGGGCTGGATTCCAGCAGTTGATCACACTCTTTAATCTGTTTGACCAGCGCCACCGTTTGCATCAGGCGATCACGCAGGCTCGCACCAAGCACCTTGAGTTCATCGGAGACCAGGCGTTTTTCATAGTAGTAGGCGATACTGACATCCGCCTTGGCCAGTACCATTTCCAGCATATCGATATTGGTGCGGAAAAAAGGCCAGGTATCGTACATCGCCTGCAGCTCCTTCAAACGCCCCTGCTCTATCGCTTCACCCAAGGCCGTGTCGGAACCCAGCCAGGCAGGCAGCAGCAGACGAATCTGGGTCCAGGCAAATATCCAGGGGATGGCACGCAGGCTCTCAACACCGCCATCCACACGCCGTTTTGCAGGGCGTGACCCCAGCGGCAACTTTGCCAATTCCTGTTCCGGTGTCACGGCACGGAAATAGGGTACGAACTGTGGATCTTCACGTACGACAGAGCGATAGCCGGTTAAACCCGCCTGTGCCAGTTGATCCATCTGTTTGCGCCAGCTCTCCTGTGGCAATACTGTCGGCGAAAGCGTCGCCTTGAGCACTGCCCCGGTATAGAGCTCCAGATTACGTACTGCAATCTCGGGCACACCGAACTTGAAGCGGATCATTTCGCCCTGTTCGGTAACGCGCAGAGATCCGGCTACAGAACCCGGTGGCTGCGACAGAATTGCCGTATGGCTGGGGCCGCCGCCACGACCGACCGTGCCACCGCGACCATGGAAAAGTGTGAGGTGAACGCCATGCTGCGCACAGATAGCTGTGAGTGATTCCTGTGCTCGATACTGTCCCCAGGCGGCGGCCAGTTGCCCGGCATCCTTGGATGAGTCCGAATAGCCGATCATCACTTCCTGCAGGCCATGTGTATAGCGCTTGTACCAGTCTATTTTGAGCAACTGATCGATACAGTCAGGGCCGCCATCCAGGTCGTCCAGAGTCTCAAAAAGAGGCACGACCCGCATGTCGTGGCTGACACCCAGTTCACGCAGCAGCAGAATCACCGCCAGCACATCTGAAGGTTTGCTGGCCATGGAGATGACATAGGAGCCCAGCGCCATTTCAGGAGTCTGAGCCACCACCTGACAGGTATCCAGCACCTCCTGTACATTCGGTGAGGGGGCCCAATGGCGCGGCAGCAATGGTCGCTCGGACTCCAGTTCACGCAGCAGGAACGTTTGTTTATCTTCCTCCGACCAGTCGGAGTAGCAACCGAGCTGATAGAACTCAGTCAGTTCATCAAATACTTCGGCATGGCGGTCGGCGTTCTGACGAATATCCAGCCGTACCAGATAGAGCCCAAAGCACGCGATGCGTCGAATCAGATCTTCCAGATGACCTGCCGCAATTTTTCCCATACCGCATTCAGTCAGGGAGCGATGGCACAGCAGCAGGGGCTCCAGCAGTTCCTCCTGTGAGTGGATCCAACCGACATAACTGGCTTCGCCCCCCCGCAGTATACGCTCGATACCGTCACGCGTCTGATAGAGTGCATGGCGCAGATTGCCCAGCGCGGCGCGATAGGGTTCAGCCGCCTGACCAACCACGGCTCTGAGCTCGGCACTGGCTTCATACATTGAAAGCTCGGCGCGCAGTTCGTCAACGTCACGCCCATAAAGATCGGCTGCCATCCAGCGCGCCAGCATCAATACTTCGCTGGTGACACGGGCGGTGACGTTGGGGTTTCCGTCGCGGTCCCCACCCATCCAGGATGAGAAGCGCAGTGGTGAGCAGCGCAGATCAAGCCCACTTCCCAACTGCTCTTTCAGTTCGCCATCCAGGCGGCGGAAGAACTGCGGTACGGCATTCCACAGTGAGTTCTCGATCACTGCAAAACCCCATTTGGCTTCTTCTATCGGGGTCGGGCGCTGCAGGCGTATTTCGTTGGTGTGCCAGATCTGGCTGATCAGTTGATCCAGGCGCTCACTTACCGGCTCATGGCGATCCAGACCCTTGAGGCAGTCGGTGATCGAATCATATTTCTGTATCAGGGTGCGGCGATTGACCTCGGTCGGGTGAGCGGTGAGGACCAGATCCACCTTCATGCCACACAGAGTCGAGATGATTGCGTCGGGCTCAATACCTGATTCGACCAGATCGCTGATCAAGGTACCCAACCCATCCGGGCCATCCTGAAACTGGCTATCGAAACGACGGCGAACGCGGTGGTGCTCCTCAGCAATGTTAGCGAGGTTAAGAAACTGTGTGAAAGCTCGCGCCATCGGCAGCACTTCATCTTCACTGAGTGCGCCGATCGCCTTGAGCAGTTCCTGGTGCTGCGGCTTCTCGTCAACACGTCCCTCTTTGGCGAGGCGACGGATATGCTCAACCTTATCCAGAAACGCTTCTCCGTGATGAGATGCAATCGTCAGCCCGAGGCTTTCTCCGAGCATGCGTACATCATCACGCAACGCTTCATGCAGATCACTCATATCCGTTTCTCCTGTGTGAAGTTGATAGCACAACAATCAACCCCTGATATCACTGTCCTGTCAGGGATTCAACACAAGATAGTAACCGATTACGCGATTGCAGCAAATGGCGCAGGTGATCATGCTGCCTGAGATTATCGTTCAGCTCCCTGACAGCTCAGGTTGACAGGTCTGTTCTGAGCTGCTGGCGCAACATGAATTTCTGAATTTTCCCGGTTGAGGTGGTCGGCAGCGGCCCGAAGATGACTTTTTTAGGCACTTTGAAGCGGCTGATATTCTCCCGACAGAAGGATATGAGGGCATCTTCGCTCAACTGACTGCCGGCACGCAGCTGGATGAAAGCGGCAGGGACTTCACCCCACTTGTCATCTGCCATCGCCACAACAGCAGCGATTTCTACATCACTGTGCCGCAGAAGTATCTCTTCGACCTCCAGCGAGGAGATGTTTTCACCACCCGAGATGATCACATCCTTCAGCCGATCACGGATCTTGATGTATCCATCCGCGTCCACGACGGCCAGGTCACCGGAGTGAAACCAGCCACCGGCAAAGGCTTCGCTGGTGGCGGCTTCGTTACGCAGGTAACCCTTCATGACAATATTGCCCCGGAACATGATCTCGCCTACCGTTTCGCCATCAGCAGGAACCGGTTTCATCGTGACCGGGTCCATCACTGCAATCCCCTCCTGCAAGGGATAAGCCACTCCCTGACGCCCGTTGAGACGGACCCGCTCTTCCAGCGAGTGTTGATCCCAACCGTGCTGTTTTGCACAGACCGAAGCAGGCCCGTAAGTCTCGGTCAGACCATAAACATGGGTGAGGTCGAAGCCGATCTTCTCCATCTTCGCCAGAACTGAGGCTGGCGGCGCTGCCCCTGCTATCAACCCCGATACTTTATGAGTGAACTTTTCCTGTACAGCCACAGCTGCATCAGCAATCATTGAGTGGACGATGGGCGCACCGCAGTAGTGACTGACCTTATGCTGCCTGATCAGCCCCAGGATCATCTCTGGATCGACCCGGCGCAGACAGACATTGGTCCCGCCAATCGCTGCCAGTGTCCATGGGAAGCACCAACCGTTACAGTGAAACATCGGCAATGTCCACAAGTAGACCACATCCTGGGGAAGTGCCCAGGCCAGAACATTGCTGACAGTATTCAGGTAAGCGCCTCGATGGTGGGTCACGACCCCTTTGGGGTTGCCGGTGGTGCCGGAGGTGTAGCCCAGTGCAATGGCATCCCACTCATCGGCTGGCAGTTGCCAGTCCTCCAGCTCCGGCTGCCCGGCCAGCAACAGCTCGTACTCCAGATAACCGATCAAGCGCTCTTCACCCTGACTCGGGTCAGACACGTTGATCACTATGGGCTTTGGCCCCTCCAACCGGGCCAAAGCCTTCTCGACCACGTCCGCGTATTCAGGGTCAACCAACAGTAAGCGCGAGCGGCTGTGATCGAGAATAAAGGCCACGGCTTCCGGATCAAGACGGATGTTGATCGCATTCAACACCGCTCCCACCATGGGCACGCCGAAGTGGGCTTCATACATGGCAGGGACATTCGGCAACATGACAGCCACCGTATCGCCCCTCTTGATACCGAAATGCTTCAGCAGAGATGCCAACCGGGTGCAACGGGCATAGGTCTGCTGCCAGCTGTAGCGGAGCTCATTATAGATCAGGGCCGTCCGATCGGGATAAACGGCAGCAGCTCGCCTGATAAAGCTTAAGGGTGACAAAGAAACATAATTCGCCGCCGTTTTCTCGATCGCATCATTAAATTGGCAAAGATCATTCATGGGCTTACCCCTGTAATTTTAAGAAAGAGCTCATACACCATCCGTGTCAGTGACCCGGCTGCTGCCAGGTAGGTTGACGCTTGCCGAGAAATGCATCGATACCCTCGCCCGCATCTGGGCTCATCATGTTTTCCGCCATCACATTACCGGCAAACTCATAAGCCTCGGCCAGCGCCATCTGCCGTTGAGGATGGAACATGGACTTGCCAAAGCGTACCGCCGCAGGACTCTTGCTCAGAATCTGTGCCACCTTCCCGGCCACGGCAGCATCCAGATCGGCATCTGCAGTGACGCCACTGAGCAAGCCCCACTCCAGAGCAGTCGACGCATCGATAAAGCTGCCGGATATCAGCATGTCGAACGCCCGCTTGGGCGCAATGCTGCGTGACAGCGCCACCGCCGGAGTCGAGCAGAACAGGCCCACATTGATGCCCGACACTGCGAAACTGGCCGACTCGGCAGCGATAGCCAGATCGCAGCTGGCTACCAGTTGGCAGCCTGCCGCCGTGGCCATGCCCTGAACCTTGGCGATGACCGGCACCGGCAGCGCCACGACACTCTGCATCAAGCGACTGCAGTTACGAAACAGCATCTGGTAATAAGCCTGGTCGGGATGAGCACGCATTTCGCGCAGGTCATGACCGGCACAGAATCCCCGCCCGTTGGCAGCGATCACCACACAGCGCACAGCTGGATCTTCGGCAATCGCATCCAACGCTTGTTGCAATGCAGCCAGCATGGATTCGGACAGGGTGTTGAATTTATCGGGACGATTCAATGTCAGATATACAGCCCCCTCTTTATCTTCTCTGAGAAGGATCTTGTCCGTGGATTGACTGTGATTCATATACAGCTCCCGCCAGAAACGGCTGATTAAAGATGATTGATCGTCACTTCGGCGGTGATCGAGTTACGGATAAAACAGTTGCTATGGGCATTCGTGTGAATTCTGGATATCGCTTTGGGGTCTGGAACCTTATCGCCACCGAAAGTGATCTGTGGTGACAACTCAATGCGCGTCACCTCCATCCCTTTTTTATCGTTGCGCTCCAGATAGCCGACCGGATTATCTTCATAGGAGTCGACCTGATAACCCTGGAATTCGGCGATCGCCAGAAAAAACAGCATATGACAGCTGGACACCGCACTGACCAGCATCTGTTCAGGATCTGCGCAGTTTGGATCACCCTTGAACTCAACCGATGCGGAAACATTCACCTGCTGACCACCATTCAACATAACCTGATGATTACGTGAGTAGGTGCCTGCCTCGGATTCATGAGGGTTGCGCTGCCAACTGATAACGGACTGATGTACTGACATGGATACTTCTCCTTGAGCTTGGTAAAAGGCGGCGCTTAATGTCCGGGGAATACAACTGTTTTATTGCCGTTGAGGAAGCAACGCTTCTCGACATGCAACTTGATCGCCTTGGCCAGCATCAGACGCTCGGTGTCACGCCCTTTTGCCACCAGACGCTCTGGCGTATAGGTGTGATCGACCTGCTCCACGCCCTGAGTGATGATCGGACCCTCGTCCAGATCCTCGCTGACGTAATGAGCCGTTGCCCCGACCAGCTTGACGCCCTTTTCATAGGCCTGATGGTATGGCTTGGCACCCTTGAAACCCGGCAGCAAGGAGTGGTGGATATTGATGGCACGTCCGTGAAGTTTCTTGCACATATCCTCGGACAACACTTGCATGTAACGCGCCAGCACAACCAGGTCGGCTTCAGCTTCCTGAATGATCTGCCACATCTGCGCTTCCTGTTGCGCCTTGGTTTCTGCAGTGACCGGCAGGTGGTAATAGGGGATGTTGTACCAGTCAGCCAGCCTTTTCAGATCCGGATGATTGGATATGATCGCCGGAATCTGGATATTAAGCGCACCGGTACTGTGACGATGGAGCAGATCCTGCAGGCAGTGATCATATTTGGATACCAGAATCACCACTTTCTCAGGATTCGACAGATCACGCAGATCCCATTCCATATCAAAGGCCGCAGCTCTGTCGGCAAACTGGTTACGTAGGTCTTCCTCAGAGAACTCATCTCTGCCGACATAATTAAACTCCACACGGAAGAAAAAGCGGCTGGTGTCGGCATCATCAAAGGTATGCATCTCATACGCATAACACTCGTGTCGATAGAGGCTACCGATTATCAGGTCCAGCACACCGAGCTTGGTTGGAGAGCTGCCGGTAAGGATGTAGGTTGTTGTATTTGTATTCATTCTGCTGGTCCTTTCATTATTAGTGTGGTGGCATGACTCACCACAGGAATTACTTGAGCAGAGAAAATGATATGAGAATTCTGTCGATCGAGAGGCCTAAACAGCGCCCGCAAAAGCAGGCAATTGGACTTGTTTTCTGTGGGCTTTAGACTGTTTGGACTAGTGCTGGAAACGGCGCTTTGATTGGGGCTGAAGGCGGTACAAATGGGTTTGAAGGCGGTGAGAGTGGGTTTGACAGGCGGTGCGAAGAGGACTTCGCACACGGCATTCAGTCAGGCGTCAGACCGACAGCCCTTCTGGCTCAGGAAGGGAGTGCATACGGCAACACGCCGTCACGGTATTGGCCAGCAGACAGGCAATGGTCATCGGGCCAACACCTCCAGGTACCGGGGTGATAGCTCCTGCGATCTCTTTGGCGGCATCAAAATTAATATCTCCAACCAGCCGCGTCGAGCCATCTCCCTGCTCAATACGATTAATTCCCACATCAATCACAGTGGCACCAGGCTTGATCCACTCCCCCTGGATGAACAGAGGTCGTCCTACCGCTGCAACAACGATATCGGCACCACGGACTATCTCTTGCAGATTTCGTGTCTTCGAATGGGCAATGGTCACCGTGCAGCTATCTCTCAGCAGGAGTTGAGCCATGGGTTTCCCGACGATGTTTGAACGCCCAATCACCACTGCATTCTGACCCGACAGGTTACCGCAAAACTCACGAAGCAACATCAGGCACCCCAGAGGAGTGCAGGGCACCATGGCCTTCTGCCCGGTTGCAAGCAAGCCAGCATTGGAAATATGGAACCCGTCTACGTCTTTGGCCGAGTCAATCGCATTGATCACCAGAGCCTCGTTGAGGTGCTCCGGCAAAGGAAGCTGCACGAGGATGCCATGCACCTGCGGATCAGCGTTGAGCTGACTGATCAGAGCCAGTAGCTCAGCTTCGGTGGTATCTGCAGAAAGCTTATGTTCATAGGAGTTCATGCCTGCCTCAAGGGTTTGCTTCCCCTTCGAGCGGACATAGATCTGAGAGGCCGGATCCTCACCCACCAGTACTACTGCAAGACCCGGCGTAATACCGTGTTGCTGTTTGAGGTGCGCAACATGTGTGGCTATCCTTTCACGAAGAGTGCCTGCGAACGCCTTGCCGTCGATGATCTGTGCAGTCATATGGTCTCCTATTCAGTTAACGTGTCGTCAGAGGCAGGTCGATGACCAGGCATCAGAATATCCGACACCTGGCCTTTTCGCCTAACCTTCCTCAAAGGATACAGGCCGACCCGCAGCCCCGCCATTCTCCGTGACCCAGTTTGCATTGTTTTCTATCCCGCCCAGCGGAAAGAAATGCACTTGCTCAATACCAAACTCGGGGTGACGAGCCTTATGGATGGCAAGCTCGATCAGTAATTCAGTAGGCTCATAGGGCAGAAGCAGCTTGGTTACATCCTTTGCTCTGCGTTGCAACACCCGCATACTGGGGCCTACTCCGCAGGACACAGCATATTTGATCAGGGTATGAATCTTAGCCGGGCCCGCCAGACCAATATGTATTGGCAGGTGAACCCGCTCAGCCTCCAGACGGTCGGCCCAGGCGATAACCGGAGCCGCCTCGAAACAGAACTGCGTCGTGATCGCCACACTGGCATCCGTGCGCTCGGAAAACGCTTTTTTCCACTTTATGGCCTGCATCACCATTCTGTCTGAGCCATCGGGATCAATATCACGATTACCTTCGGGGTGGCCTGCAACATGCAGATTTGTGAACCCGTCAAAAAGACCCGACTCGAGCATCTGCATCGAATTCTCGAACTCACCCACCGGAGCAGAAAGTCCTCCACCCAACAGCAGAGCCTGTGTGACGCCAACCTCACCCTGATATTGAGCGATCCATTCGGCCAGCTCGGCACGATCCCTGACGATGCGAGCAGGAAAGTGCGGCATGACCGGGAAGCCCTCATTCGCCAGACGCCGTGCGGTACGAATCATATCCTCTATAGGCGTGCCTGCGATATGAGCCACATATACCCGCGTCCCCTTCGGCAGAATATCTCGAAAACTCACCACCTGGTCAGCGGTTCGCGGTATAACCTCAATTGAATAGCCGCTCAGAAAGCTCTCCAGCAGTCGGGATGTCTCATCCTCTGTGCTGTCAGCAGGTTTGTTAAGAAAAGATAACAGCCCCATAATTCTCCCCTGTGTACTGGTGGGTGGTGAGACCCCGTTGTGTGTTGACTGAGATCAGGTTGCCGCGATCTTCTTGTTGGGATCAAAGAAAGGCTTCTCGACAACAGTGGCTGTTGTCATTCCACTTGGTGTCTCGACGTCAAAGCTGGTGCCAGGCGCAGCAAATTCGACACCGACCATCGCCAGCGCAATATTCTGCTCAAGACGCGGAGAAAACACGGCAGAGGTCACCTTGCCAACCTGCATGCCATTTTTTTCCAGTGCCCAGAATCTGGAGTTGGGCCCTGACAGAGCTGGACCATCGATCACCAGACCAACCTGCTTGCGCGACACACCTTCTTCACGAATCCGCTTCAGTGCAGGCTTTCCGATGAAGTCGGCCTCCATATCCAGCTCGACCAGACGATCCAGACCCAGCTCATAGGGATTGGTGTTGATATCCATATCCGCATGGTAGGACAGCATGCCACCTTCAATACGGCGAATAGTTGAGGTGTGGCCCGGCTGAAGACCGAACGGAGCACCAGCTGCCATGATCTTTTCCCACAGTTCATCACCCTTCGAGCCATCCAGCAGATAGAGCTCATAGCCAAGCTCACTTGACCAACCGGTCCGGGATACGATCAGCGGGATACCATCCAGGTCATACTCGCGCAGCCAGTAATAGCGCAGCTCGTTGATGCTGTCGCCGAACAGTGCCTGCATGATTTTTCCGGATTGAGGGCCCTGCAACTGAAGCGGTGACACATCCGGCTCGCGGATGGTGACATCCAGACCGGAATGAACAGCAACGCCTTGCGCCCACAGCAAAATATCGCTGTCAGCCAGAGAGATCCAGAAGCGATTTTCTTCCAGCCGAAGCAGAATGGGGTCGTTCAGTATTCCACCCTCGGCATTGGTGATCAGGACATATTTACACTGCCCTACCGCGCACTTGGACAGATCTCGTGGCGTCAGCATCTGAGCAAATTTTGCCGCGTCGGGACCGGTGATCTCCACCTGGCGCTCAACCGCGACATCGCACAGGATGGCGTTGTTCACCAGATTCCAGAAGTTCTGCTCGGGATCACCGAAGTCGCGCGGGATATACATGTGGTTATATACCGAGAAGCCTTTCGCACCCCAGCGCACGGTCGCATCGAAATACGGTGATTTCCGTATCTGTGTACCAAAGCCAAATTCTTGTTTTTGTGTCTGCTTACTCATTTCCCAACCCTCATGTTGTAAGACCACGCCCAGTGGGTGAGATGACACACCACAGAAAGCGTTTTAACTGAGAAAATGATATGAGAATTACGCCAATAGGGAGGCCTAAACAAAGGCCTCTGAAGCTGACAATCAGACTTGTTTCAGGCATCCTTTAGTCCGTTTGGACTAGTGTTGAAACGAACAGGGAAAATAGCGCTGAGAGGCCCTGATCAACATTACCGGAAGCGACATCAGCGGCAGGCTGGCTGGTGTGCAAATAGATATGAATGTATGCTGCCCTCATACTGCTTATGCTATGCGAATGTATTGGCAAACCGAGCTCATGAAAACATGAAAAAAATGCTACTGGACGCAGTGGATGTCCGAATTTTGAGCGCTGTGCAGCAGCACGGACAAATCAGTAAAACCAGATTGTCAGAACTGGTTAACCTGTCGCCGACACCCTGCTGGCTTCGACTGGAAAAACTCAAAAAGTCCGGCCTGATCACTGGCTATCGCGGAGAAATTGCCATCGATAGAATGCTCGATCTGACCAGGGTTTTTGTTACGGTTTCACTGAAGACCCACAACAGATCTGATTTCGAGCGATTTGAAAAGTGTATTCAGAGTATCGATGAAATCGTGGAGTGCAGCGCAACAGGTGGCGGGTCAGACTATGTGATGAAAGTCATCACCCATAGCCTGCAGGAATTTCAAACCCTGATCGAAGAATTACTCTCAAAAGAGATAGGCATTGAGCGCTATTACATTTACGTTGTGACCAGAAACATCAAATCCACGCCCATTAATCTGTTGAAGTTAATGGATAAAAAGAAAGAATCTGGCGTTTAATATTGCCCTGCACCCATCACGATCCAGAGTGCTGCGAAATCAAAGCCCTATCTTCTTGGCCTGATTCCAGAACTGGTCGAGTTCGTCCAGCGTGAACGCCTGCCAGGGACGACCAGACGCATTCACCTGATCCTCGACATGGCGAAAGCGTCTTTCGAACTTGGCATTGGTACCACGCAGCGCCTGTTCGGGCTCGACCGACAGGTGACGACACAAGTTAACCTGTGCAAAGAGCATATCACCCATCTCATCACGCACAGCCTCATGATCCTGTTCGCGGATCGCCTGCCTCAGTTCAGCCAACTCCTCCTCAATCTTGTCCAGCACTTTGTCTGCTTCGTCCCAGTCGAAGCCCACCTGCGCGGCACGCTTTTGCAGCTTGAGTGCACGATTCAGCGCCGGCAGCGCCTGAGGGATTTCGTCCAGCACGCGATCTCTTGATTTGGCCTGGCGCTCGTTCTGCTTGATGCTTTCCCAGTTCTGGTTAACCTGCCGCTGATCCACCACCTCTGTGGGCCGAACACCATGCAGTTGACCATCAGGGAACACATGCGGATGCCGTCTGAGCAGTTTGCTGACCAATTGATCGATGATCTGAGCAAAATCGAAACGCTTCTCCTCCTGCGCCAGCCGTGCATAAAACACCACCTGAAACAGCAGGTCACCCAGCTCATCCTGCAGGTGGGTCCAGTCGCGCCGCTCGATCGTATCCACCACTTCATACACCTCTTCCAGCGTATGCGGCACAATCGTGTCGAAGGTCTGCTCCAGATCCCAGGGGCAGCCATCCTTTGGATCCCGGAGGCGTTGCATCAGATACAGCAGGTCGTCCAGTGTGTAGCTCAAAACCGGCTCCCGTTACGTTCACGACGGACATCAATCACGTTCGGCAGCTGATTGATCTTGTCCAGCAGGCGGCCCAGCATATCGAGCCGTGCGATCTCGACCGTCATCGACAGACGCGCAATATTGCTCTGCTTGTCGGTCAGGGTATTGGCGGCCAGGATGTTGAATTTCTCATTGGCGAGAATCATCATCACGTCGCGCAGCAGACCCGAGCGGTCATAGGCTTCAATGATGATATCCACAGGATAGGTGGTTTCGCCTGCTTCATCCCAGTCCACTTCAACGATACGACGCGGCTCGCTCTCACGCAGCGCCAGCAGGTTGCTGCAGGCTTCGTGGTGTATCGATACGCCACGCCCCTGAGTGATAAAGCCGACTATCGGATCGCCAGGTACCGGCTTACAGCAGGTAGCCATCACGGTGAGCAGATTGCCGACACCCTGAATTCTGACGCCATCTTTCGATACCCGCCGCTCGGAGCTGCGTGTGCTGGTCAACGCCAGATCAAGCTGCTCGTCGTGATGCGTGATCTCGGGCTCGAACTGCTGCTGCGCCTCGTGAATGATCTGAGAGACACGCAGATCACCCGCACCTACCGCGGCATACATATCCTCGACATTACGGTAGTTGGTGGCAAGCGCGACCTTCTTGAAATCGACCGCCTGCAGCTCCAGCGCCAGGCGACGGAACTCACGCTCCACCATATCCTGACCCGCTTCGGCATTCTGATCCTTAGCCTGCAGCTTAAACCAGTGCGCCACTTTGGCCCTGGCTCTTGAGGTGGTGACAAAGCCCAGGTTGATGTTGAGCCAGTCACGCCGCGGGCGCTCTTCGGCCAGAGTCATGATCTCGACCTGATCACCGGTTTTCAGCTGATAGTTGAGCTGTACGATACGGCCGTTGACCTTGGCACCACGGCAGCGATGACCCACTTCGGTATGTACGCGATAGGCAAAATCGACTGGCGTGGCACCCGCCGGCAGATCTATGACATGACCATCGGGCGTGAACACATACACGCGATCCTGTACCACATCGCCACGCAGAATATCCTGCAGCCCTTCGCTCTCGCCGAGATCTTCATGCCATTCGAGTACCTGTCGCAGCCAGGCGATCTTCTCTTCATAACCATCTTTGCGGGCCCGCAGATCGGTACCCTTGTAGAGATGGTGAGCACAGACACCCAGTTCGGCCTCTTCATGCATGTTGAAGGTACGAATCTGAATCTCCAGCACCTTGCCTTCGGGGCCAAACACCGCGGTATGCAGTGACCGATAACCATTGGGCTTGGGAGATGCAATGTAGTCATCAAACTCGTTAGGGATGTTGCGCCAGAGTCCATGCACAATACCCAGCACTGTGTAGCAGTCGCGGATTTCGGGCACCAGCACGCGCACCGCCCGCACATCATAGACCTGATTGAACTCGATGTTCTTACGCTGCATCTTCCGCCAGATGCTGTAGATATGCTTGGCGCGCCCTTCCACATCACCAGCGATGGAGGCATCGCCAAGGCGTTGTGTCAGCATGCTCACCACTTCATTGATAAAGCGCTGGCGATCCAGGCGCTTTTCATCCAGCAGTTGCGCGATATGCTTGTAAGCGTTCGGCTTGAGGTAGCGGAAGGACAGGTCCTCCAGCTCCCATTTGATATGGCCTATCCCCAGGCGATGAGCCAGTGGGGCATAGATATCGAAAACTTCGCGAGCGACCAGATAGCGCTTCTTGCGTGACCCATCCTTGACGCTACGGATGGCACAGGTACGCTCGGCGATCTTGATCAGTGCAACGCGCACGTCGTCGATCATTGCCACCAGCATCTTGCGCAGGTTATCCACCTGGCCGCCACTGTCGCCCAGCACACCGCTTTCGCTGCGTGGGTTCTTGCGCGTTCCGATCGCAGCCATCTGCAACACGCCGCTGATCAGGCCGGATATCTCGTCACCGAAGCGCTTGCGAATATCGGCCAGTTGCAACCTGTGTTCACGCACGGCACGGTACAGCACCGCAGCAACCAGCGTCTCCTGATCCTGCTGCAGTTCTGCCAGTATCTGAGCCATCTCAAGGCCGGTCAGAAAACTCCCGACCCCCTGAGCCCAGACGTCACCTTCGGTGACGGTCGTGTCCTGAGCATATCTGGCCAGTTCACATGCAGCCAGCAGCTGCTCGGGATTCTCTATCTGTACATGTTGCCTGATCTGCTGCAACCATAGATCGAGATCGATGCTGCCGTCTTCACGTACCGACTGCTCTTCACGTACTTTGACCATGTTAAACGCGCAACTCCTGATACCTCATCAGCCACTGGGTCGAAATTGTCAGCCATTTCCGGACTCACGTCTATTCCCAAAAAGTTCCGGTTCGATGGGAAACGTATATCCGCTCATCTGCGACAGGTATTCATCGCAGGTGTGGTAATTTTAGCTGTTCTGACACAGTGGAGCTAATGAGTTCATTTTATTATGACCTTCCCTGGTAACTGAATGAGCCCACTATGGGGCTCTTCAATCAGGCCGGATTAAAAACACCTGTGGAGAGATAGCGATCCCCTCGATCACAGATAATGCAGACGATCGTGGCGTTTTCAACCTCTTGTGCCAGCCTCAATGCACCGGCGACCGAGCCGCCTGAGGAAACGCCTGCAAAGATACCTTCCATCTGCGCCAGTTGACGCATTGTCTGCTCAGCTTCCTGCTGAGAAATATCCAGCACTTTATCGACACGAAAGCTCTGATAAATCCGTGGCAGATAAGCTTCTGGCCAGCGCCGGATACCGGGAATCTGAGATCCTTCGGCAGGCTGCAGGCCCACGATGCAGATATCCGGGTTTTGCTCCTTCAGATAGCGAGACACACCCATGATGGTGCCGGTAGTGCCCATGGAGCTGACAAAGTGAGTGATCTGACCGGACGTCTGCTGCCAGAGCTCTGGCCCTGTACCGCGGTAATGGGCCTCTGGATTATCCGGGTTGGAGAACTGATCCAGCACGCGTCCTTTGCCTTCGGCTTGCATCTCCAGCGCCAGATCGCGTGCACGCTCCATCCCTTCTGCCTGACTGACTTCAATCAGCTCAGCGCCATAAGCGGTCATCGCGGCTTTGCGTTCGGCACTCATATTGGCCGGCATGATCAGCTTAAGAGGGTAGCCCTTGATCGCAGCCGCCATCGCCAGTGCAATACCTGTGTTGCCAGATGTTGCTTCTATCAGCGTATCGCCCGGTTTGATGTCGCCGCGCTCTTCGGCCAGCGTAATCATGCTCAGCGCCGGACGATCCTTGACGGAACCTGCCGGATTGTTACCCTCAAGCTTACACAGCACCGTATTATTGTTGGCTACCGGGATTCGCTGCAAACGAACCAGAGGAGTGTTTCCAACGCAATCGGCTATCGTAGGGTATTGAATTTGCATAATTAATTCCAAAAACCTGTGTATGGATACCGGGGTTTTTCAGCCACCAAAGCTAATCCCTAGTAAATTAGTCGGAAATAATACCAGTGAGACCCCAACGGCTCAAGCTGGTTCATCCTTCTGCAATCACGGTTGCTGCCACCAGGTCACGCTCATCACTGTAGGAGAGATGCCAGTGGCTTATTCCCTTCTGCTGCGCAATCTCTGCCGCATGACCTGTCACCGTCAGACTTGGCTTGCCCAGATCATCATGGCTGATACTCAGCTGTTGCCAGCCGACGCCATGACCGATACCTGTTCCCAGGGCTTTGACAGCTGCTTCTTTCGCGGCAAATCTTTTAGCCAGAAATCGCGGCTGATCCGTCTGCTGCAGAAAGAGATCATACTCCTTCTGCGTCAGAATGCGCTGAGCCAGTCGCGGCGTGCGGGTCAGCGCCTGTTCGATGCGAGCGATCTGAAGAATGTCGAGGCCAAGACCAAGAATCATGCGCGCAACTGATCCCGCTGCGCTTGCACCCGCTGCTGTGTCGCCTGCATCAGTTGCTGCATCTCTTCGACCGCCTGACGCAAGCCGGTGAACAGCGCCCGGGCAATAATCGCATGGCCGATGTTCAACTCATTGATTTCGGGGATCTCGGCAATCGCTTCGACATTGTGATAATGCAAACCATGGCCGGCATTCACTATCAGCCCCTGCTTCCAGGCGTAGGCTGCAGCAGTCTTGATACGAGCCAATTCAGCCTGCGCCTCTGCCAGGGTATGAGCGTCCGCAAAAGCCCCTGTGTGCAGTTCAATGGCAGGCGCTCCGCAACGCACGGCAGCATCAATCTGGAAAGAGTCGGGGTCGATAAACAGAGAGACTTCGCTACCGGCCGCACCGAGTGTTTCACATACCTGCAGGATCTGCGCCTCATGTCCTGCCACGTCCAACCCGCCTTCGGTCGTCAGCTCTTCACGTTTTTCAGGTACCAGACAGACATGTGCAGGTTCAATCTCCAGTGCAAATGCCAGCATCTCGTCGGTAATCGCAATCTCGAGATTCATGCGTGTCTGCAGCACCTGAGCCAGAATACGAATATCACGCTCCTGGATATGGCGGCGATCTTCGCGCAGATGAACAGTAATACCATCGGCCCCCGCCTCTTCTGCCATCAGAGCGGCCTGAACCGGATCTGGATAACGCGTTCCACGCGCCTGACGCAGTGTGGCGATGTGATCTATGTTCACACCCAGTAACAGACGATTTGGATCGATCACGTTGTTCTCCTTGAGGATTGGAATAGCGCACGGCTTTGCAATGGGCGATCACCCAACAGCACCGTCAACGCTTCACGCATCAGATGTTTGGCACAGCGCCGCACATCTGCCTGCTCATATTCGTCACGGGAAATCGCCTGCAGACAATGTCCCGGATAGATCTGCCGCTCACCAGACGTTGATTCTATCAGACCCTGATCAGGATCAAAGCGATAGAAGGCGCCCGCTTCGCACCTGTTCAAGGCCAGCTCATAGCCCAGCTCTTCGAGTAGCTGACGCTCAAACAGGCGCAGCGCCGATTCGATATCATCGCCGGATGCGAGCTGGTTCAGCACATAGGTATAAAAGAGATAGAGCCGGGGGTGGGGGTCTTCCGGTTGCAGCAGTCGCTGCAGCAGCTCGTTAACATAGAGTCCGCACAGCAGCGCATTTCCCTGCAGGGGTGTTGTGGCCATAGCCAATTCTGACTGACTCAGTGATTTGAGCTCATGCCGCCCCGACCAGCTGATCTGCATCGGCTGAAAGGGCTGGAGAAGGAAGCGACGACGAGAGCCAGCACGGCGAACGCCCTTGGCAACCGCCGTGATACGGCCATACTCCAGTGTGAAGAAATCCACCAGCATACTGGTTTCCCGATAGGGTCTTCCATGCAGCACAAAGGCTGCCGTCAGCTCAACGCGCTGGCGCATCACTCATGCCTGTAGCCCAGACTGCGTAGCGCACGCTCGTCATCCGACCAGCCACGACGCACCTTGACCCAGAGATTCAGCATCACCTTGGATTCGAACATGCGCTCTATATCCAGCCGCGCATCGCGCCCGATGGTTTTGAGACCGGCGCCCTTGTCACCGATGACAATTCGCTTCTGGCCTTCACGCTCAACCAGAATCAGTGCACTGATGGTCAGCAACTGGCTGGTCTGCGAAAATTCTTCGATCTCGACCGTGAGGCCATAAGGCACTTCCTCACCCAGATTACGCATCAGTTTTTCACGCACGATCTCTGCAACGACAAAACGTGAGCTGCGGTCTGTGATCTGATCCTCATCAAACATATGAGGCCCTTCGGGCAGATACTTGTGCACCAGTGCTTCAAGCTCAGGGACGTTATGCCCACGCTTGGCAGACAGCGGCAGCAACGCAGTAAACTCCCGCTTGGCCGACCACTCTTCCAGCTTCGGCAGCAGATCCGCCTTATCCTTGAGCTGATCCACCTTGTTCACAGCCAGTATCACCGGGCACTGAATATGCTCCAGTTTGCTGAGGACGATATCATCTTCGACCGTCCACTTGGTGCGATCAACAAGGAAGATCACCAGATCCACATGACGCAGCGCCTGCGAAGCTTCTTTGTTCATGAAGCGATTCAGCGCCTTGCCCTGAGCATCATCATGCATGCCAGGTGTATCAACATAGATCACCTGATCAGCACCTTCAGTCTTGATTCCCAGAATCTGCTGACGCGTGGTCTGCGGTTTGTCTGACGTGATACTCAGTTTCTGACCCAGAATATGATTCAGCAGAGTGGATTTGCCGACATTGGGACGGCCGATAATCGCCACGTAACCGCAACGACTCACTTGAGGTTGCTCTGCTTCAAACTCTTCATTCTTGTCTGTCATGCTGATGCTTCCTGTTTGATAGCCACCAGCATGGCTCGGGCAGCTTCCTGCTCAGCCTGGCGTCGACTGTTACCAACACCCTCGGTCGGGGAAGGCTGCAGTGAAATGTGACAGCGGATATGGAATGTCTGTGAGTGTGCTTCACCGTCAACGCTGACCAGCTCATATTCGGGCAGTTCCAGTCGTCTGGATTGCAGAAACTCCTGCAGACGAGTTTTGGAATCCTTGACTGAGCCTTCAAGGTCCAGCGCATTCAGGCGCGCCTCAAACCAGCGCAGGATATACTCACGCGCCTTATCAAGACCAGCATCCATATAGATGGCACCGATGACCGCCTCGACAGAGTCTGCAAGAATCGAATCGCGCCGGAACCCGCCGCTTTTCATCTCGCCTGAACCCAGACGCAGATAATCACCGAAGTTCAGTTCGCGTGCGACCTCGGCAAGCGTTTCACCTTTCACCATCATGGCGCGAAGGCGGCTCAACTGCCCTTCTCGGGCACCCGGAAAACGCTGATAAAGATCATCGGCAATAACAAAGTTGAGAATCGAGTCACCCAGAAACTCCAACCGCTCATTATTGCGGTTACCGCAACTGCGATGTGTCAGTGCCAGCTCAAACAGGGACTCGGTGGCAAATGTGAGGCCCAGTCGACGGGCCAGTTCAGATACAGGTTTTATCAAGGCTTTCTAACTTCGTAAATCTCTTCAAATTTAACCACGGCATCGACGTTATAAAACATCGGTACTCTGATCTCGTAAATCAGCTCAAACTTGACCATACCCGACTGATCGGTAATTTTCAGAGCATCCTGACTGGGCAGTGATACCTGATTGATCAAGAATTTGCGGTTGATATTCTGTCGAATCTGCGCAGGCGTTCTGGCCAGCTCTTCGTTGTCTTCAGTTGTGGCCTTGACGACAGAATTGATTGTGGCGTGATCCCAGTAGGCGGGATAGAGTTTGAAACCAACCGTCAGGAAAATACCAACGACAATCAGAACTGACAGTACACCGAAAAAGGTGGCTCCACGCTGCGATCTATAGTGACCTGTTTTCATCACTCACTCCTATTGAATTCGACGAATAATGCTGAAGTCTGGCAGACTGAAGAAGTTATCCCAATGCATCCAGACCGCAACCGCTTTTCCGACTAACAGATCTTCAGAAACAAATCCCCAGTAACGGCTGTCATTGCTATTATCCCTGTTATCGCCGACAAAGAAGTAATGCCCCTCCGGGACAACCCATTGTCCGCTCATTGATGCCCGACCCAGGTCTTGATAAACCTGATGTGCAACATCGCCGAGTGTCTCACGCAGCAACAGCACCTCGGGATTATTCGGCGGCAGCCTTGCAATCAACTCAAGGTTGATCTCTTCACCGTTGATGTACATGACTTTATCATGATAGGTCACGGTGTCGCCCGGCAAGCCGATCACTCTCTTAATATAGTTAATAGAGGGCTGTTTAGGATAGCGGAAAACGGCCACATCGCCTCTTTCAGGATCATTTATCTCCACAAACCGCTTATTCAGAACTGGCAGACGCAAGCCATAGTGGAATTTATTGACCAGAATGAAGTCACCGACCTCCAGTGTCGGCAACATCGAACCCGATGGGATCTGAAAAGGTTCGTAGAGAAATGAGCGCAGCACCAACACAACAGCCAGTACCGGAAACAGTGATCTAGCTGTATCGGCCCAACCCGGCTGACGCAATATTGCCGTCATGGCCTCGTCAGGCAACTCGCCACGTTCAGCTTTCACCTCTGCGAGCTTACGGCGCCTGCCCGGCGCGAGCATCAATGTATCGATCAACCAGAGCAAGCCGGAAATAAACGTAGCCAGTACCAGAATCAGTGCGAAGTCAAAGTCCATTGAAGCCTCAGTTATCTACTTTCAGAACAGCCAGGAAGGCATCCTGTGGGATCTCGACACGCCCGACCTGTTTCATCCGTTTTTTACCCTCCTTTTGCTTGGAGAGCAGTTTTTTCTTACGACTGACGTCACCACCATAGCATTTTGCCAACACGTTCTTGCGCAGTGCCTTGACGGTTGTACGTGAGATGATCTTACCACCGATAGCCGCCTGAATCGCAACATCAAACATCTGACGTGGGATCAGTTCCTTCATTTTTTCACACAGCAGTCGACCACGGTAAGCAGCATTATCCTTATGCAGAATAACAGCCAATGCATCAACCTTTTCGCCATTGATCAGTATATCCAGACGGACCAGGTTGGCCGCCTCAAAACGCTGAAAGTGGTACTCCAGTGAAGCATAGCCACGGCTGGCAGATTTCAGGCGATCGAAGAAATCGAGTACCACTTCAGCCATCGGCATTTCGTAGGTGACCTGTACCTGTCGACCGACAAACTGCATGTTCTTCTGAATACCGCGTTTATCCACGCACAGACCAATAACCTGACCCAGATAGTCCTGCGGTACCAGAATATTGGCCAACACAATCGGTTCGCGCATCTGTTTGACACTGCCTGGATCCGGTAGCTTGGATGGGCTGTCTATGTGAATCACTTCGCCGTTGTTGAGCTCCAGCTCGTAAACAACCGTTGGCGCGGTAGTAACCAGATCAAGATCATACTCACGCTCGAGTCGCTCCTGAATAATTTCCATGTGCAGCATACCAAGGAAGCCGCAACGAAAACCGAACCCGAGGGCATCGGAGGTTTCAGGTTCGAAAAACAGTGATGCATCGTTAAGCGTCAGTTTATCCAGCGCCTCACGGAAATCAGCATAATCATCGGCGCTGGTGGGAAAGAGTCCGGCATAGACCTGCGGCTGTACCTTTTTGAAACCCGGCAGACTATCAACATCAGGCGTTTTGGCCAGTGTCAGCGTATCGCCGACAGGTGCGCCATGGATATCCTTGATACCGGCTACAATAAAACCTACTTCGCCGGCACTCAGTGATGGCGTCGGCAGCCGCTTCGGTGTAAACACACCAACTTCATCCACCATGAAGGTCTGACCGGTGGATTTCACCAGAATCTTATCCTTCTTGCGCAGCGTACCTTCCTTGACGCGCACCAGCGACACGACACCCAGATAGTTATCAAACCAGGAGTCGATGATCAGTGCCTGCAGAGGCTTGTCGATATCGCCAACTGGCGGCGGTATGACGCGAATCAGTTCATTCAGAACATCCTCAACACCCAGCCCTGTTTTGGCCGAACAGGTGATGGCGTCCGTCGCATCGATACCGATCACTTCTTCTATCTCGGCGCGAACACGATCCGGCTCTGCCTGGGGCAGATCGATCTTGTTCAAGATCGGCAGTACCTCAAGCCCCTGCTCAATCGCCGTGTAGCAGTTGGCAACTGACTGAGCTTCAACGCCCTGTGCCGCATCGACAACCAGCAGCGCACCCTCGCAAGCAGCCAGAGAGCGGGAGACTTCGTAGGAGAAATCAACATGCCCCGGTGTATCGATAAAATTCAACTGATAGGTTTTACCATCACGCGCTTTATAATGCAGCGTAACACTCTGGGCCTTGATCGTGATTCCACGTTCACGCTCGATATCCATCGAGTCCAGCACCTGCTCAGACATTTCGCGACTGGACAGGCCATCACACTGCTGAATAAAACGGTCAGCCAGTGTCGATTTACCATGGTCGATATGTGCGATGATTGAAAAATTACGAATATGGTCCAGATTACTCACAGTCTAGTCTCAGTCAGTGTCCACAGAGCAAGATGCCCACAACAAGCGCGATAGTCTACCTTATTCGCCCAGTTTCAGCTATCTACTGAGCCCTTGAGTGATGCAATTTTAAGCGTGGTAACGCAAGAGGGGGCCTGGTGGCCCCCTCTTGGTTCTTTCGTCATCGCACTTATAGATGTGGTCAGATGTGATCAACCACCTGGGCGCAACGGTATGAACATCGCATTACCACGCCGAACAATCCGTATTGGGACTGCTCTATCCTCAGGCAAGCGCGCAACCACCTCATCAAACTGATCAACTGTTTCTATCCGTTCGCCGTTCAGCATTGTGATGATGTCATCGACCATCAGACCCGCTGCTGCAGCAGGCCCATCACGCACCTCTGCAACCACCACACCCGCACGCACATTCCAGCGCGTCTGCTGCTCTGATGTCAGTGGGCTGACAACCAGGCCAAGATCATCTACCTGCGCCTGCTCAGGCTGACCACTTGCAGCAATCAACTGATCAGGATCCGGTAGCAGACCAATCGTCACAGGAATTGAAATCCGTTCGCCACCTCGAATAATACCGACGCTGGCTTCGGTACCGGGACGCACCCGGCCGACCTGGTGTGGCAAGTCGGATGACAGATAGATGTCATTACCATTAAAACTGAGTATTACATCACCCTCTTTCAGTCCTGCGCCTTGAGCAGGGCTGTCTGGCATCACCTGAACCACGACGGCACCTGCAGGTTTATCCAGGCCGAAAGACTCCGCCAGATCACGACTGACCTCCTGGATCACCACACCCAGCCAACCTCTGGCTACAGTACCGGTATCACGCAGTTGGTCTGAAACTTCCATCGCGACATCGATCGGAATGGCAAATGAGAGCCCCATAAAACCGCCTGAGCGAGTATAGATCTGTGAATTGATACCGATCACTTCACCATCAAGGTTAAACAGTGGGCCACCGGAGTTGCCTGGATTGATAGCAACGTCGGTCTGGATGAAAGGCACATAGCTGTCATTTGCCAGCGAACGCTCAGTTGCACTGACAATTCCCGCGGTAACACTGTAGTCAAAGCCAAAGGGCGAGCCGATAGCAAGTACCCACTCACCAACCTCAATATCCCGGGAACTGCCGATCCGTACATAAGGCAACTGAACGGCATCAAGCTTCAGCAGAGCAACATCTGAGCGTGGATCTGAGCCAACAACCTCGGCTTCAAGTTCGCGACGATCATTCAGACGCACGATAACTTTTTCGGCATCCTGGATCACATGATGATTAGTCAACACGTAGCCATCTTCAGATATTATGAAACCTGAACCGAGCGAGCGTGGTGAGGGACGCTGCTGACGTGGAGCATTTTCAGGAAATCCGCGGAAGAAATGACGAAAAATTTCGGGCACTTCCTGACCATCAAACTGATCGAACGGGCTGCCAGGCCCACTGTCGGAGGAGATGGTTTTTGGGATGGTACTGATGTTGACAACCGCAGGAGATGCTTCTCTGACAAGGCTTTTGAAGTCAGGAAGCGCAGCGGATGCAACCAGCGGCGTTAACAAGATCAGCAAAGTCAGCCCAAGAGCAAATGACATTTTTTTCATCTTCAGACCTTTTTTCCATCGATTCAATGAACAATTCAATGAACAACCCGCAATAACACGGGCCTGTAGTCACCTGTAGACAACAGACGGGCAGATAAAATCCGCCCACATAAAAAACCTGCAAGCAATCCAACCACTGCAGCCAGAACCTGCAGAAGTTCATGCTCAACCAACTGCGAAGACACCAGCACAGCCAGTATCATAGTCACCAGTGGTAATAGATAGAGAATTAGAGAGGCACGCACCAGCGCCCCCTCATTGAGGCCGATCAGCACTTGATTACCCACCTCAACCTCGACACCATCGGGGTTATCGATAGACATATCAGTTGCTTCACGAATCAACAACTGAGTGATGCGCTTCTGCCCGCACCCTGCTTCAGACTGACAGGAATCACAGGCACTTTTACGCACTGTTTTGACACTGATGCCAGCACCTTTGACACGGGTTACCAGCGCAGCTTCTTCCAGCATACCGATCAATCCAGCAGCTGTACCGAGGAGGCAACTCGATCAGCCAGCATCAGCGGCAGATTACCCACAACGGTAACAAAGTAATCTGACTGAGCCTTACCCAGTGCTACATAGCCACCTGCCTGAGAAACGCCTTCGGGCACCCCTTCACGACCAAGCTGCTCAATGCTTATGGAGAAGGCATCCTGACCATTTGAGAACACCATCACTTCGCCGAACGGGATCAGTTCATGACGCACATGGCTATACCCCTCTGGCAACCAGCCTGGCTGCCATTGAGCTACTTTTTTATCTGCAGTCAGATGCTGATGCTGATCGATATAACGATTAATACTGGCAGGAGAACGTATGATCTCAAGCTGCTGCAAACTGGTTGTGAGATCTGGCGCCGATCCCAGACGAGTACGCACATAACTGCTGCTTCCGGCAGACTGCGGCAGGGTTACGTTAGACACAACACCAGTAGTGCCAGTATCTACATTCTGATCAAACATGCCGACGCCCAGAATAATCGCTGCCGTCACTGATGCGGCAACAGCCATGCTCGCGACTGACTTCCACATACTGTAATTGGCCGAGTGGATATCGGACGGGCGATCAGCGACTGAAGATCGAGCGGCAGGTTTCGCTGACAGCGCTTCGTCACGTGCGATGCTGTCCATGACAGCTGCACTGAGATCGGTTTTGGGCAGGGCTACCCCTTTCTTATGCATGATTGCACTGGCAAGATGATATCGACGCCATTTCTGCGCCAGAATGTCATTCTCACTGGAATGCGACAAAAGGCGACGCAACTCCAACTCGTCCACTTCACCATCTACAAGAGCGGAAAGTGATTCAGCTTGCTCTTTCATCCTGCACTACCTCAATACGTTTCTAACAGCACCTGCCATCACTCAGTGATCAGCAAGCAACGGAGCTATTTCATTATCAATGGCTTCACGAGCCCTGAAGATACGCGACCTGACGGTACCCACCGGACAGCCCATGACATTGGCAATTTCTTCATAACTCATACCTTCAAACTCCCTCAGTGTAAGCGCAACCCTGAGATCTTCAGGCAGTTTATCCAGCACCCTGTTGATAACCTGCTGCAGTTGATCGCGATACAGGTTATTTTCTGGCGTATCAATATCTCTGAGATGAGTATCACTATCGAAATACTGCGCATCAGCGACATCAACGTCTACATCCGGAGGTCTGCGCCCCCTTGCCACCAGGTGGTTTTTAGCCGTATTGATGGCAATTCTGTAAAGCCAGGTATAAAAAGCACTATCACCACGAAAGCCTGGTATGGCTCTGTAGGCCTTGATAAAAGCCTCCTGGGCCACATCATATGCCTCGTGATGGTCATATACATAACGCGAGATCAATCCGACAATCTTGTGCTGATACTTCTTTACAAGAAGATCGAAGGCAGTTTTGTCACCTGACTGAACACGCGCAACAAGCATCTGATCGACGTCCGCAGGGCTTTCGTTAGACACTTAAAATCCTTAGTTAAACCGGTTCATAAAGTCTCTGCGTACAGAGCGTTTAAAGAATCAGCATAATACCCGGAACACCTGCATCACAACCCCTGTTACGTCTATCGTCATGCAATAGATATGAGGGCTGTAAAATGCTGAAGTTCCATGCCGACTGTAACTTTTTATCTCTCATGTGCTGACTCAGGAGCAGATATATCTGCATAATACCATTAAGTGGCTAATTTGAGCCTGACAGGAATGAAATATGACGAATGCAAAACAGTATGATGTTCTGGTGATCGGCAGTGGCGCTGCAGGTTTGACCCTGGCACTGCAGCTGGCAGGAAAAGCCAGCATCGCTGTTCTGAGCAAGGGCGACCTGCACAATGGGTCAACCTGGCTTGCACAGGGAGGCATCGCAGCGGTACTGGACGCAAAAGACGATATACAGCAACACTTTGCCGATACCATGACTGCGGGCGCCGAACTGAGCATTCCTGAAGCTGTTGAGCACACGGTGAGTGAAGGTCCTAAAGCGATCAACTGGTTGATCGAGCAAGGTGTTCCGTTTACTCGCGAGGGTGATCATTATCATCTGACGCAGGAAGGCGGACATTCACACAGAAGGATCATCCACGCCTCGGATGCAACCGGGAAGGCCGTTCAGGAAACGCTGATTCAGCGAGCCAGAGAAGCTGAAGGTATCGAATTCTACGAATACCATATTGCAGTGGATTTGATCACGCGCAAAAAGCTCGACCTGTCAGGCAATCGCTGCATCGGGGCTTATGTCCTGAATCATCGCACCGGAAAAATTGAAGCGTTCAGGGCCAAATTCGTCGTACTGGCCACTGGCGGCGCTTCCAAGGCTTACCTCTATACCAGCAATCATGATGGCACCACTGGTGATGGCATCGCCATGGCCTGGCGTGCTGGTTGCAGAGTGGCCAATATGGAGTTCAATCAGTTCCACCCTACATGCCTTTACCACCCTACAGCCAAATCATTTCTGATTACTGAAGCGGTCAGGGGAGAAGGTGGTCATCTGCTACTGCCAGATGGCACAAGGTTCATGCACCGCTTCGACCCCAGGGAAGAGCTTGCACCAAGGGATATCGTCGCCAGAAGCATCGACCACGAAATGAAACGTCTCGGTTGCGACTGTGTTTATCTCGACATTTCGCACAAGCCAGCGTCATTCATACTCGAGCACTTCCCGACCATACATGAGCGCTGCCTGGAATATGGCATCGATATCACCCGTGATCCGATACCTGTAGTACCTGCTGCTCATTACACCTGTGGCGGCGTTGTCACCAACCAGCAGGCACACACCGATATACCCGGGCTCTATGCGATAGGTGAAACTGCTTTCACCGGATTGCATGGTGCAAACCGCCTTGCATCCAACTCCCTGCTTGAATGCGTCGTTTACGGACAGACAGCAGCATCTGACATTGCGGCACTATTGGGCACGCTGAATCAGGTAGACGATGAAAGCATTCCTGACTGGGATGAGTCATTGGTAACCGATTCGGATGAGGACGTTATCATCTCCCACAACTGGGACGAACTCAGACGCTTCATGTGGGACTATGTCGGCATCGTCAGAACCAGCAAGCGTCTGAAGCGAGCACAGCACAGGATAACCTTGCTGCAGCAGGAGATCGCCGAGTACTACTCCAACTACAAGATCAGTCGCGATCTGGTTGAGTTGCGTAATCTGGCAACGGTTGCCGAACTGATCGTTCTCAGTGCCATGCAGCGCAAAGAGAGCCGTGGGCTGCACTATACCAAGGATTTTCCTGAGTCAGGCCCCGAATTGGCCGACACGATTCTTGCACCGATCAACTATCCCTGGAAGGAAGCTCTACGGCAGGCGCGAGACTGAGCGCCACTCTGAGGCGTCGGAAGGTTTCACTATCCACCGAGTCAGAAGCAATGATCAGCCAGTCAGACAGCCTGCGCTGGTCCCGCTTAACACACAACACCAACAGGTACGGCGTGATGGCAATGCGCCTGATACACGCCACATCATGGCTCACAGCGTCAGTATCAATCAACTGCATGCGGCGAGTATCCAGATCCCACTTCAAGCTGTGCAGCCTGAGCGGCTTGAGTAATGCTGAACCAGACAGAATCGACAGCATTGATAACAGCAGCACTAAAGCGCCGCTGATCAATACAAAACGTGAAATATCACTGAAAATAAGGCAGGCAAGTGCCACAACATGCGCCGTAACGACTCCTGCAGCCATGATGCGTGAAGGCTCACACTTGACGTGCAGCGGACTGAACCCTATCAAGAATCATCCTTACCATACGCTTCAATCCCTCATCTTCCGGTTCGCCACGCTGCATGAACCAGACAAAGAGATCGGTATCTTCACAGGCCAGTAGCCTGACGAAATTTTCCTGATCTGCAACAGGCAGGTCACGAAAAGCCTCCTGCACGAACGGACCCAACAACACATCAAGCTCCAGCATGCCACGGCGGCACTGCCAGGCCAGACGCTTAATATCCTCTTCTGTGTACATCAAGTTCACCGGCTCAAAATTGAAGTGGGTATTTAACACCCGAGATCAGGCAGGCGCAAGCCCGAAACGCAAAAACCCCCGATCTCGAAGAGACCGGGGGCTGCGGTATTAAGTGCCTGGCGATGACCTACTCTCGCATGGGGAGACCCCACACTACCATCGGCGATGACGCGTTTCACTTCTGAGTTCGGTATGGGATCAGGTGGTGCCACGTCTCTATGGTCGCCAGACAAAACTGGAACAACCGGGATCTGAAGTCTGTACTTGATGCGTCTCTTTACTACTTTCCGTAATTCTTGTCGTACAACACAAGCTCAATCAGCTGTCTTTACAATCAATCTTTCAGCATTCAACCAAACGCCTTCGGCGTTATATGGTCAAGCCTCACGAGCCATTAGTACAGGTTAGCTCAACGCCTTACAACGCTTACACACCCTGCCTATCAACGTCCTGGTCTCGGACGGCTCTTCAGGGACCTTAAAGGTCCAGTGAGATCTCATCTTGAAGGGGGCTTCCCGCTTAGATGCTTTCAGCGGTTATCCTGTCCGAACGTAGCTACCCGGCAATGCCACTGGCGTGACAACCGGAACACCAGAGGTTCGTTCACTCCGGTCCTCTCGTACTAGGAGCAACTCTTCTCAAATCTCAAACGCCCACGGCAGATAGGGACCGAACTGTCTCACGACGTTCTAAACCCAGCTCGCGTACCACTTTAAATGGCGAACAGCCATACCCTTGGGACCGGCTTCAGCCCCAGGATGTGATGAGCCGACATCGAGGTGCCAAACACCGCCGTCGATGTGAACTCTTGGGCGGTATCAGCCTGTTATCCCCGGAGTACCTTTTATCCGTTGAGCGATGGCCCTTCCATACAGAACCACCGGATCACTAGAACCTGCTTTCGCACCTGCTCGACGTGTCTGTCTCGCAGTCAAGCACCCTTCTACTCTTGCGCTCATTGGCTGATTTCCGACCAGCCTGAGGGTACCTTCGTGCTCCTCCGTTACTCTTTGGGAGGAGACCGCCCCAGTCAAACTACCCACCACACAATGTCCTCGATCCCGATAAAGGACCTGAGTTAGAACCTCAACAGTACCAGGCTGGTATTTCAAGATTGGCTCCACATGAACTGGCGTCCACGCTTCAAAGCCTCCCAGCTATCCTACACAAGTAATGTCAAAGTCCACTGTGAAGCTATAGTAAAGGTTCACGGGGTCTTTCCGTCTAGCCGCGGGTACGCTGCATCTTCACAGCGAGTTCAATTTCACTGAGTCTCGGGTGGAGACAGTGTGGCCATCGTTACGCCATTCGTGCAGGTCGGAACTTACCCGACAAGGAATTTCGCTACCTTAGGACCGTTATAGTTACGGCCGCCGTTTACTTGGGCTTCGATCAAGAGCTTCGCTTGCGCTAACCCCATCAATTAACCTTCAAGCACCGGGCAGGCGTCACACCCTATACGTCCTCTTTCGAGTTTGCAGAGTGCTGTGTTTTTAATAAACAGTCGCAGCCACCTGGTATCTTCGACCGCCTTCAGCTTACGGAGCAAGTCCTTCACCAAAAGCGGCGTACCTTCTCCCGAAGTTACGGTACCATTTTGCCTAGTTCCTTCACCCGAGTTCTCTCAAGCGCCTGGGTATTCTCAACCTGACCACCTGTGTCGGTTTGGGGTACGGTCGTCTATTACCTGAAGCTTAGAGGCTTTTCCTGGAAGCTGGGCATCAACCACTTCGCACCCAAAGGTGCTCGTCATCAGGTCTCAGCCTTAAGAAAGCGGATTTGCCTGCTCTCTCAGCCTACACCCTTAAACGCGGACTACCATCGCCGCGCTGGCCTAGCCTTCTCCGTCCCCCCATCGCAGTAATAGCCGGTACAGGAATATTAACCTGTTTCCCATCGACTACGCTCTTCAGCCTCGTCTTAGGAGCCGACTCACCCTACCCTGATTAACATTGGATAGGAAACCTTGGTCTTCCGGCGGGGGCGTTTTTCACGCCCCTTGTCGTTACTTATGTCAGCATTCGCACTTGTGATACCTCCACGGTGCCTCCCGGCTTCCGCTTCAACGGCTTACACAACGCTCCTCTACCATGCCTAGATAAATCTAAGCATCCGCAGCTTCGGTATCTGGTTTGAGCCCCGTTAAATCTTCCGCGCAGGCCGACTCGACTAGTGAGCTATTACGCTTTCTTTAAATGATGGCTGCTTCTAAGCCAACATCCTAGCTGTCTGAGCCTTCCCACATCGTTTCCCACTTAACCAGAATTTTGGGACCTTAGCTGGCGGTCTGGGTTGTTTCCCTTTTCACGACGGACGTTAGCACCCGCCGTGTGTCTCCCATGATTGCACTCTTGGGTATTCGGAGTTTGCATCGGGTTGGTAAGTCGGGATGACCCCCTAGCCGAAACAGTGCTCTACCCCCCAAGGTGAGACATGAGGCGCTACCTAAATAGCTTTCGAGGAGAACCAGCTATCTCCGAGCTTGATTAGCCTTTCACTCCGATCCACAGGTCATCCGCTAACTTTTCAACGGTAGTCGGTTCGGTCCTCCAGTTGATGTTACTCAACCTTCAACCTGCCCATGGATAGATCGCCCGGTTTCGGGTCTACTCCCAGCGACTCATTCGCCCTATTAAGACTCGGTTTCCCTACGCCTCCCCTACTCGGTTAAGCTTGCCACTGAAAGTAAGTCGCTGACCCATTATACAAAAGGTACGCAGTCACGGAACCAAGTCCGCTCCCACTGCTTGTACGTACACGGTTTCAGGGTCTATTTCACTCCCCTCACAGGGGTTCTTTTCGCCTTTCCCTCACGGTACTGGTTCACTATCGGTCAGTCAGGAGTATTTAGCCTTGGAGGATGGTCCCCCCATGTTCAGACAGGATATCACGTGTCCCGCCCTACTCGTTTTCACTATAAACAGGTTTTCGTGTACGGGGCTATCACCCTCTACGGCGACACTTTCCAGTGTCTTCCACTAACCCGAATTCAGCTTAAGGGCTGTTCCCCGTTCGCTCGCCACTACTTAGGGAATCTCGGTTGATTTCTTTTCCTCCGGGTACTTAGATGTTTCAGTTCCCCGGGTTCGCCTCTCAAAACCTATGTATTCAGTTAAGAGATACCTGATAAATCAGGTGGGTTTCCCCATTCGGACATCTTCGGATCAAAGCTTGTTTGCCAGCTCCCCGAAGCTTTTCGCAGGCTACCACGTCCTTCATCGCCTCTGACTGCCAAGGCATCCACCGTGCACGCTTATTCACTTGACCATATAACCCGAAGGCGTCTGTTCAATTGAATGCTTATTACGATTGATTCGCCAATTGGCGCTTGTATTGCGTCGACAAAACGCAATCAAGTTTTGTTACTTTCTTCAGATCCAGATTGTTAAAGAGCGTTTAAGACCTAAGCCTTAAGAGTTGCTCTGACCCTGTTCCCAGGCATCAAACCAAGTCTTAAAACTCATGAGCATAATGTTGTGTACTGTCGTGACCCTATAGATATGACATCTTCGCGATGTGATCACGAGATGGTGGAGCTATGCGGGATCGAACCGCAGACCTCCTGCGTGCAAAGCAGGCGCTCTCCCAGCTGAGCTATAGCCCCAGTGTGTCACAGGGTTGTTTCAGATAACCAATTGCGTGCACAGCAAGGCGTGGAACTGTGAAGCATAGTTAAACTATGCGAACAGTGCCACAACGCAGGTGTGTGCGGAATTGGTAGGCCTGAGTGGACTTGAACCACCGACCTCACCCTTATCAGGGGTGCGCTCTAACCAGCTGAGCTACAAGCCTATCGTGTGCGCCGGCCGTATATATAGACAACCTTATGCTCTTCGTCTGATCAGGTAATACAAGTGAACGCTTGCCAAGGTCTCGCTATCGTTTAAGGAGGTGATCCAGCCCCAGGTTCCCCTAGGGCTACCTTGTTACGACTTCACCCCAGTCATGAATCACACCGTGGTAACCGTCCCCCTTGCGGTTAGACTAGCTACTTCTGGTGCAACCCACTCCCATGGTGTGACGGGCGGTGTGTACAAGGCCCGGGAACGTATTCACCGCGACATGCTGATTCGCGATTACTAGCGATTCCGACTTCACGCAGTCGAGTTGCAGACTGCGATCCGGACTACGACCGGTTTTCTGAGATTCGCTCACCTTCGCAGGGTTGCAGCCCTCTGTACCGGCCATTGTAGCACGTGTGTAGCCCTACTCGTAAGGGCCATGATGACTTGACGTCGTCCCCACCTTCCTCCGGTTTGTCACCGGCAGTCTCCTTAGAGTTCCCACCTTTACGTGCTGGCAAATAAGGACAAGGGTTGCGCTCGTTACGGGACTTAACCCAACATTTCACAACACGAGCTGACGACAGCCATGCAGCACCTGTCTCAGAGCTCCCGAAGGCACCAAGCTATCTCTAGCAAGTTCTCTGGATGTCAAGAGTAGGTAAGGTTCTTCGCGTTGCGTCGAATTAAACCACATGCTCCACCGCTTGTGCGGGCCCCCGTCAATTCATTTGAGTTTTAATCTTGCGACCGTACTCCCCAGGCGGTCAACTTATCGCGTTAGCTGCGCCACTAAGACATCAAGTGTCCCAACGGCTAGTTGACATCGTTTACAGCGTGGACTACCAGGGTATCTAATCCTGTTTGCTCCCCACGCTTTCGCACCTCAGTGTCAGTATCAGTCCAGGTAGTCGCCTTCGCCACTGGTGTTCCTTCCTATATCTACGCATTTCACCGCTACACAGGAAATTCCACTACCCTCTACCGTACTCTAGCTCAGCAGTATCAGGTGCAATTCCCAGGTTGAGCCCGGGGCTTTCACATCTGACTGACTGAACCACCTACGCGCGCTTTACGCCCAGTAATTCCGATTAACGCTTGCACCCTCCGTATTACCGCGGCTGCTGGCACGGAGTTAGCCGGTGCTTCTTCTGTGGCTAACGTCAATCTGTACGGGTATTAACCGCACAGCCTTCCTCACCACTGAAAGTGCTTTACAACCCGAAGGCCTTCTTCACACACGCGGCATGGCTGGATCAGGGTTGCCCCCATTGTCCAATATTCCCCACTGCTGCCTCCCGTAGGAGTCTGGGCCGTGTCTCAGTCCCAGTGTGGCTGATCATCCTCTCAGACCAGCTAAGGATCGTCGCCTTGGTGCGCCTTTACCACACCAACTAGCTAATCCTACGCAGGCTCATCTGATAGCGAAAGGTCTCGAAAGATCCCCTCCTTTCCCCCTAAGGGCGTATGCGGTATTAATCCGAGTTTCCCCGGGCTATCCCCCTCTACCAGGTAGATTCCTACGCGTTACTCACCCGTCCGCCGCTCTCAAGAATAGCAAGCTACTCTCTACCGCTCGACTTGCATGTGTTAGGCCTGCCGCCAGCGTTCAATCTGAGCCATGATCAAACTCTTCAGTTTTAAATCAGCGTATCAACAGCAAGCTGCCGATACTTAATGCATGCTCAGACAAAAACAACACTAAATGAATTTAGGTTACTTGTCTGATTAAGCTTGTGTGCTTAACCTCGACAAGCGCCCACTTGTATTACCTGATCAACTTGTTAAAGAGCGGCTTGAGTTTCGTCTCAAGCGAGGCGCATATTCTAGCGCCTGCCGACTCATTGTCAAGGAGTTTTTTCAGCTTTTCGATCATTTTCATGTCGATCCGCGCACTCACTCAACAACCGATAAATTCACTTAAAACAATTCAAAAACAAATGCTTAACTACTGTGAACTCATCCCGGTGACTGTTCCCTTGCGGGCCAGCACCTCAATCGAGGAGGCGAATTCTACAGAGGCTGAGATTTAAGTCAACAGATAAATCATAAAATTCTGTATTTTGATTTCAGCCACCCAGAATAAGCCTCCGGGCGGCCGATTACAGTACCGAATCAGGCTCTGTAAAAGAGGTGGTGCTTCTTCTTGCCCAATTTAACCAGATAGAAACGACCGAACTTCGATGCCTCAGGCGCAAACAGCGATGCAGCCTGCATATTCTGCTCCAGACCACAGGCAGTCTCATTGACCATGACTGAATTTCTCTGCAACGCATCTTTGATCTGTTTGCCGCTGGCCGCCAGACCCGCATCTGCCAGCAAACTGGTCAGTGGCAGCTCATCCAGATCAGCCGGCAACTCACTCGCAGGCAAGCCATCCAGCTGCAACTGCGTGTAATCATTTTCATTCAACTGACTGGCATCACCGGAAAACAGCGCCTCAGTAATACGACGCGCCGCCTGCAGCGCCTCCTCACTATGCACCAGACGCGTCACCTCTTCAGCAAGAATGCGCTGCCCCTGGGGCCGGCCTTCAGCAGCTTTATCTGCATCTTCAATCTCCTGAATCTGATCGACATCCAGGAAGGTGAAGAAGCGCAGGAAGCGGTAGACGTCTGCATCAGGCGTCTGGAGCCAGAACTGGTAGAAGGCATAAGGTGACGTTTTCTTCGGAGCCAGCCACACGGCACCACCTTCGGTCTTGCCGAACTTGGTCCCATCGGATTTGGTGATCAGCGGCAGGGTCAGACCATGCGTAGGCGCGCCATTCATGCGTCGCACCAGATCGATACCACTGGTGATATTACCCCACTGATCCGAACCACCTATCTGCAGCGTGCAACCATATTGCTGATTCAACTGCTGGTAATCATAGGATTGCAGGATCTGGTAGGTGAACTCAGTAAAGGATATACCGGAGTCTTCACGCTCGATGCGCTGACGTACCGATTCCTTCGCGATCATCTTGTTCACCGTGAAGTGCTTCCCGACATCACGCAAAAAGCTCAAGACATCGACACTGGCTGTCCAGTCATAATTATTGGCCAGTATTGCCCCATCTTCATCATCGAAACGGATGAACTGACTGATCTGCGCCTTGAGGCAGTCACTCCAGTTCGACACCACCTCGGCAGAGTTCAACTGCCGTTCCTGTGCTTTGAAGCTGGGATCACCGATCAGACCTGTTGCACCACCAACCAGCGCGATCGGCCTGTGGCCGTAATCCTGAAAACGTTTCAACATCAACAGCGGCACAAGATGACCAAGATGGAGACTGTCTGCCGTCGGGTCGAAGCCACAATAGAGCGTCACTCTATTTTCTGCCAGATGCGCAGCCAATTCTGCCTCATCCGTCATCTGGGCGATCAAACCACGTGCTTTAAGATCCTCTATCAGTGTCCGCTTGCTCATCTGTTCTGCTTATCCATTCTGGAATTGAGATTGAATCCCGTATTCTAACCGGCCGTCGCGCGCTTACAAGTCTATTTGCCAGCTTCGTGCTTATAGGCGTGCAGCGTTTCTTGGTTTACACTGGCAGATCACCTGATGATCTGCAGACATGTTCAACTGAGGCGACACGGTGCCAGGACTTATTCGATTCTTCCATCAACACCCGCTCTCGACTCATTTTCTGGCGGGATTGATAAGCGCAGCCATTTTGCTGCCCGTCATCTGGACACTACTGCAGATGCGCGAGGCCCAGCCAGCTTCTACAGTCAATATCACGCCTGTTGAAACCACCCATACCGCCAACCAGTTTCGCATTCACCAGGAAATTACTGACAATCCACTGGTAGAGCATCTGGCAATCGATCACGCCAGCGTTCACGCCATGCGCGCTGCAATCAACATACCTCATGATGCGATGCAGTTGAATCGCTCCACCACCCCCTTCCTCGCCACACCTGTAGAGGGAGGCCGCATATCTTCCACTTTCCAACCAGACAGGCGACATCCGATACTGGGTATCATCCGTCCTCATCGCGGAGTTGATTATGCTGCACCTTATGGCACCCCTATCAGGGCTACTGCCAATGGCACAGTGATACGCGCTTCACGCAAGGGCGGCTATGGCCATACAGTCATACTGCAACATGGCGATAATATAACCACCCTCTACGCTCACCTGAGCCAGTATCGCAAAGACCTCAGGCTCGGTGAAAAGATACACCAGGGCGAAGTGATCGGATATGTTGGCTCATCAGGACTGGCCACTGGCCCGCATCTTCATTATGAACTACGCATTGACGGCTCTCATCACGATCCGATCATGGCCAAGAACATACTGAACAACTCTGCATCTGCTTCACCACTCATGGTGCAACAGGACACAAGCGAGCGTTCATTTTTTCGCCAGAGATCTTTTACCCAAACATCTGACAGGACAGTTTTTTGATGAGTACACGCTATTTTATCGGCTTGATGTCTGGCACCAGTCTGGACAGTGTTGATGCCGTGTTGGTAGATCTGTCACAAGGATTCCAGCTTGTCGAATGCCATAGCAGCCCCATCACCGATAGCCTTCGCAACAGGATACTGACCCTGACTCAACCCGGCGACAACGAGATAGAACTGATGGGCAGGCTTGACGTCGAGCTGGCCAACACTTTTGCTGCGTCAGCGTCTGCACTGTTACAAAAGTGCGATCTGAACCCCGACCAGGTGATCGCGATCGGCAGCCACGGACAGACCCTGCGCCATCGCCCTGAGGCAGGCTTCACGTTACAGGTGGGCGATCCAAGCCTGATTGCAGAGCTGACCGGCATCACCACCGTGGCAGACTTTCGGCGCAGAGATATTGCCGCTGGTGGCCAGGGAGCACCTCTGGTGCCCGCCTTTCACCACGCCCTTTTCTCTGAACCTGGCACAGATCGTATTATTATCAATGTCGGAGGAATGGCCAATCTGACACTGCTACCGGGCAGTACAGGCGCAAACGTGACAGGGTTTGATACCGGGCCAGGAAATGTTCTGATGGACAGCTGGATAATGCAGCATCTTGAGCTCCCTTATGATGCTGATGGCAACTGGGCCCGACAAGGCACCGTTGTGCCAGACCTGTTGAAACAACTCCTCTGCGAGCCTTTTTTCCATCAGCCTGCACCCAAGAGCACTGGACGTGAACTGTTCAACAATGACTGGCTGGCCAGACATCTTGATACCTACCCAACAACGACAGAGCCTTGCGACGTTCAAGCCACGCTAACGGAGCTGACTGCTGTCACCATCGCAGATGCCATCACTGACCAACCATTGAGCAGGCCGGATCTTTACCTTTGCGGGGGAGGTAGTCATAACGCACTGTTGAAAGAACGCTTACAGGCACTGTTACCAGCGCACAACATCGCAACCACTGAAGTACTCGGGATTGACCCCGACTGGGTGGAGTCTGCCGCATTTGCATGGCTGGCATCGAGAGCAATGGAAAAGAAAAGCGGCAACCTGCCGGCCGTCACTGGCGCAAGGGGCGAGCGGATTCTCGGCGGAATTTATACAGCGTAGTAAAGTCGGCGGAGGAGCAAGGTGCCCTCTGCCGTATTCAAGATGTGAAGCAAACGGTTTTCAGATGGAGAAGGAAGACCCACAACCGCAAGTGCTACTGGCATTCGGGTTCTTGATCATGAACTGAGAGCCATGCAGCCCCTCTTTATAGTCCACCTCAGCACCTACCAGGTACTGGATACTCATGGGATCAACCAATAGCGTGACACCATCGGTGACGACTGCCGTATCATCTTCAGCAGCCGCTTCATCAAAAGTAAAGCCATAAGAGAAGCCAGAGCAACCACCGCCCGTGATAAACACACGCAGTTTAAGGTTGTCGTTCTGCTCTTCTTCGATAAGACCCTTTACCTTCGCCGCAGCTGCAGGCGTAAAGTTAAGTGGTGAGTGTTGCATTGTGTCCGCCATATAAATAGCCAGCCTCCCGATTCAGCGCCATCATTGTCGCTAAACCGAGTAAAACAGTCAAGTATTCTTCAGGGCAACATGGCAACCTGCTGCAGACCTTCATTCTCCGGACGGCCGAACATGATGTTCATTACCTGGACCGCCTGTCCCGAGGCACCCTTCACCAGGTTATCGATCACCGACAGCACCACGACCGTATCATCATCCTGTGGACGGTGGATACTGATGCGGCACATATTGGAGCCTTTCACACTGCGGGTTTCGGGATGGCTGCCAGCCGGCATCACATCCACAAACGGCTCATTGGCGAAGCGTTCCTCGTAAAGTGCCTGCAAGCCATGATCAACCGGGTCTTTCAAGACAGAGTAGAGTGTTGCATGGATTCCCCTGATCATCGGCATCAGATGTGGCACAAATGTAAGGCCGACAGGGCGGCCAGCCGCCAGCGTCAACCCCTGCCGAATTTCGGGCAGATGACGATGCCCGGGAACACCATAAGCTTTGACACTCTCGCTGGCCTCACATAGCAACGTACCGACACTGGCACCGCGACCGGCACCACTGGCACCTGATTTGCAGTCCGCGACGAGACGACGATGATCCACCAGACCTTTCTCCAGCAACGGCAGATAACCCAACTGTACCGCCGTCGGATAACAGCCCGCACAGGCGATCAGCCTGGCATCACGAATCTGCTCACGGTTGATTTCGGGCAGGCCATAAACCGCCTCAGCCACAAGATCCGGGCAGGTGTGCTTGAGCTTGTACCATTGCTCCCACAGTGCCACATCACGAATCCGGAAATCAGCCCCCAGATCAATCACCCGCACACCCCTGGCAATCAGCTCAGGCGCCATACTCATCGCGACACCATGAGGCGTGGCAAAGAACACCACATCACACTGCGCCAGCCGTTCGACATCTGGAACACTGAACGCCAGATCGTAGTGACCTCGGAGGTTAGGGAACATCTCGGACACCTGCATTCCATCCTCAGATCGTGAGGTGATCACCTCAACCCGAACCTGTGGATGGTTTGCCAGGATGCGTAAAAGCTCAACCCCGGTGTAGCCTGTCCCCCCAACGATACCTGCCTTGATCACGTCAGCCTCTCATTTAACGATTCAATAATATTTTAACCTGAGCCACCTGCCTCAGATCAGGCAGGATTTTCAGTTGCGCCTTGGGCTATAATACAGACCCCGTTTCTCTATGACTATCTATCTTGATGATATCCCGACTGCACGGACTCTACGCCATCACCGACAGCCAACTGATGCCAGACACTGCTACGCTGCTTCAATCAGTGGAGGCTGCACTGCGCGGTGGCGCCAGCATTATTCAGTATCGCGACAAGTCTACTGACTCCGAAAAAAGACTGATCCAGGCTCGTTTGCTGGCAGAACTTTGCCAACGCTATGCGCGACCTCTGGTCATCAATGACGATGTTACTCTGGCCGAAGCTGTTGGCGTCGGCGTGCATCTGGGGCAGAAGGATGGTGACCCGGAAGCTGCCCGCAAGCGCCTCGGCAACACCTGCATCATCGGCGTGACTTGCCATGACTGCCTTGATCTTGCACTCAAGGCCCAGCAACTGGGGGCTGACTATGTTGCTTTCGGTGCTTTCTTTCCCTCGGCCACCAAGCCAGATGCAACCCCTGCCCCGCTATCGCTGCTACAGGAAGCGAAGCAGCAACTGAACTTACCGGTAGTGGCGATAGGTGGCCTGAGTGTGGATAATGCCCCAAAGGTTATTTCAGCAGGCGCTGATATGGTTGCCGTGATACATCAGCTGTTTTCAGCATCCGACATCACGCATCAAGCGCAGAAATTCACAGCTCTTTTTGATAATGCAGGCCCTCAGGCCTGATCTCCAGAGTTTGATCATAAAGGTACTTATCATGTCCCGTTCCAGCACTTTGTTTCAAGCAGCCCAGATTCATATCCCAGGTGGCGTCAACTCTCCCGTCCGGGCGTTCAAAGGGGTTGGTGGAACACCTGTCTTTTTCAAAAGTGGCCAGGGCGCCTATCTGATCGATGAAGACGACAAGCGCTATATAGACTATGTCGGCTCCTGGGGCCCGATGCTGCTCGGCCATTCCTACCCACCGGTCATTGACGCCGTGCGCAAGGCGCTGGATAAGGGACTTGGATTTGGCGCACCCACCGAGATAGAGATTCAGATGGCCGACAAGGTCTGTGAATTGATGCCATCAATCGAGATGGTACGTATGGTCAGCTCCGGCACAGAAGCCACCATGAGCGCCATTCGACTGGCGCGCGGATACACCGGGCGTGACAAGATCGTCAAATTTGAAGGTTGCTACCACGGTCATTCCGACTCACTGCTGGTCAAGGCTGGCTCCGGCGCGCTGACCCTGGGTGAGCCCAACTCGCCGGGCGTCCCTGCCTCTCTGGCTGAGCACACCATTACCCTGAACTACAACGATATCGAGAATGTGCGCCAGGTGTTTGCCGAAATCGGCGATCAGGTTGCTTGTATCATCGTGGAACCGGTTGCCGGCAACATGAACTGCATCCCCCCTGTACCCGGATTTCTGGAAGGCCTGCGCGAAGTGTGCGATCAGTATAATAGCGTGCTGATTTTTGATGAGGTGATGACCGGCTTCAGGGTTGCACTGGGCGGCGCTCAGGCGCTGTATAACATCAAACCCGACCTGACCACACTGGGCAAGGTAATCGGCGGTGGACTGCCGGTCGCAGCCTTCGGCGGCAAGCGCGAGATCATGGCTCATATTGCACCGCTGGGTCCGGTCTACCAGGCGGGCACTCTGTCGGGCAACCCACTTGCCATGGCGGCTGGTCTGGCCATGCTGGACGCCCTGAGCCAGGGTGATATCTACGAACAGTTATCAGCTGCCACTGAGTACCTGACTGAAGGCATGTCCGCCATTGCAGCCAGACATGGCATACCCTTCACCACCAGCAGTGTGGGAGGAATGTTTGGCCTGTTCTTCACTGAACAGGAACAGGTGACAAGCTTTGCTCAGGCGACCAGTTGCGACACGGTTCGTTTCAGCCGCTTTTTCCACTCCATGCTGGATCGCGGCATCTATCTGGCTCCCTCAGCATTCGAAGCCGGATTTATCTCAGTCGCACACACGGAAGCCGATATCGAAGCCACACTCAAGGCTGCCGATGAAGCCTTTGCCAGCCTGAACAAAGATATCTGAAGCATGCAGATACTATCCGGTATCGCTCTGTTGCTCAGCAGTGTCCTGACTTGCCTCTGGCTGCTGCAGCAACACAAGGGGCTTGCAAGCGAGGCGCACCATCTGGTGCGTGTCTTTGCCGTGAGCAGTCTGTTCCTCGCAGCAGACGCCATGGGCAATATGCTGCTGAGCAGCGAGGGAACCGATCAGGCGACGCTCAGGCTGATGCTGAACAATCTGGCACTCTATGCCGCCCTGCCTCTGATCGCGACAACCTTGCTCGCCATGGGTAAAGGCTGGCACTGGTCAATGGCTGGATGGGGACGCTGGCTACTCGGGCTGATCGCTTTTTTCGAGCTGACCCGCAGAATGGAGTATGGGAACTATTATACTCAATTGATGTTATTGCTGGTCGTGGCGGCAGTTGTTTTTGGCAGCCTGCTGGCTGCGCAACTCAAGGCCAAAGCCGCAGGCTCAAGTGCGGCCCTGCTGCTTTTGCTGCTGGCACTTTTTGCAAGTCCAGCACCACTACTTTCTGCCAGTGCTCAACCGGCAATACAGTCACTGCTGCTGGCGATTGCTCTGCCACTCATGGCAATGACACTGCACTGGCAGTTGAAGTCGGCCCCCGCTCAATAGCGGGAGGCCTCCTGACGCGCTCTGTCGGCACCCGCCTGATCACCAACATCACCACGTATCAGCGAAATAAGAACCCAGAGTCGTCGCAGTTGCTGCGACTGACCCGCTGCTACCTCAACACCTCTCAGCGCTACCTGCTCAGCCTGTACATACTGCCCCTGCTTGCGCTGCACATCTGCCAGTTCGAAATAAATCTCCGGATCTCGCGGAGCGATTCTCAAAGCTCGCTCCAGACCGCTCTGTGCCGAACGCAGGTCACCCTGCCCTATATCTGATCTCGCACTGTCCAGCAGCGCGACCACTGCAGGGTTTGCTGCAGCAGACGACCCACCACTCGTTATGGGCTGTTCAGTTGAGTCACCCAATGGCTGAGTCTGCTGAGGGCGGAAAACAGGAATTCCCTCAATAGGCTGAACTATGACGCCGGATGCTGGCGCCTCAGGTGTTGCCGCTGGACGCTGCGTGGCACCGGAACGATCACTGCGATCCTCCACTGGCACTCGATAGGGCGCCGGACTGGTACAACCCGCAATAAATAGTGCCGCGCCAACCAAAACTGTTATCTGCTTTTTCATCAATTATCCTCAACGGAACAGATTTATGAACCAATCTACCGGACCACTATCTGAACTCTGCTGCTGTTGTGGAGGCTGAGCCCCCCGTCCCTGACCACAATCAACCGACTGAGATGGTAACGTGCCTGTCGCAAAAGGCAGCTGACGCGCCCCCTGACAGGAGGGATGTGAGAGATATCCCGTCGACTCGTCAATCCAGGCCAGCTCAATCAACTCCGACCGTCCAGTATGCAACGGTTGAGATTTTTCTTCACGCATGAACTCAGTCCAGACCCGCAAGGCGCCACCGGAACCTGTAAACGGCAAACGTTCGTTATCATCCCGACCAACCCAGACGACAGCCAGACGATTACCAGTATAGCCAGCAAACCAGCTGTCACGCTGATCGTTCGTGGTACCCGTTTTACCGGCAAAGTTCAGGTTATCCGGCAGTTGCTGGTAAGCACTGCGTGCCGTACCTTCGCGACCCGCCTGCTGCAGCGCATATTGAATCAGATGCACATGACGTGCATCCACCTGCTGACGCAGCGTAAATGGGTAGCGTGACAGCTCCTCCCCTTCAGCTGTCGTTACCATGCGGATTGCACGTAGCGGCACTCTGAAACCGTTTGCTGCCAGCGTCTGATACATCTCGGCCACTTCCAGCGGTGCCATTGCCTTGGCACCAAGCAAAAGTGATGGCAAGGCAGGAATATGGCTACTCACCCCAAGACGCTTCATGACATCGATCACTGCAGGCAGCCCTACTTCCATCCCCAGATGGACAGTCGATAGATTATAAGACTGCGCCAGCGCTCGATACAGAGGGACTCGACCATGTGTTTTACGATCAAAATTCTGAGGCGTCCAGTGCTGCCCGTTTGGCAGGCGGATATCCACAGGCGTATCGTTGAGCACGCTTGACAAGGTATATCCCTTTTCCAGCGCCGCCAGATAAACAGCAGGCTTCACCAGCGAGCCGATTGGGCGAAGTGCATCCAGCCCGCGATTGAACCCCTGATAACGGGTATCTCGCCCACCGACTATCGCCAGCACCTCTCCCGTCTGAGGATCAGCAACCACCATACCGCTCTGCAGATTTCGTGCTTTATCGCCATGCTGTGTTTCCAGCGCCTGCAAGGTTTTAACCACTGCCTGATCTGCGCGGTATTGCACAAGTGGATCCAGCGCAGTAAAGACCATCAAACCCTCGGAGCTGAGATCCTCATCCCGATAGCTGTCTCTGAGCTGCCTTTTGACCAGATCCAGATAAGCCGGGTAAGCCCCCTTGTGCAGGCTGCCGATCTGCACCACACCCAAAGGCTTCAAAATTGACTGTTCATACTGCGCCACACTGATATCACCCTGATCAACCAACAGCTTGAGTACCAGATTACGACGCTCCAGAGCACGCTGCTCATTACGTCGTGGATCATAAAAAGAGGGGCCTTTTACCAAGGCTACCAACAAAGCGATCTGGTGCAGATCAAGCTCGGTGATAGGCTGCCCGAAGTAAAACTCACTCGCCAGGCCAAAGCCATGAATGGCCCGGTTTCCCTGCTGCCCCAGGTATACTTCATTCAGATAAGCCTCGAGAATTTCATCCTTTTCATAGCGAAGATCCAGCAGCACGGCCATGGGCAATTCAAGCAGCTTGCGTGACAAGGTCCGCTCTGAAGTAAGATAGAAGTTCTTGATCAACTGCTGAGTCAGCGTACTCCCACCCTGAACAAAGCGCCCAGCCCGGAGATTAACCACCATCGCACGGCTCATGCCTTTCAGCGAAATGCCCCAGTGCTTGTAATAGGCGCGATCTTCCACCGCGATAAGAGCATCAACCAGGTAGGGTGGTGCATCACTGAGCCTGATCAGATCACGGTCTTCATTACTGCGAGGATAGATACCGCCGATAAGAATCGGTTCCAGCCGAGTCAACGAGAGGTCTGCATCTGTCAGTTGATCTCGCATCCGAACCAACTGGCCGGATGAGAACTCCAGCATCAAACGTCGAGAAGGTTCTTCTCCGTCAGGGAAATCAAACCCTCGCGTATGAATCAGGGCTCGACTGCCGGACATCTCCGCCATACCCGGACGTGAAGCTGTCGCTACAAACTGATACCCCAACCCTCGCAGCTCGTGCTGCAGATCGGCCGTTGCAAGTGCCTGTCCGGGATAAAGCTCGAGTGGTCGTGCATAAACCTTTGCAGGAAGCGCCCAACGCTTACCCTCAAATTTTTGTTTTACCTGAACATCGAGATAAGCCAGACCCACTGCGGCAAAGAGTGCCAGCAGAAGGCCCAGTTTAAGCAGGAATCTGACGATTCTGGAGAGAAAGGAACGTCCCTTGCGAGCACTTCGCCGCCCTTTCTGTCTGTTTGTGGCTCTCTTTTTCGGCATCAGACTAGTATAATCCCTGACAACTTTTGCAATTGCTGAACTGTAATGTTAACAAAACTGATTGAATCACTGCAGGATCCATCAAGGTTTCCACACCCATGTGAGACCATCAAGGTCATAGAAACCCATATCTCCTGGCTGATTCTGACGGGCCATTATGCCTATAAAATCAAGAAACCGGTAAACTTTGGTTTCCTGGATTTCACTACTCTGGAGCAGAGGCGTTTCTGCTGCGAAGAGGAGTTGCGCCTGAATCAGCGTTTATCGCCTGATATCTATCTGGAACTGGTCCCCATCAGCGGCACACATGATAACCCGAGCCTGGGCGATGACTCAGCTCCGATCGAATATGCCGTCAAAATGAATCAGTTCGATCCGCGCCAGCGCCTGGATCAGATGCTCAAGCGCAACCTGTTTGAAGCCCGCTGGATTGATATGCTGGCAGAGCAGATCGCTGATTTTCATCAGCGCATCCCGATTGTCGCATTGAACAGCCCCTGGGGCGAACCAGAGGCGATATGGGATGCCGTTTCCGAAAACTATCAGCATATCTGCAAAGTCATTGACGATCCGAGTACTCTCACACTGCTTCAACGACTTCTTCAGACAACAGCACAGCACTTTCGTGCCCTGGAGAAGATGATTCGCAAACGCAAACGCTCCGGTCATGTACGCGAATGCCATGGTGATCTGCATCTGGCGAATATCACGCTTTTTCATGATGAGTTGCGACTGTTTGATTGCATTGAGTTCAATCTGCAGTTCCGCTGGATCGACAAATTGTCCGATCTATCCTTTCTGCTGATGGATCTCGAAGCCAACAATCAGCCTCGCTGGGCAAACCGCTTTCTTAATCGCTATCTTGAACTCACTGGCGACTACGAAGGTGTTTCCCTGCTCAGATTCTACAAATCCTATCGCTCCATGGTCAGAGCCAAGGTTGCAGTATTGGGTCAAGAGCATGATCTGGAAACGTTTCATCACTACCTCAATCTGACTGCCAGCTTCCACAAGCAACCCCCACCCGTGCTGTTTTTGATGCACGGCGTATCCGGCAGCGGGAAAAGCTATCTCAGTGAAAAGCTGGTTGAAGCGATTGGTGCCATCCGCATCCGTTCGGATAACGAGCGCAAACGTTTGCATCGCGCATTAAGCCTCAATGGCGAAGACCTTGAGCTGTATGGTGCAGATATGAACACACGCACGCTGCATCACTTGCAGGACACCACCAAGCTGCTGCTCAAATCAGGGCAGACGGTCGTTGTCGATGCCACATTGATCCGCCAACGTACCCGGACCGGCTATATCAAACTGGCTGAGCAGCTTAATGTACCGGTCCGCATCATCAGTTGCAGTTGCCAGCAACATCTGATCGAAGCGCGTCTGGCACTGCGTAATGCCGAAGGCAAGGATCCGTCTGATGCCGATGTGGGCGTGATGCGGCAGCAACTGTCCAGCCAGCAGCCTCTGACTGCCAGTGAGCAGATGCTGACGTTGCATGTGGATACTCAGGATGATGAGGCGATAGATCAGCTGTTGTCTCAGTTGCGGGCACAGAACCTGGTGGAGACCTGATATGCTGCTGTGCACACTTGATCAACTCCCTGAGCGGGAATCACGCGGTTTTGAGCTGGAACAGATGGCCGTTTTTGCCATCCGCTGCGAAGACCGGGTATATGTCTATCGCAACTCCTGCCCCCATCGCGGCATCAGGCTGGAGTGGCAACCCGATCAGTTCCTCGATCATGAACGCCAGTTCATTCAGTGCGCCACCCATGGCGCACTCTTCAAACTGGAAACGGGCGTATGCATTGCTGGCCCCTGTCCCGGAGAGACACTTGAACAGATCCCGTGCCGCATAGAGGATAACAAGGTGTATCTGCAGCTTGCTCTTCAGAACTGAAACTTCAGCCGCACCTCGTACGACACACGTTGATCATCAAAAGCCCTGATCGTTAAAAGCACTTACCCGCCACGCTCAATGCGCCGTTTCAACCTGGCAAGCGCCATTTCGATCCGCTCGATAGTTGTGGTGTAGGAGAAGCGCACGAACTTGTGAGCCTGGTGATTGCCAAAATCAGCACCAGGGGTCACCGCGATGAAATCCTCTTCAAGCAGCGACCAGCAATACTCAAAACTGTTATCAGTCAGGTGCGAAGCATCCGCATAGACATAAAAAGCGCCTTCTGGCATCGCAGGAATAACAAAGCCCAACTCCCGCAACCCTCCGACCAGCAGGTCACGACGCTTGCCGAACTCCACCCTGCGCGCTTCCAGAATAGCCAGCGTCTCCGGCTCAAAGGCGGCAAGCGCGGCGTACTGCGCCAGGGTAGAGGGTGAAATAAACAGGTTCTGAGCCAGCTTTTCCAGCTCAGGAACAGCCATCTCGGGCGCGACAATCCAGCCCAGGCGCCATCCGGTCATACCAAAGTATTTTGAAAAGCTGTTGATGACAAACGCATGATCATCCGTTGCCAGCACCGTCTGGGCATCCACACCATAGGTCAGCCCATGATAAAGTTCATCGACGATCAAGGCTCCCTTTCTGGCTCGAACCACGGCAGATATCTGCTGCATCTGTTCAGGTGACACCAGCGTGCCTGTCGGATTGGACGGCGACGCCAGCAGCACGCCTGCCGTGTTCGACTGCCAGTTATGTTCGATCAACTCAGGCGTCAGCTGGAAATTGTCCTCGGCCGTCGCTGGAACCTGTAAGCCACGCGCTTCCAGCAGACGCAAAAACTGTCGATTACAGGGGTAGCCCGGATCTGCCATCATGATGTTCTGCCCCATGTCAGCCAGCAGCGCAAAAATCAGCAGCAGTGCACCAGATGCGCCAGCCGTGACAATCACTCGCTCAGCAGGGATGCTCAGGCCATATCGGGTCATGTAGAAGGCAGCAATCGCCTGACGCAGCTCTGGGATACCGGCTGCCGGCGTATACTGCGTCAGCCCCTTATCAAGGGCGACATGTGCCGCACGCACGATCGGTTCTGCCGTGGTGAAGTCCGGTTCCCCCACCTCCAGATGGATCACATCCTGCCCCAGAGACTCCAGCTCTCTGGCTCGTTTCAACAGATCCATCACCTTGAATGACTCTATATCATGCGCCCTTTGTGCCCATCTCGCCTGCATAACCGCCCCAGTTAATATGTTGATCCACATCAACGGGATTATACAGAAATGTTGCGCCAGGACGTGTGCTCCATAATACTTATCTGATGCTTTTATGACATCAGGACTGGCCTATTGGCTCAGCTTCTGGTAATTTCACCGCGCTTTTACTGTTCCTGGTACAGTACTGGGTACAGTAAAATGTGAAGCCAGAATATAGTTGCTGCCAGACTGGCACTATCATCTCCTTGAAATGACGTGAGGCTGCGCCATGCCAAATACAAATAACTCTCCGCTGACTGCTCCACAACCTTATCAGGCTGAGCAGGGCGAAGTTTACATGAACAATGCCCAGAAGCAGCATTTCAGAGAGATACTGCTGGCCTGGAAACAGGAGTTGATGGAAGAGGTCGACAGCACCATTCTGCACCTGAAAGAAGAGGCGACCAACTTTGCAGATCCCAGTGATCGCGCCAGCCAGGAGGAGGAGTTCAGTCTTGAACTGCGCACCCGTGACCGCGAACGCAAACTGATCCGCAAAATTGATGAAGCACTGGACCGTGTTGATGACGATGACTATGGCTACTGCGAAGCATGCGGAGTCGAAATCGGTATTCGTCGCCTGGAAGCACGTCCGACTGCGACTTTGTGCATCGATTGCAAAACCCTGGCTGAAATCAAGGAACGCCAACTCGGCGGTTGATTGAACAGCCGTTGATAAGGTGCCGACTTGAGTACTGCCGCAGGTTATACCGGCCGGTTTGCTCCCTCTCCAACCGGCCCTTTGCATTTCGGATCCTTGCTGGCCGCACTGGCCAGTTATCTTGATGCTCGCGCCCTGAAGGGGCGCTGGCTGATCAGAATAGAAGACCTTGATCCTCCCCGCGAACAACCCGGCGCCAGTGACCTGATATTACGCACGCTGGATCATTTCGGTCTGCACTGGGATGGTGAAGTGGTTTATCAGAGCCAGCGTCTTGAGCTCTATGCAGAACTGCTGCAACGACTGATCGATCAAGGCCTCGCCTACCGCTGCCGATGCAGTCGCAGTGACCTGAAGCTGCGCGATGCACTCTACAGCTATGATGGCCACTGCCGTATCCACCCACCAGACGCAGAGGCTCAATGCGCTATACGCGCACTCTGCTCAGAGCAGACCGTAACGTTTGAAGATCTGATTCAAGACAGGCAGATCTGGCAGCATGAAGACGGGCGTGACGACTTCATTATATTCAGGCGTGACGGCCTCTTCGCCTATCAACTGGCAGTCGTGGCAGATGATCACGCACAGGGCGTGACCCGTGTCATTCGCGGCAGCGACCTGTTGGACGAGACCTTCCGCCAGTTGCAACTGCAACAGCATCTGGCCTACCCAACACCAGAATACGGCCACATCCCGATTCTGCTTAACAAATTGGGACAGAAACTCAGCAAACAGAATCTGGCACCGGCACTGAACACCGACAAAGCCGTCAAGCAGCTCTGGGAAGCACTTCATCTGCTGGGACAGAATCCGACCCCATCCCTGCAGCGTGCCAGCAATCGCGAACTGCTGGACTGGGCCGTCACGCACTGGCAGAGGGATCACATACCTCGTACACTGGCCATTCGTTCATCGGGGAGCTGAACATGTATCTTTACCGAGGACTACTGCTGCTCATTCTGGCAACACTGGTCATTCTACCAGCTCTGGTGGACTACTGGCTGTACTTGCCTGGTTCATGGCTGAGACCCTTCATCATCTGGCTGGCCATTATTGCCGTTACCGCTTTCATCACCACCATCGTCAGACGCAGGCACACATGAGCCTTGATATCTCCACACTACTTCTGATCAGCATCGGTTATCTGCTGTGCCTGTTTGCGATTGCCTACCTGACAGAACAAAACCTGCTTCCTCAGAAACTTATTCAGCACCCTCTGCTGCACACGCTCGCACTGGGTGTTTACGCCAGCGCCTGGACCTTTTATGGTGCCTTCGGTGTAGCTGCAGAGTTCGGCTACACCTACCTGCTTTCCTATCTCGGCGCAACGGCGGCATTTTTACTCTCACCACTGATTCTGATTCCGATACTGCGCATCACACACAGCTACCAACTCAGCTCACTCGCTGATCTATTTGCCTTTCGCTTTCGCAGCGGCGGAGTCGGCACCCTGACCACTGTTCTGATGCTGATCGCCACTTTGCCACTGCTTGCGATTCAGATTCAGGCGGTCACCGACTCGGTCCACATGTTCAATGACAGTGTCTCCGCCAACCGCATCGCCATCATCTTCTGCGGCATCATCTCGCTCTTTGCGATACTGTTCGGCGCACGCCACCCCTCCCTGCGCAGTAAACACAGGGGGTTAATGGTCGCCATCGCTCTGGAGTCTCTGGTCAAGCTGATCGCCCTGCTCGCAGTCGCCTTCTATGCCTACTTCATTGTACTGGGAGGCCCGAGCGGACTGAGTGAGTGGCTGACACTGAATCCAGATGTATTGCAAAGCATGCAGCAGCAACCCAAAAGCAGCAGTTGGCGTACGTTACTGCTGACCTTTTTTGCTGCCACCCTGGTGATGCCACACATGTTCTACATGGCGTTCAGCGAGAATGCGTCGGAACGAAGTCTCTACACCGCCACATGGTTGCTGCCACTGTTTCTGATGCTGCTGGCCCTGACCGTGCCACCCATTCTATGGGCTGGCATTAAACTCGGCGTGATCGACAGTCCTGAATATGTGGTACTGATGCTGGGACAGGCTGTCGGCCTCAACTGGCTGAGCGTCATCGCCTTCATCGGTGGCCTATCAGCGGCCAGTGGCGTGATCATTGTGGCAACTGTTGCACTGTCCTCCATGCTGCAGAATCACATCGTCCTGCCACTGGTACGAATACCCGACTCCATGCGCCTTTACACCTGGCTGCTATGGCTGCGCCGCCTGATCATTATCATGGTGATGCTGGGTGCCTATCTGGTCTACTCGATCATCGCCAACCGCTTCCAGCTCAGCCACCTGGGGATCATCGCCTTTATCGCATTCCTGCAGTTTTTGCCGGGCCTGCTGGTCACCCTCTACTGGCAGGGTGCCAGTCGCTTCGGTTTTCTGCTGGGCCTGTGCTCAGGAGTCTTGAGTTGGTTTGCGTCGATGCTGCTGCCTACACTGTTCTATGGCCAACCAGCCATAGATCAGCAAATACTTGAGTCCTGGTATCTGTATGCGATTCTCTCTCTAACGCTGAACGTCGCCCTGGTGGTCATCGGGTCGCTGCTCCTGCCACCCGATGCCGATGAGAGTGAAGCCGCCGCTGCATGCATTCTGAACACTCTGCATCGTCCGCCAGGTTTCAGCCAGGATATTGAGAGTGCGGACGAGTTTTATCACCGGCTGACACCGAGACTCGGCGCACAGTCAGCGCGACGCGAGGTGAATCGTGCCTTGCAGGAGATCGCTCTGACGCCCACCATGCAGTTACGTCCGCTGGACGGGCTGCGCCTGCGCAATCAGTTGGAAAACAATCTCTCAGGCCTTCTGGGGCCTGTTGAAGCGGCTGCGCTACTGCGTCCGACGCCCGTCGGAGGCCGAGGCGGTTTTCGTGCCCGTGAGATCCACCTGTTGGAAGAGCAGTTGGAGAACTACAACGAGCGCCTGTCGGGGCTTGCGGCTGAGCTGGATCAGATCCGCCGTTATCACCGTATCACCCTGCAGCGACTTCCGATCGGAGTCTGCACCCTGGATGCCAAGCAGCGAATACTTTTCTGGAACAGAGAGCTGGAGCGCCATACCGGGATCAGTCCCGACGAGTCCATCGGTGCCCGCCTGTCCCAGCTGCCCGAGCCCTGGGCATCATTATTGGGAGACTTTGCCGACCTGCCGGATCTGCATCAGGCCGCATCAAGCCTGCAGTTAAAGGGCATGACCCGCTGGTTCAGCCTGCACAAGGCCCGATTGGATGAGGTTTCAGACAATGGCATGATTCTGTTGGTTGAGGATGATACCGAGCACCAGATCATCAGCAATCGACTGTCACACAGCGAGCGCCTGGCATCCATTGGGCGTTTTGCAGCAGGGGTGGCGCATGAGATCGGAAACCCTGTAACGGGCATCGCCTGTCTTGCCCAGAACCTCAAGCTGGAAACAGATGAGCCTGAGATTCTGGAAACCGGCGATCAGATCGTCGCACAGACTCACCGCATCAGCCGCATTGTGCAATCACTGGTACGCTTCGCACATACAGGCCAGCATGACTCAGTCCAGCACCATGAGGCAGTGTCTTTGCATGATTGCGCTCAGGAAGCCGTTGAGCTGATACGCCTGAACCATCGCAACGCGGATCTGGAAATCAGTAATGAGATAGCACAGGACACCTATACATCGGGCGATCCGCAGCAACTGCAGCAGGTGTTCGTCAATCTTCTTAACAACGCCTATGATGCCTCTCCCGAAGGGGGACGCATCATCCTGGCCTGCGAAGAGAACATCAACAGTATCTGCATCACCATCACTGACGAAGGCAGCGGTATATCCGAAGAGCACCTGCATCGCCTGTTCGAACCCTTCTTTACGACTAAAGAACCCGGAAAAGGGACAGGATTGGGGCTCGCACTTGTTTACAACATTATTACCGAGCACTATGGTAGTATTGAACTGATTAGCCCTGCCAACAAAAAACAGAATAAAGGCACCCAGGTCGTTATAACACTTCCCCGCCTACCCGATGCTGATACTTTATCGAAGGATGGGGATAATACTGTTACAGGTCCTTCCCTATGAGCCGAATTCTGATTGTTGAGGATGAGCGAATTATCCGGGCAGCACTCAGGCGCCTGCTGGAGAAAAATCACTACGATGTCAGTGATGCCTCCTCAGTCGATGAGGCAGCCTCTTTACTGGCTGCAGAAAAGTTTGATCTTATCATCAGCGATCTGCGTCTACCGGGAGCACCCGGCACCGACCTGATCGCCATGGCCCGAAAAATCCCTGTCCTGATTATGACCAGCTATGCCAGCCTGCGCTCCGCCGTGGATGCCATGAAGCTGGGCGCGGTTGATTACATCGCCAAGCCCTTCGATCATGACGAGATGCTCAACACCATACACACCATCACCCATCGAACCGCATCAGAAACACCCGATACCGACACACCTGCTGCGCCAGAAACACCCAACATGATACTGGGCAACTGTGAGGCAATTCAGGAACTGCACAAACGCATTGCCAAGGTCGCTCGCACCGATGCCACAGTGTTGGTTCTCGGTGAGTCAGGGACTGGTAAGGAGCTGGCAGCACGCGCCATTCATCAGCAGAGCAAACGCGCTTCTGCCCCGATGATCTGCGTTAACTGCGCCGCCATTCCTGAATCGCTGATCGAATCTGAACTCTTCGGACATGAAAAAGGCGCCTTCACAGGAGCCGATACCAGCCGCAGTGGTCTGATTGAAGCAGCTGATAAGGGCACGCTGTTCCTTGATGAGATCGGTGAACTGCCACTCGAAGCTCAAGCTAGACTGCTGCGCTTTCTGCAGGAGGGTGAGATACGCCGTGTTGGCGCCGTGCAGTCGAAGAAGGTCGATGTACGCCTGATTGCAGCGACTCATCGCGATCTCAAGTCCCTGGCGCGTGTCGGTCAGTTCCGCGAAGACCTCTATTATCGACTCTATGTCATGGAGCTGAAGATGCCTCCACTGCGCGAGCGAGGCAAAGATATTCCAGAACTAGCCAAACTCTTTCTGGAGCGGCACAGCAAAGGCCGTGATGAGCCACTGTCTTTCAGCAAGGCCGCTACAGATGGCATGCTCGGCTACGCCTGGCCCGGTAATGTTCGCGAGCTGGAGAATGCCATCGAACGCGCCGTCATCCTGGTTGAGGGTAATGAGATCAGCGCCGACCTGCTGGGGCTTGAGTTCGAAAAAGAGTCACTGGATGATCTGGAACAGAGCTACGCCCATCGCATGCACACCGGCCAGACCAGCACAGACAGCCAGCGTACGGATCTGTCGCTGGACGATTATTTCCAGCGCTTTGTGATGGATAACCAGGAACAGATGAGCGAGACCGAACTGGCCAAGACTCTTGGCATCAGTCGCAAATGCCTGTGGGAAAGACGCCAGAAACTCGGCATCCCGCGAAAGGTCAAAAGCAGTAAGGCGTAACACTTTTCAAAACCAGGTAACACTTTCCAGAGTGTTACCTTACTACACACGCATTTCTGAGAATGTGTTACCCATCATCCCAAGCTTAGAGAGCAAATGATTGACTCCAAGATGAAAAAAAACAATTTATACAATAAAAACAATAAGTTAATAAAGTTGGCACAAACCCTGCTCTCATAAGGGGCAAGAAGAAGAACAAAGCGAAGCTGACTGACCATCAATAAAAATAAAAACAGGTCTGACATCGACGCATCCCGCCTCTAATAAAAATAATAAAGAGGCTTAGCTGATCGTAAACGTGCAACATTGCTTCCACGCATATCTGGAAACAAAAATAATAAGCCAGTGCCCCTTTGCAACGTTTGCGGTCAGCACCCCCCCCAACACCCGCTTCCCCCACCCTGCGTTACTTTTTATATAACCATCTGCTCATCTGATATAATAGCGTCGCCGTCAGGTATTGCTTATACTTAGCCGTCTGAGCTGGTAACATGCAGCCCAATGTTATTTCTGTACATCTCGTGACCAGGAAATTTTTTGACCAATGCTAGATTTGCTTTACATACTGGTGCCCATTGCAGGCATTATTCTGATTGCATGGGTGCTGATGAGAAGCAAGCCCTCAACTCATAACTCCAGCGTTCCCGCCGCAGCGCAATCCGAACCTGTCTCAGATGATGCACCATCTGAATTCACGCGATTACCTCTCGGAGAACGGCGTGTTATTCCCGAATCTGAGCACAGGATTTCTCGTCGACGTCTGGATGATAATGCGATGAAGGTCGTTTATCGTCTGCAGGACGCCGGTTACGACAGCCACCTCGTCGGTGGTTGCATCCGCGATATGCTGCTGCAGCGCCAGCCAAAAGATTATGACGTGGCGACTTCGGCTCATCCTGAAGAAGCTGTTGAACTGTTTCATCGCGGCCGCCTGATTGGTCGACGCTTCAAACTTCTACACGTCCGCTTCGGACGCGAAGTGATCGAAGTGGCCACCTTCAGGGCCGGACATGACAGCGAAGATAACGAAAGCGGTGAACAGGGACGCCAGTCCGAAGCCGGACTGATACTGCGTGATAATGTCTACGGCACGATTGAGCAGGATGCTCTGCGACGCGACTTTACCATCAATGCGCTCTACTACTGCGTCAGAGATTACAGCATATATGACTTTGCCAATGGCTATATAGACCTGCAGCAGCGCATTATTCGCATGATCGGCGACCCCGCACAGCGCTATCGGGAAGATCCCGTGCGCATGCTGCGCGCCACACGCTTTGCGGCCAAGCTCGGCTTCGATATCGAGCCAGAGACAGCAAAGCCGATTGCCGAACTGGCGCACCTGCTGGCCAGAATAGCGCCCGCTCGTCTGTTTGATGAGGCACTGAAACTCCTTCAGTCCGGACACGGAGCCGCCTCTTACCGACAACTCCAGCGCTTCGGGCTGTTCGGTTACCTGTTTCCACAGACTCAGGCATTCCTGGATCATGGACATGCAGGTACAGAAACCATCATACAGCAGGTGCTTCGCAACACTGACAGACGCCTGGAACAGGGTAAAAGCGTCACACCTGCCTTTATGTTTGCAGCACTGCTCTGGTACCCGCTGCAGGAGAGATGGCTGGAAATCCTGGATGAAGACGATCTCCCCCCCCTTCAGGCACTGCACGAAGCGGCCAACCAGATCCTTGGCGCGCAGGTGAAATGCACGGCTATCCCACGACGTTTCTCCGGCCCGGTCAGAGAAATCTGGGAGCTACAGATGCGCCTGCCAAAACGGCAGGGCAAGAAGGCCGAACTACTGGTCACGCACCCCCGATTCAGGGCCGCTTATGACCTGTTGCTACTGCGCGAAGCAGCAGGTGAAGACCTGGATGGGCTGGGTAAGTGGTGGACTGACTATCAATCCTCCAATCCGGCGCAGCGTGAAGCCTTGAATCAGAATGGTGCACCTGACGAAACACGCAGCAAACGCCGCAGACGCAGAAAACCGACACGTGCGAGCAATGTCGATGGCTGAAGCAGTACGCTGCTTTATCGGCCTGGGCAGTAATCTCGACAACCCGACCGATCAAGTAATGCAGGCACTGAAAGAGCTTCAGGACCTTCCTGGCATCAGCCTGATGGCCAGCTCTTCTCTGTATCGCTCCGATCCCATGGGCCCACAGGATCAGCCTGACTATATCAATGCCGTCGCCATGCTCGACACGCAGCTCACACCGCTGGCGCTGCTGGACCAGCTCCAGACGCTGGAGCATGCACATCAGCGTATACGTTTGCAGCACTGGGGACCACGCACGCTGGACCTGGATCTGCTGCTGTATGGCAATCAACTGATTACCTGTGAAAGACTGACAGTTCCACATCCAGGACTGACTGAACGCAATTTTGTACTCTGGCCACTGGCCGAAATAGCGCCAGACCTTAAATTTCCAGATGGCAGCCTTATTCAGACTTATCTGGATCAGCACCCACTGGGAACACTGCAGCGGCTGTCATGAAAATATGCCAGCCACGCCGGGCTTAATGTTGAATCGGGAGTTTTATGAGTAACATCACACTGCACACCTTGTCGGCGCGTAAGCAGGCGGGTGAAAAGTTCTCAGTACTGACAGCCTATGATGCGACCTTTTCGCACATCATCAGCTCTGCCGGTATTGAGATGATGCTGGTCGGTGACTCTCTTGGCATGGTCTTGCAGGGACACTCCTCCACATTGCCGGTCACAGTTGCTGATATGGTTTACCATACCAGCGCAGTTGCCCGAGGCAATCAGGGTGCGATGATCATGTCGGACCTGCCATTCATGAGCTACTCCACACCTGAACAGTGCATGCTGAATGCGGGCCTTCTGATGCAGGCCGGTGCACATATCATCAAGATTGAAGGTGCCGCGTGGCTGGCTGAAAGTATCGAAAAACTCAGTGAGCGCGGCGTACCTGTGTGCGCACATCTGGGACTCACACCCCAGACGGTTAACCTGCTGGGTGGGTATCGGGTTCAAGGCAAGGATAATGCTTCCGCCATGCGAATGCTGGAGGATGCCAAGCGCCTGGAAAATGCCGGTGCCAGTATGCTGCTATTGGAATGTGTACCAGCTCTGCTGGCCGAAGAGATCACGCGCAATGTCGAAATTCCTGTCATTGGCATAGGTGCCGGCCCCAATACGGATGCACAGGTACTGGTATTGCACGATATGCTCGGCATTACACCCGGACGCAGACCCCGATTCGTGAAAAATTTCATGGCAGACAGCGACAGCATTGAAGAAGCGATCCGTCGCTATGCCGAAGAGGTCAAAGCCGGTACTTTTCCTAGCCAGGAACAGAGTTTCTAGTCCCATGCAGACACTACATACCATTGCCGAATTACGCAGCGCCCTGTCCGCACACCGCAAAAGCGGCAAGAAAATTGCCTTGGTACCCACCATGGGCAACCTTCATCGTGGTCACATCAAACTGGTGGAAATCGCTGCAACCGAGGCCGACATTGTCGTCGCATCGATCTTCGTGAACCCCTTACAGTTCGGTCCTAACGAAGACCTGGACAGCTATCCACGTACACTGCTGGAAGATCAGAGTAAACTTCAGGCAGCTGGCTGCGACTACCTGTTTGCACCGAACAACAACGAAATCTACCCAGAGGGACGTGACCAGCAGACACTGGTTGAAGTACCCATGCTGTCGGATCTCTATTGCGGCACAACTCGGCCCGGGCACTTCTGCGGTGTCACAACAGTGGTCTGCAAGCTGTTCAATATCTGCCAGCCTGACCTTGCGATCTTTGGCGAAAAGGACTACCAGCAGTTGCGTATTATTCGCAAAATGGTCAGTGATCTGTGCATTCCTGTCGAGATCCGCAGCGTTGCTACCGTGCGCGCAGAGGACGGCCTTGCACTGAGTTCACGCAATGGTTACCTGAGTGACGATGAGCGCGCCGTAGCCCCGGCCCTGCAACACACCCTCAGGCAGACTTGCCTCGCCATCAACCAGGGTAATCACGATTTCAGAGATCTGGAGGCACAAGCCGAAAACCAGCTCAGCGCAGCGGGCCTGACACCTGACTATGTCAGGATCGTGCGTCGCAGTGATCTGCTGCCAGCTCAACGCGGCGATAAGTCGCTGGTGATACTGACCGCAGCCTATCTTGGCGTTACCCGTCTGATCGATAACTGTGAGATCGATTGTAACAGCTGAATCAGCTGATACAGGTCATGGTCAGACCTCCTCATTTGCTTGACAGTCTGCGTGAGCTTCGCGCAGACTTGCAGGGCGCTCACATTGATCCTACAACAGCGGATTGATGGAAGATCAGCGCCCGTTACGCCCCTTGTTTCACAGAAATATTACACATCAGGTGTATAACTGATTACGGGACGTATTTTTCAAGAGAATGAGAGGATCTACCATGCGCGATGTTGTGATAGTTGCTGCCGGTCGTACGGCAATCGGTACATTTAACGGCTCACTGGCTTCTGTATCTGCTGTTGATCTTGGTGCCACCGTTATCAAAGGACTACTCGAAAAGTCCGGTCTTAACCCCTCCGAAGTGGATGAAGTCATTCTTGGCCAGGTATTGACCGCAGGCTGCGGACAGAACCCAGCACGCCAGTCCATGATTCATGCAGGCATTCCTCAGGAAGTGCCTGCCATGACCATCAACAAAGTATGCGGCTCCGGCCTGAAAGCACTGCAACTGGCGGCTCAGTCCATCATGTGTGGCGATGCAGAGGTTGTGATTGCCGGCGGTCAGGAAAGCATGTCTCAGTCTCCACATGTACTGCCTAACTCACGCAATGGTGCGCGTATGGGCGACTGGAAACTGGTCGACACCATGATTCAGGATGGCCTGTGGGATGCATTCAATAACTACCATATGGGTATCACCACTGAAAATATCGTAGATAAGTTTGGTTTCAGTCGTGAAGAGCAGGATAACTTTGCTTCTGCATCTCAGAACAAAGCTGAAGCCGCTGTGACTTCCGGTCGCTTTAAGGATGAGATCATTCCTGTTGTGATCCCGCAGCGCAAAGGGGATCCGGTAGTGTTCGATACGGATGAACAGCCTCGCTTTGACTGCACACCTGATGCTCTGGGTAAACTGCGCCCAGCCTTCAAAAAAGATGGTACGGTAACGGCTGGTAACAGCTCCACCATCAATGATGGTGCAGCAGCGGTTATCCTTTGCTCGGCTGAAAAAGCCGCTGCGCTAGGCCTTAAGCCACTGGCCAGAATCAAAGCTTACGCCTCTTCCGGTGTTGATCCGGCCATCATGGGCACGGGTCCTATCAGCGCCACGCGCAAAGCGCTGGAGAAGGCGGGTTGGAGTCTGGAGGATCTGGATCTGGTTGAAGCCAACGAAGCCTTTGCCGCTCAGGCGATGTCTGTGAACAAAGAGCTTGGCTGGGATACAGCCAAGGTCAATGTCAATGGCGGCGCGATCGCTCTGGGTCACCCGATCGGTGCGTCCGGATGCCGTGTACTGGTATCTCTGCTGCATGAGATGATCAAGCGTGATGCCAAGAAGGGTCTCGCGACCCTGTGCATCGGCGGCGGTATGGGTACAGCTCTGGCGATTGAACGAGTGTAAAGACTCACTGACCACCATGAATCCGGCGCAAGTGCCAGATTCATGGTGGCCCTTCAGGCAGTCGCGTCAGGCAGTCGCAATCGCGCCTTTGCCAACGCCCTCATAAGCACGTACGACAATCTCGCAATCTGGATACTGCAGCTTGATCTGCTTTGCCAGATGTGTGGCGATCTGCTCAACCGTCGAAACACTCTCCATCACGTAGCAGACCGATGCCGGCAGATGCAGTTCGAACTCTCCCTGCGGCGCATCATAACGATAGCGATGCTCATCAGCACCTTCATCAGACACCAGATGCGAACGCGTGCCGATGTAGATATCCCTGAAGGTTTCAGCCCATTGTGCCTCAATCGACTGATCGCGCAGTGTGTTACGGAAGATCTCAATACGTGAGCGATGACCATGGGCGATACGCTGGCAGTTACCATCATGCTGCTGCAAGCCATGACTGTAGTGATAAAAGGAAGAGTCGATTTTTTCTGTCACAAAAAGAATATCCAGCCCTTTCACCTGTTCTGGAAACAGCGCAAGCAATTGCTTTCTACACCATTGAGCCAGTGTGGTTTCAGTGATCTCGGCAACAGGAATCAATGCAATCGCTTGCTCCGGTGAGCGGCAGTAAAAACGTTCGCCCGTCGGATAGGTCCAGTTGACCTGCGTCTCCCCCTGATCCACCGCCACCTGTACACCAGCCATATCCATTGCGACCACCAGCGCATGATCTATATGCGCATCCAGCCAGGCCTTGACGCGCTTCTTGACGATACCAAAATCGCAGATCATCCCCTGCTGATCCAACTGACCTTCGAGTACCAGCTGCACCGCCCAGGACTCTCCCAGCAAGCCTCTTTGCGGATGCAGGTAAGAAAAGTCCACATGGGTAAGATTATCTACGAAAAGTTTCACACAAGCCTCAACACTAAAAGAATCATCAGCGCCTATTTTACCTCATTGTCAGCCGACAATCACAACTGACCATGTCTGAATTCGTCCACTGAGGTATACTGACGCTTTCCTGAAGCGAACAAGACTGACCATGCGACTTGATAAATATCTGTCTCAGGCCACTGATTACTCTCGTAAAGAGGTCAAGCGCCTGATCCATGCCTACACCGTGACCGTTAATGGTGAAGTAGAGCGCGACTCCGGCCGCCACATTACCCCGGAAGATGAGGTGGTGATGGATGGCATTAACCTTTCAGCACCCTCTACCCGCTATCTGATGCTGTACAAGCCTGAAGGCGTTGTCTGCTCAACCGATGATCCGACTCATCCCACCGTGATTGGCCTGATCGATCTGCCAAAACCAGAGCTGCTGCATATAGCGGGTCGACTTGATGTCGATGCCACCGGACTGGTGTTGCTGACTGATGACGGCAAGTGGTCACACCGCATTACATCGCCGCGGCACAAATCACCGAAGCGCTATCTGGTAACAACCGCTGAGCCGATTGAGGAGAGTGCTATCGCAAAGTTTGAGCAGGGATTATGGCTCAAGGGTGAAAAAATGCGTACCAAACCGGCTGGACTGAAAATTTTTGATCCGCACAGTGCTGAAGTAACACTGCACGAGGGACGTTATCACCAGGTCAAACGAATGTTCGCATCGCTGGGCAATCGCGTTATTACACTGCACCGTGCGAGTATCGGCAGCATTGTACTGGATGAGGCACTTGAACCTGGAGAGTTCCGTCACCTCACCGAAGAGGAGGTACTCAGCTTTGAATCCAGTTGATGCTGCAACTTCAGCACTCTACCAACAGCTGGCTGGTATCACAGCCACTTCGCTGTGGTTGGTTGATGAAAATATCGCCGCCCCATTACCCCCTCCCAATCCGGCAATTGAAGTAGTCAGCAATCGCCATGATCTGGCAACTGCACTTCAACAGGCTGGCTGGCAGACCACCTTCAGTGATTTTGATCTGTCTGCATTCGCTGATGGACAGTTCCACAGTCTGGTGTACCGCATATCCAAAGAGAAGCCCCTGGTCCACCATATCATCAACCAGTCATTCCGCTTACTGCGGGAGAGCGGCACACTGATACTGATTGGTGATAAAAACGAAGGGATCAAAACCTTTGCACGCAAAGCCGCACAACATCTGGGAGGCACCCTTCGGGAACAGAAGCTGGCTGGTAACCTGTGGCAATGTACCCTGACCCGTGCGGATGATACGTTTGGAAAGCAGCCACTCGATGACCAGAGTTATACACAGCTTCGCCCGATAGTGGCAGGTGATATGCATTTCATCAGCAAACCGGGACTCTATGGTTGGCAGAAAATTGATCAGGGCAGTGCCTATCTGGTAGAGCAACTGCCAAGCATGATTAAACAGTCTTTGCCCCTGCATGGCAGCCTGCTTGATCTGGGTTGTGGCTTTGGCTATCTGGCTCTGGCCACCGCCGGATCTGACACACAGGTGGTCTGCACAGACAACAATGCAGCAGCACTGCTTGCCTGTCGGGCCAACCTGGATAATGCGGGCCTGAAGAGTATCGTGATCGCCTCAGATGCCGGGGACTGTCTGCATGAACCTGTGGATACCCTGCTATGTAACCCACCCTTCCATACGGGTTTCACCACTTCAGGTGATCTTACGGATAAATTTCTGGCCGCCGCCGCACGATTGCTCAACCCGGAAGGCGTGGCGTGTTTTGTTGTCAATCTGCATATACCACTTGAGCGTAAGGCACAGAAATGGTTTGACCGTGTCGACCTTCACTCGGACAATGGGCACTTCAAGCTGATAACCCTGCGCAAGCCGCGCATCAATCGCTGAGTGGCAATTCACAGGACCTACTATGACATTTGAATACCTGCGCCAGTCGCTATTTTTCTTTCGACAGCATCTGACAACACTGGCCATGATCCAGATCCCTTTTCTGCTGGCACTGGCGGTGCTGCGCCTGACACTGACCGGTCGCCCCGATGCTGAAAGTGATCTGGTCCACGCCTCCTTGATAGGTATGCTGCTGGAAATGCTGGTGCTGCCTCTATACTGGGGCGCCACCATCTTTTATCTGCAGTCCGTAATAGATGATCGTCCATTGAAACCCATCAATGCGATCCTGCAGGGTATCAGTAGCTGGGGCAGGCTTCTGCTGACCTATATTCTGAATGCAATCGCAGTGGCGATAGGGCTGATGCTGATGATTATTCCGGGTGTCTATGTCGGCATCCGCTTCGCCTTCGCAGACTATGTCTGCGTACTGGAAAAGCAAGGACCGGGAAACTCCCTTAAACGCAGCTGGGAACAGACTGATGGCTATTTCTGGGTATTGTTGCAAGGCCTGGTGATTCTCTTCGGCTCGCTTTTCATGCTCGGCATGTTGGTAAACACCCTGTTCGGCCCCACTTCGCTTATCAGCACTCTACTGTCAGTGGGAATTGAGTTTGGTGGTGCATTGATCACTATTTTTGGTTTTCGCGTCTATTGTGCCATGCGAGATGAGCAGTCATCACACCCAGCTCGCATCAATGATGAGATTGATGAAGACTAGTCAAAAAAAAACCGGCAAATGCCGGTTTTTTTTCGGATTCAGATTCAACCGGCGACGGTTTCGTCTTCTTCCATATCTTTCATGGACAGCTTGATACGGCCACGGACATCCACATCCAGAACCTTGACCTTAACCACATCACCCAGCTTGATATAATCAGTGACGGCTTTCACACGCTCATTGGCGATCTGTGAAATATGCACCAGGCCATCTTTACCCGGCAGGATGTTAACGAAGGCACCAAACTCTTCAAGACGAACCACTTCGCCTTCGTAGATGCGACCAACCTCAGCTTCTGCTGTGATCGCCTTGACGCGATCAATCGCCGCTTTAGCTGAAAGCTTGTTGTCTGCATAGATGCGAACGGTACCATCATCTTCAATATCGATGGTCGCACCGGTCTCTTCACACAGAGCACGAATGGTAGCACCACCTTTACCGATCAGATCACGGATCTTCTCAGGATTCACCTTCAGCTGAGTCATGGCTGGGGCATTCTCAGGCAGCTCAGGACGAGTGTAACCAATTACCTTGGCCATCTCTCTGAGGATATGCTGACGTGCGTCCAGCGCCTGACCCAGTGCGATCTCCATGATCTCTTCGGTGATACCGGTGATTTTGATATCCATCTGCAGAGCAGTGATACCTTTCTCTGTACCGGCAACCTTGAAGTCCATATCACCCAGGTGATCTTCATCACCCAGAATATCGGTCAGAACTGCAAAACGCTCACCTTCCTTGACCAGACCCATCGCGATACCGGCAACAGGTGCCTTGATAGGCACACCGGCATCCATCAGCGCCAGAGAGGCACCACAGACGCTGGCCATGGAGCTCGAGCCATTGGATTCAGTGATCTCGGAAACAACACGAATGGTGTACGGGAACTCATCGGCAGACGGCAGCATCGCCTGCACGCCACGACGCGCCAGACGACCATGACCGATCTCACGACGCCCAGGTCCCATCATGCGACCAGCTTCACCTACGGAGTAGGATGGGAAGTTGTACTGCAGCATGAAGTTGTCTTTACGCTCGCCTTCGATGGCATCAATGATCTGCATGTCGCGGGTAGTACCCAGCGTACAGGTCACAATCGCCTGAGTCTCACCACGCGTGAACAAGGATGAACCATGCACACTCTTGAGGATATCGATCTCGACGTCGATCGGACGAACCGTTTTCGTATCACGGCCATCAATACGTGGCTGATTATCCAGAATACGGTTACGAACAGTATCTTTCTCGATTGAGCCGAAAGCTTTTTTGATCTGTTCAGCAGTTGGAGCAGCCTCGTCACCAGTGGCCAGTGCAGCGACAACCTCATCACGAAGTCCGCGCACTGTATCCTGACGCAGCGCCTTGTCAGCAACCTGATAAGCATCGCTCAGACGTGTACCCAGCAGTGCAGTGATCTGCCCGCTCAGCGCTTCGTCCTTCGCAACAGGCTGCCAATCCCAGGTAGGTTTAGCGGCAGTTGCAGCCAGCTCATTGATCGCCTGAATAACGACCTGCATCTCCTGATGTGCAAACAGAACAGCACCCAGCATCTCGTCTTCGGTCAGCTCTTTGGCTTCTGACTCAACCATCAGAACCGCATCAGACGTACCGGCAACCACCATGTCCAGTTCAGACTCAGCCAGCTCAGCATAGCTCGGGTTCAGAATATAGCCCTGTGCCTCAGTGAAGCCTACACGCGCCGCGCCGACAGGCCCCTGGAAGGGAATGCCGGAGATAGCCAGAGCGGCAGAAGTGCCGATCAGCGCCGCGATATCCGGATCATTAGCCTTGTCTGCTGACATTACCTGGCAGACAACCTGCACTTCATTCATGAAACCTTTTGGAAACAGCGGGCGAATCGGACGGTCGATCAGACGAGACGTCAGGGTTTCTTTTTCAGTCGGACGCGCTTCACGCTTGAAGAAGCCACCAGGGATACGCCCTACAGCGTAGTACCTTTCCTGATAGTGAACTGCCAGCGGGAAGAAACCCTGCCCTTCTTTGGCTTCCTTGACACCAACAACGGTACACAGCACCTGAGTTTTCTCATCGATGGTGACCATGACGGCGCCGGTTGCCTGACGTGCTACCCTGCCTGTTTCCAGGGTGACGGTATGTTTGCCGTATTGAAATGTTTTGGTAATCGCTTGCACGATTGACTCCTTCAGTTGGTACTGAAGCAACGCCCGGTGCGAGACAAATCATTCCACTCTTTTGCCAGTACTCAGTTGCAGGCTTTTGCAAACACGCAATTGAGTACGGGCCGGATGATTGACACGCTGATTCCAGGTGCAGCTACAATGGGTTTCAGATAGAACTGAGGCCATACAATGTATGGCCTCAGGTATTACACTAACTTAGCGGCGCAGACCCAGACGGGCAATCAGCTCCAGGTAACGGTCGGCATCTTTATGCTTCAGATAATCCAACAGTTTACGGCGCTGGTTAACCATGCGAATCAGACCACGACGTGAATGGTGATCCTGCTTGTTGATCTTGAAGTGGCTCTGCAGCCCTTCAATGTTCGCAGTCAGAAGTGCAACCTGCACCTCAGGGGAACCTGTATCACCAGTTCCACGGCCAAATGAAGCTACGATTTCAGCTTTCTTTTCAACAGTTAATGCCACTTTTACTCTCCTTAACAATATGCACGCGATCATTAATCGCTGGTTTAAAGTCGCGCTGTACCGGGCATATTTCCAGAACAGCGTCAGAATACAGTGCAGATTGCATTGTATTCGTTTAACAGGGTGGCTATACGTCAGCGGTATTGATCAGCCTTCTGGCTTTCAATACACCCTCCGCATCAACCTCTCCCAAACCCAGAAAACGTCTGGATGTTCGTTCAAACAGCCGCAGTTGCTGCCCTGGCTCAAGGCCTTCAAGCCGGCAACTCTGACCGAAAAGTAATCTTTGCGCATCCTGCTCATCCAGCTCGCAAGCGGGCAGATGATCAATGGCGCTCCAGGGTGGTAATAATAACCCATCCAGATAATCTTGTATGCCCCTATCATCCGTAGGTTCAGCCAGTTTATCGACTTCCGCCTGCAGCTCTTCAAAGGTCCGCATCATACCGCTGTCATAGGAGCCGGTACTGATGCGATGAAGATGCAAAACATGCGCTCCACAACCAAGTAACTGGCCCAGATCATCCACAATCGTGCGGATGTAGGTCCCCTTTGAACAGGCTATCTCAATATCCAGCTCATCTCCCCGAATAGCGATCAGACGGCTCTCACGAATAGTGACACGACGGGGCTTGACCTCGACCTGAACACCTTTACGCGCCAGCTTGTAAAGCGGCTGGCCGTTGTGTTTGAGGGCAGAGTAGATAGGCGGAACTTGCTCTATCTCTCCCAGAAAATGCTCAGCCAGAAGCTTTTCAACCAGTGCCTGATCAATTGCATCCGAGACAGGTTTGACCTCTGTCGCCTCACCTTCTGCATCACAGGTATCCGTGCGTACACCCAGTTTAGCCGTGGTCAGATAACGTTTGTCCGCATCCAGTAGAAACTGCGAGAACTTGGTCGCCTCACCCAGACAGATCGGCAGCATGCCAGTTGCCAGTGGGTCAAGCGCTCCGGTGTGGCCGGCCTTGGCAGCGCCGAACAGACGCTTAACACGCTGCAGGGCACCGTTAGAGCTGACACCGGCCGGTTTATTAAGCAAAAAGACGCCGTCGATGCGGCGTCCTTTGAGTTTAGCAGCCAAGTGCTACTCCTTTTCTTCGGTAGAGTCCTGCTCGCCCGGTTCAAGCGCCTGTTCCTGCCGATAAGCCTTCTCAATCAGGCTGTGCAGACGACGTCCCCGGTCTACGCTCTCATCAAAATGAAAACGCAGCTGCGGCATGACCCGCAGCTTGATGCTGCGGGACAGTTCTTTGCGCAGAAAACCAGCTGCATTATTCAACACAGCCACCGACTCACTCACCACTTCGGACTCATCCTGATCCCCAAGCGGCAAGACCGTCAGATAGATATCGGAGTAGCCAAGATCCTTACTGACCTTGACATAGCTGATAGTCACCATGCCAAGGCGTGGGTCTTTGATCTCCCGCTGCAGCAGCATGGCCAGATCACGCTGGATCTGGTCGGCTATTCTGTCAGTTCTTTTAAAATCTCGTGCCATACAACCCCGTTACAGACTACGCTGTACCTCTATGGTATCGAAGACCTCAATCTGGTCTCCAACCTTAACATCGTTATAGTTCTTCACCCCGATGCCACACTCCATGCCCTGACGGACTTCGGCAACCACATCTTTGAAGCGGCGCAGGGATTCCAGCTCGCCTTCGTAAACCACCACGTTATCACGCAGTACGCGAATACGCTTGTTACGATGGACAGTGCCTTCGATTACCATACAGCCAGCAACCAGACCCAGTTTTGGAGAGCGGAAGACATCACGAACTTCAGCAATACCAACAATCTCTTCACGATACTCTGGCGAAAGCAGACCAGTCATCGCCTGCTTAACATCATTGATAATGTCGTAAATGATGCTGTAGTAGCGCATCTCGAGCTCTTCACGCTCAACAATTGCCTTAGCCTGATTATCCGCACGGACGTTAAAGCCGATCAGGATAGCGGAAGAGGCTACTGCCAGGTTCGCATCCGTTTCACCGAAGCCACCAATACCACTGGCAACGATGTTGACCTTGACCTCATCAGTCGACAAATCCTCAAGCGCCTGAGTAAGCGCCTCAAGAGAGCCGCGGACGTCCGCCTTCAGTACGATATTGAGTGACTTGACCTCACCCGCCTGCATATTGGCAAACAGGTTCTCCAGCTTGCTCTTCTGCTGACGCGCCAGTTTGACCTCACGGTATTTACCCTGACGGAACAGAGCCACTTCACGCGCTTTCTTCTCGGAAGAAACCACTGTGAACTCATCACCCGCATTAGGTGTACCATCCAGACCGAGAATCTCAACCGGAATTGACGGGCCTGCCTCATCGACCGGACGACCAGCTTCATCCAACATTGCACGTACACGGCCATGATGGAAACCAGCCAGTACAATATCACCCTTACGCAGAGTGCCGTTCTGAACCAGCAGTGTAGACACCGAACCGCGACCCTTATCAAGACGTGACTCAACAACAACACCCTGAGCCGGAACATCATTCTTGGCCTTGAGTTCCAGCACTTCAGCCTGCAACAGAATCGCTTCCAGCAGCTGATCGATACCTTCACCGGTTTTCGCCGATACAGGTACAAACTGAACGTCGCCACCCCACTCTTCGGAGATGACATCGCGCTGAGACAACTCATTACGCACACGATCCAGATCAGCTTCAGGCTTATCGATCTTGTTGACTGCAACTACGATCGGAACACCACCAGCTTTGGCATGCTGAATAGCTTCTTCAGTCTGAGGCATCACACCATCATCTGCAGCAACAACCAGCACGACGATATCAGTCAGCTTGGCACCACGAGCACGCATCGCCGTAAAGGCAGCGTGACCCGGTGTATCCAGGAAGGTCACCATGCCATTTTCTGTTTCGACATGATAAGCACCGATATGCTGTGTAATACCACCGGACTCACCCGCAGCCACTTTGGCCTTACGAATATAATCCAACAGCGAGGTCTTACCATGGTCGACGTGACCCATGACAGTAACGACCGGAGCACGATCAGTCTCTTCACCCTCGAACTGGAGCATGCTTTCCATCAGCGCATCTTCAACAGCATTTTCCTGCAGCGCTTTCGGCTTATGCCCCATCTCTTCAACCACCAGCATGGCGGTATCCTGATCCAGCACCTGGTTGATGGTAGCCATGGCTCCCATCTTGAACATCACCTTGATAACTTCCGCAGCCTTGACTGACATTTTCTTCGCCAGATCAGCAACTGTGATGCTCTCAGGAACAGTGACCTCATGTACAACCGGCGCTGTCGGTTTTTCGAAACCATGCTGGTTCTGAGCCCCTCTGCCACCGCGTGCTGATCCTTTCTTACCGCCACGACCACGACGCGCGCCTCGCGCATCGTCATCATCACCTTTACGTACAAAAGCAGGTTTACCACGGCGCGGAGCGTCATCTTTCTCGGTACGACCGCCGCGACGTTCCGCCTCTTTCTGACGCGGAGCTTTGGCCCGGGCGGGTACTTTTTTATCTTCGCCATCTGCCGCAGGTGCTGAAGGTGCTGAAGGTGCAACTACATCAGTTGACACAACTGATGCCTTTGCGGTTTCAGCGGTTTCTGCTTTCGCTTCGGGTGCAGATTTCTGATCGGACTGAGCAACTGCATCAGAGGGAGCGTTAACAGCTTCCGACTGATTCGGCACATCAGACGCCTGTACAACCGGAGTATCAACGACTGCCTGAGCATCAACGACTGCCTGACTCTGCTCTTCAGCAGGCTGCTCAGTCTCTTCCAGGTCTGTACGCTTGACATAAGTACGCTTCTTGCGAACTTCGATATTGACGGTCTTACGCTTACCGGATGCACCTGATACCTTCAACTGCGAAGTCGTCTTACGCTTGAGCGTAATCTTCTTCGGCTCAGCTGAGTCTCCATCCTGACCGTGCGAACGCTTCAGATAAGACAGCAAAGACTGCCTTTCCACTTCCGTCACATCGGATACTTCTGATTTACCTTGAATACCTGCATCTTGCATCTGCTTGAGCAAACGCTCAACGGATACACCAACCACATCGGCAAGCTGCTTAACGGTGACTTCTGCCATAAATGGGTTCCCCTTCTCCGTTGACTTTACTGTTCGTCGGCGAACCAAGGTGCACGCGCGGTCATAATCAACTGCGCAGCACGCTCTTCGTCGAGCCCTTCAATATCCACAAGATCATCGACAGACTGTTCTGCGAGATCTTCCATAGTAACCACGCCCTGAGCGGCCAGCTGAAAAGCAAGCGCACGATCCATGCCATCCATCTCCAGCAGATCATCTGCCGGTTGGGCATCACCAAGCTGCTCTTCACTGGCAATCGCCAGGTTCAACAAAGCATCCTTTGCACGAGCACGGAGCGTTTCAACCAGATCTTCATCGAAATCTTCGATTTCCAGCATCTCATCGACCGGTACGTAAGCTACCTCTTCCAAAGAGGTAAAGCCCTCATCAACCAGAATAGCTGCAAGATCCTCATCGATATCCAGATACTTGATGAAGTTCTCAACTACGCCGCCAACTTCAGATTGTTGCTTCGCTTCGGCTTCAGCTTCACTCATGACATTGAGATTCCAGCCGGTCAGTTCGCTGGCCAGCTTGACATTCTGACCGTTACGACCGATAGCCATTGCCAGCGCTTCTTCAGCAACAGCAACATCCATCGAATGACTGTCTTCATCAATAACGATTGACGCCACTTCTGCAGGTGCCATGGCATTGATCACGAGTTGCGCTGCATTATCATCCCAGAGGATGATATCGACACGTTCGCCACCCAGCTCGGTGGATACAGCCTGCACACGTGAACCACGCATGCCGACACAAGCGCCGACAGGATCAATACGACCATCATTGGTTTTAACGGCAATCTTGGCTCTGATACCAGGCTCACGCGCTGCTGCACGTATCTCGATAACCTCTTCAGAGATCTCCGGGACCTCCAGACGGAAAAGCTCAACCAGCATTTCCGAACTGGTGCGACTCAAAATCAACTGAGGACCACGTCCTTCGCTTCTGACTTCAACCAGCACCGCACGGACTCGATCACCCATGCGGAAGCTTTCACGCCCGATCAGGTGTTCACGTGCAAGCAGCGCTTCAGCGTTGTTACCGAGGTCTATGATAACACTATCTCGTGTCACTTTTTTAACCGTACCGGCAACCAACTCACCGACGCGATCTTTATACTGTTCCACAACCTTGGCACGTTCAGCTTCTCGCACCTTCTGAACAATAACCTGCTTGGCAGTCTGGGCAGCAATACGCCCAAACACTACAGAATCAATCTTTTCTTCATGTATATCGCCTGGCTGAAGCGCTGAATCTATATCATGCGCTTCCTGTAACGTCAGCTCTGTTCCCAGCTCAGCCACCTGGTCATTGTCCACCACCTTCCAGCGACGGAAAGTATCATAATCCCCCGTTAAACGGTCGATGGACACGCGAATATCCGCCTCTTCGTCGTAGCGCTTTTTAGTTGCCGTTGCCAATGCCACTTCAATAGCTTCAAAGATGACACCCTTGGGTACATCTTTCTCATTGGAAACCGCTTCAGCAACCAGAAGAATCTCTTTATTCATACCACTGCCTCGCCTGAAAACATCTGTAATTTTTTACACCTGGGGCACTACATTGGCGCGATCTATATAGTCAATCGGCAGCACATACTCTTCGCTGTCGATCACAAGAAGTATCTCGTCACCCTCAACGCCATTGAGGAGCCCCTTGAATTTGCGCCTGCCATCAAATGGCACGCGCAATCGAATATTAATTATGTGTCCCACATAAGCCTTGAACTGCTCAAGAGTAAACAGCGGGCGGTCCATACCCGGCGATGATACCTCAAGAAAATAGTGCTCTTTAATCGGATCTTCCACATCCATGACTGCACTGACCTGATGACTGACCGCAGCACAATCATCAACCGTGATGCCATTCGGACTTTCAATAAAAATCCGCAGCGTACTGTTCTTTCCTGCTGCATGATACTCGATCCCCCACAGATCGAACCCCAGAGAGGTCACTGTAGGAGAGATCAGATCTTCAAGCTGTTTCAGCTTTACTGACACGTATTACCTCGCCTGACTGCTGCCCAAACAAAAAATGGGTCACTACCGGACCCATTTCTGACAAGCATATAGCCTTGTTTTATGTACGAAAAAGCCCCTGAAAAGGGGCTCTTTCAACAACACAATGGTTGGTAGCGGGGGCTGGATTTGAACCAACGACCTTCGGGTTATGAGCCCGACGAGCTACCAGACTGCTCCACCCCGCATCAGAAACAGGTGCAATATTGTATATAACACCCGCCCGGTTTACAACTTGGTGCCGAAGGCCGGACTCGAACCGGCACGAGCTATGCTCACCACCCCCTCAAGATGGCGTGTCTACCAATTTCACCACTTCGGCTAAACTTTAAAACTCTTTCTACTGAGCTGTAGGGATATCGCTATCATTTGAGCGCTGCACTTCCAGCGCTGGCAACTCTTCAACTCGCTCTGCCGCAGACTCAATGAGAGTTGCAGAAGGGATACCCGCATCAAAAACGCTACTTGCCCTCTCCTTGGCAAAAAAAGCCAGACCAAAACTTGTTGCGAACAAAATCGCCGCAAAAAGCGCAGTTAGTTTACCCAGAAAATTTCCTGAGCCTCGGCTTCCAAATACTGTTTGCGACGCGCCACCCCCGAAGGAGGCTCCCGCTTCAGCACCCTTGCCCTGCTGAAGCAGAACAAGTGCGATGATTGCTGCCGCCAGCAACACATGTACAACCAGAATGACTGTTTCCATTATCTCAACCAACCGCAGCCAGATCTGCCGACGCACGGCAGATTGCCAAAAATTCTTCAGCCTTCAAAGAGGCCCCACCTACCAAACCACCGTCAATATCAGGCTGAGCAAATATCGACTCAGCATTCGTGGCATTGACGCTGCCACCGTAAAGAATTCTCATTTTTTGAGCCGAATCTTTACCAGCAAACTCTGCGACCACCGCCCTTATCATGGCATGCACTTCTTGCGCCTGATCCGGCGATGCAGTCAAACCAGTACCAATAGCCCATACCGGCTCATAGGCTACAACAACTTTGCTCAATGCATCAACAGAGAGGGTAGATAAAGCACTTACCACCTGACTGGATACAACTTCAACAAGCTTACCAGCCTGTCTTTGCTCAAGCGTCTCACCGACACATAAAACAGGATTCAGACCCGCATCAAGTGCAGCAAGCAACTTTGCAGCGACCACCTCTTCTGTTTCACCGTATCTTGCACGACGTTCAGAGTGTCCTATAAGAACCCATGAGCAACCTGCATCCTGAAACATTTGAGCTGAACATTCGCCAGTATAAGCGCCATCGGCTTTTTCTGATGAAACATTCTGAGCGCCAAGCTCTATAAGCGATCCTGCCAACCTCTGTCGAACATCTGCCAGATAAACAGCGGGAGGACATACAACTATATCAACTACGCCTGCGCCCGCCTGCTCAGCACCGGATACCAAAGCGCTGATCAGCTGCTCATTTGCCGATCTGCGTCCATTCATTTTCCAGTTTGCTGCTACCAGAGCTTTTCGCATTCGCTCGCCCTCTCAAAAGAGGCGCAAATCTTAACTGAGTGCACCTCAAGATACAAGTGTAGAAAGCGCTTTTTCTACATCTTCAGACAGTTCCTGACACAGACTGCGTACCAGCTCACCATCTTCACCTTCCACCATGACCCGAATCAACGGCTCAGTACCTGACGGGCGCAATAATACGCGCCCACTTGCAGCAAGAACACCTTCAACCCGACGAACTGCAGCATCTATCTCGGCATTTCCAGCCAGCGATACATCCCTGGGTGTCCTGACATTGATCATCACCTGGGGCAGTTTCTGCATACCCTGCCTCAATTCAGACAAGGACAGCTCCGAATCTTTCATTGCCTTGAGTACCTGCAAGGCAGCAATGATGCCATCTCCTGTTGTTGTCAGATGCCCGCAAACGATATGACCTGAACCCTCCCCTCCCAGCACCCAGCCACGGTCAGCAAGCTGCTCCATGACATAACGATCACCGACACGCGCCCTGACAAATGGAATGTCTGCCCGAGCAAACGCCTGCTCCAGACCATAGTTCGACATCAAGGTGCCGACAACACCTCCAGAGAGCAGCCCCTGCGATTTCATGGCATTAGCGATGATAAAGAGAATCTCATCTCCATCGACGGTTTCACCCCGATGATCAACCATAATCAGACGATCACCATCACCATCCAGAGCAACACCGAGATCAGCCCCTTCGGCCAGAACAACCTTCTGCAAGCGCTTCACATCTGTTGCACCACAGGACTCGTTGATGTTGACACCATCAGGTGCAGAGGCAATCTCAATGACCTGCGCACCCAGCTCCTCGAATACATTCGGGGCAACGTGATAGGTCGCACCATTGGCACAGTCGAGCACAATGCGCATGCCTCGCAAGCTGAGATGGCCCGAAATTGTCCCCTTACAGAACTCAATATAGCGTCCTGCGGCATCATCTATGCGCCAGGCTTTACCCAGCTCTGCAGATGAAACACAGCTCATATCTGACTGTAGCTGTTCTTCAATAGCTAATTCGACCGCATCTGGCAACTTGGTCCCGGCAGCGGAAAAAAACTTGATTCCATTATCCTGGAAAGGATTATGTGAGGCACTGATGACTATTCCCGCTTCCGCCCTGAAAGTACGCGTCAGATAAGCAATCGCAGGCGTAGGCATAGGCCCGGTTAACATGACATCAACTCCAGCAGCCGAAAGCCCCGCCTCCAGCGCCGATTCAAACATATATCCAGAAATCCGCGTATCTTTACCAATAACGATTTTGCTGCGTCCACCACGTGCGAAAACACAACCTGCAGCCCACCCCAGCTTAAGCATGAAATCAGGGGTTATCGGATAAAGGCCCACCTCACCACGTATGCCATCCGTGCCAAAAAAAGCTTTTGTCATACCGAATCCTCTTTAACATCACGGACCGCCCGCAAGACCTTTAATGCATCAACCGTCTCGACCACATCATGTACACGAATAATCATTGCCCCAGCCTGAGCTGCCAACAGGGCCGCCGCAACACTTGCCGCAAGACGCTGCTCGACCGGTTGCCCGGTTATACCGCCAAGCATACTTTTGCGAGACAGGCCGGCCAGCACCGGATAGCCAAGCGCTACCACCTCCTGCAGTTGCTGCAAGAGGTATAGATTATGCTGCAGGCTTTTTCCAAAACCAAAACCCGGATCAAGCAATATTTTATCCCTATCAATACCAGCCTGAATACAATGCTCCGTCTGCTGTATCAGAAAATCACACACTTCACTGACAACGTTGGCATAAGCCGGGGCAAGCTGCATGGTGGCAGGACTACCCTGCATATGCATAAGACAAACCGACAACCCCGTCTCTGCAGCGGCCTGAAGCGCCCCTTCCATGCCCAGTGAACGGACATCATTAATCATCCCCGCCCCCAGACTCGCGGCTTCACGCATAATCTCAGGTCGACTGGTATCTACCGATACAATTACATCCAATTCACGCCCGATACGCTCCACCATTGGCAGCACGCGATCTTGCTCCTCCTGCAGAGATACCGATGCAGCACCCGGGCGAGTAGACTCGCCGCCAACATCGAGAATCGCAGCACCCTGCTCGACCATTTCACAGGCCTGTCGAAACGCGATCTCAAATGCAGGAGCATGATCCTGATAAAAGCGCCCGGCATCAGAAAACGAATCAGGCGTGATATTCAAAACACCCATGACATAGGAAAGGTCAGGATTCCTATCCAGAACCCTTGTGCCACACTGTATTGTATTACGCACTATTCACTCCACAAACGCATGCCCGAAAGCAATATCCCGGTATAAATTCAGAAGCCTGATCCGACCATGTAAAGGTATAACAATAAAAAAGCCGACTCAGGAGCCAGCTTTTCCGCTTATACTATTTGTAAATACTTTTTGCTCAGACCATATATGCAGGCTTCACTACAAAGAGGAAGCCTACTCGCTTCAATGACGATCCGGCCGGATATCAGTCTGACCATCAACAGAGTCATCATCATCGTAATCTGAACCGTCCGCATGGTCAGCATCTCCATCCGAACCCGCATCTCCGCCAGTATCTACATCTTCATCAGCATCAGAAGCTGACTCCTCAGTACGAGCTGATTCAGACGCTGCCTGCTGCTCATTTCGCTCCTGAGCCTCTACCCATCCTTCAGGCGGGGAGACTTCACTGCGCTCCATCAACTCATCAAGCTGCTTGGAGCCGATAGTCTCATACTTCATCAGCGCCTGAGTCATTGATTCCAGAATATCACGATTCTCCTCAAGCAACTGATAAGCCTTGCGGTAACAATCATCAATAATCTGCCTGACCTCTTCATCAATCAGACGCTGAGTGTCTTCAGCTTTGGCTTTTGCTCCACCACCCATACCACGACCAAATGGATCATCATCTTCATCGGCATAAAGCAGCGGCCCCAGCTTTTCACTCAAACCCCACTTAGTCACCATATTTCGCGCAAGAGTCGTTGCGCGCTGGATATCATTGGATGCACCTGTCGTCACACCATCTTTACCCAACGTCATCTCTTCTGCGATACGACCACCATAGAGTGAGCAGATCTGAGAAAGAATACCCTGCTTACTGAAGCTGTAGCGATCCTCAGCCGGCAGGAACATAGTCACGCCCAATGCACGACCACGTGGGATAATTGAAACTTTATAGACAGGATCATGCTCCGGCATCAGACGACCCACGATCGCATGGCCTGATTCATGATACGCAGTATTCAAGCGCTCCTTATAGGACATGACCATGGATTTGCGCTCAGCACCCATCATGATCTTATCCTTGGCCTTTTCGAACTCTTCCATACCGACCGTACGTTTGCTGTTACGCGCCGCAAAGAGTGCAGCCTCATTCACGAGGTTTGCCAGATCCGCACCAGAGAATCCGGGGGTACCACGAGCAATCAGATCAGATCTGACATCCGTACCCAGTGGGACCTTACGCATATGAACTTTAAGTATCTGGTCTCGCCCACGTATATCGGGCAAGCCGACATGAACCTGCCTGTCGAAACGCCCCGGGCGCAGCAACGCTGGGTCCAGAACATCTGGACGGTTAGTGGCCGCAATAACGATAACGCCTTCGGTACCTTCAAAACCATCCATCTCTACCAACAGCTGGTTAAGGGTCTGCTCGCGCTCATCATTACCACCACCCAACCCCACACCACGACTACGACCGACAGCATCTATCTCGTCGATAAAAATAATACAAGGAGAGTGCTTTTTGGCCTGATCAAACATGTCACGCACACGCGACGCACCCACACCGACGAACATCTCGACAAAGTCAGAACCGGAGATACTGAAAAACGGTACCTTTGCCTCACCTGCAATAGCTTTTGCAAGCAGAGTCTTACCGGTGCCGGGAGAACCAGCCATCAACACGCCACGAGGAATATGTCCTCCCAAGCGCTGGAACTTCCCGGGATCCCGCAGGTAATCGACCAGTTCTCTGACCTCTTCTTTAGCCTCTTCAACACCGGCCACATCATCGAATGTGGTTTTAATCTGATCTTCACTCATCATGCGTGCTTTGGACTTACCAAACGACATGGGACCGCCCTTGCCTCCGGCACCGCCCTGCATCTGACGCATGAAAAACATGAAAATAGCGATAATAATCAGAATCGGGAAGGCGGCAACCAGCAACTGAGTCCACAAACTCTGCCCTTCGGGCTGCTTGCCTTCGATCTCGACATTAGCAGCCAACAAGTCATCAATAAGCTTGGGATCCTGAACCGCAGGCCTGATGGTAACAAATGTTTCCCCGGTATTACGCTGACCGCTAATGGTAAAACCATCTATGACGACCTTGGACACGCGGCCGGCCTGCACTTCAGCCACAAACTCCGAGTACTGAAGTTTGCGAGTCTCAGGTTCTGTGCTGAAGTTGTTGAATACTGTCAGCAGGACAGCGGCAATCACCAACCACAACACCAAATTCTTAGCCATATCGTTCAAAGGATCATCCTCAGTTAAAACCATTTCTGTGCCCGCTGTGTCGGCATATTAACACAGCCCTGGCTATCTCCCGACACTTTCAGTCGGCTACTTTATTCAACCCCAAGAGCCTTCAAGAGACTCCATGCTTAAGCCAGAAGCCCACTCGCTTCATGTTACTGCTACGTATCATCAGCATTCGAAGATCAACTCTATCGACTGAACACATCATCAGCAACATCCTGTTACTAAGAAAAATCACTTGTCGCCCCCATGCAGGCAGATATACGACATCAACATACATATTGGGTATCATATCCGGAATTACAAGGGCTCGAATCAATACTCGAGTTCCTGAAGCTTTCGGACATTGGACGTATCGATCACTGAAACGTTCCACAGCGCAGAAACACAAACTGCGACAATCAATCTCAAGGTTGCGCTACTCTGTCAGAGCACAGTCAGGTAAAATACCTTTTTATAAGCAACCGGGGCCTCAGCCCCCACTGATGAGACACACATTCTAGTATGAGCTTGACGCCCGAACAAAAGAAACAGTTCAGAACGATTGGTCATCGCCTTAACCCGATCGTCATGATCGCCGGCAATGGCCTGACTGAAAACATCCAACTGGAAGTTGATCGCGCCCTGGAAGACCATGAGCTGATCAAGGTAAGGTTCACGGTAGGTGACAGGGAGTTGAAGCGCAAGCTGATCAACGAGCTCTGTGAGATCGTCGAAGCCGAAGCCGTTCAGGTCATTGGAAATATTGCACTGGTTTATCGTGCAGCCAAAGACCCTAACCCTAAGCTGTCCAATCTACTGCGTCCTTCCTGATTTGTAACAACTCATGCAACTGTGGCTGTGACCATGAGTACAACAGCTGCTGCGGCAAGAGTTATTACAACGACCTCCAGACTTCTATGAGACCACCCGCCCGCCACTTCGTAAGAAAGGAAGAGCGGGTGGTTTCAATCAGTCAGCCAGGTGCTGAACCCTCAGCAGCTCATACTCTATGACACCAGCCGGTGTTTCAACCGTAATCACATCACCCTCATCCTTGCCGATCAGTGAACGTGCAATAGGTGAGTTGATTGAGATCTTACGCTGTTTGATATCAGACTCATCATCACCGACTATCCGATAGCTGACCTCTTCATCTGTTTCCAGATTCACCAACTCGACTGTAACGCCGAAGATCACCTTTCCGGTATGCGGAATCGACGCGACATCAATAATCTGAGCATGTGAGAGCTTATACTCGATATCTCGAATACGCGCCTCGATAAAACCCTGCTGCTCTCTTGCCGCATGATACTCGGCGTTTTCCTTAAGATCGCCGTGCGCTCGCGCTTCTGCAATGGATGCAATCACCTTAGGGCGCTCAACAGACTTCAGCCTGTCAAGTTCATTGCGCAACGTCTGCTCTCCGGCAACGGTCATAGGTACACGGCTCATGCTGTTACTCCTGCGTGCAGATCCTGCAAGCGCCTTACGATTTTTTCTTCACCGAACTTCAGTGCCTCTGCAATAGCAGCGGCACCGGCAAGTGTTGTGGTATAGGGCACTTTATGCTGCAAGGCAGCACGGCGTATAGCTGCTGAATCAGCTATCGCTTTACGCCCCTCAGTCGTATTGATGACATAGGCGATATCCCCATTTTTCATCAAGTCAACGATATTCGGGCGGCCTTCCATTACTTTATTGACTCGCTCAACCACCAGCCCCTCGCTCTCAAGCAGTGCAGCGGTTCCTGCAGTCGCAATGATACTGAAGCCCAGCCCAACGAGGTCCTGCGCAATACTCACTACAGCTGCCTTATCCACATCGCGGACAGAAATAAAGGCCTTGCCGGGAACAGGCATTCTTTCACCAGCACCCAGTTGAGCCTTCATGAAGGCCTCACCAAAAGTGGTACCAACACCCATTACTTCACCGGTAGACTTCATTTCAGGACCAAGAATGGGATCGACCCCCTGGAACTTATTGAACGGGAAGACAGCCTCCTTGACGCTGAAGAAAGATGGCACTATCTCTTCAGTAAAACCAAGCTCTGTCAGGGTTTTACCCGTCATGACCAAGGCCGCAATTTTAGCTAGCGAAACACCGATACATTTAGATACGAATGGCACCGTACGCGATGCACGCGGGTTGACTTCGATGACATAATTTTCGCCATCCTGATATGCCAGCTGAACGTTCATTAGCCCGACAACACCCAGTTCCAGTGCCATCTTGCGTACCATCTCACGCATTTCATCCTGTACATGCGCGGGCAGGCTATATGGCGGCAATGAACACGCAGAGTCACCTGAGTGAACACCCGCTTGCTCGATATGCTGCATGATTGCGCCTATCACTACGATCTCTCCATCGCAGATAGCATCAATATCCACTTCAACGGCAGCATTCAGGAAGTGATCCAGCAAAACCGGTGCATCATTTGACACCTGAACCGCAGTCTTCATGTACTGGCGGAGCTCAGATTCCTTGTACACGATCTCCATGGCGCGACCACCGAGTACATAAGAAGGCCGCACCACCAGGGGATAGCCGATTTTTTCAGCCGCAATTACCGCCTCTTCAAGGCTACGCACTGTCGCATTTTCAGGCTGCTTAAGACCCAGACGCTGCAGCATCTGCTGAAACTGTTCGCGATCTTCTGCACGATCAATGGCTTCAGGAGACGTGCCGATAATTGGCACCCCAGCCTGTTCGAGCGCGACAGCGAGCTTCAGAGGCGTCTGTCCACCGTACTGCACAATGACACCTTTCGGCTGCTCAACGTGTACAATCTCCAACACATCTTCCAGAGTAATCGACTCAAAATAAAGACGGTCAGAGGTGTCATAGTCTGTTGACACCGTTTCCGGATTACAGTTTACCATGATGGTTTCAAAACCATCTTCCCGCGCAGCAAGAGCGGCGTGAACGCAGCAATAGTCGAACTCAATACCCTGACCTATACGGTTAGGACCACCACCGATAACCATGATTTTATCACGTGAAGAAGGAGCCGATTCGCACTCCTCTTCATAGGTGGAATACATATAAGCAGTATCTGTGGCAAATTCAGCTGCACAGGTATCAACACGCTTGTATACAGGGCGCATACCGAAACCATGACGATACTTGCGAACCTGCTTTTCGCTGATACCGAGCAATGTAGCCAGCCGGGCGTCAGAGAAGCCCTTGCGCTTCAGACGGTACAAGTGATCCTGTGTGACATCAGTCATCGCCATCGTTTGAACCGTTTGCTCTTCAGCAATCAAGTCCTGAATCTGTACCAGGAACCAGGGATCAATACCTGAGTACTTATAAATCTCGTCAACTGACATACCGGCACGGAACGCATCACCAACATACCAGATACGCTCCGCACCTGGTTGCTGCAATTCACGCAGGATATCACTGCGTGCATCTTCCGCATCCAGTTCTATCACAGAATCCAGACCGCAGACGCCCACCTCAAGACCGCGCAATGCTTTTTGCAGGGACTCCTGGAAAGTGCGACCAATAGCCATCACCTCGCCTACAGATTTCATCTGTGTGGTCAGACGATCATTGGCCTGTGGGAATTTTTCAAAGGTGAAGCGCGGAATTTTGGTAACGACATAGTCAATCGCCGGCTCAAAAGATGCCGGAGTACGACCACCGGTAATATCATTCTGCAGTTCATCAAGGGTATAGCCAACCGCCAGTTTTGCAGCCACTTTGGCAATCGGGAAACCTGTTGCTTTGGATGCGAGGGCAGATGAGCGCGATACACGCGGGTTCATCTCGATAACAACCATGCGACCCGTTTCTGGATCGACACCAAACTGCACGTTTGAACCACCTGTTTCAACACCAATCTCACGCAGCACAGCAATCGAGGCATCGCGCATGATCTGGTATTCTTTATCTGTCAGAGTCTGAGCCGGAGCAACCGTGATGCTGTCACCCGTGTGAACACCCATCGCATCAAAGTTTTCGATCGCACAGATGATGATGCAGTTGTCGTTCTTATCACGAACAACTTCCATCTCATACTCTTTCCAACCGATCAGTGATTCATCAATAAGCAACTCACTGGTCGGCGACAGATCCAGTCCACGCTCACAGATCTCGATAAACTCTTCACGATTGTATGCAATCCCTCCACCTGAACCACCCATGGTAAAAGATGGGCGAATGATAGCCGGGAAACCGATGCTATCCATCACCTGAAGAGCCTCTTCCATACTATGCGCAATCGCAGAGCGTGGGCAGGCAAGGCCGATATTCTTCATCGCTTTATCGAAGCGTTCACGATCCTCAGCCTTATCGATGGCATCCTGAGTCGCACCGATAAGCTCTACATCATACTTATCAAGAATGCCTTCACGACTCAGATCAAGAGCGCAGTTCAATGCAGTCTGACCACCCATGGTAGGAAGCACAGCATCAGGGCGCTCCTTCTCGATAATCTTAGCAACCGTGCGCCAGTTTATCGGCTCGATATAGGTCGCATCCGCCATTGATGGATCAGTCATGATCGTGGCTGGATTTGAGTTGACAAGAATAACGCGAAAGCCCTCTTCTTTCAGAGCCTTACAGGCTTGAGCACCTGAATAGTCAAACTCACAAGCCTGACCGATAACGATCGGGCCAGCTCCCAGAATCAGAATACTTTGTATATCTGTACGTTTTGGCATCAGTTTCTAACCAGTTGTCTCTCGTTCACATTCACGCGTTCTTGGCGGCACGCATCAGGTCAATAAAGCGATCAAACAGGGGCGCAACATCGCGCGGTCCCGGACTTGCTTCAGGGTGTCCCTGGAAGCTGAACGCAGCTTTATCTGTTCTTTCAATTCCCTGTAGAGAGTGATCAAACAGAGATTTGTGTGTTGCACGCAGATTATCAGGCAAGCTGGATTCCGATACGGCAAAGCCATGGTTCTGACTGGTGATCATCACCCTGCCAGTAGCCAGATCCTGCACCGGATGGTTGGCACCATGATGGCCGAACTTCATCTTCTCAGTTGTGGCACCGGATGCCAGAGCGAGCAGCTGATGACCCAGACAGATACCAAACACGGGGATTTCAGTCAGTAGAATGTCGGATATCGCCTTTATTGCATAATCACAGGGCTCTGGGTCGCCTGGACCGTTAGACAAAAAGACGCCATCAGGATTCAGAGCCAACACTTCAGATGCAGGCGTTTGAGCAGGCACAACCGTCAAGCGGCAGCCACGATCAACCAGCATGCGCAGAATGTTCTGCTTCACGCCATAATCAAATGCCACGACATGGAAAGGCAGATCTTCATCTGCACGTTCAGTATGACCTACCCCTAACTCCCAGCTACTGGAACGCCACTGATATGACTCTTTCGAGGAAACCTCTTTCGCAAGATCCATACCCTTGAGGCCAGGAAAAGATCTGGCCAACTCAAGCGCGCGCGCTTCATCGACAGCACCTGCAATGATGCAGCCATTCTGCGCACCTTTTTCGCGCAGGATACGGGTCAGACGACGTGTATCTATGTCAGCAATAGCAACAATATGATTGGCCTTCAGATAGTCAGACAGGGACTGCTCTGAGCGAAAATTGCTGGCCGTAAGAGGCAGGTCACGAATTACAAGACCCGAAACCCAGACCTGCGCTGACTCTGCATCCTCTTGATTCACACCAGTATTCCCGATGTGAGGATAGGTCAGTGTCACAATCTGGCGACAGTAAGATGGATCGGTCAGAATCTCCTGATAGCCCGTCATCGAGGTGTTGAATACCACTTCACCACTTGACTCTCCATCGGCGCCAATCGCAACACCCCTGAATACACTACCATCTTCAAGGGCAAGAATGGCTGGTCGCGTCAATTGAACCTCCCCGCATATGCGCTGCTGTAAACTGATCTGATGTGAATTTTGGTTGCAAAAAAGCGAGACTCGACCTGAGGCCTGCCTCGCTTTCTTATAAAATTCAGGATAATTTGGACAAGACAAAAACGTAGCTGCCAAACCTGCTGTATTCTAGACGATCAACCTTAATCTGTCCAACAGAACAGGATAATAGATCAGCCCTACGCGTCTGGTTACAAACGCAAAAACCCCCGATCTCGAAGAGACCGGGGGCTGCGGTATTAAGTGCCTGGCGATGACCTACTCTCGCATGGGGAGACCCCACACTACCATCGGCGATGACGCGTTTCACTTCTGAGTTCGGTATGGGATCAGGTGGTGCCACGTCTCTATGGTCGCCAGACAAAACTGGAACAACCGGGATCTGAAGTCTGTACTTGATGCGTCTCTTACTACTTGCCGTAATTCTTGTCGTACAACACAAGCTCAATCAGCTGTCTTACAATCAATCTCCAGCATTCAACCAAACGCCTTCGGCGTTATATGGTCAAGCCTCACGAGCCATTAGTACAGGTTAGCTCAACGCCTTACAACGCTTACACACCCTGCCTATCAACGTCCTGGTCTCGGACGGCTCTTCAGGGACCTTAAAGGTCCAGTGAGATCTCATCTTGAAGGGGGCTTCCCGCTTAGATGCTTTCAGCGGTTATCCTGTCCGAACGTAGCTACCCGGCAATGCCACTGGCGTGACAACCGGAACACCAGAGGTTCGTTCACTCCGGTCCTCTCGTACTAGGAGCAACTCTTCTCAAATCTCAAACGCCCACGGCAGATAGGGACCGAACTGTCTCACGACGTTCTAAACCCAGCTCGCGTACCACTTTAAATGGCGAACAGCCATACCCTTGGGACCGGCTTCAGCCCCAGGATGTGATGAGCCGACATCGAGGTGCCAAACACCGCCGTCGATGTGAACTCTTGGGCGGTATCAGCCTGTTATCCCCGGAGTACCTTTTATCCGTTGAGCGATGGCCCTTCCATACAGAACCACCGGATCACTAGAACCTGCTTTCGCACCTGCTCGACGTGTCTGTCTCGCAGTCAAGCACCCTTCTACTCTTGCGCTCATTGGCTGATTTCCGACCAGCCTGAGGGTACCTTCGTGCTCCTCCGTTACTCTTTGGGAGGAGACCGCCCCAGTCAAACTACCCACCACACAATGTCCTCGATCCCGATAAAGGACCTGAGTTAGAACCTCAACAGTACCAGGCTGGTATTTCAAGATTGGCTCCACATGAACTGGCGTCCACGCTTCAAAGCCTCCCAGCTATCCTACACAAGTAATGTCAAAGTCCACTGTGAAGCTATAGTAAAGGTTCACGGGGTCTTTCCGTCTAGCCGCGGGTACGCTGCATCTTCACAGCGAGTTCAATTTCACTGAGTCTCGGGTGGAGACAGTGTGGCCATCGTTACGCCATTCGTGCAGGTCGGAACTTACCCGACAAGGAATTTCGCTACCTTAGGACCGTTATAGTTACGGCCGCCGTTTACTTGGGCTTCGATCAAGAGCTTCGCTTGCGCTAACCCCATCAATTAACCTTCAAGCACCGGGCAGGCGTCACACCCTATACGTCCTCTTTCGAGTTTGCAGAGTGCTGTGTTTTTAATAAACAGTCGCAGCCACCTGGTATCTTCGACCGCCTTCAGCTTACGGAGCAAGTCCTTCACCAAAAGCGGCGTACCTTCTCCCGAAGTTACGGTACCATTTTGCCTAGTTCCTTCACCCGAGTTCTCTCAAGCGCCTGGGTATTCTCAACCTGACCACCTGTGTCGGTTTGGGGTACGGTCGTCTATTACCTGAAGCTTAGAGGCTTTTCCTGGAAGCTGGGCATCAACCACTTCGACTCTAAAGAGTCTCGTCATCAGGTCTCAGCCTTAAGAGAGCGGATTTGCCTGCTCTCTCAGCCTACACCCTTAAACGCGGACTACCATCGCCGCGCTGGCCTAGCCTTCTCCGTCCCCCCATCGCAGTAATAGCCGGTACAGGAATATTAACCTGTTTCCCATCGACTACGCTCTTCAGCCTCGTCTTAGGAGCCGACTCACCCTACCCTGATTAACATTGGATAGGAAACCTTGGTCTTCCGGCGGGGGCGTTTTTCACGCCCCTTGTCGTTACTTATGTCAGCATTCGCACTTGTGATACCTCCACGGTGCCTCCCGGCTTCCGCTTCAACGGCTTACACAACGCTCCTCTACCATGCCTAGATAAATCTAAGCATCCGCAGCTTCGGTATCTGGTTTGAGCCCCGTTAAATCTTCCGCGCAGGCCGACTCGACTAGTGAGCTATTACGCTTTCTTTAAATGATGGCTGCTTCTAAGCCAACATCCTAGCTGTCTGAGCCTTCCCACATCGTTTCCCACTTAACCAGAATTTTGGGACCTTAGCTGGCGGTCTGGGTTGTTTCCCTTTTCACGACGGACGTTAGCACCCGCCGTGTGTCTCCCATGATTGCACTCTTGGGTATTCGGAGTTTGCATCGGGTTGGTAAGTCGGGATGACCCCCTAGCCGAAACAGTGCTCTACCCCCCAAGGTGAGACATGAGGCGCTACCTAAATAGCTTTCGAGGAGAACCAGCTATCTCCGAGCTTGATTAGCCTTTCACTCCGATCCACAGGTCATCCGCTAACTTTTCAACGGTAGTCGGTTCGGTCCTCCAGTTGATGTTACTCAACCTTCAACCTGCCCATGGATAGATCGCCCGGTTTCGGGTCTACTCCCAGCGACTCATTCGCCCTATTAAGACTCGGTTTCCCTACGCCTCCCCTACTCGGTTAAGCTTGCCACTGAAAGTAAGTCGCTGACCCATTATACAAAAGGTACGCAGTCACGGAACCAAGTCCGCTCCCACTGCTTGTACGTACACGGTTTCAGGGTCTATTTCACTCCCCTCACAGGGGTTCTTTTCGCCTTTCCCTCACGGTACTGGTTCACTATCGGTCAGTCAGGAGTATTTAGCCTTGGAGGATGGTCCCCCCATGTTCAGACAGGATATCACGTGTCCCGCCCTACTCGTTTTCACTATAAACAGGTTTTCGTGTACGGGGCTATCACCCTCTACGGCGACACTTTCCAGTGTCTTCCACTAACCCGAATGCAGCTTAAGGGCTGTTCCCCGTTCGCTCGCCACTACTTAGGGAATCTCGGTTGATTTCTTTTCCTCCGGGTACTTAGATGTTTCAGTTCCCCGGGTTCGCCTCTCTAAGCCTATGTATTCAGCTAAGAGATACCTGATAAATCAGGTGGGTTTCCCCATTCGGACATCTTCGGATCAAAGCTTGTTTGCCAGCTCCCCGAAGCTTTTCGCAGGCTACCACGTCCTTCATCGCCTCTGACTGCCAAGGCATCCACCGTGCACGCTTATTCACTTGACCATATAACCCGAAGGCGTCTGTTCAATTGAATGCTTATTACGATTGATTCGCCAATTGGCGCTTGTATTGCGTCGACAAAACGCAATCAAGTTTGTTACTTTCTTCAGATCCAGATTGTTAAAGAGCGTTTAAAGCATGAGCTTTAAACCCTGGACTCAGCACGCATCAAACTGCGCGTGTGAATACACGGTTTAGAACTCTACTTTCCGATCAGGTAATACAAGTGAACGCTTGCCAAGGTCTCGCTATCGTTTAAGGAGGTGATCCAGCCCCAGGTTCCCCTAGGGCTACCTTGTTACGACTTCACCCCAGTCATGAATCACACCGTGGTAACCGTCCCCCCTTTCTCCGAAAAGTCAGGGTTAGACTAGCTACTTCTGGTGCAACCCACTCCCATGGTGTGACGGGCGGTGTGTACAAGGCCCGGGAACGTATTCACCGCGACATGCTGATTCGCGATTACTAGCGATTCCGACTTCACGCAGTCGAGTTGCAGACTGCGATCCGGACTACGACCGGTTTTCTGAGATTCGCTCACCTTCGCAGGGTTGCAGCCCTCTGTACCGGCCATTGTAGCACGTGTGTAGCCCTACTCGTAAGGGCCATGATGACTTGACGTCGTCCCCACCTTCCTCCGGTTTGTCACCGGCAGTCTCCTTAGAGTTCCCACCATTACGTGCTGGCAAATAAGGACAAGGGTTGCGCTCGTTACGGGACTTAACCCAACATTTCACAACACGAGCTGACGACAGCCATGCAGCACCTGTCTCAGAGCTCCCGAAGGCACCAAGCTATCTCTAGCGAGTTCTCTGGATGTCAAGAGTAGGTAAGGTTCTTCGCGTTGCGTCGAATTAAACCACATGCTCCACCGCTTGTGCGGGCCCCCGTCAATTCATTTGAGTTTTAATCTTGCGACCGTACTCCCCAGGCGGTCAACTTATCGCGTTAGCTGCGCCACTAAGACATCAAGTGTCCCAACGGCTAGTTGACATCGTTTACAGCGTGGACTACCAGGGTATCTAATCCTGTTTGCTCCCCACGCTTTCGCACCTCAGTGTCAGTATCAGTCCAGGTAGTCGCCTTCGCCACTGGTGTTCCTTCCTATATCTACGCATTTCACCGCTACACAGGAAATTCCACTACCCTCTACCGTACTCTAGCTCAGCAGTATCAGGTGCAATTCCCAGGTTGAGCCCGGGGCTTTCACATCTGACTGACTGAACCACCTACGCGCGCTTTACGCCCAGTAATTCCGATTAACGCTTGCACCCTCCGTATTACCGCGGCTGCTGGCACGGAGTTAGCCGGTGCTTCTTCTGTGGCTAACGTCAATCTGTGCAGGTATTAACTACACAGCCTTCCTCACCACTGAAAGTGCTTTACAACCCGAAGGCCTTCTTCACACACGCGGCATGGCTGGATCAGGGTTGCCCCCATTGTCCAATATTCCCCACTGCTGCCTCCCGTAGGAGTCTGGGCCGTGTCTCAGTCCCAGTGTGGCTGATCATCCTCTCAGACCAGCTAAGGATCGTCGCCTTGGTGCGCCTTTACCACACCAACTAGCTAATCCTACGCAGGCTCATCTGATAGCGAAAGGTCTCGAAAGATCCCCTCCTTTCCCCCTAAGGGCGTATGCGGTATTAATCCGAGTTTCCCCGGGCTATCCCCCTCTACCAGGTAGATTCCTACGCGTTACTCACCCGTCCGCCGCTCTCAAGAATAGCAAGCTACTCTCTACCGCTCGACTTGCATGTGTTAGGCCTGCCGCCAGCGTTCAATCTGAGCCATGATCAAACTCTTCAGTTTTAAATCAGCGTATCAACAGCAAGCTGCCAATACTTAATGCATGCTCAGACAAAAACAACACTAAATGAATTTAGGTTACTTGTCTGATTAAGCTTGTGTGCTTAACCTCGACAAGCGCCCACTTGTATTACCTGATCAACTTGTTAAAGAGCGGCTTGAGTTTCGTCTCAAGCGAGGCGCATATTCTAGCGCCTGCCGATTCATTGTCAAGGAGTTTTTTCAGCTTTTCGATCATTTTCATGTCGATCCGCGCACTCACTCAACAACCGATAAGTTCACTTAAAACAATTCAAAAACAAATGCTTAACTACTGTGAACTCATCCCGGTGACTGTTCCCTTGCGGGCCAGCACCTCAATCGAGGAGGCGAATTCTACAGAGGCTGAGATTTAAGTCAACCACTAATTACAGAAATATTTATATAGCCTGATCTGAACCGAAATGCTGTATATCCACCAGCTCTACCTTGGAGACATCAACATGCTCTGAAAAGAAGTTTGGTGCCACACGCGCAAACCGCTCGGGACCATCTGTCACCAGAAAACGGACATGACCAGGCACCGCTCTGTCGGCGCATAGATTGCATTCCGTCAGACTCTTCGCCAACGCATCGGCAGTAGTGACTGCCGAGTCCACCAGCAGCACACCACCTCCGACAACACTCTGAATCGCTCCTCTGAGTGCTGGAAAATGGGTACACCCCAGCACCAGCGTATCCAGCGCATTGTCACCATCAACATGCAAGAGGTTACCCAGTGACTGACGCACGATCCCTTCAACCAACTCACCCTCATGCCAACCTTCTTCAGCCAGTGCAACAAACAGAGAGCAAGCCCTGCCCCTTACCGTTGCATCAGGACGGAGTGATATGATCGCTTTATGATAGGCAAGATTGTTAATTGTGCTTTCTGTGGCAATCACGCCGATATGCCCAGCTTTGCTGGCTCGACACGCCACAGCAGCACCCGGCTCGACAACACCGAATATTGGCAGCTCAGGATGCGCAGCACGTAAAGGATCCAGAGCTACTGCCGAAACAGTATTACACGCAATCACCAGCGCCTTGATCTTATGACTGAGCAGCGCACGTAACGCTTGCTCTGCATAGCGAGTGATTGATACCGAGCTTTTAGTTCCATAAGGAACCCTGGCCGTATCACCAAGATAGATCAGATCCTCTCCCGGCAGCACCCGGCGAATCTCGTTCAGCACGGTCAAACCACCGACACCCGAATCAAAAACGCCGATTGGCATATTATTCAGAGCAGCCCTATCAGTCACGGCGTTGCGCCTTTTTCTTGGCTCGGTGCTTAATCTTCTGGATATGGTCTTTATTACGCTCTTTCTTCTGCAGCTGCCTGCCGGAAAGCTTGTTCTTCTTGCCTGCAAAGGGGTTATCACCGGTTTTAAACTCAAACCTGATCGGTGTGCCCTTTATCTTCAACAGATTGATAAACCTGTTTTCAAGGTAACGCTTATAGGTGCTGGGCAGAGCGTCTGTCTGATTTCCATGCACCACAATTATTGGCGGATTGGAGCCGCCCTGATGAGCATAGCGCAGTTTGATACGGTGATTATTGACCGTTGGCGGCTGATGATCTGCAACAACATCTTCCAGCAACGTTGTCAGACGATTCGTACTCCATTTCGCAAACGCGGAGTCATAGGCTTCATGTATCGACTTGTAAAGATTGCCGACACCTGAGCCATGCAGTGCTGAAATAAAGTGAAAGCGTGCAAACTCAGCAAAGCTCAATTTACGCTCAATCGCTTCCTTGGTCGTATTTTTCTGATCCTGATCCATGCCATCCCACTTATTCAGGGTGACAACCATCGCTCGCCCGGCATCTATGACAAAGCCCAGCAGATGCAGATCCTGATCAGTTACCCCTTCACGCGCATCAATGACCATGACCACGACATTGGCATCACGGATCGCCTGAAGTGCTTTTACGATAGAGAACTTCTCCACCACCTCAGTGATATGCTTTCTGCGGCGTACGCCAGCCGTATCGATCAACGTATATTTACGATCATCACGCTCATACGGAATATAGATACTGTCCCGCGTGGTCCCCGCCTGATCAAACACCACCACCCGCTCCTCACCCAGCAAGCGGTTAACCAATGTGGATTTGCCAACGTTCGGCCTGCCTATCACGGCGATGCGAATGGAGCGATCCCTCTCTTCCTCCTCACCCTCTGCCTCTTCGGACTCATCCTCTTCAACAATATAGGGTTTGAGGACTTCTTCAAGCAGACTCATAACACCGCGACCGTGAGAGGCCGCTATCGGATACAGGTCAGTGATTCCCAAGCCATAGAAGTCACCCAGCGCAACATCGGGATCAATACCATCGGTTTTATTCACGACCAGGTAGCAGCGTTTATTCCTTCGGCGCAGATGATCCGCAATCAACTGATCTGCAGGATTTAATCCCGCACGACCATCCACCAGGAAAAGAACCACATCCGCTTCATCTATGGCAACGAGAGACTGCTTGGCCATCACTTTATCGATGCCATCCTCGTCACCGGTAATACCACCGGTGTCGATGACTATATAATCGCAACCGCCAATACGGCCTTCGCCATATTTTCTGTCTCGCGTCAGACCAGGCAGGTCGGCAACCAGCGCATCACGCGAACGCGTCAGTCGGTTAAAAAGCGTCGATTTGCCAACATTCGGACGCCCAACGAGAGCTATAACAGGAAGCATATTTTTTTACCTGATAAACAAAACGGCGGCTATCCACAAAACGCAGACAGCCGCCGTCTGAAATTTTAAACCGATCAGTTCAGCCGGAGCGCCATCAAACGGCCAGCATTGCTCAATACATACAGAGTGTCATCAACAACCAGCATATCGCCCCTCAATCCCGAGGAGTCAACACGATAACGCGCCGTAAAGCGCCCATCCGTCTGCGACATGAAATGCAGATATCCTTCATAGTCACCTACGACAACAGTACGACCCAGCACACCTGGTGAAGTCAGTTGCCTGTTTTCAAGACTGGTCTGGCGCCACACGCTGGCACTACTGGCAGCATCTACTGCCTGCACATAATCATTGGACTCGGCCACATACAGGTTGCCGAAGCCACTTGCCAGACTGCGATAACTGGACATATCCAGCGCCCAGATCACCTGAGCATTGAACGGGTTGATAGCAACAAGACGCCCCTGATAACCCACAACGTACAGGAGGTTATCCAACAGTATCGCGCGCCCATCAACATCAATTATACGCTCAAGCTCTGAGCGACCTTCAGCCAGCGCGATACGCTGATCCCACAACACAGATCCATTATCATTCTGCAGCGCAAGGAAACGACCATTCGCAAAACCAGCAAACGTGACATCATTGGTCACCAGCGGAGAGCTTGTACCGCGCAAGGTCAACGATGGAATCTGAGCATCATAGGTCCAGAGATGCTCACCTGTTCTGATATCAAGCGCAGTCAATCGCCCACTGACCAGTTGCGCGACAACGATATCAGGATTGGCTTGCGCGGGAGATGTCACCTCTGAAGCCAACTGACGCCGCCATACTTCGGAACCATCTGCAGCGTTCAAGGCAAGCAACAGACCCGACTCAGTCGTCACAAACACCTTACCGTAGCCAGCACCAACTCCACCTATCAGCGTGTCTTTAAGATTGATACTCCAATGACGCTGACCATTATTGCGATCAAGAGCGACAACCAACCCTTTACTATCAGCCGCAAAAATTCGATCGCCATCTACAACCGGGCGCATTTGATGGTATTTTCTACCCGGACCACTTCCAATTGAGCTACTCCAGACAACAGAGACACTGCTTTCAGCTGTAAAATCCACCAACTGATTCGGCTCGACCTCTTCAGTACCCCCCCAGAAGCCACAGGCAGAGATCGTAGCGGCACAGCATATGAGTATTAATCCACGCAAGCTTTTCATCATGAGCCAACCTCAATTCCCAAATCATCACGCTTCATGCGCAAAATCGCCTGCCCCTGAGATGCCTGACTTACTTCAAGCGCTCTATTGTATGCTGTAAGCGCCTGTTCGACCTGGCCCGAAGCAGTGTAGAGATCGCCCAGAAGCTCCTGATAACCTGCCTCAAAAGCACCAGTATCTGCGCCCTGCAACAGTGCGATGGCTACATCAACCTGCCCAAGCTCAGCGAGCACCCGCCCTTTTCGCAACTTCGCCACACGCAGAATATCACCATCAGCACGACCATCAAGAAGCCAATCAAGCTCCTGAAGCGCACGGTCCAGATCACCCTGATCAACAGCAACGCGCGCCATCAGGAGGGCGCCGAAATGAGCGTAGGATGTCTTGCTGAAATCGTCTTTAAGACGCCCGCTCAGATGCTCTGCAGTACTCATTGCTCCGGCCTCTACCTGGTTTCCAACAGTCTGCACGACTGCATCAACGAGGTTCTGATAAAGCGCTGAAGCCTGAGACGCCTGGTTTGCCTGATGCTGCTGCCAACCCTTCCACCCAACAACAGCAGATACAACGATAAGAATACTCAGCACCAATGACTTGCCGTTTTCCTTCCACCAACCCTTGATCGCTTCAATCTGCTCTTCTTCTGTCCGAAGTTCCGCCACGCTTTAATTCTCCAAGCTTTAACTCAAATTCATTTCTTTTAACACAGCAGACAGTTCCGCCATGTCGACCAGTCGCTGCTCGCCTTGCCCCCTCAGAGGCTTGACCTGTACCTTGCCGCCTGCCAGTTCATCATCACCCAACAACAAGGCATAGGGAGCACCACTTTTATCTGCCCGCTTCAGCTGACTTTTCAGGCTGCCACCGCCACAGCTGAGCTGTATTCTCAATTGTGTTTCATTGCGCAACTGCTCGGCCATCAATATGCCTTCCGACTCAGCATTTGCCCCTGCAACAGCAATAAAAAGATCAACCTTTTGCTGCACTTCATCAGGCACACTGCCTGCAGCCTCAATCAGGAGTATCAGGCGCTCGACACCCATCGCAAAACCAACAGCTGGTACGGGCCGGCCGCCTAACTGCTCAACCAGACCATCATAACGACCGCCCGCACAGATGGTACCCTGCGCTCCCAGATGATCAGTGACCCACTCAAAAACAGTTTTGCCGTAGTAATCCAGACCTCGTACCAGACGCTGGTTGATTTCATACTTCAACCCTGCCCTGTCAAGCAAAGAACACAGAGCCTCAAAATGCTCTGAGGACTCCTTATCCAGGAAGTCGTGCAGATTTGGCGCACCATCAAGCAAAGTCTGTGTTTGGGGACTTTTGCTGTCAAGAATTCGCAGTGGATTGGTCGTAAGTCGGCGCTTACTGTCTTCATCCAACTGATCTATATTTTGTGAAAGATAGACGACAAGCGCTTCCTTGTAGTCATTTCTGGCCGCAAGACTCCCCAGCGTATTCAACTGCAGCGTCACGATATTGTCTATTCCCAACTCGCGCCACAAACGTGCGCTCATCAGAATCAGCTCTGCATCGATATCTGGACCTGTCATGCCGAAGGTCTCAGCACCTATCTGATGAAACTGACGATAACGCCCCTTCTGTGGCCGCTCATATCTGAACATCGGGCCCATATACCACAGTCGTTGCGTCTGATTATACAAAAGGCCATGTTCTTCACAGGCACGCACACAACTTGCCGTACCTTCAGGCCTGAGGGTCAGACTATCGCCGTTCCTGTCATCAAAGGTATACATTTCCTTTTCAACGATATCGGTCACTTCACCGATCGAACGTTTGAACAGATCGGTTGACTCCACCATTGGCATACGAATTTCGTCATAACCGTAGGTGCCGAGAACAGTACGAATCTTACCTTCAAAAAACTGCCAGAGTCTGGTCTGCTCCGGCAGGATATCATTCATGCCTCGAATGGCTTTGATCTTGGCCAACTCTATTACCTGTAATCTTATGGAAAATCTTCTAGGGGAGGGGCAGATTGAAGCGGGCTACGTTACGACTGCTCATGCTCAGCAAATCAATTGATTCGCCCTTATATGCAATTTCACCTACCGCGTCGACACGACCTATAACGACAGACAATGGCTCCGGGCCCTGCAGATCCAGATCACTACCCGCTCTGGCTACACCGGCAAATAATGAGGCGCCATCAGCATCTCTGATCTGCACCCAGCAATCATCAATAAAACTGATCATAAGACTGGCGGTGAAAGACTCAGCAACTGCTGCAGGTTCCGAAACGACTTCAGTAGACTCTGTAGAAGGCGTTTCATCCACCTCAGACCGGGGTGGAGCCTCCAGCGTTACGACAGACTCATCCGACGTCTGAGGAACTGACGGCAATCCTGTTGGCACCTCTTCTCCCGACGACGCTGAGGACTGTGAAATATCTGCCGAGGGCGTTGAAGGCAATGTCTGCACCTCTGGCTGCTGAACAGGCGCAGTCACAACCGGAGCCTGCCTTGTTGCAGCCGGAGAGGATGACTCCTCTTCAATCACAACAACTGCATCGGCAGGTCTTTCTGCTGGAGCTTCGGATGACTGCTCAAACAACCCGTACTGCTCACCGGCCCACCAGGCCGCTGCAGCTAAAACAGCCAATAGCAGCAACCATGTCAAGACACGCATAAACGAGTTTTTATGCTGATCGCGCCCTCCCATGGATACGGCTGAACGAACGGCAGTCGGTGTCAGATTCACACCTGGAATAGCCTCAAACTGCCGCGCAAAAAGATCCGGATCCAAACCCAGGCGTTTTGCGTAATTACGTATGTAACCCCGCACGAAAACTGGATTGGGAAGCGTCTGAGGCGCACCTGACTCTATAGCCCGCAGAATCTTGACCGAAAGATTCAGCTCCTGAGATACCTGCTCAACACTAATCCCGAGAGCTTCACGCGCCTGGGTAAACTGCTCACCAGCAAAAAGCTGCTCTGAGTATTCCTGCTGCTCACTACTCAATGTGCAGCCTCCTTAAATTGCCTGTACTCTTCCGAATCTGGAAAGAGATTTCTAAGTAACAGTGAATAGGTCGTTGCCAGACTGGCATCACGACTCTCCCTCGCAACACGTATTCCAACCCAAAGACTCAGCGGAGTATGTTCTACACGCCGCTGATCCACCAGATCGCGAAACTGTCTGAACCAGAACGTGGCTTCAGGACCATTACCACTGACCAAGAGCAGATCTGCCAGCTCAATCTGAGCGATCGGACGATTATGGCTGAGATCCAGCGCTCTTCGAAACGCATGCTCGGCCACATCCGGACGTTCAATGATGCGATAGCATCGCCCGAGGTTTTCAAAGGCCTGAGCCCTTAAAGGGTAAAACGGATCTTCGGTTGCTCTTGCCAAATGCCTGCAAGCTTCTTCATAACGCTGCTGACCAAACAGAAAAGCGCCGAAATTGTTATGGATCATCGCATTCATCGGTTCAAACTCGACCGACTTCCTGAAATATTCCTCTGCCAGCTCCAGGTCTCTTTCAACCTGAAAAACCAGCGCCATTGCATTATATGCCGGCCCATACTTCGGATCGATGGCAATTGCACGCTGCAACGAGCCTTTCGCGCTTACTGTATCACCTGCCTGAAGATACTGCAGCCCCAACTGCGTGTATGCCTGCAACGCAGCATCCGGGGCGGTTTCTACTCCAGAAACCGGCACTCTGCTCTGCGCGCCGCAACCGGCCAGCAACAGAAGCAGCAACATCAGTACTACAAGCCTTGGCTTCACACACTACTCCTAGAAATGGAAGCTCTTGTCTCTACTAACCTCTTCTTGTATCACAGGAATATACTTTTGGCTACGCCTGGTTTTATCATCAACCTGACCAACAAGCTGACCACACGCTGCATCAACATCATCGCCACGTGTTTTTCTGACCGTGGTGATTATGCCTGACGTGATCACAATCTGCTTGAACGCAGCGATAGCCTCATCTGAGGGGCGCTCATATCCAGAGTTTGGAAAAGGATTAAAGGGTATTAAATTGAGCTTGCACGGGATCTGGCGCAACACTTTGACCAGTTGCCGTGCGTGCTCTGGCTGATCATTGACTCCAGCCATCATTGTATACTCAATTGTTGCGACGCGCTTATCGCTCAGACTTTTCAGATAACGATTGGCTGAATCCAGCAAATCTTTTATCGGATAACGCTTATTGACTGGCACCAGTTGGCTACGTAGCTCATCGGTCGGCGCATGCAGTGAAATAGCCAGCGACACATCGGTCAGACCGACCATTTTATCCAGCGCAGGCACAACCCCTGCAGTACTGATAGTGACACGGCGCTTGGACAGCCCATACGCATTATCATCCATCATGAGTGTCGCAGCATCCATGACGTTGTTGAAATTCATCAGTGGCTCTCCCATGCCCATGAAAACGACATTGGTTACACGCCGCTCACCAGCCGGATCAAAAGGACCAAAGGAGCGGATCGCTGTTCGTATCTGGCCTATGATTTCAGCACTGCTGAGACTGCGGTTAAATCCCTGTTTGCCTGTCGAGCAGAAGCTGCAGTCAAGCGAGCACCCCACCTGAGATGAAACACACAAGGTCCTGCGGGCACCATCCGGTATGAGAACAGCCTCAACACTGGAACCACCCTCAACTTTGATCACCCACTTGCGCGTGCCATCTGTTGAAAATTTTTCAAAGACAACTTCCGATTCACGAATCTCTGCCACCTCAGCAAGCTTAGTCCGAAGCGATTTGCTGATATTTGTCATCTCATCAAAACTGCTTGCACCATGCTGATGCAACCACTTCAGTACCTGAGTCGCGCGAAAGCGCTTCTCTCCAAGCTCATCAAAGAAAGCTTCGAGTTTAGCCGGAGATAGACCCAGCAGATTAACCTTTGAATGAGACATGGTCTTTACCTGATTTACTTAACACTTAAAAAACAAGGCCATCAGAATTCGATGGCCTGCAGCCCGCCTATACAAGCTTAGCCGAAAAAGTACTTGATTTCTCTTTCTGCAGAGGCAACTGAGTCTGAGCCGTGTACAGCGTTGGCATCTATAGACTCAGCAAAATCTTTACGGATCGTGCCTTCAGCAGCTTCTTTAGGATTGGTAGCACCCATCAGATCCCGGTTCAGCAGAACTGCATTCTCACCCTCAAGAACCTGAACCACGACAGGGCCAGACGTCATGAAGGCAACCAGATCCGCAAAGAAGGGGCGCTCTTTATGCTCAGCGTAAAAGCCTTCTGCATCTGTTTTTGACAGTGATTTCATTTCCATTTTGATGATTTTCAGACCAGCTTTTTCAAAGCGAGTCACAATTTCACCAATCACATTTTTTGCAACAGCATCAGGTTTGATAATAGAGAGCGTACGTTCAACAGCCATGGTAAAAATTTCCCCAAAATTAAGCATAAATTAAACTAAGGTCGATAAAAGTGCGGATTATACGTGAAGGAGGAATTACTGAACAGCAGTCAATCAAAAGGATCAACCGGCGAAGGGTGGAGAACTTCAGGCAAATCGCCTAGTGCTTGTGCGGAAGGTTCTGCCCGGTGTGTAGCTCTTTATGCAAAAGAGCCATCAATTCAGCCTCAGGACGACCGATTCCACAGCTTTTCACAAGATCATCAACACCCGCACCCATCTCCATCAAACGTGCCGCTTGATTGTAGGCCATCACACCGGGATCCCGGTTTTCCAGCTCCTGCTGTTTATCGACCGTCAGATTGAGTTTATGTTCCACGGCAACCAGACGCTTCCCCATTCCGATGGAGCTGTTGGTCATCACGTGAATTTCATTTCTCAACACATTGATCAACGCACGAAAGCGTCGCTCCTGGCGATTCAGCCTTACAAATACATAGACTGCCGTCAAACTGGACACAACAGACAGAACTGCAAATACAACCAGTATCAATGTCAGGTATTCACTCACAGAAGCATCCAAATAAGTCATAGACTGCCTTTAACCCGTGCCGGGAGAGTGCCAAAAATTCGCACCCTCTGCGTGGTGACAAGGAGATCAGATTATCATCAATTCAAACTCGCCGACCAACTGATCGATGTCAAGGATCGCGCAACGTTCAGGCATATAGGTTCCCAACAACCAGGCGCGGGCCTCTTTATTGGAGTTGAAGTTTATACTCTTGCGAGGAATATTGATGGACTTGACCAACTCATCACAAGCCAGCGCCCAGTCACGCCCACTGAGAATAATAATATCGGAATAGCTGGTTTTTTCGACCGAGTAGGCATCGGGGATAACCCACCGAGCCGTATCGACTACAGTTGTGCGATCATGCTGAGGCCCGAATCTACCCAGTATCCAGTCATGATGCATCTCGATACTCATCGATACCGTTGTTATATGCACCGCGCCATCGATGTAATCCACTGGAATCGCAAGATTCAAACCATGCACTCTGACCAACACACACTTCATCATGCTCTCATATTCCTGAGCATAGATATCAACCGATTCGCTGGCCAGCGCCTGACTTTCGGTCACTGGTACAACTGGCTCCTGCGGCCATTCATCCGCTATCGACTGTTCATCATGAACCAGCTCCGGTTCTTCAACCACTACCTCAACCTGGGGCTCAACCATATCAACGACTTCAATCGTTTCAATCGCTTCAACAACAGGTTTTTGATCAGCAAGACTCTCTTCAATATTCAGCGAATCTTCATCCGAACAATCTGGAGCGATTTCGGATTCGGTCAATGGAACCACTTCATCCATCTGTTCGAACTCAGCATCAAACTCAGACGGCAACTCATCCGAACTTGCCGATGGATCAGCGAGCAATGCCTCCAAGTATTCATAAACAACACGTTTCTGATCAGCCATAGGTTACTCCTGCTTACACCGCTCCAGAAGACCTCTGAGCAGACGCGCATAGGCATGCACGCCACGGCTACCTGCATCCAGGGATGAAGGCACCAGCCCCTTGAGACTGGCATTCCTGAACTTTGTATCGACAGGTACGACCGCGCTGGAAACAGCATCCGGGTATAGCCTGTACAGCTCACGCAGACTGGTAACAGAAGCCTGAGTGCGTCGATCATAAAAAGTCGGCAATATCGTATATCCCAGTTTGTTTTTTCTGGCGCGATTGATCATCTCAATCGTTCTCACCATCCGCTCCAACCCTTTCAATGCCAGGAACTCTGTCTGAACAGGAACTAACAGATGCGTACAGGCAGCCAGCGCATTGACCATCAGCACCCCCAGAACAGGCGGGCTATCGATGAGGACATAATCATACTCGTCTCGCACGAGCTTCAAAGCCTTGGATACCTGAAGACCCAAACCTTCCTTACCTACCGCCTTACGCTCCAGCGTTGCCAAGGCAGTTGAGGCTGGCATGATATCGATGCTTTCATGAGAGCTGTGCTGAATCAACCCTCTTACCAGAGGGGTGCTAAGTTCGACCCGTTCAAACAGATCATAAACGCTTTCATCCAACTCATCCGGATCAAGTCTGAAGTAGCTGGTCAGCGAACCATGAGGGTCAAGGTCAACCAGGAGTACTCGGTACCCGACTTCAGCCAGAAGCCCGGCAAGTGTTACAACCGTCGTGGTTTTACCAACCCCGCCTTTTTGATTTGCAACTGCCCATACCTGCATAGTAATTTCCCTGAGGATTGTCCGAGTATGTCTGCAAAAACGACACCAGTTTTAGCGCTGCTTACCAGCCAGCAGATCACTGATATCATCAAGATCCAGAATAGCATCCGCCAGACCGGCGTTTACCACTGCCTGTGGCATGCCATAGATAGTGCAAGTCTCCTTACTTTGTGCCCACATGGTAGAGCCAGCCTGTTTGAGGAGTCGAGCTCCATCACAACCATCGGCCCCCATGCCAGTCAAAATAACACCCAGGGCACCGGAGCCGTATGTTTTGGCAACAGAAGCATAAGTGACATCAGCACTTGGCTTATAGGTCAACCGCTCATCTCCCGCCAGTATTTTCACCCTGCCGGTCTGACGCGGATCAATCATCATCTGCATCCCTCCCGGACAAAGTAGCGCCAGACCCGGCTCAAGGCGATCATTGTCTTCTGCCTCCTTAACCCTGATCCGCGACTGTTGATCCAACCTCTCTGCAAAGACCTTGGTAAAAGTCTTTGGCATATGTTGCACCAGTAGAATCGGATAAGGAAAGGTAGCAGGTAGCGCCGTGATGATTTTTTGCAAAGCCGCAGGACCACCTGTAGAAGAGGCAATAACAACCAGCCTGCACTCAGGCATTCGCACTCTGGACGCAGACGTTGCCGCCCCTCTGGTATCGGCCGCAGGCCGAGCCGTCAGACCTGATGCAGTTGCGCTGCGGGTTTCGGTTGCTCGGGCTGCCGGCTGCTGCGTTGTATCGGCCTTAGGCCGCTGAGGGCGAAAAACCATACTGGAACTGGATTGATCACTGGCAGGAGAACGCCCAAAGGGAAGTGAGGCGCGATAGCGGCGAGACTTGCCAAGCGCAACAATGCGGTCCACCAGCTCTTTCCTGAGCGTGTTGGAACGATCCATCCAAGCCCTGATATCCTTGGGTAGATAATCAACAGCCCCCGCTTCCAGCGCCTGTAGCGTAACACGCGCACCTTCATGAGTCAGAGATGAGAGCATCATTACATTGGTGGGACATTCACGCATGATAATGCGCACAGCCTCAATACCGTTGAGCTGAGGCATTTCAACATCCATTGTAATAACATCAGGCTTAAGTAAACGTGCTTTCTCAACAGCTTCCTTGCCGTTGACAGCCGTACCTACAACCTGAATTCGACCATCATCCTTCAGAGTTTCTTCGATACGATTACGAAAAAACCCTGAGTCATCAACGATCAGTACAGTTACTGCCATAGTGTTTCCGTCAACAGCGGTACCGGATCAGGTTGACGCATAGCGTTTCAGAAGATTCGGTATATCGATAATGAGTGCAATACGACCATCACCTGTAATAGTCGCACCAGAGAGACCCTGCGTACCATGCAGAATCGAACCAAGAGGCTTGATCACCACCTCTTCCTGCCCGACCAGTTGATCCACAACAAAACCCACACGTGCAGTACCGACAGAGACAATAACCACGTGCCCCTGATCAGGCAGAGCTTCATTTTCACAACCCTTGACCATCCAGCGTTTCAGATGGAAAAGTGGTAACGCTTGATCACGAACAATAATCACCTGCTGACCATCAACAATATTGGTTTTGGTCAGATCAAGATTGAATATTTCATTTACGTTAACCAGCGGCAGAGCAAAGGCCTGATTTTCCAGCACAACCATCAGTGTCGGCATGATAGCCAACGTGAGCGGTACCTGAATTGCAATCTGCGTACCCTGCCCCAGAATCGAATCGATCCCGAGAGTACCGTTCAACTGTGTAATTTTGGTCTTGACCACATCCATGCCAACACCACGACCGGATACGTCGGATATTTCTGTTTTGGTCGAGAAGCCAGCATGGAAAATCAGGTGGAAGCATTCTTGATCCGACAGACGCGCGGCCGACTCGGCATCCAGCATGCCTCGCTTGATCGCCAAAGTACGCAGTTTCTCCGGATCCATTCCCGAACCATCATCTCTGATGATCAGCAGTATGTGATCGCCTTCCTGCTCGGCTGACAACAGAACATGCCCCTCTCTGGGCTTGCCCATACGCTCGCGCTCATCCGGATCTTCGATGCCATGGTCTACGGCATTGCGCACCAGATGTATCAGGGGATCTGCCAGCGCTTCAACCAGGTTTTTATCCAGATCGGTCTCTTCGCCGCGTAACTCAAGGCGTATCTCTTTATTAAGACTGCGAGACAGATCACGTATAAGACGCGGAAAGCGGCCAAACACCTTTTTAACGGGCTGCATACGCGTTTTCATGACGGAGCTCTGCAGATCTGCAGTCACCATATCCAGCGTACCCAGCGCTTTACCCATGTCCTCGTTTTCAGCAGCACCACCCAGGCGCACCAGACGATTCCTGACAAGCACCAGCTCACCGACCATATTCATGATCTTATCCAGCAATGCCGTGTCAACACGGACATTACTTTCTTGCACGACCTTCTGCGGTGCTCGACTTGCAACCTCGACAGCTGGGATATCCGACTCGTAATCGTCCTGCGGCGGTTTCTGTGGCGCAGGTTTCTTCGGAACTGCGGGTGCCGCAACCTTTACAGGTTCAGCACTAACCGAACTTGCCTGCTCACCATTCGAATCTGCCCCCCCAAGAAAAGCAAACGCCCCCTTACCCTGAGACTGCAAATCATCCAGCAGGGACTCGAACTCATCATCAGTAATCTCATCACCAGCGCCAGAGGCTGCAGGCGATGGTGCCTCAATCGGTTTCGAAACGCCCGGCGCACCCTTCGCTCCATGCAACTCGTCCAGGAGAGCATCAAACTCATCTTCAGTGATTAAATCATCATCTGCAGCCGATGTCTCAGCACTGCTGTGACTGACTGCCAGATCACTGAGCAGCATATCAAACTCATCATTCGGCGTATTTGGATTCGCAGCAACAGGCTGCTCCACCGCCGCAGCGGGTGCCGACTGCACAGGAGCCGTCGGAACAGCAGCCTGAGGAACATCTCCAGTGGTATAGGCCGTCAATCTCGCCATCAGCTCATTTGATGCGGGAGTCGGCTCAACACCATTTCGTACATTATCAAACATCACATTAACGGCATCGAGTGCCTGCAGCACGGCATCCATCAGCTCAGGTGTTATTTTGATATCACCATTACGCAGGAGGTCAAACAGATTTTCTGCCTTGTGACAGCAATCCACCATAGAATTAAGCTGCAAAAAACCGGCACCACCCTTGACGGTATGAAAGCCCCTGAATATCGCATTCAGAAGGTCTTTGTCGTCAGGACGCTGCTCCAATTCAACCAACTGCTCTGACAGCAGCTCCAGGATCTCACCCGCTTCAACGAGGAAATCTTCCAGAATTTCCTGATCAACATCCAAACTCATATCGTGATCCCCTCATCAAAAACCCAGACTCGACAGCAACTCATCCACATCATCCTGATTACTGACCGCTCCCGCCTCTTTTTTCTTAAGCTGCGGCCCCTGTGCCGCAATGGCATCGGCGGTTTCAGGCTGCTCAGATTCATCTGCTGTCGTATCAACATCGATCCCTCTTAGTCGCTCAACCTTAGAGGACATCTCCATCAATTTAACCAGTTGTTTTTCAACCTGCGTCATCAGGTTGATGACACGGCGTATAAGCTGCCCCGTAATATCCTGAACACTCTGTGAGACCAGAATGTCTGTCAGGACATTACGCAGCTCTTCAATCGTTTTCTCTGATTCGTTTTTGACGGAACAAGTACGGTCATAAACACCAGCGAGACCTTTAAACTCTCCCTCCAACTGCCCGACCAGCATCAGAAGATCGCGAAAGCGCTCACTCTGATTGTCCAGACGGTCGACCAGACTCAGAGAGCGATCCACTCGATCCATTGTTTCATGTGAGTTTTTGTCTGTCAGCTCAATAACATAAGCCAGACGGTCAGAGGCGTCCGTCATGGATGGGATGCTCTTACCCATATCATCAACAATCTTCTCATCAATATCGGATGAGAAAGATTTGATAGCTTCATGAAGACCACGGGTGAGATGCCCGACTTCATTGTAAAAGACCTGATGTCTGGCTTGCTGCAACTCATTGATCAGCTCAACTGCCTTAAACAGATCACCTGAATCGAGCGTTGTGACAAGCTCCTGGGCTTTTACCTTCAGAAGCTCTTCCAAGCCCTCAAACTCAAGGACGGAGAGATTTTTTATCATAATTAGAACTCTCTATACGGGTGATCAGCCAATACGCTCGAAAATCTTCTCAATCTTCTCTTTAAGTACAACAGCCGTAAAAGGCTTGATCACGTAACCATTAACCCCAGCCTGAGCTGCAGCAATGATCTGCTCCTTTTTAGCCTCCGCCGTCACCATCAAAACTGGAATATGTGACAGATTGGGATCAGCACGAACCGCTTTGAGGAGATCGATTCCGGTCATACCCGGCATGTTCCAATCGGTGATCAGAAAATCGATTCGTCCCTGCTGCAAAATTGGAAGCGCTGTTTTGCCATCATCAGCCTCATCCACATTTGTGAAGCCCAGGTCCCGCAGCAGATTTTTGATAATGCGCCTCATCGTAGAGAAGTCATCTACAACAAGTATTTTTATGTCTTTTTTCAAGACACTCACCCCCACATTCAAACACTATCGAATCAGACTATAACATCCAATACTAATCACGCTTGCATGTAATAACAAATAAAATAGTTAATGCCATTCACGCAAACGACTTTTCAAACGCAACGCAGCCTGAGTGTGAATCTGACTGACCCTGGATTCACTGACGCCCAATATGCTGCCGATCTCCTTCAGATTAAGCTCTTCGTCGTAATATAACGCCAATACCAGCCTTTCACGCTCAGGCAGGTTACTGATCGCATCCGCCAGAGCCTGGCGAAAATTACCCTCCTGAAGCTGCATCATCGGCCCGGGATCATCTCCCTCGAACTGCATGCCGGTACTGTCATCATCCCCATGAGCCAGCTCATCAATACTGAACAGCCGGCTATCCAGAGAGTCCTGCAAGAGGGCATGATACTCGGTAACGGAAACGCCCAGTTCGGCCGCCACCTCCGCATCGCTGGCATCGCGCCCGAGCCTGGCCTCAATCTGATGTATCGCCTCCGTCACCCTGCGCCCATTGCGATGCACTGAGCGCGGCGTCCAGTCTCCACGACGCACTTCATCTATGATTGAGCCACGAATTCTGATCCCGGCGTAGGTCTCGAAGCTCGCCCCTTTACCGGGGTCGAACTTTCTGGCCGCTTCCAGCAGACCAATCATGCCCGCCTGAACCAGATCATCCAGGATTACATTGGCAGGCAAGCGCGCCATCAGATGATGGGCGATGCGTTTTACCAGAGGGGCATACTGATCAATCAGTTCGTGAGCCGATGTAAACTGCAGCTGATTGTACATACCGCTTCTTCGTCAGCGCTAAAACTCAACCCTTGTTTACCAGTCGTTCGACAAAGAACTCCAGGTGACCTCGGGGGCTATTCTGTACAGGCCACTCATCCACCTTGTTTGCCAACTGCCGATAGGCCAATGCCGACTTACAATTAGGAAAGGCTTTCATAACAGCCTTTTGCTTCTGCACAGCCTTTCTTATCGACTCATCATAAGGTATTGAGCCAACGTATTGAAGCGTAACATCAAGAAAGCGATCCGTCACTGTCAACAACTTGCTGAACATGTTCCGACCCTCGGTTTCAGCACGCACCATATTGGCCAGCACACGAAAGCGAGTCATCTGATAATCACGATTAAGAAGCTTGATGAGTGCATACGCATCGGTAATGGAGGTTGGTTCATCACAAACCACAACAAGCACCTCTTGAGCCGCCCTGACAAAACTGACAACAGACTCGGAGATACCTGCCGCGGTGTCAACGATCAACACATCCATCTGGTCAGAGATATCATTGAAAGCATGAATCAACTCGGCATGCTCATGCACACTCAGCGCAGTCATCTCCTGAGTCCCGGAAGATGCCGGTACTATCCACAGGTTTTCTGCAGCCTCTACCAGCACCTCCAGCAACGAACATTCTCCGGATAAAACATTGGAGATATTCTTCTTGGGACGAAGCCCCAGCAGCACATCCACATTGGCCAGCCCAAGGTCCGCATCCATCAACACCACCCGCCGCCCCATTTCACTGAGAGCGACAGACAGATTCACTGACACATTGGTTTTACCAACACCGCCTTTGCCACCAGTGACAGCGATAACCTTGACGGGATGCGTACGCTTCATAATCAATTCTCTGGCACCTTAGCCCGCCTGAAAGAAGCGGCCATCCTCATCCGAATCCCGGGAGCGTTCATTATCACGCTGCGAAGTTACAACGGCACGACTGACCAGATCACGGCGCTGAGCCACGACAATATCGTCCGGTATCCGCTGACCGTCTGTGACATACGCCACAGGCAGTTGCTTTTCTATTGCAATTGTCAGGGCCTCACCGAGACTTCCAGACTCATCCATTTTGCTCAGAACACAGCCATTGAGCCCCAACTCTTTATAAGTCTCATAGGCACTTTCAAGAAGCTGTCGCTGACTGGAGCAGGAGAGTACCAGCAGTTTTTTCAATCGCATTGAGACCGAAGACAGCGACTCCATCTGCTGTTGACCGGCCGGGTCGCGTGCATTCATACCCGCCGTATCAATCAATACAAGACGCTTCCCGCGCAAAGAGGTCAATACCTCTTCCAGATTATGGTTCTCATCAACCACTCTAACCGGCACATCAAGAATACGACCAAAAGTTCTCAGCTGCTCATGAGCCGCTATGCGATAACAATCGGTAGTCACCAACGCCAGACTTGAACTGCCGTGTTGAAGTACATATCGAGCCGCCAGCTTGCCGATAGTCGTCGTTTTCCCGACACCCGTCGGACCGACAAATGCCACCATACCACCTCGCGCGATAAACTCTTCACCCACCACAGGAATAGCCTCTGCAAGCTTTCCAAGAGAATTGCGCCAAGCCTTATCCACCGGGAGATCCGGCTCGATACCCGCCATCAGATGCTGCACAAGACGGCGACCAAGACCGATTTTTTCCAATCGCCCACCGATGCGAGCAGCCTGAGCATTTTCAAACACGGGCTGATCCGTGGAAGCTGGTGAAGCGGTCGACTGGACCACTTGCCGTTCAAGCAGAGCACGCAGCTGATGAATCTCCTGCTGCATTGTTTTCATCATCTGCTGAGACTCCTGGCGCGCAGACGAGAGCACTTCATCAGCACCTGCACCATCATAACTCGGACTCACCCGCTCCTGACGGGAAGGCTCTTTGGCTCGCTCCTTCTGCCGCTCTTTGAGCGAGTCAAGAATAAAGCGCAGATCCTCACTCTCATCATCATCCATCTGCCGATTGGCATTCATATCCACAGGCGGCGAGGACTGCTCAGACTGCTCTCTGACCTCAGCGATACGAAACTGAGCACGCCGCAACTCCGCCTCGAGCTCTTCGTTACGCGATGGCTCCGGCCGGGCAGATTGCTTTCGCTGTAGCTGCTGCCGCGTGCGCTTCAGCTCCGTCTGCGCCAGCTCATACTCCTGCTCCCGGGCGGCAACGACCTCTACCCCCCCGGCAACACGATGATTGGAGATGATCACGGCATCAGGGCCTATTTCGTCACGAACACGCCGCATCGCCTGGCGCATGTCAGGTGCAAAAATACGTTTAACTTTCATACCTATTCCTTATCGGTAGCCAGCCCGAAGTTTTTTCCCTGTTAGCCATTACCACCTCCCACCGTTGCCACAATGGTAATTTTCTTATTTTCCGGTATTTCCTGATAAGAGAGCACATGTATCTGACGATCACCATAGCGCACAAAACGTGCCATCAGTGGTCTGATTGGGGCCGACACCAGCAGAACGGAAGGCTTCCCCGCAATCTCTTGCTGCTGCGCGGCCTGACCAAGTGATGTTTGAAGTCTTTCAGCCATGCCCGGCTCCAATACTGCCACCTCTTCAGACTGCGAACCCTGCTGCATTGATCCCAGCAGCATCTGCTCCAGTGATGGATCCAGCGTAATCACAGGCAACTCGGGATCTGCTCCATTAATACTCTGCACAATCAAACGAGACAAGGCCACACGGACCGCCGCTGTCAACGCCAGAGGATCAGCGGCAGAACGATCTGCCGCCTCAGCCAGAGCCTCAGCTATCGACCTGAAGTCCTTCAGCGAGACCTGCTCCATCAACAAATTCTGCAACACTTTCAACAACACACTTATGCTGACTTTTTTCGGAATCAACTCCTCAACCAACTTCGGTGAGTGTTTGGTCAGCAGATCCAGCAACTGCTGAACCTCTTCATGCCCAAGCAGTGAGTGCGCATTGACCTGCAAAATCTGATTAAGATGAGTGGCAACCACTGTACTGGCATCTACGACCGTATACCCCAGAGTCTGAGCATGCTCCTTTTGCCCCTTTTCTATCCAGACCGCATCCAGACCAAAAGCAGGGTCCTTAACGGCAACACCTTTCAGTGTGCCAAACACCTGACCCGGGTTTATTGCCAGCTCACGATCAGGATAAACCTCAGACTCACCAGAGATAACGCCCATCAGCGTAATCCTGTATGCACCCGGCATCAGATCAAGATTATCTCTTATGTGCACAGAAGGCACCAGAAAACCCAGATCTTGTGACAGCTTTTTCCGGACCCCCTTGATCCGACTCAACAGCTGCCCTCCCTGCATTTTGTCGACCATGGGTATCAGACGATAACCGACCTCCAGCCCGATCATATCAACCGGCATGACATCATCCCAGTTCAGATCCTTGTGCTCCTCTTCAGGAGGCGACTCTGGCTCAGCCGCCTGCTCTGCACTTACCTGTTGCTTCAGCAGCTGTTTTTTGTGAATTAACCAGCCCACCCCTCCCGCGATAGCAGCCAGCGACAGAAAAGCGACGTGAGGCATACCCGGCACAATACCGATGATCGCGATCACACCCGCGGCCACCATCAGCGCTCTGGGAGAAGAGAACATCTGCCTGAATACCTGATCACCCATCTCTTCGGATGAGTTGGCACGCGTCACCATGACAGCAGCTGCGGTAGACAAGAGCAGGGACGGCAACTGAGCCACCAATCCATCACCGATGGTTAACAGAGAGTAATTCCGCAAAGCGGTTTCAAAATCAAGATCATGCTGCAACATACCGATCGCCAGCCCACCGATCAGATTGATAACCAGAATCAGGATACCGGCTACAGCATCACCCCTGACAAATTTGGACGCACCATCCATCGCTCCGTAGAAATCCGCTTCCTGGGTGATATCCTGACGCCGTTGCTGAGCTTCTTCCTGCGTGATTAACCCCGAGTTCACATCCGCATCGATAGCCATCTGCTTACCGGGCATTGCGTCCAGGGTAAAACGCGCACTCACTTCAGAAATACGGCCGGCACCCTTGGTTACCACGACGAAGTTGATGATGACCAGTATCAGAAACACAACAATACCGACCACATAGTTACCACCAACCACAACATCACCAAACGCCTTGATCACCTGCCCCGCAGCGTCCCCTCCCTCATGCCCCCGCAGGAGCACGACACGCGTTGAGGCAACGTTCAGCGCCAACCTCAGCAGCGTGGCAGCCAGCAAAATAGTTGGGAACACCGCAAAATCAAGCGGACGCAGAGCGTATATACAGACCAGCAGGACGACAATTGACAGCGCGATGTTGAAGGTAAAAAAAACATCGAGCATAAACGGCGGAACAGGCAACGTAACCATCGCCAATATGACGAGCAGCAGCAAGGGAATACCAATATTCCCATGACTGATACTGCGCACATTTTGCAGAAAGGCTACTCGATCCACTCGTTTCAACCGTCAATAAAACATCACATTAACTTGCAAACACTTGATCAGCTTTGAAAATTGACTATCCACCCTAGATAAGTCAATTATCTGACACATCAAATGCAATCAGCAGGTTAAATGCAAGAATCACGCCAATTCTAGTCTTCATCCACTTTCAGATCATCGGGAATCTTAAGCTCGGTTTCACGTGGTGGGACAGGTTGCTTTCCGGCACCGATTTTGAAAGTTCGCATCTGGAAAACGTAAGCAAGCACCTGTGCGACTGCGGTATACAGACCGGAAGGTACCTCTTCATTTATTTCCGTTGCGTAGAACAGTGCTCGCGCCAATGCAGGGGAGGAGAGAATCGGGACATCATGCTCTTTCGCGATTTCGCGAATTTTGAGGGCAACAAAATCCGCCCCCTTGGCAATCACAATCGGCGCATCACTGGACGACTGATCATAGCGTATTGCAACCGCATAGTGAGTTGGGTTGGTTATCACAACGTCGGCTGTGGGCACTTCCGACATCATTTTGCGCTGAGAGACCTCGAACTGTAACTGACGTATACGCCGCTTGATCTCTGGCTTACCTTCAGTGTTCTTATGCTCGTCCTTGACCTCCTGCATCGTCATTTTCAGCTTTTTGTTATAGCTGTAGTGCTGCCACGGCACATCCATCAACACAATGATCAGTATGGATGCAGCCAGTGCCAGAAAGATCCATCTCAGGATCGTCACGGCATGTACCGTTGCTGGTTCAACCGGCTCACTGATCAGAGACACCAACTCATGCCTGACACCCAGCAGCACAATTACTGCTACCGAACCTACAATCAGCACCTTACCTATCGCCTTGACCAGCTCAACCAGCGCATTACCTGAGAACATTCTCTTGATGCCCGCAATAGGATCAAGACGACTACCCTTAGGTTGCAACGCATCGGTACTGAAGTTCCACCCTCCCATGAACATCGGGGTCAGCAGCGAGACCATGAATACCAGTAGATAAAAGCCCCAGAGGCTGAAAAATGACATGAACATGGATTCAAACAAATGCTTGATCATGTAAGAGGTATCCCAGATCTCGTCATGACGGAGTGTAAAGTTATACTTCATCATTTCCATCAGCGCACTGGCCAGCATGCTTCCGAAAAGCAGAGCCGAGATTGCGGCCGTCATCAGCAGCGCAAAAGTATTCAACTCACGCGAGCGAGGAATATCCCCCTTGTCACGCGCTTCCTGAAGACGCTTCGACGTAGGGTCTTGTGATTTCTCCTGACCGGATTCTTCAGCCATTCAGCTAAGCTCCACCATTCAGAAACCCGGCAATGAAGTCGAGTACGAAGTCACTCATGCGCACATAGTGCTCATAGAAGATGGGAATATTAAACCAGTGAAACAACAACCCCATCAGCATAGCAAACGGGAAGCCGAGGGCAAAAATATTCAACTGGGGGGCTGCTTTGGTCATCACACCAAACGCCAGGTTGATTGTCAATAACGCCATGGATGCCGGCAGAGCCATTACCAGCGCGCCAGTAAAAAGCCAGCTTAATGACAGCACCACTCGCATGAAAATATCAGAACTGACACCACTTTCACCAACCGGGATCACGAAAAAGCTTCGCACCAGTATCTCGATCATAACCAGGTGCCCATTCATCAACAGAAACAGCAGAGTACTCATCATCAGATAGAACTGCGCCACCACCACAATACTGATCCCATTGGCAGGGTCACTCATCTGCGAAAAGCCCAACCCTGATTGCATCGCAATGATCTGCGCACCGGCAACAAATGACTGAAACAGCAAGTGTAATGTAAAGCCGAATATTGTGCCTATGATGATCTGCTGAGCTATCACTATCCAGGTTGCAAGAGACAACCCTTCGAATCGGGGCATCTCTGGCAGCACGGGCATCAGCACCACCGTCACAGCAATAGCCAGGCCCAGACGTACCCGCTGAGGTACCAACTGAGTCCCTATAATGGGGATTGCCATAAAAAAGGATCCGATACGGAACAGAGGCCACAGAAAGCTAGCCACCATCTGTTCAATCTCGGCAATGGATACAAACATCCCGCTACCCGATCAGTCTTGGGATGTTCAGGAAGAAGAACTGAAAGAGATCCATAATCTGCATGACAATCCAGGGACCGGCATACATCACCGCCAGAAGCGTCACGACAAGGCGTGGCAGAAAGCTCAATGTCTGTTCGTTGATTTGCGTGGCTGCCTGAAAAACAGAGATCGCCAGCCCCACAACCAACGCAGGCCCCACTATCACCACAACAATAATAATAACCAGCCAGAAGGCATGGCCATAGAGGTCAAGCGTTGTCTCTATTGTCATTCAACCTCCCCTCTAGACACCAAAACTGGCGGCCAACGTTCCGACAACCATTGCCCAACCATCCACCAGCACAAAGAGCATCACCTTGAATGGCAGGGATACGATAATCGGCGACAACATCATCATACCCATGGCCATCAAGACACTCGCCACCACCAGGTCGATAACCAGAAAGGGTATGAACAGCATGAAACCTATCTGAAACGCCGTCTTCAGCTCACTTGTCACAAAAGCAGGTATAAGTACCGTAAAAGGCACCTCTTGTGGCGTTTCAACCATCGGCGTATCCGAAATGCGCATAAACAGGTTGAGATCACTTTCACGCGTATTACGAATCATGAAGGCATGAAAGGGAGCCCCAGCTTCGGTAATCGCCTCCATTGGCGTGATCTCTTCTGCAATATAGGGCTGCAGCGCTCGCTCATTCACCTGATCCAGCACAGGTGTCATTATAAATAGCGTCAGAAAAAGTGACAGACCAATCACAACCTGATTTGATGGCGTCTGCTGTAGACCCAGAGCCTGACGAAGCATGGCAAACACTATGACAATTCGGGTAAAAGAGGTCATCATCAACAACATGGCTGGCAGGAATGTCAGCAATGTCATCAACGCAAGGATCTGGATGGTTACACCATAGCTGGTCTCCCCATTCTCATCGACAGTCATCGTAACCGCCGGAATCCCTGTATCAAATGTCTGCGCTACAGCTGGCACGCTAAACAACAGCAACAGGAGCAGCAAAGCCCTCATGAGGCTCGCCCTTTTTTCAACGCTTGCTGCAACCGTTTAGAAAACTCCGAAGAGCTTCTCACAACCGGCTCGATCACTGGCTCATCAAAAGACTTTATGAGACTGACCTGCCCTTGTGCTACACCAACCAACACCTGCTCTTCGCCCACCTGCACCAACACAACACGCTCGCGGTTACTCAACGCCAGTGATGCCACTATTTTAAGCTTAGGGTGCTGGCCGGGAAGGACCGACACTCGCCGTAACAGCCAGCCCAACCCAAATATGACCACTAACACCAGCACCAGACCAAACAGCATCTGCAGGATTGACCCTATTGAAATGGGCTCTGCCATGCGCATCACAGGTGCAGTCGCTTCCGCTGCCACTGTTAAAGGCAGGCAGAAAAAACCTGAAAGAATCAAGCGATACATAAAAGAAGTAGTCACTATTTCAAACGCCGAATTCGCTCTTGCGGGCTGATGACATCAGTCAGTCGAATACCATAACGGTCATTGACGACAACAACCTCACCACTGGCAATCAACGTACCATTCACTCTCACGTCAAGCGGCTCACCTGCAACACGATCCAGCTCAACAACCGAACCCTGACTCAACTGAAGCAGGTTGCGTATCGCAATATCGGTACCGCCCACTTCGACAGTCAGCGTTACCGGAATATCCAGAATAACATCCAGCTTACCATCAGACACTGGAGCGGATTCATCACTCAGCTCATCCAACTGAACAGCCTTTGCCTGCCCCTGACCAACAGCATCTGCCAAAGCATCGATATCAACATCTTCACCTGGGCCAGTCTGCTCTTCCATAGCCGCAGCCCACTCATCTGCAAGTGCTTGCTGATCTACATCGTTATTCTCGTCACTCACAATCCGCTATCTCCGCACCATCAGTGTTTACTCTTCAACCCGTTTAACAGGCTCGATCACCTTTACTGCAAGATTACCACGCGAAGTACCAAGTTGGCAGGTAAACATCGGGACATTATTTGCCTTCAGCATAAGCATTTCGGGAATTTCGATCGGGATCACATCACCCACCTCGAACTCCATGACATCCCGAAGTGTCATCTCTTTTTCCGCCACCACCAATTCAAGATCAAGGTCTGCCAGCATGATGTCACGGCGCAAAGAGGTCAGCCAGCGATCATCCTTTTCAGTTTCACTGCTCTGAAAGGATGACATCAGTTGATCACGAATCGGTTCAATCATGGAATAGGGTAATGTGACATGGAACTCGCCGCTCCCTCCTTCAAGATCTACCTGAAAGGTACTGACAACGACTACCTCACTGGGATTGACCACATTCGCCATCGCCGGATTCAACTCGTGCCCGACCTGCTCGAAGCGCACATTAGTGACCGGACGCCAGGCGTCCACCAGATCGCCAAAGAGCTGGTGGACAGTTTTATATACTAAACGGGTTTCCGTGGGCGTGAAGTCTCGCCCCTCGATTTTTGCATGGCGACCATCACCGCCGAAAAACTGATCCACCAACTTGAATACCAACTTGGCATCCATGATCAGCAATGCCGTTCCGCGCCAGGGATGCACGCGCATCAGCGTCATGCTGGTGGGGACGTAGAGTGTATGAATGTAGTCGCCATACTTCATCACCTGCACTCCGCCTACGGTCACATCGGCCGTACGGCGTAGCAGATTGAAAAGAGTGACACGCGCCTGTCGAGCAAAGCGTTCGTTAACCATCTCGAGTGTGGGCATACGCCCACGAACGATTCGTTCCTGGCTGGCGAGGTCATAAAGCCTTACGCCACTGCCATCGTCGACCTCAGCATCATCGGTTTCTACATCGCCATCATCGACGCCATGCAACAGCGCATCGATCTCATCCTGCGAGAGCAGATCCTTGACTGACATACGTGCGCTCCGCTACTGCATTACAAAATCGGTGAAGAGCAGTGTCTCAATCCCTGGTTCACCGACCTTCTCCGTCATTATCTGCTGCACCAATGCTGTCGCCTCCTCTTGCAGAGCTCGCTTCCCCTCCACAGTACGTAACCGCTGAACGGATTGAGTAGTGAAAAGCGCATTAAGGCGTGCCACAATAAGTGGCATATGTGCGTCAAGCGCATCCGCCACCACCTGATTACGACTTTTCGCCTCAACGTATACCTGCATGAAGTGGCGACTGCCGCCCTCGGCCTGCAGGGATGCCACAAACGAAGGACGACCTTCGAGGGTGCGAACTTTTGTATAGATTGCCTCCTGCCGAACAGGCTCTGCAGGTTCTTTATCAGCAAGAAGAAAGAAGTAGGCAGCAGCTCCACCGCCAGCCAATATGACCAGCAGCAATACTCCACCCAGAATGATAAACAGCTTTTTTTTTGACTTCGGCGCTACAACACCCTCTTCCTGCTCGCTCTCGTCCGCCATGCTCAACCTCAATACCGCTAAAGAAACATCCCAATTATGAGGCTAATATAACACACTGATTTTCAGGCTGAAGCATCCTGTTTACGCATAATAGTCTACGAGGCCCAATCGACGACCCGTTTGTCCGTCTGGAACAAGGTCATCATCACCCTCTTCACCACTGCGGTAGTCTCCTGAACGCTGCGCACTCTGCCGCGATTTTTCTTCCTGAGCTTCATCTGACACAGATGAATCCATCAGATTGAGCCCTTGTTCAGCAAACATCTCTTTGAGCCTTGGCATATTCTGCTCCAACGCATCCCGAACAGCAGGATTAGGAGAGTTGAAACTGAGACTCACCTGATCACCGGGCAACAGATTCACCCTGATTTTCAATGCACCCAGTTCAGGGGGGTCCAATCGGATCTCGGCAAATCTGGGCCCCTGCTGAGTCATCATGATGGCTCGCTCGCCCAACGCCCGTGCCCAAGCTGGATTTTGCAACTGCTGCGCCAGCGCAGCCTGTTTGGCTGCAGTGGTTGCATCTGCGGGCACGCTGTTGGCCGCCACAACACTCTGAGCCGGTGTTGACGCCAGCCCCGATTCCATCCTGACAGGTTGCTGCTGAGGTGCATCACTTTGCTTCAGCATTTCACCAACAGACCGCTGATCAACATTTCGATCTTGAGGAATAGTCTGATCAACAAAGGGGATAGCCGCCCTGTCACCGCTGCGCTGCTCAGATCCGGCCGGAAGCGGAGCCTGGCGCTCATGTAAGGGTGGTGGCGATGAAGATGACTGTAAAGACTCGGGTGTACGACTGACTCCAGCGGTCTGAGATCTGGAATCCACTTCAGCATTTTTTTTGTCTGGCTGAGCCCCCTGAGGGGCGACAGGCACAACATCCACCTTAGCGGCATCTGCACCACTCTTTACCTGTGTCTGAGCCAGAGTCTCCTGCAGACGATCGACCTGCACCTCAGCACCAGTTGAAGCGCTTGTGGCAACTTGCCCCCCCTCCTGCGGCTTCATCGCTGCCAATCGTTCAGCCAGCAACTCAAGCACTTTCTCCAACGCTTCGCGAGCAAGCATATTGCCATCTACCAACGCCTCAGTTTGCGCAGACTGAGCCTGCAACACCTGCTGCAAAGCCTGTTGCAACTGTTTCAGTGCAACCTCTATCCTGGCCAACTGCTCTGTACTCAACTCATTTTGCAGATCACGCGTATCAAGATCCTTGAAAAGCGCTTGTAACAGATCAGCATCAACACTCTTCGACTCATCCTCTGAGCCATCAAGCAGCACACGCAACTTCTCCAGCAACTCTGCCAGCGCATCCCTGGCAGGCATATCAGTCGTGATTTGAGTGTCATCACCTTCAGGCCGCCACTGCTCATCACTCAGCAATTCCAGCAGACGTGACAGCGCAGCAGAGAGAGCATCACGCTCGCTACCCATAGGATCATCTTCACCTTCCTCTGGAGTGAGCAGCGCCAGGAGAGAAGCAAGATCAGGCTGAGCAAGCTCCTCGGAATCTGAGGATTCCTGAGCCGAAGTGGTGGCAGTCTCACCCAGGTCAAGCTTCAGGTTATCGGAGCTGATCACCCAACCCGGAGTGACCGGACTATTTTCACCAGCACCTTCAGCACTGCTTTCCATGCCCGTAACCTTGCCGTTTTTTGCAGGAAAAGGCGGCAATTGCATGCCATCCTGCGGCAAGTTTTCGCCTCCCGCAGAAGTAGTGGTAGATAGCGTTGCCCCAGCAGACGCTGCCTGAGCCTGCCCGAGCCAGAGAGAAAAACCAGCCCCAGCCTGCATCTGACCACCAGAGAGCTGCGCGCCCGACTGCCCTGGGGCTCCTGTCGATAATGGACTGAGTGATAAGGTGGGTCCGGATAACATAAAACCGGTCAGTTGCGCGGCCATGCATCTCTCCTGAATAAATATTTACAGGAGTAATGCAATTTCAGGGCCAGTTCCAGTCACCACCGCTTAAAACAATCAGCGAACATGACCAGGGATTATTAAATCCCCCGAGTACGCTGCAACTGAGAACGCTCGTCAATCTCGCTCTGCAACCGCTTATCCTGCAACTGCTGCTCTGCCGAAAGTGCCTTACCCTGCAGTTTTTCGATCGCCTGAAAATGCCGGTAGGCTTGCCGCCAGTGCTCCGTCACCTGCTCCAGCTGATATCTGGCCTGCCTCAGAGTCTCTTCCTGCTTAAGCAGGGCATCCTGAATCTTGGCGATAAAGAAGCTGTGCGTCTGCATCGCAACTGCCGTCAACCCAGCCTGGCCGGCAAGGATAAACTGTTCCTGATACTCCTGAAGATAGATCTCAAGCTGCTTTTTCTGCTGTTCACCCTGCACAACCCGCTGGCGGCTTTCAGCCATATAGCGATCAGCTATCTCACGCTTGCGACGGGCCAGATCCAGGACAACATTCAGACGTTGAGAGCGTTTTTTTTTCACACAATCACCCTATCGGCGCATTTTCGGAGCTGCTTTGTCATTCGTCGGCGGTGGAGACAGTACCATCGCCAACTCCTGCAGACTTCGCTGATACAGCATCTCTTCCTGCATCCCCTGTTGCAGATAGGCATTCAACATGGGTAGAAGTTCAATGGCGCGATCCATCAGTGGATCACTCCCCCGTGCATAAGCCCCCACGGACACCAGATCGGCATTCTGCTGATATTTTGAGTAGTAGCGGCGGAACTGCATGGCAAGATTGTACTGCGAGGGATCAACGATTTGCGGCATCGCCCTGCTGATCGACGCCTCAATATCAATAGCAGGGTAATGCCCCTGTTCAGCCAGAGATCGGGACAGGACTATATGCCCATCCAGAATGGCACGTGCCGCATCGGCAATCGGGTCCTGCTGATCATCTCCTTCCGTGAGAACCGTATAGAAGGCTGTAATGGAGCCTGCATTATGTTCGCCATTACCGGCACGTTCGACCAGCTTTGGAAGGCGCGCAAATACAGAGGGCGGATAACCCTTGGTTGCTGGTGGCTCACCTATGGCCAGCGCTATCTCACGTTGTGCCTGAGCATAACGAGTCAGGGAATCCATCAGCAACAGCACTTTCTTGCCACGACTTCTGAAATATTCGGCTATTCGGGTTGCCAGTTGCGCCGCACGAAGCCTCATCAAGGGTGAGTCGTCTGCCGGAGAGGCAACAACAACCGATTTGGCCATCCCTTCAGGGCCAAGACTATGATCAATGAACTCCCGCACCTCTCGTCCACGTTCACCGATCAGACCGACAACGGTAATTTCCGCTTCGGTATAACGAGTCATCATGCCAAGCAGTACCGACTTACCGACACCACTGCCGGCAAACAGACCCAGACGCTGCCCGCACCCTACAGTCAACAATCCATTGATAGCACGAATTCCGACATCAAGCGGAGTATCTATTGGATGACGCTTCAGAGGATTGATCGTTTCACCCGCCAGCGGGACGTAGTCTTCAGCATCCAGCGGCCCTTTACCATCCAGCGGCTTACCTATGCCATTGAGGACACGCCCGAGTAGACCAAAGCCGACTGGCACCATACTGGCTCCCGCCTGCGGCCTGACGACAGCACCAGGCTGCAGCCCATCAACCGCATCCAGCGGCATAAGGTAGACACGATCTCCGGAAAAGCCGACCACCTCAGCCTCTACACTGAGCGTTGGCGTAACCTCAATAAGGCAGTAATCACCCAACGCAACGCGCAACCCAACCGCTTCAAGCGTCAAACCGATCAGACGCGTGATCTGACCACGTACCTGAGGGCGCGCGGTTTCAAAATGAAGGCTGGCATAGCGATTCAAACGCTCATCCAGAGACATGCACCACCCCTTATTCAGAGTCAGCTTTGGCAGCAGTCAGACGCAATAGCAACTGACTGGACACTTCGGCAAAACGCTGCTCAACGGTAAAATCAACATGTGTGTATGAAGATGAAACGCGGCAGCCGCCCTCTGTCAGTTCCGCATCATCTATCAGTGTCAAATTATCGACAGCCGGGAGTTCAGAGAAGCGCTCACAATCGGCAGGATGAAGATACAATTTTACTGGGCCACTGTCCTGAGGAATCAGCGCCAGTGCTTCATGCACACTGGTTGCCAGAAGATCACGGCGCGATTTCAGCTCTGCCCTGACAACGCTCTCGGCAAGATTGAGTGACAGTTTCACCAGCGTTTCTTCCAACGCTGCTTCTTGCCCTGCCAGAGGCGCCTGCAACTTTTCAATCAGTGAATCCAGCAGCTCCAGACGAGCGTTTATCTGCGCCTGGCCAGCAGCAATACCCTGCTCCAGCCCCTGCTCAAAACCTGCTTTTTTCCCCTGCTCCAGCCCATCCTTCTGGCCGATCCCCAGACCTTCCTGATAAGCCTCTTCGTGGATCTTTTCAAGCTCGGCAAGCGTCACCTTTTCAGCAACGATCTCCTCATCAACCACGACAACCTCAGGCCCCTGCTCTCGGTGCAGGGCTCTTGTTTCGAAACCACCCACCATTTCAGGCAGTTTCCAGAGTGCAATATCTCCCACTTCGGAGGCGGGGATTCTGATGGGTTGGTTCTGTTCCGGCTTCATGAGGACATCAAATCATATCGTCACCGGCACCCAGAGAGATCTCTCCCTCATCGGCCAAGCGTCGCGCCACTGACAGAATCTCTTTCTGCGCCATCTCAACCTCGCTGACCCTTACCGGCCCCTTGGCTTCCAGATCATCACGCAGCAACTCAGCCGCGCGTTTAGACATATTCTTGAATACCTTCTCCTGCAATGCCGTATCAGCACCCTTCAGCGCAATCACCAACTGGTCGGTCTGAACTTCACGCAGAATAACCTGAATACCACGGTCATCGACATCCATCAGGTTATCAAACACGAACATGAGATCCTGAATCTGTCTGGCCAGCGACTCATCCGTCTCTTTGATACTCTCCATCAGCTCAGCTTCAATACTGCTCTCAACGAAGTTCATGATATTGGCAGCAGCCTTGACACCACCAATCTGCGTCAACTGCGTCGAACGCGGACCGCTGAACTGGGTTTCGAGCATATCATTCAGCTCCTGCAGTGCCTGTGGCTGAATTCGATCCAGTGCGGCAATACGCATCATGATATCGAGCCTGACCTTATCATCAAAGTAACCCAGCACACTGGCAGCCTGATCCGACTCAAGATAAGAGATGATGACAGACTGTATCTGAGGGTGTTCAAAGCGGATGATCTCAGCAACCTGGCGCGGATCCATCCAGCGCAATGTGTCAAGACCCGAGGTGTTGGTACTGAACAGAATACGGTCGATCAGCGTCTTGGCCTTCTCTTCACCCAGAGCACGATTGAGCATGGTGCGGATATAGCGATCGTTGTTGATGCCGATACCCGTCTGATCGCCGACAACATTAAGAAAATCACTGATAACAGCTTCAACTTTGGATTGCGGAATATTATCCAGCCGCGACATCGCCTCACCAATCATCTGCACCTCTTTCGGGCCCAGATGTTTCAGTATATCGGCGGCATCATTTTCTCCCAGACTGATCAGCAGCACCGCTGCCTTCTCAATACTGTTCAGCTCACTCATTTTCCACAACCCACTGCTTCACCGCCTGCGCCACGCGCGCAGGATCTTCAGCCACCATACTACGAATAGCATTCAACTGGTAATCAAAGCTCTCGTTCGGGGTTGGCAAAACACCGCTTTCTGTGCCACTGAAAGTCACCCTGTCATCAGCCACACCCGACGTAGCCAACTGATCAAGTTCAGCAGAGATTTCGCCGGCAGGCCCCAGGCCACCTGACGGTTTGCGCTGCCCGGCTTCGGTGATGTTCTTGAGTATAGGACGCAATACTCCCAGCACCAGCACCAGAACGAAGATAGCCCCCATCAGCTGCTTCACCAGGGTCCAGAAGAAATCACTCTCCCAGAATGCCGGTTCATCATATTCATATGGTTCATCCGCTATAAAAGGAGAGTTGATAACATCGACACTATCCCCCCGGACTGCGGAAAATCCGACGGCATTCTGCACCAGCAGACGCAAACGCTCCAGCTCAGCTTCAGTCCAGGCAGCTCTTGTACGTGCGCCGGTCTCTGGGTCTATATTGGGCAGGTCATCTACGACCACAGCCACTGTCAAACGATTGACACGCCCCATCTGATGCTTTGTATAACTGACACTACGATCCAACTCAAAATTACGCGTCGACTGATTACGACTGGTACCGCTTACCGCCTGCTGTGCAACACCACCTTCACCATTAGCAACTTCAGGGACCGTTGCAGCGCCTGGAGGCTGGTTAGCCAACGCACCCGGAACACCTGCCGGCTGAGCACCTGCTGCACGCCGCTCTTCTAACGTCTGTTCACTGCGCAGCGAAGGAAGATCCGAGTTATACAGCTCATCCGCCTGCTCTACTTGTGTAAAATCGATATCGGCCGACACTTCGGCACGAAAATTCCCCAATCCGATCACTGGCTGAAGAATACTGTTGACGCGATTAACCAGTGTATCTTCAACCTGACGTGTATATTCCAATTGTTTAGCTGCCAGTACGACATCAACATCTGCATCACGGGTATTGAGCAGGCGCCCGCGTTGATCAACCACCGTGACATCCTGAACATCAAGCTCGGGTATGCTGGAAGCAATCAGATTAGCTATCGCCGCAACCTGATCACGCTCAAGCTGACGACCGGAGAAAAGGTCGAGAAAGACCGAGGCCCTGGGCTTGCGCTGATCACGAATGAAAACGGTATCCTTGGGAATGGCGAGGTGAACACGGGCGCTACGCACTGTGTTCATACTGCTGATAGTGCGCGCCAACTCACCTTCAAGTCCCCGACGATAGCGAGCGGTTTCCATAAACTGACTGGTACCCAGGCCTTGTTCACGATCCAGCAGTTCAAAACCAACAGTTTTATCGGCAGTTATTCCCTCTGCCGCAAGACGCAATCGTGCAGTATGAACATGTGATTCTGGAACCAGTATTGCCCGGGTGCTGGTATCAAACTTATATGGCACCTGATAAAGCTGGAGCTGATCAATGACCTGGTTCGCATCAGCGAACTCCATATTGGAAAAAAGCACGCGATAATCAGGCTGCTGAGACCAGAGCACCACCGAAAAGCCAATAGCAACACTGGCGGCAAGCCCTACCATCAAACCCAGCTGACGCAAAATACCAAGGCTATTAAAGCCTGCCAGTATTCCACCTCTGTTACCCAATTGCCCTGACGCGTTTTCCATTTATCTTAAGCCCAGATCAAATTGGCATTTTTGAAATTTCTTCATACGCTGAAACCAGTCTATTCCTTACCTGCACCATAGCCTGAAAGGAAACAGATGCTTTCTGTGCCTGAATCATTACCTGAGGCAGGTCGATACCAGGATCGCCCCTTTCATAGGATTCACGCATGTTATTGGCAACCTGCTGCTGTTCATGTACCTGATCGACCGCCGATTTCAGCATGGTTCCAAAACCCGTGCGATCAGGCGCCTTGTCAGATTGAATTTCGCTCGGAAGTTCCAGCTGGCGAACGCCTTGCTGCACCTCTCCCTTCAGCGCTTTCATCTGAGCCAGAACACTGTTGATATCGGCACGCTCAATCATGCTAACAACCCATCCACATACGGCATTTTTTTGACATTATAGTTCTATAGTGAGCGGATACAAGAATACTGGCAGCTAAAGCGATAATAAATTGACACTTTATTCCAATACACTGCTCGCCAACTATAAATAATGCAAAAAACAGGCCAATACCTGCTTCAGTGGATAATATTGTCACTCTCAGGCAACAGAAGGAGGGGAGCCGTGTTTGAGGCGGACGTACATGAGAGCGACCGTTATAGCATCGCCGAGCGCGGTATGACGTTGAATAATCGGAACATCGAGCTTTTTCGAGATAGTATCAAAGCGTAGATCGATATCTCCACCGACACTTTTCCACTTGATGATGTCATGATAAACATGGGACAGCTCGATCGCCTTATTCGGCAAACCAAATCCATACAGGGGCCGCATGAATTTATCGATCACCCGGATATCATAATTGACATAATACCCCAGGATCGGCCGATTACCGATAAAGGCCAACAGCTGCTCCAACGCCTCTTCCACTGAGATGCCATCAGCCAGATCCGTTGCCCGTATCTTGTGAATTTTGATCGACTCTCCAGTCAGGCTGGCCGGCGGCTGCAAATGAATATCCAGCAAGTCGCTGGTCATCACCTTGCGCCCCTTTATTCTCACGGCCCCGATCGAAAGGATTTCCGCCTGACCAACATCCAGGCTGGTAGTTTCGCAGTCAAGCGAAATAACTTCATCGCCCTTGTAAGGCTCGAACAATGACGCATGTGCGCCAGTTCTATGCTCTCGCCGCTCTTTGAATCGTCTTATGGTACGCGGAAGAATCATGAATCAATTACCCAGGTGATAGCGTAAAGTAAGAAACTTCTTGAAATCCTTAACGATGCGCAAGGCATCGCGTAACAGCTCCCGATCCAGCTTTGACAGCATCTGCAGATCGACCATATTCGGGGTATTATCGACCCCATTATCACTCTCATCCACTCGCACAATCTGCTGACGCAAACGCAGCTGAATAAACAAAGCCAGTGCTTCACAGAGATTATCGCCCATCGACTTCTGCATCTGCGCCAACTCCACCAACGCCTCGATGCGCTTGAAAGTATTGGTTTCGAGGATACGATGTTCAAGCGCCATGGTTCTGACACCATGAACAATCGGGAATACCCCCCCTTTCTTCACATCCAGCTGCCCTTTATCCTTCAGGTTGCCAAAGAAGGTCAAGGGCGTATCAAAATTCAGTGAAGCGCGGGCAAAGTATGAAAAGAAAATATCATTACTGCGAATATTGCGTAAAAATGCACCTCGTGCAGCCTTGAACAGCGCCGAGTTTCCAGCCACCGGTTTGCCATCAACGGCTATCGCCAGATTCATGACCGACTCCCCTTCGCAACTCTCCGCCCAACGGGTCAGCTTTGTTACCCAGTCACCGGTCGAATTGATCCACTCAGGGTTCGATACCATGATATTGCCAGGGCATGGGGGAAAACCGAAAGAGATCAACGTGTCGCTGAATCTCTGCATCGTTGTCTGCATGCCCGGCCACTCCAGCCCATCCCGATAGATCAGACCATTATCCTGATCTGTCTTCATTATCTGCTCACCACGCCCTTCCGAGCCCATCACAATCAGACAGACATGAGGACGCATATCGTTCGGTATCATCAGATTAAACAGTTTGGCCAGTATCCGCCCGTTCATCGCCGCCAACAACTCCATCGTGAAGCGAATTCGGACACCTGTCGAGATCAGCGCCTTGATCAGTTCAGTCAGCCCTTGAGCCGCCTGTCGCAACTCTTCAACCGTTTTTGCCCGCTCCACACGCAACCCGATCACATGCGAATGGCTGGAAAAATGACTCAGCACATCGGTCAGCTCGACAACACCTACCAGTTCATTCCCGCGCATCACCACTACACGTTCTATCTGCTGCTGAGTCATCATGATCAGAGCGTTGAACAGATAGTCCTCCGGATCGATACTGATCAGGCGGTAACTGGCAATATCCGCCACATCGGCATCCAGCGGCTTACCATGCAATACCACAGCATCAAGCAGATCCGTCCCTGTAACCATGCCATAGCGATTGCCACGCCGTGCCAGCACGCAATCTGATTTATGCTCACGCATCTTCTGCGTCGCATCATGCAGACTGGTTCCCTCCGGAACGATCAGCGGTTCACGTATGGTGCCGTCAGTTATTCGCGCCAGCATGAACTCAGCCATATCCTGACTCTGTCCATGCTGATCGGCAATTTCGCGCTTGGCCGTCAGGTTCTGCTGAAAATAATCCGCAAACATCGGATTGCTGGCGATCAGGTCCAGCAGTATACGGGTCGGCAGTATGTGGCAGATCGTCTCTTCAACTGCGATAAAGTTGTGTATCGCCTTACCGTTAAGCACTGACCAGCCGCCGAAATAATCCTCATCCTCGTAGTGCACATAGACATTCTGGCTCTTCTCCCCGCCCGCAGTAGCCGCTTCCGACAGATCACTCTCCCCGACCCGCCCTTTGAGTATGATGAATAACCCCTCAGGCTCCTCCCCCGCCTTGATCAGCAACTCATCTTTCTGAAAATAGGAGATATCCAGGTGATTGCGCAACAACTTCTGCTCCCGCTCATTCAGCAGACTGAAGGGGAGATTATCCAGTTTGAACGAATCGGTCATTTCTTGCGCGCTCCTGTTTGCACCTTTACCGGCCACCTGACACCACGCGGCACTCTGACATTATCGATCAGCCGCTGCACGTGCTCCGGCGGCGGTGGGGTCAGCCACATGACCAGACAAGCTGTCATGATATTCAACACCATCGCCACGGCTCCGAAGGCTTCGGGTGACACACCCAACAACCACTGCTCGGGTGTACCACCGATAATTTTAAAATAGAACACATACGCCAGAGTTGTGACCAGCCCCACCAGCATGCCACTGACCGCGCCAGCCATATTCATGCGCCGACAGAAGATACCCATCAGAATCGGCGGAAACACGGTTGCCGCCGCCAGCCCGAATGCCAGCGCCACCACCTCTGCCACAAACCCCGGCGGATTGATGCCCGCATAGCCGGCCAGCAACAGCGCCAGAATCGCCGACAGCCTGGCATAGCGTAGCTCCTGCCGATCGCTCATATCCGGGCGCAGTGTTTTTTTCATCAGATCATGCGATACCGAGGTCGAGATCACCAGCAGCAACCCTGCCGCCGTCGACAGGGCTGCGGCAACCGCCCCTGCAGCCACCAGCGCAACCACCCAGGCTGGCAAATTAGCGATCTCCGGATTGGCCAGCACCAGGATATCGTGATCAATATACACCTCAGTGGCGAATGGCTGACGCGTGGAATCAAACTGCCCAGAACCGGGATTCGTCAACAAACGTTCGCCCCGCTCTCCACGCTCTGCGGTAAAAATCGGTCGGCCACCGACAAAACTTTCGCCAGCTGCGTACTGTACCCGACCATCACCATTATGATCATGCCAGGCGATCAGCCCGGCATCCTCCCAGGTTTTGAACCAGTCCGGCATCTCTTCATAGACCACACCCTGCTGATCCGGCCCATTCAGTGTCTGGACCAGGTTGATCCTGCCAAAGGCAGCCACACCCGGCACCGAGGTATACAGCAGGGCGATAAACACCAGCGCCCAACCGGCTGATTCACGCGCATCACGCACGCTTGGCACTGTAAAAAACCGCACGATGATATGCGGTAAGCCTGCTGTGCCGCACATCAGTACCAGTGTCAGCATGAACCTGTCCCATGTTGAGCGCTGCCCCTGAGTATAGGGATCAAACCCAAGCTCCGTCAGCATCCCATCCAGCGTCTGCAATATTGTGCGCCCATCATCCAGCTGTGCCCCCAACCCGGACTGCGGCAGCAGATGCCCTGACATCATCAGAGACAGAAACAACGCCGGAACAAGAAAAGCGCAGATCATCACACAATACTGAGCCACCTGCGTGTAGGTGACCCCCTTCATCCCACCCAGCACGGCATAGCAGAACACAATCACCATGCCGATCACGACCCCCCATTCAATCTGCACCTGAAGATAGCGAGAGAAGACAATCCCGACACCCCGCATCTGTCCGGCCACATAGATGAACGAGATCAGGATGGCACACAGCAGGGCCACCCCTCTTGCCAGATTTGAGTAGTAGCGATCACCGATAAAATCTGGCACCGTGAACTTACCGAACTTTCTCAGATAGGGGGCCAGCAACAAGGCCAGCATCACATAGCCACCGGTCCAGCCCATCAGAAACACTGAGCCATCTCGCCCCATAAAGGCGATCACACCCGCCAGCGACAGGAAGGAAGCCGCCGACATCCAGTCAGCCGCGGTCGCCATCCCGTTCGCCATCGGAGACACGCCACCACCGGCGATATAAAACTCGCGCGTAGAACCTGCCCGGGTCCAGATGGCAATACCGATGTAGAGTGCAAAGGATGCACCGATGAACAGGAAGCTCAGCACATTCAGGCTCATACCGGCAGTTCCCGATATCGTTGCCGATCCCGCCTACTACTCCTGGACATCATGCTTCTTGTCCAGACGGTTCATACTGAACATGTAGCCCCATACGATCAGGACAAACAGATAGATGGAGCCCTGCTGTGCAAACCAGAAGCCCAGTGGATAGCCGAAGAAATGGTATTGATCAAGAAAATCAACAAAGAGAATGCCGCAGCCGTAAGATGCTGCAAACCAGATCGCCAGATAGATACCGATCAGGCGCAGGTTACCTCGCCAATAGGCACGGACAGTATCCTGATGCGCGGGCATGGGCGCCCCCTTCTTTTATTATTTTGAACAGCTAGTGTTGAGCTATCAATCTAACAAAGGCGGCGATCAAGAGAAGCCCGACATTAGTCTTACCTGACGGCAAGACCCTTGTCGGAGATCAGTTTATTGGTTGATAGCCTCATCCTGACGGCATGTCAGCTGGGCCAGACGACTATCCAACTCGATCCGTGTAGTGAGTTCCAGCCGGGGCTGCCCCTGCTCGGTCAGTGGCACCAGATCGCCGGTCTGACAGTTCAGCAATTGTGGCTCTATCGCTACCCGATCATAAGTGCGGCGTTCGAAACGGTAGATCACCATCTCCACAATCTGCTCACCATCCGCCTCGATACGACGCAGATTCGCCTGATCCAGCACGGTGAACTCCAGTGTTTGTGGAAACAGATAGCTCCAGGGGCGCCAGGGCAGCTTCACATCGTGGGTTTCAAGCACAACAGATCCGGCGGGCAGCAGAGACTGCTTGTGTTCAAACCAGGTGTACTCACCATAGATCTGATACGCCATCATCCCGGCACCGGCAAACACCAGTATCAGCCAGCTTGGCAGGCGCTTACGGCTCAAGGAGCGCAACAGCAGCGCAATCCCTGCGGCACCCAGGCCGGAAAAAACAGTACCAACTAAATCCCAGAACATCTTACCCTTCCTTTCAGTAAATCTGGATCCGTGATTTCATAGACAACTACTTGTATGTGCAGAATACACCTCGAAGTCACGGATTCAGGAGTAAACAGACCTGCATCTTCTGCCGAGCCCGTAGGTTGCGTCAAGGCCCGGGAATAAAAAGGCCCCCAATTGGGGGCCTTGTTCAGACTGATACCCGAGAGGGATCAGTGGCTGACTGCGCCGCCAGCACCGTGAGGTGAACGTACGCTTTCGACCAGATCCTGAATCTCCTGTGGAGGCTCTTCAGTCATCAGGGAGATGCCATAGGCCACCGCGAAGTTCAACATCGCACCCACTGCCCCGAAGGAGAGCGGAGAGATACCGAACAGCCAGTTGTCAGGCGTATTGGCCAGCATGTTGGTACCAGGGATGAAGAACCAGCCCAGGAAGGTGAAGATATACAGCAGTGTTGCAACCAGACCAGCCAGCATACCGGCAATCGCACCCTTGCTGTTCACCCGCTTGGAGAAGATACCCATCATCAGCGCCGGGAACAGAGAGGCTGCGGCGATACCGAACGCCAATGCCACTACCTGTGCCGCAAAGCCGGGGGGATTCAAGCCCAGATAGGTCGCCAGAAGTATGGCACCACCCATTGAGATACGAGCAGCCAGCATCTCCCCTTTTTCAGATATCTTCGGATTGATGATGTTCTTGATCAAGTCGTGACTGATCGCAGAAGAGATCGCCAGCAACAGACCCGCAGCGGTGGAGAGAGCTGCTGCGATACCGCCAGCCGCAATCAGACCGACAACCCAGGGTGGCAGATTCGCGATTTCAGGGTTAGCCAGAACCAGGATGTCATTATTCACCACCAGCTCGTTACCGTCCCAACCACGTTCCTGCGCTATTGCAACACCGGCAGGCGTCGAGTCAGCATAAAGCTGGATACGACCATCATTGTTTTTATCTTCAAAGCGCAGCAGACCGGTAGTTTCCCAGGTTTTAACCCAGTCAGGACGGTCGGCATATTCCAGAGCCGGCTGAGTCGGACCATCAGGGTAGATGGTAGTCAGCAGGTTCAGGCGTGCCATGGATGCAACAGCAGGTGCAGTCAGATACAGAAGCGCAATGAAGACCAGAGCCCAGCCAGCAGACCAGCGAGCATCAGAAACCTTAGGTACCGTGAAGAAACGGATGATAACGTGTGGCAGACCAGCAGTACCGATCATCAGAGACAGGGTAAACAGCACCATGTTCAGCTTGTTATCCACATCGGCTGTGTAATCGCGGAAACCAAGTTCACGAACCACTTCGTCCAGCGTCTGCAGCAGCGGCAGACCAGATCCAGTGTGCTCACTGAACATACCGAACATCGGGATCGGATTGCCGGTCAACTGCAAAGAGATGAAGACGGCAGGAATAGTGTAGGCCACAATCAGAACGACATACTGAGCCACCTGGGTATAGGTGATCCCTTTCATGCCACCGAAAACGGCGTAGATGAATACGATGGCAGCCGCGATCCAGATACCGGCTGAGCTGCTCACTTCCAGGAAGCGTGAGAAGGCAACACCTGCACCGGTCATCTGACCGATAACATAGGTAACCGACATGATGATCAGACAGATAACCGCTGTCAGACGAGCACCCTGGCTGTAGAAACGGTCACCGATAAAATCAGGCACCGTAAACTTACCGAATTTACGCAGGTAAGGTGCCAGCAGCATCGCCAGCAGTACATAACCACCCGTCCAGCCCATCAGGAAGGAGGAGTTGACATAACCAACGGAGAGCAGACCCGCCATGGAGATAAAGGATGCCGCAGACATCCAGTCAGCCGCAGTGGCCATACCATTGGTGACCGGGTTAACCCCACCACCGGCAATATAGAATTCTTTGGTTGAGCCTGCACGTGCCCATATCGCAATACCGATATAGAGCGCAAAGGAGGCACCAACGAACAACAGGTTGATTGCAAATTGACTCATCTGGTTTTACTCCTCGCCTGCGCCCAGTTCTTTATCGAGTGTGTTCATTCTCCAGGCGTAGAAGAAGATCAGCCCGATAAAGGTCAGAATGGAACCCTGCTGCGCAAACCAGAATCCCAGATCAGTACCACCGACCGAAATTCCCGCCAGCAGTGGGCGAAAGAGTATTCCACAGCCATAGGACACAAAGGCCCAGATTGCGAGGCTGATAACTATCAGGCGAACATTCGCCTTCCAGTACAGCGCCGCTTTGTCAGATTGGTCCGCCATAACAGCATCCCCTATTTTGTTGTTATTGAGAGGTTTCTCGGAATTGGACAAGTTGAATTTAGCAAAGAGGTCCGGCAAAAAAATCCCCGACTTTAGTCTCAGCGTTATTTGACTTGAATCAAAAATATCCAAAAAATCCTTTAATATCATAACTATAAACAAACCCCATGCATAGTAAGCAAAACTCTTGCCTAGACAATGGTATAAGGGTTCTGGCAGTGAATTTGCAGCCCACGGGCTGCCAAAGCGGCTCAATAACACGTTACACTTAGGCAACTCATCTTCAGTGAAGTGGATACTATGCTTTCCGGCTGGATCATCATCTTTATCTCGATAGCCTATCTGCTACTGCTTTTTGCAATTGCCTACTATGGCGATAAGAGCGAAACGGGAATGCGATGGGCCAGCCATCCGGTTATCTACTCCCTGTCGCTGGCTGTCTACTGCTCATCCTGGACCTTCTATGGTGCGGTGGGCAGGGCTGCATCCACCGGTTGGGAGTTCATGGCGACCTATGTCGGACCGGTGATTGTATTCCTGTTCGGCTGGCGCATGATCGAGAAGGTGATACTGGTCAGCAAGCAGCAAAATATCACCTCTATCTCCGACTTTATCTCTTCACGCTACGGCAAAAGCCAGAGCCTTGCGGTGATGGTGACAGTGATTGCGATTCTGGGCACCATGCCTTATATCGCCTTGCAACTGAAGGCCGTTGCGATCAGTTATAACGCCATTGCACCGGGTGCAACCGAGGCTCTCAGCAAAGGCAGTGACACCGCCCTGTTTGTCGCAATCCTGATGGCAATATTTTCAATCCTGTTCGGCACCCGCCATATCGATGCGACCGAGCATCATCCAGGTCTGGTTCTGGCGGTTGCCTTTGAATCGATCATCAAGCTGACCGCCTTTCTTGCCGTCGGATTTTTTGTCATGTTCGGCCTGTTTGGTGGTGTACCCGAAATGCTGACCAGTGTCGGTGATCAGCTACGCCATAACAGCAAATTCAGTTCCCCTTTTTCCGGTAGCTTTCTGACCGAAATTATCCTGGCCTGCGCAGCGATCATCTGCTTGCCGCGCCAGTTCCATGTCACAGTTGTTGAAAATACCGATCCGCGTAATCTGCTGATGGCACGCTGGCTATTCCCCGCCTATCTGATATTGCTGGGCCTGTTTGTACTACCCATCGCTGTAGCCGGATTGGACAGTTTTTCCGGCAGTGCTGTGGATGCCGACTCCTATGTACTGATGCTGCCATTGGCGCATGGATGGGAGTATCTGGCTATTTTTGCCTTTATCGGCGGTCTGTCGGCTGCGACCAGTATGGTGATTGTTGCCAGCATCGCGCTGTCCACGATGGTCTGTAATGATATCGTCATGCCACTGCTGCTGCGCATCCGCTGGCTCAAGCTGTCGCGCTCCAGCGATCTGGGTGCATTGTTGCTGAGAGTCAGGCGCATCACCATCTTCTGTCTGATGTTGATGGCCTATTTTTACTATCGCATTCTGGGTGACCATGGCCCGCTGGCCTCTTTTGGTCTGCTGGCTTTTGTCGCAGCGATTCAGTTCCTGCCCGCCATTGTCGGAGGTATTTACTGGAAGGCCGGTACCCGTCAGGGTGTGTTGGCTGGCCTGACAGCTGGCATGCTGCTCTGGTGCTATACACTGGTGCTGCCGACCATGCGTGCAGCACAGATACTACCCGGTGAGTTGGATGCCCTGCTGCCACCCGGCTCAGAACTGCCAAGCTGGCTGCAGCCGACATCACTGTTTGGCCTGGGCGGGCTCAACCCACTGACTCACGGCGTGTTCTGGAGCCTGAGTATCAACATACTGTTGTTCGTTCTGGTCTCTCGCCTATCGGTAACACGCCTGGTGGACCGCATCCAGGCCAGTGCCTATATCAATGTTTATAACAAGGACCTGTCAGACCACTCGCGACTGCTGGGCCATGTCACCGTCGGTGATCTACAGATGCTGATTGAGCGTTTTCTGGGCAGCAGTCGCACTCAACACGCCTTTACCGGATTTGCGCTGCAACGTAACGAGGAGCTACCACTGGCTGGCGACAAGGCCTCACCCGAGCTGATTCAATACACCGAACGCCTGCTGGCTGGTGCCATCGGCGCATCGTCTGCCCGTATTGTCATGGACTCGACACTGCGCGGGAAGGAGATGCAACTGGGCGATGTCGTCACCATTGTTGACGAAGCCTCGCAAGCTTTGCGCTTCAACCGATCACTGCTGCAGTCCACCATCGAGAACATCAGCCTGGGGATCAGCGTGGTCGACCAGCAATTGAGACTGGTTGCCTGGAACCAGCGCTATGCCGAAATATTCGATTACCCTGATGGCCTGATCTGCGTCGGTAGACCGGCAGAGGATATCTTCCGCTATAACGCACGCAATGGTGAGTATGGCCCGGGAGATGTCGAAGAGCATGTCGCCATTCGGGTGAAGACCCTCAGAAAAGGCAACCCTCACGCTTATGAGCGCTATCGCCCGAATGGCACCGTGCTGGAGGTACGTGGCAACCCCATGCCTAACGGCGGCTACGTCAATACCTATATGGATATCACCGTGCACAAGCGTACCGAGGAAGCGCTGCGTGAGAGTGAGCAGAATATCCGCATCTACACGGATAATGTTCCGGTTCTGATCGCTTACCTCGACCCGGATCGGCGTTATCTGTTCGTGAACAAAGCTTATGCAGACACCTATCATATTGATCGACATGCAGTTTCAGGTCTGCCCTGCTATCGGGTGCTGCCCAGTGAAGAGTATGAACTGAGACGTCAATATATTGACAAGGTAATCGCAGGAGAGCGTCAGCGCTTTGAGATTCAACTGCCCAGCACAACTGATGCGCCGCGTTTTGCCGAGGTGACCTATATCCCGCACAAAGGGGAACACGGCGATCTGCTGGGTTACTTCACGCTTTATCAGGATATTACCGAGCGACGCAAAGCCGAGATTGCCCTGCAGGAGACCAACGAAAACCTGGAACAGCGCGTGCGCGAGCGTACTCAGGCACTGTCGGTAGTGAATAAGGAGCTACGCAAAGAGAACACCATTCGTGCACTGATGGAAGATGAGCTACGCCAGGCAAAAGCCGATGCCGAAGCCGCCAATCTGGGCAAAACCCGCTTTCTGGCTGCAGCCAGTCACGACCTGCTGCAGCCACTCAATGCCGCCCGCCTGTTCACCTCCGCACTGGCACAGCAGAGCCATAACCCGGAGATAGGTCAACTGGTCAGTAATCTGGATGGATCCCTGCACGCGGCAGAGGAGTTGATTACAACTATTCTGGATATCTCCAAGCTGGATGCCGGCGCACTGGAACCCGCCCCGAGCCACTTCGCGCTGGATGGTATTTTTCAGAATCTCGGTACCGAGTTCAGCGCCCTGGCCAAAGACAGGCAATTACGTTTTCGCTCAGTTAACTGCCGTCAGGTGGTTTTCTCTGATCCAACCCTGCTGCGCAGGATTCTGCAGAATTTTCTGTCCAACGCCATGCGCTATACCTCATCCGGAAAGGTTCTGATGGGGGCACGACGCCAAGGTCAATCGCTTCGCCTTGAAGTGTGGGATACAGGTGTCGGCATTCCGGCAGACAAGCTGAAAGAGATCTTCGAGGAGTTCAAGCGTATCGACAACCCTCGTCACAGCGAGGTAAAAGGCTTGGGACTAGGACTTGCCATCACCGAACGTATCGCCCGAGTGCTGGGACACAAAATCGATGTTCGCTCCTGGCCCGGTAAAGGCTCGGTGTTCAGCGTCACCATCCCTCTGGGCGACCCTGAAAAGGCGATTCGCAGCAAGCCGGAGCAGCGCGGCTGGATACGCAGCAAGGGGCTCAACGGCATCAAGGTACTGGTGATCGATAACGAACCGAAGATTCTGGAGGGGATGTCGGCACTGTTGCATGGCTGGTCGTGTGAAACCTGCACCGCCCTGTCGGGTGATGAAGCTGTAGACAAGGTCACAGCTCAAGGCTTCCAGCCAGATATCATTCTGGCCGACTACCATCTGGGAGAGGTGCATACCGGGATTATGGCGCTGCAGCAGCTTGAGCCATTGTGGGAGAAAGCCGTTCCTGCGATCGTTATTACGGCCGACCGTACGGATGAGGTGAAGGAGGAGATAGAAGCCTTTGGTACCCACCTGCTGACCAAGCCAATCAAGCCTGCAGCGTTGCGTGCGATGATCAACAGAGTGATTGCACAGGCCCGCTGATTACCGGGCCTGTCTCTTTCTGAACAGATGCCTGAATTACATCTCGGTCTTGGGCGGCTCTACACCCAGTCGCTGCGCGGCAATAACAGCCTGAGTGCGACTGTGCACACCGAGTTTACGCAGAATAGCGGTGACATGTGCCTTGATGGTCGCTTCAGACACACTCAACTCATAAGCGATCTGCTTGTTGAGCAAGCCTTCAGTCAACATGGTCAGCACACGAAACTGTTGCGGCGTCAGCGATGCCAAGGCTGAGGCGAACTGATAATCCTCTTCCGACACATCATCCAGACTATCGCTGATCTCCTGCGGCAGCCACTCATCTCCCTGCAACACTACAGTAATCGCCTCAGAGATGGTTTCCAGCGGGGCTGATTTAGGAATAAAGCCGGATGCACCATAATCCATCGCACGCTTCATCACATGTAACTCTTCACTGCCCGAGACCACAATCACCGGCACGCCGGGGTGCTGTCCGCGCAGAAAAACCAACCCTGAGAACCCATGTGCGCCCGGCATATGAATGTCCAGAAGGATAAGATCCGCATCACTGTGCTCCTCTGCACAGGCCTGAACGGCAGAGAGTGAGTCAGCCTCAACTATCTGAGCACCCGGTGTTGCCTGCAGAACAGCCTGCTTGAGTGCTGCCCGAAACAGCGGGTGGTCATCAGCAATTATTACCTTCTGAGCCAGTTGCATATCGTTGTTCTCCTGAGCTGGCATTCGAAAACGGATAAATCCTCACGAAGTAACGCAAACACATTACCTCAAGGTTTAAACCGTTAATATACGGGATATTATCGCTGCATGAAATGCAAAAACGCCCCTCCGGTATCAACCGGAAGGGCGTAAGAGTGATTTAAAGTGCTTCAGATCAACTTTTGCGATTCATACGCTCTTCAATCAGGCTATCCACTACTGTCGGATCCGCCAGTGTTGAGGTATCGCCCAGAGCACTGAAATCATCCTCGGCGATCTTACGCAGAATGCGACGCATGATCTTGCCGGAGCGGGTTTTCGGCATGCCCGGCGCAAACTGAATCAGATCCGGTGACGCGATCGGACCTATCTCGGCGCGTACCCAGTCACGCAGCTCTTTTTTCAGCTCGTCGGAATGGTCATAACCTGTCTTCAGTGTGACATAGACATAGATCCCCTGCCCCTTGAGCTCGTGTGGGTAACCCACCACAGCAGCCTCGGCCACGGCTTCGTGTGCCACCAATGCCGATTCGATCTCCGCGGTGCCCATGCGGTGACCGGAGACGTTGATTACGTCATCCACACGGCCTGTGATCCAGTAGTAGCCGTCTTCATCGCGGCGCACACCGTCTCCGGTGACATAGCTGCCGGGGAAGGTGGAGAAGTAGGTCTGCACAAAACGTTCATGATCACCCCAGATGGAGCGACTCTGGCCCGGCCAGGAGTCCTTGATCACCAGATTACCTTCACCAGCCCCTTCGATCTCCTTGCCTTCGTTATCCACCAGAGCCGGCTGTACACCGAAGAATGGCAGGGTCGCTGAGCCTGGCTTGGCATCAGTGGCACCCGGCAGCGGCACGATCATGATGCCGCCGGTCTCGGTCTGCCACCAGGTATCGACGATCGGGCAACGTCCCTTGCCGAATACGCGATGATACCAGGTCCAGGCTTCGGGGTTGATCGGCTCGCCAACCGAACCCAGCAGTCTCAGGCTGGATAGATCGGCATCGCCCAACACATCTTCGCCGCGCTGCATCAGCGCACGAATGGCGGTCGGCGCGGTGTAGAACTGATTCACCTTGTGCTTCTCGATCACCCGTCCGAAGCGGCTGTTATCGGGATAGTTGGGCACACCTTCGAACATCACGGTGGTGGCGCCATTGGCCAGCGGGCCATAGACGATATAGCTGTGGCCGGTGACCCAGCCCACATCTGCCGTGCACCAGTAGATATCCCCTTCTTGATAATCAAACACATACTGATGGGTCATGGCGGCATACACCATGTAACCACCGGTGGTGTGCTGCAACCCTTTCGGCATGCCGGTGGAACCGGAGGTGTAGAGAATGAACATCGGGTCTTCGGCGTTCATCGCTTCTGGCGTGCAGTCTGCAGAAGCGGTTGCAGTGATTTCGTGATACCACAGATCGCGCTCGGGGAACCAGGTGGTCTCTTTGGTGGTACGCTGTACCACGACTACCTTTTCGCAATACCTGGCGGCGCCCGGCTCTTTCAGCGCTTCATCGACATTGGCTTTAAGCGGGATCTGCTTGCCACCGCGCAGCGAGTAGTTGGAGGTGACCACCAGCTTCGACTGGGCACCCTCAACACGACTGGCCAGCGCCTCGGGCGAAAAGCCACCGAACACGACCGAGTGGATCGCACCAATGCGCGTACAGGCCAGCATCGCGACAGCCGCTTCGGGAATCATCGGCATATAGATGGTGACTACATCGCCTCTATTAATGCCCTGCGCCTTGAGTGCATTGGCAAAACGGCACACGCTCTCATGCAACTGGCGATAAGTGATCTTCTGGTCTTCGTCGGGGCTATCCCCCTCCCAGATGATTGCCACCTGATCGCCACGGGTCGCCAAGTGGCGATCCAGGCAGTTGGCTGATGCGTTCAGTGTGCCATCTTCAAACCACTTGATGGAAACATTGTGCGTATCAAAAGACGTGTTTTTGACCTTTGTATAGGGCTTGATCCAGTCAAGACGCTTACCCTGCTCACCCCAGAAGGCATCAGGGTCCTGAATTGACTGGGCATACATCGCCTCATAGGTGGCTTTGTCGGCATGCGACTTGGCAGCGAATGCCGGATCGACGGGATAAAGGTTTTCTTGGCTCATGAAAATGCCCTTCACTTGAGATTTGTTTTTATCGTGTTTGGCGCCGTGTCTCTTTCCTGGGTTCGTGACTTAACTGATGTCTGTACAGGATAAGAATCAGCTTAGTACAATTCAGCTCAGTACGAACGTTTGACAGCGCTCCAGAAACTTTGGATAGATTTAAACAGATCCACTGAGCAGCCCATAAGTAGACATTCGTCTGAGAAAGGGGGCTACATTAGTCCTATATGATGCTTCGATCACCCATATTGGGGCATGTCAGATGTCAGGTTCCATGCCCTCTTCACGCATACGTGCCAGCTTGTAACGCAGCGTCCGCGGGCTGATACCAAGCTGTTCGGCGGCCAGTTTGCGACTGCCACGATGCTGGCGCAGCGCATCAATGATCAGTTGGTACTCATGTTGTCGCAGATCCTGCCCCAGCAAACCACCGGACTCATCCTCCTCGACAGCAGGTACAGGCTGCAGCTCACCAACCGGATCCGACACTCTGGTCAGTTGAATCGCGCCCGCCTCCAGATGCAGGTCCTGAGGTGTAATCACTGCACCAGACTGCAGGATCATCGCGCGCTGAATGACATTATCCAGCTCTCGCACATTGCCCGGCCATTGATGCTGCTGCATCAACTCACAGGACTCTGAGCTGAGTCGCATTCCCTGGCGGCGCATTTTACGCCCGTGATGCTCCAGCAGTTGCCTCGCCAGAGGGATAATATCCTCACGCCGCTCACGCAGAGGCTGCCACTGCAGTGGAAACACATTCAAGCGATAGTACAGATCCTCGCGAAAACGCTTCTCGGCGACATACTCTTCCAGCTTGCGGTTACTGGTTGCCAGCACTCGTACATCCAGTTTGATCAGTTTGCGCCCGCCGATACGTTCAACCTCCTGCTCCTGCAGCACTCGCAGTATCTTGGCCTGAAGCCCGAGATCCATCTCACTGATCTCATCCAGCAGCAGAGTCCCACCGCTGGCCTGCTCAAACTTGCCCGGGGCACTGGCATAAGCGCCAGTAAATGCACCCTTCTCATGCCCGAACAGCGTCGCCTCCAGCATGTTTTCAGGTATCGCGGCGCAGTTGATCGCCACAAAAGGCTGATCTGCCCGGCCAGAGTGCTGATGAATATAGCGCGCCAACACCTCCTTCCCCGTACCCGACTCCCCTGTAATCAGAACGGTTGAATCGGTTGTGGCCACACGCCTTGCCAATTCCAGCAACTGACGCGAACCGGGTGCTTCCGCGACAGGCTCCAACTGCTCTCCCTTATCCGGCACACCTGACACCTGCGACCGGATCAACGCGATCAACTGCTCCGGCTCAAAAGGCTTCATCAGATAATCGACAGCCCCTTTGCGAATCGCATCCACTGCTTTTTCGACCTGTCCGTAGGCAGTAATCAGAGCCACCGGCAGTACCGGATACTGCTGTCTGAGGTAGGCCAGCAATTCATGGCCGTCCATGCCGGGCATATTGACATCACTGATCACCATATCCACCGTCTGCTGTTTCAGCAGTGCAACAGCTTCCTCACCATTTCCGGCCTCTACATAATCAATGCCGGCCAGCGCCAGCGTGTCCACCAGTGCCTCCCGCAGGTCCAGATCATCCTCTACAATCAGTATCTTTGGCATCACTTCTTTTAACACTTCTTTTGACATTAGGGGGAAGTCACTTACTCAGACGGCTTAATACAAGGCAGCACAAATGCCGCAACAGTTCCCTGGCCCGGCGTAGATTGCAATTCAAACACCCCATGATGCGCCCGCGCGATGGCATGCGCGATGGCCAGCCCAAGCCCGGTACCATGCGATTTGGTGGTATAAAAGGGCTCCTGCGCTTTCAGCAGCTCAGATTCGTCCATACCCGGCCCATCATCCCGGACCGCGATTCGCAGTTTGTCGGACTCCTGCGAAACCGTCACACTCAGCTCGCAGCCTTTGCCGGCTGCCTGCAACGCATTATTAACCAGATTCAGCAGTGCTCCGAGCAACATCTCCAGATTACACTGTAGTTGAAGAGTCGGCGCCTGATTGATAAAGTCACAGTCGGCATCATATTGAACCAATGGCTGATCCAGCAGCTCCTCTATGCGCAGCAGCAGATCATCACTACTGATGCGGTTTTCAAGGCGTGTTTCGCCTCTGGCGAAAACCAGCATATCGCGCACCTGCTGCTCCAGATGCACCAGCCGTGCCTTGACCTTACCGGCGAAACGGATCCGCTGCTCGTCACTGATCTCATCTGCCATCAAGTGACTGGCATAGAGCAATGCTGCAGACAAAGGTGTTCTGACCTGATGCGCCAGCGAAGCCATCATGCGCCCCATCTCAGACAGACGCTGGTAGTGGTGCAATTTGGACTGCAGATCACGGGTCTGGGTCTGGTCGGAAATAAACACCAGCTGGCCCGGCTCATCCGGCAACGCCAGCGTCGCCAGACTTACCCGTTTACCATTTTTAAGGGAGACTTCATGGCCATCATCCGGCCGGGGAGCAAAGCAGGCCGTGATGATACTGAGCCAGGACTCGCCTGCCAGGGCGACACCCAGCAAAGCTTCTGCCGCCGGGTTACACTCACTGACCATCCCACGATTATCAATAATCAACACACCACTGGGCATAAGCGCGATCATATTCCGCAATCGACGCCCCTCAAGCTGCTCCTGACGGGAGGCCTCAAGTTGTGCCTCCAAGTCCTTTATCCGCTGCAGCAACTGCTCCTCAGACCCCGTCATGCTCTGGAGATCCCATACTTGCGCATTTTCTCCACCAAGGTGGTGCGCCTGATTCTGAGGTGTTTTGCAGCCCTGGCAACCACCTGTTCAGTGGCATCCAACGCCTGTTCTATCAGTGATCGCTCCAGTGTTTCAAGATGCTCTTTCAGATCCAGGCCTTGTGGTGGCAGGGTTACAGGCCCTGAATTCGACCTAACACACTGACCGACAGTCTGACCAACAATCTGCCCAGTCTCAACCGCCTGACCATTCACTCGCGCTGGCGTGTTGTCAGCAGCGATCTGCGCGGCATACTGGTAACGCGCCGGGTCAGGCTCTTCGATCTGTCGGAATTTCAGTGGCAACTCCGACACGCCAATTACGCCATCTGGATACATGATGGTCAGCCTTTCCAGCAAGTTAGCCAACTCACGGACATTGCCGGGCCAGGCATAGCGATAAAGCGATTCCATCGCCGAACTGTGCAGATGCAACCGGCCATTGCCCTGTGCCTGCAAACGCTTGCAAAACTCACCGATCAATTGCTGCAGATCCCCCAGCCGCTCTCTCAGTGGTGGCATCTCGATGGGGAAGATATTCAAACGATAATAGAGATCCTCCCTGAACTGGCCCTCAGCAATCATCTGCTCCAGATCCTTGTGGGTGGCAGCAATGATCCGTACATCCACCTCCAGCGTTTTGCTGCCCCCGACGCGTTCAAACTGGCGCTCCTGCAGCACACGTAACAGTTTGACCTGCATCGGCAGCGGCATATCCCCTATCTCATCCAGAAACAGAGTGCCACCATCGGCCAGTTCAAAACGCCCCGCTCGGCTGGATATGGCACCAGTGAAGGCACCCTTCTCATGCCCGAACAGCTCACTTTCCAACAGTTCGGAAGGTATGGCACCGCAGTTGACTGGCACAAAGGGTCCATTATGGCGCCCGGAGTGATCGTGCAACGCCCTGGCAACTACCTCCTTACCCGTACCGGATTCACCGGTTATCAACACACCGATATCCCGATCAGCCACCTGAGCGATCAGACGGCGCACCTGCTGCATGGAGGCGCTGGATCCAACCAGACCATCGCACTGACTGTCGGTCCGTTCGCTAAGGCCAGCAGCCTTCAGCACCTGAGCCCGATGCAACAGATCCAGCAACTGCGACTGTCGATAGGGAGGTTCAAAATAACCGATTACTGAGGCAGCAACAGGCTCATCCAATCGATCCAGCTCCTGCCAGCGATTGAGTAACAGGACGGGGGTTCGGATCGTATCTGGGTTGAGGTCGTGAAGAAATTTGGCCAACGAAATAGGCAAACTGCTTTCGCCCAGCATCAACAGTGAACAGCCAGACCAGTCAAACGCACGACTTTCCTGCAGCCAGACAACAAATTCGAAGCCCCTGCAACTCAATCCGGCAAACTCACACAGCGTCATCAGACGTTCACGTCTCTCTCGATTATCATCAATCAGAATGAGTTGTGTATTAACGGATTCCATGGTCCAGTCCAGACAGTCAATTTTCAGTCACAAGTATCGTGATATATTCCGAATGTGTCAATTTATTGTCCATGCTCTGAACCATTATTTCGCTTACCTGTGCATCTTGCCACTCAAACACTCCACAACTCGGCCGATATCACTTAGGATAGGGCTACACTTAGTTAAGTGTAACGACTTGAATTGTATGCAGTGCCGCTGTTGAGGATATGCACACCTCCGGGCGGTAGCGTGCCTGAAGCAGCCAGAAGAAGACAAATATGTTTAATAATAAGTCTATCCTGATCACCGGTGGCACTGGTTCCTTCGGACACCAGTATGTCAAAACGCTACTGCAACACCACCAGCCGCGTCGGCTGATTATCTACTCGCGTGACGAACTCAAGCAGTATGAGATGCAGCAGGTGTTTGATCAGAAGTGCATGCGCTACTTCATTGGTGATGTACGGGACAAGGAGCGGCTGGTACAGGCGATGCGCGATGTGGACTTCGTGATCCATGCGGCAGCCCTGAAACAAGTACCGGCTGCAGAATACAATCCGATGGAGTGTATCAAGACCAATATTCATGGGGCGGAGAATGTTATCCATGCGGCGCTGACCAATAATGTCGATAAAGTAATTGCGCTCTCTACAGACAAGGCTGCCAACCCGGTTAACCTCTATGGTGCCACCAAGCTCGCATCCGACAAGCTATTCGCGGCCGCCAATAATATGGCAGGCAAACTGAAAACCCAGTTCTCAGTAGTGCGCTACGGTAATGTCGTTGGCTCACGCGGCTCGGTGGTCCCCTACTTCAACAAACTGCTGGCAGAGGGAACGGATCATCTACCGATTACCGATCCGCGCATGACCCGCTTCTGGATCACTCTTCAACAGGGCGTGGATTTTGTACTGAAGAATTTTCAGCGCATGCATGGTGGCGAAATCTTTGTTCCTAAAATACCCTCCATCCGTATCACTGATCTTGCAGCTGCCCTCGCACCCGGCTTACCACTCCAAACCATCGGCATTCGTCCGGGCGAAAAACTTCATGAGATCATGTGCCCTAGCGATGACTCCCATCTGACGCTGGAGTTTAGTGATCACTATGTCATTCGACCTACTATTCGCTATAACTCACGCAGCAACCACTTCTCACCTAATGAGCTGGGTGAAGTCGGGATTGAGGTAGCTCAGGGGTTCGAATACAACTCCGGTACCAATCCACAGTTTCTGACGCCGGACGAAATATTACATTACAACGAGCTGAGCGAAGAGGTTTAAACATGATCCCCTACGGACGGCAGGACATACAGCAGGAGGATATAGACGCTGTTATCAGGGTTCTGAAATCCGACTTCCTGACACAGGGGCCTGCCGTACAGGACTTTGAGCAAGCGTTGGCCAACTACTGTGACGTGCCCTATGCAGTAGCGGTCAACAGCGCCACCTCAGCACTGCACCTTGCCTGCCTGGCACTGGATCTGGGTGAAGGCGACTGGCTCTGGACCTCTCCAATCACCTTTGTTGCATCCGCCAACTGTGGCCGCTACTGCGGTGCCCAGGTTGATTTTGTTGATATTGACCCTCTGACCGGAAATCTTTGCCCCAATGCGCTCGAAAAGAAGCTGATTAACGCTGAGCAGACCGGCAGGCTTCCCAGTATCGTCATTCCCGTACACCTGGGCGGCCAGCCCTGTGATATGGCTGCCATCAAAACACTGGCGGACAGATTTGGCTTTCGAATAATCGAAGATGCATCCCACGCTATTGGCGCTCAATATCGCAATGAGCATGTCGGTAACTGCCAGTACAGCGATATCACCGTTTTCAGCTTTCATCCAGTCAAGATCATCACGACAGCAGAAGGCGGCGTAGCTACCACGCGTAACCAGTCACTTGCAGCACAGATGGTCCGACTGCGAAGCCATGGCATAACCCGTGACACTGATATGATGACCCATGCACCAGATGGTCCATGGTACTACCAACAATTGGAGCTTGGCTATAATTACCGGATGAGTGACTTACAGGCGGCATTAGGCCTATCACAACTCCAGCGTCTGGATCACTATATCCGCATCCGCCAAGAGCTGGCCACGCAGTACAATCAGGCACTTAAGGATCTTCCCCTGACGCCTCTCCAGCAGCACCCTGATACAGATAGCGCGTGGCATCTCTATATTGTCCGTTTGTCAACAGACAAGATTCAGGTTAGTCATCGCCAGGTGTTTGAGGCCATGCGCGAACAGAACATAGGGGTCAATCTGCATTATATTCCAGTACACCTGCAGCCCTATTACCAAAGTCTGGGATTCAAGCCGGGAGACTTTCCCGAGGCCGAAAAATATTACAGTCAAGCCATCAGCTTACCGCTCTATCCAAAGCTGACTGATGCAATGCACAAGCAAGTAGTTGAGGCGCTGAAAAATGCTCTTCTCATTTAGTATCTGCCACAAGTATAGATAAATGTGGGGATTCATGGTATTTCCGTACAGAGCAAACACTGAGCTTATCTTCGATTAATGGGGGAAGAATAATGTGTTATCCGCAATTATGAACCATAAAAAATGGCCTTGCGGAAGCCAAATAGAATAAACTAGACCTCTTTTTGCTTTACGTGCTCGTTCATTGCGACTAACTGAGGGTTTCTTTCGAGTGTTTCTATCAGTTCATCAAAAGAAAAATCAATCCGGTCCATAAACATGTTATATATTGCCATTATCGCTTTGTAGTCATCTTGCTCGTCAAGTGTAAGCCGGTAATTGCTAAGATCCTTACCTGCACTCAATATCTTGGTTCGAAGATCGCCAAATTTTGCCATACCGAGTGTGACATGCTCTCTATCAGCAGGATAAAAAGCCTGATGATGAGTTTTTTTGAGTAGCGTATAAGAAAATGCACAACAATCTAATCCTCTGGGATAACCGCTATGCGGCCCCAAGCTCACCATATCAAACTGACCTTGGGAAAACTCAGCAATCACTCGACTGGTTAAATCGTCGTCTATGAGGGGGCAGTCGCTTGTCAAGCGAACTACCGTGGTTGAATCATCTGCACCAAATTCTGACGCAGCATGGTAGTAACGGCCAAGCACATCCAGAGTCTCGCCCCGAAAATATCGAACACCGAGTCGTTCACAGAGCTCAGTTATTGGTTGTTCTGTACCGTCATTTGTGGTCGCCACGATGATTTCATCTCGCCAGGAGAACAGACGCTCGATCATCACCTGCAGAACTGGCCTACTGCAAAGTGGCAACATGACCTTGCCAGGCAAGCGGCTGGAAGTCATTCTGGCTTGTATAATCAGTTGTATATTACGCATAAAAGCTATTCTATCATAAGCTTTATATGACTATTGCAAGCAGCATTAAAAAAAACATAAGTATAATTAGACTGGACAATTGATTCCAGAACTAAGGCAGAAGTATATGATTTTACATAAAATCTTCGAAATATTTGCTAACAGAGGCATTCACACATGGAAACAGTGAACGAACATATTTCTATCTCAGGGCGACTGATCGGGCACGATCAACCATGCTACATTATAGCCGAGATGTCAGCAAATCACGGTCAGAGTCTGAGTAAGGCAAAAGAGCTAGTATATGCAGCTAAAGAAGCTGGAGCAGATGCAATTAAGCTACAAACTTACCGGGCTGATACTTTAACGATGAAATGTGAATTGCCACATTTTTTTATCAAAGAGGGTCCTTGGAAGGGCCAGTATCTTTATGATCTGTATGAAGGTGCCTATATGCCATGGGACTTTCATGCAGAATTATTTGCTCTGGCTGACAAAATAGGTATTACTTGTTTTTCATCACCTTTTGATAAGTCTTCGGTAGAGCTGCTCTCAAGCCTGAATGCTCCTGCATATAAAATTGCCTCACCTGAATTAATTGACCATGACTTGATTCGGGAAGTGGCCTCAACAGGAAAGCCTGTAATTATGTCGACAGGTGGAGCCACATTGTCAGAAATAGCAGAAGCAGTTAAAGTTGCACGAGATGCTGGAATCAAGGAGTTATGCTTACTTAAATGTACTAGCACCTATCCCGCATCGGCAGAGAGCATTAATCTCAGAACCATACCGAATTTACATGATACGTTCCGTTGTCCTGTCGGATTGTCCGACCATACACTTGGCAACGATATTCCGCTGGCATCAGTCGCCATCGGTGCCTGTGTCATTGAAAAGCACTTTGTAATGTCGAAAACCGACCACACAGCAGACAGTTTTTTTTCAATGACGCCAACTGAATTAGCAGCGCTCGTACATGGTGTCCGTCAGGTTGAAAAAGCGCTGGGGCGAGTTGATTATCCTACCGAACCGTCAAAAGCCAGACGTTGTGTATATGTCACAAGAGATGTTGTTGCAGGACAAGTACTCTCAGCAACTGATATTGCACATTTACGTCCAGGAGGCGGTGAAATCATGCCGAAAGACATCCCAAGGCTTATAGGCCGGACGATACGCCGTGCTTTACCTCGTGGAACTCAGTTACGCTGGGAGGATTTCCTATGATTAAAACTGAAACCTTGGTCAGTTTCCTCCATGATTCCTTTGCAGAACGAGGAACTATCCCCCAAACTGGAAGTCGCTTAATATTATCCAAGCAGAAGTGCTTGATTCCTGCGAGATTCTGGCTATGGTGGTAAGTAAGTCTCGTTACGCATTTCGCGTTAAATATCCTTGCCTCCTGCTGCCTGAATAAAAATGCCACGTTAGGCAACTTTATAAGAGCACTGCAGGAGCCCTCATGACCCTGTTTTGTGGACAACCAGGTTAATAGAGCGGGTTTTTAGCGGCATTTATGGCGACTTCGGAAGATAATACTGATAACTTTTCCTGATTACCCATGTACCTCAGCCACTGCTACACTGTATATAAACACATCCTGTTTATAGGTACAGTATTGGAGGTGGAATCATGGCTAAAAACAAGGTTCAGTTTCAACAAGGCTACAGTCTGTTCGAGTTCATGCAGGATTATGGCACTGAAGAACAGTGTGAGCAGGCCCTGTTGTCTTGGCGCTATCCGCAGGGCTTTATCTGTAGCGAGTGCAGCAACAGGACCCATTGCCGACTGAAAAGCCGCCCCAGAGTATTGCAATGTAACCACTGCCGGTATCAGACGACCTTGACCGGCAACACCTTGTTCGCCAGCACCAAGCTGCCACTGACCAAGTGGTTCCTGGCGCTGCACTTGCTGACCCAGAGCAAGACCGGTATCTCGGCGATGGAGCTGAAACGTCAGTTGGGCGTGAATTACGACACGGCCTGGATGATGAAACACAAGCTGCTCCAAGCGATGAAGGAAGCCGACGACCGTCATCCTATCAGCGGAATTATCCAGTTGGACGACGTGTACTGGGGAGGTGAGCGCCGCGGGGGCAAGCGCGGCCGTGGTGCAGGGAAATATCATGAAACCCCTTGCTATCACTGGCTTTCATCCGAACTCAAATACAAGATAATTGGTGTCAATCGACAAAATATGCTCTGATGCGGATACAACGACACACATCAGGTATCCCTATGAATCCACAAGACTTACTCAGCCATTTTTCAATTCTTAAAGACTATCGCCAGGACTGGAAAGTTGAACATAAGCTTTCGGATGTACTGTTGCTGACAGTCTGTGGCGTCATAGCGGGCGCAGAGGGCTGGGAAGAGATCGCTGATTTTGGCGACACACATCTTGAATGGCTGAAGTGTTATGGTGATTTTGATAACGGTATCCCGAGCCACAATACGATAGCACGCGTGATAGGTCGCCTTAATCCCAGCCAGATGCAAAGCTGTTTTTCGGAGTGGATGCAGAGCTGTCACACTCTGACAGAGGGCAGCATTATAGCGATCGATGGCAAAACACTGCGGAGCTCTTACGACAAGAGTCGGCGGCGTGGAGCCATTCATATGATCAGTGCCTTCTGTGTCGAAAATGGTATGGTGATGGGACAACTGAAAACAGCTGAAAAGTCGAATGAGATCACCGCGATTCCTGAATTGTTAAAGCTGTTGGAAATCCGCGGATGTCTCGTAACCCTAGACGCCATGGGGTGTCAAAGGGCTATCGCCAAGGCGATTGTGGATAAAGAGGCTGACTATCTGTTAGCGGTTAAAGGTAACCAGCCTCGCCTGGAAAAGGCGTTCAAAGACCTTTTTCCGATGCATCGCCTGGTTGATTATGATGGCGATTATTACAGTACCACTGAGACCAGTCATGGCCGAAAAGAAACCCGTTTGTATGTGGTGAGCGATCTGTTTGATGACTTCGTCAACCTGTCATTTGACTGGCCCGGCATGAAGAGCGTGGGGGTAGCAATCTCTTTCCGACAGGAAGGTGAAACCATCCCGGATCATGCCCAGATTCGCTACTACATTAGCTCAGAAGTTTTAACAGCGGAGCGCTTTGCACAAGCCGTACGTCAGCATTGGCACATTGAAAATAAATTGCACTGGTCTTTGGATGTTGCGTTTAAAGAGGATGCCTGTCGGATACGTCGAGAAGATGCGGCCGAGAACTTGGCAGCGATCAGACACATTGCGATGAACTTCTTGAAGAGTGAGAAAACTTTCAAGGCAGGTATACAGCGCAAACGAAAGAAGGCTGCAATGAGCTGGGAGTATCTGTCGCAAGTCTTATTAACCCGGTGGCAATTTATATCTGATATAATGCGTACATGAATATAGACGCACGCAAGCTCAGCCCAGAGCAACAGGAACTTCTCAGGAAGAAAGCGATTCGCCTCCGTAAGAGAGGCAAAACCTTCCGTGAAATCGGCCAACTTCTCGACATTCATCCCGATACTGTCGGGCGCTGGTACAAGCGCTACGAGACAGGCGGTGCCGCCGCTATTGCGGTTCAAAAACGAGGCCCCAAAAACAAGCCACGTCGATTGAGTGAACAACAGGAGCAGCAGGTCATAGAAGCTGTTCGCGATCAGATGCCAGACCAGTACAAGCTTGGTTTCGCCCTGTGGACTCGTCGCGCTATTGCTCAGTTGATCAAGCAGCTCTGGGGCATCGACATACCTGTCCGTACAATGGGGGATTACCTCAAACGCTGGGGCTTCACACCACAGAAGCCGCTGAAGAAAGCATGGGAGCAGAACCCCTCCCGTGTCGATGCCTGGCTGAAGGAGGAGTATCCCCAGATCAAAGCGCGTGCAGAAGCGGAGAATGCCCAGATTTTCTGGGGTGATGAGACGGGTATCAAGAACAACACCCAGCACGGTCGGAGCTATGCACCGGTGGGTCAAACTCCGGTCCAGCCACTGCCTGCCAAGCGGGTGTCGCTGAATATGATTTCGGCGATCACCAATCAGGGCACTGTGCGCTTCATGCTGTATGAGTCGACGATGACAGCCAAGGTGTTGAAGAAATTCCTGCGGGCCTTGATTGAGTCGACACCCGGTAAGGTCTTCCTGATCCTGGACAACCTGCGGGTACATCATGCCAAAGTGGTGAAACGCTGGCTCGAACGTAAGGCGGTTAAGCGCTATCTGGAAGTCTTCTTTCTGCCGGCGTATTCGCCAGAACTGAACCCGGATGAGTATCTGAACTGCGATTTGAAAGGCATGGTGCACAGTGGTCCAGCTCCCCGGACGGTGGACGAGTTGAAGAAGCGTACACGCTCTTGCATGCTGACACTTCAACGGCGCCCTGAGCGGGTGAAGAAATATTTTAATGCGGAGCATATTCGTTATGCAGCATAATTGATGTAAATTGTCGCCGGGTTAATAGAGACATGCGGGGTTTCATGATATTTCCGTGGGCCGTGGTGCGGCCGGTAAGACACCCTTTGTCGCCGCCGTTGCCCTGAATGAGAAGGGTCATCCGATCCATATGAGAATGAGCGTCGTCGATGGCTTCAGGTCGCAGCCGATTGGCGCCTGGGCGCAGCGTCATCTGGTTCCCGGTGGCATTGTCTTGTCGGATGGGTTGCCGTGCTTCAAGGCCACGAAAGAAGCAGGCTGTGAGCACCTCGGATTTGTCGTGGGCGGTAAGCTGGAGCTCTTGGATCATAAGGCCTTCAACTGGGTTAACACCATGATTGGTAATGTAAAAAACTCGCTACGAGGCAGCTGTCACTCGATCGGAGCCAAGCACCTTCCCCGACATCTGGCAGAGTATTGCTACCGGTTCAATAACCGATTTGATCTGCGTGCACTGTTGCCAAAACTGGGGCGCCACGCTGTACGAACACCGCCAATGCCTTATCGGCTGCTAAAGATGGCTGAGGTATATGGGTAATCAGGAAACTTTTTAAATCAGATCGACTGAGTAGTTACAATGGCCGATAAAATATTAAACAGCTAAAAAGGCATCAGTGATGACTAACGACGAAAATAAGAAATTAAAACTCGCATTCATAGGAGGAGGGAATAACTCGGCTGTCGGTTATGTACATTTTGCAGCAAGCCAACTAGACAATAAGTTCGAGGTGGTAGCTGGTGCTTTCTCACGAAATCCTGAAGAAAATAAAGCAACAGCATCTCGGTGGGGTGTAGACTCAAGGCATGTATATAGTGATTGGCAACAGCTAGTTAAAGCAGAAAAAACACACGTTGATGCCTTTGTTGTGCTTACTCCTACCCCTCACCATGTTGAAGTCATCGAAGTATTGTTAAATGCCCATGTACCTATAATCTCTGAGAAAGCCCTAGTAACAGGACCCAATGAGATAAATCGTATTCAAGATTGCTTTGACAAATCAAGGCACTTTCTGGCCGTAACTTATAACTACAGCGGTTATGCTATGATCAGAGAGCTAAAGCATCTAATAAAGCAAGATGCACTAGGAGTTATTCAGAAAATTCATTTAGAAATGCCACAAGAAGGTTTTAGAAGGCCTCCTGATATTGCAGGAAAACCATCAATGCCCCAAGCATGGCGACTAAAAGATTTTGAAGTACCGACTATTTGTTTAGATTTAGGGGTTCACTTACACCACCTCTCTACTTACTTACTAGAACTGGAAGCAACTGAGACAATTGCACAATTCAGCAATCACTCACACTACCCTGACTTAGTTGATGATGTCTTTATGTTATTGAAATACCCAAATAACATTCGCGGTAGTATGTGGATGTCAAAAACAGCTATTGGCCATAGAAATGGCTTAAAAGTGAGAGTCTATGGCGATAAGGGTAGCGCATGTTGGCTGCAATTAAATCCAGATGAATTAGAGCTTAATTATAACGACGGTAGAAGAGAAATTCTTGACCGAGCAGGTCAATGTAAATATGCGAACCAGTTTAGGTATAACAGAATGAAACCAGGCCATCCCACTGGATTTGTTGAGGCCTTTTCAAATTTATATACTGACATTCATAGTGAACTCATACATTACTTAAATAAATCAGAAGGTAAAAGCAACTATGTTTTTGGTTTAGAGCAAGCAAGAGATGGTTTGAATTTATTTAAAGCAGCTCAACAGTCTGTAAAATTACAGAGATGGGTGAAACTCAATCAACAATTTAATATTGAGCACTAATATGAGTAATTGTGAACAAGTAGCCATCTATGGTGCAGGTGGTAATGGACAAAAAATTTTTCACGCACTTTCAAAACAAGGTATTGAAGTAGCATTTTTTATCGACGCATATACAACAGCTACTCATTACCAACAATGCCCAATCTACCGACCAAGCACAATTCCTGACAAATCATTACCGATGCTAGTATCAGTATCATGTGCTAGCGAACAGATAAAACAACAGCTACAACAACTAGGCATCAAGAATTGCCTTAATATGAATGAGATAATATCATCCTATCCGCATGTTCTAGATAATTTTATCAGCCAAACACATAAAAAAAAGCTAATAGAAAGTACCAACCAAAACCAAGACAACTTGTCATGGCTAAGGGCAAACTTAGACGATGAAGTGAGTAAAAAGTGCCTTAAAGAAATCATCACATTTCGTAGTTCACCATCAAGTGAAAACTATATTGAAAATGACTGGCTAACCCAATATTTTCCACCTTGGTTGTTAGAGTTACCAATCTGGCATCAAGGAATTAGATTAATAGATTGCGGCTCATACATTGGAGACACATTAGACAGCGCAGTTGCAACATTATCCAAATCTGAATTAAACTTAAATACAATAGTTTGTTTTGAACCTGACCCTGAAAATTTTACGAAATTAAATACTAAAATAAAGAAATTTCAAGACGAGAATTTCACGTCCTACCTATATCCTTGTGGTGTTTGGAATGATAATACTATACTAAATTTTGAAGCAGGAAAATCGCAAGGTAAGTTCACAAACTCAGCAGAAATCAAAAACACCAATAACTTATTACCGGTTGTCGCTTTAGACAAGGTATGTATTGGCGCAAAAGCTAATTTTATTAAAATGGATATCGAAGGTGCAGAGCCACAGGCAATTGCAGGCGCAAAGCAAATCATTATAGAGCAATCACCTTTGCTTGCTATTTCGGTCTATCATGAACCAGAACATTTATGGCAAATAGCGCAAACTATACATAACTATAATAGCGATTATACTTTTAGGCTACACTGTCATGGCGACTTTGGTTTAGAAATCATTCTATACGCTATTCCAAAGGTTAATTAAACAGCAAATAGCACAGTCTCACTATAACCTTGGGTATAGTGTCTTAAATAGAATTTATATTCAGGGCACAGCTTCTTTAAGTAATTAGGTACAGAAATCAAGTGGTCCGCTCGGTGGTATACACTGACTGCCAGCTTTGGTTTGTATTTTATAATAGTATCCGCCATACCATTAAGAACGTCTAACTCTACCCCTTCAACATCCATTTTTACATAATATGGAATTATATTATTATCAGCACAAAATTCATCAATACAAATTTGCTGAACTGAAACTACCTCAGCGCCACCAACCTTATCGACAATTTTAGAAGATTTGCCTGAGAGTGAAAAGCTAACGTTTCTTGAGGCATTACCTACAGCAACAGGAACAACTGTTACTGCTGAAAAATCTTTATATTTTATGGCCAGCGACTCAACTTGGCTAGGAATAGGTTCGAATAAATAAGCCTTACCTGTTGGACAGTGCCTTAAAAAACGATCTGAATCACTTCCATCAAATGCGCCCAAGTCAAAAAACACACCACCCTCTTTAAAAGGAAGTAAAAACGGCTCAATATACATATTCGCTATATTAAATGTAAAGCCTTTCATATAACTTAAATCATAATTATTGCGAAAACCCACAATTGAATCAAATGTTTTGATTGACTCATAATCTGACAATATACTCTTAACTTTGTCATATTCCAGTTTATAGGTCTGCCAATGATTAATTACCCCTTCCCAGAAACTTATTTTAGGGCATTCCAACCCAGAATACCTGTAGAAATAAAAGTAATCACAATAATTAAAATTATGCTTTTCTAATAAATTATTGACATCTATTGGTCTACTATTTGTTACCGCAGATAAAATCAATGCATTACTGGGCACATCATTAAGCTTCAAACAGGGCAAACCGGAAAACTTTTCACCCGAGAAAAAATTATCTATAACAGCCGTTATCTCTATATTTTTTTCCCTGTGGATAGCAATTAATTCCTTAGCTTCAGCGGTAGCACCAAAAATATACCGAGGAGCATTCTCTGCAAAATACATTTTAATAAACTGTTTGTTCATTTCAACCCTCCAATACATTAATAGACTTCACCAAATCACCATTACTATCTACAGCATATCGCTATATTAGCGACAAAAAACTATCCACCATACAGCTCTTTAACTGATTGCCGAAAAATTTTTCCCAAGCTGCTTTTAGCAAGTGAATCTACACGCTGCATAAAGCGTGGCTGTTGGTAATCAGTTAGCTCTTGTAAGCAAATTTTTCTTAACTCTGCTTCATCTATAAAATCACTATACGTTGTATAAACGACCTTAATCACTTCACCAAACTGTTTATCGGGAAAAGAAAATGCAACACAGTCTTCAATATCAGGATGCATTTTAATTACACTTTCAATATCTTGTGGGTACACATTGATCCCACCTGATGAAATTACATCATTGTTTCGACCTACATAATAAAGAAAACCATCTTTATCTAAATAGCCAAGATCACCAGTTGCAAAATAGCCTTCGGAATCATAAGCCAATTTAGTTTTTTCTGGAAGCTGCAAATATCCTGAAAACTCCGTTTTAGATTGACAAAGAATTTGCCCTACGTCGCCTACTTTTAATACTTCACCCTTATCGTTAATAATTTTTATTTTAACAAAGGGCAGTGCCTTACCAACACTACCTTGTTTTTCACTATCAGTATTTAGGCAAAAATCAGTTACAACGCCTACTTCAGAAGTGCCATAGCATTCATGTAAGAGACAATCAAAGTTTTCAACTAACTTAGCTTTAATTTCCTGCGTCAAAATAGCTGACGAACTTACTATACATTTTAAGCTAGTCATATCCTTCGCTAAATGTATTTCATTTATCAACATATTCAATTGATTTGAAACAGCAAATAAAAATGATACCTTTTTCTGTTGGATAACGTTAAACCACTTTGCCACATTGAATTTAGGTAATATTACAGTTGTTGCCCCAAGCATCAAAGGCATTAATAAACCGCGCTGTGCAAGTGAGTGATAAAGAGGTGTAGATACCAAGACAACCTCATCGACAGTTAAATTATAATAATTAATGGTTGCCGCAAAGGCACGATTAATTTTACAACGCTGCGTAAGTATTATTGGTTTTGGTGATCCAGTTGAGCCTGACGTCATTGTCAAGATATATGGCAAGTCTTGTGAATCACAAAAATCTATGTCGTCCTTTTCACTATTATTCAGGACCTCTTCCCATAGCATTTCATCAGCAACTCTTCGATTTAAAGAGACCAAATTATCTGCTTGAACTAAACCCATTTCCAGTAGTTGTGATGACACATTTGACCAAGCAACAGTTAAGGACATTGGTATTGATTTCATTGCATTTTCTAATGCATGACCTTTAAGAGTTATTGGTAGTGGAACTACAGCAAGTCCTAACTTAGCAGCTGCTAAAAAGACGACAGCATATTCAGGTCCATTTGGCGCAAATAGAGCTACCCTTTGCCCAGCTGTTAAACCTAGCACTTTCAGTTGTAAACTTAGAGTAAGTACTTTTTGTATGAGATCTTGGTAAGTTAGTGTTTGTTCTTCGCAAACAATGGCAACTTTATTGGGTTGCGTTAAACTATTTTGATAAACAAGTGAAAAAATATTATTCATATTATTTAATCTGCAAGCCTGGATCACGATCAACATAGTAAAAGTCATTAGACGATGCTTTTGGAAAAGCCTTTTTAATCGCCTTGTAACTCAAGCTTTTCTGGGTTACATCTACAAATCCCATATATTGGTTCAATAAACGGACGAACTTATTTTCTTTATTTATTACCGCTACCCAACGAGCACCAGGCAGCTCCACTTTAGTGAAAGTCAATTGCCACTTTAAAATCACCAAAGCGACTGGAAAAGCAACATGATCACCAATAGTAAACCAACCACCAATTAAAAAATCATGTTTTTGCATAGTAAAGGCTTGGTGCCAAATAAACACAATTGGCTGCTCATTTTCATAAATAACATATGAGTTTCGATGATTTTTAAACCACCAGTTTATGTGTTCATCAAGTTCAATTGTATTTGTAACTGTCATTTTTTTCGCATTACTTGGCTTATTACGTGAACATAAGTACAGCATAATATCTTCATCAACAACGGCTCTATAACTAAGACTAGCGGCGATTGACTTGCGCTCTATTTGGTTTACTTTAGCCAGCTTTGGACTAGAAATATATTCACTTTTATGCTGCGTCAAATAATAAACAACTCGACTCACCCCCTGACCGTCAATCTTATATTTTGAACGGTTTATAAGCCCCTCAACTCGATTACTATTCTTTAATAAAGTAGTAATCAACTTAATTTGACGATCACTATTTAATTGTAAAAAATTATCGACATGAAAATAATGACCGAGCTGCTGTAAGTCCTCTTGCGTGTTATCTTGATTACTTGCAATAGAAAAGGTTAACGCAGGTGTTCTTGTCGCTAATAGCTCGTATAATGAAGTCCCCAAAGCACCCACAAAAAGGCGTGCTTTTTGATAATACGGAAACAAGCTAGTTGGTGAGCAGATAATTTCAACTTGCTTATGGTGTTTAGAAAACTCAAGTAGCTCAGTTGTGTAAATAGCTTGCGGCCCGATAATGATATCCACGCTAATGTCATAATCGAGTTGAGGTATAAGCTTTTTAATTAAAGGCGTCAATAAACGCCAATCACCTCCGCCCCCTAATGAAAAAAGTAAGTTTTTCCTTAAATCACTTTTGACAATTTTTTGTCGGTAATCAGGTCCTAACAAAGCAAACTCTGGTCCTAATAATGATTGGCAATGCGCTGGTAGCTTATTACGATAGCGACTATCAATATCTGCGACAACCTTTTGATCAATCAAGTAATCACACTCATGTTCGCGCGCTAAATCATCAATAACGATGACATCTATACCGGCAGCTTTAATTAACTTTTCCCAAACCAAACCTAAGGTATAGCTATCAATAATAATTTGATACGGCTTTTCAAAAGTCTCAAGTAGGCTTAAGACTTTTACTGCATCTTGTTGTTCTGACAACAATGGTAACGTGAATACTGGCCACGGCAAAGCCTCAACCAACTGTACAATGTTTGGATTTTCATTGAGCAAAAAACAAACCTCATAACTAAGCTCTTGAAGCGCTAAAGCAAGCCACTTACAGCGCATAAAATGCCCAATCCCTTGGGCAGTGCTAATGCGAAAAGCAAACATTAAAGTTTTTCCTCAATGGTATTAATTAATCCACCTAAGGTCTTATTTTTCTCATCCAACAACTCTTCTGGAGAAATAGATACTGAAAATTCAAGTTCTATCTGCATTATCAAGCTAAGTAACTCAAATGAATCTAAAACACCACTGCTGACAAATTCAAACTCTTCTATGCAGCTCGGTAAAGTAACACCTCTTGCTTCAAAGAAATCAATGAAAAAAGAATACAATTGTTGTTTAGACATTTATACAAGATCCTTCAGCTTAAATGAGCACCACAATATATCGTTTTTTAGCTTTTTCGGCCAATAACATACTGGTTTTTTTGTCATTAACCCAACACCACCAAGCTTATTTGTGCAACGCTTCCTTGATTTCCTTGTAGTATTGATAAAAATGCCAGATTCAATCCTTAGACAAAGAATATCGCAGACACTTGAATAGGCTACTAATGCCTTTTATCTGAACTGCATATTTCTAGTCTATTCCTGTAATTTTTTAAGCCCGGAGCACACATGAATGCGATTAATAACCACTCTTATATAAAAAAGTACTGATATTCAATTCTTGATCGCACAATATTTTTAGCTACCTCGGCGTTGTTATCATGTTACTTCACCTCTCCATCGGCAACTAAATTTGGAACCAACATATACTCTATAAGATCGGCAAACCAGACAGTGTTATTATTTTTTTGAGCCATTAGCATCGCCTGCAATACATTTTCTATTTTTAGTTTTTGTTTTTCAGCAAGATCCATTTCTAAACAATCTATAAAATCAGGACAGAGGCCATATGCATAATTAACTTCGCCAACACGCAAAAAATATGCGATTTCTAATGCATCACTGACTAGCTTACTTCCATTATCTTGCATAGAAAAAATCCACACCGTGAATTTTAGCCCCCCGAGCTGACATATTTAAAAAGCAAATATTCGGGAACTGCTTTATGTACTGCTCAAGGTCTCGTAAATAGCCTATCAACGCAGGGGTTGAAGCGATCATTTCACCTCTGCCATTGACAACCTCTGCTTGCGAATCTTTAATCAAGTGTCCATTCATGTTTTCTCCATGTGTTATACCACCAGGAAAGCCAAAGTCCACACCTGCCAGGCGAACCTCAGACGCTCCAAGCAGAGCCGTAAATGCAACTGCAGAATGCGTTACTGTGCCTGAGCAAAATAGCTTCGTATGGGGAATCTCTTTTACCAAGTGATCAAACAAAGGGGATTCAAGATAAAATACAGCTCTTGGGCCTGACCAGGCAGACAAAATAGACGGAGTAACAGTTGGGGCATAAAGCAGAGTCGTATTCTGCAGCAATGAATGATCTACCACACTATCAAAATGACTAATCATGTCTGGATGGCTATCTATCGCAATCACAAAATCTGGCCGTAAACCTGCAAGCAGCACTGCCTTCAAAGCAGTAGATACTACCACCAGGCAATCAGAAGCTACAGGCTGAGCCAGGAACTCGCTACTAGTGGGCCCACCAGCTATTACTGTTACACACCCCCCTTTATAAGCACCTTCAAACTTCCTGATATCATCATCTTGGCGGATAAAAATCTCGTTCTTTTTCAGGTTTGGCTGATCGTACGCCATTTGACGCCGTGCCAGATTTTGGCTGCGTAAACGGTGATCCAACTCTGTCATCACACGATCGCGCAGTGGATGGGCAGCCACCTCGGCCAACTGTAATTCAGGATAAACCGCTGCAAATGGCTTTCCAGGCAAGCTCAGATCACCGGCATAGAATATATTTACTCGCTGATCACTCAGCCATGTGTGCTCATATACAGCCAAGGACTTGGCAAGCAACTGTCGATTGAATACCACCACATTCAGACACTCGATTATCGGGCGCTGTAATAACTGCTCTATCACCAACCCAGATCCAACACCGTATACCCAAGCCTCCTTGCATTCAACAGGGATGACAGAAGCCTGCACCGATGCCTCTGTCCTGGGATCTATCGCACTGGACATATGCTTGCTCTGGTAAACCAAAACAGGTGCTGGTGTATCACCCGTTACGTCATAGTCCAGTGCCATATCTAAAGTGATAAATGGCGCAAGGAAAGGCCACCGCATTGCGGCCAAAGCTATTTTTTCTTTGACCGCCTCCATCATGCCCCTGCTTCACTCGATCTTTTCTGACTTATTTTCGCTGCAACAGTTAACACTGACTGATGTTCTGGATATAGTGCCAATAGACTAGTAATCATCTCCTCTGCCTGATCTATATTGCCTGTCTCATGGTAAACTTCTGCAATACGCGCAAGAACATCAATATCACCCGGAAAAGCCTGATTATAATCTGCAAACTTATCTAGCGCTTCATGTACCGATCCGAGTTTCAATAGAAACTCTGCATATATTTTCAAATAGGATGGATCTAAAAGACTGATACACTCGATCGCTTGCAAGGACTGCACATAATCCTTCTGCTGGTTGCTTAAAACAAGCACACGCTTCAGCGCCGGAATCAGGCATGGTCGCCCCCCCTTGTCAATGACTTTCTCATACTCCACCAACGCATCCATTGGTTTCTTTTCAAGCTCAAACTTATACCCATTAATAAGAGATAATAGTGCGGATGAGTATTTTTTATTCTTACTATTTTCTGATATTACTATATCACCAAGCCTGCCTAACAACTCTACAGAACCGCGTTTAAATAACTCCAGAGCTCGTGTAATTAAAGCTCCTTCGTTATTAAATAAATGGTATCTTGCACTTTCTCTTTCATCTATTTTTTTTGAGAGCATGCCATACTGTTCAAAGAGGTGTTGTTTAATTTTTTCTAACTTAGCAGAACCACGTAGCGACGGAACATAGCCTGCAACAATCTCCGGGCGGAAAAACTCAAGCTCTTGCTCCCACTCACTCGCCAATCTATCCAGATCATCCGGTGCAAGCTCATCCAGCCTTCTATTACACTTGTCTAACGCAAATTTAAGTGTCTTTTTTAACTCTGCTGCAATCTGAAGATGATTAGCATAATCCCCCTTAAAATACTCCTTCAGGTCCTTTGCACTGATGCTGTCCGCGTCTTTGCCATCTAATGCATTGAAAAAATAGCCAAACCCCCAGATAGTGAAGAACCTTTTCCTTGACTCACCCAATTGGCCCAACAAACTGTCAATATCTTTAATTCGCTGCCATACCTTTGTATTCAGTATATCTTGCTGCGAAAAAAGCTTTCCTACCAGTAAGGACCTCTCTTTGAGCTCTTTCTCTAGCCCGACCATAACGTCATAAAAGCTTTCCAGCTCGCCTTTTATCGCTTCCAGATATGCTCTTCTGTTAACCTGTTCGTTACCCTGCACCTGCTGTACAGCAGGATAGTTTGACTGAAGCCCAGTTATACTATCCTTATTGATAAATTCTATCCCTTTTGCTGCTGCTGCCTGCTGTGAAAGGTTGTAGATAGGAATAGACTTGAGGCGCGCATCTTCAGCCAACTGTTCTGCGAATTGAATAGACAGCAGCATATGACGATCTGTTTCGGCCATCTCGCCTGCATAAGTTTCAACAGGGTAGGTATATACATTCAGCTTAGGACCAGCTTTAGCCTCAGGCGTACCACTGACATGACTTTTCATATCCTTATCAAAGCAAAGGTCCACCCCCCCCAGGAAGATTCGCTTGGCTCCTGCCTGAACCGCCACGGCAATTGCACTATGAGTTACAGTGGGCGCGGATTGTGACCAATTCTGCACATTCAAAGGTGAGTCCCACGGAAGACGCTTATCAAGCATATATACACGTGAGCACCAATTACTTACCAGTTGAAAATGGGTATGATTTGCTGCGATGAGCGGGACTTCTGCAGAGTCTGAAAGTGCTGCTCTGGAAATATCAAAACTGATTTCCTGAGGATCAACCGCTACATAAAAGTCAGGTTTGATTCCTAATTTTTGTAAAAAAGGTGCAATACGGGTCACAGCCAAGAGCGTAAAGTTCTCTCGGTTTACCAGCAACCAATCCCCAAGCTGATCCAGTGAGGGGCCAGCGGCCAGGATCAAAACATCGCGCTCTGCTAAATATGACTCCAGTTCACACGCCTGATACACATGATCAGGTGAGTTCAGGAGCTGTAGCATCACGAAGTGCTTCATTCCAATCGAACTTGCCTCAATTAAGAGCTTGTCTTTTGCGTAAAGAGAGTTGGTTTTTTCAAACAACTCTGCATAGGGTTCATAGTGCCCATCATCACAACCGAGCGATTTCAGTAAGGTTATTTTATTGGTAAAGACAAACCGCTTAAGACCAATTGCCTCTCCCCCCTCCTCCCACTGATCGATTGATATCAGTTTGATCCGATCTGACTGAATATTGATTTTATCTCTTATTTCAGCGAGTACCATCTCATCTTCGATTATTAGGTAGCGACTACGCCGGTTTAAATCAATAAAGGACTCAATATAGGGTATCAACAATCCCGAATCAGATCCTACAATAATACTTAGTTGTCCTTCAGCCTTTAATTGTCCCCCAAAGAAACTATCAAACTGTTCCACAGAAGGCTCAGCAATAAACCTAACTCTGTTGATCTCATACAGATACGGTTCACCAAAGCGATTTACTGACCAGCCTAAACTCATATATACCTCACCTTCATATGGGATCAACCTATAGTACCAGTCTGACATAGTGAAGCAAAAAAGGCAGCTTTCGCTGCCTTTTTCTGTTGGATTGTAAGTATATAACTTATCGCAACAACCCAAGCACTGCCTGTGGCGCCTGGTTGGCCTGCGACAGAATCGCAATACCGGACTGCTGAAGTACCTGAGACTTGGTCAACTGGGCAGTTTCAACCGCGAAGTCAGCATCCATGATACGGCTACGTGCAGCAGACTGGTTTTCAGATGCATTTCGCAGGTTCGTGATGGTTGCTTCAAAACGGTTGTTTGCAGCACCGTAGGTTGCACGCTGAGTGGTGATCTCATCAACAGCAGTATCAATGGTATCGATCATCGCCTGGGCTGCACTCTGCTGCGCACCCAGTGATCCTGCCGCTGTGATAGTACCACCTGAAGTGATAGCCGTGATTTTTGCATCAGTTTTAAGCGCAACTGTTGTGACGCTGATCTGGTTCGTTGAGTCGTTATTTGCACCCACCTGGAAAATGGTTGTTCCAGCACCAGCGCCAGATACAAAGATATCGCGGGAGTTGAACTGCGTCGCACCCAAAATACGATCAACTTCTGCGCCAAGGTCCTTGAACTCTTTGTCCAGGTTAGCACGGTCAGTCGTTGAGTTCGTACCGTTGGCAGACTGTACCGCCAGTTCACGCATACGCTGCAGAGTATCAGATACCTGCTGCAGGGCGCCTTCAGCGGTCTGAGCCAGTGAAATACCATCAGCAGAGTTACGAATGGCTACGTTCATACCACGTATCTGAGCATTCATACGCTCTGCGATAGCCAGACCTGCTGAGTCATCCTTTGCGCTGTTAACGCGCAGACCAGATGACAATCTTTCCATCGCAGTCTTCATTCCGCCTTCTGTAGTAGACAGATTGCGCTGCGCGGTCAGTGAAAACATGTTTGTTGCGACGACGTTAGCCATTTTGTATCTCCTCACATTACGCCAGAAGTGCGTACTTTATCTCTTGTGTGAGTAGGTTATCGGCGCTTGATCAAGATGCTTGAGGTTTTTTTTGATTTTTTTTCGAGGGGATGAAACAAAACCAATGGAGGGAGTAGAGCAGCGCTACAGAGTTGCTGTTAAAAAACAAAGGCGTAGATTTCGCTACGCCTTGGAAAATACTTTCCTTCAAACAGATCAGCTCGCGCTTCCCGTATCTGCTGCGTCTGGTTTGATCTGATCCCAGGCAGATTTGAGCTCTATCAACAGGCTGATAATATGGTCGACCTTAGCCTCACTCTGATCAACCTGTGCGCTGATCAACTGATCCTGCATATATTGGTAGAGGTTTTCGAGGTTGCTGACTAGTTCACGCCCATCCGGGCCTGCTTTGTCATAATCCAGCCCCTCCTCAAGGCCCGCTATGATGGTGGCCGCTTTTTTCATATGAGTAGCCACCTGAACGGAGGTGCCATCTTTCAGCGCACCTTTCGCCGCTGACAGGCTGCTTAAAGCTCCCTCGAACAGCATCTGCACCAATCGGTGCGGAGTGGCATTGGTCAGGGAGGTTTCAACATTGATCTGCTGGTACTGGTTAATACCCTTATTCATATATTCCCCGAAAATCACAAAATCAGATTAAAAACGGCTATTGTTCATGGCTGACAATTGAGCCACGAGAAAATCACCCGAACTGCGGATACTGCCAACCAGCGAATCCATCGCGTTATATTGACGCGTCAAACGAGTGAACAGGTTTTCTTCTCTGCGATCCAGACGCTCTTCATGAGCATTGGCAGATTTCATTCTGGCATCCAGACCCTTGGTTCTGTTCTCCAGCAGCCCGCCAGCCTGAGTATAATTCTGTACAGTTTCATAAAGGCGACTCGCCACACCATCTTCACTGGCAAACAGAGACGCGATTGAACCAGGATTGGCATCTAACTCTTTATCCAGCTTGGTTCTATCCAGACTCATGCGACCATCTTTATCAATGGTAACGCCCACGAGACTGAGTATATTATTGTCACTTTCGGCCGTAGCGACAGGTGATGAGATTTCGTTGCGCAATTGAATACTCAGGGTTCTGAGTGTGGAGTCACCCAGCAAGACGCTCTTTTCATTGCCCGACAGATCCTTCATCACTCCCCTGAGCGCGTTGTAGGCATCGACAAACTTCTGAACATTATCACCAATCTGCTTCTTGTCGATGTCAATGGTGACAATAGTCTCTTTACCCAGTTCTGCCTCTTTGAGATCCAGTGTCACACCTTCGATGACATCCGAAATTGAATTACTGGAGCGAGTCGCCGACAGCCCATCAACCAGAATCAATGCATCTGCTGCTGCTTGCTGCTCCACGAGGTTCGCAGATGAGAGCCGATTCAACCCCTCATTCGGGCCATTACCGGCATCGGCATCATTAGCCACCACTGTGATCACATTATCCAACCCAGTGTTACGTGCAGTGAGTATCAATCTAGCCTCTGTTCCACCAAAGCCATCATCGACATTAACGATAGAGGCATTGACACTATCATTATCTTTGCTCGCATTAATCGCATCCCTGATTCCTGCCAGCGTCTTGGAGCCATCCCCAATATTAACGGTAAAGCTGTCACTACCGGAGGTGATATCGAGAGAACCGGTACCCACCTCTGTAGCACCAGTGGCAAAAGCACCCGCTTGCGTGATCAGTTTCTGAGGCTCTGCAAGACGCTGCACTTCGACACTGAACTGACCTGGAGTCGCTTTTGCTGTAGTCGAGATACTGAAATACTTATCATTGCTCAGGGTTGCCGAGCGATGCTGAAAATTCGTTTCTTTGCGCAAATCATTCAAAGTGGTCTGGAATGCAGTCATGGCGCTTTTCAAGCGCCCGAAAGCCGAGAGCTGACTGGTGATATTGCTCTGTCTGGCTTTCAATGCCTCACGCTGTGGCACCATCTCGGCTGCGACCAACGCATTAACAATTGATTTAGTGTCAAGACCTGAGCCTACACCTGAAAAAGAGATACCAGACACTATTACACCCCACTTAACTAATTAAGACCGCTCTGCACAAACGAATCAGGCCTGGTCTTTGATCAGAACACCGGTTGAATCACCGAACATCTGTTCTGATATTTCATTCATTCTGCGCATCAACGACAGCACCTCCTCGGAGGGGATCTGGCGAATCACTTCGTCATTCTGACGGTTGATGACTTTGACGACGGTTGCATTGACATCCCGGTCAACGGAGATGTTAAGGTCGCTGTTGATCACATTAAGAAAACCGCTCAACTGTTTGGCTGCTTCCTGCACTGCATTGGCTTCAGCTTCTGGATCAGTTTTTTTCTGCGCAGTGCTTTGAGAGGCTGCCTCGACCGCCCGTGCCTCAACCTGACCGGCATCCACTTTAGCACGCAGGCCAACATCACTCTGCTGAGGCATTACCCGTTCAGCACCTGTGGCGCCCATAGAAGATTCAATTGCCATGACCACTCTCCGCTTGTTAGCCAGAAGCCAACCTTGTTTTCATCCGGCCGATTCTATATCTATTGGGAACATATCGGCAGAAGCTGACTAAACTTTAGCTCATTGCGGCCTTTTTGTCCTTGTCAGGTATCAGTGAAGCGTGATCCAACGGTATCAGGAGCCGGAAAAGTCCTCATACTTCTGAGCGGCCTTGTTATGCTGCTGAAACTCAGAGATTTTGTTGGCCAATTCAAGTTGAATATTGACGCATTGATCGGCTATCGACTTGTTCTTCTTAATCAACAACTGCAATCGCGACTGAGTATCCGATTGCCGTGCCAACGAAGACCAGTCCAATCGTTGCAACAACTCAACTTTTTCAGCCTCCAGCGCAGTGAGCTTCTCAATATCTGCCGCTTTAAGCGCCTGTACCTGCTGCTCCAGCAAAGCTTCCAGTTTATCCAGCGATTCAACTACCATATCAATTCACATAATTGAACAGCGAAAGCTGCTGTATTTTGCCGAAACTGGCATAAGCCGCCTGCAGAGCATTCTGCTCCAAGAGTAACTGACTGGTAGCCTCGTAATAATCGGTATCCTTGAATTTTGACAAGGTGTTCTGAGTAAAGAGTTTAATATCAGCCAGGGCTTCACGCTGATCATCCAGTACACGTAACCTGGCGCCGATTTCTGAGCGTTTGGTCACCAATGTCTCGAAAAACTGATTAGTTTGCCCCTGAAGGTCAGACACCTCTTCCGTAATCGTATTAAACGCAGCATCCAACGGCCTGTCACCTTTCAACAGTGATGCCATACTGTTGACAACATTCAGCAGGTTCTCCTCACCCGAACCGAACAGAATACTGCCGGGGTCAGTAGCCGCAATGGTGGCATTCTCTCCGATATCCAGGAAACGCTGCCCGGAGTCACCCTTATATTCATAGTTATCGTCAACGTTGAGCTGATAGGGTTCGGTATCGCCTTTGAAGCCCGAAAAAAGATATTCACCCTGAGCATCCCGGGTATTCATTGCTGCAACCAACTGCCCCAGAATCTGCCGCATCTCTTCGCCGATGATAGCGAGATCGCTGTCTGAATTGGCACCATTATTCGCTTGTATCGCCAGATCCTTAATATTGAGCACTGACTCGGTGATCGCCGTCAGTGTGCTCTCTTCAAGCCTTAACCTGCGTTCAGATACGTTGACATTATTGGTAAATACGTCATTTCGAGCGATGACTCGCTCATACTTGTTGATCTGGGTCGCAGCCAGTGGATCATCTGAGGGCTGTGACAGTTTCTGGCCGGTAGCCAACTGCTGCTGTACCTTGAACAGCCGCGCATTGCTCTGGTTCACATTATCCAGATTCTGTATGTAAAACTGTTGGGTTGAAAGTCGCATCACTTACCTCCCCATTTAAATTGAGTTGATCAGAGCATCAAAGGTCCGCTGCGAGGCGGTAATGAGCTGCGCTGCGGCCTGATAGGCCTGTTGGAACTGAATCAGCCTGACGGCTTCTTCATCCAGATTGACACCACTTGTTTCTTCACGCTGATTGATCGAGTTCTTGAGTACGGATTCCGAGGCCTGTCGATCCATCTGGGCGACACGGGTTGTGATCCCCACGCGCTCGACCAGTCGACCGTAAGTCTCCTGATAGCTGCCTTCGAGTGAGGTTTTTGCTCTCATCAGGTCACTCAGCAATACACCATTACGGTTATCGGAGATACCTATATTGATTTTATCGCCCGTTCCACCGTCGATCTCAAAGTTGAAATTGATAACGAATGCATCATCTTCCTCCGGCACCCCTTGCACCCCAACAACCAGCTCCCCGGGTAGGGTCGAATCCGCATTGCTGATCACAAGTTTTCGCGGGTCAGTTGTATCCACAACCAAAGGTGCCGGCAGCACTTCTGCACCCGCACCATCCAGCAACTGAACATCATATCCACCTGCGGTTTTAACCAGATTGATACTGTGATCGGCATCAGGTAGCAAATTTATCAATGCGCTCTCAGGTGTTGCCTGTAATGGCACCAGATCACTGACCTGAACGCTGACCTGCCCCGTCCCTTCGTTTCCTGCTTCAGCCGCTATTGATACTGGAGTTGCCAGTGCAAGTTGCCGCCCGTTACTGATATCCAGACGCATATCTTCAGCGCCTGTTCTAACCGGCCTCACCATCATCAGCTCATTAGTGGTAAAGGGTGCGGCCTTGTTGATATCAAGTTGAAAGCCATCTATTTCAAGGCGTAGTTCGCCACTGGCAGGATCAAAATAGATATCCTTGTCTGAACTCACATCATTAATATCAGCGCCGACTGAGTTGAAAGACGCCTGAGTCCAACTCGCTCCATCTGACAAGCGTGTCAGCCTGAAGGTTTCATTGGAGGTAAATACCAGTTGGTAATCCGACGCCCGAAGCTTTGAACTATCGGTAATGGTCACGCCCCCATCAGCATGCTCTGACTGCAAGCGAGATTTGACCAGAACATCATCGTTGATATCCCGGAACAGCAACTTACCTATGTTGCCATCAAGATCCATTCCTTTCTGGTGCTGTTCGTTCATGGTATCGGCAAAGATAATCGCCAGCCGTCCAAGCTCATCCAGGCTCTTGTTCAACACATCATCACGATACTCCAGAACACCACCAAGCTGACCAGTAGAGATCATACCGTCAAGACTATTGAAGCGATTGGCAATCACCACACCCACATCATACTGAGTAGGATCCAGCTCGTTTGGAAGGGCGACCAGTGGATTGGCCGTCTGACCGATAACCAGTGGCTGCCCATTGCCGATGAAAATGCTGACCTCTCCTGTTGGCTGGTCAATGACCTGAATATCGATCAGTGATGACATCTCCTTGATCGCCTCATCACGCTGATCCAGCAGCTCAAAAGACTCCTTTCCTGCCGCCTGCGCAATACGTATACGGTCATTATAGTCAGCAATCTGCTGAGCCTGGCTCGTGACTTCTTCTGCCAATTCACGAATACGGGTATTAATCGTCGTGCTCTGCTCCGAGATGCGCTGATGCAGATCGTTATAGCGGCGCACGGTTGCATTGGCTTCGGCAACGAAGAGCTCTCTGTTGGTCAGCGATGAAGGATCATCATTCGCTCCCTGCAAGGCTGCGAAATAATCATCCAGTTTCAGAGACAGACTGGTACTGTCGCTGGCCAATGTATTATCGAGTTGGTTCGCCATACCTTCAAAATACTTGGCTGCTTCAAAACGGGAGTTATCCGCCCAAACGCGAGAGGTGATGAATTTATCTGCAATGCGCTGTGTGGCCTCCTGCCTGACACCACCACCCAACTCACTCTGAAACTGAGGAATCTGGCGCGTATAGCCCGGTGTATTGACGTTCGAGATATTGTTGCCGACAACGCCCAGCGCCGCCTGATTGGCACGAACCGCCTGAACACCAATTGACAATAATGAAGCCATCTCTTACTCCCGCAGCAGCACAATAACTGCTTTAACGTTGCTGTCCTGTTATCGGCCAGCGATTAACTTTCTTGAGCCGTACCGGTTCCGGCCTGCGCCAACACTGCGCCGGAAAAAATCCTTTCTATCTTGTCCGCATACGCCGGATCTGTCGCATATCCCGCAGCCTGCAACTCCTGCAGGTAGCGTGCCGGGTTATCGGCATGCTCCAGCGCTATCTGATAACGGGGACTGTTCTTCAGAAAGCTGACATAGTCCCTGAAGCTATCCTCATAGGATTCATAAGCCCTGAAGTTAGCCATCTCTCGCTGAGGGATACCCTGGTTATATTCCAGAGTCGACACACGCACCTGATCACCTTCCCAGCGGCTGCCGGTTTTGATATTGAACAGGTTATAACTGCTGCGTTGCTGATCCTGAGTGATAAACCGCCCCCAGCCTGTTTCCAGTGCGGCCTGTGCGAGAAGTACCTTGGGATCGACACCCAGCTCTCCAGCAACAGCCTCAGCCAGCGGCAGCAGAGCCTCAACAAACTCTTCCGGTGATTCAAAGCGGCCTGGCAGAGATTCACTGGTACGGTTGGTTTCATCTGTTACTACACCACTCTCCTGAACCTGCTTTTGAGTATCTGGTGCTTCGGCAGCTTCTATTTCAGCTGACTCATCGGACTTGCTGCTTTGGTAGATGCGGCCCAGCATTGCTGATGCCGCCGCATTGGCTGTTGAATCAAATGCACGATTCAACATCTGCTCTGTGTCAGACTTACTGCTGGTGCTGTCATCGTCATCATCTTTTGCCGGACGCATGTCCATTCCCTGACTGAGCTGCCTGACAAGCACATCCGCCAGGCCTATTCCGCCCTGCTTAGCCATATTGAGGGTGGATTGCTGATCCAGCATATCCTGAAAGAGCTCTGTCTCGCTGCTGTTGAAGATATTGTCTTCACCGAACGCCGCATTGGCTTCTCGCATGCTTTTCAGCATCATGCTCAGAAACAGCTGCTCAAACTGTTGTGCCGCTTCTTTGAGTGCAGCCTTCTCATCACTGTTAGCCTTGGTTTTCAGTGACTGTAATTGATTCAGATCGGTATAGAGCTGTGGGTTGGCCTGGCCGAACTTATTAATATCCATATCAGATCACCACCAGCTCGGCGCGTAGCGCACCGGCTTGCTTAAGGGCTTCGAGTATCGCCATCAGATCGCCTGGCGCTGCTCCCACCTGATTAACGGCCTCGACAATATCCTGCAAGGATGTACCTGGTGCAAACTCAAACATTCTGCCGGACCCCTCCTCAATATCGATACCCGTTCGAGGAGTTACTACTGTTCGTCCTTGCCCCAGAATATTAGGCTGATCGACATCAAACTCTTCCGTAATGGAAACTGTCAGACCGCCATGCGTCACAGCCACGGGGGATACCCGCACATTCTGGCCAATGACGATGGTACCGGTGCGTGAATTGATAATGATCTTGGCCGTTTCTTCTGCAGGCTGCACCTCCAGATTTTCAAGTACCGACAGGAAAGATACACGTTGCGATGCATCGCGCGGGGCTCTGACTCGGATCGATGTCGCATCCAGAGATGCCGCTACATCTGGCCCAAGCAGGCCATTGATCTGCTCAGCTACACGGCGAGACGTAGTGAAGTCCGGGTTGTTCAGATTCAGAATCAGACTGTCACCCTGTGCAAAAGCATTCGGCACCACACGCTCCACTGACGCGCCATTGGGAATACGGCCAACGCTGGGTACATTGACCGACAGGCGGGAGCCATCACGCCCTTCGGCACCAAAGCCCGCGACTATCAGACTGCCCTGGGCCATCGCATAAACCTCACCATCCGCTCCTTTAAGTGGTGACATCAACAAAGCACCACCTCGAAGACTTTTGGCATCACCGATGGTTGAAACAGTTACATCGATCATCTGACCCGGTTTAGCGAAAGGTGGCAGATCAGCATGAATGGCAACTGCAGCGATATTCTTGGAGTTGGGATTGATATTCGGCGGAATAGCCACACCGAAGTTATTCAGCATGTTACGGAAGGTCTGGGAGGTGAAGTTGGTTTTATCACCTGTTCCATCCAGGCCTACCACCAATCCATAACCCACCAGTTGGTTGCTCCGAACGCCGGATACCGACACCAGATCTTTGAGGCGTTCAGCATAGGCTGATGAACAATAGAGGCTCGCCAGTAGCACGGTGATCAGTATGCGTTTCATTCACATATCTCCTGTTAAAATGGCCAGCTTCAAAAGGGCCAGAGCGGGCTGAAAAAGAAGCGCGATACCCAGCCCATCACGTTCGCATCATTTGTCGCACCAGTACCACTGTAGGAGATTCGGGCATCAGCCAGACGCGTGGAGTCAACAGTGTTATCCGGATTGATGTCCTGAGGCCGTACCAAGCCACTAACACGGATATATTCATCCCCCTGATTCAGCGTCAACCACTTCTCACCCCTGAGCAGCATGACTCCATTGGGATAGATCTCATGTACCGTCAGGGTGATATTGCCACTCAGACGGTTGCTCATATCCGATGAGCCAGTACCATCAAACGCACTACCTCCACTGATTGATGCACTCAGTGGGTTGCCAAACAGTGCCAGATCCTGACCACCGATATTGGGTGCCCCGACATTCACACTGGTGTTCTTGTCGGCGGATGTACTCGAACTTTTCGATGATTGTGTACGCTCAGCCAGATTGACGGTAATGATGTCACCGACACGATGCCCACGCCCATCACCATACAGACCTACACTTGTCGAAGCGTTGTAGATCGCTCCGTTTACCGGCTTCGGTGCCTGCATCATCTGTGGCTGCACAGGTGCATAGTAAGGGTTATCCGGTTTAGGCGGGCTGTTCACACACCCACTGAGCAACAGGATTGCCAGTAACATCAGCGTCGATCTGATAACCCTTGTCATGCCACGTACCTCATCACCCTATTCAACTCACTTAACCCTGCTATTCAGACCTGCTATCCAAACCTGCTAACTAAAACTGACTACAGCTGCTGGGTCGCGAACGACAGCATCTGATCAGCCGTTGAGATCACTTTTGAGTTGATCTCATAAGCACGCTGAGTCGTGATCATATTGACCAACTCCTCAACCGCATTCACGTTGGAGCCTTCTATCCAGCCCTGATTGATAAAGCCAGTGCCATCTTCGCCTGCAATGACCACCTGAGCCGCACCACTGGCGGCCGTCTCGATAAACAGATTTGAACCAGTTGCCTGCAAACCCTGCGGATTGATAAAATTGGCCAGCTCTATCTGTCCAAGATCCTGAGGCTCAACCTCACCCGCTATGACAGCCTGAACCGTTCCATCCACACCAATCGATACCTGGACAGCCCCCTCAGGTACGTTTATTTCCGGCTCCAGCGGAAAGCCTTCCGCAGTCACTATCTGCCCTTCATTACTGAGGTGAAACTGGCCATTGCGGGTATAGGCTAATTCACCGTTGGGCTGCAGCACCTGGAAAAAACCTCCACCACTGATCGCCATATCGAATGAGTTATCGGTGACCTGCATCTCACCGGTCTGAAACATCTTCTGTGTACTGACCAGACGCGTACCGTTACCGACTTGCAGACCGGAGGGCAGTTGAGCATCTTCAGCATTCTGTGCGCCCGGCTGGCGACGGATCTGATACATAAGATCTTCGAAAACCGCCCGATCTTTCTTGAACCCAACCGTGCTGACGTTAGCCAGGTTGTTTGAGATGATCTTCAGATTAGTGTCCTGCGCACTTAATCCGGTTTTAGCAACATGTAAGGCACCATGCATGACATCTACTCCAATTCTGTTATCGACTCAGCGCCATACCTGACGCAATAAGTACCTATAAACCTTCTCTACCAAACCTGTTCTGCCACATCCGTCCTGCCAAATCAGTTCTGCAGTATCCGGCCAGCCGCGCTCGAATTCTCTTCTGCATTTTTCATCATTTTCACCTGCATCGAAAACTGCCTCGACAGGCTGATGATGGATGTCAGCTCATTGACCGCATTGACATTACTGGACTCGACATAGCCGGAGCGTAACTGTACGCCCGCAGCAACCGGCAAAGGCACCATGTCATCTGTACGCATCATGCCATCCGGCCCTTTGAAAAAAGTACCCGGTTCCGGCAGGACCGTTTTTATCACATCAACCTGAACCAGGGCTGCCGCAGGGTCACCCTGAGGGCGAACCGTAATGGCACCATCGTAGGAGATATCTACCTGTTGTGCCGGCGGCAATACAATCGGCGCCCCGCCCGCGCCAAGAACCGGCAAACCATTGCCTGTCACCAGTTCATTGGCGGCATTGATCTGCAGCTCCCCACCGCGGGTGTAAGCTTCCGTGCCATCAGGGGACTGCACGGCAATCCAACCAGGCCCATGAATAGCGATATCCAGATTGCGTCCGGTTTCAATCAATGCTCCACTGCTGAGATTCGTACCAGGGCGCTCACTCTGGGAGTACACGCGTGAGGCATGCCCGTCGCCAAAGACCCGCATCGCCCGTGCCTGCTCAAAATCCGCCTTGAAACCATTTGTGGTGACATTGGCAAGATTGTTGGCACGCACCTGCTGTCCGAGCATATTTTCTCGGGCTCCTGTCATGGCGATATACAGTGATTTATCCATTATCTCTCCTGTCTCTGGGGTAAGCATCTAAGGTAAGCAGCTAAGGTAAAAAATTGCCGCCCAGAGTATTTACAAAGAAATAATGCAAAGTCTGTGCCATAACGCAATGACGTAATGACGCACGCAGAGCCTATAGGGAAAAGAGGGCATAAAACGAAAACGGGTGACTCAGCAGTCATGTGCCGAGCCACCCGTAAGGATTCAGAAAATCAGATCAGATATTCAGAATCGTCTGTGTAATGTTATTCGCGGTTTCCAGCGTTTTAGAGTTGGCCTGGAAGTTACGCTGCGCCTGAATCAGGTTGACCAGCTCGGTCGACAGATCCACGTTGGACTGCTCCAGCGACGCTGAACGCAATGTACCGTTGAGACCGGTACCAGGTGGGTTGAGAATCGCATTACCTGAAGTCAGAGTCGCGATCCACTCGGTATCACCGCTCGGCTGCAAACCATTCTGGTTTTCAAAGGTCGCAAAGGCAACAACACCAAGAGACTGATTCTGACCGTTACTGAAAGAAGCGATCATTTCACCGGTTGGGGCAAAGGTTACGCCGATCAGGTCGCCTTTGGTATAACCATCTTGCTGCTGATTCTTCACGATGGAAGCAGAAGCAAACTGGGTAGAGTTAGTCAGATCCAACTGAATGGTCGTCAATGGGTTGGCCGGATCAGCACCTGAAATAGTGATCTGCGGCACCTGGCCACCTGCCGGGAACGCCTCTCCATTGATGGAGCGTAACAGGCCATTGGTCGGATTGAACTGAATCAGGATCGGACCCACCTCTGTTTCACCACCACCACCCAGCACCTCGGCACCGCCCCCAGGTTCACCCCAGTCACGGATTTTACCCAGATCCAGAATCTCCTCACCATTCAGGTAAGCATACATTCTGTAAAAACCGAGGAAGGAATTATCACCTTCTATCAGCTCATTCGGGTCAGCTGCTGCAGTCGTGCCTGCGGCTGGAAGCGCAGTACCAAACCCTACTTCAGACGGCGAGCCAGCATCAGTTGTCACTGAGGGACGGTACTGATCAGCAGGAATATCACCCTCAGTAGCCTTAAAGCGGATCTGAATCTGGTAGTTAGTGCCGGTCTGCACTATCTGGACTGACTCCATTGCAGGGTTACGATCCAGAATCTGAGCTTCACGAGCGACAATAGCCTCAGCGATCTCCTGCTGAGACTGAGTACTGTCAACGGTGATATTCACTCCCCCAAGACTGATCGTACCATCACCCCCCGGCGTGATATCATAGGTTCGCACCTCATTGGCATCCCTGTGTGGGGTCGCCGCATTATCCCGTATCAGAGCAGTGGCTGCTTCTGTGACAACAACATCACCGGCATCCGTAGCCCAGGCGTTCAGTTCAAAACGCAGTACACCGCCAACCAGTGTAAAAGACTCAGGGTCGATCCTGTTATCGCGTGCGGCCAACGCCTCAAGCTTGGCGGGATCAAGCGCACCCGCGGTAGACACATCCAGACCCGAGACCAGCACATCATCAATATTACCGACCGTGAATTCGAAATACTCACGCACCGGTCGTTGTTCAGCAAAGTTGTATTTGATGGTATGTTCATTACCCAAACTATCAAACGTACGCACGGTTGTTGTGTAGGTGAAAGAGCCCGGCTGATCCTTATCATAGTTGGGCAGCAGTAAGGAAGCATCCTCCCGAGCATCAATATTGAAAGACAGATCAATGCTTTCCGTTGCCTTTGGCGGACTCTCTTTCTGGGTCACCGCCAGATTACCGATCGGTAGACGGTTTCCCTGCTCATCCAACCCATAACCCTGCAAAAACTTACCGCTTTGCGAAACAATGGAACCATCCTTGTCCAGCTCAAAGTTACCGGCTCGGGTATACGTTACGCCACCCTGACCATCATCCAGCTGAAAAAAACCGGAGCCATTGATCGCCAGATCCAGGTTGTTATTCGTGAACTCAATAGTACCGGCACTGTAGTCCTGCGATATATTGGATACTGTCACACCAGAGCCCGGTGTATTGCTCGATCCAGCACCGACAACCGATGTCGCATAGATATCACCGAACTGAGTGCGTGATGACTTGAACCCGACGGTACTGGTGTTGGCAATATTATTGCCCGTAACATCCAGCATGGTTGAGGCGGCTTTGAGACCTGTAATGGCGGTATTGAATGACATGGCTAACCTCTCATTTATCCAATCTGTCTGACGTCGTTGATACCAACCGAACCGCCATCTGTATTAACTTTCATACCGATACCGTTCTGCCCCAGCGTCACACTGTTGACGGTATGTGCGATATAACTCTCTACTGTCTGATACTCACCGTCACCTTGGCGTGCCTCTGCAACAAAACGATATTTTCCTGGAGGCATATCCAAACCAGCCCAGGCGAAGTTATGCTCACCTGCAGACTGATTTCCCATATTCACAGCATCTATCAGATTCCCTGCACCGTCATAGACTGACACTTTCAGATCAGACACGCTGGTTTCAAGCGGCACCATGCCCCTGACGGCACGATCCTCAGTCAAAATACCGGTATCCGTTTTCACATAAGCATTTCGCCCCACCATCGCTGAAGCCTGCAATGCCGCCTGAGAACTCAACAGCGAGTTACTCATGCTCTCTACCGTATTACTCATGTTCGCCATGCTCTCAACCATGGTCATACTGGAGATCTGCTGCATGAAATCAGTTGTCTCAGCCGGACTCGTAGGATCCTGGTTCTGCAACTGGGCAATCATCAGCTTCATGAACATCTGACTTTCGTCGCCCGGCCCTTTGGCTTTCTGAGCTTCTGATTGGTTATTCTGGTTTATCTTGTCAAAAACATTTTGACCAGTACCGTTAATAGTGCTCATGAGAGCCCCTCTATTTAACTTTAATAGCTAACCCTGACACTGATCACTGACCCAGCGTCAGCGCTTTCTGCAGCATCTGTTTGGTTGTATTCATCACATCAACATTGATCTGGAAAGAGCGTGACGCCGAAATCATATCGGCCATCTCTTCCATGATGTTCACATTGGGGTAAAACACGTAACCCTGCTCATCTGCCATCGGGTGGTCCGGCTCATAGGCCTGACGCAATGCTGCCTGGCTCTGAACAATATCCAGTACCTGAACGCCCTGACCAGGCGCAAGACCCGCTTCACCACTTTGCAAAACAGACTCCTCTGGTGCACGCAGTGCAAAAACTGGCTTACGCGCACGATAGGTTTCACCTTCGTTTGAACTGACACTTTCAGCATTGGCCATATTACTGGCCGTTGTATTCAAACGAATCGTCTGAGCACTCATGGCAGAGCCGGCAATATTGAATACGTTAGATAAAGACATGATTACTCACCCTTGATCGCTGAATTAAGGCCACTGAACTTGCTGTTCAAAAACTCAAAGGATGCCTGAAAGCGGATAGAGTTTTCGGTAAAACGTGCTATCTCTTCCTGCACTTCCACCGTATTGCCATCAATGGAGGGCTGGAGTGGCTGGCGGTAGAGCAGATCCGCCGCAAAATCAGGCGCTATCAACCCAGAGAAATGACCTGCTTTAGTCCCTTTCAGGGCAACCGGTTCCTGTACCGCCTGCTCTCCCTTCAGCACAGCACTGAAATCAATATCACGCGCCTTGAAGTTCGGTGTATCGGCATTGGCAATATTATTCGCAATGATCTCACTACGGCGCGTACGCAATAACAGCGCGTCAGGATGAATACCAAGTGCATTATCGAAGTTAATTGCCATGATTGCCTCTGAGTTCTTTTACGACAGCATAAAGCTCATATTGCACAGAAAAATGCAAAAGACATACCATAACTATTAAATTATTGATTTTTAATGCATAAAGGGGATTTTTTAAAGTTCATTGCCACCTAAGCGGCAATGAATTACCGCCTTAGCGGCAAATATGGAAACCTGGAGAGTAGAAGCGGCATCAAATCGCCTGATAAATGATACCAGGACGGCAATGGATCATCTTGTAGATATCTGGCATGCCAGACAGGGATTCAGACGCACCCAGAACCAGATACCCTCCTGTTTTAAGCTGTTTACGCATCTTGCGAAGAATTTCAGCTTTCACATCAGAAGAGAAATAGATCAATACGTTACGGCAGAAAATAATATCGAACTGCCCCAGCGTTGAGTACTGCCCGAGCAAGTTGAGACTCTGAAACTTGACCCGACTCTTGATTTCGGGCCGAACCTGCCAGACACCATCAGCAGACTGTTGAAAAAAGCGCTTGAGTCTATCCTGTGACAGCCCCCGCCCCAGTGCCAGCATCTCGTACTCTCCACGCCGCGCCTGATTCAGCACACTGCTTGAGATATCCGTAGCCACTATTTCCGGCGCCGTCATTAAAGCACCTGGCTTCAGTTGCTTATACTCCTCCATCACCATACTGATGGAGTAGGGCTCTTGCCCCGTCGAGCAGGCAGCGGACCAGAGTCGAAGCTTCTGAGAGCCACTACCCGTCATCTCAGGCAGAAGTTTATCACGCAGGATATCGAAAGGGTGGATGTCACGAAACCAGAGCGTTTCGTTGGTTGTCATCGCATCGATAACCTGCTCTTTCAGTGTCGTTCCACCATACTGACTGAGTTTGGATACCAACTCCGACAGACTACTGAAGCCCTCTTGCTGCATGATCCGGTTCAGACGACTCTGAACCAGATACTGTTTGTGGTCGGCCAGCAAAATACCACAGCTCTTTTCCAGGAACTGGCTGAAACTTCTGAACTCGTCAGTTGAGATCGTAAATCCGCTTTTCACTCAATCAGCCTCAAGTTGGGTCAGGTTATCTGACCGCTTGCATACGCCTGACGACGACACCTGCCAGCTCATCAGGGTTGAATTTGGCCAGGAAACCATCGGCACCGACCTTTTTCACCATCGAGACGTTGAATCCGCCACTGAGTGATGTATGCAACACAACATGCATCTTCTGCATCCGGCTGTCACCTCTGATCATGGAGGTCAGCGTGTAACCATCCATCTCCGGCATCTCGATATCAGAGATCAGCATCAGAAAGTGCTCTGTCACATCCACATCCTTGTCAGCCATATCCTTCAGCAGCATCCAGGCTTGGCGACCGTTCTTGGCGATCGTCACCTTCAACCCCAGACTTTCGAGACTTTTCTGCATCTGATTACGTGCAACAGCAGAATCATCACATATCAGCACATGATACTGATGCGCCTCTTGGCGAACATCTTTGTTGGCTACCTCCTCACTGACATCAGTCGGTGCAGGATAGAGATCAGCCAGGATCTGTTCAACATCGATGATCTCGATCAACTTGCCCTCATGCTCAAATACGGCAGTCAGGTAGTTATCGGTTCCTATCTCAGCCGGCGGTGCCATGATCTGATCCCAATTGGTATTCAGAATTCTGTCAACCTTGCGTACCAGAAACGCCAGAGTACGCTTGTTATATTCGGCCACAATCAGAAAGCAGGTGCGCTCATCCTCTTCTGGAATCGGCCGGCGACCGATCGCCTCTGACAGATCCAGCACGGGAATGGTTTCACCTCGGATGTGGGCCATCCCCTTGATAACAGTTGTCTGCCTCGGCACTTCTGTCAAATCAGGGCACTGCAGTACCTCGCGCACCTTGAACACGTTAATTCCATAACGCTGCGATGTTTCCAGACTGAACAGCAGCAGCTCCAGGCGGTTCTGCCCGACCATCTGAGTACGTAGGTTTACACTATCCAGGATACCTGACATGATTCAATCAACCCCAAGCTTTCTTTTTATGAGTTGCGTTCAGCCACTTAGGACAGAGCACACATGTGAATATGTTTAATTTAACACTAGTTATGGTGCTTTTCGCCACTTTTTTGATTTCCCCTGTTATTTCGGCATCAACACCTGCCGACGAGATTGAACAGGCCATCAGTCAGTTCATCACAGAGGAGTTTCAGAACCGCCTGCCCAGCAGTCGTGTTGAAGTCAACGTGACACCTGTCAACAACTCGCTGAGCTTACCTGCCTGCAGCCACCCCCTGACGATAACATTACCTTTCAACAGTGGGCAACGGGTCACGGCAAGAGCGGCCTGCAGCACACCCCAATGGAGTATCAACGTAACTGCGCAGGTTCGCCAGTTCATGATGGTCGTTGTTGCAGCACGCCCCATCGTCAGGCATGGCAGAATTTCGGCAGACGATCTGAAAATGCAGGAGCAGGACATCGCGCGCCTCAATCAAGAGTACTTTACGCGTGAGCAGGACCTGCTCGGCAAGCTGTCACGGCGTCACATAGGCAGTAATCAGGTCATCACCACACGTATGCTGGAGGCCGCTCTGGCGGTTAATCGTGGCGACAGCGTTGCCATTGAGGTCAGACGCGGCGGACTGGTGATACGCACCCCCGGCATCGCACTCGAAGATGGTCGGATAAATGAGCAGATCACAGTGCGTAACGCGCGCTCCGGGATAGAGCTGCGGGCCAACGTGGTTGGCAATGGTGTGGTCCAGGTTCCCTGAAGTTATAACCTCCTCGGTCATGCTTGCAGCGCGAGCACTATCATCGTCTGATGCTATACTTTATTTGGTTAATATTTAACCAATTTGAGTGTTGTGAGGTGATGTATGAACAGACACTATTATGTCAGTAACAATCTGGATGATCTGGAGTCGCTGGAACATGAACTGGAAGCCGAAGGCATCAGCCTGGAACAGATTCACGTTCTGAGTGATCATGAACGCGATGTGGAAGATCACCACCTGCCCGCTGTTTCTGCGATGATGAAACAAGATGTCGCTCATTCCGGTAAAATCGGTGCTTTGATCGGCCTGACACTGGCCCTGCTGGTTCTTGGTACAACCTATCTCAATGACTGGGCTGCATCCGGGGTCGGGTGGATGCCTTTTATCTTTCTGGCGGCAATTCTGTTTGCCTTCTGCGTATGGGAAGGTGGCTTTGTAGGGATTCAGAAGGAAAATGTTGATTTTCAGCCCTTCAGAGAGAAACTTGCAGCCGGTCAGCATGTCTTCTTTGTGGATGTGAATCAGGTACAGGAACCGATACTGGATAAGGTGGTCAGACATCATCCGGAACTGGAATTGGCCGGAACAGGGAATGCTTCACCGGCATGGTTGATTGGTGCACAGAAAGTCTGGCATCAGTTTAAGCGGACCGTCTGAAGAGACTCTTGTAGTAGCCTGGAGCGATCTCAAGGCACCACAGCACCACAGGATCACTCTTTGAGAGCAGAGCTGAACGCTTTGCAGGTAGCCTTGTGCCTGACACTGGCCTGCGTGTCCATCTATGCCTATAATCCGTTCCTGATTCCCAACTGTATAACCGTTTGAATGACAGTCTGTATTACTGACTATGGAGCCTGTAGATGGAAAGATTTTCTGCCCTGTTTTTTTCTCTGAAGAGCGCCTTGCTCGTATTGATTATTGCCCTCCCACTTGGCGTTACCGGCTGTAACACCGTGGAAGGACTTGGCAAGGATATCCAGAAAGGCGGTCAGGCCATTGAACGAGCCGGGAAAAAATAGCCTCAAGGCGGTCATTTTTTAGAGCGGATCGACTCAGCCACAAAGTTACCCACCATGGCCCCCATCACGGCAGCTACAATTGACAGGATGGTGCGCAGAATATTGAAGCCTTCCGACAGATCGAAAAAACTGGGTGCGATGAGTTGGAAAATAATGACGGCGATGATGGCGCCGATCCACTGACCTGTTTTCATTTGATACCTATATCTGTTGTTTTATTTTTGTTAATTATTTAGCCCACGCGAGCATTCAGCACCCACTCATCCAATACTGATCACCTGATCTGCCCAGCTATCGGCATCTGCCTGCATATGTGTCACGAACAGCAGGTGCTTGCCACTGCGGCTGACCTCATCACGGACCCATTGCCCGGCCAGCAGGCGAGTATCATCATCCAGAGCACTGAAGGGTTCGTCCAGCAAAATCACGGGTTGCTCTCGCAGAACGGTCCGGATCAGTGCTACACGCTGACGCTGACCACCCGACAGGGCTGAAGGCAGGCGATCCAGCAACTCACGGATACCAAGGTGCTCGCAGGCAGCTTCCACCCTGCTCCACTGCTCATGACTGGGCCGCCCCTGATTGAAACCCAGACGCAGATTGTGCGCCACACTGATATGTTCAAACAGATTATGCTGTTGAAACAGTGTGGAGACAGGGCGCTGTTCAGCAGGCAAATGCTGGATAGGCTCTCCCTGCAGCAGAATCTGACCGGCATCAGCCGGTACAAAACCACCGATACACTCCAGCAGACTGCTTTTACCCGTGCCACTCGGCCCCATCAACGCCAGCATCTGAGCAGGCTGTAATGTAAAGTCATACTGCCAGCTCAAGGCTCCACGCGACAGTTGCAGAGATCGGACTTCAAGCATGGTTGCGTTCCAGTAGTCTTAAGGCGACAAGTGCCAGCATCAGTAGCAAAAGGGAGGCCAGTGCGGCTTCTGCCAGACGATAGGAGCCCGACAGGGTATAGATCAGCCAGGGCAGGGTACGCCACTCATCATTGCCAAAGATGCCGAAGATTGCAAAATCACCCAGCGCCAGCACAAAACTGATCGCAAACACCCGTTGCAACACCGGCTTCAGAAAAGGGCCATACACCAGTTTCCAGTGCGGCCAGGCACCCAACCCCAGATCAGCCAGCAGCGGTCGATAATTGGCATCATACTCGAACACGCGAGGTTTGAGCTGCTGAAAAACAAATGGCAGTGCCACCAATGCATTGAGCAGGATAATGGCAAGCCAGCCCCACTCCTGCCAGTTGAGCCAGGGCATCAGCATGACATAGACACCCACCGACAACACCATACCGGGAATCACCAGATGATGCAGTGCCGCGGTTTCGATCAGGCGGCGCAGTGTCGGACTGGCGAAACGTCGCCACCAGGAGAGCACCGCCAGTGCCAGCAGCAGCGCGAGACACGCTGCACTGATCGCCAGAATTACCGAGCGCAGACTCACCTGCAACATCTCCTGCCAGGGAACCGCCGAAAGGTTGGCCTGCAGCGCCGTCGGAATCAGGACCAGCACAGGAAGCGACAGGAAAAGCACGCACAACAGATAAGCGAATCCACCACCAATACGCCCCGCGCGACTCAGATGTGGCCGCCAGCCACTATCCGGTTGCAGAGGCGTCAACCACTGCAAGCCACCCCAGCGACTGAACATGAGATACAATCCACCAGCGACCAGCAATTGAGTCCAGGCCAGAAACAACGCTTCAGGCGGGTTGAAGTCATATTTAAGTGCCTGAAAGATCGCCACTTCCAGCGTGGTCGCGCGTGGCCCGCCACCCAGTGCCAGCACCACCGCAAAACTGTTGAAGCAGAGCAGGAAAACAAAGCCCGTAACGGCCGGCACCACGCCACGCAATGCTGGCAACTCGACCAACCGAAAACGTTGCCAGCCGCTCAACCCCAGTTGCGCGGCCATTTTCCAGGCCCCCTGCGGAATGCTCCGCCACTGAAAAGTAAACACACGCAGCGCAAAAGGCAGGTTCAGAAACACATGAGCCAGCAAAATGCCGCTCAGACCATAGAGATTCCAGCCACCAGGCAGTAGCGGAGTAAGCAAACCGGAGCGCCCGAACAACGCCACCAGCCCCGTGATCAGCACCAGACTCGGCATCACGAAACAGAGCAGGCACCAGCGCAGAAACCAGCTTTTGCCCGGCAGACGATGATCCAGCGCCAGCGCACGCGCCACTGGTAACGCCAACAACACTGACAGAAGTGCGCTGAGCAGCGCCTGCCAGATCGAAAACTGCAGTACCCGCCAGAACCAGGGCTCTTGTAACAGTGTCGTATCGACACCGGCATCGCCCCAGCCAGCCAGTGCAACAAAGGCCATGACGCTGATACCCAGCATCAGCAACAGCGCCAATGCACCCGGCAGCATTATCGGCCAGCGATGCCAGAACCAAAACCACAGCCCGGTCCGGTTAGTTGGCAGGTTGATCAGTACAGGGCGGTTCATGATCGAATCACTGGCTGACCGCGTTCCGCCACTCACGAATCCAGTCCGGTCGGGACTGCTGAATCACCTCAGGGCTGAAACCGATACGGGTCGGCTGAATCAGCGTATCGAAGGCATCCGGCAGCTTGATATCATCACGTACCGGCAGCATCCAGTTGGTGACAGGGATCACTGACTGCGCCTCTTCACTCAACAAAAACTGCAGGAACTGCTGCGCCAGCTCAACCTGCTGCGCATGGGCGGACAGCGCCGCCACTTCGATCTGAGCCACATGGCCGTCGCTGAACTCAGTTGCCAAATAGCGGCTCTCCTCTTCTGCCACCAGATGATACGCGGGCGATGTGGTATAGCTCAGGACATAATCCGATTCGCCTTTGAGGAACATGCTGTAGGCTTCCGACCAGCCCTTGGTGACGGTGACGGTCTGAGCGGCCAGTTGCTGCCAGGCCTCGCCTGCCTGCTCACCATGTACCGCGTTGATCCACAGCATCAAGCCCTGCCCCGGCGTGCTGGTGCGCGGATCCTGATAAATTACACTCGCATCGGAAGCCAGCAGTTCAGCAAAAGAGGTCGCTGGCTCTGCCAGTCGTTCGGCATCATAGATAAAGGCGAAATAACCGTAATCAAAGGGCACGAAAGTATCATCATCCCAGCTCAACTCGTCGCGCAGCGGCCAGTCCGACAGGTCAAGTCCGTGCGGCTGCACCAGCCCCAGTTCACGTGCCTGAGACATCAGAGCATCATCGATACCCATGATCAGATCCGCCCGGGTATTACTGCCCTCCAGACGAACCCGATTAAGCAGACTGACACCATCGTCACTGCTGACAAACGTCAGACTGCAGTCACACTGGGCTTCAAACAGAGTTTTCAGTTGTGGGCCCGGCCCCCAGCTGCTGGTGAAGGAGCTGTAGGTATACACGGTCAGTTCGGATGCAGATACAGATGTGCTGCTCAGAACAGTTGCCAACGCAGCACAGGCAAGATTACGAGGTGTGATTTTCATGGATGACGACCGGCCATAGGCAACTGGGCCGACGGCGGGTGACAAGAGCGGCTGCAAATCAAACAGCGTCGCTATCTCATTCCCTCCGCCAGCATTAACTGGATCAGGTTCAACGGGTGTACACTCTCAGCCCGGGCCTTGATGACAAGACCATGAAGGTGATATCACCTTCCGCAGGGCACCCCGATAAGACAGCAATCAGTATATCCCAATGTATCCGGACTCGCATCAATCAGCACCCTCGACTCAACCAGCCCTCTGCTCAGGGCTGGATGCACTGCTTGCCACACACCACATTGATGCCGGGCAGATCACCTTTCTCGGTATGGGTACCGGCAATCCGCATTGGTTGATTGCAACAGCATCCGGCCATTATGTCTGGCGTCAGTTCAGTCACACCAACCCTGGCGTGGACAGGGAGCGTGAGGTGGCAGTAATGCAGGCAATTCAAGGGCAACACTGGGCACCTGAGCTGGTTGCCGTCCTGCCCAGTGAGGGCCTGTTGATGCGTGAAGCGCCTGGAAAGACGATGACTGCCATACAACAAGACGGTATGACTCTGGCCGACCGGCAGCGCACGTTGATACTGCAGGCCGTGATCGATTGCTGGCAGATCCGCGAGGCACTGCCGCTGTGTAACTATTCAGAGCTGATTCATCAGTATGCGCAGCTAGCGCGGCAAAACGTCCTCAGTGCTAATGAGTTCAATGCTAAAGAGCTCAGTGCTGAAGAGCTAAACGCTGAAGCACTCAATAATGAAGAGCTCAATGTTGAACAGATCAACGCCCTCAGCGAGGCGCTGCTGAGAGAATGTGCCGACTGGCCGACAGCAGAGGCCTGCCTGACCCATCACGACCTGCACCCGGGTAATCTGTTGCTGACTGAGGATCACTGTACGCTGATCGACTGGGAGTTCGCCTCCCTCGGCAACCCCTGGCTGGATGCAGTGATGCTGGATCAGATGCTGACGCTGACCCCTGCTGAAAAGCAGCGACTGGAGGTGGCGCTGGTACACTATCCACTCCCGCCCCTGACTTCAAAACAACCCTGGAAAGCTCTGGGATACTGGAAAGCCAGATTTGATCAGCTCTGGTATCTCGCCATGCCCAGCCGGGAATGATCCTGAACAGGTGGTTACTCTTCTAACTGGCTGAGTAACATCTGTTATCTCTTCTCAGAAACGCAGACACTGAGCAAAATCGATTCTGCGATCAAATGCTTCTGCCAGAGTGATGGACTGACTCAGATGCAGCGCGGCCCTGATCACACCGGCATGAGTGATGATGATCGCATCTGCTGGCAGGCTGTTCAGCATCAATCTGATACGCTCGATAAAAGCCGGAACCGACTCCCCTTGCGGAAACTGATATCCGAAAGGATCTGCAGCCCAGGCATCCAGTTCCTCTCTGGGTACATCATCCCAGCGCACGCCTTCCCAACGGCCAAAGTGCACCTCTTGCAGCGATGTCAGACACTCGACCTCAATGCTTCCCGCCATCGACTCAGACAGGGTTTCGGACTGGGTTTCCGCTAGGGATTCAGCCAGCAGACAGCAACGCTGCAATGGACTGGTAAAAATCGGCAGCCCGTGCGGCAGCTCCGGCAGAGTCTGCAAGGTCTGCTCGACAGGTATCGCCAGCGGTAGATCCAGCCAGCCATAACAGATGTGATCCGGCAACTCCGGTCGATCATGTCGAATCCAGTAGCGCATAGCCCTTCTATAGCCCCCTTTTATACGGCCAGCAGGAGCAACAGCACCAGTTCGGTAAGGATGACACTGGCACCCAACGTATCTCCGGTATAACCACCCAGCTGTCGCTGCAGATAAAAACCCCAGATCAGCGCCGTGGCAGCAACAGCCAACAGTGACCAGAACAGAGTCTGTGTCAGCAGCGACAGCAACAGACAGAAAAGCCCAGCCAGCAACAGCCGACTGCCGGAGAAACTTTCCGCTACAGGTTTGCTGCGACTGCTATCAGGATCCGTGACATAACGCATGAAATGCATCAGCAGCAACGGCGTGAAGCGCGCAATAGCTGGTACGATCAGAAAGGCGATCAGCAGGCCGTCGATCGATAGCCAGAGCGCCAGTTTCAGCCCCAGCGCCAGAATCAAGGCAACACTACCATAGGTGCCGATACGGCTGTCCTTCATGATACTCAGGCGTTTTTCAACCGTATAACCGCCCCCCAGTGCATCGATCGAATCAGCCAACCCATCTTCATGAAAAGCACCGGTGATCCAGAGGTGAAAGATCAACACCAGCAGCAGACAGACAGGCAAGCTCCACAGCTGACTCAACAGCAGATACAGACCGGTATAGGTGGCTCCCAGCAGCAACCCCACCAGCGGGAAGTAGACACTGCTCTGATTCATCAAAGACTGGGAATAGTCGATGCGCACCAGCATCGGGATGCGCGTCAGAAAACCCAGCGCCAGCCAGAAGGCCTGCCATTCGCGCTGCAGGGTGGCTGTCATTGTAGGGAAGCTGTCATATCAGGCGTTACTCACACCGGCATCGGCAAAGGAGGCCATCTCATTGAAAAAGGCCGCGGCCAGACGCAGCAACGGCACTGCCGCCACAGCCCCCGTACCTTCACCGAGACGCATATCCAGTTGCAGCAAAGGTGTCACCTGCAGCGCTTGCAGGGCACGGGTATGGCCCTGTTCATCACTTTGATGTGCAAACACCGTGTAGTGCTTCAGTGCCGGCTGTAGAGCATAGGCGATCCACCAGGCGCTGGTGGCAATAAATCCATCCACCAGCAAGAGCTTGCCCAGTGAGGCACCACGCAGGAAAGCTCCGACCATCATCGCAATTTCCAGCCCGCCTACCTGCTGCAACACAGCCAGTGGTTGATCTGGGCCGAGTGGTATCCGTGCCAGGGCTTTCGCGATTACAGCTGCTTTATGCTGCTGCATCTGCTCACTGGCCCCCGTACCAGCCCCCACCACTTCGGATGGCTGCACCTGCATCATCGATGCCAGAATGGCTGCCGCAGCCGTGGTATTACCGATCCCCATTTCACCCAGGCTGAGAATCTGTGCATCCGCTGCCCAGGTATCCACCATCGCAGCGCCCTGCTCCAGACAGTTCATCAGTTCGGCTTTGGTCATTGCTGGCTGCAGGGTAAAGTTGGCCGTACCTGCTCTTACCGGCACAGAGATCAGATCGGGATGACTCGGCAGAGGCGCAGCAACGCCAGCATCAATCACCTTCAGCCCAACACGATTATGACGACAGAACACGTTAATCGCAGCACCACCGCGCAGAAAATTCAGCACCATCTGCGCCGTCACTTCCTGTGGAAAGGGGCTGACCCCCTCATCACACACACCATGATCCGCCGCAAATACCAGATGCATCACCTCATCCGCCCGGGGCGACAGATTCTGCTGTATCCGTGCCAGCTGCGCCGCGAGCGCTTCCAGTTTGCCCAGTGAACCCAAAGGCTTGGTTTTGTTGTCGATCACACTCTGTATCTGCTCATCCAGCGCTGCGCTGACCGGCTGAACATGGAAGATAGGCGGCAATAAAGGCTGATTCACGACAATCCCTTTGATCTTTTCAAGTGTTGGAAAAGTCGCAGAGTACGGCGCTGCCGCTAAAATAACAACCTTGAACGGTGTTATCGGACAGCTCTCTATCAAACAAGTACCTCTGTCAAACCAGCACCTCTGCCAAACAGTGTGATTCAAGTCCATTCAGGAAATTAAATCAGCCATGCCTGGAGAATACCAGGCTGACGTTGGAGCCACCAAAGCCGAAGCTGTTACTCATCACTCGACTCAGAGGTGTCTCCTGGCGTTCGAGTACAATCGGCCAGTCACCCACGCCCGGATCAAGGTTTTCAACATTCGCAGAGGCCGCCATGAAACCTTCATTAAGCATGATAATACTGTAGATAGCCTCATGGACTCCGGCCGCCCCCAGCGAGTGCCCGGTCAGGGATTTGGTGGAGCTGAATCTCGGGAAGTCTGAACCGAACACCTTAGCCACCGCCTCCAACTCCACAATGTCGCCAGCTGGCGTGCTGGTACCGTGCGTGTTCAGATAATCGATAGGCGCATTGACGGTTTCCATCGCCAACGCCATGGCACGTGCCGCCCCATCACCGGATGGAGCCACCATGTCATAACCGTCCGAAGCGGTACCATAACCTACCAGTTCAGCCAGAATAGGGGCGCCACGACGAAGTGCGTGTTCACGCTCCTCCAGTACCACCACGCCCCCGCCGCCCGCGATGACAAAGCCGTCCCGGTCAGCATCATATGGGCGACTGGCCTTGTCTGGCTGATCATTAGAGCGCGTGGAAAAAGCGCCCATCGCATCGAACAGACAGCTCTGACTCCAATGCTCCGCCTCCCCACCACCGGCAAAAATAATATCCTGCTTACCCCACTGAATCAGCTCCATGCCGTAACCGATACAGTGTGCACTTGTAGAGCAGGCCGAAGTCATCGTGGCGTTCATCCCCTTAATCCCGAAGGAGGTGGATAAGCAGGCCGAGACCGTACTGCCCATGGTGGACGTAACACGATAAGGGCCTACACGGCGGATCCCCTTTGAGCGCAAGATATCTGCCGCCTCGACTATATCCATCGTGGAGGCGCCACCTGAACCCATCAACAGACCGGTTCGGGGATGGCTGATCAGCGCTTCAGTCAGGCCGGATTGAGCGATGGCCTCCTCCATGGCGACATATCCAAAAGCGGCGGCATCGCCCATGAAACGGTAGAGTTTTCGTGGTATCCGCTCTTCACAATTCAGGTTCTGTATTGAGCCGGCTACATGACAGCGCAGCCCTTGCTCCCGATAAGACTCCTGAAGTCGGATACCTGAAGTACCGTTTCTCAATGACGCCGTCACTTCTGACAGTTGATTGCCAATGCTCGAAACAATGCCCATACCCGTAATGACGACTCTTCGCATATCCTGCCTCTTTAATTCCCGCCCAGACTGTCGCCTTGGCGAGTGTATGAAACCTGTTCAGTCAGTTATGATTAAAGATAACCATAAAGTCTCTTTAAGAGACTGTTAAGATATCCCAAGCACTCACTTTGTTCAAGTACAGCAGGCCGTTATGAAACGCACCGATTTTTCTGATATGCATTGCTCCATCGCTCAAGCCCTGAATATTGTCGGTGAGTGGTGGACGCTGCTGATTCTTCGCGATGTATTCATCGGTAATCATCGCTTCAGCGGACTTCTGGACAGCCTCGGCATCTCCAGAAAAGTCCTGACCGACAGGCTGGAAACGCTGGTCGCAGAGGGGATACTCGAACAGGTTCCATACGACACGGGAAACCGCTTCGAATACCACCTGACCCAAAAGGGATATGAACTCGGGCCTGTCTTGCTGACGCTGATCGCGTGGGGAGACAAGTGGGTATTCAAGAACCAACCACCCATCGAGTTGACTCACAAAGCCTGCAACCAGATCACCAGCCCTCAGGTTGTTTGTTCTGAGTGCGGTGAGCCGATCAGCTTCAGGGACCTGATTGGCGAACCAAGCAGGCATATGCCCGAAGATGCCCAGCAGCGCTGGAAAAAATTAAAGGAAGATCACACGTCTTAAACCTTGCCAAAGGCACCGGGCAGGTTTTTCAGAGTGCCCTGATGTACACTACTGCGCTTTCACATTTAGAGGATTAACTGGCTATGCTGCCAGCCCTGAGTCTGTCACTACTGGCCCTGGTGGTTGTGGCGATCATCATCGATCTGCTGATCGGCGACCCTGACTGGCTGCCCCACCCCGTCGTGCTGATGGGCAGGGTTATCAGTTCACTGGAACGGCGATTGAACCGAGGCACAGCCATCACACGACGTCGACGCGGTTTTCTGCTGCCACTGATACTGGTGGGTGTTACCTATCTGCTGGTATTGGGCTTGCTGTCTGCGCTGTATCACCTGCATCTCTGGCTCGGTCTGCTGGCCGAGGTGTTGCTGCTGGCATCAGCGCTGGCCATCAAGGGGCTGAAAGATGCAGCCCTTCAGGTGGCAGAACCTCTTAGCCGAGGTGATCTGGTGCAGGCCAGACGTTCACTGGCATGCGTAGTCGGGCGCGACACGGAGCAACTGGATGAAGCAGAGATCACCCGCGGTACCGTCGAGACGCTGGCAGAAAACACCGTCGATGGCATCACCGCCCCGCTCTTCTGGGCACTGATCGGCGGCGCACCGCTGGCACTGGCCTACAAGGCGGTGAATACGCTGGATTCAATGGTCGGTCACCGCAACGAACGCTTCGACGATTTCGGTTATGCTTCAGCAAAACTGGATGATCTCGCAAACTGGATTCCTGCACGACTGACCGCTTTGTGCCTCTGGTGCTGTGGGCTATTGTTTCCAGGCTGCCACACTCGCGAGGCCTGGCATGGCACTCTCAGGGATGCGCCCATGCACCCGAGCCCGAACGCAGGCTGGCCTGAGGCGATGATGGCTTATCTGCTGGGAGTACAACTCGGCGGCACCAACTACTATCAGGGAGTCGCCTCGGTACGCAACCTGATGGGAGAGGCACTGGGACCACTGCGGGAAGTGCACATCCATCGTGCTATTTTCTTGATGCATGGTGCCTGGATGGTGTTTCTGCTGCTGATGCTGATCACCAGTGGCATATCACTTATGCAGGCTCAGTATGGATGAGGCTGGAGTGGACGGGGCTGATGTGGATGGAGCAAGTGTAGTATGACCCCTTTACAGTCAGACCTTAAGGCACCCTGGCCCTCACATGGCGGTCAGCGAAATGCTCTGTTGGCACACTTTGGCCTGCCCGACAATCACCCGTTACTGGATTTCAGCACCAACCTGAACCCGCTGGGACCACCAAAGTGGGTTGCCGCACAGCTGGCGAGTCTGAGCGCCGGGCTGGCACTCTACCCCGACCCGACCTACACAAATGCCCGACGCGCCATCGCCGACAGTGAAGGAGTGTCGCCGGATCAGGTCTGTCTGACCAATGGCGGTAGTGAGGCGATTTTTCTGGCGGCCTCACTGTTTGCCGGCCAGAAAGCCGCGATCCTGCAACCGGCCTTCGGTGAGTACGCCCGTGCCTGTGACCACTACCAGATCGCCATCACCCAACTACCGCTGCAGCAACCGATGCTTATGCCTGGCCATTTTCCGGGAAGTCTAAATATACCAAACGATCCACATGACAATCCGCCGGATCCCCTGCCTGACTTTCTGCCGGATGAGGCGCTGATCAGCGAGGCGATCCGGCAGCAGGACCTGATCCTGATCGCGCGCCCCAACAACCCCACAGCCACTCTGATTCCGGCAGAAACCATCAGCCGCTGGCTGGCGCTGGCCGAGCAGTTTCACTGCACGCTGATCATTGATGAAGCCTTCATCGACTTCTGCCATCCGAGCGAACCAGGCCTGGTCGAACATCTGCAGCAGTCCTGTCTACATCAGTCCCGTCACCTGATCCTGCTGCGTTCGATGACCAAACTCTATACCCTGCCGGGGTTGAGACTGGGGTATATCCTCGCCCATGCCGATCTGATCCGGCGGCTACTCGCCCGGCAGATTCCCTGGAGCGTGAATCATCTGGCAGCTGAACTGGTTGCTCCGCTGCTGGCGGATTGGCCCTTTCTGCAGGCAACCGCTCACTGGCTCAAGACAGAGTCCGACTGGCTGCTGCCACAACTGCACGCACTCGGTTACCGGATACCCACGCCAGCCGCCAACTTTTTCCTGCTGCAGGACGCTAACACTCCTGCTGAAGAGCAGTCCAGCGCTGATGCACTGTTTCGCCATCTGCTGCAGCAGGGGATTCTGGCACGACATACCCACAACTTCACGGGCCTGAACGGAAAGTGGCTGCGACTGGCGATCCGCTCACGCGAGGAAAACCAATCTCTGCTCGCGGCATTGCAGAGCTGGCGGGAGCAGAATCGGGGAGAGAGAGCATGCTGATCTTTATCTCGGGCGGTGTTCGTTCCGGCAAAAGTGCACTGGCTGAAACACTGGCCTGCCAGAACCAGCAGCGCAAAGGGGGTAAACTCTATTATCTGGCCACTGCCGCCCCGGCCGCCCCTGTCGATGGCGAAATGGGCGCACGTATCCGCCATCATCAGCAGACACGCGGGCCACACTGGATCACACTGGAAGAACCCGTTCAACTGACCCGAGCACTGCAACAGGTCGAACCGAACAGCACGCTGCTGCTTGACTGCCTGACCCTCTGGAGCAGCCAGGTGATGTTCAGCAGTTCGTTAAATGAAGCACAAAGCCTGTCCCTGCTTGATGATTTTGTGCAACAGTCTGAGCGGATGCAGGTGGATCTGCTGCTGGTATCCAATGATCTGAATGAAGAACTGCCCCCCACAGATCCGCAAGTGCGCGCCTGGCTGATCTTTCAGCAACAGATACATCAGCGCATGGTGCAGCGTGCAGACCGCGCCATTCAGATGCTCGCTGGTACTGCGCTGGAGTGGAAACCTTCGAGTCCTAAAAGAGAGAGTGATCCATGCAACTGATTATCGGCGGCAGTCACAGCGGCAAGCGTGCTTTTGCGCGGCAGCAGTCAGATGCGTTGATCTGGCACTCGGCCTATCAGGGAGACTCTCCGGAGGGCTGGCACACACGCGTATTGCCCAATCACCTGCTGGTACTCGAGGGCTGGGAGTGCTGGCTGCGGGATAGACTCTCTGCAGAAGATGCACCCGATCTGATGACCTTGCGTCAGGCGCTACAGCATGAACTGCAGGCACTGCAACAGGCGGAAAACGAACAAGGGGTAGAGGTATGCCTGATCCTACTGGAGATCGGACGCGGTATCGTCCCGATCGATGCCCACGACCGCCAACTGCGGGATCTCAACGGCTGGTTCAGCCAAGATGCCGCCGGGCTCTGCGATCAGGTCCACTACCTCTGGCATGGACTGGCACGAGCGATTAAAGGCTAAGCTAGTGCTCTATAAACGCCACTAAGCTCTTGCTTAACTACTGTATCTCTTCAGCCACACGTAAACAGGTCGATACCGGCATAAACAAACGTACTGCTCCATCATTCATCTCAACTTCGGTAAAGCCGTACCCCAAATAGAAATCGGCCACACCCTCTTTTGGATCAACAACCAGCCCAATCACAGGTGGCAGCCTCGTATCAACTGCAACATAAGCGGTATCTCTGATAGCCGCCAGCAACAACTGTTCGCCAAGCCTATTTCTCTGATGGGCGCGATCAACCGCCATTTTCCCCAGAAGCAGTGCCGGCGCACCCTGTTGGGGGTACCTGGGGAGGGAGTGGATCATACAGTTGGATAGGGTATAAAAGCCCAGCACCAGCGCTGGCTCAGCCGGCGACACCAATACTTTCGTACGCGAAAGATTGCGCTTTGCTGCTTTGGCGGCTTGAGTTTTGAACCACTTGTTCAGGCCATCCATGCTACAGTCAAATCGATCCCGATCATGAACAGCGGCATCGAGCACCTGAAGCTCAAGTCGAATGGAATCCACCATGCTCTTTCAGCTTCCTTGCCGCTTTCAGCAACTTATCGTTAATCGGAGCCGGATTTTCCAGCGCATTCATCAGTTGCTCACGCCCACGGGCAGTCAGTGTGAATGCCTCATGAGCAGAGATAACCTCTCTGGCCCGCTGTATTGCACATTCACGCAGAAAATCTGAGACAGACACGCCAGATATATCCGCTGCGTCCTGAACCAGCTCAATCACCTCAGGGCTGGCACGGGTCACGAGCCGCTGAGAGCTCTGTTGTGTATTACCCATTATGCACACTCTCACTTTGAGTCTTGCATCCTTGCATATCATTCACCGACACAGCAAACGATTGCACCGGCGAATAGGGTGGAAAGGCAGACCGGAAGTCCACAAAAGCTGCAAACTCCTCGATCGTCATTTGTATGCCATATTGGCACACGTGTTTTGTGTGCGTCAAGTGTGTGTATATCACTCCGGCCTACACTTGAGGTACACATCTTAATGGAGTGATCAGTTCAAAGGGATGAAAGTGCACGCGATGGCTATCCACCTCAATACAGCATCAGGCAGACTGCAATCAGAGCACCGAGCGTTATTTTTGACACACAATTCTAGAATGCTATGCTTGTGTTATCTATTAACACATCTCTGGAAGTCAAATCATGCCCAGAACAACAAGCGTCACTATCGGCCCGCAACTGGACGAGTTTGTGGGAAAAATGATTGAGACTGGACGCTATGGCTCAACCAGTGAAGTCGTGCGCTCAGCCTTACGATTACTTGAGCGCCAGGAAAATCAGACGGCAGCGCTGAGAAACGCTGTAGAAGCAGGAGAGAGAAGTGGGGAAAGTGACATGACTCTGCGCGACATTGCCGCTCAGGTGAAACAACAGCACAATGTATAAGCTTTCCAATCTTGCGGCAAATGACTTCTCTGCCATTTACGAATATACCTTGCTTAATTTTGGTACTCGCCAAGCTGACGCATACACCGACGACCTAGAGAGCACCTTTCGTCTTCTAACGAGCTCACCCCAGATGGGGCTTGAATGCCCGGAAATTGCTGAAGGGGTTCGACGCCATGATCACCAACGGCATACCATTTTTTACCGACGGCGCGAGCACGATATTCTTATCATCCGGATACTTCATCAACAGATGGAACCGTTGAGGCATTTCTTTGAGCTTTAAAGGTAAACAGGCGTGGGGTTGTTTGCATCCCCCCAAACCACTGTCTCCTTGAGATCCAACCCACGCAGTGGTAACCTTCGCGCCTTCACAGGTTCCCAGGACGAGCGTCCGGGATTAATAGGGAAGTCGGCTCATATCCGACGCTGCCCCCGCAACGGTGTTCAAGTCAAGACAGGTCCTGCGCCACTGTACTCAGGTATGGGAAGGCGATCTGTCGAAAAGCATGCTTTTCGCTTGTCAGCCCGGAGACCTGCCCGTGATGTTGTGCCTGATTGCGGAGGGCGATCACCAGGCAGGGCCAGACACGTCTGTTGTTATCCCTATTCCTGATCTCCTTCCCGACAGCTTTCCTTAATGTCAACCATGCGGGTGTGCATGGTGTGAATGAGATCCGTCCCGATGAACAAGTCCGTTTTTAACGCAAAGCATCTGCCCATGCTCTGCCTGTCAGTACTGCCACTGTCTGCAGTCGCACACGACCATGACGCGCCACTAGACGCTGATTTACGCTTCAATCCCATAGTAGTTACGGCTACGCTTGCTCCACGCACCGCTGATGACTCACTTGCATCTGTGACGGTGATCGATCAGGAACAGATTCGACTGCAACAGCCGCGTGATCTGATAGATCTGGTTAAAGGCCAGCCCGGAGTGGATTTCAGTTCCAATGGCGGCTTCGGTAAAACAACCAGTGTCTATACACGTGGAGCAGGTGGCGACTCCACCTTGTTGCTGGTGGATGGTATACGTCTGCAGACTGCCACTACCGGTGGCGCTTCCTGGCAGTTTCTGACTCCGGGGTTGTTTGAACGCTTCGAGATCGTGCGCGGTCCACGTGGAAGCCTTTATGGTGCAGATGCTTCCGGCGGAGTCATTCAGGGCTTTCTACCCGACGGACAGGGCGAGCCGCGTGTGGATCTGACCCTCGGCGGCGGTTCATTTAATTCGAAACAGGCGATGGCCGGTTTCTCCGGTCATCAGGACAATACCCGTTTCAACTTCATTGCCAATCACTACCGTACCGATGGAATAGAGATAAGAGAAGGTCAGGGCCGCAAGGGCTATGACAACACCACCGGACTGGTTCGCCTGGGCCACACCTTTGACAATGGCGCCGATGTCAGCGGTCTGATCATGAGCGGCCGTGGTAATACCGAGTTTGTCGGCGGCAATTCCGATTACCGTATTCAAGTTGCGGGACTGAATACCACCCTGCCGCTCAATGATCATTGGGTATCACGCCTGCAACTCAGCGAATCACGTGACGACAACACCAGCTATGAGACCTCTCGTTACAATTTTGATACCAAGAGCCATCGTCTGCGCTGGGAGAATACCGTCTGGGCGGGCCACCATGAGTTGATCGGTGGTATCGAACTGGTACAGGACAAGGTGGATACCTCCAGCTACGGATCCATCAGCCGTGACAACCATGCGCTGTTTGGTCAGGGTCTGTTCCACTTTAACCCGATCAACCTGCAACTGAGCCTGCGTTACGACGACAACGAAGTCTATGGTGACAAAACCACCGGTGCACTGGCTCTGGGGTATGAGCTGGATCAGCAGCACACGCTGCGGGCCAGCTACGGCACAGCGTTCCGCGCCCCGAGTTTCAACGACCTGTACTGGCCCGGCAGCGGGAATCTGGATCTGAACCCGGAAACCTCCGACACCATTGAACTGGGTGCCCGCGGACAGTATCAAGCCCTGTTCTGGGATCTGGCGATCTATGAAGCCAACTACAAGAACCTGATCAACTGGGCACCGACACCCAGCGGCCTGTTCTCACCCCAGAACATCGACCGTGCACGGATTCGCGGCATCGAGTTGGCGGCTGGTACACAGATTCAGAACTGGACCCTGCGTGCAGCCCTGACCGGTACTGATCCGATCGATCGTGCCGACAACACCCGCCTGCAACGCCGCACCAGCAAAAGTGCGCGTCTGGATGCCGACACACGAATGGGTGACTGGACCTTCGGTGCCACGGTCATTGCTCAGGGTAGCCGTTACAATGCACGACGCAACAATGACAAGATGCCGGGCTATGGTCTGCTCAACCTGCGAGCAGGCTGGGAGTTTGCCAGAAACTGGTCTGCGGTTGTCACCCTCGACAATGTGCTTGACAAGGAGTATGTCACGACCCGTGGCTTCGGTGGCTGGGACTACAAAAACCCCGGTCGCAGCGGCTTCCTGACCCTGCGCTATACTGGCTTTTAATCTGCGAGAGAACCGATACAAATGCCACACCTGCGACAGCTATGTTCCACCGCCCTGCTACTGACCGGGTTGATCCCCTTCGCCTGGGCAGACGCTTTGTGCGTGGTGGATGACAAGGATCGTCAGGTGTGTCTCGATCAACCGGCTCAGCGTATCGCGGCCCTGTCACCCGGTGCCACGGAGCTGGTCTATGCCGCCGGGGCCGGTGATCAGGTGGTAGCGGTGGTCGCCTACAGTGACTATCCTCCCAAAGCCCGTCAGATCACCTCGGTGGGCAGCCATACCCGGGTGGATATGGAAACCCTGGTCGCGCTGCAGCCGGATCTGGTGATCGGCTGGGTGACCGGCAATCCTGCTGAACAGACGGAACGGCTTGAGGAGTTGGGTCTACCCATCTTCTATCTGGAACCACGTACCTTTGAGGATGTATCGACCGCGATAGAGCGCATGGCACACCTCGCCGGTACTGATACTCACGGCCAGGCCGTCGCCGAGGATTTTCGTCAGGGCATTGATACTCTGCGCCAGCGCTATCAAGACAGTTCACCAATCAGTGTTTTCTATCAGGTGTGGAAGGAGCCACTGATGACGGTTAATGGCGATCATCTGATCCATCAGGTCATTGAGCTGTGTGGCGGTGAGAATGTATTTGCCGACCTGCCCCGCCTGATTCCCCGCATTGATGTAGAGTCAGTGCTGACTGCCAACCCGGAAGCGATTATGGCCGGCGGTATGGGTGAAGAGAATAAAGAATGGTTAACCGACTGGACTCACTACAGCAGCCTGCAGGCAACACAGCAGAGCAATCTGTTTTTTATCCCACCCTCTCTGATACAAAGGCCCACGCCACGCATGCTGGCGGGCGCGCAGCTGTTCTGCGAGAAGCTGGAGATAGCACGTGCACGACGCTGAGCCCTCAAACCACTCTGCGGCACCACAGCCTGGGAATACCTCCTTTTCAAGACAGATCGGTATTCCCCTGCTGACACTGTCACTGGCTGCCCTGATGGCGATGATCTTCTCTATCGCGCATGGTAGCTCCAGCATTCCGCTTCAGGATGTGATCGCCGTTTTCACCGGCCAGGGCAGTGACCTGCAGCGCACTCTGATTCTGGAATTGCGCCTGCCACGCACACTCTCTGCCTTCGCCACAGGCGGACTGCTGGCGCTGGCCGGCGCACTGATGCAGATACTGCTGCGTAACCCGCTCGCAGACCCCTATATTCTGGGGATATCCGGCGGCGCGGCTGTCGGCGCGCTGGCAGCAATGCTGGCCGGTCTCGGCGGTTTTTTGATTTCAGGTTCGGCACTGGTCGGTGCCCTGTCAGCCACGCTGTTGGTGTTTGGTCTGGCCCATGGCACCGGCAGTTGGACGCCGTCGCGTCTGCTATTGACCGGCGTGGTCGTCGCCTCCGGCTGGGGCGCCGTGATCACCCTGATGCTGGCGTTGAGTCCCCCACAACGCCTGCCCGGTATGCTCTACTGGTTGATGGGTGATCTCTCCTACGCCAGAACCCCCTGGCCTGCGTTGATTGTATTACTGATGGTCTGCCTGGTGCTGACACCTTTCGGGCGTAGCCTGAATGTGCTCGCACGAGGGCCACTGCAGGCGGCTGCGCTGGGAGTGGCCGTGAAGCCGATGGAGGCGCTGATCTATATTCTGGCCAGTCTGCTCACAGCAGTAGCTGTCACCACCGCTGGCAGTGTCGGTTTTGTTGGCTTGATCGTGCCACATATGTTGCGTCTGGTGCTGGGCAATGATCAGCGCCTGATCTTACCCGCCTGCGTTCTGGCAGGCGGCACACTGCTGACCCTCGCGGATACCCTGGCACGCACGATCATCGCGCCGGAACAACTGCCCGCGGGTGTGCTGACCGCCCTGCTGGGTGTGCCTACCTTTCTCTTCCTGCTGTACAGGAGTCGATGATGAGCCGCCTTGAGCTGAAGGATCTGATCATTGATGTTCCGGCGCGTGCTGATGGCAGAGCGATCACTCTGAGTGTGGAACCAGGGCAGGTATGGGGAGTACTGGGCCCGAATGGTGCCGGCAAAACCACGCTGTTGCATACACTGGCAGGGCTTCGTCCACCTCGCTCCGGGCAGATACTACTCAATGATGAACCTCTGGCATCGTTGAAACGGCGAGCTATTGCACAACATCTGGGGCTGGTGTTTCAGGAGCGTCAGGATGGTTTCCCGGCCACCGTGCGCGAAACCGCCTTGATCGGACGCCATCCGTTTCTGTCTGCCTGGCAGATGGAGGGAGCCGAGGATATCAACCAGGCGGAAGCCGCCCTTGAAGCACTGGATGTCGCGCATCTGAGTGATCGACTGGTCAGTACCCTGTCGGGTGGTGAGCGCCAGCGTGTTGCCATCGCCACACTGCTGACACAAGCGCCCGAGATCTGGCTCGCAGATGAACCAACCAATCATCTGGATCTCCACCATCAGGTCGCGGTACTCGAACTGCTGTCGCGTCAGGCTGCAGCAGGCAAGGCGGTGTTCATGTGCCTGCATGACCTGAACCTTGCCGCCCGCTGGTGTGACCGGATTCTGCTGCTCTACCCGGATGGAGAGGCCTGCTGGGGCGACACCCAGAGTATGCTGATCCCCTCCGCACTGGAAAAACTCTATAACCAGCGCCTGATCACCACAATGATTGATGGCACACCCATTTTCATCCCCGCACGAGACTGAATCAATATGACCCACACTTTCTTAACTATCGGGTTCAGTCTTCCATACTTATTGCCTTCACGCACCCAATATGAGGTACAAGATGCAGGATAAAACACGCGACCCCGAACGCCACGCACGCCGCATGGAGCGCAAGCAGGCATTCATGCGCCAGCGCATAGAAGAGGCACAGAACGAACAGGGGGTACTGCTGGTGCTGACCGGCCCGGGCAAGGGCAAGAGCAGCTCCGGTTTCGGTATGCTGGCCCGCGCACTGGGGCATGATATGAAAGTCGGTGTTGTGCAGTTCATCAAGGGCGCCTTTCAGACTGGCGAAGAGGCATTCTTCCGTCGACAGCCCGGCGTAACCTACCATGTGATGGGTGAAGGCTACACCTGGGAAACGAAAGATCTGCAACGCGATATCGCCGCCGCTGAAGCGGCCTGGGCGATCACCCGCGACATGCTGCAGGATCCGAGCTATGACCTGATCCTGCTCGATGAACTGAATATCGCACTGCGCTATGAATATCTGGATCTTGATCAGGTACTAGATGATCTGCAGGCCCGCCCGGCACATCAGCATGTCGTGGTGACTGGCCGTAATGCACCACAGCTATTGATCGACCTGGCCGATACCGTGACCGAGATGAAGGTGATCAAACACGCCTTCAAGGATCAGGGGATCAAGGCGCAGAAAGGGATAGAACTGTAAATCATGAGCTGTAAGTTTTGAGTTGTAAGCTATGACCACATTGATGATCCAGGGCACCACCTCAGATGCCGGCAAGAGTACGGTGGTCGCAGCGCTATGTCGCTGGCTGGCCCGCCGCGGCGTGTCAGTGGCACCCTTCAAGCCGCAGAACATGGCACTGAACAGCGCCGTGACGATCGACGGCGGCGAGATCGGTCGCTCCACCGCGCTGCAGGCGCTGGCCTGCGGGCTTGAGCCACACAGCGACATGAACCCGATTCTGCTCAAACCTCAGAGTGATCGCGGGGCGCAGGTGATCGTGCGCGGGCAGGTGTACGGCAATATGGAGGCGATCGATTATCATCAGTTCAAGACCCATGCCCGCACAGAGATGCTGGACGCCTGGCAGGCTCTGAGCCAACGCCATCAGATCATCATCGCCGAAGGCGCCGGCAGCCCGGCCGAGATCAATCTGCGAGATCGCGACATTGCCAACATGGGCTTTGCCGAAGCGATCGACTGCCCGGTACTGCTGGTCGGTGATATCGATCGCGGTGGCGTCTTTGCACAACTGGTTGGCACGCTGGCATTGTTGTCAGAATCTGAACAGGCGCGCACACGCGGTTTTATCATAAACCGCTTCCGTGGTGACCCCGCGCTGCTGACCTCAGGCCTTGAGTGGCTGACGGCTCGTACCGACAAACCAGTGTTAGGTGTGCTGCCCTATCTGCAGGGACTGCTGCTGGATGCCGAGGACAGTGTCGCCGATGCCGGTGAGCATGACGCAGGTGCACTGAAGATCGTGATTCCCCGCCTGCCACGCATGAGTAATCATAATGACTTTGATCCACTGCGCCTGCACCCCGGCGTGGAGCTGAGCTTTGTCGGCCAGGATGAAACGATCCCTGCAGCGGATGTTATCCTGCTACCGGGCAGCAAGAACACGCGTCAGGATCTGGCCTGGCTACAGCAACAGGGCTGGCCCGATGTGATTCAGCGCCATCTGCGCTATGGCGGCAAAGTGATGGGAATCTGTGGCGGATTCCAGATGCTCGGCCAGACGATCCACGACCCACTGGGTGTCGAGGGTGAACCTGGCAGCAGTCAGGGCCTCGGGCTGCTGGATATGACGACCGAGCTGATGCAGAAAAAGACACTGCGCCATATCAGTGGCACTTTGCAGTTACCCGAAGCTAACCCCAACCCTGATTTTGCCTCTGCAACCGAATCAGGAATAGCTTTCAGCGGGTATGAGATCCACAACGGCCGCAGTGAGGGTAGCGCCCTGAATCGCTGTTTGACTCACTGCCCTCCTCGTAGTCTGACTGATGAAACGGATCAGAGGGATGGCGCCATCAGTGCTGATGGTCAGATCATCGGCAGCTATATGCACGGCATCTTTGATCAGGCCGAGGCCTGCTCTGCACTGCTCGGTTTTCTGGGCGAGGGCCATCCGGGCCAGAGGTTGCAGACCCGGGTCGACTATCAGCAACACCGTGAGGCCTCACTGGACCGGCTGGCCGATATGCTGGATACGCATCTGGATACCGACTGGCTCCTCAGGCTGCTGAAACTTTAGGCTGATAGGTTACGAATGACCTGAATCGGCGATTCTAGTGCTGGTAGCGCGCTTCGATCAGCAGGTTTCTCGGCGACAACTCGCGGGCACAGAAGGTCTGCAATGTGACCTGGTAACCGGCTTCCTGAAGAAACAGCACATAGTCCAGCACTAACCAGAGCTCTAATGGACGGCGAAATTGATGCCTCAAGAGCTCATCCCGTTGCACCTGCGCATGGCGCCGCCTCCCCTGCTGCAGCCAGGTGGGCCAATCAACCTGCGAAGGTAAGGTTCCAGCATGCTGACTTGCCGCCCAGTGACAAAACGCTGGAAAGCCATGTTGCAGCTGCTTGACCGAGCTGGAGGGTAAAGGACGGTAGGTGTCATCCTGAGCCAGAGACTGGCGCAGTGCTTCATATCCCAGGCGCCAGACATTCAGTTGTTCGCGCTGCTCCCTCACACGTGCTGGAGCCGTGACTGTTTCCTGCACAGACAGACGCATCTGGGCTTGAGTCAGACCATGCAGAGCCGATTGCCGTGTCACTTCGGCCAAGGGTTGCCAGTGGGTATCAGCGGTCAAGTGGTAGCAGCAAGGGACCAGACTGATCCGAGCCTGGCGTGCCATGGCTGCCTGATACAGCAGATGACGATGCAGATCACCACAGGCATGCAGCGCCACCAGATGGGGCGTGTCAGGCCAGTGCGTTGTCTTCGCCTGAAGTTGCAGCACATCCTGCTGCTGCAGGGTCACTTTCGCCTGGTGCGGGCAGTGGCTCGCCTGAATCAACTGCTCCCCTCGATCCACCAGTTCTGGATTCCACTCCAACCCTGTCACCGGCTGACCACTGGCGGCAGCCAGCGTACGCGCCAGATGCCCCATACCCGAACACCAGTCCGTTATCGGCTGTGATAATGGCTGTAAACAGCCTGCCAGCACACCCGCCTGTATACGTTTACGTTCAGGCATATGGGGTGCCTGCGCTTCGGTCAGCACCCAGGCCGACGTCTGAGATGCCGACTCATCCGTCGAAAATCCTTCCAGCAAACTCGCACGCTGTGATAACGCCGGCAACCAATCAATCAACCAGTCTGTTGTCGCTGCTTCATCGCGCTGCAACTCGGCATAGTCTTCCGCTGACAAACCCTGTAATGCACGGTAAAGCTCAGGATATTGAATCGCCCAGTCGGGTTGAGGTGTGTAAAAGGGAACGGGTTGCCAGAAGGCAGCATATTCACTGAGCCAGGAATCCAGGGCTTGCCAACGCTTGAACATGGGTGTGATGCCTTAAAATCAGAGTTTCCTCGATTGCGGCATAATACCATCTACAGGGGTGGCTGAAACTTTAGAATGACAAGTTACCAACTTGGTTAATAATCTAGCGGCCAGAACCAGATCTCTTTTGATTGATAATAACAACCAGAACTACAAACGGCATTTGCTGTTGAGGAATCAATTAAATCAATGTGTCCGCCTCCATAACCGGATATTTTCCAGAATAAGACCACGCCTTTTCGACCTACTATTTTTTGGCGAAAAGTGGTTGGCGAATATATCTCTGGCATGCCAAACACGCTTGGTTTTTTAAGTTGATCCGCGAGTAATTTAGCGCCCGTTTCAATTTTTTTACCGGCATAGTCTCCTGACCTGATCGTTAACCGCCCCACAAAAGTGACGTTCGACTTTAACAGCGCCAGGCTCACTCGAGCAGCACAGGTATTCACATAAGCTGGATTCTCCTGAATCAAGGCGTCATGATCGATACCCATCTCATCATAGAGATCAGCACCGCTTACGTAGTTGCTTTGAAGTTCATTAGAAGAATAATAGTTGGATTTCAGTGTAGAGAATGTCGGTTTCATTTTGCTTCCTTGCAGGGCAGAAGTTCCTTAAGCTGGGATTTTATAGCGGTTGAGGCACGTTGTCTGGGTGAGTTTTCAAGTGCTCTCTTCAATCCGGTATAGACCTGCTCCTGTATAGCATCCGGTGAAGCTATTCCATACCCACACCACAACTCACCTTCAGAGCTATCAATTACCCCAACCACATACATTTCCGCCAACCTTCTCTGCTCTATATCTGTGCTCATGTATGCCTTGAAGAAGGACTCTGTAGTCATACTGGTATTACCGGCAAACAATCGCTGACTGTCACTTTCTGGCATAGCTATAGGATTGCCACTCGCAACCGAACAAGAAGACAGTACTATCGACGCTAATACACCTATTATTCTGTTCAATTAATCACCCCTTTGATTGAGGTTATCTGATTCGACGCCAGCAGGAGATAGTTGATACTTAGCGCGGAAGACTTGATCTTCATAAACAAAACCGTTTATCCCTATGCTATTCGCTCGGGAAACTCGGCTGTGAGCTCTTCATCAGCGTCAATCAGATCAGAAATGCGGTATGCGTGGGAAATGAAATAGACGGTTGGCATAATAATATCCTTATTAGAAAATCATCCTTTAGGGCAATCCAGCCCCTGTTTGCGCAAAAGCCTACTGACTTTTATTGCCTGGATCAAGGGTATTTATCCAGTTACCAACTTGGATCCGTGATTTCACTGGCAACTGCTTGTATGTGCAGGCATATCCCGAAGGTTTTGGGTGAGTGTATGCCGCAGGGATGCGGCATTTAAGCCTACAGGGACGTATTCACGGCGTCTCACCCAAGGCCTTCGGGATATCTCACGGATTCACGATCAAGATACGGCATGAAGCGGCCAGTGAAACATCTGCTGCCGCTTCATGTCTGTATGGAAGCTGTTTCAGCTCTGTTGTTGCTGGGTGCTTATTTTGCCTGAACATCCTTGATTGCTACATAAACACCATCAGACGGTCAGATACTGTTTAACCAGTTGATCATCCAGTCTGTCCATCCCCCCCTGCGCCACCTTGCGCCCACGGTCCAGAATGCAGAAGTGATCACCCACTTTGCGGGCAAATGGCAGTTTCTGCTCCACCAGCAGTACCGTCAACCCCATCTCCTGATTCAGGCGGCGAATGATATCGCCAATCTCCTGCACCACATTCGGTTGTATCCCCTCGGTCGGTTCATCCAGAATCAGCAGCTGCGGATTGACCACCAGTGCGCGGCCGATCGCCAGTTGTTGTTGCTGCCCACCGGACAGGTCCCCGCCACGCCGATGCATCATCTGCGCCAGCACCGGGAACAGCTCGAAGATATAGTCCGGAATACGGCGCTGCCCTCGCGGCAATACCGGCAATCCGATCTGCAGATTCTCCTCTACTGTCAGCAGAGGGAAGATCTGGCGCCCCTGCGGGACATAGCCGATGCCCATTCTTGGCCGCTGCTCCACCGACTCTTTCAGCATCTCCTGTCCCTGAAGCTGAATTGAACCGGAACGCACCTTCTGATGCCCCATGATACATTGCAGCAACGTTGTCTTACCCACACCATTGCGCCCCATCAGCACGGTACAGGCCTTCTCGGGGATGGTCAGATCCAGATCCCACAGGGTATGACTTTCACCATAGAACTGGTTGAGTCCGGTTATGCTCAGCATCATTTATTCTCCCACTTATTCGCCAAGATAGACCTCAATGACCCTGCGGTCATTCTGCACCTGCTCCATGCTGCCCTCAGCCAGCACACTACCCTGATGCAATACGGTCACGGTACGATCACGACCTGCCAGTTGACGCACAAAGTCCATATCATGCTCCACCACCACGACAGAGTGCCGCCCTGCCAGCGAGATCAGCAGCTCGGCGGTGCGATCCATCTCCTGATGGGTCATGCCTGCCACCGGCTCATCCACCAACAACAGTCGCGGTTGCTGCATCAGCAGCATGCCGATCTCCAGCCACTGTTTCTGTCCGTGCGACAGGCTACCGGCCCGACTCTCACGCTGCTCCTGCAAAGCGATCAGCGTCAGCACCTCTTCGATACGATCGCGCTGCTCACCATCCAGTTTTGCGCGCAACACCGAGAAGACAGCACGCGGTGAGGGCATCGACAGCTCCAGATTCTCCCAGACACTGAGAAACTCGAATACGGTCGGTTTCTGAAACTTGCGTCCGATACCTGCCTGCGCAATCGCGGGCTCATCCAGATCCAGCAGATTGATGGTCTGACCGAACCAGGCCGACCCTGTATCGGGCCGGGTCTTGCCGGTGATAATATCCATCATTGTTGTCTTGCCGGCACCGTTGGGCCCGATGATGCAGCGCAGCTCGCCATCGCGTACATAGAGGTTCAGGTCATTGATGGCCCGAAAACCATCGAAACTGACCGACAACCCCTCCAGATAGAGCAGTATCTGCTTATCCACATTCAGCGCCGGCTGTTCAGCCGGGCGCAGAAAGGAGAACACCTGATCGCGGTTTTTAACTTCCTGCAGCAGCGACTGACTCATACCGCCTCCTTACGTCGCAGCAAACCGGTCACACCACGTGGCAACAGCAAGGTAACCAGAATAAAGATCGCACCGAGGGCAAACAGCCACACCTCCGGCAGCTCGGTGGTGAACCAGGTTTTGGCATAATTGATCATCAGTGCACCCACCACGGCGCCATACAACGTGGCTCGGCCACCCACCGCCACCCACACCACCACTTCGATCGAGTTCAGCGGCGAAAACTCATTCGGGTTGATGATGCCAACCTGCGGCACATAGAGCGAGCCCGCTACACCTGCCATCATTGCCGACAGGGTGAATACCCAGAGTTTGACGTTCTCGACCCGATAGCCGAGAAAACGTGCCCGCGACTCAGAATCACGCACCGCGACACAGACCCGCCCTAGACGACTCTGAATGATGTAGCGACTGAGCAGATAACCCAGCATCAGCGCCACGGCCGAGGCGATGAACAGTCCAAGACGCGTTTCATTCGACTGCAGACTGAAGCCGAGGATATCCTTGAAATCGGTCAGGCCGTTATTGCCGCCAAAACCCATCTCATTGCGGAAAAACGCCAGCATCAACGCGAAGGTCAACGCCTGAGTGATGATCGACAGATAGACTCCGGATACCCGTGAGCGGAACGCCAGTGCGCCGAATACGAATGCCAGCAGCCCAGGTACCAGCATCACCATTGCGACAGTGAACCAGAAGCTGTCAAACCCCAGCCAGTACCAGGGCAGGCTGTCATAGCTCAGAAACACCATGAAATCAGGCAGTTCAGGGTGGCCATAGACACCCCGCTCACCGATCTGGCGCATCAGGTACATCCCCATCACATATCCGCCCAAAGCAAAGAACGCGCCGTGACCCAGCGTCAGGATACCGAGATAGCCCCACACCAGATCCACCGACAGCGCCAGCAGTGCCAGGGTCAGATACTTGCCCAGCAGTGCCACGGTATAGGTGGGTATATGCAACGGATGATCGGATGGCAGGCCATTCAACAAGGGCACTGCGATGATCGCCAGTAGCAGTATCCCCAGCAGTATCTGGCCGCCGCGGTCTTCTCGAATCAGCTTCCACAGCATCTTTTAACCCTCCGCCGCTCGGCCACGTTGCGGAAAGAGACCGCGTGGACGTTTCTGGATAAACAGAATGATGAACACCAGCACCAGGATTTTCGCCAGTACGGCACCCGCCCAGGGCTCCATGAATTTGTTGGCAACACCGAGGGTCATGCCTGCCACCAGTGTGCCCCAGATATTGCCGACACCGCCGAATACCACCACCATGAAGGAGTCGATGATATAGGCCTGCCCGAGATTCGGGCCGACATTGGTCAACTGTGACAGCGCAACCCCGGCAATTCCGGCCACACCGGAACCCAGGCCGAAGGTCATCATATCGACACGCTCCGAGCGCACACCCATGGCGCGGGCCATGGCACGGTTCTGTGATACCGCACGCACCTGCAGCCCCAGCGCTGTGCGCTTCAGGATCATCAGTAAGAGGAAGAACACCATCAGGCAGAAGAAGATGATATACAGCCGGTTCCAGGTAACGGAAAACACTGGGTTGAACTGCAACATGCCGCTCATCCATTCCGGGGTCTGCACCGTGCGGTTGAGCGGTGAAAAGATCGAGCGCACCGCCTGCTGCAGAACCAGGCTGACGCCAAAAGTGGCGAGCAGGGTTTCCAGGGGGCGGCCATAGAGAAAACGGATCACACCGCGCTCAATCGCGATGCCGACAAGCCCGGAGACAATGAACGCCGCGGGTACCGCCACCAGTACTGACAATCCAATATGGTTCGGCATCAACTGCTGGATCACAAAGGTGGTGTAGGCACCGATCATGATCAGCTCACCATGTGCCATATTGATCACCCCCATGACGCCGAAGGTGATGGCAAGCCCGATCGCGGCCAGCACCAGCACAGAGCCCATGCTGAGGCCGAAGAATACAGTTTCCAGTCCTCTGTAAAACCTGACCTGCTGATCTATCCCGACAAGCGCCTGCTCTGACAAGGTCTTCAGCCTGCTCTGCTCGGTCGTTTCTGCAAAACTGACCAGCGCAACACGCGCTCGAGGCTCCAGCGAGCCACCCAGCACACTGATCGCATCGCGTTGTGCCGCTTCGTCATCGCTGCTCAGTGTGTGGATCGCCAGCGCTACTGCCATCAGATCGCGGACTCGCGCATGCGTTTCAGACACATAGGCCTCACGAATCAGGGCCAGTGCATCCTGATCCAGATCACCCATCAGTTGCTGCACCGCGCCGACACGTACATCCACCCGCTCATGACTGAGCCCGGTCTGAGCCATGACGCGCCGGATCTGCGTGCGCTGCGCATTGTTGATCGCCACACGTCGATAATCACGTCGTTTTTCAATCAGGCTGGTTTCCTGACTCAACAGCGCCAGAGCCGGCAACCCTTCTGCTACATTATCAATGATATAGAGAAGATCATCGGTTCGATTGAAATAGAGACGGCTGTCCAGCAGCAGGGAGTAGATCTCCAATGCTCTGGAATGATTGGCTTGTGCCAACCGCTCAATCGCGACAGTTTTATCCGGGGCTTTGGGTGACACCAGCAGGGCTTGTACCTCAAGGAGGACCTGATCATCAGTCTGGGCTTGAGCTTGAGCCCCGACACTGACAAAAAGGCAGGCAAGGATCGCCCCACTGGCCATCAACCAGCGTATTATTCTGCTTGTCATAGGTGGATACCTGGAGCTGAAAAAAATCCTGACCGGTTGCCATCAACCGGACAGGCTTAAAGCAGCCAGTCGGTATTCAGATAACCTCTGAACCCTCAGGCTGCTGGCATGAAGATCAGAATGTCTGACCAGAGCAGGTTTTGGTCACAACATTGTAGTTACCGCACTCCAGGGGCTTGCGCCAGTCGGAGATGATGTCTTTTGATCCTTCCAGAAAGTCAGACCAGGCATCACCGACTACAGTACTGGGTGTTTGCCAGACTGTTGAAAACTGTCCATCGGATTGAATCTCGCCGATCAGTACAGGCTTCGTGATGTGGTGGTTAGGCATCATGGTGGCATAGCCACCCGTCAGGTTGGGAACAGTGACACCGATAATCGCTTCCTGAACAGCAGATGGATCAGTGGTACCGGCTTTGTTGACCGCCTCAACCCACATATTGAAACCGATATAGTGTGCTTCCATCGGGTCATTGGTGACACGATCAGTATTGCCGATAAACTCATGCCACTGATCTATAAAGGTGTCATTCTCTTCGCTGTCCACGCTCATGAAGTAGTTCCAGGCCGCCAGATGGCCGACCAGTGGCTCAGCATCGATGCCCGAAAGCTCCTCTTCACCAACCGAGAAGGCAATAACCGGGATATCTTCAGCGGAAACACCCTGTGCACCCAGCTCGCGGTAGAAAGGCACGTTGGCATCACCGTTTATGGTGGAGACCACAGCGGTTTTCTTGCCAGCAGAACCAAAACTGCGGATATCGGATACGATGGTCTGCCAGTCAGCGTGACCAAACGGCGTGTAGTTAATCAGGATATCGTCCTCTGCCACACCGTGAGATTTCAGGTAGGCTTCCAGGATGCGGTTGGTGGTACGTGGGTAAACATAATCGGTACCCGCCAGCACCCAGCGTTCAATACCAAGATCATTCATCAGGTAATCAACGGCTGGAATCGCCTGCTGGTTCGGCGCTGCACCGGTGTAGAACACATTACGGGAAGACTCTTCACCCTCATACTGAACCGGGTAGAACATCAGGCCATTCAGCTCTTCGACAACCGGCAGTACCGATTTACGTGAAACAGAGGTCCAGGCACCAAAGATCGCCGCCACCTTATCACGCTCCAGCAGTTCACGTGCGCGCTCAGCAAACAATGGCCAATCAGACGCTGGATCCACGACCACCGCTTCAAGCTGCATACCCAGCAGACCACCTTTCTTGTTCTGCTCTTCAATCAGCATCAACATGGTGTCTTTCAGTGTGGTTTCACTGATCGCCATGGTGCCGGACAGCGAGTGCAACACACCTACTTTGATGGTATCTGCGGCCTGCGCTGTGATAGCTGCAATTGACAGAGCAAGGGTACATGAAGCCGTTACCAGTTTACGTTTCATCTGTTTCATCGGTTAGTCCCCGTTATGTTATTAGAAAAGCGAAGTAGAACTCTGTATCTGAACTCTGTATCTGAACCCTGTATTTAAAACCCGTACATAAAACCTGATTGCTGAGTGCATTTGTGCATTGACAAAGCAGTTTTCATACCAGATTTTCAGATCACTGATTTACAAGGATTAAACAAGCGTATCGAACAGATGGGCAATGCCATTCACAGGTGGGAAGTGCCATTTTGGTGCGCGCAAAAAATTGAAAGCCCAAAATGGGTGCAGGTTATTTTGCATACAGCCCAGCAGGGTACACAGGCAGGCAAAGTGGCGTTGATATGCTACAATCCGCACCGAATCGCGGCACGATGCTCTCCTGTCTCAGCATCCTGCTTTCATTACGTTATCAGCCCCGGATTTACGATCTGGTCTGCTGGAGAGGTTTTTGAATGTCCAATATTGTTGTTTGCGCACTGTACAAGTTTGTCACCCTCGAACATCATCAGGCGCTGCGCCAACCCCTGACCCAGTTGATGGAAAAGCACGCCATCCGAGGCACCCTGCTTCTGGCCAGCGAAGGGATCAATGGCACCGTTGCCGGTACACGTGAAGCGATCGATCTGCTCAAAGACTGGTTCGCCAGTGATGAGCGGTTCAGCGGCATCGACTACAAGGAGTCTCTGGTTGATTCCCAGCCGTTTTATCGCAGCAAGATCAAGCTCAAGAAAGAGATTGTGACCATGGGCGTGGAGGGGATAGATCCGAAGCAAGTGGTCGGCACCTATGTTGAGCCCAATGAATGGAACAGCCTGATCTCAGACCCTGAAGTACTGCTGATCGATACACGCAACAGCTATGAAGTGAAGATAGGTACCTTCAAGGGTGCGATCGACCCTGAAACATCCAGTTTCCGCGAATTCCCGGATTATGTTCGCAGCAAGCTCAATCCCGAACAGCATCAGAAAGTGGCGATGTTCTGCACTGGCGGCATTCGTTGCGAAAAAAGCACTGCTTTTCTCAAAGAGCAGGGATTTGAAGAGGTTTACCATCTGCACGGTGGCATTCTGAAATATCTGGAAGAGGTGCCGGCTCAGGAATCACTGTGGGAGGGTGAATGCTTTGTGTTCGATAATCGCGTGACCGTCAACCACGACCTGACACCGGGTAACTATGAGCTCTGTGCAGGCTGTCGCTCTCCTCTGTCTGTAGAGGATCGTACCAGTGAGCATTATGTTCAGGGGATCTGCTGTCCGCATTGCCATGACAAACTCACACCTGAACAGAAGCAGCGCTTTGCTTCACGCGAGCTTCAGATACAGCTGGCAAAGGAGCGCGGTGAAGCGCATATCGGTACAGAAGCGGTAGAACAGGCAAAACAGCGCAAGGCACAGAAACAGGCCAAGCGTGAACAGCAGCGCAAGGCACCGGCGGAGGCCTGATTGCATGCCATCGAACGATAGTTTGAAGAGTTACTTTCGCGGCAGCCGACTTTTAAAAAATTCCGTGCTGCTGCTTGGTATCAGCCTGAGCGCACTGACCAACGGTGATGCGTCTCATCTGGTCAAGACACAATTCCGTCAGACAGTTGAGTTCGAGCGCGTGACATTGCAGGTCGGTGAGCATCTGTTGGATACAGAGGTTGCAGAAACACCAGCCCAAAGATCTCAGGGCCTGATGTGGCGGGAATCCTTGCCAGAAAACAGTGCAATGCTGTTCATTATGGATACGCAGAATAAACAGTGCTTCTGGATGCGTAATACCCTGATACCACTCACCGTCGCCTTTATAGACAGTAACGGCCGCATTATCGAGTTCTTCGACATGCAGCCGCTATCGGATGAGACCCACTGCGCCACTCAACCGGCGCAGTTTGGTCTTGAGGTCAATCAAGGCTGGTTTGCCAGGAAAGGCATTACAGCAGGTGAGCGTATCAGACTGATCGAGGACGAACAGTCTGATTGAGTACTCGACCGTTTATGATCAGTTCATCATGGTCTCGACACGCTCACGCAGCTCGGTATCCTGCTGTATGGCCATGGCGATCTGATTATAGGTATTTACATCCAGACCTGCTTCCTGCACTGCATTGACCATTTCCTGACCTGCTTCTTGCTGCAGAGCCGCCGCGTTATCAGCATCACTAGCTGATTCCAGACGCTGAGCATATTCAGCACGGATGCCATCCAGTACCGGCTGCACGCTGACAAAAGTCTGCAACTGAGCGTCATCAAAAGAGACAGTTTCCTGCTGTGTCATCGTCCCGGTCTGTGGAGCGCTGTCCTGTGCATGTGCGATCGTTGCAGCACTGATACCACCAGCCAGAATGGATGCCATGATCAGTTTTGTGAGTCGTTTCATAGGTTCTCTCCTTGAGTTGAACACTTAGTCAGTAATAATGTTGAAACAGTGTCGCCTGTTATCCAACTATCACTCAACTGCATTGCGAGCATTGTGCCAACTTCATAAAAAATCAAGTAACCAATTGTTTATAAAACAATTTATCAACGATTTACGCTAAGCAAACCAGCTTCAGACTTCACCCACAGGCGACAATCATGTGCCCATATGACACATGAGCTGTATATGGCACATAAACCATATAGCCCAGTCAATCCAACGGCAGGGCGGCGGCTGTCTTGACCGTCCTGATTGCAAAGTTACTGTTGATATCTTTCACCACCGGCAGTTTCTGTACCGTTTTCAGCCAGATCTCATAACTCAACAGACTTTCGACCACTACCTCCAAAAGATAATCTGCGGCACCCGATATCACATGACAACTGAGTACATTCGGCATATCCAGAATGGTCTGCTCGAATATCTGACTCGCCTCATCACGATGATTTTCCAGCCGTATCTCAACAAATACCGTCATCGACAACCCAATGCGGGTACGATCCAGTGCGGCATGATAACCGGTGATGACACCTGATTCCTCAAGCCTTTTCACACGACGCAAACAGGGTGACGGGGATAAACTGATCTGCTCAGCCAGCTCAACATTTGACAGGCGACCATCCACCTGTAGCAACGACAGAATTCTGCGATCCATTTTATCCATAGAAACCTCTTGCAGTGATGGGGATAAGAAGCTGACCAATCAGACATACATTTCATATATATGCTCAATAACCAGCAGATAATGCCATGATTTACCACTAATACAGAATAAATAACCCTAATAACCGTTCACTAACCAGTAAGCTCATTTGACCCAGCATTCAACATGTGACATTTTGGCACATGTATCCAAATATACCCTTCATCTATCAACGACAAACGACTGCACCCTCTGGCAGGCAGTTACAGGACAAGCATGCGTCTGAAATTCACCCCCGGCAGCCTTCGCTCAGTACTTCTGTTGCAGGTGGCATTACCACTACTGTTGATGCTGGCGGTCATCCTTGCTGCGACCCTCAGCGTAGTGGGCCACTTTGCTGAAGAGCGGTTGCAGAGAGATCTGAGTCTAGTGGCAAGAGCGATTCGTCTGCCTGTAACCGAAGCACTGCAACGCGATGACATCGCACAATTGCAAAACAGCCTGGCCTCCATCTTCGATATCACCGAAGTCTACGGTGCCTATCTGTTTGATGCCGATGGGCAGCGCTTGATCAGCTTCGGCGCTGTCAGCCCGACACGTCGCCAGGCAGACGAAGCGATGAAAATGACCGTTGACGGCGAGTTCGCTCAGTATGAAAGTATTCGCGGGCGTGATGTCTACTCCTTCTTCCTGCCACTGTTCGATCGCCTCGGACAGCCCAGCGGCCTGCTACAGGTCACCCGACTGCGACGTGATATCGAAGCCGAACTGAAACAGCTGAAACGCCGTTCCTGGGGCGGTTTTGCACTGGCCTCCCTGTTGATTCTGGGTGCTTTGAGCCTGACCCACCAACGCGCGATCGGACAACCTCTGCAACGTCTGCTGGACAGCATCCGCAAAGTGGAGTCCGGTGAGCGACAACATCGTGCCACTGAAGACGGCCCGCGCGAAGTGATACGTCTGGCCAGCGAGCTGAACCAGATGCTGGATGCGATTCAGCATGCAGAGAATAAGGCCCGAGAGCAGCAAAAAGAGCAGGAGCGCCTTTCCGGCCAACTGCGTGAGGCGGAAACGCTCGCTGCACTGGGACAGCTCTCCGCCGGTGTTGCACATGAGCTGGGGGCACCCCTGAGTGTTGTTGATGGTCGAGCCAGGCGCCTGCTGCGTCGCCATACTCAAGCACAGGATGTCAGTGAGTTGGAAGATATTCGCCATCAGGCTCAACGCATGACTGCCATTGTCGAACAGCTACTGTCCTATGGGCGCAGTGTCCGGGCCCAACCCCACTCTCTGGACGTTGCCGCGCTGATCGCGCGTGCACGCAAGCAGCTGCAGGATGAAGGATTGCAGATTCAACTTAAAGAGGGGCCAACGTGTCGCATCCGAGGAGATGCCCTGATGCTTGAACAGGCACTCATCAACCTGATGCGCAACGCTTGCCAGGCTTGCCCTGATGGCCCGGTCACACTGGGCTGGCAGTGCGAGGATGGTGTTGTATTGTATGTAGAAGATGCAGGACCCGGAATCCCGCCGGAGCAGATTGAACACCTCTTCCGCCCTTTCTATACCACCAAGGCGCCCGGCGAAGGCAGTGGCCTGGGGCTGGCTATCGTCAAGCGTATCATGCGCGAACATCATGGCCACGTGGAGATACACAACAGCCATCTTGGTGGTGCACGCTTTGAGCTTCACTTTACCATCAGAGAAGAGTCTGCCGACGAGAATCAGCCAGCATCAGGAGCAAGCGCATGAAGCAAGCCAACCCCATATTACTGGTAGAGGATGATCCGGCGCTGGCGAGACTGATTCTGGACGAACTGGAGTCCGATGGCTGGCTGATCAGTCACGCCAAAACACTCACCGAAGCGCGAGGCTCACTGCTCACCACACAGCCGACTCTGATCATCACTGATCTGCGCCTGCCGGATGGAAATGGCATGTCTCTGGTACATGAGATCATGGAAAGTAAACCGGCGGTTCCTCCCGCCATCATCGTGATCACCGCATTTGGCAGTGTGCGCCAGGCGGTGGAAGCCCTGCAGGCTGGTGCCGATGACTTTCTGACCAAGCCACTGGACCTTGATCACTTCGTATTGACTGTACAAAGAGTGTTGGAAACCCGCGAGCTGCGCCAGGAAGTGCAGCACTTTCGCACTCTTTCAGCGGATGAGCAGGGAATGCACGACATGAAGGGCCAGAGCCCTGCAATGCGGCAGCTGTTTGAGCAGATACGGGTGATTGCGCGAGCACAGGGCCCGGTGCTGATCAATGGCGAGAGCGGCACCGGAAAAGAGCTGATCGCTCGGGCCCTGCATGCTGAAAGTGACCGTGCCGACAAACCTTTTCTGGCCGTAAACTGCGCCGGTATCCCACAGGAGCTGCTCGAAAGTGAGTTCTTTGGTCATGCTGCAGGTGCATTTACCGGGGCTCGCAAACAGCGCAAGGGACTGCTGCAGGAGGCCGACGGTGGTACTTTGCTGCTGGACGAGATTGCAGAAATGCCACTTGCCCTCCAGGCAAAGCTGCTGCGTGCCCTACAGGATGGCTCCATACGCCCGGTCGGCACTGATCGTGAAGAACATGTGGATGTTCGTATCATGGCAGCCACGCACCGTGATCTGAAAACGAAGGTTGCGGAAGGAGAATTCCGCGAAGATCTTTATTACCGCCTGGAAACCTTCAGCCTGCTGTCACCGCCACTGCGCGAACGAGCAGATGATATGGAACTGCTGGCTCAGCGATTTCTGATGCAACACTCGGCAATCCAGAAAAAATCCATATCAGGGTTCAGCCAGGAGGCGATGCAGCATCTGCATCAATATGACTTTCCCGGCAATGTGCGCGAGCTGCGAAATATAGTGGAGCGTGCCGTGGCTTTTTGTCAGAGCGATATGATTCAGCCAGCGCATCTTCCTGCTCGGCTGCTGGAGCAGGCGATGCATCCACGGGTATCACACTCTGACGATATTGATCGCAACATAACGTCTGCTGGGGATAATGATCTACTCGCCGGTGCCGTCTTACCAACACTGGAGCAGTTACAAAAGCGCTATGTGAAACGAGTACTCAACGAAACAGGCGGCAATAAACGCCGTGCTGCAGCCCTGCTGGGTATTGGCAGGCGAACGTTGTATCGCTGGCTGGATGAGCCTCTTTAGCTCTGCCAGCCATCACAACACCAGACACTACTCCTTCTCGACAACGGGTTCAGCAGCAGCGACTGTAACCAACTCTGCCTGTGGCATGGAGAAATAGGCACCTTGTGAAAAGTCCACACCCAGATAGCGAACCCTCTCCTGCACACTATCACTGTGGACAAACTCAGCCACCGTTTCCATACTCAGGCTGCGCGCAAAATTGACAATTCCCTGAGTGACGCTGAAAGCCACTGGATCAGTATCCAGATTGCGTATCAGGCTGCCATCAATCTTGATCAAGTCCACATTCAGTCGCAGCAGGTGCTCAAAATTGGAATAGCCGGTGCCGAAGTCATCTATCGCAATACGACAGCCGCGCTTCTTCACCTCATCAATAAAACGTCGCACCTCCTGATAGTTTTCAATACCATCAGACTCCAATATCTCAAAAATAATGCGTTTGCCCAACCCTGATTCATCCAGTTTCTCAATGATGAAACGGCTCAGATCCTGATCCAACAGATCGGCATAGGAGAGATTGATCGAAAACTCGTAAGGTGTATCAGCGAAGGTCGTCAGACTCTTTTCAACCATGATTCTGGTGAGCTGTCTGTCCAGACGCAGTTTCCTGGCAACATCCAGAAACTGTCCTGGGCTGGCGATCTCTCCTGATTCGTCACGCATGCGAACCAGACATTCAAATTTAGTGATTCTGCCGCTACGGTTATCATAGATCGGCTGAAAAAACGGCAGGATACGATCATCCTCCAGCGCCTGTTTAACACGGCGTGCCCAGAGCAGATTGTGCTCATAGGCATCTTCAATGCGCTGTTCAAGATCATAGATCACATAATTTTTCTGCTGCAGTCGTGCCTGCTTCAGTGCAAAGCGAGCCCAGGTGATCATGCTGTCCTGTGAAACGGATGCGATCACTTCTTCCGGTGGATGGATCGCAGCTCCCAGAGTCACCCCGATCGTGATCTCCTGATCCTGCCAGGTCAGACTGCGTCGCTGCAGATACTCATTCAACGCCTGCAGATAGTTCTGCATTTTTTGCTGCGAGCTGTCTGGCCCGAGAATCGCGAACTCATCAGCTGTCAGGCGATACAGACGCATCGCTCCAAGACGTCGATTATTGTCAATAAAGCTTGTCAGCCATCCAGCCAGCACACGTAACACATAATCACCACAGGCATGACCGAACAGTCCGTTAATCTCCTTGAAACCATCCAGATTGATCAGCAACAGACTACCACCTGGCTCTCTACCGAAATCCAGCAGCAACCTGGCACGGTTTGGCAGGTCCGTCAGCTCATCGGTATAGGAGGCCTGCAGCTGACGCATCAGCCCGACCACCTTGTAGAGAATCACACCAGACAACAGCAGCATTACCAGGCCAGTCAGCAGCAGAATATAGAAATTACTGCTCCGCATTGGCTGCAGCACAGCATCTATCTCATCACGCGGCACACCTATGCCAAACAGCATATCTGCACTGGTGGCTGCAAAGCTCAGCTCAAACTCACGTCCATCGACCGCCAGTTGATGATGCTGCATAGTTACGCCACGCTGCTGCAGACCGGGTAACAACGTACGGATGCGCTCATTCAGAGAGTCGACCAACCGCTCCTGCAAAATCACATCCATGACCTGCAGCGCCTGCTCGCTGTCGTCAATTTCACTCAAGGCAGACAGGCGCCGATTATTCCGATCAATCAGATAGGCAAAAGTATTGGGTGTCACCTCAACCTGACCGACCAGATCAATCACTCTTTCTGCATGCCAATCAGTGGTGACAACACCGATCAGTTGTCCACTGCGTGCATACATGGGTTTGACCAGAGTCAGCACCGCCGCCCCAGACACAGGATTATAATAGGCAGGCGTCCAGTAAAAATCCTGCTGTTCCTGGTCAGATGCTAACCAACTATCCGACACCGCCTGATCAAACCAGGGCTGAGAGCGATAATCCACTATCCCGGCCTCGGCCAGCGACATCAGTACAGGATCAGCCGTATCGCCTCTGTAAGCAAAAGCTCCATGATAGACACCACCACTGATGAACGCACCAGACTCAAACCAGACACCGGCACCGAACACATCGGGGAAGTCTCTCAGCTTTTCGAGCAGTGCACCTTCAAATTCACCGGCCTGCTGCATATCGCTTTGCTGTTGCAGATGCCAGAACAACTCACCCATGCGGGCAAGATCTGAAGTGTAGTTTTCAAGCAGGCGATGCTGGGCATTGATGCGGTCGAGATTGGCGTAGAATACCTCTTCCAGCTGCACTTCACGCAGCTCGCTCATCGCTTTCTGGGAGAAGTTAAGATTCAGTGTTGAGATAACCCACATACCGGCGATAAATAACCCGATCAACAGCAGGAGCACCCAGACTATCGACTGCTTCGAGGGATTCAGATGGCGCAGTGTCTGCAAAAAGAGTTGCAGACGACCATGACGAACAGGTCCATCAGCACGACTCATTGCTGCCCACCACTGAGCACCTGCCTCACTTGTGCCTGAGCCTGACTGAATTTTTCAGGATCCACCTGTTTACTGAGTGACTCCATCTTGGTCCTGGCATCTCGGTAGCCATTACGGTTGGAGAGGTCATACCAGGCAAGCGCTTGCATGGGGTCACGCTCTGCCAATACACCCATCTCGCTCATCTCACCCAGATAGTACTGAGCACGCCCATCATTCTGACGCGCAGCCTTCAGCAGCCACTGTCTTGCCGTCAGTGGATTGGCAGCGACACCCTCCCCCTTCAGAAACATGATGCCCAGTGCCGCCTGAGATCCCGCATGACCATCATTGGCTGCACGCTGAAACCAGGTCAATGCTTCGGCATAATCCTGCATCACACCCTGACCATTAGCGAACAGCTGACCCAGTACATAGCGCGCCTCCGGTGAACGCTCAGCCACCAGACGCGCCCAGCGCAGAGCCTCAGGATAATCTCGGAGCGCCTGCGAGATCAGTGCCATATTGAGCTGGGAGCGCATATCACCAGATTCTGCAGGCATGATGCAGAGCTCTCTGGCTTCATTGAAGTTACGGATTTTGGTCAGTAGATAACACTCATTTCGCTGCGCATCCGTTAGCGATTCGGGCACTGAATCAGTATCAGACGCCACCTCTTGAGCCCGGGTTTTCGAACCGGTTGCAGCCTGAACCAATGCAGCAAAAGCCTCTACATCTTCAGAACAGGAGTAATCATAGCCTCGGCGGTAACGCTCAAGGGATTCCAGGGTCCTGGGCTGCTCCTCATAGCGCGCAGCTATAACGGCACAGCGCTTGTCACGTTCTGCGCTGATCTGCCGGATAAAACCAGCCCGTGCGCGGTCAGTTGAATAGCGCTCCAGATAGCGAGTCAGTGGATCAATAAAGGGCTGCTCGAAAAGCGCACGCACTTCCTGCTCAACACCCTCTCTGGAATTATCCTGTACATCAACACCTGCCACCTGCTCACGCTGCACGTTTGCGCAGCCGCTCAACAAAGCAACATTCAAACAAAGAATAGCCAGTAGCCGCACACATTTTCTCCAGATCGGATTGAACACCAACTGACACGCCTGTGCTCAGGGAGTTCCTGAGCAAGAGAACCAGAACAGCACGTAACCGGCTGTCGAGCTGCGCATTATAACGCAAACTCCCTCTAAATTATTAAATTATCATGCCCTGAATCAGGTGTGAAATCCACACTCCCTTCCTATACTTGATCCACAGCCCAATTGGGCGCGTAAATGTTTTTAAACAATAACATGGGTAATATCATGAAACACTCAATGACAATTGCACTGTTTTTCAGCCTGTTACTGACATCCACTTTGCTCATCGCCGATATGCATGGTGATGCTCCGATTGCAGTGGGTGACACCTCTCTTGGAAAAGTTCTGACCGATCAGCAGGGTATGACCCTGTACACTTTTACCCGCGACACTTCCGGCACATCAAACTGCAATGACGGCTGTGCAGCCAACTGGCCACCGCTGATGGCGGGTGATGGCGCAATGGCCGCAGGCGACTTCAGCATCATCATGCGCAGCGATGGCTCAAAGCAGTGGGCATATAAGGATATGCCGCTGTATACCTGGGTTAGAGATACTGAGCCGGGTGATGTCACCGGGCACGAGTTCAATCAGGTCTGGTTTGTGGTTCCGGTGGAATAAAGTGCAATGATGTGAAATACAATAGAAAAACCAGAATAGCCTCCCGATTGGATCAATACCCGTCGGGAGGTTGTTACTCAGCTGGAACCTGGACCATGCCCCCAGCATATCTCCTCACATCATCCACAGTGTGACACACACCCAGAGTGAATCAATCTACCACTCATCAATGGAGAATCAGCTTGCTGAGTCGCAATCTTAGCTCATTCACATCCTTCACCAACCCTCTTACTCGTCCGAATGAAAGCCACGTTTCCATTATCTCAAGCTAGCCATCCATTATATGTTTGGACCATCTTGATGGATGGCATAGAGATTATGGTACAGATTTAATAAAACTAACCATACAGAATGGGTGTTTCACAACTGTACACCTAAAAAACCAACTAACTGGTTCTTATCTGATCGGTCAATCAAGGTGTTAAATGTCACTTTATAAAGTATTGATTGGTCGATGATGAAAACTACGACGACTAAATTAGTAAAATCAACCAGATGAGGGCTACCTTATGACAACCTATGCGTGGCTGTCGTTCATCCTGATTACTATGGTGCAGGCAGGATCACCCGGACCGTCCACAGTTTTCCTCGTAAATAACTCCATAAAATACGGACCGCTTAAATCAATAGGAGTACTTACAGGTGATGTATTCGCCATATTAATTATGGGTTTGATATCCTCATTAGGCATGGCTGCATTCTTTGCAAATCAACCAGCCATGTTTAATGCATTAAAGCTTGCTGGTGCCGCTTATCTTATTTATCTAGGAATCGTGGCCTTCAATAAAAGCATGATGACTACTGGAAATGTAAGGTCAGATAAACCAGACCCAAAGGCACCTAATCTGTGGAAGCAGTGGACTCAGTCATTTTTAATAGGGATAAGCAACCCGAAAGCACTCGTCTATTTTGCAGCACTTCTACCACAGTTCGAGACGTCAGGCACCCCAGATCTATATTTTTTTGCGTTTCTCGTGATTTTAAGTGCATTGATAAAATTCTCGGTCCTTTCCTGTTATGCCGTGGTAGCGACCAAGATAGCCTCAAAAATAACATCACCATCCGCTGGCATAATAGGATCTAAAGTAGTAGGTGTGTTTTTTGTTTTTTTTGGATCAGCACTAGGGTTATCTACCATTCACTGAAGGAGAATAACCTGTTTGAATATAATACGCATTAACGGACGAGCTCTGATATATTCATTTCTACAGTCAAATTTCCAATAGTTTTTATCGCCAATTCGACACGCTCATCTAATATTCCGCCATAATTTATACGAATACAATTTTCGTATTTACCTGTAGATGAAAATATTTTTCCCGTTGCAATCTGTATTTTCTTTTGTATTAGCTTATCACTTAACTCATATGCAGACACGCCGTCAGGAAGCTCCACCCAAAGAAAGTATCCACCTTCAGGTCTACTAACCCTAACGCGAGCATTAAAATACTCTGATATCCAACACGTCATGATATCTCTGTTGGATTTGTAATGCGCGCGCATACGACGAAGATGGATCTGATACTTCCCCTTTCCCATGAATTCAGCGATAGCTCTTTGGTTTGCTGTCGCGGTTGCACCTGAGCTGATGTACTTTGTATGCAAAACTTTGTCATAGATACGGCCAGGAACTATCCAACCGACCCGCAGTCCAGGTGCCAGCGTTTTTGAAAAAGAGCCGCAAAGAATAATCTTACCTTCCGTGTCCTGCGACTTTATTGCCTTAGGTCGAGGGTATCGGAATGTGAGATCACCGTATGTATCATCTTCTATGATAGAAAACCCAAACCTTTTTGATAGATCTACCAGAATTTTTTTGCGATCATCCGGCATTACATACCCTAGCGGGTTATTGCAGTTTGGATTCACCAACACGGCTCGGATAGGCCATTTTTCAGCTATCAACTCCAGTGATTCCAGCTCTATCCCTGTTAACGGATCAGTGGGAACCTCTATGACTTTTACGCCACATACTTTCAGTGTCTGAATCGCACCATGAAAGCTGGGAGATTCAACCGCTACGATATCGCCCTGATTGCAAATGGCTCGAATAGAGCACATTAAAGCTTCTTGACAACCGGCAGTAATGATAATTTCATCAGGATCAACCTGACATCCAGAGTCAATTAATGTCCTACTTACTTGTGATCTTAAATCAAAGTTACCTTTGATATTCTCATAATTAAGTCCGTCCTTCTGCCACCGTTTTGCCTCGTGACTTAAACTTCTCATTAAGGGCTGTAACGTTGGTGTATCAACCCTTGGCATACCTCTCCCGAGTTGCAGTACGTCTTTGTCAGGTGTACTGGCAGTCACCTTATAGATTTCGTCCCATTCCAGTATATCGAGTGGGTGTTTCTCAATCTCTCGCATCCTTGGTAACAAATTGAGGCTCTGCTTTCGACTAACAAAGTGGCCCGATTTAGGCAAGGGCGCGGCTAACCCTTCCTCCTCCAAAACTCGATAAGCCTGCTGTACTGTCCCTAAGCTAACACCATATTCTGCACTCAATATCCGCAAAGAAGGTAGTCGCTGCCCCTCTTGATAAAGACCCATTTCAATCCTGCTACGCAGTACATCGGCCAAATCTGAATACTTCGCCACTGATCCCTCCATTGTCAACAAAAGAGCTTAAAGTCCGTATTCATCAGAATAGATTGTTCTCCCGACCCGCAGGGCCTTTCCTTGAAGGTGACAAAACCGGAAAGGAGAGTCGCCATGCTAAGCCGAGAGGACTTTCACATGATAAAACAAATTCGCCAACAAAGAGCACATATTGTAGATATTGCCCATCGTATAGGTTGCTCTGAACACACCGAGAATGAACACCCCACTTCTGTTTCTAACTCAAAAACTGCGATCTCATTAACCTATATCCGTGACTTCAGAGAGCATCACGGATTAGGTCAGAGAAAAGCCAGCCAGAGTCCGACACCTATCATCAGACTGCCTGCGAAACGGTTCAGCAACCGCACATTGGAGGTGTGCTGCAGAAACAGCCTCAGCGCCTTGCCGCCTCCGGCATAGATCAGCATGCAGATCAATTCGAGGAGCACGATGATGCCGAGCAACACCACCAACTGCGGGATCAGCGCCTGCTGCTGATTGATGAAAGGTGGCAGCAGTGCAACATGGAAGGCCCAGCCCTTGGGGTTGGCGACGGCTGTGACAAATCCCTGCACAAACAGCTGCCATGCAGAGACAGTCTGGCGCACAGCAGACGACTCAGGAATCGCCATACGCCCCCGCGAGCGCCACATCTGCACACCAACATAAAAAAGATAAGCCCCGCCAACCCATTTGAAGACCTGGAAAAAACCGGGATAGGCCAGCAAAACAGCAGCAACACCGAGCACGGCCAACAATGCGACCAGCGCCACGCCCAGCATCTCTCCCCACATCATCCACAGTGTACGGCGCACACCCAGAGTGATGCCTAATGTCATGGCCAGCGTCATACACATACCGGGGGTGATCGACACAAAGAAAAATGTCGGCACAAAGACCGACAGCAACGCCAGATTCATCGCGCTTACGCTTCCTGTAAAAATGAGTCTGTTAAAGTGAGTCCTGTTCCAGGGTAGCGGTACCGCGTGTCTGCTCAGTCAGCATCTCCAGCCAGTTTTGCAACGCGACTGCATCCCCTGAGACCCTGGCGGAAACACGATCCAGATAATGAACATCTATCTCCAGACCCGCTTCTCTGGCCAGCCTGCGAAGCAGCGAATCATACTCGAAATCCACACTGACAACAGCCTCAGCACGAGGTTTTATTTCAACATATTCAGCCCGCCCCAATGGCTCGCTTATTGCCTGGCTGTAGGCTCGCACCAAACCACCGGCGCCCAGTTTGACGCCTCCGAAATAACGCACCACCGTAGCCAGAACACCATCAAGATGTTTGTGCTGCAGGACATTGAGCATGGGTTTTGCGGCCGTACCCGATGGCTCTCCATCATCAGACTGACGCACCTGCCCTGCGACCAACATGCTGAAGCAGACATGAGTGGCTTCGGGATGCAGCTTGCGTAACGACTCCACAAGCGCCATCCCTTCATCCAGATCGGAGATTGTCTCGACACGCCCGATGAAACGGGATTTTTTAATCTCCAGCTCGCACTCCACCGGAGCGGCCAGGGTTTTGATACTACTCATTGAAAAGCCAGTCAGATCCTTACATGAGCCTCAGCACTGGCTCTCTCAACGCGAAAAGCTGCTCACGCAGTTGCAGAATATGCTCGCCCCAGTAACGCTCGGTATTAAAGAAGGTAAAGCTGTGTGGAAACGCAGGATCCTCCCAGCGACGTGCCAGCCATGCACAGTAGTGCAACATGCGCAGTGTTCGCAACGGTTCGATCAGGTGCAGCTCTCGAGGGTTAAAATCAGCGAACTCCGTATAGCCGGCGATAACTTCTGCCAGTTGCTGCTCTCGCTCCAGGCGTTCCGGGCTACTGAGCAACATCCATAGATCCTGTATTGCCGGCGCCATGCGCGAATCGTCAAAATCAACAAAATGTGGTGTTTCATCACGCCACAGCAGATTGCCGCCATGGCAATCACCATGAACACGGATCAACCGAACATCTTCCACCTCAGCAAAGGCCGCCTCAACCATCTGCATCAGATCCTGGGCAAGCGTTGCATAAGCTTCACGCAGCGAAGCGGGAATAAAGTGATCGCGTACAAACTCGATACTTTTATAGCCGAAGGACTCACAGTCCAGCACCGGACGGTGCAGAAACGGCTTACTGGCACCAACCAGATGGATCCGCCCCAGTGTCCGGCCCAGAACGAACAGATGCTCCAGATTATCCAGCTCTGGGGCACGACCACCACGACGCACATAGAGTGCGAAACGAAAGCCATTATACTCATGCAGAGTGCAGCCGCTCTCGTCCACCATTGGAGCAACGACCGACAGCTCCTCCTCTGCCAGCTCCAGGCAATACTGATGCTCTTCGAGTATCTGTTCGTTGCTCCAGCGCTGCGGGCGGTAGAATTTGACGATCAGAGGGACCTGATCATCTATACCCACCTGATAGACACGATTTTCGTAGCTGTTCAGTGCCAGAATATGGCCATCACAGAAATAGCCGACAGACTCAACAGCGGCGAGGATGAACTCCGGTGTCAGTGTTTCAAAAGGGTGTGGTGCTACCGTATTCATCGTATATCCGTTTTTGCGTCAATGAGACTTTACTCATCTCATCTTAGCGGATAAACCGACCGGTAACACGCACCCGACAAACAAATAAGCTATTGCACCATCAAACAGTTATCAGTAGCCGACTATCAGTACTCAGCTATCAGTATTCAACAACGACATTCCCTTTTGGTCGGCTGCAGCAGGATAGAATGTAGCCATCTGCCACATCTTCATCTGTAATCCCGCCATTGTGCTCCATCTCGACCTCACCCGAAGTCAGTGCAACACGACAGGTACCGCAGATACCCATACCGCAGGCTTTGGGAATATGCAGGCCGAGCTTGGCCGCAGCAGCATGGACGGTTTCGGTCGGCATGATCCGAACGCTTTTGCCGGATGCTGTAAACTCGACCTGCACCATATCCGCGACATTGACATCTTCCGCTTCCTGCTCGGCCTGTTCAGCCAGTTCCAGCACCTCCTCCTTGATGTCGATCGGGGTCGCACCGAAAGACTCTTCATGATAGCGACTCATATCGAAACCGGTCGCCTTCAACAGGTTTTTGATCGCATTCATGTAAGGTGTGGGGCCGCAGCAGAAGATTTCACGCTCAAGATAATCCGGTGCGATCAGCTCCATCATCTTCTGGTTCAGATAACCACGGAAGCCAAACCAGGACTCGCCGAGCTCATCACTGCGTTCGCAGATAATATGCAGTTTGAACTCGGGGATGCGCGAGAAGATATGCTCCAGTTCGCGATGAAAGATAATATCCTTGGGTGAGCGCGCACTGTGGATAAACTCGATATCCACCGCCGCATTGGTGTCGAAATACCAACGCGCCATCGACATCAGTGGCGTGATTCCGACGCCGCCGGACAGCATCAGTACCTTCTCGGCCGGATAGTCCATGCAATTGAAGTTACCGACCGGACCATGTACCGCCAGTTCATCGCCCTGCTTCAGATTATCATGCAGCCAGTTGGATACCTTGCCCCCCGGCATACGCTTGACGGTAATGGAAAAACTGTAGGGCACGGAAGGTGAACTTGAGATGGTGTAGGAGCGCATGACCGGCTCGCCATCTATCTCCAGCTCCAGTGTGACGAACTGCCCTGGCTTGAAGAAGAAGAGAACCGGCTGCTCTGCCATGAAGCAAAACGTGCGGACATCCCAGGTCTCCTGGATCACCTTGACACAACGAACCATATGGCGGCCGTTTGCCCAAGTCTGAGTCGTAATCGTATTCAGGAAATTTGTTGTCATATCAGTTCATCCGGCAGCGAAATAAAGCTCTATAATGCGTAGTATACGCACCCCTTGTTATTACCTTGCATTCTGGACATGCTCAATGACGACCACTTATCTCTTAACGACACAGACCATCGCTATAATCACCTTTCTGGTGGTTTTTTTGGTCTTACACGTCGTCGCCGCATCATCTGATGTCGCTGGCAGATAATCGACCAAGCGCTGGCTAATCCACACTCGCCGCACGGTCATAGATCGACTGAAACACCAAAACAAGATTATCAGGCTGCAACCTATTTACAGGACCAAGGCAATGAACCAGATTTCACACTCTCAGCTGACTGACCCGATGGACGATATCCGCGAATCCGCCTCCAGTCTGCTGGCAACCCGCAAGCCAAATTACTCCTTGCCACAGCCCTTTTACAACGATGCGCGCATGTTTCAGTTGGATATCAAAGAGATCTTTGAGAAAGAGTGGCTGTTTGCCGGGCTGACCTGTGAAATCCCGGCCAAAGGCAACTTCATCACGCTGAACATCGGCGACAACCCGATTGTAATATTGCGCGGTGCCGACAACAAAGTACATGCCTTTTTCAACGTTTGCCGCCACCGTGGTTCGCGCCTGTGCGTGACCGACAAAGGCAAAGTTGCCAAGCTGGTCTGCCCTTACCACAAATGGACCTATGAACTGGATGGCCGCCTGCTGTTTGCCGGTTCTGACATGGGTGCAAACTTTGATCTGACCGCGCATAACCTGAAGCCGGTCAACGTCAAGGTAGCCAGTGGTTATATCTTCATCTGCCTGTCCGACAACCCGCCGGAGTTCGAAGCTTTCCCGGCTGAGCTTGAGAATTATCTTGAGCCCTATGATATGGAAAACCTCAAGGTAGCGGTTGAATCCAACGTACTGGAGGATGCCAACTGGAAACTGGTGCTTGAGAACAACCGTGAATGCTACCACTGCAACGGCTCACACCCTGAGCTGCTGAACTCGCTACAGCAGTTTGATGATACCGATGATCCGTTAGCTACGCCGGAATACAAAGCACTGGTTGAGCGTAAACAGGCAGACTGGGATGCGATGAAGGTACCCTATGCGCTGAAGTACTTCGGCAAGCGCAACCGCATGACCCGTACACCCTTGCTGGACGGTACTGTTTCCATGACCATGGATGGCAAAGTAGCCTGCCAGAAACTGATGGGGCGCCTGACCAGCCCTGACATGGGTTCTTTGCGTATCCTGCACCTGCCCAACTCCTGGAACCATTTCATGGGTGACCATGCGATTGCGTTCCGTGTGCTGCCGCTTGGCCCACAGAAAACACTGGTCACCACCAAATGGCTGGTACACAAGGATGCGGTTGAGGGTGTGGATTATGACATCACACATATGCGCAAAGTCTGGGATGCTACCAATGATCAGGACCGCGTACTGGCGGAAGAGAACCAGCGCGGTATCAACTCGATCGCCTATGAGCCAGGCCCCTACTCTGAGACCTTTGAGTTCGGCGTAATCGATTTCGTTAACTGGTACAGCGAAACCATACTGAACAACACTGGTTACAAAAACACAACGCTGGACTGAGTCTGGCAAGCAAATGGCCACTCCTTCTATTGAAGATGGAGTGGCCATCACTGTTCAGATCACCCAGCTAAGGGCTGCTCAACTAAGCGCAACTCAGCTCAGTTAATTGAGCCCGCCGACCTGCCTGAATAGAAACGATAGCCTCCCTTACCCTGATCCTTGACCTCATACATCGCAGTGTCTGCAGCATGTACCAGACGGTCGGCATCCACCTCTTCACCTTCACTATTACCCAGCACAATCCCGATACTGGCTGAAACCTCAACATTGCCAGCATCCAGCACAAAGGGCTGAGCAATCGCCTGAAGCACCTTATCTGCCAATCTGGCTGCAACATCCCGACCCTCACAGTGCCGCACTATGATGGCAAACTCATCACCTGCCAACCGTGCAACCGTATCTGAAGAGCGTACACACTTCAGCATTCGTTGGGCTATTTCAACCAGAAGCTGATCCCCCGCTGCATGGCCCAGAGAATCATTGACCGGTTTAAAGCCATCAATATCGATATACAGAAGCGCAAAGTGTTGATGATAACGACGGCTTTCGCTGATTGTCATATTCAGACGATCATAAAACAGCACACGATTGGGCAAGTCGGTCAGACTGTCATGTGTTGCCTGCCAGGTCAGTTGCTCCTCGGCCAGCTTTCGGGTAGTGATATCACGGGCGATCGCCAGCACCTTGTCATCCGCCAGCCGAGACATGCGCAGCTCAAAATAAAACTGCTGACCTCGCATCTGCAGATCATATTCTATCTGTTGAACTGAGCCCGTCTGAATTACGCGCAAAATACTCGCCATGCCTTTATCTGCCACTTGGGGAGGCATCACTTCTGATATGTTTTTACCGATAAACTGCTCAGGTGGGAGCAGCAGAAGTGTTTCTTCACCCGCCTGATAATCAATGAAGTATCCCTGACCATTCAGGGTAAAAAGCAGATCAGGCATCGCCTCAACGATGGCCAGGTTGCGCTGATTAAGATCAGCAAGTGCCTTCTGTCCCGCTTTAAGATCCTGCTCTATGCCATGCCGTCGCCAGAGGAGCCAGGCGATGATCAGCATGAATACAGTCACCAGGCCCGACACTCCCAACCAGCGCTGCTGCTCGCGCTGTTTGAAATCAGCGATGTTGGCATATACGGGCTCCAGCTCTTCACCGACAAACACCACCAGCGGCCAGTGCGTCGTACGTTCAAAAGAGATCTGGCGAGACTGCCCATCAAATGGCGAGATAACCTGATAACTGTCTCTCTGCGGCAACTGATCACCATAAGCGATAATTGATGCCAGAGTCTGCCCCACCGGCTCTTCAATATAAGGAAGACGCAGCACAATCGTACCGTCATCTTTCGCCAATACAGTAGTCATCTCGCCTGAATAGGTCAGCTCTCCCAGAGAGCGCGCCAGGCGTTCAATATCAATGGCTGCCGCCAGCACACCGGCAAATTTTCCCTCATCTGACAACACCGGACGACTCAAGGCAATAAAGTGACGAGGCTGCTGTACACGGGAAAGTGAGGGAGTTGATAGATAGGGATAATCACCGTCACTGCTCTTCTGCCACAGAAAATAATCACGATCTCTGACAACTGGAATCGGACCATCATGTGTCCAGGCAAGGACCTCGCCATCCTGATCAAGCAATATAAAGTCGGCGATCTCGTCGCTGAACCCCTTGCGGGTCAACATCATTGCTCGAATCTGGGCCACTGAGAACCCAGTGTTACTGATCATGTCACGCATGGTCAGCAGTATTCTGTCCAGCTCCAGCATCTTGGCTGAAACGAGTTCGCGCTGTGTACGAGCCAGAGAAGCGGTACGTTGCTCAATCTGCAACCACACCTGCTCCTGATAGCGCACGGTCGTGGTCGTGTAGAAATTGACCAGCACTAACTGAAATACCAGCCAGAGCAGTAACAGGATTAAGAGAAGAACCTTAAAGGTACGCGTGACTTTCGTCTGGATGTCCATGCCTGATCCTGCCCACTGAACTCCTTGATTATATATTGCAACAAGACACAGGCCGAGTTTATCAGGCCGGTAACTGTTGCCGCATGGATGATTCAGGATAACAGATACCCCTAATACCCAGGCTGCATGGTATAGCACCCGTAAATAAATGAATATTCACTAGAGCTAATTTATTTGGAAGAAATTTCTCTCCTCATCCAGTTGTCAGCCTTCTCAGGCATACAACAACTATAGAGATTAAATCTGACAAGACCAGTTGGAATACTTAATCCGACACGATTATTCAACTTCAAGTCATAATAGCTGAGTAGAGTCACCGAACAGACAGCAGCAGAGGAAACCGACCATGCAGTTACTGCTTGACACACACACCTCCCCCATCGGCGAGATGTATATCGTAACTGACGAAGCGGGCGTATTGAGAGCACTGGATTTCGAGGACTATCAACCTCGCATGCATAAGCTTTTGCAGCGTCATTACGGTGAATACACCCTGAGTAATCAGGCGGCACCAGAATCTATCAAGCTGGCACTTGAAGCCTATTTCGAGGGTGAGATCGAGGTTCTGAAAACGCTGACAACAGCGACTAATGGCACCCCCTTTCAACTCAAAGTATGGAAAGCTCTGCAGGATATTCCTGCTGGTGAAACCTGGAGTTACGGGACGCTGGCACAAGCTGTTGGTAACCCAAAAGGCAGCAGAGCAGTTGGCCTTGCCAATGGCGCCAATCCTATCGCCATCGTGGTGCCCTGCCACAGGGTGATCGGTGCCAATGGAGCCCTGACCGGTTACGGCGGTGGCGTCTGGCGTAAACGCTGGCTACTGGAACATGAAGCGGCTCTGATGACTGGGTCACTGCTTTAGCGACCCGTCATATCCACCCTTGAGGCACTTACCAGCCTCTGTGTTTTTTTAAAAGCGCACGCTGCTTTTCGCGCTGCTGCTGTAATACCAGTCGAGCATCCACCCGTAATGGCTGCTCTGCAGCCCAGAGCAGATCCTGACGGGTATACCCCATATCTTCAAGCATGTGATCATCGTATTCCAACAGCCGTAGCAGTCTGTGCCGCCGACTCCAGGCTCTGAACCAGTTTTCGAGCGCTGCAATCAACCCCAGTGGCGGCATGGCTGGCATGTATATATCAGGGAAAACAGGCTTTTCAAGCAGAGTTTTGTCCACTACATCCTGACGATACAACTCACATTTATGGTTAAGATTTGTCATTTCGTGCCCCCTTGGCAATTCATCAAACTATCATTTTCTATCTGCCGAATATTTGATATTTGTCTATTTCTGGTGTAAGCATGGCCTCGAAATATTGTTCAATCAAACGAAAAGAACTACACTCATGATTAAGAAAAATTGAAAGGTTCAGGTATGACAACTCTGCAAACCTCACACACCGATATCACGCCCGCTTCTCTGCCTCTGCTGGATACGGATGTACTGCGCATGTTTGTCGCGATCGCCGAAACCGGCAGTTTTACTCGCGCCGCCAACCAGGTGTTCCGCACCCCTTCAGCCCTGAGCATGCAGATCAAACGACTGGAGGAAACCCTGGGCAAGACATTGTTTCTGAGAGAGGCACGACAGGTCAGTCTGACGCCCGATGGAGAAGTACTATTGAGTTATGGCCGCCGGTTGCTAAAACTCAATGAAGAGGCTGTCACACAGTTTCTGTCGCCCTCACTGGCTGGTACTGTCCGCCTTGGCACGTGTGACGATGTCGGCACTCGTATTCTGCCCTGCGTGCTGGCCCAGTTTGCCCGATCTCACCCGGCTACTCAGGTGGATGTTGTGATGGGCCGCAGCATCGATATGGCCGCACGACTGGATGCAGGCGAACTGGATCTGATCGTCATCACGGCAGGCAGTACCGGGCTGGAAAAAGGTAGAGGAAAGGTCGTACATACCGAGTCATTGATCTGGGCCGGGCGCGAGGGTGGCATTGCCGCCATGAGAACTCCGCTGCCGGTTTCTCTGGCCAGCCAGGGTTGTGCCTGGCGCAGCATGGCATTGAAAGCTCTGGATCAGGCGGGGATTGACTATCGCATCGCCTACACCAGTGAACACTGCTCCGGACAGTCTGCAGCCATGATTGCAGACCTGGCGGTAGCGCCCTTCCCGGCCGGACTGGTGAAACCACCCCTGCGCAAGCTGGATAAGGAGTACGGGCTACCTGCACTGGGCGATTATCAGATGCTGTTGATTCAGAGGCAAGGTACGGATGAGACCTGCAGTATATTAGCCAGCCATGTGGTCGACGCTCTGCAAGGACTTGGCTGACAATCCGTCAACGCCTCAATAGCCTCAGACCATTAGCGATCACCAGCAGGCTGGCACCGACATCGGCAAATACTGCCATCCAGAGCGTGGCCATACCTGCCAGCGCCAGTACCAGAAAGACCAGTTTGATCCCCAGAGCCAATGCGATATTCTGCATCAGAATCGCCATGGTGGCTCGGGAGAGGCGGATAAAGGCCGGTAATTTGCGCAGGTCATCATCCATCAGCGCGACATCGGCGGTTTCGATTGCGGTATCCGTGCCGGCAGCGCCCATCGCAAAGCCGATATCAGCCCGTACCAATGCGGGTGCGTCGTTAATGCCATCCCCCACCATACCCACCGGGCCCTGCGCTGACAGTTCAGCCACCAGGCGCAGTTTATCTTCAGGCAGCAGATCCGCTTCGACACGATCAACACCCGCAGCCCGGGCCATCGCCTGTGCAGAGACTGCATTATCCCCAGTCAGCATCAGAGTCTGAACACCCAGCGCATGCAACTGAGAGATAGCCTCCTGACTCGTACTGCGCAGCGTATCTGCTACGGCAAAGAGCGCCAGAACAGACTGATCCTGCACCAACAGGACAACTGTTTTCCCGTCCCGCTCCAGCTCAAGCACTCGCATCTCCAGTTCAGGGGTCATTAATTCCAACTCTTCGATCAGACGACGATTCCCCAGATAACAGACCTGACCCGACAGCACACCTCTGACACCTCGCCCAGGTAATGCCGTGAAATCAGCAACCTCTTCGCCCCTGACCTCTTTCTCTATAGCCTGAGCGATGGCGCGCGATACGGGATGATCGGAGCGTCCTGCCAGACTGATGGCCAGACTGCGCGGGTCTTTTTGAGGCTTATGCCCTTGAGGCTTATGCTCCTGAAGTTGTTGATCCTGAAACGTGGTCCAGATCTGATAATCCGTCTGCACCGGTTTGCTCTGAGTCAGGGTACCGGTTTTATCCAGCGCCAACCAACGCAGTGTGCGTCCCTTTTCAAGATAGGCACCACCCTTGATCAGTATGCCTCGGCGCGCAGCGGCTGCTAGACCACTGACCACTGTGACCGGCGTCGAAATCACCAGCGCGCAGGGGCATGCGATCACCAGCAGCACCAATGACTTGTAGATCCAGTCCAGCCAATCGCCACCCAACAGCGGCGGCACCAGTGCCACCAGCACAGCCAGTACCAGAACCACAGGGGTATAGATACTGGCGAAACGGTCAACAAAGCGCTGTGTCGGTGCCCTGCTGCCCTGAGCCGCTTCCACCGCATGGATAATACGGTCCAGCGTGCTGTTACCTGCACGTGCCGTCACCCGATACTCCAGAGAACCCTGTTCATTGATCGTACCGGCATAGAGCGGATCACCTTCGGCTTTATCAACCGGCAGGCTTTCACCTGTGATCGGGGCCTGATTGACCGATGAGAAGCCATTGACCACCTCACCATCCAGAGCAATCCGTTCACCGGGATTGACGCGAACAAGACTGCCAAGGGCCACTTCACCCGCTGCACACATCAGCCAACGCCCATCAACCTGCTGCACTCTCGCCTGTTCCGGTGCCAGCGCCATCAAACCACGCACGGCATTACGGGCACGATCAAGCGAGTGCGCCTCGATCAACTCAGCCAGAGCAAACAGCACCACCACCATCGCCGCCTCTGGCCAGTGGCCGATCAGCAGTGCGCCAGTTACAGCAATCGACATCAACGCATTGATATTGAGCTGCCCATTGCGGATAGCAATCCACCCTTTTTTGTAGGTCGGCAACCCACCCAAAGCGATAGCTAACACGGCCGCCACAATCACCAATGCATGCTGCTCACCCAGCGTCCAGCCCAGTAACTCAGCCAGCAACGCCGCCACAGCAGCCACTCCCAGCTTCCAGTAGCTCTTGCTCGCCACAGCAGGTTGATCGCTCGGCATATCAGGAGTGATCTCCACCGGATCAAAACCCAGTTGCTTCAATGCCGGCGCGATCTGCTGCGCCACTGCCGGATCGTGACTCACGATGAGTTGGCGCTGCATCAGATTAAAATCCAGCTCAACTACTCCCTGCATACCACCAAGTTTGCCGCGAATCAGCTTCTCTTCTGTGGGACAGTCCATGTTATCGATGCGAAAGATGGCCTGAACCAGCCCAACATCGCTTCCTGTATGACGCATATTGCCTCCGTTGCAGTCTTTTTAAGTATCTCACTTGTTCAGCTTAATACCTGTAGTTACTATAGAGTCAAGAACTGGAGAAAAGACCATGTCACTCAAGATCGGCGCACTGGCCAAACGTACAGACTGCAAAGTGGAAACGATTCGCTTCTATGAGAAGGAGGGGCTCCTGCCGGAACCGGGCCGCACGGAGGGAAACTTTCGCCTGTATGGCGAAAGCCATGTGGAGCGACTGAGATTTATCCGTCACTGCCGCTCACTGGATATGACATTGGAGGAGATACGCGTGCTGCTGGGCTATCGCGATACACCAGAGCGCACTTGCGATGCCATCAATGATCTGGTCGATACCCATATCCATCAGGTGGATGAGCGGATGGCCGAGTTGCAGTCACTGAAAGCCCACCTTCTGGCATTGCGTGAGAAATGTGGCAGCACCCGCCCGGCGGAGCGCTGTGGCATTTTGCAGGGGTTGTCGGATGGCAGTTGTCATGGAACAGGTTGATACCAACCTGAGCCCACTCTGATCTCTTGAGCCATTCACCCACTCGACTGCGAACAATAATGTCCTCTGGCAAGATCGTCCTAGCCTTCAAAGGTGGTACTTGCCATAGTCAATCCAGCCAGCACCCTTCCGTTTTATCTACATCTGAATACTGATATCAGAGCCAACAAATAACGGTGCTCAAAATGATTCCATGCCTCCCTGCATAGACCTTTTTCAATCCAGTTCTCGTATGAGCTGCATAAAAGGAAATTTGAATAATGAGTTTTCTCTATAAATCTGATCCGATCCGTGGCGCCCGATGGGCGGAGTTGTTCGCTGAGCAAGCGCCTGAAATCGACTTTAATATCTGGCCGTCCACCGGCGATCCGAAGGAGGTGCGCTACCTCGCTGCCTGGGAGCCACCGGAGAATCTGGCTGAGACATTTCCAAATCTGGAGATAGTGTTTTCGATCGGTGCCGGTATTGATCAGTTTGACCTGTCGCGCGTGCCAGACAACATACCAGTGGTTCGCATGATCGAATCCAATCTGGTGGCAGGTATGGTCGAGTACGCAACACTGTCCGTGTTGGCTGCGCATCGTGACTGGATCCGATATTCTGCCCAGCAACGTCAGGGCACTTGGAAACCCATGCCTTCAGTTACCGCTAACTCACGCCGTATAGGTGTACTCGGGTTGGGAGTGCTCGGAACAGCCGTGCTCACGAAGCTTCAGACCTTCGGTTTTCAATGTGCGGGCTGGAGCCGCTCTGAACACAGCCTGCCCGGTATCGAGTGTTTCGCCGGTAAAGATTCTCTGCAAAGCTTCCTGGCCCGGAGTGACATACTGCTCTGTATGCTGCCCTTGACTCCAGCCACCCGTGGCATTTTGTCACGCGATCTGTTTCAACATCTGCCTGATGGGGCTGTGTTGATCAATATCGGACGCGGTGGCCACCTGATCGAAACAGACCTGTTGGACGCGCTCGAAAGTGGGCAGATCTCAGCAGCCATCCTTGATGTCTGTAACATCGAACCCTTACCGCAGGATCACCCTTTCTGGCACGATCCACGTATCATGCTGACCCCTCATATTGCCAGCATGACCCATCCGGACACAGCAGTGGCTGCGGTACTCGACAATCTTCGTCGTCACCACAAAGGGATTCCACTGAACGGCTTGGTGGACCGCGAGCACGGTTACTGAATCCCTGAGCGCATAACGCTGAACAAGCAAGCCTAGATCAGCGTTAAAGCAGTTGCTGAATACTGAGAAGCCGTAGCCATGATCTCCTCAGCACAATAAGGGTACGAAAGAATATTCCGTACAAGCCCCGAAAACGTCATTTCTGACCTTCAGAGACCTGCAAGTCGAGATAAAACACCGCATTGCACCGTTTACCATAATTAATACAGGACCGTTCACTCCTCACAAGGTGACCGAACGGCGCGATCACATACCGACTTGAATCAAGTCAGACTCTTACTCGACATTCGGTGAATTGACCATGCAAACATCATCTCTCATCACACTGGACCGCAATCACCTCATTCATCCGGTCGTCAACTATCGTTCTCATGAACAGCGCGGTGTCACGGTGCTCAGCTCAGGTCAGGGCGCCTATCTGCGCGACAGCAACAATCATGAACTTCTGGATGCCTTTTCCGGGCTCTGGTGTGTCAACACCGGCTACGGTCAGGAAAGCATTGTACGCGCCGCAGAGGAACAGATGCGACGGTTGCCCTACGCCACCGGCTATTTCCATTTTGGCTCTGAACCCGCCATCAAACTGGCCGCAAAGCTGGTGGAACTGGCTCCGGAATCTCTGCGTAGAGTCTATTTCACACTGGGCGGATCCGATGCCGTCGACTCTGCTATCCGTTTCATCGTCAACTACTTCAACGCGCTGGGTAAAAGCGAGAAGAAACACTTCATTACCCTTGAGCGTGGCTACCACGGCTCATCTTCACAGGGATCAGGACTGACCGCACTGCCGGTGTTTCACCGCAATTTTGATCTTCCACTGCCCAACCAGCATCGTATTCCCTCTCATTATCCCTACCGCAACCCTGTTGGATCAGAACCAGCAGCGATTATCGAGGCGTCCGTCAACGCACTCAGAGACAAGGTGCAGGAACTGGGGGCAGACCGAGTCGCTGCCTTTTTCTGTGAACCGATTCAAGGCTCCGGCGGAGTTCTCGTGCCACCCAAGGGCTGGCTGAAAGCGATGCAGGACTGCTGCCGTGAACTCGGGATTCTGTTTGTGGTGGACGAGGTAATCACCGCTTTCGGACGTACTGGCCCAATGTTTGCCTGCGAAGACGAAGGTGTCACCCCGGATCTGATGACTGTAGCCAAGGGTCTGACGGCCGGCTACGCACCCATGGGTGCGGTACTGATGAGTGAGGCCGTCTACCAGGGCATAGCCGAAGGGGGTGGAGCAGATTTCCCGATCGGTCATGGGCATACCTATTCTGCCCACCCGGTCAGTGCTGCTGTCGCATTGGAGGTGTTACGCCTGTACGAAGAGGGTGGCCTGCTGGAAAACTGCAAGTGCCAGGCGCCGCACTTTGAGCAGGGTCTGCGCTCGTTGCTTGACCACCCACTTGTAGGTGATGCCCGCAGTCGCGGTATGCTGGGTGCTCTCGAACTGGTCGCCAACAAAGAGAGCAAGGCGCGTTTCGATCCTGCACTCAAACTGGCCGATCGCATCTTTGAAAGCGCCTACCGCAATGGCATTATTCTGCGCGCATTTGCCGATAATGTCTTGGGCTTCGCTCCGGCACTGTGTTACACAAAACAAGACTTCGATATCCTGTTTGAGCGCCTCGAACGCACTCTGAATCAAGTACTTGAACAGCCTGAGGTACGTCGCGCACTGCGTTGACGGGTCGCGTTGCACCCAACTGTGGTGCAGCGCGTAGTGCTCTGCTACTATCGAGCTAATCAGCAGCCGAACCTGTCGGAGCTTTGGATGAACGGCGCAATTAAACTGGATCGTATCGATATCCGCATTCTGGGGCACCTGCAGCGTAACGGTCGGATTTCGAATGTCGACCTTGCTGATGCTGTCGGTCTCTCACCCAGCCCCTGCCTGACCCGGGTCAAACGTCTGGAAAAGGCAGGATACATCAGCGGTTACGGCGCTCAGTTGCAGCTCGACAAGCTGTCCAGCGTCCAGCTTGTCCTCACACAACTGACTTTAGCCAACCACAGGGCTGAGGACTTCTCACGGTTCGAGTCCTATATCCGCAAGTTGGATGAAGTACAGGAATGTCATCTGGTCAGTGGTGGTTTCGATTATCAACTGACTTTCCTCACCCGCAATGTTGTCCATTACCAGAGCATCATGGAGGACCTCCTTGACCAGCGACTGGGCATCGACAAGTATTTCAGCTATATCGTCATCAAATCACCGGTCATCAAAAAATACTACCCCATCGAAAACCTGTTCATCGAAAAGTCTTGATACATCCCCAACAGGCAGAATATCAAGTCACGGCATAAGCTTCCGTATCCTCTCCCGAAAACGCTCGATCCTGCGATTGCAGCCCCCCATTACGACAGTCCCGATCGTGCATTGGCGCCTAATATAGTATCAACACGACTGTTTTCCCGACCGGGTTGAAATCGAAACAGAAGCATTTCGCCTCCACCCGGCATCGACATTCAACTGATTTTACGAGACAGCTGACATGACCTTACTACTCAATCGCCCAGACTTGATGCGCTCCAATAACTTCATCAACGGACAGTGGTGCAACAGCATCAGTGAAGCACGATATCCGGTGCAGAACCCTGCAACCGGAGAAGCTTTTACAACCGTTGCCAACAGCACAGATGCCGATGCCCGGGCAGCGACGGCAGCCGCTCATGCTGCCTTTGATGGCTGGCGCCAACAACCCGCAGCCGTCCGCGCCCAGTTTCTGAAGCGTTGGCACGCGCTGATCCTCGAACATACCGAAGACCTTGCCCGGCTGATTTCATACGAACAGGGCAAACCTCTGGCAGAAGCGCGTGGAGAAGTCGCCTACGGTGCCTCTTATGTGGACTGGTTTGCCTCCGAAGCGGTACGCACCTATGGCGACATTATCCCTGCACCCGTCAGCAGCAAAAAACTGATGGTCGTCAAGGGGCCAGTAGGTGTTGTTGCTGCGATCACTCCCTGGAACTTCCCACTGGCGATGATTGCACGCAAGATCGCACCGGCGCTGGCAGCAGGATGCACCGTTGTTGCCAAGCCGGCTGAAGATACTCCATTGACCGCCCTCGCTCTGGTTGCCCTGGCTCAGGAGGCTGGTCTGCCAGCTGGTGTGCTGAACATCGTCACCTCCTCACGTGAACAGGTTTCCAATGTTGTCGGTGCCTGGCTGGACGATAGCCGAGTCCGCAAAATCACCTTCACCGGATCAACAGCCGTTGGCAAGCTGCTGGCCCGTGAGTCGGCCGCCACACTCAAGCGCCTATCGCTTGAGCTCGGTGGCAATGCGCCCTTCATCGTGTTTGAAGATGCCGATCTTGACGCGGCAGTGGAGGGATTGATGGCGGCCAAGTTCCGTAACGGTGGCCAGACCTGCGTCAGCCCGAACCGGATCTACGTGCAGGAAGCCGTCTATGACGCTTTTGCCGCCAAACTGGTGGCTCGCGTCCAGTCACTCCGAGTGGGCCCCGGCGACCATCCCGACTCCCAGATTGGACCGATGATCAACGCACGTGCTGTCGACAAGATAGAACACCACGTGCAGGATGCGCTGTCACAAGGTGCCACACTGCTGACTGGTGGACAACGCCTCAGCGAAGGCGTCACGAATGGACCTCACTACTATGCACCCACCGTGCTGGGCGATGCCAGCCACACCATGGAGCTGGCACAGGACGAGACCTTCGGCCCGGTAGCGCCGCTGTTCCGCTTCCGGGATGAGACAGAAGTGGTAGAGGCGGCCAATGATACCCCCTACGGTCTTGCTGGCTACTTCTACTCCCGCGATATCAGCCGTATCTGGCGTCTGATTGATCAGCTACAGACCGGCATTGTCGGCATCAATGAAGGTGCTCTCGCATCAGAGTCGGCCCCCTTTGGCGGTGTGAAGGAGTCTGGCTATGGCCGCGAAGGCTCACGCTATGGTCTGGACGATTACATGGAAACCAAATACCTGTGCCAGGGCAATCTCGCCTGAAGGGAGGATATAAGTATGTTTAGCCCCAATGACAATGCTGGTCGCAACCTTGATGCTGGTCTGGCGCCCGACTATCCAATCGAGCTGGATTTCCCCGATATCCGCCCCTACGCCGAAGGCAACTGCGGCACCCCCTATCTGTTCAGCTTTGACAGTGGGCAGCCGGGGCCACACTTGATGATCAACGCCCTCACGCATGGTAATGAGGTATGTGGTGCCCTGGTCGTCAAGGAGCTGCTGGATCTCGGCCTTCGCCCGCGCCGTGGGCGACTGACACTGGCGTTCGCGAATGTCGATGCCTACCAGAATTTCGATCCTGCGCATCCCGATGCCTCGCGCTTCGTTGATCAGGATCTTAATCGTGTCTGGACCTCTGCTCTGCTTGATGACCTTTCTCGCGATTCGGTCGAGTTGAGACGTGCACGCCAGCTGCGGCCTGTCATTGATCAGGTGGACTTTTTACTCGACCTGCACTCCATGCATGAGCGCTGTGCACCGCTGGCTGTGTGCGGCCCTCTGGATAAGGGTCTGGCACTCGCCCATTCAGTGCAGTCACCGTCCTGGGTCATCCGCGATGAAGGCCACCCCGAGGGCTGTCGCATGCGTGATTACGCAGACTTCGGTGATCCGGACAGCCCAAAGAACGCGCTGTTGGTCGAATGTGGTCAGCACTGGGAAGCCTCTGCACTGACGGTTGGACGAGACGTGACCGCGCGCTTTATGAAAACACACGGTATCATCGATGCCGAGGACCTACCCAGCGACTGGTACCAACCAACCGAACAGCCGTTGCGGGTCGTTCGGGTCACCGAACCGGTGGTTGCGTCGAGCAATGATTTCCGCTTTGCCGACAATTACACAGGACTCGAGACCTTTGCCGATGCGGGTAGTATCATCGCCTGGAGAGACGGGGAGCCGGTCCGCACCCCCTATCCTAACTGCGTGCTGGTCATGCCGTCCCTGCGCCAGTTGAGACCCGGTGTGACCGTGGTGCGCTTCGGTGAACTGCAGTCAGACAGCGCACCAACCGACAGGCCAGGAGTCTAACCATGCCCGCTCCGTTAATCACGATTTCCTCTACGTCAAACATCCCGGAAAGAGCGGATGCCGTTATTATTGGTGGCGGCATCGTCGGCGTATCTGCTGCTTATTTCCTGGCTCGTCAGGGTCTGAGCGTTGCGCTGCTAGAAAAAGGTCGCATAGGTGCCGAGCAGTCCAGTCGTAATTGGGGCTGGTGCCGACAACAGAATCGCGATGCCCGCGAGCTTCCGCTGTCTACCAAAAGTCTTGCCCTCTGGGAGGAGATGACCGCCGACATAGGCGAAGACCTCGGCTTTCGTCGCTGCGGTCTGCTCTATCTGTCAGATGATCAGGATGAGCTGGATGGCTGGGCAAAATGGGGAAAATTTGCCGCTACTCAGGGCGTCACAACGCATATGCTGAACGCCGCTGAGGCGGCCGAACGCGGAGCAGCCACGAATAAGCCTTGGAAAGGCGGTGTTTTCTCACCCTCTGACGGCATTGCAGATCCATCAAAAGCAGCGCCTCTGATCGCCAAAGGGGTTCTCAAACATGGCGGTACGATTCATCAGTTCTGCGCAGCAAGAGGTATCGAGACATCCGCCGGAAGAGTATCGGGTGTGATCACTGAACACGGTGTGATCAAAACCAGTCAGGTTGTGATGGCCGGTGGCGCCTGGGCCTCCTCCTTCTGTCGCCAACTGGGGATCCGCTTCCCACAGGCTGCCGTGCGCTCCTCCATTATGTCAATCATGCCGGGTGCCAAAAATATTCCAGACGCGCTGCATACGTCTGATATTACCGTCACTCGCCGCGGTGACGGTGGCTATACTCTCGCAACGTCCGGGCGAGCAAGTGTCGACCCGACACCGCAACAGCTCCGATTTGCATCACATTTTCTGCCGATGTTTGCCAAACGCTGGAAGATTCTCTCACCCGGCGACCTGCAGGGCTGGCTGTCTGGTCATGAAACACGTCGGAAATGGGCACTCGACCGACCAACACCCATGGAACGAATGCGTATCCTTGATCCGCAACCATCAAGAAAAACGTTGGATGAAACCCTCGCACGGGCACGACGTCTTCTGCCAGAGCTGGGCAGCATACCGGTTCAAACCGCTTGGGCGGGCTATATCGACAGTACCCCCGACGGTATACCGGTCATTGATGAAGCTGCGAACCTGCCCGGTTTCATACTGGCTGCCGGTTTTTCCGGCCACGGTTTTGGCATCGGGCCTGGTGCCGGACGCTTGATCGCTGAATTGATCACCGGCCAAACACCTTTTGTCGAACACACTCAATACCGACTATCACGCCTTGATAAGGGTGCCTGGGGCAAGGTTTCCGAGTTCTGATAGTTCCTCTTCATGATGGCCCCTCCATTCCGAGGGGTCATCATCGATTACCAATATGAAATTGATACCTTGATATTGTGCAGAAAATACGCGAGGACAGACTGACGTGCAGGCATGATTCTTTAAGTGAAGAACTCATAATCGGTGCCCAACCCTTCAGCAAGGGCTGCCTTGTACAGCATGGCAACGGTGACATTGTCTTGAATAGCCATACCAACCGAGTCGAATAGTGTGATCTCTTCCGGATTTTCACGCCCCGCCTTTTCCCCCAGCAGAATCTCACCGATCTCGGCGTGAATATCCTCCGGTCTTATCAAGCCCTGCTGAACAGGATGCTGTGTATCGCCGTATTTGATGCAAAGCTCAACAGAGTCGTTGACCACTTTTGCCTCTTTGAAAATATCGGGATCAAGCTCCTGCTTACCCTGCATGTCAGAACCGATAGCGACAATATGTGTACCGGGCTTTATCCACTCGTTTTTGACAACGGCGCCTCTATGGCCTCGTGTGACGGTTACAACCACATCAGCCGCTCGAACAGCCTCCTCTGCCGTTGCGCATTTTTGGATATCAAGACCTGTTTCGGCAGACATCTCCTGAACATACTTATCGAGTTCATATGAAGATGCATTCCAGACAAGCACCCTGGTAAAGTCCCTTACCCTGATAATGGCTCTAAGCTGTCGGCGCGCCTGATTACCGGCACCGATAATGCAAAGCGTTTTCGCATCCTCTCGCGCAAGATACTTGACCGATATGGCACCTGCAGCAGCGGTACGACAGCCGGTAATCCATGTACCGTCCATAATGCATTTGAGTGCACCAGTGTTTGCCTCGAACAGCATAACGGTATTCATACCGGTAGGCAGACCCAGCTCGGGGTTTTTATAATATCCACCGGCAGAGGACTTCAGGGTTATATAACCGCCATCCAGATCAAGACCCGCCTTGAAGTCAATACAGGCATGTGAGTCAGGCAGTTCTACACCCATGAAATCCGGTTGAATAACCTTTCCGCTGTTAAATGCTTTGTAGCCATTTTCAACCGCGGTCAATACTTCGTCCAGGTTCAGGACAGCTCCCACTTCATCTTTATTCAACAATAAGGTTTTCATCTGTCCATCCTATGCATTGAGTATTATCCGATACAGTCCACATGCTCTCCCTTAAGGAGCTGGCCAATCATATCGATATTCCAATTTCCTGAAGTCAGCACGACGCATACCTTTTCATCCGGGCGAACATTGACACGGTTCGATAACAGCGCCGCTATACCGACACAGGAGGAGGGTTCAGCAATCAACTTGGCATCATTAGCCACCACTCTCACCGCTTCAGCAATCGCCTCTTCTGAAACAGTAACGATCTCGTCCACATACTTTTCAATAATGGGGTAGGGGTTCTCTCCCGGCCAGTCGCATGCCAGGCCATCAGCGATTGTTTGCCTGACGGTCACCCGGGTGCGCTCGCCATTCTGACGACTGACATAGTAGGGGCAGCAGGCTTCGGCCTGTACACCGATCACTCTGATCTCTGGCCTTGACTCTTTCACTGCGGTGGCGATACCTGAAATCAGACCACCCCCGCCGATCGGTACCAGCAGGGTATCCACATCGGCCAGATCCTGCATGATCTCAAGCGCGATGGTGCCCTGGCCGGCAATCACATCGAGGTCTTCATAGTTATGCACGATGGTATAGCCATGCGCTTCGACGTCGGCATGGACCTTTTTCCAACGTTCTACATAGCTGCGATCCCACAGCACAACATCTGCACCCATGGCACGGGCATTTTCAACCTTGACCGATGGCGTATCCTCAGGAACGATGACGGTGGCACGGATACCGAGCAGTTGCCCTGCATAGGCACAGGCCTGACCATGGTTACCTGATGAGCTGGTGATGATCCCTCTATCCCGCTCCGCCTGTGTTAAAGACAAAATTTTACTCAATGCCCCGCGGAGTTTGAACGCACCGGTGATCTGCAGCATTTCAGGTTTGATATAGACCTGACAGCCCAACCCCTTATCCATCTTCATCTGTCTGAGCAGAGGTGTATGGCGGACATAAGGTCGGATGCGTTCTGCGGCACGCTCAACATCTGCCAGTGTGACAGGTGATTTTTCCATTTTCACTCTCCTTCTACCTGAAAAAAGCGGGATCTGTACTGGCGGGGCGTCATACCGCAAAGCCGTTTGAAATGTCGCGCCAGATGGCTCTGATCGAAAAATCCGACCTCGCAGGCGATCTCGGTCGGGCGTTGTCCCTGCTCCATCATTGACTTCGCATGCCGGATCCGCACCAGACAGACGTAGCGATAAGGTGAGATTCCCACCCGCTGCCGGAACTGCTTAGACAGACTGAAGCGGGTCAAACCAACCAGTTCAGCGAGATGATCAAGATTGATCGGATCATAGAAGTGCTCATCTATATACTGCCTGACCTGCGTGATGGTATGAGCGGAATGGCACTCATCACTGGCCAGGGTGATCGCTTGAGCAAGACCGCTATCCTGCCCAGCCACAGCTACTCCATACTGCGTACCCATATTCAATATCCTCCAGCGATCAGCAGACCACTTTTTGTGCAGATACACAGATGTTCTGCAAACCGAGATCATTGTGGTGACAGAGTATTTCGTTACCCTTGGCGAGTCGCACACGCGGTGGCGGAACCCGGTTGCATTTGCGATCGATTCTGATCGGACAGCGTGACAGAAAAGGACACAAATCCGGTGACGACAGGGATGAACCGATCAGCGGCAGTTCAGCACGTCCCGCCTGAGTCTCCTCCAACCAGCCCTGATACATCTCCGGTACCGAGTCGATCAGCAGGTGGGTATAGGGGTGGAAAGGCTCTGCCTGGAAGGTTGAGCGCGCACCCTGCTCTACCTTGGCACCGTCATACATCACCACTACTTCATCACAGATCGACTTCACCGTGCTGATATCATGGCTGATGAACAGATAAGAGACGTTCAGTTCGCGCCTCAGATCGGCCAGCAGATCGAGGATCGCCGCCCCCACCACCGTATCCAGGGCCGAGGTCACCTCATCGCAGAGAATCAGATCCGGCTCCGCAGCCAGGGCCCGTGCCAGATTAATACGCTGCTTCTGCCCTCCGGACAGCTCTCCCGGTCGGCGGGAGGCTAGACTCGCCGGCAGTTGCACCAGCTCCAGCAGTTCTGCGACCCTTTGCCGCCGTTTTGCGCCCTTCATGCCGTGATAGAAGGTCAGCGGTCGTGCCAGTATCTCTTCAATGCTGTGGCGTGGATTGAGTGCCGTGTCCGCATTTTGAAACACATACTGAACCCTGCGAAACTGCTCCCGTGTCCGCCCCGTCAAAGACCGGCTAAGTGGCTGACCATCGAGCAGAATCTGTCCGACCGTCGGCTCAACCAGCCCGGCGATGGCACGCGCCAGGGTCGTTTTTCCCGAGCCGGACTCACCGATCACGCCAACTGTTGCACCACGTTTGACTTTGAGATCGATATCCTTCAGGGCTTTTTTGTTGCCAAACCAGAGCTCAAGCCCATGCACCTCCAGCAGTACGTCGTCCTCTATCGCCGTGACGCCAGCGGTCTCACGCTCCTCCGGTTTCATCGCCGCCAGCAGGCTGCGTGTATAGGGGTGCGCGGGAGCTTGCAGAAGCTGATCAGTACGGCTGTTCTCCTGAATTTCTCCATTGCGCAACACCACTATCCGGTCAGCCATCTGCGCCACCACCGCAAGGTCATGCGACACATACACCGCCGTAGTTCCACGTTCACGCACCACCTTTTTGAACGCCCGCAACACGTCGATCTGAGTGGTGACGTCCAGCGCGGTGGTCGGCTCGTCGAGGATCACCAGATCTGGATCGGTGATCAGTGCCATCGCCGCCATCAGGCGCTGCAGCTGCCCACCTGATACCTGATGAGGGTAGCGGGCACCGATATTTTCGGGGTCAGGCAAGGCCAACTCGCGGAAGAGCTGAATCGCCTTCACCTTCGCCTGCTGGTACGACAGGGTGCCATGGATCAGCGCGCTTTCGACCACCTGATCCATGATCGACTTGGCCGGGTTGAATGCGGCAGCCGCACTCTGCGCGATGTAAGAGACCGTCCGCCCTCGAACCTGGGTCAACTGACGGTCGGAAAGCTGCAGCACATCCACATCCTTGATATGAACCGAACCACCGGTGATGCGGCAGCCAGCGCGAGCATAGCCCATCAACGCCAGCGCGATAGTGGTCTTGCCGGATCCTGATTCGCCGATCAGCGCCAGCACTTCACCCTTGTTCAAACTGAAATCAGCACCATGCACGATCGGCACTTCGACGCCGAAGTCGTTTCGGGCCGCCACTCGCAGGCCTTGTACTTTAACGATCTCGTTCATCTCAATTCTCCATCTCGCGCTTGGTACGTCCGCCCAGGCTGTCAATCAGCAGGTTCACACTTATCGTCAATGAGGCGATAGCGACTGCAGGTGCCAGTACCGCAGGTGCCCCCTCTCCCAGTCCCTGAATATTTTCCCGTACCAGAGAGCCCCAGTCGGCATCTGGTGGCTGTACACCCAATCCCAGGAAGCTCATGGCACTCAGCAACAACACAGCGTAGACAAAGCGCAGACCAAAGTCGGTCAACACCGGGCGCAGCATGTTCGGTAATACCTCGGTAAAGATAATGTAGGGCATCGCTTCACCCCGGGTACGGGCGACCTGAACATAGTCCATGGTCATGACATTGACCGCCAGAGAACGCGCAATACGAAAAGAGCCGGGCATATAAGCGATGGCGGCCATCAGTATTAGTATCGGTACCGAAGAGCCGAACGACGCCACCATGATCAGGGCAAACAACTTATTCGGAATCGCAATCAGCGCATCCTGAGTACGACTCATGGACGCATCAATCCAGCCACCTGCAGCCGCAGCCACCAGACCCAGCACAACACCGGCCGTACAGGCCAGGGATGTCGCCAGCAATGCAACCCCTATGGTGTAAGGTGCCCCATGCAGCAGTCGGCTCAGGATATCCCGGCCCAGGTAGTCAGTACCCAGTGGAAACTCCATACTGAGCGGTCCCAGCGCGTCGTAACTGACCAGCGCATTGGCATCATACGGAGCCACCCAGGGACCGAACAGGGCCATCAGCAGCCAGAAGCCCACGACCAGCAGCCCAAGGATACCGCTGACAGACAGGTAACGTCGGCGAGTGTGAGATACAGAGGCGGGCAACGCCTCTATTGTCGGATCCAGATCCTGTCGCTCTTTCGGTGTCGTAGATGTTCCCGGGTGCAGCTGGATCGGAGAAGTGGTGTGTTTAGGGTTCATTTGCGCAGCCTCGGATTAGATAGAATTGCACAGATATCTGCCAGCAGCACCAGCATCAGAAAGCCCAGGCAGAACAACATGACGCAAGCCTGCACCAATGGCATATCACGCATCACCACGGCATTGACCATCAGCGTGGCGATGCCGGGATAATTGAATATCGACTCAACGATAATCACCCCACCCAGCAGGTACGACAGGCTCAGCGCCACCGCATTGGCGATCGGACCCACCGCGTTCGGCAGGGCATGGCGTAGAACAACCCGGATTGGACTGGCGCCTTTCAGTAGCGCCATCTCGACATAGGGTGAGCTGAGCTGGTCAATCACTGCCGCACGGGTCATCCGCGCCATCTGCGCCACCAGCACGCAGCACAGCGTCATGACCGGCATCGCATAGGCGCTCAGCAGATCACGAAATGAATGGACATCAACCGTACGCGACAGGGCCGATAGCCAACCCAGATGTACGGCGAAAATTAAAACCGCAATAGTGGCGATCAGGAACTCAGGAATCGAGACGGCACACACCGTCATGATGTTGCTGAAACGGTCAAAGACAGAACCTCGATACATCGCAGAGAGAATACCGATACTCAAAGCCAGTGGTACAGAGACCACTGCTGTAACCGCAGCCAGAGTGAGCGAATTGGGCAACCGACTGGCGATCATGGTATCGACGGGCATGCCAGTGACCAGTGAAACGCCGGGGTTTCCGGTAATCAGCCCACCCAGCCAACTCAGATAACGCAGGTAGGCTGGCTGATCCAGACCAAACTGCGAACGCAGTGCTGCAATGGTTTCTGGCGTAGCCTCCTGCCCCAGCAACGCTTCCGCAGCGTCACCCGGTAGCAGACTGGTAATCAGAAAAACCACCAGCGACACTATAAACAGTGTCAGCACTCCGATACCAAGACGGTTGATGACGAGTTGAACAATGGTACTGTTCATGATTCACCTTTTCTTATGTGCACCCCACCCGCATTCGCCGGTAGGGTGCTTTTATTATCAGGTGGCCTCAATGGAGGCCGCTCAGGCCTCCAGCCATACATGCTCAGCGAACATATATCCCATCAGTCCTCCCAGCGGATGGGCGCCATAGCCTTTGATCTTGACGTTGTGCCCATCAAGGCTGCTGTTGAACTGCGGGATAGCGGTGCCGCACTGTTCATGTACCAATACCTGCATATCGGCATACATCTGTTTGCGTTTGGCATCATCTATCTCACCGCGAGCAGCAACCAGCAACTGATCAAACTGGTCATTCTTCCACTGTGACTGGTTCCAGGCCGCCTCTGATTGGTAGAACAGGCTGAACAACAGGTCCACGGTCGGTCGCGCACTGACACTGCCGAAGTGAAGTGGGTGTTTCAGCCAGTGGTTGGACCAGTAGCCATCCGCCGATACCCGTTTGATATCGAGTTTCAGGCCGGCCTGCTGTGCCGAGAGTTGAAGCAACTGAGCCATCTCCACCGAACCGGTGGAAGCCTCCGACGCAACCAGAGGGATAGTGCTCCCGGCCATGCCGGATTTCTGCAGGTGATATTTGGCCTTATCCAGGTCATAAGGACGCTGCGGCAGACCGCCGAAATGATAACGATGCCCCGGCGCAACCGGATGATCATTGGCGATGGTGCCGAAGCTTCGGAAACCGATCTGATTGATCGTTTCACGATCAAGCAGGTACTTCATCGCCAGTGAAAAGTCAGGATTTTGCATGGGACCCAGCTCATCACGCATCACCAGGTTGGTGAAGGCGCTGGTAGGTGCCTCCTGCACGGTGGCGTTGCTGCTGTTCAGAATACGCGTTACTGAACGTGCATTGACCGGATTGATCAGGTCAACATCACCCGCCAGAAGAGCATTGACTCGTGCAGCCTCGTCCGGGATGGTGAATAGTTCAACCTCATCAAGATAGGGTTGGCCCGGCTTCCAGTAGTTCTCATTACGTACCCCGATCGAGCGCACACCCGGCTCAAACTCAGCGCATCTGAAAGGACCAGTACCATTGGCCTTGCTGAAATCAGTTGTGCCGTCACGCACGATCAGGAAGTGAGCAGTACCGAGAATGGCCGGGAGATCCGCATTCGCACTGACCAGCCGGATCACGACCTCATGTGGCCCCACTGCTTTCACTTCTTCAATCTGCTGGGCAACACTGGCAGCCTTGGAACCTGTCTGCGGGTCCTTATGACGGATCAGAGAGTAGACCACATCAGTTGAGGTGAGCGGACCACCATCGTGAAAGACGATGTCATTACGCAGTTTGACGCTCCAGGTGATGGCGTCATTGGTGTCGAATGCGGTCGCCAGCGCCATCTGTGGTGCCATCAGCCGATCCAGCACGGTCAGGCCATTGTAGAACATGAAGGCGCGGGTATAGTCGGTGTAGTTGGCTCCCTTTGCAGGATCCAGCGTATCGGCGGTCGAGCCAGCTCCGGTGGCAACTTTGATGCGACCACCTCGTACCGGTGTCTGCGCATAAGCGGAGCTGGACATGCTCATCAGGCCACCGGCAGTGGCAGCCATAATACCCCCAGCTATCATTCCGCGCAGCACGCTGCGGCGTGACAAACTAAAACTCATATCCTCAGCGATCAGGTCTGCCAAAGGGCTGTTGTTCTGGTCGTTGTTGGATTGGTTAGTGGGTTGATTATTGGCTTGGTTCTTGTTTTTCATATTATGCCCCTAATAGTTTTTGCCTAGCGGTTTTTATTGTGTCAGGCACATTTCTGCACCTGCTCCGGCATCGCTACCCGCGCGCTTGCGGGCTACATCTCATCTCTACTAACTTGTTCTTGCCATCCGTCTCAATGAATCAGGTCCTGAAAGCGGTAATAGGCCCCCACAAACGGCAGGAACCAGGGTTTTCCGAAATGCCCCGGGACGGCTGGCCATGACAGCTCCCGCCAGGGGTTTGCCGCAGTATTGCCCGACATCACCTGCGCCATCATCTGGCCCATGTGTACCGACATCTGCACACCATGGCCGCTGTATCCGAGCGAGTAATACAGTCCATCATGTTCACCTGCACGTGGCAGACGATCCGCGGTCATGTCAACCAGACCACCCCAGCAGTAGTCGATGCGTACCTTACTGAGTTCGGGAAAGGTCTCACTCAACACCGCGCGCAATATTTGTCCGCTCTTTGCATCTGAGCGGGGATTCGACATGGCGAAGCGTGCGCGACCACCAAACAACAGACGATTGTCTGGCGTCACTCGAAAGTAGTTACCGATATTCTTGGAGGTGACATAACCACGGCGCATCGGCAGAAGGCGGGCCAGCAGAGCAGGATCCAACGGTTCAGTCACAATAATGAAACTGCCGACCGAGACCAGACGCCGACGGAAGTAGCCCAAAGGGCCTACACTCGAACTGCCGGTTGCCAGTAATACCTGGTCAGCTGAAATTGCACCACGCCCGGATGAGATGCCGTAGGCCTTACCGCCGATCCTTTCAAGCCCGGTCACCGGCGCCGACTCCAGCACCCGCCCGCCATTTCGAACGACCGCCTCTGCCAGGCCGACACCGAAGCGACCCATATGCATCTGTGCACTGGTCTTTTCCAGCATGCCGCCGAAAAACGCAGCTGAATCGACTTCAGTACGGATGTTCTCCGGAGTGATCATCTCGACCTTGGCATCCACTTCCTGGATCAGCCGCTCGCAGGCCCTTGCCAGCTTGTCGTAGTGTTTGGGTTTGGCCGCCAGTTTCAGCCTCCCGCAGCGAACAAAATCACAGTCGATCCGCTCTTTCAGAACGAGTGCTTCAACCGTATCCACAGCGTCTGTATAGGCGCGTTGGTAGGCACGAGCCCGCTCGGTACCCAGACGCTCGGCCAGCGCACCATAGTCATGCGCCAGACCGCTGTTGCACTGACCACCATTGCGCCCGGACGCCTCACCGATCACCCGCCCCGCCTCGAATACAATCACTGAAGCACCCTGTTGCGCCAGCGCAAGCGCTGCCGACAGGCCGGTATAGCCCCCACCGATCACCGCGACATCAACATGCCCGGACACCGGCTCCCGCTCCCCCAATGTGAAGCGCGGTGCCGTATCGAGCCAGTAAGATTCCAGTTTCATCACCTATCCTCCAGTCCGGGCTCAGTCTCAGACGCTCTATCAGAGACCAACCAGCGCGGGCAGACCGCCCAGATTGCTGATTTCGTGGTAGTTGTAGTAGGGCGTGGATGGCTCATGCCCACGGGATACGAAGACCTTGTTCTTGATGCCGATATCATGCGCTGACATCAGGTCATAGCGCAGGCTGGACGACACATGCAGAATATCTTCTGGATTGCAGTTCAGTTGATCCAGCATATATTCGAACGCCTTCAGGTGCGGCTTGTAGGCCTGAGCCTGCTGCGCGGTATACACCCGGTGGAAGGGCGCTCCCAGCTTCTCGATGTTATGCGGAATCTGTTCATCCATGGCATTGGTCAAGGCCACCAAGGGATACTCCTTAGCCAAGCGAGCCAGCGCCTCCGGCACATCGGCGTGCGGCCCCCAGGTCGGTACGGCGTTATAAAATTTCATCCCTTCATTATCGCGGTACTCAATACCCCAGCGGCGGCAGGTGCGCTGCACGGCATTGCACACAACCTGATCATAAGGCTTCCAGTCGCCGATCACTTCATCGAGGCGGTAAGCTGCGAAATCATTGGTGAACTGATCCATATCGGCTGGCGCGATCCGGTCCGCAAAGATTTCGCGAGCAGTAGGGGCCATCTGAAAATTGATCAATGTGCCGTAGCAGTCAAAGCTGATGTATTTGGGCCTTAACGTGGTCATCTCATTACACTCCGTCATATCATATTTTTTGTTTATCTGAGCCCTGTTCGCCATCGATGGGCCTCTGCTTCAGGATTTTCCTGTCATCAAACCTTGTCCGGCACAGGCTTTGTCCTTAAAACCATTAAATCACCAGACTGCGACACGTTTGTCTCGATTTAATCCCGCTGAAGCATAGAAACGTTGGCATTGCGCAAGGTTCACAGCAGAAACTGCTGCCGCCAGAAGCTCACCTTCCAACAAGCGAGCCGCCTAAAAATCGATCAAAACAGTCTTGGTACGCAGATTAGCCTCGTAGGCATAACGCCCCAGATCCTTACCGATCCCGGATTGCTTGAAACCACCCGTCGGGAGCGCAAAATCCCAGCTGCGCCCGTAACGATTAACCCATACCGTACCGGCCTCCAATCCGCGCACCAAACGCATAGCACGACTCAGATCAGCGGTATGCACACCTGCCGATAATCCATAAGACGGGTGCGCGGCCAGTTGCAGCGCCTCCTCTTCATCTTCAAAGGTCTGAACACACAGCACCGGGCCAAATATTTCATCGCGTACGCCCGTCATGCTCATATCAACATTGTGCAAAATGGTGGGCTGGTAGAAGGATCCGCCAGAATCAGCCGCCAGGCATCGACCACCCGTGACGACCTCACCACCCTGTTCTACCGTCGCACGCACCACAGAATCGATACGTTGCAGCTCCTTACCCGAGATAATGGGCGAGAGGGTACTGTTTGCCTGCCAGGTCGGCCCGACCACCAGCTCATCAAAAGCGGCCGCAATGTGATCAATCATCTGATTCGCGATCGACTTCTGCACTATCAGGCGTGATCCGGCCACGCAGACCTGCCCGGCATTGGTGGAGATCGCCAGCGCAACTCTGCGTGCCACCTTATCGATATCAGCGATGTCGTCAAAAACCAGCTGTGGACTCTTGCCCCCCAGCTCAAGCGTCACCGGCTTGGTACCGGTCTCGGCGCAGGCGGCCATGATCGCAGCCCCGGTGCGTGTGGAGCCGGTGAAGGTCACCTTGGAGATCAGCGGATGACGGCACAGAGCATCGCCTACCCGTCCATCACCCTGCACGATATTGAAGATACCCGGCGGCATACCGGCAGCAATTGCCAGCTCCGCAAGTCGTACCACACTGAACGGTGTCAGTTCCGATGGCTTCAGTACCACGGCATTACCTGCCGCCAAAGCCGGCGCTATCTTCCACGACGCCATTACCAGCGGAAAATTCCATGGCGCTATGGCAGCAACAACACCATAAGGCTCGGTGATGGTCATTCCGAGTTGATCACGACGGGTCGGCACGACCTCACCACCACACTTGTCAGCATACTCAGCAAAGTAACGGATACCTTCGGCACAAAACGGAACATCCCATTGCAGCGCACTGCTGATCGGCCGGGTAGAACCTATCGATTCAAGCGGTGCGAGAGTGTTGGCATCCGCCTCAATCAGGTCAGCCCAGCGTCGCATCACCCGCGCCCGGTCACGCGGCGAACAGGTTGCCCAATCGCTGCTTTTGAAAGCATGCCAGGCATCTTCCACCGCCTGATCAACCAGATTCTGATCGGCTTGCGGCAGCTCTGCATACACCTGTCCATCCGATGGACGACGAATCTCCATAGCGCCGTTTGCTATGGTATTGGCGCGCCCGGCAATAAAATGCGTAGCGGGTACAACGATGGCTGAAGGTTCAAAAGAAGGTTCAAAAGATGTCATGGCAGTTTCTCCGAAAGTTCATGTACCCGCTCCCCCATCCTTAACCTGCTCAGGGATGATCATCAGGTGTTGACTCCATGATAAAGCGCCCTGCTCGAAGCTTTGTGCTGTCATCACCACTCACCGCCACACAAAGTTGCTTTATTCTCCTGCTATCGAACAATTAATGCCGAATAACGCTCACACCCGCTAACCATGGCTGTTCGGCAAGAACGTCCTAGTATTTACCCTTATCCAATGCGAAACTTAAGATCAGACTATGGGGGAGTATTCAGGGCCTCGCGAGCATCAGCCACCCTGTTTTTTAAAGACCCTCCCGACTGAAGATGACGTTATGTATCCAGGAGGAAGCGATAACATGTCCAACGAGATGTCAAAGCGTCTGCAGACTTATGAACTCACCCTGCGAGACCTTCGTGAGGCCGATATCCCCAAACTGCACGAGCTTTCGGTCGGCGTCGGTTGGCCGCATCGCCCCGATGACTGGCGTATGCTGCTGCAACTGGGAAAGGGCTATGTCGGTTGCGATAAAATTGGCAGGATCGTGGGCTCCGCGATGTGGTTCCCGATAGCTGACAACTTTGCCACTACTGGCATGGTCATCACCTCGCCTCGTCTCCAGGCATCGGGCGGCGGTCGCTGGCTGATGAAGCATGTGATGCAGCAGTGTGAGGGTCGTAATATTCGTGTGAATGCCACCAAGGAATCACACCGACTCTTCACGTCTCTCCAATTCAAAACACTGGGTACCGTATGCCAGCATCAAGGCATAGCGATTAATCCCGGCATAGTAGAACCAAGAGTAGAGCCAACGGATGGAGCTCAATTACGGAAGCTTGAAGCCGCAGATCTGGCAGAAATTGTCCGTCTCGACAAAGCCGCCTTCGGAGTGGACAGAACAGTGGTTTTTAAAGTACTTCTCGGAGTATCCAAAGGCACCGTACTGATCCGCAATGAACAGATGATCGGTTTTGCACTGTGCCGCAAGTTTGGTCGTGGGTATGTTATCGGGCCGGTCGTCGCGCAGAACGATACCGATGCCATCGCTTTGATCGCACCTTATGTGGCCAGCCATGCCGGACAATTTCTCAGGGTAGATACGGCCCGGGGCGACGGTGAGTTCACTGAATTCCTGATACGCTGCGGTCTGCAGGAATATGGCCGGGTAACTACCATGGCCCAGGAACAACACCCGCTGGACGATACCGGCATCTACACCTTCGCGCTCGCCAGCCATACCCTCGGCTAGGCTTTCCAGTCATCGCCGCACTCAGGCACCAGAGTAGACAAAACTTACGGAGGAAAAATGATGCTGTCCCAGCGCACTGAAAGTCCAATCACCTATCGGCGTATGCAGGAAAGTGATCTATCTGCCGCATACCAGTTGTCACAAACAGTCCGTTGGCCACACCGACTTGAGGACTGGCAGTTTGTGCATCACCTCGGCAGCGGTTTTGTTGCGGAACGTGACGGACTGCCAATCGGTACAGCCTTGTGCTGGAGCCATGGTAATGACTATGGTTCACTCGGCATGGTGATCGTCTCACCTGATGCACAAGGTAAGGGCATCGGACGTGTATTGATGAATTTGGTGCTTGAAGAGCTCGGTGATCGCAATACGCTGCTGTATGCCACCCCGTCAGGCCAACCGCTTTATGAAAGCCTCGGCTTCAAAGCGATCGGCCAGGTTCATCAACATCAGGGCAAAGTCGCTCAATCTGAAACGGTCACACTGCCAGCCGGTGAACATATCCGCCCGATCGGGGAGGGTGATCGCATCAGAATAGCCGAGTTGGCTTCCCGCGCCAGCGGTATGCCACGTGCAACCACTCTGAACGAACTGCTGCAGATCGCCGAAGGCGTGGTCATCGACAGTTACGGAGAGCTCACGGGATTCGCGCTGATGCGCCGCTTCGGACACGGTTATGTTATCGGCCCGGTCGTGGCACCCGATGTGGAGCGCGCCAAGGCCCTGATCAGCTACTGGGCAGGGGCCCGTGTCGATTCATTCGTACGCATTGATATACAGGGCTCACACTCAGATGAACTGAATCACTGGTTGAGTGAACTGGGCCTCGTGCGGGTTGATACCGTCATCGCGATGGCAAAAGGCGCAGCACCTCATACAGATACCCGCGTGCACCAGTTTGCCATTATCAATCAGGCGCTTGGTTAAAATCTGGTATGATTGACAGATATATCGAATCCTCAGCTCTTATCAAGCTCTGTCATTAAAGGAGATCAGGCGTGAAAAAAGTGTTTATTGACGGCGAAACAGGCACCACTGGATTACAGGTACGCCAGCGTCTGCAAAACCACCCCAACATAGACATTTTGAGTATCGCTCCGGCAGATAAACGAGACCCTGAGGTCAAGCGCCGCCTTATGCAGGCAGCAGATGTCAGCGTCCTCTGCCTGCCTGATGATGCTGCCAAAGAAAGCGCAAAACTGGCCGCAGAAGCGGGCTGTCGTGTACTCGATGCCAGCTCAGCTCATCGCACCGCCAATGGATGGGTCTATGGTTTACCGGAGCTGACATCAGGTCAACGGCAGGCCATTGCCAAGGCACAATTCGTATCGAATCCGGGCTGTTATCCGACCGGTGTCATCCTGCTGCTGCAGCCTCTTATTGCAGCAAACTTACTCCCGGAATATGCCCTCTACAGCATCAATGCTGTATCGGGCTATAGTGGTGGCGGTAACGCACTTATCGAGCGCTATGAAAACGCTACTGGCCAGGTTCCCAGCTTTGCCGCTTACGGTCTCGACTTTGCACACAAACATTTACCCGAGATACAGACCTGGTCCGGCTTGAGCCAGAAGCCAGTATTTATTCCCAGTGTCGGCAATTTCCGCCAGGGGATGCTTATTTTTATTCCGATCCAGACGGCTGCAGGTATCAGTATCGAAGATTTGTATAACGAGCTGGTGCGCACCTATCAGGATGAAACTTTCGTCACTGTGGCCCCCTTTAACGAAGTCGCCCCTGAATCGGCACCCTTTATTACACCTCATGGACTGGAAAACAGTAACAGGGTCGAACTGTCGGTTTTTGGTTCACCTGATCAATGCTCTGGACTGCTCGTGGCGAAGCTCGACAACCTTGGCAAGGGAGCCTCGGGAGCGGCGGTACAGAACCTGAATCTGATGCTGGGCTTTCACGAAGACGTGGGCGTCGACCTGCAATAAAGCTATAAAGATCAAGCCCAGCCATTCACTGACCAGCAGCGGCACCCGTCCAGCGGAGTGCTGCAGCATCCTGCCAGGATTGTCGGATGGCAGTTACCATGAAATATGACGGCCCGACTAAATAGTCATGAGTTCTTGCGGGCTGCAAGCTCACGATAAAGGGCTTCGGGACTGACCGCCAACTCAGCAGCCATCCTCTTCCATTGCCCCTTTTCGGGAAGACTTTCGCCATTCATTAACAGCCAGGCATCGAGCCGCTCTCTGACCGTTCTGAGAGAGATAATCTCTGCACGTGTCCTCGCCTGCTGCACAGAATGGGACAGACTTTCCAACCATAGCATCGACAATGCCGGATCCGACTGCAGCAGATCAATCAAGCGGGACCTGTTCACCTGAAGCAAGACAGTGCTTTCACCTGCTCGCGCATCACAGTGATATCGATCAGAAAAAAGCGACGCTTCAGCAAGCACCTTCCCAATGCCGGCTCGCTGCAACACCAGCTCGACGCCATCTTCTCTATGTCTGATCAGCGATGCATGGCCGCTGAGAACAAAATAGAGAGACGAAACAGATTGGTTCCGCCTGAACACTGTTTCGCCCATATCAAATGACTTTTCCATCGGGTTAAGTGCTCGGAAAAGCCTTTCTAACTCATTTAACATGATAATGATCATGTATCAATACAATGTCAGATGCAAGAATAGGGTTTCAATTCCAGTACAGGAGACATTGATATGCACCCAATCAAACAGCCCATTTTCCTTATCCTAACCACCTTATTCCTGACGCAGGTTTCGGCTGGTCAGACTCATGATACTCTGAGCACACCCTATGCCGGACTGGAGACACGCGCGATAAAATCCTTGTCAGAATCCGATATTGCAGAACTTGAAAAAGGTGGTGGATGGGGAATGGCACTGGTAGCCGAGTTGAATGGTATTCCTGGCCCTGCACACCTGCTGGAGCTGAAGGATAGAATAGAGCTCACTGAAGAGCAGATAGAAAGGATTACCCTGCAGCTCAAGGTGATGAAAGCAGCAGCCATTCCCGTTGGTCAGCAACTCATCCGTGCGGAGGCTGAACTGGAGCGTGCATTTCAATCCGGTGAAATCAACGAAGCCGGGTTAATGACACTGCTTGAATACAGCGAAAAAGCACGGACAGAGCTTCGCTTCATACATCTGTCACAGCACCTGACCACCCCCGCGCTTCTGACCCAGAAACAGATTACTCGCTACAATAGATTGCGCGGCTATGGAGAAAGCCACTGTTCCGAAGTGCCTGCCGGTCATGACCCTGAAAGATATCGGCAAGCCCACGGCTGCCAGTGAGGCTTCTGCCGAATAACTATCCCTGTCTTCGCAGAGACGGCTGCTCAGTTTTCCCATCTTATGGCCAAGCGTCACTACCAGAAGCAAAAAACTCCCCGGGGACAGCATGACCGGGGAGAAAGGGTGATATAGCCTTTATTTCGCGGCAAGGGTCGAGCCACTGAAAATCTGCTGCTGAAAGAAAGTGAGCCAGCCCCACACAAGGGTCGACAACCCTCAGGAGGGGCGGTAAATCACATACACCTTCTTGACATGCTCCAGGCTCTCCCAACTGCATTGCGCATGCTGCTCAACCATGAAAATATCGCCCTTGACAAAGGTGCCCTTTAAACCGGTCTCATCTTCAAAGGTGACAGAGCCATCCAGGAGATACATCAATTCGAAGTGCCGATAGTGCATCGCCTTGCGATAATAGGGCGTCGAATCCCAGGTACCGCACATAAACTCGCCGTCGGCTGAAAGATAGTCAGTATGGTTCCGACACTTCGGCGTGGGGCCAACCAGTAACTCCGCCAGTGGACTTCCCGAAGGCTCCAGCATCGCAGCCTCATTAATCGCTACGATGCTGCCATCACCTGCGACACTACCCCTGTAACGTACATAGATCAGCGTTGTCGGAGCCTCGCAACTCCAGGTGAAGCCGGCATCATGAGGCAAAAGTGCGCTGGCATTTTTTTCCAGCTTCAGCACCCTATCCGCTTGCTGGAACACCACACTCCCACTACATACGATCACAAATTCGTCAGTTGAAAGATTGTCTACTGAGCCCTGGCCCATATCCAGATAGATAGCACCGACTTCTACAGGCCCATCGGGCAACTCCAGCACTCGCCGACTGCTCAGGAAAGCATCCATAGCAATATCAATTGGAGGACATACTCCTGCTTTGGCAAAACGGCGTAAATCAATGAAAGATGGATGAGAAATACGGGACTCTGCATTATTCTGAATGTTGCTCCTGAGCATGAAAAACCTCCGGTCAGTGCTTGATGTAAGTCACCAGTATAGAGGTCCATCAATTGTTGAAGCGGTGGTTTTAAAGCCGAATAGAAGATCATCCTGTCGTTATCGTACCTGCAATCGGTATGAACTGCCGCAGGTGATCCGAGAGTGTTAATCCCGGATCAGCTAACCGGTCAGGCGGTTGATCTGTCTGGCCAACAGATGCCCAAGCGTGACGGCCAGCAGCCAGATCAGCAGTGAACCGCCGAGGTTGATCGCTGCCAGCCCGGCCTGCCCCGACTGCATCAGCGCCAGAGTATCCAGACTGAAGATAGAGAAGGTGGTGAAGCCACCACAGAAGCCAGTCATCACAAACTGATGCTGGTAGGCAGTACCGACAATGCGGCCATCATGGGCACTCAGCGTGGCATAAAGCCCGATCAGGAAGGAGCCCAGCCCATTCACAAACAGAGTTCCCCAAGGGAAGCCCGAACCGGCCAGCAGCAGTGTCCCTTCGGACGCCAGCGCACGCGCCACGCCACCAAGCATCGCGCCCAGCGCTATCGCCAGGTAAACCTGCACTTGATCATCCAGCGCCCGCCAGTAGGCTCTGATCACCTGTCGGCGCTTACGAATTGAAAGCATGCGTCTGATCATGCAGTCTCCCTGATGCTCAGACTAGCCAGACCACTTGCATTCAAAGCACTGCCCATATCAATGTCCAACCCGCTCCCCAGCCAGCTCCCAAACCAGCTCCCAAACCAATAGCCCAGCCCCACACACACCAGACAGAGCAGCAGCGACAGAGTGATATTGACCAGTGCGCGCAACAGATAGCCTTCACGCAGCAGTGCGAGTGTCTGCAGACTGAAGGAGGATACAGTGGTGTAGCTGCCCAGAAAACCGGTCACTGCCAACTGCCAGAACAACCCGGAAGACGACAGCAGCGTGCCGACCAGTGCGGCCAGCAAACCAATCACCAGCGCCCCGCTGACATTCACCAGCAACGTACCCCAGGGGAAATGAGCTCCAAACTTATGTCCGACATAATCGGATACGCAATAACGCGCCATTCCCCCCAGCGCACTGCCAAGGGCCACGCAGATCAGACTGTAAATAAACACCGGCACCCGTTACTGCCTCCCCGGCTTCGGATCAAAGTTGACTGACAATGATTTCATATGCCACCGAAGTCAAGGTCACAGCAACCGTTTGAGTATTTCGAGCGCACGGATACGATCATCCGCCAGTGGCTACAGAGCACTCAAGCGTGCACTGAACCACTCCACCAGATGCTCCACTCCTGCACGCACTTTCGCCGAGTGCGCCAGCCGTTGTGGATAAACTGCCCAGATATTTGCAGTCTGATAGTATTCAGGCAGTATCCGGCGTAACTGACCGGAGGCGAGCAAAGGGCTGACATCCCAGTGCGAACGCAACACGATACCTCGCCCTTCACTCGCCCACTGCACCGCTATCTCACCATGATTGCTCGACAGACTGCCTTTGACCCTGACACTTTTCTCACCGGTGTCCGATTGCAACCGCCACACGCCGTAGGGATGATCCCGCTCTTTGATCACCAGACACTCATGCTCAGACAGTTCTGCCAATGTATGAGGTTCCCCTCGCCGTGCCAGATAGTCAGGTGATGCACAGAGAATGCGATGATTATCGGCTAACTTGCGGGCGATCAGATGCGGCGCTATGTCATCGCCGATGCGCACATCGATATCGAACCCCTCACCGGCAACATCTACCAACCGATCAAACACCTCAAAACGAACCGACAGTTCAGGATAACGATCTGTCAGCACCGACACGGCAGGCGCGACCTGCTGGCGACCAAACCCGAAGCTGGAACTGATCCGCAACTGTCCACGAGGGAGATGCCGTGTGTCGGCCACCTCCTGAAATAACTGGTCCAGATCATCCAGTATCCGCTCTGCCCAGCGCAGTACTTTCTCACCTTGCTCGGTGACACTGACTCGCCGTGTGGTGCGATGCAGCAGTTGTGTATTGAGTGCGTTTTCGAGGGCTTTGATGCGTTTGCTGACATAAGCCACTGACACACCCAGCTCCGCGGCTGCTTCAGCGAAGCTGGATCTGGCAGCAACCCGTGTAAAAACACGCAGATCATCATTAGAGAGCTGATTATTCATGATATGGAAACAGTCGATTAACCTTTTGCTCGATTGTATTCGATTCGTAGATAACTAGTATAGAAAATAAACAACAGGAGCTGAACATGAGCAAACTATTCAAAATCGCTGTGATTGCCGGTGACGGCATCGGTAAAGAGGTGATGCCCGAAGCCTTGAGAGTTCTGCAGGTGACTGCTGAGCGCTTCGACCTGCAACTGGAGATCACAAGCGTAGACTGGGCCAGCTGTGATTACTATCTGGAACACGGCAGCATGATGCCCGACGACTGGAAAGAGCAGGTGCAAGGGATGGATGCGATCCTGTTCGGCGCAGTCGGCTGGCCCGACACTGTGCCCGACCATATCTCGCTATGGGGTTCGCTGCTGAAGTTTCGCCGCGAATTCGACCAGTATATCAACCTGCGTCCGGTACGCCTGTTTGAAGGTGTCCCCTGCCCACTGGCTGGTCGCAACGCGGGTGATATCGATTTCTTTGTGGTGCGTGAGAATACTGAAGGCGAATACACTAACCTCGGTGGCAAGATCTTTGAAGGTACCGACCGAGAGGTGGTCATTCAGGAATCGGTCTTTACCCGCCATGGTACTGATCGTGTACTGAAGTACGCATTTGAACTGGCTCAGAGCCGCGCGCGCAAACATCTGACGGTGGCTACCAAGAGCAACGGCATCGCCATCAGCATGCCCTGGTGGGACAATCGTGCCGATGAGATGGCCACGGGCTACCCGGAGATCACGGTCGACAAGCAGCATATCGATATCCTGTGCGCCCGCTTTGTACTGCAACCGGCCCGTTTCGATGTTGTTGTGGCCAGCAATCTGTTCGGCGATATTCTGTCGGATCTCGGCCCGGCCTGTACCGGCACGATCGGTCTTGCACCGTCTGCCAACCTGAATCCCGAGCGCAAATTCCCATCCCTGTTTGAACCGGTGCATGGTTCGGCACCGGATATCTTTGGTCAGAATATCGCCAACCCGGTCGCCATGATCTGGTCGGCCGCACTGATGCTGGATTTCCTGGGCTATAAGGAGGCGCATGACGTGATTTTGCAGGCGGTGGAAAAAGTGCTGGCCGAAGGACCACGCACACCAGACCTCGGCGGCAAAGCCTCCACAACCGAGATGGGGGAAGCAGTTGCCGCTCTGATCTGACAGATGAATCCGTGACTTCAGGGCGCATCCCGGAGGTCTTGGGTGAGTGCATTCACGGCGTCTCACCCAAGGCACCCGGGATATGCCTGCACAGACAATAAGTTGGCAGTGCAATCACGGATTCAGGTAAGTATCAATCCTGAGCTTTCTTCACAAACTCGGATTTGAGTTTCATCGGACCAATCCCATCAATCTTGCAATCGATATCATGATCACCGCCAACCAGGCGGATATTCTTCACCTTGGTACCGACCTTCACTACCGAAGAGGTCCCTTTGATCTTCAGATCTTTGATCACGGTCACCGTGTCACCATCCTGCAGCACCGTGCCGTTCGCATCACGATAAACCGGTTCATCACTGCTTGCATCAGCACTCGCATCCTGTGCCCACTCATGGCCACAGGAGGGACAGACATACATCAGGCCATCTTCATAGGTGTATTCAGAATCGCATTGCGGGCAGTTAGGTAGTGCGCTCATGTGGGTTCCAGTGTAGTTCCGGTGTAGTTCCGGTGTAGTTCCGGTGTAGTTTCGTATTAATGGCCTATGCCAAGTGAGGGCATATGATACCCGAGTTGACCGCGCAGGATAAAGCGCGCCAGGCGCATGACTCTGCCTGTGTTGCCGTGTATCATCCTGGATAGCGCCACTCCAGGCGCTTACCCTGTGTAGAAGACCGCTCTGCCAGCTCCAGGGTATAGATCAAACGGCATGCCTCCTGCAGGGTGACGGGTGGTTCATCCTTGCCCTGTATGGCCAGTGCCAGTTGTTGATAAAAGTGTCGATAGTCGCCAGGGATAGGAGCAGAACTCAAAGCATCATCCATTTGCTCATTGCTCGGCTGAAAGAGAAAACCGCTCTGTTTAGCACCCTGATCAGGGTAACCTGAGTGCCAGGGCATCTGACCCGCTCTCAATGCCTCCTCCTGCGGATCTACTCCTGTACACTGCCAACTGCCCGCGTCAAAGCGCGCATTGAAGCGGCGCATCGTGCCGGCCTCAAAGGGTGTTGAGCCGACCACGACAACTTTATCCGGATAAAACAGCTGTACTTCGAACCAATCTGTGCTGAACGCAGCGGCTTGATCCATGTGCCGCAGTGTTTGCAGACTTGCCAACAGTTGATCAGGTGGGCCAAACAGCAGCAGGATCTGGTCCAGCAGGTGCGGAGCAAGATCCCAGAAGATCCCTGTACCCACACCCGGCTGTTCACGCCAACGCTTCTGAGGCTGTGGTCGGAAGCGGTCAAAGCGGCTATCCAGATGGCGCAACTTGCCCAGTTGGCCACTGAAAACCAGCTCCCTGAGCTTCAGAAAATCACCATCGTAACGCCGGTTCTGATATACCGTCAGCAGCTTGCCCTGCTGCTCTGCCAGCGCTTTGAGCGCCTCCATCTGAGCCAGCTCGGTGACGGCGGGCTTTTCCAGCAGGACATGCTTACCCGCCAGCAACGCCTGTTGAGCGAGCGTAAAGTGCAGGTGATTCGGTGCTGTGATGACGATCAGATCCAGGTCATCTGCATGGATCAACTCATCACTGCTCGCCACCACCGGTACACCCGGCGCCACCTGATGCACCAGATCTGCCTGACTGCTGCTTACCCTGGCCAGCACAAAGTCAGGGTGATCCAGCAAAAACGGGGCATGAAAAATACGCCCCGACAGGCCAAAGCCAATCAATCCCGCTCGAATAGGTTGTGCCGACACCCTGCTTACTCCTGACCAGACTTCTTTCGATTACCAGGCTTCTTTCGATTACCAGACTTATTTCGATTACCAGATAGTGTTTACCAGATATCACTCGATTAAACGAAAGCTGCACTCGGCAGGCAAGTATCAAAGTGTAACAACAGGGCTCGACAGAAGACTCAGTTGGTTGCGACTGGCGTATGTGTCGGCATGCCCAAGCGCCCGACACCCGGTAGATTGATGGCAAGTGGCCAGAGATCGATTCCTGCACTCAGTCCCAACAGGTTGAACTCCAGCCCCTCTTCCGGCGCTACTATCACTCCCAAAAGACCACCGAATGAGAGTTGCAGACCCGTACCACTTGGCGCACTCGCCAGTACCCCACCCTCGGGCAGATAATCCTTGCCGATCGCCGTGGACGGCAGGTTCAGACGCAGCTCCGGCACCTCACGCCCCAGATAGGCGATAAAGGTGTTGCTGTTGGGGCCGGGCCAAATGCGATATTCATTGTTGTGCGGATAGCGCTTTGCCGCCTCATGCAGGCGTTCTATCAGCGCATCCACCTCATCCCCGCCTCGCACTTCACGCAGCAGTACCGGTTCGCTGCCATACCAGTAGCCATCCGGGATACCGGGTGCGACCCGCACCGCTTCACCACCCCGGGCAACGCTGAAGCCGATCACTTCGAAGCGTGTATAGTGATCAGCCCCCTGAGGTTTTACCGCTATCCAGGTATGCACACCGAATGCCCCGCGCCAACGGAAGGCACGACCGGCATAGACATGAATCACCGCTTCAGGCGTTGTACTGACCTCTGGCGCCAGACCAGCACTGTCACGCCGGGCGGTACGCCAGTCGGAACCACGATCATCACCGTTCAGTTGTGATGTCAGCGCACAACCCAAGGGCAGGATAAACACCGCCAGTAGCACAATCATGACCCGCAGGGGCCATTTCATAAATCTCATTCAGTAACCTTATTTAAATCGCAGCTTCAATCGTATCAGGTGAGGTTTGATCCACTTGCGAGCTTTATGTTCAAAACGTATTTTCAGACCCTGGCGACGCCACACCTATTTTACGAACCTAGGTTACGCACTTAACCCTCGCACCCAATCCTCAATCGCCTCCACCGGCGCTGGCCGTGCGAACAGATACCCCTGATAGCAGATGCAGCCGCTGTCGAACAGCAACTGACGCTGCTCCTCTGTCTCCACTCCTTCCGCCACCAACAACATGCCGAAGGTGTGAGCGATCCCGATGATCGCTTCAACAATCACCCACTCCTTACTTCGCACACCGTCTTCGCACTCCCGGATGAAGTGCTGGTCGATCTTCACTTCATCAAATGGCAACCGCGACAGATAGGAGAGGGAGGAGTAACCCGTGCCGAAGTCATCCATTGAAAAGCGCAGCCCCATCGCCTTGAGCTGTTGCATCCGTTCCACGGCATCATCCAGATCTGCCAGAACCAGACTCTCGGTCAATTCCAGCATCAGATTGGCCGGATCGATCTGGAAGATATGCAGCAGATGCGCCATCTGCTCAACAAAATCCGACCGATAGAACTGTCGGGCGCTGATATTGACTGAGATGATCAGCGACTTAAGCTGTGGGTCCTGCTGCCAGCGTTGCAGTTGCTGACACGCTTGTTCCAGCACCCAGGCACCAATTGGCTCGATCAGCCCGGTTTCCTCTGCCAGCGGAATGAACACGTCCGGCGAGATCATCCCGCGTACCGGGTGATGCCAGCGCAGCAGGGCTTCAACTCCCACCACTATGCCATCGGCTGTCACCTGAGGCTGGTAGTACAGTGTCATCTGTTCAGCCTGAATCGCTTCCCGCAACGCCTGCTCCAACTCGAAGCGCTCCTGCAACTCATCATTCATGCGCGGATCAAACAGCTGAAACTCTCTGCCACCTGCCTTTTTGGCATGCGACATGGCGATATCGGCACACTTGAGCAACTCCTCACTGCCTCGGGAATGGTCAGTAAACAGGCAGATTCCGATACTGATATCACTCTGATATGTCCGACTGGCAAGACTGAAGGGCTCCTGCAACCGATTCAGTATCTCGGATGCAATCTGTTCCGCTGCCGCCTCGGCCTGCTCTGCCTCACGCGGCAGGTCCCCGACAATCAGGGTAAACTCATCACTGCTCAGTCGTCCCAGGTAGCTTCCAGCCGGTGCCAGCTTTTCCAGACGTCTGGCCACCAGTTTCAACAACTGATCACCGGCCTGATGCCCCTGGGTATCATTGACACGCTTGAAATGATCCAGATCGATAAAGAAGATTGCACCGGTACACTGCTTCGTCTGAGCGACCTCGGCACAGACCTCGGCCAGCACTTTCTGCAGCCGTCCGCGGTTGAATAACCCGGTCAACGGATCATGAAAGGCCAGACGCTCTAATCTTTCATCCACCGTCTTGCGCTCGGTGATGTCAGTGATGAAGCCACTCCAACTGACACCGGTTGCGTCCGGCTCCGGCATCGCATTACCAAACAGCCAACGCAGTTGACCTTCTGGATAGAGTACCCGGTACTCATGCTGCCAGGGGGTGAGGTTCTGAGCAGATACGTGAATAGATGCCAACATCGTCTCACGATCGTCGGGATGAATCAGTGCCATCACCGGAGCGGCATTCTCACGTGCTGCATCGGGCGAAATGCGGTAAAAATCCTGGATCGCTTCACTGGCATAGGGAAAGGTAAAACTGCCATCCTGATCCAGTCGAAACTGGTACACCATGCCGGGCACCCGCGCTGCGATCTGTTGCAGACGCGTCGAGGATTCCCGCGCGATCAGTTCCGAACGCCGACTGCTCTGTTCGGCAGACTGCACCTTCTGAAGCATGCTGACAGCCACCAGTGCAATCAACATCAGCGCCACCGCTACGCCTACAGCCACCAGGCCCAGCATGGCAAGATTCAGGCGAGGTCCGGATACACCTTCCAGCGCAGCAGAAGGCAGATAGACCGTGGCGCCCATCGCCACATAGTGCATCGATGCAATCGCCAGTCCCATAACCACAGAGCTGAGCAGCACCAGCAGTGCTTTGTGCTGCACCCTCCGTCCCAGCAGAGAGTAAATACTCAACGCCAGTGCCGCCAGCAGAACGGCCACCAGAATCGACAGAACAAACAGACCTGGCTGATAAAGACGTATCGCCGGCATCACCATGGCGGCCATGCCGGTATAGTGCATCAATCCGATGCCGCCACCCATGAACAACCCACCCGCCAGAACCCGCCTCATCGGCGGTGCCTGACCGGCAATGACCGCCAGTGTGACATAAGCTGCCAGCACGGCTGGCAACACGGAGAAGAGCGTCAGGGGGATCTGATACTCGACCTCAACCGGTAGCTTGAAGGCGAGCATACCGGTGAAGTGCATCGCCCAGACCCCAACTCCCATGATCAGCGCCCCACAGACATGCCAGAGTCTGTGCTCCGCGGCAGCGCTTTGACTGCGCATCAGGCGACTGAAACTGAAGCTGGTATAGGCGGCAAGAATCGCGATCAGCACAGACAGCAACATCAGGCCGGATGAATGGCTGCCATGATAAGCCTGACTCAGGTCCATGTCGCTATGTGTAAAGGCCAGATACTGCATCGATGTATGGCAGCCCAGAAGAAGTTTTCAAAAGAATAAGCGTGTTTGACCGCTCATGCAAATCATCAGCGTTTGCAAGTGCGTACCAGATAACACCCGGCACTTGCTCGATTTCAATATCGTGCTCTGAAGTGCCACTCATCGGGTGCCATATCGTTATGTACTGCTCTGCGAATCGACTCTTCTATCTCTGTGGAGTCGATGTCATACAGACCACACAGCGCCAACGCACGTCGCAGATCCACCTCCTGACCCAGATATTCATACAGCACTCTGACGCAGCAGGGCATGCGTTCGCTGCTGTCTGCCACGCCGATTTTCAGCCCGGTCAGGCGCGAAACACGATTTTTGAAGCTGGGAAACAGAATGCTCTGACTGATCTCATGACCATTGAGTGACTCATAATCCACCATGAAGATTCGATCCGACAGACAATACGCAACCCCCAGATAACGGTTATGGCAGGGACGCCCACCCGGATATGGAACCATGCGCTCTGTGCGCTGATAGTGCACCCGGCCATCACGCTGTTCCAGACAGACCAGTGTCCGTAACAGTTTGCCGGGGCTGGCCATCGACAGGTAATACTCGAAATAGTAACCCAGATAACGATCCAGCCCCCGGTTTCCAAGCTGCTCCAGTCGCGCCAGATGTTCCGCTTCCGGCGTAGAGTCCAGCACTTCCGATCGGACGCGGGGCCGTACCTGCACCAACCGCTGAAACTGATTGTGTGGCAACTGGATCTCATGCTCCTCAACACCAAAAAACTCACAGAAACGCCGCAGAGTACTGGCCGAGGGCTTGTAACGACCACTCAGATAGCGGTTGAACTGCGGCCGGTTGATATGCAGCCGCCGACAGACCTCCGCAATCGATTTGTAGTAGCTGCACAACAATCTCAGATTACGTGCGAAATCCTCATTCATCACTCCTCCTGATGCTGATAGATGCTTTAAGAGCATCAGACTGCGCCAGATATCGCTAAAGTGTCAACTTCTTTCCACCCCAAACCCTTGTTTAAATAAACGGCTCGATATAACAACAATAGGGGAGATATACCCAATGCTCGATCTAATTAATGACATTCTCTGGGGCAAGGTACTGATTGTACTACTGGTCGCCGTTGGCGTCGGTTTCACTATCGCCTCGCGCTTTGTGCAGTTTCGCTACTTCACCAGCATGTTTCGTATCCTGAGCGCCAGCCAGGCCTTCAAGCGGGATAAACATGGTCACTTGAGTTCCTTTCAGGCTCTGACACTATCGGTAGCAGGTCGTGTCGGCGGGGGTAATATCGCCGGTGTCGCCGTCGCCATCACCCTGGGTGGACCTGGCGCTATCTTCTGGATGTGGATGGTCGGCCTGATGGGGATGGCCACCAGCTATCTTGAATGCACTCTGGCTCAAGCCTATAAGCAGTCTGAACCGGATGGCACTTATCGTGGTGGCCCCGCCCATTACATCTCCAGAGGCCTTGGGCGTAACTGGAAATGGCTGGCCGTCGTGTATTCAGCTCTATTGCTGGTCACTTTCGGATTCGGTTTCACTGCCCTGCAATCCTATGCTGTCGCCACTTCCGTTGAAGATGCCTTTGGTGTGCCGGTACTCGCAACGGGTCTGGGGCTGGCGGTGATTGTCGGCCTGATCATCTTCGGCGGTATCAAACGCATCGCCCGGGTGGCTGAGGTGCTGGTTCCTGTCATGGCCGTCAGCTATATCCTGATCGCGCTGCTGGTACTGGGCCTGAACCTTGAGCGGATTCCCGATGTCTTCATGCTGATCGTGCGCAGCGCCTTCGGACTGGAGCAGGTTGTCGGTGGTGGCATCGGTGCAGCGATCATGATGGGCATGAAGCGCGGCCTCTTTTCCAACGAAGCGGGCCTGGGCAGTGCACCGAACGTTGCCGCTGTGGCCTATGTTCCGCACCCGGTGAATCAGGGCATCGTACAGTCCTTCTCAGTGTTCATCGATACACTGATCATCTGCTCCGCCACCGCCTTTATCATTCTGCTCAGCGGCATTTATGACCCTGCATCTGCCGGTGATGTCGGAGGTGTAGCGCTGACTCAGGCATCACTGGCGGAACATGTCGGTGAATGGGGTCGCAGTTTTGTCAGCCTGTCGCTGCTCCTTTTCGGATTCAGCACCATCCTGTATAACTACTACCTTGGCGAGAACAGCCTGAGCTTTCTGGGCAAGGACAACAAGGTCATGTTCAGCGTTTTCCGTGTCATGATCATCGCGCTGGTCTGCTGGGGTGCGCTGACCGATCTCGGCACCGTGTTTGCCTTTGCCGATGTCACTATGGCTTTTCTCGCTCTGGCCAATCTGTTTGCACTGATTCTGCTGTTCAAACAGGGGCTGCGTTTTATGCGCGATTATGATGATCAGATCGCTGAAGGTATCGAGCAACCGCGTTTTGATGCCGCTCGCTTCAGCGATCTGGATATAGATGCGACGGCCTGGACTCTCGAACGGGAAGAGCTGCCGTCCGAAACGCTTCAGGCAGAGACTAGATGACACGACCTATCCTGATACTCCACACAGGCGGCACCATCGGTATGGTGCCCTCCGATCAGGGCTTTGTACCAGCCGCCGGTTTTCACGACCGGCTGCTGGCGCAGTTGCCCGCACACGCCTCGGCACATGCATCAGAGCAGACATCATCACAACTGCCGACCTTTGAGCTGCTGGATCTGGAGCCTCTGATCGACAGCTCCAATCTGGTACCGGCCGACTGGCATCGGATCGCAAACGCCCTGATCAGTCGCTGGGCGGATTACAGCGGCTTTATCGTATTGCATGGTACCGATACCATGGCGTACACCGCCTCAGCCCTCTCCTTTATCCTGCAGGGTTGCAACAAACCGGTCGTCGTGACCGGCTCCCAGATCCCACTGTCGCAACTGCGCAATGATGCGTTGGATAATCTGATCACATCACTGCTACTGGCTGAACGAAGTGACCTGAATGAGGTGGTTGTCTGCTTCAATGGACGTATCCTGAGAGGTAATCGTGCGCGCAAGGTCAGCAGCAGCCACCTGGCCGCTTTCGACTCGCCCAACTTCCCCTGGTTGGGGGAGGCTGGCATCGATATTTCGCTGAAGTCTCATCTATTGTTACCCGCTGGAGACCCGCAATTTCTGCTACCTGACTTTCAACTGCCTGAGTTTGATCCGGATGCTGTGGCTATTCTGCTTTTCTATCCGGGCATTTCGGCATCGGTTGTCTCGGCGCTGACTGAGCATCAGGGTTTGAAAGGGCTGATATTGCTGAGTTACGGGGCGGGTAATCCGCCGGAAGCGACACCGGGTCTGATTGATACTCTGGAGAAAGCCGCTGCCCGCGGCATCACACTGCTGAATCTGACTCAATGCCAGCAAGGTGCAGTGAGTCAGGGTACCTATGCCACCGGCACTACGCTGAACAGAATCGGCGTGATACCCGGCAGTGATCTGACCCCGGAAGCCGCCTTTGCCAAGCTGCATGTTCTGATGGGTAAAGGACTGAGCGGAGAGCGATTAAAAGCTGCGTTGCAACTGTCTTTAAGCGGTGAGTGCAACTGAAAACCAAACACACTGAAAACCAGGCACAGAGTCCTCCGTATCGAGTGCGGCAGAAAATATCATGCATGTTCCAGATTGAAAAAGAATCTGCCGCATTCTCGCAGCAATAAAGCACCTCCCTAGCACTGATACCCATATGCTTATATTCATAGACCTGCCGTTGCTGATGCGAAAAATCATCAGACTCAGCGCCGGATGACCCGACGGATGCTGGTTCCTGCAGCGAGAACTCTTTGAATAGGGAAACGAGAATGAGTAACACTTCAAAACCGAAACCCGGTTTTGCCAGCCACCGATTTACCCGCCTGGCGGAAACCAACCGCCCGTGCGTGCGCCTGATCATCGACGGGCACTCAGTGGAAGCTCTCGCCGGCGACACCCTGATGGTCGCCGTGCTCAACAATGTCCGGCAGTTACGCGAATCGGAATTCGGCGACGGTAAGCGCGCGGGCTTCTGCCTGATGGGCGCCTGCCAGGATTGCTGGGTCTGGACCGCCGATGGAGAACGCCTGCGCGCCTGCACCACCGTAGTCGGGGAGGGAATGCATATCGTCACAAAGCAACCGGAGGCAACATGGCCCAACCTCGCATAATCATCGTCGGTGCCGGGCCGTCAGGCGTGCGCTGCGCCCAAACCCTGGTTGCTGCCGGCCTGCGTCCTACTGTGGTCGATGAAAACCGCCGCGACGGCGGCCAGATCTATCGCCGCCAGCCGGAGAATTTCACACGGCCCTACACCAAGCTGTACGGCACCGAAGCCAGCCGTGCGCAGTCGCTGCATGAGAGCTTCGACGCGCTACGCGACAAGATCGACTACCTGCCCGAAACGCTGGCCTGGAATATCTTCGACAAAAAGCTGCATGTTGTCAGGGATGAGGTCTCATCGGCCCTGCCCTACGACGCACTGATCATCTGTTCCGGCGCGACCGACCGCCTGATGCCGGTCAAGGGCTGGCACTTTGCCGGCACTTACAGCCTGGGTGCGTCGCAGATCGCATTGAAGGCGCAGGCCTGCGCGATTGGCCATCAGATCGTCTTCCTTGGCACCGGACCTTTGCTGTACCTGGTTGCCTCGCAATACCTGAAGGCTGGCGCGAACGTTGCCGCAGTGCTCGATACCTCGCCCTTGATGCGCCGTGTGATGGCATTGCCGAAACTGCTGGCGCGGCCTTCGGTGCTGCTCAAGGGTCTGGGTCTGGTGGCCAGCATCAAACGCGCCGGAGTGCCGGTGCTGACCGGGATCACACCAGTGGAAATCAAAGGTGAATCGGAAAACGGCGTGCAGAGTGTGCTTATCCGCGACAGCCGCGGCAACGAGCGCAGCTTCGAGTGCGATGCGGTGGCGATGGGTTACCACCTGCGCCCAGAGACGCAGCTGGCCGACCTGGCACGTTGCACCTTCCGCTTCGAGCAGGAGACGCGCCAGTGGCTGCCCGAGGTCGGGGAAGACGGACGCACCTCGGTGCCGGGTGTGTATCTGGCTGGCGACGGCATGCGCGTGCTGGGCGCAGACGCGGCCGAAATTGGCGGCCGCCTGGCTGCAATGGCCGTGCTGAAGGATTTACGGCTCAAGGTGTCGGACAAAGAGTTGCAGGGGCTGCGGGCCGAGCAGGCCAGCATGGAACGTTTTCGCCAGGGGCTGGCGCAAGCCTTCCCATGGCCGGTAGAGCAGGCCGCGCAATTGCCGGATGATGCCATCGTCTGTCGCTGCGAAGCGATCACAGCCGGCGAACTGCGCCGCGTGGTGTGTGGAATGGGTGCCCAGGAAGCGAACCGTGCCAAGGCATTCAGCCGCGTCGGCATGGGGCGTTGCCAGGGACGATATTGCGGACACGCGGGGGCAGAAGTCATTGCGCACGCCGTCGGTGTTCCGGTGGAACAGGTCGGGCGCCTGCGCGGCCAGGCGCCGGTCAAGCCTCTGTCGATTGCTGTGCGGGAGATTGCGGTGCGGGAGAAAGTGCAATGAGCACGAACAAAGCAGATGTCATCATCGTCGGCGGCGGCATCATGGGCGCCTCCGCGGCCTTCTTTTTGCGCAAGCGCGGGATGTCGGTCATCCTGCTTGAGCGTGGATTGATCGGCCAGCAGGCCAGCGGCACCAATTTCGGCAACGTGCGCCGGATGGGACGCCCCGTGGAGCAACTGCCGCTGTCCAACCGCTCGCGCGAGACCTGGCTGAAGTTCAACGAACTGTTCGGCGAGGATGTCGAGCTCTTGCTGAACGGCCAGTTGCGCGTTGGCTTCACGCCGGAGCACGAAGAGCGGATGGCAAAGTATGCGCAGGATGCGAAGGGCTTCAGCAGGGGATGCAGATGCTGAGCGCGAAAGCGCTGCACGAACGCTTTCCCTACCTGGGGCCGGAAATGACTGCGGGTTGTTATGCCCCTTACGAGGGTCATGCAAACCCTCGTCTGGCGGCTCCGATTATCGGTCGTGCCGCAGTGCGCGAAGGCGCGCAGGTATTCGAAAACACCGAGATCCTGAGTGTCGAAAAGGAGGGCGAGGAGTTCTGCGTGACCGCTGCAGACGGCCGGATCTTCCGTGCGCCCGTGGCGCTGATCACCGCCGGCGCATGGGGAAATCGCATCAGCACCAGCTTCGGTGAACCGGTACCGATGATCGCCAAGGCGCCGCAGATGTGCGTCACCGAACCGGTACCTTACGCCATCGGGCCGACCATTGGTGCATTGACGGACGTGCCCGAGCAACTCGTCTACTTCCGCCAGGTTGCGCGCGGCAATATCGTCATCGGTGGCGGCGGCCATGAACCGGTGGACCTGGAAAGTCAGCGCGCCTACGTGAACCCGCGCAGAACGCTGATAAAACTGACTCAGGCGCCGCGCGTGATGCCAGCATTCAAACACCTGAGCATCATTCGCGTCTGGAGCGGGATCGAGGGTTACATGGAAGACAGCAGCCCGGTCATGGGGCCGAGCGCGCGCGTACCCGGCCTGTACTATGCGTTCGGATTCTCCGGCGCAGGCTTCCAACTGGGGCCGGGCGTGGGCGACGTGATGGCGGAGTTGATCCATACTGACGCCACGACCACGCCGATCGAGCATTACCATATCGGACGTTTCGCCACGTTTGCCATGCAAGAGGCGTAGCCTTCATTTATATCATTATCGATTCGAGAGGCCATTAGTCCTGTAAAGCATCGGAATTTTCTTTTTCCATGGCTCGCTTTCCCCTCCCTGGGAACTCCGCCCGCAAACAGCACTGTTTGCGGGCTTTTTTTATCGCATCTCGTCCACCAAGGCCTGGGAACACAATCCTGGCGTATCGCGACAACAGCCAGCCAGACGCTCATGCCCCGACAAAGCCCGACCTCAACGGAGGCCGCGGAAAATGCCACGCATGCTTCAAATCGAAAAGGAAACTGCTTGAGTCTCGCGGCAATAAAGCATCTTCGCAGCATTGATATCCATAAACTTATATTCGTCAACCTGACATTCACCTGTTGTCAACCTGTAGGAGATCAACCAAATGACATTCAAACCGAAATTCATCAGCTTCGATTGCTACGGCACACTCATCAACTTCGAAATGGGACCGACGGCAAAAAAACTTTTCGAAGACCGTGTTCCAACTGATCGGATGCCGGCTTTTCTGGACAGTTTTGGTTTTTACCGCCTTGATGAAGTATTGGGTGAGTGGAAACCTTTCTTCAACGTTGTTGAAAATTCCATTCAACGGGCATGCAAGGCACACGGCGTTGAGTATCGCCCATCCGATGCAGTCGCACTATACAACGCCGTCCCGACCTGGCAGCCCCATCCGAACGTCGTCGAGACGCTGGAGGCGATCGCGCCACATGTCCCGCTGGTGATCCTGTCGAACTCCATGGTCGATCTGATTCCGCATAGCGTCGCCCACCTCAAGGCACCCTTCCACGCCGTATACACCGCCGAGGAAGCGCGCGCCTACAAGCCACGGGCGCAGATGTTCGAATACATGTTCGATCAACTCGGCTGCGGCCCAGAGCAGATGATGCACGTCTCGTCGAGCTATCGTTACGACCTCATGACCGCAAACGACCTGGGGTTTATGGCCAAGGCGTTCATCGATCGCGGTCACGAGCCATCGTTCGAAGGTTTCGAGGGTTATGGTGTCAACCGCTTGACCGATATTCGCCAGCTTCCCGGTTTGCTTGGGCTCGACTGTCTGCCTCAGACTGCAACGATGAAACGAGGCGCATGATGTCGGAGCATACGATTGAGGCAGCGGCGTTAAGTACGGCGGTGCCCAGCTTTGCCCTGGACGAGGTGCGGGCCCTGGTCGGTCGTCTCTACGGTATCGATGGCAGCGTCAAGTCACTGTTGGGCGAGCGCGATCAGAATTGCCGCATAGAGACCGCCGATGGCACGCGTTACGTGTTCAAGATCAGCAATCCATCCGAGCCGGTTGCGGTGGTGGATTTCCAGATCGCGGCGCTCGAGCACATGGCCCGCGTATCGCCCGACCTACCGGTGCCACGTGTCGTACGGACGCTCGGCGGACAGTCGCGCGGCAGCGTAGTACTGGGTGACAGCGTAGCACTGGGCGACGGGGTTGAAACCACCGTGCGGATGCTGACCTATCTCGACGGCGTGCAGATCAAGGAGACGCCCCGGACCGCCGGGCAACGTCGGGCAATGGGGAAGGTGCTTGCCGAATTGAACCTCGCGTTGCGCGATTTCAGCCATCCTTCGGCGACGCACGATCTGTTGTGGAATGTTTCCGCCGCGCACCGCCTGACAGCCAAGCTCGATTGTATCCTGGACGCCCCGCGTCGCGCGCTCGCCGAGTCGTTCATGGCGCGTTTCAAGGAGCATGTCCTGCCGCGCCTCGGCTCGGTGAGGGCACAGGTCATCCACAACGACTACCACCTCTACAACGTGCTGGTCGCCCCCGACGATCATGAACGCATAGTGGGGATCATCGACTTCGGCGACATGCTGCATGCGCCGCTGGTCGGTGAGGTGGCGACGGCGGCGGCCTTTCATATGACCGGCAGCGCCGATCCGTTCGAGGGTGCGGCGCAGTTCGTCGGCGCCTATCACGCGACGCTGCCGCTGACCGAGATCGAGCAGGAGGTCGTCGCCGATCTCATGGCCACACGGCACCTCATCACCGCGCTGATTTCAGAATGGCGCGCTGCGCGCTACCCCGAGAACCGCGACTACATCATGCGCCACAACCCCGCGGCATGGGAGGCACTGTCCCAGATGGCCGATCTTTCCCGCAATGAGGCGCGCGACCTATTACTCACCGAAGTACGAAAAGGAAAAAGCCAATGAAAAGCACTACTGACCTCAATATGGTCAACGCCTATATCCCCGGACGTGCCGACGTAGGCCCCGTCACTGCGGCGATGATTGAGCGACGCGATGCCCTGCTCGGACCAGCCTATCGGCTGATGTACGAGCACCCTCTGCACATTGTGCGCGGCGAAGGCGTGTGGCTGATCGATCCGCAAGGTCGCCGTTACCTCGACGTATACAACAACGTGGCCTCACTCGGGCATTGTCACCCAGCTGTGACCGAGGCGATATGCAAGCAAGCGCAGACGCTGGCGACCAACACCCGCTATCTGCACGACACGATTCTTGAACTGGCCGAACGCCTGCTCGCGACCGTGCCCGAGACTGACCTTGCGCATCTGATGTTAACCTGCACCGGCAGCGAGGCGAACGACGTCGCCTATCGCATCGCCAAGGTCCGCACCGGTGGTACAGGCGTGATCGTGACCGAAACCGCCTATCACGGCTTCACCGACGCCGTATCGCAGTTCTCGCCCTCGCTCGGCGCGACCGTCGATCTCGGCGCCCACGTTCGCCTGGTCCCGGCACCGCGACTCTATCATGCCGAGGGTGCCGATCTTGGCGAGCGCTTCACCTGCGATGTCGAAGCGGCGATCGCCGATCTTCAGCGTCACGGCATCAAGCCGGCGGCACTCATCGTCGATTCCCTGTTCACCAGCGACGGTATCCTCCCGGGCCCGGCGGGTTTCTTGAAGGGTGCGGTCGACGCGATCAAGCGGGCGGGCGGCATTTTCATCGCCGATGAGGTCCAGCCCGGCTTCGGTCGCACGGGTGAGCATATGTGGGGCTTTCAGCGTCACGGCCTGATCCCCGACATTGTCACCCTGGGCAAGCCCATGGGCAATGGACAACCTGTCGCGGGGCTGCTGGCCACCGCTGACGTGTTGGCGGAATTCGGCAAAAACTCGCGGTACTTCAATACCTTCGCTGGCAACACCGTATCCTGCGCGGCGGCGCTGGCCGTGTTGGATACGATCGAAAAAGAAGGCCTGGTGCAGCATGCCGCCAGGGTCGGGAAGATCCTGCACGACGGCATCGCTGAGCTGGCCACCCGGCACGAGGCCATTGGTGATGTGCGTGGCGCGGGCATGTTCGTCGGCGTGGAACTGGTCTCGGACCGCGCTTCGCGAACCCCTGACCGCGAGCTCACCAGCCGGGTGGTCAATCTGATGCGCGACAAGGGTGTCCTGCTCAGCGCCTGTGCGATGGGACACAATGTGCTGAAGATTCGACCGCCGCTGGTGCTGTCAGCGGAACAAGCCGGTATGGTGATCGAAACGCTCGACGCAGCGCTGACCGAAGCACAACCCTCAAAAGAGGGATGACCGGGAACGACACTGAGGGTACTATCGACTCATGCGATCCTCCTCGTCCCTCGACCAGTTCGACATAAAGATTCTTGCGCATCTTCAGCGCGAGGGACGCTGTTCGAATGTCGATCTGGCCGCGGCCATTGGCCTCAGTGAGAGCCCATGTCTCCTGCGTACGAAACGGCTTCAGGAGATCGGCATTATCAGGGGCTACCACGCGGAGGTCGCACTGGAGAAGCTGGGCAGCCACGTCATCGTCTTTTCGGAGGTGACGATCAGCAACCATCGGCCGAACGACTTCCGTAAATTTGAAACAGTGGCTGGCAAGTACCCCGAGATCGTTGAATGCTACAACGTCAGTGGCGGTTACGACTATCTGCTGAAAATCGTGGCTCCAGATATTACCTGTTTTCAGGCACTGATGGAGCAACTGCTGGAAGACGATATCGGAATCGTGAAATTTTCCAGCCGAATCGTATTGCGCCAGCCATTTGACCAACGCGGATATCCACTGAGTGTTATCGCAACCGGAAAGACTGATTGGGAGTGTTGAGAACAGGCAAAGTTGACCCAGGAGGGCACGGCAACATTAGATGACGCCTGTCGGCAGAAGACCGACAGGCTGGGTGTTAGCGCTGCATTACAGCGCCAAGAGATAAGCCTCAATCGCCTGACGTACTTCAGGTTGCATCAGATCTCGCTGTTGCATCCATTCGCTGATCAGTTGTACCAACCCCTCTACAGGTGTTTGCTGATGCTGTGCCTGCGCCAATCTGGCGCAGGTCTCAGGATCGGCATCCGCCGGTAATTCGATCCCCAGCAGCATCAATTGCTGCCGGAAATCATCTTCATCAACCAGGTCGATGATCATCATCGCGCTCACCTCAACTCTTCAGCGATCAACTGACCACTTCTGCACGCGCCGGACTCAGCTTGCACGCAGCATACTTGAACTCCGGTATCTTACCGAAGGGATCAAGTGCCGGATTAGTGAGTATATTAGCAGCCGCCTCGACATAGCAGAAGGGCACAAACACCATCCCTTCCGGCATTTGAGGGTCGACTCGCGCCACCAGTGTAATGCTGCCCCGTCGGGTCGTGATGGTCAGATCATCACCCGGCTCAAGCCCATATCTGGCCAGTTCCGCCGGAGCCAGGCTGGCCACCGCTTCCGGCTCCAGTGCATCGAGCACAGTGGCACGGCGGGTCATCGATCCGGTATGCCAATGCTCCAACTGACGCCCGGTAGTGAGTACAACCGGATATTCATCATCAATCGGCTCATCCGGTGGCAGTGGTCGGGTCGGTGAAAATTTCGCCTTGCCGCTGTGGGTCGGGAAGCTATCGCTGAAGACGATATCCTGGCCTGGTTGATCCTCGGCGGGGCTTGGGTAGGTGACGGAGTTTTCCGTATCCACACGATCCCAACTGATATGCTCCAGCGAAGGCATGCCCTGTTTCATCTCGGCAAACACATCGCGCGGATGGGTGTACTGCCAGTCGAGGCCGAAACGGCGGGCTATCTCCTGAATGATCCACCAGTCCGGACGTGCATCGCCCGGCATAGGTACAGCTGCACGACCCATCTGCACCTGACGGTTGGTGTTGGTTACCGTGCCATCCTTCTCTGCCCAGGCAGAGGCTGGCAGGATCACATCAGCAAACTGCGCCGTCTCGGTCACAAACAGGTCCTGCACCACCAGATGCTCCAGTTTCGCCAGAGAACCACGGGCATGATCCAGATCGGGGTCAGACATCGCTGGGTTTTCACCCTGGATATACATCCCCTTGATCACGCCATCCATGATCGCATGCATGATCTCAACAACCGTGAGGCCAGGTGTTGGGCTCAGCGGTGTATTCCACAGCTCTTCAAAGGCTGAGCGCACCTGCTGATCGGTCACCGGCTGATAATCCGGCAATACCATCGGGATCAGACCCGCATCGGAAGCGCCCTGAACATTGTTCTGGCCACGTAACGGATGCAATCCGGTACCCGGACGCCCTGTCTGACCACAGGCCAGTGCCAGTGAGATCAGGCAGCGAGCATTGTCGGTGCCGTGCACATGCTGTGAAATCCCCATGCCCCAGAAGATCATCGCCCGATCAGCAGTTGCGTACAGGCGCGCCACTTCGCGGATCTCCTCGGCGGGAATTCCACACAGTGGAGACATCGCTTCCGGAGTCATATCCACAATATGTCGCTTCAGCGCCTCAAACCCTTCAGTATGCTCGCGGATATAGGTTTCGTCATACAGCCCTTCGGTCACGACAACATTCAGCATGGCGTTGAACAGCGCAACATCGGTACCGGGCGTGAAGCGCAGCATCTTGTGTGCATAGCTGTTCATCGCCTGGCCGCGTGGGTCGATAATAATGAGCTTGGTGCCCTTTTTCGCGGCCTGCTTGAAGAAGGTGGCCGCCACCGGGTGATTCACCGCCGGGTTACAACCGGTCAGGATCACGACATCGGCTTGTGTCGCCTGCATGAAAGAGGCGGTCACAGCACCGGAACCAATGCACTCCATCAGCGCCGCAACGGAGCTGGCATGACACAGACGGGTACAGTGATCGACATGGTTGGAGCCAAAACCGGTACGTACCAGCTTCTGGAACATCCAGGCCTCTTCATTGGAGCATTTGGCACTGCCGAAACCAGCAAGAGCATCCGTACCGTGCTGGTCGCGCAACGTTTTCAAGCCATCGGCAGCAAACGCCAGTGCTTCATCCCAGCTCGCTTCGCGGAAATGAGTCAGCGGATTGGCCGGATCAAAATCCGGGTCCAGCCCTTTGGGCACACCAGGACGACGAATCAACGGTTTGGTCAGGCGGGATGGGTGATTCGGATAATCAAAACCGAAGCGTCCCTTGACGCACAGGCGACCCATGTTGGACGGGCCATCACGCCCTTCAACAAACAGAATTTTATCATCCTTAACCTTGTAGCTCAGTTGGCAGCCGACACCACAATAGGGACAGACAGAGTCCACTTCACGGTCAGCCACCGAGGAGTCGCCCACACCCTGCTCATTCACCAGGGTGGCCGGCATCAATGCACCGGTCGGGCAGGCCTGCACACACTCACCGCAGGCGACACAAGTGGAGTCGCCCATCGGATCATCAAAGTCGAATACGATTTTGGACTCGCTGCCGCGATGGGCCAGACCGATCACATCGTTCACCTGCACTTCGCGACAGGCACGCACACAGAGGTTACATTCGATACAGGCATCCAGGTTGACCCGCATCGCGGTGTGCGAGTCATCCTGATTGCGCGCATCCGCTTCACGCGCGGGCAGGCTGGCCTTGACCGCAGTAGCGTCAATTGCCAGCAAATCGGCCATCTGCCAGAAATGGCTGGCACGATCCGGGCTCTCTTCGCGCGCAGGCTGGTCTGCCATCAGCAGCTCCATCACCCCTTCGCGTGATACCCGGGCACGCTCGGAGGTGGCGCTTCTGACCACCATGCCGGGTGAGGCTTCACGCAGGCAGCTCGCCGCCAGCACGCGCTCACCCTCAATCTCGACCATACAGGCGCGACAGTTACCGTCGGCACGGTAGCCGGTGGCATCTTTGAAACACAGATGTGGAATGGTTTCACCGGCACGCTTGGCGACCTGCCACAGGGTTTCACCGGGGAAGGCCGTGACGGAGACACCATCCAATGTCAGTTCAAATGCACTCATCGTCTCACCCCTTCACTATGATGTTGCTGGCGGCCAGTTCGGCGCGGAAATCCTTCAGCAGACCCAGCACCGGATTTGGCGCCGCCTGCCCCAGACCACAGATCGAGGCATCCTGCATCACCTGCGACAACCGCGTGAGCTGAGCGGCATCCCACTCATCATCCTCAATCAGCGCCAGCATCTTCTCGGTACCGACACGACAGGGGGTACACTGACCACAGGATTCATCGGCAAAGAAGGCCATCAGATTAGACGCTACCCGACGCAGATCATCCTGGTCCGATACCACCATGACGGCAGCCGAACCGATAAAGCAGCCGTGCGGTTGCAGGGTATCGAAATCGAGCGGGATATCCGCCTTGCTAGCGGGCAAAATGCCGCCGGATGCACCACCCGGCAGATAGGCCAGCAGTCGATGGCCATCCAGCATGCCACCACAATACTCATCCACCAGCTCTTGCAATGTGATACCGGCAGGCGCCAGATGCACGCCCGGGTTTTTCACCCGCCCGGACACGGAGAAACTGCGCAACCCTTTGCGACCATGCCGCCCCTGACTGGCAAACCATTGCGCGCCTTTTTCCCACAGCAGCGGAATCCAGTAGACGGTTTCAACGTTATTCACCAAGGTAGGACGATCAAACAGGCCCTTTTGGGCAACGAACGGAGGACGATGGCGCGGTTTACCCGGTTTGCCTTCCAATGACTCGATCAGCGCCGACTCTTCACCACAGATATAAGCCCCGGCCCCACGGCGCAGTACAATATAGCCCTGTTCCACGATACCGGCCTGTTCCAGCTCGGCAATCGCGGCTGACAGTAGCTCACGCACGGCGGGATACTCATCGCGCAGATAGATGTACAGCGCCGCTGCCTCGACCGCCCAGGAGCTGATCAGCGCCCCTTCCAGAAAGCGATGCGGTTCACGCTCAAGGTAGTAGCGATCCTTGAAGGTGCCGGGCTCGCCCTCGTCGGCATTGATCACGCAATAACGCGGGCCGGGCTCGGCACGCACGAAGCCCCATTTGCGAAAGGTCGGGAAGCCCGCACCACCCAAACCACGCAGGCCTGAGGTCTCAAGCATTTCAACCAGCGTTTCCAGTGTTACATCACCGCGGCGACACTGACTCAGCAGTTCATATCCACCTGCCTGCTGATAGGCATCAAGCGCCTGCCAGGCTACCGCCTGGGGATGGAAATCCTGACCCTTGAGCACGGCATCAATGTTTTCCGGGGTCGCATGATCCACATGACGATGCCCGATCTCGACCACAGGTGCCGTGTCGCAACGGCCCATGCAGGGCGCATTGATAACACGCACCTCACTCGCATCAGTCCCGCGTTCCAGCGCTGCTTTCAACGCCTCAGCGCCCGCCAGTTGGCAGGATAGCGAATCACAGACACGGATCGTGACCGCCGGTGGCGCTGGCTGATCATCATGGACAATATCAAAGTGGGCATAAAAGGTGGCTGTTTCATAAACAGTGGCCATCGGCAGGTTCATCCAGGCAGACAGCGCGCGCAGATGAGGCAACGACAGGTAGCCGAAGCGATCCTGAATGACATGCAGATGCTCAATCAGCAGGTCACGACGACGCGGTGCATCACCCAGCAACTCGCTGACTTCGGCCATGGCAACCGAATCCAGCGAACGGCCACGCAGCTTGTTGCGGGTCTTGCGCTGAGTGCTGTTCTGGTTGGGTGTAATGCTGGTAACGCTCATTGTCAGACGCTCATTGTTATAGTTATCCTGAATCATCGCACTCCCCTTCGTCAGGGGCAATGCCACCCGGCTCTGCATATTAGATTGCGCCGAAACACGATACGTGGATGTCGTAATCAGCTAATTCTGTATGTCGCATGTCGTATTTTAGACATTAATACTGAAACCGACAGCTTCTCACCCTTCGCCGTCAACGGACACGATCACGTCGCCGCAGAGACAATTACCGATCACCATTCCCCGAACAATGGCGCACTGTCTGCCTGGCATCTTGCCAGCTAGCCGGATAACAACAAAAACAACAATGCCCGAACTCAATCAATGAGGACATTTATGGCCCGACACGATGATCAACCTGCTCTTGAGATAGGGCAGGATAATGCTCAGGTTATGGGGCTGGATTTCCACAATCCGGTCTTTCCGCTTTCTGCTCTCGGTATTATTGCCTTTATCATCTACGCTCTGGTCTTCCCGGATGCTGCCAGCAGCTCTCTGGTCGCTGCGCGTGGCTGGTCGATCAACCACTTCGACTGGTTGTTCATGATCGCCGGCAACCTGTTCGTCATCTTCTGTCTGGCGCTGATTTTCCTGCCGGTCGGCAAGATTCGCCTGGGCGGAAAAAACGCCAAAGCTGAATATTCACGCAGCTCCTGGTTTGCAATGCTGTTCGCTGCCGGCATGGGGATCGGCCTGATGTTCTGGAGTGTGGCCGAACCGGTCGCCTATCTGACTGACTGGTATGGCACACCTCTGAACGCAGCAGCCAATACACCCGAAGGCGCCAGTGCTGCCATGGGCGCAACCATGTTCCACTGGGGCCTGCACCCCTGGGCTATCTATGGTGTTGTAGGACTGTCAATTGCCTTCTTCACCTATAATCGCGGCCTGCCGATGACACTGCGCTCTGCGTTCTACCCGATTCTGGGTCGTCACACCCGTGGCTGGATCGGCCATATCATCGATATCGTCGCCGTACTGGCAACCATCTTCGGCCTGGCAACATCGCTTGGCTTCGGTGCTTCCCAGGCCGCAGGTGGTCTGTCCTATCTGTTCGACATCCCGAATACCATCGGTACGCAGATTGCGATCATCATTGTAGTCACACTGGTCGCACTCTTCTCCGTCTGGCGTGGCATTGATGGCGGCGTAAAGCTGTTCAGCAACATCAACATGGTGCTGGCAATCATTCTGCTGCTGTTTGTGGTCCTGACAGGCTCCACACTGATGTTCGTAAACGGTCTGCTGACCACCACCACAGACTATCTGATGCACATTCTGCCACTGTCTAACTGGGTTGGTCGTGAAGATCAGACCTGGTATCACGGCTGGACCGTGTTCTACTGGGCCTGGTGGATCTCCTGGTCACCTTTTGTCGGCATCTTCATTGCGCGCGTATCACGTGGTCGCACTGTGCGTGAATTCCTGACTGCCGTACTGGTCGTACCAACACTGGTCACCATTGTCTGGATGACAGCATTTGGTGGCAATGCTCTGCACCAGGCATCCAACAGTATTGGGGAGTTGTCGCATGGCATCAGTGATGTCTCACTGGCGATGTTCCATATGCTGGAGAACCTGCCACTGACTGGCGTCACCTCCACACTGGCTATCGTGCTGGTGCTGGTGTTCTTCATCACCTCGTCTGACTCCGGCTCGCTGGTGATCGACAAGATCACAGCCGGTGGCAAGACCGATGCTCCGAAACAGCAACGCGTCTTCTGGGCGGCACTGGTCGGGATCATCGCTGGCATTCTGCTCGCTGGCGGCGGCAACACCGCGCTGACGGCATTGCAGGCAGGCGCTGTGACAACCGGCTTGCCCTTTACCGTGATTCTGCTGGTGATGTGTTTCAGCCTTTACAAAGGACTATTGGATGAGCACCGCGCGTTGAAACCTTCCAGCGGAAAGGTTGCGAAACCCGCGTAATGGAAAACAGGCCCAGGGAGGGGCCTCTGACACAATCGCTTGCGACCTCAGCAAGCCCGTATCCGACCGAGGACGCTTTTCGTGTCCTCATCATCCAGAATTATTGTTAGGCTTGAACAGCGGGCTAGCATCAATAATTGATCGAGCCCGGCTGAAAACAAATATAAGAAACGCCCTTGAGAGTATATGCGCAGTTCTGTAGGGTACGCCCTGCATGGCAGTACGGCTGTGCTACGACTGGGTTAACACTGAAAGTCCAGCTTTTTTATCGGACCACATCAGGGAGAACAGACGTAGATGAGCGATCCAAAAAACCTCATGAAACCAGATGGCGACGTTACGCCGATCGATACGGACTACCAGATCGGTCAGGACAATATCGCACTCAAGATCGGCCCTTTCGGGCTTGATATCCACAACCGGGTATTTCTGATATCCGGCCTTTCCATTGTCGCATTCGTTGTGCTGACAATGGCTTTCCAGAGCCAGGTGGAACCCATGTTCGGCTCGCTTCGCGGCTGGCTGACCTCCAATCTGGACTGGTTCTTTATCTCAGCAGGTAATATCTTTGTTCTGGTATGTCTGTTTCTGATCGTATCCCCCATGGGCAAGGTCCGGCTCGGCGGCACTGAGGCGAAACCGGATTTCAGTTATCTGGGCTGGTTTTCGATGCTGTTTGCGGCGGGTATGGGTATAGGACTGATGTTCTATGGCGTCTCTGAACCTCTGTCGCACTTTAACAGCTCCATGGGCGGGATTGCCGGTGAAGCGGGTGCACGGACTGACTGGGCTCCATTGGGCGCCGCTGCAGGTGATCCGGCAGCGGCCGAGCGTCTTGCGATGGCCGCTACCATCTACCACTGGGCACTGCACCCCTGGGCGATCTACGCCGTACTGGCGCTCGGGCTGGCCCTTTTCTCCTTCAACAAGGGTTTGCCACTGACTGTTCGTTCCGTGTTCTACCCATTGCTCGGTGAGCGGGTCTGGGGCTGGCCGGGGCATATCATCGATATCCTCGCCGTGTTTGCCACACTCTTTGGTCTGGCGACTTCGCTGGGGCTGGGTGCATCACAGGCCAGTGCTGGTCTCAACTACCTTTTCGGTGTGCCGACCGGAACCACCACAGAGGTAATACTGGTCATCGGTATCACCGCAATTGCACTGATATCTGTACTGGCCGGACTGGAGGCGGGTGTTAAGCGTCTATCCGAGATCAATATGACACTGGCAGCCATTCTGCTGCTGTTCGTGATCATCGTGGGTCCTACACTGGCCATTCTGACCGGTTTTGCCGCCAATCTGGCAGCCTACTTCCAGTATCTGCCGGCACTGGCCAACCCGATAGGACGTGAAGACGCCAACTTTGCTCAGGGCTGGACTGCCTTCTACTGGGCCTGGTGGATCTCCTGGTCACCATTTGTCGGCATGTTCATCGCACGTGTTTCGCGTGGCCGTACTGTTCGTGAGTTCATGATCTCGGTCCTGCTGATTCCATCAGCCGCCTGTGTACTGTGGATGACCGCCTTCGGTGGTACAGCGATCAGTCAGGTCGTGAATGATGGCTATGAAGCGGTTGTCGGTGCAGCACTGCCCCTGCAGCTGTTCACCATGCTGGATGTGATGCCGCTGGCACAGATCACCTCGTTCCTGGCGATCGTGTTGGTAGTGATCTTCTTTGTCACCTCCTCAGACTCCGGCTCACTGGTAATCGACACCATCGCTGCCGGTGGCAAGGTGGATGCACCAACGCCTCAGCGTGTGTTCTGGGTAACCTTCGAAGGGTTGGTCGCGATTGCACTGATCCTCGGCGGCGGCCTGGTGGCACTGCAAGCGATGGCAGTCTCGACCGGCTTCCCCTTCACTATTGTGTTGTTGGTGGCTTGCGTCTCTGTGCTGAAAGGTTTGGCAACAGAACCACGCAAATAGGCTAGTCTGTAAACAGGTGCCGGATAGCTCGACTAGCTAGTTCGGATAAATAGTTCGGCTATTCGGCACCTGTATCTATATAGATGCAAACAATCGGCAATGAGGCCACCATGAGTGTTGAGCATCAGGAAATCGGCGAACATCTGCGCCGCTACCCCCCTTTCAACGCCCTGCCTGATGATGCACTGGAGCATATAGGAAAGCAGGTCGAGGTCAGCTATTTCAAAGCTGGCACCCAAATCCTCTCCTTCGGTGACGAGGTGAACGATCTCCACTTCATCCGCAGCGGAGCGGTCGAAATCTATCGTCGCAATGGTGATCTGTACAACCGTCTCAGCGAAGGAGATATCTTCGGCCAACTTGGTCTGTTGATGGGCAAACGTGTCCGCTTCCCTGCAAAAGCACTGGAAGACACACTGATCTACTTCATTCCAGAACCGGTTTTCACCGAACTGTTTGAGCAATATGAAGCGTTCGCCGATTTTGTCGAGGTAGCAGATAAAAACCGTCTGCGACAGGCAGTATCGCGGCGCCGTGACGCCAACGAGCTGATGACCTCTCCTGTCAGCAAAATGATCTCGCGTGAGCCCGTGGTTCTGCCCAACACCGCGAACGTTTGGGATGCTGCCAAAATCATGACCGAGGAGTCCGTCTCGTCACTGGTGATCATAGGGCAGGATGGCCGCCACCCCGATCATCACCACTTGTCGGATGCCGGAGTGGTGGATCAGCAACATATGGTCGGCATCATCACCGATAGAGATCTTCGTACTCGCGTCATGGCACCTGGACTGCCACTGAACACGCCTGTCGCCGATATCATGTCGACCGATCTGATCACTGTGAACGATACGGACTATGTATTTGAAGCGATGCTGGCGATGCTGCGACATAATGTGCACCACCTGCCGGTGCTGCGCAAAAGGCGCCCTGTCGGCGTGATCGCGCTGTCGGATATTATCCGCTATGAATCCCAGAACAGCCTGTTTGTGGTCGGTAATATCTTTCGCAAACACAGTGTGGAAGAGCTGCAATCTCTGTCAGGTGAAGTCCGCGCCAGCTTTGTACGTATGGTGAATGAAGATGCCAACTCACGCATGATCGGCAGCGCCATGGCGGTGATCGGACGCAGCTACAAGCAACGCCTGCTTGAACTGGCAGAAGAGAAGCTCGGACCATCACCCATCCCCTACTGCTTTCTGGCATTGGGATCGATGGCTCGCGATGAGCAACTGATCGTGACCGATCAGGATAATGCGCTGATACTGGATGATCGCTACGACCCAGCCCTGCATAGTGCTTACTTCAAACAACTGGCTACTTTTGTCAGTGATGGGCTGGCAGCTTGCGGCTTCACTTACTGCACCGGCGGCATCATGGCTACCAATACGCAATGGCGACAACCACTGGCCGTGTGGAAAAAGTACTTCACCGAGTGGATCGATAAACCAACACCCGAAACCCTGCTGCACAGCTCCATCTTTTTTGATCTGGATGGCGTGTGGGGAAAAACCGAATGGGTAGAGGAACTGCGTAATTTGATTGCCGCCCGCGCCGTTGTCAGCAAACGTTTTCTGGCCAGCATGGCAATCAATGCCCTGAACCGAACACCTCCGCTGGGGTTTTTCAAAGATTTTGTCGTGGAGCATGACGGCAAACATAATGAATGGATCAACCTGAAACGGCGCGGCACTGCACCGCTCACCGACCTGATCCGGGTACATGCTCTGGCTGTCGGCTCCACCTCACAGAACTCCTTCGATCGACTCAATGATGTGATCGAAGCGGAAATTCTGCCCCTTGGCAGAGGACCCGATCTGCGCGATGCACTGGAGTTCATCTCGATGGTGCGGATCCGACATCAGGCACTGAGTATCGAAGAAGGGAAAGAGCCCGACAACAATATCGAACCGGATAAACTTTCGCACTTCGAAAGGCGCAATCTCAAGGATGCATTTCAGGTGCTGAGCAACGCGCAGAAATATCTCAAGTTCAAATACACTCGAGCCGGATAAGTAAGACGATGCTTTATCTGGGACCGGACAGAAAATCCCCTCAGGCGGTCAGCACTCCTGATTGGCCCAGCCACCTTGCAGATCTCGCAACCCGGGCGAAAGACCCGCGCCTGCAGCGTTTTTATCAGGCAGGGGCCATCTCAGCCGACACCCCACTTGCCGAGGTGCCTTTTGTCGCATTGGATTTTGAAACCACCGGCCTGGACTCTGCCAAGCACGGTATTATCAGTATCGGACTGGTCCCCTTCAGCCTGCAACGTATCCGCTGCTCCGAAGCGCAACACTGGCTGATCAATCCGCGCAAGCATCTGGAGGAGGAGTCGATCATCGTCCACGGCATCACCCACTCCGACATCAGCAATGCGCCCGATCTGGACAGCATCCTTGCCGATTTGCTGGATGCGCTGGCAGGCCGTATCGTTGTGGTGCACTACCGCCAGATCGAACGCCCCTTTCTGGATACCGCGCTAAAGGCGCGTCTGGGTGAGGGGATCGAGTTCCCCGTAGTTGACACCCTGGAGTTGGAGGCGCGACTGCACCGTAACCGACAGGCGATCTTCATCGACAAACTGCTGCGTCGCCCCCACACCTCTATCCGCCTGGCCGACAGCCGCACCCGCTACCATCTCCCCTACTATCAGCAACACCACGCCCTGACCGATGCCCTGGCCACTGCAGAACTATTGCAGGCACAGGTGGCACACAGGTTTTCACCGGATACGCCAATCGGGGAGTTGTGGGTTTAGACCGCAGGGCACCGGATTACGTTAAGCATAAATTTTTCTGATGAAAGTCATCAATCTTACCTACTTGGGCGCTGGGCCTCTCAGGCGTATGATGAGGAAAGTCCATCAACCTGAGCATCAGGAGAACCCCATGAGCCTGTCACCCTTCCATCTCGCCATCCCCGTGTATGACCTGGCTGCAGCCCGCACCTTTTATCGAGAGGTGTTTGGCCTGGAGGAGGGGCGTTCCAGCGATCACTGGGTGGACTTCAACTTCTTTGGCCATCAGTTGGTGATACACGAACACCCCAAAACCACCTCACAGGAGCAGGCACATACCAATGCTGTGGATGGGCATGACGTACCTGTACCTCACTTCGGCGTTATCCTGGATTGGGATACCTGGGAAGCGCTGGCCGAGCGTCTGAGAGCCGCAGGTACGGCGTTCGTGATTGAGCCCTATATCCGATTCAAGGGCGAAGTGGGTGAGCAGGCCACCATGTTCCTGTTCGATCCCTGCGGCAATGCGCTGGAGTTCAAAGCCTTCAAGGATATGGGGCAACTCTTCGCAAAGTAAACTGAAAAAGTGAAAAAGGGTCAGGTACATTTAGAGAAAAGGGGCCTGGTACATTTATGAACTAAACTCCAGGACATACACTCTTTAAAAGTGGAATCAAGGAGCCAGTCATGAGCAACACACTGAGTCAGGCGGAACAGAGCTGCGAGGAGCAGACAGCTTCATGCAGCGCTATCGAACTGATCCTGACACCGCGGGAGACAGATCTCGGAGACTTCTCGGTACGCAGAACATTGCCTACTTCACGTCGCAAGATGGTTGGCCCCTGGATCTTCTTTGATCATATGGGGCCGGCTGATTTCCCCGCCGGCAGTGGTGTCAACGTGCGCCCTCATCCGCATATCGGTATTGCGACCGTGACTTACCTGTTTGAAGGTGAAATTCTGCACCGTGACTCGCTCGGTAGCCTACAGCCTATTCGACCGGGTGATCTGAATCTGATGGTTACCGGCAGTGGTATCGTACACTCCGAGCGCGAACACCCAGAGCTGACGGCTACCGATCATCTCCTGCACGGGTTGCAACTCTGGCTGGCACTGCCGGAGGCTGATGAAGAGACAGACCCTGCGTTCCACCATTACCCCGGTGCGGATATTCCCGCTGTCGTGATCGATGGCGTAGCTGTGCGTGTGATGATGGGCAACGCCTATGGCGTGACCTCCCCGGTCAAGTGCTTCTCCGAAACACTCTATGTGGAAGCCCACCTGAAACCCGGCGACAGACTCACCCTGCCGGATGCCGAGGAGCGCGCTCTGTATATCGCCAGCGGCAGCCTGCGTGCGCAGGAAACGGCACTGACTGAACACAGTATGACCATCTTTGCCAACCAACCGGATATCGAGATCGAAGCGGTCACAGAATCCCGGATCGCCCTGATCGGCGGTGCCCCGGTAGGCAAACGTTTCATCGACTGGAACTTCGTCTCCAGCCGCAAGGAACGAATTCAGCAGGCCAGAGATGACTGGCAGGCAGGACGCTTTCCGAAGGTGCCCGGTGACGAGGAGGAGTTCATCCCTCTCCCCGGCTGAGAAAAAGGAGAAAAAGGGGCCGAAAAAGGGGCCTGGTACATTTATGAGTTTATCCCCCTGCCGGAGTGAGCTAAATGGGTTCGCAATCGCATAACTCTTGTTCGCATCTGTGATAAACTAGGCCCCATTCTCGCAACCGGTGATCAGAGAGCGCAGCATCCGATGAGCAATGGTAAACCCCGCGTATCCAGTGGACAGAAATTTCGTACCGAGCAAGGCATTGCGGCCATCAAGGATGGCATCAAGCAGTCGCATAACGCCTCCTCCGAGATCTATACCCGCAAACCGGAATGGCTGCGTGCCAAGATGCCGGGCGGCGAGCGTTTCGAGGCAGTGCGTCGCAATGTCAAAGAGCACAAACTGAGTACGGTCTGTCAGGAGTCCCACTGCCCGAATATCGGTGAGTGCTGGAATGCCGGTACAGCGACCATCATGCTGATGGGAGCCGTCTGTACACGCGCCTGTCGTTTCTGCGCTGTGGATACCGGCAACCCCAAAGGCTGGCTGGACCATGATGAGCCGGAGAATACCGCCAAGTCAGTCGAGCTGATGGGCCTGCGCTATATCGTACTGACTTCTGTGGATCGTGATGATCTGCCCGATGGGGGCGCATCCCACTATGCGGCCTGCGTTTCTGCGATCAAGGCACGCACACCCGAAGTGGTCGTGGAAGCTCTGACACCTGATTTTGACGGTGTGCTGGAGAATATCGAAAAGGTTGTGGATTCCGGCCTGCAGGTATTTGCGCAGAATATCGAAACCGTACGCCGCCTGACCTATCCAGTGCGCGACAAGCGTGCTGGCTATGAGAAGACGCTACGTGTTCTGGCACATGCGAAAAAGTACCGTCCAGATATCATCACCAAGACCAGCATTATGGTGGGTCTGGGTGAGACGGATGAAGAGATCTTTGAGACCTTTGATGATCTGCGTGAGGCAGGTGTGGATATTGTCACACTGGGTCAGTACCTGAGGCCAACCAAGAATCATCTGCCGGTTGAGCGCTATGTCACGCCCGAGTTGTTCAACCACTATCGTGAAGTGGGGCTGTCGAAAGGCTTTATGGAGGTACCGTCTGGCCCGATGGTACGTTCCAGCTACCGTGCCGACCGGGTGTTCGAGAAGAACAATCTGGGCCTGGCCGCACCGGCTGAGGTACCTGGCAGTAGCAATGCCATCCAGATCCCGGTGAAGCAGGTCAACTGATCTATTATCAGCAAAGGCTCTTCACCAGAAATGATCTCACACCAGACAGTAGCCCTGTCTGGTGCTTCTAATCACACATCTAAACTCATATTATAAAATCGCATATAAAAAACAACCTTCTTATGACAGCTGTATGATCTCGCCCTGACGGTTAATAGCCAGAAACTGCGAAATCATCCCTGCCTGAATCTGCTCGGTCATCATTTTAAGAGGCTGAATCACTTCATCGGAGTTCAGGGCTAACCCTCCTCGACCACTCATCGCCGATACAAACGCGATATCCCAATCCATGCCGGTGTGTTCAGACTCCTCAACCAACTGAGCAAAGTCTGCAACATCATCAGGCACTTTATCCACACAGAGCACAGGCACCAGTACGCCACCTTCACCTTGTTCGAACTGTGCTTTCTGTTCAGCACTGTAACCCTCTGGCAACTCAGCCTTGGTCAGCACGAACAACAAGCGCTGTGGATCAGGCTGCAATTTCGCAGCATTGATAAGATCGGAATAGGTTTCAATGTTCATGCTGGCTCTCCAGAACTTTTCGGGTAATGGGTTTCGGGTAATGGGTCAGTGTAACAGCTGACATTTCCCGGCTGGCGAGGCAAAAGAGGCAGATTGCACACTCTTTAGAGGTAGTACCCGCCAGCTTGACAAGCATCTGTCTAAGAATACAAAACCTATAGATGATAGCGCGCCAGCTTCTTCAACAGTCCCTGGCGCGACAGTCCCAGCAATCTCGCCGCATGACTTTTATTGCCATCGCTCTTCGCCAGAGCCCGCTTGATCAAACCTATCTCCAGCGCCTGCACCTGAGGTTCCAGTTCAAACGAAGCACTCTGCAAAAGTGCAGAAGAGGTCTGCAATCTGTCTTGCTGCAACTCAGGATGCAGCAGACTGATATCCGCCATGCTGATCACGCCACCCCGGGCAACCGCTGCGACGCTTTCCAGCGTATTTTTCAGTTCACGGATATTACCCGGCCAGTCGCGCTGCAAAAACCACTGCATGGCTGAACTGTCCAGCCGCAATGTCTGGCCATTATTCTGAATCGGTTTCTGAGACTGCTTCTGAGTGAGCTGCTGCAAAAAATACTGCAGCAACAGAGGCACATCCTGCTTTCGTTCACTCAGCGCCGGGGTTTCCAGTGTGATGCCCTTGATACGGTAGTAGAGGTCTTCGCGGAACATCCCCTGTTGCACCAGCGTCGGCAGATTGGCATTAGTGGCAGAGATCAGGCGCACATCAATCTTCTGCTGCTCACGGCCACCAACCGGATAGAAGGTCCCCTCCTGCAACACCCGCAGCAATTTAACCTGCATCGGCAGCGGCATCTCCCCTATCTCGTCCAGAAACAATGTCCCTTTATCGGCCAGCTTCAGCATGCCGGGACGATCCTTGTCAGCGCCTGTAAAAGCCCCTTTCACATAGCCGAACAGCTCACTCTCCAACAGATCCGCCGGTATCGCACCACAGTGCACCGATACGAAGGGTTGATCGGCACGCAGGCTGAGTTCGTGCAGTGCGCGCGACACCACCTCCTTGCCTGTGCCGGAAGGACCTGTCACCAGAACCCGCACATCAGTAGGAGCAATACGCTGGACCAGCGATCGGATCGCCTCAATCGAGGGTGAAGCGCCAATCAGCCGCTGCAGCCCAGTGCCACCGAGCTGTTGCTGCTTGAGCTGCTTCAACTCCGTATCCAGTTGATGCTTATTCAGCGCGCGTTTGATCACCACTGCCAACAGTTCGGGATCGACCGGCTTGGCGATGAAATCCCAGGCGCCCTGACTGATCGCATCCAGCGCCAGTTGCCGCTCGGCATGGCCGGTCAGAATGATCACCGGACGATTGATAAAATCAGGTAAGGACGCCAGCGTGTGCTGTGGATCAAACTGTGGTGGCAGCGACAGATCCAGCAGGATCAGCTCGGCATCAAATCGGCTCAGCACTTCGCGCGCGCTGCTCAGATCAGCGGCGGTTTCGACCTGATAACCACCACCCTGCAGCCAGCTTTGTGCGAGCTGACGAAATGCCGGCTCATCGTCCACCAGCAGTATGCGGCCATTACTCATGAGCGGTATCCTGTGTCGTAATTATCGGTTCTTGAGGCTGCCTGAAATGCAGCACAAAGCTGACCGGCCAGCCGAGATCGTCGCGGTGCTCCACCTCACCACCATGCGCCTGCATGATTCGCCGGACGATCGCGAGCCCCAGCCCACTGCCTCCTGATCGTTTGCTGACAAAAGGCTGAAACAGTGCAGCCCTTTGCTCTGCGGGTATCGCGGGGCCATTGTTATGCACCTGAATCTCTATCATCTGATCCGTCGCACTGGCTGAAATCTGAATCATGGCTTCCGGCTGATTGCGACAGAAGGCCATCGCATTATCCACCAGATTAATCATCACCTGCTGCAGCCGATAGCTGTCGGCATAGAGCTGTAAGCTATCAGGCACCTGCAACTCTACCTGCACCCCTTGCCAGTCCTGCTGCGCCTTAAGACCCTCCAGCATAGGTCGCAGCGGCAGCCAACTGCATTGCAGCGACAACTGTCCGGAATAGCTGAGCAGATCTGCGATCAAACGGTCGGCTCTTTTCAGTTGCTGCTGAATATGAGATCGCGTTTCCATCGGCGTCGTGGCAGCTGCCATTGAGATGATATTCAGCGGATTACGTAGTTCATGGGCGATGGAGGCCGACAATGCACCCAGCTCCACCAGGTGCTCCTGATCCAGCCGCTTGCGCTCTGCATCGGCCAGTTTCAGTGACTGCTCCAGAATCCGGCAACTGCTGAGCAGCAGTGCGGCAAACACCTCACCCTGCAGACGATACCCTGGCGTGACATCTTCCCAGCCGGGCAGCTCGTAATACCAGTCCTGAAGACCTCGTTGGCAGCGGATCTTCAGTGCTGCGGTGGAAAGTGGCGTATCCGGAAGCTCAACCCCCACATTCATTCGGAGCTGCTGCGATAGTAACTGCTCACTCAGGCGCGCAAGCTCGGGCCAGCTTTCGCTTTTCTGCAACTGCAGGCGCCAACGCTCCAGCATCAGTTCGGTCAATTGCACGCCGGGATAAATCAGCCCACGCGCCAGTCGTGCGACAGGTTGATAACAGGCAGATGCCAACAGCAACAGTACAACGGAGTAAAGCCACAACTGCCAGGCCGGCACCTCGGCCAATGCACGCATGCCGAGCTGCCCCAATGATGCACTGACCAGCGCCATCAGCGCCATCACCAGCACCAGCATCACAAACCAGAGCAGGGCTTTGTTGGCAAAGGCATTGATACCCAGCAACTGATAGCGCACCACGCCATACACCAGCAGCACCAGATAGCTGGGCAGCAACAGCATCGGCCAGGGGTACCAATCCAGACCAAACGACAGAAACACAAAACTGGTTGCCAGCATCAGCCCCCAACCACCAGCCATGAACATCGCCTCAATCGATCTGCGCCGATTGCCACTGTGCACCCGCCAACCGTATGCCAGCACGCCATGAGCCGCTATACCCAGCAAAACGGTATACAGCAGATTGACCCAACCGATCCCCTGAAAGGCAAAAAAAGCCTCGAAGTGGCTGCTGTGAGTGATCCGGCCACCCTGAAACTGCCAGCTCAGCAGAATCAGCAAGACGGTTAAACCGTAAAGGAGCGGGATAGTGCGCTGGACCCGAGTCAGCAAGGCATCACTATAACCGGTGGCGACAAACCGCACGGCAAAGTGCAGAAAGAACATCGGCATCAATGGATTTGCCAGCACCAGTGCCATGCCGAGCGTCTGCCACCCTTGCATGATGGCAATATGCCCGGCACACCAGAGTGCCATCATCGCCGCAAAACCGGCCAGCGCCGGCATCGCCCGCTGACGCTGACCCTGCCACCAGAGCCAGCCTGCCAGCAGCACGGCACAGGCGCTGGTCAGCAGCATACTGATTTCGAACAGCAACACTGTGTTAACCGCTGAGTACACTGTAAACCTCGTTTACATATATGATTGATGAAAATCGTAAACCTGGTTTACATACTCATCAAGTCTTTTATCGAAAAATTGATATAAATCAATGAAAAATCTTTGCTACCGAAAAGTGGCCGATGTTTTGCATTAACAGTGACAACGACCTGTTGGATATGGAGCATAAAACATGAGCAGTCTGCTTTTTTCGGAAATTCTGGCACTGGGCCTGATGGTAGCCGTTGCCCTGGCCCCGACAATCTGGCGCCATCTGCAACAACGGGGTCGCTGAGATGGAGCTGGATTCCGCCCTGCTGTCGCGTTTACAGTTTGTCTTTACGGTAAGCTTTCATATTATCTTTCCGTCCATCACCATCGGGCTGGCAACACTGATCGCCATCTGGGAGGGTCTGTGGCTGAAAACCGGTAATCCGGTCTATCTGCAACTGGCCAAGTTCTGGATAAAACCCTTTGCGATCACTTTCGGCATGGGCGTGGTCTCGGGGATCGTACTCTCGTATGAGTTCGGCACCAACTTCTCTGAGTTCTCCCGCATCACCGGACCGGTACTCGGGCCGCTGATGGCCTATGAAGTGCTGACCGCCTTCTTTCTGGAAGCCGGTTTTCTGGGTGTAATGCTGTTCGGCTGGCAAAGGGTTGGCCCGAAACTGCACTTCTTCTCCTCTATTGTGGTCGCCATCGGCACTTGGATCTCCGCCTTCTGGATCATTGCCGCCAACTCATGGATGCACACACCCGCAGGATACGAAATCGTCGATGGCGTGTTTCATGTAGCCAGTTGGTGGGAGGTGATCTTCAACCCCTCCATGCCCTACCGCTTAACGCATATGCTGATGGCCGCGTTTATCACCGCCATATTTGTCGTACTGGCCACCAGTGCCTGGCAGCTCAAGCGTGAACCAGACAGCAAGATGGCGCGCAAGGGCCTGTCGATGACCCTCTGGTTTGCACTGATTCTGACACCTCTGCAAGCCTATATCGGCGACCTGCACGGTCTTAATGTGAAGGAGCACCAACCCATCAAACTGGCAGCAATGGAAGGGATCTGGCCGGCGCAGGAATCAGGCGCGCCGCTGCTACTGTTTGCAGTGCCCGATCAACAGGCCGAAGAGAACCATTTTGAGATCGCTATTCCAAAACTTGCCAGCCTGATCCTGACCCATGAACTGAATGGCGAATTAACGGGGCTGACTTCGGTGCCTGCTGATGAACGTCCGAATGTGGCGATCGTTTTCTATTCGTTCCGTGTCATGGTCGGTATCGGCGTGCTGATGATACTGGTGAGCCTGGCCGGACTGTATCTGCGCAGGAAAGGTACCCTCTTCCAGCATCGCGGCTTTCTGACCTTCTGCAGTTATCTGGCTCCAATCGGCATTATCGCAGTACTGGCTGGCTGGTATGTAGTCGAGGTGGGTCGTCAGCCCTGGCTGGTGCAGGGGCTGGTGCGCACCATTGATGTGGTATCCCCCCTGCCAGCTGAACGCGTGTTGTTCTCGCTGACGCTGTTTGTACTGACCTACAGTCTGCTGTTGGGAGTTTACCTCTACTTCATGCGCAAGTTGATTCTCAAGGGGCCACCACCGCTGGAAAAACTCTCGGAGCAACTGATCGGCGTTAAAGCCGCCGGTTATGCCGTTGCACTGGTCAAGCACCCTAAACCCGATCACCAGGAGGCGAACTGATGGAACTCTTCACTGAGCTGCAATGGGGCTTACCCCTGTTCTACTTTCTACTGCTCGGCTTTGCCATTCTGATGTATGTGCTGCTGGATGGGTTTGATCTGGGCATCGGCATTCTCTACCCCTGGTTCAATACAGACGCAGAGCATGATCATCTGATGCGCTCCATCTCGCATGTCTGGGATGGCAACGAGACCTGGCTCGTATTCGGAGGCGTCATCCTCTTTGCGGCCTTCCCTGCCGCCTATGCTGGGCTCTTATCAATTCTGTACCTACCGATCATGCTGATGCTGATCGGACTGATCTTCAGGGGAGTAGCCTTTGAATATCGCTTCAAGTCCGAGCGCTCTCGCCACTGGTGGAACCGTTCGTTTTCAATCGGATCGAGTCTCGCAGCCTTTTGTCAGGGGCTGATGCTGGGCGCCGTGGTGCAGGGCATTCCTCAGGATGCGATCAATCTGTCGAGCCTGCAGTGGTTGAACCCTTTCAGCCTGTTTACCGGCCTTGCCGTAATGGCCGGTTATGCCTTGCTCGGCTGCGCGTATCTGACCATGAAAAGCCGTGGCGCACTGCAGCAGAAAGCCGCCCGCTACGGCCAGCGACTGGTGATCTTCGTGATGCTGGCAATGCTGCTGGTCAGCCTGGGTACGCTGATGCTTCAGCCGGAGATCCGTAGCCGCTGGTTTGGCGGCTGGCACACCCTGGTACTGATGACCCTGCCACTGGCCGCGGCACTGGCGGCACGCCTGCTATTCATTGACCTGGGCCGAGTGCAGCAGCAATACAAAACAGGCCAGCAAGTGCAGGCAATACATGAGAGCCGCCCCTTCTGGCTCGCTGCCAGTCTGTTTCTGTTTGGTTTCTGCGGGTTGGTGGTGAGCATTTTTCCCTACCTGATACCACCCAAACTCACCTTTTATGATGCCGCCGCGCCAGATGGCAGCCTGCTGTTTCTGTTGCCGGGGGTACTGATTTTTGTGCCGCTGATTCTGACCTATACCTTCTGGGGATATCATATCTTCCGCGGCAAGATCGAAGACTACGAGGAGGGCTATTGATGCTGAAACTCAAACATCCCCTACCCCCTGCGCTCTGGTTTATCCTGCTGTATCTGCTGGGGTTCGGAGGGCTGACACTGATCGCACTGCTGCTGAAAACCATGATGAACGGATTGATGTAACTGCAAATGGCAGTGCTGATACAAGCGCCTGATGCAGACAATGCCATGAGGCTCCTTTAAACTGAGTCATCGTCCAAATGGGCAGATCGAATCAGCATATTGAGGATCTCATGAGCAGGATCGCAATCGTCACCGGTGGCAGCTCCGGTATCGGCCGGGCCATCGTCGAGCGCTTATCGAAGCAGGCCTATCGGGTGTTCAATCTGGATATACAGCCGTCGGATCTTGGCGAGTATATTGAGTGCGATGTCAGCCAGGTAGCTGATGTAACACGTGCCATCGCCGGGATACTGGATCAGACCCGGCAGTTGGATCTGCTGGTATCCAATGCCGGTCGCCACCTCAGCGCCACCATCGAAGAGACCGACGAAGCCACACTGGATGCACTCTTTGCACTGAACGTGAAAGGCGCCTATGCCGCCATCAAAGCGGTGCTGCCCCAGATGAAAACACAGAAGAACGGCTCCATTATCCTGATCGCATCTGATCAGTCATTGATCGGCAAGCGCCACTCCTTCGCCTACAACCTGACCAAGCATGCGTTGGCGTCGATGGCCAAAACCACAGCGCTTGATTATGCCGCAGACAATATCCGGGTGAATGCCGTATGCCCCGGCACGGTGGAAACGCCACTGTTCCATCAGGCGATTGACCGCTACTGCGCGAGCAGCGGAGCCGACAAGACGCAGGTGGTCGCGGAAGAAGCTGCACTCCAGCCGCTGAACCGATTGGGACAACCGGAAGAGGTTGCGGCGCTGGTCAGCTTTCTGGCCAGTGATGAGGCGAGCTTTATCACCGGTAGCCTGCAGGTGATTGATGGGGGGTATACGGCGCAGTAGATTGTTGATGGCATAAGCCAAAAGCTGCCATCTGGCGACTGCGCCTAAATACAATATGGGCTAAGCTCCATGAACAGTCTGGAACTACCGACTTGCAGTGATGGAGCATCGAACGTCGGACCAACAATTTTTTATTATCTGGCTATATTTTCAGGACCATTGAATGAGTACTCGTATCGAATTGACAATAAACCCCGAAGAAAGTGAGCGTTTGGCTATCCTCAAGCCCTTACAGGCTTATAATCTTGCTCAAGCGGGTGACCCTAAACCAGAATCAATCGCGCTGTCAGTCCGTGATGAGCGCACCGGCGAAATCATTGGAGGTCTTTATGGCCAGATATTTTATCGCTGGTTATTCATCGAGTTACTCGTTATACCTGAGCAAACGAGAGGACAAGGCACAGGCTCACGTCTGCTGAGTATGGCTGAAGACTTCGCGCGTGAAGAAGGCTGCGTAGGAATCTGGCTCGATACCTTTGGTTTCCAAGCACCAGAGTTCTACGAAAAAAATGGTTTTACCAAATTCGGCCAACTGGATAATTTCCCTCCTGAACATAAGCGTTTCTTCTTCCAGAAAACATTAACCTAGTACACTAGTTTGATCCCCCTCTTTTGATCGGACGCAGCAGTTGTCAACCTCGTTATGCTGCCAATGGCGTTGCTTTGAGGTCTTGCCGATGCCAGGGTTAAACTGGTTGGTTGGATCTAGGGTCTGATAGAAGTCACGCAACGCCGGTTTCGCGTGATAAAGATGACCAACATTGTGTTCAGCCGGGTATTCGGCGCCCCGTGCGTCCAGTAGTGCGCAGATCTTCTGCTCCAAAGCGTGACAATCAACCCCCTTCTTCACGAGGTATTCTTGGTGCAGAACATGGCAAAGGAAATGCCCGACGTAAATCTTACGTTCAATCTGCGCCTCGATCTCGGGTGGAAGCGTCTCAAACCAGTCGATCGCATCTCGCGGCAAAGCTACGTCCAGTGCGACGATATCCTCAATAGTACGGCGATGGACTGCTCGGTAGCGCACGACGGCGCCGCCTACAGCAAAGCGATTTAGAAAAGCAGCACGACCTTCGTCTTCTGTGCACTCCAAGTACTCGCCCTGATCCGAGGGAAAGTGCTCTGAGAGATAGTCGCGCATTTCAGTTATGCAGTCACCTCCTGTACGGAACATCAGATGATGAGTGTAGCGGTTGCGATAATCCACTAACCGTTTCGGCAGATGCTCGGGAAAAAATCGGGTGACCGCCTGGAGAAGATGGTCCGAAATATTGCGGCCCAGCCGCAGCAATTCGGTGATGCCATCGAACCAGCTTTTTGCAGCAAAAGCTCGGGGTACGTTGAGTGTTCCGAATCCGCGGATGAAGAGATAGAGGTCTTTGCCATAGACCTGCGCGGCGTGGAAGGCATCCTTGTGCATATATTCCCCAGCGATGGGCAGTGTCCGAAAGCGGCTCAGTAGATCCCGCCGGATCTGTTGCAGCACCGCTGGATCATTGACCCCTAAGTAGAACACCTGCTCTTTGGGCGCTGTTGGAAAAGTATCCATCCGTACCGCAAACACGGCGAGTTTTCCGGCTGAACCGGAGACTTCATAATGACGACGTGGATCAGCGTTGAAACGTGCTGGCGTTGGAGCCGAAATATCGCGCACATGATCCTGATATTCACGATCTGAAGCCCAGGCATTGTCTGCGACTTGAATGTCACTCTCAGAGTACTTGCCCGCATCCAGACGAGTCAGAATCTCTTGTGGCGATTCGCCCAGATCAACACCCAGATGGTTAACCAGTTCTAGCCGCTGCTCGGCAGTTACCCGCGCATAAAGAGCCAATTGCGTATAGGCCGGGCCGCGTTGAACCAGCGAACCACCTGAGTTGTTGCATACCCCACCGGTAACCGACGCACCGATGCAGCTTGATCCAATCACCGAATGAGGCTCGCGCCCGATAGGGCGCAGCTCGCGTTCCAGTCGGTCAAGTGTGGCCCCCGGCAGACAGATGACCTGGCGCCCCTCATCGATCAAGTCCACGCGACTGATACGCAAGGTATTGACGATGACGATGGGACGGTCATAGCCTGTACCAAAAGGGGTAGATCCTCCGGTAAGACCGGTATTGGCTGCCTGCATGATGATAACGACGTCGGCATCAACGCAGGCTTGCAATACTTGCCATTGTTCCCAGAGAGTGCCCGGTTCGACGGCGGCGGCCACCTCACCGTCACCATATCGGTATCCCTTTCGAAAACGTCGGGTAGTGCGGGAACTGACATGCACGTAGGGCTTGCCGACAATTTTCTTTAGTTGCGCGATGAGTGCTGTGGACATTCTATAAGTACCAATCGATATCTCGGGTAAACGGATCTCTCGCTCATGACAGGCGGCTTGGTCACTGCTCAGCGCGTCATCAAGCTGGGTAAGAACAGAGAGAGCTGTGGCACGAAGGTGATAACCATCAGGCAGACTACGATGACGCCAAGGAAAATCATCAGTGGCCTGAGCATATGTGTCACCGAACAGCCTGCGATCTGCGCCGCAGCGAACAAGTTAACACCCAAGGGAGGGGTAATCATCCCCAGTGCAAGGTTCACCACCATGACCGTGCCGAAATGCACCGGCTCAATGCCAACGCGCATGGCGGCGTCCTGAAGGATTGGAGCGAGCACGATGATGCTTGCACCCGTTTCGATAAACATACCGACAACGAAGAGCATGACATTGATCGCCATCATCAGCGCTATTGGCCCATCAAAGGTTGTCGTCAGCCACAGCGCAGCGGCATCGGGAACACCCTGACGATTTAATAGATAGCCCATTAAGCTGGCAGCGCCGATGATGAACATGATAACCGCCGAAGTGATCACCGATTTGCGCAGCACAAGATAGACGTCCTTCAGCGTCATTTCACGGTGGAGGAAAAGACCCACAACCAACGCATAGACGACGGCGATAACACTGGCCTCTGTGGGCGTCGTGACCCCTCCATAAATTCCGCCTAAAATCAGCAGCGGCATCAGCAGCGACCAGATCGCGCGTCGCATCGCTGTGAGCCGTGGCAGCCGCTCCTCGCCGTCGAGTGTGCCCCACCCCTTGATTCGGCACCAGATGAACACGGTTATCATCAGGCTACCGGCAATCAGGAAGCCAGGCAGAACACCGGCCAGAAACAGGGCCGGAATAGATGTCTGGGTCGCCACGCCATAGAGGATCATCGGAATTGAGGGTGGGAAAATCACACCCAGCTCGGCCGAAACGGCCATGAGGGCCGCAGCGAAGCCCACCGGATAGCCATAATTGCGCATCGCAGGAATAAGCACAGCCCCAACCGCGAAAGTGGTCGCTACACTTGAGCCCGAAATCGCCGAGAACAGCATGCAGGTCAACACACACGTGATGGCCAGCCCACCCTGAACTTGGCCAACGAAGGCGCGAGCGAACTCCACGAGGCGTCGCGACAGGCCGCCAACTTCCATCAAATTACCCGCAAGAATAAAGAATGGGATGGCTGCAAGCGGGAATTTATCCAAGGCGATAAAAATCTGTTGCGGTACAACGATCAGCGGCAGAGTGGTAAATCCCACCAGGCCGATGATCGAGGCAAGTCCCAAAGCGATGGCAATGGGAACCGCGATAGCAAATAAAATCAACATTGCAGTGATCAAGGCGCTGGTCATTGCTCAGCCTCCTTTCCAACATCAATGAAGTGAACAATGGACCCAAGAATTGCGAATGCGGCGCCAATAGGTAGTGCGGAATAACCCCAGCTCATTGAAATCTCGAGCCCAGCCATCTCCTGAAAACGTACCCGAACAGCCATGGACCAGCCATACCAAAACAGTGCGGTGAACATTGTAAGGCACGACAGCAGAGTGATCAGTTCAATCGTTCGTCGCACTCGACCCGAGGTCAAATCCTTAGACAAATCGATTGCTACAAATGCGCCACGCCGCAACGCCACTGAGCTGCCCAGTAGCACCATCCAGACCAGTGCCAGTCGGGTGAGCGCCTCTGACCAGACGGACGGTGCCTGAAAGACAAAGCGACCCAGTACCTGCCAGAAGCTCGACCCCACCGCCACGACGAGGGCGAAGGAGGCGGCTATCGCCACCCCTGTCGCGATCCAGCCATCAACGCGCTGGATCAACATCATGACCGATTTCATTCGGCACTCCAGTCGCGGATTTTCTGCAGAGTCTCGGCGCCGAACTGAGACTCAAACCCCGCATAGGCACTGGCCATTGCATCGCGATAGACTCTAGGATCATCAACTTCCAGCACCTCGATACCCCGTTCGCGAAGGGTCTCGATCCCGAGCCTATCATCCTGTTCCACGCGAGCGCGGTTCACTGCGGCAGCTGCGGCTCCGGCCTCCTGCAATGCCTCATTCTGACTAGCGTCGAGTCCTGCAACAAAATCAGGGTTGCACGCAAGAATCCCAGCGGAATAGACGTGACGCGTGAGATAGAGATACTTCTGCATCATATCGAGATTGTTTGCCAGGATCACCGGGATCGGGTTCTCCTGACCATCAACAGTACCCTGTTGTAGCGCCGACGGAAGTTCAGAAAACGCCATTGGGGTTGGCAGCACGCCTGCTGCCTTCCAGGCCTGCATATGGATGGCGTTCTCCATGGTGCGGATCTTCATGCCTTTGAGATCATCAGGTGATTCCACCCGTTTTGATCCAGTGGTGAGATTGCGGAAGCCATTCTCCATCCACGCCACACCTTCAAGCCCATATTGTGGAAACAAGCCAAGAAGATCTTGGCCGATTTCACTGTCCAGTGTGCCTCGCGCGTGAGCATAGCCGTCGAACAGGAATGGAACATCCAGGACACGCGTTTCGGGCACGAAATTACCAAGCGGCCCCGTCGAAATGATGGCGCACTCTTGAGATCCGAGCTGGACACTTTCCAGCGCCTCACGCTCATTGTCCAGACGCTGGATCACCACGTTGACAGAGCCATTCGTCAGCTCTTCGAGCGTACCCTTGAAGGCGATAGCCCCTTGGCCAAAATGACTGTCAGCGGGTGAGGAGTGAGTGACAGTCAGAACTGTCTGGGCTGCTGCGGTAGATAATCCACAGATCATCGCCAAAGTTACAAGCCCCGATAGAGCACCCATTTTGCGGAATTGGTTGTTAGACATAAAGTCTTCTCCGTACTTATAGTTATTGTTGGTTGTTGTTGGTTATTGTTAAATGTTGTGGGTAACCGGTTAAGCAGCATCAAAGTGTTTGCAAATCCTCCTGTTCGAAATCAGATTTCCTGTTTATGTTGAGGGTGATCGGCGCCAGGCGCCGATGTGTCAGTGCCTAGCTCAGTGCTTCACGAGTTGGCAAGCCGTCAACCAGCCGCAGGATGTCAAGCGGATTGGCGTCCTGAAGCGGAGCTGGCAAGTAGGCATCCGGGTAGTTCTGAAAGCACACTGGGCGCAGGAAGCGATCAATAGCGAGAGTGCCGACCGAGGTGCCGCGGGCGTCAGATGTCGCTGGGTAAGGCCCCCCGTGAACCATGGCATCGCAAACTTCGACACCCGTCGGATAACCGTTAAGCAACAGGCGCCCGGCACGATGTTCCAACTGGGCTAGTAAGCCAGCGTGCGCCGCTAAATCGACAGATTCGGCTTGCAAGGTGATCGTCAGTTGGCCGTGCATGAAAGCGAAGAAGTTCGCCAGCGTTTCGGTATCAGGAACGGTAACGATAACCGTGGCTGGGCCAAACACCTCATCCTCCAGCGGATGCTCGACATCGAACAAACAGGCTGATGTGGCACGAAAAAGATGAGGGTATGCCTTAGCTGCTTCAGCCTCACTACCGACCAGTTGGGTCACACCCGGCAGCGCTGCCAGTCGCAACACACCTGATTGGTAATGCGCCAAGGTCTGGCGGTTGAGCATAGTCTGTGCAGGCGTTTGAGCTAAGGTTTCACCTAACACCGCGATGAATTGCTCTGTTGCAGGCGAGTCTACTGCCAATAACAGGCCCGGATTCGTGCAGAATTGTCCACAGCCCATAGTGACAGATGCCGCCAGTTCTGCCGCGATACGCTCACCGCGGACACGCAAGGCTTCGGGCATCAGCCAGACCGGATTGATACTCGACATTTCAGCAAACACTGGGATGGGTTCTGGACGAGCGGCCGCCAGATCACATAACGCACGGCCTCCCGCCAGCGAACCGGTGAATCCTACCGCCTTGATGCCGGGGGCTTGAACCAGATCTCGACCCACACCACTGCCATAAATCATGTTGAACACACCAACAGGCATACCGGTTTTTCGTGCAGCACGCTCGATGGCTTGGCCTACCCACTCGGCGGTGATCATATGACTGGAGTGTGCCTTGACCACCACTGGGCAACCTGCGGCCAGGGCAGAGGCGGTATCGCCACCGGCTACCGAGAAAGCGAGCGGGAAATTGCTGGCACCGAACACAGCGACAGGCCCTAAGCCGATACGCATCTGGCGCAGATCGGGTCGCGGTAGCGGCGTACGCTCGGGCAGGGCCTGATCAATGCGCGCGCCAAGAAAATCCCCCCGCCGCAATACCTTGGCGAACAACCGCAACTGACCGCTAGTACGAGCCCGCTCACCCATAATGCGGGCAACAGGAAGTGCCGTTTCACGCACGACGTCATCAATAAAGTTTTCACCCAGTGCGTCGAGTTCTTCAGCAATAGCATCCAGAAAGAGAGCGCGAGCCTCTGGGGAGCGCTGACGGAATACTGGATAGGCGGCTGATGCGGCCTTAACCGCCTGCTCTACTTCTTCAACAGTAGCCTGATAGTAATGCACGGGATGGGCACTGCCATCGACAGCCGCCAGGCTAGTCAACTCGGCACGGCCTAGCCCACTGCGCTGACCACCGATAAACTGTTGACCGGTCAAAGTGATACTCATACATGTGTCTCCTGATAATTCTGAGCGGGCACTACTGATTGTTTTTTTTACAGCAACTGTTTTACAGCGACAGCTCAAGCATGCGCCGATAATCGTCGACGCTGGCATCCACGGGGTTGGTTTTGTGGCTGTGATCAGCCAATGCTCCGGTGATGATGGTGTCGAACATTGCCGATGTGACGTCCAGTTCGCTCAGGCGGGTCGGCAGTCCCAGGCGTACGGTCATGTCATGCACGGCCATGGCAACGTCAGTGCTGACCGGCAGCCCCATGGCCTGTGCCATGCGTGCCAGCTTGTCGTCCTGAACCATAGTGTCGGCATCGGCATTGAATCGGATCACAGCTGGCAGCAGGATGGCGTTCAGAGTGCCGTGGTGTAACCTGGGATTCAGGCCACCCAGTGAGTGGCTCAAACTGTGCACGCAGCCCAGACCCTTCTGGAAGGCAAGGGCACCCTGCATGGAGGCGCTCATCATGTTCAGGCGCGCCTCGCGGTTGCTGGGCTCACGGACGGCGGTCTCGATGTGAGCCCAGGCACGCCGCAGACCGTCGAGCGCGATGCCGTCGGCAGGCGGGTTAAAGGCAGGGGCCATGAAGGTTTCCATACAATGGGCGATGGCATCCATACCGGTGGCCGCCGTCATGTACGCGGGTAGCCCCAGCGTGAGTTCGGGGTCACAGATGGCCACCTTGGGTACGATGTGGGGCGAAATCACGCCAACCTTGCGGCCGTCGTCCAGAATGAGAATGGCGCCGCGTCCGACTTCGCTGCCAGTACCGGCGGTAGTGGGAATGGCAATAACCGGTGCAGTAGCCGAAGTGATGCGAGCCAGCCCGCCCTCGATCACAGCGAACTGGTGCAGCGGACCTGGGTGCGTCGCGCAGACGGCCACACCCTTGGCTAGATCGATGGGGGAGCCACCACCCAGCGCGATTACGCCATCGCATTCCTGCTCCAGGTACAACGCCACGGCGGCACGCAAGGCGCCTTCACCGGGGTTGGGTGGTGTTTGGTCGAATACAGTAGCGTGTCGCGCCAGCACGTCCTGAATTCGGTCCAGCAGTCCCGCCTGGCAAATACCTTCGTCCGTTACAATCATTGGGCGTTGAATGCCCAGGCGAGTGCATTCGTCTTGCAACAGCGCGATGCTACCGTCGCCGAACTGTACTTGAGTCACATAGTTGATAAGTGCCATATGCTTTCACGCTGTTAGAATTTATGTGAGAATCGGCGGGCGTCGATGCCCCCGTTTTGTCCATGGACTATATCGGAGTGGACTTGGCCTTGGATAATGACAACCGCTGATAGCCGGATAACAAAAATTCATGTCTACATTCACCTCTATCATTTCTCGTATGCGTATGCGGCATCTGCGCTTGCTGATCGCGCTGCATGAATACGGTACGGTGAAGCAGGCAGCCGAGGCGGTGGCATTGACTCAGCCGGGGGCAACCAAAGCGCTGGGAGAAATCGAAAGCATGCTGGGCGTGCAACTATTCCTGCGTACCCACAAGGGGCTGGAAACCACGGATATGGGCCTGTGTGCAGTGCGTTATGCGCGCCTCATCTACACCGACCTGACACACCTGCATGAAGAGCTGGAAAGCATGTTGCAGGGACATGGCGGACGACTTTCGGTGGGGCTGATCATGGGAGCAGTACCGCTGATCTCGACTGCACTCTCTCGGGTGCGCAAACAGCAGCCAGCCATTTCCATCAAAGTGGTGGAAGACACCAGCGCACGTCTGCTAAACCTGCTTAATCAAGGCCGACTCGACGCCGCTATCTGCCGCTCACGCGTCAATCAATGCCAACACCTCTACCATAGCTTGGACATTCATGTAGAAGAGCTGGCCGTTATTTGCCACCCTGGCAATCCGCTCACACAACAGGCAGAGCTGACACTGCGCGATCTGGCAGATACCTCATGGATCGTCTATCCAGCCAGCATGCCTATGCGACTACTGCTGGAGCGCGAATTCCATGAAGCCAATTTGCAGTTTCCGCTTTATCCTATTGAGACCGCTTCGGCCTTCGCCAGCATTTCGATGCTGTGCCACGATCACGAGTCGGTGGCTCTGATGTCGGTTGACGCATCACAGCCCTTCTGCGATGCAGGCATGGTAGCGCGGCTACCGATCCGACTACGCTCTCGCAGCGAACCCTACGAACTGGTTACAAGAAAAGGGGCAAGTCTGTCACCGGTCACGCGCTTGTTTATGCAGGAAGTCACTTACGTCGGCAACCTGCAGGCTGATGCCGAGGTTCATATCGAATCCATTCAAAAAGGGATCTGTTGAGAACACAGCTCCCTTCGGTTGCAGAGAATTATGGAGTTTGCTTCAGTTTAAAATACGACACCGAGCGCAGCAGATCCTTACTCAACTGATTCAGGGATTCAGTGGAGCCTACTGAGGCCTGCGCACGCCGGGTGTTGTCTTCGGTAATCTGGTTAACGTCACTGACGGTATCTGACAGGGCGCTGAACGTGACGTTTTGCTCCTCGGCGGCGGCCGAGGTTTGTAGCGTCCAGTCACGGATTTTTTCCACCGCGTCTACGAAGCGTTGAATGGCTTCACCGGCCTCACTGACTTTGTCGACTGAAGCGACGGACTGATCGTGGCTGTCATTGATAACGCCAACTGCCGTCTGGGTTCCCTGACGCAACTCTTCCAGAGTTTGTTTAATTTCCTCTGTCGATTGCTGAGTACGATGTGCCAGTTGTCGAACTTCATCGGCGACCACGGCAAAGCCTCGACCCTGTTCTCCAGCTCGAGCGGCCTCGATGGCGGCGTTTAGCGCCAACAGGTTGGTTTGCCCAGCAATGGCCTGGATCGAACTGATGATAACGGTGATGTTTTCCGCCTGATTATCGAGTTTCTTGATGACACTAACCGACTGTTCAATATCGCTGGCCAGTTTCTGAATAGCAGTGATGGTTTGGGAAACCGTTTCATTGCCCTGCGCGGCGGCCTTGTTGGCACTCTCAGACATATTCAGGGATTCAACCGCAGCTTCTGATACCTGGCGCGAAGCCGTTTGCAGCTCGCCAATGGCATAGGCGAGGTGCTGCATTTTTTCTTGTTGATTTTCCGCGTATTTAAACCGGGCTTCGGTGTCTTCCATAATACTGTTGGCTGAGCTGCCCAGGTGTCTGGAAAGTTCGACCACCGAGGTGAAAATCTCGTTGAGCCTGGTATTCATCTGACTGACTGCCAGTTTTACTTCATCGACTTCATCGCCATTTTCCTGGGCATCAATCACGCCGGTCAGATCACCACTGGCCAGTTGGCGGGTAATGGCGACCACCGAGTGCAAGTCGCGTTTGAGTTTGCGCAGTACGTAGAACGCCATGGCCGCCGCCAGCAGAATGATCAGCGATATTCCGATCAGCAGGTTTTGTACTGTGCGCTGCTGCGATTCAATCAGATTATTAGAGCGGGCGCTGACCAAGGTGTTGTAGTGCGCAGTAAGCAGATCCATGCTGTCTTTCGCTGGCACAAGGCTCTCTGCCAGTGCGGTTTCGGCGGCGCGGCGTGCGCTGAACTTTTTGGAAATCCAGACCTCAGCTGCTTCGTTGAAAGCGTTTAACAAAGCCGTTTGACGATCCTGCAGGGTACTCATCAACTCTTCCAGCGGCAGGCCGGTGATCGGCACCAAAACATTGTTCCAACTGTTAATAAGCGATGGGGCAAGGTTCATTGTCGCTTCGAGTAATTGTTGTTGGGCGGCTTGAGTGGCTTGTATTGAAGCCTCCAGATCGAGCAAATCGATTCTGCCAGAGAAATACTGTGGTTCCAGTTTAGTGGTTTGATCATATTGCCTATTAAACGTTTGCCAGTGCTCGACTAACTGGCTTTCGAGCTGACGCAACTGAACGTCCGTTTGGCTGTTGGCAATAACGCCGCTAAAACTGGTGACAAAGAGCCCGGCAAGTAAAACCAGTGCAAGAATAAGTGCACTGACCAGCAGGCTGATTTTGTAGGTTAGAGACAGTTTGATCATCGATTGGCCTTTGACTCTGGGGCGATAGCTGATTGGTGGCTGCATCCTCCATGATGGCAACATCAGGTCGCTAATGGTGTATCGTCGAGATTTCCCTTAGTGAATCCTCAGCGAACGCCCAAACTTAAGGTGATGTGAAGGGACTCCTGCCACGCAATAGCATCGCTAACGTCGCCGAACTGTACTTGAGTCACATAGCTGATAAGTGCCATATACTTTCACGCCGTTAGAAATCATGTGCGGATCGGCGGGTGTCGATACCCCCGTTTTATTTATGGACTATATCGGAGTGAGCTTGGCCTTGGATAATGACAACCGCTGATACCCGGATAACAAAAATTCATGTATACATTCACCTCTATCATTTCTCGTATGCGTATGCGGGAGTCTATTCGTGAAGGTTCTTATTAATCTCGACCTACGAGACTGTGCGCAGTCGCATAAAGACTTAAAAATTGAGTGGCAATGGAATGTTTACAAAATGAGTGTCGCTCCAGCTCCTAAAGTGGTGATCCACCATCGCGACCCGAGATAGCCTTGTCCTACACCTGATACAGTGTTATGCGCTATCATTACCTTACCGGAAAGCTCGATTTTACTGCATCACCACAGAGATCCACAAAGAACAAAATAGAGGTGGATAGTATGAGCAGCCAAACTATACGCACAGCGCAATCATCTGCCACAGATGCCCGCCAGGCAGTGGCGGAATTTCATGCGGCTGTGGTTCAGCCAGACATGGCATTGGTAATTTTTTTCTGCTCCAGTGAGTACGATCTTGATGTGCTGACTGCGGAGATGAATCAGCTATTTGCCGGAGTTCAGGTGGTGGGCTGTACAACGGCAGGAGAAATCGGACCAGTTGGCTACCTCGAACATAGCCTGACGGGAGCAAGCTTCCCAACAGGCAGTAACCTGGTAGTCAGCGGACTTCTGGAGAATTTGAATCAGTTCGAGATTGCCAGAGCGCAGAATTTTGTCCAGACCTTGTTGCAGCACCTCGAAAGCAAGGAGCCAAAGGCCAGCTCTGAAAACTCTTTCGCACTGCTACTGATAGACGGCTTGTCCATACGCGAAGAGCCGGCAGCCCATGCGCTGCAATATGCCCTTGGCAAGATTCCCCTGTTTGGTGGGTCTGCGGGTGATGACCAGAAATTCACACGAACCTATGTATTCAGTGACGGGAAGTTCCATTCCGATAGCGCCGTGCTGATCCTGATCAATACGGTTTTTCCCTTCACGATATTCAAAACCCAGCATTTTATTACTACCGATGAACGAATAGTGGTTACGGAGGCAGATTCATCAGAACGCATCGTCAAAGAGATTAACGGACTGCCAGCCGCTGAAGAATATGCGAGGCTGCTGGGGGTCGACGTGCATGAACTCAACTCCATGCGCTTTGCCGCCTCACCCATTGTCGTGATGATCGACGGTACCGACTATGTGCGCTCCATCCAGAAGGCCAACCCGGACGGCAGCCTGACATTGTATTCCGCCATTGAGGAAGGGCTGGTGCTCCGGGTGGCACACGGCGCCGGACTGGTGAGTAACCTGGAGCAGACGTTTGATAAAATTCACGCAGAGATTGGCCATCCTCAACTTGTTATTGGGTGTGATTGTATCTTGCGCAAGCTGGAAGTTACGCAATACGGTTTGCAGGAACGTATCGCGGAAATATTTCTGGCAAACAACAGCATAGGCTTCAACAGCTACGGCGAACAGTTTCGCGGTACCCATGTCAATCAGACGCTGACCGGGGTCGCCATCGGTTCGGTTCGGACTGACGCTGATGTCTAAGCACGTACCGCCAGACGCGAGTACGAGCGTGCAAGCCTTACAGGCAGAGATCATACGTCTGAACAAGATCATTCAGGCTCTGATGAATCGGGCAGAACGCAACGACAGCCTGCGTGGGTCTGATTTCAGCCTGTTCCATACCGCGATCACGCTGGAAGAACAGGTGCACCGCCGCACCATGGAGCTGGAGGCTGCCAGGCTGGAGAACGAAAAAATAACCCGTGACCTGCGTGAGAGCGAAAAGCAAATTCGCCGACTGGCGTTCTACGACACCTTGACGCAACTCGCCAATCGCAGTTTACTGACCGACCGCCTGAAGCACGCGATGGCCGCCAGTGCACGCAGCGGGTGTTATGGAGCGGTGATGTTTCTGGATTTGGACAACTTCAAACCGCCCAACGATATCCACGGACACGATGCGGGCGACTTGCTGCTGATCGAAGTGGCGAATCGTCTTACCGGCTGTGTGCGCAGCATGGATACTGTGGCGCGTATTGGCGGAGATGAGTTTGTTGTCATGCTCGGTGAGCTGGATCAGGATTATGAATCATCCATGGAGCGTTCGGGCATCGTGGCCGAGAAGGTCCGTGCCACAATTGCAGAGCCGTATATTCTGATCCGTACTAAAGATGAAGATACAGCCACAACAGTAGAACATCATTGTACTGCCAGCATCGGAGTCGCGCTATTCATCGACCACCAAGCCAGTCAGGAAGAGATCCTTAAATGGGCCGATCTGGCAATGTATCAGGCAAAGAAAGAAGGCCGCAATATTGTCCGCTACTTTGAACATGCGTCCTAAGCATTAAAGCACGCGCAAACTGAAGTGTTTATTTATTCCGGACACTTCACGAAGGAGACAAATAAGCTACCAACCCATGTTAGAGTTATACACCACAATAAATAGTTGATGACATGAGCAACGCAATTATCGATCCACACCTGCATCTGTTCAATCTTGAACAGGGCGACTATCACTGGCTACGTGATCCCGGCGCACCTGACTGGCCCAACCTTGATCGTATCCGCCAATCTCACACTGAGGCAGTACTCCTGTCAGCCAGCCCCTACCCACTGGCCGGACTGGTGCATATCGAGGCAGGTTTTGATAATGATCAGCCCGTTCGTGAACTGGATTGGCTGCAGCAGGCAATCACCCGTACGCTCTACCGTGCCATCGCCTATTCCCGGATTGATCAGCCCGTTGCCGACTTTGTGGCTGCGGTGCACAACCTGCAGCGACCGGCTCTGGCCGGTATCCGTGATATCACCGAGGGTGAGGATGGTGTCCGTCTGCTGACACCAACCGTTACTGAAAATCTGGCGCATCTGGCTGAGCAAGGCCTTATCTTTGAGGCGCAGTTCAACTGGGAAGATCTGTCAGTTGCCCAGGCTGTTGCTGATTACGCAAAGGCAATTCCGTCACTTAAGCTGGTGCTGAATCACGCAGGACTGCCATTACAGATTGAGGCATGGCAGCGGGGGCTTGAGTTGCTGAGGGAATGCCAGAATATTCGGGTGAAGTTTTCTGGTCTGGAACTGATTAGAGCAACTGCCTCGCCACAATGGCTGCTGCGGACTCTGTTGGAGAGTTTTGGCGATGCCCGCGTCATGCTGGCAAGTAATTTTCCTGTCTGCCATATTACGCAGGATTACGCGTCTTTGTGGCAGGGATACCGGCAACTGGTGTCCGATATCGCAGATGCTCGGCCGCTAAACGATGACGAGCAGGCCGCACTCTGGCAGGCACTGAGTCACACCAATGCCCACCAGTGCTATGGCTTTACCTGATCTCGACTCGCGCCGAGCGCATCACCACTTCATCGTTCAGTTCAATACCGATCCCCGGCGCTTCAGAGACTTCGAAGAAGCCGTCCTTCGGCTGCGGATCCTGAATGCACAGTTCACGGTTCCAGCTTTTGATCGCATAGGTGTGATGCTCATGGATCAGGAAGTTGGGGATCGCTGTTTCCAGATGCAGTGATGCAGCGGTTGCCACCGGGCCACCACAAACATGTGCCTGGATGCGCACATCGAAGATATCCGCATAGTCACACACCTTTTTGGTCTCGGTGAAGCCACCACACAGGCCGATATCCGGCTGCAGCACGTCGATGCTCTGGTCTTCCAGATAGGGGCGTACACCCCAACGGTTATACAGGCGCTCGCCACCAGCGATCGGCACCGCCACCTTGTCGGCCACCTTGGCATGCAGAGAATGGTTCAGATAGTTGACTGGCTCTTCGTAATACATGCAGTCGAACTCACGGGCGATCTCGCCGATCTGGATCGCAGAGGTGGCACCGGGCAGGCTGTGACATTCGAAGATGATATCCACTTCGTCGCCCACCGCATCGCGGATCGCCTGCATGCGGGCACGATAGAGCTTCATCTCACCACGCGAGATGATGTTGGTGCGATCGTAATAGGTGTTGCCATCCTTGTCATACATGATCGGATCGACCTTGACCGCATCATAGCCATCAGCAACTGCCTTCAGCGCAGCTTCGGCATACTGCTCCGGATGTATCAGCGCCTTGAACTCGCTGTCCCAGTCAAACTGCAGTTGCGAGGCATAGGTGCGCAGTTTCGGGGTCACCTTGCCGCCGAGCAGTTGGTAGACCGGCACACCCAGCGCCTTGCCCTTGATATCCCACAGGGCAGTATCAATGGCGCTCATCGCCGAATAGATCACCGGACCGCCACCTAAGCCCCAGAAGCTCTCGCGCAACATACGCGACCAGAGCCGTTCGGTCTGGAAGGGGTCATGCCCGATCAGAAAGGCCTCGGCCATCTCCTTGATCATGGCGGCTGCAGCACTGTGACCCAGATCATAGGCCAGACCTGCCTCACCGACGCCGCTGATCCCTTCATCGGTATGGATACGGACAAACACCGGCGTCCAGGCTGGACGCTCAGGGCAATAGATATCAAATACTTCAACGCGATTAACTTTCATGATGACTCCTACTCTGCAAATCCTGGGTCCAACCGATAGGCCTTGCGCAGCATCGCAGGCCAGGCAAGCTGGCCGCCGGTACTACCGCTGTGCACCACATTGGCCTGGCGGAAAATATTGTCGATGATCGGCTGCGCGATGGGGAGCGCTTCCTGCCCACTGGCCTGGATCGCCAGCTGTACCTCACAGGCACGCTGCAGATCGTAAAAACGCATAAAGGCATCCCCCACCGTCGGCCCCAGCGCCAAGCCACCGTGATTGACCAATAACATATGGTTGTGATGCCCCAGATCCGCCTGCAGACGCGCCTTCTCCTCAGGATTCACCGCCAGCCCTTCATACTGGTGATAGGCCAGTGAAGGCAGTGAGAAGAGTGAGTACTGACTCAGCGGCTGTAGCCCGTTTTTCTGGGTTGCGACAGCGATCGTTTCTTTAGTGTGCAGATGGATCACACAGTGTGCATCCGGCCGCACCTCATGAATCGCACTATGAATCGTGAAGCCAGCCGGATTGATACTGAAGGGTGTGTCGTCAAGGATATTGCCCTGCAGATCGACCTTGACCAGGTTCGAGGCAGTCACCTCGTCAAAACTCAGGCCAAAGGCATTGACCAGATACTGATCCGTTCCCGGCAGTCGTGCCGAAATATGGGTATAGATCAGATCCCCCCAACGGTGATGTTCCACCAGTCGGTAACAGGCAGCCAGATCCACGCGCAACTGCCATTCCGCGTCACTGACCTTACCGTGCAGATCCAGCTTGGGTAGTGCGTTCAAAATCTCCCCCCGGCAAGTCGCTTGCCTGCATTAATGCTTATAGATGTCAGGCAGTCTATGTGAGATGGCAGGGGTGATCAATGGGGCGAGATGGCCGGGCAGATAAAAATGCCAGCCAGCTGTTCTGTAGTCCAGTTCGCTTACTTTTCAGCGCCTTCCAATTCCTTCTCGAGCTGTTCGATGCTCGGCAGGTTGGTTTGCAAGGGTTCGGGTAAAGATTCCAGCAGTTTATATTCAGCAATCCCCATGGGTTGAGTTTTGTCACCCAAAGCATATTCTGCCACCACCTTGTTCTTGCTTTTGCACAGCAACAGCCCGAGTGTCGGATTATCCTGCTCATTTTTCACCTGACGATCCACAGCAGTCAGATAAAATCCCAGTTGCCCCAGATGTTCCGGTTTGAACCTGTCAGCCTTGAGTTCAATGACGACATAGCAGCGCAGTTTGAGGTGGTAGAAAAGCAGATCAATAAAAAACTCATCTCCTCCCACATTAAGCGGAACTTGCCGTCCTACAAAAGCGAATCCTGCTCCCAGCTCTAATAGAAATCGAGTAACATGTTGAACAAGGGCTGACTCAACTTCACGCTCCTGAGCCTCATGGGTAAGCCCCAGAAAGTCGAAACGATAAGGGTCTTTGATGGACTCCCGGGCAAGATCCGATTGGGGTTTTGGCAGACGCTGTTCGAAGTTGGTAATGGCCATACCCTCTCGCTCCCTCAAACGGGTTTCAATCTGCATCACCAGTACATTACGTGACCAGTTATCGTCGATTGCCTTTTGCGCATACCAGAGGCGATCATCGGCCATTTTCAGTTTGTCGAGCAAGGCAATCTGATGATACCAGGGTAATTGTGCAAGCACCCCTTGCACAAATTGAACATCAGGCCAGGCTTCAGCAAAAGCTCGCATGTATTTCAGGTTCCGAGGTGAAAAACCTTTCATCTCGGGGAAAGCAATACGCAAGTCATGTGCCAACCTGTCAATCACTTTTGCACCCCAGCCCTTATTGGCCTGCCGGGTCAGAATATCACTACCGATCTGCCAGTAAAGCAATACCAGCTCGCGATTGACTGCCTGGGAGGCTCGTTGCTGGGCTGAATGGATGAGAGCTTTCAGGTTGGCGATCCAGTCGGTATAACCTTCCGGGGGCTCACTCAGAGATAAAGGCTTGTCATTCATGTTCTACCCTCTATACAAAACAGCGGACTAATGTACTAGGTGTCATCATCAACACTCATGTACATGTTTATCTGAAAGGTCCTGCTGAAAGCAGTCAGGGGCACTATTGTTTATCTCCACGTCATCTTCCAGCACTAAAGAGCACCTGTTGCAGCCGATGAGCCAGCGCAACCAGGAGCTGAGCGATCGGTTTTCGGGGGTGAGCTAAAACCATATAAAAACATAAAGCGGTTAACAACCACTTTATGTTTCTCCCCAGAGGCTTTATGCCACCGGCACCGCCGCTACCACGGAGATTTCAACCAGCAACTCCGGACTGGCCATGCTGGCCTGGACACAGGCACGGGCCGGTGCATAGCCTTCAGGAACCCAGTTGTCCCAGACTTCGTTCATCTCACTGAAGAGTGCCATATCCTTAAGGTAGATAGTGGCAGACAGCATATGCTCACGGCTGCTGCCGACTGATGCCAGCAGTGAGTCAACCTTGGCCAGCATTGTCTGGGTCTGACCTGTGATATCAGCATGACGATCCTCTGCCACCTGACCGCACAGGTAAACGGTGTTGTTGTGAACGACGGCGCGGCTCATGCGTGTGCCGATTTCATGGCGCTGAATGGTCATGGGTATCTCCCTGTAAAAGTGTGAATCTGGAATGCGTGCATCGATTGATACATGCCAGGGCTGCTATGGTAAAGATCCGGGAACGAAACTGGAAGGCAGGATCATGAATCGGGATAAAGAGTCGTGGTAAAGAAACAGGATAAAAAAATGGCCAGAGATGACGATAGCCACCCCTGACCCAGACGAAGAAGACTGTTCTGCTATTCGTGCTCTGCTACTCGTGATCAACTACCGACGCGCAAAACCCCCTCTTCCATCAGTAGTTTCAAAATAGCATCGGCACCCTCGGCTGCCGTAATATCTTTGAGCACCTGACCGCCGCTGCCTTCGGACTTGGCCGCTGCCGCCTTGAAACGATCTCGAGCCGAAGTGGCCTTGATGATTTTAAGGCGTTTCGGGCGTTTACGTGCTGGCTGGATATCCCAGTTTGCCTGTTCAGCATCGACCTGCGCCGTTGCATCAACTTCTGCCAATTCACCACGGCGCGCAGGACCAAAAGCCGACTGGCGTGCCACAGGTGCAGCACTGTCGATCGTCAGTAATGCCGGCAACTTCACCCGCAGACGACGACGCTGGCCACGGGGCAATGCCTGCAGCACCGTAGCACTGCTGCCATCCACCGATTCAATTGCGGCCAGGCCACTGATTAATGGCCAACCAAGCTTTTCGGCCAGCAGATAGGGTAGCAGGCCTGAGCCTTCGCCGGCTTCGGCACGTGAGCCGCACAGAATCAGTTTCGGGCCAAGCTGACGCAAATGTTTTTCCAGCGCGGGCAGCACATCCGATTGCTGCGCCTGCTGAATCAGTGTCATCTGCTGAGGCCCCATACCCAGATAGCTGCGCAGTGCCGGTTCGCTGTTGTCATTCAACTGTCCGGCATGGATCAGTTGTGTGTCGGTTTCCGGCAAAGCCAGGGCCATCTCCAGAGCTCTTGCATCCTGCTCGGCCCGACGCGCACGCCCGGTGAGCGGATGGCTGCCGACAGACAACAACACGGCAATTGTAGTGGCTGCTCCACCTTTCGGAGTCTGCGGGGTACTAAGCAACATTTCGATTCTCCTGCTTCAGTCCATCCACACGTTTGACCAGCTCGGACAGTATCTCGCCTGAATCACCGATCACTGCCAGGTCAGCACGCTTGATCATGTCGCAGCCTGGATCCATGTTGATCGCGATCACCTTATCGCAGCTCTGGATACCCTGAAGATGCTGGATCGCACCCGAAATACCCACCGCCATATAGACGCGTGCCGTCACCCAGGTGCCGGTCGCACCAACCTGACGATCACGCGCCATAAAGCCATCGTCCACGGCAACACGCGAGGCCCCCTCGGTAGCGCCCAGAACGCGCGCCGCCTGATGGAAGCCATCCCAGTCTTGCACACCGTTACCACCCGACAGGATGAACTCGGCCTCGCTGAGGGCAACACTGGCCGGATCGACCGCCACAGCGCCCAGATCCTCAATACGCACCAGTTGCTCCGGCAGAGGCTGTTGCAACTGGATAGCTTGCGCCTCATGACGTGTATCGCTGACCGGCTCGCCGCACTCAGCCAGTGCCAACAGCACACGCGGCAGATCACGGGTAATATCCTGACGACCTGCAGCCCCCCGACCAGTACAACGCGGTGTTTCGCTCTCCATATCCACCTGCCACACCTGCGTAGCCGCCCGCTCACCGATACGTACCGACAGGCGCCGACCGAGATCGCCACCACCCAGACTGGAGTCAGGGAGCAGCCAGTAACGCGGTTTCAGCTCGCGCTCGGCAGCCGTGAGAATGGCGATGCGATACTCAGGGGAGTAACCCTCCAGTGCAACATCTCTGAGCTGCAGCAGTCGGTCGATACCCGCCTCGCCCCAGCTGTCCTCTTTCTGTTCACCGAACACAATCGCCACGACGGCGCCCTGGGCGCTGGCATCTTTATCAGCCATCTGCCGAGCCAGGCCCAGCAGATCACGATCATGCGCCGACAGACGGCCGCCTGCCATATCCGGTACCACCACAATATGAAAGGCAGGCTCGGCAATCAGCACTGTTGTGCGTGTGTCCTGCGCGGCAGTACTGCGCGCCTGCACCTGACCCGGAGCACCTTGAACACCACTGCGATCGATACGTTTGATGCCCGCAGGGCCGATAAAGCCAACCCGATGCGGATCCTTGCGCATCACACCATTCGGGCCCATCCACTGAGTGGGCTGTGCATCACCCATCCCCAGCTCGGCCAGCACGCTGGCATGCTCAGGATGCAGACGATTACGTGCTATCCACGCTTTACGCGGGTCACGACGGATAATGTCACTCATGCCACCGTCTCCTCAGCCTGCGACTTTTTTGCCGTGGCATCCACGGCGTCAGCCTGTTCAATCAGTGCATCGGCAACCAGTTCGGCGATATCTCGGATCTCGGGCCGTGGCTCCACGACACCTTCCAGCATCGCTGTACACTGTGGGCAGCCCACAGCGACCAGCTCGGCACCCGTCTCGCGGATATCTTCCATGCGCATATCAGGGATACGCTGTTTGCCGGGAATATCCGTGATCGGTGCGCCGCCACCACCACCGCAGCAGCGTGAGCGGAAACCGGAGCGCTCCATCTCCGCCACCTCAATACCCAGGGCTCTGAGTACGGCACGTGGCGCTTCATATTCACCGTTGTAGCGTCCCAGATAGCAGGGATCATGATAGGTGACCTTGCCGCCTTTCCAACCGCGCAGATTAAGCTTTTTATCCTCATGCAGTTTGCCGATGAAGGTGGTGTGATGATGAACGACATACTCGCCACCCAGCTCACCATACTCATTCTTCAACACATGGAAACTGTGCGGATCACAGGTAACGATACTGCGGAAGCTGTACTTCGCCAGCGTGGCGATATTGCGCCGCGCCAGGCTCTGGAAGGTCGCCTCATCACCCAGCCGACGTGCCACATCACCACTGTCACGCTCTTCATTACCAAGCACGGCAAAGTTGACACCCGCTGCGCGCAACACCTTGACGAAAGCGCGCAACGTGCGCTGGTTGCGCATATCGAAGGCGCCGTCACCAAGCCACAGCAGCACATCAGTGCGCTTCACTTCAGCCAGCACTGGCAGGTTGAGATCGGCGGCCCAGTTCATGCGTGCCGTCGGAGCAAAACCACCGGGGTTGTCGGTAGCGATCAGATTGTCGATCACCTCGGCACCCTTGTTCGGCGTTTCACCACGTTCCAGCGTCAGGAAGCGGCGCATATCGACGATGGCGTCGACATGTTCGATCATCATCGGACACTCTTCGACACAGGCGCGACAAGTGGTACAGGACCAGAGCGTCTCGGCATCAACCAGCGCCTTGCCCTCGCGTGCCACGATCGGGCTGTGAGCATCACCCTGATGCTCACCTACAGGCTTGCCGGGATAGGGAGAGCCAGCATAGTGTGCATCGCTGCCACCGGCCAGACCGACCACCATATCCTGAATCAGTTTTTTCGGGTTAAGTGGCTGACCCGCCGCAAATGCAGGGCAGACCGCTTCACAGCGGCCACACTGCACGCAAGCATCAAAACCCAGCAATTGGTTCCAGGTGAAGTCAGCCGGTTTTTCAACCCCGAGTGTCGCGTTCGGGTCGTCCAGATTCAGTGGTTTGAGCCCGGTGGATCGACCGCCACCAAAACGTTCGGCGCGACGATGCCAGGCCAGATGCAGTGCACCGGCAAAGGCGTGCTTCATCGGCCCGCCCCAGGTCATGCCGAAGAACATTTCACCCAACCCCCAGACCACCAGCGCTACGAGTAGCAACGCCAGCACCCAGCCACCGAATCCGTGCGGCAGAATACCAGCCGCCGGCAGGGTGATCAGGAAGAACGCCAGCGAAAATGCCATCAGGCTTTTCGGCAAACGCATCCAGGGCCCTTTGGACAGGCGTGATGGCGGATTGACTCGCCGTTTGGCGACAAACAATGCACCCACGAACATGGAGGTGGTCGCGGCCAGCAGCGCCCAGGCCAGGATGCGGCTTTCCAGCTGCAGCCCGTGCACCAGTATCGCCAACACGGCCGCGGCGACAAAGCCACCCGCCGTGGCAACATGTGTGTTGGAGATGTAGCTGTCACGCCCAACCACATGGTGTAGATCCACCAGGTAGCGGCGTGGCATTGCAGCCAGACCCGCCAGCAGCGATACCGGCGAGGACCGGCCCTGACGCCACAGACTGATGCGGCGGACTGCGCCGATCACCGCCAGCGCCAGCGCTGCAAATATCAGTACAGGTAAGATTATATTGAGCATAAGCACACTCTAATCAGAAATCCTTGCACAAACGCAGCGCATCATAGATCGCGGCATGAGTATTTCGCGGAGCCGTGCAGTCACCGATCCGGAACAGCAGGAAGCTGTCACCCTCGGTCGACTCACTCAGGCTCGGCTGAGGCTTGATCGCATAGAGCGACTCGACATCGATCTGCCCCTTGTTCAGCGACTGGTGCTTCAGCGCGTAGTAAAGCGCTTCATCCGGACGCACACCGTTCTCGACCACCACCTGATCAACAACACGCTCTTCCATCTGACCGGTGTACTCGTTTTCCAGCACAGCCACCAGTTGATCACCTTCGCGGTAAACCTTGTGCAGTGCCATATCCGAGCTCAGGATCACCTCTTTGGCATACAGGCTGCGATAGTAGGTCGGGAAGGTAGTCCCGCCCACGGCCGCGCCTGGCTTGATATCGTCGGTCAGCAGCTCAACCTTGGCGCCCTTCTCGGACAGGTAATCCGCGACCGACATGCCGGTGAACTCGCAGATAGTGTCGTAGATCAGCACATTTTTGCCCGGCTCGACCTTGCCATCCAGAATATCCCAGCTGCTGACCACCAGCCCCTCATCCGCACCCCACTCAGGCACCTGTTCTACAAACGGCTTACCACCGACCGCCAGCACCACGATATCCGGGCGCAGATCCTTGATCGTTGGTTCATCAGCATAGGTACCAAGACGCAGGTCCACTTTCAGGCGTGCCAGTTCCAGTTGATACCAGCGGGTAATACCGGCGATCTGATCACGCTGCGGGGCCTTGGAGGCCGTGGTGATCTGTCCACCCAACTGATCCTTGCCTTCAAACAGCGTGACATCATGACCACGCTCAGCAGCAACACGCGCCGCTTCCATACCGGCAGGACCACCACCAACCACAACAACCTTGCGCTTGATCCCTTCAGTTTTCTCGATGATATGCGGCACACCCATGTGCTCACGCGAAGTTGCCGCGTTCTGAATACAGAGCACATCCAACCCCTGATACTGACGGTCGATGCAGTAGTTGGCACCCACACACTGACGGATCTGGTCGATCTGACCCATCTTGATCTTGGCGATAATGTGCGGATCAGCAATATGCGCACGCGTCATACCGACCAGATCGACATAGCCCCCTTCAAGGATACGCTGTGCCTGGTTCGGATCCTTGATATTCTGCGCATGGATCACCGGCACCTTGACCACTTCCTTGATGCCAGCAGCCAGATGCAGGAAAGGCTCCGGCGGGAAGGACATGTTCGGAATCACGTTGGCCAGTGTATTGTGTGTATCACAACCGGAACCGATCACGCCGAAGAAATCGAGCAGGCCGGTGGCGTCATAATAGGCCGCGATCTGCTTCATATCTTCGTGCGTCAGACCATCGGGATGGAACTCATCGCCACAGATACGCATACCCACGGCAAAGTCACGCCCCACTTCAGCACGCACCGCTTTCAATACTTCCATACCGAAGCGCATGCGGTTCTCGAAACTGCCGCCCCACTCATCAGTACGCTTGTTAACACGTGGGCTCCAGAACTGATCGACCAGATGCTGATGCACTGCCGACAGCTCCACACCGTCCAGACCACCCTCTTTGGCACGACGTGCCGCTTGAGCGAAGTCACCGATAACGCGCCAGATCTCCTCCTCCTCAATCGTCTTGCAGGTGGAGCGATGCACTGGCTCGCGGATACCGGAGGGTGACATCAGGGTGGACCAGTCATAGCCATCCCAGCGTGAACGACGACCCATATGGGTGATCTGAATCATGATCTTGCCGCCATGCTTGTGCACGGCATCGGCCAGATTCTGGAAGTGCGGGATGATCCGGTCGGTGGAGAGGTTGACCGAACTCCACCAGCCCTGTGGGCTGTCGATGGAGACAACAGAGGAACCACCGCAGATGCACAGACCGCATCCGCCCTTGGCTTTCTCTTCATAATATTTAACGTAGCGATCCGTTGTCATACCGCCATCGGTGGCATACACCTCGGCATGTGCAGTACTGACCACGCGGTTACGGATCGTCAGGTTACCGATCTGGATCGGCTGGAAAATGGCATCAAACTGGGACATGACTCACTCCTACTCTCAGATCAGACCAGAGGACGGGTAACGAAGTAACCGACATCGCAGCCCTCTTCGGCGCCGCTCTGGGTCTGTTCCGCAACGGTGCGCAGTGAACTGCCCTGCGCTTCCAGGATCTGATCCATTGCACCGGCAAACCAACCGGTGAACATATATTCGATTTTGCGGTTCACCTTGCCGTAGTGATAGACAAACGCGGAGAACTCCAGACGCACCTTACAGGTACCTGCGGCCAGATCGATCTCTTCGGTGATGAACTTGCCCCAGCCACGCTGTGACAGGCGCTTCATATAGTGCTCAAACACATCCACACCCGACAGGCCATGCAGCTCAGCCTCTTTTTCACACCAGTGCCAGGCGCTCTTGTAGCCCGCTTTGTACAGGATCTGTGCATAACGCTCAGGACCCAGCTCCTCTTCAATAGCCTGATGATTATTGATGAAAAAATGCCGGGGAACATACAGCATCGGCAGAGCGTCAGATGTCCATACGCCGGTTTCGGAATCAACTTCGATGGGAAGTTCAGGAGCCATTTTTGCCACGGTGATCACCTATCTAAAGATTATTTCTTATTAAATATCGTATAAACAACAGTCATCCAGCGGGAGTGATCACTCGCCCCAGACATCTTTCAGAACACGGACCCAGTTCTCACCCATGATCTTGCGCACCTGAGATTCACTCATGCCGCGCTTGAGCAGGGTTTCGGTGAGGTTGGGGAACTCGCCGACAGTACGGATACCCAGCGGGTTAACGATCTTGCCAAAACGGGTCAGACGACGTGCATAGCCCTTGTCGTGGGTCAGCCACTCGAAGAAATCCTGGCCATGTCCCTGAGTGAAGTCAGTACCGATACCGATCGCGTCTTCACCGACAATATTCATCACATACTCGATCGCTTCGGCGTAGTCGTCGATGGTGGAGTCGATCCCTTTCTTCAGGAAGGGCGCGAACATGGTCACACCGACAAAACCACCGTGATCAGCAATGAACTTCAGCTCTTCGTCGGATTTGTTACGCGGATGCTCTTTCAGACCGGATGGCAGGCAGTGGGAGTAGCAGACAGGTTTCTGCGATTCCAGAATCACCTCTTCGGAGGTTTTGGAGCCAACATGCGACAAGTCACACATGATACCGACCCGGTTCATCTCAGCGACCACTTCACGCCCGAAACCGGACAGACCACCATCACGCTCGTAGCAGCCGGTGCCAACCAGGTTCTGGGTGTTGTAGCACATCTGTACAATACCGACGCCGAGCTCCTTGAACACCTCGATATAGCCCAGTTGATCCTCAAACGCATGAGCGTTCTGAAAACCAAACAGAATGCCGGTCTTGCCTTCATCCTTGGCGCGCTGGATATCGGCTGTGGTGCGCACTGGAATCACCAGATCACTGTTATCACGGATCAGCTTATTGCTGGCGGCGATGTTATTCACAGTCGCCTGGAACCCCTCCCAGACAGATACGGTGCAGTTTGCCGCCGTCAGGCCGCCTTTGCGCATATCTTCGAACAGTTCACGGTTCCACTTCGCAATGATCAGACCATCAATGACGATGGCATCTTGGTGCAGTTCGGCAGGTGTCATGATGACTCTCCAGGCTAACGGGCATTATCAGTTTCAATGCTCGCAGAATAGCCCTCTACCTGCCGAGGGGGTCTCTTGAATGCGACGGGAATAATTCTGAAAACGTCAGGACTGTCGTATTAGCGACTATTCCGTCAGATCAAATCCGTACGCCATCAGGATCTGACGATATTCGTCTGACGACATGAATTGCCTGAGCTGATCCGAATAGTCGCGTGCCAAAGCCTCAGCATCCGACAAGGCTCTGGAGAAAGCCAGGAAGTTGGGACCTATATCAATGGGAGTGTCCAGAAAAGCGATTTGATCCTCCAGCCCTTCCATCTCGGCCACCATCAGGATCGCTGGCCTGTTCCCGACTGCAATATCAATTCCCCCGACTATAAGCGTGCGAATCAGATGCCGCTCATCAGGCACGAGATGTTTCCGCAGGTGCTGATGGTTATCATATACATCACCATGAGAATACCCCCTCACATGCCCGAACACTTTATCCTGGAGGTTATCAAGTGTGGATGACAAATCAATATCGCTGCCATTATGCACAAACAGGTGACTGGATTCGTTGAGATGAGGAATATCCGTGTACACCACGCTTTGCTCACGCTCGGGTGTTTTGAAATAGAGGATCATCATATCCAGATCACCGAACTCAAGCGCGTTCTGCACCCGCGCCCAAGGATAGCGCTTATATACAAGCTGATGGCCCAACTGGCCTGCAAGATGTTCTGCGATCTCGACAGCCGCGCCTTTGAAGCGACCATCTTCCATAAAGTAAAAAGGTGGGTAATCCAGCTCACCCAGACCCACCCTGAGCTCGCGCGCAGACAGGAGTGAGGAACTGGACAGACAAACAAGCAGGCAGAGCAGTAACAACCGAATTTTCAAGGACACCCTCCCCCCATACTGACCGGAATGACCTGCCTGCCCTGAAGCTCAGTCATCCTGTCTGTTGTGAAGCCGCATCCAGCGTATGAATCAGATCAGGCAATAGCAAGAACACTGAAAGCATAGGATGCGTATGGTTATCTGTCTATATTCACCCCACCTTAACGTACTGCGCCTCGCTGCGATACTCGGCCAGCAGCAGATCACGCTGAGCCGCCACAGCCTGCTGGTTACGTTCCTTGACGTGCCCGAAGCCGCGGATCTGATCCGGCAGACTCGCCAGATCAATCGCCAGTGCCAGATTATCGGTATTTAGGCTGCGACCGAACTCCTCCAGCAATACCAGATAATCCTCGATCAGCTGACGCTCCTGACGCCGTTCCTCGGTGCGACCAAAGATATCCAGCGATGAACCGCGCAGTCCCTTGAAGCGCGCCAGCAGTTTGAACAGCGGCAGCATCCAGGAGCCGTAGCGACGTTTCACCAGATGCCCTTTGGCATCGGTCTTCGCCAGCAGTGGTGGGGCCAGATAGAAGTTGAGCTGATAGTCTTTGCCCGGCTCGCCTTCGAACTGGGCGCGCAGTTTGTCGAGGAAAGCCGGATCGCTATACAGGCGCGCGACCTCGTACTCATCCTTGTAGGCCATCAGTTTGGACAGATTGCGCACGACCGCTTCAGTCAATTGCAGACGTGCCTTACCGACCAGCGTCTCCTCCAGCTGCCTGATAGACCGCACAGCTGTCTCAAAACGGGCTGCATAAGCCGCATCCTGATAATCAGTCAGCAGTTGGACACGCTTGGCGATCAGTTGATCCAGCGTCTCCGGCATACGGATCACCTGCACAGCCCCCTTAGCGGCCTGATGTTTCATCACCTCGGCTTCGCCGTGATGTGCAACCAGACGTCCCCAACCGAATGCCTGCAGGTTCTTCTCAACTGCAACATTGTTCATCTCAATCGCGCGGGTCAGAGCCGCCAATGACAGCGGAATCCAACCTTTCTGCCAGGCATAACCCATCAGCAACGGGTTGGCGAACAGCGTATCGCCGAGAAGATCCAGCGCCAGTTGATTGGCATTGATAAAGTCACATCGCTCGCCGATGCTGTCGCGAATATCCGCTTCAGCCGATTCGCTCGGGAAGTGCCAGTTCGGGTTACCGATAAAGGCTGCAGTCGGGACTTCGGCGCTGTTAACCACCGTTGCCGTGATATCACGACGCGTACGCGACAGGGCATCCATCGAAGCAGTAACAATCGCATCACAACCGATCACCAGATGCGCTTCACCCGTGGCGATACGGGTGGCATGAATATCCTCCGGCTGGTTGGCGATCTGCACATGGCTGATCACGGCGCCACCTTTCTGTGCCAGGCCGGTCATATCCAGCACTGTAACGCCCTTGCTCTCCAGATGCGCTGCCATACCGATCAATGCCCCGATGGTGACCACACCGGTACCACCGACACCGGTCACGACCACACCATAAGGCTCTGCAATGACCGGCAGACTCGGTTGGGGCAGGTCTTCAACTTTCAGCGGGCTGCTGCCACCTTTGGCGATCTGTGGTTTCTTCGGTTGCGCCCCCTCCGCCGTGACAAAGCTCGGGCAGAATCCTTTCAGGCAGGAGAAATCCTTGTTGCAGGAGGACTGGTTGATCTTGCGCTTGGTGCCCAGTTCGGTTTCCAGCGGCTCCACCGACAGACAGTTAGAGACCACAGAGCAATCACCGCAACCTTCGCAGACGGCATCATTGATAAAGACACGACGCGCAGGATCCGGGTACTGACCACGCTTGCGCCGACGGCGCTTCTCGGTCGCGCAGGTCTGGTCATACACCAGAATGGTGACACCCTCGGTATCGCGCAGGCGCAGCTGTATCTGATCCAGCTCATCACGGTGGTGCACGGCGATGCCCGCTGGCAGCGTCATGGCACCGGTGTATTTATCCGGCTCATCTGTGACTACCAGCACCTCTTTCGCACCCTCAGCCACCACCTGCGCCACGATCTGAGGCACCGTCAGTACGCCATCGACCGGCTGCCCTCCGGTCATCGCCACGGCATCGTTGTATAGAATCTTGTAAGTGATATTCGCTTTCGCGGCGATAGAGGCGCGTATCGCCAACAGACCGGAGTGGAAATAGGTGCCATCCCCGAGATTGACGAACACATGTTTGTCACCGGAGAAATGCATCTGACCGAGCCAGGCAACTCCTTCACCGCCCATCTGGCTGAAGGTTTCGGTGTTGCGGTCCATCCACATCACCATGTAATGACAACCGATACCGGCCAGCGCACGAGAACCCTCAGGCACGCGCGTGGAGGTGTTGTGCGGGCAACCGGAGCAGAACCAGGGTTTGCGCTCGGCGGTTTCACGTGGCCGGGCCGCCTCAAGCTCTTTGGCGTCGATCACGGCGATACGCGCTTCGATTCGCTCACGCACTTCATCAGGCAGGCCGACCCGATTCAAGCGGCTGGCGATCGCTTTGGCGATCAGCGCCGGAGACAGTTCATAACGTGCCGGCAACAACCACTGACCACGCGGTACTGACCACTCGCCACCAGAGTTGTCGCGCTCATCAAACTTGCCATACACACGCGGGCGGACATCATCACGCCAGTTGTACAGCTCCTCTTTCAGCGCGTACTCCAGAATCTGGCGTTTCTCCTCCACTACCAGAATCTCTTCCAGACCAGTCGCGAACTCACGTGCACCCTGAGCCTCCAGAGGCCAGACACAGCCGACCTTGTACAGTCGTATACCCAACTGTGAGCAGGCTTCATCATCCAACCCCAGATCGGTCAGTGCCTGACGCACATCAAGATAGGCCTTGCCGGCCGCCATGATGCCGAAGCGCGCCTTGGGCGAGTCGATTACGATACGATTGAGCTTGTTGGCACGGATATAGGCGAGTGCCGCATACCATTTATGATCCAGCATCCGTGCTTCCTGATCCAGCGGTGGATCGGGCCAGCGGATGTTCAGGCCCCCTTCGGGCATGACGAAGTCCTCGGGGATCACCACCTCGACTCTATCGGGATCGACATCAATCGACGCGGAAGATTCGACAACATCAGTGACACACTTCATCGATACCCAGAGACCTGAATAGCGACTCATCGCCCAACCATGCATGCCGTAATCCAGATATTCCTGCACATTGGAGGGATAGAGGACGGGAATTCCGCAGGCGATCAGCAGGTGTTCGGATTGGTGTGCAACAGAGGAGGATTTGGCGGCATGGTCATCACCCGCCAGCAGCAGTACGCCGCCATGTGGTGAGCTGCCGGCAGCGTTGGCATGCTTGAGTACATCCGCCGAGCGATCAACACCCGGCCCCTTGCCATACCACATGCCGAACACACCATCATAACGGGCATTATCATAGAGGTTGGTCTGCTGCGTACCCCAGACAGCCGTGGCGGCCAAGTCTTCATTCACGCCTGGCTGGAACACGACATCATGGTCGGCCAGATGTTTTTGCGCCTGCCACAGCGCCATATCCAGACCACCAAGAGGGGAGCCGCGATACCCGGAGACATAGCCAGCTGTATTCAGGCCGGCACGGCGATCACGCTCTTTCTGCAGCATCGGCAGGCGAGCCAGCGCCTGAGTACCACTGATGTAGATACGCCCATCCGTCCGGGTATATTTATCATCCAGGGTGATCTCACGCAGCTCCTGTTCAGCCGCACTCTTCAGCGTCGCCGTCATCACATCTCTCCAGGTCTTTGAGGTCGGACAGGATTACCTATCCCCCTCTATTTTTATTGGTATAGCATCCTATGAATCGCTTGCGATATCGTCAAATCACTTATATTGTCTCCTGATATCAATAATTCAGATATCACTCCAATACCACAGGAGCCCCGCTTCAGGAGTCACTCATGCCTAAAGAGATCACCCTGCGCCAACTGCGTTATTTCGTCGCAGCAGCCGAAACTGGTCAGTTCTCTATGGCCGCCAGCCGTGAGCATGTTTCCCAGTCGGCCATCACCAACGCCGTGCTGATGCTGGAGCAGACCCTCGGCGTGCGTCTGTTTGAACGCCGCCCGCATGGCGTGGAACTGACCGCAGAGGGACACAGCTTCTGTCAGCATAGTCGTCATGTGCTCGACTCGCTGCAGGATGCCGTGCGCGAACCCGGATTTCTCAGCCACACCCTCGGCGGTGCGATCCATATCGCCGCCTCCTACACCGTTCTGGGTTATTTTCTGCCGGCGTTGATGGCACGCTTTCGCCGCAACTATCCTGATATCGAGATTGATCTGCAGGATCTGGAACGGGAGCAGATAGAACAGGGGATTGAGCGTGAGGAGATTGAGCTGGGAATCATGATTCTGTCCAATCGACCTGATCGTTCAACACTGGAGGAACATGTCCTGATCCGCTCGCGTCGTCAGTTGTGGATGGCCTCGGATCACCCACTGGCGAGCATCCCATTTCCCTCTCTGAACGATATCGCGCCCTACACCTACATCCAGTTAAATGTAGACGAAGGTGAGGAATCCACACTGCGCTACTGGCAATCGCAAGGGCTGACCCCCAACACGGGGTTTCGTACCGGATCGCTCGAGGCGCTGCGTGGGCTGATCGCGCACGGTTTCGGCATCACCATCCTGTCGGACATGGTGTATCGCCCCTGGTCACTGGAAGGAAAGAAAATCGAAGCCCGCCCGATCACCGATGCTGTGCCACATATGGAGGTGGGTCTGATCTGGAAACCCGGTGTGAAGCTCAGTGAGCAGGCGGATGCGTTTCGGCAGTTTCTGATTCATGCCTGCGGGAGTTGATGGGGATTGGTCCTGCTCGGGTTATGCGGGCAAAGGCCCAAAACCGAAAGCTCCCGCCAGAATCACCTCCGGGAACTGCTGGCGACGGGTATTGTAACGCTCGATCGCCAAGGTATGACCGACGCGCATCAGACTGACCTCATCCTCCATCCGGGTCAGGCTGTGCATCAGTTGGCGAAGTGTTTCATCCGCCTTGAGATCCGGATAGGCCTCCACGCGGGCCAGCAGCATGGCGTGCAATGAAGACTCGGCCTGTAGGAAGGCATTGCTTTCCTCTGTACTCCAGTCTGATTTACCCAATTGCGTACGCAGTTGTGCCAGCTCGCTTTGCACTGACTGTTCATGCTGCAGATAGGTTTTGGCAACTGTCTCCAGAGCGGGTATCAGATCACTGCGTTTTTTCAGCGAGACTTCAATATTGGCCAGGGTCTTGCGCGCACGCTGACGCAGAAACACCAGATCGTTGTACATCAGAATACCCAGTGCAACGAGCAGATAGAGTAAGGGAATGGCTGCACACAACAGCCAAGGCAAGGCGCCAAAGCTACCCCAGGTACCGGCTACACCCAGCGCCAGCATCACCCCACCCACCAGGCTGGCCGTCAGCCAGGCAAAGCCGCCTTGCACCTTCATCAGCATCACCTCCTGCTCGCTCAGGTCGCTGATGATAAAGGGTTCATTATCGTCACCGGAACGTATCTGCAGCTCGGCACGCGCTTCAGCCACCAGTGCCGGGCCGAGTATATAGAGCTCCGCATCAGGCTCTATCGCAGTTTCTGTATAGCGAAGATTACCCTCAATTTTACTGACTGGGGCACGGATAATCATTTCGCTGTCTTGCGGCACAACCTCTACATGGGCCTTGCTCTCCCCGTCCGTAAGCCAGAAAGGATGCAGTTCAGAATCCAACTGAATCGTGACCCATTTATGCTTTTTGCCACTCCTGCGCTTTTCTTCCACTCGGTAGATATAACTCAGACAAGGCCGGTCGGTCAGTGGGCCTCTCAGCAGCACGGAATCTGTCGGCAAAATCGCTTTACCTGACACCTCTGTCAGCCCATATGTCACACCCTGCACAGGCGTCGTCGGCAGATTTTCAATCATTCGTTTCAGGTGAACTCGTCTAAAGCCAAACTTTCCAGCGAACCAGAGTACAAGCATGCCAAAACCCACCAGTATCAATGCCTGCCACCAGTTCAGGCGAGTCGCTTGAAAGTCTGATATGAGTGATTGTTGCGTCTGTAATTCATCTGCTGTCATCATCAGTTCCGGCAGTTTCAGATCCGCTGCAAACATGCGTTCCGGCCAGGCAGATAAAAGACGTTCCGTACGCCAGAGAGAAGCGAGCAGAAAGTGCCTGATACCCAGCAGGCGCTGCTGTTTCTGCTCGGACAACAAAGGCCACTCATCAGGAGAGGGTAAACTCGCCCAATCACCTTGCCACTCGACACCTGCGTCTGCCAGTATCTCTGTAATCGCAGCCTGCCCTCGCCACTCAGCCCTCTGCAAATTCTGAACTGCATCGAGCACATCTTCACGCGCCAGATTCAGCCCCTGATAGGCCAACAGCATCATCAGCACCAATGACATGAGTACGAGCAGAACTGCTGTCTTATGTACACTCAACAGCACACAGACCAGATAAATTGCAGACGCAGTGGCTGCCACTCCTGCCAGCATCTGCAAAAGACTCGTAAAGGCAATACTACTGCGCTCGTGGTTCTCACCATAAGCAGAGATCAGCGGGGTATAACTACCGGGACGATTAAACACCACAACCATCGAGCGATCCTGCTCCTTATGCACTGCATAACCAAGCAGAAACAGCGCCTGTCCAGGTTCGATTCGATACTCCGAATAGCGCATGTCGCCTTCGGTGTGTCGATGTGACAGTGGTAAGGATGCAGGTGTGCTGCCCGCTTCGATGAGTATCTGGCCGGTGTCATCCTGCAACAAAAACGGGACCGAATAGTTTTTATTGCTGACCGTATCCCAACGGGTATCACCATCAGAGTCACGCACTTTTCGCTCAATATGGTAACGATAATAAAGCGAGGGCGTCTTGGTATTTGGCGACAGGATCATTGCATCATCGGCGGTGGGCAGTGCCGTACCATTCAGATTGACCTCACCAGGCATGGTTGCGACAACGGGCACAGGCGGCACCCGCTCAATCTGACGGAATTGATTCAGGGATGAGAAACCAGTCAGCAGGAACCAATAGCCCGCAGCCATCATCACACAAGCCAGAAGTCCGAAAAGTATCTTTTTTACCATGTTGGCCTGATACAAGTGTCTTGATTGAAAAACTGTATCTTAGCGCAAAAGTGAAACCATCATTACATGAAGACATTATTGTCACATGGTGGATGTACCTCCTGTCGTAGATATATTTCTGCGACACAAAACGGTGGTATGCGCTGTGCAGACAGGATAACGTATATTACAAAAATAAGACTGACTCAATCCGAGTAGCCCGTTCATGTCCCGATCCTCTCTCTCACAGTATCTGACCGCTCTGTGGCCGCGCAGTGTCAGCACACGGTTGATGCTGGCGTTTGCGCTGGTAGCGGTGATGACGTTGCTGGCGGCGGGGCTGGCGTTTCGCAGTAGTCTGCTGCTTGAGGAGCGGCTGGAGCAGATACGCGAAGAGAGCATCGAGGTGCTCTATGCCTCGGCGCGCCTGAATGAGTTGAGCCAGCAACTGACCGCTTATGTCCCGCGCCTGATCAGTGCCGACTCCAACTATCTGCGCCAGCGCACACGCGAGCAATTGGATCAGCAACTGGCGGAGATGCAGCAGTGGGTGATTCATCTGCCGGATTATAACCGCTACTTTATCGAGATCAGCGATCAGATCCGTTACAGCATCGGCTTGATTCAACAGACAGTAGAGGAGCGTGAGCGTCAGGCCTGGCGCTCACATCAGCACCGACTGGAGCTCTATCCGCTCTATCTGCGCCTGAATGAGGATCTGGATAAACAAGCTGGCCAGTCTCTGGCAGAGGCCAACATGTTGATGCCGCTGCGACTGCGCCTGAACTACCTGTCGGCGCTGGCTGAAAAACTGCATACCGACAGCAGTTTTGCCGAGCTGGATTACACTTTTCTACGCCTTGAAGCCCTGGCATCGGGCATTCACGATCAGCTCAATCTCTACCCGGCGATGGTACAGTCAGACGATTCACGTGAAACACTGAACCGCATTCTGCTGCTGACGTCACGCGAGGGCGAGCTGTTTGATGCCAAGAACCGCGAACTGGATCTGCGTTATCAGGAGGAGTTTCTGGTGACCAACAGCCAGCGCCATATCCAGCAGTTGGCGGCGCAGATTTCGCACTATACCGAGCGGGTGAATCAGCATCTGGATCGTGATATTGAGCAGGCAGTGCAGTCTGTCTCCAAGGCCAGTGATGCCACCTTCATGCTGTCGCTGATCAGCCTGCTGCTGGCCGGCAGTATCTCCTGGTTCTATGTGCGCCGAAATATTCTGGGTCGCCTGTCCCGATTACAGTCCAATATGCGGGCGATCGCCAGCGGACATCTGGATATCGATGTCGTTCTGGAAGGCCGTGATGAGATCACCTCAATGGCGCGTGATCTGAGACACTTCCAGCTCACTGCTAAAGCCTCCGCCGAGGCGCATCGCAACCTGGCACGCGAAACCGAGGAGCGCCTGACCACCGAAAAACGCTTGCGTCTGACACAGCAGGAGCTGATTCAGGCGGGTAAGCTCGCAGCCCTTGGCCAGCTCAGTGTGGCGATTACACACGAGATCAACCAACCATTGGCTGCCATGCGCAATCAGGTGCACAGTATCAGTCGCTGGCTGGAAAAGGGGGAGCCAGAGCGCGCAGAGCCGGGACTGGAACGGCTGGCCAGACTGCTGGAGAAAACCGCCAGCATCACCCATCATCTGCGCAGTTTTGCCCGCAAGGCTGATCACAGGCGCGCACCGGTCGTGCTCAAACCGATCATTCAAGCCTCAGTGGAGTTGTGCCAGACCCGCTCAACGCATTGCCGACCCACGCTGAGTGGCCCTGATCATCTCAGTGCACTGGCCGAGCCTATCCGCCTGGAGCAGGTACTGGTCAACCTGCTGATCAACGCATTGGATGCCGTACAATCGGTGGCACAGCCTCGTATCGAGATCCACTGGCAGGAGGTTTCGGAAACACAGCAGGTTGAAGTGATCATCAGTGATAATGGCACCGGTATAGACAGTGCTCTGCAGGAACATATTTTCGATCCCTATTTCACCACCAAGTCGCAAAGCAGTGGTCTGGGGCTGGGCCTGTCGATCAGCTACAATATCATGCAGGATTTCGGCGGCAGTATCCGTTTACTCGAATCATCTCCCGGGGGGACGCGCTTTCAGTTGCTGCTTCCCACGACACCCGTCAGCCAGGCTTCGGCATCCAGCCAGCGGGTCAACAGCCATGAATAAGACAATACCATGACTTCACTACCCAAGATTCTACTTGTCGATGATGACGCCTGCGTACTCGAAACCTTTGTCGAGATGCTTGAGCTGGAGGATTTCAGCACTCAATGCTTCAGCAGTGCATCTGGCGTGCTCGCTTACCTGCAACAGGACCCGAACGCGATAGTGCTGACGGATGTCTGTATGCCGGGACAGGATGGTCTGCAACTGCTGAGCCACCTGCAGGACTTTGACGCCGAGCTGCCGGTGATTCTGATGAGTGGTCATGGCGATATCCCGATGGCTACACAGGCAATGCGTGAAGGGGCCGTGGATTTTCTGGAAAAACCGGTACCACCCAAGCTGTTGATCGAGCGGTTACGTCAGGCTCAGCGCCACCGTCAGTGGGCACTTGCCCGCCGTGAGCAGCGGCTGGACGGCGATGATCGGGCAATTCTGGAACAACAGCTGATCGGACAATCGGCACAGATACGACAACTGCATGATCAGATCATGGTACTGGCCAATGCGGGTGTCGATACATTGATTTACGGCGAAACCGGCAGCGGTAAGGATGTCGTCGCACGCGCCCTGCATGATGTCAGCCCACGGCGTAATAAGCGTTTCATGGCGATCAACTGCGGCGCCATGCCGGAGAACCTGATTGAGAGTGAGCTGTTCGGACATGAGCCAGGTGCTTTCACCGGTGCCACACATAGGCAGATCGGCAAGATAGAAGCCGCGGATGGCGGCACGCTGTTTCTGGATGAGATAGAGACAATGCCACTCACGGCGCAGATACGCCTGCTGCGTGTCCTGCAGGAGCGCAGCCTCGAACGCCTTGGCAGCACCCGCTCGATCAAGGTGGATATCCGTGTGATTGCGGCCAGTAAATCAGAGCTGCAACAGCTCAGCGAGCAGGGCCATTTCCGTCAGGATCTTTACTATCGTCTCAATGTTGCCAGCCTGCAGGTGCCGCCACTGAAAGCGCGTGGCGATGATATTCTGCTGCTGTTCCAGCACTATTGCCATCACGCCTCCATCCGCTTTGATCGCCCTCTTCCAGCCCTGCGCCCGAGCCAGCGCGATAAACTGCTGCAACACGACTGGCCCGGTAATGTCCGGGAACTGCGCAATATTGCCGACCGTTTCGTATTGGGGCTATCCAATGACGGCCCGCTGTTCTGGCAGGAAACCCTTGCAGTGGATGAGGAGGAGCCGTCATTGCACGACCCCTTTGATCAGCGTCTTGAGGAGTATGAACGTCAGTTGATCTGCGAATGTCTGGAAAGCTCCGGCGGTCAGATAGGTAAGGCCGCCGAAGCACTGAAGATGTCACGCAAAACCCTGTATCGGAAGATGAAGAAGTATCAGTTGGATAAAGGTGAATTTCGGGACTGATTGGATGGGTCATATGTGCCCCAATGCCGTCCAATTATCCCTTACCAATGGGACACCTGTGTCCCACCGCTAATATCACTGTGCCTATCACCAGCAACAGAAAAGCCTGCCAACCCTCCCCATACCTGTATCTCGCAGCTTTTTGACTGATCTGGCACCGCTTTTGCTATGTGATACAGGACGCATGATGGTGTCACCCATTCCTCCCGGAATGGTGATAATTAGAATAAAAACACGGAGAAACTCTGAATGAGATCATTCAAGCTCACGCTCAACCCTGTTCTCGCCGCTGCCGGTGCCTTGATGCTGGCCATGTCTGGCACCACGATGGCTAACGATTGCTCTAACCAAGGCGCTCTGGACGACCGCTACTGTGATGAAAATCAGGACATGGTGGCGGATGCTCCCAAGGACCCCAGCCAGTGGCGTGACCCCAGCACACTGGTATTCACCTATACCCCGGTAGAAGATCCTGCCGTTTATCAGGATGCGTTTGCTGATTTCCAGAAGCATCTGTCTGAAGCCACCGGCAAGCGTGTGGTTTACTACAGTGTTCATTCCAACTCTGCTCAGGTAGAAGCGATGCGCTCTGGTCGACTGCATATTGCAGGCTTCTCGACTGGCCCCACTGGCTATGCCGTCAACCTGGCAGGTTATGTACCGATCGCGGTCAAAGGCTATGAAACCGAGTTTCAGGGCTACAACCTGATCATGCTGGTCCGTGCCGACAGTGACATCAATACCATGGAAGACCTGAAAGGTCGTACCGTGGCCCACACATCTGTTTCATCCAACTCAGGAAACCTGGCGCCACGTGCACTCTTTCCAGATATGGGCCTGGTACCGGATGAAGATTACAAAGTGGCCTACTCAGGTAAGCATGACCAATCCGTCATGGGTGTCCTGAGCGGTGATTATGATGCAGCACCCGTGGCATCCGATGTGTATGACCGCATGGTCGATGCCGGTCGTGTCAGCGCTGATGATTTCCGCATCATCTACCGCAGTGCGCGTTTCCCGACCTCAGCTTTCGGTTATGCACATGATCTGCACCCGGAGCTGGCTGAAAAAGTACGTGAAGCCTTCCTCAGCTATCGATTCCCGGTTGAGATGCAGGAAACCTTCGATGGCGCTGATCGCTTCTTCCCGATCACCTATCAGGAAGACTGGAAGGTGATCCGCGATATCGCTCACGCCACTGGCACAGCCTACACCGAGCGCGGCCTGCAACAGCTGGCTGAGCGCGAAGCGGCTGCCGCCAAGAAGTAACTCAACCCACTTGTCCAACGCTACTGCCTTGAGGCCCCATTGCGGGTGCCTCAGGGGTCGTCACGCCTATAAAATGAAGGAACACTTCATGAGCGCTCTTGAAATCCGTGGTCTGAACCACGCCTATGTCGCCAGCAAACCCATTCTGCATGACATCAATATTGCCATTAACGAGCCCGGTATCATCGCCATCATCGGGCCATCCGGCACCGGTAAAAGCACCCTGCTGCGCTGTATCAACCGCCTGATTCAGCCCAGCAGCGGCAGCATCATTTTTCAGGAGGCCGATATCGCCTGCGTTCAGGGGCGTTCGCTGCGCGAGCTGCGTCGACAGATTGGCATGGTGTTTCAGGAATACAATCTGGTTGAGCGTCTGAGTGTTTTGGAAAACGTACTGACCGGGCGGCTCGGTTACATGTCTGCCTGGAGCGCCTGGCGACGCAAGTTCAAACCGGAAGATATCGACCGCGCCTTCGAGTTGCTGGACTTTGTGGGTTTGAGTGATTTTGCCATGCAGCGTGCCGATAGTCTTTCAGGTGGGCAACGGCAGCGGGTCGGGATCGCACGTGCACTGATGCAGGCACCACGTATCCTGCTGGCAGACGAGCCAACTTCATCTCTGGACCCTAAGACATCAGTCGAGATCATGGAACTGTTGAAAACGCTGGCGACTGATCGCGGCATTCCGACGCTGGTTAATATTCATGACGTCAATCTGGCACGACGCTATGCGCAGCGCATGATCGGTATGAGTGGTGGCAAGGTGGTTTATGATGGCGCACCCTCCGGCATCACTGATGACCACCTTAAAACCATCTATGGAGGTGAGTCATGGCTGCAATAAAAACCCATGCCAACCCCTTCAAGCCAAGCCTTGGCTCCCGCCTGCTGTGGCTGGGTGTTCTGGTTTATCTGATTTATGCTGTTGTGACACTGGATATCGGCTGGGATCGTTTCATTCTGGGCCTGGAACAGGGTGGCCGACTGGTGGATCGCCTCTTTCCACCCAACTTCAACCGCTGGGAGATTCTGCTCAGCGATCTGATCGAAAGTCTTCAGATTGCCATCATCGCCAGCGTGTTCGGTATCATCATTTCACTGTTTGTCGGCTTGATGGCTGCACGCAATCTGATGCCGAATATCATCAGCATCCCCGTGCGTGTTTTTATCGCTCTGTGCCGCACTTTTCATCCGGTGATCATCGCCATATTGTTCGTCAAGGCGGTCGGTTTCGGCGCGCTGGCAGGTATTCTGACCCTGATAGTCGCCTCAGTGGGCTTTATTGCCAAGCTGTTTGCCGAGGCGATCGAGGAGATCTCCTTCAAGCAGGTTGAAGCGATCCGAGCCACCGGTGCCAGCTTTGCCAGCACCATTCTGTTCGGCGTTCTGCCGCAGGTGTTCTCTCGTTTTATCGGTTTCTCGATCTATCAGCTTGATTCCAATCTGCGTAACTCAACCATGGTCGGGATCGTCGGTGCAGGTGGCCTCGGTGGCACTCTGTTCGCAGCCTTCCAACGCTTCGACTACGACTTTGTCACTGCCATTCTGCTGACCATCATTGCACTGATTCTGGTCGGTGAAGCCCTGTCCAATCTGGTGCGGAGGATCTTCCAATGAACAGCTCATCTGCATCTATCGGCACAAAGACAGGTGGAAACCCGAAATGGCAACGCTTTACCGCTGCCGAACGCACTGCTCGCTATATGGTGTATCTGGTGGTGCTGGCGGCCTTTTTTGCTTCACTGCGCACCGTCGAGATCATCCCTGAGTTTCTGTATGATGCTCCGGAGCAGTTGGCCGACATGTTCACCCGCATGTGGCCGATGGATTTCGCGGCTTACCCCACCACGATTCATGGTGCCATGCTGGACACGCTGCACATCGCTACCCTGGGCACACTGTTGAGTCTGCTGCTGGCGATTCCTCTGGCGCTGTTAAATGCTCGTAACATTGTTCAGTCATTATGGCTGAACTGGATCGCCAAGTTTTTCCTGGTGTCTTCACGCTCGGTCAACTCATTGATCTGGGCACTGCTGTTCGTGGCTATATTCGGCCCTGGTGTACTGGCTGGTGTGCTGGCGGTGGCGCTGCGCTCGGTGGGGTTTGTTGGCAAACTCTTCTCCGAGGCGCTGGAAGAGGTCAACATGGGAACAGTCGAAGCGCTCAAGGCGACCGGCGCATCACCAGCATCAGTGCTGCTCAAGGCCTACTGGCCTCAGGCAAAACCGGCCTTCTACAGCGTGGTGTTGTTTCGCTGGGACATTAATGTCCGCGAGTCTGCAGTCCTTGGACTGGTCGGGGCCGGCGGTATTGGAGTGGTACTGAGTGATGCCATGAACCTGTTCCAATGGCCCAAGGTTGCCATGGCACTGACCGCGATTTTTGTCGTGGTTCTGTTGATCGAACTGCTGGTTGTTAATGTTCGCAAACGTCTGATCTGAGGAGAAGTACATGCCCCCCTTTCGCAACCGATACCTGCTGATGCGTCATGGACACAGCCTGGCCAATGAAGCCGGGTTGATCATCAGTGACCCTGAGCAGGGTGTTGGTGGATATGGCCTGTCGGCAGAGGGGCATACACAGCTCAAACAGCTGACAGCAAGCTGGCAATGGCCTCGACCCGATGCCATTGTGCACTCGGACTTTTTACGCACCACCGAAACAGCACGATATGTAGCAGAGCATTTCGACGTTATCATGACGTCTGATACAGGGCTGCGTGAACGCTACTTCGGAGTGTATGAGGGTAAGGCTGATCTGCACTATCACGAGGTCTGGGCACTGGATAAGGCCGAAAGCGATTCCAGCAGGCAGGCACAGACACAGCGTGAGTTATTGCAGATCAATCTGGTGGAAACACTCGACAGCGTCGCACTACGCATGCGATCTGTTATCGAACGACTCGAAGCCCAACATGAAGGCTTAACCCTGCTGCTGGTCAGCCACGGCGACCCATTGCAGATTCTGCTGACCTCGCTGGAGCAACAACCTCTGGGTCAGCATCGTCAGCGTGAGCCGCTGTTACCGACTGGCATCATTGATCTGGAAAATCTAGGAAGTTAAGGGCGTAATTGATACGCCCTGCTTCTCTCATTCAACACAACTCAGCGTAGAACGACACTCGCAAAAGTGGGCTCATCCTTGGCCTGCGCCAGCGCCGCTATCGCAGTTGATACTCGATCGCTGATAACACCCTGCATCAGCGGCAATTGAGTCTGTTCGAGGATCTGTGCGGGATCGGGAACGGCACGAGTCGAGGCCTGATGAATGCCCAGGCGCTCATCACGCGGTGGAATCCCGAAGTATTCCCGATAACATTTCGAGAAATGGGGTGTTGATACAAAGCCGCAGGCCGAGGCCACCTCAATGATCGACAAAGAGCTCTGCTTCAATAACTGACGCGCACGAGTCAAGCGCAGCTTCAAGTAATAGCGCGATGGCGAGCAATCAAGATACTTCTGAAACAGACGTTCCAGTTGACGCCGCGATACATCCGCATAGTTGGCCAGTTCGTCCAGTGTCAGCAACTCTTCCAGATTGGCCTCCATCAGTGCGACTATCTCCAGCAGTTTCGGCTGCGTGGTGCCCAGTACGTGTTTCAGCGGCACGCGCTGCTGATCCTGCTCACCACGCACCCGGTCATAGATGAACATGTCGGAGATACCGGCAGACAGCTCCTTGCCATGATCCTTGGCGATGATATTGAGCATCATATCCAGTGGTGCCGTGCCACCGGATGAGGTAAAGCGATCCCTGTCAATACTGAACAGGCGGGATGTCAGCTCGACACGGGGAAAGGCCTCATGCATCGCCGCCAGACACTCCCAGTGAACACTGGCTTCGAAGTTATCCAGAAGACCAGCCTTGGCCAGCACCCAGCTACCGGTACAGATCGCGCCGAGCTGACGGTGATGTTTGCCCTGCTGCTGCAACCAGACCAGATGCTCCTTGCGGGCACTGCGATGCGGTGCAACACCGCCACAGACAATCACCATATCCAGCCCCAACGGTTCCTCCATGGCGGCATCGGGAGTGACGCTCAAGCCATCACTGGCCTGAACCTGTACGCCACCCGATGTCAGCGTGAACCACTGGTACAGCTCTTTGCCGGCCAGTTGATTCGCCATGCGCAAGGGTTCGATTGCCGAAGCAAGGGAGATCAGTGTAAAGTTTTCGAGCAGTAGAAAGCCGACATTTTTGGGTTTTACGACAGCGGGTGGCGCTTCACGTCTCTCGTTTGCGCCGTGGTATGCTGATGACATGGGCTGGACTCCGGGTTTTGATATCAATCTTATCTTCCAGAGCATCATGGCTCTGATGAGAGACTTTTTTATTGTTGTTGTGTCTGATGAGAACTGTGAAAGATTCTCCCGACCTCGATGTCGCTTTTGGGCACGTCCAGCCGCTAATATAGAACAAATGTCGCTCTCAGGCATGTTTTATTTCGCAGCCACACATAAAATCACTATTGTCACACAGCAACAATCATTGTTGAGTCAATCTAGCGAGACTGCTGATGAACCGTTGGGATCGTATCGAAGCCTTTGTTGAAGTCGTGAGACTCGGCACCTTTTCTGCCGCGGCGCGTCATCTCAACGTATCCAGCTCGCATATCAGCCGTCTGATCGTGAAGCTTGAGCAACAGTTGGGCACGCAACTGCTCTATCGCACCACCCGACAGATCAAGCTGACCGAAACCGGGCAGATCTACTACGAGCACTGCCGACATATGTTCGATGGTTTTCGTGAAGCAGAAGCCGCCATCAGCGATATGCAATCCAGCCCCAAGGGGGTGCTCAAGCTCACTGTAGGCACCACCTTTGGTGAGCGCTACATTGCACCGCTGGTGAACGATTTCATGCTGCGGCACCCTCAGTTGGAGGTGCGCATACACTTCACCAACCGCCGGGTGGAGCTGATTGAGGAGGGTTATGATCTGGCAGTTCGCATGGGGGTATTGGAAGACTCCTCTCTGATCGCACGCCGGCTGTGGGACAGAAACGAGCGCGTGGTCGGTTCACCCGAATATTTCTCGCGTTTTTCACCACCCAGCACCCTGCAGGATCTGAATAAACACCAGTGTCTGGTTGGCTCGCGCGACCGCTGGATCTTCTCCGACAAGGGGGTGCGCAGGGAAGTGCGCGTCAGTGGCCGCTGGCACGGCAACTCGGGGCTGGCACTGCTGGACGCATCATTGAAGGGGCTGGGACTGACACAGCTCCCAGATTATTATGTCGAAGAACATATCAAGAAAGGTGAGCTGATTCCGGTGCTGGGTGATTTCCAGTTCAAGGACTCAGCCGTCTGGATCGTGTACCCTCGCCACCGCCATCTGTCACCCAAAGTTCGCATGTTCATCGACTTTCTGGTCGAAGAGATAGAGAAAACCAAACACCAGGGGTAACACACATCTGCTGATGTTACCCAACCCTACAGGATCACGAATGTCGCAACGTCTCCCCACCAATCTGATCACCGGTTTTCTCGGTGCTGGCAAAACCACAGCCATACGCCACCTGATGTCACTCAAACCTGCTGATGAAACCTGGGCGATTATCGTCAATGAGTTCGGGCAGGTCGGTGTGGATGAGATGGCGTTCGACACTCAGGGCGATATCAACATCACGCCACTGTCCGGTGGCTGCGTCTGTTGCCAGCTCGGTGCTGAACTGACACGCAGCCTGAACCAACTTCTGGAGCAGCAGACATTTGATCGTCTGATCATCGAACCGACCGGCATGGGCCATCCGGCGGGCATTCTGGATACACTGCGCAAGCCCTTCTTCAGTGATCGCCTGGATCTGCGTGCCACAATCTGCCTGATTGACCCTCGCCAGTTGCTGGACCCTCAAGTGACTCAGAGTGAAACCTTTCGAGATCAGATCAATCTGGCCGATGTGCTGATCGCCAACAAAATGGACAAAGCGGATGCGGCTGCCGAAACAGCCTTTGCAGACCTGTGTTCCGATATTTTCCCACCCAAACAGGTGATATTGACAACAGAGCAGGGCCGGATTGAGCCGGCATTGCTGGACTATGTCAGCGCCGGGCAGCTAAGGGCTCAGTTTCCTGATGCCCACCGGCATGCCGATGAAACCACACATCATACTGCTGATGCGGGTCACGTTCATGACCATAAACATGACCACGACCACGAGAATGCTCCCCTGCCCTGCAAACCGGTACGCCAGATCAATTCAGGGCTGGAACGTTACAGTTGTGGCTGGGTGTTCCACCCCGACGATATCTTTCCCTTTGATGAGCTGGAGGCCTTTATCAGCTCACTGCAGGGTATCGAGCGCCTTAAAGGTGCCTTTCGCCTGGGATACCCCTGGGTATTCTTCAATCGGGTGGGTGACGAGATCAGCTTTGATGCCATCAGCTATCGACGCGACTCCCGCGTGGAGATCATCGCCAGAGCACCGCTGGACTGGGACGCAATCGAGACTAGACTGATTGAGATAGCCACCCTGGGAGTGAACTCACCTTATCGTAATATCTGAGATACCGGATTATTTCTACTCAGCAACAGTGTATTTCAACATAGCCCGCAATCAGCGGGTCTGGAAAATTCTATAATGGTCCGTTCACCCTCTGGGGTAATTGATTAGAACAGCTGACAACACATTGGAGAGAAGATGGATATGATCAAAACCCGTGCGGCCGTGGCCTGGGGGCCGGGCCAGCCACTGAGTATTGAAGAAGTGGATCTGATGCCGCCGCAGAAGGGCGAGGTACTGGTTCGTATCGTTGCCACTGGTGTGTGTCATACCGATGCCTTCACGCTGTCTGGCGATGATCCGGAAGGGATCTTCCCGGCGATTCTGGGCCATGAAGGGGCCGGTATCGTAGAAGCGGTCGGCGAAGGTGTCACCAGCCTGCAGGTCGGCGACCATGTGATCCCGCTCTATACCGCTGAGTGCGGCGTGTGCAAATTCTGCACCTCCGGCAAGACCAACCTGTGTCAGGCAGTACGTGCCACGCAAGGCAAGGGGCTGATGCCGGATGGCACCACCCGCTTCTCCAAAAATGGCACGCCGATCTTCCATTACATGGGCACCTCAACGTTTGCTGAGCACACCGTAGTGCCGGAGATCTCCCTGGCCAAGATCAGCAAGGAAGCGCCACTGGAGAAGGTCTGCCTGCTCGGTTGTGGCGTTACCACCGGTATGGGTGCCGTACATAACACCGCCAAGGTAAAAGAGGGCGATACCGTTGCCGTATTTGGTCTCGGCGGCATTGGTCTGGCGGTGCTTATCGGTGCTGTACAAGCCAAAGCGGGCCGCATTATTGCGATCGATCTCAACGAAGAGAAATTCGAGATCGCACGTAAACTGGGTGCGACCGACTGCGTCAATCCAGCCAAACATGACCGTCCGATTCAGGATGTCATTGTCGAGATGACTGATGGCGGTGTCGACTTCTCCTTCGAGTGTATCGGCAACGTCAATGTGATGCGTGCGGCACTGGAATGCTGCCACAAAGGCTGGGGTGAATCGGTGATCATCGGTGTCGCTGGTGCCGGTCAGGAGATCTCCACCCGACCGTTCCAACTGGTGACAGGTCGCGTCTGGCGCGGCAGCGCTTTTGGTGGCGTTAAGGGCCGCAGCGAACTGCCCGGTTATGTGGATCGTTTCATGAACGGCGAGTATGAACTGGATACCTTCATCACCCACACCATGCCGCTGGAGCGGATCAATGAAGCCTTTGATCTGATGCATGAAGGCAAATCGATTCGTACCGTGATCCACTACTGATCCAAGACATACCCCGGATGCCCTTGGGCGAGACGCCGTGAATACATCCTTGTAGGCTTAAATGCCGCATCCCTGCGGCATACACTCGCCCAAGACCTCCGGGATACGCCATGCATTCACAGATTCAGGTAATGGCGTATGCTCTCTACCACGGCAGCCGACAGATGATCGACCAGTCAACAGCTGCCGTTTTCATGTCGTCATTCATACAGCAACCCTTAACAGGTGAAATTATGTCCGCTCAAGCTGCAAACGACTTATCCACAGAGCTGACGCTGCTCAGCAGTATCCGCTGCTTTGGTGGCCAGCAGAACCAGTATCAACACGACTCAAAAGCCCTCAACTGCGCCATGCAGTTCAGTGTCTATCTGCCACCCAACGCCAGTGCCGAGAAACCTGTACCGGCTGTGTACTGGCTCTCTGGCCTGACCTGCAACGACCAGAACTTCAGCACCAAGGCCGGCGCACAGCGCGTTGCCGCCGAGCTGGGCCTGGCACTGATCATCCCCGACACCAGCCCACGTGGCGAAGAAGTGCCGGATGATCTGGATGCAGCCTACGATCTGGGGCTCGGTGCAGGCTTCTATCTCAACGCGACTCAGGAGCCCTGGCACAAGCACTATCAGATGTATGACTACATCACCCGCGAACTGCCGGGGCTGGTCGAGAGCCAACTGCCCCTGACCGACAAACGCGCCATCAGCGGCCACTCCATGGGCGGCCACGGTGCTCTGGTGATCGCACTGCGTAACACTTTCCACTTCACCTCAGTCAGCGCCTTCTCGCCCATCGTCAACCCGATGGAGTGCCCCTGGGGAGTCAAGGCGTTCAGCCACTATCTGGGCGAAGACCGCTCACTCTGGAAACAGTACGACAGCGTCGAACTGATCCGTGCCGGCGCGCCGCACCTGCCGATGTTGGTGGATCAGGGCAGCGCCGATGGTTTTCTGGCCGAGCAGTTGAAAACCGAACTGCTCGCAACCGCCTGCAACAACTTCGAGTACCCGGCCGAGATCCGCTATCAGGAAGGCTATGATCACAGCTACTACTTCATCGCCAGCTTCATTGAGGAACACCTGCGCTTTCATGCGCGGTATCTGAAGGGTTGATTACAGGTGGGGAGGGTCGACAGGGATGTTGGCTGGATTGTTTTGTTGCCGCCCACGCCCAGTATGACAAGATTGATGCGCAAACGATTTAAGTGCCGAAAAGGTAGACATGAGGTAAATACAATGGATATCAAACCGCTTAAAACTGATGCCGACTACCGCGCGGCATTAAAAGAGATTGAGCACCTGATGGTGGCAGAACCTGATACGCCAGAAGGTGAAAAGCTGGATGTTATGGTCACTCTTATCGAGGCTTATGAAGCGAAGCATTTCCCGATGGACTTGCCTGATCCCGTAGAAGCAATCAAATTCGAGATGGAGCGCAAAGGTTTAACGGTAAAAGATCTTGAGCCAATGATCGGCAAAAGCAATCGCGTTTACGAGATACTTAACCACAAACGTTCGCTGACTTTGAAAATGATCTGGAAACTCCACGAAGGCTTGGGTATTCCAGCTGAGTCATTGATCAAACCGCCTCAAGTTCATGTCTAATCAGCTCTTCGGTGTAGATGAATTCCGCAACATCTCCGCTATAGATGAAAGGCTGGCTGAACTTGAACATTATGAGTAGGCGCTCAACTTCCGGGGCGACTTCCGGGGTGTTTGCACCCTCCGGCTCATCGATCACTACTGCGAAACCAGAGCACAACGATATCCTCTACCCCCTTTACCCCCACCCCCTACCCCTTTCAGGGAATCGGTCTGCAGCGCACTTGCTGGTATAACTGTTCTGATAGCTACCGCGCGAGGCCTTCATGAATAAGTTTTTCACACCACCCTCACCACTGATCGATCGTTTTGGTCGTCAGGTCAATTATGTCCGCTTGTCAGTTACCGACCGGTGTGACCTGCGTTGTGTTTACTGCATGAGCGAAAACATGACTTTTCTGCCGCGTGAGCAGGTGCTGTCGCTGGAGGAGATCGGGCGGATCGCGTCGGTGTTTGTCAGCCTGGGGGTGGAGAAAATTCGTCTTACCGGCGGTGAGCCACTGGTGCGACGCGATCTGTTGGATCTGATAGGGCATATCGGGCAGCTGGGGCTGCAGGACTTTGCCATGACCACGAATGGCACTCAGTTGAGCCATTTTGCCGGGTCTTTGAAGGCGGCAGGTCTGAAGCGTTTGAATATCAGCCTGGACTCGCTGGATCCGGCAAAATTCCGACGCATCACACGTAATGGTGATCTGGATAAGGTGCTTGAAGGCATAGAGGCCGCGCGGGCGGTGGGTTTTGAGGGGATCAAACTGAATGCTGTCATCATGCGTGGGCGCAATGATGATGAGGTGCTGGATCTGATCGAGCTGGTGCGCAGGCTGGAACTGGATATCAGTTTTATCGAAGAGATGCCGCTGGGTGTGATCTCCGAGCACAACCGGCATGAAACCTACTGTTCCAGTGATGATGTGCAGCAGATTATCGAACAACACTATGCCCTGCAGCCTGCCAGTATGAAAACCGGTGGCCCTTCGCGCTATTTCAAGATGGCCGACAGCCTCAGTCGTGTTGGTTTCATCTCCCCCCACAGCCATAACTTCTGCAGCGAATGCAATCGGGTCAGAGTCACGGCCGAAGGGCGTCTGTTGCTGTGTCTGGGTAACGAGCATTCGGTGGATCTGCGCGCTATTCTGCGTCGCTATCCGCGGGATAACACACCACTGCGCGAAGCGATCATCGATGCCATCGAGCTCAAGCCGGAACAGCACCATTTCACCACCGACGGGGATGTCCAGATTCTGCGTTTCATGAGTTCAAGCGGCGGTTAAACTTTGCGTGGCGGGATGATTACTCTTTCAGTTGCGTGACGATTCTCAGCACCTGAGTTTCCACTTCCTGGATGTTCTCTTCACTGACCAGTTGTCCATAGTGCTTTTTGAACCCCTGTTCATAGAGCTTCACATGGATAGATGGCTCGACTTCGGCATTTTGCAGGCAGGCTTGAGCGCAGTGCAGCTGGCAACCATCTATCACCACAATTGGACGCCCGCTTCTGGCGGTTCGCAGTAGTGCCGGCACCTTACCACCCACGCCGGATATGCATGACATCTCGGCTTCTCCGGCATGATCCAGCCTGACGGCAACCTCGTTCGCGAGCTGCGCCACATCCGAGCAGCCGGAGCAGGCGTAGATCAGAGGCAGCTGTTTACGTCTCATATAACCCCCATTTAACTCTTCAGTTAACCCTTCAGTTAACGACTGAAGCTAATCGGTCTCCCGCATAAAGCGGCTCACATCGGCGATCAGGATATTACTGCGCACCACATCCAGCAGCCCTTCGAGCTTGAGATCCGCAAGAATTCTGGAAAAGGTCTCGGGCTTCATCGCCAGGCGAGCCGCTACCTGGCACTTGGCCATCGGCAGATGAACCACCGCCTTGTTGTGCAGTTGAGTGGTGGCATTCATATCTGACAGCAGCTGTCGGACATAGATGATCACGCGCTCTCTTGCGGCACAGTTGATCATCACTTCAAGATCAAAATTCTTGCGCTTGAGCGACTCGGCAAAATAGTTGATCAGTTTTTCTGAGCTCTGTTTGTCTTCGGCCACCAGTTCGCGATAGGCCGCTGCCGGAAAGCTGATCACATGGCTCGGTTGCAGGGTCTCGGCAAAGCAGCTGTAACAGTGGGTCTGACAGAAAATATCGGTTTCGCCCAGCGTGTGGTACGACTGAATTGCGTCTATCACACGTTCGCTGCCATCCGCCGTGGGCCTGAACAGCTTCACACAGCCCTCCAGCAGCAGGTAAAAGCGACTGGCCGCCTCGCCCTCACGATAGATCATCTGATGAGCAGCAAAGCGGATGCTTCGGGCCTGGCTGATCAAGGTGGTAAAGCTGTCATCATTGAGGCAGCAAAAAAGTGAGTGCTGGCGGATAAGGCAGTTGTCTCTGCATTTAGTCTGCTCCCCCGGCTGATGTGGATCCGGCAGTTCTACTTCAATACACTTACCAGCGGAAATCTGCGTAGGACAGGAAATCATACCACTCACCTTTGTTGATACGCGTTGCCGGTGGGATCACCAGATAACCATCTGCCAGGCAGGCCGTGCTCAAGACACCCGACCCCTGATCACCTGCCGAGACCGCCACCAGCCCACTGCCTGGCTGCGACTCATCGCCCGGAATCAGCGAAGCTCGGATATACTCCTGACGAGACAGTGTTTTATCGCGACTGAAACCTGCGGCCACGCTGAATCTTCTGAGCGGCTGCGGGCTGCGCCCCTGGCAGCGTTTCAGATAGGCGCTGGCCAGCAGGTCAAATGTGACCATTGCAGCAGCGGGATTACCCGGCAAGCCAAGAAAAGGGGTACCCTGAACCTGCCCGAAGGCGAAGGGCTTGCCCGGTTTGATCGCGATGCCCCAGAGATTGATCTCACCCAGCGCTTCTACGCTGAGCCGCACATAATCTTCCTCACCGACTGATACGCCGCCGGTACTGATAATGACGTCTGCCCGTTCACTGGCATCCAGCAGGGCTGCACGGGTATCCTCTAGCGTATCCGGCACTATGCCGTTATTTATTTCAAGCTCTACGACCTCCATGCCCAGGCTTTCTATCCCGGCGGCCAGGGTATAGCGATTGCTGTTGTAGAGTTTACCCTGAGTCCAACGCACACCCGGCTGAATCAGTTCATCACCGGTCGACAGGATCGCCACTTTAAGGCGACGATAAACCATCACCTCACCGACGCCCTGACTGGCCAGCACACCACACTCGGATGGCCCCAGACGCACCCCGGCATTCAGCAGATGATCACCGGGCATGAGATCTTCACCGGCATAGCGCACATTAGACTCAGGATGAATCATCGTCGGAAAACGAATGCTGCCATCCACCTGGCACTCCACATGCTCCTGCATCACCACGGTATCGGCACCGCGAGGAATGGGCGCCCCGGTGAAGATACGGCAACAGGTACCCGGCTGCAGAGAATCGGGCTGTGCGCCTGCGGGGATGCGCTGGCTGACGCTCATCACCCGGGAATCCGGCAGCTCATCATGGCATAACGCATAACCATCCATGGCGCTGTTATCCAGCGGCGGCACCATCACAAAGGCAACCAGAGACTGCGCCAACACACGGCCCGATGCGTATTTCAGTGCGCAGGGCTCCGGCGCAACCAGGCACTCAGCCGAGGCCAGCAATTGCTTTCTGGCATCATCCACCGGCAATAGCGGCTTATGACCACCGGCATCACAACCACACTGATGTTTCATATCAATTTCCTCGCAGACTTAACTGCAACAGTTCCGCTCAGGCGCGTGTCTGGCTGTTGTTTGGCTATTATTTGGCTATTGTTTGGTTCTGATTGCTTCTTGATTGCCTCTTGACTGCTTCTTGACTGACAAGAGGAGGTCTGCGACACAACCATGGCCACAAAATTACACGGACGCTGGCGTGCATCCAGTTGCGGTTGAATCAGCTCATCCCAGGCCAGAGCGCAGGCTCTGGGGGAACCCGGCATCGCAAACACGACTTTTTTGTTAGCGATACCTGCCAAAGCTCTGGACTGCATTGACGAGGTGCCGATGCTGTTGAATGACAGCTGTCGGAACAGTTCGCCATAACCCTCGACCAGCTTATCAAACAGAGGTGACAGCGCCTCTGGCGTGTTATCCCGATCACCGAACCCTGTCCCGCCGGTAATCACTATGGCATGAACCTGCTCAGAAGCGATCCAGTGCGACACCACCGCTCGGATCTGATAGATATCATCCTTCACGATCTGCCGCTCAGCGAGCTGATGGCCCGCACTCTCGATACGTTGCTGCAGTAGATTACCTGACTCATCAGACGACAACTCACGCGTGTCAGAGACGGTCAGCAGTGCAATATTCAAGGCATTAAAGGGTGTATTCTGCGTTACATGACCCATCTCTTACTCCGGCTATCCAGCGTCAGGTTTTACATGACTGCTTTAAATTACTGCATCAGGGGAGAGTCACCTTGCCCCATGTCGATACCCAGTACCGGTGCCTGTGTCGCCAGCACCTGCAGATACTGTTTCAGTGCACGTCTTGTCACACTTTCCAGCAGCATCTGAAAAATCCGCCCCTTGACCGCCTGATAGGGCAGCACTTCGCCCTCGATGCGTTGATCTATGGCGACCAGATGCCAGCCATAGCGGCTCTCAATCGGTGAGGCATGCAGACCGACAGGCAGATCCTGAATCTGGCGTTCAAACTCCTCCACCGTCTGACCTTTGCTGATCTGCCCCAACTGACCTGCCTGATGGCGCGATTCGCACGCAGAGAACTGCTGTGCCAGATGGGAAAAAGACTCAGCGTTTTCTGCCAGTTGCGCCAGTAACACGTCTGCCAGTTGACGCTGGCTGTCGCGCAGCTCCTGATCATCCGGTGCGGCAGCCAGCAGAATATGACGCACGGCCAGCAGCGTGGGTGAGCGAAAGCGTTGCGGGTTCTGGTTGTAGTAGCGCTCGCAGGCAGCCTCATCCGGATCAGGCACGTCCAGCTCCTGCTCCAGCACCATCGCAAAGCGTTGGCTCTCATCCTCGATGGTCAGACCCATCTCGATCGCACGCTTCTCCAGCAGGCGTTTCACCACCAGACTGGTGGCGGCTGCATGCCAGGCTTCTTCCAGGCTGTCATGCGGGTGGTGCTGAATCTCGCGGGCGATTTCGTCGTCGGCCAGCACTTCATCGGCGATGCGCACTTCGGGAAACAGTTGCGCCAGCTCCTGCGCATCCAGTTGAGTAACCGGTATGGTTTGCATCTTATCTCTCCTGTATTCAGTGATACCGGCACCGCAACAACCAAATGCACGGTGCCGGTACGATGAGCCGGGCGCTGACCCGGCCCCGCTCATCAACCGCGTTTGCGCACCAGTTGATAACGACGTGTCATATATTCAAGCGGCGCACTCCAGACATGCACCAACCGGGTGAAGGGGAAGATCACAAAGATGCTGATCCCCAGGAAGATATGCAGCTTGTAGATAAAGCTGACACCCTCAATATGCACCGCCGGATTACCCTGGAAGGTCACTACCGCTTGAGCCCAGTAAGACAACTGCTTCATCACCGAACCATCCAGATGCCCCAGGCTTGCGAAAATAGTCAGAAGACCCAGTGTGACCTGCACCCACAGGATGGCGATCACCAGTGTATCGGCAGCACTGCCGGTGGCACGGACACGGGGGTCGGTCAGCCTGCGCTTGAGCAGCAGGAAGGAGCCGATCCAGCACATGATCCCGGCAACACCACCCACGGCGATGGCCATGATCTGCTTGGTTCCGGCTGACATGAACGGCTCATACACCCAGGAGGGGGTCAGCAGGCCGACCAGATGGCCGAAGAAGATCACCAGAATCCCGACATGAAACAGGTTACTGGCCAGCCGCATCCCGGACTTGCTGACCATCTGACTGGAACCCGTCTTCCAGGTGAACTGGGCGTGGTCGTAACGCAGCCAGCTGCCGATGAAGAAGATCGCCAGTGCGACATAGGGGTAGACCCCAAACAAAAGACTATTCAGATATTGCATGACATCTCTCCTCGTATTCAGCGCCCACCCGCTGCATTCACAGCGGATGGCTGAAGATTCTGCAGGTGCAGTGTCTGCACCCGCCCCAGCTCTTCGCGACGCTGGCGGACAACATCCGACTGGCCACAGGAAGAGCCCTGATCACCGATGAACTGCACCATCTCCTCTTCCCAGACTTTGTCCAGCGCTTCAGGCGTGTCATCACGCTCCTCGGTGGCGACCTTCTCGGCCAACTCCTGCCTGTCCACCTGAGTATCAGATACCCCCAGCAGAGCATCAAAGAGTGAGGCATAACCGCTGTCACGCTGCTGCAGACGCTCCGCCAGCAGCACCAGAATATGCGCAATCGATTGCAGCCACTGGACTATTTCGGGCGTTTCACGCGTGGACAGAAACTCAAGAAACAGCGGCAGATAGTCGGGCAGCTCACGGGCATCCAGATGCAAACCCGCCTTCTCGTACTCCGCCATCAGATCCACCATCGCCTGTCCTCTGTCGCGCGACTCACCATGCACGTGCTCAAACAACAGCAGTGACATGGCGCGGCCGCGATCAAAGGTGGCCACATAGGCCTCCTGAGCATCCATCAGATCCGTCGTGCAAAGCTGGTCGATAAAGGCGACCAGGCTTTCCTGCACCTCTGGCGACAGGCGTTTTTCTTCTCGCACGAAGTTAATCATGTCCCAGCGTGCATCCATCAGCTCTGCTGAGGGGTAGTCCATCAATCGTGCAATCACAGTCAGACTTTTCATCATATTCTCCTGTCAGTCTTTCAGTGATGCAGGGTCAACTTGCTGCACCCCACTGAGTTTCTGCACCATGGTGGTGGTTTGTTTCTGGCCACCGAAGAGGCTGAACCCACTGTCACCACCCTGGCAGCCATTACCGAAGGTGAAGCCGCAGCCATTGCGTTCTGGGAAGGCCTCACGCGCCAGCTCACGATGGCTGGTCGGAATCACGAAGCGGTCCTCATAGTTGGCGATGGCCAGATAGCGATACATCTCTTCAACCTGATTGACCGACAACCCCACCTGCTCCAGCACCTCCAGATTTTCGGTTCTCTCGACATGCTGAGCACGCTTGAATTCGCGCATCGCCAGCAGGCGTTTCAGCGCCAGCAGCACGGGTTTCTCGTCACCGGCCGTCAGCAGGTTGGCCAGATAGCGCACCGGAATTCTCAGGCTATCGACATCCGGCAACACGCCGGAATGACCGATCTTGCCGGAATCCGCCGCAGACTGAATCGGCGACAGTGGTGGCACATACCAGACCATCGGCAGAGTGCGATACTCTGGATGCAGCGGCAGCGCCAGTTTCCAGTCAACCGCCATCTTGTAGACCGGCGACTGCTGCGCGGCTTTGATGACGTTATCCTCGACACCATCACGCTTCGCCTGAGCAATCACCTTGGGATCGAACGGATCAAGGAAGATCTCCAGCTGTTTCTCATACAGATCGCCCTCATCCGGTGTACTTGCCACCTCTTCGATGCGATCCGCGTCATAAAGCAGCACGCCGAGATAGCGGATACGCCCGACACAGGTCTCGGAACAAACGGTAGGCAGGCCCGCTTCGATACGCGGATAGCAGAAGATGCACTTCTCTGACTTGCCAGTTTTCCAGTTGTAGTAGATCTTTTTGTAGGGGCAGCCGCTGATGCACATGCGCCAGCCACGACACTTATCCTGATCGATCAGGACGATGCCATCTTCATCACGCTTGTAGATTGCACCGCTCGGGCAGGATGCAACACAGGCCGGATTCAGGCAGTGCTCGCACAGGCGCGGCAGATACATCATGAAGGTGTTTTCAAACTGGCCGTAAATATCTGCCTGCACCTGATCAAAGTTCTTGTCCTTGCGGCGCTTGGCAAACTCGGTACCGAGGATCTCCTCCCAGTTGGGGCCCCATTCGATCTTGTTCATGCGCTGCCCGCTGATCAGAGATCGCGGACGCGCCACCGGCTGATGCTTGCCTTCCGGCGCATTGTGCAGATGCTGATAATCGAAATCGAACGGCTCATAGTAGTCATCGATACCCGGCAGATCCGGGTTGGCGAAGATGTTCGCCAACACGCGGAAACGCCCACCGATACGCGGCTCAATACGGCCATCCGGACGACGCAACCAGCCGCCTTTCCATTTTTCCTGGTTTTCCCACTCTTTCGGGTAACCGATGCCGGGCTTGGTTTCGACGTTGTTGAACCAGGCGTATTCCATTCCTTCACGACTGGTCCAGACATTTTTGCAGGTGACTGAACAGGTGTGGCATCCAATGCACTTATCCAGATTCAGAACCATACCGACCTGAGAGCGAATCTTCATTTCACTGCCTCCTGCTCATAGTCGTTACCTTCACCGTCCAGCCAGTCGATACGCTTCATCTTGCGCACGACGACAAACTCATCACGGTTGGAACCGACCGTACCGTAGTAATTGAAGCCATACGCCTGATGGGCATAGCCACCGATCATATGGGTAGGTTTCGGACAGACACGGGTCACCGAGTTATGGATACCGCCACGGGTACCGGTGATCTCGGAGCCGGGCACATTCACGATGCGCTCCTGAGCGTGGTACATCATCACCATGCCGGGCATCACTCGCTGACTCACTACCGCACGTGCCGAGATGGCACCGTTGGTGTTGAACAGCTCGATCCAGTCGTTATCCTCAACGCCGATCTCTTTTGCATCATCCTCGCTCATCCAGACGATCGGGCCACCGCGTGAGAGTGTCAGCATCATCAGGTTATCGCTGTAGGTGCTATGGATACCCCACTTCTGATGCGGTGTGATCCAGTTCAGCGCCTTCTCGGGATTACCGTTGGAGCGCTTGCCCAGCATCGGTGCCACCGCCTTGGTGTTGATCGGTGGACGATACACCAGCAGGCTTTCGCCAAAGGCACGCATCCACTCATGATCCTGATAGAACTGCTGCCGTCCGGTCAGCGTGCGCCAGGGGATCAACTCATGCACATTGGTGTAGCAGGCGTTGTAAGAAACATGCTCATCCTCAAGCCCCGACCAGGTCGGGCTGGAGATGATCTTGCGCGGTTGCGCCACAATATCGCGGAAGCGGATCTTCTCCTCAGCCTTGGGCCGCGCCAGATGCGTATGCTCCAGGCCGGTGATATCCGATAGCGCCTGCCAGGCTTTTACCGCCACCTGACCATTGGTTTCCGGCGCCAGCGTCAGTACCACTTCTGCGGCATCAATCGCGGTTTCAATTTTTGGCCGACCGATATTGCTGCCGGAGGTGTGCTTGTGATTCAGCTTACCCAGCAGTGCCACTTCATCATCCGTGTTCCAGTTGATGCCCTTGCCACCATTGCCCAGTTTTTCAAGCGCAGGACCGAGCGAAGTAAAGCGGGCATAGGTCTCGGGATAGTTGCGCTCCACCGCCAGGAAGGCCGGAGCGGTTTTACCCGGGATCATCTCGCACTCGCCTTTTTTCCAGTCCTTCACATCCAGTGGCTGACCCAGCTCGCCGGGAGAGTCATGCTGCAAGGACAGAGTGACCATATCGGTCTCGACACCCAGATGGCCTTCGCAGGCATCCGAGAAGGATTTTGCGATCCCCTTGTAGATATCCCAGTCGCTGCGCGCTTCCCAGGCGGGATCAGTGGCAGCAGTCAATGGATGGATGAACGGATGCATATCTGAGGTGTTCAGGTCATCCTTCTCATACCAGGTCGCGGTCGGCAGCACGATGTCGGAGTAGAGACAGGTGGTCGACATGCGGAAATCCAGGGTCACCAGCAGATCCAGCTTGCCCTCTTTGACCTCCTTGTGCCATTTCACCTCTTCCGGCATGGCACCGCCCTCTTCACCCAGGTCCTTGCCCTGCAAACCGTGGCGTGTTCCCAGCAGATACTTGAGCATGTACTCATGCCCCTTGCCGGAAGAGCCAAGCAGGTTGGAACGCCAGATAAACAGGTTTCGCGGATAGTTCTGCGGTGCATCGGGATCTTCAGCGGCAAAGGCCAGCTCACCCGACTTGATCGCCTTGACCATATAATCCTGAGGCGCCAGACCGGCCGCTTTGGCCTGTGCAGCGATCCCCAGTGGATTGGTATTCATCTGTGGCGCAGAGGGCAACCAGCCCATCCGTTCGGCACGCACGTTGAAGTCAATCAGACTGCCCTTGTAGCGACTGGCATCGACCAGAGGCGACAGGATCTCGCTGACTTCCAGCTTCTCATAACGCCACTGATCGGAGTGGGCATAGAAGAAGGAGGTGGAGTTCATATGGCGTGGCGGACGCTGCCAGTCGAGGGCAAACGCCAATGGCTGCCAGCCAGTCTGCGGGCGCAGTTTCTCCTGACCGACATAGTGCGCCCAGCCACCACCGCTCTGACCCACACAACCACACAGGATCAGCATGTTGATCAGACCACGGTAGTTCATGTCCATGTGATACCAGTGGTTCATCCCGGCACCGACAATGATCATCGCCCGACCATTGGTCTTGTTCGCGGTATCGGCAAACTCACGCGCTATGCGGATCACGGTATCGCGTGGCACACCGGTAATCCCCTCCTGCCAGGCGGGTGTATAAGGTGCCACCTGATCAAAATTGGTCGCGCCGTCATCATTCTCATGCAGGCCACGGTCGATGCCGTAGTTGGCAATCATCAGATCATAGACACTGACCACTTTAACCACCCGGCCATCGGCCAGCGTGACACTGCGCGAAGGCAGGTAGTGCTTCAGGACATCGCTGGCTTTGACATGGTTGTAATACTCATGCTCGATGCCGCCAAAGTAAGGGAAGCCCACCTTGACCACTTCATCATGCGCATCCACCAGGCTCAGACGCAGTTTGACATCCTGCTTGTCGGTGCCGGTTTTCTGCTCGATATTCCACTTGCCCTTCTCACCCCAGCGGAAACCGATGGAGCCATTGGGTACCACCAGCTCATCAGTGATCTCATCCAGTGCAATGGTTTTCCAATCCGGGTTGTTCTCTTCACCCAGATTCTCGGCCAGATCGCTGGCACGCAGGAAACGACCCGGTGCATGCAGTCCATCTTCACGCTCTTCCAGCATCACCAGATAGGGCATATCGGTGTAACGGCGGACGTAATCGGTGAAGTACTCACTCGGATTATCGATGTGGAACTCTTTCAGGATCACATGCCCGAATGCCATCGCCAGCGCAGCATCGGTACCCTGCTTGGGATTGATCCACTGATCAGACAGTTTGGCCACTTCCGAGAAGTCCGGCGTGATGGCAACGGTCTTGGTGCCCTTGTAGCGCACCTCGGTGAAGAAGTGGGCATCGGGGGTACGTGTCTGAGGCACATTCGATCCCCAGGCGATGATGTAGTTGCTGTTGTACCAGTCGGCCGACTCAGGTACGTCGGTCTGCTCACCCCAGGTCATGGGGGAAGCCGGTGGCAGGTCACAGTACCAATCGTAGAAGCTCATGCAGACGCCACCGATCAGGGACAGGTAGCGGCTACCAGCCGCGTAGGACACCATCGACATCGCCGGAATCGGTGAGAAACCGATGATACGGTCCGGGCCATATTTCTTGGCAGTGTAAACATTCGAGGCCGCGATCAGCTCATTCAGCTCACTCCAGGTGGAACGCAAAAACCCACCCATGCCGCGCATGCTTTTGTAGCGGCTGGTCTTGGCTTCATCTTCAACAATCGATGCCCAGGCATTGACCGGATCATCGTGCTGGCTCTTGGCTTCTCGCCACAACTGCAGCAACTGTTTACGTGCCATCGGATATTTGAGGCGGTTAGCGCTGTACATGTACCAGGAGTAACTGGCACCACGAGGGCAGCCACGCGGTTCATGATTGGGCAGATCCGGACGGGTACGCGGATAGTCGGTCTGCTGGGTCTCCCAGGTGACCAGGCCATTCTTGACGTAGATTTTCCAGCTGCAGGAACCGGTGCAGTTAACCCCATGCGTGGAGCGCACCACCTTGTCGTGCTGCCAGCGCTGGCGATAACCATCCTCCCAGTCACGGTTGCTATCCTGTGTCTCGCCATGGCCATTGGCAAACGGCGCTCTCGCTTTCTTGAAATAGTTCAGCCGATCTATGAAGTGACTCATGGTCGATCTCCCAGACTCCTCGGATGTGATGTACGAGCATTTCGTACCTGATTGCGGAGCTGGTTAACTCAGGAAGAACGTCCAGCCCGCCACTTAAGTGTGTCGCCCTGATACAAGCACAGGACGACTCTTCACAACCGATTCTGGCGTAAGATCAACACAATATCTGTAAGGTTACCTCCAGATAGACGCAAACTACCTCTTGAGGGGTAAGGGGTGGGAGGGGGGGCGTATACCTATGTTTCAATAGGAGCAGCAGGCTACTTGATTTATCTGTCGTTACTCCCGGCAACAATGCGGGCATGCAGTGACATTCAATATCTACAAGCCCGCCAATTGCTACTGTCTTCCCAATAAATATTTTGCTCTCGGTAGTTGGTTAAAGTGCTGCCGCCGTTGTAATGGATACGAATTTGCAACCGATGGTTGACCACTTGCTCAACAAACCCTTTGATTTCACTGGAAGAGAAAAACAATGTGAAGTCCCTGCATACTTCCTGACCAACATGTTTGGACGCACGGTATGCCGCCTGCCGTTTCTGCACTTGCTGCTCCCGACGTGCAGCAGCTGCTGCGCGGGCTTCTGCACGCGCCTGAGCTTCAACTGCAAGCCGCTCCTGATCAGCTCGGGCTTGTCTGTTCAAACGTGCGATGGCACTTTCCGCGATATCACGTTGGATAGAGTCTGGGTAGCGCTGCAGAAAAGCTCGCCAGAGTTCAGCGCGATCCTCAGCACTGATTCGAGCAAAATATTGCTGCTCCACAAAAGAGGCAGGATCCATAAGATCGGGCAGTACCTGTGCTAGATTGAGCATCGGATTGTCGAGATAATGTTGCAGCTCTTCGTGAAGCCCATGAGGCACGTGCAGGCGCCAATAGCTTGATGCAATATCTTCCACATTGTGAAGATGCAGGACCAACTGTTGCTCATCGGCATAATAGCGCTGCCCCTGCAGCTCAGCTGTCCTGCCAACCTCATACTCAGTTAACGCTGGCAAACCAAGGCTCAAGCGTCCGAGCTCCTTCTCAACGATACTCAGATCCAGAAAATCCCCCATTTGCTGGCTAAACTGTAGTAGCTGTACATAACTGCCCTCCTTATGGGCAGCAAACAAACGACCAAGCAGCACACCATGGGCCGCATGCTCGGGATATTCCCGCACTAGCTGTAATTGCCAATCGCTGATGATATCGACCTTTTGCTGCGCTGCATGGAACAAAGCATCCAGCAAAGAGCGGGCCAGCGGATCCGATTGTCCGAAATCGGCAATGAACTCCAAAGCCAGGCCGGGCGTGCCTACGTTGATCTGCTCCGGGTGCGTAAGCTGATGGGCGAGTAAGAAGGCTCCCAGGCTACTGGGGATAAACTCGTAATGCTCCACCGCCGCTATTTTTTCGCCCGAAGGTGGCACCAAGGTCAGATATTCCGGTTTTTCTGGTTGCAGGCTGCCTACTGCAAAAGTCAGTTGTACGCTACGTGCCACACAGAAAGGCCGCTGCCCTTCCAGTTGCTCCTGCAAAGTAGTATTTGGTGCATTGATGGATTGCACCGGCACCATGGCCCTGCAGCGCAAAGTGGGATACTCGACACTGCCCTGCACTTGCTGGGTACGGTCTATTTCAAGCTGATAAATGACGGGGAAACGGTAACGACCATCATTAAGAACAAGATTAATAGTGTAGCTGCCAGGGTACACATAAGCATGTACCGGGCTAGCCAGCCAATAAAGCACCAGCAACCATAGAGCGAGAAACCTAGAAGCCATCCGACTGTACCGCGGTGCTCGGACGCTGCTTGGAATAGTTCATGATGAAATCATCCAGAATGATATCGAAGGTTTCTCTGCTCAGTTCAAAGGTGCTGGTGATTGCTTCGTTGATGCGGGCTACCTGTTCGGCGATGTCTTGCCCGGCCATATACAGAGGAGTCAACCACATTCCATTACCACTATCAAAATCGACCGCAATGGCGCCCGGATAGCCATCACCCACCTGAGTGTCAATGAAATATCGGAAGCTGCCATGCTTCTCTTCATACGCCAAACCCTTTTCAACCAGCCCAGTCAGCACCTGCTCCAGGTCATACAATTGACTGAAACGCTCGCGTTCATCGGCATAACCTGAGACAACAAAGTACTGATAGCTGAGGTCAAAGCTTATGGACGTTGCGTTTCTACGGAAAAACTCATAAGGCGTGAGAGGTGTTTTCCCGTAGTCACTTTGCAACAGATAGGCATCATAGTAGGAGTCAAGCAACTGCTGGCCGTCACATTTGGCAAGTAGCTCGCGATGCAAAGCGGGCTCATAAGCGTCCTCAAGACTCTTCATGCAGCGCATCAGGCCAGCATTATTAGTCTGAGCATTACTCATGTTGCCATAAGTGACACGCCCACCATATAGCTTGTCCAAACCCTCAATAAACAACTTTTCGATCATCAGATCTAAAAGGGGCTTAATTCCACTATTTTCTTCTAAATTTTTATCAAATTCTTCACGTTCAGCCAAACTCATGCGATCAAGGCCGAACTGTTTTAAAGAGTTAGGTCCTTTCTGCTCCATATACCTGGTCAGACCAGTATACATGTTAGCACTAATCCAGGATCTATCTAGTTTGGACAAGGCCGATAATCTGTCTCGTGCCCGCATTCCCAACCCTGAATTCCTCGTTACATTACCTGGCAACAACTCGACGCCATTAATGGTACGCCGATAGTTAGTTCTATGCTCAACGAAGTTGCCAGGCCCTCTGGACTCAAGGACCGCCTTCTCCCAGAATGGGCTCAAGGGGTAATTGTTACTGACAACAGAATAATGCTCCTCCGTATACAGGCCACTGGGAATATTCCACAAGTCACCGGTAACAAAACCTGGGTGTAAAGTAGCGCGGTCCAGTATCTCGCCTAGCACTTCAACCTCAACCTGTACAGCAATGATTTTCTCCTCCAGCGCCTGCATATAACGATCAATTAAAGAAGATTCAGCCATACTCGATGTTGGGAGACATAAAGGCACCACCATGAGTACCTTTAAATTAAAGAGAGACAACATACTTTTCATAGGTTTACCTCGCATAGATGAAGTTACTGCGCTACTTTCAACTCTCGCTTATGCACTTTCATTGTCACAAACATAGTTAAGATCACTTTCATATTTGTTGAATATATTTCAACCAACATGCATTTGAAATTTCAAAATTAATTATATTTACTGCAGCCAACAGCTGAGTTCAGGAACATTATTTTTTGTCAGCTACCTATACAGATAAGCCCCTTCTTTAATTAGTATATCTTCTGTATTGAGACACCATTTCGTTCTATTTATACGTATATCCGGCGCAACCACATCCCAAAGATCGGCTGTCGATAAACGCATGGATTTATCGTAAGAGTCTTTATAATATGTATGATATACATGCGTATGGAAATAAACAGTTTCAACTTGTTGACGGAATACGTCAACACCAGCCTTAGTATTAGTTCTGTTCATATCAGGGCAAAGTTCATGACGACGATCAAATATAGCAAGCTGTAAACCGCTGTTAATTGCACTGCTTTTACTTGTACCAATCATAGTAGGATCAAGACTAAAATTCATGCAGCCTGCAAGAGATAATGTGAGCATCAACAGTAAGTAATCTTTAATCTTTATATTCATCTTTCTATACTCTTATTGAAATTTAAAAAATCAACCCTAAGGCTGCTATACGTAAATGATTAGCGTGAATTACAAAAGCGCTCTGCTGTACTGCGATTAAGCGGGACACCTCTGAATTGACTTCCATAGGCACTCCCAACTGCATCTTTCCACTGTCCACCATCATTGCGGTCATAGTACACACTAAACCGTCCTTTATTTCGGCATTCCACAATCATAATTGGGTAGCCCGCACTGCTTCGATAGCCACCATCATAGAAATTCGATACAGATGACGTTGAATTAGTACTTGTATTGGATGCGGCAGGACGACTACTAACTGTATTCATAGGTTGATTCGATGAATCATCTACGTACGTAGGTTGAATGTCACTCCAGACATAATTAGTTCCAATCACATCTCGGAAATTAAAGCCGTGCAACCCCTTGTTTAATTGAGCAGTATGTCCTTGAGAAATTTGTATTAGTGATCGCTTATCTGATTCTTGTACCTGACAGCGGTAATTCTGATAGGTGACAAATTTTTCGGAGGCGTATTGATTCGGATTACTGATCGAAAGCCCAATACCTTCAAAAAATCCAATCCTTTCCTTTCTGGTTAACTGGTCTGCTTTATCGCAACGTGTTTGTGCTGCTAATTCCACAGAAACAGAATTTTTATTTGATGTTACAACCAACCCGTAGGCGCTACCTTTAGTACGCTCAGCAACTTTATAGCCAAATTGATTGAAAAAATGACGGTACTCATTAGAGCTCATGAAGTTTGTCAACGTCAAATTATAGCCAAACTTTTCTGCTCTAGATATTGCTTCATGGAAGTTAGCGGTGTCACAATTATCACAAAATTTTAGATCATTAAAAAAACGCGAAATATTAGTGAAGTCTTGAACTGAATAGATGAAATAGTCCTTAAAAAAACGTGCATCACCCACAGCACGACCTTGTTTTATCGCTGCCATATGTGCAGTCAAATACACCGAATCACCAGAGAGTAAATAATTCAAATAATTATTTTTGATGCTGGCGACAAACGCTTGATTATTATTAATATGGGATTTGAACGCATCTCGATAAACATGCCGGTTGGCAATAGGATCATAAGGAGTAAAAAACTCAGTTAGAATCTCTACTAATTCTTCCTCACTTGCCAAAAGTGTGATCAAATTAAATATTTTATCGCGGTTTGAAAAACGCAAATCATATCTGTTACCTATAGCCTTCATATCAAGCACCAATGCACGCAACAATAACTCGGTGGACCGATATTGTTGAGCAAGCTCAATTAGCTTTGGCTGAATGAAGTGATTAACGACAAGCACCGTGTAAAGAGTATCTTCAGAATAATGAGTCGCATGAGGGTTGCGAGTTTTCTTCTCTTCCATCTGATGAATATAATTATTAAACCACTCACTTTCAGCGGTTTCACGATTGAGAAACTTTGCAAGACGTTCAATGGTAATGTAGCTGTATGTTTGACTGGGATAACTGTGAGTGTAACTCAGCACAGCATCCAAATCATCCGTTAATATGAACGTACGAAAATCTTCGTAATCTACACCATCAAATGCTGCATATTGCCCATTCCAGCCTCCCGTACCATCCTCACGGTAAAGTTCAGGGTACATCATTTTGCCACAGGCACTGATGGTTAATAAAATGAAAAATAAGGCTAGAATACGCATAGTAACACTACTCACCGGTTAAAATTTACTGTTCCTGGATTCAAATTTTTTTGCACTAATTGATCGGCACTATAACCGGCCGCCAGTTTTACTTGACTATAATGTTGTTTTGCTTGCATGCTTTTGTCGTTTTTCACTAAAGTATCTGATTTACAGGGTAGATCCGGTGTAAATGCATTAGCTTTTAGTGTCATGACTCCTGCTTGTTTCAAAGAATTTTAACCTATGCGCTACTAGCAAGTGACTCTCACATTTTCATCTTCTCCTCGGTGCCACTAACTCGCAACGCAAATGCCCCCGCAAGAACTGCTCAACCTGAAAATTTTGACGAATACCACGGCGGTAATCAGCAGAATTGCCGAGTATGCGAACACAGCGCCCTGTGGCAGATTGCGACTCGGAATATTGACACAGAGTCAGCTCCTGACCATTAAAGCGAGCATAGGCTTTGCTGCTATAACGTACCCCGCCCTTGCTCGGCTGTCTGAGCACTAAAGGCAGTTCCATGCCTGACACCAGGTCAAGTGCCTGAGGCTCAATAGCCCGCCACTTGCGATTCAACCAGGCCTCAGCAGGCTGAAGAACACACTGCAACCGCTCACCATAAGCAGCATTACTACGCTTTACTTCCATTTCAGCCGCTTGCCTGGCCGCTTCTGCCTGCCGTGCAGCGGCCTCTGCTGACCGGCGCACATCAGCAGCTTTATCCCGCTCAGCCTGTTGCTGCCGCGCTTGCAACTGCTGTTCAGACGACAAGCTCTGCCACTCCCCTTCACTCATACCCAGCGGGTAACTGGCACAAGCTGATAACAGCGTGATTGCTGTAAGAAATAGTATTATTCGTGCAATGCATATATAAGTTGTGTTTATCATGCTTTGACTTTTTTCATCAAAAATATATAGCTCAACATTACTTAATTGCCAAAATAACACCCAACACTGGAACACCAATACCGATCACCCATTTTATTAATGATGTACTCGTAGAAAGACCATGAACTTCTTTTCTAATTTCTTCAACTGATTGAAGCACCTTCACTAAAGGCACCCCATCTTTTTCGGCTACTATTCTAATTTCCTCTGCTGACAGCTTAAACCTTCCTTGATATGGTCCAGAATAGGGTTTTAATACAGCCCTATCCAACTTATGGAACTCAACGGAAAGAAACTTATCAAGGTAAGCGACAGTTATATCCTGAGGTGTAAGATTAGTGATTCCAACAATCAATCTACCATGATATCCAGGATCAATCTGCGGACCTGTAGTTGCTATAAGACCACGTCGTGCATAACCAGAGCGCAGGCCAAACCTTCCAACGTATTGGGGACCTAATTTAATTTCTTCATACACTGTTATCACAGCAAAGTCACCAGGCTTTAGCTTCAAAAACCCTTTATCTTTTATATTTATTATTCCCTCATGACTAGTTGTAACAGCCTCTTCACCCACTCGAAGGTCATAAGACGCAGGTTGGATTTGATTTTCATCAAAAGGTGAAATAAGTATTTCACTATTTTCGTATGCTTCTTTTATTTGCCGATCACCAAGTACCATCTCTCATCCTTACATATGTACGATGTGTATAAAATAATTATTGACCACTTTTATACTCGTATCAAATAACATCCTTTCACTTTCTTGTAACACTAAGTAAACGGTAGTTATAGAAAAGGCTTATAAGCAGAATTATCACAATCAGCCACTCAGTTATACTCCATGAGCCATTTTTATCAACATCTTTATTCTCCTGTTGCCATTCGACAGCTCTGGTAAGTGCTTTCAAATAGTTGACCTCGGTCGCACCACTGATTTTCTTGTAGTTTGCTTCCAGTGCGCTCTTGACTTCATCGCTTTCAAAACGCAGTAGAGGCAAAATTCTGGTTTCATACAGTTCAACTCCCTTATCCCTATCACCGTTATCACTGTAGGCAAAAGCCAACGTATCAAGATAACTAACTGAACTACTATCATCTAAATAGGGTAGGTAATATTCGTAGCCATCTTCATAGGTACCGTTGATGTGCATGTCCCATATATAGGCATTAATTAGCTTTAATTTTGAGTCAGAAACCACACTGCCACCGGAGCCAGTTATTGCATTAGCCGTAACACCACCCAATACGCTGGAAAAAAATCCTGCATGTGCCGGAAGTGCTGTAAAAAATAGCGTGAATATTACAAAATAAGGTTTCATTTTTTAATTTTCCTTAAGAGCATCCGACTCGTACTCAGCGTGAACTGTTGGCCTGGCAAGCTAGACATAAATCATATGTGATCTTGGTAATATTTCATCCACAAGTATCAATACCTGCTTTAAAGGCTCTTTATTTGAACCCCCAAAATGACGATTCAAATAAAGGCCAGAACAGCTCCGAAAATCACACCTAAATCAACTGCAAGCCTTGCGTGCAAAATCAGATAGCGACAGGTTGCGATAGCTGTTTCCATAATTGCTGCCGGATGAGTCATACCAGTAACCATCCGATTTCTGGAATACCGTACCACCGCCGCCACTGTTGCAGTTCACCCGATACATGGTTTGCCCACCGGAGGATTTACTGCCGGCGTTATAGGATTCCTTGACTCCACCAGAACCCAATGCTCCGGCATGTGCAGAAGAGACCGCCACCAGACCCGTAAACATGACTGAGATCAACATCGTTTTTTTCATATTGCTTTCCTTTTCCTACCGTTAGATTAACCACCACGCTCGGTTTTTGGTTCAAAACGCAGTGGGGCTGCTTTTCATCTTGTCAGCCCAGAGTCACCGCCGAGGCCAACCAAACTCTTGCATTTGCTCACCACTTTCGCTGCCATATCATCGTCCTTGGAAGCTACGCCCCCAAAACCCCATCAAGGGGTAAGGGATTAAAGGAATAAGCATTAACGTGTCCTGGCAAGACGGAACCCGCCGTAGTTGTACCGATTACCGGGCGTGAAGTTGTAACGGTAGGCGGCACGGCTGTACCAGGGACTGTCGCTCCAGTAGCCGCCGCGCAACACGCGCCCATCACCATCACAGCCACGAGTCCAGGCACTGCCATCCGTTGGCGCGCCGCTATAGCTGTTGTGCCAGCAATCCTGCACCCACTCCCAGGCATTACCGCTCATATCGTACAAACCAAAGGCATTGGCCTCCTTCAGCGCCACTGGATGCTGACGACCACCGCTATTGCCATCCCACCACCCCCCCCCAGATAAGTCATTTGCACTGGTGCAGAAGCGATACCCGGTGTTGGCACGGCAGGCATATTCCCACTCTGCTTCACTGGGCAGGCGCCAACCGCTACCATCCACCAGGTTCAGCCAGTCGATAAAGGCCTGTGCATCATTCCAGCTCACATACACCACCGGCGCGTTATCCCCCCGATTGTTGTATTTCATAAAGTCGCTACTCAGCAGATTGGTACGCCCGGCATCAGAAATGAACTTCTTGAACTGCCCCAACGTGACTTCGGTCCGGCCCATCTGGAACGCCTTGATGCTGACACGATGCTGCGGAGTTTCATTGTCAGATGCATCCTTATCAGGAGAGGCGCAGTCGGTGCTTAACGCTGGCTGGCCGAGGAAAGCACGCTTTTTATTCTCTTCCTGCATCGCGGCAGTCACCTTGCAGGAGCCCATCAGAAAGCTGCCCGCAGGGATATCGACCATGGTGATGCCGTATTTATTAGTGCTCTCTGCCGCCTGTGCTGAGAGGGCACCAGCGCTGAAGAGTGTTGCTGCGATGAGTAGGGCTGCTTTGTTCATATTGACTCCTGACATGATTGCAAACGCCTTGCCTCGAACATCTCACCACCCAATCATCTGGCTGGTTCGCCTTATCTTCAGCATGCATATGTACTTTACAATTCACTATTTTGTCTGTCTGTCCTTCGATCGAATGACATGCGCAGGAGTTCTGAGCGAAAAGTTATGATGGAAACGCTGAGAATGGCAGCAGAGAGATTAGTCAGGGACAGTAGATAGATGATTGTTAACAAGGAATATTACGAAGCGTTTAACGAAGCTTTACTCTCGGCACTCTTATCCAGAACCGGCTCCCCCCTTTTGGCAGGCACTCAATCCCAAATTCGCAGCCAAGTTGCTTGGCGCGATGGCGGGCACCGGCCAAACCTCGTCCACCTTTGCGTACGTCCTGGACATAGCCACAACCGTTGTCAGTGACTTCAATGCACAACGCATTCTCAATGCATTCTGCAAACACCACGATACGGCTGGCATTCGCATGTTTCAGTACATTGGCAATAGCTTCACTCAGCATTGCCCGCAAATGTTGCCCGGTGCCTTCAGGGAATTGATCCAGGCCAGGCAGTTTAGTCGCAACCCGCCATTCAAGTGCGATACCACCTTGGGTTAAGCGTTTCTGAATGCGCTGGCGCAACTCTGCCAGTATGTCGTTTATGCTGAGAAGCGCTGGCGACACTGAGCTGAGTTCCCGAAGTTCATTAGCCAGTTCCTGCAGCAAAAGTACTGTGTCGTGTTGCGTTAATTCACCCTTGCGTGCCTGAAACAAAGCACTGGTCAGGTTGCTGCCCAGACCATCATGCAGATCCTGCAGCATCGCCTCGCGCTGCGCAGACAGTTGGCGCTGGACTTCCAGTTCAGCTATCTGTTGATGCTGAGTTTCAAGTAGCGTTTTTTGCTCACTGAGTTGGCTTTGCAGTTCGGTTTGATACTGGTCTGCCACCTCTACAGCCAGGGCTGAACGTCGGCTTATTGCATAGAGAAAGGCAAAACAACTGCCTAAGACGGCAAACGGGAAGGTATGAACATGGTCGGGGTGGGTCAGACTCGAAACGTACAGGAGCGAATGAATACCTGTGCCAATCAGAGACAGCATAGCCAATAGCACTACAAATCCATCGCGGTCTGGTGATTTCAGCCATGCTTTGAAATAGAGCCCAAGCCCAAAGAGAAAGACAATAATATTAGCGTGATGGTTTATAAAGAATGAATATTTCCCAATCAACATCATAAGTATTGCCAACAGGGTGCTGATGCAAGCATAGAGCAGCAACCAACTGCTGAGAGTGCTACCCCGGTCGCGCTGAAACTCGAACGCCAGAAGCAGTGTGAGTGCGACATTCCAGTTAATGGATAGATCCATTGCCAGCCCGAGCCATGTGTTCAACCCGGGGTTTCCGGCATGATCATGGAAATACTGAAGGCTTGTCAGACACCATACCAGTGAGTTTGCCGAAAACAGCACATACACTTTTTCGTGCCGGTGTCGCAGCGCCATCGGTAAGGTCATCAAGGCCATCAGTATCGCCACGATGGACGTTGATCTGGGAAGATCTGCCATCCACATATTTCTGGCTTCCCAGGCCAGATTGATATCGTCTGCCATGCCGATGGAGATGGTACCAAAGGCGTATCCTTCGGAGGGTATCACGGGCAGGCTGAGATACACTTCACGTGTACCAAGCGGAAGCATCAACCGCATGGGCTTATTCCACTGCATGCCCCAATCCCGCCGGGCTGCCTGCAAATGAGCCTCTTCCGACCAGGCACTCCACGGCCCGCTGCCGACAACACGATTGACCAGAACACTGAGGCGCCCTTCGTGTTGCGACTGAACAACAAGATTTTCTGGAATTGAAATACGCAACCAGAGACGATATTTCGAGGTGTCGGAAGAAACCTGTGCGGCAGCCACAGGGGGAGAAATAGACTTCGTCCAGTGCGCGGCAGCAAAATCCGTGGGCCGGACTGTCAATTGCTGCAGGTAGTCCTCGGTAAAATCAACCTCTCCCAGCGGTTCCAGCCAGGTGGCGAGATTGTCGGCAAGCTGAATGTTCGGCGTTACCCGGTATTGCCACACGGTAATACCGATGTAAACGCCAAGAGGCAATAGAAATAGTGCAATGACCCGGCGAAACGCCAGATCCTTTCGAGCTGGATCAGCGGAAAAGATGTTCACGCCGAGCAGCATAAAGCGCCTCTTGAAGATTGGTTGCGCCCAATTTCTGGTAAGCGCGGGCAGCCAGTGTCTTGGCGGTGCACTCCTGAATGCTCATCCGCTGCGCACCTTGTCGGAACGAATAACCTTGATTGAGCAAAACCAGCAGCTCTGTCTCACGAGCTGACAACCCTGGCATTGACTCCTGTATACGGGCATAGCAACGACAAACCTGAGTTGCAGCTTCATGGGATGTGAGCGACAAGCGTTCGGCAGCTTCATTGAGACAATACCCTGCCGCCAACAGATCCAACAGCTGCCGAGATAAGTCATCCAGCTTGATTTCCCGTTCGCTCAACACATGTCTGGCCAGCCTGCTATGCATAAGCCCGCCACCGTTGGCGAGTGTAGATAGCGCGGACAACCAGTTCGATTCGTCGTCAGACTTGAACAGGTAACCCTTGGCACCGGCACGAATTGCCTTGAACAAGTGAGTCTCATTGCCAGTCATAGTCAATACGACACTTATACAGGTATCGCCCCAGCAACGACGCGCTTCGTGGATCAGCGTCATCCCGGAACCAGAGGGCAAGCCGAGATCAACAAGCAGGATGTCTGGACGAGACTCCGTCAGTAAACGCAGACCTTCATCTACATCCTCGGCTACCCAGGACACAACCATATCCTGAGTGGATTCGATGGTTGCTGCCAGTGCTTGGCGAAACACCGTGTGATCTTCAACGATCGCAATATTTATACAGGACTGACTCACGCTATTCGAGAACCTCGGAAAGCACATGAGACTATGAACCATTAGATGCACAGTCAACTACAGTACAGGACAATAACCTCATTCCAAACAATGACACCGCCAAAGATTGTACCAGCCTTACTGTAAGGCTATACCCTTACACACTGCATTGATTTGCATCGATTATGTCAAGTCAATTACACAAAGTCTATCCTGCAAATGGCCATCTCATAGCTCAAGCTGCTGTCCTTATCATCGATGTTAAGGTGCAGGCCATTGGCAACCGGATAATCCAGATGACCGACTTCCTTGATTATAGGTTTGAATCTATATAGCATTGCATCTATATTAAGTAAGGAGAAGTCATAACGTTATGGCAAGAACTCTTGACCAAATACTGGCAGCAGAAAAGCCTGAGGTTGTTACAAAAGCACAGAAAGCGGCCACTGAAATGTTGCTGAACATCCACCTGGCAGAGCTTCGTGAGCGTATGAACCTGACTCAAGGGGATATTGCAGCCGCTCTCGGCGTCAAACAGCCGACAGTTTCCGATATGGAGAAGCCTGGTCGAGATCTAAGGCTGTCATCCCTTAAGCGCTACGTTGAAGCCTCTGGTGGTAAGCTACGCCTCGATGTGGAACTCCCTGACGGCACTCACTACGGATTTTCTGTGTAACTCGATACTCTATGTGGTGTTGGCTGAAGCCGTTTCGGCATAACCAAAGCGCTACGCGTCCTGGACGACATCGGGCATATCCTGAAAGCCATGGATCGACCACTCAGCCAGCGACTTCCCTATCGTTACAAACCACCTTTTAAGAGGCAGGTCATTTCGTTGATTACGTTTACCACCTCGAATAGAGTGGCTTCCCTGTTCCATGCATATATTCGCTTTGCCTTATAACTACCGAACATCCTCCTTTTTTGGGGGGAGGGGGATCCCATATGAGTGAGTATCAATACTACGAATTTGCGGCCATTGATCGATCGCTCAGCCAGGCTGAAATGGCACATCTGCGTGCGGTCTCCACCCGTGCCATGATTACACCCGCGAGCTTCGTCAACCACTATCAATGGGGTAATCTCAAGGCCAACCCCAGTGACTGGATGCGGCGCTATTTTGATGCTTTTGTCTATTCCGCCAACTGGTGCAGTTGCCAGCTGGCACTGCGGATACCCCTAACAACATTTCGCAAAGCCGAGCTCGAGCCGTATGAGTCCGCTTGCACCTTGAGTATCGACGAGAGCCAGACACATTGGATTTTCAACTGGCACCTGAATGAAAGCCTGGACGATACCCGCTTCGCCATAGACGACGGCAGCGGCTGGATGATCCGTCTCGTCCCTCTGCGGGAAGAGCTGTTGCGCGGTGACTTGCGGCCGCTCTATCTGGGCTGGTTGGCTGGCGCCGTCGAGGAGGACGATACCGTACTGGAGCCAGAGGTCCCTCCCGGTCTGGCGGACCTGTCTCCCGCACAGCAAGCATTGATGGAGTTTCTGGAAATTAATCCCGACCTCTTGGCTGCTGCGGCTATCGGCAGCGCCGATGTTTCGTCCGCAGGTGCCAACGAACATCGCCATGTTAATGCCTGGCTGGAGACCTGCTCTGATGCAGACATGAAAGCTGTGTTCAAGCAGATAGCCACGGGAAAAGGGCGGGAGGCCGAAAGGTGGGTTCATTCACATTATAACGCCTGGCTGCATACACAGCGTCCCACACTACCGTCCAACGCACCCAGGCGCACCGTGGCTGAGTTGTACGTACTGGCCGAAGCCGCCGCCGTACAGCGGCAGGAGCGCGAAGCCCAGGCAGCCAAAGAGCGGGCGGCCGAGCAACAACGGCTACGTGAAGCCCATTTGCGGCAAATCATGGCAGAAGCCAGGACTCACTGGGAAGCCGCAGATGCACACGCAAGACGTGGCGGGGCTTCAGGCTACGATCAGGCCAGGACAATCATTGGCGAGCTGGCCGATGGCTACGCCCTCACCTCCAGTCACGCCGCATTTGAGCGGGATTTGCAGCAATTTCTCACCCCACACAGCAAACGTCGCGCCTTGGTGCGGCGGTTGGCCGAAGCGGGGTTATGTAAGTAATGGCTGCACCGGAGGCAGCGACCTGGACATCCTCATCGATCCGACGCCGGAAACGACGCTGATGGACGTGGCCGTACTCTGAATAATCCTCTGACCCCAAAAACTCTCTCTGCCCCCAAAAACTCAACCCCACAAACTCACTGCCGGTTGAGCTGGTCAGGTAGAGGTGTTTGGGTATATATTGATGCTGTAACGGTTGGGAGTAAGGACACGATGCCAACTCTGCTGAATAAAAATGGATTTAAGATCTTTTTCTATGCGAATGAACATCCTCCTGCCCATGTGCATGTTATTAAAGGCAATGGATGGGCAAAGATAGAGCTAGTCAACTTATCTGTGGTCTATTCTTCACTGAAACAACAAGAACTTAAGAGCTGTCTTGAAGTCATAAGAGAGCATGAAAAAGAATTTTTGGAGGCATGGCATGAATGGTTTGGCCGGTAAACAGGTGCATTTTGATGATCATTTTTTGCATGTTGATCTTGTGGATGGTCGGCGCATTTCAACCCCGATGTCTTGGTACCCTGAACTAGAGCAGTCTCCTGTCAAGGCGCTACGGGACTATGTATTTATTTGCGATGCAACCGGTATTGAGTGGCCTGCACTGGATTACCAACTCAGTATTGCAGCCATGTTGGAAGTGACCATTAGGAAAATAGCCTAGTTTAAATCAATTGCACCTTTCAGGGTGCGATTATCATCGGCAAATACACCGAATTTTTACTCTGACCCCAAACTCACTCTAACCCCCTACCTCCCAATAGCTCCAAACTACCTCTTAAGAGGTAGTCCAATTCATTGGTTATGCATACCACTTCCAATAGAATGGTTTCTCTACTCTAAGCAGCGACTACACTTAATCAGGTGTTAATGACTGCCGCTTTCCCGAACCAAGCATCGAGAGCCCATGCAAGCGATCAAACACTCCATAGTCGCCAGAATTTCCGCCTATATGCTGACGGTGTATCTGATGGCGCTGATCAGTATTCTGGCCTCTTTTATCGTGGCAGATCGAACGCGAGGCGATGCGGCGGCGCTGAATATTGCCGGCTCACTGAGGATGCAGACTTATCGCATCATCAATACGCTGCATGAACTGTCGTTTAATGAGCAGCCGGAAAGAGCGCTGATGTCCGAACAACTGCAGCGAACGCTGGATGGTTTCAGCGAAAGACTGGAACTGGACGATCTGACCAACGCAATCCCCAAGGCCACCGATCAGCGCCTGAATACTCAATATTTGCAGATCCGGTCTATCTGGCATGAACAGCTGTTACCCCGGCTGAGCGGGTTGGAGCAGCTTTCCACGGCTCAGTTCATGGAGTACGAACAGGACCTTGAGGCGATGTTTCAGGAGATAGACCAGATGGTCTCCCTGCTGGAGCACAATACCGAGACCAAGATTCGGTTACTGCTGTTTATCCAGTTCACCTGTCTGGCATTTGCCATCGCGATGATCCTGATCTCGGTTGATGATATCCGCAAGAAGATCGTCAAGCCGCTGAAGCGGCTGATGCTGCTGGTCAATGAAGCCGGTAATCACAACTTCAATATCCGTTCCGAGCTGCATGGTGAAGATGAACTGAGTGCACTGGGCCATACCTTCGATGATATGGCCGCCCAGTTGTCTGCCAGCTATGCCAATCTTGAGGGCCGGGTGAAGAAGAAAACACTGGAGCTTGAGCGCAGCCATCGCGCCCTGCAACTGTTGCACGATGCCAACCACAGCCTGTATGACAATGGTGGTGATCTCTGCCGTGGTGCCATCCCCGTATTGAAAGAGCTGGAAAAGCTGCTGGAGATAGGCCCTACCAACCTCTATCTGAACGTGTCCGAAGTGCAGCATTCGCTACCGGTGATGAGTACTCAGGTGATAACACGACCCGCTTACTGCAAGGACTACTCATGTAATGCCTGTCTGGCTGATGATAGCGCCAGTGATGAAGCGCCAAAGGCAGCAGCACTGGATCAACTGGTTCTGCCAGTCACCGCAGGCAACAAGGAACTGGGCACGCTTGAGATCAGCTATCCCAAGGGTCGGGTCCTGAGTGAACGGGCCCTGCGATTGCTGGAGACACTGGCTGATCAGCTCGGTACCGCCATCTATCTGCACAACAAGATGTCTGAACAGCAGCAACTGTCACTGCTGGAGGAGCGCACCGTGATTGCACGTGAGCTGCATGACTCACTTGCGCAATCGCTGTCCTATCTGAAGATTCAGGTCAGTCGACTGCAGAAACTGCAGCAGAAAGAGAGCACGACCGAGCGCCAGACAACGGTGGTCGGAGAGATGCGCACCGGGTTGAACAGTGCCTATCGGCAGTTACGAGAGCTGTTGACCACCTTCCGCCTGCAGCTCGACAAGCCTGGGCTGCACGAAGCCTTCAAGCAGACGGTGGCGGAGTTTTCCGAACGGCTGGGTTTCCCGGTCGATCTGCACTACGATCTGCCGCCCAACATCCTCAACCCGAATGAGGAGGTGCATGTCCTGCAGGTGGCTCGCGAGGCACTGTCCAATGCGCAAAAACATGCGCAGGCCAGTCACATTGAGGTCAGTATCTTTTTCAAGGAAGCCTGCATGCACCTGTCCGTTCGCGATAACGGCATCGGGCTGACCGATGGTAAGATTCCGGATGAGCATTATGGCCTGATCATCATGCGTGATCGCTCCATGACACTCGGTGGAAACCTGAGCATTGCCAACCATCCTGAAGGCGGGGTTGAAGTACACCTCACCTTCAGCCCGGCCAGTGGCCCGAGTCGAATCAAACCCTTTTTCAGCAGCCGTGCAACCGATATCACCTGAGGAATAGCCCCATGACCGTTCAGGAAGACCACACAGACTCACCCGCTACACTGATGTTGATCGATGATCATCCCCTGCTGAGGCGCGGCATCACACAACTGCTGGAGCTGGAGGATGACATGGTGGTCATCGGTGAAGCCAGCAACGCCCGCGATGGCGTCAGAAAAGCACTGGAGCTGGATCCGGATCTGATCCTGCTCGATCTGAACATGCCAGAGGTCAACGGTATCGAAACCCTCAAGCAGCTGCGTGCAGAAGGGGTGATGTCACGTATCGTGATCTTCACCGTGTCGGATCACGAGGAGGATGTGGTGGCAGCCCTGAAATCTGGTGCCGATGGCTATCTATTGAAGGATATGGAGCCGGAGGATCTGGTCGTGCAACTGCGCCAGGCAGCGCACGGACGCATGGTGGTGAGCGAACGCCTGACTGCTCTGCTGGCCGAAGCCCTGCGCAACCAGCGCAGCCGACCGGCCGGACCGGATATCTCCAGCCTGACGGCGCGCGAGATGCAGATACTGCGCCTGATCGCAGAAGGCCTGTCCAACAAGATGATTGCCCGACGCCTGGATGTGACCGAAGGCACGGTCAAGGTGCATGTCAAAAATCTGCTGAAAAAGCTGCATTTGCGTTCACGTGTCGAGGTGGCTGTCTGGGCCGTTCAGGAGGGCATTACACGCTCGTAATGTCCGGTTAATAATAAGTACCCACAAAAACCCTTCCCTGCAACCTCTCTTCACAAAAAGAGAGGTTCGCGCATAAAAAACCCATATAAAACATAATCCTGAAAAATTAATTATGAGTATCACCAAAGTGATATAAGCCCTTTTCTGGGCATTTTCAGGCTGTTTTTGTTCCCTGTTTCCCGGCGTATGGTTAAAGCCAGTAAAAGCATTAACGGGCTTTTTCAGCCGTTATTCCGCGTTGTTTTTTACTCCTTTAGTGAACGGAAAACAGGAAACAACTTATGGCCAATAGCAATCAAGACATCTATCAATGGGATGTCGAAAATCAGGCATCCTGGGAGCAAAGCGATAGGCGGATAGCCAATCGCAACCTGTGGATCTCCATCCCGAGTCTTCTGATGGGTTTTGCCATCTGGTTGATGTGGGGCATGATCACGGTCCAGATGCTCAACCTGGGCTTCCCCTTCGAAGCCTCCCAGTTGTTCACACTGACCGCGATTGCGGGCTTATCCGGGGCAACCTTGCGGATACCCGCCTCCTTCATGATCCGCATCGCCGGGGGGCGTAATACTATCTTCCTGACCACGGCGCTGCTGATGATCCCTGCCGCCGGTACCGGTCTGGCACTGATGGATCCCACCACTCCCCTGTGGGTCTTCCAGCTTATGGCGTTGTTGTCCGGCATCGGCGGCGGTAACTTTGCCTGCTCGATGAGCAACATCAGCACCTTCTACCCGAAAAGCCAGCAGGGTTATGCCCTGGGCATGAATGCCGGGCTGGGTAACTTCGGTGTCACCACCATGCAGATCCTGATTCCGTTGGTGATGACCGCCGGTGTATTCGGCGTGATCGCCGGTGACCCACTGGAACTGCAGCGCGCCAGCGGCACACTGATCGGTCGCATTGAAGTCGGCACCCCCACCTGGATCCAGAATGCCGGGCTTATCTGGCTGGTATTCCTGATTCCACTGGCCTTTGCCGGCTGGTTCGGCATGAACAACCTACGCACTATTACACCGGATCCAGGTTCAACACTGGGAGCTTTCGGTAAGATCATCGGCCTTTATCTGGTCGGATTTATCGCGGCTGCCATCGGCCTGTATCTCTTTCTGCCAAGCCCTGTTGGTCTCGGCATTCTCAATATGTGGGTCGCTCTGCCGCTGACCATTGTGATCACCCTGCTGATGCTGCGCATGATACCGGGTGATATCAAACCCAATATTCAGAAGCAGTTTGCCATCTTCAACAACAAGCACACCTGGTCCATGACCGTGCTGTACATCCTGACATTCGGCTCATTCATCGGCTTCTCGGCGGCCCTGCCCCTGTCGATCACAGTAATCTTCGGTAACATGATGGATATCGCTGCCGATGGCACAGTAACCCGTATTCGCAACCCCGACGGCCCCAGCGCGCTGACCTGGGCCTGGATAGGCCCCTTTGTCGGAGCCCTGATACGTCCACTCGGTGGCTGGATTTCCGATAAGGTGGGCGGCTCCATTGTGACTCAGGTTATCTCGGTTGTGATGGTGTTTGCATCCGTCGCCACCGGTTATGTGATGATGCTGGCCTACAACTCAACTGATCCCAATGCCTACTTTGCCGCCTTCCTGCTGCTGTTCATTGTGCTGTTCGCGGCCAGTGGCATCGGCAACGGCTCCACCTTCCGCACCATCGGCGTGATCTTCGACATGCATCAGAAAGGACCTGTTCTGGGATGGACCTCAGCCGTTGCCGCCTATGGCGCCTTTATCGCTCCGCGCGTGATGGGCGAGCAGATTCAAGCCGGCACACCCGAGATGGCGATGTATGGCTTTGCCGTGTTTTACGCGCTCTGTCTGGTGGTGAACTGGTGGTTCTACCTGCGCAAGAACGCCTATGTGAAAAACCCCTGATCAACCCGATTCCCGGCCAGCCAGATAGTGCTGGCCGGATCACGCACGGGAGTACTGATGATGAAAATTATGGTTGCGTACGACGGTTCCCGCAACGCCAAACTAGCGCTGGCACAAGTGCTGACGCTGTTTGGCGCGATGCGACCGCAGATCATATTGATCGGTGTGGCGGAAAACCCACTCGATTCAACAGATGCCAATGAGGAGCTGTTTCAGCAGGAGTACCGAGAACTGAAACAGGCGATAGAGGGGGGTATGAAATTTGTCCAGGATGAAGGGCTCGATTGCGAAATCATGCTGGGAGAGGGTGACCCGCGCAAGATGATTCTGAAGGCGACAAAGAAAAGGGTACCCAATCTGCTGGTCATTGCCCGACACAGCCACCAGCCGGACGGCGGCTTCATTGCCCAGTCACTGAGCTATTTCGTGGATGAACTGGATTACATGACCTTCGGCAGCGTGAGTTCATTTCTGGCACGCCGTGCTGAATGCCCACTGTTGATACTGCCCAGCCCTTAAAGGATATGCCGTCATGAAAGTTTCCGCCGTTTTCAAATTTCGCAATCCGGAGATCAGAGCGCTGCATCTGACCTGGATTGCGTTTTTTATCACTTTTTATGTCTGGTTCAACATGGCACCTCTGGCATCCAGCATGCTCAGAAGTGTCGACTGGCTGACGCCCGACGATATCCGCCTGTTCGCCATCTGCAACGTTGCCCTGACCATACCGGCAAGGATACTGGTCGGGATGGCGCTGGACCGCTTCGGCCCACGCAGAGTCTTCTCGATTCTGATGGTCACCATGTCCATCCCCGCCCTGGTATTTGCCTTCGGTGACACCATGATGCAGTTGCTGATCTCGCGTCTGGTGCTGAGCTCCATCGGGGCCAGTTTCGTGGTGGGTATCCATATGACTGCCCTGTGGTTCAAACCCAAGGATATCGGATTTGCCGAGGGTTTCTACGCCGGCTGGGGTAACTTCGGCTCGGCCGCCGCCGCCATGTCACTGCCGACTATCGCACTGACCATGTACGGCGGTGACGAAGGCTGGCGCTGGGCGATTGCACAGAGCGCCGTGGTCATGGCCGCTTATGGCATCTACTACTGGTTCGCCATCTCTGATGGCCCGGATGAAAAAGCACACAGAAAACCACGCAAGGCCGCCGCGCTGGAAGTCAGCACCTGGGGCGATATGATCAAGCTGATCATCTGGACTATACCGCTGGTGGGTGTGTTGGCGATTCTGGTCTGGCGCATTCAGATGATGGGATACATATCTGCAACTGGGGCCCTGATCGCCTATCTGGTGATCGTTGCCATAGTTATCTACCAGATCGTACAGATACTGCGCGTTAATATCCCGATCCTGAAAAAGGGTGTACCCGAAGATGACAAGTACCCCTTCACCAGTGTTGCCGCACTCAACTCTACCTATTTTGCCAACTTCGGTGCCGAACTGGCGGTGGTCTCTATGCTGCCGATGTTTTTCGAAGAGACCTGGGGGCTGAACGCCGCTGCGGCAGGACTGATTGCCGCCTCCTTTGCCTTCGTCAATCTCGTCGCACGCCCCATGGGCGGCATGGTGTCGGATCGCATGGGCAACCGGCGCTTCGTGATGCTCTGCTACATGTTCGGGATCTGTGTCGGCTTCCTGATGATGGGCATGCTGAACTCATCCTGGCCCTTGATCGTGGCGATTGCGATCACCATCTTCACCTCGGTATTCGTACAGGGAGCAGAGGGCGCCACTTTCGGTATCATTCCATCCATCAAGCGTCGCCTGACCGGTCAGATATCCGGCATGGCAGGTGCCTATGGCAATGTGGGTGCGGTGGTCTACCTGACTATATTCACCTTTGTCACTCCCTCACAGTTTTTCTACATCATTGCCGGCGGAGCACTGATCAGTTGGATCATCTGCTTTATCTGGCTGAAAGAGCCCGAGGGCGCGTTTGATGATGAGTACTATGTGTCATCTGTTGATCGGATGATTGAGGAGCAGGAGTTGACCGCGAACGGCTCAAAAGCAACCTGAGGGCAGAGACCAAATAACTCCGCCCTTGTGCAAGGGAATCACGCTACCCGAAAACCCGACGCCTTTCGGCTCAGATCGGTTGACATATCGTGAATCTGGCGGGTGTTGCTGGCGATGGTCTGGATCGAATCGGTATCACTGCGCAAGCGCTGGGCGATGAAGGCCATCTCCTGGCTCATATGCAGTGCTGTCTTTGCCACCTCCAGCACCGAGTGTGCCATCTGCGCCGCCGAGGCAAAGCTGGTTTCGGCATGCGATTCGATCTCGCGTATCGCCCGCTCCGCCTGTCCGCCCAGTTGCTCGCTGGCCTGCAGCTTCTCCTGCGAGGAGTTCATCAACTGGATGGTGCTGCCGGTAGAGTGCTGAATCGCACTGACGATCTCGGTGATGCGCGAGGTGGCATCCACCGTTTTCTCGGCCAGCGACCGCACCTCATCGGCCACCACCGAGAAACCGCGCCCCGCGTCACCGGCCCGCGCCGCCTCTATCGCAGCATTCAGCGCCAGCAGATTGGTCTGATTGGCCAGATCATTGATCATGCCGATCACCTTGTCGATATCCTGCGACAACTGCCCGAGTGCATTCAACTGCTGACCGGTCTGATCCACCATCCGGTTGGATTCAGTCAGGTTGTCCAGCAGGCGCAGCAGAACATCGGCACCGGAACTGGAAGCGTTCAGCGTCTCGCGCGACTGTCCGCTCAACTGGGCAGTGGTATCGGAGATACCGCTAATGGTTGCAGAGATCTCCTCGGTGGAGGCGGCCAGCGAGTTGGTCTGCTGACTCAATGAGCGGTTGCTGTCGGCGATGTTGTCCAGCTCACCATTCAGATCTGCTACCCGGCGATCAACATCCGCGCCGATCCGGATCACATCGCCGATCACCAGCCCCAGCCCTGACGACATCTCATTCACCGACCGGCACAGGGCATCAAACTCATCATTACGCTGGCTGTTGACCGCCAGCCGTACTGTCAGATCCCCCTCCTTGACCCGTCCCAGATCCCGGATGGTTGCCGCCAGTGTGGACTTGACGCTACGCCCGATCAGCAGCAACATCAACAGCGTGCCGAATGCGACCACCAGCGCGACCAGCAGCAGCGTGGCACCGGCCTGACCCGAGCTGCGCTGCGCCGCCTCCTGCGCCCTGGCCACCGCTTCGGTTAGCCGCTCGGAGATCTGCGCATGCTGCTGACTGAACGCCTGCTTCGCCTGCAGATACTCACCATGTCTTATCTCCAGCTCGCCACTTATCTGCGTGAAGCGCTCCACCTCCGCCCGATAGGCATCGGTGTGCTCTCCGAACATCTCCTCCAGGCCGCCGAGCGCGGAGAAGGGTTCCAGAAACGCCTCGTACTGCTGCTCGAACTGCGCCTCATGCTCGGCACTGGCATCGAACAGATACTGGCGCTCGGCATCACGGACACTGAGAAATGCCTTCTGCACCATCGACAGGAAGGAGATCTTCTCCATCACCGTATCCCCGGCCCGTAGCACTGCACCGCGCTGCCCGGACTGGATATCGAAACCGGCTGCCTGCTGCTGCGCCGACACCTGCTCCAGCGTGTCGAAATAGCGCATCAGCAGCTCCTCGGTGACCTGCAGCATCACGCGGTCTGAAAGGTCAGGCAGGCGCCGGATATCGACCTGCAACTGTGCGACGAACTGCTGCCGGTGACCGGTCAGCAGACGGGTAAAGGCCGGGTAGCTGGCATCACTGACATAACGTAGCTGCTCCGAGCTCTCCAGCATCGACAGTGCCAGCGTATCAACATTGGATTTGATCGCAGACAGCAGCTGCAGTTGATGGCCCGCCGCAGACTGTGTCTGCAGCCCCTTGAAGGCGACTGCCGCGAGCAGAACAACGCCGGTCATCACCGACAGCAACAATATCAAAAGCTTGATACGAAAACTCAGATTCGTAATCATCGCCACTCTTCTTATAAGTATTTTTTACTGCTTCCGTGACTTCACAGGCAATGACTAGTCTGTACAGGATATTTCTGCGAAGTCACGGATTCCGATTTAAATCTGCCGCCGTCCGTCGATAAGCCGGGACAGCCTTAGTGGGTTCGTATCTTTGAGTGCATTCGGAATTAACTCATCGGGAAAGTCCTGGTAACACACAGGCCGTAAAAATCGGTTGATTGCAGCACTACCTACCGAGGTCATACGGGGATCAGATGTTGCGGGGAATGGCCCGCCATGAACCATGGCATGACACACCTCTACACCGGTTGGGAATCCGTTACACAAGATCCGTCCAACGCGACGTTCCAAAACAGGAAGTAATGATCTTGCCGAATCATAATCCTCCATATCTAATTGAAGAGTCGCGGTCAGTTGCCCCTCCAGGCTCTCTGCGATGAGATTAAAATCACTTATATCCCGGCAACGAACCACCAGGGAACTTGCACCAAAAATCTCTTCAGAGAGGGAGGCATCACTGAGGAAATCTTCGGTGCTTGCTTCATAGAGCCCTGCCTGACATTGATTGGATTCAGTACCTGTTTGCCCTTCGCCTACCGCCGTCACCTTGGGGTGGTGTTTGAGGCGATCGACGCCATTTCTATACGCTGCACAAATACCAGGGGTCAGCATAGTGTGTGCTGCGACCTTAACCAGCTCATTTGATGCGTGTTCCATGAAAACATCCAGCTCATCACCATCAACAGCAATCACCAAACCAGGGTTGGTACAAAACTGGCCTGCCCCCATCGACAAAGAGCTGATAAATTCTTTGGCAATCTCCGCGCCTCGAGCTTGCAAAGCTGCCGGCATCAAAAACACGGGATTAATGCTGCACATTTCTGCATAGACCGGGATAGGTTCGGCACGTTCAGATGCTATCTTCATCAATGCGGTACCGCCCGCACGAGAGCCCGTAAAACCTACGGCTTTAATGGTAGGATGAGCAACTAAAGCGGCACCTACTGACGTTCCTGAGTCAAATAACATCGAGAAGGTGCCTTCCGGAAGGCCTTTTAATTTCACGGCTGTCTGAATGGCTCTACCGACCAATTCAGACGTTCCAGGGTGAGCAGAATGGGCTTTAACTATCACCGGACAGCCCGCCGCCAGGGCTGATGCGGTATCCCCGCCAGCGACTGAAAATGCCAGGGGAAAGTTTGATGCGCCGAATACGGCGACCGGACCTAACGCGATTTGTCGCTGGCGAAGATCTGATCGGGGTAGTGGCTGGCGGTCTGGCAATGCCTGGTCGATCCTGATATCTAACCAATTACCGCTACGGACAACATCAGCAAAGAGTTTTAGTTGATTGACTGTCCGCCCCCTTTCGCCTTCCAGACGCAAACGAGGCAATCCCGTTTCAGACATGGCGCGAAGAATTAACTCATCACCTATGCCCATGATCTGGTTTGCGATCTCTTCTAAGAAAGCAGCTCGCTCTTCAAGTGATGTTTCCCTGAATATATCAAACGCTGCATCAGCCAAACGACAGGCTTCATCAAGGTTATCTTTCCCACTACTCAAGTATACTGGTGCTAAAAGTTCGTTAGTCGCAGGGTTAACGGCTTGAATCCCTTTTTCAGTGCCCCTGACTGAGCGGAAGCCTATAATCATTTCGCCTGTAATGTTCACAAAATACCTCCTGAATACTGTTGCGTTTCCGGATACCGTGATCTGTTAATGCCTGAAAAATCCATATAACTCCTCAGGATTTTCTGCCAACACTTTTTGATGATATTTCGCTGGAATCCAGCTTAATGCCAAATCAAGAAGAGTCATGTCATCAGGGTAAGTCTGTGTTGTTGTGCACGAGTTATGTGGCCAATTAGTGCCCCAGACGATACGCTCGGGCGCATACTCAGAAATCACCAGGGCAATTTCAGCGACATCATCATAATGAGGACCACCCATAATCGAAGACTCGTAACATCCCGCAAATTTAAACCAGCAGTTACCCTTATCCAGTAGCTTCTTAATCATGTCGACTTCGGGGCCGTGCGGGCTAACTGGTTTAAAGAATTTGCCATGATGATCAATGACGAATCGTGAACGCACGTTCATCAGCTGTGCGAACTTGTCAGCCAGTGTGTTGCCATCAAACTGTATGGCAATCATCATATCTCTGACACGGGTGAGACGATCAATCCCTGCCAATGCGGTAAAAGGTACCGCCCCACCGGGGAGATCCATGATCCGGGCTCCAACAATGCCACGTTCTCTTAGCCAATTAAGCTCGACTGGAAGGATGTCAGGCTGGAATGCGGCAACCCCTGTTGCAGGGAGAGGGATCTTTCCAAGAATATCAACTAAACATCGATTATCCGTCTGATGGGCATTACCAACCGTTATCACAGTTCTCTCTATCCCAAGCCATTTGCTCAGGTGCAGATACTCATCCAAGCCTGGACATCCTGCTGGTACTTCAGGCCCTGGTTCCACACGAGGGAAGCCAGGCGCGTAGATGTGATTCTGACAGTCAGTCAATTTTGGAATGGCTGGGAATTTAGATGGCTGCCCGGTTAATTTTCTTTCGATCATGGCTTCAACCGGTACTCTTCTAATGCCTCACGATTAATCTCAATACCCAACCCTGGCTTATCGGGAATTTGCAGTATGCCATTGACGTGTTCTATCGGTGTATGAACAACAGCCTGCCTGAACGGATTATGCGTCCGATCAAATTCAAAGATTGGTTCCAGCGGGTCGATACGTACTGGTGCCGGAGGTAAGTTCGCCATTACCTGGAGGCTGGCAGCGATCTGAACGGCGGTCCCCCACACGTGTGGAACAACACGCACTCCCACCAGTTGAGCCATATCAACAACCCGTTTCATTTCGGTAAAGCCACCGACTCCGCAGACATCTGGCTGAATGATATTCACGAGCCGCTGTTGAATAGGTTGCTGCATCCCCCAGCGAGAATGCCAGGTTTCTCCCGCAGCTACCGGGATCGGCTGTCCTTTCTTAACGTCCCGGTAGGCGTCCAACCACTCTGGAACGATGGGCTCTTCAAACCAGTCAATATCATATTGCGAAGCCTGTATGCCTACTGCTATAGCCTCATCCACCTGATAGCCGTGATTGGCGTCGATCATCAGTCTCATATCGGGACCAACAGCCTCACGCACCTGACGAATCAATTCCAGATCCTCTTCCTTGTTGAAACCAATTTTCATCTTGATCGCATGAAAGCCTTCAGCTTTATAACCAAGCGTTTCCTGAACGACAGAGCTGATTCGATCAACCCCTTGCAGTTTGAATGAACCAGTGGCGTAGGCCTTGACGGACTCACGGAAACGTCCTCCCAGCAGGGTAGAAACAGGTTTTTTAAAGAACTTTCCTTTGATATCCCACAATGCTATGTCTATGCCGGAGAGCGCGGTGATACTGATGCCACGCTGGCCTTGATCACGATAAGTATGGTAGAGGTCTAACCAGATTTTCTCTGTTTCGAGAGGGTCTTTCCCGATTATTCGCGTTTTGTAGGCTTCAACAACCGCCGCATTCATTAATACAGGTCCAAGACACTCTCCCCAACCTATCAGACCATTATCGCAAACAACTTCTACCAGTAGATGTTGTCTTCGATCAAAGCGCATTGAGGCACTCTCAAACGGAGTGGGTAATGCATAGTCCAGCAGATGAGTTTGAACATCAACGATACGCATTAGCGATGAGCCTCAATCAGTTGCAGTAACATGGACTCCTCTTCGCTTGTGAGATCTGTCAGAGGAGAGCGCACGGAGCCAGCGGCAAAGCCTTGAAGTCTTACGCCTGCTTTAATTGCAGATACGGCATATCCCTTTTCTTTATCCCTGATCTCCATAAAGGGATAAAAGAAGCTATTAAGAATTTTTGTGGTGTACTCAATGTTACCGGCCCTTAATTCACGGTAGAAATCACAGGCCAGCTTCGGCACAAAGTTAAACACAGCCGAAGAGTAAGTAGTAAATCCGGCACCAAGATAGGCTTCTGCAAACAGCTCAGCGGTAGGCATACCACCGAGATAAGTCAATCGGTTGCCTAATTTTGCGGTGACCTTCCGAACGAGACCTATATTGCCTGTACCATCTTTAAAACCCACCAGGTTCGGACATTCATCAGCAAGTCGAGCTAATGTTTCCGGCAATAATTGAGAGTTATCACGGTTGTAAACCATCACTCCGATTGAAACAGCATCACACACTGTTTTGATATGGGCATAAAGACCATTTTGCCCAGCATCAATCAAATAGTGTGGTAATAAAAGAATGCCATCCGCACCTGCCTGCTCGGCTTCCTGAGCTATTTGAACCGCCAAACGGGTACCATAACCACAGCCAGAAACAATCGGTAATCCGCCAGCAGACGCTTTTGCAACAGACACTATCTCTGGAATTTCTTCAGGAGAAAGTGAAAAGAATTCTCCAGTACCTCCAGCCGCAAAGAGGACTTTGGCATCGTACTGACTCAGCCATGACAAGTGTTCGGCGTAGGGTTCCGGATTAAATTTTCCATCACTGTCGAAGGGTGTAACAGGGAAGGATAGCAAGCCTGATCCAAGATGTTCTTTTAACTCTAATGGTGTCATGAGTTCACTCCTAGCAATTGGTTACGCCGCTAGATTGAACTCATGAATACCATCTTGTCAACACTTGTCTTACAAGTTTCCAGATATCAGTAAATCTGCATATCTATTCAAGGTGCCGCTAATGTGCTCCCGCATGGCTTGCCTGGCACCCCTCACATCTTTCGCATAAATAGCATCTGCAATCTTTTTGTGTTCCTTGTAGATGTTTTCAAAGTATGCCTTGTCACGCGTCACATCCGACATAGGTCCATCTAACTGACTCCTCGGGCTAATGGCAGCTTCAACCATATCCAAAAATTCAATGAAGCGGCTGTTATTTGTCGCTTCGGCAATTACAGCATGGAATTCAAAGTCTTCCTTCGTCGAGTTTTCCCCGCTTTCTACCCTGTGACCAAACTTCCGAACGGCTTCAACTATTTTGGCTGCCTGAGTTGGTGAACGTCGCTCTGCGGCAAGCGCTGCAGCTTCCGACTCTACAGCGATGCGCATTTCGAGCACCTCTATAATTGACGAAACCCTTGCTAAATCAATTGGCCTGAATCCTTTCTGACCAAAGTTAAGCTTGCTGGCCACGAAGGCTCCAGCACCCTGGCGGGTCTCAACAATACCACCGGCTCGTAGTGAGGCGATGGCTTCCCTTACGACTGTTCGACTAACGCCGTAGGTCTCAGACAAATAAGACTCACTAGGCAACTTATCACCGATGGCATAGAGCTCACCTGTGATCTGATCCATCAACTCTTTGGAAATTTTGACAACCAGATTGGCCCTTTCACTTTTTGAAGTACTGCTCATACGCTTACTCAAAGAAAAATGGTAACGACAGACTTGACACAACTTGTATGACAAGATAAAACAACAAGACATAACTTAACTGCCAATAGTAACAATAAAAATAAACCAAGGAGATACAAAGATGCAACTTCATCCGTTGTTTTTCAAAACAGTCATAGCCATCAGTGCTGCAGCCCTTGTCATCACTGCTCAAGCCAAAGAGCTGAAAGGCTGGAATGGACACCAGCCTGACTATCCAGTATCAGTTGCCATGGATGAATTTGGGAAACTGATTGCAGAACGTACCAATGGGAGCTACACGCCAAAAGCCTATCATTCAGCACAGCTTGGCCAACAAGACGATGCCATTGAGCTTCTTCAGTTCGGTGTAGTAGACTTTGCAGTGTTTAATCTGGTTCCACTGAACAACATAGTGTCGGCCACTCAGGCCACAACACTGCCATATGCATTCAAATCTGTAGAGCACATGCACCGCGTTATGGATGGGGCTGTCGGAGATGAAATCGGCAAAGCTATGGAAGCAGCTGATATGGTTGCATTAGCGTGGTACGACAGTGGTTCCCGGTCTTTCTATGCCAATAAGCCACTGAACTCAATTGATGACCTCAAAGGTTTAAAGATTCGAGTGCAAAACTCTGATGTTAATGTGGCCATGGTCGAGGCGCTTGGTGCCAACGCCACTCCGATCCCATTCGGTGAGGTTTATACTTCGATCCAATCGGGAGTTGTTGATGGTGCAGAAAATAACTGGCCCTCATACGAATCGACCAGTCACTATCAGGTAGCTAAATACTACTTGCTCGACCAGCACACCATCGTCCCGGAAGTGTTTGCTATCAACAAGTCTGTTTGGAATAAGTTATCAGACGAAGAAAAAGCGATATTCAAACAAAGTGCGCGAGACAGTGCTGATTTACAGCGTACACTCTGGGCGCAACGTGAGGAGAAATCTGAACAGATAATTCGTGACTCTGGTGCAACTATTGTAGAGTTGGACGACAAAACAGACTTCATCAATGCAATGCAGCCTGTTTATGCTGAGTTTGCTACTGATCCAGAGGTCAAAGATATCCTTTCTAAAATCCAATCGGTCGAGTAAAAGTATCGCTAGTTACAACAGCCCTCGAGAGAGGGTTGTTCAAACTCATTACCAGAGTGCATGAAATGGTCATATTCGACTGGATAACTAAAATTATCATCGCACTGGCCTCCCTGGCCCTGATTTTTCTCATCATTCTTATGGGCTATCAGGTCTGGGGACGCTACATCCTTAATGATTCCCCTACATGGGCAGAGAACCTTGCACTTCTTCTCGTTTTAGTTGTTGTGCTGCCTGTTTCTGCTGTTGGGCTGAGAGAAAACTTCCACCTTGGTATTACTTTCTTTGTTGACTTTCTGTCACCCAGAGTACGGCGTTTCCTGGATTTCCTGACTACCACTTCATTATTTATGGTGGGTGCACTCATGTCTTGGTATTCATTTTCTCTTGTGATAGGGACTTGGGGACGAAAGATCCCGCTACTGGGCATTCCTCAGGGAATGCGCTATTTGCCACTTGTTATATGCGGTGCATTGATTATGATCTTCATGATTGAAAAAATTATTCTGCTGAGTCGTAATGAGGAGAAAAACTAATGGGTATCTCCATTTTAATTGGTCTCTTCATTATTACTATGGCACTTGGTTTTCCAATAGCATTCTCATTATTGATTGCCGCAATAGGTGCTACATTCTATGAGGGCACTCCTGCATTATTAACATTCCAGCGCATGGTTGCCGGTATGAGCAGCTTTTCCTTACTGGCTATACCATTTTTCGTATTTGCCGGTGAGCTCATGATGCATGGTCAAATTGCAAAGCGTTTAGTTGTCTTTGCAGATAACCTGGTTGGAAGATTTCGTGGTGGTCTAGGGATAGTGAATGTTTCTAGTTCAATGCTATTTGGTGGAATTTCCGGTTCGGCAGTTGCGGATACATCTGCCTTGGGCTCGGTGTTAATTCCTATGATGCGAGAGCAAAAATATGATGATGACTACTCCGTCAATGTAACAGTTACCTCTTCTATTGCGGGAATTATGATTCCACCGAGCCATAATATGATTCTATATGCACTGGCTGCTGGGGGAGGCGTATCTATATCCAGCCTATTTTTAGCCGGTATTGTGCCCGGTATCCTGATGTGCATCATGTTAGCATTCACTGCATGGTTAATAGCAGTAAAAAGGGGCTATCCATCAAAACCTTTTCCAGGTGCCAGAGCACTTATAGTATCAGCTATATATGCTATTCCAGGCTTCCTGACGGCTGTTGTCATCATTGGTGGGGTATTATCTGGCATATTTACGGTCACTGAGTCTGCTGCAATGGGCGCGATATGGGCAATTCTAGTCACTTTTTTTGTCTATCGTACATTAACCTGGGAGGCATTTACGAAGAGCTTGACACAAGCGGCCCGGACTACCTCATTAGTGATGATACTCGTGGGTTCAGCTACTGCATTTGCCTACTTCCTGGCACTTTATGAGGTGCCTCTGATAATTAAAGAGGGAATGTTAGCAATTTCAGATAACAAAATAGCTATTTTGCTTTTGATAAATATTGCTTTACTGGTCCTTGGGATGTTCATGGATATGGCAGCCCTGATTCTTATCTGTACTCCGATATTTCTTCCAGTTGTTCGTGAGTTTGGCATGGACCCTGTCCAATTCGGTATGATCCTGATGATGAACTTAGGGTTGGGCCTGACCACTCCACCTGTAGGAGCCTGCTTATTTGTCGGATGCGCTGTTGCAAAAGTCAAAATCGAGAGTGTATTGAGAACAGTATGGCCTTTTTATCTTTCTATTCTGATAGCTCTTTTGGCAACAACTTACATACCAGAAATATCATTAACTCTGCCTCGGCTATTCGGAAATTAATGTTATGATTGATACTATACTCATTACCGGAGCTAAAGGTGGTGTCGCAAGTTTGATGAGACCAATGCTCCATCGAATTGCAAATAATGTCCGCCTTAGTGATATCTCATCCATCAATGATCTATCACATCATGAGGAAAGTGTTGTCGCTGATTTGGCCAATTATGCTGACGTAAAACGTGCAGTTTTAGGTGCAGATTTAATATTGCACTTAGGTGGCGTTTCAACAGAACAAAGCTGGGATGATATTTTTCCGGCTAATATCATTGGTGTCCATAATCTTTATCGAGCTGCCTTAAACTGTAACAAGCCTAGAATAATTTTTGCCAGCTCTAATCACACCGTGGGGGCTTATCGCTGTGAGGAGAATATTGATGCGAATGCAATACCAAAGCCTGATAGCTATTATGGCGTGTCTAAGGTTTTTGGTGAAGCCGTTGCGAGGATGTATTATGAAAAATACGGAATCGAGACAGCCATTGTCCGAATCGGTTCTTGTTTCGAACAACCGACAGACCCAAGAATGCTGTCCACATGGTTGAGTCCGAACGACTTTTTTGGATTGATAAGTCGTATTGCAATGGCAAAAGAAATTGGTTGCCCTATCATTTATGGACGATCAAATAATAGTAAAAGTTTCTGGGATAACTGTTTGATTTCTAATATAGGATGGATACCTGAAGACAATGCTGAGGTCTATGAGTCTATCATTGGATCACCTGAACAAGTTGCCAAAGCAAAAGCAAATGGCCTAATGGATTTTCATGGGGGGCTTTGGTTGAGAGAACCATTAAAAAATATAACTGATTAGAGTTTGTTATTAACCCGGTGGCATTTTAGATCGACTATGCAGCATAGGCTATATGCTCAGAGTTAAAGTACTTTTTCACCCGTTCGGGACGTCGCTGCAGTGTCCGCATGCAGGAGCGAGTTCGGTTCTTCAGCTCGTCCACTGTCCGAGGAGCCGGACCACTATGTACCATGCCTTTCAGATCGCAGTTCAGATACTCATCCGGGTTCAGCTCTGGCGAATACGCCGGCAGAAAGAAGACTTCCAGATAGCGCTTAACCGCCTTACGTTCGAGCCAGCGTTTCACCACTTTGGCATGATGTACCCGCAGGTTGTCCAGGATCAGGAAGACCTTACCGGGTGTCGACTCAATCAAGGCCCGCAGGAATTTCTTCAACACCTTGGCTGTCATCGTCGACTCATACAACATGAAGCGCACAGTGCCCTGATTGGTGATCGCCGAAATCATATTCAGCGACACCCGCTTGGCAGGCAGTGGCTGGACCGGAGTTTGACCCACCGGTGCATAGCTCCGACCGTGCTGGGTGTTGTTCTTGATACCCGTCTCATCACCCCAGAAAATCTGGGCATTCTCCGCTTCTGCACGCGCTTTGATCTGGGGATACTCCTCCTTCAGCCAGGCATCGACACGGGAGGGGTTCTGCTCCCATGCTTTCTTCAGCGGCTTCTGTGGTGTGAAGCCCCAGCGTTTGAGGTAATCCCCCATTGTACGGACAGGTATGTCGATGCCCCAGAGCTGCTTGATCAACTGAGCAATAGCGCGACGAGTCCACAGGGCGAAACCAAGCTTGTACTGATCTGGCATCTGGTCGCGAACAGCTTCTATGACCTGCTGCTCCTGTTGTTCACTCAATCGACGTGGTTTGTTTTTAGGGCCTCGTTTTTGAACCGCAATAGCGGCGGCACCGCCTGTCTCGTAGCGCTTGTACCAGCGCCCGACAGTATCGGGGTGAACGTCGAGAAGTTGACCGATTTCACGGAAGGTTTTGCCTCTCTTGCGGAGTCGAATCGACTTCTGCCTAAGAAGTTCCTGTTGCTCTGGGCTGAGCTTGCGTGCGTCAATATTCATGCAGGCATTATACATAAATCAGATGTAAATTACCACCGGGTTAATAAATTAATTCGGTATCAACCAGTACGCAGCTCAAGCCTGGAAAAGCCCATACAGAGATGATTGATCAGTGTCTGTAGCTGCTCAGGATCGAAGGGATTGGATAACTCACGATAGGCGGGATCAAGACACTGCCCGCCTCTGGCCAGTTGAATAGCGCAATGTCTGACGCCCATCTCCTGCAACTGCTCCAGCAACAACGCCAGCTTTGCCAGATTGAAGTCGTTGGGATGCAGGGTGATTCTGACCTCCTGAGCCACCTTTGACTGCAGCAGCAGTTCGAGGCTTTGCTCAACGCCCTGATAAAGTCCCCGCCGCCCACACACCTGATCGTAATCCTCAGGCAGTGCCTTGATATCCATACCGACCCAGCTCAGATAGGGCAGCAAGGGTTTTAGCCGCTGGGGATAAACCCCTGAGGTATGCAATGCGATTTTATAGCCCAGAGTAAACGCCTCTCTGACTGCCGCCAGCAAAGCGCTCTGCAATGTGGGTTCACCACCACTGAACACCACGGCCTGAAGCAGACCTGCACGCTCTTCAAGAAAAACGCGCAGGTCCGACCAGCGCGGAGCATCGGGTGTCTGCTGTCGACTGATCATCTGTGGATTATGGCAATAGCCACACCGCATCGGACAACCCTGAGTGAAGATCACACAGGCCAGATGATCGGGATAATCCAATGTGCTGATGGGGGTTACGCCAGCAATTGCCAGATGATCTGCTGCTCTGGTAGACATACCGTTGCTCCGTTTCTGTTCAAGTCAGATAGGTTCAGTGACTCAGGCTGTGCTCTGAAAAGTGGCGACGCTCACCATGCTCAGACTGTTTACCGGGATTGAACTGGCTGACGGGACGGTGATAGCCCATCACCCGTGTCCAGACCTCACAGCGCTGGCGCTCGTTATCATTCAGGGTGACAGGTGTCAGGGTTGTCTCAGTGTTCATGGCAATTATGTTATTCATAATAGATTCCTCAGGGTTGTGTGGTCGTTGTGACCGTTTGATTCAATGAATGGATCTGCTTTCTTTTCTCTCCCAACCTTTTCTCACGTAGCAACTCGTCATCGCACTTCGGACAGAACTCATGTTCCCCCGCCAGATAGCCATGCACCGGGCAGATGGAGAAGGTTGGCGTGACCGTCAGATAGGGCAGACGGAAGCGGCTCAGTGATGCCTTGACCAGATGTTTGCAGGCGGCGGGGCTGGATACCCGCTCACGCATATACAGATGCAGCACTGTGCCGCCGGTGTATCTGCTTTGCAGCTCATCCTGCAGACTCAGCGCCTCGAAGGGATCATCCGTATGCCCGGCAGGGAGCTGGCTGGAGTTGGTGTAGTAGGGTTTTTCCGGCGTTCCCGCCTGCAGAATATCGGCAAAGCGCTGCCGGTCCTCTTTGGCAAATCGATAGGTGGTGCCCTCAGCGGGTGTGGCTTCGAGGTTATACAGATGACCTGTCTGCGCCTGAAACTGCTGCATCTGCTCACGGATATGATCCAGCAGTGCCAGCGCCAGGTTATGTCCCTCACCCTGAGCAATGTTCAGTTGGTCGTCGCTGTTGTTGCTGTTACTGAAGTTGCGCAGCATCTCATTGATGCCGTTCACACCGATCGTGGAGAAATGGTTACGCAAAGTGCCGAGGTAGCGTTTGGTGTAGGGATACAGCCCGTCATCCATCCACTGCTGCACGCAGCGCCGTTTCACCTCCAGGCTGTCACGCGCCAGTCCCATCAGGCGATCCAGCTCCGCGATCAATGCTGGCCAGTCACCCTTGTAGAGATAACCCAGCCGCGCGCAATTGATCGTCACCACACCGATGGAGCCGGTCTGCTCTGCTGAACCGAACAGACCATTGCCACGCTTGAGCAACTCACGCACATCCAGTTGCAGGCGGCAGCACATGGAGCGCACCATATGTGGTTTCAGATCAGAGTTGAGAAAGTTCTGAAAATAGGGCAAACCGTATTTCGCGGTGAGTTCGAACAGCAGATCGGTATTGGGTGAATCCCAGTCAAACTCCGGTGTGATGTTGTAGGTCGGAATCGGAAAGGTAAAGATGCGACCGCAGGCATCGCCGTCACGCATCACCTCCAGATAGGCACGGTTGATCAGATCCATCTCCACCTGCAGATCGCCATAGGTATAGGGCTGCTCAACCCCGGCGATCACCGGCACCTGCTCCGCCAGATCGGCCGGGCAGACCCAGTCAAAGGTCAGGTTGGTGAAGGGTGTCTGGGTACCCCAGCGCGATGGCACATTCAGGTTGTAGATAAACTCCTGAATCAGTTGGCGCACCTGGGTATAGCTCAAGCGATCGGCGCGCACATAGGGCGCCAGATAGGTGTCAAAGGAGCTGAACGCCTGCGCCCCGGCCCACTCATTCTGCAGCGTACCGAGAAAGTTGACCATCTGCCCCAGCGCACTGGAAAGATGCTTCGGCGCGGTACTCTCTGCCCGACCCGGCACGCCGTTGAAACCTTCAAACAGCAACTGCCGCAAGGACCAGCCAGCGCAGTAACCTGACAGCATATCCAGATCATGAATATGCAGATCAGCGTTACGATGCGCCTGACCGATCTCCTGATCATAGATCTGATCCAGCCAGTAGTTGGCAATCACCTTGCCCGCCACATTCAGCACCATGCCGCCCAGCGAGTAGCCCTGATTAGCGTTGGCATTGATGCGCCAGTCCTGCCGCTGCAGATACTCCTCGATCGTGTGGCGAACATCCACCTGACTGGCAGCCACTCCTTCCTTCTGTTCGATTCTCATATAAACACCATATGTTGAATTTAATGAGCATATAAACACTATATGTTGTGTTTAATCATATAGCGTCAAACAGAATAAACCTTGACTAATGTCATGTTTGAGAAGATCACAAGCGACTAAAATAACCCCAACGCCCTTGCTTAACCTGGAGAGATTCCTGATGCCCCTGCCCCTGTCACCACTGAAACGGCTGCCAACACCCCGCGCGCTGTCACATCAGATCAACCGACACATGCCCCTGATGCTTAAACGCAAGCTGCTGGAACCGCAGTTCAATCTGATCTTTTCCGAATACCTGGAGGCAGGCGATTTTGAACTGTTGGAGGGGCGCTATATCAGCCTGAAGCTGCGTGATATCGAACTGGAGTTGACCTTCACCCTTGTCAATAACCAACTGCGCCTGGTTGATCAACCCGGCGAAGCCACTATTCTGGGTGATATGGCCGCCTTTATGACACTGGCCAGAAAGGAGGAAGATGCCGATGGTTTGTTTTTTCAGCGCCGGATACAGGTCGAGGGTGACACCGAACTCGGGCTCGGCGTCAAGAATCTACTCGACAGTATCGAGTGGTCGGTGGATAAAAGTCCTGTCGGCAAGTTGCTGCTACGTGTGGAGCATCTTTACCGCACCCGGCTGGCAACATTGAAGCCTTTTCGCAGTACGGCGAGCCACTCGGGCAGAGCGGCCGCCTGATACCTGCGTGTCGAAAAAACGTTACGAGAGGCCGGGGGACGAGGCACACTGCTCCATCCCCGGCTTACCGAACCAGTAGCCATTGCAGTGTTGGAGGTCTCTGAGTCTGATCTGATCGGAGGGCTCCTGCTGACCACGTCTGATTCGATCAAAGCGAGCCACTACTTCGGCCATGCCACTGGCCTGCGGACTCAGGCGCACAACGGCCACCTGCAGTTGTTGCATCAGTGGCAGTTGGTCTGCCAGATCATAGCAGGCTCCCGACAGCGTCTGGATGCCATTCAACACAAACAGCTCCTGAGACTCCTGCGAACTCATCATCAGACCATCAGGATAACGCTGACAGACAAACTCACAGCGATCCTTGGGCAGATCATGATAGCGCGCCGTAAAACAACGCGCCGACCAGGCCAGCGGCAGATGTCCATAGGCAAACACCTCGGTTTCCAGCGCCAGCCCCTGCTCCGCAATGCTGGCCTGCATCGCCTCCAGTGTATGACGGGACAGCTCCACCGGCAGGCACCAGCGCTGCAATCCAAGCTTGTGCAGCAGTCCCAGCGTGCGTGCGTTATAGATATTCACCGAGGGCCCCGTCACAAACGGCACTTCCTGCTCACTCAGCAGTTGCAGTGCACTCTGATCATTGGCTTCGATCAACCAGTTGCCGCCATCATGACTCGCCTGTTCACAGAGCCTTCGCAGATGGCGCAGATCGCCTTCCGACTCAATCAGTGTCTGGCTCGACAGCACCACCTGCTTGCCTGCATCACTGAGCGACCGTGCGATCGCCAGCCAATCATCCAGCTTCAGCTCGCGCCGGCGTGAACAGACGGTTTCACCGAGATAGACAATCTCCACCGGCCAGGTGGCTACCTGTCGATAAAAGTCCCGTACCACTTCTGCGGCCCAGAAATACTGTATCGGCCCAAGGGATAGTTTCATCCGGCCACCTCCATTAACAATCTTATTACTTCCACTTGCGATGATAGGCACCCAGCGTTGTCATACTGCCCTCTGACAACTGCCCCAGTTGTATCTGCCAGCGAGCCATATCACCCGTTGTTGTCGTGTCTTGGCCCAATGTATCATGGCCCAATGTATTATGGCCCAAAGCATCCAGCGCCTGACGCCAGACCCGCGTGACCTTTTCCACATAGGCCGGGCTGCGCTGACGCCCCTCGATCTTGACCGCACTGATTCCGATCTCCTGCAGCTTCGGCAACAGATCCAGCGTACTGAGGCTGACCGGCTCCTCTATCGCATGGTAGAGCTGATCCTCCACCCGGAAACGCCCTTTACACAGCGTTGGATAGCCAGCCTTCTCACCCGCGGCAAAGCGATCGATCAGCACACCATTCAGGCGTGACTCCATCCCCTGATCAGTCTCCTGCCAGCGGACCGCCTTAGCGGGTGAACAGGCACCGCAGGTGTTGGGGGATTCATCGGTCAGATAGGAGGAAAGATAACAGCGCCCTTCGGCCATGATGCACAGACTGCCGAAGGCGAACACCTCAAGCTCCACCGGACTCTGTCGAGCCAGATCCTCAACCTGTGTGATGGACAGTACCCGCGGCAAAACCGCACGACGGATGCCGAACTGGCGCTGATAAAAGCTCAGCGCTTCATGACTGGTTGCCGACCCCTGCACCGACAGGTGACGGGCGATCGTCGGATGGCGCTCGGCGGCATAATCCAGCAGGCCGATATCCGCCAGAATCAGCGCATCCACACCCAGAGCAGCCGCTTTATCCACTGCTGCCGCCCAGCTCTCCCAGCCCGCAGGTTGTGGATAAGTATTGATGGCACAGAAGACACGACAACCGCGCTGATGCGCATACTCGATACCCTCCCGCGCGCGGGCTTCGTTGAAGTTAAGACCGATGAACTGCCGTGCATTGGTGGCGTCCTTGAAACCGAAATAGACCGCATCCGCACCCTGATCCACCGCCTGCTTCAGGGCCGGAAGATTCCCTGCGGGGCATACCAGCTCCATATATCACCTCTGCTTTTCATCACGCTCTTTATCACATTCTTCATCACGCTTTTCATAACATGAAGAGGCGATACAATAGCAGATAGATCAGTCGGGATTTTTGACTTTCATCAAATGTCATCGCATCAGCCTGCGCTTTCGCCACCCCATACGCTCGACCCGTTGCGCGATCTGACCGGGTTGGTAGGCATCGGCATAGATATGTTCGTTCGACATGGGCATCATCCGACTCACTGATATGGCTTCGATTCACCTGCGTGCGATCCGCAACTTGATGCTGGTGCATGCAAAACTGGTGGACGAAGAAACTCGCGTAGGCGGTATTCGAGTCAGCATTCAGAACCAGTTGGATTCACTGAGCTTCGCCGGTCGGCTATGAATGACATAGGTTTAGCCGTTTATGCATGGAATAGTTTCGTTGCAATTTGCAATTTGCAATTGACGGGAAATCCACTATCGTGAAAGTTCTTGGATACCAACTTTAAGTAGCTGGTATGCTCGACCAGGAATGCCATCGTGCATTCGAGGCACAGGAGGTGAGCCATGCATGACGGAACCGAAAATTCCGCAATCGAGTCTGATCAGGGGCGCGAGGCGCCACTGGCAATGGACGCCGAGTCGTTCCGCCGTACAGGCCATGCGCTGGTTGATTCCATCGCCGATTTTCTCAAGTCATTACCCGAGCGCCCTGTCACTCCAAACGATTCGCTCGATGCGATCCGTGCACTGATCGACGGTGATTCAGCGCTGCCGGAAAACGGCACCGATAGCGGGGAGCTGCTGGAACGCGCGACGCGGCTGCTTTTCGATCACTCCCTGTTTAATGCCCATCCCCGTTTCATGGGCTATGTGACGTCTTCGCCCGCGCCGATCGGCATGCTCGGTGACTTTCTCGCGGCGGCAGTCAATCAGAATGTCGGTGCCTGGCGGCTGTCACCGGTGGCAAGCGAGATTGAAGTCCAGACCGTGCGGTGGATCGCAGAGCTAGTCGGGTATCCGCGGGATTGCGGGGGTCTGCTGGTCAGTGGCGGCAATATGGCGAACATCGTGGGCCTGCTCACCGCGCGAGTAGCGGCGCTCGGATCGTCAGTACGCGACACCGGCATCGGCGGACCCAATGCCGCGACACTTCGGGTTTACGCTTCCACCGAGACCCACACCTGGATCCAGAAGGCAGTCGATATCGCCGGTCTGGGTACTCATGCCATTCGCTGGATCCCGGTGGACGCCCGGCTACGTATGAATGTGGACGCGCTCCGCGATGCCATTACCGAGGACCAAAGGGCCGGTGCGCGGCCCATTATGGTCGCCGCAACTGCGGGATCGGTCAGCACCGGCGCCGTGGATCCGCTGGTCGAAATCGCCCGTGTCTGCCGGGAGGCTGGCATCTGGCTACACGTCGACGGTGCCTACGGAGGGTTTGCAGCAGCACTGCCGACGGCCTCTGATGATCTCCGGGCGCTTGCATTGGCTGACTCGGTAGCGCTCGACCCCCACAAGTGGCTGTACGCCCCACTGGAGGCTGGCTGCGTGCTGGTTCGACATTCCGAACGCCTGCGAGAGGCGTTCTCGTACCATCCTGTCTATTACCACTTCGGGGAGGAAGCGACCAATTTCTTTGACTTCGGACCGCAGAATTCGCGTGGCTTCAGGGCGCTGAAGGTATGGCTCTCCCTCCAGCAGGCCGGGCGCAATGGGTATGTGCGGATGATCGGCGACGACATCCAGCTCTCGCGTGAGCTCTACGAGCAGGTCGACGCGTACGAGGAACTCGAGGCGATGAGCCAGGACCTCAGCATCACGACATTTCGCTATGTGCCACCGAACCTCAAGGCTGAAATCGACGAGACCTACCTTAATCAGCTCAACCAGGAGCTCCTCGAACGACTCCAGTCCTCCGGTGAAGCATTCATCTCCAACGCCGTAATCGGCGGGCGCTACGTCCTGCGTGCCTGTATCGTTAACTTCCATACCGGTGCCAACGACATCCAGGCTCTGCCCGAGATTGTCGTACGCCATGGGCGAGCGGTGCATGAAGCACTGCAATCGAGCGATGTACGATAGTCCTGAAAACCGGGGCAGAGGGCTCGGAGACGCCAGTAAGAAGTGACGTAGGCCATCGGTTAGCCGGTGGTTTCAGCATTGAATAGCCCGCGCCTCGCTATTCGGCTGCACAGCTCGAACTGAGCGTGCTGATAACTGTCGCGCAATCTAAGGGCCAGCGTTGCCAAGCGCCAAAAACCGATCGATCTCATCATGGCAGATCGCCCAGATCGGGTCGCTGGGAATCAGGATGTGGTTTTGAGACTCCATAAGATGGAACTCCACACTCTTCAGCTTTTGCGCCATGATTCTGGATTGTTCTGACGGCTGCACCTGGTCACCGGAGAAGTGCACGACCAATGTCGGGCACTCCACTTGTTCGAGGCAATGACGCACATCAATCCTGCCGATGATCTGTCGGAGCTCTACCGCAACGTCAGCCGTGGCAGACAAGACCTGCATCTGAACGAGGCTATTGAGTTCAACTGACGTCGAATTCGGTATGTATACCGTCGCAAGTGCGCGCATGAAGGCTGAACCGGGAACGCCCCAACCGGCGCGTATCATACCCACAAAGGTCTCGGTCTTCTCGATCTCGCCCCGGACTGTCGAGCCCTGCACAAACCCGTTCAACAGGATGAGTCGGCTCACTCGTTCAGGCCTTCTTGCGGCAAGGGCGAGAGCTACCGGAACGCTTTGGCTCATTGCAAAAACAGGGAATGTCTCCAGCGAGGCTGCATCTGCAACCGCCTCCATATCATCGACCAGTTGTTCGACGGTCGCTCCGTTCAACTGTCGGTCAGACAATCCTGTACCACGCGGATCGTAACGAACCAGCCGCCGTCCTGACGAAAGGCGATCAAGTAGTGGACGCCAGACCAGACTGGACCATTCGTGTTCGAGGTGTCCTAGCCAGTAACCAGCCCGAAGCAAAACAGGGCCTTCGCCACACTCGGCCCACGCGACTCCAGTTCCGTCTCTGGACTTCGTGTAGCGGATGGTTTGATTGTGCTTCTCATCATCAGACGTGGCCGTCATGCCGGATTGCATGGTACCTGGCAACTCAGTGACTGGAACGGCAAGTTGAACCCCGCATCGCGAAACCGTTCGGATTACCGATTGACGCTTGCCATCGTCACCGACCGCTTTGCGCGCCATGCTGATCCTGCTGGCGATGGTCGCATCCGACACAATGCGGCCACGCCAAACCTCAGTCATCAGATCCTCATAGCTCAAGAGCCTTCCGCGGGCCAGAACCAGGCAGGCGATCAGGTCAAAAACCTGAGGTTCCACACGCACCTCGTCACCCGCCATGCGCAACACATGCGCATCGAGATCGAGTTCACAATCGGCAAAAGCGAAGCGCATATTTCTGGGCTGCGCTCGGTATGGTCCAGACTCAAGCATTTTAAAGCCTTCCTTCAGAGCTCTAAAGGAAAAGAGCAGGGTCCCTTCAAGCGAGGCTGGATAGGTCCCTCCATAATTGTAGTCAACAAATGTCCAGGGAGGACAACATGAACGATATTCCCACAATTCGCCGCCGCTGTGATGGTTCGATTGATACCGAATACTATCTCGATAAGGGGCTGAGTTGTCGCAGCAAGGCTGCCCAAGAGATGGTGGACCAAGCCACTGATAAAATGCACAACATGCAAGTCAGATTGGTTGCTTTCGCCGCCTCCTTTCCAATTACCGGCTCTCACGCGAACAAGGAACTCGCCGATAATGCTAAGTCCGATGATGCTGAGTCCTGAAAGCAGAACGAGCTGGAATTAAGGCAATATATGCCATAAGGGCTTGCAGAAAGCTCGATCAAGCCACAGGCAAGTTTTATTCCGGTTGTTCTCAAAACACATACCATCGCTAACGCCATGGCAATTCAACTTATTGAAAATTAAAGTGAACAACTTGGCTTTTCATCAGCAAACACTGTTTCAGTTGACGATTTTCTAGGCAGAAATATTCCTTTTATACAGTCAGGGTTGATTATCGCAAGTTGAATGTGGTTTTCTGAGAAAAATCTGGCCCCCTCATAAAGAGGCTCACCTTCGATAAATGCAGCCCTTACAGAGTCGAATGGCTGACCTTCCGCCTTAGCAAGCGCACAGGCATAACGAATCACAGCGCAATCAAGCTCTCGGGCCTTAAAATCAAAATCTGATTTCCCGAAAGGCTTATTTACCGGTAACGGTTTGCCTTCGGCTTCCAAGTCATCTTTCAATTGCTGATACACGACGCCTAGAAAATCGTTGTATTGTTGATCAAGTAAATCTAAACAATTTCCCAGTTCTATAACGGCCCCCAAAGTAAAAGGAGTCTGAACATTCGACGCAGCACGTTGGCTATCTTGAATAGCATATTGTTGGGCTCTTTCGAGGTTATTTTCCCAAAAATAAATACCGCTACCCAACCAGTCATATTTATTGGTGCTATGTTTGAATTGAGTTTGCTGATTGAGAATTTTGATGGCTACATCTTTGTCTAAGCCATGAAACCCATAAACGATAGAGGGCTTGGATGAATACATTATGCCTGAACAGTAGAAGACGCTGAATGATCATCGGAGTCTGAGGATGTAAAGAATTTACGGTCAAAGCCACCGCGAGCATCAAGCACATGAGCCTCTTTGAGCAATTTCATGCGCTGCTCATGGGTTCTTTTTTGACCAGAGGTTTTGACTTTTTGCGTTAACTCATAAATTGACATAAATAACTCCTATGTTCATTTACATGATATGAGGTCATCCTATGAAAGGCAAGGAGCCTAGCTAGCCCCTTGCACTCACAATAAATCAACACTCAATCGCGTTAACCGCCAGCCCCCCTTTCGAGGTTTCCTTGTACTTGTCCTGCATGTCGCGGCCGGTGTCGCGCATGGTGCGGATCACCTTATCCAGAGAGATGAAGTGCTCACCGTCACCGCGCAAGGCCATCTGCGCGGCGTTAATCGCTTTGACCGAGGCGATGGCGTTACGCTCGATGCAGGGCACCTGTACCAGCCCACCCACTGGATCGCAGGTCAAACCGAGGTTGTGCTCAAGCCCAATCTCAGCAGCATTCTCCACCTGTTCCGGCGTACCGCCCAGCACTTCGCATAAACCCGCCGCTGCCATGGCACAGGCAGACCCCACTTCCCCCTGGCAGCCGACTTCGGCACCGGAGATGGAGGCGTTTTTCTTGCACAGTATGCCCACGGCACCCGCTGCCAGCAGGAAATCAACAACATGCTTCTCGGAGGCGGTCGGCTCAAACTTCATGTAGTAGAAAAGCACTGCAGGGATGATACCGGCTGCACCATTGGTTGGAGCTGTTACCATCCGCCCACCTGCGGCGTTCTCCTCATTCACCGCCAGCGCGTAGACATTAACCCAGTCCATGACCGAGAAGTTGCTGGCGATGACGCTCTTGTTCTGTTCGACAGCCTCCAGACGCTTGTAAAACGCCGCAGCGCGCCGACGCACCTTGAGCCCACCTGGCAGGATACCATCATGCTTGAGGCCACTTTCGACACAGTCTGCCATCGCTTTCCAGATGCGACACAGGCCACTGCGGATCTCCTCCTCGGAGCGCCAGACCTTCTCATTTTCCAGCATCAGCTCACTGATGGTGAAATTGTGTTGTTTGCACAGGCGCAGCAGTTCTTCCGCTGTGTTGAATTCGTAGGGCAAGGGGGACTGATGCAGCACCAACTGGTCATCCTGTGCATCCGCCTCAGTGACGACAAAGCCACCACCGACTGAGTAGTAGGTATTGTTGTAGAGCTCACCCTTGTCATCGCATGCCGTCAGGCGCATCGCATTGGGATGGTGCGGTAACACCTCATCCAGAAACAGCATGTCACGCGCCCAGTCAAAACCGATCGGCAGGCGGCTATCGAGCAGCAGGGTCTGCGTCTCTTTAAGCGTTTCTACACGCGGTATGATATTGGCGGGATCTATCTCATCAGGGCGCTCACCCATCAACCCCATGATGATCGCCAGATCAGTGGCATGCCCGACACCAGTAGCCGACAGCGAGCCGAACAGGCGTACCTCCACTCGGGTCACGGCCTCCAGCAGGTTGCGCTCACGCAGCTCGGCAATGAAGTCGTAGGCGGCACGCATTGGACCCACAGTATGAGAGCTGGAAGGCCCTACGCCAATCTTGAACAGGTCAAATACGCTGATGGACATGTTTTTTCCTCATTATCATTATTATAGGACACCACGAAAAATCCGCTGCACGCTTAGTCATCACGCGTGCAGCAGTTGCTCGTAATCTCCTGTTGTTTCAGTCAGAAATCAGTTGGGAAAGACAACAGTTCGGTTCGCATGCAGAAACACGCGGCGCTGCACATGGTAGCCGACTGCTCGCGACAGCGTCAGACACTCGATATCACGCCCTTTCGCCACCAGATCTTCGGGATAGTGTGCATGATCTACCGACTCGATACCCTGAGCGATGATCGGCCCTTCATCCAGATCGGTATTGATGTAATGCGCTGTCGCTCCGACCAGTTTGACCCCCTTGGCATAGGCCTGATGATAGGGTTTGGCACCCTTGAAGCCTGGCAACAGAGAGTGGTGGATATTGATCGCTTTGCCTGAAAGCTTCTCGCACATATCTGCTGACAGCACCTGCATGTAACGCGCCAGCACCACCAGTTCGGCACCGGTTTCCTCAATCACCTGCCACACTTGCGCTTCCTGCTCAACCTTGGTATCAGCGGTAATCGGGAAGTAGTGATAGGGAATATTGTGCCACTGCGCCAGTGATTCCAGATCTGGATGGTTAGACACCACAGCACGGATATCGATCGGCAACTGACCGATACGATGGCGATACAGCAGATCGTTCAGACAATGATCCGCCTTGGATACCATGATCACGACCGGCATGCGCGTACCGGGAGCAGTCAGCTCGAAGTTCATCTCGAACTCGGCGGCCCGCTCGGCAAATCGCTCCTGAAAAGAGTCACTATCGAACTCCTCGCTCAGAGGGCGAAACTCGGCACGGATAAAAAAGCCTTGGGTCTGGCGATCATCAAAAGAGTTAAGTTCGGTGATGTAGCACTCCTCTTCGCGCAGAAAACGAGTAACAACATCGACAGTGCCGATCCGACTGGGGCACTGTGCCGCCAGGATCCAGGTTTCAGGTGAATTGTTCATAATGTCCCCCGGACACAAAATTCTAGGCTGCCGAAGGGGTCACCCTCGGCAGCGGTTGGATCATACCTTGACCGATACACCGTACTCGCGCGAAGCATCCACCAACCAGCTGTAGCAGTAGTCGGAGAAGCTGCGACGTACGATCAGTTCCCATACATCTTCACTCGGACGACGGATAATCGCCGTGGCCTTGGCAAAGTTGGAGGTGATCCCCTTGCCCACCGGGAAGTTGCGCGGGTGCACATCATAGACGGTGGATTTATGCAGCACATCCAGAGCATTCGGACCGCTCAGCGTCAGCAGGGTCTGCCCACCACTGACGGTAACGATGGCAAAATGACCGCTGTATGCCTGATGCAGGGCTGTCTCTATCTCAAACTCGCGCCCACCGGGCACAACGATCAGCCACTCATCCGGCGAAATCCACTGAATACTGTTTTCGCCACTGGCATCGTGCACCAGCGCGGATGGCTGCACGGGCAACGCGACACCCAGCATCTGCTGGATCGCCGCGCAAAAAGCCTCATCAGCCGCATTCCCGCGCAACGTCATATGCCCCAGAAACGGTTTCTGCTCCAGCACGACACCAGGATTGGCCGCTGCTGACGGGACACTGACGTGGTGCAGGGGTGACTCAGCGCGAATGTCAGAACCCGCGCACTGATCGATAATGGCTACCTTAGACATTCTGGCGCGCTCCTTTTGGATCAAAGAAGATGGGGCTGACAATCTCAGCTTCATGGGTCTTGCCATCCGCCATCGGCAGATAGACCTTCTCACCCATCCGCTTGTGCCCACCCATCACTACCGCCAGTGCAAAACCGGAGTTCAGGACCGGGCTGTAGTAGCTGGAGGTAACATGACCCACCATTTTCATCGGGATGGTCTGATTCGGATCACGCACGATCTGCGCCCCCTCCTGCAGCACCACTTTGGGATCAACCGGTTTCAGGCCGACCAACTGCTTGCGATCATCGCGTTTGGTATCCGGACGAGTCAGCGCACGATGGCCGATCCAGGAGAAGGGCTTGTCGTAACCGACACACCACTGCATGCCCAGATCTTCCGGTGTGACCGAACCATCGGTATCCTGACCGACAATGATGAAGCCCTTCTCGGCACGCAACACGTGCATTGTCTCGGTGCCGTAAGGCGTCAGACCATACTTGGCTTCATGCTGGAACAGCGCTTCCCAGACCCGCATCGCATAGTTGGCCTGCACGTTGATCTCATAGGTCAGCTCACCAGTGAAGGAGATGCGGTAAACCCTTGCCGGTACACCTGCCACCTGACCTTCACGACACTCCATGAATTTGAAGTTGTCCTTGTCGAGATCGATATCGGTTACTTCCGACAGCAGATCACGAGCACGAGGACCGGTAATCGTCATGGTCGCCCAGTGGTCAGTCACGGTGTTGAAATAAACCTCCAGCTCCGGCCACTCGGTCTGGTGCCACAACTCCAGCCACTCCAGGATACCCGCTGCGCCACCGGTCGTGGTGGTCATCAGGAAATGATCTTCCGCCAGACAGGTAGTGACACCATCGTCCATCACCATGCCGTCGTCTTTACACATCAGACCATAACGCGCCTTGCCGACACCCAGTTTTTCCCACTTGTTAGTGTAGATACGGCCCAGGAACTCACGTGCATCCTTACCCTGAATATCGATCTTACCCAGTGTGGACGCATCCAGAATACCGACCTTTTCACGCACCGCCAGACACTCACGCGCCACGGCGTCGTGCATGCTTTCGTTACCAATCGGGAAGTACCAGGGGCGTTTCCACTGGCCAACATCCTCAAATTTCGCACCGCGCTTGACGTGCCATGGCTGCAGCGCCGTATAACGCTCAGGATCAAACAGATCACGGCAATGACGGCCGGCAATCGCACCGAAGGTGATTGGGGTGTAGTTGGGACGGAACACGGTGGTGCCGGTCTGCGGGATCGTCTGACCCATACAGCGAGCGGCAATCGCCATGCCATTGATATTACCCAGTTTACCCTGATCGGTACCGAAGCCCATCGCGGTGTAGCGTTTGACGTGCTCGATAGACTCGAAGCCTTCACGGGTGGCCAGCTCAATCGCTGCCGCCGAGACATCATTCTGCTGATCGACAAACTGCTTAGGCGCACGCATGGTTGGCTTTTCATGCGGTACCTGGAACAGCGCACAGGCAGGACCTTCTGTAGCGCTCTGTACCTGTGGCAGCTCAATGCCACCGGACTCAAATCCACAGGCAGCAGCTGCACTGGCACCCGCTTCGACAGCATCCGCGAGCACAGCACTCAATGAATAGACAGCACGTGCAGCACCTACAGGAGTCATCCCCTTGACCTTACCCGGCAGGAAGCCTATCGCTTCATCGCTCCATACGGGACGTGCACCTGTGTGCGCCGCCAAATGGACGACCGGGCTGTAACCACCGGAACTGGCGATGGTATCGCAAACCAGATCTTCAACGGAGCCAGCCAGTTTGAAGTTGTCCAGATCGATCCGTGCAACACGGGCACCGGATACGCGCTTGGAGCCTTTGCCTTCAAACACCGCACTACCAGTGATGATGCGAATCCCCTTCTCACGTGCGGCCTTGACCAGATCGCCGTCAGGATTGGCGCGCGCATCGACAATAGCCACCACTTCACGACCGGCTTCATGCCAGTCCAGTGCAGCGCGATAGCCATAATCGTTGCTGGTGGTCAGCACCAGTTTGTTGCCCGGCACCACACCATAGCGACGAATATAGGTGGACACGGCACCAGCCAGCATATTGCCCGGTACATCGTTGTTGGCATATACCACTGGACGCTCATGCGCACCCGTTGCCAGGATTACCTGTCCGGCACGGATATGATGCATGCGTGCACGCGCCTGCGGCTGGCCGTTGATCTGCGGTGCAGTATCGGCAAGATGCTCGGTACGGCGTTCATGCAGAGTGACAAAGTTGTGATCATGATAGCCATTGGCTGTGGTGCGCGGCAGAACCATCACCTCATCCATCGCCAGCAACTCGGCAACCGCAACTGCAGCCCAGAGTGCAGGATCCTGTCCGTTGATCAGATCACGAGAATCCAGCAGCGAACCACCCATCTCTTCCTGCTCATCACAGATGATCACGCGTGCTCCACTGCGACCGGCTGCCAGCGCAGCGGCCAGACCAGCAGGACCGGCACCGATCACCAGCACATCGCAATGACGGTGCATATGGTCATAGATGTCAGGATCCTTCTCGCGTGGGCTGCGACCCAGACCCGCTGCTTTACGGATCAGTTTTTCATAGGTCATCCACATGGAAGCAGGCTTCATGAAGGTCTTGTAGTAAAAACCCGGCGGCATCATCTTGCCGCCCAGCTTACCGAGCAGCCCCATCACATCGTTCTGTACATTTGGCCAGCCGTTGGTGCTTGCAGCCGTCAGACCCTGATACAGCGCCTGCTGTGTGGCACGCACGTTGGGCACCTGCGCCGCTTCGGTAGAACCCAGCTGCACCACGGCATTGGGCTCTTCCGCACCAGCGGCGACAATACCGCGCGGACGCGAGTATTTAAAACTGCGATTGACAATATCGACACCGTTGGCCAGCAGAGCCGATGCCAGAGTGTCACCTGGAAAACCGGTGTAGCTGGTGCCGTTGAAGGTGAAGTTCAGCGTTTTCGAGCGGTCGATCCGGCCGCCCTGGGTCAGACGATTGATCTGGCTCATTTCTGACCTCCTTTTTGCTGCGTGGCAGCGGTGACTGTGGGCTGCTCACCCATTTTGTAAACCTCAAGAATTTCGTAACTGACGGTGTCGCGCGTGACATTAAAAAACTTGCGACAGCCCACGGCATGTACCCACATCTCATGATGGATGCCACGTGGGTTTTCACGGAAAAACAGGTAATCACCCCACTCTTCGTCCGAAGTATTGACCGGATCTTTCGGGCGGATGATGTGTGCCTGACCTTTGGGCCGGAACTCGCTCTCTTCGCGATGCTCGCCACAGTAGGGACAATAGATATGCAACATGTGAATTCCCTCGAATCAGTGGGCGACGCCGGCAGCGCCGTGCTCGTCGATCAATTGGCCAGTATGGAAGCGATCTATACTGAAAGGTGCCGCCAGCGGATGGGCATAGCCCTTGGCCAGCGTCCAGGCAAACACATTGCCGGAGCCCGGTGTGGCCTTGAAGCCACCAGTACCCCAACCACAGTTGAAGAACAGCCCCTTCACTTTTGTAGCCGACAGGATAGGACAGGCATCCGGGCAGGTATCCACGATTCCGCCCCACTGACGATTCATGCGCACCCGTGAAAAGACCGGGAACATCTCAACGATCGCCTGCAGCGTGTGCTCAACCGTCGGGTAGCTGCCGCGCTGGCCATAACCGTTGTAGCCGTCAATACCGGCACCGATGACCAGATCGCCCTTGTCCGACTGGCTGATATAGCCATGAACATGGTTGGACATCACCACCGTATCCAGAATCGGTTTGATCGGCTCAGATACCAGCGCCTGCAGAGGATGCGATTCCAGTGGCAGTTTGATACCCGCCATCTTCGCCAACACACTGGAGTTACCAGCCGCGACACAACCGACACGCGTAGAACCGATAAAGCCGCGATTGGTTTCAACACCGATTATCTGGCCATCTTCGATCCGCATGCCGGTCACTTCTGTCTGCTGCAGCAGATCCACACCCAGACTGTCAGCACCACGGGCAAAGCCCCAGGCAACAGCATCGTGACGCGCCACACCGGCGCGTGGCTGCCAGGAAGCACCCATCACCGGATAGCGAGTATTAGCGGAGCAATCCATCATCGGCACGATCTCGCTGACCTGCTTTGCATCCAGCACTTCGCCGTCGATACCGTTCAAACGGTTGGCATTGACGCGGCGCTGTATATCACGCATATCCTGAAGCGTGTGGCCCAGGTTAAGAACGCCGCGCTGCGAGAACATCACGTTGTAGTTGAGATCCTGCGACAGTCCTTCCCAGAGCTTCATCGCATGCTCATACAGATGAGCTGCCTCATCCCACAGGTAGTTGGAGCGTACGATAGTGGTGTTACGTGCGGTGTTGCCGCCACCCAGCCAGCCCTTCTCGATCACAGCGATATTGGTCATACCGTGCTCTTTGGCCAGATAGTAGGCGGTCGCCAGACCGTGACCACCGCCACCAACGATGATCGCATCGTACTGCTTTTTCGGTGTGGGATTACGCCACATCCGCTGCCAGTTCTCATGATGAGTGAGGGCATGTTTGGCCAGCCCGAAACCTGAATAACGCTGCATACTAACTCTCCAGTTAAAGCTCCAGGGCCTGTATCAGCCGCGGGTACCGGTATAAACAGGGAAACGCGCGCAAAGCTCAGCCACCTTGCCACGAGTCTGCTCTTCGATGGCAGCGGTATCTTCACCGGCAGCCAACACGTCCAGAATATCGCAGATCCAACCGGACAACTGCGTGCACTCAGCCACTTCAAAGCCGCGAGAGGTTACCGCAGGGGTACCGATACGCAGTCCAGAGGTGACAAACGGGCTCTGTGGATCATTCGGTACGCTGTTTTTGTTCACAGTGATGTGCGAGCGACCCAGCGCAGCATCAGCATCCTTCCCGGTGATCGCCTGACGGATCAGGGAGACCAGGAACAGGTGATCCTCGGTGCCGCCGGAAACGACATCATAGCCGCGTTCGATAAATACGCCGGCCATCGCCTTGGCGTTATCCAGCACCTGCTGCTGATAGGTTTTGAACTCCGGTGACATCGCCTCTTTGAACGCGACGGCCTTGGCTGCAATCACATGCATCAGTGGGCCGCCCTGCTGACCGGGGAATACAGCGCCGTTGAGTTTTTTGTGCAGCGCTTCGTCATCCAGCGCAGTCAGAATCAGACCACCACGTGGACCACGCAGGGTTTTATGCGTTGTAGTGGAGACAACATGTGCATGAGGCAGTGGGCTGGGGTAGAGACCCGCCGCAACCAGACCCGCCACGTGTGCCATATCAACAAACAGGAATGCGCCCACTTCGTCGGCAATACGACGAAAACGCGCCCAGTCCACCACCAGTGAGTAGGCAGAGAAACCGGCAATGATCATTTTTGGCTTGTGCTCACGCGCCAGTGCTTCAACCTGCTCGTAGTCGATCTCGCCGGTTTCCGGCTTCAGACCATACTGCACAGCATTGTAGTTCTTGCCGGAAAAGTTAGGCGCAGCACCGTGCGTCAGATGACCACCGTGTGCCAGGCTCATGCCCAGAATCGTATCACCCGGTGATACCAACGCCATAAAGACCGCCGCATTCGCCTGTGCACCGGAGTGTGGCTGCACATTGGCATAGCTGGCACCGAACAACTGGCAGGCACGCTCAATCGCAAAGGCCTCAACCTTATCAACTGCTTCACAACCGCCGTAGTAACGCTTGCCCGGGTAGCCTTCGGCATATTTATTGGTCAGCTGACCGCCCTGAGCTTCCATCACTCGCACACTGGCGTAGTTTTCGGAGGCAATCAGTTCAATATGCACTTCCTGGCGCTCTTGCTCCTCATTCAGTGCCGCCGCAAGTTCGGCATCAAAAGCATCAAGTTTATCTTCACGGGCATAGCCATCACGGTTGATCATCTGCATCTCCTGTCTTTTATTGTGTAGCAAAATACCCTCCAGGACGGCACTCCTGGTACTTTGCCATGCTTGGTGCGATGTTAGTCTGACCCTTGCTCAGTCAGATGCTTGCCACCGTCAAGACCCGCACCATTTGCGACACACCTGTCTCTAAGCGACAGCAGAGATCGATAGCTGCGTATTCAGTCTAGTTGATAACCCTTTGCCTGCAGATGGAAGAGGTCGGCATAGCGCCCGTTCAGCGCCAGCAGTTCCTGATGCGTGCCACGCTCCACAACACGCCCGGCATTGATCAGCACGATCTGATCGGCATTACGCACGGTGGAGAAACGATGCGAGATAAGAATCACCATGCGTTGCGTTGTATGCTGGCGGAAATGTTCAAAGATCGTGGCCTCCGCTTCGGCATCCATGGCCGCCGTCGGCTCATCCAGCACCAGAATATCGGCTGCGCTGCGCATGAAGGCGCGGCTTAACGCGATCTTCTGCCACTGCCCGCCGGACAGCTCCTGCCCACCCTTGAACCAGCGCCCGAGCTGGGTGTGATAGCCTTTATTCAGTTCGCGAATAAAAGAATCGGCCAGTCCCAACTCACCGGCTTCCTGCCAGCGTGTTTCATCATCAAAGGCTTCGACATCACCCGCGCCCAGATTTTCGCCGACCAGCAACTGGTAGCGAACAAAGTCCTGAAAGATCACCCCGACGCGCTGACGCAGTCGTACCGGGTCCCAGGCATTCAGATCCAGCCCATCCAGTAGAATGCGACCGGATGAAGGTTGATAAAGACGTGTCAGCAGCTTGATCAGTGTCGTCTTGCCGGAACCGTTCTCACCCACCAGCGCAAGACTCTGACCGGGCTTGAGATGCAAGGATATAGACTGCAACGCAGGGCGCTGACTGCCGGGATAGGTGAAGCTGACCTCCTCAAAACGGATACCGTCTCCTGGATCAGGCCCTTCAGTGGCGTCACCGGCATCAGCTTCCACCGGCTGCTCCAGATACTCATACAGATTGGACAGATAGAGGTTATCCTCATACATGCCGCTGATCGCCGTGAGGCTGGCACTGATCGCGGCCTGCCCCTGCTTGAACACCATCAGATACATGGTCATCTGCCCCAGCGTAATCAGTCCCTGTACGGTTTCAATCACTATCCAGGCATAGGCGCCATAAAACGCCAGCGTTCCCAACAAGCCCAATGCAAAACCCCAGCCATCACGGCGCAACGTCAGCCGCCGGTCCTCAGCATAGAGCTTGTGGAAAATATCCTTGTAGCGCTGCAGGAAGAGTTTGCCGAGCCCGAACAGCTTGACCTCCTTGATGCTGTCTTCACGTGCCAACACGGTTTCCAGATACATCTGCATCCGTGTATCGGACGAGCGCCAGCGGAACAGACGGAAAGCATCACCGGAAAACTTGGCTTCGGCGATGAACACCGGCAAAGCAGCCAGAAACAGCACCAGTATCGCCCAGGGTGAGAACTGCACCAGCAGAAAGGCAAAACTGAGCATTGAGATCGCGTTCTGGATCAAACCGAAGGTCTTGTTGACCAGCGCGAGCGGACGTACAGATGCCTCACGTCTGGCCCGGGTCAGCTTGTCGTAGAACTCGGAGTCTTCAAACTGAGCCAGCGACAGGGTCTGCGCTTTCTCCAGTATCATCTCATTGACCCGCTGCCCGAGCAGGGCTCGCAGCAGGGATTGCTGCGCCGACAGGCCGCGCTGTGCAGCCGATATCAGCACGATCACCAGACACTCCATCAACACGAAGCGCAACATCGGCCAGTAGTCCGCCTGACCGTGCACTTGATGATCGGCAATTGCCTGTACCACCGAGTCCACGATCAACTGCCCGAGATAAGCGGCAACGGCGGGGAGTACGCCAGCCACCAGTGTCAGCAGACCCAGTCCCCAGGTCAGCCCCCGGGACGTGGTCCAGACCAGCTCTATGGCACGTCGGCTGTAGCGGAATACCGAGAAAAAACGATGCAAAAAGTGTTTCCCATCATCCCATTGTGGTGGTGCTGACAAAATATTATCTCCTGCTGATCTATACTGCTGCTGAATGTCTGGCGCTTGTAAGATGCTCTGAACAAGGCGAATTCATGGGATTTCGACTTTAGATGAATAACCCGGATAGGTTTCTGACCCCGACTGGGCTAAAATGCGCCCCCATAAGCGCGGGCATCACCCTTTCCCGTGTGTCAGAACCGTTTCGCCTACAGGCGATACAATAATAACAAACCGGTCAGCGGTCATTACCAATGGCCGTACTGCTTACTTTTCGGGAGGTTTAATGGGTTCAATTATTGAAGTCAATAATGTATCCAAATCGTTCGGTAGCCTCAATGTCATCAATGATTGTTCCATCAAGGTAGAGCAAGGCTCAATCACTGGCGTCATCGGCCCCAACGGAGCAGGTAAGTCCACCCTCTTCAACATCATTGCCGGCACATTTCCAGCTGATACCGGCACTATACTCTTTGATGGCGAAGACATCACCTCGATCCCATCCAATGAACTCTTCCACCGCGGACTGTTGCGTACTTTTCAGATCGCGCAGGAGTTTTCCAATATGTCTGCTCTGGAAAACCTGATGATGGTGCCGCAGCAGGAGGGCGAGAATCTGTTCAATGTCTGGTTCAAGCCGGGGCTGGTACGCAGCCAGGAAACCGCCGTGCGGCAGAAGGCTCTGGAAGTGATCGACTTTGTCGGCCTGAGCCATGTCAAGAATGAGCTGGCTGGCAACCTGTCCGGTGGCCAGAAAAAACTCCTGGAACTGGGTCGCACCATGATGGTGGATGCGCGTCTGGTGCTGCTCGATGAGATCGCCGCCGGGGTCAACCGTACTCTGCTGCAGGAACTGATCGCCAACATTCTGCGTCTGAACCGCGAACTGGGTTACACCTTCCTCGTTATCGAGCACGATATGGACATGATTGCGAAGCTCTGCAATCCGGTCATCGTGCTGGCTCAGGGCAGCGTAATGGCCCAGGGCACGATTGAAGAGATCCAGGCCAATACAGAAGTCATCGAAGCCTACTTCGGCAACGACGCACATTGAGACAGGAGCAGACAATGGTATTACTGGAAGCAACCAATGTGCACGGTGGCTATGGTGGCATGAATATTCTGAACGGCGTCAACATGACGATCGATCAGAGTGATATCGGTGTCATCGTCGGCCCTAACGGGGCTGGCAAATCCACCATGCTGAAGGCGATTTTCGGCCTGCTGCATGTTAATGAAGGCAGCATACTGCTGCGTGGCGAAGAGATCACCAACGCAGAGCCCACTGAACTCGTCAGTAAAAAAATGGCGTTTGTGCCTCAGGAGAAGAACATCTTCCCGAGCCTGAGCGTGCAGGAAAATCTGGAGATGGGCGCCTTCAGCCGTAAGGATGATTTCGCTCACATGCTGGATCAGGTCTACAGCTTTTTCCCTCCACTGGCCGACAAGCGTAAACAGCCGGCAGGCGAACTGTCGGGCGGCCAGCGCCAGATGGTCGCGATGGGGCGCGCCCTGATGATTGAGCCCAGCCTGTTGTTGCTGGATGAGCCAACGGCAGGACTTTCTCCTCTGTACATGGCGGAGATTTTTGAACGGATCATCACCATCAACAAGGCCGGTGTCGGCATTTTGATGGTGGAGCAGCACGCCAAACAGGCGTTGCAGATCGCCTCCAAAGGCTTCGTGCTGGCAGCGGGTCAGAACCGCTTCACCGATACCGGGGAAAACCTGCTCAATGATCCGGAAGTCGCCAAGGCGTTCCTGGGTGGTTAATCTGACGAGGATTGCGTTTTGAACGAATTAGTCTTTTTTCTCAATAATGTGGTGATCTCCGGACTGGTGATCGGCTCGATCTACGCCCTCGGCGCGGTCGGTATCACGCTGATCTTCAGCATCCTGCGTTTCGCCCATTTCGCCCATGCAGACATGATGACGCTGGGTGCCTTTTACGCGTTTTTCCTGACAGCGATGTTCCCTGCAGTCGGACCTGCCATCGGCCTGCCAACCGCATTTATCATGCTGCCGATAGCCATGGCACTGACCGCCGTAACGGCGATCTACCTCGACAAGGGGTTCTACAGGCCGCTGCGCAAGCACAACGTCAAGCCGATTGTCATCGTGATGGCATCGCTCGGTGTTACACTAATGCTGCAGGGCCTGATCCGCATGTTCATGGGCACCAGTGCACGCAATATGTATATCGATGACCGCAAGGATATCTTTCGCATCGACCTGCCCTTTGAGCTGGCCAGTCGTCCACTGGTGATCACCGATCCGCAGATACTGCTGTTCATTGTGCTCATTGTTTCGGTGATTTCACTGCACCTGTTCCTGACCCGTACCCGTCTCGGTAAGGCGATGCGCGCCATGTCCGATAACCCGGATCTGGCCAGTGTCTCCGGTATCAACACCGATACCGTCGTCAAGGTCACCTGGGTAATCGCCGGCTGCCTGGCCGCTGCGGCTGGCACCATGCTGTCGCTCGACGTTACGCTCAAGCCGGATCTCAGTTTCCACCTGCTGCTGCCGATCTTCGCCGCCGCCATCGTCGGTGGTGTCGGTCATCCCTATGGAGCATTGGTTGGTGGGTTTGTGATCGGCTTCGCCGAGACACTGTCGGTCTTCAACTGGTCAATTCTACTGCGCCCGTTCCGCGATTATCTGTGGTTTGATCTGCCCAGTAGCCTTGCCATCGTGCCAACCGAATTCAAGATCACCGTGCCTTTCTTCATACTGCTGGCGATTCTGGTCTGGCGTCCTACCGGCCTCTTTAAAGGGAAGGTACTATGATGTTGTCAAATACCGCTTTAAAAGAAATGATTCTGATCACCGCTCTGGTGGTCGCCATGCTGCTTCTGATCAGCATCATGGGCTCGGCCTATGGTGTTCGGGTACTGGTTGAAGCCAGCTGCTACGCCATCATTGCACTCGGTCTGACGATTCAGTGGGGTTATGCCGGCCTGTTTAACGCAGGCATCATGGGGTTTGTCGCTCTGGGTGGTTTCTCTGCCATGTTGATGACTTTCCCTACCAATCCACGCTTCTGGGAAACCGATCTGCCGGGTGAACTCGGTGGCGCTTTCCTGAAGCTGATTATCGGTGTTCTGCTGGTGGTTGCAGCCAGTCAGTTGCACCGCCTCAAGGTACCACGCAAGATTCAGATCCCCTTCACCATGATCCTCGGTGCTGTGGTTTACTTCTGGGTGATCAACGGTTTTGCACCAGTCACCAGTGCAATAGTGTCTGAGGCTGGTTTTATCGGTGGTTTCGGCCTGCCGATCTGGGTCGGCTGGACCGTCGGCGGCATCCTGGCCGGTACCGTGGCCTACTTCATTGGCCATATCTGTCTGGGCCTGCGTAGTGACTATCTGGCGATCGCCACACTGGGTGTTGCTGAGATAATCAAGGCGTTCCTGAAGAACTTCGAGTGGATGACCCGCGGCACGCTGACCGTCTCCCCCCTGCCCTGGCCTGTACCGGGAGCTGGCGAAGTCGGTTTTATCATGGCGCGCGCACTATACCTGTCGGTCACGGCGGTGATGATTGCGGTGATCTTCTTCCTGCTCCACCGCGCCTATAACGGCCCCTGGGGCCGCATGATGCGCGCTATCCGCGACAATGAGATCTCCTCATCCGCGATGGGTAAGGATGTCAACAAGCGTCGTCTGGAGGTGTTCATCTTCGGCTGTGTCCTGATGGGCATCGGCGGCGCGGCACTGGCTACCTTCAACGGCATTTTCGACCCTAACGGTTACCTGCCGCTGAACCATACCTTCCTGATCTGGGTTATGGTGATTCTGGGTGGTCCAGGCAATAACATCGGTACACTGTTCGGTGCTGTGCTGGTTTATGTGGTCTGGGTCATGTCAGAACCTGCTGCGCTGGCTCTGCTTAATGCCATCAGTTATCTGGGTGATCTCTGGTTCGCCTGGGAAGCGCCAAGCGACTTCTCCAGCCGCGCTCTGCAGGCCAGGGTGTTCAGTATCGGACTGATCATCACGCTGGTACTGCGTTACGCACCGAAGGGATTGTTCCCGGAGAAAATTGCTCAGTATAAGTAATCATGCCCCTCGGATCGGGTCGCCATCGCGACCCGATCTGTTTCAATGAACACCCTCTCGGCCACCATTCAAACTAACAGCAACCCTCAGCGCCCTTTATCAGTAGCATTCGCTACTCAATATCAAACAGTCTACACATCTCCCCCTACATATGTGAATATAAGGCTCATGATAAACAGAAGAGGCTGATGTGCTGTTATCACAACATCCGGATTACACTGATACTGGCCGAAAACAACTCCATTGCGGGTCACCAGTGCTAACCGTACTATTGCTGCTTTGCCTGTTGTTTCTATCTCATGCGGTCGCTTCCGATCTGCAACAGCAAGGGCGCTGGGTTGGATCTGAAGCGCAGCATGCAATATCCTCCTTAGCCGCACTGCCCGATGGTCCTGCCCCCAAGGTCAGCGGCAGTTATACCTATCTGCTGAACCTGACACTGACACAGCCGGAATCCCTGGTGATCGACTTCAGCAATTCATCGGTGTTGGGACATTTTCGCCACTCAGTCTACGATGCTCAAGGTACGCTGTTGGTCGAGTTGGAAGGTGGCGCCAGCAGTGCGACTGTTGATCCCTATTTCCTGCGTCACGGCCGTCCCTTGCAACTACCTGCAGGCGAGTATCAAATCCTGAGTCGACTGCAGAGCCCTTTTTATATCGCGACACCCACACCCATGCTGTTCAACGAGGAGCAATACAAGAAAACAATCAACCGCGCCAATGCGCTGGTACTGATAGGGCTTGGCATATTCATAGGACTGGGCTTTTACTATCTGGTGATGGGTGTCTGGCGTCGCGCCCTGACAGATCTGCTGTATGCAGGTTTCATATTCAGCAATCTGACCTATAACGCCTCCGCACTCCTGGTACTCAAAGGGCTGTTTGGCCCACAGTGGTTTTATCTCTCCAGTGTGCCGATTCTATTCTCCAACCTGTTATACATCCTCTTCGTACTGAAGCTTCTGGAGATTACTCGCCGTCGTAACCCTGTCATCTGGCACCTGGGAGCTCTGGCAATAATCACGTTGACCTGCTTCTGGCCAATTGCCTGGCTGCGCCCGGAATGGACACTTGAGCTCGCCCGCTATGGTGTATTTATCTTCGGATTCTTCGGGCTGCTGGCCGCCATCGCACGTTTGCGCCAACGCAGCAAAGTGGCTGGATTCTATCTGATTGCGAACGTCGCATTTCTGGTGCCAGCGCTGATAGCCATCTCCAGCAGTGGCATGGCTTACAGTAATATCATCTGGATTGAACATATCGGCCTGCTCGCAGTACTGATAGAGGTTCTGCTGCTGGCACAGGTCATGAGCTATCAGGTCGGATTAATACATCGTGAGCGTCTGGATGCACTCGCCGCAGTCTCGACAGCGCAGCAACTGGCACTGCAGGCGCAGCACGACGCCCTGACAGGATTGCCGGGGCGGGCTCTGTTCAATGAGCTGCTGCAACACACTCTGGCGCTTTCACAGCGCACCAAACTACCGCTTGCGCTGCTCTACCTGGACCTGGATAACCTTAAGCCGGTCAACGATCAATATGGTCATGACTTTGGTGATGCCCTGCTGGTCGAGGTTGCGCAGCGACTCAAACAACGCATCAGAGCAGGCGACACAATAGCGCGAATCGGTGGTGATGAGTTCGTCATCATTCTGTCCGAAGTGGATGATGTCCAGGAGGCACAACAGATTGCCCGTGAGCTGGCCGCTCTGGTAGCGCGCCCGATCGCTTGCTACAAGCGAGTGATCGCTACCTCCGTCAGCATTGGCATTGCGCTTTATCCTGAACATGGACAGGATGCCGAAACACTCCTGCGCCATGCAGATCTGGCTATGTATGAAGCAAAGCAGAATGGGCGCAACCGCTCTTGCCTGTTTTCAGCAACTGATGTTCTCGACACTCCAACAGCGACTCAAAGATCGATTCAACCTGTTGACTGACCTAATGGTAGATGGACAAAAGGGCTTATTGATCTCTCCCAATAAGCGAATATATAATACATATACGTTTCATATATTCGGAGCACTTTAATGGGTATCGTCAAGATCGATGAGGAGCTGCACGAAGAGCTGCGCCTCGCCAGCAAGGCAATGTCGCGCTCCATCAATGCCCAGGCCGAGCACTGGCTTCGCATGGGTATGCTGGCTGAACTCTATCCGGATAAAACCTATCAGGAGCTGACGCGCATGCTGCTCGGCGCTCATTCATCCACCATCAGAAAGATACTGCATGAATTCGAACCTGCTTAAATCGTCTGCTGAGCTGCACACCATGCGCCATGCCGGACAACTGCTTGCATCCGTTTTCGCCATGCTCGACAGCTATGTGCGTGAAGGGATCAGTACTATGGATATCAATCAGGCGGTTGATCGCTTTATCCGGCGCGAACTCAAGGCTCGCCCTGCCAGTGTCGGGCAATATGACTATCCCTACGCCCTGAATGCTTCAATCAATGACGAGGTGTGTCATGGCATGCCCAGTTCCGAGCGTAAACTCTGCAATGGCGATATACTGAATCTGGATATCACGCTGGAAAAAAACGGCTTTATCGCCGACTCCAGCAAGATGTATATGATCGGCAGCGTTTCTGAAGAGGCCAGAAGACTGGTACAAACCACCTATGACGCCATGTGGGCCGGTATTCGGCAGGTGCGCCCCGGTGCCACACTGGGGGATGTCGGACATGCGATACAGCGCCATGCCGAAGTCGCTGGCTACAGCGTTGTGCGCGAGTATTGTGGGCACGGTATTGGCCGCGAGATGCATGAAGAACCAGAGGTGTTGCACTACGGCCGCCCTGGTACAGGTTTGAAGCTGAAACCCGGCATGGTATTCACGATTGAACCGATGATCAACCAGGGCACTGCACGATTACGCCACAAGCGGATGAAAAATGGCTGGGATATCGCGTTGACACACGACCAGCAGCTATCTGCACAATGGGAGCATACTATCGCGGTGACACCCGATGGCTACGAAGTGTTGACACTCAGACCTGAAGAGCTCGCTGAATAACGACATGCAGACTGAGCAATCCTTCAGGAATCCACCTTGCCACGCAGCGCCTTGGTTTGACCGTGCTGGGTTTTCTTATCCATGCGTCGGCGCTGCGAGCCTCGCGTGGGTTTGGTAGGCCTGCGGCTCTTGACCGGCCGGATCGCTTCAAGAATCAGCTCTTTCAACCGCTGCAGCGCATCCTCCTTATTCTTCTCCAGTGTTCGATACTGCTGCGCTTTGATGATCAGTACACCATCACTGCTGATACGCTGATCCGACAGGCGCAGTAATCTCTCCTTGTAGACCGCAGGCAGCGATGAGTGTGGAATATCAAAACGCAGATGAACCGCCGACGCGACCTTGTTTACGTTCTGGCCACCGGCACCCTGAGCACGGATCTGGGTAATCTCTATTTCCCAGTCTGCAAGCTGGAGTGTTTCTGAAATAACTAGCATTAAAAGGGTCACTTAAAATAGGTAAAGTTTATCAGAACACAGCCCCCATATTCCCCGCAACCTTCAAATGCTGTATAAGGTCTGCATGAAAATCCCGAAAAGAATACAGCCACTGGTAGAAGACGGCCTGGTGGATGAAGTCCTTCGCTCTCTGATGAGCGGGAAGGAAGCTGCCGTTTATGTCGTGCGCTGCGGCGATCAGATCCGCTGCGCCAAAGTCTATAAAGAAGCCAATCAACGCAGCTTCAAGAAGGCTGCTCAATATCGCGAAGGGCGCAAGGTACGCAACAGCCGCCGAGCCCGCGCGATGGAGAAGGGCTCAAAATTTGGCCGAAGCCAGCAGGAAAGCAGCTGGCAGAATGCCGAAGTTGAAGCCCTCTACCGCTTATCCAGTGCAGGTGTTCGCGTTCCGCAACCCTATGGTTGTGTTGAGGGTGTACTCCTGATGGAGTTGATTACAGGGGATGATGGCAGCGAGGCACCACGCCTGAACGATGTGATTCTGACACCGGAACAGGCGCGCGAAGATCACGCTTTCATCATGCACAATGTGATGCTCATGCTCTGTGCCGGACTGGTGCACGGCGACCTCTCCGAGTTCAATGTACTGCTGGATGAGTATGGCCCCGTCATCATCGACCTGCCACAGGCCGTTGAGGCTGCCGCCAACAACAATGCCCAGCAGATGCTTACGCGTGATGTGGATAACATGACGGCCTACTATGCCCAGTTTGCGCCGGAGCTGAAAAATACCCGCTATGCGCGTGAGATCTGGTCACTCTATGAGGCGGGTGATCTACACCCTGATCATGAACTGACCGGGCTGTATCAGGACGATGATCATATATCGGATGTTGACAGCGTGCTGGAAGAGATCAAGGCGATCATGGAACAGGAACAGGACCGCCAGCGACGACTGAAAGAAGCTGCTGAGCCGGAAAGCTGACGGTAGCGGCTGTTTCGGCCGTGTCAGCTTCGGCTTCTGCGTTTTTCACTGAATACATTCACCAGATTGCCGGCAATGATCAGGCCTGCTCCCAGCAGCAGGAAAAGATCCAGCCTCTCGCCATACAGCAAGAATCCCACCAGTGCGATCAATGGCAGGCGCATGAAGTCCATCGGAACCACAATCGTGGCATCGGCAACCGCCATCGCTCGTACAATACAGTAGTGCGCTGTCAGCCCCGTGATACCGACGATCACCAGCCACGGCCAGAGCGCCTGAGAAGGCGTTGTCCAACTGAATAGAGCAGGGATCAAGCCAAGCGGTAGCTGCATCAGCATCATGTAAAACAGAAGGGCCAAAGCCGTGTCCCGACCGGACAGCTTCTTGGTCAGGGTATGCGTCATGCCATACGCCACCGCACTTGCCAATGCCACCAGTGCCGCCGGGTGGATCACGGCCAGTCCTGGCCGCAGCATCACCAGCACACCGCTGAGGCCGATCAGAATCGCCAGCACTCTGGGCAGGGTAATGCGCTCTCCCAGTAGAATTGCCGCAAACAGCGCAGTCCAGATAGGGACGGTGAACTCCATGGCGAACACAGCTGCCAGCGGAATGAAAGCGATGGCATAAAACCAGCAGAACTGGCCGGTGAAATGCACCGCATTACGCATCGCATGCAACCCCAGATGATCCGTCCGCAGTTGCTGCCAGCCACTGCGGCTGAGAAGGGCAGACACGATCAGCAAGCCGATCATGCTGCGAAAGGCCAGGATCTGAAAGGTGGACAGTTCAGCGGACAGTTCACGCGCGGCTATCGCCATCACGGAAAAGGAGATCAGAGCACCGCTCATCCAGATGATGGCGGTTACGACTGGATGCCGTGTAGTTGTCAGGTCAGACGCCATAGATCCTCATGGCAAAATGTCAGGGTTCGGATTTCCTCAGACGCGAAGGCTGCACACCCTTCACCTGCCGAAAGCGGTTGGATAGATGACTGGAGGAGCTGAAACCGCAGCTCAGAGCAATATCCGCCAGTGACAGTGTACTCTCCTTAAGCAGAGATTCCGCTCGCTGGAGGCGCCTCTGCAGCACATACTGATGTGGTGCTAACCCCTGACTCTGACGAAACATGCGTGAGAAGTGATACTCACTCAGACATACCTGAGCCGCCAGATCTCGCAGCAGCAACGGTTGATCCAGATGTTGCTCGATATACTCCTGCACTCGCCTGAGCTGATAGGGTGCCAGTCCACCACGGGTCTGAGGCAGTTGCCAGTTGCACTGGGCATAGGTTTTGAGCAGATGGATCAGCAGCAAGGTTGTTGCGCTGCTCAGAGCCAGTTGATCACTGCGTTCCTGCCAGTTCAGATTCAACAGGAACTGATGATAGAGCGCTGAAATACTGGCATCTTCTGCAAAGTGTCTTTCATCCAGCAGCAGACTCGTTGGCGACCTGTCCCACACCTGTTCGGTCAGGGTCTTGAGATGCTGATCAGTGAAGTACAGGTGCACAAACTCCAGTGGGCCACGGATATCCCAGGCTGACTCCAGATCCTTCGGCATCAGACAGAAACGCCCGGGAGCTCCGCCATTGCGCCAGCCATGAGGCGTCTTGCGATAACATTCAAAGCCTTCTGCCACATACAGACTCAGCGTGTGGTGGGCAGACTTATCCAGAGCAATATGATCATCATCGTTATACCAGCGCGCCAGACCCATACCATTTTCAAGGCTGGACCCCGCTTTCAGCACCGGCTTATGCCGGCTCATCTGCTCAAATACCTGATATTGCGAATGCATGACGACTCCTGCTCTCTCCTTCAGCCGATTATGTTACATCGATACTAAACATACCCCCTGATTCTGCCAAGCAGATATGACCTGAACCGGATAAAAAAGCGCAAGAATGTGCAAGTTGAACACTGGAATCTGCAAGACTCCACATATCAGATCTGACTATAGTGGCAGCTCAACAACAGATGACTGCTGCTGACTCCCTGACAGCCAGCACTACCTTCAAGGATCATCATGAACACCTTACTCTATATCACTACAGTTCTGATCTGGGGCACCACCTGGATCGCCATCGCTTTTCAGCTCGGTGAAGTGGCGGTCACCGTTTCCGTTTTTTATCGTTTCGCGCTGGCGGCATTGATATTGCTGCTCTGTCTGGCACTGCTGGGCAAGCTGCGAAGGATCGGTGCTCGTGATCACCTTTTCTGCCTGCTACAGGGCATGTGCGTTTTCTGCTTCAACTTTCTGCTCTTTTATACGGCCACCCAGTACATCACGTCGGGGCTCAACTCAGTCGTCTTCTCCATGGCCGTGATGTTCAATGCGATCAACGGTGTGATCTTCTTCCGCCTGCCAATCACCTCACGCATCTATCTGGCCAATGCACTGGGCTTGATCGGCATGCTGCTGCTGTTCTGGCCGGATCTCAGCGGTGAGTCCTTTAACCTCGAGGTACTCTTCGGTCTGGGTTGTGCTCTGCTCGGCACCTATGGATTCTCACTGGGCAATATGATCAGCCTGCGCCATCAGCGAAAAGGGCTTGATCTGCTGTCCACCAACGCTTATGCGATGTCCTATGGCGCACTGACGATGCTGACCATCGTGCTGCTGAGCGGCACCCCTTTCACACTGGATACCTCTTTCAGTTATCTGAGCGCACTGTTTTATCTGGCGGTGTTCGGTTCGGTCATTGGCTTCGGCGCTTATTTCGCCCTTATCGGGCGCATCGGAGCGGGTCAGGCCGCCTATGCCACTCTGCTGTTTCCATTGGTCGCGTTGGGCATATCAACAGTGTTTGAGGGCTATGTCTGGACACTTCCAGCGGTGCTCGGGCTGGTAATGATTCTGGTAGGGAATGGTGTAATGTTTATCAAATTCAGCTCTGCCAAGCCTACTGCTGTGACGACAGCTTCAGCCAAAGAGGCCTGATCCGCATTACTGACAACTGTTCCTGCATTGCCAGCATACTGCACATCCCTGTGCATAAAAAAGCCCTCTCTGACCGGAGCCAGGGAGGGCTTGAAAGGATGAATTACAAACTAAACTGAAATCAGTCTGCGATCAGACCAACAGTTGTGAAAGCACCATCGGTGACAACCATCTCTTCGATGATACCGGGTACGTTACCCAGCTCATCAAAATCCTGACTACCGGATGCGCCTTCGTAGTTGATATCCTGACCTTCTTTGATCAGTGCGATTGCTTTCTCCCACTCTCCCGGCATGATCACAACGCCTGGAGGTGAAGCCACTTCACGCAGTGCTTTATTCAGACCTTCACGATCAGCACTTCCATTTTTCTCGATCGCCAATGCGATCAAGAAAGCGGCATCATAAGCCTGGCCAGCAAATACGGCATTAGGGTCCATACCTTCAGCAGTGGCCGCTTCTGCATACATGCCAGCTCCTGGGATATCGGGTGTACCAGGACGGGTTGCAATCATGCCTTCGAGGACATCCGCACCCACAGCGCGCACCAGACCATCACCGACCATACCGTCGGCGCCGATGTACTGAGTAAAGTTACCGCTTTCGTATGCCTGACGCAGAATCGTCTGACCAGACGTATCGGCATAGGCCAGCACGACAAGATTATCGACACCATGAGAAGCCAGACCACCCAGCTCGGAACGGTAATCAGCCTTGCCATCTTCGTGGGCATCATTCGCTGCAACATTTCCGCCACCGGCTGTATAAGCGGTGGTGAAGGCACTCGCCAGTCCCTGCCCATAATCGTTGTTGACGTAGGTAACGACTACATCTTCAATACCCTTGGACAGCAACAGTTTTGCCAATACTTCACCCTGATAGGAGTCTGAAGGAGTTGTACGGAAAACCAGATCGTTGTCCGCAATCTCGGAGATTGCTGGTGATGTAGAGGCAGGGGATACCATCAAGACACCCGCTGGTACCCCGACGTTATTTGCTGAAGCGATAGTAGCGCCGGAGCACAGAGCACCAACGATAGCCGTAACGTTTTCAGTGTTGATCAGACGGTCTGCAGAGTTGATGGCTGCAGAGGCTTCTGTACAGGTTGTATCAGCAGAGAGCAGTTCGATAGTCTGGCCGTCAAGGACGCCACCCTGCTCATTTACTTGCTTGATAGCCAGTTGTGCGCCAGCGAGGATTGGAGGTGCCAGGCTCTCAATAGGACCGGTAAATCCACCCAGAAAACCAACCTTGACTTGTGCCTGAGCCACGCCAATTGCCGATACAGCAATAATGGCAGCACCCAGTAATGTCTTTTTGAACATTGCGTTTCCCTCTATCTTATTTTTGACGTTCAAACGCCCTAATGTTGCTCACTTTTTTCAAGAAAAACAATCTTTCATTTTGCTTCTCGTGTGATAGAAACATTCAGGTTAAGCATAGACTACAAATCTTTACGCAGGCTTAACCATCTGACGCTTGCGGTGAGTCCACCCTGCCACCAAAGCTCCCACTACAATGGCAACACAGGCATAAAACACTCGATTGCTCGCTTCTGCTTCACCCACCAGAATCAGCAACAGTGTCGAAATCAGCGGGGCCGCATAGGCCAGCACGCCCAGCAGTTGCAGATTGCCGTGCTTGATCCCGTAATCCCATGTAAAGAAAGCGATCCCGACCGGACCGATACCCAGCCCGATCACCCCCAGCCACTGCAGAGAGGTCGCTGGCCATACCGTCGTCTCAAACAACAGATGACAGAGCCAGGCCAGCAGTGCCGTGACGGCACAGAAGCCACCCACCGTATCTGTCGGCACCGCTTTGGTCACACGACTTAGAACTGAATAGCTGGACCAGATCAAGGCACAAGCCAATGCAGCCAGATAACCCTGGAGATACTGTGCTTCGAAACCCTCCCCCTTACCGATCAGCACCCAACAGCCAGACAGCGCAATCAGCGCCCCCACCCAATGCTTGGCCCTCAACGACTCACCGGGCAACAGCGCCGTGAAGACCACAATCAGCAGCGGCCAGAGATACGCCAGCAGGCTGACCTCCACCGCAGGTGCCTTGGACATCGCGATAAAATAGAACAGGTGATATCCGAACAGACCACCCACACCCAGCAGCCAGACCGGCAAAGGCTGGCGCAGATAGTGGCCGGGATGCTCGCCCTTGATGATCCACTTGAGCAGCATCGTACTGGTTGCCAACGTAAAGGTCATAGCCAGCAGTTGAAAGGGCGGAATCTCACTACCGGTGAGCCGTGTCATCAGTGCCAACGCACCCCAGAGCACAATGGAGATGGAGCCTATGGCTGTTGCGCTGGCCGTATGGGATCGCATGATTGACATCTCGATAGTAACAGTGAGCGTTCAGTCTAATGCGGACGGGCCGTGGAAACTTTGTTGCAGGCGCAGAAAAATGTGTCTGATCGGAAGAAGTCAGGGCTGTCGGAAGCGTCTTGCAGAACAACCATGATAGGCGCTGAAGCGAGCGCTGAAAGCCGAGAGATTCTGATAACCACAGGCATCGGCAACCTGCTGTACGCTGAGATCCGTTTCCTGCAGAAGTGTCAGCGCCTGCTGCATGCGCAGCTGCAATAGATAGTGCTGCGGTGAGAGCCCTAGCTGCTGCTGAAACAGGTTCTGCAGTTGTCGGCTGCTCAGGCGCGCCATCCCGGCCACCTGTTGGATGCGCAAGGGACGACCCAGATTCTGCTGCATGAAATCCACAGCCATTTGCAAGCGTCGATCCAGCTGCACACGACCATCAGGCTGTTCACAGAGGAGTTGAAGCAACAGTTGCAGCATCAACTGCTTATTGGCCTCAGACACGCCAGACAAAAGCGCGCGCGACAAAAAGCTCAGATAATCACTGAGCGCTGGTTTCAGCGTCACAAAACCACCCAGATCCTGCAATGTATTAACGTCACCTTCCGCCAGATCCGCAACGATAAAGCCATTATCCTGAGCAGCAGAAAAGCTATGTGAACTGCCTGCCAGCACGACGGCGCCGTGCCGCGCGTCGACACGCCCGGCACGCCGGTCTATCTCCATATCCAGACAGCCACGCAGGGGCATCACCAATTGGTGATAGCTGTGCTGATGCTCACAGGCATCCGCCTGATAACTGCGTACATCCATCGTGCCACTGACTGACAGCATGGTTCACTCTCTGGTTGTAATCTCTGGTTTCAATCTCTGCAAAGGTTGCAACTGACATTCAAAACAGCAAATATAATACCCGACATTCAGACACTGAGTATAATACATGCGCCATGAGATAGATTTTTACTACGACATCGTCAGTCCTTACAGCTATTTCGCCGCGATCCAGATTGCCCGACTCGAAGCAGAAACCGGTGCCAGAGTGACCTGGAAACCTATTTTTCTTGGAGGCCTGTTTCGCGAGCTGGGAAATACTGCCCCCTTGAGTCTGGCACCCAAAAAACACTATATGATTGAACAGGACCTGCCTCGCCTGGGGAGGCATTATGGTGTGCCCTATCAGCAACCCGCAGTGTTCCCAACCAACACACTGACTGCCCAGCGCGCACTGGCTGCCCTGCCAGTCGATGAGCGTCCGTCCGTATCGCTTGCCCTGTTTGATCACTATTGGGGACATGGCAGAGATGTTGCCGATATAGCTCTGCTGCAACAGGTATTTAACAGCACTGCATTAGAGAAAGCAGGCTCTGACGAAGCTAAAAGTGCCCTGAAGAACAATACCGATGAAGCGATCGCACGCGGGGCTTTTGGAGCCCCGACGCTGATATGGAAGGAAGCGATCTACTTTGGCGCAGATCGCATTCAGCTACTGCTGAACGACCTCATCGAGGTCGGAAAATGATTCAAAAAGCGGAGTAGTCGTAAAGAGTCGCTGTGCACTGGCAGCCCGTTCCACGGACGTTTCAGTTTCATGATCCAGCCGCAGGAGGTGCTGATCAATGACTTGGGTCCGCAGACTCAATCCCGTCCCGTTCGCCATCTGAATCGCCAGACCTGGTCTGGCATTCAGCTCCAGCAACTGCGGCCCTTTGAACTGATCCAGCACCAGATCCACACCCAGGTAACCAAGACCCGTCATCTCATAGCTGCGTGCGGCCAGTCCCAGCAGTTGTGTCCAGCCACTGATCTTGAGTTCCGACAACAACTGCCCGGTATCCGGATGATGAGTGACCGGACGGTCATGCTGAATCGCCTTGACCGCCTGGCCGTCGGCGATACTGATACCCACACCGATCGCACCCTGATGCAGGTTGGCCTTACCATTTGAGCTGCGCGTCGAGAGCCGCATCATCGCCATTATCGGATAACCCCGATATACGATCACACGAATATCAGGCACTCCCTCAAAGGTATAGTGGCTGTAGCTGGGATCAAAACGTATCAGCCCTTCGATCAGCGCCACATCAGGATTACCGCCCAGACTGTAAAGGCCGGAGAGCAGATTCGACAGATGACGCTCTACATATAAACGCTCCACCCAGTCACCACTGGATTTCTGAAAACGCCCATCTTCCTGCTTCAGGATAACCAGAATCCCTTTGCCACCACTGCCTTTAGAAGGCTTGATCACAAACCCTTCAGCACCACGAATCTGACTTTCCAGCTGGGCGATATCACCCTGAGTGCGAATGACACCCAACAATTGAGGTGTCGAGATGCGATACTTCTGTGCCAGCACCTTGGTTTTCAGCTTATCATCCACAAGCGGGAACAGGCTGCGGTCATTATAGGCGCCAATATAACTGATATTGCGTTCATTCATGCCCAGAACTCCGGCTGCACGAAGTGCCTGCCAGCGCTGGGTAAGCAGTTTAATCGCTCCGAGCATCGGATCGCTCCATCAGAGGTTTAAATCGCCAAAGTTCCAACAAACGGTATCCGGTGTAGCTGCCAAACATCATGATCAGCGCCAGCACAACCAGTTGCAGCCCCAGAAAGTTGAACATCCAATAACGCATCCAGGGGAACTGCATGACAAAGAAGGCCAGTATTGCAGTCAGCAGACTACCAAAGCCCTGAACCATGACATCTCGAGGCCCCTCCTCTTCCCAGAGGATCGACATACGCTCAATGGTCCAGGCCAGGATGACCATCGGGAAGAGTGACATCTTCAAGCCATCACTGATACCCAGATGAAAACTCAGAACCGAGAAAAGGGAGATCAATCCGATAACGCAGACGATCACAGCCGACACTCGTGCGACCAGCAACAGGTTGAGATAAGCGAGAAACTGCCTCAGCACCAGACCTGCTCCGACGACCAGCAGGAATGTCAGAATGCCGGTCAGCAGTGTCATCTCCAGAAAAGCCATTGCGATCAGCACCGGCATGAAAGTACCTGCCGTTTTCAGGCCGATAAGCACACGCAGCATCACCACCACCAACGCCCCCAGCGGCAGCAGCAGAATAATTTTGAAAATCGCCTGTTCTGAGATTGGCAGGCTGTGAATAGACAGGTTCAGCACAGCATCCGATATCGCCAGCGCATGGACACTACTTGAGGCTGGCTCCCGTGTACTCAGCATGGAGAAGGTCAAACGAGAGTCATATCCTCCCTCGACTTCGAGAGTCGGCACTGCACTCTGCTGCCAGAGCATAAAGGGGCGTGTTTCGCGCTGTACGATATCGATTTCAGGATCAAACAGCTGCCAGTGATTGCCTGAAAACACCTGTACAATGGGCTGCAGCGTCTGCTGCCGCCGACCATCCTCCAGGCTCAGACCATGCAGAACTCGCGACGGGACTTCAGCCTGATTCAGCAACAACACCATTACGTCCGCCAGTGAGTATTCACTCAGAAGCAACTGGACATGCTGATGGTTGCGACTGGACAGGCGCTGCTGCAGGGCCCTGGCCAGACTGAAAGGGTCTGCAGACTCTCGCCAGGCTTCGGTCAACAACTGATGAGCAGCGGTTTCCAGCGCCGGAGACCAGATAACCTGCTGAATACGCGGGGGCTGTCCGACACTGACGTTGTTATCACTCTCATCAACCTGAAACTGAGCCCGATAATAGAGCACCTGAGGACCATCCACTTCACGGATAGTCCACTCTGCCATACGGGCGTCTTGATCCGATATATGCAGACCATAGCCAGCAGAGGCCGTATGTTCCGCACTCAGAAGAAAGCCAGGCTGAGACTTGGGCAAAGCCAGACGAACACTCACTGGGGTACCACGCGCCACAAACTCAACCTTGGCCTCGACATCCCAGTATTCACTGTCAGCACCCGGCAAAAAAGGAACCTGATGCACTGCATAGCGATAGTAACTATGCGCAGCACCGATAAGAATCAGAATCAGAGCGGTCCAGAAAAGACGTTTATTTGTGTAGATCATCACAGCAGCGGTTTCTCACGGGCGAAGGTATCTGCAGCCATGGCTGCAGAGGGTATTAAAGATCAGTATCCAGCTCAACTGGCAGCAATGTCTGCCCCTGGGTTGTTGCATCCTCTCCCTGATCTTCAAACTCAGGTCGGCCCTGTATAAAGTTTTTTGACACATCAACCATCGCTACATCCATCATGAAGCGACGCCCCAGCAATGCCGGGTAGGTCAACTCTCCGCGGTCCGTCAGTGTAAATTCGACCTTGTGGTTGGACTGTCCAATGCGTACTGGCAACTCCACCACCGGACGACTCTCGGCACCCACCGCCTGTCGTATCCTGACACGTCGGATAACAGGCGCCTCTATCTCAATCTGACGTGACTGCTCTCCATCCTGAAAGTGCACACTGAAGCGCACCCACTGCTGCCCATCCCTTTCAAAATCAACAAGATCCTGAGCATCCAATGACGACGTATTAGCCCCCGAGTCTATACGGGCAGCCAATACCAGTCGCTGCAGAGGGAAGCCCAACCACTCAGAGCGCCCCAGCAGCAGTTTTTCTGATCGGGTCACACCATTGACTGAGACCGACTCTGCACGGGGCGGTATGAGTGCAGGATTGGTTGCTGAACGTTGACTTCTTGCCAGCAAGCGACGAAAGCGCTCCTCTTCTGCTATCTGTTGACGATCCAACTGCTGCCCTAATAACTCCAGCCTCGAAGAGAGACGCAACAGCTCAGATTGCTGATTCAGTTGCTGCATCTGCAGACGCTGCTGTGACTCATCTATCAACAAGGCAAGTTGACGCTGTTGATCCATCAGGTTGCGTTGAATCATGTCAGACAGTTCGGCATCTCGGCTGTTGGACTGGCAGCCAGACAGTATCAGGGAAAACAGTATAATCAGTGCGAGCTGAATAGACTTGGAACAGATTGGAAGATAACGCATCCGGGTATAGCCTGATTTCAATTAACTAAGGTTTAAACACACGAATGGGGAGCTATAGCTCCCCATTCAACTCAATGCTGGTCGTACTCTGATGTCCTATCCGGGACTCTTCCTTCTGGATGAGCATCTTATATCAGAGTCAGTACAGAATGAAGTCACTGAAACATCTGTTTACGTCAACAGAAACCGTTATAAGTTCAACTCTGCATCACTGTTTCGTTGTGAGTGATCGTTTCAGGCTCAGACTCGCTATGCAGCAGCGAATAGATCACCGGCACCAGTAACAAGCCCACCAGCATGGAGAAGCTCAAGCCCCATACAATCGCCACCGCCAGAGGCTGCAGCATTTCGGAACCTTCACCGAAACCGATCGCCAGCGGCAGCATGCCGGCAACAGTCGTCATGGTCGTCATCATGATTGGTCTCATTCGCAGACGAGCCGCCTCAATAATCGCCTCATCCCTGCTTCGCCCCTTATCACGCGCCAACTCAATATATTCAACCAGCACGATCGCGTTGTTGACTACTATTCCTGCCAGCATGATCATACCCAGCCAAACTGGCATGGAGATTGGCATACCCAGAATATTGATACCAAGCGCCACACCTATCGCGGCAAAAGGAACACTGAGAATAATCACCAGAGGATTACGTAGTGACTCGTACTGCACGGCCATAACGACAAACACCAGAAACAGTGCCAACCCCAGCAGAATCGTGGTCATCCGTTGACCCTGCTCCAGGACTTCAGCAGCACCACCATCATAACGGCTATAGCCCTCAGGCAAAGCAGTCTGCGCCAGGGCAGTCTCAATCTCGTCCAGAACACCACCCAGAGTATAGCCAGACATCAGCGTTGCACTGACCTCAACAATACGCATCTGGCTATCGCGATTGATCGTAGCGGGCGAACGAATCATATCAATGCGTGCCACATCGCCAAGATAGACAGGTAGTCGTCCACTGCTTGCAGGGAACAGGAGTATCGACTCAAGATCCTGTGGATCACTGGCCTCGTGCCTGGGCAACCTGACCCTTACATCATGAGAGCGCCCCCCCTCGAGGAAGTCCGTTACGACTCGTCCCTCGAGTGCCACTTGCATGGCTCTGTTCAGGTCCTCAACATCAAAGCCCAGCGCACTCGCCCGCTCCCGGTCAATCACGATATCCAGCTCAAGCGACTCCTCTTCGGAGGAGTAAGCCAGATTCTGAAGCCCCTGCACGCCACGCAGTTGCTGGATGGTCTGACGCGCCAGGCTATCCAGCACATCAAGGTCATTCCCCTGTATCCGTATACTGATATCATCGTCACCTGTGCTGGTACGAATACCTCTGATACCCTGCTGCCTCATTCGCACATTCAACCCTGACATCAGCTCCGCCGCAATGGCACTATTCATACGGTTGATCCACTGCTGACTGCTGACCTCACGTTGAGACACAGGCACCAGCTGAACCATCACAGTTGCTTGATTGGATGTTTCGCGTGATGCCCGCCCGAAAACCCAACCACCGGATACTGTGAAGATGCTCTCCACCTCCGGCTGCTGACGGAAAAGCTCCTCTACGATCAACACACGCTGGTCCATCTCATCCAGCGCCATACCCGGATCACCGATCATCCTGACCTGAATCTGGCCATCATCCAGTGTCGGTAAAAAGGTCTGATTGCCGCTGGTAAAGGTAGGAACACTGAAAAAAAGGCCCGCCAGAAACAGAATCGGGATCGGCCAGCGGAAACGCAGGACCTGCCGGATAAGCCCCGAGTACCCCCCTTGCATCCACTCTATGACGATATCAAAACGCTTGCGAAACCAACTGACCCGTGTGGTTCTGACCCGGGAAGCCAGTGCAGGAACCAGGGTCAAGGCAATAACCATCGATGCGAAGATTGCGGCTGATATCGTCACTATCAGCTCACGGAAGAGCAGTCCTACCAGCCCTCCGACAAACAGAAAGGGCAGTACTGCGGCCAGGTTGGTCGATGTGGAAGCCACAATCGCGCTATTCACTTCAGCCGCTGCATTAGCGGCATCGTCATCAGAGGCCTCCCCGTCGCGCTGATGCCGATAGATGTTCTCCAACATAACAATGGTATTGTCCACCAGCATACCCACGCCAAGCGCCAGCCCGCCCAGTGTCATGACATTCAGCGTCAGGCCCCCCAACCCCATCAGGATGAAAGTGACCATCACAGCAATCGGTATGGCACTACCGATAATCAGCGTCCGACGCAGATTACCCAGAAACAGATACACCATCGACATCGCCAGCAAGGCCCCGCTGATAACAGCCAGCACAGAATTATTCACTGCCTGACGGACATAGATAGACTGATCAGCAACCGGTGTAATGTGAATATCACGGGGCAGCAACCCCTGCTCCAAAAGCCAATCCAGGCGTTGCTGCACTACATTGGCAACCGAAATAGTATTTGCCAGTGGTTGCTTCTGAATCGACAGCTTAACGCTTGGAACACCATTCGCACGAATTCTGAGCCCTTCATCCTTATGTGTATCATGTACTTGTGCGACTTCGCTTAACGCTATTGTGCTGCCATCAGACAATCTCAAAGGCAGTCCAGCTAACTCGGCCACTGTTTCAAAGCGACCACTGATACGCCCGGATATCTCTTGCCCCTCCATCCGCAGGCGCCCGGCAGAATCCTGACGATTACCACGATTAAGTGCCTGGATCAGATCTTCGACCTCCAGTCCGAGCCCAGCCAATCGCTGCTGATCCGGCAGAATCTGTATCTCCCGCTCAAGGCCACCGCCGGTTTCTGCGGCAGCCACCCCCGGCAGGTTGATAAACCATTTAGAAAAAACATCATCTGTCCAACTGCGCAACTCGACAGGATCTTTCAGCGCTGAACTGATGGCATACTCCAATACGGGGATCTGCGCAGGGTCTCGCTTGAAGATAGTCGGCTGCTCAATCGAGTCAGGCAGGAAACGCCGTGCCCGATCAAGCCGGGTACTGGCATCACGCAACGCCAGATCAATGTCCTTACCATAGGGAAAAGAGAGATCAATCGAGGATCGACCGACACCCGTTGAAGATTGAATACTGACCAGATCCTCGGTCACAGCCAGTTGCTCCTCCAGATAACGGGTAATCCGATCTTCCATGACCGGAGCAGGAACGCCGGGATCGATCACACTGACCCTTATTTCGGGATAGATCAGCCGAGGCAACAGATCAACAGAGAGCCGCCCCAGACTGAACAGGCCAAGAATCACCACGGCAAGCGCAATCATGCAGACACCGACAGGGTGTTTTATTGACCAACCGGCCAAACCTGAACCATGTCGAAGAGGTGTTCTGGCCATTGCTGTGCTCCTGTCAGGTTTCCTGACGTTCTGAAAGAGGTGTCACCACGCGAACCTGACGCCCTTCGGTCAAACCGAGGAAACCACGTGTGACAATCATATCGCCCGGATCAACTCCCTGAAGAACCTCAACCTGATCACCAATCCGTAGTCCGGTTACCACTGGCTTGCGCACCACTGATGCATCTTCACCCACTACGTACATATACTCAACCTGATCGAATCTCAATGCAATGAACGGCACCAGCAGGCGCTCACCCGACGTACTTGACAGGTTTACACGGACCAATTGACCCGGCCTTGCACCCGGCGGAACTGGATGCAGCGCCACCTCTATCTGGCCACGTCGGGTTATGGGATCCACATTGGGATATATGCGATTGATGATGCCTGCAAAACGCCCTCCACCTCCCAAAGCATCAATGGTAATCTGCACCGCATAGCCCTCGGCCAGATTGGCCAACACCAGTTCTGATAAGGTTACATCCGCGATCAGCGTGCTGTGATCAGCCAGCGTCAGCAAATGGGTGTAACGCTGAGCTATATTGCCAATCTCGCTCAGTCTTTCGGTCACAACGCCATCAAAAGGTGCCAGCATTCGGGTATAGCCAATCCTGGTTGCCAGAATAGCCTCTTCGGCGCGTGCAGATTCAAGCTCCGTTTCACGTCGCAGCAACTCTTCTGTAGAAACCAGATTACGCTGTGCCATTGATTTCACCCGCTCCAGATCCTGTCTTGCCTGTGCCAGTTCTGCTCGTGCCCGCTGCAGCTGTGCCGTCAGTAAAGCATCATCCAACTGCGCTACCATTTCACCCTGCTTGACGCTGTCTCCTGGATAGAAAGGCAACGCCGTAATACGCCCCTCCTCTTGTGTAAATAGTTTGACCTCAGTTTTGGCTCGCAGTGAGCCTGTACGCACGCGCTCAATGGCTGCATTCACCAATTCGGCACGATGTACCTCAACAAGATGTTCACGAGCAGGCGCAGAACCTGTTCGGGCTGGTGCTTCATTACCACACGCCACAAGCATTGCTGCGAGACCCAGCAGGGTAGTGAGTTTCAGTATTAAAATCTTCAATAGTCTGCCTCTGTAGCATGGCTGTCGTATTAACATGCTCATAACCCGAACGTCAGAAAGCGAACAATCCCTGATCAGTCGTTTGAGTTACGACCAAGAGTGGAGTTCCTATAGTTGGGTCGTTACCAGTTGGGTCGTTACCAGTCCGCGCCCAGAACTTATATCAAGTCTACGTGAAAATTTCACCATTGAATCACCTGACAAGCATTCACTGGGTCCAACACGACTGATATGCCGGGGTCATTGGTAGTAGAAATGAAAAAGGCAGCTCAAGAGCTGCCTTTTTTTGCGGTGAGGCTCTCGATCAGTGACCGAGAATCTGGCTGAGGAAGAGTTTAGTACGATCCGACTGAGGGTTATTGAAAAACTCCTCCGGTTCGTTCTCTTCGACAATCTGACCTGCATCCATGAACAAAACGCGATCTGCAACCTTCTTCGCAAATCCCATCTCATGCGTCACGCAGAGCATGGTCATCCCTTCGCTGGCAAGTTGCACCATGACATCCAGCACCTCTTTGATCATCTCCGGATCAAGCGCTGAGGTCGGCTCATCAAACAGCATGACACGCGGGTTCATACACAGACTGCGTGCTATCGCCACACGCTGCTGCTGACCACCGGACAACTGGCCGGGGTACTTATTGGCCTGTTCAGGAATTTTGACTCGCTCAAGAAATTGCATCGCAATCGCTTCAGCTTCCTTCTTCGGCATTTTACGTACCCAGATAGGTGCCAATGTACAGTTCTGCAGAACCGTCAGGTGCGGGAATAGGTTGAAGTGCTGGAACACCATCCCGACTTCCTTGCGTATCTGACCAATGTTCTTCAAGTCATTGTTCAGAAGCACTCCATCAACGACGATATCACCTTCCTGATGCTCTTCAAGATGGTTGATACAACGGATCATGGTTGATTTTCCGGAACCGGAAGGTCCACAGATAACAATCTTCTCGCCCATCTTGACGTTCAGATTGATATCTTTGAGAACGTGAAACTCACCGTACCACTTGTTTACATTCTTGAGTGTAATTACAAACTTATCTTCAGTAGTCATTGACCACGACTCCACTTAACTTTTATGGCCGGTGTTGAGACGTCGCTCCAGATAGGCACTGTAGCGCGACATGCTGAAACAGAATATCCAGAACATGAAGGCGGCAAAAATATAGCCTTCTGCCGGATATCCCAGCCAAGCCGGGTCAGCCAGTGCCTGGCGCACCATCCCAAGAACATCGAGCAGACCGATAATCAAAATCAGACTGGTATCTTTGTACAGGGAGATGAGCGTATTCACTATGCCCGGAATCATGATTTTCAATGCCTGTGGCAAAATGATCAGATTGGTCTTCTGCCAATAGCTCAGACCCAGCGCATCCGCACCTTCATACTGACCTTTGCCCAGCGCCTGCAGACCACCGCGCACCACTTCAGCCATGTAGGCGGACTGGAACATGATGATACCGATCAACGCACGCATCAGCTTGTCCGCATCCGTGCCGCCAGCAAAGAACAACGGCAACATCACCGACGCCATGAACAGAATGGTGATCAGTGGTACACCACGCCAGAACTCGATAAAGATCACACAGACCAGACGGACTGCCGGCATATTGGTGCTGCGACGCCCCAGAGCAAGCAGTATCCCTATCGGAATCGCTGCCACAATACCGATCAGTGCCAGCACCAGCGTCAGCATCAAACCGCCCCAGCGGTGAGTGGGAACCACTTCCAGCCCCAAACCACCATAAAGCAGAATGTAAGCCGTAACCGGAAAGACCGTGATGGAGAGTATTGCACCAACCTTTTTGAAAGGCAGACGCGGCACACTCAACCAGATCAGAAACCCGATCAGCAGGATAAACGCCAGGTTCGGACGCCAGTAGCTATCTTCAGGATAGAATCCATACATGAATAGATTCCAGCGCACACTGATAAATACCCAGCAAGCACCACCACTATCACAATCGGAACGGTGATTACCCAGAAAGTCAGCATTTACAAGGCCCCAACTGATAACCCAGTAAAGTGCTTGCCAGATAACATAGATGCCAATCAGCGTTACGATCCCGTTAGGGATACTCGAGAAGAGATTTTTCCGCATCCAGCCCACCAGGCCGACTTCGCTCAGCGGTGCGGGACGCGCAGGTTTTGGAGTAAATTCAGTCATCTTAACGCTCCACCAACGCCATGCGCCTGTTGAACCAGTTCATGAATGCCGATACTGACAGACTGATCGTCAGATAGACCAGCATGGTCATACTGATGATCTCGATCGCCTGACCGGTCTGATTCAAGGTTGTTCCGGCAAAGACAGATACCAGGTCCGGATAACCGATAGCGGTCGCCAGTGAGGAGTTTTTCGCCAGGTTAAGATACTGACTGGTCATCGGTGGGATCATGACGCGCATCGCCTGAGGGAGAATAACCAGCTTCAGACGCTGACCTTCATTCAAACCCAATGCACGACAAGCCTCTGTCTGACCATGTGATACTGATTCGATACCTGAACGAACGATTTCGGCGATATAGGTGCTTGTATAGATAGTCAGTGCAAACCACAGTGCTATCAGTTCAGGCAACAAGGTCATACCACCACGGAAGTTCAGACCTCTCAGCTCAGGATAATCGAGATCAATGGGTCGACCTGTCAGGAAGAACCCGATAATCAAGGTCGCCAGCAGGATGCCAGTGGAGGCCCAGAAGGTCGGGAATTGCTGACCAGTATCCATCATCCGTTTGTGCGCCCAGCGGGCAAGCACAATCACACCGATAATGGCAGCAACAATCAAGGCCACATAGATACCGAACCCCGAATCGGGTACAGGCTTGGGCATTGAGATCCCCCTGACATTGATAAAGATCGCTTCTCCGATAGAGAGACTGTCTCTTGGTCTGGGCATCGCCTGCAATACAACGTAGTACCAGAAAAATATCTGGAGCAGCAGCGGGATGTTACGCAGGATTTCGATGTAAACCATCGACAGCTTGCGCAGCAGCCAGTTGGGCGACAAACGGCTGATACCAACAAACACTCCCAGAATAGTAGCAGTGATGATACCCATTGCTGAAATCAGCAGAGTGTTCAGCAGGCCGACAAAGAAGGTTCTGCCGAAAGTGAAGGTTTCATCATATTCAATCAGGGATTGTGAGATACCGAAGCCAGCAGGCTGGCTCAAAAAACCAAAGCCTGTAGAGATGCCGCGCTGATCAAGGTTGGTCATGACGTTGCCGACTATGTTCAGAACGAACCAGAGCAGCAGACCAACAATCACCACCTGGTAGAAAATACTTCGGGCGGTTGGGTTATACACCAGCCTGAGAAGGCCAGTATTATTTTTCGGTTTCATAGAGGGAAGAGTGCCTCTTTTACACTGTCGGCATTTTGTCCGACAGATTATACAGACAGAACCCAAACCGGGAGCCTGAGCTCCCGGTCTGATCCAACTATCGTGCTAAGTATTTGAATTTAGCGGATAGGTGGAGCGTATTGCAGACCACCGTCTGTCCACAGCGCGTTCTGACCACGAGCAATGTTCAGCGGTGAACCTGTACCTACAGTGCGTTCAAACAGCTCACCATAGTTACCAACCTGCTTCACGATGTTGTAGGCCCAATCGTTGCCCAGACCCAGCAGCTCACCCATGTTGCCAGAAGTACCCAGCAGACGCTGAATGGATGGGTTGTTGGACTCTTTCATTTCATCAACATTCGCAGAGGTCACGCCCAGCTCTTCAGCGTTAACCTGAGCAAACAGTGCCCATTTCACGATGTTGAACCACTGATCATCACCCTGACGAACAACAGGGCCCAGAGGCTCTTTGGAGATCACTTCTGGCAGTACTTCAGCACTGTCTGGATCAGCCATACCGATACGCAGAGCATAGAGCTGAGACTGGTCGGAAGTCAGGATATCGCAACGACCTGCTTCAAAACCGGAGATAGTCTGATCAGACGTATCATAAAGAACTGGCTCGTAAGTCATGCCATGCAGACGGAAGTAATCAGCCAGGTTAAGTTCGGTTGTGGTACCGGAGGAGATGCAGACAGATGCGCCATCCAGCTCTTTGGCGCTGGAAACACCCAGATCTTTGCTGACCAGGAAGCCCTGACCATCGTAGTAGTTCACACCAGTGAAGTTCAGACCCAGTGATGCGTCACGCGTCAGTGTCCAGGTTGTGTTACGTGGCAGCACATCGATTTCGCCGGACTGCAGCGCGGTGAAACGCTCAGTTGCAGTCAGTGACACAAAGTTCACCTTTTCAGCATCACCGAGAACAGCGGCAGCAACAGTACGACAGAAATCAGCATCCAAACCCTGCCAGCGACCGGCACTGTCGGTTGCTGAGAAACCTGCCAGACCGTCACTCACGCCGCACTGCAACGCACCACGTTCTTTAACGGATTCGAGTGTGTTAGCACTCACACCAGCAGATGCAGTCAGTACTGCAGCAGCGCCGATTAGTGTTGCAATCTTCTTCATGCCATATCTCCCATGACTTTTTATATTATTGTTTTTACGCAACAGGATCATGTTGCGCATAAACACTCGATTAACAGTTAGCAATTACCAGGCCAGATTCTTACGATCTGTTCCGACAAACCCGAAACGAGTATTTATGCAGCTTTTCTACTTATACTTAGTGAATGAAGCTAATAAGAAATTAGCGCATCTGATGATGAAAATACACCTCTATTTGTAAAAAAAGTACAAGATTGGTGCACTGCAAAACAAAAAAGCCCTTAAATCGGGCATTACCGATACATCATATGCGCAGAGAATAAAAAAAGAGAATCACAAGGAGGGCAGACCAGCGGGCATATCCCGCCAGTCTGCAGGGTTAATCAGTTGATTTTTACGTTCAACTTACCTGACTCATACAGATCAGCCATGGTTTCCAAAGACAGCGCTCGGATTTTGCTGGCATGACCTGCCGTACCAAAGGCTTCGTAGCGATCAATACAGATTTCGCTCATCGCCTTGATTGTCTCTTTCAGGAATTTGCGTGGGTCAAACTCAGAGGGATTCTGAGCCATGAAACGACGCACTGCCCCCGTTGAGGCCAGACGCAGGTCAGTATCGATATTGACCTTACGCACGCCATATTTGATACCTTCGACAATCTGCTCAACCGGCACACCGTAGGTTTCAGGAATTTCGCCACCAAATTCATTGATCACCTTCAACCACTCCTGCGGAACGGAAGAAGAACCATGCATCACCAGATGAGTTTCTGGAATCCGTGCGTGAATCGCCTTGATGCGATCGATCGCCAGAATATCCCCGGTCGGTGGGCGTGAGAACTTGTACGCACCGTGAGAGGTACCGCACGCTATCGCCAGAGCATCGACCTGAGTCGCCTTGACGAATTCAGCAGCTTCATCGGGATCGGTCAGCATCTGATCATGTGTCAGCGTACCTTCCGCTCCGATACCGTCCTCTTCACCCGCCTGCCCGGTTTCCAGTGATCCCAGACAACCCAATTCGCCTTCGACCGATACGCCACAGGCATGCGCCATCTCGACCGTGCGACGGGTCACATCGACGTTGTAGTCATAGTCTGTCGGCGTTTTGCCATCTTCACCGAGTGATCCGTCCATCATCACCGACGAGAAACCCAGCGCAATGGAGCGTTGGCAGACAGCAGGGCTGGTACCGTGATCCTGATGCATGCAGACAGGAATATGTGGAAACTCCTCGATCGCAGCCAGAATCATATGTTTGAGAAAATTGGAGCCGGCATACTTGCGTGCACCGGCCGATGCCTGAACGATCACCGGAGAATCGGTTTTGGCTGCCGCCTCCATGATCGCCCGCATCTGTTCCAGGTTATTGACATTGAATGCCGGAATTCCGTAACCATATTCAGCTGCATGGTCGAGCAGCTGACGCATTGAGATCAGAGCCATGTTTATCCCTCAGATTTCTGGTTCATTACTTGCTGGCAGCACGCTGCTCAAGCATTGCTACCGCCGGCAGTACCTTACCCTCGACAAACTCAAGGAAAGCTCCACCACCTGTTGATATGTAGGACACTCGATCAGCAATCCCATATTTATCCACTGCTGCCAGAGTGTCACCACCTCCGGCAATCGAGAACCCCTGATTGTCGGCAATTGCCATCGCAATGACCCGGGTCCCCTCGCCAAACTGATCAAATTCGAACACACCCACCGGGCCATTCCAGATGATTGTGCCGGCATTTTTCAGCAGCTCGGCCAATTTCTGTGCTGAACGTGGACCGATATCCAGAATCATATCATTTTCTGCGACATCATCGACCGACTTGATCGTTGCTTCAGCCGTTTCGGCAAACTCTGTTGCCACCACCACATCTTCAGGCAGGGGAATACTCACCTTTTCCATCAGCGCCTTCGCCACTGGAATCAGATCCGGCTCGTACAGCGACTTGCCAACAGGCTTACCGGCCGCCGCCAGAAAGGTGTTTGCGATCCCGCCACCCAGAATCAGTTGATCGCACTTGTCGGACAAAGCGCCCAGCACTTCCAGCTTGGTCGAAACTTTGGAGCCACCAACGATTGCCAGCAGCGGTTGTGCCGGTGTTGCCAGCGCTTTTTCCAGCGCATCCAGCTCATTAGCCAACAAAGGACCTGCACAGGCTACTTCGGCAAAGCGTGCAACACCATGGGTCGAAGCCTGCGCACGGTGAGCCGTACCGAAGGCATCCATCACATAGACGTCGCACAGGGCTGCCATTTTACGCGACAGAGATTCATCGTCCTTCTTTTCTCCGGCATTAAAGCGCACATTCTCCAGCAGCACCAGCTCACCGGCACCTACCTGGAAGTTGCCTTCCAGCCAGTTGCGAATCAAAGGAACCGGACGCTGTAGCAAACCGGACAGATGCTCAGCCACTGGAGAGAGTGAGTATTGATCATCATACTCACCCTCCACCGGACGACCGAGATGTGACATCACCATCACACTGGCCCCCGCTTTCAGTGCCAGTTCGATGGTTGGCAAGGCTGCACGGATACGCGCATCCGAGGTCACCTTGCCATCTTTTACCGGAACATTGAGATCTTCGCGGATCAGCACACGCTTTCCACTCAGATCCAGATCTGTCATTTTCAGTACGCTCATAAAGATAAGCCCTGCTTGTTTTAAAATAGTTATTAAAATTCTAGCGCGTCTGCAGCCAGTATCCGGCAACATCCAGCATTCGGTTGGCATAGGCCCATTCGTTATCAAACCAGCACATCAGCTTCAGCAGTCGCCTGCCTGATACCCGTGTCTGTGTACCATCCACCACACCCGAGCGTGCATCGCGATTGAAATCAACCGACGCATGCGGCTCTTCCGTATATCCCAGCAACCCTTTCAGCGACCCTTCCGAGGCACTCCTGAGCAGCGCATTAACCTCCGCGATACTGGTATCGCGGCACAGATTGATCGACATATCCATCAGTGACACATTGATGGTCGGCACCCTGACATGCAAACACTGGAAACGTCCTGCCAGATGCGGCAGCAAACGATCAATACCACGATCCAGCCCTGTGTCTACCGGGATGATGGATTGTAGCGCGCTGCGCGTCAGGCGCAGATCCGTACGATGGTAGCTGTCAATCACCGGCTGATCATTCATCGCCGAGTGTATGGTCGTAGTGACGCCGTTTTCTATACCAAAGGCGCGATCCAGCAGATCCAGAACCGGAATGATACAGTTGGTGGTACAGGACGCCGCTGATACGATCTTGTGCGCAGGTTTCAGTTGTTCATGGTTGTAACCATACACGATGGTCGCATCCACGTCGGCTTCAGCCGGCTGTGAAAAGAGTAGCCGTTTGGCTCCGCTTTGAAGATGCTGCATCGCCATGGCACGGTTGGAGAAAGCCCCTGAACACTCCAACACCAGGTCAATATCCAGATCCCCCCAGGGCAAGCGCGCAGGGTCGCTTTCATTGAGCACCTGAATCCTGTCATTGGCGATCAACAGGTGATTAATATCCTGCGTAATCGGCAAGGGAAAGCGCCCATGGGTAGTATCATAACGCGTCAGATAGGCAACGGTTGCAATATCCGAGAGCTCATTAAGAGCGACCACCTCGAACTGTGACTGCCAGCCACTTTCATAGATGGCACGCAGCACGCTTTGCCCGATCCTGCCATAACCATTGATTGCAATACGAAAGCTCATCAGTGTGTCCAGATAAAAAAGAGGGATCAGCTTCTGATCTCTCTTCAGCTGCCCCTCTTCTGTCATGTGCGGATCAAACGGATCAGAGCAGAGCACGCACCTTCGCGGCTACGCTCTCAGCAGTGAAACCAAAGTGTGTAAACAGATCTCCAGCCGGTGCAGATTCACCGAAGCTGCGCATCCCCTGGATTGCACCATTGAGGCCGACATACTTGTACCAGAAATCAGCCTGGGCCGCTTCAACTGCCACTCTTGCCGTGATGGCCGCAGGCAACACTGCATCACGGTAAGACGCATTCTGCTTGTCAAAGCGTTCGGTACAGGGCATGGATACGACACGCACCTGCTTACCTTCTGACGCCAGCAGCTCTGCCGCTTCCATCGCCAGTGAAACTTCTGAACCTGTTGCGATCAGAATCGCATGAGGTGTATCGGCGGTATCTCGCAGGATATAACCGCCACGTTCAACCTGTGCCACCTGATCATCATTGCGCGCCTGATGCGGCAGATTCTGGCGGGAGAAGATCAGCGCACTCGGGCCATCGGTCCGCATCACTGCCTGCTGCCAGGACACAGCAGACTCAACTGCATCACAAGGCCTCCAGGTTTCCATGTTGGGTGTCTGGCGCAGGCTGGCAAGCTGCTCGATCGGCTGATGGGTCGGGCCATCTTCACCCAGACCGATAGAATCGTGGGTATAAACAAAGATCACACGCTGCTTCATCAACGCAGCCATGCGTACGGCGTTACGGGCATACTCCATGAATACCAGGAAGGTCGCACCGTAGGGGATAAAGCCGCCATGCAGTGCAATGCCGTTCATGATCGCGCTCATACCGAACTCGCGTACACCATAGTACAGATAGTTACCGCTGGCATCTTCGCGGCTGACCCCTTTCGAACCAGACCAGATTGTCAGGTTGGAACCCGCCAGATCAGCAGAGCCACCCAGAAACTCAGGCAGAACCGGACCGAGTGAGTTCAGTGCATTTTGCGACGCTTTGCGCGAGGCGATAGTTTCGCCCTTGGCTGCGACATCGCGAATCCAGGCATGCGTCTGCTGAGCAAAGTCAGCTGGCAGTTCACCCTTCAGACGTCGCAGCAGTTCTGCAGCCAGCTCTGGGAATGCCTGCTGATAAGCACTCAAGCGCTCATTCCACTCCTGCTCAACCTTTTCACCATAGCTGACTGCATTCCAGTCTTCATAAAGCTCACCCGGCACTTCAAACGGCAGATGCGGCCACTGCAACTGCTCGCGCGCCAGCAAAATTTCGTCTTCGCCCAGAGGCGCTCCGTGGCAATCCTCTTTACCCTGCTTGTTCGGTGAACCAAAACCGATAATGGTCTTGCAGCAGATCAGTGTCGGCTGCTCGGTGTTGCTGCGTGCCTGCTCGATGGCGTCAGCGATCTGCTCGGCATCGTGACCATCGACATCACGGATCACCTGCCAGCCATAGGACTCAAACCGCGCCGGAGTATCATCGGTGAACCAACCTTCAACCTCACCATCAATGGAGATGCCGTTGTTGTCCCAGAAACCGATCAGCTTGCCCAGCCCCAGTGTACCGGCCAGTGAGCAGACCTCATGAGAGACCCCTTCCATCAGGCAGCCATCGCCCATGAAGGTATAGGTGTAGTGATTGATTATGTCGTGCCCATCGCGGTTAAACTGGGAAGCCAGTACTTTTTCGGCTATCGCCATACCCACCGCATTGCTGACACCCTGTCCCAATGGGCCAGTGGTGGTCTCAACACCGGGGCAGTAACCATATTCAGGATGGCCGGCTGTTTTGCTGTGTAACTGACGGAAGTTTTTCAGGTCGTCGATGGAAACATCGTAGCCAGTCAGGTGCAGCAGCGAGTAGATCAGCATGGAGCCATGGCCATTGGAGAGCACAAAGCGGTCACGGTCGAACCAGTCAGGGTTTGCTGGGTTATGCTTCAGATAATCGTTCCACAGCACTTCGGCGATATCCGCCATCCCCATTGGTGCACCTGGATGACCGGATTTGGCTTTCTGTACGGCATCCATGCTCAGTGCACGAATAGCATTGGCAAGTTCTCGACGAGAGGACATTCAATCAACTCCTGGGTCTGGCCCATTTGAGGTTTTGGTTCGGGTTAAAAACGGACGCCAATTTTCTCGCAGTTGGGACTCATCTTCAAATACAATTGCGACTAAAAGAGCTATTTTCATATGAATATCGCAAATTTTTCATGATTAACGGCTGCAAGAGTTATGAAATGTCTGCCCAGTATCGGTAAAATAGATCCTTTTAGCATAATCGGCTCGTATTCTACTGCGCGAGCATTTTGCCAAGTCATCACCCAGTTCAAGGATTACAACCGCAATGAGCGAATATTCTCTGTTCACCTCTGAATCCGTTTCAGAAGGCCACCCGGACAAGATTGCCGACCAGATCTCCGACGCCGTCCTCGACGCCATCATTGCACGCGACAAAAATGCGCGCGTGGCCTGTGAAACACTGGTCAAGACCGGAGTCGCAATCGTTGCCGGCGAAATCAGCACCAGCGCCTGGGTCGATCTGGAAGATCTGGTTCGCCGCGTGATTATGGAAATTGGTTATACCTCCTCGCGAGTGGGCTACGATGGCGAAACCTGCGGCGTGATCAACCTGATCGGCAAGCAGAGTCTGGATATCGCTCAGGGCGTTGATCGCAGCAAGCCCGAAGATCAGGGCGCCGGTGATCAGGGCCTGATGTTCGGCTATGCCACCAATGAAACCGACAGCCTGATGCCTGCGCCCATCCACTATGCGCACCGACTGGTCGAGCGCCAGGCACAGTTGCGTAAAAGCGGATTGCTGCCATGGCTGCGCCCGGATGCGAAGAGCCAGGTTACCTTCCGTTACGATGACCAGGGCAAGCCCTGTGGCGTTGATGCGATCGTTCTGTCGACCCAGCATGACCCGGAAATTGATCAGGAAGAGCTGCGCCGCATGGTTCGTCGCGAGATCATCGAACAGGTGATCCCGGCGGAATGGCTCAGCGACACCACCCGTTTTCATATCAACCCGACGGGCAAATTCGTCATCGGTGGCCCAGTCGGCGATTGCGGCCTGACCGGTCGTAAAATCATCGTCGATACCTACGGTGGCATGGCACGCCATGGCGGCGGTGCTTTCTCTGGCAAGGATCCCTCCAAGGTTGACCGTTCAGCGGCTTACGCCGGGCGCTATGTCGCGAAGAATCTGGTGGCAGCTGGCTTGGCTGACCGTTGCGAGATTCAGGTGTCTTATGCAATCGGTGTTGCTGAACCAACCTCCGTGTCGATCAACACTTTCGGCACAGGTAAAATCAGCGATGAGCGCATCATCGAACTGGTCAGAGAGCATTTCGATCTGCGCCCCTTTGCGATCACCCGCATGCTGGACCTGCTGCATCCGATGTACCAGTTGACAGCCGCCTATGGTCACTTCGGTCGGGAACCCTTCGAAACCAGCTATAGCTGGATTGATCAGGATGGTGTTGAGCAGACTGAACACTTCACTGCCTTCACCTGGGAGAAAACCGACAAGGCTGACGCACTGAAAAAAGCTGCTGGCATCTGACCTCATGCGCATTCCACGATTTCATGAGCCGCAGCCGCTGGCAGAGCACAGTGAGATAAGCCTCAGCGAGAACACCGCGCAGCATGCGATTCGCGTGCTGCGCCTGCGTGTTGGCGACGAACTGATTCTGTTCAATGGCGATGGCCATGACTATTACGCCAGCATCAGCGCTGCCGGAAAGCGCGATGCCAGTGTCAGGATTCTGCATCGCGAAGCCCGCCCTGCAGAATCTCCGCTCAGAATAGAACTGGGTCAGACACTGTCTCGCGGTGAGCGCATGGATTTCGCTGTACAGAAAGCCACCGAGCTGGGCTGCGCCGTTATTTCGCCACTGTTCACAGAACGCTGCGAGGTCAAGCTGACCAGCGAACGTCAGGACAAGCGCCAGCGTCACTGGCAGCAGATCGCCATCAGTGCCTGCGAGCAGTCACAACGCAACCAGATCCCCGACATCTCCCATCCACAACCGCTGGCGGACTGGCTCGATCAGGTCGACGCAGATCTGAAGCTGGTCCTGCATCATCACGACACACAACCCATGGGGAACCTTCCACGCCCTGAGTCTGTCGCACTTCTGATCGGCCCTGAAGGGGGACTGACAGAAGATGAAGTGACACTAGCCAAGAGTAAGGGATTTATCCCCGTATGCTTCGGCCCACGAGTCATGCGTACCGAAACGGCCCCCATCGTTGCCAGTGCAATTTTGCAGTATCTTTGGGGTGATCTGGGTTAATATTTACTCAGACCCGGTTCCCGACAGCCGCAGAAATGAATCAGACAGGAACACTCATATGCGCATTAAAGTTGGCATCGTCATGGATCCAATTGACGCCATCAGCTACAAGAAGGACAGCTCTCTGGCCATGCTTCATGCCGCCCAGCAAAAGGGTTGGGAGCTCTGGTATATGGAACCTCAGCACCTGTTTCTGGAGAAGGGTACAGCCAAAGCCAGCATGGCGCCGCTGCAAGTTGCGATGGACCCAGGCAATTGGTTCACCCGTGGTGAGTATGAGAGCCGCCCGCTGAGTGATATGGATGTGATCCTGATGCGTAAGGATCCCCCTTTCGACAATGAGTTTCTCTACAGCACACAGCTGCTTGCTATGGCAGAGTCGGCCGGCACCCTGATCGTCAACCGTACTCAGAGCCTGCGCGATTTCAACGAAAAACTGTTTGCCACGCACTTTCCACAGTGCTGCCCGCCACTGCTGGTTTCTCGCAGTGATGCGCTGCTGCGCCGCTTTCATGCCGAACATAAGGATGTCATTTTCAAACCCCTGGACGGCATGGGTGGCGCATCGATATTCCGTATCGGAGCCGACGGCATGAATCTGGGTGTGGTCATCGAAACCCTGACGCGCCATGGTCAGCAGATGATTATGGCACAACGTTATATTCCGGAAATTGCTGCCGGTGACAAACGCATACTGATGATCAATGGTGAGCCTGTTCCCTATGCGCTGGCGCGCATTCCCTCCGCTGGCGAGACTCGCGGCAATCTGGCGGCCGGCGGACGTGGCGAAGGTCGCCCGCTGACGGATCGTGACCGCTGGATCTGCGAACAGGTTGCACCTGTTCTGCGCGAAAAAGGGCTGCTGTTTGTCGGGCTGGATGTGATAGGTGACTATCTGACCGAAATCAATGTCACCAGTCCTACCTGTATCCGTGAACTGGATACACAGTTTGGATTGAACATAGGCATGGATCTGATGAACTGCATAGAGCAACACTTGCGTGAAAGATGAGATCTCAGGCAACTGCTGACACAAGCTGGAATGAGCCGGGACTTAACCGTTTCGGTTTCAATCTGTTTATTGCCCTGGCGGCTCATGGCCTGCTGATACTGTCGGTCGGCTTTACCTTGCCTGAACCCACTGCTACCGATCATACACTCGATATCACACTGGCCCAGTACGCTGCTGAAGAGGCGCCGGAGAATGCCGATTTCTTTGCGCAACTCGATCAGCTCGGCAGTGGCGAAAGCGAAGAAGTTGTTGCACCCTCAGCCAGAGAAGAAGCACCTCTGGAAAGTGAGGAGACTAGCGAGCAGTCTCCACTTGAGATACCCGCAGACCCTATCCCCGAACCAGAACCCATAGAACCGGTACCGATACCAGAACCCCTGCCAGAACCGGATCCTGAGCCTGAGCCCGATCCTGTACCGGTTGAGCAGACCGGCACCGAAACGCTGGTGACCAGTACCAGCGAGCAGCCAGAGCAGGTACAGGATCAAGTAGAACTGGAGCCAGCCAGTACACCGCCGCCCACCGTCAGTGGTGGCTCCACTTCATTGCTGGCACGCAGCATGGAGATAGCCAGTCTGCAGGCACAACTGCAAATGGAACAGCAGAATCTGGCCAAACGGCCTCGTGTCAGGCGCCTGACCGCGGCCTCCACCATGCGCCATGATGACGCCATGTATCTGGATAACTGGCGGCGCCGAATTGAGTCTATCGGAAACCTCAACTATCCTGATGAGGCAAGGCGCAATAATCAGCATGGCAGTCTGCGCCTCCTGGTTTCCATCCAACCCGACGGCAGCGTCCAGAACATTGAAGTATTGCAGTCCTCGGGATATCAGGTGCTGGATGATGCCGCCGTACGTATTGTGCAGCTTGCAGCTCCTTTTCAACCCTTTACGGTCGAGATGAGAAAAAATACAGATGTTCTGGAGATAATTCGCACCTGGAAATTTGAGAAAAGAGCCCAGGTGTACTAATGCTTAGATACAAGGATCTCAATGTTGGTGAATACCATGCAGGAACCTACAACACTGCGCGATCAGCTTCTTATTTCCATGCCACACCTTGCAGACCAGCACTTTTCAAGGACGGTTACCTACATCTGTGATCACAGCGAATATGGCGCCATGGGTATCGTGATCAATCGTACCGCCGGCATCATGGTGCACGATCTTCTTAACCATATTGATGTCGATTACAGCCGTCTGGCACTGTTGCCAACCCCAGTCTATGCCGGTGGCCCCGTACATACTGATCGCGGATTCGTATTGCACCTCAACAAACCGGGTCAGGAGTGGCTGTCCAGCTATGCAGTAACACCTGACATCAGCCTGACCACATCTGTCGATATACTCGAAGCACTCGCCATAGGTGAAGGACCGGATAAATTCCTGGTTGCACTGGGCTATGCCGGCTGGGGGCCGGGACAGCTGGAACAGGAGTTAAGCGAAAACAGCTGGTTAAGCTGCCCGGCAAATTCCGATATACTGTTCCAAATTCCAGCCGAGGAGCGACTTCAGGCGGCTGCGTCTGTCCTGGGTGTCAATCTGCAACTGATGACGGCCCACGCCGGACATGCCTGATACGCCAGACATGTGAGTGCATGAAACAAAACTACCAACGCCTGATGGGCTTTGACTTCGGTACCAGCCGAATCGGCATCGCCTATGGACAGGCTCTGACCGGTACTGCATCTCCTCTCAAGCCGATACCGGCCCGTGATGGCATTCCCGACTGGGACGCGCTCGCCCGAATCATTGCCGAATGGCAGCCGGAGGCTCTGGTGGTCGGCATTCCGCTGAACATGGATGGCAGCATCAGCGATATGGCTCACCGCGCAAGAAAATTTGCCAATCGCATGAACGAACGTTATCAACTACCCTGCTTTATCATTGATGAACGCCTGACCAGTGTTGAAGCCAAGCGCATCCATCTGGAGGCGGGAGGCGGCAGCAATTTCAAGAAAGAATCAGTGGATGGCATTGCCGCCCAGTTGATCCTCGAAGACTGGTTCAATTCCGATACATCTGTTCCAAGCCACACCCGACTGGAGGACCTTTAATGGTAGCGGGAAATCTTGATGTTGATCAGCTCCTGGACAAGATGGGTCAGGATCTGAAAGCACTGATCCATGAACGCGGACTCACCGACCCGCTGATGATCGGTATTCGCACCGGTGGTGTCTGGCTGGCAGAGCGCCTGCACAAGCAACTGGAGTTGAGCAGCCCGCTGGGCATACTCGACATCAGCTTTTACCGGGATGACTTTACCCGCGTGGGGATGAACCCCAAGGTACAGCCTTCACAACTGCCCTGCGCCACCGAAGATCGCAACCTGATACTGGTTGATGATGCGCTGATGAGCGGCCGCACCATTCGCGCCGCACTGAATGAGCTGTTTGATTTCGGACGCCCTGCCAGCGTGACACTGGTCACCCTGCTCGACCTGCAGCGCCGGGAACTGCCGATTCAGGCAGACGTAACCGGTGCTACACTGTTGCTCGACGAGCAGCAGCAGATCAAACTCTGCGGCCCCGACCCGCTGACACTAGAGATTAAACAACGCAACTGAACGCGACAGCCCAAGGCCAACCGACATGTCTGAACTGAATGAAGCCCCGGCATCGATCCAACTGACCAGCAGCGGTCAGCTCAAGCATTTCCTGACCGTTGAAGGTCTGTCACGCGAGTTGCTGACAGAGATCCTGGACACGGCTGACTCCTTTGTTGATATGAGTGCACAACAGGTGAAAAAGGTACCGCTGCTGCGTGGCAAGACAGTGGTCAACCTGTTTTTTGAAGCCAGCACCCGCACCCTGTCCACCTTCGAACTCGCCGCCAAACGTCTGTCGGCAGACGTGCTGAACCTGAATATCAGCACCTCCTCGACATCCAAAGGCGAAACCCTGAAAGACACCCTGATGACGCTGCGTGCGATGCACTCGGACATGTTTGTCGTGCGCCACTCCAGCAGCGGGGCTGCGCACTTCATCGCTCAGCATGTCACACCCGATGTTGCGGTCATCAACGCTGGTGATGGCCGTCATGCGCATCCGACACAGGCGATGCTGGATATGCTGACCATCCGCCAGCACAAGGGTGACTTCGCCAATCTGAAAATTGCGATCGTCGGTGACATTTTGCACTCACGGGTTGCACGCTCCCAGATCCACGCTCTGAAGATCCTCGGTGCTGGTGAAATACGTGTGATCGCCCCCAAAACACTGCTGCCTTCCCATATCGAAGCAATGGGGGTCAAGGTGTTTCAGGAGATGTCAGCGGGGCTGCGTGATGTTGATGTCGTGATGATGTTGCGCTTGCAGAAGGAGCGGATGCAAACCGCCCTGCTGCCGAGCGAAGCCGAGTTCTACAAACTTTACGGCCTGACCAACGACAAGCTCGCCTACGCCAAAGCGGATGCTGTGGTGATGCATCCCGGTCCGATCAATCGTGGAGTCGAGATAGAGTCCGCCGTGGCAGACGGACCTCGCTCCCTGATCATGAATCAGGTGACCAACGGCATCGCCGTGAGGATGGCCGTGATGTCGATGGCCATGAGCGGACAGCTCACCGATATCCAGAAACAGCCTGAACTGATTTAAGGGGTCAAGTCTCAAGATGAAAATCAAAATCGAAGGCGGACGGGTGATCGATCCGACACAGGAACTGGACCTGATTACAGACCTCTACGTCGATTCGGGTGAGATAGTCGCGATCGGCGATGCACCGGACGGCTTTGGCGACGCTGAGGTAATCAACGCCCACGGCAAAGTGGTCTGTGCCGGGCTGATCGATCTCTGCGCGCATATGCGCGAGCCCGGCTTCACCCGAAAAGGTACCATAGCCAGCGAAACGGCTGCAGCGGCCGCTGGCGGAATCACCACTCTGGTGACACCACCGACCACCAGCCCCTGCATCGACAACCCTGCGGTTGCCGAGCTGATTCAGGATCGCGCGGCAGATGCCGGCTTCGCCCGAGTCCTGCCGATGGGTGCTCTGACACGGGATCTGGGCGGTGAGCAGCTTGCGCCTCTACATGCTTTATCCAGCTCAGGTTGCATCGCCTTTACCAACGCCCGCCAGCCAGTGCCCAGCTCACTGGTGCTGCTGCGCTGCCTGGAGTACGCCGCTACTCACGATCTGCTGGTTATCTTCCAGCCACAGGATGCTGCTCTGGCGCAAAATGGCTGTATTCATGATGGCGCCAACGCCACACGCATGGGCCTGAACAGCATTCCTGAAACAGCCGAAACCATTGAGGTTGCCCGCTGCCTGTTGCTGGTGGAACAGACAGGTGTACGCGCTCACTTCGGCCAGCTCAGCTGCGATCGATCAATTCGCCTTATTGAAGCGGCGCAACAGCGAGGACTGAAGATTACCGCCGATGTCGCTGTGCATCATCTTCTGCTGTGTGATGAAGATGTCAGCGAATTTGATGCCGCACTGCATCTGATCCCGCCACTACGCAGCCCACTGGACCGTGCCGGGCTGCGTCAGGGGCTGGTGACCGACACCCTGCAAGCGATCTGCTCAGACCATCAACCGCAGGACCTGATCTCCAAGCAGGCACCCTTTGCCGATACGGAACCGGGTCTGAGCGGTCTTGAAACACTGCTGCCGCTGAGCCTGAAGCTGGTTGAACAACAGCTGCTGGCCCTGCCACAACTGATTGAAAAGCTGACTTCGGCACCCGCCAAAATTCTGGGACTGGATGATGGCACGCTGGAGATTGGCAGCCGTGCCGATATCTGCATCTTCGATCCGACAGAGACCTGGACACTGAATCCTGAAAAACTGCGCTCCAATGGCTGGAACACGCCCTTTGCAGGCAAAACGCTGACCGGTAGAGTGAAGGTGACATTGCTGGGTGGGAAGGTGGTGTATCGCGATACTCAGGCCTGAGACCGCGACAAGCCTGTTAATTCTGTGATAGCTATCTCAAAGGCTATCCCGGAGGTCTTGGGTGAGTGCATGCCGCAAGGATGCGGCATTCAAGCCTACACGGACGTATTCACGGCGTCTCACCCAAGGCCTCCGGGATGTGTGGCCTACTACATGGTTTACTACATCGCCTTAACGTCAACCGAGCCTGAAATATTCAGGTTATCCTCCTCATCCTGCAAGGTGAAGCTTGGCATATCGCCTTCACCACCCTTACCTTCAGGGACGGCTGTGGAGCCATCGAGCTTGATCATCAGACGCAGATCGTTGGCCGAGTCAGCATGGGTCAGCGCCACATCGTAAGCGATCACACCCTCTTTATAGAGTTTGAACAGCGACTGATCAAAGGTCTGCATACCAAGGTTGGTGGATTTTTTCATCACATCCTTGATCTCATGCACATCGGCCTTGCGGATCAGGTCCTTGATCAGTGGCGTATTGATCAACACCTCAATCGCTGCACGTCGTCCTTTGCCATCAACAGTCGGCAACAGCTGCTGCGCCACTATCGCCTTCAGGTTCAGTGACAGGTCCATCCACAACTGATCATGATGATCCGCCGGGAAGAAGGAGATGATACGATCCAGCGCCTGGTTGGCGTTGTTGGCATGCAACGTTGCCATACACAGGTGCCCGGTCTCGGCAAACTGCAGACCATACTTCATCGTTTCCATGGAGCGAATCTCACCCATCAGAATCACATCCGGCGCCTGACGCAACGTATTCTTCAGTGCAATTTCAAAGGAGTCGGTATCGAGTCCCACCTCACGCTGAGTGATGATGCTCTTCTTGTGATTGTGGATATACTCGATCGGATCCTCAATGGTGATGATATGACCGGCATAGTTTTCATTACGATAGTCGATCATCGACGCCAGCGAGGTCGATTTACCGGTTGAAGTACCACCGACAAACAGGATCAAGCCTCGCTTGGTCATCGACAGATCTTTCAGCACCGGCGGTAGATTCAGCTCTTCGAGGCTGGGAATATAGGTGTCGATTCGGCGCAACACCATACCCGGCGTATTACGCTGGATGAAGGCACTGACACGGAAACGTCCGATACCCGGTGCGCTGATCGCAAAGTTGCACTCATGCGTGCCCTCGAATTCAGCGAGCTGTTTGTCGTTCATTGTGCTGTACACCAATGCACGCGCCTGAGCAGGCTTCAGCGACTCTTTCGTCAACGGCTTGATCGTACCATCCACCTTGATAGCCGGTGCAGCACCGGCCGTCACGAAGAGATCCGACGCCCCGCGATCAGACATCACCTTAAGCAGTTGTGTAAAGTCCATGGCAGGACTCCTTTTTCAAATCAGAAAGAAGAGGGTGTTTTGGCCTTTTCGCGGGCTGCGTCACGCGAAATAAGCCCTTTCTGCACCAGCTCGGTCAATGACTGATCCAGGGTTTTCATACCGACAGACGCCCCCGTCTGAATGGCGGAATACATCTGTGCGACCTTGTCTTCACGGATCAGGTTACGGATGGCCGGGGTGCCTATCATGATTTCGAACGCCGCCACTCGACCACCCTTGGTTTTTTTCATCAGCGTTTGCGAGATAACGCCCTGCAAGGACTCAGACAGCATCGAACGCACCATATCCTTCTCAGCTGCAGGGAAAACGTCAATGATACGGTCAATGGTTTTGGCTGCCGAGGTGGTATGCAGGGTACCGAACACCAGATGCCCGGTTTCGGCCGCTGTCAGCGCCAGGCGGATGGTTTCAAGATCTCGCATCTCACCCACCAGAATCACGTCCGGGTCTTCACGCAGTGCCGAGCGTAGCGCATTGGCAAAACTGTGTGTATCACGGTGCACTTCACGCTGATTGATCAGGCACTTCTTGCTCTCGTGCACAAACTCGATTGGATCCTCGATCGTCAGAATATGATCAGAGCGGGTATCATTGACATAATCGATCATCGCAGCCAGCGTTGTACTCTTACCCGAGCCGGTCGGCCCGGTCACCAGTACCAGACCTCTGGGCTTCTCTGACAGATCCTTGAACACCTTGCCCATCCCGAGATCATCAAGGGTGAACACCTTGCTCGGAACTGTTCGGAACACTGCCGCCGCACCGCGATGCTGGTTGAAGGCGTTGACACGGAAGCGGGATACTTTCGGCACTTCAAACGAGAAGTCTGCCTCCATGTGTTCCTCATACTCCTTACGCTGCTTATCATTCATGATATCGTATACCAGCGTCTGGACCTGCTTGTTCTCAAGCGCGGGCAGTTTGATACGCCGTACATCGCCATCGACACGGATCATCGGTGGCATACCGGCCGTGATATGCAGATCCGAGGCACCCTGTTGTACGGCAAATGACAAGAGTTCGGTAATATCCATGGGTTCAGACTCACAAAGCTTTCAATTGAATGTTAAGTTCTAGCAGAATAGGTTGCCCATGCCAATCAGAATAACCAGATAATCATGATGTCAATAATAGCAGAGAAAGTGTCAGAGGTACGCCAGGAGATCAGTCGATGTGAGCAGTTGGCCGTGCGCGAGCCAGGCTCTGTGACATTGCTAGCCGTGAGCAAGACGCGCAAGAGTGTCGAGTTACGTGAAGCTTATGACGCAGGACAACGCCTCTTCGGTGAAAACTATCTGCAGGAAGCCCAACAGAAAATGCAGGAGCTGTCAGATCTGCCGTTGGAGTGGCACTTCATCGGTCCGATCCAGTCCAACAAGACCCGACCGATCGCCGAAGCGTTTGACTGGGTACACAGTGTGGATCGCCTCAAGATCGCCCAGCGTCTGTCTGAACAACGTCCGGCAGACAAGGACGACCTGAATATCTGCCTGCAGGTCAATATCAGCCATGAAGCAAACAAGTCGGGCTGCAGCGAGGTAGAGGCCTCAGCTCTGGCCGAGCAGATAGCCTCACTACCACATCTTTGCCTGCGCGGTCTGATGGCGATTCCCGAAGCGACAGACGACCCTGCGGAGCAGCGCCAGGCGTTTGCCCGTATGCGAGAGCTTTTTGAGAAGATACGAGAGCGTGTTCCAACGCTGGATACGCTGTCCATGGGCATGTCGGGCGATCTTGAAGCCGCCATTATGGAAGGCTCTACGATGGTCAGGATCGGCACAGCCCTGTTCGGCCCGCGCCCCGCTTCCAACCTTTAATAGAATTAACAGATACAGCAGAAGGATAACATTGTGAATCAGTACCCAATCATCAGCTTTATCGGTGCCGGCAATATGTCCCGTGCCATCATCGGCGGTCTTCTTAAAAATGGTTATCCGGCCGATCACATCTGGGCTACAGCTCCTGATACCGACATGCTGACTGACCTCAAGACACAGGGTCTGAACACCACCGCTGACAATCACGAAGCGGTCGCTGCCTCCGAAATCGTGATCCTGGGTGTCAAACCTCAGGTGATGAAGCAGGTCTGTACCGAGCTGAGTCAGACACTGGCCAACAGCGCTCCCTTGCTCGTCTCACTGGCAGCAGGTGTTACCATCGCCTCCATGGAGCGCTGGATCGGCACACAAATACCCACCGTGCGCTGTATGCCCAATACACCGGCGCTGGTACAGACAGGTGCCAGCGGCCTGTTTGCCAACAATCTGGTGAGCCAGGTGCAACGTGAGCAGACCGAGCAGATTCTTGGCGCCGTCGGCATCACTGTCTGGGTGACACAGGAGAGCGAGATAGACGCCGTCACCGCTATCTCAGGTTCCGGTCCTGCCTACTACTTCCTGATGATGGAGGCGATGATTGATGCTGGCGAAACGCTGGGGCTGAGTCGGGAAACCGCAAAAGCACTGGCGCTACAAACCGCTGCAGGTGCCGCTCGCATGGTTCAGGAAACCGGAGAAGAGCCGGCAGAACTGCGCCGCCGTGTCACTTCACCCAAGGGCACGACCGAACAGGCGATTCTCAGTTTTCAGGCAGATGGACTGGAGACTGTGGTGCTGCGCGCTCTGACCGCCTGTCGTAATCGTGCCATAGAACTGGCACAGGAGATGGATAAATCCTGAGCCGGTTCATTCGTAACGTGAAAGCCACTATACTCTGATCCAGAATCCGTGGCTTTATAGCCAGGGCCAGCACATAGACAGTCGCTTAATCCGCTGACAACAGGAATTATCATGGGACAGGATCCAATTATTATAATCGTGCGCACGATTGGTGAGATTTTTGCCTTTATTGCCATCCTTCGCTTTCTGCTGCAGGCAGTCAAGGCTGACTACTACAATCCTATTTCTCAGGCAGTGGTCAAAATCACACAGGTGCCGATGGCACCGCTGCAGAAGATGGGCCTGCGCATCCGTGGCCTGGATTTTTCTCCACTGTTGCTGGCATTTTTCGTTAAAGTGCTGACTTTTGCGCTCATTTTCCTCTATTTGGGTGCAGGCTTTCCATTACCCTCAATCGCCATTTTCTCGGTTGTCGGTGTCATCAGTAATATACTGACCATTCTGTTCTGGGCCACCATCGGCTCCGTGATTATCAGTTGGGTAGCGCCGGGGAATCCACATCCTGCCCCCCAGATACTGCTACAGCTGACCGAGCCGCTGTATGCTCTGGTGCGCAAGGTGGTTCCGCCCATCGGTGGACTGGACCTGTCTCCCATCGTGATTCTACTGGGTATTCAGCTGATTCAGTCGCAGTTGGCCAGATTTCTGGTGTAATACAGCTGCCTATCAATAGAACAGAGCCCAAGCAGTCAAGAGCTCCGATAGTTAATAGAGAAGTCTGATGCCAACAGTGATACCCGAAGACTCCGTCGGTCTGGTTCAACCTCAGACCCTGCACTTTGACACGCCACTTGAGCTGGCCTGCGGGCGCACACTGGATGCCTACGATCTGGTGATCGAAACCTATGGTGAGCTGAATGCCGATCGCAACAATGCGGTACTGATCTGTCATGCCCTGTCAGGCCATCACCATGCTGCCGGATATCACAGCATGGAAGATCGCAAGCCCGGCTGGTGGGACAGCGCCATCGGCCCCGGCAAGGCGATCGACACCAACCGCTTCTTTGTGGTCTCTCTGAATAACCTCGGCGGTTGCCATGGCTCCACCGGGCCACGCAGCACCAACCCTGCTACAGGCAAACCCTTCGGGCCTGAGTTTCCGATCGTAACGGTGCTTGACTGGGTCAACAGCCAGGTGCGCCTGGCAGATCGCCTCGGCATTCAGCAGTGGGCTGCAATTGTCGGCGGCAGTCTGGGTGGCATGCAGGCGATGCAATGGGCGATCAGTTTTCCCGAGCGTTTGCGTCACTGTGTCATCATTGCCGCTGCACCGCGCCTGTCGGCACAGAATATCGCCTTCAATGAAGTGGCGCGCCAGGCGATCAGCAAAGATCCGCAGTTCCATCAGGGACACTACTATGAAGAGGAGGTGGTGCCCAAGACTGGCCTGATGCTGGCACGCATGATCGGCCATATCACCTACCTGTCGGAAGATGGTATGCGTGAAAAATTTGGACGAGAACTGCGTGATGGAAAGATCAACTTTGATTTCGCGCCGCAGTTTGAGATCGAGTCCTATCTGCAGTATCAGGGCGAGCAGTTCTCCACCGCTTTTGATGCCAACACCTATCTGCTGATGACTAAGGCGCTGGACTACTTTGACCCGGCCGCAGACTATCAGAATGATCTGACCAAAGCGCTGAGTCAGGCCAGTTGCCGGTTTTTTGTTGCCTCCTTCACGACTGACTGGCGTTTCTCACCCGAGCGCTCACGCGAGATAGTGGATGCGCTGGTGGATGCCGGAAAGGATGTCTGTTACACGGAAATAGACGCAGCACAAGGGCACGATGCCTTTTTGATACCGATACCTCGCTATATGGAAGTCTTTCACAGCTATATGAACAGAGTGGCAAATGAGTTTAGCCGCCATGAGGAGTCACACCATGCGGGCTGATCTGGAAATCATCCGGGACTGGATTGCACCCGAATCGCATGTTATCGATCTGGGTTGTGGCGATGGCGAGCTGCTGAGCCATCTGGTTGCGGAAAAAAATGTCCGGGGCTATGGCATCGAAATCGATCACGACAATATCACGCGCTGTATCGAGAATGGCGTCAATGTGATTGAAAAAGATATCGATGAGGGGCTCGCGTCGATCCGTAACAATAGCTTCGATACCGTCGTCATGACCCAGGCACTGCAGACCATGCACCGTCCTGATGAGATAGTTGAGGAGATGCTGCGCATCGGCAAGGAGTGTATTGTCACCTTCCCCAACTTTGCTCACTGGAGGGTTCGGGGTTATCTGGCGCTGCGCGGTAAGATGCCTGTCTCCAAGTTTCTTTCCTATACTTGGTATAACACGCCCAACATCCATTTCTTCACCTTCAAGGATTTTGAGGAACTGTGTCTGGAGCGCAACATCAAAATACTGCAGCGCACGGTAGTGGACCACGCGCATCGTGACCGCTGGTGGATACAGCTCTGGCCGAACATGCTCGGCGAGATCGCGATCTACCGTATCACCCGATAATATTTCCAGAGGTTTTTATTTCCAGAGTTTTTTATTTCCAGAGGTTTCGCATCATGTTTACACGAATTGGCAGCCGCCTGCTGCTCCTGCTGTCATTGCTGATTCCGGCCATGGCGGCTCAGGCCGACAAGATGATCAGTGATGGCAGCTATGAGATCCATTACAACGCCTTCTACTCCACCTTTCTGTTGCCGGAAGTGGCACAGCGACATAATCTGACGCGCTCCAATGTCCGCGCCATGTTGAACGTGACAGTACTGGAGAAACAGGCCGATGGCACTACCCGCCCAGTGGCTGCCGACGTGACAGGAGAGGTTGCGAATTTATTGCAGCAAAGGCAAACCCTGAACTTTGTATCCATTGAAGAAGCCGATGCACGCTACTATATCGGCGACTTTCGCATCTCCAATGACGAGCAACTGACGATTAACCTCACGGTTCTTCCAGAGGGTTCCACATCCCCCTATCAGATCCGCTTTGACCAGACCTTCTACACGGATTGATACATGCCAACTCAAAAGCCCTTCAGCAAACTTGTATTGGCCAGCGGTAACGCCGGCAAGCTGAAAGAGTTCAGCGCCCTGCTGGCTCAACTGGATCTTGAGGTCGTGCCTCAATCCGTCTTTCAGGTGGAAGATGCCGAGGAGACTGGGTTGAGCTTCGTCGAGAACGCCATTATCAAGGCCCGTCATGCGTGTCAGGAGACAGGGCTACCGGCACTGGCTGATGACTCCGGGCTTGAAGTGGATGCACTGCGGGGAGCACCGGGGATCTACTCGGCGCGCTTTGCCGGCCAGGGCGCTGGTGACACAAAGAATAATCAAAAATTGCTGGAATCACTGGTAGATGTTCCTGATGCCGAGCGCACTGCCCGTTACCAATGCGTACTGGTCTTCATGCGCCATGCTGAAGACCCTGTGCCGCTGATCTGCCAAGGCAGTTGGGAGGGGGTGATTTTAAAAGCTCCGAGTGGAGAAGGTGGATTCGGCTATGATCCGCTGTTCTTTATCCCCGAGCTGGGCAAAAGCGTCGCTGAACTGACACCCGATGTGAAACACCAACACAGTCATCGTGGCAAGGCGGCCATTGACCTGCTGCGTACGCTCAAACAGCAGTTGCACCACGCATGACCCTGCCACCGCTGTCACTCTATATCCACATCCCCTGGTGTGTACGCAAATGCCCCTACTGTGACTTCAATTCCCATGCTGTGCGCGACACGCTGCCGGAAGCGGAGTATGTCGCAGCCCTGCTGCAGGATCTGGAAGATGAGCTGCTCGGTGCTCAAGGACGCGAGATCCACTCCATCTTCATCGGTGGCGGCACACCGAGTCTGTTCAGTGCCGATGCAATAGCACGTCTGCTGGATGGAGTGGCACAGCGGGTCACGCTGAGTCGCGGGGCTGAAATCACCATGGAAGCCAACCCCGGCACCTTTGAGCAGGAGAAATTTGCCGGATTTCGGCGTGCCGGCATCAATCGCCTGTCGCTCGGTATCCAGAGCTTCAATGACGCCCAGCTCAAGGCACTGGGCAGGATTCACAACGCTGGCGAAGCGGTTCGCGCAGCGGGCCAGGCTCGTGAACTGTTTGACCGCCTCAATCTGGATCTGATGCACGGCCTGCCGGGTCAGGATATCGCCGGTGCCGAGGCGGACCTACTGCAGGCACTGGACTTGAGCCCTGATCACCTTTCCTGGTATCAGCTCACCATCGAGCCCAATACCGAGTTTCACGCCCGCCCACCGCAACTGCCGATTGATGAAGCCCTCTGGTCGATTCAAGAACTTGGGCAGGCTCTGCTCGCCGATGCCGGTTTTGAGCAGTACGAGATCTCTGCCTATGCACGCGAAGGGCAGCAAAGTCGTCATAACCTGAACTACTGGGAGTTTGGCGACTACCTCGGCATCGGCGCCGGGGCACATGGCAAGATCAGCCAGTGGCAGGACGGGCAGTTACAGATTGTACGCCGTCATAAAGCCCGCCAGCCTAAAGCCTATCTCACCCCTCAGGAACGACTGGCTGGCGATACACAGGTGAGTCAGGAGGAGCTGGCCTTTGAGTTTATGCTCAATGTGCTGCGCCTGACGCAGGGTGTTGCATCTGATCTGTTACAGACGCGTACCGGCCTGACACTGGAGAGCCTGCCGCAGTTGAGCCTGGCACGCCAACGCGGCTTGCTCGAAGAGGATACGCGCCGCCTGCAACCAACACATCACGGACGTTTGTTTCTGAATGATCTGCTGGAGATGTTTCTGGATCCGTGATTTCACTGGCAACTGCTTGTATATGCAGGCATATCCCGGATACAGATAACCGTTATTTATATCTTCTATTCCAACGATAATGACTCCAGACAACCTCTTGGAACTCAAGAAACTTAAGATATTTTTGGGATAAATAAAACCGACGCGCTAATAAACCCAGCGCAAGTCCTGCAGCAGCTAATACAGCCGTTCCATAATCACCTGAAATCAAGGCCACTATATTCCCAACTAATAATACCAGCATATTTATGTGATTATATTTAAGTAAAAGACCGTAGCAAAATATCGAACCCCTTGTAACCATAAAGCTTAGATGAGATAAAACGAATCCCAAAGCCACAACAATCCCCAACTCAATGAACGCTATATTTTTAGTTTGAGGATCTAAATTCAAGAAATAAATTATTATTTCTCCTGTACAGAAAACACAAAAAATAATTAACATCACTGCCGCAATAAAATGCCAACTCCCTGTCGGGAGCAATTGAAATTCAGGCATCGGTTTCGTGGGGCGCTTAAGCTGTCGTTTGAACATTACTCTTCCCTGAAAATAGCTATCTGTCAAAAATTTGATATTATCCTCGATGCACCGCCTATGAAGCTGAGGCAGTAATAGGTGTATAAGGTTATTCTATGCATTAACACCACAGACAACTTTATTCCGGAACAACAGTTACACCTGGCACTTAATAAGTATTATTTCTTCTTCTATTCCAACGATTATGAGCCCAAATAAGTTCATAATAATCAAGAAATTTTCGATACCTTTTAGACAGATAGATCTGGTGAGTTGAGAGAGCCAACACGAGCCCACCAGAGGCAAACATTGCAATAACATAGTCTCCAGCGATCAAAGCCACTATGTTTCCAAACACTAATACTGTTAGACACGCACGGTTAAACCAGAGTAAAAGAGTGCTACTGAGCGCCGAGCCTCTTGATACCATAAAAGTTAGATGAGCCAAAATTACACCTTGTGTACAGCCTATTCCTAGTTCAATGAATGCTAGGTTACGCGTTTTTGAATCTAAACCTAGCAAATAAGTTATCAATATAGTTGTACATACAATGCATAAAGTCATTAACATCACTGCCGCAATACAATGCCAGAACCCTATTGGAAACAATTGATATTCAGGCATGGGTTGCTGAGGGGGGGTAAGCTGGCGTTTAAACATTATTCTTCCTTAACGACTGCTATAGCTAGTAGTTTGATATTACCTCCGACCGCACTGCCAGTGAAACTAAGGCCAGCACCAGCTGCATCTTTAATTTGCAAAAGGGTAGTCCTGCGTATCGCAGCATTAGAGTATCGGCGCTCTATTTGACCCGTTCGCTCCATCATTTTTAAAGCTCCGTTCGAAATACCTGGTGCATTAGCCCTTGCGATTTCTCGTGAAAGCCGCCGCCGCTCTTGACGGTTAAGCCCCTCTAAAGCTTTTCTAGTAGGAATTCCGTTAGATTTAAGCATCTTTAATCCTTTGATGGTTACCAGGCCAGCCGCCCCGGCACCAGCTAACGAAATCGTATCTAGTGCTATAATAGTGTTTCGATACCACTCCTCACTATCAAGGTCATCATTAACTTGTGGATTTAGTAATTCACTTCCAGTTCGAACACCACCATTGATGCACTGCAATGTACCAGCAATTGCTGCGCCATAAGTCACTGCTATTACAACGCCAGACGCACCTCCGGTAAACCCTAATGCACCTCCAGCAGTAAATATAACTATCCACCCTAGAACTGCCGAACCACAAGAAAGCGTAGCACCTGTAGCTTCAGAAACCAGACGACTTTCTCTATCACTACTCCTTACTTCAGCAGCATAGGTATCTGCACTGTAACTTTTTGGCGGTTCACGCAGTACAACATTCACCGGCTTAAATGAGCAGAGAGGTTTGAACTCACGTAAGGTGACCACGATTCCACGGTTATCGATAAAGATAACACCTGCACCGACAAGATCGGGGTCGTCATCAATGACTTTGAACAGCTTCTTCTCGTTCAAAGTGACAGATAAGCGATCGCGTAGCATTTTTTCATCAAATGATGACTGAATAGGGAGTAGCGATATTGTCATTGAAGCATCCTTATCCTTGGAAGCACAAAAGAATCAAATTGGCTGTTATTTCATACCTTTACGGGCAGATCGAGGTCAGAAATATGACAAGCAGGGGCACTGAAATCGAGGGTTGGCATAGCGATCTCCTTGTCGCAATAAGCTCATATAGAGCATGAACAGTCCGTATTTCTTCGCGCAGAAGCCTAATGCTTTTGGTTTATGCGGTCAATAGATTCCAGCTGCTTGCTACCACACAGCGATCGAACTACCCGACCACATCGGCCCAACGCCTGGTGATAGTGCGACTGCTCTGGCTACCGCCATCCTGAGAATTGGCAAACGCATGAACATACTTGATTATTCCCATTTCCATGGGTTAATCACGTCTATGTCGGCCGCTTCAAACGGGGCCATGTCGCGGGATGCAACCTGGTAGCCCTGTGATACAGCCATGGCTGCAATGTAGCCATCCGGTACGGGGAAACCACGCCCGGCCGCTCTGGCAGTTGCGGCCAGTTTGGCATACTTGCGAGCGGCGTCAGCATCAAAGGACAGAATCCGCCCTTTAAACAGCTCCATAAGACCATCCAACGCCTCGCCCAGCATATCTTTGCGCTTCCCATCAGGCAGCGCCGCAATACCAAACAACAGCTCAGCCAGCGAGACACTGGACAGATACAGCGTTTCGGCCGACTGCTCATTGAGCCATGCTCGAACGACCGGATCAGGTTCAGGTTTCATCGCTTCGGAAACGACATTGGTATCCAATACGATCATTCAAACCTCATCGGCTCTGCCGGTGTCTTGTCGTGAACCTGGTCAAAGACGGCAAAGTCTTCATTGGTCAGCCCAACCTTACGACCCAAGGCCGCCAGAGCATCACCCATATGAAGACGTTTCTCTGGACGAGTAACTTCTTCCAGGATAGCACGCACCTCAGCCTCGGTGCTGCGGTTGTGCCGCTTCGCTCGTGCTTTCAGTGCGTTGTGCACTTCGTCAGGAATACTCCTGATTGTCATCATGCCCATGGTTCGCCCCTCCTTATTGCATGCAGATAGAGCAAGCGCGCTCTATTTGAATTCAATATAGCACGATGCATTCATTTTCGCCAGAATCAGAATCTGATCCTGCTTCTGACTTTGGATAGAATCTGATCCACCATCGCATCAACCTGATCCAGACTGGTCACCTCGGCATCCGCTTTTTTCTGCCCGGCAGGCCAGCTCAGGGCGCCGTCCAGATTGACCCAGATGGTCCACATGCCAACCTGCTGCGCAGCCTCGACATCATTCACTGGATGATCTCCAATATGGATCACCTGTTCAGCCTGCAGAGCAGCATGCTCCAGCGCTTTTTCGAACATCAGCGGATGCGGTTTCATCTGCCCGACCTGATCGGCATTGTACTGAAATTCGAACAGATCACCGATCCCGGTGCGTTTCACTTCCGCATTACCATTACTCAGTGCTCCCAGTATGAAACCTCTGGCATGCAGCCCTTCCAGCATCGCGCGGGCATGGGCAAACAGCTCCACCTGATGGCGGGCTTCAATAAACACCTCCATCGCCTGACTCGACAGGGCACGGGCCTCAGACGTCGTATAGCCGCACTGCAGCATCCCCTGCTCCAGCAGCTTCAAACGAATCAACGTCACGCTATGGCTGATCTCGGGATGGCGCTCAAGCAGTTGCCGACGCATCTCCGAGCCCTCCACCAGATCCGCCAGAATAAAGCGGTCCGTGTATTGGGCTGCATTCTCGGTCAGCCAGTCCCACAGCGAACGGTTGGCCAGCTCTATCACGGGATCGACCGCCCAGAGCGTATCGTCCAGATCAAAGGTAATGGCTTTAATCATGATTTTTTCCGCCTTGCTCGAGGGTGAGATTGCTCATACACCGTCATCAAATGTTGAAAGTCCAGGTGAGTATAGATCTGTGTCGTACTGATATCCGCATGCCCCAGCAACTCCTGCACCGCACGCAGATCGCCGCTGGATTCCAGCAGATGGCTGGCAAAGCTGTGGCGCAGACGATGCGGATAGACTCGCCCCTGCGTATCGGTCGCCTCACCTCGCTGACGTAGTCTCTGTTCCACCGAGCGCACACCCAGACGACGGCCATAGCGTCCGACAAACACGGCTGACTCCTGCGGTTTGGCCAGCAATGCTCGCTCACTGAGCCAGCGATCCAGTGCACTCAGCGCCATGCGACCGATCGGCAGACGCCGGGTTTTATTCCCTTTGCCCGTCACGGTCAGGATCGCATCGCCGAGATCCAGATCCTGCAGGTTAAGACTGACCAGCTCAGAAACACGCAGGCCGGAAGAGTAGATCAGCTCCATGATCGCCTGATCACGAATCAGCAACGGATCATCAATCTGACTACCTTCGGTTTCATTACCATTGCCGTCAAGCAGACTGCCGATCTGATCCACATCCAGCGTCTGCGGCAGGCGTTTACCCGATTTCGGGGCCTGAATCGCCAGCCCCGGATTATCCGTGACCAGATTTTCGCGCAGCAGATAGCGGTAGAAGGTGCGCACAGCCGAGAGCAGACGGCGCAAACTGCGGCCAGACAACCCCTGCCCATGCAAGCCGGATACTGCTCGGCGCAGGTCAGCTTCTTTCAGCGTTGACCAGTCACGATTGTCACAGCGCTGCAGCTCTTCGCTGAGCTGCATCAGATCACGCCGATAGTTGGAAAGGGTATGGGGAGAGAGCTGCCGCTCAGAAGCCAGATAGCGCAGGAAGTTATCCAGCCACTGTGCTTCAGACACGGCCATCACATCATTCTCACGATTTTTTCAGGATCTGGCTCAGCACGCGGCTCAGCACTTCGCCAACGTAGCTCAGGAACAGGGTACCCTGACTGCTCTGAAAATAATCCGGATCAAAACTGCCGATCGCCAACAAGCCAAGAGTTTCACCCTTGACCAGCGGCACTACGGCGGCAGACTGCACCCGCACGGCCTGATCCTGGAACAGGAAGCGATTCATCGCCTCACTGAGTTGTCCACAGCTGGGCAGGCTGGTTTCGATCAGCGGCTGCACGATACTGCAATCGGCACGCGACAGCATGCGGATATCGTTCACCACCACCGGATTGTCACTGAACAGCAGCAATGAGGTGACATCACCATAGAAATCCTGGCACAGGCTCTCTTCAATCGCTACCGCCACATCATCCAGCGTCGAGGACTCCAGCATCGACAGCACCATTCGCTTGGTCTTTTCGAACTGGCCGTCATTATGTCGCGCCACTTCGATCAGGTCAGACAGATGCTTGTGCAATAGCTGATTGCGCTCACGCAGCAACGACGTTTGCCGTTCCACCAGAGAGATACTGCTACCGCGCTGATGCGGCACATAAAGTTTTTCCAGCAGGTGAGCATGTTCCGTGAAGAAGTCGGGATGCTCAGCCAGATAGTCGGCAACCTGATTGGCATCAAGGCCCTCAGGTGAGATAAGGTCCGCCTGGTCACTCATATGTAGATCTGCCCTTCGTAAACTGTTGTGGCCGGACCCGTCATGATAACCGGCTGACCCTCTCCTTTCCATGCGATCTCCAGCTCGCCGCCCGTCAGGTGCACCCGCACCTTCTCCGCCAGCAAACCTTGCAGACGTCCCGCCACAACGGCAGCACAGGCGCCAGTACCACAAGCCTGCGTTTCACCGGCTCCGCGCTCAAACACACGCAAGCGAATCTCTTCCGGTGACAGCACCTGCATAAAGCCGACATTGACCCGTTGCGGAAAACGCGCATGGCGCTCAATCTGAGGCCCCAGTATTGTCACCGGAGCTGTGTCGACATCATCCACCAGCAACACGGCATGTGGATTTCCCATCGATACCGCGCTGATCTCAAAGGTCTGATCACCCACTTCAAGCGCATAACTGACACTTTGCCGCTCGGCAGCAAAGGGAATTTCGGCCGGATTCAGTCGCGGCGCACCCATATCGACCTCCACCTGACGATCTTCACGGATACGCAGAATCGACTGTCCCTGAGACGTCTCGACACTGATCTCGGGTTTCGCCGTCAGGCGCTTGTCGCGCACGAAACGGGCAAAACAGCGTGCACCGTTACCGCAGTGTTCCACTTCAGAGCCATCTGAATTATAGATACGGTAGCGGAAATCCTGATCCGGACGCGTCGGCGGTTCAACCAGTAACAGCTGATCAAAGCCGATGCCGGTATGCCTGTCTGCCAGTCGACGCACCGTTTGCTCATTCAAGCGCACACGCTGAGACACAGCATCAATGACCATGAAATCATTGCCCAGGCCATGCATTTTTGAAAATCTGACCAGCATTACGCTCTCCAACTCAACATCAGCTGTTCCAATATCAGCCGCCTCACCGCGCACCTGGCAGCAACTGCTCGCCACGCATCAGATCACTCAGGCTTTCACGCTCACGCACCAGATAGACCTGATCATCATCCACCATCACCTCGGCAGGACGCCCACGAGTATTGTAGTTGGAAGCCATCACGAAGCCATAGGCACCTGCCGAACAGACCGCCAGCAGATCACCTGCCTGAAGATTCAGCGCACGATCCTTACCCAGAAAATCTCCGGTCTCGCACACCGGACCAACCAGATCCCAGCTCAGGGTTTCCCCCTCTTCGCGCAGCTCAACCGGCACGATCTCCTGATAGGCACCGTAAAGCGACGGGCGAATCAGGTCATTCATCGCGCCATCAATGATCGCAAAGTGCTTGTCACCATTGTGCTTCAGATATTCAACCCGGGTCAGCATCACACCGGCATTCGCAGCAATCGAACGGCCAGGCTCAAAAATCAGCTTGATCGAGCGCTCGCCCAGATGCGCCAGCACCGCTTCGATATAGGCCTGAGGTGTTGGCGGTTCCTCGTCGGTGTAGCAAACGCCCAGACCACCACCCAGATCCAGATGATGGATCGTGATACCATCTTCCGCCAGCTCATCCAGCAGTAACAGCAGACGATCCAGTGCATCCAGGAATGGCGTAATCTCGGTCAGCTGACTGCCGATATGGCAATCCATTCCCACGATTTCGACCGACGGCAGCGAAGCTGCATGACGATACACCTGGCGTGCGACATCAATACTGATCCCGAACTTGTTTTCCTTCAGGCCCGTGGAGATATAAGGGTGAGTACCGGCATCCACATCGGGATTGACGCGGAAAGAAACACGCGCCACCTTGCCCATCTCGGCCGCAACGGCATGGACCCGCTCCAACTCCGCCTCGGACTCGATATTGAAGCACAGAATATCCAGCTCCAGTGCGCGCTTAATCTCATGCGGCTGCTTGCCCACGCCCGAAAAAACCACCCTGGACGGCTCGCCACCGGCACGGATCACGCGCTCCAGCTCACCCAGCGATACGATATCGAATCCTGCGCCCAGACGCGCCAGCACATTCAGCACCGCCAGATTGCTGTTGGCCTTCACCGCGTAACAGACCAGCGCATCACGCCCTTCCAATGCATCGGCATAGGACAGATACGCCCGTTCCAGCGCATCACGCGAATAGACATAGGTCGGCGTACCGAACGCCTCAGCCACCCGATTCAGCGACACCTCTTCGCAGTGCAGATGCCCATTGTAATATTCGAAACTATCCATTATCTCTCATTCCGCCTGTTCTGTGGGCGTTTCCTGATCAGGAAGATACAGCGGGCCTTTCTGACCACACCCACCGAGCAGAGCCAGAATCATCAAACCCAGCAGCAGTGCTGGCCAGCGGCTTTTCACGATAAACATCCTTCAACAGACTGTAAGTAACCGCTGATTATAACCTCAGCAGGGGGCAGATGTGTAAGGTTAGATGCACCAGTCTGAGAGCTGTCTGCTTAATGCAACTGTGGCATGCTGATAATGAACTCTGCACCTTGTCCCGGCGCGCTCTTGACTTCCAGAGTGCCTTTCAGCACCACCGTGACCAACACATGTGCCACGAACAGCCCCAGGCCATTGCCAGGCATTGACATGGATCCTCTGAAAAAAGGCTCAAAAACCTTGCTCAGATCGGGCATATCCAGCCCTTTGCCATTATCTTTGAAAATAAAATCAACCCGACCATTTTCTGTTTCATAAGCCCTGATATCTATAGATGCCAGTTCATGATCACCTTGAAACCCATGCTTGAAAGCATTATCGATCAGCTTATCCAGAACCCGGATCAGAGCCGTGCGAAAGGTCAGAATGTAAAGGTTCTTATCTATATCTACGCTGACAAAGACCTTCCCGGATAGCAGTCGGGATCGATGCAGTACTAACCATTCATCAACAAAGTCATGCACATACAATTTTTGCAGTCCCTGATTGTCTGGATCAAAGTTGATTTCCTTCAGGCTGCTGACCAGCTCAACTGATCGCTGCAAACCCGACAATACCAAGTCAGATCCTTCGCAAGCAAAATCAACATACTGAATCAACTTTGAGCGCGTCAACCTTTCAGGAATATCACCCTGCAACTGTCTAAGATCTGCTTGAATACTGCTTGCAGCCGTAATGGCATTGCCTAAGGGAGTGTTGAGTTCATGTGCGATACCTATCACCATCCGGCCCAGCGCCGCCATTTTCGATGACTGTATCAACTCATCCTGCGTATGTCGCAGGTGCTGCAAGGCTGCACTCAACTCTGCCGTGCGCTCTTCTACCTTGTGTTCCAGAAAATGGTTCAGCCCTGACAGGCGTCGTTGCATTTGATAGGTAAGCGTGATGTCATCATACACAATGATCGTCAAACGCCAGTCTCCCATATCATGCACCACTCCAGAGACGCTCACTAAAAAAGGCGTACCGTCCTTTCGGAGCTGCCATACAGCAAAGTCGTTAACCCATCCCGATTCAAAGAGCTGCGTCACAAACCTGTGCCGGTCATCCATGGAGAGCCACCACTTGAAGTGCTTTCCGGTTTTAGAACGCACCTCCTGTTGCGAAATACCAAACTGTACCTCCCAGGCTGGGTTGACTGCCAGGGTCGGGAAATCACCATCAATTGCTTCTGCCAGCAACATGGCTCTTGGCGAAGCGTCGAATACGGCTCGCCCCATTCGATCCAGTGGTTCAAATACCTTATGGCGAACAGACGTGGAAACCCGTTTAGCACGTTGGGACATAGCTGTAACCTCGCTGCCGGTGTTCTCACAAGCATCCGTCATGCCTGACATGCTTTGCTCTGCGTATCAGTAAACAACCTCAAGTATAGGCAGGATCAATGATTTCACCCATGCGAGCTGTGAAAGCAAACGCAATCGAGGTCTATGTCACAGATTTTGCATTCTACACACCCTATCATGAAGCACCGACCGGGTTTATTGCCAGTTCAAGTCAACAGCAAGCTGGAGCAGTCGCAGAGATCAGTAACAATGTGGAAGAGCTGAATACAGGTGCGGAGCAAACTGAACAGGCGATCCATGAAATAGCCAAAGCAAGTGAGCATCTGGCCGCAACCACGGTAGAACTGGATGAGTTGGTGAGTAAATTTAAAGTTGTTTAATACTCATCCCCCCAAGGCCGCCTCACAAATGTCATGCTGCATTTTGATAGCCCAGTGAGTAGCACTTGGCCAACCCGCTCTTCTGTCGTCATACGCTCACATTAACTCAGAAAAAAATGACATCCGACCTCAGCCTTTACCGATATTAATCCCACCCCGGTTGAGCCATATTAGGCCAGAGGTATGATTGAATGAGGGATAGGCATGAGGCCAGGTATTAAACTCTGGACAGCACACAGGACAGCTCACTGTATAACGACAGCAAGCAGTTCTGAACATCCACCCGACAGAGATGAAAAAGAGGAAGCCTACTGGCTGGAGAGGCAGGCCGAGCTGTTGTTTCAGGGCTTTCGGCCCGGTGCCATCGGCACTTTACTGGTGTCTGCTTTTTTTGCCGCCGCTCTGTGGGAACGAGCTGAACCCAGCATTCTGCTGGGCTGGTTGGCAGCTATATGGATCATCACACTGATACGCGGCCTGCTGGTCTTGCGCTTTTTTCAACTCAAACCTGCAGCAGAGTCCTTGTCACTCTGGATCAATCTTTTTGTGGCCGGCGCTGCAGCTGCAGGCGGGATATGGGGCACAACGTCCTTATTGTTTATTTCCGGCAGCGATCAAGTGACTACGCTGCTGGTAGCCTTTTTCATCGCCGGCGTCGCTGCTGCCAGCATCGCATTGTATGCGCCGGTGCTGCGCGCCACCGTTGCCTTTCTGCTGATGGCCCTGCTGCCCCTCGCTGGTCATCTGTTGCTGCTGTCAGATAACACCCAAAGATTTCATGGGCCTACGAGTGCGGCAGTGATCGCCTATCTGGCCGTATTGCTGGCGGCGTCAAAACGCAGCCACACCTCGCTCTGGCACAATACCAGAACCAGCCTGGCGAACCAGCAGCTAAAATCCGCGTATGCCACAGAAAAAGCCCTGGCCGAGGAGCGGGAAAGAACCGTTGTCAGACTGACACAACTGGAAGGTGAAAATGAACTGTTCCGCAACCTGTTTGAGCGCTCCGCCCACTTTGTCATCACTGTTCATGACACCACGGATCACCTGAGGATAGTGTATGCCAATGATGCGGCCTGTCAGCATTTTGGCGTCGACAGACCGACACTGTTGTCCTGGACACCCTATGATTTCGATCCGGTTTTCAACGAGGCTATCCGACAAGATATCGTCCACACTCTGATGCAGGGGGAGTCCCTCTGCTGCGAGCTCGAACACTGGATATCGGGCGGTGAACGGATCCCGGTCGAAGTCAGCATGCATCCAATGCAGCACAACGGTAAATTACTCTCTGTCTGCTATAGCCATGACATTCGTCAACGCAAAGCGCAAGAAACACAGCGCCTGCATTACGAAACCGCCATCGCCCGCCAGAAGGTTGAGGAGCACTACCGCAGTCTGGTGGAAACACTTCCCGATTTTATCGTGCGCCTGGACACCCAGGCACGGTTTGTATATATCAATCCATCCATGCTGCAGGCCACAGAGCGTGAAGCGCGCTCCTTTCTGAACAAAACAGCACTGGAAGCGGCCGTGATAGGCGATCCAGACAAGGATCGCAGGCTGTATGAGGAAGTAGTACGCGCCCTTGAGTGCGGCAAAGCACAGGTTTACCAGGACTGGGTTCTGCTGTCCGGACGTAAAATGTGTTATGAGATCCGCCATATTCCAGAGCAGGATGAAACCGGCCAGGTGGTCAGTGTGCTGGGGATCGCACGTGATATCACGGAGCGTGCCAGAATGGACAATACACTGAGGTTCATCGCTCAGCGCGGCTGGTCAGTGGACGGCGAGCCATTCCTTGCCGCCCTGGCGAGGCATATTGGCAAGGCGCTGGCTGTGGACTACGTGTTTATCGACAGACTGACCAGCACTCCGGATGAGGCGGAGACCATGGCCCTGTATGCCAGGGGAGAGATCCAGGACAATTTACGCTACAGCATCAAGGGCACACCCTGCGAGAAGGTTCTGAACGGCGAGATATGCTGCTATCCACACCAGGTCAGGCAACATTTCCCGGATGCCGGCACATTGACGGAGATGGGGGTTAACAGCTATATCGGGCTACCCTTATGGGATTCCGCTGACAGGGTGATTGGCTTGCTTGCGGTGATGAGCAGCAGCCCCATCACAGACGAAGCGGCCGTGATCGGACTGCTGCAGTTGGTCGCCACTCGTGTCGCAGCAGAGCTGGAGCGAGAATATTCAGAGCGGGCGCTGAAAGCGCGGGAGTATGAGTTCAGAGCACTGGTAGAGAATTCGCCAGACTTTATTACCCGCTTTGATGTGGATTGTCGGCGCACTTATATCAACCCCAGTCTTGCCAACGTCTTGGATCGTAATACCAGCCTCGGTAAGACACCCATCGAGTGCTATCCAGGTCATGAACTGGCCCGGGAATACGAGGCGCGAGTGCGAGAGGTGCTGGCCAGTGGTGAAGAGGGCCAGTGCCTGTTCAGCTGTACCGCTAAGGAAGGGACTCAATATGATTACGAGTTGCGGATAGTAGCGGAGCGGGATGCTGATGGCAGGGTGGTCGGCGCTTTATCAATCGGCCGCGATATCGGTGAACGACTACGTCTGGAGGAGAGATTACGACACCAGGCCAGCTACGATGCACTGACCGGCTTGCCGAACCGCTGGCTGGCCGGGGACCGACTGCGTGATGAAATCGTCAAAGCTGAGCGCAACGGCAGTCATCTGGCGTTACTGTTTATCGACCTGGATCGTTTCAAGGAAGTGAATGACACCCTGGGTCATGAAATTGGTGATCAATTACTGGTTGAAGTCGCTCAGAGGATTCAGTCATGCTTCAGGGTGTCCGATATCGTTGCCAGACTGGGGGGAGATGAATTTGTCGTCATCTTACCCTGTGTCAATGACGCGCCGCCCCTGGAAAGGGTAGCGCAGAATATTATCAACGCCTTGACTCAACCGTTTGTACTGCATGAGCATCTGTCTTATATCTCAGCCAGTATCGGCATAGCCAGTTATCCATATGATGCAGATAATGCTGATACCCTGCTTGCCTGCGCCGATCAGGCCATGTATGCCGCGAAGGAACATGGGCGTAACGGTTTCCGCTTCTTTACTCCCTCAATGCAGGCGCAGGCCGAGAGTCGCCTGCGCCTGGCCAATGATCTGCGGGAGGCGTTGGCGCAACAACAGTTTCAAACCCATTTCCAGCCGATTCTCGATACAGTGACGGGGCGAGTGGTCAAAGCAGAAGCCCTGTTACGCTGGCAACATCCTGAGCATGGCATGATACCGCCAGACTGGTTTATCCCTATCGCAGAAGATACCGGGATCATTCATGAGCTTGGCAGTTGGGTGTTTGGCGAAGCGGTAAAAATGGCTGACCGGTGGCGACAGCAGTGCAGTGGCACCCCCATTCAGATCAGTGTCAATATTTCTCCACGTCAGTTTATGCACGAACAAACCGTCAGCACCCTGCTCGGACACCTGGCTAGAGTGGACCTGCCGGGAGAATGCATTGTGATAGAAATTACCGAAGGCCTGCTGCTGAATGATCAGGATAGTGTCAGACAGAAACTGCTCAGCTTTCGTGAGGCGGGTATCCAGGTGGCGCTGGACGATTTCGGAACCGGTTACTCCGCAATGGCCTATCTGAAGAAATTCAATATTGATTATCTTAAAATTGATCGTTCCTTTATACACGATCTGGCAATCGACGAAAGTGACCGCGCAATTGCTGAAACGATAGTCATCATGGCCAGAAGACTTGGTATAAAAACCATCGCAGAGGGGGTGGAAACAGTTGCGCAGCAAGGCATTCTGGCAGCTGTTGGCTGCGAATATGTGCAAGGATATCTGTTTTCCAAACCCATACTCCCTGATGAGTTCCTGGCCTACACCAGTAATGCGTCAGCAGCACTGAGGCCACATCAATAATAACCTCTGATAACACGCATATGTCATCATTTGCTTACACACAGCAAAAAAATGCAGACATTCAAATCAGCCTTTGCCGATATTATTTCCTCTTCGCTTCAGCCATATTCAATCTGATTAAGTGCATTAGTTTGACCAACCAAAGAATGAGCCTGTTCTGATGACGCTTTTTACCGAATCAGATACATCTATTGAGCAGTATATCCACTCTATCGGTCGATATTACGTCTGCGCAACCATTATTATGACGCTGCTCATCGGCACAACCTACCAGACAGTCAAAATGGCACTCGATCGTCATGCACTGCAGCAGGAGATCAGCTTCCTCACCAGCCAGCAGTTCATTCGCTTTCAACAACTATCCAATCAGACACGTGCTGTCATGCGCGCTTCTGCTGATCAGCGGCTGCCTGAGTACATTATCCAGCCGATGCTGGAGGATATACAGAAAACGGTGATCGATATCCGGGAGATCATGGTCCGGCAGGAAGCAGCCCTCACCCGTCTGTACGACAATTTACTGGTACGAGCCTCACGCTCCCCCCCATCGAGAGAGCTCTATCTTGAGCTGAACCAGCGTCTGGACAGTTTTCTTACCCGTGCCGAGAAAGTGGCAACCGCCAGCCATAAAGAACGCAAGATGCGTTATTCATTCTGGGGGCCCATAGACTTTGCAATGTCGGCAGAAAGCAACCTCATGAAGCTGTTCAATGAGCTGATTCAACATACCCATACCCGCAGTGACGCCAGTATCAGCACGGCTGCGTCACTCAGCATGATATTACTTCTCATACTGGCCGCAATATTGATTCTTGCAGGCATATTCCTGTTCTATCCACTGCTGAAAAAGCTACGACGGGAATATGTGAGAAAAATTCACGTCGAGAACGAACTGACCAGCCTGGCCCAGACCGACTCTCTGACCTCACTCAGTAACAGGGCCTTCTTCAACACCACACTCCAGCGCCTGATTCAGCGTTACAAAGACAACGACTCTGGTTTCTCCATCCTGCTTATCGACCTTGACCACTTCAAGGCAATCAATGACTGTTTTGGCCACCAGGCCGGAGATGCCGCTCTGCTCCATGTTGCCGATGCTTTACGACAGGTTTTTCGCAGCGTCGATACCATTACCCGTATAGGCGGTGATGAGTTTGCCGTTCTACTGCCTGACATCTGTAATGAAACCCAACTCAATGCCATTGCGAAGCGTGCCATCCAGGCCCTGTCAACCGATTGTTTTTATGGGGACAAAAAAATACGGACATCAGCCAGCATAGGTGGGGCGCTGGTCCCTATGCATGCAACCGATGAGATCAGCCTGATCCATATAGCAGACCTCGCGCTTTATGAGGCCAAAGCCAGAAGGAACACCGCTGTTATTCTTGATGACACAACGCTCAGTACTCAATTGAAAAAAAGTGAACTGCTGACGGCTCTGAACCACGCTGCGGAGCGCGATGAATTCATCGTACACTACCAGCCTAAAGTCGATATAAGGACGGGTGCCCATCTGGGATTTGAAGCACTTGTCCGCTGGAATCACCCCAGCCTGGGACTGCTCGCTCCCGGTGCATTTCTCCCCCTGATGGAAGACTCCCGACTCATCGGCGACATGACCCGATCTGTCGCAAATAACGTTTGCCGCGATATAAAAGCATGGAAAGCACTGGGCCTGTCACCTGGCCCTATCGCCATCAACCTGCCAGAGATGCTGTTAATCAACGACAGCGGAATAGACATTCTTGACACCGCGATTCATAAGAACAATCTCGACTGGCAGGATCTGAGTGTTGAAGTAACAGAAGATGTTTTCCTCGATCGTCACGCTGATCTCATTCAGATGTCAATGGACCGTTTCCATGAACATGGCGTATCCATTGCGCTGGACGATTTCGGAACAGGCTTTGCTTCACTATCACACCTGCGCGACTTCCCCTTCGACGAGCTGAAAATAGATCGCAGTTTCATTAACGACATAGGCCATGACACCCGCTCCGAACAGATTATTCGTGCGATGATCGATCTATCACGCAATCTCGGCAAGCACTGCGTGGCAGAAGGCATTGAAACCGACACGCAACACCGCTTCCTGATTAACGCTGGCTGCGCAGTCGGCCAGGGATACCTGTTCGCTAAACCGATGGCAGCTGACGATGTGATCGCATCCTGGCTCAAGCCAGCCGGAAAAAAAACGTTCGACGCCCCCTCACTACAGTTCGATTTGAATCTGATGGAATTATCGCCACAAGCCGATTGATAGATACGTGTTAAGGGCTAAGCGGCGAAGGACTGAGCGGTGGAAGAAAATGTGATCAGAACTGACAACATCATATAAAGAGGAATGACTGATGAAATCCACCTTAGCGACACTTTGCCTGACCGCGGTAGTGACAGCCTTACAGGCACAGAGTGCCGTCGCTGACCAGGGCAGCACTGTCGATGTTGTCTATTTCTGGACATCAAAAAGTGAGGAGGCCGCACTTGATGTTTACAGACAAGCCTGGCGCCAGGACGGGAACCACTGGATCGACCTTCCAAGTGTAAACGAAGCGGCACTGCAACGGACCGTCAGCGAGCGTATCGCCCATGGCTATCCACCGGCAGTCATGCAGTGGGTTGTGGACACGAGTGCACGTGAACTGCCCGATTTCGGCGTCGTCCAGTCTATCGACACGATCGCCCAGGAGGATGGATGGCATGACCGGCTGCCAGCCTTCATACTTGAGCGCATCAGCCATCAGGACGAGATCTACTTTGTTCCATCGAACCTTCATACTGAAAACTGGATCTGGACCAGCAAGCACATTTTCAATGAGCTCAACCTCAGCGTACCACAAACCTGGGATGACATTTTTGCAGCAGCCGACCTGATCAAGCAAGCTGGTTATACTCCCATATCTCTGGGAGACGGATCCTGGGAGATCTCATTGATCTTTCACAATATTCTGTATGCTGTGATGGGTGCAGCAGCCTTTGAAAAAATTCTTAATGGAGACGCTGACGCAGTCCTCGACCCAGCCATGTTGGACACTCTCAATCTTCTGCGACGAATATCCCACTATGTTGAACCTAAGCCAAGCCGCACAGGTAAGAGCTGGGCCGATGCCACTGCCATGATCGGCAGTGGCCAGGCAGGCATGCAGTTTATGGGGGACTGGGCGAAAGGTGAGCTTATCTCGCTCGGATACCAGGCCGGAAAGGGTTTCGACTGTGCAATCACTCCCGGTACCATGATGCCCTATTTCATGGTGGTCGATGCTTTCGCCTTCCCGTTGACGGCACGGGAAGAGGATCTTCAGGCGCAGCTCTCTTTTGCCCGGATGGTTTTTGACCCCCAGAATCAGGTTGAATTCAGCCGCATCAAAGGCTCACTACCGGTTCGGACTGATGTCGACCCGAGAGGCCTTGACCACTGCGCTCAACTGGGATTGCAACAGCTCCAGCAGGAGAAACAGATGACAGATGTGCACACAAGATCCATGCCGTCTCACTTGATGGCAGCCTGGACTAATATCCTCGCCGAGTTTTTCAATGACACAACCATGCTCAGCACCGATGCTCAACAGCAACTGCACGAGGCGATCAAACAGAGCTAGCCGGACCGTCATACAGGACGACTTCAAGTAAGCAAATGCCGACAACCAATATCATCTTTTGCTGATATTAATCTCTTCTTGCTTCAGCCATATTGAGCTGTGATGGGATTAAAGGTGGTTATATCGCCACCACAATGAGGCAAGCACTGCTTGAAAGTCAGTGCGAAGCGTCAGGTTTGAATCATCCAGGGAGAAACGCATGAACAAGGTATCCACACTGGCTGAAGACACGCTTCTGACACTGTCACGCGATGTCACCGATCAGCGCCTACATGAGGCGTTGATCGGCGGTGAGAACGAATTCCGTACGTTGGTTGAAAACTCACCCGACCTGATTGCCCGTTTTAATCATGAACTGCGTATCCTGTATATCAACCCGGCTTTTACTAATGCGATCGGTTACGATGCGGCGCTGCTCGGAATGCAACTTCAAGACCTCTCGCTGAACGACCACTTTCCAGGTATTCAAAACAGCCTGCTCACACTTTTTTTAACGGATTGCAGTCACCAGTTCGAGGCAAGCTGTTATCACAGTCAAATGGGGAAGATGAAGCGTTACCTGATGCAACTGACACCAGAACCCGATGAACATGGCCAGGTGAAAAGTGCTCTTCTGGTAGGACGCGATATTTCAGAGCTGCATACGGAACGGCAAAGAGTTGAGAGGATGAAGCTCTATGATCCCCTGACCCAGTTGCCTAGCCGGGCTCTGCTGATGGATCGCGGTCAGCAGATGATTGCTGACGCGGCATGGCATGACCAGTTGGCCGGTGTGCTGATGCTGGACATTGAAAATTTCAAAACGATTAATGACTCCCTGGGCCATACCGTCGGTAATGAGGTGCTGAACCAGATAGCGGCCAGACTCAATGCCACTCTACCACCCTACGCTACGATAGCTCGACTCGGTGGTGATAATTTCGGAGTTCTGCTGCCACAGCTTCAAAGCTTGAGCGAAGTTGAATCGACTGTCGACATGCTGCTCTCTGAGTTCAACATGCCGTTTTTGTATGACGGCGATGCGCTCTTCTGCTCCTGTAGTCTCGGTATTGCGCTCTATCCGGAAGATGCCACTGACGTGGACGACCTTATAAAACATGCCGAATCGGCGATGTTTTCATCCAAATCCGCTGGGCGTAACGGTTACCGATTCTACTCCAGGGAACTGACCGACACGGCACAACACCACCTCTCGCTGGAGCAGGAACTGCACCATGCCATGGGACATAATCAACTTGAGCTCCACTTTCAACCCAAAGTAAAGTTAGGTGATGGCTCACTTATCGGGGCAGAAGCCCTGTTGCGCTGGCACCACCCTGCCATGGGCCTCGTTCCACCCGGCGACTTTATCAGCATCGCTGAAGAGACTGGCCTGATTGTACCCATCGGGAAATGGGTGCTTCAGGTGGCGGCAGAAAACGCCGCACGCTGGAACCGAGGACGCCACTCACCTATGAGAGTCGCCGTCAATATCTCCGCTGTACAGTTCAAGCAGGATGACCTGTTAAAAAGTGTCTGCGATATCCTGTCTCACACCGGTTGTCGGCCAGAATGGTTAGAGCTAGAGATCACTGAAAGCCTATTACTGAAGGATAACTCTGGTGTGCAGGAAACCCTGCAAGGCTTGAGCCTATTAGGCATCACCATCGCGATCGATGATTTCGGTACCGGCCACTCTGCATTGGGCTACCTGGCCCAGTTCGATATCCACTGCCTCAAAATCGACCGACAGTTTGTGCATGAGATCCAGCACGGCGCTCAGCAACGTGGGCTGCTGAAAGCGATTGTTGTGATTGCTAATGTGCTCAACCTTGAACTGGTCGCAGAAGGCGTTGAGTGTGCAGAGCAGGCAGACTTTCTTGTCGGCAACGGCTGCGAATTTGCTCAGGGATTCCTGTTTGACCCGGCGCTGCCTGCCGCAGCCTTTGAGGAAAAATATCTGAATAACCCAACACTACTATAAAGTGAAGATAATGATTAAAACCAACCTGTTCCGATCCCTGAGCCTGCGTGCTCAGATATTGGCCGTATTGGCATTACCGGTATTGGGCATGCTGTGGCTGGGTGTATCCAGCTTTCTGGGCCAGCTTCAGCAGTACAATGAGATGCGTCAGGTTGAACGCCTGGCCCATTACGCCGGGCATACCGGACAGTTGATCCATCAATTGCAAAGCGAGCGTGGATTATCTGCAGTGTTTCTCGGCCGTACCAGTACCGGAGATCAGGATGCTCTCGCGGCACAACGCCGCCTGACCGATACCGCCATGCAGGAACTGGAAGCATTTCTGGAGCATCTCGATGCAGCCAGTATCAGCCATGACTTTGAGCGCTTGATTCAACAAGAGATGCAGCATCTGAGCCAATTACAGCGACACAGAGCATCAATCGACAGCCGCCAGATCTCGCTCCCGAACAGCAGTACCTGGTATACACAAACCATCTCCAGCCTGCTGCACAGTGTCAGCTTCATCGCCGCTGTCACCGCAGAGCCAGAAATAGCACATCAACTGCTCGCCTACACCTACTATATGGAGGCAAAAGAACGTGCCGGACAGGAGCGAGCCATCGGCGCAGGCAATCTGGCCAGTGGTCACTTCAGCCCAGAACAGCATCAACTGTTCCAGCGTATTATGGCAGAACAAAGCCTTTACCTATCTCTGGCCGACAAACAACTGTCGGCGGAACTCACAGGCCTTCACCAGCGTACGGTGCAGGGCCAGAATGCAGATGAGATCACACGCATCCGCCAGGTGATTCTGCAGGGTGGGCTGAGCGGAGAACTGGAAGGGATCGATTCAAGCCACTGGTACAATGTAACCAGCGCCCGTATTGAGCAGATGAAAACGGTTGAGGACAAAATTGATGAAGCGATTATCGCCAGGGCCATCCAGTTGCAGCAGGCGCTCAGATCTGAGCTGATTCTTCAGAGTACGCTGGAAGCGGCGGCGTTACTGCTCGCACTGGTGTTGGCTGCCCTGCTGGTTAATGCGCTGGTCAAAGCACTGACCAGCATAGTCAGGCAGGCGGAGCAGCTTGCATCAGGTGATCTGACGATCAATCTCGAAGCTGGCGGCCAGAATGAGATAGGCAAGTTGCAGAACGCCATGATCCTGATGACAGAAACCCTGTCCCGCACCCTGAAAGAGATCTCCAGTGCCGCCGACTCGCTGGCCGCAGCCTCAGAGGAGTCCTCAGCCGTCACCCTCCAGACCAGCCAAGGCGTTCACCAGCAACAGCTGGAGGTCGACCAGGTTGCAGCTGCAACGCAACAGATGGCGGCGTCTGTCAGAGTTGTTGCGGAAAATACCAGCCAGGCGGCAGAGCAGTCGCAAGTGCTCGACAGCAGCACGCAGGCCAGTCTGAAGGAGTTGAATGAAGCGGTCGTACTGATCAACAAGCTGACCGAGCAAGCGACACATACCTCCAGTGCAGTTGGCCGACTTCAGGAGGAGTGCATGTCAATTTATACGGTGCTGGATGTGATCCGCAATATCGCTGATCAGACCAACCTGCTGGCACTCAACGCCGCCATTGAGGCCGCCCGGGCCGGTGAGTATGGACGCGGCTTTGCCGTCGTGGCTGATGAGGTGCGCACACTGGCTCAACGCACGCAGGGCTCGACCGGCGACATCCAGGTTATGATCGAGCGGCTGCAGCAGGAGTCGGATCAGGCTGTATCCTTTATGCAACAGAGTCTGGTGCAATCTCAACAGAGTGCCGACACTATCCATCATGCATGCGAAAGAGTTGAGCAGATTGTGCAGGGCGTCGTCAGTATCCGGGATATGAATACTCAGATCGCCTCGGCGACAGAAGAACAGACGCTGGTGGTGGAAGAGGTCAGCCAGAATATCGCACGCATCAACGATGTTGCTGTGCAAACCAGCGCCGGGGCCGAAGAAACCGCCGCCACCAGCCAGGAACTGGCAAGGCTGGCCGAGGCTCTGCAACATCAGGTAAGACAATTCAGATTCGGATGACACTTTTGTCGGATACTTTTTTACATACCTATGAGGCTTAATCAGCAACATGCGCAGAACAAATGCGATTCAGGTGTTCTCCGATGAGGCTGAGCGCTCAGCGGCACGTGCCCTGTTGGATTTTCTTGTGCTACGATATGATGAAATTGGCTGATGAATAATCCCGATACCTGCTGCTCCTTCGCGAAAAAAGTCGCTGCCAAAAAGAGGAAAAGTGCATTGATCATTGTAAGGAAAAATTTGCTGCGGGCTATTGGGGTGCTTTCAGCTGCATCAGCCTGCGCCTGGGCTGGAGAGGTGCCCACAGAGCCTTCAGCTGAAAAAGAGCCCTCAGCTAATAGAGAGCCATCAGCTGATAATGCGCCAACCCTGGTCCTCTCCTCAGATGTCACTGAATCTCCAGACATCATCGTACGCGGCAGCCGAACCCGCCCCGTCACAACCCAGGAGATCAGGCAGTCCAAAGTCGAGATCGTTGATGCTGTGGTTGAAGAGGATATCAGCAAGCTTCCGGTTATGAACGTATCGGATATTCTGCAGCATGTCAGTGGCGTACAGGTTGCACGTGACCGTGGAGAGGGCGATACCCTATCGATCCGTGGCCTGTCACAGATGGCAACAACCCTGAATGGGCATGAAATCTTTACCGCAGGTGAAGGCCGCAGCCTGAACTTCAATGACGTCCCTTCCGAAATGGTCGCTGGGGTCGATGTCTACAAGACCTCCTCAGCCAGGCTGATTGAGGGTGGTCTCGCGGGGCTGGTTGATATCCGTACACGTCGCCCGTTCGACTATCAAGGCCGGCGCACTGAAGTCTCAGCAGGCGGCATCTATGGGGACCTGGTGGATAGCGGCAGAGCACAGTATTCAGCACTATACAGCAATCGCTGGGACACCGCCGCAGGGGGCGAGGCCGGGATCCTGTTACATATCGGCAGGCAGCAGCGCGCCTGGCGCGAGGATCAGAAAGGGACAGGTAACCCGCAAGCCCGCACCGATATTCTACCCGGACAGACCGTCATTGCACCCAACGGTACATCCGAATCCATCAGCGCAGGCTTGCGTGAGCGCGATGCTGTTTCCGTCTCCTTTCAGTGGAGCCCTTCACCACAACTCGAACTCTATGCTGAAGGCAGCCATGCGCAACTGATCACCTATCAGGACTCCTACCAGATTAGTCTGCCTGCCACCTCCACCTTTGTTGCCGGCACCCCTACCCTGTTCTCCGAGAGCCAGGACCTGCAAAGCATCACCTGGACCGACTCGCCCATCTCTGTGTTGAGCTTTGCACGTGATACGGTCGGCAAGACCCAGCAGTTTGCAACCGGCGGCCAGTGGCGAGGCGATAGCGTCACGGTCAAGGCTGATCTGAGCCATACCCGCAGCCGCAGCTCACTGTTCTTTTCCGGCCTGAATCTGAGCAGCCAAGCGCCTGAGTTCAGCCACGACCTGTCGGGTTCGGTACCCAGCACCCGCGTCAATGGCACGGATCTGCAAAACCCGGCTAACTATGAATATGTCAGCACGCTGTATCGTACCCGTCCGTTTGCCGGCAGTCAGACCGCGGCACAGCTTGAAGGCGCATTTCAGATTGATCATCCGTTCATCTACTCGCTGGAGACCGGCACACGTTTTACGCGGCGCAAAGCCGATAATGCACCCGGGCTGATTTTCGGTGATGCGAATGTCGGCAATATCCCAGCGACCAGCCTGCCAGGTTATATTGCCACCAATCCTTATGGAGGGTTCTTTCCAGGATCCAACAGTATTGATGGCTATCTGGCCGGGGATATCAGCACGGCTCGCGATCCCATGAGCCTGCGTGACGGTTTTGGCATCGGCCTGCCGCCTCAGTCGAATCCACGGGGTACCTGGCATATCGATGAGGAAACACAAGCCGCCTACCTGATGGCCAATATACTGACATCGGATCTGCGCCTGGATGGTAATGCAGGGGTACGGGCAGTACGCACCCGAACACAGATCTCTGGCCATCAAACCCAGTTGGACAGTGGCGCGGTGGTACCCGTCAACAGTCATGACGCCTATATTGACTACCTGCCGAGCCTGACGTTGCGTTACCAGCTGTCACGCCATCTGTACCTGCGCATGGCGGCATCGAAAACCCTGACCCGCCCCAATTTCAACCAGCTGTCTCCGTCCTTATCTCTGGTACGCAACAGTGTCAACCCATCACTGAATCAAGGGTCGGCAGGGAATCCGGCGCTGCGCCCGATCCGCTCTGACAATCTGGATCTGTCACTGGAGGGCTATTTCAGCCGCACCACCTCCGCCCATCTGACGCTGTTCCAGAAAAAAGTGGATGGTTTTGTCATGACACAAAGTCGACCGGAGCTTCACGAGGGCGAACTGTATATGATCAGCCGACCGCAGAACAGCCGGGCAGCCGATATTCAGGGGGTTGAGCTGGGTTATCAGCAGTTCTATGATTTTCTGCCGGGCATATTGAGTGGTCTTGGCTTACAGGCCAACTACCTGTATATCGACAGCAGCACCTTCGATAACGCACTGGGTGGAAACATCCCCTTGCAGGGTCTGTCCCGCCACAGCTACAACCTCGTTGCACTTTATGAAAGAGGCCCACTATCGGCGCGTGTCGCTTACAACTGGCGCGATAAATATTTATCGGGTACGACCAGTGTTGTAGGTATCGGTGCACTGCCCATCTATACCGGTGCGCATGCCTGGCTGGATGCGGCCATACAGTATCAATTCACACCTGATGTCAGCGTCATGCTGGAGGGATTGAACCTGTCGGGCACACAACGCACCTCCTACTATGGAGTAAAAACCCGGCCACAGAGCAGTTGGGTCAACGACAGGCAAGTCAGAGCAACCTTGACGGTAGCCTTCTGATGTTCAGGCCATCAGGCAGAATTGGCAGGGTTTTGCACCTGCTAGTCTCTCCTCTGCTGGCCACTCCTCAGATGGCCCCAACTCTGCTGGCCCTTCCCCTACTCTGCCTGAGCCTGATTCTCAGTCCGGCCCCGGCGTTGGGTCAGGGCCTGAATCAGGAGCTTACGCGAGATCGTTGGCGAAGCGAGGTTGCTGCAACCCGCCAACTCGCCGAACGCAATGTCCCCGAGGCACGCCGTATTGCATTGCGCCTGCAGGCCGAACATCCCAAAGACATATCAGCCACCAATCAAGTCCGGATACTCAATCTACTGGCCCGAATTGAGCATTACGCAGCAAACATGGAGCTATCCGCAGATTATATTGAGCAGGCGCTGGAAATCGCCATAGCCAATAACGACCACGCAGGCCAAGCCGAAGCCTACCTCACACAGGTACTGAACTTCGTTCATGAGGGCAATATTGCGGCGATGATCGATGCGATCAACAGCAGCATGATGCTGCTGGAGGGCATTGATCGACCCGACTTGGTGGCTGAGGCGATGCTGCGAACTTCCGGAATGTACCGCCGGCTTGGGCAGTTAGATGACTCAGTCGCCATGGCAGTGCAGACGATGGAGTTTGCCAGTGCCAGTGGCAACGCCTATGCGCTGGCATTGGCGCATCAGGGCATGGCGATCACTTTCGATCTCAGCGAGCAGGCTGAGACGGCGCTTCACCACTACCGGCAGATGCGCGAATACGCCCGGCAGGCTGGATCAGTGATGCTGGAGGGAGCTGCGCTGCTCGCTATGGGTGAATATCATGTGTCATCTGGCGATATTCCCGCTGGAGAGGAGGCGATACGTCAGACGATCGCAATGTATCACAGCATGGGAGCGCCATTCGGAGAATCCCGCGCCACATTTGCACTGACCTCCAGCCTGATACAGCAGGCACGTTATCGCGATGCCTTGCCGCTGATCAACAAAGTGATCGATATCTCACACGTGCATGCCAGCAGGCTCAGTGAGTGGTGGGCACTGTCTGCCCGCAGTGAGATCCGTGAGGCCCTGGGTCAACCGGAAGCGGCCTGGCAGGATGCACAACTCATGCAACAATTGGCGAAGGAGGTAAGTGTTCCCTTTTATTACATCCAGAGCACACAACGTCTGGCCAAGCTGGCGGCTGATCGAAACGACTTCCGCAGTGCATATGAACTGTCTGCCGAAGCAGCACGTGCCTCAAACCGTTCTGAACGTGAGCAATCCAGTGAGCGCGTCATTGAGCTTGCCGAGCGCTATCAGTCACAAAGCCGCCAGCGCCAGGTAGAAGCGCTGATGCGAGCCAACGAGCGGCACTCTGCCCAGATGCGACTGCTCTGGCTGGGGTTTGGCAGCACGCTTATCATCCTGCTGGGTAGCCAGCTTTTCCTGCTGCGCCTGCGACGCTCACACCACTTGCTTGAAGTAAGCAACACAGAGCTGCAGATAGCCAGAAACGAGCAGAAAGCAATTATTGATGCCATACCGGACCTGATGTTTGAGATGGACCTGTCTGGGCGTTACCTGGCCAGTTATGTATCCAACCCTGAACTGCTGCTGGCGTCGCCAGACGAGTTGCAAGGCCAGAGGGTTCAAGATGTGATGGACGATGAAGCCGCCTCCACCTGTCTTGCAGCATTGCAGGAAGCGCACGAAACTGGCGTCTCGATGGGTGCCCAGATCCAGTTGAACTTTGGCAAAAGAAGAAACCTCTGGTTCGAACTGTCGATTGCCAGAAAGTCCGGCGAGCCGGAAGAAGACCCACGATTTATCGTGCTTTCGCGAAATATCACTGAGCGCAAGAACCAACAGATTCAGAAAGCTGCCCGCCTGAAAGTTTTCGAGCGCCTTGCTGAAGGTGGCGAACTGTCTGACATTCTTGATCTGATTGTCGAGTGTATAGAACAGCAGTTTCCTGATCTACTGGTCAGCATCATGCTGCCTGACGAATCAGGCCAGCATCTGATAACAGCAGCAGCCCCCAGCTTACCCACCAATTTCATCAAAGCCTTGGATGGCCTTAAAATCAGTGAGGGTGAGGGCTCCTGTGGTACGGCAGTATGGCGTGGTGAAGCCGTTATTGCAGAAGATATACAAACACATCCCTTCTGGGACAGCTTTAAGAGACTGGCCCTGGAGGCGGGGTTGATCTCCTGCTGGTCAGAGCCGATTATCGGCTCTTCCGGGCAGGTGCTCGGGGTGTTCGGAATCTATCGCCGCGAGCCCGGCACTCCTGAAGAGGTGGTTAAAGGCAGTATTTATCGCGAAACACATATTGCTGCCATCGCCATAGAGCGATCACAGATGGAGAAAGCGCTGCGCGACAGCGAGCGAGAATTTCGTGCGCTGGCGGAAAATGCGCCGGTCAATATCGCACGCTACGATGCTGATTGCCGTCTGCTGTATGCAAACCCAGAAATGATAACCACCATAGGCCATCCTGCTGACGAGGTTTACGGCAAGACACCTACTGAGGCCTCATGCGAGTCGGGATCTTTCGAGTACCAGAGTCTACTGAACACAGTACTGGCGACAGGCGAGCCAAGAGATATGGAAGTCGCCATGGAAAGCACCGAAAACAACTCCATGATATATCATCATATCCTGCTGGTACCCGAACACGATACGCACGGGATAATCAATGGTGTACTGGCGATAGGCAGCGATATATCAAAACTGAAGCAGGCTGAGCAGCATCTCAAGCACTCCGAGGACCAATTGCGTAGCCTTGCAACACGTCTGGAAACAACGCGGGAAGAGGAAAGACGGCGTATCGCACGTGAACTGCATGACGAAATGGGGCAGCTTCTCACCGCGATCCGCATGGAGATATCAATACTTAAACTTCGCTACTCACTGGACGATCCTCATTTTCAGCACAAGATACAGAGCATCGTGGAACTGGTCGACAAAACCATTCGAGGTGTGCGTAATGTGGTCGTTATGCTACGCCCGGCTGCGTTGGAACGTGGTATTATCGATGCGCTTGAATGGCTGGTGGATGAGTTCAGCCGCAGAACGGGGATCTCCTGTAAACTGGATATCAGCAATCGGCAGATCAATCTGGATGAAGACTACTCCATAACCCTGTTCCGTATTGCTCAGGAGTCTCTCACCAATGTGGCACGCCATGCGGATGCCGACAGTGTGAAGATTTTACTGCAACACAACGGCACAACATGCAGCCTGCAAATTTCTGACAATGGCACAGGGTTTGACCCGTCTGTATTGAAAAGTCATTCATCAGGACTGATCGGAATACGCGAACGTGTACTCCGACTGGATGGCAAAATGCGACTTGACACTGCACCCGGATGTGGAACAACGCTTGAAATAAATATACCCTTGCATAACACTGAAACTGCTGGAATAGATAACTGAAAAGTGACAAGCCAATGATGGGTAATCCTATAAGAATAATACTCGCTGATGATCACCCGATAGTCCGTGATGCGCTGAAGAATATTCTTGCGGGCCACAATCTGGTCGTGGTGGCTGAGGCGGAGAGCGGCAGCGAAGCGATTGAATTGCTGGAAAACACTGAATGTGATCTGCTGATCCTTGATCTGATGATGCCCGGTCATCCTATTGGACCTGAGTTGATCGAAATGATTGCAAGTGGCAGTAACCCGCCACCTGTTCTGGTGTTCAGTATGTCTGACGATGAGCGTACCGCTTCGGATGCTCTGCAAGCAGGCGCATCAGGATATCTGACCAAAGATAGTGAACCAACCGTCATTCTGGATGCCGTGCTGAAGGTGGCCGCCAAGGGTAAATATATCAGCCCGGTGATAGCGGAAAAGATTTTGTTTGGCGAAAGAAAAATGCCCTCCAGTGAACCGCTGCACAAACAGCTATCTCGACGGGAGTATCAAATCTTTCTGATGCTGTTGGATGGTAAAACCATGGATACGATCGCTTCTGAGCTTTCTATCAGTCGCCAGACGGTGGGCACGCACAAGATGCGCTTGATGCATAAACTGGACTTGCAGAACAATATCGATATTGTGCGTTATGCGATCAACCATGGACTGATGTCTCTATAAATCTCCCGGTGACAAACCCACCTTTTATTGATTTTCATGTCGTCACATGCAGACATGAAAATCAATAAATCTTACCTGCCCATACGCTGCAGCAAGCGCTAGTATCAGATTGATATCTCCATACGGAAAAGTACGGAAGACCCTGCATTGTCTGAAAAATATACGACACAAAGTGACATCTGCCAGCGCGTGGGGTGCCGTACCGGATTACTCTGCGCCCTGATTCTGGCTCTGCTGCAATCTGCAGCTTTAGCCAGTACCAATAGCGACCACGGCTACAGCAGGCTGCGCCTGCTCGCCGACAATGACCCGGTGTCTGCTCATTATGAAGTACAGAACCGGCTCAATCACCTGGAGCCGGACACGATTGAAAAGATCACAGAACAGATAGATCTGCTGAACCTGCTGGCACGCATTGAGTATTACCTGGCCCTGAGCGAGCAGGCGGCACAACACTCCCTTGAGGCAGAAACACTTGCGAAGGAGCATGGTTATATCCCCGGGCAGATAGAGGCCAAATTAAGCCTGGCCAGAGCGCTGATCACCCAGGGCAAAATTGAAGAGTCGATCCGGGCATCCAGCCGCAGCCACGAATTGCTGGCTGAAACCGATCATCTGGCTCTTCGTGGCGAAGTCTTATTCTGGGCGACCGTCGCCCTTCTGCGACAGGGCAGAGTGAAAGAGTCTATCAGACTGGCGTTGCAGGCGATGGAGGAAGCTGAGAAAACCCAAGATCCCTATGCCCTGCTTTATGCCTATCAGGCACTGGGAGTGGACTACCAGCAGAACGGCTTCATGGATAGATCGGTTGAGTATTACCAGTTGATGTACAAGCAAGCCAGAGCGCTGCCATCCAGGATTCACGAGGCGCGTGCTTTGCACGGGATGGCGACAGCCGCGCTGCACAATCACGATGTTGATACTGCCGAGCGCCTGACTCATGAAGCCATAGAGATCTATCGCGAGTTGCAGACCCCTTTTTATCTAAATCTTGGACTGTTTGCACTGGCCAGCCTATATAGTGAACAGCAACTGCATGCGCAACAGGTAGAGACACTGGATGAGGTGATCCTTCTTTATGAGCGCTACCCCAATCCTCTCGGTCTCTGGTATAGCCTGATGGCACGCAGTGAAGCGTTGCAACATGCTGATCAACTGACTGACGCTCAGCGTGATGCCGAATCAGCTCTGGCGCTGGCACGAGACGTGGGGCAACCAGGATATATTGCCCAGAGCCTGCGGAGAATAGCCTCCCTTCAAAATCAGATTCAGAATCACTCCGCGGCTTATCAGCTTGCAGAGGAATCCATTCAACTGGCAGAGCAGGATCGGCAACACATCTCCAATCGCTATGTCAGTGAACTGGTAGAACGTTATGAGCTTGAGAGCAAACAGCGTGAAATAGACACTCTACACCAGCACAATGCCCAGCAAGCCTCAGAGCTGCAACTGAAAGCACTGCAGCAGCGCTGGCTCTATACCATGCTACTCAGTAGTTTACTGTTGCTCAGCGGCACCGCTTACTTCCTGCACCAATTGCGCAAGTCCAACCGGCTGTTGCGCGGATTGGCAGGGCGACTTGAATCTGTGCGCGAAGAGGAGCGTAAACGCATCGCCCGGGATATGCATGATGAACTGGGGCAGTATCTGACAACTATACGACTCGAGGCATCGACCCTGCGCCTTCTGTGTCAGCAACAGAGTTCCGCAATTGTCGAACGCGCCCAGATACTCAGCACGCTGATCGACCAAACGCTAAAGATCGCACGCGATATCGCTGTCAGACTGCGTCCCGCAGCACTGGATATGGGCGGGCTGTCTGCACTTGAATGGCTGGCTGAAGAGTTCACAAGCCGTACCGGAATCACCTGTCATACGGATATCAGTGAGACGCAACTGAAGCTCAACGAGCAGTATCTGACAGCCATATTCAGAATCGTGCAGGAATCACTGACCAATATCACCCGTTATGCAGAAGCCAGCGAAGTATGGATTTCGATGACCCTGCACAAGCGGGATCTATGCCTGGTAATCCGTGATAATGGAAAAGGTTTCAATTCAGGTGATATCAGAGCAGACGCTTTTGGCATCACCGGTATGCGTGAACGTGCGATCCTGCTGGGTGGGGAGCTGGTTGTTGCCAGTAAACCGGGGAAGGGCTGCAGTATCGGATTTTTTGTCCGTATCAAAAGAGAGATGTTAAGTCATGATCAAAGTATTGCTGTCAGATGATCACAATATCGTACGCGAAGGTATCAAGCGACTGTTCGAGCTGACACAGGATATCACTGTGGCCGCAGAGGCAACTAACGGCAACCAACTACTGACGATACTCGATGAGGTCAGCGTAGATCTGGTGCTGCTGGATATGTCGATGCCGGGCATCAGCGGCGCTAATCTTATCAAGCGCGTGGCAGCCAGACATCCTGCCCTGCCCATTCTGGTATTAAGCATGCACAACGAGATTCTGATAGCGCGCAGGGCATTAAAAGCAGGTGCCTCTGGCTATCTGACCAAAGACAGTGAGCCTGAGGTTCTGCTGGGTGCCATTCGCAAGGTGGCACAGGGCCAATGCTATATCTGTCCGGAGCTGGCCGAGCAGATGATTTTTTCTCTCGACAACGCAGGTACCGACCAAGCGCATGAGCTGCTGTCCGAGCGGGAGCTGGAAATCATGTTGCTGCTTGCCAAAGGCACCAGTGTGAATGACATTGCCACTCAACTCAGCATCAGCAACAAAACGGTCAGCACGCACAAGTTACGTTTCATGCAAAAGCTCAACCTGAATACCAATGCTGACCTGATACGTTACGCCGTTGAGAACAGCCTGATTGCTTAAGCAGCACCTGAGCATGTCATCCTTTATTGATGCATTCTGCAGAGAGGACGACATCTAAAAGAAGATATTCCCGATAGTCATGGTGATGAAGATAAGCGATCTTTAACCTTAGACAAGAGGTTCCGGGGTTATCCGGAGTCCGGTGATGCTGAATCCGAGGACATCCATGAGAAAACGAATGCTGCTGAAGCGTCTGGCGCTTTATTTCTGTGCTGCCGTATTACTGATAACACTGTTGATTGGCGGCTTATCGCTGTTGTGGACGTCTGTTGGATAGGCGAGGGATAGATCGATGTACGACACTGACAATCAAGTAAAGGCATCTCTCCCGGACTCTGTAGAGCGAGTCTTTCATGCTCTTCTGGACGCCAGCCCTGACTTTATGCTGGCCACTGATACTCAGGGCAATATTCTTGATCTCAATCTGGCCGTGACGCGGGCATCGGGACAGACCAGGGATAATTTACTGTGCACAAACATCAGCGAGCTCTGTGTCGATCAACGCCAGATCAAAGAACTGCTGCATCGCCTCTCCCAGGAACAGGTCATCACTGACATACACCTGTCCATCTGCCGTGCCGATGGCAGGCACATGGATGTCAGCTGCACCTGCGCCGTCAGCCATGATGAAATCCATAACGCCACCTATCTGCTGTTTATCGGCCGGGATATGGCTGAGATCAAGCGTTATGAATCACAACTGATACAACAGACCTATTTTGATCCTCTCACCTCTCTACCCAATCGCACACTGTTTCGTGAGCAGTTGATGACTGCGGTGGACCGGTCCAGAGCTGAGGACCAACAACTCGTCGTGATGTTCGTAGCACTGGATAACTTCAAACTGATCAATGAAGCACTGGGCAGTGAGGCCGGTGATGAAATCCTGAAACAGACTGCAGAGAGGCTGAATGCTGCCGTGTGCCAGAAACACACCCTCGCCAGCCTTGGCGGAGGCAAGTTCGCGCTGCTGCTGGAAAACCTGGAGCGTATACACGCTATTGACGGCATTGCTCTGAATTTACTGGATGCGGTGTTAAAACCCTTGTTGATTGGTGCAGACGAGGTGATGGTCAGTTGCAGTATCGGTATCTCACTGCTTCCAGTGGACAAGCTGGATGCAGATGGCCTGATGCGCAATGCTGAGATCGCCATGCACCAGGCTAGACTGAAGCGCAACAGCTATCACTACTTTTCCTCTGAGATGGATGCGGATGCCCACCGCAGGCTGGAGCTGGAAAGCCTGCTCTGGCGTGCAGTAAGAGCTGACTGCGAAGGATTTTCATTGGTTTATCAACCCAAAGTGGAGCTGGCCACTGGCCGAGTTTGTGGCGTGGAAGCCCTGCTACGCTGGACAAGCGCGGAGATGGGGGCTGTTTCACCGGTAGAGTTCATACCGATCACAGAAAAGAGTGGCAGTATCGTGCCACTGGGTGAATGGGTGCTCTATCAGGCCTGCCGTCAGCTCAAACATTGGCAGGATGAGCTGGGGGTCAGCATGCCGGTTGCCATTAACCTGTCACCTCGGCAGTTTGCTGATGCAAATATCGCACAATCCATTGGCAAGGCATTGTCAGAAACCGGTTTGAAACCGGAGCTTCTGGAGATTGAGCTGACCGAGGGTATGCTGATGCACGATATACGGCATGTGCTGCATGCACTGAGCGATCTGAAAAAGCTCGGTGTGCGGTTGGCGGTAGATGATTTTGGCACAGGTTACTCATCCTTGAGCTATCTCAAGGAGTTTCCGCTGGACTGCCTGAAAGTGGATCGCTCTTTTATCTGCACCATTCCCGACGAGCCAAAAGATATGGCGATTGTGCAAGCGATTGTTGCAATCGGCCACAATCTGGGATTGAAGGTGGTCGCCGAAGGGGTGGAAACCCATGAGCAACTCGACTTTTTACTCTCTCAGGACTGTGATGAGGTGCAGGGCTTCTATTTCAGCAAGCCCCTGCCGGCAGAAGACATAGCGCTGCTGATGACCGACCAGCTCCAACTCAACCCTGATTATCCGAACTGGCAACTGTGAGTGCACTGACACCTGAATGAAAGAAGTTCGATAACAGCCTACCACCCCGTCATCTTTTGATGACATGAAAATCAATAAACGCATATTTCGTGCGCTTTCTCTACACTGGATAATGGTCAAGGAAATACCCAGAACTGCCTGACAATCAGTACCTGTGCCTCACACAACAGACCAGAGGGAAATTGGGATGGCATCAAACCAGACAGAGATCAGCTGTGGAGAAGTGCTTGGCATCGCACAGGCGGCTGTTTTTCACTCACAGCTATCGGATGCCTGGGAGCATAGCTTGGCTGTCAGATCAGCCATCAGAATCGATATCAGCGGGCTGAATCAGGTTGACGCTGCCGGGATGCAATTACTGTACGGCTTTCAGCGCGATGCGTCAGCGAAAGGCATCGAACTGCACTGGTCCGAACCGACCCCGGCCTTGCGTGATGCCGTCAATATTCTGGGCATACCGGAATTCTACAAACGGGCTGGTTGAAGACTCTCTACATACTCTTCTTTCATAAAAAAGTCATTTCAGGAGCTAAATGCGATGGCAAAAATTCTGGCTGTGGACGACGCAACCTCAATACGTCAGATGGTTGCACTCACACTCAAAGGTGCTGGTCACAACGTCACTGAAGCCTCGGATGGTAAACAGGCGCTGGATATCGCCCAGCGACAGTCATTCGACCTGGTTCTGACCGATGTCAATATGCCGACGATGGATGGTCTGACACTGACGCGGGAGCTGCGCAAACTGGCGGCATTTCGTTTCACACCAATATTAGTGCTGACCACAGAAGCCGGAGCGGAAAAGAAACAGGAAGGTCGTGCAGCTGGCGCCACCGGGTGGCTGGTAAAACCTTTCAATCCGGATCAACTGCTGGCAACCGTCAACAAAGTGTTGCGCTGAAGATGATGACTGCGGGTGGTCAAAAGATATGAGCATCGATATCTCACAATTCCATCAGGTTTTTTTCGAGGAGAGCTTTGAAGGCCTCGATGCAATGGAGATGGGTCTGCTTGATCTGGAGGAAGGCCAGCCAGACCTGGAGACGATCAATACCATTTTCAGGGCCGCTCACTCCATCAAGGGTGGCGCTGGCACCTTCGGCTTCATGGCGGTCTCGGACTTCACACATCATCTGGAAACGCTACTGGATGAGATGCGCAACGGCAAACGCCTGGTCACACGTGAAGCGATGACGGTCTGCCTGCAGGCAGTTGATCTGCTCCGGGAGATGCTGAACGCTGTGCGGGCATCGCAGGATCTGGATGATGAGCGGATTAAAGAGGTTGCTGATGCCCTTCAGGCCTTGCTGAACAAGGGTAACTTACCTGTTGCAACTGCTGCCCCAGACTCTACCGCCGAGCAGGCAACAGATAAGGAGCCTGCAGCCGGATGGAAGATCACCTTTACTCCCCATGCCGAAATGCTGCAGACAGGTAATGACCCGGTCCGTCTTTTTTACGAACTGAGCGACCTGGGTGACATCTCCGTCACGCTGAATGACAGCCAACTGCCGCCCTTTCCTGACCTTGATCCTGAAGCCTGCTATCTGCAGTGGGTAATCGAACTGAAAGCGTCGGTTGAACAGTCTGCGATCACGGAAATTTTCGAGTGGGTCGAAGGGGATTGCGAACTGACGATCGCCCCCTTGTCGACACATGACGACACAGAGCCAACAGCGCTGGCGTCACCGAAAGACAGCTCTGAGGAACGCGCTGAAAACGAGATCGCGGCTGATCTCACAGAGAATAACGTAACCAACAGCAGCGCACCTGTCGGGAAAAACACAACCGCCGGCTCTGCAACAACCGCAACCACTGAACGACATATGGCGTCCATCAGGGTCGACACCGTCAAAGTGGACTCACTGATCAATCTGGTCGGAGAGCTGGTGATCACGCAATCGATGCTGAGCCAGATGGGCGAAGAGTTTGTGCCCGAGCGTTTGCCTTCTCTGTTGGATGGGCTGGAGCAGTTGGCACGACACACCCGTGAGCTGCAGGAAGGGATCATGCTGATCAGAATGATCCCGATCAGCTTTGCGTTCAACCGTTTCCCGAGGCTGGTACGCGATCTCAGCGCCAAACTGGGCAAAAAAGTCGAGCTTAAGCTGAGCGGCGCACAAACCGAGCTGGATAAAACCGTAATGGAGAAGATCGGTGATCCGCTGACACATCTGGTCAGAAACTCACTGGACCACGGCCTGGAAACAGCGGAAAGGCGGATTGCAGCAGGCAAGCCAGCCACCGGCCTCCTGCATCTTAACGCCTACCATCAGGGTGGCAACATCGTCATTGACATCGAAGATGACGGCGCGGGTCTGAATGAACCAAAAATCCTTGAAAAAGCAAAAGAACGCGGTTTAGTCAGTGAGCACGAAGTGCTGTCACCGGAAAAAATACATGAACTGATCTTTATGCCCGGATTCTCCACCGCTGACGTTGTGAGCGATATTTCCGGGCGTGGTGTGGGTATGGATGTTGTGAAGAAAAACATCCACGCTCTGGGTGGCTCTATCGAGGTGAAGTCAGAGCCGGGCAAAGGCTCCCGCTTCACTATTCGTCTGCCACTGACACTGGCGATCATGGATGGACAGATTATCGAGGTTGCAGACCAGCGTTATATCGTACCGCTGCTCTCCATCGTGGAGTCGGTGGTCATCAAGGGTAAAACGACCAACAAAGTGGCTGGTAAGGGTGAGCTCTACCTTTTCCGCGATGAGTATATCCCCCTGATCAGACTGTATGAGGTGTTCGGTCTGAAGCCAAACTCAGAACAGTTGGAGGGCGGTCTGTTGGTGGTCGTGGAGAGCAATAACAGCAAAGTCGGCCTGCTGGTCGACGATCTGCAGTCACAACAACAGATCGTTATCAAGAGTCTTGAAACCAACTACCGCAATGTCATGGGACTGTCCGGCGCGACCATTCTCGGCGACGGCAGTGTGGCCCTGATTCTGGATGTGGCAGGCCTGGTCACGATGTACAGAGGATCATCACGAGCAGATAACCCAACTGAATTCCGGGTGGCGTGATGGTGGGCATGGCAGAACATGAGGTCGATAAGATGCTGAATGCAGTCAATGTTAAAGATGGAAATAATCTCCAGTATCTGACCTTCGAACTGGGAGAAGAGCACTACGGCGTGGACATCCTGAGGGTTCAGGAGATCAAGGGCTGGCAGCCTGTCACGAAAATTCCCCGGTCACCTGAGCATGTATGTGGTGTATTGAACCTCAGAGGCATTGTGGTACCCATTGTCGATCTGCGCCTGTTTCTCGGTATGCCCTTTGTAGAATACTGCAACACCACCGTAGTCGTTGTACTGAGAGTGCTGCAGGACGACGGTCAGCGCATTGTCGGCATCGTCGTGGATGCGGTGTCTGATGTCCAGGATGTGCCGCCAGGCGAGACTAAAGCCTCTCCCGACTTTGGCAATGTTGTCTGTACTGACTATATCAGCGGCATCGTCGATAACGGTGACGGCATGTTACTGCTGCTCGATATCGACAAAATGCTCAGCTCCGAACGGATAGGTTGAGGACTATGTTTAAGGAGAGCCTATGAGCGTCAGAACCATCGCCATCATGAATCAGAAAGGCGGGGTGGGTAAAACCACCACCACCGTGAATCTGGGGCATGCGCTGGCTCATTCCGGTAAACGTGTTGCCGTACTGGATCTGGACCCACAGGGGCAAGCTGCTGTCAGTCTGGGGGTTGATAACCTCAGACCCGGTATGGATGAAGTGCTGCTGAATGGCGCCCTCATCGATGAGGTCAAGGTGGAAGCGCGTAAACGCCTTGATCTGGTAGTGGCCGGCAATCTCCTCGGTAATGTTGAGCAGTTGAAGCAGGGCGGCGTGCAGCGTGGGCACAGGTTACGCAAGGCGATAGAGCAATCCTTGCTGACCGGATACGACTTTGTGTTGATCGACTGTCCGCCCTCATCCGGTCTGTTGGGGATCAATGCGATGTTTGCCGCACAGGAACTGATCATACCGGTCGCGTCCGATTATCTGTCATTGCAGGGGCTATCCAGAATGATGCAGATCCTCAAGCGTGCGGAAGACCTCTCCGGCTATCGTGTCGACACCTGGTTGGTATCAACGCGGATGCAGAAAAGGCGCAAACTGGCCGGAGAGGTACGCCAGCGCATGCTGAAATATTTCCCCGATCGCGTATTTGCAACTTCGATACGCGAAAGCGTGCTGCTGGCCGAGTGCCCAAGCTATGGCAAAACGATTCTGGATTACAGATTGAACAGTGCTGGTGCCGAGGATTACCTCTCACTCGCAGCAGATGTTATTGGCAGGAGAACAGAACATGGCTGAGGTCGTTGATTTGAGCACAATGGACAGGAGGAGTGAGCATGGCTGATAAAGGTTCTCTGGGTAATGATCCGCTGGCATGGCTGGCTGAAGACGATGCTACGGCAGAAGCTTCTGAGCAAAGCACGCAACAACGGCAAAACGCACCACAACAGGAAAGTGCGCCGCAGCGGAAAGCCACCAATAAAAAAGCCTCCTCCGAAAACGGCCCACCTCAGGCCGGGAAGACGGATACCGACCTGATCGAGGAAAGCTTTGCCGCGCTGGCCGATCAGGGTGAAGCGATTGTAGCGGACTTCTATACCCATCTGTTCAAACATTATCCGGAGCTGGAGCCGCTGTTTGACAACATCTCCCCCACTGCACAGCGCAAGAAACTGCTCGCGGCGCTGAAACTGCTGGTACAGAACCTGCGCAAGCCGGATGTACTGAGTGACTACCTGCAAGGACTCGGCGCCAGACACCAGGGTTACGGTGTCGGTGAGGATGACTACGACAAGGTGGCCAACAGCCTGCTGAGCGTACTTGAACAGCGAGCCGGTGCACTCTGGAGCGCTGATATCGGCAAGGCCTGGGCGAACACACTGAATGCAGTTAAAACGTTGATGCTGGGTGCCTATGGGCCCACTGGAATGACGGAAGTGACGAATATGGCGGCAACACAGGATAATAAAGATCTGGTTCGGGTCCGTTCAGCGGTCGATGGTGCCATGACAGCTATCATGATGGTTGATCGTGATTTTACGATCATCTACGCCAACCGCTCAACACTGGATATGATGTCTGAGCATGAAGCCACCTTTGCACAGATCTATCCCGGCTTTTCAGTGGACACACTGGTCGGCAGCAATATCGATATTTTCCACAAAAACCCGGCACACCAGCGCAAACTGCTCAGCGACCCGAACAATCTCCCCTTCTCTACCGATATCTCTGTCGGGCCATTAAAGTTCCGACTCAATGTTACGGCAACCATGGATGACGAAGGCAACTATATCGGCAATGCGCTGGAATGGGCCGATGTGACCGAAGTGCGCCAGAAGCAACAAGATGTTGCGCGACTGACCGGCGCAATCAATGGCGCGATGACCGCGATTATGATGATCGATCGGGACTTTGTCATTACCTATGTGAACGATGCAACGGTCACCATGCTCCGGCCGCATCAGGAGGTCCTGAAAGAGGCTTTTCGGGGGTTTGATGTCGACAAACTGGTGGGTTCCAATATCGACACCTTCCACAAAAACCCAGCACACCAACGACAGATGCTCAGCAAGCCAGACAACCTGCCTTATTCAACTGAGATCAAAGTCGGGCCTCTGCAGTTCCGGCTGAATGTCACTGCAACCATCGATGATGAAGGCAACTATATCGGCAACGCCCTTGAGTGGTCGGATATCACCGAAGCCAAAACGAAGGCGGCTGAAAGGCAGGCGCTTCAGGCCGAAATAGAAGGCGTAGCTGCGGCCATGGATCGGGTTATGGGGGTCATTTCTTTTGATATGAAAGGTAATATTATTGAGATCAACGATAATTTCCTGAATATCGTGGGCTATAACCGAGATGAGGTGATCGGCAATCACCACCGCATATTCGCACCACCTGGCCTGGCTGAAAGTCCTGAATATACGGCCTTCTGGGCCAAGCTGAACCGCGGTGAGTTCGATGCCGGGCAGTACAAGCGTATCGGCAAAGCTGGCAAGGAGATCTGGCTGCAGGCCAGTTACAACCCAGTGTTCGGTGCAGACGGCAAACCCTTCAAAGTGGTCAAGTTTGCAACGAATATTTCCGCAGAGAAACTTCGCCAAGCTGATGTTGAAGGCCAGCTTGAGGCCATAGACAAAGCGATGGCCGTGATCAGTTTCAATCTGGATGGCACCATCATCGACGCTAACGACAACTTCCTGAGCGCAACGGGTTACAGTCACAATGATGTCGTGGGACAGCATCATAGGATCTTCGCCGGCGAATTTGCCAACACACCGGAGTACCACGCCTTTTGGGCCAAGTTGAGTCGTGGTGAATTTGATGCCGGGGAATACCTGCGCTTCGGCAAGGGTGGCAAGGAGATCTGGCTGCAAGCCAGTTACAACCCGATTTTTGATCCGAACGGCAAGCCATTTAAAGTGGTCAAATATGCCTCTGATATAACTGAACAAAAACAGCTGCAACTGACAGTTGAAAAAGTGCTTAAGTCGACATCCGTTGTGATGAACGCCATGGCAGAAGGAGATCTGACCCGACAGATGGAGGGTGAATACGAAGGAGAATTTGCTCAGCTGCAAACGGCGATCAATGAAACCGTTAATGCCATCTCCGAGATCGTGCAGGATATCACCGAGTCGGCAGTCAGTATCTCCTCGGCGGCTGCGGAGATCTCCCGTGGCAATATGGACCTGAGTCGACGGACCGAGGAACAAGCTTCTTCGCTGCAACAAACGGCTTCCAGCATGGAAGAGCTGACCACCACCGTCAAGCACAATTCTGATAACGCGCGCGAAGCCAATCAACTGGCCGCCGGTGCCCGTGAAAAAGCTGAACAGGGCGGCGAAGTAATCCGCAAGGCGATCGACGCCATGGCCGCAATCAGCGGCTCGAGCAAGCAGGTGGCTGACATTATCGGTGTGATTGATGAGATCGCTTTTCAGACCAACTTGCTGGCGCTCAACGCGGCCGTGGAAGCAGCACGAGCCGGTGACCAGGGGCGCGGCTTTGCCGTGGTGGCCGCCGAGGTAAGGAATCTGGCTCAGCGCTCCGCTGCGGCCGCCAAAGAGATCAAAGCACTGATCAGTGACAGTGTGGAAAAAGTCAGCGAAGGCTCAGCACTGGTCAATGAGTCTGGTCGTACACTGGAAGCGATTGTCGACGGGGCCACAAAAGTTGGGGACATCGTGTCAGAAATCGCTGCCGCAAGTGTCCAACAGACCACTGGTATCGAGCAGATCAATCAGGCGGTCAGTCAGATGGATGAGATGACCCAGCAGAACGCCGCATTGGTCGAACAAGCAGCGGCCTCCAGTGAATCACTGGATGAGCAGGGCAAAAACCTGCAGCAGCGAATGGAGTTCTTTACTACCGGGATGGAAAGTGTTCCACAGCCCCCATCGCGCCGCCAGCCAGCCCAAGTTCGCTCACGGGTGGCAGAACCCGCTCGACGCACAGCCACCACCAGACCAGAACGGCAAGCGGCACGTGTCACCAGTGATGAGTGGGATGAGTTCTGATGAATGCCAGGGCTGGGATGGCTGAATTAATGGCAGACTCGACTGAAGTGGGAAAGCCTCGAAGTGTAAGCGACCACAGGCGGGAGTTCGTCTTTTCTGACGAGCATTTCCGCCAGATCCGCACCTTTGCCACCGCTCATACCGGCATCAATCTGGCAGACACAAAAAAGGATATGGTATATGGGCGCCTGAGCAAGCGGGTCAGGCGGCAGTTTGGTGGCAGCTTTGATGCCTACTGCTCCGCCCTTGTGCAAGGCTACGCAGAGGAGCAGGAATTCCTGATCAATGCGATTACCACCAACCTCACCGCATTTTTCCGCGAGAACCACCATTTCGATTACCTGAGCGGAACAATTGTACCGGAGCTGCTGGTTAAAAATGCGCGCAGCAGACGTATTCGAATCTGGTCTGCAGGCTGTTCCAGCGGCGAAGAACCCTACAGTATTGCCATCGCCCTGCGTGAAGCGATCCCTGATGTAGAGCAATGGGATATCCGGATTCTGGCCACCGACCTGAATGCCGAAGTCGTTGCACATGGACAGGTTGGCGTTTACAGCGAAGACAGGATCGAGACACTGTCGGATGCACGCAAGAAGCGTTGGTTTCTGCGTGGAAAAGGAGCACATGCAGGACAGGTGCGGGTAAGACCAGAGCTGGGCGACATGATCTCGTTCAAACGGCTTAACCTGTTGCAGAATTGGCCAATGAAGGGACCTTTTGATGCAATTTTCTGTCGCAATGTGATGATCTATTTCGACAAACCGACCCAGGCCCGACTGTTCGACCGCTACGCCGAAATACTGACTCCGCAAGGTTATCTGTTTGTCGGCCATTCAGAATCAATATTTAAAACCACCGACCGCTTCATCCCTGTGGGCCAGACAACGTATCGGCAGGTGCCGTCATGATCATGGAGCGCCCCCCACAACCGGCCTGTATGCATGGCTTTGGACATATAAATCGCTACTGGGATCCCATGCATGCCTGCTGGGCCGCCAAGATCCTGCCAGGAGAGATTTATATCGGTGCCAGTCCTTTTGAAATGGTGACCACAACTCTCGGCTCCTGTGTCTCGGCCTGTATTCGTGATGTTGAGACCGGCATTGGGGGGATGAATCACTTCATGCTGCCACTGAAAAGTGATGGTGCTGGGTTTGCATCAATGGATATGGCTACCCGTTATGGCAACCATGCCATGGAGCAGTTGATAAACGAGATCATCAAGCACGGTGGACACAAAAAAAACCTTGAAGTGAAGCTGACCGGTGGCGGTCGGGTCATTACTCATATGAGTGATGTCGGACGGCGTAATATCGAATTTGCACTGCAATACATTGAGATCGAACAGTTGCAACTGGAAGCCACGGATCTTGGTGACCACTGTGCTCGCAAGGTGATGTACTCACCTGTTTCCGGGCGCATGCGGGTCAAACGCTTACACTCGGTGCCGAACGATACACTGGTCAAGCGTGAGCGTGCTTACCGAAGCGAGCTGTCGCGTCGTCCCTTGTATGGCGATGTAGAGCTGTTCTGAATATGAAGGCAGATAAGACCGGAAAAGTGTCTGTAATTGTCGTAGATGACTCCGCACTGGTACGGCAACTCCTGACTGAGTTGCTTAATGCAGACCCGGACATAGAAGTGGTTGCCACTGCTGCTGATCCTTATCTGGCACGCGAGAAGATCAAACGGTTCAACCCGGACGTGATCACACTGGATATCGAAATGCCGCGTATGGATGGCCTGACGTTTCTGCGCAACCTGATGCGATTGCGACCGATGCCAGTCGTGATGGTATCGACCCTGACTGAGCAGGGAGCCCAGGCGACGCTGGATGCTCTGGAGCTGGGCGCATTTGATTTCGTGGCCAAGCCGAAACAGAACCTGGCCAATACTCTGGTGGATTTTGCTGATGACATCTGTGCCAGCGTCAAGGCTGCTGCCAGGTCATCCACTTCCAGTCCCATCCGTGACACGACAAGGGTTGCAACACCAGGGATTGCAACACAGGTTATCAGTCGCCCTATGCTGACTGGTTTGAGAACAACAGAAAAAATCGTTGCGATCGGTGCCTCCACCGGTGGAGTTGAAGCGATCCGCCAGGTGCTGAGTTCCCTGCCATCTGATGCCCCGGGTATCGTCATCACCCAGCACATACCGGGGGCATTCAGTGAGGCTTTTGCAAAACGGATCAATGGTCTGACCGCAATGGAAGTACGCCAGGCAGAAGACGGCGCCCAGATTCTACCCGGGCATGTGTACATCGCACCGGGCGACCGCCATCTGCTGGTGCGGCGCAGCGGTGCACGATATTACTGTCAATTGGATGACGGGGCCCCTGTCTTTCGGCACAAGCCCTCCGTAGACGTCCTGTTTCGATCTGTAGCAGAGCAGGTGGGAGCCAACGCCATCGGTGTGATGCTGACCGGTATGGGAGAAGATGGTGCTCAGGGTATGTTGCGGATGAAACATGCCGGAGCCGTGAACCTGGCTCAGGACGAACGCACCAGTGTGGTCTGGGGAATGCCCAGCGCGGCAATCAAGGCTGGCGCGGTCGATGAGGTTTATCCACTGAGTGAAATCGCATCATATTTAATGGCACATAGCAGGCAAAATTGATACCGCACCCTCACCGGTATGCCGGGTGCTCAACATAGAGTTGGAAACCGTAAATTCATGGAAAAAAAAGTTATATTCAAGAATGCCATCTTCGGGATAATCACCATCACTGCCGCTGCAGTGGCTTTCTGGCAAATCGGTTTCGTCGGCTTGTTGCTGGTGCTGCCGCCCGCGAGTATCGGGTATCTTCTCAACCGATCACCTTCTGTGCCCGAACAGCAGGAAAAAGCAGAGCACAAAGATGAAGCGCTGGATGCCGATATAGAGGCCTTATGCCGGGAAGCCTGCAGCGAGCTGAAGAATCAGTTGGTATCAACCGGCGAAGAAAACCAGCAGATTATGCACCTGCTCCGTGATGCCATCACTCAATTGACAGCCAGCTTTCAGGGTGTTAACGAACAAACCGATACCGAAGACAGACTATTGAGAGGTTTGATCGATCATGACCATCAGGAGCAGACACTGTCCGGTTTTATTGCCGAAACTGAGTCCTTGCTGGCATTTTTCATCGATACCACGCTGAAAACTTCGAAAGACAGCCAGATGCTTATGGGAAAACTGAGCGATATGACACAGAAAATGGATGGTGTCATATCTCTGCTGGATGATGTCAAGGAGATAGCTGCCCAGACCAACCTCCTGTCGTTGAACGCAGCCATCGAAGCGGCCAGGGCCGGAGAAGCAGGTCGTGGGTTTGCCGTCGTTGCCGATGAAGTGCGCAAGCTGTCAAAAAAATCCGACACCTTCAGCGATCAGATCACCGAACTGACGACAAGTGTAAAACAAGCGCTGGAAGATGCGATTAGAGTGGTCAGCAAGGTTGTGACGACGGATACCGATGCCGCCCTCGAAAGCAGAGAAAGAGTCAGCATAATGACCTCCGCGATGACTCAACTCAACCAGCGGACCGACAGTGTCATCGCCCAGACTGGCGATATCAGTCATCGGATATCACAGTTGGTCGGCCAGGCAATAACCTCATTGCAGTTCGAGGATATGTGTACCCAACTCAGCCAGCATATACAACGCCGTCTTGAAACGATGGAGGAACTGGTGCAGTTACTGAGTGAATTGCAGCAGATACGAAAGGATACAGGCAACAATGACATTTGTCGGGAAATGGTAGTCAGAGGGACTGTACTGACTGCGGAGTTGAAGTCAAAAGTACAACAGATCGAACATAAAACAGTTTCGCAGCAGAGTCTTGATGTCGGAGAGATTGAGCTGTTCTAGTGGTTTGAATGCCATGAACTGAAAATGCTGGAAAGCGGTGTTGGTAACGTCTTGGTTTCATCGGAAGATGATTCGATAACAGCCGACCACCCCATCATCTTTTGACGACACAAAAATCAATGAACGCTTATTTAATACCATTCCTCAACATTAGATAATGCTGAACAATCGCACATAACCTTATTAATTGCATGGGAACTGGTATGACAGACACACAGGATAACAAAGATCTGGTTCGGGTGCGTTCGGCCGTCGACGGTGCCATGACTGCAATCATGATGGTTGATCGTGATTTCACGATCATCTATGCCAATCGGGCGACACTGGATATGCTGTCAGAGCATGAAGCCACCTTTGCGCAGATCTATCCCGGCTTCTCAGTGGACACGCTGATCGGCGCCAATATTGATGTTTTTCACAAAAATCCGGCGCATCAACGCAAGCTATTGAGTGACCCGAATAACCTGCCTTACTCCACTGATATCTCTGTTGGGCCGTTGACATTCAGACTGAACGTAACAGCAGCTATGGACGCCGAAGGCAACTATATCGGCAATACGCTGGAATGGTCCGATGTGACCGAGTTACGCCAGAAGGAGCAGGATGTCGCGCGCCTGACCGGTGCGATTCAGGGTGCGATGACCTGCATCATGATGATCGATCGTGATTTCACTATCACCTATGTCAACGATGCCACCCTCAAAATGCTGCGTCCCCATCAGGGCATCCTGAAAGAGGTATTCCCAGGCTTTGATGTCGACAAGTTGGTTGGCGGCAATATCGACGCTTTCCATAAAAACCCAGCGCACCAACGGCAGATGCTCAGTAACCCAAACAACTTACCTTACACAACAGAAATCAAGGTGGGTCCCCTGCAGTTCCGCCTGAATGTGACTGCAACGATGGATGCTCAGGGCAATTACATCGGTAATTCACTCGAGTGGTCCGATATCACCGAAGCCAAGGCGAAAGCGGCAGAAGCCGCAGCACTGCAGCATGAGGTTCAGGGTGTGACTGCTGCCATGGATCTGGTCATGGGCGTAATCACCTTTGATATGGAAGGCAATATCATCAATGTTAACGAAAATTTTCTGCAAGCAGTAGGCTATACACGCTCGGAAGTAGTTGGTAATCATCATCGAATGTTTGCTCCACCAGAATTTGCATCCAGCCCCGACTACGCAGCCTTCTGGGCCAAGCTGAATCGCGGTGAATCCGAGGTGGGTCAGTTCCGGCGCATCGGCAAGGGCGGTAAGGAGGTCTGGTTGCAGGCGGGGTATAACGCCATCCTGGGGATCGACGGCAAACCTTATAAGGTAGTCAAGTTCGCCACCGATATCACTGAGCAAAAACTCTTGCAACTGACCGTTGAAGAGGTACTTAAGTCGACAGCAGTTGTCATGAACGCCATGGCCGAAGGCGACCTGACCCGGCAGATGGAAGGTGAATACGAAGGTGAATTTGCCCAGTTGCAGACGGCGATCAACGATACGGTTAATGCCATCTCCGATATTGTGCAGGATATCACCGAATCGGCTGTCAGCATCTCCGCGGCGGCAGCGGAGATTTCCCGTGGCAATATGGACCTGAGTCAGCGCACCGAGGAGCAGGCTTCGTCGCTGCAGCAGACTGCATCCAGCATGGAAGAGCTGACCACCACCGTCCGGCACAATGCCGATAACGCGCGGGAGGCCAATCATCTGGCCACCAGTGCCCGTGAAAAAGCGGAACAGGGCGGTGCGGTCATCCGCAAAGCGATTGACGCCATGGCTGCGATCAGTAGCTCCAGCAAAAAGGTAGCGGATATTATCGGCGTGATCGATGAGATTGCTTTTCAGACCAACCTGCTGGCGCTCAACGCGGCCGTGGAAGCGGCACGAGCCGGCGACCAGGGACGTGGTTTTGCCGTTGTGGCCTCAGAGGTGAGGAATCTGGCTCAGCGCTCAGCCGCCGCGGCTAAGGAGATCAAGGCACTGATCAATGACAGTGCGGAAAAAGTCAGTGAAGGCTCTACACTGGTCAATGAGTCCGGTCGTACGCTGGAAGCCATTGTCGACGGAGCCCAGAAGGTCGGAGACATAGTATCCGAGATCGCTGCAGCGAGTATCCAACAGAGCACAGGCATCGAACAGGTCAATCAGGCGGTCAGCCAGATGGATGAAATGACCCAGCAAAACGCCGCACTGGTCGAACAGGCTGCAGCCTCCAGCGAATCACTGGATGAACAAGGCAAGAGCCTGCAGCAGCGTATGGAATTTTTCACCACCGGTATGGATAGCGTTAAGCAGCCCCCGACTCGTCAACCTGCCCGTTCCCGCTCACGAATGGAACTGCCTACACACCTTACAAACGCCTCAAAACCAGGACGGCAAGTGACACGTGCCACCAACAATGAATGGGACGAGTTCTGATAAATGTCAGGACAGGGATGTCCGAATTGATGAACTTAATCCCGATATAGACCTACTCCTCAGTCATCATTTGACGACACAGAAATCAATAAAGTCATATTACACAACGGGCCAACAACCTTGATAATAATCAAGGAGCTACAGGTGATCTCTGTTGTTCTGGCCACCTGCAAATTAAGTTGCTATTTACTTGATGACTCTCAAGCAAATGCATAGTCGTGATGAATTGCAGGGTCTCCTTGGCAGGGTCAGTGATGAAGAACCCATCCTGAACCCTGCCCTTTTTCATCTGCCACTATGCCGATCAGGTCGCCTCTACAGCGACAGAGCTGGCACAGACAAATAGCCTGGCAAGCCGCGCAATGGAGCAGCAGACAGAGGAGATCAACGCCTCAGCCGTCGCCATGAATGAGATGACAGCCACACTGGAAGAGGTGGCAGCCAATACCCAGCAGTCAGCCGATGGCTCGCGGCTTGCCACTGAAGCCGTGAATGGAGGCACAAGCAAAGTCGAACAGTCGTAACCGCTCAGAGGAGAGTGTCACACATGCATTAGAGGTGGGCAGCCACCTGCACAGTATTACAGAGGCAATCTCCTATATCGATGAAAGAGCCCAGCAGATTGCCAGTGCAACGGAGGAGCAGACCCATGTATCACATGATATCAACAAGAGTTTGCATAATATCAATGATGTTGCCGCACAAACGGCGGACAATATCAGGCAATCTGTTGCTGCCGGTGAGTCGATGTCAAGAATGGCGGCAGAGCTGAAAGCACTGATATCCAGATTCCGTTTGTAACTATCCATTTGTAACTGAAGGGATCACATGATCCCTTCGCACGTTCCGTTCAACTCATCAGCTTCCGGTAAATGCTGACACGACCCTGATCGTCATTTGACGACATGAAAATCAATGAAATCCCACTTCACAATGCATCAGCATTGCGTCAATAATGACTGAACCATCTGAACCATCTGAACCATCTGCACCAGTGAAGAGCCAGCCAAACTGGCGAGGCCCTTGGCGCGAGCGGGTCAGCGGCGCCTGTTCTGACCTGTATGTATTGGTATCAGCCCGGCATTCCTCAGGGCTTGCACAGGCTTTTGGGTTACATTCTGTAACTGTTTGAGCGTGGTCAAGGAGCAGACAGCTGTGAAAAGTATGGTTGCAAAGCAGACGAGTAATCGCTCCCTCGCGGTTTCCACCATTATCCAGATGGGGCTCCGCATCACCTTGGTAGTGATCGCCGTCACCCTTCTCAGTTACTGGCATATCATCACGACCCTGGAAGAGCAAACCGCCGACAAGCTGAGCAAATACATCGTCGAGCGAGCTCAGAAAGAGAGCGCCACCTTCCTACTGGCGAAGGACAATCATCAAACCTTGAAAGAGGTGTTCCTGCAGGCCTGGCCAGCAGCGCGACACAGTATCCACAGCGATTTCGAGCGCTATTTCGAAACCCTTCCAGACGGCAGTACCCGCACCCTGCCCCGGCTGTTTTACGGCGAGCAAGGGGTAGATGGCATCATCAGCGATTCTGTGTCCGGCTTTATCGGTCGGGGTGCGCCAACAGAGGATGCCTCCTTCCGCTCCCGTCTGGTCCTGGCCTATCGGATGCTGGACCGGTATGGCATCACCTACACACATCGATTCGCCAATCTTTATATCCACATGCCGGAGAATGTCAATATCGTCTACTGGCCAGGCTTGCCATGGGGGCTGCAAGCCGCTGCGGATCTGGATATGAGGCTGGAGGAGTGGATGTACATTGCCGACAGGCAGCACAACCCCGGTCGCGAGACTATCTGGACCGGGCTTTACTACGACCCGACCGCCGACGAATGGATGGTGTCCAGTGAAACCCCGGTCGATGTCGACGGTCAACATCTGATCACCCTGGGCCACGACGTCTTACTCAATGACCTGTTCGACCGGGTGTTCAACGACCGTCTCGACGGTGCCCATAATTTCATCATCCGCGACGACGGTCGTTTAATCGCTCACCCCGACAAGGAACAGGAACTGGCACAAGCTCTCGGTGTATTGAGCATCTCGGAAATAGATGACGCCTCGCTCTCGGCGATGTACCACCAGATCAAGACCGCTCTGACCATTGACGACAATACCCATATCATCAACGATAAGACGAACAACGCCTTCCTGGCCGTGTCGCGTATTCAGGGGCCGGACTGGCTGTTCGTGACTGTTTTTCCCAAGTCCCTCCTGGCCTCAAGTGCCCGTAGCACCGCAGAATTCATTCTGGTGCTCAGCATCATTTCCCTGATCCTGGAACTGCTGATGCTCTATCTCGTGCTGCGCAAAAAAGTAATCACTCCCATCAAGACGTTCGTTACCGCCTCCGAGCGGATCGGACAGGGCGATTACAACCTGATGGAGGCGAATTCAACCCCGCTGCCGGTCAAGCGCAACGATGAAATGGGCTTGATGGCACGCACCTTCACCCAAATGGCGACGGATATCCGCCATTATCAGCAGGATCTGGAAGGGCAGGTCGTCCAGCGGACCGAACAGTTAGCTGTCGCCACTAAAGAGGCCAACAGGGCCAACCGCGCCAAATCCGATTTCCTGGCCCGGATGAGCCACGAGATCCGCACCCCGATGAATGCCATTATCGGTATGACGCAACTGGCTCTGCGCACGGAGTTGACCGATAAACAGCGCGACTATCTGGAAAAGGTGCGCGGTTCGGCCAATGCTTTGCTGGGCATCATCAACGATATCCTCGACTTCTCCAAGATCGAGGCGGGTAAGCTGACACTGGAAAATATTCGGTTCGATCTCGACGAGGTCTTCAACAGCCTGTCTGATATCATCACGCTGCGCACTGAAGCGAAAAGCATCGAACTGGTGTTCGACATCCAATGCGATGTTCCCAGAACACTGATGGGCGATCCGTTGCGTCTCGGGCAGATTCTGATCAACCTTGCCAGCAATGCCGTCAAGTTCACCGAGCAGGGAGAGATCGTCGTCAGGGTATCCCGTGGCCAGAATCTGGGCGACCGGGTGGAACTGCAGTTTTCGGTCATCGATTCCGGTATCGGGATGACGCCGGAACAGACCAGCGGTCTGTTCCAGTCCTTCGCCCAGGCGGACGAGTCCATTACCCGCAAATACGGGGGAACCGGCCTTGGACTGGCTATTTGCAAGCAGTTGTCCGAGCTGATGGGCGGGCGCATCTGGGCCGAAAGCGAGGCGGGCATCGGCAGCCGATTCCACTTCACGGTCCAGCTTGGCGTTCCGGCCGAGAGCAGGGCTGCGACCGCAGAACACCAACCGCTGTTCGTCAGCAAGCGCGTATTGGTCGCGGATGACAACCACAGCGTTCGAGAGATTCTGACTGCCATGCTGACACGGATGGGTTGGCGTGTGGATCAGGTGGAGAATGGCGCCAAAGCCGTGGAGCGGCTATGGGAAGCCAGTCAGGTCAACGATTCCTATGATCTGTTGCTCACGGACTGGAGGATGCCCGAAATGGACGGGCTCCAGGTCGCGGACTGGATCAAACGGCAGGACGCGTTGCAGCGCATGCCATCCATCCTGATGGTAACCGGCTATGGCCGGGAAGAGGTATTCAAGGCGGCCAGGGAAGCGGGGCTGGACGGTTTCCTGCTCAAACCCGTCAACGAATCCCTCCTGCAGGATACACTAGCCGAGATATTCGGGGTCGATCGCCGCACCGGCATGCGGGATGCACAGGGTCGCCAAGGCCCGTCTGACGAGGAACTGGCCTCTCTGGCTGGCTGCAGGGTACTGCTGGTAGAGGATAATGCCATCAATCTGCAGATCGCCAGAGAGTTTCTCGCCGATGTCAAGGCGGTGGTCGATGTGGCCAATAACGGGCAGCAGGCCGTGGACAAGATGATGAGTAACACCTATGACGTGGTCCTGATGGATATCCAGATGCCAATCATGGATGGCCTGACCGCCACCGCGAAGATCCGCCAGGAAGCACGGTTTGCCGACCTGCCCATCATTGCGATGACCGCCCAGGCAATGGAGGAAGATCGACAGCGCAGCGTGGAAGCTGGCATGAACGACCACCTTTCCAAACCGTTGTTCGCCGAAGAGCTGCATGCGATGCTGTTGCGCTGGGGCAGACCGGATAAGCAACAGCCAGCGCCGAAACTGACTGCGGCTCCCCTGGCAGGAGACACACCTCCGACCGGGATTCCCGACCTGCCGGGCATTGATACGGAGCAGGCGATGTCCCGACTGGGCGGCCGGGTGGAGATGTACCTGCGGCTTCTGGGCGACTTTCATCGCGAATACAAGGATATCGCTCCACGGCTGGAAGCCGAGCTGGCGGCGGGCAACTGGGCGGAGGTCTGTCTCAGTGCGCACTCCATCAAATCCGCTGCGCGCTATCTGGGTGCCAACGCTCTGGGCACAGCCGCGGAGCAACTGGAGCAGTTGACCCGCGACCAGAATGCCAACCAGAACGCCGCAGCGGACAGCGCGCTGGCGGCATTCACAGAAGCCCTGGCCGACGTACTGACATCGCTCAAGGCATTGCCGATCAGACCGATATCCGAACAACAAGCGGAGGCACTGTCCCCGGCGGAGCTTGAGGCGCACCTGGACGGTCTGCAGGCCGCGCTGGAAGCGGACAGTGCCAAAGCCGAAACCCTGATCTCCCGGATAGCACCTGCCATCGCGGAGATGGGTCTGGGCACTATCGCAGAGCATATACAGGAACTGATCGCAGATGTCGAATACGAGGATGCCCTGGTGCAGCTGCAGGAGCTGCGGCAACAGTGGGCCAAACAAGAAAACGGTGTGGTCCCATGACCAGCTCGTCCAGACGCCAAAAGGTACTGATTGTAGACGACGAAAGGCTTAACCGGCAGATTCTGACAGATCTGCTGGCGGATCAGCGGGATGTAGTGCTGGCCAAGAACGGCCCCCAGGCGCTGAGGAAAGCGCAGGAGCACTGCCCCGATCTGATCCTGCTGGACGTGATGATGCCCGACATGGACGGTTTCGAGGTATTGCGGCGGCTCAAGAGCAACAATAAAACCAAAGATATCGCTGTCATCATCGTCTCCGCGCTGGACTCGCCTGGAGACGAAGCCAAAGGCCTGATACTGGGCGCCTTGGACTATATCACCAAGCCCTTCCATCCTGTCACCGTCAACGCGCGGGTTCGCAATATCCTCAATCTGGAGAACAGGAGGAAAATGCTGGAACAGATGGCCAACCTCGACGGCCTGACCGGGATCAGCAACAGACGCAAGTTCGACGAAACCCTCGACAAAGCCTGGCGCCATGGCATGCGACATCAGTTGACCCTGGCGATGGCGCTGATCGACGTCGATCATTTCAAACCCTTCAACGATCAATATGGCCACGCGCTGGGCGATGAGGCGCTGTGCAGGGTGGCCCATGCCATCAGTGGTTGCCTGAACCGCCCCTTTGACCTCTGTGCCCGTTATGGCGGTGAAGAGTTCGTGCTGCTGTTGCCCGACACCGATGTGGACGGCGCATGCAGGGTGGCGGAAAAGGTGCGGGCAGCCGTACAAGCGCTGGCGATTCCCCACGCCGGGTCATCCATCGCCGAGGTCGTGACCGTCAGCATCGGCTGCGCGACCTGCATCCCGATGGAAGATAGCGAGCCCCTCAGCCTGATCAAGGCGGCGGATGAAATGCTCTATCTCGCCAAGAATCAGGGACGGAACCAGATTATGTGGCAACAAGCTAATCAAGAAGGTAGCAATGCATGAGCCAGGAAAAGCCATCTCTCAAGTACGGCCCCAAACAGAAACCTTGGGAAGAACAAGTCCCCGATGTGGCCAAAGGCCTGATCTCTGCTCCGAGCAGCGATCCAGTCGAAGCCTACCTGGCGTCCAACAAGGCGTTTCCGATTGAGAGCGAATCGGTAAAGACTCAGTGGCTGGAGATTCCCCCCGCAGGGATCAGCCAGGAGGAAAAGCAGTTCGCCGACGAGCAAGTCCTGCAGTATGCGACCAAGCAGCGGAATAGTTTTCTGGGTTACCAGGTGGAAGAAAGGATCAGCTATGAGACGCTGGCACCGTACTTGGATATGTGCCTTAACAACATCGGCGATCCGTTCATAAACGGCTATTATACGGTCAACTCCAAATGCTCCGAACGGATGGTGCTGGATTATTTCGCTTCCTTGTGGAACGGCGTCTGGCCCAGCATCGGCCCTTCCATCAATAAAAGTGGCCGGTTTCAGCCGGGAGATCCCGAGAGTTACTGGGGTTACGTGCTGAGCATGGGCAGCACGGAAGGAAATCTGTACGGTATGCTCAATGCGCGGGACTATCTGTCAGGCCGCATGTTGCTGGAGGAGGAAATCGAATACACCACCGACACAGGCAACACCCGGACAGAAACCAGCCTGTACAAATTCCAACCCGACGCATCCGGGGATAGTCCCAACGCCTATACCCCGGTGGCCTTCTATTCGGAGGATACCCATTACTCCATCATCAAAGCGATGGAGATTGAAAAGATCGACACCTTCGGCGAACTCGGTAACCGGTTGTATCCCGAAGATAACCCCTTGGCTCCGGGGCAACCCTGGCCAGCAGAAGTCCCCTCCGAAGCCCCGACCGCAATGCTGCCCTGCGGTTCGGGGGCTGTGGATGTTGACAAGCTGCTTACCCTGGTGGAATTTTTCGCAGCCAGGGGATATCCGATACTGCTTTGCCTCAACTACGGTACCACCTTCAAAGGGGCATATGACGATATTCCCGAGGTTTGCCGCCGCCTGAAACCCATCCTGCAGAAGTACGGGTTGTGGGAGCGCGAGGTCAAGGCTGAGCCAGTACCTGTGGGCCAGCAACCGATTATCGACATTCGGACCGGGTACTGGATTCATGTCGACGGCGCCCTGGGCGCTTCGTACATGCCCTTCGTCAAAATGGCCGCCCGCATGCAGCGTTATCAGGACTTTTTCAAAAGCCTGGATGGCTACACGGGGCCGGACTTTGACTTCCGCAACCCGATGATTCACTCCATTGTGACCAGCGGTCATAAGTGGCCCGGTGCCCCCTGGCCCACCGGTGTCTATATGACCCGGCACAAATATATGGTGGCGCCGCCGGATAATCCGGAATACGTGGGGTCGCCGGATACCACCTTTGCTGGCTCGCGCAATGGCTTTTCTGCACTGATCTTATGGGATTTTATCGCCCGCACACCCTACGACACACAGATTACGCTGGCGATGCACGGCCAGCGCATGGCACGGTACGCTCATGAGCAATTACTGGATGTACAAGAAAAAATCAAAGCAACCCATGCAGGCTACGATATCCGCGTACAACACACACCGCTGGCGGTTTCACTGATTTTCCAGAAGCCGAATGCGGAAATCATCAACCGCTACTCCCTGTGCAGCGAAACCGTTAAAAATGCCGACGGGACTAACTGGGAATATGTGCATTTCTTTTGTATGTGGGATGTGGGCGAGGAACTGATCGACCGAATGTGCAATGATCTGCTCAAGCCTGGTGCTTTCCCCTATGCAGACGACAAACCGATCAGATTCGTCGAATCGAAAGTTACCAGAGCGCTACCCCTGAAGGGGCGCCGCATACTGAAGATCCCGACCAAAGGACGCGGCTTTAAATGAGTTATCAGAACAACCCGACAGGGCTACTTAAGATAGCCCTGTCGCAACAAGTGAGTTGATGGTGATGTTATGGTCCTGATTGTTACGCAGGAACCAGGATTCCGGACGAAGAAAGGCACCATACCGTGCTGCCAGAGAACCGGACCATTCTGACCCAGTGCGGTAGACGCAGACAGCGTCCAGGGGAAGGTTTCAGAAAGCCCACCCAACGTGTCAGTCTGACCACCTGCATATGAATTGTCACTTTCCTGGTGACCATCGGAAAGCACAACATCGCGATGAGGTGCAGGGCCTTTTAGAGCAGAGTCATCGAGGCGGCGCCAAGCCAAAGGAAGCATTTGAGATGTAGCTTTATGACCTGATCGCCTCATAAGCGACTGTAAACATCCCCTGAGGAACAGTGTCCGCGGTATAACCCTCCTCGACACAGCCACTGTATACCCCGGCAATGATTGCAGCTCGTTCAGTGATCGATAAGGTCAGTCCACGACTCCTTGCGTTGCGTTCAACCATCGCAATGACACTTCGCAGCAACGCCCGGTCAATGCCTGAAACAGGTTGCCGTATTGGTTTGTCCTGATAACTGCTGGAATGGTCGGAAACCTGATACCCCCCTTGATCTGTATCAGATTTTGATCCACCGCCACCCAGCAACCAGTCGGCTCGGCAGCCGAGAGCCTTGGCCAAAAGACCCAGTTTTGTCGTTCCCGGCATCGCTTCGCCAGTGAGCCACTTCCGTGTAGACGTGATACTGATAGTTTCACCGCTGATTGATCGCCAGATTCGCTGCATCTCCGCGGGCCGACCACGAGCCGCCACACCGGACTCATCCAGCAACTCGTTCAGCCGTCGCGAGAATGCGCCACGTTCGGATTCAGATATTTTTGTAACCATGAGCCACATTCTCATGGCAAACATAAAAACTATCAGCTACCTTATCAATATAACCAATAAGTTCTATTAGATGCCGCACATGCTACAATCCAAGAGCTTCTGTTAACACTCAGATCAATTTGAAAGGTATTTCATTGATGAAACAGAACCGGCCGGTTACACAACAGGAAGATGACTACCCTGCCAACGCCAATACACTTTCCACCACCAACCTCAAGGGTGCCATCACTTATGTGAATGATGATTTCAGCAGGATCAGAGGTTACAGGAAAACCATGCTATTGTGTCATGGACTGCCTCTGTCTGTTAAAAATCAGTTGTGGATGATCCTCCCGATTGTCACAGTTTTCCATGCTTTTCTATTTATCGAATCCAGGGACACAGCATTCGTTACTCTGCTCATATCACTGCTCATGGCATCCGTCGGTCAGGTCGTGACACTGCCCCCCCTGCGTACTGACGCCAATCTGGCCAGTTCTGTTGACCTGGATGATACCGATGATGGGGCACAAGAGGGTGCTCAAAAGCAGGCTGCGACAGATCAGATTGTTGCAACTGGAGCAGTAACTAAGGAAGAGGTACGTGATATAGAGATGCCTGATGAGGCGGTACAGTCTATCCAGGCCCTCAAGCAGGAGCTATCGTTGATGGCATCTGCAATTGCTGAGGTAAAAGAGAGCAGTCATGGTATTTCAGCAATACTCGACATTATTAACGAGATAGCGGAACAGACAGATCAGCAAGATTGATGATATAGGCTATGTAAAAGCATAACCTGAAAGAGGCAGATGCAAGCGCTGGTGGTGACCAGATCAGATGTGGCACGGGCTTTGGGAATTGCTCAACCCAATGTATCTCAAATCGAGAAGCGTCCTGACACAATGGTCAGCACCTTGGCTTCCTATATTGAAGCCTTAGGGGGAACACTTGAACTCCATGCAAAATTCCCAGACGGGCAGGATGTAGAAATAACCCAGTTTAAGCAGATCAGGTAACCAAACCTCGTATCAGCGCCTGGAAAATGCATAATTGAGTGGTTTCCTCAAGCAGAGAACATCCCCTCACACGCCCCTATCAGCTCATCAGCCAACATCTTGTCATACGCAGAGAGCTGAGGCTGGGCATGCAGAGTCAGTTCCAGATCGGCCACTGGCGGCAGACCTTCGGACTCACCCAAAATGCGATGGTTAGCGGTGACCAGTCGTTTCGGCAGCAGTGAGATGCCAAGGCCCGCTTCCACGGCGCAACAGACACCAGACAGGCTGGTGCTGACATACGCCAGGCGCCAGCTGCGGCCCAGACTATCAAAGGTGTGCGCCATTTCGCTGCGATACAGGCCGCCAATCGGGAAGGTCACCAGTGGAATCGGATCACGCTGCAGGTTGTTGCCCTCCAGACTGTCAATCCAGCACAAGGGCTCGGGCCAGCTGGCCAGACCCGGTTGGCTGTTCTGGCGCTGTTTCACCAGTGCCAGATCCAGTTCATTGCGCTGGAATTCACGCCAGATATCACTGCACATGCCACTTTTAACCTCCAGACGGATACTGGGATAGCGGCGGGAAAAGTCGGCCAGGGTCGGCATGATGGCGTGGGTGGCAAAGTCCTCAGGCACGCCCAGGCGGATCTTCTGCTGCTCGACACTCAGGCTGGTCTGGGAGACCGCCTCGACCATCAAGTGCAGAATCCTCCGTGCATAGCTGAGTACCCGCTCCCCTTCCAGGGTCGCTGTGACATAGCGTCCCTTGCGGTGCAGAAGTTCACAGCCGATCTGGGACTCAAGCTTGCGCACCTGCTGGCTCACGGTAGACTGGGTCAGATGCGTGCTTTCGGCTGCGCGGGTAAAGCTGCCGGTTTCCACCACGGCCACAAAGCTTCGCAGCAGCACTGGGTCGAGGGTTGTGTTCAGGTTCATCGCAATCTTTCAGTGGGTTTTCCACTGGCTCTCATTCAATTATTTAATTTATAAATCAATTAAACCTGCACTACAATGATTGTGTACAAAATTAACTGAAACAGGAAACGATCCGCTGGCGCGATGCCAGACCCGGCATTTCTGTTACATGATTCCTGTTGCAAGAGGACAACGACATGGCCCGTAACACTTATTACGCCCCGAAAGGCGGCCACCCACCCCAGACACAACTGCTGTCTGATCGCGCAGTCTTTACCGAAGCCTACGCCATCATCCCCAAAGGTGTACTGCGCGATATCGTCATCAGCTACCTGCCCTTCTGGGACAAAACCCGTCTGTGGGTCATTGCCCGCCCCATGACCGGCTTCTCCGAGACCTTCTCTCAGTACATAGTAGAGGTGTCTCCCGGTGGCGGCAGCAACAAGCCTGAGCTGGACCCGGGCGCAGAAGGTGTGCTGTTTATTGTCGAAGGCGAGCTGACACTGACTCTTGACGGCAAGGAGCATGTCATGACGCCAGGTGGCTATGCATTTATCCCACCATCAAGTGACTGGCATGTCAGAAACAACACCGGCGAGCCGGTACGCTTCCACTGGTTGCGCAAGGCATATGAGTATGTGGATGGTATCGATGCGCCGCCGGCTTTCGTCACCAACGAGAATGATGTCGATCCGATCCCGATGCCCGGCACCAACAATGCCTGGGTCACCACGCGATTTGTGGATCAAAGCGATATGCGCCACGACATGCATGTGAATATCGTGACCTTTCAGCCAGGGGGCGTGATCCCCTTTGATGAAACCCATGTTATGGAACACGGTCTGTATGTGCTCGAAGGTAAGGCGGTGTATCACCTGAATCAAGACTGGGTTGAGGTCGAGGCCGGCGATTACATGTGGCTGCGCGCCTTCTGCCCACAGGCCTGCTATGCCGGTGGCCCGGGACCCTTCCGCTACTTGCTGTACAAGGATGTGAACCGGCATATGAAGCTGACGGCATCGCTGCCACAGCATTCTTACCGATAACCCTGCCAGAAGCTGTTTACGCCCGTAAGCAGCTTCTCAGCGTTACCAGGCCTTCCATCCTGGATATTCCATTCTGCTCAGCAGCTATTACTGCTCATCGTACAGTGTCGGAATTGGACGACGTTTATGCTGGGTGCGCTGGTAGATATAGATCAGCTTCTCGCTGATCTCCGGCGCAACCAACCTCCCCTCCAGAAAGTCATCAATCTGATCGTAGCTCAGCCCTAGCGACTCTTCGTCAGTCTTCTGCGGGTTTAATGATTCAAGATCCGCTGTTGGCGCTTTATCGATTACATGAGCAGGGGCACCCATTGTTCTGGCCAGCAGTCTGACCTGGCGCTTATTCAGCCCGAACAGCGGCGCCAGATCACAGGCTCCATCCCCGAACTTGGTGTAAAAACCGGTGATATTCTCGGCCGAATGGTCTGTCCCCAACACCAGGCCATCCAGCATACCGGCTATCTCATACTGAATCGTCATGCGGGTACGGGCTTTGGTGTTACCTTTGACAAAATCCTGCTTGCCAGGATCCTGTGGCAACAGATCCAGCCCAACCAGAGCAGCACAAGTCTGCTTGTGAATGGCATCTGCGCCCGGTTGCACATTGACTGTCAGGCTGTGTGATGGCTGGATAAAATCGATGGATGCCTGAGCATCTGCCTCATCAGCCTGAGTGGAATAGGGCAGGCGTACTGCGACAAACCGATATCGTTCGTGATGTTCCTGATTCAGCTCAACCACGGCCAGTTGTGCCAGCCGCCCCAGCGTACAGGAATCTATCCCGCCACTGATGCCCAACACCAGAGTATTCAGGCCGGAATGAAGCAGATGAGATTTGATGAAATTGACCCGGCGGGTAATCTCGAATTCAGCGTCGATATCGGGTAATACCCGCATCTCCCGGATAATCGCTTGTGCGTCCATATTGCCCTCTTCAGTGATCATGATGTGGCTTGATCCTATAAAAAATGCTACCTGTGCATAAGTGGCTTCAGCAGCGCGACAACCCGCTCCACCGCGCCGGTATTGCTGGAGACATAATCCGCTGCATGCTGCCCGGCGAGCTGTGCCTGGTCAGGCATCTGCAACCAGAGCTTGAGCTGCCGGATCAGATCATCGTCGTCAGCTACCTGCACCAGCCCACCGGCAGCGGCCAACCCGGCACAGATTTCGGCAAAGTTGAAGCAGTGTCGTCCCATGATAACCGGTTTGCCCAGCAGTGCAGGTTCCAGTGGATTATGCCCGCCCCGCTCAATAAAAGCTCCGCCTACCAGCGCAATATCGGCGGTTGCGTAGTAGGTCATCAGCTCCCCCATTCTATCGACCAGCAGCAGCGTTGTCTGCGCTTCAATATCTGTGGAATCGCTGATTCGCTGAGCTGTTTGACCGCTGGCCAGACAAAGCTCCCAGACCGGCTCGAAGCGCTCAGGATGGCGAGGCACAAGGATCAGCAGCAAGGTCGGGAAATCCTGCTGCAATCGCGTGAAGACCTGCAGCAATAGAGCTTCCTCTTCATCATGCGTACTACCCGCCACCAGCACCGGTCGCTGCTCACCCCAGGTTTGCTTCAACTCGCTCGCACACCTGAGCCAGCCAGTGTCTATCGCAGCATCGAACTTGATACTGCCGGTGACCTTAAGCCGATCAGCAGGCAGACCCAGGCGCATGAAGCGCTCACCATCGGTGGCGTTCTGCACGGCAACGCAATCTATCTGCCGGAGCATCGACCGGGTAAGTGCTCCGATACGGGCATAGCCTCTTGCCGAGCGTTCTGACAAGCGTGCATTGACCAGCAACGTCGGAATACCCTGCCTGCGACACTGCCTGAGCATATTGGGCCAGAGCTCTGTCTCGATAATCACACAGGCGCACGGTTTCATCTTTTTCAGAAAGGATGAAAAAGCCCAGGGCAGATCATAGGGACAGTAACGGTGTTCTACCTGATCACCAAACAGCGCCTTGACCCGCTCAGCACCTGTCGGTGTCATGGTGGTGATCAACAGAGGAAGTTCAGGAGAGGCTTGTAACAGATGACGGATCAGCAGTGATGCCGCCTGCACCTCGCCAACCGAAACGGCATGTATCCACAAGGGTGAGACAGTATCAGACTTCAGGGCGGGTGTGATGCCGACGCGCTCACCGATTCGCTCACGATACGCCGGGGCTTTGCCACCACGCCAGTAGAGTCGCAGCAATATCGCTGGCAACAGCAGGTGAAACACTAAGGTGTAAAGCCAGCGCGACATGCATCAGTTCCGCTTGAATCATGAATCGGTTGCTTGAAAAGTGGGGTATAGTTTAGCATCTTCAGGCGGCAGCGTTTAAACTTGCAGCCTGTTATCGTTTTTTTGCCGCTACCATCCAACTACAATCTAACTACAGTCTAACTACAATCCAACTACCATCCAGCAGGAAACACCGGACCGACTAATGCCAGACAGCCAACAACAGCCCAGCATTACCTGCATTCTGCCTGCTTTTAATGAAGCAGCCAACCTGCAGATCCTGATACCGCAGCTAACGGACTATCTGCCACGGCTGTCTGCCCGTTTTGAAATACTGGTTGTTGATGATGGCAGCCGGGACGATACGGTTGAGGTGGTCAGAATGCTGGCTGAGTCTTATCCGGTATCGCTGCTCTGCCTGTCACGCAATTTCGGCAAGGAGGCTGCGATGAGCGCGGGCCTTGATCATGCCGAGGGCGATGTCGTGATTCTGATGGATTCCGACCTGCAGCATCCTATCGAGATGCTGGAGGTGTTCTTTCAGCACTGGCAGCAGGGCTATGAGATGGTCTATGGCGTGCGCGCCGACCGCTCGGATGAGGGGCGATTCAAGCGCAGTGTCACCAATCAGTTCTACCGTCTGCTGAGCCAGAGTGCCGATGTCAGTATCGAACCCAATGCCGGTGATTTTCGCCTGATGGATAAAAAGGTGGTGCGAGCCCTGCGCTCCCTGCCCGAACGCAAGCGCATGATGAAGGGTCTGTTTGCCTGGGTTGGCTTTCGCAGCATCGGCATCCCCTTCAAGGTCAACCCGCGCTACAGCGGTCAAACCAGCTTTGGCCTGCGGCGCCTTTCATCGCTGGCGCTGACCGGCATCACCGCATTCAGCAGTGCCCCCTTGCGTATCTGGATGGTGATCGGGGCCTGCATCTCATTTCTGGCCTTTGCCTATGCCATGACGATCATCCTCAGCACACTGATTCTGGGCACCAGAGTGCCGGGATGGCCAACACTGATCGCCAGTATCAGCTTCCTCGGTGGTATTCAGCTACTCTCGGTGGGTGTGCTGGGCGAATATATCGCGCGTATTTTCTCGGAAGTCAAAGGGCGTCCTGTCTATCTGATTTCCGATTATGAGCGCCATTCAGGTGCCGAAGACACCTCAGGCGATACTCCCGATGAAACGCCCGAGAAGGCACCCGGACAACCCTAATGATCGCTCAGGTACTGCGTTTTTCCGGTGTCGGCATTCTGGCACTGATCGTACACTGGCTGGTGGTCGTGCTGCTGGTACCCTTTGGCATGGCTCCGCTGCTGGCGAATGTGGTTGCCTTTCTGGTGGCGTTCAATGTCAGTTACTTCGGGCATCGCCGCCTGACCTTTCAGGCAGACGGACTGGAACACAGCCGTACTCTGCCCCGCTTTGCCACTGTTGCGCTGGCAAGCTTTGCCGTCAACGAAGCGAGCTATGCGCTGCTGCTGCACTTCACACCGCTGCGCTATGATCTGGCCCTGCTGCTGGTGCTGGGAGGCGTTGCCGTGATGACCTTCATCCTCAGCCGCTTCTGGGCCTTTGCGCCATGAGTCATTCAGCACAGCCGCACCTGAAGCCGGTCGTGCTCTGCGCCGATGATTTCGGCATGAGTCCTGCAATCAACCGTGGCATCCTGAGCCTTTGCCGCGCCGAGCGTCTGAGTGCGGTCAGTTGCATGACCGATATGCCTTGCTGGCATCAGGATGCAGCCTCACTAATGGAACTGCGCAGACCGGTCAGCATCGGCCTGCACTTCAATCTGACCGAGGGGCCTGCGTCAAAAAAACTGCCACAATTGATGCAATACGCACTGACAGGGCGTATTGATAAGGACTGGGTGAGCACGCAACTGCGTCGCCAGTTGGATGTTTTTGAAGCCACAACTCACTCGATACCCGACTTCATTGATGGCCATCAGCATGTTCACCTGTTCCCCGGCATCCGTGATGTACTGCTGGCTGAACTGGACTCACGCTATGCCGACAAAGCCCCGTGGATACGTCAGGTTCGCCCGGAACTGAGCGGACATGATGCTCGCCTCAAGGCGATGATTATTCAGCTGATGGGGCGAGGTTTTACACAGGCAGTGAGTCGCTATCCACAGCTGAAACTCTCCTGCGAGTTTGCCGGGCTCTACTCGCTGCAGCCTGACGCTGATTTTGCCGCACTTATGCAAGGCTGGCTGAAGCAACTACCAGCCGGTGGCCTGATCATGTGTCACCCGGGTGAAGCAGATCCAGATCAAGCCAAAGGGATGGCGCTGACACGTCACAAAGAGCTGACCTTTCTGGCCAGCGACGCCTTTGGCGAACTACTGCAGCAGTGCCAGATCAGGCTCAGCCCAGAACCCCGGCTGATCAGGGGTTAATTTGGTAAAGGCGAACAGGATCTTATTACGCTGTGGGTAGTAAAAAGTGCTAAAGTTGAAAGCAGTAATTTGATTTCGGGAGAACTCATGAAACCCTCTGAAGCCTTGGCCTCGAACCGTGCGGCAATTCGGCATGTGGTTGAGTCTCATCGCGCCCTGAATGCGAGGGTGTTCGGCTCTGTGCTGCACGGGCAAGATACTGACAACAGCGATCTTGATATCCTCATCGACCCGACGCCGGAAACGACGTTGATGGACGTAGCTGCCATACAAGTAGAGCTTCAACGCCTTCTTGGTGTATCGGTCGATGTGCTGACGCCTAAGGCTCTGCCCGATGCTTTTCGCAGCCGGGTACTATCTGAGGCAGTGCCGGTATGACCAAGTCACTGCGCGTTCCTGGCTACCTCGGGCACATTCTGGAGGCCATTGAGCGCATCGACCGTTACACAGAAGACATGGGTGAGGACGCGTTTCTGAACAGCGAGCTGGTGCAAGATGCCGTGATCCGCAACATCGAGATCATTGGCGAGGCTGCGAACAACATCCAGCGCGCCTCCCCTGAATTCGCCGCGCAGAACGACGACATTCCTTGGCTCGTCATGTACACCATGCGCAATCGCGTCTCGCATGGCTACGACAAGGTAGATCTGGAGCTCGTCTGGAAGACGATTCAGAGCGACCTGCCAAGACTGCATCAGCAAGTGAAGCAAATCTTGGATAACCTGTCTTGATTCAGTAACTTCAATTGTGGCAGATTTTTAGCCTGTGCAATCCAGTCAAGGCCAGGAAACGGGCATCTTTGATCTCAATCCAGAGGATTCTGATGTCAAAGGATGCGGCATTTAATACCGGCCACCTTCTTTGCCACAACCTGCAACCTGAGGTGCAATTACCCCCCAACTGATCACTAAAGAAGCCTCACCTTGTCGCCACTCAAGCTGCAGCTGTCCGGTAGCATCCGGCGCTGGCAGATCCCGGAACATATCCGGCACACGAGTATCGGATGACTGCCACACCAGCAGCAGGCCCTGTTGTTTTATCTGCTGCTCCGTCAGCCAGGGGGATAGCGCCAGATCACCCTCGATCAACACGCTGGGGCGCCCCTCGGCACGCAGCGATACAAGACCGGCAAGCCAGTAATCTCCCGCGACGATAGCAATCGCATCACACCCTGTCACCTGTCGCCACTGCTGCTGCACGCCATCGGCCAGCACCTTGCCGGGCCAGGCGGTGCGCGAAGGTTTGGATTTATACTGATTACCGATAATCGCCGCCAGTCCATAGAGCAACAGCAACACACCAAGCCAGATCGCCGTCACACGCCACAGCCTGTGTGCCTTGTCTTTCAGCACCTCTGGTTTCAGATAGCTGACCAGCAGCAGCCCTGACAGATTCCACATCGGGGTGCCCCACATATCGCGCAGACCCATACCGGTCAGTAGTGCTGCCAGTGCGGTCAGCAGTGCCGGTCCCAGCGCCAGCATCAGCAGAAAATCACGATCGGCTCCATCACTACCACTTTGTCGCGCCCAGAACCCTCTGTGCAACAGTCCCGCAGCCGCCAGTATCAACAGCAATGGCAGATGATCCAGCAACTGCACACTCAGGAACTTCAGCGGCAGGGTGATATGTGTCACCCATGAGCCACTGGCTGCAGCCGAGCGATCACGCGCATACTGCAACGGCAGAAACTGATGCTCAATCAACCAGAGCAGATGCGGCAGAAACACCAACAGCAGCACCAGCAGCGACACTGCCACCTGCCAGGAGAGAATCCGCCTGCGATACTCGCCACGCAGCAGCATCAGCAGGAACATGCTCGCCACCAGCACCGCAATCACATACTTGGTCAGCAGGCCAAGCCCGACCACCAGCCCGAGTAACGCCCAGTCACGATAGCGGTTCTCATGCAACGCACGATGGAAGAAGTAGACAGCCGCAGCCCAGATCGGCATCTGAGCGATATTGTGATTGAACTCAGGTGTCGGCCAGGTGAAGTAATAGACACCATAGAGCAGCAGGACGCCAACCAGCGCCTGCTCCCGATCGAAAATACGACGGCCCAACAGATAAACGAACAACAGGGTAAGCAGAATCGCCAGTTGACTGAGCAGGTAAGGGCCGAGCCCACCGACAAGCTCAAAGCTGAGATTGACCAGCCAGGCCGGCAAAGGTGGGTGTTTGTAGTATCCCCACTGCCACTCCTGCCCCCAGAAGATCCCCTCGACTACATCCAGTGGCAAAGTGGGATGGATCAGCCAAGGCAGCAGCGTCCAGAGCAGAGCATTAGCCAGCAGCAGCCAGAGCAGTAGTCCCGACAAGGGCTGTGTTCGCGTCCCTGCTACACTCATGGTTCCCTCCCCCCCATCAACGACAGGCGTACTCATTCTGCAGCGAAGATCAGGTCACAGGGACCGGCGGCGTATCGTTGAACTGCATCCGATAGAGCATCGCATACACGCCATTGTGGCTGATCAGATCGGCATGTGTGCCGGACTCAACGATCCGCCCATGTTCCATCACGACTATCTTGTCGGCCTGCTCAACAGTTGAGAGTCGGTGAGCAATCACCAACGTGGTACGATCCTGAATCACATGCTCCAGCGCCTGCTGGATATAGCGTTCAGACTCGGTATCCAGTGCTGAGGTTGCTTCATCCAGAATCAACAGCGGGGAGTCTTTCAGTATCGCCCGCGCAATCGCGATACGTTGGCGCTGACCACCGGACAGCAGCACACCATTCTCGCCGATCACCGTATGCAGCCCCTCGGGCAGGCGATCAGTGAACTCGGTGACACGCGCCGCATCGGCTGCCAGTTTGATCTGCTTCGGACTGGCACCAGACAGCGCACCATAGGCGATATTCTCAGCAATGGTGCCCTCAAACAGCACCACATGCTGGTTCACCAGTGCGATCTGATTACGCAGGCTCTTCAGGGTGTAGTCCGACAGTGGACGATCATCCAGACAGATTAATCCCTGCTCCACATCGTAAAAACGTGGCAACAGGCTGACCAATGTCGACTTGCCGCTGCCGGAACGCCCGACCAATGCAACTGTTTGCCCCGGTTCGATCACCAGATCGATCTCCTTCAGAGCATCCTCACTACTCTTGGGGTAACGGAAAGAGACGTTCTTGAACACCAGGCGACCAGCAGTTTCTTTCAGCTCAATACTGCCGCTGTCCATCTCAGGCAGCTCATCAAACAGCTTGAAGAAACTCTCCGCTGCCGCGATCCCCTTCTGCACCATGCTGTTGATTTCGGTAAGCTGACGGATCGGTTTCGCCATCAGGGAGGCCGCCGAAATAAAGGCGATAAACTCACCCGTGGTCATCGCCTCCAGCAGGCTGGGTGCCATGGCGATATAGGTCAGCATCGCCACGACCGAGGCCACCAGCATCTGCACCACCGGTGTCGAAACCGATTGCGTGACCACCATTTTCATGAACTGGCGCCGATTACGTTCCGATACGCGATTGAAACGCTCGCGCTCTGACTCGGCACCGCCGAAGATGCGCACCACCTGATAACCCTTGATCGCTTCGGAAGCGGCTGAGGAGATATCGCCGACAGAATCCTGAATTCCATGGCTGAGACGGCGCAGGCGCTTGGATGCCAGCGCAACCACGCCACCGACCAGCGGTGCAATCAGCACAAACAGCAGAGTCAGCTTCCAGTTCAGATACATCATGTAGCTGAACAGGCCGATCACGGTGAAGCCTTCACGGATACCCACTTTCAATGCATCTGTAGCAGCGCCGGTGACCTGCTCAACATTGTAAGTCAAACGTGACAGCAACTCGCCAGATGAGTGTTTCTGATAAAACGCACAGGGCAGCACCAGCAGATGATCAAACATCTGACAGCGCAGACGATTGACCAGCGCACGCGCCACATAAGCGATACCATAGTTACCGAGAAAAGTACCAATGCCACGCACAGCAAAGATAAGAATGATCCCGATCGCCAGATTGGCACGGTGATCCAACTGCCCACTCTCGATGGCATCTACAAAGTATTCCAGCCATTTCGCGGCCGCTGTCTGTGAAGCGGCATAAATGAGAAACCCCACAATACTAAGGCCGAACATCAGCCATTCGCGCTGAATATATGCCAGCAGACGGCGGTAAACTGCCCAGCTACTGCTGTCGACGGCGCTCTGAGCCTGATCTTTTTGCATGCAACTCCTCAGTATTCATCCACATACGGGCTGGCCATTATACCTGCACCTTGGCAGGATATCAGGTTAGAATAACGCAACATTATCCTGTATCCGAATGCTGATGTCGCTTGTGAGTCAAAACAAACCCACTTCTCTCTATACACCTCGCCACTGGCCGACCTGGATCTGGATCGGCCTGCTGCGCCTGATTGCCCTGTTGCCCTATGGTGCGCAGTTGAAAATCGGCAAAGCCCTCGGGGTCGTGCTTTATCATCTGGCCCGGCGTCGGCGTCATATCACCGAGGTGAATCTGCGCCTGTGCTTCCCCGAATTGGATGATAAGGCCCGTGATCGGATGGCCCGTGAGGTGTTTATCCACAACGCCATTGGTGTGATGGAGGCCGGGATGGCCTGGTGGGCACCGAAAGAGTGGTTCCGTGAGCGGACGCAGATCAAGGGACGGGAACATCTGGATGCGGCCCTGAAACAGGGATGCGGGGTGATTCTGCTCGGCGCACACTTCACCACACTGGATCTGGGTGGCGTGCTGCTCGGCTTCTACTATCCGTTCAACACCATGTACCGGCGCCACAACAACCCTGTACTGGAAGAGGTGATCGACAAGGGTCGGAGCCGCACCTCCAGCACCATCGAGCGCTCCAATCTGCGCCAGGTGCTGCGCGCACTGAGGGCCAATGAGATCATCTGGTATGCGCCGGATCAGGATTTCGGAGCACATCAGTCGGTCTATGCTCCCTTTTTCGGCGTTCAGGCTGCCACCATCACCGCCACCAGCCGTCTGGTCAAGCTGAATCAATCACCGATTCTGATGATCTCACAGCATCGCCTGCCGGATAATCGTTACGAGGTAGAGATTTACCCCATTATCAAGCCTTTCCCGACTGGTGACGACGTTGCCGATGCTACCCGCATCAATCAGGAGATAGAGCGTGCAATCCGCAAGGACCCGGCTCAATACATGTGGGTGCATCGACGCTTCAAGACCCACCCTAAGGGTAAGAACTATTTATATCGACACTAATCCAGCAACCAGCTGATAGGCTCCACTATCTCGGGAGGGCGTACCGGCGTGCCTTCGATATACAGACGTGACCAGATCGCCAGTTGGATAAAAGCCGCCAGCGGTTCAACCGCGCGTTTATCCCCCTGCTGTTGGCGCGCAATCAGCTTTTTGACTGCGGCAGGGGTGGTGATCTGCATCAGCAAAACCGAACCTGTCAGCGCGCTGAGCAGTGAATCCGCCGGCAGTGCCTGCAACCAGTCGCGCACCGGTACGGTGAACCCCTTTTTACGCCCCTGCTGCGCGGCACTCTGCAGATTCTGTTCCAGCCAGCGACGCGGGATGATCTTGCCGATCCTGCCCTGACGTTTCAGATGTTCCGGCAAGGAGAGGCCGAACAGTACCAGTCGATGATCCAGGAATGGCACACGTCCCTCAACGCCATAGGCCATCAGCATTCGATCCGCCTTGACCAGCAGATCATCAACCAGCCAGGTCTGCATATCCACCGCCTGCATCCGCGTCATACTGTTCTGAGCGCCCTGCTGCTGCCAGTGCAGAATGAAGGGGTCGCGCCAGGGTGTCATATGCTGTTGACGCCAGGCTGACTGCAACAGACCGGCATTATCACCCTTGCTGAAACGACCACGAGTACGAAAGCCCCCGCTGCCCGGCGCTCTGGCCGCCAGCAACCAGCGCTGCAGACGCGGCATGCGATAGCGACCATAACCGGCAAACACCTCATCGCCGCCCTCGCCACTCAGCACCACCTTGTGCGAGGCTGACGCCTGCTGTGCCAGTGCCAGCGTCGGCAGATTGGCAAAGTCTCCCATCAGCTCGTCGCCGGCCCAGATGGAGAACACCAGCCGGTCAAACAGTCGCACCGGATCACTGCGGATCAGCTCAAGCTCCAGACCGGTCGCCTGGGCTATCGATTGCGCCTGAGTGGCCTCATCATGCACCGACTGTGTCTCGAAGCCGAGACTCCAGGCACGCGAGCCCTTTTCACCTACCCCTGCCCCCAGCCCAGCCCCTGCCCGTTGCAGGCTTCTGGCCAGAATGCTGGAATCCACACCACCTGACAGAAACAGGCCAACCGGCACATCCGAGCGCAAGTGCTCTCGCATCGACTGCTGCAACAGGTGATCAAAGGTTTCCACTGCATCCGCCTCGGAGCCGGTGAAATCTGGCTGTGCCTCCAGCGCTTGCGCCAGATCCCACCAGCGCCCTTCGCTGAACTGCCCCTGTGCATCCAGGCGCAGAAAGCCACCGGGCGGCAGGCGCCGGATCCCCTCAATCGCTGTTTCGTCACCCGAGCTGAAATTGATCTGCAGAAAGCGCGCCAGCGCATCTCCATTGGCCTGAGGCGACCTGTCCAGCAGGGGCAACAGCGCCTTGATCTCGGACGCAAAAGCCACACCGCCATTGATCAGACTGTAATAGAGTGGCTTGATACCAAAGCGATCACGCACCAGCAGCAGGCTGCGCTGCTGGCGATCGAACAGAGCAAAGGCAAACATGCCGTTCAGTTGTGAACAGAAGCGTTCCGGTTGAACAAAACCATCGGCCTGCGCCTGTGCTTGATAGAGCGGCAGAATCACTTCGCAGTCGGAGCCGGTCAGAAAACGGGCCCCTTGAGCGGTCAGGCCAGCGCGCAACTCTGGGTGGTTGTAGATCTCACCATTGGCTACCAGCACCGCCTGCTGATCCGCAGCATGCAGCGGCTGACGGCCATGTTCAAGATCGATGATCGACAGACGGGTATGCAGCAACGCCAGATCGCGGTCGATAAACTGCCCCTCACCATCCGGCCCGCGATGCTGCAGCGCATCCAGAATCGCACGGGTACGAGAAGCATCAACCACCCGCCCCGGTGTGTAGATCCCCGCGATACCACACATTCAGCGCTGACCCGCCAGCAGTTGCTGATACAGCTCGCGGTAGGCACCGACGATCACCTCCTGGCTGAAGCGCGCCTTAAGCACCTGTTGCCCGGCATCAATCAGCGATTCCCGCTCTACCGGTGTCGACATCAGCAGGACCTGCATCGCATCGGCCATCTCCTGTGCCTGATCTATATCGACCAGCAGGCCACTGCGCCCCTCCTCAATCAGCTCCAGCGCGCCATCAGAGCGAGTACTGATCACCGGCACACGGTTCGCCCAGGCTTCCAGAATCACATTGCCCAGCGGTTCATGGCGCGAGGGACAAACAAAAATATCAGCCAGAGCAAACGAGGGGGTCGCATCCCGCTGCCAACCAGGCAGATGGATACGCGATGCCGCCGCAGACCGTGCCACCTGCGCATCCAGTTCAGCACGCAGCGGCCCCTCACCGGCGATCAGCAGATGCAGCGGACGACCATCCAGCTCAGCCGGAAGCTGTTCAAATGCGTAGATCAAGGTATCGAACCCTTTGTTCTCATGCAGTCGTCCGAGTGCAAAAATCACCCGGGCAGCATCGGGTAGACCCAGACTCTGACGCAAGGCATCCACCTCGACCGGTTCGGCTGTAGGTGGTTCGGGCACAAAATTACTGATGAAGTGCACCTTTTCCGCCGCCACACCCTCACGGATCAGAAAATCACAGATACCACGGGTATTACCCACCAGTGCATGGGCATGACTATACTGAGCCGGATCATAAAAGCCGCCCAGACGTGCAACATGCACCGGTCCCTTGCCGGGCGGCAGATGCACCAGACGGGTGGCGCGCCCCATCCAGGTCTGCACGATATCGGGTTTTTCGCGCCGGATCAGTGAGCGCAGCGCCAGATGGGAGAAAGGATCGAAGACACTGCGCATCGAGGCATGCTGCAAGGGCGGACTCAGCGCAGCATTGAGCTCACTCGCCGGTGGTGTCACGGCAGTTGAGGGAATACCGCTGGTGTTCAGCGCATGATGCAGGCGTACGAAAAAACTCTCGGCACCGCCCAGTTTTTTACTGCCGATGATCTGCAATGTTCTAAACTGGGTCGTTGTGGACATAATCATAGTCCCGGAACCTCTTGGCTGAATCCATTCGCATGAAACGCCAGGTGCACAGTTCCCGGCAGACGATGCATTATAGCAAAAGCTTCAGCCCTGACTAATCGAATCGATCCGGCCGGAAGGCATCCAGTGACACGACTGGAACCTCTCCATCAACCAATTGTGCAATTAACTGCGCACTGGCCGCCGACAGGGTCCAGCCAAAAGTACCATGTCCGGTATTCAGATAAAGGTTGTGATAACGGCCGCGCCCGATCAGAGGTGGGCCATCCGGCGTCATGGGTCGAAACCCTGCCCAGGGTTCTGCCTGAGTCATATCGGCCGCTCCCGGAAAGCGCGACGCGACAGCACGACGAATCGTATCCAGCCGCGCCTCAGGTATGTCACGATTCATACCCGTCAATTCGACAAAGCCGGTCGCACGCATGCGCGATCCCAGGCGAGTCGTCACTACCTTGAAACGATCATCAATCACCGAAAAGCGCGGGGCCTTATCGGGATCTATCAGTGGCGCGGTCAGCGAGTAGCCCTTCACGGGATAGATCATCAGCCGACTACCAAACATCCATCCGAGACGGCTGGACGCTGTTCCGGCGCAGAGGACAAAGGCATCTGCCTCAAGGTGTTCTGGTTCTAAATCTGAATGTACCGGATCAGCAGGCTTGAGCAGTAGTCCTGCCACCTGTTCACGATCCAGCGCTACAGAGTCAACTCGAGTGTTATAACGAAACTCCACCCCTTGAGCCTCGCAGGCCATCGCCAGTGCCTGGCTGAAGTGGCAGCAGTCACCAGTCCCATCCTCCGGTAACCACAGCGCACCCAGCAGAGGACCATTTCCTGCCAGGGCCGGTTCCTGCGCCAGAGTCTCCTCTGCATTCAGGAAGCGATGGGGCACGCCGACTTCGCGCAGCAGTGGCAGCGCGGACTGCAGACTCGCTGCGCTGGCCGCATCACTGGCCAGCTCCATCACGCCGCCTTGCTCGCCATCAAATGCCAGCGGCAGCTCAGCTTCCAGAGTATGAAAGCACTCACGACTGTAGGCAGCGAGTTGCAGCATGGCACGCTTGTTTGCCTCAAAGATTCCCGGTTTTGCATAGCGCCAGGTGGCAAACAGAAAGCGCAGTGCCTCAAGACTCGGAGGTATCTGCATCTTCAACGGGCCATCCTTCTGCAATAGCCACGGAAGTGCCTTTTTGATCATCGCAGGAGAGGACCAGGGATAGACATAGCCATAGCTGCGCTGCCCGGCATTGGCCCGACTGGTCTCCTGACCGGCACTGGACAACTGCTCGATAACCGTCACTCTGTGACCGCGCTGACTCAAGGCATATGCCGTGGTCACACCCACCACACCTGCGCCGATAATGACGATATGCATTCAATACCTCTGCTTGAAAAACGCCTCAACCCAACCATCAATCAACGCCTGCTGGTGCGGCTGCAACGACTGATAGCCCCAGGCTGCGATCTCCTCATTCTGCGGATCCGTTGCCTGGATATCGCTGTCGGCCAGCGCCGCGATCACCGCATGTCCACAGAAAGGCACATAGCCCTCGGAATAACCCCCTTCATGCGTCATCACCAGCCGCCCCTGGCAGCAACGATCCGCCACCGCCTGCACCTGTCGCGTCATCCGCCCGAAGGCTTCACTGTTCAGCATCATCTTGCCCAGCGGGTCCTTGGCACAGGCATCATAGCCACAGGCAACCACAATCAGCTCCGGTGCAAAGGCCTCAATTGCCGGCAGGATGAGTTTTTCCATCGCATAATCATAGGCACCGATTCCGCTTCCCGGTGGCATCGGAAGATTAAGGTTACATTCCAGTCCAGCTCCATCTCCCAGCTCCTCAAATCCGCCGCTCTCCAGCGGATAGTTGGCGGCCTGATGTATGGAAATGGTCAGCACCTGAGGGTCGGTATAGAACGCATCCTGCTGCCCGTTGCCATGGTGTACATCCCAGTCGAGTATCGCTACCCGTTCCAGTAATCCCAACTGGCGCGCACGATTCACTGCAATCGGAATATTGCCAAGCAGACAGAAGCCTCGCCCGCGATCCGCCTCGGCATGATGTCCAGGCGGGCGGCACAGCGCATAGGCATTGCGCAGCTCCCCTCGCAGCACCGCTTCAACAGCCGCCACAGCCAAGCCAGCTGACTGCTGTGCTGCCGCCAGACTGCCACGGGTGAAAGGCGCCGCCTCACCGGCATTGCCTCTGCCGAGCTGATCACCCGCTTCCAGTCGATCCATATATTCGGGGGTATGAAATGTGAGCAGCTCCTCACGACTGGCCGGTGCGGGTTTACGCACCTCCAACTCATCGATCAGACCGGATATCTCCAGCAGGTTTTTCAACCGCCGCTTGCTCTCAGGGCTTTCTGAGGCCGGTTGCGGTTGCATGAACCAGCCCGGCTCGGAAAACACCCCGATCGCTCCCTGATCGTGCCAGAAGCAGCGCTCATGCCAGAAAAAGCCAGTCCCTGACGCTGGCTTGCTCATTGCGCATGCTCCAGTTGCTCCCAAACCTCTATGGCGGCGGCCAGATCCTCCAGCGACGCACCGACCGATTTGAACAGCGTGATCGCATCAGCACTGCTGCGCCCGGCATGCTCGCCGCGCACCAGTTCGGCCAGATCAGCCTGTATCCGATCAAATGCGAATTCGCCCTCATTAATCGCCTGCAGCAGATCACCTGCCTCGCCTCTGGCACCGGCATAGGTATCCACAAACACTTCGGCCCGCGCCAGACACTGGGCATCGGATTCACGCATATCAGGGCGGAAGGCCCCGACCAGATCCAGATGCGCACCCGGTTTGAGCCATGCTCCCTTGATCAGTGCGTCGGTCGACAGAGTGGCGCAGCTGATAATATCGGCTTCACGTGCTGCCGCCTCCAGATCCTCTACGGCCTCGCAGTCAAAGCGATCAGCATAATCAGCGGCAATCGCCTGAGACTTGCTGAGCTGACGGCCCCAGATACGCACACGCGTGATGGGCCGCACAGCTGCATGCGCCTCAATCAGCATCGGTGCCAGCTTGCCGGTTCCCACAATCAGCAGCGAGCTGGCATCCTCTCGCGCCAATGCACGAGCCGCCAGTGCTGACGCCGCAGCCGTGCGACGCTTGGTCAGCTCGCTGCCATCCATGCAGGCCAGCATCGTGCCATGTCGGCCATCGCTGAGCAGATAGGCACCGGAGATCGCATGCAACCCCTGCGCCGCATTCTGGGGGAACACATTGACCATCTTCATGCCAATATAACCACGCGCTTCCCAGGCAGGCATCAACAGCATCGTTGCATCACCATCCTCACGATGCATCGTGTGATGATGGCGCGGCGGAGCTTCAACACCCTCGCGGAACACTCTCTCCAGCCGACTCACCAGCGCATCCCAAGGCAGCGCCGCAGCCACCTCCTGTGCCGTTATCATTCGCATGATCAAGCTCCCGGCAGTGCAGCCACGACCATGATCTCGACCTTCCATTCCGGCTTGGCCAGCTTGGCTTCAACACAGGCACGAACCGGTGGACGACCCGGCGCAACCCAGGCATCCCAGGCGGCATTCATCTCATTGAACTCGCTCAGATCGGTAACCCAGATGGTCGCAGACAGCAGATGATCCTTTGCTGTACCGGCTTCGGCCAGCAGGGCATCGATCCCGGTCAGTATCTGTTCTGTCTGACTACGCATGTCGGCGCTGGCATCAGTTGCCACCTGACCAGCCAGATAGACCGTATCCCTGTGGATAGTGACCTGGCTCATGCGGTTGTTGCTTCCTTGATAGGTAATGCTCATGACTCTGCTTCCTTCATTGGTTAAATATGGTTTGATACAGCTACGCCTGACTCAGCTCAAGCACCCCGAAAGCCATTCAGAAACGCCGCCAGATTATTCCCCAGCGCCTCGGTCGGATACCCGCCTTCCTGAACCAGCACTGTGGGCAGTTGCAGTTTTGCCAGACGTTCACCGATGCGCTGGAAATCACTGGTCTCCAGCGTCAGTCCGGCCAGCGGATCATCCTTGTGGGCATCCAGTCCCAGCGCCACAACCACCGCCTGTGGATAAAACTGATCCAGTTTTTCCAGCAGTTGCTCAAGGGCCTGACAGAAGACTGCGCCGTCACTGCCCAGCGGCAGCGGAATATTGATATTAAAGCCCTGACCCTCGCCTTCACCTGTCTCATTGTCCTGCCCCCAGAAGAAGGGGTAGAACTCGCGTGTATCGGCATGCAGGGAGCCGGTCCAGACATCGGAACGCTGATAGAAGATATCTTGAGTACCATTGCCGTGATGCAGATCAACATCCACAATCGCCACCCGATCATACTTTTCGCGCAGCACCGTAGCGGCCAGCGCCGAGTTGTTCAGGTAGCAGAAACCACCGATCTGCTCAGGCCCGGCATGGTGCCCCGGTGGCCGACACAGTGCATAAGCCGACGGCTCACCCTGCACAACACTGAGCGCAGCCGCTTCCGCCGTGGCAGCACTGGCGAGTATCCCGGCAAAGCTATCCGGTCCTATCGGGCAGGCCATATCGTGCAGATGCCAGCCCGCCTGGCCGATGGGATGATCCGGGTATTGTCGCCCACCTGCACAAGGGTGAACATTGGGCGTCACCACCTCGGACGCGCCCGGCAGCTCACGCCAGCGGGTATGAATCGTTTCCAGAAAATGCAGGTAACGCGGGGTATGAATCCGCGCCAGACGCTCGTGCAGGCGGGCTTCGTTTTCGGTAGATGTCAGCCCATCCGGCTCACTCAGCGTCACACCCAGTCGTGCCATTTCGGCCAGCAGTATCTCGGCACGCACAGGGCCTTCCGGTGAGGGTGCAGGTTTGCCTCTGAGCAGAAACGTCGCCGGAGCATGGAGGTTTTGACGATCGGAATAGTAAAATTTCATAATCATTCACCCAAGAGTCTGAGTATCAGAATAGGGCAGCAACAGCATTTCTGCTTGCCCTGGGCTAAGACATATTTGCCCGAGACTCATATATCAAAGGAAGATAGCAGGAAGGTTACCGATAAGCTAAAGTCAGCAGTAAGCGCTGATCAGGCGCGTCGATGCGCCGTAGGGGTGATATGAAACACCCGTCGATAAGCCCGCGTGAAGCTACCCTGATCACTGAAGCCGATCAGTGACGCGATCTGGCCCAGCGACAGCTCACTGTGACGCACCAGAGCCCGCGCATGCTCCAGCCGTCTCTGCTGCACATAGCTGATCGGGGTCTGGCCGGTTGCATGGCGAAAACTGGCATGGAAATGACCGGGACTCAGAGCACATAGAGCAGCCAGATGCTCCACCTGTATCTCATCACCCAGATGGGCATCGATATGGGCATTGATCAGATCAATATCCAGTCGGGCTCGATAATGTCTGGCTGTCGTTTCGGGCTCTGAGCCAGGCAGATGCCGTCGGTAAATACTCAGATAGAGACTGCGCAGCAGCAGGGTGGCGATATCCTTGCGTAGCTCGGGAAACAGCTCCAACTGCTGCATCAGAGCAGACGCCAGGCGGTTCAGTTCGGGCGAGACACGAAAAAAATCAGGCCGGGCAAAGATCCGCTCCAGCTCATCCGCACAGGGAAAAGCAGCCATGCTACTCAGCGGGATATCCAGCACCAGCGTACGATTATCACCATCACCCTGATAGGCGTGATGATAATGCGAGGGGATCAGACAACCCAGTTCACGTGTAATACGCGCCCCCCGCCCCTCCACACTCAACTCGGTGGCACCGGACGTCGCCAGAATCAGCTGATGATAGGTATGCTCGTGAGCCACAGGATGCTGTGTCAGCGTGCAGGTTCTGAGACTGAAATGCGACATGGCGCGCGGGATCTCCCCATTCGTGGTCAAGCTACCAAGATAGGCCAGCCACGTTTAATGTCAACCCACCCAGACTATTCACCTGCTTCACGCAAGCAGGTACCATAACAGCTCATGTGATCGCACCCGGCCGCGCCTGCGCTGGACAGACGCGAACACCTCAAACCCTGACCATCAATCCGGATTTCACATGCCTGCCAAATTGCCCATCTCCGTTACCATCATCGCCGTTAATGAAGCGGACCGCATTGTCGCTGCCATCGAGAGCGTCATTGATTGGTGCGACGAGGTAATCGTGATCGATTCCGGCAGCACTGACGATACAGTTGCGGTTGCCGAGCAAGCTGGAGCGCGAGTCCTATACAACCCCTGGCCAGGATATGGCCAACAGAAGCGCTTTTCTGAGGATCAGGCTCGCAACGACTGGATACTCAATATCGATGCTGATGAGCGCACTCTGCCGGAACTGCGCGAGGAGATCGAGCAGCTGTTTGCCTCAAGGGAAGCGTTGGCCGATGGCTACTTCATCGCCATCCACGACCGCCTCTACGGCTCCGACAGCCTCAGCGCCTATACCCCATATAAACCGGTGCGCCTGTATCGCCTGAGCCAGGGCCGCTACAGTGAGAGCCCAGTGCATGATCGTGTGCAGATGAACGCCAATGCGCGTACAGCCAACCTCAAGGGGCGCATGGCACACGACTCGGTGCGCTCGTTTCATCACCGAGTGGCAAAGATGAACGGCTACACCGAAGCCCAGGCCAGCGACTTGCGTGCTCGTGGCCGCAAACCCAGCACCTTCCGCATCATCATCGATTTCTGGACCTCCTTCATCAGCGGCTACTTCCTGCGCGGCTACTGGCGCGGCGGTCTGATGGGATATATCTACGCAATGAACTTCGCTTACAGCCGATTTTTGCGTCAGATCAAGTTGTATGAGCAGAGTTGTATCAAGACAAACAAGGATGAAAATATATAGAATATGCCTACAGTGATGCGTATTGGCCCTTATCGTTTCTTTTTCTATAGTAATGAGGGCAGTGAACCGGCACACATACACATTCAGCGAGAGCGAATGTTAGCAAAGTTCTGGTTACAGTCAGTTGCTCTTGCAAGTTCAACTCGATTCTCATCCCAGGAATTGAGGCAACTTGAGCAGTTGGTGGTTAAGAACAGGATTACATTTTTGGAGGCTTGGAATGAGTATTTTGGCAGTTGAGCTTCACCCTCAAGCTCAGAATGTTAAATGCACTGATGTGGCACTTGTCGTCGAGCTGGTTGATGGCCGCACTATATCTGTTCCACTGGTTTGGTTCCCACGCCTGTCTAATGCCTCAAAAGAGCAATTGAGTAACTGGGAGCTTCTTGGAGATGGAGAAGGGATCCACTGGCCAGATCTTGATGAAGATCTGAGTGTTTCGGGGCTTTTAGACGGTACACATTGATATCAACGCGCCCCCCCTGCGTCAGGCCTGTTATATCGCTTTGCACAATGCCAAAATGTGATGGATGCTTCAGATACCCGAGGCTGTTATGACTGCAATACGAAACATCAGGATGTTGACGCGCTATAGCGCTTGGGCCAATGTGCGTTTGTATGCCGCTTTGGCGCAAGTACCCGCTACCTGGCTGACCGATGCACGGCCTGGGCGACCCCATGGGGTCAATGGCATACTGAGTCACAACTATGTGGTTGATCTTATCTGGAGGGCGCACCTTGAAGACACCGAGCATGGTTTTACATCGCGCAATTTCCTGACCGTACCATCCTTTGAAGAGCTCCATACAGCTCAACAGCAATCCGATCAATGGTATATCGACTATGCGGATATACAGGAAGAGCCATCGCTGGAGCAGATCATTCCCTTCAAATTTGTCGATGGTGGCTCTGGCAAGATGAGCCGTGGCGACATGCTGCTGCATATCATCAATCACAAGACCTATCATCGTGGCTACATAGCAGACATGCTGTATGAGTATGGTTCAGCGCCGCCTACGATGGATCTGCCGGTATTCCTGCGGGACGAACTACCAGAGCTATGAGGTGAGCACTTAACCAGTCCATCAGAGTCTACGTAAAACCACAAACTAATCTATGCTCTTATTTTATTTTCACCCCTAAGTTAAATTAGCAGGGTTCGTTATTTCAACTTAGGGCTCAACGCTTCACAGCCTCCTCATTCACAGCTTCTTTATTCACAAACACTTTATTCACAAACAAAGTGCAGCCGACTAAAGCGAGCACGAAGCTGTGCAACCTCAGTTGCCAACTGCTCGGGTGCTGAGGATGTCAGCGCAGCTGCGACCAGATTAGCCAGTTGTGGAATATCCTCCACACGCACACCCCAGCGCGCCAGTTCCGGCGTGCCGATGCGTAGCCCATTCATATCCCCTTCGACCGGTGCGATCGGCAAGCCGATACCACAGGCGAGAAAGCCAGCCTTGCGCAGATGTTTCGATGCTGCCTGTCCGCCACCGTAGGCAACCGCCTCAATCGCGAACTGATGGGATTGGGTAAAGCCGCGTGCGTGCGCAAATACCGGTACCCCTTGATCATGCAGCTCACGGGCAAAGGTCTGCGCCAGCTCGATCATGGTACGGCTGTAGTCGGCGCCAAATGCTTTCCAGTCCAGCATTGTCAGCGCCAGTGCTGCTGATTTTGCCGCGTCAAAATTCGCTGTCAGCCCCGGGAAGGCGATACTGTCCAGACGCTGCGCCAGCTCGGCATCAACGGTTACGATCAGGCCTCCCGCCGGACCACCCAGGCTCTTGTAGGTACTCATCGTCATCAGATGTGCGCCTTCGTGCAGCGGATTGGGCCAACTGCCACCGGCGATAATGCCACACTGGTGCGCAGCATCGAACAGCACTTTGGCGCCCACCTCATCCGCAATCTGGCGCACCGCCTTGACTGGATGCGGAAACAGATTGAGGCTGCCACCCACGGTGATCAGCTTCGGCTTCACTCGTTGCGCCAGTTGACGCAACCCCTCGACATCCAGCGTATAACCATCACTATCAACCGGTGCCTGATGAATCTGCAACCCATAGAGCCCGGCACAACCGGGGCCATGGTGCGTAACATGCCCACCGATGGTGGCTGGAGGAACAATAATCGCATCGCCCGGCTGGCAGATCGCCATAAAACCATAGAGATTGGCCAGCGCGCCGGATGCGACACGGATCTCGGCATAGGGTGCCCGAAACACCTCAGCACAGAGTTCAGCCGCGATCACCTCTATCTCTTCGATCGCCTCCAGCCCCATCTCATACTTGTCACCGGGATAGCCAAGTGAAGGCCTGGAACCCAGACCAGCTGACAGAACCGCCTCCGCACGCGGGTTCATCACATTAGTGGCGGGGTTGAGGTTGAAACAATCACGCTCGTGGATCTGGCGATTCTGCTCAACCAGCGACGTAATCCGCGCCGCAATATCAGGAATGTCGGATAGTGCTGTTTGCTCAGCCAGTTGTTGGATAAGCGTTTCACTACTTTCGGGTACCCATGAACGGTGAACAAGTGCACTCATGATCATCTCCTGACGCATGGCTGATTGGCATGTAGCTCATGCATCAAAGTAGCAGAGAGTTGGCAGAAGCGTAGCCAAATAATCAAAGTTGTCGGAAAAACGATGAGTCAGGCGTAACCACAGCCTCAACCAGATGAGGTGTTATCCTGCTTTGCTGGCCAGGGTCAGCAAGGTTTGCAGGCGCGGCAGCAGCGCCTCCATCCGGTAGGTCTGCGCCTTCTGATAGGCGTTTTCGGTGATCATCGGCCAGGCTGATCGGGACTGTAAAGCCAGCTCCAGCGTCTGTGCCAGATATGCGGGATCAGTTGATGGTGTCAGCCAGCCATCAGCACCATCCTGTATCAGACTGGCTGGTCCCGGTGTGCTTGTGGCCAATACTGGTCGACCATGCGCCATCCCCTCCAGCACAACCAGTCCGAAGGTCTCTTCACGCGAGGGCACCACCAGCAGATCAATATCCTGTAACCAACCTCGAATATCCGTGATCCAGCCATCGAACGCTACCTGATCCTGCAGGCCAAGCAGTTGTAACTGCTGAGTCAATCGTGCCTGCTCTGCACCGCTGCCGGCGACCCGCAGCCTCGGCTCCTTGCCCCGTTGCTTAAGCAACGAAAGCGCCTGCAACAGATCCGCCAGCCCTTTCTCCGGGTCGAGGCGTCCGATAAAGCCCAGCTGAACCGGCTCGCTGCTCTTCAATGGCAGAGGTGCCTCAGGAAAATGGGGCAGCATGTTGGGGAAGAGATGCACCTGCGCATCGCTGAATCCCTGCTGCAGATGATGCTGTCGCATATGCTCCGTCAGTACCAACAAGTGATCCACACCACGCATGCGCTGATGCTTGTAACTGTGTGCAACGCCCATGACCGGTATGCCCAAACCTGTGCGCGCCCGGCACAGCAGTGAGGTGGCACGGGCGTTGTGAGCCATGATCAGGTCCGGCTGCAGCCGCTTGAGTCGCAGCCAACTGCTGAGCAGTGCAGCCGGATCATAAAAGCCTCTCGGATCGAAAGGCTGCAGCAGGGCTTCCCCAGGCAACTGAGCCGCATAGGGGGCTTGCTCTGGAATCCAGGCATGCACCTCATGCCCGAGCTGCAACAGCGCCTGCGTCATATGCACATAGGCCTGCTCCAGACCACCTTTACGGTCGGAACAGAGCGCGTGCACGATACGCAGTGGCCGGCTCATCAACCTGCCTCTCCCAGCCGAGCGGCACGCAGATTCAGCGCCAGCGCCAGGCCGAACATCAGGCACAGGTAAAAGGCATTCCCCGACACGCCATTGCGCAGCGGCGTATCGGTCAGACCACAGAGAAAAGCAGCCACGATCAGCATCAGCAGCGGGGCGATCTCCAGCCAGGTACAGCCACGACGGCGCAGGAAAATCACCGGCATGCAATACAGCCAGAACAGCCCTGCCAGCCCCAGTAAACCTGCGCGCTCAAGAGTATCCAGTATGTCTGAGTGCGCATGATGCATCGCGACGTACGCCGGGATTTCACCGGCCTGCACCATCTGCTGTTTGATTTCGATTGCTGCTTCGACACCCGCACCCAGCAGCGGTTGATCCAGAAACAACTGCCAGGCCAGTTGCCACACCTGCAGACGAATCCCCACAGAGGTTTCCTGTGCACCACCAGTAAAATAGGACCTGAACTCATCCAACCCCAGTTGAAGACGTTCGGCCTGCAGCCCAAAAACAAGTAACAGGCTGATACTGATCAACGCGATCAACATCACCAGCATGGCGGGAGAGATCCGATGACGCCGAAACAGGAGCAGCAGATAGCAAAGCGTCACCAGCGACAGAGCCAAGAGCGAGCCACGGGTTTCACTCAACAGCACCATTAATAGCGAAGCACCAACACCCGCCAGCAGAGCCGGCCGGACCCGCTGCAGATTGCACTGCAGCGACAGGCCCAATAGAAAAACGGCAAAGAATACTATCGCATTGGAGAAGGGCACTGGGTTAAACCAGAGTGAAGGGCGCCACTGATACATCAGGATAGTCCCGAACTCGATCAGGCCCGTGTACTGCACCAGAATAAGTAGCAGCGCCATCACCAGCATCAGACTGATAGCATTCAACAACAACTCAGGCCCAATCCGACGATAGTGCAGCAGCGCCATCAGCGGCAGGACCAGTGGCAGGTTACGCACCATCACCTCAAGGCTGGATGGCACCGATCGCTGCAACAGAATATTCGCCATATCACCCAGAAGAGGGAAAAGCGTCAGGCTGACAAACAACCAGGCAGTACCGCGATCAAAGCGCACCTGATAAATGATCAGATAGCCGATCGCATAAAAGGTCAGCAGATAAGGAACAGCTTTATTGCCACGGTAAAAAAGAAAGAAGCTCGCCAGCAACAGGATAAAAAACAGCATCGAGGCCGATCTCGACCAGCCGGGAAGCGATGTTGAAGTCCTCTGCAGAGGCTTATCATGAAAATCTGTCACGCCTGTTTATCGCTCCTGTGAGTCAGCTCATCATACACCGCCAGCGTATCACTGATCATCCGCTCCAGCGTGTAGACAGCATTGCCACTGACCTCCGGGGCTCCGGCACGAAACCAGCTCTGCAGCCGCTGCTGCAGCTCATTCAGATCACCTTTCGCTACCAACCCCTCAGGATAAAGCTCAGCCAGAGTTTCCGCCACACCACCATGCCCGAACCCCGCCACCGGCACACCCAGCGACAAGCATTCAACGACGGTACGTCCAAAGGACTCCGGCTTGTTCGACAAAGAGAGCACCACATCCGACACGGCATAGATCTCACGGATATCACCACGTGCCCCGGTAAAGGTGATCCAGTCATCCAACCCCTCCTCCCGGATACGCGCACGCAACTCATCGGCATAAGCCTGACGCCGGGGGTCTTCTCCACCGACGATCAACGCATGAACAGGTATACCTGCCTGCTTGAGAGCAGCAACCAATGTGATCAGGTCCTGATGCCCTTTCAGACGGGTGATACGCCCCGGCAGTGTCAGCACCTTTTTACTCACTAACTGAGGATATTGCTGATACCAGGCTTCGCGCCACTGTGCCGAGGGCTGAAAGCCATAGGGGAACTCTTCGGGATCGATGCCGCGATTGATCAGCCGAAGTTTTGTGCTGTCGGTTTCGGGGTAGTTGTTCTGAATATAGTCCATCACCGTCTGAGACACGGCGATCACCCGTTCGCCACGACACATGATCGCACTGTAGCCAGATACGGAATAAAGACCATGTACCGTAGTGACCAGATGCGGTCGCTGCCCCGCTGGCAACCCTTTCCATGCCAGCCAGACAATCCAGGCAGGCAGACGTGAGCGCAGGTGGATAATATCCGGCTGATAATCACGCATCCAGCGCCGCAGCGACCAGATATGACGCAAGGTAAATAAGGATTTACGGCCGAGATCCCAGGTCAGATGGCGGCTGCCCTCCCGCTCTAGCTGAGGCACCAGTTTGCCACCCGCCGAGATCACCAGCGACTCATGCCCGGCAGCCACCAGACCACGCGCCACCTCCAGCGTACCGCGCTCAACCCCACCGCCATCCAGATCGGGCAGCACCTGAACCACTTTCATAACCAGCCTCGCTCAAGTAGCCATCCGGCGCAACGCTGCGCTTCATTAAAGGTGTGTGTTGATGCGGGTGTGGATAAGGTCCTGCCGGAGCCCTCGCACCAGCGGGAAAAAGGCTGGATCAAGCCATCATCAGCAAGCCGCTTCAGCCCTCCGGCCAGACGACCTCCACGACCTGCCGGCAGCTCCAGCGTGCCCACCGCGCATCCAGCCGTCAACGCTTCATACACCATCGAGACACTGTCCTCGGTTACCCAGCAGCACTCGGCACTGGCCAGTTTTTCAGGCAACCATCCGGCTGGCGTTTCCTCAGCCGGCACCAGCTCAACTCCCGGCAGAGTTCGCAACAGACTCAAGGTTGATTCAGGTGTGCGGCGCGATGTGGTCATGCACCAGTGCCTCGCATCCAGACTCAGCAGTTGCTGCAACTGAGCCAACAGCGCGGCCTCATCCCAGCCAAAATGCTTCGATGGACCACCGATCAGGATCATACCGCTACCGGGTTGCTTGGTGCCGGAGCGCATCAGATTCAGCGCCCCTCGGGTAGTCAGGATATTCGCACTCGGGGCCGGGTTATCATGCTCTGGAATCAGGCAGAGATCGAACCAGCGCAAAGGCAGGCTGGGCTTCATCAGCACCACAGCAGGCTCACCGGTCAGCCGCTTCAGCGCCAGCAGCGTCAGATGGGTCGCATGACCGGCTCCGATCAACAGTGCCGGAGGTGTCTGAGTAAGAGGCTGAAGCAGTGGCTGAGGACGCTGTCGGAACAGAAGCGCCAGCAGAGACTGAGTCGTGCTCAGTGGCGCTACCTCCTGCAGCTCCAGCTCAGGGCGCTGCTGTTTCAGGGCAGCATAAAGCCCCAGCGACTGATTCCGGTGTCCGGGTTTACCATCGCTGACGATCCAGATCTGAGGCACAGAGGTTCCATTGGCAGCATTTAACACCGCGCCATGATACTAAGGGGGCTTTGGCTGAGTCTATAGTGGGGTGTTATGCCTCGCTTCAATACATCCCGACACATTGCAACCACAAGAAGGATGGGGTAGTTTCGACTAAACAATCTGGAAGCACGCACTTGCTCTGATGAAGCACCAGCCGGGCTGGTAGCGTGTGTGGTGTCAGCACCTCATAATCGAATTAATACAATACTTAAGCAAATACAAATATTAGCTCTTGGGGTCTATAATAATATGAAAATTGAATTTTCATTTGCACCAATTTTTGGATTCCTTGGGGAATACGACAAGGGCAAAAATCAGCTATTTAAATCTCACATTGAGCCTTTAATGAGAGATATAGAAGAAATTCATACCGACTATATTACAGCCTTCATTAAAATTAGAAGCTCGTTAAAAGATAAAAAAGTGCCAAATAACGAGCTACTTGATTTTCTAGAAGATCGTAGGCACGAGCTTGCTGCAAAACGCAATATAGTAAAGAAGCTCGCTGCAGAATTAGAACGTGCTGAAAAGACGGATGGTGCGCAATGGAGCGTGGATATCGTTCAAAGCGTTCTGCGAAGCAATCGTTGAGTATTTTGAAGCATCAGATAATATTGGGTCTCCGAGCTGGTATACACAATTCATACATTTTATGAAAACTTATAGACTTGCAGGTATAGAAGATTCCTTCTTCGACTCAAATCCATTTGGAAATGATCCGCGCACTGATATAATATCGCACATTAATATAATAGTGGAAGAACGTCTACCAAAAAAGCTGAATAAAATACATACCCACTACTCAGAGCTTAGAAGTGCTTTATTGTGAGATATGAGAGAACACCCAAACAATAGAGCTGTCAACAACAGCGCAGTTTGACCGCTATGCACATACTATCTGCACCTGCATAGCCGTAGTACAGGTAGAAACATCACTCGGGATAAATAAATAAAGCGATAAAGCCAAAAGTAAAAAAAATGATACCGGAAACAATAAACCCTCTAGATATATAACGATCAATGGGCTTAATGTAAGGCAAAACAGGTATTACATTAAAGAAAAATGAACTTTTGACAGGGCCGATTTTCCGCTCAGATTTTACCATATTTGCAATGGATTTACGCGTAGCCGAGAAAACATGCCAATAAGCGTAAATGTTTATCATGTGCAACGCAGGAGGCTCCAAACCGTCACGCCGCATGGCTCTATTTATACGTAAAATCGAGAAGAACAATGAAAAAATCATTAAAAAAACCCCTATGATCATAAAAAACCCGCTTGTTAAAACGAGAAATTCCTTAGATAAATAGAGGCGAAAAAAATCAGGTAGATTTAAGAAAAAGTCACTCATAAATAATTAACCAGCCAAAAAACTGAATACTTTGTTGACTAAAAGGCTATAGCAAACTGTCATATAACGTACTACCAAAATTCTCACCCATGCCCCCACCAACCTTGGCTCCGTAATAACTTGCACCGGCTATTATAATCACAATACAGCCAATGAGTGCCCAGCCAATAGGGCCAGCAAGTGCCAATGCAGAAATTTTTGTTGCGCCGCCGAGGGCAATCAATGTTGCATTACCCGCCAACCCTCCTCCAAGTGCACCGCCACCAAACCCCGCAATTTGCCTTACGCTTTCACGATGCCAGTTTCCATCAGCATTACTCACACTTCTTACCTTGCCAGCTCTGATTGAAGCATCAGCAGCCAAGGACAAAGGAGTGGCTGCTTTAGACATAAACTGCGAGAAGCTTTTCAGCCTGTGAGCCTGAAACAGGTCAGCAACGAAAATGCGCGTGTCGGCGTGCAGACGGCCACGGCTGCGACTGGCCAGAGTGATACCGCGGTGTGCATTATTGATGGCGCTGCCACGGTTTTTAGTACGCATGATAACAGGGGAGAGCTGGGTCATTGCGCTTCTGTGTTCGCTGATCAGCACATCGTAGGCTTGAATGGCATTGCGGCGCGCGATGGCGTCCCTGGCGCCTGCGCCCGGCATCCCGGCTGCGGCAGGCTTTTGAATAGCGATGAGAGCATTTTCATAATTGACCAAAGCTTTATGAAAATTAGAGAGATTTTCAAATTTGGCCTTAAAGGCAGGGCCAGATCCACCTATCAGACTAAGAACGCCAGAGAGCTCCTCCTCAGTCAGGTATTTTTCCCAGAACTCGGCTTCTCGATGCAACTCCTCACCTTCTACTCCTGCCGCTTCCATTAGTCAGCTACGCTCATGAATAGCCTGTTGATTAAGAGTACGGATAATCGGGGGTGCATAGGTTTCAGACAAGTCCAGTGTGAAGGCCTGCCCTTGATAAACACGACCATCTGAGCTTATGCCATTGACTCGGGAAAACTCCGCAATGAGCTCGTCGTCGGCATCAATCAAGTCAGAAATGTGGCAAGAGTGAGAGTTGAAATAGACGGTAGGCATGGCAATGTCCTTATTAAAAATCATCCTTTTGGGCAATCCGGCCCCTTACTTTGGGCAAGAGATTACTGCTTTTTGCCACTGCAATCAACGTTCACTCTCTTTTGTCACAGCTGCAAATATTGCCCTACCCCGACCGCCTCAATAAACGCTTCATCATGCGAGACCACCATCAGCGTGCCGGGGTAATCACGCAGCACATTTTTCAGCAGTTCACGGGAATCAAGATCCAGATGGTTATCCGGCTCATCCAACAGTAGAAAATGGTCCCGCTTCATGAATGCAGCGCAGAGCGCGAGGCGTGTCTGCTCCCCGCCACTGAGTCTGGAGATAGGCACGTCCTGATCCTGAAGCAGCCCGTGTGCAATTGCGGGCTTATACAGACCGCCGGTACAGGCCTTGTAACATTTTTTGTGATCTAATAGCGCCTGTTTATAGCAGCATGAAGCTGCCCAATCATAAGACCCTGTTCCCTCAAGAAGTTGTCATCTCAATGGATCTGAACACTACACCGCTGCACCGAGCCTTCTGGCACTATACGCTACCCTCCATGGCGGCCCTGCTGGTCAGTGGCACCTATCAGATTGTGGATGGAATATTTGTCGGTCATTTCATTGGCGGTGACGGGCTGGCAGGGATCAATCTGGCCTGGCCCTGGGTCGGGGTTTTGCTCGCCATCGGGATGATGATCGGCATTGGAGCAGGGGCACAGGCTTCCATTTCGCTGGGTGGACGCGAGCAGCAGACGGCGAGCCGCTATATTGCGCAAGGCTTATGGTTGTTACTGTTGATCGGCATGCCGCTGGGCTGGTTGCTGAATCATACCAGCGCGGGATTTCTGGCCTTTCAGGGGGCCAGTGGCGACGCAGCCGCCAACGCTCAGGACTATCTCAATATCATGGCTCCAGCCTCGCCGCTGATTCTGGCCAGCATCGCCCTGCCCTTTCTGGCCCGTAATCTCGGCGCCCCCAGGCTCGCAACCTATGCCATGCTGGCCGGGGCCATCAGCAATATCCTGCTTGACGCTCTGTTTATCGCCTGGCTTGGCTGGGGCCTCAGTGGTGCAGCACTTGCAACGGTGTTGGCTGAAAGCCTATCAGTTATTATCTGTCTGGTTTTTCTCTTCAGCCATCGTAGCCGGGCGCCACTCGCCATTGCGACCTTTGCCCTGAAACCTCGTGCCATGCTCAAGCTGCTGGGCACCGGCTTCTCCAGCATGTTGATGTATCTGTACATCAGCTTCTCGGTCGTGCTGCATAATATTCTGCTGCTGAAGTATGGTCAGGCCATACATGTCGCTGCCTACAGTATCGCCGGTTACCTGATGGCCTTTTACTACATGGCGGCAGAAGGGGTATCTGGCGGCATGCAACCACTGGTCAGCTTCTACTACGGATCAGGTCAGATCAAACGCCTCAAAGATACCTTTATACTGGCCTGCAAGATCATTCTGGGCAGCGGCATCATTCTGGTTATCAGCCTGCTGCTGGTGCCGGGGTTTTTCGCATCAGTATTTATCGGCGATGATGAGGCGCTGCTGGATGTCGCTCAGTGGGCGATTCGTCTGCATCTGTTTGCGCTGTTTATTGATGGATTTCTGGTGATGACCGCCAGTTGGTTTCAGTCACTTGGCATGGGGCGCAAAGCGACCTTCATCACCATGGGTAATATGCTGATTCAGCTACCCTTCCTTGCGCTATTACCCTGGCTGATCGGCCTCAATGGCGTCTGGCTGGCCGTGCCCTTCTCGAACATATGCCTGTCGCTGTTTGCGATCTATCTGCTCAGACGTGAGTTCAAATCCTTTCGGAATAAATATCCTACCAATTCCCTTTCCTGTTGTTGATGATTACAATCAGATGCTGCAAGGTGTTTTACCTTCCGACTACTAATTCGCATTGATACTTTTTGAGGACGTTCACATGGCTGCTGCATTTGGTACCGTTTTCATGCCTGAAATGGCAATCTCCTGGTTTGATGGCACGCGCTGGAGCCAGCCGGAGATGGTGGCCAGTGACAGCATTCAGCTTCACCCGGGCGCTCATGTGCTGCACTATGCCAGCACCTGCTTTGAGGGACTGAAGGCGTTTCGCCATGAAGATGGTTCGGTGAAAATCTTCCGCATGGACCGTAATATTGCACGTATGGCTCAGAGCAGCCGCCTTCTGGCGCTGCCTGCTATTGATGAAGCAGAGCTGAGCAAGATGATTCTTGATACGGTTTCCCGTTTTGCGGCTGATGTACCGGCTCCCCCAGGGTCACTCTATATCCGCCCGACCCATTTCGGCACCGAAGCAGCCATCGGTAAGGCAGCAGCACCGTCTCTGACTTCCTGCCTTTACGTGCTGGCTTCGCCTGTGGGTGACTATTTTGCCGGTGGTGACAAGTGCCTGCGCCTGAAGCTCGAAGATCAGGGCATGCGCTGTGCGCCGCATAACGGCATGATCAAGAGTGGCGGCAACTACGCCAGCGCCCTGCGTCCGATCATGGAAGCGCGCGAAGAGTGTCAGGCGGATCAGGTCCTTTTCTGCCCGAATGGCGATGTTCAGGAGACAGGCGCGGCCAACTTCCTGCTGATCGATGGCAATGAGATCATCACCAAGGCGCTGGATGAGAGCTTCCTGCATGGGGTGACGCGTGACTCAATCCTGACACTGGCTCGCGATATGGGGATGCAAGTATCGGAGCGTGAGCTGACGGTTGCTGAGCTGCTTGAGCGTGCTGCCAAACCTGGCTGCGAAGCGGCGCTGTCTGGCACCGCAGCGGTTCTGACACCGGTGGGTACGCTGATTCATCACGGCAAGGAGTATCAGGTCGGCACTGGCGGTGTTGGCCAGACCACGGTCAAACTGCGTACTGCCCTGAATGCCATTCAGTGGGGTCGGGCTGAAGATATTCACGGCTGGCTGACCAGCATCTGAGTGCACTCGTTCTGAGTACACTCGCTCTAAGTACACTCTCAGTCAGTCCACCCTGAGTACAAAAAGCTGCCCGGTTATGGCCGGGCAGTCATCACTCTGTCCCAGATTTCCCCTACCCGTGTGCGCAGCTGCGCGAACTGATCGTCCGCTATGGTGCTGGATTGTTCCTGCAGCGCCAGCCTATGACCCATTGCGCGATAGGTTTTATAGGTTTCACGCAGGAAGTCCGCCTCCTCTGCCGACAACAGAGCATTGCGCTCGATCGCATCCAGAATACGGATATTATCGGTAAATTCGAGCAGGTCCGGATGGCGCGTGGCATAAGCCAGCACATGAAATTGCACCAGAAACTCGATATCCACTATGCCACCGCGATCCTGCTTCAGGTGGAAGGCGTCCTCTTCGGCAACACCGCTGCCCAGATGCTGGCGCATCTTTTCTCGCATATCCACAACATCGGTGCGCAGCTTTTCCAGTTCGCGATCGGCACCCAGAATCTCGGCACGTGTCTGTTCGAAGCGCTCTTTCACTCGTGAACAACCGGCCACCACACGTGCGCGCACCAGTGCCTGATGCTCCCAGGTCCAGGCTTCGCGCTGCTGATACTCCCCGAAGGCTTTCAACGTGCTGACCAGTAGTCCGGAGTTGCCTGACGGACGCAGACGCATATCCACTTCATACAGTTGTCCCGACGGCGTGAAGGTGTTCAGGATATGGATCATCTTCTGGCCCAGCCGATTGAAGAACACCGGGTTGGGCACCTGCTTCTCGCCATCGGTGTTCAGATTGGAGTCGGCATCATAGAGAAACACCAGATCCAGATCCGATCCATAGGAAAGTTCTATTCCACCCACCTTGCCATAGCCGAGTACGATAAAATCGGGATCACAGGGAATCCCGGGCTCGCGCAGTGGCCGTCCATACTTGCTGATCAGATCATGCCAGGCGATATCCAGCACCACCTCCAGCACCGCCTCGGCCAGCCAGGTCAGATAGTCACTGACTTTCATCAAGGGCAACACACCCGTCACTTCTGAAGCCGCCACCCGCAGCACATGAGCATGCTTGAAGTATCGCAATGCCTCCATCAGTTGTTCCGTATCCTCCTGCGGGATGCGCAGCAACTGCTGGCGCAGCTCAGCCTGCAGACGCGCCTTATCCGGTGGATCATACAGGGTGCGTGGATCAATCAGCTCATCCATCAGTACCGGCTGCTTGGCCAGCAGATTGGCGAACCAGGCACTGGCAGAGCACAGGCGCACCAGTTGCTGCAGGGCGGCCGGGTTTTCGGCCAACAGCACCAGATAAGCGGAGCGGCGCAGAATCGCCTGAATCAACAGCAACACGCGCTCCAGCGTAACCTCTGGGTTATTGCATTGGGCGATCGCCTGCAGCAGATTCGGCAACACATTCAGTAATCGTTGCTGAGCCACCTGCTGCAACACCTGCACCGCTTTCAGGTTGCGCAGATCCTGTATCAGTCTGAACGCCTTGTCGGCATCCTTAAAGCCGCGTTCTGCCAGCAGCCCATGCGCTTCAGCGTCATCCATCTCACCATGCCACAAGGCTTGCCAGTCAGTTTCAGTTGTAGAATCGGCCAGATCGTCCTCTGACTCTTCAGGCGCAATCACATCGGCAAAATGGCGCGAGACCGTTGCACGGTAACTCATCAACTGCTCATGGAAACTCTGCCAGCCGGCAAAGCCCATGCTGTGGGCTATACGTGCACGCCCCAAGTCATCTGCCGGAAGCTCCTGTGTCTGCTGGTCCGCCAGTGCCTGAATGGCGTGTTCGGTGTTGCGTAAAAAGGTATAGGATGCAATCAGCTCATCAACCGCCTGCTGCGGCATACCGACTCTTTCTGGCAGCAAGGGCAGAATATTCATCAGCTCTCGCTGGCGCAATTCCAGATCTCGCCCGCCACGAATCAGCTGAAATGCCTGAGCGATAAACTCCACTTCGCGGATACCGCCTGAGCCCAGCTTTACATTGTCCTCCAACCCTTTGCGCCTGACCTCACGACTGATCATCAGCTTCATATCGCGCAGTGATTCAAAGGCACTGAAGTCGATATATTTGCGATACACAAAGGGACGCAGCAAAGATTGCAAACGCTCACCCTGAGCTTTGTCGCCGGCCACCACCCGCGACTTGATCATCGCATAGCGTTCCCAGTCGCGGCCCTGATCCTGGTAATATCCCTCCATTGCATCAAAGCTGCAGGCCAGCGTGCCGGAGGTACCGAAAGGGCGCAGGCGCATATCGACACGGAATACAAAACCATCCATCGTCAGGTTATCCAGCGCCTGAATCAGCTTCTGCCCCAGGCGAATAAAGAAGTCCTGATTCTCCAGATTTTTGCGCTCATGGTCTGTTTCGCCATTGGATGGGTAGGTAAACATCAGGTCGATATCGGAGGACAGGTTCAGCTCATGCGCGCCCAGCTTGCCCATGCCGAGCACCACCATCCGCTGCTGTTGCCGCCGCCCCTGTGCGTCCGGTCGTGACCAGGGAGTCCCCCAGCGCTCACAGGCCTTGTCATACAGCCAGTTGAGCGTTTCATCGATGCACACATCGGCCAGCCAGGACAGCTCATGCGTAGTGCCGATCATGTCACTGCGCCGGGTCAGATCACGCCAGATCAAACGGACCATTTGGTACTGCCGGAACTGACGCAACACCCGATGCAGATCCGCCTCCTCCTGCTCTGGCTGAACCAGAGCATGCAGCAGATCACGATACCGCTGCTCACTGCAGGCCTGCTCCAGATCTCCTGATTGCAGCAGTTGTTGCAGCCATTCAGGATGACGTATCAACTGGTCGCGCACAAAGTCACTGCCGATCAGCACGGTGCTCAGCTCGGATGCCAGCCATTGTGGCGCCTGCTCAAGCAACATAAGCGCCGCAGAGATCTTCTCCCAGCTTTCCAGCAGATGCGTATGCAGTATTTCGGGTATTTTTTCCAGGGGAGGCTGTATCAACACCGTTACTCTCCGATCCGACAGAACAATCACTCTAGATTACCAGATCAAAGTAAAAATGAAGCTGCCAAGTTCAAGCTTTAATAGCAATTGCACATTTTTCATGACGTTTTTGTGTCGCTTTGGTTACATCCGCATGACAACTCCCTATATAATTGCGACCGTTTTACCAGATACAGGACAAGTCCATGGTGACCACGAATCTGATTACGCAGATGTTTGCCCGCTCGCCGTTCAAACCGATGCAGGAGCACATCGCCAAGGCACAGGAAGCCGCCGCCCAACTGACCCCGTTCATGGAAGCGGCTATGGCCGAAGACTGGGATAAGGCTGCCGAGATACAGCAGAACATCGTTCGCCTCGAAAACCAGGCCGATGATATGAAGCGTGATATCCGACAGCACCTGCCGGGAAATCTGTTTCTTCCCGTGCCTCGCAACGATCTACTGGAACTGCTGCGCATGCAGGACAAGGTTGCCAACAGAGCCAAGGATATTGCAGGCCTGATGCTGGGTCGCAAGATGCTGATTCCTTCTCAGATCCAGAAAGAAGTGCTCGCCTTTCTCACGACGGCCATCCAGACCACCGAGCAGGCTGTTGTCGCGCTTAACGAACTGGATGAACTGATAGCCACTGGATTCAGAGGCTATGAAGTGGATCTGGTTGAGCGCCTGATCTCCAAGCTGGATCAGCTCGAGCAAGACAACGATGAGCAGGAAAGAAAACTGCGTAATTCGCTGTTTGCCATAGAGCGCGAGCTTTATCCGATCGACGTGATTTTTCTATACCGCATCATCGACTGGATCGGTGATCTGGCTAACCGTGCTCAGCAAGTAGGCGGCCGCCTGCAGATGCTGCTGGCAAGATAAACTCACCAGACAGAGACCGGAATTATGGAAGTCCTTGTAGAACATGGCACGCTGATCATCATCATGGCCTGTGTCTTTGGCTTTTTCATGGCCTGGGGTGTTGGCGCCAACGACGTTGCCAACGCCATGGGCACCTCCGTCGGCTCCAAAGCCATCACCCTCAAACAGGCAATAGTTATTGCCATGGTGTTCGAGTTTGCCGGTGCGTATCTCGCCGGGGGCGCCGTCACCTCAACCATCCGTAGCGGCATCACTGATGCCTCGTTGATGGCCGACAGGCCCGACCTGCTGGTATTCGGCATGATGTCCGCCCTGCTCGCCGCAGGTGTGTGGCTCTTGATAGCCAGCCACTACGGCTGGCCTGTCTCCACCACGCACTCCATCATAGGTGCCATCGTCGGCTTTGCTGCCATCGGTATATCGGTTGACGCCGTGCACTGGAGCAAGATCGGCACTATCGTCATGAGCTGGGTGATATCACCCGTTACCGCTGGCTTTATCGCTTTCTGGCTATTTCGCAGCGTGCAGTATCTGATACTGGATACCAAAGACCCCTACGACAATGCCAAGCGCTATGTCCCCTACTACATTTTTCTGGTGGGATTCATCATCTCCATGGTGACGATGACCAAAGGTCTGAAACATATCGGGCTGGATCTGACCTTCACCCAAAGTGCATTGGGATCCGCTGTGGCTGGTGGCATCACCATGGTAATCGGCATCTTCATGATCAAACGGGTCAAGCATAACCCGGCTGATGATCGCGATTTTCACTTCACTAACGTCGAGAAGATCTTTGCCATCCTGATGCTGTTCACAGCCTGCGCCATGGCTTTTGCACACGGTTCCAACGATGTCGCCAACGCGGTCGGCCCTCTGGCGGCTGTTGTCAGCGTGGTCAACTCCGGTGGCGAGGTTTCTGCACGCTCGGTTGTTCAACCCTGGATTCTGCTGCTTGGTGGCGCGGGTATTGTTGCTGGCCTGATCATGTATGGGCATAAAGTAATCGCCACTGTGGGTCAGAATATCACTGAACTGACACCCAGCCGTGGTTTTGCCGCCACACTGGCTGCTGCAGCTACAGTTGTTGTCGCATCTGGTACAGGTCTGCCGATATCAACCACGCATACGCTTGTGGGGGCCGTTCTGGGCGTTGGACTGGCGCGTGGTATGGCAGCACTTAACCTGCGCATCATCGGTACGATTTTCATCTCCTGGATCGTGACGCTGCCAGCCGGTGCACTGCTGTCGATCATTTTCTTCTTCATCCTGACAGCTATCTTCCTGTAAGTATGAAGCCGGCAGAGTGTCCAGGGATGGGCACTACTGCTGATATCTCGCCTTATCACTCGACCTGCAACAACGACCTCTCAAAAATCGTCCTGCAATAAATAGATCCTCAATAAATAGACCCGCGACAGCAAAGATAGCATTATAGATCAGGAACTCATCGACCCTGCCTCGGACCAATAAGCAGATATCCGACAGGTTACCTGCATCACTGTGCCGGAGAAAACCATGACTCGCCAAACACCTGCTACTCTGACAATGCTGCAAGAGCTGATTGCCAGCCCATCGGTCAGCTCGACTGCGGAGGTCCTGGATCAAAGCAATCTTGAAGTGATCAACCGCCTGCATGGCTGGCTGAGTGATCTGGGGTTTGAGTGTGAGGTAATGATGCTGCCCGGTGAGGAGGGCCGCAAGGCCAATCTGATCGCTACACTCGGACAAGGACCTGGCGGACTGGTGCTCTCTGGCCACACGGATACCGTTCCCTGTAATCCCGAGTTATGGCAAAGCGACCCCTTTACTCTGACCGAGAGGGATAACCGTTTTTACGGGCTGGGTACCTGCGATATGAAAGGATTTTTTGCACTCGCGATCGAGGCCGCCCGCAGTTTCGATGCTACGCAGTTCAAGCAGCCTCTGATCATTCTGGCAACGGCCGATGAAGAAAGCTCCATGAGCGGTGCCAGAGCATTGGTGGAAGCTGGGCGCCCGCTGGCTCGTGCAGCAGTTATTGGTGAGCCGACCAGCCTGCGCCCGATCCGTATGCACAAGGGCATAATGATGGAAGCGGTCAGAATTGAAGGTCGTTCAGGCCACTCCTCCGATCCTGCACTCGGGCATAATGCGCTGGATGCCATGCATGGTGTGCTCAGTGAGCTGATCGGACTGCGCAAAGAGTTGGCTCAGCAGTACCATAACAGTGATTTCAGCGTCAGTATCCCAACCCTGAACCTGGGCTGTATCCACGGCGGAGATAACCCCAACCGTATTTGTGGCCGCTGTGAACTGGAGTTTGATCTTCGCCCGCTGCCAGGTATGTCACTGGATGGGTTGCGTAATATGATCAGTGAACGCTTACATCCTCTTGGAGCCAAATATGGCGTGGAGCTGAAATCTTATCCATTGTTTCTGGGCGTCCCACCTTTTGAAACAGCCAAAGATTCCGAGCTGGTTCAGATGGTGGAAAAACTCACCGGCCATTCGGCGCAGGCGGTGGCATTCGCTACCGAAGCCCCATTCCTGCAAGCGCTGGGTATGGATACAATAGTCATGGGTCCAGGATCCATCGAGCAAGCCCATCAGCCTGATGAGTTTCTGGCTCTGGATCAGATCCAACCCACTATCGAACTGCTGAAAACATTAATCGGGCGTTACTGCCTGTAACCGGAGCTAAAAGACTGCTGTGACCGACAACACTCAACAACATGTCAGCTGGTTTCGCCACTCATCACCCTACATCAATGCACACAGGGGCAAAACCTTTGTTCTGATGCTCGGTGGAGAGGCGCTGGCTGAGCCCAATTTCGATAATATCGTGCATGACATCGCCCTGCTGAACAGTCTGGGTGTGCGATTGGTGCTGGTTTTCGGTTCGCGACCACAGATAGAAGCGCGACTGGAAAAACAGGGCATCAAAACTCGCCTGCACCACCATCAGCGCGTCACCGATGCGCAGACGCTGCAGTGTGTTGTTGAGGCTGTTGGCAGTCTGCGTTGTGAGCTGGAAGCCCGTTTCTCGATGGGGTTGTCGAACACTCCGATGCATGGCGCACGTATCCGTGTCAGCAGTGGTAATTTCATCACCGCACGGCCAGCCGGTGTGGTGGATGGTGTTGATCTCAAGCATACCGGTGAGCTGCGCCGGGTGGATCATGAGGCGATTCGTCAGTTACTGAATCTTAACCATATCGTTTTGCTGTCCAATCTTGGTTACTCCCCGACAGGAGAGCTGTTCAACCTCTCGGTAGAGGAGGTTGCCACACGCACAGCCACAGCACTGAAAGCCGACAAGTTGATACTGTTTGGCAGTGAAAATGGCATACACGACAGCCGTGGCGATCTGCGCAGTGAGCTGCTCGTGGCCACTGCGATGCGTATGGTCAGCCAGTATCTGGCGAAACTGGATGACCCTACTGCACCTCATACGGAAACATCACGCCTGCTGCAAGCTGCGGCGGACGCTTGTCAGAGCGGAGTTCCACGCTGTCATCTGATCAATTTCCAGCAGGATGGTGCTCTGATTGAAGAGTTATTCACCCGTGACGGCTCAGGCACCATGGTAATTCGTGAGTCCTATGAGCAGGTCAGGGTGGCGGGCATAGAGGATGTCGGTGGCATTCTGGAGCTGATCGCGCCTCTGGAGGCCAAAGGTGTGCTGGTCAGACGCTCGCGTGAACGCCTCGAGGCAGAAATTGAGCGCTTTACCATTGTTGAACGCGACGGAGCCATTATTGGTTGTGCGGCACTCTATCCCTTTCTGGATGAACAGGTCGGCGAACTGGCCTGCGTGGCGATCGACAGCAACTACCAGGGCGGGCAGCGTGGCGATATGCTGCTGAACACTCTGGAGGAGCAGGCACGTGATATGGGGCTCAAATCACTGTTCGTGCTGACCACACGCACCGCACACTGGTTTGTCGAGCGAGGGTTCCGGGAGACATCACTGGATGAGCTGCCGCAGGAAAAGAAAGCGCTGTATAACTTCCAGCGCAACTCGAAAGTCTTTTTCAAGCCGCTCTAGTTTGAAAGCTGGATAACAGGGCACCTCGACAAACCGTCAAGAACGGATTGATGGAGAGGGGCCACCGCTATCTGGGCGCATCAGTGCTCTCTGGGATGAGCACCGCCGGGCAGAGAGGCCCGGAAGGCCGCCCCGCCCAGTTCTGAGTGAGATACCTCCAGTGAACCGTCATAGCTGCTGAGAATATCCACCGCAATTGACAGGCCTATGCCCTGCCCGGGCGCGGATGAGTCCAGCCGTGCCCCCCGCTTCAGAATCATCTGTCGTTGTTCCGGTGAAACGCCCGGGCCATCATCTTCAATATCGATCTGTAACTCGGCATCACGCGTCAAAGCGCTGACTCTGACTTGACTGCGGCCATACTTGAACGCGTTCTCCATCAGTGTTCCCAGAAGTTCCATCAGATCCCGCTCATCGCCATGAAAGTGAGCCTCCGGATCTATCAGCAGCTCGTGCTGTATCCTTTTTTCGGCATAGACTTTCTGTAGCGCGGCTGCCATTCGATGTGCAACAGGCTCAAGCGGTACAGGTCTGGCCAGTACCTGATGCGCAGATTTCACCGCACGCGTCAGCTGATATTGGACTATCTGATCCATACGCTGCACCTGATCATCGATCAGATGCTGGTACTCGTCTTCATTCAGCTCCTCGTTGCGAGCTCCCATGATAACGGCCAGCGGCGTTTTCAGGCTGTGCGCCAGATCACCCAGTGTATTGCGGTAACGCTCGCGCTGCTGCCGTTCACTTTGAATCAGACGGTTAAGATTATCGGTCACCGTCTGTACCTCATGCGGATACTCACCCTGCAGATATTCAGCATTGCCCTGTTCAATGCTCTGCAGATCCCTGGCCAGACGATCCAACGGCTGCAACCCCCAGCGCATGATCAGATACTGCACCAGCAAGGCCAGAATGAATACGACACTGAGCCAGCCCCAGAGCTGTGTCTTGAAAGCATTCATCTGTTTTTTCACTGCAACATCTGAACGCAGCACCGACACCATGAAGTGACGATCCTGACCGTCATACTCCCAGACAACCGGGTATTGCAGCAGGAAGAAGCCATCCGTCCAGAGATGCTCGAACCAGATATCACCCGGTTCCAGTTGCGAATCAGGCAGATGTGCTACCAGAGAGTCGGCTAGAAGGTAACTTGAGGGGGAGCGCCAGAGCAGGGAATTCTGGCTGTGGATAAATCCATAGACACCGGAGTCAGTCTGTCGGAAACGCGATTCGGAGGGAAGGTCAGGCAAACGCAACTGACCATCCATCAACTCAGCAGAGCCCAACAGCAGGTATACCTGCAGCTGCGCCTGAGACTCTTCGGATGCCAACAGACTCTCGTAAAAGGCTCGCTGCAGTGCAATCACCGCAAAAACCACCACCAGTGGCAGCAGTATGAATGAGCCCCAGAGCAGACGGGCCTTTAACGAACGGGGCACCAGTCGCTGCAGCAAATCAGTCTCCGGTACCCAGTTCCGGATTAATACGATAACCCAGCCCCCTGACGGTCAGGATGGGATGCAGTGTCTGATCCGGATCCAGCTTCTGGCGCAGACGGCGAATAAATACCTCCAGTACGTTACTGTCACGATCAAAATCCTGATGATAGAGGTGCTCGGTCAGCTCCGTTTTGGAGATGGTTTTACCGGCATTCATCATCAGATATTCAAGAGTACGGTACTCGTAGCTGGTCAGCCTCACCTCTTCATCCGACATGTAAAGCAGTCGAGCAGTGGTGTCGAGCGTCAGAGGACCAAATTGAAGCTGCGGCTGTGCATGTCCGGCTGAGCGACGAATCAGTGCATTCAAACGCGCAATCAACTCTTCCGGCTGAAAGGGTTTCACCAGATAATCATCTGCTCCGGCCTCAAGTCCCTCAACCTTATCCTGCCAGTTACCTCGCGCCGTCAGGATCAGGATAGGAAAGCGCCGCTGATCCGCGCGCCACTGTTTGATCACATCCAGCCCCGACATCTCCGGTAAACCCAGATCGACAATGGCTATATCAAACTCATACTCACAGCCCAGATAAACAGCCTCCTTGCCATCAGCACACTCTTCAACCGTGTACCCCTTTTGCGCCAGGATAACCGACAGTTGCCTGCGCAGATCCGGATCGTCCTCAACAACCAGCAGCTTCATCACTTACTCCTTTGAGCTTCAGGGCGCTACAACACGCCCGCTATCTGCTTCTATCTTGACATCCCTGACACGTCCTTCGTTCACTAAACGAATATGAAAAAGTTGCTGGCCATCCTCTTCAACCTCCTCGGCCTTGAGAACCTGGCCACCATAAGCCTCAAGGGCGATCTCTGCAGCGCGTTTGAGATCTATCTCACCCGCATCCTGAGTGAGGGCCGGAATTGACAATGACAGACCTATCAAAGCCATGCAGGTGATGGTTATTTTTCGCCAGCACAACGCAAAACGTTTAACCAACATCAGGACTCCTCCACTTCCGTAGCATCAGGCTGACGGAAGTCGATCAAAGATAAATTGATGAACATATGCCCTGAGTCTAACGCGCACCAGATTAACCGGCTCTTAACAAGAAGATCAATGCCCTTGCAGCAGCGCCGGCAGATCCCCCAGTGGCAGGTCAAAAGCCTCTGCCACCCCCTGACAGTACAGCTCACCTTCATGCACATTAAGGCCGGGGGCGAAGCCCTTGTTGCTGCGCAACGCACCCTGCCAGCCTTGTGCAGCCAGTTGCAGCACATAGGGAAGTGTCGCGTTGGTCAGCGCCTGCGTAGAGGTGCGCGCTACGGCTCCCGGCATATTCGCTACGCAGTAGTGCACGATACCATCAACGATAAAGGTCGGATCCGCATGGGTAGTCGGGCGACTGGTCTCAAAGCACCCACCCTGATCAATCGCGACATCCACCAGCACCGCTCCCGGCTGCATCAGACCCAGCATCTCACGAGTAATCAGCTTGGGAGCTGCCGCACCCGGCAACAGCACGGCTCCGATCACCATATCTGCCGTGCTGATTCTGGATTCAATCAATTGTCGGGATGAAAAAAGCGTCTCTACCTGACCACCGAAAACATCATCCAGCTGACGCAATCTGGCAATTGAGCGATCCATGATCGCTACGCGCGCGCCCATTCCCAATGCAATTTTAGCTGCACTTTGCCCCACCACACCACCGCCAATGATCAGCACCTGTCCAGACTCTACCCCTGGAACGCCCGACAGCAATACGCCTCGCCCCTGTTGCGCTTTCTCAAGGCAATGCGCGCCAGCCTGCACAGACATTCGACCGGCCACCTCGCTCATTGGCGCCAGCAGTGGCAGCAGTCCCTGAGCATCGGTGATGGTTTCATAGGCGATCGCAGTACAGCCACTTGCAAGCAGCGCATCTGTCTGCGGTCTGTCTGCCGCCAGATGCAGATAGGTAAACAGGGTTTGCCCCTTGCTCAGCCAACCGCACTCATGCAGCTGCGGCTCCTTGACCTTGACCACCATATCAACACTTTTGTACAGCGCCTCAGCACTTTCCTCCAGTGTGGCACCCGATGCCACATAATCTTCGTCGGAAAACCCGGCACCCAGGCCTGCGCCCTGCTGAATCATCACCTCATGACCCTGCATACACAATTCTCTGACGCCGACCGGGGTCATGCCGACCCGATATTCATGCGTCTTGATCTCGGCAGGTACTCCTAACTTCATACAACCTCCTCAACGGGGCATTCGATCATTATTGTTATTCTGCTTTCATATTATTCAGTTGAATAAGTGTAGACGATTAAACACAGTGTGAAGGGTACTCGGCAATGGGCATGAGCTGATATACTCGAAACATTGATGAATATGTAACCGAAGGACAGATTCAATGCCTGAATATCGTTCCCGCACCTCCACCGCCGGTCGCAATATGGCCGGTGCCCGCGCACTCTGGCGCGCCACTGGTATGAAAGATGATGACTTTCATAAACCGATCGTCGCGGTTGCCAACTCCTTCACGCAGTTTGTACCGGGTCATGTCCACCTGAAAGATATGGGACAGCTTGTCGCACGCGAAATTGAGAAAGCCGGCGGCGTCGCGAAAGAGTTCAACACCATTGCCGTGGATGATGGTATCGCCATGGGCCATGACGGCATGCTCTACTCTCTGCCTTCACGCGACATTATTGCTGATTCAGTCGAGTATATGGTCAACGCTCATTGTGCCGATGCACTGATCTGCATCTCCAACTGTGACAAGATCACACCGGGAATGCTGATGGCGGCACTGCGCCTGAATATTCCCGTGATCTTTGTCTCCGGCGGCCCGATGGAGGCAGGCAAAACCAAGCTGTCGGAACACAAACTGGATCTGGTTGATGCGATGGTGATCGCGGCGGATGACTCGGTCTCTGACGAAACCGTTGCTGAATATGAACGCTCCGCCTGCCCGACCTGCGGTTCCTGCTCCGGCATGTTCACTGCCAACTCGATGAACTGCCTGACCGAGGCACTGGGTCTGTCGTTGCCGGGCAACGGCACTACGCTGGCCACACACAGCGACCGTCGTCGCCTGTTTGAAGAGGCTGGCCATCGTATCGTCGATCTGGCCAAGCGTTATTATGAGCAGGATGATGCGTCTGTGCTGCCACGTTCCATCGCGAATGTAAAAGCTTTCGAAAACGCCATCACCCTGGATATCGCCATGGGTGGATCAACCAATACCATTCTGCACTTGCTGGCCATGGCTCAGGAAGGTGAAGTTGATTTCACGCTACGCGACATTGATCGCCTGTCACGCAATGTACCCCAGTTGTGTAAAGTAGCGCCCAACACGCAGAAGTATCATATCGAAGATGTACATCGTGCCGGCGGTATTTTCGGCATCCTGGGTGAGCTGGATCGTGCCGGCAAGCTGCACAGTGATCTGCCGACCGTCCACAGCAGCAGTCTGGCCGAAGCGCTGGAAACCTGGGACATCATGCGCAACCCGACACCCGAGGTGAAGGAGTTCTACAAAGCGGGCCCTGCCGGCATTCCGACACAGACCGCCTTCAGCCAGTCCACACGCTGGACATCGCTGGATGGTGATCGCGCCGCCGGCTGCATCCGCAACTATGAAAACGCCTTCTCTCAGGAAGGCGGTCTGGCTGTGCTCTACGGTAACATTGCAGAGAACGGCTGCGTACTGAAAACGGCGGGCGTGGATGAATCGATCCATGTCTTTGAAGGGCCGGCACATGTCACAGAATCTCAGGATGAAGCGGTACATCACATTCTGGAAGACAAGGTGAAGCCCGGTGATGTCGTGATCGTGCGTTACGAAGGCCCCAAAGGTGGCCCCGGTATGCAGGAGATGCTTTACCCGACCTCTTACCTCAAGTCCAAAGGGATGGGTAAGCACTGTGCACTCCTCACCGATGGTCGTTTCTCTGGTGGCACATCTGGCCTGTCGATCGGTCATGCCTCTCCGGAAGCTGCGGCAGGTGGTGCGATCGGCCTGATTGAGAATGGTGACATGATCCGGATCGACATTCCCAATCGCAGCATCAATGTGTTGCTGTCTGATGAAGAATTGGCGAAACGTCGTGCTGAGCGTGACGCGCTGGGCTGGAAACCCGCCGCTGAGCGTCCACGCAAGGTATCCTCAGCACTGAAGGCCTACGCCAAGCTTGTGACATCTGCTGATACGGGTGCCGTCAGGGATCTGAGTCAGCTGGACTGATCACTTTGAGTGAATAGACGATACAAAAAAGGGGCTGGTTATCACCGAGCCCCTTTTTTATAGCTGATGGTGTGAGACAGGTATACTCAACGCTTACTGGTGTCCTGCAACGCCTGCATGATCGACTGTGACCAGTTCAGGCTGTGACGGTAAGCCACTTCATAGTAGGGCAGCTCCAGCATCTTTTTCAGCGAACCGAAATCACCGCGCTCATAGGTCTCGACCTCAGTCAGAACCTCACCGAGTAAACCGCCGCGACTCAGCAACGCCTCCTTGATATCTGCCTGCAATGGCACCTGCTGCATCAGATCATCCATCGGCATATCCATCATCACATCCAGTTGTGACAGCAGGCCTGTAATGAAGTAGTTCATCGGTTCCGCTCTGCCGGTCATCTCGGCCAGCAACTCGCACATACGCCCCCTGACCAGCATGTTACGCGTCAACTCATCCGGCTTGCCGTCATCGCTCTTGGCCAGAAACAACATCACCCAGCGCTTGATCTGCTCCATACCGAGCATCGCGATGGCATGCGACAATGAACTGATCTCACGGCGTAGGTTAAACGCCGCGGAATTGACGACGCGCAGAATTTTGTAGGTCAGGGCGGGATCTTTCAGGGCGATCTCTTCAACCGACGCAGCCGTTGCACTGGTTTTTTGCAGCTCAGCCAGCAGTTGGATCAACACCACCTTGTTGCCAGACAGCTTCTTGCCACGAATCAGCTTTGGACGACTGAGAAAATAGCCCATGTAGAGCGCAAAACCCATCTCCAGACACTGACGGAACTCATCCTGAGTCTCCACCTTATCCGCCAGCAACTCCAGTTGATAAGGTCGCAGCTTCTGCAGAAGCGCTGGCAGCCTGTCCAGACCCAGTAACTGAATATCCAGTTTCAGCACATGGATGATATTAAGCAAGGGTTCGAAACGTGCGTCGGAGGGGTCATAATCCGCCAGAGCAAGGCGAAACCCCTTCTTGGCGAGCTCTTTGAGCTTCTCAACCAAGGCGGGGGTAATCTCGGAATGTCCGAGCAGCTCCAGCACAAAGCTCTGGCGTGGCAGATCCGGCAGCTGGTCACCCAGCAGGATCTTGTCAGTTACCTTCAGGAAAAAAGGCAGATTCTGAATCTCACCCTCTACGGAAATCCCCGCATAGCTGCTCAACAGCACCTCAAGGGTGACTTCATCGTCTTTGAGGCCCTGTACAAAGTTGCCCTGCTCATCGCGAAACAGCAGTTCGAAAGCCGCGACATCCTGACTTTTGGTGAAAATAGGCTGACGCGCCATCAACACCGGTAAACCTTGACTCATTGAGCCCGGCTGCGTTTCCTTGGTAACCATTGCCACTCCGTTATCGGGTTACAGGCTAGTAACAATCAGGCAATTAGTATACCCAAATATTCACATCCTTGTGCAAGGGATTCTTCGACAGGAGAGGATTAAGTTTCAGGCAACCCGGAAGCCAGATGTCTTGCGGCTCAGATCGGCAGCCATCTCATGAATTCTGCGGGTATTGCCGGTAATGGTATCGATTGAGCCTGTATCACTGCGCAGTTGCTGGGCGATGAAATCCATCTCCTGACTCATATGCAAAGCGGTCTTGGCCACCTCCTGAACCGCATGGGCCATCTCAGCTGACGACGCGGACCCCGTACTCGCATTCGACTCTATCTCGCTCATTGCGTGCTCCGCCTGGCTACCCAGTTGCTCTATCGCGCCGAGCTTCTCCTGACTGGAGTTCATCAGCGTGATGGTACTGCTGGTCGAGCTCTGTATGGAATTGACGATACCTGTAATGCGTGATGTGGCATCAACGGTACGCTCAGCCAATGAGCGCACTTCATCCGCCACCACCGAAAATCCACGACCGGCATCTCCTGCCCGTGCCGCTTCAATGGCGGCATTCAGCGCCAGCAGATTGGTCTGATTTGCCAGATCGTTGATCATACCAATCACATTATCGATATCCTGTGACAGCTGGCCCAGAGCATTGAGTTGTTCTCCGGTCTGGTTCACCATCCGATTCGATTCATTCAGATTGGCTAACAGGCTCTTGAGAATATCCATACCGGACTTTGCCGATTCAAATGTGTTTCTGGACTGTTCACTCAACTCAGCGGTCGTGTCCGAAATAGTGGAAATGGTGGCCGAAATCTCCTCGGTGGAGGCCGCCAGTGAGTTGGTCTGCTGACTGAGAGAGCGATTGCTGGCGGCAATATTATCCAATTCACTGTTCAACTCAGACACGCGTTGATCAACATCGGAACTGATAGTGACAACATCCCCGATCACGGCACCCAGCCCATCCGACATCTCATTGACGGAATGGCACAGCGCATCAAACTCATCATTTCGTTTGCTGTTGACCGCCAGTCGCACGGTCAGATCACCATCACGGACACGCCCCAGATCCTTTATCGTTTGTGACAGCGTTGTTTTGACGCTGTAACCGATCATCAGCAGCATCAATATCACACCGGCGGCCACGATGACACTGACCAGAACCAGCGCAAAAATCGCCTGACTGGAGCTGCGTTGTGCATTCTCCTGGGCCTGAGACACCAGACTGGACAGCATGGCCGAGGTCTGCTGACGATTACTGTTAAAAGCTGATCTCACCGTTCTCAAGGTTTCTTGCGCCTGCTCCAGAGCCGCATGCATCTGGGTGAACTGTGCCACCTCACCATGGTAGTCCTCTATAACACTGCCAAAGCGCTCCTGAAGCCCTCCCAATGCGGCCACACGCTCCATGAAGTCATCATACTGTTGCTGAAACAACGCCAGATTGTCGGCACTGGCCTCGAATATGTATTGACGCTCAGCGTCCCTGACGCTGAGAAACGCCTGCTGAATCACAGACAGAAAAGATACACTCTCCAGTACCGTCTCTCCTGAGGCAGCCACCACCCCTTTCTGGCCGGAGCCAGCATCAAAACCAACCTGCGCCTGCACTGCCGCCACTTGCTCCAGAGCGTCAAAATAGCGTGTCAGTAATTGTGCGGAAGCCTCAAGCGCCTGTGCTGCATTAACATCAGTCGCCAGCTCCGCATCCACCTTGAGTTGCGCACTGAACGCACTGCGATTCTGCTGCAAGGTACGGGTAAACTCGGGGAAGGTATCGTCCGACACCTGTCTTAGATGATCGGATGTTTCAAGCATCGCAAGTGCCAACGCATCGATGTTGGATTTGATCCTGGAAAGCTGTTGCAGTTGGTGGTTGGCTGTTGCCTGAGTTTGCAGCCCATTAAAGGCCACACCAGCCAACAGCAGAAAACCAGTGATTACCGATGCCAGCAGAATAATCAGCTTGGCACGAAAGCTCAAATTCGTAATCATCGCAACTCTTCTTATTTTTTATATTTGAGATTGCATGATTGCCGTGCAGTCATTGCAGACAGCAAACATCGTACTGCCGAGGGAGGGCAGCTGGGAACATCCAGTCACCGCAGCAATGCATCCCTGCCGCTGCGGTTATCCATTAAACCGATGTGATTGTGATCAACCGTAACGCACTCCAGGCAACCAGAGCACAAGGTCCTTCCAGAAAAACACCATGGTCACTGCCAGCAACTGGATAAGAATGAACGGAATAACACCCTTATAGATATCCGTTGTCTTGATCTGTGGTGGCACAACACCCTTCAGGTAAAAGAGTGAGAAGCCTACCGGCGGCGTCAGGAATGACGTCTGCAAAGCCAGAGCAAAGAGTACAACGAACCAGGTCAGATCAAATCCCAGTGCTGACACGACAGGCCCGACCAGAGGCAGCAGTATCAGACTGATCTCCAGCCAGTCGAGGAAAAATCCTGCTACGAAGGTGATCAGCAGAATCACCACAACAATCCCTTCAGGTGAGAATGGAATCCCCTTCAGCAGGCTGCCAATGAATTCATCGCCGCCGAGCGAACGCATGACTACAGCAAAAGCAGTCGCGCCGAGGAAAATCCCGAATACGAATGCAGTTGTCAGCGTTGTTTTACGGCTGACATCCTTCAGTACCTCATAATTGAGCTTGCCATTCATCCAGGCCAGCAGCGTCGCACCCAGCGCACCAACACCCGCCGCTTCAGTCGGCGTAGCAATCCCGAGGAAAATCGTTCCCAGTACAGCCAGAATCAGCCCCAGTGGTGGAACAACCGCCCAGAGCGTCGCACGCACCATGGGCCAGGTAATAGGCGGTAGATCATCCCGTGGCTTGGACATGCCGGGAACAAAGATCGACACGAGAATCACATACGCGATATACATCAAACCCAGCATGACACCTGGAATCAGCGCACCCATGAACAGATCACCCACAGCAAGGGACAGCTGATCGGCCATGATGATCAGCATGATGCTGGGTGGGATCAGAATTCCCAGGGTACCGGCCGAAGCCACAATCCCGCTGGCAAATGCCGGTGAATACTTCTGCTCCAGCATTGCCGGAATCGACAGCATTGCCAGCAGCACGACAGAGGCACCAACAATACCGGTAGACGCAGCCAGCAGAATACCGATGGTGATGACCGCAACACCCAGACCGCCACGGAAACGACCAAACAGATTGACGAAGTTGTTCATCAACCGCTCCGCCACACCCGAGCGCTCCAGCATCAGCCCCATGAAGATGAACATGGGCAAGGCCACCAGTACCCAGTTACTCATCTGCGAGAAGATGCGTTGCACCATGACACCAAAGATGCGCCAGTCGGTCAGGAAGTAGGTATCCACATCAAAATACTGATAGGCCAGTATCGAGCCAACACTGAACAGCACGGATATACCGGCCAGAATCCACGCCACCGGATAGCCGGTGAAGATCAACAGAATAAAGCTGCTGAGCATGGCAATAACTATAATCTCGTTCACTTCAAACACAGGCTTCCCCTTCTACACTCTTGTGCACTGACATCAAGGCAATCGCCGTGCCCGGGGAAACCCGGTCAACAGGGACAGAGCCCGCAACAGACGTGCCACAGCCGCCATCGCCAGCAATCCGAACGCGATCGGAATCACGGACTTGATAACCCATCGCATGGGTAATCCACCCGGCGCCGCTGACACCTCATTGATTCGATACGAACGCTCCACAAAGGGGAAGGCATAGAACATGATCACATAACAGAAAGGCAGGAAGAAAATAAGGATGCCCAGTATTTCAATCACCGCACGCTTACGCAGCGTCAGATGTTCGGCCAGAACATCAACCCGTACATGTCCATCATGCACAAAGCAGTAGGATAAGCCGATCATGAAGCCAGCGGCATAGAGATGCCACTGCAGTTCCTCAAGGGCGATGAAGTTGGTACCCAGTACATAGCGCATGATGACGTTACCGACTACCAGTAACATCAGCGCTATCCAGAACCAGGAAAAGACCTTGCCGAAGAGATCAACAATCCCCTCCAGCACGTCTGAAATAAGAGTACGAGGGTAATCAACGGCGGCCGCTTTATGAGCGACCGCCTCCTCGATTTTTTGCAAATCAAGTTTGTATTCAGCCATGGAAAAATTCCACCTCGCTTACAGGGAAGTCGATAAAGTCTTATTCTTTATCCTGACCCCAATCACGTGGCAGATATCCCAGGTGCTTCCATGCGCTATGCTCAGCCTGGAACTCTTTCATTGAGCTGTAGACTTTCGCAAACATAGGATCAGTCTCTGAACGGCGCGCCATTACACGGTCAGTCGCTTCCTGGAAGGCCTCCAGAATTTCGTCATTGTACTGACGCATGTTGACGCCTTTTTCAGCAAAGCTCTTCAACACCGCACCTTGCAGAGCCTCTGCACGAGAAAGGGCATAAGCGTTACCGGCCATACAGGTGTTTTCGATCAAAGCTTTAGTCTGATCATTCAGCTTGTTCCACTCATCCATGTTCACATAGAGGAACTGGTTAGTGGACGGCTGATGCCAGCCAGGCAGGTAGTAGTATTTGGCAACCTGATAGAAGCCCAACTGCTCATCAACGGTTGGCAGAGAGAACTCGGTTCCATCCAGCACGCCGGTTTCCAGCGCCTGATACAGCTCACCACCCGGCAGCATGGTTACAGACATGCCGAACTCAGCCATGATTTCACCACCAACACCGGCTGCACGGAATTTCAAACCACTTAACTGATCAACAGAGTTGATCTCTTCGCGGAACCAACCGGCGGCTTCAGGACTGATGGTGCCACAGAGAATCGGATATACATTTGAGGGGGCGAAAGCTTCTTTGAGCAACTCATCACCGCCATGGAAGTACATCCATGCAAGGAATTCCTGAGATTCAAGACCAAAGGGTGTGGCGCCGAATAGTGCAGCTACGGGAAGCTGACCCCACTCATAACCCATCCAGGAGTAACCTGCAGGAATATTACCTGCGCTGACGTTTTCGAAAATGCTGAGTGCTGGTACCAGCGCGCCCGGTTCGAAAACCTGCAGCGTGACTTGACCACCGCTCATCTGATCCAACATTCTGGATACCTCTGGCATGGTGTCGCCAAGGGCTGTCAAGGTGGAGGAGAAGGACATCGGGACCTGCCAACGTACACGGTCAAAATCGGCCATGGCTGCTGTAGACGCTACCAGCGTGGTGGACAGTGCCACCGCTTTCAGAGCATGTTTCATCAAGTTCTTCCTCTTATTTTTGTTTTACCTGCAACCAACTGAGCGATAAGCATCAGCGTGGTTACATTCTGCTTAGTTAAAATGGATCAGGTTACGTTTTTTAAACCTCAACCAAATTGGTATTACCAATTAGCCAGAAAAAGCTCCCCAACAGTATTTTCTTATGTATCGAATGTCAAGGTAGAAATAGTCTGATACTTTGTCCAATGAGGAAGAACAAAAAATCAGCTTTCTCCATTTCCAGCGTTTTCATTTACATCCCTTTCAACCATCAGTGTGCCGTCCAGGCACCATCAATCGGCATGGATGTTCCGGTGATAGCCCGGGCGGCATCCGTGCACAAAAAGTAGACCAACTCGCCTATTTCACTGGGCGCAACCAGCCTCGGATATGGGGCCTTACTTTGTATCAGACCCAACTTGGCCTCATCAAAGGTCACGCCATGTTGCTTGCTGTAGGCTTTGAACTGATCATTCAGCAATGGTGTATCCGTCCAGCCGGGGCAGATAGCGTTGGCTGTAATGTTGTTTGCAGCCTGCTCCAGCGCAACCACTTTGGTCAGACCAATCAACCCGTGCTTGGCTGCGCAGTATGCTGACTTATGTACCGAGGCCACCAGACCATGCACAGATGCGATATTGATAATGCGCCCCCAGCCATCATCCAGCATCATGGGCAAAGCCTGTTGCGTAGTATGAAACGCTGCGCTGAGATTGATCGCCATGATCTGATCCCACTTTTCGGCGGGAAAATCCAGAATGGGTGAAGTAAACTGAATACCAGCGTTGTTAACCAGAATATTGATGCCACCCGCCTGGCCGATATCTGTCATCATCTGTCGGATTTTCTCAGGACGACTGAGGTCTGCCGGGCAATAGTAGGCGTTGACGGCATACTGACCTGCCAGCTCACGTGCCAGCTCATCACCTTCCTGTTGTGGCTCCAGACCGTTCAGGACAATATCGATACCATGGCTGGCCAGCACGCGGGCAGTAGCCAGCCCAATACCGCTGGTGGATCCGGTGACAAGTGCTCTTTTGGAATTTTTCATGCCAGAGTTCCCGTGTTCTTACGTTGATTTCACGATGCAGTGTTGATCGAAACGAGAGAACAGCAGGCGTAAAGCGGATTGACGCGTATCATGAGGGTGTTCCTGTATTTTATTTATTATTTCCTTATATACTGCAGATGCCGTGCCACAACTAAAAAATCATTTAATATCAAATAACTAATTAAAATCGATCATCGTAGCGCTCTCACACCGTCTTTTTTTCAAGACACTATTGTCTGGCATTCCAGACAGAAGTTGTCTATATATTCAGACACCCTCAGTCTGGATAGTGATCATGCCAATAACAAAAAATACGTTGCATGAGGTCAGAAAAAAGGCACTCACCTTTCTGGCCGAGTCCTTCGAAGCCTTTTATGAATATGCCATCGCTGTGGATCAACAGGGGGTCATCTCCTGGATCAGTGACGGCTATATGGATTTTCTTGGTCTGGAAGCGTCGCCGGTCGGGCACCACATCACCGACATCATTCCCAACAGTTATCTGCCACATGTCGTCACCAGCGGAAATCCGGTTTTTCTGGATCTGCTCTACATTCGCAGCCAGTGGGTAGTGGTGAGTGCGATTCCTCTGCAGGATGAGAGAGGCCATATCGTCGGCGGCTTTGCGTTTGTTGCTATCGAAAGCGCCTCTCATATGAAACCGCTGCTGGCCAAGTACAATGTATTGCAGAGCCAGATCCGCGATGTCAGTCGTCAGGTTCCGACACGCAACGTACGCTACCAGTTATCGCAGATAGCCGGACGCAGTGAAGCCTTGCGCACCATCAAGCATCAGATCCGTCAGGCAGCACGCTATGACATCTCTGTACTGATAACCGGTGAAACCGGAACCGGTAAGGAGCTGTTTGCCCATGCCTTGCACGACCTGTCGGAGCGCTCAGGTAAACCTTTTATATCAATCAACGTCGCCGCCATTCCAGAGAGCCTGATCGAAGCCGAGTTTTTTGGTGTTGCACCCGGCGCCTATACTGGCGCGCAGAAAGAGGGACGGCCTGGCAAGTTCGAAATCGCCGAAGGCGGCACCCTGTTTCTGGATGAGATAGGTGATATGCCGTTGGCACTGCAGGCCAAACTGCTGCGTGCGCTGCAAGAACGCGAGTTTGAACGGATAGGCTCGAATAATGTACAGAAAGCCGATGTCCGGATCGTCGCAGCTACCAGCCGTGATCTTGGCGAAATGGTGGATGAAGGCGAGTTTCGTGCCGATCTTTATTATCGACTCAATGGCATGCCGATCCATCTGCCACCGCTGCGCGAGCGTTTATCCGATATCGAGATGCTGAGTGAACGTATTCTGGATGAGTGTGCCGGACGTCTGGGACTACTGCCCAAGGAGCTGACCAGCGGTGCGCTCGACCTGTTGTGTCATCATGACTGGCCCGGCAATGTCCGCGAGCTCTATAACGTGCTGGAGCGCGCCTGCATCCTCAGTGAAAACGACAACCTCATCGATATCACAAAAATACAGGATCTGCTGGACCCCCGTCTGAACAAGCCCCGCCTGCCGGCCGAGGCGGCTCCCGCTAAATCGACTGTGCCGACCCCTTCGCAACCTCCACGCCCGCTCAAAGCACAGATTCAGGAGGCCGAGGCCGCAGCCATTGACGAAGCACTGCGCCATACCCGAGGCAACCGCTCTGAAGCAGCACGATTACTGGGCATTTCGCGTGCTGCGTTATATGAAAAGCTCAAACATCACCGAGTGCATGATGGTGTTGAAGCAGACAATTAAGCACCGCTTCTCGACCTTTATCTCACCAACAAGGATAATGGCAACTTAAACAGAACCATGAGGCATACAATGCAGATCACAAAAAACACCGTTGTTCAGTTTCACTACACCCTGTCGGATGAAAGCGAAGAGCTGGGCAGCTCTCACGGACAGGAACCGGTCCTTTATCTGCAGGGCAGCCCCGGCCTGCTTCCTGGACTGGTCGAGGCACTCGAAGGCCACAGTGCAGGTGATGAATTCGACGTGACGCTGCCGCCGGAAAAGGCCTATGGTCTGCGCCAGGAAGGTGCCATCGAAAAGGTTCAACTGAAACGTCTGCACGGTGCAAAGAAGTGGAGCCCCGGTATGCCAGCGCTGCTTGAAGTGGGTGAAAACGATTACCGCGATGTTACCATCGTCAAGGTCGGACACTCCCAGGCTCAGGTTGATACCAACCATCCACTGGCCGGAAAAAGTCTGACCTTCAATATCAGTATTGTCGATGTACGCGAAGCCTCACAGGATGAGATCGCACACGGCCATGCACATGGCCCCGGCGGCCATCACCACCATTAAGAAGTTGCTCAGTCCGTTGTATCAGCCGGAGCGAACAGCCTCAGAGGCTGATATAACTCAGGCCAGGGCCTCAGAAACGACCTGAAGGCGCCGGACAGTGAGATTACGCCCCTTGTGCTTGGCCTCATACAACGCCACATCACAGGCTTGCAACCAACCCTCCAGCGTATCCTCCGCCTGCAGCTCGGCAACGCCGAAGCTGCAGGTGAGATGGATATTGCCGCCAAAGGTACTCTGTTCTATCCGTACACGCAGTGATTCCGCTAGCTGGAACGCCTGTTGCTCTGTCGTCTCCGGCAGCAAAATCATGAACTCCTCACCACCGAAACGAAACAGCTTGTCACAACTGCGGATGCGCCCCGAGACCAGCCGGGCAAAGTCGATCAACACCTGATCACCTGTGAGGTGTCCATGTGTATCATTTATTCCTGATTCCGTGACTTCGCAGTCACATATAATGCCTCACCCCCTGCAATCACAAGGCTTCCAGCGTTAAAATAGCCACTGATTTCCATTCACCCAGTCAGTGGTGTCAGCCCATGCGCAAATTCAAGATTGAACAGTCCAAAACAGACGTGATCACCCCACATGGAGGCCTGGCATTAGTAGGGCATTGCCTGAACCATCTGACGACACTGCACAAGACATCTCGCAGCATCGTCAAACGTCATGGTATTGCCAACATGGATCTTATCCGGACCTACCTTGGCCTCATCTGCCTGGGTAAAAGTGACTTTGAGGCCGTTGAGCAGACACGCCATGACCCCTATTTCACGGCGGCGATGGGGGTCAAACAATCACCCTCTTCAGCACGATTGCGTCAGCGATTCGATGAAGACGCTCCAGCCCTGATCCCCCTGCTGGATGCTGCCAGTGTCGAGTTCATGCAGAACGCCACCGTACCTCTGACCGGACTATCGACAGGCCACATCCCGCTGGATATGGATGTTTTTCCCATGGATAACAGTCAAACCCAGAAGGAAGGCGTGTCCTATACCTATAAGGGTTATGACGGCTATGCGCCGATAGCCGCCTATCTTGGTCAGGAAGGCTGGTGTCTGGGATGCGAGCTCCGCACAGGCAGTCAACATGCCAATCATGAGTTTATTCAGGTTCTGGAGCGCATCATTCCCCGAGCCCGGCAATTGACCGATCAGCCTCTGTTGGTACGGCTCGACAGTGCTCATGATGCCGCTGAGAATCGCACGTGGTTCAAGCAACACAACATTGACTTCCTGATCAAATGGAACCCCCGTCAGCAGGATCTCTGGCAGTGGTACGATGAGGCCAATGCAAAGGCCCAGTGGCAACATCGTCGGGCGGGCAAGATGGACGCCGTGTTCTCTCAATTACTGGATGATGCTGACAAAACCCGTCGTGTCATCAAGGTCACCGTCCGTCAGTGTGATGCCAAAGGGCAGATGTTTCTGGAGCCTCAGATTAGTATTGAAGGCTGGCTTACCTCGTTGTCTTCGGATCAGGCTGACGATGCCACCATTATCAGGCTGTATCAGGATCATGCCACCAGTGAGCAGTACCATAGTGAGTTCAAAACCGATCTGGACCTGGAGCGTCTGCCATCCGGCAAGTTCGATACCAATGACCTGGTGATGGCCTTTGCCGTATTGGGTTACAACATCCTGCGCTGGATAGGGTTGCGGGGCCTGATGCAGCAGGACTCGCCTGTGCGCCATAAGGCCAAACGCCGCCGTCTGAAAACCGTGATGCAGGAACTGATGTACATGGCTTGCCGACTGCTTCGCAGCGGACGACAACTCATACTTCGGTTTGGTCAGCACTGTCCGGGGTACCAGGCCTTCCACCGGGTGTATACTGCCATTTGACTGATCTGATACAGCGGAAACTAATCACAGGGTCTTCGACCAGAACAGGTTGTGTCCAGGTCATCAGAGTCGATCAAAAAACACACAGTGAATGACTCACCACTGCTGGTGACGGTCATCGTATGAGTACGGACAGACGATCTGTCAGGGTAAGATCTGTTGTTAAAGAGCAATTTTAGCAGTGACGACTATCCGTTCAGGTTGGGGTGGGTGGAGTCACTGATTCAGGTTATTGTTTTGAAATGATCCAGGTCAACCAGAATCAGACTGGCTGGCGTCTCATGTCGATGCTTGAGCTGCAATGCAGTATCCAGCGTTTCCTGAAGCCGACGACGGTTGAGCGCGCCGGTCAGCTCATCTATGCCAGCCTGACGCTCCAGATCGGCTTTCTGTCGCCCGACGATTAAGGCAAAAATACTCGCAAACACCATGCAGATGGTAATGCCGACGGAAAAACGGATCACCAGCAGCGGCTCTTCGACATTCAGTGCGGCCAGCAGACAGCTGACGGAGAAGATAACACCGGTGAACACACCATGAGAGAGCCTGAAAGTGAAAAAGAAGACAGAAGCCATCGGGAAGGTGTAGATCAATCCACGCAGCCCCACCGAGTAACAGGCATAAACGATCGCCAGCGATACCACCAGCACAAATAATTGACGATACAGCAGACTGTCACGAAAGCGTAGTTCCTGACGTAGCGATAACGTCACAGTGACAAGTGCCATCAGAAGAATGAGACCCAGCCAAGGATCTCCCCTGAAGAGATGTCCAGCTGAAAAACCAGCCAGCGGCAGCATTGCCACTATATGAAACAGTATCGAAACTCTACGCGGAAAGTTTTCCGAATGTATGGAAGTCAAACGCTACCTTCACGATTCATAACAATCAGTTTGTCTTTCTGCCCAAGGCTTTCGGTAACTGCACGCTATTCGATTATTCTTTCACCGAACAAGGTATACCTTACTCTCCACTTGGCCTTATAGCATACCTAGATCGACAGACAGGCGCTATTCAAAATATTTCTTGCCAATACCCGGATATTGCCAGCTGCCCGCCGGAAGACTACCCTGTAGGGTTTAACCCTGACAGACGAGAACTTTAAAACATGAAAGCGATGCGAAGCCACCAGCATGGTGATGTTGATGTATTGAATCTGGAAGAGGTCGACCAGCCAGTAGCTGCGGACGGGCAGATACTGGTGGCTGTCAAAGCCGCTGGTGTTAATCCGGTAGACACTTATATTCGTGCAGGCACCAATAACTATACTGCAAGCTTTCCTCATACTCCCGGCATGGATGGTGCAGGAGAGGTCGTAGCAGTCGGGAAACTGGTCAGCGACTTCAAAGCTGGCGATCGCGTCTACTTCAGTCGCACCCTGACGGGGTCATCTGCAGAATACGCACTGCTCGACCCTGCCACCACCTTTGCCCTGCCGGATGCGATCAGCTACGACGAAGGCGCGTGCCTGGGTGTTCCCTACACAACGGCTCATCGCGCACTCTTCGGACGTGGTCAGGCGCAGGCAGGGGAAACCGTGCTGATTCATGGCGCCACCGGTGCAGTCGGCATCGCCTGCATCCAACTGGCAGCGGCAGCTGGTTTGAAAGTGATCGCCAGTGCCGGGACCGTTGAGGGTGAAGCGCTGTTGAAACAGCAGGGCGTTGCGCAGGTGATCAACCACAATGACGCCGAGCACCTGGCCAACTGGCAGCAGCCAGGTAATGGCATCAACCTGATCATCGAAATGCTGGCAAACGTCAACCTCGACAGAGACCTGAAAGCGCTGGCCCCAAAAGGTCGCGTCGTTGTGATCGGTAACCGTGGTACAATTGAGATCAACCCTCGTGATCTGATGGCACGCGATGCCGCAGTCTTGGGTATGGCGCTGTTCAATGTCAGCGCGCCGGAATTGCGTCAGATAGGCCAGGCACTCTACCCGCTGCTGGCCAGCCGGATGCTGGAGCCTGTCATACGCACCATTTACACCCTGGCTGAACTACCTTCGGCGCATCAGGATGTACTTAAGCCCGGTGCTTTGGGCAATCTGGTTATCCACATTGCAGACTAATGCAACCACAACCCGGCCTCAGACAACTGATGCCGGGCTTTGATACTAATTGAATACCATGGCAAAACGTCCCACAAAAGCCGAAACGCGACGCGAGCTCGAGCGTGACATGAAGCGTTACCTGTCGGAGGGCGGCCGGGTTCTGTCCGTACAATCAGGCTGTACCGGACTGGCTGATGGCGCGCCACTCCCTGCACCGGTTTTCAGCCCACAGCCGCCTCAACCACGTACTCCTATCCCTGAGGTGATGGCAGCACTGGATGCGCGTCGTCAGACTGCCGCCAGAAAAGCGAAACCACCGATGAAGAAGCCTCGCAAGAAGATCCTCTACGATGATTTCGGTGAACCCCTGCGTGAAGTCTGGGAAAGCGACTGATCAGGTTTTGAAGCGCTCGACCTCACGCTGCAGCTGCTGAGCCAGTTCGGCAAGCTGCTGACTCGCCTGAGAGGTCTGATCCGCCCCACTGACAACCTCACTGACACTGCTTGATACAAACGTGACATTCTCATTTATTTCGTTGGCTACCGCAGTCTGCTCTTCAGTTGCACTTGAGATCTGAACGTTCATATCTGCAATGGCACCCACAGAAGCCCTCACAACTTCGAACGCCTCGCCATTTTCTCTTGCTGCAGTTACGCCCGCCTGAGCACGTTGGATAGACTGCTGCATCTCTGCAATCACTTTATGCGCCAGCGCCTGCAGCGTCACAATAGTATGCTGAATACGCTCGGTTGCCTGCTGAGTGTTGGCCGCGAGTTGTCTCACTTCATCCGCCACCACACTGAATCCACGTCCGGCATCACCTGCTCTGGCAGCCTCAATCGCTGCATTCAGCGCCAGCAGGTTGGTCTGTCCGGCAATCTTCTCGATCACCTCCAGCACTTCGGTGATGTTTTGAATCTGATTTCCCAGATCCTGAATATGGCCAGCAGATTCATCGATGCTGGTTGCCAATGCCTCTATCGACTTGACTGACAGACGCGAACGCTCAAGCCCCTGTCGACTCTGCTCATTGGCCTGATCAGCACTGAAGGAGGCGCTCTGAGCATTAGATGCTACTTCCGAGATAGCTGCCGTCATTTCATTTATGGCCGTCGCGATCATCGTCGTCTGCTGCTCCTGCTCCTGAGCCGTGCCACTGACCTGATGACTGATTGCACTCATCTCCTCAGCAGCGGCAGCCAGTTGATGAGTCACGCCAGTCAGGTTTTTGATCAGTGACTGAAAGTGATCCATCATGCCGTTGAACTGCTGACTGAGTTGAGCAATTTCATCCTTGCCCTTCACCGGCACACGCTCGGTGAGATCAGAGTGTGTTGCTATCCGCTGCATGGATGTTGCAAGCAGGGTGATAGGCTGCTGAATGGAGCGCAAAATCAACAGTGCCAGAAAGGCAATCCCCAGCGTTACCAGCACACCGACAGTGATGAACAGCAACCGATCCTTCTGATACTGCCGCTCAGCAAAACTCCTGAGCACTTCCGCTTCATCCAACTGCAGTTCTATCAGCTCATTCAGCGCATCTGCCAAGGGCTCATAAGCAGCAAAAAGCTCAGTATTAAAAGTTGAGAGGTCCATCTGCTGCAATTCCCCACTGGATGCGCGGCGCTGCAGGCTCTCCTGAAAACGCAGAACAGAAACGCGAATCCGTTCCGCTTCATCTGCCAATTGCCGCTCGCGCTGATCCATCTGCGTCGTCAAAAATCGTTGCCAGGCAGGATCGCCCCGTTCACCAGCGCGCCTGAGCTCGGTATTCAATGCAGCCAGATCTATCGTACCCGCGCGATACTTCTGAAAAGCATCCACAGCTATGATCGAATAAGAATCGGACGTCACCTTGAGATCCCGTAATGGAACAACCCTGTCCACAAACAATGCATCAGTGTTGTCACTGAGAACTTTCATATCACTCAGTGCAATAACAATACTCAATATAAGTGCCAACAAAGGTAGTGTGCACAACAGCAGCAGGCGGGCAAAAACAGACAGATTTGAAAGCATGAGGCTTACCCATTGGCTTGGTTAAAGGATGTTATGGTTTATTCTGTAAGTTTATTTTATTATTAGCAATCATTTAATTAGAACAGCCTTATGTTTATAGTTTGGTTAACATTTCCCTCCATATACATCTCCCCCAGAAGTTCTCTTGCATCAACCGCTAAAAGTTATATGCAGCCCTGACAAGGGTGTGATATTAATTTGAACAACGAAGCTCAGATCGAAGGAACAATATGCGCATCAACCGGTCTCTCCGTAAAATGCTGCTGGTTTCTACGCTACTGATGGCTCATTCAGTTCACTCAGAAGTACTTGAGCTTAAAATCGGTGTGTACGAAAACGAGCCCAAGATCCTGATGAGCCAGTCCGGCCAACCCTCAGGTATTCTCGGTGATCTGCTGGTCGAGATAGCCAACCGGGAAAACTGGCAACTGACCGCTGTACCCTGCGAATGGGAAGCTTGCCTTGAGGGGATCCGAACAGGTGAGCTGGATCTGTTGCCTGATGTAGCCGAGAATCCACAGCGCCGCAGTGAGATGAACTTTCACACCATCCCATCCCTGCATAGCTGGTCACAGATCTATCGTCGGGCGGATGTAGAGATAGAATCCCTGCTGGATCTTGATGGCAAACGGATTGCGCTGCTCGATGGCTCCATTCAGCTCAATTACCTGCACTCACTGGTCAGCGGATTTGATATCGATCTGAGTTTTGTCACGGTATCCAACATGGAAGAGGTTCTGGACACCCTCAATCGGGGTCAGGCAGATGTAATGGTGGCCAATCACCAGTTTGGCGATTACCATGCACCCCGCTATAACCTGCTGCCCACCACCATCATGTTCCAGCCCGCACGCCTTTTCTATGTCGCACCACCTGGCCGACATGATGAACTGTTGGCGCAGATCGACAGCTATATCGAGCAGTGGCGACGCGATACTGAATCGCCCTATTTTCAGGTTATCAAACGCTGGGATGGCAGCCTGCCTAACGCGATCCTGCCACAGTCGGTCAGGTTTGGTATCGCCGCGCTGACACTACTGCTTTTACTGGCAATGGGTTTTGTTCTGCTGCTGCGCTATAAGGTACGGCAGAAAACACATGCCCTGCAGGCCAGCGAGCAGCGATTGAGTACGATCCTGAACAATGTGGAAGCCTACATCTATATCAAGGGACCGGATTACCGCTACCTCTACGCAAGCCCAAAAGTCTGTGAACTCTTCGGCAAACGCGAACAGGATGTGATCGGCAAGCATGACAGCGACTTTTTCGATGCCGATACTACCCGCCAATTACTGGAAACCGATCGTCTGGTGTTGGAGGAGGGCCAACGTGTCGTGGAGGAAGAGCGCAACCAGATTCCTGGCGAGCACACCCCACGCTTCTTCCTATCGGTCAAATTGCCATTACGCAAGCCAGATGGAACCATCTATGCGTTATGCGGTGTTTCAACCGATATCACCGAGAAAAAGCAGCAGGAGCAGGAGATCCACCAACTCGTCTATTTCGATGTCCTGACAGGTCTGCCCAACCGCCGTCTGCTGCAGGAGCGCCTTCTGCAATCGATGGCGAGATCTATCCACCGCAAACAGGATGGGGCCGTGCTGTTTATTGATCTCGACAACTTCCGCAATCTGAATGATTCCCACGGCCATCAGGCAGGTGATCGCTTCCTGTCGAGCGTAGCCGAACGCTTGTCTCAACACCTGCACGAAAGCGACATCCTGGCCCGAATCGGTGGTGATAAGTTCGCCCTGCTGCTTGAAGGATTGGATGAGCGCAAGGAACGATCCCACTATCTGATAGATAAAACCGCCCACCGGATTCTGCAGACACTGCAGGAACCCTTCCTGTTTGGCCAAAAGCTTTACACCGGCACCGCCAGTATCGGCATTGCCCTGTTTTCGGATGCCTGGAACAACAGCAATGAAGTACTCAAATGTGCCGAACTGGCAATGTATGAAGCCAAGAGCGCTGGTCGTAACCAACTGTGTTTTTTTGATCCGGTCATGCGCGACCAGGTCAGGATGCGCTCCGAGATCGAAAGCGGTCTGCGGCAAGCACTGAGTGATAAGCAGTTCGTGCTGCACTACCAGCCACAGTTCGACCAACTCGGTACGTTGATAGGACTGGAAGTACTGGTGCGCTGGCAACATCCTCAGCAGGGCTTGGTATCACCCGCCCACTTCATTCCCACAGCCGAAGCAACCGGGCTGATCATCCCACTCGGCCGCTGGATACTGCGCAGCGCCTGTGAGCAACTGGTACGCTGGTCGGCACGGCCCGATACGGCAGGCTTGTGTCTGGCAGTAAATGTCAGCGCACGCCAGATGCATGACGACGACTTTGTCGAGGATGTATTGAAAATACTGGATCAGACTGGAGCAAACCCCAGTCGACTGGAACTGGAACTGACCGAAAGCCTGCTGCTACAGGATGTGGAGCAGGCGATTGCGAAGATGAACCGGCTCAAGGAGCGCGGAGTACGTTTTTCGCTGGATGACTTTGGCACAGGCTACTCCTCCCTGAGTGCGCTGAAGCGTCTGCCACTGGACCAGCTCAAGATTGACCAGGGTTTTGTGCGCGATCTACTTACAGACCCCAATGATGAAGCCATTGTGCGTACCGTGGTGGCACTCGGACAAAGCCTGGATCTGTCGGTGATTGCAGAAGGGGTCGAGACTGACGCACAGCACTTGATGCTACTCACGCTCGGCTGCCGTAAGTTCCAGGGCTATCTGTTCAGCCACCCCTTGCCACTGGTCGAACTGGAAAACCGTCTGACAGACGGGTTCACTCCGCTCACGGCTGCGGACAACTGACACTGCGGTATCCCCCACCTTCAGAATGAAGCGCGAGGCCCTGACCTTCACTTCTGATCAGCACTCTGACCAGCACTTCTGCTCAGGCAGCCTGCTCCCGATAGGCCAGCTTCTCCATGCGTCGTGGTGTCATCGGCAGATGCACAACTGCCGCCAACATAGCCAGCAGTGCACTGGCGATCAGCGCTACATCATAAGAGCCATACCACTCAAACGTCAGCCCAGCCCACCAGCTGCCGAAGAAGGCACCGATCTGATGGCTGAACATCACGATCCCGAACAGAGAGGCCAGATTTTTCGTGCCGAAGAGTTGCGCAATGGCACCGCTGGTCAGTGGCACGGTGGATAACCACAGCATCCCCATGATGCCCGAGAAGAGGTACAGGACCTGATCGGTGATCGGTACCATCAGCAGCATCAGAATCAAACACCCACGCAGCCCGTAAATCCAAACCAGCAGCCAGGGCTTATGCCAGCGATCACCCGCCCAGCCGACCACAATCACCCCGATAATATTCATCAGTCCGATCAGCGCCAGCGAATCCGCTGCCACGCCGGGCAGCAATCCGCAGTAGGCGACCAGCCCTGCCATATGCACCGAAATAAACGCGATATGAAAGCCGCAGACAAAAAAGCCGATATTCAGCAGTTGGTATTCTCTGAGCTTCATCGCCTGGCCAATCGCCTGCCAGTCAAAGATTCGCAGCGGCGGCGCATCCTTATCCGGCGCTGGTTTTGCCTGATCCCGTAACAACCAGATCATCGCAAGGATCAGCACCGTGGTGGAGGCAAACAGCATGAAGGTATTGGCCCAACCCTGAGACGGAGCATAGTAGCCGAGCACCAAGGCATACAGAAACTGCCCCAGTGAGCCACCGGCACTGGCTACACCCAGCGCCAGCGTGCGCTTATTGGCAGGAAAGCGCTTACCCACCGCCGCCAGCACAATCGGGAAAGTGGTAGCCCCTACACCCACGCCGATCAGCAGCGCATTACCGATAAAGAACAGCGCCCCACTTTGCGCAACCGCCGCAGCGACCAGCCCGGCAAAATAGAGAAACGCCCCGAACAGCAACACCTTTGCCGTCCCGTAACGCTCAGCCAGAGCGCCGGCCACGGGCGACACCGCCCCCCAGATCAGATTCTGGATCGCAAAACCGAGCGATAACTCAGAAACAGTGACACCCAGCCCCTGACTGATATCCGGCACCAACAGACCCAGCGCCAGCCGGACGCCCATACTGTAGGCCAGCACGACGGCCGCGGCCATTACGATCCACCAGGGGTTGAGCTTTGTTGTCATCATCTTCAGCCGTTAATCAGTCTTTTCTGATAAAGCGTCATGATCACCAAATCCTCGTTTTTCAACAACCGGTATTTCGTCACCCATACAATTCTGGCACAACCTGATGCTCGCCTTTAACTGCTGAGAGGAAGCCAGGCACCGATCAGTATGAACAGGCTGCCACAGACTCGATTGAACCCCTTGCCACAACGCCCCAGCCAACCGGATACACGACCGGCAAACCCTGCGATGAACAGCTCCGTAAGGCACTCTATCAGCACAAACGTGGCCGCCATAATGACAAACTGCAGCCAGAGATCTACCTCAGGGTTGATAAACTGAGGCAGAAACGCCGCAAAAAACAGGATCGCCTTGGGGTTGGCAAGCGCCGCCAAAAACCCTTGCCGCGCCATATGCCAGCGGCTGACCCTGCCCTTCAGATTACCCACTCCACCACCCGGAGAGGGCGAGCGCCACACCTGAATACCCAGCCAGACCAGATACAGCCCACCGACAATCTTCATCACCAGCAACAACTCCCCTGCCAGACTCAGCAACGACGCAATGCCAAACATGGACAGACCGATCACCGCAGCGAAACCCAATGCCCCACCGGCTATCGTTGCCAGCGTTCGCGTCGGCCCATGCAGTGCACCGTGTGTCAGCGCCAACAGACCATTTGGGCCGGGTGTCAGTGAAAGGCCAAGCGTGGCCACCATATAGATCAACCAAGTATCCAGCGTCATAACAACTCCTGTGAATAATCGGTGCATTATGCTCGCCACAGACGGATACAGCCCTGTATTATCAAGACATCATAAGGTCATTTTTAGACATATGGAGGTAACATGCAGACACCGGATGTTGGCTTTCTGCTGCTTCCTTTGCCAGGATTTGCACTACTCCCGTTCGGCGGCTTTCTCGACAAGCTGCGCTTCTCGGCCGACGATGAGGACCTCAGCCGTCAGCGCTACTGTCGCTGGCAGATACTCGGCCTGGAGGCAGATGAAACCATCACGGCCAGCTGTGGTGTGGAGGTCAGGGTGCAGGCCACACCGGGTGAGCTTGATTGGTCCGACTACCAATATCTGGTTATCTTCGGCGCACGCGAAGCAGAACAGACTCAGCGTCTGGCACCCCAGTACCGTGCCCTGCTGCGTCAGGCCAACTCACACGGACTCAATCTGGTCAGTATCGATAACGCCTGCTTTCTGCTGGCCACAGCAGGGCTTCTGAACAGGCATCGCGTAGCCGTGCACTGGCGCCACGCCCGCGAGTTTGCCACCCAATTCCCGCATATCGAGATGACCACCGACCAGCTCTACCTACTGGATGGCTCACGTATCAGTTGCGCCGGCGGTAGTGCTGCGATCGACCTGGGCACCGAGCTGATCAGCCGCCACTGCGGCAGAGAGCGTGCACTCAAGGGGCTGGCCGATATGCTGGTGGACGAAACCCGGGAAACCGGGCACCGACTCAAATCCCTGCAACCCGAACCGGATGCCAACCGCCACCTGACTCGGGCACTGGCCTTGATGCGCCAATATCTGGGCACCCCGATGACTATCGACGCACTGGCCGCTCAGGTCAGTGTGGGCAGGCGCCAGCTGGATCGTCTGTTTGTCGCCCGGTTCAACTGCCCGGCTCGCGCCTACTGGCAGGAGATGCGCCTGAAGCACCTGGCCTGGCGCCTGCAGCATACCCATCATCATCTGGCACAACTCGCCGAGGAGGTGGGTATGCCGGATGTGGGGTATCTGAGCAAGTGTTTTAAGCGGCGGTTTGGGGTGACGCCAGGGGTGTATCGGCGGAGGGGGTGATCTGATAGTCGGCACCCATTCCATTCATTCCCGGCTTTTGAAAAGCTCTTTCATTCGCTCAATATCAGCAACGGTGTCTATCGCCATCCTTCAATAAGACTAGCATTCTGAAGAAGGCGCTATTGGTCTAGAACGCGTACAAACTCTCCTACAACACAGTATTGCAAGTCTTCATCATCCATTAGCTCAATGGGCTGGAAGCTGTCATCGTAAGAGTTAGGTTTCAGCTGAATACGGGCGTGGCACCAACCACTTTCGTCCTCAGATTTAAAGCTTTCGTAAACCTTAACTGTGTATCGTGAGCCTGATTCTGCATCAATAGCATCAATGCATTCCACCAAGACCGTCTTTCCATTTCGGGTGCCGCCACTATCCACACTGAATAAGCATAAGGCGTTATTTGGAATAACCCGGTTCATGGATTCACCAATGACCCTACAGGCGAACATGCCTTCACTCACTCGGGTGCCCTCGGGTACGGCAACCCAATCCCGGTGCTCAGCGAAATGAATATCACTGAAATTGCCGGCAGCAACCTGTAAGTCAAACAGCGGCACGGCATTCACATAGGGCTCAAGTTCTACCACACTGGAGGCTTCCGCCTGCATCTCGTCGGCATGAACTGGAATATGTTGTTTGAAGTAATCCCGCAGAGCATCGTCACAGGCATAGACAAAGGTTCCGCGAATGCCTCGCATCATAATGGTCCGATAAATGTTGATGATGTACTGCTTCAGCTCTGCCGGATCCTCAATGCCTTGTCTGCCGGTGCGGTCATGGTAGTTACCTTTGACGATCACTATAGACTGACTTTGAGGGTCGTACCGGATCTCTTCACCAAATATGATGCCAGCATAGTTCAGGTCATAACCCTGAGTAGTATGAATGCACCCTACTTCCTTGTGTGAATTTTCCTTGTTGATCCAGTCGGTGTTTGTGCTATTCCAGCGCAAATGAACGCCGCCGATCACAATGTCATAGGCATCGACATCCCTCTTGGATACCCATGGCCAGGAATAACCGGCAATCATGCGAGACAACCCTACTTGTCGCTCCTTTTCATTAAGGGTATTGACCATATCCCCTAGTGAGTCAAACACCTCAAACTCATAGTTCTTGGTGGTAAAAACGGCTCCATCATCAACACGGCAATTAAGCAGCTTGTCGATAAACTCAACATAGGGTTGCCCTGCCTTCACCCGAAACTGAGACAGCAACTGATGCGTCACCGAACCTCTGGACGACTTCAGGCGCTGGAAATCTTCTACATCCGCATCAGAAGGCTTGATGGATTGGCCCTGATCATAAAAGAAAATGGCTTTATCCGATTGCTGGCACACCCAGTCCACTTCACTGCAACTATATTTGTCCATACCCAGCGCATCACAGGCCTTGTCGAAGCTGCCGAAATAAGCGCCAAGGTTCTTACGTTTGCGTAAGCGATGGGACTCGTCCACCAGCACGATGTCATAGTGCTGATTGGAAAGCTCAGACGGGCTGATAACCATCTTCGGGCTAAGTCCTGAAACGTGCTTAAAGGCTTTTTTAAGGGTTGTCCGGAACGAGGTCATCGGTACCACAAGCGCCATCTTTGGCTTGGGCATTTTTTGTCTGAGCGCTGCCAGCAGAGAGCGAATCTCGGCCTCCTCATCGGTGAACTCCCTCAGCTCAACTCGGTGATCTTCTGCATGGAGCAACTTGAACAGAAAGATCGCTAAAACTGACTTACCGGTTCCAGCTCCCCCTTCAACCACGATGTTCCGCACATCAGGATTAAGTAGTTCATGCATGATAGTTAGCAACCCCTGCCGTTGGTCAAAAGACAGGGATTTGTAAGGAGAGTATTTGAATACGTCTGAGTTATCGAGGTAGTCGAGGGTTCGAGAAACCACACCACAGGCAATCAGACGGTTCCAGACTTCCCGGAATACATCATCGTACAGGGAACCGCGCTGGTAATAGTTGTGATCAACCAGTCCGAGATTGCCGTTCAGCAGGTTGTATTTACCATCAGCCGCTATGTATTTAATCAGCATCGACTCAACATCCAAAGTAGCGGATTTGTTGAAATACCCACTGGTAATCAAGTGAACAGCTGTCAACAGTTGCTTCTCGTCATGTTTGAGGTGCGTACTCATTCGGGTGAGCGCATCTGTGGTTTCGCCGATATAGGCCTGCAGTTGTTTTTCGTCACTGAGGATGTACACCAGAGGCCAGCTACCAGTAGCGAAGGCATTGTCGCGCAAATCGTCAAGGGCTTCCCGGCTGAAAGGGAAACGCTGTACTTCAACCATCGACGAATGACTCATAGTTCGGTGTACTTTGTTGCTTTGCCTTTTGCCTTGCTGACTGGGTATTTCTTTTCGTTCAGCGCGATCTTGTCGAGAACAATTTTTTCGACATCCAGGTCATAGTTGTCAGCCAACAGCAACGCGTAGGCAATAACATCGGCCAACTCTTCCTTAATCTTGTTTACGTCGGCCTGTTCCGGCGATTTCCAAAGGAACAGCTCCAGTAGCTCCGCTGCCTCAATACTCAGAGCCATCGATAAATCCTTGGGGTTGTGGAACTGTTTCCAGTCTCTATCATCCCGGAACTGACGCAACCGAGCCATCACCTCATTCATCAAAACACTCCATTTACCTGATGCACGAGACCGCCACTTTTTCAGTAAGAGATCCCCAAAATGGTAACCCTAAGGCAGTCTTGGTCAGAACATTAGCAGACTTATAAAGGATACAGAAATCCGCTTATCTCCAGTGCCTTCATGTTATAACAGCCTGTGCTCATTGAGCCATCCCAAAGCAAAGGCTCAATGATAGTTAAGACAGACCTAGACCTGTTCAACGCTCTTACAGTCATTGGTCACCGGGACATCTCCTGGCACCCCTTCATAAAAAGAACATGCCAGTAAACAGAATAATTAGCCACAATACAGTATTTGATCTATAAGCTAATGATGTCTTCCCTCAGGGATGTTGTGGAAGAGGCTCAACAATGTTGTTGTCACCATAAACATCGCCGATCAAATGTTGCCTAAGGATTATGAGCACACAGAAGTAATCACAGAGAGAATGACGAATGAAAAAGTTACTGGCTTTGGCTTTGGTTCTCCTTTTCACCAGCAGTCTGGCATTTGCACATGGTGGCGGTTGCCGTAAGAGCTCTCCTCCTGGACAGTGCTGCCATATGGATAACAGTGCAGGCAGGGTTCATTGCCACTAAACCCTTTCTCTATCAACATTTCGAACACGCTGCTCAACCTGATAAGACACCGCCTTCACCTGCCCCAGCTCCAGCGCACCGGCACTTAGCCGAGGTAGCTGAGTTGGGAGTTCTTTAGCGCTCAGCACATATGGATCCATTGCTCTCTGCTTTCGCTCTACATACCAACCCGGCAATACAAGCACCCCAGCCACCGGCACATCAAACCCAGTAGCATCAGCCAGCCATCTTTTCACAGTTCTTACATTCATACGAACCTGCTCAAGTGGCTTTTTCTCAAAGTGGCCCGGAAAGTGCAGGGTATCGTTTTCGAGCCGAACCCGGGCTTGTTTCTTACCATCCACAACTTGCTTCGAGCGCCCTTTCGTCTCAATCACAAACACGCCATTAGGACTCACTACAAGATGATCAACATTGAAGCCGTCAAACTGTAGATCATGAAAGATTCGGTAAGGGTGATTTTCAGGCCGTATAATCTGCTCAAGCTCCTGCCCAACTGCCATTTCACACGCCAGTCCCAAACGCAGTATTGCCAACCTCTTCACAATGCCTACTGATTTGTAGATTTGGTATCCAACAACAGCAACCACAGTACAGACCGCGAAGAGCCACGTTCCCCAGCCCAACTGCTTGTCAGATAATTTTTCTTGAGCCAAAAAAATAAGAGGAACAGAGCTACTCATCATGGGTATAGCGATGAAAACCCCCATGAGGTCCGACTGAAGATCATCAATCGTTTTTTGTAGACTGTATCCAGCAGGTCTCAGCAGATCAGCCCCGAGAGGGCTTGTCCGATTTTTCGACAGCAACCGCTTGGTATAGATCGCAATCCCTGTCAGTAAAAACAAAGGGGAAAGATAGAGAGCAACGACCAAAAGAGAGGTAAATAACGGAGAAAGCCAGTCCATGACCACGAAGAGTCCTATTCAGCAATATCACCCGATAATAAACATTCCTCCGGTGTTAAACCACCCACTGTGACCAGATTGTGACCAACTCCGGAATTGCGCAGTTAACATCCGCCTGCGTGCCCGTGGCTCAGTTGGATAGAATAGCGATTTCCGAAAGCTAAAATGCTGAAGTAAAAAGACAAAAGAGGGGATAAGCAAGATGGCGCGCCCGGAGGGATTCGAACCCCCGACCAACAGGATCGGAACCTGCTACTCTATCCAGCTGAGCTACGGGCGCGTAGGCTGGTGTTACAGGGCGCCAATCTTACGCAGGTATGATCATTTTGCCAAGTCCTGACGAATAAGATCTGAAATGCCGCATTTCCGTATGGCTATTAAATCGGTATAATCGCCAGTCAAAATATGAGCAGCCTTGTCTGCACCTGAAGCCTTGGGCTGACGCAGGTGGCAGGTCAGGTATTTCTGCTACCGGTTTTCTTATGAGTGATGAGGTCGTGACTGTGAACAAATTTGCTGCAAAAGCTGCATCCGCACTGTGCACACTGGGACTGGGTCTGGTGTTGGCCGGCTCGATTCATGCTGCTACTGATCGTGATGCGATCATTGAACGCATCAAGCCTCATGGCAATATCTGTGTGCAGGGTGATGAAACCTGCGGCACTGCTGCTGCCGCAGCTGCACCAGCCGCTGCAACTGCAGGTCGTACTGGTGAGTCCATCTATACTCGCAGTTGTGCTGCCTGCCACGGTACTGGTGTACTGGATGCACCAAAATTCGGTGAAGGCCAGATGTCTGCACGTCTGAATGAAAAAGGCATGGATACGCTGCTGGCTAATGCCATCAACGGCATCAACGCCATGCCTGCACGCGGTACCTGTGCTGACTGCTCCGATGAAGAGATCGAAGCCACCATTGAGTACATGCTGGCTAACGACTGATCCTTTTCAGTGACTGTGAAGGTCAGACGGTCGCACGATCGCCTGACCTTTTTCTATTACAGAATTTAAAAGTTACAGAATTTCAAAACTACAGAGTCAGAAATCGTCCAACAGCCCTTTAAGGCTGCTGATGGTTGCCCGGCCCCGTGCCTTGTTGACCTCCGGAGAGCTCTCTCCCAACCCCTCTGTGACCAGATCCTCTTGCGGCAGCTCCTGCAGAAAACGACTCGGCGCGCAATCTATCCACTCACCGAACTGCTTGCGCTTCTTAGCCAGCGTCATGGTCAGTGTTTCTCTGGCTCTGGTAATACCTACATAGGCCAGCCGCCGCTCCTCTTCGATGGTATCGCCTTCGATGCTGTTACGATGTGGCAGCAACTCCTCCTCCATGCCCATCAGGAACACATGCGGAAACTCCAGCCCCTTGGAGGCGTGCAGCGTCATCAGTTGCACCCGATCGGAATCATCCTCTTCCTCCTGGCGATCCAGCAGATCCAGCAACAGCAGACGGGCAATCGCCTCCTGAATACCGGCATCAGAGTCCTCCTCCTGCAATCGCTCCAGTGTCGCCTTGAGGGACTCAACCAGAAACCAGACATTCTGCATCCGTTTCTCAGCCACCACATCACTGGAACTGCCCTGACGGATCCAGCCCTCGTAGTCCATATCCAGAATCATCTCACGCACCGCCGCGATCGGGTCACCCTCATGGCACAGCCTCAGCAGATGCTGCATCCAACGACAGAAGCGTTGCAGGCGGGTGATCGCCTGAGCAGGCAGCACCTGCTCCAGCCCCATCTCGTCACAGGCTTCAAACAGACTGATCAAACGAGAGCTCGCATATTCACCCAGATGCTGCAGTGTGGTGGGCCCTATTTCCCTGCGCGGCAAATTCACAATACGCAGAAATGCGTTGTCATCTGACTGATTGACCAGCAAACGCAGATAGGCCATCAGATCCTTGATCTCGGCACGGGCAAAGAAGGAGGTGCCACCGCTGATTTTGTAAGGCACCTGAAAGTGCTGCAGTTTCATCTCCAGCAGACGCGCCTGATGGTTACCCCGATAGAGCACGGCAAAGTCACGGAAAGGAATTCTTTCACGCAGATGACGATCCATGATCTCGGTGGCAATACGCTCTGATTCCGTTTCATCATTGCGGGTGTAAATGATGCGGATCGGTTCACCAAAGCCCTTGTCGCTCCAGAGTTTTTTGTCGAACACATGCGGGTTGTTATCGATCAGGGTGTTGGCTGCCTTGAGGATGCAGCCTGTAGAACGGTAGTTCTGCTCCAGCTTGATCACCTTGAGGCTGGGGAAATCTTCCTGCAACTGGCCCAGATTCTCGGGCCGCGCGCCACGCCAGGCATAGATAGACTGATCGTCATCACCCACTACTGTGAGTGCATTGCGATGCCCGACCAGTTGCCTGACCAATCGATACTGCGACAGGTTGGTATCCTGATACTCATCCACCAGCAGGTAACGTATCCGCCCCTGCCAGCGCGTCAGCACATCCGGTTGTTGTGAAAAGAGTCGTACCGGCACCAGAATCAGGTCATCAAAATCTACGGCATTATAGGCGCGCAGGGATTTTGCATAGGCCTCATAGGCACGAGCCGCCAGTATCTCATCCGGCAGCGCGGCTTTAGCCAGCGCCTGGTGCGGTTCCAGCATGTCGTTTTTCCAACTGGAGATCTGGTGTTGCACCATGCCAACCTGCTCGGCATCTTCATCATGGTGCAGCAGCAGGTCGCGCAACAGCGCCTTACTGTCCTGATCGTCAAAGATTGAGAAGCCGGGTTTAAGACCCAGTGTTTTGTGTTCGCGACGAATGATGTTCAGGCCAAGGTTGTGAAATGTGGACACGGTCAAGCCACGGCTGTCACATCCCTGCAATAGTTGCATGACACGCTCCTTCATTTCACGAGCTGCTTTATTGGTAAAGGTAACAGCCGCAATATGCCGTGCACTGATCTCGCACTCTTTAACAAGGTAGGCTATCTTGCGGGTAATCACGCTGGTTTTACCCGAACCGGCACCCGCCAGCACCAGCAGTGGGCCACCGATATAATGCACCGCATCTTTCTGCCGCGGATTCAGTTTACTCATAAATTATTACAGGCCTAAATAATTTTGGATATCAGCCGATATGCTTGGAAAGATCATGCTTCACTCAAACAAAATTGGTCATCATATTGATCAACAAACAGCTTTTCAAACGGTTGTTTGAATTAGGTATGTGACATGTTAGGCTAGGGTAATATACACTGACATTAAAACTCAGTTATCGTTAAGCTTGTAGCCTGCCGGTCGCCATCCGACAGCGGGTCAGACAAACCTACAGAGGTAACCGGCAAGATGCTAGCAGTAGAGCAGGCCCTTATACATCCTGGTTGCAGACTTGTGCTGATAGATCCGGATGCTATGGCGATACAGCGCCTGACCAGCTTGCTCCCTCCTGCGTGTAATCTGTTGCTGTTTCCATCCCTTGATCTCGCCGCTGAAACCCTGAGAGAGCCAGAGCCAACCATTCTGCTGCTGCATGAAAATGCGATAGACAACGTCGACCAGACACCGCTGAATCACAGCGAGCAGTATAACGGAATTCCGCTGATAGTTTTACTGGAACAGGATACGCCGGAACGGCTGGAGTATCTGCTGCAACATCCTCTGAATGATTATATCAATCTGGATCAGCTGGACACCTCCACGTTGTTTCGTGTTCTGCGCTATGCCTCGGCAAACCTGCGCAATCACAAGGCGCTGTTTGAGATTCAGACCACTGATCCGCTGACAGGCACCGGTAATCGACAATACTTTTACAGTCAGTTACAAAGCGCTTTGAAGCGACTCGATCAGGGATTCAAAGTCGCCCTGTTTGCCATCGATATCGATAACTTCAGCGCCTTCAATAACAATATGGGCCATGATGCGGGTGACCGCGTTGTGCTGGAGCTGAGCCGGCGTCTGCGGCGCTGTCAGGGAAGCTCACACCTGGCACGTATCGGGAATGACGAATTTACGATCATACTGATTGTTCGGCCTGAGGACTCGCTGCAGGAAGCCACGCAGCAGATGACAGAGCATCTGATCGAAGCGATGATCCCCGGCTATCAGATCGATGATAGCGAAGCGACTATCAGTTGTAGTATCGGCATCGCTCAGGCCCCGCTGCATCATCATGAATTTGATGCGCTGATCCGTTTTTCCGGTCTCGCACGATTGCGTGCCAAGAAGCTCCGCGGTCATAGCTATGCCATCTATGATCCGAAGCAGGACAAGGAAGGTGGCTCCAGTATTGCGCTGGAACCCGAGCTATGGCGAGCCTTACAGCAGGGAGAGTTCAGTCTTTACTACCAGCCCCGTATCAATCTCAACACAGGTGATATCGTCGGCGCCGAAGCGTTGATTCGCTGGCATCATCCCACTCGCGGCCTGATTACACCCGATACGTTCATCCCGGTCTGCGAACAGTCCGGCCTGATTGTGCCGATCGGCTATTGGGTGATACAGCAGGCCGGTAAGGATATGAAGCTGATGCGTGATGTTGGCCTGCGAGGCTATGTAGGTGTCAACCTCTCCTTCCGCCAGTTTCAGGATGGCTATCTGGCCAACACCATTGAGCGTCTGATTCACAAATACAATATCGATACCACCATGCTGGAGTTTGAGCTGACCGAAACTGCGCTGTTCAGCGACGAGGTCCATGTGCGCCAGTGCATGGAATCACTCAGTGCGCTTGGCGTCGAGTTCTCTCTTGATGATTTCGGCACCGGTTACTCCTCCTTCTCACTGCTGCAGAAGCTGCCCATCTCGACACTTAAAATCGATAAGTCTTTTATCTCTGGCATCCCCGGCAACAAGGACGATGAAGAGATAGTCCGAACGATCATCAACCTGGCCAAGAACATGCAACGCAAGGTGATTGCCGAGGGTGTGGAAACCCAGGGGCAACTGGAGTTCCTGCTCCTGCATGGTTGCGATCTTGCTCAGGGCTACCTGTTCAGCCGCCCCGTCAGTCTCGACAAATTCCTCGCCATGCTCGACACCGCAAGACCTGAGCAGGACGCTATGCTGGAGCAATAACTTGCTTAGACATCCACCGGATAAAGCCAAGCCCATGCCAGCCTGCAATAAACAGCCACATTAACGCCTCAATCCATTACCCCGAAATGCCAACGCCTCCAGCAGGTGAGACTGTTCCACCCGGTCATGTCCCTCCAGATCTGCAAGCGTTCGAGCCACACGCAGCAAGCGATGACAGGCGCGCGCCGAGATACCCAGATTATCCATCGCCTGTGTCAGCAATCGGCGCGAATCGCTGTCGAGATGACAATGCTCCTCAAGGAAGCGCCCGCTGAGCAGTCGGTTGCTTGAACCCTGACGCTGAAGCTGAATCTCGCGCGCCCTCAACACCCTTGCCCGTATGTCGGCACTACTCTCTGCCTGCTCCCCGGGGCGCAGCAATGCATCGGCAGGCAAGGCCGCCACCCAAAGCTGAATATCGATTCGATCCAGTAAGGGACCTGACACCCGGCCCTGATAGCGCCGAATCTGATCTGGCGTACAGATACAGCGATCAGTACCATCACCGTAGTAACCGCATGCGCATGGATTCATCGCAGCTACCAGTTGGAAGCAAGCTGGATACAGAGTCTGTCGGGCCGCACGCGAGATCAGAATCTCTCCTGTTTCCATTGGTTCACGCAAAACATCCAGCACGCGACGTGGAAACTCAGGTAACTCATCCAGAAACAACACCCCCTGATGCGCCAGAGAGATCTCACCCGGCCGGGGGTGCGAACCACCGCCAACCAGGGCCGCAGCCGAGGCCGTATGATGCGGTGCACGAAAAGGGCGCACACCCTGACAGGCATCCAACACCGACATACCGGCAACAGAGTGAATCGCAGCCACCTCAAGGCACTGCTCAGGTGTCAGTTCGGGCAACAGTCCGGGAAGCCGGGAAGCCAGCATGCTTTTACCACTGCCAGGCGGGCCGGTAAAAAGCAGATTATGCTGCCCGGCCGCCGCTACCTCCAACGCTCTTCTGGCCTGAAGCTGCCCCTTCACGTCCGACATATCCGGGCAGGTATGAATCAAGGGTTCTTCAGCTTCGACTCGACAGGCAAACTCAAGCTTTAACTTGCCACTGAGATACTGATGCAGTTGTAACAGATGACTGACGCCGAGCACTGGGGTATCACCCATAAGCGTCGCTTCATCTGCATTACAGGCTGGCAGTATCAGCGCCCGCCGTGCCTGCCCACAGGCAATAGACGCTGGCAGTGCACCACGCACCGAACGTATCTCGCCAGACAGGGCCAACTCCCCCAGCACCTCAAACTGATGTAACTTGTCGTTCTTCAACTGGCCAGACGCCTGCAAAATACCGAGCGCAATCGCCAGATCATAACGACCACCCTCTTTGGGCAGATCAGCAGGTGCAAGATTGATGGTGATACGGCGTTGAGGGAAATCGAACCCCGCGGTAATCAGGGCGCTGCGCACCCGTTCCCGACTCTCTTTCACAGCCGTTTCGGGTAAACCGACGATAGCCAGTGACGGCAAGCCGCCGGACAGATGTACCTCCACCGCCACAGATGGAGACTGAATACCCAACTGAGCGCGGGTATGAATAACCGATAATGACATGACACCTTCCTTGGTGATCCAAACTGAATAGAGCAACCCACTTTATTGGGTGCGTACTGAATTATTCCGCACGGCTCTCTTGATCTGTCTGGACCGGCTCTGACGGATGCGTATTCGCACTACCGGGTACCAGCAACTGCTCCAGTTGAGCGACTTTATCTTCCAATGCCTCCAGGCGCGCACGCGTTCTGGCCAGCACCGCACTCTGGGCATCAAACTCTTCTCGCGTGACCAGATCCAGGCGGCTGAACGCACCTTGCAGCAGGAACTGCATCTGCTGTTCAACCTGCTCCTGCCCAGGTAATCCACGCACACCTTTGAGCAATTGCGTCATCTGCTCCGACAGCCCTTCGACGAGCTTGTTCTGAATCATCTTTGTCCTCCTGCCTGTATGAACTGATTACTATAAACCACTTCCATGACAGGCAACACTTTCTGACCAGAGTTTTCTGATCAGCCCCCTCTGTTCAGGTTCCCCCGCTCAAGAGACCTTCTCGCGCCATTTCAGGTCACCTATCTGCACATTCAACCAGTCAAATCCGACTCGCCGCGCCACCGCTGCTGCACCATCCAGACTCTTGAACTCACGCTCACTGTTAGAGCGCTGAAGATTCAGGATCACCACTTCCTGATCTCTTGTGATGAATTTCAACGTCCAGCCCCGTGACATCGAAATAGGGATCGCCTGGCACGATTCGAACACGCCTGCTTTAAAAAGCAGCCTTATTTCTCGCTCTTGCATCATCTTAATCCTTATTTGAATTATCATTTAACTACTATGAATAGTATAAAATAAATTATGATAAATCACAATAAAAATACAACAATTTACGACTCATAACTCATTGAAATATATGATAAAAATAAATAATTTCAGACCACTTCAGCAATGCCACCTTGGTTGCGTAACACATTGTTTTATAAGAATAAAAAATGCATACCCCACTAGATCAATTGCTTATAACAGATTATCTTTTTATATTTTTGATTTGCGTTAATAAGATAAAGAATAATCAATATATATTTTTGATAGATTGATACTGGATAAGGTGGAGAGAGAGGGACAACAGATGGATTCAGCTTATGCTGCGGCGTGCATAAGGTGATATTACAAAGGAGAACTCCCAAACGGGAGACTGGACGTGACTTTGCGACCACACATCAAAAGTGCGCCCATTAGGTTGCCGAACAACAGCGCACCAAAATAGAGCACAATAGAAGCGAGTGCACAGTTTTTAACCACACCTGCCACCTGTCTGCACCAATATCTATCATTCACTTTGATATGAAATAGTTATCTTATTGTTTTATATATATTTTATTTTTCTGGCACGGCTTTCGCTTAGACCAAGCAAGCGAAATCAGCTGGTACTCACCTGTCCGACTGGTTTCGGTCTTTTACTTTAAAGAGGGACTGAACGATGAAACTGGTTTCAGCAATCATAAAGCCATTCAAGCTCGATGATGTGCGCGAAGCGCTCTCCGAGATAGGTATCCAAGGTATCACTGTCACAGAAGTCAAAGGCTTCGGTCGTCAGAAAGGCCATACAGAACTCTACCGTGGTGCGGAATATGTCGTTGATTTCCTTCCAAAGGTTCGCATCGATGCCGCCGTGAAAGACGACGTGGTCGACCAGGTCGTTGAAGCGGTCAGCAAAGCCGCTCAGACCGGCAAGATCGGTGATGGCAAAATTTTTGTCACCCCACTTGAACAGGTTATCCGCATCCGTACCGGTGAATCCGGACACGACGCACTTTAATAACCCTTATGACGATTTTTCGCCTGCTGGAGGGCTGAACAATGGAAGAACTCATCTATGCAACGGCAGCAGATGTTGCACATCTCGCCTACGCAATCGATACCTTTTATTTCCTGATCTGCGGTGCACTGGTCATGTGGATGGCGGCAGGCTTTGCGATGCTCGAAGCCGGTCTGGTCCGCGCCAAGAACACCACTGAGATCCTGACCAAAAACGTCGCACTTTATGCGATTGCCTGCACCATGTATCTGATCTGCGGTTACTACATCATGTACAGCTCCGACGCCGGTGGCATTCTGCCAAGCCTGGGCGGACTGATCGGTGATGAGAACAGTGTCGATGCGGTTCTGGCCGGCGACGAAGATGGCCCTTACTACTCCATGCGTTCTGACTTCTTCTTCCAGGTTGTATTCGTTGCCACCTGCATGTCGATCGTATCCGGTGCCGTTGCCGAGCGCATGAAGCTCTGGGCATTCCTGGCTTTCGCTGTCGTCATGACCGGCTTTATCTATCCAGTCAGCGGCTACTGGACCTGGGGCGGCGGTTTCCTGAGCGAAGCAGGCTTCTCTGACTATGCAGGCTCCGGTATCGTCCACATGGCAGGTGCTGCTGCAGCGCTGGCCGGTGTCATCGTGCTGGGTGCTCGTAAAGGCAAGTACGGTAAAGATGGCCAGATCAATGCGATCCCCGGTGCCAACATGCCACTGGCAACTCTGGGTACCTTAATCCTGTGGCTGGGCTGGTTCGGCTTCAACGGCGGGTCCGAGCTGAAGATGTCTGATATCGACTCTGCCAACAACGTTGCTCAGGTGTTCGTCAACACCAATGCTGCAGCCGCCGCCGGTGTCATTGCAGCTCTGATCTTTGCTCGCATCTGGTTCAAAAAAGCGGACCTGACAATGGCACTTAACGGTGCACTGGCTGGCCTGGTAGCCATTACGGCTGGACCTCTGGCTCCTACAGCGCTAGGCGCAGCCGTCATCGGTGCTATTGGTGGTCTAATTGTGGTCGGTGCCATCGTGACACTGGATAAACTGAAAATCGACGATCCTGTCGGCGCCATCTCCGTTCACGGCGTGGTCGGTATCTGGGGTCTGCTGGCAGTACCGCTGACCAACTCTGATGCCACCTTCGGTGCACAGATTCTGGGTATCGTTGCCATCTTCGCCTGGGTATTCATTGCCAGCCTGATCGTCTGGATCGTGCTGAAAGCCATAATGGGTATCCGTGTCACTGAAGAGGAAGAGTACGACGGTGTGGATCTGGCTGAGTGCGGTATGGAAGCTTATCCTGAATTCGCTACAGCTAAAAAGTAAGTTACTGATCTTGAATTAAAAGGAGCCTTCGGGCTCCTTTTTTGCGTTGTCGCTGTGCTATGCGTTGTCTACAGGTTACAGGTATACTTGAATTCATCCCCCGCAGAGTTCGGGACTGAGTTCGGTACTGAGTTCGGGCATTTTTTATTCAGACGTGGCATTATCCATGACTGCAGGTTTTGAGGAGAAAACCATGAAGTTGATCACTGCGATTATCAAACCATTCAAGCTAGATGATGTCCGTGAAGCCTTGTCTGATATCGGCATCCAGGGTGTCACCGTTACCGAGGTCAAAGGCTTCGGACGGCAAAAAGGCCATACTGAACTGTATCGTGGAGCAGAGTATGTCGTCGACTTCCTGCCCAAGGTCAAAATCGAAGTGGCAGTCGATGATGATATGCTCGATGCCGTGATTGAGGCGATCAGCAAGACAGCCAACACCTCGAAGATCGGCGACGGCAAGATATTTGTAACGCCGCTGGAGCAGGTTATCCGTATCCGTACCGGCGAAACGGGTCCAGACGCGCTCTAAGCATTTTCAGATCTAAGCCTTCACAGACCTGAGCATTCACAGCTTTAAATATTCACAGCGAGGCTCGAATCATCAGAGCCTCGCCATCACCGGCCAACTGTTATCAGGCAAGTCTGGCCGGTATTTTCATCGCCAGCTCAAATCCTCCTTCGCTCCGATTCGTCGCATTGACGCTACCTCCCATATGCTGAACGGCGCGTTGCAGAATACTCAGACCCAATCCATAACCATCGCTCGGGTTATGCTGACCACGGACAAACGGATTGAACAGGGTTTTCAGCAGAGACTTATCCACACCCGGCCCGTTATCCACAACACTAAGCAGTAGATGGTTACCATCGTGGCGTGCCAAAATCTCGACAAGAGATCCGACTGGTGTGTGCTTCAGCGCATTCCCCAGTGCATTGCCCAGCGCTCGACGCAACAGCGCCTCGTTAAGAGAGCAACTCAGGCCAGGTGGATCAATACTGAACAACACCTCATGCTCAGGGTGGGTCAACTGCGCATCAGCGACCAGAGACTCCAGTATTGGCATCAGATGGCAAGGCTCCACTTGACCGGACTCTTGCTCCAGCCGAGACAAGGACAGCAGTTCCTCAATCAGATGGTTAAGCTGTTCACACTCTCGATTGATCTGATCAATGCTGCGATGACTTCCTCCGAGTTGCTGCTCGACCAGTCCGGCCGCCACTTGCAAACGCGCCAGCGGTGCCCGAAGCTCATGTGACACATCCTGGAGCAGCCTCTGCTGCCCTGTCAGCGTTTTTTCCACAAAGGCAGCCATCAGATTGAATTCACGCGCCAGTTCGCCTATCTCATCCCTGCGTGAGCTGAGGTGCCCCTCTGCTCGTGTGCTGAGGTTCTGCTGATCATGCAGGGCACGCGCATGTTGTCGTAATTGATTGACAGGGCGCACAACCAGAAAGCTGGTCAACAACGCCACCAGCGCGGCTACAACCGCCACCATGATCATCTGCAGCGATGCGCCGAACTGCAGCAGGCGCTGCAAGTGGAACTGATCATCCGGCATAGGAGCCAGTATCTGATACTGCCGACCGGCGTCAGACTCGTATACCAGGCGTACCTTTGGACCCTCTGGTAAAGGTCGCCTCAACTCGATCAGACGCTGCCCGGTTTCGACATCCAGAATCTGCAGTGGAAAGCGCTGCCGCCTGTGCCCCTCATTCCGCGAGGATCGACTGGAAGAGTCACCCGATTCATATCGCTCAATCAGCGTTTGAGCCTGGCTCAACAACCTCTCTTCGTAAAGATCCCGACCATGTCTGCGCTCGTTGACTGTCATCAGACCATATATCAGCAACCCCATGGTGATTGAGCTGAACAGCCAGGTCGAGATGAATATTTTCCAGAACAGATGCTGGTACCATCTCATGATTCACCCCGGATAAACTGGTACCCTTGGCCGCGCACCGTTTTGATCAACTCCGGGGCGTCCTCATGCTGTCGCGCCAGTTTCTGCCGCAAACGGCTGACATGCACATCCAGCGCCCGGTCATAGGCGGTCAGCTTACGATGCAGTACCCGCTCGGTCAGTTGCTCCTTGCTCAGCACTTCACCGGCTTTACGCATCAACTCAGCCAGGACATTAAACTCGACACTGGTCAGTTCCACCAATTCATCGTTTACCCTGACTTCGCGTCTGCCCGGATCCAATCGGATACCCTGCATCTCCAATATCTGGGGTTTGTTTGTTTGTTCGCTATACTGCGCACGTCTCAATACGGCCCTTATCCGTGCCAGTAGTTCTCTGGGGTTGCAGGGTTTGGCGAGATAGTCATCTGCCCCCATCTCCAGCCCGAGAATTCTGTCTATCTCATCACCTCGGCCAGTCAGCATGATCACCGGCACTTGAAGCGCCGGACGCAGGCTCTGCAGCAGTTCAAGGCCACTGCGCCCCGGCATCATGATATCCAGCACCAGCAGATCAAACTGATCCGGCTGACTCAGCAGTGCAGTGGCTTCATCCGCATCCGCGGCAGTTGCCACCTGATAGCCCTCGTGTATCAGATAATCTGCCAGCATTGCAGACAGTTGCCGGTCATCATCCACCAGCAGTAAGCGCTCTTGATTCATCGCATCCTCCGTTACGCTGCATAATACCGCCATTTCGACCCTGTTGAGGCGACTTTACCTAACTTTACCTGTTGATAACCCTACTTTGCATTGCACTGCGCGATACTGATCACATCAACAGCAACACATAAGGAACATCAACATGAAAAAGCCATTCAAAGCAGGTATCGCACTACTGATCGCAGGTATGATGGTCTCTGGCATCGCACTTGCAAATGAGGGGAAACACGGTGATCGCAGCGAGCGTCACCTGCAGAAGATGCAGGAACGTCTTGAGCTGAGCGATGAGCAGGTTGAACAACTGCGGGAAAACTGGAAACAGCAGCATGAGTCACGCATGGAGAAGCGCGAAGAGATGCGTAGTGAGATGCGCGCGCAGCTGGCCGATATTCTGACACCAGAGCAGCTGGAAAAGATGGATGAACAGCGCAGCCAATGGCACAAAGGCGGTGATCGTGATGGTAAAAGAGGCATGAAGGGCGATTGCGGTGATCGTAACAAGGGTTAACAGTTTTACAGGCTCTTAATAAGCAAAAAGCGGAACCCTGGGGTTCCGCTTTTAGTTTCAGAAGCTCATGTGTCGCTGCTGCAAGATCAGGCAGTCCGCACAAAAATCAGATCCCAGACGCCATGGCCAAGATCTTCACCACGCTTCTGGAACTTGGTCACCGGGCGCCATTCCGGCTGTGGTGAGTACTGCCCTTCTCCGGCCTGATTCTCATAGCCCTCGGCAGCACTCATCACTTCCATCATGTGCTCGGCGTAGGGCCCCCAGTCGGTTGCCATATGGAACTGACCGCCCAGTTTGAGCTTGCGCCTGATCAGATCGGCAAACGCTGGCTGCACGATACGACGCTTGTTATGGCGTTTCTTCGGCCAGGGATCAGGAAAGAACAGCTGAACCGTTTCCAGTGAGGCATCCGGGACACATTTCTCCAGCACCTCCAGCGCATCCTCGCGATAGACGCGGATGTTGCCGATCTCTTCATCGCGCACATGCGACAGCAGGCGGCCGACACCCGGTGGATGCACTTCGATACCGATAAAGTTCTTCTGCGGCATGAGGCGAGCCATTTCGGCCAGTGAAGCCCCCATACCAAAGCCTATCTCCAACACGATATCCGCATCGCGCCCGAACACCTGGCTGAAGTCCTGCATCCCGGCGCTCAGTTCCAGCCCGAACACTGGCCAGTTCTCCTGCATCGCGCGCTCTTGCCCTTCGGTCATGCGGCCCGCACGGATAACAAAACTGCGTACCGAACGCAGGCTCTTCTGCTCTATCTCTTCACTCATATCAGACAATATCAGCCTTAACGGTTAATCAGGGTTGCATCCAGAGGCGAGGATGCACTGGCATAGGCCTTACGCGGCATGCGGCCGGCAATATAGGCCGCACGGCCCGCTTCCACCGCCAGACGCATCGCAGAAGCCATCAGCACCGGCTTACCGGCGGCGGCAATGGCCGTATTCATCAGTACACCGGCACAACCCATCTCCATTGCAATAGCAGCATCAGAGGCGGTGCCGACGCCAGCATCAACAATGATCGGCACTTTTGCTTCTTCCATGATGATACGTAGGTTATGCGGGTTCAGGATGCCCAGCCCAGAGCCAATCAGGGAGCCCAGGGGCATCACCGCGACACAGCCCATCGCTTCGAGCTCTTTTGCAACAATGGGATCATCACTGGTGTACACCATCACCTTGAATCCATCCTTGATCAGAGTTTCGGCGGCTTTCAGGGTTTCAACAATATTCGGATACAGGGTTTTCTCATCACCCAGCACCTCCAGCTTGACCAGATCATGCCCATCCATCAGCTCTCGCGCCAGCTTACAGGTACGCACCGCATCCTGTGCCGTATAGCAGCCAGCCGTATTAGGCAGAATCGTATAGCGATCCGGTGAGATCACATCCAGTAGGTTGGGCTCATTCGGGTTCTGGCCAATGTTAGTGCGACGTACCGCAACGGTGACGATTTCGGCACCACTGGCTTCAATCGCTTCACGAGTCTCATCCATGTCACGATATTTACCTGTACCCACCAGCAAACGTGACTGATAGGTTTTACCGGCAATGACAAGCGAGTCTTGCTGAAGATCGATGGCTGACATGTTATTTTCCTGGTTTTGATTACTGAATGTCTTACTCTGACAAATGGCTGACACCAGAACACTGATGCTCAGCCACCGCCGATCGCATGCACTATCTCGACGCGGTCGCCCGCCTTGAGGAGAGTCGCTGTATGTTCGCTGCGTGGAATAATATCCAGGTTCAGCTCTATGGCGATACGCTTCCCCGCCAGGCCAAGCCGCTCCGTCAGCTGTGAGAGGGTTATGGCGTCATCGGCCTCAAACGCTTCACCGTTCACCAGAATCTGCATGGTTATCTATCCTGTTGTTTTTCCAGTCTGATAACACTCCAGGCGAGGAAAGCCCAACCCAGAATGAATAGGATGCCACCGAGTGGCGTGATCATGCCCAGTTGCCTGATACCGGTCAGCGCCATCAGATACAGACTGCCGCAGAATAGCAACACTCCGGCCAGAAACAGCAACGCTGCCACCTTCAGCAGCGATACATCGCAAACGCGTTGCAGTATACCTGTTGCCAGCAGCGCCAGCGCATGCCAGAACTGATATTGTACAGCAGTCTGATACACCTGTTGCATACGAAGCTCGAGCACGTTGCTCAATGCATGCGCTCCAAAGGCGCCCAGCATCACTGCCATCATACCCAGTAAGGCCGCACACAGCAGGGTCTGACGTGACGCCACATTTGCCTCCGGACACTGACAATGTCAGCCTTTGATAACAATTGGAAGATCGGCCAGAGCCCGCCAGACCGACAAAGATAAAGCCGCACTGGGCGGCTTTATCGGTAAGAGTTGAGATTGGCCTGTCAGGCCTCCAGAGTCATGGCTCCACGAATCTTCTTCATTGCGTTCTTCTCCAACTGGCGAATACGCTCTGCCGACACTTCATATTTGGCGGCCAGATCATGCAGGGTGGCTTTCTCTTCACTCAGCCAGCGCTGCATCAGAATATCGCGGCTGCGCTCATCCAGTTCGTTCATCGCGGCCAACAGATGCTGTTGTGAACGCTCCTCCCAGTTAGACTCTTCGAACTGCATGGCAGGATCAGCATCGACATCTTCCAGATACATGGAGGGCGACCAGGCGACTATGTCATCATCGGTATCCGGAGCACCATCAAATGCGGTATCAAACGAGGCCATACGGCCTTCCATCTGACGCACGACAGCAGAATCAACACCCAGATCTTCAGCAACGGCAGACACCTCATCATTGGTCATCCAGCCCAGGCCCTTCTTCTGCGAGCGCAGATTGAAGAACAGCTTACGCTGTGCCTTGGTTGTTGCCACTTTGACGATACGCCAGTTGCGTAAAATAAATTCGTGCATCTCGGCCTTGATCCAGTGCACTGCAAACGATACCAGGCGCACACCAACTGATGGATCAAAACGTTTTACTGCCTTCATCAGGCCAACGTTACCTTCCTGGATCAGGTCAGCCAGCGGCAGCCCGTAACCGGAGTAGGATTTTGCAATATGGACAACAAAGCGCAGGTGCGACAGAACCAACTGACGGGCTGCCTCCAGATCGTTCTGGTAAAACAGGCGTTCTGCCAGTTCGCGCTCTTCGTCAGCAGTCAGAATCGGAATCGAACCTACGGTCTGTACATAGGCATTTACATTGCTACCCGGTGACAGGTGTTCAATGACTTGCAAGCTCTTGCCCATTCAGAAATAACCTCATTAAAGTTCAACAGTTTTCTCGTCGTGCTTATGATACCTGGCGGTATGAAAAAGTTCCCGCCGCTCCCTTTGCCAGCCAGAGCCGAATAAGGGACAGGAAAAAATACCGTTACAGAAGGCAAAATGCAAGCACAGCGAAGAGATGCTGCACATACGACAATATCTTGAGTTCAATATCAGTTCATGGTCACATGGAATCTCATATTAGCAACCACTGGAAAACAGACAACAAATGGACTTCGATCTCTTTACCCGATACTTTCTGGCGGCCTTCTTTCTGATGATAGGTGTGCTTTTTTCCTGTCGTGTGCTGGGCCAACAGCAGCGCGTCGGTTATGCAGTGATCCATTATGGGGCAAGCAGGTCCGGCACTTGGTGGCATCGCCAGCTGTTCAATTTTTTCCGAGCGGCAATTCTCGGTATCTGCGTGGTACGCGTGATCTGGCCAGAGGTGGATGGATGGCTTGGCATCCTGCCCTGGCTGTATCAGCCGGTTGTATTGTTTGTAGGTGTATTGCTGCTGCTGATAGCTTTCGGTCTGGTAAGTTTTATACAGGGGTTTCTTGGCAGTGACTGGCGCTCGGGGATAGATACTTCACATCCGCCGCCGCTGATTACTGAGGGCCCTTTCCGTTACAGCCGCAATCCAACCTACCTGGCAGTGATGACGGCGCAACTGGGATTTTTTCTGGCTTTGCCAAGCCTGTTTTCACTTGCGTGTCTGGTAGTGGGTGTCGCAGTACTGATGCGTCAGGCACTATCTGAAGAGCGGGAACTGACACGTTTGCACGGCCCGGCGTACCGGGCCTATTGCGAAAAGGTGCCGCGCTGGTTGGCGCGGTTATAAACAGCACGATCAGGTGGGTTCAATATCCCGCAAATGTCGACCTGTGACCAACCAGCCACCGCTTACTCCCAGCAGAAGGCCTGTCAGCAGCAGCATCAGACTGCCTTTCACACCCAACCCCTGCACACTGAAGCCGCTCATATAGAGCTGTGCCAGTTGGTTGACGGTATCGGTCATCAGCAACAATGCTACCTGAATCAACAGCCAGGCCAGAATCGCACCCAATAGCCCGTACCAGAATCCGGAGTAGAGAAAAGGGCGTCTTACCCAGGCATCAGTCGCACCGACCAGTTTGGCCACAATGATCTCATCGCGGCGGCTTTCCAGCGTCATGCGGATGGTGTTACCCACTACCAGCAACACCGTCAGCCCCAGCAGCCCCGCCAATACCCAGCTGAAGCGCTCCGCCAGACTGATATAAGCCTGTAAGCGCTGGATCCAGAGCATATCCACTACAGCCTCCTCCACTTCAGGCAGTGCATCCAGGTCGGCCTGTAACGTCAGCAGGCCCTGCTCCGTCTGATCTACCGGCAGCACCAGCACCACCGCAGGCAAGGGGTTCTCATCAAAAAAGCTCAGGATATCGCCAAAACCGGAATACTCACTGAAGTCCTGAAGAGCCCGCGCACGCTCAATCAGCTCGACGCTGCGCAAACCATCATGCAGCATCAGCTCCAGACTGAACTGCTCAACCCGCTCATCTGAGACGGCTTCATCGATATACAGCGCGATGCGCGGATCGGTATCCCATCCGGCTCCCAGCTGCTGGATATTCTGCAGCGCCGTCAGCATGAAGCCAGGCAGCGCCAGCGCTATTGCCAGCACAGCCAGTGTCATCAGAGTGGCGACAGGTGTCAGTACCATCCGCCGCAGGGATTGCACGGATACCTCAAGATGGTGGTTCGACCAACTGCGCAGCTTGTCACGAAAATCCACTCGATGGGCCACGGCACCGCGTGGCGTATTCTGCCCCTGATCGGGCCGATTCGACTTATCCACCGGACACCAGCCTTCCACCGCTGAGGGTGATGGTACGATGCCCCATGCGATTGATCAGCGACAGGTCATGGCTGGCAATCAACACGGTGGTGCCTACGCGGTTGAACTGTTCGAACAGGTGCATGACATCTTCCGACAGTGCCGGGTCGAGGTTACCGGTCGGCTCATCTGCCAGCAGCAGTTGCGGCTTGTGCACGATGGCGCGCGCAATACCGATGCGCTGCTGCTCACCGCTGGAAAGACTGATCGGGTTCTGCTGCTCTTTTTCCAGCAAACCGACCTTACTCAGCGCCGCACGCACACGTCTGGCCGCATCAACAGGATCATAACCGGAGATCTGCAGCGGCAGGGCAACGTTATCGAAAACACTGCGATCAAACAGCAGTTGATGGTTTTGAAACACCACCCCGATCCTCCGGCGGTGCCAGGGGATCATGTTGCGCTGGAGCTGAGCCAGATCCTGATCGCCAACCATCACCTGGCCTCGCGAAGGTCGCTCCATCAGCATGATCAGCTTCAACAGCGTGCTCTTTCCCGCTCCGGAATGCCCGGTAAGAAAAGCCATCTCGCCTGACTGAAGCGAGAAGTCCACACCGACCAGCGCATCGTGGCCACCTTCGTAGCGTTTACTGACATTGGTAAAACTGATTGCTGCCATGATCAGCCGAACTCCTTAAACCTGCACTCAGTCAAACAGCGCGTCAACAAACTCATCGGCGTCAAACGGGCGCAGATCATCCAACTGCTCACCCACCCCGATAAAGCGGATCGGCAGATCAAACTGCTTCGCAACCGCAAAGATGATACCGCCCTTCGCCGTCCCATCCAGCTTGGTCATGGTAATACCGGTCACACCCACAGCCTCCTTGAACTCTCGGGCCTGGCTGATGGCGTTCTGCCCGGTGCCGGCATCCAGCACCAGCATCACTTCATGCGGAGCGGTAGGATCCAGCTTCTGCATCACGCGCACCACCTTGGCCAGTTCCTGCATCAGGTTATCCTTGTTCTGCAAACGCCCTGCCGTGTCAGCGATCAGCACATCAATGCCTTTGGCTTTGGCAGATTGCAGCGCATCAAATATCACCGACGCGGAATCCGCACCGGTATGCTGCGCAATCACCGGGACCTTGTTGCGCTCACCCCAGACCTGCAACTGCTCGACCGCAGCGGCACGGAAAGTATCACCCGCAGCCAGCATCACGGATTTTCCTTCAGTCTGAAAGCGCTTGGTCAGTTTGCCAATGGTGGTGGTTTTACCGACACCATTCACACCGACCATCAGAATTACCATCGGCTTGCTATCCACAGCCGGCAATCCCTGCTGTGCACCACCGAGTAACGCCTTGAGCTCCTGCTTCAGAGCGTCCCGCAGAGCCTGAGGATCTTTCAGCTGTTTACGCTCGACACGATCCGTAAGCTTGCCGATGATCTCGGTGGTGGCATCCACCCCGACATCAGACATCAGCAGCAATGTTTCGATCTCTTCCAGCAGATCATCATCTATCTCGGTGCTGCCGCTGAACAGGTCACTGAGCTGCGCGGTAAGGTTGGCTTTGGTTCGGCTCAAGCCACTCTTTATTCGCTCAAACAGGCGTTGTTTGCGTACCTCAGGTGCTTCTGCCACAACCTCTGGTGCAGTTGCCGGCTTTTCTGATTCTTCTACCGACTCTGATGCAGGCTCTACAACCGGCACTTCCTTTGCCTCAACGGCTGGCGCTGCAACAGGTTCATCTGCGTCCTCTTCAGATTCAGCTAGCTCTTCAGATTCAGCTAGCTCTTCAGATTCAGCTACCTCTTCAGACTCAGCGATCACGGCCTCTTCCGGCTTGATCACTTCCACTTCGATCAGTGGTGACGAAGCCTTTTCCTCAACCTCCTCCACAGAGGCGGCCTCTACGACTATCTGCGGCGCGGGCTCTGGTGCAGGTGCAGGCTCTGGTGCAGGTTCTGATGCCTGTTCCGGCGTTGGTTCGGCTGTCGTCTCCGGTATAGGCTCAGATGCCGGCTCAGACTCAGCGGGTGGCGCCTGCTCCACATCAACTTTTGCTTGAGTTGCTGTCCCCGTATCGGTATCCGATGATCTCTTTCTGGCAGAAACATACACCAGTAAAATCACAATCAGGATGATAGCACCCAGAATATAGGGCAGAATATCCGGGTTCAGGCCAGTGTTGAGCATCCAGGTTTTCAGCGCTTCCATAAATCTGTCTTGTCCGCAAAGTTAAAGCCGGCACATCTGCGCCAGGCAAAATTTGGATTAGTCGATAAAGAGCTCCGTATGTTACCACAGTGCCTGAATTCATTAACCGGCCAGATGCAAATATGAACAACACCGAACATAAGCCACTTTTCAACCGCCGTTACCTGTATTGGCTGATGTGGGCAGTCGCCATCGCCATCGTGCTGCTGCAGACCCTGACGCGCGAAGATGTATTGCTTCTGGAGACAGGCTACTCCAGCGAACGCCAGGCCTACTGGCTGGAACAACCGAAACAGGAGCAAGTGCACACTCAACTGCTTATCATGACCGGACCGGCGCTCAGTGAGCAGGATATGCACAGGCAACGACTGATCAGCGAGGGGATCAATCAGCATCTGGCATCACCGGCACTGCAGGAGCAGGTTTCGGCATGGGGCTGGCAGATCAGCCTGACGGATGCCGCTGACCATCTGCTGTTGGAGATCATCAGCCCGGGCATGCCTCAACCATCTCAGCTTGAGTCCCTTACCGGTCTGCTGCAACAGCCGGCGACGATTGACAGCGACGCCCTGCGCCAGCGCATCCAGGCAGAGCGCTATATCCAGACCCAGAGCCCTCAGCCGAGGTTGTTGCAAGTAGCCATGAGCCAATTGGCGGCTATGTCGAATGCGAATACTGCGGAAACTGGGGATTATGCCACTGCGGTGCTGCAACTGCCGTGGCTCATCACCTTAAGCGGTCCATCACTGAATCTTGATGCATCAGCCGCGCCGCAAAGAGAAATGGATCCACAGTCGAGCGAACAGCCCTTAAGTCAGCAGCCAGAACCGCTACTGCTGCAGGGCTACCAGAGTGAACATCACCAATTGCATGCCTGGCCACTGAAAAGGCCCGATACACCCGAAGCCCTGGCACGCCAGCGTCTGAGTGCCGATCTGCTGACACAGTTGCTGCTGCAACCCCTGCCGGGGCAGCCGGAGTATCGCCTGGTCTGGAGTCCGATGAGCCCGATGGGATATGTCGCCATACTGCTGTCGCATCCGTCGCCTGAGCACTTGCCGACAGAGCAGATGCTGCTGGATCATCTGCAACAACACCTGACTGATGAGCTGCTGCAACAGTCCAGCCGTGCTCTGATGCAACAGACCCGGCAGATTCTGGATGACCCGGACGGACAACGTCGCTGGCTGAATCTACTGGCCCGTTATCAATTGCCTGCGGATAGCCATCAGGCGTTCCTGAACACTCTGGAGACGGTCACACTGGCGCAAATGCACGAGGTCATCAGTAACCTGCTGCCGCCAGCGACCACCATCCGTATCATGCTGCAACCCTATTGAGAGTTATCTATCATGAGCCGTCGCAACAGTGCCGCCCGCCCGAGACCGAAGCTACCCGTAGAGGAGTCCGTGTTGCGGATCATTGGGGGTGAATGGCGTAGTCGCAAGATCCCTTTCCCGGCGATAGAAGGGCTGCGCCCCACGCCCGACCGCGTCAGAGAAACACTTTTTAACTGGCTGCAGGCCTATACAGCCGGCTCAAACTGTCTTGATCTTTTCTGTGGCAGCGGTGCCCTGGGGCTGGAAGCACTATCCAGAGGGGCGCAGCATGTCACGTTTGTGGATCAGGCACCCGAGGTGGTGAACCAACTGAAGAGCAATCTGCAACTGCTCAAAGCTCAGAATGCTGAAGTGATAGCAGCCTCAGCCATGAGTTGGCTTGAACAGCGAGTGACTGACGAAGAGGCACGCTATGATCTGGTATTTCTCGACCCGCCCTTTCGCAAGCAGTTGATCGAGAAGGTAGCGATATTGCTGGAATCACGTAATCTGCTGCGTGATGGCTCACTCATCTACCTTGAGACCGAGGCAGAGTGGGTGCCTCAGGGTATCTTGCAGCATTGGGAACTGTTACGGGAAAAGACCGCCGGGCAGGTGGTCTCACGCCTGTATCGTTATAACCCACCTCAACTGCCCGAAACACCATCACCGTGAATAGCTGATTACTTCGCAGCCTGAGCCCGCAACCCCAGCATCATCATATCCACCAGAGCGGGCCCTGTTTTCGCCAGATTGAATCGGTCCGGTGCCAGCAACGCCTGGTCCAGTAATCCAAAGATGGCGATATACAGGTTATCCGCAAGATGATCGATATTCGCCTTCTTCTTCAGCTCTTTCTTCTTCTGCGCCACTTTCAGAAAAGAGCGGATATAACCACGCCACTCTTCAGCATCAGCGCTGAGCTGCTCCTCCAGTAGCAATAACTCAGGCCGATTTGCCGTCTGCAAGCGGAACAGCCGATAGCCCTGCTGCTGTAGCGGTTCGGATGCCATCACACTGACAATCCCCTTGAGATAGAGTGTCAGTGCGTCCAGCGCATTCTGCCTGGCGGCCTGCTGCTGCTCGATATATTGAGCCTCGAATGGCGACTCCACCTGGAAATAGAGCTGCCTCAGCAGCTCATCACGGTTTTTAAAATGCCAATAGAGCGCACCATGCGTGACTCCCGCCTCAGCAGCAATCTCTTTCAACGAGGTATTGGCCAACCCTTTTTCAGAAAAAATACGCATCGACACTTCCAGCAGCTGCTGACGTGTCTGCTCTGCTTCAGCTTTGGTTTTCCTGACCACAACACCTCCTGATCCCCGGCCTGCAATCAACGGTTTATCAAAGTACCTGCGGGATACTCGGTAAGTTTTTATATTAACTGGATTTAATCTACCACATGAATAGCTGCACTCAACCATCGGTGTCACACTTTCACAAAAGTGTCATAAACAACAGGAGTCTGGGAGTGATAGATTTATTTTCATATAACAGAATGAACTATAAAATTATTTGTTTTATGCCATTTGGTTAATGTATCATCCATTTTTGTATTTGTATGCCCAACGTAATTCGGCTAACATCCGCGGAAAATATCTAGCTGATGCGCTGCGGGGACAAAATGAATACAGCTGTCTATCCTGGCACTTTTGATCCAATTACCAACGGCCATGCCGATCTGGTCGAGCGTGCAGCCAAGCTGTTTGACAAGGTTGTTCTGGCAGTGGCTGCCAGCACCAAGAAGAATCCACTCCTGCCGCTGGACCTGCGGGTCAAGCTGGCGGAAGATACCTTCATACATCTGCCAAATGTTGAAGTTGTTGGATTTGACTGTCTGCTGGCTGATCTGGTTCATCAGGTAGACGCGAACATCATCCTGCGAGGATTGCGGGCGGTGTCGGACTTTGAGTATGAGTTTCAGCTGGCCAATATGAATCGTAAGCTGACACCCCATGTTGAAAGCATGTTTTTAACACCCGCAGAACATCTCTCTTTCATCTCATCGACCCTGATAAGAGAGATCGCCCTGCTGGGTGGAAATGTTGACCAGTTCGTGCCGCCAGCGGTATCAGCCGCACTGAAACAGCACCTGAGTCAGGCAAAATAAGTCATTTGAGTCAATGAGGTAGCCGTCATGGCATTGTTAATCACCGATGAATGCATCAACTGTGATGTTTGCGAGCCGGAGTGCCCTAATGAGGCGATTTCTCCCGGTGAAGAGATCTATGTGATCGACCCGAATAAATGTACCGAATGCGTCGGCCACTATGACACACCGCAGTGCGTCGAAGTTTGCCCTGTCGACTGTATCCCGAAAGACCCTGAGCATGTCGAAACCACGGATATGCTGATGGACAAGTACAAGGTTCTGACAGGCCAGGCCTGATCAACGGAATAAACCTTATTCAGGACGGGTCAGTCCCATCAAAAAAGGCGATCAGTGATCGCCTTTTTTGCTTTCTGCTGCGAGATCTCTCTCAGAGCCGGATCTGCAGTTCATTCAACCCGAACTCCTTGTCCAGCCGCTGCCCGATCAGATTATCCGCCACCAGATGATGGGCATACTGCATGTGCAAACAACGCACTCGGTCCCACTGCGCAATTCCACCGATCGCCAACTGATTAAAAAGATCCGTGAAGCCCTGCTCCTCTATGGAAGCCCTGTCTTCAGGATCCATCAGCTGCCAACGCAGATCAACATAAGCCTGCTGTTGCTGTCGATAGATTTCACGCAGTTCTGCATCCGTCTGCAACTCCTGCTCCATCTGCTTGATCCAGCCGGTGCTCTCGATGCGCGCCAGCTCACGATCCAGATCCTTTGAGCTGAGCCAGAAGAGCGTCGGAAAAGGTTTACCACCCACCAGTGAACGCATCTGCAGCACCACCGGCACACCGGCTTCAGTCGCCCAGGCGACACTGACAATGCCCCGCGGAGCTCTGCCTAACTGCTGTTTAATCATCTCAAGTTGCTGTTCAGTGGGTTGCATCTTTCTCGTAGCCTGTCATGGATTCTTCGCCTCCCGAATCAGAGGCGTAAGGGGCTGATTATACCTGAGCATAGGCCTCGCTACGACCCAACCAGCGCCTGATCAGCGCCTCCCCAAGCGCAGGGGTACCATTCAGTTGTGGCGCCGTCTCGCGGACACGCAAAAGGAGATCACTGTCGCGTTGCAGGTCGGCAATTCTGAACTGCATCATGCCGGTCTGACGCGTACCAAGAACCTCACCCGGCCCTCGCAACTCAAGGTCTTTCTCGGCAATACGAAAACCATCATTGGTTTCACGCATCACCCCCAGTCGCTCGCGCCCCTGACGCGACAGCGGCGCCTGATACATCAGCACACAAAAACTCTCCACCGAGCCACGTCCGACTCGCCCGCGCAGCTGATGCAGCTGTGCCAGTCCAAGTCGCTCCGGATTTTCAATGATCATCAGGCTGGCATTGGGTACATCCACACCCACTTCAATCACTGTTGTAGCCACCAGCAGCTGCAGTTCAGCCGACTTGAAGCGGGCCATCACATCAGCCTTCTCGGTGGATTTCATCCGCCCGTGTACCAGTCCGATTCGCAACTCCGGTAACTGCTCCTGGAGCATCTCAGCCGTCACTTCTGCCGCCTGACACTGCAACACTTCCGACTCCTCAATCAGCGTACAGACCCAGTAAGCCTGCCTGCCCTCATTGCAAGCCTGACGCACCCTGTCGATAACCTGATCGCGCCGGCTGTCGGCGATCACCACGGTATTTACCGGTGTACGGCCGGGAGGTAGTTCATCGATGATGGAGCAATCGAGATCGGCGTAGGCGCTCATCGTCAGCGTGCGTGGAATCGGTGTCGCGGTCATGATCAGTTGATGCGGTGCCATACCACCCTGGCAGCCCTTCTCCCGCAGGCTCAGACGTTGATGCACACCGAAACGGTGTTGCTCATCAATCACCACCAGCGCCAGGCGCTTAAATACCACATCCTCCTGAAACAGAGCATGAGTGCCGACGATCACCTGAGATTCACCGTTCGCCATCGCCTCAAGCTGGGCCTGACGCTGCTTACCCTTCACCTTGCCAGCCAGCCAGCCCACACGCAGACCCAGTGGCTGAAACCATTGGGTAAAATTCAGCAGATGCTGCTCGGCCAGTATTTCAGTAGGCGCCATGATGGCAGCCTGATAACCGCTCTCGACCGCCTGCAACGCCGCCAGAGCGGCCACCAGTGTTTTGCCCGACCCGACATCCCCCTGAATCAAACGCAGCATAGGCACGCCTTTGAGCAGATCCTCAGCGATTTCACTCACTACACGCCGCTGCGCTCCAGTCGGAGAAAAGGGTAGTTGTTGTAGAAAGGGTTCGCTGAACACACCTGTTGCCTTGAGAACAGGAGCAGGCTGATTGCGAATCTGCTGTCGGATTTTCAACAGCGACAGATGATGCGCCAGCAGTTCCTCATAAGCGAGACGGCGCTGGGCCGGATGCATCCCCTCCAGCAGCAGGTGCTGATTAGCATCCACCGGTGGCTGATGCAGATAACGAATCGCCTCAGCCAGCAACGGCAGCTTCCACTGCTTGCGCAGATGTTCAGGCAACAGGTCTTCAAGCAGGTCCTGACCCAGCAACGTCAGCACCTGGCGTATCAAGCTGCGAATACGCGCCTGCTGCAGTCCTTCCGTCAGTGGATAAACCGGAGTCAGGGTCTCTTCTACCGGCACCGGTATATCACTGCTGACGGCACGGTATTCTGGGTGAACAATTTCCAACCCACCCGCGCCAGGCCTGACTTCGCCAAAGCAGCGGATTGTTTTACCCGGTGCCAGCGCCAGCTTCTGTGCAGCCGAGAAATGAAAAAAACGCAAGCTCAGTGTACCGGTGCCATCCTGTATTCGACACAGCAGACTTCTGCGCCGCCCCATCACCACATCGCTGACACGGATCTCTCCCTGTACCACCACTTCATCACCCGGGCGCAAGGCGCCAAGCGGGCTGATACGGGTACGATCCTGATAGCGCAACGGCAGATGCAGCAGCAGATCCTGCAGCGTGTGTATGCCCAGACGCGAGAGCTTGAGCGCCAGCGCGGCGCCCACGCCCTTGAGCTGGGTGACTTCGGATGCCGGGTGTAACAGTGGCATCAGCTGTTATCCACAGGCTTCACCTGACAGCGATTGATCGCTTGCACCAGCACTTCTATCGCCTGTGGACGTGGAAAACTGGCGCGCCAGGCCAGAGCCACGGTGCGCATTGGTGGAGGAGAACGGAAAGGGCGAACAGCAACAAGAGGTGTGGATGGATGGCCCTCCACCGCTGACAACGGCAACACACTGCTGCCCAGTCCTGAAGCCACCATCATGCGGATCGTTTCCAGTGAGCTACCCTCATTCAACAGATGCTGGCCATGCAGGGTGTTATTGAGTGTCGGGCAGGCCTCCAGCACCTGATCGCGGAAACAGTGCCCCTCGCCCAGCAGCAGCATCCTCTCCTCGCCCATCACGGCAGGATCAACCTCCTTTTGCTGGGTCAGAGGATGATCTTTCGGCATCACCATGACAAAAGGTTCATCGAAGATCGCGCGCGTCAATACATCCGCCTCGTTGAAAGGCAGGGCGATGATGATCGCATCCAGCTCGCCGTTACGTATCTTGATGCGCAGCTTTTCTGTGAAATTCTCTTCAATATAAAGTGGCATCTGTGGGGCCAGTTGCTGTACTTCAGGGATTAACTGCGGAAACAGATAGGGGCCGATCGTGTAGATGGCCCCCACACGCAGCGGACTGGCGAGCTGATCGCGTCCGTGCTTGGCCAGATCGCGCACGATATCTGCCTGTTCCAGCACGATCTGCGCCTGACGGATCACCTTGGCACCGATCGGCGTGACTCTGACTGCGCTCTTGCTGCGCTCGAACAGGGCAACACCCAGCTCCTCTTCCAGCTTTTTGACTGCGATGGAGAGCGTCGGCTGTGACACATAGCACCGCTCAGCGGCATGGCCAAAGTGCTGCTCCTGGGCCAGGGTGACAATGTAACGTAGCTCTGTCAGCGTCATGCGCTTTCCTCTGTTAAGATAACGACTTATACCGCAAGGAGACCCATATGAACCAGACCAGCATTCTGATTGCAGGATGCGGAGATGTCGGATCGGCACTCGGCCTTCAGTTAATCGCTGAGGGCGCCAGCGTCCATGGCATTCGCCGTAATATAAACCAGCTGCCTGCAGGCATAAAGGGAATTGCCGCGGATATGAGTGACCCCGCCACGCTGAGCGCACTGCCGGAGTGTGAATATCTGGTCTGGCTGGCCAGTGCCACGGATCACACCGAGGAGGGATACCGGCAAGCCTATATCGAGAATCTGAAGCACTTGCTGGCAGCGCTTCCGGCATCACCCAGACATCTTTTCCTGGCCAGCAGCAGTGGTGTTTATCATCAGGCGAATGGCGAATGGGTCGATGAGGATAGCCCCACCGAGCCAGAAGGCTTCAGCGGCAAGGCTCTGTTGGAGGGGGAGAGGCTCGCGCTTGAATGCGGCATTCCGTGCAGCATAGTGCGCTTTTCAGGCATCTACGGACCGGGCCGTAACCACCTGATTAATCAGGTAATTGCCGGAATCGCTGCGCCGGATCAACCGGTACATTTCAGCAATCGGATTCATCGTGATGACTGCGCTGGCGTGTTAGCCCACCTGATCAAGCTACACATGGCTGGCGAGCAACTGGCCGACTGCTATCTGGCAAGTGACGACCTGCCGGTGCCCCTGTCCGAGGTGATGCAGTGGCTGGCAGAGCAGACTGGCAGCGAGATCACCGAGCACCGGATCATTCGTCGTGGTGGCAGCAAACGCTGCAGTAACCAGAAGCTCAAGGCTACCGGTTACTGCTTTATCCATCCCGATTATCGGACTGGTTTCGACGATCAGGTTTCAGCGATCAGATAAACAGGACTGGGCGCTGAAACCAGGCGTGAAGCCTCTCGGGATCAGAGCACAGCAAACTCTTCCAGCAGTTTTTGCTGTGCACAGAAGCGTTCTTCACCCTCTGCCGGCTTCTGCAGCGCATAGCTGCCATCTGAATGCAGCTCCCAGCTCTGGGTATTATCCTGCAGGTAATAATCCAGTTCGTTCTTGATGCGCTCTGCGTTCTTGCCGGTCAACTGGAAGCCGGTTTCAACACGGTGCAGCATGTTACGCTCCATCCAGTCGGCACTGCTGCAGTACACCAGCGGATCACCACTGTTGGCAAAGTAGTACACGCGGGTATGCTCAAGAAAACGCCCGACTATCGAGTGCACCCGAATATTTTCGGAAATGCCTTCGAGTCCCGGACGCAGTCGGCACATGCCACGGATAATCAGATCGACCTGTACACCGGCCTGGGATGCCTCATAAAGCGCGCGGATCAGCTTCGGCTCGGTCAAGCCATTCACCTTGATGATGATATGTCCATTCTGCCCAGCCTGATACTGGCGTATCTCGTTGTAGATCAGCTCCAGCATACGGGCATGCAGTGTGAAGGGGGCGTTATACAGCTTCTTCAGTTTCTGAATCTTGCCCATGCCAGTCAGTTGCTGGAACACCTTGTGTACATCTTCGCCGACATCGGCATCAGCGGTCAGATAGCTGTAATCTGTGTACAGACGCGCCGTACCGGAGTGATAGTTGCCGGTACCCAGATGGCAGTAGCGCACCAGGTTGCTTCCCTCGCGACGCACGATCAATACCATCTTGGCATGGGTCTTGTAACCGACCACACCATAAACCACCAGACAACCAGCCTCCTGCAAACGACTCGCCAGGTTGAGGTTACTCTCTTCATCGAAGCGCGCACGCAGTTCTATGACAACCGTCACCTCCTTGCCGTTACGGGCAGCATCCACCAACGAGTTGACGATGTCGGACTTGACCCCTGTACGATAGAGCGTCTGCTTGATCGCGATCACATCAGGGTCCTTGGCCGCCTGACGCAGTAGATCCAGCACCGGAGAAAATGATTGGAAAGGATGATGCAGCAGAATATCGCCTTTGCGCAGAATAGTGAAAATATCCTTATCTGTCCTCAGTTTACCGGGCATACCAGGGGTGAAAGGTCGCCAGTGCAGTGCGGGGCGATCGACCAACTCACTCAATGCACTGAGGCGGGTCAGGTTAACCGGTCCGTCCACGCGGTAAACGTTACTGTCGGCGAGGCGAAACTCTTCCTGCAAAAAGGTGATCAGATCCTGAGGCGAGCGGTTATCCACCTCCAACCTGACCGCATCCCCGAACTTCCGTGAATGCAGCTCACCTCTGAGGGTATGCGCCAGATCTTCGATCTCTTCAAGATCAAAGCTCAGATCGGCATTTCGTGTGATACGGAACTGATAGCAGCCACGCACCTTCATGCCCGGGAAGAGCTCGGCCGCGAACTCATGGATGATAGACGACAGGAAGATCAGATTCTCTCCTCCCTCACACAACTCATCCGGCAGACGAATCAGACGAGGCAGAGAGCGTGGGGCAGGAATGATGGCCAGCCCTGTCTCACGACCGAAGGCATCCTTACCCTCCAACTGCACAATGAAGTTAAGGCTCTTGTTGACCAGACGCGGAAAAGGGTGTGAAGGATCCAGACCGATCGGGCTGATCACCGGTAGCACCTTCTCCTCGAAGAAGTTCTTGATCCAGACACGTTGAGTATCATTCCACAGGCCACGGCGCTTGAAATGGATCCCCTGCGCCTCGAGTGCCGGAAACATGATCTCATTCAGGATCTTGTACTGGCGCTCAACATTGATTTCGCTGATTTCGCGAATCTTCTCCAGCACCTTCTGCGGATGCAGTGCATCCGGACCGACATCCTCGCGCCCATACTTGAGCTGACGCATCTGCTCAGCAACACGTATCTCAAAAAACTCATCCAGATTGCTGGAAAAGATCAACAGGAACATCAGTCGCTCCAGCAGTGGATAACTCTCATCCAGTGCCTGCTCGAGGACTCGCACGTTGAACTGAAGATGGCTGAGTTCACGGTTGATATAGAGCTCCGAAGCCTTCAGATCAACCGGCACCTCCTCTATCGGGTCTATGGTCGGCAGAATCTCCCGGCTCTCCAGCAGAGCAGCAGCCGCCTCGGCCGTCACCTGCTCCTCAACCTGCTCGTTCAGCAACAGCGCTTCTTCACTCATCGACATGGGTTCCTGTTTACAAAATTGTCTACTGCTGCAGGGCTTTTACGGCTCTGACAGCAAAATAGGTCAGGATGCCATCGGCTCCTGCCCGTTTAAACGCCAGCAGCGATTCCAGCATCACACTGCGTTCATCCAGCCAGCCATTCTGAAATGCCGCCATATGCATCGCATATTCGCCACTGACCTGATACACGAAAGTCGGCACCTTCAGCTCGGTTTTAACGCGACGCACGACATCCAGATAGGGCATGCCCGGTTTGACCATCACCATATCGGCGCCCTCGGCCAGATCCAGCGCCACCTCATGCAACGCCTCATCCGAGTTGGCCGGGTCCATCTGGTAGCTGAACTTGTTGCTCTTGCCCAGATTCGCCGCTGACCCCACCGCATCACGGAAGGGGCCATAATAGGCACTGGCATACTTGGCAGAATAGGCCATGATGCGGGTATTGACGAACCCCTCGGCTTCCAGAGTTTCACGAATCGCCCCGATACGGCCATCCATCATATCGCTCGGCGCCACCACATCTGCCCCTGCTTCGGCGTGTGACAACGCCTGCTGCATCAGAGTTTCGACAGTACGATCATTCAGCACATAGCCTTTATCATCAATAATGCCATCCTGACCATGTGTGGTGTAAGGGTCCAGCGCAATATCGGTGATCACACCCAGCTCCGGACAGGCATCCTTAACCGCTTTGATTGCACGCTGCGCCAGACCATCGGGGTCATAGGCCGCTTCGGCAAACTCGGATTTGGCACCGGCTGCGACAACCGGAAAAAGCGCCATCGCCGGAATACCCAGACTCACCAGCAGCCTGGCTTCCTCCACCAGCAGATCAATCGACATGCGCTCTATTCCGGGCATCGAAGACACGGCTTCACGCTGCCCCTTACCTTCAATAACAAACATCGGATAGATCAGATCATCCGGTGTCAGGATGTTTTCGCGCATCAGTCGACGGCTGAAATCATCCGCTCGCATCCGGCGCATACGGGTTTCCGGAAAAAAACGCTGGCTGTTTGTAAATCCCACGGCACAGTTCCTATTCAAGAGCTTAATTGGACGACACAAAGATGACAGATGTATGACGCTGACTGATGGCACCAGTGCGCCGCCTCATGATATTTAACACTATTCTACTCCAATCACGGGGCGTTGACAGATGATGCAGGTCAGCCTCTGAGGTCATAAAGCGGGGATCAGTTATGAATACCACTTATAACAGTCAGACCCACCTATATTATCGATGGGTAGTCATCTGATTCATATCATTTAAGCTGGTTGCACGACAATCATAACATGTTGAAATATAATACTTAATTATACATTTAAAACGGAATGTATAATTAGGAAAAACTCCTATATCAAGATTTTTCTCATAGTCCATAATAGGTCACATGGATCTCCTGTTCACGGACGATACTAAAGGACGGCAGAGCATGCGGCCATGGATGCTTGGATGGCAGAAGCCTTATGGCTTTGGAGCGCAAGGATAGGATCGCCAAATGAAAGGGGTGTATTATGGATAATACACCCCTTTTGCCTTTTCAGGCCTGAACACTTTTAATTCTGCTTATTCAGCCAACCGCCACACCTGTTTTTGTCACAGCTATTTCTGTCCAACCACTTCTGTCACACCTGCTTTTATCTTAGCCGCTTTACCAGAGCTGATTCGCCAGCTCCTGTGGCGACTCAACAGCACCCTCTTTAAGCCAGCGCGCAACTCTTCCGGCAACATCCGGAAGTCTCATCTCATCAGCGCCAGCCCGGCTCAACCAGGTTCTCATCAACGTTTTATCGAAATCCTGAAGAATACTCGCACGCTGCATCTGCTCAAGGATCACCGCATTCGAATACTGCTCTACCTGGCCCTTCAGCGGTTTCACTAACAGCTTCTTGCCACTTTGCATCGCCTCACTGCACAGCCCGAACCCCGCATTACAGATCACACCACCGCAACGTGCAAGATCCTGCTGAAACCCTTCACGCGACAAGGGTAAAAAGGTGAGATTCCCTTCACAACCTGGCGTTTCGGTTTTCAGGTAAATTCTGAACTGATATTCGGGAAACTGCAGCAACCAGTGCCGGACCTCTGCACCGTCCTCAAACGGAAGGTAGACCAGTATCGTTGACGCATCATGATGCAGGGGATAGGTTTGAGGCAGTATCAGCGGAGGCAGAATCGGAGCATCAAATGCCTGCCAGTGTATGCCCAGCCGGATATCTGTCGGCGCAAAGAGAGAAACGGCCTGCTTGAGCAAGGGTGCTTTTTCAGTGCCGGGTAAAGGAAAACACAAGGCGTATTGATGCGCCAGCCCTATACAACGTCGCTTCTGTCGCCAAGCCGCCCAAGCCGCAACTGGCTCGAAGTCGGTCAGTACCAGCTCATAAGCGCTCAGGTCCAGATTACGCACATCACGGTAAAACTCACCGACTCGACTCTTCCTCAGAGTCTGCCACTTTGACACTTTGCTGCCATGAGTGGCCAGAGTCAGGCCGGTACGCGTCTGATACTGGCCAAAACACTCCATATCAAAGTAGGCATCAGGATCTCTCCCACTGAACAGATAATCTGCCTGTATACCAGCTTGCTGCAAAGCGGGCGCCATCACGCGAGCCCGTGTGATGTGCCCGTTGCCCGTACCCTGTACCGCATAGAGGATTCGCATACTGTCTCCTGATCCGGATAGATCAGAAGATTATGAAGAGCGCAGGATGACACTACAGTGACATCGCAATGACGTCTTGATGACACAGATCCTGCTCAGCTCGATTCAGACCAGCGTCTTTCTGAACCACTCAGCCGTCATCCCGGCCAGAAGCACAGGGTCATCCCAGGGCAACATGTGACCACCATCCTCAACAGGAAGCAGGGTGAAAGGATGCTTCATCGCTTTGATGATACGCTGCGAATAGGCGATCGAAAGCACATCATCGCGAGTCCCATGAATAATTGCTGCTTTGAAATCATAGGCTTGCTGCATCACACCACTACGATAAGTGAACAGACTGGCAAGGGTTCCCAGAGGATAGTCGTAGATCAGTCTCGGATCGTTTTTAATCTCCTCCCTGGCAGGATGAGACGCCAGCAATCGATCATAATCCAGTACTGACTTCAGCGGCAGCTTCCAGGAAGGGAACAGCATCGCGCTCCCCCAGGTCCAGCTCCAACCTAACTGATGCAGAAAATCGGGCGCCTCTTCGGTCAGTAGCAGCGTTCCGCAAAGTACCGACTTCACTCTTTCATCACGCTCGGCCAGGGCCGCCGCCAGCAAACCACCTATCGAGTAACCATAAACCCCGACAGGACCCGAGAAGCGCTGCTGAAGATAATCAAGCACCTGCTGCAGGTCTTCGACAACCTGCTCGACACGATAGTCGCCCCGCTCCCCTTTCGAGTAGCCATGGCCACGCATATCAACGCCCACAACATTGAAGCCTGCTTCGGATACACGCCCCAGCAGCTCGGCATAGAGCTCACAATAGGTGCCCAGTCCGGGTAAAAACAGCAGAATCGGCGAATCCGGTGCATGTTCGTAAAGCTCACAATGCACAGCACCATCACCGACCTGAAACACCTCGCGCCGGGCCAGCCACTGATGCAAGGCCAGCTTATCGCGCAGACGCTCGCGCTGTTCGTTACTCTCTTTCACTTCGTCGGTACTGGTATTGATCCAGCCAAATGCACTATTCATAACAATTACTCGCTTGGTGCCAAAGCGCTACTTCTGACAATAACTACAAAATACACTGCTTCTCTGCCCGAGTTTGATCTCTTTCAGAGGTGCTGCGCAGGTTTTACAGGGCTCACCTGCTCTGCCATAGACGTATAATTCCTGCTGAAAATAACCGGGCTTGCCATCGCCTCCGACAAAATCACGCAGTGTTGTACCGCCACGCTGGATCGCATAACCGAGTATACGCTTGATCTCGATCACCAGACGCGCCAGCCTCTCAGCTGATATACGCCCCGCAGCTCTTCTGGGATCTATTCCTGCGGCAAACAGCGCCTCGCTGGCGTAGATATTGCCGACACCCACTACAACGTGGCTATCCATGATCAACTGTTTGATCGCGCAGCGTCGTCCCTTACAACAAGCATACAGGTATTCGGCATCAAACATATCACCAAGTGGCTCAGGCCCCAGCCTGGCCAGCAACGGATGCTCCGTGCCTCTGGGCTGCCATAGCACAGAACCAAAGCGACGCGGATCCGTGAGGCGCAACAACTGGCCATTATCCAGCTCCAGATCAACATGGTCATGCTTACCTGCCGGCGCCCCCTGCGGCAATATCCGCAGACTGCCCGACATCCCCAGATGCACCAGCAGATCCCCCTGATCAAAACCGATCAACAGGTACTTGCCACGGCGTGACACCTGCAGAACCCTTCTCTGAGGCAGCAGCTCCGTCAACTCTGCAGGAACCGGCCAGCGCAGCCGCGGCTGGCGCACCACCAGTCGACTGACATGACGCCCTGTAACATGAGGCTCGATCCCTCGGCAGGTCGTTTCAACTTCAGGTAACTCAGGCATGACTTTCTCTCTTCCCCGACATCAGGATTTGGCAACGGCAGGCGCGCGCAGTACCTTATATACACCGACTACGGTCACCGCAATACCCAACAGTGCCAGCCATGACAACTGCTCATCAAACAGCCACCAGGCCTCCAGCACCGTCAGCGGGGGTACCAGGTAGAAGTAGCTGGCCACTCGCGAGACTTCGCCACGGCGAATCATCAGCATCAGCAGCAGAATCGCTCCCACCGACAGGCCGAACACCAACCACAGCAGTGCACCGATCAGTTCAGGATGCCAGACGATCTCGCCCGTCTCAAACAACCAGGTGAGAATGCCCATGCTGATCACGGTCGACAGGTACTGAAAGAAAGAACCGGTCAACAGATCCACACCCGCACCGAAGCGTTTCTGATACAGGGTACCGACCGATATACCCAATAGCGCCAGCAGCACAGCAATCAAGGCAACAAACTTCACCTCAAACTGCTGCCCCTGCAGCCCGCTGAGCAGGACTATACAGACACCGGCCAGACCGGCCACCAGTCCCAGCCATTGCTGCCAGTGCAGGCGCTGATGCAGCCAATACCAGGACATCACTGCGGTCAGCAGCGGTTGCAGACCCACAATCAAGGCCGTCACCCCGGCTGGCAGCTGCCAACGGATCGCCGCAAAGACGCCCCCGAGATAAGCAGCATGCACCAGCAACCCAACTACCATCTGGTGCCCGGCATTGCGCCGCGAGGGCCAACTTGCCCGGAAAATAACAATCAGCAGCAGAAAAACCGCCAGGGTCATCAGCATGCGGATAAACAGAAGGTTGAAAGGCTCAATCCACGGCAACGCATATCTGGCGCCGATAAAGCCGGTACTCCAGAGCAGCACAAACACAAAAGGGATCAGTCGCACCATCTTATTCAGCTCCACATGGGAATGACAAAGTCACAACTAAAACGCATCCTGACAGTAGCAGATTGCAGAGCACAAAACGAAAAAAACCCGGCACTGAGTCCGGGCTTTTTTATGCACAGAGATGTGCAGTATGCTGGCAACGCAGGAGCAGTTGCCAGTCTTGTCAGCTGAGATCAATATTACTTGATCTTGGCTTCCTTGTAGATCACGTGCTGACGGACAACAGGATCGTATTTCTTGAATTCGAACTTGTCCGGAGTGTTACGCTTGTTCTTGTCGGTAGTGTAAAAGTGACCTGTTCCTGCAGAGGAAACCAGTCGAATCTTTTCACGAGCGCCTTTCTTAGCCATCGTCTAGCTCCTCAAACCTTCTCGCCACGGGCACGCAGTTCGTTCAGAACAACTTCAATGCCTTTCTTATCAATGATACGCATGCCTTTTGAAGAAACACGCAGACGGATAAAACGGTTTTCATTCTCTACCCAGAAACGGTGCCAGTGCAGGTTCGGCAGAAAACGACGACGCGTTTTACGGTTGGAGTGGGAAACATTGTTCCCGGTCATCGGGCCTTTGCCCGTTACCATGCAAACTCGAGACATTGCATTAACCCTGAAATTGTTAGTTACGTTTACCCTATCCGATGTTTATTGAGAGCGAATACCAATGCTCTCTCAGGCGGAGCGTTCAATGATCCGAACAGAATCCCGTACCATTAAGGGATAGGAGGGCGCATATACTATCCGAACTATCGCCATTAAGCCAGCTGATTGTTGATTTTTTATCCACCTCCTCAGATCCAGCCCCGTTCAGCAAACGAAATCACCTCGCTGTCGCCGACCACCATATGATCCAGCACGCGGATATCGACCAGTTCAAGGGCGCTTTTGAGGCGGTCGGTGATCTGACGATCAGCCATCGAGGGCTCGGCAATACCTGAGGGATGGTTGTGCGCGAGGATCATCGCAGCAGCATTATGCGCCAGTGCCAGCTTGACCACCTCCCGCGGGTAGACGGATGCCGCATTGATCGTGCCCTGAAACAGAGCCTCGTAATGGATCACACGATGGTGGTTATCCAGCAGCAGACAGGAGAACACCTCCCGCGGCTCATGTCGAAGCTGTGCCGTCAGATAGCGCTTGACGGTCTGTGGGCTGTCCAGTGCCGAACCTCGACTCAGACTCGCCTCGAGATGCCTGCGTGCCATCTCCAACACCGCCTGCAACTGCACATACTTGGCACTGCCCAGTCCATGTGCCTGACAAAACTCCGGCTCAGAGCACTCCAGCAGGCGCCTCAACCCACCGAAATGATGCAGCAGTTCACGTGCCAGATCGACCGCACTCTTACCCTTGACCCCTGTGCGCAGAAAGATCGCCAACAGTTCCGCATCCGATAACGCCGCCGCACCCTGCGCCAATAGCTTTTCTCTTGGCCGCTCTGCAGCCGGCCAGTCTGTGATGGCCATAATCACCTCCTTGTGATTGCTCAATCTGGGCAAAACATTGCTCAGGTGGTATCTTAGCGCCTTCTGCAAAAACAAGGAATAACTGGACTCTCAGGGTATGCATAGACTTACCAACCGCCAGATACTGCTGGGCATTACCGGTGGCATTGCCGCCTATAAAAGTGCCGAACTGACGCGCCTGCTGAAAAAGGCCAGTGCTGACGTGCGCGTGGTCATGACACCGGCAGCCGCCGAGTTCATCACCCCACTGACACTGCAGGCCCTGTCGGGTCATCCGGTGCATCTGGAACTGCTTGATCCCGCAGCAGAAGCTGGCATGGGCCATATAGAGCTGGCAAAGTGGGCCGACCTGGTGCTGATTGCACCGGCCAGCGCTGATTTTATCGCTCGCATGACTGCTGGCATGGGCAACGACCTGCTGACAACGCTGTGCCTGGCCACTGATGCCCCCATCTGTCTGGCACCAGCCATGAATCAGGCGATGTGGAGAGATATTGCCACCCAGACAAATCTCGCAACCGTTGTACAGCGTGGTATCAAGCTGTTTGGTCCAGCAGAAGGCGAACAGGCCTGTGGCGATACCGGACCGGGTCGGATGCTGGAGCCTGAGCAATTGGCGCAGTTAGTTGCCGAGCAGTTTGAAAGCCACAGTCTCAGCGGCAAAACCGTTTTCATCACAGCAGGCCCCACCCGTGAACCGATCGATCCGGTGCGCTTCATCTCTAACCACAGCTCCGGCAAGATGGGCTTTGCCTTGGCCCAGGCTGCCGTAGATGCCGGTGCGCGCGTCAAACTGATCAGCGGTCCTGTGAATATCAGCGTCCCGCCGCGGGTAGAGCTGGTCAAGGTGGAAACCGCCGAGCAGATGCTGGCCGCCTCACTGGCTGACATAGAGACGTGCGATCTGTTTATCGGCGCAGCCGCCGTCGCAGACTACAAACCCGTCGCCGTCGCCGAACATAAGATCAAGAAGGGCAATGAAGAGATCATGGAGCTGCGGCTGGTCAAGAATCCGGACATTATTGCCACCATTGCAGCACAGCCCGCACCACCCTTTACGGTCGGCTTTGCCGCAGAAACGCGTGATCTGCTCAACTACGCACGTAGTAAACTGACCCGCAAGCAACTCAATATGATCATCGCCAACGATGTATCACAGCCAGGGATCGGCTTTAACAGCGATGAAAATCTCGTCACTCTTGTCACGACCGATACCCAGGAAACACTGCCGCAGAGTAGCAAGCAGCAACTGGCTCGGCAACTGATCGAGAAGATCGCATCCACCATGAACACCGCTCAGGATAAGGTTTGAATATGAAACAGCAGCTCCAGGTAAAAATTCTCGACTCACGCATTGGCGACCAGTTCCCGCTGCCCAGCTACGCCACACCCGGCTCGGCAGGTCTGGACCTGCGCGCCTGCCTGGACAAGACACTGATTCTGGAACCGGGTCAGACCGAGCTGATACCGACCGGTATGGCTATCCATATAGAAGACCCCGCTCTGTGTGCGATGATTCTGCCTCGCTCAGGCCTTGGCCATAAGCATGGCATCGTACTCGGCAACCTGGTTGGGCTGATCGACTCCGATTATCAGGGACAACTGTTTGTATCCTGCTGGAACCGCGGCCATACCAACTTCACGATGGAGCCGGGAGAGCGTATCGCGCAGTTAGTGCTGGTCCCGGTGGTGCAGGCAGATTTTGAGATCGTTGATGAGTTCAGCGACAGCGACCGTGGTGCCGGCGGCTTTGGCTCTTCGGGCCGTCATTGATATCACTCCACTCTAATTACAGTGACAAAGGAACATGGATTTGACCAGTACACTGCACGACTTCAACCGTGATGTCTTTCGCGCCTACGATATTCGTGGCATTGTCGGAGTGGATCTGAGCGACGCTCTGGTATGGCATCTCGGGCGCGCTTTTGCTGCTGAGGCACAGGCGCAGAACATCAACACCGTATTGGTTGCCGCAGATGGTCGCCTCTCTGGCCCGGGCCTGAAGCGCATACTGACCACCGGTTTGCAGGCAGGTGGCTGTGATGTGATCGATATCGGCTATGTACCGACACCGGTGCTCTATTACGCTGCACATCAGCATGCTGATATGACAGGCATCATGATCACCGGCAGCCATAACCCAGCTGATTACAATGGCTTCAAGATGATGCTGGGTGGCCAGACCCTTTCAGGCGATGAGATTCAGGCACTGCGCCACAGGATTGAGCAACAGAACTACACAGAAGGCAACGGTACCACCTCAGAGCAATCTGTTTCAGAGGACTACCTGCAGCGGATCTGCTCAGACATCACCCTGACACGCCCCCTGAAGGTCGTTGTGGACTGCGGCAACGGTATTCCCGGTGAACTGGCACCGGAACTGCTGACTCGGCTGGGCTGCGAAATCATTCCACTGTTCTGTGATGTTGATGGCACCTTCCCCAACCACCACCCGGACCCGGGTAAGCTGAAGAATCTGCAGGACGTGATCGCCGCTGTTGCCGAGCATGGTGCCGATATCGGCCTGGCCTTCGATGGCGATGGCGACCGTGTCGGCGTGGTTACCAACAAGGGACATGTCGTCTATCCTGATCGGGTGATGATGATGTTTGCCGAAGATGTGCTGTCCCGCAATCCGGGTGCCGAGATCCTCTTTGATGTCAAATGCTCACGCCTGCTGCCACAAGTGATCGTCCAGGCGGGCGGCAAGGCCACTATGTGGAAAACCGGACACTCATTGATCAAACGCAAGATGAAAGAGAGCGGTGCGCTGCTGGCTGGCGAGATGAGTGGGCATATATTCTTCAAGGAGCGCTGGTACGGCTTCGACGATGGCCTCTACAGTGCTGCACGTCTGCTGGAGATTCTGGCCCGCGAAAGCGAGTGTGCCGATACGCTGTTCCGCCGCTATCCAGAAGATATCAGCACACCGGAGCTCAATATCACGGTGCGGGATGACAACAAGTTCATGCTGATAAACGAGCTGCAGCAGGTCGCCTTCCCTGACGGCAATGTCAGCCATATCGATGGCGTCAGAGTCGATTATCCGGATGGCTGGGGATTGGTCAGAGCATCCAACACCACGCCAGTACTGGTATTGCGCTTTGAAGCGGAAAGCAGCGAAGCCCTGAACCGCATTCGCCGACAGTTCCAGAGCTGCCTGCATCAGATAGATGCCACGCTCGATATTCCATTGGATTAGCAGAGATTCAACCCGAGGAGCAATCATGCCACTGACACGTCAACAGGCCATTACCACCACCATGGTGCTGAGTGAGGCTATTCCTTATATTCAGCGCTTCGTCGGAAAAACCATCGTCATCAAATACGGCGGCAATGCGATGACGGATGAGAAGCTCAAGGCCAGCTTCGCCCGCGATATCGTGATGATGAAATTGATCGGCATCAACCCTATCGTCGTGCATGGCGGTGGCCCACAGATCGGTAAGCTGCTGGAGCAGCTCAATATCGAATCCCACTTCGTCAACGGCATGCGGGTCACAGACACCAAGACCATGGATGTGGTTGAGATGGTGCTCGGCGGCATGGTCAACAAGGAGATCGTGGGCCTGATCAACAGTGCAGGTGGCAAGGCGATCGGCCTGACCGGCAAGGATGGCGAACTGCTGCGTGCCCGCAAGCTAAAGGTCAAACACAAGACTCCCGAAATGGAGGCCCCAGAGATCATCGATATCGGCCATGTCGGTGAGGTGGAATCAGTCAATGTCGATGTCCTGAACATGCTGACCAACTCTGACTTCATCCCGGTGATCGCACCGATCGGTGTGGGTAAGGACGGTCATGCCTATAACATCAATGCCGACCTTGTGGCTGGCAAGATGGCCGAGGTACTGAAGGCAGAGAAGCTGATCCTGCTGACCAATATCGCTGGTCTGATGGACAAAGATGGCAAGGTTCTGACCGGACTGAGCACGGCACAGGTTGATGCATTGATCGAAGATGGCACTATCCATGGCGGCATGCTGCCGAAGATCGGCTGTGCACTGAGCGCTGTCAATGCCGGTGTGAACACAGTGCACATCATAGATGGCCGTGTTGCTCACGCCTGCATGCTGGAGATCTTCACCGATGAGGGTGTCGGCACACTGATCACTAACGATCAGAACCAGCTGTAAACGCATCACGCGGGACGATTATAAAAAAGAGAAGAACAATGACTGAAAAACAGCAGGAAAAAATCTCTCGACGCGAGCAGATACTCCAGGCGCTGGCTCAGATGCTGGAATGCAATCCGGGCCAGCGCATTACAACCGCCGGGCTGGCGCGTGAAGTCGGTGTATCGGAAGCAGCACTTTACCGACATTTCCCGAGCAAGGCGCGCATGTTTGAAGGGTTGATCGGCTTTATCGAGGATACTCTGTTCTCTCGCATCAACCTGATCATCGGTTCGGATGCCAGCGGGGTTCGTCAGTGCGAGCAGATACTGACGCTACTGCTCGCATTTGTGGAAAAGAACCCGGGCATGGCCCGCATTCTGACCGGAGATGCGCTGGCCGGTGAAACAGAGCGGCTGCGTATCAGAGTGAACCAGTTGTTTGAGCGTCTGGAAACGCAACTGAAGCAGATCATGCGTGAAGCGGAGTTGCGCGAAGGGCTGCGCACACAGATCCCGGTAAGCTCCTGCGCCAACCTGCTGCTGGCAACAGCAGAGGGGCGAATTCATCAGTTTGTGCGTAGCGAGTTCAAGCGTCGTCCAACTGAGAACTGGCCGGAGCAGTGGCCACGCCTCGCCGAAGGCCTGTTCAGGCGCCAACAGGCGGCCTGACAAGCTTCTGTCAGCTCCTCTAAGGCTTCGCCTGCCGGTTCGCGCATCCTGTTTCGGGTGCTGACCGGCAAGGCAAGGCTGCCAGCTCTTCCAGAACACTTAACTGTTCAAACACCTTTTCCTGATGCAACATCGCCGCTACCGTGAGTTGCTGAATACCCAGCTCATCCAGTCGCGACAGGTTGGATCTCAGATAATCGACGGTTTCCCGATAGGGGTGGCCGATCACCACGACACTGCCTTGCTCTTGTGCAACCTGAATGGCCAGCTCAAACTGCTGGTGGATAAAGGCTTCAGTTACTTCGTGATCCAGAAAGACATCCCTTATCAGAAAAGGTACCTGATGTTCATCTGCGACTCGCCCGGCAACAGACAAAGCGGTTGTCTTGCTATCGACAAAGAACAGATCCCGCTCCTGAACAACTTCCATCACCCAGGTCATGGGCCGTCGATTTTGTGTCATCAAGCTCCCCATATGATTATTCATACCGCGCGCATGGGGAACACTATCCAGGCCGGATCTAAGCGTATCCTTCAGCTCATCCCGTGACTGCGTCAGATAAAGGCCCCCGGGGCCAAGAGGAAAATCCTGAGTATTGGCCATCGGTGCATGCAGCATGACCGCTTTTCCCTGCTCATTGGCCAGTTCAGCCAGACGCTTACCAAAAGGAGAATGAGGTAACACCGCATAGGTAAGCGGACCAGGAAGGTTGACTGCAGCCATGCCCAGCTCAAGATTATCGCCGATATCGTCTATTATCAGCACAAAGCGGGGAGAGAGCTCCTCCGACCAAGCGACAGCGCCCGGTAGAAGGAGCAAAAGGCATAGAGCTGCGAAGCGTCCTGACATCGTTATTCTGTACTGATCACAGGTTTGGGCCCTGCCACTATATTCAGCGCCTTCAACAGATTCAGCGCTTCATACATCTGGAAGTCCGTCTGTGCCAATAAAGATACGTCATCACGCTGCTTGTTGCTCCTCTCCTCATCACCGCTGCGCTCAAGGTGGCCACTGAGATCACGCTCCTTGGTCTGCGTGCCGGTATCCGAAGCGGTCAACTGCCCCTCTTCCACAACCAGGTCTGGCTGCACCCCTTCCGCCTGTATAGAGCGGCCCAGAGGGGTGAAATAGCGGGCAGTCGTGAGCTTCACAGCACGATCATTACTGATCGGCAATATGGTCTGAACGGAGCCCTTACCGAAGCTGTCAGTGCCCATGATCACTGCACGACGGTGATCCTGCAAGGCTCCCGCCACTATCTCAGAAGCTGAGGCCGAACCACCATTAATCAACACGACCAACGGGACTTCTCCGCCTGCCGTTTCAGGTCGGGCATTGAAACGCAGCTCTGAATTAGGAATGCGCCCTTCGGTATAAACAATCAGCCCTTCACTGATAAAAGCGTCAGTCACTTCAACCGCCGATTGCAGCACACCGCCCGGGTTGTTGCGCAGATCCAGAATCAACCCCTGTAACGGTCTCTCGCGATTCAACTCTGTCAAAGCCCGACGAAGCTGTGCTGCAGTATTATTCTGAAACTGACTGATACGAATCAGGCCATAACCTTCTTCGATAATACGAGAGCGAACACTCACTACCCTGATAATGTCACGTGTCAACGTCACGTCAAAGGGCATTTCGATGCCTTGTCGCATAAGCGTCAGCACAACATCAGTACCTACCTCGCCACGCATCAACTCAACCGCCAGGCTCAAGCCGAGCCCCTGAACAGAGGTATCGTCTATTTTAATGATGCGATCCCCGGCTTTGATACCGGCGCGCTGTGCCGGCGTATCATCAATAGGCGCGATGACGCGGATGAAGCCCTCATCTGTGCCCACCTCAAGACCCAGCCCACCGAACTGACCACTGGTATTAACCTGCAGACTCTCATATGCCTTGGGGTCAAGATACGCTGAATGAGGGTCAAGGCCCGACACCATCCCCTTGATTGCATCCTCCAACAGCTTGCGGTCTTCAACCGGCTCGACATATGCTGATTTGATCCGCTCAAACACCTCGGCAAACAGGCGCAACTCATCCAGCGGGAGTGTCCGTTCCTCAGACACCGCTGGAACTGGTACAAGCATGACAAGCAACAACACGGTCATGACCTGTCGCCAGGTGTTCAAAACAGGCTGCAGTTTCATATCAATGGTCCTTGGTTATGCTAGCGGCTCTCCAGCCACTGGCCCGGATTAACAGACTTTCCATTATTACGGATCGCAAAATACAGCGCAGGTTCCTCATGGCCACCACTATTTCCGGCCACAGCAACGGCTTCTCCACCGCCTACCCAATCGCCAGGCTCACGAAACAGGCTCTGATTATGTCCATAGAGACTCATGTAGCCGCCGCCGTGATCAAGGATCAGTAACAACCCGTACCCTCTGAGCCAGTCGGCAAACACGACTCGACCATGATGCACCGATCTGACTTCAGTATTATCGGCGGCTGAAATCAGCACCCCTTCGTAACTCAACTCATTACGTACACTACCATAACTGCGGAGCACTCTGCCCTGCAGCGGCCAGGAAAGTTTTCCCTTGCGCTCGGTAAATGTCTGGTTGTCTGTGTTCATCAGGCGCGAACGCTCAAGGTTGCGCTGAATCTCAGCCAGCACCTGTTCCAGACGCTCCTGATCACTCTGCAGCGTGACAAGCTGCTGCTGATTCTGAGCCAATGCGGCCTGCAGCTCCTTCAGTGCGGTGCTGCGCTGAACTCTGGCCTGATTTAACGCAACCTCTCGCGCTTGCAGTGACTCTCGCCGATTGATCCGGTCCTGTTCAGCTGCAGTGATCTCCTGGCGAGTTTTCTCCAACATGCGCAGTTGCTCCTGATAGTCCTGAAGCTGCTGTACCAGCGCACTGTTCACATGATCATAATAGCGCAGGACTCTATCCAGCTGCTCCGGGTCCTGCTGCATCAACAGGAGTTGTAGACGTGGCTGCCGTCCCTGACGATACTGATCCCGTAAAAGATCAGCGATCAACTCACGCCGTTGATCGAGCAGGGACTCCAGCTCGCCTCTTTGCTGCTGCAAACCGCTCAGACGTTGCTCCAGGGTCGCAAGCTCTGTATCCATTGCTCGGACCTCTGCCGTGACCCGCCCCACTTCGCGTTCAGCATCACGCAGAGCCTCTTCCTCTTTACGCTGCTGACCCGTTTGCTGACCAATTGATGCCTGCAGGCGGGTTATGTCCTTTTTCAGTTGCTGAATCTGAGCGGCAGTAGCCTCAGGATCAGCAGCCAGAACGGGCTGCATCACCAGTAAGACAAGCAGAGATATCGCTGCAAATAACTTCACGCGTGACAGACTCGCTCAATGTTCAACTAACGAATGCCCCGTCATCTCGGCTGGAGGCGTCAGGTCCATCAGATCGAGCAGTGTCGGTGCGAGATCACAGAGGGAACCATCCCTGAGCGTGATACTGCTCTTTTTCGGCCCATCATAGATCAACGCAACCGGCCAGTTGGTGTGTGCCGTATGCGGCTGTCCGGTAACCGGATCCAGCATCAACTCGACATTACCGTGATCGGCAGTGATGAGTGTTTCTCCGTCCACTTCGGCCATCGCTGCCAGCACACGCTCAAGACACTTATCAATACACTCCACGGCTTTCACGGCAGCATCAAACTTGCCGGTATGCCCAACCATGTCACCATTGGCAAAGTTACACACAATCAGATCATAGTCACGACTCAAAATCGCCTCGACCAGCTTGTCTGTTACCTCTGGTGCGCTCATTTCAGGCTGCAGATCGTAGGTGGCCACCTGGGGTGAGGGCACCAGAATGCGCTGTTCACCTGGATAGACCGCCTCCTGTCCGCCATTGAAAAAGAAGGTGACGTGCGCGTATTTCTCGGTTTCAGAGATGCGCAGCTGTGTCCTGCCCTGAGCAGACAGAAACTCACCCAGATCATTCTTCAGTGGTGTGGGCGGGAAGGCACAGGATGCCTTGATACTGGCGGCATACTCGGTCAGCATCACGAAGTCTGCCAGTGCGGGTCTGGCACGACGTTCGAAGCCATCAAACTCACCACCCTCTACAAACGCACGTGTTATTTCGCGCGAACGATCAGGACGGAAATTGGCGCAGATAATGGCATCACCATCCTGTATCACACCCTTCGGGTGACCAGCCATATCGGTAATCACGGTTGCCTGAACAAACTCATCATTCTCATCACGTGCATAGGCCTCGGCAAGCGCCTGCTGCGGTGACTGTGCACGGAAAGGCGCTTCACCCAGCGTCATCGCATCATAGGCCTTGGTAACACGATCCCAGCGATTATCCCGGTCCATAGCAAAATAGCGCCCGACAATCGTAGCGACAGCGCCTGTGCCAAGGCGTTTAAACACGGCTTCTGCTGCTGCGATTGACGGCTCTGCGGAGCGTGGAGGCATATCCCGACCATCCAGAATCGCGTGCAGGAACACCTTTGTGTGACCGCGCTTAACCGCCATCTCAACCAGCGCAAAGAGGTGCTCTTCATGGCTGTGGACACCGCCGGGAGATAGCAGCCCGAAGATGTGCACGGCGCCCTTGCTCTCCTGTGCCTTGTCCATGGCTCCTGTCAGAGCTGGATTTTCGAAAAAGTCGCCGTCATTGATCGATTTCGATATGCGTGTGAAGTTCTGATAAACCACTCTGCCGGCACCGATGTTCATGTGTCCGACCTCTGAATTACCCATCTGACCCTCAGGCAGGCCGACAGCCAAACCGGAGGTGGCAATCCGTGAGTTGGGGTTATTTGCCAATAAACTATCCCAGACTGGCGTCTGGGCTGCTTCAATCGCGGAAGAGGCTGTGGACTCGATGCCATAGCCATCCAGGATCAACAGTGCCTTGGTTGCTCTTGCTGTTTTCATTTATCTGCCATATTGCTGTTTATAATTTAATTATGTTGTTTATTTTACTGACATCACCGGATTATAGCTAACGGTTACCACCTGGCACTTATACCGCAGGCCCGTACATTGTATACTTATGCGCCTGTTGAAAAGTCAGATTGCCAAGCGGAACTCATAATGGAAAGACTGATCGAATTTGCGATAACACACTACTATCTCGTACTCGCCTGGTTTGCCACCCTGGCTGTCCTTCTGTGGACAGAGCAGAGGAAAGCCGGCAAGTCTGTCACTCCCGCTGAGGCAACCCGGATGATCAATAAAGAATCAGCTGTGGTCGTCGATATCCGCACCAAAAAAGAGTGGGATACCGGGCATATAACCGGTGCCAAACATATCCCCTTTGCGGATATGGACAGACGCCTGTCTGAGTTGGATAAGCTCAAAGAGAAGCCCATCATCATCGTCTGTAATCTCGGCCAGACAGCAGGCAGTGCCGGCAAGAAGCTGAAGACGGCTGGATTCACCAATGTGATGCGCCTGTCCGGTGGTATTACGGAGTGGAAAGCTCAGAACATGCCTGTGGTTAAAAAGTAATTATGGCTGAAATTACACTCTACACAACACGCTGGTGTCCCTTCTGTGTCCGTGCAAAAAGCCTGCTGGATCAGAAAAAAGCCTCTTATACCGAGCTGGACATCAACAGCTCTCCTGAGCTTCGCAAGGAGATGATGGAGCGCAGTGGACGCAGAAGCGTCCCTCAGATTTTTATCAACAGTCACCATGTTGGTGGCTGTGATGACCTGTTTGCACTTGAATATCAAGGCAAGCTCGACCCGCTGCTCGCCGAGCACGACTGACAATCAAGCAAAGGAATTACTCATGTCCGAGAATGAAAACAAACCACAGTTCGCCATGCAGCGTGTTTACCTGAAAGATGCCTCTCTGGAAACTCCCGCTGGCCCGCAGGTATTCACCAAAGCCTGGAAGCCTGAAGTAAAGCTGGACCTGAACACCAAGACACTGGCACTGGACGAAACTCACTATGAAGTGGTTCTGACAGTCACTGCCACTGTTAACAATGAAGAGGTTCCATCACTGCTGGTCGAAATTCACCAGGCAGGTATCTTCATGATCAGTGGTCTGAGCCAGGATGATCTGGAACACACTCTGGGTGCGTTTTGCCCGAACATTCTGTTCCCATATGCTCGCGAAGCTGTTGATAACTTCATTACCCGCGCAAGCTTCCCTCCTCTCATGCTGGCACCGGTCAACTTCGATGCCCTGTATGCACAGCAGAAGCAGCGTCAGCAGGCAGAAGCACAGCCTACAGAAGCAGCACACTGATCACTCAGTAGCTCTTCTTCAGCGATACAAGACCGTACAGCATCTGATGAATGCAGACGCTGTGCGGCTTGATTCATCCTTCTCCTCTATAGCGCCATCCCTTCCGGCATTTTACTGCGTCGGGAAATATGCCCCCGGATATTAAACAGCTCAAACACTCCTGCCAGATGCTTTGCAACCTTCTGATCGCCAATCTGCTGCAACAAAGCCACTGCAACCTCTGCCGTACATAGCTGGCCTGGTTCAATCGCCTGCCTGAGCTTATAGCTGCTCTCGAAGCTTGCTTCAGGTTCAATAACAGGTAGATCGACTGTGTCTGAACATCCGCCTTGCCTGACGCCAGGTGCCATCCAGAATAATAAATACTGGCCTGCGCCCATCACTGGGTAGAGGATTACTTATCATACGATGTTGATAGTCTGCGCCGCCAGGGAACACAATACAGGGGGCCAGACTCGAATCATCCAGAAGCGCCTGAAAAGCTGATCCAGGCACCTGCCGTGACCACTCTGATGATGCTGAACCAGCAACCGAACTAAGTATCAGGCGTCCTGTATTACTGGGCTTATAGAACTCATTATGATGTGTCAGCAACCAGAAAGTAGCACGTGATGCGATCGGCTGGCATTCGGCACAGATACACAGATCCACACGCAGTCGACAACGCTCACAGCGTTGGGTTTTAGAGCCTCTGGCAATAAAAGGTTTACGCGGTGAATCGATTAAATACATAGCGGCTAGACCTGCAGCAAGCTCAAAAGCTGATTATAAAACGCAAAAACCCCCGATCTCGAAGAGACCGGGGGCTGCGGTATTAAGTGCCTGGCGATGACCTACTCTCGCATGGGGAGACCCCACACTACCATCGGCGATGACGCGTTTCACTTCTGAGTTCGGTATGGGATCAGGTGGTGCCACGTCTCTATGGTCGCCAGACAAAACTGGAACAACCGGGATCTGAAGTCTGTACTTGATGCGTCTTTTGGTTATTACCTGTCGCAACTGTTACTTACGACATGTCTACAACACAAGCTCAATCAGCTGTCTTTACAATCAATCTTTCAGCATTCAACCAAACGCCTTCGGCGTTATATGGTCAAGCCTCACGAGCCATTAGTACAGGTTAGCTCAACGCCTTACAACGCTTACACACCCTGCCTATCAACGTCCTGGTCTCGGACGGCTCTTCAGGGACCTTAAAGGTCCAGTGAGATCTCATCTTGAAGGGGGCTTCCCGCTTAGATGCTTTCAGCGGTTATCCTGTCCGAACGTAGCTACCCGGCAATGCCACTGGCGTGACAACCGGAACACCAGAGGTTCGTTCACTCCGGTCCTCTCGTACTAGGAGCAACTCTTCTCAAATCTCAAACGCCCACGGCAGATAGGGACCGAACTGTCTCACGACGTTCTAAACCCAGCTCGCGTACCACTTTAAATGGCGAACAGCCATACCCTTGGGACCGGCTTCAGCCCCAGGATGTGATGAGCCGACATCGAGGTGCCAAACACCGCCGTCGATGTGAACTCTTGGGCGGTATCAGCCTGTTATCCCCGGAGTACCTTTTATCCGTTGAGCGATGGCCCTTCCATACAGAACCACCGGATCACTAGAACCTGCTTTCGCACCTGCTCGACGTGTCTGTCTCGCAGTCAAGCACCCTTCTACTCTTGCGCTCATTGGCTGATTTCCGACCAGCCTGAGGGTACCTTCGTGCTCCTCCGTTACTCTTTGGGAGGAGACCGCCCCAGTCAAACTACCCACCACACAATGTCCTCGATCCCGATAAAGGACCTGAGTTAGAACCTCAACAGTACCAGGCTGGTATTTCAAGATTGGCTCCACATGAACTGGCGTCCACGCTTCTAAGCCTCCCAGCTATCCTACACAAGTAATGTCAAAGTCCACTGTGAAGCTATAGTAAAGGTTCACGGGGTCTTTCCGTCTAGCCGCGGGTACGCTGCATCTTCACAGCGAGTTCAATTTCACTGAGTCTCGGGTGGAGACAGTGTGGCCATCGTTACGCCATTCGTGCAGGTCGGAACTTACCCGACAAGGAATTTCGCTACCTTAGGACCGTTATAGTTACGGCCGCCGTTTACTTGGGCTTCGATCAAGAGCTTCGCTTGCGCTAACCCCATCAATTAACCTTCAAGCACCGGGCAGGCGTCACACCCTATACGTCCTCTTTCGAGTTTGCAGAGTGCTGTGTTTTTAATAAACAGTCGCAGCCACCTGGTATCTTCGACCGCCTTCAGCTTACGGAGCAAGTCCTTCACCAAAAGCGGCGTACCTTCTCCCGAAGTTACGGTACCATTTTGCCTAGTTCCTTCACCCGAGTTCTCTCAAGCGCCTGGGTATTCTCAACCTGACCACCTGTGTCGGTTTGGGGTACGGTCGTCTATTACCTGAAGCTTAGAGGCTTTTCCTGGAAGCTGGGCATCAACCACTTCGACTCTAAAGAGTCTCGTCATCAGGTCTCAGCCTTAAGAGAGCGGATTTGCCTGCTCTCTCAGCCTACACCCTTAAACGCGGACTACCATCGCCGCGCTGGCCTAGCCTTCTCCGTCCCCCCATCGCAGTAATAGCCGGTACAGGAATATTAACCTGTTTCCCATCGACTACGCTCTTCAGCCTCGTCTTAGGAGCCGACTCACCCTACCCTGATTAACATTGGATAGGAAACCTTGGTCTTCCGGCGGGGGCGTTTTTCACGCCCCTTGTCGTTACTTATGTCAGCATTCGCACTTGTGATACCTCCACGGTGCCTCCCGGCTTCCGCTTCAACGGCTTACACAACGCTCCTCTACCATGCCTAGATAAATCTAAGCATCCGCAGCTTCGGTATCTGGTTTGAGCCCCGTTAAATCTTCCGCGCAGGCCGACTCGACTAGTGAGCTATTACGCTTTCTTTAAATGATGGCTGCTTCTAAGCCAACATCCTAGCTGTCTGAGCCTTCCCACATCGTTTCCCACTTAACCAGAATTTTGGGACCTTAGCTGGCGGTCTGGGTTGTTTCCCTTTTCACGACGGACGTTAGCACCCGCCGTGTGTCTCCCATGATTGCACTCTTGGGTATTCGGAGTTTGCATCGGGTTGGTAAGTCGGGATGACCCCCTAGCCGAAACAGTGCTCTACCCCCCAAGGTGAGACATGAGGCGCTACCTAAATAGCTTTCGAGGAGAACCAGCTATCTCCGAGCTTGATTAGCCTTTCACTCCGATCCACAGGTCATCCGCTAACTTTTCAACGGTAGTCGGTTCGGTCCTCCAGTTGATGTTACTCAACCTTCAACCTGCCCATGGATAGATCGCCCGGTTTCGGGTCTACTCCCAGCGACTCATTCGCCCTATTAAGACTCGGTTTCCCTACGCCTCCCCTACTCGGTTAAGCTTGCCACTGAAAGTAAGTCGCTGACCCATTATACAAAAGGTACGCAGTCACGGAACTAAGTCCGCTCCCACTGCTTGTACGTACACGGTTTCAGGGTCTATTTCACTCCCCTCACAGGGGTTCTTTTCGCCTTTCCCTCACGGTACTGGTTCACTATCGGTCAGTCAGGAGTATTTAGCCTTGGAGGATGGTCCCCCCATGTTCAGACAGGATATCACGTGTCCCGCCCTACTCGTTTTCACTATAAACAGGTTTTCGTGTACGGGGCTATCACCCTCTACGGCGACACTTTCCAGTGTCTTCCACTAACCCGAATTCAGCTTAAGGGCTGTTCCCCGTTCGCTCGCCACTACTTAGGGAATCTCGGTTGATTTCTTTTCCTCCGGGTACTTAGATGTTTCAGTTCCCCGGGTTCGCCTCTCAAAACCTATGTATTCAGTTAAGAGATACCTGATAAATCAGGTGGGTTTCCCCATTCGGACATCTTCGGATCAAAGCTTGTTTGCCAGCTCCCCGAAGCTTTTCGCAGGCTACCACGTCCTTCATCGCCTCTGACTGCCAAGGCATCCACCGTGCACGCTTATTCACTTGACCATATAACCCGAAGGCGTCTGTTCAATTGAATGCTTATTACGATTGATTCGCCAATTGGCGCTTGTATTGCGTCGACAAAACGCAATCAAGTTTGTTACTTTCTTCAGATCCAGATTGTTAAAGAGCGTTTAAAGCATGAGCTTTAAACCCTGGACTCAGCACGCATCAAACTGCGCGTGTGAATACACGGTTTAGAACTCTACTTTCCGATCAGGTAATACAAGTGAACGCTTGCCAAGGTCTCGCTATCGTTTAAGGAGGTGATCCAGCCCCAGGTTCCCCTAGGGCTACCTTGTTACGACTTCACCCCAGTCATGAATCACACCGTGGTAACCGTCCCCCCTTTCTCCGAAAAGTCAGGGTTAGACTAGCTACTTCTGGTGCAACCCACTCCCATGGTGTGACGGGCGGTGTGTACAAGGCCCGGGAACGTATTCACCGCGACATGCTGATTCGCGATTACTAGCGATTCCGACTTCACGCAGTCGAGTTGCAGACTGCGATCCGGACTACGACCGGTTTTCTGAGATTCGCTCACCTTCGCAGGGTTGCAGCCCTCTGTACCGGCCATTGTAGCACGTGTGTAGCCCTACTCGTAAGGGCCATGATGACTTGACGTCGTCCCCACCTTCCTCCGGTTTGTCACCGGCAGTCTCCTTAGAGTTCCCACCTTTACGTGCTGGCAAATAAGGACAAGGGTTGCGCTCGTTACGGGACTTAACCCAACATTTCACAACACGAGCTGACGACAGCCATGCAGCACCTGTCTCAGAGCTCCCGAAGGCACCAAGCTATCTCTAGCGAGTTCTCTGGATGTCAAGAGTAGGTAAGGTTCTTCGCGTTGCGTCGAATTAAACCACATGCTCCACCGCTTGTGCGGGCCCCCGTCAATTCATTTGAGTTTTAATCTTGCGACCGTACTCCCCAGGCGGTCAACTTATCGCGTTAGCTGCGCCACTAAGACATCAAGTGTCCCAACGGCTAGTTGACATCGTTTACAGCGTGGACTACCAGGGTATCTAATCCTGTTTGCTCCCCACGCTTTCGCACCTCAGTGTCAGTATCAGTCCAGGTAGTCGCCTTCGCCACTGGTGTTCCTTCCTATATCTACGCATTTCACCGCTACACAGGAAATTCCACTACCCTCTACCGTACTCTAGCTCAGCAGTATCAGGTGCAATTCCCAGGTTGAGCCCGGGGCTTTCACATCTGACTGACTGAACCACCTACGCGCGCTTTACGCCCAGTAATTCCGATTAACGCTTGCACCCTCCGTATTACCGCGGCTGCTGGCACGGAGTTAGCCGGTGCTTCTTCTGTGGCTAACGTCAATCTGTACGGGTATTAACCGTACAGCCTTCCTCACCACTGAAAGTGCTTTACAACCCGAAGGCCTTCTTCACACACGCGGCATGGCTGGATCAGGGTTGCCCCCATTGTCCAATATTCCCCACTGCTGCCTCCCGTAGGAGTCTGGGCCGTGTCTCAGTCCCAGTGTGGCTGATCATCCTCTCAGACCAGCTAAGGATCGTCGCCTTGGTGCGCCTTTACCACACCAACTAGCTAATCCTACGCAGGCTCATCTGATAGCGAAAGGTCTCGAAAGATCCCCTCCTTTCCCCCTAAGGGCGTATGCGGTATTAATCCGAGTTTCCCCGGGCTATCCCCCTCTACCAGGTAGATTCCTACGCGTTACTCACCCGTCCGCCGCTCTCAAGAATAGCAAGCTACTCTCTACCGCTCGACTTGCATGTGTTAGGCCTGCCGCCAGCGTTCAATCTGAGCCATGATCAAACTCTTCAGTTTTAAATCAGCGTATCAACAGCAAGCTGCCGATACTTAATGCATGCTCAGACAAAAACAACACTAAATGAATTTAGGTTACTTGTCTGATTAAGCTTGTGTGCTTAACCTCGACAAGCGCCCACTTGTATTACCTGATCAACTTGTTAAAGAGCGGCTTGAGCACCCGCCGTAGCGGTGTTTATTGTCTCAAGCGAGGTGCGTATTCTACATGACTCAGATCACCTGTCAACAGACTTTTGTAATAAAACTACAATATGTTTGTTGCGGGATAGAACAGCCACGAATGCGCGGAATTCAATTATAGATCAGCTTTCAGATTCCTGCTCACTTTCTTTGGCAACAGGTTTACGGAAAGCGACTTTAGACAAAAAAAGGCCCAGTTCGAACAACAGCCACATGGGTAACGCAAGAAGACTCTGCGAAATGATGTCCGGTGGTGTCAGCAACATTCCGACGATAAAGCAGACCACAACGACATAAGCCCGCTTACTGGCAAGACTTTCCGCCGAAACGGCACCTGAACGGATCAGCAACATTGTGGCAATCGGAATCTCGAACACTATCCCGAAAGCGAAGAACAGCTTGAGCACGAAATTCAGATAGCTGCTGATATCTGTCATGATCGCCACGTTTTCCGGGCCAACACTGGTAAAGAAGCCAAACAACAACGGAAAGACAACAAAATAGGCGAAGGCAATACCAGTATAAAAAAGCACAATACTGGATAACAGCAACGGGATAGCCAAGCGCTTTTCGTTCAGATACAGTCCCGGGGCAATAAATGCCCAGATCTGATGAAGTATATAGGGCATCGACAAGCAGATAGCTGCCACCAGCGTCAACTTGAAAGGGGCAAAGAAGGGAGAGGTGACGTCTGTCGCAATCATGCTGGTGCCTTCCGGCAACAGCGCTGTCAGCGGAGCCGACAGCCAAGTATAAAGATCATTGGCAAAGTAAAACAGACACAGAAATATCACCAGCACTGCCAGCACACTGTACATCAGGCGCTGACGCAACTCCACAAGGTGAGAGATCAGGGGCTGCTCCTGTTCCTGGGGTGTTTCACTCATCAGGGTTTGCTTTCACTGTCAGTTGAGGTGTTTTGTTGTGGTGTGCTTGCTGGAGTAGCGGGCGCTGTGCCTGGTGATGTATCTGATGAAGGGTCAGCCACGGGCTGTTCATGGCTGGACTCATCAACCACATCACGCACCTGATCACCAGCTTCCTTGAAGGGCTTGGTCATTGAGCGCAGCTCTTTATCGAGCTCGTCTTTGGTGATTGCGGCCGTTCTGCGCAACTCATCGATGCGCAGCTCTTCATTGATCTCACGCTGAATGCTGTTGACTGAGCGCTTTATCTTGCCGAACCATAGACCACAGGTCCGCACCGCCACAGGCAGTTTTTCCGGACCAAGTACCAGCAGCGCAACAACACTGACAATGAGAATTTCAGCAAACCCGATATCAAACATCTGCGAATGTCTTATTTATCAACGTTGCTTTCTTCTTTCTTCTGAGCAGCGCTCTGTCCTTCCTTGAACTCAGCATCATCTGCATTCAGCTGCTTCTTGGCCGCGATATCAGCCGATTCCTTTTCCTTCTCGGCTTCCTCTTCGCTCATGGCCTTTTTGAAGCCCTTGACCGCACCACCCAGGTCACCGCCAAGGCTGCGCAATTTCTTGGTTCCGAAAATCAGGATAATAATCCCCAGAACGATCAACAGTTGCCAGATACTGATTCCACCAAAGCCCATTATTATTCTCCGCTAAGATCAAGAAGGTTATGCCCTGCCGCGACACGGTGTGCAACAGGGAAAAAACAACGATTTACTTATCTTGCTGGCGTGATGCCTTTTCTTCAAGTCCGGATATATCAAAACGTCTTGCCAGCTCATCAATAACCGCTTGAGAGCTCTCCCCCAATTGAGACAACATGACAAGGGTATGAAACCACAGATCTGCTGTTTCGTATATCAGGTCGGCATTGTCGCCACTGGCCGCAGCGTCTTTTGCTGCAATCACGGTTTCGACTGCCTCTTCACCGACCTTTTCCAGTATTTTATTCAGCCCCTTGGCATACAGAGATGCCACATAGGAGCTGTCAGCATCGGCTGTTTTCCGCTGCTGCAGTATGTGATCCAGCTGCGCCAGTACGTCAGTCATATCATTACGCCTTGTCTGTATAGATGGCTGCAGGGTCCTTCAGCACCTCATCCACCACTTCCCATTCACCCGCAGGTGTCAGGCGGCGAAAAAAGCAGCTTTCACGCCCTGTGTGGCAGGCGATACCACCCAGCTGTTCAATTGTCAGCAGCACGACATCACCATCGCAATCCAGTCGTAACTCATGCAGTTTCTGCACATGGCCGGACTCCTCCCCCTTACGCCAGAGCTTCTGACGTGAACGGGTCCAGTATACGGCTCGACCTTCCGTTGCTGTCAGCTCAAGTGCCTCACGATTCATCCAGGCAACCATCATGATACGCCCGCTATTAACGTCCTGAGCAATGGCAGGCACCAGCCCGTCTTCATCCCATTTGACTTCATCCAGCCAGCTTATCGACATCACCCTATCCATCGTAAATTATTCAGGCGTCCAAGCATAACCGATCATCTTCGTAACAGCCAGACACTGATACAGGCACCCGTCAGGCACGCCAGATCATGATCCATCCGAGAGCTGCAAGCAACCATGCCTGCCAAGGCCAGGCATCCAGCGCTGCCTTCACTTCAGGCTCTGCCACGACGACTGCCGCTACCAGAAAGGAGGCTCCAATCAATAGCCGCCTTTGCCAGCGCTTGCGGCTGCGCTTTCTTTCATGCTCGATTTCTCGCAGTAATCCTGCACTGTCATCAGAGCCTTTGCGCGTATGCTGCAACGTATCAAAAATAAGTTGCGGGAGCTGGGGTAGCTTCTCGAGCAGTTCTGGCGCCTGTAGCTTCAGCGCGCGATAGGTGGCTTTGGGTCCGATGCGATCTTTCATCCAGTTTTCAAGATAGGGTTTGGCTGTTTTCCACAGATCGAGATCCGGGTACAACTGCCGGCCAAGTCCCTCAATATTCAGCAGCGTTTTCTGCAACAGTACCAGTTGCGGCTGCACTTCCATGTTGAAGCGTCTCGCAGTCTGAAACAGGCCCAGCAGTACCAGGCCGAAGGAGATCTCCTTCAGCGGTTTTTCAAAGATCGGTTCACAGACGCTTCGGATTGCAGTTTCAAAAGCATGAACGTTGGTTGACTCGGGTACCCAGCCTGAATCGAGATGTAACTGCGCCACCTGTCTGTAGTCACGCCGGAAAAAGGCCAGCAGGTTGCGCGCCAGATAGCTTTGATCTTCTGCACTCAACGAACCGACAATACCGAAGTCAACGGCAATATATTGAGGCTGCTCAGGGTTGTCTCGTGATACGAAGATATTGCCTGGGTGCATATCCGCATGGAAGAAGCTGTCACGGAACACCTGTGTGAAGAAGATTTCCACACCCTGCTCTGCCAGCATCTTCAGGTTGGTGTTCTGCGCACGCAGCTGCTCCATATCAGCCACCGGCACACCATAGATCCGTTCCATCGCCAATACATTTCGGCGGGTGTAATCCCAATAAATCTCCGGGACATAGAGAATCGATGAGCCCTCGAAATTACGTCTCAGCTGAGAGCCGTTGGCCGCTTCCTTACGCAGGTCCAGCTCATCAAAAATGGTCTGCTCATACTCGGATACCACTTCAACAGGGCGCAATCTACGCCCATCCACCCAGAGCTGACATAATAGCCAGGCCAGTGTATAGAGAAGGTCTACATCCTGACGAATCACTCGTTCAATGCCGGGCCGAATCACCTTGATCACCACAGCTCGCCCATCATGCAGCACAGCACTGTGTACCTGAGCAACCGACGCTGAAGCCATGGGAGCAAGATCAAAGGACTTAAAAAGCTCATCTACCGATTTGCCCAGCTCTGATTCAATGATGGCTCGCGCTTTGGTTGCCGGGAAAGGTGGTACCTGGTCCTGCAGCCTGGCCAGCTCGATGGCGACATCGTCCGGCAGCAGATCACGGCGCGTGGACAGCATCTGCCCAAACTTGATGAAGACCGGCCCCAGTGCTTCAAGTGCCAGACGAAGCCTTAAACCTCGAGGCGCTTTGGCCGGAATCAGATAGCGCCAGGGAAGCAGCCGGAAACAGACACGCACATACCAGGGCATCGCCGCATGGTGAAAGAAGGTGTCGAGACGATAGCGTGCGATAACCCAGAGAATCTTTAAAGAGCGGACAACAGGTTGCACTCTTGATAGTCCTGTTCAGCTGTTGGATGGATGGCTATAGAGGTCACTCAAAGCAGATGGCGTTACGCCCACCGCCTTTGGCTTTATACAGCATGGCATCAGCACGACCAAAAACATTATCCTGGTCATCGCCTTGTGCGACTTCGGTGAGGCCGAACGACATTGTGACATGAACCGGTTTGCCTTGGAAATTAAACGGACTTTTTTCAATCGCCTGCCTGAGTTTTTCCGTTGCCTGACGCGCTTCCTGCAGGCCAGTCGATGGGAAGATGACGACAAACTCCTCTCCACCGAAACGTGAGATGAAATCACTTCCGCGCAGATTGTGACGCATCATTTTGGCGACCAGTCTGAGCACTTTGTCACCTGCAAGATGCCCATATTGGTCGTTGATATTCTTGAAATGATCGAGATCTGCAACACACATGGAAAAGGTCGTGTTATAGCGCCGCCAGCGTTCCAGCTCGCTGGCAATATGATCGTTATAGGATACTCGATTAGGCAACCCGGTCAGTGGATCAGTGCGAGCCTTGAGCTGCTCCTCCTCTATTCGCGCCTTGACGTCCTCCGCTTCACGCTCCATCGCCTCGACTTTTTCCAGCAGCTCGTCATACCGCTTTTGAAGACGCTGATCACGGTGCTCCTCATGCACTCGGTAGCTGTTCATGTTTTTGACAACAGTTGCGAGCTGACGCGTCACGGCCTGCTTGAGATCAGTCAGGTCGGTAGACTCCTTGACCGTGGAACGGATTTTAGAAATGTTATGCCGAACTGTTCTATCCAGCTCAAGATGCAGTGCGCCCGCCTTACTCTCCTCCTCCCTGCTTTGCGCCAGAAAGGCCTGAACATGAGAAAGTTGCTTATTCAGACTGAGCAGATAGTCTTCAAAATCGTCATGGACATTCAGTCCGGCAATCCGGATGAGGCCAACCACCTCATTCAACAGATCCGGTAATTCAGACATATCAGGGCGATTTTCAAGTCGCCTGATCAGCTCCTGGGCACTCTCCATCCTTTCGCGCGGGATTCTGAGGCATTCGATCAACTCCAGGATCTTATCGGAGATCACCGGAATCAGCAGCGCCTGCCGTTCATCCTTCTCATTATCCAAATCGTGCGTGTCAGCATCTGCTGAAGGCGGGTTGTCATGCAGGCCGCTCTGCAGCGCCAGCATCTGACGAATGAGTTTGGAGAGGGCATAAAATTTTTCAGACGCTTCGGGTATCTGCTCGCGAGCATCGCCCAGTTTTTCTTCAGAAATTTTATCACCGCTCTGACGCTGAATCTGACTCAACCAGAGTGACAGAGCATCTGCCACCTCTCGAGAGACTGCGTTTTTTTTCTGATCCAGTTCACGGACGCGTTTTTCCACTTCGCGCCCGACTGAACGCAGCTCCCGCACTTCGCCATCACCCAGGTATTTGGCCAGTATCTGCAGATTCTCATCAAGCAGTTTATCCTGGCCCTGCAGCCCTGTAATCATGGAATTGATGAGCTGGCGCAACTGTTCGATCATCCGCTCAGCATAGCGCTCGGACTGCTCGAACTCATGAGAAAGGTCTTTGTATTTGCGCTTCCAGTCTTCGGTTTCTGTTGCCACTTCTTAGCCTCAATTGCGCAACTGCCGGAGTTCACGCACCGCTTTTTCTTCTACTATAAACACAAAAACCGCATCTGAGGAGTGATTACAGTCAATAAATCACTCCGGATGCGGTTTTGATCAACAGAACAGAAGAATCAGTTGCTATTGAGTTCTTTCTCTATCAGATAATTCACAACCTTCAGCATCTCAGCAGAACCGCCCGCCATGGAGGCTGTCACACGGTACTTGCCGTTTACAACCATTGAGGGCACACCAGTTACCTCATAACTCTGAACCTTGGCCATGCCCTGATTCAGTTTAGTGTCCACAGCAAAGGAGTTGTACAGCTTATCGAACTCTTCAGGATCGATACCATAGCCTGCATAGAACTCAGCCAGATCCTTTTCGTTGTTGAAACGGCGGTTCTGCATGTGTACGGCATCAAACATCGCCTGATGAGTTTCCTTCACCACGCCTTTCATATCTGCAACATAGTAACCACGAGCCAGAGGCGCCCAAGCCTTACTGAACACGACGGGGATATGGTGGTAATCGATATCGTCAGTCAGATTTTTTTCCCAGGACTGCAGCATGGGCTCGAAGTTATTACAGTGCGGGCAGAGATAGCCAAATACTGCAACCACTTCAACCTTATCGGCACTGCGTGTCGGTACAGCCTTACTGATCTCCGCATAGTGCACGCCCGCCTCGAATACCGGCTTTTCTTCGGCTACCACGCCAGCAGCCAGCACCATCATAGCCACGCCCAGCAATATTTTCCTAAGCATCCTAACCTCTCTTCATCGCTGCAATGACAACACCACCTGCTTGTGTCAGGCACGGTCATTACAAATCATTAAGTTGAAACCTGTAGACTCAGGTGAGCAGAAATAGTTCTGCTGCAAACACTACATTGAGCTACATTGGGCCACCAAACACAAAGGGCAGCCTAAGCTGCCCCTGCTGAATCTGAACTTAATTTCGGTTCAGTTTAACCCACGGATGTACTGAGCAACAGCGCGCATTTCAGCTTCGCTCATCTTCCCAGCCACATCCCGCATCATGCCATTCGGATCATTATCACGCGAGCCTTCAGCAAATTTCTGCAGCTGAGACAGCGTGTATTCCGGATGCTGGCCACTCAAGGCAGGGAATTTGGCAGGATCATTACCCTGACCACTTGGCATGTGGCAGGCACTGCAGGCAGCAACACCTTTATCAGCCAGACCCGCGCGATAAATCGCCTCGCCCTGCTCTACCTGCTCTGCATCTGCCTGGCCGATAACAACTGGCTGGCTGGAAAAATAGGCAGCAATATCCTTAAGATCCTGTTCACTGTACCCATCCAGCATACCGGTCATTTCAACGATGGTGCGACGACCACTGACGTGATCCTCCATCTGTTTGAGCAGATATTGTTCATTCTGTCCGGCAAGATTAGGAAAGTTGCCAACAGCACTATTGCCGTTTGCACCATGGCAGGCTGCACAGACAGCGACTTTGGACTGCCCGGCCGCTGCATCACCAGATGCATGTGCAACGCCCGTGATACCTACACTTACGAGTAAGCTGATCAGTAATTTGTTCATTGACTAGACCCAGACTTTTGCTTGAAAAACTGTCGATAAGCCTTCGCCGACCAGTGAAAACAGCGACGCAGACAACTCAATTCTTTGCTTACCTTGACTGGAGCATTGCTCAGTTCACAGGTAAAATTGCTGGATATTATAAACTAATATCCTCACAAACTGGAACGCATTTGTTCTTTGTGGCGATCCTACCTTAGTGAGATGACAATGACCACAAATCCACCGGCTATCCATTTCAACCAGACGCGCTTCTGTATCAGCGCAGCCAAGCTGTCTCAGTGCCCATCTGACAGCACTGCAGAGATCGCCTTTGCCGGTCGTTCGAATGCCGGTAAATCAAGCGCAATCAATGTATTGACTCAGCAAACCAAGTTGGCGCGTACATCCAAGACACCTGGCCGAACGCAACTGTTGAACTTCTTTGACCTGAATCTCCAGGGTCTGCGCATTGTGGATCTGCCCGGTTACGGTTATGCCAAGGTACCGGTTGCGATGAAAGAACACTGGCAGAAACATCTGGATGAGTACCTGCAGAAACGTGAAGTGCTGCGCTGTGTCGTTCTGGTGATGGATATTCGCCACCCGATGAAAGAATTTGACGAAATGATGGTGCAGTGGTGCCAGAACACAGGCATGCGTCTGCATGTTCTGCTCACAAAAGCAGACAAACTCAAACGTGGCCCCGTTCAAAGTACGCTGCTACAGGTCAGAAAAGCCTTGAAAGAGCGTCTCGGAGACAGTGTCAGCGTGCAGGCTTTCTCAGCCCTCAAGCATACCGGAGTACAGGAACTGCAGCAGTTGATAAGTGAACTGATGATTCCCTGGTATGGCTCTGATGGTTACGCTACTGATGAGCACAGCACTGAATAACTGAAAAAAAGACGCTCCCGAGACGGGGAAGGGGAACTTAAGCCTCGGGAGCGAACGCATCCATGTGTAAGGAAGCCTGATTCTGCGCACCTAGTTAACGCAGCTTGTTCAAACACTCAGACTCCCGAGAGCCGCCGTATCATCTGGCACAAGACAATACATAAAATACAGCTCTCAAAAGTATGAGCTTCCGGTTAATGAAAAGTTCAACAACCGATCAAAAAACGATCAATGCGCCACTTCCCAACTCACCCCGCTATCGGCTTCCACCAGCAAGGGCACTGACAAACTGCCAGCCGACTCCATCAACCCCTTCACCTGTTTGATAAATGCCTCCACCTGATCAGTCCTGACCTCGAATACCAGCTCATCGTGAACCTGCATGATCATGCAGGCATCAAGGTCCGTTTCGCTCAGCCAGCGATCAACGGTAATCATCGCACGTTTGATAATATCAGCCGCCGTTCCCTGCATCGGGGCGTTGATGGCGGTACGCTCAGCCGCCTGCCGGCGCATGCCATTGCTGGCATTGATCTCGGGAAGATAGAGTCTGCGGCCGAAGATGGTTTCGACATATCCCAGATCATGTGCCTGTGCGCGGGTTTCATCCATGTAGCGCAACACACCGGGGTAGGTGGCAAAGTAGTGGTCGATATAGCGCTGAGCCTCATTCCTGCCGACACCCAACTGACGCCCGAGCCCAAACGCCGACATACCGTAGATCAGACCGAAGTTGATCGCCTTGGCACTACGGCGCTGCTCGGTACTGACCTGATCCAGCGCAACACCAAACACCTCCGCAGCAGTTGCACGGTGAATGTCCTCGCCCTTACCGAACGCACTCAACAACCCCGCATCTCCCGAAAGATGGGCCATGATGCGCAGCTCTATCTGAGAATAGTCGGCAGCCACAATCGAGTAGCCCTCCGGCGCCACGAATGCCTGGCGAATACGACGCCCCTCGGTGGTACGTACCGGAATATTCTGCAGATTGGGATCGGACGAAGAGAGACGCCCTGTTGCTGTCACGGCCTGATGGTAAGAGGTGTGAATACGGCCAGTGCGCGGATTGATCATCAGCGGCAGTTTATCGGTATAGGTGGATTTGAGCTTGCTCAGGCCCCGGTGCTCTATAATCACCTTGGGCAGCGGATAGTCCAGCGCCAGCTCCTGCAACACCTCCTCTGCGGTTGAGGGCGCGCCCTTGGGAGTCTTCTTGGTGACCGGGATACCCTGTTTCTCATACAGAATCACCTGCAACTGCTTCGGAGAGCCCAGATTGAACGGTTCACCCGCCAGCTCATAGGCCTGCTGCTCCAACTCATGCAGACGCTTCTCCAGCTCCTGACTCTGCTCACCGAGCATCTTCGCATCCACGCGCGCACCCTGCCGCTCGATCCGCGACAGCACCGGAATCAGCGGTGTTTCTATCTCATCCAGTACTGACTGCAGCTTGCCTTCGGCGGCGATCCGCGGCGCCAGACATTGATGCAGGCGCAGCGTGATATCCGCATCCTCAGCGGCATAGTGTCCGGCCTTATCCAGCTCGATATGGTTAAAGGTCAGTTGCTGCTTGCCCTTACCGGCAATCTCTTCAAACGTCACGGTTTTCACGCCCAGATATCGCTCGGCCAGACTGTCCATATCATGGCGGCCGGCAGTGGAGTTCAGAATATAGGATTCCATCATCGTATCTGCGGCGACCCCCTTGATGCCGATATCGTAGCGAGCCAGTACGCTCATATCGTATTTCAGGTTCTGACCGATGATTCCGATGGACTCATCTTCCAACAGCGGTTTCAAGGCGGCCAGTACCCTGTCGCGCTCCAACTGAGCTGGTGCACCGATATAGTCATGCGCCACCGGCACATAGGCAGCCACGCCGGCTTCGACGGCAAAGGAGACGCCGACAATCTCGGCTTCCATATAGTTCAGACTGGTGGTTTCGGTATCAAAGGCGAACTGACCCGCTGCCTTCAGGCGCTCAAGCCACTGCTCGAAGGCCTCCCACTCCAGAATCACCTCATATTCCACTTCAGCCGGTGCTGCAGCTACCGAAGAGGTAGCACTATCGGCAACCTGAGTCGGCGCAACGCCATATTCCAGCTCATTGACCCAACTGCGAAACTCATAGCGTTTGAACAGCTCACACAAAGCCTGATTATCGGGCGATGGGTGGGCTATTTCAGCCAGTGACACATGCAGCGGCACATCGGTCTTGATCGTGGCCAACAGATAGGAGAGTTCGGCAGATTCTCGATGCTCCTCCATCTTTTTCGCCATGGTTTTCGAACCACGAAAGCCCAGGTCGGCAATTTTATCCAGATTCTCGTACAGTGCCTGGATACCACCTATTCCCTGCAGCATCGCCAGCGCAGTCTTCTCACCGACACCCGGTACACCGGGAATGTTGTCGACCTTGTCCCCCTGCAGCGCCAACAGGTCGATCACCAGCTCAGGCGGAATGCCGAACTTATCGACCACCCCCTGCACATCCATGACCGTATTGGTCATGGTATTGATCAGTGTGACCTGCTCATTTACCAGTTGCGCCATGTCCTTGTCGCCGGTGGAGATCACCACCGGACACTGCTGCGCCATCGCCTCATGCGCAAGCGTTCCGATCACATCATCTGCCTCAACCCCGTCTTCGATCAGTAGCGTCATGCCCATGGCGCGCACGATCTCGTGGATCGGCTCCACCTGCAGGCGCAGGTCATCCGGCATTGAGGGTCTGTGAGCCTTGTACTCGGCAAACAGCTCATCACGGAAGGTTTTACCCTTGGCATCAAACACCACGGCAACCGGGCTTTCGGGATATTGTTTGAGTAAACTACGCAACATCGAGGTCACAACTCTTATAGCCCCCGTCGGAACGCCTTCGCTGGTGCGCAGGTCCGCCTGCTGAGAGGCGAAGAAGGCACGGTATAAATAAGAGGAGCCGTCGACTAAAATAACGGGTGCTTTGTGGTTACTCATCGCAATTTCCGATTAACAGTGGTTGCCGGGGATCGTGTCAGGGTTCACAATCATAGACAATAAGGAAGCTGCCCATAACCCCCCGACATGCGATAGCATGACTCAGGTGCTTATTTGCAGATGGATTCTACTCATGAAGAGAAGCAAGATGATGTTCAGATATGTAATGCTGGCGATGCTGCTGGCCTTTGTGCCACCGAGCTTCGCCCAGTCAGAGGAAGAGTTGCTGGGCGAGGAGCCACAGATCACCATTACTCATGACGGTGACAGCACCTATTACGAGTATCGCGTCAATGGTGTTCTGAAGGAGATCAAGGTCGTGCCCGCCGTCGGCGAGCCCTACTACCTGGTCCCGAAAGGTGAGTCAGGTGAGATGATCAGAGCCGGGGAACCCTCGGTGTTGATTCCACAATGGGTTATTTTCCGCTGGTAGGCATCAAACGTGGCAGTATATACAGAGATCACCCGTGCAGAGCTGGTCAAGCTGCTGTCTGACTATGACCTGGGCGAGCTGAAAAGCTGGCAGGGCATAGAAGCAGGCATCGAAAACACCAACTATTTCGTTACCCTCGACCAGTCAGGCACCACGCTTGACCTGGTACTGACCATTTTTGAAGAGCTACCGGAAGAGGAGATGGCCTTTTTTGTTGAGCTGGGCCACTGGCTGTCGCAGCGTGACACCCCGGTACCCTATGCCATAGAGGACAGAAACGGCATAGCGCTGAAGCAACTGCAGGGTAAACCGGCCTTTTTCCAGCCCCGCTTCTATGGCCAGGACCTCCCTCAATCCGAGCTAGGTGAGGAGCATTGCCGCCAGATTGGCGATGCGCTGGCACGCTTTCATCTTGCCGGAGCCGACTTCTATATGAAGCGCCAGGCGCATCGTGGCGTGTTCTGGTGGCGGCGTGAAAGTCAGGCGCTGGCGCACCTGCTGAGCAGCGAGGATGCCGAACTGCTGAAACAGGAAGTTCGCCTGTTTGATGAGCTGCGTGAGCAAAAACTCGATCTGCCTTCGGGTATCATTCACGGCGATCTGTTTTCAGACAACGCACTGTTCCGTGATGGCAAACTGGAAGCGATCATCGACCTCTACAATGCAGCAACTGCCTTTCATCTGTTTGATCTGGCAATCGTCGCCAACGACTGGTGCTGCAATCCCGATGGCTCGATCGACCCACTCAGAGAGCGTGCCCTGCTTGATGGCTATTCGGCTGTACGGCCGTTTACCACTGACGAACAGCATGTCTGGCCGATCCTGACCCGCACCGCCGCCATGCGCTTCTGGCTGTCGCGTCTGATCCCCTGGCTGGGTGTTGAACAGGCGGCACGCAAAGGCAAAAGCATGAAGCTGAAAGACCCGGATCAATACAAACGGATATTGTTGAACCGGATCCACTCCCCGGCCAGCCTCGGCTGAGCCACCGACAGAGAACTGAAAAACAAGGCCCATGGACGTTACTCATATCATCGACTCGCTGAATGATGCTCAGCGCCAGGCGGTTTCGGCCGATGTCAGCAACCTGCTGGTACTGGCCGGAGCCGGTTCCGGCAAGACCCGGGTGCTGGTGCATCGTATCGCCTGGCTGATCGAGGCAGAAGGCTTCTCACCTTACTCCATCATGGCGGTCACCTTCACCAACAAGGCAGCCCGTGAGATGCGCGGACGTATCGAACAGCTGCTGGGTATCGATACCCAGGGCATGTGGGTGGGTACCTTCCATGGCCTGGCTCACCGACTGTTGCGCGCGCACTGGCGCGATGCCGGACTGCCGGACAACTTCCAGATCATGGACAGCGACGATCAGCTACGCCTGATCAAGCGCCTGTGTCGCGAGCTGCAGCTGGATGAAACCCGCTGGCCACCCCGTCAGATTCAGTGGTTCATCAATGCGCAAAAGGATGAAGGGCTGCGCAGCCAGCATCTGGAGCGCAGCGGCGATCCTTTCCAGCAGACCATGATCCGTGCTTATGAAGCCTATGAACAGGCGTGTGAGCGTGGCGGCATGATCGACTTCGGTGAGCTGCTGCTGCGTGCACTCGAACTGCTGCGTGACCGGGCACCGGCACTGCTCAAGCACTACCGCGAACGCTTCCGCTATGTGCTGGTGGATGAGTTTCAGGATACCAACGCCATCCAGTACGCCTGGTTGCGTCTGTTATGCGAGGGCGAGCAGAAGCTGATGGCGGTCGGCGATGACGATCAGTCGATCTATGGCTGGCGCGGTGCCCGCATCGAGAACATCCAGAATCTGCCGGAGCATTTCCCTGGTACAGAGATGGTCCGCCTGGAGCAGAATTACCGCTCCACCAACACCATCCTGAAAGCGGCTAACGGGGTGATCACCAACAATTTCGGGCGTCTTGGCAAGGAGCTGTGGACCGAAGATGGCGACGGTGAACCTATCTCCCTGTACAGCGCCTTCAATGAGCAGGATGAAGCACGCTTTATCGTTGATCAGATCGAGAAGTGGATCGACCACGGCAACCGCCGCGATGAAACCGCCATTTTGTATCGCTCCAACGCTCAGTCTCGTGTACTGGAGGAAGCGCTGATCCGCAGCGGGGTTCCGTACCGCATCTATGGTGGCCAACGCTTCTATGACCGACTTGAGATCAAAAATGCGCTGGCCTACCTGCGTCTGCTGGCCAATCGCGATGATGACACGGCGATCGAGCGTGTCATCAATGTTCCGACCCGCGGCATCGGCACGCGCACAATAGAACTGATCCGCGAGCAGGCTCGCCACGAAGGGATCTCCATGTGGCGCGCAGCCAACGAGATCATCTCACTGCAGCAGCTACCGGCACGAGCGGCCAATGCTCTGCAGGGATTTCTGGATCTGGTCAACCGCATGAATACCGAGACTGAAGGGCTGGAGCTGCATGAGCAGACCGAACATGTGATTCAGCACTCGGGCCTGATCGAGCATCATGAGAAGGAGAAGGGTGAAAAGGCCCAGTCCCGTATCGAGAACCTTGAGGAGCTGGTCACGGCAACGCGCCAGTTTGCCGGCCAGTGGCAGAGCCAAGCAGATGAAGATGAAGCGGTATCGGTGCTCTCTGCATTTCTGGATCAGGCGGCACTGGATGCTGGCGATACCCAGGCAGACGCGCATACCGACAGCGTGCAGTTGATGACGCTGCATTCCGCAAAAGGCCTGGAGTTCCCGATGGTGTTTCTGGCAGGCATGGAGGAGGGGCTGTTTCCTCACAAGATGTCGGCAGAGGAACCGGGGCGTCTCGAAGAGGAGCGTCGTCTGTGCTATGTCGGTATCACCCGTGCGATGCAGAAACTGTTTCTGACCTACGCCGAATCACGCCGCCTGCACGGACAGGAAACCACCAATCGCGTCTCCCGTTTCGTCAGGGAGATACCCGAAGCACTGATCGAAGAGGTGCGTCTGAACAACAGCATCAGCCGCCCTCTGAGCAGCCAGCGCAGCAGTTATGGCGGCGGAGCCACCAGCAGCCGACTGTTCAACAGCGAACCCGAATCCCCCAGCTTCAACCTGGGGCAGCGCGTAATGCACCCCAAATTCGGTGAAGGTATGGTGATCAGCTTTGAAGGCTCAGGCCCCAAGGCACGGATTCAGATCAACTTCGATGAGGTCGGCAGCAAGTGGCTGGTGGTGGGCTTTGCCCGTCTGGAAGTCTGCTGATCGGTTCGCACTTCAGGGGGCTCCCGAACACCTTGGGTGAGACGCCGTAAATACACTCCCTGTAGGCTTGGATGCCGCATCCCTGCGGCATACACTCACCCAAGGTCTCCGGGATCATCCGCAGATCTTAATCCTTAAGCAATAGCTCAGGATTGAAGCCCATGATAAACGCACCCCAATGCTTGCCGTTAACGAAGATCGGAATCGACAGATCATTCAGTACCTCGCCGGTATCGCGGATAAAGGTCTGCAGCAGGAAGGGGGAGGTATTTCTGGCACGTCGCTGTTCGGCACGTGTGCCGTAGATACGACGACGGTTACGGCTGTTAAAGTTATCCACAGCCACATCACCAGTCATCGGTTTTGAAACCTTGGTGTGATGCGCCGGTGCATAACCGTTGCGGTCCATACCGATCGCATAGCTGAACTCTGGATGCTCGTTAATGAAACTGTCGAACAGAGGCCTCAGCGTCTTGTCGTAGGCATCCGTGTAGGTCAGATCCAGCTTCTCGGGCAGTTGTCCTGGATTGATGCGTTTGTATTGATCATCAAAGATATTGTGCCCGGACGCTGCCAACGTCTCAAGTTGCGCCTGTGTCTCGGCCGCCCAGCGCTTGCCGGTCTGCAGTATATGCTCAAAGCCGCCATAGCCGATGATAAACTGAGACAACAGCTCCTGCGTATCCTCTGTTGCCTTCTCCAGTGCCAGTGCATGCGTCTGCGACTCGTCCATCTCCTGCTTGATTGTGGCACTGATACTGGTGATCTCATTCACGTTGTTATGAGACTCTTTGTTTGTATAGGCCAACTCATCGATAGCCGCACTGATGCCTGTCAGTTGGCTGTTCACCTGTTCGAAATCCTGCACCAGATTACTGAACTGCGTATTGGTTGAGTCGATAAAAGTCTCAGTATTCTGCACATACTCCAGAATCGTATGTGCGCTGGCACTGGTTTCACCCACCAGCGTTCCCATTTCACCAATATTTTTATCTATCTCCAGCGTGGCGCCGCTGACTTTCTGTGACAGGGTACGCACCTCATCCGCCACCACGGCAAAGCCACGCCCCGCTTCCCCGGCGCGGGCCGCTTCGATCGCTGCATTCAGCGCCAGCAGGTTGGTCTGTTCAGAAAAGCCCTTGACCATCGACAGGATCTGGGTGATGTTCTGCGAGTTATCGCTCAGGCGCTGCACGATCCCCTGAAAATGGCTGACCTGCTCACGAATGGCCGCAATCTGCTGCTGTACTCCGAGCAACTCCTGCCGCGAACTACGTACCTCACCCAGATTGTTCTGGTTCTGTTCGTTGATCGCCAGTGTACTATTCGCCACGTTATTGATCGCTTCAGTTGCCTCATTACTGGACTGGAACACCAGTTGCGCGGCATCCTCCTGTCGCGACATCACACTATGTGCCTGAGTCAGAATTTTCTGCAACCGGGTCGCGTTCAATGATACACCGACACTGCAGCGGCGGGCCTGGGAGATCATCTTCTTCAGACTACTGGAGTACTCGTTATAGCTGGCCGCCATCTCCGAAATCTCATCGTGGGTGTACTGCGGCAGCGTGGCGGATATGTCACCATGATTATCCTTGATTGCACTCAGCACTTTGATCATATCGGTGATCGGTCGCACGATCAGATGGCGCATAAAGAACAGCGTGAAAACCATTGCCAGCAAGCCTGCCAGCAGAATCACAACGGTTACCAGTTGCAGCGAGTCAAGGCGTTGGGTCAATTGCTGAACCGCTTCTGCAGGTATCTCGGTTGATATCACCAACTGTTTCAGGTCGCTGACATAGTGCCCAACGGCCAGCGCCATACCCAGAATGAACAGAGTGATGAAAAGGAGGTTACCCAGAATTTTACGGGTCAAACTATGGAAGAAGGTCTTCTCAATCGAAGTATAAAGACTCATCGTGGGGCTCATTTTTATGGTTATAGATCTTACGGTTACTGATCATACATTGACGTTACTGTTCAGCCTGAGCCACAACTACACCGATGCATGGCCATAACGAACAGACAAAAGTAACACAAAAAATCAAACAATCAGATACAAAAATGTATCGCTTTGTAATGGAATGTAGCTTTTTGTCGCTGGCAGGTCAATGAACAATGGACGAGGAGCGTAAGCAAAAATAACCGAACCCCGAATTGAAGGTAATCAGCTGAAAATATCAGGCCAAAAGTGGGGAGGGAGCCAAGAATAGCAGGATCAGTCGTACTGACAGGTCAGCCCGGTTGGCAAACCTGCCATAGTCGTCAGGGTAAGGTACGGATATGTCCATGGCCATCAATGGCGACCTGCACGCACTCGGCCTGAGTCACTTTGCGCAACTCCCGACCGTCCGGACAGCGTCCCCAGACCTCAACCTGTATGCGCAGAGAGCTGGTACCACGCTCAAGTACCTGAGTGTAGAAACTCAGAATCGTACCCTGCAAGACTGGTGACATGAATGACATGCGACCGACAGACACAGTTGCGACACGACCGTCTGCCTCCTGCCCGGCACGGATTTCACTGGCCAGAACCAGTTGCGAGGCAACCCAGCCGCCATAGACGTCACCAAACATATTGATCGCTTCATGGCCAGCAGGGCGTTGCAGACTGAGCACACCTTCCGGTGGCAGCAGCTGATCGTCATTAATTGTCATTATCCGGATCTCGCTGTTGTGAGTTATCACTGACATGGCATTTTGTTGCAGTGCATTATACCGATGATACACGGGATATAGAATAAACAGTAAATAATCACGACATGCGACTGGATGCCAAAAATGAAAAATCTGTGTCGACTTCATGACTGTCATAACTCCGTCATAATCCCACCCTATAGTGAACCCCACTGAGAGTTACCAAACGTCAGAGTCTTTAACGAGGAGACGCAAGTCATGAACCTGAACAAAATTTTTGCAGCCACGGCTCTCGCCAGTGCTGTGATGGTCAGCAACGTTGTTGTTGCCGAAGTCGATCCGAAACTGCCTGAATACAATGCGGTATCCGGTGTATCCGGCAACCTGTCCAGTATCGGTTCAGATACACTGAACAACCTGATGTCACTCTGGGCTGAAGAGTTCAACCGCTTCTATCCAAACGTCAACATTCAGGTTCAGGGCGCTGGCTCTTCCACTGCTCCACCAGCACTGACTGAAGGGACAGCTACCTTGGCTCCGATGAGCCGCGGCATGCGTCAGTCAGAAATTCAGGCGTTCGAAGAGCGTTACGGCTATGCTCCTTATGAGCTGCCAGTTGCGGTTGACATGCTGGCAGTATATGTCAACAAAGACAACCCGATCGAAGGTCTGAGCATCCCTCAGGTTGATGCGATCTTCTCTGCTACCCGTCGCTGTGGCGGTGACGCTGATATCACTCGCTGGGGTCAGGTCGGCCTGACGGGTGCCTGGGAAAACCGTGATTTCGCCCTGTACAGCCGCAACGCTGTTTCCGGTACCTACGGTTACTTCAAAGACAACGCAATGTGCGGTGGTGACTTCAAGTCCAGCATCAATGAGCAGCCTGGTTCATCCTCAGTCGTTCAGGGTGTGAGCGAGTCTATCAATGGTATCGGTTACTCCGGCATCGGTTACCGTACATCTGGTGTCCGCGTTGTACCGCTGGCTGCGGAAGAGGGTGGCGCTTTCGTCGAAGCTAGCTCTGAGAACGCAGCTTCAGGTGAATACCCACTGGCACGTTACCTCTATATCTACATCAACAAGAACCCGAACCAGGACCTGGACCCGCAGACTCGCGAATTCGTGAAGATGCTGTACTCCAAGCAGGGTCAGGAAATCGTGCACCGCGATGGTTACGTACCACTGCCTGAGTCTCTGACCGGCCGCATCCTTAACGAGCTGGGCCTGTAACAAGACCAAGTTGAGTTGCTGAAGAGGCCCTTGCGGCCTCTTTTTTTTCGTCTTTCAGAACAGGGGATTAACGAACTTGCAGCTGTTCGGCAGAAAAAGCTCGTTGCGCCGTAACATAATTGTCATATTCCACCCTTATTCTTGCCAGCATCATTAAATTCGATCCGAAAAGAGCGATTTCTCATGAATGATACGGTGACCCCGGCGGTTCCGACCTCCACCCGCAGTCGGTCCTTGTTACCCGATACTGAGGCGCGCCAGAAACTGCGCAGAAAACGCGCCCGTCGTGACTCTACCTCCCGTTGGGGGATTACTATCGCGGGCTATGGCGTGGTATTTGCGCTGGCGATGATATTTGTTTATCTGTTTTATGAGGTGATGCCGATTCTGAAAGGCGCCACCGTAACACAGCAGGCTACCTACCCTCTGCCAGTGCAGGATGCCGGACTGCAGCACCTGCTTATTGAGCGTTATCAGGAGCTGGGTATTCAGTACACGGATAATGGTCAGGTCACTTTTTTCGAAGCCGATAATGGCAATATCCGCAGTCAGTTTGATCTGCCGATTGCGGATGGAGTCGACATTACCAGCTTCGCCCATACCGAAGTGATCGGCGGTGTCATTGCGCAGGGCCTGAGTAATGGTGAGGCGATCATAGCCAGTCATGCATTTGATCTGAGCTTCCCGACAGACACAAGAGTGATCACTCCGAAGATCGAATACCCTTTTGGTGAAAGCCCAATCACGGTCGATCCGCAAGGTATGCCACTGACAATGCTGGCGCTGGAAACCGTCACCCGCGGTAGTGGTGGCTCAATGATGGCGGCAATCACCGCTGACAATCGCCTTGTGCTGACAGGCCTGTCTACCCGCACTAACATGATGACTGGGGAAACCAGCGTCACTACCAGCCATGCCAGCCTTGCGACAGTGCCGGAAGAACCTGTGAAGATGTTGCTGGATAAGACTCTGCGCAGCCTGTTCATTGCCGATCGCAGTGGATATATCTATTACTATGATATCTCCGACTTGAATAATGCGCGCTTGATCGACCGCTACGATGCTGGTAACGGCAGCGAAATCACAGCTATCGAATTTCTTGTCGGCAGCGTCTCGCTTATCGTCGGCACTGAATCGGGGCAACTGAGTCAGTGGTTCCTGGTGCGAGATGAGCAGAACCAGTACTCGCTGGAGCGTGTCCGAGACTTCAAAGAACATGGCGCCGCAATCACTAAAATTACGCCGGAGTACACTCGCAAGGGATTTCTGGCTGGCGATGCCAGCGGCCAGCTCGGCATCCACTATGGTACTTCAGCACGCACCCTTTTTCTGGAAAAGAAAGTCGACAGTGCAGTTCAGAGCCTGGCGATTTCACAGATCAATGAGCGCCTGATGCTGCTCGACTCACAGAATCAGGTGCATGTCTCCGGACTCTGGAACCGCCACCCCCAGCTCTCTTTCGCTGCCATGTGGAACAAGGTCTGGTATGAGGGGCGAGACGATCCGGAATATATCTGGCAGTCCTCCTCAGCCTCGGATGAGTTTGAGTCCAAATTCAGCCTGGTACCACTGACGGTCGGCACGTTGAAGGCCGCTTTCTACGCGATGCTGTTTGCGATGCCACTGGCAATTGCAGGTGCTATTTATACCGCCTACTTCATGACACCAAAGCTGCGCGGCATCGTTAAGCCCAGTATCGAAATCATGGAGGCATTGCCGACAGTTATACTGGGCTTTCTTGCCGGGCTCTGGCTCGCACCTTTTGCAGAGGAAAATCTACCGGCGATCTTCGGCTTCTTCATTCTGATGCCGGTGATGATGCTGCTGTTTGCCTTCATCTGGACCCGACTACCGATCCGCAAGCTGGTTCCGGATGGCTGGGAAGCAGCGCTCCTCGCTCCAGTGATCCTGCTGTTTGGTTATTTCTGCGTTGTCATCAGTCCCTGGATCGAAATCTGGTTCTTCAACGGCAGCATGCGGCAGTGGTTCACCGATATCGGTATCACCTATGACCAGCGTAATGCGCTGATCGTCGGCATTGCGATGGGCTTTGCTGTCATCCCGACCATCTTCTCGATTGCCGAAGATGCGGTATTCACTGTGCCAAGGCATCTGACCCAGGGCTCACTCGCCCTTGGTGCAACCCGCTGGCAGACGGTTATGGGTGTGGTGCTACCCACCGCGAGCCCCGGCATTTTCTCGGCGGTGATGATGGGCTTTGGCCGCGCTGTTGGCGAAACCATGATTGTGCTGATGGCAACCGGCAACAGCCCGGTGGTCAACTTCAACATCTTCGAAGGGATGCGCACACTGTCGGCCAATATCGCGGTGGAGCTTCCTGAAACAGCAGTTGGCTCGTCTCACTTCAGGGTTCTGTTCCTGGCTGCACTGGTGCTGCTGGCGCTGACCTTTGTCGTCAACACCATTGCCGAAATTATCCGCCAGCGTCTTCGGACGCGCTACAGCAACCTGTAATGACCGGATTGGGGAATTGAAATGAAAGCATGGTTTAAAAGTGGTGCACCCTGGATCTGGTTAAACGGGGGTGCCGTTGCCTTCTGTATGATCATGGTGGTCGGCCTGATCGGCCTGATCGCAGTGCGTGGTTTCGGTCATTTCTGGCCAGCCGATATCGCCCAGGTCGAGATTATCGATCAGGGTGGCAACCGCCAGGTGGTGATGGGCGAGATTGTTCGCCCTCAGACCATCACCGCTGCCGTTGCACGAGATGGTGGTCACCGGGTACCTGAGGGAGCCGAACTGATCACCCGTTACCTGTTCAAGCAGGGTAACCGTGATCAGACCGGTAACGATTTCGCCTGGCATTTCGAAACCGGCATGGGCGAGTTCCAATACCCGGCTGATGCCTACCAGATTGAGCGCCGCGAGTGGGGTAACTTCTACGGTCAGCCGGTCTCCCTGTCACGCAATGGCGAAGTGATTGCCATGGCCAGTGAGGCGAACTTCTGGGCCCTGACTCAGGAATCAATTCAGCGTAGCCTGCAGATCCACCGCGACATCCATGCGGTAGAGCGTGGTGAAATTGGTCGCATGAACCATGAGATCGAGCGCCTGCGCCTGGATGGCCGTCGTCTGGAGCTATCCAATCCAACCCCTGAGCAGCGCGCAGCAGAGGAAGCTCGCATTGCAGCTGACAGAGCACGGCTGGATCAGGAGTATGCAACTCTGCGTGTCGAGTTGGATGCACTGTATGAGAGCACCCGCCGTGATGTCCTGCGCATGCGCATGAGCGATGGCCGCGAAGTGGATCTGAGCCTGGCAACTATTGTGCGCATCACTGCGCCAAACGCCATGTCCGTGCCACAGAAGATGGGACAATATGTCGAGCGACTGTGGGAGTTCCTGAGCACACCTCCGCGTGAGGCGAATACTGAAGGTGGTATCTTCCCGGCTATCTTCGGCACCGTGACCATGGTGTTCGTGATGTCGATCATTGTGACCCCCTTCGGCATCCTGGCGGCGATCTACCTGCGCGAATATGCGCGCCAGAACCTGATGACCCGTATCATACGTATATCGGTCTACAACCTGGCAGGTGTACCATCGATCGTATACGGCGTATTCGGCCTCGGCTTCTTCGTCTACTTCCTTGGCGGCAACATCGATCGTCTTTTCTATGAGGCCTCTCTGCCAACGCCAACTTTCGGAACACCCGGTCTGTTCTGGGCCTCGCTGACTCTGGCATTGCTGACACTGCCGATCGTTATCGTCTCTACCGAAGAGGGCCTGGCACGCATTCCAAGCACCATCCGCCAAGGTAGTCTGGCGCTGGGTGCAACTAAATCGGAAACCTTGTGGAAGGTAATCGTGCCGCTGGCCACTCCGGCGATGATGACCGGGTTGATCCTGGCGATTGCCCGTGCTGCCGGTGAGGTGGCACCCTTGATGCTGGTGGGTGTAGTCAAACTGGCCCCGACCCTTCCGGTTGATGGTCACTTCCCGTTTATCCATCTGGATCGTAAAATCATGCACCTGGGCTTTCATATCTACGACGTCGGCTTCCAGAGCCCGAGCGCAGAAGCAGCCCGACCACTGGTGTATGCCACGGCCCTGGTGCTGGTGCTGCTGATAGTGATACTTAACCTCTCGGCCATCAGCATCCGTAACCGTCTGCGTGAGCGCTATCGCAGTGCCTCGGACTAAACAACAGGTAATGACATGAATAATGAGCGTACTAATATGAACACACAGACAGCCGGTACCCATTCAGTATCCATTTCCGCAGCACAGGCGCGCGGAGGTGTCGAACGTGAAGCGATGTCCCTGGCAGACGAAAGCACCAAGGTCGAAGTGAAGAACCTCAATCTTTATTACGGTAATGATCAGGCTCTGAAGAATATCAATCTGACCATTCCCGAGAAGCGCGTAACTGCCTTTATCGGCCCGTCCGGCTGTGGTAAATCCACGCTGCTGCGTTGCTTCAACCGTATGAACGATCTGGTTGATATCTGCCGCATCGAAGGTGAAATACTGATGGATGGCCAGAACATCTATGACCGTAATGTCGATGTGGCTGAGCTGCGTCGTAATGTCGGTATGGTGTTCCAGAAGCCGAACCCCTTCCCTAAATCGATCTATGAGAACGTCGCCTATGGCCTGCGCCTGCAGGGCGTCAACTCAAAACGCGTGCTGGATGAGGTAGTTGAGCGCTCACTGCGCTCTGCCGCCCTGTGGGACGAGGTTAAGGATCGCCTGCAGGACAACGCTTTCGGCATGTCCGGTGGTCAGCAGCAAAGGCTGGTGATTGCACGCGCCATCGCCATTGAGCCTGAAGTGATCCTGCTGGATGAACCGGCATCGGCATTGGATCCTATCTCGACACTGAAGATTGAAGAGCTGATCAACGATCTGAAGAACGATTACACCATCGTGATCGTCACGCATAACATGCAGCAGGCGGCACGTGTATCGGATTACACAGCTTTCATGTATATGGGCGATCTGATCGAATATGGTGATACCGATACCCTGTTCACCAATCCGGACAAAAAGCAGACCGAAGACTACATCACCGGTCGTTACGGTTAATTAAATTATTCAACAGGGGAATCAGAGTATGGAACCCGGAAAAGACAACTATTCACGCCATATCTCCCGCCGCTTCAATGAGGAGCTGGAGCAGATCCGCACTCAGATGCTGGCAATGGGCGGCGTGGTTGAGCGCCAGGTCAGCGATGCCGTTGAAGCACTGGTGACCAACAACGCTGAACTGGCCGAAAAGTCGATCCGCGTCGACAAGCAGACCAACGAGATGGAACTGACCATCGACGAGCAGTGCACCAAGATGATAGCGATCCGTCAGCCGACGGCCAGCGATCTGCGCCTGATTGTATCCATCAGCCGCTCCGTACATGACCTGGAGAGAATGGGTGATGAAGCCAGCCGCATCTGCAAGCATGCAATCGAGATCGTCGAGAACGGCACCTCACCTCGCGGCTATCAGGAAGTGCGTCATGTCGGTTCGCTCGTCTCCAGCATGGTCAAGGATGTACTGACCGCCTTCGCCCGCAGCGATCTGGAGATGGCTTACAAAGTTGCCAAGCAGGATAAGAATGTAGATCAGGAGTATCGCACAGCGCTGCGCTCGCTGGTGACCTACATGATGGAAGATCCACGATCTGTTTCACTGGTACTGAACGTGATCTGGGTGCTGCGCAGCCTCGAACGGATAGGCGATCACGCTCGCAATCTGGCTGAGCATCTGGTTTACCAGGTGAGCGGAACCGATGTGCGCCACACCAGCCTCAAGGAGCTCAAGCATACAGTGCGTGATGAGTCTCCGGATGATGAGACAGATCTGTCTGAAGGCAGTTGATCACGTACCGCCTTGCCGCCCGGTATATTTTTTTCAATACCGGGCGGCATACCCTCAGATAACTCCTTACCCGAATATGCAAAACAGAGTGAAAAAGCACGCCCTATCATGCGACAACAATATTGCGTCCTTTCTGCTTAGCGTCATACAACTTACTGTCTCCTCGTTTGAGCCAGTCGCTCCACGACTCGCCTGAGTGAAGCTCTGCTACCCCTGCGCTCATCGTAATCTGTCGCCCTGGCAGCAGATCACTGGCCTCCAGCATCTGCCGCAGCTCTTCCGCCACACACTTGCCCCCTTCCAGATTTGTGTCATGGAGATACAGTAGAAACTCCTCACCGCCGAGACGAAACAGTCGATCAACACTGCGACATCGCTTGCGCAGCAGGGAAGAGACCTGTTTCAGCACCTGATCACCAGCATCGTGCCCCAACTCGTCATTGATTGACTTGAAATAATCGAGGTCAAATACGATCAACGTCATCGGCATGCCAGAACGTTCTTTCTGGGAAACAGCCAGACTCATAACCTCTTCCAGAAGCGAGCGATTCAAGGCGTCTGTCAAGGCATCCGTCACCGCCAGCCGATGCAGCTTTTCGCTCTGGGCAGAGATCACATTAATGAATATTGCTGCAAAAAGACTGATCAGACAGAGTGTTACGGTAATCCTGAGGGCCAGGCTGTGGTCAAATACCAGCCACGACAACGACAGCACAATAGCAAGAAGGAGCACATTCGCACACCAGGCCTGGCGCTCCGGCAGCATGAGATAAAAAGAGACGATGGCCGGGAAACTCCACAGCACACCTATCGTTCCCTGACGTGTAATGGAAAGGAACAAAAAAAGCAGAATAGCGGGCACCAGCAAGAGAACGAGTGCGGTATGGTACTTCTTGTAGCGATAGATACTGTAGCTGGTGAAACAGAAGATAACCACGGTGACCAGCGAAACGCCTCCCAGCAAAATCCGCCCCTGAACGAAGTTATTGATGACAAGCGGTGTCAGGAGGACTATGCAAACCAGCGATAACCTCATCAATAGACGATTCATGACATCAGGTAACTGAGTATGGCGAGATTTGAGCAGGTTCATACGTCTTTTATTATTCCCATGCATGGCGCATGCGCGACATTACTGAACAAGGTGAGACTAATCCAACTTATCATGAACAATGCAGAGAACAAAATCGATTTCAGGACAGATACCTGTATCTACTGACTCAGCCTTGACCTGTATCAGACTATCTCCGCCAGAAAGAGTACTTAGGCGAACGCGGCAGACCCCCGGCTCTTACCGTCGCTACACTCAAAATGCTACACTCGCCCGCATCTTGTTGGGCGACCTGTTCATGACCTCATCGATTCGACATCTTCTGACACACAATCTGGCCGGCCAGCACTGGATTACCGCTGCCCGACGCAATCTGGTGCCCTGGCAATGGCGTAACTGGCTCTGTGATCGCGGCTCGCTGACGCTGCGGCTGACACGTGCCAGCCATAACCACTTCAGTGTGCGGCTGCTGGAGCAGGGCTGGGGACGCCCCAGCGCAAGCGAAAGTTGTGTGCTGGGAATGTCCGGCCGTCAGGTGGCACTCATCCGCGAAGTGGAGCTGCTCGGCCAGGGCGAGCCCTGGGTCTATGCCCGCTCCGTTATCCCTGAGGAAACACTCACTGGCCGACATCGGCAACTGCGTCATCTTGGTGCCACTTCTCTGGGGGCTGTGCTGTTCAAGGATCCTGATATGCGCCGCGGCCCGTTGCAAGTCTGCCGCCTTCACAGCCCTGAACTGGGTGAACTCTGGGCACGACGTTCGCTGTTTTACCTGAGCGAAAAACCGCTGCTGGTGTGCGAAGTTTTTCTGCCGGCGCTGCAACGCGTACAATACCCCCTCTGAACCTGAACCGGCGCGAAAGAATGGATCACGCAACCTCACCACTTCGTCAGAAACTTTCCATCTACATCCGTCTGATGCGGGCTGACCGACCGATCGGCACCTGGCTGCTGCTGTGGCCAACGCTATGGGCACTGTGGATCGCGTCCGATGGTCTACCCAGTCTGAAGTTGCTGTTGATATTCACTCTCGGAGTGTTCCTGACCCGCTCGGCCGGTTGTGTGATCAACGATTATGCCGATCGACATATCGATGGACATGTCAAACGTACCGCGCAGCGCCCACTTGCCACCGGACAGGTCAGCGAGCGTGAGGCCTTGCTGCTATTTGCAGGGTTGATGCTGCTGGCCTTCGTGCTGGTGCTCTTCACCAACACCATGACGCTGTTGATGTCGCTGGTTGGCCTCGCACTGGCGTTCACCTATCCGTTCATGAAGCGCTATACCCACTGGCCACAGGTAGTACTTGGCGCCGCCTTCGGCTGGGCGATACCGATGTCCTTTACGGCAGCCGGTGAATCCCTGCCGCTGGCCGCCTGGCTTTTGTATCTGGCGAAAATTTTCTGGACCGTTGCCTACGACACCCAATACGCGATGGTGGATCGGGATGATGACCTCAAGATCGGTGTAAAATCCACGGCGGTTCTGTTCGGCCGGGCCGACAAGCTGATCATCGGCCTGCTGCAACTGGCTGCCCTGGTGGTATTGATTCTGACCGGACTGCATCTTGAGATGAGCATCTGGTTTTATGCCGGGTTGATTGCTGCATCTGGCTTTTTTGTTTATCAGCAGTATCTGATCCATCACCGGGAGCGCGATCCCTGCTTCAAGGCCTTCCTCAACAATCACCTGGCAGAACTGGCTGTTCTGATCGGTATCGTGCTGCATTATGCCCTTGTGTAAACCCGCATTAACCGGCATTTAAACACATCAAATATAAAAGAAGTGGCTTCTTTTGTATCAGCTGTCATATTTATGTAACAGAAACGTCTTGTAATAGAGTGCGTTACTATTCAGGTATGAGGCTTAACCGATGTCTGTTGCAAAAAGAGTCCTGATCGTTGACGACGAAGCGCCTATCAGAGAGATGATCGCTGTAGCCCTGGAAATGGCAGGCTATGACTGCATGGAAGCCAGCAACAGTCAGGAGGCACACGCCCTGATTGTGGATAACAAACCCGATATGGTGTTGCTGGACTGGATGATGCCCGGGAGCAGTGGTATCGAGTTTGCGAGACGGCTGCGCAAGGATGAAACCACCGCCGATATCCCGATCATCATGCTCACCGCCAAGGCAGAAGAGGACAACAAGATTCAGGGATTGGAGATAGGTGTGGATGACTATATCACCAAACCCTTTTCACCCCGCGAGCTGGTGGCTCGCCTCAAGGCTGTGCTGCGCAGAGCCACCCCCAAGGGGATAGAGGAACCAGTCAGCGTGGATGAGCTGACACTGGATCCTGGCTCACATCGTGTCATGGCAGATGGCAAGGCCGTGGACCTCGGCCCCACCGAATTCCGCCTGCTGCAGTTCTTCATGACACATCAGGATCGTGCTTATTCCAGAAGTCAGTTGCTGGATATGGTCTGGGGCGGTAACGTATACGTCGAAGAGCGCACGGTTGACGTTCATATCAGACGACTTCGTAAAGCGCTGGGCGAGCGTCACGACTACCTTGTACAGACCGTTCGAGGCACAGGTTACCGTTTCTCTTCCCAGACCAGTTGAAGTAGCTCTCACTGAAGCAACCAGACTGTCGCCACGCCACTGACATCGGGAACTGTGTAGCATGTACCAATCCAGGCATTTGATGCTCTACAGCCTGCTGACGACACTCGGTGTCGCACTGCTGTCAGGCTGGTTACTGGGCTATCCAAGCACCTTCGCCCTGCTGGCAGTCCTTGGCTGGGCCGGATTTCAGATCTGGCAACTCAGCAAGGTGATGGCCTGGCTGAAACGCGAGGATGGCTCCGAACCCCCATTGGCCAAGGGTACCTGGGGAGACTTGCTGGATGGCCTGTACCGGATGCAGCGCACCGCCAGAAATAAGGAACATGCTTTGCAGCAGGTGATCAAGCGCTTCCAGCACTCATCCGCGGCCCTCAGCGATGCTGTGGTGATCATAGACAAGCGCAACAATCTGGAGTGGTGGAACCGCTCAGCCGAGCGCCTGTTGGGCTTCAAGGCCCGCGCTGATCGAGGTAAATCAGTCCTTAACCTGCTGCGGGACCCTCGTTTTATCCGTTACTACCGCAAAGGAGACTATAGCGAGTCTCTGGAGCTGTCATCTCCGCGAAATCAACAGATGGATCTGCTGTATACCATCACACTTTTTGGTGAAGGGGATCGGCTGCTGGTGGCGAGAGACATTACTCGCCTGAAACGCCTGGAACAGACCCGCCAGACGTTTGTCGCCAACGCCTCTCATGAACTGAGAACGCCACTGACAGTGATGCGCGGGTATATTGAGACCTTCCTTGATCAGGAATTACCACCACCGATACTGCGCGGCCTGAGCCAGATGGAAAAACAGACACAGCGCATGGAAGGGCTGGTCAGGGATCTATTGTTGTTGTCACGCCTTGAATCGAGTCAACACGTCAGTGATGAACATCCTGTGGATATCCATCATATGCTGCAGCAGATTCAGCGCGATGCACAGGTTATCAGTGGCGAAAATGCACATCAGATCGAGCTGAAGCTGGAACCTGGATATGACCTGCTGGGTCAGGAGTTGGAGCTGCACAGTGCCTTTTCCAACCTGGTATTCAACGCTGTACGCTATACACCCTCTGGCAGCAGGATTGTGATCAGCTGGCAGGTGGACAATAAGGGTGGCAAACTCTGCGTCGAAGATAATGGTCTGGGGATCGAGTCAATCCACATCCCGCGATTGACCGAGCGCTTCTATCGTGTCGATGAAGGTCGCTCAAGTGAAAGTGGCGGCACCGGGCTGGGCTTGTCTATCGTCAAGCATGTGCTGGTTCGGCATGGCGCGAAGCTCAGTATCAAGAGCAAAGTGGGTAAGGGCAGCACTTTCTGCTGCCACTTCCCCTCAGATATGCTGATTGCCAGCGAAATGCTCGATAGAGAAGAGGTAGATGAGTCAGTCTGACTGGGTACACAGTTGCTGACGCTGGCGCATCAGCAGACGACACCCTTCACCGGGAATATCGCGCGCCCAACAGCTTTGCTTGGCCCACGCCTTGGCCTCCTCATTGGGTTTATCTTCAAAAGCCGGAACATCCTCACAGAAACCTTCCGTCTGGCTGGCATTTTCCCAGCAGGCTTTCAGAAACACACCCTGTTTAATGGTGCAGCCTGAACCACTACAGGTGGTGAAGTCGGCCAACGCCTGATCCAGACACTGCATCTGATCCGACTGCTGACCAAACACCAAACCTGATTGCCGTGCTTCCTGGGCCTCCTGCTGACGCTCAGTGTTGAAATGCTCCAACCATCCTGGCCCCAAGAGTTTGGCCAAAACAACCAATAGCAGCACCAGGAGAGCAATACCAATCCAGATTTTTTTACGCATGTATCATCTTCTTAGATATTCAAAATAATTTCAGGAGATCAGCGGCGACGGTACAGCGCCACCAGCGTCATCATAAGGCCAGCACAACACAGCAGCATCGATCCATTCACCAGCAAGGGCCTGCGCACCAGCATCGGAACAAAAGAATGTGAGCGCTCGCTATCACAAAGACGCTCGATATAATCAAAGGAACCACCGGACTCTACACAGGCTGTCACTGCCGTATGCTCCTGGAAAAATACCAGCATCAACAGCAAACCCGGCACTACCAGCAGAAGCAGACCAATACGCATCATCACTCGTCGTCGCTTATACCGATATTGCTGATGCCCTGATTCTCGGCCAGCTCACGCAGTTGGCTGATAAAGGCTTTATCTGGATTAACCTGACGAGACACACGCTCCAACACCTCTTCACGGAAAGCCTCTTCATCCAGCATCAGCTCATGAGTGGAGATAAAGCGTACCAGTTCGATATCAGACATCTGTGGATCGGTGTGATTGACTTCAATGAAAGTTGCCACCGATTCTTGTGATAGCTGGATAATACTGAGCACCTCCTGCGGGTCCTCTTCCAGTACCGTCACCAGCGTGGAATAGAGCGCCACCACGGCATCCAGTGCAGGCATTGCACCATACATGTCGTACTCTTCCAGTGACGGCATATTGGCTTCGACATGATCCAGTTGCACCTCGAAATTCATACGCGCACCGGAGCCGGTAAACTGATCCCACAAGGCATTCAGAACCTGACGGAGCTTGTCGCTGTCACCAAATGACAACAGTTTGGAGAAGAGCGAAAAATTGGGAAACATCCGCTCAGTGAACGCCACCGCACAGGCAGTCAGTTGCCAGGGCTTGAATTGTTCGAGTTGGTGTTCCAGTTCCTGCCACTCTTTCATCAGGTTCTCCGATGTGTATCCTTGGGTTTAAGCGCTATTGTACGGATTTACCTGCATAATCCATAGCCACAAACCTAAAACAGCTGAAATTCCGATGCTTTTTCGGATTATGCGCAACCCGATTTCATTGCTATACTGGCTGTTTGATAACAGATTGATCTTACGGGTATTAGAGTTGAACTCCTTCAATCTTCTCAAGTCGATTGCCGATTCCAAGGACAAGCTGCGTAAATCAGAGCAAAAAGTGGCTGATTACGTACTCGCCAATCCTCATGAAGTGATCCATATGCGTATCGTCGATCTGGCCTCCGAAGCCAACGTCAGCGAGCCGACTGTCGTCCGTTTCTGCCGCGCGCTGAACTACGACGGTTTTCAGGATTTCAAGCTGACCCTGGCACAGGGCCTGGCCAGTAACACCAGCTTTGAGAAGTTCTCGCTCGATACTAAAGACACCGTCATTGAGTTCAAGCAGAAGATCTTTGATTCGATGATCGGCAACCTGATCAATATCCGTGAACAGCTCGATCCGGAAACGCTCGAAGAAGCGATCGATGTGCTGGCCAAGGCCAACCGTGTTGAGTTCTATGGGTTCGGTGCATCGGCTCCCGTCTGTGCCGACGCTCAGCACAAGTTCTATCGCCTGATGATCTCCGCTGCTGCCTATTCCGACCCGCACATGCAGACCATCTCGGCTCTGACGCTGACTCAGGGTGATGTTGTCGTTGCCATCTCTCAGACTGGACGCACCAAAGATCTGCTTCACACGGTCAAGCTGGTCAAGGAAGCAGGAGCCACGGTTATTACCCTATGCCCTGGCACTACCCCCCTGGCTGAACTCGCCACCATCCCGATCCATGTCGATGTTGAAGAAGACAAAGACCTCAGCACGCTGATGTCCTCACGCGTCGTGCATCTGGTGGTAATCGACATTCTCGCAGTTGGTGTCGCGATGAAGCTGGGGCCGGCATTGTTCGACCATCTGAAGACGATCAAGCGTAGCCTGCGCAGTCTGCGTCAGAACGATCGTCTGCTTCCGGTCAGACGCGGCCAGGAATCTAACGACTGACCTCTGTTCGTCACTATCCCTTTCATCATGCCCCTTTCATCATTGTGCAACATTTGAGCGCTACCCTTGCTCTCATATTCAGTCGCAGGATATAGCTGAATTTGATTTTTAATCTCGAATAGGTTAAAAAATGGTCTAACGCAAGTATCGCAGGTAAGCGATCACTATTGATGCGATCGCAATCAACGTCTGCGAACAGTTGATCGGAGCGAGTGCTATGCTGATACGGAAAGAGCAGGATCTGGATCCACTTCAGACCGAAGTTTTCGACATCATGGTTGGATTCGAAATAGAGGAGCAGAACAAACGCAAACAGCACGCATCACGACGCCTGCTGGAAGCCCGTCGCGCCATAGAGCGAAGGCGCGAGGAGAAACAGCTGGCCACCTTCATTGATGAAGATTGCTGGTTCGAAACCGACGACTAGTCGGTCATGCGCTTCCTCTGAGCGATACGTTTTCTTCTGAACAAAGCGTATCGCAACAGATAACAGGGCATTAATCTCTGCCCCTAAGCCTTGCTTGCCTTATAATACCGGCATGCGCCTCGATAGATTCCTGAGTAACCAACCCCACCTCAGCCGCAAATCAGCACGCCAGTTGTTGCGCGAGGAGCGTGTATGCGTGAATGGCTGTGTTGTCATCGATGCCTTGTATCCTGTGGATATTTTCAGCCATATCGCATTGTTATCCACAGCAGGCGAAGCTGAAACACTGCAACCCGGCCAGCCTCGCTATCATGTCATGCTGCACAAACCTGCCGGCTGCGTCAGCGCTACAACCGACCCCGAACATCCGACAGTGATGGATTATCTCGATCAGCCCTGGAAAGATCAGCTGCATCTGCCGGGTCGACTGGACTTCAATACCACCGGATTACTGCTGCTGACCAATGACGGACACTGGTCACGACACCTTTCATTACCGGATACTGGTTTGGCGAAAACCTATCACGTCACTACGCGAGATTCTATTTCGCCCGCAACCAAAGAGATTTTTGCCAGAGGGATCTACTTTGCCTTCGAAGATCTCACAACCCGGCCCGCACAACTGGAGTTACTGGCCTCTCACGAGGCGCGCCTTACCATCCATGAGGGACGCTATCATCAGATCCGACGCATGTTTGCCGCTGTGGATAACAAAGTCATAGCCCTGCATCGCGAGCAAATCGGAACTGTAGCACTGGATCCTGACCTCAACCCGGGAGAGTGGCGTTTTCTCACTGTTGAAGAGATCGACGCACTGGATTGCCGTCCAACCCGCAGGTAGTGAGATACAGCGGGGGGAGGATGTACACGCTTTCCCTGGTCATATTGCCTGCGATGCCGCCAGTGAATCAGAAATAGTCCTGCCGGTGCGCCACAAGGGAAGAGTTATTACGGTTCTGGATATAGACAGTCCCATCCTGGCGCGTTTCGATCAGACTGATCAGGATGGGCTTGCACAACTGGTTACCCGATTTGAGCAGAGCCTGGCTTGAGGTTGCCATTCTGCACATGATTACCTGTTGATTTCTCGACCAATAAAACCACCGACTGCAGCACCACCGACAGTTCCCAATGTGCTACCACCCGTCAGCACTGCCCCACCAACGGCACCTACACCTGCACCTATGGCGGTATTTTTGTCTCGTTGCGACATGCCACTACAGCCTGCCAAGCTAAGAAACAGAACAAGAATCAAGGTACTGAGTAGAGATTTATGTAATATTTTCATGATGACGCTCCTTTGTTTTAGAGTCATGCATAGTCCTTTACACTGAATTGATGATGCACGCTCATAAAGCTTGGACCCCTGACAATCAGTTCTGGTTCCAGCAAGCTGCTTTCAGTGTGTCTGGTCTATTGCTGAGGGGCTGTGTATTGCTACACTGCACACCCAACAATCACGACAACACCACCCCAGCAAGTCAGAGAGCCCCGATGCAAGCCAACACACCTGAAGTCCTGGTCCATAAAGAGGCACCTGCTCCTGTTTCTCTGTGGCAGGCAACCCTGTACTGGCTGCGCCTGGGTCTGCTCAGCTTCGGAGGCCCTGCCGGACAGATCAGCATGATGCATCAGGATCTGGTGGAAAATCGACGCTGGATCTCAGAGCGGCGTTACCTGCATGCATTGAACTACACCATGGTGTTGCCGGGGCCGGAAGCGCAACAGCTCGCCACCTACATCGGCTGGTTGCTGCACGGAGTAAAAGGCGGGCTGATTGCCGGTCTTCTGTTCATCCTCCCCTCTTTTTTCCTGCTGGCCGCTCTGACCTGGACCTACCTCACCTTCGGCGATGTCCCGCTGGTACAAGGACTCCTCTACGGTATCAAACCGGCCGTCACGGCGATCGTCCTGTTTGCCGCCTGGCGTATCGGGTCGCGAGCGCTGCGCAACTGGGCATTGCGTATCATCTCGACACTGGCTTTTGTCGCCATCTTTGTTTTCAGTGTTCCCTTCCCGTTGATTGTGCTGGCTGCCGCAGGGATCGGTTATATAGGCTCCCGCCTGGCTCCACAGTTTTTTCAGCTGGGCGGTGGGCATCAGGGAGAGAAGATGGATTATGGCCCCGCCCTGATTGATGAGCACACCCCTCTGCCGGAACATGCCCGCTTCAGTTGGAAGCGTATGCTGATCATACTGTTCAGTGGTCTGACGCTGTTTATGTTGCCGCTGCTGGTATTGGCGCTGGTCAGTGATCTGAACGGAACCCTGGCCACTATGGGCTGGTTCTTTACCAAGGCAGCATTGGTCACCTTTGGTGGCGCGTATGCGGTGCTACCCTATGTCTATCAGGGTGCTGTTGAGCAGTATGGTTGGCTCACGGCAACGCAGATGATTGATGGCCTGGCTCTGGGGGAAACCACTCCCGGCCCGCTGATCATGATTGTGGCCTTTGTCGGTTTTGTCGGTGGCTGGACATCTGCACTCTTCGGACCCGATCAACTGGCATTGGCAGGACTCACGGCCGCCGCCGTGGTCACCTACTACACTTTCCTGCCCTCTTTCATGTTTATCCTGCTCGGCGCCCCCTCAGTGGAAGCGACTCGGCACAATATCGGCTTCACGGCCCCCCTTACCGGCATCACCGCTGCCGTGGTCGGGGTGATTCTGAATCTGGCGTTGTTTTTTGCCTGGCATGTGCTCTGGCCAGATGGATTTGAGGGCAGATTTGAGCTCTTCTCTGCCCTGCTTGGCTGCGCGGCCTTTATCGCCCTGTTCCGCTTCAAGGTCGGCGTGATTCCGGTTATCGCCGCCTGCGCCTGTCTGGGGCTTTCTTATTCGCTGATCTGAGGTTGGTAAAGGGTGGCGCTTGTATCACTGCTTTGATTCACTGCTTTGACTCACTACTTTGGTTCACTACTTCTGGGATCAAACCAGTGCCGGGTGCGGTTCGCGACCGCAACCAGCGTCAGCATGACCGGTACCTCCACCAGAACACCAACGACTGTCGCGAGTGCAGCGCCCGAGTGCAGCCCGAACAGCGAGATCGCCACAGCCACGGCCAGTTCGAAAAAGTTGGAGGTACTGATCATGCAGGCGGGTGCGGCAATATTGTGTGGCAGGCGCAACCAATAAGCGGCGGCATAGGCAATAATGAAAATGCCATAAGTCTGAATCAGAAGGGGTATCGCAATCATACCGATAGTCAGAGGTTGCTCGATGATGGTCTGCGCCTGAAAACCAAACAGCAGCACCACCGTGGCCAGCAGGCCGAGGATCGACCAGGGCTTGAGTTGGCGTAAAAAACTGTCCAGCCGGACACCATCGCCCTTGCGCTCCAGATGCCGGCGCGTCCAGATACCCGCCAGCAGCGGCAGTACAACATAGAGCACTGTCGACAGCAGCAGTGTCTCCCAGGGCACGATAATGTCACTGATCCCCAGCAGGAAGGCAGCAATCGGTGCAAATGCAAACACCATGATGATATCGTTGACCGACACCTGTACCAGTGTGTAGTTGGGATCACCTTTAGTCAGTTGGCTCCAGACAAACACCATCGCCGTGCAGGGCGCCACACCCAGCAAAATCATGCCCGCGATATACTCACCGGCACTTTGCGGGTCGACCCAGTCGGCAAAGATCACACGGAAGAAAAGCCAGCCCAGTGCAGCCATGGTGAATGGCTTGATCAGCCAGTTGATCACCAGCGTCAGTATCAGCCCTTTGGGCTTTCTGCCGACATCCTTGATGGCACTGAAATCGATCTGCACCATCATCGGATAGATCATCACCCAGATGAACACCGCCACAACCAGATTGACATGGAAGAACTCGAAACCCGCCACCAGCGTAAATACGCCCGGCATCAGATTACCCAGCACGACCCCGGCCAGAAGACACAAGCCCACCCACAGGGTCATATAGCGTTCGAAAATACCCATGCTTTCTCCAAAGACCCATTCGATCAGAATGGGGTGATTATATATGAAAAAGCATATATACAACACAACACTTTGTGCTGATGCAGGGCTTCGGATGAATGGTTAGTCGACTATCCGGCAGGCGCTGGATTCACAGATTCAGATCCAGCTCCTGAGTTACCTCATACAGCGCATTGATCTGCTCGATCCGCAGGCGACCCTGGCTCAATTGATGGTGCAGCAGCAGATTGCTGATCAGACTGACCAGGCTCATCGGCAAGGCATAGCTGTCGAAGGCGGAGATGCTGTCCAGCGGGATCTCGAACAACCAGTCCGGATGGCAGTCGGCAAGGCCACTACCGGTTTCAGTCAGTAGCGCCAGCGGCACCTGCTGCTCCCTGATACCGGCAATGATATGGCTGAAGGCGCGGGGCCGACGATGAAAGCCAGCCAGAATGATCATATCCTGCGGGGTGTAACCGACCAGTTCCTCGGCCAGGGTCTGACCCGGTTGCGGCAACAGTGCAACCTGTGGGCGCACCTGAATCAGTTGCTGACGCAGATGCATCGCCACTGGATAGCTGTTACGAAAACCGATCACCCCCACCTGTCGAGCATCGGCAAGAGCCGCGATAAAGCCCTGTAACTGTGCATTCTGAAACAGTACCGACAGGCGTTGCAGGTTGTCTGCTTCAGACTTGAGATGACGCTCGATCAATCCCACACCCTGCTGCCCGACATTACCCGGCAGTGGCACACCGGACTGGCGCAGCTTTCTGACCTCCTCTCGCATATCCTTGAAGCTGTTATAGCCCAGGCGACGAAACAGACGGCTGACAGTCGCTTTGGAGGTGTTGCACTGCTCGCTCAGCTCCACCGAATTATAGGTGGCCAGATCATCCAGATGATCCAGGATGAATCCGGCAACCCGCCGCTCACTGGGCGAAAGATGCTCATAATGCTGGCGAATCAGCTCGGTGATCTGGCGCATAAATCAACTCTCTGTCCTAAGCAGTCAGTTATTAAGAGTCACAACGTCATAATACAGCATTGATAAAGCTTTGCAGTTCCGGTGTCGTCGGCTGACTGAACACCGCTTTCGCCGGACCGCTTTCCCAAACTTTACCCTCATGCATGAACACTACTCGATCACCGACATCTCGTGCAAAATTCATCTCATGCGTGACCAGCACCAGTGTCATCCCCTCAGACGCGAGCTGCTCCAGCACCTTCAACACCTCACCAACCAGCTCAGGATCCAGCGCCGAGGTGATCTCATCACAGAGCAACACCTTGGGCGACATCGCCAAGGCACGCGCAATCGCGACCCGCTGCTGCTGACCTCCCGAGAGTTTTTCCGGATATTGATCGATCTTCTCCGCCAGCCCCACCTTCGTCAGTTTATCCAGCGCCAGCGCACGCGCCTCCTCCTTTGCCAGCTTCAGCACCAGTCTCGGCGCCAGCATCACGTTCTCGCCCACGGTCAGATGCGGAAACAGGTTGAAACTCTGAAACACCATGCCGACACTGCGTGCCAACAGCCTGACCTGTTGCTCATCACTGCTGACCTCCTTGCCATCCAGCGTAATACCACCTTTCTGATAGCCTTCCAGCCCATTGATACAGCGCAGCAGCGTGCTTTTACCCGAACCGCTGCGGCCGATGATCGACACCACTTCACCGGCGGTGATTTTCAGGTCGATCCCCTTGAGTACATGCAGGTCCCCGTAATACTTGTGAACCTGATCAATATTAACGAGTGCCATTGAGCTTTTTCTCCAGATGCTGACTTGCCAGTGACAAGGGATAACAGAGCGCAAAATAGATCAGCGCAACCAGGGCAAAGACTTTGAACGGCTCGAAAGTGGCGTTATTGAGCATGGTGCCCGCCTTCGTCAGTTCGACAAAGCCGATGATCGATGCCAGCGCCGTGCCCTTGATCACCTGCACCGAGAAGCCGACCGTCGGTGCCAGCGCGACGCGAAACGCCTGAGGCAACACGACATGTGTCAGCGTCTGTCTGAAATTGAGCCCCAGACAGCGGCAGGCTTCCCACTGCCCTTTAGGCAGGGTATCGATACAGCCCCGCCAGATCTCGGTCAGAAACGCACTGGTGAAAAGCGTCAGTGCCAGCGCGGCAGCCCCCCAGGCCGAGATATCGATACCCAGCAGTGATAAACCGAAGAAGGCCAGAAACAGCTGCATCAGCAGCGGCGTACCCTGAAACAGCTCAACATAGCCGCGCACCAGAATCTGCAAGGGCTTACGCCGGGTCAGACGCATGCAGGTCAGCAACAGACCGACACTGATGCCTCCAACGAAAGCCGTCAGCGACAGCAGGATGGTCCAGCGCGCCGCCAGCAGCAGATTGCGCAGAATATCCCAGTCGGAAAACTCCATCATGATGCATCCCTCCTGTGTCTGAACAGATAGCGGCCAAGCTGGTTGAACGCCTGGCGCATCAACACGGCAAAACAGAGATAGATCAATGCCGTGACCAGATAGGCCTCAAAGCTGCGGAAGTTGCGTGACTGGATCAGGTTCGCGGCATAGGTCAGATCCATCACCGAGATCTGCGACACCACCGCGGATCCTAGCATCACGATGATGCACTGGCTGGTCAAGGCAGGGTAGATCTTCTCGAATGCCGGAATCAGCACCACGCGAAAGAAGGTCTGACGCGGGCTCATACCCAGCACGCGGGCCGCTTCTATCTGGCCTTTTGGGGTGACGGCAAGCCCGGCGCGGATAATCTCGGTACTGTAGGCACCAAGATTGATCAGCATCGCCAGCAGACCCGCCTGCCAGGCGCTCAGCATGATGCCGACCGCCGGAAGCCCGAAGAAGATAAAGAACAACTGCACGATAAAGGGCGTGTTTCTGATCAGCTCCACATAGGCACCGATCAGAGCACGCAACCAGAGGCCGCCATAATGGCGACCCGCCGCACAGGCAGTCCCAATAGCCACGCCACCCAGCGTGGCATAGACCGTCAGCTCAATGGTTATCAACAAGCCGTTAAGCAGCACATCCGTGTAGGGCAGCAGATCGCCAAAACTCAGCATCTGTTACCTCAGCTTCCGAAACCGGCCGGCAGCGGAGCTTTCAGCCAGGTTTCAGAGATAGCATTCAATGAACCGTCCGTCTTCGCCTGCGCAATGATCTCATTCACTTTCGCCTGCAGCTCAGCTTCGCCCTTTTTCAACCCAATGTAGCAGGGAGAGTCGCGCAGCATGAACTTGGCCACCGGTGCCTGGTTCGGACGGCGTTCAGCGATCTCGGCAGCCACCAGATTACCGGTTGCGATCAACTGCACCTGACCGGACAGATAAGCCGACAGCGTCGTGTTGTTATCTTCGAAACGCTGCAGGGTAGTAGAGGTCGGCATCACCTTCTCCAGCTCCATATCCTCAACCGCGCCGCGCGTCACACCCACCACTTTATCCGCCAGATCCTCCGGCGAGGTCACGGCAATATCGGCATTACCGAACACACCAAGAAAGAAGGGTGCATAAGCATCGCTGAAATCGATCGCCTTCTCGCGCTCCTCATTCTTACCCAGGCTGGAGATCACCAGATCCGCACGACCAGTCTGCAGATAGGGAATACGGTTGGCACTGGTTACAGTAATCAACTCAACCTTCACGCCCATCTGCTCAGCAATATAATTGGCCATATCAATATCATAGCCACGTGGCTGCAGATCGGACCCCACGGATCCGAAAGGCGGAAAATCCTGTGGTACCGCAACACGCAACACACCGCGCTCTTCAATCTCATTCAACAGATTCGCCTGCGCGCCCAGTGTCAGGCTCAAGCCAGCCGCAGCTACCAGTGTCAGTACGCCACGCTTCATTCGGGTAAGGGTCCGCTTCATCACTTAGTCCTCTGATCGGTTCAGGATCTTGTCAGTTCAAGAGTTGTAACTTTTGATTCAATCGACCTGAACATTGCAATAAAAGGGCCAGTCTTGGGCTATAGCAAAGCTGTGTTTTTATTCTTTTTATAAAGCAATGGTTTATAGATAACGGCTTATGGGAGGAAGGCAGTGACTGCTTTTTATCAGAAGCGCAGAGGGGAGAAAGAATGCACTGCTTCAGGGCATGATGCACCTGAAGCAGGCAAAAGTGGTGAGCCTAGCCAGCCGAACGTTCTTCGCGTGGCGTATTCCCGAAATGCTGCCGATAGCAGCGTGAGAAATAGGAGGTGGAGCTGAAACCGCAGGCGTCGGCGATCTGCAGAACTGACAGGGATGATTGCTGCAGCAGATGCCGAGCACGCTCAAGCCGCAAGGCCATATAGTATTGCGCTGGTGTCTCCTCCAGATATTGCCTGAACAGACGTTCCAACTGACGCGATGACAGGCCTATTCGGCTGCAGATCTGATCGATCGTCAGCGCCTCTTCGACATGCGTCCGCATCAATTCCAGCGCCTTCAGCAGACGTGGATGGTTGGCGTGATAGCGCAACTGCAGTTTCATCCGCTGCTTATCATGCGCCGGGCGTATATCAGGATGGATACACTGCTCCGCCACATCCTGTGCAAGCGCTTCGCCATGGCGCAGACCGATCAGTTGCAGCATCATATCCAGACCAGCCAGACCGCCGGAACAGGTCATCACCTTTCCATCAAGCTCATACAACTCTTCCGTCACGATCAGGTCGGGAAACATCTCCTGCAGGCTGTCGCGGTTTTCCCAATGGATAGTGCAGGTCTTGCCTTTCAGTAGACCGGCGCGAGCCAGCAGCAAACTACCTGTGGAGGTAGCCCCGAGACTCATGCCCCGGCGCTTCAGACTGCGCAGCCACTTGAACAACGGCTCCTGATCCAACTGATGGGCACCTATACCTGCCACCACGAACATGCAATCCAACCCCTCCAGATCTTCCATCTTGCGCGTAGGCGGAATCACCACGCCATTACTGCAGCGCACAGGCTTATCATTCAGGCCATAAAAGTGCCAGGCATAAAGTGGACGCCCGCTCATGCGATTGGCCATGCGCAAAGGATCCACCGCAGCAGCGAAGGAGATCATGGAAAATTCAGGTAACAGAAAGAAACCGAAATGTTCAGTTTCATCTGCAGAAGCTAGACTGCTCACAGGCGCTCCTGACGTCGGCAATTTGATCAATAATGTCGGATTATTAAAAAATAAACCCGCCCATATCCGCCATTATAGGTATCAGAAACGACAACACAACTCCGCATTCAGGACAGTAATTACCATGAAAGAACAAAAAATCAGCTTCATCAGCGACGGCTTGAAACTCGATGGCGCTTTCTTTACCGACGAGCAGAACAGCCAGCCGAGCCTGCCGATCATCATCGTATGCAGTGGTTTCACCGGCCAGAAAAATATCCATCCGGAGCGCTATGCCCGGGCCTTCACACCTAAGGGTTACACTGTTTTCGGTTTCGATTATCGTGGTTTCGGCGAGTCTGAAGGGGTACGTGAGCGTGTACTGATCGAAGAACAGGTCCGCGACATCGCCAGCGCCGTCTCCATTGTGCATGAACGCGCTCAGGCAGAGGGTCGCAAGGTGGTACTGGCTGGCTGGGGTATGGCCGGTGGTCTGATTCTGGATGCCTTCCGTCTGTGCGAAGATCAGATCGATGCGCTGGTCAGCATGAATGGTTTCTTTGATGCCGTACGTGTTCAGAAAGCGCTGCGTGGTGAACATGGCTGGAAAGCCTTCAAGCAGTTCATGGCCAAAGAGCGGCTGCGCCTGTCCAAGGGTGGTGAGCCCAAGGGTATTGATCCTTTTGATATCTATCCACTGGACCCCGTCAGCCGTGAATATGTCTTCACCGAGCTGGTCAAGGCACCTGGCTACGGTGTGACATCCACCTTCGATTTTGCCGATTCGCTGATCAGCTTCTGTCCTGAGAAACATCTGGATGAGCGTTATGCCAGCGTCCCGCTGCTGATCGCACATGGTGCCGAGAATGATCTGCACCCGGTCACTGAGGCCAAATCCCTCTATGCCAGCTACCCGGGCCCTAAAGAGTTGTTCCTGCTCGAAGGCGGCGGTCATACCGAGTGGATGTTGGATGAAGATCCCCGCTTTATCCGCTTCTCCGGCCATATTGCCAGTTGGGTCAGCGCTAACGTCTGATTATGTCTCTCCGGGGGTGCTGCCTGTCATTGGCAGTCACCACCGGCTTGTCTGAACCACTGTTTCTGAACCACTGGACTGTCTGAGGAGTTTACAAGATGACCGGCATCCCTGTCTGTGAAGCCGCTGACCCTTTCCCGAAGCAACCTCAAAGGCGACTGCCACCCAGTGCCACGGACACCCATGCCCATGTTTTCGGGCCGGCCAGTCGTTATCCCTATATGTCGCAGCGGACCTATACTCCACCCGATGCAACAGTGGGTGCCTATCTGCACCTGCACCAACAGTTGGGGATAGAACGTGGTGTGCTGGTTCAACCCAGTGTATATGGAACCGACAACCGCCTGCAAAGTGACACGCTGAACTATCTGCGACAGATGGGTAAGCAATATAAAGGGGTTGCCGTAGTGAATGCTGATGTCAGCGAGCAGGAGCTGGACCTGCTGCAACAGAGTGGACATTGTGGCATACGGATGAACCTCCTGTTCAAGGGAGGCATTGCCTGGACGGATGTCGAGGCGTTGGCACAACGACTGGCTGAGCGTCGGTGGCATCTGCAGTTTCTGATAGATGTGTCTGACTACCCCGACCTGGAACAGCGCATCGCTGCGTTACCGGTACCTGTCGTGATCGATCATATGGGGCATATGCCCTGCAGCAAGGGTATTGATCATCCGGGTTTTCAGAGCCTGCTGCGTTTGCTGCAACAGGGGAATACCTGGGTCAAGCTTTCAGGCGCATATCGCATCAGCGCTGAAGCCTTGCCACCTTATCGTGATGTAAAAGCCTTTGCTCAGGCACTGATCTCAGCCAATGCGGACCGATGTCTGTGGGGCTCGGACTGGCCGCATCCACACTTCAGCCATCCTCCCCTCAACAAAGCGATGCCGAACGATGCTGATCTGATGGATGCCTTACTGGACTGGGCGCCGGATAGTGATCTGCAGCAAAAGATCCTTGTGGATAACCCGGCCCTGCTTTATGACTTCTGAGTGTTGTTCAGCCCAGTCCTGGATATTATCTGCCTTTGCCCGCCCTTGTGCGGGCTTTTTTATGCTCAGAGACGGGCAGGCTGTTGCAGCAACTGCAGAAATGCACGCAACTGGTCCGCATCAAGGTTCGCCATATTTAAACATTTTATCTGCAATGTATCTGAAAGATCAGCCAAGGCACTCGTTGCCAGAAGTGATCTGAACTTGTCGATCAACTCATGCCGAGGTAGAGGATTTTCTGGATTACCTCGTGCAGTACAGGGTTTAGAGCTCAACTCCCGGCCATTCTTGAGAAAAATACTGGCATGAGCCCATCTCTCGGCCGGAAAACGAGCGCTATAGCCGTCCACCTCATGCATGACAACGCATTGGCTTAACTGCCGACGCAGCGGATCTTGCAGGCCATAAGCAGTTTCTGCGATCGCTTGCATGGTAATGGTGTCGTCCATTAACGCACAGGCGACCGAAAAGGGCAGGCTATACTGAGCCTGCTCAGTGGTTGCAGGCAAACGTGTGTGCAGTGATGCCGCTTCGTGAAAGGTATGGATATGGACCTGAACGATATCGGCCGGGTCAAACCCATGAGCAGATCGCAATGCGCGCACCGCCTCCACGGCAGGCTGTGCCCAGCGACAGACTGGATAGGGCTTGAAGTACTGCTCGAGGATATACCAACGTTGTCCAAGATCCTGCCAGATCGGCGCCACTTCATGCCTCATCAGGGTCACGGCCGGTGATCCGGTAAATCCGGACTGAGCCAGTAGCGCCGCGCTCATACCCGCCAGAGCTCCCCAGCCCGATCCATCCTTGAGCATGGTCGGATGTTCGATACAGCGCATCATCTGACTGCGCGGGCCATGAAACTCGGCAATTCCCAACGCCTCATATGTCTGTGCTGGATCAAGATCAAGCAACCTTGCAGCCACCGCTGCCACACCCAGCGCATTCCAGGCTCCTGAGGTATGGTAATCACTGGCCATCGCGTGCAGGGCGATACCGGCACGGGTAGCGATCTCGTAACCCAACACCAGCGCGGTCAAGAACGCCTTGCCCGTCAATTTGCGCTCATGCGCACAGGCCAGCAGTGCAGGTAGCAGCGCGACACCGGCATGCCCTTTAGTCAGCACCTGGCCGTCATGTGCATCGATACTATCGATCAACGTACCTCCAAACAGCGCTGCACCACAGGCACTGGCGCGCTGGCTACTGAACAGCAGCGGTAGATCACCGGGATACTGATTGCAGACAAACGCCTCCATTATCTGGCTCAGGCGAGTGTCATGACCCGCCACTGCCACACCCAACAGATCCATCAGACATACCCCGGCTTGCTCCACCACTGAAGGAGGTAGATGCTCGAAATCCAACTGATGAATGAAACTAACAACCGGGGTCATGCTCTCTCCTCAGTCGATCGCTTTCAGCAGGCGCTGTACCAGCGTGGTATTAGCATCGCGTATTGCCGGATGATCAAAGCGGGCTGCGGCAGTCGCATCAGCATCCAGTTGTGCCTGGATCAGGCATTCCCGATCTTCCGCCAGAGCCAACGTCTCACCACGAGGGCCGAGAATACGACTGCCTCCCCAGAAATGCGCCCCGCCTTCCGGCCCATAGCGATTGGCCATCAGCACTGGCATACCATAGATCATGGCATAGAACTGCAGATTGACGGTCCAGTTGTTCTCATTGGAAAAGTGATCACTCACTATGGCTGAGGCTGAGTTGGCAGGAGAGAGTAACAGATCAGGGCGCTTCAGCATGGCACAGTGCACCAGCGCCGGATTCCACATATCCGCGCAAATCATACAGGCGGCCTGCCAGTCAGGCGCACAGGCATGGATATCGAGATCCTGCCCGGCATGAAACCACTTGCCCTCCTCCAGACCACCATAGGTTGGCAGGTTCAGCTTGCGATGTACCCCAACCACTCGCCCATGCTGTAAACCAGCCATGGCGTTGTAATACTCACCCGGACCGGCCGATTCAATAAAACCAACCCAACTGATCATATCACCGCTTTCCTTAGCCAGCGCCTGCAACCTGGAATCATCTCGCTTCATCGCCATCTCAGGTGTCCTTCGCCCAACTTGATAACCCGTCAGCGATAGCTCGGGAAACAGCAGCAGATCAGCCTGCTGATCGCGAGCCTGTTGGATCCAGTGCCGGTGCATGGACAGATTCGTGTCCAGTTCACATAGCTGCGGATTAATCTGGGCAACAGCGACATTCAATTGGCCCATGAAACCTCCTCATAAAATCATAAACAAAAAACCGGGCATAAGCCCGGCGCACCTGATGATCCTTCAGAGCAATCCTGCTTCGCGCAGGAAGTTTTCCGATACCTCCTCAATCGTCTGCCGCTCAACATCAACACGGGCATTCAAAGTTGCCATGATGTCGTTATCTATTTTTGCCGACAGAGCGTTCAACTGGCCAGCCAGTTCGGGGTTCTTATCCAGCGTATCCTGTCGCACCACAGGCGTGATGGCATAGTCCGGGAAGAAGCCCTTGTCATCCTCAAGGATCACGAAGTCGAATGCGGGGATACGACCATCGGTGGCAAACACCAGTGCCACATCCACCTGCTGTTCACGCAGTGCGACATAGGTCAGGCCCGAATCCATGCGCTTGACCTGGCTGCGCGGCAGTTCAAAACCGTAGGTTTCCTGCAGTGGTCGCAGACCATCATCACGCGCATACCACTCGGCATTGGATGCCAGCACCAGTTTTTCACCACTGTTGATTGCAGCAGCCAGATCACTCAGCGTATGCAGGTTTTTTATCACCGAATCCACCTGACGCACCGCCAGTGCATAAGTGTTGTTCGCCCGTGACGGGTTCAACCAGACCAGCCCTTTCTGTGCATCCAACTCACGCACCTTTTCATACACGGCCTCAGGCGTATCCAGCTTCTCTTCCACCTGGTTGTAGTTCAGCAGCGAGGTACCGGTATATTCCCAGTAGAGATCAATCTGGCCATTCTCCTGCGCCGCACGCAGCACGGCACTCCCCATACCACCACGCCGTTCCACCTGATAACCCAGATGGTCCAGATACTGTGCCGTCATTTCGGTCAGGATCTGCTGTTCGGTAAAGTTTTTGCCACCCACCACCAGACTTGACGCCATAGCACCGAAGCTCATGCTCATGGCAGCAAGAGTTATACCCAGAGGCTTAATGAGAGGTTTAATGAAAGGCTTGATCAGTTTGTGCATGTGAATCTCCTGTTGATAACTTGTTTTTATCTTGTTGTTTTCGTCTTACTATCTTGTTTCTATCCAGTGGATATCTGAAATATTCAGCGACTCACCGATTTCTGTTACAGCCTCAGTTGCGTAGCGGATTGACCCCTTTGGGTACAATCATCCAGGCACAGATGGCGACGAGCATATCGACCAGGATGGCCAGCAAGGCGGTGGGAATCGCACCCGCCAGCATCATGATCGGTCGATTCAGATCAATACCGGTAAAGATCAACTCACCCAGCCCACCGCCACCGATCAGGAAGGCCAACGGCACAGTGCCAACATTGATCGCCAGTGCAGTGCGGATACCGGCAAACATCACATACAACGCATTCGGAATCTCAACCCGGAGCAGCATCTGCACCGGTGTCATGCCGATGCCTGCAGCCGCCTCCTTGAGATGGGCGGGCACCTCAAGCAGCCCGGTGTAACTGTTGCGCACGATCGGCAGCAGTGACGCAATAGTTAACCCAAATACCGCCGGCACCATGCCGATACCGAGAAAACTCATCGACAGCGCCAGAATTGCCAGCGTCGGGATCGTGGTGCCGATATTCAGCACCTGCATCGCCGACTCCGCCAGATGCCGCACACTCGGGCGGCTCAAGATTATGCCCAGCGGCACCCCGATCAGAATCGCCAGACCACCCGAGATCGTCACCAGCTCAATATGCTGGCCGGTCAGATACACGATGTCTTCCGAGTAAAACAGAAACTGCTCCAGCCAATTGTTGCGCTCGATGGTCACGCCGGACAGGAACACCAAAATCATCAGTGCAAGCAAAAACAGAGGCTTGAAACCTGGGAAATACATGAGTCGTCTCCCTTATTCTGCCTGTGCAGATGCGTGTTTCAGAGCAGCCGAATCAGACTGTGCATGGTAGGTCGCACCCAGATAGTGAGTGACACCACGCTGAGTCACCTGCCCGACAAAACGGCCGCTAGAATCGGTACAGGGCAACCAGGTGGTATCGTGATTGAACATCAGAGATGCCACCTTGCGCAGATCATCTTCAATATAGGCCGTTGCCTTCAAACCGAAATAGTGCTCACCGCAGAACCCTTGAGTGGTCTGTGCCACCGCTCGTGAGACATAACCGATCAGTTGCTGCTGTTCGTTCACCAGCACGATCGCCTGGGTATAGCCATGCTGCTCCATCAGATGCAGTGCATGCTCCAGTGAATCCCCCATGCGCACAGAGGGTGCCGACTGCTCGATCACCTGACCGACCCGCACCAGCCGCAGCCGCTTAAGGGCTCGGTCATCACCGACAAAGCTCTCGACAAAATCATCGATCGGATGCGCCAGCAGATTATCCGGCGTGTCGTACTGCACCAGCTTGCCGGTGCGGAAGATCGCAATCCGGTTGGCCATCTTCACCGCTTCATCAATATCGTGACTGACGAACATGATCGTCTTGCGCAACTCCTTCTGCATCTTCAAGAACTCATCCTGAATAATCTCGCGGTTGATTGGATCTATCGCACCGAAGGGCTCATCCATCAGCATCACCGGCGGATCAGCCGCCAGAGCACGGATCACCCCCACCCGTTGCTGCTGTCCACCCGACAACTCACGCGGATAGCGCTTGAGGAAGATCGACGGGTCCAGCGCAACCATATCCAACAACTCTACCGCCCGCGCTTTATAGCGCGATTTATCCCAACCCAGCAGACGTGGCACCACGCTGATGTTCTCTTCGATGGTCATGTTCGGGAAGAGTCCTATCTGCTGAATCACATAGCCTATCTGACGCCGCAGATCGACCGTGTTCAGTCCCGTCGTATCCTCGCCGTTGATCAATACGCGCCCTGATGTCGGCGGGACAATCCGGTTCACCATCTTCAGCGTGGTGGTCTTGCCGCAGCCTGATGGGCCAAGCAGTACGCAGATCTCACCCTCCGGAACTTCCATGCTGATATGATCAGCCGCCGTGACAGGCCCATTATCTGTTTCAAAAATTTTTGTCAGGTTATCGATGGTTATCATTTTTCTTTCCTGCACACATGAATACGGTATCAGATGCCCCGAGGGGTCAGGCGACGCTGCAGCCAGAGCAGCGCATAGTCGGCAATAATTGCGAGAATACTGACGGCGATCGCACCGACAATCAGTTGCCGTGGATCACTCTGGGTAATACCGCGACTGATCAGCACACCCAGACCACCCGCACCGATATAAGCGGCAATCGCCATGACACCGATATTCATCACCACAGCGGTTCTGACACCAGCCATGATGACCGGAATCGCCAACGGGATCTCAACCATGCGCAGGCGCTGCACCGGACTCATGCCAATGCCTCGCGCGGCCTCACGCAGTGCCGGGCTGACATTGTTGATAGCGGTATAGGTATTACGAATGATCGGCAACTGGGAATAGAGCAGCACCGCGATCACCGCAGGCAGATAGCCGATGCCATGACCGATAATAGAGAGCACCGGAATCATGATGCCGAACAGGGCAATCGATGGAATGGTGATGATGATCGATGCGATATAGAGCACCACTCTGGCAACCTGCTCGTTCTGCGTGATCGCTATCCCGATCGGGACGCCCGTCAGCGTTGCCAGACCGACAGCCACTGCCACCAGAGAGATATGCTCGAGCGTCAGCTTCAACAGCAGATCGATGTTCTGCATCACAAAGTTGAAAATGTCCAAGGGAACACCTCTTACTACCCGGTTTCATTATTGTTATCACAGGACTGTCAGCTCCCTCTGCACCGCCCGAAAGGTGTTTGATTAAAGTACTCTCAGGGAGCCAGGGGAAACCGAAAATATGCGACATAAATAGATAAATATACGACGCTGATATATCAGCATCAGAGTATCAGAATCCGATAATTACTGTCTGGGACAACATATATCGTATGGCTGGAGAGTCTTGTAAAGGGAGGAAAAAGCGACATCTGAGGATGGACTAGCTATCAGATGTTAGACCTGAGCGTCGTTGAGATCAGCTGTTCGCTGGAATGGATGTTAGAATACAAACAGCTCCGAATACGCTTCGAAGCTGTTTCAGCAATGGGATCTGATTAATGCACATACCCGAGCAGTCGGGGAAGAAAGAGCGACAACCCCGGCCAGTAAGTTGTGATCAACATCACGGGCAGTGCGGCAAAGAGCATGAAGCTGAAAGCGGGCCGCATGACCTGCGACATCCCGACCTTTCCGATTCGACAGCTCATGAACAGGATGGGAGCCATGGGTGGGCTATTACATCCAATGACAACACTGGTTCCAACAATAGCCGCAAAATGTACCGGATGGATGCCAATGCTCTCCATGACGGGAAGCAGCAGTGGACTGAGAATAGCAACAACGCTGACATCATCCATGATCATCCCCATCAAAATCAGGAAGATATTGACCATCAGGAGAATCAGCAGCTTGTTCTGAAACACGTCAAGTAACAGTTCAGTCAGTTGCTGTGGCACTCGTTCAAAGGTGAAGATACGGCTGGCAACAAAAGAAAACAGCAGAATGATCATGATCACGCCAGTGGTCGTGGCAGCCTGGATAAAACATCGTGCCAGAGTCCTCAAACTGAGATCACGATAAATGAATAATCCGACGGGAATAGCATATACAACAGCAACAGCAGCCGCCTCTGTAGGCGTGAAAACACCTCCATAGATCCCACCCAGAATGATGACCGGTAGCATCAATGCCGGAAAAGCCTTAAACCCGGTGCTTCCAATATTCTGAAAGCGCTTGCTCAGCGTCAGAACCTCAGGAGTATGGCGAGGATTCCTGCGCATTTTTATGGCGTTGATAACGCACAGGAATATCATCAGCAAAATACCCGGTCCGATGGTCGCCAGAAATACAGCCGCAACGGATTGCCGGGTTACCACGGCATACAGGATCATGGTGATACTGGGTGGAATCAACAAGCCCAGCAGCGAGGAGATACCGACCAGAGCAGTCGAATATGGACGACTGTAGCCGTGTTTTTCCATCGGATCGATCATGATGGTGCCGATCGCTGCCACTGCAGCCGAGGCCGTTCCCGAAATGGCTCCGAAGACACCACAACCAACCACCATTGAGGTCCCCATTCCACTGCGAGACGAACCGACTATGGCCTCGACAAAGCGGATGAGTCGCACTGCAATCCCACCGGACTGCATCAGGTATCCCGTCATGATAAACAGCGGCAACGCCAGCAGGATGATGGAGTTGATGGACCAGAATCCCGTTGTCATCAGTGATGAGATATCGACATCATAGGCGAACGAGAGTACGAGAGTCATGGCGGCAAACGAGAATACGACCGGCACACCAATGATCATTAATATTATGACTGCACCTATCGCTAACAAGGCACCCATATGCTTCTCCTGTTATTATTAGGACATTTCTGAGGGAAGACGTCTATTGGGCTAGAGGTTTTATGAATAGCTTGCCAATATCACCAATGAGGTCCCTGAGCGTGTAGAGCAACAGCAGAATGCTCGCAACGAGGAGACTCCCCTGCGAAATATATTGTGGAATACTGAATACTGGCGTGGTCTGCCCCTTTTCGAATCCCCAGGAGAAAAGGCTATAACTCCAGGACACGAAAAAGGCTGCCATCACCAGTGACACAACAGTGGCAACTATCCTCATTGAGTCATGCAAGCACTCATTGTCAGTAAAGGCCTGAAAAAAATCAGCACTGAGATGAGATCTCTCTCTTGATGCCAGGGCCGCACCGAGCATGTACACCCACATGGCAGCCATCAGTACCAGCTCTTCAAGCCCAAATACCTGTATACCAAGTACCGATCGGGAGACTATGCCGACAAACAATGCAAAAGAGATGAACAGACCCAGTAAGGTAACGACAGCATTCAAAATAAATGCCAACACCTTATCAATTCGGAGGCAGTACTCGAAAATAATTTTCATGATGTAGCTCCTTGAGTTGTTGAACATGGAGCGGCCTGATCAATGGTGCCACTCCATGTCACTCGACAAGCCGTTACTTGGGTACCGATGCATTAGCACGCACGGCAGTCATGATATCCTCTCCCAGAGACTGCTCAGCCTGTACCCAGACATCCCGACGGACACGCTCGACCCAGGCCGACATCTCCTCATCAGTAGGCACGATGTACTCCATTCCATCTTCCTGAGCCTTTTGAATCCACTTTTCATCCTCGGCCCTGGCATTCTCAAACTGCTGATTGATCACGACCTCCACCGCATCAGCAATGATCTTTCGATCTTCGTCGTCAAGCGCATCCCAGGAGTTCTGATTCATCAGGAAGGTGTAGAAGGAAAAGTTGTGCTTTGAGTGGACAAAATAATCGAGCAGATCGTTAAAATAGGTATAGTCCCAGTAGATCACATTACTCGAATCGCCATCGACAACCCCGGTCTGGATCGATGTATAGACTTCTGACCAGTCAATAGGTACAGCTTGGAACCCCATGGCCTGTATCGTTTGTGGAAGGGGGAATATGGGTTGTGAGCGGAGTTTGATCCCGCGAGCATCTTCAAAGTTAGTTGCATAGCTCTTCGCCGTCGCTATACCACCAAAGCCTTCCGGAAAGGGTCCCAGATATTCCAGCCCCATATCCGACAGGATCGGGTTTATGACCTCTGAGATCCAGCCATCCTTGCCATAAGCTTCCAAAGCCTCTTCCCAACCCAGAGTCAGGTACGGCAGTGTGAGTACACCCAGTCGCTCATCATAGGATGTTTGAGGCCAACCTAGAAATAGATCGATGTTACCTCTGGCTAATTGGTCGAAAAGCTCCTGAGGCCCGCCAAGCTCTCCCTGATAGAATACATTCATGCTGATTCTACCGTCGGATTGCTCTGCAACAATATCTGAGATTCTTTTTACAGCCTGACCATGAGGCGATTCCCGGTCACCGGATTCTGTTGCTATGGACAGTTTCAGCTTTTTATCACTTGCCCATGTGGGTGCTGAGAAACCAATAACAGTAATAGCCACTGCTGCAGCCAGCCCAGTACTGATTCTTAGTGAGCTTTTAAAGTTCATACTACCTTCTCCAGGAGAGTTATTTTTGTTGGGATTTTCTCTTGCCTGACCACCGCAGGCCTTTATTTAAGCTATTACAGTGGCGAAGTTAATAAAAACGACTTTTACTCTATACAAATCACAACCTGAGGTTATCGCTGCCATAGCGGTTGAGGTTGCTGCCCATGGGGGCAACTCATTGGCTGCAAGTAACTTGTGTTGCGCTTAGAATTCCGGATTTAAAGCAGGGCAACAGTCGCGTGACTGATTTTTTTGTGGCAATCTTGATGCAAGAGCAGGCTGAGCCTCAACGGGACAACATCCTTCATATGGAACGCTGTGTATAACTGGCTATGGTAAAACACGTAAAGCCCGACAAAGTACTGGTCAAAATGCCATCACTGAGAGCTGTGAAGTCTTTCGTGGCTGCGGCAAAGTATCAGAGCTTCACGCGTGCCGCTGAAGCACTGTGTGTGACTCAGGCCGCGATCAGCCGGCAGATCCGTGAGCTGGAGGCCTATCTTGGGGTCGAGCTGTTCAACCGGTCAGGGCGGGCAGTCGAACTGACAGAAGCAGGCAGCATTTTCTTTGATGCTGCCTACCTTTCGTTCGTCAATATTGCTCAGGCAGCTGAGCGCATCAAGGGATCCAGTAACAGCAAACAGTTGTTGACCATCTGCTGTACACCAGCATTTTCGGCATTATGGCTTTCTCGTCGCCTACCCTCTTTCTTTGCCGCCAATCCCGATATTGACCTTAATGTTGTGACAACAGAAAGCTTTCTACAGATGGAGCCCGGTATTTATCCGGATGTGTTCATTAACAAAGTCACCGACCCACGCGCGGGCTACCACTCTGTCCCACTGTTTCATGACCTGATCTACCCGGTCTGTACGCCAGCCTATCTGGAAGCCCATCCCGATATCGCCACCCTCGAAGGGTTGTGCGATACCGTGTTGCTCAATCTGAGCCCCTACGGTCGAGCTCAGATCGCCGAGCATCTTGACTGGGACGTCTGGTTCTCATTTTTTGATCTTGAGCTTGGAGTGCGAGGCGCTGACAGTGCACATCTGTTCAACGCGAATGATTACAACATGCTGATACAGATGGTGCTTAATAATCAGGGTGTTTCCCTTGGCTGGCATCATCTGGTAGCCCCGCTTGTCACAGAGGGAAAACTGGTAAAACCAGTCACTGAGTCCCTTGAACTCAAAGAGAAGCTTCACTACCTCACCTATGCCGAAAATAAGATCAACAACGATGTTTTCTGTCGGTTTCGCGACTGGGTAGTTGACTGCATCAGATGTGAAACCACAAACGCCCTTCAGGAAATAACCGAATAGCTCACAGCAATAGCTGGCAGAGACTCAGTATGATCACGTGCCAGCTGTTTGATCTTTTTTTGCTATGGCTGTCCAGCTCAAACCCTTGTTCTGAATACTCATACTCAATCCCATAACTCAGAGTTATGCTTTTACTGCAGTAAATGTCGATTGTGCCACTTTGCACCTGATCGTTAATCTGTATCCATGCAGTCAGATAGTCCAATCTGATAATTCAACCGATTTAAGCAGGTAAACAGCATGATGCATTTTGAAGGGATATATACCCCGGTAACCACCCCATTCCGAGAGGATTACAGCATCGACTATGATGCCTATGTGGCCAGTGTCGACTATCTTGCCGAAGCTGGCGTACACGGAATCATCGTTGGTGGCACGACCGGCGAATACTATGTTGAAAGCCATGAAGAACGGGTTCGCTTGCTGGAACTTGCCCTTGAGCGCTGCAAGGGCCATCTTCCGGTCATTTTCGGTACCGGCTCAATAAACCCGGATGAATCCGTCGCGCTGGCGGAAGCCGCTGCCAAACTCAATGCCGATGCCCTTCTTGTGGCTTCTCCCCCTTACTCACTGCCGACCGAGCGAGAACTGGCACTGCATGCCCTGGCAGTGGACCGCGCTGCCAATCTGCCGGTGATGCTCTACAACTATCCCAGCCGGATGGGTGTCATGATGGGTGAGGAGTTTCTCGACCGTGTCGGTCGCTCCAACAACTTCTGCGCGATCAAAGAGAGCTCCGGCGATATCAACCGCCTGCATCTGCTGGCACGCGACTATCCACATATCCAGCTCTCCTGTGGTATGGATGATCAGGCACTTGAATATTTCGCTTGGGGAGCCAGAAGTTGGGTCTGTGCCGGCTCCAACTTCCTCGCCAGCGAGCATCTCGCACTCTATAACGCCTGCGTGGTTGAAGGCAATTTCGATAAGGGCCGTCGCATCATGTCGGCCATGATGCCGCTGATGCGCGTATTGGAGCAGGGTGGAAAGTTCATTCAGAGCGTGAAATATGGCGTCACGCTGTCGGGGCGTTTTGCCGGCGTCACCCGCAAGCCTCTGCGGGGCCTCAATAAAGATGAGAAACGCGAGCTGGAACAGGTCATCCGCACATTGAAAACCACCATTGCCCATATTGAAAATGAGCAACCGTCCCGGTTTGTCAAATCACTCAAGGCCAATATCAGCAGCAATAAAGCCATTACAGAGAAAGGAGAGTAAATCATGAGCGACCTGTTGACCCACGAAGAATACAGAGCGATCGCTGCCGAACTGAATCCAGCTGCGATGAGCTTTATTGATGGCAGTTTCCGGCCGGCACTCTCCGGCAAAACCTTGCCTACAGTAAACCCGGCCACTGGAGAAACCCTTACCGAGATCGCCGCATGTGCTGCGGAAGATGTCGATTTTGCGGTACAGAAAGCACGTGAATCGTTCGATGACGGACGCTGGAGCAGCCTGCATCCGAACGCCCGTAAGGAAGTATTGATCAAGCTGTGTAAGCTGATTCATCAAAACCGCCGTGAGCTGGCCGTACTGGAGAGTCTCGACTCCGGCAAGCCGATTCGTGATTGTGAGTTGATCGATATTCCCGAGCTGATCCATGTCATCAAGTGGCATGCCGAGGCAATCGATAAAATTTATGACCAGACCGCACCCGTTGGTCCTGATGCCATAGCGATGGTGGTTCGCGAGCCAATCGGAGTGGTTGGTGCCGTGCTGCCCTGGAATTTTCCTCTGCTGATGCTGGCATGGAAGATCGGCCCGGCACTGGCAGCGGGCTGTTCCATGGTGGTAAAACCAGCCGAACAAACGTCATTGACTGCGCTCAGAATAGCGGAACTGGCATTGGATGCTGGCCTGCCCAGAGGTGTGCTGAATATAGTGACCGGTACCGGTGTTGAGGTGGGTGAGCCACTGGGCCGTCATAAGGGTGTCGATATGGTGACATTCACAGGCTCCACTGCCACAGGACGTCGTTTTCTGCATTATGCTGCCGACTCCAATCTGAAGAAGGTAGTACTCGAATGTGGCGGCAAAAACCCCTGTATCGTGCTCGATGATGCCGAAAATCTGGACAAGGTTGCAGCACAGGTGGTTCAGGCAGCCTTCTGGAACATGGGTGAGAACTGCTCAGCCGGCTCACGACTGATCGTACATGAAAAGGTTAAAGAAGCACTGCTTGAGCGTATCCAGGCTCATGCACGTGAATGGCGTACCGGTGATCCTCTGGATCCTGCGAATCACCTGGGTGCACTGATCGATAAAGGCCACTTTAACAAGGTCTCCAGTTATCTTCAGATGGGTAAGGATGCGGGCCACTCGTTGCTGCTCGGTGGCGAATCACAAGAGGGTGTTTTCATCCTGCCGACAATTTTTGATGGTGTTGCAAGCACCGATCAACTGGCCCGAGAGGAAATTTTCGGCCCTGTATTGTCGGTCATTACTGTTGCCAGCTACGACGAGGCAATCAACGTGGCCAACGACAGTGACTATGGGCTCGCTGCATCCGTTTTCACTGCCAACGGCAAAAAAGCCCTGCGTGCGGCTCAATCCATTCGCGCTGGCACCGTCACTGTGAACTGCTTCGGTGAAGGAGATATCACCACTCCATTCGGCGGCTATAAGCAATCCGGCTTCGGAGGGCGCGACAACTCTATCCATGCCCACGATCAGTACACAGAGCTTAAGACAATCTGGATAGACCTTACTGATGATGCCGTGGATGGTGCTATCGACTGATGCACCCCCAGTAAGTATTGCCTGGGTAGTGAACTGCTCTGCAGTCTCTACCCTTGATGAAAATGCTGACAATGATATTGCCTTGACGCCCCTCTTTTTACTCTGTCTCCTGAATGGAGAGGGAATATGACTAAAATAATTAATGTAAAACGCCTGCCAAAAGACTCTGGACCAGCCGCATGGAACGAAATACTGTCACCTGCACAAGACTATCCAGAGCTTGATGGCGATATTGAGGCAGACTGGGTTGTCGTAGGAGGAGGCTTTGCCGGGATCGCTGCAGCCCGCAGACTGAGCCAGCTTGTTGATGGAGCACGTATTGTCCTGCTGGAGGCACGACGGCTGGCCGAAGGTCCGTCGGGGCGCAACAGCGGCTTTATGATCGACCTGCCTCACGAACTGAACTCACAAACCTACGCAGGCTCACCGGAGGAGGATCACACTCAGATCCATTTGAACCGGTTGGCAATCGATTTCGCCAGACAAACAGCCGAAGCGGCTGGCATGAGTCGTGCCGTATTCAACCCCTGCGGCAAAGTTACTGGTGCCGCATCTGAAAGGGGTGAACAACATATTCTCAGTTACAGCCGCCATTTACAGGCTCTCGGCGAAGAGTTTCGCCTTATGAGTGCGGCTGAAATGAAAGCATTGACCGGCATCGACTATTACCGCAAAGGACTGTTCACGCCCGGTGCCGTCTTGATACAACCGGCAGCTTTTATCCGGATGGCTGCAGCTGAAATAAGCTCGCGTGTCTCGATCTGTGAGAACAGCCCTGTGCTGTCCATGGATCCTGGAGCACAACACCTGCTGCATACACCCAAAGGTAAAGTACGAGCACGAAACCTGATTCTTGCTGTCAACGGTCATATCCAGTCGTTTGGCTACTTCCCCAACCAACTGCTACATGTGTTCACCTACGCATCAATGACTCGATCTCTCGCACCACAAGAGCTGGCACGGCTGGGCGGCGCAACCGACTGGGGCATACTGCCCGCAGATCCCATGGGAACAACCGTAAGGCGTATTTCTGATTATGATGGCAGTGGTTCGCGTCTTACCGTACGTAACCATTTCACTCTGAATCAGTCAATGGAGATCGGCAAGAAGGAGATCCAGCAGGCGGCCCGACTGCATGACCGTGCCTTTGCCACACGCTTTCCAATGCTCAAGGATGTCCCGATGGAGCACCGCTGGGGTGGCAGGCTCTGCCTGTCGTGGAACTCAGTGCCTGCTTTTGGAGAGGTTGAAGAGCGTGTGTTCTCAGCAGCCTGCCAGAACGGCCTCGGAACCGTGAAAGGAACACTATCGGGCATGCTGGCAGCGGAACTTTCCGTGAATGGTCGTTCACCATTACAGGATCAGTTTCAATCATCTTATCAGCCACGCCGCCTGCCGCCTGAACCTTTTCTGTCGGTTGGAGCGAATGCGGTCATGCGCTGGAAAGAGTGGATGGCAGGTATCGAGATTTGAAGAAATTCAGAGTGGTATTTGTGCTATTGAAGCACTTCTCGATGGCCTCATTCACAAATGCAATGGATGCACTTGTGACGGTACGCCTGGTCAATCCCGAAATTGAGATTGAGGCCCTATCTTGCGGGACTGATGGTGAACGGGTGGTATGTGATCTCGGGATCGAGGTGATGGTGGAACCTCTACCACGAACCATGGACGACTTTCAGTTTGACATGCTGGTGATCTGTGGTGGTTACCGAACGCCTCTCTCACCGGATCCACGCATACAGGCTCTGATGCGATCCTCTGTACAGCGAAATATCTGGGTTGGAGGACTCTGGAATGGCAGTTACTACATGGCCGAGGATGGATTACTTCGCGGCAGCGAAGTCAGTATCCACCCGGATAGTATGGCGCTCCTGGCAGAGAGCTTTCCAATGACTCACCCGAGTGATCGAGCATATGTGATTCATAATCATTTTTTCAGTTGCGCTGGCCCAAGCAGCGCCATGCAGGTGATGATCGAGGTATGTGGTCAAATTTTCGGAAATACTGTTCAACGTGGAATACAGGTCATTCTGGCCTGTGACATGCCGCAGTCAGAAGGGCCCAGTCTGGTCAGACGTGAGGAAGAAACCCGATTACCCTACAGCCTTCGGCTTGCAGTGGAGTTGATGCGTAACAACATTGAAGAGCCTTTATCACTGGAGGAGATAGCCTGTTATGCCAACTTATCCCGTCGCCAACTGGAGCGGCAATTCAATCGCTATCTGATGGTAACGCCATCAAAGTACTATATTGAGCTGCGCCTGAAGCAAGCTAAACGCTTGTTACTGCAAAGCAGTATACCGGTGATTCAAGTTGCAGTTGCCTGTGGCTTTGTCAGCTCTGCACACTTCAGCAATACCTTTCGCAAGTTGTTTGGAATTTCACCAAACAAGCTGCGCTTCCAACAAAGCACAGCTGAATAACCTATGCCTGATGATGATACTGATTGAGTATCATCATCCTCCATCCAGCGTCGTTGTAATATTTGAAGTGATTTTTTGCGGTGGATGCCTTGGAAAATCCACCATTCACAATGAATGACGGATTTTTTCAAGCACCACCGTGTCGATTGCAATGCAGTCCTCTTCTGAACGATTGCTTCGTACCGGGCGGCGGTTAGGCGCGTAGGTACCACCCCGTTCGGCGACTCGATCCAGATGCTGGCTCAGGCGGGTGGAAAAGTCTTCGTCAATAACGGTGGGCAGGATCGCAATGATCGTCAACCCTGCGTCGATCACCTGATCTCCGCCCTGGAAATCTGGCATGTCGAGCGACCATGAGGCACCGGACAATCCAGCCGCAAGGCTCTCGACCATCAGCGCCACGTTTGAGCCTTTCGTTCCGCCGAATGCCAACAGCGCACCGCGCAGGCCAGCCGCCGCATCGGTGGTCGCGTTGCCCTTCTCGTCGATGGCCCAACCTTCGGGAATCTTACGTCCCTCTTCCGCCGCCTTTACCAGATTGACGAAGGCCGTCGCACTGGACGCCTGGTCAATGACCAGCGGCGCGTTGATATCGGCCAGGGGCGCGGCGAACGCCATCGGGTTGGTACCGAAAACTATCTTGCCACTGGGCGAACCCGCCACCACGGCTGGACTGTTGGACACGGCAAAGGCGATCACACCTTCCAGGGCAAGACGGCGCACATAATAACCCAGCTCACCAGTGGTATAGCTGTTGCCTTGGATGAAGATCGTCACACCCAGTTCCCGGGTTTTTTCGACAAGCGTCGGCATTGCCCGATCGAAACCGAGCTGCGCGATGCCTCCATCCGCATCCGAGTGGATGATAGCGGCCAGGGGCGATGTGATTTTCGGCTCTGCTTCTGTGTTGATGCGTCCCTCTCTGAAACTGGAAAGGTAATCCAGAAGATGCGGGAACCCGACACCGGGATGCCCAAAAAGCGCCGCCGAAACCGTCGCCTTTGCCAAGGAGTGTGCGGTGGCAGGGTTAGCACCCGCAGCGAGACAGGCCTGTTCAGCCAAAGCCTGTGCATCGTGTGCGGAAAGTGTCTGCTGACTCAAGGAAAGATACCTCTCATGTTCTTGATGTTGTTTTTCGCGACCGTTCCCGGAATGAACGGAGTGTCCCCCTGTTATCAAGCCCAGATGTCCTGCACGCAAAACCCTTCTGTGAAAGGGTCATCATTATCCAACACATAGGTATTGATCCCATAGATCCAACTGGTTCCGGTAATCGTCGGTATGACCGAAGTTTTTTCACCCACTTTTGTTTCCTCGACAAGCCTGCCGGTAAACACGTTGCCAAGAATACCCTGGTGGCGGAAATCCTTATTCAATGGCAGTTCCCCCTTGGCATGAAGCACCGCCATTTTGGCGCAGGTTCCCGTACCGCATGGGCACCGATCTATCGCGCCTGTCCAGGTACTGGGTTTGTCCCAGTCAAAGTCGCCGGACGCCACGGTCACCGCGTTTTTCCAATCCGCATCCGGGCTACTTGCCGGCCCGGATAGCTGCGATATCGTAATCCCAACCCCCGGGTAATCAGGATGTTCAACGGGTAACTGCTCAATAGCGGCCTGCCTGATCATCGCTGAAATCCGTGCGATCTCCGCTCCATGCTCAGGTATCAGTTCCACTCCGGGAAACTGCCGGACATCAGCAATGACATAAAACATGCCTCCCCATCCCACATCCACTGTCACCTTGCCGAGATGAGGAACCTCTATTTCTGCATCCAGATAGGCGGCAAATGCCGGAACATTCTTGAATGTAACGTTTTTCACCTTGCCATCTTTGCACTCAGCCCTGATACGTATCAGTCCAGCGGGGGCTTCCAGAATAAGCTCGGTAACAGGTTCATGCATCGGCAGCATGCCCATTTCAAGCAGTACGGTCGCCACGGATATGGTGTTACCACCGGACATGACAGGATACTCAACCTGCTCCATGATGACGTAACCGGCATCAGCATCAGGATGACAGGGCGGAACAATAATATTGCAACACAGGGGTGGATAACCACGAGGCTCACGTAGCATCAGCTTACGCAACTGGTCGTCATTCTCTCTCAGCCATACCATTTTCTCGTACACTGTCTTTCCCGGGATGTTTGGAACACCACCAGTGATAACGCGCATAGGTTCACCTGCGTGTGTGTCGATAGCATGAATTGTTCTTTTAAATGACATTTCTGACCCCTGTAAATACTCTTGACAACACGAGTGAAAGCAGTGGTTGAGCCCTGATTATCGTTTAGGAATCAGTACACTCAGCCACTGCCGAACGTGTAACCTAAGCTATTACAGTCGCGAAGCTAATAAAAACGACTTTTCCTCTGTGCAAATCACAACCTGAGGTTATCACTGAGATGACATCAGCTCAGCCGACCACTGCTCATACCAACTGCGGAACAGGCGGTACTGGTTTTCAGCATAGTGGCGCTGCGACTGGCTCAACGCATCCGTCTCGTTGAAATGCAGGGTATATTCCTCATCGCCGTTCAACACCATCAGGTATTTGTAGTAGAGCACCAGATCAGCACCCTCATCAAAGGAGGAGAGCACCCCCAGCGCGGACTCCAGTTCCAGAGCCAGACGACGTGCCTGTACATCTCCCTTAGCGGCCTTCCTGCACAGAGCAACCAACTGCAACACCTCACGTGGCAAGGCATTGCCAATACCTGTGATGGCTCCAGTTGCACCGCAATTGACGAAGCCATGAAACACGGTGGTATCCACACCGACCATCAGCGTCACCGCCTCATCCTGTGAAGTGATATGCTCCGCTGCATAACGCAGATCCGCAGCCCCACCGAACTCCTTGAATCCAATCAGGTTTGGATGCTGCTCACGCAACTCAAAGAACAGATCGGCGCGGGTAGCAAAGCCATAGTAGGGGCTGTTATAGATCACGGCTGGCAGAGCGGGTGCCGCATTCAGAATGGCCGAGAAATGCGCTTTCTGCGCAGCCACTGACGTGCCCCGCGACAATACACGCGGAATCACCATCAAACCCTGTGCGCCTACCGCTGCGGCATGGGCAGCGTGAGAGACAGCCTCACGGCTGTTCACGGCCCCTGTGCCCACAATCGTCGGAACACCGGCCTCCACCAGCCGAGCGACGCCTTCCTGTCGTTCCCCTTCGGTCAGTAACGGCCAGTCTCCCATAGAGCCGCAGTACACAACTGCACTCATGCCTATATCAATCAGCTCACGGCCTTTGGCTACCAATGCATCAAAGTCGGGTTTGCGCGTTGGCGTACAAGGCGTCATCAGGGCGGGGATGCATCCGTTAAAAATCGTGTCTTTCATAGCAATACCTTTGAGTGTTGGGCCGGAGTCGTGATCGTGTTTACTTGATCGCAATTGTATTTTGTATATTTTATACAATTTATAGAATCGCTTGTAAAGTGATCTGTCTGGATTGAACTCCAGATACAGTAAAAAGGGGCAACATTGATTTTTCAGAGATGGCGGCAGCAGTTACGCGCTGCCGCTCAAGAAGTGAAGAGGTATAAGAGCTCTATTTATAAAAGCTCTATGCGCTAAATCATATTACGACAGGCCAGGTGCTCAGAGGGCACCATGCGCTTGTGCAATACAGCAAACACTATCACTTGGTCATTATGTACTAAGAAGTAGATAACATGGCTGACATGAGGAAAGCTTGACACATCAGCACCGAGTTCAGGTCTTCGCTGGCCCATGCTTGGCGTTTCAGCAAGTAGCTGTAAAGTGGTTCGCACCCCTGACAGATACTGACGGGACTTTTCCAGACCCCATTGCTGCACCGTAAAACGGCGAATATCTATCAGATCCGATTTCGCATCGGCAGTAATTCGATATGTAGACGACATTAATCGTGATCACCAGCATCCAACTCATCGAAAAACGCCTCGCCATCGATGAGTCTTGCCGCAGCTACATCCAGCCTGGCCCTGTCGGATCTTATTTTCAGCAGTTCCAGCTTCATGGACTCAATACTCTGATAATCTTCTGCCGACATGACTACAGCCACAGGCTTACCATTTTTGTTGATTTGCACCGGTGCTTTTTGCGCCCTCATCAGCATACTGCCAAAATGTGTTTTGGCTTCATTGGCAGATAGATTATCCATATCATACTCCTGAAAAAATCGTTCGATTCGTTCAAAGTAAACGATGAAGGGCGCAACATGTCAAGCTAAATGGGTTCCCCGCTACTCCACCGTCACCGACTTCGCCAGATTCCTGGGCTGATCCACATCCGTACCTTTCAGCACTGCAACATGATAAGACAGTAACTGCAAAGGCAGGGTGTAGGCGATTGGTTCCAACAAGCGCGGTACTTCCGGCAGACTGATCACATGCACGCCATCTTCCGGGCGAATGCTCTGCTCGCAGCCAGAGAATACAAACAGCTCTCCGCCACGGGCACGCACCTCCTGCAGGTTGGCCTTGAGCTTATCCAGCATCTCGTTACGCGGGGCGATGGTGACCACCGGCATATCCTTGTCGACCAGTGCCAGTGGGCCGTGCTTGAGTTCACCGGCAGGATAGGCTTCGGCATGGATATAAGAGATCTCCTTGAGCTTCAGCGCACCCTCCATGGCGATCGGGCAGAGCGGCCCGCGGCCCAGGAACAGCGCATGGTGCTTCTCGTTGAAGGCTTCAGCCATCAGCGCCACCGGCTTGTCGAGTGCCAGCAGATCACGCAGCAGATCCGGCAGCTGCTTCAACTGAGTGATCATCTCTGCTTCTTGTTCTGTTGTCACTCCATAGCGACGGCCCAGTGCAATAGTCGTCAAGATCAGTGCCACCAGCTGTGAGGTGAACGCTTTGGTTGAAGCGACGCCTATCTCTGGTCCGGCGTTGGTCATCAGGCACAGATCAGACTCGCGCACCAGTGAGCTGCCAGGCACGTTGCAGATGGCAAGGCTTGCCAGCACACGTGATTTGACGTCACGCAGCGCGGCCAGAGTATCGGCCGTTTCGCCCGACTGCGACAGGGTGATCAGCAGCGTGCCTTCGGGTATCACCACCTGACGGTAGCGGAACTCGCTGGCCACTTCGACCGAACAGGGGATACCAACCAGCTCTTCGATCCAGTAGCGCGCCACTAAACCTGCATGGAAACTGGTTCCGCAGGCGACGATCTGCACCTGGCGTACCTGATCAAAGACTGCTCCGGCTTCGATCCCGAACGCCTGCTCCAGCAGATGATCGCCGCTGATGCGTCCTTCCAGCACCTGCTGCATGACGGCTGGCTGCTCGTAGATCTCCTTGAGCATGAAATGCTTGAAGTTGCCTTTCTCCGCCGAGCTGATGCCATGTTCAAAAACATGGGATGGACGCTCAACCTGTTCATCCGCAGCATTGTAAATGGTGACACTGGCAGTAGTGATGCAGGCGATATCATCCTCTTCCATAAAGATGAAGCGATCGGTTACCGGCAGCAGCGCCAGTTGATCCGAGGCGATAAAGTGCTCACCGATCCCCACGCCGATCACCAGAGGGCTGCCCTTACGCGCCGCCAGCAGTTGATCCGGGTAATCGGCATGGATCACTCCAAGCGAAAAAGCACCTTTAAGCCGGGCAACAGAGCTCTTGAACGCTTGCAGCAGGTTCTGGCCCTGTTGTACAGCCTGATCGATCAGGTGCGCCACCACTTCGGTATCGGTATCGGAACTGAAGCGGTAACCTGCCGCGATCAGTTCCTCCTTGATCGATTCGAAATTCTCGACAATACCGTTATGTACCAGCGCCAGTTTGTCGCCAGACATATGCGGATGAGCGTTGTCTTCGGTCGGCTTGCCGTGTGTCGCCCAGCGCGTATGTGCGATTCCCAGGGTACCGGTGAGAGGCTGGCTATCATGTGCATCCTGCAGCGCCTGAACCTTACCGGCACGGCGCAAACGACCTATCTGCTGATCTACCATCACCGCCATACCAGCTGAGTCATAGCCACGATATTCCAGACGATGCAGACCTTCCAGCAAAATACCCGATACCGGTCTGACTGAAACTGCTCCTACTATTCCACACATAATACTTCTCCTCAGGACCGGGTTTTGGTCGGACGCTTCCAGCCATCCAGATTGATCTGTTTACCGCGCGCGACTGCCAACTGCTGCTCGCCAACCGTTTTGGTGATCGTAGAGCCGGCACCAATCGTGGCACCCTCGCCGACACTGACCGGGGCAACCAGTGAGGTGTTGGAGCCGATAAAGGCTCCGTTGCCGATCTCTGTCTTGAATTTATTCACGCCATCGTAGTTGCAGGTAATCGTTCCGGCACCAATGTTAACCTGTTCGCCCACCTCGGCATCACCAATGTAACTCAGATGATTAACCTTGCTGCCGGCACCGATCTGCGCCTTTTTGGTTTCAACAAAGTTGCCGATACGTGCACCTGTCGCCAGCTCAGTACCGGGTCGCAGGCGCGCAAAGGGGCCGATACTGGCGTTGTCAGCGACGATCACACCATCCAGCATGGAGTTAGCTTCAATTCGGGTATTTGCACCGACACGGCTGTTGCGGATCACACAGTTAGGCCCGATCACCACGCCATCGCCCAGCTCCACCTCACCTTCAAACACACAGTTCACATCGATGAACAGATCACGCCCAGTCTGCAGGCGGCCACGGATATCGATCCGTTGCGGGTCGGGCAGGGTGACGCCATCGGCCATCAGTTGCTGCGCCTGCTGCAGTTGATACCAGCGTTCCAGCAAAGCCAGTTGCTGCCGATTGTTGACGCCCTGCACCTCCTGCTCGGCATTCGGTTGCAGTGTGGCAATCGGTACTCCGGCATTGGCGGCCATGGCGATGATATCGGTCAGATAATATTCTCCCTGCGCATTGGCAGATGACAGCTGCGGTAACCACTCACGCAGCTTCGACACCTGCAGCGCCATAATACCGGTATTCACTTCCGTGACTTTGAGCTGCTCTGCATTGGCGTCCTTCTGCTCGACAATAGCCACCACTTCCCCGGCACTATTGCGAATAATGCGACCATAACCAGTCGGATCAGCCAGATTAACCGTCAACAGGGCCAGCTGTTGATGGCTGGCAAGCTCGACCATCTGCGCCAGAGTCTTGTGCTGAATCAGCGGCACGTCGCCATAGAGAATCAGCATGATCGCATCATCGGCACTGTGTGGCAGGGTCTGCAACACGGCATGTCCGGTACCCAGTTGCTGTTCCTGCAGTGTAAAGCGCAGCGGTTGATCCACCATAGACTGTCTGATCTGATCGGCGCCATGCCCTATGACAACCTGAATCCCAGCATCCGGTAGTAATGATGCACTGTCGATTACATGCTGCAGCATTGGTTTGCCTGCCAACGGGTGCATCACCTTCGGCAGTGAGGATTTCATCCGCGTACCCTGACCGGCCGCCAGAATCACAACTTCAATGTTCGTATCCAAGCAAAAAATCCCTGAAATAAATAGTTTGTCCAAGTGTTGACCTGAATTTACAGGATTGTCAGAATCAATCAATATGTTTTGTCAGAGAAAAATTGACAAATGGATGACCAGATCTTTGCACAACTCGGCCTTGATACCCGCGCCGTCAGTATCTATCGCAGCCTGCTGTCTCTCGGGCCGAGTCCAATACGCACCATTGCTGAGCGATCCGGTGTCAATCGCGGCACAACCTATGATCTGCTGAAGCAGATGCAGCAGCAGGGCATCGTGGCTTATCTGCCAAAAGGCAAGCGCCGCTATTTCTCTGCCCGAGAGCCAGAGGTGCTGTTGCAACTGGCTGAAGAGCGCAAGGTCCAGCTCGACCAGACCATTAGTCAGTTAAAAACCCGGATCATTCCCGAGCTACATCATCTCAAACCCGATTTCAGTGCCGCTAATGTCCAGTTTTATGAAGGCGATGCCGGGATCGAGCAGGTACTGCGGGATATTCTATCTCAGGTATCACAACAGGATGACAAGCAGTATCGGGTTTTCTCCTCCAAACCGATCCGCCCTCTATTGTATCGTCCCTTCCCGACCTTCACAGCGCAACGTGTCCAGCGCGGTATCCATGTGCGAGTGATCGCCATCGGGGATGGTGGTGAGAGTGCCGAATTATCTGAGCGTAAATGGATCAAGACAGAAGGGCCGGTCGATGCCGCCTATATCGCCATCTATCCACCCCGCTGCGCCATCATCTCCCTGGCATCGGACAACTATCCGACCGCTGTCGTGATCGACTCTCAGGAGGTGGCGATGGCCCAGAAAATTATTTTTGATACGCTGTGGGGCTATATTTAAAAGGAATGTGTTTTATGAAGGGATATGTTTTATGAATAGCAACACAACACCCTTGGATCCCGGGCTTGCCGAATGGCTGGCAACCTTCAATCGCGCCCTGGCACAGCAGAGAGCTTCAGGCACCAGTCTGACACCGATTGCGGTGCGTGAAGGGCTGGCCTATCTGACTGCTTCTCTGGTCACGAGCAAGCCATCTCTGCCCTGGATCGGGGATGCGATGGTGTCGGGTGGTGAATACACCGTACCGGTGCGTATCTTCGACCCTGACCCGACACAGGCCAAGCCTGTCTGTCTGTACCTGCATGGTGGTGGACATCTCGCCGGCAGCGTCAGTGTCTATGACCCTGTCTGCCGCAAGCTGGCTGCAGCCAGTGGACAGTTGGTTGTGTCGGTCGAATACCGTCTGGCACCAGAGTGCCCCTATCCCTGTGCTCTGAATGATGCCATCAGTGTTGTCAGACATATCTGGCCGGTACTGGAAGAGAAACAGCGTCTCATCACAGATCAGCTCAATATCGCTGGCGACTCCGGCGGTGGTGCATTGGCTGCGTCCGTCTGTGCTACGCTACAATCCGAACAGCCGCACCCGATCAGCCGTCAGTTGCTGATCTACCCCAATCTGGATTACACGCTGCAGCATCCATCGGTTGAGCAACTCAGTGAAGGCTATCTGCTCGAGAAAGACCGTATCCTCTGGTACTACGAGCAGTATTTTCAGCATAACGAGGACCGTGTCGCCGCTTCACCTCTGCATATGCCCATGACCGCACAACTGCCGCCCACTTTTATCATCACAGCCGGATACTGTCCGTTAAAGGATGAAGCCTCAGTCTACCTGCAGCGACTCGAGGCGCTGGGGGTCTACAACGAGCATCTTAACTTCGATAGCCTGCTGCATGCCTTTCTGAATATGGAAGATCTGGTACCCGATGCCTGTGCCGAAAGCTATCAGGCGATGACAGGGTTCCTTAATCTGAAGTGCTTCTGATAGAGGCAGCAGAAAAAACATCCAAAAAAAACAGCCCGAAGGCTGTTTTCTGCTGGAAAGTAACATCCCGAAGGGGTTACTTGCCGAGTTTTTTCCTGATCTGCTGCAAGGTACGAAGTTGCGCAGCGGCTTCAGCCAGTTGTCCGGCAGCACGTGAATATTCAAATTCTGCACTCTTGTCTGAGAGTGCGTGCGACGCGTGTTTCTGAGCTTCTACAGCTGCAGCTTCATCAAGATCCTTCGCACGCAGAGCGGTGTCTGCCAGTACGATGACCTTGTTTGGCTGGATTTCGATAAATCCACCGGAGACGTAAAATACGTCATCCTCACCACCTGCCTTGCGCAGCTCGACAGGGCCGGGTTTCAGTTCCGTCAACAGCGGAGTGTGACCGGGCAGTATGCCCAGGTCACCCATGCTACCTGTCACTGAAATGAACTCGACCAGACCGCTGAAGATCTGCTCTTCGGCGCTGACGATTTCACATTGTACAGTTACAGCCATGCTGATTACCTCTTGGAAGGTTTAGCCAGAACTTATTTCATGCCCTTGGCTTTTTCAATCGCTTCCTCGATACCACCAACCATATAGAAGGCCTGCTCCGGCAGATGATCATACTCACCTTCCAAGATGCCTTTAAAGCTGCTGATCGTATCCTTCAGCGGAACGTACTTGCCCGGTGAACCGGTGAAGACTTCCGCAACGAAGAACGGCTGCGACAGGAAACGCTGAATCTTACGCGCACGGGATACAGTCTGCTTGTCTTCTTCAGACAGCTCGTCCATACCCAGAATCGCAATGATGTCCTTCAGCTCTTTGTAGCGCTGCAGTACACCCTGAACATTACGCGCAACATCATAGTGTTCCTGACCGATAACCAGAGGATCCAGCTGACGTGAAGTCGAATCCAGAGGGTCAACCGCAGGATAGATACCCAGCTCCGCGATCTGACGAGACAGTACGACTGTCGCATCAAGATGCGAGAAGGTGGTTGCAGGTGATGGATCAGTCAAGTCATCCGCTGGTACGTATACGGCCTGGATAGACGTGATGGAGCCCACTTTAGTGGAGGTGATACGCTCCTGCAGAACACCCATCTCTTCTGCCAGTGTAGGCTGATAACCTACTGCAGAAGGCATACGACCCAGCAGAGCAGATACTTCAGTACCCGCCAGGGTGTAGCGGTAGATGTTGTCGACGAACAGCAGTACGTCACGACCTTCATCACGGAATTTCTCAGCCATGGTCAGACCGGTCAGAGCAACGCGCAGACGGTTACCCGGCGGTTCGTTCATCTGTCCGTAAACCAGGGACACTTTATCCAGTACGTTGGAGTCCTTCATTTCGTGGTAGAAGTCGTTACCCTCACGAGTACGCTCACCTACACCAGCGAAAACCGAGAAACCAGAGTGCTCGATAGCGATGTTACGGATCAGTTCCATCATGTTGACGGTTTTACCAACACCCGCACCACCGAAAAGACCAACCTTACCACCCTTGGCAAACGGACAAACCAGGTCGATGACCTTGATGCCGGTTTCGAGCAGTTCGTTGGAAGCTGACTGATCAGCAAAGCTTGGCGCCGCACGGTGAATAGGCATACGCTCTTCTTCACCAATTGGGCCCGCTTCATCAATTGGGTTACCCAGTACATCCATGATTCGACCCAGAGTCGCCGTACCGACAGGTACAGAGATAGGTGAACCGGTGTTGGATACTTCCAGACCACGGCTGACGCCTTCGGTCTGACCCATAGCAATAGCCCTTACAACACCATCGCCCAGCTGCTGCTGAACTTCCAGTGTCAGGCCTGTTTTTGCGACGTGCAAAGCGTCGTAAATTTTCGGAATGGCGTCACGTGGGAATTCCACGTCAACAACCGCGCCGATAATCTGAACAATACGTCCGCTACTCATGTTCGGATCCTCTTAACATTTAAACCTGTTCACTGCATTAAACAGCAGCAGCACCACTGACAATTTCAGAAATTTCCTGAGTGATTGCCGCCTGACGAGCCTTGTTATAAACCATCTGAAGCTCATCGATGAGGTCAGCAGCGTTATCAGACGCGTTTTTCATCGCCAGCATTCTTGCTGCCTGTTCACAGGCAAGATTCTCAATCACAGCCTGGTAGACTATCGACTCTATGTAACGGATCAGCAGGGCTTCAAGCACCTGTCTGGCATCCGGTTCATAGATGTAGTCCCAGTTATGAGTGGGAGTGTCATCGCTTTCGACTGCGCGCAATGGCAACAGCTGCTCTACATTAGGTTGCTGTGTCATGGTATTGACGAATTCATTCGAAACGACAAATACCTTGTCCACACGGCCCTCTTCGAAGGCAGTCAGCATCGTCTTGACAGAGCCTATCAGGTCGGCGAGTTCAGGCTGATCGCCCAGACCACCGCGTGCAGCAACAACATTGCCGCCAAAGCTCTTGAAGAAACTGATCGCCTTGGAACCCAGCGCACAGATGTCTATCTCGACATTCTGGTCGTGGAATTCCTTCATTCTTCCAACAGCCGCCTTGAACAGGTTAACGTTCAGACCGCCACACAGGCCACGGTCAGTAGCGACGATAATGAAACCGACGCGTTTGACTTCCCGTTCCTGCATGTAAAGGTGGTTGTATTCAGGGTTGGCCTTGGCCAGATGCTGAATAACTCCACGGATGCCGTTGGCATATGGACGTGAGGACCTCATGCGATCCTGAGCTTTACGCATTTTCGACGCAGCAACCATTTCCATGGCACTGGTGATCTTGCGCGTGCTGCCGATACTCGCAATCTTTGTCTTAATCTCTTTTCCGACTGCCATAGTTTCGCCTCTATTCCTAACTCAGTGCATGGTCTGCCGGACAATGTCCGCAGACCCTGTACTCTGACGAGTAATTACCAAGTCTGGGTAGATTTGAACTTCTCGATGCCAGCCTTGAGCTGTGCTGCGATTTCGTCGTTATAGTCGCCGGAATCGTTGATCTTCTTCATCAGATCAGCACACTCGCTGTTGAAGTAAGAGATCAGAGCAGCCTCGAAGGCACCAATTTTGTTCAGCTCTACATCTTTCAGGTAGCCTTCGTTGGCAGCGTAAAGACTCAGACCCATTTCTGCGACAGACATCGGTGAGTACTGGTGCTGTTTCATCAGCTCAGTTACACGCTGTCCATGCTCCAGCTGGGAACGGGTCGCTTCATCAAGATCAGAAGCAAACTGTGCGAAAGCAGCAAGTTCACGATACTGTGCCAGTGCCAGACGTACACCACCACCCAGTTTCTTGACGATCTTGGTCTGAGCTGCACCACCGACACGAGAAACCGACAGACCTGCGTTGATCGCAGGACGGATACCGGAGTTGAACAGATCTGATTCAAGGAAGATCTGACCATCGGTAATCGAAATCACGTTGGTAGGTACGAACGCAGATACGTCGCCACCCTGGGTTTCAATGATAGGCAGAGCTGTCAGAGAACCGGTTTTACCTTTCACTTCACCATTGGTGAATTTTTCAACATATTCAGCGTTAACACGCGCCGCACGCTCAAGCAGACGGGAGTGCAGATAGAATACGTCGCCTGGGTAGGCTTCACGTCCTGGTGGACGACGCAACAGCAGGGAGATCTGGCGATAAGCCCAGGCCTGCTTGGTCAAATCATCATAGATGATCAGAGCGTCTTCACCGCGGTCGCGGAAGTATTCACCCATGGTGCAGCCAGCATAAGGTGCCAGGAACAGCATGGGAGCAGGATCGGACGCGCCGGCTGCCACAACGATGGTGTGATCCATCGCGCCATGTTCTTCCAGCTTGCGTACGACGTTGGCGATGGTGGACTGTTTCTGTCCGATCGCAACATAGATACACTTGATGCCAGTACCTTTCTGGTTGATGATCGCATCGATAGCGATAGCTGATTTACCAACCTGACGGTCACCGATGATCAGCTCACGCTGGCCACGTCCGATTGGAACCATCGCATCAATCGCTTTCAGACCTGTCTGCACAGGCTGATCAACCGATTTACGTTCAATTACACCAGGTGCCACTTTTTCAAGCGGCTCAGTGATGGATGTAGTGATTGGGCCTTTACCGTCAATCGGATTACCCAGAGCGTCAACAACACGCCCGAGGAGTTCAGGACCCACAGGAACTTCAAGAATACGACCGGTACAACGAGCAGTCATGCCCTCTACCAGGTCCTTGTAGTCACCCAGAACCACAGCGCCGACAGAGTCGCGCTCAAGGTTCAATGCCATTCCGTAGATACCACCAGGAAGCTCGATCATTTCGCCGTACATAACATCGGCAAGACCGTGAATCAGGATGATACCATCGGATACGCTTACGATTGTGCCCTCATTACGGGCTTCAGAAGACACATCAAGTTTTTCGATGCGCTTCTTGAGAATCTCGCTGATCTCAGATGGATTCAGTTGCTGCATTGTTATTCCCCATTACTCAGGAATTCATCGCTTCGGCCAGTTTCGCCAGTCGAGCACGAACGGAACCGTCGATCACAAGGTCGTTTGAGCGGATGACAACGCCACCAATAATGGACTGATCCACTGTTGATGTCATTTTCACTTCCCGCCCGAGTCTGGAACGTAATGCCTGAACCAGTTGCTCCTGCTGTGCGTCTTCAAGTGCGAAAGCTGTCGTGATGGTGATATCGACAGACTTCTCATGATTCGCTTTCAGCTGTGCAAACTGCAGTGCAATTTCAGGCAACAGAGGCAATCGCTGTTTTTCCGCCAGCAGGTAAATAAAATTACTGCGGGCATCATCCATCTGTTTCTCGCAGACGGATATCAACAACTCTGCTTTTTGCTTCCAGGTCAAAGACAGGCTACCAAGTACTCGTACCATTTCACTGTCTTTTACGACCAAGGAAGCAGCAGCCAGCATATCTGACCATTGCTCGAGGGCGTCTTTGCCCAGCGCAAATTCGAACGCTGCTTTAGTGTAAGGTCGAGCTACTGTGTTGAGTTCAGCCATCATAAACCTCGCTTAAAGCTCAGCTGCCAGTTTATCAACCAGCTTGGCATGTGCTTTTTGGTCAACAGAGGCTTCCAGAATTTTCTCAGCACCGGCAAATGCCAGCACAGCCACCTGAGCACGGAGTTCTTCCTTAGCCCGGTTAACTTCCTGATCAATTTCAGAATGGGCAGAAGCCTTGATGCGGTCAGCTTCCTGACGCGCCTGGTCTTTTGCCTCTTCTACTATCTGGTTTGCCCGCTTGTTGGCCTGTTCAATGATGGCAGCAGCCTGCTCTTTACTTTCACGCATATCGTCGGCGGCTTTTTCCTGAGCCAGCCTCAGATCACGCTGAGCACGATCGGCTGCATCCAAACCTTCGGCAATCTTCTTCTTGCGTTCTGCCATGGCACCGGTAATCGGTGGCCATACATACTTCATGCAGAAAACAACAAAAATGGCGAATGCGATGGCCTGACCAATGATGGTGAGATTTAAATTCACGCCATTACCTCTCGCGGTTGATTAATATGGTTGTAACCCTCTCGGGTCAGTTCCAGTGTTTACCAGAACTCGCCATCAACCTGCGAACAGCATGTACAGAGCCATACCTACGCCGATCATCGGAATCGCGTCAACCAGACCGACCACGATGAAGAACTGGCTACGCAGCAGAGGAACCAGCTCAGGCTGACGAGCAGCACCTTCGAGGAACTTACCACCCAGCAAACTTACGCCCAGAGCACCAGCCAGTGCAGACAGACCCAGCAACAGCGCCACAGCAACAAACAGCAGTTCAGCCATTTTTTTTCTCCAACATTTCTAAAGGTTAAAGTTAATTTTAAAGAAAACTATTTCACTCGACCACACGGGTTTCGTCAGTGATCATGCTCATCGTGCGCCATTGCCATGTAGACAATTGTCAGCACCATGAAGATGAACGCCTGCAGTACGATGACCAGAATGTGGAAGATCGCCCAGGGCACAGACAGTACCCACTGAATCCAGAACGGCAGCAGTGCGATGAGGATAAAGATGATCTCACCGGCATACATGTTTCCGAACAGACGCAGACCAAGCGATACCGGCTTTGCCAGCAGGTTTACAATCTCAAGGAAAAGGTTGAAAGGAATAAAGAATTTGCCCAGCGGCTGCAGGGACAGTTCAGCAGCAAAACCTTTGATGCCTTTGACCTTGATACTGTAGTAGATGATCAGTGCAAACACGCTGAAACTCATGCCCAGGGTCGCATTGATATCTGTAGTGGGTACGATTTTCCAGTAGGGAATACCCAGTTCCGTCGCGATGCGAGGAATGAAATCCACCGGAATCAGTTTCAACAGGTTCATCAGGAATATCCAGACAAACACTGTCAGCGCCAAAGGCGCTATCGTAGGATTGTTGTGATGGAAAATGCTCTTCACGTTGTCCTGAACAAACTCCACAACGACTTCAATGAAGTTCTGCAGATTGTTTGGAACACCCACCACGACGTTATCTGCGACTTTTTTGAACAGCCACAGAAAAAACACACCCGTGAGGATAGAAAAGAACATGGTATCAACATTGATCGCCCAGAATCCCATCTCAGCAGCCTTCTCACCGCCGGCAAACGACCATCCATTAACAGGATGATTGCCAAACGTCAGGTTACTGAGGTGATGGGATATATATTCTGAGGATGTTTGATTCTCGCTTGCCATTCTCAGCGTCTCTCAGTCAAAGTTTTTGAAATCGGTTATTCAGCCCGAACTGCAGATACCAACCACTGATCTGCAACAGAATGTATGTGCCAAATAGGGAAAATGGGCTCAATGGACGAACCAGCATAAAGGTTACACTGAACAATGCAACCGCCAGCAACATTTTCCCTAGTTCACTTACATAGATGCGTGCCAATATCTGTTTCGGCTCATGCAGCTGCTTTCCGAGCAACGCTCTGGCCGTGAAATAGGTATTGGGTAACAGGTACAGCATACCTCCGAGAAGGATGGAGTAGGCTGTTACCAGACTGTTCAACAATCCCAGAATCGACAGCAGTGATACGATCGCTGTCTGGATGAGGAGTATGCGAAAGAACTGCAGGGCCAGTCGCTTGTTCTGTTTATCTGCCGATGTGGATCGCACACCATGCACAGTTCCATGAACAACCTGCCTTGATTCTTCGTGATTCTCCAAATTCCGGCCTGCTTCCCAATCTCACAACGCTAAACAGCGTGGGATTATAGGGGCTTAACCCCCGTTACTCAACACAATCCGTCTATATTTAGCACTATTGTATGACCGGACAAGATGGGCCTAATACTAATGTATGACCCATTATAGTGCACTGCAACACCGACAAAACAATCAGTTAGATGTCTGTTCCAGTAGATTGAGCAGATTTTCAAGCTGTTCGGGTGAGCTGAAAGCGATACTGATTTTTCCTTTGCCTTGAGGATTTCCGGTCACATTCACTGGCATGGAAAATTTCTGGGTCAATCTTGTTGAGATTGCTGCCAGTGCTTCATGTTTTTCCGGACGCGGCCTGGGTAGTGGTTCTCCCTCCTGCAGCTTTTTGACCAGTTGCTCGGTCTGACGCACCGAGAGCCCGGCGGCAACCACTTCTGACGCCGCCTGGATCTGCAACTCGTCGCTCAGCGCCAGCAAGGCACGCGCATGGCCCATCTCGATATCACCATACTCCAGCATCCGCTTGACCTCATCAGTCAGATTCATCAGGCGCAGCAGGTTGGTGATGGTGGAGCGTGATTTGCCCACAGCATCAGCGACCTGTTGCTGAGTCAGATGAAATTCGTTCTGCAGACGATGCAGTGCAAAAGCTTCCTCAATCGGATTGAGGTTTTCGCGCTGAATATTCTCTATCAGCGCCATCGCAATCGCCGCTTCATCGGGCACATCACGAATGATTGCAGGAATCTGCTGTAGCCCCGCCATGCGGGACGCACGCCAGCGCCTTTCACCGGCGATGATCTCAAACTGACCGGATTCGATCAGGCGCACGACTATCGGCTGCATCACCCCCTGAGAGCGGATCGATTCGGCCAGCTCTTCCAGTGCCTGAGGTTCGATATCTCGACGTGGCTGAAAACGGCCACTGACAATCTGATCAAGATCCAGATAACTGAGCTGCCCGTCAGTGTGAGTTTTTTCGGATACAGGTTCTGCAATTTCAGGTGCAACAATATCAGGCGCAACAACAGGAACACTGCTCTCGGTATCTTCGTTCATACCAGATAACAAGGCATCCAGGCCTCGGCCGAGACCACGTTTTTTTACTACCATCACACTGATTCCTGTTCCGTTTTCTGATCATTCTTCCTGTCGCGCTGCTCCTGCTCGGTGCGTCTGATCAGTTCACCTGCCAATGCAAGGTAAGCCAGAGATCCACGGGAGCTTTTATCGTACTGCAGCGCCGGCAAACCATGACTGGGCGCTTCTGCCAGACGAACATTTCGAGGAATCACGGTGCGATAGACCTTGTCACCGAAATATTCAACCAGATGGGTAGACACATCCTTGGTCAGACTCATGCGCGGATCAAACATGGTGCGCAATATTCCCTCAATCCTCAGCATCGGATTCAGGCGCTTATTGATCTTTTCGATGGTACCGACCAGGGAGCTGATCCCCTCCAATGCATAATATTCGCACTGCATGGGTATGATCACGCCCGCCGATGCCGACAGGGCATTCACCGTCAGCAGGTTCAGCGAAGGCGGGTTGTCGATCAGAATGAAATCATAGCGATCCTGTATCGGCAGCAGCGCCATTTTCAGGCGAAACTCACGTCGGGGCAGTTGCAGCAACTCCACTTCGGCAGCCGTCAGATCACCGTTGGCACCGATCAGATCATAGCCACACTCGGTCTTGATAATGCTTTCCTCGGCGGTTTTTTCGCCCATCAGCACTTCATAGGAGGAGCTTTCGATCTGGTGCTTGTCTATGCCGCTTCCCATAGTGGCATTACCCTGAGGATCAAGATCGATCATCAACACCCGCTTACGTGTGGCAGCGAGTGAGGCCGAAAGATTGACACAGGTTGTGGTCTTGCCAACACCACCCTTCTGGTTGGTGATCGTGAGGATTTTGGCCACGCTCAGGCTCTCCCTAAGATCAACAGATGACGTTCACCTTCAGTCCCGGGAACATCCAGCCGGTGACTGTCTTTCAATACATAACCTGCAGGCAGGTCATTCAATTCCTGCTCAGGATACAGCCCTTTCATGGCCAGGAAAACACCTGATTCAGCGCACAGATGGCCAGTCCATTCCAACATATCACGTAAGGAAGCAAAGGCTCGTGACACAATACTATCAAATGGATCAACCTGATACTGCTCGACGCGACTATTGATCACATTGAGATTTTCCAGTTTCAATTCAGCCTTTGCCTGCAACTGAAAACGGGTTTTCTTGCCGTTACTGTCCAGCGTTGTCACCTGCAGATCCGGGCGGCAGATCGCCAACGGAATGCCCGGCAATCCGGCACCGCTGCCGACATCCAGTAAGCGACCGGCTGGCACATGCGGCATGATGCTGAGGCTATCAACCAGATGCCGGTCTATCATCTGTTCAGGGTCACGGATCGCGGTGAGATTGAACGCCTTGTTCCATTTCACCAGCAGCGCGAGATAGTTCAGCAACTGCTCTTGCTGCTGACTGCTCAGATCCAGTCCCAGCCCCTTGAGCCGGGAGGATAACAACGAGCGATATTCCTGCATTAACTTGCTTCCTGCGCCTGTTTTCGAACCAGTTGACGTTTTTTGATATGCACCAGCAGCAACGAAATGGCCGCTGGTGTCATGCCCTGAATACGCGATGCCTGGGCAATATTCTCCGGCTGTTGCTGTATCAGCTTGGATCTGAGTTCATTCGACAACCCACCGACCGTATCATAGTCGAGATTTTCGGGCAGAGGGGTATTTTCCTGTCGACGCATCTGCTCTATCTCATCACGCTGGCGATCAATATACCCGGAATATTTGAATTGAACCTCGACCTGTTCAGCAACCGCCGGGTCGCTGACCGGTTCACCTTTCAATGAGGAAACATCCGAATAGTTCAGTTCGGGTCGTTTGATCAAATCAGCCAGTGAGTACTCACGGCCCATCGGGGAGCTGAGTTTTCTCTGCAGAAGCATCGCTTCAGGGCTGTTCGGCTGGATCCAGACACCTTTCAGGCGCTGTATCTCCTGCTCGATCGATTCGCGTTTGATCTCGAACTTATGCCAACGCTCGTCACCGACCAGTCCCAGTTCGCGACCTTTGGCCGTGAGACGAAGATCAGCGTTATCTTCTCTCAATATCAGACGATATTCGGCACGACTGGTAAACATGCGATAAGGCTCTGAGGTACCCAGTGTGATCAGATCATCGACCAGTACCCCGATATAAGCTTCATCACGACGTGGATACCACTGCTCCAGCCCCAGAGCACGGCGTGCCGCGTTCAGTCCTGCCAGCAATCCCTGAGCACCGGCTTCTTCGTAACCGGTGGTGCCATTGATCTGCCCTGCAAAATAAAGCCCTGAAATAAAACGGGTTTCGAGTGTATGACGCAGATCCTGTGGATTGAAGAAGTCATATTCAATCGCATAACCGGGGCGAGTGATGTGCGCCTGCTCAAATCCCTTGATTGAACGCACCAGCGCCAGCTGAACATCAAAGGGCAGACTGGTGGAGATGCCGTTCGGATACAACTCATGTGTGGTCAGACCTTCCGGCTCGACAAATATCTGATGATGATCCTTGTCGGCAAAGCGGATGATCTTGTCTTCGATGGATGGGCAGTAACGAGGACCCACACCTTCAATAATACCGCTGTACATCGGCGAGCGATCCAGTCCACCCCTAATGATCTCATGAGTCTGTTCATTGGTATGGGTAATAAAACAGTTGATCTGCTGCGGATGATCAGACACTGAGCCAATAAATGACATTACCGGTACTGGTGAATCACCTGGCTGAGGTTGCATTACCGAAAAATCGACACTGCGGGCATCAATTCTGGGCGGGGTACCTGTTTTCAGGCGTTCAACTCTAAAAGGCATTTCGCGTAGGCGCTGTGCCAGACGATTAGACGGTGGATCACCGGCACGACCACCCTGGTGATGCTCAAGACCAACATGGATAACGCCACCAAGGAAAGTGCCGGCAGTCAGAACAACGGAATTGGCAAAGAAGCGTATACCTGTCTGAGTGACAACACCCTTGATGCTGTCGTTTTCCAGAATCAGATCATCAACGGCCTGCTGAAATATCTGCAAACCTGGCTGGTTTTCCAGTATCTCGCGTATGGCGGCCTTGTAAAGGATTCGATCTGCCTGGGCGCGAGTGGCACGGACGGCTGGACCTTTGCGGGCATTCAGAACACGAAACTGAATCCCTGCCTTATCCGTAGCTCTGGCCATGGCACCATCGAGTGCATCGATCTCCTTGACCAGATGACTTTTCCCGATGCCACCGATGGCTGGATTACAGGACATCTGACCGAGCGTTTCAATGTTATGCGTCAGCAGCAAAGTACGTGCACCGGTTCTGGCTGCAGCAAGCGCGGCTTCCGTACCGGCATGGCCACCGCCAATAACAATCACATCAAAGTGGTCAGGAAAATCCACTGTAGGCCTCATCGTTTAACTGGTTAGGGCTCTGGCAATTAAAGTTCGGTGCCGAGCCATATTTTCAAGGGAGGCAAGTATACCTTTCTATCCTCTGATAAGAAATGCTCAAAAAATGATCAGTTTTGTTTTTAAGTATTATTTAAAAAGAATTAAGGTTTTAAAGAAGGAAGTTTAGTTATGTCTATTGTGTTAATAGAGGCCTTTTTCTGTTGTTAAACGATTTTTTATTTTGTAAAACAGTATTTTATGTATGATTCAACCTTGTGAGGGGTAGGGGGTCTTAACCGGTAGGGAGGTGTAGACAGGGTGTGGATGAAAGCGATGGTTATCAACAGGTAACTTTATCCACACTCTTCTCCCCGGTTTATCCCTTTAGAGTTATACATTTAAACCACAGGTTTGTGTGAATAACTATAACCTGTGAGCAAGCTGTCAACCTGAGGTGAACAGGCTGACGATAAGCTGGGACCATAAAAAATTAATCATTAATAATCAAATACTTGAAATTATTTTCATTTCAGGAGCAGTTTTCTTCGAAAGGCAGAGGCTTGTCACTCTCTCTGTCTACCTGAAAGGCATTCAGCGTCATGGCAACCAGTGAGTAATAGCCAAGAATGCCTATCAACTCGACCATCGCCGGCTCGCCAAAATGATCCACAGCCGCGTGATAAAGCACATCAGGTACGCGTTTACTCTGGTACATTGCACGCGCCACTTGATAGACAAGTTGTTCATCCTCGCGACTGAATACAGGGGTATCGCCGCATCTGATCGCTTCAATCTGGATCGGATCCAGTCCGTTTTCCAGTGCGATGGGTTCATGGATCTGCCATTCGGCCTGAGATTGCCAGGCCTGAGCGGTCACCAGTATCGCCAGCTCACTCAGGCGCAGTGGCAGGCGGGTTTTGTAGCGGCAAAAGGCGCCGAGTTGCTGGGCATGATCAGCCAGTGCCGGGCTGTGAATCCAGGCCAGAAAAGGGCCATCCAGATTACCTCTGGGGCCCTGAAGAATAGCGTCAAGTATCTGCCTCTGCTCAGAAGAGATCTGCTCTTCGTTCAAGGGGGTCAGTCGTGATTTCATTGTGTCTGTGGTTCCTGTCGCTTTTATAATGTTGAGGTCACATGGTTGATGGATCGCGTCAGCTTGTCGACCAGCTCATCTATCTGCTGATCCTGAATAATGAAGGGAGGTGCAAGCAGAATATGATCGCCATCCCGTCCGTTCAATGTGCCGCCCATGGGGTAGCACATCAGTCCGTTATCCATCGCGATACGTTTGATCGCGGCATGCACCTTCAGTGCAGGATCAAAGGGAGTCTTGTCGGTTTTATCTCTGACCAGCTCGATGCCACGAAACAGACCCTTGCCACGGATATCACCGACATGCGGATGATCGCCCAGAGCATTGACCAGCGCCTGCTGGAGTTTGTCGCCAAGGGTGACCACCTGCGGCAGCAGCTTATGCTCATTAATATAGTGCTGTACGGCCAGTGCCGCAGCACAGGCTGTGGCGTGCCCGATATAAGTGTGTCCATGCTGAAAGAAACCGGATCCAGCACGCAGCGTATCGACAATTTCATGACTGACCAGTGTGGCACCGATCGGCTGGTAGCCCGCACCCAGGCCTTTGGCGATGCAGAGCATATCCGGCACTATCTGCTCCTGGACCGACGCAAACAGAGACCCTGTCCGGCCCATGCCGCACATCACCTCATCGCAGATCAGCAAAATACCATGACGATCACAGATCTCACGCACGCGTGTGAAATAACCTGCCACGGCAGGTACCGCACCCATAGTCGCCCCGACAACTGGCTCGGCTATGAAAGCCATCACCTGATCTGCACCCAGTCGGTTGATCTCGGCCTCCAGTTCCTGAGCCAGACGTTCGGCATACTGGTTTTCGGTTTCACCGTCGTGCATATCACGATAGGCGTAGCAGGGGCTGACATGGCTGATATCGATCAACAGCGGCTGGAACTGCTGACGTCTCCAGGCATTGCCGCCAGTCGCCAGTGCGCCCAGTGTATTGCCATGATAGCTCTGGCGACGTGCAATGATATGTCTGCGCTGTGGCTCGCCACGTTCAACAAAATATTGGCGGGCCAGCTTCAGCGCCGCTTCCACTGCTTCCGAGCCACCCGATACGAAATAGACATAATCCAATGATTCCAGGGAGCGCTCGGCCAGAAAATCAGCCAGCGCCTCCATCGGCTCGGTGGTAAAGAAGGAAGAGTGCGCATAGGCCAGAGTGCCAACCTGTTGCTGTATTGCCTGGATCACCTGCTGATTGCTGTGACCCAGGCAGGAGACTGCCGCGCCGCCACAGGCATCAAGGTAGGATTTGCCCTCAGCATCGAATAGATAAACGCCTTCGCCTCTGACGGCAGTAGGGTATGACTGGGTTAGGCTACGGTGTAGTACATGACTCATGGAGGGTCCTTTTACTTAATCTCTGTCGTGGATATGGGTATTGGTTATTAAGAAGCTGTTTATTGAGTATAGAAAGGATCTGCTTGATTGCCGTTAGCAGGATGATCTTTTCAAGTGAGTAGTGTTATAACCGGATCAGACACGATTTAAACCAGGAAAAGGGTGGTGGATATGAAAAAAAATGGTCTGGGTGTAATCGGCGTGGGTGAATTGTCTGGGGCGTTTATCAGAGCAATGGGTTCAAGCGAAGCCGTGGGTAATTTTTACTTGTCTCCCAGAGGCTTGCCAATCACCGAGCTCTCTGTCGGAGGGCATGAAAAGGTGAGGTTGCAGCGCCTGGAGAAAAACCAGTCGGTAGCTGATCAATGCCAGATATTACTGATTGGTGTTCGCCCCGGCCAGTTGGCAGATCTGGCCGCCGAGTTGACGCTGACAACCTCGCATCATCTCTTAGTACTGGCCGCCGGTGTGACTCATGAGCAGCTTGAAACAATGTTCCACCCTGCCAGAGTCACCCGCGTCATGGCAGGTCTTGCCGTGGCTGAAGGGCGCAGTGCGATCAGTATTTATCCCAAGGATGAAGCGGCAATGAGTCTTCTGTCTCCAGCCTGTGCCACTGTGGTTAATTTTGATGATGAGCTCAGTTTTGATGCATCGATTCTGGCAGTGTGTGCGAATGCCTGGTGGCTTGCACAGTTGGAGGTGATGATTAACTGGATGCAGAGTGAGACAGGGATGGCCCGGGATAAGGCCCGAGCACTTCTGATGGCTAATCATGCCGATGTGTCTATGCTGATGTCAGTCAACCCGGATAAGACGCCAGCTGAGATCGCTGATCGAATCGGTACACCCGGGACGTATACGGCTCAGGGGATGCAGGAGCTGGAGCAGATGGGGGCTCATGATGGCTGGTGTAATGTGTTATCCAATATATTGAAAAAAATAAAGAAATAATGAATATAAACAGCTTATAGTCAGGTTTTTCACAGCAAAAAACTTGCCAGAATTGAACGGTTTGCTCTAGTATCGATTCCACTTTGCTTGTATCAGACATACAACGTCTGTCATTCACTGAACACCAGAGGACACGCTTGATTATGCAGTTTGCCGTTTTATCGGGCTTCCTGCTGGCAGCCCTGACACCCTGGTTGTCCGGGATCTTTCAGCACAGAATCGGCTGGCTGTTGGCCTTGTTTCCAGCCAGTCTCACCGTGATGTTTCTTGGTTATCTGCCTGAGGTGATGGCAGGCTCCACTGCGGTATTCGAATATGCCTGGATACCGGGGATGGATATCTCCCTGACCTTCTTCATCGATGGTCTGTCACTGCTGTTTGCGCTACTGATCAGCGGTATCGGTACCTTCATTCTGATCTATGCCGGTGGCTATCTGCGGGGGCATCCCGATCTTGGCCGTTTCTATGTGATCATGCTGTCGTTCATGGTATCGATGCTCGGGCTGGTACTGAGCGATAACCTGATCACGCTGTTTGTCTTCTGGGAGCTGACCAGTATCACCTCCTATATGCTGATCGGTTTCAATCACACCAGTGCGGATGCGCGCAAGGCGGCACTGCAGGGTTTGATTGTGACGGTCGGTGGTGGTCTGGCGCTGATGGCCGGCATGGTGATGCTGGCCGGAATCGGTGGCAGCTATTCGATTCAGGAGCTGCTGCAAGAGGGTGATCTGATTCGTGAGCATGGTCTCTATCTGCCGATGCTGCTCTGTATTCTGGCCGGTACCTTCACCAAATCCGCGCAGTTTCCCTTCCACTTCTGGCTACCCAATGCGATGGCCGCACCGACGCCGGTCAGTGCCTATCTTCATTCGGCGACCATGGTCAAGGCCGGTATCTACCTGATGGCACGTCTTCACCCGGGGTTGGGGGGGACGGAAGCCTGGATTCTGATACTGTCGTTGTTTGGTGCTGTCACCATGTTTGTCGGGGCCTTTCTGGCGATCCGCAGTACCAATATCAAGAAATTGCTGGCTTACTCGACCGTCATGGCGCTGGGTACACTGACGATGCTGCTGGGCATTGGGACCGAGAAAGCGATGATGGCATTTGCCGCCTTCCTGCTGGCGCATTCGCTGTATAAAGGTGCACTCTTCATGCTGGCCGGTGCGCTGGATCATGAAACCGGTACCAAGGATGTGACAGTGCTGGGTGGCCTGCGCAAGAAGATGCCGGTGACGGCGTTGGCATCCCTGATTGCGGGTCTGTCTCTGGCAGGTGTACCCCCGCTGTTCGGTTTCGTAGCTAAAGAGTTGATGTTTGAAGCGGTGATTGCAGCGCCTGCCTTACGTTGGCTGGTGATTCTGCTGGCACTTGCGGCATCCATGATGGTGATTGCTGTAGCGGCGATCGTCGCGCTCAAGCCGTTTATCGGTCCACTCAAGACAACCCCGAAAGCGCCGCATGAGGCCCCTCTATCGATGCTGGCAGGTCCCGTGGTGCTGGCGACGCTGTCTCTGATATTTGGTCTACTGCCCTGGTTTGCAGGCTCTGCATTGGTTCAGGCAGCTGCATCTGCGGTCGGCGGCTATCCGATAGAGGTCAGCCTGTCACTCTGGCATGGGTTCAACCTGCCACTGCTGATGTCTTTCATCAGTCTGCTGGTAGGCGCTGCGATCTATCATTATTGGGACAGCTTCCGTTCACGCCTGCAGCCGCTGGATCCGATAATTGCCAGAGGACCGGAAGCGGGATATTTCAAAATGATGGATGGTCTGGTGTGGTTTGCCGACTGGCAGACACGGATTCTGCAGGATGGCTCGATGCGCCACTATCTGCGGGTGATTCTGCTGACGTTTGTCACTCTGACCGGTTATACGCTGATAGCCCGCTACGAGGTGCAGTGGCACTGGGATCTGGATGTTCAACTGCATGAGCTAATCATCGCCTTCTTGCTGGTAGCAGCGGCACTGGTGGCCTGCTTTACCCGTTCACGTCTTGGCGCAGTGGCATCAATGGGTGTTGTCGGCTTTTCGGTGGCCTTGACGTTTATCCTGTTCAGTGCGCCGGATCTGGGGATCACGCAGATTCTGGTTGAGACGCTGACGGTGATTCTGCTGGTGCTGGTACTGTTCAGGCTGCCTGGATTTGTCAGTCTCTCCTCACCCGGTGAGCGTTTCAGGGATGTGCTGGTGGCGGGTATTACCGGCATTCTGATGACGCTGCTGGTGATGATCACCATCGATGTTCAGTTTTTCCCGAGCATCTCCGGCTATATGATTGAGAACAGTCAGCCGCTGGCATATGGCCGCAATATCGTCAATGTGATTCTGGTCGACTACCGTGCTCTGGATACGCTGGGTGAGATCTTTGTACTGGCACTGGCTGCGATCGGTGTCTACGCGATGATCAAGTTTCATCCGGAAACGGATCCCGGTGCCAACAAGCTGGCAGGAACATTGATTCTGCCACCGAAAGTGCTGCCGCCCCAGCGTAAGGATGTGAATGGCAATCAGGATCTCGAGCTGCAGGACAGGATGGGCTCTTCCCCTGATACACCAGACCAGGATACTGCAGCACCGGATGATGCCGGGCGAGGTGGTGCATGAATACGAAACCCATGAGCATGAAGCCGGGCACGCTGATACTGCATACGGCAGCGCGCTTTCTGATTCCACTGCAGCTGTTGTTTTCTCTGTTCCTGCTGCTGCGTGGTCATGATGAACCCGGTGGCGGATTCATTGCCGGACTGGTCGCTGCCGGTGCTTTCAGTCTTTATCTGTTCTCTTTTGGATCGATGATGACACGTGATCTGATGCGTGTTGATCCCAGGGATCTGGTTGGTACGGGCTTGCTGCTGGGATTGATTGCAGCAGTTTTGCCGGTGTTGCTCAATGGCGAACCTTTCCTGACGGCTCAGTGGTGGCCGCTGGTACTGCCGGGAGGGGTTGAATTGAAGTTATCCACACCGCTGATTTTTGATATAGGGGTCTATCTGACGGTGCTGGGGTCTGTCATGACAGCGGTGATCGCCCTGGTCGAGGCGGAGGAGTAGGTATGGAACCGATACTGGCAGTGGTGATAGGCATTCTGTATGCCTCCGCTATCTACATGATGCTCAGACGTAGCATCGTCAAACTGGTGATTGGATTGATGCTTCTGTCTAACGCTGCCAACCTGCTGATATTTGCTGCAGCCGGGGTGGAGCGCGGAGCACCACCGCTGATCGCCAAAGGTGCAATGCAACCGGAGGGGCTGATTGCTGATCCTTTGCCTCAGGCACTGATTCTGACTGCAATCGTTATCGCTTTCGGCGTACTCGCATTTGCCGTGGTACTGATTCACCGTGCTTATGAAGTCGTGAATGCGGATGACCTGGATAAGATGAAGGATACTGACACGTGAGACCAGAGGTTGCGCTTCCGATACTGATTCCCCTGTTCTGTGGTGCGCTGTCGCTGGTGTTCTGGCGTTCGCACCTGGCGCAGAGAGTGATCGCGGTGCTGGGCACCTTTGCATTGCTGTTGACAAGCATCTGGCTGCTTTTCAGCGTCTGGCAGTCGGGTATTCTGGTTATGCAGATGGGTAACTGGGTGGCTCCTTTCGGGATCTCGCTGGTAGCTGATCTGCTCAGTGCGATCATGGTGCTGCTGACCGGCCTGATGGGTTTCTGTATTGCTGTGTATTCGCTTGCCACTACCGGTCGCAGTCATGAGCGCTTTGGCTATTATCCATTGATGCATCTATTACTGGCCGGTGTGGCTGGATCCTTTCTGACCGGTGACATCTTCAACCTCTATGTCTGGTTCGAAGTGATGTTGATCGCCTCTTTCGCCCTGCTGGTGCTGGGTGGAGAGCGCTCACAGATGGAAGGTGCGATCAAATATGTAACCCTTAACCTGCTCTCATCGGCGATCTTCCTGACCGCTATCGGCCTGCTCTACGGATTGGTCGGCACGTTGAACATGGCGGATATTGCACTCAAGCTTGGTCAGGTGGAGGATACTGGACTGGTGGATGTGCTCGCAGTGATGTTCATGATCGCGTTTGGCATCAAGGCGGCGGCCTTCCCACTCTTTTTCTGGCTACCGGCGTCCTATCACACACCACCGGTGGCGATATCCGCGTTGTTTGCCGGTTTGCTGACCAAGGTGGGTGTGTATGCTCTGTTCAGGGTGTTTACACTGATCTTCAATCAAAGCCCGGAGTTCACCCATAACCTGCTGCTGTGGGCAGCGGCATTTACCATGATCACCGGGGTACTCGGTGCTGCGGCCCAGTTTGAGTTCAGGCGCATTCTGTCGTTTCATATTGTCAGCCAGATTGGTTACATGATCATGGGTCTAGCGCTCTATACTCCGCTGGCGATCATTGGTGGCGTGTTCTATATCACGCACCATATCATCGTCAAAACCAACCTGTTTTTGATCAGTGGTGTCGCGCATCGTTTGCTGGGCACCTATGATCTGAAGAAACTGGGTGGGTTATATAAAGAGCGCCCTTTTCTGGCTTTTCTGTTTCTGGTCCCGGCCTTGTCACTGGCTGGTCTGCCGCCTTTGTCCGGTTTTTTTGCCAAGTTCATCATTATCCGTGCAGCAATAGAGGTAGAGGCCTGGGTCATCACGGCGGTTGCACTGCTGGTCGGTTTGCTGACGCTCTATTCGATGATCAAGATCTGGGCTGAAGCCTTCTGGAAGGCAACACCTGAAGATGCTGATCTGACTGTGCTCAGAGGCGTGAAGCCTGATCGTCAGTTGGTATTCATGTATCTGCCGATCATTCTGCTGGCGCTGTGTACGTTGTTCATCGGTCTGAATGGCCAGCCCATCTATGAGTTGGCACAGGCGTCTGCCGCGCAGCTGCTCGATCCAAAGATGTATATTGAAGCGGTTCTGGGGGTGCAGCCATGATGGCCTTCATGTGGAACCTGGCACTGGCGATGATCTGGGTCGTGCTGACAGGCAGCTTCACCGGTTACAATTTTCTGGCCGGTCTGATTTTCGGCTACATGGTGCTGGCAGTGATGCAGCGTCATGTCCCTTTATTGCATGGCTATACCAGCCGCTTTCCACGCTTGCTGCGGTTTATCGTTTTTTTCTTTGTCGAGCTGACGAAAGCTAATTTCAAAGTGGCCTTCGATGTCGTGACACCCATCTGGTATATGCGTCCGGGTGTGATTGCGATGCCGCTGCAGGCCAAGACTGACATGGAGATCACCATGGTTGCCAATCTGATCTCACTGACACCGGGCACACTGACTCTGGACGTATCGGATGATCGTCGCGTTCTGTTCATCCATGCGATGTTCATGGAGAACGAGGAGGAGCTGTTGAAAGAGCTGAAGGAGATGGAGCGCCGTGCCCTTGAAATTCTTCGCTGAGAGAGTGGCTATGAGCTGTGGCTGTCAGCGATCTGTTGCAGGAGAGTATCTGTGGATATCGTAATCAAGATCACCTTTGCGATCATGGGGCTGGCGATCCTGGTGGTGTTTGTACGTCTGGTTAAAGGACCGACACTACCCGATCGTGTTGTGGCGCTTGAACTGGTCGCCTCTATCATGGTGGGTTTTATCGGAGTGCATGCGGTGTCTACCAATAAAGCCAGCTTTATTGATGTTGCGATCGTCCTGGCTCTGACAGCATTTCTGGCTGCGATAGGTTTTGCACGCTTTCTGGAACGTGGAGGGCCCCGTCATGATTGATATCCTGATCATGATAACCATGCTCGGCAGTGCTGTTTTCATGCTGCTGGCGGCACTGGGTATTCTGCGGTTGCCGGATCTGCCGACCCGCATGCATGCCAGTACCAAGGCCGGTGCGCTGGGCGCGATATTGGTCATGTTTGCTGTCAGTCTGCACTTTGCTGATGGTGTGGTGGTGGCCAAGTCGATAGCGGTCGTACTTTTTATTCTGATAACGGCACCGGTTGCCGCTCATGCGATCGGCCGTGCTGGCTATTTTGTTGGTGTGCCGCTTTGGGAGGGGACGGTCAAGGATGATCTGAAGGAGAGTTATGACCCTGAAACGCACCGGCTCTACAGCGGGCTGGAAACGCCCGAACAACTGGAAGCCTATAAGAAAAATCTGGATATGAAGCCGCGTATCCGTGTAAAGAACAAGAAGAAAAGTTGACCCAACCTCAATACTGAAATGTATTGCGAAAAAGCTTTAACTCATTCTGTGCGCTGAGCAATCCGATTGCTCTGAATCTGACAGGATGGCCCGGTGGGCACTGAGCCAGTTTTGCGCAGGCCAGTGGCGTCAAGGTTCCCAGCCTTGGATATCCGCCGATGGTCTGGCGATCGTTTAATAATATAATCGGCTGACCATCGGGTGGCACCTGAACAGCACCCAGGCTGATCCCTTCCGATATCATCGTTTTCAGATGGCACTGTAATAATGGTCCCTTGAGACGAATACCCATGCGATCGGCCCGTGTATCCACTTTCCAGTCGCGATTGAAAGCCTGATACAGGCTATCGCCACTGAAATCTGCAATCTGTGCGCCCGTAATCAGATCCAGTACTGCCCGTTTGCGATAATCAGGTTGCTCTGACAGAGGCAGGAAGTGGTCAGGTAGCTGGTCTGGGTTGTGCAGTGGGAAGAAGAGTTGATCATTCTGCCGGATCTTGCTGCCATCGCCCTTGTGTCCTCCCAGTGCATCGCGACTGACACAGGAAGTGCTTCCCAGAATCAGTGGGGCATTGAAGCCACCTTTTATTGCCAGATAGGCACGTACGCCACAGATAGGCATTTTGAAACGTAGTATCTGATGGCGCTGCCAGGTGATGCTCTGCCACAACGGAACGGGAACATTATCCAGTGTCGCGCCAAGATCTCCACCGCAGATGGCGATGCGGCAGTCATGTTCAGCTTGCAACTCTATTCCGCCGAGGGTTATTTCAAGAACGCTGCAACCCCAGGCGTTATCCAGCAGTTGATTCGCCCAGGCCCAGGCGTGAAGATCTGCAGGGCCGCCTTGTGTGATGCCCAGCCGCCGCACACCGAAGCGACCGTTATCCTGCAGCAGTGACAGCGGACCTGCACGCAAGACACTCAGTTGCCCTTGTTCGATATCTGCTGAGGTCATCGAGAATCTCCTACGGGAGTTGGATCACCGCCCAGTCGGATGAACTCCTCTTTACTGACTGACTTGAAGCGCACAGCATCACCAACTTGCAGCAGACTCATGCCATCACGATCGGGATCAAACAGACGCACGGAAGTACGACCAATCAGATTCCATCCTCCGGGGGAAACCTGTGGATAAGCTGACGTCTGACGCCCGGCTATTGCAACACTGCCAGCGGGTACCTGGGTTCGGGGTGTTTCCAGCCGAGGCAGCTCCAGAGCAGCGGGCAGGGATCCCATGAAAGCAAATCCGGGTGCAAAACCCAACGCAAAGACGCGGTACAGGTGTTCACTGTGATATTGGATAATTTGTGGATAACTTAAGCTGGTGGCGTTTGAAATTCGTTCCAGCTCAGGCCCTACGCTGAGGTCATACCAGACTGGCAACTCACGGATCTGCAATTTCTCGGATGCTGTATCCGGTTGAAGCCTGTCGAGTAATGAGGACAGCAGGGCATGGATCTCAAGTGCGTCGCGACGCTGACAATCATAGTGCACCAGCACGGTGGTGTAGGAGGGGACCAGATCGATCAGATCATCGCCAAGCGCAGTTTCACACTCTCGCATCAGCGCCGTGATCCAGTTCATGTTTGACTCTTCTATCGTGTCAAACAGACGGATAATCCAGGCATCGATACCTGCATTTTCCAGACGTGGAAGCTTGCCTGAAACCTGTTGCTCAGATAAACGCTTGTTTGTCGCTTTCATACTTCTGCTGCACACGCCTTTAACGCCTGACGGATCGCTTTGACGGCTGCTATCGACTCCGGATTGTCGCCGTGTACGCACAGTGTATCAGCTTGCAGTAACAGCTCACTGCCGTCGTTGCTGGTCAGTGGCTGGCGCCGAGCGATGCGCGTTGCCTGATCAATAATCAGTCGTGGATCGTGGTGCACAGCGCCGGGTTCACGTCTGGATACCAGAAAACCCTGTGAGTCATAGGCGCGATCGGCAAAGGCTTCAAACCAGAGCGTGATACCCAGCTTTGCGGCGAGTGCCCGAGCAGGCTCCTGATCACGGGTTGCCATCACCATCAGTGGCAGCGTTGGGTCGTAGGCAGCGACGGCTCGCATGACGGCTTCGAGCTTTTCAATATCCTTGCTCATATCGTTATAGAGGGCGCCATGAGGCTTGATATAGCTCAGTTGCGTATTCTCTGCACGACAGAATGCAGCCAATGCGCCTGTCTGATACAGCACCAGATTCTCTATCTCCTGCGCGGAGCAGGCCATGGAGCGGCGTCCAAAACCAATCAGGTCGGGGTATCCGGGATGAGCGCCGATTCTCACGCCATGCTCTTTGGCCAGGCGCACGGTATAGCGCATGATATCTGGATCGGATGCGTGAAATCCGCAGGCGATATTGGCCAGATCAACATGCGGCATGACGTCGGCATCCAACCCCATTTTCCAGGGTCCGACGCTTTCACCCATATCGGCATTGAGGAGTAGTGAGGGCATGGAGATACCTCCTGATTGTTTTTTTATGCTTTGAATCTATCAAAACAAACACAATTTGCAAATAAATTATCAATAAAAAGTAAAAAAATTGTTGACGTAAACCTCATAGGTTGCCTAATCTTTAACCATGCGTTGGCAATTTATCGCTTTAGGGCTAAGACTGACGCAGTGTTCAAGAACAAAAAGACCAATAACCAACAGACCAATAACAACAAATGAGGAATCTCATGATGGCTGGCAAACCTTTCCTGAAAGCCGCTCTGGCTGCTGTCGTTGCGGTAGGGCTTACTTCCACCGCTGTGGCGTCTACTGAGTGGGACATGCCGACACCGTATGGCGATCGCACTTTCCATACCGTTAATATACGTGAATTTGCAGAAGATGTTTCGGCTCGCACGGATGGGGAGTTGAAGATCAACGTTCACTCCAATGGCTCACTGATCGGCCATGCCGAGATCAAGAACTCAGTACGCCGTGGCATCGTACCGATGGGCGAGCTGATCATGTCTCGTCTGGCGAATGAAAACTCTATTTTTGATGTCGACTCTGTTCCTTATCTGGCTTCCAACTATGACGATGCCTGGTCCCTGTGGGAGGCGTCTCGCGAAATCATTTCCGAAGAACTGAGTAAACAGCGTCTGCGTCTGCTGTTTGCCGTGCCCTGGCCACCACAGGGTCTGTATACCCAGAAAGAGATCAATGAGCTGGATGATCTGCGCAACCTGAAAATGCGTGCTTACAACACCTCCAGTGAGCGCTTCTCCCAGTTGGTGAATGCGGTTCCGACCCAGATCGAGGTGCCGGATATTCCAACCGCTTTCAGCACCGGCCGCGTCGATGCAATGATGACCTCTCCCGCAACAGGTGCCGATACCAAGGCATGGGATTATCTGACCCACTTCAACCACACTCAGCTGTGGTTGCCCAAGAACATGGTAATCGTCAATGATGAGGCTTTCTCACGCCTTGATCCTGCTGTACAGCAGGCGGTGCTGGATGCTGCAGAAGAAGCAGAGCGTCGTGGCTGGGAGATGAGCAAGCAGGAGACTGAGCAGGCACTGGCAGTATTGAAAGAAAATGGCATCATCGTTTCTGAACCCTCACCTGCGCTGTCTGACGCGCTGAAGGAGATCGGTAAGGCGATGGCAGATGAATGGGTCGAGCAGGCGGGTGAGCAGGGGCGTCAGATCCTGCAGAACTACATCATGCAGAACTGATTCCTCTCATCTGTGAATAGCCCCCGGTCTCAGCTGGAAGCCGGGGGCGCTTTCTGCCAGCTACGGTGAATCACCATGCGTTATCGACTGACACCTTTATATAAAGCCGGTGCTTATGGCTCGGTTATATGCCTCTGCCTGATCTGTGGAATGATCACGGCCCAGATTCTGGGTCGCATGGCAGACAAATTCATGGTCTGGATCGGACAGGACAGTCTGGGTCTTGCGATACCGGGCCTATCTGAGATTTCCGGGTTTCTGCTGGTCGGGGCCAGCTTTCTTGGCCTGGCCTATACCTTCGTCAATGGCGGACATATCCGTGTCACGCTGCTGATCAGCCATCTATCACCCACTATACGGGTTTTTCTTGAGCTCTGGTGTCTGAGTCTTGCGCTGCTGCTGTGCGGTTTTCTGGCCTGGTATACCTTCTGGCTCGTGGATGACAGTATCGCCTTCAATGAGGTCTCCTACGGCATACTCAGGATACCCCTGTGGATTCCGCAAAGCGGTATGTTGCTGGGCATATTAATGCTCTGTGTGGCGCTGTTTGAAGCCTGGCTTCAGGTTGCCATCACAGCCTTCACCCGACCTGCCGAATTCATCATCGATGACAGTGGTCACGAATAAGAGCGGAGACTGATTATGTTATTCATGATGCTGGTGCTGACTGTGGCACTGTTTGTTCTGCTGGGTACAGGTGTCTGGGTGGCTTTTGCCCTGCTGGGACTCGGCTGGCTGGGGATCAGCCAGTTCACATCGATTCCGGTCGGCGACATGATGGCGTCGGATATCTGGAGTGCAAGCTACAGCTGGGAGCTGACGGCACTGCCGATGTTTATCTGGATGGGTGAAATCCTGTTCCGTTCACGTCTGGCTGAGGATATGTTCACCGGACTCTCACCCTGGATGCAACGTATCCCGGGCCGCTTGTTGCATACCAACGTGATCGGTTGCGGTTTGTTTGCGGCCGTATCTGGCTCCTCTGCCGCGACCTGTGCGACCATGGGCAAGATGACCATCCCTGAACTCAAACGCCGAGGTTACGATGATAAACTGGTGCTGGGAACGCTGGCGGGATCTGCAACGCTTGGACTGTTGATTCCTCCCTCGATCATTCTGATTGTATTTGCGGTGGCAACGGATCAATCCATTGCACGTCTTTTCGTGGCGGGTATCTTTCCCGGTCTGATGCTGATCGCATTGTTTGCCGCTTATCTGATGATCTGGTCCTGGCGCAATCCGGATAAGGTACCACCGGCTGATCCGGTGATGTCGTTCCGGGAAAAATTGTATAGATCGCGACGTCTGATACCGATGATGGCTTTGATTGTCGGTGTTATCGGCTCTATCTATGCCGGTTTTGCGTCCCCAACTGAAGCCGCTGCCATCGGTGTGGTACTGTCTCTGATACTGGCTTTTTGCAATGGAGCGCTGAGCTGGAGCACTTTTATGGAGGCTGCTCTGGGAGCAGTGAAAACCTCCTGCATGATCGCCTTTATCCTGGCCGGTGCCTCCTTCCTGACGGCAGCGATGGGTTTCACCCGCATGCCAAGTGAGCTGGCTTCGCTGATTGCGACGATGGATCTGTCGCCGTTCATGCTGCTGGCGGTTCTTACGCTGTTCTTCATCGTGCTGGGATGTTTCCTGGATGGGATCTCCGTGGTGGTACTGACAACCTCAATCATGTTGCCAATGGTTGAGGCTGCCGGTATCGATCTGATCTGGTTCGGAATCTATCTGGTGATCGTGGTCGAGATGTCGCAGATCACACCACCGGTTGGGTTTAACCTGTTCGTTTTGCAGGGTATGACCGGGAAAAATATCCTGCATATCGCCAAAGCAGCCTTACCCTTCTTCTTCCTGATGCTGCTGGGTGTTATCCTGATAAGCTTGTTCCCGCAGATAGTCACCTTTCTGCCAGATGCCATGGGTAATCGTTGATGACACAGGAAAAACACAGCCGTCGTGTGGTTGATCCACGTGGCCCGATCGTCTCGTCCGAACATCTGTCGCGCAGTGCGCAAGAGCTGTCGGAGTTTGAATTCGGTCTGATCATATCCAGCCACGCATTCAACCGCTGGATGGTTCGCTGCATGACGGCTGTTGGTTTTCCTGAACTGGGTTCGCTGGATATTCTGGTGCTGCACAGCATCAATCATCGTGAGCGTGCCAAGCGCCTGTCGGATATCTGTCTGGTGTTGAATGTTGAAGACAGCCATACCGTCAGTTATGCATTGAAAAAGCTGGCTAAACTAGGCCTCATAGAGGGCGAGAAGATGGGCAAGGAGTCCTTCTTCAGAACCACGGATGAGGGCCGCAAGGTCTGTACCAGCTATGCAGAGATCCGAGAGGCCTGTTTGATCGAATCTCTGGCATCGCTCGGTATTGCTCGAGAGGATATGCATCAGATAGCCAGTACGTTGCGTGCTATCTCTGGCTTGTATGATCAGGCGGCACGCTCGGCGGCCTCGCTGTAGTGGATCAGTAACAACAGCGAAGCATTTGTCAGTCAGATGCTTCGCTTCCTGCCTTGACCCAACCATCCTGCTGTTCAACCACCTCATATCTGGCCCACAGACGAAACCCTTCCAGTGAGCTGCTACCTGTTTCACCTTTATTTGTACCGGCCAGGGTGCGATATATCACGTTGGCAGATCTCCCGGATCTCAGTGTGATCACCTGACGTATGCCCCAGCTCTTTCCCAGCTTGCCGTTGCTGTAACAGCGACCGGCGCGTATCTGATCAGGGTGCACCGGATGGTTGGCAGAGTGCTGATGCGCAAGCTCTAAAAGCTCTGCCATCTGCTCAGCCGTAATATCCAGATAGGAGTCGGTCTGCTCCAGTGCTGCGGCAAAATCCTCACGAGTCAGTTCGAAATGATCCTGCTGATTGTTTCCAGACCGACTGACCTCATGCCTGCGCATCAGTCCTGCGGGATAGCGCCGCCATGCAAACAGTGCATTGAACAGAAAAGCGACCAGTAAAAGTGTCATTACATTCATCAATACCGGAGTAATCAGATAGCCATAGCCCAGGGTATAGACCTGATCACCTCCGATCACTGCAATCATGGATGTCGCACCTGCCGGTGGGTGCAGGCAGCGGAGGTATTGCATGGCAGCCATTGCTGTGGCGGCAGCCAGTGCCGGTGTCCACCAGGTGATGGGAAACAGCTTGTGGCAGGTTACGCCGATGGCTGCTGCCAGCAAGTGCCCGCCCAATACCGGCCAGGGTTGAGAGAAAACACCATGCGGAGAGCCAAACAACAAAATGGCAGTGGCGCCCATGGACGCAATCATCAACAGGGAGCTCTGATCAGCCAGATACCATTCCGAGATCTCATACACAGCCAGTAGCCCCAGCAATGCGCCTGATATGGATATCAGCTTCTCAGCGTGAGAAGTGGTATTGGGTTGAATGCCGAGGATCTGGCGCAGCAGAGTGTTCAAAGCCGACTCACCTGAGTGATTGGATGTTTGATACAGCCCATATGCTAGCTTGTGCGCAAGCTGCAGGCAAACCGGCTGTCAGTACATCATGACCCTTTGCGTTGGATCAATGCAAAGGGTCTGAGAAAGGTCTAGTATGGTCTTGAGCTAAATCTGATACACAAGGAAGCTGAAAATGGTAGAAAAACACGATCTGATCCATGAACTGCCCGAGTTTCGTGAGCAGATTCACCAGATGAAAATGGACAACGCACATTTTGCCAAACTGTTTGATGAGTACCATCAGCACGATCACGAAGTGCGTCGTATTGAAAACGGTGTCGAAGTGAGCAGCGATGAATATATCGAAAACCTGAAAAAACAGCGGTTGAGCCTGAAAGATCAGCTCTTCGCGATGCTGAAGAGCGATGAAGCTTCAGTCTGATCCGAATAAGTGCCCGGTAACGGGCACATTCTCCTACCTTACTTCTCTCCTTTAATGACGCTTTGCCAGCAGCATCTGTAACTTTTTCGGTAACAGACTTTGAATTCTGCGGTTGATGCGTTCTTCATGTTTTTGCCAGAGTATGCCAAGCCAGATAATGCCGAGACCGATCACAGTCAGTATAAATGGAAACAGAATACTGTCCTGGAAGACGTTATAGGCCAGGTGTCCGAGATAGGTGGCAGCACCCAGTGCCCCGAATACGACGAAAACACGGCGCGACAGGACGGCTCCGATCAGAATCATGCCCAGGTTGATGCAGAAGTAGATAAACTTGTTCAGCTCGCTGTCGGATGAGAGCAGTGTCATACCGCTCCAGAAAGTGATCACGCCAAACAGATAGAGCCAGAAGGCAAAATCCTGACGGCGGGTAGTACGGACATCGATCCAGAAGGCGAGCAGCGTCATCAGTAGTCCGAACCAGATGGAAGTCAGTTTGCGCAGCTCCCAGTTATAGTCCAGATCGTTAAACAGAAAAGGCACCAGATCCATGCTCATGTACCAGAGCGTGACGGCAATCGGCATCACCAGAAAAGCCAGACGATAGCGCCAGAGCAGGATAGTACCGACCGCCAGAGTACTCAGTTCCATGATCAGCCAGCGCCAGTCGATCCAGCGGTGTAGATCACGATAGAAACGCCCCTCTGCCCAGAGTCCAAGACCATTTTGCAAACCATAGATAGCCAAGGGTGTCAGCACCAGCACAAAAGTGGCTGTGATACCGGCCGGAATCGGCAAGCGCTTGCTATAGAGCAGATGCTCGGTCAGCCACAGGCCAGCGACGGCATAGGCGAGCGCAATAAATAGCAGCCCCCAACCACCGAAGCTCTCCCAGCCGAGTGTCATGAACAAGGTCATGGCACCGATGGCCAGCATGCCTCCCAGATAATAGAGGATATGGGTAAAGCGAAACCCGGGTGTGTCTTGAGATGCCTGGTTCAGAAACGCCCAGAGCGCCTGTACTTGTTGTTCGCTGATAATGCCCTGCTGGCTGGCCTCATCAAGTAGGCCTCGATTCAGTTTCATGGCCACTCCTTGTGCTAATATCTATTTTTATATTGTCTACTTTACCCTGTAGAGGTCGCGATGATGGAGCAAATGGTTGAACATCAGATGGAGTATAACCGCTTTCTGCTGACACAGGATGGTCATGATTGTGTGCTCGAGTATCAGATCTCGGATGATCAGATCAACTTCAGCAGCACCTACGTGCCCCCTGAACTGCGCAACCATGGGCTGGCAGAAAAACTGGTCAGAGCCGGATTGAAGTGGGCCAGAGATAATGGCTATCAGATCACGGCTACCTGCTGGTATGTGCAGAAGTTTCTGCACTGACAGAACTCCTGGCGCTTCTACCTGTCATAGGGTTAAGCCATTACGTATTACTTTCGGAGTTTACTCATGCGATCACCTTCAATCATTCTGGCGGCTTTTCTGAGCAGTGTAGTATTGACCAGCACAGCAAATGCTGAATCTGTCATGCAGGTATACAAGAGCGAGTTCTGTGGTTGCTGCAAAGACTGGATTACCCATGTCGAGTCTGCTGGCATCAAGGTTGAAGCCGTGAATATTGATGATCTTAATGGCAAGAAGGCAGAGTTGGGACTTCCTCAGGAGTTGTCTTCCTGCCATACCGGCGTTATTGATGGCTATCTGGTAGAAGGTCATGTTCCGGCAGATGATATACTTCGATTGCTGAGAGAGCGGCCAGCAATCAAGGGGCTCTCAGTACCTGGCATGCCTCATGGTTCACCGGGTATGGAAACCGGACGCCTGGATCATTACAAGGTGTTTGCGTTTGACCAGACCGGTAAGCAGCCAGAAGTCTGGTCGGAATATAATCAGTAGCTACTTAGACGTTTCCTGGTTGCCTGCATGCCGTGCCAGCGTCAGGCAGCGCTGGCGTAGTTCCTCTCCCTCAGCAGAGCTTGCGAATCCCGGTCGGTCCAAACGTTGAAGCAAGTAGGTGAAGCCCAGCACTCCCAAACGTTGTTGCCAGTCACCACCTACCAGCATTTCTACCCGCTCGCCAGGTACACCGCGCAGAAGCCTTGCCAAGTCAAAGCCCACTGGCAGATAGCCCCAGCGATCCCAGTCGATCAGCGCGATGGTGTCTCTCTTGGCATCAACCAGCACGTTGTTTCGGTGCAAATCGCCATGGGACAGTACCCGAGGTAGGCGCCACAAAGTGGTCAATAGCCATAGCAGGAAGCGTCGCTCTCCTGGTGCACGGGGGGATCGGAGGCCATCGCTCAGGCCTCCGAGCAACTGCTTTCTTAGCAGTGTGCCTTTGTGGCTGCGTCTGCCCAGTGTTTTACGCTGTTCCTCACCGGCGTCCTGTAGGCGTTTGAGCTCCTCTATCACCCGAGGTATCCAGCACTCCCAGCCAGGTCCGTATTGATCCAGAGTCACCCCGGTGCAATAGTCGAAAATCTGTACCAGTCGACCGTCAATATTCAAGGTTTTGTGTAGTGCTGGACAGGAGATCGCCGCTGGGGTGAGTACAAGCAAGTGGAAGCGAGTCAGGTCCGCAGCTTCACGATAGTCCGTATTCAGACGCACCACCCGTTCAGGCTGATCGTGTGTTGCAAGTACTGTGGCAACTACCTGACCCACTTGGCCAAGTAATGGACGAAAGTGATCGAAATTAAGCTCAGACTTCAGGGCTGCGATAGCTGCATACTCAGGATGAGTATCGGCCAGGGCTGCGGGCAGCCAGTTTTGGGATTGGGGGGCTAAATATAACCAGGGACTGTTGTGTAGAGGAATACCCTGTAGGGTTGTTACCCGTACGATATCTCCAGACGCAAACTGCACGGGCGCTTGGAAGCCCACAAGGCCATCTTCCGAGTGTCCTGCTGCCTGAACGTCGAGGCGCTGATCTTGACAGTGCAGAGTACAGCAGGGTTTGCCGTTAATGCTAACCAAAACCCAGGACTCAGGACACCAGCCAGCCAGTCCATCGCTCCAAACTCGATCCAGATAGCCAATCTTCACACTGCTTACAATCCTATTTGTGCCACTGTGCCGACATGGCAATGCCGATGTTATTTTCCTATACAGAAACCAAAAATATAAAACCAATAGCTGATTTCGGCGCGCACTTAGAGTGCTGCTTTTTGATAACTGCATCATTCTGATGCGTCATCGACAGAGTGTCGACTGTAACTGGCGATATCTCATATCAACGGTCGATTAAGCATTTAGAGTTTGTTAATTGAATCGCTTCAAATTCATCATCTACAAACCAACCACTGTCTTTAATTCGTGCCAGGGCTGCTACAGGGTTGGATGACCAGAGTACAAGAGCAAGTGACTCTTCCGCTCTGCTACAGGTAACGTAAAGTAACCGCAACGTGCGGTCGATGGTCGTTTCTTTATCTTCGATTACGTTATCTTTATCTCTTTTGCTAAGTTCTACACCACCAAAGATTTTGTCGTAACAAAACAGGTTGCCGCCAGCTAACTTGTCATCCATCACAATCATGACATGAGGAAATTCTGAGCCCTTGACGACTTGGTGAGTTGCCAGTGAAGAATTCCCGGCTAGGTATATGCGGTACTTTTGTAGCTGATTCCAAGGTGAGGAGAGTAGCGCGTACCAACCTCTGCGCATCCGATCCTGTTTGGATTCTTCTCCTCTACCAGGTGCTGGAGGTGGGAGGGACATGTCCGCATATGCAGCCAGGAGGCGATGATCAATCTCAAACAGCTTTGCTCTCAAGACTGGTTCAAGTATCTCTCGCACGGTTGAAATCGGATTTGCACAAGAGGTGGCGAAAGCTTTAATAGCTTGAAGTATTTCGTCGACGCGGCTTGCTCGCTCTACGGTATTTTCGGACATACCATCGAGGCAGCCGTAGCGTCTAAAAACCTCCGTGACCTTGAACTCATTAACGGCACCATCGCTACCAACGCACGCTTCTAGCTCAGCAAGCTCGTTCAATAAAAACTGTACAACTGCGGGCCCTTTGTTTTCGCCACTGCCACTAGGTGCAGCAGCGTTCGGGTCAAGCAGAGCCATGGCACTAAATACATCAAGAAAAGAACCGCGTGCTGCGACAAGTTTGTGCTCCAGTGCGAGCAATTTGTATGTACCTTGGCTCCAAACCTCTGACCCGCTCGCCTTCCACATTTGATATGCACACCAACGTTCACCGATAACCTTATCTTCTGTAGAAAGCTTCGTGTCACCTACGTATAGTCGAACAAGGCCGCCTGTCTTCTCTGTTCTGGGATGCTGTTTTGAGCCATTCGCAGGTTTGGCTCTACCTTCGAGCTTTGCTTCCCAAATGGTGTTAATGAGGGTAACGATCCTACGTTGACTACGATGATTCATTTGCAGTTCTGGTGTAGCCCAGCTCTCAGGCACTAAGCTCGGAAGATCCGAATGCCCATCGTTATAGATGCGCTGTCGATGGTCTCCGAGTAAGCCAATAGTCAGACCACTTCCTCGTGGTTCTGCAAGGCTCATTAAGGCATCCAACATGCCTTTCATTGTGTCCTGTGACTCATCAATAAGTACTATAGGATATCGATCTTTAAGGATAGTCTGGAGTGTAGGTCTGTTCTTGAGGAGCCAAGCCGTTACGTCAAGGACATGCTGGTGGGTAAGCGCTCCGGAGCCATAAGTCTCGCGATCCGGATGGTAGATAAAGACATCCGTTTCTCTAAGTGCCGTTATGGCGTCTTCTATTTCTTCCAGATCTCGCTGTTTTGCTGGTGTAATCCCCTTTGGCTTTGCTCGTGCTTCCGCAGTTTTATTTTCAAGTTGAGCTTCCTTTATTGCTATGAGAGCTGTTTGGATGTCTTCGTTGAATCCACTAATGAGCTCCCAGCAAAATGCGTGGATTGTAGATACCCCTACCAAGTCATTATTCCCGAGGCGTCCGTTAATGACCGCAACCGCGTTTTTCGTGTATGTGATCACTCGTATTGAGCGCCCATACATACGCAGGCGTCTGGCAAGTAGCCCCCCTTTTTCGTGTTTCACCACCCCTGTCATCCGACGTAGCACCTCTACTAGAGTTCGTGTCTTCCCTGAACCTGCCCCTGCGAAAAGGAAGTAGCTTCGCGGGGGCTCCTCAGTGAGGTGGCCGCAGATTTCTTCGACAACCCCTGCATCACGATCGTTGTCTGCACTAATAGGGAGTGTGCTCATTCTATCGGTCCTTGGTTTGGTTTGGCTTGAGCTGCTCCTGCAACCAAGTCAAGGCATCCGCAATGTATTTTGGACATTTGACATCTTCACCTGAAGAGACCATTTCAAAGATGCTTGCGGCGAAGTCCCCTTTATTGAAAGAGTTGTGCATGAGAGTGTGAAGTGCACCTAGCAGCTCTTGAGAGCTACTGGCTTCAGCAGCCCTTTTTGCTACAGAGCCAAGAGCCCCTTTCGGCGTTTCAATCTCCATTCCATCCTCATCGGGCTTCTCATCCATCAGCCCTTTGAACCAAGATACATTCGTGAGGACCAGCGAGTCTTCAAATGTGCTAGGCCAGCTGTCGTCAGCTTCAGTGATAGGTAACTGCCAAGCGAAACGCACGGGGCAATCTTCGATTTCATTCCACACCAACTGATCATTTGTCGGAGCCTTGAAATTATCGAGTTGTTGCAGCTTCGGATGCCAGCCACGTAAGGTTGGGTTACCGCATTGAAGTCCTGTTTGTCCGGTGTTTGCAACAGCGTTGAGTTTCTTGGTCGGCTCGCCATCTTTCTTAGGCTTACCGTCCTTTTCTTCAGATGGGTCGATGTCGGTAATGATGACTGTAGGAATCCGGAGCTTTTCGATGAGTGGCTTGAGTCGGTGGGCATGGCTCCCACCAATATCCAAGAAGGACACGTAGCGACTGTGTAGAGCCTTGAAGTCGCGCTCAATGAAGAGTGGTACCAGCATACGCTCTGCAAGGCCCTCAACGAAAATTGCAGCGTTGGCAAACAGCAAGTCCGTGTGTTGAACGCGGAAGTAGCGTTCAGCGAACTGGCGGGTCTTTTTGTCATTACCAAAGACCTCTGCAAGGTTGACCACCTCTGTCGTTGGCATGGAGGTAACCGTACTCTTTGCTATGCGGCGAACATACCGGAGCCGGTCAAAATTTTCTGCATGGGCGAGATGACTTGAATGAGTGCTTATAAGTAATTGGCTTTTCAGGCTCGAAGCGTCCTTCGCAGTCGGGCTGATGAGTTTGTGCGCCTTACCTGGAAAGATGCGCTGCACCTGAACATGGAGGTGCGCCTCAGGTTCTTCAATCATTACTAAGTGAACGGGTACAGGAGAACCTTTTTCAGGCTTGAGCCGGGCTGCTCTAAAGGAAACCAGTTGATAGCTAAGGGACTGTAAATTTTGGTAGCCGAGCCCTATGGAGTATTCAGGTAAGAGCTCCTCGAGAGACTCCTTTTGCATGCTGTACTGGACTGCAGTCCCATGGTCAAGCAGATCCGCCGTTTGGATACGAGTGCGGAAACGAATCTCTTGGGGGTCATGCAGGCCTGGATAGCCAAGCTCTTTCACTTCCTTAACCGAATCAGCGATCGCTTCATGAATTTTCTTATCTAAGTCTCTCTGAGCTTCAGCTACAGCCTTAATAAGGTCTGCACGCTGGCCATGTCCGGAGCTGGCAACATTTAAGTGCTGTCGTGCAAATCTAAGAAGTTGGTTTGAAAACATGCCGACTTGGTGTGATCCAGAGGCTGACCGTGAATCAGACTCTTCGCCCCCGAGTCCACGCTGAGCTGCGATGAAATCAACGCGAATCAATCTCGAAAGGTACTTGAGCTCAATCGGGTTGGCACCTATAGAGAGCGTTTGAGTATTGTAGGTATCAAGGCCTGTTACTGGGTTGTTATCAGCATCTAGCTTGTATGCGCGAACTTGCCCGAGTTTTGACGGCTCACGCAACCAGTAATCAAGGATATCCATGGGCCACGCTAGCGAGTCATCCCCCATATCTTTTATCGGCAAACGCGTAGTATGGTAAGCCCAGGCTAATTGCTTGAGCTCATCAATGTTTGTTGCTGGCTCTAGTCGCAGGCGAACTCCGACCGCGCCTCCTTCCCAGCTGAATTTGGAAAGCAACGGTGTAACATAGTGATACATGCCAGCATCTGCATCGAACCATAGATCCAACGTTGGCATGGCCTCAAGCAGTATCTGGAGCTGCCTTTTCCACGGTTCTTCTGGCCCGGAAGCTGTCGAAGGATCTTCGGTCAGCACTTCCCAAGCTTTGCCAAGAGCTCGCAACTTTGACCATTGCGAGAGGCTGATGTCGAAAGCTCCGAAAGGAGCCCGATCAGCAAGAAAGTGACGTAGGGCCACAAGAATTGATGTTTTTCCGCTATTGTTAGCACCGACTAGGATTGTGGTTTCTTGATCTATGTTCAGTTGAACTTTGCCCAACCTACGAAACTGACATAGCTCTATAAATCGAAGCTTGATTCCGCTGGATTCAACTGTTACTGGCATTGATACGCCTCCATGCGAAGCATTGGGATGCTCTGTTCGCAAGTATTTGATAGGTGAGCAATTATATATACCTTTAATTATAATATCCCACACCGTTATAAGGTGTATATGTTAGTTTTAACCATGCTGCTAGGGCAAAGTGCTGTCAATAGGATAGGTGGATGATTTCAATGGCAAGAAAGCAGAATTGGGACTTCCACAGGTGCTGGCATCCTGTCTACCGGAAAGATCAGACCGCCCTTCTGATTGAAGGGCATGTCCCGGCTGGCGATATACTTCGATTGCTGAAAGAGAAGCCAGCAATCAAGGGGCTCTCAGTACCCGGCATGCCTCATGGCTCGCCGGGTATGGAAACCGGACGCCAGGATCATTACAAGGTGTTTGCGTTTGACCAGGAGGGACAACAACCGGTGGTTTGGTCGGAGTATAATCCTCAGTAAGCTCCATAAGTGGCAACTAAGATAGATATCATCTCATTGATCTGTAATGAGTATTTATCCAATACTTCTTGTGTAATGGTCTCCGCAGTAGGTTTGATACGCTCTTGCTTCACCTAGCCAGTTTAACCCAAGGCAGGTCACATTATGCCAATGTGCGCCGCATGATTTCAAAACGCGTATTAGCAATCAATTCGACTGCTTCGCCTGACTGATCATCTCCTTCATACAATATCTCAATATCCCTACGGGTACCCGCGTGAATAATAACAGAAGCGGCAATCTGGAGGGCTTTCATACACTTCTTCGAGCGAAGCCACTGTTTGAGGATCGCGAAAATATCCTCTTTGCTACGGCCATTGCCGAGATGACGATCAACCCAGTGATCAAGCCAATGTGGCCTGTCATATGTGAGTTCCTTGTCAAGTTCGGCAAATAAATGGCAATCATCCAGGCCAACCCGCTCTTTCCATTCTCCCAATCGTGAGTCGAGATATTCACGGCGCAGTCCTATCCATCCTTTCTCACTACATACTTCCCAGAATTGATGGATTGAAGAGTCCGAGAGGTAATCAAGATAAGGAATGAGCGCTTGAATCTGTTCAATACGTGTTACTCCTGCGCGTCCCGTAGTTCTGATCCCAAAGTGCCTGTCGATATGATTAAACATGTCTTTTGGAACCGGACACTCTCGGATCGTCTCATCAACCATCGTCAATAAGCGCGGTGTGGCTGCATAAAGTGCGGTTTGCACATAATGTGGCGAGAACCTCAGGAACTCCCAGTGCTTGAGTAGCATAGTCTCAAGTACTGCGATATCTTGCTCCATTATCAATTTAGAAATAATCCATGCAGACTTCGGAGAATCTCCCCAAGTTGGATTTATAGACTTTTGCTGTCGATCTAGATATTCATGGAGTGTTGCAGTTAGAGAGTCGGACCAGATATGCCGCGCTGAGCACCACCAGTAGCCATGCTGATCATCGTCGGTCAGGAGCTTTTTGACAAATGCTGGTATGGCTTCCTGATCTTTTCTCTCAAGCCGTGCTCTGAGTATGCAGTCTGCTAGTTCGCCAGAGTCCTCCTGAGACCTAAGGAGCTGGATATCTTCAGGGGCAATTGTCGCGTCCCATAGCCCGAATGCATGCTTTCGCAAATGTTTGTCGTGGACTTTGTCAGTCCAAATTTCCTGCAGTCGCGCACGGGATTGCACAGACATCGTAATGTTTCGCTCTCTCTGCCAACGCCAATGGCCCTTCACTGTGCTCTGGAAAATATCTAAACCATTCGTTCCTTCCCATTCTCTCGATCTATCGGCCATGTACTCTACGAGGTAATTAACCGCTTCCGGTTGATCCATCCCATGGAGCATGTATGTGATAGGCCAGCGCAGATCTTCACTGGAAGCGCGCTGTATAAAGAATTTTAAAGCTGGTTCAGGCAGAGACCTCCAAAACGCCCAAGCAACATTGTGGGCAGCTAATGAGTTCCGAGCCGAGGGCATGCCGTTACTTTCCTCTTCGTCTGGCAGCACCGCCCATACATCGCAAATTGGAGAAAGTAGCCTCTCGGTTTGATCACCTCCGCACTGCGCAGCAGCCCAGAGATAGTCTTCTAAATGTTCCCCCCTATGAGCGTCGGAGTTCCAGCAGACTTCGATTGCTTGAGCTAAGACTGTATCAGCCAGATGACCAGCTAAACGAAGTGCTCCAACGATAGTCATATCGTTAAGCTGGTGGCTTTTGAGAAGTGTCACGAGCTCCTTCGTGAATTGAGGGCCAAAATTAAGCTTTGCATGCTCTATCGCCAGGTCTCGCCAAAGTGCTCCGGTTCCTGGCTCTATCGAAGCGCATAATCTTACTCCAGATGCCAAATCACCATTACGTAGCCCCGCGATATCTTTAACCAACGAACGGCTCTTAAGTTTGGGCAGAATTTTGAGAACATATGATGACTGAGTCTCAGATAGCACGCCTAGCACAGCATGTCTCAAGTTATGGCAAGCGGGCGAATGAGATGTTATGTCTTCTAGCCAGTCGTCTATGGCCCTAATTACCTCATTGTGTAAAGGAGATGAAGGCTCTCGAAATGACTGTAAGGCGTGGAAGAGTGCGAGCGGATTCAGTTCCCTAACTTGCTCTGCTACAGACATGGGTATGTCACTGTTCGCCAGCGCTGCTCCAATAACACCCGCAAAATAGGGATCTGAAAATGTATCCTTATCAAGGACATCGTTTTTCATGACAGAAGCTGCTGCATCAGCCAGAAGCCAATTCCGGACGCGATCATGTCGGAAGACGATATGTGAGTCTTGGTTGGACTGTGTGAGGCGGATCACTTCACCAGATTTCACTTGCTCTCGCAAGGATGCTAGTGAAACTCCAGAATTGCTGAGCCAAGAGCAGACATCAGCCCATTTAGGGCTCATTTGCTTGTGCCTCAACATCATCCACGCAAGAGCGCGAAGGGATGCAAGGTGCTCATTGGCCACGTAAGCCCCTGTTTGTGAAACACGCTCGGCACTTTGCAAGACAAAAGCTGCAATAACGTCAGTTGGTGCTGTGAGTTTTAGATCGTGCAAGCCAATCAGCAGGGGGTCATAGCCAAGGGTTTTGGCGATTAAATCAGCATCAAGTTCCGATAAGTCGCTGTTTTCATAGGCTGCTCTCTTTAATAAGGCAGCGCGGGCTTCTTCAGGAGTAAAGGTACTTAATCGGCGCGTTAGCGGCTCTGTACGCTTGCGAGCGTCGTCTCCAAGTCCGCTGAGCAGCTCAGGCCATATTGGGCACATGACACGCCAGCTTGTTCGTTGATTATTGGCGTTTAAGCTTTGAGACCACTTCACTAGCCGTTCAATAAGTAGCGCACATTGTCCAGATCTCGAGATATCTTCCACTGTCATCAGAAGCGGTAAACCTGCCGTACTCAGAGCGAGAGCTTGCGAGCCTTCACCTTCAGCAAGAGAGGGGTGAAGCTGACGAAGCGTGGCATCAATGGCTTGCTCCAACGTTATTGAAACTGCCAGAACCTCATGAGGAAGAACCAGACAGCAACCACCTGAAGTAAAGTGGTTCGCTAACTGCTGGTAGCATGCAACGCTTTTTCCAAAACCAGACTCTCCAGCAAGAAATCCAAGAGGAACAGGCAGGCTCTCAATCACTATATCGGCGCTGGTCCGCGCTATCTGCTCCTTTTCCCTGACAGGAGGCTGATAAGCGTCAAGGCTCTTCTTTCCCAATTCTCGCAGCAGGTCAATCGACAGCCTCTCCTGAGTTATACCAAGGTATTTCTTTCTCAGCCATTGTCCATTGGCGTTGTGATCAAGGAAGTCAGCAATACGAGAGCGGGACCATATATCCAACATAATCTTGTGGGCGCCCGCCACACGCTCGACCTCACGGGTTACTTCTTGCGGCGGCTCTTCATTTGTGGTCAAAGCAAGTGTAACAAGTAGGTTGGGCGTCTTCTTTCGTTCGTCTTCAGCAATAGACGCAGCTTTAAGTAGATCACCAGGTTCCGCAGCTGATTTGCTGCCTTTCCGAGTCTTAACCGTTCTCGGGTCAAGGAGCCATTTCTTTCTGAGATTTACTTGTTTGTAGGTTGTGTGATGAACAATCACCATGTGCCTTGGGTCAGCATTTGGTGCAAACGAAATGGCATCAACGGGTGATTTAACCGGTTTGCCTTCCGCGTTCGTTCCTGGCTGAGTCAGATTACAATAGAGGTCAGGACGAGCCTCTCGAAGTACTGCTGCAGCCAGATGTTCAAACAATCCTGTATCCGTAATCTGCGATAGCGCTAGTGCAGTCTCGTTAAAATGACTCATGCTTTTCGTGCCACCTTCCTCAGGTTCTGAATAGATGGTTCCAGTGTCATTGAAGAGTATGGAAATTCTTTACTGGCCATTTCCACATTTACCAATGATGAATTCAAATAATGGACGGAAGACTTCAAAGCAGGCCGAATCGATAGTTGGCACAACATCTTTGGCGAATGCTACTTTCTGGCCATCGCTGACAAATTTTATAAAACTATCTGTCCTTTCTGTATCGACAACAAAGTATTGATCTAAACTTGGTACGCCATGAAACAACAACTCGATGGTCAGTAATGACCTATTGCCATAATTACCGCCGGTATTCGGGTTGATTACCTGATTGTGAATTAGCCCGTTGGCGGGCACGGGTAAAAGCATCGCGTAACTTTTATGAGCATTGTGTTTTTTCACCAAACACTGACATGGATCGGTTTGCACATCTTGGCCAAGCTGGTTCCAGTCGTTGTATGCCTCATCAAAGTCAAAAACAGAGAAAAAGGTTCGTCCTGGGTGATTTTGGTAAAGTGAATTGTCTTTGATAAGGTTGCGAAGGAATCCGCAACTGAACGCATTCTGTATCTCAAAACTGCGCTCCTCAGTCGGGTACAATTTCGACCATGCAGTTTCAAGAATCATCTCATCGGTGATTCCCTCAGTAAACAAGACAGCCCCAGTAGTATTCTTGAGAACGTGATGAATGTTTAACCGAGCTTCACTCTCTGAAAACGAAATCAACCCTGCAGAGAGCGATTTAATGACATCAGCTTTTCTGATCTTCTTTGAAACGACATGTGAGCCGTTAAACTCAAACAGGTTGATGACGTTCTCATCGGCATTTGTGATGGTCGATGCACTATGACTAGTCATCAACACATGATTGTTTTTGGCGGTGGTGTCAGTGATCTCGAAGACCTGCTTGAGGAAGTCAAACTGCCATTCTGGGTGCAAGAAAGAATCGGGCTCATCAAGCAGAGTGATACAGTTGCGATCCTTGAACAGCTCGATGATGGAGTAGATGTACACCGACTGGAACTGGCCATCGCTGAAATAGGCGATGGTGGCGTCCACGCTGCTGGTCAATTGCAGGGGGATGGTGATCTCGGCCAGCATCCCCAATGTTTTCAGGTTGTCTAACTGTCGGAACAGTTCTTGGGGACTCAGGTCGGAGAATTCCTGCCGGATTTTGGTGATATCGTAATAGAGGATGTAACAGTCGTCGACAGGGAAATAGCCCTCGGAGCGCACCTGGCTGCCAGTGGCGGTGTTGATGCAACCATGGAACCTGTCGAGAAAGGTTTTGGTGATCCCTTCCGGTTGCCAATAGCGGTCTGTTTCATCGTTCGATTCAATGTCAAAACGGGAGCCGGAGGCATAGGCGGGCCGTTCCAGCACCACCTTCATTTCTGAGGCGACTGTTTCTATGCCAAGCTTTTTGCAGATGAACTGCTTAGCCTTGCTGGTGTCTGGTTGTATTAGCAGCACGGCCAGCAACAGTTCCTTGTAGTCAGGGCCGATGCCGATAAAATACCGCGCCTCATCAAAATCGGCGCGCTTAATACGTTTGCGGAAGGACTCTTCATACTGCTCGACCAAGTTTGCCACCGTGTCGTTGTGGCCAGAATAATAGATGAGCACATTATCCGGCAACGGTGTGTTGCCAACGGTTTTTCGTTCCTTACCATTGATAGTCAGCGCGCCAGTGTTCCAGTCGATCTCAGTTTGATTGCCATCTATCTCGAATCCTATACGATAATTGAAATCGCAGGAGGGCTTGTCTCGATCGAACTCGTCTAGGTGGCGGAATATTTCGATTAGCGCTTCAAACAGATTAGATTTACCGGTGCCGTTCTTGCCAACAAATACATCAATAAAGCTATCACCATCAAAGTTGAGGGAAAAGTCTTGGAGGTTCTTGTACTGGCCGATATAGATTGATTTTAACCGCACGAAACCCTCCTATACCTGAGCCATCAAAGCAGTGAGGAGCTCTTTCTGTTTGCTCAAGGAGGTATCTATGCTTTTTCCAAGAATTTCACAGCAATCCAACATCTTCTTTACTTTGCTAACAATGCGTTTTTGTTCCTCAAAAGGAGGGATTGGAATAGGGAGGCTTTTTAGTATTTTTTGGTTAATTTTTGGCATCGTTCCAGAAGTTCCAGATGCATGCACTCGTAAATAGTTTCTGCTCGGAACTGAACTCATCGCATAGTAAACATAATCCGTATCCATTTGACTAGAAACACGAAACTTCATCATCAAATCGGGATAAATGAATACATTTGACTTGCCACGGTAAACAGCAGGAACACCAACGTACTCAAGTGTATTACCGCGCTGAACCAAAATGTCACCATCACGCAACCAAAGCTCTGAATCCTCCGGAATCTCAGCATCAATGAATTTGGAATGTTCTCCTTTGAATGTGCCTGATGTTGTTGCGCTTAGTGTTAAAGAGCGAATGTAAGTTTCATAGTCAACCGCTCTAGGTGAAAAACCATTTGTTGGCCCATAAACTATTAAGTCATTAAGACACGCCCACTCCCAGTGATTAGGTATTTCATAATCAAGTGAGTCCGTTGTTTTACCCAAGTCACTAGACTTTTTCATTTCCAATCTTTGTCTCTCGGCTTCGATCTCTTTCAGTAGCTCGCTGACCGGAGGGTCGTTGGGGTCTTGGGGGGCGAGGCGTCCCATAACGGCGAGTTGGAGGACCGCCTTGCGCAGCTCGGTCACGTTTTCCTTGACGGTGTAGAGTTCGCCGAAATGTTCTTGGATAAAGTCCCAAGCTTTACCATTTGGCGCGTCGAGTAGTTGTTTTATGGCGGCGGCATGAACGGCTAACCGCTTTTCGTCACGCTCTTTGCGCAGCTTTTCCAGTTCATCACAACGGGCCATTAGCTGGTCGATTCGGGCGACGATTCGGTATTGTTCAGAGAGAGGAGGGAGCGGCACTAATATTTCATTAGTTCTACTAATGGTCAAGGTATGGACGGTGGTGCCCATGCTGCCATCGTAAATTCGCTCAATCCAAAAAGGTGATTTGAAAAACATGAAGAGGAAAGGAGCATATAAACGATGCATATTCTTGAAGATCAGAACACTCGCATCCTTAAAATAAAAGCGATCAGTCTTTTTAACGATATAAGGCACACCAATAGTACCTACACCTGTAATCATCAGGTCATTCGCTTCTGGGATGAGGCCATCTTTTGCAATGGATTGATAATGGGTTTCTGAAATGTAGAGCTCGTTTTTAACAAATCCAAGACTTGAGAGCTTTACAATTTCACGCGCTCGATAAAAAGGTACTCCCTCTTCTTTCCAGTCTCTCTGATGCACTCGACTACTGGAGCCAACATGACCAATATTTCCTAGTCTCACCCACTCCCATCCTTGCGGCAGTTCGTAAGGCACTTCTTCGGGCTTAATCGGTGGCAGCGGTTTGGGCTGTTTGATCTTCCCTTCGTTCACTAACCGTTGCTTTTCAGCATCTATTTCTTTCAGCAGTTCGCTGGCGGGCGGGTCACTCGGGTCTTGCTCTACCAACTTGCCCTGCATGGCGAGCGTCAAGATGAGTTCGCGCAGTTTGGCAATTCCGTTGGGTGCGGCAAAGGCGGCGTCGAAGTGCTGTTCCAGTAACTGTGCGGTATGTTTATTCATGGTTGCCGTCCTGCTGCAATAAAGCATGCCCCTTGGCGGTCAGGCGGTATTTTTGCAAACGGCTGTTGGGTTTATCGGGGATGGTCATTTCGATCAATCCGTTCTCCAGCGCTGGCTTTAAGTAGAGTTTTTCGAAATTGTCCCTGCCGCTGAGTTCAAGTGACTCCATCAACGCTTTCTTACTCTTTTCTTCATGTGCAACCCATAGCAGTTCCAATACTTGTCCTGTGACTTGTCCTGTGACTTGCCCTGTGACTTGTCCTGACTCTCTCCGGGATTGTTCGATGTTCATTGCCCTGAAGGTGGCGGTAAAGAAGTCGTTGTAGTTCAATTCCAGTTCGGTACCGCTATGTTCGGCCACGGCCTGACGAATGCGACTGATGCCGGTTCCCATTTTTTCTATGTAGTCGATGCGGTGCAGGAGTGAGGCAATCAGTGGATTACGGGCCACACTTTTGCTGCCAAAATCTTTCGGTGCTAAACCACTGGGTAAGCCACCGGGGTTGGAAATTTCCACTCGGTCAGCAAACACTTCCACCAGCACATTCGCACGCTTGTCGAAATAGTCCCGATGACAAACGGCATTGATGATGGTCTCGCGCAAGGCTACTTCCGGATAATCGGGAATTTCTTCGTGTTGTGCCTGCTCAATTTTGTAGCGCACTTTGGTGTTTCGCTTCACAAACAGTAGCGCATTGTCGATATTGTCCACCAGGTTCCCGGTGAAGTCCTTTTTGTCGAGGATGGTGACCTTTTCATTACCCCGGTAAAGCGCACAAACTACGGTGGCGTGATTGAGCAAAAAATCTATATCGCGCGCAAAGAAGAGTACGCCGGCATTGGTGAAGCGGTTGTCTTCGGTCAGGCAGTCGAGATTGCGCAGCAATACCTCGCGCTCTACAGCGGGTGTGATACCCGCCAGTTTCAGAAAGCGGGCAAAGGCATCCGGGTCGAAATCATCGGGATACACAGCCTTGGCATGGCGGAGTTCATCAAAGCGGATGCGTCCTTCCTTCTGGTAGAACTCAATGATCTGGTTGCGAGTGAGCTTTTGCGAATTGGCGCCCATTCGCATGAAAAAGCCTTTGGAACAACCATAGGGTTTGTCCACTCCTTCGGGGACGTCAATCACGAGGATATTGGCAATCGCTTCGATTTTGCAGTGCAGTTGGGGTTCTATCTGACTCAGCGTGTCCTGCACGCGAGAGCGCATGACATTGTCGGTGTCGATTCCCTTAATGGTGCCATCATCGGCAACGCCGAGAAGTATCCTGCCGCCACCGGAGTTGGCAAAGGCACAGGCTTCTTCTACAAAGGTTTTGTCGATGCTCTGCTTGAATTCAGTATGGTAGCCTTCGCCTGCCTGCAACAGGGATGTCAATTCATCGATCATGCCTTTGTTGTCCCCAGGCAGGCCATCAACTCGGCCTTGAGCGCCTGCTGTGCCGCTTCAAGCTGGTGAACGATTTGCTGGTACTCGGCCATCAGCTCTTCGGGATCGCGGTGATTAACCTCGATTGCATGCGGGTTCTTGCAGTCGAGGTTGTAGTTACGTTCGGCGAGCGCTTTGGCGCTGATCTTCCAGGCATGTTCGGTGGTCTTGCGCCCTTTGCGCTCGGCACCTCCCCACCAGTTTTTCTCGAGATCGAATTCGGCGATGGTCAGCGGTTTGGAACGGGAGTAACTTTTATAGCCTTCCGGATAGGGGTGTTCGAAGAACCAGACATCCTTGGTAGGGCCTCCTTTTTCAAAAAAGAGAACATTGGTGGCGATGCTGGTGTAGGGGGCAAACACGCCCTTGGGCAGGCGTAAGATGGTATGCAGGTTGAACTCTTCCAGCAGTTCCCGCTTGAGGGTGGTCTTGACGCCTTCGCCGAACAGGAACCCATCGGGCAATACCACCGCTGCACGACCGGTGTCATGCTTCAGCAGGTGCATGATCAGTGCCATGAACAGATCGGCGGTTTCGCGGGTCTGGTACTTTTTCAGGAAGTTCTTTTCGATACCGTCTTCTTCCATCCCCCCAAACGGCGGGTTGGTGATGATAACGTCAACACGGTCTTTCGGGCCGTAGTCTTTCAATGGCCGGGATAGGGTATTGTCGTGCCGGATGTTGCTGGGCACCTCGACTCCATGCAGCATCATGTTGGTGATGGCCAGCATGTGTGGCAGGGGCTTCTTTTCAACGCCATGAATGCTTTCCTGCATGGACTTGTTATCTTCCGGCGTTTTTATCTGCTGCTTCAGGTGTTCGATGGTGCAGGTGAGAAATCCGCCGGTGCCACAGGCCGGATCGAGAATTTTTTCGCCCAGCTGTGGATTGATAATATCCACTATGAACTGGGTAACGGCGCGTGGGGTGTAGTATTCGCCAGCGTTACCGGCAGATTGCAGGTCGGAAAGGATCTTTTCGTAGATGTCGTTGAACAGGTGACGGTCGCCGGAGGCGTTAAAGTCAACGTCCTCTTCGATAGTATTGATCACCTGACGCAGCAAGGTGCCGGATTTCATGTAGTTGTAGGCATCTTCGAACACGGAGCCGACTACGCGACCATGAGGCGTAACGCCGGCCTTGGTGGCCAGACCCTTCAGGGATGGGAACAGGTCGTTGTTAACAAAATCGATCAGCTCTTCGCCAGTGATGCCTTCCGGATTTTTTGCCCAGTTGCTCCAGCGAAAACGGCTTTGCAGTGGTGACTTGTAATCCTTAACGGTGAGCTCCCACTCCTGTTCTTTATCATCAAATATCTTCATGAACAGCAGCCAGCAAATCTGGCTGATGCGCTGAGCATCACCATCGACGCCGACATCCTTGCGCATGATGTCCTGGATGGATTTGATGAGGGTGGCTAAGGGCATCTGTTATTCCTGTTTCAATTCGTAAAGGGCCTGCTCCAGTTCATGGACGGCCTGATGGTATTGATCCTTGCCGCCGAAGGCGCGGATAAGTTCGATAGGGGTGCCTAATTGGCTGAAAGGCGCAATGGTGAGCACCTGTGTTTCTTCGATGGCAGCAACACCTTCATCGGTATACTTGTCGAGCAGGGCTTGCAGTACTTGCTGTGCCTGCTCGCTGTATTTGGCGAAGTAGTTGCGCTTTTTGACCTGGTCGGCGCGCTCCTTGCGGGTTAAGGGCGGTTGATCCCAGGCGACATGGCAGAGCAGGTCGAAGGGGTCGAAGGTTTTACCGGACTGCTTGCCCACTTCGTCGGCCAGCGCCTCGAAGAAGATGCCCTGTTCGGCCAATTCGTCGATGATGGCCTGCTTTTTCTCGGCGCTGCTCCACTTCCGCAGGAACTCATCGAGTGAGCTGAAGTCTTTTGCCAGGGTTTTGCGGGTATAGTCCTTCAGTGACTCAGTGATCAACTTGCCGTTGGCGTCGAAGTATTGAACGCGCTCAGCCACGACTTTGACTATTACGTTTGATACGACGTAGCGGCGCACTCCGCTTTCTTCATCTCCGAGTTCTGAAATATCCACTCGGGTCGCATCTGTCAATTCGGGGTAGGTGATGTCATCCGAGTTCTCCTCCCCGTCAGGGAGTGCCGCGTCCTGCTCATCTGGCGGCACGGGAGATTCATTAATCTGGGGCTCATAGATTTGCACCGGATCGCCATCAAAATCCGGGTCGGCAAACAGCTCAGTAGCTTTCTTGAAGTCGAGGATGGTGAAGTAGAACTTGTTGAAATCTTCGTTAATGCGGGTGCCTCGACCGATGATCTGCTTGAATTCGGTCATGGACTGAATACGTTGATCCAGCACGATCAGCTTGCAGGTCTGAGCGTCGACACCGGTGGTCATCAGCTTTGATGTGGTAGCAATGACCGGATACTTGCTTTCAGGAAAAATGAAGTTATCGAGTTCCAGTTTGCCTTCTTCGTTATCGCCGGTAATGCGCATCACGTATTTGCTGTTTTGCGCCACCAGGTCGGCGTTCTCGTTGACCAAGGCCTGACGCATACGCTCGGCATGATCGATGTTGTCACAGAATACGATGGTTTTGTCGAAACGGTTGGTTGCCTTCAGGAACTCGCTGACTTTGTTGGCCACTATATCGGTGCGCTTCTCCAGCACCAGGTTGCGGTCGAAGTCACGTTGGTTGTAGATACGATCTTCGATTTCGTTGCCATATTTATCCAGCATGCCTTTGTCCGGGCGCCAACCGGTGAGATCCTTGTCCAGATCAATACGTACAACCTTGTAGGGGGCAAGAAAGCCGTCTTCAATACCCTGACGCAGCGAGTAGGTGTAGGTGGGTTGTCCGAAGTAATCGATATTGGAAACGTCTTTGGTCTCTTTCGGAGTGGCGGTGAGACCGATCTGAGTGGCGGAACTGAAGTATTGAAGAATCTCCCGCCAGGCCGAATCGGCAGCGGCGCTGCCTCGATGGCACTCGTCGATGACGATCAGGTCAAAAAAGTCCGGGCTGAACTGTTTGTAGATGTTGCTTGCTTCCTCGGTACCCGTGACGGCCTGGTAGAGCGAGAGGTAAATCTCATAGGATTTGTTGGCTTGGCGTTTCTGGATCTTGGTCATGGCCGAGCCAAAAGGCTTGAAGTCATTGGTCATGGTCTGATCGACCAGAATGTTGCGGTCGGCCAGAAACAGAATCCGTTTGCAGGTGCGCGACTTCCAGAGACGCCAGATGATTTGGAAAGCCGTGTAGGTTTTGCCGGTGCCAGTGGCCATCACCAGCAGGATGCGCTGTTGGCCTTTGACAATGGCTTCGATAGTTTTATTGATGGCAAGCAGTTGGTAGTAACGCGGAGTTTTATTGCTGCCGTCACTGTAATAGTCCTGCGCAACGAGTTCCTGCTGTTGTGTATTCAGTCCTTGGTGTTCAGCCCACCACTGCCATAGAGTTCCTGCGCTCGGGAATTGGTCGAGACTGAGTTCCCGCTCGATCACACCATCTTTGGCTATTTTGTTGTGAAAGAGGAAGCCGTTGCCATTGCTACTGAATACAAAGGGTACCTGTAGTAACTCGGCATAGCCAAGGGCTTGTTGCATACCGTCGCCCAGCGAGTGTTTGTTGTCCTTGGCCTCGATGATGGCGATGGGCAGGTTCGGCTTGTAGAACAGAACATAGTCTGCGCGTTTATGCTTTGCACGGGTGTGCAGTTTTCCTCGCACGATGATACGACCCTTGGTGAGGGAGAACTCCTCTCGTATCTGTGTAGCGATATCCCAGCCTGCCTGCTCCAGGGCTGGCGTGATGAACTTGGTGCAGATGTCCCGTTCCGACAGCGCTTTCTTATTCATACGCTGTTGTCCTTTTTGTCTGTGCCTTCATCGGCACCGCCTGCTCGTACCCACTTATCCACTTCGGATAGCTGGAATTTCCACAAGCGCCCTACCTTGTGGGCGGGTAACCCTTTGTTTTCCCGCCAGCGATAGACGGTATCCTTCACGATGCCCAGATGTTGGGCAACTTTTTCGGCGGTGACCCAGGGTTCGGTAGTCATGGCATAGGGACCTGATGTAATAAATCAAAGTCGTTCTTAATCGGTTTGAATCTATCAAAGTCCAGATGGCAATGCCACGTATTATAGCGGCTAAGCATGGACTATATCCTGCAGATATGGCAGTTGAGCAGGAGTCATTTACCGATACAGAACGAACTGAATATCCTGCCCAGCAGATCATCGGAGGTGAATTCGCCGGTGATTTCACTCAGGCTTTGCTGAGCCTGGCGCAGATCCTCTGCCAATAGTTCTCCTGCACCTGCGCCCTGAAGCTGTTCCTGGCCCGTTATCAGTTGCTGATGGGCTCGTTCCAGCGCATCCAGATGACGCCTGCGCGCCATAAAGCCACCCTCTGTCGTGGTGTTGAAACCGATACAGTGCTTCAAGTGCTCTCTCAGCAGTTCAATGCCATCAGCATTTTTAGCAGAAATAGATAGAAGTGAGTATTCACTTCGATTGATGATTGACGGTGATTCCTGCTGTAGATCGATCTTGTTTCGGATCACAGTGATGTTGTTAGGGTGACCAAGTCGTTCAACAAACTCAGGCCAGAGAATAGCAGGGTCTTCTGCAGAATTTTCGCTACTGTCGACCACCAGCAGGATTCTGTCGGCCTTGTGTATCTCCTGCCAGGCTCGGTCTATCCCGATCTTTTCGACGGCATCGGGTGCATCACGAAGTCCTGCAGTATCAATGATATGCAAGGGCATGCCATCAATATGGATGTGCTCACGAAGGACATCTCGAGTGGTGCCGGCAATATCCGTGACGATGGCGGTTTCTCTGCCGGCCAGTGCGTTGAGCAGGCTGGATTTTCCGGCATTCGGCTTTCCGGCGATAACTACGCTCATTCCTTCACGAATAATGCTGCCTTGACGCGCTTCTTTCTGCACATTTTCTAAGTCAGTGAGTACTCGCTTCAGGTCGCCGGAAACTTTGCCATCTGACAGAAAGTCTATCTCCTCCTCTGGAAAGTCGATTGCTGCTTCAACGTAGATACGAAGTTGAATCAGCTGCTCGGTCAGTGCGTGGATACGCCGTGAAAACTCGCCCTGAAGTGAGCGCATGGCACAGCGGGCTGCTTGCTCTGAGGTACTGTCGATAAGGTCAGCAATGGCTTCTGCCTGAGTCAGATCCAGCTTGTCATTCAGGAAGGCCCGCTCGGAGAACTCACCAGGACGGGCGGCGCGGGCACCGAGCTCCATGACTCGCTTGAGCAGGAAGTCGATGATCACAGGCCCACCATGTGCCTGCAGCTCTAACACATCTTCACCGGTAAAGGAGTTGGGTCCTGGAAAGTAAAGCGCTATTCCTTCATCGATAACATCGGCGTCAGCGCCATAGAATGGCCCGTAATGAGCAAAGCGGGGCTTGGGCACCTGGTTCATTACCTGTCGGGCAATCGCCTCAGTCAACGGCCCAGAGACGCGAATGATACCGACCCCACCTCGTCCGGGTGGTGTGGCTTGGGCGGCTATGGTGTCCTGTTGGTAGAGTGTCATCTTAATCTCTCTCGATTGACTGTATCAGCTAAGCTTATCCATTAGCACCTGACTCATAAACAGATATGTTTTGGTCTTGAATTGAAAAAGGCTCCCGAGGGAGCCTTTTATCGTTCAGCGTGAAGGCCTTCAGGCCTTGGCTGGTTTTGTTTCTTCTTTTTCGATCTGCTTGGTGATTACATACTGCTGTGTAATTGACAGTATGTTGTTGACCAGCCAGTACAGAACCAGACCGGCAGGGAACCAGAGGAAGAAGAAGGTGAAAATGATCGGCAGCATCTTCATTATCTTGGCCTGCATCGGGTCCGGTGGTGTCGGGTTCAACTTCTGCTGCAGGAACATGGTGATACCCATGAGGATCGGCAGGATAAAGTAGGGGTCCATCACCGAGAGATCCTGGATATAGCCGAAGAAAGGCGCGTGGCGCAGCTCAACCGACTCCATCAGTACCCAGTAGAGTGCGATGAAGACCGGCATCTGGGCGACGATTGGCAAACAACCACCCAGCGGATTGATCTTCTCACGCTTGTACAGCGTCATCATCTCTTGGGACATCTTCTGGCGATCATCGCCATACAGCTCTTTCATGCGCATCATTTCAGGACCGAATTTGCGCATTTTGGCCATGGAGCGGAAAGCTTTGGCATTGAGATGGAACAGCGCGAGCTTGACCACAACAGTGATGCCGATAATAGCCAGACCCCAGTTGCCTACGATGCCCTGAATGAACGTCAGCAGCCAGTACAGCGGATAGGCAATCCACCACAGCCATCCGTAGTCGACGGTCAACTTCAGGTTTTCGGCTGTAGCGATCAGTTGATCCTGATCCTTTGGACCAATAAATAAGTTAGCACTTACTGCGGTTGTTTGTCCCGGCATGACCTCAAATGAGGGGGACAGGAATCCCGCAATGTACTGATTATTGATCTTGCGCGTCAGATAAGTGTAATCCGCTCCCGCTGAGGGTATCCACGCACTCAGGAAGTAATGCTGCAGCATGGCTACCCAGCCATCCGTACTGATTTCACGGAAGGCTCCCTTATCCATATCCTTGAAGGTAACCTTCTGATACTTGTTGTCTGCCGTTGAAAATACAGCGCCAAGATAGGAAGACATTGCCAGAGCGGAAGATGAGGTCGGATCAGAGGTGTTATCACGCTTCAACTGCCCAAAGAGGATGCCCTGGAAGGGGGTGTCGCTCTGGTTGTTGACCTGGTAATCCATCTCGATATTGTAGCTGCCACGCGTAAATGTGAAACGCTTGGTGTATTCGATACCCTTGTCATCAACATGGATCAGATCCACAGACAGCTGATCCTGGTCACCCATCTGGTAACTGGTCTGCGTGCTTGTGAACAGGGGGCGGCCTTCCGGATTTGCATCGGGGCCGTCACGACCGACCAGCCCGCTTTGCGCGACATAGACACGGCTGTTGGTCTGTTCCAGCAGTACAAACGGCTGGTCAGAATCGATCTGTGCCTTGTGCTCGAGTAGCGCGGTACGAATGATGTCACCACCGCGAGCGTCGATCGTCAGATCCAGCAGGTCGGTTTTGATATTGATAAACTGCGTTTGCTCAGTCTGCGCAGCGGCAGGTGTCGTCGGCACGACTGCTTCAGATACGGCGCTGGGAACGTCGCCAGTGGTCTGAGTAGTGTCGATTTGCGGAATTTCGGATTGAGGTGCGCCACTGTAAGCAGAAATAGTGGCCTGCTCTGTCGGAATCTGCGGCGGCTGGTTATAGTCATTATTCCACTGCAGAACGATCAGGTAGGTGATCAGGGCCAGGGCTGAAATTAATATGACTCGCTGTACATCCATCGCGATAGAACCATTAGTTAATTTGATTGGATTTTCGACGCTTTCTTACTCAATCGGGCCCAGTTGCGATTCATCAGTTGAAAAAGTGCAACGTTATCAAGCTTGTCCAGATCCTTACGTGCAAGGATCACCATATCAATATTGGGCAGATTGTGCTGATTGAGGCGAAAAGACTCGCGAATGATACGCCGAACGCGGTTACGTTTAACAGCCCGACGGATATTTTTTTTGGAAATGACGAAACCTATCCTGGGATGGTCTAGGTCATTAGGTGAGGCCAGTATCAACAGGGGCTGCTCAGAGACCTTGAGAACGGCTCCGTCGAATACTCGTTTGAAGTCCCCGCCAGTCAAGAGTCTTAACTGGCGGGGGTATCCGAAATCGGCCATTCAGTCGATTAACCTTAGAGCAGCTATTATACAGCCAGCTCGTGACGGCCTTTGGCGCGACGACGGTTAAGGACCTGACGGCCGTTTTTGGTTGCCATGCGAGCACGGAAACCGTGTGTACGAGCGCGTTTTAATACGCTAGGTTGGAATGTTCTTTTCATTGCCCCGTCCTGCTTTGCGTTTAGTCCGTGAATGTGGCTGGTAAATCCACGATAAAAATCAGACGCGAAATTATAGGTGACCAGGCCGTACGATGCAAATGGTTTCAGCGCGATATTCCTTTTATTATGCTTGAATCGCCCACGGAAAAGGAGTTGGAGCAGAATATTATGGATCGGTTACCCACAGCTATTGTGAGACGCTCCTGTGCATAACTTGCAATATTTATGTAAAATCAGCTTGCTGCTCGAGGGTTTTGCTGTTTATAAGCTGTGCGCTGTTTTCAGTGCTCAGTGTTTAAGCGATTGTTGTTAAATACCATTGTCTATTTATTCGAGGAAGTTGATAAAAAATGGCGCCTGTTTGTGGATAACTTGCCTCTGACGTTATAGAATAGCCGACAGTTTATTTTGCTTTGATTCGGCGTCGGCGTTGTCGGCCGTGCACAGGGGGTTACAGGATGTCTGAAGAGTTATGGGAGCACTGCCTTTCCAGTCTCCGGGAGGAGTTTCCTGCTCAACAGTTCAATACCTGGATACGTCCACTGCGTCTTGCTGAAATTCAAACGGAGTTGCTGGTGCTGTTCGCCCCGAATCGGTTTGTTAAGGACTGGGTCAATGACAAGTATCTGGCGCGTATCCGTCAGGTGTTCAGCGATGTAGCGGGCAGTGTCAGTGTGGATGTCAGGCTTGAAGTGGAGACTCTGAATGCGCCTGCTCGTGCCGGGGGCTATCAAGAGCGTTTTGGTTCTCAGGCTCCTTCTCCTGCATTGAGATCCTCTGTGTCGATGATGTCCTCCGACCGTGAGTCTGCACCTTCAGGGCTTTATCCTCAACGCTCGGCTCCGTCCAGCCAGCCGCCCATGCCTGTTCCTGCTCAGAGTGCGCTTCAGAATACCAATCAGTCTTCCGGTGAATTGAACTCTCAGCAAGGTGCTTCATCTTTTGGTGCCGGTTTTTCTTCC